>NZ_LWKZ01000022.1 GCF_001905005.1 Streptomyces sp. CB02923 | reverse complement strand
GCACATGATCCGAGAAACAGCGCCTAGCAGGGGCCACCTACCTGAAAGTGCCGACAGCGCACCGGACCCGCATCATCGAACAACGCGCACGGCAAGTGATCGGGGTGCTGCCGCCTGCGATAAGGCGCGGCCAGGCCGTTCGACAGCTCGAAGAGATCCTGGCTCTGCCTCCCGGGCAAGGATGACATTCGGGTGGTCGGTCAGTCAGCCTGTCCCCATGACAGCACCGACGCCGGTCCACGGCGGCTTCGACTCGTCCCAGATGCACCACGTCCTGGATCGCGCGTGCGCGTCCGTAGGACTCGACAGCGCCAACGCCCGCCTGCTCCGCGGCCACACCAATGCCGTCATACTGCTGGACACCTCACCTGTCGTCGTCAAGATCGCCCGCCGGGGCTCGCGGATAAGCGACGTCCAGCGCACCGTACGGTTCGTGCGGTGGCTCATGGACCGCGGTTTCCCCACAGTTCCTCTGCACGCTGCCGGAGCGGATCAGCCCATCACCATCGACGGCCACCCCGTGACGTTCTGGACCTACCTGCCGCAACCTGAAGACCCGATCAGGGCCGCGCAGCTCGCGGCTCCACTGCGGGAACTGCACTCCCTCCCCCTGCCAGCCTTCCAACTCGCCGCCCATGACAACGTCCGCGCGATCCGGACGTCCATCAGATCCATCACCTCACTGCCAGCCTCCTCCTTGCGCTTTCTCAGCGACCGGGCGGACCACTTGGAAGCCGAGCTGGCCAAGATCGAGTTCTTCCTCCCCGAGGCCGTGATACAGGGCGACCCGCAGCACCGCAACGCCCTGCACAACGGCAGCGCCCCCGCTGTGCTGTGCGACTGGGACACCGTCGCCGTCGGCCAACCGGAATGGGACCTGGTGACCGTTGAGGTCCACTGCCGTCGCTTCGGCTACAGCAAATACCACTACCAGGAGTTCGCCCAACGCTACGGCTGCGATGTGCGGCAGTGGCCCGGATACTCGACGCTGCGCGATCTACGCGAACTGCGCATGGTTACCACCAATGCCCGCAAGACAGCACATGCGCCGGGAAGCCTGGCGGAGATCGAAAGGCGCGTGGAGGGACTGCGGAACGACGACACCGGACTGCTCTGGCGAATCCTGTGACCTTTCGCGCGTACTCCGAATGGTTCGACGCCTTTTCAACTCCCCCTGCGGCCTAACGAAACACTGCTCCGGCTGCGGTGTCGCGGTCGGAGCAGTGACCAGTCTGGGCACGCGGCCCTACTCCGTGCCGGGGAAAGCGGGCGCTGAGCAGGGCGACGCGGCCTGCTGCGTCCTGGGCGACGACCACGGAGGCATCGCGGGTCGCCCCCCGGCCAGTGTGGCTCATGTCGGGAGCGTAGTTGGTGCGTTGCGTGCTATCGCGGCGAATGCCCCTTTAGCCCGTCGGCTGCTCAGGCGGTGCTGGCGCCGTATGGGTCGATGGGCGCAGGCAGGGTGCGGAGTCGTTCGTGCAGGTCGGTGTCGCCGGCCACCGATGCGGCCGTGGTGACCAGAGCGGCGTCGAGTTGGGCGAGGCGTTGGCGGGCGGTGGCGCGCAGACGGGCGGGTGGTACGCGGTCGAGGACGTCCAGGGCGCGCTGCGCGGCGTCGCCGGGGTGGTCGGCGGCCTCGGCGCGGGCGAGGACCAGGGTCGCCGCGGCCCAACCGGGGGTACCGGCGGACTTCTGCGCGGCGGAAGCCTCCGCCGTGCTGCTGGCTTGTTCGGTGCGGCCGAGGACGAGGTGCGCTTCGGCCTCGTGCAGCGCGCGTTCGGCGTCGTCGAAGCCGAACCGTCCCGGAGCGGAGCCGACAGGGTCGGCGTCGAGCTCGTCCGATGCGGCGGCGAGCGCCTGGTCGGCGTCGCGCTCCCGGCCCTGCTGGGCGAGGACGGGCAGGCGGGCCCAGCTGTGGATTTGGGCGCGGGGCAGTCCGGGCGGGGCCAGGGTGAGGGCTTCCTCGGCGTGCTGGGCCGCGGCGTCGAGCTGGTGGTCGGCGAGGGCGACCATGCTGCGGGCCCCGCAGGCCCAGGCCGTCAGCCGCAGGTCGCCGGTGCGCTGGCCGTAGGCGTACGCGGTGGCCAGATGGGCGCGGGCGCCGGGCCGGTCATCGAGGTGGACGGCGAGGTTGCCCAGCAGAGCGGACAGGTACCCGATGCTGCGGCGCAGCTCGCGGGCACTGGGGGCATCTGCGCCCGCGGTGGCGGCCGCCAGCGGCCGGCCCAGCAGCCCCCGTGTGGCGTGGACCTCGTTGAAGAGGACCTGTGGGGGGTGCTTGCTGTAGTGGAGGGCGTAGTGCTCAACGGCGGCCTCGGCGAGATCCGCCACGGTGGTGCTGCCGGTCGGATCGGCGAGCAGGGCCAGGCGCAGGGATTCGCGGACGGCCGGCAGGCCGGCGGCTGTGGTCATCGGCTCCACCCATTCCCGAGACTGCGGTGCGTGGCGACCGTACCGGATCACAGCCCGCGGCTGGGGCCGTGCGGCGAACGGGTCACCGGGACGGTCGAGGCCGAGCTGTTCGGGCCGGGCGCCGTAGACGCGGCACAGCATCACCGTGTACTCGTCGCCGGGCCGCTCGTGCAGGTCGTGTTCCCAGCGGCAGAGCATGGACTCCGACAGTGCGGGGGAGCGCAGTCCGTCGCCGCGGTAGAGGGCGGCGATGCGGACGATGGTCTGCGCGCGGGACCAGCCCAGGGCCAGGCGCCAGCCCTCCAGGGCGGATACTTCGGGCAGCGTGGCGCGGATGGCGGTGAGCGTGCGGTGCACGCCCCACCCGTCCTGCTGGCCCCGGCTGCGGATTGCGGCCGCTTCCCGGCGGATCGTGGCACGTCGTGAGCGGGCTACGGCAGGCATACGGCTCCCGGTGCGCGGCGACGGGGCGGTGTACGACCACGCTAGCGCCCGCGCCCGCGCGGGGAAGGCGCATCCGGGCAGCGCACGGCATCAGAACGGCGCACGTCGATGCCGTCTGTAATTGCGGGTAGCCCGCAATGAGTTGAGCCGGGGAGGCAATGACGCACGTGGTGCGGCGGCGGCAGTCTGAGGGGGCAAGGTCCTGCGTCACCGACCAGCAAGGAGCACGAGATGCCGGCGAACCCGAACCCCCCGATGAGCAGCGAGAGCAGCGGGCTGGTGCGCGCCCGTACCCGGATCAACAGCGCGCGCAACCGCGGCGCGACCCCCTCCGACGGCGGCGGCACCGGCCGTACCGACGGCAACGACTGACGCCGACCGGCTGAATGAAGAGCTGAGATGACCTTCGTGTCTCTCGCGGAGCGCCTGGGCCGGGACACCTTCCCGGCCCGGGTGCTGCACCGCGACTACCGCCATGTCCCCGGCGCGCTGTCCGAGCAGGAATCCGCCGCGCTGTGCTCCTTCGACACCCTCAACGACGTGATGGCCACGCACCGGATGGAGCCGCCGCGGCTGCGGCTGTCGGCCGGCGGCGAGATGCTGGCCCAGCACCGCTACGCAGCCCCGGCTATCACCCGCCGCAGCACCGTGTGGCAGCGCATCCACCCCGCCGAGCTGCACGAGCGCCTGGCCGACGGCGCCTCCCTGGTCGTCGATGCGATCGACGAACTGCACGCTCCCATCGGCGCCCTCGCACAGGAGCTGGAGGGCTGGCTGCGCACGCATGTCCAGGTCAACGCCTACGCGTCCTGGACATCGGTGGAGGGCTTCGGCACGCACTGGGACGACCACGACGTCATCGTGGTCCAGGTCGCCGGGGCGAAGCGCTGGCGGTTGTTCGGGCCGACGCGCACCGCGCCGATGTACCGGGACGTGGCCGAGCCGGAAGCGCCGCCCCGGGACCCGGTGGCCGACCTGGTCCTGCGCCCCGGTGACGTGCTGTACCTGCCACGCGGGTGGTGGCACGCGGTCACCGCCGACCAGGGCAGCACCTCCCTGCACCTGACGTGCGGGCTCGGCACCCACACCGGGGCGGACCTGATCCGCTGGCTGTCGGACGAGCTGCGCACCAGCGACCGGGTCCGCAGCGACCTGCCCGTCCACTGCTCGGCCGACGAGCAAAGCGACTACCTCACCGCCCTGGGCAAGGAAGTGGCGGCCGTACTAGGCGCTGTTTCTCGGAT
>NZ_LWKZ01000021.1 GCF_001905005.1 Streptomyces sp. CB02923 | reverse complement strand
GTGATGCGGGTGGCACACACAGCGAGGACGCTGTGAACGGGAAGCCTATTCCGCTTCCTGTTCCGCTCTCGTGTGTGTTACCGGGATAACCCGGAAACATTCACGGAGAGTTTGATCCTGGCTCAGGACGAACGCTGGCGGCGTGCTTAACACATGCAAGTCGAACGATGAAGCCCTTCGGGGTGGATTAGTGGCGAACGGGTGAGTAACACGTGGGCAATCTGCCCTGCACTCTGGGACAAGCCCTGGAAACGGGGTCTAATACCGGATATGACACACGACCGCATGGTCTGTGTGTGGAAAGCTCCGGCGGTGCAGGATGAGCCCGCGGCCTATCAGCTTGTTGGTGGGGTAATGGCCTACCAAGGCGACGACGGGTAGCCGGCCTGAGAGGGCGACCGGCCACACTGGGACTGAGACACGGCCCAGACTCCTACGGGAGGCAGCAGTGGGGAATATTGCACAATGGGCGAAAGCCTGATGCAGCGACGCCGCGTGAGGGATGACGGCCTTCGGGTTGTAAACCTCTTTCAGCAGGGAAGAAGCGCAAGTGACGGTACCTGCAGAAGAAGCGCCGGCTAACTACGTGCCAGCAGCCGCGGTAATACGTAGGGCGCAAGCGTTGTCCGGAATTATTGGGCGTAAAGAGCTCGTAGGCGGCTTGTCACGTCGGATGTGAAAGCCCGGGGCTTAACCCCGGGTCTGCATTCGATACGGGCAGGCTAGAGTTCGGTAGGGGAGATCGGAATTCCTGGTGTAGCGGTGAAATGCGCAGATATCAGGAGGAACACCGGTGGCGAAGGCGGATCTCTGGGCCGATACTGACGCTGAGGAGCGAAAGCGTGGGGAGCGAACAGGATTAGATACCCTGGTAGTCCACGCCGTAAACGTTGGGAACTAGGTGTGGGCGACATTCCACGTCGTCCGTGCCGCAGCTAACGCATTAAGTTCCCCGCCTGGGGAGTACGGCCGCAAGGCTAAAACTCAAAGGAATTGACGGGGGCCCGCACAAGCAGCGGAGCATGTGGCTTAATTCGACGCAACGCGAAGAACCTTACCAAGGCTTGACATACACCGGAAACGTCTGGAGACAGGCGCCCCCTTGTGGTCGGTGTACAGGTGGTGCATGGCTGTCGTCAGCTCGTGTCGTGAGATGTTGGGTTAAGTCCCGCAACGAGCGCAACCCTTGTTCTGTGTTGCCAGCATGCCCTTCGGGGTGATGGGGACTCACAGGAGACTGCCGGGGTCAACTCGGAGGAAGGTGGGGACGACGTCAAGTCATCATGCCCCTTATGTCTTGGGCTGCACACGTGCTACAATGGTCGGTACAATGAGCTGCGATACCGCAAGGTGGAGCGAATCTCAAAAAGCCGATCTCAGTTCGGATTGGGGTCTGCAACTCGACCCCATGAAGTTGGAGTTGCTAGTAATCGCAGATCAGCATTGCTGCGGTGAATACGTTCCCGGGCCTTGTACACACCGCCCGTCACGTCACGAAAGTCGGTAACACCCGAAGCCGGTGGCCCAACCCCTTGTGGGAGGGAATCGTCGAAGGTGGGACTGGCGATTGGGACGAAGTCGTAACAAGGTAGCCGTACCGGAAGGTGCGGCTGGATCACCTCCTTTCTAAGGAGCACTTCTTACCAAGCCTGGCTTGGTCAGAGGCCAGAACACCGGCGAATGTCCGGTGCTGGTTGCTCATGGGTGGAACGTTGACTACTCGGCACACTCGGTTGGTGGATCACTAGTACTGCTTCGGCGTGGAACGTGGATCATCAGATGAGGGTGTCGGGCACGCTGTTGGGTGTCTGAGGGTGCGAGCGCTGCTCGCCCTTCAAACGCCGGCCCCAGTGAACTCGCCGAGTGTGGCGGGGTGGTGGGTGGCTGGTCGTTGCTTGAGAACTGCACAGTGGACGCGAGCATCTGTGGCCAAGTTTTTAAGGGCGCACGGTGGATGCCTTGGCACCAGGAACCGATGAAGGACGTGGGAGGCCACGATAGTCCCCGGGGAGCCGTCAACCAGGCTTTGATCCGGGGGTTTCCGAATGGGGAAACCCGGCAGTCGTCATGGGCTGTCACCCATACCTGAACACATAGGGTATGTGGAGGGAACGCGGGGAAGTGAAACATCTCAGTACCCGCAGGAAGAGAAAACAACCGTGATTCCGGGAGTAGTGGCGAGCGAAACCGGATGAGGCCAAACCAGTCACGTGTGATACCCGGCAGGGGTTGCGTGGCTGGGGTTGTGGGATCTCTTTTTCACAGTCTGCCGGCTGTGAGACGAGTCAGAAACCGTTGGTGTAGGCGAAGGACATGCGAAAGGTCCGGCGTAGAGGGTAAGACCCCCGTAGCTGAAACATCAACGGCTCGTTTGAGAGACACCCAAGTAGCACGGGGCCCGAGAAATCCCGTGTGAATCTGGCGGGACCACCCGCTAAGCCTAAATATTCCCTGGTGACCGATAGCGGATAGTACCGTGAGGGAATGGTGAAAAGTACCGCGGGAGCGGAGTGAAATAGTACCTGAAACCGTGTGCCTACAAGCCGTGGGAGCGTCGCGCAAGAACTTGTTCTTGCGTCGTGACTGCGTGCCTTTTGAAGAATGAGCCTGCGAGTTTGCGGTATGTTGCGAGGTTAACCCGTGTGGGGAAGCCGTAGCGAAAGCGAGTCCGAATAGGGCGTTGAGTAGCGTGCCCAAGACCCGAAGCGGAGTGATCTAGCCATGGGCAGGTTGAAGCGGAGGTAAGACTTCGTGGAGGACCGAACCCACCAGGGTTGAAAACCTGGGGGATGACCTGTGGTTAGGGGTGAAAGGCCAATCAAACTCCGTGATAGCTGGTTCTCCCCGAAATGCATTTAGGTGCAGCGTCGTGTGTTTCTTGCCGGAGGTAGAGCACTGGATAGGCGATGGGCCCTACCGGGTTACTGACCTTAGCCAAACTCCGAATGCCGGTAAGTGAGAGCGCGGCAGTGAGACTGTGGGGGATAAGCTCCATGGTCGAGAGGGAAACAGCCCAGAGCATCGACTAAGGCCCCTAAGCGTGTGCTAAGTGGGAAAGGATGTGGAGTCGCAGAGACAACCAGGAGGTTGGCTTAGAAGCAGCCATCCTTGAAAGAGTGCGTAATAGCTCACTGGTCAAGTGATTCCGCGCCGACAATGTAGCGGGGCTCAAGCACACCGCCGAAGTCGTGTCATTGCGATATTACTCCTAACGGGGATCGTGATGGGTAGGGGAGCGTCGTGTGCCGGGTGAAGCAGCGCCGGAAGGTAGTTGTGGACGGTTCACGAGTGAGAATGCAGGCATGAGTAGCGATACACACGTGGGAAACGTGTGCGCCGATTGACTAAGGGTTCCTGGGTCAAGCTGATCTGCCCAGGGTAAGTCGGGACCTAAGGCGAGGCCGACAGGCGTAGTCGATGGACAACCGGTTGATATTCCGGTACCCGCTTTGAAGCGTCAAACATCGAATCAGGCGATGCTAAGTCCGTGAAGCCGCCCTGAGCTCTTCGGAGCGTAGGGGAGTGGTGGAGCCGACGGACCAGACTTGTAGTAGGTGAGTGATGGGGTGACGCAGGAAGGTAGTCCAGCCCGGGCGGTGGTAGTCCCGGGGTAAGGGTGTAGCCCGTGCGGTAGGTAAATCCGTCGCACATTAAGGGTGAGACCTGATGCCGAGCCGATTGTGGTGAAGTGGATGATCCTATGCTGTCGAGAAAAGCCTCTAGCGAGTTTCATGGCGGCCCGTACCCTAAACCGACTCAGGTGGTCAGGTAGAGAATACCGAGGCGTTCGGGTGAACTATGGTTAAGGAACTCGGCAAAATGCCCCCGTAACTTCGGGAGAAGGGGGGCCATTGCTGGTGATGAGTCTTGCACTCTGAGCTGGTGGTGGCCGCAGAGACCAGCGAGAAGCGACTGTTTACTAAAAACACAGGTCCGTGCGAAGCCGTAAGGCGATGTATACGGACTGACGCCTGCCCGGTGCTGGAACGTTAAGGGGACCGGTTAGCTCCATTTCGGTGGGGCGAAGCTGAGAACTTAAGCGCCAGTAAACGGCGGTGGTAACTATAACCATCCTAAGGTAGCGAAATTCCTTGTCGGGTAAGTTCCGACCTGCACGAATGGCGTAACGACTTCTCGACTGTCTCAACCATAGGCCCGGTGAAATTGCACTACGAGTAAAGATGCTCGTTTCGCGCAGCAGGACGGAAAGACCCCGGGACCTTTACTATAGCTTGATATTGGTGTTCGGTTCGGCTTGTGTAGGATAGGTGGGAGACTGTGAACTCGTCACGCCAGTGGCGGGGGAGTCGTTGTTGAAATACCACTCTGGTCGTGCTGGATGTCTAACCTGGGTCCGTGATCCGGATCAGGGACAGTGTCTGGTGGGTAGTTTAACTGGGGCGGTTGCCTCCTAAAGAGTAACGGAGGCGCCCAAAGGTTCCCTCAGCCTGGTTGGCAATCAGGTGTTGAGTGTAAGTGCACAAGGGAGCTTGACTGTGAGACTGACGGGTCGAGCAGGTACGAAAGTAGGGACTAGTGATCCGGCGGTGGCTTGTGGAAGCGCCGTCGCTCAACGGATAAAAGGTACCCCGGGGATAACAGGCTGATCTTCCCCAAGAGTCCATATCGACGGGATGGTTTGGCACCTCGATGTCGGCTCGTCGCATCCTGGGGCTGGAGTCGGTCCCAAGGGTTGGGCTGTTCGCCCATTAAAGCGGTACGCGAGCTGGGTTTAGAACGTCGTGAGACAGTTCGGTCCCTATCCGCTGTGCGCGTAGGAGTCTTGAGAAGGGCTGTCCCTAGTACGAGAGGACCGGGACGGACGAACCTCTGGTGTGCCAGTTGTCCTGCCAAGGGCATGGCTGGTTGGCTACGTTCGGAAAGGATAACCGCTGAAAGCATCTAAGCGGGAAGCCTGCTTCGAGATGAGGACTCCCACCCCCTTTGAGGGGTTAAGGCTCCCAGTAGACGACTGGGTTGATAGGCCAGATATGGAAGCCCGGTAACGGGTGGAGTTGACTGGTACTAATAGGCCGAGGGCTTGTCCTCAGTTGCTCGCGTCCACTGTGTTTGTTCTGAAGTAACGAACTCGCCTTTTCCGGCTGGAGTTCAGCTTTATAGTGTTTCGGTGGTCATAGCGTTAGGGAAACGCCCGGTTACATTTCGAACCCGGAAGCTAAGCCTTTCAGCGCCGATGGTACTGCAGGGGGGACCCTGTGGGAGAGTAGGACGCCGCCGAACAATTTTTCAGCTCCGGTCCCTGAACCCTTGTGGTTCAGGGACCGGAGCTTTTTTG
>NZ_LWKZ01000020.1 GCF_001905005.1 Streptomyces sp. CB02923 | reverse complement strand
CTGCGCTCGCGGTCCTCGGGCGGCAGGGATCCGGCCTCCCGGCCGGCGGACTGCGGGGGCGGAGGCACGGTCATGGGCGTAATCCCTTACGGTCGACGACCTCAGAAATCCTCAACTCAGCGCGATCGAACGTCAAGAGGATCTGATCGATTGACCGGTTTACCGAGCCGTTCGATCACGCTGCACTAGGGTGCGTCTTCACCATGGAGACGGGCCCGTCCGCCCAGGAGGCGGGCCCGGGACCGGCCGCCGTCCCGGCCGCCACCGGTCCGCCACACCGCGAGGGGGCTGCCGCCGTGCGCGAACGTGCTGTGCAACGTCATGACCGCCTGCTGTCCCTGGTACGGCAACGCGGCTCGGCCCGCGTCACCGACCTGGCCGGCCAGCTCGGCGTCTCGCCCGTCACCGTACGGCGCGACGTCGAAACGCTGGCCGGCAAGGGCCTGCTCGACCGGGTGCACGGCGCGGTGTCCTGGCCCCGGCGGCACGACCGGAACGCCGACGGCCGCGCGCCCGCCGCCGACGGACTGGTGCTCGGCCTGCTGGCACCCTCGGCCACGTACTACTTCGCCGACGTGATCCGCGGCGCCCACGAGGCCGCGGCACGGGCCGGCGCCCGGCTGGTACTGCGGATATCCGACTACCGCCCCGCCGAGGACCCGGCGCGCGCCCACGGCCTGCTGACCGCCGGAGCCGAAGGGCTGCTCGTCGCGCCGGGCTGGCGCGGCCCCGGCGACCCGGCCGAATACGGCGGCTGGGTCGCCGAACTCCCCGTACCCGTCGTGCTGTTGGAACGCAGCGTGCCGCCGGGCAGCCCGCTGGCGGGGCTGGACCGGGTGTGCTCGGACCACGGCCACGGCGTGCTGCTCGCGCTGCGCCACCTGATCGCGCAGGGGCACACGGCGCCGCTGCTGGTGGCCCGCGCCGACAGCCCGACGGCCCTCGCGGTGCGCGAGGGATACGAGGAGGCGCTGCGGGCCCTCGGCGTGCCGCAGCCGCAGCCGGTGATCGGGTCGGTGCCCGCCGAACTGGACCCGGAGGGGTTCGAGCGGGCCGTGCGGGAGCTGCGGGCGATGGTGGCCACGGGAGGGGCGACGGCGGCGCTCGTACACAACGACGTGGACGCGATCCAGATGGTGCAGCGGCTGGCCGAACTGGGCGTCCGGGTGCCGCACGACCTGGCACTGGTCGCGTACGACGACGAGGTGGCGGCGCTCGCCGACACGCCCCTGACGGCCGTGGCACCGCCCAAACGCGAGGTGGGACGCCAGGCGGCCCGCCTGCTCTTGGACCGGCTGCGCGAACGGGACGGCGGGAGCGGGACGGCCGGGGGCGGAGCGGTCGTGGGCGGGGTGGGCGGCGGGGCACCGGGCGTCTGGGAGGCGCAGGGCGTCGGCGGGGCGCAGGGCGTCGACGGGGCGCAGGGCATAGGCGGGGCACCGGACGGAAGCGGGGGCTTCGGCGGTGAGCCGTCCCCGCGGCGCCACCTCACGCTGCTGCCGACCCTGCGGGTGCGCGCTTCGTGCGGAGCGGGAAGCGGTACGGGCCTAGGTACTGGCGGGTCAGGTCCCGGCGGACCGGGGCCCGGCAGGCCAGGTCCCTACGGCCCAGGTCCCTACGCCCCAGGTCCCGGCGGACCCGACCCCCTCGGCGGGAGTGGCCCTCCCCTCCGCCCTTGACGCCGCTCCCCCTCCCCCGGCCGCCGTACCCGCCTCCCCCATCCTGTTCTTTTTTCGATCAATCAATCTTTCGCTCTTGACTTCGCTCAGGCCCGGCCCAAGGATCGCGGATCGCGGCCATCAGCTTCGCGCCGCCCCCTCCCCCCCCCTCGCTCAGGAGCCGCGCCATGAGCCTCAGTTGGAGCAGAACGACTCTCGCGCTAGCCGGCGGCCTCACCGCCCTGACCCTGCTGACGGCCTGCGGCGGCGCCGCCGGGAGCGAAGGCCCGGTGACCCTCACGTACTGGGGCTGGACCAAGGGCACAAAACAGGCCGTGGACGCGTTCAACGCCACGCACCGCGACACGAAGGTACGGTTCGAGGAGATCCCCTCGGGCACCGCGGGCGGGTACGCCAAGATCTCCAACGCGGTCAGGGCGGGCAACGCGCCCGACCTGGTCAGTATCGAATACCCGACCCTCCCCGAATTCGTCAGCCAGGGCGCCCTCCAGGACATCACCCCGTACGTGACGCCCGGCCTGAAGAAGAAGCTGCTGCCGCAGGCCGTCCAGCTGACCACCCTCGGCGGCCGGAACTGGGCCGTACCCTTCGACGCCGCGCCGCAGGTCTACTACTACCGCAAGGACTTCTTCACCCAGCACAAGATCGAAGTGCCGCGGACCTGGGACGGCTTCCGCACCGCCGCGGCCGCGGTGAGGAAGGCCGACCCGAAGGCCCGCATCGGCACCTTCTTCCCCGACGACCCGACCACCTTCGAGGCGATGACCTGGCAGGCCGGCGCCCGCTGGTTCGCCACCCAGGGCGACTCCTGGAAACTGGACACCACCGACCCGGCGACCAGGAAGGTCACCGGCTACTGGCAGGGCCTCCTCAAGGACGGCCTCGTCCACACCCACAACTCCTTCAGCCCCGGATGGACCAACTCCCTCAAGAGCGGCGGCACCGTCGGCTACCTCGGCGCCTCCTGGGGCGCGGGCGTCCTGAAGGGCACGCTGGCGGACCAGAGCGGCAAGTGGGCCGCGGCACCCGTGCCGACCTGGGACGGCAAGCCCGCCAGCGGCATGCTCGGCGGCTCGACGACAGCCGTGACCAAGGGCAGCCGCCACACCGCGGCCGCGATGCGGTTCGCGGCCTGGATGTCCACCTCCGCCGACGCGGTCAAGGCCCGGGTCGCCTCCGGCGCGTCCAGTGCCTACCCGGCCGCCACGGCCCTGCGCCCGGTCGCCCGGCGGGCCTTCGACACCCGCTACTACGGCGGCCAGGACCTCTACGCCCTCTTCGACACCGCCGCCGCCTCGGTCAACGAGAACTGGGGCTGGGGCCCGGCCACCAGCACCACCAACACCACCCTGAAGGACGAGTTCGGCAAGGTGGCGGGCGCGGGCGGCGGCACGGTCTCGCTCGCCGCCGCCGTACGCGCCGGCAGCGACGCGACGGTACGCGAACTGAAGAAGCGCGGCCTGAAGGTCATGGGCCGGTGAGCGCCAAGGCGCGTGCCGTATCCGTCCTGCTCACCCCCTTCTTCGCCCTGTTCGTCGTGGTGCTGGTCGTCCCGGTCGGGTACGCGGTCTGGCTCAGCCTCTTCACCGAGCAGCAGTCCGGCCTCGGCTTCGGCGGTACGCACACGGTCTTCACCGGACTCGGCAACTACGCGGCGGCGCTCGGCGACCACACCTTCCGCGACGGCTTCCTCGTCCTCCTCGGCTACTGCGCCCTCTACATCCCCCTCCTGCTGGCCGGCGCCCTGACCCTGGCCCTGCTGCTGGACTCCGCCCTCGCCCGCGCCCGGCGCTTCTTCCAGCTCGCCCTGTTCCTGCCGCACGCCGTGCCGGGCATCATCGCCGCCCTGATCTGGGTCTACCTCTACACACCCCAGCTCAGCCCGGTCGTCGGCGCGATGGAGTCCGGCGGCCTCGGCTTCGACTTCCTGTCCCCCTCCGGAGCGCTGCCCTCGGTCGTCAACATCGCCCTGTGGGAGTGGCTCGGCTACAACATGGTCATCTTCTACGCCGCCCTCCAGGCCATCGACCGCTCGGTGATCGAGGCCGCGACGGTTGACGGCGCGGGCGCCTGGCGCGTCGCGACCGGTATCAAGGTCCCCCTCATCCGCTCCTCCCTCGTCATGGTGGCCCTCTTCACCGTCATCGGCTCGCTCCAGCTCTTCACCGAGCCGCTGATCCTCAACCAGGGCTCCGGCTCCGCCGTCACCTCCTCCTGGACGCCGAACATGTACGCCTACACCGCCGCCTTCGCCCGCAACGACTACGGCCTCGCGGCCGCCTCGTCGGTCCTGCTCGCCCTCGCCGCCGCGCTGCTCTCGTTCTTCGTCACCCGCCTCTCCCGCCGGTCCCCCCGACCCGGCCGCCGCCGCCTGCCCGGCACCTCCCGTCCCCCGCTCGCCCACCCGAAGGGCAGGCTCCGATGACGCCCCCGCCCCGCACCGCCATCGCCGGCCCGGCGGCCCCCGTGCCCGTACGCCCGTCCCGCGCCCCGTCCGTGGGCGCCGCCACCGGACGCCCGCGCGGCCGCTGGCTCTCCCCCGCCGCCGTCAACACGGCGCTCGGCCTCGCCGTCCTCTACACGCTCTTCCCCCTCGTCTGGCTGGTCACCGCCGCCACCAAGGACGCGGGCGGCCTGCTGGCCGGCGACGCCCTGTCCTTCGAAGGCTTCGACCTGGCCGGCAACCTCTCCCGCCTCGCCGCGGAGGGCGACGGCATCTACTTCCGGTGGTACGCCAACAGCCTGCTCTACGCGGGTGTCGGCGCCGCGCTGTGCGCCCTGATCTCCGTGGCCGCCGGCTACGCCTTCGACAAGTACCGCTTCCCCGGCAAGGAGCAGCTGTTCGGCGCCGTCCTGCTCGGCGTCCTGGTCCCCACCACGGCGCTGGCACTGCCCCTGTACCTGCTGGCCAGCAGGACCGGCGTGGTCAACACCTACTGGTCGGTGCTGGTTCCCGTCCTCGTGAACCCGTTCGGCGTATACCTGGCACGGGTCTTCAGTGCGGGCTACATCCCCGACGAGGCGCTCGAAGCCGCCCGTATCGACGGCGCGGGCGAGCTGCGCGTCTTCTGGTCCATCGGCCTGCGTATGGTCGCGCCGGGCCTGGTGACGGTCTTCCTCTTCCAGTTCACCGCGATCTGGAACAACTTCTTCCTCCCCCTCGTGATGCTGTCCGACCAGCGGCTCTTCCCCGTGAGCCTCGGCCTGTACGCCTGGAACGGCAACGCTCACGGCGAGCCGTCCTTCTACCCCCTCGTCGTCACCGGCTCCCTCCTCGCCGTCATCCCCCTGATCATCGCCTTCGTGACCCTCCAGCGGCACTGGAAGGCCGGACTCGCCGCCGGAAGCGTCAAGTGACGCCCCGAACCAGGAGCACGCTTCCACCATGCACCACACCACTGACAATCACCCTGACCAGGCACTTCCCCGCCCCGCGCTGCTGCTCGCCATGGAACCCGGCCTCGCCGGACGCCTCCTCGCCGACCACCACCGCACCCGCCTGACGGCACTCACCCGCACCGATCCCCGCCTGGTCGCCCACGACTTGGCCGACCCGCCCCCGGCCGTGGCCACCGCTCTCGCCGACGCCGAGATCCTCCTGACGTCCTGGGGAGCAACCCCGCTGACCGGCACCGTCCTCGACCGCGCCCCGCGCCTGCGCGCCGTCATCCACGCCGGCGGCTCGGTCAAACCCCATGTCACCAGCGCCTGTTGGGACCGCGGCATCGCCGTCACCTCGGCGGCCGCGGCCAACGCGCAGCCCGTCGCCGAATACACGCTCGCCGCGGTCCTCTTCGCCAACAAGCGCGTCCTGCACACCGCACACCTCTACCGCGCGCTGCGCGCCCCCCACGACTGGCACCAGGAACTGGAAGGCGCCGGCAACCACCGCCGTACGGTGGGCGTCATCGGCGCCTCCCGCATCGGCCGCCGCGTCATCGAACTCCTGCGCCCCTTCGACCTGTCGGTCCTCCTCCACGACCCCTACACCGACGAGAAGGAAGCCGCCGGACTCGGCGTCACCCTGAGCAGCCTCGACGACCTCTGCGCGGCCTCCGACGTCGTCACCGTCCACGCGCCCCAACTGCCCGCCACCCACCACCTGCTCGGCGCCCGCCAACTGGCGCTCATGCCCGACGGCGCCACCCTGGTCAACACCGCCCGCGGCGCACTCGTCGACGAAACGGCCCTGCTCCCCGAACTCGTCTCCGGCCGCATCAACGCCGTACTCGACGTGACCGCCCCCCAGCTCCCGGCCCCCGACTCCCCGCTCTACGACCTCCCGAACGTCCTGCTCACCCCCCACATCGCCGGCTCCCTCGGCGGCGAGCTGCACCGCATGGCCGACCAGGCCCTGGACGAGATCGAGCGCTACACGAAAGGACTGCCGTTCGCCGACCCCGTACGCGCGGAGGGGCTCGGCCGCTCGGCCTGAGGAGAGCCGGGAAGACCTGAAGGGAGACGTGGCCCGGCCCCGGCGCCGGGGAAAACGACCCGTCAACGGGACGAGGCCCGGCCCCCTCGAAAGGGGACCGGGCCTCGTACGGTTCGAGCTGCCTCAGTGGGCGTGACCGTGGCCGTGACCGGCCTCGGGCTCCTCCTCGGCCGGCTTCTCGACGACCAGGGTCTCGGTCGTGAGCAGCAGCGAGGCGATCGACGCGGCGTTCTCCAGCGCCGAACGGGTGACCTTGACCGGGTCCAGGACGCCGGCCTTCACCAGGTCGCCGTACTCACCGGTCGCGGCGTTGAAGCCCTGGTTCTTCTCCAGCTCCGCCACCTTCGCGGTGATGACGTAGCCCTCCAGACCGGCGTTCTCGGCGATCCAGCGCAGCGGCTCGACGGCGGCACGGCGCACGACGGCGACACCGGTGGCCTCGTCGCCCTCCTTGCCGAGGGAGCCCTCCAGCACCTTGGCGGCGTGCACCAGAGCGGAGCCACCACCGGAGACGATGCCCTCCTCGACCGCGGCGCGGGTCGCGGAGATGGCGTCCTCCAGACGGTGCTTCTTCTCCTTGAGCTCGACCTCGGTGGCCGCACCCACACGGATCACGCAGACGCCGCCGGCCAGCTTCGCCAGGCGCTCCTGGAGCTTCTCGCGGTCCCAGTCCGAGTCCGTGGACTCGATCTCGCCCTTGATCTGGCTGACGCGGCCCTCGACGTCCTCGGACGTACCGCCACCGTCCACGATGGTGGTGTCGTCCTTCGTGACGGTCACGCGGCGGGCGGTGCCCAGCACGTCCAGACCGGCCTGGTCCAGCTTGAGGCCGACCTCTTCGGCGATGACGGTCGCGCCGGTCAGCGCGGCCATGTCGCCCAGCATCGCCCTGCGGCGGTCACCAAAGCCGGGCGCCTTGACGGCGACGGCGTTGAAGGTGCCGCGGATCTTGTTCAGCACCAGGGTCGACAGGGCCTCGCCCTCGACGTCCTCGGCGATGACCAGCAGCGGCTTGGAGGAGTTGGCCTGGATGACCTTCTCCAGCAGCGGCAGCAGGTCCTGGATCGAACCGATCTTGCCCTGGTGGATCAGGATGTACGGGTCCTCCAGGACGGCCTCCATCCGCTCCTGGTCGGTGACCATGTACGGCGAGAGGTAGCCCTTGTCGAAGGCCATGCCCTCGGTGAAGTCCAGCTCCAGGCCGAAGGTGTTGGACTCCTCGACGGTGATGAC
>NZ_LWKZ01000019.1 GCF_001905005.1 Streptomyces sp. CB02923 | reverse complement strand
GGGCGCCTGGGCGTACGGCTGCGGCGGCCCGCTGTCCCCGGCGCGGGGGCCGGGTCCTATCGGTGCCGAGGTGCCGGCGAGGCGTACGGAACCGTCCGGTACGTCCGCGTCGGGATGGCGTGCCGGTACGGGCGGGGCCGGGGAGAACGGCGGCGCGGCGGCCACCGGACCGGCGGGCGCGGACTGCGGCGGCTGCGCGGCGCCCCGCGGATCGGCGGCTCTGCGTGCGCCGGGTCCCATGCCGACGCCTCCGGCCCAGCCGGACTCCGCCGGGGGCGCGGCCATCGCCGCACCGGCCTGCGCCGCCGCGGCTGCCGGGGCGCTGCGCGGGCGCGGTGGCGGCGGCTGTACGGGCGGCGGCGACTGCGGTACGGGCTGCCTCACGGCGGCGCGGGCCTGCCCGGCGACGGCGCGTCCCGCGGCCGCCGGTGTGGTCTGGCGTCCGCCGCGCCGCCTCTCGATGAGGGCGACCGCGCCGGCGGGCAGCCAGGCGGAGGCGGTGCCGCTGTCGTCGCTGCCGGAGCCGAACAGGTGCGGCGCGAGCTGGGACTGGAGGTCGGCGGGGGTGGGGCGGCCGGGTGCCTCCATCTGCATGCAGGACTCGATGAGCGGCCGCAGTTCGTCCGGCAGTCCGGCCACGTCCGGGCCCTCGCGCAGCAGCATGAAGACCGTTTCGACCGGGTTCGCGCCGTGGAAGGGGGCGTGTCCGGTGGCGGCGAAGACCAGGGTGGAGCCGAGGGAGAAGACGTCGCTGGCGCCGGTGACGCTGCGGGAGTCGCGGGCCTGTTCGGGCGACATGTACGCCGGGGTGCCGACGGCGACGTTCGTCATGGTCAGGCGGGTGTTGGAGACGCCGCTGGCGATACCGAAGTCGATGACGCGCGGGCCGTCCTCGACGACCAGCACGTTGGACGGCTTCAGGTCCCGGTGGACCAGGCCCGCGCCGTGGATGGACTGCAGCGCCTCGGCGATGCCGGCCGCCAGCCAGCGCACCGCCTGGGCCGGGAGCGGCCCGCACTCATTGACTATTTCCTCCAGGGAGGGCGCGGGCACATAGGCGGTCGCCAGCCACGGCACGGCGGCCCGGGGGTCGGCGTCGACCACGGCGGCGGTGTAGAAGCCGCTGACCGCGCGGGCCGCCTCGACCTCGCGCGTGAAACGGACCCGGAACAGCTGGTCCTCGGCGAGTTCCGTCCGCACCGTCTTGATCGCCACCCGCCGCCCGGACGCCGAGCGCGCGAGGTAGACCAGCCCCATGCCGCCGGCCCCGAGACGGCCGAGCACCTCGAACGGGCCGATCCGCCGGGGATCGTGCTGCGTCAGCTGTGTCAGCTGCTCCACCACTTGCCTGCCACCTCCCCGTGGGGCGTAAAAGAGACTCTCAAAAGCCAGTGGCCGCCGAGAGCCACTGCCCCGTGCAGCGTCTCACCGCCTGGCCGATTCGGCCGTACGCGTGCTGATTCTTCCTGGCCGGGCCCACGGTTGCGAACCCGGGGCCGCTCCCGTCGTGTCCCGGCGGGCTTCTGCGGTGCGCACCGGTACCGTCACATGCCGTGACGGGCCCCGCGTGCGGGCATCCGTACGCATGTGCCCGGAGCGCCGGTACCGGCCGCCGACGGGCTGTCGAACACCGTACGACCGGATCGCGCCCGGGTGGGCCGTCGCCGCGCCGTCACACCGGCCGAAACCCGCGCCGGTCCGTCACGCCGTCCGGGAAAGTCCATGGAACTCCGGTATGTCCAGCGGAGTCCGGCCTCCCCTTGTACGCTCCGGCCTGTCCGCATTACGCCCCGGCCTGTCCGCATTCCGCCCCGCGGGCAGCGGATGCCGTCCGCCGGGCCCGCTGTCCGTACCGGTGGTCATGCCGCCCCGTCCCCGCTCTCTCCCCGTCGCCGGACCCGTGGCGGGTCCGCGCCGCCGCGCGCAGGCGCGGCCGTACCCACTGTGCCGCACTCGGGGCCGTCGCGCTGCCCCCGCCCAGGTGAGTATCTCCGCCCGGATGAGCGCCTCCGCCCAGGTGAGCACGCCCCGCCCGGCCGTACGCCCCCGCACAGACCCGCTGCCGGGCCGCGCCGTCCGCGGCCCGACAGCGGGAGCTGTCACCGGCCCCAATGGTGGCGGGCCGCCGTCTACTTGGGCGCCATGACGCCGAAGCCGGCGCCCTGGTTGTCGGTGAACACCGCGAACGGCCCGCCCGGCGTGCCGACCGGCTCCACCGTGATCCGGCCGCCGAGCCGGGTGGTGGTGTGTACGGCGTCGTCCATCGCGGGGACGAGGAAGCAGACGGTGAAGTGCGGCGGCATCTCGGCGGGCGCGTAGTCGTCCATGAGGGCCCGGCCGCCGATCTCCCGGCCCTGCCCGGCGAGCCGCCAGGGCCGGAAGCGCTCGTCCGAGGCCGGGCTGTCGGCCACGCTCTCGAAGCCGAAGACCTCTCCGTAGAAGGCGTCGGCCCGCTCCGTGTCGCGGGTGCTCAGGCCCGTCCAGACGTAGGCGCCGGGCTCGCCCTGCACCCCGAAGCCCTGGTGGATACCGGGCTGCCAGACGCTGAAGACCGCACCCGTGGGGTCGGCGGCGACCAGCAGGGTGCCCAAGTCACCGACGGGCCTGGCCTCCGCGACGATCCGGCCGCCCGCCCGCAGGATCGCCGCGCTGGTCCTGGCGGCGTCGGGGGTCGCGAAGTACACGCTCCACGCGGTGGGCATCCGGCCGTCCCGCTTGGGCATCAGGCCGGCGGCCGCCCTGCCGTCCTTGAACGCCACGGTGTAGTTCCCGTGCTCGGGAGCGGCTTCGGAGAAGGTCCAGCCGAACAGCTCTCCGTAGAATCGCTTGCCCGCTTCCAGGTCGGACAGCATGACGTCGGCCCAGCACGGGGCGCCTGCCGCGAATGCAGTCATGGGGCCAAAGTAGCCCTGGATCAAGCAGTGCGCCCGGAGAGTAATCGAACATTTTGCCAATTCTCTGCGATCACGTTCATTACCGGACATTCCCTGGTGTCCGACAATGATCTGTTCCGTTACCGCAATGTCCGCCACCGACCGCCTCGTGGCTGCAATGACTCGCCTCGCGACCATTCCCGACACCGCCGGAACCCGCTCCGCGCATGCGGAAAAGTTGTCCACAGCCTGTTGATAAGACGATTCACTTGTTCGGGCCAAGCCGCCCCCAGGCCCGCTCCAGGCCCCCTCCACCGCCCTGTGCACGGGACCGGCCGGGGCCGATACGGCCGAACTCCCGCATCCCCATTTGCAGGCAGCCAAATCGCGCTCCGATCACCCCTCGGTAAGCTGACGGCATGACAGGACAAGTTCGGACCGTCGACGGCAGAGTCGCCGGGCGCCGCGGACAGGCGACCCGGCAGAAGCTGCTCGACTGCCTCAGCGACATGCTCAGTTCGTCCCCGTACAGAGACGTCAAGGTCATCGATGTGGCCCGCAAAGCGGGCACTTCGCCCGCGACGTTCTACCAGTACTTCCCCGATGTCGAGGGCGCGGTACTGGAAATCGCCGAGGAGATGGCCAAGGAGGGCGCGAACCTGACCGGCCTGGTGGCCGGGCGCTCCTGGGTGGGCAAGTCCGGCTGGCAGGCGGCCGAGGAACTCGTCGAGGGATTCCTCTCCTTCTGGCGCAAGAACGACGCGATCCTGCGCGTCGTCGACCTCGGTGCCGCCGAGGGCGACAAGCGGTTCTACAAGATCCGCATGAAGATCCTGAATGCCGTCACCAACTCCCTTACGGACTCCATCAAGGAGCTCCAGTCCAAGGGCAAGGTCGACAAGGACGTCAGCGCGGCCGCGATGGCCGGTTCGCTCGTCGCCATGCTGGCGGCGGTCGCCGCCCATCAGAAGGGATTCCAGAGCTGGGGTGTCAAGCAGCAGGAGCTGAAGCCGAACCTGGCTCTCCTGGTGCACCTGGGCATCACCGGCAAGAAGCCCACGAAATAACCCACATAACCCTCGGCTCACCGCTCCGCACCACGCACGGCACGCCGCACGGCGTGCCTCACGACACAGCCCGGGAATGCCTCACGCGGAAATCTCGCACCGAATAGCCCAGGAACGTTTTCCGTTCGCGCTCGTCCTGCCATAGCTGTACGTCACAGCGGGTGTTGTCCGCCCCTCGGGGCCGGCCGGCACCCGCTGTGCGCGTCAGCGGTCCACGCCGCCGTCGCCC
Organism: Streptomyces sp. CB02923; assembly: GCF_001905005.1. Classification (GTDB taxonomy): domain Bacteria; phylum Actinomycetota; class Actinomycetes; order Streptomycetales; family Streptomycetaceae; genus Streptomyces. The sequence goes on along the minus strand of NZ_LWKZ01000019.1, from coordinate 11,171 downwards.
GGCACCGGCGCGGACACCGGCCCGGATACCCGCGCCCCCATCGCCACCGCCACCGCCCCGGCACCCCCACCGGCGCTCAGCGCGGCTCCAGCCGGAAGAGCCGGATCTCGCGGGTGACACGTGCCTGGTACGCGGCGTACGGCGGCCAGTACCCGACCACCGCCGCCCACGCCTGCGCCCGCTCCGCGCCGGTCAGCAGCCGGGCCCGTACGGGTACGTCACGGCCCCGCCAACTGATTTCGGCTTCCGGGTTCTTCCGCAGGTTGGCCGTCCAGGCCGGGTGTCCGGGGCGGCCGAAGTTGCTGCCGATCAGCAGCCAGGTCCCGGTGTCCTCCGGCAGGCAGGCCAGCGGGGTGCGCCGCGGCAGCCCGGTCCGGGCCCCCGCCACCGTCAGGATCGCCCCCGGCAGCATCCGGGCGCTCAGCAGCACCCGGCCGCCGGTGAGCCGGTGCACCGTACGGTCCAGCGCGGGTACGACGTGCGGCGCCACGCGCGCGAACGCACGCGTCGCGGAGAGCCGCTGCACCATCCGCCTGCCGGACGCCTTCACGCGAGCACCCCTACCCCCATCGCGCCGCCCTCGAACAGCCCCGCCGCCCCGGCGGCATGCGCCCGCAGCCGGTGCACGGGCCCCAGCAGCAGTTCGTCGCAGACCGCGCGCTTGAAGAAGAGGTGGGCGTCGTGTTCCCAGGTGAAGCCGATGCCGCCGTGCAGCTGGATGGCCTCGCCCGCCACCGCGCGCAGCGTCTCCAGCGCGTGGGCGAGCGCGAGGCCGGGAGTGCCGGGCTCGGCAGCCCCCTCCGGTCCGCCAGCCGCCCACGCCGCGTAGTAGGCCGCGGAGCGGGCGGCCTGCACCTGTACGTAGAGGTCCGCCAGCCGGTGCTGGACGGCCTGGAAGGACCCGATGGGCCGGCCGAACTGTTCCCGTACCCGGACGTACTCGACGGTCCGCGCGAGCGCCGCGTCCGCCGCCCCGACCGCCTCGGCGGCCAGCGCCGCCGCGGCCCCGGCGCCGACCCGCGCCAGCGCGCGCTCCACCCGCCCGTCCGCGCCCTCCGTATCCTCCGTATCCTCCACACCCTGCCCGACCTCCCCGCCCTCCGTACCCAGCAAGGAGGCGCTCACATCGCGCAGTTGGACAAGCCCCAGCGGCCGCGTCTCGTCCATCGCCGTCTGCCGGACCCGCACCACGCCGGGCGCGTCGCCCCGTACGACGAAGAGCAGCGTGCGGCCGCGCGCGTAGCCCCCCGTGTGCGCGGCCACCAGGAGCAGCCCCGCACTGTGCCCGTCCAGCACCTGCGCGGCCTCCCCGTACAGCCGCCACTCCCCCTCCGCCTCCCCCTCCGCTCCGTGCCGCCGTGCCTGCACGCCTCCGGCCCGGCCGCCGCCCGCCCAGTCCCCGGCGTTACGGGCGGTGAGCGCGAGGGCGGTGCCCAGCTGCGCGCCCGGTACGGCGAGCGCGCCGGTCAGCCCGCCCGCCGCGAAGGCGGGCAGCAGCTCCGTACGCTGCCGCTCCGTGCCCAGCGCCTGCACCAGCGGCGCGACGAGGGCGGCGGTGGGCAGCAGCGGCGAGGGCAGCAGCACCCGCCCGGTCTCCTCGCAGGCCAGCGCCAGCTCGGTGGGCCCGCAGCCGACGCCGCCGTACGCGGCGGGCAGCGCCAGCCCCGGCAGTCCCAGTTGCTGCGCGAGCTGCCGCCACAGGGCGCGGTCGTGGCCTTCGGACGTACGGACGGCGGCCCGGAGGTCGTCGGGGCCGCAGCGCTTGTGGAGCAGTTCGCGCAGCGTACGGCGGATCTCGTGCTGCTCCTCGGTGAACGCGGCATCCATCGGCGGGCTCCTCCCGGCCGTTCCGGCCGTTACCTGACGGCCCGTCATACTAGGTACTGCGTGCGGCTTTTCCCAGCCTCACGCGCCCGCCGCCCCCACCGCACCGCACCGCCCGCCGCTCCACTCCCCACGCCTGTCGGCACCCCCCATACCTGATGTACCGTCAGTTTCATGCCGTCAGGGAGCACGTCCCGCCGCAAGGCCGTCATAGCCGGTGTCGCCCTCTCCGACTGCGGGCGCGTGGACGACGCCACCCCGTACGCCCTGCACGCCCAGGCCGCCCGCCGCGCGCTGGCCGACTCCGGCCTCGACCGCTCACTGGTCGACGGCTTCGCCTCCACCGGGCTCGGCACCCTCGCACCCGTGGAGGTCGCCGAGTACCTGGGGCTGCGCCCCACCTGGGCCGATTCCACCTCGGTGGGCGGCGCCACCTGGGAGGTGATGGCCGCGCACGCCGTCGACGCCATCGCGGCCGGGCAGGCGCGCGCGGTCCTGCTGGTGTACGGGTCCACAGCGCGCGCTGACCTCAAGGCCGGCCGCCGTACCGCCAACCTCTCTTTCGGCGCCCGCGGCCCGCTCCAGTACGAGGCTCCGTACGGCCACACCCTCGTCGCCAAGTACGCGATGGCCGCGCGCCGCCACATGCACCAGTACGGCACGACCCTCGCCCAGCTCGCGGAGGTCGCCGTCCAGGCACGGGCCAACGCGGCCGCGAACCCGGACGCCATGTACCGCGCGCCGATCACCGTCGACGACGTGCTGTCGGGCCCGCTGATCGCCGACCCCTTCACCAAACTGCACTGCTGCATCCGCTCCGACGGCGGCTGCGCGGTCCTCCTGGCCGCCGAGGAGTACGTACGCGACCTGGCCCGGCCGCCCGTGTGGGTGCTGGGCGCGGGCACCGCCGTGTCGCACTCCGCGATGTCCGGGTGGGACGACTTCACCGTCTCCCCCGCCGCCGTCTCCGGCCGCCTCGCCTTCGAACGGGCCGGGGTACGCCCGTCGGAGATCGACGTCGCCGAGATCTACGACGCGTTCACGTACATGACGCTGGTGACGCTCGAAGACCTCGGCTTCTGCGCGAAGGGCGAGGGCGGCGCCTTCGTGGAGAAGGGCCGGCTGCTGCGTGACGGCGGACTGCCCGTCAACACCGACGGCGGCGGCCTGGCCGCCTGCCACCCCGGCATGCGCGGCCTGTTCCTGCTGGTCGAGGCCGTACGTCAGCTACGCGGCGAGGCGGGCGACGGCCGCCAGGTACGCCGCGCGGACGGCCGCCCGCCCGAACTGGCCGTGGCGTCCGGGACGGGCGGCTGGTTCTGCTCGTCGGGGACGCTGGTGCTGGGCCGGGGATAGGCCGCCGCAGGGCAGGCCCCGCAAGGACCCGGAAGCTAGAACGACCATTCTGCTACGGTAAGAACGACCGTTCTAAGAACCGTGGTTCTAGCAGGGAGACGCTGTGCGATTGCGACGTTTGGGATGGGCCGGCGCGGAGATCGAACACGACGGCCGGACCCTGGTCATCGACCTCATCGAGGACGCCTCACCGCTGCACTCGGATGAGAAGTTCCCCGCGGCCTCCCGCCCCGGGGAAACGGCGGCGGCACTGGTGACGCACCTGCATTCCGACCACGCGGACCCGGTGGCGATACGTAGAGCGCTGGCCGATGGCGCGCCCGTATACCGGCCCGTACCGGTCACCGGTCCCGCCGACGACCTCAAATGGACCTGCGGGACGGAGAAGTCGTTCCGCGAGCACGGCGTGGCGACCCAGGTGCTCCAGCCGTGGGCGAGGCGCAGCGTCGGCCCGTTCCGCATCGGCGCCGGGCCGTCCGTCGACGGGCTGGGCGATCCGCAGCTCAGCTGGGTCGTCGAGTGCGACGGCCTGCGGGTCTTCCACGGCGGGGACACCACCTTCCACGGTCACTGGTGGTCGATCGCGCGCCGCTTCGGCCCGGTGGACATCGCCTTCGTCCCCGTCAACGGCGCGGTGGTCGAACTCCCCCACCTCCAGCCGCCGAGCCCCTTCCACGCCTCCATGCTGCCGGAGGAGGCCGCGGTCGCGGCCCACATCCTGGGTGCCCGCCTCGCGATTCCCATTCATTACGGCACGCTGCACAAGCCGCCCCTCTACACCGAGACGCCGCGGGCGGTCGAGCGTTTCGAGGAGCGCGCGAAGAGCCTCGGCCTCACCACCTTGGTCACGCCGCCCGGCGAGTGGTTCACCCCGTCGCTCGCACCCCTACACTAGAACCAACGTTCTAGCGTACGAGGAGGCCCGGGGTTGGCTGCGGTGGACGACGACGAGGGACGATCGCGCGTACTGGAGGCCGCCGAGGAGCTGTTCTACCGGTACGGCACGCACGAGGTGCGGATGACCCAGGTGCGGGACCACGCCGGGGTATCGCTCGCGCGGCTGTACAAGCTCTACCCCTCCAAGCACGACCTCGTGGCCGCCTACCTCCAGGCGCACGGGCGGCGGGTGCGCGCCCTGCTGGCCGAGTCCGTCGAACAGGCCGCACCGGCTCCGGCGGACTCACGGACACGCCTGCTCGCGGCGTTCGACCACCTCCAGGAGACCGTCGACGAGCCCGGCTTCCGGGGATGCGCCTTCGTCAACGCCTGGGCCGAGATCGGCGGCCTCGGCCACGAGCGCCACCCGCTCGTGGCCGAGGCGGTGCGGGAACACAAGACCCTGCTCCGCGACTACTTGACCGGCCTCGCCGGGGACTACGCCGACGCACGCGGCGTCGGCGAGCAGATCCACATCCTGGCCGAAGGAGTCATGGTCACGTCGTCGCTCCTGGGAGCGGACGCCGCCCGCCCGGCCCGTGACAGCGCCTCCGCGGTGCTCGCCGCCGCCGACAGCACGCGCAGCGCGTACGAGAAGTGAGAAGCGGCCCCGAGAAGCCGCCCCCTGTGCGGCCCCACACGGGTCCCTGCACGGGTCCCCACACAGGTCCCTACGCGAACGCCATGGTGTACTCCACGGCACGCTCGGACGTCGGCGCGAATCCCAGCCTCCGCAGCGCATCGTGCAGTTCTTCGTCGTCGGGTGCCGCGTTGACCTCGGCGGCGCCGAGGCCGGGGTGGTCGGTGTCGAGCGCGCACAGCGCCGCGGAGGTGATGGCCGTGAGCGCGTCGGCGGTGCTGTCGGCTTCCCGGTTGTGCACCAGGCGGGCGCGGGTATCCGTCAGCTCGACGTCGTACCAGGCTTCGTCCGTACCGATACGGAACGCGATGTCCTCGCCCTCGTCCTCGGCGGGCAGCCGCCGCACCTGCGGGTCCCCTGCGGGCACCCCGGCCGGCAGGTCGCGCCGCCACCAGCGGTAGACCTCGCCGCTTTCGAGGGCGTTCAGCTCGATCGCGGCCTTGCCGGGGCTCGTGGCCTCCTCCGTGATCCACCGCAGCGCCGCACCGCCCCTCTTGCGGACCTCGTCCGCCGCCTCCCGCAGCAGAGGCACCAGGATTTCCTGTTCCGCGCAGTCGAGTACGGCGACGAAGCGCAGCGTGGGGTCCAGTGCGCCCAGGTCCAGCAGGGCGACCGAGCCTTCCACGGCACCCTGGGGGCTCGCGGTCAGGACGGCGACCGTGCGCTCGCCGCACCACAGCTCACCGGCGAGGGACGGGTCGGTTATGCATTCAACGAAGTTTGCCATTTCTTTACCTTATGGAGAATTCCTCCCTCTTGTCCACTATGACCCCACCCGGTCACCGGAGCGTGCCGAGGAATTCCCGTACCGCCCCGGCCAGTCCGTCCGGGTCCTCGGCCGGAATGAAGTGCCCGGCGTCCAGTTCCACCCGGCGGGTGCGGGGGCGGCACTCGGCCATCTCCCTGGCCAGTTCGGGCGACAGCAGGAAGCTCGTACGGCCGTGGACGAGCAGGGCCGGGCAGTCGCTGCCCAGCCAGACCGGCCAGTGATCACCGCGTACGCCCAGGTCGGACTCGACGACGTCCCGCGGCTCGAACGGCAGCCGCCAACTGCCGTCGGCCTGCTGCCGCAGCCAGTCGGCGACCAGCGGAGCGGCCGGACCCAGGGCATCGAGCAGGACCTCACGGGTCGGCGCCTGCTGCGGCCAGTCGAGGCAGAAGGAGATGCCGCTGGGGCCGGTGTCCGCGATGACGACCGGGTCGTCCACGTTGATCAGCGCGCGCACGCGGCCGGGGTGCCGGGCGGCGAGGTGGTACGCGTTCTTGCCGCCCATGGAGTGCCCGAGCACCACGGCGGACGGCAGGCCGAGGTGGTCGAGCAGGGCGACCGCGTCGGCGACGTACCCCTCGCGGGAGTAATCCGGGGCGCGGCCGGACTCGCCGCTGCCCCGCTGGTCGGGGGCGATCACCCGCCATTCCGGGGCGAGTTCGGCGGCCAGCGCCGCAAAACTGCGGCCTTCGGAGAAGTGCCCGTGCAGCGCGAGGAGCGGTTTTCCGGCGGCGGGCCCGAAGTCGATGTACGACAGGCGGCGGTCGTCCAGGAGCAGGTGATGGCGGTGGCCTCGCGGCGTATTCATGCCGAGCACGCTAGTTGCGAAAATCCCTTACCCTGTAACGGTTATTTTCTGGTCATTATCGGAAATGTTGGTGTGAGCGTATGAAGAAGCAGGCCCGCCTTACGGCCTTCCTCGCGGCTGCGGCTGTCGCCCCGGCCGTACTGTTCGCCTCCCCGGCGGTCGCCGCCCAGGCACCGGCCGCCGCCAACTCGGCGCCGGATCAGGGCGCGGAGTCCAAGACGAAGGCGGACGAGGCGGCGAAGAAGCAGGAGGGCCGGTCCGTGGTGGACGACCGGATAGCGGTCCTTCGGATGCTCGCCGACAAGAACGCCGGCGCCATCTTCGTCCGGGAAGCCAACAAGGCGCTCGACGGCACGGACGAGGAACTGCGCGAGTTCGTGAAGACCGGGCAGTACATCGCTCGCGACATGGACAACTCCATCGCGATCACCCGGATCCACGGGGCCAAGGACGCCGGCCGGAACGTCAAGGAAGCGGCGCTCAAGGCTCTCAAGGGTTCTCCGCAGGACCGGGTGGACTTCCTCAAGAGGCTTCCGCTGATCCGCTTCGGGGACAACGTCCTCCGCACGGTGCAGATTTCCAGCATCGGTGGCCCCGCCGTCCGGGAAGCCGCTCACGAGGCTCTCCGTACGTATACCCCCGAGGCCATTCAGCACTTCCTCGACGTCGGCCAGTACGAGGCCCGCGCCAAGGACGAGGCCGCCGAGAAGAAGGCGGAAGAGGAGAAGGCCGCCAAGGAGAAGGCCGCCAAGGACGAGGCCGCGCGGGAGAAGGCGGCCAAGGACAAGGCCGCGAAGGACGCCAAGGACAAGGACGCCGCGGACAAGGCAGCCAAGGACGGCGGCAGGAACGTCACGCCCGCCGTCGACGCCAAGCCCGCCAACGGCCACGGCACCGCCACTTCCGGCACGGCTTCCGGCGACGCCATCACGTCCACCGGCAGCAGCACGGGCACGAGCACCGGCACCGCCCTGGCCGCGACCGGTGTCAGCCCCGCCACCCCGTGGGCCGTCGGCGGCGCCGCCGTCGCCGTCACCGCGGGTGCGGGCCTGGTGCTCGCGGGCCGTCGCCGCACCGCCGCCCAGCGCGGCTGACCCTCGGCGGGAACACACGAGCCCGGCGGCCGGGACACCGGCCGCTGGGCTCACCCCGCCGGGCTCACGCTGCCGGCCGCGCCCCGATCACGAACTCCGTGCCGAACGGGTCCGTCACCCGCGCCTGCCGTACGTACACGTTGTCCTCCGGCTCGGCCGCCGTCCCGCCCGCCGCGACCGCCCGCGCCACCGCCGCGTCCGTGTCCGCGACCTCGAACAGCGTCGCCCAGCCCGCGGCCCCGGCGGACGGGTCCCCGATGATCCCCCCGATCTCGTGCCCGTCCGGACGGCGCAGGAAGGTGAAATCGAGGTCCGGCAGGTCCGGGTTGCTGTCCAGCGTGTAGCCGAAGACCGCCGCGTAGAACGCGCGGGCCGGGGCGGCGTCCGGCGCCACCAGGTCGTTGCGTACGAGGGAGTTGGGCTCGTTGACGACCTCGCAGCCGACGTGCGAACGCCCCTGCCAGAGCCCGAACCGCGCCCCCACGGTGTCCTCGGCGATCACGGCCCGCCCGAAGTCACGTATCTCCACCGGCCCCCACAGCACGCGCCCGCCCGCGTCGGTGATCCGCTTGGCCGTGCCGTCGCAGTCGTCGGCCGCCATGAACATCGTCCACGCGCCGCCCTCCGCGTCGGCCCGCTCCAGCAGGCCCGCGGCGCGCCCCCCGCCGACCAGCCCGACGGCGTACCGCCCGCCCTCCGTCGTGTCCGTCTCGTACGTCCAGCCGAACAGCGCCCCGTAGAAGTCCATGGCGCGGTCGAGGTCGGGAACGGCCAGTTCGATCCAGGTCGGCGTTCCGTCGGGCTGATTTGCGGTGACACGGCTCATGACGTGCTCCTCACGGTGCGGGGCGGCCGGGTGGCCGCGCTGGCCGGTGGTGAAGACGCTAGGCGTCATGGAGGACAGGGCGCGTCCTACATGGCTCATGGCATGGCTACGGGGTGGTGCTCTGCGCGGGCCGTAACAGCACTGCCCCTTCGTCTACGGCGTGCCGTTACGCCGCCGCCGAATTGCCGCAACAAAGGACAGACAACATCATGTGCGGTGTGGCCCCTGCCCGCCATCGCCCTTTCAGGCCCGACCGGAAATGACGTACCGATGCTCCGTTCCCTGCCGGCCGTGGCTCTTGCGCTGGCTGCCACGTGCGCGTGCACGCTGCTCAGTGGGTGCAACGGGGTCGGCGAGCCGAAGAGCGCCGGGCGTACGGCGGGGGCGTCGGCGCCCGCGCTGCTGTGGCCCGGCCGTACGCCCGCGCCGGAGCAGACGTACGAGCCCAACTCCGCCGAGCGCCCGGCGCCGCTGCGGGGTGCGCCGCGCGTGCCGTCCGGCGACATGCGCCGGGTCTCTCCGCTCGCCGTCGCCAAGGCCAAAGTCGACGCGATGACCGGCGCGCTCGACGGGGACGGCACCAACAGGAAGATCAAGGAGTGCCGTACCGCCGGGCGCAAGCCGTGTCCGGTACAGACGCCGCAGTACCGGGACCTGAACGGTGACGGCAAGGACGAGCTGCTCCTCGGCATCGAGTCGGGGAAAACGTTTCTGTTCCTGTGGGGCTTCACGGTGAAGGACGGGGTGGTCACCCAGATCATGGACGCCGGAGTGACACCCCTGTCCGTCGAACTGTCGGGCCACGACGTGATCGTCCGCGAACCGGCCGGCTCCGGCGGCTACAGCCTACGGCGCGTCTACTCCTGGGACGAACACCTACAGGCCATGAACGAGCGCGTCATCGAGTACGACGAGTCCCGCACTACGAGATGAGCCGAAGGAAGTCGGCCCAGGAGGAAGGGGGTACGGAGAGCGCGGGCCCGGTCACGTTCTTGGAGTCGCGTATGTGGATGGTGGTGGGGGTTGCGGCGACTTCGACACAGTTGGTGTCGGCGGATTGTTCGCTGCTGTAGCTGGACTTACGCCAGGCGTAGGCAACTTCTACACACGTTTGGCCATCGGGATTGCTGTAACTGCTCTTGAACCAGGTCATTTCGGCGTTCACACTCACCTTGCCAGTTTCTCGACGAATTCCAGCGACCTCTGCGGGTCCATGGCCTGCGCCCGGAGAGCACCAACCCTCTGGACGTACTGGTGGGCCTCAGCCGGCCTCGACAGCAACCTACCCTTGGCCTGCCCCTCCATGAAGATGCTGTATCGCCCGTCCGGGGAGAACACCACATCCAACGGCCCGTTGAGCCCCGCGTGCTCTGTCACGTTCGTGGGCATCACCTGCAGCATGACGTGATCAAGTTCGCGGACCGTCTGCACGACGTGGAGCAAGCACTTCTTGAACGCCGCAACTCCGCCGATCGGCCGCTCGAACACCGACTGCTCCACCACGAAGCTCACCGTCGGGGCCGGGTCACGGATGAGCGCGGACTTTCGTTCCAGCCGTTCCTCCACCAGCCGATCGACTTCGCTCGTGCTGTACGCCGGTAGCCGAGTCCGGAACAGGGCATAGACGTAGTCAGGCGCCTGCAGCAGTCCAGGCAGCACCATGCTCTGGTACCCCTCCATGCTGAGGGCCTCGCTCTCCAGCGCCTTCCACTCCAGGAACTGGTCCCGCCCCGGCTCCTGTTCCATCAGGTCGACGCACGACGCCAGCTCGCCCTCTGCCACGGTGAGCAGGTCGGCCTCGATGAGGAAGCCCGCGCTCGGGATGCGTTCTGCGCGCTCGTAGGCACCCTCCAGCGATACCGACACGTGCGTCTGAAGGGCCAGTTCCTTCTGCGTCATCCCCGCGCGCTGACGCCAGGAGCTGATGAGCCCACCGACCAGTACGCGTGCAGGCGACGGCTCCGCCCCCTGTACGGCCATGATCAACCACCCCACAACCACCTTGTATGCCACCAACTCCTGGTGACGCTACGCACACGTGCCGACCATTGTTGGCATGACGACGGAAGACCACCCCATCGAGCCCCGCCTCCTCCCCTGGGCCGGTCAGGACGGCAAGCCCTGCTACGTCATCAGCGACGGGACCGGCCCCGTGTCCGACCTCGCCGACGGACTGGAGGAGGTGCAACTCTCCATGGCAATCCAGCTCTTGGACCACTCGCGCGCGGCCCTGAACAGGGCCCAGCCCCCCGAGCGCGCGGAGCTGCTGTTCATCACCAACCGCCTCACCGAGTCGCTCAGTGACGCCGTCCGCGTGGCGGACAGCCGGGGCCGCCGCCTGCCCTGAACACGTCACGCATCGTGAGCGGCGTAGATCTATACAAGCGTCATAGACAAACGTCTAATACGCTCGTATAGTCGCCGCATGACCTCGACGACACGTCCCCACGTCCTCATCTCCGGCACCGGCATCGGCGGCCCCGCCCTCGCGTACTGGCTGCACCGCTACGGCTACGCCGTAACCGTCGTGGAGCGCGCCCCCGCCCTCCGTACCGGCGGCTACAAGGTGGACCTCCGGGGCGTCGCGATCGAGGTCGCAGACCTCATGGGCGTACTGCCGGAGATCCGGCGCGCCAGTACGGACATGCGCACCGGCACGTACGTGAACGACGACGGGCGGCGCCTCGCCACGCTGCCCGCCGACATCTTCGGCGCCCGGGTGGACGGCGACGACGAGATCATGCGCGGCGACCTGACCCAGATCCTCTACGACCACACGCGCGACGACGTGGAGTACGTCTTCGACGACTCGATCAGCTCACTCACCGACGACGGCACAGGAGTCGGCACGGGCGTCGACGTCACCTTCGAACGCGGGAAGCCGCGCCGTTTCGACCTGGTCGTCGGCGCGGACGGCC
>NZ_LWKZ01000018.1 GCF_001905005.1 Streptomyces sp. CB02923 | reverse complement strand
TCCGAGAAACAGCGCCTAGGTCGCACGCTTCGCTAGGGCTTCGGTCCTGAGCCAGGCAGATCGCGGCTTCCAAGTTGAGCAGTGCGGGATCGATACCGGTCCGGGCCGGGTAGAGCGCTGCCGCCTGGGTCTGCATACGTCGGGCGTGCGCTGTCTGGCCCAGAGCCGTGTATGCCCCGCTCAGGTACAGCAGGAAGCGCCGTTCTGGGAAGGCGAAGGCATCGGTCTCCGCTCCCGGAGCGCACCGGGCGAACATGTCCTGGGCATAGTGGATCGCGGCCTGGGCGCCAACCCGGTCGCCTTGTTGGGCCCGCGCTCGGGCTTCTGCGGCTGCGGCGAAACTGCCGGTGGCGGTCGGTCGCCCCCGGCAGATCAGTTTGGCCTCGTGGGCTAGCTGGATCGCCGCCGTGAGGGGGGCCGTAGTAGTACGGGAGCATCGCGGCCTGCGCCCTGACGCGGGCCCTGAGTTCGACATCTCCGCTGTCATCTGCGGCGTTGCGGGCCGTGTCGTACCAGGCGCGGGCGTGGGGGAGGTTTCCCAGCTTCATGAGCGAGTCAGCGACGAGCGTGGACAGCAGTGCTGTCATTCCGGACAGGCGGGCCTGCACCATCGCCGGCTGCCGGTCGGTGGTCAGCTCCTTGACTTCCTGTAGGTGCTGCAAGAGGACCTGGAGCATCGGGATGGGTGGCGTGTAGACGTACTGCTGTCGTGCCCACAGAAGGCGTTCGTCCAGCATGTCGAGCTGGTCGGTGCTGACGCTCGATGCGGCCAGCGACCGGTCGATCTGTCGGCGAATCAACTCGACGCCGTCCAAGAACAGCCCAGCCTGATGGCCCTGCGTGAAATCAGCTGGCACCGCGGTCTCTGCGACCGCGAGCGTTGAGACGTGGGGGTTCACCGGCAAGGGGGGCTCTTGCCCGAGTGCCAGCTCCAAGTCTCCCGGCTCGCACTCATATAGCCAGCAAAGCAACCCCACAGCCCCCTTGCGCGGCTTGTGGCTCCCCAGTTCCCAGAGCCGCAGCTGCTCGTCATCCGGCCGCGGTGCGTTGGGCCGATCGTTTCCGCATGATCTTGCAGCCGATCAGCGGCTTGCCGGAGGGTGAGCCCGCGTGCCAGGCGGTGCGCTCGCAGCTTGGTGACACCGCAGCACTCGTGAATGGCGAGAGCTGTTTGTCGGGCCGTCCATGCCTGCTGTGTCGCCAGTTGCCTCTGGCGCTTGGCACAGGACGGGCCGTGGGGTGCCGAGCGACCTGCCATCTGCCCACCTCCTCCTCGCTGAGCCCTCGGACAGCCTGATAGATGATCCAAAGCTGAGAGTCAACTATCCCTGATAGATCCCGCAGTTGAGTGCGAAAACCCTGATTTGCGGCGGCCAAGTCACGGTTCCGTGAGTTGCCTCGCTTGCCGAGCAGTCTGGGCCTGACGACTCTTGCATTTCTCGGTTCCCGGGACAGCTCTCCGATCGTGACGTCGGCATGTTGCGGCAGCCGACGTCACGGCGTTCCCCATCGCCCACCCGCTGCCGTGGCTGACACGCGTCAGATTCTGGAGACCAGCAGATGACCAGTGCCCACAGAGATCAGCAGCCCTCCATCCGTGCGCCACGAATGACGTCCGGGTGGAACCTGCCAGGTCCCTGCACCAGCCTGCTCGTACGACCGTCGTCCGGGGAGGGCGAGGGGCTGGACCTCAGCGAGATCAGGGCGTGGGGCCGGGTGTGTGCGGAGGCAGTCTGCCCGTACGCGGGCGCCTACGGGGACGCGGCGGAGCTGGTCACCTCGGAACTGGTCACCAACGCCCTGAAGCACGGGGCACGCGACGGCCAGCGGGTCGTCGTTGAGTTCCCCTCATCTCCATGGTCGTGGAAGATCCGGGTGCTGGACTCGTCCCCGAAGCCGCCCCGGGAAGTCGTGGCGCACGACGATGACGTGAGCGGGCGGGGCCTGTTCCTCGTGCACCACTTCGCCAGCCAGTACGACGGCCGTCTGGACGTGGAGATCACCGGCGACGGCAAGGCCGTCACCTGCACGCTCCCCATTCCAGCGCCCAGCCGTGCCGCCGAGGAGGCAAGCGCGTGATGCTCGGCTTCACCTGGGGACGTCCTCTGCGCACGGCTCGTCTGTCCCGGCCGGCGACTGCCTCCGTGGCCACCGACGGTACGGCCCCACCGCCCGAGGTCCCGCCGGTGTCCGTCAGCGGGCGCGGCATCAGCTTCGAGTGGGGCGAGCCGCTGGAGCAGCCCGATCGGGCGCAGCTGCTCACGTGGTGGGTGGGGCACGCGCAGTCGGCATCCGGGTGGCCAAGCAGCTACCTGGAGACGGACGACGGCCAGGCGGAGCACGTGACGCACGCCGTGGACTGGCTGTACCGCTCGCTGCGTCGGCTCGACGTGTCTGGAGACCAGCCGCTTCACCTGGAGCTGGAGAACTTACGGCAGGCCCGCGCCCGACAGCAGTACGCCGAATGCCTGTCCGGCCAGGGCTCGTTCCTCTCCGGCCCGCGCTCGTCCCTCACCATCAGCGTCGTCACGGACGACGGCGTGTGCCACGTGCTCGCGATCCGGTGCCGCGCCACCGTCGTGCCCACCTTCGCGCCGACCGCCGACAGGCCCGGGGCCGTGCTCGTCGGAGGTGCGGTGTGATGTGGTCGGAGGCGATCCGGCGCGGGCTGTGCTGGCTGGCCTGCAAGCCCTCACGCCCGCGCCAGGTCATCACCGGCCAGGACCGCCGTGATTTCACCGCCGGCGAGGTCGTCCGGGCCATGACGCGCCTCGGCTTCACCTGCCACCCCCTCCCCGAGGCCGCACCCGTAAGCGTCCTCAGCCCGCTCCAGCACGCTTCCGCGATGCTCGGCACTCCCCTACCTGCCTGACCGGGGAAATCGGGTACGAGCCGGTACCTGGAAAGCGTGTGGCCCGGCCGGAACGTACCGGCCGGGCCCACGCGGCTTGCAACGGGTTCCCGGCGCTCGCAGAACGTGGACGAATCCTAGGGAGAACGACGAGGTGTGTCCTCCGTGGCGTGAGGGGGCTCCCGGCCCGGGCGAAGGAGCGCCGCGGGCAGCAATCACGAAGCTTCTGCACACTGCCCGGCCCGCCTGTCTCAGGGCTCGGCCGGCGGGGTCGGCCCTTCGGCGGCGCGGCGGTATTCGGCGTTGATCCGCTGGGCTTCTTCGAGCTGGTCTTCGAGGATGATGATCCGGCAGGCGGCCTCGATGGGGGTGCCCTGGTCGACGAGCTCGCGGGCACGGGCGGCGATGCGCAGCTGGTAGCGGGAGTAGCGGCGGTGGCCGCCCTCGGAGCGAAGCGGGGTGACCAGGCGCGCTTCGCCGATGGCGCGGAGGAAGCCCTGGGTGGTGCCGAGCATCTCGGCGGCCCGCCCTATGGTGTACGCGGGGTAGTCCTCGTCGTCGATCCGGCCGTACGAGTCGTCTGCTGTCATTGAACCTCTTTCATGGAACGCGTCGAGGGGCCCGGATGCCGTCCTGGCACCCGGGCCCCGAAGGAACTGCTACACCATCTGCCGGCCTTGATGACGCGCCGGCCTACTGTGTCCGCTGGCCCGGCCGAAAGGCTGCCGGGGCTGCGGGGATCGCGGTTGCTTGACCGGAGACCACCTCACTATCGATGTCCTGCGGTACCCGGACCTCACACGTGCGCCCGGGCGATCCTGATGGCGATCGCTCCTCCGTCCTTCCCTCGTGATCAACTGCTGTGCTGCGTACTGCTCAGCGGCCTGGGACAGCGCCGCATTCCGGCAGTCGGCCCCGTCGCCCGTCCTGCGGCGGGAGGCTCACTGCCTTGCGTTCCGGTGCGCGCGCCTGCAGCCGACGCCTTCACCGGGGTGCTGCTCACGGTGGCCCCTGATCACTGCGGGCCGCCCGGTGCGGCCGTCAGCCCCGTCGCCGTCCTGCAACCGTGGCTTCGGGACTCCACCGCCGCACCGTCCTGCATGCTGCATGTGCGGGTCCTGCTGCCCAGCAGTTCGTCTCTGCCGGGCCCTGCGGTCTCTCTGGTTACGAGAGAAACCATAACCACACCACCACCCAATGTCTACTGCGGCCGACACAGATTTTTACGTGTTCGGAGGGAAGGCAATCGGCTTCGAACGGTGACGGGGCAGCGCACCGCCCGCACCACCGGAGTACTGGGCCGCAAGCCGGGCACACGCTCCAGACAGGCACGGCCGGCCATTGACGATCCAGGGACCAGGTGAGCTGACGGACACGGTGAGCGCCTGCGTCGCCCCCGCTCGCTCCGGGAATTCCGCCGCCGACGCCCGCCGGGACGCCCAAGCCTTCCTGGACGGCCTCCTGCCTCCGGTCGCGTCCGAGGCTGCCGGCACCGTGCTCCTGGCCGTCTCCGAACTCGTCACCAACGCCCTGCGCCACGCGGGCGGCACCTGGACCCTGGAGCTGACCGCGCACCCGGACGGCATCGAGGTGGCCGTGCACGACCCCAGCCCGCAGACGCCACGCCTGCGCACCCCCGACCTGAACGGCGGCACCGGAGGGTTCGGCTGGCCCCTGGTCAACCGCCTCGCCCGCACCACCGCGGTCACCCCCGGGCCGTCCGGCGGCAAGAGGGTCAGCGCCCTCCTCCCCCGGTAGCGCCGTCGCGGGCGGCCCCGCCGACCCCCTTGAGGCCGCTGAACGGAAAGCCGGCATACCAAGGCCCGCGAACCGTAGGCCCACCCGCGCGGTATGACTTCTCGTCCCCCGGTTGGCCCCGGGACTCGCCGGTGAACAATCTTTCTCAGCCGGGCGGCGGTCGGGCATTCCGCGCTGGTACGCCCTTGCCGCCCGGCCACGGCGAGGCCGGAACGTCGTGGCGAGAGTCGGGCTGACATGACGGCACTGCCAAGGGGAAGCCGGTGTTCATGGCGGTGGAGGATGCGCAGTGGGATGCCGTGTGGGAGCGGCTGGACAAGGCGCGTAAACATGCTGGTGAGCAGCGGCGGGCGGCGCGTGCGGTGATCGAGGAGACTCACCGACTGGTTGACGAGAACTGCGAGCTCAGGCGTCACCGCGTGCGCAGGGCCCCGATGTCGCCGGACGCCCGCGGACCGGCTTCTGCGGCTGGTGACGGCAGGCCGGGGCGCCGAGGCGGCGTGGCAGCAGATCCGGGACCGGGCGGCGGAGCCGGCCCTGTCCTCCCGAAACTGCCGCGAAGCGACAAGTAACTCAGCGTGTCGTTAGGGCTTTGGCTTCTGTGCGAGGTTCAGGAACCTCGCTGCCTGTGAGGGCGGCGAAGTCGTCGTGCGCCTGGGCGACGGCTTCGGGGTACGCCTCGCGCTTGGCGTGCTCGGCGAGCGCCCGGTAGATGCTGGCGACGGAGGGGTTCTGCCCTTTGCGCTTGCCAGTGGGAATGAATAGGTCGGGCAGGGGTCCGGCGAGCATCTCCAGGACCAGACCGTGAGCGGTGAGGTGGTCGGCGAGGACAGGGAGTTCGGCGGCGTCGCGGCCGAGGCGCTTCATCTCGTACACGGTGAAGATGACCCGGCAGTGCGGGGCGTGCGCCTTGACCTTCCGCGCCGTCCTCAGCGCCTCCTCGAAGTTCGGGCGGACCCGCACCCGGGTGCTGATCTTCTCGGTGAAGATCTTGTCCCTCGGGGTGCCGTGCTTGCTCAGAGCGTCCAGCTGCGAGTCGAGTTGCTGGCCGAGGGTCGAGCACCCTCGCGTACCCGATGCGTATGTCAGCGCTCGGCAGGTCCGGGTCGATCGGCGCCGTTGGGGGGGGCGGTACCCGTAGCGCCTTCTTCAGCCGGGGCAGCTGTGTGAAGCGGCGGGTGTCGTAGACGGAGGCGACCGCGCCGCCGAGCGAGCGGCACGGTGAGCCGGGCTGGGCGTCGCACTTCGGGCAGGCATGCTGCTCGACGTCTCCGGCGTCCGACCGGTCGGCCGGGGAAGGATGCTGAGGAGCCGTCATGGGCCCGGAATTTCAACCAAGGCAAGTCGCAGAAGGGGGCCCCGCATCAGTGCGCCCGGCTCGTCAGGGGACGCGACGAGGAGCGGCCGACGGGCCGGGACGCTGAGCAGCAAAGGCGGGAGTCCCCCGATCGCGCGGATCGGGGGACCTCACCAAGCGAGCCGACCCGGTGGACCGGGGTGGGCCCTGTTGCGGCTCCGGGCGCCTGGTGTCCGTTTTACGCGGCCGGGGTGAGTTCGGCGCGGCCGAACAGCAGGGCGTAGCCGGTGGGGAGCTGGTGGAGGATGCGGGTGATGAGGCCAGGGCCGGTGTGGGCGGCGACGGCCGCGAAGACGGAGCCGGTGTCCCACCGGGTGGTGGCCAGGGAGGCGCCGGTGCGGGCGGCGAGGTCCTTGACGAAGCCCCAGCCGGTCAGTGGCTGGGTGTCGGGGATCTGCGAGGTCAGGACACGTGCGGCCTCCCGGGGCAGGCAGGCGGCCAACTCGACGCGTTCGTCGCCGGTCAGCTGTCGTCCCAGCCCCGAAAGGACCAGGCGGACGGCTTCCTCTGCTCGCTCGCGGGTGGGGTAGGCGCCTTCGTAGCGGACCTTCTCCAGCATCTGCTCATACGCCGTCCCGTACGGCTGCTGGCGCTCAAGCGGTGCGCGCACGTCGGTGATCACTGGGGTGCATGCCTTTCGTCAAGCCAGGGTGGGATGGTGCCGGTGTCAGGCACCGGTGGTCAGGTGGGCTGGGGGCGGCCGAAGAGGAGGTCGTAGCCCGCGGGGAGCTGGAGCAGGATCTGCCCCAGCAGGTCATCGCCGGCCGTATCGGCGACCGTGGACAGCACGGCGCTGACGTCCCAGGTCACGGTCTGCTCGGTGGCACCCTCGATCCAGGCCGCGGTCGCCCGGACGAACCGCTCCGTCGGCAGCGGTTCGGCGCTCTGGAGCGGGTTGAGCAGGATCAGGGCGAATTCCTCCGGCAGGCATGCCGCGAGCTGCGCGCGGACTTCGCCGACCAGGTGCGCGCCGAGCAGGGCGAGCACCACGCGGGCCGCGCGTTCGGCTTCCTCGACAGTGCCGTACTTGCCGCGTTCCTTGACGTGGTCGAGGAACGCTTCGCGTCGCAGAGTCATCTCGGCCGCCACCCCTTCTTGTTCCTCAAACTGCCCACGGGGTGCGGAGGGCGGGATGGAGGGGGAGATCAGTTGCCCGTCCTCCGCACCTGTCCGGCCGGGTCAGCCGGAGATCTCCTTGTGGCCGGTCCCGACGCCGACGGAGATCTTGCGGGGCTTGGCGCGCTCGGCGATCGGGATGCTCAGGGTGAGCACGCCCGCGTCGTAGTCGGCCTTGATGTGCTCGGTGTCGAGGGTGTCGGCGAGCACGATCTGGCGGGAGAAGACGCCCAGCGGCCGCTCGGACAGCTCCATCTGCACCTCGTCGGCCTTCGCCACCGGCCGTCGCTCGGCCTTGACGGTGAGCATGTTCCGCTCGACGTCGATGTCGATCGCGTCCGCGGTGACACCGGGAAGATCGAAGGCCACCACGTACTCGTCACCCTCGCGGTAGGCGTCCATCGCCATCGCCGACGGCTTCGACCAGGTACCCGGGCCCACCAGCTGTTGCGCAAGCCGGTCCAGCTCACGGAAGGGGTCAGTGCGCATCAACATCGTGAAAACACCTCCAGCAGGTTCAGGCAGTTGCTGCCAATGCGCTGCACTGACACTGTTGTAACATGTCATCCAATGGATGACAAACAAGATGTCGTCTACCTGATGACAGCCCTAGGGAGGTGCCCGTGACCCCGACCGACCAGCCGTCCACGACCGGTACCGACGCCCACAGCCCAGCGTCATTCCTCGCCGCCGCGGCGGCCCTCAACGCCATAGACGACGCCTTGCGCGAGGCCCAGCAGGAGGCCCCGAACGCTTTCGATGCCGGGCCGGGCCCGGAGCAGGCCCTGGCCTCGTTGTCGCTGCTACGGCAGGTCCGCGAGCGGCTCGCCGGATGGGAGACCGGCCTGATCGAAACGGCCCGTGACGCGGGCGCCAGCTGGGCCGACCTCGCCCCGCCCCTCGGCGTCGCCAGCCGCCAGGCCGCCGAGCGCCGCTACCTGCGCGGCCGCCCCGGCCCTGCCGGGACCACCGGCGAACAGCGCGTGACGGCCACCCGCCAGGCCCGCGCCGCCGACCGCACCACCGCCGCCTGGGCCCGCCGCAACGCCGCCGACCTGCGCCGTCTCGCCGGACAGATCACCGCACTCACCGATTTGCCCGCCGCGGCCCGCCGCTCGCTCAGCGAAATCCACGCGGCCCTCGCCAACGACGATCCCGCCGACCTCATCGCACCCTTGACTACCGCCCGCCCCCACTTGGCCGCCGCCCACCCCGATCTCGCTGCCCGGCTCGACACCCTCACAGCCCCGTAGTACGAGTCAACGATCCAGCCGCCCGCCGGCGACGCCGGGCCTGGGGTCTTCAGGATGCCGACCTGGCCGAACTGGCCGCCGCCGACCGTGCGGATTCCGCCTCGGGCGAAGTGCGGGGGCTCGGCAGCGCGGCCACTGCGGCGACGAGGTCGAGGTGGGAGCCCATGTCCAGCTCGAACCGGCCGTAGGAGGCGTGCGGGTCCTGCGGCTGGCGGAGTGCGTCGTAGTGCACATCGCGGTTGTCCTCGAAGTCCGGCGGCAGATCGTCCTCCGGATTCCGCCACCGGTTCACCCCCGACACCCAGAACTTTCTGCCGCCGCAGCACGTCCCGCAGCGAGACGAGCACACACAGCTCGTACGGGATGCGCTCGGCCCGACCGCGCTCGTCCACCACCGCCTTACGCCACTCCTCGCGCACCACACCCGCGAGCGGGATCTTCTCCGCCTCGTCGAAGAACGCGCCTTCCTTGGCGATGGGCTGGCCCAGGTACCGCTTGAGCAGAACGATCGCGTCCATCACCGGCCGGTAGGCGGTGTTGTTGCACTTCAGCTTCAACGCGCCCTGCAGCGGTGAGAGCATCCGCCGCCAGTGATCGGAGTACGACGAGCGCAGCACCGTACGCACCCGGGCCCGGTAGCGGGCCTCGTTCGCCACCGCCTCCGCCGCCAGCGCCTTCAGTGTGGACTCCCCGGCCACCGGATAGATCACCTTGCAGACCGTGCCGCCCGGCTCCGCCACGGCTGCCTCAGCCAGTCGCAGCAGGATGCCCTCCTTGCCCCGGACCCGCTTCATCGCCTTGTTGAACTCGCCCTCGACCTTCTTCTCCGCCCGCGTGTTGATCTTCTGCACGAGCTGGATGAACAGCTCAACCAGCGAATCGGCGATCGCCGTCTCCCGCACACGGCACAGCGTGGACAGCAGCGTGTAGCGCACGGGGCCCGCCACCGCTCGCAAGTCCGAGGGGTACTCCTTCGACGCCCGTGCTCGCCAGGCGGCGACCAGCTTCTGCGACACGTCCCCGAACAGCTCCGGCGGCAGCTCCAGCGCCCGCACCCGCTGGAGCTTGTTCACCTCCGCCAGGAGGCTGTCCAGCCCCGGCGCGCCCGGGTCGGCCTTCAGCCCGGTGAAACGTGCTCCCGCCGCCCGCGCTGTCCTCACTCGCGCCGGCGTCCTCGTCGATCAGATCGTCCAGCCGAGACCGTGTCGCTGCGGACAGCCGACCCACCGTGGCCGGCGGCGGCGATGCGGGACAGCAGCGTGGTGCCGGCGGCGGTGTCGGAGACGCTCGCTGCGGTCACCAGCACGATCAGCAGCAGGCCGGGCGTGTCGCACCCGAGGTGGCGCTTGCCCCCGATGATGCGTTTGCCCGCGCCCGTGCCCTGGCCCTTCCGGCGGACGTCGGCGGAGATCTTGATGGTCTGGGAGTCCAGCACGCACGCGGAGGGTTCGCCGCCGCGACCCTCGGCCGCGCGGGCCAGGCGCCGCAGCAGCCCGGTGAACTCCTCGAAGACGCCGTCCTGCTGCCAGGCGGCGAAGTAGCGGTAGGTGGTGCGCCAGCGGGGAAGCCGTGGGGCTGGTAGCGCCGGGGCGATCGCATGGAGCGCGGCGTAGGCAACGTCGACACTCCGCGCGGCACGCCGGCCCCCGCCAGCAGGTGCAGGCGACATTGCCTGCCCTCCCCCGCACGGCTACCTCCACCCGGGGAACCCGCGGCGGTGCACCGGGCCCCCGCTGGGGGATGCCCATGTGATGTGTCGGGCCGTCTGCTGGGGTCCGTCAGGGGCGGTCACCGCCAGGGCACCGACTGACCCGCTACCGGACGAGGCCCCTCGGGGCCCGCGGAGCGGACCAGGTTGCCCGCCTGTTCTCGGTGCTCGTGCACGAGGCGGATCACCATGGCACCCTCACCGGTCGCCGAGGCCACGCGTTTGACCGAACCGCTTCGGACATCGCCGGCGGCGAAGACCCCGGGAAGGGTGGACTCCAGCAGCATCGGATCGCGGCCCAGCGAAGCCCACTGATGCGCGTCGGCCACCGCCTGGGCGTCGGCGCCGGTGAGGACGAAGCCCTTCTCGTCCAGGGCCAGCACGCCCCTGAGCCACTCCGTGCGCGGCCGGGCCCCGATGAACACGAACAGCGCCGCGGCCCGCAGCGTGTGGCGCTCACGGCTTGCGTTGTCCTCCACTGTCAGCGACTCCAGCTTCTCCGCCCCACCGATGCCCCTTACTTCGGTGTGGAGCAGCACCTCGATCCTGGGGTGCTGCTCCACCTGATCCACCAGGTAGCGCGACATGTCCGCGTTGAGATCGCCGCCCCGGACGAGGAGATAAACCTGGGAAGCGTGGTTGGCGAGGAACAGCGCCGCCTGCCCGGCGGAGTTCCCACCGCCGACCACGGCGACCGGATCCGCCCGGCAGAGACTGGCCTCGTGGACCGTCGCCGCGTAGTAGACGCTGATGCCTTCCAGGCGGTCGAGGCCGGGCACTTCGAGCCTGCGATACCACACGCCCGAGGCGAGCACCACGGCGCCCGCCCGCACCCTGGACCCGTCGGTGAAGGTGACGACGTACTCGTCGTCCTGCGGGCTGAGCCCCGTGACCTGGGCCGGCACCATGAGGCGGGCACCGAACTTGTGGGCTTGGAGCACCGCGCGTTCGATGAGCTCGCCGCCGGAGATGCCCGACGGGAAGCCGAGGTAGTTCTCGATGCGGGACGAGGTAGCGGCCTGGCCTCCGGTGGCCACCGCGTCGACAGTGACCGTGGTGAGGCCGTCGGAAGCGCCGTACACGGAGGCGGCGAGTCCCGCGGGGCCCGCACCGACCACCATCACGTCGCACCGTCCGGTATCGGACGAGGGGACGGGGGCGGGCAGCCCGATGAGCCGGGCGAGTTCGGCGTTGCTCGGATTGCGCAGCACCCGCTCGCCCTGCCAGAGGACCACCGGGGTCTCCTCGGGTCGGATCGAGAACCGACGCAGCAGCGCATCAGTCTCCTTGTCCTTCTCCAGATCCACCCACCGGTGGGGCAGCCGGTTGCGGGCGGCGAACTCACGCAGCCGCAACGTGTCCGGTGAATAGCACGAACCCAGGATCCGGAAGCCGGCACCGAGGCCGATGAGCAGATACCTGCGGCTCAGATAGGCGCGGAGGATCAGGTCACCGAGGACGGGGTCGCCGTCGACCAGGGCGCGTTGCTGCTCCACCGGCACGGCCAGGATCTCGCCGGCCTGTCGCACCACGGCCGTGTCGAACGCTGCCTGGCCCTCCAGCAGCCCGAGTTCACCGAGGAACCCGCCGGGCCCCTGCACAGCCACTGTGCGCTCGTCGGGCCCACCGTGGTCGTGGAGTATCTCGACGGTTCCGCTGAGGATCGCGAGGAACTCGCGGAACGGCCGGCCCTCGCGGTACAGCACCTCGCCCTCGGCGGTCCTGCGGCGTTCACCGTGCGCGGTGAGGTCCTGGAGCTGCTCCGGCGTCAGACGCGGGAACGCCCCGTACCGGTCAGGTGTCTCGCGGACCGCACCGTGCTTGTGCTCGGCGGTGCTCATCAGACCAGGGCCTCGTCCACGAAGCACCAGCGCCAGTCCTCTCCCGGCTGGAAGGACTGCACGATGGGGTGACCGGTGCTCCCCGCGTGCCGTCTGGCGTGTTTGAGGGGCGATGAGTCGCAGCAGCCGACGTGTCCGCAGGTGAGGCAGAGGCGCAGGTGCACCCATGGGGAATGCTCCTTGAGGCACTCCTCGCAGCCCTCCGGCGTACGCGGCGTCACTGGGCGCACCATCGCCAGGTGCGGGTCGGGAATCGTGGCCATGAGGGTTCTCCTTGCGTGATTGGGATACTCAGCCGCAGCACCGTCGTGCTCTCCCTTCTGCAGTGGGTTACCGGCCCGCCATCGCCTGCTCGACCCAGGTGCGCAGAACGTGCGCGGGTGCCGCGCCGGCCTGCCGGGCGACCTGCTCGCCCTGATCCAGGACGAGGAGGGTCGGCACGGCCTGCACTTCGAATCTGCGGCTGAGCTGTGGGTTCTTGTCGACGTCGACCTTGACGAGCTTGATCCGTCCGGCGAGGTCGCGGGCGACCTGTTCGAGGGCGGGGCTGACCATGCGGCAGGGGCCGCACCAGGTGGCCCAGAGGTCGACGACCACGGGCACGGAGGCGCGCTCGGCGATCTCGGCGAAGTCGTCGTCGTCGGCATCCACGAGCCAGGGCAGGGGCTGCTTGCAGTGGCCGCACCTGGGCCGTCCCTCGGCGGCCACCGGAATCCGGTTGCCGCGCCCGCAGTTCGGGCAGGTCACCGTCGTCGTCCGGGTGGTGTTCACGCCGCCCTCGCTTCCCGGGCCCCCTCCTGCTGGTCGTAGGTGACAACCAGCTCTCCGTGCTCGGTGTCGACGCGCACCGTCGCGCCGTCCTGGACGTCCCCGCGCAGCAGGGCGCGCCCGACCAACGTCTCGACCTCGTGGGAGATGTAACGCCGCAGCGGCCGGGCCCCGTATACCGGGTCGTAGCCCTGGTGGGCGATCAGCTTCCGCGCGGCGTCGGTGAGTTCGACGGTGATGCGGCGCTCGGCGAGCCGCTGCCGCAGCTCGTCGAACTGCAGCTCCACGATCCGCTCGATCTGCCGCTCACCGAGCGGCTTGAACAGCACGATGTCGTCGACGCGGTTGAGGAACTCCGGACGGAAGTGTCCGCGCAGCTCGCCCATCACCAGGGCGCGGGCGTCGGGCTCGATCTCACCCTCGGCGGTGGCGCCGTCGAGTAGGTGCTCGGAGCCGATGTTGGACGTCATGATGATCACGGTGTTGCGGAAGTCGACGGTGCGGCCCTGAGCATCGGTGATACGGCCGTCATCGAGGATCTGCAGCAGAGTGTTGAAGACATCGGTGTGCGCCTTCTCGATCTCGTCGAACAGCACGACCGAGTACGGCTTGCGGCGTACGGCCTCGGTGAGCTGGCCGCCCTCCTCGTAGCCGACGTATCCGGGCGGTGCACCCATGAGCCGGCTGACGGTGTGCCGCTCCTGGTACTCGCTCATGTCGAGGCGGACCATGTTCTCCTCGGAGTCGAACAGGGCCCGGGCGAGGGTCTTGGCCAGCTCGGTCTTGCCGACGCCGGTGGGCCCGAGGAAGATGAACGAGCCGATGGGGCGGCGGGGGTCGCGGATGCCGGAGCGGGCGCGGATGATGGCGTCGGCGACGAGCTTGACGGCCTCGTCCTGGCCGATGACGCGCTCGCGCAGGATCTCGTCGAGGCGCAGCAGTTTCTCGCGTTCGCCTTCCTGGAGGCGGGCGACGGGGATGCCGGTCCAGGCGGCGACGATCTCGGCGATCTCCTCCTCGGTGACGACCTCGCGCAGCAGCCGGTTCTGCCCCTGTTTGGCGGCCAGTTGCTCCTCCTCCGCGGCGAGCCGGCGCTCCAGGTCCTGGAGGCGGCCGTAGCGGAGTTCGGCGGCGCGGTTGAGGTCGTAGGCGCGTTCGGCCTCCTCCGCCTCGTGGCGGACCTGCTCCAGTTCCTGGCGCAGCTCCTGCACGCGGCGGATTGCCTGTCGTTCGGCGTCCCACTGGGCGTGTTTGGCGTCGGCCTCGCCGCGCAGGTCGGCCAGTTCCTTGCGCAGCTCCTCCAGGCGGGCCTTGCTGGCGGGGTCGGTCTCCTTGGACAGGGCCGCTTCCTCGATCTCCAGGCGGGTCACCCGGCGGGTGATCTCGTCGAGTTCGGCCGGCATGGAGTCGATCTCGGTACGCAGCCGGGCGCACGCCTCGTCGACGAGGTCGATGGCCTTGTCGGGCAGGAACCGGTCGGTGATGTAGCGGTGGCTGAGGGTGGCCGCGGAGACCAGCGCGGTGTCCTGGATCTTCACTCCGTGGAAGACCTCCAGGCGTTCGCGCAGTCCTCGCAGGATGGAGATGGTGTCCTCCACGCTCGGCTCGTCGACCACCACCTGCTGGAAACGGCGCTCAAGGGCGGCGTCCTTCTCGATGTGCTTGCGGTACTCGTCGAGGGTGGTGGCGCCGATCATGTGGAGTTCGCCGCGCGCGAGCATCGGCTTGAGCATGTTGCCCGCGTCCATGGCGCCTTCGGCGGCACCCGCGCCGACGACGGTGTGGAGTTCGTCGACGAAGAGCAGGATGCGTCCCTGGGCGGCCTTGACCTCGCTGAGCACGGCCTTGAAGCGTTCCTCGAACTCACCGCGGTACTTGGCCCCGGCGACCAGGGAGCCCATGTCGAGGGCGAACACGGTCCTGTCGCGCAGCCCTTCGGGCACGTCGCCGCGGACGATGCGCTGGGCGAGACCCTCGACGATGGCGGTCTTGCCGACGCCGGGGTCGCCGATGAGGACCGGGTTGTTCTTGGACTTGCGGCTGAGGATCTGGGTGACGCGGCGGATCTCGGCGTCCCGGCCGATGACCGGATCGAGGCTGCCGTTCCTTGCCTCGGCGACGAGATCGCGGCCGTACTTCTCCAGAGCCTCGTAGGCCACTTCGGGGTTGGCGGAGGTGACGCGCTGGTTCCCGCGGACCTGGGTGAGCGCGCTCAGGAACGAGTCCCTGGTGACGCCGGCCTCCTTGAGCAGACGCCCGGCGGTGGTCGACGAGCCCTCTTCCGCCAGGGCGAGCAGGAGGTGCTCCACGGACACGTACTCGTCCTTGAGGCGTTTTGCCTCCCGTTCGGCGGCATCGAGCAGGCGGGCCAGACGCTGGGTGACGAAGACCTGGCCGGGGGCCGCGCCGGGGCCGGTGACCCTCGGGCGGCGGGAGAGTTCCTCGCGCACGGCCGCGCGCAGTTCGTCCGGCTCGGTACCGGCTTGGTGCACCAACCGCGGGACCAGACCGTCCTCCTGATCGAGGAGCGCGAGCAGCAGGTGTTCCCCGTCGACCTCGGTCTGCCCCAGGCTGACGGCCGCACTTTGGGCTTCCTGGAGGGCTTCTTGGGACTTCTGGGTGAGACGATTCATGTCCATGGGGGGTTTTCACTCCTCGTGCCGCGCCCTCGCAGGGCGGCTTCGAGCAGGCTGATGCGATCGAGCAGGTCGAGCACCAGGCCGATCGAGGCGTAGTTGAGGCAGAGTCCGGAGCGCAGCCGCTGGATGCGGGCGAGCACCGCCGGGGCCGTGGGGTCGAACATCAGCTGCCCCGCGGCGTCGCGGTCGGCGTCGACCAGTCCGAGGGCGACAAACCTGCGGATCAGGACGGGGTGGAGGCCCGAGCGACGGGCCACGGTGTCCAGGGAGAGTCTGCGGAGGGGCACGAGCGCGTACCGGACGGCCGTCGCGGCGGTCAGGCCGGTACCCGTTCGTACCGGACGGTCGCCCATGCCGGCCCGGCCGATGCCTGCCGCTCCCGCGGCTCGGTCGTTCATCGCGTCCTCCTGGGGTCGAAGGAAGAGGTGGCGGCGAGCTCCTCGAACAGTTCGCGCTCCCGGTCGCTCAGGGTGGGCGGCACCATGACGCGGAGTTCGGCGTACAGGTCGCCGTCGGCGCCGCGCGGATTGGGCATCCCCTCGCCGCGCAGCCGCAGTCGCCGACCGCTGGGCGAGCCCGCGGGCACTGAGACCTTGGCCGTGCCGCCGCCAGGGGTGGGCACGGGCACGGTCGCACCGAGGGCCGCTTCCCAGGGGGTGACGGGGACCTGGACGTGGACATCTCGGCCGTCCAGCCGGAACTGTGGGTGGGGCTGGATACGCACCCGCAGGTACAGGTCGCCTCCGGAGGCGTCACCACTGCCCTGACCACCCTCCCCCGCCAGCCGGATGCGCTGTCCGTCGGTGACGCCCGGCGGCACGTTGACCTCGTACCGCCGCGGCTGCCCGGTGGGCCCGGCGAGCGTGACGGTGCGACGGCCGCCCTTGAAGGCATCCTCCACGGTGAGCGGCAGCTCGGCCTCCTGGTCGGCTCCCGGTACACCGCCGCGGGCGGCACCCGCTCCGAAGAGCGAGCCGAGCAGGTCCTCGATGTCGACACCCTCTGTTGCGAAGTCGTCGCCGAAGCCGGTGGCGTACCGGCCTCGGGGGCCGCCCGCGCCCGCGGTCCTCCGGGCGCGGAAGCCGCCGCCCGCCCCGGCCGCGGCCCGTTCGTCGAAGTCCTCGGGGATCTTGCGGAAGTCCTCGCCGAAGCGGTCGTAACGGGCACGGGTCTTGGGATCCGACAGGACGCTGTGCGCCTCGTTGAGGTTCTTGAAGCGCTCCTCCGCTCCCGGGTCCTTGTTGACGTCGGGGTGATACTTGCGGGCGAGCCGACGATATGCCTGCTGGATCTCGTCCTGGCTCGCGGTCCGCGACACGCCCAGTACCTCGTACAAGTCCTGTGCCATGACCGGTCACTCCCGCTTCGCGACCGTCACGGCGGCGGGCCTGAGCTGATGTTCGCCGTCCCCGTAGCCCGGACGCAGCACGTCGACGACCGTGCCCGGCGAGGTGTCGGGGTCCTGGACGACGCCGATCACCTCGTGCCGGGCGGGGTCGAACGCGACGCCGGTCTCCGCGTGTCGCGGGTAGCCGAGCAGTTCGAGAACGTTCACCGCTTGGTCGCGAACCGCGTGGACGCCCTCCACAATGGCACCGGGATCGGCGCCGGCATGGTTCAGGGCGAGTTCGAGGTTGTCCAGGACAGGCAAGAAGGCGGCGGCCGTCCGGGAACGCTCGGTCTGCCGTTCCCGCTCCAGTTCCCTGGCGTGGCGCTTGCGCAGGTTGTCGAGGTCGGCGAGCGCGCGACGCCAGCGGTCCTCCAGTTCCTTGAGTTCGGCCGTGTACTCGTCCTCGGACGGTGCCGGGCCGCCGTCGGCCGCGCCGAGGCCGGGTTGCTCGTCCGTGGCAGGCCCCCGCCCCGTCGGCGGGCCCGAGCGTGGCGGAACGCCGGGAAGAGGACCTTCGGCGTCCTGCGCAGCCGGACCGGTGGAGTCGGGTACGGCCGGGTCGGGCTTCTCGGGGTGGATCGGCATGGCGGTTCCTCAGTCCTTGTCGAACTCGGCGTCGATGACGTCGTCGTCACCGTCACTGCCGCTCGAGGGACCGCCCGTGGTGGCGCCCTGCCCAGCGCCACCCGTGTCGGCGGCGCCCTGGTGGGCCGCCAGCCCCGCCAGCAATTGCTGGAGTTCGGAGGTCAGCGGCCGCACGCGCTCGACGCCCGCCTCTTCCTTGACGGCCGCCCGGGCATCGGACACGAGCATCTCGGCGCGTGCCTTTTCGTGCGCGGGGGCCGTGTCGCCCAGTTCCGTGAGGCGCTTCTCGACCTGGTAGGCGACGGCGTCGAGCTCATTGCGGGCGTCGACGGCCTCGCGGAGTGCCTGGTCCTGGCCCTGGTTCCGCTCGGCCTCCTGGACCATGCGTTCGACCTCACTGCGGTCCAGGTTGGAGCTCTCGCTGATCGTGATGCCCTGTTCCTTGCCGGTGTCCCGATCGCGGGCCGTGACGTTGAGAATCCCGTTGGCGTCGATGTCGAAGGTGACTTCGACCTGGGGCTCGCCCCGCGGCGCCGGCCGGATGTCGGTGAGCTGGAACCGCCCCAGCACCCGGTTGTCGGCGGCCAGCTCGCGCTCGCCTTGGAGTACGACGATGTCGACAGCGGGCTGGTTGTCCTCGGCGGTGGAGAAGGTCTCGGAGCGGCGCACCGGGATGGTGGTGTTCCGCTCGATGATCTTCGTCATCACGCCGCCGCGTGTCTCGACACCCAGCGACAGAGGAGTGACATCGAGCAGCAGGACGTCCTTGACCTCGCCCTTGAGCACCCCGGCCTGGATCGCGGCCCCCAAGGCCACGACCTCATCGGGGTTGACGCTCATGTTGGGGTCCTTGCCGCCGGTCAGCCGGCGCACGAGGGCCTGAACAGCGGGGATGCGGGTGGAACCGCCGACGAGGATGACCTCGTCGATGTCGCTCTCGCCGACCTTGGCATCGGTCATGGCCTGCTGGACCGGTCCGAGGCACCGGTCCACCAGGTCGCTGGTGATCTGTTCGAAGGTGGACCGCATGATCGAGTCGGTGAGATGTTTGGGGCCCGCGGCGTCGGCGGTAATGAACGGCAGGCTGACCTGCGTCTGTGTCACCGAACTCAGCTCGGTCTTGGCCTTCTCCGCCGCCTCGAACAAGCGCTGCAACGCCTGCGGGTCCTGGCGCAGGTCGATGCCGTTCTCCTTCTGGAAGTCGTCCGCGAGGTGATCCACCAGACGCCGGTCGAAGTCGTCGCCGCCCAAGTGGCTGTCACCGGCGGTGGAGCGCACCTCCACCACGCCGTCGCCGACGTCGAGGATGCTCACGTCGAAGGTCCCGCCGCCCAGGTCGAAGACGAGGACGGTCTCGTGCTGCTGCTTGTCCATGCCGTAGGCGAGGGCTGCGGCTGTCGGCTCATTGATGATCCGCAGCACCTCCAGCCCGGCTATCCGACCGGCGTCCTTGGTGGCCGTGCGCTGGGCGTCGTTGAAGTAGGCGGGCACCGTGATGACCGCCTCCGTGACCCGTTCCCCCAGCTGTTTGGAGGCGTCCTCGGTAAGTTTGCGCAGCACCTGGGCGCTGATCTCCTCAGGCGCGTACAACTTGTCGCGCACCTGGAAGCGGGCCTCCCCGCCGTCACCCTCGACGACGTCGTACGCGACCGCCCTGGCCTCGTCAGAGACCTCATCGAAGTGCCGGCCGATGAACCGTTTGGCCGAGTAAATGGTCCCCTTGGGGTTGAGAATCGCCTGGCGCCGGGCCATCTGGCCCACCAGACGCTCGCCGGTGTCGGTGAAGGCCACTACGGACGGTGTCGTGCGGTTGCCCTCGCTGTTGGGCACCACGGACGGCTCGCCGCCCTCCCACACGGCGATCACCGAGTTCGTGGTACCCAGGTCGATACCTACTGCCTTGCCCATGAGAAATCTCCTCCCGGTGCGGCGGTCCTGCGCCGACTCTCCGGATCACGTTCGTTCAGGTACGAGTGGAATCTCCGCCAGCGGTACGCAGCGGACCGAGCAGCCGTACAGCCTCGTCGGCGACCGCCTCGTCCGCGACGACCTCGTACCGGCTCGGCTGCAGCGAGCTGAGCGAGGCGAAATCCCGGCGACCGCCCTGCAGCGCGTGCAGCAGCACGCCGAACAGCGCACCGACGATCGCTCCGAAGATCAGCCCGTACACGGCGAGGAGCAGTGCGGAGACGACGGGGTCGAGCCAGTTCACCAGGCCGAAAAGCCAGCCGATCAGGACACCGGGGAGCGCACCGCTCGCCGCTCCGTGAAGCGCGGCCCTGCCGTAGTCCATCCGGCCGGTCACCTGCTCCACCATGCGCACGTCCTGACCGATGATCGCCACCCTTTCCACGGGAAACCCCTGGTCAGAGAGATGGTCAACAACGCGTTCGGCTTCCTCGTACGTCTTGCACGAGGCAACCGCCCTGTGAGGTTGCTCGGTCATCACCCGGTCCTTCCTGCCGATGCCCGCGGAGGCTGCCAGACCCTGCCCAGGGTCGCTGGCCGGACGGCTTCGCGCCTGCCCCTGACGAGTCAGAAGTGCACGGACCTGGTAACCCCGCGAGTATGAGAAGGAAGAATCTGGGCATCTCGGATGAGCCGCCCCGAGTGGGCAGGCGTGCAGACGATCGCCTCCCCGGAGCTCCGGGGAGAACGGAGTGATCCCATGGCCAGCAGCCGGTCACACGACGTCTACGGCCCCTGCCCCGACTGGGCAGGCAGCCCTTCGCCGGGCAGCGCCGGGCGGCACCCCACGGATGCACGGAGACAGCTGCGCCCGTCCACCACGAGCCCGGTCGACGATGCCCTCCACGAGCTGGTGTCACTTTCCCGCTCCCTGCTCGAAGCCCCGAACGAAGGCGAGATCCTGCGCCTGGCCATGCACCACATAGGCGCCGCCGGGCCATACAGCGCCGAAGCCGGATACCTCGAGGTGGACGGTGACCTGGCCCCCAGTCCCAGGAACGGTCAGACCCATGCCGCAGCCATGGACCGAAGGGTTCGGGAACTGGAGGGGCTGGACGGCCCTGTGACCGTCCCCGGCAGGCCCTGGGGCTGGGCCCTGGGGCTGCGCGGGCTGGAGAGACTTCACGGCTACCTTGTGGTGACGTCCCGAACCCGCCCGACGGTGGCCCAGCGATCCCAGCTCTCCATGCTCGTCCGGCACACCGCTGCTGCTCTTTCCATCGCTTTCGCGCAGCGCCGCCAACGCGAGGACGCGGTGGAGCTCCACCGGGTCAGGGAGGAACGCGCAACTCTTCAACAGCAGCTGATCTCCGTGGTGGCCGAGCTGAGGTACCAGCGGGCCCTTCACGCGCTCATGGCCGACATCGCCGCCTCTGGCGGCGGCGAGGAGGCCGTCACCCGCGCACTGCATGAGCTCACCGGACTTCCGGCGCTGGTCGAAGACCGCTTCGGACGGCTGAAGGCATGGTCAGGTGCCGGCCGACCCGACCCCTACCCGGAACCGGACCCCGCCCGCCAGAACGACACGCTGCACGCCGTCGCCCAGGAGGTCGGGCCCGTACGGATAAAGGACCGGCTGATCGCTCTGGTCCGCCCACATGGCGAGATCCTGGGCGTGCTGGCCCTGGTCGACGCCCTGCGTGAGGCCGACGAACACACCGTGTTCGCGCTGGAACACGCAGCCGCGTTGCTCTCCATGGAGCTGGCGCACCTGCGCAACCTGGCCGAAGTGGAGCTGAGGCTGCACCGTGAGCTGGTCGACGACCTCCTGGCAGGGACGGACACCGCGAGCGCCTACGCCCGGTCCGAGGCCGTCGGACACGACCTGCACCGCAGCCACTACGTCGTCGTCGTGAAGTGGTCGAAGCGGACCGCGGACGACTCGTTCGCCCGGACCGTGGGCCGGGCGGCCTCTGCCGTCGGCATGCACTCGCTGCTGACCCGACGCGCCGACCACGTCGTCCTGGTCGCCGACGACAGGCCGCACGCTCGCGCGCTGCACGAGGCGCTCGCCCGGGAAACCGGCACACGGTCCGGGACGATCGGGGTGAGCGCCCCTTCCGACTCCGTGCCCGACATCCCCCGCCGCTATCAGGAGGCGCAGCGCGCCCTCGAAGTGCGCCTCAATTCCCACGAGCGGTACGGCACGACCTTCTTCGACGAGCTCGGCCTCTACCGCATCCTGGAACCTGGCGCCGACCATCAGGAACTGGAGACGTTCGTCCACGAGTGGCTCGGGCAGCTCATCGACTACGACTCCCGACATCACTCGGCCATGGTGGAGACCCTCTCCGAGTATTTCGACTGCGGCGGCAACTACGACGAGGCCGCCGCATCCCTCGCGATCCACCGCAGCACGCTTCGCTATAGGCTGCGGCGCATCCGCGAGATCAGCGGCAACGACCTCGCGAACGTCGAAGACCGGTTGAACCTCCAGGTGGCGACCCGAGTGTGGAAGATCGTGCTGGGCAGATCCGGCTGATGCCTCTTACAACAGCTGTGCTAGAAGATCGCTGAAGATCTTGCCTGGTCAGCGGGTGTTCCAGGGGGCAGCGCTCCTGCTGTCAGGGGGTGGCGGGGGCGATGGTCCAGGTGCCGTCAAGGTGGGTGAGTCCGAGGTTGATCAGTCGGCGGAGGTTGAGGGCAGCGGCCCGGGTGTGGAGCCAGGTGTTGTTTTTGAGGGTGCCGACGTAGCGCAGGCGCCGGTTGCTGTGGGCGACGAGCCAGGCGACTGCGCGTTCGACCGGTGGTCTCCAACGCCGGTACTGAGCCTGCCAGTGGGTGTCGGTGGCGGGCGGCGGCTTGCTGGTCGTGGTGGGGTCGGATCGCGATGATCCGGCCTCGTTTGGCGGTGGTGCACCTTGGCCGCAGCGGGCAGCTGGCGCACAGCACCCCGAAGTGGGCCCTGCGTTGAAGGTTTGGCTGGGTGGGGCCGTGAAGCGGGGCGGTGTGGCCGGCCGGGAAGGTCACGGTTGCGGCGGTGGTGTCGATCCGGAAGTCGTCGAGGGTGAACCCGCCGGGCACGGGGCCCTTCAAGGGGGCGGGCTTGCAGAACACCTGGTGGCCGGCCTCGGCCAGGGCGGCCCTGTAGTTCTGCCCGGAGTAGGCGGTGTCGCCGAAGACGTGCAGGCTGGCTGTCTCCTGCGCCAGCAGTTCCAGCGCGACCGTGCCCTCGGTGTGGTCGGTGCCGCTGCCGGGGCGGAGCGCGACCGCGGTGAACAGCCCGGTTTCCGGTTCGATGGCGAGGTGGCCCTTGAATCCGTCCGTGTGGCCATGGGTGGTCTTGTGGATGTGCCGGGACTCGGGGTCGACGGTGGAGAGCGCGCGGTCGGGGGCAGTGCGGTGAGCGATGCGCCAGCGCCCGTCGCTTCCGTCACTGTCGTCGCCGGGCTCCACGTCTTGCCCGGCGACCAGGGCCAGGATGCCGACCGCGTTCGCGGCCTTCTCGCCCAGGTTCTGTTCGGGCAGGTGGGCCATGGCCTGGAGGGCGTCGGTGACCAGAGCGTCGACGAGTTCGGCCCGGGCCTTCTCGTCGTCCCAGGCGATCTTCGGCTTGCCGGGGCCGGCGAGGTAGTCGTGCCCGGTGCACCGGGCCGTCACGGTCTCGGTGCCGCCGGGGACCTCGCGGGCGATGCGGCGGATGGCGGAGATGAGCTGGGTGACGGTGTCCTGGGTGGCCACCGCGTCCTGGAAGACGGTGGAATCCAGGGCCCGCCGGTGGCAGCCGCTCAGGATCCCGGTGGCCTGGACAACCTGGCGCACGGCGGTGAACACGCGGTGCGGATCGCGCGAGTGCTGCAGTCGGCGCCGGAAGTACGTCAGCAGCGAGGCGTGGAACCCGCCATCCAGCAGTCCGAGTCCGCACGCGGCCTTCCACCGCAGGTCGCACCGGAGTTCCTGGACGGCCTCCATGTCCGACAGGCCGTTCAGGACCTGCAGCAGCACCACCGTGGACAGCACCTGCGGCGGATAGCTCGGCCGCCCGTTGGACGACGGATACATGTCCGCGAACATCCCCGCTGGGAACAAAGCATCCCTGTACTCGGCCAGGAACGCGAACACACTCCCCTCCGGGATCAACTCCCGGCAGGTTTCCCATACATCGGGCCCGACCGGATCCCCGGCCCACTCACCCTGCATACCCACCAGACTGGCCCCGGACCGCGTGATCCAGGACCAGAACAGCCGAACATTTTCAGCGATCTTCTAGTAGGGCTCCGTTAGGTCTGTCTCGGTCTTGGTGTCGTGTGTGTCCTGGTGGGCAGGCGCTAGTGGCAGGTGGTGCAGACACCGGTCCAGCACCTCAAGACGTCCTGGAGGGCGTCGAGGGCCTGGTAGAGGGTGAGACCGGTGCGGGCACTTTTGGGGCAAGGCGCTGCTCGGTGAGGAAGGCGTGGGCGGCCGTCACGAGGGGGTCGTGGTGGTGCCAGCCCGGCCAGGACCGGCCCTCGAAGTGATCCAGGCCCAGGCCGTGTTTGAATTCGCGTTAGTCGTGCTCGATGCACCGGCGGACCTTGGCCGGACGGACCAGGTCGGCAAGGGGAGTGTCGGCGGACCGGTTGGACAGCCAGTAGTCCGTCGGTACGTCGGCGTCGGCGAGCCATTCGATCAGCAGCCAGCAGGCGGGCAGGATCCCGTCCCACCAGCCCTGTCCGGCCGAGGCAGCGGCTCGGACCGGACGCTCCACGGCTTTGCCGGCCGGGCGAACGCGCACGGCTGCGAAGCGGGAGCGTAATTCCCCTCGCGAGCCGTTCCGCCAGTTAAGAGGGATGAATGCCTCCGGTCCGAGGCCGGCTGCCAGGGCTGCCACCGGCGGTGCGGCCTGCCGGTAACGCGGCTGGGGCCAGCAGCCGATGGGCCCGTTGCGGGCCGGGGCCACGGGCTTCGCACCGAAGGGGTGAGCACTCACATCCGAGCGGACGGACAGGACGTAGGCCAGTCCGCGCTCGGACAGCGCGGTCCGCAGACAGGCGTTGGTGCCGAAGGCGGCGTCGGCCACCACGAGCGGCGGGGTTGTGCCCCAAAAGGCGAGGGTGTCGAGCATGTCCAGGGCCAGACGCCACTTCTCGCGGTGCGTGGCCTCAGGCGGGGTGAGGGTGACGGCCCGGCGGTCGGTGTCCGAGGACCTCTCCTTTGGCAGGTACAAGCGCCACTGCAGCGGGCAGGAGGCAGTGGCGGTCGCGGCGTGGACGGTGACCGCGACCTGGCAGTTGGCCCGTTTGCCCAAGGCGCCGCAGTACGGCGGCGCCACCGCGACCGACATCCTCCCGTCCTTGGGCACCGACACATCGTCGATCTCCCAGGCCACCCTGTTGATCAACGACAGCATCCGCTCGGCGACCCGTCGCTGCACCGGCAGGGGATCCCACGTCGACTGCTTCACGAACTGCTGCAGGTTCTGCTCGTTGCCGTCCGGCAACCGCGCGGCCATCGCCTGGATCGACTTGCGGCGGCCGTCCAGCATCAGCCCCCGCAGATAGCAGTCACCCTTGGCCCGCTGGTTCTTGCGCGGCACCGACGCGAACACATCAGCGACGTACAACGCCAACGCCGTCCGGACACGCTGTATTTCATGTGCATCCACACACCCAACATGCCCCCGGGTAAGCCCGGCAGGGAGACCTAGGAGCTGTTTCTCGGAT
>NZ_LWKZ01000017.1 GCF_001905005.1 Streptomyces sp. CB02923 | reverse complement strand
CACCACCCCCGCTCCCAGCCACCGCATTCGACCCCCGCGCACTCAGCGACCACCAGCTCGACGAACTGGTGCACCGCATCATCGGCCGCGTCACCCGGCTCATCCGTACCGAACTGCGGATGGACCGCGAGCGGATCGGCAGGCTCCGCGACCCCCGCCAGTAACCCCGCCAGTGCCCCACGGCCAGTGACCGGCGGCCTCCCGCCCCCTCGGCCGTTCGATGCCGTACCGCTGAGAAAACCGACAGAACCAACAGAACCAACAGAAAGGCCCCCCCGCGATGCCCCGCCAGGACCCGGGCTCCACCCTCTGGTTCACCCTCTCCATCGACGGCGAGAGCCTCGGTTGCTTCAACGGGTGTGACGGGCTGTCGTCGCAGGTGGAGACGGAGCAGCGGCAGGAGGGCGGCAACAACGGCTTCGTCTGGCGGCTGCCGACGCGCGTCACCTTCTCCACCATCCGGCTGATCCGGCCGCTGACTCCGGACACCACCAAGGTCGCCAAGTGGATCTCCTCCGTCCAGACAGGCATCCAGCGGCCCACCGCGCAGATCACGGCGCTGCGCGCGGACGGCTCGGAGGTCGCGCGCTGGGGACTGATCGACGTGCTGCCCGTCAGCTGGCAGGGGCCCTCCCTCGACCCGGCCAGTCCGGCCGTCGCCACGGAGGTCCTGGAGATCGCCCACCACGGGTTCACCGACTGAAGTCCGCCGACCGAGGAGCGGGAGAGACACCCCTATGCCCAAGAGCAGCAACGGCGCGGGCAAGAGCCTGGTACGCGCCACCCTCGCCATCCACGAGCCCCCCGTCGGCACCGGCACCACCCCGGGCGCCCTCATCAAGACGCTCGGCTTTGATTTCAACCCGGCGCAGCTGTCCCTCAGCCGTGCCGCCCAGTGGAAGGTGACGCCGACCGTGGCCGTACGGCGCGGAGCGAAACCGGAGTTCATGGGGCCGGAACCGCGTTCGATGAACCTGGAGGTCTTCTTCGACTCCTCCGCGCGCCCGACCAGCAACTCGGTACTGAAGAAGGTGGCGGCGCTGCTGAGTTGCTGCGAGGTGACCGCCAAGAGCTACGCGGCGAAGAAGCCCTCGCCGCCCTGGGTGATCTTCCAGTGGGGGTCGTTCTCCACGGCCCGGTTCACCGCGTACGTCAGTTCCGTCAACGCCTCGTACACGCTGTTCGGAACCACCGGCGTGCCCATCCGGGCCACCTGCCAGGTGCAGCTGCACGAGATTCCCGGCAAGACCCGCAGGCAGAACCCGACGTCGGGCGCTCTCACCGCGCGGCGGGTGCACCAGGTGGTCGCGGGTGACTCCCTCCAGTCCCTCGCCTGGCGGGAGTACGGGAACGCGAACGCATGGCGGGCGATTGCCGAGGCCAACGGCATCGACGACCCGTCCCGGCTGCCCACGGGCACCGAACTCGTGCTGCCCGCCGCCGAGGAGGTACGTCCCTGATGGCCGGTCCCGCCACGTCCGCTCTCCTCCAGGTCTCCATCGGCAGCGGCGAACTGCCCGACGACGCCGTCCACGCGCTCGTCGACGGCTGGGTCGACCAGGGCGCCGGGGTCCCGGCCGCCTTCCAGCTCACCTTCCGCGACCCGCAGCGGATCATGATCAGCCGACTGGGCGCCACGTTCGGCACCCCGGTCACCATCGCGACCGTGACCGACGGCCAGGGCGCCGGGGACACACTGCTGACCGGTGAGATCACCGGCTTCGAGGCCGACTACGACGGCACCGGCACGTTCACCGTCATCCGGGGCTACGACTTCGGGCACCGGCTCATGCGCCAGCGCCGGGTGGCGGCGTACCGGAACCAGTCCGCCTCCGACATCGCCAGGAAGCTGGCCGCCCGGGACGGTGTGCCGGTCGGCACGATCCAGCCGACGAAGACGGTGTACGAGTTCATCAGCCAGTCCAACGTCACCGACTGGGACTTCCTGGCGCGCCTGGCCGACGAGAACGAGACCGTCATGTCGGTCGACGCGCAGGGCAGATTCTGCTTCGTCCGGCCGAAGCCCGCCACGGGGGCGCCCCCGACGAGCATCGACGGTGAGGACCCGCTCGAACTGAAGGCCGGAATCGACATCCTGCGGCTGCGGGCCGCCGTCACCGCCGCCGATCAGGTCGGCACGGTGGAGGCGCGCGGCTGGGACGTCACCCAGAAGAAGGCGCTCAGCTCCGTCTCGCCCGCCAAGGACAACCCGGGCTTCGCCATCGGCGAGACGCCCGGCGCAGCCGCGGGCAGGTTCAAGGCGGGCAAGCTGGTCGAGACCTCGACCCCGTACGACAAGTCGGCCGAGGTGCGGTTCGCCTCCGACTCCCTCGCCGACGACGTCACCGGGGCCTTCGCCGAGGTGGAGGTCGTGGTGCTGGGCAACACGCGGCTGCGGCCGGGGGTGCCGGTGACGCTCTCGGACACCGGCGCGCCCTTCGAGGGCAAGTACACGGCGACCTCCGTACGGCACGTCTTCGGCGACGGGAAGCACTACGAGTCGTGGGTGACCGTCAGCGGCCGGCAGTGGCGTTCGCTGTTCGGGCTGGCCTCCGGCGGGGGCGGCACGGGCGCCGGCCCCAGGCTGCCGAGCGTGGCCAACGCCCTGGTCACCGACGTGAACGACCCGCTCAAGCAGGGCCGGGTGCGATTGCGGTTCCCGTGGCTGGACGACACGTACGTCAGCGACTGGACGCGGACGGTGCAGCTGGGCGGCCTCGGCGGCGGCGGGGTGTTCCCGATGGACGTCAACGACGAGGTGCTGGTCGGGTTCGACCGGGGCGCCCTCGACCACCCGTTCGTGATCGGCGGTCTCTACAACGGCAAGGACCGACCGACGGCCGTCGGTGACGTGCCGCTGCACGACGCCGTACGGAAGAAGGCGAGCCGGCACACCGTCTCCGACCGGGACGGCAACCGCGTGGATCTGCTCAGCCAGAAGACCGGCGGCCGCAAGCAGGGCGTCCGGCTGGCGTCCGGCGACAAGCGGCTGACCATCAGCCTGGACCGGACGAAGACCGAGATCGTCGTGGACAGCAAGGGGTCGGTCACCATCAAGGGCAGCAGGTCGGTGTCCGTGGAGGCCGGCACCGACCTGACACTGAGTGCCCGTCGGCGGCTGAGCCTGCAGAGCGGCGGCCTGCTCAGCATCAGGAGCGGCGGCCCGCTCACCGTCGACTCCACCGGCCTGATCAACCTCAAGTCCGTGGGGCAGATCGGGCTCACCACGGGAGGAGCCCTGAACATGACCGCCGGCGGCGTGTCAACCCTCACCGCGGGGGGCTCCATCCAGCTCACCTCGGCCGCCAACATGATCAACGGTGCCAAGACCACCGTCACGTCACCGCTCTTCTTCTCCGTCACACCGCCCGTACCGCCGATGGGATGAGCACCGCGTCCCGTCCCGGCGCCCGCTTGTCCGGCCGTTCCCCTGTCCGTTCCCCCGACCGTTGCTCTGTCCGTTGCTCTGTCCGTGGAAAGCGGGTGTGTTCCTGATGGCCGAACAGTTCGTCGGCTCCGGCTGGTCGTTCCCGCTGCGTGTCGGGCCGACCGGCGGCATCGCCCTGGTCAGCGGCGAGCGGGAGATCGAGGAGGCGATCCAGCTCGTCCTGGCGACCGCGCCGGGGGAGCGGCCCATGCGGCCCGACTTCGGCTGCGCCATCCACGACCTGGTGTTCGCCCCCGTCAACGAGCAGACCGCGGGCCGTATCCAGCACGAGGTGTACGTCACCCTGGACCGCTGGGAGCCGCGTATCGAGGTCACCGACGTCCAGGTGAGCGCCGGCACCGACCAGAGCGTCCTGTACATCGACATCCGCTACCGGATCCGCGGCACCAACAACCCGCGCAGCCTCGTCTTCCCGTTCTACGTCATCCCCTCCCACGAGGAGGACGCCCCCGGCGGCGCCCTCGTCGGCGACGGCTCCGGTGACTCCCCCGAAAGCGACCGATGATGTCCCTGCCTTCCCCCAACCTCGACGACCGCCGCTTCCAGCAGTTCGTCGACGACGCCAAGCGCTACATCCAGCAGCGCGCGCCGGAGTGGACCGACCACAACGTCTCCGACCCGGGCATCACCCTCGTCGAGACCGTCGCCCACATGGCCGACCAGATCGTCTACCGCCTCAACCGGGTTCCCGAGAAGAACCACCTGGCGTTCCTGGACCTCGTCGGCGTCACCCTCTTCCCGCCGTCGGCAGCCCGTACGGACGTCACCTTCTGGCTGTCCGCACCCCAGGAGGAGGCCGTCGCGGTACCGGTCGGCACCGAAGTGGCCACGCTGCGCACGGAGCAGGAGGAAGCGGTGGTCTTCGCCACCGAACACGCGCTGGCCGTCGTCCCCTGCGAGCTGAGCCGCCTGGTGGTGCAGCACCGGGGCGAGCCCGTCGCCGATCACACCACCGCACTGGCCGAAGGCACCCACGTACGGTGCTTCGCCGAAACCCCGGGCCCCGGCGACTGCATGCTGATCGGTCTGACGGCGGCCGTCCCGCGCTGCGCCGTCGCCCTCGAACTCGACAGCCGGGTGGACGGCGTCGGCGTCGATCCGCGGCAGCCGCCGCTGGTGTGGGAGGCGTGGACCGAGGACGGCTGGCAGCCCTGCGAGACCGACCGGGACGGCACCGGCGGCCTCAACCGCGCCGGCGACATCGTCCTGCACGTCCCCGGCGGCCACGTGCTGTCCCGCACCGGCGGCCACGAAGCGGGCTGGCTGCGCTGCCGCGTCACCGAACCCCTGCCGGGCCAGCCCTTCTACACCACGTCACCGACCGTACGCGCCGCCGCGGCCTGCACCATCGGCGGCACCACCGGCGTCGTGCACGCCGCCACCGTCCACGACGAGGCGCTCGGCGAATCCAGCGGCCTGCCCGGACAGCGACGGCGGCTCGCCCACGCGCCCGTCGTCGGGGACGACCCGCCCCTGCTGCTCCAGACCGCCGGACCCGACGGGTGGCAGGACTGGCAGGTCGTCCCGCACTTCGCCGCGTCCCGGCCGGACGACCACCACATCACCCTCGACGCCACGACCGGCGACATCGCCTTCGGCCCCGCCGTCCGCGAAGCCGACGGCACGCTGCGCCAGTACGGCATGGTCGCGCCCAAGGGCGCGGCCGTCCGCGCCCGCCGCTACCGCACCGGCGGCGGCCGGGCCGGCAACGTCACCCGCGGCGCCATCCGGGTCCTGCGCACCTCCATCCCGTACGTCTCCGAAGTCGCCAACCGCGAGACCGCGCGCGGCGGAGTCGACGGGGAGACCGTCGCGGAAGCGAAGGTCCGGGCCCCGATCACCCTCCGCGCCCAGGAACGCGCCGTCACGCTGCGCGACTACGAGGAACTCGCCCGCCGGGCCGCGCCGGAGACCGCCCGTATCACCTGCCTGGAGGGCGTACCGGACGAGCACGGGTCCTACGCGGTACGGGTGCTGGTCGTGCCGCAGGCCGTCCCCGACCCGGGCGGCCGCCTCCGCTTCGAGCAACTCGTCCCCGGCGACCGCCTGCTGGACCGCATCACCCGCCACCTCGACGAACGCCGCCTCATCGGCACCCGGCTCGCGGTCGGCCCGCCCTACTACCAGGGCGTCACCGTCGTCGCCACCGTCCACGCCTTCCGGGGCGTCGACACCGACCGGGTACGCCGCCGGGCCCACGACGCCCTCTACCGTCACCTCGATCCGCTCACCGGCGGCGCGGAAGGCCACGGCTGGCCCTTCGGCCGCCCGGTCCAGGCCGGCGAGGTCTTCGCCATCCTGCAGCGCGTCCCCGGAGTGGAACTGGTCGACGAGGTCGTACTGCACCCCGCCGACCCGCTGACCGGCCGGCGCGGCGACCCGACCGACCGCATCGACCTGCAACCACCGTCCCTGGTCTTCTCCTTCGACCACCGCGTGCGGGTGGTGGGGGACAGCACGTGACGACACCGACGTACTCAGGAGGCCGCCCGTGAGAGGCTCCATCGACGGCCTGGGCTCCTCCGCGCCCATCGGCGCGATGCTCCCGGCCGTCTTCGCCGACGACGACCTCGCCCAGCGCTTCGTCGCAGGACTCGACGACGTCCTCGCGCCGATCCTGAACGTGCTCGACTGCCTGGACGCCTACTTCGATCCCGCGCTCACCCCGGCCGACTTCGCCCGGTGGCTCGGCACCTGGGTGGGAGCCGAGACCGACGGCACCGAACCCGAGCCCCGCCTGCGCGCCGCCGTGGCCGCAGCGGTCGGCCTGCACCGCGTCCGGGGCACCCGGCGCGGCCTGTCGGAAGCCGTACGCCTCGCGTTCGGTACCGCACCGGAGATCACGGAGAGCGGTGGTGCGGCCTGGAGCGCGCGCCCCCGCGGCCCGTTCCCCGGCAGCGCCCGCCCCCACCTCCACGTCACGCTCCGGCTGCCCGAACCCACCCGGGCCGACACCTACCGCCTGGACGCTCTCGTGGCCGCGGCCCGCCCCGCCCACATGCCCTACACCGTCACCATCACCGCCGCCGAAAGGACCTCGGAGACATGACCACGCCGGACTGCAGTGCGTGCGGCACCCGCGCCGAACCCGGGCAGTCGTTCTGCGACGCCTGCGGAGCCGTCCTCCGCTGGGAACCGGCCGGTGGGCGCACCGGCCCCCCGGCAGCCCCCTCCACCGCGCCCGGCCGCGGCGTTTCGGCGGCAGCCCCCGGGCACACCGGGCACCGCGACAGCACCGGAACGCCCGGCGCGCCACCGCCCTCGCCCGGCGCGCCACGACCCACGCCCGCCGCGCCACGACCCACGCCCGGCCCCCCGGACGAGGAGGACACCGACCCCGGCATCCCGCTGTCCACGACGTACAACAGCGCCCCTTCGGCAAGCCCCTCGGCCGACCGCGCCCGTTCCCTGGTCGTCCCCGTCACGGACCCGGAGGCAGCCACCCCCGCCGCGCCCGCTCCCGCCGTGACCCCCGTCCTGCCCGGCCGGCCCGACACCGAGCGGCCCCTCGTACGCGGCCCCGCCTCCCGCGGGCCGGTGCACGGCGCGCCGTGCCCCTGGTGTGCCACCCCGAACCCCGCCGACCGCCATTTCTGCTGCCGCTGCGCGATGCCGTTCGCC
The DNA here is from genome assembly GCF_001905005.1 of Streptomyces sp. CB02923. Classification (GTDB taxonomy): domain Bacteria; phylum Actinomycetota; class Actinomycetes; order Streptomycetales; family Streptomycetaceae; genus Streptomyces. Next base: position 20,138 of record NZ_LWKZ01000017.1, on the reverse strand, counting down.
GAGCACGGCGCCGCCCCCGCGCCCGTACCCCGCCCCTGGTGGCGCCGCCTGCTCGGACCCGGCCGCCAGGAGACTCCCTGGGCCGGCGACCGCCCCCGCCTCCGCCGTGTGTTCGACCGGATCGGCACCTGGATCACCGCCGCCGTCGCCGTGACGCTCCTCATTCTCGGTGTGCTGTACGTCCCCGACGGCATCCAGGCCACCGGCGACCACTTCGCCAAGCGTGCTCCGGTCGAGCCGGACGGGATCAGGGCCTCCCGCTCCTACCCCGGCCACGGGCCGAAGCTGGCCTTCGACAAGCTCAACAACACCTGGTGGGGCCCGGGGGTGTCGCAATCGGGCCAGGGCGAGTGGATCGAGGTGCGGTTCGCCCGCCCGGTCCGGCTGCTCGACCTCGTCATCACGCCGGGCGTGTCCGTCCGCGCCGACCAGCTCGACCGGTCCGCCCTGCCGCACCGGGTCAGGGCGACGATCACGGGGAAGGACGGCCGGACCGAGACCCGCGACCTCACCCTGGACCCGGGCGCGGGGGAGCAGCGCCGCGCCTTCCGCGTCGGTGAGGCCACCGCGGTGCGTTTCACCATCGAGTCGGCCCACGCCGCGTCCGCGGAGAAGCAGGTGGCCATCGCGGAGATCGAGTTCTTCGGCCGGTCGTCCGGCGGGCCGGGGTGACCACATGGCCCGGGGCGGGCCGTCACAGGGACATCTCGCGGAGCTGGCGGCGCGAGGAGATGCCCAGTTTGCGGTACACGTTGCGCAGATGGGTGTCGATGGTGCGCGGACTGAGGAACAGCATCACGCCCACCTCCTTGGACGTCGCCCCGGCCGCGACCTTCCCGGCGATGAGCCGCTCCTGCGCGGTGAGCCGGCCGAGCGGGTTCTCGCCGTGCCTGCGCGGCTGTTCGCCGGTGGCCCGCAGTTCCCGGGCCGCGCGCTCGGCGAACGCGCGGGCACCGATGCGGGACAGCATGTCGTACGCCGCCCGCAGCTCGTCGCGGGCCTCGGCGCGCCGGTTCTCGCGGCGCAGCCACTCCCCGTACGTCAGCCGGGCGCGCGCGTGGAGCACCCGTACCCGCGTCCGGGCGAAGTGGCCGATGGCCTGCCGGTACAGCGTGTCGCAGTCCGCACCCCGGCCGAGGAGGGCCTTCGCCTGGAGCCACTCGGCGACGATCCACGGGAGGGGGTGCGCGCGCGCCAGCGCCTCCAGGTGCTCCAGGGCCGCGACAGCCTCCTCGCCGCGTCCGGCCCGTACGGCGGCTTCGACGAGTTCGGGGTACACGGACCAGATCGCGTAGGAGCCCGCCCGGTGCCGGCGCTGGGCGGCCAGCGCGGCGTCCAGAGCGGCTTCGTAGTCGCCGAGCCCGTTGTTCAGCACCGCTCGGGCGTAGTGCTCCCCGGCGGTCTCGAACGGCCGCCCTTCGCGGCCCATCGACCCCCGCAGCTCGCGGTACCGGTCGAGGTCGCCGCGGAAGCCGGTGAGGATGAGTTCGGGCCCCAGGAGCGGTGCCGTGCCTGCCGCCTCGTCGACGGCGCGGGCCTCGCCGAGGGCGGCCGCCGCCTCGTCGAACCGGCCGGCCGCGACTCTGGCGATGGCCTGGTAGCGCAGCGCCTGCGGCAGCAGGGCGAGGGCCCCCTGGCTGCGTGCCACGTCCACCTGGCGGTCCGTGATCTCGTCCATCGCCTCGTCGTCCCGCAGATCGATGACGACCTGGCAGAGCAGGTTCATCGGCCACGGCTCCGACGCGGAGGGCGCCGTACGGTATGCCGCCACCGCGTCGCGCATCGCGGGCACCGCCTGCCCGACGGGCAGCATGGTCTGATCCAGCAGAGCGTCGAGCAGCAGATCGGCCGGAAGGGCGGACTCCCGCCGCGGCGTCCGCTCGCGTATCCGGACACCGAGATCCTTGAGGCCGCCCGGCTTGTTGTCGTTGTACATGAACGAGGCGAACGCCTCCAGGTACGTATCCCTCGCCTGGTCGGGAGCCGACTCCGCGATGGCGTCGACGAGTGCGGCGGTGGCCTGCGGACTGTGCGAGAGCTGATAGTCGATGCGTGCCCTCAGCAGGCGCGCCCCGGCACGTTCCGGCTCGTCCATCGAACGGCGCTCCGCTCGGGCGACGAGCGCACGGGCCGTGTCGGGCGCCCCGGCCTGGAGCCGCAACTGGGCCGCGACGAGCAGCCGTCCGGCCTGCCGGTCACCGGCCGGGGTCAGCTGCCCCGCCCGCTCCATGAACGCGGCCGCCGCGGCGACCCCGCCGCGCAGGCGGGCCCGGTCGGCGGACCGCTCCAGCTCCGCGGCGACGCTCTCGTCGGCGTCGACGGCCGCGTGGGCCCGGTGCCACGCCCGCCGGTCGAGGTCGGTCTCCGGATCGGTCGCCTCCGCGAGAGCGCTGTGCACGCGACGGCGCATACCCGGGGTGGCCGACGCGTAGACCGCGGAACGCACCAGCGGATGCCGGAAGCGCAGCCACGGCCCCAGGACCAGAAGTCCGGCGTTCTCCGCGAGAGTGAACCCCGCGGCGTCCAGACCGAGGAGCTCCGCCGCACGGCGCAGCAGGCCGAGATCGCCGACCGGCTCCGCCGCGGCGAGCACCACCAGTAACCGCGTCGCGTCCGGCAGCCGCTCGTAGCGGTGGACGAACTGCTCCTCCAGCGTGTCCACCACGCTGGCCCGGCAGCGCCGCGGGCCGGGCACCCCGAACGGCTCGGTACGGTGGGCGAACTCCAGCAGCGCCAGCGGATTGCCGCGCGCCTCGGCCAGTATCCGGTCGACGACCTCGGCATCCAGCCCGGCCTGCGTCGCCGCCCCCAGCAGCGCGCGGGCGTCCTCGTCGCCCAGCCCCGCGAGGGGCAGACGCGGAAGACCGGCGAGTCCGGACACCGAGCCGACATCGCGCGCGGCGAACACCACCGCGATCCGCTCGGCCGCCACCCGCCGCGCCACGAAGACCAGCGCGCGCCGCGAGGCGTCGTCGACCCACTGGGCGTCGTCCACCACGCAGCAGACCGGTCTCTTCCGCGCCACCTCGTGCAGCAGCCCCAGGACGGCGAGGCCGAACGTCAACGGGTCGGGCGAGGTCTGCGCACCGAGGCCGAACACCGCCTCCAGCGCCCTGCGTTGCACCACGGGAAGTCCCGTACGGTGATCGAGCACCGGAGCGCACAGCTGGTGCAGGGTCGCATAGGGAAGATCTTGTTCGAACTCCGTACCGGCGGCCCGCAGCACCTCGAACCCGTCCAGCTCCGCCACCACGGCGTCGATGAGCGCCGACTTGCCGATCCCCGCCTCACCGGCGACCACCATGGCCCCGCCCCGCCCGGCGGCCGCCGAGGTCACTGATCGATCGAACTCACGCCGTTCTGCGTGTCGGGCCACGAACCGCACCGGAATCGTCCTCCGAGTCACCATCGCCTGAGGTCTCCCACGATCTGCATGCCAGGGAGCCGGTGCCGGAGCCGTCCGTTCCGCGCCACGGCACGAGCGGGCCGGCGGCCCGGGGCATCCACGCCGACGGCGGGGTACACCGGGGCAGCCCCGCAACCGTTGGTTTCCTGACAGATGTCACACCTGCTAGATGCCGGACCCGCCCGACAGGTTCGCCCCCGGACGGCACAAAAGACGGGAGTGCGGCCCTGAGGGGCACGGCCGGTCGGCCCACCGAACAGGAGGCATACAGGGCCGAGTTGGTCGCAGCCCGCCGCGGCGGCGGAACACGATCATGGGCTTGGCCCGGGAGTGTGCCCGGTTTTCCGGCGGACGATGGTGCCCGTTCGACCGGACGACACTGCCCTCGCGTACCTGGCCGACACGGCGGTGTCCCGCTTATGAAGAGAGATACCGCCCGGCGTGGGGCGATGGAGACGTCCCGACATCCCGGAGGAGATCCCGTGCAGCAACGTGACGAGGCCCGGGAGGCCGGCACCGGCGGGAAGCGGCCCGCGGGCCGCCGCGCCGCGCCCCGGGCCGGCGGACCGCACGCGTCCCTCCTCGCTCTCCAGGCGAAGGCCGGTAACGCCGCCGTGGTGCAGACACTGCGGCAGGCGGGCCACACCGGCGCGGCACCGGATCGGCACGTGCACGGCGCGGGGTGCGGTCACGAGCAGGCGGAGAAGCCGCCGGTGCAGCGTTCCGCCGTGCACGACGTGCTGCGCGGCGCGGGCCGGCCGCTGGACGACTCGGTCCGCGCCGACATGGAGATGCGGCTCGGCGCCGACTTCTCCGACGTCCGCATCCACGACGACACGTCCGCCAGGGCGTCCGCCGCGGAACTCGGCGCCCGCGCCTACACCTCGGGCAGCCACATCGTCGTCGGCGCGGGCGGAGGCGACCGGCACACCCTCGCGCACGAGCTCACCCACGTCATCCAGCAGCGCCGGGGCCCGGTCTCCGGTACCGACCACGGCGACGGGGTGAGCGTCTCCGACCCGTCCGACCGGTTCGAGCGGGAGGCCGAGGCCACCGCCGCCCGCGTACTGAGCCTGCCTCCGGGGCACGCCGCACCCGCCGGGACGGCAGCGTCCGCGCCGGGCACCGGGCACTCGCCCGCACCGGGTACCAGGCAGCCGTCCGGGCCGGGCGTCACCGCGCAGCGCCTGACGCGCGGCTCCCGCGGCTCGCGACGCGCGGGCCGGGAAGACCCCGGCTACGCGCTGGCCGAGGCGCAGCGGACCCAGATCGAATCCCTGCCCGCCCTGTACGTGCCGGCGGAGACGTTCGGCCGCGACGGCAGCCAGCCGTCCGTGCCCAGGTCGGCGTACGCGGTCCCGCAGCCGGGCGACGTGGAGATCCTCCAGATGCGGGCTTCCCCGCTCCCCGCCGTCTCCCACCACGCCCCCGGACCGCGGGCCGACTGGCCGATGAAGTACCAGTCGGGACAGTTCGTCTACGAGATCCAGATGGTCAACCGGCCGCACCGGGCCGGAACGACCCTCATCGACCCCACCCGCGGCTTCGAGGTCGTCAAGCGCAAGCTGAAGATGCGCGACAGCGGCCACTCGGCGGGGCGCACCTACCGGTTCCAGGAGCGCTGGGCGCCCAACCCCGCGTACTGGGGCCCCATGCCGGGACCGGAGGCCGAACTCGCCGCGCAGGCCGCGGGGCTGGGCCCCGACAGCCGCCTCATGCAAGCCGACCTGCCGTACTTCCGGAACCTGCCGGCCCCGCGGGACCAGCCCTTCGTGTTCTCCGTCGCCAACGACCGCGTCGACCCGCACTTCGGGCGCTCGGACGGCACCCAGAAGGACAGCCGCAAGGACGTCAGCGCGGCCCACTTCGACCACAAGGCCGCGCGCGCGGGCTCCGGCGACACCCGGCTGAAGGCGTACACGGCACTCTCGTCGCCTCCCCAGGTGGGCCGCGGCGACGCGGGCCGCAGCCCGCACCGCACCATGGGCAACGTCCAGGCACACGAACTCATGGGCGACGACGGGCGCAAGGGCTCGTCCGGCACGCGCCTGGCCTCGCACGAGTGGTGTCACCTGGTCGGCGACGGCGACGGCGGCCTGGACATCCCCGAGAACCTGGTGATCGGCACCAACGCGGTCAACACCGAGCAGCTCGCCATGGAGACGGCGCTGCGCCCGCTGGTGCCGCACCTGCGCGCCCGGGGCTACTCGATCCAGCTGGACGTCGAGGTCCTGGTCGGCAAGACGCCCGAACGGCGCTCCGGTGTCCCCGGCGGCAGCTGGAACCTTGCCAAGTACATCAGTTACCGGATCTCGCTCGTCCCGGAGGGGCAGGTGCGTTCGAGCCTGCGGCGGGAGATCCACCGGCAGATCATGGACGGGCGGCGCGGCACCATCACGGAGCTGGAGTTCACCTACCTGCGGCGTACGGTGCGCGCGAAGCTGGAGGCGGCCATCGAGGAGATCGACGAGGCGGAGCGGGCGCACCAGGCGCAGGCCGCGGCGTTCGCCTACGGCGGGGCGGGCGGCCAGTACCCGGGCTCCGCGGGGCAGCCCTCCTACTACTGATGCCGCTGAAGCCTGGTCCGGGGGCCCGCGCCCGGTGCTGTTCCCCTCCGGGGGACACGGTGCGGAGCCGCCGCCGTACGGGATCGGGACCGGCGCTGTCCGCGTGATGGGGTGATCGTCACTCCATCGTAGGAATTGTGGTCCACCGGCGGGGGGCGGGGAGCCGGAACAGCGGCTTGCGTCCGTGCGGATCGGTTCACTGGTAGCTCCCGGGCGGTCGGACGATCGCATCGGAACGGGAGCAAGGGAGTACCGGACATGCCGGAGCAGAAAGAGGGAACCGATTCCGCAGGTACCGACCCCGCAGGGACCGATCCGTCCGGGGGGCACGCCACCGCCGGAGCCGAGCACCTGGCCCTACTCGCCGTCGGCATCGCCGACTTCGCACTCGAACGGCTGCGGGACGCCGCGGACCGGGGCCGGCACCTGCTGCACCGCTCCGACCTGCGGGACCTTCTCGCCGACGGGCTGAACGACCTGCGCGCCCGTGGCGAACTGGCCTCCCGCCGTGTCACGCCGGACACCGGCAACCACCTCGAAGTGATGGCCTGCCGCGCGGCGCAGCGGGCCGCGGCGGCCGACGCGTCCGGACCGGCTCATGCATGACGCGACGGGATTCAAGCAGCGCATCGACGCGTACCTGGGCCGGCTCGCCGACGAGGAGGAAGCCGAGCTGCTGCGCCTCTCCGGCGAACTCGCCCCGCTCTGCGCCCAGCTGCGCAGCTCGCTGACGAGCGGGAAGCGGCTGCGCGCCGCCTTCCTCTACTGGGGCTGGCGGGCCTCCGGGCAGCCGGACTGCGACGGCGTGATCAAGGCCGCGGCCGCCATGGAGCTGGTGCACGCGGCCGCGTGCACCCACGACGACATCATCGACGACAGCCGGCTGCGGCACGGCCTGCCGACCGCCCATGCCGCCTTCGCCGCAGGCGGTGTCGGTGCCTGGGAGGCCGCGGCCGAACAGCCCCACGGACACCGCCAGGACCGTTCCGCCGCGCTCGCGATGATGCTGGGCGACCTGCTGATGGGGTACGCGGGCAAGGTCTTCGCGACCTGCGGCCTGCCCGGCGCCTACGTGGCGCGGACGGTGCCCCTGTGGTCCTCGCTGCTGCGCGAGACCGTCGCAGGGGAGTTCCTGGAAGTCCTGCGTACCGGAGGCGGCACGTCCGGCGTCGCCGAATCCCTGGAGGTCGCCCGGTACAAGACGGCCAAGTACACCGTGGAGCGGCCGTTGCACATGGGGGCCACGCTCGGCGGCGCCTCCCGGGGCGTACACGCAGCCTTCACCGGATACGGGCTGCCGCTCGGCGAAGCCTTCCAGCTCCGCGACGACCTGCTGGGCACCTTCGGCGACCCGGGCCGGACGGGGAAATCGAACCTGGACGACCTGCGGGACGGAAAGCCCACCGCCCTGCTCGCGCTGACCCGCTCGCTGCTCTCTCCGGAGGACGGGCGGCTGCTGGCCAAGACCTTGGGCGGCCCGCGCCTGGACGAGGCCGGTGCGGCGCTCGTACGGGAGCTGATGGAGCACAGCGGTGCGCGGCAGCGCGTCGAGGACATGATCGAGGAACGGATCGCGCGGGCCCGCGCGGCGCTGGACTCCGTGGCGCTGCCCGCGGACGCGCGCTCGGTGCTCGGTGCGCTGGCGGCCTCGGCGGCCGACCGGTCCCTGTGAGGGCGACGAGAGAGACGAGGAACCCGTGACCACCGAGACCACCGGAACCGCTGAGACCACCGGAACCGCTGAGGCCACTGACACCGCTGAGACCACCGCGCGGTACACCGACGCGACGCTGGACCAGCTGCGTACCCAAGGCGACCCGCTCGCCGACGAGACCGTGGCGACCATGTTCGAACGCGGAGAGGTATCGGACTTCAACACCCTCATGCGCTTCTTCACCACCGCCGGACACAAGCTGCCGGAGGGCCTGCCGCGGTCGGCGGCGTCCTACCTGGAAGCGACCGGCATGCCCCCGGCATGGGTGGACTGGGACATCATGGAGCGCGCACGGCTGTTCTTCATGGACAACGCCGCGCACATCAACACCGGCCTGTCCTTCACCGCCATGCCGACCACGTACGCCGTACCGCGCGTGGCCAAGCTGCTGGCCTCCACGCACTCCATGGACTACCCGTCGCGCCGGATGGCGAACACCGGGCAGTTCGTCACGTACCTGATGCAGACCAACGCCTTCGAGGAGGGCAGCAAGTTCATCCCGGCCGCGCAGAAGGTGCGCCTGCTGCATGCCGCGGTGCGCCATCACCTGACCGGGTCCGGGCGCTGGGACAGCGAGCGGGACGGCATGCCGCTCTGCCAGGAAGACATGATCGGCGGGCAGATCTGCTTCTCGATCCTCGTACTGGACGCGATGCACCGCCTCGGCATCCACATGAGCCAGGAGGGCGCGGAGGCGTACTACTACGCCTGGCGTGTCGTCGGCTCCATCCTGGGCTGCGACATGGAGGCAGCGCCGAAGAACCTCACCGAGGCCCGCGCGTACGCCGATCTCTACCTCCTGCGCAACCTGGGGCCCTCGGAGGAGGGCGTACGGCTGAACAACCAGCTGATGCGGATGTACGAGGACGTCGTCCCCGGCACGCTGTTCGACCCGATCGTCCCGGCCACGATCCGCTTCCTCGTGGGCGACACCATCGCCGACTGGCTGCAGGTCCCCCGCAGCCCGTGGGACACGGCGGCCAAGGCCGTGCCCCTGATCCTCGGCCTGCTGGAGGCTGTCGAGGACAGCAGCCCGCTGGGGGAGTGGGCACTGGACAAGGCAGGCAGCCTGGTCTCCGGCTTCGAACTCGCCTCTCTCACCCGCGGCCGGGTGATGCAGTACGCCATCCCCGAGGAACTCAAATCCGACTACGGCCTGCGGTCGCAGCAAGCACGCAACCAGCGCTGGGTACCACCCGCTCCCACGTCGGTGGGGGCGAACTGAGAAGGGCGCAGTTCCTTCAGGGGGATGTGGCCGGGGCGCCGAAGCCGCCGGGCTCCGCACGCCACTCAGGACGCTAGCAGGGCCATGGCCGCTGCCAAGGGCGCACGGAGGCTCGCGGGTTGTTGACGGTCGTCAGGGGCGCGCGATGCAGCGGACGGTCGGTCTTCGGCGAAGGCGGCGGCTGACTGCTGTGGCCGGGTGGCGCAGGTGGTGGCTGCGAGGGCGGGTCGGCCGCTGCGTACGGCCCGTACCGGACGCACCGTGAGCTGGCCGGTTGCAGGCGCCACCGGGGCAGAAGAGCCGTTGACCGGCCGGTGTGACGGGGTGGTGCGCCGGGCGAGCCGGCGGCGGCAGCCGAGCTGTGCCCGTGCGGCGCGTGCGCCGAAGAAGCACCCGGTGGTGTTACTCCGTGCGCTGCCGGAACGGGGGTTGTCAGGGACCGCGGTCTGCGGTGGGCTCAAAGGGCAGCTCGGCAGCGCCGCGGTGCGCGATGCCACAACGTGGGGCCGGGCTGGTACCAGGGGGGAACCGCCTCTTCGATGCCGGGTGGTTTCCCCCTGGGTGCAGGCATGTCAGGCGGCGGTGCCCGCCGTCCTCCACGCCCCCGTTCATGATCCCCCACCCCCGAGGGAAATCGATGCGTCCAGCTCCGAGACCGGCCCGGACACCGCAGGCCGCCGATGCCGACGGCGACATACCCGTGACATCGCCGCGCTGGCTGCCGCAGGCACTGCGGGAGCTGTCGCCGCGTGAGATGGCCGTGGTCGCCGAGCAGATCCGCGCCTTCCTGATCGAGAACGTATGCCGCAACGGCGGTCACCTGGACGTCAACCTGGGTGTGGTGGAGCTGACGCTGGCCCTGCACCGGATCTTCGACTCACCCCGGGACGCTCTGGTCTTCGACACCGGGCACCAGGCCTACGTACACAAACTGATCACGGGCCGGGCTGCGGATTTCGGCCGGTTGCGTCGGCGCGGCGGGCTCTCCGGCTACCCCAGCCGCAGTGAATCGGTGCACGACTGGGTGGAGAACTCGCATGCGTCCACCAGCATTTCCTACGCCGACGGCCTGAGTGCGGCGTTCGCCGCGAAGGGGGAAACCGGCCGGTGGGCGGTCGCGGTCATCGGCGACGGCGCCCTGACCGGCGGGCTGGCCTGGGAAGCGCTGAACAACCTCGGCGCGGCCGGGGGACGGCGGGCCGTGGTGGTGCTCAACGACAACGGCCGCTCCCACGCCCCGACCAGCGGAGCCCTGGCCACCCACCTCGCTGCCCTGACGGATTCCTCCGACTCACCCGACGTGCGCGAGACGCACAACATCTTCACCTCCCTGGGGTTCACCTACCTCGGACCGGTGGACGGACACGACCTCGGCGCGGTGGAGGCCGCCTTGCGGGAGGCGCGCGCGGCCGACGGGCCGGTACTGGTGCACGCCATCACGGCCCAAGGCAAGGGCCACCCTCCGGCAGAGGCCGACGACGCGGACTGCCCGCACGCGGCGGGCGCCGTCGACGAGGCCACCGGAGCAGCCCGCGATGCCCCGGCACCGACCTGGACCGATGTGTTCGGCGGTGAGCTGGCCGAGCTGGGCGCGGGCCGTGCCGATGTGGTGGCGGTGTGCGCGGCGATGCTGCGCCCGACCGGGCTGGGCGCGTTCGCCGACCGCTTTCCTGAGCGCACCTTCGACGTGGGCATGGCCGAGCAGCACGCGGTGTGCTCCGCCGCGGGAATGTCGATGGGGGGACTGCACCCAGTGGTCGCCGTGTACGCCACGTTCCTCTCCCGCGCCTTCGACCAGCTGCTGATGGACGCCGCGCTGCACCGCCTCCCGGTCACCCTGGTCCTGGACCGGGCCGGCATCACCGGCCCGGACGGCCCTTCCCACCACGGCATGTGGGACCACACGCTGTTCTCCATGGTGCCCGGACTGCGCCTGGCCGCTCCCAGGGACGCGGCCACCTTGCGGGCCCTGCTCGCCGAGGCGCTGGCCGACCAGGACGGCCCCACGGCCCTGCGGTTTCCCAAAGGCGCGGTGGGCGTGGACGTACCGGCGGTGGGCCGCCTGGGCCAGGTGGACCTTCTGTCCGCCGTGGGGCGCGATGTGCTGCTGGTGGGGGTGGGCGCGATGGCCGGCCCTTGCCTGAGCGCTCGCGACGACCTGGCCGCGCGCGGACTGGAGGTCACCGTCGCCGCCCCGCGCTGGGCGTTACCGCTGCCCGAAGAACTGGTACAGCTGGCCGCCCGTCACCGCCTGGCGGTCACCGTCGAGGACAGCTCCCGTGCGGGCGGGGTCGGCAGCGCCCTGGCCCAAGCCTGCACCGACGCCGTCGTCTCCACCCCCGTACACACCCTGGGGCTGCCGCGCACCTTCCTGACCCACGGCTCCCGCAGCGAACTGCTGGCCGCGACGGGCCTGGACGCCGGGGGCATCGCCACCGCCGTCCTCCTGGCCTGGAACGCCCGCCGCCGGTGATCTCGCACCGCACCCGGAGGCTGTGATGACCGCGAACGGACCGTGCAGATCAACCAACTCCCCGTCGGCCGCGCCCTGGAGGACCTGCCGCAAGGGCGGCCTGTAACCACGCGCTCGCCATGGCCCTCGCCGTCGCCGGGTGGCGGCGCCACCGTCAGCCGTGTACCCAGGCACCGGCCCAGCCGCGTACCCAGGCACCGGCCCAACCGTGTACCCAGGCACCGGCCCAGCCGCGTCTCACGACGCCGGAAGGAGGCACCGCCGTGCTGAGCGCGCCCCGCGGCCTGCTCTTCTGGCTCATCCTCGTCGTCCTGCTCTTCCTCATCGCCATCGCCCCGGCCCAGACCGCCCACACCCTCATCGACATCGTTCACGGCATCGGCAGGTTCTTCACCGGCCTGAAGAAGTTCGTCGAGACCCTCAGCGCCTCCTGACCGCCTGCTGTCCCTCGCCGACGAAGGAGCCGAACCCGTGCGAACCCTGCTGTTCATCCTCACGGGCTGCATCGTCCTGGCAGCCGTCGCCTGCGCGGCCGTGCCGTCGACGAAAGCGGACGTACACGTCGTCCCGCTGCCCGTCACCGGCGCGCCTCTGACGAGCGGGTCCGCGGCGCCACCGCCCAGCGGCCCCGCGACCGTGACGGTCTCCGTCACTCCGGGAGCGCCCCGTGCCGTGACCTCCGCACCGGCCCCGCCCTCCGCCACTCACACCCGGGCCCCCACCCCGAAGCCCGTCCCAGCGGCCCCCTCCACCTCCATCGCCCCCTCCGCCTCTCCGACCGGTGCTCCCGCCTGCCCCACGTCACCGGCCCAGCCGACCGACCAGCCGCCCGCGTGCAGCACTTCGCCGTTGCCGTCCTCCTCCTGGCCGCCTCCGTGCCCGCCGTCAGCAACACCCACCCCCGCACTCACCCCCACCCCCGCACTCACCCCCACCCCCACCCCCGCACCCACACCCTCCTGCTCATCCGCCCCGACACCGGACGGGCCCGCGCCTTCCGGTGTCGATCGCGTCCGGCAGCGGTCGGAAACAGGCTGGCGGGTCATTCCTCCAGGGCTGTCGCGATGTGGTCGAGGTCGGTGAGGAGCGCGGCCATGCGTCGGGTCGGGATCGCGGTGATCATGCGCTGTTCGACGGCGTAGACGGCGGACTGGACCGCGGCCAGGCGCGTCTGGCCCGCCTCGGTGAGGCGGGCGGGCCGGGCGCGGCCGTGGTCGGCGGTGGCGGGGCGGGTGATCAGTCCTGCTTCCTGGAGGCCCCGCAGTACGACGTTCCCGGACTGCCGGGTGACGAAGGTCGCGCGGGCGAGGTCGGCGTTGGACATGCCGGGGTGCAGGGCCAGGAGTTCGAGGGTGGCGTACTGCGGCACGGTCAGCCCGTGCTCGCGCAAGACCTGGTCCATGGCGCCGCGCAGCGCGGCCTGGGCGCGTTTCAGCAGGTATCCCACGTGGTGGGTGACGTCCTTCGCGGGGTGGGGCGGCTCGGTCGGCATGTTCTCCATCATGTCAGCATTTTGACATGAGTGCCCTGGCGTCTTAGTCTCCCTGATGTCAAAACACTGACATCAGAAGCGAGGAAAACCCATGTCTGTCACCATCGACGGCCCCGACTTCGTGGCGCTCCAAGTCCGCGACCTGGACGCCGCGGCCGCCTTCTGCGAGCAGCACCTGGGCCTGCGCCGAGCCGCGGTTTCGCCGCCGCACGCGGTCGTGTTCGACACCGAGCCGACACCGTTCGCCGTCCGCGAACTCCTCCCGGGCGTCGACCTCGCCGACACCGCACGGCCCGGCCTCGGAGTGCTGCTCTGGTTCCGGACTCCCGACGCCCACAAGCTCCACGAGCAGCTCACCGCAGCCGGGGTCAAGATCCTCACCCCCATGGAAGACAGCCCCTTCGGGCCGAAGTTCTCTTTCGAGGGCCCGGAGGGCTACGTGCTCACCGCGCACGGAGGCTGACCGTGACCGCCGCCGTCTCCCTCGTTCCGGCGGGGCTCTTCTCCCTCGCCTCCGGCATCCGGTTCCTGGAGTGCTTCACCCCCGCCGGTTACGACCACGCGGCCGACGGAATCCTCCGCCTGGCCTTCCCCGCCGACGACTCGACCTCCGTGGTCGCGGCCGCCGTCCGGCAGGAGGCGGGAACAGGCGGCGGCACCGGCACGGTGCGGGCCGAATTCACCGTGCACCCCGCCGCCCCCGCCCCGGCGGAGGCGGCGACCGCCGAAGCTGCTGACGACGAGGCCGTGCGGGCTCAGCTCGCCCGCATCCTCTCCCTCGACGTCGACGGCACCGGATTTCCGGCCCTCGCCGCGGATCCCGTGGTGGCCGGCCTCATGGCGGACTACCCGGGGCTGCGTCCGGTGTGTTTCTACTCGCCCTACGAAGCGGCCGCCTGGGCCGTCATCGGCAACCGCATCCGCGTGGCCCAGGCGGCGGTCTTCAAGGCCCGTATCGCCCGCCGTCACGGACAGGGCGTCCACATCGCAGGCCAGACCCTGTACGCGTTCCCCACCCCCGCCGTCCTGCGCACCATCACCCACGTGCCCGGCCTGACCGACATCAAGATCCAGCGACTGCACGCGCTGGCCGAAGCCGCCCTCGACGGGCAACTCGACGCAGCCCGCCTGCGCGCCCTGCCCTCCGACTACGCCCTCGCCGAACTGCGGTCCCTGCCCGGCATCGGCCCCTTCTCCGCCGAACTCGTCCTGATCCGGGGAGCAGGACACCCCGACGTCTTCCCCCGCCACGAACCACGCGTCCACCGGGCCATCGCCACCGCGTACGGGCTCGACGGCCCGGCCGCCGCGGACGTTTCCGGACTGGCCGAGATCGCTGACCGCTGGAGGCCCTATCGCAGCTGGATCGCCACCCTGCTCCGCACCCGCGCCGCGGAGGGGACGGCGATGCCGGTCCCGCACGGTTCGGGTCCGGGACGTGCTCGATGGGCCGCCGAACCAGCCATCACACGCGCTGCGCCTCGGTGATGTCGCCGCCTGGATGGTGGCTTGGTGCAGCGGAACCGGGATGGTCGGCTGACGTGCCTCGGGCGATCGGGAAATCCGTCCGCTGCCGAGCCTGGCCCCCCGCCCGGCGGGCCACCTGGCTCCGGCCGAGCATCCAACTCGTACCCGTCAGGCTCGTACCCGTCAGGCTCGTACCCGTCAGGCTCGTACCCGTCAGGCTCCCGGGTGGAGCAAGCCGCCGCCGAGGACGGCCTCCACCGTGGCCTGGGGGTGCAGGAGCGTACTCAGCCCGGCCGTGCGCAGGATCCGCAGATGCCAGGGGCGTGCGCAGACCAGGGCGAAGCGGCCGTCGTTTTCCAGGGCCCGGCGGCGGCTTCGGCAGAGCAGCGTCAGGGCGGAGCAGTCGAAGAAGGCCGTCGGCCGCAGGTCCACGATCACCCGGGGGGCCGGGCAGGTGAGCGCGGCGTCCAGCAGCGGGCCGGCGCGAGCGGCGGTGACGAGGTCGATCTCGCCGTGCAGCTCGATCACGGTGAATCCGTCGACGACGTAGGCGTACGCGTTGCCGTACGCCTCGGACCGGGCCGACGGCAGGCCCCACGGGCCCGGCGGTCCGGCAGCGTGGCCTGTTGCTCTGTTCATCACCGGTCCTGGTCCGGCACGTCCCGAACCGGCGATGGCGGGATCGTGCGCTCAGCAGACAGCATCACCAGGAGATGGGGTGACGGACAGCAGGGTAGAGAAGTCGCCTACCGGAAACGGCCGGACACTCGCCGTTGCCCCGAACGAGCGACGCACGCGCGGACGGTCGGCAGACGGCCGGGACCGCCTGGTCGGCAGACGACCAGAGCCGCCCCGTTCAGCAAACGGCCAGCACCGCACGGACGGTCTTGCCGCCGTCACGGTCGCCGGTGACGGCGAAGCGGCTCGCCAGCAGCCGCACCATCGCCAGGCCCCGCCCGCTCTCCGCCCACAGCGACAGCTTCCCGGTGCGGGGCGGGAGCGGGCTGTCGTCCTGGACTTCCACCGTCAGTTCGCCCTGGTCGACGCGGAGCCGCAGTCGGCAGGCGCTGTGGCCGTGTTCGGCGGCGTTGGCGACCAGCTCCGAGACGATCAGCCGGGCGTCGTCCAGTTGCTCGCGGGCTCCGGCGGGTGCCCGGCGGTCGGTGAGGAACGCCGTGGTCAGCCGCCGTGCCCAGCGGGCTGATTCCGCATCGTCCGGCAGGGTGTACTCCACTCGGGTCCTACGCCTTCGGGCAGGCCCACGCCGGTACGGGCGCATCGTCACCACTTCCCTCCCCGGGACCGCCGCAGGCCTGTACCGCGAGCCTGCGGGGCCGCTCGCGGTGAGCGGCCGGTCCGACCTGACGCAGATGCCCGCTCCATCTGATCCCCAACCTGGCCGACGCCGGAACACCCCCTATGCCAGGACCACTTGGCAATGTCTGCCCGGCTGAGGCCGCACGGGCGGGACGGTCCGAACCGGCCGTCGGGGCGGCGGCGGGCTGTCTCGGTGCGACGATCATGTCCGCGCCTGCTCAGGCGGCGAGCGGTTCGTGCGCACAGAATCACGTCTGCCTCTGGTCGGAGTACAACTTCAAGGGCCGGTCCGGTGACATCGCTGCGCAGCCGGGCAAGTGCTACAACGGCCGTTCCGTTCCGGCGAAGTCGATCAACAACAGCAGTGACGCAGTGGCCCACCGCGGCCGTCGGCCTGACAGCCGCGGCCGGGGCGGTCGTGCAGCTGTCGACCACCGGGTCGTGCAGCTGCCGGCCACCCCGACGGCCCGGCCTCACTTCAGGTGCCGGCCGAAGAACCGGCCCCCGTCCTCCACCTCGAACCACGGTGTGCCGGTGTGCCCGCCCATATTGGCGTGCAGCGTCTTCTCCTTGGCGCCGAAGGCGTCGAACAGGTCCAGGGCCCGCTGCCGGGGGTTCCCTTCGTCGTCCCACTGCAACAGGAGCAGCAGTGGAACGGTGACCTGCCGGGCCTCCTCGCGCTGGGCGCGGGGCACGTACCCCCCGGCGAAGAAACCGGCGGCCGCGATGCGGGGTTCGGCCACCGCCAGCCGGATGCCGAGGGCGGTCCACCCCGAATACCCGACCGGGCCGCCGATCTCGGGCAGCGCGAGGAGGGCGTCCAAGGTGGTCCGCCATTCCGGGACCGCCTTTTCGACCAGCGGGCCGACGAACGACTCAAGGATCTCGTCGGTCGGCTCGCCGGTCCGCATCGCCCGGCGGATGTCGGCGCGGGCCTGTTCGTCAGCGGCGGAACGGGGCCGGTCGCCGCACCCGGGGGCGTCGATGGCGGCCACCGCGTAGCCGTACGCCGCGAAGTGCCGGGCCCGTGCCACCAGCCGGGCTTCCTTCTTGGGCAGGCCGTTGTTGTGGGCCATCAGGATCAGCGGGGCCGGTGCGGCGGATTCGGGCATCCACAGGGTGCCGGGGATCTCGCCGAGGGTGAATTCGCGTTCGAGGACGCCGTTGTCGAGGCGTTGTCCGGAAGTGAAGCGCATGGTCGTGCCTTTCGGGAGGGCTCGTGAACGGCGCTCCCGGACGACCTACCGCCCGACCGTGACCCCTGAGGGGAGCACCCATGTCGATACTGCGTTCACGGGTACCACCTCCTCGTTCTCTCGCACGGCCGCCCGAAAACTAGCAGTGGCCGCAGCGGTCCGCCAACAGGTTTTCGGGGCCCGCCGGGCTCCCCTCCGCGTCCGGGGCACGGCACATTTCCGCATGCGGGCACGGCGCATCTTCGCGTCCGGGGCGCGGCACACCTGGAACTGATGCAAGCGCATCGTTATAGTGGCCCCGTTACCGGCGCGCTGAATCGACCATCGGCCGCTGACCTGCGACGACCCCCAGGAAGTAGCCTGATCCGCATGTTGTCCGAAGTCACCGCGACCCGCTACGTCACGCCCTTGCGTGAGGGAGGGTCGCTTCCGGGGATCGTCGAGGGTGACGATTTCGGTACGTACGTCATGAAGTCGTCTACCGCATCGGGCTGACCTGCGAGTGTGCGGTGTCGCGGGTCTCTGACCTGCACCGATGGGTCTTTCTGCGTCTTTCAGGGCCATGCCGCGTTATGCGGCCGATTCTCCCCAGCCGCTCCCCAACGGCGGCCATACTCCCCCAATTCTCCCCAGGGAGGGATCGCTGCAGACGTCGGTAACGTGCGCA
The DNA here is from genome assembly GCF_001905005.1 of Streptomyces sp. CB02923. Lineage (GTDB taxonomy): Bacteria > Actinomycetota > Actinomycetes > Streptomycetales > Streptomycetaceae > Streptomyces. The sequence continues at coordinate 2,614 of NZ_LWKZ01000017.1, read as the reverse complement.
GTCAGCCCTTCGAGTGGGCTTCTGCCGCGTACGCTGTGTGACGCAGTCGGGCCATCCTATGGGGCGAGGGCCTGGGTTGGTGACGTAGGCGCTAAACCCGGGAGCCGGGCCGGGGCCGTGTGTCGTCCTCCCCGTCGGCGGGTCTGTGGTCGGTGCTGCGGACCCGTGTGGGTGATGCATGGGTGCCCGCAGGTCTAGATGCGGTTCAGGGCGATGTCCTCCGCCATTAGTTCCGCGGCGGTTGCAGCTCGTCCTTCTCCTGGTGGACGATGCCGATGTTGGAGTGTGGGAGGCTGCTGTCCTGATTTTGGACGGTGGCCTTGCTGTAGATACCTGGGCGGCTCCGCTCAGGACACTACGAGCCTTCGATCCCGCCAGAGCGAAGAGGATGCGGGGCTGACTTCGGCATGGTGACCTTGTCGATGCCTGCAGAGATGACCGCCCCACTGGTCGACACATCGGTGAAGGTCACATTCCACCTGTGGTCCTGTAGACGCTGCTGTTCGTGGCAGAGCGCATCATGCAGTGTCCGCATGCCGGGGGCGAGGATCCAGGTCCCGTCCCGATAGTGCTCGAACCCGAGGCGCGACCACGCGCGGCCAAGGCGAGCGCGAGCCGCAGCGAGAGCCGCCTCGTCCACTTCCCCCCAGGATCCCGGCGGAGGCATGGGTGCGTTGTCGTCCAGGGGGCCGGGGAACAAGGCGATCACCCCAGCCCCGTGGCTGAGGTGGTCCAGGGCCAGCCCGGTGAGGTAGACGCCGAGCCCCTGTCCACGAAAGCGCCGATCCATCCTGACGCGGTCAACGATCGTAGTCTTGCCCGGAAGAGCGAGGTCCTCGTGCAACTCGTCCCGCAGGTCCCCCAGCTCGGGGTCGTAGAGGGCGGTCCCGATCTCGCAGAGATCGACGCTGACGGCGTCGAGGCTCTGGACGACGTTCGGCGAGCGCCAGTGATCGACGACGTACAGCTCGATCGTCCCGAAGCAGGGTCCGGGGCCTTCGTCCTTGAAGTGCATGCCGATGTCCCAGCGCTGGACGCTGTCGTCGTGCCCCGGTCCGAGCCAGTGCTCGCTTGAGTAGCTGAGGATGATGTCGTCGATGCCCACGGTCTGCACCCATGTGCAGGGGGCCGCCTGGTGCTCGGCCGGCGGAGCCTGGACAGGTGGCGGGATACGGGCGCCGTTCACGACTCCTCGCTCTCAGGGCGAGCGTGCGGGATCAGCGGCCGGGTGCTCCCGTGTTCGGTGACGAGCAGCTCGGTCGTGGAGGCCGGGAGGACCTGGGGGGTGGTGAGGATGATCTGGGCGTTGTCGCCGGCGGTCGCCGCGCAGACCTTCAGGGCGGCGTCGACGAGACGCTCGCCTTCGGCGCCGCCGCCGAGGCCGTCGAAGGGGGCGTCGAGCCACTGGGTGGCGGGCAGGCGGACGAGCGGCATGGTGCGGGCGGCTTCGAGGCACATGAGGTGGTAGGCCGTATGGGCCAGGCTCACCAGGCCCGCGGACCGGGCGAGTTGCTTCATCGACCGATTATTGATCTTGGGTGTGAAGGTCTTCGGGTCGATCACAGCAGCGCGGATCTTGTCGGGCGCCATCGGGATTACCAGGTCGGCGAAGATCTGCGACAGCCACTTCGCAGTCTGTCGACGGTGTTCCTGGGAGTCTCCCTCCGCGGCCGCCCACTCTTTTGCCGCCTCGTCCGCCCGCCTCGACAAGGAACTGGCGAGCTTTTCGAGTTCGCCGATCCGGACCAGCTCCTTGCGTCGGTCCTTCACGTCGGCCAGCCGGGCGCGTGCCTCGGCCTCGGCGGCGGCCGCCTGGGCCAGAGCCTTCTCCCGCGGAGTGATCTCCTTCGCCCGGTACGCCTCGGCCCGGCCAGCCAGCCGCTCGGACTCCGCCTCAGTCTTTCGCCGCGCCGCGACGGCCTTCTGCGCTGCCTTCTGCAGGTCACGCAGGTCCTTCTCCGCGGCCACCGAGGCAGCCTTGGCCTGCCTCAGTTGCTCGTCTCGCGCAGCCTGGCGGGCGGGAAGACCGGGATCCGGCTGTCGGCAGAGCGGGCACAGCGGGCCCGCCCCGGACAAGCCGCGCAGCCGCTGCTCGCAGTCCGGGCAGTGCGTCCGGCCCCGGGCTGCCGCCTCGGCCTCGGCCTGAGTGCGGCGGGACAGCGCACGCCGCTCGTAGACCGGCGCGAGCCCCCGCTGAGCCCGGTCCGCCGCGGCGCCGGCGTCGGCCACCGCCTTCCTCCCGGCGGCATTCTCCTTCTCGCGGCGCGTCAGCACTCCGCGGTGGTGGTCGATCGAGCCGGCGAGCTGCAGGCGCTCAGCCACCCACCGGTCGGCGGTCTTGGCGTACGTCTCCTGCTGCATGTCGAGGTCGAAGGGGGTGGGAAGGCCGTACTCCAGGCGCTGCTCGATTGCCTTACGCAGAGCGTTCTTGGTCCGTGCCTCCTTGCCGCGGGCGGCCTTCGCCTCTGCCTTGAGCCGGGCGGCTTCCTCATCGAGTACACCGAAGCAGACCTCGAAGGTGACTTGCAGGTCCTGGGCGTTCACCGAGCCGAAAAGTTCCCGGCCCGCGTGGTGCTGCTGCAGGTACAACAGCACTAGGCGCTGTTTCTCGGAT
>NZ_LWKZ01000016.1 GCF_001905005.1 Streptomyces sp. CB02923 | reverse complement strand
TCCGAGCACACCCGGTCCAGCCCCGCCAGCGGGCTGCCCGGCGGCACGCTGCGTTCCAACAGCACGACGGGTACGGGGAGTTCGGCGACCCAGCCGCCGTATTCGGCCGGGTCGCCGGGGCCGCGCCAGCCCGGCGCGACGAGCAGCCCTTCGGCTCCGGCGGTCAGCAGGCCGTGGGCGCGCGCCGGGTCCTCGGCGGGGCGGTAGTCGGATATCCGCAGTACCAGCCGGGCGCCGGCCCGTGCCGCGGCCTCGTGGGCGCCGCGGATCACGTCGGCGAAGTAGTACGTGGCCGAGGGTGCCAGCAGGCCGAGCACCAGTCCGTCGGCGGCGGGCGCGCGGCCGTCGGCGTTCCGGTCGTGCCGCCGGGGCCAGGACACCGCGCCGTGCACCCGGTCGAGCAGGCCCTTGCCGGCCAGCGTTTCGACGTCGCGCCGTACGGTGACGGGCGAGACGCCGAGCTGGCCGGCCAGGTCGGTGACGCGGGCCGAGCCGCGTTGCCGTACCAGGGACAGCAGGCGGTCATGACGTTGCACAGCACGTTCGCGCACGGCGGCAGCCCCCTCGCGGTGTGGCGGACCGGTGGCGGCCGGGACGGCGGCCGGTCCCGGGCCCGCCTCCTGGGCGGACGGGCCCGTCTCCATGGTGAAGACGCACCCTAGTGCAGCGTGATCGAACGGCTCGGTAAACCGGTCAATCGATCAGATCCTCTTGACGTTCGATCGCGCTGAGTTGAGGATTTCTGAGGTCGTCGACCGTAAGGGATTACGCCCATGACCGTGCCTCCGCCCCCGCAGTCCGCCGGCCGGGAGGCCGGATCCCTGCCGCCCGAGGACCGCGAGCGCAGCCCGTACACCGGCTGGACCCGCGCGCACTGGGAAGCCACCGCCGACAGCCTCCTCCAGGCGGTCGTCCCGTACGCCTCACCCCGCAACGGGCTCATCAACCTTCCCGGCGCCCGCCCCAGTTGGTCGGGCCCGCGCTCGGACGGCCTGGAAGGCTACGCCCGTACCTTCCTGGCGGCCGCCTTCCGGGTGGCCGGCAGCGGCGGCCAGGACCCGCACGGCTACCTGGCCCGGTACGGCGAAGGGCTCGCCGCGGGCACCGCACACCCCGTCAGCGAACCGGAGCTCGGCGGCAAGCACCCCGACGCCTGGCCGCTGATGCCCGGCACCCGGCAGGCCATCGTCGAATCCGCCTCCGTCGCCCTCGGCCTGCGCCTGACCCGCCCCTGGCTGTGGGACACCCTGGACGAGGACGTCCGCACGCGCGCCGTCGACTGGCTGCTGCCCGCCCTCGACCCGCCGCCCATCGACAACAACTGGTGGCTGTTCGGCCTCACCGTCGGCGGATTCCTCCTCGACGCGGGCATCGAGACGGACCGCGCGCAGGCGTCCGTCGACCGCGCGCTGGAGCGCATCGACGGCTGGTACCGGGGCGAGGGGTGGTACAGCGACGGCGACAACCAGGCGTTCGACCACTACAACGGCTGGGCGCTGCACTTCTATCCCGTTCTGCACGCCCATCTCTCCGGCGACCGCGCGCTGCTCGACACGTACGGCGAGCGGCTGAGCGCCCACCTCGACGGCTACCGCCGCATGTTCGACGCCAACGGCGCGCCGGTGCCGTTCGGCCGCTCGCTCACCTACCGCTTCGCCACGCTCGCCGCCCCCTGGCTCGGCGCGCTCACCGGCCACACCCCGCTCAGCCCCGGCGCCACCCGCCGCCTGGCCTCCGGCACCCTGCGGCACTTCCTCGACCACGGTGCCGTCACGGACGAGGGCCTCCTGCCGCTCGGCTGGTACGGCCCGTACGCGCCGATGCTCCAGGGCTACTCGGGGCCCGCCTCCCCGTACTGGGCGTCCAAGGGCCTGCTCGGCCTGCTGCTGCCGGACGGCCACCCCGCCTGGACCGAACGCGAGGAACCGCTGCCCGCCGAGACCGCGGACGCCGTCACCACGCTGCGCGCGCCCGGCCTGCTCGTGCAGTCCACGGCGGCCGACGGGCTGGTCAGGCTGCACAACCACGGCAGCTCCTCGGTGTTCGGCCCGGCCGACCCGAACTACGCGCGCTTCGCCTACTCGACGCGTACGGGCCCGTCGGCCGCCGAGGGCGCCGCGACCGCCGGAGCCGTCGTGGACACGTCTGCCAACCCCGGCTCCGACACCACCCCCGTCGCCACGCCCGACAACCACTTCGCCCTGCTCGTGGACGGCACCCCCACCGGCCGCGGTCCCGCCGAGCAGCGCGGCGGCGGCCCCGGCTGGGCCGCCTCGGCGCACACCCCGCTGCGTGCCGACGGCTCCGCACTCGACGGTGTACGGGTCCTGTCCGCGACCCTGGCGCACGGCCGCGTCGAGGTGCGCGCCCACCTCGTCACCGGGGCCGCGCCCGGCACGCCCGTACGGCAGACCGGCTATGCCGTCCCGGACGACGGGCCGACCGCCCAGCTCCACGCCGTACACGGCTTCGCCGAGGGCGCCGGGCAGCCGACGACCGTACCGACCGGCAGTACGCCCTTCGGGGACCACACCCGCACCGCCTGCCTCGACGGCACCGTGCCCGACACCCCGGGCGGCGCCCTCTTCGTCTCGCTCGCCTCGCTGACCGCGGAGCCCGCCCCGGCGCCCCTGCACAAGCTGGCCGAGGTCCGGGTCACCGGCCGCCACACGCTCCAGGTGACCTGGGAGGACGCCACCATCAGCACCCTCTCTCTGGACAAGGACACCGTCACCGCCCCTTAACGGAGGCCCACGGACCATGAGACCAGGACCAGGACCAGGACCAGGACCCGGACGAGGACCGCGCCCGCGCACCGCCGCCCGTGCGACACCCATCGTGCTCGCTCTGTCCGCCGCGCTCACGCTCGTCACGGCCCCCGGCGCGCACGCCGCCGACCGCCCCTCTGCTTCTCCGGGCCGCGCCTTCCACGTCGACTGCGCCGCGCCCGCCGGGGGCGACGGTTCCCGTGCCCGCCCCTGGTCCTCCCTGGCCCAGGCCAACGCCCATCCGTACGGCCCCGGCGACCGCCTGCTGTTCCATCGGGGCAGTACCTGCACCGGCACCCTCGCCCCTAAGGGCGAGGGTGCCGCCGACGCCCCCTTCACCATCGCCGACTACGGAAGCGCCGCAGCCCGTGCCCGTCTGGACGGCGCCGGCGCCCACGACACCGTGCTGCTCGCCGACACGCAGTACGTACGCCTCAGCGCTCTGGAGATCGTCAACGCCGCGCGCCCCGGCAGCGAACGCAACGGCGTACGGCTGCGTCTGACCGACTACGGCACGGCCCGCGGCATCGCGGTCACCGGGCTGTACGTGCACGACGTACGCGGCGGCGACGCCAAGACGCTGACCGGGTCCAGCGGCATCCACGTCGCCGTTGAGGGCACGGCGCGGTCCAGCCGCTACGACGGGCTGGAAATCGCCGGGAACCGTATCGAGGACGTCGACCGGGAGGGCGTGTACTTCAAGTCGACCTGGTCCAGGCGTGCCCTCGTCGGCAACCAGCAGGACCCGCACACCTACCCCGGCGCCTGGACACCGAGCACCCGGGTCCGCGTCCACCACAACACCCTCAGGTCACTGGCGGGCGACGGCATAAAGCTGGACACCACGGCCGGCGCCGTCGTCGAGCACAACCGTGTGGACGGCTTCCAGCTCCGCTCGCCCTCGGCCAACGCGGGAGTGTGGACGTTCAACACCGACGACACCCTCGTCCAGTACAACGAGGTCTCCGGCGGCGGCAACACACACGACGGCATGTCCTTCGACGCGGACGGCGCCTCCCGGAACACGGTGTTCCAGTACAACAACAGCCACGACAACAAGGGCGGCTTCCTGCTGCTGTGCCCGTACAGCGGCGCTAAGACGGTCGGCACCACCGTCCGCTACAACATCAGCCGCAACGACGGCGCCCGGCTGATCCAGAACTGCGCGGGCCCCGTCCTCGACACCCGCATCTACAACAACAGCTTCCTCAACACGGACCGCATCCCCGCCTACCTGGTCCAGGACGACACCGCGTCCCCCACCACCACCGACCACCGGCTGACCGTCCGCAACAACATCTTCGTCAGCCGCGGACAGGGCGGCTACGCACTCAAGAACCCCACACCCGGCCTGCGCTTCGACCACAACGTCTTCCACGGGCTGCCACCGGCCCACCTGCCCGCCAACCCCGGCGGCAGCACGGCGGACCCCGGACTGCGCGACGACTTCCGCCTCACCGCCGGATCACCGGCCCACGCCGCCGGGCGGCACGTGGCGGACAACGGCGGCCGCGACTACTTCGGCACACCGCTGCCCGCCGGAGCCCCCACGATCGGCGCGTACGAGGGCCCCGGCACCGGCTGACGACCTTCCCGGCGGTACGGGCCGCGCGTGGCCTCACCCACGGCCCGTACCGCACCGCTCGAACCGCACCGCCCGTACCGTCCTACTGCGGGCCGTACTTGCGCCCCGTCTTCGACGTGATCCCGCCGAGGAGGTTGCGCGGCGCCAGCTTCGCCACGCCCATCAGCGCCTTGTACCGCGGGTCCGGGACGGACAGCGACTTGCCGCGCGCCAGGTCCTTCATCGCCGCGTCCACCAGCTTGTCGGCGTCCAGCCACATCCAGTCGGGGATGCCGTCCGTGCCCATCCCGGCCCGCTCGTGGAACTCGGTGCGGACAAAACCCGGGCACAGCGCCATCAGCCGTACGTTGCTGCCCGCCAGGTCGCGGGCCGCGCCCTGGGTGAACTGCACGACCCACGCCTTGCTCGCCCCGTACGTGCCGCGCGGGACGAAAGCGGCCACCGAGGCGACGTTGACGACGCCGCCGCGGCGCCGCTCGCGCATCCCCCTGACCGCTTCCGACGTCAGCCGCAGCACCGCCTCGCAGTGCACCTTGAGCATCTTCAGCTCGTCGGCCATCGGCACGTCCAGGAACTCGCCCTTGTTGCCGAAGCCCGCGTTGTTGACCAGCAGGTCCACCGGGTGGGTGCGGTCGCCGAGCCGTTCCTCGACGGCGGCGATGCCGTCCTCCGTCGCCAGGTCGGCGGTCAGGACGGACACCTCGACGCCGTGCCGGTCGTGCAGCTCGGTGGCCTGCTCACGCAGCCGCTTCTCGTTGCGCGCCACGAGCACCAGGTTGTGGCCGTCGCCCGCCAGCCGGCGGGCGAACGCGGCGCCGATGCCCGCCGTCGCTCCCGTAATCAATGCAGTCGTCATACGGGCACGCTATCCGCACGCAGGCACGCCGCTCCCCCCGGCCGGCGGGCACCGGCCGGGGGCCGGGCGTCCCGTTCATCCGGGTTCAAGCCTCTTGTGTACGGATGTACTTGAGCGCCCATTCGCGCAGCTCGGGATGGAGTGCCTCGCCCGCTTCGAGGAGCCGCGGCAGCATCTCGCGCCGCGTGGTCATGCCGCGGAAGGCGAGAGCGATCGTCACGTCGTGGTCCGGGCGGTGCTCGACGGTGATCGGGTCCCCGGCGCGTATCTCGCCCGGCTCGACGACCCGCAGGTACGCGCCGGGCACGCCCGCCTGTGTGAAGCGCTTGATCCAGCCGGGCTCGCCGAGCCGGCCTTGGAAGGTCATGCAGGGGATGCGCGCCGAGGTCACCTCCAGCAGCAGCCGGGAGCCGACGCGCCAGCGTTCGCCGATGCGCGCGTGGGTCACGTCCACGCCCCGGGTGGTGAGGTTCTCCCCGAACATCCCGGCGGGCAGTTCGCGGCCCAGTTCCTTCTCCCAGACGTCCAGGTCCTCGCGCGCGTAGGCGTACACCGCCTGGTCGTCGCCGCCGTGGTGCTGGAGGTTGACCACCGCGTCACCGGCCAGGCCGCTGCCGGCGACGCCCTTGGGACCCGGGGGCGACACCGCCACCGGTCCGTCGACGGGCTGCTTTCCGATGCCCGTACTGCCCGTGGCGCCGCGGTACTCCATGGGCCGCGGCCGCCCCACATTCACAGACAGAAGCTCCATGGCGGCACGCTACTGACATCCAGCCAAAGTCGCGACCCATTATTTCCCGTCCGCCCCAAGGCTCGCTTATGATCAGAGGCATGATCGAGGCCCGTCATCTCCGTGTGCTGCGCGCCGTCTCCCGGACCGGCTCCTTCTCCGCCGCGGCCCGTGAGCTGGGCTGCACCCAGCCCGCCGTCAGCCAGCAGATGAAGGCACTGGAGCAGTCCGCCGGCACCCCGCTGCTGATCCGTACGGGCCGCGAGACCCGGCTGACGCAGGCCGGCGAGGCGCTGGTGCGGCACGCCGTCGGCATCCTGGCCGGGCTCACCGCCGCCGAGGAGGAGGTCGCCGCCATCGCGGGCCTGCGCGCCGGGCGGGTACGGCTGGTGTCCTTCCCCTCCGGCAGCTCGACGCTGGTGCCCACCGCGCTGGCCGCCATGCGCGCCGACCACCCCGGCACCCGGGTCTCCCTGGTCGAGGCCGAGCCGCCGCGCTCGGTCGAGATGCTGCGCAACGGCGACTGCGAGATCACGCTGGCCTTCCGGTACCCGGAGGTGCGCGGCGCGGACCCCGCCGCCGAGGCGGAGTGGGACGACCTGGTCGTGCGGCCGGTCCTGGTCGACCGGCTGGTGGGCCTGGTCCCGGAGTCGCACCGGCTGGCCGGTGCCGGCACCGCGGGCTACGCCGAGCTGGCCGGCGAGCCGTGGATCGCGGGCTGCCCGCGCTGCCGGCGGCACCTCGTGGAGGTCTGCGAGGGCGCGGGCTTCACTCCGCGCATCGACTTCGCGACGGACGACTACCCGGCGGTGATCGGCCTGGTGGGCGCGGGCCTCGGGGTCGCCGTACTGCCGGAGCTGGCGCTGGAGTCGGTACGGCACAAGGGGGTCCGTACGGTCACGATGGAGCCGTGCGTGCAGCGCGAGGTCGTGGCGCTCACCCTGCCGGATCTCGCGCAGGTCCCGGCGGTCGAGGCGATGCTCGGGCGGCTCGCGGGCGCGGTACGCCGCTGAAGGCGCCGGGCGGCGGGGTCCGGCCCCGCTGCGCCGTCCGGGGGGAATTCCCGAAGAAACGTTTCTTCAGTCCGTGCGCTCACGCGCCGCCGAGGCCCGGGTGCCCCGCCGCGGCCGCCGCCGGCACCAGCCGGTGCCGCGCCCGGCCCATCAGCTCTTCCCGCTCGTCCTCCGTCAGTCCGCCCCACACCCCGTAGGGCTCCCGGACCGCGAGGGCGTGCGCCGCGCACTGGGCGCGCACCGGGCAGCGCATGCACACCTCTTTCGCCGACGTCTCCCGCGCGCTGCGGGCGGCGCCGCGCTCGCCTTCCGGATGGAAGAAGAGGGAACTGTCCACGCCACGGCACGCGGCGAGCAGCTGCCAGTCCCAGAGGTCTGCGTTCGGGCCCGGAAGGCGCGAGAAATCTGCCATTGCTGGTCCTCTCGAAGCGGTACCGGTTCGGGCTCGGTGCTCACGACCGTACATCTACTGTCTAAGTAGATGTAAATATGACTCATTGCGAATCTAGCCACAGACACCATGAAAAAGGAGGAAAAGCCACCAAATAGGGCATAGAGCCACGAAGGGGGGCGGGGCTCGGCCATGCATCTTCTGCGTGTCCGGGCCCTCACGTAGAGTGCCGAAGGCGGCTGCCCAACCCGTAACTCTTTCGAGTGACCGTCGTTGAGAGGGCGGAAGCGGTTGACGGAGGTAGTCCTCGGGCAGGTGTCCGAGGCGGTCGATCGCTCAGGTGACGATACGTACCAGCCTGGAGGCTCAAGGTGACGCGCATCAGCTGCGGAGGGCGGTCATGACATCCGTCCTCGTCTGTGACGACTCCCCGCTTGCCCGAGAGGCGCTCCGCCGCGCGGTCGCGACCGTGCCCGGTGTAGAGCGTGTGACGACGGCGGCCAACGGCGAGGAAGTCCTCCGCCGCTGGGGTGCCGATCGCTCGGACCTGATTCTGATGGACGTGCGGATGCCCGGACTGGGAGGGGTCGAGACCGTGCGCCGGCTGCTCTCCGCCGACCCCGGCGCCCGCATCATCATGCTCACGGTCGCCGAGGATCTGGACGGGGTCGCCTTGGCGGTCGCCGCCGGCGCCCGCGGCTATCTGCACAAGGACGCCTCACGCGCCGAGCTGCGCGCGACGGTCACCCAGGCGCTCGCCGATCCCACCTGGCGGCTCGCGCCGCGCAGGCTGCGGTCCGCCGAGATGGGTGCCGCGCCGACGCTCACCGCGCGCGAGATCCAGGTGCTGGAGGGCATGAGCCACGGCCGCTCCAACGCGGAGATCGGACGTGAGCTGTTCCTCTCCGAGGACACGGTCAAGACCCACGCCCGGCGGCTGTTCAAGAAGCTCGGCGCCTCCGACCGGGCCCATGCGGTCGCGCTCGGATTCCGCTGGGGTCTGGTCCGCTAGGACGGCTGTGACGTGCAGCGATGCGGGGGTGTGAGGGGCCCCGCCCGCCGGTCGGCGGGCGGGGTGGCAGGTGGTCCCGCAGGCGCCGGTCCGGGAGCGGCATCCCGGTTCGGCGCGCGGTGCCGCATCCTTGAGGTATGGAGTTCCTCGGGGACGGGCCGATCCGGTGCGAGGGGAGGGCGCGGGAGATGACTGCCGGCGCACCTGCCGCTCATAACGCTTCGGTGCACAAGTACGGACCTGATGCCGCGGATCGCGCCGCGCCAAGGCACCATGGACCGATGCGCGATGACGGGATTCAGGAGATCGGCGATCTCGTCGCACGCGCCGTGGAAGGGGATCGCCGGGCCACCCATGACCTGCTGGCCCATGTGCATCCCCTCGCGCTGCGCTACTGCCGCACCCGGCTGTCCCGGCTGCCGGGTGACGCGCGCCACTTCGTCGAGGATCTGGCGCAGGAGGTCTGCGTCGCGGTGCTCTGTGCGCTGCCGCGCTACCGGGACACCGGAAAGCCCTTCGAGGCGTTCGTCTTCGCCATCGCCGCCCACAAGGTCGCCGACCTCCAGCGGGCCGCGATGCGCGGCCCCGGCAGCACGGCCGTGCCGTCCAACGAGATGCCCGAACAGCCGGACGACTCGCTGGGCCCCGAGGAGCGGGCGCTGCTCAGCAGCGACGCCGAGTGGGCCAAGAAACTGCTGGCCAACCTGCCGGAGAACCAGCGTGAGCTGGTGCTGCTGCGGGTCGCGGTCGGGCTGACGGCCGAGGAGACCGGGCAGATGCTGGGGATGTCGCCGGGTGCGGTGCGCGTGGCGCAGCACCGGGCGCTGAGCCGGCTGCGGGCGCTGGCCGAGCAGTAGCCGTACCGGTTTCCCGGCGTCGGGGAGCGCGGCGTACGGCGCTCTCCGGAGGCCCGGGGGCACGGGCGCCGCGGGGGGCCGTAGAGTCGGAACATCGTGCGGCCGTAGGAACATACGCCCGTGGCGGCGCGATTTCATAGGAACGCACAAGTGATGCGCTCCTCACCCGTTGTGGAATGAGACGCCTGTGGTGGCCGTTAGCATGGGTGTCCGCGCTGAGGCAAGACCATTTGGGAAGGTGTCATGACTGACAACGTCGACGGAATGCCCGCCAAATTCGCGATGCTCGGTCTGACATATGACGACGTGCTGCTGATGCCCGGCGCCTCCGAGGTGCTGCCGAACGCCGTGTCCACGGCGTCCCGGGTCTCGCGCAACGTGTCGGTCAACATTCCGCTGCTCTCCGCCGCCATGGACAAGGTCACCGAGGCGCGGATGGCGATTGCCATGGCGCGCCAGGGCGGCGCGGGCGTACTGCACCGCAACCTGTCCATCGAGGACCAGGCCAACCAGGTCGACCTGGTCAAGCGCTCCGAGTCCGGCATGGTCACCGACCCGATCACGGTCCGCCCGGACGCGACCCTCGTCGAGGCGGACGCGCTCTGCGCGAAGTTCCGCATCAGCGGCGTGCCGGTGACCGACGCGGCGGGCAAGCTGCTCGGCATCGTCACCAACCGCGACATGGCCTTCGAGCTGGACCGCAGCCGTCAGGTGCGCGAGGTCATGACCCCGATGCCGCTGGTCACCGGCAAGGTCGGCATCTCCGGCGACGACGCCATCGAGCTGCTGCGCCGCCACAAGATCGAGAAGCTGCCGCTGGTCGACGACGCGGGCATCCTCAAGGGCCTGATCACGGTCAAGGACTTCGTGAAGGCCGAGAAGTACCCGAACGCGGCCAAGGACGCCGAGGGCCGCCTGGTCGTCGGTGCCGCGGTGGGCGTCGGCGGCGAGGCGTACGACCGGGCCCTGGCGCTCGTCGAGGCCGGCGCCGACTTCCTGGTCGTGGACAGCGCGCACGGCCACAGCCGCGGCATCCTCGACATGATCGCCAAGGTGAAGTCCAACATCCGTGTCGACGTGGTCGGCGGCAACGTCGCCACCCGTGACGGCGCCCAGGCGCTGATCGACGCCGGTGCGGACGGCATTAAGATCGGCGTGGGCCCCGGCTCGATCTGTACCACCCGCGTCGTCGCCGGTGTGGGCGTGCCGCAGGTCACCGCGATCTACGAGGCCGCGCAGGCCGCGAACGCGGCGGGCGTGCCGCTGATCGGTGACGGCGGCCTGCAGTTCTCCGGCGACATCGCCAAGGCCATCGCGGCGGGCGCCGACACGGTCATGCTGGGCTCGCTGCTGGCCGGCTGCGAGGAGTCGCCGGGCGAGATGGTCTTCATCAACGGCAAGCAGTTCAAGTCGTACCGCGGCATGGGCTCGCTCGGCGCGATGCAGTCCCGCGGCCAGGGGCGCTCCTACTCCAAGGACCGCTACTTCCAGGACAACGTCCTCTCCGAGGACAAGCTGGTCCCCGAGGGCATCGAGGGCCAGGTCCCCTACCGCGGCCCGCTCGGCTCGGTGGCCCACCAGCTCATCGGCGGCCTGCGCGCCTCCATGGGCTACGTCGGCTCCGCGAACATCGAGGAGCTGAAGGAGAAGGGCCGCTTCGTCCGCATCACGGCGGCGGGCCTCAAGGAGAGCCACCCGCACGACGTCCAGATGGTGACCGAGGCGCCGAACTACGCGGGGCGGTGAAGCCGGTAGGCCGGGGACGAGCGGATCGTCCCCGTGGCCTCGGCCCCAGCCCTGACCTTGGACACCTCCCAGGTCCTCCTCGAAATCGCGGACTGATCAAGCCCTGATACGTCCCCGGCGTCCCCGGTCGGGGATACTGGGGACGTAATCGTATGGAAGGGCCACACACGTGACTGAGATCGAGATCGGGCGCGGCAAGCGCGGCCGCCGGGCGTACGCCTTCGACGACATCGCCGTCGTACCGAGTCGGCGCACCCGCGACCCGAAGGAGGTCTCGATCGCCTGGCAGATCGATGCCTACCGCTTCGAGCTGCCGTTCCTGGCTGCTCCGATGGACTCGGTCGTCTCCCCGCAGACCGCGATCCGCATCGGTGAGCTGGGCGGCCTGGGCGTACTGAACCTGGAAGGGCTCTGGACGCGCTACGAGGACCCGGAGCCGCTGCTCGCGGAGATCGCGGAGCTGGACGGCGAGGCCGCCACCAAGCGGCTCCAGGAGATCTACGCCGCGCCGATCAAGGAAGAGCTGATCGGGCAGCGCATCAAGGAGGTGCGCGACTCCGGTGTGGTCACCGCCGCCGCGCTCTCGCCGCAGCGTACGGCCGAGTTCTCCAAGGCCGTCGTGGACGCGGGTGTGGACATCTTCGTGATCCGCGGCACCACCGTCTCCGCCGAGCACGTCTCCTCGGCCGCCGAGCCGCTGAACCTGAAGCAGTTCATCTACGAGCTGGACGTCCCGGTGATCGTCGGCGGCTGCGCCACGTACACCGCGGCCCTGCACCTGATGCGCACCGGCGCGGCGGGCGTCCTCGTCGGCTTCGGCGGCGGCGCCGCGCACACCACCCGTAACGTGCTCGGCATCCAGGTGCCGATGGCGACCGCGGTGGCCGACGTCGCCGCGGCCCGCCGTGACTACATGGACGAGTCCGGCGGCCGCTACGTGCACGTGATCGCCGACGGCGGCGTGGGCTGGTCCGGCGACCTGCCCAAGGCCATCGCCTGCGGCGCCGACGCCGTCATGATGGGCTCGCCGCTGGCGCGCGCCACGGACGCGCCGGGCCGCGGCCACCACTGGGGCATGGAGGCCGTCCACCCGGACGTGCCGCGCGGCAAGCGCATGGACCTGGGCGCGGTCGGCACCACCGAGGAGATCCTGTGCGGTCCCTCGAACACGCCGGACGGTTCGATGAACTTCTTCGGCGCGCTGCGCCGGGCGATGGCGACCACCGGCTACTCGGAGCTCAAGGAGTTCCAGCGGGTCGAGGTGACGGTCGCGCCGTCGCAGCACGACAAGCGCTGACCGGCCGCCGGACGGGTTCCGTCCGGCCCGCCGACGCCGAAGGGCCCGGACCGCACGCCTCGTGCGGTCCGGGCCCTTCGCGTCGTACGGCGCGGGGTGTCAGGCGCCCAGCTTCTTGGCGACCTGGAAGCCGCCGGCCGCCGCCAGCAGGTAGAAGGCCACGTCGATCAAGCCGAGGTAGTTCTTCCACACGGTGTGGACGACGTCGAAGTGGTCGAGGACGGTCTCGGCGAGCGGGACGTGCAGGACATCGGACGTCATGAGGGCCATGCCGAAGACCTGGCCGAGGTAGAGCCCGAGCAGGCCGAGCACCGCGCCGACGACGGGCAGCGCGGCGTTGCGGCCGCCCACCTTGCCCAGGACGGCGCCGATCAGCGCGCCGACAGCGAGCGCGGCGTAGCCGATCGAGGCACCGTCGACGGCGTTGAGGACCGCGCCGTAGACACCGGCCGCGACCAGCATGACGACGACGCCGAGCGCGACGGCCAGACCGGCGTTGCCCTGGCGGGCGGGCGACGGGGCCATCGGCGCGGGGTAGCCGCCGGGTGCGGGGGCGGCGGGTGCGGGCACGCCGGGTGCGGGGAAGCCGCCCGGGGCGGGGGCGCCGTACGGAGCCTGCGGCGGCTGGTGGGTACCTTGCTGCGGCTGCTGCGGCTGCTGAGGCGCGGGCGGCCAGGGCTGGCTCATGGAATTCCCCCGGGATGGTGACCGTCGCGGCGCTGGGCGCGGGACCGGTCGGTGTGGACGCGCACATGTTCGATACGCGGACACAAGGTAACAGACCGGTCTGACATGTCCGCTACGGATTTCCCCTGTGCTCAGAGCCGGTGCGCGGCACCCGTCGGCGTGGCGCCGCGCGTGTCCAGCAGCAGCTGGGCCTTCACCGACAGGCCCTGGAGGTCGTACGTGCGGTGGTGCTGGAGCAGCAGCGTGAGGTCGGCCCCGGCCGCCGCGTCGTAGAGGGCGTCGGCGCGCGGGACCGGCCGGTCCCGTACCTGCCACTGGTGGACGTACGGATCGTGGTACGTGATGTGCGCGCCCAACTCCATGAGCCGGGAGGCGACTTCGCGGGCCGGGGAGCCTTCCTCGTCGCCGATGTCCGGCTTGTACGTGACGCCGAGAAGCAGGACGCGTGCGCCGCGTGCGGACTTGCCGTGCTCGTTGAGCAGGGTCGCGCAGCGCTGTACGACGTACCGCGGCATCCGGGTGTTGACCTCCTGTGCCAGTTCGACCATGCGCAGCGGATAGCCCAGTGAACGCCCCTTGTAGGAGTAGTAGTTGGGGTCGATGGGGGCGGTGTGGCCGCCGACTCCGGGGCCGGGGCGGAACGCCTGGAAGCCGAACGGCTTGGTCTCGGCGCAGCGGATGACGTCCCAGAGGTCGACGCCGATGTCGTGGCACAGCACCGCCATCTCGTTCATGAGCGCGATGTTCAGGTGCCGGTAGTTCGTCTCCAGCAGCTTGGTCGTCTCCGCCTCGCGCGGGCCGCGGGCGCGGACGACCTTGTCGGTGAGCCGGGCGTAGAACGCCGCGGCGGCCTCCGTGCAGGCGGGGGTCAGGCCGCCGATGACCTTCGGGACGGTGCGGTAGCGGTGTGCGCGGTTGCCGGGGTCGTGGCGGGCGGGGGAGCAGGCGAGGTGGAAGTCGCGTCCCGCGGTCAGCCCGGAGCCCTCTTCCAGGAGGGGGCGCAGGAATTCCTCGGTGGTGCCCGGGTAGACGGTGGATTCCAGGACGACCGTGGTGTGCGGGCGCAGGTGCGCCGCCAGTACGCGGGCGGCGTCGGCGACCGCGGTCAGGTCGAGGGCGCCGTCCGCGCCGAGTGGGGTGGGGGCGCAGATGACAGCCGTACGGACCCGGCCGAGCGCGGTGGGGTCATCGGTGGTGCGGAAGCCCGCCGACAGCAGCCGCCGGGCCTCGGGCGGGGTGAGTGGACTGTGCGGGGTGTGCGGTGTGGCGGGGGCGGCGGCCGGGCGGCCTTGCGGGGGCGTGGCCGCGGGGGTGTCCGGTGCGGCCGTCGCCGACGGCGGTCCGGGGTCGTAGCCGATGGTGCGGACGCCGGCGAGGGTGGCGGCCTGGGCGAGGGGGAGACCGATATGGCCTAGTCCGATGACGGCGAGGTCTGCGGGCATGGCTGTCTGCCGTCCTTCCCGAGCGGTTCCGGATGAGGCGGTGAAGCATAAGAGCATAAATAGACTAAGCGGACATTTGGCCCAGAATGGGGATTGGTGGATCGGGGCGGCGGGGTGTTGCCGCGTCCGCCGGAGGGTGGATACGGGCCGGTGGCGCGGCCAAAATCGACGGACGGGGAGTGTGACCCCGACCACAGCGGGAGGCAGCGGTGAGGACAGCGACACTCGGACCGGCCCAGCGTGCGGAAGCGCTCGCACGGATGGCGGAACGGGAGCTGGACATTTTGGTGGTCGGCGGCGGAGTCGTCGGCGCCGGCACGGCACTGGACGCGGCGACCCGCGGTCTGGACACCGGACTGGTCGAGGCCCGCGACTGGGCCTCGGGCACGTCGAGCCGGTCGAGCAAGCTCATCCACGGCGGACTGCGATACCTGGAGATGCTGGACTTCGCGCTCGTACGGGAAGCCCTGAAGGAGCGCGGACTGCTGCTCGAACGGCTCGCGCCGCACCTGGTCAAACCGGTTCCGTTCCTCTACCCGCTCACCCACAAGGGCTGGGAGCGCTGGTACGCGGGCTCCGGTGTCGCCCTCTACGACGGCATGTCGATCTCCTCGGGCCACGGCCGCGGCCTGCCCGTGCACCGGCACCTCTCGCACAAGCGCGCCCTGCGGGTCGCACCCTGCCTGAAGAAGGACGCCCTGGTCGGCGCGTTGCAGTACTACGACGCCCAGATGGACGACGCCCGCTTCGTGATGAACCTCGTCCGGACCGCCGCCGCGTACGGGGCGGACGCCGCCAACCGGGCCCGGGTGGTCGGCTTCCTGCGCGAGGGCGAACGCGTTGTCGGTGCCCGGGTGCAGGATGTGGAGGCAGGGGGTGAGTACGAGGTACGGGCCCGCCAGGTGGTGAACGCGACCGGCGTCTGGACCGACGACACCCAGGCCCTGATCGGGGAGCGCGGCCAGTTCCACGTACGGGCCTCGAAGGGCATCCACCTGGTCGTGCCCAAGGACCGCATCCACTCGACGACCGGGCTCATCCTGCGCACGGAGAAGAGCGTGCTCTTCGTGATCCCGTGGGGACGGCACTGGATCGTCGGCACGACCGACACGGACTGGGACCTGGACAAGGCGCACCCGGCGGCGTCCAGCGCCGACATCGACTACCTGCTGGAGCACGTGAACTCGGTGCTCGCCACCCCGCTGACGCGCGACGACGTCGAGGGCGTCTACGCGGGCCTGCGCCCCCTGCTGGCCGGCGAGTCGGACGCGACCAGCAAGCTCTCGCGCGAGCACACGGTCGCGCACCCGGTGCCGGGGGTCGTCGTGGTCGCGGGCGGCAAGTACACGACGTACCGGGTGATGGCCAAGGACGCGGTGGACGAGGCGGTGCACGGGCTCGACCAGAGGGTCGCCGAGTGCGTCACCGAGGACACGCCGCTCGTCGGCGCCGAGGGCTACCGGGCGAGGTGGAACGCGCGGGCCCACACGGCGGCCCGCACCGGTCTGCACGTCGTGCGCGTCGAGCATCTGCTGAACCGTTACGGCTCCCTGGCCGACGAGGTCTTCGAGCTCGTCGTGGCCGATCCGGCCCTCGGCGAGCCGCTCGCCGCCGCCGACGACTACCTGCGCGCCGAAGTCGTCTACGCCTGCACCCACGAGGGCGCGCGGCACCTCGACGACGTCCTCACCCGCCGTACCCGCATCTCCATCGAGACCTTCGACCGCGGCACCCGCAGCGCCCGCGAGTGCGCGGAACTGATGGCGCCGGTGCTGGGCTGGGACGCGGACCAGATCGACCGCGAGGTGCAGCACTACGAGAAGCGGGTGGAGGCCGAGCGCGAGTCGCAGCGGCAGCCGGACGACCTGACGGCCGACGCGGCGCGGCTGGGGGCGCCGGACATCGTGCCGCTGTAGGGGGGCGCGGGAGACGGCGGGGCGGCGGGAGGCGGCGGGCGACGGCGGGAGGGGGCGGGCGGGGGGCGCATCGTGGTTCCGTCCTCGTCCCGGCCGTCGCCCTTGCCGTCGTCCCGGCCGTCGGTCTTGGCGTCGTCCCGGCTGCCGTTCTTGGCGTCGTCCCTGTCGTCCTTCTTGTCGCCGTTCCCGTCGTCGTTCCTGCCGTCGTTCCTGCCGTCGTTTTCCGTCCCGGGGCCCGTCGGCAGCGCGCCGACGATCCCCTCGTCAGCGGGAGCGCCGCCCTCCCGGGCCATCATGGCGGGTGCACAAGAGGCGCGGAGTCGTGGACCCTGGCCTTCCCCACAGGCGCGGATGAGAGAGAATGAAGGCTCCGCCAGGGTGGGTTGTCCGAGTTGGGCCAGTTTGGTGATCGACAAGTGTTCGAGATGCCAACTCGGCTGGATTGCAGAGGGGATTCAGTGGGCGACGAGGTCGAGATGGACGGCAAGGAGGGCAGGCTGCTCGCCGGCCGGTACCGGCTCGCCGAAGTCCTCGGCCGGGGCGGAATGGGTACGGTCTGGCGCGCACGGGACGAAGTGCTCGGCCGTACGGTCGCGGTCAAGGAGCTGCGCTTCCCTGGCGGGGTCGAGGAGGACGAGAAGCGCCGCCTGATCACCCGCACGCTGCGGGAGGCCAAGGCGATTGCCCGAATCCGCAACAACGGCGCGGTCACGGTCTACGACGTGGTCGACGAGGACGACCGCCCGTGGATCGTCATGGAGCTGGTCGAGGGCCGTTCGCTCGCCGAGGTGGTGCGCGACGACGGCCCGCTGACGCCGCGCCGGGCGGCGGAGGTCGGCCTCGCCGTCCTCGACGTGCTGAACGCCGCCCACCGCGAGGGCATCCTGCACCGCGACGTGAAGCCCTCCAACGTCCTGATGTCCGACGACGGCCGGGTCGTGCTCACCGACTTCGGTATCGCCCAGGTCGAGGGCGACCCCTCGGTGACCTCCACCGGAATGCTCGTCGGCGCGCCCTCGTACATATCGCCCGAGCGGGCACGCGGCCAGAAGCCGGGCCCCCCGGCGGACCTGTGGTCGCTGGGCGGCCTGCTGTACGCCTGCGTCGAGGGCGTGCCCCCGTACGACAAGGGGTCGGCCATCGCCACCCTGACGGCGGTGATGACCGAGCCGCTGGAGCCGCCGAAGAGCGCCGGCATGCTGGAAGAGGTCATCTACGGGCTGCTGGTGAAGGACCCGGCGGGGCGGCTCGACGACCGGGCGGCGCGCGCGCTGCTGCTGGACGCGGCCAACGCGCCGGAGGACACCGGACCGGAACCGCCCGCCCCGGACGCGACCCGGGCGATGGCGCTGCCGGTCGTCCCCGAGGAGCTCCCGGCGCAGCCGAAGGAGCGCGGCCGGGACAAGGACCGGGAGCAGGCGCGGGCGAAGCCGTCGGTGCCGCGCCCGCAGTGGAAGCCCAAGCCGCGCACCAAGGAAGCCAGGGAAGCCGGGAGACGCGCACCGGAAACGGGCCGCGGCGCTTCGCGTCCGGGGCCGTCGGCTCCGTCCGCGGGTTCGCGTGCGGCGTCGGCCGCCGGTCCGCTCACGGACACGGGATCGCGTACGGATTCGGGTCCGCGTACAGGCACGGGCGTGGGTGCGGGTGCGGGCGCGGGTACGGGCTCCGGAGGCAAGGCGGCGACCGCCTCGACGACGCGGAACACCACCGGCCAGTCGACACAGACCGGCTCGACGAACGGGCCGAGGAACTGGCCGACGGCGGTCGGCTCGGCCGGGCGGACGGGCTTCGAGTCGGAGGGCGCCAAGGAGAAGGTGCGCACGGCGCTCCAGGCGGTGCGCAAGGCGGCGGCTGCCGCTGCCGCTGCCGCCCGGCCGGAGACGAAGCCGGACGACGGCGCGCGCCGGTCCGGCCCGCCGCGGGCGTCCGTCACCGATGTCGTACCCCGCCGTACGCTCGTCATCGCCGCCGTGGTCGTGGTGCTCGCCGTGATCGGCACGGTGCTGGCCTTCGCGCTCAGCGGGGGCGACGAGGAGAGCGGCGGCCGGGCGGCGGGCGCCGACAAGGCCGCCACCGGCGCGGCGGGCTCTGCCCCGGCCACCGCCGAGGACACCTCCAGCCGGCCGACGGACGCCAAGCCGGACGGTCGGAGCGGCCAGAGCGGCAAGCCGGGCGGTGACGGCAAGGACAAGGCGGTGCCGCAGGGCTACGAGACGGCGGCGCACACCGGGTTCCACTTCGCCGTGGCGCTGCCGTCCGGCTGGAAGCAGACGGGCACGTCCGGGCGGAACTCCGGCGCGATCTACAGCGCCGCGGGCGGTTTCCCGCGCGTCCAGGTCGACTACAACGCCAAGCCCGGCAGCGATGCTGCGGCTGCCTGGCGGGCCCAGGAGCCCGGCGTCCGCGGCAGCGTCCAGGACTACCACCGCATCGATCTCAAGGCGGTCGAGTGGCGGGGGTACCCGACGGTCGCCGACTGGTCGTTCACGCGCAAGCAGGGCGGCCAGGACGTACGCGTGCTCAACCGCGGCTTCCGGGCCGACGACCGGCACGGCTACGCGATCATGATCACCTGCAAGGCGGACGCCTGGGACGCGGCGGAGTGCCGGCAGCTGAGGGACACCGCGTTCGCGACCTTCCAGGTGAAGGACTGACCCACCGCGGCGTGCGTACCGAAGAGGTACGCAGGCCGACGAGGTGTGCGCGCCGACGGCCGCAGGGCGGATGCGAAGTCCTGGGGGAACTGTTGGCCGGAGCGCTCCTCAACCCGCGCCTCCGGCACGTATCGTGAGTCCCCGAAGACCGTACGCAGCCGCAATCGGAAGAAATGCGACCGGTTTTGACCACTGGGGGTAACCAGTGGGGCCGGGAGCTCCCGGACAAAGCCGGGCAGGCGGCGTGAATCGCGCGCTGGGAGGCGTCGTGGACGAGTACGCGGGAAGAGTGCTCGCCGAGCGCTACCGCCTGCCGGTGCCGCCGTCGGACGTGTACGAGTTCGCCGAGACCCGCGCCTTCGACACATACAGCGGGCAGGAGGTCCTCGTACGGCAGGTGCCGCTGCCCGAAATCGTGGACGCGGAACTCCTGGACGCCGGGCACCCGGGCGGGCGGCCCGCGCCGGGCGGCCACGGACACCGGCCGGGCGGCGCCGACCGGATGCCGCACGACCCCGCCGTACGCCGCGCCCTGGAGGCCGCGACCGCCGCGGCCCGGCTGCCGGACCACCCGCAACTCGACCAGGTCTTCGACGTCTTCGCCCAGGACGGCAGCCTGTGGATCGTCAGCGAACGCGTCGCGGCCCGGCCGCTCGCCGCGCTGCTGGCCGAACGCACCCTCACCCCGCACCGGGCGGCGGAGGTCGCCGCCGACGTCCTCACCGCCCTGCGCGCCCTGCACGCCCACGGCTGGACCCACCGCAACATCACCGTCCGCACGGTCCTGATCTGCGAGGACGGGCGGGCGATCCTGACCGGCCTGGCGGCGGGAGCGGCGGAGGAAGCGCTGTGCGGGTACGACCCGGTGCCGGGGGAGGAGAGCGCGGCGGGGCAGGCGGCCGGGGCGGGGCGGGCGGCAGTGCCGGGGCAGACGGCCGGTCCGGGACAGACGGCCGGTCCGGGGCGTACGGCGGAGTCCGTACCGGCGCACGAGTCCATACCGGGGCACGAGCCCATACCGGCGCGAGAGTCCGTACCGGAACAGGCGGCCGTACCGGGGCAAACCCCCTCGCCGGACGGGTCGGCGGCGGAACCTTCCGGCCCGGAAGCGGACGGCGCCGGGGGGCCGGGCACCGCTTCCGAAACGGACGCACGCCGGGCCCGCGCCGGGGCCATCGCCGCCTACCAGGCGGGCGCGCGGGCAGCGGCCGCCCGCACGGCCACCGGCGACGGCACACCCGCACCCGCCGAGCCCGCGCACCCCGCCGACCCGCACTTCAGCCCGTACCGGGACCACATCACCGCGCCGACTCCGACTCCGACGCCGACCCCGCTTCCGGCTCACCCGGTGGCTGCGTCCGGGCCGGGCAGCGCCTCGTACGGCGGCAGCCTGCCCGGTCCGGTGCCGCGCCCCGGCGGCGTCCAGGTGCCGTATCCGCTGCCGGTTCAGCGGCCCGCGCCGGAGGCGGGGCCCTCCCTGGCCAAGGCGCCGCAGGCGGCGGAAGTGCCGCAGGTGCCGGAAGTGCCGGAACATCCGGCCCGGACCGGTTCGTACGGGCGTCCGGGCGCGGCCCTGGCCGCCGAGCGGGCCCGGCAGGTACGGATCAACGTCGTCGGCCCGGTCACCGAGCGCTGGGCGCCGGAGCAGGCCGGACCGGTCCATGCCAACTGGCAGCTCGCGCCCCCGGTCGGCCCCGCCACCGACCTGTGGGCGGTCGGCGCGCTGCTGTTCCGCATCGTGCAGGGGCACTCCGCCTACCCCGAGGGCAGCGCCGCCGAGCTGGTGCAGCTGGTGTGCTCGGAGCCGCCGTCGTACGCCGAGGAGTGCGGCGCGCTGCGGCCGGTCGTCGAGTCGCTGATGCGGCAGGACCCGGCCGACCGCCCGGACTTCGAGGAGCTGCGCGGCTGGCTGCGGTCGCTGATCCGCACCGCGCCGGAGCCGGAGGCGGGCAGCCGGGTCGTGACCGTGCCGTCGCTGGAAGGGCCGGCCGACTCGCGGCGGCTCCCGATCCTGCGGCGCCGGGGCGAACTCGTACACAAGGGGCGGCACAAGAAGGCGCGGCAGTCCCGGCCGCCGCGCCCGGCCAAGCCGCCGCGGCAGCCGAAGGGCAAACGGCAGACCGTGGCACACCGGGAGCCCACCCAGCCCGCTCAGCCCACCCAGCCCGGTCAGCCTGCTCAGCCTGCTCAGCATCCTCAGCCCGCTCAGCCCGCTCAGCCCGCTCAGCCCGGCCTCCCCGCGGACCTCGCCGAGTCCCGCCCCGAGGCCTTCGCCGAGCAGCCGCAGCACCTCACGCGTCCGGCAGCTCAGCCTCAGCCGTCCGCCTACCCGCTCCCGCCCCTCACTCCGTACGACCACCGCTCCGGCGACGATCGCCACGACAACAACCAAGACAACAGCAACCAAGACAACAACAACCACCACCCTCCTCACTCCGCCCACCAGCCCCCTTTCTCCCCTCCGCACACAGCGACCACGGCCCGGCCCCCGCGTCAGCCCAAACCGGCCCGCGCACCCAAGCCGCCCCGGCCCGCCAAGCAGCCCCGCCCCGCCAAGCAGATCCGGCGCATCGAGGGCGCCACGCCCCCGGCGGGACGCAGCCCGCGGCGCCTGGGGCTGCTTCTCGTGGGGCTGGTGCTCCTGCTGGTGGTGGGCACGATCCTGGCCGCGGTCCTGTTCCTGCCGAAGGCCGGCTCCGAGGAGGGCGGCGCGGGCAGCGTCCGGGAGCGCAGGGGCGCGGTGGGCACGCAGACCTCGACGCCTGACGACAGCCCCGGCGGACGGGCCGGCGACCAGGGCTCACGCAAACAGCAGCCGCAGACGACCGAACCCGCCGACCTCGCCGAGGGCTTCGCGGTACGCAAGGACCCGGAAGGCTTCCAGGTCGCCGTCCACCAGGGCTGGCAGCGCCGCGGGGAGAACGAGCGCGGCCAGATCCGCTACCTGGGGAACGACTTCGAGCTGCTGATCGTGCCCGGCCGCGACACCACGTCCCGCTACGGCACCGACCCGATGGCCTACCAGCAGGACAAGGAGGCGGAACTGGCCCCGTACCGGGAGTCCAGCTGGTCCGGCTCCTCCGGCCTGCGCCGGATCGACGTCGGCCGGGCCGCGATGGCGGAGGGCACCTTCACCTGGCAGGACAGCAGCGGCCGGCAGGTCTACGTACGCAACCTCGCGATGATCCACAACGGCCGTTACCACGTCATCCAGGTCATCGGCCCGGACAACGAGCGCCGCGAGGTCGACCGCCTCTACGACCAGGCGACGGGGTCCTACCGCCCCAACTAGTGCCGCCTCAACCAACGTTCGCCCTGTAACGCAGCGCCCTCTGAAGACGTGGCCCCAATGGGGCAGAAAGCCACGCCAACTCCGAAGGCCGGACGCTCCATTGCTGCCGAAACGGTCATGAGGTCAGCGGTTACCGTCCGGGGAGCCGGCGGAGGTGGGGCCGAGGACTGTGGGACTGGCGGTGGTGTGCGTGGTGAGGATTTCGCCGTCCTGGGGCGCTTAGCGGGCTCCCGCAGGGGCACGGAGCTGTTCGGCCAGCCGTTCCAGTTCGGCCGCCGTGGCGGGCGAGCGGTCGCTGAGTCCGCTGTGCACGGCTGTCGGGCTCTTCAGGAAGCGCCGGAGCGCGGCCACAAGGAGCCCTTGCGGCAGAGCCTGCAACGCGGCGAACGCGCGAGGTACCGGCGGCGTCTCCATCGTGGCGAGGTTCTGCCGCATGAGGTGGAGCATGCCGCGGACCGCGTCCGGGTCGTCGGCCAGCGCTACCGGGCCGCCTGCCGCGTGTGCCGCCTGACCGAGCGGGACGTCGCAGATGATCGCGATGCGCGTGTCTGGACCGGCACCGCCCCAACTGACCCTGTCACTTAACGCGTTCAACTCCCGCCCCGTCCACCCCCGGCCCCGCCCGTCGTGCGCCTTGTCGACCCCCGGGCGCCCGGCTAGCCTCGTACCTGACGGGTCATCAGATACTCGGCCGCGGCGGCCCGTCGGGCACCGGCCGGTGGAACCGTGTGAGGGGAATCGGATGGAGCTACCGCGCATCGTCAGCGTCGACGACCACGTCATCGAGCCCGCGCACCTCTTCGAGACCTGGCTGCCGGCGAAGTACCGGGCGCGGGGGCCGCAGCCCCTAACCGCGGGCATCGGCGAGCTGGCGTACACCGGCGGCAAGTACGTGATCACGATGGACCCGGACGGCCCGGCCACGGACTGGTGGATCTACGAGGACCTGAAGTTCCCGTACAAGCGCAACATCGCCGCCGTCGGCTTCGACCGCGACGAGATGACGCTGGAGGGCATCACCCGCGCCGAGATGCGCCCCGGCTGCTGGGACCCGGCCGAGCGGCTCAAGGACATGGACCTCAACCACGTCGAGGCGTCGCTGTGCTTCCCGACCTTCCCCCGCTTCTGCGGCCAGACGTTCGCCGAGGCGCGCGACAAGGAGGTCGCCCTGGCCTGCGTGCGCGCGTACAACGACTGGATGGTGGAGGAGTGGTGCGGCGACAGCGGCGGGCGGCTGATCCCGCTGTGCCTCATTCCGCTGTGGGACATCGGCCTGGCCGTCGCCGAGATACGGCGGAACGCGGCGCGCGGGGTGCGGGCCGTGACGTTCAGCGAGATACCGACCCACCTCGGACTGCCGTCGATCCACTCCGGCTACTGGGACCCCTTCTTCGCGGTCTGCGAGGAGACCGGGACGGTGGTCAACATGCACATCGGCTCCAGCTCGCAGATGCCGGCCGCCTCCCCCGACGCGCCGCCCGCCGTCCAGGCGTCGCTGAGCTTCAACAACGCCATGGCGTCGATGATGGACTTCCTCTTCAGCGGGGTCCTGGTGAAGTTCCCGCTCCTCAAACTCGCTTACAGCGAGGGCCAGATGGGCTGGATACCGTACGCCCTGGAGCGCGCGGACGACGTGTGGGAGGAACACCGCGCCTGGGGCGGGGTGCGCGACCTGATCCCCGAGCCGCCCTCCTCGTACTACTACCGGCAGATCTTCTGCTGCTTCTTCCGCGACAAGCACGGTGTCGCCTCGCTCGACGTGGTCGGCCGGGACAACGCGACCTTCGAGACCGATTACCCGCATGTGGACTCGACGTTCCCGCACACCAAGGAGGTCGCCCTCGACCACGTGAAGGGACTGGACGAGGAGACCGTGTACAAGCTGATGCGCGGCAACGCGATCCGCATGCTGGATCTGGATCTCGCGTGACAGGCCCGGTCCTCGCGTGACAGCGCTGGATTCCTTCTGACGGATCGGGGACTCGGCCGATGGACCTGACGTACTCGCCCGCGGAGGAGGAGTTCCGTGCGCGGCTCCGGGAGTGGCTCGCCAAGACCCTCCCGGACCTGCCGGCGCGGCCCGACCCGCTGGACTGGCCGGGCCGCCGCGCGTACGACCTCGGCTGGCAGCGGCGGCTGTACGACGCCGGGTACGGCGCCCTGCACTGGGACGCCTCACCCACCCAGCGGCTGATCTTCCTGGAGGAGACGGAACGGGCCGGGGCCCCCTACGTCGGCGCCAACTTCGTCGGGCTGCTGCACGCCGGGCCGACCATCGCCGCCGAGGGCACGGACGGGCAGCGCGCCCGCTGGCTTCCGCCCATCGTGCGCGGCGACGAGGTCTGGTGCCAGGGTTTCAGCGAGCCGGAGGCGGGCTCCGACCTCGCCGCCCTGCGTACGCGGGCGGTCCGCGACGGCGACGACTACGTGATCACCGGGCAGAAGATCTGGACCTCGCACGCGGAGATCGCCGACTGGTGCGAGTTGCTGGTGCGTACGGACCCGGAGGCGCCCAGACACCGGGGGATCTCCTGGCTGGCGATGCCGATGGACGCGCCCGGGATCACCGTACGGCCGCTGCGTACCCTCGCGGGCCCGGCCGAGTTCGCCGAGGTCTTCCTCGACGCGGTCCGGGTGCCGGTGGCGAACCGGGTCGGCGCCGAGCACGACGGCTGGCGCGTCACCATGGTCACGCTCTCCTTCGAACGGGGCACCGCCTTCGTCGGCGAGGTCGTCGCCTGCCGCCGTACGCTCGGCGCGCTGGCCCGTACGGCACGGGCGAACGGGCGCTGGGACGACCCGGTGCTGCGCCGTCGGCTGGGCCGGCTGAACGCCGAGTTCACCGCGCTGTGGCGGCTCATCCAGCGCAACGTCGGCGCGGCCAGGGAGGCGGGCGGCGTGCCGGGCGCGGGCGGCTCGGTCTTCAAGCTGCGCTATTCGCAGGCCCGCCAGGAGCTGTACGACGCGGCCGCCGAGGTGCTGGGGGCGGCCGGCGCGCTGGACGCGGACCAGGAGTGGACGGCGGACCGGCTGTCGTCCCTCGCGTACACGATCGCGGCCGGTACGTCGCAGATCCAGCGCGACATCATCGCCGAGCGCATCCTCGGCCTGCCGAAGGGACGGTGAACGGGCACCGTGGACCTCCGACCCACCGCTGATCAACGGGCCTTGCAGTCGGGAACCCGCGAACTGCTGGCACGGCGCTTCGGGAGGGACCGGCTGCGGGCGGCCGTGGAGCACCCCGCGCTCGACCGCGCGCTCTGGCGTGAGCTGGGCGCGGCCGGGTTCTTCGCCCTGCGGCTGCCGGAGGCGGACGGCGGGGTGGGGCTCGGGCTGCCGGAGGCGGTGCTGGTCTTCGAGGAGGCGGGGCGGGCGCTGCTGCCGGGGCCGCTGGTGGCGGGGCAGCTGCTGGCGGGAGTGGTGCCGGGGGTGGCGGAGGGGGAGCGGGTGGTGGGGCTGTGCGAGGTGGGGTCGTACGGAATGGGGCCGTACGAGATGGGGGCGTACGAGGTGGGAGCGGGTGGGGGAGGGCTCTGGGAACACCCGGGGGACTGCGATGAATTGATCTTGATCGAGGGCGGGGTGGCTGGGGGTCCGGGGGCGGACGCGTACGGGGGCGTGTCCGGAGCCGCGTACGGGGACGCGTGCGGGCGTGCGTATTGGAATGATCCGGGCTGGCCCGTTCAGGAGCCCGTGTGCTCGATCGATCCGCTGACGCCGCTCGCGCGCGTGACCTCTTATCCACGCCGCGCGCCGCGCTCTCTGGACGTGCCCCGGCTGCGCCGTGAGGCCGCCCTGCTGACCGCGGCGCTCCAGCTGGGCAGTGCTGCCCGTACGGTCGAGATGGCGGTGGAACACGCCGGGCGGCGTGAGCAGTTCGGCGTACGGATCGGATCGTTCCAAGCAGTGAAACATCTGTGCGCCGAGATGCTGATACGAGTGGAAATAGCGCGAAGTGCCGTATATGCGGCTTCTCTCGTCGATCAGTCACTCGCAGTAGTCGGCGCGAAGTTGCTCGCCGACGAGGCCGCGGTGCGCAACGCCCGGGACTGCCTCCAGGTGCACGGCGGTATGGGCTTCACCTGGGAGGCGGACGTACATCTGCATCTCAAACGAGCATGGTTGCGGGTCGAACAGTGGCAAAGCAGGCCAAATGCGGAAGAAGTTCTCGCTGAGGCTCTGCTGACCGGCAATGTCGGCGTGTAGTGCATCTTGTGCGGAATGTCGGATTCCGTACATGCGAGCGGTCACGGAGGGTCGATATCGGGTTGTGTCCTGGGCGTAACTCGTCACAGGGGGGAGTCGGCGTCCCGCTCGGGTACGCTCCCTTGGGTGCGAGTGGTTCTGAGGCGCAACTGTTCCCGTGGGGTCGTCGTGACCGACCCGGGATGCCGAATGTGCTCCGCTCGCCCTCGAAGGAGGGTTGCTGAGTCCTCTTGTTCGACTCCCGGCAAAGCGCGTCGCACAGTATGCACCACGCATACTCCCTTGCGCTGGAATATGCCCGAAGCGCTTGTTGGGGTGACTGAACGTCAACCATGCTGTGCTTCACCGGGGTCACGGAGTGTGACCCCGCGGAGGCGCGAGGCGATGTGTCCGCCGGTTCGGATGGTGTGAGCGGTGCAGGTGCTTCAAGTGCAGTTGGAAGTCCGGCCTGACCCCGCGGAGGTGGGGCGGGCCCGTAGGTGGGCCAGGTCGCGGCTGGCCGGCTCGGGCATAGAGGCCGACGAGCCACTGGCGGAGACGCTGATCCTGCTGATCTCCGAGTTGGTCACCAATGCCGTCGTGCATACCGGAAACCCCGCCGAGCTGCGGATGTGCTTCTCCGGTTCGGGTGCCGTGGTGGGCACCGTACGAGTCGAGGTCGCGGACCGCAGTGCCCGTGCGCCGCGCCCCCGGCGCGCCGACGGCGACGACATGAACGGCCGCGGCCTGGAGCTGGTCGACGGGCTGGCGGACCGCTGGGGCTGGCGGCCCGAGGGGGCCGGCAAGAGCATCTGGTGCGAGGTGGACCGCGCCCAGTCGATGCTGCTGGCCGCCGGTTCGGACCTGGGTGCGTACGACCCGCACTGCGCCCTCCCGCACCGCGCGTGACCGAGGAAAGTCCAGACCAGGTGTTGACGTGGCGTGTGTGGTTGATGACGCTGGGGTGAAGCGATTCGCCGCGAGGGGACGCCGAGGGTGCGGGGGCAGTGCCTCGGCGAGCGCGGGTCGCGACCTGTAGCCGGGTGGTGGTCCGCGGTGCCGCGCTCGGGGTGCGCACGGGCGTACCGCCATCCGGCTGGGGGCGGAGGAGCGTTTCTCCGCGTACGGCCGCCGCAGGGGTTTCAGGGGCTTCGGCGCAGGGGTTTCAGGCGTTCCGCCGCAGGGTTTTCAGAGGCTTCAGAGAACCGCCACCGGCGCCACCGGTGCCCCCGTGCCGCCCACGAACGGCTCCGCCATCGCGCTGAGGAAGAACGCGTAGCGGCCCGCCTCCGCGCAGGCCCCGGCCAGCTCCTCCAGGTTCCAGTTCTGGCCCTGGAGCATGCCCATCTCCACCAGGTGCAGTGCGTGTACGGGCATCCAGAGGCCGTCGATCTCCGGCGGGAAGATCTCGAAGGTGAGGGTGTCGTTGGCGACGGCCGCGACATCGCGCGCGTGGAACCACGCGGGCGTACGGACCGACAGCCCGGGTGACGGGAAGGCGTACGCGTCCCGGTCGCCGGCCAGGTAGTGCTGGATCTGCCCGGTGCGGACGAGGGCGATGTCGCCGGGCCGTACCCGCGTCCCGGCCAGTTCCTCCGCCGCGTCCAGGTCTTCCGGGGTCACCGCGTGACCGGCGGGCAGCCGCCCGGGGCTCTGCGGGTCCTCGCGGCGGGCGCGGGCCACGTCGAGCAGGATGCCGCGCGAGACGATCGGCGGCGCCTTCTCGATGCCGAGGGCGGTGGCGCCGCCGTGCGCGGTGACGGAGTCCGCGGGGCGGTTGTTGTAGAGCCGGCCGGAGTGCGAGACGTGGGTCAGGCCGTCCCAGTGGGTGGCCGCCTGGAGGCCCATGGTGACGGCGTCGTCGGAGGTGGCGACCGTCCCCGGGCCGAAGATCTCCTGGTTGATCGCGGTCATGGTGTGCAGCGGGTTGATCCGGCCGGGGATCAGTCCGATCTGTACGCCGTCCTGCCGCAGCGGCAGCGCGAGCGGGACGCGGCGCCCGGAGCGGACGGTGGCGGCGGCCTCCCGTACGACGTCGGGTGTCAGCAGGTTGAGCGTGCCGATCTCGTCGTCCGCGCCCCAGCGGCCCCAGTTGTTCACCCGTTCGGCGAGGGCGTGGAACTCGGCGGGCAGCGGCATGGGCCCTCCTCGGGGTGCGCCGGGTCTTGTGCTCGGTGCGGGACTGCTCAAAAATCTAACGGGTCGTCAGAAACTGCGGGAAGGGGCGCGGCATGGGGAACTTCTTGGCGGACAAAGTGATCGCCGTCACCGGTGCGGGCCGCGGCATCGGGCGCGCGGTGGCCCTCGCCTGCGCCGGACAGGGCGCCCGGGTGGTCGTCAACGACTACGGGGTCGCGGTCGACGGCGCCGAGCCGAGCAGCGAGGTCGCCGAGGCGGTGGCCAAGGAGATCGAACAGGCGGGCGGCGAGGCGGTCGCCGTCGCGGACGACGTGTCCACGATGGAGGGCGGCCGGCGCGTCGTGGACACGGCGCTCACGCGCTACGGACGCGTCGACGGCGTGGTGTGCGTGGCCGGCATCCTGCGCGAGCGGATGCTCTTCAACATGACCGAGGAGGAGTGGGACCCGGTCGTCGCCACCCACCTGAAAGGCACGTTCACCGTCTTCCGGGCGGCCTCGGCGGTCATGCGCCGGCAGAAGTCCGGCACCCTCATCGGCTTCACCAGCGGCAACCACCAGGGCAGCGTCTCCCAGGCCAACTACGCGGCGGCCAAGGGCGGCATCATCTCGCTGGTGCGCAGCGCCGCGCTCGGCCTGAGCCGGTACGGCGTGACCGCCAACGCGGTCGCGCCCGTCGCCCGTACGCGGATGTCCGCCGGCGTACCGACGGAACTGACGGAGATCGGCGAGCCCGAGGACGTCGCGGCCCTCGTCGTCTACCTGCTCAGCGACCGCGCCAAGAAGGAACGGATCACCGGGCAGGTCTACACGGTCGCCGGGCCGAAGATCGCGGTGTGGGCCCAGCCGAGGGAGCTGCGCTCCGGGTACGCGGAGGGCGGGTGGACGCCGGAGAAGATCGCGGCCTTCCTGCCGGGGGCGGTGGGGATCGATCCGATGCCGTTGCTGGAGCGGGTGGAGGGGATGGCCGCTGATGCGGCTGGGGGGCGGCGGCCCAACGCGTAGCGGCGCTGGGCCGGTTTGGCGGTTCCGGTTCGCCCTCGGGTGCGGTT
The DNA here is from genome assembly GCF_001905005.1 of Streptomyces sp. CB02923. Taxonomy (GTDB): domain Bacteria; phylum Actinomycetota; class Actinomycetes; order Streptomycetales; family Streptomycetaceae; genus Streptomyces. The sequence goes on along the minus strand of NZ_LWKZ01000016.1, from coordinate 16,060 downwards.
TGCCTGCGGCGGGCCTGGCCGGTTTGGCGGTGACGGTTCGCCTTCGGGTGCGGGTTCGTTGCGCCTGCGGCGGGCGGTGGCCGCTGCGCGGGGCTGTCTGGTTCGGGGACGGGCCTGCGCGGCAGGCCGCTCCGGCCCGCCCCCTTCCGTGGGTGGGAGGGAGGAGAGGTGGTCGGGGCTGATCTCGGTGGGAGGCTTGCGGTGGATTTTTCGGTCGGTGTCGAAGACGGGGTGTTTCGGGGGGAGGTGCGTCGCTGGCTGGCGGAGCATCTGAGTGGGGAGTGGCTTTCCGGGCGTGACGATGTTGCTGTACGGCGGGCCTGGGAGCGGGAGTTGGGGCGGGGTGGGTGGGTCGGGATCGGGTGGGACCGTGCGTACGGCTCGTACGGGAACCGGGCGGCCACGCTGACGCAGCAGGTCGTGTGGGCGGAGGAGTACGCCGCGGCGCGTGCGCCGGAGCGGGTGGGGCACATCGGGGAGCAGCTGCTGGCGCCGACGCTGATCGCTTACGGGGACGCCGCGCAGCGGAAACGTTTCCTGCCGCCCGTCGCGCGCGGCGAGGAACTGTGGTGTCAGGGCTACAGCGAGCCCGGCGCGGGCTCGGACCTGGCGGCGGTCCGTACGGCGGCCGTGCGGGACGGGGACACGTACCGCATCAGCGGGCAGAAGATCTGGACCTCGCTCGCGCGGGAGGCCGACTGGTGCTTCGTGCTCGCCAGGACCGATCCGGGCGAGCGGCGGCACCGGGGGCTGTCCTTCCTGCTGGTGCCGATGGACCAGCCGGGGCGTATCGAGGTGCGGCCGATCCGGCAGCTGACGGGGACGGCCGAGTTCAACGAGGTGTACTTCGACGGGGCGGTGGCGCGGGCCGGGGATGTGGTGGGCGGGCCCGGCGCCGGGTGGCGGGTGGCGATGGGGCTGCTGGAGCTGGAGCGGGGGGTTTCCACGCTTACCCAGCAGGTGACTTTCGGCGCCGAGTTGAGCCAGGTCGTCGCCGAGGCGGTGCGTACGGGCGCGGCGCGCGATCCCGTCCTGCGGGACCGGATCGTACGGCAGTGGGCCGAGCTGAGGGTGATGCGGTGGAACGCGCTGCGCACGCTCGGACCGGCGGCCGGTGACGCGGGCGCGCCCAGTGTGGCGAAGCTGCTGTGGTCCGGCTGGCACCAGCGGTTGGGAGAGCTGGCGATGCACGTACGGGGGGCGGGCGCGGCGTGCGGGCCGGGCGCGTGGACGGCGGACGCCGCGTACGAACTCGACGCTGAGCAGCGGCGTTTCCTCTTCAGCCGGGCCGACACGGTCTACGGGGGTTCGGACGAGATCCAGCGCACGATCATTGCCGGGCGCGTGCTCGGCCTCGGAGGGGGGCGGGAGCGGTGATGAGAGAGGTCGTCTTCGGCGGAGGGCGGGAGCGGCGATGAGAGAGGTCATCTTCGACGGCGGGCGGGAGTGGTGATGAGAGGCGTCATTTTCGACGGTGGGCGGCCGCGGATCGTGGACGACCTGGAGGTGCGGGCGCCTGGGCCGGGGGAGGTGCTGGTCGGTATCCGGGCGGCGGGGCTGTGCCACAGCGATGTGTCAGTGGTCGATGGGACGATTCCTTATCCGGTGCCAGTGGTGCTGGGGCATGAGGGCGCGGGTGTGGTCGAGGAGGTGGGGGGCGGGGTCGGTCATGTAGCGGCAGGGGATCATGTCGCGCTGTCCACGCTGGCCAACTGCGGTACGTGCGCGGAGTGCGACCGCGGGCGGCCGACGATGTGCCGTGCGTCGATCGGGATGCCAGGGAAGCCGTTCCGGCACGGTGGCAGGGAGGTGTACAGCTTCGCGTCCAACTCGGCCTTCGCGGAGCGCACCGTCGTCAAAGCCGTACAGGCGGTGCGGATCTCCCCGGAGATACCGCTGACGTCGGCGGCGCTGATCGGGTGCGGCGTGCTGACCGGGGTCGGCGCCGTCCTGAACCGCGCGCGGGTGGAGCAGGGAGACTCGGTGGTGGTCCTCGGCACGGGCGGCATCGGGCTGAACGTGCTGCAGGGCGGCCGGCTGGCCGGTGCCTCGGTGATCGTCGCCGTGGACGTCAACCCGGCGAAGGAGGTGGCGGCACGGCGCTTCGGGGCCACGCACTTCGTCGACGCGTCGGCGGTGCCGGACACCGTCGAGGCCGTCCGCGGCATCCTGCCGTCCGGCGCCGACCACACCTTCGAGTGCGTGGGCCGTACGGAGCTGATCCGGCAGGCCGTGGACCTCCTGGGCCGGCACGGCCAGGCGGTCCTGCTGGGCGTGCCCCCGGCCGCCGCCGAGGCGTCGTTCCTGGTCGCGTCGATGTACCTGGACAAGTCCATCCTGGGCTGCCGTTACGGCTCTTCCCGCCCGCAGCGCGACATCGCGCGGTACGCGAGGCTCTACGAGGAGGGCCGCCTCCTCCTGGACGAGCTGGTGACCAGGACGTACGCGGTGGAGGACTTCGCGAAGGCGGTGGAGGACATGCGGCGGGGGCGGGTGGCGCGCGGGGTGCTGACGTTCTGAGCCGCGGGCCGTCCTACGTGCTGAAGCGGCCGAAGGCGCCCCGGTGGAAGAGGAGCGGGCCGGGCCCGGCGGCTGCCGGGTCCGTGCCGAGGGCGGCGACCCGGCCCACGACGATGAGGTGGTCGCCTCCGGTGTGCACGGCCTGGATCGTGCAGTCGACCCAGGCGGGGGCGCCCGCCAGGCGTGGCGAGCCGGTGACGGGGGCGGGTGTGTGGACGACTCCCGCGAACTTGTCGGCGCCGCTGACCGCGAAGGCGCGGCACAGGTCCTCCTGGTCCGCGCCCAGGATGTTGACGCAGAAGACGCCGGCGCGGGCGATCCGGGGCCAGGTCGTGGACGTACGGGCCACCATGAACGTGACCAGCGGCGGATCGAGGGACAACGACGCGAACGACTGGCAGGCGAAGCCCGCCGGACCGTCCCCGGGGGCACCGGCCGCGCAGGGGGCGGGCGCGGTGACGACCGTGACGCCGCTGGCGAAGTGGCCGAGCACGGCGCGGAAGGCGGCCGGGTCCAGCGGCGCGCGCTCGTCCTCCCGTACGGCTCGGAGGGCGGGGCGCGGCGGCTCGGCGGCGCGGGCGGGGGGCTGTGCCGTGGCGGCGGCTGCGGCGGCTGTGGTGGAGGTCGGCGCGCCGACCGAACGCAGATAGCGCACCGCGGTGGCTGCCATACCGGCGTGTCCCATCATGCCTCCATTGAACCTGATGCTCCGTCAGTTTTGAAGGGTGGGGAGGCGAAGGGGGTAGGGGGAAGGGAGCGGGAGAGCGGGGGGAGTGCGCGGCCGGGCCTCATCGCCCCCTGTACGTGGGGCGTCGGCGCTCGACGAAGGACGCGACGCCCTCCCGTGCGTCCGCCGTCGTCATGTTGATCTCCTGGGCCGCCGCCTCGGCGGCGAACGCCGTGCCGCGGTCGCTGTCCAGCGAGGCGTTGACCAGCTGCTTGGTGAGGGCGAGCGCCCGGGTCGGGCCGGTGGCCAGCCGCTCTGCCCAGTCCCGTGCGGCCTTCTCCAGACCGGCGTCGGGGACCACCCGGTTGATCAGCCCCATCCGTTCGGCGTCGGACGCCGTCACGGCGTCGCCGAAGAACAGCAGCTCCTTCGCGCGCTGCGGGCCGACGAGCCGCGGCAGCAGGTACGCGCCGCCGCCGTCCGGCACGAGGCCGCGGCGCACGAACACCTCGATGAACGTGGCGGACTCGGCCGCCACCACCAGGTCGCAGGCGAGGGCGAGGTGCGCGCCGAGACCGGCTGCGGTGCCGTTGACGGCGGCGAGGACCGGTTTCTCGCAGTCCAGGACAGCGGTGATGAGACGCTGGGCGCCGCGCCGGATCATCCGGGCGACGTCGCCCGCTGTACGTGCCTCGTCGCCTGCTGTACGTGCCTCGTCGCCCGCTGCCCGTGCCTCGTCGCCTGCGGCCCGGGGCACGTTGCCCGCAGCGCGTTCGGGCGTCTGTGTTTTGGCCTCTCCGCCGCTGGTCTCCGGCTTCCCGCCCTCGCCTCCCGGTCCGCCGCGCAGGTCGGCCCCCGCGCAGAAACCTTTGCCCGTGGCGGTGAGGACGACGGCCCGTACGGCCGGGTCGGCGGAGGCGTCGGAGAGCAGCGTGATGACGCGTTCGCGCTGGTCCCAGGTCAAGGCGTTGAGGGCGGCGGGGCGGTTGAGGGTGATCCACAGCACGGCGTTGTCAGTGGTGTGGAGTATCAATGAGTCAGCGGGCCCGGGTTCGGGGGAAACGGGGGTGGACGTCATGACGAAGCGGCTCCAAGCTGCGAGTTCGCGGGCATGGGCGTGGGCGGTGGCGTGGGCGTGGGCGTGTGCGTGGTTGACCGTGCGGTCGGTCGTACGGTCGGCTGTGCGGCCGACGACTTGGCCGACACCTCGACCGACGCCTTGGCCGACGGCCCGGCCGGCCACTCGGCAGGCCCCACGGCTGTCCGCTGGGCCGTCCAATGCACCGTCCGCCCGGTCAGTGGCAGACGGCGAGTGCGTCGAGCGCGACGGCGCCCTGTCCGCGCGGCAGCACCATCAGCGGGTTGATGTCCAGTTCGGCCAGTTCGCCGCTCAGGTCCACCGCCATCCGCTGGACGCGCAGCACGACCTCGACGAGCGCGTCCACATCGGCCGGCGGCCCTCCCCGTACACCGTCCAGCAGGGCGTGCCCGCGCAGCTCGCCGAGCATCGCGCGCGCCCGGTCCTCGCCGAAGGGCGGGACGCCGACGGCGGTGTCCCGCAGGACCTCGACGAGCACCCCGCCCAGCCCGACGGTCACGGTCGGCCCGAAGAGGCTGTCCGGGGTGACGCCCACGACCATCTCCACCCCCCGCTCGACCATCTGGCAGACGAGCACGCCGTCCAGCTCGATGTTCTCGTAGCGGGCGATGTCGGCCAGCTCCCGGTAGGTGTCCCGGACCTGGCTGGCGGAGGTCAGCCCGGTCCTGACGAGCCCCAGCTCCGTCTTGTGCGTGAGCTGCGGCGCGGACGCCTTCATGACGACGGGGTAGCCGACCAGGCTCGCGGCGCGCACGGCCGCCGCCGCGCTGGTGACGAGCTGCTCGCGCGGCACCCTGATGCCGTATGTGCGCAGCAGCTGCTTCGCGGCGTGCTCGCTGAGCTGCTGGCCTGGGCGTATCAGCTCCTGTGCCTTGCGTGCGGACGGGGAGGGGGTGCGCGGGGCGTCGTCGAAGGGGGAGCGGTAGGCGGCGGTGAAGCGGTGGTGGGCGAGGTGGGCGCGGACGGCCGTCACACAGTTGGCGAACGTGCGGAAGGTCGCCACGCGCCGGGAGCCGAGGAGGGTGTGCCGGTAGGCGTCCTCGGTGCCGACCGGCGAGCCCCAGACGACGCACACCAGCTTGTCGGTTCGTTCCGCCGCGTCCACGAGGTCCTGCGCCAGCTTGTCGCTCATCGGCGGGAACGGGCCGGTGATCGGGCAGATCAGTACGCCGATGGACGGGTCGGCGAGCAGAGCGTCGATGATCTTGCGGCCGCGCCGGTCACCGACCGGATGCCCGCCGCTGTCCACCGGGTTGGCGACGCTGAGATAGTCCGGGATCCACTGGTGCAGCTCGTCCTGCTTGGCGCGGTCCAGTGCGGGCAGCCGCAGCCCGGCCGCCGTCGCCAGGTCCGCGAAGTGGGCGCCGGTGCCCCCGGATATCGAATAGACGGCGACGCCGTCGGCCGCCGGTGTGCGGGCGCGGGCGAGCAGGGCCGCGGTGTCCTGGAGCTCGTCCAGCCCGTCCACCCGGATCACCCCGAACTGCCGCATGGCCGCGTCCACCACCGCGTCGGCACCGGTCAGTTTGCCGGTGTGGGAGGCGGCCGTACGGGCCCCGGCCTCGGTGCGGCCGACCTTGACGGCGACGACCGGGACCTTGTTGCGGGCCGCCCGGTCGGCGGCGAGCAGGAAGCTGCGGCCGTCCTTGAACCCTTCGATGTACGCGGCGATGGCCCCGACCTCGGGACGGGAGGCGAAGTAGGAGAGGAAGTCGGCGGTCTCCAGATCGGCTTCGTTGCCGGTCGGGGCCCAGTGCGAGAGCCGGATGCCCAGTTCCTGGAGGGAGAAGACCGGGCGGCCCTGGTGGCCTGACTGTGTGATCAGGGCGATGGCGGGGCCGTCCAGGTCCTCGCGGAACGACGCGAAGGCGTTGAGGTTGGTGTTCGGGCCGAGCAGCCGGATGCCGGTACGGGCCACGGCCTCGGCGAGCCGGTCCTGGGCGGCCGCGCCCGCCGCCCCGGTCTCGGCGAAGCCGGAGGCGAAGGCCACCGCGAACCTGACCTTGGCGTCGGCCAGTTCCTCGATGACCGGTACCGGGTCCGCGACCAGCAGTACGGCGAGATCGACCTGCTCGGGCAGGTCGGAGACGGAGGTGAGACAGGGCAGGCCGAAGACGTGGCTACGGCCCGGGTTGACCGGGTGCAGACGGGCACCGACGCGTTCGGCCCACGCCATGAGCTGCCGGGTGATGCCGGCGTTCGGGCGGCCCTCGCTGTCGGAGGCGCCGACGACCGCCACCGACGCGGGCCGGAAGAAACGGTCCAGGTCGGGGACGGGGGCGTACAGCGGGCGCCCGCTGACGTCCAGGTCGGCCACCGCGCCGCCGGACCCGGACCCGGACCCGGCCCACGAGCCGTCCCCGGCGTAAGGCCCGCCCGCCTGCGACCCGGCTGCCTGCGACCCGCCCGCCTGCGGCCCGCCCGCCTGCGACCCGCCCACCTGCGACCCGCCCGTCTGCGAGCCATCTGCCTGCGACCCGCCTGGCTGCGCGTGGCCTGGCTGTGGCCCGGGGGCGTGTGGCCCGGGGGTGTGCGGTGGGGCCGTGCCGTGGACGGTTCGCGGTGGTGTCTGCCCGCAGGCCACTGCGCGAGCCGGGCCGGAGTGAGTGGTGAGGGTGCCGTGAGTCGATCCAAGCATCGCTGACGCCCGCTCCCGTATGACGGCTGCCGATTCAACTGACGCACTGTCAGGTTAAGCGAACTGACGGCTCGTCAGGAATGCCCGCGACCGTCAAACCTTTCGGGCGGACGGTGTGGATGGTTCGGGTGGGGCGAGCGGGGGTGCGGCGGTGGCGATGGCGCGGGCGATGCGGCGTGCGTCCAGTGCCAGTTCGCGGAACATGCCGCTGATCGGGTTCGTATAGCCCGTGAAGTGCAGCCCCGGTGCGGACGGCAGCGTGCGGGGGCCGTGGACGCGCGGGCGGCCACGGGCGTCGAGGAGGCCGAGGTGTCCGACGAGGCCGTCCAGGCCGCGCCGGTAACCGGTGGCGGCGATGACGGCCTCCGGCTCGATCGCGTCACCGTCCGCGAGCCGCACCACGCCGCCGTCGAAGGAGACCACCGCCGCCACCGGCCGCACCGCTCCGCTCCGTACGGCGTCGATCAGCCCCACGTCCTGGACCGGGATCGCCCCTTCCAGGACCCGGCTGTACAGCCCGGTGTCCGGCATCGGCAGCCCGTGCGCCGCCAGGTCCGGCACGGAGAGGCGGCGCATCACGTGGGCCGCCCGGTCCACCAGGCGCGGCGGCAGACGGCGTACGAGGATGCCCGTCGCCTGGGCGGGCCAGCCCGCCGTCGAGCGGCGCACGATGTGCGGGGCGGTGCGGACCGCCAGCCGTACCCGTGCCGCGCCGCCCGCCGCCAGGTCGGCCGCGATCTCGGCCCCGGTGTTGCCGGTGCCGACGACCAGGACGTCCTTGCCCTGGTAGGGGCGGGCGTTGCGGTAGGCGCCGGCGTGCAGCAGTTCGCCGGGGTAGCTGTCGCGGCCGGGCCAGTCGGGGAGGTACGGGGTGTGGTTGTAGCCGGTGGCGATCACGACCGTGCGGGCGGCCGGTTTGCGCCCGCCGTTCGCGTGCAGGACCCACCCGCCGTCCGCCGCGCGGTCGACGCGCCGCACCTCGACCCCCGTGGCGACCTCAAGGTGGTGGTGCTCGGCGTACTGCTCCAGGTAGCGCACCACGTCGTCACGCCCGACCCACCGCCCGTACGCGCGCGGTATCGCCAGGCCCGGCAGGCCGGAGAGGCGGCGCGTGGTGTGCAGCCGCAGCCGGTCGTAGTGGCCCCGCCAGGAGGCGCCCACCGCGTCGGCCTTTTCGAGGACGACGGCGCGGATGCCGTAGGCGCCCAGTACGGCGGCGGTGGCGAGTCCGCCCGGCCCGCCCCCGACGACGTACACGGGCGGAACGGCAGCGGGCGGTGTGGTGCTGGATGCGGAGGAGCTGGATGCGGAGGAGCTGGCGTGCGCTGCGGCGTCCGGCATGCCGGTGAGGGTAACCGCGGAGCGCACGCATGTCGCCGTACGGTTCTCCGTCCGGGCCCACCCCCTTGCGCATCCCGGCCAACATCCGCTGGACTGACGGCCCGTCAGCGCGAACACCCTCAGCACGCACGCCGTCAGCGGGCACACCCTCAGCACGCAGACCGCCAGCACGCGCACCGTCAGTACGCAGACCGTCAGCACGCGCATCGTCAGTACGCAGACCGTCAGTACGCAATCCCGGCACCGACCTGAAGCGGGTGGTCGTCAGTGGCACCGAAGGTGCAGTCCGAGCGAGGAGAAGCGCCGGTGACGTCACCCGCCGCGCCCCGGTTCGACCTGCCGGAGGCCGACGCGTTCAGCAGCGCCTACTGGGAAGCGGCGGCCCGGGGCCGGCTCCTCCTGCGCCGCTGCCGCGCCGACGGCTGCGGGGCGGCGCACCACTACCCGCGCGAGTTCTGCCCGCGTTGCTGGAGCGAAGACGTGGTGTGGGAGGAGGCGAGCGGCCGGGCCACGCTCTACACGTGGTCGGTGGTGCACCGCAACGACCTCCCGCCGTTCGGCGAGCGCGTGCCGTACGTGGCCGCGGTGGTGGACCTGGCCGAAGGCCCGCGGATGATGACGGAGGTCGTCGACTGCCCGGAGGCGGACCTGCGGATCGGCATGCCACTACAGGTCCGCTTCCGTACGGATACGGATACGGGCGCGGGTACAGGCGTGGGCGCGAGTACAGGTGCGGTCCCGGCCGTCCCCGTCTTCCGTCCCGCTTGAGGGCTGCGGTCCGCAGCTCGGGACGGTCGCGACAGTGCCATCCGCGTGTCCTGTCAGCGCCCGGCCACCGACGATTCCGCCGGGGCGGCCGGCTCGTCCACCGCGTTGCGGCGCTCGCGTTCCTTCTCCTCGTCGGTGTACTCGACGTGCGCCATCGTCATACGGAGCAGGGGCGGGGCCATCAGCGAGGTGACGATGGCGACCAGGACGATGATCGTGTACATCTCCAGGCTGAGCACCCCGAGCCGCAGGCCGACCATGGCGACGATGACCTCGATCACGCCCCGGGCGTTCATCCCGGCACCGATCGCCAGGGACTCCCAGTGGCCGACGCGGCTCAGCCGGGCCCCCAGGTAGGCGCCCGCGAACTTGCCCGCGATAGCCACGGTCAGGACGACCAGGGCGGTCAGGGCGACCGTTCCGTTCGCCAGCGAGGTCAGGTCCATCCGCAGCCCGGCCATCGCGAAGAACAGCGGGGCGAGCACCCACATGACGACCGTACGCAGCGGGGCGAGCCGGGTGGCGTCCAGCACTCCGCAACTGTTGATCAGGAGCCCGCAGACGAACGCGCCGAACACCGCCTCCAGCTTCATCGCCTGCGTCCCCGCGGCGCCCAGCAGGATGAACATGGTGACGAGGGCGATGGCCGCCCCACGCTCACGGGTGCGTACGGCTGCGCGCAGAGAACGCCGTACCAGGGGGCGCGCCAGCAACGCGACGACGATCACTACGGCCAGACCCGCGAGGGAGAACGCGACGTCCCCGGTCCGTACGCCGGTCGTGGCCATGGCCGAGACCACGGAGAGCAGGATCCAGCCGACGATGTCGTCGATCATCGCCGCGCTGAGCGTCAACTGGCCGACGTTGCGGTGGATGAGCTTGAGTTCGATCAGGGTCTTGGCGATGACGGGGATCGCGCTGACCCCCATGGCCACCCCCATGAACAGCCCGAACGTGCTGCGCTCGGTCCCTCCGGGCACCAGCGCCGCAGGCACCAGGAGGCCCGTGCACACGCCGAGGCCCAGTGGGACGAACAGGCCAGCGACGCTGATCCGGGCGGAAGTGCCGCCCTGGCGGCGCACCAGCTTCAGGTCCATGCTGAGCCCGGTCAGGCCGACGAGCAGGATGACGCCGATCTGCCCGACCGCGTCCAGCAGGTGGAACCGGTCGGGGGAGTGCGGGAGCAGCCAGTCGCTCAAGCCCGGTGCTACGTGCGCCAGTACGGACGGGCCCAGCAGCAGCCCCGCACACAGCTCGCCGACGATGGCCGGCATCCCCAGGCGCAGCGCCAGCCTCCCGAGGAGGAAGGCGAGCGAGAGCAGCAGCCCCACCTGGAGCAGGAAGAGGAACAGGTCGTGCCCCCCGAAGGGAACCACTGGAGCAGCCGAAACGGTCATGCGCACCTCCGCGCGTGCCCGAAGAGAGGTAAGGAAGGAGGAAGAAGGAAAAAGAAGAAAATGGGGGCGAGGCCGGTCACTCGCGATCCGTGGAGAGGGGCGTGCCGGCACTCGGCTCCGCCGGCCTCATGCTAGCGGTGGGATTCGGCCACACGTAAGGCTGGACGGAGAAGAAGGGGCGGCGCCTCCGTATGCGGCCCCGACCCCGGTCCCAAGCCCGGCCTCAGTCCCAGCCCCAGCCCCGACCCCAGCCCCAATCCCGGCCCCAATCCCGGCCCCGGCCTCAGTCCCGGCCTCAGTCCCGGACTCGGCCCCAGCCCCCACCCCAGCCTCCCGCGGAAATTCGCTCGCCCGCCGCGCCCGTCGCAAGTCATGCCGGCCCGCGTGCTGATCCGAGAAGCGACCGCGGCCGACTGGCCCGCCATCTGGCCGTTCTTCCGCGACATCGTGGCGGCCGGCGAGACGTACAGCTACGACCGGGACATGGACGAGCCGACCAGCCGCGCGATGTGGATGCTCACCCCGCCCGGCCGCACGGTCGTCGCCGTGGACGACGACGGTACGGTCCTCGGCACGGCCAAGATGAACGCCAACCACATGGGCGGCGCCGCCCACATCGCCAGCGCCTCTTTCATGGTCGACCCGGCCCACGGCGGCCGTGGCGCAGGGCGTGCGCTCGGTGAGTACGCCGTCGACTGGGCCCGTACGTCCGGCTTCCGCGCGATGCAGTTCAATGCGGTGGTCGAAACCAACACGCGTGCCGTCGCCCTCTGGAAGTCCCTCGGCTTCGAGGTCATGACGACGCTCCCGGAAGGCTTCCTGCACCCCACCGAGGGCTACGTCGGCCTGCACATCATGTACCAGCGTTTCTGACGGGCGATCCGGCGACCCGGCGACCCGCCGAAGTCAGCCGTCGACCACGACGACTTCGTACCGCTTCGCCGTAGGCGGTGTGCCCGTGTGGAGCTTGGCGTTGACCACGGCGAGTGTGTCCCCGAAGCGTGCCGCCGTCGATGGGGTCCGGAACAGTCCGGACTTGATCGTTTTCTTGCTTCTGCCCCTGGTCAAGGTGCCGTTGAGCGCAATGCGTTGCACCTGGTTACGGAAGCCCTGGACGGCCCAGAGAGTGCGCCCGTGCAACACGATGCCGTCGACCCGCGGTACGGGAACCCCGGCGATGGCAGCACTGCGTCCGCTGGCCGGATCGACGGTGTAGAGCGCGCCCTTGGTGGAGTGCGCGACCACCAGCGTCCGTCCGTCGGGCGTGGCCTGGATGCCGTTGAGGTTGAACGGGCCCTTGATCTCGGCGGCCGGGCCGCTGACGCGGAGGGTGGTGAAGCGGCCGGGCGCCCCGTGCCGGTCGACGGGTACGAAGTAGAGCTTGGCCTGGAGGGAGTCGGTGAACCAGGCGCCGTCGCGCGTCAGGACCACGTCGTTGACGAACGCCGAGCCCGCGGGGCCGAACCGGTAACTCCGTACCGTTCGCCCGGTCCTGGTGTCGTAGACATACGCCTGGCCGGTCCGGCCGCCGCCGACAAACAGCAGGTCATGGCGGGTGTGGGCCTTCATGCCGAGGGCGTTGCGGCCACGTGGCGCGTCGATGAAACGGGCGGCGGTGCCCGCCTCGATGTCGCCGCGGTAGATGTCTCCGCCGAAGTAGTCGCCCGCGTAGAAGGTGGAACCGTGCCCGGCGGCGATGCCTTCGGCCGAGGTGGCGCCCGGCAGCACGATCGTTTTACCCGGCGTCGCAGCCCGTTCCGGTACCGATGCCGCTGTCGACGCCGGTGCCGGTGCCGCTGTCGACGTCCCGGCCAGAGCGGCCACCACGCACAGGGCCAGGAGCCCGCGCCGCATCGAACTCCCGGTCGTACGGCGCATCGGCAGTCCTCCTTCCCCTTCAGTCGGGACCGCTGCACCTCCCGGAACCGTAACGTCGGGAAGCATGCCGCGCCGCCCCGGTTGACCCGAATGCCGCAGTGCTGAGCGGATATGAGCGGGACGTAGGGTTAAAGGGTGGAAACGATCGAGTACCGTCCCGCGTCCCGCTGGTGGCAGTGGAGTGCCCTGGCCTTCGCCTTCCTCGGCGGGTTCGTCCCGTTGTGCTACGTCACCTTCGGCATGGGGTGGACGGAGTTCGGGCGGCGCTTCTACGGGGAGCTGCGCGGCGATGACCTGCGCGAGTTGACCATCGTGCTCGGGATAGCCGTGCCCCTTTCCCTCGTCCTGTACTACTGCACCGCCAGCCGTACGCGCGTCAGCGCCGAAGGCATACGCGTCAGGACTCCGCTGCGGCGGCGCTCCTTCGCCTGGCACGACATCACGAGCATCGGTGTCGACAAGAGTGAGGGCACGTCCCTCTACCGCAACCGGGGCACACCGCACCACCGGATCCGGCTGGATCTGGCGAGCGGTGAGCGGGTCTTCCTGCCCGCCCCGGTCAAGGAGGAGTTCGACTCGGCCATGGAGGCGGCCAAGGGGGAGATGATCCGCCGCTGGAAGGCGGCGACGGCACCGGCGGGCGTCTGAACACGCCGGTGCGCCTACGGCCAGAGGAGTTCGCGGGTCCAAGGCGCCGACTCGGCGCAAGCCCCGCCCTCCCTGCGGTAGTTGATCCGTACGTGCCGTCGGCGGGCGTCGCCCTGGAAGAACTCGACCTCGTCGGGACGCAGGACGTACAGGGTCCAGCTGGGTACGGGAGCGGCCGGGTCCTCCTGGGCACGGGCCCAGGCCGCTTCCGAGGCGCGTTCCAGTTCCGCGTACGAGGCGAGGACTTCGCTCTGGTGGCCCACGAGGGCGGCGGCCAGCGCGCCCGTCGAACGGCGGTGGAGGTCGGCCGCGCTCTCCTCCGGGCCCGCTTCGGTGACCCGGCCCCGTACGCGGACCTGGCGGCCGAGGCCCGCCCAGTAGAAGCCGAGGGCGGCGCGCGGGCGGGCGGCGAGTTCGCGGCCCTTGCGGCTGCCGCGGTGGGAGGCGAAGTGCCAGCCGCGCTCGTCGGCGTCGTGCAGCATCAGGGTGCGTACGTTCGGGTCGCCGTCCGCGTCCGCCGTCGCGAGCGTCATGGTGTGCGGCTCCGGCACGCCCGCCTCCGCGGCCTCCCGCAGCCACTGCCGGAAGAGGGGCAGCGGGTCGGCCGGGGCGTGCGCGGGGTCGGGGTCGATGGCGGGCAGCTCGCAGTCCCAGACGCGGAGGGAGCGGAGAAGGGCGTGGAAGCGTTCGTTCTCTGCCGGGTGTTCGACCATGGCCGGCAGCCTAGTCCGCCGGTCTGCGGGGCGGCGGACCAGGCAGTGCCTGTCGCGAGTCGGCCTAGGGCGTTTCTGATGGCTCTTGTCGGTGGGGTGGACCAAGCTGTTGGCTGGGCAGGCGTCGGGCATGGTGCGACGACATGAGCTGACCGATGCGCAGTGGCGGAAGATCGCATCGCTGTTGCCGGCCAACGGCCGGCCGGGCGGGCAGTGGGCGGATCACCGCACGGTGGTCAACGGGGTGCTGTTCCGCGCCCGTACCGGAGTGCCCTGGCCGGACCTTCCGGAGCGGTACGGCCCCTGGCAGACCGTCTATGAGCGGCATCGGCGCTGGTCGGCGGACGGCACCTGGCAGCGCATCCTGACCGAGCTGCAGATCGAGGCCGACGCCGCCGACCCCGACGGTGCACTGGCCCGTGACCTGGAGCGGGAGTGGGCGGTGAACATCGATTCCACCTCCTGCCGGGCCCACCAGCACGCCGCCGGGGCCCGGCACCGGCCGCCACGCGACGTCCCGCAAAAAGGGGCGGGACGCGAGTGGAGGCCGGGGGACGGGAGGCGCTGGGACGCTCCCGGGGCGGACTGACCTGCAAGGTCCACCTGCTGGCCGACGACCGGGCTCGCCCGCTGACCTGGCAGATCACCCCCGGACAGCAGGCCGACAGCCCCATGCTCGCCCCCGTCCTGGAAGGCCTGCGGATCCGGCGGCACGGGCCAGGCCGCCCGCGCAGCCGCCCGGACCGTCTGCGCGGCGACAAGGCGTACTCCAGCCGCGCCAACCGCTCCTACCTGCGCCGCCGGAACATCAAGACGACTATCGCCGAACCGGCCGACCAGCAGGCCAACCGCCGACGCCGCGGCCGGGCCGGCGGCCGCCCACCGGGCTTCGACACCACCCAGTACCGGCAGCGCAACGCCGTCGAGCGGTGCGTGAGCAAGTGGAAACAGTTCCGCGCGGTGGCCACCCGCTACGACAAACGCGCCTACATCTTCGACGGCACCCTGACCGCCACCGCAATCGTCATCTGGCTCCACGACACCGTCCAAGAGCCATCAGAAACACCCTAGCCGCGGGTGACCTTGCGGATCCAGGCGAGTTGCTGGGAGACCTCTCCGGCCTGGGCGACCGTCTCCCGGTCCGAGCCGTTGAAGACGCCGAGGAGGGTTTCGGTGCCGTGCGCTCCGATGCTCATCACCGGGCCGCCGGAGTCGCCGCCGGCCGGAATCCCGGTCACCTTCTCCATGCAGAAGTCCGGGCCGCCGGGTGCCGTGTAGCCCTTGCACCGGCGGTCGTCCGGCCGTACGACCCGCAGGTCCGACTGCTTGAGTACGGGGGACTGGCAGGCGTTCTCGTCGTCGGTGCAGGTGGCGCCCCACCCGTACTGCCGCACGGTCTGGCCGACGCGGACGCCGGCCGTGGCCAGGCGCGCCGTGGGGATGTTCATCTTCGGAACCTTGACGAGCATCATGTCGGCGGTGCTGCCCACCCGCTTGCCGGGCAGCGGCCGGACCGTGGTGCCCTTGCGCATGTCGAGGTTGCCGACCCGGAAGGAGATCCGCTTGTCGGCGACCGGCTGCGCCTGCTCGTAGAAGCAGTGCGAGGCGGTGAGTATCCACTGGGGGGCGACCGCCGTCCCCGTACATGTGGGCTGGCCGTCGATGAGCATGCGTACCGCCCACGGGCCGTAGGTGCTCTTCGCCCCGCCGATGACGGCGGAGGCCGGCGCGGACCAGATCACCGAACCCGTCAGCAGCAGTGCGGCAGTCAACAGCAGCACACGAACTCGACGCACCATCCGAACAACCCCTTCACCAGGCCGTGCCCTTACGGGTGGAGAGATGCCCAGCCGGGGCAAAAGGTTCCGGCTTACGCCGATGTGGGAACCGGGGCCGGGCGGCGGGTGCCGTAAGGCTTGAGGGTGATGGCGTGGGCGCAGTGCTGTACGTCCTCGGCGAGTTTCTTCGCGACGTAGTTCTTCCACGGCATGTGGGGCAGCGTTCGCAGCATCACGTGCCGGAAGCGGATGGCGGCCCGGGTGGCGGGTGTCATCTGCGGTACGAACTTCTCCGCCATCCGCTGGTTCGCCGTGACGTACGGGCGCATCTCCGCCTCGTAGCGCGCGAAGGCCGTACGCGGGTCGCCGCCCGCCGCCGCCAGTTCCCCGGCGAGTACGTACGCGCCCACCAGCGCCATGCCCGTGCCCTGCCCCGACGCGGGGGACGCGCAGTGCGCGGCGTCGCCCAGCAGGACCACGCGCCCGCGCGACCAGCGGTCCATCTCGATCAGGTGCAGCCCGTCGAAGTAGAAGTCGTCGGCGGTACGGGAGGCTTCGAGGAGGCGCGGCACCTGCCAGCCGACGCCCTTGAAGGCGTCCGCCAGCAGCGCGC
>NZ_LWKZ01000015.1 GCF_001905005.1 Streptomyces sp. CB02923 | reverse complement strand
ACGGCGCCCACGACCACGACCCGGCCGGGCCGCTGCCGCAGCAGGGCGGCGCGGCGGGGCACGGCTCCGGGGCGCCCGCCGCCACCGGCGCGGGCGGCGCTGCCGACGGTGCCGCGCCCGCCCGCTGGCGCCCCTGGCGCTTTCGCATGTCCAACGACGTGTGGGGCACGCCCACGGTCGCCGGTGACCTGCTGTACGTCACGTCCTTCGAGGTGCACGCCCTCGACGTGGCCAGCGGACGGCGCCAGTTCAAGACCCGCGACGTCGCCTGGAGCATGGCCGTCGCCGACGGCCGCATCCACGCCTCCGACGGACCGAGCCTGTACGCGCTCGACGCGGCCGACGGCGCCGAACGCTGGCGCCTGGGCAGCGACGGCTGGATCTACGCCCTCAAGGCCGACCGGGGCACCGTCGTCACCGGCACCCGCGGCGGCGGCGTCCAGGCCTGGGAAGCCGCCACCGGCGAACGGCTCTGGGAGACCGGCGGCGTCCAGACCGACTTCGAGACCGCCGACCTGGGGCCGGTCCTGCACGACGGCACCGTCTTCCTCTGGGCCGACGGGCGGCTGAAGGCCCTGGAGGCCCGTACGGGCGCCGAGCGCTGGTCGTACCCGGTCGGCGACGCGGCCTCCTGCGGCGGCGTCCCCGTCCGGCTGCTGCCCGCACCGGACGGCGCCGTGTACGTCACCGCCGGGACGCGGGTGCTGGCCATCGACATCGCGCGCGGCGAGGTGCGCTGGCACTTCGAGGCGCCCGCCGCGTTCCTCAGCCGCCCCGCGTTCGCGCCGGGCCCCGCGGTCACCGGCGGCGGCCTCTACCTCGCCGACTACCTCGGCACCGTCTACGCCCTGGACGCCGCCGACGGCCGGGACCGCTGGCGCATCGCGACCGAGGCCCGGCAGTCCACCGAACCGGTGCTCGTCGCGGACGGCGCCGTCCACCTCGGCAGCGGCAAGGCGCTCTACACGCTCGACGCCGTCACGGGCACGCCGCGCTGGCGCTTCCAGGCGGGCGGAGACGTGATCGGCGCGCCCGTCGTGGCGGACGGCCGGGTGCACTTCGGCTCCGCCGACCACTGCCTGTACACCCTCGACGCGATGGGCGGGCAGCTGCGCTGGAAGCTGGCCACCGGCGGCGAGATCACCGGCACACCGGTGGCCGTCGGGGGCGTCGTCTACGCGTGCAGCAAGGACCGCTGCGTGTACGCGCTGGACGCGGCGAAGGGGACGGGGCTGGCGCGGCGGACCTGACGGGGGCGGGCGGCTGCCGGTCCTTGTCCGTGGTCCTGACGGGGGCGGGCCGCTACCGGTCTCTTGACGGGGACGGCCCGCTACCGGTCCTTGTCCCAGCGCGGGTGCTCGTCCGCGGGGGGCTGCCCGGCCTGCTCCGGCTGGGCCGGCCGCTCCGGTTGTGCCGGCCGCTCCGGGGGCGGCGTCGTCCGGATGGGCCGCGTCTCGTCGTCGGGCCGGGGCGGCGGCTGCCCCGGGGCGTCCGAGGCCGACGGCGTCCGCACCGCCCGGGTGGGCCGGTCGTCCGCGGGCGGCTCCTCCGAATCCGGCGGCGGGTGCCCGGCGCCCGGCCACCGTACGGGCGGCTGCTGATGGGGCGTCGCACGCGGCGAAGCGCCGTACGCCGGTACGCCCTGCGGCGGGGTGTCGCCGCCCCGGATCGGGCCGGGCTCCCACTCGGGCCCGGGTGCGCCGTAGGGCGCGGGCTCGCCGTACCGGCTGTCCCGCTCCTCGAAACCGGTGTCGCGGCGCCGGGAGCGGACACCGCGGCGGCCGCTCATCACCAGCGCCGCCAGCCACAGCAGCGCGCCTCCGCCGAGCGCGGTCGCCACGCCGATGCCCAGCCCCTGGTCAGGGTTCTCGCCCACGGTGAGGCTGCCCGTCTCCTGCCCCTGACGGACCATCCACAGGATGGTGAAGCCGAGCACGACCAGCCCTGCCACCGCGACGAGCAGGCGGGAGCGCAGCACGATGCCGATCAGGGTGACGAGCGCGGCGAAGGCCATCGGCAGAAAGACCGACCCGAGCAGGTCGGCCTGCTCGCCGCTGATGCCCTGGAACAGGTCCTCGATACGGATCTCACGTCCGGGGCGGCCGTCGTACCAGGCACGGAAGGGGCTCCAGACGGCGGCCGCCGCTCCGGCGAGGGCCAGTACGGATCCGAGTACGTTGCGCACCACAGGCGTCGCCTCTCCGGTCGCTGATTCGTCCCGTTTCCCTCTGTAACCGACGCTACGCCCGACTGCACGCGCGCGCCAGACCTCTGCGTTTTACCTGGTCAGGAAGGGATTTTGGGTACTGCAAGGAGGTTGCTAGTCTGCCGTGCACTCGTCAAGAAAAGATAAGGACGAGAGGGGCCGCGCGGACATTGCGCGGTCCTTTCAACGGGGTCAACGGGGGCACAACAACATGAAATTCCGTCATGTCCGCACGGTCGCGGCGGCCGGGGTGGTCCTGGTCGCGCTGACCGGCGCCCGGCACTCGCACGGCGGCGGCTGCGGGAGCAGCCACAGCAGCGACGGCGGTTCCGGCAGCGTCGGCGGCAGCACCGGCACCAGTGGCAGCAGCACCAGCGGCGGCTACGAGGCGAGCACCGGTGGCTACGACGGCGGTACGAGCACCGGCGGCAGCTCGGTCAGCGGCAGCTCCACGAGCGGCGGCAGCACCGGCAGCACCTCCGGCTACACCACCGGCGGTTCCGGCAGCAGCCGCAGCGCCATGGGCGACATCAAGATCAACGGCTGCCGGTACAACGGGTCCGGGAGCGTGAAGACCACGGTCAGCGCCACCAACAGCGCGTCGGGCACCAGGTACACCTACCGGCTGACGGTGAAGTTCACCGCGCCGGGCGGCAAGGACCTCGGTACCCGCCACCCGAGCATCCCCTCCGTGATGCCGGGCCGCACCGACTCCCTGGACGTGATCCAGTACGTGCCGTCCGACGCCGCCACCAGCGGGACGTTCCGCTGCTCGGTCACCGACGTCCAGCGCACCCCGCTCTCCTGATGGCCGCCATGAGAAGGCGCCTCGGCCGGGCCGCCGTCGCATCCGGGATGGCCGCCGCCAGCACGCTCGGACTCGTCGGCTGCGGCGCCCTGCTGCCCGGCGGCCACGCCCGCCGGGTGACACCGCCGCCGCCACCGCCCACCGGGTACAGCTCCTCGCCGTCGTACGAGCCGTCCTACTCGCCGTCGCCGACGCCGGAGGAGACCTACGACCCGGACGGCCGCTCGGACGCCCGCGGCAACAACTGCCGCTACGACCAGTCGGCCCGCCGCCTCGAATACTCGGTCTCGGTGACCAACCCGTCGCTCACCAAGACCTTCACGTACGAGATGGCGGTCAACTGGATGAAGGCGCGGCCCGCCGACGGCACGGCGTTCGGGCTGCACCAGCGCAGCATCGTCGTACGGCCGGGGCAGACCGAGACGTACACGGCCACGTACAGCTACACCAACACCTCGACGCGGGAACTGTGGTTCCAGTGCGAGATCCGCAGGGCGCGCAAGTCGGAGCTGTGACGGGCGGCCGGTGCCCCGGCATCGCCGGTGAGCCGGTGCCGCCGGTGCCCCGGTGCCGCCGGTTGGCCGTGGCGTCAGCGGACCCGCGTCAGCGGACCCGGAAGCTCCGGGAACGGGCCGCGAAGAGCTCCGCCTGCCGCTCCGGCGGCAGGTTGCCCAGCGCGATGAGCTGCGGGGCATGGGCCAGGGCCTGCGCCCGCGCGGCCTCCCGGGACGTCCACAGGGCCCGTACGGTGCCCTGCACCGCCGTGGTCGGCTGGGCGGCGAGCACGGCGGCGGCGCGCCGGGCCGCGGCCACCGCGCCGCCCGGCGGCGTCAGTTCCGACACCAGGCCCGTGTCGTAGGCGCGGCGGGCGCCGAGCCGCTCCGCCGTGCCCATCAGCGCCAGCCGCGCGATCTCGCCGTACGGCATCCGCTGCGCCATGAACACCGACTCGTACGCGCTGACCATCCCGTACGTCGTGTGCGGGTCGAAGAACGTGGCCTCCTCGGAGGCGACCAGGAACTCGCACTCGCCCAGCAGGTAGAACGCCCCGCCGCAGGCCATCCCCTCGACGGCCGCGACGACCGGCTTCCACAGGTCGTTCGCCTTCGGGCCGATGCCGAGCAGCGGGTCGTCGGCCGAGTACGGGGAGGACGGCTGCGGTACGTCCGCCGAGCGGTCGAAGCCCGTGCAGAACGCCGTGCGCCCGGCACCGGTCAGGACGACGGCACGCACGTCGTCGTCGGAGCGGAACCGGCGCCAGACGTCCGCGAGCGCGCCGGCCGTCTCCAGGTCCACGGCGTTGTGGCGGCCGGGCCGGTCGAGCGTGACCAGGGCGACGCCGTCCGGCGCCGTCTCCACCCGTACGGAAGCCGCCGTCACGGCCGCTCCAGCAGCCAGCGCGGCACGGTCACGCCCGGCGCCTGTTCGCGGAACGCCACCTTCACCGCGGCGCCGATCCGGATGCGGGCCGGGTCGACCGAGTTCAGCGGGGCGTCCGCGGCGGTGACCAGGTTTCCGGCCAGGCGGATGTGCGGGGCGTCGGCCAGCTCCACCAGGACCGCGTTGTACGGGGCCTGCGCGGCGTAGGCGGGCAGCAGCGGCGGGTGCGGCACGACGTAGGACCAGACGCGGCCCCGGCCGGACATCCTGCGCCAGTTGTGGTCGAAGGACTGGCAGTGCGGGCAGCACGGGCGGGGCGGGAAGCGGAGTTCGCCGCAGGCGGCGCAGGACTGGACGCGGAGTTCGTGGCGGGCGGCGTACTCCCAGAAGGGGGCGCCGTCGTCGTCGATTACGGGGAGGAGGAGGGCGGGGTCGGGATCGGGATCGGGATCGGGGGCCGGTTGCTGGGCCGTTCCCGATGCCTGTCCCGGTTCCGGTGCCGGTTCCCGGGCCGGGTGCGGGTCCGGCTGGGGCCCGTTGTCAGTGGTCGCCTTCATGCTGGTGGACATGAGCACTCAACTCCTCAGCAGCAGGGCCGACGTGGGGACCCCCTCACCCGCCGTGACCAGGCAGGTGGCGGCGTCCGGGACCTGGGCGGTGCTGGTGCCGCGCAGCTGGCTGACACCTTCGGTGATGAGGTTGAAGCCGTGGACGTACGCCTCGCTCAGCCCGCCGCCCGCGGTGTTGAGGGGCAGCCGGCCGCCGATCTCCAGGGCGCCGCCCTCGGTGAAGGCCGCGCCCTCGCCGCGCCCGCAGAAGCCGTACCCCTCCAGGGAGAGCGGGATCAGGGGGGTGAACGCGTCGTAGATCTGCGCGACGTCGACGTCCGCGGGCCCGAAGTCGGCCTGCTTCCACAGCTGCCGGGCGGCGGTCCAGGCCGGGCCGGTGAGCGGGTCGTCGGTCCAGTAGTTGACCATGCCGTGGTGCTGGGCGGGCAGGCCCTGCGCTACGGAATGGACGTACACGGGCCGGTGGCGCAGGTCGCGGGCGCGCTCGGCGGAGACGACCACGCACGCCAGCGCGCCGTCGGTCTCCAGGCAGTTGTCGAAGAGGCAGAGCGGCTCGCTGATCCAGCGGGCGGTCATGTACATCTCGCGGGTCAGCGGCCGCTCGTACATGATCGCGGCCGGATTCTGGTTGGCCCGGTTGCGGCAGGCGAGGGCGACGTTGAAGAAGTGGTCGCGGGTGGCGCCGTAGTCGTGCATGTAGCGCCGGGCGAGGATGCCGATCTCGTCGGCGGGGCGCAGCAGCCCGAAAGGCCGGGTCCATTGGGCCGGAGTGGGCAGTTGGACAGCGGTGTTCCGCCACGGCCGGGGCCCGGAACCGCGCTTGCGCGAGCGCCAGGCGACGCCCACGCTCGCCTGCCCGGTGGCGATGGCCGCCGCCAGGTGGGCCACGGTGGCGCACGAACCACCGCCGCCGTAACCGGCCTTGGCGAAGAAGGTGACGTCCCCGGCGCCGATCGCCTTGGCGACCTCCACCTCGTCGGTCTCCTCCATGGTGTACGAGGCGAACGCGTCCACCTCGGACGGCGCGATCCCCGCGTCGTCCAGGGCCGCGATGACGGCGCGGCAGGCCAGCGTGCGTTCGGACTCCGGCAGCCGCTTGGCGAACGCCGTCCGGCCTATCCCGGCTATCGCCGCCGCGTCCTTGAGGGTCGCCCCCATCGCCACCTCCGTGGTCGGCCGTCGTACGGACCTGTGTGCCGCTCCTGTGTGCCGTTCATGTGCGCTGTTCCTGCGTGCTGTTCCTGAGTGCTGTCCCTGTGTCCTGGCCCCTGTGGCTGTCGGCGCGGGCAACCGTGCCGTCCTTGTGGCGTCGGCGCGGGCAACCGTGCCGTCCTTGCGGCGTCGGCGCGGACAACCGTTCCGTCCCTGCGGCGTCGGCGCGGACAACCGTGCTGACAGCCGAGGAGGCTACCGCTAACCTGACGGGTAGTCAGCTCTTTCACGGGAGGTTGTGCGATGCGCGGTGACCTGGACCGGCCCGACGCCACCGACCCCCGCGCCGACCTGGAGTACGGCACGGTCCCCCGCCTGGTGCGCGCGGCCGCCGAGCGGTACGGCCCGGCCGAGGCGGTCGCCGAAGGGCGCCACCGCCTGACGTACGCGCAGCTGGGGGAGCGGGTCGAACGGGCCGCGGCGGCCTGCGTCGCCGCCGGTGTCGCCCCCGGCGACCGGGTGGCCCTCTGGGCCCCCAACACCACCGACTGGATCACCGCCGCACTCGGCGCGGTGACGGCGGGCGCCGTCCTGGTCCCGGTCAACACCCGCTTCAAGGGCGGTGAGACGGCCGACGTGCTGCGCCGCACCCGCGCCCGCCTGCTGTTCGTCACCGGCACGTTCCTCGGCACGTCCTACGTGGCCTCGCTGCGCCGCGCGGCCCGGGAAGGCACCGGCCGCGGCCCGCTCCCCGGACTGCCGCACCTGGAACAGGTCGTCGTCCTCTCCGGCGACGCCCCCGAAGCGTTCGTCACCTGGGAGGAGTTCCTGGCGGCGGGCGAGGCCGTGCCCGTCGGGGCGGTCCGCGCGCGAGCCGACGCGGTGCGTCCCACGGACCCCTCGGACATCATCTTCACCTCGGGAACCACCGGCCGCCCCAAGGGCGCTGTGATCACCCACGCCCAGACGCTCCGCGCCTACGCCGTCTGGAGCGCCCTCGCCGGACTCGCGCCCGGCGACCGCTACCTGATCGTCAACCCGTTCTTCCACACCTTCGGCTACAAGGCAGGGATCATCGCCTGCCTGCTGCGCGGCGCCACGATGATCCCGCAGCCGGTCTTCGGCGTCCCCACGGCCCTGGCCCACATCGCCGCCGAGCGCGTCACCGTGCTGCCCGGCCCGCCCACCCTCCACCAGCAGCTCCTCGACCACCCCGAACGGGCCCGGTACGACCTCCGCTCCCTGCGCCTGGTCGTCACCGGCGCCGCCGTCGTACCGCTGCGACTCGTCGAACGGCTCCGCGCCGAACTGGGCGTCGCCACCGTCCTGACCGCCTACGGCCTCTCGGAGAGCTCCGGCATCGCCACGATGTGCCGCCGCGACGACCCGCCCCAAACGGTCGCGGCGACGTCCGGGCGCGCCGTCCCCGGCACGGAGATACGGATCGCCGACTCCGAGGGCCGGGCGGTGGCGGCCGGTACGGCGGGCGAGGTCCTGGTGCGCGGCTACCACGTCATGTCCGGCTACTACGAGGACCCGCCGGCCACCGCGGAGGTGCTGACCCCGGACGGCTGGCTGCGCACCGGCGACATCGGCGTCCTGGACGGCGACGGCAACCTGCGGATCACCGACCGTCTCAAGGACATGTTCATCGTCGGCGGTTTCAACGTCTACCCCGCCGAGATCGAGCAACTGCTCGCCCGCCACCCGGACGTGGCCGAGGCGGCCGTCGTCGGCATCCCCGACCCGCGGCTCGGCGAGGTCGGCAAGGCGTACGCGGTCCGCCGTCCGGGCTCCGTCCTCACCTCCGGCGAACTGATCGCCTGGGCCCGGCGCGAGATGGCGAACTACAAGGTGCCCAGGGAGGTCGCGTTCGTCGCGGCCCTGCCGCGCAACGCGAGCGGCAAGGTGGTCAAAGGGGAGTTGCGCCGGGGCGGGCCCGGAGCGGGCACCGGCAGCCGGTTACCGACGCGTTAGCCGGGTGTTAGCCGCGCCCGGCATCTTTGTGTACGTACCAACGAAGGGCCGGACGCCCGGCCGCCGACGGCGCGCGAGCGACGCCGTGGCGCGGCCGGACCCGGGCCCGGACGCACACGGACACGACCCTGGGGGACCCGCATGCCCAGCCTCTCCACCGCAGTCTTCCGCCGAGGCCGCCGCCTCGCCGCCGCCTCGGTCATCGCGGTCGCGGCCTTCTCGCTCACCGCCTGCAACGCCTCCGCGGGCGACACGGGCCCGGCCAAGAGCGCCGCGAGCGAAGCAGCCCAAGGCGGCGGCACGTCCGGCTCGGCGGAGGGCTCCGGCGCGACCGGCGGTACGGGCTCGGGCGACGGCTCCACCGGCGGCGACGCGGCGTCGGGCACCGCGGGGTCGGCGGGGTCGGACGCGTCCACCGGCGGCACGGGCAAGGACAGCAAAAGCGGCACGGGCAGCACCGGAAGCGGCAGCACCGGCACGACGACCGGCGAGGGCTCCACCGGGGCCGGCAAGGGCACCAACACGGGCACCGGCCGCAAGGGCACCGGCTCCACCGTGGTCGGCACCCTCAAGTACCTCGCCCCGGGCAAGCTCACCATCGCCCCGGAGGCCGGCATGGAGCGGGCGTTCTTCGTCGCGGACGACACCAAGGTCCTCGGCGCCACGACCATCTGCGGTGGCCCCGACGGCAGCGTCACCATCGGCAGCGACAGCTACGGCACCACCTCCTGCACCAAGGACGAACTCGACACGGCCGCCCAGAACGGCAAGGTCAAGGTGCGCGTCACGATCCACAGGGGCATCGCCACCAAGGTCGAGGAGCACTACCACCCGTAAACCACTGCGCACCCCCCTACGCGAAGCCCCCGGCACCCCCGGCCGGGGGCTTCGCCGATCCGTCCAGGGGAGGGCCGGTCACCATCCGGCGTCCCCGGGGGCCGGTCACCACCTGCCGTCGGACCACGCCCGCCGCCCCTACCCGAACCGCTCCCGCAACACCCCCTTGAGCACCTTGTCCAACGGCCCGCCCCGCGGCAACGCGTCCAGCACCTCCAGCTGTTCCGGCAGTTTCTGGGGCATCAGCCCGGCCCCGCGCAGATGGGCGGTGAGCGCGCCGAGCGTCAGGGCCTCCCCGCCTTTCAGGCTGACCACCGCGCACACCCGCTCGCCGCGCTCGCGGTCCGGCAGGCCGATCACCGCGACGTCGCCCACCGCCGGATGCCCGCGGATCAGCTCCTCGATCTCGGGGGCGGAGATGTTCTCGCCCTTCCTGATGACGATGTCCTTGAGCCTCCCGGTGAGGACGAGGTGCCCGTCGGCCCGCAGCAGCCCCAGGTCACCGGTGCGGAAGTAGCCGTCCGCGTCGAACGCCGCGGCCGTCAGCGCCGGATCGGTGTAGCCGCGGCAGACCATCGGCCCGCGTACCGTGACCTCGCCCGCCTCGCCGGGCCCCGCCTCGGTGCCGTCCGGGCGCGCGATCCGGATGCGGGCCCCGGTGACCGGCTTGCCCACGGTGTGCGCCAGCTGCTCGTCGCTGTCGTACGGCGTGCCCATCGCGATCATCGGGCACTCCGTCATCCCGTACCCGTGCACCACGGCACACCCCAGCTCGCGCCCCGCCGCACGGCACAGGCCGGGCGGCAGCGGCGCCCCGCCTCCGGAGAGCAGCCGCAGCGTGGGGATGAGCTTGCCCGGCCCCGGCCCCGGCCCCGGCCCTGTCCCCGGCCCCGACTCCGACTCCGGCCCCGACCCCGCTGACCCCCGGCGCCGTCGGGACTCGTCCAGGAACGCCTGGTAGAAGGCCGTGCTGCCACCGGCCATCGTCACCCCGTGCCGCCGGTACGCCTCGACCGCCGCCGCCGGTTCGAACGTGTCGAGCACCACGGCCGGGAAGCCGCTGAGCAGCATCGCGATGACATAGTCGGGCCCGGCGATGTGCGCGTACGGGAACGCGATCGAGCCGGTGTCCGCCTCCGTCATGCCCAGCGCGGTGGCCAGGCCGATACCGCCCGCGACGAGCGAGCCGTCGGTGTGCTCGACGCCTTTGGGCTCGGCGGTGGTGCCGGAGGTGTAGTAGATCCACGTCGGTGTGCTGCCCGGCCGTACGAACTCCGGCAGCACGCCCTCGGGCGCCGCCTCCGGCAGCCCGTCGGCGACGGAGAGCACACGGACACCGCCGTCCGCCACCTTCCGCAGCGTGCCCGCGTAGTCGTGGCCGCGCCACTCGCCCGGCACGACGGCGTACTCGGCAGCCGACTCCCGCAGCGCGTACCCCACTTCGCGCTCCCGGTGCAGATGCAGGACCGGTATCTGCACGGCGCCGAGCCGGGCCAGCGCCAGGGACACCTCGACGGTCAGGGGCCAACTGGGCAGCTGCCACAGGACACGGGTGCCGGCCCCGACCCCCGCCCCGTGGAACCCGGCCGCCAGCCGCAGCGCCCGGTCCCGTACCTCACCGAAGGGGACGGCCCGGCCGGACCCCCCGGTGCTCTCGTCGAAGAACATCGGTGCCCGCGGGGACACCTCGGCCCGGTACTGCATCAGTTCCCAGAGCGAACGCACACGATCGGGTTCGAACACGTCGCGCCTCCTAGGGGAGCGGGGCGCGCGACGGTAGCAGAAGGCAGTTCATATGACGAGGCACCGGTGCGGGTCATATGAGGAGGCGCCGGCGCGGGTGGCGCGGCGGAACATCCCCGATCGCGGCGGCGTTGGGCGCAGTGTCCCTACCAGCACGAGCACGCGAGGAGACATCCATGCCGTTGAGCACGGAAGAGCGTCAGAGCTTTCTGGCCGAACCGCACATCGGAGCGCTGTCGGTGGAATCGGGCGAGGCGGACCGCGGCCCCCTCACCGTGCCCGTCTGGTACGGGTACGAGCCGGGCGGCGAGCTGTGGTTCACCACCGAGCGGGACTCGCGCAAGGCCCGGCTGATCGCGGCGGCGGGCCGGTTCTCGCTGATGGTGGACCGGCTCACGCCGACGGTCCGGTACGTGTCGGTCGAGGGCGAGGTGATCTCGATCGAACCGGCGACGGACGAGGAGAAGCGCGCGATGGTCGACCGCTATCTCCCGCCGGAGGCCGCGCAGGCGTACCGCGCGAACGTGGAGCCCACGTTCGGTCCGCAGGTGACCATCCGGCTGCGGCCGCGGCGCTGGCTGTCGGCGGACATGGGGCCGGGCGAGTAACAGCGGGGCGGGACGCCGTAGGGGCCGGCCCCACCCGGCCCGGCCCCCGGCGTCCGTGCTCCGGCCCGCAACGGGCCGGCCGTCACGGGCGGTTGTTGTCCGAGGCCACGAGAGCACCGGTGGTCGGCCGGTTGTTGTCCTGCGCCGCGTCGGGCCGGTTGTTGTCCGGCGCCACGGAACGTTCAGAGGGGCCGGGGCGGTTGTTGTCCGCGGCCACGGAACGGTTGCCGGGTATCGGCCGGTTGTTGTCCTGAACGCTGACACCGGCGGGTCCGTCGGCGGCCCGGCCGGCGGCCAGTGCCGGAGACGCCGCCGCGCCCGCCACCGCAGCGGTGCAGGCGAGCGCGACGAGGGTGCGCTTGATAGGGCTCATGACAACTCCTCTGTGGGGGAATCCCTTGTGAGTGACGCTAACTTCTGGTGAGGCGTGTGTTCGATCCCCTCGGCTGTAACCAGCCGTAAAACTGGGGGAATTACCTGTGGCAGTGCTGTGGCCGTGCTGTGGGTATGCCGCGGGGACCGGCTTCGATGGCTCCCCCTCGGTGCCATCGAAACCGGCCCCCGCGATCCCCCGGATCCCCCCGGATCCCCCGATCCCCGGTTCAGCGGTCCCCCCGGATCCCCCGATCCCCCGGACCGCCGATACCGCAGTGGGTCTTAGGTGGTGCTCTCCGCACGGGCGGGCCCTCTGTTCCCCCGTGGCCCGCCCGTACGGGAGGCTGCGCTACTTCGGTTCGGTGATGGACCGGTTGCCGTCCTGAGGCGGCACCGGCCGGTTGGTGTCCGGCGGCTGGATCGGCCGGTTGGTGTCCAGCGGCTGGATGGGCCGGTTGCCGTCCTGGGGCGGCGCGGGCCGGTTGGTGTCCGGCGGCTGGATCGGTCGGTTGGTGTCCAGCGGCTGGATCGGACGGTTGCTGTCCTGGGGCTGGATAGGACGGTTCGTGTCCATGGGCTGAATCGGACGGTTACTGTCCTGCGGCTGAATGGGACGCGTGCTGTCCTGCGGCTGAATGGGACGCGTGCTGTCCAGCGGTTTGACGATGTCCCTGTCGTCGTCCTTTCGAGCCTGATTCTGAGAGCTCACGGTGATCAACTCCGTTGTGTGGGCGCAGTCGGCCCACCCGGCCGGCAACTCCCCCGTGGGTCGCCGGACGGGTGGACCATGGCCGTGCACCTTGCGGTGGGGCCTGGTCACCGAGCCGCTTGCCCCCCGAGGCGGCGGATCGGTAATTAGAAGAGTGGCCCCTCGCGATGAACGATCGATAAACGCCTGAAGCCCGCGGTCGGGGCGGCTTTTATACCAGCGCGACAGGGGCGGTGTGATGGTGTATCTCGCCGTCCACGGGCAGGCCCATCTGTTCGTGAATGGACACGACTTCCTGCCAGCAGACCTTCGCGCGGCCGGTGTGCCCTATCTGGTTCAGGGCGTGCCCCAGCGTCGTCAGGGCGTCGGCCCGCCAGCGGCCGCCGCCGAGGCCCCGCAGGGCGGACAGCGCCTGCTCGGCGTAGTTGGCCGCGTTGGCCGGGCGGTGGGCCGCGAGGTCCACCTCGGCGAGCCGGAGGTAGGTCATGCCCTCCCAGAACCGCTGGCGGCTGTCACGGAAGATGGCGAGCGCCTCGGTCAGCTGCTGGGTGGCCTCGTCGAGTCTGCCGGCGCGGGTCAGCGCCATACCGAGCGCGTACATGCCGTTGCCGAGGCGGCGGGAGGCCCCGGCCTCCTGGTAGCAGGCGGCGCCCTGCTCGGCGAGCTGGATGGCGCTCTCGACGCGCCCGGTGTCCAGGTGCAGGCGCGAGAGGTTGCACAGCGCGCTCGCCTCGGACTGCTTGTTCCTGGTCTCGCGGAAGGCGAGCAGTCCCTGGTTCAGGTAGCCCTCCGCCGCCTCGTGGCGCTGCTGGATGCTGGCGATGATGCCCCGGTCGTTCGGGCCGTTGGAGGCCGAGAAAGAGTCACCGGCGGCGATCCCCAGCAGGGTGGCCAGCTTCGCGTGCTCGTCGGCCTCGTCGAGCCGGCCGGACTGGAGGTAGAAGGGCGACAGCGCCCAGTGGGCGCGGGCCTCCGCGTGCTGGTCGCCGGCCCGGCGCGCGGCGGCGAGCAGGGTGAGGTCGGCCTGCTCGTACTGGCGGTTGTTGGCCCCGGACTCGGCCATGTCCCGGGTCAGCAGCATCAGGTCGACGGCGCGCCGCAGCACCTTCTCGCCGGTGTTCTGCAGCGCGCAGGCGATCAGGCAGCGGGTCTCGCTGAAGAGCCAGCTCAGTGCCTCGGAGCGGTCGGTGAAGATCAGGCCGGGGTACTGCGGCGTCTCGGTGTGGTCGGACAGCCGGTCGCCGGGGCGCTCCAGCGCGTACATGTGGGTGGCGGTGGCCAGGTAGAAGTCCAGCAGCCGGGACAGGGCCGCCTGGCGCTCCTCCGGCGGCTGTTCGTCGCGTTCGGCGCAGGAGCGGGCGTAGAGGCGGACGAGGTCGTGGAAGCGGTAGCGGCCGGGGGCGGCGGACTCCAGGAGGGAGGTGTCGACGAGCGTTTCGAGGAGTTCCTCGGCGTCGTCGGGCTCCATGTCGAGCAGCGCGGCCGCGGCGGCGAGCGAGATGTCGGGTCCGTCGGCGAGGCCGAGCAGCCGGAAGGCCCGTGCCTGCCGGGGCTCCAGCTGCTTGTAGCCCAGCTCGAAGGTGGAGTTCACGGCGAGGTCGCCGGCGCGCAGCTCGTCGAGCCTGCGGCGCTCGTCGGCCAGCTTGCGGGCGAGGACGGAGACGGTCCAGGTGCGGCGGGCGGCGAGCCGGGACGCGGCGATACGGATGGCCAGCGGCAGGAAGCCGCAGGCGCCGACCACGTCCAGGGACGCCTCGCGCTCGGCGTTCACGCGCTCCTCGCCGACGATGAGCGCGAAGAGGGTGAACGCTTCGTCAGGGCTCATCACGTCCAGGTCGACCAGGTGCGCGCCGGCCAGGTCTATCATCCGGACCCGGCTGGTGATCAGCGCCGCGCAGCCGTCCGTACCGGGCAGCAGCGGGCGGACCTGGGCGGCGTCGCGGGCGTTGTCGAGGAGGGCGAGCACCCGGCGTCCGGCGAGGGCCGAGCGGTAGAGGGCGGCCCGCTCCTCGATGCCGTCGGGGATGGCGGCGCCCGGCGTGCCCAGCGCGCGCAGGAAGGCGCCCAGCACCGCTTCCGGGTCGGAAGGGGAGTGCCCGGCGCCCTGGAGGTCCACGTACAGCTGGCCGTCCGGGAAGTGCGTGTGGGCGGCGTGCGCGACGTGGACGGCGAGGGTGGTCTTGCCGACGCCGCCGATGCCGGTGAGCGCCGACACGGCCATCACCCGGCCCTCGGCGGTGGCGAGCTGCTCGCTCAGTTCCGTGACGAAGGCGGCCCGGCCGGTGAAGTCGGCGACGGTGGCCGGAAGTTGCTGAGGACGTACGAAGACGGGCTCGCCGGGGGCCAGGGCGTCGGGCGGCATGGCGGGCGCGTCCAGCTCCGTGTCCGCGCGCAGGATGCGCTGCTGGAGTTCGGAGAGCGACGCGCAGGGGTCCACTCCCAGCTCATCGGCGAGCAGACGCCGCGTGTCGGCGTATACGGCGAGTGCCTCGGCCTGCCGGCCGCTGCGGTACAGCGCGAGCATGAGGAGTTCTCGCAGCCGCTCGCGCAGCGGGTGCGCGGCGGTCAGCGCGGTCAGCTCCGAGACGGCCTCGCCGTGGCAGCCCAGTTCCAGGTCGAGCTCCAGGCGCGTCTCCATGAGGGACAGGCGCCACTCCTCCAGGCGGGTGCGCTGGTTCTCCGCGTAGGGCCCGGCGAGGCTGGCGAGCGGCTCGCCGTCCCACAGCGCCAGCGCGGAGTCCAGGAGGTCCCGGGCGTGGCAGCGGTCACCGGACGCCTTGGCCTTCTCGGCCTCGGCCGCGTACTGCTCGGCGTGGTCCATGTCCAGGTCGAGCGGGTGGCTGTCCACCGGCCGGAGCGCATAGCCGCCGGACTCGCTGACCAGGGTGTCCGCGTCGGCGCCGAGTGCTTTGCGGATGCGTGAGGCGTACGTGCGCAGCGCCGCGAGAGCGGCGTGCGGTGGTTCATCGCCCCAGAGGGCGTCGACGAGTTCGGACGCGGTGGCGGTGCGTCCGCCCCGCAGGAGAAGGGCGGCCAGCAGCGCGCGCTGCTGCGGGGAGCCGGCCGCCAGTGGCGTCGCACCGCGCCAGGCCCGTACGGGACCGAGCACGGTGAAGCGGAGCCGCTCCTGGCCCTGCCCCGGACCGTCGTCCATGGTGTCCCCCTGCCCTGTGCACTTCGTTCGCATCGGCCAGTCTGCCTTGTCGTAGCCCCTTACGTCAGTAGGGGTCCAGTCTCAGCACGGTCTCTCCACGCCCGGTGTTCGGGCTGGTGTTCGGCTGTGCGGCGGGTGGGGAGCCGGGCCGGGGACGGGTGTGGATTCCCGTGCGGATGCGCGTGCAGCTGCCCGTGCGCGGTCCGGGCGCGGGCGCGGGAGCGAGCTTCGCTGCTCAGCCGCCTGCGCGGCCGCGTGGCGCCCGGCCAGGATGCGGAACGGTGTTACCTGCACGTACCCCTCACGCCCCAGCTTTGCTGACGGACCGTCAGTTCGGCGCTACGGTAAAAACATGGAGAGTTTTCCGAAGATAATCTCGGTGGACGACCACACGGTGGAGCCCCCTCGGGTCTGGCAGGACCGTCTCCCCTCGAAATATCACGACATCGGTCCCCGAATCGTCCGGGCACCGGTGAAGGAGATGTCGTTCGTCGGCGGCAGGTTCGCGCCGAAGATGGGCCGCCCGGGAGACGAGGGCCCGCTCGCCGACTGGTGGGTCTACGAGGACCTCCACCGCCCGCTGACCCGCCTGGACACCGCCGTCGGCTGCGCCCGCGACGACATCAGGCTCGAAGGCATCACCTACGAGCAGATGCGCCCCGGCTCCTTCAGCGTCCCGGAGCGACTCGCCGACATGGACGTCAACCACGTCCAGTCGGCCCTGTGCTTCCCCACGTTCCCGCGCTTCTGCGGCCAGACCTTCACCGAGGCCAAGGACCGCGAACTGGGGCTGCTGGGCGTGCGCGCGTACAACGACTGGATGGTGGAGGAGTGGTGCGGCCCGGCGGCGGGCGGACGCCTCATACCGCTCACCCTCGTCCCGTTGTGGGACGCGGAGCTGGCCGCGCGGGAGGTGCGCCGGAACGCGGAACGGGGCGTACGGGCAGTCTGCTTCAGCGAGATTCCGCCACATCTGGGGCTGCCCAGCATCCACACCGGCGACTGGGACCCCTTCCTGCGCGCCTGCGAGGAGACCGGCACCGTCATCGCCATGCACATCGGCTCCTCCAGCAGGATGCCGTCCACCTCCGCCGACGCGCCGCCCGCCGTCGGCTCCACGATCACCTTCGCCAACTGCTGCTTCTCGATGGTCGACTGGCTGATGAGCGGAGCCTTCGACCGCTTCCCCCGGCTGAGGATCATGTACGCGGAGGGGCAGATCGGATGGATCCCGTACATCCTGGAGCGCGCCGACGTGGTCTGGGAGGAGAACCGCGGCTGGGGCGGCGTCGCCGACAAGGTCCTGCGGCCGCCGTCCGAACTCTTCGCCGGGCACGTGTACGGCTGCTTCTTCGACGACGCCTTCGGCCTGCGCAACCTGGACGCGATCGGCGTCGGCAACGTCCTGTACGAGACCGACTACCCGCACTCCGACTCCACCTGGCCGCGGTCGAAGGAGGTCGGCGAGACCCAGATGGGCCACCTGGCGCCCGACGTGGTCGAGCGGATCGTCCGCGGCAACGCCATCGAGCTGCTCGGGCTGACCCCAGACGGACTGTGGGCGGGCACGGGGGCGTAGGGCGCCTCCGGCGGCCCCGGCCCCGCGGCGCGGCGATCCGTATGCCCGGAACCTCCCCGCGCGGGCGGCCGGGCGGTCACGATGGGACGGGCGGCCACGAACGGGCCGCCCGCACGGTCCGTGCCGCGCGCGGCACGCCGCCGCACGGGACGTGCTCCGCGGGGGCCTGGAGGTGACGCACATGACGATGTTCGTGCTGGTGTCGGGCGGGTACACCGGAGGGTGGATCTGGCAGGAGGTGGCGGACCACCTGCGCGCGGCGGGACACCGGGCGCATCCGGTGACCCTGACCGGGATGGGGGACCGCCGCCACCTGTCGGGCCCCGGCACCGACCTGAACACCCACATCGAGGACGTGGTGCAGGTACTGGACCACGTGGGCGCGGGGGAGCCGGACGAGGCGGGCGAGACCGTGCTCGTCGGCCACTGCTACGGCAGCTACCCGGCCCTCGCCGCCGCCGACCGCGACCCGGACCGCATCGCCCGCATCGTGTTCGTGGACGCGGGCCTGCCCCACGACGGCGACGCCGTCCTCGACGCGCTGCCCGACCCCGCCGTACGGGAACGGCTGCGGCGCCGCGCCCAGGAACACGGCGACGGCTGGCGGCTGCCGCCGCCCGCGTTCGAGGAGACGGAGATCTGGGGCAGCCTGGACGGCATCTCCAAGGAAGGCATGGACCGGCTGGCCCGCCTCGCCGCACCGCAGCCGCTGGCCACCCTCACCCAGCCGGTACGGCTGACCGGCGCCGCCGCCGGACTGCCCACGACCGGCATCTTCTGCACGCGCAACGTCACCAGCACCGCGGCCGTCCGCGCCCTGGTGGCCACCGGGGACCCGCGCTTCGCGGCGCTCGCCGACCCCCGGGTCGGCTTCTTCGACCTCGACACCGGGCACTGGCCCATGCTGTCCCGCCCCGGCGAACTGGCGGACCTGCTGCTGCGGGCGGCGGCGGACGAGGGGGAGCGGATCGGGGCGGCTTCCTGAGGGGGGCCTTCTTGAGTGGGGTGGGGCCTCCCTGAGGGGCGCGGTGCCCGTCCGGGGTGTGCGCGGGGCACAGCGCCCTCCCGGGACGCGCGGGGCGGGCCGGGGTGCCGACGGTCCGCCCCGCACGTCCCGGCATGATGACGGCATGAGCACCCGACCCGTACTCGTCTACGACGGGGACTGCGGCTTCTGCACCACCTGCGTGCGCTTCGCCGAGCGCCGCATCCGCCCCCGCTGCACCATCACGGCCTGGCAGTTCGCCGACCTGGCGGCGCTGGGCGTCACCGAGGAGCGGGCCGGGCACGAGGTCCTGTGGATCACCCCGGCCGGCACGGTGTACGGCGGCGCGCAGGCGGTCGCCAAGCTGCTGATGAGCGCGCGGGGCGGCTGGGCGGTGCCCGGCGCGCTGCTGACCCTGCCGCTGGTCCGGCAGGCCGCCCGCGCCGTCTACCGCCTGATCGCCGACAACCGGCACCGGATGCCCGGAGGCACGGCGGCCTGCTCGATGCCGCCCCACCGCAGGCCCTGACACCCGCGGCCCCCCGGCCCCCTTGCCTGATGGGCCGTCAGCCCACACCATGACCGGCAGCCGTCGGCGACGGGCCGCCGGCCGGGCGCGGTGGGGGTGGACGTGGACGCGTACACGGGCGCGGAGAGCGGTACGGGGAGCGGCGCACGCGGTGACGGCGCCGGTGACGGGGTCCGGGTGCTGCCCGAAGGGCGGCTGGCCTACGGCATCCAGCTCCCGGTGCAGTCGCAGAGCACCCTCTACACGGAGCCGTGGGAGGCCGGGGCCGGTCCCGCCGACCTCGTCGAGATCGCCCGTACCGCCGACCGCCACGGCTTCGCCTACCTCGCCTGCTGCGAGCACATCGGCATTCCGCGCCGGCTGGCCGCCGCCATGAGCACGGTCTGGTACGACCCGGTCGCCACCCTCGCCTACCTGGCGGCGGCCACCACCCGCGTACGGCTGCTCAGCCACATCGCGCTGGTCGGCCTCAAGCACCCGCTGATCAGCGCGAAGCAGTACGCGACGCTGGACCATCTGTCGGGCGGGCGGTTGATCCTCGGTGTCGGCGCCGGGCATGTGCGGGAGGAGTTCGACGCGCTCGGGGTGGACTTCACGCGGCGCGGCGCCCTGCTGGACGAGGCCGTGGACGCGCTGAAGGCGGCTCTGGGGCCGGAGGAGTTCCCCTCGTATCAGGGGAAACGATTCGCCTTCGAGGGGCTGGGGCAGTGCCCGCGCCCCGTACAGGTACCGCGCCCGCCCGTCTGGGTGGGCGGCTCGTCGCCCGCCGCCTTACGGCGGGCGGCCGTCCGGGGTGACGGCTGGCTGCCGCAGGGCGACCGCCGGGACCAGCTCCCGGCGCAGCTCGCGAAGCTGCGGCGGCTGCGCGAGGAGGCCGGTATCCGTACGCCCGCCGAGGCCGGTGCCCTCACCGAACCGCTGTACGTCGGCGAGCCCGGGTGGGAGGTCGGCCGGCGCACCCTCGCCGGAGCGCCCGAGCGGCTGGCGGAGTCCCTGCGCGAGTACGGGGCGATGGGTGTGCGGCAGATCCAGGTACGGTTCCGGAGCCGGAGTCGTACGGAACTGACCGACCAGATGGCGGCGTTCGGCGCCGAGGTGGCGCCGCACCTCGACAGCTGAGACCGTCCGGCGGCCGATGCCTGACGGATCGTCAGGTATTGACGCTCCCGCGCCCCGGTGCGACAGTCGTCGCGAGCTGACGAGGCGTCAGGTCGGGGCGTCAGGACATGGCGCCGGGGCGGACGAGGGACGGTGAACCCCCTTGGAATTCGGGCTGTTCGTACAGGGATATGTGCCCGCCGCGCGGGCGAAGGTCGACCCCGAGGCAGAGCACCACGCACTGATGGAGGAGACCGAGTACGTCATCCAGGCCGACCGGTCCGGGTTCAAGTACGCGTGGGCCTCCGAGCACCACTTCCTGGAGGAGTACTCCCACCTCTCCGCCAACGACGTCTACCTGGGCTACCTCGCCCACGCCACCGAGCGCATCCACCTCGGCTCCGGCATCTTCAACCCGCTCGCCCCGGTCAACCACCCCGTCAAGGTCGCCGAGAAGGCGGCCATGCTCGACCACCTCTCCGGCGGGCGCTTCGAGTTCGGCACCGGGCGCGGTGCGGGCAGCCACGAGATCCTCGGCTTCATGCCGGGCGTGACCGACATGAACCACACCAAGGAACTGTGGGAAGAGACCATCGCCGAATTCCCGAAGATGTGGCTCCAGGACGAGTACCAGGGCTTCCAGGGCAAGCACTGGCAGCTGCCGCCGCGCAAGGTCCTGCCCAAGCCGTACGGGGCCGCGCACCCGCCGATGTGGTACGCGGCGGGCTCGCCGTCCTCGTACGCGATGGCGGGGAAGAAGGGCCTGGGCGTGCTCGGCTTCAGCGTGCAGAAGGTCGCCGACATGGAGTGGGTCGTCGAGTCGTACAAGACGGCCGTGAAGGACGCCGAGCCGGTCGGCGCGTACGTCAACGACAACGTCATGGTGACCTCCACCGCCATCTGCGCCGAGACGCACCGGAAGGCCGTCGAGATCGCGGTCGGCGGCGGACTGAACTACCTCCAGTCGCTGCTGTTCCGCTACCACGACACCTTCCCGCGCCCCGAGGGCATCCCGGAGTGGCCCGAGCTGCTGCCCGAGTACACCGAGGAGATCATCGAGCTGCTGATCGCCGAGGAGCTGATGATCTGCGGCGACCCGGACGAGGTCTTCCGCCAGTGCAAGCGCTGGGAGCAGGCTGGCGCCGACCAGCTCTCCTTCGGCCTGCCCATCGGCGTCGCACCCGAGGACACCCTCACCACCATCCGCCTGATCGGCGAGCACGTGATCCCGAAGATCGACACGGACCCGGTCCACCGGACGGCCCGCTTCCGGCAGGGCGCCGCCTGAAGAGCCCGCCCCCGAGCGAAAGGGAACCTCCCGGGATGCTCGACCACCTGATCAAGGGCGCCACCGTCGTCGACGGCACCGGCGCCCCCGCGTACGAGGCCGACCTCGCCGTCCACCAGGGCCGTATCGCCGCCGTCGGCCGGATCGCCGACCCCGCCAGGACCACCGAGGACGCCCACGGCCTCGTCCTCGCACCCGGCTTCGTCGACCCGCACACCCACTACGACGCCCAGCTCTTCTGGGACCCCTACGCCACCCCCTCCATGCACCACGGCGTCACCACCGTCGCGGGCGGCAACTGCGGTTTCACCCTCGCCCCGCTCAACCCGGACCGCCCCGCCGACGCCGACTACACCCGCCGCATGATGAGCCGCGTCGAAGGCATGTCCCTGGCGGCACTCGAACAGGGCGCGCCGTGGAACTGGTCCACCTTCGGCGCATACCTGGACGCCCTGGACGGCCGGACCGCCGTCAACGCGGGCTTCATGGTCGGCCACTGCGCGCTGCGCCGCCACGTCATGGGCCCGGACGCCATCGGCGGACAGCCCACCGGAGCCCAGCTCGACGCCATGCTGCGGCTGTTCCACGACGCGATGGACGCGGGCGCCTGGGGCCTGTCCACCACCCAGTCCTCGACCCACTCCGACGGCGACGGCGCACCCGTCGCCTCCCGGCACGCCCGCCCCGCCGAACTGCTCGCCCTGTCCCGCGCGGTCGCCGACCACGAAGGCACCCAGCTGGAGGCGATCGTCGCGGGCTGCCTCGACCAGTTCGCGGACGCGGAGATCGACCTGCTCGTCGAGATGTCGGCCGCCGCGGGCCGCCCCCTGAACTGGAACGTCCTGACCATCGACGCGGCCGTACCCGAACGCGTACCCCGGCAGCTGGAGGCCAGCGAGCGCGCCCGTAAGGCAGGCGGCCGGATCGTCGCCCTCACCATGCCGATCCTCACCCCCATGAACATGTCCCTGCGCACCTTCTGCGCCCTCAACCTCATCCCCGGCTGGGGCGACATCCTCGCCCTGCCCGTACCGGAGCGCATCGCCCGGCTGCGCGACCCGGCCGTACGGGAGGAGATGCTGCGGCGCGCGGCGAGCAAGGAGGCGGGCGTCTTCCGGCGGCTGGCGGACTTCGGGCGGTACGTCATCGGCGACACGTACTCCACCGCCAACCAGGGCCTGTCCGGCCGGGTCGTCGGCGACATCGCCGCCGAACGCGGCCAGGACCCCTTCCACACCCTGGTCGAGGTCTGCGCCGCGGACGAACTGCGCACCGTCCTGTGGCCGATGCCCACCGACAACGACCCGGCCAGCTGGGAGCTGCGGCAGCGCACCTGGCAGCACGAGGACGTCCTGCTCGGCGGCTCCGACGCGGGCGCCCACCTGGACCGGATGTGCGGCGCCCCGTACACCACGCGCTTCCTCGGCGACTGCCTGCGCGGCCGGAAACTGGTGGCGCTGGAGGAGGCCGTACGGATGCTGACCGACGACCCGGCCCGGCTCTTCGGACTGCGCGACCGCGGCCGCATCGCCGTCGGCCACCACGCCGACCTGGTCCTCTTCGACCCCGAGCGGATCGACGCCGGACCGGCCACGCTCGTGCACGACCTGCCGGGGGACAGCCCGCGGCTGGACTCGCGGGCGGCCGGGATCGTGAGCGTACGGGTCAACGGCGTCGAGACGGTACGGGACGGGGCGGTGACCGGGGCGGTGCCGGGGACGGTCCTGCGGTCGGGGCGGGACACCGAGACGGTGCGGACGCGGTGAGTGCGGGGGGCGCGTCTTCGGGTTCGTCTTCGGGGTCGCCTTCGGGTTCGTCCTCGCCCCGGCCGCCTGAGCGGCTGTTGACCGGCGGCGAGCCCGAGCGGCTGTTGATCGGCGGCGAGTGGGTGGCCCCCGACCACGGGCACTACGAGGTGATCGACCCGGCGACCGAAGAGCCCGTCGGCCTGGCGGCGGAGGCGGGCCGCGACCAGGTGTACGAGGCGGCCCGCGCGGCGCGCGAGGCGTTCGGGCCCTGGTCGCGCACGGCGCCCGCGACCCGGGCGCGGGTGCTGGAACGCGCCGCCGAGACCCTGACGCGCCACCTCGGCCCGTACGCCCGGCTCGCCCGCGCGGAGACCGGCGCGACGGCCGGGACGGCCCGCGCGATGCAGGTGGGCGTCGCCGTCGCCCGTCTGAAGCGGTACGCGCGCGGCGCGCTGGAACCGGTCGAAACCCCGCTGCCCCCGCAGGTCAACGAGGCGGGCCCGTTCGGGAAGGCGGCCGTGCTCGGCGCGCTCGCGGTGCGCCGCCCCGTCGGCGTCGTCACCTGCATCACCTCCTACAACAACCCCTGGGCCAACCCGGCGGGCAAGATCGCGCCCGCCCTGGCCATGGGCAACACCGTCGTGATCAAGCCCGCGCCGCAGGACCCGCTCTCCGTCCACCGGCTGACCGAGGCCCTCCAGGAGGCGCTGGACGAGGCCGGGGCGCCGCCGGGCGTGGTGAACCTGGTGACCGGCAGGGACCCGGCGGTCGGCGAGGCCGCGGTCGACGCGCCGGACGTGGACATGGTCAGCTTCACCGGCTCCACGGCCGTCGGACAGCGCATCGCCGAGGTGTCCGGCCGCGGCATGAAACGCCAGCTCATGGAGCTGGGCGGCAAGGGCGCCGCGCTGGTCTTCGACGACGCAGACCTGGACGCGGCCGTCGCCGGCATCGGCACCACGTACTCCTTCTACAGCGGGCAGATCTGTACGGCGCCGACGCGCGTGCTGGCCCAGCGCGGCATCCACGACCGGCTGGTGGAGCGGCTGGCCGCGTACGCCGGCCGGTTGAAGGTCGGCGACCCGGCTTCGGCGGACACGGCCGTCGGCCCGGTGATCTCCGCCGCGCACCGCGACCGCGTCGAGTCGTACATCGAACTGGGCAGGAAGGAAGGGGCCCGGCTGGTGGCAGGCGGCGACCGCCCGCCCCTCCCGCGCGGCTTCTACGTGGCCCCCACCCTCTTCGCCGACTGCGCTCCCGGCATGCGGGTGGTCCGGGAGGAGATCTTCGGCCCGGTGATCGTCGTCCTCCCCTTCGACGACGAGGAGGAGGCGGTGGCGCTCGCCGACGACAGTGACTACGGCCTGCTGGACTACGTCTGGTCCGGGGACGTGGCCCGCGCGTTCCGGGTGGCGGGGCGGCTGCGGGCGGGCGGCGTCGGCGTCAACACGGTCGGCCGGAACATGGAGGCGCCGTTCGGCGGCTTCAAGCGGAGCGGGGTGGGGCGGGACGTCGGCTCGTACGCGCTGCACGCGTACAGCGAGGTGCAGGCGCTGGTGTGGCCGGGGTGAGGCCGGGGTGAGACCGGGGCGAGGCCGGACGGGAAAATTTTGAATCGGGACGAAGCGGACAGGGCTGCGGTTCCCGCAGTCCGGAACTGTGCTGTTCCACCTTCAAGTTACCGCTCGTAACGCGACAACGGCCTTCCGAAGTTCGGCCGATGGGTGCCATCCACCCCCGAACCCAAGGTTTCCCCTCCCTTCGAGGGTGGATCTTCAGCCCCACGATGCGGAAACAGCAGCACTTAACGTCCTGTTCATGGTTCAGGCAGACCCCCGGCCCCAGGCCGGAGACACGGTGACGA
Organism: Streptomyces sp. CB02923; assembly: GCF_001905005.1. Taxonomy (GTDB): domain Bacteria; phylum Actinomycetota; class Actinomycetes; order Streptomycetales; family Streptomycetaceae; genus Streptomyces. Next base: position 17,819 of record NZ_LWKZ01000015.1, on the reverse strand, counting down.
GGGCCGCCGGTACGGCCGGTGACGGCGTCGGCGCGACCCGCGGCAAGGGCCTGAGCGGCAACTCCGTCGGCCTGCTCGGCAGCGCCGTCATCGGGGTCTCCACCGTCGCCCCCGTCTACTGCCTGACCTCGACGCTCGGCCCCACCGTCGGCGAGGTCGGCCTCCAGATGCCCGCCGTCTTCCTCGCGGGCTTCCTGCCGATGCTGCTGGTCGCCTTCGCCTACCGCGAGCTGAACAAGGCCGTACCCGACTGCGGTACGTCCTTCACCTGGTCGGTGAAGGCGTTCGGCCCGCGCGTCGGCTGGATGTGCGGCTGGGGCCTGGTGATCGCCACGATCATCGTCCTGTCCAACCTCGCGGGCGTCGCGACCTCGTTCTTCTACCTCCTGCTCGGCGAACTCACCGGCAGCGCCGCCATCGCCGCCCTGGACGGCAACAAGGCCGCCCACGTCCTGACGTGCCTGGCCTTCATCGCCCTGGCCACGGCCGTCAGCTACCGCGGCATGACCGCCACCAAAGGCGTCCAGTACGCGCTCGTCGGCCTCCAACTCGCCGTACTGGCCGTCTTCATAGCCATGGCCTTCGCCACAGCGGACTCCGGCGACTTCACCGGCTCCCTCCACTTCTCCCTCGCCTGGCTGAACCCGTTCTCCGTCCAGTCCTTCTCCGCCTTCACCGCGGGCCTGTCCCTCTCCATCTTCATGTTCTGGGGCTGGGACGCGTGCCTGACCGTCAACGAGGAGACCGCGGGCAGTGCCAAGACCCCCGGCCGCGCGGCCCTGCTCGCCATGGTCGTCCTGATCGGCTCGTACCTGCTGACCGCCGTCGCCGCCCAGATGTTCTCCGGCGTCGGCACCGAGGGCCCCGGCCTGGGCAACCCCGAGACCGCCGACAACGTCTTCGCCGCCCTCGCCACCCCCGTCATGGGCCCGGTCCTCGGCGTACTCCTCTTCGTCGCCGTCCTCGCCTCCGCCGCCGCCAGCCTCCAGACCACCTTCATCCCGGTGGCCCGCACGGTCCTGGCGATGAGCGCGTACGAGGCCCTGCCGCCGTCCTTCGCCCGCGTCCACCCGCGCTTTCGCTCCCCGGGCCGCGCCACCGTCGCCGCGGGCATCGCCACCGGCGTCTTCTACGCCGGGATGACCTTCCTCTCGCAGAACGTCCTCGTCGACACGATCTACGCCCTCGGCCTCATGATCTGCTTCTACTACGCGATCACGGCCTTCGCCTGCGCCTGGTACTTCCGCCGCGAACTGCGCGGCTCCGCCCGCGACATGCTCTTCAAGGGCGTCTTCCCCACCCTCGGCGGCCTGCTCCTCACCGCCGTCTTCACCAAGACCCTCACCGACATGTGGAACCCGGCCTACGGCTCCGGCAGCTCCGTCCTCGGCGTCGGCTCCGTCTTCGTCATCGGCGTCGGACTGCTGCTGCTCGGCCTCGCCCTCATGCTGGTGATGCGGCGGCGCAGCCCGGCGTTCTTCCGGGGCGAGGTGCTGACGCGGTCTACTCCGGCGATGGTGGTGGAGGAGTAGGGGCGGCGGGTCGGGCTGCGGTTGCGAGCTGCGGGCTGCGGGCTGCGGGTTCGCGCTATGGGTTACCGGTGTCCGTCGGCCGCGGCGTACAGGGCGCGGATCAGGCGGTCGTTCTCCGGGGCCGGGCCGTTGGGGAACGGGAACCGCCGACGGGTGTAGCCGTAGGCCAGGCCGTTGCGCGGGTCGGCGAACGACTGCTGGCCGCCCGCGCCGCTGTGCCCGAACGCGCCCTGGCCCAGCGCCGGATACACCTCGGACGTGGCGTGGAAGCCGAGCCCGAACGCCTTGTACTGGCGGCTGACCAGGTCGTTGCCGATGGAGTGGGGCTGCGCGAACTCGGCCGCGGTGTCCGGCTTGAGCAGCGGCGCCATCCCGTCCACCGGGCCGGTCGCGGCCGCGTACATCCGGGCCATGCCGCGCGCCGACGCCACACCGCCGAACGAGGCCGGCCCGGCGGCCCGTACCGCCCGGAAGTTCGGCAGCTGCCACAGCTCCGGGTTCTGCGGGTGATGGCGGTTGTACGCGATGCCGGGCAGGGAATTCGGGCGGGTCGCGCGCGCGGCCAGCTCGGCCAGCTGCTCGGGAGTCGGCACCAGCGGCTGCGCGCTCAGGTAACGATGTTCCTGGTCATCCGGCAGACCGAGATGGAAATCCACCCCGTACGGATCGCGAATGCGCTCGGCGAAGTGCTCCTGAATGGTCCGCCCGGTGGCGCGCCGTACCACCTCGCCGCTCAGCGCCGCGATGACCAGCGCGTGGTAGCCGAACGCGCTGCCCGGCCGCCAGTACGGGCGCTGCCCGGCGAGACGTTCGGCGACGGCCTGGTCGTCGGTCAGCTCGTCGAGCGCGAAGCCCGCGTCCGCGCCGACCAGACCGGCGCGGTGCGCGAGCAGGTCGCGCAGGGTGATGTCCCGCTTGCCCGCCACGCCGAACTCCGGCCAGTCGTGGCTGACCTGCCGGTCCAGGTCCAGGGCGCCCTCCTGGACGAGCAGCGCGACGGCCAGGTGCGCGGCGCCCTTGGTCGCGGAGTACGCGGCGAGCAGCGAATCACCGGTGACCTCCGGGCCGGTCCACAGGTCCACGACTCGTTCACCGTGCCGGTACGCCACGAGCTGCGCGGCGAAGTCGCCGCCCTCCTCGGCCGCGACCGCGGCGAACTCCTCCCGCACCGACCGGAAACCGTCGGCGACGGTGCCGTGGAGTACGTCGTCCTTCGTCATCGCTTCCTCCAACGCCGTTGTGTGACCGTCCGGCCGCGCCGGACACGGTCCGAGCCTAGGCCATTAGTAACCACTGGTCACTAATGATTCCACCAAGGCCCCGCCGAGGCCCCGCCACAAGATCCCGCCACCTGTCCGGTCCGTATAGTCGTGGCCATGCCCGAGCCCGAGTCCGAGTGCGAATCTGAGGCCGAGTCCGAATCTGAGGCCGAGTCCGCAGCGTCCCGGCCGCGCCCGCGCCCGGGGCGCCCAGCGCGGCTCAGCCGCGCGCGCATCGTGGACGCGGCCATCTCGGCCGGGAACCTCGACACCCTGACCATGCGCGAACTCGCCGCCCGCCTGGACGTCAGCCACGGCGCGCTCTACCGCTGGGTCAGCAACCGCGACCAGCTCTTCGACCTCATCAGCGAGGAGATGGTCGAGCGCATCCTGCCCGCCGAGGGGCCGCCCGGCGGAGAGGACGGTGTACGCGGCGCCGACTGGCGCCCCTGGCTCGCCCGTGTCGCCTGGGCCATGCACGACCAGTACCTCGCCGTGCCCGGCTACGCCACCCGCCTCTCCCGGCCGCACCGCCACAGCTCCGAAGCCCTCGGACGCCTTCGGCGGGACGTCGTCACCGCCTTCACGAACGCCGGAATCGAACCCGAACCGGCCGAGCAGAGCTGGTACATCTTCATCACCACCGTCGTCGGCTGGCTCGCCGTCCAGGAGAGCTCACTCGACCTCCTCAGCCGCGGCGCCCCGCGCTTCGAGCTGTTCCTCGGCGCCCTGCTGAGGGGGCTGCCGGCACGGGAACCGGGCGCGGAGCGCTGCTGAGGGCGGGCGGCGGGGAGTGCCCGGAGGCCCGGGGTGGGCCCGCGGGGCGGCTCGGCGGCCCGGCGGCGTGATCAAGCAGCCCGCGGCTCACGCGCCGCCCGCGGCTCGCACGCCGCCTCCCGCTCACGCACCGCCCGCCGGGTCTCCTCCTCGACCAGATCGAAGTTGATCTCCACCGCCGCGCGGACCCCCGCGGCGGCAGCACCGCTGACCTTGGCCATCGGGTCGGCGACATTGCCCGCGACCCACACCCCGGGAACGCCCGTCGCGCCACCGGGCTCGGCGACCACGTAACTCCCCACCACGGTTCCGTCCCCCGCGGCCATGCCCGCCACCTCCAGCCCCAAGCTGTCCACCACCTTGGCCCGCACGTCGAAACGCGGTGCGACCACCAAGGCCTCGCAGGGCAGCACGGTCCCGCCGGCCAGCTCCACCCCGGCCAGCCGGTCATCACCGGCGACCGTCAGCCCGGTCACCTCACCGTCCACCACGGCGATGCCGCGCGCGGCGAGCTGCTCGTACTGCTCGTCGGTGGGTTCGGGACCGTCGTGCAGGAAAAGCCGCACATCCGCACTCCACTGCCGCCACAGCAGCGCCTGCCGCACGGCCATCGGCCCGGTGCACAGCACACCGATCGCCTGGTCGCGCGCTTCGTACCCGTGGCAGTACGGGCAGTGCAGCACGTCCCGCCCCCACCGCCCGGCGAGCCCCGGCACGTCGGGCAGCTCGTCGACGAGCCCGGTGGTCACGAGCAGCCGCCGCGCTTCCACGGCCGCTCCACCGCCCAGCACGACCCGGAACCCACCCCCGGCCACCGCCTCGGCCGCGATCACCTCGCCCTCCACGACCTCCCCGCCGTACCCGGCCACTTCGGCCCGCCCGGCGGCCAGCAGCTCGCCGGGCGGCACACCGTCCCGCGTCAGGTAATTGTGCGAGGCCGCCGCCGGAGCGTTCCGGGGTCGCCCCGCATCAACCACCAGCACGTCCCGCCGAGCCCGCCCCAACGTCAAGGCCCCAGCCAGCCCCGCGGCCCCACCACCAACCACGACAACGTCATAACGACGCCCGCCCTCGGCGCCCTGCTTCGCACTGCCGGTCATGTGCACCACCTCCTAGGTATGGGGAGACAGTGCGCCGGGCGCCCACGTTTGGCAAGCATCATTGCCAGTACAGCAAACGCCGCCTACTCGGCTACGAACTCGTACCGCAACTCGTAGAGGTGCCCGGCCTTCGCCATGACGCTGACCTCGATGGGCCGATCACCCGCTCCGTACACGACGCGCAGCGTACGCAGCACGGGCAGATCCCCCGGCAACTGGAGCACCGCGTACTGCTCCTGCGTGGGCACTCGCGCGGAGACCCGGTCGACGCTGCGTACGGGCGGGTGGCCCAGCCCGGCGAGCAGCGTGGGCGTACCGCCCTTGATCTTGCGGAACTCGGTCATCGCCGTACCCCTGGCGATCTCCACCGGGTAGTACGACGCGACGAGCTCGACCGGCTCATCGTCGATGCACAGCAGTTGGCGGCGCAGCACCGCCGTACCATCGTCCACCAGCCCCAACGCCTCGGCCACGTCCGCAGGCGGGACCACTTCCCCCACCTCCAGCAGCCGACTGTGCGCCCGCTCGCCGGGCCCGGCGGCCTCGGTGAGCCAGCGGTACGGCCTTCCGGCTTCCGCCGGCGCCATGTACGCGGCGGGCCGCATCGTCCGCTGCCGGTGCTCACGCACGGTCACGGCGGCACCGGCCCGCCCGACGACCAACTGCTCGTCCTTGAGGAGGTGCAGCGCCTTCTGCACAGTGGCGTTGGAAGCACCGAACCGCTCCTTGAGCTGAGCCGTGGACGGCAGCTTGGCGCCTGGCGCGAGGTCACCGCTCATGATCTCGTCGCGCAGGTCGGCGGCGATGCGTTCGTGCAGGGAGCGGGGAGACACCGTACTCATACCTTCATCGCCGCGACCTCCCGCGCCCGCTCGCTCAGGGTGCGTACGGACCGTGTGCGGTGGTGCGGGCGGATGCGGCTGCGCAGGGTGGCGAAGTGGGCGTCACCGCGGGCGGAGGAGATTTCGGTGTAGTCGTCGAGGAAGCGGTGCCATGTCGTGCACGCCGCGTCGAGGTGGCCCTGTTCGAACTGGCGCTGGGCGAGAAGGGCGTGGGAGTGGACGCGGCCCTGGCGTTCCTGACGTGGTTGGGCCTTCAGTGAGCTGTGCAACGCCTTGACCGAACCGGGCAGGTCCTTGAATTCGTACAGCACGTGGGAGACGTGGAAGAGGTACGCCGAGGCGTCGTAACCGCCGATGGACTCGCGACGGGAGTCCGCCTTGGAGAGCGCGGTCTCCGCCTCCTGGAGCCTGGTGATCGCCGTGTGCCGGTCGCCGGTCATCGAAGCGGCGTGTGCCTGCTGGCCGCGGAGGAACGCCACGAGGCGCGGACCGGCGGCGGAGGCGGCGGCCGCTGCCGAGTCGGCCAGGTTCAGGGCCTTCTCGCCGTAGCCGAGGCTGGAGGCCTGGAGGGACATGCCGCGCAGGATGCGGCAGTACGTGAGGTGATCGCCGGCCTCGCCTGCCAGGTGCAGGGCTTGGACGTAGTAGCGCTGGCCGAGGCCGTGCGCCCGTTCGTACATCGCCATCCACCCGGTGAGGTACGTCAGATCCGCGGCCGCCGCGAGCAGGTCCCGGTGCGCGCGCTCCGTCGCGGGTGCCGTCAGCCACGGGCCCACCGAGTTCACCAGGAACGCCGCCGCCATCGGGCGTGCGTGCCCGCCTCCGAACTCGTCGAGGATGTCCGCCACCCGGTCGGTCACCGCCCGGACCGTCTCGACCTGCGCCGGACCGACGCGGCCGGTCCTGCCCGGCCGCTCCGCGGCGTCGGCCCGCCCGGCGAGGTCCGGGAAGAGCGGTACGGCCAGGGCGGCGGAGTACAGGCCCGCTTGGAGTACGCCCCTGCGGGACGGGTCCAGGTCGTGGCGGCTCATGTCGAGGAGTTCTTCGACGGCTGAGCTCATGGTCGGCCGGGTCCGGCCCGGCGGGCGGGGGAAACCGGCTTCGGCGTGGGTGACGGGGCGTCCGAGGCGCCTGGCCAGTGCCTCCAGGACGACGGGCCGGACCCGCTCCCTCGGCACGGTGCCGGAGAGCCAGTGGGCAACGGCCGACTGCTCGTAGCGGAGGGTGAGCCCCGCTTCCGTCCCCGCGTGGTTGACCGCGTTGGCGAACTGCTGCTCGGTCCACGCGGCCTGCCGGAGCAGGCGGGCCAGGTCCGTGTTCGGTGTGCGCCGACTGTTCGCCATGGTCAACTCCCTTCGGCTTTCATGGCTTTCATCTCTACGCCCGCCTCCCACGGTACTCGCGCGGACGCCACAGAGAGTTACCTCTGTGGAACGGACGGGCCACCACGACCGAGGCGGCACGGCACTCGGGTAACGAGAGAGCAGGGGTGAGGGCATGGATGCGCAGGGGTACGGAAGTCCGGCGCCGTCGGGTGTCGACTTCGAGGCGGCGCGGCGCACCGTGAGCGCGATCAAGGCTCGGATCAAGGTCTGCCCGGCGAGGGAGGATACGGAGCACCTGATGGCCGAGGCGCGCGCGATCCTGGCCGGGCTGATTCCGCTGGTTGACGCGTACGTACGGCGGCTGCCGTCCACGTCGCTGGAGCGCGACCGGGGCCGTGACACGATCGCGCGGGCCCGGACGGCGCTGACCTGGACGCATACGGGGAGCAGCATCACGTACCTCGGCTACGTGGCCCACGTGGCCGATCACCTGTTGGGCTACTTCCCGGACCGGATTCCGGAAGAGGGGTGAGCGTCCGGCCCGTGGGGCCCCGGCCGCTTCCTGGCCCCCGCACCCCTCTCACCCCCTCCCCAGGAACACCGGATTCGTCATGGCCGCCATCGCCCCCGGCACCCCCGGTGTCGTCGCCGGGTGGCGGATTTCGGCGCGTACGTAGGTGGCGTTGGCGGGGGTGGTGTGCCAGGTGGCTGTGGCTGTTCCGGTGGTGAGGGGGGCGGTGAAGAGTTGGCCCTGGTCGGTGAGGAAGCGGGCTGTGGAGTTGGGGGGTGCGCCGGTGACGTGGAGTCGGACGGTGACGGGGGCTGAGGGGGATACGGGGAGGCGGTCGCCGATGGTGGCGTGCTCGCCCTTGGGGCCGGTGGTGGTGAAGGTGAGGTCGAGGGAGGAGGATTCGGCGATCCAGGCTCGGCCCGCCCGGATGCCGTCGAGGATCGCGTCGCGGGAGAGGTCGTCGGCGAGGACGACGGTCTGGGGGAGGCCGATCACGTCCGGGTCGCGGTGGGCGTCGCTGTGGCCGACGGCGGGGAGCCAGGGGCCCCGGCCGTGCGTGTGCGCCACGAGGGCGTTGTCCCATTCGGCGATGGCCACCTCGTCGTCGAGGGTGAAGGGGCCGTTCCAGACCTCGACCGCGTCCACCTCCTCGTAGCCGAACTTCCAGTTGCAGCCGATGCAGGTGGCGTGCGGGTGGGCCGGGACGACCAGGCCGCCCGCACGGCGGATGCGGCGGGCGAAGCGGCCGAAGACATCGTCGCGGGCCCGGTAGCGCCAGTCGATGAAGACGCCGGGGTCGGTGCCCATCGCCACGACGTGGCCGTTGCGGGTGGTGACTTCCTCGCCGGTGAGGATCAGCAGGTCGTCGCCCCACAGGCCCTCCCAGGCCGGGTGCGAGGCGGTGGTGTTGTGCTCGGTGGTGGTGATGAAGTCCAGGCCGGCGGCGCGGGCGAGGGCGGCGATCTGGGCAGGGGTGCGCTTGCCGTCGGAGTAGACGGAGTGGAGGTGATTGTCGCCCCGATACCAGGCACGACCGCGGCCCTTGGCGCGTTGAGGTGGGTAAGCGGGCGTGCGGGGGGTGCCCGGGGGGCCGTAGCGGAGGGTGATGGTGATGTCGTAGGTGAGGCCCTGCGGGGCGACGGTGTAGGGGCCGAGAACGAGGTGCCAGGTGCCGGGGTTGAGGGGGCCCGGGAGGTAACCGGGGGTGGCGTCGTCGGCGCGGAGGAAGAATTCCGTGCGGGCACCGCCCGACCAGCCGCGGAAGCCGCGGCCTCCGAGGTCCGTGCCGCGTTCGTCGAAGATGCCGATGTCGCAGGCGTTGCCCGCGGTGCCGGGCGGGGTGGCGGGGCGGTCGTACGTGTAGGAGACGGCCAGTTCGCGTACGCCCTGGGGGACGTCGACGGGCACGTAGACGTAGTCGGGCGCGCCGACGGGCAGCCGTCCGGTGACCTTGCGTGTGGTCTCACCGGTCCGGCCGCCGCCCTGGGCCGGTCCTTCGCCGTCCTCGTCGGCCGCCGCGAAGCTCACACCGTTCAACGTAAGCGCCGCGGCGGCTCCCGTCACCAGGAGCGCACGGCGTCCGGGCGGACCGCTGGTCGTGTCGTCGTCGCACATGGGGCACCGCTTCCGGGGTCGGCGTGGAGGTACCGGCGTGGTGGAACCCTCGTATTGAGGCGTGAACGGGCGGACAAGGGAAGGGGACGGGGCGGAAACGCTCTCGTGTGGCGTGTTCCGGAGCCGCCGCCCCGGCGCCTCGTGGACGCTGCCCGTTCCCGGCGGTAGGAAGGGAGCACTGCCGACGCGGAGGTACGCCCAGTATGCGGATCTCGACCACCATCTTCCTGACCGACGAGTCCATCCGGCCCGACCGGCTGGCCCGGGAACTGGAGCAGCGCGGGTTCGCCGGGCTCTACCTCCCCGAGCACACGCACATCCCGGCCAGCCGTGACACGCCCGCCCCCATGGGCGAACCGCTGCCCCGCGAGTACGGGCGCACCCTCGACCCGTTCGTGGCGCTCGGTCAGGCCGCGGCCGTGACCGAGCGGCTGACGGTCGCCACCGGCATCACCCTGGTCGCCCAGCACGACCCGATCGCCCTCGCCAAGCAGGTCGCGACGCTGGACCACCTGTCCGGCGGGCGGTTCACGCTGGGTGTGGGATTCGGCTGGAACGTGGAGGAGGCGGCGGACCACGGCATCGAGTGGTCGACGCGGCGCGCACTGGTACGGGAGCGGATGCTGGTGATGCGCGCCCTGTGGGCGGACGAGCCGACCGCCTACGAGGGCCGTTTCGCTTCCGTACGGGCCAGCCTGGCGCACCCGAAGCCGGCCAAGGGCGCGCCGCGCACGCTGCTCGGCGGCGCGGCCGGACCGCGGCTCTTCGCGAGCGCCGCGGAGTACGCGGACGGCTGGCTGCCGATCGGCGGGGCGGGGCTGGAGGAGGCGCTGCCCGCCCTGCGGCAGGCGTGGACGGAGGCGGGCCGGGACGGCGACCCGGTGGTGGTGCCGTTCTCGGTGCAGCCGTCGGCCGGGAAGCTGGCGCGGCTGCGGGACTTGGGGCTGGAGGAGGTCGTCGTGGCGCTGCCGTCGGCGGAGGAGGCGGAGGTGCTGCGGGTGCTGGACGAGTACGCGCAGTATCTGTGAGGGGTGGTGCGGGTGCCGGTATCCGTGAGGAGCGGCGGCCCGGTTCCCGTTCGGCCGCGCTTCTCCCGTACGGCCGTACTCCTCCCGCCCAGGCTGCCCGCCCGCACCCCGGAGGGAACCTCCGTCTGAAGTGATCAGTGGCACACCGCCCCGGGCCGTCCGGTCTGCGGCACTGTCGGTGGTCGCTCGTATGCTCGTTGGATGACTAGCAGCGCGCAGGTACCCGGGCAGGGGACGGACCGGGTGGCGGTCCCCACCGGCACGCCCCCCACCGGCACGCCCCCCACCGGCACGCCCCCCACCGGCACGCCCTCCTCCGCCACCGCCCCCACCGCCAACGCCATGCGCCGCGCCCTCAAGCGCGCCCGCGACGGCGTCGCGCTCGACGTCGGCGAGGCCGCGGTGCTGCTCCAGGCGCGCGGCGACGACCTGCGGGATCTGTGCGCGTCCGCGGCCCGGGTGCGCGACGCCGGCCTGGCGGCCGCCGGGCGGCCCGGTGTCATCACGTACTCCAAAAGCGTGTTCATCCCGCTCACGCGCCTGTGCCGCGACAAGTGCCACTACTGCACGTTCGTCACCGTCCCCGGCAAGCTGCGCCGCGCCGGCCACGGCATGTTCATGTCCCCCGACGAGGTGCTGGACATCGCCCGCCGCGGCGCCGAACTGGGCTGCAAGGAAGCGCTGATCACGCTCGGCGACAAGCCGGAGGACCGCTGGCCCGAGGCGCGTGAATGGCTGGAGGCCGAGGGGTACGACTCCACCATCGCGTACGTACGCTCCATCGCGATCCGCATCCTGGAGGAGACCGGGCTGCTGCCCCACCTGAACCCGGGCGTGCTGTCCTGGACGGACTTCCAGACGCTGAAGCCGGTCGCCCCGTCGATGGGCATGATGCTGGAGACCACCGCGGAGCGCCTGTGGAGCGAGCCCGGCGGCCCGCACCACGGCTCGCCCGACAAGGAACCGGCCGTGCGGCTGCGCGTCCTGGAGGACGCCGGGCGCTCCAGCGTCCCCTTCACGAGCGGACTGCTCATCGGCATCGGCGAGACCCACGAGGAGCGCGCCGAGTCGCTGTTCGCCCTGCGCAAGGTGCAGCGGGCCTACCACGGCATCCAGGAAGTCATCGTGCAGAACTTCCGCGCCAAGCCGGACACGGCGATGCGCGGCATGCCCGACGCGGAGCTGGAGGAGCTGGCCGCCACCGTCGCCGTCGCCCGGCACATCCTGGGCCCGTCCGGCTGCATCCAGGCGCCGCCCAACCTCGTCGACTCCGAGTACGCGCTGCTCATCGAGGCGGGCATCGACGACTGGGGCGGCGTCTCCCCGGTCACGCCCGACCACGTCAACCCCGAGCGGCCGTGGCCCCGGATCGAGGAGCTGGCCGAGAAGTCCGCCGCCGCGGGCTTCGAGCTGCGCGAGCGGCTCGCCGTCTACCCGGAGTACGTCGAGCGCGGTGAACCCTGGCTGGACCCGCGCCTGCTGCCGCACGTACGGGCCCTGGCCGACCCGGAGACCGGGCTGGCCCGCCCGGACGCGAAGGTCGAGGGCCGCCCCTGGCAGGAGCCCGACGAGGGCTTCTCGATGAGCTCCACGGGCCGTACGGACCTGCACCGCACCATCGACACGGACGGCCGGACCGCCGACCGGCGCGACGACTTCGACGAGGTGTACGGCGACTGGGACGCGCTGCGCGAGGCCGCCGCCCCCGGCATGGCGCCCGAGCGCATCGACACGGACGTCCGCGCCGCCCTGGCGCAGGCCGCCGACGACCCGACCAAGCTCACCGACGCCGAGGCGCTGGCCCTGCTGCACGCCGACGGCCCGGCACTGGACGCGCTGTGCGGCATCGCCGACGACCTGCGCCGCGCCACCGTCGGCGACGACGTCACGTACATCGTCACCCGCAACGTCAACTTCACGAACGTCTGCTACACCGGCTGCCGTTTCTGCGCCTTCGCCCAGCGCCGCACGGACGCCGACGCCTACACCCTGTCCCTCTCCCAGGTCGCCGACCGCGCCCAGCAGGCCTGGGACGTGGGCGCGGTGGAGGTCTGCATGCAGGGCGGCATCCACCCCGACCTGCCCGGCACGGCGTACTTCGACATCGCGCGCGCCGTCAAGGAACGCGTCCCCGGGATGCACGTACACGCCTTCTCGCCGATGGAGGTCGTCAACGGCGCGACGCGCACCGGCCTGTCCATCCGCGAGTGGCTGAGCGAGGCCAGGGCCGCCGGGCTGGACACCATCCCCGGCACCGCCGCCGAGATCCTCGACGACGAGGTCCGCTGGGTGCTGACCAAGGGCAAGCTGCCCACCGCCACCTGGGTCGAGGTCGTCAAGACCGCCCACGAGCTGGGCATCCGCTCGTCCTCGACGATGATGTACGGCCATGTCGACCAGCCCCGGCACTGGCTCGGCCACCTGCGGCTGCTCGCGGAGATCCAGCAGGAGACCGGCGGGTTCACGGAATTCGTGACGCTGCCGTTCATCCACACCAACGCGCCGGTCTACCTCGCCGGCATCGCCCGCCCCGGCCCGACCACCCGCGACAACCGCGCCGTGACGGCGATGGCCCGCGTCCTGCTCCACCCGCACATCACCAACATCCAGACCAGCTGGGTCAAACTGGGCGCGGAAGGCGCCGCGGAGATGCTCCGCTCCGGCGCCAACGACCTCGGCGGCACCCTGATGGAGGAGACCATCTCCCGGATGGCGGGCTCCAGTTACGGGTCGTACCGCTCCATCCAGGACCTCGTCGCCATCGCGGACGCCGCGGGCCGCCCGTCGCGCGCCCGCACGACGACGTACGGGCCGGTCGACGCGGAGCGCGAGGCGGCGGCGCTCGCCTCGGACGGGCACCTGCCGGAGCTGCTGCCGGTGGTGGAGTAGCGGGGAGGGGCCGGGCGCGGCCGTCTCCCGCTACGGTTGCGCCCGGAGGCCCGCCGGGGGAGCGCGGGGCCGGGAGGTGAGCGGTGGACCGCAGGCGGCTCTCACGCCAGGAGCTGATCCGTGCCCGGCGCGGAGACGGGTTCGTCGGCCGCGAGGACGAACTGGCCGCGTTCCGGGGCAACCTCGCCCGCGACCCGGCCGACCCCGACTTCCGCTTCCTGCACCACCTGCACGGCCAGGGAGGCGTCGGAAAGACCTCCCTGGTGCAGCGGTTCGAGCAGATGGCACGCGAGCTCGGCGCGCTGACCGTGTACGCCGACGAGTCGGTGCACGGCGTCCCCGAGGCGATGGCCGAGATCAGCGACCGGCTGGCCCGCCAGGGCAGCCCGCTGAAGCCCTTCGACAAGCTGCTGGCCACCTACCGGGAGCGGCGGCAGGAGGCGGAGGCGGCGCTGGCCGGGCCGGACGAACCGGGTGACGACGCGCCGCCCTCACCCGGCAGCATGATCATCGCGCAGGCGGGCGTGGCGGGTATCGGCCTGATCCCGGGCGTCGCACCCTTCGCCGGCGCGATGGACACCACCCGGCTCGCCCGGGGCACGGACCGGCTGCGCAGCCGCATCGGCGCACGGCTGCGCAACCACGACGACGTCCAGCTGGTCCTGTCACCGGTCGAGGTGCTGACCCCGGTCTTCGTACGGGAACTGAGCGCCGCCGCCGACGCCGCACCCGTAGTGGCGCTCTTCTTCGACACGTACGAGGCGACCGGGCCCCTGCTGGACACCTGGCTGCGCGACATCCTCTTCAGCGACCGCTACGGGCCGCTGGCGCAGAACGTCATGGTCACCCTCTCCGGCCGGGACCCACTGGACCGGCGCTGCTGGGCCGACCACCTGGAGCACGTCACGGACGTACCGCTCGACGCCTTCACGGAGGACGAGGCGCGGCGGTACCTGGCGGCCCGGGACGTGACCGACGCCGACACGGTCGCAGCCATCCTGCGGCTCTCCGGCGGCCTCCCGGTGCTCGTATCGACGCTCGCCGGGAACCGTCCCCGCGCGGCGGACGCCGTCGACGACCCCAGCGACACCGCCGTCGAACGCTTCCTGAAGTGGGAGACCGACCCGGTACGGCGGGAAGCCGCGCTGGCCGCCGCCCTGCCGCGCCACCTGGACGAGGACGTCTACCGGGACGCGGTGGACGCGGACGCCGCCGACCGGTTCGGCTGGCTGTGCACGCTGCCCTTCGTCACCGGCCGCGACGGCCGCTGGCAGTACCACGAGGTGGTCCGTACGGCGATGCTGCGCCTCCAGCGCCACCGCTCGCCACGCGCCTGGGCCGAGCGGCACGGACGCCTGGCGGAGGCGGCGCGCCGCGGCCGGGAGGAGTGCGCGGACGGCAGGGGCGCGGGCCCGTGCCGCCGGGACGAGCGGTGGCGGGAGTTCCGGCTGCGGGAGATCTACCACGGTCTGTGCGCCGACCCGCGGGCGTTCCTGCCCGCGGCGCTGACGGAGGCGACGGCCACCGCCGAGTACGTACCCGCCGCCGTACGCCTGGTCGGGGAGGCCGTCCGGCAGGCGGGCGACGACGCGGACTCCGCCGAGACCCGTACGTGGGGCACACGGCTGACCGCCGGCCTCGACGCACCGGACGGCCTGGTGAAGGCCCTGACGGCGATGCTCGCCCGGTCCGGCGTGGACGTGCCGGAGCAGGCGAGGATCCACCGGCTCCGCGGCCGTGAGCACCGCAAGGCGGAACGCTGGCAGCAGTCGTTCGCCGACTTCGACCGAAGCCTGGAGCTGGCGCCGGACGACGTGGACGCGCTGGTCGGCCGCGGACTGACGCACCGCTACGTACGGGACTTCGAGCGCGCCGCCGAGGACTACACCCGCGCGCTGGACATCGACCCCGGTGAGGTGGTGGCCTCCTTCCAGATCGGCGAGGTCACCCGGCTCATGGGCCGGTACGAACAGGCACTGACCATGTTCGACCGGACGCTGGAACTGTTCCCGCAGCACGCCCCGGCCCACGGCAGCCGCGCCGTCTGCCTGCGCCGCCTGGGCCGCTACGAGGAGGCGCTGATGGGCCTGGAACGCGCCGTCGAGATCGCACCCGGGTACGCCTGGGCGATGGCCGAGCTGGGCATGGCCTACTCGGCGATGGGGCGGCACACGCAGGCGCTGGCCGAGTTCGACAGGGCGCTGGCCGTCAACCCGCGGTACGCGTGGGCCGCCGCGGCGCGGGGGAGGATCGCCCTCCGCACGGGCCGGCTCGACGACGCGGTGGCGAACCTCACCCTCTCCGTGACCCTCGGGGCGGCGAACCCGTGGCATCTCGCCTGCCGCGCCAAGGCACATCAGCTGCGGGGCGCGGAGGCGGAAGCGCTGGCCGACTACGACCGGGCCCTTGCCGCGGACGCTGCCGACGCCGCTTCTGCTTCCGCGGGCGCCGCTGCGGCTGCTGCTGCCGCTGCCGCCGACATCGGTGCCGGTGCCGGTGCCGGTGCCGGCCGGGCCGCTGTGCCGAACGCGCCCCGGGCCGTCTTCCTGGCCGGGCGAGCGGGGTGCCTGCGCAGGTCAGGGAGGCTCGACGCGGCACGCGAAGCCGTCGCGGAAGCCACCGGACTCGCGCCGGGAGAGCTGCCGGTCCGGTACGAGGCCGCGCAGCTCGCGAGCGCCGAGCGCGGGCTGCGGGACGCGGCACCCGCCTGGCAGGCGCTGCGGGACGAGACCGGGGAGGTCCGGCCGCCGGACAGCGACGACGACTCCACGGGCCCCGCCGTCGTCGCGCTCGTCAGCCGCTGCGCCCTCGCCGACTGGACCGGCGCCCACACCGTGCTCACCGTTCTGTTCGGCGAGGGAGCGCCCTGGGATCGCGTGGCCGAGACGGAGTTCGGGCTGCGGGATCTGGCGGCGCTCCGGCCGGGTCCGGGGGCGGGCTCGGAGCCGCGCCCGGATACGGGGCCGGGCTCGTATCCGGGGCCGGGTCTGGACCCGGACGTGCCGGGCGGCGGCCCATTGGCCGACCTCCACCGCGTACTCCTGCAGAGGATGGCCGAAGCGGGCCCCGGCTCACCGTGATCCGTCCCGCCGGGCGCTCACCCGCCCCGCCGGGCGCTCACCCGTCCCCCGTCTCCGTCTCCGCCTCGTGCTGGAGGATGCACTGCTGCCACTGCGCCAGTGCCTCCGCGCGGTCGCCGCCGGTGTCCTCGGCGGCGGAGATGAGCGCATCGGCGGCCATCGCGGCGAGCCGGACGGTGATCTGGCACACGTCGCGCTGGGAGAGCGGCCGGAGGAGTTCCACGGCGCCGTCGCTGTCACCGGCCAGGGCGCAGGCCACGACGGCCATGGCGGTGCGGTCCCACTCGAACTCGGGCATGGAAGGAGCATTCCCCCGGTGCGCGGGACGTATGGCCTCGGTGTGCGGGGGGCACGACTGTGCTGATCGGGACCGTAGTGATCAAAAGCCTCCTCCGGGGTGACTGTTCGCATAGCGTTCCTTGCCCGGAGTTGACCCTTCTTGGTCGATTACAGTGCTGCGGCAGGGGGAGCGTAAGGACCCCGTAAGGGATGTGGTGGGCCACGGGGAGGGACAGAAGTGAGCGCAGCGGCAGGCGGCACGGCCATCTGGGGCCGCACCGAACAGCAGGACTTCCGCAGCCGGGTACGCGGCTGCCTGCTGGGCGGGGCGATCGGTGACGCGCTCGGCGCCGGCATCGAATTCGACTCGCTGGACACGATCCGCGACGCGCACGGCCAGGAGGGCGTGACCGATTACGTACCGGCCTTCGGGCGGCGCGGCACGGTCACCGACGACACCCAGATGACACTCTTCACCGTCGACGGCCTGATCCGGGCCCAGGTGCGGCGCGACACCGGCGCCTGGCACCCGCCCACCGACGTGCACCGCGCGTATCTGCGCTGGGCCGCGACACAGCGCGACTGGGGCCCCGACGAGCGCAAGAAGGACGACGGCTGGCTGGCGCGCGAGGAGTGGCTGTACGCGCAGCGGGCACCCGGCCGGTCCTGTCTGTCCGGGCTCGGCGACGAGGTGATGGGGACGCTGGAGCAGCCCAAGAACCCCGAATCCAAAGGCTGCGGCGCGGTGATGCGGTCGGCGCCGTTCGGGCTGCTGGTCGGCTGGGAGCCGCAGCTGGTCTTCCAGCTCGCCGTCGAGTGCGCCGCCCAGACCCACGGCCACCCCACCGGCTACCTCGCGGCCGGCGCCCTCGCGGTCATCACCCACTCGCTGGCCCGGGGCGAGGACCTGGACAGCGCCGTGCAGAAGTCCCTCGCCCACCTGGCCACCCGGCCGGGCCACGAGGAGACCAGCGAAGCGCTCAAGCAGGCGCTGGGCGCCGTACGGCAGGGCATGCCGACGGCCGCCCGCGTGGAGACGCTGGGCGAGGGCTGGACCGCCGAAGAGGCCCTGGCGATCGGCGTGTACTGCGCGCTGGTCGCCGAAGACGTACGGCACGGGCTCCTGCTGGCAGTCAACCACGGCGGCGACAGCGACTCGACCGGCGCGGTCTGCGGCAACCTCCTGGGCACGCTGCACGGCGAAACGGCACTGCCGCCCATGTGGCTGGCCGAGGTGGAGGGCCGCGCGACGATCCTCCAGATCGCCGACGACTTCGCCATGGAGATGACCCAGGGCCCGGCCCTGCACGGACCGGGGAACTCCGCACCGGGGTGGCTGGAACGGTACCCGCGGGCTTGAGGCGGGGCGGGCGGGGCGGTGGGGTGGGGTGGGGCGTTTGTCCGTACGGCGCGTCCGCACCGCGTGTCCGTACCGCGTGTCCGTACCGCGTGTCCGTACCGCGTGTCCGTACCGCGCGTCCACCGGGGCGAATCGAACGGAATCATCCCCCCGGCTGGGGGTTACCCAGGGGCGGCGCGCCGGAACCGCGCCGCCCGACCGCCCGCGCCGCCCGACCGCCCGC
>NZ_LWKZ01000014.1 GCF_001905005.1 Streptomyces sp. CB02923 | reverse complement strand
TCCGAGAAACAGCGCCTAGGAACGGCTTCGGCTCCTGAGCAAGGCCGCTGAACCAGTTGCTCGCCGGGCCCCGGAAGCTGTGGACAGCTTCCGGGGCCCGGGTGCGCCCGGCCCGCGCCCGTCCGCGGGACTGGGACCGGGGCTGGGACAGGGGCTGAGACAGGGGCTGGGGCCGGGACTCACTCCTCGATGAAATCCTTCACCAGACCGCACAGTTCACGCGGCTTCTCGAAGATCGCCAGGTGGCCGCTGTCGATTTCGGCGTAACGGCTCGCGGTGATCGCCCGGTGTGTGGCGCGGGCGTGCTCGACCGGTATCCAGTGATCGTGTGCCGCGCCCACCACGAGCGTGGGCGCAGCGACCGACGCGATCCGGTCGCGCAGGTCCGCGGCGGCGACCAGTTCCATCTGCCGCCGGAGACCGGTCTCCACGGTGATCAGGTCCATGCCTGCCCTGATCCCGTCGGCGCCCACCTCCGACAGGTAGCGGGGCGAGAACACCATCAGGGCGGTGAACTGCGCGTACGCCTCCTCGTCGAGCGTGGCGAGCCGCTGCCACAGGTCCATCTGCACCCGTTGGCGCGGATCGTCACCGCGGTACCAGCCGCAGACCAGGACCAGACGGCGTACGCGGCCGGGGTGGTCCGCCGCGGCAGCCGCCGCGACGACCGCGCCCAGCGAGAAGCCCACCACGTCGAACGGCTCGTCGGTCACGTCGCAGGCGGCCCCGACCACCTGACCGGCCAGCCTGCCGACCGTCAGCGGGCCCTCGCCGACGGGCGTCTTCCCGCTGCCCGAGAAGTCGGGCGTGATGACGGTGTGCCGTCCGGTGAACTCACCCCGCAGCTCCCCGAAGGCCGTCTCCGAGTCCATGCCCGCGGCGTGCACCAGCAGCAGCCCGGGGCCGGTTCCCTCGGCGGTGTAGTGGACCGGTGTGCCGTGAACGGAAACGACCGGCAAGGCGTTCTCCTCTCACAGGCCGGGGTCCGCGCCGGCGGGCGGCCGGGAAGAGGCGTCGTCGGACGGCACGATGCCGACGGCGAGTGCGTTTCCCTCGCTGATGTAGGCGTACGGGGCGTCGAGCGGGTGCTCCGGTCCGTTGGGGTCGGCGAAGGCATCCCACGCTTCCCTCGCGACCACATCCGCAACCGCATTCGCATCTGCCCCTGCCCCCTCGTGCGCAGCCGTGGCCGCGGTCCTGGCCTGGTCGGCCAGTCGCGCGCAGGCCAGGCCGTAGAACTCCCTGGCGGCGGTGCTGAGCGGCGCATGGTGTTCGATCAGCGCCGTCTGCTGCCGGACGTCGCTCAGCCCGGCTTCGCGCAGCCACCGGTGCAGGTCACGGGTCCGCAGCAGCTGTCGCGCGTAGCCGGGCGCCGCCGCGGCGGCGCGGAAGAAGTCGCTGAAGAGGTACGGAGGTGCCGGGCGTGCCGTGATCAGGCTCGCGTCCAGCTCCTTGACGGCGACGATGCCTCCGGCACGTACCACTCGGCGCATTTCGCTCAGCGCGGTCGCGAGTTGGTCGTCGTCCAGATACTGCACGGTGTTGGCGCACCATACGGCGTCGAAGGAGTCGTCGGCGTACGGAAGCCGGAGCGCACTGCCCTGCCGGACGTCGAAGGAGCAGGGCAGGTCCCACTCCTGGGACCGCTGCTCCACCAGAGCCACATGTTCGTCGGCGAGGTCGACGGCCGACAGGTGGCCGCCCTCCCCCGTGATGCGGGCGAGATGCGGCAGGAACTCGCCGCTGCCGCAGCCCACGTCGAGTACGCGCCAGCCGGGCTGGATGCCGGCCCTCACCAGCAGTTCGAGGTAGGGGTCGCGGCAGGCCGCGAAGTGGGCGTCGACGATGGTGTGGTGGGTGAAGCCCAGCCCGGTGGAGGAGGCATAGCCCCAGGCGGCGTGGTCGTCAGTGAGCATGGTGGCTCCCGGGAGTGGCGGGCTCGGGCGGTTCGGTTGATTCGGTCGGCTCGGGCGGATCGGTGGGCTCGGTCACCTGGCCGGCGGGCGTAGCGGGCGTGACCACCGGCGACGGTGCCGGGGCGGCGAACAGGGCGGCGAGCGCCTCGCTGATCACTTCGGGGGCTTCCAGAGGCGGCAGGTGCCCGGCTTCCGGGACGGTCAGCAGGCGCCCTTGGGGCAGCGCCCGTGCCATGGAGCGGGCCTCGGGCAGAGGGACGAGTTCGTCCTCCGCCCCCGCGATCACCAGGGCCGGAATGTCCGTGGACCGCAGCAGGGGCAGGGAGTCGGGGCGGGCGGCGATGGCCCGCTGGGCCCACGCCAGGGATGCCGGGGGCGCCGCGCGGGCGTCGGACAGCAGCCGCGCCACGAGCCCGGAGCGGCCACGGCTGGTCGCGCCGACCAGCAGCGGGGTGGTGGCTTCGACAAGGCCGGGCCCGGTGCCCGGATCGGTGACCAGACGGGCGAACTTCTCCCGGTCGGCTCGTGCGGCGTCCGGGTCCGGTCCGGCCTTGGTGGACAGCAGGGCGAGGGCCCGTACGCGCCCGGGGTGGCGCCGGAGGAAGGCCATCGCCACGTATCCGCCCATCGAACAGCCGGCCAGCCCGAAGCGGTCCACGCCCTGCTCGTCGAGCAGGCGGGCCAGGTCGTCGGCCACCACGTCCAGGGAGGGGGCGGGGTGGGCGTGGGTGTGGGAGGGGGCTCCGGTGCCGCCGAGCGGGGAGCGGCCGAAACCCCTCTGGTCCGGCACGAGGACGTGGTGGCCCCGTCGGCGCAGGGCCGCCGCCTGCGCCGACCACATCGAGGAGTCGAGGGCCAGAGCGTGCAGCAGGACCACGGGCATGGGGCGCGCGGCCGTCATCGGACGGCCTCCGGCGTCGTGCCGGACCCGGCCGCCGCGTCACACCGCGCTCCGGCTTGCACCCCGGCTCGTACATCGGCTTGCGCCCCGGCCTGCGCTCCGGCCTGCGCCTCAGCTTGCGCCCCGGCCTGCGCGTCGGCGACGAACCGTCCGACGTGGTCCGGAAGCTGCCCCTCCGCACGCCAGACCAGGCAGACCGGGGCGGGAGCCAGGTCGTGGACCGGAATGACGATGACACCGGGCGGGGTGACATCGCCGATGGAGCCGACGGACATGTGCACCGCCCGCCCTTCGGCGACCAGCGCCATCAGCTGCCGGGGCGAGAGGAACGGGTGAACGCGCCGGAGCCCGCGACCCGCCGGGGTCACCGGCGGGACGACCTGGTCCCAGATGTACCCGGGCAGTGTTCCCGGCCGGTCGAAGGTTTCGTAATCGGCGATCTCCTCCACGGAAACCGTCTCCCGACGCGCCAAGGGGTGCGCCGTGCTCACGGCCGCCACGCGGGGTTCGCTGGTCAGCACCGTGCTGCAGCGGAGGTCGGGCTCGCGGACGGCGAACTTGCCGATCATCACGTCCAGGCGGCCCGCGCGCAGCTCGGCGAACGGGTCGGCGACGTCGTACTGGATCAGGTCGACATCGGCGGTGTCCCGGCCCGCGGCACGGATGATCAAGTCGGCGACCGCGGTGGAGCCGTGATAGCCGAAGCGGACGCGGCGGGTGGCGGCCGCGCCGGAGCTGTGGCGGCCGGCCCTCCCGATGGCCGCCGAGGGCGGTACGGGCACGTCTGATTCAGACACGGGTGATCTCCTCTGTCAGGGCGGCGTAGGCCCTGAGCCGGTCGGGGCGACAGGCATCCACGCCGATGCGCAGGGACGCGAAGGGGACGGACGCGCCCACCAGACTCGGCAGCTCACGGACCGTCAACTCGTCGCCGGGCGCGATCAGTCCGTCCATGACGGCTTCGACGAGCAGGTGGTTGACGTGGACCAGGTACGCCGAGAGGGCCATACCGGACGTGGCGACGTAGAGGTCCCGGCGTACGGGGTGCCGTGCGTGCGACCCGTGGTCCGGGCCCGCGAGCGGAATCCGTACGGCGGGCCCGATCGGCAGCGCACGCTCACTGTCGAAGCGTTTCAGCAGCCGCCGCAGGGCGGCCGACGCGGAGGCCGGCTCCGGGCCGCGCCAGGCAGCCGACCCGTCCTCGCTGATGTGATCGAAGGCGAACCGTTCCCGCAGCTGGTCCGGGTTCCCGGCCAGGAAGACCGTACGGGTGAACGCCTGCCGCCACCGCACCGCGCGGTCCGGGCTCACCCCGGCCGCGAAGCCGCAGGTGGCGCGCACCCACGCCGCGAGGGAGAAGCGGCGCAGCACGACCACGGCCTGGGTGTCGGAGGACTCCGCCAGGGAGGCGATCTCCGACTGGGCCGCCAGGAGGCCGTCCGCGTCCTCCAGGTCGAACTTCGCGGCCAGCGCGGGGTGGGCGGCCCGGACGCGCTCCGCGGCCCGGCTCCGTAACAGGCTCTGCGAGAGCGTCATGTGAACACCGCCGTCGCCAGTTCGGACACCGGAACCCTGCGCCGCCTGGCGAGCAGACCCGACGTGAGCCGGTACGGATCGACGTGGAGGTGGTCGCGGCCCCGGTGCCCGGCCAGGGCGTCGGCGACCGCCGCGGCGGCCTCCGCGGGCGTGCCGTACCCGGCGGGCCCCCGGTCCAGCAGCCGCCGCGCCCGGTCCAGACAGCCGCGCAGCAGGTCGTCCCGGAAGGACTGGCGCTGCCCCGGGCCGAGGGTCGCGATGAAGTACAGCCGTACGCCGAGGCTGGTCACCGCCCGGTCGTGTTCCGTGGCGATGCCGTCGATCAGGTCGGCGACGGTGTGGCCACGCCATTCGCCGTGCCGGGAGGAACGTATCCGGCCGTCGATGGGCACCCGGCCGAGGGCGACGCGGTGGACGTCGGGTCCGGCGGACGACAGCACCCGTTGCAGGAGCTGGTAGTCGGGGTCCAGGTCCTGGTCGAAGAGCAGCACCACCTCGTCGTACTCCGGGGCGAGGGGGAGCAGTTCGCGGAGCGCGCAGGCCAGGTAGTTGGGCTGCCCGTCGGCCGAGACGATCTGCCGCAACGGCATGCCGTACCGGGTCGCGTCCAGGTAGACCGGGCCGCCGTCGGGGCGCAGGTCGAGGCAGAACCCCAGGCCGTCCAGGCGCGTGAGTGCTTGGTCCAGGCCGAAGGCGGGCGGCTGGTGGCGGTCGAGACCGGGGTCGTGCAGCCCGAGTGCGGCGTACTGCGACGTCCAGTGCTCCAGAATCCGTACGGCGGCGGGGTGGGTCCAGCCGTGGTGTTCGACGGCTTCGCGGTAGGGCCGCAGGGCGTCCGGTGTCACCGGGCCGCCCTCGGCGCGGTAGCGGACGTAGAGCTCACCGATGGCGTTCTCGGACAGGCCGGAGTAGTCGATGTCGCCCTGGACGCGGTCGAGGTACTCCCAGAATCCGGCCGTCTGCTCGGTGCAGTCATACGTCGTGTGGCTGTAGCGGTACGTCACATCGGCGAGGTGCGAGGTGGCCCGGTACATGACATCGGTCCACAGCAGGCCCTTGAGGTGGCTGTGCGTCAAGGGCTTGCAGGGGGTGACGGTGACCGGGGCCAGCAGCACCCGGCGCCGCCCGGTGCCGGGCCCGGCACCGGCGGCCGGCTCCGTGGTGAGCAGGCTCATCTCCGCGCCCCCCGGCCGGCGGCGACGGCCCGTACGACGCGCAGCAACTCGGCCCGGCTGGGCGGGGGTTCCTCCGTATCGCGGTACGAAGCGTCGGCCTGCTGGACCCGCAGCACGATCTTCTCGTCACCGAGGGCCTCGGCCGGGGTGCTCAGCCCCATGAGGACGCGCTCCAACGCCCGCCACACCACACCGTCCGTACGGGCCGCGACCACCACGTCCGCCATGCTCGGCTGCCCGGTGGCGGCGGGCCGGGCGGGCAGCGGGGTGCCGTTCACGGCGGCCCGCCACTGGGCGATGCGGGCCCGGTCGCTCTCCGCGGCATGCCGGAACCACGGCTGGTACAGCCGCTCGGCGGCACGGGCCGCGGCGCGGCTCTGGGCCACTCCGGGTTCCGGGATCTCCGTGAGCAGGTCCGCGAGCTGGAAGGCGTGGGTGAGCGCGAGCGAGATACCGCGTCCGAACAGCGGGTTGGTGACGCAGGCCGCGTCGCCCACCGCGAACAGCCCGGCGACCGGCCGCTGCCGGGTGCTCGCCGAACCCCGCAGGGTGTTGGGGGGACAGGTGATCGCGTGTACGGGCGAGACCGGCTCGCTGACCCCGTCGGCGAGCCAGGGAGCAAGGCCGGGGGTCGCGCGGGACACGGCGTCGAACGTCTCCGGCTCGCGCAGCGCACTCAGCTCGCGGTCCCCCGGCAGCGCTCCCACGCAGACGGAGAAGATGTCGTTGTCCTCGGGGTGCAGCACACCGGCGTAGTGGCCCCAGATGTTGCCCACCGCGTGGCCCCGGTTCAACGGGGTCGGCAGCTCCCGGGACGTGAGCCGGTAGAAGCGGGTGTAGGCGCTGACACCCGAAGGGGCGTGCACGTCGTCCGCCAGCGGGACCCCGGCGGCGGCCAGCCAGGCCCGGGACTCCGACCGGCGGCCCGTGGCGTCGACCACGGCATCGGCCGTCAGACGGGAACCGTCCTCGGTCACCACACCGCGGACCCGGTCGCTCCCGGCGTCCGTCATCAGCCCGGCGACCTTGGTCCCGTAGGAGATCCGTACCTCCGGCAGTTCCCGTACGAACCGGTGGAGGACGAGTTCCAGGACCGTACGGCGGCAGGCCAGAGCGACCAGCTCGTCGTCGCCGACCGCTCCGGCGCGGTCCTCGACACCGGGCGGCAGGGCGTTGACCAGGTGGAAGATGCGGGCACCGGCGGCGATCAGGGCATCGAGGACCTTGGGGGCCCGTTCCCGCAGGGTCCGTACGCCGAGCGAGGTCAGGGTGTGCGCCTGCACCACCTGCGGGGCGGTCGGTCTGGGCCACAGGTGGGCCGCCTTGGCCAGCGGGCCGTCGGGGGGAGGTGCCCCGCGCTCCAGCACGTGCACCCGGTAACCGGCGCCGCTCAGCGCGAGAGCGGCGCCCAGACCGGCGATGCTGCCGCCGACAACGACGGCCTGAGGGCTCATCGCCGCCGTCCGTGGACGAAGAACACCCGGCGCACGTCGCGCTCGGTACGCGGCGGCACCGGGTCGGGCCACCGCCCGTAGTCGGCGCCCGGCTCCCCGGGCTGCACCGCCTCCGCGGTGAAGCCGTACGTGTCGAACAGCGCCTCGGGCTCCTCCGTACCGAAGAGCCACGGACAGCCCCAGCCCTCGAACACGTCGAGCAGACCGCGCATATGGGGCAGGGTCAAGGCAGCGCTGTTGACGATGTCGGCGGCGATCCGGCTGCCCGGCGCGGTGATGGCGCCGACGCGCTCCAGGATGCGGTGGGT
This sequence comes from Streptomyces sp. CB02923, assembly GCF_001905005.1. GTDB lineage: Bacteria > Actinomycetota > Actinomycetes > Streptomycetales > Streptomycetaceae > Streptomyces. Next base: position 36,230 of record NZ_LWKZ01000014.1, on the reverse strand, counting down.
GTCCTCCTCGGCGATGTAGTAGAGCAGCCCTTCCAGCAGCCAGGTGGAGGGGCGGGCCGGGTCGTACCCGGCCGCCTCCAGGTCGCTCTCCCAGTCCGGGGAGGTCAGGTCGACGGCGACGGTGCGGTGGTCGACACGCGGCCGGGCGTCACCGAGGCGGCTCTTCTTGAAATCGACGACGGCGGGGCGGTCGACCTCGAAGTAGCGGATCCGGTCGGGCCAGCCGAGGCGGTACGCCCGGGAGTCCATGCCCGCGGGCGCCAGCACGATCTGGGTGGTCTCCGGGTCCCGGGCCGCTTCCTGGAGGTAGTCGTCGAAGAAGCGCGTGCGGATGGCGTTGTAGTCGGGGGTGCTGGGAAGGGTGCGTTCGGCGTCCTTCGGGAAGGTGGCGGCCCGCACCTCGGCGAGCAGCTCGGGCCCGATGCCGCCGGCCAGGGCCTCCGCGAAGGGGTCGTGGTACAGCCGGTCCGGGCGGCGGCTCTCCGCCGCCCGCAGTGCGGCGGTGAGCAGGGCCGTACGCTCCACGGCATCGAGCGACTCGGTCATTCCTTGTCTCCTTCTCCGTACGCGGCGGTCGCCGGCCTGGTCATGCGTTGTCTCCGTGCGTGTGCGCGTACCCGTGCGCGTGCCCGTGCGCGGCGGATGCCGCCGTGTCTCCCGCTCCGGGCTCGGGCCTGTCTCCCGCTCCGGGCTCGGGGGTGGCCGCCGTGTCTTCTTCTCCGGGCTCGGGGGTGGCCGGTCCGGTGAGCCGGTCCCACATGGCGGGGTCCTGGCGGAACATGCGGTCCTTCACCTGGGTGGGGCGCACGCCCTTCGCGACGCTCTCCAGCCAGTCCCGCGCGAACGCGTCGGCGTCGAGCGTCCGTACCGTCAGCGCGTCGAGGCGCCCTGCGGCCCTGGCGGAGCGGTAGCCGGAGGACTCCCGGCCGAGCGCGGCGTCCAGCGCCGTGGCGAAACGTTCCTTCTCCTCCTGGCTCCACCGCGCACCGCCGGCCACGGCGAAGGTGTACCGGGGTACGGCACCGCCCTCGGACGCCACACGGCAGGCGGCGTTGCGCAGCTCCAGGCCCGTGGTGCCGCCCGCGGCCGACAGCGCCCGGATCACCTGCGCGTCGCGCAGCCGCTCCCCCGCCGCGTCGGAACGGGTGTTGCGGCCCCCGTACTCCAGGCGGGGCACACCCCGGTCGTGGTCGACGACACGGACGACGTCCCCCACCGCATAGCGGTACATCCCACCGATGTGACTGAAGACGACGTGGTAGTCACGGCCCTCCTCCAGCTCGCCCGGCCCCACCGTCGGGGTGTCCGGGGTCAGATCGGCCTCGGCGTCCGCGAATTCGTACACGGCGGCGGTCGCCACCAGGTGTCCGCCCGAAGCGTGCCGGTCCAGCGCCACGCCGACGGGCCCCTCCGAAGCGGCGACCGGCGCCGGCAGGAGACTCACTCCCGGCCCGAAGTCCTCGCGCAGCCGCGGCAGGTAGAGCGACGCCACTCCGGTCGTCCAGCAGAAGATGGCACGCATGTTGGGCCAGATGTGAGCCGGTCGCACGGTGCCGAAGTAGTCGGTCAGCTGCTCCAGCCGGGCCGCCCGCTCCGGCGCGCCCGGCCCGTACGGGTGCCCGCCCAGCGTCCCGTCGCGGACCTCCTTGACGATCCGCGGCCACCACAGGTTCAGCTGGTACGGAACGGCCGCGACCATCGCCGGGTTGATGCCGATGACGCACCGCACATCGCTCTCCACGGCCAGCCGCAGCCGCAGATACATCTTCTCCACGTGCTCGCCCGCTTCGACCGGCACCGGCAGAACGCCCCACGGCGCCGCCGTGCCGGGCTCCGCCGACAGCGGTTCGCCGAACCGGGTCCCGAAGTCGACCTGGCTGGCGCCGACGTGCGGGTCGCCGGACGCCGTGGTCGGCGGGGCCGCCAGCGGGTCGTGCTTGAGGTTGAGGACCGCGTCCGGGCGGGTGAGAACGTCGGGGAAGTGCTCGGCGAGCGGCGCCCAGGCCGCGTAGTAGAAGGGGAAGAAGGTGGTGCGCATGAAGGACGGGGTGACCGGGATCTTCTTGTGCGCACCGGTACTGCCGCTGCTGGTGAAGTACACGGCAGGCCGGTCGGCGGTCAGCACCCCTTCCTCGCCCGCGGCCATCCGCTCGATCCACGGCTCGTGCGCCGCGTAGTCCTGGATGGGTACGGCCTTACGGAAGTCGTCCAGGGAACGGATGCGGCCGAAGCCGTGGCGGCGCCCGAAGGCCGTATCGGCGTTGAACTCCAGCAGCCCGCGCAGCACCTCCTGCTGAGCCGCCTCCACATCCGCGAAGGAGTCGATCAGCCGCGCCCGTTCCGCGAAGACCCGCTCACGGTAGCGCCGCAGCCGCTCCCCGCCGCCGAGTTGCCCGACGGTGCCTGTGGTCTCAGTTGACGTCATCATGCAGCGCCTTTCGTACGGCGCCGACGGTCTGGGCGACGCCGTCCTGTTCGTGGACCACGTTCACCGGGAGGTGCGCGATCTCCTGAAGCAATGCGTGGTGCAAGTCGCTCTGATAGCTCTCGAAAGCCTCGGGCCCGGCCCGGTCCCCGTAGTACTCCCAGTCGTTGGCCTCAGCTCCCTCACCGCTGCGCAGCCAGGCCGTACGCGGAGAAACGTCGAGGTAGACCACGCTGCGCGGCTGGGGAAAGGAACGCCACCACGCGTAGAGGGGGGAGTCGTCCAGGCCCGCGAGCCGGCACTTCGCCAGGATCTTGTAGTAGTAGGAATCCACCAGCACCGGACGCCCCCGGGGAGCACGCAGCACCTGGTCACGCAGGTGCACCACGGCGGTCTGCATGACCGTGGCCATGAAGTCCAGGGAGTAGGCCGTGCCCAGTGCGGTGGTCACGTCGGTGAACAGGTCCCGCCGCAGCCGGCGGATCAAGGAATGCTCCGGCGCCAGCAGAGCACCGTCCGCGGACACCAGACACCGCGACGGATCGGCCTCCGCAAGCGCGTGCACCACGGAGGACTTGCCCGCGTGGTCGGGCCCCAGCAGGACATCGAATAACGGCGGTTCTGTCGGCTTGCGCATCTCTTCTCCCCCTCAGGCTGATGTCAGGCCAGTAACCCCTGCACCAACCGGATCAGTTCGGCATGCCTTGCGAAGACGACCACGCGACCAAGACCCCACGCGACGTACGCATCACCTCCACCACGAACCTCGCGGCGGCACGCGCGGCCATATCCGGCGGGAGCGGCCATATCCGGCGGGAGCGGGCTGTTTCCACGGCGCGCGGGGGCCGGGGGCCGTTGGCTGGGCCGGGGCCGTGGGCCGGGCGCTGGAACGCGGGCAGCGGACGACCCGGACGCCGGACGCCGGACGCGAGCAGACGAAGGCCCAAACGCCGGACGCCGGACGCGGGCAGGCGGGCGCGGGTGGGACGCGGACAGGTGGGAACGGAGGACCGGGCAGGTGATCGCGGACAGCCCGTAACCGATGCCCGAACGCCGCTCGCTCGCGGACAGCCCGTACCGGATACCCGGGCGCCGGTCGAGACCGAACTGCCGGAGCCTTCCCGCCTCGTCCCTGACTCCGGTCATGGCCACCTTGATCCCTTCATCTCCCGAGGATGGCAGGAAGAGAAGTGGCAAAATCACCAGTCTACTGAGCCCCCCCAACCACACCTTCACCAGGTCCACCTACCGGCACCCCACCCCACCAAGATCCACCACCCCGACAGCCACACCCCGCCCCCAGACACCCCCCACCCCACCAAAAAAATCACACTAACGACAAACCCACCCAAACCCCCACCGCGATCACCCCCACCCTGCCCCTCCCGCAACCACCACAAAACCCGCAGGTCAGGCCCCTAAACTCATCCCCCCGCCCATTCCCCCCAGCAAGCGACCCTCGAACCACGCCGATCCGTTACCCTGTCCTTGGTCGGCCGACAGCACACTTAGCTGTCAGCTCCAAGCGCCTCCGTAGCTCAGGGGATAGAGCACCGCTCTCCTAAAGCGGGTGTCGCAGGTTCGAATCCTGCCGGGGGCACAGCGCATAAAGCCGCTGACCTGGGGTTTCTCCCCAGGGAGGCGATCTATTCGGCCCCGGACTCCTCGTCCGGGGCCGTTTGCGTGAGGGGGCGTGAGGGGGCGTGTAGTGCGGGTTCGGGTCGGGGCTCCCGGGTCGTGAGTGGGGTGCTGTCTGTCTCGGCTGTTGCGGCGGTGTGGTGGTGAGGTTCAGCGGTGGTGCGTTCGTCTGGTGGGGTTGATGTTGAAGTCGGTCAGTAGGGCGCGCACTTGGTGTTCGATGGCGTTGCGGATCGGGCGGATGGCTGCGAGGTCTTGGCCGGCCGGATCGTCGAGTTGCCAGTCCAGGTACCGCTTGCCGGGGAAGTACGGGCAGGCGTCGCCGCAGCCCATGGTGACGACCGCGTCGGAGAGGCGGACCGCCTCGGTGGTGAGTGCCTTCGGCGTCTCGGTGGAGAGGTCGATGCCGACCTCGTGCATCGCCTCCACGACGGCAGGGTTGACGGCGTCGGCAGGTGCGGAGCCCGCGGAGCTGACCTCGACGTGGTCGCCGCCGAGGTGGGAGAGGAAGGCTGCGGCCATCTGGGAACGTCCGGCGTTGTGGACGCAGACGAACAGTACCGACGGCCTGTGGGCGGGGTCAGGGGTCTCAGACACGGGTGGTCCCTTCCGGGGCGACGGCTGGTTCGGTCACTGGAGGGGGGTCGGGGAAGTGGCGGCGGGTGGCGAGGGCGACGTACACCAGGGCGATCAGGACGGGGACTTCGATGAGGGGGCCGACGACGCCGGCGAGGGCCTGGCCGCTGGTGGCGCCGAAGGTGGCGATGGCGACCGCGATGGCCAGTTCGAAATTGTTGCCCGCCGCGGTGAAGGCGAGCGTGGTGGCGCGCGAGTAGTCCAGCCCGACCGCGCGCCCCAGGGCCATGGATCCGGCCCACATGAGCGCGAAGTACACCAGCAGCGGCAGGGCGATGCGGGCCACGTCCAGCGGCCGGGAGGTGATGGCGTCGCCCTGGAGGGCGAAGAGCAGCACGATGGTGAACAGCAGCCCGTACAGGGCGAAGGGCCCGATCCGGGGGACCAGCTCGGTCTCGTACCAGGTGCGGCCCTTGGCCTTTTCGCCCAGGCGGCGGGTGAGGAACCCGGCGGCGAGCGGAACGCCGAGGAAGATCAGCACCGAGCGGGCGATCTCCCACACCGACACGTCCAGCACGGTCTGCTCCAGGCCGAGCCAGCCCGGCAGGACGGACAGGTAGAACCAGCCCAGCAGGCTGAACGCCAGGACCTGGAAGACGGAGTTGAGGGCGACCAGGACGGCGGCGGCCTCGCGGTCGCCGCAGGCCAGGTCGTTCCAGATGATGACCATGGCGATGCAGCGGGCCAGCCCGACGATGATCAGTCCGGTGCGGTACGCGGGCAGGTCCGGCAGGAAGAGCCAGGCGAGGGCGAACATCAGGGCCGGCCCGACCAGCCAGTTCAGCACCAGCGAGGGGATGAGCAGGCGGCGGTCGCGGGTGACGGTGCCCAGGCGGTCGTAGCGGACCTTGGCCAGCACCGGGTACATCATCACCAGCAGTCCCAGCGCGATCGGCAGCGAGACCCCGGTGACGGTGACCTTCGCCAGTACGTCTCCCAAGCCGGGCACGAGACGGCCCAGGCCGAGGCCGGCGGCCATCGCGGCGAGGATCCACACCGCCAGCCAGCGGTCGGTGAACGACAGCCGGGACGCCACCGGCGCCGTGTCGGAGGCGGGGTTCGGGGTGGGGGTGGGTACGGGGGCGCTCATGCGTCGGTCCGGCAGGCGGAGGCGGGCAGCGGGTCGCCGGCGGGGCGGGTGAGGATGCCCGCGAGGCGGTCGGTCATCTGCGGTACGAGCCAGTAGTAGACCCAGGTGCCCCGGCGCTCGCAGTCGATCAGCCCGGCCTGCCGCAGCAGCTTCAGGTGGTGGGAGATCGTCGGCTGGGACAGGTCGAAGGCCGGGGTCAGGTCGCATACGCACACCTCGCCCCCGGCGCGGGAGGCGATCAGCGACAGCAGTCGCAGCCGCACCGGGTCCCCCAGCGCCTTGAACACCTTGGCCAGCTCCACGGCCTGATCCTCGTCCAGCGGCGCGGTCAGCAGTGCCGGGCAGCACACCGCGAGGCCGTCCTGCTCGAAGACCTCGATCTTCTGATTCGACATACTTCTATGTTGACAGGCTTCGATACAGGGCGCAAGCTTGCATTGACAGGAATCGATACAGACTGTTGGGAGGTTCGCCATGTCGCGTGTACAGCTCGCCCTGCGCGTCCCTGACCTGGAGGCGTCCATCGCCTTCTACTCCAAGCTCTTCGACACCGAACCAGCCAAGCGCCGCCCCGGCTACGCCAACTTCGCCATCGCCGAGCCGCCGCTGAAGCTCGTACTCCTCGAAGGCCAGGACACCGAAACCGGCACCGGCACCGGCACCGGCACCACCGAGACCCGGCTCGACCACCTCGGCGTCGAGGTCGAGGCCACCGACCAGGTCACCGCCGCCACCTCCCGCCTCAAGGACGCGGGCCTGGCCACCTTCGAGGAGAACGACACCTCCTGCTGCTACGCACTGCAGGACAAGGTCTGGGTGACCGGTCCCGGCAAGGAGCCCTGGGAGGTCTATGTCGTCAAGGCCGATGCCGAAACGCTCGGCAAGAGCGCCGATGGCGCCCCCGCCGGAACCGGCGGCTGCTGCACCGCCACGGTCGGCGCCGCCGAGGTCCCGGAAGGCATAGCCGTGGAAGCCGGCTGCGCCTGCGGCAGCTGACTGCGCAGCGCAGGGAGAAGGGACCGGGGAATGGGGGGCTCCGGCGACGCGTCGGGGCCCGCTCCATACCGGTGGACAGGAGGAGGCGGACAAGGGGAGGTGGACAGGGGGAGCAGTCGCAGCCGGGAGCCGGGGTGGCAGCCGGATGCGGGAGGCCCCGGGTGCGTCGGCCGGGGCAGCGGGGTCGGCTGGGTCGGCGGGGCAGGCAGGGCAGGAGCCTCGCGCAGGGCGAGCAGGGGGTGGCTCCAGTTCGGGGCAGGGCGAGAGGGACGAGGGGACGGCTATGAAGAGCGGGTGCGGCCTCTTCGGGGGCGTTGGGAGCGGGGGGTCGAGCAGCGCGGGCACCAGTAGCCGTCGCCCTGGCAGTACGTCCATCCCATGTCGGCGATGAGCGGCGCGGCCGTCTTGGCGCTGTGGAGGAGGTGGCCGAAGAGGTCCGTCTCGATGTCCGGCGGCCGATCGGGGACGACCAGGTCGAGGACGGCGCGGGCGTCGCAGCCCAAGCGGTCGCACATGAGGAAGAAGCGCACGGGGCCCGGCGGCTCGCCGGCGGTCGTGAGACTCATGCGCTCACTTTGGTGGATGGCGGGGGCGGGGGCGGGAGATTCGGGGTAACCCGCCCCCGATGGTTGGCACTTGAGTGCCATGGGGCGTTATCGAAGAGGTCAGGTGGGGGTGGGGCGCCACCATGTCGTGGTCGGGGACCAGACGCGGATTCCGGTGGGCGGGGCGCCGATGGACGCGGCGTCGAAGCGGTGGCCGTGGTGAGACGGGTCGGCGGCGACGGTGATGAAGTCGACGGTACGGGTGGGCGGGGCGGGCCGGCCGGTGACGGTGTGGACCGTGGCGTACGCGGTGGATCCGGGCGCGAGACGGTACGGAGCGCTCTCGGTGGGCGGGTCGGGTTCGGCGGCGCCGTCCAGGTCGCCGAAGGTGACGGTCGGGACGCGGTCGACGATGCAGGGTTTTGCGGTGCGGTTGGTGACGCTGATGCTCAGGGTGTCGGGACGCTGGGGTGTGTGGGCGGCGGATGCCTTGATCTTCAGGGCGGATTCGGGGCAGAGGGGGGTGGTGGAGGGGTTTGTGGAGTGGGAGGTGGAGGGGGTGGAGGGGTTTGTAGTGCTCGTGGTGGGAGTGCTTGCTGAGGCGGTGGGGGCGAGGGGGAAAGCGGTGATGGAAAGGGTTGCCAGTGCGGCTGTGATGGTTGTGAGGAGGGTGGGGGTGAGGGCGGTTACGGCCGGGCGGCGGGAGCGGGTGCGAATGCGGAAGCGGGTGCGGGACTGGAGGTGGGGGGATTGGTGGGGGCTGTGGTGGTGGCGGGTGGTGTTGTAGGGGCTCATGTGGGTCTCCGTCCTGTTGGAGGGGTTGGCAGCGGAGAGGGCCCGGGGGAAGGGAGGTGAGGGGGCGAGGTGTGGTGTTCGTGGGGGTGATTTGTGATGTTTCTCGTCGTTCGGTGAGACGACCGGGCGGTGGTTTTCGTTGTACGGCGGTGTCGTACGCGGCGATTCGGGGCTGCGTGGGGCCGTACGGGGAGTAGCAGAGGGGGACGGTCCGGCGGGGAGTTATCCACAGGGCTGAGCGCGGGTGGCGGGGTAGCTCGTACGCTGCTGGTATGAGCGAGGTGGAGATGGCTTCCGGTGCCGGGGAAACCGAGGACGACGCCAGTGGCGCGGTGGGCGTGCTGCAGCGGGTATTCGGGTACGACGCGTTCCGCGGGGAACAGCAGTCGATCATTGAACATGTCATAACGGGCGGCGACGCGGTCGTGCTCATGCCGACCGGCGGCGGAAAATCTCTGTGCTACCAGATTCCGGCACTGGTGCGGCCCGGCGTCGGAGTGGTCGTCTCGCCGCTGATCGCGCTGATGCAGGACCAGGTCGACGCGCTGCGGGCGGTGGGGGTCCGGGCCGGATTCCTCAACTCCACGCAGGACTTCGACGAGCGGCGGCTGGTGGAGGCCGAGTTCCTCTCGGGGGAGCTCGACCTGCTGTATCTGGCGCCGGAGCGGCTGCGGGTGGAGCAGACGCTGAGCCTGCTGGACCGGGGCAAGATCTCGCTCTTCGCCATCGACGAGGCCCACTGTGTCGCGCAGTGGGGCCACGACTTCCGGCCGGACTACCTCGCCCTGTCGATGCTCCGGGAGCGGTGGCCGGACGTCCCGCGGATGGCTCTGACGGCGACGGCGACCGAGGCCACGCACCAGGAGATCAGCTCACGGCTGGGCATGGAGAAGGCCCGGCATTTCGTATCCAGCTTCGACCGGCCGAACATTCAGTACCGGATCGCCGGAAAAAGCGATCCGAAGAAGCAGCTGCTGGAATTGCTGCGGACCGAGCACGCCGGTGACGCCGGCATCGTGTACTGCCTCTCGCGGGCGTCGGTGGAAAAGACCGCAGAATTCCTGGTGCAGAACGGGATTACGGCGCTTCCCTATCACGCGGGGCTGGAAGCGCGGACCCGCGCGGATCACCAGGCCCGGTTCCTGCGGGAGGACGGAGTGGTGGTCGTCGCCACCATCGCGTTCGGGATGGGTATCGACAAGCCCGACGTACGGTTCGTGGCCCACCTGGACCTGCCGAAATCGGTGGAGGGCTACTACCAGGAAACGGGACGCGCGGGGCGGGACGGCCAGCCGTCCACGGCGTGGCTGGCGTACGGGCTGCAGGACGTCGTCCAGCAGCGGAAGATGATCGACGGCTCGGACGGGGACGACGCCCACCGGCGGCGGCTGACAGCCCACCTCGACGCGATGCTGGCGCTGTGCGAGACCGTGGAGTGCCGACGGGTACGGCTGCTCGCCTACTTCGGACAGGAGAGCAGCGCGTGCGGCAACTGCGACACGTGCCTGACGCCGCCGCAGACCTGGGACGGCACGGTCGCCGCGCAGAAGCTGCTCTCCACGGTGGTGCGGCTGCAGCGGGAGCGGGGGCAGAAGTTCGGCGCCGGGCAGATCATCGACATCCTGATGGGGCGGAAGACCGCGAAGGTCATCCAGTTCGATCATGACGGGCTCAGCGTCTTCGGTATCGGGGAGGACCTGCGCGAGGCCGAATGGCGGGGCGTGGTCCGGCAGTTGCTCGCGCAACGGCTTCTTGCGGTGGAGGGGGACTACGGCACGCTGGTGCTCACCGGAGCCAGTGGTGAGGTGCTGCGGGGGCAGCGCGAGGTGTCGATGCGGCGCGAGCCGGAGAAGGCCGTGAAGGCCAAGGCCGTGAAGTCGGCCAAGGGGAAGCGTGCGGTTCCGGTGGACCTCCCCGAGGAGGCGGTACCGGTGTTCGAGGAGCTGCGGGCCTGGCGGGGGCGTACAGCCAAGGAGCAGGGCGTACCGGCGTACGTGATCTTCCACGACGCGACGTTGCGGGAGATCGCCACGGCGCGACCGTCGAGTGTGCACGAGCTCGGTTCCGTGAGCGGAGTGGGCGAGAACAAGCTGGCGAAGTACGGCGAGCAGATCCTGGCCGTGCTGTCGGGCCAGGCAACGCCGGTGCCCGCGCCGGCGTCGCCGTCGCCGTCGGCCGGAAGCATGGCGCAGGAGGACGACGAGCTGGACTGGGGGGAGCCGCCGTTCGAGGAGGAGTGAGGGGCCGGGGGCAGCCCACACGGCGCACGCGCGCGGCGCAGGCCCCCCTTCGGGGGCCAACCGCCGGTTCCGGGAGTTGCCGCGGAGCGGACGGGTATGGGGCGAGAGTTGGTGTGAGGCTCGACCGGAGTGTGGGGGGCTGATGGAGATTCAGGTCAGGCTGGACGAGGCCGATGGCGACCTGGAGTTGCGGTCGTTGTGCGAGTGGCTGGCGGACGACCCTGCCGTGGGCCGGAGCGCTGACATCTCGCTGCGGGCGAGTGGGACGAAGCCCGGGGAGATGGGACTGGCGTTCGATGCCGTACAGCTGATCGTCGACAGCCTGTTCCAGCTGAGCAGTCTGGCCATCGCCATCGACAGCTGGCGCAGGGCGTACGCGGCGCGTCCCAAGATGACGATCGAACGCAATGGCGTACGGGTCAGTTTCGCCACATCGGACTCGGACGGTGCCCGGAGCATCCTTCGCGCGTTGGAGGAGTTGGAGCGGGCGAGCGGGCGCGGGGATGAGACGGGCGGGAGTGGGAGTGGAGGTGGAGGTGGGGGCGCAGGCCCGGGGAACAGCGCAGGCGGGGGCGCGGGCGCGTGACCGGCACGGGTACGGCGGTTGCCCACGTGGCGGGCACAGGCGCGGCAGCCCCCCGTGTGGCGGCCGCGGGTACGGCGACCCCCTCGTGGCGGGCGCAGGTACGGCGGTTGCCCACGTGACCGGCGCAGGTACGGCAGTCACCCGTGTGGCGGCAGCGGGTACGGCGGTCACACATGTGACCGGCGCGGGTACGGCGGTCGTCGGTGGGGTGGCCGTAGGTGAGGGCAGGGAAAGGGACGGGGGCTGACGGGATGGGTGGAGTCGGGGGAGAGACGGGGCCGGAGTTCGACCCCGCGGCGTCGGCTTGCGTGATCATCGGGGTCGACCGGTACGCCAACCTGGCACCGCTGCCCGGGGTGCGCAACAACCTCAAGGCGCTCAAAGCCGCGCTGACCGACCGGACCATCGGCGGGATGCCCAAGCGGAACTGCCGGATCGTGCCCAACCCCCGGACGGTCAGTGCGGCGTTGGGGCCCGTCGAAGAGGCGGTACGGGCCGCGCGGGACACCCTGATCGTGTACTACGCGGGGCACGGCTTCCTCGATTCGCGGCGGGAGGGCCTGTACCTCACGCTGCCCGGCACGGAACCCGGCAAGGTGCACAGCGGCATCCCGTACACCTGGCTGCGCAGTGCGCTGGGCACCCGTACGCCGCCCAAGCGCCGGATCATCATCCTCGACTGCTGCTACAGCGGCAGCGTGATCAAGGGCATGTCCGCGGGGTCCATGTCCGGGACCATGTCCACCGCGGCGGCCACGCAGCAGGCGTCCAGCGAGCTCGGGGAGGCCCTGTTCGAGGGCATGGACAGCCTGGAGGGCGTCTCGTACCTGCTCACCTCGACGCCCTGGAACGTTGAGGCGCTGGCGCCGGAGGGTGAGGAGCACACCGCGTTCACCGGGGAGTTCCTGCGGGTGCTGCGGGAGGGGATTCCGGCCCCGCGCTCGCCGGGGTACGTCGCGATGGGGCAGACAGCCGGGCCGGGTGACACAGTTCCTGGACACACAGATCCGGGACGCTCAGATCCGGGACGCTCAGTCCCGGGCTACACAGCCCCAGGTGGTACGGACCCGGGTGGTACGAGCCCAGGTGGTACGGACCCGGGTGGCGCCGCGTCGGATCAAGCAGCGCCGGGTGGCGCCGCGCCGTACGACACGACCGCGGTTCCCGCGCCGCAGAGCGGCCCCCCGGCCTCAACCGCTCCCCCAACCCCGGCCCCGGCCCCAACCCCGGCCCCGGTCCCAGCTCCGCCCCCAGCCCCACCCCCCAACCACCTGAGCCTCGAAGCCATCTACCGCGAAGTCCGCCGGGCACTGCGCGAAAAGAACCGACCGCTCCCCCAGCAGCAGGCCCAGAACGGCATCGAGAAACTGCCGTTCGTGCGGAATCGCGCGGCGCGCCCCGTTCCCCCACCGGGAGGGGTCGATGCCGCCCAGGCCGGTCAGGTCTCGAACGGCGGCCCCCCAGGAGCCCCGGGAACGCCAGGAGCCTCCGGAGTCCCAGGAGGGCCAGGAGCGTCAGGAGGGCCGCCCGGGGCCACAGGGGCATCGGGAATCCCGGGCTCCCCAGGCGCCCCCCGCACCCCCACTCCCCTCTCCCCAGAAGCCGCCAAAGCCCGAAGAGTGCGACGCCGTGTGGTGGTCTCCGCTCTGTGCGTCGTGGCGGTGGCGATCCCGTCGCTCGTGTGGTGGCAGGCGGGGGACGCCGAACCGTCCTCCGGCCCCTGCTCGGACGACGTGGCGCTGATCGGCCACAGTGACGCGCTCGACGGCGCCGAGTACGAGGCCGCCGTGCCGGTCGACGGGCTGTCCGGCCTGGCGATGTCCGGCCCGTCGCGGGCGTGGGCGCTGGCCGACAACGCCCCGGGGCGGATCTTCGAACTCGACCTCGGTACGACGGGCGCCGTGCCGCCGGCCGCCCGCGCCGTCCATCTGAGGACGCTCCGCCCCACCGGCGGCGGCCGTTTCGACGGCGAGGGACTGGTCCTGGAGAAGGGCGGGCGCACCGTCCTGGTCGCCTCGGAGGCGGGCCCGTCGATCCGCAGGTTCCGGGTGTCGGACGGTGTGCAGACGGGCCGTGTGGAGCTGCCGCGCAACCTGGTCGAGTGGGCGGGTCCGGAGAATCTGGAGGCGCTGGACGCGTCGCCGAACGGCCGGTACCTGTACGCGGGGCTGGAGGCGCCGCTCTTTCACGACGGCAAGGCGCGCGGCCGCAGCCTGCTGCGTATCCAGCGTTTCAGGGGGACGCCCGGCGGCGCGTACGTACCGGACAAGCAGTTCGCCTACCAGTCGGCGGCCGGGCTGCGCGTGTCGGAGCTGGTGGCGCTGGGCGGTGACCGGCTGCTCGTCCTGGAGACCAACCACGCCGAGGGGCAGGGCAACGCGGTACGGGTGTTCGGCGCCGACCTGAGCCGGGCGAAGGACGTCTCGAAGGTCGCGTCGTTGCAGTCCGAACCGGTCGACGCGTTCGCGAAGAAGTGGGAGCCGGTCGACCTGGTGACGTGCCCGCGGGGCGGCGCGGCGGCCGCACAGCCGCAGTTGAACCCGCTGCTGGAGAACGCCGAGGGGATGACGCTCGGCACCGCACCGCTGGCCTCGGGCCCGTACAAGGGGCGGATGCCGCTCTTCCTCGTATCGGACAACAACAACAGCCCGCATCAGATCACCCGGGTGTACGCCCTGGCGATCCGGCTCGGCCGGGCGGCGGCGGGGTAGCCGGGGTGAGGCGGAGGACGGCTCGCGCGCCGCCGTCCGGCGCGTTGGTGAAGAGCAGGCCGATGCCCAGGACGGCGGCTTGGCCGACGGCGATGGTCAGGCCGAGGCCGTGCCCCTTGCCGCGGCCCGGCGCGTCGGTACGGAAGCGCTGCGGGCCGCGGTGCAGCAACTCGTCCGGGAAGCCCGGCCCGTGATCGCGCACTTCCACGACGGGGACCGGCACCGATCCTTCGTCGAGGAAGTGCCCGCCCGCAACCGGCCCACCCGCGACGGGCCCACCCGCAACCGGCCCACCCGCGACGGGTCCGCCCGCGAACGCCCCACCCCCGACCGGCCCGCCCACCATCGGCCCGCCCACAACCGACCCGCCCACACCCGGCCCGTCGTCATGCGCCCCACCCCCACCCGGCCCGGCACCGCCCGGTACATCCACAGTCACCACCACCGGTGGCCGTCCGTGCCGGTGGGCGTTGAGGACGAGGTTGCACAGGATGCGGTCCAGCCTGCGCCGGTCCGTCCGTACGACGCCGTCCCGCACGATGCGTACCTCGGTGTCGAGCCCCAGGCCCTCGACGGAGCGCCGGACGAGCGTGCCCAGTTCGTACGAGGCCAGGTCGGGGTGTTCGGCGCCGGAGTCGAGGCGGGAGATCTCCAGCAGGTCCTCGGTGAGCCGGTGCAGCGCCCGCAGCCGGTCGTTGATCATCTCCTTGGGGCGGCCTTCGGGCAGCAGCTCGGCCGAGGCCAGGATGCCGGTCAGCGGGGTACGGAGTTCGTGGGCGACGTCGGCGGTGAAGCGCTGCTCGGCCTGGAGGCGGCCCTGGAGGGAACCGGCCACCGAGTCCAGTGCCGCGGCGACCGCCGCCACCTCGTCCGTCGCTCCCGTCCTGGTTCGCCCCTCCCCCTCGGTGCCGACCCGCGCGTCCAGGTCTCCCGCGGTGATGCGGCGCGCGACGGCCGCCGTGGTGCTCAGCCGGCGGCTGATGCGGTGCGCGAGGAACAGTCCGGCGAGGGCGACGGCGGTGGCGGCGAGGACGGCGGAGCCGAAGATGGCGGTGTCGAGGTTCTCCAGGGAGCGGCGGGTGTTCTCGTACGGGGACCAGACCGCCATCACCTGGTCGCCGGCCGGCGCCGCCGTCCACATGACGCGCTGCCCGTGGTAGATGCCGACCATGCTGCCGCGCCGGTCGTGGTGGACCAACGTGCGCAGGGGTACGGGGAGTTCGCCGGGGTCGAGTACGGAGTTGAGGCCCTCGCGGGAGGTGCCGTACTCGTACAGGTCCAGCGCGTCGTCGAGGTCGGAGAGGGTCTCCTTCCGTACCTGGCCGACGGTTTGGCGGGCGACGGCGTTGTGGACGAGCACGCCCAGTACGGCGGCGACGGCGCAGCACACCGCCGTGACGGTGAGCGCGATCTTCCAGCGGAGGGAGAGCGCCGGGCGGGTCATCAGGGGCTCTCCGGGCTCTCCGGGCGGGTTGCGGCCTCCAGGAGGGGCGCCGCCCGCGCCGGAGTGCCCGACGCCGGAGTGCCCGACGGTGGCGCACTCGGAGGCGGCGTACTCGGAGGTGACGTACTCGGAGGTGACGTACTCGGAGGCGGCGTACTCCACGCGGTCGTGGGCAGCGGGTTCCGGGGCGTCCGGTAGTCGTCCAGGGTGAGGTCCCACAGGCCCATCCGGCCGCCGTCCCACACGTAGTCGGTGACGCTGACGTAGCGCGGGTCCTTGGTGGGTTCGCGTACGGCCAGGTGGCCCGCGGCCAGTTCGACGCCCGCGAGGACGGCGCGCATCGCCAGGACGCGGGTCACGACCTGCTTCCGGACGCTGTAGACGCGCAGCAGGCTGGCACGGGCATCGAGGTCGACGGCGCTGATCAGGTCGGGGCTGCCGTCGTCGGTGAGGTCGTGGAAGACGGGGCTGCGTACGGCGTCCGGGGCGGGCGGACGGTCCCCGTCGGCGGCGAAGTCCGCCCGGACGACGGCCATCGGGTCGGTGTCCTTCATGGTGCCGGAGGGGACCCGGGCGAGGCCCGGTACGGCTCGCTGTTCACCGGGGTCCTCGTCGCGGACGCGCGGCGCGGGCGTACGGTCCGCCCACAGGGCGAGCGGCGCCTTCACGTCCCGCGCCCGCCCGTCGTCGTGCAGCCCCGCGACGCCCGCGCAGCCCGCCGCCAGGGCCAGTGGCGGCAGCGTCATGAGCGGGAGCACCGCCGAGAGCGATCGGCGTCGGCGTCGCACGGCTCACCACCACCTTCCGAGACCTTGTCAGCACGGACACAGACGTACGTAACGAGACAAAGTTACCCATAGTGGCGACGCGAGTGCGGTTGGTGGCGCCCATGCCGTGACATCACTGCCCGCAGAGCGGGCCCAGGCTGTTACACAACCTACGGATCGCCGTGAAGGACGCCTCGTACATTCATTTCTGTCGGCACCACGCCGCAGCAGATCCACGCACCACGACGCACGACGAACGACGAGCGAACCAGCAGAAGTACGGCGGTCGGTACCGCCACGACGAGGAGTAGTTCCATGCGGGCAAAGCGCCGCTCCGTGATCCGTACCGCCGCCGTCGCGACCGGTGTCGCAGCTGTCCTGCTCCTTCCGGCGGGCGGTGCGTTCGCCGCCGACGCGTCCGACGCCACCACCCCGCACGCGATGGGCCGGAAGTCCGCCGTGCTGCCTGAGGACGGGCTCGCCGGTATCGCCGAGCGGATCGGCCGGCTTCCGGCGGGCGGCCTCGCGGGCGCGGCCGGTGTGCTCGGCGCCGCGGGCGTGGGCATCGCGGTGCACCGACGCCGCCAGACGCAGCAGGCCTGAGCGGCCGGGGGCGCCAACCGGCCCCCGGCATTCCTCAGCATCCCCCGGCATCCCTCGGCCCCACTCCGCGCCTCTCTCCCCCCGGCACCCCCCGCACCCCGCCGCGTCACTCCGCCAGCCGCTGGACCTCCCCGTAACCGGGCACACCGGCGAGGTCGGGCCCAGCGCCGTCACCGCTGTCACCGTCGTCACCGCCGTCCCGCCCCTCCGCGCGTACGGACTCGGCGAGCGCCACGGCCGCGTGCAGCGCCGAACGGAACAGCAGCGAACCGGTGCTGACGCGCCGTACGCCCAGCTCGGCCAGGCGGGCGAGGCGGAGCCGGCCCGGCGTGTACAGGACGTTCAACGGCGCCGGGATGCCCGCGACGAGCGTGGCGACGGCGTGCTCTCCGGTGACGCCCGGCACGAAGATGCCGTCCGCCCCGGCCGCCAGATACGTTCCTGCGCGGGCCAGCGTCTCGTCCAGCGGCCGCGAGGCGGGATCGTCCACGAGCCAGTGCGTGTCGATACGGGCATTGACGTAAAGGCCCGGCGCGCACTCCTTGACCGCGCGGATCAACTCGGCCTGCCGTCCGGCCGGGACCAGCGGGCCGTCCCCCGCGCGCCCCGGCAGCCCGTCCTCCAGATTGACGCCGGAAGCGCCCGCGTCCGCCAACTCACGTGCCAGCGCTCCCACTTCCTCCGGCCCGCCGCCGAAGCCGCCTTCGATGTCCACCGTGTACGGGCAGGTCAGGCGCCTCCCCAGCCGCCGCGCGAGGGCGATCGTCGCGTCGCGTACGCGGGCCGAGCCCTGACCGTCCGGTTCGCCCAGGGCGGCCGCGACGCCCAGGCTCGTGGTGCCGATCGCGGCGAAGCCCGCGGCGGCGAGAGCGGCGGCGGAGGCGGCGTCCCAGGCGTTGGGGAGCAGCAGGGGCTCGTCGCCGTGGTGCAGGGCGTGGAAGGCGCGGGTGAGCATGCCCGGGGAAGGCGTGCGCCCCGGCCCCGTGAGCATGTCCGGACCGGCCCCCACCCGCGTGCCGTCTTCCGTGTCGGCTTCCGTATCGGCTTCCGTGCCAGCTTCCCTACCGGCTTCCGTATCGGCTTCCGTATCGGCTTCCGTGCCGGCTTCCGTATCGCCCAAGGTCCGCATGGCAGGACCGTAGATCCGTCTCGTTTCGGGACCGGCCGAAACGTGCCCGCGCACAATGGACCCATGACCACTCGGGCACCGTCACCGGATGCGGCATCGGCGTACAGCACCGGCCTCGCACGTCTGGCGGGTCTCCTCGCGGACCGCACCCGGGCCGCGTTCTGCCTGGCGCTGCTGGACGGGCGGGCCTGGACGGCGGGTGAGCTGGCCGCGTACGCGCGGGTCGCGCCGTCCAGCGCGAGCGAGCATCTGACGCGGCTGACCGAGGGCGGGCTGCTCGTGGAGCACCGCCAGGGCCGCCACCGTTACGTACAGCTCGCGGGCCCGCGCGTCGCCGAACTGATCGAGGGGCTGACCGCGCATCTCGGCCCGCCCGCCGAGCGTCCGCGCGGGCTGCGCGCCGCCGGTGCCTCGGCCGCGCTGGCCCGTGGGCGTACGTGTTACGACCATCTGGCCGGGCGCCTGGGCGTGGCCGTCACGGACGCGATGACCGGGCGCGGCCTGATCGACCAGGACGGCGGCTTCGCGCTCACCGGCACGGGCCGGGCCTGGTTCGCCGAGGCCCTCGGCACCGACGCCGCCACGCTGCGCGCGGGCCGCCGCCCGACGGCCCGCGGCTGTGTCGACTGGACGGAGCGGCGGCAGCACCTGGCAGGCGTGGCGGGTGCCCGGCTGTGCGCGGGGCTGCTGGAGCGGGCGTGGGTACGGCGTATCGGCAGCGGCCGGGCCGTGCGGCTGACGCCCGCGGGGGCAAAAGCGCTGCGCGACCTGCTCGGCCTGGACGCGGAGGCGGCGGAGCTGCTCTGAGAGGGACGGGGAGGCACTCCGCTGAGAGGGACGGGGGGGCGCTCGCTGAACTGGACGGGGGCGTCAGCAGTGCCCGGGGCGCGCGTACAGCGTGATGCTCGCGCCCTTCACTTCCCTCGTCGCGCACGCCTGGAACGAAGCACTCAGGGTGGTCCGCTTGGCGATCTCCTGATCGGTCCCGTCGAGCGGCTGCCCCTTTGTGTCGCCGACGGCGACGATGCGGCGGGCCTGCATCATGTGCGCGTGGACGTGGTCGCCGGACAGCTCAGTGCCGTACAGGGTGTGCGAGGCCACCGGGCTCCGGTCGAGCGCCAGGTCCCGCAGGCGGTGGAACTCGTGGGGCGCGGCCGCCGCCCATACCCGGCGCCGGGCGGGCAGGAAGAGCAGCCCGTCGCCCGGTGACGACAGTTCCCGGACGGCGTGGGTCACCGCGATGGCGTCGTCGGTACGGCTCTGCGGGCTGCGCAGGAAGACGTTGACGGGGACGAGCAGCGCGAGGACCACGACGAGCGCCGCGGACCGGTACAGCACCTTGCGCCGGGTCTGGCCACGGTGGCCGGGCGGGCGCAGCACCCAGTCGAGCGCCGCGCCCGCCAGGAGGGCGAACCCGGCCACGTAGTACAGGACGTAGCGGTCCACGTACATCGGCTTGAGCTGGGAGAGCAGCACCAGCAGCGCCGTGGGCAGCACCAGCAGGGGAAACGCGACCGGCCGCAGGCGCAGCCGCTGCCGGCCCGCGCGGCCGACCGGGGCACGGGAGCAGAGCAGGCCGCCCAGCACCAGGGCGATGAAGGTGCCCAGCTGGCCGGGGTTGGGCCACTGGAGCCAGCTGAGCTGCTCCGACTGCCCCATGCTGAACAGGGCCAGCGGGACCAGCCCGGCGATCACCGCTGCCGCCGCCACGCACCAGGCCCGGCGCACCGCGCGCGGCAGCCCGGACAGGACGACGGCGGCGCCGTGCGCGGGCAGGACCAGTACGGCGAACTCGTGCATCAGGCAGGCGGCCAGCGACAGCGCCACGTAGCCCGCCCACAGGCGCTTGCACGGCCGGGCGGTGACGCGCGTCAGCAGGTAGGTGGACCACACCACCAGCGCGCAGACCAGTGCGTAGGAGCGGCCCTCCTGCGCGTACTGCTGCACCATCGGCAGCAGCACGAAGACGAGGCCCGCGAAGAGCCCCGCCCGCCGGCCCACCAGTTGCCTGCCGAGCAGCGTGACACCGGCGGCGGCCGCCGCCATCGCAAGCACGGACGGCAGCCGCAGGGCCACCACGCCCCCGTCGAAGACGAGGAACCATCCGCGCATGAGCACGTAGTAGAGACCGTGCACCGCGTCCACAGTCTGGAGCGTGGGCCACAGCTCCGCCAGGGTGCGGTGTGCCATGTCGTACGTGACCGCCTCGTCCCGCCACATGCTGTCCTGGCGGCGGATGCCCCACAGGCCCAGGACGAGCATCAGCGCGGCCGGGAACAGCGCGACAGCCCCCCGCGACACCCAGAGGCTCCGGGCGCGCGCGGGGGACGCATATGCGGTCTGCGCTACGTCGATGGCGGACTCCGCTTCACCGGGCCGGGCGGGACTGTCGGGACAGTGCGGACACTGAGACCGTACGACAGCCGCCGCACACCGGCAGGCGCGGGTCCACCGGCAGGCGCGGGTCCACCGGTACGCGGTGGCTCAGCGGTACGCGGTGGCTCAGCGTGACCCGGTGGCTCAGCGGTACGCGATGCCGGGCGGCCGTACCCGGTGCCGGGCTGCGGGTTCAGCCGCAGTGGCTCCAGCCGCTGTTGTACGAGCCCGCGGTGTCGATGCTGCCGCCACCACCGGTGATCATCACGAATACCCATTTTCGACCGCTTACGGTCATGTGCGCGCCAACCACCCGGCCCGCGCCCACACCCGGGAACAACTCCGGCAGGTCACGACGTAACGCCCGGCACCGAGCAGGCCCCGAACAGGCCCCGTGCGCCCCGCGTCCGGCCCCGCATCCAGACCCGCGTCCGGCCCCAAAGGCCGAGGCCCCGGCAAGCGGTGGCTTGCCGGGGCCTCGACGCAGCGGGTGGAGCGGCTCAGCCGATCCGCGTCAGCTTCGACCCGAACGTCGGCTCGGTCAGGTCCTTCTGGAGCGCCACGGGAACCGTCATCCGGCCGTCCCCGCTGCCGACGCTCAGCTGCCCGACGACCGTGCCGGCCTTCGCCTCGTGCGGCACCGGAGCCCGGCCGCCGTCGATCGCGAACGGCGCCTTGAAGCCGGGCCAGCCGACCGCCTTCAGGCTCTTGGTGGCGACCACGGGCGTCTGCCCGCCGAGGCCGTCGTCGACGTAGCCGACCACGTCCCCCTTCTTGACCACGGTCGCGGACGTCATGGCGTCCTGTACGGCCCTGAGCATCTTGTAGCTCCGGTCGAGCACGAGCTGCAGGCTGTTCTCGGCGTTCGGGTCCAGGCCCTTGAAGTGCTGGTCCATGGTCACGCCGACGATCGTGTGCGGCTTGCCGTCGATGGTCCGCCGGGCGGCCCACATCAGCGCTCCGCCGGCCGGGCTGCTCGACCCCGTCTTGATGCCCAGGACGCCCGTGCCCTTGATCAGCAGGCGGCTGTTGTTGTTCTCCAGCCGCTGGTCGAGACCGGGTACGTCGGCGTTCGGCATGGCGACGATCTTGCGGATGACCTCGTTGTTCATCACGACCTCGGCCAGCTTGAGCTGGTCGACCGCCGTGCTCTTCGTGGAGTCCTTGAATCCGCTGGAATCGGTGTACGTGGTGTTCGTCATGCCCAGGGCCTTGGCTTCGGCGTTCATCTTGCCGATGAACGCCTGCTCGTCCTGCGGCGAGTCCCAGCGCGCCAGCTGCCGGGCGATGTTGTTGCCGGAGGGGATCAGCAGCATCTGGAGCATCTGGTACTCCGTGAACGACTGCCCTTCCTTGACCTTGACCCGCGACTCGTCCTCGGCGCCCGACTCCTTGACGGCCGTGGCGTCCACCGTGATCTTGGGGCCCTGTTCGCCCGGCTTGAGCGGGTGGTTCTTGAGGATCAGGTGCGCGGTCATCACCTTCGCGACACTCGCCGTCGGCACCGGCTTCTGCGGCCCGTACGTACCGACGTCACCCACGCCGACGACCCGCGACGCGGCCTGGCCCTCACCCGGCCACGGCATCTGGAACGCGCCGCCCCCGAAGGTGTACGAGGACTTCGCGCCCACCGCCAGCGTCGGATCGGGCAGCGGCCGCACCTGCTGGACGACGATGAAGATGATCGCCAGCAGGATGACCAGCGGGGTCCAGATCTTGAACCGGCGCGCGACGGTGCGCATCGGGGTCTCGGGCGGCGGCGGGGTGTTGGTCAGCTGCGCCAGCAGGTCCAGCGGCGGCAGCGGCTGCTGCTTGGTCTGCTCGGAGTCGGGCAGCGCGCCCGGCTGTGCGCCCGGCTGCGCGGTGGCACCGGCCGGGGTCGCGGCGGGCGCCTCGGCGGCACCGCCCTTCGCGTCCGGGTCCTTCGCGTCCGGCTGCGCACCGGAAGCGGCACCGGCGGCGGTGGCGGAAGCGGCACCGGACCCGGCGGCGGCCTTCGCGCCCCACTTCGTGCCCGGGGCGACGTCCGGCTCGGCGGCCGCCTTGGTGCCCGGCTTAGCGCCCGCCCGGGTACCCGGCTTAGCGCCCGGCTTGGTGTCCGGCTCGTCGTCGGTCTTCGCGGCGTCCTTGGCTGCCGCCGCCTTACCGGTCTTGCTCGACTTGTCGGCCTTGCCCGGCTTGTCGGACTTATCGTCCCCGACCGGCCGCGGCGGCTTGATCGGCTGCGGGTCGGTGGACTTCAGCGCCACGAACTGGCTGGTGCGCTCACCGTCCGACTCGGCAGCACCGGGCGGCCGTACGGCCTTGATCGCGGTGGTCGGCTGGTCGACCGACGGCTTGCCCTTGCCCTGGCCCTCGCTCTGGCCCTTGCCTTGACCCTTGCTCTGACCCTTGCCTTCCGGCTTGGAGTCGGACTTTCCGGACTTGGCGTCGGGCTTGGAATCAGGCTTGGCGTCGGGCTTGGCCTCCGGCTCAGCATCGGACTCGGCGCCCGGCTTCCCAGTCTTCGCGTCGGCCTTCACGTCAGCCTTCGCGTCAGGCTTCGCGTCAGCCTCGGCGCCGTTCTCAGCGCCCTTCCCGGCGCCGTCCGAAGCCTTCTGCTTTGCGATCGAGAACACTCGCGTGGACTCGTCGGCGGGCTCGTCCCCGCCCTCCTCGAAGGCCGGAGCCTTGAAGATCGCCGTCGGCTGGTCGACGGCCTCCGGCGCGCCCTCGGAGCCGCCGCCGGAAGCGTCCTCACCCTTGGCCGCGGAACTCTTGCCGCCGCCCTTGGGAGCCCCCTTCGCGGCGCTCTTGGGGGCCTTCTTCGCAGCCCCCTCGGAGCCACTCCCGGACGCCGCACCCTTGACCGCGGCTTCGGAACCGGCATCGGCGTCGGAACCGGCATCGGCCGACGCCTTCGTCACCGGCGCCTCACCCGCCTCATCCTTCGCACGCGTGTCCTTCGCGGCGTCGGCGTCGGCCCCGGAGGCGCCGTTCGCGCCCTCGGCGGACGCACCCTCGCCGGACGCGCCCTCGTCGTCCCCGGCCGCCACCCACGCGGCGACCGCTTCCCGCAGCCGTTCGTCACGGCCCTCGCCGTTCGCCCCGGCCTTGCCGCCGTCAGCGGCCTCGCCGGATTCACCGGATTCACCGGACCCGGCGGCCCTACCCGCCTCATCGGCCCCACCGGCCGTATCAGCCTGGTCGGCCTTGTCGGCCGTATCAGCCTGGTCGGTCTTACCGCCCGTATCGGCCTTGCCCGCCTTACCCGCCTTTTCCGCCTTGCCCGTCTTACCCGCCTTGTCGGCAGGCTCCGCCGGGCCGGCCGGTGATTCACGGAAGACTGCGAGTCGCGGATCGCGTTCGCTCTCCGCCGTCTCCCCCGACGACTGCTTCTGCTCCGGCTTGCCGGGGGACTCGCCCGCCACCTATGTCTCCTTCACACGTTCGCGATACGTCGCGCTCTGCCTTGCCCAGTGTTGCCAAGTGTCCTGTGTTCACGAAGCACGTCCGCACCGCCACGCGAAACGCTGGGCGCCCCGCCCCACAGAAGGCGTTGCCAAGGAGCTAGACGAGAACGACATACCTACAGGTTCCCTGCCTAACCCCCCACGCACTCTCGACAGATGAATGTGAGAGGGGTCACCCTGTCATTCATCCACGCGGGGAGGCATGGATGGGCAGGAGCCGCAGAACAATTCCGGAGGAGCTTCTGCTGCTCGCTTTGGACCCGGCAACGGGAACCACAGCGCAGCCGCAGTCGCTCGACCTCGGCCTGGCCGGGGCCCAGCTAGTAGAGCTGGCTCTGGCCGGACGGATAGCCCCTGACGGGGATCGTATCGCCGTGGTGCTGCCACGGCCGACCGGAGATCCGACTCTGGACTCCGCGCTCGAGTTGCTGCGACGCCGCGGCAGCCCGGTGCGCGCCGTCCACTGGATCGGCGGGCCCCGGCTGGGGCTGCGCCAGACGTATCTCACGCATCTGGAGCGGTGCGGCATGGTCCATGCCGTGGCGGGCCAGATGTGCGGAGTGCTGCCGACGACTCGCTACCAGGCGACGGACACGGCCATCAGCCGGGAGATCAAGAACCGGCTGGACAGTGCGATCCGCACCGGCGTACCGCCGGACCCGCGGACCGCGGCGCTCGCCGCACTGGCCCACGCGGTCGGCCTCGGCAAGCACCTGTACCCCGGGAACGAGGGGCGCTCCTCGCGCTCCCGCCTCCGGGACCTGATCCGGCACGACCCGATGGGCGGGCTGGTCGCACATGCCGTCATGGATGTGCAGAACGGCGTCGCGGCGCAGCCGAGGCGCGCGCAGGTGACGGCGGCCGGACCGGTCTCCGGGCCGGGAGCGGGCCGACAGCCCGCGACCCGCGTCGCGGCGGAGCCGGCGGGCGTACCGGCACAGCCGCGGCACCACGGGTCCATGGCCCGCGTCGGCGCGCGATGACGCGTTGCGTCGGCGCGCGTTGACGAGGAGCACGGCACCGCACCACCGGCAGTTCATGTAGAGCGCGAACACACCACGCATCACCCACGCGAGGTGCGCGTCAGGCGCACCACGTGCACCCGGCGCACCCCACGACCGGCGCGCGGGCAGCACGACACCACCGCGCGACGCGTACCGGAGCACCATCCGGACCGGAGCACCACCCGCAGCACCGCACGGCACGCACCACAGCACCACCGTCCCCACAGTCCCGTTCGGGAGCCGCAGCAAGCGCGGGGTGGCGGACCGGCCGTTCCGGACGACGGCCGGGCCCGCCACCCCGCGCGCACGTCCGCTCGCCTTGTGTGTCCATTCCACTGCGCTGTGCGGACCTGGGATGGCAATCTGCTGAGCAGGAGAAATCAGCAGTACGGAGCCGGAGGTGCACGTCCCGTGGCGTCCAACATCAATCCCACCGTCCGGCGGCGTCGGCTGGGCCAGGAGCTGCGCAGGCTCCGCGAGCTGAAGGGCATGACGGCCGAGGAGGTCGCCGAGCGCCTGCTCGTGTCGCAGTCGAAGATCAGCCGCCTGGAGAACGGCCGCCGCAGCATCAGCCAGCGCGACGTCCGGGATCTGTGCGGGGTGTACGAGGTCGACGACCACCGGGTCGTCGATTCGCTGATGCAGATGGCCAAGGATTCCCGCCAGCAGGGCTGGTGGCACGCGTTCGGCGACATCCCGTACAGCGTCTACATCGGTCTGGAGACCGAGGCGGCGTCGCTGCGGGTGTACGAGTCGCTGCTCGTACCGGGCCTGCTGCAGACGCCCGGGTACGCCGAGGCCGTCATTCCCGGCACCGTCCCGGAGCTGACCCAGGAGCAGCTGGAGAAACGGATCCAGGTGCGCATGCGCCGCCAGGAGCGGGTCAACCACCCGGACAGTCCGCTGCGGTTGTGGGCCGTCCTGGACGAGAGCGCGCTGCGCCGGGTCGTGGGCAGCCACCTGATCATGCGCGAGCAGCTCGACCACCTGGTGGAGGTCAGCAACCTGCCGCATGTGACGGTGCAGGTGCTGCCGTACGACACCGGCGCGCACGCGGGCATGTCGGGCACGTTCTCGATCCTGGAGTTCGACGACGCGGCCGATTCGAGCGTGGTCTACATCGAAGGCGTCACCAGCGATCTGTACCTGGAGAAGACCAACGACGTACACAAGTACACGATCATGTACGAGCATCTGCGAGCCCAGGCGCTGAGCGCGGACCAGAGCCGGGAGTTCATCGCGGCGGCGGCGAAGAAGCACGCGGACACCATGGCCTGATCGCCACGCCCCCGATGACGGATTCCCGGGCCGAATTCAGGATTCCGGAAGGAAGCCCGGCACCGTACACCGAGGCCCACCCACTTGGAAAGAGATCAAGGAATATGCCATACGGATGAGTGAACTACTCCTGCCCTCCGTGATGTTGGCGCGTAGCGTCTGGATTACCGAATCCGCGGCAGCGCGGTGCAACTCAGAGTGAGTCGGAGTGAACATGGCCATTCAGCCCAATTCCGCATTTTCCTGGACGAAGTCCTCGTACTCCGGTGGCAATGGCGCCTGCGTCGAGGTCGCCGTGCCGGCGACCACCGCCATCGCGGTCCGTGACTCCAAGAACCCCGACGGCCCGCGCCTGACCTTCGACACCTCCGCCTGGAGCACCTTCGTGGCGGACGTGGGCAAAGGCGCGTACGACCTGACCTGAGCCCGACGGCTCCGGTCCGGCCGGGGGTACGGACACCGTTCCGGGTCCTCCTTCTGGTCCGGTCGACCGCACAGCACGAAACGCAATCCGCAGACCGCATGAAGAGCAGCACCCAGAGCCCTCTCGACTGGATCGCCGTCCCGGCCGAGGGGGCTCGGCCCTGCCCGCGGGCGCCCCGGGACGGCGGTCCGTCCGTTCCCGGGCCTCAGCGCAGCTCGTCCACGTACCGGTCGGTCCCGGGCACCGTGGGGACGAACGGTGCGACCAGTTCCACCCTCCCCAGCCCCGAAGCGGCGGTCTCCTCGTCCAGCCCCGTGAACCACGGCTCCCAGCACGCGCGCGGGTCCTCCTGGAGGAACCACAGCAGCGTCAGCCGGGTGTCCACGCCCTCCACCTGCCGCACGTACGCCATCCGGTCGCCCGGCAGCGGCGTCGGCCGGAAGACCGTCACCATGGCCGCGGGCGAGCCCGCCAGCCGGCGCGGCAGCCACCCGCCGGTCAGCCACCGCAGCAGCGCGTCACGGCCCGGCGCGTCCGGCGCGTCGATGATCTCGACGACCAGCCCGGCGTACGGATGGTCCAGGGCGTGCAGGTCCCGCGGGCCCCGGGTGCCGTCCCGGTAGACGGTGGCCCGGTGGTCGTGGAAGGCCGTGAAGACGTGCGTACGGCCGTGGTGGATGCGGCCGTCGGCGTTGAGCCGCCGGTTGATGGCGACGGTCCATCGCATGTGCTCGTCGTAGCGCCCTTCGGTGATCCAGTACGTGGAGAGGTAGCAGCCAGCGGTCACGGGCCGGGCGACGGCGGACCGCGCCGGGTAGCGCAGGAGCTGGAGGTCGCGGGTGGCGACCCAGCGGCGGCCCGCGAAGATCCACGGCATCGCCATCGCGCCGGCGAGGTAGTGGTCGTCCTCGTACCAGCGGTTGTACGCGTACTCCTGGCCGGGGTGCGGCTCGACCATGGTGATCAGCGCATGCCCGGGGCGTACGCCGTACGGGCCGACGGCGGCCAGTTCGCCGTAGGCCCCGCTGCGGGTGTCGGGGTGGTCGTCCGTGCCGGGGCGGTTGTCCGTGCCGGGGCGGTCGTCCGTGCCGGAATGTTCGTCCGTGCCGGGGTCGTGGGTCATGGTCATCGGTTGTAGCTGACATGGCGTCAGTTGAGGAGGGGTGCGGCGCGCCCGTCCACCATGCGGGCATTCTGCGGGCCGCGCGACCGCAGCCGTAGCGCAGTCACCGCAGCCGCAGCCATCGCAACGGCGGCCATCGCAACGGTGGTCATCGCCCGCCTCACCCCCTATCCTGACGGCCCGTCACATATCCTCGGCGGTCGGCCCGGCCTGGAGGCGCGCATGCTACTGCGGGACAAGACCGTCGTCGTTTCGGGCGTTGGCGCCGGGCTGGGCCATCAGGTGGCGATGGCGTGCGTACGGGACGGCGCTTCGGTGGTGCTCGGCGCCCGTACGGAGTCCCGCCTGGCCGAGACGGCGGCGCAGGCCGATCCGTCGGGCGAACGCGTCGCCTGGCGGGTGACGGACATCGCGGACGAGAAGCAGTGCGCCGCGCTGGCCGCGCTCGCGGCCGAACGTTTCGGCGGTATCGACGCCGTCGTCCAGGTGGCCGCGCTGGACTCGCACTTCGGCGGGCTGGCGGACGCCGACTTCGACGCTTGGCAGCGGGTCGTGGACATCAACCTCTTCGGCACGCTGCGGATGACGCGCGCCTGCCTGCCGTCGATGACGGAGGGCGGGGGCGGGTCGGTCGTGCTGATCGGCACGCAGTCGTCGGTGGCCGCGCCGTCGGAGGTGCGGCAGGCGGCGTACGCGGCGTCCAAGGGCGCGCTGGTCTCGGCGATGTACGCGCTCGCGCGTGAGCTGGGGCCGCGCCGGATACGCGTCAACACCGTGCAGCCGGGCTGGATGTGGGGCCCGCAGGTCGAGGCGTACGTACGGTACGCGGCGCACACCGAGGACGTACCGGAGCGCGAGGTGCTGGACCGGCTCACCGCGCGGATGGCGCTGCCGGAGATGGCGACGGACGCCGATGTCGCGCACACCGCGGCGTTCCTGGCGTCCGACCGGGCGCGGGCGATCACCGGCCAGTCACTGCTGGTGAACGCCGGCGAGATCATGCGCTAGCGGCCCGCCACCCCAGCCCCTCCCCTCCCCTTTTCCCCCTCCCCTCCCTCCTCACGGGTTCCCGCACCCGTGCCGCCCCGGCGAAGTGTGCGCTCATCCTGGGTTCCGGCGGACGTGCCCAACAACTCCCCCAGGGGTCAAGAGGCCGCAAAATCGTTCGCTTAGCTGACAGCGGTTCACATCCTTGACCGCTGGCACCCTTGACCGCCCCTCGCCGTGGACGGTTCAATCCCCGAAGTCCCCGCTCCCGCACGGGGGCGCCGCCCCGCGGAACGTACGGCGAAGTGTTCCCCCGTTCACAAGGCGGACCCCTGGAGGGGGCATGAACAGTCTCGACTGGGCCGTGCTCATCGGCTACTTCGGCGTGATGGTCGCGATCGGCGTGTGGTCCCACCAGCGCGTGGACGACGTCTCCGACTTCTTCACGGCGGGCGGCCGGATGCCCTGGTGGCTCTCCGGCATCTCCCACCACATGTCGGGCTACAGCGCCGTGATGTTCACCGGGTACGCGGGCATCGCCTACCAGTACGGCGTCACGTCCTACGTCACCTGGTCCTTCCCCATCGCGGTCGGTATCGCCGTCGGGGCCCGCCTGTTCGCCGGGCGGCTGAACCGGCTGCGCTCGCGGCTGCACGTCGCCTCCCCGCTGGAGTACCTCAAGAGCCGCTACAACCTGCCCACCCAGCAGGCGCTCGCCTGGTCCGGCGTACTGCTGAAGATCGTGGACGTGGGGGCCAAGTGGGCGGCCATCGCCACCCTGCTGTCCGTCTTCACCGGCCTCACCCTCAACCAGGGCATCCTGATCACCGGCGTGGTCACCGGCGTCTACTGCACGGTCGGCGGCCTGTGGGCGGACGCGCTCACCGAACTCGGGCAGTTCGTCATCCAGCTGCTGGCGGGGGTGGCGATGCTGGTGACCGTGCTGGCCGAGCTGGGCGGCGTCAGCGCGCTGTGGACGGTGTGGGACCGGCTGCCCGACGGCCACACCCGGCCCACGGTCGGCCCGTACACGCTGACGTTCCTGCTGGCGTATCTGTTCATCAAGACCTTCGAGTACAGCGGCGGGATGTGGAACCAGGCGCAGCGCTACATGGCCACCCGCAACGCCCGCGAGGCGCGGCGCTCGGCCCGGCTGTCCGCCGTCCTGTGGTTCGTGTGGCCGGCCGTGCTCTTCTTCCCCATGTGGGTGGCGCCGCTCCTGGTGACGGCAGAGAAGCCGGACGCGTCCGACTCGTACGCGCTGCTCACCGAACACCTGCTGCCGCACGGCCTGCTGGGCCTGGTCATCGTCGGCTTCTTCTCGCACACGATGGCCATGTGCTCTTCCGACGCCAACGCCATCTCCGCCGTCTTCACCCGTGACATCGCGCCCGCGCTGCCGAAGCTGGGGGCGCGGGCGCGCACCTGGTCGCACCGGGCGGGCCTGCTGGCCGCTCGGCTGTCCACCGTCGCCTTCCTGGCCCTGTCGATGGCCATAGCGACCCAGGTCGACTCGCCGGCGTTCAAGGACATCATCACCGTCGTCATCAAGTGGGTGGCCGGGCTGGTGGGGCCGGTCTCCATCCCGTTCCTGCTGGGCATGGTGCCGCGCTTCCGCAGGTCCGGGCCGACGGCGGCGCTGGTGTCCTGGGCGGCGGGCCTGTTCGCCTTCTGGCTCACCAACTACGGGCTGTCCGGTGTCCAGCTCCAGGTGCAGATCGTCGCGCCGGTGGCCACCTCGCTGGTCCTGTACGTCCTGGTCGGCTTCCTCAAGCCGGAGGACACCCCGGAGCGGGACGCCGTCCTCGCCCGCATCAACTCCGGTTCCGACGAGGACGAGGACGGCGGCGGGCCCGGTGACGCGGGCGCCGCCGCCCGCACGGCGGCCGGGCCGGTCGGCGGGCCCGGTCATCGTGCGACTCCGCGGTGAGCCGGTTCGCGCGGAGAGAGCGGCGCACCGCGGTGGGCTACTTCGTGTAGCCGATCCACTCGTAGGTGATGTCGGCCATGCCCTGGGCGCCGAGGTTGGCCAGGTTCTTCTTGGCCGCGGTGATCTCGGGGAGCTGGTAGGTGGGCAGTACGCCGGCGCTTCGCCACACTTCCGCGTCGGCCTCGTTGACGGCCTCCAGGGACGTCGTCCGGTCGGTGGCGCGGCCGGCCTTGTCCAGCAGTTCGTCCTGCTTCGCGCTGCCGGTCTTGGAGATGTTGTTGCCGCCGTCGGTGGCGTAGATGTTCTTGGAGCCGGACGCGGAGAACGGCGTGCGGGAGAAGCTGTAGGGCGCCACGTCGAACTCGCCCGGGATCAGGTACTTGTCGAAGAAATCGTTGACGGGCACCGTCCGGATGTCCAGCTGGACGCCGACCTGGGCCCACATCTGGGTCAGGATGGTGGCCTCGTTCTTCGAGGCGGGCTGGCCGGTGGGGATCACGAAGCGCAGTTTCAGCTCCGCACCGTCCTTCTTGCGGATCTTGCCGTCCAGCTTCCATCCGGCCTCGTCCAGCATCCGGCCGGCCGCCTTCGGGTCGTACGTGCCGAGGTCTCCGGAGTTGTTCCGGTAGCCCGTCTGGTTGGGCACGAGGAAGTGGTTGTTCAGCGGTACGGGCTCCCAGCCGAGGCCCTTGACGCCGGACTTCACGAGCGTCTCGCGGTCGGTGGCCTTGAACAGTGCCTTGCGCACCGCGGGGTCGCTGAGCTTCGGGCTCTTGCCGTTGAAGGTCAGATGGCGGTAGTTGGGGCCGCCGGCCTCGCGGATCTCGCCCGTCCGGACGCCGGACGCCTGCTTGTAGGCGGCGACTCCGGCGTTCAGGTCGAAGTAGTCGATCTCGCCGTTGGCGTAGGCGGCGGGCATCGACTCGGTCGTCATCGCATGGAAGACGATCTTGTCGAGTTTCGGCTTGTCGCCCCACCAGGCGGGGTCGGGGACGAGGGTGACGGTCTGCGCGGTCCGGTCGATGCCGCCCAGCTTGTACGCGTTGGAGGTGACCGGGATCTTGTTCAGGTAGCCGGTGGTGAAGCTCTTGGCGTCGGCCATGTACTTCGCCGGGTAGAGCGGGGTGTTGTTGGGCGCGGCGAACAGTGCGCGCCAGTCCGCGTACGGCGTGCCGAAGGTCAGGACGGCCTCGTGGTCGTCCTTGCCCCTGCGGACCGACGACACGTCCTCGTACCCGGCCGGAGCACCGGCCTTGTACGCCTCGTCCTTGCTGCTCATCGCCCGTACGTTGGCCTCCAGATCCCGGTAGGTCACCGGGGTGCCGTCGGACCACTTCGCCTTGGGGTTCAGGTGGTACGTGACGACCTGCTTGCCGCCCTCGGTACGGCTGGCGGCGTCCAGCAGGAACGCCTTGTTCGGGACCTGCTCGCCGTTCGGCGCCGAGTGCCACAGCGACGGCAGCAGAGCCTCGACGACGACGTTGGTGGAGGCCTGGTTGCCGTCCGCCTCCATCGCGTTGAACTGCACGGGGAACTGGTCGATCGCCCAGTTCAGCGTGCCGCCCTGGGTCAGCTGTCCCGGATCGGTCTTGTTGATGTCCAGCGCGGTGGTCTTCGGTGCCTGCTTCGGCTTGGCGCCGCCGCCGTTGTCGTCCGACCCGCCGCAAGCGGTCAGCGCTGATGCCGACACCGCGACGGTGGCGACGAGGGCGAGCGGAACTCTGGAGAGCTTCATTGCGGAGACGTTCCCTTTCTCGACTGGACTGACGAAAACACAGGGAGGGCGCGGCGCGGGAGGCGTTCTTCAGCCTCCTCCTGGCGGGGACGCGGCGTACGACGCGTAGTGGCAGGCCGCCTCGTGGGCGGGGGCCAGGGGCGTGGGGGGCGGGTCCTGCTCCCGGGTGGGCGTCAGGGCCCTGGACGGCGGGTCCGCCTCACGGGTGGACATCAGGGCCCTGGACGGCGGGCCCGCCTCGCGGGTGGGCGTCAGGGCCCTGGGCTGCGGGTCCTCCTCGCGGCAGCGTCGCTGCTCCGGGGTGCCGAGCGCCGCGTACAGCGGGCAGCGGCCGCGGAAGCGGCAGCCGGACGGCACGTCCGCGGGGCTCGGCAGGTCGCCGCCCAGCAGGACGCGGGTCCGGCTCCGTTCCCGCTCCTTGCGCGGATCGGGCAGCGGCACGGCGGACAGCAGGGCCTGTGTGTACGGATGGGACGGCGCCGCGAACACGTCCGCGGTGTCCCCCGACTCCACGATGCGGCCCAGGTACATGACCGCGATCCGGTCGGCGCTGTGCCGGACGACGGACAGGTCGTGGGCGACGAGCAGGTAGCTCAGGCCCAGCCGGGCCTTCAGCTCGTCCAGCAGGTTGAGCACACCGGCCTGCACGGACACGTCGAGGGCGGACACCGGCTCGTCCAGCACCAGCAGGCGCGGCTCCAGGGCCAGGGCGCGCGCGATGGCGATGCGCTGGCGCTGGCCGCCGCTGAACTCGCGCGGGTAGCGGCCCGCGTCCGCGGCCGCCAGCCCGACCGTCTCCAGCAGGGCCGGGACGCGGGCGGCGATGCGGTCCGCGGTCCAGCGGTGGGTGCGCAGCGGCTCGGCGAGGATGTCGCCGGCCGGCATCCGCGGGTCCAGGGCGGCCGTCGGGTCCTGGAAGACGATCTGAAGATCGCGGCGCAGGCTCCGGCGCGCGGCGCGGTCCAGGTCCCGGACGTCCCGGCCGAAGAGGCGGACGGTGCCCGCCTGCCCGGCCGCCAGGTCCATGATCTCCATCAGGGTGGTGGTCTTGCCGCAGCCGGACTCGCCGACCAGGGCGAGCGTCTCCCCTTCCCGTACGGCGAGGCTGATGCCGTCCACGGCCCGTACGGAGCCGACGGCACGCTTGACGAAGGTGCCCCGGGTGAGCGGGAAGTGCTTGACGAGACCGTCGACTTCGAGGACTAAGGGGCGGGGTGGGAGTGGGGCGGGGGCCGATGGTGCTGGGGCGGATGGGGTGGGGGTGGGTGGCGCGGTTCCGGCTCGCTCCGCTTGGGTAGCCCCCTGCTGGGGGGACGAGGCCGTTCGATTCGCCTCCATGGGAGGGAAGATCTCCGCCCGTGGCAAGGTCCCCGCCGCGATCTCCTCGCTCCGGTGGCACGCGGCGAAGTGCCCGTCGTCCGCGGCGGGGGCCGGGGCGGGCTCCGCCTCCCGGCACCGGTCCACGGCGGCAGGGCAGCGTGGCGCGAACGGGCAGCCGGGCGGCAGGGCCGACAGGGACGGCGGGGAGCCGTGTACGGGCACCAGCGGCACCCCCGTGGGCCCGTCCAGCCGGGGCGTCGCGCCCAGCAGGCCGACCGTGTACGGCATCCGGGGCCGGTAGTAGATCTCGTCGACCGTCCCGGCCTCCACCGGCCGCCCCGCGTACATGACCTGCACCCGGTCAGCGGCCCCGGCGACCACCCCGAGGTCGTGGGTGATCAGGACGACCGCGGCGCCGGTCGCTTCCCGGGCCGTCCTCAGGACGTCCAGGATCTGCGCCTGGACGGTGACGTCGAGGGCGGTGGTCGGCTCGTCCGCGACGATGACCCGCGGGTCGTTGGCGACGGCCATGGCGATCACGGCGCGCTGCCGCATACCGCCGGAGAACTCGTGCGGGAAGGCGTCGGCGCGGCGGTGCGGGTCGGGGATGCCGACGAGGTCGAGGAGTTCGACGGCACGCGCACGGGCGGCCTTGCGGCTCAGGTCCTGGTGGACGCGGAGCGCTTCGGCGAGCTGGCTGCCGATGCTGTAGACGGGTGTGAGGGCGGACAGCGGGTCCTGGAAGACCATGCTGATGCCGTTGCCGCGGATCCTGGACAGCTCGGCGTCGCCGAGGCCGAGCAGTTCCCGGCCGTCCAGTTCGACGGAGCCCCGTACCCCGGCGCCGTCCGGCAGCAGCCCCAGGACGGCCTGCGCGGCGGCTGACTTGCCCGCACCGGACTCCCCGACGATGCCGAGGACCTCGCCGGGCCGTACGGCGAAGCTCAGGCCGCGTACGGCGTGCACCGGGCCGGTCTCGCCGGGGAAGGTGACGTGCAGGTCCGTCACTCGGAGCGCGGGGCGTCCGGCCGTCTCCGCGGGGCTGATGTGCTCTCCGGTCACCTGCGGCCTTCCGTCGCTCCGGTGCTTTCGCCCGTACGGAACCGGCGCTTCCCGCGTGGCCGTCGCCCGGCGCGGGCCTGGGCTCCCGCGGCGTCGGGGTCCAGCGCGTCCCGCAGCCCGTCGCCGATGAAGGCGAGGGAGACGCCGATGAGCACCAGGCATCCGGCGGGGAAGAAGAACAGCCACGGGTAGCTCGCGGCCATGTTGGTGTTGTCGGCGATGACCGTGCCCAGCGACACGTCCGGCGGCTGCACGCCGAACCCGAAGTACGACAGCCCGCTCTCCCCGATGACCGCGGCTCCGGCCTGGATGACCGCCTCGATGATCAGCAGGGAGGCCATGTTGGGCAGGATGTGCCGGAAGACGATCACCGGTGCCGGTACGCCCATGTAGCGGGCGGCCTTGACGTACTCGCGTTCCTTGAGGGTGAGCGTCACGCTGCGGACCACCCGGCCGGTGATCATCCAGCTGAAGGCGGCCAGCAGCACGACGAAGACCGGCCAGCCGGAGCCGCGGACGAGCGGCGACAGGACGGCGACGAACAGGAAGGCGGGCATCACCAGCAGCAGATCGACGAGCCCGGTCAGCACACGGTCGGTCCAGCCGCCGAAGTAACCGGCGAAGGCGCCCACCACGGCCGACAGGAAGGTGGAGACCACTCCCACGAGGACGCCGATGACCAGCGACTTCTGGAGTCCGCGCAGGGTGAGCGCGTACAGGTCCAGGCCGCTCTGGGTGGTGCCCCACCAGTGGTCGGCGGACGGCCCGGAGAGGAAGTTGAGGAAGTCGTGGGTGCGGTGGTCCCAGGGACTCAGCAGCGGGCCGGCGTACGCGGCGAGGAAGAGCAGGAGGAGCAGCGCCAGCCCGGCCAGCGCGAGCCGGTTGCGCGCGAAGCGGCGGGCGGTGAGGCGGGCGCGCGACGTCCGGGGGCGGTTCGCCGTACGGCTCTCCCCCGGCGTGCGGCCGTTTGCCGTACGGCTCTGCCCCGGCGTGCGGCCGTTCGCCGTACGGCTCTCCCCCGGCGTGTGACCGTCTGCCGTACGGCTCTTCCCCGGCGTGCGGCCGCCGCCCGTGGTACGCATCACCGCACCCGTACGCGGGGGTCCAGGGCCGCGTACAGGAGGTCCGAGAGCAGTCCCGCGATCAGCACCAGCACGGCGGTGAACAGGCCGACCGCCGCCACCGCGTTGACGTCCTGGCCGGCGACCGAGTCGACGAGCAGTTCGCCCATGCCGTGCCAGCCGAAGGTCTTCTCGACGAAGGTGGCACCGGCGAAGAGCAGTACGACGTTGTAGACCAGCAACGGCACGACCGGCAGGACGGCCGTGCGCAGTCCGTGCCGTACCAGCGCGGTCCGGCGGCGTAAGCCCTTGGCGCGGGCGGTGCGGAGGAAGTCGGCGCCGAGCACGTCCAGCATGGTGTTGCGCTGGTAGCGGCTGTAGAGGGCCACCTGCACGATGATCAGGGTGAGGGCGGGCAGCAGCATGTGCTGGCCGCGGTTGAGGAGGGCGGCGGGGTCCCACCGTCCGGCGTACTGCGCGTCGTACTCACCGAGGACCTTGATGGTCTGCGTACCGTCGTTGAGGGCGGTGGCGCCGATCTTCAGCGCGACGCCGACCACGAACACCGGCATCGCCAGCACGAAGAACGAGGCGAGGGTGGAGAACCGGTCGAAGAACCGGTACTGGCGGATCGCCCCGTACGCGCCGACGGCGACGCCGAGGGCCGAGCCGACGAGGGTCGCCAGGAGCAGCAGCCGGGTGCTGACTCCGACACGGCGGCCGAAGTCGTCGTTGACGGAGTCGCCTTCGAGGGTCCGGCCCAGGTCGCCGTGGGCGACGTCACCGGCCCAGCGCGCGAAGCGGACGACGATCGGGGTGTCCGGGTTCATGTTGACGTCGTCGAGGGCGCGGGTGACGGCGACCGCGGGCAGC
>NZ_LWKZ01000013.1:45030-45389 GCF_001905005.1 Streptomyces sp. CB02923 | reverse complement strand
GCGCGCGCTTCGCTCCGCGAAGACGACGCGCCGTCGCTACGCGACGGATACCTCGCGATGCTCCGCATCGCTGACGCTACGTCACTCCGTGACGTAGGCCGGCCGCTCCGCGACCGGGGCTCGGTTCGCTTCGCGATCCGAGCCTACAGAGAGCCCGCTCCGCGGTCTCTCTGTACGGAGTTCGCTTCGCGAACTCCTGTGGCTAGCTGCCGAGATGGGGGCAGGGTGGTCGATTATCTGAAGGGCTCGGGCCTGCTCGGCTGGCAGGTGGCGTGAGCCCTTCTCATGCCGAGGGTGCGGACATGAGGCGTGCGAACCGCCTCCCCGTCAGATCTCCACGGTAGCACTTCCAGGGTGCT
>NZ_LWKZ01000013.1:0-44944 GCF_001905005.1 Streptomyces sp. CB02923 | reverse complement strand
TAGTGGGATCGCGGGCAGAAAAGTTACGGGATCTCTGAGAATCCGGGGCGCTCCTCTTCGGGAGGAACGACGCTGGCTTCGTTGAGGATGCTCTGGATCAACTGGCTTCTGTTTTCGGAGAGTTGACCGTTCTTCTGGGCGGTGCGGGTCTTGCAAAGCCACGGTCCGATCATCACGCGTTCTCCGTCGACGTCGATCCCCTCCCGAGCACCAGGAGGGTGGCCGTGCCGTTCCACGAAGGCGCGCAGCAGTGTGGCGGTCTGTTCGAAGGAGCGGCGTTTTCTGGTGTTGGGGGTGCTGAGTCTGACGGGGGTGGTGGTCTTATTCGCCTTCGTTTTCGTCGTGAGGGTGATGTGAGTGGGGGTGAGGCCGAGGCGGGTCAGGAGGCGGCGTTGGTCGTCGTTGAGGGCGTTGAAGGTGGTGAGTTGGTGGTGGAGCCAGGTGCCGATTTTGACGTGGTCGATGACAGTGTCGCGGCGCAGGGTGGCGGGGTCGTGTCCGGTGTGGAGGTGGCGGGCCAGGAGGTGGTACTTGCGGTGCCAGTCGGGTCCGTGCGGCAGGAGCCAGTCGGGGTCGAGGGCGGTGAGACGTGTGTGGCGGGCTTCGGGGAGCCGTCCTTTGCGGGCGAGGCCGCGCTGGTCGACGAGGAACTGGCCGCCGAGATCCTGAACGGGAATGGCGAGGTGACCGTGTTCTGCGTAGAAGGCCTCGACGAGGGTCATGTTGGATTCGAAGGCGGCCTCGTGCTCGTCCCAGATCATGCCGAGGTTGTCGAGTTCGGCGATCCAGTCGGCGCTCAGGGTGCCTCGGCGGCGGGCGGTGCGCTGGCCGGCGATGAAGGCTCCCAGGCGGTAGCCGTAGGCGTCGGTGTAATCGACCGGGACCTTCAAGTGACCGTGTTCGGCGTGGTAGCGGAGGGCGGCGGCCAGGCCCGCGCGGCGGGGCGCGGAGAGGGCTGCCCCGGTTGAGGGCCAGGCCAACAGGTCCATCGCCTGGGCGATCGTGCCCGGGTCAAGGGTGAAGTCGAAGCGGAACCGGCGGGCGATCAGACGGTGGGTGGCACTGTCCAGGCGGTGCGCGGTGGCCTTGCGCGGGGCGCGGGCGGCGATGGTCTGGTCGTGATGGCGCAACGCTGCGGTGATCAGCCAGAGGGCTTCGAAGGGGGTGTTGAGGAGGTCGGTGAGATCAGAGTTGGGTGGGGTGTAGGCGGGGATGATCAGGCTCGCCGTCTTCACCTTGGTGGTGGGGGGTTTGCGCAGGGCGCGGCCCAGGGCCTGGACGATGCGGCGCACGCTCTCGGTACGGGAGGCGAACACGATCGCGTCCACGGCCGGCAGGTCGATGCCCTCGGACAGGACCTGGGCGTTGGTGATCACCGCACGGTCGGCGGTGGCGAACTGAGTCAGGAGCGTGGCGCGTTGGTCGGGGGTGTGGTTGCCGTTGATCGAAGAGACGGACAGCGTGCTCGCCCAGGAGGGGCGTTGGTCGGGTGGGAGAGTGCGCAGGGTGTGGCCAAATTGGCGGGCGAAGTCTTCTGCGTCGGCGACCTGCTGGAAGTAGACGATCACATGCTTGAGGTCGTGCTCGCGCATGGCTTTGAGGACAGCCAGATGCAGGGCGGTCGTACGGCGCGCGGTCGGGGCGAAGCCGGTGTGCATACGGTCGGGGTCGGCCAGGACGGTACGCAGATCGGTGTCGGTGACCGTGGGGACGAGGAGCTGGTAGTCCGCGAGAACGCCGTCCTCGATCGCCTCGGCGTGAGTGTAGGTGTGCAGGCGCGGCCCGAACACCTTCACATCGTCCATTGAGGCAATCAGGGACGGGGACTCCCAGGTGGGGACGGTCGTTGCGGTGCGCTTGAGCTGCGGGCGCGTGTCCGGGGCCTCGGCCAGGCGCGGCGCCTCCCACTCATACGGGGTCGCAGTCAGGTAGAGACGGCGGTCGGCGCGGATGCGGGAGGAATCGTGGACCATCGTCCATTCCTTGCCCCAACTGCCCGCGGTACGGTGCGCCTCGTCCACGATCGCGAGATCGAAGGCGGGCGCGGGGAAAACGGAGTGCTGGATCTCCTCGACCCTGGGGAGCGAGTCCAAGGTGACGAACACAGTCGCCGGCTCGCCCTTCTTGGCCCGCTGGACCAGCCAGTACGCCAGGTACTCCCCCGAACTCGTAGACGCCGCCCCCGCCTTGGCGAGCACAGGGTGTTTGTCGGCGTTGAGCGACGACACCGCCATCAACTGCTCAGTCCGGCCGTCTGCGCGGGCCACTGCCGCCCATTGGCCGATCAGATCCCTTGAGGGCACCACCACCAGCAGAAACCGGATCTTGAGAGCCTCCGCCGTCCGCAGCGCGATCAACGTCTTCCCGGTCCCGCACGCAGAGACCATGTGCCCGCGGCTCCTGGGCCTTCTCAGGCCGCGTCCCCCGCTGTCCACCGCACGCTGCTGATCCGCGCGCAGCGTCCGGCGGGTGGCGGCGGGGGTGGTCTGGGGCGTCAGCGCAGCGGGCTCGGGGCTGGTGGGCATCGCGTGCAACCTCAACTCGCGCAGGAACGGGCGTTCGACGGCCATCCTCCCGCAGGGGCAGGAGGGGAGGTCACTGGAAGAGGAAGTCGGTCCACCACACCTGGAATCCGTCGACCAGAGCGACAGCATTGTCTGCCACCTGACGGCGCTGAGCTGTGTCATACGTGGCGAACAATGTGGTGAAGGTCGGCCCAGGGTTCTGGTACTGCGCGGCGAGCCTGCAGAAGAAGGGCGAGGGGTGGAAGACGGTGGTCGCTGCCTCGTCTTCGTCCACGAGCTCCGCGGGAAGCTCGCAGTACATCTCGGAGGCGATATGGCAGGCCCACTCCACCAGCTTGCGCGTCGCCCCTGCGTCGACCGCGACGCGGTCGAGCAGCAGAGGGCGGCAGTCGGGGTCAGTGCATTCGTCCACCGTCGCATAGAACAACTGGTCCAGCAGGGTGGTGTCGGCCGTGGTCGGGCGGTGGGGGTGCAACTCCGACGGTGGCACGAACGTGCGTTGCCGACGGCGGACCGTGGCCGCCGTGTGCACATGGTCGGCGCTGGTCACGGTCTTCTCCACGGTCCGCTCCGGCAAGCTCAATTCCTCGGGTATCACCGTTCATCGTCACGCGCGCCCGTGCGCGACGGCCATAGAACAACAAACACGCCGCGCAGCGGTAGATCTTCTAGTAGGGAGCGCGTCTTCGAAGGCGAGGTAGCGGTGGTTTGTGGTCGACCTTCTCGGTTCAGCTGCAGGTGTCACGTGGCCTTCGGTGCTGATGTTCCTGCGTACAGCTGCTGTCAGGGTTGGGTGACGGTGAGGGTGCGCTGGTCGAGGTCGAGGTGGACGGTACCGCCGTCGTGGTCGCGGAGCTGACGCCAGGCGGTGTAGCCGGTGAGGATGGCGTATT
Source organism: Streptomyces sp. CB02923 (assembly GCF_001905005.1). Classification (GTDB taxonomy): domain Bacteria; phylum Actinomycetota; class Actinomycetes; order Streptomycetales; family Streptomycetaceae; genus Streptomyces. The sequence goes on along the minus strand of NZ_LWKZ01000013.1, from coordinate 41,526 downwards.
CCCAGTCTGCGGCGCGGCAGACGCTCACTTCGAGGTGGGCGGTCATGTGGCCGATGGTGGCGAGGAGTTCTTGGTCGATGTGTGTGATGTCGGTGAGGTAGCGGTGGCGGGCTGCGTAGGAGAAGACGAGGGCTGAGATGCCTTCTTCGATGGCGATGGCGCGGCCGCCGTCTTCGGCTTCGTCGGCGCGGGGGTCGCTCTTGCGTTTGCGGCCCAGCAGGAAGCGGGTCACGGGGGACCAGCCGAGGATGGCGGCGTGGGTGAGGTGGAAGATGTCGTGGAAGCGGTAGCCGTCTTCGACGTGGGAGGCGCTGGTGAGCGGGTCGCCGGCGGGGGTTCCGTCTTCTCGGGTGAGGGTGACGACGGTGCGGCCGTCGTCGGTCTTGGTGGGCGTGAAGGTGAGTGAGGTCTGTCGGGGCAGTTGTTCGTGGGCGGGGAAGCTGGCGTCGAAGGGGGCGTGTTCGTCGTGGGGTGTGGGGCGCCAGCGGTCCTTGGTCTTTTCCAGGTTGGCGGCGGCGACGTCGTCGAGGTCGAGTCCGAAGCGGTGGGCGAGAGCGGCGACATACCACAGCACGTCTCCGAGTTCCTCGCGTAATTGGTGCTTGCCCTGTTCGAAGGCGGGTCCGTCGCGCAGGAATTTCTTGTAGGCGGTGGTCAGGGATCCGACTTCGCCTGCGAGGCCGAGGAGGGGGACGAGGACGGGGTCGGTGCCCTCGGTGGGGGGTTGGAGGGTCTTGACGGCGGCTTGTTGGTAGCGCTTGAAGTCCACTCTCACACCTGTCTGATCTTGCGACAGCCTCGTTGGCTTTCCCGACAATGTGTCGTATGCTACGACGGCGCCGTTGGAAATGCAGACGATTGGGGAGAGTTGCCGAACGCGGACACACCGAGCATGGACGACATCACCTCGCTCGTCATCGACTTCATCGCCGAGCACGAGGGCGTCTCCCCCGACGAGCTCCGTGCGGAACTCGAGCAGGGAGGGCGGGAGTTGCCCGTGGACTCGCTGCTGGTGGTCGAGATACTCACGCGCATCGAGGAGCGTTACCACGTCGCCATTCCCGCAGACCGGGAAGCGGCCCAGGCCACCCGGTCGGTGCGGGCATTCGCCGCGGCGGTCCTGGACGCCATCATTGAAAGGCAACAGTCATGACCCCTCCCCCCACCACCGGCAACCGTGAGCGCGACCCTGAGATGGTGCGGCTCGGCGAACGGCTGAAGAAGAGCCGCTACTACCTGAACATGTCTCAGCAGTTCGTCTCGGACTCCACCGGCATCCCCCGCTCGGCCATTAGCGATATCGAGCGCGGCGAACGGCGGGTGGACAGCCTGGAGTTGAAGAAGCTGGCCCGCCTGTACCGGCAGCCGGTCGCCTACTTCCTGGCCGAGGAGAAGGACGCCGATGCCGGCGAGTACGCGCTGGCGGGCCTGCCGCGGGCGCTGGCCCAGCTGACCGACGGCGACGCCAAGACCGTGCTGGAGTTCGCCGAGTACCTCACGCTCCGGCGCGCAGCAGAACGTGAGGAGCAGGGCGCCGACGGCGGGGGGCCGACGGCGTGAACTGGGCCTTAGCGCACCGCATTGCGTCCATCGCCGCCGTCCAGGCGCACCGTGACCTCGGGATCGACCGCGCCCGGTACGTGCACGTGCACCGGGCGCTGGGGGCGGCGGGCGTGATCGGCATGGCGCAGCCGATGCCCCGCCTGTTCGGTGTGTACTACTCCCCTGCCGACGCGGGGCCGGCCGTGCTGCTGAACGCATCGTTGAACGCGGTCACCCAACGGCACACGGCCGCACACGAGTTGGGGCACCATTGGCTGGGCCACCGCACTGCGGCCGACCAGGAGCTCGATCCCGCGCTGCGCTGGGGCAACGGCAGCTGGCCCGAGGAGGAGAAGACGGCCGAGGCGTTCGCCGCATGGTTCCTGATGCCGCTGCCCGCGGTGCGGGCGGCGCTGGAGAGGATCTGCGGCGGCCGGCCGTCCCGCCCCGAGCACGCCTACCGGCTGGCGCGCGAGTTGGGCACGTCGTATGCCGGGACGGTGCGCCATCTGGTGAACCTCCGGCTGCTGGATGCCGGCCGGGCCGGTCAGTGGGCCAAGATCCCTCCCGGAGATCTGCGCAGCGCGCTGGCAGGAGGCGCCTCACTGCCGGCGCACGCCCAGGTTCACGTGATCACAGCACACTCCGAAGGGCAGACGGTGTACGCCGACGCGGGCGATGTGCTGGTGCTGCACCTGGACCACGCGGTCTTCGACGTCCTGCCCAAAGGGCTGGAGCCGTGGACCAGTGACGGCACGACGCCGCTGGCCAGCGCCGTGGTGACCGACGAGGTCCCGCCAGGTGAACGGGGCCTGGTCGAGGTCGCGGTGCTTGGGCACGGCACCGTGGTGCGGCTGGAGGTGGTCCGCGAGGCGCCGCGTGCCGGAGTGGACGATACCTGGCCCGCCTGAGCTCAAGATCAATTCCCGGATCGCGCCCGACAGTGTCAGGAGGACTGATGCACAGCTTCACCGTGGCCGAACGCGACGTCACCCAGGCCTGGGTGGCCGCCTGCAACAAGCTGGACCGCAAGGACAACCCGGGCCGGACCGGCCTGCACACGGTGGTGCGTATCGCCGAGCCGACGCGTGACGACCCGGTGTTCCGCGCCGAACTGGACCGGCTGCGCACCGCGCTCGGGCTGTGGCCACTGGAGACCGTGGCCAGCACCCTGTTTCCCGCGGCCCTGGCGGCACGGACTGCAAGTGCGGGTGAGCTCGCCGAGCGCTACCGGCGGATGTATCCGGCGATCAAGCGGTATCCGGGCAACCACCGCGGTACCTACTTCGGCCGCCTGGTCTTCTACCCGGCGGCGTCCAAAGACAGCGTCGACCAGCTCGGCACCGTCATCAGCCGCCTGCGGGCCCAGGCCGCGGGCACCAAGATAGCCGCCGGGTACGAGATCGACCTGGCCGCAACCGCGGACACGGAGGCGGGTGCGGACCTGCTGGTCCACACCGCCGGGAAGGACAACAGCTACATCGGCTTCCCCTGCCTTAGCCACCTCTCGCTCCAGCTGGACCGCGACCAGCGCGTGCACGCCGCGGCCCTGTACCGCAGCCACTTCATGTTCGAGCGCGCCTACGGCAACTATCTCGGCCTGGGCCGTCTGCTGGCCTACATCGCCAAGCAGGCCGGACTGGCCTGCGGGACCCTGACCGTGGTGGCCGGCCATGCCCGCCTGGACGGCCCCGTCACGAAGCTGCGTCCGCTGCTGACCGGCACCGGCCGCATGGCGGCATAAGGACCCGCCGGGCGGGCGGTGCGGCAGCACGCCGTGTCAGTCGGAGGAGTTGAGCTGCCATTTGGGCGGGAACCAGGCCGGCATGGCGGCGGCCTGGTGCCGGTAGGTCTGCTTGATGCGTCTGCGCCCGCTGATTCCGGCGATGTCCGGATGGGCAACCCGGGCATACTTGTCGACCTCGCAGAACAGGTTCTGGCAGTCGATCAGGTGCAGCGGGCGGCCGCGCAGCCCGGCAAAGGCAAGGCCGAGCCGGGCGAAGTGCTCGCCTTGGGTGTCGGCCATGTAGCGGATGACGTCCGCCTCGATGCCGTCGGCCGCCGCGCCGAAGCACTTGCGGATCCCGTCGCGTGCTCCGGGCCCGGCGACGACGAAGTCCATCTCCGAGAACGGCATCGCGGCCGCGTAGTTGAGGTCGATCACGAACTGGTAGGCCAGGAAGGGCCCGATCGCCGGGAAGCCCAGCAGTACCTCGTAGGCGTCCTGCAGCGTGGGCGCGGACAGCACGCGCTGCGGCGCGTCCGAGGCCATCATCATCTCCAGCAGCCGCAGGTGGTTCTGGTGCTTGCGCTCCCCGCCGAGCTGCGGCGGGGGCACGATGTAGGCGGCCGAGTACAACCGCTGCCCTGCGGCGAAAGCCTGCGAGAGCACGCGGTCGAAGGCGCGGTAGTCGTAGGTGTCCCACCGCACCTCTCCCAGTTCCCCGGTCAGCAACCGCCACGTCGAGGTCTTGTTGAAGATCTTGAACAGCAGGGTCCGGAAGAAGACTTCCTCCCACGCCTGCTCGCCCTGGTAGATCACGCCGCCGATCAGGTTCTGGCTGACCCGGTCGGCGGCCCGGAAGCAGTTGGTGAAACGGTAGCGTTGCAGGATCGGGTCGTCGGCGAACGGACCCTCTCCCCCAGCAAGCCGCGCCTCGTAGACCTTCTGGCGCGCCGCCGCAAAGCGCCAGTAGGTGTCGAACACCGGCGTCGCATTCAGCGTGCGGCCTGCCACGCGAACCTTCACAGGGCCGTGGTCTAAGTCCCTCTGCTCTGAACGCTCTTGCAGCATCGTCGCCATGGGCTCAATATATATTGGATATAGATAAGTGTCAGCGAGGGGGACGTGTGGAATTGCTTTGGCAGCGTCCACGACGCAAGACACTGGTCGACTGGCCGGAGGACGTGGACGCAAGGCTGGACGTCCTGGTCCGGGCCGCGGCCGCCGCCGGGGAGCAGACGTCGCGCTCACAGGTACTGGCCGCACTCGTGACGGCGGCCGAGGTCCGCCCCGCCCTCATCGCCGAACTCCTCCACTCCTACCGCCAGATGCCCGCCGATGCCCTCGAAGCGGACAACACGCGCGACGACCTGCCGCTCGTACGCTCTCCCGGACGCACCCGGCACAGGAGATGACACCGCTTCCGCCACAACGCTCTCCCCCAGGCTCCTGCGGTGACTCAACCAACGTCACCAAACGCCATGAGGTCACGGCTGCGTGCACCGCCCTTTGACAGGCGGCCTCTCCGGCATGCCGCAGACCTCGGCCGATCGACTCGGCGAAGAGATTCAGGGCAGAGGCCGCGCCCCGAGTCGGCATCCGACGCCAGGCACCAGACGTACGTACAGAGGCCGAGGTGCTCAACCGCCCGTCAGCGTGCGCCGATGCGGTACAGAACCAACCACGCAGCAGCCCTCGAACCGTCGCCCCATCCCGGCAAGTCCGCCACGGTCGCCGTCGAGCACAAGAACGCCGCGCTGCGCGCCTTCCAGAACCTGGCAGGGCTGTTCCTGCGCCACCTGCCCAAACTGGGCACGCAGGACGCGTTCCGGCTCGCAGGTCTGACCGCCCTGTCGATCAGTGCAGCCTGGCCGCACGGCCGGCCTCCCGAAGCGCTGCTGGCCGCCTACGCCGCCGATCCGGCGCTGACCCCCATGCGCGCGGGCAGGGACGGCGGGCAGGCCGCCGGCGAAGACGTCAGCGCCGTGGGAACGTACCACCGCGCACCACCATGCAGCGGACGTGAGCGGGCCCGGTCACGCCCCGGCCGACGTGTGCTCCTCCTCCGTGCGGCACCCGACACCCCCTCAGGCGGCGAAGCCGATGTTCATGACGTACTCGTAGGAGCCGTAGTCGGAGCCGAGGTCGGCGGTGATGCCGGTGAACCAGGCGTCGTCCATGGCCTCGTTGTCGCCGGCCGCCCATGCCTGGACCATGCGGTCCCAGTGGCGCACGTTCAGGCTGCGGAAGGTGACGGCCCGCTGGTAGGGGCGGGGGACCTGGGACTGGTTGAGGGGGTGGAACTCGACGCGGGTGCCGCGTCCGCCGCGGTTGAGGCGTTGCAGGAGGTGGCGGGCGACGTTCTGGCGGCGTACCTGCCGGTAGGCGGCCTCGAGTTGGGCGAGGCTCTTCTTCGACGGTGTCGCCTTGCCGTCGGCCCAGCGCTTCAGGGTGCGGTCGGTGACCTTCAGGCCCGCCTGGCGGGCGGCGGCCCTGGCGTGCTCGGTTCGGGTGAGGTAGTGCAGGCGGGCGAGCATGCCGCGGCGCTGGGTGATGGGAGTGGCGATGAACTCGACGAGGGTGTCGAGCTGGCGGGCGGCGGCCTCGTAGCCCTTGATCCCCTGGGCGCCGTACTTGCCGAACTCGTGGTTCCTGTCCGGCACTTACGCCTCCTCAGTGTGCGGCGCCGCCGCGTCTGCGGTGCCCGCCGTGTAGATGTCCTTGATCTTGACTTCGGTAACGCCGCGGCCCTCCGGGAAGACACGCCGCCAGTCGCCGATGACGTGGAGTTCGTCGGTGCCCATCGCGCGCACCACGGTCAAGCCCGCATCGTGGGCCTTGAGGGCCTTCATCCAGAGGTTGGCGAAGGCCTGCGAGCGGATCAGGTGCATCCAGTCCGGCCGGTACAGCTCACGGTTGTAGTTCGAGGTCCCCATCGTGGAGACGAACTTGGAGTACATCGCCTTCACATACTCCAGCGTGACCTCATCGCCGTCGGCGATCGCCGTATCCCGGGCGTCTTTGAGGGCGATGCGGAACTTCTCCAGCAGTCCCTCGGTCGCCCCCGAGGTGTAGGACTCGTGGATCTCGGGCGGGTCGCACAGGGCGTACTTCGGGCCCGACAGGCGCAACAGCAGGCGCAGGGTCGGCTCGGTCACCCACAAGGGGCCCGGCTCGTCGCGCTGGCCGATCGGGTTCGGGAGCACGTCCTCATGGTCCCAGGAAGGTGGGGTGATCAAGTGCACGCCCGCCCGGCGGCGGTCGTGGCCGACCCCGCCCGAGGAATGTTCCAGCTGACCGAGCGGGAGGTGGGTCTTCAGCGCGGAGAGGTAGGCGCCGTTGATATCGAGGGCGGTCACCTCGTGCTCGCCGGGCGGGAGGTGGGCCCTGGTCCACTTCGGGCGGGCCTCCCACACCTGGTCCGCGCCCCGCGACGACTGCCTCTTGAGGATGTCCGGCATCCATGGGTGCGCGATCACGTCGTAGCGGCCGCCGATCCGGGTGGCATCCAGGAGCGCCATCGCGTCCGGGATCGCCTTCCGCGCCAGGGCCGCGGTCGCCGCCTCGACATCGCCCTCACTGGCGGCCAGTGCCGCCTCGACGACCCGGCCGATCAGATCGGCCGGCTCGCCCGCGAGCTGGAAGGCGCGGCCGACCGGCGGCCTGGGCCGCTCGGCGCGGCGGGTCGGCTGGGCCGGCCGGTGCTCGGGGCGGGCGTTCGCGGACCGGGCGGACGGCAGTGGAGATGGTGCGGCCGGAGCCGGTGTCGCTTCTTGCTCCGCTGCCGCCGGTGCGCCGGCCGCGACCGGCCGGCAGTCGGCTGGATCGAGATGCTGTGGGAACCCGGCCACCCGCTGCCCGGCCGGATTCGAGCACAGCACACATGACTCCGGCACGGCCAGCGCCTCGACATCGTCGGCCTCGTCGTCAACGGGCGACGCCGAGGGTTCGCCGGAACCCGATACCGCAGGCGCCGGGGGCGGGGCTGTTTCCGTCTCAGGGATGTCAGAGGCATCGGGGGTTGCGATCTTCGCGGCGAGGCCGTCCAGGAGGTAGGCGTACTTCGTACGGGCCTCGCCAGAGGGGTCCCGGCCCGTCTCCCAGCCGGCCAGCGTGGACGGGCTCACCCCGAGCGTCCGCGCCACCTGCGCCTTCGACAAGCCTGCCTGCTCGCGCAGTTCACGGCGTACGGCCGCATCCGGCAGGCCGGCCTCGGGGGCGACGGAGGCGAGCAGGGAGTCGATTGCGTCGAAGCCGCTCATCACCGGCTCCCCTGTGCATCCCCGCGCTGGGCGCGGCGCCGCTCGGCGAGGGCCGGAGTAACGGTCTCCTTCACCCGCTGCTGACCCCATCCGGTGATCTCCGCGGCCCGGCCGATCCGGCCGTGCACCGGACGCCCGGTGACCGGGTCCCGGGCCAGGAACACCCTCAGGGCGGCAGCCACCTGCTCCTCCGCGACCCTCAACACCTCGACCGCCGCTACGAGTTCACGCTCGACATTCGCATCCAACACATCCCCAATGATACCAATTCCACTGACATAATCAATTCTTTGATAGTCAGCAATATGCGGACAGTAGTGGACCCGCCCTATCCCGGGAATCGCCTCGGCGGCCGGTCGGCAAGAACCACACCCCCTGCGCGCACCCTGCGCCGCGCCGTCGCGTCCCAGACGGGGCGGGGCTTTCCCCAAGAGGTGGCTTTGAGGGCCGCTGCCGACCGCGCGGACTGTGCGACGCCTGGTCCTCCCGGTCCTCCCGGTCCTCCCGGTCCTCCCGGGCTCGGGCTGCGGGCAGGTGCTGGTTCAGGCCTCCATGAGGCGGTGGTCGTCCTCGATCTGCTGGACCAGCTCGTCTGCGGGGATGCGGGTGAAAGCGCTCATCCGGGCGAGGGTGAGACCGCTGACCAGGCCGGTGGCCGCGATTTCGGTCAGGGCCCGGTCGATGCGGGCCCGGGCGGCGGCGAGACTGACCAGGGCGAGCTCGGCGCCGTCCGCGGCCGGCATCGCCCCCTCGATGGCCAGGTCGGCCAGGTCGCGTACCGCATCGGTGATCAGTCCGGTGACGTATTCCGCCGTGTCCAGGCCGGCGGCGCCCGCCCAGGTGCGCTCGTAAGGCGCCGGTCCGGCCGGGCCGGCGCTGGCGTGCTGCGCGCGGCAGGCGGTGATGTGCTGCCACACCCACCGGCAGGACACCGGGCACCGGCCGGTGCGCCAGGTCAGCTCCCGGTACAGCTCGAAGATGCCGCGGCGCTGCTCGGGCGCCGTGGCCTGGTCCTTTTCCAGCAGCATCGCCAGGCACTGGCGGACCGACGCGAGCGCTTCTTCATCGGCCGGGATGTCGAGTTCCATGGGCACTACGGCCGTAAGCGCCTCCATGACCGTGCGGCCTTCGACGCCGTGGCGCTCGGCCAGGGCCTCAGGCTGCTGCTCGCCCGCGTGGTAGTCACGGCGGATCGCGGCGAGGAGTTCAGGGGCCGGCTCGGTCATCGTCTGCTCCCTGATCTTTGTCAGCGCCTTGTCGGGGTGGAACGGCTCTTGCGTGTCCTGCTCAGCCGCAGCGGCCCTTCGCTGCGCATCCGGTCCAGGTTCCCGAAGCAGTGCGCGGCCTGAAGGAGGCCTGCGGCCCACGCTGGTATCTGCGCCGGACGGCCGGAGGGTGTCCGGGAGTCGGACGGTGGCGCGGTGGGGCCGGGCAACTGGGAGGGCGGACGGCCGGTGAGGATGCGCAGGGCCAGTGCCGCGGCGTGGACGGGGTGGGCGATGCGCGCGTGCAGCCGGTGCGCGAGGAACAAGGTGTGCTCATCGGGCTCGGGTGGGAAACGGCCGGGTGCGGGCAGCGGAAGCACGGTGCGGTTCAGGCGTTTGGAGGCCGCCTCGAGGTCGGCGCGGGACGTCTTGCGCCGCAGGGACAGCCAGAAGCACGGCTCACCCGGGTGGGGCGGGAACTGCGCGGTGGCTTGCCACCACGCGAAGTGGCCGGCCGTGTGCGGCTCCGGCCCGGCCGCCGCCAGGACACGGCGGGCCGCGGTCAGGGTATGCACCTGCTCGGGTGCCAGCGCCGGCAGGACGTCGGCCAGGGCGGCCGGAACGGGGCCGTGGCACAGCAGGGTCAGGCGCATGCCGGTCAACTCCCGCAGGGCGAAGAGGTGTTCAAAGTGCCGGGAGCTGATGCGGTGGGCCCGGGTGACCACGAGGTGGCCGATGCGCAGCGCCAGCATCCAGGCGGCCGCCGCGCGCCAGGCGATCTCGGCCTGGGCCGCCCAGGCGACGGCCTCCGGGCTCCCGTGGAGCGGGAGGTGCTTGCCCAGGGCGCGCAGCAGATCGTGGGCGAGGGATGCAGGGGCGCCGGCCACCGGGGTGGGATGAACGGTGATGCGGCCGCGCGCGGGGGTATGAGCGGCCAGGGCGGCGGCCATGAAGGCGTAGTCGTCGCCGACGTCGTGGACCGCGCTGAGGGGCGGCAAGCCGGGGCGGGTGCTCCCCGGTGACCATGTCGGGCGCCACGGGCCGGTCCTCTGCTCACCCGCGGCCGTCTCGCGCGGCGTCATCGCCCGGTCCCTGTCGCCGGTGATGGCGTACCGGCCGCCGCGGTGGCGGGCGCTGCGGCGTCGGCGGACACGCCGGAGGCAGGCAGTGGATGGTCGGCCAGGCCGAGGGCGAACAGCACGTCGGGGTGCGGGGTCGGCTCGCCGTCGAAGGGGGCCAGCAGTCGGCGCCCCTGAAGGCGCGGGAGCTGCCCGGCGGGCACGGCGTGGGGACGATGGTGGGCGGCCGCGTGCAGCAGGCGCATCAGGGCGGCGGCCTCGCCCGGGCTGAGGCTGGCCGCGGTATGACCTCCCTCGTGCAGGTTCTGCTCCTGTGCGGCGGTGAGCAGGCCGGGCTGCACCGCCAGGTGGAGGGTGGTGTCGGTGTTCACGAGCCGGTGCGGGCCCGCCTGCTGCTCGAGCTGGACGGCCAGGGCCGCCGCGGCATGCTGCAGCCGGTGCGCCGGCCACTGAAGGGCCGAGGCCAGGTCGTCGGGGTGGACACGGCCGGTCTGCAGCAGGGCGGCGTGCAGCACGGTGGCATACGGGGCCTTCCCCGCCGGCCCCGAGCGGGGCCGAGGCTGCGGGCGCCGGGTGGGCCCGCCCTCGTGCAGCAGCGAGGCGGGGTCGGTGTCCAGGGCGCGGGCCAGGGCGAACAGCGCTGCGGCCGAAAGGGTGCGGGGGTTGAGGCGCTTGTCCCAGTCGGTGGTGGGGATGCCGGTCAGGGCGGCCAGGTCCTCGTCGGTGAGATCGCGTGCACGGGCGCGCTCACGGCACAGCGCCAGATCGAAGGTCATCATGTCCGTCGTGTCCCGCCCGTCGAGCGGCAGTTCGTCCCTCATGGGCGCACCCGGCCCAGGCGCGGCAGAACATCCAGGGCGGGCAGGGTGGGGGTGTGCAGGTGCCAGCCGCGGGCGGCGGTGTGCCAGTCGTCGTCGGTGTGCGGGTGGTTCAGGGTGGGGACGGCCAGGCCCGCGTCGGCGATCAGGGACTCGAGGCGGGGCGTGGTGCCGAAGCAGTTCGCGAACAGGCCGTGCGCAGGAGCGGTGCGCGGGGTGCGGCGGCGGAATGCGAGCGCGGCGGCAAGCAGCGGGCGGGCACGGGGCGGGATCGCGTACAGGTGCCGCGCCGTGGGCGGCGCGCCGGGGCTGATCCGACCGTCACGGTCAATGGCCACCTGCGTGGCCCCCTCGTCGACGCCGGCGATCTGCGTCATCGCCAGCAGCGAGGTGGCGGTGCCGGTGAACAGCAGGGCCGCGACGGCGGCGGCGCGCAGCGGGTTGGGCAGCCGCATCGTGATCGTGTGCACGGTGCGCGGGGTCAGGGGCACGGTGGTGATCCCGGGCCCGGCGCGGCGGGTGAGGTCGTCGGGCACATTCAGCAGCACCGCACAGGTCAGCAGGCCGGCCTGGGCACCGCGTACGCGGGCCACGGTGTGCTCGGGACTGGGGCTGGACGCAGTGAGCCGGGACAGGAACAGCCGCAGCGCCTCACTCTCGTGCAGGTCAAACGCGGTCGGCCCGGCCGGACCGACGTCTTCGCTGCCTGCGCTGCTGGTGGGGGCGGGTGACGCCTTCGCCGGCAGGGTGCGGGCCAGCCAGGTGCGGGCGGCGGCGTAGCCGGCGCGGTACTGGCCGTCGGTATGGGCGAAGTCGGCCCCGTTCTGGCGGCGCCAGGCTTGCGCGCGGAAGGCGGCAACCGAGGCACGCGGTACGGCGGGAAGGGGGTAGGCGTGATCGGGCGGGGGCGGGCCGATGGGCCGGCGGGCGGCGGCCGGGCCGATCGCGTCGAGGACCGCCTCCGCGCCTTGCACGTGCACCACGTCCGTCATAGCGGCGGCGGCCAGGTGCTCCGTCAGGCGCCGGATGCCGGCCGGATCCGGAGTGTGGGCGATCAGGGTGAGGCGGATACCGGTCTCGGTGCGCCAGACGGCCAGCCGGCGCAGCCGCTCGACGGTGAGACGGTGGGCGCGCAGCACGATCACCTCGCGGACCCCGGCGGTCAGGATCCAGCAGGTCACCGCCCGCCAGGCCGGGTCGGTGGACATCCGCTCCGCGCCCTCGCGGGAGAACCCGGACCGGCCCATCGCGCGCAGCACATCCAGCGCAAGGTAGGCGGGGCTGGTGGTGTTGGGGGTGGGATCGACGGCGATCCGGCCGCGGGCCGCGTCCGCCCACTGGTAGGCGGCCCGGTGCACCGTACGGTCGTCCTCGCCGTCGAGCAGCAGCCGCACCGGCCCCGCCGCGACGGCCGCGGGCGGGGGCGGCGTCGATGCCGGGCGGTCCGGTACACCGCCGGCAGCGACCGCGGGCGCCGACAGCGTCATGCGCACCGTCCGCCGTCGATCCGGTCGGCGACCGCCGCGAGCAGCCGCCCGTCGGGCACGTCGGCCCGGGCACGGGCCAGCAGCTGCCGGGTGTGATGGGTGATCACGGCCCAGCGGCGCAGCGCGCCGCCGGCCAGCCGGGCATCCAGCGCCATCAGGACACCGGCCTCGACGCCCCGCCACACCGGGTGCAGCGCGTGCAGGGCGAGCGGGATCTGATCGCGCATGAGGGGCTGAACGTGGAGCCAGCCGGCGGTGCGGGTGGCGAGCATCCGCTGGGCGCGCAGGCGCCGTTCGCCGCGGCGGGCGGCGATGAGGACCACACACAGCCCGCCCGGGGCACCGTCGTGTAGGAAACGCAGGTACTCCATGCAGGACGCCGACAATCGGTGGGCGTCCTCGACCACCACGATCCGCGGCCGATCGGCCAGCGCGTGCCGGATCAGCGTGTCCGCGGCCCCCGGATCGGCAGGCGCCTGGCCGAGTAGTCCCAGGGTCCGGTGCAGGGCGCTGCGCAGGTCCGCCGGCGCCGGCTGTGCCCTGAACTCGAGCGACAGCAGCGAGCCGAGTTCGCCAAGACGGCGTGTGGCGGCATGGACGGCGAAGGTCTTGCCGACCCCGGCGTCGCCCAGCACGCACAGGAAACGGCGCTCGGCCGCGGCGGCGGCGAGCGCTAAGCCCACCGCGAGCATCGCCGGGGTGAGCAGCGTCCGCATCCCCTCAACACGCAGAAAATGCAGGCCGGACAAGGCAGCGTCGTCGCCCAGGACAGCGAGCGGCCCAGCCGCGGCCGCCTCGCCCCACACGGAGTGCGCGGAAAACCCTGGAGACTCGGCGGACTCGGTGGTCAGCATCGGCCCAACGCCCAGTCCACGACACGGTCGTCGACCTGGTCGGCCCCGAAGTACTCCATGCCCTTGAGGACATGCTTGGTGACCTTGACCCATTCACGGAACGAGCCGAGCGCGTACTGGGTGTCGATCCGCTTCAGCAGCGCCTCGTCCACGCCCCGCCACACGGGGTGGGAGTCGGGGACCGCCTTGAGGATCTCCCCCTCGGTCATCGCGAGAATCTCCAGGCGGATGTAGATCCGGGAGGCGAGGGCCGGGTCGCTCTGCAGCGTCTCGTAGGCCTCGCGGCCGCCGACGAACACGATGGCGGGCTTGGGCTCGCAGTTGTCCCACAGCTTGCGCAGGAACTCGAAATTCTCCCGCCGGTACTGCTGCGCCTCGTCACACACGATCACATACGGGCGCCGCGGCAGGGCCTCGCGCAACAGCTTGTCGAACGCGGTCGGCGTGCCGGGCATCTTGCAGTTGAGCCGCATCTGATGGAACAGCTCCTCGCGCAGGTCCTTCGGCCCGGGGCGGGAGCGGGCGAAGTCGAGCGGCAAGATCAGGTCGGGGTTCATCTCCTGGATCGTGGCCCGGGTGGAAAAGCTCTTACCGAGTCCGGGGTCACCGTAGATCACGGACATGGCCTGCGACTCGACGGTGTCGATGACGGTGTCCTTGATCTGCAGCAGGGTGTCCGTGGCGACCAGCGTGGAGTCCTTGAGACCGAGGAAGTGCTGCGGGCGCAGATCGGGGCGGCGCCGCGATATCTCACTCTCGGCCGTGGCGGCCGGCTGGCGGCGCTGACCAAGATGCTTGCGCTTGGAGGCAGTTGCCACGAGGCGTCATCCTTTGACTTCGGTGTCGGTTGTGGTGTCGGCGGATACGGTGCGCTCAAGGTCCTGACCGGGGCGTTTCCACGCAGCCGGGACAGGGGTCAGGGGCCGGTACGGCTGGGTGCGGCGCCGCGGCGCGGCGGGCGCCTTCGCACCGTCCAGTTCGGCGCGGGCCTCGGCCTCGGTCATCCGCAGAGCACGGACGGGCGCCTCGGGCCGGGTGGACGGCAGATGGCGTTCCTGCTTGCGCTCCGCGGAGCGTTTCAAGGCTTGCCGCAGCCGGCTGCTGTGCTCGTCGCGCTCGAGGAGCACCTTGGCGCGCAGCTCCTCGCTCGCCTCGTCGCTCAGGAAGGCCCGGCCCAGATAGCGGTTGCCACGGAAGGTGTACAGGTCGATCTCGTGCGTGTGGTGCGGCATCCACCGCACCCGCACCTCCAGCCCGATCCGGCCCACCCCGTTCTCGGGCATATAGGCGCGACGGTTGAACTCCACCCCGTGACTAGTGATCTTGCGTACCCTGTGGTCGCTCTCCAGCATGAAGGCGCGCAACTCGGACGCGCTCGGCTCGGGCCGGATCTCGGCGGGATCCGCCTGCCAGGCCTCAAGCGGCGTCATCCCGGTGCGCTCGATGACGTGCTCGGTGTTGTACTTATGGACCCACTCCCTCAGCAGGCCGACGAACGCCTCGAAAGTCAGCGGCGGGTCCTGGTCTCCGACGCGGCAGCGGTGATCGAGCCGGGGCGCCTTCGTATAGCGGGGCAGATCGGCGAAGAACCGGGTCATGCTCGTACGGTTCAGCCGCTCGATCCCGCCCTTGTGCCGAGCACTGCGCACCCGGTGCACCGGCACGCCGAGAAGCCCGAAAGCCCGCAGGACGGTCTTGGACAGGAAATCCGCGCCGCCGTCGACACGGACCAGGCACGGCAGCCCGCCGGCCGGACCGTAAGGCGCCTCGCGCAGGACAGAGGCACGTACGGCCGCGAGGACCGAACCGCGGTGCGCGGAACCGGCGGTCACCGCCCAGCCCATCACATAGCCCGAACCGCGGTCCTCGAACCACGTCACCCACACCCGCGACGGCTTCTGGTCCGGCATCAACACCACCGTCTCGGCCTGCTTGTGATCCCCCTCCCACACCTCGTTCCGGGCCACCCGCGGACGCTGGAACGCAGGATCGAAGCCACGGGCCGCCGGAATCCCCTGGCGCAGACCCGCCATGAAACCCGGATCGAGATCCCGGGCGATCGCATCATGCAGCGTCGTCAGACCCGGCGGCTCCTGACCCGCCGCCACCGCCAGCTCGACCAGACGCTCATGAGCACGCTTCACATTGCCCTGACAGTCGGCGAGGACGTCGACGATCTCCTCGGTGACACGGAAGCGGCGACGTTCCGGCTTCTCCACACTGCCGGTCTCCTCCGCCTGCTTCAGCCAGCTCCACACCGTCCTGATGTGCACGCCCACCGCCTCGGCGACCAGCCGCACATGCGCCGTCGTCAACTCCCCCGACGCGCGCAGCCGCAGCAACTCGCGTACCGCGGCGGGACGCAGCTCGTCTCGATGCCTCCCCAAACCGATGTCCACAGCCCCAGGGGCCTCGCCCGCCGTCACCGGAACCGGCAGGCGCGCACAGAGCAGACCGGTATCCGAGCAGTGATCACAGCACCAGCCTCCGGGCAGTCAACTACCGTCCCACACAGGGCAGTTCACGATGAAGCCCGCAACAAGGGCGACGGAGGAGACGCTAGAGCCGTCACCCCGACACACATCCCCGCGACCACTGGGACGGGTGACAGATCCCCGTCCTGCCTCCACCCCGCGCCCTCATGCGCTATAGAGCACGCCACGAAGGAGGAGGTTCGAGAAACACAGCACCGAACGATCCAGGACCACGCCATCACAAATCCGGAAACCCACCACCAAGATCAACCAGCTTGAATGCCCTCTGACCAGCACAAAAGCAACCCCGCATCAATGGCACCAAAACCCGAACTCCCCGGTGAAACCTTCCCCGAACCTCACGGCGGCGCACTGCGCGCCGGCCGATCCGGTCGGCGCGCAGTGCGCCGGGACGGCAGGGGCGGCTCGGTGACGGTGTATCCGGCAAAGAAGGAGGTGAGGATCCCGCGTGAGCGCAGGGTGCGGGCACGACGATTTCGTCTCGCACCTGAGCTGTGATCGACGGCCGGATCGCGTGATCGGAATTTCCCGACTGGTGCGCATGGAGTACATGCAGCCCAGGCGAGCCGTCGATCTTCTGCTGAGCGGGGTGGTGCTGCTCTCGGCCTCTGCGGTGGTAGCGGTGGTGACGGACTGAAATGCCCTCCCGGGCCGTCGCGGTGTCGGCGGCGGGGCGGGAGCGGTGCCTGCGTCCGGCGCCTGCGGCCCAGCCCGGCGAGGGTCGAAACCGGACGGGTTCCCGGACCATGGTGGACCATCCCGGCGCGGCCTGCGCGGCCGGCAGCGCCCCCGCGCCGGCGGCCGCGAACAGATGCGGCGGGATCCCGGTGTCAGAGCTGGCCGCGTGCGTAGCGGCGCACCCGGGCCAGATCCGCTGAGGGGTCCGGCTCGCCCTGGTCGGGGGCGATCACCACGGGGTGCTCCTCGATCACTCCGCGCGCCAGAGCGAAAGCCCGCTCTCCGTCCTCCGCCGCGCCGATCACGAAGCCGAGCCGGTCGAAGCTGTGCCGGACATCCGTCGTCCGCTTGCCGGCCTCGGCCGGCAGGTTGATCTCGACACAGCGTTCCCGCACCTCCTTGCCGAACTCGGGCACGGACTCGACCGTGCCGGGCCGGCCGATCCAGAACGCGATGGCTGCCCCCCGGCTGCGGTCGGCGTTCCAGGGCAGGTCGCTCCGCCCGATGGCGGCCAGCAGCGCCAGCTCCCCGAGGCGTACCCCCGTGGCCAGCTCGACCAGGTGGGGGATGCTGTCGCCGCCGGGGCGGCTGTGGGACTCGACGATCCGCGCCCCGGCGGCCGGGGTGACGATCACCTCCGTGTGCGTGTTGCCGTCCGTCAGACCGACCGCGTCGAGGAAGCGGCCGATCACCTCGGCGAGTTCGGCGGCCGTCCCTCGGGGAACGCCCGGGATGACATGGCCGATCTCGATGAAGTTCTCCAACTTGGCCTTGGCAGTCACGGCGACGAGCTGGTGCGTCCCGGCCTGGCTGAATGCCTCGATGCTGTACTCGGGCCCGGTCAGGAACTCCTCCACCAGCACCGCCTGGTCGACGTCCCGGACGCCGTCGAACGCCTCGCGCAGTGCGACTTCGTCGTCGACTCTGCGTACCGCGAGGCTGCCCCACGCGGAGTCGGGCTTGACAATGACGGGATACCCGAACCGCTCCGCCGCCTCCAGGGCCTCCTCCAGGCCGCCGCACAGGGCACTGCGCACGTGCAACTCGGGGTGTGTGCTGAGGACTTCGCGCATCCGGTGCTTGTTGCGCAGGGTCTCCGTCACCGGCCGTGAGACCGGCGTCGGGATCCCCAGCTCCTCCGCGATCGCAGCCGCCGGCTCCACACCGAACTCGGTGAGCGACAGGACGTGGTTGACGGGCTGCTCGGCATGGAGCTGCCGTGCCGCCTTGACCACGGCCGCGACGTTCGCGAGATCGTCGACGTCGATCACCCGCTCGACCAGGGCACGATGGGCCTCGGTCACCTTGCCCGGCTCGTGCACGAAGCTGATCTCACACGCGTGCCGGCGGGCCGCCTCGAGGAACTGACCCGCCACATGGCCGTACGCGCCGACCAGGACGACGTGGGGCCTCGACGGTATTTCTGCCTTCAACTTGCTGCTCCAACCCTTTGATGTACCGGAACTCAGCCGGCGTGACAGGCGTGGGCGACGGCCTCGCCGCCGGTGGCACCGCCGGTCGTCACGCCGGTGGCACCGCGGCTTCCCGGGCCTGTGCGCTGACCAGGCCGCAGATGCCCAGGCCCGGCGCGTCGGGCAGCACGACCGAAGCGCCCTGGTAGCGCATACCGCCGGTGACGGCGGGGCGCTTGAGCCACCACACGGCGTCGAGGTCGCTGACCATCGTGGTCCCGTAGGCGGCCACCAGGCTGGCCGCGGCGCCGGTGCCGATCTCGCTCTCCAGATTGCAGCCGAGGATGGTGGCCATGCCCTGAGCTCGCGCCAGTTCGAGGAGGGTGCGGGCGGCGCTGAGGCCGCCGCTCTTCGCCAGCTTGACGTTGATCATGTCCGCCGCGCGCCGGCGGATCACCTCCACCAGGTCGCGCACGTCGAAGACGGACTCATCCGCCATGATCGGGGTCCCGACGCGGTCGCTCACCCAGGCCAGGCCCTCCACGTCCCGGCGGGCCACCGGCTGTTCGACGAACTCCGCCCCCACGCCGGCGTCTTCCAGCGAGCGGATGATGCGTACCGCCTCGCGGGGCGTCCAGCCCTGGTTGGCGTCGAGACGGATCCTCACCTCGGGACCGACCGCCTCGCGAACCGCCGTCACGCGGTCGACGTCCGTGGCCGCGTCCGTGCCGACCTTGACCTTCAGCACGTCGAAACCCTCCGCGACCCGGCTCTTGGCCGCCGTGGCCAGGCTGTCCACGGCGCCGACGGCAAGGCTCACGTCGGTGGGCACCACCAGCCGGGAGCCGCCGAGCAGTCGGACCAGCGGGATCCCGAGGCGGACCGCGGCGAGATCATGCAGCGCGATGTCCACCGCGGCCTTGGCCGGCTCGTTGCCGGCCACCGCGCTGCTGACCCTGCGGCAGTTCTCCACCAGGTCGTCGGCGTCGCGACCGATGAGGAGCGGGGCGAACGCCTCGGTGACACATGCCTCGCTGGAGGCGATCGAGGATCCGGTGACCGTCCACACCTCCGGCGCCTCGCCGAAGCCGGAGCGCCCGTCCTGGTCCACGATCTCGACGACGACGGTCGAAAGGTGGGTCAGGGTCGCCAGGGCAGTGGCGAACGGCGTGTGCAGGGGCGCCACCAGACGGTGGACATGGACAGCGGCGATGGTCATCGATCAGCCTCGTTGCACTCAGGGGGTTGCGTCGGACGAACAGCAGGGCACTGCACGGTACGGCGGCCTGATCGGCCCATGCGCGCCGAGAGAGGGTGGCGGACGGTGCCACCACGTCGCTTGCGTGGAAACCACCGGGGAGATTCGGGGAAAGAGGCGGGCGCCCGGCCGGGGCGCGTCCCGCTCGTCACGTCAGGTGCCTGGTGCCGCGGAAGCCGGCCCGGTACCGGCGCGAGACGTAGGACCGGCGTCATGCCGGCGCCTCCGCCGGCGTGCTCCAGCCCCGGCGCACACGCCGTCGGGCCAGGGCGGGGAGGGAGAGGGCGGTGCCGATGCCGCCCATCCACAGGGCGCCGGCCAGTCCGGCGAGCGAGATCATCGCGGAGGCGGCCAGGCTGCCGAGCGGCACCATGCCCCACAGCAGGAATCGCTGCACGGAGTTGACCCGTCCGAGCAGGCCGGGCGGGGTGACGGTCTGTCGCAGCGTCAGGGAGATGGGCCCGAAGACCGCGTTGGCGAAGCCTTGCAAGATCCCGCCGACGATCAGACCTGCCGTCCAGCCGACGGAACCGAAGACCGGCATAGCGGCGCAGCCGAGGATGTTGACCACGAGGCTGAGGATCAGCGCCCGGGAGGTCCCGATCCCGTCCATGATGCGCTTGGAGAGCAGGCTGCCGACGGGGTAGCCGAGACCTGCCAGTCCCAGCACCAGGCCGATCTCCCCGGTGGACATGCCCCAGGTGTAGTGCAGGTAGAGGACCAGGCTGGCTTCCAGCACGCTGAGGAAGAAGACGTAGACCGCCCCGGCGCTGAGCACGGGTTCCAGCCAGGGGTGGCGCAGCACGAAACTCAGCCCCTCGCGGATCTCCCGGACCATGCCCACGCGCTCCGCGGGCGCCGCCTCCGGCTCGGGCTCGCGATGCCGGATGGCCGTGATGGCTCCGAAGGACAGCAGGAAGGAGCCGGCGTTCAGGGCGATGGTGGCGAGCGGGCCGAAGAAGGCGACCAGCGGCCCCGCCGCCACCGGCCCCAGCGTCTTGGATGCCGACTCGGAGAGGTAGAGCCGGCTGTTGCCGCGGTGCAGTTCGTCCGGATCGGAGATGAGACTCGGCAGATAGGTCGTATAGGCCACCTGGAAGAACACCAGCGCGCACCCGCTGATCACCAGAAGGAGCATCAGCAGGACGAAGGAGAGCTGGTGCAGCCAGGCGGCGAGCGCGATCAGGCCGAACACTGCGGCCTGGGTGACGTCGCAGGCCAGCATGACCGCACGGCGTCTGCGCCGGTCGATGAGCGCGCCGGCCGGCAGGCTCAGTATCAGGAACGGCGCGTTCAGCGCGAAGGGGGTCAGCGCCGCCTGGGCGGCCGACAGGTGCAGCACACTGACGGCGAACAGCGGCAGGGCGACCACCATGAAGCTGTCCCCGAGCAGGCTGATCGACTGGCCCGTCCACAGCTTCCAGAAGTCGCCGGGTGCGGCGGGCCGTTGGGCCTTGGAGCCTGTGCCGGTCGCCGGCTCTGTGGTCGCCGACTCGCTCACCGCTGGCCGGTTTCCTGCGTGGGGGCGGCTGAAAGGCGTGGCTCGTTCATCCGGTCACGGGGTGCTGAAGTCGTGGTGCTTCCCCGCCGGCGGTGATGGCCAAAAACCGGCACCATATGTGTCCGGTTCTCGCCACCAGGCGTGTGATGAGCGGGTGCACATGGCCGGTATTCAGCCGCGCGGCCGCGTATGTGCCGCTCGTATCGGGCCAGCGCGAGGGCCGTTCCCGGCGCGGCCCGCACCGGGGGTATTCCGTGTTTGAAGCGGGCAGTAAGCCGTCGCCATGGGCGGCGTGTGAGGACATATGTTGCTCCGTCCGTGCAGGAGGGACCGCTGCGCAGCCGACAGCACAGCCCCACAAACTCGTCATACGTATGAGTAGTGGGACTGTAGCGCACCCGGAGTGGCCAAAGTCCAGCAATAATCAGGCACTTGTCATGCCGTCATTCGTATGACTAGCCTCGTTCCCGTCCGGAGTGCTCCTTGCAACGCACTCAGGGGGATCCATGGAAAATGGGATGCAGCCATGCCGCCGAAAGAATCAGCCATGCCGCCGAAAGAATATGTACTCCTGCTCGGCGCCGACCAGTATCTCCGTGAACGGGCTCTCTTAGGGGCCAAGCAGGCTGCAGATCTCCCCGTCTGGGCAGCCGCGGAAGATGCTGTACGCAAGCCGAACCGCATGTTCGACAACATGCTTTCGGCTGATCCCCTGGACCCGGACTCCTTGCTGAAGGCGATCCACGCGCACGCGGAGCAGGGCTGGCACCCCAGAATCGTCGTTCCGCTCAACGACTGGACGCTGGGTTCGGCGAACACCGTGAACCGTGCCCTGGGGCTGGGCGGGCTGGATGCCACGGTCGTGGTCAACGCCCGCAACAAGCACGCCATGAAGCAGGCTCTCGTGGCCGCCGGCGTCCCGACTCCCCGATCCCTGCCGGTCCAGTGCGAGCAGGAGCTGCTCGACGCCATCGACGCCATCGGTCTGCCCGTGGTCATCAAGCCGTACGACTTCGGCGGCAGCGGAGGGGTCGTGCTGGCCGCCACGCGCGAGGAGGCGGTCGCCGGTCTCGCGGAGGCAAAGGGCGTCGTCGCGGAGTACGGATCGCTGTTGAACATCCAGGGCGACACGTATCTGGTGGAGCAGCTCGTCGACTCCGACGACGAGGTGTCCGTGGAAGTCCTCTGCGGAGCCGGCCGCGCTCAGGTCCTCACCGTGACCGAGAAGTACCTGTCCCCCCGCCCTTGGTTCGCCGAGATGGCGCACCTGGTACCGAGCTACCGCACCGCGGACCGGGAGCTGACCGGCCTCGCCGTACGCGCCTGCACCGCGCTGGGCATCGACCGGGGTCTCGCCCACGTGGAGATCAAGTTCGCCGCGGACGGGACGGCCTGGGTGATCGAGGTCGCCGCCCGGCCGGGCGGCGACGGGATCATGGACCAGGTCGAGCGGGCCTACTCGCTCAACCCCTACCGGCTGCACGTCGGTTCGTATCTCGGAGACGACCTCCTCGACGTCGTCTGCGCCACGCCGCCCACCAAGACGTCGGCCATCGCGTTCCTCAAGTGCCCGCCCGGACGGATCCTGGACGTGCGCGATGACATCCCGCTGCCGCCCGAGGTGCGGAGCATGTACATCGGCGCCAAGCGGGGTGACCTCTCCCGGTCCGCCAGGAACTGGAGCACCAGGGAGGGCTACATCGAACTTGAATGGGACGAACTGTTCACGGAGAGGACCTGGCTGCCGATGGCCA
The DNA here is from genome assembly GCF_001905005.1 of Streptomyces sp. CB02923. Classification (GTDB taxonomy): domain Bacteria; phylum Actinomycetota; class Actinomycetes; order Streptomycetales; family Streptomycetaceae; genus Streptomyces. The sequence continues at coordinate 19,458 of NZ_LWKZ01000013.1, read as the reverse complement.
TGGCGCAGAAGGTCGCCGATGACACGTTCGTGATCGGCGAGGCGGCCGACGAGTGAAACCGCACCCGCTCTGCCGCCGGACCGGATCACCAGCCCTGGTCGGCCGCTCGGTGCCGGGCGCGTCCTGTCCTACGATGGCGCCATGAGCGATCACTCCAAGGCGCCGGTCACCCCTGTCGATGCCTTTGAACCGCCGTACTACATGTCGGTCTTCACCGCGGTGCGCACCGAGGACCAGAGCGGCTACGGCGAGACCGTCGCCCGCATGGAAGAGCTGGTGAAAGAGGTCCCCGGATACCTCGGAATGGACTTCGCGGAGTCCCCCGGCGGACTGGCCGTCACCATCGCCTACTTCCGCGACGCCGACAGCCTCGCCCGGTGGCGGCGCAACGCCGAGCATCTGGCGGCGCAGAAGCGCGGGCAGGACCAGTGGTACCAGAGCTACTCGCTCCATGTGGCGAAAGTGGAGCGGAGCCACGGATTCGTGCGGGCATAGGTCCCGCGGAGTACGGCAACGGGACGGCCACCGACGTGACTTCGGCGGCCGTCCCGTTGTCGTACTCGTGCGCGCACCGAACGGGCTGCTGACGGCCCAGGGCCGCCACGCATCGGCCGGCCTCAAGTGGACCAGTGACGCCGCGTGGAAGTGGCCCGTTGAGGCGCTGCGCCCCGGCCTACGGTGATCGCAGAGTACGGCACCCCCTATCGCCTCCCGCAGCAGGAGTGGATATCTGTGCCCAGAAGGCCTTTGTCGATCTGCGTCGTCGGAGTCGGCCCGCGCGGCCTTTCTGTACTGGAACGGTTGTGCGCCAATGCTCGTCGCTCACCAGGACGTGAGCGCGTCCACGTCTATCTGGTCGACCCCTGGCCGGCCGGCGCCGGCGCGGTATGGCGCACCGATCAGTCCCGGCAACTGCTGATGAACACCGTGGCGTGCCAGATCACGGTGTGGACCGACCGGAGTGTGTCGATGGACGGGCCGGTGGAGCCCGGCCCCAGCCTGTATGAATGGGCACAGGAGGTCAGCGGCGCGAGCGGACATGACGCGGCCGTCCGGGACGAGTGGGTTGTGGCCGAGGCACGCCGGCTGGGCAGCGACGACTATCCGACGCGGGCCTTCTTCGGCAGCTACCTGCGGGAGATGTTCGCCCGTATATGCCTGGCGGCCCCGCCGCACGTCGACATCACCACCCACTGCACCCGAGCGGTGGCCCTCGGCGGGGGACACGACGGTGCGATGCAGCAGAGCGTGCTGCTGGAGAACGGGCGGCTGATCGAGGGCCTGGACGCCGTGGTCCTCTCCCAGGGGCATGTCGGCGCCGAACTCGGCGATCAAGAACGGCTGTTGTCCAACCGGGCACGGGAGCAGGGACTGCTCTACGTCCCTCCCGCCAACCCGTCCGACGTGGACCTCTCCGGCATTGCCCCGGGCGAGCAGGTTCTGCTGCGCGGCCTGGGCCTGAACTTCTTCGACCACATGGTGTTGCTCACCAGTGGCCGCGGCGGCCGGTTCGTGCGGCACGGCTCGGAGCTGGTGTACGAGAAGTCGGGGCTGGAGCCCCGGTTGTGCGCCACGTCGCGGCGGGGCATCCCGTATCACGCGCGCGGCGAGAACGAGAAAGGGGCGTGCGGCCGGTACGTCCCGCGGCTGCTGACCGCGCAGCGCATCGCGCAGCTGCGCCATCGCGCCCAGGACGGTGACCGCGTCTACTTCGGGACCGACCTGTGGCCGCTGATCGCCCGCGAGACGGAGGGCGTCTACTACGGCACCCTGCTGGACAGCTGCGGGCGCAGCTTCGATCGGGAGGTGTTCACCGAGCTGTACCTTGCTGCCGAACCTGAAGCGCACCGGGTGGAGATCCTGGACGCCTTCGGTATCGCGGCCGAGGACCGCTGGGACTGGGACCGGCTCGCCCGTCCCTGCGCCGGACGGCAGTTCGCCGGCCGGGATGCCTTCCACACCTGGCTGATCGAATACCTGCGCCAGGATGTGCTCCGGGCCCGCAGCGGGAATGTGAGCAACCCGGTGAAGGCCGCCCTGGACATTCTGCGCGACCTGCGCAACGAGATCCGCCTCGCCGTCGACCACGGCGGCCTGGACGGCAACTCCCACCGCAACGAGCTGGAAGGCTGGTACACGCCCCTCAACGCCTTCCTGTCGATCGGACCGCCCGCCGTCCGCATCGAGCAGATGGTCGCGCTGATCAAGGCCGGGATCCTGCAGGTGACCGGCCCGGGCGTCAAGATCCACGCGGACCCGCACCGGCCGGGCTTCGTGTGCACCTCCCACGACATACCGGCGCCGCCGGTCAGGGCACGTGTCCTCATCGAGGCCCGGCTGTCCGAGCCCGACCTGCGCCGGACCACCGACCCTTTGATGCGGCAGCTGCTGGACGACGGGCACATCACGCCCTTCCGGATCGAGGGTGGCTGCGGAACGGCCTACGAGACCGGCGGACTTGCCGTGACTGCCTGCCCCGGTCACGTCATCGACGCCCGCGGCCGCGCCCACCCGCGCCGCTTCGCACACGGCGTGCCCACCGAGTCCGTTCACTGGGTGACGGCCGCCGCCGCACGCCCCGGTGTCGACTCCGTCAGTCTCGGTGACGCGGATGCCATCGCCCGCGCCGTCCTCGCGCTCCCACCCGCCCGGGCCACCGGCGGGTCCGGAACCGGCGCACTGGCCGACACCGATGGAGGCGGTACACCGGCCGCAACCGATGGTTTGGCCGGCACCGGCGCAGGGTCCGGCGGAAGGGAAGCGGGTTCATGAGCGCGCCGTGCGGCGTCCCCTTTGATTCGGGGCTTCTCTCCCCCGTCCGGGCAGGCACCCCTGTCGAGGCAGCCGTCGGCGACCATGCCTGGCTTCAGGGCATGCTCGACGCGGAGGCAGCACTCGTGCGGGCCCAGGTCACTCTCGGCACCGTGCCGGCCTGGGCAGCTGAGACCATCGCCGACGCGGCCCGCGCGGAACACTTCGACCTCCGTGCTCTGGCCCTCGCTTCCCGCGAGACGGCCAACCCCGTCGTCGGCCTCGTCCGCGCGCTGGCTCAGAAGGTCGCGGCAGAGCACCCCTCGGCGGCCGAGTACGTGCACCGCGGTTCCACCAGCCAGGACATCCTCGACACCGCCGCGATGCTCATCACCGCCCGGGCTCTGCGTCTCATCCGGGCCGACCTGGCTCAGGCGGCCGACGCCCTGGCGGCGCTGGCCCGCGAACACCGCTGCACCCCCATGGCCGCACGCACCCTGGCCCTGCAGGCCGTACCCACCACATTCGGGCTCAAGGCGGCAGGCTGGCGGCAGCTCCTCCTGGACGCCGACACACGCCTGGCCCGGATAGTGGAGCACGGGCTGTACTTCTCCCTCGGCGGGGCCGCGGGCACCCTCGCCGGCTACCTTGAGTACGCCCGGGTCGACGGCGCCGCCGATGCCGTCGCATCCGGCCAGTACCTCGAACAGTTGCTGGACGCCTTCGCCTCGCAGACCGGGCTGGCCCGGCCGCCGCTGCCCTGGCATGCACTGCGCACCCCCCTCGCCGACGTCGCGGCAGCCCTCGCCTTCACGGCGGGAGCAGTGGGCAAACTGGCCCTGGACGTCCAGACACTCAGCCGCACCGAGATCGCGGAAGTCGCCGAACCCTCCAGGGAGGGCAGGGGCGCCTCCTCGGCCATGCCGCACAAGAAGAACCCGGTCCTGTCGACCATGATCCGCAGCGCCGCACTGCAAGTGCCGGTCATCGCCACCGGCCTGACACAGTGCCTCGTCTCGGAGGACGAACGCTCGGGTGGAGCCTGGCATGCGGAGTGGCAGCTGCTGCGGGAGGCCCTGCGGTTGACCGGCGGTGCCACTCACACCGCCGTCGAGCTGGCCGAAGGCTTGACCGTCCGCCAAGAGCGGATGCTCCACAACCTCGACCTGACCGGCAGCCAGATCGTTTCCGAACGCGTCACCGCCCTCCTCGCACCCCGCTTGGGCAAGGCTTCGGCTAAAGAATTGCTGACCGTGGCATCCGCCGAGGCCGCCCGGCTGGGCGTCCCGTTGGCGCGGGTGCTGGCGGGGATGCCACAGGCCGCCGGCATCTTCACCCCGCAGGCACTGGAAGCAGCCTGCGATCCCGCGCACTACACCGGCGCGGCCGCAACGCTTGTGGACCAGGCACTGAAATAGGCTCCCGGCCCGCCCCGCTGCTGGCCTGCTTCGCCGCCCGGACCCGGGAGGTCAGGCTGCGAAGCACCGGTCCAGGACACGCACCAGGGCGCCGAGCGCACCTGCGTAACCGTGCTGTGGCGGTGTGGCGTACCCGATGACCAGGCCCGGCGGGTGGGGGCCGGGTGTTGCCCAGTAGCCGCCCAGTGCGGCCACGGCAAGCGACTCCCGGCGGGCGGCCTGTATCACCTCCCGCTCCCCCGGGCCGTCCGGCGACCAGCTGACCAGCGCGTGCAGTCCCGTCTCCTCACCTGTCAGCCATGCCCCTGGTACCCCCCGCGCCACCGCTGCACTGAGCTGCTCACGACGGATCCGGTAGCGCTCACGGCACCGGCGCACATGACGGTCGTAGCCGCCCGAGCGCAGCAGATCCGCCAGCACCATCTGCGTCAGCGCCGCCGAATGCTGGTCCGCGATCCGCTTTGCCGCCGCGATCCGCTCCACCCACTCCTGCGGCACCGCGAGCCACGCCAGCCGCAGTCCCGGGGCAAGGGTCTTGCTGGTCGTCCCTGCGTAGATCACCCGGTGCGGAGCCAACGCCTGCAACGCCCCCACCCGCTGCCTGCCGAACTGGAACTCACCGTCGTAGTCGTCCTCCACAATGACCGCGTCAGCCTCCTCTGCCCAGGCGACAAGCGCCTTGCGCCGTGCCGGAGTCAGCGTCGTGCCCAGCGGGTACTGGTGGATCGGGGTGACGAGCGCGGCCTGGCCGCGCAGCCCCTGCGGACGCAGCCCCCGCTCGTCCACCCCGACGGGGTGGACATGCAGCCCGGCCGTCTCGATAACGTTTCGGAACAGGGGATAGCAAGGATCCTCGACCGACACCGTCCCCGTCCCCTGTCCGGCAAGGACGGTCGCGATCAGGCCGAGAGCTTGGGTGAAGCCGTGGCAAACGATGATCCTTTCGGGCCGGGTGACCACCCCGCGCGTGCGGCCCAGGTAATCGGCCAGGGCCCGACGCAGCTCCGGCCGGCCTCGCGGATCCCCGTAGTCCAGCGCCTCGGCGGGCACCAGCCGCAGGACCCGCTGGGTAGACCTGACCCAGGCGGCACGCGGGAACATCGTCACGTCCGGCAGGCCGGGTCTGAGATTCCACTGCCATGGGCCGCGCGTACCCGGCACAGGACGGAGGGCGCGGGCCTCACCGTGAGCGGCCGCAACCCTGGTCCCGGAGCCCTGCACGCTCTCCAGATACCCTTCGGCGATCAGACGGTGATAGGCGCTGGTCACCGTGCCCCGGGCCAGCCCGAGGTCGGCGGCGACACCGCGCGTGGAGGGCAGCCGTGCGCCCGGCAGGAGCCTGCCGCTCTCGATGGCCCGCCGCAGTCCCGCCACCAACTGCTGGCTGCGGCCCCGACGTTGGTTCAGGTCCACTTCCAACTGCAGGTCCAGGGAGCTTATGACGCTGGAGGACATGGCGGGTTCTCCTTCTCGGTCACACGGCGGGATCTGCGGCCAGGCGCGCTGAAGCGAGCGGCGGGGGTCAAGGGGCGGGGATCGCGGTGGCCCCTTCGACGGTGCCGGCTGGACAGTCGGCCCGCCCTGCGGCGGTCATGCGCCCTTCATCCCGACGTCGGCTCCCAGGCAATCTCCGACCGCGCCTGCGGGTCGATCTCGTGGACAGTGACGGATTCGGCGTGGGGGGCCACGCGGTCGGCGAGTTCCCCGCGTGCCCTCAGCAGCGTCTCGGCGGAGACGGCTGGGGCGATGCCCTCCAGCAGCAGCACGGCGTCGCGCGTGCGGGCGGTGACCTTGGTGACGTCGGAGTCCCGGTGGTTCCAGTGCCTGGTCATCACCTGCCGACCGTCGGCGTAGACGACCTCGCCCTCCAGTGGCCTGTCGGTCTTGTCCGGCTCGCCCAGCGGCACGTAGACGTCGTCGGGCTGTGCGAAGCGCAGTTCGATGCCGGTGTGGAATGCGGACAGGTCAAATCCGCCGGTGGGGAGCATGTAGGTCAGCGACACCAGGTTGCAGGTGTCCACGAGCGGGGAGACGCGGGGCAGCCGGCCCGACGTGCGCAGGCGCCGGCCCAGGGCATCGATGCTCGGGCGGGCTCGGCGGGGATTGGTGCCGAAGCTGCGCAGCAGTTCGTGCCAGACGAAGATGGCGGACTCGTTCTCGTCCGGGATGTGCCGCAGACCCTGCCTGACGTCGGCTTCCAGCCCGGCCAGCGCCTCTTCGGTCTCGGGCCATGCCTCGCCGTTCTTGATGCCTTGGACCAGCAGGAAGACGGTGTGGCACTGCGGATAGCGGGCGGCGATCCGTGGTGAGATGCCGACGGTGAGCCGACGCGTGGCGGGAGCGGTCGAACCTGCGGTCTCGGGGTGGGACATGGAGAGTTCCTCGGGGTTGGTCAGGGGCTTCTTCAGCGGCTGCAACTCGTGGTGTGCGCAGCAGGCCGCGTGGTGGATGCCGGGTCGTACACGGCGGCGCCGGGCGCCGTCTGTATCGCCGAGGGTGCGTGCGAAGGGCGGCCGGGCGGTGCGGGCAGACGCACCGCCGGGCGTGCGGTGGGGATGCGTCGGTCGGAGAAGGCCGGGAAGCCGGCGCGGGCCCGAGCGACGTCGGCCGGATCGAGGACGGCGGACAGCACGGCGTCGCTGGTGTCCGCCTCGGCGACAATCCGGCCCCATGGGTCGACGATCAGGCTGGTACCGCCCAGTGTGACGTCGGCCTGCCGTCCGGCCGCGTTGCAGGCAAGCACCCATGCCTGGTTCTCCAGCGCCCGGGCCTGCACCAGCAATCGCCAGTGCGCGATCCGCTCGGCCGGCCAGGCGGCGGCGACCAGCAGCATCTCGGCGCCGTCGTCGGCCAGCACGCGGAACAGCTCCGGGAACCGCAGGTCGTAGCAGGCCGCAAGACCGACCCGGCCGATCCCCGTGTCCAGGGCTTGCACGATCTCCCCCGGCTTCAGGAAGGCCGACTCCTTCGACTGGTGACCGAAGAGGTGGACCTTGCGGTAGGAGTGCAGCAGGGCGCCGTCGGGGCCTAGCAGCAGACTCGTGTTGAAGAGCTCGTCTCCTGGCCCGCGTTCGACGATGCTTCCGGCATGCAGATGGACATCGGCGTCGATCGCCGCATCCCTCAGGGCGCGTACCGTCGGCCCGTCGAGCGGCTCGGCCGTGCGGTCGTAGTCGTCGAAGGCGAAGTAGCCGGTCGCCCACAGCTCCGGAAGGATCACGACATCGGCGCCGCGCTGCGCGGCAACCGCGGCGCACAGGGCGCCGACCCTCTGTTCGAAGGGCTGGCTGTGATCTACATCAGCCTGGATCAGGACAGCGCGCATGCTTCTCCTCTGGCCTGGGAACAGTGGATGAAAGGCCGCCTCACCACTGATCGGATCTCCTGTCTGGTCGCCCACGGCCGGCTCAGGGCATCGGTTGCCGGTGTGGTGCGCACATCCTCGGACAACAGATGCATCTGCTCGTTCAGCTCACCGCGCTTCTTCTCCTGCCCGTGGCACACGTCGACGGCGATCCGGCCGGCGCCGGTGAGAATGCCGGCGGCACCGGCCGAAGTGATGAAGACGAAGCACAGCGGTGACGCCAGGCCCGGGGTCACAGGAACTGGCGCACACCCGTGCACCCCAGTTGGCCCAGCCCACGACGGTCGCCACGAACGACGGCAGGTGGCGCTTCGTGTGGGCGTACGGTCTCCCGAGGCGTCGTGCACGGACCTCGGCTCCGCGTAGCACAGGCTGAGAATGAGTGACGCCCCGAACGCGATACCGGTTGAGACGGTCACTGCGGGTCCGGCGATGCCGCTGGCGGTACCGCTCAGAACGAAGATGCCGGCACCGGTGATGCCGTCGGCACCGAGCGCAGCGGCTTTTCGGTATCCCGGTCTTCTGGTTGGGTTGTGTCGCCACCTGTCGTTCCTTCAATTGGCTGAGCCGGCCAAATACGAGAGTGCGGCCGTCACCATGGCTTCTGATGCGGTGAGGAGCGTGGGTCGTGGATCCGGGGCGAACTGCGGTGAGTGGTTGGTGGGCAGATGCTTGACTTTCTCCTGCGCAGTGGTGCCCGGAGCCGACTGCCACGCCTCGGCCGACGTGCTTCCGACGACCCAGTAGACGGTGGGAACCGCCATGCCGTCATAGTGCACGCCCGCGCCCGCGGCGCCGAAGTAGGGGAAGTCCTCACTGGCCGCCAGCAGCGGCATCTCGATGACCCGGCCGTCTGCGAAGTATGCCTCGTGGGCAGCACGGACCCTTGCGGTGGGCACCGGGGAGTTGTCGTTGACGGGGACGCCCTCGATCACCTCGACCTCAGGGGGGCGGGGTGCTCCGGAGGCCGCTGCTTCCGCTTCCACGATGCGCTTGATGGCACTGAGCAGGTGGTCCTGGAGAGCGTCGTCGTAGCACCGGACGCTGATGCCGAGCTCTGCGGTCTCCGGGATGATGTTGGCCTTCGTGCCGGCGTGCAGGGTGCCGACGCTCACCACGGCGCAACTGGCCGGATCCGTCTCGCGGGCGACGATGGTCTGCAGGCGGGTGATCACATGTGCGGCGATCACGATGGGGTCGACCGTCGCCTGCGGTGCGGAGCTGTGTCCGCCGCAGCCGAATATCTTGACCTTCACCACGGCGGCAGCGGCCATCATGGGCCCCGACCGGTGCCCGACGATCCCGATCGGGAGCGGTACGACGTGTTGGGCAAGCGCCACATCGGGTTTGGGGACCCGGCTGTAGAGCCCGTCTTCCAACATCGCCTGCGCTCCGTCGCCGGTCTCCTCCGCTGGCTGCGCGACGGCCAGCAGAGTACCCCGCCAGGCGTGCCGGGCTCGCGCCAGGAGGACGGCCGCCGTGAGCATGCTGCTCGTATGGGCGTCGTGACCGCAGGCGTGCGAGACCGGCACTTCCTCGCCCTCGCTGTCGAGGGCGCGCCGCTGGCTCGCGTAGGGCAGTCCCGTGCTTTCCTGCACTGGCAGGGCGTCCATGTCCGCGCGCAGCATCACGGTGGGGCCGTCGCCGTTGCGCAGCACGCCTGCCACGCCGTGGCCGCCGATACCGGTGAGGACGTCGAACCCGCCCTTTTCCAGACAGTCGGCGGCCAGGGCGGCGGTGCGTTCCTCCTGGTGCGACAGCTCGGGGTGGCGGTGCAGGTCGAGGTAGAGGCGCTCGGCCTCGTCCAGGTAACCGGCGTGCAGGGGTGCCAGAACGTCCCTGGTGCGTTCGGCGGTTTCGGCCTCGGCCGGTGTGTGCGCAGTCATGGGTTCCGTCACCTTCCCGCCGGTTTCGAAGCGAGCCACGGCAACCGCTGTGACTGCGCCGCACGCACCGCCTTGATCTCCCTCTTGGCCCACTGCCGGGCGATCCTGGGTAAGCCGGCTCGGGCGATCACGATGTAAGCGTCCTCCGGGCGCAGGGTCGTGCGGAAGAAGGCGTCGATGGTGGGATCGCCGCAGCTGGGCAGGTCGCCGTAGAGGGCGTCGAGATTGTCGTAGGCGCCGAGGATACGCAGGCTGCCGGGGTCGAACTTGTCGCTCTGGCCCAGCCATTCAGCCACGTCGGTGGCAATCAGCGAGACCTGCCTGTCGACGGCGGTGTCCGGGGCCGGCCAGATGTTGTCCGGGCCGCACCCGTTGCGCAGGAGGCGGTACACCACGGGGCTTTCCGTCCGCGCCACCAGATACACCGGCCGGGGGGCGTAGTTGAGGCATTCCAGGGCGATCATCTTCGCGTGGATGTGCCCCATGAGACCACCGCCCTGCGAGTCGGGAAGCACACCGCTGGAGTCCAGGTAGAGGCAGTGGGCGTTGCCGAAGATGCGCCGATGATATCCGGTCCATCCGCTGATGTTGCCCAACGGGTCCACCAGCAGGCAGAACTTGGAGATCTTCTCGAAGAAGCGCCCTTTTTTGCGGTCGCTCCAGTACGGCGTCATGTCCGCGCCGAACGCCTTCGTGGAGATCTCCACGAGAACGGAGTAGATCCGGTCTTGGTACTCCTGCGGGAAATGTGCCGTGTTGTTCCAGTAGATGTAGGACCAGCCATCCTTGAGACGACGCTGCGGAAGCTCGGACGCTGCACCGTGCAGCATGCTGACGGAATTCTTCGGCGGAGAAATGGCGGACTCCTTTCGGTAGAACAGGCCCTTGGCAGCCGGCTGGATGGGCCGGGCGGGCGGTGAGGTCCTTGCGTCGTTCACTGCCCGCCCGGTGCGTCGTCTCTGGGTGCGGCGATCATCGCCGCCGCGCCCGGGTGGATGTCAGCGCTGGTCATCGACGTATCCGAGGGCGACGTAGATCTTGCGTCGGCCGGCGTCCTGGATGGCCCGGCGTCCGTGCATGACGCGCGTGTTGTCGACGATGGCGACATCGCCGTCCTGCCAGTCGAGGTCTTCGGTCAGGTCGGCCGTCACCTTCTCGATCTCCGCGATGACCTCCTGCGGGATCTCCTCGTCGTTCGCGAAGGCGATACGAGGCTTCTCGTAGTGATAGGAGGGGCCGAGGATGCTGTTGGCGAAGGAGAGCCGGTCGCCGAAGAGCGTCGGGTGTGCTGCCGACACCTTGTAGACGTAGTGGATGGACCCGTCGTCGTTGGCGCGGATCTGCAGCTTGTCCTCGCCGAACAGCTTGGCCAGTGCGATGAGATCGTCGACCGTGATCTCGTCGTCCGGCTTGGCTCCGTTGAGGAGGCTGGAGGTCAGCGCCCGCCATGCCTCCTCGCTGATGTTCCGTGAGTAGACGATGTCCTGGTCCACGAACCGCTTCCGGGTCTGCTCGGTGAACTGCTCCCAGACCCGGTAGCCGTCGCAGACCGTGGTCTGGGATCCGACGCGGGCCGCGCTCTCGCACATGAACAGCGTGAGGTCGGGCGTGAGCGGGTTGGTGCCGTGCTCGACGTGCAGCCCCACCGCATCGGTTCCGAGGTCGACCTTCTGTACCGTCTTTCCTTCGCTGTATTCCCGCGCCGGGTCGAGGGTGGTGCGGGTGCACACCGACTGCACCAGCCCGGAGAACTGCTCGATCGACGGGGCGAAGCCCCGCAGGAGCAGGTAGCCGGACCTGGCGAGTTCATCGAGCACCCAGGCGCGCTCCAGGGTGCTCAGCGGCTGATCGCCCCTGGCGGTGACGAGAGTCCCTGCCCCGCTGCCATGCCGGCCACTCTCGAAGCCTTGCTGCATATCGATCCCTTCATGATGGAGCGGAGTTGCTCAGCCGAAGACGGTGCCGTGCGCCGATGCCGTGCCGCCGGCCAGCTCCCCGCCGTCCAACACCATCTGCTGGCCTGTCAGGAAACGTGCCGAGTCGGAGGCGAGGTAGAAGAAGGCGTCGGCGATCTCGGCAGGATCGGCATGGCGGCCGGCCGGGATCTTCGCGTTGACCTCGGCGAACATTGCGTCGGTGTATTCGGCGCGCTGCATGGGTGTCATCACGTAGCCGGGGCTGACGCACGCCGTGCGGATGTGGGGCGCGAGTTCCAGAGCGAGGGTGCGGGTCAGGGCCAGTACCGCGGCCTTGGAGGCGTTGTAGTCGGCGTAGTACGGATAGCCGGCGGACGCGTTCGTGGACGCGGTGGCAAGCAGTACCCCGGAGCGTGCGGCGATCATGTGCTTGGCGGCGGCCTGCCACAGGGCCATGACGCCGAGCACGTTGATGTCGAGGAGCGAGCGGACGTCCTTCTCGGTCATCTCCACGAACGTGCGGCGCAGGCTGATCCCGGCGTTGGCGACGACCACGTCGATCGAGCCGTGCTCGGCGTGTACGGAGTCCAGGACGGAGTGCATGCCGCTCCAGTCCGTGACGTCGGCGTGGATCCACTCGCCCACCGCGTCGCAGTCCTGCGGCTTCGAAAGGTCCAGATTGACCACGCGGTCCCCTGCGGCGGCGAAGCGGCGTGCGGTGGCGAGGCCGATACCCGAGGACGCGCCGGAAATGACGACAGTACGTTGTTTCATGTTTCTCTCAGCCGAAGGTGTAGGACAGGTCGGTGGGCAGTGACCGGAACACGCCGGCGAGGCTCTTCTGGTAGTCGGCGCCCGTCGCGAGGGCCGAACGCAGGACCGCGACCCGGGAGGCGTCCTCCTCCCACAGCGTGCTGTGCAGGGTGCGGGCCAGTTCTTCCAGGGCCTGACGTGCGCTGGGCAGCCAGTTCTTACCCGTGTCCGATTCCAGGGACACCTGGTGCCTCCGGAGCCAGCCGGCGGTGAGGACGGCGGCGGCGGTGTCCGCGAAGTGATGGTGGCGTCGTGACAGGTACCGGAAGAGTTCGGCCCGGTAGGCCTCCCCCAGGTGCAGGTCGGAGGAGAAGAGCCCGGCCGAGAGCAAGCCCAGGACGTCGGCGTACGCCTCCTCCAGGGCCATGCACTCGAAGGGGGTGAGACCCTCCGCCGGCCTGCCCTCGTTGGGCACGGTGGACTTGCGCCAGAAGTGGACGAGGTCGTGTCCGCGGAACCAGCGCAGCGAGGTGCGCAGCAGACCGTCGAGCCGTGTCTGCGCGTTTGCGCCCTGTATCTTTTTGAAGAGCCTCAGCGAGCAGTTCTGGATGCGCTGTCTGTGGATGTTGGCGAAGACGACGGTGAACTCCGGCCCGTTCACCCGCGACTGCGGGGCTTCCAGGGGGAAGAAGTGCGCGAAGTTCTTGTGTCCGACGGCTGATTCGCCACCGCTGAGCAGGAGGTCCAAAACGCACATGGACGGCTGCATGTCCTGGATGGACTTGATCTCGCTGCCCAGGACCTCTGCCACCCGGTCACGGACCCAGCTCGTGCGCAGGGTGACCATGTCGACCTCCTGCTGGAGATCGTTGCTGGGCACCGCCACCAGGAACCCGATGGACTGTTGTGCCGCGCGCATGGCCCAGGTTCCGATGGGGCCGCAGTAGAGCCAGGGCCGGTCGGGGTGCGGCTCCTGCAGGGTGATCGGTTCCCACGCGCCCGTGCGGGCATAGGCGTTCAGGCGTTGGGCGGCCGTTCGTGCTTGCAGGACCGCGTCCTGGGTTGCGGGTGCGGTTTCCTCGTCCGCGAACGCCAGGAGTTCCCGGGCGGCCGCCCGGACCAGGGACACCGTCTGCTCCCGCTGCCCGGACGAGGGCTCGACCTGCGGGACGTCCAGGGCGGCTATGCCGTCGAACAGGGACTTGGCCTGGACGAGGCGCTCCCAGCCGTGGGGAAAGTGCTCCTTGAGCCGGGCATACGCGGGATCGAGGCGGGCGACGGCGAGCACGGGCTCGTCCCGGTGCCAAAACGGCGTCTCGGACGCGGGGCTGCGCAGCGGGATGCCGAGACTGGCGGTGTGCCGCTGTCCCAGGCCGGTGGTCACGAGCGTTTCCGTCACCGAATGCCTCCGGGGGTGATCGTTGCCGCAGCAGTGCCCGCCTGCTGCTTGACCGGTGCGGCCAGCGGTGTCCGGGACTGCCCGGCGGAGCCGGACTCGCCCAGCGCCGCTCCCCACTTCCTGCGGTTGGCGAGGAAGGCGAAGACGTGGCCGAGGTACTGCACGATGAACCACAGCGGCAGGAAGGCTGCGAACGAAGGCGCCGTGCCGGTCTGCGCCCAGCCGATGACGGCCCAGGTGATAACACCGGTGGCGGCGTTGAGGGCGACCGTGGTGGACAGGTCGGTCTGCTGCTGGGCCCATTCCGACGCGCTGGGCTTGAGGATCGTGCCGAGGATCAGGCCGCTGAGGACGGCACCCAGCAGTCCTGCGCCACCCGCCTGCAGCATGTCCATCGGGGTGACCGCGTGCGGGCCGATGAGCGCGTAGTACAGGGCGCCGAGGCCGACGCCGACGACGAGGCCGGGCAGGTGCATCGCGGGCCTGCGCCAGTGCGCCGGGGATGCCATCGGCAGGTCGGCCGCGCCCTGGGGGCGGCGGTACACCGGCGGAAAGATCAGCCCCGTCACGTCGATGTAGCGCTGGTAGGACTCACCGGCCATGGCGATCAGGCGCTTGTCGTAGAGGATGCTGCCGACAACGTTGTAGAGGTTGAGCACGATGGCCAGGACCAGCAGGTCAGTGGTCATGGTCGGCAGCAGGAAGAACATGCCGAAGAAGGCCGTGTGGACGGGGAACCGGATCCAGCGGCGGGTGCCGACCTTCCAGCTGATCAGCTTGGGGCCTGGAGCGCCGGCGGTCTGGGCGACGAGGGTCGTCGACCCGAAGGCAAGACCGCAGTCGTACTCGAACAGGTGAAGCTGCCAGTACCAGATCCATGACACGGCGGCAAGGCCGTACATGACGACCATGGGTATACCGGAAAGTTCCCAGACCACGTTGCCGGTGTGCTGCCAGAGCGCGGCCGCCACCAGGATGTATACGACGTTGGACAGTGATTCGACGGACCGCCAGGCCAGCGGCCCTATGCCCGTCTTGGCTTTGACCGTGCGTTTGACCCTCAGCGTGGCGAGTGCGGAATGCTGAATTCCGAACCCGAGGACTAAAAGGGTATCGACAAGAAGCTGGACAGACTGACTCACGTGGAACCGCCCCCTCGATTAAGACGAAGTGTCACGCTCACGTGCAGAGCCGACCCCAGCGTGCAAGCCGGCAAGGAATACGGGCTCCCGGAGAAACGAATGCTCAACGCTTCACCCGTGCGCCGCCGGCAGGCTCAGCAGGCAAGCCGGCGATGCGCGTTCACAGCAGGGAGCACTTCGAACGGGGACGAGGTTAGTCATACGAATGACCCTGTGACAAGTATCCGATCATTGCTGGAAGTTGGCTACTCGGGGTGCGCTGAAGCCTCACTTGCTCATACGTATGACCAACTCGTGGGGCTGTACTGTCGGCGACTGCAGCGCCCCCTGCGCAGACGGAGCGAAGATGCCGTCACACGCCGCCCACGGCGACGGCTTACTACCCAGTTCAATCATGAAATACCCCCGGTACGAGCCGCGCCTGGAACGGGCGCCGTACTTGGCTCGATACAACCGGCAGATATGTGGCCGTGTGGCTGAATCCAGATCATGCGCGCCCGCTCATCGCGCTTCCGGCGGTGCCGGGATCCGGAAAGGCGTGGAGCCGGTTTTCCGCCATCTGCGCCGGCAGGGCAGCGCGTTTCGCGCCCTGCGGCCGAATGCATGAGCCGCACCTTTGCAGCCCGCTCATGTGCAGGAAACCAGCCGCACGGGCAAAGAACAGGCAGTGCAGCAGCGGCCGTCCCGGTGCACGGTCCGTCCGCTGCCCGGTCACTGCCCGGTCGCTGCACAACGGCCGCCCCCGCCAAGGCCGAAGGCCGCCGTCGCGTGTGTGTGGCCGGTTCCCGCCGGCTGCTTCTCGCACCGAAACCCGCGCCGCCGACTTGCGCCGGCCGATTCCGCTGCCGTGGGCCGAGCCGCCCCCCGGCAGCACCCACCTCTCCCGTGCCTGTCTCAGACAGGACTTCTCGTGCGCCATGTCACGGTGTATCGCGGTGTTCTCCGTGGACGACGGTCATCGCATCATCACGCTGCAGCCCAGTCCGGCCGGACCACCGCCGCGCCGGGGCCGGGGATCGTCTGCGCAGGTGCGTCCACCGGTCCCATGGGGGCCGTTGCCGACGCCGCTCTGCAGGGCGGCGCCCCGGCCGCCGGTGTCATCCTGGAAAAACGTGGGGGCCACCAGGTCGCGCACCAGGGCCTGACGCGTCTGGAGACCGTGCCCGGCACGCCTGCCCGCAAGGCCCGCATGACCGGACCCGGTGACGCCTTCGCCGCCCTGCCCGGCGGTTTCGGCACGGCCGGCGAGTTCTCCGGGGTACTGACGTGGGCTCAGCCGGGCCTGCACGGCACGCCGTGCGCCCTGCCCGACACCAACGGCTTCTTCCAGCCCCTGCCCGGCTGCCTCCAGCACGCGGCCGACGAAGGCTTCGCGCACCAGCGCCACCCGGACCACGCCATCGTCCGAGCCGGTCCCGGTGACCTGCCGGGCTCACTGACACATCACCGCAGCCTGCCGCATCTCTTCTCGACGGCGCGAGGGGGATCATGGCGCATCCCGTTGACGACTTTGCCGGCCCGGCCGCCGAAACGGCGCGGACCCCGGCCGGGCCGGCGGCCCTCGACACGGACGGCACCCTGCTCCCGAACACCACCGCCGGCCGGCAGACCGGGCCCGCGGCCGCAGACATGCCGACCGCCGAACAGCTGGAGCACGCCTGCCGCGACCAGCCCATCGACAGCACCCGGTCCGCCGAGCGGCGCCTCCAGCCGTGGGCGCACGCCGGCCCCGGCCTCTGCCGGCACGCCTTCACCGCCTGCCCACGGACCGGCGGGCCGGAGGATACCCCGGCCTGGCTGCGGGAGCGTCCGGTCCTCACGTGTCTGCTCACCACGGCGCCCCACCCGTTCGCCGCGTGCTTCACGGGCTTCGATCACGTTTTCGCGTCCCCCTATCCGCACGGCATCCTCGACCCCGAGGACAAACCGGAGATCGTACGGCGACTCCAGCGGGACCCCGGGCTCAAGGAGCGGCAGATCATCGCCCTGCAGGACTCCGGCTGCGACGTCCCGCCGTTTCGCACCCCGAGCAAAACCGTCGCCGTCAACGCCTGGACAACCCGCGGGAGCCGGCGGCCCGCACCTACGACGGCGATGACCTCCAGGACGCCGTGCGCAGCCTGTTCACCGTGACGCAGCCCCGGCCATGAGCCCACACAGCTCATCGCCGGGTTCCGTGAGGGCTTCATCACCGACGTCCCCGGCCAGGCGCCGTTCGCCGAAGCGGCCCTGCAGGAGGCCGGCCGGCACGTCCGCAGCCATCACGGCTTCGAAGGCCGCTTTTGGGACAGCGAGTTGGGCGTCGGCCTGCCAAAGGATCCGTCCGGCCGGACCGTCCTGCCCTGCCAGCCGGCCACCGGCACGCACACTCCCGCCGATGCGCCGCTGATGAGTCTTGCGGCGCCGGCCCGGTCGTACCGCGAACACGGCGCCGGCCGCACTGCGGCCGTGCTGCCGCATCCCACGTACGCCCGGCACGACCGGCATGTGCCCGGCCGGCACAGGCCGTTGACGGCCGGCCTGCCGGCCGATCCGGCCATGACCGCCGGCCCGGACGACGCCGTGACCACCGCCTCGGGCGCACGGGATCCGCCGGGGCGCCGGTGCGCCCGGAGCGGCACCCGGCCGGCCTTCCTGCCCGTGCACGAGCCGCATCTGGACCTGCTGCGCCCCCTTACCGGCCGGGAGACGGCGCCGGCCGCTCCCGACCGGGCGGCGCCGACCAGGCCGCCATGCCCGCGGCGGCGCCGGACCGGCCCCTGCCGGCGGCCGGCAAACAGCGGACCGGCCCGGAGCAGGCGGACGTCACGCTGCGCGCGCCGCACGGCACCGGTGACGTGCCGCATGCCGTGGCCGCCGGCCTGATCACCGGCGCGGCGGCCGCGGAGACGGTCACGGCCGCGATCCGCGGACGCAGCCCCGCCGCCCGGATCGGCGTGATCGCCACCCGCCTCAGGCTGACCCCGCCGGGTTCACGGCCAGGTGGCGGGCTGCCCGGAAGCGGTGCGATCAGCAGCGTGCACACCACCGACGCGGCCGGCCAACGCCCCCCATGGAAGGGCTCTCGTCCACCGCTGCGATCCCCTGGACGGCACCCGCGCCGGCCGCACGGCTGCGCAGCCAGGCACACACCGCACGATCGCACCGAAGGACCGCCCCAGACCCTGTCACCGGCCATCCCGGCGCCGCCGCCGGCACGACACGGACAGGGGCCCCTGTCCCCGTCATGCCGGGTGCCCCGGCAAGGGCTGTCCGGACCAAGCACCGCCCCGCGGCATACTGCCGTCGCCGGCGTACCGGAAGCCCTGCCCGTCTGCCGCCTGCAGAAGCTTTCCGGCCGCCGGCACGGGCGCGCACACTCGTTCCACCCGACGGGGCCGCTTCCTTCCCGACGAGCCGACAGCCCATCAGTTTTGAGCATTTTTATCATGATTTGACATCCGCGACACGCTCGGCCGCGCGGACCGGCCCGTCCCCCGGCTCATCGGCGTGCCTGCTTGCACTTGACTTGCCACCGCTTCCCTCAGGAATATTGACTCCATTGCTGCCCAATTCCATGCAGATTGCAGCAGATCGACCCAGAAGATCTCGGAATCATCTGCGGTCCCGCCGACTCCTTCCGTAAGCAGGAACGAGTTCTGATTGCAGTGGACGGATATACGGATGAAAGGACCTCAAACCCCTCGTGCCGTCACCGCCACCGACGTGGCACGTATGGCGCAGGTTTCGCAGTCGACCGTCTCGCTCGTCTTGAACGGCAAGTGGAGGGGCAGGATCCGCGAGGAGACCGCCCTGCGCGTGATGACGATGGCAAGCGACCTCGACTACCAGGTCAACCAGGCTGCCCGCAGTCTACGTCTGGGCAGCACCGGAACCATCCTTCTGGTCGTACCGACACTGGAGAACCCTGCCTTCTCCGCCGTGCACGCCGGCGCTGCCCGGGCGGGCGCGACGAACGGCATCGGCGTTGTGGTGTTCCCCCTGACCGCAGAAGACGGCTGCGGGCCCTTTCCCGCCCCGAAACAGGCCATCGACGGGGTCTTGGCCTGCTCGGTGTCGGCCGATGACGTAGCCGATCTGCGCATCGGACTCCCGCTGGTCATCCTCGACGAGACCCCGACCCGTCACACGCCGACCGTCAGCATGGATCTCGGCGGCGGCATGGCGCACATCCTGGCCCACCTCATCTCGCTCGGCCACCGACGCATCATGCACGTGCGCGCCGACCGCCCCACCTCAACGTTCGCCGAGCGTGCGCACGTCTTCGACCAGTGCGTCCTCAGCCATCCCGGCATCACTGCAAGCCATCTCCCGTGCCCCCTGGACCCACGCGATGTCCGAGACCGCCTGGTGGCGGTACTGGCCTCCCCCGCCCGTCCGACGGCATTCGTCTGCGACGACGACAACATCGCCATGGGCGTCTACTACGCAGCCAGCACACTCGGCCTCACCGTCGGCGAAGCTCTCTCCGTGGTCGGCTTCAACGACCTGCCGATCGCCTCCCTGGTGACCCCCTCCCTGACCACAGTGCGCCTGCCCCTCAACGACCTGGGCTTCCACGGCATGCAGATGTTCATGGACATCCGCATCGGAGAAGCAGTCGAAGACGTCGTACTCGGAACGGAACTCGTCATACGGCAATCCACCGGACCCGCACCACTGTCCACCGGCGCCGGCTGAAAAACCGCCACCACACCTGCACGGGCCGTCTTCCCCCACACCGCATCAGCCCGAGTCATGGGAGGAGCGAGCCCGGAGCGCGCCACTGCCATGCCAGGACCACGGGCCGGACGGTCCGCCCGGCCCCGGCACTCGCCACCGCCCAGCCC
>NZ_LWKZ01000012.1:239060-1352816 GCF_001905005.1 Streptomyces sp. CB02923 | reverse complement strand
CCCGCACCCCGCACCCCGCACAGCACCCCGCCCCCCCACCACCGCATCCATACCTGGCACCTCGCACAGACACCGGCAGAGCGTTCACGATGCTGAACAGCGTTACGCCAGCCCCGAGTTCGCAAGCAAGTAGGCAGCAGCAGCCGAGCACACCGGACCCCAACTCCCCGCTCCCTTCCCCGGTTGACCGCACATCGATAAGTGCTACCTTCACCTCCGTTCCCTGTTCATGGTGACGTACATCATTCACGTACAGGAAGGCACATCGATGCGCACGCGATCTCTCCTGCCGCTCCCTGCCGCCGCACTCCTGGGGGTCGGCGCCCTGCTCGCGGCCTCCGCGGCGGCGCACGGAAGCACCCCGGGCTCCGCCCCCGCCCGCACCGCCCCCGCCCGCACCATCGACGTCTCCACGGCCGCCCAGCTCAAGAGCGCGCTGTCGGCGGCCGGGCCGGGCGACACCATTCGGCTCGCCGACGGCACGTACCAGGGCAACTTCAAGGCCACCGCGGCGGCCGGCGCCTCGGCGCGGATCACTCTCGCCGGTTCCGCCAAGGCCGTCCTCAGAGCGAGCGGCGGTTACGGGCTCCATCTGAACGGCGCCGCGTACTGGACGGTCCAGGGCATCACCGTCACCGGCGGCCAGAAAGGCATCGTGGTGGACGCGGCGAACAGTGTGGTCCTCGACTCCGTGACCGTGCACGGGCTGGACATGGAGGGTGTGCACTTCCGCAAGTCCAGCAAGGACGGTGTGATCAAGAATTCGCGGATCCACGACACCGGGCGGGACGGCAGCGGCATGGGCGAGGGCGTGTACGTGGGCAGCGCGGGCGAAACCGCGAACAAGAGCGACAAGAGCGACAAGAGCGACAAGAGCGACAAGAGCGACAACGTTCAGATCCTGCGCAACACCATCGGGCCCGGTGTCGGCGGCGAGAACATCGACATCAAGGAGGGCACCACCGGCGCGAAGATCATCGGTAATACCTTCGACGGCAGCGGGCTGACCGGTGCCCACTACGACGACTCGTGGGCCGACATCAAGGGCAACAAGGTGCTGGTGGAGAACAACACCGGCAAGCACACCCGTAACAACGGTTACGAGACGCACAGCCAGCAGCCGGGCTGGGGCTGCGGCACGGTCTTCCGCAACAACCGGTCCGATCTGAGCGGAGCGACGGGCCCGGACCGCTACGGATTCCACATCACCAACTACCACGCGTCCAACTGTCCGGTGACGGTCTCGGGCGACAACAAGGTCACCGGCGGACGCGGAGTCGCCACTCCGGGCGTCCCGATCGGCTGACCCCACACCCAAGCGCAACGACAAGACGAAGGCCCGCCCCCAAAGGGAGCGGGCCTTCTATGTCCTACCGGTTAGCACTCACCGGCTGACGCGTTCAGCTCTGGCCGCCGGCCAGCTTCTCGCGCAGCGCGGCCAGGGCCTCGTCCGACGCCAGGGCGCCGGAGTTGTCCGCCGACTCCGAGGAGTACGAGCCGCCGGAGACGTTGCCGCCGCCGGTGTTGCCCGAGCCGCTCGCGGCCGGAGCCGCCGCGCCCTCGGCCGCCGCCTGCTCGTCCGCCTCGCGGGACTTGATGACCTGGGCCTGGTGCTGCTCGAAGCGCGTCTGCGCCTCGGCGTACTGGCCCTCCCACGCCTCGCGCTGGGTCTCGTAGCCCTCGAGCCAGTCGTTGGTCTCGGGGTCGAAGCCCTCGGGGTAGATGTAGTTGCCCTGGTCGTCGTAGGACGCGGCCATGCCGTACAGGGTCGGGTCGAACTCGACCGCCGTCGGGTCGGCGCCGAAGGACTCGTTGGCCTGCTTCAGCGACAGCGAGATCCGGCGACGCTCCAGGTCGATGTCGATGACCTTGACGAAGATCTCGTCGTTGACCTGGACGACCTGCTCCGGGATCTCCACGTGGCGCTCGGCCAGCTCGGAGATGTGGACCAGGCCCTCGATGCCCTCGTCGACGCGCACGAACGCACCGAACGGAACGAGCTTGGTGACCTTACCCGGGACGACCTGACCGATCTGGTGGGTCCGGGCGAACTGCTGCCACGGGTCTTCCTGGGTCGCCTTGAGCGACAGGGACACGCGCTCGCGGTCCATGTCGACGTCCAGGACCTCGACCGTGACCTCCTGGCCGACCTCGACGACCTCGGAGGGGTGGTCGATGTGCTTCCAGGACAGCTCGGAGACGTGCACCAGGCCGTCCACGCCACCCAGGTCCACGAAGGCACCGAAGTTGACGATGGAGGAGACGACGCCGGAGCGCACCTGACCCTTCTGGAGGGTGGTGAGGAAGGTCTGACGGACCTCGCTCTGGGTCTGCTCCAGCCAGGCACGGCGGGACAGGACCACGTTGTTGCGGTTCTTGTCCAGCTCGATGATCTTGGCCTCGAGCTCCTTGCCCACGTAGGGCTGCAGGTCGCGCACGCGGCGCATCTCGACCAGGGAGGCCGGCAGGAAGCCACGGAGGCCGATGTCGAGGATGAGACCACCCTTGACGACCTCGATGACGGTACCGGTGACGATCCCGTCCTCTTCCTTGATCTTCTCGATGGTGCCCCAGGCACGCTCGTACTGGGCGCGCTTCTTCGAGAGGATCAGGCGGCCTTCCTTGTCCTCCTTCTGGAGAACAAGGGCTTCGATCTCGTCACCGACGGCGACGACCTCATTGGGGTCGACGTCGTGCTTGATCGAGAGCTCGCGGCTCGGGATAACGCCTTCGGTCTTGTAACCGATGTCGAGCAGGACCTCGTCCCGGTCGACCTTCACGATGACGCCGTCGACGATGTCGCCGTCGTTGAAGTACTTGATCGTCTCGTCGATCGCGGCGAGGAAGGCTTCCTCGTTACCGATGTCGTTGACCGCAACCTGCGGGGTGGTGGCGGTGGTCTCGGTGCTGCTCGTCATGTGGGAAAGGGCTCCGGTACGGACATTGAAGTCGTAGGTACTGCTACGCCGGGAGCCTGTATCGCTTCTGCATAAGACCGGACAGCGTCGGAGGCACTGGACACGGAACTCCGAAAAACCAACCGAAGCACCGGCAGCGTCCCAAAAACCGAGGGGACATACATACAGATGCGAGCGCGACCTGCTCCGTCTGAGGTGCGCAGGCCCGCAGCGCAACTTGTAGCATACGGGGGCAGCCGGACACGGTCAATGCGCGAAGACGCACACCCGGGGCGGAACGCCCCATAACCGGCACACGCCATGTTCCGCGAGGCCATCGAAGCCTCTCGGCCACCGGTAGCCACAAGCTCAGCGAAGAGTACGACGACGGGCGCAATGATCCAAGAGCACGAGCCGGAGGCGACACGACGTGCCGCCTCGGACACGGAGAGCAGCCGGGCCAGCCGCGGCTGGTGGGACCGCAATGCGGACGAGTACCAGAACGACCACGGAGCGTTTCTGGGCGACGACCGTTTCGTCTGGGGTCCCGAGGGGCTGGACGAGGCGGAGGCCGGGCTGATGGGGCCCGCGACGGAGCTGAAGGGGCGCCGGGTCCTGGAGATCGGGGCGGGCGCGGCCCAGTGTTCGCGCTGGCTGGCGGCGCAGGGCGCCCGCCCGGTGGCGCTCGACCTGTCGCACCGGCAGCTCCAGCACGCCCTGCGGATCGGTACGGAGGCGGAGCCCACGGGCCCGGACCCGGCCGACGCACCGGACGCACCGGGCGCACCGGCCGCCACCCCGGCCGCCCCGGGCGTGTCGGCGCAGCTCGCCCTGGTCGAGGCGGACGCCGGTGCGCTGCCCTTCCGCGACGCCTCCTTCGACCTCGCGTGTTCCGCGTACGGGGCGGTCCCCTTCGTCGCCGACCCGGTGCGCGTGATGCGGGAGGTGCGGCGGGTACTGCGGCCGGGCGGTCGCTGGGTGTTCTCGGTGACCCATCCCATCCGCTGGGCCTTCCCCGACGAGCCGGGCCCTGAGGGCCTGAGCGTCGGGGCGTCCTACTTCGACCGCACGCCGTACGTCGAGCAGGACGAGACGGGCCGGGCGGTATACGTGGAACATCACCGGACGCTGGGCGACCGGGTGCGGGACGTGGCCGCCGCGGGTTTCCGGCTGGTGGACCTGGTCGAGCCGGAGTGGCCGGAATGGAACTCCCAGGAGTGGGGCGGCTGGTCGCCATTGCGCGGGAACCTCATCCCCGGTACGGCGATCTTCGTCTGCGTCGCGGACTGACGACGCGGGCAGGGCGGGGCGGCCCGGAGCAGGACGGGGCAGCGTAGGGCAGCGCAGGGCGGCGCGGCGACGGACGCGGCTACAGAGCAGGCACCTCCGCCCTCGTACCCGCCCCGCCCCTCTCCCCCGCCTCCCCCGCCCGTCCGGGAAACTGGTCGGCGTGATCCGCCACGACGCCCTCGCCCAGCTGCCCGTACGGACCGCCCTGCCCGCGCTGGAGCAAGCGCTGGACGGGCACGGCGCGGCGGTGCTCTGCGCGCCCCCGGGCACCGGCAAGACGACCCTGGTGCCGCTGGAGCTGGCCGGCCTTCTCGGGGCCGGCCTCCTCGATGCGCAGAAGGAGCAGAAGGGGCAGAAGCCTGCGGGCGCCCCCCGCCGTGTGATCGTCGCCGAGCCGCGCCGGATCGCGGCCCGTGCCGCCGCCCGGCGGATGGCCTGGCTGCTGGGCGAGCAGGTGGGCGACCGGGTCGGCTTCACCGTGCGCGGTGAGCGCACGGCCGGGCCTCGTACGGTTATCGAGGTCGTGACCACCGGTGTGCTGTTGCAACGGTTGCAGCGTGACCCTGAGCTGTCGGGCGTCGACGCCGTGATGCTCGACGAGTGCCATGAACGGCATCTGGACGCCGACACCGCCGCGGCCTTCCTCCTCGACGTACGGGCGACGCTGCGCCCGGAGCTGCGGCTGATCGCGGCCTCGGCGACGACGGACGCCGCGGGCTGGGCCCGGCTGCTGGGCGGCGGCGACGGCACCAGCGGCGGAGACGGGAGCACGGCTCCGGTGGTCGAGGCCGCGGGGGTGTCCCACCCGGTGGACGTCGTCTGGGCGCCACCGGAGCGGCCGGTGCGGCCCGCGCACGGTATGCGGGTCGACCCGGCGCTGCTCGGACACGTCGCGGCGACGGTGCGCCGGGCGTTGCGCGAGCATCCGGGGGACGTGCTCTGCTTCCTGCCCGGGGTCGGCGAGATCGCGCGGGTGGCGGGGCAGTTGGCCGATGTCGCGGACGGCGGCATCGATGTGTTGCAGGTGCACGGGCGGGCGCCGGCCGCCGTCCAGGACGCGGTGCTGTCGGGGGGCGCGGGGCGGCGCCGGGTGGTGCTGGCGACCTCGGTGGCCGAGTCGAGCCTGACGGTTCCGGGCGTACGGGTGGTCGTGGACTGCGGGCTGGCGCGGGAACCCCGTACCGATCATGCGCGCGGGCTGAGTGCGCTGACGACCGTACGGGCCTCCCAGGCGTCGGCCCGGCAGCGTGCGGGGCGGGCCGGGCGCGAGGCGCCGGGAACGGTCTACCGCTGCTGGTCCGAGGGGGAGCACGCGCGGCTGCCGCGCTTCCCGGCGCCGGAGATCAAGGTCGCGGATCTCACCGCGTTCGCGTTGCAGGCCGCCTGCTGGGGCGATCCGGAAGCGACGGGCCTGGCCCTGCTCGACGCACCGCCCGCCGGTGCGCTGGCCGCGGCGCGCGAGGTGCTGACGGCGATCGGCGCGGTGGGCGCGGATGGCCGGGTCACCGACCGCGGCGTACGGATGTCCCGGCTGGGCCTGCATCCGCGTCTGGCGCGCGCGCTGCTGGACGGCGCGCGGCAGGTCGGTGAGCGCCGTGCCGCCGAGGTGGTCGCGCTGCTGAGCGAGGAACCGCCGCGGGAGTACGGGGACGACCTGGCCGCCGCATGGCGTACGGCCCGGCGGGGGCAGGACGCGTACGACGCCCGCTGGCGTCAGGAGGCCCGCCGGCTCGCCTCCGCGGTGACGGGGTCGCGGAGGCGGCCGGAGGCGCGTACAGACGCGGCTCCGGGAGCCGGTCCGGAGTCGCGTACGGACGCGGCACCGGGAACCGGTCCGATGCCTCCCGCCGTCGGCGACGACGCGGCCGCCGGGCTGGTGGCCGCCCTCGCGTTCCCCGAGCGGGTGGCGCGGGCCCGTGGCGCGGGCGCGTTTCTGATGGCGTCCGGGACCGGTGCCGAGCTGGGGGACGGGTCGCGGCTGCGCAGCGCGCCGTGGCTGGCGGTGGCGGTCGCCGACCGGCCCGTGGCGGCGGCGTCCGCGCGGGTGCGGCTGGCGGCCGTGATCGACGAGGACACCGCGCGCGCGGCGGCCGGGGCGCTGTACGCGGCCGGTGAGGAGGTCCGCTGGGCCGACGGGGACGTGGTGGCCCGTTCCGTCGAACGGCTCGGCGCCGTCGAACTGGTGGCCCGCCCACTGCGCTCCCCCGATTCCGCCCTCGTACGGGAGGCGCTGGCGGACGGGCTGCGCGGGGACGGTATCGGGCTGCTGCGGTGGACCGAGGGCGCGCGCTCGCTGCGGCAGCGGATGGCGTTCCTGCACCGGGTGGTGGGCGACGACTGGCCCGATGTGTCGGATGCGGCGCTGCTGGCGCAGCTGGACACGTGGCTGGGTGTGGAACTGGGGCGGGCACGGCGGCGTGCCGACCTGGAGCGGATCGACGCGGGCCAGGCGCTGGCCCGGCTGCTGCCGTGGGCGAGCGGTGCGGCGGTCCGGTTCGACGAACTGGCGCCGGAGCGCATCGAGGTGCCGAGCGGGTCGCGGATCCGGGTGGACTACGGCGGTGAGCAGCCGGTGCTGGCCGTCAAGCTCCAGGAGCTCTTCGGCTGGCAGGAGTCCCCCCGGGTGGCGGGCGGCCGCGTTCCCGTACTCGTACACCTGCTGTCCCCCGCGGGGCGGCCGGCCGCCGTCACGGCCGACCTGGCGTCCTTCTGGAAGGACGGTTACCGGTCCGTACGGGCCGAGTTGCGCGGCCGGTACCCGAAGCACCCCTGGCCCGAGAACCCGTCCGGCGCCCAGCCGACGCGGCACACGACGGCCCGGCTCAAACGGGGCTGACCCGCTCAGTGCGGTCGGCACGGCTCAAACCGGGCTGACGCGTTCGGTGCGGTCCGGTTCCGGGTGGCCCCGGTCCGGGCGGCGGCCGCGGGCCTCCAGGACGAGGCTCAGGGTGAGGAGCCCGGCGCCGAGGCCGAGGAAGCCCCAGGGCAGATAGCTGGTGAGGAGCAGGACGAGCCGGCGCTGCGAGGTCACGAGGTCGACGGTGGCCGCCACGTAGTCCGGCCGCATCTTGACGTGTCCGGAGAAGGCGGTGACCTTGCCGCCGCCGGGGACGAGGCTGCCGCCGCGCAGTTCCTCCCGGTGGTTCTCCTCCCCGTTGACGGGCGCGCCGGTGACCGGGTCCACCCAGAACATCCGCTTGGTGCTGTACCAGCGGCTGGTACCGGCCTTCTCGACAGCCTGCGTGGTGATGCCCTGGACCGGCATCTTCTCGGGGAGCGGGACCTTGGTCCAGGGGATGGTCTGCTCGAAGTAGTAGACGTCCAGGCCGCGGAAGGTGCGGGTGCCCTTGTAGTGGATGGGGGCCGAGGTGCGGGTCTGCGCGTCGAAGTAGTCGTAGTCGCGGGGCTCCGTGAGGAAGGGCCACTTGAACTCGATGCCGGTGCGCCGTACGGGGTCGCCGTCGACCATTTCGCCGGTGGCGTGCACGGGCTCCTGGGTGTGGGCGTCGAAGATGTAGCGCTCGGGGATCTGCGAGACCATCTTGCCGTCGGGCCCCGCGACGTAGGAGAGCGCGTCCCAGACCACGACGTCGCGGCCGGCGGTCCGCTCGATGCGTTCGGATTCCTCGACGTTGCCCTTGAGCGTCTGCACGATGGAGATCTTGGAGACCTGGCGGGCCCGCATCGTGCCGTAGTCGAGGAGGGTGGCGGGCTTCGCCTCCAGGACCATGTCCTGGTACTGGTTCGGCGGGATCTTGACGAGGCGCGGGAAGGCGTACCAGCGCAGCAGCGGGGACAGCGCGGTGAAGAAGACGGCGAAGGCGAGCAGGACCAGGCTGGCTTTGCGTCGCATGGCGTGGCGCCCTCCCTCTCAGGGGTGTGCGGGGACCGTGGTGCGCAGCGGTTCGGGGGAGGTCCCGCCGCTGGGCGCGCCTACCGCGGTGACGGCGAGGACGAGGGCGAAGGCCGCGGCCAGTCCGATCGCGGCGGCGGTCAGTGCGCGCATGGTCGGCCTCCCTTGAGCTGTCGGGGCGTCGGGGCTTCGGACTTCGGGGTGTTGGGGCGTCGGGCTTCAGGGCGTGGGGGCTTCAGGGCTGGGGCACCGTAGCAACGGGCGGCGCAGATGAGAACACGTTGCACCGCGACCGCACCTCGCGACCGCACCTCGCGACCGCACCTCGTGACCGTGCCCGCAGGCGCGACCGGCACCGCGACCGACACCGCAACCGCAACCGCAACCGCCGTCCGGCTCGGCGGGAGCGGGACGGCGGTGGCGGTCGTGGTGCCGGCGAGGGCCGCGCGGCGGCTACGGGGTGACGGTCAGCTCGACGGTCAGGACCGCGCCGTCGGCGGTGGTCAGGCGCAGCAGGAAGGTGCCCGGCTGCTTGTCGGTACGGATCTCCGGCAGCTTGAGCAGGCCGTCGGCGCCGGTCTTGAAGGTGAGGCTGCGGACGGGCTTGCCCTCGGCCTTGTCCTTGTCCGTGGCCCCAGCCTTGTCTGCAGCCCCGTTCTTACCCGCGGCCCCGTCCTTGCTCGCAGCCCCGTCCTTGCCCGGGTCCGCGGCCCCGTCCTTGTCCGCGCCGGTACCGGCGAAGTACGGCCCCTTGTCGTTCTCCACGGGCTGCTTCGGGTCGCCGGTGACCATCGTCGCGGTCACCGCGACGCCCGCCGCGATCTTCCCCTGGTATGTGGCCTTGATCTCGACGGCGCCCTCGGCGAAGGTCTCGCCCGCCTTCGCGGTCAGCTCGGCGTCGGTGGTGCGGGCCAGCGCGTCGGCCTTGGGAGCGGGCGCGGGCTTGGCCTTGACGGTGGCGGTGACGTCGGTCGCGGGGACCTGGCGGCCCACCGCGGTCGCCCGGACGGTGAAGCTGCCGGCCTGGTCGCCGGCGCTGAGCTTCGGCGCGGTGGCGATGCCGTCGGCGCCGGTCAGGACGGTGACGTGGTCGGTCTTCCCCGCGAACCGGGCGCCGGTCCCGCCGACGACGCGGAACTCGACGGGTACGCCCGCGACCGGCTTGCCGTCGGCGTTCTTCGCCCGTACGCGCACCGGCTCGGCGAAGTCCTCGCCCGCGGTGGCCGTGAGGTCCTTCGCGCCGATCCGCTCCAGGGCGGTGACCGGCGCGGGCTTCGTCGGAGGCTTGGTGGGCGGTGTGGTCGGCGGTGTGGTCGGCGGGTCGGTGGGCTTGGGGGTGCCGGGGCCGGTGGGCGGGGTCGTCGGCTTCGACGGGGTCGTCGGCTTGCCACCCCCCGGCTTGCTGCCGCCGGGCTTACTGCTGGGCCCGCCGGGCTCGGTGGTCCTGCCGCCGCCGCCCTGGCCGGTGCCGGGCCGGTGGCCGGGCGGAGTCGTACGGCCCGGTGTGGGCCCGGCGCCCGTGGAAGCGCCCCTGCCGCTGCCCGCGCCGCCGCGGTGCACCGGGAGCAGGCCCTTGCCGTCGGGGACCTCGTGCGTGCCCTTGCGGTAGTACGCGAGCCAGGACAGGACCGTGTTCAGGTACGTCTGCGACGGGTTGTAGCCGAGGACGGCCTTGTCCAGGTCGCTCTGTACGGACAGGTCGCGGTTGTTGGCGCAGAGGTAGCGGCCGGCGCCGAGGGCCGCGTCGTAGATGTTGTTGGGGTCCTTCTTGCCGTCGCCGTTGCCGTCGGCGCCCCAGCCGGTGCCGTCGGGGCCGCCCTTGGACCAGGTCGAGGGGATGAACTGCATCGGGCCCACGGCGCGGTCGTGCGTGGTGTCGCCGTCGAAGACGCCGTGGTCGGTGTCGGTGATCCGCGCGAAGCCGTTGCCGTTGAGCTGCGGGCCGGTGATCCGCTGCACG
Source organism: Streptomyces sp. CB02923 (assembly GCF_001905005.1). Taxonomy (GTDB): domain Bacteria; phylum Actinomycetota; class Actinomycetes; order Streptomycetales; family Streptomycetaceae; genus Streptomyces. The sequence goes on along the minus strand of NZ_LWKZ01000012.1, from coordinate 1,342,816 downwards.
GTGGTGCCCTCGGCGTCCACGGCTCCGCCGCGGGCGTGGCCGGATTCCACCTTGCCGATGGCGGCGAGCAGTTGCCAGGGCAGCCGGCAGCCGGGGTCGGACTGGGCGACGCGGGCCTCGGCCTTCCGGTACGCGTCCAGGACGGTGGCGGGTATGCCCGCCTCGGCCGGTCCGGTGGCGGCCGGTCCGCCGGTGCCGGGCGAACCGCCCGGCTTGACGGGACTGTTGAGGGGCGGCAGGTCGGTGTAGTAGGGCGAGCCGCCGTCGATGGGGGTGTCACCCGCGGGCGCGGGGTCCTCGGCGGCGTTCCCGGCCCGGCTCTCGGCCGCTCCCGGCGCCTGGGACGCGGTCAGGGCAGCCAGCGCGAGCGCCGCCACCGCCGTCGAGGCCGCTCCTTTACGGAGCCTCCGCCCGAATGTGGCTGCCATCTGTTGCCCGTCCCCTCCGCGTTGATCCACCGCGCGCACGGCGCCGTGCAGCGCTCCCCGGCGCTCCCAACTCACGTGACACTACGACAACTTCCGGCGGGCAGCTACTGCTCTCAACGCCAGACATACTGATCCTAAACGATCAGGGAGAGAGTCATGCCGTTCACACTCAGCCATGCTGCTGCCGTGCTCCCGGCCCTGCGCCGGACGGGGACGGCGCGCGGGCCGCTGGTCGCCTCGGCTCTCGTCGCCGGGTCGTTCGCGCCGGACGTCACCTACTACGCGGACAGCGTGCTGCCCGGCGCCATGCTCTTCGGCGACGTCACGCACGGGCTGCCGGGCGTGCTCACCGTGGACGCGCTGATCACCGCCCTGCTCGTGGGCGGCTGGCTGCTGCTGCGCGAACCGCTGGTGGCGCTGCTGCCGACGGCCTGGCGCGGCAGGGTGTACGCGGTGGTACGCGGACGTCCCTGGCCCGCGGGCGGCGGAGCACTCGCGGCGCTCGCCCTCTGGTTCTACGTGTCGGCGGTGCTGGGCGCGCTGACCCACACCATCTGGGACGCGTTCACGCATCCGGGCCGCTGGGGCACGCGGCTGGTTCCCGTCCTCAACGAGACCGTCGGGGGCTTCCCCCTCTGCACGTACGTGCAGTACGGCACGTCGGCACTGGCTCTGGGGGCGATGGGCTGGTTCCTGTGGACGGCGCTGCGGCGGACGCCGGAGGGGCGGCCTCCGGTCGGGCTGCCGGTGCTGACCGGAGGGCGTCGGCTGCTCGGCGTGGCGCTGCTCGCGCTGTGCCTGCTCGCCGGCGCCGTGCACCGTACGCTGCGGGCCCGCGCCGAGTTCGGGAAGCTGGCGGTGACCTGGTTCGACTACGTGCCGACCGTGCTCTTCGGCGCAGGCGCGGGCCTGGCCCTCGGGCTGCCGCTGTACGCGGTGGCGGTACGGCTGCTGCACCGCGGCCGCGCGCCCCGGGAGGAACGCAGGCCCGCGCACGAACAGCCCGGCGTGCGACCGTAGACGACCGCAACGCCGGACCACGGCGCCGGACCACAGCGCCGCAGCGCCGCGCACGCTTCCGTACGCGACGCCCGGCAACCGCTCGGGCCCGGCCCGTCCGTACCCGCGCGCCCTACAGCCGTACGCGCCCGGCCATACAGCCCGGCCGTACGGACCCAGTCCTACGGCCCCGGCCGTACAGACAGCCCCAGCTCAGTGCGCCGCCGATTCCCAGTCGCCGCCGGAGCCGACCGACACGTCCAGCGGGGCGCGCAGCTCCACGGCGCCCGCCATCTCGCGCCGCACCAGCTCCTCGACCTGCTCGCGCTCGCCGGGCGCGACCTCGACCACGATTTCGTCGTGCACCTGGAGCAGCATCCGGGAGGTGAGGCCGGCCGCCCGCATCGCCTCGTCGACCCGCAGCATCGCCACCTTGACGATGTCGGCGGCGGTGCCCTGGATGGGGGCGTTCAGCGCCATCCGCTCGGCCATCTCGCGGCGCTGGCGGTTGTCGCTGTTCAGGTCGGGGAGGTAGCGGCGGCGGCCCATGATCGTCTCGGTGTAGCCGGTGGCGCGGGCCTTGTCGACGACGTCCTGGAGGTAGTCGCGCACCCCGCCGAACCGCTCGAAGAAGTTGTCCATCAGGCGGCGGGCCTCGTCGGGCTGGATGCCGAGCTGCTGGGAGAGACCGAACGCCGACAGGCCGTACGCCAGGCCGTAGGACATCGCCTTGATCTTGCGGCGCATCTCCGGGTCGACCTCGGACTTGGCGACCGAGAAGACCTGGGAGGCGACGGTGGTGTGCAGGTCCTCACCGGAGGTGAACGCTTCGAGCAGGCCCTCGTCCTCGGAGAGGTGGGCCATCACGCGCAGTTCGATCTGGCTGTAGTCGGCGGTCAGCAGGGATTCGTACCCCTCGCCGACCACGAAGCCGCGGCGGATCGCGCGGCCCTCGTCCGTACGGACCGGGATGTTCTGCAGGTTCGGTTCGGTGGAGGAGAGGCGGCCGGTGGCGGCCACCGTCTGGTTGAAGGTGGTGTGGATGCGGCCGTCCGCCGCGATGGTCTTGATCAGGCCCTCGACCGTGGTGCGCAGCTTGGACTGCTCGCGGTGGCGCAGCATGACCACCGGGAGCTCGTTCTCCGTCTGGGCGGCGAGCCAGGCCAGGGCGTCGGCGTCGGTCGTGTAACCGGTCTTGGTCTTCTTGGTCTTGGGCAGGCCCAGCTCGCCGAAGAGCACTTCCTGGAGCTGCTTGGGCGAGCCGAGGTTGAACTCGTGTCCGGCGGCGGCGTGCGCCTCCTGCACGGCCTGCTGGACGGCCGCGGCGAACTGCTGCTCGATGCGCTCCAGCCAGCCGCGGTCGGCGGCGATGCCGGCCCGCTCCATCCTGGCCAGCAGCACGCTCGTGGGCAGCTCCAGGTCGCGCAGCAGGTCGGAGGCGCCGACCTCGTCCAGCTTGGTGGTCATGGCGGCACCGAGGTCCAGGACGGTGCGGGCCTGGCTCATCAGGGCGTCCGCCTGGGCCCGGTCGTCGGCGCCGAAGGCGAGCTGGCCGCTGTCCTCGGCGGCGGGGGCCAGGTCGCGGCCCAGGTATTCGACGGACAGGGCGTCCAGGGCGAAGGAGCGGCGGCCCGGCTTGACCAGGTAGGCGGCGAGGGCGGTGTCCATGGTGACGCCGTCGATGCTCCAGCCGTGCTCGCCGAAGACCCGCATCAGGCCCTTGACGTTGTGCATGACCTTGTGGCTCGCGGGGTCCGCGCTCCAGGCGGCGAAGGCGCGCTCGTCGGCCTCGTCCAGCTCGGTGGGGTCGAACCAGACGGCCGGGCCCTCGGCGGTGGCCAGGGCGACCTCGGCGACGCTGCCGCTGCCCACGGTCCAGGTGTCGACGGTGGAGACGCCCAGCAGCTTCCCGCCGTGCTCGGCCAGCCACGGGGCCAGCTCGCCGGCGGCGGCGACGGTGCCGTCGATCTCCACCTCGGCGGGCGCGGGCCCGGCGTCCTCGGCCTCCGCCGCGCCCGGGTCGGCGGCCAGCAGACGCTCCCGCAGGCCCTGGTTGCGGATCTCCAGGCCCTCCAGGAAGACGGTCAGCGCCGACCGGTCGTAGGCGTCGCGGATCAGCTCGGCGGGGCCGCAGGGCAGCTCCACGTCGCGCACCATCTCGGTCAGGACGCGGTTGAGCTTGACCGCCTCCAGGTGGTCGCGGAAATTCTGCCCGGCCTTGCCCTTGACCTCCTCGGCGCGCTCCACCAGCTCCGCGAACGAGCCGAACTGGTTGATCCACTTCGCGGCGGTCTTCTCGCCGACGCCGGGAATGCCGGGCAGGTTGTCGGACGGGTCGCCGCGCAGCGCCGCGAAGTCCGGGTACTGGGCGGGGGTCAGGCCGTACTTCTCCTGGACCTTCTCGGGGGTGTAGCGGGTCAGCTCGGAGACGCCCTTGGTCGGGTACAGCACCGTGACGTCGTCGGTGACGAGCTGGAAGGAGTCGCGGTCACCGGTGACGATGGAGACCGCGAAGCCTTGGGCGGTGGCCTGGGTGGCGAGCGTGGCGATGACGTCGTCGGCCTCGAAGCCCTCCACGGCGAAGCGCTTGACGTGCATCGCGTCCAGCATCTCGCCGATCAGCTCGACCTGGCCCTTGAACTCGTCGGGCGTCTTGGAGCGGTTCGCCTTGTAGTCGGGGAACTCCTCGGAGCGCCAGGTCTTGCGCGAGACGTCGAAGGCCACCGCGAAGTGCGTGGGGGTCTCGTCACGCAGGGTGTTCGCGAGCATCGACGCGAAGCCGTAGATCGCATTGGTCGGTTGTCCGGTGGCGGTGGTGAAATTCTCCACGGGCAGGGCGAAGAACGCCCGGTACGCCATGGAATGCCCGTCCATCAGGAGCAGCCGGGGACGGCCGCCCTCCACCGCTTCGGTGCCGGTCGCTTCGCTCTTCTTCGCTGCCTTTGCTGCCACATCCCCGATCCTGCCACGCCGCACTGACAATCCCCGCCGCGACGACCGCGACGGCGCCGCTGTCAGTCGTCCGTGACAGGATCTGTGGTGTACGGACAACCGGCCGCCGCCGCGTGCGGGGACCGCGTCGCCCGCACCCCAACTGCACAGAACACGCTCAGCAGCCGCCCGGACACGCTCCGGACGGCGGGCTGGGCCCGGCTCAAGGGAGAGCGCCATGGCAGGCAAGCCGCCCGCGTCGGACCCGATCCAGGACTCACCCGAGGTCTCGGCGCCCGAGCACTACGCCGTCGGCCTGCCGGCCATCGGCCATGCGCTGCGCGTGTCCCAGCAGCAGATGGGCGTGCGCCGCACGGCCCTGACGCTGCTGCGGGTCAATCAGAAGGACGGCTTCGACTGCCCCGGCTGCGCCTGGCCCGAGCCCGAGCACCGCCATGCGGCCGAGTTCTGCGAGAACGGCGCCAAGGCCGTGGCCGAGGAGGCCACGCTGCGCCGCGTCACCCCGGAGTTCTTCGCCGCCCACCCGGTCTCCGACCTCGCGGACCGCAGCGGCTACTGGCTCGGCCAGCAGGGCCGCCTGACCCAGCCGATGTATCTCGCCGAGGGCGCCGACCGCTATGAGCCCGTGGCGTGGGAGCGGGCCTTCGACATCATCGGCGAGGAGCTGGCCGCGCTCGGCTCCCCCGACGAGGCCGTCTTCTACACCTCCGGCCGTACGAGCAACGAGGCCGCCTTCCTCTACCAGCTCTTCGCGCGCGAATTCGGCACGAACAACCTGCCCGACTGCTCCAACATGTGCCACGAGTCCTCCGGCTCGGCGCTGACGGAGACCATCGGCATCGGCAAGGGCAGCGTCCTGCTGGAGGACCTGTACAAGGCCGATCTGATCATCGTCGCCGGGCAGAACCCGGGCACCAACCACCCCCGGATGCTCTCCGCGCTGGAGCAGGCCAAGGCCGGCGGCGCGAAGATCATCTCGATCAATCCGCTGCCCGAGGCGGGCCTGGAGCGCTTCAAGAACCCGCAGAGCCCGCGCGGCCTCGCCGGGCGCGGCACGGCCCTGACCGACCTCTTCCTCCAGGTGCGCCTCGGCGGCGACCAGGCCCTCTTCCGTACGCTCAACCGCCTCATCCTGGAGACCGAGGGCGCCGTCGACACCGACTTCGTCGCCGAGCACACCCACGGCTTCGAGGAGTTCGCCGCGGCGGCCCGCGCGGACACCGACTGGGACGCGACGCTGGCCGCGACGGGCCTGACCCGCGAGGAGATCGAGCGCGCGCTGGAGATGGTCCTGGCGTCCCGCCGCACCATCGTCTGCTGGGCCATGGGCCTGACCCAGCACAAGCACTCCGTCCCCACCATCCAGGAAGTCGTCAACTTTCTCCTGCTGCGCGGCAACATCGGCCGCCCCGGCGCGGGCGTCTGCCCGGTGCGCGGCCACAGCAACGTGCAGGGCGACCGCACGATGGGCATCTTCGAGCGCCCCGCGCCCGCCTTCCTGGACGCGCTGGAGAAGGAGTTCGGCTTCGCGCCTCCCAGGGAGCACGGCCTGGACGTCGTACGGGCCATCCGTGCCCTGCGCGACGGCGACGCCAAGGTCTTCTTCGCGATGGGCGGCAACTTCGTCTCCGCCACTCCCGACACGGACGTCACCGAGGCCGCCGTACGCCGCGCCCGGCTGACCGTGCACGTCTCCACCAAGCTCAACCGCTCGCACGTGGTCACCGGCGCCCGCGCCCTGATCCTGCCCACCCTGGGCCGCACGGAGCGCGACGTACAGGCGGGCGGCGAGCAGTTCGTGACCGTCGAGGACTCGATGGGCATGGTGCACGCCTCGCGCGGCCGGCTGGCGCCCGCGAGCCCGCACCTGCTCTCCGAGCCCGCCATCGTCGCCCGCCTCGCGCGCCGCGCCCTCGGCCCGGACAGCCGTACGCCGTGGGAGGACTTCGAGCAGGACTACGGCACGGTCCGTGACCGGATCGCCCGTGTCATCCCCGGCTTCGAGGACTTCAACGCCAAGGTGGCCCGCCCCGGCGGCTTCGCCCTCCCGCACGCCCCGCGCGACGAGCGCAGCTTCCCCACGGCCACCGGCAAGGCCAACTTCACGGCCGCCCCCGTGGAGTACCCGCACCTGCCCGAAGGCCGGCTGCTCCTCCAGACCCTGCGCTCGCACGACCAGTACAACACCACCATCTACGGCCTCGACGACCGCTACCGGGGCATCAAGAACGGCCGCCGCGTCGTCCTGGTCCACCCCGAGGACGCCCGCGCGCTGGACCTGGCCGACGGCTCGTACACGGACCTCGTCAGCGAGTGGACCGACGGTACGGAGCGGCGCGCGCCCGGCTTCCGTGTCGTCCACTACCCGACGGCGCGCGGCTGCGCGGCGGCGTACTACCCGGAGACCAACGTCCTGGTGCCGCTCGACCACACCGCCGACACCAGCAACACCCCTGCCTCGAAGTCGCTGGTCGTCCGCCTGGAACCGGCGGCGCCGCAGACGTGACCGGGCGGCTCGCCCGTCGGTCCGGCCCGGGAGCGCGGCCCCGGGCCGGACCGCCGCGCCGTAGCCTGATAAGAACGTGCACGACTCAACGACCGGCGTCGGACCGGCGCCGCCCCGCGCGCCGTACCGCCGCCACCGGCACACGAACGGAGCCGCAGGACATGGGCGAGCAGCGCGCGACCACGTTTCCGCAGGAGATCATCGACCAGTGGGCCGGGCTCGGCCTGGACCTCGCCGCGCTGTTCTCCGCCGGTCACCTCGGTACGCGTATGAGCGTGCAGGTCCTGGAAGCCGCACCCGACCGGGTCGTCGGCACCATGCCCGTCGAGGGCAACACCCAGCCGTACGGGCTGCTGCACGGCGGCGCCTCCGCGGTGCTCGCCGAAACCCTCGGCTCGGTCGGCGCGATGCTGCACGGCGGCCCGGCCAAGCTGGCCGTCGGCGTCGACCTGAACTGCACCCACCACCGCGGCGCCCGGTCCGGCCTGGTCACCGGCGTCGCCACCCCCGTGCACCGCGGCCGCTCCTCCGCCACGTACGAGGTCGCCATCACCGACGAGGACGGCAAGCGGGTCTGCAGCGCGCGGCTGACCTGCATGCTGCGTGACGCGGACGCGTCGGCGTACCGCAGCTGAGCCCGTCGCCGCGCGCCTGCGACGCGCGGCGCACACGGCGTCACGGCGGCCCCGTTCCCGGACCTGGGAGCGGGGCCGCCGCCGTGCTCTCCGGGGTGCGCGGTTCCCGTCGTCCGCTGCGTGCCGTGCGCCCCCGCGCCCCGTAACGCTCCGTGCCCGTACGGCGGGTTCCATCGTCGCCGGGCTCCCGCTGGCGTCCCGGCCGCCCATCCGCCCCGCACGTCACATCCGAAATGCGGACATCCGAACGGAGATCAGCCTCAAATCCCCTGCGGGAAGTGCCAGTTCGCGCTCCGCTCGGCGTCCGCGCCGAATGTAAGGGGCATGAGGGCAAAACGCTCATCGACGGTCATAACAAGAGCGTCACATCCTGGTCAGCGCCGCTGTCAGGTCACCGGGCACCGCTCTAGAGTCACCGCCAGTCACCGCGCCGCCGGGCGCGCGTTGCGAGCACGGCCCCTGTACCGCCCGTACAGCCCGGCGCGCGAAACGGTCGTGCGACGCGCACCGACCGCGCCAGGGAAAGGACTGATCGTGCGTCACCGTTCCTTGCTCATACTCACCACCGCGGTCACCGCAGGCGCCCTCACACTCTCCGCGTGCGGTTCCCGCGGCGACGACAAGAAGGGCGACGGGGAGTCGAAGACGTCCGTGACCATCGGGCTCGACGCCCCGATCACCGGCGAACTCTCCGCCCTGGGCCTGGGCATCCGCAACTCCGCCCAGCTCGCCGTCGACAACGCCAACAAGGCCGGCGAGGTCAAGGGCGTCAACTTCAAGCTGGAGGCGCTCGACGACAAGGCGCAGGCCAACGTCGGTCAGCAGAACGCCACCAAACTCGCCGGCGACAAGGACGTGCTGGGCATCGTCGGCCCGCTGAACTCCAGCGTCGCCCAGTCCATGCAGCAGGTCGCCCAGCAGAGCGGCGTGGCCCTGATATCCCCGGCCAACACCACCCCCGACCTCACCCAGGGCAAGGACTGGAAGCAGAACAAGCGCGTACGGCAGTTCTCCACCTACTTCCGCACCGCCACCACCGACGAGGTGCAGGGCGCCTTCGACGGCCAGTTCGCCTGGGAGAAGGCCAAGTTCAAGAACGCCTACGTCATCGACGACCAGAAGACCTACGGCGCGGGCCTCGCCGCCTCCTTCAAGACCCAGTTCACCAAACTGGGCGGCAAGATCGTCGGCTCCGAGCACGTCAACCCGGAGGACCGCGACTTCAAGGCCGTCGTCGCCAAGGTCCGGAGCGCCAAGCCCGACGTCGTCTTCTACGGCGGCGAGTACCCCGCGTCCGGGCCGCTGAGCCAGCAGCTCAAGGACGGCGGCGTCACCGTCCCCCTGATGGGCGGCGACGGCATGTACAGCGCGGACTACATCAAGCTCAACAAGAAGGCGCAGGGTGACTACGCCTCCTCCGTGGGCAAGCCCGTCGAGCAGCTCGCCTCCGCCAAGAAGTTCATCGACGACTACCAGGCCGCCGGCTACAAGGACCGCTACGAGGCGTACGGCGGCTCCTCCTACGACGCCACCTGGGCCCTGATCCAGGCCGTCAAGAAGGTCGTCGGGGACAACGGCGGCAAGCTGCCGGGCGACGCGCGCAAGAAGGTCGTCGACGCCATGAACCAGGTCTCCTTCGACGGCGTCACCGGCCACGTCGCCTTCGACAAGTACGGCGACACCACCAACACCATGATCACCGCGTACCAGGTCGACCAGGGCAAGTGGGCCGCCCGCTTCAGCGCGGAGTTCAAGAAGTTCGACAAGGCCGGCAAGAGCTGAACCGGCCGGTACGACCCCGTACCGCCGGGGCCGGCGGGCCCGGACCGTCCGCGGTCCCGGGCCCGCCGGACCCCGCCGCACCACACCGGCCAGTGCCCCCGGGCCGCGCCCGAACGCCACACACCCCGTGGCGCCGGAACGCGGCACACGGGCAGCCGCCACCGCCCGTACCGTCTTCCCACCCCACGGAGGCCCTGCGGTGAACGAACTGCCGCAACAGCTGGCCAACGGACTCATCCTCGGCGCGATGTACGGACTCATCGCGATCGGCTACACGATGGTCTACGGCATCGTCCAGCTCATCAACTTCGCGCACGGCGAGATCTTCATGGTCGGCGGCTTCGGCGCGCTCACCGTCTACCTCGTCATGCCGTCCGGCACGTCCCTCCTCCTCGCGCTGCCCCTGATGCTCCTCGGGGCCGTCATCGTCTCCGGCCTCGTCGGGGTGGCAGCGGAACGCTTCGCTTACCGTCCGCTGCGCGGCGCCCCCCGTCTCGCGCCCCTGATCACCGCGATCGGCCTGTCCATCGTCCTCCAGCAGGCCGTCTGGAAGTGGTACCCCGAGGGCAACAAGGCCCGGGTCTTCCCGCAGTTCAAGGGCGACTCCTTCGAGATCCTGGGCGCCACCGTCCAGCGCGGCGACATCTTCGTCATCGTCGCCGCACCGGTCTGCATGATCGCCCTCGGCTTCTTCGTCGCCCGCACCCGCAGCGGCCGCGCCATGCAGGCCACCGCCCAGGACCCGGACACCGCCAAGCTCATGGGCATCAACACCGACCGGATCATCGTGCTGGCCTTCGCCATCGGCGCCGTCTTCGCGGGCGTCGCCGCCGTCGCCTACGGGCTGCGCACCGGCGAGGTGCAGTTCCGCATGGGCTTCATCCTCGGCCTCAAGGCCTTCACCGCGGCCGTCCTCGGCGGCATCGGCAACATCTACGGCGCCATGCTCGGCGGCCTCGTCCTCGGCGTCGCCGAAGCGCTCGCCACCGGCTACGTCGAGGAGATACCCGGTATGCAGCAGTTCGGCGGCGGAGCCTGGAAGGACGTCTGGGCCTTCGTCCTCCTCATCCTCGTCCTCCTCTTGAGGCCACAGGGCCTGCTCGGCGAACGCGTCGCGGATCGGGCGTGATAGCGATGACCACCACCACACCCGCCAACGGCGGCGACGGCACCGGCAAGACGGCCGGGACCACGCCCCGGCGCCGCCCCGGCGTCCTTCCCCTCCCCGAACGCGGCGCCCTCCTCACCACCGCGGCCGCCGCCCTCGCCACCGCCGCGTCCACCGCCCTCGCCTGGACCTGGAGCAGCGACTTCCCCGGCGATCTCACCTACTACGGGTCCCCCGCCGGTCTACAGCTGATCACCCTCGCCGGCGGTGTGCTCACCCTCCTGTTCGCCCTCTCCGGTCTCGGCGTCCGCGGCTTCGGCTGGCTCACCCCGGCCGGCCGCACCGCCCCCGTCCTGTTCGCGGCCGTCGCCACCTTCGCCGTCACCTGGTTCACCCTCGGTGCCATCGCCGTCGACCTCGGCGGCCTGGTCAACCTGGAGGCCGGCGGCTTCATCGCGGGCGCCGCCGCCCTCGTCACCCTGCTCGGCGCCCTCGGCCTGCCCGCGGACCGCACCGACCCCGCGGAGGCCGGGCCGGCGCCCGGCGCCTGGCACCGCTTCACGGGCGCCCTGGCCCCCGTCCCCCTGCGCAAACCCGCGCGGCGGCTGCCTTCCTGGGGCGAGATCCTGGTCATCGCCGCGGCCGTCGGCGCCGGGCTGTTCGTCTTCACGTACGGCATCGACGCGGAGGACGGCCCGCCCTTCGTCGGCTATCTGATCTTCGTCGCGCTCGCCGTACCCGCCCTGCTCCGCGCGGGGCTGATCGGCCGCCTCACCGCGATCACCGCGCGGCACCGCAGTGTCGCACTGGCCGCGGCCTTCGTCGCCGCGGCCTGCTTCCCCCTCACCCAGGACACCGACCAGTACACGATCATCGGTGCCAACATCCTCATCTTCGCCACCGTCGCCCTCGGCCTGAACGTCGTCGTCGGCCTCGCCGGGCTCCTCGACCTCGGATACGTGGCCTTCCTCGGCGTCGGCGCCTACGCGGCCGCCCTCGTCTCCGGCAGCCCCGAATCCGCCCTGGGGCTCCACTTCCCGTTCTGGGCCGCCCTGCTGACCGGCGCCGCCGCCTCACTCGCCTTCGGCGTGCTGATCGGCGCCCCCACCCTGCGCCTGCGCGGCGACTACCTCGCCATCGTCACCCTCGGCTTCGGCGAGATCTTCCGTATCGCGATGCTCAACCTCAACGGCACCACGGGACCCGACGTCACCAACGGCGCCATGGGCATCCCCAACATCCCCAACCTGGTGATCTTCGGCTTCAACTTCGGCGAACCCCACGAGTTCCTCGGCTTCACCATCGCCACGTACGGCAACTACTACCTCCTGATGATCTTCGTCACCGCCATCGTGGTCCTGGTCTTCCGCCGCGCCGCCGCCTCCCGCATCGGCCGCGCCTGGATCGCCATCCGCGAGGACGAGACCGCCGCCGTCGCCATGGGCATCAACAGCTTCCGGCTGCGGCTGCTCGCCTTCGCCCTCGGCGCCGCCCTCGCCGGACTCGCCGGGACCGTCCACGTCCACGTCGTCACCACCGCCACCCCCGAACAGTTCCAGTTCGCCGGGCCCACCCCGCCCAACTCCGCGTTCCTCCTCGCCGCCGTCATCCTCGGCGGCATGGGCACCCTCAGCGGGCCCCTGGTCGGCGCGGCCCTGCTCTTCCTCATCCCCGCCAAACTCGACTTCCTCCAGGACTACCAGCTGCTCCTGTTCGGCCTCGCCCTCGTCCTGCTCATGCGCTTCCGCCCCGAGGGCCTGATCCCGGACCGCAGGAAGCAGCTCGAATTCCACGAGACCGGCCAGCTCGACGTACCCGATACGCGCCTGCCCGACGCGGACCAGGCCCTCGGCGGCTCCCAGGCGAAGGCGTGACGAGACCATGACCACACCCACCAGCACCGCCGGCCCCGTCCTCGAAGCCGCCGGCGTCACCATGCGCTTCGGCGGCCTGACCGCCGTACGCAGCGTCGACCTCACGGTCCGGGCCGGCGAGATCGTCGGCCTCATCGGCCCCAACGGCGCCGGCAAGACCACCTTCTTCAACTGCCTCACCGGCCTCTACGTCCCCACCGAAGGCATCGTCAGCTTCCGGGGCACCCGCCTCTCCCGCAAACCCCACCTCGTCACCAAGGCCGGTGTCGCCCGCACCTTCCAGAACATCCGCCTCTTCGCCAACATGACCGTCCTGGAAAACACCCTCGTCGGCCGCCACACCCGTACCAAAGAAGGGCTCTGGTCCGCCCTCCTGCGCGGCCCCGGCTTCCACAAGGCCGAACGCTCCTCCGAGGAACGCGCCATGGAACTCCTGGAGTTCACCGGACTCGCCGCCAAACGCGACCACCTCGCCCGCAACCTGTCGTACGGCGAACAGCGCAAGCTGGAGATCGCCCGCGCCCTCGCCAGCGAACCCGGCCTGCTCCTCCTCGACGAGCCCACCGCCGGCATGAACCCCCAGGAGACCCGCGCCACCCAGGACCTCGTCCTCGCCATCCGCGACCAGGGCACCGCCGTCCTCGTCATCGAGCACGACATGCGCTTCATCTTCAACCTCTGCGACCGCGTCGCCGTCCTCGTCCAGGGCGAGAAACTCGTCGAAGGCACCTCCGAGGTCGTCCAGGCCGACGAACGCGTCATCGCCGCCTACCTCGGCACGCCCTTCGAGGACGCACCCGGCGCGGAGGAGGCCGCCGAGGTACGGGCCGCGGAGGAACAGGCGCGCGCCGCCGGGCACGCTCCCGCCGCCCGGGACGACACCGCACACGCGGACCTCCCGCCCGGGAACCCGCCACCGGGGGACTCCCCGCCCGGGAACTCCGCCCCGGAAGGAGACGCCCGATGACCACACCCCCGCTCCTCCGGGTCGAGGACCTGCGCGTCGCCTACGGCAAGATCGAAGCCGTCAAGGGCATCTCCTTCACCGTCGAGGCCGGCCAGGTCGTCACCCTCATCGGCACCAACGGCGCCGGCAAGACCACCACCCTGCGCACCCTCTCCGGCCTCCTCAAGCCCCTCGCCGGAAAGATCAGCTTCGACGGCGCGCCGCTCACCGGCGTCCCCGCCCACAAGATCGTCGAACGCGGCCTCGCCCACTCCCCCGAAGGCCGCCGCCTCTTCCCCCGGCTGACCATCGCCGAAAACCTCAAGCTGGGCGCGTTCCTGCGCAAGGACCAGGCCGGCATCGAGGCCGACATCCGGCGCGTCTACGAACTCTTCCCGATCCTCGGCGAACGCAGCCGCCAGGCGTCCGGCACCCTCTCCGGCGGCGAACAGCAGATGCTCGCCATGGGCCGCGCCCTGATGTCCCGGCCCAAACTGCTGATGCTGGACGAACCCTCCATGGGCCTGTCCCCCATCATGATGCAGAAGATCATGGACACCATCCGCGAACTGCGCGCCCAAGGCACCACCATCCTCCTCGTCGAGCAGAACGCCCAGGCCGCCCTCTCCCTCGCCGACCACGGCCACGTCATGGAGACCGGCACCGTCGTACTGTCCGGCACCGGCCAGGAACTCCTGCACGACGAGTCCGTACGGAAGGCCTACCTGGGCGAGGACTGAGAGGTCTGAGAGGACTGAACGGAAGGCTTGACCACCTGGACGAGGACCGGACCGGCGGGGCCCCGGACCGGCGGGGCCCCGGACCTGCGGGGCCCCGGAACGGCACGATGCCGGGCCGGCACTGCCGCGGGCCGCGGACCCCGGCCTCTACCCGGCCGGCCGGCTATCCGGCTACTCGCCTTCCTTGACCTTCTTGTCCTTCTGCTGCTTCTTCTCCTCGGCGTCCTCGATGACCGCCTCGGCGACCTGCTGCATGGACAGCCGGCGGTCCATCGACGTCTTCTGGATCCAGCGGAAGGCGGCGGGCTCGGTCAGCCCGTACTGGGTCTGCAGGATGCTCTTCGCCCGGTCGACCAGCTTGCGGGTCTCCAGCCGCTGGGTGAGGTCGGCGACCTCCTTCTCCAGCGTCTTGAGCTCCGTGAACCGGCTCACGGCCATCTCGATCGCCGGCACCACGTCGCTCTTGCTGAACGGCTTGACGAGGTACGCCATGGCCCCGGCGTCCCGCGCCCGCTCCACCAGTTCGCGCTGCGAGAACGCGGTGAGCATCAGGACCGGGGCGATGCTCTCCTCGGCGATCTTCTCCGCGGCGGAGATCCCGTCGAGGATCGGCATCTTCACATCCAGGATCACCAGGTCCGGACGGTGCTCCCGGGCCAGCTCCACGGCTTTCTCGCCGTCCCCGGCCTCGCCGACGACGGTGTAGCCCTCCTCCTCCAGCATCTCTTTGAGATCGAGACGGATGAGAGCCTCGTCCTCGGCGATGACCACACGGGTCGTCTGCGGCGGGACATGCGACTGGTCGTCGTCGGCGACGGGCTGCTCGGGCTCGGCGGCGCTCACGGGTCTCCTCGTTCCAGGCAGGTGGTGCCCTTGCAGCCTACCTAGCGGCGCCCTCTGACACGTACACGGTATGCTGCTGACAGTCCACGCCCGGCCGGGTTGGTGGAATGGCATACACGGATGTCTCAAACACATCTGCCCGAAAGGGCTTGCGGGTTCGAGTCCCGCACCCGGCACTCCCCTCACGACCGGACCACGCGTCCGAGTGACACATCCGGGATTCACCCTACGACATCACCGCACGACACAGAGTTGTCACCTGCGGATGCGTGACCCCGGCCGCCGCCTCGAAGCGGTCTCCTCCTGCGGTCCGGTCACCGACGTACCGAAGCGCCACGCGCTCTCTGCATCCCCTGCATCCCTCTGCATCCCTCTGCATCCCTCTGAAAACGGTCAGCCACCGGCGGCACGTGGACCGGGCCCGGCGCGGCATGGGTGTTCACGTCGGGACGTCGGGCCCACGCACCGAAGCCCGCGTACCGAAGCGGTGGCGGCCGGGGCGGCGGGGGCTACTTCGGGGAGTCGTCCTCGCCGATGCGGTGGACGCGGACGAGGTTGGTGGAGCCGGCGACGCCGGGCGGGGAGCCGGCGGTGATGATGACGACGTCGCCGGGCTCGCAGCGGCCGATGCGCAGGAGTTCTTCGTCGACCTGGGCGACCATCTCGTCCGTGGAGTCGACCTTCGGGCCGAGGAAGGTTTCCACGCCCCAGGTGAGGTTGAGCTGGGAGCGGGTGGCCGGTTCGGGGGTGAAGGCGAGGAGGGGGATGGGTGAGCGGTAGCGGGACAGGCGGCGGACGGTGTCGCCGGACTGGGTGAAGGCGACGAGGAACTTGGCGCCGAGGAAGTCGCCCATCTCGGCGGCGGCGCGGGCGACGGCGCCGCCTTGGGTGCGGGGCTTGTTGCGGTCGGTCAGCGGGGGCAGGCCCTTGGTGAGGATGTCCTCCTCGGCCGCCGCGACGATGCGGGCCATGGTGCGTACCGTCTCGGTGGCGTACTTGCCGACGCTGGTCTCGCCGGAGAGCATCACCGCGTCGGTGCCGTCGATGACGGCGTTGGCCACGTCGGAGGCCTCGGCGCGGGTGGGCCGGGAGTTCTCGATCATGGAGTCGAGCATCTGGGTGGCGACGATGACCGGCTTGGCGTTGCGCTTGGCCAGTTTGACGGCGCGCTTCTGGACGATCGGGACCGTTTCCAGCGGCATTTCGACGCCGAGGTCGCCGCGCGCGACCATGATGCCGTCGAAGGCGGCGACGATGTCGTCGATCGCGTCGACGGCCTGCGGCTTTTCGACCTTGGCGATGACGGGCCGGAAGCAGTTCTCCTGGCGCATGATGCGGTGGACGTCGTCGATGTCGTCGCCGCTGCGGACAAAGGACAGGGCGATGACGTCGGCGCCGATGCGCAGGGCCCAGCGCAGGTCCTCGCAGTCCTTTTCGGAGAGGGCGGGGACGGAGACGGCGACGCCGGGCAGGTTGAGGCCCTTGTGGTCGGAGACCATGCCGCCTTCGACGACCTTGGTGTGCACCTCGGTGCCGCGGACGCCGGTGACCTGGAGGGTCACCTTGCCGTCGTCGACGAGGATGCGTTCGCCGGGGGTGACGTCGTCGGCGAGTCCTTCGTAGGTGGTGCCGCAGCAGTGGCGGTCGCCTTCGACGCCGGGGCGGACGGTGATGGTGAACTCGTCCTCGCGTTCGAGAAGTACAGGGCCTTCGCGGAATCGGCCGAGTCGGATCTTCGGACCTTGAAGATCCGCGAGGACGCCGACGCTGCGGCCGGTCTCCTCGGATGCTTTGCGTACCCGCTCGTACCGCGCCTCGTGGTCGGCGTAGGTGCCGTGGCTGAGGTTGAAGCGGGCCACGTCCATTCCGGCGTCGACGAGTGCTTTGATCTGCTCGTACGAGTCGGTGGCGGGTCCCAGAGTGCAGACGATCTTTGCTCGGCGCATGGTCCGACCCTACGACCTACTCATAGGTAGGGAACTGTGGAGAAGTGACTGCCCAACGGCCTTTGCGTGAAAGGCTCTTGACAAGTAGTTGAATGCGCACCATGCCGCTCCGATGAGCGGATAAACGGGGCCGCCGGGGCGGTGGAGAGCCTTGGGGCGCGTGTGACCAGCGGTTCGGGGCGCCCGTGGTCACAGGGTGGGACGCGTCATCGTGAAGCGGGCGTTGATCTGTGCGTACACCTCTTGTCGTGCGGGTTCCAGGTCGAGAACGGGGGCGCTTTCGGCCGCGCCCGCTCCCCCGTAGGCGACGGAGCGGAACATGCCGCCGGGGGCGGGCATCGGGGAGGCGTCGTCGGCGCCGGTGTCGGCGAGTTCGAGGACGGCGTCGAGGCGCGCGCCGAGGGCCTCGGCGTATTCGCGGGCGCGCTGGACGGCTTCGTGCACGGCCTGCCGGCGGGCTTCGCGGTGGGCGGGCGAGTCGGGACGCAGGGCCCACCAGGGGCCGTCGACGCGGGTGAGGTCGAGGTCGGCGAGGCGGGTGGTGAGTTCGCCGAGGGCGGTGAAGTCGGCGAGGGTCGCGGTGAGGCGGACGCGTCCGTGGTAGGCGCGTACCCGTTCGTGGCGGCCTTTGGCGGTGATCTCCGGGCTGACGGAGAAGGCGCCGGTGTCGAGTTTCTCGACGGCCTCGCCGTAGCTCTTGACGAGGGCGAGGACCTGGTCGTTGCGGTGGGTGAGGTCCTCAAGGGTGGCGGTGCGGTCGGTGCCGCGGGCCTGGACGGTGATGTCGATACGGGCGATCTCGGGGTCGGCCTCGATGCGGGCTTCGCCGCGGACGGCGAGCCGGGGTGCGTCGGGGGTGCCGTACGGGAGGGTGGCGGGCCGGGTGCCGGGGTCGGTCATGGGGACAGCCTGGCACGGGGGCAGGTATGTGTCAGGGAGTGGCCGGGCGGGACGGTCATCTGATCGCAACCTGTGAGGACTGTTGCGGGTGGGGTTGCTGAGCCAGAATCTACGCGCGTTGTCCATGAGTGTCGCGGTGGTGCGGAGTGTCGCGGTGGTCGCCGGTTTCGTCGTTGGTTCCGTCGCCGGTCCCGTCACTGGTTCCGTCGTTGGTTCCGTCGCCGTCGCCGCGCTCCGCTGCCGTGTTTCGTCTTTCGTCGAAGGAGATGTTCATGCCGCTCGGCCGTAGAAAGTTCCTGGGGAGTTCGGTCGCCACGGGCGCGGGGGCCGCGCTCATCGGTACGGCGGCGGCGGCGCCGTCGGCCGCCGCCGCCGTTCCGGCCTACGGGGGCGGGGCCCGGCGTTACGCCTTCACCGTCATGGGGACCACGGATCTGCACGGCAACGTCTTCAACTGGGATTACGCCGCCGACGCGGAATTCGACGACAAGGACCACAACGATGTGGGGCTGGCGAAGATTTCCACGCTGGTGCGGCAGGTCCGGAAGGAGAAGGGGGCGCGCAATACGCTGCTGATCGACGCGGGCGACACGATCCAGGGCACGCAGCTGGCGTATTACTACGCGAAGGTCGATCCGATCACCGGCCCGAACGGTCCGGAGCATCCGATGGCGAAGGCGATGAACGCCATCGGTTACGACGCGGCGGCCCTCGGCAATCACGAGTTCAATTACGGGCTCGCGGTGCTGCGGAAGTTCGAGGAGAGCTGCGACTTTCCGCTGCTGGGGGCGAACGCGGTGGACGCGAAGTCGCTGCGGCCGGCTTTCCCGCCGTACTGCATGAAGCGGTTGCACACGCCGTGCGGCCGGGAGGTGAAGGTGGCGGTGCTGGGGCTGACGAATCCCGGTGTCGCGATCTGGGACAAGGCGCATGTGCAGGGGAAACTGGCGTTTCCCGGGCTGGAGGAGCAGGCCGCGAAGTGGGTGCCGAGGCTGCGGTCGATGGGTGCGGACGTGGTGATCGTGTCGGCGCATTCGGGGACGAGCGGCACGTCGTCGTACGGGGACCAGCTGCCGTACGTGGAGAACGCGGCGGCGCTGGTGGCGGAGCGGGTGCCCGGGATCGACGCGATTCTGGTGGGGCACGCGCATGTGGAGGTTCCGGAGCGGCGGGTGGTGAACCGCGAGACGGGGCGTGAGGTGGTGCTGTCGGAGCCGTTGAAGTGGGGGCAGCGGCTGACGCTGTTCGACTTCGAGCTGGTGCGCTCGCGGGGCCGCTGGTCGGTGGAGTCGGTGGCGGCGAAGGTGCTGAATTCCCGTACGGTGCCGGAGGACGCGCGGATCACGCGGCTGCTGCGTACGGAGCAGCGGAAGGTGGTGGCGTACGTCAATCAGGTCATCGGGCGGTCGAAGGCGGAGATGACCGCGGCGGAGGCGCCGTACAAGGACACGCCGGTGCTGGATTTCATCGCGTTCGTGCAGGCGGAGGCGGTGCGGAAGGCATTGGCGGGTGGTGAGCACGCGAAGCTGCCGGTGTTGTCGCAGGCTTCGTGTTTCTCGCGTTCGGCGGCGGTTCCGGAAGGCGAGGTGACGATCCGGTCGATGGCGGCGCTGTATCCGTTCGACAATACGCTGGAGGCGCGGATTCTGACCGGGAAGCAGGTACGGGAGTATCTGGAGTTCTCGGCGCGGTATTACACGCAGACGTCGGCGGGCGGTCCGGTCGATCCGGCGGGGCTGACGAATGCGGAGGGCATTCCGGACTACAACTACGACGCGGTCAGCGGTGTGTCGTACGAGATCGACATCGCGAAGGAGCCGGGGCGGCGGATCGCGAAGCTGTCGTTCGAGGGGAAGCCGGTGGCGGACGACGCCCGGTTCGTACTGGCGGTGAACAACTATCGGGCGAGCGGTGGCGGCAATTTCCCGCATGTGGCGAAGGCGCCGCAGGTGTGGTCGACGTCGGAGGAGATCCGCAATGTGATCATCGGGTGGGTGAAGGAGACCGGGGAGATCGACGGGACGACCTTCGCGTCCGTGGACTGGCGGCTGACCCGGGACGGGGTGCCGGTGTTCTGATCCCGGCGCGGTGTACGGCGGCCCAGGTGTCCGTGTCCGTGGCGGGCGGAACCTGGGCCGGGTGGCTCAGGTGTCCGTGCGGGACGGGGTCCGGGCCTGGCGGTTCAGGGGTGCTCGATGAGGGTGGAGTGGGGGCGGGGGATGTCGGTGAGGGTGCGGTGCGGGGAGGGGCGCAGGCCGAAGGTGGTGAAGGCGGTACGTGCCGGGAGGGGGTAGGCGGTGCTGTCGGTGAGGGAGTTGAGGATGGTGGCGCCGCGCCAGGCGGCGAGGCCGAGGTCGGGGGTGCCGACGCCGTGGGTGTGGTGTTCGGTGTTCTGTACGTAGACGGAGCCGGTGACGCACGGGTCGAGGACGAGGCGCTGGTCGGCGTCGATACGGGGGCGTCCGGCGGCGTCGCGGCGCATGTAGGGGTCGAGGGCGGCGAGCAGGGTGTCGGTGCGGGCTTCGCGGTAGCCGGTGGCGAGGACGACGGCGTCGGTGGTCAGGCGGCTGCGGGCGCCCTGGTGGCCGTGGTCGAGATGGAGTTCGACCTTGGTGGTGCCGACGCGGCCCGCGGTGCGCACGGTGACGCCCGGGGTGAGGGTGGCGTCGGGCCAGCCGCCGTGGAGGGTGCGCCGGTAGAGCTCGTCGTGGATGGCGGCGAGGGTGGCGTGGTCGATGCCCTTGTGGAGCTGCCACTGGCCGGGGAGGAGTTCGTCGCGTACGGGTTCGGGGAGGGCGTGGAAGTAGCGGGTGTAGTCGGGGGTGAAGTGTTCGAGGCCGAGTTTGCTGTACTCCATGGGGGCGAAGGCGGCGGTGCGGGCCAGCCAGTGGAGTCCTTCGCGGCCGGTGGGCCGGGCGCGCAGCAGGTCGAGGAAGACCTCGGCGCCGGACTGGCCTGCGCCGATGACGGTGACGTGTTCGGCGGCCAGCAGGCGTTCGCGGTGGGCCAGGTAGTCGGCCGCGTGCAGGACGGGGACGGTGGGGGCGTCGACGAGGGGCCTGAGGGTTTCCGGTACGTGCGGGACGGTGCCGATGCCGAGGGCGAGGTTGCGGGCGTGGGTGCGGCCGAGGGCCACCGCTTCGCCGTCGTCGCCGAGCTGGGTGTGGTCGACCTCGAAGGCCGCGCGGTCGCAGTTCCAGCGGACGGCGTCCACCTGGTGGCGGAAGTGCAGGCCGGGGAGGTTTTCGCTGACCCAGCGGCAGTAGGCGTCGTATTCGGCGCGGTGGATGTGGAAGCGTTCGGCGAAGTAGAAGGGGAAGAGGCGTTCCCGGTGTTTGAGGTAGTTCAGGAAGGTCCAGGGGCTGGCGGGGTCGGCGAGGGTGACGAGGTCGGCGAGGAAGGGGACTTGGAGGGTGGCGTCCTCGATGAGGAGGCCGGGGTGCCAGCGGAAGGCGGGGCGCTGGTCGTAGAAGGCCGTGCGCAGCTGGGTGAGGGGCTGGGCGAGGGCGGCGAGGGAGAGGTTGAAAGGGCCGATGCCGACGCCCGCGAGGTCCAGCGGTTCGTCGGGGGCGACGGGGGGCCGGGCGGTGGCGGGTTCGGGGTCGGGGGGCCGGGTGCTGGTGGTGCGGGGGCCGGTGGGGGCGGGGCGTCCGGGGTCCGGGGACGGCAGTTGGAGGGTGACGGCGTCGGGGTGGGGGGTGGTGCTCATCGGGGGGTGTGGCCTTCCACGAGTTTCAGCAGTGCGGCGAGGTCGTCGGTGGTGGTGTGGGGGTTGAGGAGGGTGGCTTTGAGCCAGAGGCCGGTGGGGGTGGCGGCGCGGCCGAGGACGGCGCGGCCGCGGTGCAGGAGGCGGCGGCGGATGGTGGCGACGGTGGTGTCGTCGGCACCGGTGGGGCGGAAGAGGACGGTGCTGATGGTGGGGCGGGAGTGGAGTTCGTAGGCGGGGTGGTGGTCGACGAGGTCGGCCAGGGTGCGGGCGGCGGCGAGGGTGCGGTCGACGAGGTCGGCGAGGCCGGTGCGGCCGAGGGCCTGGAGGGTGACGGCCATCTTGAGGATGTCGGGGCGGCGGGTGGTGCGCAGGGAGCGGCCGAGGAGGTCGGGGAGGCCGGCTTCGGTGTCGTCGTCGGCGTTGAGGTAGGCGGCGCGGTGGGTGAGCGGGGCGAGGTCGGCGGTGCGGGGGACGGCGAGGAGGCCGGCGGCGACCGGTTGCCAGCCGAGTTTGTGCAGGTCGAGGGTGACGGTGTGGGCGCGGTGCAGGCCGTCGAGAAGGGTGCGGTGGGTGGTGCTGAGGAGGAGGGGGCCGCCGTAGGCGGCGTCGACGTGGAAGCGGGCGCCGTGGGTGCGGGCGAGGTCGGCGAGGGCGGTCAGCGGGTCGATGGCGCCGGTGTCGGTGGTGCCCGCGGTGGCACAGACGAGGACGGGGGCGCCGGGGGTGCCGGGGTGGCAGAGGCCGGTGAGAGCGGTGTGGAGGGTGTGGGGGTCGAGGGTGCCGTCGGGGGTGGGGAGGGTGAGGGGTTCGGGGAGGCCGAGGAGCCAGGCGGCGCGGTGGATGCTGTGGTGGGCGTTGGCGCCGCAGACGACGCGCAGGGGCGCGGTGTGGCGGGTGCGGGCGTACTCGCGGGCGAGGAGGAGGCCGAGTTGGTTGGACTCGGTGCCGCCGGTGGTGACGAGGGCGTCGGGCCGATCGTCTTCGTGCGGGCGCCCGGGGCCTGCGGGTGTGTCGGGGCCGTACGGGTGGGCGGGGGCCGTGTGCGCATCGGCCGTGTGCGGGCGGCGGGGGCCCGCGGACGCGCCGGCTCCGTACGGGTCGGGAGCGCCGCCGGGTCCGTACGGGTGCGGGGAGCCGCCGGGTCCGTACAGGTGGGGAGAACCGTCGGGGCCGTACGGATGGGGGGAGCCGTCGGGGCCGTACGGGTAGACGAGGGCGGCGAGTTCGCGGGTCGTGCGGGCTTCGAGGGCGGAGGCGGCGGGGGCCTGGTCCCAGGAGTCCATCGACGGGTTGAGGGCGGCGGCGGCCAGGTCGGCCGCGGCGGCGAGGGCCAGCGGCGGGCAGTGCAGGTGAGCCGCGCAGTGCGGATCGGCGGGGTCGGCGGCGCCTTCCGCCAGGGCGCGGACCAGGGCGCGCAGTGCTTCGTGGGGCCCGCGGCCGGTCTCGGGGAGGACCGGTCCGGCGGCCTCCCGCAGCCGCGTGGCGACGCGGCCGGGGCCGCCGGCGGGCAGGGGCCCTCCCCGGGCTTCCGCACCGTCGCGCAGCGCGTCGAGGACGGTGCCTAGGAGGGGTCGCAGGGCGTCGGGGCCTGCGGCACCGCCGGCGAGGGGCGGGGTGTTCATGGGCGGTCCTTCGGGTGCGCGACAGCGGGCACACCACAGACTGGCCGGGGCCGGGTGGTGTACCTGCCGAGCTGAACGAGCTCAACCCGAAAGGGGTACCGATGCGCTGGTCGGGGCGGTGGTGATCGGATTGCCTGCTATGCAGTCCGTAGGGCATGGGGGGCCGCTCTCCCGCCGGCCCCGGCCCCTCCGGCTCCGGCCCCTCCGCCACCCCACCGGCCCCGCCGCTCCCCCGTCAGGCGCGCCATTCCCCCCGTCAGGCCCGCCATTCCCCACCCGGCCCGCCGTCCCCCATCAGGCACGCCACTCCCCGCCAGGCCCGCCGTCCCCCTCAGGCCCGCCGCTCCCCCGTAGCCGCTATGCGTCCCGTACCCGCAGGGCCCTCCTGAGGTCGTCGAGCTGGTCGACCAGCTTGCGGCGCAGCGCCGGGGCGGGGTCGGCGGTGCGCAGGCACTCGTCGCCCAGCTGGAGGGTGGTGGTGTCGACGAAGGGGGTGGGGAAGGCGTAGCGGCCGACGGAATCGGCGAGGGCGGGGCCGCGGCGGGCGGCGAGGGCCACGGCTGCGGGAAAGTAGCGGCCCGCGTACGGGCGGACCAGGTCGAGCTGTTCGGGGGCCCAGAATCCGGCGGCGGTGGCGTTGAAGAGGTAGTTGGACAGGTCGGTGTGCTCGTCGGTGGCGAACAGGGCGTCCCAGGCGGCCTGTTTGGCGGCCGGGTCGGGCAGGGCCGCGTGGCAGGTTGCGGCGCCCTGGCGGCCGGTGGCGCTGGGGTCGCGGGCCAGTTCGTCCTCGATGGCGGCCGGGGTGGTGGCGCCGAGGACGGCGAGCCGGCCGAGGATGCGCCAGCGCAGTTCCGGGTCGAGGGTGGGGCCACCGGGGACGCTGCCGCCGGAGAGCCAGTCCTGTATGCCGTCGGGGGTGGTGGCGCTGTCGATGAAGGTGCGGACGGCGGCCAGGCGCAGCCCTTGCCCGTCGCCGTTCTCGGAGCCTTCGGTACGGCGCAGGATGTCGCGGGCAGCGGTGCTGAGGGTGTTCAGGGCGGCGGGCCGGTCGGCTGCGGCGAGGTAGCGGTCGGCGATCTGGGTGCGGGCGAAGGCGAGGGCGCCGGAGACGATGGCGATGTCGGTTTCGTACGGGAGGTGGGCGCGGGCGGCGTCCAGGTAGGCGGTGGGCAGGAGTTTGCCGTCGCGGACCATGTCGCGGGCGGCGTTCCAGACGACGGCGCGGGTGAGGGGGTCGGGCAGGCCGGAGAGCGCTTCGCGGACGGTGTCCCAGGAGCCGGGGTCGAGGCGGATCTTGGTGTAGGTGAGGTCGCCGTCGTTGAGCAGGATCAGCGCGGGGCGGGGGCCCGGTGCGGTGTGGAGGCGCCGCGGTACGGCGTCCCCCGCGGCGGGGGCGGCCGGGATGTCCCAGCTGAGGTGGTCGCGGGCGACGAGGCGGGCGGGGTCGGTGGGGTCGCGGTCGTACAGTCCGACGGTGAGGTGGTGCGGGCGGCTGCCGTCCTGGTCGACGCGCAGCGTCCAGCCGCCGTCGGGGGCGGTGCCGACGACGGGGGTGAGGGTGTCGATGCCGGTGGTGCGCAGCCAGTTGCCGGCCCAGGCGTGCACGTCCCGGTCGGTGGCCTGGGCGAGGGAGTCGACGAAGTCGGCGAGGGTGGCGTTGCCGAAGCGGTGGCGGGTGATGTGGTCGTTGACGCCGGCGAGGAAGTCCTTCTCGCCCATCCAGGAGACGAGCTGGCGCAGCGCGGAGGCGCCCTTGGCGTAGGAGATGCCGTCGAAGTTGAGGAGGGCGGAGGCGGTGTCGGGCACGTCCTCGGGGGCGGGGGCGACGGGGTGGGTGGAGGGGCGCTGGTCGGCGTCGGAGCCCCAGCCCTTGCGGGCGATGCCGAAGTCGGTCCAGGTGTCGGTGAAGCGGGTGGCTTCGGAGAGCACCTGGTAGCCCATGTATTCGGCGAAGGACTCGTTGAGCCAGATGTCGTCCCACCACTGGAGGGTGACCAGGTTGCCGAACCACATGTGGGCCATTTCGTGGGCGATGACCACGCCGCGGGTCTGGCGCTCGGTGTCGGTGACGGCGGAGCGGAAGACGTATTCCTCGCGGAAGGTGACCAGGCCGGGGTTCTCCATGGCGCCCGCGTTGAACTCGGGGACGAATGCCTGGTCGTAGGAGTCGAAGGGGTACGGCTCGTCGAAGAGGGCGTGGAAGCGGTCGTAGCAGCGGCGGGTGATGTCGAAGATCTCTTCGGCGTCCGCGGTCAGGTGGGGGGCCAGGGAGCGGCGGCAGTGGATGCCGAAGGGCAGTCCGGCGTGCTCGGTGCGGACGGTGTGCCAGGGGCCGGCGGCGACGGCGACGAGGTAGGTGCTGATGGGCGGGGTGGGGGCGAGGGTCCAGTGGTTCGTCTCGCCGTCCTGGCGGGTGGCGGTGCCGTTGCCGAGGACGGTCCAGCCGGGGGGCGCGGTGACGGTCAGCTCGAAGACGGCCTTCAGGTCGGGCTGGTCGAAGGCGGCGAAGAGGCGCTGGGCGTCGTCCAGGAACAGCTGGGTGTAGACGTAGGTCTCGCCGTCGGCGGGGTCGGTGAAGCGGTGCATGCCCTCGCCGGTGCGGGAGTAGGACATGGCGGCTTCGAGGCGCAGTTCGTGGTCGCCTTCGGCGAGGCCGGTCAGGGGCAGGCGGTTGCCGTCGAGGGCGGCGGGGTCGAGGGGGCGGCCGTCGAGGGTGGCGGAGCGCAGCTCCTGCGGTGTGACGTCGATGAAGGTGTCGCCGTCGGTGCGCGCACTGAAGCGGACGGCCGTGCGGGACACGAAGTGGCCGGGGCCGTGGGTGAGGTCGAGGTCGATCGCGTAGCGGTGGACGTCGAGGAGTCGGGCTCGGGTCTGCGCCTCGTCGCGCGTCAGTGCGGGCATGTGCTCATGCTGCCGTACGGCACTGACACCGCGCACTCGTCCGGTGGTTTTGCCGGTCGGACCGCGCCCCGCGCGCACGCCGTACGTCCGGGCCGCGGGTGGCCTCAGCCGATCCGCGGCGGGTTGTCGGGGTCCGGCACGCGGGTGGACCAGCCTCCGGGGACGCTGTGGCCCTGGCGGGCGCGGAAGCGGACGGGTGCGGTGCCGACGCGGCGGGTGAACAGGCGGCTGAAATAGGCGGGGTCGGTGTAGCCGACGCGGCGGGCGACGGCGGCGACGGGGAGTTCGGTGGCGGCGAGCAGTTCCTTGGCGTGGCCGAGGCGGATGGCCAGGAGGTAGTCCTTGGGGCTGCAGCCGGCGCCGCGGCGTACGGCGGTGCGCAGGGCCGCGGGGGTCATGCCGTGGCGGGCGGCGTGTTCGGCGACGGACAGCGGCAGGAACGCGTCGCGGGCGAGGGCCTGGAGCACGGGGTCGCCGTCCGCGTCGGTGTCGGCGCGGGCGCGGCGCAGCGCGACGAGGAGTTCGTGGACGGCGGCGGCGGTCTCGACCTCCAGGAGGGGGTTGCCGCGGCGGGCGGCGCGGGTGATGCGGCCGATGGCGGTGCGGGCGGCGGCGGTGTCGGCGAGCGGGACGAGGGGGCGGTCGGGTTCGATGTAGCCGAGTTCGGTGTAGGTGGTGGTGGCGGGGCCGGTGAAGTCGACGAAGCTCTCGTCCCAGCCGGTGTGCGGGTCGGCTCCGTAGTGGTGGGTGACGCCGGGGACGAGCCACAGCAGGGCGGGGGCGGTGACCGGCCGCCGGGTGCCGTCGGGGCCGGTGAACCAGCCGCGGCCGGCGCCGATGACGACGGCGACGTGGTGGTCGAGGACCCGCGGGCCGACGGGCGGCAGGGGGCCGTGCTGGAGTCCGACGCCGAGGCAGACCAGGCCGAGCCGGTGGTGGACCGGTCCGGGGCTGAAGTACCGCATCCAGGTGTGGTACACGCGGGCTCCTTCCCGTGCGGCCGACGTGCTGCCGACGTGTGCTGCGGCCTGTTCCGTCCAATCAACGCTGATCTTTGTCCATGGACCTCCGCGCCGCCAGAGGTGAGGGTGAGCGGAAGGCCGGGTGGACGGAGGGGGCGGGCGGCGTGGGCGGGTTCGCGGTGGGCGAGCGGGACTTCGAGCGGGACGGGCGGCCGGTGCGGCTGCTGTCGGGCGCCCTGCACTACTTCCGGGTGCACGAGGCGCAGTGGGGCCACCGGCTGGCGATGCTGCGCGCTCTGGGGCTGAACTGCGTCGAGACGTACGTGCCCTGGAATCTGCACGAGCCGCGGCCCGGCACCTACCGTGACCCGGAGGCGCTGGGCCGCTTCCTGGACGCGGCGCACGCGGCGGGGCTGCTCGCGCTGGTCCGGCCCGGTCCGTACATCTGCGCGGAGTGGGAGAACGGCGGGCTGCCGCACTGGCTGACCGGCCCGCTGGGGCGGCGGGTGCGGACCCGCGACGCGGAGTATCTGCGGGCGGTGGACGCGTGGTTCGGGCGGCTGCTGCCGCAGGTGGTGGCGCGGCAGTACGACCGTGGCGGCCCGGTGGTGATGGTGCAGGCGGAGAACGAGTACGGGTCGTACGGCAGCGACCGGGAGTACCTGGCGCACATGGCGGGCCTGCTGCGCGGCCTCGGGGTGAGCGTGCCGCTGTTCACTTCGGACGGCCCGGAGGACCACATGCTCACCGGTGGTTCCGTACCGGGTGTCCTGGCCACGGCCAACTTCGGCTCCGGGGCGCGGGAGGCGTTCGCGGCGCTGCGCCGGCATCGGCCGCGGGGCCCGCTGATGTGTATGGAGTTCTGGTGCGGCTGGTTCTCCCACTGGGGTGACGCGCCGGTGGCGCGCTCTTCGGAGGACGCGGCGGAGGCGCTGCGCGAGATCCTGGAGTGCGGCGCGTCGGTCAACGTCTATATGGCGCACGGCGGTACGAACTTCGGCGGCTGGGCGGGGGCGAACCGTTCCGGCGAGCTGCACGGCGGGGCGCTGCAGCCCACCGTGACGTCGTACGACTACGACGCGCCGATCGATGAACGCGGGCGCCCCACGGAGAAGTTCCACCGTTTCCGCGGGGTGCTGGCGCCCTACGCGCCGGGCCCGTTGCCCGCGGTCCCCGCTCCGCCGCCGGTCCTCGCCGCGCCCGTACGGGCCGAGTCCGGCGGGTGGGCGCCGCTCGGGGATGTCCTGGACGTGCTCGGCGGCCCGGAGGTGACGTCGGGTGTCCCGCCGACGTTCGAGGAGCTGGACGTGGACCGGGGCGTGGTGCGCTACCGCTTCGAGGTGCCCGGCCCGCGCGGGCCGTTGCCGCTGCGGGTGGCAGGTCTGCGCGACCTGGCGGTGGCGTACGTGGACGGGGTGCGCGGGCCGACGCTGACCGAGGAGGAGGCGGAGATCGGTGCGGCGGTGACCGGGCCCGCCGGTGTGGAGCTGTGGGTGGAGTCGCTGGGGCGCGTCAACTACGGCCCGCGGCTCGGCGAGCCGAAGGGCATCACGGGCGGGGTGCTGCATGAGCGGCAGTATCTGCATGGCGTACGGGCGCGTGGGCTGCGGCTGGATGCGCTGGAGGATGCGGCGGCCGTGGGGCGCGTACCGTTCAGGGAAGTCGGCGGGAGCCCCCTTAGCGACGGGCAGACGGGCCTCTACCGAGCCACGCTGCCTGTCCCCTCCCCCGGCGACGCCACCCTCGAACTGCCCGGCTGGGCCCGTGGTTTCGCCTGGATCAATGGTTTCTGCCTGGGCCGCTACTGGGCGGCCGGCCCGCAGCGCACCCTGTTCGTCCCCGGGCCGGTACTGCGCCCGGGGACGAACGAGCTGCTCCTGTTGGAGCTGGAGGGCGCCCCCGCCCTTGAGGGGGAAGGGGCAGGGGCGCCCGGTCTGGTGCCCTGACGCGTCCGGCTCACTCACATACTTCTCTGGGTGCCGTGACGCGTCGGGCTCTCTCACGCACCTCTCTGATGCGCTGACACGTCAGACCTCCCGTACCTCGAACGCGTCCAGGACGAACTCCGCCTTTCCGTCGCCGCCCGTCTTCCGCAGCCCCACCCACGCCTCGCCGCGCTCCGGGGCGGTGAACTCGTAGGTGTGCGTGGCGGGCTGCGTGGCGACGGGCAGCGGGGTGCGGCTCAGTTCGCGGGCGGCCGGTTCGTCGGCGGCCGTGATCCAGGCGTACTGGCCGGCCTTCTCGTTCTCGTAGCGGAAGCTGATCCGGTAGCGGTGTCCGGGGACGAAGCGCACGGTGTGCGGCACCGTGCGGTAGACCAGGCCCGCGTTCTCGCCGCGGGACTTCAGGGACTGGCCGCCGTCGATGACGTCGTCGACGGCCTTGCCGTTCCAGCCGCGCTGGGTGAACGGCGCGTGCCGCTGCGCGATGTGCGTGCGCGGGTCGGTGACCTGGCCCGCGTCGCCCTTGACGAATACGCCCCAGCCCTGCGGTACGTGCTCGAAGTCCTCGAACGCGACGGTTCCCGGCCGGTGTGCGGGAACCGTGGGAACGATCCGCACGTTGTCGAAGCGAACACGAGGAGTACCCGCCGCGGTGCGGAGGGTGAGGGTGGCGGGACCGCCGCCCTCGGGGACGGTGAAGGGGGTGAACATCCGTTGGAAGCGGGTGCCGTGCTTGCGGTCGGCGGCGACGAAGTTCCCGGCGGTGGACGTTTCGGTCCAGTTGGCGGCCGTGACGCCGTCGCCGGTGCGTACTTCCAGCGCGGCCCGGCGCCGCTCCCCCGGCCGGGCGCCGACCTCGACCTGCACGGAGGCCGCGTAGGTGCCGGGCGCGAGGCGGGCGAGCCGCTGGGTGACGGCTGCCGCGCCGCCCGCGCCGACGACCAGTTCGTAGTCGCCGAGTGCGCTCGGCTCGACGGTGGCGGGGCCGGTGACCTGCCAGGCGTCGAGGGTGCCGGAGTGGAAGCCGGGGTCGGCGAGCGGCGTGCCCTCGCCCCAGCCGGGCCCGCTCCGGCCGCGCCCGCCGCTCCCCTGGCCCCAGCCGCGGCCGCCCTGGGCCGGGGCGGGGCGGCGGTAGAGGACGTACGGCTGTCCGGCCGCGGCGGTGACGGTGACCTTCCCGCCGCGTACGGTCAGCCGCTGCGGCCGGCTCCGGCCCTGGTCGGTGAGCCGGTAGGCGTACACGCTGCGGGAGCCGGACCAGCCGCGCGGCAGCGTCCAGGTGGTCGTGCCGCCCCTGGGGTGGTAGTGGTAGAGCTTCTCGGGGTCGGTGGCCCGGCGTGGCTCCCAGGGCAGCAGGTAGGTGCCACCGTCGTACACCAGCCGTCCGTCGGTGGTGATGCGGCGGGTGCCGCCGGTGTCCGTGACGGAGGTGGCGGTCGGCCCCTCGAAGGTGATCTCGTGGTCGCGCCAGGTGCGGATCGGGTACGCCTGGAGGTATTTGGCGGGCAGCGCGTCGGCCCAGACGATCCGGTGGAAGGCGTGCCAGTCGGTCTTGCCGACCCAGCCCTCGAAGTTGCCCATCCGGGCGCCGCCCAGCAGCGTCGGCCACTTGTCCGCGAACACGTCCTTCTGGTGGTTGCGGACGAAGCGGATGAGCCGGGAGTTGATGCCGCGGGAGGTGTCGCCGCCGTAGTCGGTCTCGTTGGCCCAGTGCGACCAGAGGGCGGAGCGTTCCAGGCCGTGGCCCCATTCGGTGGTCACCTGCCAGCCCTGGGCGCGCAGGTGGCGCTGGAGGCGGTCGGAGTTCCAGCCGGATTCGCGGAAGACGTCGATGTAGAGGGTGTTCAGGGCCGGGTCGGTCTCCTCGCGCAGTCGCCGGAAGCGGTGGGCGATGTCGCCGGAGACCAGGTCGCGGCGGGCGTCGATGCGGTAGGACTGGTCGAGCCAGTCCCACTGTTCGTCGCGTCTGTCGACGAGGGTCTCGGAGAAGGCGTGGGCGACGGGGTAGGACTCGGTGGCGTTGACGTGGACGGCGAAGTCGCTGTTCCAGGTCTTTCCGGCGCGCAGCAGGGTGTTGAGGTCTGCGAGGCCGCCGGCGCGTTCGTTGTAGTTGCCGCCGTAGTCGGGGTGGGCGGAGTCGTGACCCTCGGACTGGTAGCCCTTCAGGAGGGTGAACTGCCGCAGCCCATCGGTGGCGAGCGCGATCCGCTTGACGTTGTCGAGGGTGGCCAGGAAGGGGTGGGTGGCCTGACTGGCGAAGTTGAAGGGGATGTGGGCGACGACGCGCAGGTGCTGTTCCTCGGCGCCCAGCGGGCTGACCATGATGTCGCGCAGCGCGATGGCGGCGTCCTGCCAGTCGGCGGTGCCGTCGCCGTTGCGGTCGCGGGTGAGGATGACGGTGGCGTACGGCAGGGGCTCGGTGTCGTCCAGGGGCGCGGTGGCCGCGCGGTGGGTCCACTGGCCGCAGCCGAGGCGCGCGAAGCGGTGGCCGCCGCTCGTGGTGGTCTGCCGCCACAGTCGCCCGTTCTCCCAGGTGGTGGCCCCGGCGGGCTTGTCGTACACGGTGTTGGTCTCGATGGCGGCGGCCAGCCGGCCGGTCGCGGCGACCGCGTACGCGCATCCGGTGGGCGAGGCGTCCACGGGGGTCGCCGGGGTGATCTGGACGAGGGTGTCGCCGCTCTTGGCCTTGTCCAGGTCGATGCGGGCGGCGAGCAGGGCGGCGCCCGGCTGGTCGCTGCGGACGCTCAGCAGGGCGAGTCCGGGGATCTGGAGGGTTCCCACGCGGAGGGCCGGGGTGTCGGCGATCCTGGTGACGCGCCAGTCGACGCGCCAGTCGCGGACGGCGATCTCGGCGTCGATCTCGGTGCCGCCGTCGAAGGCGAGGGTGTACGTGATGCGGTCGGCGACGGGGCGGGAGGTGACGCGGGGCGTGCGGGCGGTGCCGTCGACGAGGACCTGGGTGACCGGGTCGGGTTGGCCGTGCAGGACGGCGCCGGTGCCCCGGTCGGTGTAGGAGAGGACGCGGGGAAAGGCGGTGTCGACACGGAGTTCCAGGGCGTCGGACCGCAGCACCGCCTCACCTGCCCGGGGCCTCGGATACGGGTCGGTGGCGGCGCCGGTGCCGATACCGATACCGCCGATTCGGCTGCTGTCGGCGTACGCGCTGCCGCCGCCGAGCGGGAGGGCGCCGGTGATCCCGGCGAGCGTGGCACCGACGACGATCTTCCTGCGGCTGGGGGCACGCTCCACGCCGGTCGGCTCTCCGGCATCGGCTGGTTTCCCGGCACGGGCTGGTTTCCCGGCACCGGCTGGTTTCCCGGCACCAGTCGTTCCTCCGGCGCCCGCCGTTTCCCCCGCCCCGGCCGTTTCCCCCGCCCCCGCCGGTTCCTCCGCGTCTCTCGGTCCGTTCACGTGCGCTCTCCGTCCTTCGCGCCGGCACTGTCCGTCGCGGGACAGGGTGCTCGGTGCGCGGCGGGCGCGCCCATGGACAAAGGGGCGGGAGGTGTTGGACTAACGGGCCGGGGTGGAGGAGGCCGTGTACGGCCGGGGCGGCTCGTACGGCTCGCCGGGACGGCTCGCGTGGTCTGCTGGGGCGGCTCGCGCGGCCCACCGGAATGGCTCGCACGGCACATTGAGACGGCTCGTTCGGCCTGCCGGGGCAGCTCGTGCGACCCACCGGAATGGCTCGCACGGCACATTGAGACGGCTCGCACGACCCACCGGGGCGGCTCGCACGGACAGCCAGGTCAGACGGACTCGTCCCCGGACGGCCCGCCAGACCAGCCGGACTAGTCCTCGCCCGGACCATACGGCCCGTACGGGCCGGGCGTCCCCTCCTCGCCCGCCCCCAGCGGCAGCACGGCGCGCACCTCCCAGCCGCCCTCCGGGGCAGGGCCCGCGGTCAGGCGGCCGCCCAGCGCCGCGGCCCGTTCGGTCAGTCCGGCGAGGCCGAAGCCGCCGCCGCGGGCCTGTTCGGAGAGGCGGGCGGGGTGTCCGCCGTCGTCGGCGACGCGCAGTTCGAGGCCGGACGGTACGGCGCGGAGCGCGATACGGACGGCGGTGGCGTCCGCGGCGTGCTTGCGGATGTTGGTGAGGGCCTCGCGGACGATGCGGTGGACGGCCGCCGCGACCTCGGCGGGGACCTCCTCGTCGAGGCCCTCGTCGATGTGCAGGGCGACGGGCGGTCCGGTGCGGGCGTAGGTCTCGGTGAGGGTGCGTACGTCGGCGAGTCCGGCGAGCGGCCGGTTGCGGGCGGCGCCCTCGCGCAGGACCCGGACCAGGCGGCGCATCGCGCTCAGCGCCTCGCCGCCGGAGGTCTCGATCCGTTCGAAGGCGGCGCCCGCCTGGGGGCCGCTGAGGGAGGTGAAGCGGGCGGCGCGGGCCTGGACGACGATGCCGGTGACGTGGTGGGCCACCAAGTCGTGCAGTTCACGCGCGAGTTCCAGGCGTTCGGCGGACCGTACGGCGGCCAGGTCCCGCATCCGCTGGGCGTCCTGCCAGCGCAGGATCATCGAGTAGGCGCTGACGACGACGGTCAGCACGCCGTAGACGACGGTGTACAGGCCCAGCCGGATGTCGCGCATCGGGGCGAGGACGCAGGCCAGGCCCAGCATGGGTCCGAGGACCGCGGCGGTGCGGCCGGGGGCGCGGTGCACCACGCCCGTGAGCAGGACCAGCAGGGCGATGCCTTCGCCGAGGCCCCACACCTCCAGGGCGTGCTGCCCGGCGATCAGGATCACCGAGGCGGCGAGGGAGACGGACGCGGCGGTCCAGGCGCGGACCTTCTGCGGGATCCGCGCGCTGGGCACGGCGCACAGGCAGACGACGACGGCGGTGGCGACGACGGTCGCGTGCGGGCGGGTGGGCTGGCGGGCCAGCGCGACGGTCTCGAAGCCGACGAGGAAGAGCAGGACCGCGGCGAGGGCGGTTTTGGCGGCGGTGGCTCTACGCGGGTGTGCGCGCGCCCACCCGGACATCGGGCTCACGGCAGGGCCGGGCCGCCACCGGTGGCGCCCGTGGCGAGACCGCTCTCCCAGACCCAGGCGGCGATCTCGACCCGGTTGCGGGCGTCCAGTTTGGCCTGGACGTTGGCGAGGTGGGTTTTGACGGTGGACAGCGAGACGTAGAGTTCGGCGGCGATCTCGGCGTTGGTCCGGCCGCGCGCGAGGGCCCGTACGACGTCCTGTTCGCGGTCGGTCAGCGGCTCGGTCAGGCTGCGGGCGGCGCCGCCGGCCGCCGCGGGGGCCAGTTCGCGCAGCAGCCGTACGGTGATCGCGGGCGAGACCAGGGCGTCGCCGACGGCGGCGGCGCGTACGGCCTCCACGAGCATGGCGGGGCTGGCGTCCTTGAGCAGGAAGCCGGAGGCGCCGCCGTGCAGCGCGGCGTGCACATAGGCGTCCAGGTCGAAGGTGGTGACGATGACGATGCGCGGCTTGTGCTCGTGGTCGGGGTGGCCGGGTGAGCGCTCGGCGAGCCGGCGGGTGACCTCCAGGCCGTCCACCTTGGGCATCCGGATGTCGAGCAGCAGGACGTCGGGGCGCAGCCGCTCCACCGCGGACAGGGCCGCCGCGCCGTCCACGACGTCGGCGAGGACCTTGATGTCCGGCTGGCTCTCCAGGATCATCCGGAAGCCCATCCGGACCATTTCCTGGTCGTCCGCGATGACCACGCTGATCGCCATGTGTCCCTCGCCCTGTCCGTACGCCGCGTTTCAGTGCACCTGCGCCGCGCTCCCTGCTCGGCAGCGGACCCGGGCGCGCCCAACCGGCCGGGGTCCCTTCGGGCCGGGGTCCCGGCCGGCCGGGGTCGGACACCCTCCGGCTCCCGGCCCCCTCCTGCCGCCTTCCGGCTGATCCGCTGCCTTCCAGCAGACCCACTGCCATCCGGCTGATCCGCTGCCTTCCAGCAGACCCGGCGCCTTCCAACTGACCCGCTGCCTTCCATCTGACCTGCGGTGATCGCGCCCCGCAACCGCTGACCGGGGCGTCACGGCCAGGCCGGCCGCCCGTCGCCGGGGTGGCCGGTGTGGTGCGGGGTGGTGCAGCAGGCGGTGGGAGCCGTCGGGGTGGTGGAGTAGGCGCCGTGGCCGCGGCCGAGCAGCAGCCAGGTGACGGTCGCGGCGGAGGCGGCCAGCAGCAGGGCGGCCACCGCGGTCGCCCGGTGGTCGCCGGGACGGGCGAGGCCGGGGTCCGGAAGGTGCGGTGCGCGGTCCGGAAGGTGCGGTGTGCGGTGGGGGCCGGGGTGGCGGCAGCGGGGGTGGGGCTCAGTGGTCACGCGCCCCACGCTAGGGAGGGGACGTGCGGGCGGGTATCGGCCGTCCGGCCATGCGTCGTGCCGCGGCCCCCGGCCGAAAGGACGAGCGGCATCCTGCTCCGGTACGACCTGGGACTGGTGCGCGCGCATACCGCGCCCCGGCGTGCGCGACCGCGCCCCGGTGCCGCCGGGCGCCGGGGCGCGGTCATGCGCGCTGGGTGGTGGCGTCAGCCGGCCAGGCCGTCGGCCGCCTTCTTGATGTCCGCGGCGAAGGTGCTCACCTCGGTGTAGACACCGGGCTTGCCGGGCCGGGCGCAGCCCTCGCCCCAGCTGACGATGCCGACCTGGAGCCACTGGCCGGCGTCGTCCTTGCGGAACATCGGGCCGCCGGAGTCGCCCTGGCAGGTGTCGGTGCCACCCGTGTCCAGCTTGCCGGCGCAGATCTCCTCGCCGGGGGTGAGCTGGTCGCCGTAGGCCTTCTTGCAGGTGGCGTCGTCGACGAAGGGCACCTTGGCCTTGAGGAGGTAGCGCTGCTGCTGGCCGCCCTCCTTGTCGGCGCCCCAGCCGGCTATGTCGAAGTCGCCGTTGGTGAGCTTGTCGTCCGTGGCGATCTTCAGGGTGGGCAGGTCGATGGGCTTGGCGAGCTTGATCAGCGCCCAGTCCTTGCCCTTGCCGTTGTAGCCGGGGGCCTGGAGGACCTCGGTGGACTTGACGCTGACGGCCTTGGAGTCCTGCAGGTCGACCACACCCGCGGTGGCCGTGATGGAGGTGTCGGGGCCGCTGCCGTCCACGCAGTGGGCGGCGGTGAGCACGACGTCCTTGGCGTAGAGGGCGCCGCCGCAGCCCATCGACAGCCGGACCATGAAGGGGAATTCGCCCTGGCTCGCCTTGGTGCCGCCGACGATCTTGGTGTGGATGCCGTCGGGCTGCGGTGTGGGGGCGGGCGCGGCGTTGGCGGCGGCGGGCTGGAGGCTGGCGGCGGCGAGGGCGACGGCGCCGGCGGCAGCGGCTCTCTTCAGGTGCTTCAGGTGGCTTCGCAACGGGCTTCCTTTCGTGGGGGGTTGCACGTCAATGTCAGGCCCATGCCAATGTGAGAACCGGAAAGGACCGCCGTAAGAACGTGCGTGAAAGTCGGCAGCACGCCGTAAGGCGTCCGGACCCAGTGGGGGGTGAGCCCGCAAAGCGCCCTTGGATTATGTGGAGTCGGCGATCACAGTGGCAAGGGTGTACATCCGGCCAACTCCTGTTCTACCCACGACGCGTACACCCCATACCGGACCTTCCCGGCGAGACGTACAGTGGTCGGGTGGCGGCGACGGGAAGTCCGGGCAGTTCCGGCGGTGACATCGAGCACGGCTATCCGCACCTGGACACGGTGCGCGCGGCCGTCACCGCGCTCTACAAGCGCCTGTCGTACGACACGGTACGGACCTTCGAGGTCAGCGTGCTGCCCGCCGAAGTCGCCTTCGACGACGGGGAGGAGCTGTACGCGGGCGCGCAGCGGGTGGCCCGCGCCATGGTGCAACACCTGCGCCTGCCCGACGCCCGGGTCATCGTCGCCTTCCGCGACATGCACCTCGCGGCCAACGTCGAACTGACCGCGGGCCCCGAGTACTTCGTCGAGCTGAACACCCGCTTCAAGTCCCACCGCCGGGACGTCGGTGCCGCCCTCGCCCACGAGGTGATGCACGTCTACCTGCACCGCCTCGGCCTGTCCTTCCCCGGCACCCGCGACAACGAGATCCTCACCGACACCGCCACCGCCTACCTGGGCGCGGGCTGGCTGCTGCTGGACGCGTACCGCGAACACGGCCCGTTCTCGCAGAAGCTGGGCTATCTGACCCCGGAGGAGTTCGGTTACGTCCTCGCCAAGCGCGCGCTGCTCTTCGGTGAGGACCCGGCGCCATGGTTCACCAGCCCGCAGGCGTACGACGCGTACAAGGCGGGCCTGGCGCTGGCCCGCCGCGACGCGCAGCAGCCGCCGCTGGCCGCGGCCGGCTGGTCGGGCCGCCGCCGCTACGCCAAGGACCGGCGCACGGCCCAGGGCCCGCGCCGGTCCGGACGGCCCGGCGGCCCCGCACCGGCCGACGGCTACGCCTTCGAGGGGAGCGCGCCGCTGCGCGTGTCGTTCCCCTGCCCGACGTGCCACCAGCGCATCCGCGTTCCGGTACGCGGCCGGCTGCGGGCCCGCTGCGCACTGTGCCGTACGGAGCTGGAGTGCGACACGTAGCGACGCACGGTTCCGTAGCAGCGCACGGTCTGGTGACGGGCCCACCCCGGGCCCGTCACCGGACATCAGTCGTGGCAGGTGACCTTCACGGCCCCGGCCCCGTGGTGGGCACGGTCCCGGCCCGGCGCGTGGTTGTCGCCGCGGTCCATCAGCTTCACGCCGATCTTGTTCTGGCGGACCGGGAAGGTGCCGGCCGACTGCCAGCTGCCCCGGTGCGCGACCTGGTCGACGGCGAAGTCCCCGACCTTGGTCCCTCCGTTGAAGGGGTCGCTCAGCACCTGGTAGTGCGTCGGGCTGCCCTGGACGTCACGCTCGCTGGGGCCCGAGGGGACGTAGACCGACACCTGGCAGCTGCGGGACTGCGGGCCCGGCTCCCACCACCACATGACGTTGTTGTCGGTGTCCTTCTTCGGGTCGCCGGACATCGGTACGGACGTGAACTGGCCACTGCAGCCGCCGTCGCGGGTGCTGCCGCCGGAGAGGCCGTACCAGCCGACGCCGACCTCGCCGTGGACGCCGGCCTGGTGGTAGCCGCCGCGCGGGGGCGTCGGGCAGCCCGGACCGGCGATGCCTTCGTACGTCACCTTGGCCTCGCGCGGCGGGGCGGGCTTCTTGATCTCGGGCTTCGGGCTCTTCTTGGGCGCCGTGGGCGTGCCGGAGGGCGATTTCTCCCCGCCTCCCGGCGTGGCCGCGTCGCCGGGCTTCTTGGCGCCCGGCGCCTCGCCCGGTGCCTTGCCGGGCTTGGCCGACGGCAGGGGCGAGCCGGTCTTGGTCAGCTGCGGCTGCTGGGCGGCGACGGCCTGTTCCTTGCCGTCGTCGAAGCGCACCTGGGAGGCGCCGAGGGTGGCGAGCGCCACCGCGCCGATGCCGACACCGGCCAGGACGGGCAGGCCCAGCGCCGTCTTCCACACCCGGCGGCCGGGAGCCAGGCCGCGCTTCGGCGTCCGCGCGCCCTTGGCGAAGGTCTCCGCGAAACCGGACCGGGACGGGTCGGGTGCGCCGGAGCGGTCCGGTCCGGCGCTCTCGTTCGGATGGGACAACGGGGGTTCCTCCTGGGGGTGGTCGGGGGTGACGGGCCGGGCCCGGCGGGGCGCCGGTCAGGCCCGCTGGACGGGCCCGCCGGGACCGGACGGATACGACTGCGACGGCGGTTGCGACTGCGGTTGAAGCTGCGACTGCGGCTGCGGTACGCCGGTGCCGGGCAGCTCCGCCGGGACGTCCAGTTCCGGTACGTCCAGTTGCGACAGCGTCCGCAGGTCCGCCTCGGACGGCGAGTCGTTCTCCGCGACGCGGTACGCCTGCCGTTCGGTCATCGCCTGGAACGTCTGGCGGGCGGAGCGCCCGTTGCCGAACCGGCCGTCGCGCGGGACGTGGTCGAAGTAGCCGACGAGGGTGTCGCGTGCCGCGTCGGTCAGTTCGTACTGGTGGGCCGCCGCGTGCTGTTCCACGATCTGCACCAGGTCCTCGGTGCCGTAGTCCTCGAACAGCAGCGTGCGGTTGAAGCGGGAGGCGAGGCCGGGGTTGGAGTCGATGAAGTGCTCCATCTCCACCGGGTATCCGGCGACGATGACCACGACCGCGTCGCGGTGGTCCTCCATCAGCTTCACGAGGGTGGCGATGGCCTCCTGCGCGAAGTCGTTGCCGCCCGTGGCGTGGGCGGGTGCCAGCGAGTACGCCTCGTCGATGAACAGCACGCCGCCCATCGCCTCCATGAAGACCCGCTGGGTCTTCGGGCCGGTGTGGCCGACGTACTCGCCGACGAGCGCGGAGCGGTCCGCCTCGACGAGGTGGCCCTTCTCCAGCAGTCCGACGGCGGCCAGGATGCGCCCGTAGAGGCGGGCGACCGTGGTCTTGCCGGTACCGGGGTTGCCCGCGAAGACCAGGTGGCGGCTGAGCGGCGGCGCGGCCAGCCCGGCCGCCTCGCGGCGCTGCACCATGCGCATCAGCTTGACGAGCGAGGCGACGTCCTGCTTGACGCGGTCCAGGCCGATCAGTTCGTGCAGCTCGCCGAGGAGGTCGTCGAGGTCGGCCTCGGTGGGCGGGACCGTCGTCGTGGTGCCGTCGCCGGACGGCGCGCCGACGGACTGCGCGCCGCTCGCGGCGGCTGCGGCGGTGGCCGGGACGGGCGCGAAGGGCGCGGGCCACCGGGCGTCCTCGACCCGCCAGGAGACGCAGTCGCGGACCTGCGGTTCGGCGCCGTCCTCGGTGCTCAGGTCGGCGTCGGCGTCCTGGACGCGGATCCGGCTCAGTACGGGGGCGGCCGCCTCGCCCAGGTGGACGGCGGGGAAGCCGGGCCCGGTGATCTCGCAGTCCTCGAAGGAGCCGGCGCCCTTGGCGTCGACGATCAGGCCGTTCTTGCCGGGGCGGTGGATCCGTACGGCCCGGACGTCGGGCGCGGCGCCCGCCGCCACCACCATGCCGGACCCGGCCGCTTCGGTGATCTCCACGTCCGTGGCCCGTACGGTGGCGCCGCCCTGGAAGACCAGCCCGGCGGTGCCGGCGCGCAGGATGCGGCCGCCGGTCAGTTCCGCTTCGCCGCCGCCGAAGGTGAGGCCGGCGCGTTCGGCGTCGGTGACCGTGCACCCGGTCAGGCGCACGGTGCCGCCGGAGCCGGCGACGACGCCGTTGCGGCAGCGCACGACGGACAGGTGGGCGGCTTCGGCGGCCGCCGTGCCGGACAGGTCGAGGCCGGACATGCCGCAGTCGGTGAGGTGCACCTCGGTGAGGGTGAGGCGGCTGTCGGCGACGGCGTGCAGTCCGTGTTCGGGGGTGGTTCCGGCACGCAGCCGGGTCAGCGTCAGCGCGGCTTCGCCGCCCGCGTGCACGGCGCTGTACCGGCAGTCGCTCACCTCGCCGTCGGTCAGCAGGACGGTGGCGGAGCCGGTGGCCAGCACGCCGTTGGCGGCCGAGCCGCGTACGGTCGTGCCGCGCGCCTCCAGCCGGGCCGTTCCGTGTGCCGTCAGCGCGGCGGCGGTGGTCCGTACGATCCTGGTGTCGGCCAGCCGTACGCGGGCCCGCTCCCCCGCGGTGGCTCCGGAGCCGTCGCCGTCGCGCAGGACGCAGCCGTCGAGCACGGCGTCGCCGGACCCGGCGACGTGCAGGGCGTCCGCGCCCGCGCCCGCCAGTTCGCAGCCGTACAGCAGGAGTCCGCCGTCGGCCTGCGCCGGTGTTTCCGATCCCGCCGCCTCGTAGGGGTCGCTGTCCGGCGGCACCGGCGAGGAGTCCAGTACCCGTACTGCCTCGCCGCCGCAGTCCCGTATCCGGCAGTCCACGAGCAGTGCCGCCGACCGGTCCTCGAAGAGCAGACCGCTGCGGCCCGCGCCGTCGATGAGGCAGTCGCGCAGCACGATGCGGGCGTTCTCGCGGACTCGTACTCCGGAGCCGGTGGCGCCCTTGATGCGGGTGCCGGTCAGTTCCAGCCGGGAGTCGCCGCCCACCACCACGCCGGTGCCCTGGGCACCTTCGAGGGTGCAGTCGGTGAGGCGGACCGCGCCGATGGTGCGGATCAGCGCCCCAGCCAGGGCCGCGCCGGTCAGGCGCGCGCCGGTCATGGTGAGCGCGGCCTCGCGCAGTACCTCCAGGCGTCCGCGGTCGGTGCCGCCGCCGTGCCAGTGGGTGACGCCGCCGGACAGCAGGACGGCGGGCCGGTCGGCGGCGCCGCCGCGTACGGTCAGCCCGTCGAGCGTCAGCCGGGCGCCGGGCAGCACTTCCAGCGCGGGCGCGCCGCCGCCGGGGGCCGCGAGGGTGACGGTGCCGCCGTCCGCGCGCAGGACGACGTCACGGTCGATGCGCAGAGCCTCCTCGTAGGTGCCGGGCGCGATGCGGATCTCGTCGCCGGGCGCGGCCGCGTGCAGCGCGGCGCCCAGGGTGGCGTGCGCCGCCGGGTGCCCGGCGGCGACTGTGTGGACCGTCCCGGTGTCCGGGTGTTCTGCGGTGGTCATGCGTCGCCCATGGTCGTGTCCTCGTCGTCCGGCCGGGGAGGTCTTCCGGCGCGTCCCTTGCCCTTGCGGGGACGCTTGGCCGGCTGGTCGGCCGACTCCTCCATGTCGTCAGACTCCCGTACGGTCCAGTGCCGGCCGCCGTCGGGGTCGGGTTCCCAGCGGAAGTCGAGGCCGGGGCGGGGGCGGGTCCGCGCGCCCGTCGTACCCGGTACGGCCTCGTGCACCACCGTGCCGTCGCCGTCGATGATGCGGACGCGGGCGCCCAGTGCCTGGGCGTAGAGCTGCACCGAGAGCTGGCCCGGCGTACCGGCGGCGAACGAGCCGTGCGGGTCGAGCCGTCCGCTCGCCACCGCGGCGAACAGGTCGCGGGCGCTCGTCCCGGCCCGGTCCGCCTCGGCCAGCACCAGCTTGATGACGGGGTCCTTGCTGCCCTTCGGCTTGCTCCTGAGGTACTGCTCCACGGTGTCGAGCAGGCCGCCGGGGGTGTGTCCCGGCCCGCCGCCGCTGTCGGCGGCGTTCTCCAGGGCGTGGAACAGGGACCGGGGCGGCGCGTGCACCGGCGGGTACCCGGCGACGACGAGATGCAGGTTGCGCAGGAATCCGGCCGCCTCGGGGTGCGTCGCCGCCGCCAGGCTCGCGAACGCCTTGTCGTTCAGCGGCAGGCCCGCCCGCAGTGAGAGGCCCGCGTCGCCCGGGACGGGTGCGGAAACGTTGAACCCGAAGGTGTTGCGGTCGGTTCCCAGGCCGTCGAGTCCGTTCACGACGTCCCGTGGCGAGTGGGCCGTGCCGTGTCCGGGGTCGACGGGTGCCAGCGGGTCCCGGGAGAGTCCGGTGGCGGAGTTCTTCAGCAGGTGGTCGTCCCTGCGGTCGGCCCAGTGCAGGCCGCTCTTGACCTTCCTGGACGTCTGGGGGTCGACGTCCAGGAACGAGTC
This sequence comes from Streptomyces sp. CB02923, assembly GCF_001905005.1. Classification (GTDB taxonomy): domain Bacteria; phylum Actinomycetota; class Actinomycetes; order Streptomycetales; family Streptomycetaceae; genus Streptomyces. Next base: position 1,300,665 of record NZ_LWKZ01000012.1, on the reverse strand, counting down.
GCGGCCGAACATCCGGCCCATCGCCTGCCGGACGTCGTTGTGGTCCTGCGGCAGCGCGGGCCGGTCCCCGAACATGCCCTCCATCATCCGGGACAGGTCGGTGGGGGTGGCCGCGCCCTCGAAGTCGGTCACGAAGGGCACACCGCGGTCCGGCAGCGTGTAGGTGTGCGCGGCGATCAGCCGCTCCGCCTGCCGGGTCGCGATGGCGTTCAGCTCCCCGGAGGTGAGCAGCCGGCTGACCGCGTCGATCTCGGACGTGCTCAGCGGCTCGCCGCCGCCCGGCCCCCGGGCGGCCAGCCGCTCCCGTACGGCGTCGATCTGCCCTGCTGTCGGCGTCTCGATGTCGGCGCCGTACACCCGGTCGTAGGGGCGCTGGGCGACGGCCTCGATCTCGCGGTCGGTGAGCCGGTGGACGAGGGAGTCGCCGGGGAAGGCCGAGCGGTCCAGTACCGGCAGGGTGCGGTTGAGCTCCCAGGCGTTGAAGGAGTTCAGCGTCTCGGCCAGGCCGTTGAACTCGCTGGTGCCGGGGCTGAACCTGATGGGCTGCCAGCCGGGGCCCACCCGGTCCAGCAGGGTCGCGGCGGCGTCGGTGAAGAGGTTGGGTTCGGGCGAGTAGGGCAGCTGCGGGTGGATACCGGCCAGGCGGGTGCGGGCCCGCATGTCGGCGCGGACGGCGGTGTCGAAGGCGGGCAGGTCGGTCTCGGAGACCGTGTGCAGCGGTCCGGCTTCCTTGCCCTTGCCCTTGCCGCCCGCCTTGGCGGCGGCTGCCACGGCCTTGGCGTGGTCCTCGGCCAGGCGGCTGTTGGTGTCCTCGATGAGCTGGGTGGTGTCGGCGCCCGGCACGTGCCCCTCGGGCAGGCGGTAGCCGCCGGACATGGACAGCGGGCGCAGCGGCGGGATGCCGCCGCCGCCCATCTCGAACTCCTTGACGAAGTGCTGGAAGACGTGGTCGCCGCCGGGCACGAGCCGCTGGTAGGTGTCGAAGTCCATGAAGGAGAAGTACGGGTGCGCGGGCTGGTGCGGGTCGTACATCATCGAGCGCGCCAGGTACCGGCTCGGCGGGCTGGTCATGGTGACGTTGCGGATGGTGCCGAAGGGGAAGTCCTTGCCGGTCCAGCCGATGCCGACCGCGGCCACCGGGTAGGGCACGTCGTCCAGTCCGTCGAGCGCGTCGCGGACCGCGGCGTTGACCGCCGCCATCTGGTCCGTACGGCCGTTCACCCCGATCACCACCGCGAACTTGCCCCGGTACTCGCCGCGCGGGTCGGTGGTGATCGCCGTGAGGAAGTCCCGCAGCCGTTGGCGTCCCGCTTCCCCGGCGATGTCGCTGTGCCGGACGACGGTGTTCACCACGTACGCCATCGGGTTCTGCCGGTCGAGGCTGGCGTGGATCCAGTTCGTGTACTGGTCCGGTGTCAGCGGGTGCCCGCCGAATCCGGGCAGCCGCTGGAAGGCGCCGTTGACGGTGACGTCGCCGCGCTTGACCTGGTTGCCGAGGTTCGGCACGTCCTGCTGCCATTCCAGGTCGCGCGGCAGCGGCCCGGCGGTCGGCGGGCCGCCGTGGCCCAGGTCGCCGTACGGTCCCGTCGCGCCGGGCGGGGCGGGTGCCTCCGCCATCTCCAGGTCGTCGACGTGGTGCGCGGACGGGCCGCCGGCCACGTCCAGGTCGTCGAACGCCTGGGTCAGGTTGGTGTGCCGGTTCGGCCCGCCGCCCAGCGGGCCGACGTACTCGCCACGCTGCGCGCGGTCGACGGCTATCACGTGGTTGGCGTCGTCGATCTGCCGCTGGATGGCGTTCGGGTCCATGCCCAGCTCGTCGAGGCGGGTCTCCGCCTTGGTGAACTCGGCGCGCTTGACGCCCAGGTCGTCGAGCGCGCCGACGGCCGCGGCGGACGGCTTGGACGGACCCGGCTGCCCCGCCTTGGGCACCAGCCCGTCCGCCTTCTCCTGGGCACGGGCCAGGTCGGTCGACGCCCGCTCGTACTGCTCCCAGGCGCCGAGCCGCAGGTCGGCCTCCGGCCCGCTCGCGCCGCCGGTGAGGATGTCGTGCCGGACCGCGGACCTTTCACCGATCCCGGAGCCGGGCTCGAAGCCGAGCCGCGCGGGCGGCGGGGGCGGCGCCGTATTGCCCACGTCCCAGTGCCCGGAGTGCGGGCCGCCGTGGTCCGGGACCCAGGTCAGGTAGAGCGGCGGGCCCGGCTTGCGGGCTTCGATGTCGACCCGGTGGGCCGAGCCGTCCAGACCGCGGATCTCCAGCGGGCGGTTGAACGCCTTGGCGTAGCGGTCCAGCACGATCCGCTCGACCGGGCCCAGGTCCGAGACGTCCGGGCCCAGGCGCCCGGTGACCAGGCCGTTGGTCAGGGCGCGGCCGTCGAGGCCCCGCGTGTAGGTGTCGTTGACCAGGTCCTCGAAGCCGTTCTTGCCCATCTGCCGCTGTACCTGCGTCAGCAGCGTCGGGGCGTCCGGGATGGCGCCGGGCGTGATCCGGCCCCCCTTCGCGCCGGCGGTGGCCGGCGGCGGCTCCGGGAGGGCACGCAGCAGTGAGTCGTCGGGCAGGCCGCCCTTGGGCAGCACCTCGGCGATCACGTAGTTCTGCAGCCGCTTGTACGCCGCCTCCTCGGTGGAGGCGACCAGCGCGTGGCTGAGGAACCGCTTGTCCGCCGGCACGATGCCCACCACGAGGCCGTCCGTCCGGCCCGGTACGTGGAGGGAGATGTTCAGGCCGAGGGTGTTGCCGTCGCCGCCCAGCCCGGCGCCCAGCCGGTCGAGGGTGGCCCGGGGGTGCTCGTTGAACTCGGGGAGCCGTCCGTCGATGCCGACGGGCTTCAGCGGGTCGTCCCGGAAGCCCTGCTGCGGGGACTTCCCCTTCAGCAGGTCGTCGCGCAGCTTGCCGATCGTCGTGCCGTCCTTGGCGCGCGACAGGTTCGGGTCCAGGTCGAAGGTGTCCCGGGCGAAGACGTGCTCCACCACGTTCTTCGGGGTCAGGTGCTCCTGCGGCATGTTGCCGACGCCGCCGGCCTTGCCGTGCTTGTAGTAGCCGGACATCAGGCGGGAGAGGTCGGTGGGGACGGCGCCGTTCACGAAGTCGGCGACGAACGCGGTGCCGCGGTCGGGCAGCGCGGAGTTGGCGGCGGAGATCTCCCGCGCGACCGCGTTGCCCGGGACGTCCGGCAGGGTCTGGTCCAGTTCCCAGGCGTTGAAGTAGTTGAGCCGCTCCCGCAGTCCCTTGTACTCACCGGAGCCGCCGCCGAAGCGGACCGGCCGCCAGGCACCCTGGCCCAGCCGCACGTCGTCCACCATGGTGACGGCGGCGTCCACGAAGAGGTTCGGCTCGGGCCCGTACGGCAGCAGCCCGTGCATGTCGCCCATCTTGGCGCGGATGCGCATGTCGGAGTCGACGACGGACGCGAACTTGTCCACGTCCTGCTGGGTGAAGACCATGCCGTCGGGAGTGTCGCCGCGGGTCTTGGTCTCCTTGATCAGCTGCTCGGCCGAGCGGTCCACCGCGACGCCGTCGACGATCACGGTCTCGCCGGTCTTGCCCGGCACCCGGTAGCCGCCGGTCATGACCAGCGGGCGCAGCGGCGGGGCGCCGGGGACGCCCGGCACCGTCACGGAGTCGCCGGACCCCTTCGCCGCGGCCCCCGTGTCGTCGGGGAGCTTCTTGATCCAGTCGTCCACGGCGCCGCCCGGCCCGAGGTTCAGCTCCCGGTCGAAGTGGGCGAAGACGTGCCGGCCGCTGGGCACGGTGTGCTCGTACACGTCGAAGTCCATGAACGCCCAGTACGGGTGGCTGGGGCCGCCCGCCCCGCCGCCGTGCATCATCGAGTGCGCCATCGACCGGGCCGCCGGGCTGGTCATGGTGAGGTTGCGGATGGTGCCGTACGGGAACGAGTCGCCGTAGAAGGTGGTGGCCACCATCGCCAGCGGGTGGTCGAAGTGCGCCGAGCCGAGGGCGTCGTCCATCGCGCGGTGGATGGCGGCGAGGTCCTCCAGCTTGCCGTTGACGCCGATCACCACGCCGAGGCGGCCGTCGTAGCCGTCCAGGCCGCGGGTGATCGAGTTCAGGAAGTCCTGGAGCCGGCCCGGGGTCGCGATGTCGCCGTGCGAGACGATGGTGTTGACCACGTAGGACAGCGGCCGGCCCTCCCCCGTGCTCGCCCGCATCCAGCTCAGGTAGTCGCCCGGCGTGAGCGGCTGGTGGCCCGCGAACGGCAGGTCGCGGAAGGACTGGTTGACCATGGTGCGGCCCGCGCCGTGGGTGCCCGGCTCGGGCCACAGGGCGTGCGGCGTCCGCGGGTCCGGGGACCAGTCGTGCGGCCCGACCGGCAGCGGATCGCCGCCGTGTGGGGCCGGGGCGCCGCCGAGCGGGCCGACGTACTCGCCACGCTGCGCGCGATCGATGGCGATGGCGTTGTTGGCGTCGTCGATCTGCTGCCGGATGGCGCTGGGGTCCATGTCCAGTTCGCCGAGGCGGGCCTCGGCATCGTGGAACCCGGCACGCTTGACGTTCAGATCGTCGAGCGCGTCGACGGCCGCCGCGGACGGCTTGGACGGGCCGGGGTGGCCCGCCCCGGGCACCAGCCGGTCCGCCGTGCCCTGCGCACGGGCCAGGTCCGCCGAGGTCTGCTCGTACCGCTCCCAGGCACCGAGCCGCAGATCGGCCTCCGGGCCGCTCGCACCACCGGTGACGATCTCGTGCCGGGCCGCGGCCCGGTCGCCGATCCCGGAACCGGGGGTGTGGCCGAGCCGGTCCTGTGCCGAAGGCCGCGGGATGTGCGTCTCCGGGACGGGTCCGAGGTCCGCGAAATCGGCCTTGCCCTTGCCCTTGTCGGCGTACGGGACGGGCTCGGACTCCGCGAAGCCGGCCTTCCCCTTGCCCTTGTCGACGACCGGAACCGCCTGCGGCTCGGGCTGCGGGTGCGGCTTCGGGCCGCCGCCGAGGCCGTGTTCGCCGAACATGCCCCCGGTGAGGGCCTGGATCTGCCGACGGGTACGCGGTCCGTCGATGCCCAGTTCGTCCAGCTTGGTCTCGGCCTTGGCGACCTCGGCGCGCCGGACACCCAGGTCGTCCAGGGCCTCCGTCATGGCGGGCGAGGGCTCGCCCGCGGCCGCGCCGGGCGGCGGCGTCAGTTCGTCCACCTGGCGCTCGGTCTTGCCGAGCTGCGACAGCGCGTGCTCGTACCCGGCCCACGCGTTGAGCTTCGCCCCGGCCTCCGGGCCGACCGAGCCGCCGAGGATCAGGTCGTGGCGGGCGCGCAGGCGCTGGTTCATGGCCGCGGCGCCGGAGAGGCCGCCGAAGCGGTTGCCGGGGGGCGCGGTGACGGCGCCGGGGTCCTTCGCCCCGGGCGCGGGGCCGGGCGTCCCGGTCTTCGGCGCGGGTGCGGGCGTCGGGGCGGGTGCGCTGTCGGTGGCCTTCACGGCGGCCGGGATGCCGACGGCTGCCTCGTCTTCCGCCTTCGCCGGGCCGCCGGGGTGGGCGATCAGGTCGAGGATGCTGTTGTCCGCCGGGCCGGTGGCACCGCGGGCTCCCGCGCCGTCCAGGTCCGGGAGGGCGGACACCCCGGAGGGGTTGCTTGAGGTGGCGCTGTGGCCGGCGGACGGGACCGGCTTGCGGTCTCCGGTGTCCAGCAGGCTCATCGCCATGTCGTGTTCGTTGACTACGGGGCGGGGGGCCGCCTTGGTTCCGGCCGTCCCGGCCGTTCCGGCTTCGGCTCCGGCTCCGGGTGCCGTGTCGGCCTTGAAGTCCGGGGTCTTCATCCGCAGGGGGTCGTACGCGCCGCCCGCGCCGACCGTCGCCGGGATATCGGCGGGGGCCTTGGCGAGGGTACGGGGCGGGGGCACGGCGCCCTGGAGGCCGGGGGCCTCGCCGTGTGCGCCCACGCCGGTCGGCCGGATCGTTTCCGCGCCGCCGGTCACACCTGTCCCGCCGGTCACGCCGGTCCCGCCCGTCGCGTGCGGAGTGCCGGGCGCCGTGGCCGCCAGGTGGTCGGCGGTGATCGTGCGCGGCGCCGCGTCGCCGATGCGGAAGCTGATGCCGTCCCCGTGGAAGGCGGTCACCGCGACGTCGCCGGAGGCCAGCGCCTGGAGTTCGGGGAAGGTCATGTCCTCCAGGGCCTCGCCGTGGCCGATCGCGCCGCGGGCCATGGAGTGGCCGTCGCCGATGCCGTGGGCGAAGCCGCCGTCGAACGACGCGGTCTCCGGGACGTGGACGGTGGTGTTCTCCGGCACGTGCCCGAGCACGCCCGACGACCCGTGGGCGTCCTTGAGCAGGTCGATGGCGGTGTTGCCGGACAGCAGCAGGTTGCTGTCCATGCGGACGTGCCCGGCGGCGAAGTCCGTCTGCTGGATGAGCTGGGTGGCTCCGGCGCCGTGGACGTCCGGGACGGTCAGCCCGTTGGCGTGCGTGGTCATGCCCGGGGTGTCGGGGATGGTCACCAGCGCGGGCTGGTCGAAGTGCGCGCCGGTGTGCCCGAAGGAGCCGTTGGGCACGGTGATGCCGTGCGGCATGTTCACGCCGACGTGCGTGACGTTCCCCAGGCCCTTGGTCCCCAGGCCGCCCAGGTTGCCGGGAATGTTGAGGTTCAGGCCGCCGTGGCCGAACGAGCCGATGCCGTTGGGCATCAGGTTGCCGACACCGTTGACGTTGAACGTCCCCAGGCCGCCGGGCCGGAACGCGCTCAGCCCGTCCAGGTGGAGCCCGCCGATGTTGTTCGGGACGAGCGCGCCCGGGAACGTGGTGAGCCCGCCCGGCGACACGGAGGGGATGTGCACCCCGGGGAAGGAGGTGCCGTGGAAGCCGCCGGGCACGAAGTGCAGGGCCGACAGGTCCACGAAGCTGCCGGGGGCGAAGTGCGCGCCGTTCCCGCCGACGGGCCGGAACGGCGCCAGCGCGCCGAAGTCACCGGTGTGGATGCCCTTGGCCAGCGCCGCGTCCGTACGGCCCGCGTTGGCCAGCAGCTTCTGCAGATCCGGCTGCGGGATGCCCAGCACCCGCTCGCCGAAGGCGAGCCGCGCGGCGCCGCCGAAGCCCAGCACGCCCATCTCGGTGAAGTCCAGGGGCACGACGGTGGCGATGCCCGCCCGGCCGAGCCGGTCGAAGGTGACCTTCGCGTAGGCGCCGAGCTTGTTCCAGTTGCCGTCGACGTTCTTGGTGACCGTCGCCCAGTCCTTGACGGCGGTGCCCGCCAGCGACTCCCAGCCGCCCTTGGCGAGGTTTCCGAGGCCCTTCACACCGTTGACGACGTTGAAGGCGGGGGCCGCGTGGATGCCGAGCACGATCGGCGCCACCACGACCTTCGGCATGTTGTGCAGCGAGGAGAAGTGGCCGATCTCCTTGATGATGTTCTTCCCGGCGCCCGCGATGCCTTCGACGCCGCCCTTGAGGACGCCGCCCAGGCCCTTGAGGATGGAGCCGACCGGCAGGGCCTTGGTGGTGGGGAAGAGCACGCCGAGGAAGGCGAGGCCGAGCTCCAGGCCGCTGGCCTTGCCCTGGCTGAAGTCGACGATGGTCTTGATCAGCAGGACCGCGTTCATGCCCCAGGCGAGGATCGCGAGCACGCCGCCGGTGAAGATGGCGATGACCGAGAGGATGATGGTCAGCCACTGGAAGGCTTCCCAGAACAGGTCGCAGTCGCTGACCGGCTGGACCATCAGCGACCCGGCCGACGTCAGCGCCTTGTCCAGGGTGCTCGCCGCGGAGCTGAGGGTGGACTGCGCGTCGTCGGCCCGGTCCTTGTGCGTCTGCAGGTGCGGGTCGTCCTTGTCCAGCCCCTGGGCGGCGGTCAGCGCCGCGTCGGCGTCGGCCTGCGCGTCGGTGACGGCGGTGGCGTACTTGCGCAGTGCCGTCTCGGCCTGGTTGAAGGAGTCCTCGACGTGGCCGACGAAGTTGTGCAGGTGGTCGTCGACCATGTCGCGCAGCTGGTCGGCGGTCTTGCCGATGAAGCGCTGGCCGTCGCCGGCGGTCTGCTGGAGGGCCTTGAGGCCGTGGTTGATGGTGCCCGCGTGCGTGGCGAGGTCGCGCATCGCGTCGGCGATGGTGGTGATGGCGGTGGCGTCGCCCGGGGTCGGGTCGCCGTCGAGGCCGAGGGCCCCCCAGTCACCGGGACGCGTAGCCAAGCCTCTTCCCTTCGCACTCAAGACCGTTCACTCGTGTCACGGCCGGCGCGTTCCGCACACCCGGGCCATCGGACATCACACTTACATTTACGTATCTCAGACACGATCGGTTCATCGTGTGAACGACATCACTTCGCGCCGCTTCCGTGGTTCCGGGGTGAACCGATCCGCTTCGTGTTGCGTTTGACCTTGTAAGACGTGAAGTGATCCGCAGAGCGCGCGAGGAGTGTGACCGTGTCCGACATAGCCGTTGACTACGAGCTGCTCAATGATGTGGCCCAGAAGTCCGGCAAGCTCAAGGACGAGGTCAAGCAGGCCCGCGAGAGCAAGCAGGAGTACTCGGTCGACGAGGTCGGCTCCCGGGTGGCCGTCGCGGCGATCCGCAAGTACTACTCGACGTGGAAGGGCTCCTTCAAGCGCTCCGAGGAGAAGCTGGAGAAGCTCAAGAACCTCTACGACGGCGTGGCGAAGAAGTGGGCCGACTGGGACTTCGACCTGGCCAACAAGGCGGCCAAGCAGAGCGCCCAGATCGCCTCCGACCTGTGGAAGGCCCGCGACGAGGAGTGGAACGCGTGGCACGACGGGGTCGAGAAGGCCAAGAAGGAGCACCCGGACCTCGACCCGTCCCTCCTGCCGAAGGAGCCCGAGAAGCCCGGTGAGCGCCCCCACGAGTGGACCACCGACGACGGGCACGGCAACAAGACCACGACGTCGTACGAGTACGGGCCGGACGGCAAGCCGACGAAGGTCACCACGACCATGGAGACCAACACCGGCCTGAAGGCGTCCGACACCACGAACTACCACGACGACGGTACGTACGACTCGAAGTCGACGGACGTCTTCGGCAACGTCACCAACACCACCGGCACCTCGTCGATGACCGAGACGCCGGAGCACAAGACCACCACGGACGACTTCAAGAGCAAGACGAAGGACACCGAGGACCAGGAGAGCACCACCACCGGTACCACCACCTCGGTCACCGACCAGAAGACCGGTCACCGTGACACGAAGACCACCTACACCACCGTCGGTCCCGACGAGGACGGCAACGAGCAGACGGTGAAAGGTACGACCCACTCCTCCGTCGACCTCAACGGCCACGAGGTGACCACCACCATCGAGGTCAACGAGGACGGCAGCGGCACCAAGACCGTGGTGACCGACGGCAAGACGGAGGAGTGGACGAGCGACGACGCCGAGGGGGACTCGGGCTGGAAGGTGAAGAAGTCCGACGACTGACGGCCCGCCCCCACGGCCCGGCGCACCCCGGACCCCGTCCGGATCCCCACCCAACCCCCTACCGATCCAGGGAGTCAGCACCATGCCCGCAGGCAACATCAACCTCGACTACAACGAGATCCAGCGCGTTTCCGGCGTGATGAACCAGGCCGTCAACGACATCAACCCGCTGCTGCTGAGCACCAAGTCCTCCGTCGAGGGCCTGCTGGACAACGGCATGTTCATGCAGCAGAGCAGCCCGGCGCTGAAGGAGTCGTACAACAACCTCACCGCGTCGCTGCAGAAGGCCGTGGAGAGCATCAACTCCTTCGCCAACCAGTTCAACCAGATCAAGAACAACATCGAGAAGATGGACGCGGACATCGCGGCGGGCACCAAGAAGGCCGGCTGACGGACCGCACGACACGACGGTGCCCCGCCGCCGGACCTCGGGTCCGGGCGGCGGGGCACCGTCGTGAGGGCCCCCGGCCGGTCAGCCGGCGTCCCCCTCGCGCAGCACGGTCTCCGGCACCAGCACCGAGACCAGCGCGCCCGTGACCGGGTCGACGGTCAGGCCGCGCCCCGGGGTCGGACGGCCGCGCAGCAGGTCGTACGGCACCCGCACGCCGAGGATGTCGCCCTCGCTCGGCGACTGCGGCGACAGCAGCACGCCCTTGCGCACCCGCCGTACGAGGCCGAGCCAGCCGATGCCCACCGAGGTGAGCGTCTCGGCGGTGGCGGCGGCGACCAGGCCGATGCCGCGGTCGCGTCCGGTGGTGGCGACCTCGCGCAGCGCCGCGTCGGCGGCGGGCAGCTGGGACAGCAGGTCGGCGTCGTCCACCAGGACCACGGCGGGCCCCGGTTCGGCGTTCAGCGCCGCGCTGACCTCGTCGGCCATCGGGTCGGGGTCCTGGAGGACCACGGCACGCGGATGCCGGGCCAGGCCGCGCAGCGGCGACTCGCGCGGGGTGAGCGCGACCACCCGGGTGCCGCCCGCCAGCAGGGACACCGCGAGCGTGGTCAGGGCGGTGGACCGGCCGCTGCCGGGCGGGCCGCTGATGAGGAACGACGGCGCGTCGGCCGCGAAGTCCACACCGATGGGTCCCAGTTCGTCGCCGCCGACGCCGAGCAGGCCCCACAGGGGGCGCCGGTCGGCCGCCGGGACCTTCTCGTACGCGGCGGTGAAGGACACCTGGCGGGGCAGGCTCAGTACGCGGGCGGGGCGGCGCGCGGCGGGCACGTCCCGGTCGCGCTGTTCGGCCCGCTCGCCGATCCGCTTGAGCGCCTCGGCCTGGTCACGGCCGGTGACCGGGCCCTCGTGCCGCTCGCCGAGCAGCGCGACCTGCACCTCGGTGGCGCTGCCGCCGCGCCAGCCGCGGCCCTGCGGGACGACGGCCGGGACCTGCTTGGGCGGGACGCCCGCCAGGCTGTACTCGTTGCGGTCGGTGAGCCTGAGCAGCAGCCGCTCGTCGTTGAGCGAGGCGACCTTGCCGGTCATCAGCGCGCGTTCGGACGTGGCGATGACGTGCAGGCCCATCGGCGCGCCCTCGCGGATCAGCGAGGTCAGCTCCTGGACCGGGCGGCCGCCGTCGTGGTCGTTGAGGAGGGCGGCCAGCGAGTCCCAGCCGTCGATCAGGACGACCACGTGGGCGGGGCGTTCGGCGGGCGGCAGCAGGCCGCGCAGCTCGGTGAGGTTGGCCGCGCCGTGCGAGGTGAGCAGTTCCTGGCGGGCGCTCATCTCGGCGATCAGCCGGGACAGCAGGCGGCCGAGCCGTTCCAGGTCGGCGCGCGGTACGACGGCGCCGCAGTGCGGCAGCGCGGACAGCGGCGCCAGCGCGCCGCCGGCCGCGTCGATGCCGTACAGGTGCACGTCGGCGCTGGAGTGCCGCCGGGCCAGGGCGCCGCCGATGGTGCGCAGGACCTGGGAGCGGCCGGAGCGCGGGGTGCCCAGGACGTACAGGTGCCCGAAGCGGGTCAGGTCCAGTTCCAGGGGCTCCTGGCGCTGGGCGCCGGGCAGGTCGGCCAGGCCCCAGGCGACCGGCGCGAGGCGCCCGTCGGCGGGGTCGGGCCGCTCGGGGAGTTCGGCCAGGGTCACCGCGTGGGGCAGGGCGGGCAGCCAGGGGCTGGGCTGCCGTTCGATCTCCAGGCCCGCCGCGGCCTCCTGGACCGCGTCGACCAGGGCCGTCAGGTCGGTGGGCGCGTCGCGGTCGTCCATCGCCTCCTGGATGGCGTCGAAGAGGTCCGCGGTCTCCTCGGCGGGTTCGGCAGCCGTACGGCCCAGGAGTGACCAGGTGAGTTCGCTGGTCCACACGTCGGCCTCGGACTGCGGCCCGGCCTGGGTGCCCTGGCCGTCCGTGTCCCCGGCGTCGGGCGGCGTGGCCTGCGCGGCGTCGCGTACGGCGCCGACGAAGGCGGTCTGGAACGGGAGCACCGAGCGGTGCCCGATCCGCGCCAGGGCGCGGCCCGGGGTGTCACTGGAGATGCTCACCGCGTCGTTGACCTCCAGGACGTCCTGGCTGTCGAGGGCGTCGGTGACGCGCAGCGAGATCCGCAGGTTGGTGTTGGCGCGGATGTCGGCGGTGACCACACCGGCCGGGCGCTGGGTGGCGAGCAGCAGGTGCAGGCCGAGGGAGCGGCCGCGCTGGGCGATGCCGACCAGGCCGGGTACGAACTCGGGCACGTCGCGGGCGAGGGTGGCGAACTCGTCGATGATGAGCAGCAGCCTCGGCAGCGGCGCCATCGCGGGGTCGCGGCGGCGCATCGCCCGGTATTCGGTGTGGTCCTTGGCGCCCGCGTCGGCGAGGATGCGCTCGCGGCGGGTCAGTTCCGCGGTCAGCGAGGTCAGGGCCCGCTCGACGAGGTGGCTGTCCAGGTCGGTGACCATGCCCAGCACGTGCGGCAGCCGTTCGCAGCCCGCGAAGGCGCTGCCGCCCTTGTAGTCGACGAGCACGAACGTCATCTCGTCCGGCCGGTTGACCGCCGCCAGGGAGGCCACCAGCGTCTGGAGCAGTTCGGACTTGCCGGCGCCGGTGGTGCCCGCGATGAGGCCGTGCGGGCCGTCCTTGACCAGGTCGAAGGTGACCGGGCCGGTGTAGCCGGCGCCGAGCAGGACGCCGGTGGAGGCCGGGCGCTTGGTCCAGCGGGCGGTCAGTTCGGCGGCCTGCGGGGGTTCCAGGCCCAGCAGGTCCAGCAGCTTGACGCGGTCCGGCAGGCCGTCCGAGCCGTCCGGGGTGACGTCGCGTACGGGGGCCAGGGACCGCGCGATCCGCTCGCACCAGCCGGTGTCCACCAGGTCGGGGCGGATGCCGGTGAGGTCGGCGCTGCCGGTGCGGCGCAGCGTCACCTCGCGGGCGCCGACCGCGCAGACGGTGACGCACTCCTCGGGGAGCATCCGCTCCTCCTGGTCGAGGCAGATCAGGAAGACCCGTACGGACGGGCCCTCCTTGAGGACCTGCACCACACCGGGTACGTCACGCAGCCGCCGGGCGCCGTCCAGCACCACGACGAGGTCGGGCTCGGCCAGCAGCGCGCCGCCCATCGCGGACTCCCGCGAACGGGCCCGGGAGCGGATCGCGGAGACCAGTTCGGAGACCCGGTTGGCGACCGTCTCCGGGTCGTTGCCGAGGGTCACGGTGGGGCCGCCGGTGGGCGGCGCGGTCACGCCGCCCTCGCCGGGGCGGGCGTGCGGCAGCCAGCGCACCCACTCCCAGGCGGGCGCGCCCGCGGGGTCGGTGAGCACGGTGATCCGTACGTCGCGCGGGCTGTGCAGGACCGCGGCCTGCGCGACCGTCCAGCGGGCCAGCGCCCGCGCCGCGTCCGTCTCGCCCGCGATGCCGACGACGCCGTCCCCGCACAGGTCCACGCCGATCGGCATGTCGGGGATCTGCCAGTTCACCGTGCGGTGGTTGTCCTCGCGGGAGCTGTCCTCGATCGTCAGCAGCGACGCCTGGCGTACGGTGCCGACGCGCAGCAGCAGGTGGTCGGGGTGGCCGCGGCGGCGCTCCCACAGCCGGGCGCCGGGGCCGACGGCCCACATGCCGGCGGCGGCCGGGTCGGGTCCGGCGGCGACGCGCAGGCCGCGCTCGCGCTCGACCATGCCCTTGACGTCCTGCTCCAGCGAGGCGCGCCGGGCGCGGTAGTTGGCGACCGAGGTGAGGAAGTCGCGCCAGCCGCTGCGCCGGGAGCTGATGTAGTTGCCGATGGCGAGCACCGGGCTGAAGAACGCGAACATCAGGTAGAAGTACGAGTGCAGGAAGACGACCATGCCGATGCCCATGAACATCGGCGCCACCACCACCAGCAGCGGGATGGTGCGCCGGGGCGGCGGCGAGGGCGGCGACGGCAGCGTGAACCGCTCCGGAACCAGCGGCGGGACGATCCGCGGCGGCCGGTTGAAGTCCAGGTGGGCGCCGTCCTCGGACGCCGTCACGGCGGCGTCCGCCTCGGTGGGCTCGGCCACCCGCAGCAGGAACTCGCCCAGCCGCAGCTCGCCGCCGAGCGGCCACTCCACCCAGCCTTCGGGGACCGGCAGGTGGGTGTCGGCGTACGGGTCGGGCAGTTCGGGCGGCGGGGCGGGCGGCAGCGGAGTGGCGTCGGCGCGGGGCCGCGCGGGCGGCGGTTCGGGCACCGACAGCTGTACGTCGGCGCGGTGGCCGGGCGCGGGCCTGCCACCGTCCGCCGCCGTGCTGTCGGCGGACGCGCGGGCGGCCGGACCGGCTTCCAGCAGGACCGTGCCGTCCGGGCGGACGGTGATCCGGATACCCGCGCCGGGCACGTCGCGGCCCTGGAGGCGCACCGAGCTGCCCGCTGCCGGGCCGACGGTGTGCGTACCGGGGTCCAGCGGCCAGACCCGTCCGGCGCCACGGCCGCCGACCAGCTGGAGTTCCACGCGGGGCGCGCGCGGCAGCCGCTCGCCGTCGGCGGAGCGGGACGGGGGCGGCAGCTCGGCGCGGTCCGGTCCGTAGCCGCCGTCCGGCTCCGGCGGTACGGGGCCGCCGAGGCCGAGCGTGGCGCCGTCGCGTATGCCGGTGGCGGACACCGGCAGGTCCGCGCGGAGTTCGCGGTCGCCGAGGAAGAGGGCGGGAGGCGTGTCGCCGGAAGCGGGCTCACCGGCGAGGCGGGCGGCCAGGGCGCCGACGGTGGTCGTGCCCGGGGTGTGCAGGACCAGGTCGCGCCGCTCGGGGGCGGGCTGCGGGGAGCCGGGCCGGGCCGGAGCGGCCGGAGCGAGGGTGACGAAGAGTCTCACGGGGTACGAGGGGTCCGTTCCTGAGGATCGGCGGGGTCGGAGTCGGCGTCGGAGGTGCCTGCGGCGGACACCCCGGACAGACCGGGCGGCGCGGCGGCGGCCCGGGGTTCGGCCAGGTCCGGTTCCGCGAAGTCGGCTCCGGCGCCGGCGTCGGCCGGGGTGCCGGAGGCCGCCGGGGAGTGCGCTGCGGCCCCGTGGGGGGCGGGTGCGTCCGGCCGCTGTGCGGGTACGGGACCAGGTTGCGCGGGTGCGGTCGCCGGAGCGGGCGCGCCCGGCGCGGGCTCGGCGAAGTCGGCGTCGAAGGCGACGGGTGCGGGCGGTGCTTCGTACGGCGCTTCGTGCGGCGCGCCGTACGTGTGGGGTCCGGCGCTGCCGGGGGGCCCGTACGCGGGCGGCGGGGCGGCGGGCCAGGCGGCCGGCATCGGCTGTGCCTGCGGCTGCGGCATCTGCGGCTGCGGCGGGAGCGGGCTGGTCGGGTGGTCCTGCTCGGGCTCCGGCTCCGGCTTGCGCAGGTCCGGCATCGCCGGGGCCGGTTCCCATACGGGCTCGGCCGGAGCGCCGTAACCGGAGTCCGGCCCCATGCCCGTCCCTGTCCCTGTACCTGTCCCCGTGCCCATACCGGCTCCCGGCAGGACGCAGTGCGGCGCGGGCTGCCTGCGCTTGACCGCGCGGGCCACGGCCCCGCCCAGCGCGGGCGACTCCACGTCCACCCGCGGCCCGGGGCCGAGCAGCCGTCCGTCCGACTCGGCGTGCAGGACCCAGCAGGCGCCCGGCAGCCGGCCGCCGACGAGCGCGCGGGCGCGTCCCCGTGCGCAGAGGTCCGCCAGCCGTGCCGCCTGGTCGGCCGTGGGCGCCCAGCAGACGACCACCGGCACCGCCGTAGCATCCGGAATCTCCGGTACGTCCGGTATCCCCTGCCCCGGTGCCGCCCAGCGGTCCGCGGCGAGTTCGGCGAGGACGTCGTCCAGCGAACGGCCCGGGAAGCGCGGGTGCACGCCGGGCGTCACCAGGACCGGCGGCCCGTCCGGCAGCCGGTCCACCTGGGCGGCCAGCGCCTGGAGCACGCTGCGGGAGACCTGCGGGTCACCCTCGACGCCCAGCGCCGCGGGACCGCGCAGCCAGTCGACGAGCACCACGCCCGTCGCCTTGCGGTCCACGCCGAGGACGAGCGGCAGCCGTACGGCGCGTCCGTGCGCCACCGACGGCCCCCGCACCGCGTCGGCGCGCGCGGACCAGGTCCACTCCCCCGGTTCTTCCGCCGCGCCCGCCCAGGGCAGGAGCGGGCCGGGGGCACCGGCCGGGTCGCGGCCCGCGACGACGACGTGTACGCGGTCCCAGGCCGGGGACAGCTGAACGGTCGGCGCGTAGCAGCCGTCGCCCGCGTCCGCGTCCGCGCGGTCGAGCGCCGCACGGGACACGTCGTAGGCGGCCGGGTCGGCGAAGTACGCGGCCAGGGTCCGGGCGCAGCGCCGGTGCCGCAGGTAGGCGCGGAGCGGCGCGGTGAACGCCCGCGCGGTCATCCGGACCTCCCACGCGACCCGGCGGCAGGTGCGGCGCAGGCCGCCCTGCCTGCGCACGGTCCGGGCGAGGAGCCAGATGAGCAGGACGAGGACGACGAGGAAGCCGATCAGGATCAGCCAGGAGTTGCGGTCCGGCATACCGAGGGCCAGCGGAACCGGGGACTGCGCCGGTACCGCGGCGGCCGCCGCTCCCGGCGGCACGGCCTGGCCCGGCCCGCTCATCCGCGGTCCCGGGCGTCGGGCGCGGCGGCCCGCCGCAGGTGGTGCATCGCGTGGTGCAGCCGGGACTTCACCGTGCCGGGCGGTATGCCCAGCGCGTGCGCCGTATCCGGTCCGGAACAGCCGAGCAGGTATGTGTACACCAGAACCTCTCGATGGGGGCGGGACAGTTGGGCGAGCAACTCGACGACGTGCGTCCGTTCCACGACGCGTGCGACCTCGTCCGCCGGACCGGCCGTCTCCGGCGGCAGTCCGGTCGGCACCGCGGGCCGGGAGCTGTCGCGCCGGCTCCAGTCGATCACGACATTGCGGGCGACCTTGAACAGCCAGGGCAGGCCGGGTTCCCACCCGGTTTCGCGCCGGGTGTCCCGTACGCGGGAGATGTCGCTTTCCAGCCAGGCGCGCAACAGCGTTTCCTGGACGACGTCCTCCGCGCGCTGCGGATCGGCGGGCAGCAGGCCCGTGACGTACCGCAGCAGCGACTGACGGTACGTCAGCACAAGAGCGGTGACGCGCTCCTCGGCGAGCCGCCCGGCGGGCGGGCGCGTGGAGACCGACGCGGGGCGTTCCGGCGCGGCGGCGGGGCCCCGGGCCGGTGTCGCCGGTTCGGTCATCGCTGTGCTGCCTCAGGGGATTTCGGGTCGCCGGTCCGCATGCCGACCGGGGCGGGTGGTTGCTACTACCACGCACCACACCCTAATCAGCCGCCGCCGACCGCAGCAAAACACCCGGGCGGGGCCGGGCGCCTCCGTCATTCCGGCCACACCCCGAATGGCGCAAGATTGAACATCTGGGGCAAATCCCGGTCCCCGGCGGGCCGTCCCGGTCAGATCCAGCCGTCCAGCGACTTCATGAAACCGTCGAAATCGTCCCGATGGATGGTGTGCCCGGCACCCTCGACCGTACGGACCTCGAAGCCGCGCGCCGCCACCCGTCCCTTGTCGGCCTCCGTGAACAGGAAGCCCTCCCCGGCCACCTGCACCAGGGAGGGAACCACCGCGCGCTCCGGTATGCGCTCCTTGAGGCCGCTGCCGGACAGGGCGAGCGCGGTGCCGGGGTCCCAGACCTCGATCGTCGCCAGCTCGATGTCGACGTCGGCCTCGTCCCAGCGCGGATTGAAGCCCCGGACCATCTGGTGGGTGGCGCGCTTGAACTCGACGAACAGCGCGGGATCCATCGGGCGCTCGGTGTTGCCGAGGGTCCAGGCCGGGTCCGAGTAGACGGCGCGGCGCGGACGCAGCCGCTCGGCCGCCAGCGACAGCGCCATCGCGCCGAGCGAGTGCCCCAGCGCCAGCTCCACGTCCCCGGGCAGGGTCTCCACCAGGTCGTCGGCGAAGAGCTCGTCCCCGTACGGGCCGCGCGGGCTGGCGCCGTGGCCGCGCAGGTCGACGGCGAGCACGCGGTAGCCGCGGTCGGCCAGCGCCGGGCCCACCCGGCGCCAGGTCCGGTGGTCCGACATGATGCCGTGGACCAGCACCGCGACCCGGTCACCAGCGCCCCACTCGTGGGTGTGCAGCTGCATGGCGAAGCCTTTCTGTTGCGTTCCGCGCCGCGGTCGGGGCAGCGCACCGGACCCTATTCTCACCGCAGGGGCGGAACACCCTTCGCGGACGTCCGGCGGCCCGACGTCCGGCGGCCCGGCGTCCGGCAGCCCGGCGTCCGGCAGCCCGACGTCCGTACGGTCCGGCTCACAGCCAGTCGGACTCCGGCGTGGCCGCGGCCAGGGCACGCGCGGCGCCCGTACGCACCGGTATGCCGTGCGGTACGCACAGCGTGTCCACGCCGGGCAGCGCGGCCAGCCGCCGGAAGGAGGCGATGGCCTGCGCCCGGTCGACGTTGAAGGGGCCGAGGACGACCCGGCCGTCCGGTCCCGTCCCTATGGGATCGCCGGTGAACAGCACACCGGCGGCAGGCAGGTGGACGGCTGTGCTGCCGGGCGTGTGGCCGGGGACGTGGAGCACATGGGCGGGCTCGGGCCAGTCGTCGAGGACATCTCCGTCGTGGAGTTCGACATCCACCCGTACATGCTTCAGCGGCGGCGTGCCCACCCCCGTCATACCCGCCAGGACCTTTTCGAGCAGCGGCCGTTCGGTGGGGGTGAGCGCCGGCGGCGGCTCGGGCGCGGTGCCGCAGATGTACGGGGCGTCCGCCGCGCCGGCCAGGACACGGGCGCCGGTGGCGGCCACCAGGTCGGCGGCCGAGCCCATGTGGTCGATGTGGAAGTGGGTCAGCACGATCTGCCGCAGCGCGTCCGGCCGCCCGCCGAGGCGGGTCACCGCGTCGAGGATCACCGGGGCCGAGCCCGGGACACCGGAGTCGACGGCCGCGTACCCGCCGTCGGCCAGCCGTACGAGGTAGACGTGGCCCACCGGGAACGGCAGGTGCCAGACGTCGGGGGCAATCTGGTCGGGGGCGGTCCGGGCGGTGGCGGTCGGGGCGGGGGCGGTCCGGGCGGAGATGGTCCGGGCGGTGGCGATCTGGGCGGGAGCGGTCCGGGCGGAGATGGTCCGGTCGGGAGCGGTCCGGGCGGGGCCGCCGGGAACGCGGCCGTCATCGGGAGAGGCGGTCATGTCCCGGACGCTAACGGGCGGCCCCGCGAAGCCACCCGCTTTGCGCCCAGGGCGGATTGAGCGGACGGCGAACGCCTGCTGCCTCTCCCCTTGTTGCTGCCGTCACCACCGCGCCCGTACCTCTACTCCCGCCCTACCTCTACCTCTACTCCTGCTCCTGCCCCTACTCCTGCTCTTGGAAGGCCGGCAGCGCGAAGACGCGCTCCTTGGCGGGCTCGTCCATGATCTCCACCAGTGGCAGCACCGCGTCCCACAGGTCCTGCTTCTCGACCTCCAGCACCATCGCGCCCAGCTCCGCGTCCGGCAGCGCCCCCGCCGTGTCCGCCACGACCTTGCGCGACTCCGGCGGCAACACCCCGACCAGCGGCAGGAACGCCGCCCACAGCCCGGTCGCGACCACCGCCCGGACGACCGCGCCGAGCACCTGGGCGTCGCGCAGTGACGGCAGGGCGGCGACCGCGCGCCGGTCCTCCTCGGACAGCAGGGCCACCAGCGGCAACAGCGACTCCCACAGCCCCTGTTCGTACGCGGTGCGGACGAGACCGTCCAGCCGTACGGGGTCCTGACGGGCGGTGAGGGCGGCCACCCGGGCGCGCCGCTCCGGCCCGGCCAGTCCGGCGACGGCCAGCGCCTCGGGCCACAGGCCGTCCCCGGCCGCCGCCACGACCGAGGCAAGCCGCTCCTCCCCCATCAGTTCCAGGATGGCGTCGAGGCGTTCGGGCATGTCGATGAAGAACCCGACGCGCAGCACCACCCGGTCGTCGATCAGCTGGAGGATGCGCTCCAGGGCCCGGTCGCGCAGGTGGCCGACGAAGCGGCCCATCGTCAGGTGGTCGCCGCGTTCGGCGAGGGCGACGGCGATGCGGACCACGAGGTCCTCGTCCAGCCGGTCGACGACCCCGGCGATCTTGCGGGGGTCCAGATGACCGCAGGACTCGGCGGTGAAGGCGACCGGCAGCTTCTCGATGATGTCGGCGGCGCGGCCGGCGTCCAGCCGCCCGGCCACGGAGGCGGCCAGCCGCGGGCCGAGCGCCTTCTGCGAGATCGCGGCGGCCACACCGGCCGGTACGAGTCTGGTGGCGGCGGCGATGCGGTCGAGCATGTCCGGCACGTCGTCGAAGAGCGCGTCGACGGTACGGGCGCGGAGTTGCCGTACGTCCTCGGCGGGCAGCCCGTGCAGGAAGTCCAGCTGTTCCGGCAGGACGTCGAGCAGCTGGGCCAGCTTCTGTGCCTCGGCGCGGTTGCTGAGCGTGTCCATGGGGACCACCGTTCGGTCAGCGGAAGAGGATGCGGCGGACGGGGCCGCGGGCGAGGGCGGGCACCAGCTTGAGGGCTTCTTCGGCCGCGTCGTTGAGGCCCGCGGCGCGGGTCTCCCTGCGGGCGTGCAACGCCCGTGTCAGCACACCGAGTTCTTCGGGCGGGACAGCGGCGAGGCCGGGCGGCGCCGGGGCGCCGAGCGCTTCGGTCAGTTCACGGAGCGCTTCGCTCTCCCCGCCCGCGCCGGTCCGTGCGTCTGTACTCGAACCTGTACCCACCAGTCCTCCCGGGGTGCGGCTACGACGGCTGCCCAGCAGCGTCGTTCCCGGCTGACTTTTAGTCAATAGCGTGGACACGGCGGACCGGCGGACCGTGCCGCGCCGTGGGCGACAGGCCGCGCCGCACCCGGAACGTCGCTCCCTCCCGAACGCGCCACACGGCCTAGGCTCGTCCGCATGAGCCCTTCCATCGCCACCAACACCCGCGTGGACCTCGACGGCCTGCTGGAGTTCGTGCGCCCCCGGCACCGCGCGGTCCTGCTCACCCGGCGTTCCGACGGCACACCGCAGGCGTCGCCGCTGACCTGCGGCGTCGACGATTCCGGGCGCCTGGTGATGGCGACGTACCCGGAGCGCGCCAAGGTGCGCAACGCCCGCCGGGCCCCCTCGGTGAGCGTGCTCGTGCTGTCCGACGAGTGGAACGGCCCCTGGGTGCAGATCGACGGCGAGGCGGAGATCCTGGACGCGCCGGACTCGGTCGAGCCGCTCGTGGAGTACTACCGCAACATCGCGGGCGAACACCCGAACTGGCACGAGTACCGCGCCGCGATGCTCACGCAGGGCAAGTCGCTGATCCGGGTGACGCCGCTCCGATGGGGGCCGGTCGCCACGGGCGGCTTCCCGGCCCGCCTTGTGGAGGATGAGGGGCAGGAGGACCAAGAGGGATATGAGGGGCGGGAGGGACAGGGCGGACAGGACGGACAGGACGGGCAGGACGCGCAGGAGGGCCGGGAGGGTGGCAGCGGTAGCTCCCGGATGGACGCGGCCGGGGACTGACACCACCAGCTTGTCACCACCGGCTTGTCACCACCGGCTTGACACCACCGGCTGACACCGCCGAACGACGCCAGCCGACACGACCAACCGCCGCCACGAACCGGCACCACCGACCTCCGCCGCCAACCGGCACCACTGGCCCCGCCGCCAACCGGCACCACTGGCCCCGCCGCCAACCGCCACCACCGACCGGCGGCCCTCAAGCCCCCTCAGCGGGTCCTGTACGCACCCCCGTTGACGTTCAGCACCTGCCCCGTGATGTGCCGCGCGCCCTCGGACGCCAGGAACGCGACCGCCGACGCGATGTCCCCCGGCCGTCCCGCGCGGCCCGTGGCGGTGGCATCCACCAGCGATCCGCGCCGCTCGTCGGAGAGCTGGTCGCGGAAGAACTCGGTGTTCTCGATGTAGCCCGGCGAGACGACGTTGGCGGTGATGCCGCGCGGGCCGAGCGCGTTCGCCAGGTCGAGGTTCCAGGTCGCGAGCCCGGCCTTGGCCGCGCCGTACGCACCGGAGCCCGCCCCCCGGTCGGCGGCGATCGAGCCGATGTGCACGACGGCGCCGCCCGGGGCGAGCCGGCCCTCGACGGCCTTGGTGGTGAGGGCGGCGGTGAGCAGGTTGGCGTCGAGGTTGGCCCGGAAGGCCCGTGCGTACGAGGCCAGGTCGTCGCCCGGCGCGGCGTCCAGGTCGGTGTTGCCGCCGGCGTTGTTGACCAGGACGTCGATCCGCTCGGGCAGTTCGTCCAGGAGTCGGGCCAGTGCGGCGGGGTCGGTGTGGTCGCAGACGACCGCGCGGGCGCCGGTCTCCTCGGCGGCCTTCTCCAGGGGCGCGGGGCGGCGGCCCGTGACGGTGACGGCGTCGCCCTGAGCGGCGAAGTGGCGGGCGACGGCCAGGCCGATGCCGGTGGCGCCGCCGGTGACCAGGATGGTGCGTGACATAAGGTAACTCCCGACGTCATTCATTCAGGTCTAAATTTAGACCTGAACGTAACCCGCAGGAGGGCCCATGGCAAGCGCGGACGCCCCGTACCCCGTCCAGGAGATCGCCGACGCCTGGGAACGCGAGCGCCCCGGGACACCCGTCTCGTCCATCGGGATCGTCACGCCCCTGTGGCAGCTGGCAAAGCTGCTGGGCGACGACCGCCGCCGAGTGCTGGCCCGCGCCGGGGTGGACACCGCCACCCTCGACCTGCTGAGCGTGCTGCGCCGAGCCGGCGACCCGTACACCCTCAGCACCCGCGAGCTGGCGGCCCGCTCGATGGTGACGGCGGGCGCGGTCTCCCAGCGCGTCGCGCGCGCCGAGCGCGAGGGGCTGGTCGTGCGCCGCGCGGGCGAGGGCCGCCCCCGCACGGTGTGGGTGGAGCTGACCCCGGCCGGGCACACCCTCGTCGAGCAGACCGTGGACCTGGTGCTGCACCGGGAGACGGAGCTGGTGAGCGGCCTGCGCCCGGCCCAGCAGGAGCAGCTCGCGGGCCTGCTGAAGCTGCTGCTCCAGGACGTACAGACACGGCTGGGCGACGACCGGATCACACAGGTGGGGGGATAGAGCCCGCCACCATCGCCACATCCATCGCCACATCCATCACTGCGCCCACCACTGCGCCCATCCCCGCATCGATCACTTCGCCCATCCCCGCGTCGTTATTTTCGTCATTGACACAGAAACGTTCATGCAGGATGCTCCTGCGGCGTGAATTGCGCTTGCCCGATGCGGGCGTGAACGCCCCCGGCCACCTACGCCAGGCCGGCAGTTGCCGCCCCCCCCCGAGCGACAGCCGGGCAGCGCCCCTGTCGCAAAACCCCCCTCTTTCCAAGCCCTGTCGGTGAAAACGAACAGAAAGACAAAGGAACACCTTGCGCCACCGAATACGCACCCTGGGTTCCGGTCAGCAGCGTTTGTCCGCCGCGACGATTCTCACCGCGGCCCTGTCCTCGCTCCTCGCGACCGCGACCCCGGCGATGGCCACGCCGACCACGGACTCGGCAGCACACCCGACGTCTCCGCAGGTGACCTGCACCTCCGCCGAGGACGGCCGCGCCGAGCGGCTCGCGAAAGACCTCGGCCGGGTACTGAACTCGCACGCTTCCGGCGGCCACCTGTCGTTCGCCCTGTACGACCGGAAGAGCAACACCAAGTGCGCGTATGACGCGAGCCGGAAATACGATTCGGCGAGTGTCGTCAAAGTCACCGTACTGGGCGCTCTTCTGCGGCAGGCCCAGGACGAGAAGCGCGAGCTGACGGCGGACGAGAAAAACCTCGCGGAACAAATGATCACGAAGTCGGACAACGACGCCACTTCCGCTTTGTGGAAGAAAATCGGTCTCGCGCGAATAAACACCTTCCTCCGTCTCGCCGGAATGCACGACACCCTTCCCGATACGGAGGGTTACTGGGGACTGACCCAGATCAACGCCGCCGATCAGCTCACCCTGCTGAATCTCCTCACTACCGAGAACTCCGTGCTCGGCGGCACCGCACGCGCCTACGCCCTCGACCTCATGAGCCGGGTGGTGCCCGAGCAGCGCTGGGGGGTGCCCGCCGGCGCACCGGCCGGGGCGAAGGTGCACGTCAAGAACGGATGGCTGGAGCGGACCGGTGGCGGCTGGCGGGTCCACAGCGTCGGCGCGTTCACCGGCCAGGGACATGACTACGCGCTCGCCGTCCTGACGGCGGACCACCCGACCATGTCCGCCGGTGTGGAAGCGATCGAAGATCTCTCCCGCACCGTGCACAAGGACCTCAACGGGACGGCGGGCCCGGCCCGGAAGGCACGCGCCACGGTTCTCCCGAACACGTCGGACGGCTCCCTGGTCCCCGGCACCGGCCGGTGATCCAGCACATATAGGTCGCGGCGCCTGCCCTCCGGTCGGGGAGGTGGACAGGCGCCGCGGGTGTTCCGCACCTCGTTGTGCGGGACATCTGTGAGCCGGGGCCGCTACACGGTCAGTGAGCGGTCCGTCGGCTTGATGGGGGCGGGCAGCGCGCTGGCGCCCGCGAGGTAGCGGTCCACACCGCGGGCGGCGGAACGGCCCTCGGCGATGGCCCAGACGATCAGCGACTGGCCGCGACCCGCATCACCGGCAACGTACACGCCGGGGACGTTGGTGGCGAAGTCGGCGTCCCGGGCGACGTTGCCGCGCGCGTCCAGCTCCAGTCCGAACTGTGAGACGAGGCCGTTGTCCTGGTCGGTGCCGGTGAAGCCCATGGCCAGGGTGACCAGCTGCGCGGGGATCTTGCGCTCGGTACCCGGCTTCGGCTCCGGCCGGCCGTCCTTGAACTCCACCTCGACCAGGTGCAGCCACTGGACGTTGCCGTCCTCGTCGCCCTCGAAGTGGGTGGTGGAGACGGAGTACAGCCGCTCGCCGCCCTCCTCGTGCGCGGAGGTGACCTTGTAGAGCATCGGGAAGGTCGGCCACGGCTGGTTCGGGTTCCGCTCGTCGCCGGGCTTGCCCATGATCTCCAGCTGGG
The DNA here is from genome assembly GCF_001905005.1 of Streptomyces sp. CB02923. Taxonomy (GTDB): domain Bacteria; phylum Actinomycetota; class Actinomycetes; order Streptomycetales; family Streptomycetaceae; genus Streptomyces. The sequence goes on along the minus strand of NZ_LWKZ01000012.1, from coordinate 1,275,992 downwards.
TGACCGAGGCCGCGCCCTGGCGGTGCGCCGTTCCGACGCAGTCCGCGCCGGTGTCGCCGCCGCCGATGACCACGACGTGCTTGCCCTCGGCGGTGATCGGGGCCACCGTCAGGTCGCCCTCCTGCACCTTGTTGGCGAGCGGCAGGTACTCCATCGCGTAGTGGACGCCGTTCAGCTCGCGCCCGGGGACCTTCAGGTCGCGGGAGGTGGTGGCACCGGCGGCGATCACGACGGCGTCGTAGCGCTTGCGCAGCTTGGCGGCGTCGATGTCCCGGCCGATCTCCACCTCCGTACGGAACTTGGTGCCTTCCGCCCGCATCTGCTCGATACGGCGGTTGATGTGACGCTTTTCCATCTTGAACTCGGGGATGCCGTAGCGGAGCAGCCCGCCGATCCGGTCCGCGCGCTCGTAGACGGCGACGGTGTGGCCCGCCCGGGTCAGCTGCTGGGCGGCGGCCAGACCGGCCGGGCCCGAACCGATGACGGCGACGGTCTTGCCGCTGAGGCGCTCCGGCGGCTGCGGGGTGACGTCGCCGCTGTCCCACGCCTTGTCGATGATGGTGACCTCGACGTTCTTGATGGTCACCGGCGGCTGGTTGATGCCCAGCACACACGCCGTCTCGCAGGGGGCCGGGCACAGGCGACCGGTGAACTCCGGGAAGTTGTTGGTCGCGTGCAGCCGCTCGCTGGCGGCCGTCCAGTCCTCGCGGTAGGCGTAGTCGTTCCACTCGGGGATGAGGTTTCCGAGGGGACAGCCGTTGTGGCAGAAGGGGATGCCGCAGTCCATGCAGCGCCCGGCCTGCTTGCTGATGATCGGCAGCAGCGAACCGGGGACGTAGACCTCGTTCCAGTCGCGGACGCGCTCCTCGACGGGGCGGGTCTCGGCGACCTCGCGGCCGGTGGTCAGGAAGCCCTTGGGGTCAGCCATTGATCGCCGCCTCCATCATCTTCTCGTGGGTCTCGGACTCGGAGAGCCCGGCTCGCTCGGCGGCGTCCTTGGCGGCGAGCACTGCCTGGTAGGTGGCCGGAATGACCTTGCTGAAGCGGGCCAGCGCGGCGTCCCAGTCGGCGAGCAGCTTCGCCGCGACGGTGGAGCCGGTCTCCTCCTGGTGGCGGCGCACGACGCCGTGCAGCCACTCCCGGTCCGTGGCGTCCAGCTCGGTGGTCACGGCAGCGGTCAGCTCACGGTTGACGTTGGCCGGGTCCAGGTCGACGACGTACGCGATGCCGCCGGACATACCGGCCGCGAAGTTGCGCCCGGTCTCGCCCAGGACGACGGCGTGCCCGCCGGTCATGTACTCGCAGCCGTGGTCGCCGACGCCCTCGGACACCACCGTGGCGCCGGAGTTGCGGACGCAGAACCGCTCGCCGACGCGGCCGCGCAGGAACAGTTCGCCGCCGGTGGCGCCGTAGGCGAGGGTGTTGCCCGCGATGGTCGAGTACTCGGCCAGGTGGTCGGCGCCGCGGTCCGGGCGGACCACGATCCGGCCGCCCGACAGGCCCTTGCCGACGTAGTCGTTGGCGTCGCCCTCCAGGCGCAGCGTGACGCCGGGCGGCAGGAACGCGCCGAAGGACTGCCCGGCCGAGCCGGTGAAGGTGATGTCGATGGTGTCGTCGGGCAGGCCGGCGCCGCCGAACTTCTTGGTCACCTCGTGGCCGAGCATGGTGCCGACGGTCCGGTTGATGTTCCGGATCGCCACCTGTGCCCGTACGGGATGCGCGGCCTCGGCGGTGTCCGCGGACAGCGCGTCGGCGGACAGCTTGATCAGCTCGTTGTCGAGCGCCTTGGCCAGGCCGTGGTCCTGGATGGTGACCTGGTGGCGTACGGCGCCCTCGGGCAGCTCCGGCACGTGCAGCAGCGGTGCCAGGTCCAGGCCCTGCGCCTTCCAGTGGCTGACGGCCTTGGAGGTGTCGAGCAGACCGGCGTGGCCGACCGCCTCCTCCAGCGAGCGGAAGCCCAGCTCGGCGAGGATCTCGCGGACCTCCTCCGCGATGAACCGGAAGAAGTTGACTACGTACTCGGCCTTGCCGTTGAAGCGCTCGCGCAGCGTCGGGTTCTGGGTGGCGATGCCGACCGGGCAGGTGTCCAGGTGGCACACGCGCATCATGACGCAGCCGGAGACCACCAGCGGCGCGGTCGCGAAGCCGTACTCCTCGGCGCCCAGCAGGGCGGCGATGACCACGTCGCGGCCGGTCTTGAGCTGGCCGTCGGTCTGCACCACGATCCGGTCGCGCAGGCCGTTGAGCAGCAGTGTCTGCTGCGTCTCGGCCAGGCCCAGCTCCCAGGGGCCGCCCGCGTGCTTCAGGGAGGTCAGCGGGGAGGCGCCCGTACCGCCGTCGTGGCCGGAGATGAGGACCACGTCCGCGTGCGCCTTGGAGACGCCCGCGGCGACCGTGCCGACGCCGACCTCGGAGACCAGCTTCACGTGGATGCGGGCCTGCGGGTTGGCGTTCTTCAGGTCGTGGATGAGCTGGGCGAGGTCCTCGATGGAGTAGATGTCGTGGTGCGGCGGCGGCGAGATCAGGCCCACGCCGGGCGTCGAGTGCCGGGTCTTCGCCACCCACGGGTAGACCTTGTGGCCGGGCAGCTGGCCGCCCTCGCCGGGCTTGGCGCCCTGCGCCATCTTGATCTGGATGTCGTCGGAGTTGACCAGGTATTCGCTGGTCACGCCGAAGCGGCCGGAGGCGACCTGCTTGATCGAGGAGCGGCGCGCCGGGTCGTACAGGCGCTCCGGGTCCTCGCCGCCCTCACCGGTGTTGGACTTGCCGCCCAGCTGGTTCATGGCGATGGCGAGGGTCTCGTGCGCCTCCTGGGAGATGGAGCCGTACGACATCGCGCCGGTGGAGAAGCGCTTGACGATCTCCGAGGCGGGCTCGACCTCCTCCAGCGGCACCGCGGGGCGGTCGGACTTGAAGGAGAACAGGCCGCGCAGCGTCATCAGGCGCTCGGACTGCTCGTTCACCCGGTCCGTGTACTGCTTGAAGATGTCGTAGCGGCGCGAGCGGGTGGAGTGCTGGAGGCGGAAGACCGTGTCCGGGTCGAACAGGTGCGGCTCGCCCTCGCGGCGCCACTGGTACTCGCCGCCGATGTCCAGCGCGCGGTGCGCCGGGGCGATGCCGGTGGCCGGGTACGCCTTGGCGTGCCGGGCGGCGACCTCCTTGGCGATCACGTCGAGGCCGGCGCCGCCGATCTTCGTGGTGGTGCCGTGGAAGTACGCGTCCACGAAGGACTGGTCCAGGCCGACGGCCTCGAAGACCTGCGCGCCCCGGTAGGAGGCGACGGTGGAGATGCCCATCTTGGACATCACCTTCAGGACGCCCTTGCCGAGGGCCTTGATCAGGTTCTTGATCGCGGGTTCGGCGTCGGCGTCCTTCGGCAGGAACGTCCCGGCGCGGACCAGGTCCTCGACGGACTCCATCGCCAGGTACGGGTTGACCGCGGCCGCGCCGTACCCGATGAGCAGCGCGACGTGGTGCACCTCGCGTACGTCACCGGCCTCGACGAGCAGGCCGACCTGGGTGCGCTGCTTGGTGCCGATGAGGTGGTGGTGCACCGCGGCGGTGAGCAGCAGGGACGGGATCGGCGCGTGCTCGGCGTCCGAATGCCGGTCGGAGAGCACGATCAGGCGGGCGCCGTCCTCGATGGCGGCGTCGGCCTCGGCGCAGATCCGGGCGATCCGGGCGGCCAGTGCCTCGCCACCGCCGGAGACCCGGTACAGGCCGGACAGGGTGACGGCCTTCATGCCCGGCATGTCCCCGTCGGCGTTGATGTGGATGAGCTTGGCCAGCTCATCGTTGTCGATCACCGGGAAGGGCAGCATGACGCTGCGACAGGACGCCGCGGTCGGCTCCAGCAGGTTGCCCTGGGGGCCGAGCGAGGAGATCAGCGAGGTGACCAGCTCCTCGCGGATGGCGTCCAGCGGCGGGTTGGTGACCTGCGCGAACAGCTGGGTGAAGTAGTCGAACAGCAGCCGCGGGCGCTCGGAGAGGGCGGCGATCGGCGAGTCCGTACCCATCGAGCCGATGGGCTCGGCGCCGGCCTTGGCCATCGGCGCCAGGATGACGCGCAGCTCCTCCTCCGTGTAGCCGAAGGTCTGCTGACGGCGGGTGACCGAGGCGTGGGTGTGCACGATGTGCTCGCGCTCGGGCAGGTCGGCCAGCTGGAGCAGGCCCGCGTCCAGCCACTCCTGGTACGGGTTCTCGGCGGCGAGCTGCGCCTTGATCTCGTCGTCCTCGATGATGCGGCGCTCGGCGGTGTCCACGAGGAACATGCGGCCGGGCTGCAGGCGGCCCTTGCGCACGACCTTGGACGGGTCGATGTCCAGCACGCCGACCTCGGAGGACAGGACCACCAGGCCGTCGTCGGTGACCCAGTAGCGGCCGGGGCGCAGGCCGTTGCGGTCCAGGACCGCGCCGACCTGGGTGCCGTCGGTGAAGGTGACGCAGGCCGGGCCGTCCCAGGGCTCCATCATCGTGGAGTGGTACGCGTAGAACGCCCGCCGCGCCGGGTCCATGGAGGCGCTGTTCTCCCACGCCTCCGGGACCATCATCAGCACCGAGTGCGGCAGCGAACGGCCGCCGAGGTGCAGCAGCTCCAGGACCTCGTCGAAGGAGGCGGAGTCGGAGGCGTCCGGCGTGCAGACCGGGAACAGCCGCTCCAGGTTCCCGCCGTCGCCGGTGGCATCCGCGAACAGCTTGCTGGCGAGCTGCGACTCGCGGGCCCGCATCCAGTTGCGGTTGCCCTGGACGGTGTTGATCTCACCGTTGTGCGCGACGAAGCGGTACGGGTGGGCCAGCGGCCAGCTCGGGAAGGTGTTCGTGGAGAAGCGGGAGTGCACCAGCGCGATGGCGGTGGCGAACCGGCGGTCGGACAGGTCCGGGAAGAACGGCTCCAGCTGCCCGGTCGTCAGCATTCCCTTGTAGACGATCGTGCGCGCCGACAGCGACGGGAAGTAGACGCCCGCCTCGCGCTCGGAGCGCTTGCGCAGCACGAAGGCCTTGCGGTCCAGGGCGAGGCCGGTGTCCTTGCCGTGCTTGTCGGCGACGAACAGCTGGGAGAAGGCGGGCATGGTGGCGCGGGCACCGTTGCCGAGCAGCTGCGGGGCGACCGGGACGACCCGCCATCCGAGGACCTCCAGCCCCTCCTCGGACGCGATCGTCTCGATCCGTGAGACGGCGGCCGCGGCGTCCTCGGCCACGGACGGCAGGAAGGCGATGCCCACGGCGTACGCGCCGGCGTCGGGCAGGGCGAAGGTGACGCTCTCGCGCAGGAAGGCGTCCGGGACCTGGAGGAGGATGCCGGCACCGTCGCCCGAGTCGGGCTCGGAGCCGGTCGCGCCGCGGTGCTCGAGGTTGCGCAGGACGGTGAGGGCCTGTTCGACCAGTGCGTGGCTGGGCTCGCCGGTGAGGGTCGCCACGAAGCCGACGCCGCAGGCGTCGTGCTCGTTGCGGGGGTCGTACATTCCCTGCGGGGCGGGGCGCCCGTCCATGGGCGACCAGGGGGCGGCGCTGGCGCTGCCGGTGGTCGCGGAGTGCGTGGACGCGGAACGCATCGGCTCTCCCAACGTCGTCGTGGCATATGAACTGCCGAGGGACGACGTTGGCCCTCCGCGAAATTTCGTGCAGGTTACAGGATGGCTCGCTTCTCGAAAAGCGGATAGAGCCTTCCAGAATGCGGACACCACTCGTGGCGGTGGACCGGGGACGCGGGCGGACGGATCGGCCTCCACCGGCGTCGTGAGCGTCGTTTTCGAGCAGGCGACATTGCCCGCAACGCTTGGGCCTTATGCCCGGCCCCCAAACAAACGAAACCGCCTGGTAACGCTTTAATTATGCGAGGGTCCGCATAGTGCTGCACGAGGCGTCACCCTACGGCCGTACCGAACAATGTGCCCAGGACGTACGTCACACCTGCCGCCGCGCCGCCGAGGGCCAGCTGCCGCAGCCCGCTGAACCACCAGGACCGCGCCGTCACCCGCGCCACGACGGCCCCGCACCCGAAGAGCCCCACCAGCGCCAGCAGCACCGCGGGCCACAGCTGGGAGGCGCCCAGCAGGTACGGCAACACGGGCAGCAGGGCGCCGAGCGCGAAGGAACCGAAGGACGAGACGGCGGCGACCGTCGGCGACGGCAGGTCGGACGGGTCGATGCCCAGCTCCTCGCGGGCGTGGATCTCCAGCGCCTGCTCCGGGTCCTTCGACAGCTGCCTGGCCACCTCACGGGCCAGCTCCGGCTCCACACCGCGCGACTCGTACAGCGCGGCCAGCTCCTCCAGCTCGTCCTTCGGGTGCTTGCGCAGCTCGCGCCGCTCCACGTCGAGCTCGGCCAGGACCAGCTCCCGCTGGGAGGCCACCGAGGTGTACTCCCCGGCCGCCATCGAGAAGGCACCGGCGGCCAGGCCCGCCAGGCCGGTGATGATGATGGTCTGCTGCGAGGCCGCGCCGCCCGCGACGCCGGTCATCAGAGCGAGGTTCGACACCAGCCCGTCCATCGCGCCGAAGACGGCGGGGCGCAGCCAGCCGCCGTTCACGTCGCGGTGCGTGTGGTTGTCGCGGTGGGCTATGTGCGTGGGCGCCGAAGCGTCCATGACTTCCATGACGGACATATGAGGACCCGTTCCCTTCTCGCGAGGTGTGGGCCGATGCCGGCGCTTCCCCCTCCAACACCTCGAAGCTATGCGCCGCTTACCCCGCCGCGCTAGCAAGGAAGGCCGAACTTACTGCGCTGACCTGCGGGTTTGTGGGAGCTGTGGGCGAGGGTGAGGGGTGGATCACAGCGGGCGGGGCGGCGGGGTGCGGAAAACCGTATGCAGAACTGCGGAAAACCTCAGTGCGGTCGGGGTAGCGACGCGGGATTCTGTAAACGTTTTCAGTAGCCGGTGTGCGAGGGGGCGGTGGCGATGGGACGGAATGCGGGACCGGGAGAGCGGGAGCACGGGAAGGCTGGGGAGTACGGGGAGAGCGGGGAGCACAGGGAGAGCGGGGAGCGCGGGAAGGGTCGGGTGTACGGGACGGATGGGGCGGAGGCCGGGCGCGGTGGCGGGGCGGGCTCGCGGCCCGGCGGGCCGCCCACCGTGGAGACCATCGCGGCGCGCGCCGGTGTCTCCATCGCCTCCGTGTCACGGGTGCTGAACGGCCGCGGTGCCCGCCCCGGCACGATCACCCGCGTCGAGCGGGCCGCCGCCGAACTGGGCTACGTCGCCAACGCAGTGGCCCGCTCCCTCAAGGACGGCCGCTCGATGCAGCTCACGTTCGCCATGCCGGACATCGGCAACCCGGCGTACGTATCGATGGTCCGCGAGATACAGGCCGTCATGAAACCGGCGGGCTACCGTCTGCTGCTGCACTCCACCGACGCCGTCGTGGAGGACGAGCTCGCCGTCCTGCGCAGCCTCGCCGACCGGACGAGCGACGGGCTGATCCTGTGCCCGATCCGCATCACCCCCCGGCATCTGGAGGCCCTCGGCCGGGCCGTCCGCCCGGTCGTCGTCATCGGCTCGCTGCCCGACGGCGCACCGCACGGCCCGCTCGTCGACAGCGTCCGCGCCGACTCCGTGACCGGCGCCGAAGCAGCCGTACGCCACCTCGTCGAGACGGGCAGACGCCGCATCGCGTTCGTCAACGGCCCCGCGGACACGGTGCCCGGCCGCCACCGCGCCCTCGGCTACCGCACCGCGCTGGAGTCCTGCGGCATCGAGCTCGACCCCACGCTCACGGTGACCACGGACTTCACCGTCGAGGCGGGCGCCGCGGCCCTGCACGGCCTGCTCGACGCCCGGTCCGACATCGACGCCGTCTTCTGCGCCAACGACCAGCTGGCCCTGGGCAGTTCGCAGACACTGCACACCCGCGGGCTGGCCGTCCCCGGCGATGTCGCGGTGGTCGGGATGGACGACACGCTCCTCGCCCGCGCCGGGTGGCCGCCGCTGACCAGCGTGGACCTCGGTTCGGCCGAGCGCGGCCGGATCGCGGCCCGCATGATGCTGGACCGGCTGCGCGAGCCCGCCGACGCGCCCCGCGCACCGGCCCGCCGCGAAACGGTCATGCCCCGCCTGATCGTCCGCGCCTCCTCCGCACCGGCCGCCTCCATATGACCTCCGGCCGGGGTGTGCCGCCCCGGCCGGATCTCCCGCACCCGCGCCGTCCGCCGCCGCGCCCACGCCGACCCCGCCCACACCACGCCGCCACCTGCGCCGACGCCCACCCACCTACCGCTCAACAGATCGGCACGCACATGAGCGCACTGCACCTACCGCTTCCCCCTCCCCCGTCGGCCCGGCGCCCGCTGCTGCGCCCTGTCCCGTCGCCCCGACCCGAGTGCCCCGCCGGCCTGCGGGAGCACGCCCGCGGCGCCATGCTCGGCCTGGCCGTCGGTGACGCGCTCGGCGCCCCGGCGGAGAACATGAAGCCCTCACAGATCCGTCAGCGCTGGGGCCGTATCGAGGGTTTCGTGACGGACGACCCGGTCGGCACGGACGACACCGAGTACGCCGTCTTCTCCGGGCTGATGCTGGCCGAGCACGGCTCGTCGCTGACCGTGGCACACGTCGAGGCGGCCTGGCACCGGTGGATCGCCGACCTGGACGAAGGCCCGTTCCGCGGCGCCGGTTTCAGCGAGCGCGGCACCTTGGAGAATCTGCGCCGCGGGCTGGCCGCCCCCATCTCCGCCCAGCACCGCCACGCCTGGAGCGACGGCCTGGCCATGCGCGCCGCGCCGTTCGGTGTCTTCGCCGCCGGCCGCCCCGCCGAGGCCGCCCGGCTCGTCGCCGTGGACGGCACGGTCAGCCACGAGGGCGAGGGCATCTACGGCGGCCGGGCCGTGGCGGCCGGAGTCGCCGCGGCGATGGTGGCCGGCTCCACGGACGCCGTCATCGCCGCGGCGCTGTCCGTGGTGCCCGAGGACTCCTGGACCGCCCGCTCGCTGCGCCGCGCGGTCGCCGCCGCCCGGCGCTCCCGGCTCACCCCGGACAGCACCCAGCTCGGTACCGAGCGCGCGGTGCGCTCCGCCGTCGTCATCGGCGGCTATCCGTGGACCGACCTGGCACCCGAGGCGGTGGGACTGGCCTTCGGCGCGTTCGCGGCGGCCCGCGGCGACTTCACCGCCTCGGTGCTGACGGCGGTCAACATGGGCCGGGACGCCGACACGACGGCCGCCGTCGCGGGCGCCCTGGCGGGCGCACTGGGCGGCAGCAGAGCCGTCCCGGAGCACTGGGCCCGGGCCATCGGCCCGGTCCGCGGCAGCTGTCTCCCCTCCATGGCCGGTTACCACGTCCTGGACATCGCGGAGTTGCTCACTCCCCTGCCGGACGAGGCGACGGCGTCATGACCCTCGAACCACGCCCGGCCGGAGAGCACCGGGACTCGGCAGCGCCCATCGGCGACGCACCCAGCGGGCCCACCGAGCCCACTGACACCATTGGACCTTCTGGCCACTTTGAACCCACTGGAACCACTGCCCCTATTGGACCCACTGACCCCCTTGGCCTCGCCGGACCTGTTGAGCCTGTTGGGCCTGTTGGGCCTGTTGGGCCTACCGTCCCACCACCGGCCCGGTCCGACGCGGACGCTCCGCCGGGCCCCCGTCCCCCGCCGCGGCGCCGGGTCGAAGGGCTGCTGCTCGGACTGGCGGCGGGGGACGCGGCCGGATGGCCCGCGGCGCGGCACCGGGCGGCGCGGATGCCCGAGTGGACCCGGCGGCTGACCCGCGAGCTGGACACCTTCGCCGAGCAGAACGCGACGACGACCCTGCCCGTCCCCATCGCCCTCAACCAGCCGCCGGAACCACTGCGGCTGGGCCCGTCGGACGATGCCGAATGGGCGGCCTTCACCGCGGAGGCCGTGCTGGCCGCCGGGGGCACCCCACCCGGTGGCCTCGTCCGGGACCACCGGATCCGTACCGCCATCGACCTCGCGTGGAGCGCGCTGGCCGACGAGATCGCCGCGGCCGCCGAACGGGCGCCCGAGGTGGAGTCGGCGGTGCTGCCCCTGCGGGCCCGCATCTCGGTACGGGCCGGGCTCGGCAACCTGGCCGCAGGCCTCCGCCCGCCCGCCACCGGCCACGACAACCCCCACTTCTTCGACGACGCCGCCTGCGTACGGGCCTGCGTGCTGGCCGTCGTCCACCCCGGCGATCCGCTCGCCGCCGCGGAACTGGCGGAGTTCGACGCCCGGTACACCCAGGACGGTGACGGCGTGCACGGTGCCCGCGCCATGGCCGCCGCCGTCGCGGCGGCGCTCGGCGGTGCCACCGCGGACGCCTGCGCCGACGTGGCACTGGCCCAGCTGCCGGAGGGCACGGAAATCCGCCGCAACGCCCTGCACGCCGTCCGCCTCGCCCGCGCCGTGGCCGCGGACCGCCCCGATCACCCCGATCGCCCCAACCGCTCCGACCGCTCCGGTGACGCGTTCGCCCTCGTGCCGACCTTGGAGCACCAGATCGTCGATCACGTCTACAGCTACGGCATCGCCGCGGCGGAGACCGTCCCCGTGGCGCTCGCCCTCGGTATCGCCGGCGGCGGACGGCCGGCCGAGGCCGTACCGGCCGCCGCCTGTCTGTCCCGCGTCGCCGACTCGGCCCCCGCGCTCACGGGCGCGCTGACCGGCGCGATCAGCGGGGCGCCCGGTGTCCCCGGCAGCTGGCGCGATGCCTGTCGGACCCTCTCGGGCTGTGCGCTGCCCCGGCTGGCGGGCACCGACCTCGTCGAACTGGCGGCCCAGCTCGCCCGTACGGACCCGACCCCACCCGGGCCCGCCCATCCCCGCCCCCGTACGTCGGAACCCCGTCCCGGAAGGACTGAACGGTCATGACGTATCCCGTACCTCCCACACCACAGCCGGAACGACGACAGACGCACGCACAGGCACAGGCACAGGCGCACGCGCAGTCGCGGACACAAACGCAGGCACACGTACGGGAGTCGGCGGGCTCCGCAGCAACCCCATCGCCGCCGTCGCCCCCGTCCTCCCCCTCCCTGGAGGACCGGGCGGTCGGCTGCCTGGTCGGGGCCGCGGTCGGTGACGCTCTCGGCGGGCCCGTCGAGGGCTGCACACCGGAACAGATCACGGCGCGGCACGGCGGCCGCGTCACCGGCATCGTCGGCCCCTTCCACGCGGACTGGCGCACCGCACGCCCTCTCGCGCCGTACCACAAGGGCGACGGGCACGTCACCGACGACACCCTGATGACCCATGCGCTGGTGCGGGTCTACGAGAAGGTCCGCGACCATCTGGACGCGTACGCCGTCGCCGAGCACCTGGTGCCCGACCTGATCGGCGCGCCCCGCTGGATTCCCGAGCTGGAGGCGGAGGCACTTCCGCTGCACCGCCTCTTCCTCGCCGAGAAGTGGCTCGTGGCCCGGCTGCACTACGGACACGTCGACCCGCGCGAAGCGGGTGTCGGCAACATCGTCAACTGCGGCGCGGCGATGTACATGGCGCCGGTCGGCATCGTCAACGCCGGTCATCCCGAAGGGGCTTACGCGGAGGCGGTGGACATCGCCGGCGCCCATCAGTCCTCGTACGGGCGGGAAGCCGCCGGTGTCCTCGCGGCCGCGGTGGCCGCCGCCTTCAAGCCGCGGGCGACACCCGCGTCCGTCGTCGAGGACGTGCTGTGCCTGGCCAAGGACGGTACGCGCGCCGCCGTGGAAGCCGTCTGCACGGTGGCCGGGCGGTACACCGACTTCGAGTCCGCGCTGGAGCCCCTGCGTACGGCCGTCGAGCCCTTCGACACCGTGGGTCCTGCCTACCGCGAGCCCTCCCTCGGCGCCCGCCGCCCGTCCCGGCTGCACTCCATCGAGGAACTCCCCATCGCCCTGGGCATGTTGCTCGTCGGCGCGGGCGACTTCCGCCGTACGGTCCTGGGCGCGGTCAACTACGGCCGTGACTGCGACTCCATCGCCACCATGAGCGGCGCGGTCGCGGGGGCCCTGCGCGGTGAGCGCACGATCCCGGCGGAGTGGGGCGAAAAGGTCTCCCGCGCGAGCCGGCTCGATCTGCGTACCCCCGCCGTGGCGCTCGCCGAGGTCGCCCGCGAGGTCTTCGCGCGGGACCGGCGGCGCCGGCTCGACCACGAGCGCGCCTTCACGGCCATCGCGGGTGCGTGATGGCCCGCCGGCAGCCGGGCGAGTCCCCGGACCAGCGGCCCGGAGCCCTGCGCCTGACCTGGGTACAGCCCGAGGACCTGATCGGGCACGAGCTGCGGCAGGCCGCCGAGGACGGGCGTGACGCCTCGTCCGTCGAAGACCGCTGGCGCGCGGCGGGCGGCCACCCCGCCCCTGCCCGGTCCGGCGCCTCCCCGCGCCCGGCCGAGCCGCACCTGCGCGCCCTGGCCGGCCGGCTGCTCGACGAACTCGCCGAGCAGCCCTCCCCCTTGGCCGACGACGAACCCACCGACCTCCCCGCGATCAAAGCGGCCTGCCCCGGCCGGCCGCCCGACGTCGCACCGGTTCCCGGGCCCCAGCGCGCGTCCGGCCCCCTGCCCGCGTCCGATGCCCTCCGTCCCCGTCTGGAAGCCGCCTGGCTGGGGCGGGCGGCCGGGTGTCTCCTCGGCAAGCCGGTCGAGAAGCTGCCGCTCTCCGGGATCCGCGCGCTCGCCCGGGGCACCGGGAACTGGCCGCTGCGCGGCTGGTTCACCGAAGTCGGCCTGGACCCGGCCGTCGCGGCCCGCCATCCCTGGAACGCCCACAGCCGTGCCACCTCGCTGGCCGAGAACATCGACGGTATGCCCGAGGACGACGACCTCGACCACCCGGTGCTCGGCCTGCTGCTCCTCCAGCGCCACGGCCACGGCTTCCGCACCACCGACGTGGCCCGGCTGTGGCTCGACGAACTGCCCGCGGGGCGGACGTTCACGGCGGAGCGCGTGGCGTACCGCAATCTCCTGGACGGCATCGAGCCCCCGCACACGGCCTCCTTCCGCAACCCCTTCCGGGAGTGGATCGGCGCGCTCATCCGGGCGGACGTCTTCGGCTGGACCCGCCCCGGCGACCCGGCCGGTGCCGCGGAGGCCGCCTGGCGGGACGCGACGCTCACGCACACCGCCAACGGTGTGTACGGCGAGATGTTCGCGGCGGCCGCCATCGCCGCGGCGGCGGGCGGTGGCACGGACGTGCACGGCTGTCTGCGGGCCGGGCTCGCCGTCGTACCGCAGCGGTCGCGGCTGGCCAGGGCCGTACGGTTCGGCATCGAGGCGGCGCGCGCCGAACCCAGCGGTTCCGACGCCGGTTTCGCGGATGTCGTCGACCGGCTCCACCACGCGTTCGGCCACCACCACTGGGTGCACGTCGTGCCCAACGCGGCGCTGCTCGCCGCCGCCCTCACCCACGCGGACGGCTCCTTTCCCGGCTCCATATGCCGTGTGGTGTCCGGGGGCTGGGACACCGACTCCAACGGCGCGACGGCCGGTTCGATCACCGGTCTCCTGGCAGGGTCACCGGACGCACTGCCCGCCCGCTGGACGGCGCCGCTCCGCAACCGCCTCGCCACCACCATCAGCGATCTGAACGGCATCGGCTTCGACGCGCTCGCGGCCCGGACCGCTGAGCTGGTCGTCACCCGCAGCGCCGCCCGGCGACCACCGGACACCGGTCCTTGAGCGCTCCCCTCCCCCGGCCCGGCCCACCCCCCGAAGAACCCGAAGGACACGAAGGACACGAAGAGCTCGAAGGACTCGAAGAATGCGAGGCACACCGTGCGGCAACAACAACCACCGCCCGCGCACCACCCTCCCGCCACCGCCCCCGGGCCCCTCGCCGGGCTGCGGGTGCTCGACCTGGCCACCCTCTTCGCCGGGCCACTGGCCGCCACACTGCTCGGGGACTTCGGGGCCGAGGTCATCAAGGTCGAGCACCCGCGGCGGCCCGACCCGTCCCGCGGCCACGGCCCCGCCAAGGACGGCGTCGGCCTGTGGTGGAAGCTGCTCGGCCGCAACAAGAAGACCGTCACCCTCGACCTCGCCGCCCCGGGCGGCCGGGACGTCCTGCTGCAACTGGCCGCCACCGCGGACGTCGTGATCGAGAACTTCCGCCCCGGCACCCTGGAGAAGTGGGGCCTGGGCCCCGCCGAGCTGACCGCCGTCCAGCCGGGGCTGGTGCTGGCCCGGGTCACCGGATTCGGCCAGTTCGGGCCGTACGCGCACCGCCCCGGCTTCGGCACCCTCGCCGAGGCGATGAGCGGGTTCGCCGCGCTCACCGGGGAGCCGGACGGCCCTCCGACGCTGCCGCCCTTCGGGCTCGCCGACTCCATCGCCGCGCTGACCACCGCGTACGCCGTCATGGCGGCGCTGCGCGGCCGGGAGAGCAGCGGCCGGGGCCAGGTCGTGGATCTGGCGATCATCGAGCCGATGCTGACGGTCCTCGGCCCGCAGCCGGTCTGGTACGACCAGCTCGGCCACGTCCAGCCCCGTACGGGCAACCGCTCCTCCAGCAGCGCGCCCCGCAACACCTACCGCACCGCCGACGGCGACTGGCTCGCCGTCTCCGCCGCCACCCAGTCCGTCGCGGAACGGGTGCTGCGCCTGGTCGGCCACCCGGAGTTCGTCTCCGAGCCGTGGTTCGCGACCGGCGCGGGGCGGGCCCGGCACGCCGACGAGCTGGACGCGGCGGTGGGCGGCTGGATAGCGCGGCACGGCCGGGACGAAGTGATGGCCGCGTTCGAACAGGCCGAGGCGGCGGTCGCACCCGTCTGCGACATCCGCGGGGTCATGGACGACGAGCAGTACCGCGCGCTGGGGTCGATCACCGAGGTCCCGGACGACGAACTGGGTACGGTCCGGATGCAGAACGTCCTCTTCCGCCTCTCCGCGACGCCCGGCGCCATCCGGTGGGCGGGCCGGCCGCACGGCGCGGACACGGACGCGGTGCTGTCCGGTCTGCTCGGCCTGTCCGCGGCGCGGATCGCCGCGCTGCGTGCGGACGGTGTCGTATGACCGCCACCGGCGCCCTGCCCGCCGCCCCGGCCCCCATCCCGCCGCTGACCTGGCTCTACGTACCGGGTGACCGTCCGGCGGTGGTCGCGAAGGCGCTGGTGTCCGGGGCCGACGCGGTCGTGATCGACCTGGAGGACGCGGTGGCCGACGACCGTAAACCGTACGCCCTGCGGGCCACCGCCGAACTGCTCGCCGCACGACGGCCCGTGGACCCTGGCCCCGTCCCCGCCCCCGCGATCCACGTCCGGGTGAACGCGCTCACCGGCCCGCGCGCCGCGACGGAGATCCGGGCCCTCGCGGCTCTCCCCGCGCTGGCCGGGCTCCGGCTGCCCAAGGTGAGCGGGGCGGCTGACGTCCGCCGCGCCGCGGCCTGGGCGGCCAGGGCCGGACCGGCCCCCAGAAACGCCGTAGAGGTGCCACCCCTGCACGCACTGCTCGAATCCGCCCTCGGTGTGGAGAACGCCTTCGCCGTCGCCACCGCGCACCCGGCGCTGTGCGGCCTCTCCCTGGGCGAGGCCGATTTGCGGGCCGAGCTGAGCGTACGGGACGAGGACGGACTCGGCTGGGCCCGCGGCCGTACGGTGATCGCCGCCCGCGCGGCCGGGCTGCCGCCCCCGCCGCAGTCGGTCTTCCCCGACCTGCGGGACACCGAGGCGTTGGCGTTGTCGTGCGCACGGGGCCGGGCCCTGGGCTTCCTCGGCCGGGCCGCGCTGCACCCGCGCCAGCTGCCGGTGATCGAACGGGCCTACCTGCCCACCGCCGAGGAGGTCGAGAACGCCGTGGAGACGGTGCAGGCGGCAACCGGCCGCGGAGGCGCCTGTGCCCTGCCCGACGGCCGCTTCGTCGATCCGGCCGTGGTCGCCGCCGCCCGCCGCGTCCTCGCGCTGGCGGCCCGCGGAACCCGATGCGGGGAGGGCCGATGAGCCCGCGGGGACCGGCGCAAGCACACCCGGCGAACCGGCGTAGGCCAGCGCACGCAGCCCCGGCGAACCGGCATGGGCCAGCACACACAGACCCGGCGAACCGGCATGGGCCAGCGCGCTCAGACCCGGTGAGCCCGCCGGACACGGCGGAGGCCGTCCCGACCCCGCTGGGTCCGGACGGCCTCCGTGAAAGTCGGGCGGTACGACGCCGCGGGTCAGGACTCCTTGCCGCTCCGGCTCCCGGAACCGGCGTCCTTCGTCAGCTTCGCGGCACCCTTGGCCACGCTCTCCGCACCGCTGCCCGCAGCCTCGGGAGCCGCCTTGGCGTCCTTGGCATCCTTGCCGCGCTCGTCGCCTTGGGCGCGCTCATCGCCTTCGGCGCGCTCGGCGGTCTTGGTACCCGCCGTGGCCCCGGCGGTCCCCGCCTTCGCACCGTCCGCCTTCGCACCGTCCTTCTTCGTCCCGGCGTCGTCCGCGGCCGCGTCCAGTGCTCCCGGCTCGACGACCTCCTCGCGGCCCGGGATCTTCTTCGCGGAGACCACGATGTAGACGACGGACACGACGAGGCCGATGAGCGCGGTCCACACGTTCAGCCGCAGACCCAGGATGTGGTGGGCCTCGTCGACCCGCATGTACTCGATCCAGGCACGGCCGGCGCAGTAGGACGCCACATACAGTGCGAACGCCCGTCCGTGGCCCAGCTTGAAGCGCTTGTCCGCCCAGATGACGAGCAGCGCGACGCCGATGCACCACAGCGACTCGTACAGGAACGTCGGGTGGTAGGTGCCGCCGACCCGGCCGATGGACGGATCGTCGCTGATCTTCAGCGCCCACGGGAGGTCGGTGGCACGGCCGTAGAGTTCCTGGTTGAACCAGTTGCCCCAGCGGCCGATCGCCTGGCCCAGGGCGAGGCCGGGCGCCAGCGCGTCCATGTACGCGGGCAGCGGGATGCCGCGGCGGCGGCAGCCGATCCAGGCGCCCACCGCGCCGAGCGCGACGGCGCCCCAGATCCCGAGGCCGCCCTCCCAGACCTTGAAGGCGTTGAGGGGGTGGCCGCCCTCGCCGAAGTACGGCTCGTACGTCGTGATGACGTGATAGAGGCGGCCGCCGACGAGCCCGAAGGGCACCGCCCACACGGCGATGTCCGCGACGGTTCCGGAGCGGCCACCGCGCTGGATCCAGCGCTTGTTGCCGAGCCAGACGCCGATGAAGACGCCGATGATGATGCAGAAGGCGTAGCCGCGCAGCGGGATCGGGCCGAGGTGAACGACACCCGTGGAGGGGCTGGGAATGAATGCGAGGTCCATGGCAGGGACGACGCTACCGCGCCAGGTGGGCGCGACGACAACCCACCCGGCTACGGCTGTGTAACGACCATCACTGCCGGCGGTCGATTACGGACACCGTATCGGCCCGCCCCGACGCCGGACCGGGCCGACGCCGCACCGCATCGACCCGCCCCACCACCGGACCGGCCCGACGCCACACCGCCCCGGCCCGCCCGGCCAGTACCCCGGCCCGCCCGGCCAGCACCCCGGCCCCTCCGGCCAGCACCCCGGCCCGCCCGGCCATCGCACCGGCCCGCCCCGTCACGGCGCCGGGGACCGGTCCGCGCTCCCGCCCGTATGCCCGGCACCGGAGCCGGTACCGGCACTGTGCCCAGCTCCGGCACTGTGCCCGGCCTCCGCACCGGCACCGGCGCCCTGTCCGGCTCCGGCCCCGTGACCCGCACCGGCCGTCGTGCCCGCGCCCGCCGAGTGCCCGGCCCCACTGCCCGCCGAGTGCCCGGCCCCGCTGCCCGCCGAGGCGCCGGCCGTACCGGCCCCGGTCTGCGCCGTGCCGCTGCCGGAGTTGGCGCCGGACGGTTTGTCCCCAGAGGGTCCGCCGCCCGCCTTCTGGTCCTTGGCGGCGTCCCGGACCTTCTTCTTGAGCCCGTCGGGGGTGAGGTTCTTCTCGTCCGCCAGGTTCTTGCCGTTGAGCAGGACCGTCGGTGTGCCGCGGTGACCGGAGTTGGTGAAGGCGGAGTTGGACTTGTGGACGAAGTCCAGGTATTTGCCGTCGTTGACGCACTGGGTGAAGGTGTCGCCGGCCAGCCCGTTCACCTTCCCGGCCAGCTGGATCAGGTACTTCTTGTCCGCGAAGCGGTCCTGCTGCTCCGGCGGCTGGTTCTCGTACAGCACGTCGTGGTATTCGCGGAAACGGCCCGCGTCCTGGGCGCAGAGCGCGGCGTTGGCGGCGGTGACCGACCCCTTGCCGCCCATGCTGCCGTCGATGATCGTCGCGAGGTGGTAGTCGCTCTTGAGCTGCCCGGAGTCCTCCAGCTCGTGGATGGCGCCGCGGAAGCCCTTCTCGAACTGGGCACACGCGGGGCAGCGGAAGTCCTCCCACACCGTGAGTGTGGACGGGGCCTCCTTCTTGCCGACCGGCACCGCGGGCTTGTCGCTGTCCTGGGTTCCCTTGGGCAGGGCCACCTTGCCGCTGCCGGAGTTGTCGTCGCCCGAGGAGGCGGCCCAGACGCCGACGCCACCGGCGACGACCAGCACCGCCACCACGGCCGCACCGACCTTCAGCTGGCGGCCGCGCCGCTCGCGCGCCTTCTCCTTCGCCCGCTGGGCCTGGAGCCGCTCACGGGCGCTGTTCTTTTTGTCTTGATTGTTCTGGCTCACGCCCCTGAACAACGAAACGGAGGGGTGCCCTCGCACCCCTCCGCCGCGTTCTTCGTCCTAACGAGGGACAGTCCCGCCGGACACCAGCCCGGACACCGATCCGGGCACCGATCCGGACACCGGCCCGGACACCCGCGGGCACCCCGCTCGGACCACCCGGACGTGCGACACCACTCCACCGGGGGCCGAACACACGCCCGCCGAGGTCGGCCGCACGCCGCCCGGGATCATCCGCGCTTGCGTACGCCCGCGGCCAGTTCGCCCGCCAGTTCGCGGACGCCCGCGAGCCCGGCCGCCAGGTCGTCCCCGGCGTCCAGCAGCCGCTTGACGAAGGCCGAGCCGACGATGACCCCGTCCGCGAACCGGGCGACCTCGGCGGCCTGCCCGGCGTTCGAGACGCCGAGGCCGACGCAGACCGGCAGGTCGGTGGTGGCCCGGGTGCGCTCGACCAGGTCCTGCGCCTCGCGGCCCACCGACTCACGGGTGCCGGTGACCCCCATGAGCGAGGCCGCGTACACGAAGCCGCTGCCCGCCTCGGTGATCTTCGCCAGCCGTTCGTCCCGGCTGCTCGGCGCGACCACGAACACGGTCGCCAGTCCGTGCTCTTCGGCGGCCGCGCGCCACACCCCGGACTCCTCGACCGGCAGGTCGGGCAGGATGCAGCCGGCGCCGCCCGCGGCGGCCAGGTCGGCGGCGAAGCGCTCGACGCCGTACGCGTCCACCGGGTTCCAGTACGTCATGCACAGCACCGGCGCACCGGTCGCCGCGTACACCTCGCCGACCGTACGGATGACGTCCTTGATCTTGACGCCGCCGCGCAGCGCGATGTCGTCGGCGGTCTGGATGACCGGGCCGTCCAGCACCGGGTCGCTGTGCGGCAGCCCGATCTCGACGACGTCGCAGCCGCCCTCGATCATCGCCGTGACGGCCCGTACCCCGCCGTCCACGGTCGGGAAGCCGGCCGGCAGATATCCGACCAGCGCGGCCCGGTTCTCCTCCTTGGCCGCGGCCAGGGTGCTGCTGAGCAGCCCGACGTTGCCCGCCATCACTTGTTCCCCTCGTCGTGCGCGCCGAGCGCGGTGTCCGTGGCGTCGGTGTCGTCCGCCTCCACCGCGTCGTCGGCGGGCGCCCCGTACAGCCCGAAGTAGCGGGCCGCGGTGTCCATGTCCTTGTCGCCGCGCCCGGACAGGTTGACGAGGATCAGCCCGTCCGTGCCCAGTTCCCGGCCGAGCTCCAGCGCGCCGGCCAGCGCGTGGGCGCTCTCGATGGCCGGGATGATGCCCTCGGTCCGCGACAGCAGCCGCAGGGCCTGCATCGCCGCGTCGTCGGTGACGGCCCGGTATTCACCGCGGCCGGTGTCCTTGAGGTAGGAGTGCTCGGGCCCGATACCCGGGTAGTCCAGTCCGGCGGAGATCGAGTACGGCTCGGTGATCTGCCCGTCCTCGTCCTGCAGGACGTAGGAGCGGGAGCCGTGGAGGATGCCGGGGGTGCCCTCGGTGAGGGTGGCGGCGTGCTCGCCGGTCTCGACGCCGTGGCCGCCGGGCTCGCAGCCGACGAGCCGTACGGAGGCGTCCTGGAGGAACGCGTGGAACAGGCCGATGGCGTTGGAGCCGCCGCCGACGCAGGCCACCGCGGCGTCCGGGAGGCGCCCGGCGCGCTCCAGGATCTGGCGGCGCGCCTCGACGCCGATGACCCGGTGGAAGTCGCGGACCAGGGCCGGGAAGGGGTGCGGTCCGGCGACCGTGCCGAAGAGGTAGTGGGTGCGGTCGACGTTGGCGACCCAGTCCCGGAACGCCTCGTTGATGGCGTCCTTGAGGGTGCGACTGCCGGACTTCACGGCGATGACCTCGGCGCCGAGCATCCGCATCCGGGCGACGTTCAGGGCCTGCCGCTCGGTGTCGATCTCGCCCATGTAGATGGTGCATTCGAGGCCGAAGAGGGCGCAGGCGGTGGCGGTGGCCACGCCGTGCTGGCCCGCGCCGGTCTCGGCGATGACACGGGTCTTGCCCATGCGCCGGGTGAGCAGTGCCTGGCCCAGTACGTTGTTGATCTTGTGCGAGCCGGTGTGGTTGAGGTCCTCGCGCTTGAGGAAGATCCGGGCGCCGCCGGCGTGCTCGGCGAAGCGCGGCACCTCGGTCAGGGCGCTGGGCCGCCCGGTGTAGTTGACCATCAGGTCGTTCAGCTCGGCGGCGAAGGCCGGGTCGGCCTTGGCCTTCTCGTACTCGGCGGCCACCTCGTCCACCGCGGCGACCAGCGCCTCGGGGATGAACTTGCCGCCGAAGTCGCCGAAGTACCCTCCGGCGTTCGGGACCTGACCCTCCGGGTCCGGGATGAAGAAGTCAGAAGACATCCGACGTACTCCTCGATCGGGGCAACTGCCCCGGAAGTATGGATTTGCGGGCATCACGGGTCGCGGTGCCGCCGACGCACGCCCGATGCACTCCTCGTACGGCGACGCCGACGGCGCATGGCGACAGCCACGCCGGCAACAGCAGCGAGGAGACGAAAAAGGCGGGGCGGCGGAAGCGCTGTACGCGGTACGGCCGACGGACGGCCCGTACCGGGATCAATCACCCACGCTCGGCAACGAGCGGCTACAGCAGGCCGTTACGACGCCATCGCCGGCCGTTGATCTGGCCCGGCTCCGCGCCGATGTGATACCTGACCCGCCGTCCGCGCACCCGGCGTGCCGGCGCCCGGCAGCCGCGCGGCCGGCACCCGCGCCCCAGCGCCGCGTGCGGATCGCGCGCGGCACCGGCCGCGGCGAGCACGCCGGCCGGCCCCGGGAGCGGTCCCGGGCCGGGGCGGTGGAGGTGGGCGGCGGTCATGGGAGGAGTCAGCCCCGTCCGTGCCGGATGGCGGGGTGGGAGCCGGCCGCGACCAGGTCGGCGACGGCGGTCTTCGGGTCCTTGCCGGTGACCAGCGACTCGCCGACCAGCACGGCGTCGGCGCCGTCGTTGGCGTAGGCGATCAGGTCGTGCGGCCCGCGCACCCCGGACTCGGCGATCTTGACGATGTGGTCCGGGATCTCCGGCGCGATCCGCGCGAAGTTCCCGCGGTCGACCTCAAGGGTCTTCAGGTTGCGGGCGTTGACCCCGATGATCCGCGCGCCGGCGTCGACGGCCCGCTCGACCTCTTCCTCGTCGTGCACCTCGACCAGCGGCGTCAGCCCGATCGACTCGGCCCGCTCGATCAGGGAGACCAGGGCCTCCTGCTCCAGCGCGGAGACGATCAGCAGCGCCAGGTCGGCGCCGTAGGCACGGGCCTCCCACAGCTGGTAGGCGGTGACGATGAAGTCCTTGCGCAGGACGGGGATGTCGACCCGGGCCCGTACGGCCTCCAGGTCGGCGAGCGAACCGCCGAACTTCCGCTGCTCCGTCAGTACGGAGATGACCGCCGCGCCGCCCGCCTCGTAGTCGGCGGCGAGGCCGGCCGGGTCGGCGATGGCGGCCAGCGCGCCCTTGGAGGGGCTGGAGCGCTTGACCTCGCAGATCACCGTGACGCTGTCGCCCTTGAGGGCCGCGACCCCGTCCTTGGCCGGGCGCGCCTTGAGGGCCCGCTCCTTGAGCTCGTCGAGGCCTACGCGCGCCTGCCGCTCGGCAAGGTCGGCGCGGACTCCCTCGATGATCTCGTCGAGCACACTCACGCGAGCGGCCTCCTTCTTCAGCGGTGGAGGGTGACAGTCGCCCTCGGGGCCGGTGTCGTCCCGTCAGGCTCTCCGATGGTATCCGGCGAGGGGCAAAGGTCTCACATCCGGTTGACGGCGGTCCCACCAGGTGGACGGGCGCACCGCGAGCCGGGCGAGAAAACAGCAGGTCAGATGACCTTTCGATACCCCGTGGCGCAGATCTCGCGGACCTTGGTCCACCAGCCTCACCGCGCCCCGGAAACGGAGGGCACCCGTCCCCGGCATCCCCGCCCCAGGCCGTATCTTTCCGGATCCGTCACGGAATCAGCCCCTCCCCGAAGGGAAGATTGCGCACGGCCGTGAAGGCGAGGAGCAGCCCGCCCAGTGCCCACCAGTGCGCCGCTCCGGGCCGTGGGCCCGCCGTAGGGCGCCCGCGCGCTGCCCGTACGGCCCAGGCCGCCCAGAAGAGCGCGAAAGCCGCGTAACCGGCGACCGCCAGGGCGTTGGCTCCGGCGGCCGTGACGAGGTCACCGTGCGCGACCGCGTGCGCACTGCGCAGTCCGCCGCAGGCCGGGCAGAAGACGCCGGTGAGGGCCAGCAGGGGGCAGGCCGGGTAGTGACCGGGCTCGTTGGGATCGACGAGGCCCACGAAGGCGAAGGCGGCGACGACGGCCGCCAGGGTGCCGAACGGTGCCAGCAGCCGCCGGACGAGGCCGTGCGGACCACGGCGGCGGGCCGCTCCGCGGACAGGCTTGCCCACAGGCCCGGACGCGGAGACCGGCCCACCGGCCGGAGCCACGGGTTCACTCACGTGGCGATTGTGCTGCGGTATGGGCGAGGCCGCAGCCCACCGACCGCGTACGGGTGACAAATCCCCTCAGCCCCCGCCCCGGCTCGAACCGGGACCGAACCGAACCCCAACCGGGATCCACAAAGGCAAAGGCAACGCCAACACCAACAGCAACGACAACGGCGCAACCCCCCAGCCCCCGTACGGGCGGTGCCACCGGGCACCCCCTCCGCACGGGCCGTGAAGCCGCGCCGTCGTAGGATCCGCTGCCGCCGGGCCGGGCCCGGCGGGGACTCAGCCCTCCTGGGGCCGGGCCTTGGCCGGACCGTGGCCGGTCGCGCCCTTCTTGCCACTCTGGCCCATGCCGAGCGCGCGCATCACGCCGCCGACCACGGCGCCGAGGCCGATCAGGACCATGCCCGCCCAGAACCCGGGCACGTTCGCCAGCACGATGAAGGCGCCGGCGACGCAGAAGCCGATGAACGAGATGATGACGCCGGTCCAGGCGGCGGGAGTGTGTCCGTGGCCACTGCTCGACATGAGTGCTCCTCGTAGCTTTTTCGCGCCTGAGTCGGGCGCGGTGATCCCTCGCCATCCATTGTCCCCGATGGCCGGGGTGCGGCCACTACCGGGTCGGGTCCTCGCCCCGGTCCAGGGACTTCCACATCTCTTCCGGGCGGTCCGGGTCGGCGGCGGCGGAGCTGCGCGGGCCGCGGGCGGCCGCGCCGGCCCGTTCGTAGCGCCCGGACATCGCGGGCCAGTGGCGCCCGCACAGCAGTGCCAGCACCCCCGCGACCAGCAGCAGGAGGCCGCCGACGACCGCCGCCCAGGGCCAGAAGGTGTGCGAGACGTCCTGGACGCCCGCGTCGGACAGCCCGGTGGCGGTGGCCGCCTTCTCGCGGAGCGCCGCGGTGTCGGAGAGGCCCAGGTACGCGCCGACGACGGTGCCCAGGCCGCTGAGGGCGAGCAGCGCGGCGACCGCCGTCCGGCCCGCCCCGCGTACGGCGAAGAGGGCGACCAGGGCGGCGAGCCCGACGATGGCGAGCGCGCCGGGCACGCCCGTGACGTCCTGGCCCGAAGCAGTCTGCGGCAGCTGTCCCTGGGCGACGACGGCGGTGGCCCTGGCCCAGGTGCGGCCGGAGGCCAGCAGCACGACGGCGGCGCCGGCCGCGCCGAAGATCAGCGCGAGCGCGAGGCTCCTTCCGCTGCGCGCGGGCTTGGCCGGCGAAGTCGGCGGGGACACGGTCGCGCCGGTGCGGGGGTGGTCTACGGCAGTCACGCCTACCACTGTACGGAGGTGGCCCGACCGCCTTCCGTCCGCGGTGCCCCAGCCTCGTGGAGGCCCTGCTCAGGCCCCCAGCCCGTTGGCCGTGTGCACCGCCCGCAGCACCGCGGCCGCCTTGTTGCGGCACTCCGTGTCCTCCGCCACCGGGTCGGAGTCCGCGACGACGCCCGCGCCTGCCTGGACGTAGGCGGTGCCGTCCCGCAGCAGCGCCGTGCGGATCGCGATGGCGGTGTCGGAGTCGCCGGCGAAGTCGAGGTAGCCGACGCAGCCGCCGTACAGACCGCGGCGGCTGGGTTCCACTTCCTCGATGATCTGCATCGCGCGCGGCTTGGGGGCGCCGGAGAGGGTGCCCGCGGGGAAGCAGGCGGTGAGCACGTCGAAGGCGGTACGGCCGGGCGCCAGCCGCCCGGTCACGGTGGAGACGATGTGCATGACATGGCTGTAGCGCTCGACGGACATGAAGTCGACGACCTCGACGCTGCCGGGTTCGCAGACCCGGCCCAGGTCGTTGCGGCCGAGGTCGACGAGCATGAGGTGCTCGGCGCGCTCCTTGGGGTCGGCCATCAGCTCGTCGGCGAGGGCCTGGTCCTCCGGGACGGTCGCGCCGCGCGGCCGGGTGCCCGCGATGGGGTGCAGGGTGGCCTGCCCGTTCTCGACCTTGACCAGCGCCTCGGGGCTGGAGCCGACGATGTCGACGCCGTCCTCGAAGCGGAGCAGGTACATGTACGGGCTGGGGTTGGTGGCCCGCAGCACCCGGTAGACGTCCAACGCGGAGGCGCGGCACTCGGTTTCGAAGCGCTGCGAGGGCACGACCTGGAAGGCGTCACCCGCGCGGATGCGCTCCTTGATGTCCTCGACGACGTCCTGGTACGACTCCCCGCCCCACTTCGCGGTGTACGGCGGAAGTTCGGAGGGCGGCAGGGCCGCGGCGCTCGCGGGGGCCGGGCGGGCCAGGTCGTAGGCCATGGTGTCCAGGCGGGCCACGGCGTCCGCGTACGCCTCGTCCACGCCCGTTTCCAGGTCGTTGTGGTTGATGGCGTTGGCGATCAGCAGGACCGTGCCGTTCCAGTGGTCCAGTACGGCCAGGTCGGAGGTGAGCAGCATGGTCAGCTCGGGCAGGCCGAGATCGTCCGTGGTGCTGTCGCCGATCTTCTCCAGCCGGCGCACGATGTCGTAGCCGAGGTAGCCGACCATGCCGCCGGTGAAGGGCGGCAGGCCCTGGCCCTCGATCAGGTCGCGCGGGGTGTGCAGTGCCTCGACGGTGGCGCGGAGCGCGGCGAGCGGGTCGCCTTCGGTGGGCACGCCGACCGGCGGGGTGCCCAGCCAGTGGGACTGTCCGTCGCGCACGGTCAGGGTGGCGGCGCTGCGCACGCCGACGAACGAATACCGGGACCAGGTACGGCCGTTCTCGGCTGATTCGAGCAGGAAGGTGCCCGGTCGTTCGGCGGCCAGCTTGCGGTAGAGGCCCACCGGGGTGTCGCCGTCGGCGAGCAGGCGCCGGGTGACGGGGATGACCCGGCGGTCCTTCGCGAGCGTGCGGAAGTTCTCCAGGTCCGGTGTGGCGGTGCCGGTGGTTCCCGTGGTCATGGCGCGGAGCCTACTGCCCTTCTCTGAGCACATCCTCATCGAAGCAGGTGCGGGCGCCGGTGTGGCAGGCCGCGCCGACCTGGTCGACCTTGACCAGGACGGTGTCCGCGTCGCAGTCCAGGGCGACGGACTTCACGTGCTGGACGTGTCCGGATGTGTCGCCCTTGACCCAGTACTCCCGGCGGCTGCGGCTCCAGTACGTGCAGCGGCCGGTGGTGAGCGTGCGGTGCAGCGCCTCGTCGTCCATCCAGCCGAGCATCAGCACCTCGCCGGTGTCGTACTGCTGGGCGATGGCGGGGACCAGACCGTCGGCGTCGCGCTTGAGGCGGGCGGCGACGGCCGGGTCGAGCTGGGAATTCGGGACGCGGCTGCTCATGGGTCCATTGTGCCGTGTGCCGGGCGGCCCGTGTGCCGGGCGTCCGGTGTGCCGGGTGCTGCGCGGGCGGCGCGCGCGAAGGCGGGTGACGTACGGCATCCTGCATCCATGACCCGCCAGCCGCCGCCTCCGGACGCCGACCGCACGGCGAAGGTCGCGTCGGCGGTGCTGCTCGCGATCTTCGCCGCCGGGCTGCTGGTCGCCGCCGTACTGCTGCTGCGGAGCTGATCGCGTACGGCCGTCACCGCGGGGTACGGCCGTCACCGCGGGGTGCGCGGCGCGTGGCGCCGTGGCACCCGCCGCGCACCGGTCGTAGGCTGGGCGCATGTCGACCCATGCGAAGCGCGAACGGCTGCTCCTTGCCGACCTGTTGGAGGGCGCCGGGCCCGATGCGCCGACGCTGTGCGAGGGCTGGACGACGCGGGACCTCGCCGCGCACGTGGTGGTGCGCGAGCGGCGTGCGGACGCGGCGGGCGGCCTGATCGTCAAGCCGCTGGCGGGCCGCCTGGAGCGGGTGCAGCGGGAGTTCTCCGAGAAGCCGTACGACGAGCTGCTGCGGCTCATCCGGAGCGGCCCGCCCCGGCTGTCGCCGTACGCGCTCAAGCAGGTCGACGAGGCGGCCAACACCGTCGAGTTCTACATCCACTCCGAGGACGTGCGGCGGGCCCGGCCTGACTTCACGCCGCGCGAGCTGGACCCGGTCTTCTCGGACGCGCTGTGGTCGCGCCTGGAGAAGGCGGCGCGCATCCTGGGGCGCAAGTCGCCGGTGGGGCTGGTGCTGCGCCGCCCGGACGGCCGGACGGCGGTCGCGCACCGCGGCGCACCGGTCGTCACGGCCACCGGTGAGCCCGGCGAGCTGCTCCTGTTCGCGTTCGGGCGGCAGGCCGCGGCCGACGTCGGGCTGGACGGGGACAAGGACGCGGTGGCCAAGGCCCTGGAGGCCGGGCTCGGTCTGTGAAGGCACCTGCCCGGGGGCCGGCCGGCCCCCGGGCGTTCACCGGGTCCGGTCGACTTCGTAGAGTCCGCCGAATTCCTGGAGTTCCAGCGCGCGCAGCCGCCGGTAGTCCGCCTCGATCTGCCGCTCGTCGCCGTGCAGCAGGTAGCAGACGCCGGGCGACGTGGCCGCGTCCACCGTGGGGCTGAGGTAGGCGCCGGCCTGCACGCCGAGGTAGTGGTCGGCGTACGACGGCAGGTCGCGCAGCCGCTCGAAGCCGTCCAGGGACATCAGCCGCCCCGCGAACGGGGAGATCAGCGAGACGTAGCGCAGCCCGGTGCGCGGCTCGGCCGGGACCGCGGCGCGGGCGGCGAAGGCGGCCGGGTCGCTGCCGGCCAGTGCGGTCAGCTCCACGTGGTTGGTGCCGAAGCAGCGGCTGACCACGTGCGGCAGGATGCTGCCGGCCAGCCGGGCGCCGGTCTCGATCAGCACGGGGCCCTCGTCGGTCAGCATGACCTCCGAGTGGGCGGGCCCGTGCCGGACGCCGAGCGCGTCCAGGACGCCCAGGAGGTACGGCCTGAGGGCGGCGGCAGCGGGGTCGTCCGCGGTCAGCGGCTCCTCGTAGTCGTAGATCGCCGCCCCGCCGCGGCCGCGCCGCTTGTGATAGCGCCAGATCTCCGCGATGTGGTGGCGGCCGTCGACGCTGACGGTGTTGGCGAAGTACTCGGTGCCCGTCAGGCGCTCCTGGATGACGACGGTCTTGTTGCGGTTGCCCTGGATGTTGGACGAGCTGAGGATGTGGCCGAAGGAGGTGCACAGTTCGACCGGGTCGGCGCAGAAGAAGACGTTGTCGGTGCCCGCGCTGTCGGCGGGTTTGACCACCAGCGGCCAGCGGCCGTGCGCCCGCGCCCAGGAGAGGGCCGTGTCGAAGCGGGAGGTGCGCAGGGTGTCGGGGGCGCGCAGCCCGTGGGCGCGTACGGCCATGGCCATGTCGTACTTGTCGCGCCGTACCCGCCGCTCGTCCGGGGTGTTGCCGGGCAGGCCGAGGCGGCGGGCGAGGACGTCGGCGAGGTCGACGCCGGTCTCGTTGCCGGGCAGGACGAAGGCGGGGGCGGCCGCGCGCACCGCCGCCAGCAGCGCCTCCAGGTCGCCGTCGTACACGAGGGTCTCCGTGAAGGCTCCCTGCGGGAACGTGCGCTGGAGGTAGTCGGGAATGGCCGGAGTGCTCTGCACATGGACGCACTTGACACCGCGTTCGGCCAGGGCGGCGGGCAGGAAACGGCCGGTGGAGTAGGCGTCAACGATCAGACACTGCATGGGTCCTGCCTTCCTGGACCACCGCGGCCGGGGGCGCTCCCCGGCGGGCCAGCAGCCCGATCGCGATGAAGACGGTGATCACGGCGATGCCGACGGTCGACGGCACCGAGAACATCAGCCGGGAGTCGGCGAGCTGGATCAGAAGGGTCATGGCGGGGGCGAGCGCGCAGATCATGGAGGCGGTCATCGGGGTCACCTTCCGCACCCCGATCTGCACCAGATAGGCGGGGATGGAGACGCCGATGACGGCCACCACGGCCCCCGGCACCAGGGCCCGGCCCAGCTGCTCCGCGCCGGAGAAGGCGGCCAGGGTCCAGCCGACGGCCGCCACCAGGCCGAAGCGCAGGCCCATGACGGTGGGTACGTCCACCCCGGTCGCGCCCAGGCGGGCGGAGAAGACGACGTTGGCGGCCCCGCCGGCACCGGAGGCGACCGCGGCGCACAGGCCCAGCGTCATGGCCAGGGCGGCCCGGTCGCCCACCCCGCTGCGGCCGTCCAGCGACGCCCAGACCAGGCCGGCCAGGGTGAGCAGGATGCCGACCGCGGAGAGGAGCTCGCCCGGCAGGACGCGGTCCCGCTTCCACCACACGGCCTGGAGGAGGACGGTGAAGGCGGGGCCGATGGCGATGGAGACGACGTTGGTGACGGCCGGTTCCATGAGCTTGAGGGCGTACAGGAGGGTCAGCCAGGTCACGGCGGTGGTGATGTTGAGGACGATCAGGTCGACGGCGTGCGCGCGGACGACCGCCAGGAGCCGGGCCGGGCGCAGCCGGACGACGGTCAGCAGGCAGAAGAACGCTCCGGTGAGGGTGAACGCGACCGCGGCCACGCTTCCCGGGTCCACGTGCTGGAGGCGCTCGGAGGCGAAGACGTCCACCAGGGCGGAGAAGAGGCTGAAGACGAACAGCGCGGTCATGATGCCCCCTCAGTGTCGCGGGCGCGGCCCGAAGACCGCCTCGCCGACCCGGACCGTGGTCGCGCCTTCGGCCACCGCGGTCTCGAAATCGGCGCTCATCCCCATACTGAGCTGCCGCAGGCCGCATTCGGCTGCCAGTGCGCGCAGCAGGGCGAACTGCGGACGGGGGTCGCGTCCGTAGGGCGGGATGCACATCAGGCCGACGACGGGCAGCCCGTACGTGCCCACGCACTCCTTGACGAACGCGCCCGCCGCGGCGACGGGCACTCCGCTCTTGTGGGCTTCGTCGCCGGTGTTGACCTGGACGAAGCAGTCCGGGCGGCGGCCTGTGCGCTCCATGGCGGTGGCCAGGGCGGCGGCCAGGCGGGGCCGGTCCACGCTGTGCAGGACGTCGAAGGCGCCGACGGCCGCGGCGGCCTTGTTGGTCTGCAGCGGTCCGATGAGGTGCAGCCGGGTGCCGGGGTAGCGCTCCCGCAGCGGCGGCCACTTGCTCTGCACCTCCTGCACCCGGCTCTCGCCGAAGTGGCGGTGCCCGGTCTCCAGGGCGTCGGCGAGCACGGGCGGTGCGTGGAACTTGCTGACGGCGACGAGCCGTACGTCCCCGGGCAGCACCCCGGCCCGCTCGCAGGCCAGGTGGAGGCGGCGGGTGACGGCGGCCAGGCGCCGCGCGGTATCCGGCTCCGTGGCGGACGGCTGCTCCGCGGTCACGAGTCCGCCTCCGTCCCGTACTGCGCGTACTTGCCGTCCCAGATGCTGAGGTATTTCCAGGCGGAGTCGAACAGCACGGTGACCACGACCTCTTCCGGGGGCAGCGTCCTGGCCAGCCGCTGGGCGGCGAAGATGTTGCCGCCGGCGGTGGGACCGACGGGCAGCCCCTCCTCGGAGATGAGGCGCTTCATCGTGTTCCAGCCGTCGTCGCCGGTGATCAGTCCGACCTCGTCGACGAGTTCCTCCCGCAGGTTGGACGGCACCTTGCCAGGACCCAGGCCCATCATGTTGTGGGTGTGGTGCTCGAAGGGCAGGCCGTTGCGCTTGGCGTACAGGGCGGCCGAGCGGTCCACTTCGACGGCCCAGGTCCGCAGGCCGGGGTGGGCGTCCTTGAGGATGTCGGCGATCCCGGTGAAGGTGCCGCCGGTGCCGATGGAGCAGATGAAGTGGCCGGGGACCGCGCCCGCTTCCCGCAGGTCGGTGACGATCTCGCGGCCGCAGGAGCGCCAGGCGCGCCAGTTCAGTTCGTTGGTGGACTGGTCGAGGAAGTGGCTGCCGGGGTGTTCGGCAACGTACCGGCGGGCGGTCTCCTCGCCCTCCAGCAGGAAGCCTTCGGGGGAGGTCTCGACGACCGTGCCGCCCCATGACGCGATCTGCTTCCTGCGTTCTTCGGTCATGCCCTCCGGCATGACGATGATGATGCGGTATCCGCGCTGGGCGCCGACCCGGGAGAGCGCGGCGCCGCCATTTCCGGTCGAACACTCGATCAAGGTCATGCCGGGGCTGATCGTTCCTGCCTTCTCCAGCTCATCGATCATGTAGGAGAAGACACGGTCCTTATGACTTCCGGTGGGATTGTTGAATTCGCATTTGGCGAATATCCGCGCGGCTCCGGGTTCGGCAATGTGACGCAGTTCATACAATTGCGTGCGGCCGGTCCCGGCGCCGGGGCTGGTCGTGCTCACACAGAACTCCTCGGGCGGGTGTGAACGGGTGTGATCCGGCGTGGCTGCATCCGGAGAACGTACGGATGCGGGTCCCCGGGGAACGTACGGCGCGAGGGCGTGCGGCGCCATTCCCCGTGCGGCGGTCAGCCCAGGACGGCCACGCGGCCGGAGTCCGGGTCGACGGCGATGCGGATGACGGAGCGGACCTCGATGCCGAAGCGTTCGGCGACCCGCTGCCGGCCGCCGTTCTCCGGCTTCTCCACCGCCACCAGGACTTCTTCGACCCGGGCACCGGCCGCCCGGACGGCCTCGATCAGGGCGATGAGGGTGCCGCCGGTGCTGATGGTGTCGTCGACGATCGTCACCCGGTCGCCCGGCTCGATGCCGTTGATGTAGAGCGTGCCCGCGAAGTACTCGCTGTCTATGGGCACCGAGATGCCGTGGTCGCTCAGGTCGTAGGTGTACCAGCGGGCGACCGCGAGCGGCAGTCCGACGGCCAGTGACACCGCGCCGCCGAGGATCGCTCCCTTGTCCTCCTCGACCAGGATCTTCCCGGCCTCGAAGGTGCCCAGTTCGACCAGCCGGCTGGTCGCCTCCGCGAGCACTTCCGGGCGGAGTGCGGGCGACTGGTCGGTGAATTCATTCACCGTGGTGATGTGTCGCCCTGATTTGACGGTCGGCGCGCCCGCGTAAACTTCTTCCAGCAACATCGGCATTCCTTGCCTTTCCCCCGTTGGTGCCCATTGCTGTGCCGTCTTCCGGCAAGTGCAGCCTTTTTTACCGCCGCAAACGTAGAAAAGGCAATGGCCTTCCTGGCTTCTGCCTGGAAACAGCCTGTTCGCCTTGGGGCCCCTGGGCCGCGCGAGAATTCGCGCCCCCTGCCACCTGGGCACCGGCCCCGCCGGAGGCGCGCGCTTTCCGGGTTGTGTGACTGAAAACAGCCCTGCCATCGGTTCCGGACAGGCTGTCAAGGTGCCGGGACCCGTCACCTGCCCGGCATCTCCAGCCCCGGATGTGTCAGCAGGATGCGCCGGAGTTCGCGGGCGGCCCGTGGCGGCGAGACGTCCCCCCGGTGCGCGACCGAGATCACCCGGTGCATGTCCGGGCTGGCGAAGCGGGTGACGCGCAGCCCGGAACGTTCGGCGACCATGCTGGGGACGACCGCGACGCCCAGCCCGGCCCGTACGAATCCCAGCACCGCGTCCATCTCGCCGCCCTCGACGGTGAAGACCGGCTCGAACCCGGCCGCCCGGCACGCCGCCATGGTGAATTCCCGCAGGTCATAGCCGCGCCGGAACATCGCCAGCGGCCGGTTCTGCAGATCCTCGACGCGCATCCGCCGGCCGCCTGCCACCGGGGCCGGGCGGTCCGGCGCGGAGACCACGACCAGTTCCTCCCGCAGCAGTTCGGCGGTAGCCAGCGCCGGGGCCTGCTCCGGAAGCGGTGTGATGATGAGCGCCAGGTCCAGTTCACCGTCCGCCAGAACGCGTACCAGGTCCTGCGAACCGTCCTCGTGGACGACCAGTTCCACGCCCGGGTAGGCGGCGTGGAAGACGCTCAGTACGTCCGGGACCAGGCTCGCGCACAGGCTGGGCGGCGCGCCGAGCCGCAGCCGGCCGCGCCTGAGCTGCGCGACCTCCTGCACCTCGCGCCGGGCGGTCTCGGTGTCGGCGATGATGCGCCGGGCCAGCGGCAGCAGGGTCCGGCCCGCGTCGGTGAGGGTGATGTGGCCGCGCGCCCGGTGGAAGAGATCGGCGCCCAGCTCCCGCTCCAGGGCCTTGATCTGCTGCGACAGGGAGGGCTGCGCGACGTGCTCGCGTTCGGCGGCGCGGGTGAAGTGGCGGGTGTCGGCGACCGCCGCGAAGTAGCGGAGTTGCTGGAACTGCATACCGCCGATGATAGGCGTCGATAGGAAGGCCCTATGGAGATCAGCCGTTCCATGTCTTGGACTGATGGGCCGGGCGGTCCTTAACGTCAGGACTCATGGCACTGGACACCCGGACGGAACGACGGCCGTCCTTCGCGGGCCTGCTGTGGCGCTCGACCGTCGGCAAGAAGACCGCGATGGCGGTCAGCGGCGTGGTGATGCTGCTGTACCTGGTCGCGCACATGCTGAGCAACCTCAAGATTTTCTTCGGGCCCGACGAGTTGAACGGCTACGCGCACTGGCTGCGCACCGTCGGCGAACCCTTTCTGCACCACGAGTGGTTCCTGTGGATCGCCCGGGTGGTGCTGCTGGCCGCCGTCGTCACGCACGGCGTGGCCGCCTTCCAGCTCAGCCGCCGCGACATCAGGGCGCGGCCGAGCAAGTACGCGCACCGGAAGCGGCGCACCAGCTACGCCACCCGCACCATGCGCTGGGGCGGCGTCATCCTCGCGCTGTTCATCGTCTGGCACATCCTGGACCTGACGACGCTGACGGTGAACCCGCGCGCCGAGGCCGGGCACCCGTACCAGAACCTGATCGCCTCCTTCGACCGCTGGCCCGTCACCACGCTCTACATCGTGGCGATGCTCGCCCTCGGCCTGCACGTCCGGCACGGGTTCTGGAGCGCCGCGCAGACGCTGGGCGTCGGCAGCGCCGCCCGCGACCGGGTGCTCAAGACCGTCGCCAACCTCCTCGCCCTGGTGCTGACGGCGGGCTTCGTCGCCGTACCGGTGGCCGTCGTGACCGGAGCAGTGAGCTGACCATGACCTCGTACACCGATTACCGGACCGGGGACCCGGTCGCCGACGGCAAGGCGCCCGCGGGCCCGGTCGCCGAACGCTGGGACACCCGCCGCTTCACGGCCAAGCTGGTCAACCCGGCCAACCGCCGCAAGCACACCGTCATCGTCGTCGGCACCGGCCTGGCGGGCGGCTCCGCCGGTGCCACACTCGCCGAGCAGGGCTACCACGTCGTGCAGTTCTGCTACCAGGACTCGCCGCGCCGCGCCCACTCGATCGCCGCGCAGGGCGGCATCAACGCCGCGAAGAACTACCGCAACGACGGCGACTCCGTACACCGCCTGTTCTACGACACCGTCAAGGGCGGCGACTTCCGCGCGCGCGAGTCCAACGTGCACCGCCTCGCGCAGATCTCCGTCGAGATCATCGACCAGTGCGTGGCGCAGGGCGTGCCCTTCGCCCGGGAGTACGGCGGACTGCTCGACACCCGCTCCTTCGGCGGCGTGCAGGTCTCCCGTACGTTCTACGCCCGCGGCCAGACCGGACAGCAGCTGCTGCTCGGCGCCTACCAGGCGCTCTCCCGCCAGATCGCCGCGGGCAACGTCGAGCTGCACCCGCGTACGGAGATGCTGGACCTGATCGTGGTGGACGGCCGGGCGCGCGGCATCGTCGCCCGCGACCTGGTCACCGGCCGCATCGACACGTACTTCGCGGACGCCGTCGTCCTCGCCTCAGGCGGCTACGGCAACGTCTTCTACCTGTCGACGAACGCCATGAACTCCAACGCCACCGCCATCTGGCGGGCCCACCGGCGCGGCGCGTACTTCGCCAACCCCTGCTTCACCCAGATCCACCCCACCTGCATCCCGCGCACCGGCGACCACCAGTCCAAGCTGACGCTGATGAGCGAGTCGCTGCGCAACGACGGCCGTATCTGGGTGCCGAAGGCCCAGGGGGACGACCGCCCGCCCAACAAGATCCCCGAGGACGAGCGCGACTACTACCTGGAGCGGATCTACCCCTCCTTCGGCAACCTCGTCCCCCGCGACATCGCCTCCCGCGCGGCGAAGAACGTGTGCGACGAGGGGCGCGGCGTCGGCCCCGGCGGCCAGGGCGTCTACCTGGACTTCGCGGACGCCATCGCCCGGATGGGCCGCAAGGCCGTCGAGGAGAAGTACGGCAACCTCTTCGACATGTACGAGCGGATCACCGCGGAGAACCCGTACGAGGTCCCGATGCGGATCTACCCCGCCGTGCACTACACGATGGGCGGCCTGTGGGTCGACTACGACCTCCAGACCACCGTCCCCGGCCTGTTCGCCGTCGGCGAGGCCAACTTCTCCGACCACGGCGCCAACCGGCTCGGCGCGTCCGCCCTCATGCAGGGCCTGGCCGACGGCTACTTCGTCCTGCCGTCCACGATCAACGACTACCTGGCCCGCAACCCCCACCACGACGACATCACCGCCGACCACCCCGCCGTCCAGGAAGCCCTGGCCGAAACGGAGGACCAGCTCAACCTCCTGCTGTCCGTCGACGGCGACCGCACCCCCGACTCCTTCCACCGCGAGCTGGGCGAACTCATGTGGGAGCTGTGCGGCATGGCCCGTACGGAAACGGGCCTGCGCAAGGCGCTCGACCGCATCCCGCAGATCCGCGAGGAGTTCTGGCGCCGCATCAAGGTGCCCGGCACCGGTGAAGAGTTCAACCAGTCGCTGGAGAAGGCCAACCGCATCGTCGACTACCTGGAACTGGCCGAGCTGATGTGCCTCGACGCGCTGCACCGCGCCGAGTCCTGCGGCGGCCACTTCCGCGAGGAGTCGCAGACCCCGGACGGCGAGGCGGCCCGCCGCGACGAGGCGTACTCCTACGCCGCCGCCTGGGAGTTCACCGCCACCGGCGCCGCTCCCGTCCTGCACAAGGAAGACCTCGTCTTCGAGTACGTCCACCCCACCCAGCGGAGCTACGCATGAAGCTGACCCTGCGCGTCTGGCGGCAGCACGACGCCGACGCCGACGGCGGCATGTCCACCTACGACGTGGACGGCATCTCCCCCGACATGTCCTTCCTGGAGATGCTCGACACCCTCAACGAGGAACTCATCCTCAAGGGCGACGACCCGGTCGCCTTCGACCACGACTGCCGCGAAGGCATCTGCGGCGCGTGCAGCCTCGTCATCAACGGCGACGCGCACGGCCCGGAGCGCACCACCAGCTGCCAGCTGCACATGCGGTCCTTCCGGGACGGCGACACGATCGACGTCGAGCCGTGGCGCGCGGCGGCCTTCCCCGTCGTACGGGACCTGG
This sequence comes from Streptomyces sp. CB02923, assembly GCF_001905005.1. Taxonomy (GTDB): domain Bacteria; phylum Actinomycetota; class Actinomycetes; order Streptomycetales; family Streptomycetaceae; genus Streptomyces. The sequence continues at coordinate 1,240,020 of NZ_LWKZ01000012.1, read as the reverse complement.
TCGTCGACCGCTCCGCGTTCGACCGGATCATCCAGTCCGGCGGCTACATCACCGCGCCGACCGGCGCCGCGCCCGAGGCACACGCCACGCCCGTGCCGAAGCCGGACGCCGACTTCGCCTTCGAGCACGCGGAGTGCATCGGCTGCGGCGCGTGCGTGGCGGCCTGCCCGAACGGTTCGGCGATGCTGTTCACCTCGGCGAAGGTCAACCACCTCAACGTCCTCCCGCAGGGCGCGCCGGAACGCGAGAGCCGGGTCCTGGACATGGTCACCACCATGGACGACGAGGGCTTCGGCGGCTGCACCCTCGCCGGGGAGTGCGCCACCGCCTGCCCGAAGGGAATCCCGCTGTTCAGCATCACGAAGATGAACCGGGAGTACGTACGGGCGGCCCGCAAGGGCAGGCGGTGATCCGGCCGTCCCCGCGGCTCAGTCGAACGCGCCGTGCCTGCGCAGCCAGGCCATCGGGTCGACCGCCGACCCGTGGGCGGGGGTCGAGCGCACCTCGAAGTGCAGGTGCGGGCCGGTGACGTTGCCGGTGGCGCCGGACCGGCCGATGCGCTCGCCGGCGTCGACGGTCGCGCCCACCGGCACCCGGATCTGCGACAGATGCGCGTACTGCGTGTACGACCCGCTGTGATGGCGTACGACGACCTCGTACCCGAACGCGCCGCCCCAGCCCGCCGTCACGACGGTCCCGCCGCGGGCGGCGCGGACGGCGGTGCCGACGGGTACGGCGAAGTCCTGCCCGGTGTGCCCGTTGGCCCAGTGGCCGCCACCGGCCCCGAACCCGGCGGTGAGCGTGCCGCCCCTGACGGGCCGTACGGCGTCGTTTCCGGCCGCGGCGCGCACGGCGGGCCGTTCGGCGGCGCGGGAGGAGCGCCGCTGCGGCGCCGCGGCCGGACCGCTCAGCTTCAGTTTCGTACCGACCTTGATCAGGTCCGGATCACCGCCGACCGCCGAGCGATTGCTCGCGTACAGCTTCGTCCAGCCGCCCTTGACCCCCTGCTTCGCGGCGATCTCGGAGAGGCTGTCACCGGGGGCGACGGTGTACGTCCCGCCGTCCGCGGCGGAGGCGACGGACGCGCCGACGACCGGCAGCGCGAGGGTGGCGGCCGCGGTCGAGGCGCGGGTCAGTAATCGCCCCGCACCACTGCGGCGGCGGGGTGCTCGGTGACGGCCGGTCGGGGAGAACATCATCGCGGGGCGTCCTTCCGGTGGGCATCCGGGATCCGAACGCGAGCACGGTATGGAGACCTCGCCCATGAACACAAGCACCACGGGGGAATCGGACAGCGGCTGTCCCGATAGGCCCGTTACGCGCCCGGGTCGAGCCCCTCCGCAGTTCCCTTCACGTTCCCTTGCCGTCACTCGGAGGCAAGACGGCCTCGAACGGGCCGACTGCACCAGAGCGGGCAGCGCACTCGGCGGCGGACCTCTGCCGCCTTCTGCGCGCGACGCTCTCGCAGACGATCGCGTACGCCAGCCGCTCGACCGACACGCCCGCCTTCTCGGCTCCGGCGCGCAGTTCGGTCAGTTCTTCCTCGGTGACATCAACCGTGATCGCAGGCATGGCCGCAGACTAGACGGCTCACAGCCGCGCCCGCTCCCGACGTCACCGCTACGGGTGACCGGCCGTACTCACTCGCGACCGGATCACCGCACCGGATGCCCCGCCCCCCGCAGCGTCTCCTTGACCTCGCCGATCCGCAGATCACCGAAGTGGAAGACGGAGGCGGCCAGCACCGCGTCCGCACCGGCCTCGACCGCCGGGGGGAAGTCGGTCAGGCGGCCCGCGCCGCCGCTGGCGATGACGGGGACGGTGACGTGCTTGCGGACGGCGGCGATCATTTCCGTGTCGTAGCCGTCCTTGGTGCCGTCGGCGTCCATGGAGTTCAGGAGGATCTCGCCGGCGCCGAGCTCCGCGGCGCGGTGGGCCCATTCGACGGCGTCGATGCCGGTGCCGCGGCGGCCGCCGTGCGTGGTGACCTCGAAGGAGCCGGTCTCCGTGCGGCGGGCGTCGACGGACAGGACCAGGACCTGGCTGCCGAAGCGTTCGGCGATCTCGCGGATCAGGTCGGGGCGGGCGATGGCGGCGGTGTTGACGCCGACCTTGTCCGCACCGGCGCGGAGGAGCTTGTCGACGTCCTCGGGCGCGCGGACGCCGCCGCCGACGGTGAGCGGGATGAAGACCTGCTCGGCGGTGCGCCGCACCACGTCGTAGGTGGTCTCGCGGTTGCCGGAGGAGGCCGTGATGTCGAGGAAGGTCAGCTCGTCGGCGCCCTCCTGGCCGTAGATTTTGGCCATTTCGACGGGGTCGCCGGCGTCGCGGAGGTTCTTGAAGTTGACGCCCTTGACGACCCGGCCGTTGTCGACGTCCAGGCAGGGGATGACTCGGACCGCCAGGGTCATGTGCTCGTGGCCTCTCTGAATGCTTCGAGTTCGACTTCGACCAGTACGCGCGAGTCGGCGAAGCCGGAGACCACGACCAGGGTCGCGGCGGGCCGTACGGCGTCGAAGAGTTCCTTGTGGGCGCGGGCCGCCTCGTCCACGTCCCGCGCGTGGGTCAGGTACATGCGGGTGCGGATGACCGCGTCGGCCCCGAGCCCGAACGGCTCCAGCGCCGCCAGCGCGTTGCTGAAGGCGACCTTCGTCTGCTCGTACGGGTCGCCCTCCCCGTACAGCACGCCGCCGGCCAGCGGCATCGTGCCGGCGACCAGGACGCGGTCGCCGGCCGCCACGGCGCGCGCGAAGCCGATGATCTCTTCCCAGGGACTGTCGGTCTGCGCGCGCTCGATGGTCATGACGACACGGCCTCCAATGCCTCTTCCAGGGTGAATGCCTTGGCGTAGAGCGCCTTGCCGACGATCGCGCCCTCCACACCTTCCGGTACCAGTGTGGCGATGGCGCGCAGGTCGTCCAGGGAGGAGACGCCGCCGGACGCGACGACCGGCTTGTCGGTCGCGGCGCAGACGTTGCGCAGCAGTTCCAGGTTGGGGCCCTGGAGCGTGCCGTCCTTGTTGATGTCGGTGACGACGTAGCGGGCGCAGCCCTCGGAGTCCAGGCGGGCCAGCGTCTCGTACAGGTCGCCGCCGTCGCGGGTCCAGCCGCGGCCGCGCAGCGTCGTACCGCGTACGTCCAGGCCGACCGCGATCTTGTCGCCGTGCTCGGCGATGACCTTGGCGACCCACGCGGGGGTCTCCAGCGCGGCGGTACCGAGGTTGACGCGCTTGCAGCCGGTGGCGAGCGCGGCCTCCAGGGACGCGTCGTCGCGGATGCCGCCGGAGAGTTCGACCTTGATGTCCATCGAGCGGGCCACCTCGGCGATCCGCGCGCGGTTGTCGCCGGTGCCGAACGCCGCGTCGAGGTCGACCAGGTGCAGCCACTCCGCGCCGGACTGCTGCCAGGCCAGCGCGGCCTGCAGCGGGTCACCGTAGGACGTCTCGGAGCCGGACTCGCCGTGCACGAGGCGGACCGCCTGGCCGTCGCGGACGTCGACGGCGGGGAGGAGTTCGAGCTTGCTCATCGCGGAGGGTCCTAGAGGGTCTTGGTCCAGTTGGACAGCAGCTGGGCGCCGGCGTCGCCGGACTTCTCGGGGTGGAACTGGGTGGCCCACAGCGGGCCGTTCTCGACGGCGGCCACGAACGGCTCGCCGTGCGTGGCCCAGGTGACCTGGGGTGCGCGGATGTGCGGGTTGCCGACTTCCAGCTCCCAGTCGCGTACGGCGTAGGAGTGCACGAAGTAGTAGCGGGCGTCGGCGGGCAGGCCGTCGAACAGCCGCGTGCCCTCCGGTGCCTCGACGGTGTTCCAGCCCATGTGCGGGACGACGTCGGCCTTGAGCGGGCCGACCGTGCCGGGCCACTCGTCCAGGCCCTCGGTCTCCACGCCGTGCTCGATGCCGCGGGCGAAGAGGACCTGCATGCCGACGCAGATGCCCAGGACCGGGCGCCCGCCGGACAGGCGGCGGCCGATGACCCAGTCGCCGCGGGCCTCGCGCAGGCCCTTCATGCAGGCGGCGAAGGCGCCCACGCCGGGGACGAGCAGTCCGTCGGCGTTCATGGCCTTGTCGTAGTCACCGGTGATCTCCACGTCGGCGCCGACATGGGCGAGGGCGCGCTCGGCGGAGCGGACGTTGCCGAAGCCGTAGTCGAAGACGACGACCTTCTTGGCGGGCGTGGCGCTCTTCGCGGGTGCGGCGCTCAATTCCAGACCTCCAGGCGGAGGATGCCGGCGACCAGGCACATGGCCGAGCCGATGCCCAGCAGGACGAGCACGCTCTTGCCCATCCCCTGCTTCCAGAAGGAGTAGAGCCCGCCGAGCAGGAAGAGGCCGAGGACGATGAAGACGGTGGAGAGGCCGTTCACAGCGCTCCCTTGGTGGACGGGAGGATGCCGGCGGCGCGCGGGTCACGCTCGCTGGCGTACCGCAGCGCGCGGGCCAGCGCCTTGAACTGGCACTCCACGATGTGGTGGGCGTTGCGGCCGTACGGGACGTGGACGTGCAGGGCGATCTGCGCCTGCGCGACGAAGGACTCCAGGATGTGCCGGGTCATCGTCGTGTCGTACGTGCCGATCATCGGCGCGATGTTCTCGGGCTCGGTGTGCACCAGGTACGGACGCCCTGAGAGGTCGACGGTCACCTGGGCGAGCGACTCGTCCAGCGGGACGGTGCAGTTGCCGAAGCGGTAGATGCCGACCTTGTCGCCGAGGGCCTGCTTGAAGGCGGCGCCCAGCGCGAGGGCGGTGTCCTCGATGGTGTGGTGGGTGTCGATGTGCAGGTCGCCGTCGGTCTTGACCTTGAGGTCGAAGAGGCCGTGCCGGCCGAGCTGGTCGAGCATGTGGTCGTAGAAGCCGACGCCTGTCGACACATCGACCTGGCCGGTGCCGTCGAGATCGATCTCGACCAGCACCGAGGTCTCCTTCGTGGTGCGCTCCACGCGCCCAACGCGGTTCATCGGTTCTCCTTCAGTACTGCACGGACCGCGTCGAGGAACGCGTCGTTCTCGGCCGGGGTTCCCGCGGTGACCCGCAGCCAGCCCGGTACGCCGTTGTCACGGACCAGGACACCGTGGCCGAGCAGGGCCTGCCAGGCGGCGTGCTGGTCATCGAACCTGCCGAACTGGACGAAGTTGGCGTCGGAGTCGACCACCTCGCAGCCGGCCGCGCGCAGTTCGTCCACCAGCCGGTCGCGCTCGGCCTTGAGCTGTTCGACGTACTTCAGGAGCGTATCGGTGTGCTCCAGGGCGGCGAGCGCGGTGGCCTGGGTGACGGACGAGAGGTGGTACGGCAGGCGTACCAGCTGGACGGCGTCGACCACGGCCGGATCGGCGGCCAGGTAGCCCAGGCGCAGCCCGGCGGCGCCGAACGCCTTGGACATGGTGCGCGAGACGACCAGGTTGGGGCGGCCCTCGATCAGCGGGAGCAGCGAGGGACGGTGGCTGAACTCGCCGTACGCCTCGTCCACGACGACCAGCGCGCCGCCGGTGCCGGCACGGGCGGCCTGCGCGGCCTCGTACAGCGCGAGAACCGTTTCGGCGGCGACGGCGGTGCCGGTGGGGTTGTTGGGCGAGCAGACGAAGACCACGTCGGGCCGCAGCTCGCCGATGGCCGCCACGGCCGCCTCGACGTCGATGGTGAAGTCGTCGTTGCGCGGCCCGGAGATCCAGCCGGTGCCGGTGCCGCGGGAGATCAGGCCGTGCATCGAGTACGAGGGCTCGAAGCCGATCGCGGTGCGGCCCGGACCGCCGAAGGTCTGGAGCAGCTGCTGGATGACCTCGTTGGAGCCGTTGGCGGCCCAGACGTGGGCCGCGGTGACCTCGTGGCCGCCGGTGCGCGTCAGGTAGGCGGCGAGTTCGGTGCGCAGCTCGACCGCGTCCCGGTCGGGGTAGCGGTTCAGCTCGCGGGCGGCCTCGGTGACGCGCTCGGCGATCCGCCGCACCAGGGGCTCGGGCAGCGGGTACGGGTTCTCGTTGGTGTTCAGGCGTACCGGTACGTCGAGCTGCGGCGCGCCGTACGGGGACTTGCCGCGCAGCTCGTCCCGGATGGGGAGGTCGTCGATCTTCGTCACGTGCCTGCTCACTTGCTCTGCGGGACCTTCCAGTCGAACCTGGCCTTCAGCGCGGCGCCGTGGGCCGGGAGATCCTCGGCCTCGGCGAGGGTCACCACATGGTGGGCGACCTCGGCCAGCGCGTCGCGGCTGTAGTCCACGACGTGGATGCCGCGCAGGAACGACTGGACGGACAGACCCGAGGAGTGGCAGGCGCAGCCGCCGGTGGGCAGGACGTGGTTGGAGCCGGCGCAGTAGTCGCCGAGCGAGACGGGGGCGTACGGGCCGACGAAGATCGCACCGGCGTTGCGCACCCGGGCGGCGACCGCGGACGCGTCGGCGGTCTGGACCTCCAGGTGCTCGGCGCCGTACGCGTCAACGACCTTCAGGCCCTCGTCCACGCCGTCCACCAGCACGATCGCGGACTGGCGGCCGGCCAGCGCGGCGCCGATCCGCTCGGTGTGCTTCGTCGCGGCCACCTGGGTCTTCAGCTCGGTCTCGACGGCCGCGGCCAGTTCGGCCGAGTCGGTGACCAGGACGGCGGCGGCGAGCGTGTCGTGCTCGGCCTGGCTGATCAGGTCGGCGGCGACGTGCGCGGCGTCGGCGGTGGCGTCCGCGAGGACCGCGATCTCGGTGGGACCGGCCTCCGCGTCGATGCCGATACGGCCCTTGAGCAGGCGCTTGGCGGCGGCGACGTAGATGTTGCCGGGGCCGGTGACCAGGTTGACGGGGCGGCACTCCGCGGTGCCGTACGCGAACATGGCAATCGCCTGGGCACCGCCGGCCGCGTACACCTCGTCGACGCCGAGCAGGGCGCAGGCGGCGAGGATGGTCGGGTGCGGCAGGCCGCCGAACTCCGCCTGCGGCGGGGAGGTGACGGCGACGCCCTCGACACCGGCCTCCTGGGCCGGAATCACGTTCATGACCACGGAGGACGGGTAAACCGCCAGGCCACCGGGTACATACAGGCCGACGCGCTCGACCGGGACCCAGCGCTCGGTGACCGTGCCGCCGGGGACGACCTTGGTGGTGACGTCCGTACGGCGCTGCTCGCGGTGGACGATCCGGGCGCGCCGGATCGACTCCTCCAGGGCGGCCCGGACGGCCGGGTCCAGCTCCGCGAGCGCCCGCTCCAGCGCCTCGGCGGGCACCCGCACCCGCTCGATGGCGACGCCGTCGAACCGATGGGCGTACTCGATCAGCGCGGCCGTCCCACGATGGCGCACGTCCTCGCAGATGGGCCGCACCTTCTCCAGGGCGGCTTCCACGTCGAACTCGGCACGGGGCAGCAGGTCGCGCAGGGCGCCGCCCTCGGGGAGGGCGTCACCGCGCAGATCGATTCGGGAGATCACCCCTCCAGTGTCTCAGACCCGTTCCCGGGCCCGAGCGCCCGTATCAGTCGGTGATACACAGCACCGGGACCGCGTCGGGGCTGGTGGGGCCGGGGACGGCGGCCAAACCCCTGAGACCGTCTCGAATCGATCCTCACGTTTCGCGTTCGAGTGGTCACGCAGCGGGCATGGGGTTCGTACGGACGTACGAGCGTACGGAGTGGCGCGGCGGACGCGGGGCATGTGGCGCGGTCGGCGTGCAGAAACGGTTGGACGCGGCCACCGCGCACGCGGGACCGTACGGAACCGCTCGGGGGAGCGGGGAAAGGGGGGATGGCACGGTGGCCACGCCGGAAGAGGGCGACGCACCCGCAGAGCTGATGCTGAACCCTGCCGAGTGGAGCCTGTGGCAGGCGTTCCGCAACGGCAGCACCTGCGACCTGCGCACCGGCGACCCGGCCAGGGACGACCCGCACGGGCAGTTCCGCTGGGGCCCGGAGCGCCGGGTGCGCGCCCGCATCGTCGCGCTCCTGCTGCTGGAGGGGCCGCCCGCGCAGCCCGGCCGGGTCTCCGCGCTGAAACTGGCAGGTGCGTACATCACCGACACTCTCGACCTTGCGGGCGGCACGATCAAGCCATTCGTGGAGCTGCGCGACTGCCGCTTCCAGAACGAGGTCGTGCTGCCCGAGAGCCGCTTCACCACCCTGCGGATGGTGGGCTGCGCGATACCCCGGTTCGAGGCGGCCCGGCTGCACACCGAAGGCGACCTGCACCTGCCGCGCTGCGTCGTGCGCTCCGGCATCCGCCTGACGGACGCGCACATCGGCACGGACCTGCTGCTCAACCAGACGGTGGTGCACAAGGACCGGCAGGGCCGCTCGGTGATGGCGGACGGGCTCACCGTCGCCCAGGACCTCCAGGCCGAGATGATGGAGTCCTACGGCGAGCTGTCGCTGCGCGGCGCGACGATCGGCGTGTCGCTGAGCCTGCGCGGCAGCCGGCTCAGCAACCCGTACGGGCGCCGCGCCCTGAACGCCCCCCAGATGACGGTCGAGCGCACCCTCTACCTGACCGGCGCGGGCCTGGCCAACTCGCCGTTCTCCAGCGCCACCGCCACACCCCCGTACGGCATCGCCCACACCCCCACCCGCGGCACCCGTATGCAGCGCTTCGAGTGCGAGGGCGGGATGCGCCTGGACGACGGGCGCTTCGGTGACGCCGTCGACTTCGAGCAGGCCCGCTTCATCATGGAGGCCGACCAGGAACTGTCGCTGCGCCGCATCCAGACCCCGGAGCTGCGCTTTCTGGGCGAGCGGCCGCAGCGCGGGCGGGTCATCCTCTCCGGCGCGCGGGTCGTCAACCTCGTCGACAAGGCGGCGAGCTGGCCGGGGCTCGGCGGCCTGTGGATGGCGGGATTCAACTACGAGACGCTCATCCCGCGCGGGCACTTCCCGCTGTCCCGCCGGCTGGAGTGGGTCGCCGCCGCCACGCCGGAGTACGCGCCGGAGCCCTACGAGATGCTCGCCACCGCGCTGCGCAGCGGCGGCGAGGACTCCGACGCGCGCGAGGTGCTGCTCGCCAAGCAGCGGCGGCGGCGCGAGACGCTGCCGCTGGCCGCCAAGTCGTGGGGCGTCCTCCAGGACTGGACGGTGGCGTACGGCTACCGGCCGGGGCGGGCCGCGGTCTGGATGGTGATCCTCTGGGCCCTCGGCACGGTCTACTTCGCCCAGTCCCCGCCCCCGGCCCTCAAGCCGGGCGAGGCGCCGCCCTGGAACCCGTACCTCTACTCCCTCGACCTGCTGCTGCCGGTGATCGATCTCTACCAGGGGTCGTCGTGGAAACCGGACGGCGGCTCCCAGTGGGTCGCCGCGATCATGATCCTCACCGGCTGGGTCCTGGCGACGACGGTCGCGGCGGGCGCGTCGCGGCTGCTGCGCCGGCAGTAGGAGCGCGCGGGGGCGCGTGGCGCCGGGCGGGCTTCCGGAAGGGGCGGCGCGGGGCGTCCGGCGGCCCCGGCGCCGGGTTACCGGAGGGCGGGCGGCCGTGCGCCGCCTGGATTCCGGCCCCTGGTCCGGGGCCGGATCAGGGCGGGCCCTGGGGCCGTTCGGAGGCCGTACGTCACCGGAACGGAGCCCGTCGTGCCCTCGCGCGGGGCCCCGGATTGCGGGCCGCGAACCACACCCGCCTCCACAGGCTCTAGGCTTACGGGCTGTGACCTCCGTGCGCCTACCGCTCTTCCCGCTGAACTCGGTGTTGTTCCCGGGACTCGTCCTCCCGCTCAACGTCTTCGAGGCGCGGTACCGGGCGATGATGCGCGACCTCCTCGCCCTGCCCGAAGACGAACGCCGTTTCGGGGTCGTCGCGATCCGCGACGGCCGCGAGGTGGCGCCCTCCTCCCCCGGCCTGCCGGACAGCACGGCGCTGCCCGCCGACGGGCCGGGCGCGGGCTTCGGCCCCGACCCGATCAGCGCCTTCCACACCGTGGGATGCGTGGCCGACGCGGCCACCATCCGCGAGAAGAGCGGCGCCCCCGGCTCGGCCCTCGCCTCCGACGAGGCCGCCGAGGCCGCCGCCGACGCGGCGCTCTCCCCCGGCACCGGACCCGACGCCCCCGGGTACGAGGTGCTGGCCACCGGCACCACCCGCTTCAAGCTGCTGTCGGTGGACTCCTCGGGCCCGTACCTGGTCGGCGAGGTGGAGGAGTTGGAGGAGACCGACGGCGAGGGCGCCGGCGCGCTGGCCTCCGGTGTCGTACGGACCTTCCGCAATTACCAGAAGCGGCTGGCCTGGGCGAACGAGCGCACGCTGTCCAGCGGCCAGGACCTGCCCGACGAGCCGTCGGTGCTGTCGTACCTGGTGGCGGCCGCCGCCGTGCTCGACATCCCCGCCAAGCAGCGGCTCCTGGAGGCGCCGGACACCGCGGCCCGGCTCACGCAGGAGCTGAAGCTCCTCCGCCAGGAGACCGCGGTGATCGGCAAGCTCCCGTCGCTGCCCGCGGTGGACCTGACCCGGCACCCCACCAGCCCCAACTGAGGCGGGGGCCGCCGCCCCTTTCCGTACCCGTACCTGTCCCCGTACCGACGACCTCTACGAGCGAGCCGAGGCGCGACGACCTTGTCCAAGAAGCCGAAGCGGACCAAGCAGCCGAAGAACGGGAAGCAGCCGGCCGGCGCCGGCGGCACCCCGGCGACCGTCGCCCTCACCGAGGCGGGCGTCGACTTCACCCTCCACGCGTACGAGCACGACCCGGCCGCCGCGTCATACGGCGAGGAGGCCGCCGAAGCGCTCGGCGTCTCCCCCGACCAGGTCTTCAAGACGCTCCTCGCCGAGGTGGACGGCGCGCTGACCGTCGCCGTCGTACCGGTCTCCGGCTCCCTCGACCTCAAGGCCCTGGCCGCGGCGGCCGGCGGCAAACGCGCCGTGATGGCCGACCCGGCGGCGGCGGAACGCAGCACCGGCTACGTACGCGGCGGCATCTCGCCGCTCGGCCAGCGCAAGCGGCTGCGTACGGTGATCGACGCGTCGGCGGCCGCGCACGCGACGGTGTGCGTGTCGGCCGGACGCCGCGGGCTGGAGGTCGAACTGGCCCCCGCCGACCTCCGGAACCTCACGGAGGCAACGCTCGCGGAGATCGCGCGCGACTGAGGCACGGCCGACGGCGCGCCTTGGAGCACAACCGAGGGCGCGGCTGAGAGCGCGGCTGGGGGGCCGCCTGAGGGCGCGGTGCCGCACGGTGCCCATGCGGCCGGGCGCGCCCCATGCGCCGTTTGCCGTGTTCCGCGCGGCCGGATGTACCCGTACGCCCCGGCCGTCACGACGCCAGGCCTTTACGCCCCCGCCGTCCTCCGATACGACCCGTGGAGGAGGTACGCCATGTCGAAGAAGACCCGTAAGCGGAAGTGGCGCATCAAGAAGGGCAAGGCCAATCACGGGCGGCGCCCCGCCTGAGACACGGAGCGAGCCCGCCGCGCGGCGCGGCCCCGTCAGCCGTCCGACGGCGGCGGGGTCTGCTGCGTTCCGGGAAACCACTCCGGCTCCGGCGGCTCCGGGTCGCGGGGACCGAAGAGGCCGGTCAGGAGCAGGTGGGCGATCATGGCGCCGGCCGGCCAGGCGAGCAGCGCGCCCTTGGCCTCAAGGCGCAGCGGCCCGTCGAAGGGCACGCCCTTGCCTGCCTCCGCCGCGCGCGCCGCCAGGTCGGACGACGGCCCCAGCCAGACGCCCAGCCGCCAGGCCACCACGGAGCCGAGCAGTCCGCCCACCACCAGCGCCACCACCAGCGGGATGCCCCCGCCTCTGCGGATCAGGAACGCCACCGCCGCGCACACCACACCGAAGCCCAGGGCCAGCAGGATGAAGGTGCCGTCCCCTCCTATGGCCTCCTCGCCCTCGATGTTCTTGAGGTAGACGTTGCCGATGCCGTCCCCGATGAGCGGGACGTGCGGCGCCAGCCACGCCCACAGGACGCCCAGCAGCGCGCCGCACACCGTCACCGCGAGCGCGATCAGCGCCGCCTCGCGCAGTTCACGGCGGAATGCGGCCCGGTCGTGCACGGCGGACCCTTCGGAGGTCGGTTCGGACGACGCCCCGGACGGACTGGCCCAGGGGTTGTACGGGTGCTCGGACGGTCGGTTCTCGTGCGGTTGGTCGTCGTGCGGCGTCTGCGGTGCGGTCACCCCGTCATCGTGCCAGGTGGGCACGGTGCCGCTGTCGGCAGGACGGTTCCGCGGCCGGTTCCGGCCGGTCTGCCCGGCCCCGTCCGCCGGGCCCCGCGCGTCGCCCGGAGCCCCGGAAGGCCGCCGCCCCGCCGGATCCGTCACCGTACGGCCGCCCGGCGGTACGCCCAGGTCGCCACGGCCAGCGACAGGACGCCGACGGCCGCGCAGACTCCCAGGTCCACGAGGACCGCCAGCCAGTCGGGCCGGGCGTCGAAGCCGCGCGCCAGGGCCTCGACCCCGTAGGTCGACGGCAGCAGGTCTCGCGCGTACGAGATCGGCACGGGCAGCCCGGCGGCCGGCAGCACACCCAGCAGCAAGGCCGCGGACATGCCCAACTGGCCGCAGAGTGTGGCCAGTTCCGGCCGCGGCGCGAGCAGGCCCAGCGCGGCGCCGAGCCCGGCGAGGGCCGCTCCCGCCAGCGGGATCACCGCGATCAGCACCCACAGGTTCGCCATCGGCAGCTGGAACAGCAGACACCCGGTCACGGCCGTGACCACGGTCCCCGGCGCGGTGAACGAGGCGTACGCGGCGGCCGCGCCCAGCACCACCGCGGCGGGCGGCACCGGCAGCGTGGCGTAGTGGTCGAGGCCGCCGCTGGCGCGCAGCTGCCCGAAGTACTGGGCCAGCAGGTTCAGCGCCACGAACGCCACGACCAGCACACTCGAACCGGCCACGACGGCGCGCGCGGCGTCACCCCCGTCGACCACACCGCGCATCAGGACCATGATCCCGATCGACTGGAAGGTCGCCACGAACAGCAGCGGGATGCGGGCCACCCGGGCCCGCGACAGCTGGGCCCGGTACACGGCACCGAGAGCGGGCAGCAGACGGGCCGCGGGCGCCAGCGGCGCGGGGGCCGGACCGTCCGCGTCCGGCCGCGGGCCGGCGGCGCTCCCCGGCCCGGCCGCGGCCGACGCCACCGCCTGTGCCTTCGCCTCCGCGGGAACCACGCTCACGCCTTCACCAAGCCTTCCTCCGTACGGCCCCCGAGCGCGAGGTACACATCTTCCAGGCTCGGCGTCGCGAGTGTGAAGTCGTCCAGCGCGGCGAAGGCCGGACCGGCCGTCACGGCGGCCACCGCCTCCCGCGCCCGGTCCGGCGGCAGCCGCAGCGTCCAGCGCCGCCCGCTGGCCCGTGCGTCCTCGCGCAGCGCGGCCACCGCGGGCACGTCCAGCGGCGCCTGCTCCCGCCACACCAGCTCCAGCCGCACCTCTTCACCCACCAGGCTCTTCAGCCCGCCGGGCGTGTCGCAGGCGATGACCTTGCCGCGGTCGATCACCGCGACCCGGTCCAGCACGCTCTCCGCCTCGATGACGTTGTGCGTCACCAGCAGCACGGTGGCGCCGCGTTCCGCCCGGCGCCGGTCCACGGCGGCCCACACGGCGCGGCGCGCCACCGGGTCCATGCCGGTGGTCGGCTCGTCCAGGACCAGCAGCGGCCGCTCGCCGACCAGTACGGCGGCGAAGCACGCGAGGCGGCGCTGGCCCCCGGAGAGCCGCTTGAGCGGGCGTCCGGCGATCTCGCCGAGCCCCAGCTCCGCCACCACCTCGTCCCGCTCGGCGCGCGCGTCCCGGGCCGCCAGGCCGCGCAGGCGGCCGGTGGTCTCCACGGCCAGCGCGACCGTCATCTCGTCCAGGGCGCTCGACTCCTGGCCCAGGTATCCGAGCAGGCGCGAGGCGCGCTCCGGGTGCCGGACCAGGTCGTGGCCCAGCACGGTGACACTGCCGGAGTCGGGGCGCAGCAGCCCGGTGAGCTGCCGCACCAGCGTCGACTTGCCGGCTCCGTTCGGCCCGAGCAGCCCGAAGATCTCCCCCCGGTGCACGTCCAGGCCGATCCCGTCACTGGCCCGCACGGCCGGCGTCCCCGCCGCTCCCCGCCGCCCGCGCACCGCGGGGTACGTCTTGACCAGGTCCCGCACGGCACACACCGGCTCGCCGCGCTCCACCCGCTTCGCACCCATCCTCACGAGCAACGAGCGTACGCGCATCCGAGCCCATGACTGTCCTCACCCCCTGCGCGCGGCGGAGGCGGGGCCGCCGGACCGCGCCGTCCGGACCTGCGGGCGGCTCCGCCCTCACTCCCCCACCGGCACGTGGGACGCCGCCGTCCGGAGGTCGACTTCGCGCCAGAAACCGGCGCGGATCGCATACCGGTCGTGCTCGTCGATCTGGTCGTCCTTGTGGGCGAGGAGGCCGAAGCGGGCCGCGTAACGGAGCAGTTCGCCGTCGATGCGGTGCGGAATGCGGGGGTACTCCGTGGAGATCTGCTGGAGGTGGGCCGTGTCGGAGAGCCGTTCCGTCCAGCGGCGGGCGAAGACCTGGCCCACTTCGAAGGGGTCGCCGCTGACGGCCGTGATGTCCTCCTCGCGGTCGGCCCAGCGCTGCTCCGCGCTGGTGAGCTGGGCGAGTGTCGGGAGCGAGGCGGTTTCGGGCGGTTCGCCGACCGGGCCGCCGCGCTCGACCCAGCCCTTGTCGGAGGACCAGCGCAGCGTCGCGCTGGGGACGGGGGCCGGGGCCCCAGAGGCCCCGCCCGGCCCGGCGCCGGGCCCCCGGTTCAGGTCGGCGAGGTCCTTCGGGGTGGGGACCGGCGCGCCCTTGCCGCCCGGCGCGCCGCCCTCGGCGTCCCGCTCGGCGGCGCCCGGCCGGGCGCACGCCCCGGTGGAGCCGGCCCGCTCCGCGGGGGCGGGCCGCGGTGTGCCGTTCGCGCCGTTGCGGTCACGGACGGCGGCCCGCTCCGCGTCGTGGGCGGCGGAGGCCGCGGCCGCGGCGGCCGCGACGGCGGATTCGGGCAGGGGCGCCGAGAGGATGGCGGCGATCTCCGGCCGCGGTACGGGCGGCGGCGCGCAGGGGCCGCCGAGCTCCTTGAGGCGCACGGCGCGGGTGATCCACGCCCGGTCGAGGACCCGCCGCTCGTCGGCCTCGGCGACGAGGTCCTCGGACTGGTTGTAGTCGCCGTCGGCGGCCTGTACGGCCCACAGGTGTACGGCGACGCCGTGCTCCTTGGCCGACATCAGGCCGGGCAGCAGGTCGCCGTCGCCGGTGACGAGCACGATGTCGGAGCAGGCCCGGTTGCGGGCCAGTTCGGTCAACTCCGCGTGCATCGCGGCGTCGACGCCTTTCTGGGCCCAGCGGCCGTCGCTGCGGGTCAGCGCGCCGAGCCGGACGGTGACCCGCGACATGACGCGCAGCCGCCGGTGCTCGGGCTGCGGCACCCGGTCGGGCGCGCCGTCGAACCAGTAGATGCGCAGCAACGGCCGTTCCGTGTCGGCCTCGGCGCGCTGTCGCAGGCCCTGGATGAGGGCGGCGTGATCGACAGTGATCCGGGACCGGGTGGGCTCTCCGGCGAGCAGGCTCGCGGCGGCGCCCAGCAAGTATCCGGCGTCCACCAGGACGACGCAGCGATCCACGTTCCACCCTCTTCCCTGAGGTGCTGAAGTCGGACGCCCCCCGGCTCGGCCCGTGGCCCGAGATTTTTGCTTCTGCTTTCCTTCGAGTCTGCCCGACCGTACGGGGGTTAACTGCCCGAACTCGATCATCGGCGTGGCGGATCCGGCGCCGAGGGCGAACACACCACGTGGAGCGACGCATTACTCACGGTAATTGCCCGAAATGCGCGGAACAACGGCGCGTGTAAGCCTGGTCACGGCCCCGATCCCAGGATCCCCCTCAGGAGGCACGGTCATGGCCAAGAACAAGAATCGCGACCGTAATCAGCAGGAGAAGGGCGCTCAGACCACTGAGCGCAACCGCCAGGACGCCGAGCGGTCGGCGATGGAGGCCCAGGCATCGGCCCAGTCCGTGGAGGCGACCCCGCGCGACGTTGCCCGTAAGCACCAGCGCCGCTTCGGCCACAACTGACTGCCGTCACACAGCAGTAGAGGGGCGCACCCGTTTGGGGTGCGCCCCTCTTGCGCTCCGTGCGCCGTCTCTGCCTCCGGCGAGCCTCAGTCCGTGAAGCCGTGCCGCTCGTGGGCCGCCGCGAAGTAACGGGGCTGCGTCAGGTCGGACGCCTTGGTCCGGCACGCCGGGCGGCCGCCGCTGACGATGTCGTACGCCGCCTGGACGTGCCGCACCCGGTCGGTCATGTCCAGACCCGGGAAGTAGGCGGCCAGGCCGTGGCGGGCCTGCAGGGGCGAGAGGTGAGCGTCCCTGAGGAGGAAGACGGCCTTGTTGATCACTGCTGCGTTCATTGACGAAACCATCCCTCACGCGAAAGTTCGTTCCGTTGGGAACGCTACTCGCGTAGATGTCCGGTTTACGCCATGGCTTTCCACCGGTTGGGCAAATTAGTTTCGCGGTTGTACAAAGTCGCCACGCACCCTGTCGGCCGTACGGAGCCCGGGGGCGTCACGGTGCCGGGAACCTCGGCCCCCGGCACCGCTCACCCACTCGGCCCGCTCAGCCCGCTCAGCCCGCCAGGCAGGACGGCCCCAGCAGCACCTTCAGGTCGCCGAAGAGGGACGGGTCCGGCGTCACCCGGTGCCGGTCCAGCCGGAGCACCGTCGTCTTGCGCGCCCCCTGGAGCTTGATCCGCACCTCGGTCGCGCCGCGGTGGCTGGTGAGCACCTCGCCCAGTTTCTCGACCAGCGGCGGGGTGACCTTGACCGTGGGGATCGTGATCGTCACGGGGGCGTTGGCGCCGGCCTCCGAGAGGTCGGGAACCATCATCTCCATGGCGACCAGCCGCGGGATGTCCTCGCGCTTGTCCAGCCGCCCCTTGACGAAGACGACGGTGTCCTCGACGAGTTGGGTGGAGACCAGCTGGTACGTCGCCGGGAAGAACATGCACTCGATGGAGCCGGCCAGGTCCTCGACGGTGGCGATGGCCCAGGCGTTGCCCTGCTTGGTCATCTTGCGCTGGAGGCCGGAGATGATGCCGCCGATGGTGACGATCGAGCCGTCGGAGTAGTCGCCGCCGGTCAGCTGGGAGATCGCCGCGTCCGCCTTGTCGGACAGGACGTGCTCCAGGCCGAACAGGGGGTGGTCGGAGACGTACAGGCCGAGCATCTCGCGCTCCTGCGCGAGCAGGTACGTCTTGTCCCACTCGATGTCGGAGAACTCGATGTCCATGCCGAAGCCGGGGCCGTCGTCGGCGCTGTCGTCGCCCATCCCGCCGAAGAGGTCGAACTGCCCCTCGGCCTCCTTGCGCTTGACCTGCACCACGTTGTCGATCATGGGTTCGTAGTGCGCGGTCAGGCCCTTGCGGGTGTGCCCCATCTCGTCGAAGGCACCCGCCTTGATCAGCGACTCCGTGGTGCGCTTGTTGCACACGACCGCCTCGACCTTGTCGAGGTAGTCGGGGAAGGAGGAGTACTTCCCCTTGGCCTTGCGGCAGCGGATGATCGAGTCGACGACGTTCTGGCCGACGTTGCGCACGGCGGTGAGGCCGAAGAGGATCACGTCGTCGCCCTGGGCGGCGAAGTTCGCCAGGGACTCGTTCACGTTCGGCGGGAGCACCTTGATGCCCATGCGGCGGCACTCGTTGAGGTAGACCGCCGACTTGTCCTTGTCGTCGCGCACCGAGGTGAGCAGCGCGGACATGTACTCCGCCGGGTAGTTCGCCTTGAGGTAGGCGGTCCAGTACGTGACGAGTCCGTACGCGGAGGAGTGCGCCTTGTTGAACGCGTAGCCGGCGAAGGGGACCAGGACGTCCCACAGCGCCTGGATCGCCGCGTCGGTGTAGCCGCCCTTGCGGGCACCGGCCTGGAAGATGGTGAAGTTCTTCGCCAGTTCCTCGGGCTTCTTCTTGCCCATGACGCGGCGGAGGATGTCGGCCTCGCCGAGGCTGTACCCGGCGACGATCTGGGCGGCCTTCTGCACCTGCTCCTGGTAGACGATGAGGCCGTAGGTCAGACCGAGGGTCTCCTTGAGCGGCTCCGCCAGCTCCGGGTGGATCGGGGTGATCTCCTGGCGGCCGTTCTTGCGCTCGGCGTAGTTGATGTGCGAGTTCATGCCCATCGGGCCCGGCCGGTACAGGGCCGACACGGCGGAAATGTCCTCGAAGTTGTCGGGCTGCATCTGGCGCAGCAGCGAACGCATCGGACCGCCGTCGAACTGGAAGACGCCGAGGGTGTCACCGCGGCAGAGCAGTTCGTACGTCTTCGGGTCGTCGAGCGGGATCTCCAGGAGGTCCAGCGTGACGCCCTTGTTGGCCTCCACCATCTTGCGGGCGTCGTCCATGATGGTGAGGTTGCGCAGGCCCAGGAAGTCCATCTTCAGCAGGCCGAGCGACTCGCACTGCGGGTAGTCCCACTGCGTGATCGTCACGCCGTCGGTGTGCCGCGTCCAGAGCGGGGCGTGGTCGACGATCGGCTCGCTGGACATGATCACGCCGGCCGCGTGCACACCCATCTGCCGGACCAGGCCCTCGACGCCCTTGGCGGTGTCGATGACCTTCTTCACGTCCGGTTCGTTCTCGTACATCCCCCGGATCTCGCCCGCCTCGCTGTAGCGGGGGTGCGCGGGGTCGGTGATGCCGTTGAGGTCGATGCCCTTGCCCAGGACGTCGGCGGGCATCGCCTTCGTGAGCCGGTCGCCCATCGCGTACGGGTAGCCCAGCACCCGCGCGGAGTCCTTGATGGCGTTCTTCGCCTTGATCTTGCCGTACGTACCGATCATGGCGACCTTGTCCTCGCCGTACTTCTCGGTGACGTACCGGATCACCTCGACGCGCCTGCGCTCGTCGAAGTCGATGTCGACATCGGGCATCGAGACGCGCTCGGGGTTGAGGAACCGCTCGAAGATCAGACCGTGCGTGACCGGGTCGAGGTCGGTGATGCCCATCGCGTACGCGACGATCGAACCCGCGGCGGAACCACGGCCGGGGCCCACCGCGATGTCGTTGCGCTTGGCCCACATGATGAAGTCGGCGACCACGAGGAAGTAGCCGGGGAACCCCATCTGGATGATGACGTCCATCTCGTACGCGGCCTGCTTCTGCCGGTCCTCGGGGACGCCGCCCGGGTAGCGGCGCTCCATGCCGCGCCGCACCTCCTCCTGGAACCAGGTGACCTCGGTGAACCCCTCGGGGATGTCGAACTTCGGCATCAGGTCGCGCTTCTCGAACATGCCGGTGGTGTCGATCTGCTCGGCGACCAGGAGGGTGTTGCGGCAGCCCTCCTGCCAGGCGTCCGAGGAGTCGATGGCGTACATCTCGTCCGTGGACTTCAGGTAGTAGCCGGTGCCGTCGAACCGGAAGCGGTCGGGGTCCGAGAGGTTCTTGCCGGTCTGGATGCACAGCAGGGCGTCGTGGGCGGTCGCCTCGTGCGCGTAGGTGTAGTGGGAGTCGTTGGTGACCAGCGGCGGGATGCCGAGCTTCTTGCCGACCTCCAGCAGACCGTCGCGGACCCGGCGCTCGATCTCGATGCCGTGGTCCATCAGCTCCAGGAAGTAGCGGTCCTTGCCGAAGATGTCCTGGTATTCGGAGGCGGCCTTCAGCGCCTCGTCGAACTGGCCGAGGCGCAGCCGGGTCTGCAGCTCACCGGAGGGGCAGCCGGTGGAGGCGATCAGGCCCTCGGACCACTGGGAGATCGTCTCCTTGTCCATCCGGGGCCACTTCTGGAGCCAGCCCTCCCGGTACGCGTCGGAGGAGAGCTTGAAGAGGTTGTGCAGCCCGGTGCTGTTCGCCGCCCAGATGGTCTTGTGGGTGTAGCCGCCGGAACCGGAGACGTCGTCGCGCTTCTGGTGCGGCTGGCCCCACTGGATCTTGCGCTTGGTGCGCCGCGACTCGGGCGCCACGTACGCCTCGATGCCGATGATCGGCGTGACGCCGGCCGACTGGGCGGAGTGGAAGAAGTCGTAGGCGCCGTGGAGGTTGCCGTGGTCGGACATGGCGATGTGCGTCATGTCCATTTCTTTGCACGCGTTGAACATGTCCTTCAGCCGCGCGGCACCGTCCAGCAGCGAGTACTGGGTGTGCACGTGCAGATGCGTGAAGGGCGGCTTGGCCACGGCGGAAGACCTCCGGGAAAAGTAGCGGCTGGGGGAAGCGACGGTTGTGAAGTCTACGACCCCCCACCGACAATCCGCGGGGGTGGCGCACGGTCCCCGGTCGGGTGACGGGCGGGCGGGCTGCGGCGCGCAGCGCCTCGATGAGGGGTGGCGGGCACTCGTGAGTAGCCTCGGCCGTTGGAAGAGGCGGCACACCCGTCCGCACCACTTGCCTCAGGAGGCACCCCGCGATGTCGTCCCAGCTCGTCCCGGCGCCGGACGCCGCTCAGCGCGGCGAGGAGATCCTCGCCGTCTTCGACACCGCCTTCGGGGAGCTGCTCGCCGCCGACCCGGCGGCCTTCCGGGTCAAGTTCCGGAAGATGGCCGCCTCCGCCTTCGCCTTCTACCGGGGCACGGCCTGCCTCTTCTACCACGATCTCCAGGCGCAGGACGGCGGCCCCGGCAGCGGTCCGTACGAGGACGAGCGCACGGGCCAGGTGTGGATCCACGGCGATCTGCACGCGGAGAACTTCGGCACGTACATGGACGCCACCGGCCGGCTGATCTTCAACGTCAACGACTTCGACGAGGCGTACGTCGGCCCCTTCACCTGGGACCTCAAGCGCTTCGCCGCCTCCGTCGCCCTGATCGGCTACGCCAAGGCGCTGAGCGACGAGCAGATCAGCGAGCTGGTGGGGATCTACGCCACCGCGTACCGCGAGCGCATCCACGCCCTGGCCACCGGCGCCAAGGACGACGACGTGCCGCCGTTCACCCTGGACACCGCCGACGGGCCGCTGCTGGGCGCGCTGCGGATGGCCCGCTCGCTGACCCGCTTCGGCCTGCTCGACTCGATGACCGAGATCCGCGACTTCGAGCGCCGCTTCGCCGCGGGCGGCGGCACGGTCGAGCTGGACGCCGCGACCCGTTACAAGGTCCTGGCGGCGTTCGACGGCTATCTGGAGACGCTGCCCGAGTCCAGCCTGACCCGCCCGGACTCCTACCGCGTCAAGGACGTGGTGGGGCGCCGCGGCATCGGCATCGGCTCGGCGGGCCTGCCCTCGTACAACATCCTGCTGGAGGGCAACAGCGACGCCCTGGAGAACGACGTCGTGATCTACCTGAAGCAGGCGCAGACCCCGGCCGTCTCCCGGCACATCACCGACCCGCGGGTGCGCGGCTACTTCCAGCACGAGGGCCACCGCACGGTGATCTCGCAGCGCGCCCTCCAGGACCACGCCGACCCGTGGCTGGGCTGGACCGAGCTGGACGGCGCCGGCCAGCTCGTGGCCGAGATCTCCCCGTACGCGGTCGATCTGGACTGGTCGGACATCGACGACCCGGAGGAGATCGCGGCGGTCGTCGCCGATCTGGGCCGGGCGACGGCGACGATGCACGCCGCCGCGGACGACGAGAGCGGCCACTCCCTGGTGCCGTTCTCCACCGAGCGCGCCATCGACGCGGCCATCGCCGCCGACGAGGAGGGCTTCGGCCGGCTGCTGGTGGACTTCGCCCACGCGTACGGCGCGCGGGCCCGCGCCGACCACCAGACGTTCGTGGACCTCTTCCGCAACGGCCGTATCCCCGGTCTGTGAGCCGGGCCACGGAGTGAGGGCGGCGGAGGCGCAACGGGTTCGCGCCTCTTAGTCCACACTTACACCGGGCCGTGGCAGACTCGCTGCAATGGACATCTCGGCGGCACACCTGCGGGCACTGCGCGCAGCGCTCTTCACGGCGCTGTGCGTGACGCTGTCCGCCGCGGGTCATGTGCTGCTGTCCCGGATGCCGCTGCCGCTGACCACCGTCGCCGCCCTGTCGGCCGCCGTCTTCGCCGTCTCGTACGCGCTGGCCGGCCGGGAGCGCGGCTTCTGGCGGATCGCCGCGCTGCTCGTTCCGCTGGAGCTGGCCGCCGACACGGTCTTCAGCGCAGGTCAGCACACGTGTTACGGGCAGGCGGGCGGTCCGGTCACCGGGCCGTTGCGGTCCCTGGGCGTGGACCTGCTGTGCGGCGGCGGCAATGTGGGCGCTCCCCTGGCGCACTTGTCCGGGGAGGACCCGGCGCCCGTCTCGACGTGGCTGCTGCTGCTCGCCGCGCATGTCTCCGTGGGGCTGCTCGCGGCGGCCTGGCTGCGGCGGGGAGAGGCGGCGCTGGCCCGGTTGCTGGGGGCCGTGACGGCGTTCGCGTTCCGGCCGCTGCTGCTGGCGGTGGCGTGCGTACGGGCGCTGCCCGTGCCGCACCGCCCGGCCTCCCGGCCCGCGCGTGCCGCGTCCGCCCCGCGGGCCGTCCCGCTGCTCGTGCACTGCGTCGTACGGCGTGGACCGCCCTGTTCCCTCGCTGCGTAGCCTTCGGGCCGCGGCTTCCGGACAGGTACCCGTTCACACCTTTCTCAGGAGCAGGACAGTCATGAGCAACCGCAACAGCCAGGCCAACAAGCAGGCAGCCCGCGAGCGGCTGCGCGTCGAGCGCGAGCGGCAGAAGAAGAAGGAGAAGGTCCGCCGGCAGCTGACCGTCGGCGGTGCGATCGTCGCCGTGCTGGCCGTCGCGGGCGGTATCGGCGTCGCCGTGGCCAACTCGGGTGGCGGCGACTCGGGCGGCGGCTCCGCCAAGTGGTCCGACGCGGCGAGCGCCAAGCTGGTCCAGCCGGCCAACACCTCCGGCAAGAACGGCACGGAGATCACCGTCGGCAAGA
Organism: Streptomyces sp. CB02923; assembly: GCF_001905005.1. GTDB lineage: Bacteria > Actinomycetota > Actinomycetes > Streptomycetales > Streptomycetaceae > Streptomyces. The sequence goes on along the minus strand of NZ_LWKZ01000012.1, from coordinate 1,217,312 downwards.
AGGACGCCAAGCACACGCTGTCGCTCTTCGAGGACGCCCGCTGCCCGGGCTGCGCGGGCTTCGAGCAGAACGTCGGCGAGACGATCCAGAAGGATCTGAAGGACGGCAAGTACAAGGCCTCCATCCACCTGGGCACCTTCCTGGACGACAACCTCCAGGGCACCGGCTCCAAGAACGCGCTCAGCTCGCTGGGGGCCGCGCTCAACGTGAGCACCGACGCCTTCCTGAAGTACAAGGAGGCGCTGTTCTCGAAGGAGTTCCACCCCGACGAGCGGCAGGACAAGTTCGCCGAGAACGACTACCTGCTCAAGGTCGCCGACACGGTGCCCGCCCTGAAGGGCAACGCCACGTTCCAGGACGCGGTGAAGGCCGGTACGTACAACCGCTGGGCGATGGAGATGTCCAAGACCTTCAACGGCTTCAAGGACGTCAAGAGCACGCCGACGGTCAAGATGGACGACACGGTGCTGGGCACCGACTCCGCGAACGGCAAGGTCGCCCCGTCCACGCCGGAGGCGTTCACCGCGGCTGTCGACAAGGCCATGAAGGGCTGACCGAAGCCGCTCCCGGGCCCCGGTCCGGGGCTCCGGCGGACGGCTCCCGCGGCCGGCGTGCACACCGCGCGCCGGCCGTCGCCGTACCCGGTGACCGCGGGTCCGCCGATGCCAAATCTTGACCCGGCACATCGCCGTGTCCATGGCAGACTCCGGGCATGGAGCGGACCGGGGCACGGCCGGGTGTCCCACTGCGCGCGGTACGCGCCGCGGTGTTCACCACGCTGTGCGTGACCCTGTCCACCACCTCGCACGTCCTGCTCACCCGCACCCCGGTGGCGCTGTCCACGCTCGTCCCGGTCGGTGCGGCGGTGTTCGCCCTCGCGTACGTCCTGGCGGACCGCGAGCGCGGCTTCCGGCACATCGCCGGGCTTCTCGTCCCGGTGGAACTGGCCGCCGACACCGTCTTCACCACCGGGCAGCACACCTGTTACGGGCAGGCCGGCGGCCCGGTCACCGGGCCGCTGCGCTCGGTCGGCGTGGACCTGCTGTGCAGGGGCGGTGAGCTGGGCACGCCGCTCGCCCGGGACGGGAGCATCTCCCCTATGGGGGAGGCCCACCCGTGGCTGCCCGTGCCCCCGGCCGGTCCGGCGGTGCTCCCCTGGCTGCTGCTCATCGCGCATGTCGCCGTCGGGCTGCTGGCCGCGGCCTGGCTGTGGCGCGGCGACGCCGCGCTGGAGGGGCTGCTGCGCGCCGTGCCGGCCTGCGCGTTCCGGCCGGTGCTGCTGCTGGCCTCCGCGGACGCCGCCGGTCCCTTTCCGGTGCGCCGCCAGGTTCTGCCCGTACGCCGTCTCCCCCTCCCCCGGCCGCTGTTCCGGCTCGGGCACTGCGTCGTACGGCGCGGTCCGCCGCTGCCCGTACAGCGGGGGTCCACCACGGCACGTACCAAGGGAATCGGGACAGGGAGTCGGTAAGCACCATGAGCGACCGCAACAGTCAGGCGGGCAAGCAGGCGGCCCGCGAGCGGATCCGGGCCGAGCGCGACCGGCAGAAGAAGAAGGAGAAGGTCCGCCGGCAGCTCGTCGTGGCGGGGTCGGTGGTCGGTGTCCTCGTGATAGCCGGCGGTATCGGCTTCGGGATCATGAAGGCGAACGAGCCCACCGGCTGGGAGGCGGCCAAGGAGGCCGACCTGGTCAAACCCGCGCACACCGGCGGCAAGGACGGCACCGAGATCGTCATCGGCAAGCCGGAGGCGAAGGAGACCCTGGAGGTCTTCGAGGACATCCGCTGTCCGGCCTGTGCGGGCTTCGAGCAGAGCGCCGGTCCGGCCCTCCTGAAGGGCATGGAGGACGGCCGCTACAAGATCCGCTTCACCATGTACACGTTCATCGACGGCGGGCAGGGCGGTGAGGGCTCCAAGAACGCGCTCAGCGCGCTGGGCGCGGCCCTGAACGTGAGCCCGGAGGCGTTCCTCAAGTACAAGACCGCGCTGTACGCGGAGAAGAACCACCCCGAGGAGGCCGACGACGCCTACGCCAAGGACAAGAAGCTGATCGAGGTGGCCGACCAGGTACCCGAGCTGAAGAACAACAAGAAGTTCCAGGCCGCGGTCAAGGACGGTACGTACGACCGGTGGACGATGGACATGACGGCGCTCTTCGGGCGTAAGGGAGTGACCGGGACGCCCGCCTTCCTGCACGGCGACAAGAAGCTCAAACTGCCGCAGGTCCCGCAGCAGCAGATGACCAAGGAGCAGTACCAGCAGCTCGCCACGGCCAACTTCAACAAGATGATCGACGACGAGTTCGGCCCGGCGAAGAAGTAGCCGCACGGCGGGCGCACCCGGCACGGCCGTTCCAGGTGCGCCTGCTGTTCGCGCCGTCCGGGTGCGCCCGCCGTTCCGCGCCGTTCCGGGCTCTGCCGTCCCTCGCCGTTACAGCGAGTCGAGGAAGCCGAGGGCGACCTTCCAGGCGCTCTCGGCGGCCTCCTCGTCGTAGTCCGGCAGGCCGGGGTCGGTGAACAGGTGCCCGGCGCCCGGGTAGCGGTAGACCTCCACGTCCGCGCCGGCCCGCCCCATCCGCAGGTACCAGGCGTTCAGCCAGTCGTGCGGCTCGAACGGGTCCGGGTCGGCGACGTGCAGCTGTACGGGCAGCTCGTCGACCGAGGCGTCGTCGGCGATGTCCGAGGTCCCGTGCATCAGCAGCAGCCCGCGCGCCTTCTCGTCCCCCAGCGCGAGGTTCTGCGCGACCGCGCCACCGAAGGAGAAGCCCGCGTAGACCACGCCCCGGTCGGAATACGGCGCGGCGGCGGTCACCGCGCGGAGCAGCAGCTCGTCCTTGCCGATCTCGTCCTTGATCACCACGCCGTCCTCGACGGTCTCGGCGGTCCGCCCGTCGAAGAGATCCGGTACGACGACCTCGTGCCCGGCCTCGCGGAGCCGGTCGGCGGCGGCGTGCACCGCGGGCCGCAGACCGCACACCGAGTGGAACAGGACAACCGTCGAAGGCGCCGCGGACGGCGCGGAGGACGAGGCGGACGAAGAGGCCACTGGATTCACTTCCCTGTCATTGGATCGCACTTCCACCATCGTGCCAGTTACGGTCAGTAGGAACCGGCACGAAGCTGACCACAACTAGGAGGACCGAAGTGTCCATGGAGGACGTGCTTCGTCCGCTCATCGTCGTAGGCGGCTCGATAGTCGTGACGCTCGTTCTGGGCTGGCTGGCCGACCTGGCACTGCGCCGGGCCGACACGGCCCGCCCGGACACGCCACTGTGGGGCCTGCTGCGGCGCTGCCGCGTCCCCCTGCAAGTGGTGCTGGTGACCGCGCTGCTGCGCGGCTTCTACGACAGAACCGGACTGGAGTTCATCGAGGACCACGAGGCCGGTCTCGGCCAGATCCTCTCCCTGATCCTGATCGCGGCCACCGCCTGGCTCGCCATCCGCGCGTCGGCGGCCATCGTGGAGTCCTCGTACTCCCGGTACGCCGCGGGCGCGCGGGACGCCGCCCGGGTCCGGCGGGTCCGTACCCAGGTCACCCTGATCCAGCGGGTGGTCACGGCGGTCGTCATCATCGTCGCCGCGGCCTCGATGCTGCTGACCTTCCCCAGGATGCAGACGGTCGGCCAGTCCATGCTGGCCTCGGCCGGGCTGGTCGGCATCGTCGCCGGTGTGGCGGCGCAGTCCACCCTCGGCAACCTCTTCGCGGGCCTGCAGATCGCCTTCGGCGACATGGTCCGCATCGGGGACACGGTCGTCGTGGACAAGGAGTGGGGCACGGTCGAGGAGATCACCCTGACCTTCCTGACCGTACGGACCTGGGACGAGCGGCGGATCACCATGCCCGTGTCGTACTTCACGAGCAAGCCGTTCGAGAACTGGTCGCGCGGGGGCGCGCAGATGACCGGCACGGTCTTCTTCCACCTCGACCACGCGGCGCCCGTGGAGAAGATGCGGCACCGGCTGCACGAGATCCTGCAGAACAGCACCGACTGGGACGGCCGCGGCTGGAGCCTGGTGGTCACCGACACCACTCCGACCACGATCCAGGTACGCGCCCTGGTCACCGCCCGTGACTCGGACTCCATCTGGTCGGTGCGCTGCGAGGTCCGCGAGCGGATGATCGACTGGCTGCGCGCGGAACACCCGTACGCGCTGCCGCGGGTCGCCACCGCCGTCGCCCCCGACGGCGGACAGGACCCCGCCCGCCTGGCGGAAACGGACGGCGAGCGGCGCCCGGGGACCCTGGACAAGGGTCCGGGCGCGGACGGCTGACGGTGCGGGGCGGGGTGCGATGCCGTACCCCGCCCCGGCCCCTTAGGGCAGCGGAGCGCCCCGCAGGCTGCGCATGTCCAGCTGGCGCAGCACCCGGTCCACGATCTCCGGGTCGGCGCCCGGCTCGCTGCGCGCCGCCAGCACCTCGTGGCGGGCCGCCGAGAGCATCTCGCTCTGGATGCGCTGCACCTTCTTCATCCGGGTGATGCGCTTTTCGAAGTTCTCCCGCCGGTCGTCGTCCACGATGTCCGGCGCGATGCGCGCGCCCATGTCGTACGCGCGCCGGCCGAGCTGCTCGCTGATCTCCTCCGGCAGTTCCTCGACCTCCAGGATCTCCTTCAGCCGCCGCTTGGACGCCTTGATCACCCGCAGCGCCAGCTCGTGCTCCAGCTTCTCCTCGGCCTCCGTGTCGGCCCGTACCCGCAGCTTCTTGACGAGTGTGGGCAGCGACAGGCCCTGGATGACGAGTCCGGAGAGCACCACGGCGAAGGCGATGAAGAGGATCTCGTCGCGGGCCGGGAAGTCCGCGCCGCCGTCGATCGTGTACGGGATGGCCAGCGCCAGCGCGACGGACGCCACACCGCGCATCCCGGACCACCACATGATCAGGGTCTCCCGCCAGCTCATCGGGATGTCCTCGTCGAAGTCCCGGCGCTTGTGCATCCGCTTGGCCAGCCAGGCGGCGGGCAGCAGCCACAGCAGCCGGACGCCCACCACGACCACCACGACGGCCGCGCCCACTCCGAGCATCTCGCCCCAGCGGCCGGAGGCCACCTTGATGACGTTGTGCAGTTCCAGGCCGATCAGGCCGAAGGCGACGCCGGTGACGAGGGTGTCGACGATCTCCCAGAAGGTGTAGCCGGCCAGCCGGCCCATCACGTCGTCGGCGTCCACCGCGTACTCGGCGAGGAACAGCGCGGTGGTCAGCACCGCCAGCACCCCGGAGCCCTCGAACTCCTCGGCGAGGACGTACGCGACGAACGGCACCAGCAGCGTCAGGCCGATCTGCAGCGTCGGGTCGCCCAGCAGGCCCATCAGCTTGTTGGCGGCCCACCCCAGCAGCAGACCGACGGCTATGGCCACCACCGCGGACAGCACCAGCGAGCCCACCGCGGAGGGCACCGAGAAGGAGCCGCTGACGGCTGCGGCGAGCGCGACGTGGTAGAGCACGATCGCGGTGACGTCGTTGAACAGCCCCTCGCCCTCCAGGATGGAGACCATCCGGCGGGGCAGGCCCAGCTTGCCCGCCACGGCGGTCGCGGCGACCGGGTCGGGCGGCGCGACGAGGGCGCCGAGCACCACCGCCGCGGCGATCGGCATGCCGGGGACGATGGCGTGTGCCACAGCGGCGACGGCGGCCGTGGTCGCGAAGACCAGGGCCACCGCCAGCAGGAAGATGGGCCGGATGTTGGCCGTGAACTGCCGCCAGGAGGTGCGCTGGACGGCGGCGTAGAGCAGCGGCGGCAGTACCAGCGGGAGGATGAACTCCGGCGGTACCTCGACGTTCGGTACGAACGGCAGCAGGGCCAGTACCGCGCCCCCGAGCGTCATCAGGACCGGCGACGGCAGGCCCAGCCGGTCACCGACCGGGACCATGACCACGGCCCCGAGAAGTAGGACGAACATCAGGGCCAGCTGGTCCACGGTGACTACGCTCCGGGGTCGAGATCGATCACTTTCCGCCCCAAGCCTGCCATGAAGCGTGCAAAAACCGCTCGGACGAGCAGTCGGGCCGCTCGGCCGTCCGGTCTACCGCCGCCCGGAAACCGCTCCGCCCCGCGCGCGGCGTGCGGCTCAGGCGCTCTCGGACCGCACCCGGTCCAGGGCGCGCTGGAGGTCCTCCGGATAGGCGCTCTCGAACTCCACCCACTGCCCGTCGGCCGGGTGCTCGAAGCCCAGCCGCATCGCGTGCAGCCACTGCCGGGTGAGACCCAGCCGCTTGGCCAGCGTCGGGTCGGCGCCGTAGGTCAGGTCGCCGACGCACGGGTGGCGGTGCGCGGACATGTGGACCCGGATCTGGTGCGTACGCCCCGTCTCCAGCTTGATGTCCAGCAGGCTGGCCGCCCGGAACGCCTCGATGAGGTCGTAGTGCGTGACCGACGCCTTGCCGTCGGCCGTCACCGCCCACTTGTAGTCGTGCTGCGGGTGCCGGCCGATGGGTGCGTCGATCGTGCCGCTCATCGGGTCCGGGTGGCCCTGCACCAGGGCGTGGTAGCGCTTGTCGACCGTACGCTCCCGGAACTGCTGCTTGAGCAGGGTGTACGCGCGCTCCGACTTGGCCACCACCATCAGGCCGGAGGTGCCGACGTCGAGGCGGTGCACGATGCCCTGGCGCTCGGCGGCACCGGAGGTCGCGATACGGAAGCCCGCGGCGGCCAGCCCGCCGATGACGGTCGTGCCCGTCCAGCCGGGGCTCGGGTGCGCGGCGACGCCGACCGGCTTGACGATGACCACGATGTCGTCGTCGTCATGGACGATCTCCATGCCCTCGACGGGCTCGGCGACGATCTCCACCGGCGGCGCGGCCTGCGGCATCTCCACTTCCAGCCAGGCGCCGCCGTGCACCCGCTCGGACTTCATGACTTCGGCGCCGTCCACCCGGACCTTCCCGCCGGCCGCCAGCTCGGCGGCCTTCGTACGGGAGAAGCCGAACATACGGGCCAGCGCGGCGTCTACGCGCTCGCCCTCCAGGCCGTCCGGTACGGGCAGGGTGCGGATCTCGGGAATCGTGCTCACATCACCGAGTATGTCAGCCCGCTGTGACACTCCCGCCGGCCCCGGTCGCCCGGCCGGCCCCGTACCCGTCCGTCAGTCCTTGTGGACCGTGCCGTCCGGGTCCAGGCCGCGGAAGGACAGGATCACGATCAGGATGCCACCGCAGACGATCGCCGAGTCCGCGAGATTGAAGACCGCGAAATGGGCGGGTGCGATGAAGTCCACCACCGCGCCCTCGAAGACGCCCGGCGTACGGAAGATCCGGTCGGTGAGGTTGCCGAAGGCGCCGCCCAGCAGCAGGCCGAGCGCGATGCCCCACGGGAGGCTGTACAGCTTGCGGGCGATCCGGATGATCACCACGATCACGATCGCCGCGATGATGGTGAGGAAGATCGTCAACGCCTCGCCGATGCTGAAGGCGGCACCGCGGTTGCGGATCACCTCCAGGCGCAGCAGCGAACCGATCACCTCGATGGGGGCGTGGTGCTCCAGCTTCGCGACCACCAGCGCCTTGCTGCCCAGGTCGAGGAGGTAGACGAAGGCCGCGACCAGGAACAGCGTGCCGATCCGCCGCTTGCCCCTGCCCTTGGCCCCGGCCGCGGTGGCGCCCGCCTCGCCGCCGGCCGCGTCCTCGCCCCGGGGCTCGTCGCCCCGGGCCCCGTCCCGCTCGCGCGGCGCCGTCCCCTCGGCGTTCCCCCCGGATCCCGGTACCGCCGCCGTCCCCGGCTCGGAATCCGGCCCGGTCTCCGGCGTACCGGTGATGCGCTCCGCCTCTGCCACGTTGTGAGCCCCTCAGCCCGTAGAATCCCGCACGCCAGGCCGCCCCCGGCTGAGCACGAGGGTACGGCACAGGCGTACGGATGCTGCGGGGACGGGTGCCACCGCCCACGGGCGATTCTCCCGCCCGACGGCCGGGCCTGCCCGCCTGACCGCCACACGTGCTACCTGCGTTCCTGCCGCTGCTTGCACTCCACACACAGCGTCGCCCGGGGGAACGCCTGCATCCGGGCCTTGCCGATCGGCTTGCCGCAGTTCTCGCACAGGCCGTACGTGCCCGCGTCCAGCCGCTCCAGCGCGCGCTCGGTCTGCAGCAGCATCTCGCGCGCGTTGGAGGCCAGCGCCATCTCGTGTTCGCGGGTGATGTTCTTGCTGCCGGTGTCCGCCTCGTCGCCGGTGCCTTCGCCGGAATCCCGCATCAGCCCGGCGAGCGCGTCCTCGGACGCCTCGATCTCCGTACGCAGCCGGGCGACCTCCGCGTGCAGTTCCGTACGGGCCTCGGCGACCTCACCCGGCGTCCACGGGTCCTCGCCGGGCCGTACGGCCAGCTCGCCGGGGGCCGCGGCACGCGCCTTGGGCACCGCGCCCGTCGTCCCGTCCTGCTCCGCCTCGGCGGCCGGTGCCCCGCCCGGAGTCTGCTTCTCCACCACCGTCTTGGCTCCCGTCTTCTTCGCGGGCACCGCCTTCTCGGCAGGTGCGGTCTTCCTGGCCGCCTTCCGGGGCGCGGCCTTCCGGGCCGCGGGTCCGCCGTCCGGAGGGGACTCCCCGGCCTCCTCCACCGCCTTCTTCGCCGCGGCCTTCTTCCCGGTCGCCTTCTTGGCCGTCTTCTTCGCCGTCTTCTTCGCCGTCTTCTCGGCCGACTTCTCGGCCGCGGGCGGATGCTCCGGCTCCGTGGCCGGGGTGTCCGGCGCGGCCTGCGCACTCATCGCCGTGGCGGCGGACACCCGCTTCTTCGCCGCGGTTCCCGGCTTCCCGGCCGCGGCCTTCCCGGCATCCGCCGTGCTCTTCTTCGCGGCGGTCTTCTTCGCCACCATGGCCGCGGCCCCTTCACGATGTGATCATGCTCGCGAATCGTGACCGGAACGATAAATCGCCTCAAGGCACGCGGCAACGGGACGCACCGCCCTTTCCGGCCCGGTCTCCCCCACGGCAGCCGGGTCTGCATCCGTTGTGCCCCCTGCTCGCGCGGTGAACCGCCAGCCCACGGCCCGCGCGGACCCCGTCACCGGCCGCCCGCCCCCCGCGCGCCGACTCCCGCGCCCTGCGTATCGCCATTCGGGTCACGCCCTCGGCACCCGCTACCTCACTCGGCGCAGCCCGCAAAACCGGTCGGCCCGCACCGCCGGTGCCCCGTACACTGTGGGGGTCCCCCTGCTCCGGGACACCTCCCGGCCTCGGGCCGGGGGAGAAGCCGGGAGCGCGGGGCCAGCGAAAGGCGCGGATGGGACGAGTAGCGTCGTACGCAGCCATGAGCGAGCCGGGGACGGTGCGAGCCCGGAGGCGTGCGCGACGTGAAGATCAGCCCGGAGCCGCCGGAAGAAAGCCCACGGGCGGCCCGCGAGCGGCCCGCAGGCGAGTAGAACCGGCCTCGCGACCCCAATGAGGGGGCGGTGGAGCACGCACCGCCAAGGAGGGTGGTACCGCGGGAGCCCAGGCTCTCGTCCCTCCGGACGGAGAACGCAGCAGGTGTCCGCCGGAGGAACGCCCCGATGTCACAGTCTCAGTACCGCCAGGTACCCGCCCAGGTAGACCTGCCCGCCCTTGAGCACGCGGTGCTCGATTTCTGGCGCGAGCAGAAGGTCTTCGCCCGTACCCTCCAGCAGTCCGAGGGCCGGCCCGAATGGGTCTTCTACGAAGGCCCGCCGACCGCCAACGGCATGCCCGGTGCCCACCACATCGAGGCCCGCGTCTTCAAGGACGTCTTCCCCCGCTTCCGCACGATGCGGGGCTACCACGTCGGCCGCAAGGCCGGCTGGGACTGCCACGGCCTGCCGGTCGAGCTGGCCGTCGAGAAGGAACTGGGCTTCAACGGCAAGAAGGACATCGAGGCGTACGGCATCGCCGAGTTCAACGCCAAGTGCCGCGAGTCGGTGACCCGCCACACCGACGCCTTCGCCGACCTCACCACCCGGATGGGGTACTGGACGGACCTGGACGACCCGTACCGCACCATGGACCCCGACTACATCCAGTCGGTCTGGTGGTCCCTCAAGCAGATCTTCGACAAGGGCCTGCTCGCGCAGGACCACCGCGTCGCCCCCTGGTGCCCCCGCTGCGGCACCGGCCTGTCCGACCACGAACTGGCCCAGGGCTACGAAACGGTCGTGGACCCCTCCGTCTTCGTCCGCCTCCCCCTCACCTCGGGCCCGCTGGCCGGCGAAGCGGCCCTCCTCATCTGGACGACCACCCCCTGGACGCTGGTCTCCAACACGGCGGTCGCCGCCCACCCCGACGTCACCTACGTCGTCGCCACCGACGGCCGGGAAAACCTCGTCGTCGCCGAGCCCCTGCTCGAAAAGGCCCTCGGCGAGGGCTGGACCGCGACCGGCCGGACCTTCACCGGCCGCGACATGGAGCGCTGGGCCTACCGCCGCCCCTTCGACCTCGTCGAGCTGGAAGACGCCAACTTCGTCGTCAACGCCGACTACGTCACCACCGAGGACGGTACGGGCCTGGTCCACCAGGCCCCGGCCTTCGGTGAGGACGACCTCAAGACCTGCCGCGGCTACGGCCTGCCGGTCGTCAACCCGGTGCGCCCCGACGGCACCTTCGAGGAGGACCTCGCCCTCGTCGGCGGCCAGTTCTTCAAGAAGGCCGACGAGCACCTCGTCACGGACCTCGACGCCCGCGGCCTGCTCTTCCGCCACGTCGCCTACGAGCACAGCTACCCGCACTGCTGGCGCTGCCACACCGCCCTGCTCTACTACGCCCAGCCGTCCTGGTACATCCGCACCACCGCGGTCAAGGACGCCCTGCTGCGCGAGAACGAGCACACCAACTGGTTCCCCGAGTCGGTCAAGCACGGCCGCTTCGGCGACTGGCTCAACAACAACATCGACTGGGCCCTCTCCCGCAACCGCTACTGGGGCACCCCGCTCCCCATCTGGCGCTGCGCCGAAGACCACCTCACCTGCGTGGGCTCCCTCGCCGAGCTCACCGACCTCACCGGCACCGACCAGTCCGGCCTCGACCCCCACCGCCCCTACATCGACGCCGTCACCTTCCCCTGCCCCACGTGCCAGGGCACCGCGACGCGCGTCCCCGAGGTCATCGACGCCTGGTACGACTCCGGCTCCATGCCCTTCGCGCAGTGGGGCTACCCGTACAAGAACAAGGAACTGTTCGAGAAGCGCTACCCCGCGCAGTTCATCTCCGAGGCGATCGACCAGACCCGCGGCTGGTTCTACACCCTCATGGCCGTCGGCACCCTCGTCTTCGACAAGTCGTCCTACGAGAACGTCGTCTGCCTGGGCCACATCCTCGCCGAGGACGGCCGCAAGATGTCCAAGCACCTGGGCAACACCCTGGACCCGATCCCGCTGATGGACCAGCACGGCGCCGACGCCGTCCGCTGGTTCATGGCGGCCGGCGGCTCCCCCTGGGCGGCCCGCCGCGTAGGCCACGGCACCATCCAGGAAGTGGTCCGCAAGACCCTCCTCACCTACTGGAACACGGTCGCCTTCCAGGCCCTGTACGCCCGCACCTCCAGCTGGGTCCCCAGCGCCGAAGACCCCACCCCGGCCGACCGCCCGCTCCTCGACCGCTGGCTCCTGTCCGAACTCCACGCCCTCACCGAAGGCGTCACCGAAGCCCTCGAAACCTTCGACACCCAGCGCGCCGGCAAGCTCCTCTCCTCCTTCGTCGACGACCTCTCCAACTGGTACGTACGCCGCTCCCGCCGCCGCTTCTGGCAGGGCGACAAGGCGGCCCTGCGCACGCTCCACGAGGTCATCGAAACGGTCACCCGCCTGATGGCCCCCATCACCCCGTTCATCACCGAACGCGTGTGGCAGGACCTGGTCGTCCCGGTCACCCCCGACGCCCCCGACTCGGTCCACCTCTCCACCTGGCCCGAAGCCGACCCCACTCTCATCGACCCGGCTCTCTCCACGCACATGCAGCTGGTGCGCCGCCTGGTCGAACTGGGCCGCGCCACCCGCGCGGAATCCGGCGTCAAGACCCGCCAGCCCCTCTCCCGCGCCCTGGTCGCCGCAGCCGGCTTCGAAGCCCTCTCCCCCGAACTGCGCACCCAGATCACCGAGGAACTGAACGTCTCCACCCTCGCCACCCTCTCCGAGGTGGGCGGCTCCCTGGTCGACACCACGGCCAAGGCCAACTTCCGGGCCCTGGGCAAGCGCTTCGGCAAGGGCGTCCAGGCAGTGGCCAAGGCCATCGCCGCCACCGACGCGGCAGCCCTCTCCCTCGCCCTGCGCGAGGGCACGGCGACCATCACCGTCGACGACGAGACGCTTCCCCTCTCCCCCGACGAGGTCATCATCACCGAGACCCCGCGCGAGGGCTGGTCGGTGGCCTCCGACGCAGGCGCCACCGTGGCCCTCGACCTGGAGATCACCCCCGACCTGCGCCGCGCGGGCCTGGCCCGCGACGCCATCCGCCTCATCCAGGAGGCCCGCAAGAACAGCGGCCTGGACGTGGCCGACCGTATCGCTCTGCGCTGGCAGACCACCGACGAAGAGGTCCGCACAGCACTGACCGACCACCACACCCTCATCTCGGACGAGGTCCTGGCCACGGACTTCGCCTACGGCGAGGCCGACGCCACATACGGCCCGGCCTTCGAGGACGAGGCCCTCAACCTCACCTTCCACCTCCGAAAGACCGAGGCGTAAGCCCCAAGCGCGAACAACACCGAGCGGCCCCCGACGCACCAGGCGTCGGGGGCCGTTCGCGTACAAGCCGGTCAGCAATCCCGTAGCACACCAACCCAAAACGCACGGATAGCCGCAATCCGGCCGGGCTCGGGTCCACGCAGGGGTCTCCCCGCAGAGCAGCCGGGTATCTGGGTTCACAATGTGGTCACCGTTGACGTACACGGTGTCGAGGAGTGACCCCTGCGGGGGCCCGAGCCCACCACCCACCGGACAGACGGCGCAGAACGCGCACCCCAACCGGGCCAACCGGGCCCACGCAAAAGACCGGGCCCCCGGGGATAACCCCAGGGGCCCAGCCCTGATTGCCGACTACGCACTACGCGCGACGACTACGCGCGAAGCGCGGCTCCGCTCAGTTGTCGTCCTCGTCGATGAGGAACCCACGCATCGGCGACGGCGCCTGCTGCATCGGCTGCTGCCCCTGCGGCCGCACCGGAGCCATCGGCTGCGTCATCGCCGGCGACATCTGCTGCTGCCCGCCGTAGGACGGAGCACTCGCGGAGCCACCACCGTGACCACCCATCGACTGCCCGCCACCCATGGTGTGGTTGCCCCCCATGGACCCGGCACCGGCCGACGCCATCGACGGCGACGGCGGCAGCGAGGCGGTCGCCGGCGTCCGCGGCGGCGCCAGCGAGTCGTCGGCCTGGTTCTCCAGCTGGCGCAGCTGGCTCTCCAGGTAGGACTTCAGCCGCGTACGGTACTCGCGCTCGAAGCCGCGCAGGTCCTCGACCTTGCGCTCCAGCGTGGCGCGGGCCGACTCCAGCGACCCCATCGCGACGCGGTGCTTCTCCTGCGCGTCCCGCTCCAGCGCATCCGCCTTGGCGCGGGCATCCCGCTCCAGACCCTCGGCCCGGCTGCGCGCCTCACCAACGATCTTGTTGGCTTCGGAGCGGGCCTCCGCAATCGCCTGGTCGGCGGTCTGCTGCGCGAGCGAGAGCACACGAGCGGCGCTGTCGCCGCCCGGACCCTGACCCGGCTGCGGCAGCTGCGGGCCGCCGTGACCACCGGGGCCACCGGGACCGCCCATCGGGCCGCCGAGCGGACCGCCGGGCCCCATCGGGCCGGGGCCGTGCGGGCCCTGCGGACCAGGACCGTGGCCACCGGGGCCGGCCGGCAGCTGCGGGGCCCCTCCGGTCAGCTGCGGCGGGCCGCCCAACTGCTGCTGTTGCTGCTGTTGCTGCGGCGGCACCGGCTGCGGACCGGATATGGCGGCGGGCACGGGAGCCCCGGGCCTGCCCTGCTGGTGCTGTTGCTGCTGGTCCTGCTGCTGCTGGTCCTGCTGCTTGCGCATGTTCTGCTGCTGGTTCTGCGCGGCGGCTCGCGTCGCGGCGGCCAGCTTGGCGCGCAGGTCCTCGTTCTCCCGCAGCAGACGGGTCAGTTCGGCTTCGACCTCATCGAGGAAGGCATCGACCTCGTCCTCGTCATAGCCTTCTCGGAGGCGGACGGTCGTGAACTGCTTGTTCCGCACGTCCTCGGGGGTCAACGGCATCTCTACTTCACCTCAACGTAGTCGTCGGCAATCGGCAAGACCGTATCGTTCACACCAACAACACCGACCTCACGACGGTGATCAGGATGTAGACGATGATCATCAATACGAAGAAGGACAGGTCGAGCGCCACGCCCCCGAGACGCAGCGGCGGAATGACCCGCCGCAAGAGCTTGAGTGGCGGATCAGTGACAGTGTAGGTGGCCTCCAGAACGACCACCATTGGCTTGCCGGGTTGCCATGAACGGGCGAACTGGAAGACATAGTCCATCACCAGCCGGAAGATCAACACGATCAGGAAGCAGTACAACGCGATGTAGATCACCTGTCCAGCGATACTCATCCGCGCTGTCCTCTCCCCTTGCCATGCTGTCGTGTTGGGCGTTTCGGCCCGGTGTGCCCGGTGTTGCGTCTCAGCTCTGGTTGAAGAACCCGCCCTCTGCGATACGGGCCTTGTCCTCCGCCGTGACATCGACGTTAGCAGGCGACAACAGGAACACCTTCTGCGTCACCCGCTCGATGCTGCCGTGCAGGCCGAAGACGAGACCGGCCGCAAAGTCGACAAGTCGCTTCGCGTCCGTGTCGTCCATCTCCGTGAGATTCATGATCACCGGAGTGCCCTCACGGAAGTGTTCCCCGATGGTACGGGCTTCGTTGTAGGTCCGGGGGTGCAGCGTGGTGATGCGGTAGGGCTCCCGCTCGGACACAACCTTGGGCATGATCACCGGTGCGTTCTTCTCCAGATTCGGACGGTCGGGTGTGATGGACGCCACGGGGGCGATTCGGGCGGGTCGTCCGCTTTCGGCGGCCAGGGGCGCGGACTCACGCTGAGCGGGTGGCTGGGCGACTCGGACGGGTTCGTCCCGTTCCGGGTGCGGCTCGGTGGGTACTTGGGTCTGCGGTCGCCGCCCCCGTTCGGGCTCCGGGTCAAGCTCGGGCTCGAACTCGTCGTCGGGGTCGAACCCCCGGCCGTCGTACCCATCGTCCTCCACGAGGCCGAGGTAGACCGCCATCTTGCGCATCGCGCCGGCCATTCTCTGCGTCCTCCGCTCTGTGGTGGATCGGCTCCGTCACCGGGTGCCTTGGATCCACGCGGTCTGCCCTCCTTTTGGGGGCAATGACCATATTTTGTGCTGTGGTCCGACTTGCTTGGCGACGTTACCCGAGCCGTGGTCGGACTCCGAGTACCGCAGTGCCGACGCGCACATGTGTCGCCCCGGCAGCCACGGCTTCATCGAGGTCCGCGCTCATCCCTGCTGACACCATGTTCGCAGCAGGATGGTTCACGCGCAGGCCGGATGAGATTTCCATCAAACGCTCGAAAGCGGCACCGGGCCGCCCGGCGAACGGGCCGGTCAGCGGAGCCACCGTCATCAGACCGCCCAGGCGCAGACCTTCGGCGTCCGCGATGGCGTCGGCCAGCGCGGCGACCCCGGCCGGGGCCACCCCGCCACGCTCCCCCGTCTCCCCCCGGGTGTCACCCGACTCGGCGTCAAGTGCCACCTGGAGCAGGCAGCGGAGCTCGCGGCCGGCCCGTACCGCTTCCTTCGACAGTGCGGTGACCAGCTTGGCGCGGTCGACCGACTGCACAATATCGGCGTAATTGGCCACAGACCGCACTTTGTTGGTCTGCAACTGACCGACGAAGTGCCAGGTAAGGGGCAGATCCGAGCAGGCGGCGGCCTTCGGCGCCGCGTCCTGGTCGCGGTTCTCCGCCACCTGCCGGACGCCGAGTTCGGCGAGCAGCCGGACGTCGCTCGCCGGGTAGGTCTTCGTGACCACGATGAGCGTCACGTCTTCACGCTTGCGGCCGGCCTTGTCGCACGCGGTGGAGATTCGTTCCTCCACGCGCGCCAGGTTGTCCGCCAGTTCGGTCCTACGATCCGTCACAGCTCAGCATCCCAGCCATACATAGCTCGCGAGCCGCCCGGTGGTGCGGTCGCGCCGGTACGAGAAGTGGTCCGCCGACTCCAGCGTGCAGATGTGGGAATGTTCACGCATCTGCACGCCGTACGCGGCGAGTTGGGCACGGACCCCGGCGGCCATGTCCACCGCGGGGGTGCCCCACGAGGTGGTGGCCCACGCCGCGGGCACCACCGCGGCGACCTCGTCGCGCATCGCCGCGGGCACCTCGTAGCAGCGTCCGCAGACCGCGGGCCCGGTACGGGCGGTGATACGGGCCGGGTCGGCGCCCAGCGCGGTCATCGCCTCGACGGTGGCCGGAACCACTCCGGCCACCAGGCCCGGACGCCCCGCGTGCGCGGCGCCGGTGACTCCGGCGACCGGGTCGGCGAGGAGCACCGGGGTGCAGTCGGCGGTCAGGACCGCGAGGGCCAGGCCCCGCCGGGCCGTCACCACCGCGTCCACACAGGGGACCTCGGTGTCGTCGCGCCACGGCCCGTCGACCACGGCCACGTCCCGGCCGTGCACCTGGTTCATCCACACGACCGAGGCTGGGTCCAGGCCCAGCGCCTTGGCCGCCAGTTCGCGATTGGTCCGTACCGCTCCGGGGTCGTCGCCGACGGCGCCCCCGAGGTTGAGCTCGGCATACGGAGCGGCGCTCACCCCGCCCCACCGGTCGGTGAAGGCGAAGTGCGCGCCGCTCGTGTCGTTCGTCAGCACCGGGTGCTGTTGCCCTATCACGTCGGGACTTCGGTCACTTCAGGAAGTCGGGGACGTCCAGTTCCTCGGCCGCGGTGTCCGAGTACGGACGGGCCGGCGGAACCTGCGGCGAGGCGGTCGGGGGCGGCGGCACCTCGCCGAGCGGGGACGGGTCGGCCGGGGCCGGCTCCTCGTCCCGTACGGGCACCGAACCCAGGCCGCCGAAGGACGACGACCGGGGCTCGGCCTGCGGGGCCGGGCGGCTGGCGGCCGGAGCCGGTTCCTCGCGCTTGCCGTTGTTCTGGTTACCGAGCACGGTCTGCTGACGGGCCGGCGGCTGGCCGCCGTCGAAGCCCGCGGCGATGACGGTCACCCGGACCTCGTCGCCGAGCGCGTCGTCGATGACGGCGCCGAAGATGATGTTCGCCTCGGGGTGAGCCGCCTCGCTGACCAGTTGCGCGGCCTCGTTGATCTCGAAGAGACCGAGGTCGGAGCCGCCGGAGATGGAGAGCAGCACGCCGCGGGCGCCGTCGATGGACGCCTCCAGGAGCGGCGAGGAGATCGCCATCTCCGCGGCGGCCACCGCGCGGTCGTCGCCGCGCGCCGAGCCGATGCCCATGAGGGCCGAGCCGGCCTCCGACATCACGGACTTGACGTCGGCGAAGTCGAGGTTGATCAGACCCGGGGTGGTGATCAGGTCGGTGATGCCCTGGACACCCGACAGCAGTACCTGGTCCGCGGACTTGAACGCGTCGAGCACGCTCACCTGGCGGTCCGAGATGGACAGCAGTCGGTCATTGGGGATCACGATGAGGGTGTCGACCTCGTCGCGGAGGCCGGCGATGCCGTCCTCGGCCTGGTTCGCGCGGCGACGGCCCTCGAAGGTGAACGGTCGGGTGACCACACCGATCGTCAGGGCGCCGAGCGAGCGGGCGATGTTGGCGACGACGGGGGCGCCGCCGGTGCCGGTGCCGCCGCCCTCTCCCGCGGTCACGAAGACCATGTCGGCCCCCTTGAGGACCTCCTCGATCTCCTCGCGGTGGTCTTCGGCCGCCTTGCGGCCGACATCGGGGTTGGCGCCTGCGCCCAGACCACGCGTGAGTTCCCGGCCGACGTCCAGTTTGACGTCGGCGTCGCTCATCAGCAGGGCCTGTGCATCGGTGTTGATCGCGATGAACTCGACGCCCTTGAGCCCGACCTCGATCATCCGGTTGATGGCGTTCACGCCACCGCCGCCGATGCCGACGACCTTGATGACTGCGAGGTAGTTCTGCGGTGCTGCCACGTCGAAGGCCTCTCGCCTCGAGTTACGTGTCGTCGCCGCACCGGGGGGTGCGGTCGCCGACTGATGCCGATGGGACGGTTCGTAGTGCCGACCCGAACCCTAACGCTGAAGTTTAGGGTTACCAGTGCCTGTGTTCCTGGGACTCTTTGGAACGAGACACTAAGTCGACAAGTGGCGCACGTTCAACGAACACGCCGAACCTCCCGTTTTTCTTTTCACCCTATGTGATCACCCATAGTGGTAGCCATCCAGGGTGCTGGCCTGCGGGTACACACGTCAACTCCCGGACACCGCGGGTGCGGTGGGGACACTCACATCGAAGTGGCGCGCGTCACGCGCCGCTTTCAGCGCCGCGGCGAGCACCTTGGCCTTCGCCGTACTGCGTTCGTCACTCCCCCATACGACGGTACGGCCGCCCGTCAGCTTCAGGGTGATGGCGTCGAAGGAACGCACCTCGACGGTACGAACCTCCTGGTGGAGCGGTTTCGGGAGGGCGGTGACGACGGTGCCGGCCGCGCGCCGGAGGCGGTCGGCGCCGAACCGCCGCAGACCCGGGCTGTCCCGTACGGCCATTTCCAGAAGCGGAACGCCCTTCGGAGCGGTGGCGACCGTGGCGAAACGCGTCCCTTCGGCGTCCACTTCGACGAACTTTCCGCCCGTTTGAATAACGAGTTCCGGCTGCCTTTCGGTCACTTTCAGGCTGACCGTGTGCGGCCAGGAGCGCATGACGGCAACGGACTTGATACGCGGAAGTTTCGCGCGCAAGCGGCCGGCGACGGCCCCCTTGTCCATGGAGGCGAGGGGTGTGTCCATCGGTACCGCGGCGGCCCGTACGACCTCATCGGCCGTCAGCACACCGATACCGCTCACCTCTACGTGTTCCGTGCGCAGCCAGGTGGAGCCGTACAGGGCCCAGGTACCGAAACCGGCCAGCAGTACGGCGCCCGCCGATGTGATGATCAGGCTGCGGCGGGGCGGTACGCGGAACCGGGCCCGCAGGCCGGACCAGCCGCCCGACGGGCCGGACGCGCCCCGCTTTCCGGGCTCATCGGCTCCGCCTCCGGCACCGGACCCGCCGGACTTCCCGGACCTTCCGGGTTTCCAGGACTTCTCGGGCTTTCCGGAAGAGGGCGGGCCGGAGCGCGCGGACTTCTTCTCACCGCGCCGGGCGGTCGTCGGTCCGGCCACACTCCCTCTCCTTCCGGCCGCCGCCCCGGGGTACGCCCCGGGGCAGCACGGCCGCACCGTCCGTCAGCGGCCCGCGACCGCCTCGTACACCATGCCGACCAGAAGCTCGTCCGCGTCCCTGCGGCCGAACTCGGATGCCGCGCGGGACATCTCGTACAGCCGGTGCGGGTCGGCGAGCACCGGCAGCACCTGGCCCTGCACCCACTCCGGCGTCAGCTGCGCGTCGTCGACGAGCAGCCCGCCGCCGGCGTTGACCAGCGGCTGGGCGTTCAGCCGCTGTTCGCCGTTGCCGATGGGCAGCGGTACGTAGGCGGCCGGCAGCCCGACGGCGGACAGTTCGGCGACGGTCATCGCGCCCGCGCGGCAGAGCATCATGTCGGCCGCGGCGTACGCGAGGTCCATCCGGTCCACGTACGGTACCGGCACATACGGGGGCATCCCCGGCATGTTGTCCACATGCGGCATTTCGTTCTTCGGGCCGACCGCGTGCAGCACCTGGATTCCGGAGCGCTGAAGAGCGGGTACGGCGGCCTGGATGACCTCGTTGAGCCGCCGGGCCCCCTGCGAGCCGCCGGAGACCAGCAGCGTCGGCAGGTTGGGGTCCAGCCCGAAGGCGGCCCGCGCCTCGGGGCGGACCGCCGCCCGGTCGAGGGTCGCGATCGTGCGGCGCAGCGGGATGCCCACGTACCGGGCGTCCCGCAGCTTGCTGTCCGGGGTGCTGACCGCGACGTACTTGGCGTAGCGCGAGCCGATCTTGTTGGCCAGCCCGGGGCGGGCATTGGCCTCGTGCACGATGATCGGCACCCCGCGCCGCTTGGCGGCCAGGTAACCGGGCAGCGCGACATAGCCGCCGAACCCGACGACGCAGTCCGCCTTCGTGCGCTCCAGGATCTGCTCGGCGGCCTTGATCGTGCCGCGCAGCCGCCCGGGGACGGTGATCAGTTCGGGCGTGGGCTTGCGCGGCAGCGGTACGGCCGGGATCAGCCCGAGCTCGTAGCCCCGCTCCGGCACCAGCCGGGTCTCCAGCCCCTTCTCCGTGCCGAGTGCCGTGATCCCCACGGTCGGGTCCTGCCTGCGCAGGGCGTCCGCGAGGGCGAGCGCGGGCTCGATGTGGCCGGCGGTCCCCCCACCGGCGAGTACGACATGCACCGAAATTCACCGCTCTCCGGACGGTCGCTTCTTGACGCGCCGTCTCATCGTCTTCCGTCTCACCCCAGCCGGTTTCCTTCCGAAAACAGGCTGCCGCATGGCCAGTGCCGCCCGTGCAGCGGGCTCGTCACGCGCGAAGGCGATCAGCAGACCGATGGCGAACATCGTCGGCAGCAGGGCGGAGCCCCCGAAGGAGAACAGCGGCAGCGGGACCCCGGCGATCGGCAACAGACCGAGCACCGCACCGATATTGATCACGGCCTGGGCCGTGATCCAGGTGGTCACGCCTCCCGCTGCGTACCTCACGAAGGGATCCTCCGTGCGTCCGGCCACGCGGATACCCGCATAGCCTAGAGCCGCGAAGAGGGCGAGCACCGACAGCGTCCCCGCAAGCCCCAGTTCCTCCCCGGTGATGGCGAAGATGAAGTCGGTGTGCGGTTCAGGGAGTTCACCCCATTTTTCCATACTGGCGCCGAGTCCCGAACCGAAGAAGCCGCCGGAGGCCAGTGCGTAGATGCCGTGCACGGCCTGCCAGCACTGGTCCTGCGGTCCGGGATCGGTCGCGCCGATGCAGGCGAGCCGGGCCATCCGGTTGGCGCTGGTCTTGATCAGCAGCGCCCCTATGACGACCGCCGCGCCGAGCACGCCCACGAAGAGCCGGGTCGGGGCGCCGGCCAGCCACAGCAGACCGAAGAGGATCGCGGTGAGAATGATCGCGGTGCCCATGTCGCCGCCGAGCATGATCAGGCCGAGCAGCAGGAAGGCCACCGGGATCAGCGGCACCAGCAGGTGCTTCCACTGCATGAGCAGCTTCTTGTCCTGTTTGCGCGCCAGCAGGTCGGCCCCCCACAGGACCAGCGCCAGCTTGCCGAACTCGCTGGGCTGCATCTGGAAGGGGCCGCCCAGGTTGATCCAGTTCTGGTTGCCGTTGACCGCGACCCCTATCCCGGGGATCTGCACCAGGGTCATCAGGAAGACGGAGACGGCCAGCAGCGGGTAGGACAGCGTCCGGTGGACCCGTACCGTCATCCGGGCCGCCACCAGCATCAGGATGCCGCCGAGCACCGCCGCGAACAGCTGCTTGCGGAAGAAGTACGTCGGTGCCAGGCCGAGCTGGAGCGCCTTGATCTGGGAGGCCGAGTAGACCATCACCAGACCGAGCACGGTGATCAGCAGGCTGCCGCCGACCACCAGGTAGTAGGCGGTCAGCGGCCGGTCCCAGGCCCGGCGGACCTGGGTGTACAGGCCGCGCGGGCCGCGGGTGGCGCCGCCGCGCTGCGGGCGCGGGGCGGGACCGGTGCGCCGCGGGCGCGGCGGCGCGGCCTTCGCCGGTCGGGCCGTCATCCTCGTCCCCTCCACGGGTGCGCTGCGCCGTGCGTCCTCGACGGCGGCGGGGACGTACGGACTACTGTTCCCGGTCGGCCAGCGTGCGGACCGCGTCGGCGAAGGCCTCGCCCCGCTTGTTGTAGTTCAGGTACATGTCCATCGAGGCGCAGGCCGGGGCCAGCAGGACCGTATCGCCCGGCCGGGCCAGGCGCGCCGCTTCCCGTACGGCCTCGGACATCGCCCCAGTGTCGGTCCGGTCGAGGTCGACCACCGGGACATCCGGGGCGTGTCGCGCCAGGGCCTCCCGAATGAGCGCCCGGTCGGCGCCGATGAGGACCGCGCCGCGCAGCCGGTCAGCGGACTTCCGGACGAGTTCGTCGAAGGTGGCGCCCTTGGCCAGGCCGCCGGCGATCCAGACGATGTGCTCGTACGCCGCCAACGACGCCTCGGTGGCGTGGGTGTTGGTGGCCTTGGAGTCGTCGACGTAGGCGACCCCGGCGACGTCCGCGACGTGTTCGATGCGGTGCGCGTCCGGGTGGAAGGCGCGCAGGCCGTCGCGTACGGACTGGGGGCGCACGCCGAAGGCGCGGGCCAGGGCCGCGGCGGCGAGCGCGTTGGCGATGTTGTGCGGGGCGGCGGGCGTCACGTCCGAGATCTCGGCGAGTTCCTGCGCGTGCTGCTGCCGGTTCTCGACGAAGGCGCGGTCGACGAGGATGCCCTCGACGACGCCCAGCTGGGACGGGCCCGGGGTGCCGAGGGTGAAGCCGATGGCCCGGCAGCCCTCCTCGACGTCGGCCTCGCGCACCAGGTCCTCGGTCGCCGGGTCCGCGGCGTTGTAGACGCAGGCCACGGTGTTGCCCTCGTAGATGCGGCCCTTGTCGGCGGCGTACGCCTCCATGGAGCCGTGCCAGTCGAGGTGGTCCGGGGCGAGGTTGAGGACCACGGCGGAGTGGGCGCGTACGGAGGGCGCCCAGTGCAGCTGGTAGCTGGAGAGTTCGACGGCGAGCACGTCGTACGTGCCGCCCGGCTCCAGCACCACGTCCACCAGCGGCACGCCGATGTTGCCGACGGCCGCGGTGCGCAGCCCTTCGGCCTCCAGGATGGCGGCCAGCATCCGTACGGTCGTGGTCTTGCCGTTGGTGCCGGTGACCGCGAGCCAGGGCGGGGAGTCCGGGCCGCGCATCCGCCAGGCCAGCTCCACGTCGCCCCACACGGGGACGCCGGCCGCCTCGGCGGCCTCGAAGAGCGGGCTGGTGGGCTTCCAGCCGGGGGTGGTGACGACGAGGTCGGTGCCCGCGGGGAGGGTGTCGCCGTCGCCGAGGCGGACGGTGATGCCCAGCTCCCGGAGGGGCGCCGCCTGGGCACGCTCGCGTTCGCCGTCGCTGCCGTTAACGACGGTGACGACGGCGCCGAGGCCGGCCAGGGCGCGGGCGGCGGGTACGCCGCTCACGCCGAGACCGGCGACGGTCACGTGCTGTCCGGCGAGGTCGGGGCCGGTCACTTGGCGGCCTGCCAGCCGCCGTAGAAGAGGCCCAGGCCGACGATCACACACATGCCCTGGATGATCCAGAACCGGACCACGACAAGGACTTCGGACCACCCCTTGAGTTCGAAGTGGTGCTGGAGTGGCGCCATCCGGAAGACCCGCTTGCCGGTGAGCCGGAAGGATCCGACCTGGATGACCACGGACATGGTGATCAGGACGAACAGACCGCCGAGGACGGCCATCAGCAGCTCCGTGCGGGAGCAGATGGCCAGGCCCGCCAGCGCGCCGCCCAGGGCCAGCGAGCCGGTGTCGCCCATGAAGATCTTGGCGGGCGAGGTGTTCCACCACAGGAAGCCGAAGCAGGCGCCCATCAGGGCGGAGGCGACGACCGCGAGGTCGAGCGGGTCGCGGACCTCGTAACAGGCGGGTCCGGCGCTGATCGCGTTGGCGCAGGACTCCTGGTACTGCCAGATGCCGATGAAGGTGTACGCGCCGAAGACCATCACCGAGGCGCCGGTGGCCAGGCCGTCGAGGCCGTCGGTGAGGTTCACGCCGTTGGACATCGCCAGGATCATGAACAGTGCCCAGATGACGAAGAGCACCGGGCCGATCTGCCAGCCGAAGTCCTGGGTGAAGGACAGCCGGTCGGAGGCCGGGGTCTGGCCGCGCATGTCGGCGAACTGGAGCGAGAGCACCGCGAAGGCGATGCCGACGATCAGCTGGCCGGCCATCTTGGCCTTGGCCCGCAGGCCCAGCGAACGCTGCTTGACGATCTTGATGTAGTCGTCGAGGAAGCCCACCAGGCCCATGCCGGCCATCAGGAACAGCACCAGGACGCCGGAGAAGCTCGGGTCGCTGCTGGTGATGACCTTGGTCAGCGCGTAGGCGATGAGCGTGGCCAGGATGAAGGCGATGCCACCCATGGTGGGCGTACCGCGCTTGCTGTGGTGGTCGCGCGGGCCGTCGTCACGGATGAACTGCCCGTAGCCCTTCCTGGCCAGCAGCTTGATCAGCAGCGGGGTGCCGATCAGCGTCAGGAAGAGACCGATCATTCCGGAGAAGAGGATCTGCTTCATCGGGTGGCGGCCCCGCCCTCGACACCGTCGTCGCTCAGCAATGCCGCGGCGACCCGCTCCAGGCCGACCGACCTGGACGCCTTCACCAGCACGACGTCACCCGGGCGCAGCTCGCTGCGCAACAGGTCGACCGCCGCCTGCGCGTCGGACACGTGCACCGACTCCTCACCCCACGAACCCTCGTTCTTGGCGCCCATGTCGAGCCAGGCCGCTTCCCTGCCGCCGACCGCCACGAGCTTGCTGACGTTGAGCCGGACGACCAGGCGTCCGACCGCGTCGTGTTCGGCGAGTGACTCCCCGCCGAGCTCGGCCATCTCACCGAGCACCGCCCACGTACGGCCTCCCGTTCCCTTGGAGGCTTCGCCCATCGCCACGAGCGCGCGAAGCGCCGCCCGCGTGGATTCCGGGTTCGCGTTGTAGGCGTCGTTGACGACCGTCACACCGTCCGCGCGCTCGGTGACCTCCATCCGCCAGCGGGAGAGCGTGCCGGCTTCGGAGAGCGCGACGGCGATCTCGTCCACGGACATGCCCAACTCATGGGCGACGGCGGCCGCGGCAAGCGCGTTCGACACGTGGTGCTCACCGTACAGCCGCATGGTCACGTCGCTGCACCCGGAGGGTGTGTGAAGCGTGAAGGAGGGCTGCCCGAGCGCGGTGAGCCGGACATTCTCGGCACGTACGGCGGCCTCGGCGGACTCGCCGAAGAAGACCGTGCGGGCCTTCGTACGGGAGGCCATGGCACGTACGTACGGGTCGTCCGCGTTGAGCACGGCGATGCCGCCCTCCTCCGCGGTGGGCAGCGACTCGACCAGCTCGCCCTTGGCCTGGGCGATCTGCTCGCGGCCGCCGAACTCGCCGATGTGCGCGGAGCCGACGTTGAGCACCACGCCGACGCGCGGCGGAACCAGGTCGGCGAGGTAGCGGATGTGGCCGATACCGCGGGCGCCCATCTCCAGGACGAGGAACTTCGTGCCGTCGTCCGCGCGCAGCGCGGTCACCGGCAGCCCGATCTCGTTGTTGAGGTTGCCCACCGGGCACACGGTCGGCCCCCGGCGTTCCAGGAGCTGGCCGATCAGGTCCTTGGTGCTGGTCTTGCCGGCCGAGCCGGTCAGCCCGACGACGCTGGTGCCCAGGCGGCCGACGACGGCGCGGGCCAGCGCGCCGAGGGCGGCGACCACGTCGTCCACGACGATCGCGGGGACGCCGACGGGGCGGGCGGCGAGGACCGCCGCCGCGCCCGCCTCTACGGCGCGCTCCGCGTAGTCGTGGCCGTCCACGCGTTCGCCGGCGAAGGCGGCGAAGAGGCTGCCGGGGCGCACCTCACGGGAGTCGAACACGACCGGGCCGGTGACCTGGGCCGCCGGGTCCGGTATGTCGTGCTGCTGCCCGCCGACGATGCTCGCGATCTCGGCGAGGGACAGAGAGATCACTTCTCACCCCCGGCCGTGGGCAGGAAGTGCCGTTCGAAGGGTTTTGCGCGCATGGCGGTGTGTCATCCCTGGTGGTTCGGCTGCTGCGGTGTCAACGAAGCCTCGATGGCCCGGCGCAGCACCTGACGGTCGTCGAAGGAGCGGACCACTCCGGCGATGTCCTGGCCCTGCTCGTGGCCCTTGCCCGCGACGATCACGGTGTCGCCGGGCTCGGCGCGGGCGACGGCGGCCGCGATGGCGGTGGCCCGCTCCTCCTCGACCAGCACGGTGCCACGCTCGTGGACGGGCACCTCGGCGGCGCCCGCGAGCATGGTGGCGAGAATCGCGAGGGGGTCCTCGCCACGAGGGTTGTCGGAGGTCAGTACGGCGGTGTCGGCGAGACGGGCGATGGCCGCGCCCATCGGCTTGCGCTTGTGCGGGTCGCGGTCGCCGCCGCAGCCCAGCACGGCGTGGATGCGGCCCTCGGTGACCTTGCGCAGGGCGCGCAGGACCGATTCGACCGCGTCGGTCTTGTGGGCGTAGTCGACGACCGCCAGGTAGTCCTGGCCAGCATCGACGCGCTCCAGGCGGCCGGGAACGCCGGGCACCGCGGCGACGCCGTCGGCGGCGGTCTGCGGGTCCACGCCGGCCACGACCAGCGCCGTGACGGCGGCCAGCGCGTTGGCGACGTTGAACGGGCCCGGGAGGGGCGAGGCGGCCCGTACGGACACGCCGTCGGGGCCCAGCACGGTGAAGGTGGAGCCGAGCGTGCCGACCTCGACGTCGGCGGCGCGCCAGTCGGCGTCCGGGTGCCCCTCGGCGGAGAACGTGGTGACCGGCACCTCGGACTCGCCGGCGGCCAGCCGCTTGCCGTACTCGTCGTCGAGGTTGACCACGCCGGCCTTGCTGCGCGCCTTGGTGAACAGCTGCGCCTTGGCCTGGAAGTAGTCCTCCATCCCGGAGTGGAACTCCATGTGCTCCGGGCTGAGGTTGTTGAAGATCGCCACGTCGAAGACGCAGCCGTCGACACGGCCGAGGACCAGCGCGTGGCTGGAGACCTCCATCGTCACCGCGCGCACATCGCGCTCGCGCATGACGGAGAACAGTGCCTGGAGGTCGGTGGCCTCGGGGGTGGTGCGCTCCGACTTCAGGCGCTCGTCGCCGATCCGGGACTCGACCGTACCGATCAGGCCGGTCAGGCCCGCCCGTCGCCCACCACCGTCCTTCAGTGGGTGCGCTTCGCGCAGCTCCTCCTGAGCGGACTTCTCGGCCGCGGCACGCAGGCCGCCGTCGACGAGGTACGCGGTGGTGGTCTTGCCGGAGGTGCCGGTGATACCGATCTGGAGGAGGTCCTTGCCCGGGTCCCCGTAGATCGAGACGGCGAGCGCCCCCATCCGGGCCCGCGGCTCGTCCACGACCAGGACGGGCAGGCCCGTCGCGGCGGCGCGCTCGTGGCCCGCCGGGTCGGTCAGGACCGCCGCGGCGCCGAGGTCGGCGGCCTGGTTGGCGAAGTCGGCACCGTGGAAGCGGGCGCCGGGCAGCGCGGCGTAGACGTCGCCGGGGCGCACGGCCCGGGAGTCGTGGGTGATGCCGGTGACGGCGGCGTCGGCCGCGGCCGGCACCGTGGTGCCCAACTGCTCGGCGAGGTCCGCGACGGGGGTGGCGCGTACCCACTCTGGGCGGGGCGCTCCCGGAAATTTCCCGGGGGCGTCCTTCTGGGCGTTGTGGGACTGATCAGCGTGTGACACGGCGGTGAGCGTACCGGGCGCGGCGGCCTCGGGGCGAAGTGAGGGCCGCGAGCTGGAGCGGTTCCCGGGGTCGGGGGTGATGGTCGTCACGGCGGTGCTGCCTCGTTTTCATTCGCCTGGCTTGAAGGTGACGGGCAGGCGCGGGGGCTGGGCGCCGCTCGGCGGGACCTGCAGCGTCTTGAGCGCGAACTCCATGACCTGCTGGTAGATGGGGCCGCACACCTGGCCGCCGAAGTAGCTTCCCTTGGTCGGGTTCTGGACGGCGCAGTAGACGGTGATACGGGGCTGGTCGGCGGGGGCGAACCCGGCGAAGGAGGCGGTGTACCCGTGGTAACGGCCGGTCTTGGGGTCCACCCGGTTGGACGTGCCGGTCTTGCCGCCGACCCGGTATCCGTCGATCTTCGCCTTGGCTCCGGTGCCCTCCTTGTCGTCGACCACCGATTCGAGCATGGTGGCCAGCGTTTTGGCGGTCTTCTCGCTCACCACCCGGTTCTTCTTCGGCTTCGGCGCCGGCTGGTAGTGGCCGTCCGGCCCCGTACTGCCGCGTACGAGCGTGGGGGCGACGCGCTCGCCGCCGTTGGCGATGGCCGAGTAGACCGAGGCGGCCTGGACGGCGTTCAGCGACAGGCCCTGCCCGAAGGGGATCGTGTACTGCTGCGAGGTGCTCCACTTCTGCGGCTGTGCGAGCAGTCCCGCCGTCTCGCCGGGGAAGCCGAGCCCGGTGGGCTGTCCGATCCCGAATCTGCGCAGGTAGGAATAGAGCACCTGGTTGGCTTCCGGACGAGTTTTGCCGAGCTGTTCGGTGGCCAGGATGGTGCCGATGTTGCTGGATTTGGCCAGGACGCCGTTGAGGGTCAGGTGCCAGGTGGGGTGGTCGATGTCGTCCGAGAAGAGGCGGTCGCCGCGGTGCAGCCGGTTGGGGACGGTGACGCGGGTGGCCGGGGTCGCCGCGCCCTCCTCCAGGACGGCGGCCATCGACATGAGCTTGCTGGTGGAGCCGGGTTCGAAGGCGTCGGTGACGGCGGCGTTGCCCAGCGCGTCCGGGTCGGCCTTCGCGATGTCGTTGGGGTCGAAGCCGGGGGCGTTGGCCAGGGCCAGGATCTCGCCGGTCCTCGTGTCCTGGACGACGACGTAGCCCCGGTCCGCCTGCGACGCGGCGACCTGCTTGGTGATGGCCTGCTGGGCCATCCACTGGATGTCGCGGTCCAGCGTCAGCTCGATGTCGGTGCCCGGGACGGCCGGGTGCTCCTGGGCGCCCGCGGTGGGCACGCGCCGCCCGCCGGACTGGGCGTAGACGAGTTTGCCGTCCTTGCCCGCCAGCTGCCGGTCGAGCCGGGCCTCCAGGCCGCCGCCGCCCCGGCCCTCGTTGTTGACGAAACCGAGGACCCCGGAGGCGAGGTCCTTGTTCGGATAGACGCGCTTGCTGTGCTTGTCCGCGAAGATCCCGACCAGGACGTTGGGGCGCGGCTCGCTCTTGGGGGCCTTGGCCGCCTTGGCGTCCAGGGTCTTGCGCAGGTCCTTGATCTGCTTCCAGACCTGCGGGGTCTGCTGCCGGGACAGCCGTACGTAGCGCGAGCCGGGCGTGGCCAGCTTCTTGGCCAGGGCGGCCCGGTCCTCGTGCAGGACCGGCGCGAGCAGCGCGGCGGCCTGCTGCGGGGCGTCCTTCACCTTGATCTTGTCGGGCGCGAGCAGGCTGGGGTCGGCGGTGATGTCGTACGCGTCGACCGTGGTCGCCAGGTCCACGCCGTCCCGGTCGGTGATGGCGCCGCGCTCGGCGGCCAGCTTGACCGGGACGTACCGGTTGACGTTGGCCTTGGCCGCGTACGCGCCGGCGTCCACGGCCTGCACCTGGAACAGCCGGACGACGAAGACCAGCATGATCAGGGTCAGGGCGAGGGAGACCAGGCGCAGCCGGGGGCGCGGACTGCCGAGGCGCAGGGCCGGCGCGGCGGGACGGCGGCGGGGGGCGCGCTTGGTGGTGGTGGGGCGCGCGGAGGCCGGACTGCTCTTGGAGGCAGGGCGGCTCTGGGCCGTACCGCGCTGGGACTGCCCCGCACGGCCGCCGGCCGGGGCGGGGCGGGGGACACGGCGGCGGGGGGCGGGGGGGCTGGTGGTCTTGGTGCCCGGGGTCTTGGCGGTGGTGGTCTTGGCGGTGGGGGCCTTGGCGCCGGTGGTCTTGGTGCCCGGGGCTTTGGCGCCGGTGGCTTTGGCGGCTGTGCCGGGGCGGGAAGCGGGGGTGGAGGCCTTCGGGCCGGAGGCTGCCGGTTTGGAGCCTGTCGGCTTGGAGGCTGCCGGTTTCTTGGAATCTGCCGGTTTGGAGCCTTTCGGCCCGGCGCCGGAGCCGCTGCCGGAGCGCGGGCCCTTGGGGTCGGTCATGCGGCGTCCTCCTCCGGTGCTGCCATGCGGGCGGGGCTCCCGGAGGCGGCCGGGGGCACGAGGGCCGGGAGTCCGGAGGCGGCCGGGAGCACGGGCTCAGCGGGTGCGGATGCGGGCGCCGTGGCGGGTCCCGTGGCGGCCCCCGGAGCGGCCCCCGGCAGTGGCAGGGCTTCGGCGTTCTCGTACGTCATTGGGTCACCTGCCGGAAGTCGTCGGGGCGGGCAGCGGGCGGCCGGGGGCGGACACAGCGGGCATCGGGTGGTCGGGCAGCGGACGATCGGGGAGCGGATGGCCGGGGAGCGGATGGCCGGGCGGCGCCGCGGCCGGGGCGGCGGGCGCGCTCATCGGCCCCGCGCCGCCCGGAGCCGCGCTCGGCCTGCCGCGTACCGTGCCGTCCGGCTCCAGGAACGCCGGGCTGCCGCCCGGGACCATGCCCAGCTCGCGGGCGCGCTCGTCCAGCGCGCCCGGCGCCGAGTAGGCGTCCACCTCCTGCTGGAGTGCCTGCTGCTCGTCCGTCAGCTCGTTGGTCCGCTTCTCCAGCTTGCTCAGTTCGAAGGAGCCCTGGTTGAGCGCGGAATTGAGCAGCAGCAGCGCGATCAGGCCGGAGCCGAGCAGCACCACGACGAGGAGCACGAACGGCGTACGCGCCGCCGTGCCCCCCGTCCCGGGGGCGAACAGGCCCGAGAGCCGTCCAGGCCCCCCGCGCGTCCGCCCCGGCCGGTTCACGCGATGTCCTCGCGGATGCGCTCGGCGCCACGCAGCCTGGCGGGGGCCGCGCGCCGGTTCTCGGCGATCTCCTCCTCGGTCGGCAGCTCGGCGCCGCGGGTGAGCAGCTTCAGGCGCGGCTGGTACTGCTCGGGGACGACGGGCAGGCCGGGCGGCGCGGTGTTGGCCGCGCCCGCCGCGAAGACCTGCTTGACGATCCGGTCCTCCAGCGACTGGTACGCGAGCACGGCGATCCGGCCGCCCACCGCGAGGGCCCGTACGGCGGCGGGCACGGCGTTCTCCACGGCGGCCAGTTCGGCGTTGACCTCGATGCGCAGCGCCTGGAACGTGCGCTTGGCGGGGTTGCCGCCGGTGCGCTTGGCGGCCTGCGGCAGGGCGTCGCGGATCAGCTCCACCAGCCGCGCGCTGTGGGTGAAGGGCTCCTTGGCGCGCTCCTTCACGACGGCCTCGACGATCCGCTTGGCCTGCTTCTCCTCGCCGTACGCACGCAGGATGCGGACCAGTTCGCCGGGCGGGTAGGTGTTGAGGACCTCGGCGGCGCTCATGCCGGTCGTCTGGTCCATGCGCATGTCGAGCGGCGCGTCCTGCGCGTACGCGAAGCCGCGGTCGGTCTCGTCGAGCTGCATCGAGGAGACACCGAGGTCGAACAGGACGCCCTGGACGCGCGCGACACCGAGGCGCTCCAGGACCTGCGGGAGCTCGTCGTAGACGGCGTGTACGAGGGTCGCGCGGTCCCCGTAGGGGGCCAGGCGCTCCCCCGCCAGCTTCAGTGCCGACGGGTCGCGGTCGAGGGCGATCAGACGTGCTGCCGGGAACGTGGCGAGCAGCGCCTCACTGTGCCCTCCGAGGCCGAGCGTGCAGTCGACGACGACCGCGCCGGGCTCGGCGAGCGAGGGGGCGAGCATGTCCAGACACCGCTGGAGCATGACGGGTACGTGGCGATCGTTGCTGCTCATGCGCCTTCCGATGGGGTGGGCGGCAGGTGGGTCCCCCCGGCCGCTGGCTGGGGGAATGCCGCACGTACCGCTTGGTCCCCGCCCGCTCTGAAGGGGAAGTGGCCCTCCGACGACGGGGAAGTGCCGTCGGCGGACCGGTTGGAGCGGGAGGAGGCCGAGCCGTACGTGCAGATCGCACGCGAAAGATTCGGGATCCAAGGAGAGCGTCACGCCTCCCACTTCGCGCCACTTTAGTCCACTGCCGCGCGGGGTCAATCAACCGGTTCCGCGCGTCCCGCACCGGCCGCCGGGGCGTTTTCGACGAATTTTCGAGGGGCTCCGGAGAGCCGTGGGACGGCCGGGGCCGAGGCCCACAGCGAGGGTGAAATGACCGCTTTCACCCGTTCGGCGGCGGCCGGTGGGGCGTGTGGAAAACCTCACAGGGCGCCGTAGTGCCCCCTATGCCCGCCCCGACGTGCAGCCTTACCCGCCGGTGCCCCTTACCGTGTTGCTATGTCGATACCTGCCTCGAAGCCGCTGCCCCCGTCCACCGACAGCGCCGCGGCCCCCGCGGGCGACACGGTCACCGACCGCCTCGTCGAAGCGAACCAGCAGTACGCCGCCGCCTTCACCGACCCGGGCATGGACGCCCGGCCCGTCCTCAAGGTCGCCGTCGTGGCGTGCATGGACGCGCGCCTGGACCTGCACGACGCGCTGGGCCTGGAGCTCGGCGACTGCCACACCATCCGCAACGCGGGCGGCGTCGTCACCGACGACATCATCCGCTCCCTGACGATCAGCCAGCGGGCGCTGGGCACCCGCTCGGTCGTGCTCATCCACCACACGGGCTGCGGGCTGCTCAGCCTGACCGAGGACTTCCGCCACGACCTGGCGGCCGAGGTCGGACAGCGGCCCACCTGGGCCGTCGAGGCGTTCAAGGACCTCGACGAGGACGTCCGGCAGTCCATGCAGCGGGTCCGGACCTCGCCCTTCCTCCTGCACAAGGACGACATCCGGGGCTTCGTCTTCGATGTGACGACGGGTCTGCTGCGGGAGATCGACCCGCAGTAAGCGCCGTGGGTGCCGAGGGTGCCGCATGCCGACGTGGGGCCGGGCGGGCCGTCCGCCCGGCTCTGCGGCGTTCCCGGGCGGCGTTCCCGGGCGGCGCGGCCGGGTGGCGTTCCCGGGCGGTGCGGCCTGTCGGCACGGCTTCCTGCGCGCGGTGCGGCGGGCTGCCGCCGGGCGCGGAGCCCGGCCGGGGTGGGGCCCCGGGTGCGGGGTACCCGGGACGGGGACCGCGAGGCGGATGCGCCGCAGTCATCGAGGTGGCGGGCGGCGCGCGAGTTATCCACAGGCCATGACGCGAAGCCGCGTGGGCGGCGAGAATGCGTGAGTGACGTTGCCACGGCCGGGCGGCCGGGCGGCACATGACGGGGAGGGCCGGTCCGTACGGAGGACATGTGCCCGCAAAGGGGTGTCCCGTGCTCTGCGGAGCGCTGGATAAGGGCCGAGGAGGGCCGGGTGACGACCTATGACAAGCGAGCGAGCCTTGGAGGTCCCCTCGCGCGAGCGGAACCAGGCGCAAGGGGAGATCTGACCGCCACCGCGGAGCGGGTCCGCAGGTCGGTGGAGGGGGTGATCGAGGGCAAGCCGGAGGTCGTGCGGCTCTCGCTGACCGTGCTGCTCGCGGAGGGCCATCTGCTCATCGAGGACGTGCCGGGCGTGGGCAAGACGATGCTCGCCAAGGCGCTGGCCCGGTCCATCGACTGTTCGGTGCGGCGTATCCAGTTCACTCCCGACCTGCTGCCGTCGGACATCACCGGCGTGAGCGTCTTCGACCAGCAGCGGCGGGACTTCGAGTTCAAGCCCGGCGCGGTCTTCGCCCAGATCGTCATCGGTGACGAGATCAACCGCGCCTCGCCCAAGACCCAGTCGGCGCTGCTGGAGTCGATGGAGGAGCGCCAGGTCACGATGGACGGGCAGACCTACGAGCTGCCCGCGCCGTTCATGGTCGTCGCCACCCAGAACCCGGTCGAGATGGAGGGCACGTACCCCCTGCCGGAGGCGCAGCGGGACCGTTTCATGGCGCGGGTCTCGATCGGGTACCCGAGCCCGGACGCCGAGCTGCAGATGCTGGACGTGCACGGCGCCGCCTCCCCCCTGGAAGACCTCCAGCCGGTCGCGCACGCCGACGAGATACTGAAGCTGATCGACGCGGTGCGCACGGTCCATGTCGCCGAACCGGTGCGCAGATACGCGGTGGATCTGGTGGGTGCCACCCGCAACCACCCCGAGCTGCGGCTGGGCGCCTCGCCGCGGGCGACGCTGCATCTGCTGCGCGCGGCGAAGGCCTCGGCGGCGCTGGCCGGCCGGGAGTACGCCCTCCCGGACGATGTGCAGGCACTCGCCGTGGCGGTGCTGGCCCACCGGCTGCTGCCGACCGCGCAGGCCCAGTTGAACCGCCGTACGGCCGAGCAGGTCGTCGCCGAGATCCTGCGCCGTACGCCGGTTCCCGACCCCTCGGCGCAGCAGTGGCCCCGGCCGCCCGCGCACCAGCCGCCCGGCGTCCGGGGGTACTGATGACGGCCGGGGGGATCGAGGAGGCGCCGGACCGCGGCGGGCTGCGGGTCGCCTTCGCGGGGCTCACGACGCGCGGCCGGTCCTTCCTGGCGGCGGGCATGGCGGCCGCCGTGTGCGCGTACGCCCTCGGGCAGACGGATCTGCTCCGGGTCGGGCTGCTGCTGGCCGCGCTGCCCCTGGTGTGCGCGGTCGTGCTGCACCGCACCCGCTACCAGGTCGCGGGCAGCCGCACCCTCTCCCCCGCCCGGGTGCCGGCGGCCGCCGAGTCGCGCGTACTGCTGCGCGTGGAGAACGTCTCGCGGCTGCCCACCGGAGTCCTGATGCTCCAGGACCGGGTGCCGTACGTGCTCGGCCCGCGGCCGCGGTTCGTGCTGGACCGGGTCGAGGCGGGCGGGCGCCGGGAGGTGTCCTACCGGGTCCGTTCCGACCTGCGTGGGCGCTACCCCCTGGGGCCCTTGCAGCTGCGGCTGTCCGATCCGTTCGGCATGTGCGAGCTGACCCGCTCCTTCAGCGACCACGACACGCTGACGGTCGTGCCGCGGGTCGAACCGCTGCCGCCGGTGGGCCTGACGGGCGAGGCTTCCGGGTACGGCGACGGGCGGCAGCGCGCGCTCGCGCTGGCCGGTGAGGACGACGTCATCCCGCGCGGCTACCGGCACGGCGACGACCTGCGCCGTGTCCACTGGCGCTCCACCGCGCGCTACGGCGAACTGATGGTCCGCAGGGAGGAGCAGCCGCAGAAGGCGCGCTGCACCGTTCTTCTGGACACCCGGCGCACGGCTTACCAGGGCTCCGGGCCGGATTCGGCGTTCGAATGGGCGGTGACGGGCGCCGCGTCGGCGGCGGTCCATCTGCTGGAGCGTGGCTTCTCGGTGCGCTTCCTGACCGACACCGGCACGTCCGTACCGGGCGCCGACGGGGCCGGCGGCTGGGCGGGCGGCACCGAGTCCGCCGACACCGCCGGGCTGCTGCTGGACACCCTGGCCGTGGTGGAGCAGTCCGGCGAAGCGGGCCTGGCCCGCGCGTACGACGTCCTGCGCAACGGCAACGAGGGGCTGCTCGTCGCGTTCTTCGGCGACCTGGACGAGGAACAGGCCGCGGTGGCCGGACGGATGCGGCAGCGCAGCGGCACGGCGGTCGCGTTCGTCCTGGACGACGACGCCTGGTCGCGCGGCCCCGGCGGGCCGCGGGCCGCCGGCGGCGAGGCCCGGCCGGCGCTCGACGCGCGTCTGCGCATGCTGCGCGAGGCGGGCTGGAAGGCGCTGCCGGTGTCGCCGGGCGATGCGCTGGCGGCGCTGTGGCGGCAGGCGGACCAGGTGGCCGGGGTACGGCAAGGCCCCGCGGGCGGCGGCGGGCCGGCCCCCATGGGTGGGACTTCCGCGGGGTCCGGGGCTGCCGGGCCGGTCGCGGCACCGGGAAGCGGAGCGATGACATGAGCGGGCGGGCACGGCTGACGGTGTGCGCGGCGGTGGCGACGCTGTGCGCGTCCAGCGCGCTGCTGCCGCTGGTGGAGCCGGTCGGCTGGATGATGCAGGCGGCGGTTCTGCTGGTGGTCGTGTCCGGAGCGGGCGCGCTGGCCCGCCGGGTGCCGTTGGCGCGGCCGCTGACCGTCGTGGCGCAGGCCGTCGTGGCGCTGCTGCTGCTCACCGTGCTCTTCGCGCACGACGAGGCGACAGCCGGCGTGCTGCCCGGCCCTGACGTGTTCCGGGAGCTCGGCGAGCTGGCACAGGAGGGCGTCGCCGACGTCAGCCGCTATGCCATACCGGCTCCGGTGACGGCGGGTATCCGCCTGCTGATGGTCGGCGGGGTGCTGCTGGTCGGCCTCGTGGTGGACACGCTGGCCGTGACGTACCGCAGTGCGGCGCCCGCCGGGCTGCCGCTGCTCGCGCTGTATTCGGTGGCGGCGGGCCTCTCCCAAGGCGGCGCGGGCTGGCTGTGGTTCCTGGTGGCGGGAGCGGGTTATCTGCTGCTGCTCCTGGCCGAGGGGCGGGACCGGCTCTCGCAGTGGGGCCGGGTGTTCGGCGGTCGGAGCCCTGGACGCCCGCCGGTCGCCGACGGGCAGAGGTACGCCTCCGCGGCGGGCGGACCGGCACACGCCCCGGTCCGTACGGGCCGCCGGATCGGCGCGCTGGTGCTGGGCGTCTCCCTGGTGGTGCCCGCGGTGCTGCCCTCCCTCGGCGGCGGGCTGCTGGGCCCGGCCGTGGCCGGCCGCGGGCCGGGCGGCGGTGGCACGATCTCCGCGGTGAACCCGCTGGTGTCCCTGCAGAACAGCCTGAACCAGCCGGAGGACAGGCAGGTCCTCAACTACCGCACCACCTCGTCGGACACCCGTGACCTGTATCTGCGGATCGTCGCACTCGACCAGTTCGACGGTACGGCGTGGAAGCCGTCCGAGCGCTCCGTCAAAGACGTGCCCGACCGGCTGCCCGACCCCGCGGGGCTGAGCCCGGAGGTGGACGTCACCGCCGTCAACACCTCGATCTCCACCGCTCCTTGGTACGCGCAGAACTGGCTGCCGCTCCCCTACCCCGCCTCCCGGGTGGACATCGGCGGGCGCTGGCGCTTCGAGCCCGAGGGCCGCACGCTGGTCGGCGACCGCGGGCAGAACACCCGTGGCGCGCAGTACCAGGTCGAGAGCCTGCTGGTGCGGCCCACCGCCCGGCAGCTCGACGCGTCGCCCGCGCCGCCCGCCGAACTGACGCGGGAGTACACGAAGGTGCCCGACTCGCTGCCCCCGGTGGTACGCGAGACCGCGCGGCAGGTGACGCGGGACGCCAGGACGGCGTACGACAAGGCGGTCCGCCTCCAGGACTGGTTCTCGCTCAACGGCGGCTTCACCTACAACACGGAGGTGCGGGCCGGCAGCGGCACCGAAGCCATCTCCCGGTTCCTGGAGCAGAAGGAGGGTTTCTGCGTGCACTTCGCCTTCTCGATGGCGGCGATGGCACGCACGCTGGGCATACCGGCCCGGGTCGCGGTCGGCTTCACCCCCGGCACCCGGCAGAGCGACGGCTCCACCTCGGTGGGCCTCAAGGACGCCCACGCCTGGCCCGAGCTGTACTTCGAGGGCGTCGGCTGGACGCGTTTTGAACCGACTCCGAGCCGTGGCACGCCGCCCGACTACACCCTCGCCGACACCCCGTCCACCGGCGGGACCAACGCCCCGGCGCCGCAGCCGTCGCGTTCGGCGGCGGTGCCCGCCGGGCCGTCGCCCTCGCAGAGCTGCGCCCCCGCCGAGCGGCGCTTGGGCCCCTGCTGGACGCCGCCCGCGCAGTCGGCGAGCGGCCCGGCCGACGACGGTCTCTCGCCCTGGGCCGTCACGGCCCTCAGCGTCGGCGCACTGGTCCTGCTCCTGGTGCCGGTGCTGCCGCTGCTGTGGCGGATGCGGGCCCGTTCCCGGCGCCTTCACGGCGGCCGTCCGGCACGGGGCGGCCCGGCCCGCACGCTCGCGGCCGATGTGGAGCCGGGCGACTCCGCCGCCTGGCACTCCGGCGGCCCGCCGCAGTCCCAGGGCGGCGTGCACCCCGGGCAGTTCGGCACCGCCCGTACGCTCGCGGCCTGGCGGGAGCTGGTCGACTCCGGCTGGGACTACGGCATCCTGCCGGACGACTCGCTGACCCCGCGCAAGGCGGCGGAGCGCATCGTACGCATAGGTGAGCTGCACGGCACGGCGGCGGACGCGGCCCACCGCGTCGCGGCCTCGGTGGAGCAGGTCCTGTACGCACCGGACCCGCGCCCGGAGCCCGGCCTCGCCGACGAGGTGCGCCGTGTCCGTACCGGCCTGCGGGACGCCGCGTCCCGACGCCTGCGTCTGCGCGCCCTCCTGGCGCCGCGCTCCGCCGCACGGGCCCTGTGGGCCTTGTCGTCCCGCTGGTCCGCCTTCGTGACCCGCTGCACGGCAAGTCCACCGGCCACCGCGGTGCGCCGCGTGGCAGGTGCGGTGGGGCTCTCCAGGGGCAGGCCTTAGTCCCGGCCCCTGGGTAAGGGGAAGGGGGCGTCTTCGCTCTCGCGGTAGCAAAGAGCAAAGACGACCGGGGGGCGGGCCGTACGAGGCCCTCGGCGCGAAGGCTCTCCGGGCGAGTGCGGACAGCGGACGGGCGGCTGCCGGTGGTGGTGCGGGTCCGGGCCCTACAGACTCCGTCCTCCGGTCCCGCACCCTCCGGTACGTGTCTGCCTGCCGCGGCGTGGGTGGGGGGACGCCTGCCCCCACCGGCCGTCGGTCGCCACTCCGCCGGAAGGGGCCGGGCCGGAGGACGAAGTCTGGAGGACCGGACCCGTACCCAGCTGCGGACCGGACCCGTAACCGGCCGCGGCGGACCGGGACCCGTATCGGGCTGCGGGCCGGGCCAGCAACCGGCCGCGGACCAGACCCGGACCCGGCTGCGGACCGGGCCCCCTATCGGGCTGCGGACCGGACCCGGACTCGGCCCCGGACCCTGGACCCGGACCCGGCTGCGGAATCGCGGCTATCGGCCGGTGGTCGCCGTGCGGCGGAGGGAGGGCCGGGCGCAGTTGGCTCGGCTCGGTGCGGGTGCTGCGCGCACGAAAAGCGGCCGTCCGGGTCCGGACGGCCGCGTCGTGGGGTGGGGACGCGGAGAAGGAGGAGATCTCCGCGGGACGGTCAGTGGCCCTGTTCGTCGCGGCGGCGCTGCCAGCGGCTCTCGATCCGGTCCATCATCGAGCGGCGCTGCCTGGCCTGGCGGCGGGCCGTTGTGCCGCCGGGGCTCGCGCGGCCGCCGGCGGCGGCCTGCTGCTCGCCCGGCTTGGGAGCCTTGCGCCATCCGGTGACCGCGAGCACCGCGCAGCCCAGCATGACGAGGAAGCCCACCACGCTGACCCAGATCTGCTGTGCGACCATTCCGGCCATGAGGAGCGCGATACCTACCAGGAAGCCCGCGACCGCTTGGTAGACCCGTCGCCGGGTGTACGTACGCAGCCCGCTTCCCTCAAGCGCTGTCGCGAACTTGGGATCTTCGGCGTACAGCGCTCGCTCCATTTGCTCGAGCATGCGCTGCTCGTGCTCCGAGAGCGGCACGGAGTCCTCCTACTCGTCGGTCGCGGGGGGCGACCGGGTGCGACCCTTTCAGGATAGGCAGGGAATCGCCCCCGTGAAACCCGCCCCTCTACGCCAAAATTCACTGTCCGGGCCGCCACGGCGGTCGGTGGTGCTTGCAGGCTGCATTCCCCACCCGCCGATCCGTCATGCCGGACGCTGTACCCCGATCATACGGGGCGAAGCGGCTGATCGGGTGGCCTGTGGCCGACTGCACGCGCGGGGTGAGCAGGCCGGGGGCGTCAGCCGCGCTCGGCGAGCACGTGCAGCTGGGTGGCGACCGAGTGGAAGGCGGGCTGCTCGGCGGCGGCTGCCTCCAGTTTCAGCAGGGCGTCCATGGCGCCGGGCTCGGTGTCCACGAGCACGCCGGGCACCAGGTCGGCGAAGACCCGTACCCCGTGTACGGCGCCGACCTGCAGGCCGGTGTCCGCGACCAGCCCGGTGAGCTGCTCGGCGGTGAACCGGCGGGGCACCGGGTCACCGTTGCCCCAGCGGCCCGCCGGGTCCGTCAGGGCGTTCCTGGCCTCGGTGAAGTGGCCCGCCAGGGCGCGGGCGAGGACGGCGCCGCCGAGTCCGGCCGCGAGCAGGCTCAGGGTGCCGGCCGGGCGCAGCGCGCCGACCGCGTTGCGTACGCCCTCGGCGGGGTCGTCGACGTACTCCAGCACGCCGTGGCAGAGCACGGCGTCGTAGCCGCCGGGCTCGATCACGTCGAACAGCCCGTGGGCGTCGCCCTGCACGGCGCGCACCCGGTCGGCGACGCCTGCTTCGGCGGCCCGCCGCTCCAGGGCGAACAGGGCGTTGGGGCTGGGGTCCACCACTGTGACGCGGTGGCCCAGGCGGGCGACCGGCACGGCGAAGTTGCCCGTGCCGCCGCCGGTGTCCAGGACGTCGAGGGCGTCCTGCCCGGCGGCCTCGACCCGGCGCTCCAGGGCGTCTTTGAGAACCTCCCAGACCACGGCGGTACGAAGGGATGCGCGCGGGCGCAGCGGGTCAGACACGGCGGGTGGCTCCTCGACGGGGGCATGAACTGATGGGTACCACCCTATTGCGTTCCGCGCCGGACCCCCGCCGCGGTGCGGGTGCGCCGCGGCAGGTGGGGGCGGCTCCCCGGGCCGGACCGGCCCCGTTCCGGACAGAGCCGGACCGCCTCCCTCCACCCACGCCGAACCCGGACCGGACAGCCCCCGGGCCTTCCCCCTCCACCCATGCCGGACCCGGACCGAACGGACCCGGACCGAACGGAGCCGGACCGAACGGCCCCAGGCCGGACGGGGCCGGACCGGACGACCCTGGATCAGACGCCCCCGGACCGCCGCTCTCCACCCGGCCGTTCCCCGCCCGCGCCTCACCCCGCCCGCTGCGACGGCAGCACGGGCTGGAGGAGCAGCATCCGCTCCACCAGTCGCAGGAACATCGCCACGTCGCGGATCAGGTCGTCGGCATCGCGCGGACCGGCCGCGCCGGCTATGCCCGCTTCGGCGCGGGCGCGGCGCCGGGCGCCGGAGGCGAACAGGGCGCTCCATTCGGCGAGTTCGGGAGCGACTTCGGGGAGGACCTCCCAGGCGCTGCGGATGCGCTGCCTGCGGCGGAGGCTGGTCTCCGGGCGGCCGCGCACGGCGAGGACGGCGGCGGCCGTGCGCAGCGCGGCGAGGTGGGCGGTGGCATAGCGCTCGTTGGGGGTTTCCAGGCCGCGGGCTTCGTCGATGCCGCGCTGCGCCTGGGCGAGCAGGTCGAGGGCGGCGGGCGGCGCGGCCGCCCGGCGCAGGACGGGGTGGACATCGCCCGGAGGGCCGTACGCCGCGGAGCTGCCCGCGGCCGAACTGGCTGCCATGACGAACCTCCTGTCGTCGCATGACGGTTCAGGACCGTATGGGGCCATCGTGAGGCACACCACTGACAATCGGCTCTGACCTGCTCTTTCCCCGGAACGGCGGGGTAATTCGGGGAGATCCTTCCTTTCGCCGGAAAGCGGGCGGACTCCCCCGCCCCCCTTGCGGAGACATGACAAGACTGCGCATACTTTTTTGCACTGACTGGTCAGTTCAAGGGAGGGGATCGTGCACAGCACCCCGCACGGGGCGGCCGTCACCGCCACGGGATACGGCCTCGAAGGCCCGCGCGGCTGGGCCTTCCGGGACGTCGGGCTCACGGCTCAGCCGGGTTCGCTGATCGCCGTCGAGGGCCCGTCCGGCTCCGGACGCACCTGCCTGCTGCTCGCGCTCACCGGCCGGATGGC
Source organism: Streptomyces sp. CB02923 (assembly GCF_001905005.1). Taxonomy (GTDB): domain Bacteria; phylum Actinomycetota; class Actinomycetes; order Streptomycetales; family Streptomycetaceae; genus Streptomyces. The sequence goes on along the minus strand of NZ_LWKZ01000012.1, from coordinate 1,175,994 downwards.
GGCCACCGCCGGTACGGCCGAGGTCGCGGGCCTGCCGCTGCCGAAGAAGAAGGCAGCGGTACGAGCGGTCACCGCACTGGCGCACGTACCCGGTGTCACCGATCTCGAACCCGCACTGACCGTGGCCGAGCACCTGCGCGAACGCGCCCTGCTGCAACGCAGGTTCGGCGACTCCCTCCCAGCTGCCGCCGGAGGTGCCCTCAGCGCACTGCTGCGCCCGCGCCGGGAGCGTACAGCGGCAGCCCGCGCCCGGACCGACGCGGCCCTGGAGGCGGCCGGGCTGGACCTGGCCACCCTGCCCAAGGGCGACCGGACGTCCGTCCGCGACCTGGAGCGGCCGCAAGCGCTGCGCCTGTCGATCGCCCTGGCGCTGTTCGGCCGGCCCCGCCTGCTCGCCGTCGACGACACCGACATGAAGCTCTCCGACGCCGAACGCGCGGACGTCTGGGCGACGCTGCGCGCCCTGGCGGAGTCCGGGACGACCGTGCTCGCGGTGTGCAACCAGGCGCCGGACGGCGCGGTCGTGGCGCGCACCGCCCCGCGCACGGGCGAAGAGGGCCCGGCGGCCGGCCGCGACGGCCAGGGCGGCAGCGACGACGGGAAGGGGGCGGCGGATGCGCTCGCCGAGGCTGGCCGCGCTTGAACTGAAGCGGTTCGGGAGGGGCAAGCTGCCGATGGCGGCGCTGATCGCCCTCCTCCTGCTGCCGCTCCTGTACGGCGCGCTGTACCTGTTCTCCTTCTGGGACCCGTACGGGCGCCTGGACAAGATCCCCGTCGCGCTCGTCAACGAGGACGCGGGCGCCGAGGCCAAGGGCAAGAAGATCACGGCCGGTGACAGCATCGTCAGCGGCCTGCGCGACAGCCACACCTTCGACTGGCACGAGGTGAGTGCCGAGGAGGCGGGCCAGGGCGTCGAGGACGGCTCGTACTACCTGTCGCTGACGGTCCCCGCGGACTTCAGCAAGCGGATCGCGTCCAGTTCCGGTGACCACCCGGAGACCGGCGCCCTCCGGGTCCGTACGAACGACGCCAACAACTACATCGTCGGGCAGATCTCCCGCACGGTCTTCTCCGAGGTGCGCTCGGCGGCCTCGGTGAAGTCCTCACGCAGTTTCTACGACAACATCTTCGTCTCCTTCTCGACGCTGCACGACAAGACGCAGCAGGCCGCGGACGGCGCCGGGAAGCTGAAGGACGGCATCGGGCAGGCCCGGGACGGCACCGGCAAGCTCAAGGACGGACTGGGTACGGCGAAGGACGGCAGCGGCACCCTGGCCACCGGTCTGAAGGACCTGGACGCGGGCGCCGGGAAGCTCTCCGCGGGCACCGCCGACCTCGCCCGGGGCGCGTCCGCCGCGTCCCGCGGTGCGGACCGGCTGGCCGGCGGCTCCGGCCAGGTCGCCCAGGGCACCCAGCAGCTGGCCGACAAGGTCAACGGCGTGGTGGCCGACGTGGGCCCCTTCATCCGGGCGCACGGCAAGGAGATCGGCCGGGTCGCGCAGGTGGTGGCCGACGGCTCCCGGGCCGTACGGGACAACCTGGACAAGCTGCCGCGCGCGGCCGACACGGGCGCCCGGCTCTCCCGGGGGATGTCCGACCACCTCGCGGCGTTCTACCGGCAGCGCTGCGGCGCCGGGGCGCTGCCCGACGCCTCCTGCGCCGAGCTCGGGCAGCTCAAGGAGCAGGCGGCCACCGCCGCGGACAAGGCCGAGGAGATCAGCGGCTACGTCCACGACCGGAAGAACCTCGACCGGCTCGGCCGCGATCTCGACTCGCTGCACCGGCTGGCGGGCGAACTGGCGCGGCGCGGCCCGACCCTCGGTGCCGACATGGACGCCGCGGTCGCGAAGATCAACCAGCTCAACGCGGGCGCCCACCAGGTCTCCGCGGGCGCCGGCCAGCTGGCCGCCGGGACCGGGAAGCTGGCGGACGGCGCGGAGCAGGCGGCCGGCGGGGCCCGGCAGCTGCACGAGGGAGCCGGCCGTGCCGCGTCCGGCGCGGGCGACCTCGACCGGGGCATCGGCACGCTGCAGGACGGCGCGCAGAGCCTCTACGGCGGCATGTTCAAGCTCTCCGACGGGTCGCAGAAACTGGCGGGCGGGCTGCACGACGGCGTGCGGCGGATTCCCGACTACGGCAAGGAGGACCGGGACGCCCGTACGCGGGTGATGTCCGACCCGGTGCAGCTCGCCTCGCAGGCGGCGCACCGCGCGCCCAACTACGGCACCGGCTTCGCCCCGTACTTCATCCCGCTGTCCCTCTGGGTCGGCGCGATGGTCGCGTACATGCTGATCCCGCCGCTCAACCGGCGCGCGCTCGCCATGGGCGCGGGCGCCTGGCGGACCGCGGTCTCCGGATGGCTGCCGGTCTTCGCCCTCGGGGTGCTCCAGACCGCCGCACTGATGTCCGTACTGCGCTTCGGGCTCGGCCTCCGGATGGAACGGCCCGCCGGCACGGTCGGGTTCCTTGTGCTGGCCACGGCGTGCTTCGCGGCGATCGTGCAGTGGCTGAACGCCCGCTTCGGACCGGCCGGCCGCATCCTGGTGCTGGCGCTGCTGATGCTCCAGCTGACGTCGGCGGGCGGTACGTACCCGGTGCAGACCAGTCCCGGTTTCTTCAACGCCATCCACCCGTACCTGCCGATGAGTTACATCGTCGAGGGGCTGCGGCGGCTCATCACGGGCGGTGACCTCGCGCCGGTGTGGCAGGGCGGCGCCGTCCTGCTCGCCTTCACCGCGGCCGCGCTCGCGCTGACCTCCTGGGCGGCACGCGGGAAGCAGGTCCTCCGGATGAAGGACCTCCATCCGGAGCTGCGCCTGTGAGCGCGCGGTCCGCCGGGGGCGGCACAATCTCCCCCATGGACAGCTCCAGCACACGGCGCCGGACCACCCGGCGCAAGCTCTTCGAGGCCGCCGTCACGCTCATCGCCGAACAGGGCTTCTCCTCGACGACGGTGGACGAGATCGCCGAGCGCGCCGGTGTCGCGAAGGGCACCGTGTACTACAACTTCGCGAGCAAGAACGAACTCTTCGAGGAGCTGCTGCGGCACGGCATCGAGCTGCTGGCCACCTCCCTCCAGGAGGCCGCGGACGCGGCCACGGGCCGGGGCGGCACCCGGGTGGACGCACTGGACGCGATGATCCGGGCCGGACTGGACTTCATCGCCCGCTACCCGGCGCTGACCCAGCTCTACGTCGCCGAGCTGTGGCGCACGAACCGGGCCTGGCAGTCGACGCTCATGGTGGTGCGGGAGCGGGCGATCACGGTCGTGGAGTGCGTGCTGCGGGAGGCGGTGGCGGCCGGCGAGCTGAGCGAGGAGATCGACATCCCGCTGACGGCGTCCGCGCTGTTCGGGATGGTGCTGGTGGCGGCGCTGGACTGGCAGTCCTACCAGCCGCACCGGACGATCGACGACGTGCACGCGTCCCTGTCGCGCCTGCTGCAGGGCCGGGTGAGCGGACACCCGTAGGCGCCCGTGCGCGCGCCCCGGGGCGCATACAGCGGCGGCGGCCGGCATCGTGTGCCGGCCGCCGCCGCTGTCCGTAACAGACGCGCTGCCCCGGACCGGATCGTTCCCCCGGCGATCCGTCCAGGACAGCGCCTCCCCCGTGGGGCCCCGTACCCCCGTACTTTCCCCCGTGGAGCCCCCATACTTCCCCCGTGCTCCCCCGTCACGTCCGGGCTGCCGTGCCGTTCCGCCGCCCCGTGCCGGCGGTGCCGGCCCGGCGTCCCTTCCGTGGTCCCCACTCTTTCGTCCTCGCAGGTCGCAGCCCATCCGCGTACCTACTCATCTCGGCGACTGAGTACGGATACTCAAACCTGAGCACCGGCGCGCAGCGGCTGGATACGATCTCCTGCGTGTCTGTACTTCCCCTTGTCTTCACCAGCGGATGGGCCAGCGGAATCAACGCCTACGCCGTCGTGCTGCTCCTCGGCGTGCTCGGTGCCACCGGGGCCGCCGACGAGGTGCCCGCCTCGTTGCAGCGCACCGACGTGCTGATCGTCGCGGGGGTGCTCTTCCTGTGTGAGGCGGTCGCCGACAAGATCCCGTACGTGGACTCCGTCTGGGACGCCGTGCACACGGTCGTCCGGCCGGTGTCCGGCGGGGTCGTGGCGGCGCTGCTGGCGGGCCACGACGGGTCACTGCCGCAGCTCGCGGCGGGCGCGGTGGGCGGCACCAGCGCGCTGGTCAGCCACCTCGTCAAGGCGGGCACGCGGATGGCGGTGAACACCTCGCCCGAACCGGCCAGCAACTTCGTGCTGAGCACGCTGGAGGACCTCGGGGTCGCGGGCATCATCGTCTTCGCGGTGTTCCATCCCGTGGCCGCGGCGGTCGTCGCCGGTGTGCTGCTGGTCGGCGGGATCGTACTGGTGGTGTTCCTGTGGTCGCGGGTACGGCGCTTCCTGCGGCGCAGGCGGCAGCGGCGCGAGGAGCGGCAGGTGGCTGCGCGCGAGGGCGCGGCGCCGGCGGGCTGAGCCGGGAGCCCGGCCGCCGCGGTACGGGGCCGGGCGGCGGACTCAGCCGGGCCGGGCGGGAGCGGCGTTGTCAGTGGTGCCGGATAAAGTCGCAGGCATGGCACGGATTGCGGTGATCGGCGCCGGGATGGGCGCGATGGCGGCCGCCGCCCGGCTGGCCGTCGCGGGCCACCGGGTGGCGGTGTACGAGCGCGGGGCGACGTACGGCGGCGCGGTGCGCCGCTTCGAGCGCGCGGGGTTCGGTTTCGACACGGGCCCCGGGCTGCTGCATCTGCCCGCCGTCTACCGCGACCTGTTCGTCAAGACCGGCCGCGAGCCGCTGGAGAGCGTCGTCGAGCTGTCCCAGGTCGACCCGGCCGCCCGCCATGTGTTCCCCGACGGCACGGCCGTCCTTCTGCCGAACGCGTCGCGGGCCGGTGTCCTCGCGGCGCTGGACGGCGCGCTGGGCGACGGGGCGGGTGAGCGCTGGAGCGCGTTCCTGGGCCGCGCCCGCGAAGCCTGGGACCGTACGCGCCGGCCGCTGCTGGAGGAGCCGCTGTGGCCCGACTGGCAGGTGCTCGGGCGCGATCCGTATCCGGCGCTGCCCCGGCGCGGGCTGTTCGGGCGGCGCAAGCCGGTGACGGACGCCTCCCTCGCCGAGGTCGCCGGCCATGAGCTGAAGGACCCCCGGCTGACCGCCCTCCTGGAGAGCTACGCCCTGGCGTACGGCTACGACCCGCGCACCGCCCCCGCGAGCGCCGCCGTCCTGCCGTACATGGAGCAGACTTTCGGAAGTTGGTATCCGCGCGGCGGCATCCGGGCGCTGGCCGACGCGCTGTACGAGCGCTGCCTGGCGCGGAAGGTGGAGTTCTCCTTCGGCGCCGAGGTGACGCGCATCGTCTCCGCGGACGGCCGGGCGGCGGGCGTGGAGCTGCGCGACGGCGGGCGCGTCGAGGCGGACACGGTGGTCGCGGGCGTGGCTCCGGACCAGCTGGCGGCGCTCCTGGAGGGCACGGAGCCGTGGGGCGGGGAGCCATGCAGCGGGGAGCCGTGGGGTGGGGACGACGTCCGGCCCGACGCCGACGCGCGCCGCCGGACGCCCGGACGGTTCACGGTCGCTCTCGCGCTGCGCGGGCCCCGCCCGGCGGACGCGGCGCACCGCACCGTGGTCCACGCGGCCGACCGGGCGGCGGAGTTGGCGACGCTCTTCGGAGCCGGAGCCGGAGCCGGGGAGGGCGCGGGTGGGCTGTGCGACCGCCCGACGGTGACGGTGCTCCGCCCGGACGATCCGGAGTCCCGGCCCGACGACGGCCACGAGGCCGTGACGCTGAGCGCGGCGGTCGCGCCGTACGGAGAGTTGGCCCTGCCGACCGCCGGGGCGACTTCTCCGGAGCCGGCCGCGCAGGAGACGGCCGCGCAGGCCGCAGCCGCCGACCGGCTGATGGCGGCCGCCGAGGCGGCGATACCTGGGCTGCGGGAGCGGGTGCTGTGGCGGGCCGTGCTGCCACCCGACGCGGGCGGTTCGGTGCCGGGTCCGGCGCTGGCCGGTGCCGGGGGTCGCTTCCTGCGCCCCGGCAACCGCACCCGCATACCCGGGCTCTACGCGGTCGGCGGCTGGACGCATCCGGGCGGCGGCCTGGCGCACGCCGGGATGTCCGGCGCCCTCGTCGCGGGCCTGATCGTGAACGGGGACGGCTGGCGCGGCTCCGAGTGAGCCGACGGCGCCCGCCCGGCCGCCGGAGCGGGACGCGCCCGGCCGTGCCGGGCCGGGGCGCTCAGTAGCGGTAGTTCTGCCCGTCGAAGCCCTGGTTCTGCGGGGGCTGGTAGGGCGGGTACGGCTGGTCCGCGTCGGGTTCGTTGCCGCGCTGCTGCGGGACCCACACTCCGCCGGGCGGCGTCTCGCCGTAGGAGGGCTGCGCCTGCCCCTGTGACGGGTCCTGTACGCCGGTGTACTGCTGCGCCGGGTAGGCCTGCGTGCCGCCGAAGGCGTCGGGCTGGTCGTACGGGTCGTACTGCTGGGCGTACTGCTGCGTGCCCAGGTACGGGTCGGAGTAGGGCGCCTGCTGACCGAAGCCTTGGTCCTGACCGAAGCCGTGGTCCTGACCGAGACCTTGATCCTGGCCGAGACCTTGATCCTGGCCGAAGCCCTGTTCCTGGCCCTGGCCCTGATGCTGGCCCTGCCCTTGGTCCGCGCCGTAAGCGCTGTAGTGGTCGGAGTAGGCGTCCTGCCCGCCCTGGGCGGCAGCGCCGTAACCGCCGCCGTAGCCATAGGCGTCCTGCCCGTATCCGCCGTAGCCGTCGTACGCGGCGTAGCCGGGCTGCTGCGAGCGCGCGTCGGAGCTGTATATGCCGTACTGCCCGGTCTCCTCGGGGATCGGCTGCGGGGCGTACACGTCGGTGGAGTCCCCGCTCCCGTAACCGCCCTGGGTGCCCTGGCCGTTCTCGAAGCCGTGGTGGGGGGCGAAGGCGTCCTGCGGAGCGAAAGGGTCCTGCGCGGCATCCGGGGCAGCGGCATCCGGTGCAGGGGCCTCCGCGGCCGGGGCCTCCGAGCCCGCGCTCTCCGGGGCCGGGACCTCTTCCACGCCGGAGACCTCAAGGGTGGGCCCGGCGGCGGCCGCGGCCCGGCCGCTGCCCCGGGCCCGGCGCCGCCGGTTGTCGCCGCGCTTGCCGCTGTCACGGCGCTTGCCACGCAGCGACCAGCCCGACGAGAAGCCGCTCCGGAAGGAGAGCGTGACGAAAGTCTGTCCGACGGCGAAGGCGATGGCGCCCACGCCGATCACGATCACCGACGGGATGACGACGCCGACGACCACGCCGAGGAAGCCGGTGAAGGCGAGCAGCCGCCACTTCAGCGGGGCCTTGTGCTGGAGCAGCACTTCGCCGAGGAGCCACAGCGCAACACAGCCGAATGCGATGTAGAGGACCACCCAGCCCATGTACGCCCCTCTTCCGCCGCCCCACCACAGCCGCCGTGGTGCGGCAAACCACTCTCAGGACTGCTGGTGCAGACCCAGATTCTCGTAGATTTCCAGCGTCGCCGTGGAGTGGTTCAGGGTAATGAAGTGCAACCCGGGACTTTCCTCGGCCATCAAGCGCGCACACAGCTCCGTCGCATACTCGATGCCAATGGAGCGTACAGCCGCCGGGTCGTCCTTGACCGCGAGGATGCGCTCGGCCAGTTCGGGCGGGAAGGCGGCATTGCTGAGCTGCGCGAACCGCTCGATCTGACGGACGTTGGTGACCGGCATGATCTCCGGGATGACGGGCGTCTCGCAACCCGCCGCCGCGACCCGGTCGCGCAGCCGGAAGTAGTCCTCGGCGTAGAAGAACATCTGGGTGATGGCGAAGTCCGCGCCGGCCCGGCACTTGTCGACGAAGTGCCGTACGTCGGTGTCCCAGTCCGAGGAGCGCGGGTGCATCTCGGGGAAGGCGGCCACGCCGACGCAGAAGTCTCCCGACTCCTTGATGAGCCGGACCAGTTCGGCGGCGTACATGACGCCTTCGGGGTGCCGGACCCAGTCGCCCATCGGGTCGCCGGGCGGGTCGCCGCGCAGCGCGAGCATGTTGCGGATGCCGGCGTCGGCGTACTGCCCGATGATGTTGCGCAGGTCGGCCAGGGAGTGGTTGACGGCGGTGAGGTGGGCCACCGGGGTCAGGGTGGTGTCGGTGGCGATCCGCTCGGTCGCGCGTACCGTGCCCTCGCGCGAGGTGCCGCCCGCGCCGTACGTCACGGAGACGAAGGTCGGCGCGACCGCCTCGATCCGGCGAATGGCGTTCCACAACGTCCGCTCGCCCTTCTCCGTCTTCGGGGCGGCGAACTCGAACGAATACGACTGCTTGCCGGAAGCGAGCAGGTCACGCACGGTCCGTGCGCGATCAGTCCTGGTGGAAGCTGTGCCTAGGGCCATACGTGCAGATTATCCACCGGCTTCGCGCACACCAACCGGCTCCGCCGAAATGCCCGGATAGCCGCGTTCCGGTCCACACCTTGGACATCGGCCGGCCATCCGGCGTCCAGACGGCCCGCTGCGGGGCGGCCCAGGCGTTCCCTCCCCGGTCCGGCACACGGGCGGCCGCATGGGCCGCTCACTCTCCGTGAGCGTGTATCCGCTTCGCCAGGCCGGCGGCCGCGGCCCCCGGGTCCTCGGCCTCGGTGATCGCCCGGACGACGACCACCCGGCGGGCGCCCGCCTCCAGCACCTGGTCCAGGTTGCCCGCGTCGATGCCGCCGATGGCGAACCAGGGGCGCTCGGGCCGGCGCGCGGCGGCGTAGCGGACCAGGTCGAGGCCGGGGGCGTGGCGGCCGGGTTTGGTCGGGGTGGGCCAGCAGGGGCCGGTGCAGAAGTAGTCCACGCCGGGCTCGGCCAGCGCGGCGTCCACCTCCGCCTCGGCGTGGGTGGAGCGGCCGATCAGCACGTCGTCGCCGAGGACGGCGCGGGCGGCGGGCACCGGAAGGTCGCCCTGGCCCAGGTGCAGGACGTCCGAGCCGATGGCATGGGCCACGTCGGCGCGGTCGTTGACCGCCAGCAGCTTGCCGTGCCGGCGGCAGGCGTCCGCGAAGACTTCCAGGTGGGCCAGCTCCTCGGCGGCCTCCATGCCCTTGTCCCGCAGCTGCACGATGTCCACACCCGCGGCGAGCACCGCGTCGAGGAACTGCGGGAGGTCGCCCTGGCGCTTGCGGGCGTCCGTGCACAGGTACAGGCGGGCGTCGGACAGGGCGTGGCGTGCGGTGGTCATCGGACGGATCCCCCAGGTCTGCGGCGTACGGGCCGGGCCTTCCGGCCCGTACGCCAGTGGTGCGAAGACAGTCGCGGCCGCGGGTGCGAGCGCGACGGCGATGCGGCTGCGGGCGTGGTCACGGCCCTGCCCGCAGCCGGCGCAGGCGCGTCTAGACGGCGAGCGCCTGCGCTCGGCGCTTCACCTCCGTACCGCGATTCTCACGCAGGGCCTGGGCAGGGGTTCCGGGCAGGGTCTCGTCTGCGGTGAAGAGCCACTCCAGCATTTCCTCGTCCACGAAGCCGTCGTCCCGAAGGAGCGTCAGCGTCCCGACGAGGCCCTTGACGACCTTGCCGTCCTTGATGAAGTCGGCCGGTACGTGAAGGGCACGGTTCTCGCCACGGCGCACCGCGATCAGCTGGCCCTCCTTCACCAGCTGCCGCACACGCGTCACCTCGACGCCGATCATCTCGGCGATGTCGGGGAGGGTGAGCCAGGCGGGGACGAGTCCATCGATCTTTGCGTCAATCTCGGTCACGGGACAAGCCTGCCACCTCGCACTGACAGCCGGTAGCGGGGCATCGCCATCGGGGCGCTCCACGGACCCCGGACGCACCGCGCTCCGCGCCGTCCGCCGGGCCCCGGACCGCTCCCGGGCCCCCCGCCCCGCCGGGAAAAACTTCTCAGAGAGCCGCCGACTTCAGCGGCACGGACGCGTCCGCGGCCAGCTTCCGGTCCAGCACCGCGCCCCGCTCGATGAGCTTGCGCCCCTGGGCCAGGTCGCGGGGCCGGCCGACCGCCAGCAGCGCGACGAGCACGCCCTCGCGCAGCCAGATCACCGACCAGGCGGCGCTCTGCGGGTCGCCGCGCCACACCGTCTCGTCGGCGCCGGCGTGGTGGCCCGCGTACTGCACGAAGCGGCCGAACTGCTCGGACCAGAAGTACGGGACCGGGTCGTAGGCCGGGCCCTCCGTCACGCCGTGGACGATGGTGGCGGCGACCGCGCGCGGCCCGTGCAGGGCGTTGTCCCAGTGGTGGACCAGCAGGCGGCTGCCGTAGCGGGCGGACGGGAAGGAGGCGCAGTCGCCGACCGCGTACACGTCGGGCAGGGAGGTGCGCAGCCGCTCGTCGGCCAGGATGGAGCGGTCCTCGGGCGACAGCTCGACGCCGGAGCCGGCCAGCCAGGCGGTCGAGGGCCGGGCACCGATGCCGACGACGACCGCGTCGGCGGCGAGCGTCGTGCCGTCGGCGAGCGTGACCACGCCCTCGGTGAGGGCGGCGACGCGGGCTCCGGTGCGCAGCTCGGCGCCGCTGTCCTTGTACCAGGCCGCCATGGGAGCGGCGACCTCGGCGGGCAGCGCGCCGGCCAGCGGCCGGTCGGCGGCCTCGACGACGGTCACCCGGCAGCCCGCCTCGCGCGCCGCGGTGGTGAACTCCGCGCCGATCCAGCCCGCGCCGACGACCACGACCTCGCGCTGGTCGGTCAGCACGGGCCGCAGCCGCTCGGCGTCGTCGAGGGTGCGCAGGACGTGGACGTCCGGCAGTCCGTCGCAGCCGGGCAGTGTGATCGGCTCGGCGCCGGTGGCGATCACGAGGTGGTCGTACGGGAGCGGCCCGGCATCCGTCTCGACCACCCGCGAGGCGGCGGCCAGCCCTATGGCGTGCCGGCCCAGGAGCAGGTCGATGCCGAGCGCCTCGAAGTCCACGTCGAAGGTGGACCCGTCGGCCTTGCCGAGCAGGACGGCCTTGGAGAGCGGCGGGCGGTCGTACGGCTGGTGCGGCTCGTCGCCGACCACCGCGATGGCTCCGCGCCAGCCCTGTTCGCGCAGGGCGAGGGCGGTCTGCACACCGGCCAGGCCGGCGCCGACGATGACGACGCGCCGGGCGCGTTCGGCGGCGCGATCGGCCGGATCGCCGTCCTGGGGCGCGCGGTCAGGGTCCTGGGGCTGGGTCAGCTCGGTCACCCGATCACTCTAGGACGGGGGGTCTCGCCTCCATCAGCACCGCGCAACGAGATCTATGACACAACGTCACGGCCCGTCACCCGCCGGACGCGGGGTCCGCGGCCCGTGTCCGGGGCCCGGCGCTCCCTTACGGGGTGTCGGCGGCCCGTACTAGGGTTGCCGGTGAACGCACTCGCGGGAGCCCGGACGCGACCGGGCTGAGAGGGAGGCTGACGCGGCCTCCGACCGTACGAACCTGATCCGGGTCATGCCGGCGAAGGGAGGGGCTGGACGCCCATGCATCCCCCTGCACAGACATCCGTACAGCCGTCCGCGCAGCCGTCCGTACAACCACCGATACGACCGTCCGTACAGCCATCGGCACCACCGTCCGTACAGCCGTCGCCGCAACCCTCCGTACAGGCATCCGTACAGGCATCCGTACAGGCATCCGTACAGGCATCCGCTGTGTCCGGCCCCGCCCCGCACCCGGACGTGCTCGTCATCGGCGGCGGCATCATCGGCCTGGTCACCGCCTGGCGTTCGGCGCGGCTCGGGCTGCTTACCGCCGTGGCCGACCCGGCTCCCGGCGGCGGCGCCGCGCAGGTCGCGGCCGGGATGCTGGCCGCCGTCACCGAGCTGCACTACGGCGAGCAGACCCTGCTCGGCCTCAATCTGGCCTCCGCCCGCCGCTATCCGGAGTTCGCCGCCGAGCTGGCGGAGGCGAGCGGCGTGGACCTCGGCTACCGCCGCTGCGGCACCCTGGCCGTCGCGCTGGACGCCGACGACCGGGCGCACCTGCGCGATCTGCACGCCCTCCAGCGCCGCAGCGGGCTGGAGTCCGAGTGGCTGAGCGGGCGTGAGTGCCGGCGCCTGGAGCCGATGCTCGCGCCGGGCGTGCGCGGCGGGCTGCGCGTGGACGGGGACCACCAGGTCGATCCGCGCCGGCTGGCCGCCGCGCTGCTCGCCGCCTGCGAGCGGGCCGGGGTCGTCTTCCACCACGCCGTCGCCGAGCGGCTGCTGGTCGAGCGGGGGCGCGCCACCGGCGCCGAGCTGGCCGGCGGCAGCCGGGTCGCGGCGGGCCGGGTCGTGCTCGCCGCGGGCAGCCGGAGCGGGCAGCTGGCGGGCGTGCCCGCGGACGTGCTGCCGCCGGTCCGCCCGGTCAAGGGCCAGGTGCTGCGGCTGCGGATGCCGGACGGTCTGCCCGGCGGCGTGCCGTTCCTGTCCCGCACCGTACGGGCGGTGGTGCGCGGCGGCCCGCTCTATCTCGTGCCGCGCGAGAACGGCGAGCTGGTCGTCGGCGCCACCAGCGAGGAGCTGGGCTGGGACACCACGGTCACCGCGGGCGGGGTCTACGAACTGCTGCGGGACGCCCACGAACTGGTCCCCGGCATCACCGAACTGCCCCTGGTCGAGACCCGCGCCGGGCTGCGCCCCGGCTCGCCCGACAACGCGCCGCTGCTCGGCCCGACCGCGCTGCCCGGCCTGCTGGTGGCGACCGGCCACCACCGCAACGGGGTGCTGCTGACGCCCGTCACGGGCGACGCGATGGCGGCGGCGCTGGCCGGCGGCCCGCTGCCGGAGGAGGCCCTGCCGTTCACCCCGGACCGCTTCGCGCCGCAGCCGTCCGGCCCCTTCCCGGCTTTCGGTGCCCGGCCGGGTTCCGCGCCCGCCCCCGCCCCTCAGGAGCAGCCCGTATGACCGTCACCACGTCCATCACCGTCTCCGTGAACGGCGAGCCCCGCGAGTTCCCCGGCGGGCTCACCCTGGACCGGCTCGTCGCCGGTCTCACCACGGCACCCAGCGGCGTGGCCGCCGCCCTCAACGAGGCCGTGGTGCCGCGCGGCCAGTGGCCCGCCACCCCGCTCGGCGACGGCGACCGCGTCGAGGTCCTCACCGCAGTCCAGGGAGGCTGATCCGCACACCATGGCCGATGATCTGTTCACCATCGCCGACACCACCTTCGACTCCCGTCTGATCATGGGGACCGGCGGGGCGACCAGCCTCGACATCCTGGAACGGGCCCTGCTCGCCTCCGGTACGCAGCTGACGACGGTCGCCATGCGCCGTCTGGACCCGACCGTGCAGGGCTCGGTGCTGTCCGTACTGGAGCGGCACGGCATCCGCGTGCTGCCGAACACCGCGGGCTGCTTCACCGCGGGCGAAGCCGTCCTCACGGCCCGGCTGGCCCGTGAGGCGCTGGGCACCGACTGGATCAAGGTGGAGGTGGTCGCCGACGAGCGCACGCTGCTGCCGGACCCGGTCGAGCTGCTGGACGCGGCCGAGACCCTGGTGGACGACGGGTTCACCGTGCTGCCCTACACCAACGACGATCCGGTGCTGGCCCGCAAGCTGGAGGACGTGGGCTGCGCCGCGATCCTGCCGCTGGGCTCCCCCATCGGCTCCGGGCTGGGCATCCGCAATCCGCACAACTTCCAGCTGATCACCGAGCGGGCCGGGGTCCCGGTGATCCTGGACGCGGGCGCGGGCACCGCCTCCGACGCCGCGCTGGCCATGGAGCTGGGCTGCGCCGCGGTGATGCTGGCGTCGGCGGTGACCCGCGCGCAGGAGCCCGTCCTGATGGCGGAGGCGATGCGGCACGCCGTCGAGGGCGGCCGGCTGGCGTACCGGGCGGGGCGGATTCCGCGCCGCCACCACGCGGAGGCCTCCTCGCCCACGGAGGGCGTCGCCGCCCTGGACCCGGAGCGGCCCGCCTTCTGAGGCGCGGCGGGCGGCGTCCCGGTGCGGCCGCCGCCCGCCCTTCCCGGTGCGGCCGCCGCCCGCCCTTCGCGAAAAAAGGGGCATCCCGCCCATCCCGGTCCGCCCAGCAGCACGGCCCTGTCACTGTTCGGATGCAGATTCCCGCAGGTTGCGGGCAGGGCGTCCGGGGCCGCCGCGACGGCTCGTAGACTCGTCTGCCGTGGATACGACCCTTCAGGACCCCCTGGTCGGGCAGCTGCTCGACGGCCGCTACCAGGTGCAGGCGCGCGTCGCCGCCGGCGGCATGGCCACGGTCTACCGGGCCTTGGACACCCGGCTGGACCGGGTGCTCGCCCTGAAGGTGATGCACCCGTCGCTGGCGGCCGACGCCGCGTTCGTCGACCGCTTCATCCGCGAGGCCAAGTCCGCCGCCCGGCTCGACCACCCCAACGTGGTCGGCGTCTACGACCAGGGCACCGACGGCACGTACGTGTACCTGGCGATGGAGTACGTCGCCGGCTGCACGCTGCGCGATGTCCTGCGGGAGCGCGGCGCCCTCCAGCCCCGGGCCGCGCTGGACATCGTGGAGCCGATCCTGGCCGCGCTGGGCGCCGCCCACCGGGCCGGGCTGGTGCACCGCGACATGAAGCCGGAGAACGTGCTGATCGGTGACGACGGCCGGGTCAAGGTCGCCGACTTCGGCCTCGTACGGACCGTGGGCACGCACTCCACCGCCTCGACCGGCTCGGTCCTGGGCACGGTCTCCTACCTGGCGCCCGAGCAGATCGAGGACGGGTCGGCCGGCCCGCCCGCGGATGTCTACGCCTGCGGTGTCGTGCTGTTCGAGATGCTGACCGGCGGCAAACCGCACTCCGGCGGCAGTGCGGCCCAGGTGCTCTACCAGCACCTGCACGAGGACGTACCGGCCCCTTCCGTGTACGCGCCCGAGCTGGCGCCCCAGCTGGACGACCTGGTCGCCGCGGCCACCGCCCGCCGCCCCGAGCTGCGCCCTCAGGACGCGGTGACACTGCTCGCGCAGGTCCGCACTGTACGGGCGGAGCTGACCGACGCGCAGCTGGACGCGGTGCCGCCGCAGGCCAATGAGGCACCGGAAGGCGGTTCGGGGGTGGGCCCGGAGGACCGTACGAGCGTGCTGCCGCGGGTCGCCGTGCAGCCGCCGCTGCCGCTGGAGGAGCCGCTGAACCACACCAGCAGGCTGCCGACGCCGCCACCCGAGCCGGGGTTGGCGGCCGAGCAGACCGCGCGGCTGAGGCCGGTGGCGGGCGCGCCGCGCGGCGGGGCGTGGGCCGGGCTGCTGCGGGCCCGGCGCAAGACGGTCACGGTGGTCGCGGCCGTGCTGCTGTTGCTGGTGGTGGGTGCGGGCGTCTGGTACATCAACTTCGGGCAGTTCACCACCGTCCCGGCCGTGCTGGACATGACGCAGGCGAAGGCGGAGCAGACGCTGCGCGCCGAGGGCCTGGACGTGAAGGTGCGGCGCGACTTCAGTCCGAACGTGGAGCGCGGCCACGTCATGTCCACGGCCCCGGAGAACGGCAAGCGCATCCGCGGTACGGGCACGGTCACCATCACCCTGTCCAAGGGGCCCGAGATCGTCCAGGTGCCCGACCTGGCGGGCACCCCGGTCGCCGACGCCAAGCGCAAGCTGCGCGACCTGGGGCTGACGGTCGGCACGGTGCACCGGGCGTTCTCCGACGAGGTCGCCAAGGGCTCGGTGATCCGCACCGACCCGGCGGCGGGCAGCAAGCGCCGCCCGGACACCGCCGTCGCGCTCACCGTCAGCCGGGGCGCCGAGGTCGACGTACCGGATGTGACCGGCCGGGACCGGGCGGACGCGGAGGCCACGCTGCGCGGCGCGGGCTTCGAGGTGAAGATCGCAGACGCCACGGTGCACTCCCCGCACGACAAGGGCAAGGTCGCCCAGCAGTCGCCGGGGCAGGGCAGCAAGCAGGGCCGGGGCGACACCGTCACCCTCACCCTCTCCGAGGGCCCCGAGATGGTCGCCGTGCCGGATGTGACGGGCCGGAGCGAGGCCGACGCGCGGCAGGCCCTGTCCGACGCGGGCTTCGGGGTCGAGGTCAAGAAGCCGTTCCTGTTCCCGAAGGACAAGGTCGAGAGCCAGTCGGTCGCGGGCGGGGAGCAGGCGGCGAAGGGCAGCAAGATCACTATCCGGCTGGAGAGCGCGCTGTGAGCCGCGCGCCGGGGCGTGCGGTGCGCTCCGGCGTGCGGAACGCCCCGCCGCGCCGTGCGCTCCGGCGTGCGGCGCCGACGGCTCCCGGACGCGCTGTGAGCAAGGACGCCCGCCCGCGCGCCGGGCGGCCGCCGCGCACCTGGCACCCTTGACGGGTGAGCATCTCCCCTCCCCAGCAGCACGCCCGTGAGCGCAACCCGGTCGGCGGCCACGTGCCGGTGGCCGGCGGCCTGGCCAAGGTCGGCGTCCCGTACGCCCGTGACATCGGCGGCGAGGCCGTGCAGGTCTTCGTCGCCAACCCGCGCGGCTGGGCGACGCCGCCCGGCACGCCGCAGCAGGACGAGGCGTTCCGGGAGGCGTGCGAGCGGGAGTCGCTCCCGGCGTACGTGCACGCCCCTTACCTGATCAACTTCGGCTCGCACACCGAGGCGACCGTCGAGAAGTCCGTGCTCTCGCTGCGCCACTCGCTGCTGCGCGGCCGGGCGATCGGCGCGCGGGGCGTGGTGGTGCACACCGGCTCGGCGACCGGCGGGCGGCCCCGCGCCGAGGCGCTGGCCCAGGTACGCGAGCGGATGCGCCCGCTGCTGGAGGAGCTGACGCACGACGACGATCCGTGGCTGCTGCTGGAGCCGACGGCGGGGCAGGGCGCTTCGCTGTGCGCGCTGGCCGAGGACCTGGGCCCGTACTTCGACGCGCTGGACCGGCATCCGAAGCTGGGCATCTGCCTGGACACCTGCCACGCCTTCGCGGCCGGGCACGACATGGCGGCGCCCGGCGGGATGAAGGCGCTGCTGGACGAGCTGGTCGACGTCGCGGGCGAGGGGCGGCTGAAACTGATCCACGCCAACGACTCCAAGGACGTCGTCGGCGCGCACAAGGACCGCCACGAGAACATCGGCGCAGGGCACATCGGCGCCGACCCGTTCGGTGAGCTGTTCCGGCACCCGGCCACGCTGGGGGTGCCGCTGGTGATCGAGACGCCGGGCGGCAAGGAGGGCCATGCGGCGGACGTGGCGCGCCTGAAGGAGCTGCGGAACCCGGCCTGAGGACGAGAGCCCGGACCCGAGGCGAGAGCCCGGCCGTGCCGGCGCGCCGGGCTACAGCTCCGGGCCGTCGCCCGGTTCCTCCTGGTAGGAGTAGCGCTGTTCCCGCCAGGGGTCACCGAGATTGTGGTATCCGCGCTCTTCCCAGAAACCGCGGCGGTCCGCCCTCATGTACTCGATGCCGCGCACCCATTTGGGGCCCTTCCAGGCGTACAGGTGCGGGACGATCAGCCGGACCGGGAAGCCGTGCTCGGCGGTGAGGAGTTCGCCGGAACGGTGGGTGGCGAACAGCGATTTCGTATCGGCGAAATCGGCCAGTTTGAGGTTCGAACTGAATCCGTATTCGGCCCACACCATCACATGGGTGACGTCCGGGGCCGGCGGCGCGAGGTCGAGGATCGTACGGGTCGAGATTCCGCCCCATTCGGCGCCGAGCATGCTGAACTTCGTCACGCAGTGCATGTCGCCCACCACGGTCGTATAAGGCAGCGCGGTGAATTCCTCGTGCGTCCAGCAGCGTTTGTCGCCGTCCGCGGTGGCGCCGAAAGCGCGGAACTCCCAGCGTTCGGGCCGGAACTTCGGCACCGGGCCGTAGTGCGTGACCGGCCATCCCCGTTGCAGCCGCTGCCCCGGAGGCAGCTGAGGATGCTCCGCTTCGCGGCTTTCGGGCTGACCCATGCCGTCCATGGTGTCAGACCGCCGGGGGTGCCGGTGACCAGGGCGGCAGCGATTCGGGCAACTCGTACTAAGCGTGCACTTACTGGACGCCCAGCTCACGACGGTGCAAGGATGCGCGGCACCTGCCAGTACTCGCGTGGAAGGAGCCCGCTGCCATGCAGGGCGACCCCGAGGTCATCGAATTCCTCAACGAGCAGCTGACCGCCGAGCTGACCGCCATCAATCAGTACTTCCTGCACGCGAAGATGCAGGAGAACTTCGGCTGGACCAAGCTGGCCAAGTACACCCGGGCCGAGTCGTTCGACGAGATGAAGCATGCGGAGATCCTCACGGACCGCATTCTCTTCCTCGACGGTCTGCCCAACTATCAGCGGCTCTTCCACGTCCGGGTGGGCCAGACCGTCACCGAGATGTTCCAGTCGGACCGGCAGGTCGAGGTGGAGGCCATCGACCGCCTCAAGCGGGGTATCGAGGTGATGCGAGGCAAGGGGGACATCACCTCGGCCAACATCTTCGAGAGCATCCTGGCCGACGAGGAGCACCACATCGACTACCTGGACACCCAGCTGGATCTGATCGAGAAGCTCGGTGAGCCGCTGTACATCGCCCAGGTGATCGAGCAGCCGGAAAGCTGAGCCGGTCCGCCAAGCGAACCGTTCCTTCAGCGTTCCCGCACCGAAAGCGCTCCGGATCCGCGCCCCACGAAGGCGCATCGCGTCCGGGGTCGGTTCAGGCTGCTTCGGGCAGGGCGCCGGGCATCGCGTCCGGCGTCGCGTGGGGCGTGATGTCGTACGGCACGCGCGTCCCGGCGTCCGTCCCGGCGGCCGCCTCGTCGGACGGCTCGGCACCGAGCGGTTCGGGAGCGCCCTGGTCGATCAGCTCGCGCCGGGGGCACGTGCCCCGGCCGAGCAGCGCCTGGATGCGGCGGACGCAGCCGCCGCAGTCGGTGCCGGCCTTGCTGGCGGAGGCGATCTGGCGCGGGGTGCAGGCACCGGACTCCGCGTGCTCACGGACCTGCTGCTCCGTGATGCCGAAGCACGAGCAGACGTACACGCGGGTCACCTCCGTCGACCTGTTCCGCGGTGAGGTTACCCTTACCTTACCCGGGACGAAAGTCCGCTAACAACGCCGATGGGGCACGGATCCTGTGATCCGCGCCCCATCGGCGTGTAAGTACGGCCCGGCCGGGCCGGTGGCTCACTGGTCCCGGTACATCTCCGCCACCAGGAACGCCAGGTCCAGCGACTGGCTGCGGTTGAGCCGCGGGTCGCAGGCGGTCTCGTAGCGCTGGTGCAGGTCGTCGACGAAGATCTCGTCGCCGCCGCCCACGCACTCGGTGACGTCGTCGCCGGTCAGCTCCACGTGGATGCCGCCCGGGTGCGTACCGAGGCTCTTGTGGACCTCGAAGAAGCCCTTGACCTCGTCCAGCACGTCGTCGAAGCGCCGGGTCTTGTGCCCGGAGGCGGCCTCGAAGGTGTTGCCGTGCATCGGGTCGCAGATCCAGGCGACCTGCGCGCCGGAGGCGGTGACCTTCTCGACCAGCTCGGGCAGCTTCTCGCGGATCTTGTCCGCGCCCATGCGGGTGATGAAGGTCAGCCGGCCCGGCTCGCGGTCCGGGTCGAGGCGCTCGATGAGCGTGAGCGCGTCCTCGACGGTCGACGTCGGGCCCAGCTTGACGCCGATCGGGTTGCGGATGCGCGAGGCGAACTCCAGGTGCGCGCCGTCCAGTTGGCGGGTGCGCTCACCGATCCAGACCATGTGGCCCGAGACGTCGTACAGGTCGCCGGTACGGGAGTCCGTACGGGTCAGCGCCGACTCGTAGTCCAGCACGAGCGCCTCGTGGGAGGCGTAGAACTCGACCGTCTTGAACTCCTCCGGGTCCACCCCGCAGGCGTTCATGAAGTTCAGCGCCCGGTCGATCTCGCGCGCCAGCGCCTCGTAGCGCTGCCCGGACGGGGAGGACTTCACGAAGTCCTGGTTCCAGGCGTGCACCTGGCGCAGGTCGGCGTAGCCGCCGGTGCTGAAGGCCCGTACGAGGTTCAGCGTCGCGGCGGAGGCGTGGTACATCCGCTTCAGGCGCTGCGGGTCCGGGATGCGGGCCGCCTCGGTGAACTCGAAGCCGTTGACGGAGTCGCCGCGGTAGGTCGGCAGCGTCACGCCGTCGCGGGTCTCGGTGGGCTTGGAGCGCGGCTTGCTGTACTGGCCCGCGATCCGGCCGACCTTGACGACCGGGACCGACCCGGCGTAGGTGAGGACCGCGCCCATCTGGAGCAGGGTCTTGAGCTTGTTGCGGATGTGCTCGGCCGAGACGGCGTCGAACGCTTCCGCGCAGTCGCCGCCCTGGAGCAGGAACGCCTCACCGCGGGCGACCTCTCCCAGACGCTCGCGCAGCTGGTCGCACTCGCCGGCGAAGACGAGCGGCGGATAGGACTCCAGCTCCGCGATCACATCGCGCAGAGCCTCTTGGTCCGGCCATTCAGGCTGCTGCGCCGCGGGCAGGTCTCGCCAGGTGTTGCCACCGGCGTGGGTTTCAGCGTTCACGGTCACACGGCAACTTTACGGGGTCCGGAGGGGGGTCCAGTTCGCCGACCGGGATGTGAGACGAAGGTCCCACTCCGGCGGCACGCCCGGAGCGGGGCCCGGACACCGGCTCTCAGTCCGGTACGGAGTCCTCCGGGGTGCCGCGGGCGATGGCGGCCAGCGTGCCCAGCGCGTACGCCAGGTCGTCGGGGGCGGGGCCGGCGAGGGCGACGCGGACGGCATGGGGCGCGGGTGCGGCACCGTGGGTGCCCTCCGGACCGACGGCGAACGCGGCGGCCGGGGTGACCGCGATGCCGTGCCGGGCGGCGGCCGCGAGGAAGGTCTCGGCCCGCCACCCTTCGGGCAGCTGCCACCAGGCGAAGTAGGAGGCCGGGTCGGCCCGTACCCGGAAGCCCGCGAGGTGCTCGCGCAGCAGCGCCTGGCGGTCGGCGGCGTCCCGGCGCTTGGCCTCGGCGATCGTCGCCACCGTGCCGTCGTGGATCCAGCGGACCGTCGCGTTCAGGGCGAAGGCACCGGCCGTCCAGCCGCCGGAGCGCAGGGCGGCGGCGACCCGGCCGGTGTGCGCGGGCGGCGCCAGGAGCAGGCCGGTGGTCAGGCCGGGCGCCAGGCGCTTGGAGAGGCTGTCGACCAGGAGGGTGCGTTCGGGGGCGAGGGCGGCCAGCGGCGGGAGGCCGGTCTGCCGCTCGTCGTCGAGGAGGAAGGACCAGACGGCGTCCTCGACGGCCCACAGGTCCAGCGCGCGCAGCGTCTCGGCCAGCTCGGCACGGCGCCCGGCGGGCATGGTCACGCCGAGCGGGTTGTGCAGCGTCGGCTGGAGGTAGACGGCGTGCAGCGGGGCACCGCGATGGGCGGCCCGTACGGCGTCCGGGCGCAGGCCGCACCCGTCGCCCGCCAGCGGTACGAGGGTGATGCCGAGCCGGGCGGCGATGGACTTGACCAGCGGGTACGTGAGCGCTTCGACGCCCAGGCGCCCGCCGGCCGGCACCAGTGCGGCGAGCGCGCCCGCGATGGCCTGCCGGCCGTTGCCCGCGAACAGCAGGCCCGCCGGGTCGGGGCGGAAGTCCGCACCGGCGAGGAGGGCGGCGCAGGCCTCACGGGCGGGCGCGGAGCCGGTGGCGGGGGCCACGGTCAGGGCCGCGCTCAGCGCGTCGGGGCGGAGCAGGGGCTCCAGCCCGCGGGCGAGGAGGGCGGCCTGGCCGTGGACTTCGGGGTAGTTGAGTTCGAGGTTGATGCGGGTGCGGCGGGCGGGGTCGGCGGGTTCGGCGAGGGCGGGTCCGGGGGCGTGCTGGGCGGCGCGTACGTACGTACCGCGGCCGACCTCGCCGACGGTCAGTCCGCGGCGGGTCAGTTCGCGGTAGACGCGGGTGGCGGTGGAGTTGGCGATGCCGTGCGCGCGGGCGAAGGCGCGCTGGGTGGCGAGCCGGTCGCCGGGGCGCAGGCGCCCGTCGGCGACGTCGGCCGCGACGGCGTCGGCGATGCGCTGGTAGTCCTCCACGGGCCCTCCCGGCCGTAGTGCCGTACGCGGTGTGCGGCAGTGCGGGCATTGCAGATATTGCACCGAGTGCAATGTTTTTATTGCACCGAGATGATGCCCGCCCTAGCATCGGACCGTCAACAGGCCGGCCGCCAGGAACCGACGAACAGGGGCGAGTTGTGCTGCTCACAGCTACCGTCAACGGCATCACCACCGGATACGAGGACACCGGCGACACCGGCGAGGCGGGCGGAGAAACGATTCTTCTGGTGCATGGGCACCCCTTCGACCACACGATGTGGGCCCCGCAGACCGCCGCGCTGGCCGCGGCCGGCCACCGCGTCCTCGTACCGGACCTGCGCGGCTACGGCGCCACCCAGGTCGTACCGGGCATGACACGCCTGGAGACCTTCGCGGCCGACCTCGCCGCGCTCCTGGACCACCTGGGCGTCACGGACCGGATCGTCCTCGGCGGCCTGTCGATGGGCGGCCAGATCGCCATGGAGTGCGCCCGCCGCTTCCCCGGGCGGCTGCGCGCCCTCGTCCTCGCGGACACCTTCGCCCACGCCGAGACCCCCGAAGGCCGCCGCAACCGCAACGCCATGGCGGACCGGCTGCTGCGCGAGGGGATGCGCGGCTATACGGAAGAGGTCCTGGACAAGATGGTCTCGCCACGCACCATCGCCACCCGACCCGCCGCCGCGGCGCACGTACGGCGCATGATGCTCGGCGCACCGCCCGAGGGCGCCGCCGCCGCACTCCGGGGACGCGCGGAACGCCCGGACTACGCCGACTCGCTGGCCCGGCTCGCCGTACCGGCCCTCGTGCTGACCGGCCGCGACGACACCTACACCCCGGTGGCCGACGCCGAATTCCTGCGCGACCGCATCCCGGACGCGCGCCTGACGGTCATCGAGGACGCCGCCCACCTGCCCAACCTGGAACAGCCCGGCGCCTTCAACACCGCGCTGACCGGGTTCCTGGCGGCGCTTCCCGCCGTCCGGCACACCGCCGCCCCGGCCCCGTGTCGGGTAGGGTGACCGCCATGCACGCGCAACCGGCCAGGAACATGAACTGGTGGTGGACCGCTCAACCGGCGGCCCACTGATCGCGCGTACCCACCGACACCGCGAAGGCCGCCCGAGGGGCGGCCTTCCGTGTTGCAGCGGGCCGTTCCTCCCCTCCCGGAAGGAACCGCCGACATGCCTCGCTCCACCACCGACGTCCTGCGACGTCTGCTGTCCCCCGGCTGCCCGCCGTTCGCCCTGCTGCACCGCCGTACGCCCGGCCGTCCCGCCGCCGACACCGTCGAGGTGCTGCTCGGCGAGGTGACCGAGGTGCCGCGGCTCGCCGACATCCCGCTCGGCGACGGTGTGCCGGACGGCGGCGCGGCGACCACCGACGCGCTGGCGCTCGTACCGTTCCGGCAGATCCGCGAGCGCGGGTTCGACGCCCGCGACGACGGCACGCCGCTGGCGGTCCTGCGCCCGCACGAGGCGTACGAACTGCCGCTGGACGAGGTGCTGGCGCAACTCCCCGCCCACGCGGTGCGGGTGGAGGGCGGCGCCTTCGACGTCGGCGACGACGCGTACGCCGGGATCGTCGAGCGCGTCCTGCGGGACGAGATCGGGACCGGCGAGGGCGCCAACTTCGTCATCCGGCGCACCTTCCAGGGCGACCTCCCCGGCTTCGGCGCGGCCGACGCGCTGGCGCTGTTCCGGCGGCTGCTGGCCGGTGAGCGCGGCGCGTACTGGACGTACGTCGTGCACCGGCCGGGCGTGCGCACGCTGGTCGGCGCCAGCCCCGAGGTGCACGTAAGGATGTCCGGCGGCACGGTCGTGATGAACCCGATCAGCGGCACCTACCGCTACCCGGCCGGGGGCCCGAGCGCGGAGCACCTGCTGGAATTCCTGGGCGACCGCAAGGAGGTGGAGGAGCTGTCCATGGTCGTCGACGAGGAGCTGAAGATGATGTGCACCGTCGGCGACAAGGGCGGCGTGGTGGTCGGGCCGCGGCTCAAGGAGATGGCGCACCTCGCGCACACGGAGTACGAGCTGCGCGGGCGCTCCTCGCTCGACGTGCGGGAGGTGCTGAAGGAGACGATGTTCGCCGCGACCGTCGTCGGTTCGCCGGTGCAGAACGCCTGCCGGGTGATCGGGCGCCACGAGGTGGGCGGGCGCGGCTACTACGCGGGCGCGCTGGCCCTGATCGGGCGGGACGCGGGCGGTGCGCAGACCCTGGACTCGCCGATCCTGATCCGTACGGCGGACATCGACGCGGACGGCGGGCTGCGCGTCGGGGTCGGCGCCACGCTCGTACGGGCCTCCGATCCGCACGGCGAGGTCGCCGAGACCCACGCCAAGGCCGCCGGGGTGCTGACCGCGCTCGGCGTGCGCCCCGCGCCGGACCGTACGGAGGAGTCCGCCGGGCGGCCGCGGCTGGCCGACGACCCGCGGGTGCGCGCCGCGCTCGACGCCCGCCGCGCGGACCTCGCGCCCTTCTGGCTGCGGATGCAGAGCACCGCGCCGACCGCCGCGCTGTCCGGCCACGCGCTGGTGATCGACGCGGAGGACACCTTCACGGCGATGCTGGCGCACCTGCTGCGCACGTCCGGGCTGACGGTGACCGTGCGCCGGTACGACGAGCCGGGGCTGCGGGAGGCCGCGGCGGCCCACCGGGGGCCGGTCGTGCTCGGCCCCGGCCCCGGCGACCCGTCGGACGCCGCCGACCCGAAGATGTGCCTGCTGCGCGTGCTGACCGCGGAGCTGGTCCGCGACCACCGGCACGGCCTGCTCGGTGTCTGCCTCGGCCATGAGCTGATCGCCGCGGAGCTGGGGCTGGAGATCGTGCGCAAGGAGGTCCCGTTCCAGGGCGCCCAGGAGCACATCGACTTCTTCGGCCGTCCGGAGACCGTCGGCTTCTACAACACCTTCACGGCCCGCTGCGACGAGGCGGCGGCGGCCGAACTGGCCATGCACCGGGTCGAGCTGAGCCGGGACGCGGGCACCGGCGAGGTGCACGCGCTGCGCGGTCCGGGCTTCGCGGGGGTGCAGTTCCACCCGGAGTCCGTGCTGACGCTGGACGGGGCGGCGATCACCGCGCAGCTGCTGGCCGCTGTCCTGGTGTGACGAGGAGGTTCTCGTTGACGCGGCCGGCCAGGTAGTCCTCGACGTTGCGTACGGTGGCGTCGAGGATCTGGCCGACCGCGTCCTCGGTGAAGTACGCCTGGTGCGAGGTGACCAGCACGTTCCCGAAGGTCATCAGGCGGGCGAGGGTGTCGTCGTGGATGACTTCGAGGGACTTGTCGAAGAAGAAGAGCCCGGCCTCCTCCTCGTAGACGTCCAGGCCGACGCCGGAGAGGCGGCCGGCCTTGAGGGTCTCCACGAGCGCCGCGGTGTCGACGAGGCCGCCGCGGCTGGAGTTGACGAGGATCGCGTCGTCCTTCATGGCGGCCAGGGCGGCGGCGCCGATGAGGTGGCGGGTCGAGTCCATCAGCGGCACGTGCAGGCTGATCAGGTCCGACTCGGCGAACAGCCGGTCCTGCCCGACGTACTCCATGCCCAGCTCGGCGCAGCGGGGGTTCTCGGTGATGTCCCAGCCCAGCAGGTTCATCCCGAAGCCGTGGGCGATCCGGGTGAACGCCTCGCCGATCTTGCCGGTGCCGAGCACGCCGGCGGTGCGGCCGTGCAGGTCGCGGCCCATCAGCCCGTCCAGGCGGAAGTCGAAGTTGCGGGTGCGGTTGGCGGCCCGGACGATCCGGCGGTCGACGGCCATGGCCAGGCCCCAGGCGAACTCCGCGACCGAGTACGGCGAGTAGGAGGAGACCCGGCCGACGGTCAGACCCAGGTCGGCCGCGGCCTGAAGATCGATGTTGTTGTAGCCGGTGGCGCGCTGGGCGATCATCTTGGTGCCGCCGACCGACAGCTCCTGGATCACCTCGGCGTTCAGGTCGGCGTTGACGCTGACGCTGACCACCTCGTAGCCCGCGGCGATGGGGGCGGTGTCGCGGTTGAGGAAGACGTCGAGGCAGCGGACCTGGTGGCGGCCGTCGAAGGCCTTCACCAGCAGCGGCCGCTCGTCCGCCTGCACGCCGAACGCGATGATCTCCACGGTGTCTCCCGACGTTGCCGGTCATGCGGTCCGGTCACCGGCGCCCGCTTTGGGGCATATGCGGCGACAGGGCCGAATATACGGCGCGGGGCGCGGCCGGGCCGTCCACCCGGCGCGCGCGGCGACGTGCGGTGGCGCGGCGCGGTGGGCGACCGTGCCCGGCGACGTGCGGCGGGACCGCGAGGCGCGGGCCCGGACGCGCCCCGCCGGACGCGCCCTGCCGACGGCGCCCCGCCCGCCGCACGCCGCCCGCCGGTTCACCCGAAGAAGACCCCGGCCTCCGCGTACAGCCGCGGGTCGACGGTCTTGAGCTTCGCGGTCGCCTCCGCCAGCGGCACCCGGACGATGTCCGTGCCGCGCAGGGCGACCATCTTCCCGTAGTCGCCGTCGCGCACCGCGTCGATCGCGTGCAGGCCGAAGCGCGTGGCCAGCCAGCGGTCGAAGGCGCTGGGCGTGCCGCCGCGCTGGGTGTGGCCGAGCACCGTCGTACGGGCCTCCTTGCCCGTACGGCTCTCGATCTCCTTGGCCAGCCACTCGCCCACGCCGGTCAGCCGCACGTGCCCGAAGGAGTCCTTGCCTCCGTGCTTGAGGACCAGCTCGCCGTCCTTGGGCATGGCGCCCTCGGCGACCACCACGATCGGCGCGTACCGGACCTTGAAGCGGGACTCGATCCAGGCGCAGACCTGGTCGACGTCGAAGCGCTGCTCGGGGATGAGGATGACGTTGGCGCCGCCGGCCAGGCCGGAGTGCAGCGCGATCCAGCCCGCGTGCCGCCCCATGACCTCGACGACCAGGACGCGCATGTGCGACTCGGCGGTGGTGTGCAGCCGGTCGATGGCCTCGGTGGCGACGCCGACGGCGGTGTCGAAGCCGAAGGTGTAGTCGGTGGCGGACAGGTCGTTGTCGATGGTCTTGGGCACGCCGACGCAGGGCACGCCGTACTCGCCGGAGAGCCGCGCGGCGACACCGAGGGTGTCCTCGCCGCCGATCGTGATCAGTGCCTCGACCTCCTCCTTGGCCAGGGTGTCCTTGATCCGGCGGACGCCGTCCTGCTGCTTGAGAGGGTTGGTCCGCGAGGAGCCGAGGACCGTGCCGCCGCGGGGCAGGATGCCGCGTACGGCGGGGATGTCGAGCGGTACCGTGTCTCCTTCCAGGGGCCCGCGCCAGCCGTCCCGGAAGCCGACGAAGTCGTAGCCGTACTCCTGGACCCCCTTGCGCACCACGCCTCGGATGACCGCGTTGAGACCGGGGCAGTCACCGCCGCCGGTCAGTACTCCGACCCGCATCGCTTCTTCACCTTCATCCCGTGAGGGGCCGCGCACCCGCCGGTGGCCGCGCGCGGCCGTGCTGTACCGACGCCGGTCACGCTAATGGTGATGTGCGTCACCCAGGGATGGGGAGGAAAGCGAATTCCCCGGAAATGCCGGGGGCTTGACGCGATGCGTTCACTCGTACGAGCGCATTGCGCGCAGACGACCGGTGCCCCATGGGGCGCAGCCGCGGTGCCACGGCCGGGACGGGCCGGACCTCAGACCTCGTCCAGGCCTCGTTCTATCGCATACCGGACCAGTTCAACGCGGTTGTGCAGTTGGAGCTTGCCCAGGGTGTTCTGCACGTGGTTCTGGACCGTGCGGTGCGAGATGACCAGCCGCTCGGCGATCTGCTTGTACGACAGTCCCTTGGCGACCAGGCGCAGTACCTCGGTCTCCCGGTCGGTCAGCTGCGGCGCGCCCGGCTCGTCCTCGGCGGCCGGGACGGGCTCGGTCGCCAGCCGGCGGTACTCCCCCAGCACCAGCCCGGCCAGCCCCGGTGTGAACACGGGATCGCCGGCCGCCGTACTGCGCACCGCGTCCAGCAGCTCCTCCGTGCTGGCCGACTTGAGCAGATAGCCCGTCGCGCCGGACTTGACGGCCTCCAGCACGTCGGCGTGCTCGCCGCTGGCGGAGAGCACCAGCACCCGCAGCGCGGGGTTGGCGCCGACCAGCTCCCGGCAGACCTCCACACCGGGCAGGCCCGGCAGGTTCAGGTCCAGCACGAGGACGTCGGGCGACGCGGCCTGCGCGCGGCGCACCGCCTGCGGCCCGTCCCCGGCCGTCGCCACCACGTCGAATCCGGCCTCGGCCAGGTCGCGGGCGACCGCGTCCCGCCACATCGGGTGGTCGTCGACCACCATCACCTTCACGCTCTGCGACTCGCTCACGCTGTGCTCCTCCCCCGTTTCCGGCCCGCGGGCGCACCGCCCTTGGGGACTTTCAGCTCCACTTCCGTGCCCTGGCCGGGGACCGAGATCCAGTCGGCGCTGCCGCCCAGATCCCGCAGCCGGCCGCGGATCGACAGGGCCACCCCCAGGCGGCCCTCCCGCTCGGCGTCCGCGAGGCGCCCGTCGGGGATGCCGGGACCGTCGTCCCGCACCGTCACGACCACCTCTCCGGGCTCGTCCTCCACCAGGATCCACGCCTGTGCCTCAGCACCCGCGTGCACCCTGACATTGTCCAACGCGGCACTGACAGCGGCCGCCAGCTCGGCGGCGGCCGCCGCCGGGAGCACGACGGGCGCGCCCGGCTCGGAGAACGTGACGCGCGCACCGGCGTGCGGCGCCAGCAGGGCCCGTATGTCGCAGGGCCCGGCGTCGGGCCCGTCCTCGGCGCACGGCACCGGCGCGGCCAGTGCCTCCTCCGGGGTGCGGACCGCGTCGTCCCCGGCGCCGGAAGCGGCCGTGCGGAGCGGCAGGACCAGCCCGCTGGAGACCAGCGCGCGCAGCGCGACCTCCTGCTCGCCCGCCATCCGGCCCAGCTCGGCGGCCTCGCCGCCGATCGCCGCGCCACGCCGCTGCACCATCGCCAGGACCTGCAGGACGCTGTCGTGGATGTCCCGGGCCAGCCGTTCCCGCTCGCGCGTCGCGGCCTCGATCTGGAGGGCGCGGGCGAGGGTGCGCTCACTGGCGCGGGCCACCTCGACCACGTAGCCGATGGCGACGCTGGCCACCCATACGAGCACCACGTTGTGGATGGTGTCGCGGGCGAGCTCCTGGCGCTCGACCAGGTTGACGACGGCGACCAGCGCGGAGGCCACCGCGGCCCAGCGCCAGCCGCCCTTGATCGCGAAGCCGAGCACCGCGCCCGCCGTCCAGATGGAGGGCAGGGTCGCCGCGCCGTCCATGATCCGTTCGTGGCTGTCCACCAGGAGGGTGAGCAGGATGCCGCCGAGCGCGAAGGACAGGTCGCCGATGAGGAAGGCGCGGGTGCAACGTTCCGCCGAGGTCGTACGGCGCCAGGTGAAGCCCATCCACACGGTCAGCGCCGCCATGTAGGCGGCGGCGCCGAGCGGGTGCTCGTACTGCTCGTAGGAGACCGCGGACAGGACCAGGACGTAGACGAGGGTCAGGACGCGGTAGCCGGTCAGCGCCCGCCACAGCGGGAGCTCCACGGACATCCGGACCACGCGCTGCGGCCGTCCCCTGCCCTTGCCCGCCGCCGTGCCGGCCGCGGGCCGTATCTCTGCCTCTGCCATTTCGCCCCCACCCCTGTGCCGGGGCGCGACTACGCCCCGGTTCCGGTCCGGCCCGGCTGCTCGGACGTTCCGGCGGCCTGCCCCTTGCCGGCCTTGGCCGCCTTCTCCGCCTTCTCCGCCTCGGCCTTCTTCTTGGCCGCGTCCGCGATCTGCCGCTTGGCGGCGGTCGCGTAGATGTCCACGTACTCCTGGCCCGACAGCTTCATGATCTCGTACATGACCTCGTCGGTCACCGAGCGCAGGATGAAGCGGTCGCCCTCCATGCCGTGGTAGCGGCTGAAGTCCAGCGGCTTGCCGATGCGGATGCCGGGCCGGATCATCTTCGGCATCACCTTGCCCGGCGGCTGCACCTTCTCCGTGTCGATCATCGCGACGGGGACGACCGGGGCGCCGGTGGCCAGCGCCACCCGGGCCAGGCCGCCCGGCTTGCCGCGGTAGAGCCGGCCGTCCGGCGAGCGGGTGCCCTCCGGGTAGATGCCGAACAGCTCACCGCGCTCCAGCACCTCGATACCGCTCTTGATCGCCGCCTCGCCCGCGCCGCGCGCGCCCGAGCGGTCCACCGGCAGCTGGCCCACCCCCTTGAAGAAGGCGGCGGTCAGCTTGCCCTTGACGCCCGGAGAGGTGAAGTACTCGGCCTTGGCGATGAAGGTGACCTTGCGGTCGAGCACCGCGGGCAGGAAGAAGGAGTCCGAGAAGGACAGATGGTTGCTCGCCAGGATCGCGGGTCCCGTTGCGGGGATGTTCTCCAGGCCCTCCACCCAGGGACGGAAAGCCAGCTTCAGCGATCCGCCGATGGAAAACTTCATTGCGCCGTAGATCAACCCACTGCCTCCTGTGTGTGACGCAAAGACCTTAACCTGCCCCGGCGCCCCCCTCTTCTCGGCGGGCCACCCGCCGGCGCACGGGCGGCGCGCACGACCGCGGCGCGCAGGGCGCACCGGCGGTCCCCGCGGGAGCCTTTGGACCTATCCGCCCGGCGCCGCTCCGCGTAGGCTTTCAGTAACCCGCGCAACCCGTTGCCGCCCGGCCCCTCATCGATCGGAGTCCCCCGGTGCCGCTGCTTCCCGGAACCGAGCCGTTCCGCCGCGACGGAGGCCGGACCGGCGTCCTCGTCTGCCACGGTTTCACCGGCTCCCCCCAGTCCGTACGCCCCTGGGCGGAATATCTGGCCGACCGCGGCCTGACGGTCTCCCTCCCGCTGCTGCCCGGTCACGGCACCCGCTGGCAGGACATGCAGCTCACCACCTGGCAGGACTGGTACGCCGAGGTCGACCGCGAGCTGCGCACCCTCTCCGTGCGGTGCGACCAGGTCTTCGTGTGCGGCCTGTCGATGGGCGGCGCGCTGGCGCTGCGGCTGGCCGAGCTGCACGGCCCCGCCGTGAGCGGCCTGGTGCTGGTCAACCCGGGCAACAAGGTGCACGACGCGGCGGCCCCGCTGCTGCCGGTGCTGCGGTACCTGGTCCGTACGACCAAGGGCCTGGTCGGCGACATCGCCAAGCCCGGTTCCCACGAGGTCGGCTACGAACGGGTGCCGCTGCACGCCGCGCACTCGCTGCGCCGCTTCTTCCGGCTCGTCGACGCCGAACTTCCGCGGGTCACCCAGCCGTTGCTGGTGATGACCAGCCCGCAGGACCACGTCGTACGGCCGGCCGACTCCGAGCGCGTCCTGAGCCGGGTGTCCTCGAAGGACGTACGGCAGACCCTGCTGGAGCGCAGCTACCACGTCGCCACGCTCGACCACGACGCCGAGCAGATCTTCGAGGACACCTACGACTTCATCGCCCGTCTCGCGCCGAGCGTGCGCGCGGGCGTGAAGAGTGAGGAGACGGCTTCCGGTGGAGGAGCGTAGCCCCCGCGATCCCCGCGACCCGCTGGACGAGGAAGCCGCCTGGGCCGAGATCGTGGCCGGGTACGGCGAGGCACCCGACTTCCCGGACGAGGACGGGCCCGTCTCCAGTACGGACACGAAGACGGCCGGACCGTCCGGCAGCGGCGGTACGGGTACGACGGGTACGGGTACGGGTACGGGTACGGGTACGGGTACGGGTACGGGTACGGGTACGGGTACGGATAGCGAACCGCCGCGCGCGGACCTGGGCAAGGCGGACGGGGACGGCGCCGGCGGCGGGCAGCGGACCGACGGCAAGCCCCCGGAGAAGGCCGGCCAGGACCGGCCGGACCGCACCGACCGCCCCACCCCCACCGACCCCACCGACCGGGACGACGGCGGCCTGACCGTCGAGGAGCGGCCGCGCAGCGAGCCCTCCCCCGGTGCGCCGGACCGGCCCGGCGGCCCTTCCGTCGGCAGCTTCGTGGTCTTCGCGCCCGGCGTCGGCCCGCGCGACTGGTCCGCCGCCGAGCCGTCCGACGGCGACCTCGACGGGACGGACGAGGGGCACTTCGTGCCGCCCGAGCCGCCCCCGCTGCCGCAAGCCGACGTGACCGCCAAGTTCGCCTGGCTCGCGGTGCTCGGCGGGCCGCTGCTGCTGGTCCTGATGGTGCTGCTGCAGCAGCCCGTCACCTGGTGGATCACGCTGCTGGGCATCGGCGGTTTCCTGGGCGGCTTCGCCACCCTCGTGGCCCGGATGAAGCACGACGACGAGGACGACGAGGACCTGCCGGGCGGCGGCGCGGTCGTATGACCGCACCTGCCGCCGCCCGCGGCCGGGCCCGCGTCCCCCGTTCACCCTCGCGTGCCGGGTGTCCTTGACGGACGGTGACCGTACGACCGGAGATGATCACACGGAGTATCCGGCCGTGTCTCCGGGAGGACCCCCGTGCGCCATCCGCTCTCGTCGTCATGCCCCCGTCCACGCCGTCGCATCCGGCTGGCCGCGGCCGCCGCGACCGCCGCCGCGGTCACCGGCCTGCTGGCCACCGCCCCCGCCGCGACCGGCTCACCGCAGACGCGGCAGGCCGCCCCGGGGCCGGGCGCGGTGGTCTCCCTCGGTGACTCCTACATCTCCGGCGAGGCCGGGCGCTGGGCCGGCAACAGCGACGCCAACCCCGTCAACTTCCGGCGCATCGACGCGCTGGGCCCCACCGCGTATTTCGACAACGCGGGCCGCACCGCCGAACGCGTCCCGAAGTGCCACCGCTCACGCTCCGCCGAGATCCACCTGGGGCTGCCCCGTACCGAGAGCGAGAACCTGGCCTGCTCCGGCGCCCGTACCGACTCCTTCCTGGCGCCGAAGGGCGTCGCCAAGCCGGGGCTGGACTTCTCGGACGCGGCGGGCGTGCCCGGCCAGGCCAGGCAGTTGGAGGAGTACGCCCGCGACCACGCCGTGCGGATGGTCGCCGTCTCCGTCGGCGGCAACGACTTCCGCTTCAGCGACGTGGTCACGTCCTGCGTCCTGGCGTACCTGAGCCCGCTGCCCAAGGCGTGCAGCCAGGACCCGGCCAACCGCGCCCGGTTCACCGAGCAGGCGGTCGAGAAGCGGGCGGGCGACATCGCGGGCGGGCTGCGCAATATCCGGCAGGCGATGCTGCGGGCCGGTCACGAGTCCGACGAGTACGACGTGATCGTGCAGAACTACCCGGCCCCCATCCCGCACGGCCGCGACTTCCGCTACCCCGCGCCGCTGGGTGCGCGCCAGACGCTGGGCGGCTGCGCGTTCAACGACCGGGACGCCGACTGGGCAGTGGACAGCGTGCTGCCGACCGTCGGCCGGGCGGTGGAGCGGGGCATCGGCAAGAGCGGGCTGGACAACGTCCGCTTCCTCGACCTCACGCACAGCTTCGACGGGCACCGTCTGTGCGAACGCGGCGCCGGGCTGGTCGATCCGGTGCGCGGCACGGTGAACCGGTGGACCGACCCGGGAGCGGCCGACCGGACCGAGTGGATCAGCTGGGTGCGGACGGTCACCGCGGTGCTGCCGCCGTTCCAGGTGCAGGAGGCGCTGCACCCGAACCACTGGGGGCAGTTGGCGCTGCGGAACTGCCTGCGGCAGGCGTACATCTCGGCGGGCGGCTCCGCAGCGCCGACTGCCCCCAAGAGGCGGCTGACCTGCACCGGCGGCGGCCCCGGCCTCAACGGGCGCGGCGAACCGCAGATGAAGCTGTCCTGAGCCGCGGAGGAAACCGTCAGCCGCGGAGAAAGCCGTCCGGTCCGTGGAGGAAACCGTCCGGTCCGTGGAGGAAACCGTCCGGTCCGTGGAGGAAACTGTCCGATCCGTGGAGGAAACCGTCAACCACGGAGGAAACCGTCCTGATGCGCTTTCAGGACGTGGCGGCCGGCACCCGCAGGGCCGCCAGCACCGGCAGGTGGTCCGTGGCGGCGAGCAGGTCGCCGTGGCTGAGGCCCGGCAGGTCGCGCGGTACGCCGCAGCCCAGCACCTCGACGCCGCCGGTCGTGAAAACGGCGTCGATGCGCTGGTGCGGGTCGTGGGGCGTGGAGGTGAACTCCCCGCCCCACGGCGCCGCCGCCCAGGCGTCGGTGAGCGAGCCCGCCAGCCGCCGGAAGGCGCGCCCGTCGGGCCGGTCGTTCAGGTCACCGGCCGCGACGGCGTACGGGGTGTCCAGCGCGCGCAGCCGCTCCAGCAGCAGGCCCGCCTGGCCGTACCGTTCGTCCGCCTGAAGGCTGAGGTGGCAGCTGAGCAGGCCGACCCGGGCGCCCCCGATCCGTACCACCGCGGTCGCGAAACCGCGCTGGTGCAGGCCGGGGGTGCGGGGCAGCAGCACGTCCTCGGTGCGCTCCACGTGGGCGCGCAGCGAGGACAGGATCATCGGCCCGGCGGCGGAGGCGCCGCCCGTCACGTGCACCAGGTCCGTCGCCCGGCACAGCTTCGCCACGCTCTTGCGCCAGCGGAAGAACCGCGGCGCCTCCTGGACGAGGACGACGTCCGGGGCGCAGGCCCGGATCACCCGGGCCAGCGCCGCGCGGTCGTCGCGCAGGGAGCGGACGTTGTAGCTGAGCACACGGAGCACCGCCGAGCCGCTCCGCTTCGCTCCGCCTCCGCTCGATGCGAAGTCCTCGGAAGCGGAGCCCGGCTCGGGCCGGGCGGGGGGCAGCGCGGCCGGCACCGCGGTTCAGCCCTGGCGGGCCAGGTCGGCGGCGCCCACCAGTCCGGCCTTGCCGCCGAGCTGCGCGGCGAGCACCTGGGCGTGCGGCCGCCACTGGTTGCCGACCAGCCAGCGGCGGAAGGACTTGCGGATCGGGTCGAGGACCAGTTCGCCCTCGTCCGAGACGCCGCCGCCGACGATGAAGGCGGACGGGTCGAAGAGCGAGGCCAGGTCGGCGAGGCCCGCGCCGGCCCAGCGGGCCAGTTCGCGGAAGGAGTCGATGGCGACCGGGTCGCCCTGGCGGGCGGCCTCGCTGATGTGCCGGCCCTCGATGCCCTCGGAGGTGCCGTCGCCCAGCGACAGCAGCACCTCGGCGTTCTCGGGGGTGGCGAAGGCGCGCTGGCGGGCGTAGCGCAGCAGGGCGCGACCGGAGGCGTACTGCTCCCAGCAGCCCTGGCTGCCGCAGCCGCACAGCAGGCCGTCCGGTACGACGCGGATGTGGCCGAACTCGGCGGCGACGCCGAACCGGCCGCGGCGCAGCTTGTTGCCGATGATGATGCCGCCGCCCAGGCCGGTGCCCAGGGTGATGCAGATGACGTCGCTGTGGCCCTGGCCGGCGCCGAAGCGGTACTCGCCCCAGGCCGCCGCGTTGGCGTCGTTCTCGACCACGACGGGCAGGCCGACGCGCTGTTCGACCCGGTCCTTCAGCGGCTCGTGGCGCCAGTCGATGTTGGGCGCGAACAGGACCGTGGCCCGCTTCTCGTCCACGTAACCGGCGGCTCCGATGCCGACGGCCTCGACCTGGTGGTCGGCGCCGACGGTGCGGACCGCGTCGGCGATGGCCTCCGTCAGTTCGTCGGTGGCCTGCGGGGTCGGCACCTTGCACGTTTCGAGGATCGTGCCCTCTTCGTCGACCACGCCGGCCGCGATCTTCGTGCCGCCGATGTCGACGCCGATGGTGAGTCCCATGTGTCCCTCAGTTATTGGTCGTACCCCGCCGCGTACAACCGTACCGGAGTGGGGGGTGGCGCCCGTGCCCTCCGGCCGAGAGGGCCGGGTCAGTCGAGGTCGATCCGTTCGGTGCCCGCGGGGCCGTCGTCGTCCCGGCGGGGGCCCTGGTCGGCACGCTTGTCGCGGATGTCGCCGCCGTCGCCGTCGGCGGCCTCGCGCGCGTCGGACGGCGCGGTCTCGCCCGCGGCCTCGCGGGTCCAGCGGCGCTCGCTGTTCTCGACGGCCGAGCGGTAGGCGGCCATCAGCTCGGACCCGGCGGCGGCGAGGTGGTCGAAGACCTCCGGATTGCGCTCGACGACCGGTTCGACGACGGCCTTGGCCTGCCGGAAGAGCTGCTGCACGGCCCCCTGGGCGGCCATCCCGGCGAGCGCGCCCGGCAGCTGGATGCCGGCGAGCTTGTCGGTGACGGCCTCGGCGAGGCGGCGCAGTTCCTCGGCGGCGCTGCCCGGCGGCGGGCCGTACTGCGCGCGGCGGCGGGCCTTCTCGGCCGCCAGGTCCTCGGCGCAGGCCGTTTCCCAGGCATCGGCGTCCACCCGGTCCGTACGGTCGGCGGGGCGCTCGGTGGCATCGCTCATGGCGGACTCACTCCTGCGGCGAGGCGGATCTGAACCTGCCGCGTGTGCGGCCGGTTCGAGGCGGTGCTGCTTCTTCCGACGTTACCCGAACGGCGGTGTGCCGTTCAGTGACCGCGGGGCCAGAGATCCGGGTCCGGGGTGAAGCGGATGTGCAGCGCGCCGTCGCGCAGCCCCGCGCCGGAGACCGAGCAGCGGCGCAGGGCGGAGGGCAGGGTGCGTATCCGCCGGAAGCGGCCGGCGGTGACGACGACCTCGTCACCGCGCCGCAGCAGTCCGAGGCCGTCGCGTTCGGCGCCCGGCAGCGGCACCCGCCACACGAGGATGCCGTCCGGGGCGAGCCGGTCCTCCACGGTCCAGGGGTCCTCGGCGGCGCCGGGCGCGGCCGCCTCCCCCACCGTCCCGCGGACCAGTTCGTCCAGCTCCGCGGTGCCTTCGGGTTCGCGGCCCAGGTGGGGCACCTCGACGACCGGCACTTCGGGGAAGTCCTCGCGCAGCGCCTTGAGCGCGCTCTGCTGCTGCCCGGAGAGCGCCGCCAGGAAGGGGTCGGCCGACCCGGTGGGCAGCAGCCGGTTCGCGACGACCGCGTCGGTGCGGTGTCCGTGAAGGGCGAGGCCGCAGCGCACCTCCCGCAGGTCAGCGACGGCGGCCGGGCCCGCCTCGGTGACGATCCGGACGGTCGTGCCGGGGTGGTCGATGATCCGCTGTACGGCGGCGAGTTCACGCTCCCAGCGCTCGGCGGCCTCGTACAGCTTCTGGGTGGGCAGCTGCACGCCCGCGAGCTGTGCCAGCACCGGCCGCAGCGCGCGGGCGGCCTGCCGCTCGGGCGGCAGCAGGCGGCGCAGGTAGCGGCGGGCCTGTTCGGGCAGGGCGAGGAGGGCGACGGTGTCGGCGGCGGGCGGCATGTCGACGACGACGGTGTCCGGGCCGTCGGGCTCCCGGGACGCTTCGTGGGCCGCGCGCAGCTCGTGGAGCAGGGCGAACGCTTCCGCGCCGGGCAGCTCGGTCAGTTCGTCCTCGTCCAGGGGTGCGGCGCCGAGGAGGTCGAGGGCGGCTTCCGCGCGCTCCTGGAAGGCCAGGACCTCGCGGCGGAAGTGGTCGCCGGGGTCGACGCACCGGACGTGCAGGCCGGGGGCGACGGGCACCGGGCCGTCGCCGGGGCGGCCGAGCCGGGTGCCCAGGGCGCGTTCCGCCGCGCCGCCGCGGGCGGTGAGCAGCAGGACGCGCCCGCCGCGCCGGGCACCGGCCAGCGCGGTCGCGGCGGCGATCGTGGTGCGGCCGGCGCCGCCGGGGCCGGTGACGAGGACGGTACGCATGGTCAGAGGTTCTTGGCCTCGCCGGAGGGGGCCGCGGGGCCGCTCTCGACGCGCTTCTTCAGCCCGTCCAGCGCGCGGTCGATGATGACCTTCTCCGCCTTGCGCTTGATCATGCCGAGCATCGGGATCTTGACGTCCACGGTGAGCTGATACGTCACTTCGGTGTGCGCGCCGCCGGCCAGCGGAACCAGCCGGTAGGAGCCGTCGAGCGTGCGCAGCATCTGGGACTTCACCAGCGACCAGCTGACCTCGTGGTCGCTGATCCAGGTGTAGGCGAGGGTGTGGTCGTCCTTGATCGCGCCGGCGTCCAGCAGCAGGCGGACCTGTTCGGCACGGCCCCGGTCGTCCTTGCTGAGGATCTCGGCTTCCTTGACCTCGCCGGTCCAGTCCGGATAGCGGTCGAAGTCGGCGATCACTCCCATCACCTCGGCGGGCGCCGCCTCGATCGTGATGCTAGAGCTGGTGTGTTCGGCCATCGCCGTGACTCCTCCATGCCGATTCGTGCCGGTCCGCCAGACGCGTATCCCTGCTGCTGAAGGCTACCGCGCGGCGAAAGAGCCCCGGACAGGCTCCCCGGCCGATCCGGCCGATCGGGCCGGTCCCGGAGGAGACCGCCGGGCAGGCCGCCGGGAAGACACCGGGAAGACGCCGGGAAGTCTGTCACCACTCCAGGACGTACGGCGTCCCCGTCGCGTTGAAGTGCCCCACGTTGACGCACTCGGTGGCACCGACGCGTACCCGCCGGGCCAGCGGCTGATGCACGTGCCCGAAGAGCGCGTAGCGGGGGCGGGTGCGGCGGATGGCGGCCAGGAGGGCCGCGCTGCCGCGTTCGAAGCGGCGGGCGACGACGTCGTAGCAGAGCTCCGGGACGTCCGGCGGGATGTGTGTGCACAGCACGTCCACCTCGCCGACGGCCTCGATCTTGGCGGCGTACTCCTCGTCACTGATCTCGTACGGGGTGCGCATCGGCGTCGTCAGGCCGCCGCCGACGAACCCGAAGACCCGGCCGCCGATCTCCACCCGCTCGCCGTCCAGGACGGTGGTGCCGGGCCGCGCGTACTCGGACCACAGGTGGGGCAGGTCCACGTTGCCGTACGTGGCGTACGTCCCTTCCGGGAACGCGGCGAACAGTTCGGCGTACTGCCTGCGGACGGCTTCCTCGATGACGGCCATCCGGCCGCCGCCCTCGCGCTCGATGTCGCCCCACAGGCGGCGGCCCAGGGCGCGGGCCTCCTCGAAGCGGCGGGCGGTGCGCAGCTCGACCAGGCGGTGGGCGTTCTCGGTGCCGAAGAGGTCGGGGAAGATGCCGCGCGAGTGGTCGGCGTAGTCGAGGAAGAGCACCAGGTCCCCCAGGCAGACCAGGGCGTCGGCCCCGTCGCCCGCCGTGGCGAGGTCCCGCCCGTTGCCGTGTACGTCGCTGACCACATGCACTCGCATGACGGTCACCCTAGATCGAAAGGCGTACGGCCGGGAGGGGGGCCGGACGTACCGCCGGGAGAGGGGTCCGACCTGCGGTTACTTCCCGGTCACCGAAAGCCTGGTCTAGTCTGCGCGAAGCAGTCCCAAGGCGTGTCCGGACGCGTGTCACGCAGCGTGTGACGCATCGAACATCTGGGCGTAACCCCCTATCCCAAAAGCAATACCGGTGGGTAACGTCCGGGCAGTCCACCACCCCCCCTGCCTGATCATGGACCGCAGCCGGCCAGCACACAGCGTCGTGACGCCGGCGCCAATGAGGAGCAGCAGTCTTGCGCGAGTTCAGCCTTCCGGCCCTGTACGAGGTCCCAGCGGACGGCAACCTGACGGATCTGATCCGCCGCAATGCCGCGCAGCACCCCGATGTCGCCGTCATGGGCCGCAAGGTCGACGGGCAGTGGCAGGACGTGACCGCCACCGTCTTCCTCGCCGAGGTACGGGCCGCCGCCAAAGGCCTGATGGCCGCCGGTATCCGGCCCGGCGACCGGATCGGCCTGATGTCGCGCACCCGCTACGAGTGGACGCTGCTGGACTTCGCGATCTGGAGCGCGGGCGCCGTCACCGTCCCCGTGTACGAGACCAGCTCCCCGGAACAGGTGCAGTGGATCCTCGGCGACTCCGGCGCGGTGGCCTGCCTGGTGGAGACGCCCGCGCAGGAGGCCGCCGTCGAGTCCGTACGGGACCGGCTGCCCGCGCTGGAGAACATCTGGCAGATCGAGCGGGACGCGGTCGCCCGGCTGCGCGCGGCGGGCGCCGGCATCACCGACGCGGAGGTGGACGAGCGCAGCGCCACCGCCGACGCCGACTCCCCCGCCACCATCGTCTACACCTCCGGCACCACCGGCCGGCCCAAGGGCTGCGTGCTCACCCACCGCAGCTTCTTCGCCGAGTGCGGCAACGTCGTCGAGCGCCTCAAGCCGCTCTTCCGCACCGGCCAGTCCTCGGTCCTGCTCTTCCTGCCGGTGGCGCACGTCTTCGGCCGGCTGGTGCAGGTGGCCTCGGTCATGGCCCCCATAAAGCTGGGCCACGCCCCCGACATCAAGAACCTCACCGAAGACCTCGCCTCCTTCCGCCCCACGCTGATCCTCGGCGTCCCCCGGGTCTTCGAGAAGGTGTACAACTCGGCGCGGGCCAAGGCCCAGTCCGAGGGCAAGGGCAAGATCTTCGACCGGGCCGCCGACACGGCCATCGCCTACAGCCGCGCGCTGGACACCGGGGCCGGGCCCGCCCTCGGCCTGCGGCTCAAGCACAAGCTCTTCGACAAGCTGGTCTTCGGCAAGCTGCGCGCCGTGCTCGGCGGCCGGGCCACCCACGCGATCTCCGGCGGCGCGCCGCTGGGCGAGCGCCTGGGCCACTTCTACCGGGGCATCGGCTTCACGGCCCTGGAGGGCTACGGCCTGACGGAGTCCTGCGCGGCCACCGCCTTCAACCCGTGGGACCGGCAGAAGATCGGTACGGTCGGCCAGCCGCTGCCCGGCTCGGTGGTCCGCATCGCCGACGACGGCGAGGTGCTGCTGCACGGCGAGCACCTGTTCACCGAGTACTGGAACAACGAGGCGGGGACCAAGGAAGCGCTCTCCGACGGCTGGTTCCACACCGGTGACATCGGCACCCTCGACGAGGACGGCTACCTCGCGATCACCGGCCGCAAGAAGGAGATCCTGGTGACGGCGGGCGGCAAGAACGTCGCCCCGGCCGTCATCGAGGACCGCATCCGCGCGCACGCGCTGATCGCCGAGTGCATGGTCGTCGGCGACGGCCGCCCCTTCGTCGGCGCGCTGGTCACCCTCGACGAGGAGTTCCTGCCGCGCTGGGCCGCCGAGCACGGCCGCCCGGCCGGGCAGAGCGTCACCGAGCTGAGCGGGGACCCGGAGCTGCTGGCCGCGGTGCAGCGGGCGGTGGACGACGGCAACGCGGCCGTCTCCAAGGCCGAGTCGGTCCGCAAGTTCCGCATCCTGCCGACGCAGTTCACGGAGGAATCCGGCCACGTGACGCCGTCGCTGAAGCTCAAGCGCAACGTGGTGGCGAAGGACTTCGCCGAGGAGATCGAGGCGATCTACCGCACGTGACGCGACGCGGCGCCGCTGCTGACACCGCTGCTGACACCGCTTCGGATGCCGGGCGGGCCGGGGCGGGCCGGCCCGCCCGGCATCCGCGCGTACGGCTACCGCGACGCCACCGGCTACAGCAGTTCCTTGAGGCGCTCCGCCAGCAGGTCCCAGCGCCACTTCTCCTCCACCCAGGCCCGGCCGCGCTCGCCCATGCGGCGGCGCGCCGCGGGGTCCTTGAGGAGGGCGACGACGCGTTCGGCGGCGACGGTCGGTGAGCCGCCCGGAACGACGTACCCCGTCTCGCCGTCCAGCACGGCGTCCGGCGCGCCGCCGGAGTCGCCCGCGACGACCGGGAGCCCGGTGGCGGACGCCTCCAGGTAGACGATGCCCAGGCCCTCCACGTCCAGCCCGCCGCGCCGCGTGCGGCACGGCATCGCGAAGACGTCGCCCGCGCCGTAGTGGGCGGGCAGTTCCTCCCACGGGACGGCCCCGGTGAAGCGCACCGCGTCCGCGACGCCCTTCTCCTGGGCGAGCGCGTGCAGCTGCTTCTCGTACGGGCCGCCGCCGACGATCAGCAGCACCGCGTCCGGCACCTCGGCCAGGACCCGCGGCATCGCCTCGATCAAGGTGTCCTGCCCCTTGCGCGGCACCAGCCGGGAGACGCAGACGACGACCGGGCGCTCGGCGAGCCCGAGGCGGGCCCGTACCTCGTCGCCGCCCGAGTCGGGGTGGAAGGTCTTCTCGTCCACGCCGGGCGGCAGTTGCGCCATGCGTCCGGCGGCGGCCGGGGTCAGCGCGGCGGCGATCCGCGAGCGGGTGTACTCACCGAGATAGGTGATCGTGTCGGTGCCCTCGCCGATCCGCCGCAGCAGTTGACGGGAGGCGGGCAGCTGCGCCCAGCCCGCCTCGTGCCCGTGCGTGGTGGCCACGATGCGGCGCGCGCCCGCCCGGCGCAGCCCCGGCGCCATCAGGCCGAGCGGCGCCGCGGCCCCGAACCACACCGAGGAGCAGCCGTGCCGGCGCAGCAGGGCGGCGGCGGTCCGGGTCACCCGGGGCGTCGGCAGCAGCATCGTCGTACGGTCCCGGACGACCGGGAAGGGCTGCTCGGCGTCGAAGCGGGCGGTGGCGGCGATGCCTTCCCTGCTCCGCTTCCAGGTGGAGGCGTAGACCACGACCCGGTCCGGGTCCAGGCGCAGGGCCATGCTGTGCAGGAAGGCCTGGATGCCGCCGGGGCGGGGCGGGAAGTCGTTCGTGACGATCAGCGTCTTGTCCATTGCCCTGGCACAGTACCGGGTCACCCGACGCGTCCGGCGAGGGCCGCTCCGGCACGTGCGTGCCTCGTCTACGGTCGTGACACGGCGTCGTCCGCGGGTTCGGGCGGGGCGGCCGCGGAGACGGGACGAGGTGGCGATGACCAGGGCCAGCAGCCGGCCCCCCGGGGGCGCAGTGCGCGCCCTGGCGCCGCCGGTGGCGGTGTGGGCGGCGACCCGGGCGGTGCTCCTGCTGTGCGTGTTCAAGGTGCTGGTGCTGCCGGGTCCGGACGTGACCAGTGACATCGCGGGGATCTACCACGGCTGGTCCGAGGTCCTGAGGTCCGGCGCCTTCCCGCAGGACGACGTGACCTGGCAGTACCCGCCGGCCGCCGCGCTCGCCGTGCTCTCCCCCGGCCTGCTGCCCTTCCTGGACTACGCCCCGGCCTTCTTCGTCCTGGCCTGCGCCGCCGACGCGGCCGCTTTCGCGCTGCTCCTGTATGCGGGCCGCCGTCCGGGCAAACGCCTCACGGGCGCCTGGGTCTGGACCGCGGGGGTCGCTCTGCTCGGCCCGACCGCCTACGCCCGTTACGACCTGATGGTCACGGCGGTGGCCGTCGCCGCGCTCTTCGCCGCGGCCCGGCATCCGCGGGTCTCCGGCGCCCTGATCGCCTTCGGCGCGCTCCTGAAGGTGTGGCCGGTGCTGCTGCTGGCCGGTGCTCCCCTGCGCGGCCGCCGCGCGCGGGAGCTGTGGGGCGCGGCGGCCGCGGGTGCGCTGGCGATCACGCTGCTCTTCGTCCTCTGGGCTCCCGGCGCGCTGGACTTCCTCACGTCCCAGCGCGACCGGGGTACGGAGGTGGAGTCGCTCGGCGCGCTCGTCTTCCATCTCGCCCGGCAGTTCGGCTGGGACGGCCAGGTGCTGCTGAACTACGGGTCCGTGGAGTTCGTCGGCCCGTATGTGCCGCTGGTCAGCTCGCTGGCGCTGCTCCTGACCGTGGCGGCCTTCGGCTGGCTGCTGCTGTGGCGGCTGCGGGCACGGACGTTCACGTCCGCGACGCTCGCCGACGCCGCTTTCACCGCCGTGCTGCTCTCCGTCACCACCAGCCGGGTCATCAGCCCGCAGTACATGATCTGGCTGGTCGGCGCGGCGGCCGTGTGCACGGCGCTGCGGGCGAGCCGGATGGGGACGCCCGCCGTCCTGGTCCTGCTGGCGGCCGGCGCGACGCTCCTGGAGTTCCCCGTCTGGTTCGCGGACGTCGTGGCCAGTGAGGGGCGCGGCGTCGTGCTGCTGACCGTACGCAACGGTCTGCTGGTGGCCGCCTCGCTGACCGCCTGCCGTCGGCTGTGGCGCGCGACGGTCACCGGGGCCCGGCCCGTCAGCCCAGCTGCTCGGTCACGTACGACCGCCACCGC
Organism: Streptomyces sp. CB02923; assembly: GCF_001905005.1. Taxonomy (GTDB): domain Bacteria; phylum Actinomycetota; class Actinomycetes; order Streptomycetales; family Streptomycetaceae; genus Streptomyces. Next base: position 1,132,525 of record NZ_LWKZ01000012.1, on the reverse strand, counting down.
CGGGTGAACTCCGCCGGGCTCACCCCCAGGTGGTCCTGCATCGCCCGTCCGGCGCTCTCCTCGCCGCCCAGGCCCACCGCCCGGTAGAACGCGCCGAGCTTCTTCTCGCCCCAGGTGTCGGCGACCATGCGGCAGGCCAGCCAGCCGCCCTCGTACGCACGGGCCAGTTCGCGCGCGCTGCGGCTGAAGCGGAAGTCGTCGTCGGCCGGGAGCCGGGACGGCGGTGTGCCCTTCGCGACGGCGTGGGCGAGTTCGGGGGCGGTGGCCGCGGCCGGGCGGCCGCCGCCGCGGTAGGCGGCCCAGTCGGCGAAGCCCTCGGAGAGCCAGAGGGGGGTGGCGGAGGTGGTGGTCGTGCGCGTCGCGACGTGGGTGGCCTCGTGCGTCAGCACGATCTGGCGGCCGGTGGCGGACAGTTCGCCGTACGCCTCCGGGTTGACGACGACCCGGTCGGCGGGCGCCGCCGGTGCCGAGCCGGTCTCCCCGGTCGTGACGGCCGCTATGCCCCGGTAGCCGGAAGGGTCGGTGGCGTTCAGCAGCTCCGCCATCCGGTCCAGCGACTGCGGCGCCTCGACGACCACCCGGCCGGCCCACTTCCCGGGCCATGCCCTGCCGACGGCGGGCACGGCCTCGTCCGTACGGTCCGCCAGCTCGCGCAGCGCCGCGGTGCCGCGCCCGACCCCCAGGACCAGGCTGTGGCGTCCCCTGACGACCTGGACCGGCCCCTGGTCCCACAGTTGGCGCGTGCTGCGCCGCCCGCTCCCGGCGCCGTCCGAGTCGGAGGTGATCAGCCACCGGCCGCCGCGGTCGGTGAGCGTCAGGTACTGGACGGAGGTGACCGGCGCGGTGTCGTAGCCGGTCAGCCGGTAGCGCAGCCGTACCTCGGCGGCCACCCGGCGGCCCTGGGCCCCGACCACCGCGGGCAGGCCGAACGCGTCGGTCTTCACCAGCTCGTACGACCACGCGGCCAGCGGCACCTGCGCGAGGTTGGCGAACACCGCCCGCTGCCGCGTGCGGTAACCGGAGGCGTGCGGGTCGACCGAGGCGAGGAAGGCCCCGGCGTCCCGGTCGCGGACGGCGGCGGCGCGCCGGTCCAGCATCCGCTGGAGCCCCGGCGGGGCGTCCTGGGCACCGGCCCGGTCGCCGCAGCCCGCGAGCAGCGGGAACAGCAGCGCCGGCGCCAGGGCCGCGCGGAGCGCCGTCCTGATCCCCCTGGCGAACCGATGCTGCGCCTGTTGACCTGCCACGCGGCTGATCGTAAGCACCGTCCCTGCGTACCGACAGCGGTCAGGGTCGGGTTACGGACGAGATCGGCATCATGCCGACGGGGTCCGAGCGCACCCGCGCACCCGGATACGGCGCGTGCACCACCTGTCCGTTGCCCACATACATACCGACATGACTGGCGTCGTCCCGGTAGATGACCAGGTCTCCCGGCTTGGCCTGACTGACCTGAACCCGCTGCCCCGCGCCGCGCTGGGCTTGCGAGGTGCGCGGGATGGAGACTCCGGCGCGCGCGTAGGCCCACTGCATCAGCCCGGAGCAGTCGAAGGAGGCGGGCCCGGTCTGTCCCCAGGAGTACGGGGAGCCGATCGCCGCGCGCACCGCCTGGACGGCGGCCCCGGCGCGGCCGGAGGAGGGCGCCGCCCCGGACAGGTCGGGCAGGGAACGCCCGACCCCGCGGTTCGCCCGGTCGTAGGCCGCCCGGTCCGGGCCGGTCAGCGAGTTCAGCAGGCGCCGCGCCGCGGCCAGTTTGTGCTCGACGTCCTTCTTGTGGAGCGCGACGTCCTGCCGGCTCGCTTCCAGGTCCGCCAGCTTCCCGGTCGCCTCCCGGCGCTCCTGCTCCAGGCCGCGCTGGGCGCCCTGGAGTTCCCGCAGTTCCCCGGCCTGGCTGCCGTTGACGCGGTCCAGGGCGGCGGCCTTGTCGAGGTAGTGCGCCGGGTCCTCGGACAGGATCAGCTTCAGGGCCGGGTCCAGGCCGCCGGAGCGGTACTGGGCGGAGGCGACGGCGCCGAGCCGGCCGCGCAGCCGGTTGACGTTCCCCTGGCCGCGGGCCACCCGGTCCTGGAGGGCCGCCACTTCCGTACGCAGTTTCCGCGCCCGTTCGGTGGCCCCGTTGAACTCCTCGGTGGCCTTCTCGGCCTGCTCGTAGAGGGCGTCGACGCGCGAGGTGACCTCGGCGGGCGCCGGGACCGGAGCGGCGGTCGCCGCTCCCGCCGACAGGGCCGCGGCGGCGGTGACCGCGGCGGCGGACAGGACGGTTGCCCTGGTCGCACCGGCCAGGCCGGACTGTGAGACACGGCGGTGGGACGCCACTGAGGCCGCACTCCCTTCCGTGCAGCCCCTGCCGCCCGGGGCGGGCGGACGCAGACCGGCGGCTGCGAGGGCAGACAGTAACGGCGCCGGTGGCCCCCGGCCAAAGACCCGCAACGGCCGTCGCCGGTAGGGAAAAAGCCGCCCCGCCGGTGACTGCGCAGGTCACCGGCGGGGCGGGAAGTCAGCGGCACACGCTGTAATTCGCCCGATCGGGCGGCAGTCCGGGCCGGTCCCCGGGCGTGGGAACCGGCCGGGGACACGTCAGACGCGGACGCCGTACTGGAAGGGCATGTTGTTGATCGACTCGTAGCGCACGGACGCGCCCGGCTTCGGCGCGTGCAGCACCTGGCCGTTGCCCGCGTACAGGCCGATGTGGTGCAGGTCGCCGTAGAAGAGCACCAGGTCGCCCGGCTTGAGCGCGCTCTGCGAGCCGATCCGGGTACCGGCGCTGGCCTGCGCCTGCGAGGTGCGCGGCAGCGACTGGCCGGCCTGCTGGTACGCCCAGGAGGTCAGACCGGAGCAGTCGAAGGAGGAGGGGCCGGTGGCGCCCCACACGTAGGGCGAGCCGATCTTGGAGGCGGCGGCGGACAGGGCCGCGGCGCCGCGCTGCGAGGCCGGTACGTCGTTGCCGAGGTCGGGCCGCTCGTTGCTGCGGTTGGAGCGGTTCTTCTTGTCCTCCTCCTGCTGCAGCGCCGCCTTCTCCTTGGCGGTCAGCGTGTTGAGGAGTTCCTGCGCCTTGGCCAGCTTGCCCTTGATCTCGTCCTTCTTGTCACCCAGTGCCTTGCGGGTGTCCGAGAGGTCCTTGATCTTGGACGCGGCTGCCGAGCGCTCCTGGGCGAGCTGGCGCTGCTTGTCCGCGATGGTCTTCAGCTGCTCGGCCTGCTTGCCGCTCAACTGGTCGAGGGTGGCGGCCTTGTCGAGATAGGTGTCCGGGTCGCCGGAGAGGAACAGCTGCACGGAGGGGTCGATGCTGCCGCTGCGGTACTGGCCGGAGGCGACGGCCCCGAGGCCCTTGCGGAGCTGGTTCAGCTCACCCTGGCCGCGGGCGACCTTGTCCTGGAGGCTGTCCACCTCCTTCTGCAGCTTCTCCTGGTTCTCCTTGGCCCCGTTGTACTTCTCGGTGGCCTGCTCCGCCTGCTCGTAGAGCTTGTCGACCTCGGACTTGACGTCTTCCTTCTTCGGCTGCGGGTCGGCGTGGGCGGCCTGGGACGAGAGGGCGACGGCCGCCGCCGCGGTCGCGGTGAGAACGGTCACGCGCGTGCGGCTCGGCTGCTTGGGTCGACGGTGGGACGCCACGGAGGCGAGCTCCTTCTTCCTTCAGCCGCCTACCGGGCATGGGGGGACGGGGCCCCGGCTCCGCGTGAACACCACGGACTCGGCGGTTCCTTCACTGTTCATCCCGGGTGGATGATCAACTGCATGAAGGGTTGAGGCCTGACCTTAGTAACCGAGTTGTGATCGCTTCAAATCCTCAACGGAAAAAACTGCTGGATGGTCCTCATCCTTTACCAACATCACACAGGCAGTAATGGTCACTTGACACTCAGGCACGAACGGCAGGCATAACGTGTCTCGTTGATGGGTACACCTTTACCCCCGCCCCACGGCCACCGCGGCACACCTTCCGGACAAGCCGCACGGACGGTACGTACGACTCAGGTACGGGCAAGTCGCTTGAGCAGCAGGGCGGATGCGACCGGCCGCGCCCCCGCCTTCGCCACCCCGTCGGCCACCTCGCGGTCCGTGGAGACCACCACCACCGGGCGGCCGGGCGGCTCGGCCCGGACGAGCTGGCGGATCAGCTCGTCCGCCGTCACCCCCGGCTTGCTGAACAGGACGCGGACGCCGCGCGGCGGCGCGAGCAGCACCGGCGCGGCCAGCTCGGCACCGTCGAAGACACAGGTCATCTCCGCGCCGGTCTGGGCCGCCAGCACCGCGAGGCCGCCCAAGAGCCGCAGCCGCTGCTTGTCCAACGGCATCGTGGGATAGCCGGTCTTGGTGACGTTGTAGCCGTCCACCACCATGTGGGCCTGCGGCAGCGCCAGCAGCTGGTCCAGCAGGGCAGGGTCGGTCTCCGACAGCGCGCGCGTGGCGATGTCCTTGGGCGTCATCTTGCCCGGGGCCACCGCGTCGACGGTATCCGCCGGGTGGGTGTCGGCGGGCGGCAGCGCCAGTTCCCTGCGCAGCCCCTGCGCCGCGTCCAGAACGGTGTCCAGCAGCAGCCGCAGCCGCATGTCCTCGACGCTGCGGCCCTCGCGCGTGGCGCGGCGGCTGGCCTCCAGCGACGTCTCGGCCTCCGCGATACGGGCCTTGAGGCGGCGCGCCTCGCTGTCGGCCGCGGTCTTCTCCTGCGCGGCGGCGGCCCGTACGGACTCCACCTCGGCCGCGGCCTTGCGCGCCGCCGCCTCACCGCGCTTGATGTCGCTGTGCGCGCTGCGCAGCTTGCGCTGCAACGACTCGTTCTCCCTGCGCAGCGCGTCCGCGTCGCCGCGGGCACGCTCGGCCTCGGCACGGGCCTGCGCGCGGGCCTGGGCCAGCTCCTCGCGCAGCGCGGCCAGCTCGCGTTCGGCTTCCTCGCCGGCCTGTTCCGCGCGGGCGCGCTGCGCCTCCTCACCGGCCGCGGCGACCAGCTTCACCCAGCCCTCGGGGCGCAGCACATAGGCCGCCGCCGCGACATCGAGCGGGTCGGCGGCGGCGGGCGGGGTGCCGTTGTCCAGCGCCTCGGCCAGTTCCGGCTGGGCCTCGCGGAGCCGGCCCGCGATCCGCTGCCGGAAGACCGCGTCGTTCTCCAGCGCGGCGGCCATCGCGTTGCCCGCGAACTTGGCCCGGCGACTGGGGGTGAACCGGGCATACTGCCGCAGCGGCGGCGGGAGTTCGGCGACGGTCAGGCCGCCGAAGGACTCCGCGGTGAGCGCCACGACGCGGCGCCGCACGCCCTCGGGCAACGGACGGTCGAGCACCTCGTCCGCCTCGGCCGTACCGGCCTCGGCATCGTGCTCCGCCCCCGCAGGCCCTTCTGGACGCTCCACCACTGCTGCATCGCTCCGATCTCAGGCGCTCGACTCAGGCGCTCGCGCCCGGCCGGTCGACCAGCTCGATCTGGTCGACCGCGTTGCACCAGCGGCAGCGCACGGACTCGATGCTCTCACTGAGCACCTCGCGTTCCTCCACCTTCGGCTCCCCGGCGAGGTCGAGGTGGAGGTACTCCACGACCTCGGAGCGGCGGGTCACGTCGAAGCGCGTCAGGTTGCCGCACAGGGTGCAGCGCCACCGGGTCCCGTCCGTCGGCAGGGGAACAGCCATGGTGTCGTCCTCTTTCGTCACGCTCGGGCGAGCGGGGCTCGTGCTGTCGTTCGAGGGCTTCCCGCGGTGCGACGTCGGACTGCGGAAGTACGCGGGGTACTGCCCGTTACCCTACGGCCTGACGCCCGTGCGGCGCGGGCCCCGCCCAGGAGGCGGGACGCGGCGAGGCACTCTGTCCCGATTGCCCGCATTACGCCATGATCACTTCATGACGGCCCCGCCCCTGTCCCCCCGGACGCCCCGCGCCCGCTCGGTGCTGACCGTGTTCTCCCGCATGACGAACGTCCTGATCGCCCTGTGCTGCGTGGTCTTCGTCATCGGCCCCGCCTCGGGCCTCAACGGCATATACGGCACCGGCGACGCCGTCGTCCAGGCGCAGACCGCGTACTTCGAACGCTGGGGCGTCATCCCCCGCGACCTGTGGAGCGGCTCGCCCCACGCGCTGCTCACCCCGCTGACCGCCCTCTTCGTCCACGGCAGCTGGCTGCACCTGCTGGGCAACGTCCTGTTCCTGTACGTCTTCGGAGGCATGGCCGAGACCCGCATGGGCCGTCTGCCGTTCACCCTCTTCTACATCGTGACCGGCTACCTGGCACTGATGGGCTACGCGGCCGCGCACGCCACGTCGGGACAGACCCTGGTCGGCGCCTCCGGAGCGATCTCCGGGGTGCTGGGGGCGTTCCTGTACCTCTTCCCCAAGGCCCGGGTCACCAGCATCTACCCGTTCCTCTTCTTCCTGCCGCTGCGCTTCCCGGCCTGGATCGTGCTGCTGTTCTGGTTCGCCCTCCAGTGGATCGCCGCGCAGCGCGACCCCAGCACCCCGGGCGTGGCCTACCTCGCCCACGTCGTGGGCTTCGCGGTGGGCTTCGTGTACGCCTGGGTGCGGTACCGGCCGAGCCCCTGTCCGGCCGGGGCGGCCGCCCCGGCCCCCGGTAGTGTGGGTTCCGCCGGAACGGCGAAGCAGCAGGCGGCCGAGGGAGAGAGCCAACCGTGATCACTTCGATCGTGCTCATCAAGACCAGCGTGGACCAGATCCCGGAGATCGCGGAGAAGATCGCCGCCCTGGAGGGCGTCAGCGAGGTCTACTCGGTCACCGGCGCGCACGACCTGATCGCGATGGTGCGGGTGGCCCGGCACGACGACCTGGCGGACGTCATTCCCGGCCGGATCAGCAAGGTGCCGGGCGTGGCCTCCACCGAGACGCACATCGCGTTCCGTACGTACTCCCAGCACGACCTGGAAGCGGCCTTCGCCATCGGCCTGGACACCTGACCGCGGCCGGCGGCCGCCGGGGGCACGCGCGTCCGTGCCGCCCGTGCCGCTCACACCCGCGCCGCGGCGCCCGGACAGCGGAGCGCCGCGGCGGGGCGGTCCTCGGGGTTACGCGGCCGCCGCGGTGTCCGGCACGCAACGGCCGTCCTCGGTGCGGTAGCTCCACCGCGCGCCCTGCGTCACCAGCTCCTTGACGGCCCGTACGAAGCGGTCCACGTGCTCGTCGGGCGTACCGGCCCCGAAGCTGACCCGGATGGCGTTCAGGGACTTCTCCCCCGGTGCCCCCTCGGGCGCGCCGCACTCGCCCGGGTCCTGGGACTCGGCACCCAGCAGGGTCCGTACGAGGGGGTGGGCGCAGAACAGCCCGTCGCGCACGCCGATGCCGTACTCCGCCGAGAGCGCCGCCGCGAAGTGCGAGCTGTTCCAGCCCTCGACGACGAAGGACAGCACGCCCACCCGCGGGGCGTCGTCCCCGAACAGCGAGAGGACGGTCACCGCGGGCACCTCGGCGAGGCCCGCCCGTACCCGCTCGACGAGCTGCTGCTCCCGGTCGACCAGGCTCTCGAAGCCCGCCTCGGTGAGCGCCTTGCAGGCGGCGGCGATGGCGTAGACGCCGATGACGTTGGGCGAGCCGGCTTCGTGGCGGGCCGCCGTGGTGTGCCAGTCGACGTCCACCCCGCCGTCCGCGCGGCGCGCGACCGTACGGCTGGCGCCGCCGCCCGCCAGGTACGGCTCCGCCGCCTGGAGCCAGTCCGCGCGCCCGGCCAGCACGCCCGCCCCGAAGGGCGCGTACAGCTTGTGGCCGGAGAAGGCGACCCAGTCCACGTCCAGCTCGGCGATGTCGACCGGGTGGTGCGGGGCGAGCTGGGCGGCGTCGAGCACGATCCGCGCGCCGTGCGCGTGTGCCGCGGCGGCCAGTTCCCGTACGGGCCACAGCTCACCGGTCACGTTGGAAGCACCGGTCACGCAGACCAGCGCGTTGCTGTAGGGCTCACGCCCGGCCAGCGCCCGCTCCAGCGTGTCCACCGCCTGCCGCGGCGTCCGCGGCGCGTCCAGGTACGTCACCTCGACGTCCGCGCGCTGCTCCCAGGGCAGCAGCGAGGCGTGGTGCTCGGTCTCGAAGACGAACACCCGGGTGTCCGCGGGCAGGACCGCGGCCAGCAGGTTCAGCGAGTCGGTGGTGGAACGGGTGAAGACCACCTGGTCTCCGTCCCGGCACCCGAGGAACCCGGCGACCGCCGCGCGGCTGTTCTCGAACAGGTCGGTGGACAGCTGCGAGAGATAGCCGGCCCCGCGGTGCACGCTGCCGTAGTACGGGGCGTACGCGGCCACGTCGTCCCAGACCCGCTGGAGCGCCGGGGCGCTGGCGGCGATGTCCAGCGCCGCGTACTCGACCTCACCGCCGGTGACGAGCGGAACCAGGACGTCCCGGCCCAGCACGGGCAGCGGGGCACAGACGGCGGCATCGGTGGCGACAGCGGAAACAGGCATGGCGAACTCCCATGAGGGCAGAGCGAATTCGCTGTGGGGCACGCACGCCGAAGCGGGGCCGGCCGACAGCGGTGAAGGAAGAAAAAAGGGGGTGCGGAAAAGGGGCCCGTACGGCCCTAACGCATTCGCTGCATCATGAGAGATCTCCCTCAAGGACCAGGATCCCTGGCACGAGGGATCCGCGCTTGCCGCAGACCTCGCTGCCTGCGGCCTGGTCATCACCCGGGGCACCCCGCCACGGACGGAGGGTTGCCGGACAGCGGGCCGGGGCCGTAGTCGCTGTCACTCGTGACCTGGGCAGAATCATGCCACACGATCGGGAACGCGCAAGGCCCGGTCCGCATCCCGGACCGAGCCCTGCGTCACACTCCCCGCGCCGTCAGGCGTTGCTGGCCGCCACCCACCGCTCCAGCACCCGGCGGGCCGCACCGGAGTCGATGGCCTCGGCGGCCTTCGCGATGCCCGCCGTGATCTGCTCGGCCAGCGGAGCCGCGGACGGTTCCAGCGCGACCAGGGCCGCCGCCGAGTTGAGCAGCACCGCGTCCCGCACCGGTCCGGGCTCGCCGCCCAGCAGGCGGCGCGCGACGTCCGCGTTGTACGAGGCGTCGGCGCCGCGCAGCGCCTCCACGGGCACCAGGCCGATGCCCACGTCCCGCGGGTCGAAGGTCTCCTCGCGTACGCCGCCGTCCCGTACCACCCAGACCTTCGACGTGGCCGTGGTCGTCAGTTCGTCCAGCCCGTCGTCGCCGCGGAAGACCAGCGCGCTGGAGCCGCGTTCGGCGAGCACGCCGGCCAGGATCGGCGCCATCCGCGCGTCGGCGACGCCGGTGGCCTGGGCCCGTACCTTCGCCGGGTTGGTCAGCGGGCCCAGCACGTTGAAGGTCGTACGGATGCCCAGCTCGCGCCGGGCGGGCGCGACGTGCCGCAGCGAGGGGTGGAACTTGACCGCGAAGCAGAAGGTGATCCCGGCCTCCTCGGCGACCTCGACGACCCGGCGCGGCGTCAGGTCCAGGTTCACGCCCAGCTTCTCCAGCACGTCGGAGGCGCCGCTGGCCGACGAGGCGGCGCGGTTGCCGTGCTTGACGACCTTCGCGCCGGTGCCGGCCACCACGATCGAGGACATCGTGGAGATGTTGACGGTCTTGGCGCCGTCGCCGCCGGTGCCGACGATGTCCACGCTCGGGCCCGGTACGTCGATGAGGTTGGCGTGCGCGTACATCGCCCGTACCAGGCCGGAGATCTCCGCGACGGTCTCCCCCTTCGCCCGCAGCGCCACCGCGAACCCGGCGATCTGCGCGTCGGTGGCCTCGCCGCGCATGATCCGGTCCATCGCCCACGCGGTGTCGTCGGCGCCCAGGTCACGGCCCTGCAGGAGGGCGTCCAGTACGCCCGGCCAGGTCTGGGCCGCCACGCTGTCGCCGCCACCCGGGGTCACAACGTTCATGGTCCACACTCCTGGATTCGTGTCCTGCTGCTGCCGAAACCTTATCCGGCGCCCTGCCACGCCGAAGGGCCCCGTCCGATGTCCGGACGGGGCCCTCTGGGTGGCGTTGCTTACGCGGTGGTACAGCCGTGCGTCACACGGCGGGGATCAGTGGTGGCCGTGGCCGCTGGTGATCTCCTTGTACTCCTCGGCGGTGGGCTTCGGGATGACGTTGTCCTCGCCGTAGTAGCCCTTGGAGAGCTTGGCGCGGAGCTTGGTCGTCCGCTTGACCTTCCGCTCGACGCCGTTCTCGTCGACCTCCGGGCCGATCTCGAACACCTTGGGCTGCTCGTGCTGGGTGAGCGTGTGCAGCTGCTCCTGGTTGAGCGGCTCGTGCACCTCGATGAACTCACCGTGCGGCAGCCGCTTGATGATGCCGGACTCGCGTCCGTGCAGCACCTTGTCGCGGTCCCGGCGCTGCAGACCCAGGCAGATCCGCTTGGTGACGATGAAGGCGAGCACCGGCCCGACGAAGAAGCCGATCCGGACGAACCAGGTCAGCGAGTTCAGCGACAGGTGGAAGTGCGTGGCCCACAGGTCGTTGCCGCCGCCGATCAGCATGATGAAGTAGGCGGTCAGCCAGGCCACACCGAAGCCGGTACGGGTCGGGGCGTTGCGCGGGCGGTCCAGGATGTGGTGCTCGCGCTTGTCGCCGGTGACCCAGGACTCGACGAACGGGTAGACCGCGATGGCCACCAGCACCAGCGGGAAGATGAGGATCGGGATCAGCACACCGAAGTTGATGGTGTGGCCCCAGATGTCCCACTCCCAGCCGGGCATCACACGGACCAGACCCTCGGCGAAGCCCATGTACCAGTCGGGCTGGGCGCCGGTGGACACCTGGTCGGGCCGGTACGGGCCGATGGCCCACACCGGGTTGATGCTGGCGACCGCGGCGATCACCGAGATCACGCCGAAGACCAGGAAGAAGAAGCCTCCGGCCTTGGCCATGTAGACCGGCAGCAGCGGCATGCCGACGACGTTCTTGTTGGTCTTGCCGGCACCCGGGAACTGCGTGTGCTTGTGGTAGAAGACCAGGATCAGGTGCGCCACCAGCAGACCCAGCATGATGCCGGGCAGCAGCAGGACGTGCACCGTGAAGAACCGCGGGATGATGTCGTGCCCCGGGAACTCCCCGCCGAAGATGAACATCTGCAGGTACGAGCCGACCAGCGGCATCGCCAGGATGACACCCTCGATGAAGCGGACACCGGTGCCCGAGAGCAGGTCGTCCGGCAGCGAGTAGCCGGTGAAGCCGGTGAACATGCCCAGCACCAGCAGCAGGAAGCCGAACAGCCAGTTGACCTCGCGCGGCTTGCGGAAGGCGCCGGTGAAGAACACCCGCATCATGTGCACCATCATGGCGCCCAGGAAGACCAGGGCCGCCCAGTGGTGGATCTGCCGGATCAGCAGACCGCCGCGCACGTCGAAGCTGATGTCCAGCGTCGACTCGAACGCCTGCGTCATCCGGATCCCGTGCATGGGCACGTACGAGCCGTGGTAGGTCACCTCGGCCATGCTCGGGTGGAAGAACAGCGTCAGGTAGACGCCGGTCAGGATGATGATGATGAAGCTGTAGAGGCAGATCTCGCCCAGCATGAAGGACCAGTGGTCCGGGAAGATCTTGCGCATGTTGGACTTGGCGAGGCTGTAGATACCCAGCCGGCCGTCCGCCCAGTCGGCGATCCGCTCGCCCCGCGGCGCCGGGCCGCGGCGCGTGGTGGTCGCGCTCGTCTCGTTACTCATCCGCGCTCCCAGAAGCTCGGGCCGACGGGCTCCGCGAAGTCGCTGACGGCTTCGAGGAAGCCGTCCTTGACCGTGATGTGCAGCTGCGGCAGGGCGTGTCCGGCGGGGCCGAAGATGACACGGCCGCCGTCGGCCAGGTCGAAGGTCGACTGGTGGCAGGGGCACAGCACGTGGTGCGTCTGCTGCTCGTACAGGCTGATCGGGCAACCCACGTGGGTGCAGATCTTCGAGTAGGCGACGATGCCCTCGTGCGACCAGTCCAGTTCCTGCTTGTCCTTGATGTTCTGCGGCTGGATCCGCACGATCATCAGGGCGTCCTTGGCGATCTTCTGGTTGAACTCGTGGTCGTCCTCCTCCAGGCCCTCGGGCTTGGCGAAGGTCAGCGAGCCGACCGCGATGTCCTCGGGACGCAGCGGGAGGTTGGTCGACTGGTTGACCAGGCGGATGCCCTTCTTCCAGCCGGTCTTGCGGAGCTTGGTCTCCGGCAGCGGACCGAGGTCGCGCAGCAGCACCACACCGGAGAGCGGCACCAGGGCCAGCGCGCCGAACATGGTGTTGCGGACCAGCTTGCGGCGGCCGATCGCGGATTCCTTCGCGCCTGCGCGGAAGTCCTCCATGACCTTGGCCTTGACCTCGGGGGCCGCCTCGATCGGGTGCCGGTCGTCGGCGACCTCCTCGTCCGACATCAGCGTGCGGGCCCAGTGGACCGCGCCGGCGCCGATGCAGAAGAGCGCCACACCGAGCGTCAGGCCGAGCCAGAAGTTCAGCGCGCTGACGTGGCCGAACGGCCAGATGTAGGTGATCTCGTCGACCGGGAAGATCACGTACGCGGCGATGAAGCCGACCGTCGCGAGCATCGACAGGGCGAAGAGGAAGGCGACCGCGCGCTCGGAGCGCTTGGCGGCCCGCTCGTCGATGTCCTGGATGCGGTGCTCGTGGGGCGGCAGTCCCGGGTCGGCGAAGGGGTTGTCCGCCGTCTCGACCGCGCCGCCGTGAGCCGTGTCCCGCTCACCGGGGAGGTTCTTTTCTGGCACGTCTTCGTGTCGTCCAGTCTCACTCATGACTTCTTGGCCTTCGTAGTCCGGGCTGCGACCCAGATGGCGACCGCGATCAGCGCGCCCAGGCCGGCGATCCAACCGAAGAGGCCCTCACTGACCGGTCCGAGACCGCCCAGGCCCAGGCCACCGGGGCTGGGGGTGTCGTCGCTGTTGACGGCGCCGAGGTAGGACACGATGTCCTTCTTGTTCTGCGGGGACAGCGAGCCGTCACCGAAGGAAGGCATGTTCTGCGGGCCGGTTTCCATGGCCTCGTAGATGTGCTTCGGGTCCACGCCTTCGAGCGACGGTGCGAACTTGCCGTTGGTCAGGGCGCCGCCCTTACCGGTGAAGTTGTGGCACTGCGCGCAGTTCGTACGGAACAGCTCGCCGCCCTTGCCGATGTCGGCGCCGTCCGAGCCGTACTGGTCCTTGCCCGGCACGTTGGGACCGGCACCCAGCGACGCGACGTACGCCGCGAGCTGGTCGATCTCGGCCTGGCTGTAGATGTTCTTCTTCCGCGGCACCTGGGCGCCGGGCTGCTGCGCCGGCATCCGGCCGGTGCCGACCTGGAAGTCGACGGCGGCGGCGCCCACGCCGACCAGGCTCGGGCCGTCGGAGGTGCCCTGACCGCCGGTGCCGTGGCAGCTTGCGCAGCCGACGGCGAAGAGCTTCTTGCCCTCCTTGATGGCAAGAGACTGGGCGGTGTCATCGGCCTGAGCCTTGTCCGCAGGCGCGAACGCGGCGTACAGCCCCCCAGTGACCGCCAGCGCGAAGAGTAGGACGACGAGCGCCGCCAGCGGATGGCGCCGTCGTGCGGAGAGCTTTTTCACGGATTACCCCGGTGTCAGGATCTTCTGCGTCGATGCTTTGGCTATGTCTGTCTGAAGCGCGGTTCCGGTGCGGGACCGGTCAGCGGATCAGGTAGATCGTGGCGAAGAGGCCGATCCAGACGACATCGACGAAGTGCCAGTAGTAGGACACGACGATGGCCGCGGTGGCCTGTTCGTGGGTGAACCTCTTGGCCGCGTACGTCCTGCCCAGGACCAGCAGGAAGGCGATGAGTCCGCCCGTCACGTGCAGTCCGTGGAAGCCGGTGGTCAGGTAGAACACCGATCCGTACGGGCCGGACGAGAGCGAGAGGCCCTCTTCCTTGACCAGATCGGTGTACTCGAAGACCTGACCGCCGATGAAGATCGCACCCATGATGAAGGTGATCACGAACCAGGTCCGGAGCTTCTTGACATCGCCGCGCTCGGCGGCGAACACACCGAGCTGGCAGGTCAGAGAGCTGAGCACCAGGATGGTCGTGTTGGTCGCGGAGAACGGAAGATTCAGCGCATCGGCGGATTCCTTCCAATACTCGGTCCCGGTCACCGATCGGAGGGTGAAGTACATCGCGAAGAGGGCCGCGAAGAACATCAGCTCGGAACTCAGCCAGATGATGGTTCCGACGCTGGTGAGGTTCGGCCGATTGACCGACGGGTGCGCGTGCCCGGTTTCTACTGTCGTTGCTGTCGCCACGACCGACATTATGTCGGTCGCTTATCCCGCCCTCACTCCGGGGGGTGCCGTTCGGTGTGTCAAGGGCGTATGCCCTGCTCGTACGGCCCACTGAAGCAGTCGCCCGAAGGGAGGACCCGGCACCCGCCGTACGGCCCCACCGCCCCGCTCCGACCAGTCCTGACGGGGCGTCGGCGAGATCTTGGATCCCGTCGAACCCTCCTGCGCGCCGCCGTACGAGCAGTAGCATCCGCGCTGGAGGCACCTCCCGGCGGTGAGCGGGCGGGGCCCCGCCCGAAGCCGTACCGCCGAGATGTGTGGAGGAACGATGCAGGCGACTGCCACGGTGCTGGTCTACAGCGACAACACCGACACCCGCGAGCAGGTACGGCTCGCGACGGGCCGCCGGCCTGCCGCCGACGTGCCGCCGGTGGAGATCCTGGAGTGCGCGACCCTCCCCGCCGTCCTGGAGGCCCTGGAGCAGGGCGGCATCGACGTGTGCGTCCTGGACGGCGAGACGGCGCCCGCGGGCGGCATGGGCGTGTGCCGGCAGATCAAGGACGAGATCTTCCACTGCCCGCCGGTGCTGCTGCTCATCGGCCGCCCGCAGGACGCCTGGCTGGCGACGTGGAGCCGCGCCGACGCCGCTGTGACGCTCCCTGTGGACCCGGTGGCCTTCACGGACTCCCTGGCCGGACTGCTGCGCCGCAGGCTGCCCGCGGGGGCCTGAGCGGCCTCCTGAGGGGCTCTCAGGCCTGCGGGCGCAGCCGGGCGGCATTCTCGGGTCCCGGCCGCTGGTCCTGCTCGCCTGTGGTGCTGGGCTTGTTCTTGTCCAGCGCGCTGCCCGCGCGCCACTTCTTCCACGGCATGTTCCAGTCGCCGAAGCCGTTGTCGAAGGGCGTCATCGTCTCGCCGCCGCTGTTGACGACCGTGACGAGGTCGCCGACCCGCACGGTGTCGAAGAACCATTTGGCGTTGCCGGTGGACATGCCGGTACAGCCGTGGCTGACGTTGTCGGCGCCCTGCGACCCCACGGACCAGGGCGCCGCGTGCACGTATTCGCCGCTCCAGGTCACCCGGGTGGCCCAGTAGACCGGCAGGTCGTAGGAGTCCGAACTGCCCGACGGGATGCCGATGGTGTCGCCGCGCATCCGGACGAAGCCCTCCTTGCCCAGGACGACCTTGGTGCCGTTGCGGGTGGAGTAGCCGGGCTTGCCGGTGGTGACGGGGATCGTGTTGATCTCCGCACCGTTGCGGGTGACCGTCATGGTGTGCGCCGCGGCGTCCGTGACGGCCTCCACCCGGTCCCCCGTGCGCAGCTTCACGGGCTTGGCGGGGCCTCCGTACAGCCCGCCGGTGACCTTCAGGCCCTCCAGGTTGCTGCGCACCTCGATGTCGGCGTGGGTGGGCCAGTACTCACGCGGGCGGAAGTGCAGCGACTTGCTGTCGACCCAGTGCCAGGCGCCCTCGACGCGCGGGGTGGAGCGGACCTTGAGGGCGCCTTCCACGATCGCGCGTGCCTTGGGGTCCTTGACGGGCTTGCTGAGCGCCGCCGTGACGGGCTGCCCGACCCCGTACGTGCCGTTCTCGGGCCCGAAGGTGACGTTCAGCCGGTCGCCGGTGTCCTTGGTGTCGATCTGGAGGACCTTGCGGCCCGGCTCGCCGTCCTCGTCCTCGGTGCTCACCCGCACGGTGTAGCGCGTGCCGGAGGCCAGCGGGACGGTGGTGCGCCACTGCCTGCCGTCGGCGGCCAGCTCGCCCCGGATGTAGCGGCCGGAGGCGTCGGTGGCGGTCACATCCGTGATCCGGGCCTCGTCACCGGTGGTGGAGACCTCCAGCGGCTGCTCCGGGTCCGCCTTCGCGCCGCCGTCGGGCGCGTTGGCCGTGATCTGCCCGGCGGCGTCGTACGGCGCTGCCGAGAGCGGGTCCGACGACGAACCGCCGCAGGCGGTGGCGCCTGCCGCCAGGGGCGCCAGCAGGAAGGCGCAGCCGAGCGCCGTCCGGTGTCGTGGTCTGTGGGTCATGACCCCAAAGTATGAAAATCCCCCGGCCGCGGCTCGCTGGAGGACTGCAAACGGGCGGGCCCGGACACCTGGGGAGGTGTCCGGGCCCGCCCGGTCGTACGGGGACCGCGTTACTGCGTGCGGTTCTCGCCGCGGTAGTACTCGAAGACCCAGCCGAACAGGCCGATCAGGATGACCGGGGCCGAGAAGAAGAGCAGCCACCAGCCGAAGACGACGCCCAGGAAGGCGAGCGCGCCACCGACGCCGAGGGACAGCGGCTGCCAGCTGTGCGGGCTGAAGAAGCCCAGCTCACCGGCGTCGTCGGAGACCTCGGCCTCGTCGTTGTCCTGCGCTCCGGCGTCCACCCGGCGAGCCGTGAAGGCCAGGTAGTAGCCGATCATGATGCACAGGCCGAAGGCGAGGAACAGCGCGGTGGTGCCCGCCGGCTCCTTCGACCAGACGCCATAGACGATCGCCATGGCGAGGACGAAGACGGAGAGCCAGATGAACATCTTGCCCTGGATCTTCACTTGCCGACCTCCTTGCCACCGGCGAGCGCGGTGTCCTTCTGGCCCTCGTTCTCAAGGGCCTCCAGCGCCGCGATCTCCGGGTGGTGCAGATCGAACGCCGGGGATTCGCTGCGGATGCGCGGCAGCGTGAGGAAGTTGTGCCGCGGCGGCGGGCAGGAGGTCGCCCACTCCAGCGAGCGGCCGTAGCCCCACGGGTCGTCGACCTCGACCTTCTTGCCGTACTTGGCCGTCTTCCAGACGTTGTACATGAACGGCAGCATCGACAGGCCGAGCAGGAACGAGGCGATCGTCGAGATCGTGTTCAGCGTGGTGAAGCCGTCCGCGTTCAGGTAGTCCGCGTAGCGCCGCGGCATGCCCTCGGCGCCCAGCCAGTGCTGGACGAGGAAGGTGCCGTGGAAGCCGACGAACAGCGTCCAGAACGTGATCTTGCCGAGTCGCTCGTCCAGCATCTTGCCGGTGAACTTCGGCCACCAGAAGTGGAAGCCGGCGAACATCGCGAAGACGACCGTGCCGAAGATGACGTAGTGGAAGTGCGCCACGACGAAGTACGAGTCCGAGACGTGGAAGTCCATCGGCGGCGACGCCAGGATGACGCCGGTCAGACCGCCGAAGGTGAAGGTGATCAGGAAGCCGACCGCCCACAGCATCGGTGTCTCGAAGGACAGTGAGCCCTTCCACATCGTGCCGAGCCAGTTGAAGAACTTCACACCGGTCGGTACCGCGATGAGGAATGTCATGAACGAGAAGAACGGTAGGAGTACCCCGCCCGTCACGTACATGTGGTGCGCCCACACGGTGACCGAAAGGCCCGCGATCGAAATCGTCGCCGCGATCAGACCGATGTAACCGAACATCGGCTTCCGGGAGAAGACCGGAATGACCTCGGAAATGATGCCGAAGAACGGCAGCGCGATGATGTACACCTCTGGGTGTCCGAAGAACCAGAAGAGGTGCTGCCACAGCAATGCGCCGCCATTGGCCGCATCGAATACATGTGCCCCGAATTTACGGTCCGCCTCCAGGGCGAACAGCGCGGCGGCCAGGACCGGGAAGGCCAGCAGGACCAGCACACCGGTCAGCAGGACGTTCCAGGTGAAGATCGGCATCCGGAACATCGTCATGCCGGGGGCCCGCATGCAGATGATCGTGGTGATGAAGTTGACCGAGCCGAGGATCGTACCGAAGCCGGAGAAGGCCAGGCCCATGATCCACATGTCGGCGCCGACGCCCGGCGAGCGGACCGCGTCCGACAGCGGCGAGTAGGCGAACCAGCCGAAGTCCGCCGCACCCTGCGGGGTGAGGAAGCCGGCCACCGCGATCAGCGAGCCGAAGAGGTACAGCCAGTACGCGAACATGTTCAGCCGCGGGAACGCCACGTCGGGCGCGCCGATCTGCAGCGGCATGATCCAGTTCGCGAAGCCGGAGAACAGCGGCGTCGCGAACATCAGCAGCATGATCGTGCCGTGCATCGTGAACGCCTGGTTGAACTGCTCGTTCGACATGATCTGCGTGCCGGGGCGAGCGAGCTCGGCGCGCATCAGCAGCGCCATCAGGCCGCCGATGCAGAAGAACGCGAACGAAGTGACCAGGTACAGCGTGCCGATGGTCTTGTGGTCAGTGGTCGTCAGCCAGCTCACCACGACGGAGCCGGGAGACTTCTTACGGGCGGGTGGTGCTGCCGGAGCCGTTGCGGCGGCGGCACCCTGAGGTTCGTTGAGGATGCTCACTTGTTGTTGGTCTCCGCGTTCCTGGCGTGATCCGTCTGCTTGATGCCCGACGGCAGGTAACCGGTCTGGCCCTTCTTCGCCAGGTCCTTCAGGTGCTCCCGGTACTTGTCGGGAGAGACCACCTTGACGTTGAAGAGCATCCGGGAGTGGTCGACGCCGCAGAGCTCGGCGCACTTGCCCATGAAGGTGCCCTCCTTGTTGGGAGTCACCTCGAAGACGTTGGTGTGGCCGGGGATCACGTCCTGCTTCATCAGGAACGGCACCACCCAGAACGAGTGGATGACATCACGCGACGTCAGGACGAACTGAACCGTCTCGCCCTTCGGCAGCCACAGGGTCGGACCCGGGTTGCCGGTCTGCGGGTTCCGCGTGCCCGGGATGCCCTCGTCGTACACGCCGTCGGCGCCGGCGGGGACGTTCTTCTTCCACTTGTCCGGGATCGCGGAGAGTTCCTTGGAGTCGATATTCGTGGTGTCGGGCTTGCCGTCCACGTTCTCCAGGTAGTTGAACCCCCAGCTCCACTGATAACCCACCACGTTGATGACGTGGTCGGGCTTCTTCGAAGTCTTGAGGAGTTCGCTCTCATCGCGCGCGGTGAAGTAGAAGAGCACCGCGATGATGATGAACGGAACAATGGTGTACAACGCCTCGATGGGCATGTTGTACCGCGTCTGTGCGGGGACCTCCACCTTGGTCCGGCTGCGGCGGTGGAAGATCCAGCTCCAGATGATCAGGCCCCACACCAGCACGCCCACTGCGAGGGCGGCGGCCCAGGAGCCCTGCCAAAGGGAGAGGATCCGCGGCGCCTCTTCAGTAGCCGGATTGGGCATGCCGAGGTTGGGAAAGTCCTTGTATGTGCAACCGGTCGAGGTTGCCAGGACCAGTCCCGCAGCCAGCACCTGCGGCAGCTTCCGCCGCATCGGGCGCCGCGACGAGCGGTCGGAGCCGTTGGGACTCACGTAGCGCCTTCCCGAGAGTCTCGCCCGCGAGACCGGCTGCGGCCGTCTCGCTGGTCGGTCGCCGGCCCTGGCACGGGCAGGGGTTTGGATGTTTATGCGGACCAAACCCTACTGGACGCTATTTGGGGTCGCGCGGGGAGGGTGCCCAACGCGCCGCACGGCTCCCCGAAGGGGTGGCTGCGGCATCCGGAGGACGCTCCCGGAGCCCCGGAATGCCGGGCTCCGGCAGCCATCTGACGCCGCGCCCGGCACAGGTGTACGACGCGCTAGCGTCTCGGGTGTGTCCTACTTCGATGCCGCCTCGGCCGTTCCGCTGCACCCGGTCGCCCGCGAGGCCCTGCTCGCCTCGCTCGACGAGGGCTGGGCCGACCCGGCCCGCCCCTACCGGGAAGGCCGGCGCGCCCGCCTGCTGCTGGACGCCGCGCGGGAGGCCGCGGCGGAGGCCGTGGGCTGCCGCCCCGACGAGCTCGTATTCACTCCATCGGGGACGCAGGCGGTGCATTCGGCCATGTCCGGCACGCTCGCCGCGCGTCGGCGTGTCGGCCGCCATCTGGTCCACTCCGCGGTGGAGCACTCCTCCGTACTGCACGCCGCCGCGGTCCACGAGGCGGCGGGCGGCTCGGTCTCCGAGGTCGGCGTGGACCGTACGGGCCGGGCGGACGCCGGGGACCTCGCGGCCGCACTGCGCCCGGACACCGCGCTGACGGTCCTCCAGTCCGCGAACCACGAGGTGGGCACCGAGCAGCCGGTCGAGGAGGCCGCCGCGGCCTGCCGGGAAGCGGGCGTACCGCTGCTGGTGGACGCCGCCCAGTCGCTCCCCTGGGGCCCGGTCGGCGGCGCCTGGTCGCTGCTGACGGGCAGCGCGCACAAGTGGGGCGGCCCGCCGGGCGTGGGGCTGCTGGCCGTACGCAAGGGCACCCGGTTCGCGCCGCAGGGTCCGCAGGACGAGCGGGAGTCCGGCCGGGTGCCGGGCTTCGGGAACCTGCCCGCCGTGGTCGCCGCGGCGGCGTCGCTGCGCGCCGTACGGGCGGAGGCGGCTGCCGAGGCGGTCCGGCTGCGGGAACTGGTGGACCGTATCCGTGCGCGGGTGGCCGGGGCGGTGCCGGACACCGAGGTCGTCGGTGATCCCGTCCGCCGTCTCCCCCACCTGGTGACCTTCTCGTGTCTCTATGTCGACGGGGAGACCCTGCTGCACGCGCTGGACCGGGCGGGCTTCTCCGTCTCGTCCGGGTCGTCCTGCACCTCCAGCACGCTGACGCCGAGCCATGTGCTGCGGGCGATGGGTGTGCTGTCGGAGGGCAACGTCCGGGTCTCGCTGCCGCCGGGCACCGCCGAGGCCGACGTCGAACGCTTCCTGGACGTCCTCCCGGAGGCGGTCCGCTCCGTACGGGAGCAGCTGGGCGCCCCGGCCGCCGCGCGTCCGGAGGCCGCCCCCTCCCCCGCCGCCGGGCACGTCGTGGACGCGCTGGGCAAGCGCTGCCCGGTGCCCGTCATCGAGCTGGCGAAGGTGATCGGCGATGTCCCGGTGGGCGCCACGCTGACCGTCCTGGCGGACGACGAGGCGGCGCGGCTGGACATTCCCGCGTGGTGCGGGATGCGGGGCCAGGAGTACGTGGGCGAGCGGGCGGCGGAGCGGGGCGCCGCGTACGTGGTGCGGCGCCTCGTCTGACCGGTACGGCTCGCGGGCCGGATGCGGCGCCCCCGGTCCCCGACGGGTCGGGGCCGCCGCACCACGGCAACCGGATCAGGCCAGGTGCGCCCGGATCTCCCCGGCGGCGTCGTGTCCGTACGCCTTGGTGAAGCGGTCCATGAAGTGGCTGCGGTGCAGCTCGTACTCCTGGGTGCCGACGGTCTCGATGACCAGGGTCGCCAGCATGCAGCCGACCTGCGCGGCGCGCTCCAGGCCGACGCCCCAGGTCAGGCCGGACAGGAAGCCGGCGCGGAACGCGTCGCCCACGCCGGTCGGGTCGGCCTTGGCCTTCTCCTCGGCGGTGCCGACGACGATGTCCGGCTCGCCGGCCCGCTCGATGCGGACGCCGTCGGCGCCCAGCGTCGTCACCCGGGTGCCGACCTTGGCCAGGATCTCCTCGGAGGTCCAGCCGGTCTTGTTCTCGATCAGGCCCTTCTCGTACTCGTTCGAGAAGAGGTAGGCCGCGCCGTCCATCAGGGTGCGGATGTCCTCGCCGTCCATCCGGGCGATCTGCTGGGAGAAGTCGGCCGCGAAGGGGATGTCGCGGGTCCGGCACTCCTCGGTGTGGCGGACCATCGCCTCCGGGTCGTCCGCGCCGATCAGGACGAGGTCCAGGCCGCCGACGCGCTCGGCGACGGCGTGCAGCTCGATCAGCCGCGCCTCGCTCATCGCGCCGGTGTAGAAGGAGCCGATCTGGTTGTGGTCGGCGTCGGTGGTGCACACGAAGCGGGCGGTGTGCTTGACCTCGGAGATGCGGACCGAGCGGGTGTCCACACCGTGCCGGTCGAGCCACGCGCGGTATTCGTCGAAGTCGGCGCCTGCGGCGCCGACCAGGATCGGCGCGGTGCCGAGCTGGCCCATGCCGAAGCAGATGTTGGCGCCCACACCTCCGCGCCGGACGTCGAGTTCGTCGACCAGGAAGGAGAGGGAGACCGTGTGCAGCTGATCGGCGACCAGCTGGTCGGCGAAACGGCCGGGGAAGGTCATCAGGTGGTCGGTGGCGATGGAGCCGGTGACTGCGATACGCACGACGGGTCTGCTCCTGCGGAAGGCGGAAGGACGGGACGGACGTTGGTCAACGGTACCGGCTGTCCTGATCTCCTCCCACCAGTCGAAACTACCCAATAGTAGGGCTTTCTTCGCGAGGTTCGAGATGCGTACGGTGCCCGTATGACCAAGCATGTGAAGGGCGTCACACCCCGTTCGGCCGCCGTTTCCGGCGCCGCCTCCCGGTCCGTCCCCGGCACCCCGGCCGAACCGGAGTCGATGGACCAGTTGCTGGGCGACTGCGCGCGGATGGCACCGCACTGGCGCAGCGGCCCCCAGGCACCACCGTCCCCCGCCCGCGAACTGCACGGGATCAGCGTTCCCGCCTCCTCCGCGGCCCTGGTCAGCGGCATGTCCGAGTACGGGGACTGAGTCCGGGGGAACCGCGGACGCTCCGGCTCCGTCCAACCGGCGTCCTCCCCACGGAGGAGGGCATGTCAGTTGTTCAGCGGAGCCGAAGGAGCGAAGTGGTGAGCACCGAGGACACTCCCCCCGCGTCCGGCGGGGAGAATTCCAGCGACAACACCACCCAGGAGACCACCGCCCGGCGTCGGCGCAGCCCGCTGATCGCGGCCTCGGTGGCCGCGGCGGTGCTGCTGGCCGGCGGCGGCGCGGCGTACTGGGCCTCGACAGCCTCCGGCGGCGGGGAGAACGGCGCCGGCGCCCGTCCGGAGGGCGGCCCGCCGCCGCTCGCCCTGGACGGATACGCGAAGGAGACCGGCTCGCGCAGCGGGATCGCCCCCGGCGAGCCGAATCCGCAGGGCGCGGGCTACCGGGCGACGGGCAAGCTGCCCGAAGGCCCCTCCTCGGCCCCCGTCTACCAGCCGCGCGGCGAGGTGGGCCAGGAAGCGGTGGCCCGGCTGGCGAAGGCCCTGGGCCTGCCCGGCAAGGTCCGTTCCGACGGCAGTTCCTGGAAGGTGGGCGGCCTGACGCGGGACGCGCGCAGCCCCGTCCTCCAGGTGGCCAAGGGTGGTTCCGGCGCATGGACGTACTCGCAGTACGGCACGCCCGGCGGGACCGGCTGTGCGGAGCCCGCGCCGAAGGGCGGCGGCAGCGGTTCGCAGGCGAGCGGGCCCGGCTGCCCGTCGTACCGGGGCGGTGACGCCTCCACCCAGGACGACAGCAGCGGCAAGGACGCCGTCTCCCAGGAGAAGGCCAAGCAGGCGGCGCAGCCGGTGCTGGAGGCGCTCGGCCAGAAGGACGCCAAGCTGGACGCCAGTGGCCTGTCCGGCGCGGTACGGATCGTCAGCGCCAACCCGGTGGTGGGCGGGCTGCCCACGTACGGCTGGCAGAGCGACATCCAGATCGGCTCGGACGGCCAGGTCGTCGGGGGCAGCGGCCAGTTGGCGCAGCCCGTCAAGGGCGACACGTATCCGGTGCAGAGCGCCGAGAAGACGCTGGAGCGGCTCAACGCCGCACACGGCGGCGCGAACTCCGGCGCCCGCGACTGTGCGACGGCCGAGCCGCTGAAGAAGCAGGGCACCGACGTCGCGGGCGTCGAGCCGTGCGCGGGCAACGCGGCGGCGCGCAAGCCCGCCGAGGTGTCCGGCGCGGTCTTCGGCCTCTCGGTCCAGTACGTCAACGGCCGCCAGGCGCTGGTGCCCTCGTGGCTCTACAAGGTGCAGCAGACGGGCGCCGGCACGGTCACACACCCCGCCGTCGACCCGAAGTACGTCAAGGACGGCGACGGCGCCTCGTCCGGCCCCGCCCAGCCTCCCAACAGCGGCAAGCCGTCGGGCAAGGCCGGGGCGATGGGCCTGGAGTCCTACGAGGTCAGCGCGGACGGCACGTCCCTCAAGCTGCACTTCTGGGGCGGCGTGTGCAGCACGTACTCGGCGACCGCCGAGCAGACCGGCAAGGACATCAAGGCCGAGGTCATCGGCAAGGAGAAGAAGCCGAACCAGATCTGCGTGAAGATGGCGAAGGAATTCACGCAGACGGTGCCGCTGGAGAAGCCACTGGCCGGGCGGGACGTGATCGACGCGTCCACGGGCAAGGAGGTTCCGGCGAAATAGCGCCGTATAGATCCGGACAGTACATAACTTGATCTTGCGTTGAGGCCGACGCGGATCCGGAAACGACAACGGCGGCGCCCCCTGTGAAGGGGGGCGCCGCCGTCGTACGTTCTACTGTTCCCGCCTCGGCGGGTCAGTTGAAGGAGTCACCACAGGCGCAGGAGCCCGTGGCGTTCGGGTTGTCGATCGTGAAGCCCTGCTTCTCGATGGTGTCGACGAAGTCGATGGAGGCGCCGCCCAGGTACGGGGCGCTCATCCGGTCGGTGACGACCTTGACGCCGTCGAAGTCCTTGACGACATCTCCGTCGAGCGACCGCTCGTCGAAGAAGAGCTGGTAGCGCAGTCCGGAGCAGCCGCCGGGCTGGACGGCCACCCGCAGCGCGAGGTCGTCGCGGCCTTCCTGCTCCAGCAGGGCCTTCACCTTCGACGCGGCCGCGTCGGACAGGATGATGCCGTCGCTGACGGTGGTCTCGTCCTGAACGCTCATCTAGATCTCTCCCGGGTTGTACGGACCGCTTGCCCTCGGCTGCAACCGACGGGGCCCCGGATTAATTCCGGCTGGGCGCGACGTGTTGTCAGTCTTTCGCTTTTCATGCTCGCACATCGCGGGCGTATCGCGGGCAGCCCGTGCACCGGGGACGCGCGGGGATGCGTCACATCGACGCGATGGCCATCGTCAAAGTGACGTGAAGCAGCTATGATAGATAGCGTCAATTCGACGAAAAGGGGTCCGGTGTCAGCAGCACCGACTCCACTGGAGCGACCACGTCGCACCGGTGCAAGCACCGGCTCCACCGGAGCGACCACGTCGCACCGGTGCAAGCACCGGCTCCACCGGAGCGACTTCGTCGCGCCCATACATACGACAAGAGAGGGTGCGTGCCGTGACCACCGCCCAGCCCCTGGACGTCCAGCCGACCCCGCTCGCGCTGCTGCTCCTCGGCCGCGAGGCCGACCCCAAGAGCGAGCGCGGCGTGGACTGCCCCGGCGACCTGCCGGCCCCGTCCGACCCCCATCTCGTCGAGCGGGCCCGCGCCGCCAAGGAGAAGCTCGGCGAGAAGGTCTTCGTCCTCGGGCACCACTACCAGCGTGACGAGGTCATCGAGTTCGCGGACGTGACCGGCGACTCCTTCAAGCTGGCGCGTGACGCGGCGGCCCGGCCGGACGCCGAGTACATCGTCTTCTGCGGTGTGCACTTCATGGCCGAGTCCGCCGACATCCTGACCTCCGACGACCAGCGGGTCGTCCTGCCCGACCTGGCCGCCGGCTGCTCCATGGCCGACATGGCGACGGCCGAGCAGGTCGCGGAGTGCTGGGACGTGCTCACCGAGGCCGGCGTGGCCGAGCGGACCGTCCCCGTCTCGTACATGAACTCCTCCGCCGACATCAAGGCCTTCACCGGCAAGCACGGCGGCACCATCTGCACCTCCTCCAACGCGAAGCGCGCGCTGGACTGGGCCTTCGAGCAGGGCGAGAAGGTCCTGTTCCTGCCCGACCAGCACCTGGGCCGCAACACCGCCGTACGCGACATGGGCATGTCCCTGGACGACTGCGTCGTCTACAACCCCCACAAGCCGAACGGCGGCCTCACCGCCGAGCAGCTCCGCGCGGCGAAGATGATCCTCTGGCGGGGCCACTGCTCCGTGCACGGCCGGTTCTCGCTCGAATCCGTCGAGGACGTACGGGCCCGGATACCCGGCGTGAACGTCCTCGTCCACCCCGAGTGCAAGCACGAGGTCGTCGCCGCGGCGGACTACGTCGGCTCCACGGAATACATCATCAAAGCCCTGGAAGCCGCCCCGCCCGGCTCCAAGTGGGCCATCGGCACCGAACTGAACCTCGTCCGCCGCCTGGCCAATCGTTTCGCCGCGGAGGACAAGGAGATCGTCTTCCTCGACAAGACCGTCTGCTTCTGCTCCACCATGAACCGCATCGACCTCCCCCACCTGGTCTGGACCCTGGAGTCCCTGGCCGAGGGCAAGCTGGTCAACCGCATCCAGGTGGACCGTGAGACGGAAAGCTTCGCCAAGCTGGCCCTGGAGCGGATGCTGGCGCTGCCGTAGGCGGGGGCGTAGGGCGCGGAGTGTACTTTCCGCACATGAGTGACACTCTGCCGATCACGGAGGCGCGCGCCCGGTTCGGATCGCTGGTGCGCCGCGTTTCCCGCGCCCGCGAACGGATCACGATCACTGATCACGGCCGACCGGCGGCCGTGCTGATAAACCCCCAGGAGCTCGCCGACCTGGAGGACGCCCTGGCGCTGGCGCGATACCGCGCGCGGCAGGCGTCCGGTGAGTCCGCAGGCGTTCCGCACGACGAGGTACGCGCGCGGCTCGGCTGACGTAGAGGGCCGGGCACTCTCCGGCCCGTCCCGGAGACCTCCCGGGACGGGCCGGACCGGACCGGGCGCGGCGGGGGTCGGACGGCCACGGCCCGGGGCGGGCTCCGTTGCCGCTCGGGACCCGCTCACAGATAGATCTGCCGTCGGCAGCCGCAGCAGTACGTCTTGCCGTCGCACCGTTCGGTCGCCCCGTGCTCGCAGGGCCGCTCCTCCCGCACCAGGCGGGCACCCCGGCTGACCGCGATACGCAGTACGTCGCGCAGCGCGCGGCGCAGTTGCCGGAGGCCCGCGCCGGTCGTCACCAGTTCCTCCGCGCCCCGGAGGATCTCCTCCTCGGCCTCGTCGGCGATCAAGGACAGAAGGCTCTCCGGGTCATCCGTGCTGAGGTAGCACGCCCCGCCCTCAGGCGTGGTCCACGGCAGCAGCCGCAGCGGCCCACCGCACCGCTCCCCGGTCATCGCGCCGCCGCCCCGGCGCGGCACGACCGCCACGTACGGAACTCCTCCGGCGACAGGGCGTACGGCCGCACCAGCGCGCTCGCCTCCCCGGGCAGCATGACCTCGGGCCGCCGACGCGGCGCCCTGGCGACGGGCACGAACCGCCCGTCAAGGGTGACCGGCGGTGCCGAGGCCCGGTGACGGCCGCCCGCAGGCAGCAGGCCGCACATCAGCGCCACGGCGAACCGCGCGATGCGATGGAACATGGAATCCCGCCTTCTCCGACATCCACGAACACCCGGCGACTACCGTGTGCATCACCATCGTCACCGTGTGACATGGGCCTCAACAGGGGCGCCCCGTCCCATCGTTGAGAGTGGGACGGCAGAGAGGCGCATCCCGTGAAATTCACGCCCCGGAACCTGACCCCGTACGTATCCGCCCGCCACTACTTCGGCTCCGAACAGCGCCGCCACCGCGAGGCCGCGAAACTGTCGCTGGCGCAGTTGGCGACCGTGATCAACTCCAGCAAGAGCACACTGGCCCGCGTCGAGACGGCGGAGCTGATGCCACCCCCCGACCTGCCACCCAGGCTGGACGCGGCCTTCGGCACGGACGAGCACTTCCACGGGCTGTACCAGCTCGCGAAGCGGGAGGCGCATCCGGATCAGTACCGGAGGTTCATGGATCTGGAGGCGCAGGCCGAGACGATCGAGAACTATGAGCCGCAGGTGGTTCCCGGGCCGTTCCAGACGGAGGTGTACGCGCGGGAGTTGTTCCGCAGTCTCGACTGCTGGACCAGTGAGCAGATCGAGGAGCATGTAGCCGCCCGGATGTCACGTCAGGCAAGCCAACGTGCTGATGGATCTCCCTATCGGTGGGCCATCATCGACGAATCCGTGATCCGCAGGCAGGCCGGCAGCGCAGAATGCATGTACGAACAACTGGCTTCCCTGCTGGAGCAAGCGGATACTTCACACAGCAAGGTCCAGGTCGTTCCGTTCAGTGCAGGTCTGCACACCCTGA
Organism: Streptomyces sp. CB02923; assembly: GCF_001905005.1. GTDB lineage: Bacteria > Actinomycetota > Actinomycetes > Streptomycetales > Streptomycetaceae > Streptomyces. The sequence goes on along the minus strand of NZ_LWKZ01000012.1, from coordinate 1,104,605 downwards.
TGAGCGGCGCACTGACTTTGCTGACGCTCCGCAACGGCTCCTCAGTGGCCTATGAAGAAGGCATCAAGGTCTGTCACCTCTACGAGGCGGCGGACGCGGTGAAACCGTGGCGGCGGCAGTACGAGGTGCTGCGTGCCATCGCTCTCTCGCCGGCGGAGTCGGCCAATCTGATCCGAAAAGCGATGGAGGCTTACCAGCCATGCGAAACACCCCCGAGCTGAGCACCGCTCGCTGGCGTAAGAGCAGTTACAGCAACGCCAATGGGGGCAACTGCGTCGAGATCGCCGACAACATCCCCGGCCTCGTCCCCGTACGCGACAGCAAAACCCCCCACGGGCCCATACTCACCTTCCCGACCGCCTCCTGGGCCGAGTTCGTCGCGGCCCTCAATACGACGGAGAGTTAGGGCCATGCGGCAGCCCACCACTCGCTGGCGCAAGAGCAGCTACAGCAACGCCGGTGGGGGCAACTGCGTAGAGATCGCCGACGAAACCCCCGGCGCCGTTCCCGTACGCGACAGCAAAACACCCCACGGCCCCACACTCACCTTCCCCGCCACCTCCTGGACCACGTTCATCACCGCCCTCAACGGCGGAGAGGTAGGGCTCATGCAGCAACCTCTCGACACCAACATCGCCCGCTGGCGCAAGAGCAGTTACAGCAACACCAACGGGGGGAGCTGCGTCGAGATCGCCGACAACACCCTCGGCATCATCCCCGTACGCGACAGCAAAACCCCCCATGGCCCCATACTCACCTTCCCGACCGCCTCCTGGGCCGAGTTCGTCGCGGCCCTCAATACGACGGAGAGTTAGGGCCATGCGGCAGCCCACCACTCGCTGGCGCAAGAGCAGCTACAGCAACACCAACGGGGGCAACTGCGTCGAGATCGCCGACAACACCCCCGGCGCCGTCCCCGTACGCGACAGCAAAACACCCCACGGCCCCACACTCACCTTCCCCACCACCTCCTGGACCGACTTCATCGCGGCCCTCAAGGCATCCTGACGCAGCTCAGCCCGTCCCAGATGGGCTCTGGGACGGGCTGATGTGTGCGTAGGTCAGACCCCCGCCGGCTCCGCCGTGCGGGGCTCGGGCTCCTCGGCTGCCTCGGCCCTTCGGGCCATCCGCTTGGCGGCTCGGCGTTCCTTCCGGAGTTCGATCATCGCGTACAGCGTCGGTACGAGCAGCAGCGTGAGCAGGGTGGACGTGATCAGGCCGCCGATGACGACCACGGCCAGCGGCTGGGAGATGAAGCCGCCGTCGCCGGTGATGGAGAGGGCCATCGGGAGCAGGGCCATGATCGTGGCCAGGGCCGTCATCAGGATCGGGCGGAGGCGGTGGCGGCCGCCCTCGATGACGGCTTCTACGACGCCGTAGCCCTGGGCGCGGTACTGGTTGATCAGATCGATGAGCACGATCGCGTTGGTGACGACGATGCCGATGAGCATCAGCATGCCGATCATCGCGGGGACGCCCATCGGGGTGCCCGTGGCGAGCAGCAGGCCGATCGCGCCGGTCGCCGCGAAGGGGATCGAGACGAGCAGGATCAGCGGCTGGATCAGGGACCGGAAGGTCGCCACGAGCAGCATGAAGACGATCGCGATGGCGGCCAGCATGGCCAGGCCGAGGGAGCCGAACGCATCGGACTGGTCGGCGGAGACGCCGCCGATCTCGGCGGTGGCGCCCTCCGGCAGCTTCAGGTCCTTGATCTTGGACTGGAGCTGGGCGGTGACCGCGCCGGTGTTGTCGCCGGTCGGCTTGGCGGTGACGGTGGCGGACCGGGCGCCGTCGATGCGGGTGCTCTGGACCGGACCCGCGACCGTACGGACGGTGGCGAGGTCACCGAGCTTCGCGGGGCCCGCCGGGGTCGGTACGGCGAGGTCGCGCAGGGTGGCCTCGGAGGTGACCGGGTGGGCGGACTTGATCACGACGTCGCGCTCGGTGCCGTCGATGACCGCCTTGCCGCTGGTCGTGCCGCGCACCGCCTGGGCGACGACCTGGCCGAGGGTGGCCTGGCTGTAACCGGCCGCCGCGGCCTTCGCGTTGGCCTGGACGGAGATGCGGGGCACGCTCTGCGCGAGGTCGCTCTGCACGTCGGTGACGTGGTCGAGCCCGGCGACGGTGGCCCGTACCTGCTCCGACGCCTTCTTCAGTACGTCCGCGTCCGCGGCCTTGACCACGACGCTCAGGTCCTGGTTGCCGAAGCCGCCCCCGCCGGAGGAGACCGTCGTCTCGCCGATGTCCTTGCCGAGCTTGCCGAGTTCGGCGCGGAGCTTGTCGGTGATCTTCGCGGAGTCCGCAGCGTCCTTCAGCTTGATCTGGTACGAGGCCTGGTTGGCGCCGCTGCCGCCGCCGAAGGCCGCCATGAAGCCGGAGGAGCCGACGGTGACCTGGTAGTCCTCGATCCCGTCGAGGCCGCCGAGGACCTTCTCCACCTTCTTGGCCTGGGCGTCGGCGGCCGTGAGGCTCGTACCGGGCTTCAGTTCCTGCTTGACGCCGAGGGTGTCCTGGTCGCCCTGGTCGAAGAAGTTGGTCTTGAGGAGGGGGGCCATGCCGAAGGTCCCCAGGAGGACGACGACGGCGATGACGACGCTGGTCACCCGGCGGCGGGTGGCGAAGCGCAGGACGGGCACGTACAGGCGCTGGAGCGGGCTGCCGCTCTCCTTGGCCTCGGCGGCCCGGCGCAGTTCCTCGGGGTCGGTGCCCTCGGGGATCTTCGGTGCGCGCAGGAACCAGTAGGAGAGGACCGGCACGACCGTGAGGGAGACGAGGAGGGAGGCGAGGAGGGCGACCGTCACGGTGATGGAGAACGAGCCGAACAGGGCGCCGACCATGCCGCCCACCACGCCGATGGGCAGGAAGACCGCCACGGTGGTGAGGGTGGAGGAGGTGATCGCGCCGGAGACCTCGCGGACGGCGGTCAGGATGGCCTCCCGGCGTTCCTCGCCGTAGCCGAGGTGCCGTTTGATGTTCTCCAGGACGACGATCGAGTCGTCGACGACGCGGCCGATGGCTATCGTCAGCGCGCCGAGGGTGAGCATGTTCAGCGACAGGTCGCCGGTCCACAGCACGATCAGCGTGATGACGACGGACAGCGGGATGGAGACCGCGGTGACCAGCGTCGAGCGCAGGCTGAGCAGGAAGACCAGGATCACGATCACGGCCATGAGCAGGCCGAGCAGTCCCTCGGTGGTCAGCGAATCGATGGACTTGGAGACCGCCGGGCCCTGGTCGGAGACGACCGTGACCTCGGTGCCCTTGCCGAGTGCCGTACGGATGCCGGGCAGCTTGTCCTTGACGGCATCGGAGATGTCGACGGCGCTGCCGTCCTGGCCCATGGTCACCATGACGGCGAGGCTGGGCTTGCCGTTGGTGCGGGTGAGGGAGGTCGGGGTGGCCTGCTCCTCCTTGACGGTGGCGACGTCACCGAGGCGTACCGGTTTGCCCGCCGAAGCGCCCCCGGAGGCACCGGCACCGCCGGGTCCCGCGGCGGGGGTCAGCGGCAGGTCGCGGATCTGCTGCGCGGAGGTGAAGCCGGAGCCGACCTGCACGGTGTGGCTGCGGCCCTGCTCGGCGAACGAACCGGCGGGTACGGACGCGCCGCCCGCCTCCAGCGCCTGGCCGAGCGCCGCGGCCGTCGTCCCGGCCTGCGCCAGCTTGGCGTCGTCGGGGGTGACGGCGACGATGCGGTCGCGGACGCCGTCCACGGTGACCTGGCCGACGCCGTCGATGTTCTTCAGGCCGGGCACCACGCTGCGGTCGAGCTGGTTGGCCAGCGTCTGCTGGTCTTTGCCGGTGCCGGAGACGGCGAGCACGACGGCCGGGATATCGTCCGTCGAGCCGGCCACGACCTGCGGGTCCACGTCCTTCGGCAGCTTGGCCCGGGACCGGTTGACGGCCTGCTGCACGTCGGCGACCAGCCGCTTGGAGTCGTTGCCGTAGTCGAACTGGGCCATGATGACGGCCGAGCCCTCGCTCGCCGTCGAGGTGACGCCCTTGATGCCGTCGACCGCCTGGATTCCGTCCTCCAGCGGCTCGATCACCTGCTTCTCGACGACGTCGGGCGAGGCGCCCTGGTAGGGCGCCAGGACGGACACCATGGGCAGTTCGATGGTGGGCAGGAGCTGCTGCTTGAGCTGGGGGATCGCGATGGCACCGAAGGCGACCGCGACGATCGACATCAGCGCTATCAGGCCCCGTTGTACGAGGCTGAGTCGGGACAGCCAGGACATGGGTGGGGTCTCTCTTCTGTTCTGTACGACGTTCAGGACGGCGATCGGGACGGCGTTCGGGTACGGCGGTCCGGTACGGCGCTCCGCTGCGTACGGCGTTCCGGCGGGCGGGCACCACAGGCCCGAATAAACGATCCGTCATGCCCCACGCGCTTTCCTCGCTCCCAGGTCGGTTTCCGCCCCACCCGCAATACAGCGTTCGGAGTACGGCGGTCTCCACCCCCCGCTGCACCCGTGGGCGGACCGGCCCCTACCGCACCCGCGGGCGGACCAGCCCCGACTCGTACGCGATGACGACGAGCTGCGCGCGGTCGCGGGCGCTCAGCTTGGCCATCGCACGGTTCACGTGCGTCTTGACGGTGAGCGGACTGACCGCGAGTTGCTCGGCGATCTCGTCGTTGGACAGGCCGCCCGCCACCAGCACGAGCACCTCGCGCTCGCGGCCGGTGAGAGCGGCCAGCTCGGCGACGCCGCGGCGGCCGGGCCCGGCGTCGGCCGTGGCGTCCCCCTGGGCGAGGAACTTGGCGATCAGCCCTTTGGTGGCGACCGGCGACAGCAGCGCCTCACCGGCCGCCGCGATCCGGATGGCGCCCAGCAGTTCGTCCGGCTCGGCCCCCTTGCCGAGAAAGCCACTGGCGCCCGCGCGCAGCGACTGCACCACGTAGTCGTCGACCTCGAAGGTGGTCAGGATGACCACGCGTACGGCGGTCAGTTCCGGGTCGGCGCTGATCATGCGGGTCGCGGCGAGGCCGTCCACGCCCGGCATCCGGATGTCCATGAGGACCACGTCGGCACCGGTGGCGCGGGTCAGCTCGTACGCCTGGGCGCCGTCGGACGCCTCCCCCACCACCTCCATGTCGGGCTCTGAGTCGACAAGAATGCGGAACGCGCTGCGCAGCAGGGCCTGGTCGTCGGCGAGCAGTACTTTGATGGTCATCCGGGCTCCCCCGTGCGGCAGATGCGGCCGGGCCCGGTGGCCCGTGTGGTCTGGGTTGGCTGGAGTGGCAGGCGTACGCGTACCTGGAAGCCGCCGGCCGGGCGGGGGCCGGTTTCGAGCGTGCCGCGCAGGGCGGCGACCCGTTCGCGCATGCCGATCAGGCCGTGGCCGCCGCCGGTGCCCTGCTCCCGGCCGTCCGGGCCGCTGTCGCCCTCGTCCGCGCCGTCGTCCAGGACCGTGACGGTCAGGTTGTCGGGGGAGCGCACGATGCGGACCGTCGCGCGGGCGCCCGCGCCGGCGTGTTTGTGCACGTTGGTCAGTGCTTCCTGGACGATCCGGTACGCGGTGAGGTCGATGGCGGCGGGCAGCGCGTCCGCCGACCCCGGGACGTCGAGGGCGACGGGCAGCCCGGCGCGTACGAAGCTGTCCACGAGCTGGTCCAGCACGCCGAGGCCCGGCGCGGGTTCGGTGGGTGCCTGCGGGTCGTCGGACTGGCGCAGCAGGCCGACGGTGGCGCGCAGTTCGTCGAGGGCGGAGCGGGACGCCTCGCGTACGTGCGCGAGCGCCTGTTTGGCCTGGTCGGGGCGGCTGTCCATGACGTGCGAGGCGACTCCGGCCTGCACGTTGACCAGGGCGATGTGGTGGGCGACCACGTCGTGCAGCTCGCGGGCGATGCGCATCCGCTCCTCGGCGACGCGGCGCCGGGCCTCCTCCTCGCGGGTGCGCTCGGCGCGTTCGGCCCGTTCCCGGATGGCGGTGACGAAGGCGCGCCGGCTGCGGACCGCGTCACCGGCCGCGGCGGCCATGCCGGTCCACGCGAAGATCGCGAGGTTCTCCTGTGCGTACCAGGGGCGGGACCCCAGGCACATCGCGACGGCGGTGAGCACGACGGCGGTCAGCGCGCCGACGCGCCAGGTGGTGGAGCGGTCCGTACGGGCGGCGAGGGTGCACAGCGCGACGACCACGGAGCAGGCGACCGGGGCGCGCGGCGTCCCGGTCTCCAGGACCAGGGCGAGGACGGTGCAGATGCCGGTGGCCGCCAGGACGCTGCGCGGGTAGCGGCGGCGCAGGACCAGGGCGGCACCGGCGAGAACGGCGAGGACCGCGGTGGTGATGGTCAGTTCGCGGTGGCCGAACCGGGGGCCGTGCGGTCCGTGCGGGTCGGCCACCGAGCCGACCAGGATCGCCACGGCGACGGCGGAGGCCAGCGCGGTGTCGAAGGCGAGCGGGTGGGCGCGTATCCAGGCGAGCGGGCCGCCGCCCGGACGCGGACCGGGCTGCCCGGAGGCGAGGAGGGTCACGGGAAAACGGTAGCGCCCCGGTCCCGTGCCGGGTCCGGGGCGCTGCCTGCGCTGGAGGTGGTGCGGCCGCCCGGCGGGCCGGGCGGCGGATCAGCCCGGGATCAGGCCGTCGTCGCTGAGCATCTGCCGGACCTCGTCGAGACTCGCGTCCCCGGAGGGCAGGATCAGCTCGGACGGTTCCAGGGAGTCGTCCGGCAGCGGGGTGCCGAGGCGGCGCACCGCGTCCAGAAGAGCCCCGAGGGTGCGGCGGAAGCCTTCCTGGTCGCCGCTCTCCATCTCTTCGAGCAGCTCGTCGTCCAGCTTGTTCAGCTCGACGAAGTGCGCGTCGTCGAGCTTCACCTGCCCCTCCCCCATGATCCGTACGATCACGACGGTCTCCTTCTGGTCCGGTGCGACGACCTGGTCCGATGCGACAACCGGGCCCGATGCGACGACCGGGTCCGGTGCGGCGGTTGCGACGAGGCTAACCGCCGCCGGCCGTCACTGCTTGTCGAAACGCGGCTGACCGGGCTGCGCCTGCGGGGCCTGCTGTCCCTGGCCCGCCTGACCGCCCTCGATGGCCTGCTTGTCGGCGCCCGGACCGGCCAGCTCGGCCTTCATCCGCTGGAGCTCCAGCTCGACGTCCGTACCGCCGGAGAGGCGGTCCAGCTCGGCGGTGATGTCGTCCTTGGCCATGCCGGTCGGGTCGTCGAGCGCGCCGGAGGCGAGCAGTTCGTCGATGGCGCCGGCCCTGGCCTGCATCTGCGCGGTCTTGTCCTCCGCGCGCTCGATGGCCATGCCGACGTCGCCCATCTCCTCGGAGATGCCGGAGAAGGCCTCGCCGATCCGGGTCTGCGCCTGGGCGGCGGTGTACGTCGCCTTGATCGTCTCCTTCTTCGTACGGAAGGCGTCGACCTTGGCCTGCAGGCGCTGGGCGGCGAGGGTGAGCTTCTCCTCCTCGCCCTGCAGGGTCTGGTGCTGCGTCTGCAGGTCCGTGACCTGCTGCTGGAGGGCTGCCCGGCGGGACAGCGCCTCGCGGGCGAGGTCCTCACGGCCGAGCGAGAGGGCCTTGCGGCCCTGGTCCTCCAACTTGGAGGACTGGTTCTGGAGCTGGTTGAGCTGCAGCTCCAGGCGCTTGCGGGAGGTCGCCACGTCGGCGACGCCGCGGCGGACCTTCTGCAGCAGCTCCAGCTGCTTCTGGTACGAGTAGTCAAGGGTCTCGCGCGGATCCTCGGCCCGGTCCAGGGCCTTGTTGGCCTTCGCGCGGAAGATCATCCCCATCCGCTTCATGACACCGCTCATGGGCCTCGCGCGCCCCCTTCTGACCGAGTTACATCGGGCTTAGGCTCCAGCACATCTACAGACCCCACAGTACGGGCCTCGGTTCCATTACCGCACTGTTCGGGCCCGGATGCGCTCCTCCTGCAGGACGATCAGGGTGCCGTCTTTATCCCGCGCAAGGAGTAGGGACTGCCCCGGGGAGCCATGCTGTGCCCCATTCACCCCGCTATGTCTCCGACGCAACGTCAACCACAGGCCCGCGCCGTTGCCGGATCGTTCCCCATGCCGCTGTGGTCCATGCGCCGTCACCCCGTACTCTTGCGTGTGTGTTCCGAAGCCGTTCGAAGGATGAGCAGGCCGCGACCACCAAGGTGACCGCGTCCCAGCCCCAGCAGCCCCGCGACCCGCAGGCCCCGAAGGGCCGCCCGACGCCCAAGCGCAGCCAGGCGCAGTCGCAGCGCCGTACGCGCGCGCAGACGCCGGCCAACCGCAAGGAGGCGACGAAGGCGTCGCGTGAGGCGCGGCGCGCCGACATGGCCCGGCAGCGCGAGGCGCTGGCCAACGGCGACGAGCGGTTCCTGCCGGTGCGCGACAAGGGCCCGGTGCGCCGGTTCGCGCGCGACTTCGTCGACTCGCGCTGGTGCGTGGCGGAGTTCTTCCTGCCGATGGCCGTGATCATCCTGGTGCTGACGATGCTGCGTCAGCCGGGCATCCAGAACATCGCGCTGCTGCTGTGGCTGTTCATCATCGTGCTGATCGTCGTCGACTCGCTCGTGCTGTGGTTCGCGCTCGGCAAGCGCCTCAAGGAGCGCTTCCCGAACGAGAGCCACAAGGGCGTCAAGCCCTACGCCCTGATGCGCACGCTCCAGATGCGCCGCCTGCGTCTGCCGAAGCCGCAGGTCAAGCGCGGAGAGCGGCCCTGAACGCAACCTCCTCGGGCTTCTCGCCCGGCGCCGAACGGTGGCTGGGCGGGCTGGGCGGACTGCGCAACACGGTCCGCCAGGAGCTGGTGGCCCGCCAGCTGGAGGAGCAGATCTCGGCCCGCTTCCCGGTGGGGCAGCGGCTGCGGGTGCTCGACGTCGGCGCCGGACAGGCCACCCAGGCACTGCGGCTGGCCCGCGCCGGCCACAAGGTCACCGGCCTGGAGACCGACCCGGCGATGCTGACGGCGGCCCGTACGGCGCTGGCCCTGGAGCCGGCCGGCATCCAGGAGCGGGTGGAACTGATCGAGGGGGACGGCCGGGACACCGGCGTGCACTTCCTCCCCGGCGCCTTCGACGTGGTGCTGTGCCACGGCGTGCTGATGTACGTGGCGGAGCCGGACCCGATGCTGGCCGGGCTGGCGCGCGTCCTGGCGCCCGGCGGGCTGCTGTCCCTGGTGGTGCGCAACGCCGACGCGCTCGCGATGCGGCCCGGCCAGGCCGGCGACTGGGACGCCGCCCTCGCCGCCTTCGACTCGGCCGAGTACGTCAACCGCATCGGCCTGAAAGCACGCGCCGACCGCCTGGCGGCGCTGACGGCGACGCTCAACGGGATCGGCGCTCCCCTGGAGACCTGGTACGGCGTACGGGTCCTCACCGACCTCGCGGCGGACGACGCGCCGCCACCGGCCGACGGCGAGCTGGAACGGCTGCTGGCCGCCGAGGACCGCGCCGGGCGCACCGACCCGTACCGGGCGGTGGCGGCACTGCTGCACCTGTGCGGCGTACGGGGCGGGCCGGGCGGCGAGGGGCGTTAGGGCGCTCCTGACGGATCTCCGCGGCATCGCGGCGCCCGGCACGCACGCGGGCTCTCAGGCGTGCGGAAACGCGTAGGCAAAGGCGTACGGAAGCGGGAAGCGGCGCGTCCGTTCGCGCCGCACTCCTCCGGACGCCTCTGAGAGACAGGTGAACCCCCTCCCCCGGCGTCCTGCCCCATGTGACGACGACCGAGACCGCCCCCGACGGGCCACCGCCGCCCGCGCTGCCCGCCCGCAGAACCTGGCGGGTGCTGTACGGCCACATCCGGCCGCACCGACCCGCCATCGCCCTGGGCGGCCTCCTCACCCTGATCGGCGCGGCCACCGGCCTCGCCCAGCCGATGGCCGCCAAAATGCTGGTCGAGCGGCTGGGCGGGGGTGACTCCATCACCGGGCTGCTGCTGTTGCTGACCGTCCTGGTGGTGGCGGGCGTGGCCGTCGAGGCGGTCGGCGCGTACGTACTGGAGCGCACCGCGGAGTCCGTGGTGCTCGCCGCCCGGCGTCAGCTCGTCGCGCGACTGCTCCGGTTGCGGATGCCCGAGATCGAGCGCAGCCGGCCCGGCGACCTGATGTCCCGGGTCACCGCGGACACCACGCTGCTGCGCGCGATCACCACCCAGTCACTGGTCTCGGCCGCCACCGGCAGCCTCAGCCTGATCGGGTCGATCGTGCTGATGGCCCTGCTGGACCCGGTCCTGCTCGCCGTCACGCTCGGCGTGATCGTGCTGATCGGCAGCTCACTGCTCCTGGTGATGCCGCGGATATCGAAGGCGACGAAGCGGGCGCAGGAGGCGGTGGGCGCGGTCTCCACCGCGCTGGAGCGCACGTTCGGCGCGTTCCGCACGGTCAAGGCATCCGGGGCGGAGCCGCGGGAGGCCGCGGCCATCGACACGGCGGCCCGCGAGGCGTGGCGCGGCGGTATACGGGCCGCGAAGTGGCAGTCCGTCGCGCAGTCCTCGGTGGGGCTGGCGGTCCAGCTCTCCTTCCTGGCCGTGCTGGGCGTCGGCGGCGCGCGGGTGGCCTCCGGGGCCACCGGCATCGCCACCCTGATCGCGTTCCTGCTCTACCTCTTCTACCTCATCGATCCGATAGCCCGGCTGGTGGAGGCGGCGTCCGCCTACCAGGTGGGGGCGGCGGCCATCGCGCGGATGGCGGAGGCGGAGGAGCTGGAGGCGGAACCGGAGGCGGAGCTGGAGGCGGAGCCGACGGCAGGGGGGACCGCGGGCGAGGCCGCCGTGGGCGAGGCCGCCCCCGCGGCCCCGGCGGCTCCCGCGGCCCCGGCGGCTCCCGCGAGCGTCACCTTCGAAATGGTGACCTTCCGCTACCGTCCGGAGCTGCCGCCGGTCCACCACGGTGTGGACTTCGCGGTGCCGGGCGGCGGCATGACGGCGTTCGTCGGCCCGTCCGGCGCCGGCAAGACCACCGTCTTCGGACTGCTGGAACGTTTCTACGAGCCGGACGGCGGCCGGGTCCTGGTCGACGGCACCGACGTACGGGACTGGCCGCTGGACCGGCTGCGGTCGCAGATCGGCTACGTCGAGCAGGACGCCCCCGTCCTGGCCGGCACGCTGCGCGAGAACCTGCTGTTCGCGGCGCCGGGCGCGGGGGACGCCGCGCTGGCCCGGATGCTCGTACGGACCCGGCTGGACGGCCTGGTGGCGCGCCTGCCGGAGGGTCTGGACACGCCGGTGGGGCACCGCGGGAGCAAGCTGTCGGGCGGCGAGCGGCTGGGCCCCTGTCTGCCCTTAAGGCAGTAGGGAGGGTGGCGATTGCGCGGGCGCTGCTGCGCGAGCCGCGGCTGCTGCTCCTGGACGAGGCGACCTCGCAGCTGGACGCGGTCAACGAACTGGCGCTGCGGGAGACCGTGGCGGAGGCGGCCCGTACGACGACGGTGCTCGTGGTGGCGCACCGGCTCTCCACGGTCACGCTCGCGGACCGCATCGTGGTGATGGAGGCGGGGCGGGTGCGGGCGGTCGGTACGCACGCGGAACTGGTGGCGGACGATGCGCTGTACGGGGAGCTGGCGGCGACGCAGTTTCTCGCCACGGCGCCGGATAGCCGGGCGAACCGGAGGCCCTAACGGGACACTTCAGACATGACGCCTTCACTGACTTTCCGTCACCGGGTGGCGGTCGCCGCGGCCGCCGCCCTGTGCGCGACCGCGCTGGTGGCCGGCTGCTCCGGCTCCGACTCCTCCGCCGGGCCCGGCAAGGACGTCTCCTCGTCGGCTCCCGCGGCCGCCGTCACCTCTCCCGCGAAGGCGGCGGCCCCCAGTGTCAGCACCGACCTCCAGAACGCGTACCAGAAGGTCGTCAAGGACGTCCTGCCGTCGGTCGTCCAGATCACCACCGGGGAAGGGCTGGGGTCCGGGGTGGTGTACGACGCGCGCGGCCATGTCGTCACCAACGCCCACGTCGTGGGCGCGGACAAGAAGTTCAAGGTCACCACGGCACGCGGCAGCCGTTCCCTGAACGCGTCGCTGGTCGCCTCCTATCCGGAGCAGGACCTCGCCGTCATCAAGATCGACGACGCGCCGGCGGACCTGAAACCGGTGACCTTCGGCGACTCCGCCAAGGTCGAGATCGGGCAGATCGTGCTCGCCATGGGCAGCCCGCTGGGGCTGTCCGGCAGCGTCACACAGGGCATCGCCTCGGCGACCGGACGCACCGTCAGCGAGCCCAGCAACGGCGGCGGCACGGGCGCGACCCTCGCGAACATGGTGCAGACCTCCGCCGCCATCAACCCCGGCAACAGCGGCGGCGCGCTGGTCAACCTCTCCGACCAGGTCATCGGCATCCCGACGCTGGCCGCGACGGACCCGCAGATGGGCGAGGGCGCGGCCCCCGGCATCGGGTTCGCCATCCCGGCGTCCACCGTCCGCAACATCGCCGACCAGATCATCAAGGACGGCAAGGTCACCAACTCGGGCCGGGCGGCGCTCGGCATCACGGGGCGCACCCTGGTCGGCGCGGACTTCGAGGGCGCCGGGGTGAGCGTCGCGAGCGTCAAGGAGGACGGCCCGGCGGACCGGGCGGGCATCGAGGCGGGTGACGTCATCGTGGCGTTCGACGGAACGGCCGTCCGCACGATGCAGGCCCTGTCGGAGGCGCTGGCGAGCCACAAGCCCGGCGACAAGGTGGACGTCACGGTCGACCGGGACGGCTCGAAGAAGACGGTGCAGGTGACGCTCGGCACGATCTAGCCGACCCGGCCGCCCCGGCCCGAGGACACCGGCCCGGACGCGCCGCCCCGGCCGCACCGGCCCACGGACGCCCCGACCCGGCCGCACCGCCCCGGCCGCACCGCCCCGGGGGCGCCGGCCAGGCCGTGGCCCGGCCGGCGCCGTTCCGCCGCTCAGCCCGCGTCGGCGTGCAGGCTCATCGGCGCCGCGTACACCTCGGTGCTGTCCTCGAACAGCCTGACCTGGTCGACGCCCCCTTCGAGGAGGTCCTTCCACACCTCGCCGACCCAGGACTCCGCATCCCCCTGGGTCGTGAAGTCCTCCGGCTGCACCGCGGGCTCCGTCTCCGTACCGTCGGCCTTCTCGAACCGCCATGTCCACGCCATGTCCGCCTCCTGGGTCCCACCGAGTGCCTGCTGGTCCGCGTACCGCGGCGCGCCGCGGTGCCGTCCTGTTCCTGTGCTCCGTACGAGCGCCGTACGAGCGCCGTATTCCCCGCGAACGCGCGGCGTACGTCCCGCGTACGTGCTGTTCCGCAGCCTAACGGCCGTGTCGAGACGGGCCCCCGCGCGCCCGGTCGGCGGGGACGGGAGAAAATCGGCGCGTGGAACTGACTCTCCTCGGCACCGGAGCCCCCAGCGGGCTGCCGCGCCCCGGCTGCCCCTGCGCCGCCTGTGCCTCCGCCGTCGGCGACGAGGCACGGGCGGCCACCGCTGTCCTCGTCGACGGGGCGCTGCTCCTGGACCTGACGCCGGGTCCGGCTTTCGCGGCGGCCCGCGCCGGGCACTCGCTCACCGCCGTACGGCAGGTACTGCTCTCGCACCCGCACGACGGGCCCGCCATGGAGGTGCCCGCCGGGCTGCCGCAGCCGGGGCGGGTCGCGGACGGCCGGGAGCTGGCGCTGCTGGACGGGCACCGGGTGCGGGCCGTCGCCGTGGACGTGCCGGGCACCGGCTACGAGGTCGGCGGCGGCGAGGGCGAGCGGCTGCTGTACCTGCCGCCGGGCGCCGCGCCTGCCGGTCCGGCCGAGGGCGAGCACGGCCGGGGCGCCCGCCCGTACGACATGGTCCTGCTGGACGTGCTGGGGCGGCCGGACGCGCTGGCGCGGCTGCGGGCGAGCGGCGCGGTGGACGCGGCGACCGACGTGCTGGGGGTCCACCTGGACCACAGCGCGCCGCCCGGCCCCGAACTGCACCGCCGACTGGCGGCGGCGGGCGCGCGCACCGTGCCGGACGGCACGTCGCTGCTGGTCGGCGAGTACCACGCGGTGCCCGACCTGCCGCGCCGCACGCTGGTGCTGGGCGGCGCGCGCAGCGGCAAGTCGGCGGAGGCCGAGCGGCGGCTGGCCGCCTTCCCCGACGTCCTGTACGTCGCGACCGGCGGCACCCGGGACGGGGACGCGGAGTGGGCCGCGCGGGTCTCGCTGCACCGGGACCGCCGCCCGGCGTCCTGGCGTACGACGGAGACCTGCGACCTGCTGCCGCTCCTCGAAGGCGGCGTACGGCCGGAGGACCGGCCGGGCGGGCCCGTCGCGCGGGCCGCCGCCCCGGACGGCTCGCCCCTGCTCATCGACTGCCTCGCCCTGTGGCTGACGCACGCCATGGACGAGGTCGGCGCGTGGGACGACGGGAAGTGGGCGGCGAGCGGCGAGCGGGAGCTACGCGCACGGGTGGACGAGCTGGTCGCGGCGGTGCGCGGCACCCGGCGGCCGGTGGTCGCGGTGAGCAACGAGGTCGGTTCGGGCGTGGTCCCGGCGACCGCGTCCGGCCGCCGGTTCCGCGACGAACTGGGGCGGCTGAACGCGATGTTCGGCGCCGAGTGCGAACACGTCCTGCTGGTCGTCGCCGGGCAGGCGCTTGCGCTGCGCGGATGACACGGGCCGGGCCGCGCCCGTGTCCGCTTGCCCGCGCCCGCGGGGCCGGGTGCTCTTGTTCCGTGACCGATACGGATGTGGCCCGGTGACCGGCCCGTGCAGTCCCGCGACCGGCTGCTCGCGCCGCCTCGACGCCGCCGTTCGCGCGTACGTACGGCGGCACCCGCTCGCCACCGTCGTCGCGCTCGGCGAGGGGCCGGGCAGCACCGCCTTCTGGCGGCTCGACAACGGACGGCTGGACTGGCTGGCCGTGGAACCTCCGGAGACCGCCGCGGTCCGCCGGATGCTGCTGCCGGACGGGCCCCGGCGGCGGACGCTGGCCTGCCCGGTGACCGGTCCCGGCTGGCTGGACGCGGTCCGGTCGCCGGAGCGCGGGGTCGTGGTGACCGCGCGCGGGCTGCTGATGTTTCTGCGGCCGCCGGAGGTCCGTGCCCTGTTCGCGGCCTGCGCGGAACGCTTCCCCGGCGGCGCCCTGGTCTTCGACGCGGTACCCCGCTGGTGTGCGGGCCGGGACCGGCCGCGCGCGGGCGCCCGTACGGCCCCGGGCGCGCCGCCGCTGCGCTGGGGCATGAACGCCGCCGACCGGGCCGGGGTGGCGGGCGCACATCCGAACATCGTCGCGGTGCGCGAGGTGCCGCCGCCCGGCCGCGGCCCTCTCGCCGGCCGCCTGGCACGGTGGCGGGAGCACGTACCGCTGCTGCACACCCCCGCCCGTACGGTCACCGAGATCCGCTTCGGCGCGCGCCGGAGCGCCGCGGGCCCCGGCCCCGGCGGCGCCCCGGCCGACCCGGAGCGGGCCGCCGGGCACCGTTCCCGGTAATCTGCGCCGAATGAGCGCCCTGAACCTCGATGACTTCGCCCACCTGATCGAGCGCCCCGACGGCGGTGCGCGCCGCGATGCCGAGGAGCGCCGGCAGCGGCTGGCGGTGCCGCCGGGAGCCCTGGGGCGGCTGGACGACCTGGGCGAGTGGCTGGCCGCCGCGCAGCAGCGGGTGCCGGTACGGCCGATCGAGCGGCCGCGTGCGGTGCTCTTCGCGGGCGACCACGGGGTGGCGTCACTGGACGTCTCCGGCCGCCGGGCCGGCACCACCAAGGACCTCGTGCAGGACGTGCTGGACGGGGCCAGTCCGGCGGCGGTCCTCGCGCGCCGGGCCGGGGTCCCGGTGCGGGTGGTGGACATAGCGGTGGACTGCGACCCGGCGGAGCTGCCGGAGGAGGTCACCCGGCACCGGGTACGGCGCGGTTCGGGCCGTATCGACATCGAGGACGCGCTGACGCCCGAGGAGACCGAGCGGGCCTTCCGGGCGGGCATGGCGGTCGCCGACGAGGAGGCGGACGCCGGTACCGACCTGGTCGCGCTCGGCGACCTGAGCGTGGGCGGCACCACCCCGGCGAGCGCGCTGATCGCCGCGCTGTGCGGCACCGACGCGTCGGTGGTCACCGGGCGCGGCGGCGCGGGCCTCGACGACCTGGCCTGGATGCGCAAGTGCGCGGCGATCCGCGACGCGCTGCGCCGGGCCCGGCCGGTCCTCGGCGACCAGCTGGAGCTGCTGGCCGCGACCGGCGGCGCCGACCTGGCCGCGATCACCGGGTTCCTGCTGCAGAGCGCGGTCCGGCGCACCCCGGTCATCCTGGACGGGGTGGTCTCGGCGGCCTGCGCGCTGGTGGCCCAGCGGGTCGCGTTCCGGGCGCCGGACTGGTGGCTGGCCGGGCAGGTCAGCGGCGAGCCAGCACAGTCCAAGGCACTCGACCGGATCGCACTCAACCCTTTGCTCGATCACGGCGTCACTGCTGGTGAGGGGACGGGATCGCTGCTCGCTCTGCCACTGGTGCAGGCGGCGGCGGCCCTGGCGGCAGACCTGCCCGTACGCGACTGAGGGGCGCCGGCCGGCGACGGCCCGCGCACCTGTGAAGTGACCGGATTCCAGCGGATCCGGGTTTCGACGGCGCCCCCCATATGATCGAGCTTCATGGGAGAAGTCCGTTTGAGCCCGGATGAGGACCGCACCCGCGGTCGGTGGTCACAGCGCGGTGCCGCGTACGCCGTCTGGTACCTGCGTGCCGTCACCTTCATCAATTTCCTCAGCGCCGTCTGGGTGTCGTTCGGACAGGACATCCGCCGGCACAACGTCGCCGAGTTCTTCACTCCGTACCTGCTCACCGCGGGTTTCGCGTCCGGCGTCTTCTCGCTGTTCTTCGCGGTCACCATGCGGCGCCGCAAACGCGCCGCGTGGATACTGAACCTGGTCCTGTCCGGGGTGTTCCTGCTGCTGTTCACGGTGGCCATGGTGGTGGCGCCGGAATTCCGCGGACACGGCCAGAACTGGTTCTCCTTCGCCGTGACGCTGCTGTTCGTCGCCGCGCTGATCGTGGGCCGCAAGGAGTTCTACGCCAAGGGCGACCGCTCCAACCCCAAGCTGGCCGCGGCCGTCGCGCTCGGCGGCCTGCTGGTCACCTCGCTGCTCGCCGGGCTCCTGGTGACCGTCGCCAACACCGCGCAGGACAGCCACCACTCGACGTTCCTGGACCGCTGGCGCTACGGCGTCATGCGGCTGGTCTCCATCGCCGCCGAGGAGGACCGTTTCCCCGGCATCGCCGCGCCGAACTGGGTCAACGTCGTCATCAACGTGATGAGCACGCTCCTGCTGCTGCTCGTCCTGTGGGCCGCCTTCCGCTCCGTACGCAGCACCGACCTCATCACCTCCGAGGACGAGGAGCGGCTGCGCGGCCTGCTGGACCGCCAGGGCGACCGGGACTCGCTGGGCTACTTCGCGCTGCGCCGCGACAAGAGCGTCATCTGGTCCCCCACCGGCAAGGCCGCCGTCACCTACCGCGTCGTCGGCGGGGTCTCGCTCGCCTCCGCCGACCCGATCGGCGACCCCGAGGCGTGGCCCGGCGCCATCGACCTGTGGCTCGCCGAGGCCCGCTCGCACGGCTGGGCGCCGGCCGTGATGGGTGCCAGCGAGGAGGGCGGCACGATCTACGCCCGGCACGGCCTGGACGCGCTGGAGCTGGGCGACGAGGCGATCGTGGACACCGGGGAGTTCACGCTGGAGGGGCGGGCCATGCGCACCGTCCGGCAGGCGTACAACCGCGTCAAGCGGGCCGGGTACACCGTCCGCATCCGGCGCCACGAGGACATTCCCGAGGACGAGATGGACCGGCTGCTGAAGCTGGCCGACGACTGGCGCGACGGCGAGACCGAGCGCGGCTTCTCCATGGCGCTGGGGCGCCTCGGCGACCCGGGCGACGGACGCTGCGTGATGCTCGAATGCACCGACGCGGACGGTGAGCTGCGCGCCCTGCTCAGCTTCGTGCCGTGGGGCACCAAGGGGCTGTCGCTGGACCTGATGCGCCGCGACCGGGACTCCGAGAACGGGCTGATGGAGTTCATGGTGCTGGAGATGGTCCAGCGGGCGAAAGAGGTGGACGTCACTCAGGTGTCGCTGAACTTCGCGATGTTCCGCTCCGTCTTCGAGCGCGGCGCGCGGCTCGGAGCGGGCCCGGTGCTGCGCCTGTGGCGTTCGCTGCTCAGCTTCTTCTCCCGGTGGTGGCAGATCGAATCGCTCTATCGCGCCAACGCGAAATACCGGCCCATCTGGGAACCCCGGTACATGCTCTTCGAAAAGAGCACCGACCTGCTGCGCATCGGCATCGCCAGCGCCCGCGCCGAAGGCTTCCTGGAAGCCCCCGGCCTGCCGAAATGGCTCAACCGGAAACATCTGGAGACGAAGAGATGAGTGAGCCGGTCCTGCGCCGCGCCGTGCGTGCCGAGTGGGGCCTGCTGCTGCGGACCGTGTGGTGCGGCCTGCGGACGAAGAAGCTCATGGCGATCCCCATGACCATCGCCGCGGTCCTGCTCACCTCCCTTTTCCAGATCGTCCAGAACCAGTCCTGGGGATATCAGTTCGTCCAGAACATCGGCTCCGTGCAGGCCGACGAGCACCTGTGGCTGGCGCTGCTGCGCACGCCGCTGTCGCTGTTCGTGCCCGCCCTGGACCTGCCGGTGTGGGGCGCGCTGGCGCAGCTCCTGCTGGTCTTCGGCATCTGCGAGATCTGCCTGGGCCGGGGGCGGACGCTGCTGATCGCGTACGCGGCCACGCTCGCCGGGACGATGTACGCGCGGATCGGCATCTGGCTCGGCCCGGACAACCCGATCGGCCTGCCGCCGACGGACGCCTTCGTGCACGACACCGGCCCGTCGGCGGCGGTGGTCGGCCTCGGGATCTTCGTGTGCTGGGTGTACCGGGCGCGGTTCACCTGCGCGCTGGTGGTGCTGTCGATGGTCTACGAGGTGGTGTTCATCAAGAACAACCTGGCGGGCCGGGAGCACATCGCGGCGGTCGTGGCGGTGCTGGCGCTGTGCGGCGTGTGGGAGGTGCTCCACCGGCGCAAGCCGCGGGGCGACCAGCGGGTCAGTGGGTCGGCGCCCCTCCGATGACGTGGTTCACCCGGCGGCGCAGCCCGCTCCAGCGGCGGTCGTGCCGGAAGGCGCGGACCTTCGCCTTGGCGCGGGCCTTGGGGCGCCGCCGGTAGAACCGTTTCGCCCACGGTGAGTTCGGCCGGGCCAGCCGGATCGCCCCGAACAGCGCGACGAACGGCACGAACACCCCGACCACCGCCATCCGGCCCTTGCCCTTGAAGAGCGCCACCAGCGCGAACAGGAAGTTGATCCCCACCGTCCGGACCACCCGGAAACGGCTGTGCAGCTCGTCCGGCTCCAGTTCGTTCACGCCGAACGGCAGGGCGCCGCCCAGGATCAGCGCCACCAGCGCGGCCGTGACGATCACGATCTCCACGCTCTTGGTCCCCTGCTCGCTCCAGTACACGTCGTCCAGGTGCAGGATCAGCGCGAACTCGTCCAGCACCAGGCCGACGCCCATCCCGAAGAGCACCGCCGCTATCCCCGCCCCGTACCCGTGGCGTCCGCCGGCCAGGGCGGTGAACCCGCCGACCACCATGAGCACCACGCCCGGCACGACGTGGTGGATGTGCAGGCCGCCCGGCGAGATGTTGCGGAAGGGGCCCTTCCCGGCCCGGATCAGCCGGGTGATCATCCGGGTCACGACGAAGGTCACCACGAAGGAGACGAGCGCGAGCAGCAGCGGGAACTTCCCCGGCTCGACGATGTTGCGGAACCACCAGTGACCCATGCCACGTACTCCCCATATGTCGGGTATAGGGGCAATTTAGCGCCGTACGGTCCGGGCCGGCCGGGTTAGCCTGCCGCGATGAACGACGCCGCCACCCCCTCCGGCCCCTCGCCTTCCCCCACCCTCGGGGACGCCATGCGCTTCGCTTTCGGCACACTGACCGTGCTGCCGGTACGGCTGCGCCGCTGGGACCGGCCGGCGGCACGCGGCGGCATGCTGTGCGCGCCGGTCGCCGGACTGGTGATCGGCCTGGCCGCGGCCGCCCTGGGCACCCTGTTCCTCCTCCTGGGCAGCGGCCCCCTGCTCGCCGCCGTCGCCACGGCGGCCGTACCCGCCGTCCTCACCCGCGGCCTGCACCTGGACGGCCTCGCCGACACCGCCGACGGCCTGGGCAGCGGCAAGCCCGCCGAGGACGCGCTGCGCATCATGAAGCAGTCCGACATCGGGCCGTTCGGCGTCATCACCCTGCTCTTCACCCTGCTGGCCCAGGTGGCCGCCCTCGCCCATCTGTACGAACAGGGCTGGGCCCACGGCGCGGCGGCCGCCGTCGTCGCGGCCACCGCCGCCCGCTGCGCCCTCACCCTCGCCGCCCGCCCCGGCGTCCCCCCGGCCCGCCCCGACGGCCTCGGCGCCGCCGTGGCCGGCACGGTACCGCTGCGCGCGGCAGCCGCCGCGGCCGTCGTCGTCATCGCCCTCTCCGCCGCGCTCGGCACCCACGCCGGCCCGTACGGAGCCCTCCACACCGGCCTGGCCGCCCTCCTCGCCCTCGCGGCGGGCGAAGCCACCCTCCGCCGCTGCCGCCACCGCTTCGGCGGCATCACCGGCGACATCTTCGGCGCCGTCGCGGAGGTGGCGGGCCTGGTGGCCGTGGCGGTGGCGGCGATGGGGTGAGACGCCCGCCCGGTCGGCCGTCACGCGTCGGGAGCCGGGCGTCACGAGCCGGATATCAGGAGCCAGGCGTCAGGAGCCGGGCGCCACAATCTGGGCGTCAGAAATCGGCGCCGGGCTTCAGCAGGCTCTGGTCAGCACGCCTGGCGCCAGGCGTCCAGGTGGAGGCGCTTCTGCATCGAGCTGAGGTGGAGGCGCTTCGTCGTGGCGCAGAAGCGGGAGGCCGGGAGTTCGTACTCGACGTGGAAGACGGCCTTGCCCGCCTTGATGAACGGGGTCATGGTCGCGCACTCGTCGTACTCGGCGCACTGCTCGTTGACGGCGAAGTCGAAGTCGCCGACGAGCTGGGGGATCTGTTCGAGGTCGTTCTTCAGGCCGACGGACATGCCGCGGTCGTGGGCCAGCTTGGCGATCATGCGGTTGAAGGCGAGCTGGTGTCCGGCGGTCAGCTCGAAGCCGGTGTCGTTCTTGTAGCCGTCGACGTTGTCCGGCTCGACCGCGTCGAAGCCCTTGTCACGGCACATGTCGAAGCGCTCGGCCATCAGCGGGCGCAGCACGTCCAGCTGCCGGATGTCGAGCCAGCGTTCGCCTTCCCAGCCGTTGTCCTCGCCGATGACGTCCTTGGGGAAGCGGCGCGCGTCCGGGCGGAAGTCCTCGTAGGCGCCGACGCTGATGTAGCAGATGGCCTTGCGGCCGCGCTTGTGGAGATCGGCGACCGTGGACGCGTTGTGCTTGAAGCCGTCGATGTCGTAGACGGGGGCGTCCACGGAGAGGTCCAGCTTTCCGGTGAGCTGCCACTGCCAGTCGATGCCGGGCTCGGGGTGCCAGACGGGGCGGGGCTTGCCGCCGCCGGGGCTGCTCGGGTCACTGCCGGGGCTGCTCGGACCGCCGCTGGGGCTGCCCGGGTCGCCGGTACCGCCCGGACTGCCGGAGCCGGGGCTCGCGCTGTGGCCGGGCTTGCCGCCCGGACCGGGCGGGGTCTGGGTACAGGCGGTGCTGACGAGCAGGAGAGCGCCGAGGAGGAGCAGGAGTCTCTTGCGGTGGTGCGGGGGGTTCATCGGGGGGTCTCCAGGTAGGGCGGAAGTGCGTCCCACGGGTGCGTCCCGGTGCCGGGGACGGCGCAGTGCACGGCGGCCCCGCGCTGCCGGACCAGTTCGGCGGCGGCCTCCGCGCAGGACTCGGGCAGGCCGTGGATGAGGTGGCAGAACCGTTCGGGCGGGTGGTGCGCGGTCCACGGCGGGACCTCGGCGTTCTCGTACGCGGCCCAGCTGTTCTCGAAGGTGACCAGGAGGTCGGCGAAGTCGAGGTAGCGGGGGTGCGGGTGCACGCCGTGATTGAGGACGACGGTATGGGCTCCGGCGGCGCGTGCGGCGACCGCCAGGCGGCTGTAGTGCAGGAGGAGTCCGGCTTCGGCCGAGGCCTGGTCGAAGAACACGCCGTCGGCCCCGTACCAGTCGCGGTGGCGCAGCAGGTCCTGGACGACGGCCGCGTGCGGGCGCCGTCCGTAGCCGGTGTCGGCGTAGCCGAGAATGCGTACGCCCGCGGCCCGGAGCTGCCCGGCGACCTCGGCGAAGTCCGGATCGGGGGCGGTGCCGGCGCCGCTGGCCGGGTTGAGCACCACACCGTAGAGATCGGGCGCCGCCGCGACCAGCCGCCGCCAGGCGTCGGGACGTTCGGCCGGGTGCTCGTAGAGCGGGACCAGCAGCTGGCGGGAGGGCGGACGGGGCTGTCCCGGTGAGGGCCGGGTCATGGTTCGTGGGCTCCTGTCGGAAATGGGACGAGATGCTGAGGATACGAGTACGGGTGGGGGCTTGGGGACCCGGTACCGGTTACGCGGCCCACGGTCCGCCCCGGCGCGGGGACTTGGCGCGAGGCGGGGGGCAGGCGACGGGCGTCGGATCGCGGAGCGCGCGCCGGGCGGGCTGCTCGGCGCGCGGTGAAGGCCACGTACCCGCCTCCTCCTCAGCGGTGCGCCGTCGCGCGCCCCAGCAGGGCGGAGACCGCGGCGGCCAGGACGAGCGCGGCCACGCCGCAGACCGTCAGCTGGGCGACGGCCGGGGACAGCGGCCCGGTCGCCAGGAGCGCGGTCTGGGCGGCCGCGGTCAGCCCGCACACCGCCGCCGCGACCGGCACCGCCCCGAACGCCTGGAGGAGCAGCGCGGTCCACAGCACCGTGCCCAGACACAGCAGCCCCAGCGCGTGGGCCGCGTCCATCGGCGGCCCCTGCCGCCACAGCAGGCTGCCGACCCCGCCGAGCAGGGCGAGTACGGCGAGGTAGGAGACCAGGCACCCGGCCAGCGCGCCGGAGGTGGCGCGCCAGAAGCCGACGGGGGTGGTGCTGGCCCGCAGCCCGGCCACGGCCCGGCTGCGGTAGCGGTACAGCAGCCATTCGGCCGGGCCCATGCTGAGCGTCAGGGCCACCGCCGCGGGCGCCGCGACCTCGGCCTCCGCCCCGTACCGCAGGACGTCGCCGAGCGCCGTGAGCAGCACCAGCACCCCGATGGCCAGGCCGAAGAGCCCGTACGGCACGGAGGCCGCGGCGCGCGGCGCCGGCCCGTCCTGGCGCGGCTCGCGGCGGCAGCGCAGGACGGTGACGGCGGCCAGCGCGACGGCCGCGCCGAGCGACAGGACGAGCAGGGCGACACGTACGGCGTCCGGCGGCACGTACACCGCCATCAGCGCGGCACCGAGCCCGACCGGGGCCAGTGCGTACAGCAGCCACCGTTCCCGGCCGAAGACGAGGAGGGTGGTGGCCGCGCCGAGGTAGGCGGCCTGGCCCGCGGCGAAGGCCACCGCGCCGGGCGCGTCCGCGTCGGCGGTGCCGACGGCCCAGGCGACCGCCGCGCCGGCCAGCGCGCCGAGCGGCGCGCCGACGGCGAGGGCGCGGGCGGCGGGCCACCGCGCGCCCAGGCCGAGCCAGGAGTACGCGCGGTGGGCGAGCGCCTGGTTCCAGACCCAGCCGGCCAGGGCGCCCGCCAGCAGCGGCAGTGTTCCGGCGGGCAGTCCGCGGGAGTCCGGCGGGCCGGACAGCAGGTGCGAGCCGACGACGTAGGCGAGTCCGGGCAGGGCGAAGACCACGGCGCGCAGCAGGCAGCCGAGCAGGCTGACCCGCCAGGGGTCGGTGAGCGCGCGGTCCGGTTCGGGGTAGCTGCGCGGGATGCGCGCGTACAGCTCCTCGGCGAGGGCGAAGGAGTTCTCGCGCCCGTAGGTGAGCTTGATCTGGTCGTCGCTCATGCCGTCGGACTCGATGATGGCGGCGATCTCGTCGGGGTGGACGGCGGCGGCGATCAGATCGCCCATGCGCCGGGCGAGTTCGTCCAGCGGGTCGGGCGCGGCCCAGCGCGGGCGCTGGGGCCGCGGGACGTCCGGCAGGTCGTCCGCGCGGCCCTTGCCCTCCCCCGGCACCAGCCACAGGGATCCGCTCATCAGCCGGCCCCGTCGGCGGCGAGGGGGGTGTTCCACGGCCCGCGCAGCTGGAGGGTCCACTCCTCCTGCGGCTGCTCCACGGCCGGCCTGCCGGCGCCGTCGAGTTCGCGGTAGATGGTGCGGAAGCCGTCGACGGAGCGGCGCAGCGTGAACTGGTCGATGACCCGCTGCCGGGCGCGGCTGCCGAGTTCGGCGCGCTTCTCCCAGCCGCCCTTGAGCAGTTCCAGGGTGGCTTCGGCCATCGCCTCCGGTTCCCGGGGCGGGACGACGCGCCCGGTGTCGCCGACCGCCTCGCGCACCCCGCCGACGTCGGTCGAGACGGTGGAGCGGCCGCAGGACATGGCCTCGATCAGGCTGAAGGGGAAGCCCTCGGAGATGCTGGAGAGCATGACGATGCTGCCTGCGGCGTAGGCGCGGGCGACGTCGTCGATGCGCCCTTCCCAGCTGAGCCCGTCGGTCACGCCGAGCGAGGCGGCCAGCTTCTCGCAGCGGGTCTTGTACGCCTCGCCGCCGGCCGGTACCCCGCCGAACAGCCGCAGCCGCAGGTCGGGGACCTCGGCGCGGCACAGTGCGTAGGCCCGGATGAGGGTTTCCAGGTCCTTGATCGGGTCGATCCGCCCGGCCCAGCTCAGCGTCGGCGCGTCCGGTTCCTGTTCGGCGTGCGGGAACAGCTGGACGTCGACGCCGTTGTAGACGGTGCGGATCTTCTCGGGCGGGGTGCCACCGCGCTCCTCCCACCGCTTGTTGTACTTGTTGCACGGTGTGATCAGGTCGGCGGCCCGGTAGCTCTCGATGGTCAGCTGCCGGTAGAAGCCGAGCATCAGGGCCTTGACGGGCCAGCGCTGGGCGTCGGAGCGGTAGCCGAGGTAGCGCTCGCGCAGGTATATGCCGTGCTCGGTGAGCAGGAACGGTACGCCGTCGAACTCCTTGGCGGCGAGCGCGGGCAGGCAGGCCAGCCCGTTGCTGACGGCGTGCGCGACGCTGTCCTCCGGTACGCGTACCGACAGCGGGCGCAGCGCGTGTTCCAGCAGGTCGGTGGCGGTCAGCGCGTCGTGCACGGTGGGTTCGGCCGCGCGCGTGGCGACGTGCGGCAGGGTCCAGATCCACATCAGGGAGCGCAGCGCGGACTCGGTGCGCAGCGCGGCGCTGAGGCGTCCTTCGCGGGCGAGCGCGGCCAGTGCGTACAGCTCGGTGCCGAAGTCGGTGCAGGACTGCGGGTCGAGCATGGACAGCAGGAACCGCTCGTAGGTGTCGACGAAGCGGCGGCGGTCGCGCCCCCGGAGCAGCCCGGCGGTGCGGCGGCCCGGCGGCGGGCCCCACATGGGCACGGAGGAGCGCGCGTAGACGTTGTCGGGCAGGTCCCAGGTCACCGGCTCACGGCCGCTGCCGGTGAGCGCGATGACGTTGAAGCGGACTTCGGGCATGCCCCGTACGAGCTGGTCGCACCAGGTGGAGACGCCGCCGTGGACGTGCGGGTAGGTGCCCTCGGTGAGCATGGTGACGTGCCTGCCGGGCTGCGGCGCGTCGTCGGGCTGCTGACTTCGGCTGCCGACCTCGTACAGAGTTGCGTTCATGGCGAAATCCCCCCCGGGAAATGAGTGCTGGGTGGTGCGGTACGGAGCACGCGGGCGCGGGTGCTGCGGGGGCACCGGGCGGACGCGTTGCGCGGCCGGCGGCCGTGCCGGCCTGGTGCGCGTGCGGACGTGCGGACGTGCGGAAACGTGTGTGCGGGACTGCGGGGGCGTGGTGGTGCGGAACTGCGGGGGCGTGGGCGTGCGGGACTGCGGGGACATGCGTGGGGACGGTCGTGCGGTGTACCGGCAACGGTGTGCGGACACAGCCGCGGGACACCTGCGTGAACGCGTCCGTACCTGCGCGTCCGTACAGGTGTCCGGGTGCGGGTGCGCCGTCGCGCACCGGTGCGTCGGTGCGGGCGCGGTGGTTCCGTGCGGGTACAGCGGGTACAGCGATGCGGGATCTGCGGTGTGGCGTGCCGGGGTACTGCGTGCAGGGGCGGCCGGGCGCCCGCCGTGGTGCGGGGGCGCCGGTTCCGGTGGTGACGGGACACGGCGGACCCCGGCCGCCCGGCCCCTGCCCGCCCGGCCGGTCGCGCGGACCGGGCAGTACAGGGGACGCGTCAGGCGGTCGTCGGTAGCTTGAGCGTGATGGACGCTCCGGGCGACTGCGCTGTGGCCCACTCCGATACCCGTCCGGCATAGCGTTCGCCGAATTCCGCGGTCCCGTTGGAGAGTTGTGTTCTGGTTCCGTCGGGCATCGTAGCCGCAGCGGCCACCCCGGCCGGCGACGTGACGGTGACAACATCGCCAATTCTGTACGCCGTCACCGAACCGGCGTCCAGGGCCTGCTGCCAGGCCGCACGCTGCTGCATCTCGCGTCCGATGTCCCGGTGGCGCTGGTTGACGACAGGGGTGTTCTCCTCGAAGAACCCGCGATAGTCGGCCAGAACTTTGTCCAGAACCGGGTAGGCGATCCGGTCCTCGGCGAGGTTGGACTGGTGGATGTAATGCGGGCGCGGATCGTTGGCCAGAGCATGCCCGAGGGCGGTCCGCGCCTCCTGCGGGACGATGTACGAGGCGTAGCCGGTGGACGTCGGCAGGGGCGCGGGCATGCAGGTCGAGTTGGGGTCGGTCTCGCAGATGCCGCTGCCGCCGTCGGCCTTGCTCGTGTAGATCCAGTTGTACTCGTCGACCTCTTCGGCCGCCTGACCCACGTTGTAGTACACGTTCATCGGGTAGCGCGGCACGGTCAGCGCCGCACCGGCCGGGCGCTGCGCGGACTCCCGCGAGTTGTCGCTGGCGAGCCACTTGACGCCGGTGGCGGCGAGCGCCGACGCGAGGTTGGGGTTGTCCTGCGGCTGCTGCGGCAGGGTCTTCAGGCCGGAGTGCTCGCCGGTGACCAGCTCCGAGGGATCCAGGCTCAGCCCTCTGGACACGCCCCAGGCGTGGTTCTTCTCGATCTCACCGGCGATCTCGGCGCGGCTGACCCAGCGGGTGCTGCCGAACAGGTCCTTGGAGCAGCGCCAGGGCACGACCGAGGTGTCCTGGACGCAGCCGAGGAAGGGGTGGGTCCAGGTGTGGTTGACCCAGCGGTAGTCGGCCTTGTCGGCGAGCAGCCGGTCGGCCATCGCGTCCGTCCCGCCGTGCTCCGACTTCCACTCCTCGCCGGAGCCGGCGTTGTAGACCATGTCGAGCTGGTAGCCACTGGCGCGCTGCCACTCGGCGGCGTACGCGGCGTCCGCCTCGTCCATCCGGATCGGCGTGGTGTCCGGGACGCCGGAGGGGCAGTCGAAGTCGCCGGGGGTGCAGTTGTTCTGCACGTCCCAGCGGGCGTCCGGGGCGAAGATGTCGTCGACCTGGACGGAGAAGTAGTTGCGGCTCTGCCCCAGGTGCACGCCCTGGGTGAGCCAGTCCACGATGCCGCGGGCGAGCAGCCGGAACTGCTGCTGGTAACGGTTCTGCGCGAAGGTGATGACCAGCTCGCGGCGGCCGTCGCGGGCGTATTCGCCGACCAGCGCGCCGCGGGCGGAGGTGCCGGGCACCGCCGCGTCCAGGTACGGCGTGAACGTCGCCCCGGCGGGCGGGTTCGCGAGCGGCTGCGCTATGTAGCCGTAGCTCTCGGAGACCTGCGGGTCGGCGTCCTCGAAGGGCACCGCGCCCTTGAGGTAGCCGAAGGGGCCCGCCTTGCCCACGGCGGTGGTGTGGGTGGCGAAGCCGTCCAGGACCCCGGCGTAGCCGCCGTCGTCGGGCGTGCGCAGGCCGACGTCGGGCCGCGCGTAGGTGTACGCGTCCACCTGGGGGATCTTGTACGCGGTCTCGTACGCCTTCAGCGCGGCCAGTTCCGCGGAGGACGCCGTGCCGAAGGGATTGTCGTTCGGCAGGACGACGCCCTGGAACTTGGCGCGCGCCCGCCCGTCCACGGTGTCGCTGAGGAACGCCGCGTCGATCACCGGACGGCCGGGGCTCGTGAGGTCGACGGTCGTGTACGGGACGCCCTGGCTGCGCAGCTCGGCGACGATGGCGTCGGTGGATTCACCGCCGTCGCTCACGACCAGGACCCGCAGGTCGACGCGTGGCGCCGGGTCCGCCGCCGCGGGCACGGCCGCCTGCGCGGCGGGGGCACTCACCGCCAGCGGCAGTGCCGTGATCATCGCTGCGGCGAGTGCGGTCAAAACTGTGGCCGGTCTGGCGGCCGGCTTTCCGTTGCTGCCCATGGGCGCAGTCCCTTCCCCCCGGAAGTCCCCCCTGCTTCCGGAAGCGGTACCGGGCAGGCTCGTGGACATCATGCGAAGGTTGACGGCCGTCTATCCGGCAGTCGCCACGACTGTGACACACGTCTCATTCGTCGCACGGGAATTGACGGCGGGGCCCGGCGTACGGGCCGCTCCGCTTTCTCCCGGAACCGGCAACTCCCCCACACCCGCAGGCCGTTGGGGCCACTGGGGCAGGTGGTGAAGATGTGACAGCTCGGGCCGATACCGCATCAAGCGGTTACGGGCGGCACCCTCAAGCGTAGGCTCGGCCGCACCAGCGCCCTCGGCGCGAACGGACAACCGGACGGAACAGGACTCTCATCACCGTGACTGCACTGACCCTCAGCACATCCTCCGCCGCGACGCTGCGTGCGGACACCGTTGTCGTCGGCGTGACCAAGGGCGCCAAGGGCGTCGCCTTGGCCCCCGGCGCCGAAGCCGTGGACAAGGCGTTCGACGGCGGGCTCGCCGCCGTCCTGGAGACCCTCGGCGCGAGCGGTGCCGAGGGCGAGGTCACCAAGCTGCCCGCCCCCTCCGGCCTGAAGGCGGCGGTCGTGCTGGCGGTCGGACTGGGCGACGCCCCGGCCGGGGACGACGAGTACGACACCGAGGTGCTGCGCCGCGCCGCCGGTTCCGCCGCCCGCGCCCTGGCCGGCACCAAGAAGGCCGGCTTCGCGCTGCCCGCCGCCGACGCCGGGGACGCCGGAGCGGTCGCCGAGGGCGCGCTGCTCGGCGCGTACGCCTTCACCGCGTACCGCAGCGGCAACGGCGGCGGCGACGCGAAGGCCGCCGGCACCGCGAAGAAGGCCGACGCCAAGGCGCCGCTGGCCGAGATCGCGATCCTCGGCGGCAAGCCGCGCGACAAGGCCTTCAAGGCCGCCACCGAGCGCGCCGGGACGCTGGCCGCCGAGGTCAACCGCGCCCGCGACCTGATCAACACCCCCTCCAACGACCTCACCCCGAAGGACTTCGCCGCGCAGGCCCAGGCCGCCGCGAAGGAGTTCGGCCTCAAGGCCGAGGTGCTGGACGAGAAGGCCCTGAAGAAGGGCGGCTACGGCGGCCTGATGGGCGTCGGCCAGGGCTCGGACAACCCGCCGCGCCTGGTGCGGATCGCCTACACCCACCCGAAGGCCGAAAAGACCCTGGCGCTCGTCGGCAAGGGCATCACCTACGACTCGGGCGGCATCTCCCTGAAGCCGGCCGGCTTCAACGAGACCATGAAGTGCGACATGAGTGGCGCCGCCGCGGTGTTCGCCACGGTCGTGGCCGCCGCCCGCCTGGGCCTGCGGGTCAACGTCACCGGCTGGCTGGCGCTGGCCGAGAACATGCCGTCGGGCAACGCGATGCGCCCCGGCGACGTGCTGACCATGTACAACGGCAAGACCGTCGAGGTGCTGAACACCGACGCCGAGGGCCGGCTCGTGCTGGCCGACGCGCTGACCCGCGCCTCGGAGGAGCGGCCGGACGCGATCGTGGACGTCGCGACGCTGACCGGCGCCATGGTGCTGGCGCTGGGCAACCGGACCTTCGGGATCATGGCCAACGACGACGCCTTCCGGGCCAGCCTGCACGAGATCGCGGAGGAGGCCGGCGAGCCGTCCTGGCCGATGCCGATGCCGGGCGAGCTGCGCCGGACCATGGACTCCCCGGTGGCCGACCTGAAGAACATCGGCGAGCGGGCGGGCGGCGGCCTGCTGGCCGGCGTGTTCCTCCAGGAGTTCGTGGGCGAGGACATCACCTGGGCGCACCTGGACATCGCCGGCCCGGCCTTCCACGAGAGCGCGCCCTTCGGCTACACCCCCAAGGGCGGCACCGGCTCCGCGGTCCGCACCCTGGTGCGGCTGGCCGAGCGCACCGCGGACGGCGACCTCGGCTGACCCTGCCGCGGTTGCTCCTGCTTTGTCCGTACGGCTCCGGGCCCGGCGCCCGGGGCCGTACGCGCGTGTTCGCCCTCGACGAAATCCGTACGTCCGTACGCCTGGGTAACCGCACGCGCAACCCCCCGGAACGGCCATCGTGCCGCCCCACAGCCCGGCCCGCCGTCCCGCCCGCGTTCAACAAGTGCGAAGATGGGTTCTTGGCAGGACAGGGCCCCCCTTACCCAGGGCCGAACCAACCAGCGGCCGATCAACAGCCGCCGCCCGGTCACCGTAGACCGGCTCCGGCGTACCCATGCATGGAGGACGTGACGTGGCGAACGACGCCAGCACCGTTTTCGACCTAGTGATCCTCGGAGGCGGTAGCGGTGGTTACGCCGCTGCCCTGCGCGGGGCCCAGCTGGGCCTGGACGTCGCCCTGATCGAGAAGAACAAGCTCGGCGGGACCTGCCTGCACAACGGCTGCATCCCCACCAAGGCCCTGCTGCACGCCGGCGAGATCGCGGACCAGGCCCGCGAAGCCGCGCAGTTCGGTGTCAAGGCCACCCTCGACGGCATCGACATCGAGGGCGTGCACAAGTACAAGGACGAGGTCATCTCGGGCCTGTACAAGGGGCTGCAGGGTCTGGTCGCCTCCCGCAAGGTGACCTACATCGAGGGTGAGGGCCGACTGTCCTCCCCCACCTCCGTCGACGTCGACGGCCGGCGCGTCCAGGGCCGCCACGTCCTGCTGGCGACCGGCTCCGTGCCGAAGTCCCTGCCGGGCCTGGAGATCGACGGCGACCGCATCATCTCCTCGGACCACGCGCTGACGCTGAACCGCGTCCCGAAGTCCGCGATCGTGCTGGGCGGCGGCGTCATCGGCGTCGAGTTCGCCTCCGCGTGGAAGTCCTTCGGCACCGACGTGACCATCGTCGAGGGCCTCAAGCACCTCGTCCCGGTCGAGGACGAGAACAGCTCCAAGCTGCTGGAGCGGGCCTTCCGCAAGCGCGGCATCAAGTTCAACCTCGGCACCTTCTTCGACAAGGCCGAGTACACCCAGGACGGCGTCAAGGTCACGCTGGCCGACGGCAAGACCTTCGAGGCCGAGGTGCTGCTGGTCGCCATCGGCCGCGGCCCGGTCTCCCAGGGCCTGGGCTACGAGGAGGCCGGGGTCGCCATGGACCGCGGCTACGTCCTGGTCGACGAGTACATGCAGACCAACGTGCCGACCATCTCGGCCGTCGGCGACCTCGTCCCCACCCTCCAGCTCGCGCACGTCGGCTTCGCCGAGGGCATCCTGGTGGCGGAGCGGCTGGCCGGCATCAAGACCGTGCCGATCGACTACGACGGCGTGCCGCGCGTCACGTACTGCCACCCGGAGGTCGCTTCGGTGGGTATCACCGAGGCGAAGGCCAAGGAGCTGTACGGTGCCGACAAGGTCGTCGCTCTGAAGTACAACCTCGCGGGCAACGGCAAGAGCAAGATCCTCAAGACCGCGGGCGAGATCAAGCTCGTCCAGGTCAAGGACGGTGCCGTGGTCGGCGTCCACATGGTCGGTGACCGCATGGGCGAGCAGGTCGGCGAGGCCCAGCTGGTCTACAACTGGGAAGCACTGCCGGCCGAGGTTGCGCAGCTCATCCACGCGCACCCGACGCAGAACGAGGCGCTCGGCGAGGCCCACCTGGCCCTGGCCGGCAAGCCTCTGCACTCCCACGACTGATTTCCGGTCCGGGCGCGACCACATCCCGCATTTTCGTAAGGAGCAAGAGAAACCATGGCGGTTTCCGTAACCCTTCCGGCGCTCGGCGAGAGCGTCACCGAGGGCACCGTCACCCGCTGGCTGAAGGCCGAGGGTGAGCGCGTAGAGGCTGACGAGCCCCTGCTGGAGGTGTCGACCGACAAGGTCGACACCGAGATCCCCGCCCCCGCCTCCGGCGTGCTGGCCTCCATCAAGGTGGCCGAGGACGAGACCGTCGAGGTCGGCGCCGAGCTGGCCGTCATCGACGACGGCAGCGGTGCGCCCGCGGCCGAGTCCGCACCGGCGCAGGCCGAGGAGCCCGAGCCCGCCGCGGCTCCGGCCCAGGAGGCCCCCGCCCAGGAGGCCCCCGCCCAGGAAGCCCCGCAGCAGGAGGCCCCCGCGGCCCCCGCCGGTGGCGCCCAGGGGACCGACGTCGTCCTCCCCGCGCTCGGCGAGAGCGTGACCGAGGGCACCGTCACCCGCTGGCTCAAGGAGGTCGGCGAGGAGGTGGCCGAGGACGAGCCGCTGCTGGAGGTCTCCACCGACAAGGTCGACACCGAGATCCCCGCCCCCACCGCCGGCACCCTGCTGGAGATCGTGGTCGGCGAGGACGAGACCGCCGAGGTCGGCGCCAAGCTGGCCGTCATCGGCGCGAAGGGTGCCGCTCCGGCGCAGGCCGAGGCCCCCGCGGCCCCGGCCCCCGCCCAGGAGGCCCCGAAGCAGGAGGCTCCCAAGCAGGAAGCCCCCAAGCAGGAGGCTCCGGCCCCCCAGGCCCCCTCGGCCCCGGCCCCGCAGGCCGTGACCACCCCCGCCCCGGACCCGGCCCCGGCCGCTCCGGCCCCGGCGCCGGCTCCGGCCGCCGCGCCCGTCACCCCGGCCCCGGCCGCGGGTGAGGCGGACGCCGCGTACGTCACTCCCCTGGTCCGCAAGCTGGCCCAGGAGAACAGCGTGGACCTGGGCTCGGTCAAGGGCACCGGCGTCGGCGGCCGTATCCGCAAGCAGGACGTCATCGCCGCCGCCGAGGCCGCCAAGCAGCAGGCCGCCCCGGCTGCTGCCGCCGCTCCGGCCGCTTCCTCGAAGGCCCCGGCCATCGAGGCGTCCCCGCTGCGTGGCCAGACCGTCAAGATGCCGCGGATGCGCAAGGTCATCGGCGACAACATGATGAAGGCCCTGCACGGCCAGGCGCAGCTGACCTCCGTGGTCGAGGTGGACATCACCAAGATCATGCGGATGCGCAACAAGGCCAAGGACGCCTTCGCGCAGCGGGAGGGCGTCAAGCTCTCCCCGATGCCGTTCTTCGTCAAGGCCGCTGTCCAGGCGCTGAAGGCCCACCCGGTCGTCAACGCCCGGATCAACGAGGACGAGGGCACGATCACCTACTTCGACACCGAGAATGTCGGTATCGCGGTGGACGCGGAGAAGGGCCTGATGACCCCGGTCATCAAGGGTGCGGGCGACCTGAACATCGCCGGCGTCGCCCGTAAGACCGCGGAGCTGGCCGGCAAGGTCCGCTCCAACAAGATCACCCCGGACGACCTCGCCGGGGCGACCTTCACGATCAGCAACACCGGCTCGCGCGGTGCGCTGTTCGACACGGTCATCGTGCCGCCGAACCAGGTCGGCATCCTGGGCATCGGCGCCACCGTCAAGCGCCCGGTGGTCGTCGACCACCCGGAGCTGGGCGAGACCATCGCCGTGCGCAACATGACCTACCTGGCGCTCTCCTACGACCACCGCCTGGTGGACGGTGCCGACGCGGCCCGTTACCTGACGACGGTCAAGCAGATCCTGGAGGCCGGCGAGTTCGAGACCGAGATCGGTCTCTGAGCACGGTAGCCACCCCGTAGGTGTGCAGGGTCGGCCCCGGTTCGTACGAGTTCGTACGAGCCGGGGCCGACCTGTTTTCGTTGCACGGATAATGGCCGTCCTGCGGTGGTCTCCCGTACCGCCTTCCGGTACGGGACCCCTGGCCGCCGTCTGCCGCACGCTCTGAAGGAGCACGTCATGACCCCGCCCGTCGTCCATTCGCTCCGCGAGCAGATCCGCGAGCACATCCTCGAAGGGATCGTCAGCGGCCGGTGGCAGCCCGGCGAGCGGATCGTGGAACGGCGGATCGCGGTCGAGCTGGAGGTCAGCCAGACGCCCGTACGGGAGGCGCTGCGCGAGCTGGAGTCACTCCAGCTGATCGAGTCGGCCCCGAACAAGGGCGTACGGGTACGGAACCTGACCGCCGACGACCTCAAGGAGAGCTACCCCGTGCGGGCCGGTCTGGAGCAGGTGGCCGCCGAGCTGGCCGCCGGGCGGCTGGCCGAGGACACGGTGGCGCTGGATCGCGAGGTGGCGGCGCTGTGCGAGGCGGACCGGCACGGTGACGGCGAGGCGCAGGTGCGGCACACGGTGGCCTTCCACCGCGAGATCGTGCGGGCCGCCCGTAACGCCGTCCTGCTGCACACCTGGGAGTCGCTGGGCGTCGAGGTGTGGACGACGCTGTCGATCCGCTGGTTCAGCCCGGAGCCGCGCTCGCACGCGCGCGACCACCAGGAGATCGTGGACGCGTTCCGGCGGCGCGATCCGCGGATCGGCGAGTTGCTGAAGACCCATGTGCTGAGCTGCGCGCCCCGGGTCTGAATCCGCAGGTCGGCAGTCCTTCTGCCGACGATTCGGAGCCGCAGACAGCCTGGCACCCCGTGCCCAAAAGGCTGGCACCCCGTGCCGACCTGCGGTTTTTCCTTCAACTTGCGTTGATCGATCATCGATCAGAGGCGTATCGTCGTCCGTGGGGCGCGACACCCCTGCCTGCCAAGCACTCATCGCACCTCCCTCCTCCGTCCGGAAAGGGGCCACCCATGCCCGATCCCGTACGTATGCCGTACAGCCAGCTCGACCAGGTCCCGGACCGCGACCCGGAGGAGACGGCCGAGTGGCGCGAGTCCCTGGACGCCGTCACGAAGGCGGCAGGGGAGCACCGCGCCGCGTACCTGATGCGCCGTGCCGTGGAGCACACCAACGCTCCGGGCCTCGCGCCGCTCGAAACCGACTACGTCAACACCATCCCGACCTCCGCCGAGCCCGAATTCCCGGGTGACGAGGCGATGGAGGCCCGGATCACGGCGTGGAACCGCTGGAACGCGGCCGTCATGGTCACCCGCGGCTCCCGCCTCGGCCTCGGCGGCCACATCGCCACCTTCGCCTCGGCGGCCTGGCTCTACGAGACCGGCTTCCAGCACTTCTTCCGCGGCAAGGAAGCCGACGGGTCGGGCGACCAGCTCTACATCCAGGGCCACGCCTCCCCCGGCATCTACGCCCGCGCCTTCCTCGAAGGCCGCCTCACCGAGGACCAGCTCGACCGCTTCCGCCAGGAGGCGGCCGGTGACGGCCTGCCCTCCTACCCGCACCCGCGGCGCCTGCCCTGGCTGTGGGAGTTCCCCACCGTCTCCATGGGCCTGGGCCCGCTCTCCGCGATCTACCAGGCGCGCTTCAACCGCTACCTGGACCACCGCGGCATCAAGGACACCGCCAACTCCCACGTGTGGGCGTTCCTCGGCGACGGCGAGATGGACGAGCCCGAGTCGACGGCCGCACTGGCACTGGCCGGCCGCGAGGGCCTGGACAACCTGACCTTCGTCATCAACTGCAACCTCCAGCGCCTCGACGGCCCGGTCCGCCCCAACTTCAAGATCGTGCAGGAGCTGGAGGCCCAGTTCCGCGCCGCGGGCTGGAACGTCGTCAAGTCCCTGTGGGGCCAGGCCTGGGACGAGGTCTTCGCCCAGGACGTCGACGGCGCCCTGCTGCGCCGCCTCCGCGAGACCCCCGACGCGCAGTTCCAGACGTACGCCACCCGCGACGCCGCCTACCTGCGCGAGCACTTCTTCGGCTCCGACCCGTCGCTGGGCCGTATCGCCCAGGGCCTGTCGGACGCCAAGCTGCTGGAGCTGTTCCAGACCTCCCGCGCCGGCCACGAGCCGCGCAAGGTGTACGCCGCGTACAAGGCCGCCGTCGAGCACAAGGGCGCGCCGACCGTCATCCTGGCGCAGACCGTCAAGGGCTACACCCTCGGCGAGGGCTTCGAGTCCCGTAACGCCAACCACCAGATGAAGAAGCTCACCGGCGAGCAGTTCCGCACCATGCGCGACCTCCTGGAGCTGCCGATCCCGGACAGCGCCCTGGACGCGGACGTGGTGCCGTACGCCCGCCCGGACGAGAACTCCCCCGAGATGGAGTACCTGCGGCAGCGCCGCGCGGCCCTCGGCGGCCCGGCCCCGGCCCGCAAGGTCGTCGCCAAGCCGCTGCCGATGCCCGCCGACAAGGCGTTCGACGCCCTGAAGAAGGGGTCGGGCTCGCAGGAGATCGCCACCACCATGGCGTTCGTCCGCCTGGTCAAGGACCTGATGCGGGACAAGGAGACCGGCAAGCGCTGGGTGCCGGTCGTGCCCGACGAGGCCCGTACCTTCGGCATGGAGTCGCTGTTCCCGTCCGCCGGGCTCTACTCCCCCGTCGGCCAGACCTACGACCCGGTCGACCGTGACCAGCTCCTGTACTACAAGGAAGCCAAGGACGGCCAGATCCTCAACGAGGGCATCACGGAGGCCGGTTCGCTGGCCGACTTCACCGCGGCGGCGACCTCGTACGCCACCCACGGCGAGCCGATGATCCCGTTCTACATCTTCTACTCGATGTTCGGCTGGCAGCGCACCGCCGACCAGTTCTGGGCGCTCGCCGACCAGCTGGGCCGCGGCTTCGTCATCGGCGCCACGGCCGGCCGTACGACGATGACCGGTGAGGGCCTCCAGCACGCGGACGGCCACTCGCACCTGATCGCCTCCACCAACCCGGCGGCGCTCTCCTACGACCCGGCGTTCGCGTACGAGGTCGCGGTGATCGTCAAGGAGGGCCTGCGCCGGATGTACGGCCCGCAGGCGGAGGACGTCTTCTACTACCTGACGGTCTACAACGAGACCAAGGTGCAGCCCGCCATGCCGGAGGGCGTCGAGGAAGGCATCCTCAAGGGCCTCTACCGCTTCAAGGAGGCCGAGCCCGCCGCTGCCGACGCGCCGCGCCTCCAGCTGCTGGCCTCCGGTACCGCCGTCCACTGGATCCTGGAGGCCCAGGAGATCCTGGCCCGCGACTGGGGCGTGGCGGCGGACATCTGGTCGGCGCCGTCCTGGACGGAGCTGCGCCGCGACGCGCTGGAGTGCGACGCCGCCCGCCTGGACGGCGAGGACCGCATCCCGTACGTGACCCGCGCGCTGGCCGGTGCCCCCGGCCCGGTCGTCGCGGTCAGCGACTGGATGCGGGCCGTGCCCGACCAGATCGCGCCGTGGGTCGAGCAGGACTGGACCTCCGTCGGCACCGACGGCTTCGGCCTCTCCGACACCCGCGAGGCGGCCCGCCGCCACTTCGGCGTCGACGCGCAGTCGGTCGTGGTGCAGGCCCTGGCCGCCCTCGCCCGCCGCGGCGACGTGAAGGCGGAGACGGTCAAGGAGGCCAAGGAGCGGTACGGACTGTAGGTCGCGGGTACGGCCTGTGGGCCACCGGTACGGCCTGTAGGCCACCGGTACGGCCTGTAGGCCACCACCGGACGCGGCGGGCCGCTCCCGCCGCGTCCGCCCCCGCGCCGGACCCCGGTCCGGCGCCCCCCGCTCCCGTGCGGAGACCACCTCAACCGCGCCCGGGGTCTCCGCACGGGATCTTCGTCGTCTCCGTTGTCTCCATCGTCCCCGTCGTCTCCGTCGCGTACGGCAGGCGCGTCAGGACGCGCCCGCGCGCGGCATGATGCGGTCATGCGTGCTGCCCGGCTGATCAGAATGGTGCTGCTCCTCCAGTCCCGCCCGTCGATGACGGCCGCCGAGCTGGCGCGGGAGCTGGAGGTGTCGGAGCGGACGGTCGCCCGCGACGTGCTCTCCCTCTCCGAGGCCGGCGTGCCCGTCTACGCGGACCGCGGGCGGGCCGGCGGCTACCGCCTGATCGGCGGCTACCGGACCCGGCTGACCGGCCTCGGCCGCAGCGAGGCGGAGGCCCTGTTCCTGTCCGGCGTGCCCGCCGCGCTGCGCGACATGGGGCTCGCGGACGTCGCGTCCGCCGCCCGCCTGAAGGTCTCCGCCGCGCTGCTGCCCGAGCTGCGGGACGCCGCGGACGGCGCCGCCCGGCGCTTCCACCTCGACGCGCCCGCCTGGTACCGCGAACCGGCCACCCCTGACCTGCTGCCCGCCGTCGCGGACGCGGTCTGGGACGACCGGCGCGTCACCGCCCGCTACCGCCGCCAGGACGCCGAGGTGGAGCGGGAGTTGGAGCCGTACGGCCTGGTGCTCAAGGCGGGTGTCTGGTACCTCGCGGCACGGGCCGGCGCGGACATGCGGGTGTACCGCATCGACCGTTTCACCGCCGTCACCCCCCTCGCCGACCGCTTCACCCGCAGCCCGGACTTCGACCTGCCCGCCTTCTGGGCGGAGCGGGCCGCCCAGTTCGCCCGCTCGATCCTGCGGGACGAGGTGACCGTACGGCTGACCCCCGCGGGCGCCCGGCAGCTGCGGCACGTGACCGACCGCGCCGCTGCCGAGGAAGCGGTGGAACGGGCGGACGGGCCCGACGAGCAGGGGCGGCTCACCGTCGCCCTGCCCGTCGAGTCCCTGGACGTCGCCTACAGCCAGCTGCTCGGCCTCGGCCCGGAGGCGGAGGTGCTGGCGCCGCCGGAGCTGCGGGACCGTTTCGCCACCGCGGCGGCACGTATGCGCGGGCTGTACGGGGAGCCATGACGGCGGCCGGGCCGGGACACCCCGCGGACGCCCCGGCCCCCGCGTCGCCTACCGGTATCCGGTCGTGTCCGCCGGCTTGCCCTCGTGCTCCACCTCGGTGATGTAGCGCCAGGCGTCCGGCGCCGACCCGTCCACGTCCGTGAAGCCGTACTCCTTCGCCAGGCCGCCGCTGGACAGGGCCTGCCCGTTGAAGCGGGCCACGTCCGGGTCGCCCGCCAGCGCCGCCAGCGCCCGCCCGACGAACACCGGTGTCTCGGAGATCGCGAAGTGCGGGTTCTGCTCGCAGCCCGCGAGCCAGTTCTCCTCGGTGACCTTGAAGTACGTGTCCAGCATGGCCTCCGACCGCAGCCAGCCCGGCGTCAGGCACACCGCCGTACACCCGTACTCCGGCAGCTCCTCGGCGAGCCCCTTCGCCATCCTGATCGGCCCGCTCTTGGCCAGGTCGTAGTAGAAGGGCTCGCGGTAGCGGCGGTTGAACTCCGCAGTGCCGTCCGTCACCTCCACCACCAGCCCGCCGGGCCGGCGGATCAGCAGCGGCAGCGCGCAACTGCTGGTGACGATGTGGCTCTCCACGCCGAGCCGCAGGACGCGCAGCCCCTTCTCCAGGTCGTGCTCCCACATCTTCTTGCCCCACTCGACATGCACGTCACCGCCCCACAGGTCGTTGACGAGGATGTCCAGCCGCCCCTGCTCGCGGTCGATACGCTCGACCAGTGCCCGTACGGCCGCCGGGTCCAGATGGTCCGTCGGTACGGCGATGCCGGTGCCGCACCCGGCCGGGACCGCCGCACCGCCTTCGGACCGGGCCCTGCGGGCCGCCTCGCCCGCCGCCGTCACCAGCTCCGCGGTCTCCTCGATCGTCTCCGTGGCCCGGCCGACCTCGCTGATGTGCTCCCGGGTCGTACGGCCGGTGACGTAGACCGTGGCGCCGGCCCGGCCCAGCTCCACCGCCATCGCCCGGCCCGCGCCGCGCGTGGCCCCGGCGACCAGCGCGACCTTCCCGGTGAGCGGTGTCCGTGGGGTGATTGCCTCGGCCATGGTGGTCTCTCCTTCTCGCATGGCACGACCTTCGCGCCGAAACCCGACACCTTGTGTCCGCTTTTCCGCGCGAAGGGACGCGGATAACGACACCGTCGCATCTGGGGTAGTCCGCGTGCGGCGCCGTGCGGCAGCAACGATGCTGGACCCGTGATGGACGAGACGGAGTTCTGGCAGCTGATCGACAGCTCCCGTGAGGCCGCCGAGGGCGACCCCGAGGAGCAGGCGGACGCGCTCGTCGAACGACTGGTGGCACGCGATCCCGACGCGGTGGTGGACTTCGCCCGGCACTTCGAGTCCCGCGACAACCGCGCCTACAGCTGGGACCTGTGGGCCGCGGCCGGCATCCTGCTGGGCGGCGCGAGCGACGACGCCTTCGACTGCTTCCGCAGCTGGCTGATCGGCCAGGGCCGGGAGGTCTTCGAGGGCGCGCTGCACGACCCCGACCACCTCGCCGAACTGCTGGACACCTTCGACGACGAGGTGGACGGCGACGCGGAGGAGCTCGGCTACGCGGCGGACGAGGCGTACGAACAGCTCACCGGCGCCGAGATGCCGGACCTGGGCCTGCCGCCCCAGCCCCGCGAACCGCTCGGCACCTACCTCGACCTCGACGACGACCGCACCCTGGCGGAACGCTTCCCCCGGCTGTGGGAACGCTTCGGCACCTGACGCCCGCCCCGGCACAGGACCACCGGGCGCCGCGTCCCGCCTCCCCGGCGGGGCGCGGCGTTTTCCCTTCGCTCTCCCTATTCCCGTTGCTCTCCCTATTCACTTTGCTCTCCCTAGGGCTCGTAGGCTATACCTAGGGCCCCTAGGAAACAGCTAAGGGGTCTAGGAACACGAGGAGGGCACATGGTGCGGGCCGGACTGACGGCGGAGCGAGTGACCGTCGCGGGCGCCGAACTGGCGGACGAGGTCGGACTCGACCAGGTGACCATGTCGCAGGTGGCGCGGCGGCTCGGCGTGAAGGACGCGAGCCTGTACACGCACGTCCGCGGCCTGGAGGACCTGCGCGGACGGATCGCGCTGCTGGCGGCGGACGAGAAGACCATCCGTATCGCCGAGGCGACCGCCGGGCGCGCGGGCAAGGAAGCGCTGGTCGCGTTCGCCAACGCCTGGCGGGAGTACGCGAGCAGGCACCCCGGCCGCTACATGGCGACGCAGCTGCCGCTCACCATCGACCCGGAACTGGCCGCGAACGCGCCCGGCCCGCGGCGCGCGGTCGAGCTGACGTACGGCATGCTGCGCGGCTACGGCCTGGCCGAACCGGACCTGACCGACGCGGTCCGGTTGCTGCGCAGCACGTTCCACGGCTTCGTCGCGCTGGAAGCCGCCGGCGGCTTCGCCCACAAGCGTTCGCCGCAGCGCTCGTGGAACCGCGCCCTCGACGCCCTGCACACCCTCCTGGAGCACTGGCCCCCGTCCCACGAAGGAGATTCCTCATGACCGGCCCGACCACCGGCAGTCTGCGCGTGAACGGCGCGACCCTGCACTACGAAGTACGCGGCCGGGGCCCGCTCCTGCTGCTGATACCCGGAGGGGCGGGCGGCGCGGCCGCCTTCGACGGCATGGCCGACGAGCTGGCCGCCGCCTACACCGTCGCGACGTACGACCCGCGCGGCATGTCGCGCAGCGTGCTGGACGACCCCGCGGCCGGGCAGCGCGTGGCCGAGCACGCCGACGACGCGTTCCGGATGCTGGAGATGCTGTCGCCCGGAGAGCCCGCCCGGGTGCTCGGCATCAGCTCGGGCGCCATCGCCTCCCTGCACCTGCTCACCACCCGTCCCGAACGCATCACCCGCGTCGTGGCGCACGAGCCGCCGGTGGTCGAGGTCCTGCCGGACGCCGCCGAACACCGCGCCCTCGTCGCACGCGTGGAGGAAACGTTCCACGCCCAGGGGCTCATGCCGGCGATGGCCGTGTTCTCCGCGGGCCTGAAGAAGGACGGCAGCGCCGCCGCGCCGCAGCCCGAACTGAAACTCCCGCCGCAGGCGGCAGCACGGGCCGAACAGACGATGGCCAACCTGCCGTACTTCGTCGGGCGCATCGTCCCCGCCTTCATGTCCTACGCCCCGGACCTCCACCGGCTGAAGGCCCTGTCGGACCGGCTCGTCCTGGCCGGCGGCGAGGACTCGCGCGGCGAGCTGTCCTACCGGCCGGCCGCCTTCCTGGCCGGGCAGTTCGGCACGGAACTCCTGCACTTCCCCGGCGGGCACACCGGTCTGACCACGCACCCCGCCGAGTTCGCGGAAACCCTCGTGAAGGCACTGCACGCCTGACGGCGCCCCGGGCGGGCGCATCCCGCACCGGGCGGGCATCCCGCAACGGCGGGGCCCGCCCGCGCCCGTCAGATCAGCGCCGTCCCCATCAGGTCAACGCCTTGCCCTTCAGGTCAGCGCCTTGCCCATCAGCACGTCGTCGACGTACGCGCCCTCCAGCAGGAACTCCCCGGGCAGGACGCCCTCCACCTCGAAGCCCGCCGACTCGTAGAGCTTGCGGGCCGGGGTGTTGTGCCCGAGGACGCGCAGCGTGATGCGGCGGGCCCCCTCGTCCGCCGCCTGCGCGCAGGCCGCGTCCAGCAGCGTACGGGCGACGCCCCGGCCGCGCGCCCAGGTGTCCACGGCCAGGCCCCGGATCTGCCGGACATGGGCGTTGCAGGGCAGCGCGGTCGGCGGCACCAGCCGCAGATAGCCCGCCAGCTGCCCCGCGATCTCCGCCACCAGCAGGTCCTCCGGCCGGTGCCGGTTGTCGAAGAACCGGTCGTACGGGGGCTGCGGCCGGGGCGTCACGGCGTGCAGCGTCGACCACGTACGGCGGTCCATGACCGCGAGCGGCTCCTCGTCGGCGAGAACGGCGGTACGGACGAACGAATCGGACATGCGTGCCACTGTGCCATGCGTGCGCCTCCGGAGAG
The DNA here is from genome assembly GCF_001905005.1 of Streptomyces sp. CB02923. Classification (GTDB taxonomy): domain Bacteria; phylum Actinomycetota; class Actinomycetes; order Streptomycetales; family Streptomycetaceae; genus Streptomyces. Next base: position 1,062,039 of record NZ_LWKZ01000012.1, on the reverse strand, counting down.
GCAGTATGGCTGCCATGCGGATCGCGATCACCGGCTCGACCGGTCTCATCGGAACGGCACTCCTGCACTCCCTGCGCGAAGGGAGCGCCGCCCGCCCGTCGGACACCGGGAAACGCCCGGACATCGTCCGGCTCGTCCGGCGTGCACCACGCGCCGCCGACGAGGTGCGCTGGGACCCCGCGCGCCAGACGGTGGACGCCGCCGGGCTCGCGGGCTGCGACGCCGTCGTGCACCTCGCGGGCGCGGGCGTCGGCGACCACCGCTGGACCGACGCGTACAAACGCGAGATCCGGGACAGCCGAGTCCTCGGCACGGCGGCGCTCGCGGAAGCCGTCGCCTCCCTGGACACCCCGCCGCGGGTCTTCGTGTGCGGCAGCGCCATCGGCTTCTACGGCGACACCGGCGACCGGCGGACCGACGAGTCGGCGCCGCCCGGCGACGACTTCCTGGCCCGCGTCTGCGTCGACTGGGAGGAGGCCGCCGCTCCGGCCGTCGAAGCGGGCATCCGTACGGTCTTCCCCCGCACCGGGCTGGTCGTGGGGCGCCAGGGCGGCGCCTGGGGGCGACTGTTCCCCCTGTTCAAGCTGGGCCTGGGCGGGCGGCTCGGCAGCGGCCGCCAGTACTGGAGCTTCATCTCCCTGCACGACCACATCGCCGCCCTCCGGCACCTCATCGACACCGAGGAACTCAGCGGCCCGGTCAACCTCACCGCACCCGAGCCGGTCACCAACCGCGAGGTCACGGCGGCGATGGGCCGCGTCCTGCACCGCCCCACCCCCTTCCCCGCCCCGGCCCCCGCCCTGCGCCTGGCCCTGGGCGAATTCGCCGACAACGTCCTGTCCAGCCAACGCGTCATCCCCCAACGCCTACTGAACACCGGCTTCACCTTCACCCACCCAACCGTGGACACCGCCATCCAATCGGCCCTCACCTCCTGAGCCCTCCCCTCCCGGGCGGAGCCCACGTCCCCGGGCGGCGCCCACGTCCTGAGCCACCCCCTCCCGGGCGAGGCTTCCCTTGCCGCGCGGCGCTCACGGCCTGAGCTCACCCCCCCCGGGCGGGGCTTCCCCCGCCACACGGAGCCCACGTCCTAAACCATCCCCTCCCGGGCGAGGCTTCCCCTTCCGCACGGAGCTCGCGCCCTAAGCCCTCCCCTTCCGCGCGGCGCTAACGGCCTGAGCCATCCCTCCCGGGCGGCGCTCACGGCCTGAGCCCCCCTCCCGGGCGGGGCTTCCCTTCCCGCGCAACGCTCACGCCCTAAGCCCACCCCTCCCGCACGGCGCTCACGGCCTGAGCCCCCCCCTCCCGGGCGGGCTTCCCCTCCCGCACGGAGCCCACGTCTTGATCTTTCTCTCCACCGGGGCGCGGCCCTGCCCCGGCCCGCACCACACACCATCGGCGAGTCCCGCCCCACCCCTCCTCCCGCCGGAGGCAGCACCGCGACGCACCGGCAGCCGGAAGCGCAGCTGCACCCGTGGCCGGACGCACGGCCACGACGTGGGACCGCAGCCGGAAGACCACCCGCGACCGGGCCGCACCCGACGCCCACCCCGCCGGAGGCGAAGCGCACTCGGTGCCATCCTTGACCCCGCGCGCCCCAGAACCGGCCCTCCGCGGCACTCCGTGCCGCATCGTGCGCCCGTGCGCGGTCTACGCGCGATCCCGCCCCCGCCGCCGCCCTTCTTAACGTTCCAACCTCACGAACTCGGCATCCCGCGCGCCGGTACGGGGCAGGAGCCCTTCAGCGCCGGCACCGGGACCGACCTCGGGAGGGCACGTGCTGCGCACCGCATCGACCGTGGACGTCGTCATCGTCGGGGCCGGCCTCGCCGGTCTCGCCGCCGCCCACCATCTGACCAGCGCGGGAGCCACGGTCACCGTGCTGGAGGCCGCCCCGCGCACCGGCGGCCGGACCACCACCGATCACCTGGACGGCTTCCGGCTGGACCGCACCGGCCAACTACTCGTCACCTCGTACCCCGAACTGCGCACCACCCCCGGCCTCAACGGCTTGGTCCTACGCCACTTCTCCCCCGGGCTCTGCCTCCACAACGGCCGGCGGGCACAGCGCGTCGGTGCTCCCCGGAGCACAAGGGGCGCACTTTCGGCGTCGCGCGCCCTTTCGCGCTCCGAGCGGCGCGCCGACCGTCCCGCCGCTCAAGCACTGGCCGCCCGCCCGGCCTTCCCGCCGTACATCCCCGACGGGTTCCTGCGCCCCCTCCTGTCCGCTCTCCTGTGCGATCCCGAACTCACCGGCTCCAGCCGCAGCGCCGCCCAGGCCCTGCGCTCCTTCGCCCGCGGACGCCTGTGTCTGCCCGCCGGCGGGGCCTCGGCCCTGCCGGAACTCCTCGCCGCCTCCCTTCCCCCCGGCACCGTGCGCACCTCCGTACGCGCCGTCGCCGTCTCGACCACCAGCGTCACCACCGCCGACCACGGTCAACTCCCCTGCCGCTCGGTGCTCGTGGCCACCGGAGCGCGTGATGCGGCAGGGCTGCTCCCGGGGCTGCGGGTCCCCGATTTCCACCCGGTGACCATCGTGCACCACACCACTGACAGTCCCCCGGTCCGCGAACCGGTGATCTTCCTGCCCGCCGACGGCCCCGTCGCCCACACCTACGTCGCCAGCGAGACCGACCCCTCCCGCGCCCCGGCGGGCCGCGCCCTGGTCACCACGACCGTGCTGGGCGCCCCGGCGACGCTGCCCGCCCGTTCGCTGGACAAGACCGTCCGGCCCCAACTCGACCGGATCTACGGCACGTCCACCGACACCTGGGACCTGCTGGCCGCCCACCACGACCCGGAGGCGGTCCCGGCCATGCCCGTACCGCACGATCCGGACCGGTCCGTCCGGCTGCTGTCCGGGCTGTACGTGTGCGGCGACCACCGGGACACCGGCACCGTCCAGGGGGCCCTGCGCTCCGGCCGCCGGGCCGCCCGCGCCGCGCTCGACGACCTCCGCCTGCCCCCCTTCCAGGAGCCCTGCGAACTCTCCGCCGCGGCCTGACCCACCGGCCCCCGGCCGGGCCACACCGACCGGCCAGGACCGAGCAAACGGACCGGACCAGGACCGGCACACGACACCCCGACCGGCCCGGTACCCGACACACAACACACCGACCGGCCCGGACCCGACACACCAACAGGGTCCGGCCGAACACCCCGCGGCCCCGCAGCCCCGCGCCCCCAGCCGTACACACCACCGGAGCCCCGGCCCCCACACACCACCCGGCCGAGCCCGGCACATCGACAGGACGGGGGCCCCACACACCGACGGGACGGGGCCCCACACCGACAGGACGGGGCCGCGATCACACGCCCCGCCCCACCGGCCCCCCTCCGGCCGCCCCACCCGTCACCCCTTCATGGCCGCCACCCGGTCCCGGTAGCCCCGTACCGCCGCCGCGTCCCGGTACGGCTCCAGTCGGCGCTCGAACTCGCGGACGTACTCGTGCGCCCGTACGGACCGCATCTCGGACGCCTGGAGCGCGGCCTCCGCGCCCAGCGCGCACGCCTGCTCCAGCTCGCCCAGGCCGAGCCGCGCGGTCGCCAGCACCACCCGGCAGAACAGGCGGCTGCGCGCGAAGCCGCCGCCCCGCAGCTGGAGCGAGCGCTCCGCGTGCTGCGCCGCCGCCCGGAACTGCTGGAGGTCGCGATGGCAGTGCGCCAGCTCGTCGGCGAGCTGTGCCTCGTCGAAGAACCGCGCCCAGTAGGGCGTGTCGTCCCCGGGACGCGCCGTCTCCAGCGCCCGTTCCGCCCGCGCGAGCGAGGCCGTGCACGCCCGCACCTCGGTCAGTACGCCGTGCCCGCGCGCCTCCGCCGAGTGCAGGAGTGCCTGCACTACGGGCGGCGCGTTGCTGCCGACCCCCTGCTGGGCCACACGGGCCAGCTGGACGGCCTCCCGGCCGTGCCCCAGGTAGACGGCCTGCCGGCTCATGGTCACCAGGACGTACGCGCCGTACGCGCGGTCCCCGGCCGCCTGCGCCAGCCGCAGCGCCTGGACGAAGTAGCGCTGCGCCAGGCCGTGCGCGGCGATGTCGTACGACGTCCAGCCGGCCAGCCGCGTCAGGTCGGCGGCCGCCGAGAACAGCCGGCGCCCGGCCGCCTCCCCGTACGTGCCGCGGAGCATCGGTTCGACCTCGTGCTCCAGGTAGCGCACCAGCGCCTGGCGCGCGTGCCCGCCGCCGTACGCGTGGTCCAGCGCCCGGAACAGCTCGCCGACCGACCGGAGCGCCTTGATGTCGCCGGTGGTCACCCGGTAGGCGTGCGCCCGGTCGGAGCGTTCCGTCCGCTCGGGGCGTTCGGGGCGGTCCGTGCGCCCGGCGCGTTCGGCGGTCCCCGCGCGGTCCGTCCGTTCGGGGTGGCCCGCGCGCTCCTGCCCGTGGCGGTCCATCTGCCGCTGCCGGGGTACCGACACGTGCATCCGGCCCGGCGCGGGCAGCCGGCCGGCGGGCTCGGCCGCGTCACCGTGCGCGACCCGCTCGTCGGCCCGTCCGATCAGCCAGTCCCGGCTGGGCACCACCAGCCCGGCCGGGGTGAAGGCGATCTTCCGCAGCTCCGCGTGGCTGCCGGAGTCCTTGCGCCACAGGCCGCTGACGATGTCCACCGCCTCGCTCGGCGTGGACGCGAACTCCAGCCCGGCGTACACCGGCGCGCAGGCGTCGAGGCCGAGGTCCTGGGCCGACAGGCGGCGTCCCAGTCTGCGCGTGAAGACCTCGGCGATCAGGGCGGGCGTGGTGCCTCTGGGCTGCTGCCCGCGCAGCCAGCGCGTCACCGACGTCTTGTCGTACCGGAGGTCGAGCCCATGCTCCAGGCCGAGCTGGTCGACCCGGCGGGCCAGCCCGGCGTTGGAGAATCCCGCCTCCGCGATGAGCGCGGCGAGCTGTCGGTTGGGCGTGCGCTGTGGGGGTCGTTCCGTCATCAGCTTTACCGGTCTCCTGCCTTCCGGGCCGAGCTGCCCGGGTTCGGCTGACCCTGTCCGGCGCTGCTCCCTGCCCTCGTGGAACGGCGTGAATGTAACGGCCTTGGGCGGCTTTCTCGCCGCCTTCGCCACGCGTTCATCCGATCGTGTGAGCAGGGCTCGCACTGTCCTCCACGGGTCTCCGGGCGTCGCCGCCCCCGTCCCGTAACGGTGGCCCCGGGAGAGCCACCGGGGCGCGCGGGGCACTTCCGCGCGCCCGCGCACCAGGCCCCCGCCCCAGGCGCCTGCGGGAGCCGTCCGCCCCCGCCGTACAGTTGGCGTGGGCGCAAAGGACGCAACAAAGTTCGAAGAGGAGCTGCCGTGACTGCGATCTCTCGGGGGGACACCCCCACACCCGAGGGGCTGCGCTTTGTCCAGCTGGGCTTCGGCGCCGACGCCGTGGATTACGAGACGGCCTGGCAGGAGCAGCGCAGGGTGCACGCCGCCCGGTTCGCCGACGAGGTCCCGGACACCTGCCTGCTGCTGGAGCACCCGCCCGTCTACACCGCGGGCCGGCGCACGGACGACAGCGAACGCCCCCTGGACGGCACCCCGGTGATCGACGTCGACCGCGGCGGCAAGATCACCTGGCACGGTCCCGGCCAGCTGGTCGGCTACCCGATCCAGAAGCTTCCGCGCCCGGTCGACGTCGTCGCCCACGTACGGCGTCTCGAAGAGGCCATCATCCGCACCTGCACCGACTTCGGCGTGGAGACCAGCCGGGTCGAGGGCCGCAGCGGCGTGTGGGTGCTGGGCGACCCGGTCGCCGACCGCCCGGCCCTGGGCGGCCTCTCCCTCGACTTCGACCCCCGTACGGCCGACGAGGAGTTCGACCCCCGGCTGAACGGCCCGGAGTACGCCCCGTCCAACGCCGGCCAGCGCCGCGAGGACCGCAAGCTGGCCGCGATCGGCATCCGCGTCGCCAAGGGCGTCACAATGCACGGCTTCGCGATCAACGTGAACCCGGACAACACCTCGTTCGACAAGATCGTCCCCTGCGGCATCCGGGACGCCGGGGTGACCTCCCTCGCCAATGAACTCGGCCGGGAGACCACCATCGCCGACGTCCTGCCCGTCGTCGAGAAGCACCTGCGCGACGTGCTGGAGAACGCCGTGCTGCTCCCCCGGGCGGTCTGAGCCGGTCACCGGGCGGACCGGTCCGTTCCCGGACCGGTCGCCCATCAGGTCACCAATCCCCCGAAACCGACCGCGCGGAATGCGGCCCTGCCATACGGGGTTGGCCTGCACGTAAAGACGTGCGAATTAACGGGCGTACCCTGGTGTACGCCGAAGAAACGAAGTCGTAGGGAGCCGGACGTGTCCGCTGTCGCACCCGACGGACGCAAGATGCTGCGCCTGGAGGTCCGGAACAGCCAGACCCCCATCGAGCGCAAGCCCGAGTGGATCAAGACCCGGGCGAAGATGGGCCCCGAGTACAACCACCTGCAGGGCCTGGTCAAGAAGGAGGGCCTGCACACGGTCTGCCAGGAGGCAGGCTGTCCCAACATCTACGAATGCTGGGAGGACCGCGAGGCGACCTTCCTCATCGGCGGTGACCAGTGCACCCGCCGCTGCGACTTCTGCCAGATCGACACGGGCAAGCCGCAGGAGCTGGACCGCGACGAGCCGCGCCGGGTGGCCGAATCCGTCCAGACCATGGAGCTGAAGTACGCCACGATCACCGGCGTCGCGCGCGACGACCTGGACGACGGCGGCGCCTGGCTGTACGCGGAAACCGTCCGCCAGATCCACGCCGCGATGCCCGACACCGGCGTCGAACTGCTCATCCCCGACTTCAACGCGGTCCCCGAGCAGCTCGCCGAGGTCTTCTCCTCGCGGCCCGAGGTGCTCGCGCACAACGTCGAGACGGTGCCGCGGATCTTCAAGCGCATCCGTCCCGGCTTCCGCTACGAGCGGTCCCTTGAGGTCATCACCAAGGCCCGCGAGGCCGGACTGGTCACCAAGTCCAACCTCATCCTGGGCATGGGCGAGGAGCGCGAGGAGATCAGCCAGGCGCTCCAGGACCTGCACGACGCGGGCTGCGAACTGATCACGATCACGCAGTACCTGCGCCCGTCGGTGCGCCACCACCCCATCGAGCGCTGGGTCAAGCCCGCCGAGTTCGTGGAGCTGAAGGAGGAGGCCGAGGAGATCGGCTACGCCGGTGTCATGTCCGGCCCGCTGGTCCGCTCCTCCTACCGCGCCGGCCGCCTGTACCAGCAGGCGATCGAGCGCCGTCAGGTCGAAGGGTCGGCGCAGGCCGTCTGACCCGTACTCGCCACGATCCGGTACCGGCCACCATCGTCCGGCCCGTATGGGGCGCCACTGACCCCTGGGCCGGAATGTGAGTCCCGGCACACGCTGCGACGACGCGGCCCGCACTCCCCCAGGCAGGGGGCGGTGCGGGCCGCGTCAATGTTTCATCGGTGTTTGACCGGCGGGTCATCAGTTGGTAACACCGATCTGTAACGATGGCTTCACGCACCGCATCCACCATTCCCTCAGAAATTCCTCCAGAAGGGGAACCCGCCATGCAGGCCGCGCCCGCTCGCGCCACCGCCGCTCTCCCCATCCCGTCGGTCACCGATGCCCTGCGCGCAGTGGAGTCCGTACTGATGCGCGGTGGCCAGCGCACCGCCCGCCGGAACGCGTGGACATCCGTGCTGGAGGACCGCCGCCGCGCCAGGGACCGGCACGAGGCCCAGCACGTACTGGAGGCCGCGGCGACCGAGGGCCCGAACGCCACGTAAACTGCGCCCCATGGCGAGGAAGGCAAAAGCAGACAGCGCTGAGGGCGCTGCGAACCCCGGGCGACTGAAGCAGATCGCCCAGACCTACAAGATGACCCGTCGGGTCGACCCCAAGGTCGGTCTTGTCGTCGCCGGCGTGGGCATCGTCGTATTCGGCGTTCTCCTCGCCCTCGGCTTCCTGATCGGCCACCCCGTCTACGCGGGCATCCTGGGCTTCGTGCTGGCCTTCCTCGCGATGGCGATCATCTTCGGCCGCCGTGCCGAGAAGGCCGCCTTCGGACAGATGGAGGGCCAGCCCGGCGCGGCGGCGGCCGTACTGGACAACGTGGGCCGCGGCTGGACGATCACCCCGGCCGTGGCGATGAACCGCCAGCAGGACGTCGTGCACCGCGCCGTCGGCAAGGCGGGCATCGTCCTCGTGGGCGAGGGCAACCCCAACCGCGTACGCGGCCTGCTGGCCGCCGAGAAGAAGCGGATGGCCCGCATCGTCGCCGACGCGCCCGTCCACGATCTGGTGGTCGGGGAAGGCGAGGGCCAGGTCCCGCTCAAGAAGATCCGTACGACCCTCCTGAAGCTGCCGCGCACCCTGCCCGGCGCCCAGGTCACGGCCGTCAACGACCGCCTGCGCGCGCTCGGCGACCTCATGAGCAACATGCCGGTGCCGAAGGGACCCATGCCCAAGGGCATGCGCATGCCGAAGGGCGGCGGCGGCAAGATGCGCTGAGCCGCACCCGCGGCACAGCGCCCATCACCGGAACGGCCGAGGGGCCCGGGACCATGTGGTCCCGGGCCCCTCGGGGGTTTACGGAGGGTTCGGAGACAGGGTTTCCGGAGGCTCTGGAGGCGGGGCTCCGGAGGCTGAGGCTCCTGAGGCCGGGGTTCCGGAATGCGCCGCCTACGTCCGTTACAACCCGTACGGAGCGTCCGGGGTGTACGGAGCGTCCGGAGCCTGCATCGCCCTACGGATCAGATCCGGACCTGCACGGCGCGGGCGAGGCGGTCGTGGAGGCCGCGGCCGTCGCGGTCCCAGATCACCGCCGGGATGACCACGGCCAGCAGGACCGTCCGCAGGACCACGCGCAGCAGGGGCAGCCGCCCGCCGCCCTCGGCGACGACCCGCAGGCCCAGCAGCCGCTTGCCCGGCGTGAAGCCCACCGTGCCGACCGTCAGCACGCTGAGCACCACGAAGACGGCCAGCGCCCAGTTGCTCGTCGAGTCGGCCCGGCCGTGGCTCAGCAGCCCGTACGCGACGAGCGTGCACAGCGCCCAGTCGACGAAGAGGGCGGCGAAGCGCCGGCCGGGACGCGCGATCGAGCCCGGCCCCTCCGCGGGCAGCCCGAGCTGCTGCCCGCGGTAGCCGAACTCGACACCCATGTCCTCGGCTGCCGCGCGGGGCCCGGAGATCCACGATCCGATTGCTTGCCTGTTGTCCACCCGTCCACGGTACTGCGACCGCATACGTTTCCCCCTTCGCGGGGCAGCACCGAGGGCCCCGGAGGCCGCGCCGGAACCGCCGCGCGACGGGCCCGTCACCCGCCGGGGCCGTACGGGAACAGCCCCGCGGCACTGCGCACGCCGCCCGCCCCCACCTCGGAATGATCAATTCCGTTCGCCCATTCCCCCGTACATCACCCCGCGAAAAGGGCCGCGCGGCGGTTAACCTCGGCGAAACAAATGGGTCATGCTTGGGAAATCCCGCCTGCCTATGGTCGGGCAAGCGCGCCACCGCACATGACGCGCTCCGAGTAGCAATCCCGCGTCCGCCGACCGCCGGTGACCGGGCTAGGAGGAGTTGGATGTTCCAGAACGCCGATGAGGCCACGAAGTTCATCGCGGACGAGGACGTCAAGTTCGTCGACGTCCGATTCTGCGACCTGCCCGGTGTGATGCAGCACTTCACGGTTCCGGCGGAGGCGTTCGACCCGACCGAGGAGCTCGCCTTCGACGGCTCCTCGATCCGCGGCTTCCAGGCCATCCACGAGTCCGACATGGCCCTGCGCGCCGACCTCTCCACCGCCCGCGTGGACCCGTTCCGCCGCGACAAGACGCTGAACGTCAACTTCTTCATCCACGACCCGATCACCGGCGAGCAGTACAGCCGTGACCCGCGCAACGTGGCGAAGAAGGCCGAGGCGTACCTCGCCTCCACCGGCATCGCCGACACCGCGTTCTTCGGCCCGGAGGCCGAGTTCTACGTCTTCGACAACGTCCGCTTCGAGACGTCGGCGAACCAGTCCTTCTACCACATCGACTCCGAGGCCGGCGCCTGGAACACCGGCTCCGAGATCAACAACCGTGGTTACAAGGTCCGCTACAAGGGCGGCTACTTCCCGGCTCCCCCGGTCGACCACTTCGCCGACCTGCGTGCCGAGATCTCCCTGGAGCTCGACGCGGCCGGCCTGAAGGTCGAGCGCCAGCACCACGAGGTCGGCACGGCCGGCCAGGCGGAGATCAACTACAAGTTCAACACGCTCCTCGCCGCCGCCGACGACCTGATGCTCTTCAAGTACATCGTGAAGAACGTCGCCTGGCGCAACGGCAAGACCGCCACCTTCATGCCCAAGCCGATCTTCGGCGACAACGGCTCCGGCATGCACGTCCACCAGTCCCTGTGGACCGGCGGCGAGCCCCTCTTCTACGACGAGCAGGGCTACGCGGGCCTCTCGGACACCGCCCGCTACTACATCGGCGGCATCCTCAAGCACGCCCCCTCCCTCCTCGCCTTCACCAACCCGACGGTGAACTCCTACCACCGCCTGGTCCCCGGCTTCGAGGCCCCGGTCAACCTGGTGTACTCGCAGCGCAACCGCTCCGCCGCGATGCGCATCCCGATCACCGGCTCCAACCCGAAGGCCAAGCGCGTCGAGTTCCGCGCCCCGGACCCGTCCTCGAACCCCTACCTCGCCTTCTCCGCCCTCCTCCTCGCGGGCCTGGACGGCGTCAAGAACAAGATCGAGCCGGCCGAGCCGATCGACAAGGACCTCTACGAGCTCGCCCCCGAGGAGCACGCGGGCGTCCCCCAGGTCCCCACCAGCCTCCCGGCCGTCCTCGACGCCCTGGAAGCCGACAACGAGTATCTCCAGCAGGGCGGCGTCTTCACCTCCGACCTCATCGAAACCTGGATCGACTACAAGCGCACCAACGAAATCGCCCCGATCCAGCTCCGCCCGCACCCGCACGAGTTCGAGCTGTACTTCGACATCTAAAAGGCGAAGGCGGGCGCTTTCCTCCCCGTGTGCACCGTGTGCGCACCGGACGGCTCAGAGCCTGACCTGCCGTCAGTACGCCAGTGGGGCGGCCACTCCGGACGGAGTGGCCGCCCCACTGGCGTGTGAGAACCGTCAGCGGAAAGAACCCGTCCGGCCTTGCCTTCTTGTGGTGGGCAAGGTCCCTCTCGCCCCATGTGTCACTTCAGTGGCTTGATTGAGCAACTTTTTTGCTGGGCGAGTGGTCTTGTGCGGGGCACAGGTGTACGCATGTCTGCAAGCGCACTCGCGTGCACCATGCGTCACGCACAGCCTGACCATGGCGAACGTCAACCTGCGTCGTTCAGGCGGCGCTTGGGATTCGAGAGGTCTGCTGGATGAGAATTCGCCGTGCCCTGACGGCTGCCGCAGCGGCTGCCGTGATAGCGCCCGCCGCCGTACTGGCCGTGCCCGCCGCCGCGTTCGCAACGGAGCCGGTGTCCGAGTCGGGTCCCCGCACGCCCGCCTCCTCTCCCGGCTCCCCCGATGGCCCGGCAGCCCAGGATCGCGACGGGGCCGCCCGCCCCGCCGCCCAGGTGCAGCCGCCGAAAGCCGCCGGGGCCGCCGAAGAGGCCAAGGGGTCCACTCGCGCGGGTGGTGCCATCGGTGGCGGCAAGGACGCCGGTGATGACGATGGTGCGGAGCAGTCCTGCGCGTTCGAGTCCGGCCAGTTGAACGTGGCCGTCCACGGGCTGCCGCCGCGGCTGACCGCGGGCGGCGCCTGGGTCCCCTTCTCCTTGACGCTCACCAACACCACCGGCACGTCCCTGGAGGAGGTCCAGCCCTTCCTGGCCGTGTCCTCCGCCGAAGATGTCGACCGGCCGTACTGGGAGCTGGAGACCGAGTACCGCGACGCCAAGACGGGGCAGTGGAAGTCCTTCCACGACGCGGCGCCCGAAGAACTGTTCGGCTTCTTTGCCGTCGGTCCGCGCGGCACCGTCACGCTCCAACTGCGCACCCGCGCGGTCAAGGACGCCAAGCCCGGCGCCGGGTACGCGCTCGCCGCCGGCGACTACCGCAACCGCGACGGTTCCTGTGGTTCGTCCAAGGAAGCCTGGTACGACTTCACCATCCTCCCCGCGGGCGCGAAGCCGACGCAGCCCCCGACCGCCGAGCCGAGTGAGCCGGGCAAGCCGGGGAAGCCGGGCGGCACGGCCGATCCCACCCCGACCGCCGAGCCCAGCCGGAGCGCCGCGCCCGGCGGCGGTACGGGTGGTTCCGGTTCTGCCGGTGGCCTCAGCGCGCAGGGCGGCGCCCAGCTCGCCGCGACCGGCTCCTCGTCCGCGCTCCCGGCCATCGCGCTCGCCGGCGGGGCCGCGATGGCGGTCGGCGCGGGTGCGGTCATCGGCGCGCGCCGCCGGAAGGGCGCGGCGGGTTCGGGCGCCACGGACGTCACGGACGTCATCGCGTAACCCCCACACCCTCACACCGACGCCCCGACGCCCCGACCGCCTCGCCAAGAACCTGCTGACCAAGGACCCACGGCCTGAGGCCTCCACGACACCGGAAGCACAGGCTCCACAGGTCCGAAGAACCGGGAAAGAGACCTTCATGACACTGCGCCGCGCCCTGTCGCTCTCGGCCGCGACGGCTGCCCTGCTTCCCATGGCGGTGGCCGCCGCGCCTGCCTCGCAGGCGGCCCCGGCCCCTGCCGCGGACCTTCCGAAGTGCTCCGATGTCGGGCAGCCCCACAACAACACCTTCGTGGGCCGCTCGTTCGGCATACCCAAGTCGATCACTCTCGGCACTCACTGGACGACCTACACCGCCACGCTCACCAACGCCTCGGCGAAGGAGCTGAAGTCGTTCGAACTCAGCGGCAAGCTGGGCAGTTACGTCTACAACGAGGGCGAGCGCGACCTGAGCCCGTACGGCGATCTGCAGTACTGGGACACCTCGCAGCGCGCCTGGAAGACGCTGCGCCAGGCCAACGGGAACGCCGGCGGCACCATCCCCGCCCCGAAGACGCTGAAACCCCGCGAGTCCGTCCATGTGCAGCTGCGGTTCAGGGTGAGCACAGATCTGCCCTTGGACCATGACTACGACGCGTTCACCGGCCTCACCGGCACCTTCGCCGACCGCTACCAGGGCACGGACTGTACGGCCCGCGGCGACGCCGACGGCGGTTTCTCCCCCCGCAAGGGCTGAAACCCGCGGGGAGGGCTGCCGCCGCCACGGCCGTACGACGGCAGCCCCGGGCCGTGTCAGGCGCCGGGCCGCATGTACTTCCGCGCCCATTCCTCGAAGGTGGTGAGCGGGATGCCGAGGTCCTTGGCGTACTCCGGGCGGGCCGGCTGGCCGGTCGCATTCAGCCACAGGTGTGAGCGGCCCATCGCCGGCATTCCGGCAGCGACGGCCTCCTCCTCGGTCATGTCAGGGGCGGGCACGTCCCTCCCCAAGACGCGGGAGAGGGTCCCGGCGATCTCGGTCATCGAGAGGTAGTCGCTCGCCAGCTCCAGCTCGACCCCGTCGAACCGTTCCGGGGCGGCGAAGGCTGCGGCGGCGGCCGCGCCGATGTCGTCCACCGCGGCCAGGGACAGCCGGGTCTCCGGCCTTAGAAGGGTCACCAGGCCGCCCTCGATACCGCGGGGGAACATGTAGGCCAGGGACGGCAGGAAGTTCTCCATGAAGAAGCCCGGCTTGAGCAGCGTCCAGTGGGGGAATCCGGCCTCGCGGACCCGGTCCTGGACCGCGGCCTTGGTGCCCATGGCGGGGTTCATGAAGCCGAAGCGCTCCTCGTCCCAGCCCGGGGCTTCGGTGTGCCGGCCCGCACCGGAGACGGAGCTGTACACGAACTGCCGCACTCCGGCGGCCTTCGCGCCCTCGACGAGGTTGACGCCCTGGGCCACCTCCCCGTCGAAATCGGGGCCCTCCGCGGTGAAGGCGGGCATCTGCACCGAGAAGACGGCTCGGACGCCTTCGGCGGCGCGGATCACGGACTCACGGTCGTGCAGGTCGCCGGTGACCAGTTCGGCGCCGAGCGCCGCAACGGCCTTGGCCCGGTCGGTGGCCGCGTCGCGTACCAGGGCGCGGACGGGGGCGCCCGCCGCGAGCAGGGCACGAACGGTCGCTCCGCCCTGGCGGCCGGTGGCACCGGTGACCAGAACGGGCGAGGGGGGTGTGGACGTAGGGGCTGTGGACATGGTGCTCCTCGGATGCTCTGAACTATAAGTGGCGGGCCCCGCCGTTTCCTTGCGGGGTACGATATGGCGGGGCCCGCCACTTGGCAACCGTGAGAGGGGACGCAGTGCCCGAGATCCGTCCTGAGACCCGTCGCGCGGACGCCAGGCGCAACTACGCGCGCATCCTCGCCGTGGCCGAGGAGGAAGTCGCCGCCCATGGCGCCGACGCCTCTCTGGAACAGATCGCCCGCACGGCGCAGGTCGGCTCGGCGACGGTTCGCCGGCACTTCCCCACCCGCCGCGCACTGCTGGAAGCGGTCGCCGGAAAGCGGATCGAGGCGCTGTGCGTACGCGCCCGCGATCTGGCCGACAGGCCCGACAGCCGAGCCGCGCTCCTGGAATGGCTGAGTGACGTCATCGCCTACTGCGTCACCGCCCGCGGACTCGCGCCCGCACTGGCCTACGACAGCACCGGGGCCGACGACCCGGCGTACGAGAACTCCTGCTCGGCACCGCTGGAAGAGGCCGCAGCGCCACTGCTGCGCCGCGCCGTAGAGGACGGCGCGGTGGCCCCGGAGTTCACCGTCGCGGATCTGATCACGCTGGCCGTCGGCCTGACCCTGGCCACGGAGCACCACCTCGATCCCGCCGCCGCGGCGGACCGGCTGTTCCGGCTCACCGTGGCGGGGCTGAGCCCGCGGAGTTGAGCACGCGGGGTTGAGTACGCGGGGTTGAGCACGGCCCAGCGGCCCTTTGCCTCTTTCCGTTCGCGCGCTAATCGGAAATACGTGCGATCAAGCTATGGGACGACAGCCGCCACCCGGACCATACGCACTTACGGTCTGTCAAGACGGTGGATAAAAGGCGGGCCGGGTGGGTAGTGCTGTGGCCGCCGAGCGGCGGGAACGCGGGGAGTTGGCCGGGGCTTGCCTGCTCGGCGTACATCTTGTGGTGATACCGGAGAGATGGACGACGAAAGGGTATGCAGTGAGCGGGCAGCCGTTTGAATTGCCGGGATTCTATCTGCCGTATCCGGCGCGATTGAACGCGCATCTGGAGGGGGCGCGGCGGCATTCCAAGGAGTGGGCGCGCGGGATGGGCATGGTGGAGGGGTCGGGGATCTGGGAGGAGAGGGATCTGGATGCGCATGACTACGCGTTGCTGTGCGCGTATACGCATCCGGATTGCTCGGCGGATGCGCTGGCGCTGGTGACGGACTGGTACGTGTGGGTGTTCTTCTTCGACGACCATTTCCTGGAGGCGTTCAAACGGACGCAGGACCGGGTGGGCGGAAAGGCGTATCTGGACCGGCTGCCGCTGTTCATGCCGATGGACCTGGATACGCCGGTGCCCGCGCCGGTCAATCCGGTCGAGGCGGGGCTGGCGGATCTGTGGGCGCGGACGGTGCCTTCGATGTCGGAGGGGTGGCGGGCTCGGTTCCGGGAGAGTACCGAGCATCTGCTGAACGAGTCGTTGTGGGAACTGTCGAACATCAACGCCGGGCGGGTGCCGAATCCCGTCGAATACATCGAGATGCGGCGCAAGGTCGGCGGGGCCCCTTGGTCGGCGGGGCTGGTGGAGTTCGCGGCGGGGGCCGAGGTGCCGGCGGCGGTTGCCGGGTCGCGGCCGTTGCGGGTGCTGAAGGACACGTTCTCGGACGGGGTGCACCTGCGGAACGACCTGTTCTCGTACCAGCGGGAGACCGAGGAGGAAGGGGAGCTCAGCAATAGTGTGCTGGTGTTGGAGAACTTCCTCGGCTGCACCACCCAGGAGTCGGCGGACGCCGTCAATGACCTGATCACCTCGCGGGTTCAGCAGTTCGAGAACACGGTGCTGACCGAACTTCCGGTGCTGTTCGCGGAGAAGGGGCTGAGTCCGCAGGAGTGCGCGGATGTACTGGCTTATGCCAAGGGGCTCCAGGACTGGCAGTCGGGCGGGCATGAATGGCATATGAGGTCGAGCCGGTACATGAACGGGGGCGGAAAGGCGGCGGAGTCGGCAGGGGGCTGGTCGCCGTTCGCCTTCGGGGGGCTCGGGACTTCGGGGATGGATGTCCGGCGCGCCCTGGCGGTCACGGGGGCGAAGCGGGTACGGAATTTCACGCATGTGCCGTTCCGGAAGGTGGGCCCTTCGCAACTGCCGGACTTCTACATGCCGTTCACGACGACGCTCAGTCCGCACCTGGACGGAGCCCGGGTGAACGCCGTGGAATGGGCGCGGCAGATGGGGATGTTCCGGCCGCAGGCAGGGGTACCGCTGTCGGATGTCTGGGACGCCGGAAAGGTGACCGACTACGACTTCCCGCTGTGTGCTGCCGGGCTGGACCCCGAGGCGACGCCGGAGGAACTGGACCTGGGGTCGCAGTGGCTGACGTGGGGGACGTACGGGGACGATTACTACCCCGCGGTGTTCGGGGCGGTGCGGGATCTGACCGGGGCGAAGGCGTGCAATGTGCGGCTTTCGGCGTTCATGCCGGTGGAGGACGGCGAGGCGATGCCGGAGCCCGCGAACGCGATGGAACGCGGGCTGGCGGATCTGTGGCGCCGTACGACGGAATCCATGGACGCCGCGGCGCGGAAGACGTTCCGGGACTCCGTCGAGGTGATGACGGCCGGGTGGATCTGGGAACTGGAGAACCAGGCGCTGCACCACATTCCCGATCCGGTGGACTACATCGAGATGCGGCGGGCGACGTTCGGCTCCGACATGACGATGAGTTTGAGCCGTATCGGGCACGGGCGGCGCGTTCCGCAGGAGATCTACCGGAGCGGTCCGATGCGTTCCCTGGAGAACGCCGCCGCCGACTACGCGACGCTGCTGAACGACGTGTTCTCGTACCAGAAGGAGATCGAGTACGAGGGAGAGGTGCACAACGGGGTTCTGGTGGTGCAGAACTTCTTCGACTGCGACTATCCGACGGCCCTCGCGATCGTCCATGACCTCATGACGTCGCGTATGCGGGAGTTCCAGCATGTGGCGGCGAATGAACTGCCGGTGCTGTACGACGACTTCGAGCTGCCGGAGGAAGCACGGGCGCTGCTGGACGGATATGTGAAGGAGCTGGAGAACTGGATGTCCGGAATCCTCACCTGGCACCAGGAGTGCCGGCGGTACCGGGAGGAGGATCTGCGGCGCCACAAGGGGGTTGCGGATATGCCGGCGGGGGCGGGGGCCGGAAACGAGGCCCCGCTCGGTACGTGGAGCGGCAGGCCCACCGGGCTGGGGACTTCGGCGGCCCGGGTCGCACAACAGGCGACGGAGACAGCGACGGAGATGGAAACGGCGAAGGAGACGGCGAAGGAGACAGTGACGGCGGCGGCCGGAGTGGCGTGAAGGTCGCACAGTGAGCCGTTTTCAGCCTGCCGCAGGGCCTGCCGCAGGGTTTCCCCGCCGGGCGCAGCGTCGCGTACGGCTTGCACGTCGGCGAGCGCAGCGTCGCGTACGGCTTGTGCATCGGCGGGCACCCCGGCCGTAGCCGCGGGGCAGATCGGCCCCTCCCGGGCAGGCCGGGAGGGGCCGGGTCAGGTCTGGAGTGCGGAGTGCGTCAGCCGGCTGTGGTCAGGGTCGGTTGGAGTCGTCGCTCGTGTTCGCGCGCAGGCGGCGGCGCGGCGCCTGCCGGTTCAGCGGGCGTTCTCAATGATCAGGGAGCGGACCAGGCGGCAGGTCGTGTTGGAGGGCGGGTGCACTCCGATGCGGGCCGCGGTCGTGCGGATGGTGCGGTTGCGGGCCCGCTCCGGGGTGTAGACGCCACCGTCGAGCAGGGCTATCGCCAGGCGCATGGCCTTCAGGCGGCGGTTGTGGGCCTCGTACCACTCACGGGGGAGCCCCGCGGGCAGCGACTTCTTGACCATCGGCGTGCGGCGGACCACCCGACGCGCGGCCGCCTTTCCGTACGTGGTCCTCTTCGCCACGGCGGGGTTCGTGGACAGCGTGGCTACGGCCATCGGCAACCTCCTGGGACAGCGGAGAAGCAGTCCTGGACTGCTTCCTTACTGCCTCCGATTTTAGTGCCGACCACTGACAAAGCCGCCTGGTCAGGGAGTACTTCGAGGGTGGGGAGGCGGGGGCTCAGGAGGTGTCCGGGGCGGGTCGCGGGGAGGCGCGCGGGGCGGGGTTCTGCCAGGTGTCCGGGCCGGCGGTCGGCAGGGCGATCCCGTTGCTGGAACAGCGCACCGTCCAGGGGGTGCCCTGGCTCTTCGGCTCGTACATCCGGACGTCGACCTGAGTGGCGGGGCGGCCGCCGGGGATGTCGGCGTGGGCGGCGGTGCACGCGATCTGGTGGACCGCCACCGCCTCCATCCGGGACACCGGCGTCGGCAGGAAGACGCTGACCGCGCCGGTCGCGGGGACGGCGGTGAGCCGGCCGGACGTCGGCGGCACCTCGCTGACCAGCCCACGGGCCTGTTCGGCGGCGGTGGGCCCCTTCACCAGCATGTCCAGGGCTTCCTGCGGGCCGACCGGGCCGTCGGTGGGGCGGGCGGCGGCGCGGACGCCGAGGGGCGAGAGGAAGAAGATCCGCGCGGTGTAGGTGTCGGTACCCGGCTGCCGGGCGCCCTGCGCGGGGGCGCCCGCCTGTACGTAGCCGGTGGGGGTGATGCCGCAGCCGGTGAGGAGGAGAGCCGTGGTGAGGAGGAGGGCGGTGATGAGGGAGAGGGGGAAGAGGGAGCGGGGGTGGAGGCGGAGGCGGAGGTCTGAGGGTGTGGTCGGGGTTGGTGGGGTGCGGCTCCTCATGGGCGGTCCTCGGGAGAGGTGGGGTGTCGGTCGGGATCGGGACCGGGAGAGGTGCGGTGTGATCCGGACTCGGGGCCGGGAGAGGTGGGGTGTGGGCCGGGGGCCGGTTCCGTCGGCGGGTCCAGCGGTACGTCCACCGTGAACACCGCTCCCCCGCCCGGCGCGTTGGCCGCGCTCAGGGTGCCCCCGTGCAGCCGTACGTTCTCCATGGCGATGGCCAGCCCCAGTCCGCTGCCGCTGGAGCGGGCGCGGGCGGCGTCGGCCTTGTAGAAGCGGTCGAAGACGTGCGGGAGGGCTTCCGGGTTGATCCCGGGGCCCCGGTCGGCCACGTCGATACGCAACCGTCCCGTCGTCTCGTACGCCGTCACCCGTACCGGGGCGCCGCCGTGCCGTAGCGCGTTGCCGACCAGGTTGGCCACGACCACGTCGATACGGCGCGGGTCGAGGCGGGCCCGCAGCTCCTCGGGGAGGCCGGTCTCGACCCGGTCCTGCCAGCCGCGCAGCTGGAGCGTCTTGCGCAGGGCGACGGCGACGTCGATCTCGTCGAGGAGCAGGTCGGCGGCGCCCGCGTCGAAGCGCGAGACCTCTATCAGGTCCTCCACCATGCGGGCGAGTTTGGTGGTCTCGTTGCTGATGAGACGCACCGCGTCGGCGGTGTCGGGGTCGAGCCGGGCCGCGTCCTCGTCGAGGACCTCGGTGACCGCGGCCATGGCGGCCAGCGGGGTGCGCAGTTCGTGGGAGACGTCGGCGGCGAAGCGCCGGGCGTTGGCCTCCATGCGGCGCAGTTCGGCGTCGTCCTTCTCCAGGGCACGGGCCATGTCGTTGAAGGTGACGGTGAGGTCGGCGAGTTCGTCGCGGCCGGTCACCGGGGAGCGGGTGTCCAGTTCGCCGGAGGTGATGCGTTCGGCGGCTTCGCGCAGGCGGCGTACCGGCAGCAGGACGCGGCGGGCGGCGAACAGCGCGGGGACGACGGCCAGTGCGAGCGCGGGCAGCGCGCCGGCCTGGGCGGCGGTGACCAAGGCGGAGATGTCGGCCTGCTCGTCGTCGAGGGCGAACTCGGCGTAGACGACGAGGCCGGAGGGCTTGTTCCCCCGGGGAGAGGAGGAAGGAGAGGCGGAGGGGGAGGAAGAAGGTGGAGAGGCTGAGGGGGCGCCGGCTCCGGCCGCCGGGTCGGTGAAGTCCACCGGCATGCCGATCGCCAGCCAGGGCTGCCCGCCCCGGTCGACGCGTTGGAAGATGGGCGCATGGTGGTCGCGTACGGCGGCGCGCAGACCGTCGGTGACCGCACTCCCGGGCTCACGCCCCAGCGCACGACTGCTCGTGTCCCCCGGCGCGCCACTCCTCGCGCCGCCCTGCGCGCCGCTGTCCGCATCCCCCGGCGCACGACTCATCGCGCCGCCCTGCGCTCCCCCCTGCACGCCGCCGTCCACATCCCCCGGCGCACGGCTGTCCGCGTCCCCCGGCGCGCCACCGTCCACCCGCCCCGCCTCCCCGCCATCCACCCGCCCCGCCTCCCCAGCATCCACCCGCCCCGCCTTCCCGCCGTCCCCGCGCCACGGCTCCGGGACGACCGGCGCGTCCTCGTACTGCGCGTAGGTGTGCCAGTTGCGGGAGCCGCCGGCCCGGTCGAGCTGGACGACGAGGTTCTGCAGGTCCTCGCGGCGGGGCGGAAAGGGCAGGTCGGGGCCCAGGGATTCCATCTGGGCGCGCAGGTCGTGCACGGCGGTGTCCTGCGTGCGGGCCAGTATCGCCGTACGGGCCTGCCGGAAGGTGAGCGTCGCGGTGATCAGCGCGCTGAGCGCGGAGACCACGAGGAAGCCGACGATGAGGCGGGTGCGCAGACCGCGCAGCCTGGTGTACGCGGCGGCCAGCCGCTCCCGGCCCCGCGTCCGCGTGCTTCCTCCTCGCGGGGGGCGGGGGCTCACAGAGGGCCGAACCGGTAGCCGAACCCCCGTACCGTCTGTACGTACGCGGGCGCACGCGAATCGTCCTCGATCTTGGAGCGCAGCCGCATGACGCACGCGTCCACCAGCCGCACGTCCCCGTAGAAGCTGTGTTCCCAGACCTGTTCGAGGAGTTGCTGTCGGCTGAAGACCTGGCCGGGGGAATCGGACAGGAAGAGCAGCAGCTTCAGTTCGGAAGGGGCGAGGACGACCTCGTGGCCGTCCTTGGTGACCAGGAGCGCCGCGCGGTCGACGGTCAGCGCGCCGTACCTCGTGGAGGCGTGGGGCGAGGGCGCAGAGGGCGAGGGCGTGGCGGCTCCGGACGGGCCGGGAGCGGCGCCCGCCTCCCGCGCCGCCCCGTCTCCGCGCCCCTCCCCCACCACCCGCCGCAGCACCGCCCGCATCCGCGCCTGGAGCACCTCGCCGCCGGCGGGCTTGACCACGTAGTCGTCCGCGCCGGCCTCCAGCCCCACCACCATGTCGATGTCGTCGCCGCGCGCGGACAGGATGATGATCGGGATCTGCTGTGTCTCGCGGATGCGGCGGCACACCTCCAGGCCGCTCATGCCGGGCAGCATCAGGTCCAGCAGCACCAGTTCCGGCCGGAAGCGGTCCAGGGCGAGGAGGCCGGTCTCGCCGCTGGCCGCCGTCTCGACCTCGTGCCCACGGCGGCGCAGCGCGAGAAGGACGCCCTTGCGTACGGCGGGGTCGTCCTCGATGAGCAGCACACGGGTCATGGGGCGGTCTTCTCCGAAGCGGTGGCCGGGCGGACGCTCGTCGGAAGCGTACGGCGGGGACGGGAGCTGACCATGGTGCGCGCTGTTCGTGACGCCGTGTCTCGCATTGTGTGAGGAAATGATGACGGCTCCGGCAGGCCGACGATCCGGCACGATCCGGCCTCCCCGCCGCTCCCCCTCCCCCGATTCCGGTCCTTACCCCATACCCTTCCCCTTCCCCTCGCCCTCCCCCTTCCCCTCCACCAGCTCGGCCTTGAGCCGCTTCTTGTCCGGCTTGCCGACGGAGGTGAGCGGGATGACGTCCACCTGGTGCACACCGCTCGGTGCGTACATCGCGCCCTTGTGCGCCACCACGAAGTCGGTGATCCGGCCGGGGTCGACCGTGCGTCCCGGGGCGGGGACGACGGCGCAGTGCACCTCCTCCACCTCGTCGGCGGTGCGCACGCCGAAGACCGCGCAGTGCGCGATGTCCGGGTGGGTGTGCAGCAGGTCCTCCAGCTCACCCGGATAGACGTGTCCGCCCACGACGATGACCATGTCCTTGACCCGGTCCATCAGGTAGAGGTAGCCGGCGTCGTCGAGGTAGCCGATGTCGCCGGTGCGTACCCAGCCGTCGCGGATGACCTGCGCGGTCAGTTCGGGCTTCTTCCAGTAGCCGGTCATCATGCCCTCGGAGCGGACGTACACCTCGCCGCTGGTGTCCGGCGGCAGGGGGTGGCCGTGCTCGTCGCGGACCTCGATGTCCACTCCGGGTACGGGGCGGCCGACGGTGATCTGGCCGCCCTGCCCGGTCCTGCCGTGCTCCGCCGGGCCCATCTCGGTGAGCAGCAGGGCCTCGGACTGCCCGTACCAGCCGTAGAGGACCGGGCCGAGCACGTCGAGGCCCTGCTGAAGCCGGGAGGGGGAGGCCGGGCAGCCCCCGTAGGTGATGCGGGTGAGGCTGCTGAGGTCGGTGGTGGCCAGATCCGGATGGTCGAGGAGGTGGTAGAGGAGGGGCGGCAGCAGCCACATGTGGGTGATGCGTTCGCGTGCGACGGCGGCGAGGACGGCGCCGGTGTCGAAGGTGTCCTGGAGGACGACGCTGCCGCCGGCGGCCAGCGTCATGTCGGACATCTGTCCGGCCAGGTGGGCGAGCGAGGTGCAGGCGAGCAGGCGGGGCGGGTCGCCTGCCGACTCGAAGGGGTAGGCGACCGCCTTCGCGTAGGGGGCGTGCGCCATCTGGATGCCCTTGGGGACGCCGGTCGTGCCGCCCGTGTAGCGGATGCACCAGTCGTCGTCGGGGCGGGCCGCGCTCTCGACCGTACGGCCTGAAGGGCGGGCGGCGGCAGCGGCGGTCAGGTCCTCGGCGTCCAGGCCGCTGCCGCCGGGGCCGAGCAGCAGGACGTCCGGTGCGGCGCCGTCGAGGTGGGAGAGCAGTTCCGCCGCGGGCTTGGCCGATTCCGGACCGACGAGGAGCAGGGCGGTCTCGGCGCTCTCCACGACGCGCGCCTGGGTTTCCGGGGCCTGCCCCTCGTACAGCAGTACGATCCTGGCCCCCAGCAGGTTGGCCGCGTACCGGGCGGACAGGGCTTCCGGGCGGTTCCCGGACAGCATCGAGACGGTGTGGCCGCGTCGGATCCCGCGGTCGGCCAGTTCCGCGGCCGTGCGGTGCACGCTGTCGTGGAAGTCGGCGGCGGTGATGTGCCGCCCCTCGGACGTGGTCAGCACCCGGCGTTCCGGGTGGTCGGCCAGTTCCTGGAGAATGCTTTCGACGTAACTCGTGAACGCTGTCATGAGCTGCGCCTCCTTGTCGTACAGCGCACTGGCGCGCGGTGCGGAGTGCGTGCGGATGGGGAGCGCGAAGGGCGCGGACCCGACGTTAGGCGGGATCTCTCATGCCTTCCAAGACCAATTCCGGCATGTAGCGATACCCGGGGAGGCATAAGGCCGACGGTCCGTTCCGCGGGTACGGGATTTCCGTTGCCGCCACGCGTTGTCATACCTTCGGCCATTTCTTTCTCCCCCGTTACGGTGAGGAAAGGAGCGGCTCCGCCAATTAACGTGGACGGCTCGTTACGCCATTGCCGTATCGCGGAAAGAGAGCTTTTCGTGCGTTCCAACATGCTGTTCGGAGGCGTGTACGGAACGGTGCTCGCCAGTGCGCTGCTGGCCGCTCTGCAGAGCGAGGGCACGCCGTTCACCCCCGTGTACGACGCGCTGTGGGTGCTGGTCACGGCCGCCACCGCCGCGCTCGCGCACGGCTACGCCCACCACATGTCCACCCACCGCGGCCACAGCGCCGGCCACCGCTGGCACGCGCTCGGGCACCGGCTGATCGACGAGTGGCCGCTCGTCGTCGCCTCGCTGCCCACGGTGGTGCTGCTGCTGGCCGCCGGGGGCTGGGGCTGGCCCGAAGGCCCCACCACGGCGGCCGGGCTGACGCTCAACGCCACGCTGCTGTTCGGGTGGGGCGTGGCCGCCGCGCTGCGGATGGGCTACCGCAGGCGGGGTGCCGTGCTCATCGGGGTGGCCGATGCCGCGCTCGGCCTGCTGATCGCGGTGGCGAACGCGCTGATCAAGTGAGGGGCGGCGCGTCCCCCCGGCCCGGCCCGCCGCTCCTTCCGGCCCCTTCGAACGACGCCTCCGCCGCTGCCAGCACCTCCGTCACCCGCAGTCCGAACCGTGCGTCGCAGGGGTGCCGTTCACCGCTGCGTACGGCGGTGAGCAGCGCGTCCACCGCGCGTGCGTACGCCACTTCCGGACCGTCCTGGCGGCGCGGGAGCGAGGTGGTGCCGGAACTGCCGTACAGCGTGACGGACACTCCGGAGGCGGCACTCGGCGCGGTCAGGCTGACGGTCGCCGAGCTCGCCGCGCCGCTCGTGTGCCGCAGCGTGAGCAGCACGGTGTCGCCGGGGCCGCGAGCGGCGGTGACCTGCTCCGCGTCGCCGAGGATGGGCAGCAGGAGGGACAGCGCGTGCGGGCCGACGTCCCACAGGGCGCCCTTCTCGCGGCGCCAGGGGGAGGCCGCGTACGGGCTGTCGCTGTCGGCCGCGAAGACCGAGCCGAGCCAGTCGGCGTGCGCGGTGAACCAGCCGCCGGCCGCGGCTGCCCGGTCGATCCACTCCCCCTCGGCGGCGCCGAAGCGCGCGGTGAAGAACACGACGGAGGCGACGCCCGCCCGGTCGGCCGCGTCGGCCACCGCGCGCGCTTCGGGGACGGAGGTGGCGACCGGCTTGTCCAGGAGGAGGTGCCGGCCGGCTTCGGCGGCCCGTACGGCCAGGTCGGCCTGGACGGCCGGCGGGAGCGCGATGGCGAGGGCGTCGGTGTCGGCGAACAGGTCAGCGGGGGTCGCGTACGGGCGGGTGCCGTGGCTCGCGGCCAGCGCCTCGGCTGCTTCAGGGCGGCGCCCCCAGACGCCCGTGAAGGTGACGCCGGGGTGGGCGGCGAGGGCGGGGGCGTGGACGCGCTGTGCCCAGGGGCCGGTGCCGAGGAGTCCGATGCGCAGGGTCGTCGTCATGACCGTCAGTGTGCCGCGCGGCGCAAGGGTGCCGCCGTAAGAGCCCGCGCGCCTCGCGTCGCCACTACGCCACGTGTCCGCCAACGCGAGCACGGTCCCCCGTCCCTGCACCGCAGATGCCCCGCCCCGCTCCACAGACACCCCCGCGTCCGCACCGCAGGCTTCCCCTGCCGCGCTGCGCGGACGCTCTCGCGAAGCGCGCGCCCGCCGCGCCCCAGCCCCACTCACAACATCCCTCTCATGGACGCTCTCGCGCCCGCGCGCGCCCGCTGCGCGCGTCGTGGCGCGTCCCGCACCGGCCCGCAAGGTCCGGTCGTGCCCGTTCTCGGTGCGGAAGTTCTCCGTGGCCGGGGCGTCCCGTTTTCGCGGGGTGTCTCGTGCTGTTGCCGGGGCACTTCGGGACGGATGACGTAGCAGAGGGCCATCCGCAAGAATTCGCCGCATCTTTCGTTGTCCGGCTCCGGGGACCGCAGTACAAGGAGAGGACTCCTTCGAGGAGGACTCCCACAGTGCACCGCGAGAACCGAGAGGCCCGGTGACCAGCAATGCCGATCGAGTTCCACACCGCTGTCTCGAACGAGCCGGAGGAACAGCAGGTCGTTTTCACCGCTGAGGAGTTGGCCGTACAGCCGCCGTCCGAGGGGCCGCAGGGCGACCCGGCCAAGGCGACCGGCGACGGCCTGGAGAACGTACGGGGCTACAGCCGCCCCGAAGGCACGCCGGAGCAGCTCTGGCAGCCGCCCACCGCGGCGCTGCCGGACATCGGCGAAGCGTCCTTCGGCCCGCCGCCGGTCGCCGCCGAGACCGTGCACGGCCCGGACGACCGGGTGCAGATCACCGACACGTCCGTGTACCCGTGGCGGGTGCACTGCTCGCTGCTGATCACCGCGGCGGACAACTCCCGCTGGATCGGCACGGGCTGGTTCATCGGCCCGCACACCCTGGCCACCGCGGGGCACGTCGTCTACATCAAGAACAGCGGCGTCGCCGGGCGCGACGGCTGGGTCAAGAGCATCAACGTGATGCCGGGCCGCAACGGCAACACCCTGCCCTACGGGGTCGTCACCAGCACCAGCTTCCGTACGGTCAACGGCTGGGCCAACAACGGCGACGAGAACTACGACTACGGCGCGATCATCACGCCCACCAACCTCGGCAACACCACCGGCTGGTTCGGCTTCGGCGTGTGGTCCGACGCCGACCTGCTCAAGACCGTCGGCAACATCTCCGGTTACCCGGGCGACAAGCCGGCCGGTACGCAGTGGTACGACGCGCGCGGCGTCGCCTCCGTCGGTCCGCGCAAGGTGTACTACGACATCGACACGGCGGGCGGCCAGAGCGGCAGCTCCGTCTACCACTTCTACAACGGCGGCCGGTACGGCATCGCGATCCACGCATACGGCGGCGCGGTCACCAACTCGGGCACGCGGATCACCACACCGGTGTACAACAACTACGTGTCGTGGAAGGCGTGACCGTACGGACCCGTACAGGGCTCCGTACACCCTGACGCCGGAAGGGCCTGGCACCACCCGGCCCTGAGGAAACGAAAGGTCCCGGTATGGCGGTGATCTCCGGAGTCGTGATGGACACGGACGGCCGGCCCGTCCCGGACGCCCGGGTGTACCTCGCCGCGGGCCCCGGCTCCTTCCCGGACGTGGCCGCGCTCACCGACGGCGAGGGGCGCTTCGTCCTCTCCGCCGGCGCCGACGGCGGCTACACCGTCGAGTGCCGGTCGGAGCGAGGCGGCGCGTCGCAGACCGCCGGGACCGCGGTCACGGTGCGGGGCGGGTCGGCCGACCCGGTCGAGATCCGCCTCGTCTGACACCGGCTCCCGGCGGACCCCGGGTCCCGCCAGGGATGATGGAGGGCATGAAAGCACCCTCCGCCTGTGCTCCCTGGTTCGCCCCGCTGTACGTCGGCGCCGTCCAGCTCGGCGCGTACGCCACCGCGCGGCTGCCCGCGCGGGAACGCGCCGAGCTGCTGCGCGCGCACTCCACCAACGTCGACAACCTGCGGGCGGGCCGCTGGCGGACGCTGGCGACCAGCGCCGTGTTCGTCGAGAGCCCGCTGCCCGTCCCGTACGGGATCGCGCTGCTCGCGGCGCTCGGCACGGCCGAGGCGGCGTGGGGCACCCGGCGCGCCGCCGGTACGTTCGCCGCCGGGCACATCGGCGCCAGCGTGCTCGTGTACGGCGGGCTGCGGGCGGCCCGCGCGCTGTCCCACAAGGCGGTCACCCCCGACATCGAGCGGGCCGTGGACGTGGGCGCGAGTTACGGCTTCTACGCCACGGTGGGCGCGCTCGCCGTCTCCGTGCCGCACCGCGGTGCGCGGGCCGCGGCCACGGCGGGGCTGCTGGTGCTGGGCGTACGCCCGGTCCTGAGCCGACGGCGGGACTTCACGGACGCGGGGCATCTGACGGCGCTGCTGCTGGGCATGGGCGCGGGCGCCGCGTTCAAGATCCGCCACCGCGCGGCCGACCGCCACACGACCGGGCACCGCACGACCAGCCGTCGCACGACCGGCCACCGGGCGGCCGTCCGCCGCGCGACCACCCCGTTCCGGCGTCCGGTTCGCGCCGATCCGCGGCCCACGTGAAGGACAGATCAACGGCTGTCTGGTTGAATGGGGTCATGGCCAGCCTTACCGACACCGCGACGGGTCGCAGCGACCTAGAGCCCTTCTGGCCGTCCCGGCAGGGACATCACTTCGACCGTCTGTGTTGCCGCGCGCACTGAGCGCGGGCCCGCACACGCCTCACCGACGCCTCCCACCGCGTCCCCAGCCCTGCCCGCGCGCACGACGTCCACCGACGCCCCTCTGCGCGAAAGAGCTGACGATCATGACGAACGTCCGTACCCTGCCTGCCGGTTCCACCTCCGCCGCCACCGCCGCGACGGCCGCCGCCACCCCCGTTCCCACCGTGCCCGGCAGGCAGCGACAGCGCCTGCGCGCCGTGGCACCCGACGAGCTGCCACCGGTCGCCGAACTCCTCACCTCCGGCGCGACCTGGCTCCCCGCGCCACAGCACAGCCTGCCCGCACTGCCGGGGCAGCCGGCGATGGTCGGCTATCTCGTGCTCGTACCGGCGGAGCAGGTGCCTGCCGCCGCCGCACCGCGCCCGGCGCCCGGGGAGCCGGCCGCCGCCGTGGCCACGACCGGCGACGCGCTCGTACGCATCGACCCGGAGCAGCGGACCGTGCACGTCCACGGCCGGCTGCTGGACCTGACGTACCTGGAGTTCGAGCTGCTCGCGCACCTCGTGGCGCACCCGCACCGGGTGCACACCCGCGACCAGCTCGTCACCACGGTGTGGGGGTACGGGCACGTCGGCGACGGCCGTACGGTCGATGTGCATGTCGCCCGGCTGCGCCGCAAGTTGGGCGCGGGCCTGCGGTCGTCGATCGTGACCGTACGGCGCGTCGGCTACAAGTACGTACCGAGCGCCTGACCGGTACGTACGGGGCTGCCGCTCCGCTACGTGGCGAGCAGCTGGTCTTCGGGGCGGCCGGTCCGGCGGCCCAGTGCGTGCCTCCGGACCGGCTCCCGGACCGTGCCGATGACGGCCCTGCGGGCGAGGTCCGCCAGCGCGCGCCGGTCGTGCGTGCCGGGCCGGGGCAGCAGCGGTGGATGTACGGTGACGCGGACCGTCAGGCCGCGCGCGCCGACCACCCGCCGTACGGAGGACAGGAATTCCTCGTCGCCGAGGAAGCCCGCCACCGTGCTGGGCAGCCCCTGCTGCTCGTACGCGATCGTCACCGGCCGCACGGGGGCACCCGCGTCCAGCGCCGCCTGGAAGGTGGCCCGGCGGAAGGCACCGTACGTCGCCGAACACCAGGTGGTGGCCTGCGGGAACGCGGCCACCGACTGCCCGGAGCGCAGCAGGGCCGCCAAGGACGCCACCGTGACGGGCAGTTGGCGGGGGCTGTCGCGGTCGATGAAGCGGGTCCCGGCGCGGCGGGCGAGGGTGCCGACCAGCGGCCAGTCGCCGACCTCCCGCTTGGCGAGCAGGGTCACCGGCTCGACGGCGAGGAGCGCGGGGATGTCCAGCCAGGAGATGTGGTTGGCGACGACGAGGGTGCCGGGGCGGGGTACGGCCGGAGAGCCCGGCGGGCGGGCGTCCGTGGAGCCCGTCGGCTGCGCGTCCGGGCCCACCTCAATTGGGGCCATCGGGCCCACTGCGTCCGGGACCATCGGTCCCACCGCATCCGGAGCCACCGGGCCCGCCGCGCCCGGGACCGCCAGACCCCCGGGGACCGCCAGACCCCCCGCGTCCGCCGCCGCCCCGACGACGAGCCGGACGCCGATCGCGTCCAGCACCGCGCGCGCGTGCGCCCGCAGCCGGGCCGGTTCGGACATCCGCTCGCCGTCGCGCAGGGCGCGGCCCGCGGCGCGCGCGAAGGCGGCGCAGCGCCCGGCGGCCTCCGTGAACGGGATCCGCGGCGCGGCGTGCGCGGCGCAGCCCGTCGTGCACTCGGACCGGACCTCCCAGGTGCTCACGCCCGGCTCCCGGCCGGTAGGTCGCGCCGCTCCGCTATGCCGCGCCGCTCCGGTATGTCCTGCCGCTCCGGAGTGCCCCGCCCGGCCGCCAGGTCTCCCAGGAAGAACCGGCGGTACCGGTCGTTGAGACGCTCCATGTCGAGCACCACGAAGAAGTCGGCCACGTCGAACTCGGGGTCGTGCGCGGGCGGTCCGCACACCCACGCGCCGATCCGCAGGTAGCCGCGGAGCAGCGGCGGCAGCAGCGACAGGTTCGGGCGCGCGTCCGGCCCCGGTCCTTCGGGGCGCCACGGGTGGTGCGGGGTGACCCGCAGTCCGGGCGGCGCGGCGTGCCGGGTGCGGCCCAGCTCCCAGGCGGCGGCCGCGGCCGTACCGCCGTCCGCCAGCGGTACGGAGGCGCAGCCCGCCAGGTAGCGGTGCCCGGACAGCAGGGTGTAGCGGGCCAGTGCGGCCCACATCAGGTTGATGACGGCGCCGCTGCGGTGGCCCGGGTGGACGCAGGAGCGCCCGGCCTCGATGAGCGAGGGGCGCAGCGCGGCGAGCGCCGTCAGGTCGAACTCGCCGTCGGAGTAGAGGCGGTCGCCGCGTCCCGGCGGCACCAGCCGGTAGGTGCCGACCACGTCGCCGGTGGCGGTCTCGGTGACGATCAGGTGGTCCGCGAGGTCGTCGACGGGGTCGATGTCGTGGCCGGCCAGGGGCGAGTGCAGGGTGGCGCCCAGCTCGTCGCCGAAGACCTGGTGGCGCAGGCGCTGGGCGGCGCGTACGAGGTCCGGTGTACCGGCGATCGAGGTCTCGTACGCGGCGGGGGCGCCCTGTGTGGGAGCGCCCGGTGCGGAGCCGGGTGTGCCGCCCGCAGGGGCGGCTGTGGGGGCTGGCGTGGTGGCGGCGGGCACGGTCGCGGGGACGCTCATGAGGCTCTCCGTCCGGGGAGTCGAGACGTGGTGAGGCCGGCAGGGGTCGCGGATACGGGAAGAGGAGAGGAGAGGGGGGACGAGCAGGCCGCCGGACGTGGCGGGCACCGGGCCGCGGCGTCCTGCCGGAACCGGTGGTGGTGCCGGCTACACCCCCCTTCGGGGGGCGACACCGAGTGACCTGGTCTTCTCCACCAGGCAGACTGTTCCCGTGCCCGACGTCCGGGCGCGTGAAGCGCAGGGAGCGTACGGATGAGGGTCCGCCGAACACTGGTTACCGCAGCCCGCGGGCTCGGGCTCGCCGTCGTCTCGCTGGTCGGTTCGGTCCTGCTCTTCTCGCTGACCCTCGTCTCGCTCGCCCTGCTGCCGATCGGCATCGGCTGGCTGACCACCCCGCTCGTCGTGGGGCAGACCCGCCGCTTCGCCGACCAGCGGCGGGTGTGGGCGCACGACTGGGCGGGGATCAGCGTGCCCGCCGCCTACCAGCCGCTACCCGAGCGGCAGCGCGGCCTGCCCGGCATGGTGCAGCAGTGCCTGCACCTGCTCCGCGACCCGGCCACCTGGCGGGAGCTGCTGTGGCTGCCGGTCGACATGACGGCGGGGTTCTTCACGGCGCTGGTACCGGTCCTGCTGGCCGCGTACGGCATCGAGGGCTTCGTCATCCCGGTGCTGATCTGGAACGGTGTGATCGACGACTACGTGTACGGGTTCCTGTTCGCCTCGGACCCGTTGCAGGTGGCCCTCATGCCGGTGCTGGCCACGGTGATCCTCGCCGCCTCCGTCTTCAACCCGAAGCTGCTGCCCCTGCACTTCCGGCTCACCGCGGTGTTCCTCACCCCGCCCAAGGCCACGCTGGCCGCCCGCGTGGAGCGGCTCACCGAGACCCGGCACGACGCGGTGGACGCCTCGGCGGCCGAACTGCGCCGGATCGAACGGGACCTGCACGACGGCGCGCAGGCCCGGCTGGTGGCCATGGGCATGGACCTGGGCACGGTCGAGGCGCTGATCGAACGGGACCCCGCACAGGCCAAGGAACTGCTCGCCCGCGCCCGTACGTCGTCGGCGCAGGCCCTGTCCGAACTGCGCGACCTGGTACGCGGCATCCACCCGCCGGTGCTGGCCGAACGCGGGCTGGACGACGCCGTACGGGCGCTGGCCCTGCGGATGCCGCTGCCGGTGGACGTGACGGGACGGCTGGCGGGCCGCCTGGAGGCGCCGGTGGAGTCCGCCGCGTACTTCTCGGTGAGCGAGCTGCTCACCAACACCGCCAAGCACGCGGATGCCACGCGGGCGTGGGTGGACCTGGAGTACGACGGCGAACGGCTGCGGGTCACCGTCGGCGACGACGGCCGCGGCGGTGTGATCCTGCCGCCCGCGGGCGGCGCCGGGCTGCCCGGTCCGGCCGGTACGCACTCCGGCCTGCGCGGACTTGAGCGACGACTCGGTACATTCGACGGCATCCTGGCCGTCAGCAGCCCGGCGGGCGGCCCCACCCTGGTCACGCTGGAGATCCCGTGCGCGTTGTGCTCGCCGAAGACCTCTTCCTCCTGAGAGACGGTCTGATACGGATGCTGGAGGCGTTCGGCTTCGAGATCGCCGCCGCCGTCGACAACGGGCCGGACCTGGCGCGAGCGCTGGCCGAGGAGCAGCCGGACGTCGCAGTCGTGGACGTACGGCTGCCGCCCTCCTTCACGGACGAGGGCCTCCAGTGCGCGCTGGCCGCCCGCCAGGCCCGGCCCGGTCTGCCGGTGCTCGTCCTGTCCCAGCACGTGGAACAGCTGTACGCGCGCGAGCTGCTGGCCGACGGCACCGGCGGGGTCGGCTACCTGCTCAAGGACCGGGTCTTCGACGCCGAGCAGTTCATCGACGCGGTACGGCGGGTGGCCGGCGGCGGTACGGCCATGGACCCGCAGGTGATCTCCCAACTGCTGTCCCGGCGGGCGCAGGACCGGCCGATGGCCCGGCTGACGCCGCGCGAGACCGAGGTGCTGGAGCTGATGGCCGAGGGGCGCTCCAACACGGCCATCGCGGGCAAGCTGGTCGTCACCGAGCGTGCCGTCGCCAAGCACACCTCCAACATCTTCGGAAAGCTGCACCTGCCGCCGTCCGACGACGACAACCGCCGGGTGCTGGCCGTTCTGGCCTATCTGGACCGTGGTTGAGCCCTTCCGCCCCGCCGGCCCCCGTACCACACCTCGGAGGACCGCTGGAAGCTCATCCGGCCACCGCGTACGCTGACGATCCGTACGCAGACCCGTACGGACCGCGAGCAAGGAGTTCCCCGTATGAGTGCCGCAGCTGACAAGGAGTGGCTCTACGCCCTCGACATCTCCGACGCCACCTGGCAGCGCGCCCCCGGCGAGTCCGAGGAGGCGGTGGAGATCGCCTTCCTGGAGAAGGGCGCGGTGGCCATGCGCAATTCCAAGGAGCCGGACGTGGTGCTGCGGTACACCGAGGCGGAGTGGCGCGCGTTCGTCCTGGGCGCGCGGGACGGCGAGTTCGACCTCGACCGCGCGGAGCGCCCGGAGTAGCGCGCCGGGGCGGGCGGGGCGCGCTGCTGCCCGGAGGGGCGCGCGGCGGGCGATGTGACCATCCCAGGATTCACTCGTTTCACCGAACGTGGAGCAGCAGCAGGCAACAGCACCCCGTCCGGACCGGCCCCGCCGTCGTCCCCGCCCCGATGCCGGTGGCGTTCCGGCCGCCTTCGTCGGCGTCGAACAGGCCGAGGCGGCCCTCGTCGAGCACTACCCGCGGTTGACGCGCCTCGCCTATCTGGTGCTGCCGCCGACACTGGGGCGCAACCGGCGGGTCCTGAGGGCGCATTCGATCGTCCAGCGCTCCCTGCCGCGCCGCGGCGCCCCTGCGCGGCTCCCCCTCCTGCCGCCCCAGCGCCGCCCCGGCCGCCCGGCCACCGATCCCGGTTACGCGTTCGTACGGCTCCAGGTGCTGCGTGCGGCCCTGGCCGCCGAACGCCCCCGGCTGCGTCTGCCGTTGCTGGGACGTGACGTTCCCGTACCGCCGCTGCCGCCGCTGCTGCCGCAGGTCTGGGGCCTGCGGCTGTTCCCCCGCTCCGGCGGTGTGGACGAACTCTCCCTGGCCCGGGCCCTGTCGGCGCTGTCCGCCCCGGCCCGCGCGGCGTATGTGCTGCGCGTGCTGGAGGGTTCGGGCGACGCGGACGTACGGGCGGCCTTGGAGGCGGCGGGGGCCGAGGACGTGCCGGGCGCGCTCACCGCGGCGGCCGGAGCGGCACCGCCGGTGGGCGGCCGGGGCCGGCCGCTGCTGGAATCCGCCGAGTTCGACCCCTGTTCCCTCCAGGCCCGGCCCACCGACCTCCTGCGGCGCCGCCGGTCCACCCGCGCGACGCTGGCGGCGGGAGCGGCGGTGCTGGTGTGCGGTGCGCTGCTGACTCTGCCGGGCGGCGGTCGGGGCCCCGATGGCGCCGCGGCTCCCCCGTACGCCGAGAACGCGGCAGCGCAGGCCGCCCTGGATCCCGCCAAGGTGACGCGGGCCGCCGCCGGAAGCTGGCGGAACGCGACACGGCGGGGTCTCGCGGCCTGGCCCGCCCGCGGAGACCGTACGCACGACCGGGCGCTGCTGCGGCGCGCGCTGGCCGTGTGGGCCAGGCCCGGCCCGGACGTGCAGGTCTCGGCGACCCCGGGCACCGCCGGGGGCCCCGCGGCCGGTCCGCCACAGCTGCTCTACGCGGGTGTGGCGGACCGGGCCGCGGTGGTGCTCCTGTACGACGGGCTGCGCGTGGTGCGCTACGCGGAGCCTGTGGACGCCTCCGGCAGCGGACAGGACGGACCCGGCGCGGCACTGGACTTCGCCCGTACGGACGGCGCGGACGACACCTCCGTCTCGGCACTGGTGCTCAGCCGCACGGACAGCAACGTCCGCTACCTGA
Source organism: Streptomyces sp. CB02923 (assembly GCF_001905005.1). GTDB lineage: Bacteria > Actinomycetota > Actinomycetes > Streptomycetales > Streptomycetaceae > Streptomyces. The sequence continues at coordinate 1,027,743 of NZ_LWKZ01000012.1, read as the reverse complement.
CCGCCCCGTGGACCGGGCACGCCGGGCTGACCGACCTGCTGAAGCCCGCCGACGCGGCCCAGCCCGTGCCCATCGGCGAGGACGGTGCGACCGGCCCCGTACCGTCCCCCGCGCGGGCCACCACCTGCACCGCCTGGCAGGCCCTGCGGATGGACGGCCACCTCTTCACCGATCTCGGCGAACTGGTCCCGGCCCGGCTGACGTCCGGCGCTCCGGCCCGGCCCGGCGAACCGGACGGGCCGCAGGCGCGCACGGCCTGGGCGCGCACGGCATGCCACCTCGGCGAGCTGCGCGGTCAGGGCGTACGCGCGGTCAACTCCTGGGAGTTCGCCCAGCAGCCGCTGCCCGCCGGTGGCGGCACCGCGGTGTGGGTGTGCACGCGCGCCGAGACCTGGCGGGGCGCGGGCAGCCGTACCTTCGCGCAGGTCCAGACCCCGCCCACGGCCGGATTGCGGTACGCGCCGGGCGCGGTCGTGGCGCGCTCCGAAGGCGGCCCGGGGTGCGGCCCGCGCGAGCCGTGGGCGCTGGCCGGTGTCCTGTGGAAGGCGTCCGGGGGTCAGTGGTGGCTGGTGGCCGCGGGCAGCGGACAGCTCACGGAGATCAGCGTGGGCGGCGGGGTCATGGGGCGCGCGGCGGGCTCGCAGCTGGCCGTACCGGCGACGGCGGGCGCCCGCGCGGAGCTGTCGGGGCGGCTGCGGAGCGGGGAGCGGGTGACGGGGCTCCGGTAGCGCCCGGGGGCGGGCAACGGGGGGGATGCGGAGGGGCGGCAGCGGAGGGGTACGGGTGGCGGAGGAGGCGTGGGTGGCGCAGGAGGTCCTGGGCACCGGAACGGAAAATCCCTGCCCCAAGCCTGTTGCCGATCCCGTACCCGCCAGTACATTGACGCCATGTCTAATACGGCCTCGTTGCGGCCCCGGCCGGTCGCGTCCGAGCACACCCAGCTGAAAGCACGCAACGTCGCCTTCGACTGGGCGGACACTCCCCTGCACTGGATTCCCGGCGATCCGGACAGCACCCACACGATCAATGTGCTGCACCTGCTGCTGCCCGCCGGTGAACGCTGGTTCGTACACGTCTACAAGCAGGTGCTGCCGCAGATCCGCGACGCGCGGCTGCGGGAGGACGTGATCGGGTTCATCGGCCAGGAAGCCATGCACTCCCAGGCGCACGACGACGTGCTGCCGCACCTCAAGCGGCTCGGCCTGGACCCGACCCCGTACACCGCGCAGGTCGACTGGCTCTTCGAGAAGCTGCTCGGTGACCGTACCCTGCCCCCGGGCCGGGCGCGCCAGTGGTGGCTGATGGAGCGCGTCGCGATCATCGCCGCGATCGAGCACTACACGGCCTTCCTCGGGGACTGGGTGCTCAACGCGGAGGCGCTGGACGCCAGGGGCGCCGATCCGACGATGCTGGACCTGCTGCGGTGGCACGGCGCCGAGGAGGTCGAGCACCGCTCGGTCGCGTTCGATCTCTTCCTGCACGTGGACGGCGGCTACCGGCGGCGGGTGCGCACCTGGGCCACCGCCTTCTCCGCGCTCGTCTTCCTCTGGCAGCGCGGCACCCGCTTCTTCATGGCGAACGATCCCTCGCTCCCGGACGGCCGGGCCAGCTTCCGGGAGTTCACGCGGGCCGGGCGCCAGGGCGTGCTGCCCACCGCCGCCGATATGGCCCGTTCCGTCCCGCAGTACCTGAGCCGGGCCTACCACCCCTCGCGGTACGGCAGCACCGAGCAGGCCGCCGCCTATCTCGCCGGTTCGCCCGCCGCGTCCGCCGCCGAGGCCCGCCCGGCGGCGGACGCGCCCGCGAAGAACACGAAGAACACCAAGAACACACGGAACACGCAGAACACTCAGAACACGCAGCACGTTCGCGCCGAGGACCACCCGACAGGAGCCGCCTGAGATGCCGTCCCTCCCCCGGATACGTACGGTCCTGGTCGCCGCCGGCGCCGCGCTGGTCGTCCAGCGGGCCCTGCGGCGGCGCATCGGCCGGTCACCGCTGTGGCCGATGCCCGCGCTGGAGCACCCCGTCTCCGGCCGGGGCCGGGACCGCTCCGGCCCCTTGCGGCTCCTGGTCGTGGAGCGCGCCGAGGAGGCCGAAGGCGTCGTACGGCTGCGCCTGGAGGGCGACGGCCTGCCCGCCTGGGAGCCCGGGGCCCACCTCGACGTGGTCCTGCCCTCGGGGACCGTGCGCCAGTACTCGCTGTGCGGCAGCCCGGCCGACACCGGCTCGTACACGATCGCGACGCGGCTGATCGAGGACGGCCGGGGCGGCTCGCGCGAGGTGCACGAGCAGCTGCACGAGGGCACGGTCGTCGAGGTGCGCGGGCCGCGCAACCGGTTCCGGCTGGAGGAGTGCCACGCCTACCTGTTCATCGCGGGCGGCATCGGCATCACACCGATCCTGCCGATGCTGCGGCAGGCCGAGTCCGAGGGCGTGCCCTGGCGGCTGGTGTACGGCGGGCGCTCGCGCGCGACGATGCCGTTCCTGGAGGAGGTCGAGAAGCTGGCGGGCGCCGCGTCGGACCGCGTGACGGTCGTCGCCGAGGACGAGGACGGCCTGCCCGACCTGGCGGGCGCGCTCACCGGCGCCCCGCCGCACGCCGCCGTCTACTGCTGCGGTCCCGACCCGCTGATGGACGCCGTGGCCGCGTTGCTGCCGCAGGGGGCGCGCGGCCTGACCCTCTGCACGGAGCGGTTCGCGCCCGTCGCGGCCCTGCCTCCGGGCGAGAACGCGGAGTTCGAGGTGGAGCTGCGGCGCACCGGCCGCACGGTCACCGTCCCGGCGGACGGCAGCGCCCTGCGCGCCATCCGTGAGCAGGCGCTGCCGGACCTCCCGTACTCCTGCGAGCAGGGTTTCTGCGGCACCTGCCAGCAGCGGGTGCTCTCCGGCGAGGTGGACCACCGCGACGAACTGCTCACCGACGCCGAACGCGACGACTCGATGCTGATCTGCGTCTCGCGGGCCCGGGGAGAGCGTCTGGTCCTCGATCTCTGAGGGCGGGGCCGGGCCGCGTGCCGAGGCGGCGAGGTCCGGTGGCCGGGCCGCGCGCCGAGGCCGCGAAGTCCGGTGGCCGGGCCCCGCGCGCCGCGGTCGCGAGGTCCGGTGGCCGGGCCCCGGCCGCTCGATTCCGCGGCGCGTTCCCGGTCGTTAGGGTGTGCGCATGACCAACGGGGCGCGCCGCAGGATGGGTGTCGAGGAACGACGCGAGCAGCTGATCGCCGTGGCGCTCGGCCTGTTCAGCCACCGGGCCCCGGAAGAGGTCTCGATCGACGAGATCGCCGAGGCGGCCGGGATCTCCCGGCCGCTGGTCTACCACTACTTCCCGGGCAAGCAGAGCCTGTACGAGGCGGCGCTGCGCCGGGCGGCCGACGAGTTGGCCGCCCGTTTCGTCGAGCCGCGCGAAGGGCCGCTCGGTGCCCGTCTGCTCCGCGTGATGGAACGATTCTTCGACTTCGTCGAGGAGCACGGACCCGGCTTCTCCGCGCTGATGCGCGGCGGCCCCTCCATCGGCGCCATGGAGGGCGTGGGGTCGGGCCGCACGAGCGCGATGATCGACGGGGTGCGCCAGGCCGCGTACGAGCAGATCCTCTCCCACCTCGGCGTGCGGGGCCCCGCTCCGCGCATGGAACTGGTGGTCCGCTCCTGGATCTCGCTCGCCGAGACGACCGCCCTGATCTGGCTCGACAGCCGCGCCATCCCGCGCGGCGAGCTGGAACGCCAGCTGGTGCACGACTTCGCGGCGCTGGCGGCGGTGAGCGCCGCGTACGACGAGGAGATGGCCGCCGTGCTGGGCCGGGTCCTGGCCGGGGAGCCATCCGACGGGCCGTTCGGCGAGCTGCTCACCCGGCTGATGGCGCTGGCGCCGCAGGCGTCGTGAGACGGACGCGCCCGTTCCGGTACCGCTGCGGCACAATCCGCGCATGGACGTGATCACCTTCCGCCGTGCCGTGGACACCGACGCCGACGTGGCCGCCCTCGTCGCGCTCTACGACGGCGCCGCCCGCTGGATGCAGGGCCGCGGCATCGACCAGTGGACGCCGGGCGAGCGGGACGCGGAGCACTTCCGGCTGCGGATCAAGCAGGACGAGGTCTGGTTCGCCGAGGTGCGCGGGGAGACCGCCGGCGCCTGGGAACTGTGGTGGGAGGACCTGCCCGCGTGGGGCCCGCAGCCGCCCGTCGCGGGCTATCTGCACCGTCTGATGGTCGACCGCGACCGGGCACCGGCGGGCACCGGCCGCGCGATGCTGGCCCGTGCCGAGCGGCGGATCGCCGAGGCGGGCCGCCCGCTGAGCCGCCTCGACTGCAAGTCGGCCAATCCGCGGCTCCAGCCGTACTACGAGAGTGCGGGCTACCGGGTCGTCGGCGAACAGCGGGCGAAGGAGGGCTCGGACGGGAGCAGGTACACCGTCACGCTGCTGGAGAAGCCGGTGCCGGAGAGGCCAGTGTCGGAGAGGCCGGTGTCGGAGAGGCCAGTGTCGGAGAGGCCGGTGCCGGAGACGCCGCTGCCGGGGCCGCAGGCGTAGGCACAGGCGTAGGCACCGGCCGGGAGGGGCGGGCACCGGCGCGCGGGGCGGACACTCGGCGCACAGCACCGGCGCGCGCGGGGCCGCCGCGCAACCGCGACCGGTTGTACGGCCCTTTGTCCGGCACCTTCAGGGCTTTCGGACAATTCCCGGGGACCCCACAGTGGTGTCACCGGGGCCTGAGGGCACGGGATCACGGGGGCCCATGGAGTCCGCCACGGCGGACGGATGGGGGAACCATGGGGGCGATCCACGGGGGAAAACGGGCCCCGGAGCCGCCGTAGGCGGATGGGCCGTCCATGGGCAGGGCGGCCCATGGACGGCCCCACACCGCTGCGAAGCGCCACGGCCGCCGATACGGCTACCGCGCCGCGAACACCGCGACCGTACGCCCCGGCACGCCGAACGTCCCCGTCCGCTTCTCGTACGAAGCCGCCTTCACCACCGGGTCCGCGCCGCGCGCCTGGACGCGGTGCAGGCCGTACCGCTTGCCCGCGAGCGCCGGGACGTGCTGGAGCTGCCGTTGCGGCGTCGCGTTGAAGACCACGACCAGCCTGCCCAGCCGCATGGTCACCACGCCCGGCGTCTCCGCCGTCCCCGACAGGGGGAAGGACAGCGCGTCCTGTACGGCGGCGGCGCTGCCGAGTCCGAAGGCCGGTTCCGCGGCGTGGATGCGGAGCAGGTCGCGGTAGGCGGCGGAGGCGGCGGTGATCTGCGCGCAGCCGGGGCGCAGGGCGGGGTCCGCGAGCAGGGGCCGGGCGTAGGGCCACTTGTCCTTGTTGTCGGCCGCGGGCGGCAGGCCGCGGCCGAAGCCGTTGCCGTCCCGGCAGTCCCAGTGCAGGGCGTTGAACCAGTCGCCGCTCTCGAAGGAGTTGCGGTCCAGGGACTTGGAGCGGAGCAGATCCGTTCCGGCCTGGGAGAGGGCCGGGCCCTGGGAGAGCGCGGCGGTGGCCATGGCCACGACCTGCATACGGGCGCGATCGGCGGCGGATGTGCCCTGCGGGAGCTTGTAGGCGAGGGCGTCGTACAGCGTTTCGTTGTCGTGTGCGTCGGCGTACGCGAGGGCGTCGCCGGGGGCGGCTGCGTATCCGGCGGGCGCGCCGTTGTAGTCGACCTGCGATCCCTTGACCGTGCGTCCTGAGGTGTCGGTGAAGGTGTAGTCGGCGAGGTTGCCTGTCAGGCCGACCTTGAGCAGGTCCTGGTGGTGGAGAAGGCGGGCGCGCTGTTCGGCCGGGGTGCCGTTGGCGGGCGAGGGGTTGGGGTCCGTGAAGAGGCCGGAGGCGAAGCCCTGTATGCGCGGGTCTTCGTCGAAGGGCCCGCCGCCGCGTACCGCGTCGCGTGCGCGGTCGTTGAAGGTGGCGATCCCGGTGCCCGCCATGTTCCCCTGGGTGGCCTGCACGAAGCGCGCGTCGTCCGCGACCTCGCCGAAATTCCAGCCCTCCCCGTAGAGGACGACCGCCTTGCCGTCCACGCCGTCCTTGGCGACGGTCAGCGCGTCCAACGCCGCGCGCACGGCAAGGATGTTGGCCTTCGGGTGGTGTCCCATCAGGTCGAACCGGAAGCCGTCGACCTTGTACTGGCGGGCCCAGGTGACGATCGAGTCGACGACGAGCCGGCCCATCATCGTGTGTTCGGGCGCGGTGTTCGCGCAGCAGGTGGAGGTGGCCACCGAGCCGTCGTCGAGCAGCCGGTGGTAGTAGCCGGGCACGATGCGGTCGAGGACGGAGAGCGCGTCCTGACCGCTGGCGGCGGTGTGGTTGTAGACGACGTCCATGACGGTGCGCAGTCCGGCGCCGTTCAGGCCCTGCACCATGCGGCGGAATTCGCTGGTCCGGGCCCGTGGCGAGTCCGGGTCGGAGGCGTACGAGCCTTCCGGCACGGTGTAGTGGAACGGGTCGTAACCCCAGTTGTACGCGTCGCGGGCAGCGGTCTTCCCGACGCACTCCTGCTGCTGCTCGGAGTCGGCGGGCAGCGCCGCCAGGTCGCAGTCCGGCCGGGCCTGGTCGGAGCGCCGCTCCGGGATGGTCGCGATGTCGAAGGCGGGCAGGAGGTGGACGTAGGAGGTGCCGGAGTCGGCGAGGGCCTTGAGGTGCCGCATCCCGTCCGATTGGCGGTCGGTGAAGGCGAGGTACTGGCCGGGGTGGCGCGAGGTGCGGTCCGCGACGGAAAAGTCGCGGATGTGGAGTTCCTGGATGCGGGCCCGGTTCAGGGGCACCGCGGCGGGCTTCCTGAGCCGGTTCCATCCCCTGGGCGCGAGGCGCGGATCGGCGAGGTCGACGAGGAGGCTGCGCGTCGAGTCGGCGGTCAGCGCGGTCGCGTACGGGTCGGTGACCTTGTTCGTGACGAAGCGGCCGGCGGCGGGCGCCCACACGTCGACGACGTACCGGTACGGCTTGCCCGTCCAGCCGCGCGTGCCCCGCGCCTGCCACACGCCGCTCGCGTCGTCCCGCCGCATCGGCACCGTACGGCCGTCGAGTTCGAGGGCGACGGTGCGGGCGGTCGGCGCCCAGACGGCGAGGGCGGGGCGGCCGTGCCGGAAGACCGGGCCGAGCGGTGCCTCGGCCGCGGCCGGTCCGTACAGGTCGTCCAGTACGCCGGGGATCTGGACGCCGGTGCGGACGGGCCGCCCGTCCGCGTCCGGCTGGACCGCGACGAGCCGGTCGCGCAGCGCGGCACGGGCCAGCCCGCTGTCGCGCGGGTCCACGGCGAAGGCCGGGAAGTGCTTCAGGTGCGGGTACGCGGCCTGTTCGGCGGGGGTGAGCGCGGCAGGCGTGAGCCGTATCCGCCCCTCCTGCCCCGCCGCCCCGAACTCCAGCCGGGCGTCGGCCCGCCGGGCTCCCTTCCAGACCACGGTGTCGCGGTCGATCCACTGCGCCGCCGCCTCGGCGGGAGCCGGTGGCGGTTCGGCGTTCGCGGGAAGCGGGGCGGGCAGGACCGCCGCGCACAGGGCCATGGCCACGGCTGCGACGGTACGGCGGAGGGTGCGCCTCACGTAAGGACTCCTTCAGGACGTTCGGGGCAGCGTGCGGAGCGGGCCGGGTCAGCCGCAGTCGCGCGCGCCGACGTGCAGCGCCAGCGCCGTGTTCGGGGCGACCGTGGCGGTGAAGCGCCCGTCACCGCCCACCGTCACCGGCTTCCGGCTCTGTACGTCGCAGTACGTGCCGGCCGGCAGCGAGGTCTGGAAGGTGCGGGTCAGCGCGCTGCCCTCGTGGTTGACGACGGCGTAGCCGCGGTCGCCGCGTCCGAAGGCGATGGCGTCGTTGCCGTTGTCCCACCAGTGGGTGACGGCCGTGCCGCGGGTCGCGTTGCGGAAGCCGACCATGCCGCGGATCTCGGGCCAGTTGTGCTGGCACTTCCAGCCGTCCTGCCAGCAGGCGCGCACCGCACCCCCGTTGGGCGGCCCCGCGTCGTGGTCGGCGAACTCGTAACCGGAATGCACGTCGGGCGCCCCGTACGGCCAGGCCAGCATGAAGACGTTGGCGAGGGTGTAGTCCGCGCCGTCCTTGTAGCTGAGTGTCGTGCCGTTGCGCTCGGTGTCCCAGTTGTCGACGAAGACGCCGGACTGCGCGGAGGGCAGGTACGCCCAGCCCTCGCCGAAGTTCTTCAGGTACGCCAGCTTCTCGTTCCGGAAGACGCGCTTGAGGTCGCGGCCGTACCGGAATTCCTGTACGTCGCCGTTGCCGAGGTATTCGGCGGGCGACACGGCCTCGCCGTCCCCGTGGATGGCTTCCTGCTTCCAGTAGACGGAAGGATTCTTCAACTGCCTTTTGATCGCGGCGAGGTCCTCGGCCGGCAGGTGTTTGGCCGCGTCGATCCGGAAGCCGTCCACACCGAGCGACAGCAGGTCGTTCAGGTACGCGGCGATCCGCGACCGGACGTACGGCTCGCCGGTGTCCAGGTCGGCCAGGCCCACCAGTTCGCAGTGCTGCACGTTCCGGCGGTCGCGGTAGTCGGTGACCGGCCCGGTGCAGTCGTCCATGTCCTGGCGCTGGTAGATCCCCGGGTAGTCGTACTTCGTGTACGAGGAGCCGCCCGTGCCCGTCCCCGATCCGGCCGACATGTGGTTGATCACCGCGTCCGCGACCACCTGGACGCCCGCCGCGTGGCAGGTCTCCACCATGCGCCTGAAGGCCGCCCGGTCACCGAGCCGCCCGGCGATCCGGTAGCTGACGGGCTGGTACGAGGTCCACCACTGGCCGCCCTGGATGTGCTCGGTGGCCGGCGAGACCTCCACGTAGCCGTAACCGGCGGGGCCCAGCGTGCTCGTGCACTCCTTGGCGACCGAGTCGTACCGCCACTGGAACAGCTCGGCGGTGACGTCCTTCGTCCCCGGCGGCGCCGCGTGCGCGGTCGGCGGCGGCGGGGCGAGGACGGCCGCCGCCGCGCCGGAGAGAAGGGCGAGCGCGGCGGCCACGGGTCTGCGGGCGGGCCGCCGTCGGCGGGTGGTGGGCATCGGGTTCCTCCTGAGGGGGTGGGAGGGGTTCAGCCGTTGTTCTATCCGCCGTGGTTGATTGTTGCAAGAGTTTGCGCAAGAGATTGCAACGGTGTTTCGGAGAGCCCGCCGACGCCCGGCGCGAGATCCAACTCCGCGCGTACGGTCTTCCCGACCCCCGCACGGTCGAGAACCGCCCACCGGGTGGCGAGCGCGGCGACGACGACCAGGCCGCGCCCGGCCTCCGCGTCGGCGGGCGCGGGGCCGATGCCGCCGGGGGGCGGTGGCCGCCGCTCGGTCCGCGTGTCGGTCACGTCGATCCGCAGCGTCCCGGTACGGGCGAGCCCGCCGACGACCGCGAGCCGCAGCTCGAAGTCCCGGCCGGGCACGCGGCCGTGGGTCACCGCGTTCGCGGTCAGCTCCCCGACCACCGCACCGACGTCGTCGGAGAACGCGCTGCCGTACGGGAACCCCCACGCGTCAAGCCGGTGCACGGCCAAATGCCGCGCCAGCCGCGCCCCCAGCCGCGTACTGCTGAAGCGCTGGGTGAACACACGTACGGTGACGGGGGGCTGGGGTGGGCGAGTGATCAGTTGGGCTGGCATGGGCCCACGGTCGTCGCTAATCGACGGGGCGACCAGGGGTTCCGCCCGTACGGAGCGGAAGCGTACGGGTACGGAGGGTAGACAGTACGCATTACTGACCGTGACCATGGCCGAGTTGGGCACGTAGGACTGCCGAGGAGGCCGAAAATGTCAGAAGCGGCGGGGAGCAGCGAGCCGGAATCCACGGACAGCCTGAGGGCGTTCGGAGCCGTGGTCAAAGCGTTCAGGGAACGGGCCGGACTCACGCAGGACGAACTGGCTCTGCTGGTGCGGTTCTCACCGCAGACCATCGCTTCCATCGAACAGGGGCGACGGCTTCCCCCGCCGGAGTTCATCGACCGGGCGGAAGTGGTACTGGACGCATTCGGCGCGTTGAAAGGCGCCGCACGTCACCTGTCGCGTCAGCCAGGTCTGGCTGCTTGGTTCCGGCACTGGGCGTCCTTGGAAGAGCGGGCGATCACCCTGTGTACGTACGAGTGCCGATTGATCCCGGGACTGCTGCAGACCGAGAGGTACGCACGAACGCTCTTCGAAAACCGGGTTCCCCTGCTGACCAACGAAAAGGTTGAATCGCAGGTGGCCGCCCGGCTGGAGCGTCAGAAGCTGTTGCAGGAGCGACCGAACACACTGTTCACCTTCGTTCTCGACGAACATGTCTTCCTGCGTCAGACCGGTGGCACGGAGGCTTGCCGTCTGCTCATCGAGCACGTTCTGGAGTGCGCGAGCCGCCGGAACGTCGAGCTGCAAATCATGCCGCTGAAGGTGGGGGTCCATCCCGGGCTGGACGGGCCGATTCGTCTCCTCGAAACCCCGGACCACAAGTGGTTCGGATACTGCGAGTCGCAAGAGAGCGGGCACTTCGTTCCTGATTCCAAGACGATCAGTACGCTGCGCATGCGCTATGCGAGACTGCAATCGCAGGCTCTCTCCCCCGATGACTCCAGGAGCCTGCTGGAACGGATGCGAGGAGCCCTATGAGCACCACCGAGCTGACCTGGACCAAGAGCAGCTACAGCGGTAGCTCAGGGGACGACTGCGTCGAGGTCGCCGCCACACGCGGCACCGTCCACATCCGCGACTCGAAAGACATACACGGGCCCCGCCTGGCCATCGCTGCCGACGCCTGGGCCACCTTCCTCCCCTACGCCGCTCGCCGGGCAACCTGACCCGAACCGTCGTTGACCCCACCCCGCGTCGGCAGTTGCATGGGACGCGGACGCGCCCCTGACGTACCGCGGATGGACGGTGGGTTGTGATGGCGAACGACGCGCTCGACCGCAAGTTCAGCATCCTCTTCGACTGGTTCGACCGTACCGAGGACGGCTGGCTCACCCATGAGGACTTCGAGGTGATGGCCGGGCTGTTCATGGCGGTGGCCCGGCCGGAGGACCACGGCAACCGGGCCGCGCTGCGGGAGGCGTTCGGGCGGTGGTGGGAGGTGCTGCGGGACGCGGGCGGCGCGGACAGTGAAGGGCGGGTGAGCCGCCAGTCGTTCATCGACCTGATGCGCTCGCACGTCACCGACCCGAAGACCTTCGAGCACGTCGTGCTGCAGATCGTCGACGCGCTCATGCTGGCTCTCGACACCGACCGCGACGGCGTGCTCACCACCGACGAGTACGTACGGATGTACGAGGCGCTGCACATCGACGCGGCGACTTCGACGCCCGCCTTCCACCGGCTGGACCGGGACGGCGACGGGGTCATCAGCCATGCGGAGTTCCGTACGGCCATCGAGGAGTTCTACCTCAGCCCGGACCCGGAGGCCCCGGGCAACTGGCTGCTCGGTTCGCCGCTCGGCACGTAGCCGGGTCCGGGGCTGCCCTGCCGCCGGGCCGTCGAGCCGCGTACCACCAGCTCCGGCTGGAAGACGAACTCCGTGTGCCGGTCCGGCGGCCGCTCGCCGTCCGCGCGGGCGCGGATCTCCTCGATCAGCGCGTCCACGGCCGCCGAGGCCATCGCCCGTACCGGCTGGCGCACGGTCGTCAGCGGCGGGTCGGTGAAGGCGATGAGCTGCGAGTCGTCGAAGCCGACGACGGAGATCCGGGCCGGTACGTCCAGGCCGCGCTGACGGGCCGCCCGTACGACGCCGAGCGCCATCAGGTCGCTGCCGCAGACGACCGCCGTGCAGCCCGCGTCCAGGAGGGAGACGGCTGCCGCGTGGCCGCCTTCGACGCCGAACAGGGTGTGACGGACCAGGAGTTCGGCCTGTCCTCGGCGCAGGCCGAACTCCTCCTTCAGCGCCGCGACGAAGCCTTCGGCCTTGCGGCGCGACGGTACGTAGCGGGCCGGGCCGACCGCCAGGCCGATGGTCCGGTGGCCGAGTTCGGCAAGGTGGCGTACGGCCATCCGGGACGCCGCCCGGTCGTCCGGGGAGACGAAGGGGGCGGCGACGCCCTCGTGGTAGCCGTTGATGAGGACGTACGGCACGGCGCGGTCGGTGAGGCGGGTGTAGCGGGCGGGGTCGGTGGTGCTGTCGGAGTGGAGGCCGGAGAGGAAGATGATGCCGGTGACGCCGCGCGCTTCGAGCTGCTCGACGAGTTCGTCCTCGGTGGCGCCGCCGGGGAGCTGGGTGCAGAGGACGGGCGTGTAGCCGTGGCCCGCGAGGGCCTGTTCGATGAGCTGGGCGAAGGCCGGGAAGATCGGGTTGGTGAGTTCCGGGACGATCAGGCCGACCAGCCCGGCGCTGGCGCGCCGCAGCCGTACGGGGCGTTCGCCGCCCAGTAAGTCGAGGGCGGCCAGGACCCGCTGCCGGGTGCCGCGGGCCACGCCGGCCCTGCCGTTGAGCACCCGGCTGACGGTCGCCTCGCTGACCTGGGCCTGCGCGGCGATGTGCGCCAGCCGGGGGCCGTTGGCCCCGGCCGGCGGCACGTCGGGGTGGTCGGTCACGCTTCCCACCACACGGCGGTGTCCGCCGGGAGGGCCGGTTCGTCGTCGACGGTGCGGAGTTCGGCGGAGGAGAGGAGCGGGCGCCAGTCCGGCTGGACGGGCGCGCGTACGGGGTCGGGGGTCGTGTTGACCGTGCAGACGAAGCCGCCGGGGCGGCGGAAGGCCAGGACGCCTTCGGGGGCATCGAGCCACTCGATGTCGTCGCCCGCGCCGAGGCCGGGGTGGGTGCGGCGCAGTGCGAGGGCCGTACGGTACAGCTCCAGCATGGAGTCCGGGTCGCCGGTCTGGGCGGCGACGCTGAGCCCCGCCCACTCCGGCGGTTGCGGGAGCCAGCTGCCGCCCGTACCGAAGCCGTACGGGGCCGTGTCGCCGGACCACGGGATCGGGACGCGGCAGCCGTCGCGCAGGCCGTCCTGGCCGTCGCCCCGGAAGAACGCCGGGTCCTGGCGGACCTCGTCGGGCAGGCCGGTGACTTCGGGAAGGCCCAGTTCCTCGCCCTGGTAGACGTAGGCGGAGCCGGGCAGCGCGAGCATGAGGAGGGCGGCGGCGCGGGCGCGGCGGCCGTCGCCGCCGAGGCGGGTGGCGTGCCGGACCACGTCGTGGTTGGAGAGGACCCAGGTGGTGGGGGCGCCCACCGGCCGCATCGCGTCGAGGGAGGCGTCGATGACGGTGCGGAGTCCGGCGGCGTCCCAGTGGGTGTTGAGGTAGTGGAAGTTGAAGGCCTGGTGCAGCTCGTCGGGGCGGAGGTAGAGGGCGGTGCGGTCGGCGCTGGGGGTCCAGGCTTCCGCGACGCCGATGCGGTCGCCCGCGTACTCGTCGAGGACGCGGCGCCAGGAGCGGTAGATCGCGTGGACGCCGTCCTGGTCGAAGAACGGCAGGACCTGGTTGCCGAGGAGTTTCAGCTGGTCGGTGCGGCCCATGTCGGGCAGGCCGGGGGCCTTGACCAGGCCGTGGGCGACGTCGATGCGGAAGCCGTCCACGCCGAGGTCGAGCCAGAAGCGCAGGATGGAGCGGAACTCGTCCTGGACGGCGGGGTGGTCCCAGTTGAAGTCGGGCTGTTCGGGGGCGAACAGGTGCAGGTACCACTCGCCGTCGGTGACGCGGGTCCAGGCGGGGCCGCCGAAGACGGACTCCCAGTCGTTGGGCGGGAGTTCGCCGTTCTCGCCGCGGCCCTTGCGGAAGTGGAAGCGGTCGCGGAGCGTCGAGCCGGGGCCCTCGTGCAGCGCCTGCCGGAACCAGGCGTGCTGGTCGGAGCAGTGGTTGGGGACGACGTCGACGATGACGCGCAGGCCCAGGGCGTGCGCGTCGCGGATGACGGCCTCGGCGTCGGCGAGGGTGCCGAAGGCGGGGTCGATGACGCGGTAGTCGGCGACGTCGTAGCCCGCGTCGGCCTGCGGGGAGGAGTAGAAGGGGCTGAGCCAGACGGCGTCGATGCCCAGGTCCTTGAGGTAGGGCAGGCGGCTGCGGATGCCCGGCAGGTCGCCCATGCCGTCGCCGTTGCCGTCGGCGAAGCTGCGCGGGTAGACCTGGTAGATCACCGCGTCGCGCCACCACTGGGTGGCACCGGGCGCGGTCGCGTCCGCGGCGTCGGCGGCGGGCGCGGTGGCGTCGGCGGGCGCTCCGGTGGCGTGGTGCCGGGTGGTCTGGGGGGTCATGTCATCCCTTGGTGGTGCCGGAGGTCAGTCCGGCGACGAGGTGGCGCTGGGCGAAGGCGAAGACCAGGGCCGCGGGCACCGCGATGATCACGGCGGCGGCGGTCATCGAGCCCCAGTCGTTGACGTACTGGTTGACGAAGGTCTGGAGGCCGCCGGCGAGGGTCAGGTTCTCCTCGCCGGTCATGAAGGCGGAGGCGTAGGCGACCTCGGCCCAGGCGGTCACGAAGGTGTAGAAGCCGGTGACGGCCAGGCCGGGGCGGGCCAGCGGCAGGACCAGGCGCCAGAAGGTACCGAAGGGGTTGAGGCCGTCGACGCGCCCGGCTTCGTCGATCTCCACGGGAATGGTGTCGAAGAAGCCTTTCATCATCCAGGCGCAGAAGGGGACGGCGATGGTCAGGTAGGTGACGACCAGACCGACGGGCTGGTTGAGCAGGCCCAGGCCCGCCAGCAGGTTGTACAGCGGCACGATCAGTACGGCGACCGGGAACATCTGGGTGACCAGCAGCAGCCACATCAGCGGGCGCATCCCGGGGAACCGGAAGCGGCTGACGGCGTAGCCGGTGGTGGCCGCGACGAAGACGCCGACGACGGTGGTGATGCCGACGACGACCACCGAGTTGCCGAACCAGGTCAGGAACTCGGTGTCGGCGACGACGTGCCGGTAGTTGGCGAAGGTGAAGTGCGTGACCAGCTCGGTGGAGAAGGCGTCGTTCTTCGGTTTGAAGGACGTGACGAGCAGCCACAGCGGCGGGAAGACCGCGACGACGGCGGCGATCAGGAGGGTCGTGTGCAGGCCGGCGGAGGCCAGCGGGCCGCGCTTGTTGCGCGAAGGCTTCGCCATCACCACACCTCTCCCTGCTTGCGGAGCGAGCGCCGGTAGACGACCGCGATCAGGGACAGCAGGAGCAGGATCAGTACGCCCCAGGCCGCCGAGCCGGAGAAGTCGCGCGGGCTGTCGACGAAGGACAGCCGGTAGGCGTACGTCACCAGGATCTCCGTGGCGTCGCCGGGGCCGCCCCGGGTGAGCAGGAAGATCACCGGGAACATGTTGAACGTCCAGATGGTGGAGAGCAGGATCACGGTGCTGCTCACGCCGCGCAGGCCGGGCAGGGTGATGTTGCAAAACCGCTGCCAGGGGCCCGCGCCGTCCATCTCGGCGGCCTCGTACAGCTCGCCGGGGATCGACTGGAGACCGCCGAGCAGCGCGACGAGCATGAACGGTACGCCCAGCCACACGTTGACGGCGATGACCGACAGCTTGGCCCAGGTCGGGTCGTTCAGCCACGGCACCGCGTCGATGCCGCCGCCCGCCAGGAGCTTGTTGAGCAGGCCGTTCTTCTCGTTGTAGAGCAGCCGCCAGGTGAAGACGGAGACGAAGGCGGGGATGGCCCAGGGCAGGATCAGCGCCAGCCGGTAGAAGGTGCGGCCGCGCAGCTTGCGGTTGAGCAGGTTGGCGAGGGACAGGCCGATGGCGAAGGTGAGGGTGACGCAGGCGACCGTCCACAGGACGGTCCAGCCGAGGCGGCTCCAGAAGACGCCGTCGCCGAGGATCGCGGTGTAGTTGTCCAGGCCGGTGAACCGGTAGGTGGCCGGGATGTGGTTCATGCCGATGTTGCGCTCGACGTTGGCCTCGTTGGCGTCGGTCAGCGACAGGTACAGGCCGCGGACCAGGGGGTAGCCGATGATGACGCCGATGACGAGCACCACCGGGGCGACCATGGTCCAGGCGTACCAGTGGGTGCCCAGGGCCCTGCGCACCCGGCCCGGCGGCGCCTTCCGCCGGGCCGCGGGAATCCGTACGGCGTCCGTCACTTGTAGTCCTTGAGGATCTTGCGGTAGCTCTCACCGACGGCCTTGGCGGCCTGCTCGGGTGTGCTGGAGCCGGTGAGGACCTTGTTCATCTGGACCTTGATGGGCTCGAAGAGCGCGTTGCCCTCGGCGATCCAGGGGCGCTGGACGGCCTTGTCGACGGCGGGCTTGAAGAAGCCGACCATCTCGTTGTTCTTGACGGACGGCATCGCGTACACGGACGTGCGGGTGGGCAGCAGGCTCAGCTGCTCGGTGGTCTGCTGCTGGATCTTCGCCGAGCTCATGTACTTCACGAAGGCGTAGGACGCCTGGAGGTTCTTCGAGCCCGCGTAGACGGAGAGGTTCCAGCCGCCCTGCGGGGAGCCCTGGGAGACGCTGCCGCCGGGTACGGGCGCGACGCCGAGGTTCTTCGCGTCCTTGAACTCCTTGCCCGCGCGGACGCCCTCGATGTCCCAGGGGCCGCTGACGGCCATCGCGACGCTGCCGTCCTTGAGGGCCTTGAGCTGGTTCTCCTGGCCGTCGGTGGCGTCGGTGACGGCGGCCTTGGAGTCGACCAGGTCCTTGATGGTCTTGAAGGCCCGGACACCGGCGTCGTCGTCGATCTCGACGGTCTTGTCGCGGGCGTCGACCATGTCGCCGCCCTCGCCGTAGAGGTAGGGCAGGAACCAGTACGGGTCGTCGCCGCGCAGGTACAGCGCGGTGGCGCCGGTCTTCTCCTTGATCTGCTTGGCGGCGGCGGACAGCTCGGCGAAGGTCTGGGGGACCTTGACGCCGGCCTCCTTGAGCAGCCGCTTGTTGTAGAAGAGGCCCAGGGTGTCGGTGACCTGCGGCGCCGCGTAGGTCTTGTCCTTGAACCTGGTGCTGCCGAGTGCCTGCGGGAGGTAGTCGCCGGTGTTGTCCAGGGCGGGGGTGCCGTCCAGCGGGGCGAGGTAGCCGAGGTTGGCGAAGTCGGCGACCCAGGCGACCTCGGTGCGCATCACGTCGGGGGCGCCGGCGCCCGCGCCCGCGGCGTTCTTGAACTTGGCGTTGGCCTCGCCGAACGCGACGCTGACGTACTTGACGTCGACCTTGGGGTGCTCCTTCTCGAAGCTCTCGGCCAGCTTCTTGTACGTCGCCTTCTCGGCGTCGTTGGACGTGTCCCAGAAGGTCACGGTGCCCGACAGCTCGCCCCCGCTCCGCTGGTCGCCTCCGCCGCCGTCACCACCGCACGCTGTCGCCGCCATTGCCAGACCCGCGACCAGCGCGGTGGCCGCTATGCCACGCCGCATGTGAACTCCTTAGGGGGACGCCCGAGATGGCGTCGGAACGCCTCACCCGGCCGTTCGGAACGCCTGTGATGGCGGACAGGAACGTAACAGCGGGGAAATGAAACCGAAAGACCTTGCGGCAAATTTCTGCAAGGTCGCTGGAAGGTGTTGCAGGGGGCGCCGCCCGCGCACAGCGCGCCCACCGCACCCCAGCAGGCCCCCCATCAGGGACTCCGGCGGCTCACCGGCCCGTCACCCAGGTGTGCTCCGCGCGTTGAGCCCGTAGACGACCGTCCGCCGATCGATGCCTGGACCCTGCAAGACGATGCATGGACGCTCTGCCCGAAACGCCCCACTCTCGAACAGGGATGCCAGATGACCCAGGAGCTGACTTCGACCGACTCCGCCCGCGCGGCAGGACCCGCCGGCCGCCCCGGCTGGTGGCGCGACGCCGTCATCTACCAGGTGTACGTGCGCTCCTTCGCCGACTGCGACGGGGACGGCATCGGCGATCTGCGCGGCGCCCGCGAACGCCTGCCGTACCTGCGGGACCTGGGCGTGGACGCCGTCTGGCTCACCCCGTTCTACGCCTCCCCGCAGGCCGACGGCGGGTACGACGTCGCCGACTACCGCTCCGTCGACCCGCTCTTCGGCAGCCTCCAGGACGCCGACGACCTCGTACGGGCCGCGCACGCGCTCGGCCTGCGGGTGATCGTCGACATCGTGCCCAACCACACCTCCGACCAGCACCCCTGGTTCCGCGACCCGGAACTGGCCCGGCGGCGCTACGTCTTCCGCCCCGGCAAGGGCGCGTCCGGCGAGCTGCCGCCCAACGACTGGGAGTCGGTCTTCGGCGGCCCCGCCTGGACCCGCACCGAGCGCGGCGACTGGTATCTGCACCTGTTCGCCCCGCAACAGCCCGACCTGGACTGGAACGACCCGGACGTGCACGCCGAGTTCGAGTCCGTCATGCGGTTCTGGCTCGACCTCGGCGTGGACGGCTTCCGTATCGACGTCGCGCACGGCATGGTCAAGGCACCGGGCCTGCCGGACATCGGCCGCAAGGAGCAGGCCAAGCTCATCGGCAGCCAGGTGCTGCCCTTCTTCGACCAGGACGGCGTCCACGCGATCCACCGCTCCTGGCGCCGCCTGCTCGACTCCTACCCCGGCGAGCGCATCGGCGTCGCCGAGGCCTGGGCCCCCAGTCCCGAACGGCTTGCCCTGTACGTCCGCCCCGACGAGTGCCACCAGGCGTTCAACTTCCAGTTCCTGACCGCCGACTGGTCCGCCGCCTCGCTGCGCGCGATCATCGACGCCTCGCTCGCCGCGACCACCTCGGTCGGCGCCACCACCTCCTGGGTGCTGTCCAACCACGACGTGGTCCGGCACGCCACCCGGCTCGGCGGACTGCGGCGCGCCCGCGCCGCCACCCTCATGATGCTCGCGCTGCCCGGCTCGGCCTACCTCTACCAGGGCGAGGAGCTGGGCCTGCCGGAGGTCACCGACCTGCCGGACGAGGTCCGCCAGGACCCGGCGTTCTTCCGCGGCGACGGGCAGGACGGGCACCGCGACGGCTGCCGGGTGCCGCTGCCCTGGTGCGGCGAGACGGCCGCGTACGGCTTCGGGCCCGGCGGCAGCTGGCTCCCCCAGCCGCGCTCGTGGAAGGACCTGTCCGTACGGGCGCAGACCGGCGACCCGTCCTCCACCCTGGAGCTGTACCGCGCGGCGCTCGCCCTGCGCCGCGACCGCACCGGCCTCGGCGACGGCGACCTGGCCTGGACCGACGCCCCCGAAGGGCTGCTGGCCTTCACCCGCGCCGGCCGCTCCGGCCGTACGGACCTGCTGTGCACCCTCAACACCCTGGACCGCGCCGTCGAACTCCCCCGCCCCGGCCGGGTCCTGCTCTCCTCCGCGACGGTCTCCGCCGAAGGCGGCACCGCCGTACTGCCGGGCGACTCCTGCACCTGGTGGGCGCTCTGACGGACCGGCTCCGCGGGCCGGGCGGGCGGCGCAAGCAGGCCGGACGGGCAGCGCGGGCGGACCGGGCGGGCGGCGGGCGGCGCTGCCCGCCCGCCGGCGGGTGCGGGCAGCGTGGGCAATCCGACAGGCGACCGGTACAGTCCCCTCCATGACCGCCCGGCTGGCCGATATCGCAGCGCAGGCGGGTGTCAGCGAGGCCACCGTCAGCCGGGTGCTCAACGGAAAACCCGGTGTCTCCGCCACCACCCGCCAGTCCGTGCTGGCCGCGCTCGACGTGCTCGGCTACGAGCGCCCCGTACGGCTGCGGCAGCGCAGCGCCGGGCTGGTCGGCCTGATAACGCCGGAGCTGGAGAATCCGATCTTCCCGGCGTTCGCGCAGGTCATCGGCCAGGCACTGACGCGCCAGGGCTACACCCCGGTGCTGGCCACCCAGACGCCGGGCGGCTCCACCGAGGACGAGCTGACCGAGATGCTGGTGGACCGCGGCGTCGCCGGGATCATCTTCGTCTCCGGACTGCACGCGGACACCTCCGCCGACATGCAGCGCTACGAGCAGCTGCGCGGCCAGGGCGTGCCCTTCGTCCTGATCAACGGCTTCTCCGACAAGGTGCAGGCGCCCTTCGTCTCGCCGGACGACCGGGCCGCGATCCGCCTCGCCGTCACCCACCTGGCGGCGCTGGGCCACGAACGGATCGGGCTGGCCCTCGGTCCGAAGCGCTTCGTGCCCGTACAGCGCAAGATCGAGGGCTTCGTGCGCAGCATGGGCGAGCAGCTCGGCCTGGGCCGGGCCGCCGCGCTGGAGCTGGTCCAGCACTCCCTGTACACGCTGGAGGGCGGACAGGCCGCGGCGGCCGCGCTGATCTCCCGCGGCTGTACGGCGGTGGTGTGCGCCAGCGACATGATGGCGCTCGGCGCGATCCGGGCCGCCCGGCAGCAGGGCCTGGACGTGCCCCGGGAGGTCTCCGTCGTCGGCTTCGACGACTCCCCGCTGATCGCGTTCACCGACCCGCCGCTGACCACGATCCGGCAGCCGGTCACCGCGATGGGGCAGGCGGCGGTGCGCGCCCTGCTGGAGGAGGTCGGGGGCACCCCGGCGCCGCACAGCGAGTTCGTCTTCCACCCGGAACTGGTCGTGCGCGGCTCGACGGCTTCGGTGCCGAGGGCCGCGCGGATCCCCGGACCGGCGGTCTCCTCCGATACGGCGGGCGGGCCCTCCGGTACGGAGGGTGGCTCCTATGGCACGGAGAGCAGCCCCTCCGGTACGGACGGCAGCCTCCCCGGTGCGGACTCCGGCCGCGCCTGATTGAGGTCCGCGGGCGCGCCTGGTGGGGTCCGCGGGCGCGCCTGAGAGGTCCGCGGGCGTCCGTTCCGGGCGGATCCGTCCCTGCCTGAAGTCGGACCCGTCCCCGACCTGGGCAGGGGTCGCGCGTCCCCCTAAGGTGCTAGGTGGCCCTCCCCAGGACCCGACCCGAGGGTGATCGGCGGCCGACCCCTTTCTGGCAGACTGTCTGCCTATGGGTGAAGCGCATGTGAAGACTCTTGACGGCCGTACGGCCGTGCCGCCGCCCACCGAGGACCGCGCACCGAGCCCGTCCTCCGGTGGCCGGCTGGCCCGCCTGCGCTCTCCCCGCTCTCCGCGGCTCTGGTTCGAGATCCTCCTGATCGCGGTCAGCTACTGGGTGTATTCCCTGATCCGCAACGCCGTGCCCGAGCAGAAGTCCCAGGCGCTGAAGAACGCGGACTGGATCTGGCAGGCCGAGCAGACCCTCGGCATAGCGGTGGAGAAAACCGTCAACCACGCGGTGGACTCGGTGACCTGGCTCATCGTCTCGATGAACTACTACTACGCCACGCTGCACTTCATACTGACCATCGGCGTGCTGGTCTGGCTCTACCGCTGGCACCCCGGCCGGTACGCCGCCGCCCGCCTCGCGCTCTTCGCCACCACCGGCGTCGCCCTCGTCGGCTACTACTTCTACCCGCTGGCACCGCCCCGCCTGATGAACGGCGGCGGCTTCATCGACACCGTCATCGTCCACCACACATGGGGCTCGATGGCCTCCGGCAACCTGGCGTCGATGTCCAACCAGTACGCGGCGATGCCGTCGATGCACATCGGCTGGTCCCTGTGGTGCGGCGTGATGATCGCGCTGATCGCCAAGCCGGTGTGGGCGAAGGTCCTGGGCCTGCTCTACCCGACGACGACCCTGGTGGTCATCGTCTCCACCGCCAACCACTTCTGGCTCGACGCGGTGGGCGGCATCCTGTGCCTCGCGTTCGGGATCGGCCTGGCCTTCGCCTGGTACGCGGCGCTGCCGCACCGGCTGCCGCGGCTGCCGCGGCCCGCCGTCCTGTAACCGCGGCCCGCCGCCCCCGGCCCTGCGGGCTTCCGTCCCCGGCCCTGCGGGCCCCGGCCCCCCGGCCCTGCCGGCCTCAGCCCGCCGCCCCGTAGAAGAGCTCTTCCACCACCGCGCGGGCCCGGCGCGTCGTCCGCCGGTAGTCGTCCAGCATCTCCCCGACGTGCCCTTCCTCGTACCCGAGGTAGCGGCCGACCGCCGCCAGCTCCCGCGCGTCGGACGGGAAGGTGTCGCCGGGGCGGCCCCGTACCAGCATCGTGGCGTTGCGCACCCGCGACGCCAGCACCCACGCCTCGTCGAGGATCTGCGCGTCCTCCGTGGCGAGCAGCCCGGCGTCCTGGGCCGCGGCCAGCGCCGTACGGGTACGGGTCGTGCGCAGCCCCGGCTCGGCCCAGGCGTGCTGCATCTGGAGCAGCTGCACGGTCCACTCCACGTCGCTGAGGCCGCCGCGCCCCAGCTTGGTGTGCGTGGTCGGGTCGGCGCCGCGCGGCACCCGCTCGGTCTCCATACGGGCCTTGAGCCGCCGGATCTCCCGTACGGCGTCCTCGCCCAGGCCCTCCATCGGGTACCGCAGCGGGTCGACCAGCCCGATGAACCGCTCCCCCAGCTCGGCGTCGCCCGCGACCGGCTCGGCGCGCAGCAGGGCCTGCGACTCCCACACGAGCGACCAGCGCCGGTAGTAGGACGCGTAGGAGGCCAGGGAGCGCACCAGCGGGCCGGTGCGGCCCTCCGGGCGCAGGTCGGCGTCGATCGGCAGCGGCGGGTCGGACGACGGGAGCTGGAGGAGGCGGCGCATCTCGTTGGCGACGGCGTGCGCGGCCTTGGCGGCCTCGTGCTCGTCGGCGCCCTCGCGCGGCTCGTGCACGAACAGCACGTCGGCGTCGGAGCCGTACCCCAGCTCCCGGCCGCCGAAGCGGCCCATGCCGATGACGGTGAAGCGGGTGGGCAGGGTGTCGCCCCACTGGTCGCGGACGGCGGCGCGCAGCGCGCCCGCGATGGTGGCGGCGGTCAGGTCGGAGACGGCGGTGCCGATCACGTCGGCGGCGTGGCCGCGGTCCGCCTCGGCCGGGTGGCCTTCCGTGCCGTACGCGCCGATCAGGTCGGCGGCGGCCGTACGGAACAGCTCGCGCCGCCGGACCCCGCGGGCCGCCGCGACGGCCTGCTCGGCGCCCTCCGCGCGGCCGACGGCGGCCAGCACCTCCTGCTCCAGCGCGGCCCGGCCGCGTGGCCGCAAGCCGTCCTTCGCGCCGAGCAGCGCGACCGCCTCGGGGGCGCGCAGCAGCAGGTCGGGGGCGAAGCGGCCGGCCGACAGGACGCGGGCCAGGTTCTCGGCGGCGGCGCCCTCGTCGCGCAGCAGGCGCAGGTACCAGGGGGTCTTGCCGAGCGCGTCGGAGACCTTGCGGAAGTTCAGCAGCCCGGCGTCCGGGTCGGCGGAGTCGGCGAACCAGGCCAGCAGGACGGGCAGCAGGGTGCGCTGGATGGCGGCCTTGCGGGTGACGCCGGAGGCCAGGGCCTCCAGGTGGCGCAGCGCGGCGACCGGGTCGGCGTAGCCGAGCGCTTCGAGGCGCTGGCCCGCGGCCTTGGCGGAGAGCCGGGTACCGCCGGGCTCCAGGTGCGCGACGGCGTCCAGCAGCGGCCGGTAGAACAGCTTCTCGTGCAGCCGCCGCACCTCACGGGCGTGCCACTTCCACTCCTTGCGGAGGGTCTCCACCGGCTCGGTGCGCATGCCCATGGAGCGGGCGAGGCGCCTCAGGTCGGGATCGTCCTCGGGCATCAGGTGCGTACGGCGGAGCCTGTAGAGCTGGATGCGGTGTTCCAGCGTGCGCAGGAAGCAGTACGCGGCGTCCAGCGCCTTGGCGTCCTCGCGGCCGACGTAACCGCCGGACGCCAGCGCCGCGAGGGCTTCCAGGGTGCTCGCGCTGTGCAGCGTCGCATCGGCGCGGCCGTGCACCAGTTGCAGGAGCTGTACGGCGAACTCCACGTCGCGCAGCCCGCCGGGGCCCAGCTTCAGTTCGCGGTCGACCTGGGCGGCGGGGATGTTCTCCACGACGCGGCGGCGCATCTGCCGTACGTCGGTCACGAAGTTCTCGCGCTCGGAGACCTGCCACACCATCGGGGTGACCGCGGCCAGGTACTCCTTGCCCAGCTCCGTGTCGCCCGCCATCGGCCGGGCCTTCAGCAGCGCCTGGAACTCCCAGGTCTTGGCCCAGCGTTCGTAGTAGGCGAGGTGGCTGTTGAGGGTGCGGACGAGCGGGCCGTTGCGGCCCTCGGGGCGCAGGTTGGCGTCCACCGGCCAGATCGTGCCCTCGGCGGTGACGTCGGAGCACACCCGCATCATCCGGCCCGCCAGCCGCGTCGCGGCCTGGATCGCCTTGGCCTCCTCGGTGCCGTCGCGTGCCTCCGCGACGAAGATGACGTCCACGTCCGAGACGTAGTTCAGCTCCCGGCCGCCGCACTTGCCCATGGCGACGACGGCGAGCCGGCAGGCGGCGGCGTCGGTGGGCTGCTCCTCGCAGGCGATCTCCAGCGCGGCGCGTACCGTCGCGGTCGCCAGGTCGGCCAGCTCCGCGGCGGTCTCGGCGAGGTCGGTGGTCCCGCACACGTCGCGCGCCGCGATGCCCAGCAGGCACCGGCGGTAGGCGGCGCGCAGCGCGTCGGGGCGCGGCCGGTCCCGGCCCGGCTCGCCCCAGATGCCCTCGGCGAGCGCCGCCTCGAACTCCGGTGTGGTCGGGTGCAGGTCGGCCGCCTCGTAGGTGACCAGCGAATGCCACTGGCGCGGGTGCCGCACGAGGTGGTCGCCGAGCGCCTCGGACGCGCCGAGCACGCCCAGCAGCCGGTCGCGCAGCGGCTTCGCGGTGATCAGCGTGCTCAGCAGCTTGTGCCGCTCGTCCTCGTCCTGCGCCTCCGCCAGCCGGAGCAGCGCGGTCAGCGCGAGGTCCGGGTCGGCGGTGGCGCCCAGCGCCTCCAGGAGCACCGAGTCGTCCCGTACGGCGGACAGTTCGGGCGCCTCCAGGAGCCGCCCGGCCGCCGACGGGTCGGTGAAGCCGTACCGCAGCAGCCGGGAGAAGGCGCTGCTGCGCCGCCCCTGTCCCTGCGGAGCGGGATGTGCCATGGCCGTGCCGCCTCTCGAAAGGCTCGCCAGAAGTCCGCCGAAAGTCTGTCAGGCCCCGCGAGGAGGGCCGCCGGTCACAGCACCGGCAGCATCTTGCGCAGTTCGAAGGCGGTGACCTCGGAGCGGTACTCCTCCCATTCCTGCTTCTTGTTGCGCAGGAAGAAGTCGAAGACGTGCTCGCCGAGGGTCTCCGCGACCAGTTCGCTGCGCTCCATCAGGTCGATGGCCTCGCCGAGGTTCTGCGGCAGCGGTTCGATGCCCATGGCGCGGCGCTCGGAGTCGGACAGCGCCCACACGTCGTCGTCGGCGCCGGGCGGGAGTTCGTAGCCCTCCTCGATGCCCTTGAGGCCCGCGGCCAGCAGCACCGCGTACGTGAGGTAGGGGTTGGCGCCGGAGTCGATGGAGCGGACCTCGACCCGGGTGGAGCCCATCTTGCCGGGCTTGTACATGGGGACGCGGATGAGCGCGGAGCGGTTGTTGTGGCCCCAGCAGATGTACGAGGGCGCCTCGCCGCCGGCGCCCGCGGTGCGGTTGGCGCCGCCCCAGATGCGCTTGTAGGAGTTGACCCACTGGTTGGTGACGGCGGAGATCTCGCCCGCGTGCCGCAGCAGGCCGGCGATGAAGGAGCGGCCGACCTTGGAGAGCTGGTACTCGGCGCCCGACTCGTGGAAGGCGTTGCGGTCGCCCTCGAAGAGCGAGAGGTGGGTGTGCATGCCCGAACCCGGGTATTCGGAGAACGGCTTGGGCATGAACGTCGCCTGCACGCCCTGCTCCAGCGCGACCTGCTTCATCACCAGGCGGAACGTCATGATGTTGTCGGCCGTGGACAGCGCGTCCGCGTAGCGCAGGTCGATCTCCTGCTGGCCGGGGGCGCCCTCGTGGTGGCTGAACTCCACCGAGATGCCCATCGATTCGAGCATGGTGATCGCCTGGCGGCGGAAGTCCATGCCGACGTTCTGCGGGGTGTGGTCGAAGTAGCCGGAGGAGTCCGCGGGGCTCGGCCGGGTGCCGTCCACCGGCTTGTCCTTGAGGAGGAAGAACTCGATCTCGGGGTGGGTGTAGAAGGTGAAGCCGAGGTCGGAGGTCTTGGCCAGGATGCGCTTGAGGACGTAGCGCGGGTCGGCGTAGGACGGGGAGCCGTCCGGCATGAGGATGTCGCAGAACATCCGGGCGGTGCCGGGGGCCTCGGCGCGCCACGGCAGGATCTGGAAGGTGCCCGGGTCCGGCTTGGCGATCATGTCGGACTCGTACACCCGCGCGAAGCCCTCGATCGCGGAGCCGTCGAAGCCGATGCCCTCGTCGAACGCCTGCTCAAGTTCGGCGGGCGCCACGGCCACGGACTTCAAGAACCCCAGCACGTCGGTGAACCACAGTCGTACGAAGCGGATGTCGCGCTCCTCCAGCGTACGGAGCACAAACTCCTGCTGCTTGTCCATGGCTCACCAATCCTTGCAGGTCAATCGGCCTGTCCACACCCGTCGGGCAACGAGGTGTGGCACACCAGTATCACGTGAGGGGGTTACCGTCACATTACGCACCCTCGGCCGAGATCAGAACCGCCGGGCCACAAGGGGCACCAGGACGTTTGCACGGCGGCGGCGGGCGGTACTCCGGGAAGGGGCAGCCCGGATCGTCCCGCTTTGTTCCGACGGCCGAGGAGAGCCCGTGCGCGACCGCTTCGACGTCACGGCCGTGACGTTCCACTTCGACCCCGGGTGCCCCTGGACCTGGCGCACCGCGCAGTGGCTGGTGGACGCCACCGGGCAGCGGGGCATCCCCCTCGCGTACCGCGCCTTCGACCTGACCGACGGGGTCCCGCTGGACGAGCTGCCCGCCCGGCGGCGCCCGGCCGCCGCCGGGAGCCGCTGCCTGCTGCGGCTGGCCGAGGCCGCGCACGCCGACGGCCGGGACGCCCTGACCGGGGCCGTCTACGCCGCGTACGCCACCGCGGTGCACGACGGCGACGCCGACCCGTCGCCGGAGGTGGCCGAGCGCTCCCTGGCGGACGCGGGCGGCACGGCGTACGCCGACGCGCTGCACGACACCGCGCTGGACCGGCCGGTGGCCCGCGCCCGCGAACGGGCGCAGGAGTTCTCCGGCGAGGACGCGGGCTCACCCGTCACGATCCTCACCGCGGGCAGCGGCGAACGCGGTTTCTTCGGCCCGGTGGTGGCGCCCCCGCCCACCGGCGCGGACGCCGACCGCCTGTGGGACGCGCTCGTCGGCGCGGCGTCCGTGCCGCAGTTCTTCGAGCTGCGGGCGCGGCGGACGGCGAAGCCGTGAGCGGGGGGGGACGGGTGAGTGGTGCGGGAGGTGTGGGCGGCGAAGCTGTTAATGAGGGGCGCGGGCGGTGCGGGCGGCTCGCTCACCGTCTTCGCTGCGGGCCTTTCGGTGCGCTCACCGTCCTCGCTGTGGGCCTTCGAGGTCCGGGTCGGCGGTGAGTGACAGGACGGCCGTGGCCACCGCGTCCGGCGCGTCGGCCATCACCAGGTGCCCGGCCGGGGCGGCGACGGCGAAGGTGCCGCCGAGCTGCGTGGCCAGCGCCCGCTGCCGCTCCAGCCAGCGCAGCTCGCGCGGTGTCTCGCTGCCGTCGTACGCCGCCAGGACCGTGACCGGCAGGCCCCACAGCGGATGGTCCGGGCGCAGCGCGGCGACCTCCGCGGCCTGGTAGGCGTACGTCGCGTTCTCCAGGGCGCAGGCGCGCAGCACCCGGCTGGTGCGGTAGGCGCCGGTCTCGTACGGGTCGCCCGGGTGGTCGCGCACGGTCAGGGCGCGGGTGGTCAGGCGGCGCGCGGCGGGGCCGAGGGCGCGCGGCACCCCGGCGGCCGAGAGCACCGAGGCCAGGCCGCCCGCCCAGGCCGTACGGACGGTACGCGGCAGCAGCGGGCGCGGGTCCTCCTCCACGCTGCCGTCGACGAGGACGAGACCCGCGGCACGGTCCGGGTACAGCCGGGCGAACGCCTCGGCGTGGAAGGCGGCCAGGCTGTGGCCGACGACGGTGCACGGTCCGGGCAGGCCGAGCGCGTCCAGGACGTGCGCGATCCGGGCGGCCTCGCCGGCCGCGGTGGGCGGCTCCGGGGCGGGCGCGCTGAGCCCCAGGCCGGGCCGGTCGAAGCGGACCACCGTACGGTGCGGGGCGAGGCACGCCGCGACCGCGTCCCAGTCGAACCAGCTCATGCCCAGTCCGCCGCTGAGCACGCACACCGGTCCGCTGCCCTCGCGCAGCACGTGCAGCACCACCCCGTCGACGCGCAGCATGCGGCCGGGGACGGGGCCGGGCCCGTCCGCGGGGCCGCCCCTCGTGCTCTTCCGTCTGTTCCGCCCGCCGTCCCCGCTCATGCCGTATCCCCTTCCCTCCCCGTAGTGGTGCCCGCTCGCCCGACACACCACGCGAGCAGCCCCACGTACAGGGCGACGAGCAGGACCTGGAGGCGCTGGCCGACGCCGAGCGCCCAGGTGCCGTGGCCCTCGGTGAAGGCCGCGATGGAGGAGAGCGTCCAGGCCGTGGCGGCCAGTTCGGCCAGGGTCAGCCACGGTGCGAGGCGGCCCAGCGGCGGCCACCAGCCGTACCGGCGGGCGGCGACGGTCAGCAGGACCAGCGCGGCCAGCGCGCCCACCATGGCGAGCGTGCTGCTGATCGCGTGCGCCGTGTGGGTGGCGGGCACCAGGCCCGCGGTCTCCCGGGCGGCGCACTCCGGGTCGCTGGTCGGCGTGCAGCTCAGCGGCAGCCGCGAGTCGACGGCGGTGGCGGCGCCGAAGAGGGCGAGCGCGGCCCAGCCGGCCGTCGCCCAGGGGCGGCGCGGGAGGGTGCGGAGCGCGGCGGCCGCCCCGGCCAGGACCAGCAGCCCGGCGAGCAGGTCCGTGGCGCGGAACAGGCCGCCGAGCGGCTGGTCGGCGGCGGCCAGTTCGCTGACGTACGTCCGGATGGGGTCGAGGCCGGTGGACAGGACCACCTCCAGGACCCAGGCGGTGTACGCGACCGCGCCGAGCAGGAGGAGTACGGGGGCGGCACGGCGGCTCTTGCTCGGCTGCACGGACATCCTGGTGGTCGGGCCGGACGCCAGGGGCGCTTGGAAAGGTCAAGGATAGGCAAAGTGGGCGCGGAGCGGGGCACGCAGGAGGGGCATACCCCGTAGGGGTAGGGTGCTGGACAGCGGTACCGGGAGGGCCGTCGACATGCCGTACGCAGTGCGAGGACAGGGGAAGGCCGCCGCGTGGTGCGGCCGTCTGCTGCTGTTCGCCGCGCTGATCGTCGGCATCGTGGGCATGCACACGCTCGGGCACCCGGGGGGCGGGCACGGTTCCCCCGGTCCGGTGCCGGGCGCGCAGCACCAGGGACACGAGGTCCGGCAGCACGCTTCCGCCCCGGCGCCGATCACCTCTCCGGCACTCGCCCCTCCGGCACACACCTCTCCGGCACTCGCCTCTCCGGCACTCGCCCCTGACGGCGCGGTCTCCGTAGTCGACGACCACCACGCCATGGATCCCGGTGCGGTCTGCCTGGCCGTGCTCTCCCTCTGCGTACTCGCCCTCGTCCGTACGGGGCGGCTGCTGGACCGGCAGGCCGCCGACCTCCTGGCCGCCGTACGGGCCCGGCTGCTGCGCGGTCTGCGCCCCCTGCCGCCACCGGTCCCCCGGCACAAACACCTCGCCCGGCTCTCGGTCCTGCGCGTGTAGAAGCGCGGCCCGGCCGCCGACGCCTGCCTGGCGTCCGCGGCCCGGCACCCACGCGCTCACCGCAACCGTTTCCCACCACCGCGAGGTGTTTCTTCATCATGCGTACGCACACCCGCCGCGCCGTGCTCGGCGCGGGCATCGCAGCCGCCGGCGGCGGCCTGCTCGCCGCCTGCTCGCCGGGCTCCGGCACGGACGGCCACCCGGGCCACACCGGCAACCCGGCGCAGGCGCCGGGCGGTTACGTCTCCCCCGACGGCCCGGAAGTGGCCGCCGCCGAGGCGAAGCGCGGCTCCGGCCCCGTACGGAAGGTCGCGCTCACCGCCACCGCCACCCGGCTCGACCTGGGCGGCCGTACGGTCGCCAGCTGGGCTTACGGGGACGGCCTGCCCGGCAAGGAGGTACGGGTCACCGCGGGCGACACCCTGGAGCTGGCACTCGCCAACCACCTGCCCGAAGCCACGTCCCTGCACTGGCACGGCCTGGCCCTGCGCAACGACATGGACGGCGTGCCGGACCTGACCCAGCGCCCCGTCAAGGCGGGCGCCTCGTTCACGTACCGCTTCGCCGTCAGCCACCCCGGCACGTACTGGTTCCACCCGCACTCGGGCGTGCAGCAGGACCGCGGCCTGTACGCGCCCCTGATCGTCGAGGACCCGAAGGAGCCCCTGGCCTACGACAAGGAGTGGGTCGTCGTCCTGGACGACTGGGTCGACGGGGTGGACGGCAGCACACCGGACGCGGTGCTGGCCGAACTCTCCAAGGGCATGGGCGGGATGGACCACGGGGCTGGATCTGGGTCTGGGTCCGGCTCCGGATCCGGCTCCGGATCCGGATCCGGCGGGATGGACCACGGGGGCATGGACCACGGCGGGATGGATCACGGAGCCCACTCCATGGGAGGCCGCAAGGCGCCGTCCCCCTCCGGCCCCTCCCGCATGCTGATGGGCGCCACCAGCAAGCTGCTGGGCGGTGACGCGGGCGACGTGGACTACCCGTACCACCTCGTCAACGGCCGTACCCCGCAGGACCCGCAGACCTTCCGCGCGCGGCCCGGCGACCGGGTCCGCATCCGCTTCGTGAACGCGGGCGGCGACACCGCCTACCGCGTCGCGCTCGGCGGCCACACCATGACGGTGACGCACACCGACGGCTACCCCGTCACCCACGCGCCGACGGACGCCCTGCTGCTCGGCATGGGCGAGCGCTACGACGTGGTGGTCACGGTCAAGGACGGCGTCTTCCCGCTGACCGCGCTCGCCGAGGGCAAGAAGCGGTCCGCGCTGGCCGTGCTGCGCACCGGCGGCGGGGCGGCACCCGCGGCGTCCGTACGGCCGGCGGAGCTGGACCGGCGGCTGCTGACGGCCGACCGGCTGAAGGCCGACGGGCCGGTGCGCCTGGCGGCGCGCAAGCCGGACCGGACCCTGCGGTTCGACCTCACCGGCTCGATGGCGAAGTACGACTGGGCCGTCAACGGCAAGAAGTACGAGCCGTCGCAGCGCTATCCGGTGCGCGCCGGGGAGCGCGTACGGCTGTCGTTCCGCAACAACACCACCATGTGGCACCCGATGCACCTGCACGGGCACACCTTCGCGCTGCCGGACGGTGGCCCGCGCAAGGACACCGCGATCGTGCTGCCGGGCCGCCGGCTGGACGTCGACCTGGACGCCGACAACCCCGGCCTGTGGATGCTGCACTGCCACAACGTCTACCACGCGGAGTCCGGGATGATGACGGTCCTCGGGTATCAGAAGTAGCGATACGGGACGCGGGGCCGGCGCCTGGCGGCCGGCCCCGCGAGCGGTCAGCTCAGCCCTTGCCGAAGCGGGGCAGCTCAGCCCTTGCCGAAGCCGGGCAGCTCAGCCCTTGCCGAACGCGTGGGCCGGGAAGGCGCCCGCCTCCCTGAGGGCCCTGGTGAAGCCGTCGGCCAGCTCGGTCAGCCGCGCGGTGGCGGCCGGGCCGAGGTGGTCGTACGGGGCGGCGTCGAGGCGGTCGGTGAGCGCCTCGGCCTCGCCGCGCAGGGCCGCGCCCGCCACCGTGAGGTCCCCCGCCCCGTCCAGCAGGCCGCGCTCGCGCAACCGGTCCCGGGCGGCGGCCCATTGCTCCGCCGACCACCCGCGGGTCTGCATCAGCAGTGCCGATGTCGGCCCCGTGCCGGTGGCGTTGTGCAGGACCAGCGCCTCGATCCCGGACAGACCGGCGACGGCCAGGGCGGCGAGGTGGCCGTCGCCCCGGTGCTCGCGCAGCAGCGTCGCGGCGTGCCACATGGCCAGGTGCGGTTCTCCGGGGACGGGAAGGTCGGCGTTGGCGGCGTACAGCGGCCGTGCCTCCCGGCGGCAGGCTTCGGTGGCGCGCAGCGCCAGCCCGGCCGCCTCGGCCATCTCCGCGGACGTGCAGGCTTCCTCGCCGAGCAGCCGCCGCAGCGCCCGGTCCGCGGCGCGCAGCCGGGCCGCGAGCACCGCTTCCGGCGTGGTGACCGTCCACGCGGCGGGTATGTACTGCCGTACGTGCTCGTGGTCGAAGTTGTAGAACGCCGCCGCGACCGTGCCCGCGCCGACCGCCCCGAGCGGCGCCGCGCGGCCCGCGTAGTAGGCCATGGGCCCGCGCTCCAGGCCGAGCGCGGCGAGTTCGTCCTGCTGCTCCGGCGCGAAGTACATGCACATGTGCAGGGATTTGACGGCGTCGTGGCAGTGGCGGCCGACGCTCGCTTCGTACCCGGTCATCAGGCATCCTTCGCGGGTCCGTCGTGGGCGCAGCCGGTCAGTCCGGCCGCGGTCAGGGTGAGGTGCCGGGTCAGCACCTCGGCCGCGGTGTCGGCGTCGCGGGCCAGCGCCGCCTCCTCCAGCCGACGGTGTTCGTCGGCGCCGTCCCGCCCGGGGTTGCGGTGCGCCGACCAGCGGCGGGCCAGTTCGCTCGCGGTCCACATCCGGTCGAAGGTCTCCATCAGGGCGGGGTTGCCGCACCCCTCCAGCAGGGTGCGGTGGAAGACCCGGTGGGCTTCGGCCCACGCGCCGCTGTAGTGCTCGCCCTCCTCCGGCAGGTACGCCGGGGTGCGGGTGAGGCGGTGGTGGGCGGCGCGTACGCGCGCCTCCCAGTCGACGTCGCCGCGCTCGACGGCCAGGCGCAGCACCACCGGTTCGATGGTCCGGCGGGCCTCCGCGATCTCCTGCCAGCGGCGGTCGGAGAAGGCCGGGACGGCGAAGCCGCGGTTGGGCAGCCGGTCGGCGAGGCCCTCGCCGACCACCCGTACGAGCGCCTCGCGCACGACGGCCAGGCTCACGCCCTGCTCCTTGGCGAGGTCCTGCGGTTTGAGGGCGTCACCGGGGGCGTGGTCCCCGCGCATGATCGCGTCCCGCAGATGTGCGTAGACCTGCTCGGAGAGCATCCGCTTTCCCGGGGAGGCCGGGTCGGGGGTCGTCTGATTCATGGGCACATCATAGATGAACAATCCGATAATCGATTATCGATGCTATGGTCGATCCGTCGGTGAGTCCGCGCCCGCCATCCGTCCGACAAGGACGGGGGCCCGCCTCCCGTCCGGCAAGGACGGCGGCACGCCTCCCGTCCGGCAAGGACGGCGGCACGCCACCACGCGACTCCGGGCGGCACGCCACCACGCGACTCCGCGAGATCGCCGCCGACCCCTTCTCCACCACCCCCTGCACGGCCCTGCACGGCCCTGCACGCCCCGGAAGGCACCAAGAGCTACGCCGTCACCGTCTACGACCCCGACGCCCCCACCGGGTCCGGGTTCTGGCACTGGGCGGTCGCCGACATCCCCGCCACCGTCACCGAGCTGCCCGAAGGGGCCGGGGGCGACACCGGCGCGGGCCTGCCCGCAGGCGCCTACCAGCTGCCCAACGACGCCCGCGCGGCCCGCTTCACAGGGGCCGCCCCGCCCGCCGGGCACGGGCCGCACCGCTACTTCGTCGTGGTGCACGCCCTCGACGTCGAGTCCATCGGCGTCCCGGCCGACGCCACTCCGGCCGTCCTCGGCTTCACCATGGCCGGCCACACCCTGGGCCGCGCGGTCCTGACCGCCACCGCCGAGGCCCCCGCCTGACGGCCGGTACCGGCAACAAGAGCGGCCCCCGGCCACGATCGTCGTGGCCGGGGGCCGCCCTCGGTGTGCTCCGGTGGGGCCGGGTCAGCTCACCCGGTCCGGCAGTTCCGCCGGCGCCCCGTCCGCGTACTCACTGCTCGCGACGATGCGCGAGGACGCGGAGCCGCCGCGGTCCAGCAGCCCGGCGGCCACCGCGATGCCCAGGCCGACGACGGCCAGCACCGCGCCGACCAGCGCCGGGGAGGTCCAGCCCCAGCCCGCCGCGATGGCCACACCGCCGATCCACGCGCCGCCCGCGTTGGCCAGGTTGAACGCCGAGTGGTTGGAGGCGGAGGCCAGGGTGGGCGCGTGCTGGGCCTTCTTCATGACCAGCATCTGCAGTGGTGTGGTGGTCATGAAGCCGACCGCGCCCAGGATGACGACGCAGACCAGGGCCGCCCACTTGACGTGCACCGCGTAATTGAAGACCACGAGGGTCACGGCGAGGGCGCCGAGCGCCCCGTACAGCGTGGGCCGCAGCGCGCGGTCGGTCAGCGGGCCCGCGGCCAGCGCGCCCAGCGTCATGCCGGCGCCGAAGAGCGCCAGGACCAGCGGTACGGACGCCTCGGCGAAGCCGGACACCTCCGTCATCATCGAGGCGAGGTAGCTGTAGACGGCGAACACGCCGGCGAAGCCGAAGACCGCGGTGACCAGGCCGAGGACGACCTGCCGGTTGCCCATGGCGCGGATCTCGCGGGCCACGCCGCCGCGCTCCTCGTGCGGCATGTGCGGTACGAGGCGGGCCAGCGCGGCCATCGCGACCAGTCCGATGGCGGCCACGACCAGGAAGGTCGCGCGCCAGCCGAGGTGCTGGCCGAGCAGCGTGGCGGCGGGCACGCCGACGATGTTGGCGACGGTCAGGCCGAGGAACATGGTGGCCACCGCGCGGGCCTGCCGCCCCTCCTTGACCAGCCGGGCGGCGACCACCGCGCCGACGCCGAAGAACGCGCCGTGCGGGAGCCCGGCGAGCAGCCGGCCCGCGATCAGCAGGCCGAAGTTGGGCGCCAGGGCCGAGGCCAGGTTGCCGACCGTGAAGACGGCCATCAGCAGCAGGAGCATCCGCTTGCGCGGGATGCGCGAGCCGAGCGCGGTCAGCAGGGGGGCGCCGATGACGACGCCGAGGGCGTAGGCGGAGACCAGATAGCCGGCCGTGGGCACGGACGTACCCAGATCACCCGCGACATTGGGCAGCAGGCCCATCATCACGAACTCGGTCGTGCCGATGCCGAAGGCGGAGACGGCCAGCGCGAGCAGCGCCAGGGGCATGAGAGACCTTTCGAAAACGGTGCGTACGGAGGTCCCGGGCACGGCGGTGCGGTGCGGTGCGTGCGGTGCGTCTGGGGCACCGGGGGTTCCGTACGGCGTACGCGGCAGGATGTCCGTAAGTTCTTCTACGGAACAAAGTCTCTCAGCCCATTCATTCCGCCGGGAGAACGGAATGTTACGCAGGGGCGGCGGACAGACCGGAGCAGCCCGGCACCGAGCGGGAAGAACCTGCTCGGGCGGGGTGCGGCGGACGTCCGGGCTTTGTCAGATCTTGACCGAGGCGGCGAGCGGAAGATGATCACTGCCGGTCCGGGGCAGCGACCAGGAGGACACCGGGTCGATCCCCTTCATCATGATCTGGTCGATCCGCGCCATCGGGAAGCCGGCCGGCCAGCTGAAGCCGAAGCCGTCGCCCGCCGCGCCCTGGGCCGAGCGCATCTGCGCGGTGACCGGGGCCAGCGAACGGTCGTTCATCGTGCCGTTGAGGTCACCGAGCAGGATGACCTGCTTGACGGTCTCCCGGGAGATCGCCTCTCCGAGGGCGGCCGCGCTGTCGTCGCGCTGGTTGGCGGTGAAGCCCGCGTTGAGCTTGACCCGTACCGACGGCAGGTGCGCGACGTAGAAGGCGACCTGGCGGCCGTCGGGCGCCTGGACGGTGGCGCGCAGGGCCCGGGTCCAGCCCATCTTGATGTTCACGGGCGCGGCGCCGGAGAGCGGGTACTTGCTCCACAGTCCGACCGTGCCCTGCACCGTGCGGTACGGGTACGCCTTGGCCAGCCCTTCCTTGTACTTGGGCAGCGCGTCACCGGTCAGCTCCTCCAAGGCGACCACATCCGCGCCCGACTTCACGATGTCCCTGGCCGTGCCCGCCGGGTCGGGGTTGTCGGCGTCGACGTTGTGGGTGGCGACGGTCAGGTTGCCGCCGGTGCCCTTCTTGTCCGTGAGCTGCCCGCCGAAGAGGCTGACCCAGACGACGGCGGGCAGCAGCAGCGCGACGATCGCGGTCAGGGAACGCCGCAGCAGGGCGGCGATCAGCAGCACCGGGACGCCGAGCATGCCGAGCCACGGCAGGAACGTCTCCAGCAGGCTGCCGAGGTTGCCCACCGTGTTGGGCACGTACGCGTGCAGGATCATCAACAGGCCCAGCAGGACCGCCAGCACCGCGAGCACGATGCCCCGGCGCCACATGCCCTCCGGGCGCCACCAGCCGCGCAGACGCCGCGCTCGGGAGGCGGCCCGCTCAGGGTCTTGCCCCTGCCCCGACTCCGTCATGTATGCCTGCGCCATGCCGCCGTCCTCACTGCCTTGCTCCGTACGCCCCGCCTGTGGTCTCCGACCCTAGGCGATGGTCCGTAATGTGCTTTCTTACAAGTGAGGACGGCACGCTGACGGCCGGGGGTTCCGGCTCCGGGGGACACGGCGGCGGCTGTGACAGAACGGGCATAGTCCCGTCATGGAGCGGTCAGGTGATGTCGCGTTTTGCGGCCGGTTGTCGCTCGATGGGGCGCTGTAGTCCGCCGGTTGACGTTTTCGGGGCGCTTTGCGGACCCGACTTCGACTCCGGGACTTCGACTCCGGGACTGCGACTCTAGGACTGCGACTCCGGGACTGCGACTCTAGGATTTCGACTCCGGCCCCGGCCCCGGCCGGTCAGTCCGGCGGCCGTACGCCGTCCAGCACCGTGTCCACGATCTCCTCGGCCAGCCCCTCCGGCAGGTCCGCCCACTCGTGCAGCATGGCCCGGGACAGCACCGGGCCGACGAAGAGGTCGGCGAGCAGGTCGATGTCCCGGTCCGCGCGGACCTCGCCGCGCTCCATACCGCGGCGCAGTACGGACAGCAGCACGTCACGGCGGGCCTGCACGACCGTCTCGTGGTACTCCCGCCAGAGCGCGGGCTGCGCCTTGACGTGCGTGACGACGGTACGCAGCAGCGCCGAGTTGCGCTTGGCCAGGCCGCGGATGCGCAGGAACTCGATGATGCCCACGAGATCGTCGCGTACGGACACACCGGCCGGCGGCGGGATGTCCGTGTCCAGCGAGCGCATCACGTCCAGCATCAGGGCGCTCTTGCCCGGCCAGCGCCGGTAGACGGTGGCCTTGCCGACGCCCGCCTCACGGGCGATGCGCTCCATCGACATCTCGCCTATGGAGACACCGTCCTCGATCATGCGCAGCACCGCCTCGATGATCGCGGTGTCGGCGGCGGCGCTGCGGGGGCGCCCGCGGCGGGGGTCCGGGGCGTCTTCCGGGGTGTCTTCCGGGGCACCGTCCGGGGTGTCCTCCGGAGCCTCCTCCGGGGCGCCGTCCGGGGTGTCCTCCGAGGCACCCCCCGGAGCGGCCCCCGGGGCGCCGTCCGTCGTGTCCGCCCCCGCCGCGTGCGTCCCTGCTGTGTCCGCCCCCGTCGTGTGCGCCCCCGCCGTCCCGCTCATGCCCGTGCTCCCGCCTGTTCCTGCTCCGCCCGGTCCGTACCGCGCGTGCCGGTTCCCATCTTGCCCGGCAGGAAGGCCGCGACCACCACCGCGCCGAGCAGCGCGACGGCGGCCGAGGCGAGCGCGGTGACGTGCATGGCGTGGACGAACGCGGCGTTCGCCTCGTCGATCAGCGGCCTGCCCGCCGGGCCCAGCCGGCGGGCGAGGCCGAGCGTCGCCTCGATGGACTCGCCCGCCGCGTGCCGGGCGCCGTCCGGCAGGCCGGGGACGGAGTTCAGCGTCCCCTCGATGCCGTCGCGGTAGACGGTGGACAGCAGCGAGCCCAGTACGGCGACCCCGAGCGTGCCGCCGACCTGCCGGAACGTGTTGTTGATCGCCGATCCGGAGCCCGCCTTCTCGCGCGGCAGCGACTGCATGACCGAGACGGTGACCGGCGGCATGATGTGCGCCATGCCGGTGCCCTGGACGAAGAAAAGCACCTCCATCACCCAGATGGGGGTGCCGGTGTCGAGCAGCAGGAAGCCCGCCAGGGTGGCGGCGACCAGCAGCATCCCGACCGTGCAGACGGCGCGCGAGCCGAAGCGGTCGACGACGTGCCGGGCCCGCGGCGCGAAGATCATCTGGGCGCCGGCCAGCGGCAGGATCAGCAGGCCCGCCTGAAGCGGCGTGTAGCCGCGCACGCTCTGGATGTAGAAGACGCCGAAGAACGTGACGCCCATGAGCGCGAAGAAGACCAGCGCGATGGCGCCGACGGCGGCGGAGAAGGCCGGCTTGCGGAAGAGATTGATGTCGAGCGACGGATGATCGATGCGCTTCTCGTACAGCACGAAGCCGACCAGGACGAGCACACCGCCCAGTACCGTGCCGAAGACCTGCGGGTCGGTGAAGTCGGCGAGCTGGCCGCCCTTGATGATCCCGTACACGAGCAGCACCAGGCCGACGACCGAGAGCAGCACGCCGACCGGGTCCAGTTTGCCCGGCAAGGGGTTCTTGGAGTCGGGCACCAGGAGGACCATCGCGACCAACGCGACGAGAACGATCGGAACGTTCACGAGAAAGACCGATCCCCACCAGAAATGGTCCAGCAGCAGACCGCCCGCGATCGGTCCGATCGCGATGGCCAGGCCCACGCCGCCCGCCCAGATACCGATCGCCTTGGGCTGCTCGTCCCGCTCGAAGACGTTCATCAGGACGGCGAGCGTGGAGGGCATCACGAAGGCGCCGCCCAGGCCCATCACCGCCCGGAAGGCGACGAGCTGCCCGGGTGACCCGGCGAAGGCGGCCAGCACCGAGCCGGCGCCGAACACCAGCAGGCCGAAAATCAGCACCTTCTTGCGGCCCAGGCGGTCGCCGAGCAACCCGGAGGTGAACAGCAGCCCCGCGAAGACCAGCGTGTAGGAGTTGATCGCCCACTCCAGCTGGCTCTGGGTGGCGCCCAGGCCGACGGGGGCCGGGGTGGCGATCGTCTTCATCGCCACGTTGAGGATCGAGTTGTCCAGCACCACGATCAGCAGGCTGAGCATGAGGACGGACAGGATCGCCCAGCGGCGGCGGTGGATGTGCTCGGGTACGTGCCGGGGCGCGGCGGCTATGCCGGGGGGTGTCGTTGAGCTGGCCATGACGACAGCGTACGCGCGTTCCGATACGGCCCCGTTCCGTATTACTTCCGTACCAGCCACATCGCCCGCCCCCCGTCTCCTACTCCCCCCGTCTCCCCCACTCCCCTTGCCTCCCTCGCTCCCCTTGCCTCCCCCCGCCCTGCGCCCCTTCCACTCCCCCGGCCGCGCGTGCCAGCATGGAAGCGAGTCCGGAGACGCCGTCAGGGCGCTTCGAGATGATGAACAGGAGCCGTCACCATGACGCAGCTTTCGCCTGCCCGGAATCCGGCCGCGGAGGGGACGCCCGCGCCCGGCGGGACCACCACGCCCGCATCCGCACCCGCCTCCACCTCCGAGCCCACACCCACGCCCACACCCGCGCCCGCATCCGACAGCAGCAAGGCGCTGTACGGGGGAAAGAGCTCGCGGCGGGTGACCGTGCGCGACATCGCGGCCGCCAAGGAGCGCGGCGAGAAGTGGCCGATGCTCACCGCCTACGACGCGATGACTGCCTCCGTCTTCGACGAGGCCGGCATCCCCGTGCTGCTCGTCGGCGATTCGATGGGCAACTGCCACCTCGGGTACGAATCCACCGTGCCGGTCACGATGGACGAGATCACGATCCTGTCCGCGGCCGTCGTCCGCGGCACCAAGCGCGCCCTGGTCGTCGCCGACCTGCCCTTCGGCGCCTACCAGGAGAGCCCGGTACAGGCCCTGCGCAACGCCACCCGCCTGGTCAAGGAGGCCGGTGTCGGCGCGGTGAAGCTGGAGGGCGGCGAGCGCTCCGCCCACCAGATCGAGCTGCTGGTCTCCTCCGGCATCCCGGTCATGGCCCACGTCGGCCTGACGCCGCAGTCCGTCAACGCGTACGGCGGCTACCCGGTGCAGGGCCGCGGCGAGGAGGCGGCCCAGCAGCTGCTGCGCGACGCCAAGGCCGTACAGGACGCGGGGGCCTTCGCCGTGGTGCTGGAGGCCGTACCGGCCGAGCTGGCCGCCGAGGCCACCCGCTCACTGCACATCCCGACGGTGGGGATCGGCGCGGGCGTCGGCTGCGACGCGCAGGTCCTGGTCTGGACGGACATGGCGGGCCTGACCAGCGGCCACGTGCCCCGCTTCGTCAAGCAGTACGCGAACCTGCGCGACGTCCTGGGGACCGCGGCCCGGGACTTCGCCGAGGAGGTCGTCGGCGGCGCGTTCCCGGCCAGGGAGCACAGCTTCCGCTGACGCGTCACCGGTGATCGCGTCTCCTGCGGGGGCACCGGTTCGACCGCCCTCCCCCGCCGTGGTCCGCCGCGGCGGGGGTCACGGCGGGGGAGGTGTTTCCGCTCCCGGCCCCTCCGTCCCCGCCGTGGTCCGCCCCCGCCGTGGTCCGCCCCCGCCGTGGTCCGCCCCGCCCCACCCCATCCCACCTGCCCTGTCGGTCGGATGTCGGTCGTTTGTCAGTGGGGGCTGTCATCGTGGGGGCATGACGCGAAAGACGACATCCAACGGCGCGGGGAACGCCGTCGAAGTGCGGGGGCTGGTCAAGCACTTCGGCGACGTGAAGGCCGTGGACGGGGTGGATCTCGATGTAAGGGAAGGCACCGTACTCGGCGTGCTCGGGCCGAACGGTGCAGGCAAGACGACGCTGGTGCGCTGCTTGTCCACACTGCTGGTGCCGGACGCCGGCACCGCGACCGTGGCGGGCTTCGACGTGGTGCGCCAGCCGCGCGCGCTGCGCCGCACCATCGGCCTCACCGGGCAGTACGCCTCGGTCGACGAGAAGCTCTCCGGCCGGGAGAACCTGTACATGATCGGGCGGCTGCTCGACCTCTCCCGCAAGGACGCCCGCACCCGGGCGGACGAACTGCTGGAGCGGTTCTCGCTCACCGAGGCCGCGGGGCGGGCCGCCTCGAAGTACTCCGGCGGTATGCGCCGCCGCCTGGACCTGGCCGCCTCGATGATCGGCCGGCCCGCGGTGCTGTATCTGGACGAGCCGACGACCGGCCTCGACCCCCGCACCCGCAACGAGGTCTGGGACGAGGTCCGCAGCATGGTGCGGGACGGCGCGACCGTCCTGCTCACCACCCAGTACATGGAAGAGGCCGAGCAGCTGGCCAACGAGCTGACGGTCATCGACCGCGGCCGGGTCATCGCCGAGGGCAAGGTCGACGAGCTGAAGACCAAGGTCGGCGGCCGTACGCTCCAGATACGCCCGGCGCAGGCCGCCGAGCTGGACCGGATGGCCGGCGCCATCGCGCAGGCCGGCCTGGACGGCATCGCGGGCGCCACCGCCGACCACGCGGACGGCGTGGTCAACGTGCCGATCGTCAGCGACGAGCAGCTGTCCGCCGTCGTCGGGATGCTCGGCGAGCGGGGCTTCGTCCTCTCCGGCATCAACACCCACCTGCCCAGCCTGGACGAGGTGTTCCTGGCCATCACCGGCCAGAAGACCTCGGAGGCCGACGGTGGCGGCCCGCAGGACGGATCGCAGGACCCGCAGGACGTACAGGACAAGCAGTTCGAGGAGGTTCCGGCATGAGTGCCGCGACGGTGGCGGCGCCGGGCAAGCCGCAGCGGCCGGGTGCCGACGAGGGCCGGATCGGCCTGCGTGCCCATCTGCGTCACACGAGCGCCCTCGTGCGCCGCAACGCGATGCAGATCAAGAACGACCCGGAGTCGATGTTCGACGCCCTGTTGATGCCGATCGTCTTCACGCTGCTGTTCGTGTACGTCTTCGGCGGCGCGATGGGCGGCAGCCTGGGCGGCGACCGCTCCGCGTACGTCAACTACATCATCCCCGGCCTGCTGGCCATGGGCGGTCTGAACATCGCCATGTCGGTCGGCTCCGGCGTCAACGACGACTTCAACAAGGGGGTGATGGACCGCTTCCGCACGATGCCGATCGCCCGTTCCTCGGTGCTGACGGCGAAGATGCTCGTGGAATCCGGGCGGATGCTGGTCTCCACGGTCATCCTGCTGTCGCTGGCGTTCCTGATCGGCTTCGACCTGCGGACCGGCCCGCTGGAGCTGCTGGCGGCCGTCGCCCTGGCGCTGCTCTTCGGCTCCTCGCTGACCTGGATCTTCATGCTGCTCGGGCTGACCATGAAGACCCCGCAGGCGGTGCAGGGCGTCGGCTTCATGGTGCTGATGCCGCTGCAGTTCGGCTCCTCCATATTCGCCCCGCCCACGACGATGCCGGGCTGGATGGAGGCGTTCACCAAGATCAACCCGCTGTCGAACCTGGCGGACGCGGCCCGCGCCCTGATGAACGGCCATGGCGCGGTCGCCCAGCCGGTCCTGATCACCCTGGCCTGGACCGCCGGCATCACCCTGGTCTTCGCGCCCCTCGCGGTGAACAAGTTCCGCAAGAAGACCTGACGCGTCAACCTTCGCCCGGCTCGCGTCAGATGAGGGCGGTGGCTTCTCCGACAGGGAGGCCGCCGCCTTCGGCGTACGCCCGGTCGTACGCGGCGTCGCCGAGCACCGCGCGGATCTCCTCCTCGGCGGCCGCCCGGTTCAGCCGGACGATCCGCGGCGGCCGGTGCGAGTCGCTGCGCAACGCGTCGTACGCGCCGATCAGCCGCGCCGCGTCCGGCCCGGCCGCCGCGCCCCGTACGCCCAGCAGGGCCCGCGCCCCGGTGACGAGCTGGATGACCGGCAGGTCCGGCGCGACCATCTGCACGATCTGGTCCTGCATCATCGACAGCGCCGTACGGAGCCGGGGCAGCGTGTCGGCGTACTCCCCCTCCTCGACGTCCAGGGCGACCATGGCCGCCAGCACCACTCCCCGGAACATCTCCGGCGCGCGCTGCCCGAACAGCTCGCGCACCTCCCCCAGATGCTCACGCGCCTCCCGCAGGCGCCCGGCGCAACTGAGGTGCATGGCGAGCGTGAGATGGGCGAACGGCGCCGCGTCGCGGCCGCCGTTCCCCTCCTTCGCCAGCCGGAGCACCGTGCGCAGCAGGTGCTCGCCGTCCGCTTCCGCGCCGTCCTCGACGAGTACGCTGCCCAGCCGGGTCTGCAGCATCAGGGACTGGCCGGACGCGCCGAGGTCCTCGGCGTAGCGGATGGCCGCCCGGTAGTCCTCCGCGGCGAGCGCGTACTCGCCACGGCCCTCGCGGGCCTCACCGCGGCCCGACAGGGCCTCCGCCGCGCCCCACGCGTCACCGAGCCGGACGAAGATCTCCAGGGATTCGTCGGCGTCCCGGCGGGCCTGGACCAGGCCCGCCGGCCGGTCGTTGAAGATCTTGGAGCGCAGCTGGAGGACGAAGGCCAGCTCCCATTCGTAGCCGAACTTCCGGCACGCGCTCACCGCCTCGTCGGACAGATGCGCCAGGTCGGCGAACCGGCCCGTCAGCATCACCGCGTAGTACCACAGCACGCCCGGCACCTTGCAGGTCTGCGGCAGACCGCTGCGGTACGCGGTCAGGATGCCGGTCAGCTCGCCGCGCCGCTCCGGCTTGCGCATCACCTCGAGATCGCTCTCCACACTGGCCAGCTCCACCAGCCGGACCTCGCGGCGCGCCTCCTGCAACTGCTCGGGGTCCATCGGCGGCGGTGCGTCGATGGGCCGCGCGTGCAGGGCGGGCGCCGGTTCGACGGGCAGCGCGAAGGGGTCGGGGCCGAGGGCCGACACGGCGGCCGACCAGGCACGGGCGTCGGCGCGGTGGTCGCGCAGCGACCAGAACCACTGGAGCGACAGCACCAGGCACAGCGCCTCGTGCTCGTCGTGGGCCGCGACGGCCCGGCGCAGCGCGGTCCGCAGGTTGTCGTGCTCCATCTCCAGACGTTCCAGCCAGGCCAGCTGCTCCGGGCCGCGCAACAACGGGTCGGCGGTACGGGCGAGTTCGCGGAAGGCGACCAGGTGACGGCGTTCGGCGGCGGGCCGCTCGCCCGCCTCGTCCAGACGCTCACCGGCGTACTCCGAGACGGTCTCCAGCAGCCGGTAGCGCATCCGCCCGTCCCGTCCCGGCGCGGCGACCACCAGCGACTTGTCGATCAGCGAACCGAGCAGGGCGGCCACATCGAGGGCCTCGACACGGGTCCGAGGGACCGGCGGGCCGCCCGCACCCGCCCCCACCGGGCCACCGGCCTGGACCGGCCCGCCCACCTGGGCCGCCGGCCCACCCACAGCTCTCGCCCCACCCGCCACTCTCGCCCCACCCGATGCTTCCAACCCACCCGCATCATCCGGCCCATCCCCGCAGACCTCCTCCGCCAGGGCCAGGTCGCAGCCGCCGGAGAACACGGACAGGCGGCGCAGTACGGCCCGTTCGGGGTCGTCGAGCAGGTCCCAGGACCAGTCCACGACCGCGCGCAACGTCTGCTGCCTGGGCAGTACGGTGCGGCTCCCGCTCGTCAGCAGCCGGAACCGGTCGTCCAGCCGGTCCGCCAACTGCCGCGGACTGAGCAGCCGCAGCCGCGCCGCGGCCAGTTCGATGGCGAGCGGCAGCCCGTCGAGCCGTCGGCAGATCTCGGCACACGCCACCGGGTCGTCCTCGACGCGGAACCCCGGCCGGGCGGCGGCGCCCCGGTCGGCCAGCAGCCGCAGCGCGACCGGATCGGGCAACGGCTCCACCGGCCGCAGCGCCTCCCCCGGCACCGCCAAGGGCTCCCTGCTGGTGGCCAGCACCGTCACGCCGGGGCACTCGGCCAGCAGCCGGTCCGCCAGCTCGGCGGCGGCGGCGATCACATGCTCGCAGTTGTCCAGGACGAGCAGCATCCGCCGGCCCGCGCAGTGCTCGGCGAGGCGCGCCATCGGGTCGTACGCGGTCGGATCGGAAACGGCGCGCAGCTCCTCGGCCGCGGTACTGCGCAGGACGATCTCGCGCGCCCCGAGGGCGGTGAGCACCGCCTCCGGAACGGTCTGCGGGTCGTCCACGGGCGCCAGCTCCGCGAACCACACGCCGTCCGTCCACAGACCGGGCTCCGCGGCGGCCGCCGCCTCGGCGCTCTCCTGCGAAAGACGCGTCTTGCCCGCCCCGCCCGGCCCCAGCAGCGTCACCAGGCGGTGCGCGGCCAGGTCGGCTCTGATCACCGCCAGGTCGTCCTCCCGCCCGACGAAGGAGGTCGGCCGGGTCCGCAGGTTGCCG
Organism: Streptomyces sp. CB02923; assembly: GCF_001905005.1. GTDB lineage: Bacteria > Actinomycetota > Actinomycetes > Streptomycetales > Streptomycetaceae > Streptomyces. The sequence goes on along the minus strand of NZ_LWKZ01000012.1, from coordinate 982,987 downwards.
GGGCGGGCGGGGCGGCCTGCGCCGCCGGTCGCGGCGGTGGTTCCTGAGGACGGGTCATCGGCCGCTGGCGGGTACGGCTCGGCCGCGTCGCCCGCGCGAGGGGCGGCGGGTTCAGCGGCTCCCGCCCCGCTCCGCTCGGCAGACGAAACGTTCCGCTGTGCATGCCCGGCCGCGCCGGGAGAAGAACCGGGAGAAGAACCGGGGGAAGAACCGGCGGCAAGGGGCCGGGCCCCGGCAGAAGCCGGACGCACCTCAAGGGCCGAACGCGCAGCGCCCCCCGTCTCCACCTCCGCCCCGGCCTCCGCATCAGCCCCTGCTCCCCCTCCGGACTTTGCCTCCCCCCGCGCCCCGAACTCCCCGTCCCCCTCCCCCCGCAGCAACTCCGCGTGCAGTTCACGCAGTTCGGGTCCCGGCGTAGCGCCGAGGCGGTCGGCGATAGCGGCTCGTACCGAGGCATACGCGTCCAGCGCCTCAGCCGCACGGCCCGCGGCCCGCAGCGCGCGCAGGCGCAGGGCCTGGAGCGGCTCGTCGAGGGGGTGGTCCTCACACAGGGCCGTCAGCGCGGGCAGGGCCTGCCCGGGACGGCCGAGGGCGACCTCGGCGGCGAGCCGCGTACGCCGGGCGTCCAGGTGACCGCGCGCCGCGCGGGCGGCCTCGCCCGCCGACTCCGGCAGGTCGGCCAGCGCCGGGCCGCGCCAGAGCGCGAGGGCGTCGTCGAGCAGGCCCGCGGCCTTGACGGGATCGCCGTCGGCCAGCGCCTGCGCCCCCTCGTCGGCCAGCCGCTCGAAGCGGTGCAGATCCACGTCGGACGGTTCGGCGCACAGCCGGTACCCGCCGTGCACGGAGACGATCGCGTCCCGGCCGACGGAGCGGCGCAGCCGCGCGATCAGGGCCTGCAGCGCGCCGGTCGCGTCGGCGGGCGGTTCCGGGCCCCAGACATCGGCGATCAGCAGCTCCGCGGTGAGCGCGCGGCCGGGGCGCAGCGCGAGCGCCGTGAGGAGTGCGCGCAGGCGAAGGCCGCCGAGGGCGACGGACGTACCGTCGCTCCGGTGGGCCTGGGCCGTACCGAGGATTCCGTAGCGCACCGACCCATTGTCCAGTACGGGCGACCGCTTCATGGCCCGCACTCCCCGCGCGCCACGCCCACACCGAAGATCACGCCACACGCACCACGCCGACCAGCACGTTCACCCCCGCCACCCGCACCGCTCCCGGCCCACCCCACGGACCGCTCGGGACCGCGTTCCACCGGCGTGCCGCAGCACTCCCTCTCCCCGTCGCGGCAGACCCCCCGTACCGCCCCTACCACCCCTGCCACCCGCGCCGTCCGCCCCGCGCCCGTATCCGTCATGGGCCCAGACTGCCCGGAACCTCCCGCCCACCGCCCGTCGTTTTCCGTGCATGGCTGCCCCGCCCGCCGATACGGTCAAGGCTGCCAGTCACCACACTGCACAGCGTCACCCAGCGCCACACCGCAACAGACCACGACACACAGCGCCCCCCAGCGCCACACAGCTACACCGGGAGCACCACACGATGACCACAGCAGCACAGCGCGCCGACCGCCGCGTCAGCCCGGTCTTCCTCGCGCTCGTCGCCGTCATGGCGGTATCGGGGTGGGCCGTCTGGACCGGGCAGCTCGCCGCAAGCCCCGGCTTCGCCGTCTTCCTCTTCGTGGTCTCCGGCTGGATCGTGTCACTGTGCCTGCACGAGTACGCACACGCCCGCACGGCGCTGCACAGCGGCGACATCTCCATCGGCGCCAAGGGCTACCTCACCCTCAACCCGCTCAAGTACACCCACGCGCTGCTCAGCATCGTGCTGCCGGTGATCTTCGTGATCATGGGCGGCATCGGCCTGCCGGGCGGCGCGGTCTTCATCGAACGCGGCCGCATCCGGGGCCGCTGGCGGCACAGCCTGATCTCGGCCGCCGGCCCGCTGACGAACATCCTCTTCGCGGCGGTCGTCTCGGCCCCCTTCTGGCTCGGCGGAATGGACGGCGTACCGCAGCAGTTCCGCTACGCCCTGGCCTTCCTGGCACTCCTCCAGGTCACCGCCGCCATCCTGAACTTCGTCCCGGTCCCCGGCCTGGACGGCTACGGCGTCATCGAACCCTGGCTCTCCCCCAAGATCCGCCACCAGGTCGAACCCTTCGCCCCCTTCGGCCTGATCGCCGTCTTCGGCCTGCTCTGGATCCCCGGAGTCAACGCCGTCTTCTTCGACGCGGTCGACACCATCCTGCGCACCCTCGGCATCACCAACTGGGACACCTACTTCGGCCAGCAACTCTTCAGGTTCTGGCAGGGCGAGCCGGCACTCCGCTGAACCGGCTCCCCGCTGCTGCGGACCTGTGGCGCCTCTGACGCTACGGAAGAGCGCGCACGACATTTCGTGGGCCGCCCAGCCAGACGCGCTCCCCGTCACCGTCCACGGTCAGCCCAAATCCGTCCCGCTCGGGCTTCCCCAGTTCGTGCCACCGCAGAAACTGCTCCCGCACCTCGTCCCAAAGGAAACGCGGCCCGTACTGCTCCACCGCATAAGTATCCACACCCGGTACGTATTCGACGGTGGCCCACGATTTCTTGTCGTCGGAGAGGAACCACAAAGTGGCCTCTCCGCTCCCGTCGTCCGCGGCGCACCACCGGTACCGGGCATCGGTGACACTCAGCCCGATGAAGAACGCCGGATCGTCCTGAATGACATTCTGCGGCGGAATGCCAGTGACACCGGCCACCCCTTCCGCCGCCCGGCACACCTCCCCGATACGACCGGAGCCGCCGCGCTGCGTGCGATCCCACATGAAATCCGGATCTCCGGAGAACGAGCCGTACGCCACCCCGTCCGCAACGGTCAGCATCACAAAGGAGCCGTTGAAGAAACTGCTCCCCCACGGTGCCACGATCCGTCCGTCGGGACACTGCTCGATCCACGCCCGCGGAATTCCACGCACCGAGCAGGTACAGATGATCCGGTCGTACGGCGCACCCTCCCGCCACCCGTCACGGCCCTTGCCGAGTACCACCGTCGGCTGGAATCCGGCCCGTTTCAGATTCGCCACCGCCGCAGACCGGACAGCCGTATCCACTTCCACCGTGGTCACCTTGCTCTCCCCCACCCGGTGGCACAACCAGGCGGCGTTGTACCCCGTTCCGGTGCCGATCTCCAGTACGCGGTGACCGGGCGCGACAGCCAGCAGCGCCAGCATCTCAAGCATGATCGACGGCATGGAGGACGACGAGGTGAACAGCCGGAACGCTCCATCGGGCGTCGGCTTCCCGTCGTTGACCTGCGTGATGACGGGCGCGTCCGCGTAGACGCTCCGCAGCCGGTCCTCCGGGGCGGCGTCGAGGCCGTGCCCCTCGAACACCGCGGGGATGAACAGGGCACGGTCCACGGCCGCCACGGTGTCCAGCCACTGCGCAGGTACCGCGCCCATGCATGTCAACGTCTCGACGAGCTGCCGTTGCGTGGTCATCGCCCGCACTTCTTCGGCGGTTCGAACGGCTTCGTCGGTCCCGGCGGCTTATCGCGGTGACCGTCACCCCCAGCAGTATCCGGCTTGCCGGAGTGGCCTCCGCCCTTCTTGTTCACCGTCTCAGCAATGCCGTGGCGTGGATGCCGGTCCGGCCTCGGCGCCGGGTTGAGGTTCTCCGCGAAGGGGTCCATGAGATGCACGGGCGGATCGAGCGTTCCTCGGTGTTCGTTCATGAGGCAACTCTGTCGCCGCTGCGTCACGCGCAACAGCCGCCCCATGTCGGCCTCTTGTCGGCCGCGTGTCGGCCAGTATGGAGTCATGCCGGAAAACATCGGGGCCCGCATCCGCCACCTCCGGGGCGAGCGCTCGCAAGCGTGGCTGGCGCGTGAGGTCTGCAAGGCCGCCGGTGTCCGCGGCGATCCCGTCACGCGGAAGGAAGTCAGCAGATGGGAGACGGGAAAGCGGATTCCCCGGGAATGGCTTCCCTTCATCGCCGCGGCCTTGGACGTCTCGGTGGGACGGTTGCGCGAGGACGGTCACGACCGCGTGCCGTTGCTGCGCCTGAACGAAGCGCACGGCTCCGAGTACGCGCAGGCCATCCGGGAGGCGTCACAGCGACTGATCTTTCTGGACAACGAGTTGACGGGACTACCCATCGCCGACGTGGCAGCACGCACCTTCAAGAGCGTGCACAGACGGCTGGGGTGCGGCGACTACGACGCCGAGTACGAGCGCGACATCAGGTCGGCGGCGAGTGAGCTGGCCGAGGTCGCCGGATGGGTCCTCTTCGACGCCGAGCAGCACGACGCTGCTCGCCGCTTCAACCAGGAGGCGCTGTTCCTGGCGAGGCTGTCGGGTGACCGGTCGATCGAGTTGCTCATTCTGCAGAACATGGCGATGCAGGCCGGCTGGCTCGGTAGACACCGCGAGGAGCTGGCCGTGGCACGCGCGGTCATCGGACAGGACCGCTTGTCCCCACGAGTCGAAGCGATCTTCCGCATGCGCGAGGCCAGGGGGCTCGCAGGGTGCGGCGCCCTGACCGAGGCGGGCCGGACGTTCAAAAGGGCGCAGTCACTGCTGGAGTACGACGGCAAGGGGGACGCCCCCGCCTGGTCATGGTGGATCATGCCGAACGAGATCGACGGGCATCACGGGCACGCGCTCCAGACCGCGGGCGACCACGCAGGCGCTGTGCACTTCCTCCAGCTCTCCACGGAGCGGCGAGGCGGGCCCGCTGTCGGTCACCGGGGCATGGCGCCTGCCCGATTGCTGGACTGCCTGCTGCACCTCCATGCGTGGCGGGAGGCCGAGGAACTGGTGGCAGCGATAGTGCCCACCGTCGGCGAGACCGCGTCCGCACGTACCCTGCGTCTGCTGGACGAAGCCGTGCAGAACGGGCTCGCCTCAGCGAAAGCGCCACCGCGACTCCGCGACGCCCTAAAACATCTCGACGACACCATGCACGCGGATCCGTATGCGCTCTGAGCATGATCAGCCGTCGGCACCCAGGTGAGAGGCCAGGGTTCGCATGTTCTCGGTCGGGGTGCGGGTTCGGGTCTTGAGAACCTTCTCGACCACTCGACGCGCCATCGGCTGGTGGCGCATCCACTCCGGGTGTGACCGGTAGATCTCCATGAGTTCGCCGATGGCGTCATGGTGGGCGCCGGTCAGACCATGGGCGCGTGCGACGTCCAGCCGGTATCGGCCCCACACATTGCTGGTGGGGCTGCCATGCGACCTGAGGCTGTCCGGGTGGAGCGGCCCCGTGTCGGCGCGCCGCAGGACGCCCCGCGCGTCCCCCTTCAGTGACAGGTCCTCGATGACCTTGATCTCGGCCGTGGCCGGTCCGAACGGTCCCCAGTGGGTCCGGAAGTCGGTGTGTTCGCGGCCGATGGCGTGTGCGGCGGTGGCGGCCATTCTGCGGGCGTCCTTCGCCTCCGCCTTCCGGTTGTCACGTACGGCAGCGGCGGCGACGCGGAGCAGCAGTTCGCCCCAGACTGCGAGTTCCTCCGGTGTCGCCTTCGAGATCCTGGGCTCCATCGCGTCGGCGGTGTCCGACGCCAGGTCCGCGCATTCGGCGAAGCGGTCCTGTCGCAGCAGGAGCCAGCACATGCCGATGACGCCGACGGCTGCGGTGGGCGTCGCTTCGGTCTCCCGGGCGTCCCGGATGCCCGAGGCCAGCGCTTGGTAGGCCAAGTCGTACTGCCGGACCTGGGTCAGGTACTTGCCTGTCAGGAACAGGGCACGGGCACGGGTCGCCAGGGCCTGGCGCCGTTGATCATCTCCGTCGGCCGCGCGCACGCTCCCGCCGGCGGCGGAGAGGATGCCGGGCAGCCGCCGCGCGACCGAGTCGTAGCGGTCGGCTTGGTAGAGCGCGTGCGCTTCGTCAATGCCGTGGAGCAGCGCGCTGCGGGGTGGGTCTTCCTCGGGCGGCCCGATCGCGTCGACGAGGCCGACGGGCGGCATCAGGTGGGGGCGTAGGTCCGGCAGCTCCGGAGACATGGCATCACCCACCTCTGGCACCAGGGTAGGGGCTTTTGCACCTGCCCGGCCGGACCCCGGCAGGCTCTCAGCCCGCCACCGGCGCCCCCGTGTGGCGCTCGCGGTCCATTTTCGCCTTGCGTACGTAGAACCAGGCCATGTTGCTGGAGATGCCTGCCATCAGGATCCATACGATGCCGAGCCAGCTGCCCTGGACGAACGAGACGACGGCCGCGGCGACGGCGAGGGCGCAGACGACGAGGGCGAAGACGGCGAGGCGGGGCATGGGGTCGGCTCCTGTACAGGGGGGTATGGGGTTTTCCTCCAGTGTCCACCATGGGGGTGGGAGCGGATGCCGAGGGGGACGGGGGCGGCCCGGAGGCCGCCCCCGGGGCGGGTCAGTCGTTGTGCGCTGCGCATGCCTCGCGTCGGGCGGCGTAGCGCTGCTTGCGGTTGCCGGTCCTGGTGTACCGCTGCCATTCCTTGACGCAGCCGCGCTTGTGGCAGCCCGCGCAGCAGGTGGAGCCGAGCAGGATCATGCCGGGGTGTTCCCACCGGCAGCGGGTGTCCGCGGGGGTCCGTGTCGGGTGGGGCGGCAGGTCGCAGGGGCCGTAGCGGTGATCATGGACCGACCGGGGGCCGTGTTCCGCGTGGCGTATCCACAGTGGCTTCGTTTTGTCCGTACGGGACATCGCGTTCCTTCCGGAACCCGCCGCCCGGACTCCCGGACCTTCCGGGCGGGCGGCCAGGGCAACCACCGCGTCGATCGCCGCATGAGGTCACGCTCCTTCCCTCGCCCGCCGTACCGGGCACACAGCCCTCCACGGAAGTGGACAGCCTTGCAGGATAAAGGGGCTAGGGAGGCGTGTACAAGGGGTTGTCGGCGGGCCGGTACGTCCGGGGCCCGCCCGGCCCGTCTGCCGTCCCCGTCGCCCGGCCCGCCCGTCCGCGCCTCACACGTCCGTGATCCGCAGCCCCGCGTGTGCCTTGTAGCGCCGGTTGGTGGAGATCAGGTTGGCCACCAGGGACTCCACCTGGTGGGCGTTGCGCAGGCGGCCGGCGAAGACGCCGCGCATGCCGGGGATGCGGGCGGCCAGGGCCTGGACCCGGTCGGTGTCGGCGCGGGACTCGCCCAGGACCATCACATCGGTGTCGATCTCGGCGATCTCCGGGTCCTGGAGGAGGACGGCGGAGAGGTGGTGGAAGGCGGCGGTGACCCGGGAGTCGGGCAGCAGGGCCGCGGCCTGTTCGGCGGCGCTGCCCTCCTCCGGCTTGAGCGCGTAGGCGCCCCTCTTGTCGAAGCCGAGCGGGTTGACGCAGTCGACGACCAGCTTGCCCGCCAGTTCCTCGCGGAGCGATTCGAGGGTCTTGGCGTGGCCTTCCCACGGGACGGCCACGATGACGATGTCGCTGCGCCGTGCGCACTCGGCGTTGTCCGCGCCTTCGACGCCGTGGCCCAGTTCATCGGCGGCGGCCTGCGCACGCTCCGCGGCGCGCGAGCCGATGATCACCTTCTGCCCGGACCGGGCGAGCCGGTAGGCCAGGCCGCGGCCCTGGTCACCGGTGCCGCCGAGGACGCCGACGACGAGGCCGGACACGTCGGGGAGGTCCCACGGGTCCCTCTTGAGCGCCTTCTTGGCTTCGGTCGCGACATTCACGGGCTGCGCGTCGTCGCCGGTCCGCGCGTCGTCAGGAGTAGTCATGACGGCGATACTGTCACGCCTTCACACTGCCCTCCGTGAGCCCCGTACGCCAGTACCGCTGGAGGACGGTCATCAGCACCATCAGCGGCACCACGGACAGGAACGCGCCGCCCACCGTGTACTGGTACAGCTCCGGCTGCCGGTCCGCGTACCCGGTCCAGGAGGTCAGGCCGAGCTGGATGGGATACAGGTCGGAGTCGGCGAGCATGACCAGCGGCAGGAAGTAGTTGTTCCAGATGTGGACGAACTGGAAGAGGAAAACGGTGACCAGTGCCGGGGTCATGAGTCTCAGGCCCAGCCCGGCGAAGATCCGGGCCTCTCCCGCGCCGTCGAGGCGGGCCGCCTCCAGGAGCGAGTCGGGCACGGCGGCGGCCGCGTAGATCCGGCAGAGGTAGACCCCGAAGGGGCTCACGACGCTGGGGAGGAGGACCGCCCAGTAGGTGTTGGCGAGGCCCATGGAGCTGAAGAGGAAGTAGAGGGGGAGGGCGAGGGCCGTGCCGGGGATGAGGACGCCGGCGAGGACGAGGTTGAAGACGGCCTCCCGGCCCGGGAACGGGAACTTGGCGAGTGCGTAGCCGGCCGCGGCGGAGAGCAGGGTGGCGGCGAGCGCGCCGACGCCCGCGTACAGGAGGGAGTTGGTGAACCAGCGGACGTAGATGCCGTGGTCGTACGTGAGGACGTCGGCGAGGTGGGCGAGCGGGCGCGGGTGGGCGAACCAGAAGCCGAACGTGCCGAAGAGGTCGGCGCTGTTCTTGGTGGCGGAGACGATGAGCCAGTAGACGGGGATGAGGAAGTAGGTGGCGGCGAGGGTGAGGAGGGAGGCGGTGATGATGCGGTAGCGCAGGGGTGGGCGGGTGGTGGTGGCGGTGCCGGAGGGGCGTACGGGGATCCGGCGTACGGCGGCTCGGCGTACGGCGCCCCGGCTCGGACGTACGGCGTCCCGGCTCACCGGTCGCTCCCGTCGCCGCGCTGCCCGACCAGCCGCAGGAAGCCGAACGACAGCACGCAGGCGACCAGCGCCAGCAGCACCGCCTCGGCCGCCGCGATGTGCTGGTTGTTGCTCACGAACGCCTCGCTGTAGGCGTGCAGGTTGGGGGTGAAGCCGGAGTCGATGGTGGCGGCGAGGGGCCGCAGCACCATCGGCTCGGCGAACAGCTGGAGCGTGCCGATGATGCTGAAGACGGTGGTCAGGACGAGCGCGGGCCGGATCAGCGGGATCTTGATGTGCCGGGCGATGTGCCAGGCGTTCGCGCCGTCGATGCGCGCCGCCTCGTACAGCTCCTCCGGTACGGCCTTGAGCTGGGAGATCAGTACGAGCATGTTGTAGCCGGTGAACTGCCAGGTGACGATGTTGGCGATGGACCACAGGACGGTGTCGCGGGCGAGGAAGTCCACGTGCAGGCCGAGCGACCCGGCGATCTCCACGAGCGGGCTGATGCCCGGCACGTACAGAAAGCCCCACAGGATGGAGGCGATGACGCCGGGGACGCCGTACGGCAGGAAGAACGCGCTGCGGAAGAACGTGACGCCGCGCGCGCTCGCGCTCTCCAGAAGGAGGGCGAGTACGGTCGCCAGGGCGATCATCAGCGGTATCTGGACGACGCCGAAGAGCAGCACCCGGCCGAATCCGGTCAGGAAACGGTCGTCGGCGAGCGCGTGCGCGTAGTTGGCGAGGCCGGTGAAGACCTCGCGCTCCCGGCCGCCGAGGCCGAGCGGGCCGGTGCGCTCGGTGCGGTGCAGGCTCTGGTGGACGGCGTAGACGATGGGGGCGATGAAGCAGAGGAGGAAGAGGACGAGGAAGGGCAGGACGAACCCGGCGGCGGCGCGGGCGTTGCGGGCTTCGGTACGGGTGAGGCGGGGCCGCCGCCGTACGTGACCGGCGGCGGCCCGGCTCCGGTCCGGTCGGCTCACCCGCCGCTCTCCACCTTCAGGCCCTTGCCCCGCAGGTCGGAGACGGTCTGCGCCTGTACGGTCCGGAGCACCGAGCGGAACGATCCGCCGCTGCCGAGCGCTTCGGTGAAGGCGTCGCCGAGCCGCTGGTAGAGGGTGTCCACGCCGGGCCCCCACTGCCAGCTGGTGTCGACGTGCGCGCCCGCGTCCGCGAAGACCTTGCTGTACGCCTGGCCGCCGAAGAAGTCCTTGTACACGTCGAGATCGGTGGTCGCGTAGCCCTTCTTCGCGCTCGGGAAGCCGTAGCCGCCGTCGATCAGCAGCGCGATGGACTTCGGGTCGGAGTTGAGCCACAGCGCGAAGTCCAGCGCGTCCTTGGGGTAGGCGGCCTTCGCGAAGACGGCGGTGGTCGAGCCGCCCCAGTTCGCGTGCGCGTTGGCGCCCTTCTGCCACTGCGGGAGGGGTGCGGCCCGCCATTTCCCCTTGGTGCCGGGCGCGTTGCCCGCGAGGAGCGCGTCGCCCCAGCTGGCGCCGATCCAGGCCGGGATGGCGCCGGTCTGGATGTCCTTGTACCAGGCGTTCTGCCGGTCGGGGATGGTCTTGACCAGCTTGCGCCGGACCAGCGACTCCCAGTAGTCGGCGACCTTGCGGGTGGGTTCGTCGTCGATGTGCACGGTCCAGGTGTCGCCCTGGACGGCGTACCACTTGGCGCCCGCCTGCCAGGCCAGCCCGGCGAAGCGGTTGCCGTTGGTCGGGGCGAACGTCTCGATCCAGGCGCCCTGGCGGCGGACCGCCTCGGCGGCCTCCTCGTACTCGTCCCAGGTCTGCGGGAGCTGGATGCTCCACTTGTCGAAGAGGTCCTGGCGCAGGAAGAGGCCCATCGGGCCGGACGCCTGCGGTACGGCGTAGACGCCCTTGCCGAACACCGACTGCTGCCACTGCCAGCCCACGAACCGGTTCTTGTAGCGGGCGGCGCCGAGCGCGGACAGGTCCATCAGGGCGTTGTCGAGCAGGAAGCTCGGGATGACGGGGAACTCTATCTGGGCGAGGTCCGGCGGATTCCCGGCTTTGACGGCGGCGTGCATCTTGGCGTACTGGCGGCCGTCGACGGCGGACACCTTCTCCACTTCCACCTGGACGTCCGGGTGCTCGCTGTTCCACAGGTCCACCGGCTTGTCGATGCCCGGCACCCAGGACCAGAAGGACAGCTGGATCTTCTGGCCCTTTCTGCGCTCCGTCGGGGTCGCGCCGCCGTCCGCGTCGTCGCCGTCGCCGCAGCCGGCCAGCGTGAATCCGGCGGTGGCCGCGGCGGCCCCGCCGAGGAGGGCGCGGCGGCGGACCCGGCCACGGTCCGGGCTCCCGCCCGCGTCCCGGTCCCGGCCGCTGTCGTACGTACCGGTGCTCATGCCAGCTCCTCCACGGGGATGCGACGGAAGGTGATCGTCGAATAGGCGCCGAAGTCGCCCGTCTCGTAGAGCAGCCCGACGGTCGCGGCGTCGATCCGTACGAGGTCGGAGTAGGCGGCCGGGAGCCCGTCGACGGTGTGCGCGGTGTGCCAGGTCACGCCGCGGTCCCGGCTGGCGCGTACGGTCATCAGCGCGCGGGCGTCCGGGTCGGCGGGGCCGGAGAAGAGCAGCACGCCGGGCTCGTCCAGGTGCAGCACGCTGCCCTCGACGACGGGCCCGGTCAGCCCCGCCTGTGGCCGGAAGGGCCGGATCAGCCGTTCGCCGCCGGCCGCGGGGGCGGAGTGGGCGTCGGCGCGGTTGCCGGGGGCCGGGGAGTCGTTGCGGGTGTTGAAGTAGAGGGTGCCGTCGGGGAGTTCGGCGGCGGTCGTCTCATTGTCGTTGATGTAGCCGTTGGGGTTGCTGTCCGTGTAGCCGATGCGCCAGTTCACGCCGTCGTCGTCGCTGAGCAGGACGTGGCCGCCGTTGTAGCGGCCCTCGGTGCCGTTGTCGCCGGAGACTGTGGGGGCGATGGAGTGGTTGGCGGGGACGACGAGGCGTCCGGCGTGCGGGCCGTGCCGGAGTTGGAGGGCGTGTCCGGGCGTGGTGGCGTACCAGCGCCAGTTGGAGCGCTTGGCCTGCGCCGTGATCTCGCTCGGCGCGCTCCACGAGGCGCCGTCGTCGTCGCTGTGCTGCACCCAGACACGCCGCCCGTCGGCGGCGGAGACGAGGCCGCGGCGGATGCGGTCCTCGGTGGCGGTGGCGGCGCTGCGTACCTGCGCCAGGACGATCCGGCCGCCGTCCAGCACGACCGGCGCCGGGTTGCCCGCCGTACCGGAGCCGTTGCGGGCGACGACCTGGAGCGGGCCCCAGGTACGGCCGCCGTCGGCGGAGCGCTTCAGCACGATGTCGATGTCGCCGTGGTCGGCGGCGCTGTGCACCCGGCCCTCGGCGAAGGCGAGCAGGGTGGCGGGGGCGGTGGCGCTCGAAGGGCCGGTGGCGGCCACGGCCGGGATGCGGAAGCTCGCGTAGCCCTCGGACCCGGCGCGGAACGGAAGGGAAGTCTCAAGAGCCATGGGTCCTCCCCGACGGCCGGACGTAGGACGTCCTCTGTCAGCGTGACCATAGGGAGCGCCCAACTGGCCGTCAAGGCACGGCACACGTCCGGCGCGGGCCGCCACCCGACTGCGCCATCGCGGCGCGTACGGCACCGGAAAGTCACCTTGCGGGTACCGGGAATCCACCTGCCGTTCGACCACACGCCCCTTACGGCGGGCGGGCGTTGCGACGGTCGCGGACGCCCCGCGGGCCGCTGGAACGGGTGCACCACGCCCGCCCGCCCATAATCCCGTTGCCCGCCGCCCGGCGCCCCCGCACGATGGTCCCTTGTGACCGAAGAAGACCCTCCCTCTCCGAAGCGTTTCCGCCGGGCCGCCGCCGTGCTCCCCGACCTGGCGCCCTGGCGCTCCTCCGCCGACTTCCGCCGGATGTGGTGCGCGGGCGCGGTGACCGTGTTCGGCTCGTTCCTGACCCTCGTCGCCGTACCGTTCCAGCTGAAGGAACTGACCGGTTCGACGCTCGCGGTCGGCGCGGTGGGCGCGGTGGAGATCGTGCCGCTGATCGTCTTCGGCCTGTACGGCGGTGCGCTCGCGGACGCCATGGACCGCCGCAAGCTCATCCTGTGGACCGAGGCGGCGCTCGGGCTGCTGTCGGTGCTCCTGCTCGTCAACAGCCTGCTGCCGGACCCGCTGATCTGGCCGCTGTACGTGATCGTCGCGGCGACCAGCGCGCTCACCGGGCTCCAGCGCCCGGCCCTCGACTCGATCGTGCCGCGCATCGTCCCGCACGAGCAGCTGCCCGCCGCGTCCGCGCTGAACGCCTTGCGCTGGCAGGTGGGTGCCATCGCCGGGCCCGCCCTGGCCGGTGTGCTGCTGGCGTACGCGGGGCTGCGGTGGGCGTACGCGATCGACGCCGTCACCTACGCCGTCTCCGTGGCGCTCGCGGTCGGCCTGGCGGCCTCCCCCGCCTCGCACGACGCCGAGAAACCATCACTGCGCGGCATATGGGAGGGCGCGCGCTACGCCTGGAGCCGCAAGGAACTGCTCGGTACGTACGCCGTCGACCTGACCGCCATGCTCTTCGCCTTCCCGATGGCGATCTTCCCGTTCCTGGCGGACGACCTGGGTGCTCCTTGGGCACTCGGCCTCATGTACGCGGCGCTCCCGATCGGGTCCTGCCTGGTCAGCCTGACCAGCGGCTGGACCTCACGGGTGCACCGGCACGGGCGGGCGGTGCTGTACGCGGCGGCGGCCTGGGGGCTGGCGATGACCGCGGCGGGCTGGGCGTCCAACGTCTGGCTGGTCCTGCTGAGCCTGGCCGCGGCCGGGGCGTGCGACATGGTCAGCGGCATCTTCCGGTCGGCCATGTGGAACCAGACCATTCCGGACGAGCTGCGCGGCCGGCTGGCCGGTATCGAGCTGCTGTCGTACTCGGTCGGGCCGCAGCTGGGCCAGGTCCGCTCGGGCGGCATGGCGGCCGTCACGTCCGTACGGACGTCGGTGTGGGCGGGCGGGGTGCTGTGCGTGGCGGGCGTGGTGGCGCTGGCCGCGGCGCTCCCGAAGCTGCTGGCGTACGACGCGCGGACGAACGAGCACGCGGTGCGGGCCCGGGTGGCCCGCGGGGTGCGGGAGGAGCAGGTCCCGGCGGCGTAGCGGCACCGGCGGGTGGGGCCTGCTCGCAGCCGCAGGGCGCGGATCCTGCTCGCAGCCGCAGGGGCGCGCGGGCCATCCGGGCTACGCGGGCCCTTCGGGCCCCCCGGCCCCCTTCCCCTCCGCCCCCTTCTCGTGCCAGCGGGGGTCGGTCTCCCATTCGAGGTTGCGTTCGCGGGCGGTCTGCATGGCGTGGGCCGCCTCCTCGCGTGTCGCGTACGGGCCGAAGCGGTCGGCGGCGCGGCACTCGGGGCCCTCTTCGACCGTTCCGTGCTTGAGGCAGTAGTACCATTCGCCGGGTTTGCCGGCCGTCCGCCTCTTGAACAGCGCCATCACGGCCTCCTGTCTGCGACTCCTGTGCCGCCATCCTGCCCGATGGGCCGCGGATACACTCGCTGGCATGTCTGGCCAGTCGCTTCTTGCCCCGGGGACGATCTCCCCCACCCGCCCCGTCCCCGCTTCCGTCCCGCGCCCCGAATACGTGGGCAAATCCGCGCCCACCCCTTATACGGGCCCCGAGGTGCAGGACGCGGAAACGATCGAGCGGATGCGCATCGCGGGGCGGATCGCCGCCCAGGCGATGGAGGAGGCCGCCAAACTGATCGCACCGGGCGTCACCACCGACGAACTGGACCGGGTCGCCCACGCGTTCATGTGCGACCACGGCGCCTACCCCTCCACCCTCGGCTACCGCGGCTTCCCGAAGTCCCTGTGCTCCTCGGTCAACGAGGTCATCTGCCACGGCATCCCGGACTCGACCGTCCTGAAGGACGGCGACATCGTGAACCTGGACGTGACCGCCTACATCAACGGTGTGCACGGCGACAACAACGCCACCTACCTGTGCGGCGACGTGGACGAGGAGTCCAAGCTCCTGGTGGAGCGGACCCGCGAGTCCCTGAACCGGGCGATCAAGGCGGTCAAGCCGGGCCGCCAGATCAACATCATCGGCCGGGTCATCGAGTCGTACGCCAAGCGCTTCGGCTACGGGGTCGTGCGCGACTTCACCGGGCACGGGATCAACTCGTCGTTCCACTCCGGCCTGATCGTCCCGCACTACGACAGCCCGCACCACACCACCGACATCAAGCCCGGCATGACCTTCACCATCGAGCCGATGCTGACGCTGGGCACGCACGAGTACGACATGTGGGAGGACGGCTGGACGGTGGTGACGAAGGACCGCCGCCGCACCGCGCAGTTCGAGCACACCCTCGTCGTGACGGAGACCGGCGCGGAGATCCTCACCCTCCCGTAACAGCCGTTCCGGCCCCCGCGGCTCCTGTGCCGGGGGGGCTTTCTCCACGGCATTTTTACCGACATACTGTCGGGAAGGTTGACGACATGGCGTCGGTAAGGTTGGCGACACCATGTCGGAAACGTTACCGACACGACGTCGGGAACGGGTTGACTTAGGTAAGCCTAACCAACCACAATCTGTTCTCGTACGCACCCCATCGGTCCCCGGAGGTCCGCCTTGGCCGCGCCCAGCTCGACCCCGTCCGCGCACTCCGCCGCATCGGTGCCGTTCTCCACACTGATCCGCACCGCCTCGCACGAGCAGCACACGCAGGCCGAGAACTCGTCCTTCATGGGCGATCTCCTCGGCGGCAAACTCGGCGTCCCGGCCTACCGGCGCTACACCGAGCAGCTGTGGTTCGTCTACCGCGCGCTGGAGGACGCCTCCGAGGCGCTCACAGGGGACCCGGTCGCCGGGCCGTTCATCCGCCCGGAGCTGGCCCGCACGGCCGAACTGGAGCGGGACCTCGCCCACCTCGGCGGCCCCTCCTGGCGTACGGGACTGGAGCCGCTGCCGGCCACCGCCGCGTACGCCGACCGCGTCACCGAATGCGCCCGCCACTGGCCCGCCGGGTACGTCGCGCACCACTACACCCGCTATCTCGGCGACCTCTCCGGCGGCCAGATCATCCGCGGCACGGCCGAGAAGACCTGGGGCTTCGCCCGCAAGGGCGACGGCGTACGGTTCTACGTCTTCGAAGGTATAGCCAACCCCGCCGCCTTCAAGCGCGAATACCGCGAACTGCTGGACGCGCTGCCGGTGGACGACCTGGAGAAGCAGCGGGTGGTCGACGAGTGCAAGCGGGCCTTCGCGCTCAACACGGCGGTCTTCCGCGAGCTGGGGGAAGAGTTCCCGCTGAGCGCGTAACGCGTACGCGTGGCGCGCGTACGCGCATCGCCTGAGCCGACAGGCGCGGGCGGCCCCCGTCAGGGCCGCCTCCGTCAGGGCCGCCGCGATACGGGCAGGACGCGGCCGCCCAGCGCGATCGTGCCGTCCTCGTGCGGGCGCGTCAGGATGCGGGAGCCGGTGCCCTGCCGGATGTCCAGAGCGCGGCCCAGTTCGTGGGTGAGGGTGAGCGCCGCGGCCCCCGTGGCCTCGTCCTCCACGACACCGTCACCGCGACGCGGGAAGAAGCGGGCGCGTACCGTGCCCGCGCCGCGGTCCTGCCACGCCCAGACGTAGAGCGGACCGTCCCCGGGCGGCGGACCGGGCAGCGCGTCGACGTCCGCCGCCGTCGCGAACTCCTGGGTACGGCGCCCGGTGGCCCATTCAGGCCGCCCGCGCACCCCGACGCACTCCCCCTCGTACATAACCGGCACGTCACCGGCCGGCGGGCGCAGCACGGACACCGGCTGCCCGAGGTGCCGCAGCAGCCACGCCGTACCGACCAGGGGGTGCCCGGCGAAGGGCAGTCGCACGCTGGGCGTGTAGATGTCGAGCCTGCCGGGCCGTCCGCTGCCCGCGCCTTCCAGGAACACGGTCTCGCTGAAGCCGAGTCCGGCGGCCAGCGCCTGGCGCGCGCCGTGGCCCGGTACGGCTGCTCCGTTCCGTACGACACCCAAGGGGTTGCCACCCCGGCCGTCCGGGCCGCAGAAGACGCGTACGACGTGCAGTTCGGGGGCCTCCGGCGCGGTCATGACCGTATTCCATCGCGCGTACGGCGGGGACGGTCCACCGGGGTGCGGGCGCGCCGGAATCGGGTGCGCCGAACCGGGCCGCCCCGGAGCCGGATGCGCCGGAACGCCGAAGTACCCGCCGCGCGGAGGCGTGCGCGGCGGGTACGGCCGGCCCCCTGGGCCCGGGGCGCGCCTGTGTGGGGTGTGGGGAGGCGGCCTCTGGGGTGCGGGGCCCGGGGGAAGTGGGGGGTGGGTCCGAAGGTTTTCCGAAGGGTCGCGGGTTACAGGGCGGTGCGGCGGCGTACGGCGTAGGTGGCGGCGCCGCCCGCCACGATCAGTGCGGCGGCCACGCCCGCCAGCGCGCCGTTCGGCACGGAGACGCCGGTGGCCGCGAGCGATGCGCTGCCGGAGCCGCTGCCGCTGCTGAAACTCGCGGTGCCGCCGGCGTCGCCGGAGCCGCTCGTGGTGGCCGAGGTGTCCGACGCGGCGCCGCCCGCGGGCAGTTGGGCGTTGGCGTCGACCGAGACGGCGGCCGACACCGGGTCGAGGGCCTGGCCCGGCTTGTACATGCCCTCGAACGCCTGGGAACCGGCGGCGGTCAGGGTGGCGGGCACATCCTTGAGGGTGACGACGCCGTTCTTGGCGGTGAGGGCACCGGCCGGAATCCTGAGGTCCGCCACCGCCATGCCGGGCGTGTTGGTGACCTTGCCGTTGGAGCGCGCCTTGGCCGAGACGTCCGCGACCAGGGTGCCCTTGGTGCCACCGGCCTTGACCTTGAGGTTGCTGAACTTCAGGTCGAGGACGCCCTCGTGCCCGGTGAAGCGGACCGAGCCGTTGAACTCGGCGGCGAGGGAAGCCTTGGCTGCGTCGTACGTACCGTGGCCCTTGGGGAAGCGGTAGCCCGCGGCGGAGGTGGCGGCGCCGCCCGCGAGTTCGGCCTTGCCGTGCGCGATGGGGCCCGTGACGTACTCGCGGAAGGACTTCTTGACGCCCCAGTCGAGGGTGCCGTCGACGATCTTCCCGGCGGCCGCCGTGGAGGCAGCGGTCCCCTCGGAGTCGGGGGCACCGGCGGCGGGGGCATCGGCCGACTTCCGGCCCGAGGTTGCGGTGCCGGTGCCAGCGCCGGTTCCGGAACCCGCACGGACGCCCTGCCCGCCGCCGGACTCACCGCCCGCCTGCTCCCCCTCCTTGCCGTCCTTGCCGTCCTGGCTCGCCTTACCGTCCTGGCCGCCCTGCTCGCCCTTCCCGTTCTGCCCGTTCTGCCCGTCCTTCCCGCTCTGCCCGTCCTTGCCGGGCGTCGGCCGGCCGGACGTGCTCGCCGGGGTCACCGACAGCGTGGCCGGGTCGAGTTCCTGCCCCTCCTTGTACATGCCGTTGAACGCCTCCGCGCCCTTGGCGGTCAGTTTCACCGGAATCTTGGCGAACGTCATCGCGCCGCCCGCGCCGCTGCCCGGCCGTACCGCCGACAGGTCGAGCGAGGCCAGGGCCACGTCGTCCTGGGTCTTGCCCGCCGCCGTGACGTCCGCGGTGATGGCGCCCGTCTTGCCCTGGGTGGCGACCTTCAGGTCCGCCAGCTTGATGTCGAAGCCGTGCGCCTTCGACGTGAAGCGAACGCTGCCCTTGAAGGTGGTGGCGACGGCGTGGGTGCTCATGTCGTACGTACCGGTGCCGTCGGTGAAGGTGAACGGGCCGTTGTCCGGGGCCTGCCGCGCGCCGTCGGCGGTGGTGATGTCGCCGAGCGCCATGCCCTTGACGTACTTGCGGAAGGACTCCTTGACGCCCCAGTCGAGCGTGCCGTTCTTCAGCTGGATTTTCGGCGCCGCGGTGCCGGCCGCGGGGGCGGCCGTGGCGGTGGACGGCAGGCACAGGGCCGCGGTGGTGGCGGCGGTGGCGATGGCTGCCGCGAGGGCGAGCGGGCGGCGTATGGCGGACATGGTCGGTGGGTCTCCCTTGGGTGAGAGTGCGGTGGGGGTGGGGTGGGGGTGTGTGCGGTGGGGGCCGGGCGGGGTCAGTCCTGCGGGGACGCCGTGGGGGTCGTACGACGGCGGGCGCGCAGGACGAGGAAGGCGGCGACGGCGACGAGCAGCACGCCGGCCGCGACGAGGAGGATGACGGTGCGGGCGGAGCCGGACGAGGCGGGCGCGGCCTGTTCGGGGGCGGCCTTCTTCGCCTGCTTCCCGTCCGTGGCGGCGGCCTTGGGGTCGGTGCCGAGGTCGGGGAGGGCGGGCAGCCGGGCCTTTCCGTCGACGGCGACCGCGAGCGAGACGGGGTCCATGTCCGTGCCCGCCCGGTACAGGCCGCCGAACGCCTTCGCGCCGTCGGCGGTGAGCTGCGCCGGTGCCTCGGTGAGCTTGATCAGGCCCTTCGCGGGCGTGAGCCGCTTCGCCTCGAAGGTGGCCAGCGGGGTGCCCCCGGTGGTCGTACCGCCGGTCGTGACGTCGGCGGCGAGGGTGCCGCGGCCGTCCTGCACCGTGACGGATACGGCGGTGAGGGTGAGGTCCAGGTCCTTGCCGGTGAAGTGGAGCTTTCCGGCGAAGTCGGCTTTCAGGGTGCCCTGTCCGGCGTCGTACGTGCCCTTGCCGCGCGGGAAGCGGAAGAGCGCGCCGCCGTCCTGGGCGCCGTCGGACAGTTGCCACCTGCCCTGGGCGATGCTGCCGGTGACGTACTCGCGGAAGGTGCGGCGGACACCCCAGTCGACGGCGGCTTCGGTGAAGGTCCCGTGCTGCTCATCCCCGGCGCCGTCGTCGGAGGGGGTGGCTTCCGGGCTCGCCGTCGGAGTGGACTCCGCTCCCGCCCGCACGTCCGCCGACAGGCTGACCGGGTCGAGCTGCGTGCCTTCCGTGTAGTAACCGGCGAAGGCCCGCGCACCCTGCGCGGTCAGCTTCGCCGGGACGTTCGTCAGCGCGATGGGCGTGCTACCGCCGCGGGTGTCGACGCCCCCGAGTCCGAGCGTGGCCAGCGGCACCCGGGTGGCCGTGGTGACGCGGCCGGTGCCCTTCTCCTTGCTGGTCATGTCGGCGAAGAGGGTGCCGCGGCCGTCGGCGACGGCGACCTGGGGGCGGCTGATGGTCAGGTCCATCTCGTACGAGCCGTCCGGCTTGCGGTGGCCGGTGAAGTGGACGCCGCCGGAGAAGCCCGCCGTCAGGGCGCCTGTGTCCGGGTCGTAGCTGCCGGTGGCGGAGTGGAAGCGGAACCGGCTGTCGCCGACCGTGGCGGCGCCGCCGGTCAGGCTCCAACTGCCCTGGGCGATGGGCCCGGTGACGTACGACTGGAAGGAGGATTTGATGCCCCAGTCCAGCCGCCCGCCCGCGACCGTGCGGGCCGCCGCCTGGGCCGGTGCCGCAGGCAGTGCGGGGAGCAGCGTGCCCAGCAGCGCCACCAGGAAGGCGGCGGCGAGCACGCGGGCGCGGCCGCGATGACGGCCGCGGGCCGGTCTGAACGGCAGCATCGGAGGACCCCTTCAGGGCTAGCGATTAAGGTAAGGCTAACCTAAGCTAAGCCCGACCGAAGCGGAACCCCGGGACACGACCGGGGCCCCGCCCGCACCACCGGCCCCGGTCAACCGACGTACGCAGAAAGGCGGGACAGTGACAGCAACCTTCCGGGAGCCGGTCCGCCGACGCCTGTCACGCCCCGCCGCGGCGCTCGCCGCCACCCTCGCCCTCGCCCTCGCGCTCACCGGCTGCGGCGGCGGTACGGACGCCGCCGCTCCCCCGGCGAAACCCGCCGCCCGGCCCGCCGCCGACCGCGTCGAACCGCTGCCGGGGCCCGCGCCCGGTACCGAACTGCCCGCGACCGTAAGGTCGGCGGACGGCCACGACGTGACGGTGCGCAAGGCGGACCGGATCGTGCCGCTCACCGGCTCCCTCTCCGAGATCGTCTTCACCCTCGGGCTCGGCGGCCGGGTCGTCGCGCGCGACATCACCGCCACCTTCGAGCAGGCGGCGAAGCTGCCCGTGGTGACCCGCGCGCACGACGTGTCGGCGGAGAGCGTGCTGTCACTCAAGCCCGATGTGGTGCTCGCGGACACCACCACCGGACCGGCGGAGGCCATCGGGCAGATACGGGACGCCGGTGTCCCGGTCGTCACGTTCCGGCCCGCGACGCGGCTCGCCGACGTCGGCACCCGCATCGACGCGGTGGCGGCGACGCTCGGCGTACGGACGGCGGGCGACGCGCTCAAGGCCCGGACCGGACAGCGGATCAAGGCCGTCGAGAAGGACATCCCGCACGGCGGTACGGAGCCGCACGGCGGTACGGAGGCGGCCGACCGCCCCCGGGTGGCCTTCCTCTACCTGCGCGGCTCGGCCTCCGTCTACCTCATCGGCGGCGCCGGGTCCGGTGCCGCCTCGCTGATCGAGGCGGCGGGCGGCATCGACGCGGGCAAGGAGTCGGGCCTGACGAAGGACTTCACGCCGATCACGAGCGAGGCGCTGGCCAAGGCCGCGCCGGACGTGATCCTGGTGATGACCAAGGGCCTGGAGTCCGTCGGCGGGATCGACGGGATGGTGAAGATCCCCGGCGTGGCGCAGACACCGGCCGGGATGGACCGTCGGGTGGCCGCCGTCGACGACGGCGTACTGCTCAACTACGGGCCGCGCACGGACGCCGTACTGCGCTCCCTGGTCCAGCAGATCCACGCCAAGGGGAAGTGAGATGACCACACTCCCCCACACGGACCCGAGCACGGGCACGGACGCCGGTACAGGGATGGGCACGGACGCCGGTACGGGTACAGGCACGGACGCCAGCACGGGTACGGGCACGGCCGCCCCGCCCGCCGCCACCCCTCCCCCGCCAACCCCCCGCCGCTCCCCCCGCACCGCCCTGCTGACCACCGCCCTCGCCCTCGCGCTGCTCGTGGGCTGTCTGCTCTCCGCCGGTCTCGGCGCGTACCGCATCCCGCTCGGCGACGTCCTCGGCTCGCTGCTGCACCATCTGCACCTCGGCGGCGCGGAGCTGGACCGGGTCGGCGAGAGCGTGCTGTGGAACGTGCGCCTGCCGCGCGTCGTGCTGGCGCTGCTCGTCGGCTCCTCGCTCGGCTGCGCGGGCGCCCTGATGCAGGGCGTGTTCGGCAATCCGCTCGCCGAGCCGGGCGTCATCGGCATCTCGTCGGGCGCGGCGGTCGGCGCTGTCGGCGCCATCGCGCTGGGCCTCGGCTTCCTCGGCATGTGGACGGTTCCGGTCTGTGCGTTCGCCACCGGTCTGCTGACCGTCCTGGTCGTCTACGCGCTGTCCCGCTCCGGCGGCCGTACCGAGGTCGTCACGCTGATCCTCACCGGTATCGCGGTGAACGCCTTCGCGGGTGCGCTGATCGGCCTGTTCCTCTTCTTCGCCGACAACGCCCAGGTTTCCCAGATCACCTTCTGGCAGCTCGGTTCGCTGTCCGGGGCCGTCTGGCCCAAGGTGCTCGCGGTCCTGCCGTGCGCCGTCGCCGGGCTGGCCATCGCCCCCTTCTGCGCCCGCAAGCTGGACCTCCTCGCGCTCGGCGAACGCCCCGCCCGGCACCTCGGTGTCGACGTGGAACGGCTGCGCGTCGTCCTCGTCCTGGTCGTCGCGCTGCTCACCGCGGCGGCCGTGGCGGTGGCCGGTGTCATCACCTTCGTCGGTCTGCTCGTCCCGCACCTGCTGCGGATGGCGGCCGGTCCCGGGCACCGCTTCCTGATCCCGGGCAGCGCCCTGGGCGGCGCGCTGGTGCTGGTCGTCGCCGACCTCGTCGCCCGCACGGCCGCCCAGCCGGCGGAACTGCCGCTGGGTGTCCTGACCGCCCTGTGCGGCAGCCCGTTCTTCTTCTGGCTGCTGCGCAGGACCCGTCGCAAGCAAGGGGGCTGGGCATGAGCCGCGGCCGGTTTCCGCTGATCGGCACGTGGCTGGCGGGGCGTGCCCGTACGCTTCCGGCGCCCATCCCCACCGGTACGGCGTACGCGCGGGCGTGCGGTCTCGGCGTACGCCTGGGCGGCCGTACGGTCCTGGACGGGGTGGACGTGGAGGTGACGGCGGGCCAGGTGCTGGCGCTCGTCGGGCCGAACGGCGCGGGCAAGTCCACGCTGCTCGCCGCGCTCGCCGCCGACCTGCCCGCCGCCACCGGCGAGGTACGTATCGACGGCCGCCCGGCCACCGCCTGGACCGCTCCCGAACTGGCGCTGCGCCGGGCCGTCCTGCCGCAGTCCGCCGCTCTCTCCTTCCCGTTCACGGTGGAGGACGTCGTACGGATGGGCCGCGCGCCCTGGGCGGGGACGCCGGGCGAGGACGAGGACGAGGCCGCCGTCGCGGAGGCGATGGCGGCGACCGAGGTGGCCGGTTTCGCGGAGCGGCCGTTCTCCGCGCTGTCCGGCGGCGAGCGGGCCCGGGTCGCGCTCGCCCGCGTGCTGGCCCAGCGCGCTCCGCTGCTGCTGCTCGACGAGCCGACCGCCGCGCTGGACCTGCGCCATCAGGAACTGGTGCTGCGGATCTGCCGGGAGCGGGCGGCGGCGGGGGCCGCGGTGGCCGTCGTGCTCCACGACCTGGGGCTGGCCGCCGCGTACGCGGACCGTACGGCGCTGCTGCACGGCGGGGTGGTGGCCGCGCAGGGCCCGCCCGCCGGGGTCTTCGGCGCGGAGCTGCTGAGCCGGGTCTACCGGCAGCCGGTCGAGGTGATCGGGCATCCGCGCACCGGCGTTCCGCTGGTCATGCCGCTGCGCGAACCCTGATGCACGGCCGTGCCCGGCACGGCCGTTGCGTCCCGTATTGGGCTACTGGGACGGGCTCCCCTCCGGGGCTCGGTGCGGATGCCGTATCCGGTCCCCGCGCCCGCCCGCCGCTCCGCCCCCGGTAGGGTTGCGCCGAATCGTGCCACCCCGGCGGCCGCCCAGGCCGCCCCGGCCCCGGTCGCCCCGAAGGAGCCCGAGCCCCATGACACGCAGGTCGCCGTTCCGGGTGCCCGTAGCGATGGCCGTCGCGAGCGCGGCGCTGCTGACGCTGAGCGGGTGCATGACCGTGCACGGCGAACGGGAGATGCTGCCCGCGGTGTCGAAGGACGAAGCCGCCAAGGCCGTCCAGCAGTTCGTCGACGGCTTCAACGCGTCCAACAGCAAGCTGGACCCGAAGGTGAACCCGTCCTACGAGACGGAGTCGCTGCTCACCGTCGACCAGGCGCTCACCAAGGCGGCGCACGCGGTCAGCCCGCAGGGCAATCCCGCCTTCCCGCCGCTGAAGCTATCCGACCCGCACTTCACCGTGCCCAAGCAGGCGGGCTGGCCGAAGGTGTTCCTCGCGGACGCGGTCAGCAACCGCAACAACGCGCGGTGGTTCCTGGTGTTCACCCGGGACTCCGTCGGCGCGAAGTGGAAGGCCAGCTATCTTTCCTCGCTGACCGGCGACGAGGTTCCGCAGTTCAAGACGGACCAGGACGGCTTCGCCGAGGCGGTGCCGGCCGATGCCGAGGACTCCGGCCTGAAGGTCGCGCCGGGCAAGCTGGGCGAGGCGTACGCGTCGTACCTGAACACCGGCGCGGGCGACGCCTTCGCGCAGGGGCCGCACACCGACCGGTGGCGGGCGCTGCGGGCGAAGCAGGGCCGGCAGCCGGGCGTCCGCATCCAGTACGAGGACCAGGCGTCCCCCTTCGCGCCGGTCGCGCTGCGGACCAAGGACGGCGGGGCGCTGGTCTTCTTCTCGACCTACTACCACCAGCAGAAGACCGTCGCCGAGGGGTCGCGGATCAGCATCGGCCCGGAGCTCAAGGGGATCATGGACGGTCCGGCGAAGCCGTCCGACCGGATGACCTTCACGACCCTGTCGCAGCAGGTGGTGAAGGTCCCGGCCGCGAACGCCGCCGGCCGGATCAGCATTCTGCACCGGCTGGAGGCGAAGACGTCCGCGAAGTCGCTGTAGGCGGGACGACGCGCGGCGCGGGCAGCGCGCCCCGGCGGGGTCCGGCGGCCGTGCCGCGGACCCGGCCGCGGGACGTGCGTCAGCGGCCGATCGGCCAGGCCGCCGCTTCGTGGTCGTGGTCGGGCCGCTCGTCCGCGTACGCCGCGCAGGCGTCGGTGAGCGTCTCCAGCAGTGTCAGCGGATCCGGCACCGGCCGCTCGGGACCGCGCAGCCAGGCCACCGCGGGCTGGTCACCGGGCAGGCGCGAGGGCGGCAGGAGGACATAGCTGCCGCGGCAGTGCCAGCGCAGGCCCGGATGCTCGTCCATCGTCTCCGGATGGCAGTCCAGCTCGCAGGGCCACCACTCGTCCTCGTCGTCCGGGGTGCCGCGGGTGGCGGTGAAGAACAGCATCCGGCCCTGTCCGAGCGCCGCGCCGCTCAGCGCGACCGGGCCGACCTCGATGCCCGCCGCCTCCAGCCGCTCCAGCGCGCTGCGGCCCGCTTCGACGGGGACGTCCAGCACGTCGTGGGCGATGCCGGTGGCGGTGATGAAGTTGGCCTGCGGATAGGCGCGCGCCCAGCCGGCGACCTTCTCCCGGTCGGTGCTGGCGACGGTCTGCCAGCCGAAGGAGACGGGGTGCCGGCCGGGCGTGGGACAGCCGATGCGCTCACAGGAACAGCCGTAGCCGGAGGGGTGGGCCGCCGGGGCGAGCGGGAAACCCGCGTCGGCCACCGCCAGCAGCAGGTCCTCGCGGCCTGGTCCGGCCGCCGATCCCGTGTCCGTATCGCCGCCGTCCGAACCGCTCCTCGGCCGGCGAAGCCACTGGGAGAACCTGCTCTTGCGTTCCATCTATCCCCTCACTTCGAGCGGTGGTCTGGGATCAATGCTGCCACCATCCTCCTCCTCGGGTGACCGGAGTACGGATCCGGGGGGACCGGAGAACGGGCGAATAGTGGCAATAGGGTCGATATCGACCCCACTTCGTTCATCTTCCTTTACTTTCCGCGCCCCCTGGGCGACCCCGGTCCCTCACGCGGGGGTGCGGGGCCGCAGACCGGCGAGCACCATGTCGACCAGCGTGTCCACGAACGCGTACGTCAGCTCGCCGGTCCGCATCAGCCAGCGCTGCGAGAAGGGGCTCAGCACCATCTCGGCCGCCACCCGCACATCCACGCCGGGGCCGATCTCGCCCGCCTCCTGGGCGGCCCGCATCCGGTCCACGTAGACCCGGATGCCGGGCTCCAGCAGCCGCTCGACGAAGCGCGCGGACAGCTCCGCGTCGTTCGCGCCGGCCACCGCGAGCGCGCGGTAGGGGGCCTGCCACTTCGGGTCGTTGAACTCGTCCGCGGTGGCCCGCAGGACGAACTTGAGGTCGGCGGCGAGGTCGCCGGTGTCGGGCAGGCCCGCCTCGTACCCCTCCACGTCCTGGGTGAAGGCGTCGAGCAGGACGGCGGCCTTGGAGGGCCACCAGCGGTAGATCGTCTGCTTGCCGACACCGGCACGGGAGGCGATGCCCTCGATCGTGAGCTTCTCGTAGCCGACCTCGCCGACGAGGGAGAGGGCCGCGTCGAAGATGGCGCGGCGCGAGCGTTCGCTGCGGCGGGTGGAGTCGGGCGGTGTCTTGTTGGCCATGGCCGGAGTCTACCGACGGGGAGGCGAGACGTATCGTCTTGACAAGACGGACCGTCTCGCCAAGACTGGATATCGAGCGAGACGCACCGTCTCGTTAGTCGGCGGACGAAGGAGACGACCTCATGAGCAAGGGAAGCGCGGGCAACATGCTCGGCGTCGGCGGCACCCGCAGCAAGCTCTCCCGCGGCACACTGCGCGGCGGCCGGGGCGGCAACGGGGTGGGCGGCGGCACCGACCCGATGGCGCAGCGGCGGGCCCTGCTGCGCAGGCTTCAGGAGCAGCGCGACGCCGGAGAAACCCGCCAGGGGTGAAAACCACCCGAACGGATCACTGCGCAACGGCTCCTCACGGTGGACGATTTGAGCGCGTACGCCAACTCGTACGCATCCCGCGTCCCACCCACCGTGAGGAGCCTTCCTTGCGTACACCCCGCAGCGCCCGGCCCCGGCGCTACCTGATGTGCCCGCCGACCCACTTCGAGGTCAGCTACTCCATCAACCCCTGGATGGACCCGGACAAGCCCGTCGAGCTGCCGCTGGCGCTCGCCCAGTGGGAAGTGCTGCGCGACCGCTACCGCGCGCTCGGCCACACCGTCGAGGAGCTGCGGCCCCGCCCCGACCTGCCGGACATGGTCTTCGCCGCGAATGGCGCCACCGTCGTGGACGGCCGGGTGCTCGGCGCCCGGTTCGCCTTCGAGGAGCGCCGCGGCGAGGCCGCCGTACACGCCGCGTGGTTCCGCGAGCACGGCTTCGCCGAGGTCCGCGAGCCGGAGAACGTCAACGAGGCGGAGGGCGACTTCGCGGTCACCGCCTCGTGGCTGCTGGCCGGGCGCGGCTTCCGCAGCAGCCCGCTCTCGCACGCCGAGGCACAGGAGTACTTCGGCCGCCCGGTGATCGGCCTGGATCTGGTCGACCCGCGCTACTACCACCTCGACACGGCGCTGTGCGTCCTGGACGACACGACGGACTCCGAGGTCATGTACTACCCGGGCGCCTTCTCCGCGGGCAGCCGCGCCGTGCTGGCCCGGCTCTTCCCCGACGCCCTGACCGCCTCGCGCGCGGACGCGGAGGCGTTCGGGCTGAACGCGGTCAGCGACGGGCGGCACGTGCTGCTGCCGCAGGCCGCGGTGGGGCTCTTCGCGCCCCTGCGCGAACGCGGCTACGAGCCCGTCGGCATGGACCTGACCGAGCTGCTCAAGGGCGGCGGCAGCGTCAAGTGCTGCACACAGGAACTGCGGCCGGCCTGAGCGTCCGCCCGGGGCCCGACGCGGGCCCTCAGCCCGTCGGCCGCTCCCAGGCATCGCCCCACTCGGCGTCGCGGGCGGCCTTGTAGCGGTCGCCGTGCCGCTTGGTGACGGTATCGCGCCGGAGCCCCTCCTCCGTACACAGGTCCAGCAGGACCTGCCCCTTGCGGAGCTGGGGCTTGCGGACGATCCGGGCCGGTGCGGCCGCGGCGCCGCCCACCGCCTCCGGCCGTACCGCCGCGACATAGCTGAACTTCTCGTCCTCGTACGGCAGCGAGCCGCCCTTGACCTGGCGGTGCAGCGAGGAACGGGACACCCGGGCGGCCATGTGGCACCAGTCCTCGCCCGGCACGATCGGGCACGTGCCGCTGTGCGGGCACGGGGCGACGACGCGCAGCCCGGCCTCGGTGAGCTGCTCGCGGGCCTCGCGGATGCGCAGGTAGCCGTCCGGGGTGCCGGGTTCGGTCAGCACGACGGCGTGCGCGCGGGCCGCGGCGGCGACGACCGCCGTGCGGTCCTCCGGGCGCAGCTCGCCGAGCACGTACGAGACGGTGACCAGGTCCGTGCCCTCCGGGACCGCCATGCCCGCGCCGATGACCCGGCGCTGCCAGTCGGTGTCCGGCAGGACGCCGTCGGCCAGCTCGCGGCCCAGCTCCAGGGCCGGTTCGGCCCAGTCGTAGACGGTGGTGCGGTGACCGGACCAGGTGGCCGCCACCGCCCAGGTCGCGGCGCCGGTGCCGCCGCCGATGTCCACGTGGGAGGCGGGTGCCCAGTCCGGCAGCCGCGCCGCGAAGGCGTCCAGCGCGTGCCGTACGGCCTCGAAGGTCGCGGGCATCCGGTAGGCGGCGTACGCGGCGACATCCGCGCGGTCCCTGAGGACCGGCGCGTCGGTCGGTGTCCGGCCCCGGTAGTTGGCGATCAGCCGGTCGACGGCCCGCGCGGCCTGCGTGGGCGGCAGGCCGTCGAGCAGGCCGGCCAGTGCGGCGCGCAGTTCGTCGTGCATTCCGGCCATTTTACGGGGCCGGGGCGGGCGCCCGGACCCGCCTCAGGGCCTCCCGGGGCGCCCCGGGCCGCACGGCGGCTCCCCGCGGGCTCCCGTCCCGGCTCCCGGCGGCCTGCCTCCGGCCCGTACCGCCCGCGCCAGCCGGGTCGCGGCCGCCGCGCGCGGCGCGCTGCCCGCCTCGCGCCGCCGTGGATGGACCGTGTTGGCCAGCAGCACCAGGAACGTGTCGGTCGCCCGGTCCAGCACCAGGCTCGTGCCGGTGAACCCGGTGTGCCCGGCCGCGCCGCGCCCCGCGAGTTCGCCCATGAACCACGGCTGGTCCACGCCGAAGCCGAGGCCCGGCGGGTCCAGCAGCAGCGCCACCGACTTCTCGCTCAGGATGCGGGCCGGGCCGTAGGCGCCGCCGCTGAGCAGGGTCCGGCACAGCACCGCCAGGTCCTGCGCCGTCGAGAAGAGGCCCGCGTGCCCGGCGACGCCGCCCAGCGCCCACGCGTTCTCGTCGTGCACCGCGCCGCGCACCATGCCGCGGTCGGCCTTGGCCCACGGCCGCCGCTGGTCCTCGGTCGCGGCCACGCCCGCCGGGGCCAGCGGCCCGAACGACGTGCTGGACATGCCGAGCGGGCCGGTGATGCCGCGCGCGACGAGGGTGTCCAGCCGCTGCCCGGTGAGCCGTTCCAGCAGGAGCTGGAGGGCGATGAGGTTGAGGTCGGAGTAGCGGTACGTACTGCCGGGCGGCGCGGCGGGCGCCGCCGCCTCCTCCCACAGCAGCTCCAGCTGCGCCGCGCGCCCCTGGCGCTCGTAGAACGGCAGCTCGGGGCGCAGGCCCGAGGTGTGCGTGAGCAGGCCGCGGACCGTGATGCCGGGGGCGAAGCCCGGCAGCCAGCGGCTCGCGGCGGCATCCGGGTCCAGCAGGCCCCGCTCGGTCTGCTGCACCGCGACGATCGCGGTGCACAGCTTGGTCAGCGAGGCCAGGTCGAAGACCGTGCCGACGCGCATCGGCTCCCGTTGTTCGCGGGGCAGTTCCACCCCGCGGCCGCCCTCGGGGTCGTAGCCCGCGTAGCGCAGCGCCCAGCCCGCCGCCGCCTCGGCGGCGACCACCGGGCCGCGCCCGGCGAGCACCACGGCGCCCGCGCACCAGGGCGCCGGTCCCTCGGTCGCCTCCCGCACCCCGCCCACCAGGCGCCGGATCCAGGCAGGGTCGAGCCCCGCCCCGGCGGGGGTGCCGCGTCGCAGTCCCGTTGCGTTCAGAGCCTGGTCCTCTCGCCGGTTCCGGTGGCGGTCTCCCCCCTACGCTGCCACGGGCGGCACAGTCCCAGGAAGCTCAGCAGCGCCAGTACGCCACAGGAGAGCTGGACGACCGCCATCGGTACGGCGGTGTGCTCACCCGCGATGCCGACCAGCGGCGAGGCGACGGAGCCCAGGAGGAAGGTGGAGGTGCCCAGCAGCGCCGAGGCGGAGCCCGCCGCGTGCCCGGAGCGCAGCAGCGCCTTGGTGTTCGCCGACGGCATGACCAGGCCCATCGCGGACATCAGGACGAACAGCCCGGCGGCCATCGGCCACAGTCCGACGTCGCCGAAGACGCCGCCGGCCATCAGCAGCAGCGCCGTGGCGGCGGCGGTGATCACGCTCAGGCCGATGCCCAGCACCACGTCCAGGCTGACCCGGCCGACCAGCACCTTGCCGTTGATCTGGCCGACCAGGACCAGGCCGACGGAGTTGACGCCGAACAGCAGGCTGAAGGTCTGCGGGGAGGCGCCGTAGATCTCCTGGATCACGAACGGTGACGCGGAGATGTACGCGAACAGCGCGGCGAAGGCGAACGCGCCGACGATCAGATAGCCGGAGAAGGACCGGTCGGCGAGGAGCGAGCGCATGGTGTGCAGGGCCTCGCCGAGGCCGCCGGAGTGCCGGCGCTCGGGCGGCAGCGTCTCGTGCAGGCGGCGCCAGACCAGCAGGGTGAGCAGGATGCCGACCACGGTCAGCACGACGAAGACACCGCGCCAGTCGGTGATCCGCAGGATCTGCCCGCCGATCAGCGGTGCGACGACGGGGGCGACGCCGGAGATCAGCATCAGGGTCGAGAAGAAGCGGGCCATCGCCACGCCGTCGTACAGGTCGCGGACCACCGCCCGCGCGATGACGATGCCGGCCGCGCCCGCCAGGCCCTGGAGCAGGCGGAAGGCGATGAGCAGTTCGGCGTTGGTGGCCAGGGCGCACAGCGCGGTGGCGATGACGTAGATCACCATGCCGGCGAGCAGCGGGCGCCGGCGGCCCCACTTGTCGCTCATCGGACCGACGACCATCTGTCCCAGGGCCATGCCGGCGAGGCAGGTGGTCAGGGTGAGCTGGACGGTGGCGGCCGGGCTGTGCAGCGCGTTGGTGACCTCCGGCAGGGCCGGGAGGTACATGTCCATGGAGAGCGGCGGCACCGCGGTCAGGCCGCCGAGGATGAGAGTGACGAGCAGGCTGGTGCGGCGGGACGCGGCGGGCACCGCCGCCACGTCCCGCTCGGCTATCGGAACGCTGTCCTGGGGCTCCGTCGTTCCGGTGCCGGGGTCCGTCATGAGTGTCTCCATGGATGATTGATGGCCTGACCATGGTGTCATGCACGGAACGGGCTCCGGCGCGCTTCGGGGCGGGACCTTGGAAGGGGGTCCCACGACCTCGGAACGGGGTCTCGGGACCTAGGACCGGCGGCCGGGACCGGCAGCCCGGGACCGACGGCCGGGGGATCATGCCCGGCCACCGGCGTGCGGACCTCAGGCCGGCTTGAGCCCCGGGCTGCCCGCCTCGGACACGAACGACCCCGCCGTGATCACCGGCGCGCCCGGCTTCGTCACCGCCGACACCGTGCGGAAGTCGGCGCGCGCCTTCTCCCGGTCCAGCGTGACGGTCACATACCCGCGCCGGCCGTTGTAGAACTTCATGTGCGGGTTGGCGGCCATATAGGTGCCCCAGTTGGCCGGTCTGTCCGCGCCGTCCTCGCCGCTCGCGATCGACGTGGTCACGAACTCCACGCCCGCGGTACGCGACTTCTCGTCCCGGAAGTCCCGCTTGACGTCGAACGCGTAGTGCACGTGCACATCCCCGGTCAGGACGACGAGGTTGTCCACGCCCGCCGCCTCCGCCCCCTTCAGCACCCGCTCGCGGGAGGCCGGATAGCCGTCCCAGGAGTCCATGCTGACCTTGTAGCCGGGGCCGGTGGCGTTGCGCCGCTCGGAGAAGGTGACCTGCTGCGGCAGTACGTTCCACAGCGCCGAGGAGGACTTCCAGCCGTCGGCGAGCCAGCGCTCCTGCGCCGTGCCGGTCAGCGTGCGGGCGGGGTTCGTGGACTCGGGGCCCGGGGCGTGCCAGCCGTCGCCGTACGCCTGGTCGGAGCGGTACTGGCGGGTGTCGAGAACGTCGAACTGGGCCAGCTGCCCGTAGTGGACACGGCGGTAGAGGCGGGCGTCCGGGCCGTTCGGGCGCTGGGGGCGGCGCAGCGGCTGGTTCTCCCAGTACGCGCGGTAGGCGGCGGCCCGGCGCAGCAGGAACTCGCCCTTGGGGGCGTCGTCCTCGCTGACGTCGTCGGCGTAGTTGTTCTCCACCTCGTGGTCGTCCCAGGTGACGATGAACGGATGCGCGGCGTGCGCGGCCTGGAGGTCGGGGTCGGACTTGTAGAGCGCGTACCGCAGCCGGTAGTCCTCCAGCGTCACCGTCTCGCGGTTGAAGCGGGCGGGCAGCTTGCGGTCGGTGTACTTGCGGGCGCCGCCGACCGCGTCCACCGGGTACTCGTACAGGTAGTCGCCGAGGTGGAAGACGACATCGAGGTCCTCGGCGGCCAGGTGCCGGTACGCGGTGAAGTACCCGTCGTGGTACGCCTGGCAGGAGACCGCGCCCAGGCGCAGCCCGGTGTTCGCGGCGCCGCGCGCGGGCGCGGTGCGGGTCCGTCCGACCGGGCTGATCCAGGTGCCGGCGCGGAAGCGGTAGTAGTAGACGCGGTCCGGCGCGAGGCCGGTGGCCTCGATGTGCACGGCGTGGTTGAACTCCGGGTGCGCCTCGGCCCGCCCGCGCCCCGCCAGGCGCCGGAACTTCTCGTCGTACGCGACCTCCCAGCGCACCGTGACACGGGCCTGGGGCATGCCGCTGCCCGGCTCGTACGGCTTCGGGGCGAGCCGGGTCCACAGCACGACGGAGCCGGGCAGCGGGTCGCCGGAGGCCACACCGAGCGTGAAGGGGTTCTCGGTGATCTTCCGGGCGTCGGCCTCGGCGGCGGCGTACGCGACGCCGGTGCCCGGCAGGTTGGCCGCGAAGGCCAGCGCCGCGGCGGCCCCGGTACCGGTGAGGAAGCGGCGCCGGGCGAGCTGTGCCGCCGCGGCCCGCATCTCCTGCGTGTACGGGGCGCCCTGCGGCCCCTGATCGGGCCGTGCGTCCTGCTCGTACTGACCTTGACGGGCCATCTGCCCCTCCCTGGACTGGTGTTGTCACCAGCGATTGGAGGGGCGGGGGACGGCGTTCCGCTGTCCCGCTTCCGACGCACACATGACAAGCGGATGATGTCTGCGCCCGCATCGGACGCCGCCGGACAATCACGGCGGCCCGGCGGCCCCGGAGCCCGGCCCTTCCGCCACCGGAGCGGCGTTTCCGTAGGATTCGGGCATGGCTGAACTGATGGTGCGCGACGGCACGTGGTCCTTCGACGGCGACCGGGTGTGGATCGTGCCGGGGCAGGAACGGAGCGTGCACCGGCTGCGGCAGGACCTCGGCGAGACGTCCGTACCTCTGGAGGCGCTGGCGGGCATCGCGTACGAACCGGCCCGCAAGGGCGGCCGGTTGCGCCTGCGGCTGCGGGACGGCGCCGACCCGCTGCTGTACGTCACCGGCGGCGGCCTGCCGGACGACGCCAGCCCGTACCAGGTGGCCGTGGACCCGGACCGGACCGGCGTCGCCGAGTACTTCGCCGACGCGGTGCGCCAGTCCCTGCTCCTCGACCAGGTGATGACCGGGCCCACCGACCGCTACCTGCTGCCGGGGCCCGCCGTACCGCTGTCCGCCGCGGGCGTGGACGGCGTCGCGACCTTCGACGGCGAGCAGGTGCACATCGACTGGCGCTGGACCACCAGCGAGAGCAAGAAGCACGGCGGCGCCCGGGACTTCGCCCTCGCCGACCTGGCCGGGGTGGACTGGCGCCCCGCCTCCGGCCTGGAATCCGGCTATCTGCGCTTCCGGCCGAAGGGCGTCGTGACGAAGCTCAAGCCGGAACACGACCCGAACGCCATCGAACTGTGGGGCTTCAAGAAGGAGAGCGGCCGCACGGCGCTGCTCGCCGCGGCGGTCGCGGCGCGGCTGCCGCACCCGTCGGCCGGGCCCGCGCCGTCGGCGGGCGCGGTGGCCGGGACGACGGACGCCCCGGCCCTGAAGGCAGCGGCGCGCACGGGCGGCGGAAGCGGCGAGGAGGGCGCCGACGTACTGCTGCGCCGGCTGCGCGAGCTCGGGGAACTCCACCGGGAGGGCATCCTCACCGCCGAGGAATTCGCCACGGCCAAGGCGGCGGTGCTCAAGGACTTCCACGGGGCGGGGTGACGGGGCGCCGTTCCGCCGGGCGGCCGCCCCGCGCCCTACCCTTCCGCCATGACGACACCCGACACCGCCGCCGCTCCCCGCACCGACGCCACGCCCGCGGCCGTTCCCGCGCCGACCGCCCTGATCACCGGCGCCGGCTCCGGCATCGGCCGCGCCGTCGCGCTGGCCCTCGCCGGGGCCGGCTGGTCGGTGGTGCTCGCCGGGCGGCGCGCCGACGCCCTGGAGGAGACCGCCCGCCAGGCGGAGCGGCACGCGAGCGGTCTGCCGGGCGGGGGCGGTCTGGCGGGCGGGAGCGGCCTGCCGGGCAGGGGTGGCACCGCGCCGTCCGACGGCCCCGCCGCCCTGTGCGTCCCGGCCGACGTGACCCGCCCCGGCCAGGTGGACGCCCTCTTCGCCGCCGCGCGCGACCGCTTCGGACGGCTGGACCTGCTCTTCAACAACGCCGGTACGTTCGGCCCGCCCGTACCGCTGGACGAGCTGACGTACGACGCCTGGCGCACGGTCGTCGACGTCAACCTCACCGGCGCGTTCCTCTGCGCCCAGGCCGCCTTCCGCGCGATGAAGGAACAGGACCCGCGCGGCGGCCGCATCATCAACAACGGCTCGGTCTCCGCGCACGCCCCGCGCCCGCACTCCATCGCGTACACCGCCACCAAGCACGCGATGACCGGCCTGACCAAGTCGCTCTCCCTGGACGGGCGCCCGTACGACATCGCCTGCGGCCAGATCGACATCGGCAACGCGGCCACCGAGATGACGGGGCGGATGCAGACCGGCATCCTCCAGGCCAACGGCACCACGGCGGCCGAACCGGTGATGGACGCGGCGGACGTGGCCCGCACGGTCCTGCACATGGCGCAGCTGCCACTGGCGGCGAACGTGCAGTTCGCGACGGTGATGGCGACGGCCATGCCGTACGTCGGCCGGGGCTGACCGTCGGCCGGACGCACCCCCGGACGCACTCCGGACGCCCCCCCGGGCCACCGCCCGGCCATCAGCCCGTCACCGACCGGCTTCCGGACTTCCCCGCGTCACGCTCCTGACAGACGGCGCGTCCGGTGGGACTCTTCCTGACGCACGTCCATCCGCACCGCTCATCTGCCGGGCCGCGGAACCCGCGGTCACGTAGTCGACGGCCGCGCGGTTCGCCACCACGCGGCCCCGCAGAAGGAGTCACGCGTGAGACGAATCGTCAGCACCTCCCCCGGCGCCCGCCGGCGCGGCGTGTCCCGTGCCGTCGCCGGTACCCTGACCGCCGTTGGCGCCCTGCTCGTCTCGGCGCTCCAGGTCGGCCCGGCGGTCGCGACCGATGCGGCCGGTACGTCCGGCGCATCCGGCACATCCGGTACGGACACGGCCTCCTCCGCGGCCGGATTCTGGACGGCGGAGCGGATGCGCGAGGCCACCCCGCTGGACCTGCTGTCGGCCGGGACCGAAGCTCCGGCGAAACGATCCGGCGCCGCAGCGGACACGGCCGCCCCCACGGCCCGGCACAGCCCGGAACGCACCGTACGTCCCAGCCTCCCCAGCACCACCACACCCGCCCCCGCGCCCGCCCTCAAGTCCTTCCCGCAGGCAGGCGGCCCGTGGACCGGCGGCGGCGCCGTGACCAACACCGCGGGACGGGTGTTCTTCACGTACCAGGGCCGCAGCGCCTCCTGTTCGGGCAACGCCGTGACCAGCGCCAACAAGAGCACGGTGATCACCGCCGGGCACTGCGTGAAGCTGAACGGCGCCTGGCACACCGACTGGGTCTTCGTGCCCGGCTACCACGACGGCCAGGCCCCGTACGGCAAGTGGGCCGCCTCCAAGACGCTCGCCACGCCACAGTGGACCGCGAGCGAGAACATCAACTACGACATCGGCGCCGCGGTCGTCGCCCCGGTCGGCGGGCAGCAGCTGACCGACGTCGTCGGCGGCCAGGGCCTCGCCTTCAACACCGGCTACAACAAGCCGATGTACGCCTTCGGCTACCCCGCCGCCGCACCGTACGACGGCAGCAAGCTGATCTACTGCAGCGGCAACACCATCAAGGACCCGCTGTTCTCCACGGACCACGGCCTGTCCTGCAACATGACGGGCGGCTCCAGCGGCGGCCCCTGGTTCACCACGTTCAACGAGGCCGACGGCACCGGACTGCAGTCCTCGGTGAACAGCTTCGGCTACACCTTCCTGCCCAACACCATGTTCGGGCCGTACTTCGGTGACGACGCCGAGAACCTCTACGACGAGGCGCAGTCGAGCTGACCCCGCCCGGCCCCGGGCCGGCACCGGCCCGGCGCCACACACCGTCCGGAGGAGTGCGCCCGCAGGCCACCCCTCCGGACGGCAGGCACCGCACGGGGTCGGTCCCCGGAGCTCTCATTTCCGGGTCGGCGCATCAATTCACGCACACATGATGAAGAACCCGGTATGCCCGGAGCGGCATTCTCACGCTCTTCATGCCCTTCTCATGGAAAACTCATCGACGCCGGGCCACCAGGCACAATTACACCGGAGCAGCACTCCAGGGCGGATCTTGAATTCCCTGTCCGATTCTTTTCCTCACGGAATATATGACACCCGCTCCGGGCTTTCCGGTGCTAGCGTCCAATGAGCAGAAGTGCACTCCGTGCTCACTGATTCCTTGCCCGACCACCCGTCGCCGAGGGGACCCCCATGACCGTGACTGACAGCAGTGCGAGCAATGGCCCGGCGCCCGCTCCCGAAGAAGTCGGCGCGATGTACGACCGGTTCGGCGACCTGCTCGCCATGGTGCTCGGCAGCAGCGCCCTGCACGTCGGCATGTTCGTCCCGCACGGCGAACGGACCGGGGTCACCTCCCTCCTCGGCCTGTCCGACCTCGCCCAGGACCGGCAGACCGACTACCTCGCCGACATCCTGGCCGACGGCCTCCCGCCGGACGCCCGCCTGCTCGACATCGGCTGCGGCACCGGCGGCCCGGCGATCCGGCTGGCGCAGCGCACCGGCGGCCGGGTCACCGGCATCACCGTCAGCAACGAGCAGCTCGCCCGGTGCGAGGAACGGCTGAGCGCCACCACCGGACTCGGCGACCGGGTCGACTACACCTACGGCAACGTGATGCAGCTCGGTTACGCGGACAACTCCTTCGACGCGGCCTGGTCCATCGACTGCTTCGCCCACCTGTCGGACCGGCCCGCCGGACTGCGCGAGGCCCTGCGCGTCCTGCGGCCCGGCGGCCATCTGCTGATGACCGAGTTCACCCGGCGCGGCGCCACCGTCCCGCCGGAGACTCAGGCTTTCACCCAGTTGTGGACGAGCCCGCCGCCCACCACCTTCGCCACGCTTTCCGGCGAGGTCGAAGAAGCCGGTTTCCGCATCGCCCGCATACAGAACATGACATCGAACATCGCACTGTGCGGCGAGCTGATGTACGTGCTCTACAAAGAACAGCGCGACGCCATCGAGCAGCGTTTCGGAAAAGAAGCCACCGCCCACACCGACCCGCTGATGGAGCCGTTCCGCACGTACTGCCGGCACCACGTCGACTATTACCTGCTGCTGCTCGGCAAGCCGGAGAGCTGAACCGGGCCCGGCAGCCCCGCCCGCACCGAACCGAGAGCTGACTTCCCCCTATGTTCGCCAAACTGCCCTTCAGCCTGCCCGTTTCCCGGCCCGCACCAGCCACCGCCGCCCCCATCGTCCCCACCACTCCCCCGGCCCAACGCGGCACCACGTCCGCCCCCTTACGGCCCGCACCGGACCGGCGCCCGCGCCGCCGCCGGGAGTTCTGGCGCTCCCCCGAAGGCCAGCCCCCCTGGTCCCGCCCCGCCCTGCTCGGCATCGCCGCCCTCGCCGCACTCCTCTACGCCTGGAACATCACCACCAGCGGCCTCGCCCCCTACTACTCCGTAGCCGCCCGCAGCATGACCGAAAGCTGGAAAGCCTTCCTCTTCACCGCCTACGACCCCTCCGCCACCATCACCCTCGACAAAATCGGCGGCTTCCTGTGGCCCCAGGCCCTCTCCGCCCGCCTCTTCGGCTTCCACGACTGGGCCCTGACCCTCCCGCAGTGCATCGAAGGCGTCATCTCCGTCCTCGTCCTCCACCGCGTCGTACGACGCTGGCAAGGCCCCGCCACCGCACTCCTCGCCGCCGCACTCCTCACCCTCACCCCCGTCACCGCCTCCCTCTTCGGCCACGCCATCCCCGACGCAGCCCTCCTCATGTGCCTGCTGCTGGCCGTCGACCGCTACCAACTCGCCGTACGCGGCGCCCGCTTGCGCTCCCTGGTGTGGGCCGGTGTGTGGGTGGGACTGGCCTTCCAGGCCAAGATGATGCAGGCGTGGCTCATCGTCCCCGCCCTCGCCGTCGGCTACCTCGTCACCGCTCCCGTCACGGTGCGCGCCCGGCTCGGTCACGTACTGACCGCGGGGGCCGTGCTGTTCGCGGTGTCGTTCTCGTGGGTGCTGATGATGACGTTCACGCCGAAGGACGTACGCCCGTACGCGGACGGCTCGACGAACAACAGCGCACTGTCGATGGTCTTCGAGTACAACGGCTTCAGCCGCCCGGCGGACAGCGGACCGGGAGGGCCGGGAGGGCCGAGCCGGGCCGGAGCGCCTCCGGGCCCGGCCGCCGCCAAGAAGCCCCCCGGGAGTCCAGGCGGAGCCGACAGCCCAAGCGGAGCCAACGGAGCCAGCAGCCACAAAAGCACCAGTGGAACCAGCAGCACCAAAAACACCAATGACACCAACACAACCCGTGGTACCGCCACCGGCCGCAAAATGGTCAGCCTCGGCAGCGAGAAGAACACCTGGTACAAGCTGCTCACCTCCCGCTTCGCGCCCCAGATCGGCTGGCTCTACCCGCTCGCCCTGATCGGCCTCGTCCTCGGTCTGGTGCTGCGCGGCAGGCGCCCCCGCACGGACCGGCTGCGCGGCGGCCACCTGATGTGGGGCACCTGGCTGCTGACCACGGCCGTCGTACTGAGCGTGGTCGACATCCCGCACACCGCGTACGTGGCGGGCCTGGCCCCCGCGCTGGCCGCACTGGCCGCCGCCGGAGCCGTGACCCTGTGGCGGGTCCACCGCGCCGCCGCCGGCAGGCCGACGCGCTTCCTGCTCCCCCTGACCCTCGCCGCACAGGCCGCCTGGGCCTCATCCGTCGCCGCCCGCCACCCGGATTTCGCTCCCTGGCTCCTCCCCGTGATCATCACGGCGGCGCTCGTCGGCGTCCTGAGCCGCCTGTCGTACGGCCGCGCCACCGGGCGCCGCCTGCGCCCCGTCGGCCTCACGGCCCTGACCGCCACCTGCGTCGCCCTGTTCGCCGCCCCGGCCGCCTGGTCGGTGTCCGTACTGGACCAGCGGTACGCGGGCTCGTCGTTCGAGGCACACGCCGGGCCGGGCGGCCAGAACGCCACGGCGGGCGCACCGGGCAGCGCGGTCTACGGCGGCGCGGGCGGCGCTTCGTACGACATGTCGCAGGCCCCGCTGACCGCCGCCCAGAAACGCCTGCTGGACTACGTGCGGCGGCACAACGGCAACGCCACGTACACCCTCTCGGCGGACGGCGGCTGGGCACGCTCCCGGGCCATCACCCACACCGGCCTCCCCATCCTGCCGCTCGGCGGCTTCGCCGGGATGGCCACGTCGTTCACCCTCGCCCAGTACCAGCACCTCGTCGCGTCCGGTCAGCTGCGCTTCGCCCTGCTCAACCCCACCGCCTCCGCAGGCGGCGGCCCCTCCGGGCCACCCTCCGAGACGGCGAGGATCAACGCCTGGGTCCGCTCGACCTGCACCAAGGTCGACCCGAAGGCGTACGCCGCCCCCTCCGACCCCACCCTCCCCGAACCCCTCTACAACTGCACCCCCGCCCCCTGACAAACCCCCTAACCAACCCCTCTCCCTTCCTCCCCTCCGTACCCTCCCTCCCCCTCCCCTCGTTCACCGTGATGTGTCTCACGAGACGTGTGGTGTCCCACGGGACGGGTATCCGGCCCCGGGACCACAGGGCAGACCACCGCCATGAAATGGTAGAAATGCGGAGGAAACCCCTGTGAACCCCCTGAGGAGAGGAGACGACATGTCGTCGAAGCGACGCCGTAAGAAGAAGGCACGCCGGAAGAACGGTGCCAACCACGGCAGCCGTCCTCAGTCCTGAGCGGCCACGCCCGCACACACGTGAAGACCCCCGGGACACCGTCCCGGGGGTCTTCACTGTCCTCTCGGCGCTACGAACCCGTTACGCGGCGTCCACGACGCCCGAGGACGCCACCTCGATCTTCGCGGAGGTGGCACCCGAGCGGGAGCCCAGCCCCTCGATCTTCTTCACCAGGTCCGAGCCCTCGACGACCTCGCCGAAGACCACGTGCGCACCGTCCAGCCACGGCGTGGCCACGGTCGTGACGAAGAACTGCGAGCCGTTGGTGTTCTTGCCCGCGTTCGCCATGGACAGCAGGAACGGACGGTCGTGCTTCAGGTCGAAGTTCTCGTCCGCGAAGCGGTCACCGTAGATGCTCTTGCCGCCGGTGCCGTTGCGGCGGGTGAAGTCGCCACCCTGGAGCATGAACTCCGGGATGACCCGGTGGAACGGCGAACCCGCGTAGCCGAAGCCGTGCTCGCCGGTGGCCAGCTCACGGAAGTTGCGCGCGGTCTTGGGCACGACGTCGTCGTACAGCTTGAAGACGATACGGCCCGCGGAGGCGCCGTCGATGGTGATGTCGAAAAATACGTTGGAACTCATAGAACCCATCCTTCCACTTCCCCCACCCACCCCGCCGCCCCAGGTCAACGCCACCCGTCAGCTCAAACCGGAATCGGACCCGGCGGGCCATTCGAACGCATGACCTATGATCATCCCGCGCCTGCTGTCGCGCAGGCGCTTCGGTTCCGCTTCAGGAGTCCCTTTGACCATGCACAAGTCTCGCGCCGCCGTCGTTCTCGGGGGCGTGGCCGCCTCCACCCTGCTGACGATCAGCACCGCCTCCGCCGTGACCTTCGAACATGATCGTGGCACCAAGTCGCAGCCCTCGGGCGGCTATGTGCGGTGCATAGCGACCTCGCGTGGCCAGGGATGCTTCCAGCCGGGTGGCGACTGGATCTACGTCCTCGACACCAAGAAGGACGGACTTTCCGCCGTCGTCGTCTGGCGGATAGTCGAGGGCCCCAGCCAGCACACGAAGCGAGAGGGCGCCGTCTGGAACACCGCCGGCTCCAAGAACGGGGGCACGTGGCGTTACAAGAACAAGAACTTCCCCGAAGGGCGCAACATCGACTTCCAGGTGTGTGCGGGGAATTGGCGCTCCAAGAACATCCAGAGCAGCACCTGTTCCGCGTACAAGCGCATGCGGACGGATGAAGTGTCTCCGGGTGCGTGACCAAGGAGCCCCGTACAGCCGCTGAACAGCGCAAAAGAGCCTACGAGCTACGCCTTCTCAGGGCTCATTTCCGGGGAGTTCCGGTTCCGGTTCCGGCTCCGGTGCAGGTCACCCCACCTTCCTGCCGAAGCGGGAAGGTGGGGCGGACGAGTCGGCCTGTACGCCGGGTTTTGTCGCCGAGGGGCCTTGCGGCCCGTCGGGAGACGGCCATCCATCTAGGGCTGTCGTTGCCGGCAGCCTCGTGCGGTCTACCCGCGGACTCGGGCGGGCAGCCCTCGGTCGTCCGCGCAGAAACACCGGGGTGTTTCCTCTTGACCTTGCTCCGGGTGGGGTTTACCTAGCCCTCCGAGTCGCCTCGGAGGCTGGTGGTCTCTTACACCACCGTTTCACCCTTACCGGCGCCTTGCGGCACCGGCGGTCTGCTTTCTGTGGCACTGTCCCGCGGGTCACCCCGGGTGGGCGTTACCCACCACCCTGCCCTGTGGAGCCCGGACGTTCCTCGGGAGGATGCGGTGCATCCCCACGCGGCCGTCCGGCCGGCTCGTCCGCCGTGCGGACCATGGTACCTCCCGGCCGGCTGAGGCTTGACCTTGTCGCGGGGGCAACGTTTCTCATGGCTGTATGAGGAAGCTGGGAGTCCTCCGGAGCGCTGCGGGAGACTTGCGCGAGAGGGAGGAGCGGGAGTGGGAGCGGGAGGGAGCGGGGGCTTGGGCTTGGGCTTGGGCTTGGGTTACGGGGCTGTCGGGAGGGGGGCCGAAATGGGCGGTAAGGGTGCCGAGGTCGGGAGCAAAGGGCGGCGGCTGCTGGCGTATGAAGGGCGGTGGATGGCCAGCCTGGGGCTTTGGGTGTCGCGGCGGCGGCACGGTGTGGGGGCCGGGGAGCGTGCTCTCGGGTACGCGCGGGCGCAGGCGCCGTTGTTGTACGGGTTCATGTTCGTGTGCGTCGTGGAGGCGGTCGGCGCGGAGTTCCTGCTCGCGAAGTTGCCGGTCGCGCGCTGGATCATGCTGGTGCTGGACGTCTACACCGTGCTGATGGTGGTGGGTTTCCAGGCCGCTGCCGTGACCCGGCCGCACGTCGTGGGGCCGGACGGGCTGCGCGTACGCAACGGGGCCCGGATGGACGTGTGGATACCGCTGGAGCGGATCGCGTCCGTCCGCTACGACCTGCGTTTCCCGAAGGCGGAGACGGCCGGGCGGGAGGCCCAGGAGCGGGACGGTGTGCTGGAGCTGGCGGTGGC
This sequence comes from Streptomyces sp. CB02923, assembly GCF_001905005.1. Taxonomy (GTDB): domain Bacteria; phylum Actinomycetota; class Actinomycetes; order Streptomycetales; family Streptomycetaceae; genus Streptomyces. The sequence continues at coordinate 940,507 of NZ_LWKZ01000012.1, read as the reverse complement.
GGCGCAGACCTGTGTCACGGTCGAGCTGACCGAGCCGGTCACCGCCGTCAAGCTGCTGGGGCAGCGACTGGAGGTGCGTACCGTCCGGTTCCACGCGGATGAGGGGCGGGCCGCGGTCGCCGCCGTACGGGATCTCCTCGCCCGGCAGAAGGAGGCGGAGGGCGAAGGCGGAGAGCTGGTCACGCCGGTGTGAAGCGGACCGGGGTGTGGCCGGGGTCCGCTTCCGTGAGGCGGACCCGCAGGCTACGGCCCAGCGGCAGCTCCGGGACCTGCTCGCCGCCGTCGACACGGCCGATCACCGCCGGGTCGTCCAGGTGCACCGTGCCGCGGTCCGGCCGCTTGTCCTGGACGTCGATCACGTATCCGTCGAAGACCTCGCCGAGCCGGTCCTGCATCAGGGCTGCCTCGACGAGGTCGACGCATTCCCGTTCGACCAGGTTGGCCCGGCGGCCGCCCTCCGCCATCTCGCCGGGCAGGGCGGGCAGGGCCGTACGGACCCAGTCCGGCGGTTCCTTGCCGGCCGCCGCGGCCAGGCACAGTTCGGCGCCGTAGCGGTCGGCGAGGCGGCGCAGCGGTGCGGTGACGTGGGCGTACGGGGCGGCCACGGCGGCGTGCCGGGCGTGTTCGGGGGTCGGCGGGTCGCCGTCGAAGACGGTGTGGCCGGCGCCGCGCAGCAGGGCCGTGCAGTCCTGGAGGAAGGCGGCGTGCGTGGTGCGGGTGGGGTCGAGGGTGCGGATGAGGGCGGCGTACGAGGTGTGGGGCGGCCAGTCGACGCCGAGGGCGCGGGCGGTGCGGCGCAGGCGGGCGACCGCGCCGTCCGGGGCGGTGGGGAGCGTACGCAGGACGCCGGTGCCGGAGGCGAGCATCAGCTCGGCCGCGGCCATGCCGGTGAGCAGGGAGATCTGGGCGTTCCAGGCGTCGGCGGGGCGGGGTGCGCGGTAGGCGAGGGTGTAGCCGTCCGGGTGCTCGACGATCTCCTGCTCGGGGACGTTGAGGGAGATGCCGCCGCGTGCGGCCTCCAGGTCCTCGCGGAGGCGGCCGATGTCGCGCAGCAGGGTGAGCGGTTCCTCGGCGGCGCCGGAGTCGATGGCGCGCTGTACGCCTTCGTAGTCGAGCCGGGCCCGCGAGCGGACGAGGGCGCGGCGGACGTCCGTCGAGCGCAGGGCGCCGTCCGCGTCGAGGTCGAGGCGCCACAGGACGGCGGGGCGGTCCTCGTCGGGGAGCAGGCTGGCGGCGCCCTCGCCGAGGACGGGCGGGTGCAGGGGGACGTGTGCGTCGGGGAAGTAGAGGGTCGTCACGCGGCGGTGCGCCTCGGCGTCCAGGGCACCGCCGGGGGTGACGAAGGAGGCCACGTCGGCGATGGCGTAGTCGACGCGGAAGCCGCCGCCGGGGCGCCGGGACAGGTACATCGCCTGGTCGAGGTCCATCGAGCCGGGTGGGTCGACGGTGAACAGCGGGATGTCGGTCGCGTCGGTGGCGGCCGTGTCGGCGGGCGGGTGCGGCCAGCGCGCGGCGCTGTCCGCCTCCGCCTGCGCGGACAGCGGGAAGGACCGCGGGATGTCCAGCCGCGCCCGCAGCTCCCGCAGCGCGGCACGCACGGGGGCCTCGGCTGCGGCGGTCACGCGGAGGTGGCGGCGGGGCATGTTTTTGAGCGTAGGGCGGTTGGGGGGCGGGGGCACGTCAGGGTGGCTCGGGGGCGGGCCCCGTATCGCCGTGCGGGCCGCCCTCTCCGTGAACCGTAAAGTGGCGGGGCCAGTGCACAGAGGGTGAGGAGAAGCGCGTGCTCGTGTTGTTGCCGCCGTCCGAGGGGAAGGCCGCGTCCGGGGGCGGCGAACCGTTGGATCTGGGGGCGCTGTCGCTGTCCGGGCTGGGTCCGGCGCGGGAGACGGTGCTCGACGAGCTGGTCGGGCTGTGCTCGGCGGACGGGCCGAAGGCGCAGGAGGTCCTCGGGCTGAGCGACGGTCTCAAGGGCGAGGTCGCGAAGAACGCCGGTCTGCGCGAGTCCGGGACGCGGCCGGCCGGGGAGATCTACACGGGCGTGCTGTACGACGCGCTGGGGCTCGCCACGCTGGACGCGAAGGCGCGGCGCCGGGCCGCGTCGTCGCTGCTGGTGTTCTCGGGGCTGTGGGGCGCGGTACGGGTCGGCGACCGGATCCCGTCGTACCGCTGCTCGATGGGGGTCAAGCTGCCGGGGCTGGGCGCGCTGGGCGCGTACTGGCGTACGCCGATGGCCGAGGTGATGCCCGCGGCCGCCGGGGACGGGCTGGTGCTGGACCTGCGGTCGGCGGCGTACGCGACGGCCTGGAAGCCCAAGGGCGAGGTCGCGGGCCGTACGGCGACGGTGCGGGTGCTCCAGTCGAAGATCGTGGACGGGGTGGAGAAGCGGTCGGTGGTCAGCCACTTCAACAAGGCGACGAAGGGCCGGCTGGTGCGTGACCTGCTGACGGAGGGGCGGGCGCCGGAGGGCCCTGCGGAGCTGGTCGAGGCGCTGGGCGATCTCGGGTACGTGGTGGAGGCCGAGGCGCCCGCGAAGGCGGGCAAGGCGTGGGCGATCGATGTGGTGGTGAAGGAGCTGTAGGGCGCAGGGGCTGTGGGGCGCAGGGACTGTAGGACGCAGGAGCTGTACGGCGCAGGAGCTGTACGGCGCGGTCCGGGGCGGTCCCTTCTCCGGGCCTTCGGCACTCCCTCCCCACGCGTTGCAGCATTCGCAACGACCGTTGCGGATGATGTCAGGCGGGCGCACTATGGGCTCCGTGACTAGCGCCGCTCCCTCCCCCGCCGCCCCGTCCTCCGTGCTGGACCTCGCCCCGGTGATCCCGGTCGTGGTCCTCGACGACGCGGCCGACGCCGTCCCGCTCGCCCGTGCGCTCGTGGCGGGCGGGCTGCCCGCCATCGAGGTGACGCTGCGTACGGCCGCCGCCCCGGAGGCGATACGGGCCATCGCCGACGCGGTCCCGGAGGCGGTCGTCGGCGCGGGCACGGTGCTGAGCCCCGCGCACGTGGACACGGCGGTCGCGGCGGGCTCCCGCTTCCTGGTGAGCCCGGGGTGGTCGCCGCGGCTGCTGGCCGCGATGACGTCCAGCGGCCTGCCGTTCCTGCCGGGCGTCTCGACGGCGTCGGAGGTGGTGACGCTGCTCGACGAGGGCGTGACCGAGATGAAGTTCTTCCCGGCGGAGGCCGCGGGCGGCACGGCGTACCTGAAGTCCCTCGCCTCGCCCCTCCCCCGGGCCCGGTTCTGCCCGACCGGCGGCATCGGCCTGTCCTCGGCCCCCGACTACCTCGCGCTGCCGAACGTGGGCTGCGTGGGCGGTACGTGGATGCTGCCGGCGGACGCGCTGCGCGACCGGGACTGGGGACGGGTGGAGCGACTGGCCCGCGAGGCCGCGTCGCTGCGCTGAGGCAACGGCGCGGCCCGGCGGGCGGGTACTTCGGGCGCTACGGCCCTACGGCTCTACGGCTCTACGGCTCTACGGCTCTACGGCGTGACGATCGGGAACGACGGGTCCGGCACCGTCAGGTAGCCGAAGACGGTGTCCGCCGCCGCCAGGTCGTCGACCTGGACGGCGCCGCTCGTGACGGCCGCGTCGAAGTTCTGCTGGAACAGCGGGCCCGCCAGGAGGACCGAGTCGAAGGCCGCCCTGGTCAGGGTGATGGTGGCCTGCGGCTTGCCCGCGTACAGGTCCTTGCCCGCCACGTACACCAGGACGCCGTTGCGCAGCGTGCTGGTGCACTCCTGCCCGGTGTCCGTGAAGTGCCACTGGAGCACGATCGCGGCCCGCTGCTCCCGCGCCGCCGTCGGCCCGTCCACGCTGCGGGCCAGCGCCGCGAAGACCTGCTCCAGGGTCATGCTGTGGACCAGGTCGGGGGCGCCCGCGCTGGCGGGCCGCTGCGGGCCGCTGCGCAGTTCGTCCGCGCCGGTCAGGAAGAAGTTGCGCCACGGTCCGTTCTCGGCGCCGTAGCCGAGCTGGGTGAAGGTCTTGATCTGGAGGGCCTTGGCGTCCTTGGCGGCCTGTTCGGAGACGGTGGCGGGGTCGGCGAAGATGACGTGGTCGAGCAGTTCGACGACCCAGCGGTACGCCTGCGGGTCGCCGTCGTGGCTGTCGTACGTCTCCTGTGCCTTCTGTACGACGGCCTCGGCGCCGCCCATCGCCGCCACGTACCGGGTGCCGGCCTCGGTGGGCGGCAGGTTCCACAGGCGGGCGGGATTTCCGTCGAACCAGCCCATGTACCGCTGGTACACGGCCTTGAAGTTGTGGCTGAGCGAGCCGTAGTAGCCCTGGGTGTACCAGTGTTCGGCGAGACCGGCCGGCAGGTGCTGGAGTTCCTCGGCGATCTCGCTTCCCGTGTATCCGCGGTTGATGAGCCGCAGGGTCTGGTCGTTGAGGTAGGCGTACATGTCCCGCTGATTGCTGAGGAATTCGAGGATGCTTTCCTTGCCCCAGCGCGGCCAGTGGTGCGAGGCGAATTCCACTTCGGTCTGCTCGCCGAAGGTCTGGATCGCGTCGGTGAGGTATGTCGCCCAGGCGTGCGCGTCCCGTACCTCGGCGCCGCGCAGGCTGAGGATGTTGTGCAGGGTGTGGGTGGCGTTCTCGGCCATGCACAGGGCCCGCAGCTCGGGGAGGTAGATGTTCATCTCCGCGGGCGCCTCGGTGCCGGGCGTGAGCTGGAAGAGCAGCCGTACGCCGTCGATGACGCGGCGGTGCAGCCCCTTCCGCCACGGGATGACGTCGGCGGGCGACCAGTCGTCGCTGGTGACGGCCTGGGCGGCGCCGATGGAGTCGGTCGGCGGCAGGAGGGTGACCTCGCCGGTGGAGACGGTCAGTCCCAGCCCCGAGCCCACCTGGGCGTGCGGGGACTTGTCGAGGTTCGCCGCGTACATGTACTCGGCGCGGCGCGACATCGCGGGGCCCGCGTAGACGTTCTCGCTGACGGCGTGCTCCAGGAACCCGTCGGGCGCGATGACCGGCAGCCCGTCGGGCACCTCGTCGTTGCGCTCCGCAAACAGGCCGCGGGCGCCGCCGAAGTGGTCGACGTGACTGTGGGTGTAGATCAGCCCGACGACCGGGGTCCGGTTACCGGTGGTGTCGCGGTACAGCCTGAGGGCGGCCTGCGCGGTCTCGTAGCAGGCCAGCGGGTCGATGACGATGATCCCGCTGTCGCCCTCGATGATCGTCATGTTGGACAGGTCGTAGCCGCGTACCTGGTAGACGGCCCGGGAGGAAGAGGAGACGACCAGGAAGAGCCCGGCCGTCGCGGTGAGCGTGCCCTGGCGCCACAGGCTCGCGTTGACCTCGGCGGGCGGCTGTTCACCGCCGTCGGTGAGGAAGTCGTAGGCCGCGAAGTTCCAGACCGGCTTGCTGCTGTCCGTACGGGAGTAGACCGCCGGGACGTCGGGCGGCGCGAGCAGCTGCCGGTTCGCGTCCTCGAAGTCCTGCGCACCGTCCGCCGGGGAACCCTCCGCGGCCTTCCGGTTGGCCTCCGCCACGGACGGGGAAATCTCGACGGGCTCGGTGTACTCGCTGGGCATACCAACCTCCGTACGGGCATGCGGAATTCACGCATGTGGTGAGGGAAAAGGCGCTGATCGCGCCGTGGTGTGCGAGTGACGCTATGAAACCGGTGTACGGGTTACAAGGAACCAATCAAGCCAGCAGCGTGAACCGGCCCCGCTCCGGAGAAAAGCGCAGGGATCACGCCAGATAAAAGGGGCCGGAAAGGAGGGGACGGGCGGCCGGAAGTGCTACGGAAAGGGTCCGGAAAACCGGGCCGGCGACGCGGGAACCGGGCCGCGGCCCTTTGCGGGCGTACGGGCGGGAGGCCGGACGCGGCGATGCCCGCCCGGAGGGCGACGGGGCGACGCCCGCCCCGGAGGGCGACGGGCGGGCGCCCGCCCCGATACGGGCAGGGCGTCCCCCGCCCCGCCCGCGATCACCTGCGAACGTTCCGTACGCCCCCGTACGCCCCCGTACGCCCCCGTACCCCCTACACCCGCGACATCAGCGCAGATGCGCCGTCTCGTTCAGCAGCCGTACCGACGCGTTCCCATCCGTGTAGTACGCGACGGCCGACAGCGACGCGGCGGAGAGTTCCATCCGGAACAGCGACTCCGGCGGGGCGCCGAGCGCCAGCCGTACCAGTGTCTTGACCGGGGTGACGTGCGTGACCAGCAGCACCGTGCGGCCCGCGTACCGGGCCAGCAGCTTGTCGCGGGAGAGGGCGACGCGGCGGGCGACCGAGGCGAAGGACTCGCCGCCGGTGGGTGCCGCCCTGGCGGAGCCGAGCCAGGCGGCGAGGTCCTCGGGGTGGCGCTCCTGCACCTCGGCGAAGGACAGGCCCTCCCAGGCGCCGAAGTCGGTCTCGCGCAGGCCCTCGTCGACGCGTACGTCCAGGCCGAGGCGGGCCGCGACGGTCTCGGCGGTCTGGCGGCAGCGCTTGAGGGGCGAGCTGACGACGGCCTGGACGGTGCCGCGCGCGGCGAGCGCGGCGGCGACCGCTTCGGCCTGCCGGTGGCCGGCCCCGGACAGCTCCGGGTCGGAGCCGCCGCTGCCGGAGAACCGCTTCTGCGGGGTCAGCGCGGTCTCGCCGTGCCGCAGCAGGACGAGGGTGGTCGGTGCGCCGAGGTCGGCCGGCGCCCAGCCGGCCGGCGGCGCCTTCGGCCCGCCGTCCGGCACGGCCTCGGCGGCTTCCGCCGCCTCGTCGGCCGCGCGGGCCGCGGCACTGCGCGCGCCGCCGCCCGCGTCGAGTTCGGCCCGGGAGTCCCGCGGCTCCCACTGCCGGCCCGCCTTGCCCGCGTCCATCGCCTCGTTGGCGAGCCGGTCGGCGTGCTTGTTGCGCTCGCGCGGGATCCACTCGTACGTCACCTGCTCGGGCGGGAAGACGGCCCGCGCCTCCGCCGCCAGCGGCCGCATGTCCGGGTGCTTGATCTTCCAGCGCCCGGACATCTGCTCGACGACCAGCTTGGAGTCCATCCGCACCCGGACCTCGGCCTCCGGGTCCAGCGCGTGCGCGGCGCGCAGGCCGGCCAGCAGGCCCCGGTACTCGGCGACGTTGTTGGTCGCCGTACCGATGTACTCGGCGGCCTCGGCGAGCGCCTGGCCGGTCTCCGGGTCGATGACGACCGCGCCGTAGCCCGCGGGCCCCGGGTTGCCCCGGGACCCGCCGTCGGCCTCGACGATGAACGTACGGGCCATGTCCTACAGGCCCGAGTCGGGCGTGCGCACCAGGATGCGGCTGCAGTTCTCGCAGCGCACGACCTTGTCGGCGGGCGCGCTGCGCACGTCGTTCAGCTCGGTGATGTCCAGCTCCAGGCGGCAGCCCTCGCAGCGGCGCTGGTAGAGGCGGGCGGCGCCGAGGCCGCCCTGCTTCTCGCGCAGCCGGTCGTAGAGCTTGAGCAGGTCGGCCGGGATGTCGGCGACGGTCAGGGCGCGCTCCTTGCGGACCGTGTCGGCCTCGCCGTCGATCTCGGCGTACGCGGCGTCCCGGCGGGCGGTGGCGTCGCCGACCTTGGCCTGCACGGACTCCACGCGGCCGGTCAGCTCGGTGACGCGCTCCTGGGCGGACTCGCGGCGCTCCATGACCTCCAGGACGACGTCCTCCAGGTCGCCCTGGCGCTTGGCGAGGGAGGCGATCTCCTTCTGGAGGTTCTCCAGGTCCTTGGGCGAGGTGATGGCGCCGGAGTCCAGGCGCTGCTGGTCGCGGGCGGCGCGCTGGCGCACCTGGTCCACGTCCTGCTCGGCCTTGGTCTGCTCGCGGGTGGTGTCGCTCTCCTCGGTCTGCGCGGCGACGAGCAGGTCGCGCTGCTGGGTGAGGTCGCCCTCCAGGGTCTGGATCTCGGCCAGCTCGGGGAGGTTCTTGCGCTTGTGCGCGAGCTGGCTGAGCCTCACGTCCAGGGCCTGGACGTCGAGGAGGCGGATCTGGTCGGCGGGCGCGGCGTTCAGCGGGGGGCTCCTGTGGTGATTGTCGGGGTCGTGCGGGCGTCGGACGCCGCGTGGGCGGTCCAGGGGTCGGTGACCGTGCGCGAGAGGTGGGTGCGCAGGTTCCAGCCGTGCCGGTCGGAAATCTCGTCGAGCTGGGCCGCGGCCTGTTCGCACCAGGGCCACTCGGTGGCCCAGTGGGCGGCGTCCAGCAGCGCCAGCGGGCTCTTCTGGGTCGCCTCGGAGGCGGGGTGGTGGCGCAGGTCGGCGGTGAGGAACGCGTCCACGCCCGCCGCCCGTACGTCGTCGAAGAGGCTGTCGCCGGAGCCGCCGGAGACGGCGACCGTGCGGATCGTGCGGTCCGGGTCGCCGGCGATCCGGACGCCCTGCGCGGTGGCGGGGAGCCGGGCGGCGGCGTACGGGCCGAACTCGGCGAGCGTCATCGGGTGCGACAGCTCGCAGATCCGGCCCAGGCCGCGGCGGCCGTGCGGGTCGGTGTCGTCCGGCACCAGCGGGCGCAGGACGCGCAGGTCCAGGGCGCCGGCCAGGGCGTCGGAGACGCCGGGGTCGGCGGTGTCGGCGTTGGTGTGCGCGACGTGCAGTGCGATGTCGTTCTTGATCAGCGTGTGCACGACGCGGCCCTTGAAGGTGCCGGCCGCGACCGTGGTCGTACCGCGCAGGTAGAGCGGGTGGTGCGTGACGAGCAGGTCGGCGCCGAGCCGGACCGCCTCGTCGGCGATCTCCTGCACGGGGTCGACGGCGAACAGGACCCGGCGCACCTCGGCGTCCGGATCGCCGCAGACCGTGCCGACGGCGTCCCACGACGCGGCCTGCGCGGGGGGCCAGAGGGCGTCGAGCGCGGCGAGGACTTCAGACAGTACGGGCACGGGTGGAAGGTTACCTCCCAGCGGTGCCCGTGTGCCGGGCCGCTGCGGGCGGCGGCGGGTGCCGCGCTGCCGGCCGTCCGGCTCCGCGGAGCACAGCCACCCCGCACGCCTCAGGCGAACCGGACATCCGCCACCCTTTTGCGTGAAGTACCGCAACCTTCACTGATCGTTTGGAGAGGGATAACTAGCTTCGAGCGCACTGACTGGAGGTGAGCACTCGATGACGGTCTGTGTCACCGAGGACGCCGCGACGCCGGACACCCGGCAGCACCGCGCGGCGCTGACGATCGCCGCCGACGGCTCCTACGCCGCCCGGCTCGCGCGGCACGAGAGCACCGGGAGCTGGTTCCCCGAGCGCTGGACGCTCGCGGGGCCCGAGCCGTACGCGGTCCCCCTGCCCGGCCACCAGCCCGAGGAGGCGGGCACCCAGCTGGTGCCGCTCACGGACGGCCGGGTCCTGATCCGGCGCCGGGCCGCGGACCGCTTCACGCTCGGCCTGCTGTACCCGACCGGCCCCGGCACCGGCGAACTGCCGCTCGGCGCCGTCGAAGCGGCGGAGCTGACGCTGCTGCCCGCCGCGCCCTGCGGCTCGCGCGCGTACGCGCTCGCGCCGGACGGGCACTCCACCGTGCTGTGGCTGGTCCACGACGGCCGGCAGTCGCCCGACCCCGGGCGGGCGCGCTCCGTGCCCGTCTGCGTCGCCGAGATCGAGGGCCACTGCACGGGCGGTGTCTGGCTGGACCGCACGGGCCGGCTGCTCGCCCTCGACCAGGAGCTGGACGGGCGCACCAAGACGGTGGTCGTCGATCTGGAGCGCGGCGGCGAGGTCAGCCCGCTGCTCCAGATCACCGAGGAGAGCAACGACCGGCTGCTGCTGGCCGACCCGGACAGCGGTCTGCTGGTGCTGCGGTCGGACGCGGCGGGGCAGGACCTGCTGGGGTGGGGCGTGCTCGGCAGTGCGCTGCCGGTGCGCTTCCCGGAGTGCCTGCGGCTGCCGGATGCCGCGCTCCGGCCGTTCGCCGTGCAGTCGGGCCAGGCGCTGGCGCCGGAGAGCAGCGCGGTGGCGTTCCGTATCGACGCGGCCGCCGGTACCTGGCTGGGCATCTGGCGTCCCGCGGAACGGCGGCTGCGGCAGCTGCCCCCGCCGCGCGGCTGGCTGGCGGGCACCGGGCTGTGGACGCCGAGCGGTGAACTGCGGCTGCCGTACGAGACGCCGACGGTGCCGTGCGGGGTGGCCCGGCTGCCGGCCCAGGCGATGGGGTCGGCGCGGGGCGAGGCCGACATGCCCGGCGGCAACTCCCGTGCGGACGCTCCCGGCACGGCTCTCTCCGTACCGGCCGGGTCCGCCCGCGCCCTGGACATTCCCTCCCGATCCGCCACAGCCGTCGACTTCCGTCCCGTAGGCCCCCGATGGGTACGAGTCCCCTCAACTCCCCTTTCCGGTGCCCCGTCCCCTTCCCCGTTCCTGGACGCGCGGACGCAGCCACCGCCACCGCCCGCCTCCACATCATTTACACAAGCGGAACCCGTGACCCAGGAACCGTACGGCGCGCTCGCGCATCCCTCTCCGTGCAGGCCGGTGCCGCTGCAACAGGCGCCGCTGGCGGCCCGGGAGGCCCGGTAGAGCAAGATCTTCTGCTTCGTTAGAATCGGGCGGGGGCTGCGCGGCCGGTCGACCGGCCACCGACGGCAGGTGCCGCGGCACGTCCCAGCTGCCGCTGGGAGAGGTCCCGACGCGTACAGCTGCAAGCGATCTGACGGAGTGACTCCTCGCATGTCCGAAGCCCGAACCGATACGACCCAGGCGCGCCCGCAGGACGCCGACCGGGCCGCCGAGGCGGCAGGCGCCGGCAGACACCGTGGCCCGGCCGCCTCGGAGAACGCCGACGCGTCCCCGAACGGACGGCACCGCCGGAACAAGCAGACACAGGACGCCTGAGACTCCGGAGGCCCGCCCCCGGTCCGCGCGCCGCACGACGGCCGTGGCTCCCGCACCGCCCCTCAGGGGTACGGGGGCCACGGCCGTCGCCGTGCGCGCCGGGCGCCCGGCGTTCAGCGCCGCTTGAGGCCGAGCACCTCCGCCGCCGCGAACGTCTCCTCCGGCGGGCGCTCCGCGTAGTACGGCGTCAGCGCGCCGTCCAGCTCCGCGTACGTGAAGGCGTCCTTCGCGGTGTCGAACTGCGCCGCCACCCTGGGCCGTTCGACCACCGCGACCATGCCGCCGTGCACCACGAGCAGCTGGCCGTTGATCCGCGCCGCGGCGGGCGAGGACAGGTAGCCGACCAGGGGCGCGACGTGTTCGGGGGCCAGCGCGTCGAGTGCCCCGTCGCCCGGCACCTCGAACCCGGCGAAGACGTCCTCGGTCATCCGGGTACGGGCGCGCGGGCAGATGGCGTTGGCGGTGACCCCGTACTTGGCCAGCGCGAGCGCCGAGGAGGTAGTCAGGCCGACGATGCCGCCCTTGGCCGCCGCGTAGTTGGGCTGGCCCGCCGAGCCGGCGAGGAACGCCTCGGAGGAGGTGTTGACGATCCGCCCGTACACGGCGGCGCCCGCGGCCTTGGACCGCTCGCGCCAGTGGGCCGCGGCGAAGTGCGTGGTGTTGAAGTGGCCCTTGAGGTGGACGCGGATCACCGAGTCCCACTCGTCCTCCGTCATGGAGAACACCATCCGGTCGCGCAGGATGCCCGCGTTGTTGACCAGGATGTCCAGCTTCCCCCAGCGCTCGACGGCCTGCCCGACCAGGCCGCGGGCCGTCGCGTGGTCGGCGACGTCACCGACGTGCGCGACGGCGTCGCCGCCCGCCGCGCGGATCTCGGCGGCGGTCTCCTCGGCCGGGGCCGCCGAGGCCGCGCCGGAGCCGTCCCGGCCGGGCTGCCCGTAGTCGTTGACGACGACGGCCGCGCCGAGCCGGGCGAGTTCCAGCGCCTCCGCCCGGCCCAGGCCGCGGCCCGCCCCGGTGACGATCGCGGCCAGTCCGTCGAGCGGCCGTTCGGTGGGAGCACTCACGTTCTCGGCTTCCTCTCGTTCGTCGGGGCCGGGCCGTCCGCCGGAGCGGGCCCGTCTCACATCTCGATGCAGGTACGGAGCGCCGTACCGGTACGCATCTGCTCCAGCGCCTCGTTGATCTCGGCGAGCCGGACCCGGTGGGTGATCAGCCCTTCCAGGTCGATACGGCCCGCCCGCCACAGGGCGATGGCCCGCTCGTAGGAGCGCAGCGCGTCCTGGCCCCCGTACAGCGACGGCAGGATGCGCTTCTCGTCGAAGAACAGCTCGAACATGCTGACCTGGAAGTGGTCGTCCATCGCCCCGGCGCCGACCACGCAGAGCGTGCCGCCGCGCCGCGTCGTCTCGTAGGCGGTGCGGGCGGTGGCGGACCGGCCGACGACCTCGAAGACGTAGTCGAAGCCCTCGCCGCCGGTGATCCGCTGCCGGGCGTCGCCCAGCTCCTCCGGGGACACCGCCTCGGTGGCGCCGAAGCGCAGCGCCGCCTCGCGGCGCGAGGCCACCGGGTCCACCGCGACGATCTGCGCGGCCCCGCAGACCCGCGCGCCCTGCACGGCCGCGATGCCGACCCCGCCGCAGCCGATGACCGCGACCGACGCGCCGGGCGCCACCTGCGCGGTGTTCATCGCGGCGCCCAGCCCCGTCGTCACCCCGCACCCGATCAGCGCCGCGATCTCGTACGGCACGTCGTCCGGTATCGGTACGGCGCAGTTGGCGGCGACCACCACCTCTTCGGCGAAGGTGCCGGTGCCCGCGAAGCCGAAGACGTCGGACGGCTCGGCGCCGGGGCGGCGGAAGTTGGGGGTGCCCGCGCTCATGAACCCGGCCAGGCACAGGTGGCTCTGGCCGCGCTTGCAGGACGGACACGTGCCGCAGGCGGGCAGCCAGCACATCAGCACCCGGTCCCCCGCCGCGAGGCCCTGGACGCCGTCGCCCACCTCCATGATCTCGCCCGCGCCCTCGTGCCCGGGGACGAAGGGCGCGGGCTGCGGCAGCACCCCGCTCATCGCGGACAGGTCGGAGTGGCACAGGCCGGTCGCCCGGACGCGGATGCGCACCTTCCCCGGACCGAATCCCACGGCCTCGACGCCGTCGAGGACTTCCAGCTTCTCCTGCCCTGTCTGGTGCTGTATCGCTGCGCGCACGGTGCGCTCCCTTCGCGGGCGGCCGGGGGCCGGGTCGGGTTGTCGCCAGGCGGGGACTGCGGTCTCACCCGCCTGACGGGCTGATGTCGACGACGGTGTCCGCCAGGACCGGCGCGTCCTCCCGGTCGGCCGCCGTGACCGACACCCGGACCCGCTCCGGCTCCTGCCACATGCGCAGGCGCAGCGTCTCGCCGGGGTAGACCACCCCCGCGAACCGGGTCGTGTACGCGGCGACGCGCGCCACGTCGCCGCCCAGCACCTCGTCCACCACCGCCTTCAGCGTGATGCCGTAGGTGCACAGCCCGTGCAGGATCGGCCGGTCGAAGCCCGCCAGCTTGGCGAACTCGGGGTCGGCGTGCAGGGGGTTCCAGTCGCCGGACAGGCGGTAGAGCAGCGCCTGGTCCTCCCGCAGGTGCCGCTCGACGGTGCGGTCCGGCGCGCGCTCGGGCAGGTCGAGCCTGCTGGACGGCCCGCGTTCCCCGCCGAAGCCGCCCTCCCCCTTGACGAAGATCTGCGTGTCGCACGTCCACAGCGGCCCGTCGTCGTCGGCCGTCTCGGAGCGCAGGACGATGACCGCGGCCTTCCCCTTGTCGTACACGGCGGGGACGGTGGACGTCTGGACGGCCCGTCCCCGTACGGGAAGGGGCCGGTGCACGGTCACGGTCTGGCCGCCGTGCAGGACGGCGGCGAGGTCCACGTCGATGCCGGGGGCGGACAGGCCGCCGGCCAGTGCCATGCCGCCGCCCGCCACTGTGGCGAAGCTGGGCAGCACGTGCAGGGTGCTCTCCAGGGTGTAGCGCAGCTCTCCGGGGTCGGTGGCGGGCACGCCCGCGCCGATGCCGAGGTGGTAGAGCAGGACGTCCTTGGGCTCCCAGGCGAGGTCGGTGGTCCGCGGCTCGGCGGAGGTGGCCTTGGCGGCGTCGATGGGCATGGGGCTGCTGCTCCTTCACCACGGTGGGAAGACCCCGGCCCGGCCGTCCGCACCGTCGGCCGTGCCGGGGTCGTCTGCGGTCGGCCGTCCGCGCCGGCGTCCGGGCGGTGCGGGGCCGGCAACCGGCCCGGCCTCCCGTTCTAGAACGCGTTCTATCCGACGGTTTTCATGTATAGCCGATCCGGCGGAAGCCCGGAACCCCCTGACGGCCCGTCAGGTGAACGCGGCACACCCACCCGCCCGCCTCCGTGACATTTGTCCGCCCGGACCCCGTACATTCGCCTCTGCCGGTGCCGTCCACGGCGTCGGTAGCGTCGCGGGCAGAGCGTGTACAGCGGCGCGGAACAGGAAAGAGGCAGGACGAACGTGCGCAAGGACCGGCCGGCCGGACAGAGCGGCAAGGAAGCGCGGGGCGGGCCCGGCCGACGGCGCACCCGCAGACCGGCCGCACCGGGCTGGTCCGGCCTGCTCGAACGGAATGACGGGCCGTATCAGGGCGACGAGCCCGAGGCCCCCGGCGGACACGGCCCCGCCAAGGGCAGGGGACCGCGCGGCTACACCTTCCTGCCCTGGCTGCTGATGGGCATCGGCGCCCTGTCCAACATCGTCAGCGGCAAGTCCCAGAACACCTGGCTGGCGGGCTTCGGCCTGCTCGCCTTCAACTCCCTCTACATCTTCGTCGTCTTCGCGGCCTTCAACCCCCGCTACCGCGACTCCCGCATCCCGGTGTACGGGCTCGCCGCCCTGACGGCGGTCACGTACACCATCTCGATCACCTTCGGCCACTCCTGGCTGCTGTTCTTCCCCCTGCTCTCGCTGGCCTCCGGAGCGGTCCGCAAGGTCCACGGCAAACCCCACTTCGCCCTGCTGATGATCCTCAGCAGCTCGGCGGGCACCATCGCCGGCTGGCGCTCAGGCGACCACTGGCTGTCCGCCGCCATCGGCTACGGCACCTTCATCTCCGGCATGGTCGCCGCCACCGTCCTGAACCTCTTCGACACCATCAAACAGCTCGACGCGACCCGCCAGGAGCTGGCCCGCACCGCCGTGGAGAAGGAGCGCCTGCGCTTCTCCCGCGACCTGCACGACCTGCTCGGCCACACCCTCTCGCTGATCGTGGTCAAGGCCGAGGCGGTACGGCGGCTGGCGCCGCGCGACCTCGACGCGGCACTGGCCCAGACCGCCGACATCGAGGCCGTCGGCCGCCAGGCGCTCACCGAGATCCGCGAAGCGGTCACCGGCTACCGCGAGGGCAGCCTGGGCACCGAACTGGACCGCGCCCGCTCCGCCCTCCAGGCCGCCGGCATCGAGCCCGTCGTACACCACGCGGGACCGCCGCTGCCCCCGCAGGTCAGCGTGCTGCTCGGCTGGGTGGTGCGCGAAGGCGTCACCAACACCGTCCGGCACAGCGGCGCGACCCGCTGCGAGATCGAGATCCGGACGGACACCGCCAACGACCGCGCCCGTCTCACCATCACCGACGACGGCCGGGGCCCCACCCCGCCCGCCGCTCCTCCCACGACCGGTGGCACCGGCCTCAAGGGCCTCACCGAGCGCCTGGCCACCGCCGGCGGGACGCTCGACACGGGGCCGGCCGGGCGGCACGGGTTCCGGCTGGTGGCGGAGCTGCCGGTGGACGGGGAGGAGGCAGCCCTGGAGCACTGAGCCGTTCCGTCCCCGCACGGCACCGTCCCTCCGCACAACTTCACCCTCAGGGGATAACTCGCGCCCCGCGCGGGACAACCTCTAGCTGTGTTCCGAGGGCCTACGAACGGAGAAACCTGTGCGTATGACCGACATCCAGCGCTGCGAGATCCGGCCCGGACATCTCGTGGAATGGACGTTGCATCCGACGGTCGTCGAGACCGCGATGACCCTGCCCGACGATGCGCGCCCGCCCGCGTACATCCAGGAGTCCCACGTGCGCACGGCACGGTCGGTACGCCAGGACGGCCTGTTCGTGCCGACATGGCTCGGCACGGCCTTCGACATACAGGGAAAGGCCGATCTCGACGTCCTCCAAGAGGCACTGCGGACCTGGACACTCCGGCACGAGACGCTGCGCAGCGGATTCCGCTGGGCCGGTGACGAGATGCAGCGCTTCACGCTCGACGCCGACGACGTCGTGCTGCACCGTACGGAGGTCGGCGCGTTCCCCGACGCGGCGGCGCTGACCCAGCACCTGCAGGATCGATTCGACGCCGGAGCGGACGCGCTCAGCTGGCCCAACTTCGTCTTCACCGCGGTCGTCCGGGACGACAGCACCAGCGTCTACATGGCCTTCGACCACAGCAACGTCGACGCCTACTCCATCCAGCGCATCACCGCCGAGATCCACGAGCTCTACGCGGCCGGCCTCGAAAGACGCACCGTGGACACCGCGCCCGTCGCCAGCTACGTCGACTTCTGCGCGGCCGAACGCACCGACGCCGACCAGGTCGACGACACACACGAGATCGTCTCCCGCTGGCGCAAGTTCATCGCCCAGTGCGACGGAAAGCTGCCGAACTTCCCCGTGGACCTCGGGCTCGACCCCGAAGGGCCGCTGCCCACCCAGAAGTTCATGCACGAGATGCTGGTGGACGACGCCACGGCGGCCGCCTTCGAGGCGTACTGCCGCCCGTACGGCGGGAGCTTCATCGGCGTCCTCGCGGCCACCGGCCTCATCGTCCGCGACATCGGCGGCCAACAGGTGTACCGCACCGTCGTGCCCTTCCACACCCGGGCGAGATCCCAGTGGTCGGACAGCGTGGGCTGGTACGTGGGCGGCGCGCCGATCGAGGTTCCCGTAGGACAGGCCACGGACTTCGACAGCGCCCTGCGGATGGTCCGTACCGCACTCCGGGAGAACCGCTCCCTGTCCCGCATCCCCCTCGCCCGCGTCCTCCGCCTCCTCGGCTCGGACTTCCGCCCCACCTCCCCGGACCTGTACTCGATCGTCTCGTTCGTCGACGCACGCGGCATCCCGGGCTCCGAACAGTGGCAGCACCTCAAGGCGTACGGCCTGATCCGGGTGTCGTACGGCGACCAGGTCTGCGCATGGCTCACCAGACTCCACGAGGGCCTGCAGTTCGCCGGCCGCTACCCGGACACCGGCATCGCCTACGACAACATGCGGCTGTACGTCGAACGGCTGCGGGAACGCATCGTCTCGGTGGCACAGGAGGGGGCCGCGGTGCCTTCCTGAACCGTCCGTACGGCCGCGACGGGGCTCTCGCGTGCGCTCTCCGGTGCGCGCAAGAGCGGGATTTATCCTGGTCCCATGAGCCACGATGCAGCGTCCGGCCCCGCGGAGCCGGAATCCTCGGCAGGGTGTGTGCGAGTTCTCCTCGCCGAGGATCAGGGAATGATGCGGGGCGCGCTCGCGCTGCTGCTCAATCTGGAGGACGACCTGGAGGTCGTCGCGCAGGTATCGGCCGGGGACGAGATCGTGCGGGCGGCGCTGGAGGCGCGGCCGGACATCGCGTTGCTGGACATCGAGCTGCCGGGCCGCAGCGGGCTGGACGCCGCGGCGGAGCTGCGGGAGGCGCTGCCGTCCTGCAAGGTGCTGATCGTGACGACGTTCGGGCGGCCCGGGTACCTGCGGCGGGCGATGGAGGCGGGGGCCTCCGGGTTCCTGGTCAAGGACGGGCCGGTGGAGAATCTGGCGGCGGCGATCCGGCGGGTGCTGGCCGGGGAGCAGGTCATCGATCCGGGGCTGGCCGCCGCCGCGCTCAGCGCGGGGCCCAATCCGCTGACCCAGCGTGAGCGCGACGTGCTGACCGCCGCCGTGGACGGGGCGACCGTCGCCGACATCGCCGGGAAGCTGCACCTTTCGCAGGCGACGGTACGCAACTACCTCTCCGGGGCCATCGGCAAGACCGGCACCCGCAACCGCATGGAGGCGGTCCGCACCGCCCGCCAGAACGGCTGGCTGTAGGGCGAGCGGGGGGGGGCGAGGTCTAGGCCCGCTCCTCCTGGAGGTAGCTCTCGTAGCCCTTCGCGTTCAGCAGGGCGTCGAGTTCGGCGGGCCGGGACAGGCGGAGGACGATCAGCCAGCCCGCGCCGTACGGCTCGTCGTTGATCTGCTCGGGGGCGTCGTTGACGGTCTCGTTGACCACGAGGACCGTGCCGGTCAGCGGTACGTAGACCTCGGTGACGGCCTTGACCGACTCCAGCGAGCCGAACGCGTCGCCCGCCTCGAACCGCTCGCCCTGCTTGGGCAGTTCGGCATAGACGATGTCGCCCAGCTGCCGCTGCGCGTGGTCGGTGATGCCGACGGTGACCTGATCGCCTCTGACCCGGACCCATTCGTGGTCCTTGGTGTACGAAAGATCCGCGGGGATGTTCGCCATGCCGCGGACGCTGCCACCGCGCCCCGGCGGAGGGAAGGCTTCCGGCGGGGTCGCGCGAACCCCCGGCCGCCCCGGTCACGTCCGCAGATGGGACGCCCCGTTGAGGTCCAGTACCGCGCCCGAGCTCCACTGGGCCTCCGGGGAGGACAGCCACCGTACGGCCGCCGCGATCTCCTCCGGTGCCGCGACCCGGCCGAACGGGCTCTGGGCGCGGATCGCCGTGCCTTCGGCGCCGGTCAGGCGGTGGGACACCCGGTCCGTGTCGATGAAGCCGGGGGCGACGGAGGCCACCGCGATGCCGTGCGGGGCGAGGGCGACGGCGAGGGACTGGCCGAGTGCGTGCACGGCGGCCTTGGTGGCGCCGTAGGCGGGGTGGTCGGGCTCGCCGCGGAAGGCGCCGCGGGAGCCGATGTTGACGATCCGGCCGCCGGTGCCCTGCGCGATCATCGCCTGGGCCGCGCCGTGGCTGAGGTGCGCGGTGCCCAGCAGGTTGACCGCGACGTGCTGCTGCCAGGCGGCGGTCCACGCGTCGTACGGGGTGGTGGCGGGCGGGTGCGGGGTGTTGACGGCGGCGTTGTTCACCAGGACGTCGATGCCGCCGAGGGCCTCGACGGCCGCGCCGACGAGGGCGGCGGCACCGGCCGGGTCGGCCAGGTCGGCGCCGAGCAGGACGTGGCCGCTGCCGGGCAGGGCCGCGAGGGTCTCCTCGGCGTCCGCGCGCCGCGATCCGTAGTGCACCGCGACCCGGTCGCCGTTCTCGGCGAAGGCGTGGGCGACGGCCCGGCCGAGGCCGCGCGAGGCGCCGCTGACCAGGACGCGGCGGCCGGTGGCGGGAAAGGGGACGGCTGCGGGGTCGGTGGGTGCGGTGTCAGTCATGGTGGGCGTCCTCGGGGCGGCGCGGCAGGGCCAGGACCATCAGTAGCACGCTCGCCAGCAGGATGACCGTGCCGACCTGGAAGGCGAGGGCGTACCCGTCGGCCATCGCGGCCGGGCTGCCGTGGCCCGCCACGATGCGGGTGGTGGCCACCGTGGACAGGATCGACAGGCCGAGCGCGCCGCCCATCTGCCGCGAGGTGTTGATCAGGCCGGAGACCAGCCCTTGGTCGGAGGGGGCGGCGCCGGAGGTGGCGATGGAGGCGACCGGTGTGGCGGTCAGGCCCGCGCCGAAGGCCATCAGGACGCCGGGGCCGAGGAGCGTGCCGAGGTACGTGCCGTCGGCGGTCATCTGCCCCTGCCAGACCATGCCCGCCGCGGAGATCAGCGCACCGGCGACGGCGAGGGTCTTGGCGCCCATCCGGTTCATCAGCCGGGGCGCGATCTTGGAGCCCAGCACGATGCTCAGCGAGTGCGGGATGAAGGAGAGGCCGGCTTCGAGGGGCGTGTAGTCGAGGACGTTCTGCACGTAGAGGGAGAGGAAGTACCACATGGAGAACATCGCGGCGCCGGCCAGCACCATGGCGCTGTTCGCCGCGTACACCGAGCGCAGCCGGAAGAGCGTGAGCGGCATCAGCGGCGCCTTCGTACGGGCCTCGACGGCCACGAAGGCGACCAGCACCAGCAGGCCCGCCGCCAGCGGCAGCAGCGCGCTCGCCGAGGCCCAGCCGTCCGACTCGGTCTGCACGATGCCGTACGCCACCAGTGCGAGGCCGCCCGTCACCAGGAGGGCGCCCGGAATGTCGAGCCGCCGCCCCTCGCCGCGCCGGCTCTCGGTGAGCCCGAGCAGCGCGCCGGCCAGTACCAGCGCGCCGATGGGCACGTTGATCAGCAGCACCCAGCGCCAGGACAGGTATTCGGTGAGGACGCCGCCGACCAGGCCGCCGGCGGCGCCGCCGCCCGCGCCGACCGCGGTCCAGGTGGCGATGGCGCGGGTCCGGGCCGGGCCCGCGGGGAACGCGGTGGTGAGGATGGTGAGGGTGGCCGGGGAGAGCACGGCCGCGCCGACGCCCTGGACCGTGCGGGCCGCGATCAGCTGCCAGGACTCCTGCGCCAGGCCGCCCGCCAGGCTGGCGACGGTGAAGAGGGTGAGCCCCACGACGAATATGCGTTTGCGCCCGAAGAGGTCCGCCACCCGGCCGCCGAGCAGCATGAAACCGGCGAAGGTGATCACGTACGCGTTGACCACCCACTGCAGGCCCAGCTCGCTGAGTCCGAGGCCGGTGCGCATGCTCGGCAGCGCGACGTTGACGACCGAGACGTCGAGGACGACGAGAAACTGTCCGGCGCAGACCAGCAGCGTCACGATCCAGGCGGGCGGCGGTGTGCGGCGGGCGTTTTCGGGCAGCGTGGCGGGAGCGGCTGTCGGGGGCATGGTCTCCATAGTTGCACCCGGCACACGTTCTTGGTATCGGATTATCGGCCCGGACGCCGCCCGGCACAGGTCCTAGGCCGCAAGGCTTACGACGCCCCGCACGGCCTCCGGAGCAGCGTCACGACCGCGGCGCCGCCCAGCCCGATGTTGTGCGCCAGCCCGACGCGCGCGCCCGGTACCTGCCGTGCGCCCGCTGCCCCACGCAGCTGCCACACCAGCTCGGCGGCCTGTGCCAGGCCGGTCGCGCCGAGCGGGTGGCCCTTGGAGATCAGACCGCCGGACGGATTGACCACCCACCGCCCGCCGTGGGTGGTGGCCCCGTCCTCGGCCAGCTTCCCGGACTCGCCCTCCGCGCACATGCCCAGCGCCTCGTACGTCAGGAGTTCGTTGACCGAGAAGCAGTCGTGCAGCTCGATCACGTCCACGTCCTCGATGCCGAGGCCGCTCGCCTCGTACGCCTGCCGGGCCGCCGCCCGGGACATCGGCCGGCCGACGACGTCGATGCAGGACCCGGACGCGAAGCTGTCCTCCGTGTCCGTGGTCATGGCCTGCGCGGCGATCTCCACCGCCCGGTCCGCCAGCCCGTGTTCGCGGACGAACCGTTCGGAGGCGACGACGGCGGCGGCCGAGCCGTCGGAGGTCGGCGAGCACTGGAGCTTGGTCAGCGGCCGGTGGACGGTGCGGGCCGCGAGGATCTCCTCGACCGTGTAGACGTCCTGGAACTGGGCGTTCGGGTTGTCCGCCGAGTGCCGGTGGTTCTTGGCGCCGACCGCGGCGAGCTGCCGCTCGGTGGTGCCGTACCGGTCCATGTGTTCCCGTGCGGCGTTCCCGAAGATCTGGGCGGTGGGCGGTGTCGTATCGAAGCCGTGCGCGGCGGCCATCACGCCGTAGTGGCGGGCCACGGGTGACGCCGCGAAGTCGCCGCTGTCCGCGCCGCCGCCGAGCGCTCCGCGTTGCATCTTCTCGAAGCCGAGGGCCAGTACGCAGTCGTTGAGGCCGGAGGCCACGAACTGCCGGGCCATCATCAGCGCGGTGGCGCCGGTCGCGCAGTTGTTGTTGACGTTGTAGACGGGGATGCCGGTCAGGCCCAGCTCGTAGACGGCGCGCTGCCCGGCCGTGGAGGCCTGGTAGCAGTAGCCGGCCGGTACCTGCTCGATGTCGCCGTACGGGATTCCGGCGTCGGCGAGCGCCTTGCCGCCGGCCTCCTTCGCCATGTCCCAGTACTGCCGGTCCCGCGTCCCGGGCTTCTCGAACTTCGTCATACCCACACCGACGATGTAGGCCTTGCCGACCGTGTCTGCCATCTGCCCTCCTGGGGCCGCTCGGAGTCGGATCGTGCGGGGCTCAGATGACCGGGCGCGGCTCGGGGTCTCTCGGCAGGCCGAGCAGCCGTTCCGCGACGACGTTCAGCTGGACCTGTGTGGTGCCGCCCGCGATCGTCAGGCAGCGGGACATCAGGAAGCCGTGCAGGGCGCGTTCCGCGTCGCCCTCCCCCGTCGCGCCCTCCGGGCCGAGGAGTTCGAGGGCCAGCTCGGCGACCTTCTGCTGGTGCTGCGTCTGCACCAGCTTGCGGATGCTGGCCCCGGCGCCCGGTTCCCGGCCCGCCACCTGCTTCAGGGTGGTGCGCAACCCGATGCACGCCAGCGCGTGCGCCTCGGCGGCGAGCGCGCCCACCCGCTCGCGTACCGCGCCGTCCAGCCCGGCGGACCGCTCGATCAGCGCTTCCAGGCCGGTGCCGAAGGTCACCTGGTCGGCCATGTGGACGCGTTCGTTGCCGAGGGTGTGCCGGGCCACCCTCCAGCCGTCGTCCACCTCGCCCACCACCGCGTCCGCCGGGAGCAGGACGTCGTCGAAGTACACCTCGCTGAAGAGCGCGTCGCCGGTGATCTCCCGCAGGGGCCGCACCTCGATACCGGCTGCCGACATGTCGACAAGGAAGAAGGTCAGGCCCTGGTGCTTGGGCGCCTCCGGGTCCGTACGGGCGAGCAGGATACCGTGCCCCGCCCACTGGGCCCCCGAGGTCCACACCTTCTGGCCGTTGACCCGCCAGCCGCCGTCCACCCGCTCGGCCCGGGTCCGCAGCGCGGCCAGGTCGGACCCGGCCTCCGGCTCGGAGAACAGCTGGCACCACAGCTGGTCGCCGCGGAGCGTCGGCAGCAGGTGGCGCTCCTTCTGCTCCGGGGTCCCGTAGGTGATCAGGGAGGGCACCACCCAGGTGGCGATGCCCAGGCCGCTGATCCGGACGCCCGCGTCGCGCAGTTCCTGCTGGACGGCCAGCTGCTGCACGGGGCCGGCGCCCAGGCCGTACGGGGCGGGCAGGTGCGGCGCCGCGTACCCGGTGGGCGCGAGCTCGCGGCGTACGGCTCCGGGGTCCAGGCCGCGCACCTTCGCGATCACCTCGCGGGCCTCCTCGCGGTACCGGGACGCCTCCCGCGACCGTTCCACGGGGAGGTCCATGCGCAGCTCGCGGCGGGTGCCCCCGGCGCCGTACCCGGCCGCCCGCAGCCGGTGCCCGGTGCCGCTGCCCAGCAGTTGGCGGGCAACCGTCGCCCGCCGCAGGTACAGATGTGCGTCGTGCTCCCAGGTGAAGCCGATGCCGCCGAGGATCTGAATGCAGTCCTTGGCGCAGGTGAAGGCGGCGTCCAGAGCGGTGGCTGCGGCCAGCGCGGCGACCATGCCGCGGATCGCCGGGGCCTCGTCCGCCGCGCGCGCCGCGTCCCATGCCAGGGCGCGGGCCT
Source organism: Streptomyces sp. CB02923 (assembly GCF_001905005.1). Lineage (GTDB taxonomy): Bacteria > Actinomycetota > Actinomycetes > Streptomycetales > Streptomycetaceae > Streptomyces. The sequence continues at coordinate 917,248 of NZ_LWKZ01000012.1, read as the reverse complement.
GCTCGACGCGTACGAGCATGTCCGCGCAGAGGTGTTTGACGGCCTGGAACTGACCGATCGGCCGCCCGAACTGCTCACGTACGGCGGCGTGCGCGGCGGCGGTGTGCAGCGCCCAGTCCGCCGTGCCGCATGCCTCTGCGGCGAACAGCGCCGCGGCCAGGTCCCGTACGAGGGCGGAGTCGATGTCCAGCACCCGTGCGGACGGGACGGTGACGTTCTCGGCCGTCACGCGCGCGGCCGGCCGCGTCGGGTCGGCGGCGGACGGCACCCGTACGGAGAGCGTTCCGGCATCGACGGCGAGCCAGACGGTACGGGCCGGCTCCGGCGCTGCTCCCGCCTCCGCCGAATCCGGCACCTGCGACACCTCTGCCGCCTCCGCCGCCTCCGCCGCCTCCGCCGCCAGGACGATCAGGTCGGCGTCGCCGCCGCCGAGGACGGGCGGCGCGGTGCCGTCCAGCACGTATCCGTCCGCCGTCCCGGCCGCGCGGAGCGTGCCCGCGCCGAGCGCGACGGCTCCGATGCGCTCCCCTGCGGCCAGGGCGCGCACCAGGTCCGGGGCGCCGCCGCGCAGCAGCAGTTCGGAGGCGAGCACGCTGGGCAGGTACGGGCCGGGCAGTGCGGCGCGGCCGGTCTCCTCCAACACCACGGCGAGATCGAGCAGTTCGCCGCCGCCACCGCCGCACTCCTCCGGCAGGTGCGGTCCGAGCAGGCCCATCGCGGCGAGTCCGTCCCAGTACGCGGGGCGGCCGCGGCGGCCGGGCCCGGCGTCGAGCAGCTTGCGCAGCTCCTCCGGAGGCACGGCACGGGCCGCCCATCCTCGTACCGCTTCGGCCAGCTCCCCTTGCTCCGGTGTGATTCCGATGCCCATGCCGGGCAGACTAGAACACGTTTCAAACTGACGGTAGGTCAGATGAGGCACGCGCTCCAGGCCGGACGGGCGGGGCGACGGGACGGGCGGGCGGGAAGGGCGGGACGCGTCCGGACGGACGGGACGACGGGACGGACGGGCGGGACGGTCGGGACACGTCCGGCGAGGAGGCGCCACGTACCCGGCCCCGGAGACCGTACGGAATCCGGCGGGCCCGGAGGCCGTGTCGTACGGAATGCAGCGGGGCGGTCCGGATTCCGCGCGGGGCGTGCGGCCGCATAGCCCTCATGGCCCTCATGGTCCGCATAGCCCTCATACCCCGCACAGCCCTCATCCGGAATACGCGGCTCATTCCCCGCCGCCCCGCCGCCGGACGCCCGCCCGCCCTTCCCGCGAATTACGGGCACGTACGATCCGTCGTTATGAGTCACCGCCGTACACCCGGTGACCGCACGACAGAGGAGGAATCCCCATGGCCGCCGCGAACACCCCCAAGCCGGAGATACTCGCCGCATTCGAGGCCGCAAAGGGTTTCATGCCGCTCGACGAAGGGCTGGCCCTTTACGGGGCCGCCGGGGAAGCGGCGGAGCTGGGGCTGCCGCTCGTCGAGGTCGGCACCTATTGCGGCCGGTCCACGATTCTCCTCGCCGACGCCGCGCGCGCCGCGGGCGTGACGGCCGTCACCGTCGACCACCACCGCGGCAGCGAGGAGCAGCAGCCCGGCTGGGAGTACCACGACCCGTCCGTGGTCGACCCCGCCGTCGGCCTGATGGACACCCTGCCGGCCTTCCGCCGCACGCTGCACGCGGCCGGGCTGGAGGACCACGTCGTCGCCCTGGTGGGCCGTTCCCCGCAGGTCGCCGCGCTCTGGAACACACCCGTCGGCCTGGTCTTCATCGACGGCGGCCACACCGACGAGCACGCCACCGCCGACTACGAGGGCTGGGCGCCGCACGTCGCACCCGGCGGGCTGCTCGTCATCCACGACGTCTTCGCCGACCCCGCGGACGGCGGCCAGGCCCCGTACCGCGTCTACCGCCGCGCCCTGGAATCCGGCGCCTTCACCGAAATGTCGGTACACGGATCGCTGCACGTGCTGCGTCGTACCGGTGAAGGGCACTGACCTCACCACTACGATCGCGATGTGACGAACGGCAGTACATTCCCCCCGCACCGCCGCTTCGGCGGCACCCTCGTCGTCGTCCTGGCCGCGCTGCTGGCCGCCTGCGCGGCGGGCTGGCTGATCTGGCGGTCCGCGAGCGGGCCCGGCGGCGACAAGCCGTCCAAGGCCCTGCCCGCGGCGAGCCCGGCGTCCCCCGGCGGCCAGCCCGGCACTGACGGCGCCCCCGGCGGGAGCGGCGCCCACGACAAGGACGGCGCGGGCAGAACGGACGGCGGGAACGCCGGGAAGAACGGGGACCACGACGGCAAGGGCGACGAGGCCGGGCCCGGCGGCCGCGCCGGCACCCGCCTCAAGGGCCGGACCGTCCTCCTCGACCCCGGCCACAACCCCGGCAACCGCGACCACACCCGCGAGATCGCACGCCAGGTGGACGTCGGCAACGCGCACAAGGAGTGCGACACCACCGGCACCTCCACCAACGACGGCTACGCCGAGGCGTCCTTCACCCTGGACGTGGCGCGGCGCGCCCGTACCCTCCTCCAGGCCGAGGGCGCCGAGGTCGTCTTCACCCAGGACGGCGACCGCCCGTACGGCCCGTGCGTGGACGAGCGGGCCCGCGCCGGGAACGAGGCGAAGGCCGACGCCGCGGTGTCCGTACACGCCGACGGAGCGGGCGACGGCAACCGCGGTTTCCACGTGATCCTGCCCGGACGCGTCACCGCGGGCGCGGCGGACACGTCCGCCATCGTCGGCCCGTCGCGGCAGCTCGGCGAACACCTGGCGGGCCGGTTCGTGGCGGCCACCGGGAGCGCCCCGTCCAATTACCTCGGCGGCGGCACCGGGTTGGTCGTACGGTCCGACCTCGGCGGCCTCAACCTCTCCGCCATTCCCAAGGTGTTCCTGGAGTGCGGCAATATGCGGGACCCGAAGGACGCCGCGCAATTGACCGATCCGCAATGGCGGGAAAAGGCCGCCCGCGGCATCGCCGAGGGCATTACGGGCTTCCTGACCCGGTAGCGGCCCGTGCCGATACCGGCTCGACACCTGACCGATACCGACAAGACGGCCCACAGGATCCGGCGGTAGGTTCCCCCTTACGATGGGGGGCCACCCCATGCCTCGCCACGCGCCCACCAGCGCAGACGGCAGCGACAGCGAAGACCAGAACACCGGAACCGACAAAGGACCCTTACGTGAACATCCGCTCCCTCACTAGAGGCGACGGCGTGGTGATCGGAGCAGCGGTGTTGCTGTTCATCGCCTCGTTTCTCGACATCAGTTCGTACGACGGATCGGACTGCACCGGCAGCTTCTGCCCGAAGGTCACGTCCGCGAACGCCTGGGACTCGCTGTCCCTGCTGATGGGCATGTTCCTGGCCGGCGTGATCGCGGCCGCCCTGATCGTCGTGGCGCGCGCCCTGCCGCAGCCGCTGAAGGTCGCCGGCCTCGACCTCGGGCAGTTCGGCGTCGCGTGGACCGTGTTCGTCGCCTGGTTCGCCTTCTGGACGACCGTCAACAGCGGCGGCGCGGGCGCCGGCCTGATCCTCGGCCTGATCGCCGCGCTCGTGCTGGCGGGCGCGGCCGTGGCCACACCGCTGGTACCGGCCCTGAAGGCCGGTCTCGTCCCGGCCCCGCGGCCGCAGGCCCCGTCCCCGTACGGCGCGGCACCGGGCCAGGGGTACGGCTACCCCGGCGCCCACCAGCAGCAGCCGGGCCACGGCGGGTACGGCTACCCGGGCGCCCAGCAGCCCGGCCAGGGCCAGCCCCAGCCGGGGCAGGGGCAGCCGGGGCAGGGCCAGCCGGGGCAGGGCGGCCAGCCCGGTCAGCCCGGCCCGCAGTCGTACGGCGGCCAGCAGCCCTCGCCCGCCGCCGCGCAGCAGCCGGCGCCCGCCACGGACTTCGCACCGTTCTGGTTCGCGGTGCCGGTGGCGCGTCCGCTGTACGGCGAGGACGGCGCGCCGACGCCGATCGCCGAACTGGCGCCGGGTACCTGGTACCTGGCCGTGGACCAGCGCGGCCAGGCGCTCATCGCGCAGACGCAGGACGGGCGCCGCGGCGTCCTCCAGGACACGACCGGCATCCAGCGCGGCTGACACCGGCCGCCACCCACGCCGTACGGCCCCTCGCCCGCTCCGGGCGAGGGGCCGTCGCCGTACCCGCCCTTCCCTTCCCCCACCACCCCCCATACAGTGCACCGACCGCACCTGACTGACCGTCAGTACGCCGTCCGGCACCGGCAGGGCGGCAACGGAGGGCGGCACGGGAGGGGCACCACCATGCGACTCGGCCTGGCACTCGGCTACTGGGGCCGCGGCCCCGACCCCCGGCACGTCGAACTCGCCCAGGAGGCCGAACGGCTGGGCTACGACTCGGTGTGGACCGCGGAAGCCTGGGGCTCCGACGCCTTCACCACCCTCACCTGGATCGCCGCCCACACCACCCGGATAAAACTGGGCACCGCCATCGCCCAGATGGCCGCCCGCACCCCCACCGCCACCGCGATGCAGGCGCTGACCCTGGACCACCTCTCCGGCGGCCGGATGCTGCTCGGGCTCGGCCTGTCCGGGCCGCAGGTGGTGGAGGGCTGGTACGGCCGCCCGTTCCCCGCGAGCCCGCTCACCGCCACCCGCGAGTACGTGGACATCGTGCGCCAGGTGCTGCGCCGGGAAGCCCCCGTGACCCTCGACGGCCGCTTCCACCCGCTCCCCTACCGCGGCCCCGACGGCACCGGCCTCGGCAAGCCCCTCAAGCCCATCACCCACCCCCGCCGCTCCGGCCTCCCCGTCCTCCTCGGCGCCGAGGGCCCCAGGAACATCGCGCAGACCGCCCGCATCGCCGACGGCTGGCTCCCGCTGTACTGGTCCCCGTACCGCACCGACGTGTACGAGGCATCCCTCGCCGACGCCCCCGAAGGCTTCCTCGTCGCGCCGATGGCCCACGCCCGGGTCTGCGACGACGTGGCCGAGGGCCTGCTCCCCGTCAAGGCCATGCTCGCCTTCTACATCGGCGGCATGGGCCACGCGGCCCGCAACTTCCACGCGGACCTGATGGCCCGCATGGGCCACGAGGAGGAGGCCCGCCGCATCCAGGACCTCTTCCTCCAGGGCCGCAGAGACGAAGCCGTCCACGCCGTCCCCGACACCTTCGCCGACGCCATCTCCCTCATCGGCCCCCGCCCCCGCCTGGCCGACCGCCTCACCACCTGGCGCCAGGGCCCGGTGACCGACCTCCTCGTCACGGCCCCGGACGTGCAAACCCTCCGGGTTCTGGCGGAACTGAACAGCTGACCCACCAGCAGCCCCACCCCACACGGGTGAACCACACACCCTCCACCACCCACGCGCCTCCTTGCCCACCTAGCCTCGCGCCATGGAAGCTCCGTACGCGCTGGAGATCGAACCTGAGGTCAGCGGAGCTCACGGATGAAACGCGGATACCACACGCAGTGGCAAGTACCGGACGAGCACCGGGCGGACCCCGCCTACGTGGAGGCGGGGGCGGCGATTGCGCTTGGGCAGGCGGTGTTCGACTTTCGCGGCGTGCTCGGGATGACGGTGGGTGAGCTGGCCCGCCGGGCCGGGCTCGGTGAGGAGGAGGTCGAGCGGATCGAGGGGGGCGGGACGGTGCCGACGCTGCCGTTGCTGCGCCGGCTGGCGGGTGCCCTCGATGCTCAGCTCGACCTTTCCATCGACTCGGACGAGGTGTCGCTGTCCTTCGTCCCGCACGCCGCCTGACGCGGAGCGGCCCGGCCCCGCTGTCCCGGCGTGCCGTCCCGGCCGGTGGCCCGTTCCCTCAGAACGTGGCCGCCGCCAGCCACTCCTCCAGGAACGGGCGGTCGCCGGTGATTTCCACGCCCGGGGTGTCGGCCGGGAGGCGGCGGTAGTAGACGCGGAGGAGGTCGGCGGCGGGGGCCTGGACGGTGACGGTGGCCGGGGCGTCGGAGGTGTGGTGGTAGGTGGGGGTGGGGCCGGTGTAGTCGAGGAGCCAGTCGGCGGGGGTGCCGGGCGGGGTGTCGGTGGCGTGCAGGCGCAGGGTGCGGCCGGTGCCGAGGAAGCGGTTGAGGCCGTGGTCGGGCTTCAGGGTGGTGATCAGGCAGATCAGCTGCGTCCACTCCTCGATGGTGTCGGCGGCCACCGCGGGGTCGAGGGGGAAGGCGGCGCCCGTCGCGGCGACCGCGTCGGCCCGGTGGACGATCGCCTCGTGGGTCATCCGCCGGGGCCAGAAACCGGAGCGCTGTCCCGGTGCCCAGGCCCAGACCGGCGCGTCGGGGCCCGCCTCGCGCATCGCGTCGACGGCCAGCCGGGCGCCCTCGGCCAGCCAGGCGTCCAGCGCCGCCGGGTCGTCGGCCGGCGGGCCCTCGCGCTCCGGGACCGCGTCGAACGGCACCATCTCGGTGGCCCGGGTCCGTACGGTCTCGCCCGCCCAGCGGTACGCGCCGCCGACGTGCCGTACGAGGTCTTCGAGGGTCCATTCCGGGCAGGTCGGTACGGGTGCCGTCAGGTCGGCGCCGCGCACGGTCTGCCGGAACCGGTCGGCCTCGGCGAGGACTTCGGCGCAGTAGCGGTCGTGGTCGAGTATTCCGGTCATGGTCGTCATGGGTCGCACAGTAATGGGGCGGTGCGGGCGGCCGGCTTCCGGGGTTCGTGGTGAACAGGGCGGCGTCGAGGGGAAGTTGTTTATGGCGGGCTTACGCGGCTACCCGGGCGTCATGTCCAGGAGACACCGGTACGGAAACGGAAGCACCCACGCGGCCACGGCCGTCACCGTCATCGCGGACGTCACGGCCGTGATCCTCGGCCTGTGGATCGTGATGTATCTGCTCGACGCGAACCGCGCCAACGACCTGGTGCACTTCGTCCAGGGCGCGGCGCGGTGGCTGGCGGGCTGGTCCTACAACCTGTTCACCTTCGACACGGTCTGGCTGCGGACGCTGCTGAACTACGGGCTGCCGGCGCTCGTGTACCTGCTCGCCGGGCACGCGCTGGCCGCCCGTATCCGGCGGATCGAGCACTGAGCGGCCCCCGGCAGCCCCCGTACCGTCAGCGGCAGCAGTCCGGGTCCAGCCCCGTCGGCAGGCGCTCGCCCCCGAAGACGGCGGTGGTCGCCTCGTCCCCGCCCAGCGCGGCCACGGCAAGCAGCATCGAACCGGCCGTCCAGGAGGTCTGTTCCTCGGGCCAGACCGCGTCGTCGTCGAAGACGTACCCGGTCCAGTACATGCCGCTGTCGGCGCGCAGGTGCTGGACCCATTTGAGGATCTGCACGGCGCGGTCGGACTCGCCCATCGCCCAGAGCGCCAGGGCCAGCTCGGCGCTCTCGCCGCCGGTGACCCACGGGTTGGGCAGCACGCAGCGCACGCCGAGGCCGGGGACCACGAAGTCCTCCCAGGCGGACTCGACGCGGTCCTTGGCGGCGGTGCCGCGCACGGCGCCGCCGAGGACCGGGTAGTACCAGTCCATGGAGTAGCGGGCCTTGTCCAGGAAGCGTTCCGGGTGGTGCTGGATGGCGTGGCCGAGCCGGCCGAGGGCCAGTTCCCAGTCGGGCTGGGGTTCCTCGCGCTGGTCGGCGAGGGCGAGGGCGCAGCGCAGCGCCTGGTAGACGGACGAGGAGCCGGTCAGCAGCGCGTCGGTGACGGGGGTGCCGTCGTCCTCGCGCTTCCAGCCGATCTCGCCGCCGGGCTGCTGGAGTTCCAGGACGAATTCCATGGCCGCGTAGACGGCGGGCCACATGCGGTCCACGAAGGTGTCGTCGCCGGTGGACAGGTAGTGGTGCCAGACTCCGACGGCGATGTAGGCGCAGAAGTTGGTCTCGCGGCCGCGGTCGGTGGGGGCGGCGGCGTCCCCGTCGGCGTAGGCCGCGTACCAGGAGCCGTCCGGGTTCTGGTGCCGTACGAGCCAGGCGTACGCGGCTTCGGCGCGCTCGTGCTCGCCGGCCGCGTCCAGGGCCATGGCGGCCTCGGTGTGGTCCCACGGGTCGAGGTGGTGGCCGCGGAACCAGGGGATCGCGCCGTCCTCGCGCTGGGTCGCCACGATGCCGGCGACCGTACGGGCCGCTTGTTCGGCGGTCAGTACTCCGGGCAGGACCAGGTGTTCCGTACGTCCCGGTGTCGTCACTTGGCAGCCCCGGCGGCGGCCGTGCCGGTGGTGGCTGCGGTGCCGGTGGCGGAGCCGGTGGCGGCGGAGCCGGCCGTGGCCTGCCCCGGCAGGTGCGGCTTGGTGGCGTAGGCGACGAAGCTCTTGCCGATGACCGGGTTGAGCAGCTGCTCGGCCATCCGCGTGGCCAGCGGCTTCTTCATGATGTCCCAGACCAGCAGCTTGTGGTACGCCTTGACCGGCAGCGCCTGGTCGTTGTCGACGCCAAAGGCGCACTTGAGCCACCAGTAGGGGCTGTGCAGCCCGTGCGCGTGGTGGGTGCCGTACGGCTTCAGGCCCGCCTCACGCATCCTGCCGAGCAGTTCGTCGGCCTTGTAGATGCGGATGTGGCCGCCCTCGACCTCGTGGTACGCGTCGCTGAGCGCCCAGCAGACCTTCTCCGGGCCGTAGCGCGGCACGGTCACCGCGATCCGCCCGCCGGGCCGCAGCACCCGCACCATCTCGGCGAGCACCCCCTTGTCGTCGGGGATGTGCTCCATGACCTCGGAGATGATGACGACGTCGAAGCTCTCGTCGGGGAACGGCAGGGCCAGCGCGTCGCCCTCCATGGCGGTGGCGGTGGCGCCCGCGGGGGCCTCCCCGGCCTCCTTCATCGCGGCGAACCACTTGGCGACCTCGCGGATCTCCTCGGCGTTCTGGTCGAGGGCCACGACCTGCGCGCCGCGCCGGTAGCACTCGAAGGCGTGCCGGCCCGCGCCGCAGCCCAGGTCCAGGACGCGGTCGCCCTGCGCCAGCGGGAATCGGGAAAAGTCGACGGTCAGCAAGGGCTCTCTGCTTTCGTCCTGGGGGTTCGCGGGCGGCTACGGCCGGTGCGGGGGCGGGTCATGGCGGTGGTGACGGTGCTGTTCGGTGCCCGGCCGGGCCGCATCAGGCCTGGCCGGCGGGGGACGGGGCGGTGGCGGGGGCCCGGCGGGTGCGTGCGGCGCGCCCGCGCGGGTTCTGGAGGGCGATGGCCTCCCGGTAGCGTTCGGCGGTGCCGATGGCGGCCTGGCGCCAGGTGAAGCGGGCGAGGACGCGTTCGCGTCCGGCGGCGCCGAGGCGGCGGCGCAGGGCGTCGTCGTCCAGCAGCCGGGTCAGCCCGGCGGCCAGCGCGTCCGCGTCGCCGGGCGGTACGGACAGGCAGGTCTCGCCGTCCGGCCCGGACACCTCGGGGATGGCGCCGCCGGTGGTGGCCAGCAGCGGCGTACCGGTGGCCATGGCTTCGGCGGCGGGCAGCGAGAAGCCTTCGTAGAGGGAGGGGACGCAGGCGATCTGGGCGCCGCGGACCAGGTCGACGAGTTCGGCGTCGCTGATGCCCTTGACGAATTCGATCGCGTCGCCGAGGCCGTGCCGTGCGATGGCGGCGGCCACCGGGCCGTCGTCGGCGCGCTTGCCGACGACCACCAGGTGGGCCCGCGGGTTGCCGGTACGGACCTTGGCCAGGGCTTCGACGAGGTGGACGAGGCCCTTGAGGGGGACGTCGGCGCTGGAGGTGGTGACGATGCGGCCGGGGATCTCGGGGACCGCCGGATCCGGCGCGAAGAGGTCGGTGTCGGCGCCGATGGGCACGACGTGGATGCGTCCGTCCCGTACGCCGAGGTGGTCGGTGATCTCCTGGCGGGAGGAGCCGGAGACGGTGAGCACCGACGGCAGGCGGCGGGCGACGCGCTTCTGCATCCGGGTGAAGCCGTACCAGCGGCGCACCGAGGCGCGGCGCTTCCAGCCCGCCGCGGCGTCCAGGTCGAGCTGCCGGTCGACGGTGATGGGGTGGTGGATGGTGGTGACCAGGGGGGCGCCGAGGTCGCCGAGCAGGCCGTAGCCGAGGGTCTGGTTGTCGTGCACGACGTCGAAGTCGCCGCGGCGGGCGGCGAGGTGGCGGCGGGCGCGCAGGGAGAAGGTGAGGGGCTCGGGGAAGCCGCCGGTCCACATCGTGCCGACCTCGACGGCGTCGATCCAGTCCCGGTACTCGCCGCGCTTCGGCGTGCGGAAGGGGTCGGGCTGCCGGTAGAGGTCAAGGCTGGGGAGTTCGGTGAGGGTGACTCCGCCGGACTCCGTCCGGGAGGTGCCCACCTCGTCGAGGACCGGGTACGGCTGGGCGCCGATCACTTCGACGGTGTGGCCGAGGCGGGCCAGTTCGCGGGAGAGGTGGCGGACGTAGACGCCCTGGCCGCCGCAGAACGGGTTGCCCTTGTACGTCAGGAGGGCGATGCGCAGGGGGCGGTCGCCGTCCGGCCCGGCGGAGGCGGCGGGGGCCTCGGCGGGGTGCGGCGCGGCTGCCTGGACGGCCTCGGCGGACACTCTCGGCCCCCTTCTCGCTGGACTTTCGCCGGAGCGTAACCGCTGGCGCTAATCTAGAACAAGTTTCAGTACGGATCGGCCGCGCCCGGCCGGCGGCCGGTCCGCAGGCGCCCGCGGGCCACGGCGGCCGACAGGCTACTGATCAGTTCAAGGAGCTTCGAATCTACCGGCCGGGACCCCGGCGAAAAGAGCCGCACCAGGTGATTCGCGCCACCACCGGCGCCCCTGCCATGCTGTGCCGATCGGATGACCGGTACGCGCCGCACCGCGGACGGACTGTCACGGAATGGGACATATGACTACGGACTCCACAGCGGCCGGAGCGGCGCTTCCCGCCAGTCCGCCCCTGACCGCGCGTCAGGAGGCCCGACGCCGCCGCATCCTGCACGCCAGCGCCCGGCTGGCCGTCCGGGGCGGGTTCGACGCCGTACAGATGCGCGAGGTCGCCGAGTCGTCCGACGTCGCGCTCGGCACCCTCTACCGGTACTTCCCCTCCAAGGTGCACCTGCTCGTGGCGACGATGCAGGACCAGTTGCAGCACATGCACGAGACGCTGCGCAAGCGCCCGCCGACCGAGCGGGAGCCGGGCGCGCGGGTCGCGCAGACCCTGATGCGGGCCTTCCGGGCGCTCCAGCGCGAACCGCAGCTGGCGGACGCCATGGTCCGCGCCCTGACGTTCGCCGACCGGTCGGTGAGCCCGGAGGTGGACACCGTCTCCCGGCTCACCACGGCGATCATCCTGGACGCGATGGGGCTGGACGGCGCACCGACGCCGGAGCAGCTGTCCGCCGTCCGGGTCATCGAGCACACCTGGCACTCGGCGCTGATCACCTGGCTGTCCGGGCGCGCCTCGATCGCCCAGGTGAAGATCGACATCGAGACGGTCTGCCGGCTCATCGACCTGACCGCGCCCCGGCGCCGTACCTGACCGGAAAGCTACGAACGGGTAACCCCCTAACGCGGCGCATTCGGGGCGCGTGCGACCCCAACGCGCGCCCCCACGCCTCCGCTTGGCCAATTCTTCGGGTCCATGACAGCGGCATTGCAGGTATGAATTCCGGGTACTCGCAACGGTGCCGGTACACGGGGGTCTGGAGGGGGACTGCAGTGATCCGGGTGCTACTCGTGCATGACATCTGTCTGTTCCGGTGGGCATTGACAGAAGTACTCGACCGGGAGAACGACATCGACGTCTCCGCCGCCACCACACGTGACGCGACGGAGCGGGTGCGCACATTGCGCCCCGACGTCTGCGTGGTGGACGCGGAGAGCCCGGAGCACACCGGGCAAGGCATATTGCGCAAGTTATCCAAACTCGCGAGAGGGAAAGGCCCGGGGAAATCCCCGGCCCTGCTGGTGCTGGGCTCGGCGCACCGGCCGGGGCCGCTGCGCCGCGCCTTCGAGGCGGACGCCCTCGGCTACGTCGACAAGGAGGCCTCGCCGGTACAGCTGACCACCGGAATACGGCAGGTGGCGGCGGGGAAACGGTTCATCGACGGGTCGCTGGGCTTCGGCTTCCTCCAGGCGGCCGACATCCCGCTGACCCGCCGCGAGCTGAGCGTGCTGTCACTGGCCGCCGAGGGTTCCTCGGTCTCCGAGATCGCCGGCGTCCTGCATCTGTCGACCGGGACCGTGCGCAACTACATGTCCGCCATCACCCGCAAGACGGGAGCCCGCAACCGCGTCGACGCCATCCGCATCTCGCGCGGGGAGGGCTGGCTGTAGGGCCGGGACGGCCGGGGGCTTCCCGTGTTTCCACCACCCGCCCGTCAGTTCGCGGTAGAGCGCGGACCGCCGCAGCAGCTCGGCGTGCCGCCCCGTACGGACGTGCGTACCGTCCATCACCAGCACCCGCTCGGCCCGCAGCGCCGAACTGATGCGGTGCGCGACGACGATCAGCGAGCCGCCGGGCCGGGCCGCGAAGGCACGTTCGGCGCGGGCCTCGGCCGCCGGGTCGAGGTGGCAGGTCGCCTCGTCGAGGACGACCAGCGGCGCGGGCGCGAGGTAGGCGCGCACCAGGGCGATCAACTGGCGCTCCCCCGCGGACAGTTCGGAGGGCACGAGCGTGGCGTCCGGACCGCCCAGCCGGGCCAGCAGCGCACTCGCGCCGACCTCCCCGGCGGCGGCCAGGACGTCCTCGTCCGCGACTTCGCCGTCGGGGCACAGGTACAGCAGGTTCTCCCGTACGGTGCCGGAGAACACGTACGCCTCCTGCGGTACGAGCACCCGGTCCGCGGTGGCGGGGCGGCACACCTCGCCGCTGCCCGGCTCCAGCATGCCCGCGACCAGCCCGGCCAGGGTGGACTTGCCGATTCCGCTCGGCCCGACGACGGCCAGATGTCCGCCGGCCGGCACGGTCAGGTCGAGGCCGCGGACGACCGGGTCGGCGTGCGGGCCGTACGCGAAGGTCACGCCGGTGAGTTCGACGGCGTGCCCGTCGCGGGGCGTGCGGCGCGGCCGGGCGTCCGCCGCGCCCGTGACCGGTTCGGCGGTGAGGCGGCGCAGCACCACGCCCAGGCGGGTGCCGGCCGTGCCCAGTCCGTGCATCAGGCTCTGCAGCGCGGGCAGCAGCGACTGCGTGAGGTACGCGAGGGCGCCGACCAGCGCGCCGGGGGTCACCCCGCGGCCGAGCAGCCAGGGCGCCGCGACCAGCAGCAGGACGATGGGCAGCCGGCCGCTGATCCCGAGGGCGAGCACCCGGCACACGCTCCAGCGGGCCAGGGCCCGGGACGCCCGCAGTTCGGCGTCGAACCGCTCGCCCGCCGCGGCCGCCACGGTCCGCTCAGCCCCGGCCGCGGTGATGTCGCGCAGCCCGCCGACCGCGGTCCCGGTCTCCTCGGCGATGGCCTCGTCCGCCGCGAGGAACGTCTCCTGGCGTCGGGCCATCGGCCGCAGCGCCCCGGCGAACAGCGCCAGGCCGAGCACCAGGGGCGGCAGGACCAGCAGCAGGAGTACGGGGGCCAGTGAGCAGAGGCCGATCAGCGCCCCGGCGGTGACGAAGACGAACGAGCGGGACACCAGCACCAGTCCGGCGAACGTGTCGCGGGCGATCTCCACCTGGTGGGTGAGCCGGGAGACGGCCGCGCCGTCGGGTGCGTACAGCCCACGGGAGACGACCTTGCGCACCAGGGTGTCGCGCAGCGGTTCCACCAGGTCGGCCACGGCCCCGTAGACCCGTGCGGTGCCGTACGCGCCGGCGCCCACGCAGAGCGCGGCGGCGGCCAGCCAGACGATCCCGACGACCGGCCCGCCGCGCAGGAACCCGTCGTCGAGGGCGTGCGCGAGCGCGAACCCGAACAGGAAGGTCTGCGCGGACTCGACCAGCGACCAGCCCGCGAGCCGGGCCAGGACCGCACGCCGCCGTTTGATGAAGCGCAGTCCGGACCGCCGCAGGGGGACTCCCGGGACGACCCCCCGCCGCTGGGCTTCAGACATGCGCGGTCTCCTTCGGGGCCGTGGCGAACAGTGCCCGGTACGGGGGCAGGTGCCACAGTTCGGCGTGCGGCGCAAGGGCGCGAATGCGTCCGTCGTCGAGCCAGGCCACCAGGTCCGCGCGGGCGGCGGTGGCGGCGCGGTGCGCGATGACGATCCGGGTGGCGGCCTTCACGTCGTGCAGCAGGGCGCGGGTGACGTTCAGTTCGGTGACGGTGTCCAGGCTGGACGTGGCGTCGTCGAGGATCAGCAGCCGCTCGGCGTGCGCGAACGCCCGCGCCAGGCCGAGGCGCTGGACCTCGCCGCCGGACAGCGGGGCGTCCGCGCACGGAGTCGCGTAGCCGTCGGGCAGCCGGTGGACGAAGGGCGCGGCGCAGGCGGCTTCGGCGGCGGCCTCCACCTCCTCGCGCCCGGGTGCGTACGAGCCGAGGGCCAGGGTGTCGCGGAGGGTGTCGCCGATGAGCGCCGGGCGCTCGAAGGCGTAGCCGACCGCGCGGCGCAGGGCGTCGTGCGACAGGTCGGCCAGCGGTACGTCGTCGAGGGTGATCATGCCGGAGTCGGGGTCGGCCAGCCGTCCGGCCACCGCGGCCAGCACGGACTTGCCGGTGCCGGAGCGGCCAACGACGGCGAGCGAGGTGCCGCCGGGCACGGTCAGGTCCAGGCCGCGCAGCACGGTGCGGTCGCCGCGCCGCACGGTGACGCCGTGCAGCTTCAGCGTGCCGCTGCCCGAGCCGAGCTGCCGCCTCCCGTAGGGCATCGCCGGGATCTCCAGGGCCTCCGCGATGCGCCGGGCGGCGGCGCGGGCGTGCACCAGGCTGTTCAGCCGGCCGACGACCTGGCCGACTCCGGTGGCCAGCGCCGCGTACCGGGAAGCGGCGAGCAGTGCCCCGACGGTCAGTGCGCCCTGCGACAGCCGGACTCCCGCCACGCACAGCACGGCGATCTGGAGCAGCGGTACGAGCATCGCGGCCTGGGCCGTGGACCGCCCCAGGACGTGCCACATGCGGTGGCCGTGCGCGGCGAGTCCGGGCAGCGGGGCGAGGATGCGGGCGGCCTCGCGGCGCTGGGTCCCGGCGGCGGCGATGGTACGGGCCCCGCCGACCGCTTCGACGAGCCGTCCCGCCATGTCGCCCTGGCTCTCCTGGTAGCGCCCGACGCAGTCGCCCGTGTCGCGCGCGAAGGCGCGCAGCAGGAGGGCCAGCAGCGGCATCCCCAGGAGGAAGGCGGCGGCGGTCCACACGTCCACCAGGACGAGGGCGATCAGCGCGCCGACGGGGGTGACGACGGCGGAGAGCGAGCCGGCGAGGGCGGTGGGGGCGGTACCGGCGTGCGTGGCGTTGCCGACGACGCGGGTGACCAGGTCGCCGGTCCCGTACCGTTCGGTGGCGCGCGGTCCGGCGGCGAGGAGATGGTGGGTCAGGCGCCGCCGTACCCAGGCGGTGCCACGGGCGTCGGTGGTGCCGGTGAGCAGCCCGTCGAGAGCGTCCAGCAGGACGATCAGGCAGGTCAGGGCCGCGCAGATGGTGAGCCAGCCCCCTGCGGGCCGGTGTTCGAGCAGCAGGTCGAGGGTGTGGCCGAGGGCGGCGGGCAGGGCCAGGCCGAGGCCGGCCGAGGCCGCGGTGAGCAGCAGGAGCGCGGTGGCACGCAGGGCACTGTGGCGCAGGGCGCCGCCCAGCAGCCGGTCGGCGGGGGTCACGGTCACTGCCTCTCCCACGGGGTGTGCGTGCGGCCCGCGCAGGGGCCGCACGCACGTCCGGATCACACATCCCGGAACTTGTCTACCGGTTCAGGCTCCGGCAGGGTTTTTGACCGGTCCGGTCAGAGACACAGGACGATGCTGGCGTCACTCCAGCAGAGCAGCAGGCTGGCCTCGCTGCCGCCACCGCCGCCGCCGTGCTCCGGAGCGTCCATTGCCTGCAGGTCGAGAAGCGCCATGACACTTTCCTCTCACTATGGGGACGTTGTCGTGCTGGTGTTGCTGTGTTGCTGATGGTGCTGGTGTTGCTGGTGTTGCTGCGGTGCCGGGTGGCGGGTCTCCCCGGGGCACCCGGTGGTACGGCTCCGGCACGACGGCCGGGGCCGGCTTCAGGGCCGCCCGGCCTCCGGGGAGGGCAGCGGCGGGAGGAAGGGCAACTGGACGGGCCGGTCGTGCAGCGCGGCACCGAGGGCGAGCAGGCAGCCCGCCGTCCCGGTCGCGAGGTCCGTCGACAGGCGCATCATCTGGTCGCCGGGGAAGGCGAGGTGCTTCTGGTAGGGCATGGCGTACCAGCTCAGATAGGAGATCTGGGCCGCCAGCGCACCGTCGAGGTCGGCGCCCGGTGTGGTGGTACGCGCCAGGTGCAGGACGCTGCCCGCGCGGCCGCGGAAGAGACCGGGCTGCGCGTAGAAGCGGGATTCGGCGGCGGGCAGGATGGCGGTCCGCGCCTCCTGGAACTCCTCGTCCGCCCGGTGCGCCAGGTAGTCGTCCAGCACCGTCGCGATGCCGATGCTGCCCGCGCCGAGGTACGGCAGGGTCCGCCAGCCCTCGTCGACGACCAGGGTGCCGTTCTTGTTCCGTACGCAGCGCGCCAGGTCGCGCCGCAACGCCTCGGCCGCGAGGTCGAGCAGGCCCGGGTCGCCGGTGCTCTCGTACAGCCGCAGGAAGAGCAGTGCGGGTCCGCTGGCGCCGCGCAGCAGCCCGGCCCGCTTTCCGCAGGCGTCGAGCCGGTCGGCGGTGTGCCCGGCGGCCTCCAGGGCCCGGTCGCGCAGTTCCCGTTCGCCGCGGGTGCGGGCGAGGTGGTCGAGTGCCAGGCCGACGCCGGCCAGGCCGCCGTGCAGGTCGGGGGCGAGCCGGTGCCACTTCTCGGCGAGGACCCGCTCCATCAGCTCCATGGCCCGCTCGGGGTGGCCCAGCCGGTCCAGTACGCAGGCGACGCCGGACAGCCCGTCGTAGAAGCCCAGCGGGGTGCCGGGAGGAGGCGGGGCGGTCTGCCGCAACAACCACTCCTCGCCTTCCCCGTACCTCCCGGCACCGGTCTCGGCGAGCGCGTACAGGACGCCGGCGGCGCCGTACGCGATCCCCAGGCCGCCGCCGTCCGTGAACTGGGCGATGTCGCCGGGGAAGAGCCGGTCGGTGCGTTCGGGGGTGGCGGAGGCGAGGATGCCGTCGACCATCGAGTCGCGGCTGTGCGGCCAGTCGGCGGGCTCGGCGGGGAGGTAGGGCGTGGGGCCGGTGCGCCGTTTCGCGGGCGCGGACGTCACCGGTGCGCCCGCGGGCGCGGCCGGGGTCCCCGGCGTCCCCTGGATCACGTCCACCGCTTCGGCCAGGAACTCCGCCGGTACGCCGGGGAATTCGTGCGCCACCACCTCGGCGAGGTGCGCGGCCTTGTCCCGGTCGATCACCAGCAGCGTGGTCATCGGCAGGAACAGCGCGAGGCGCAGGCAGGCGAGCGCGTAGCGGTCCACCTCGAAGCCGGTGCGGTCGGCCGGGGCGATGAAGCCGGGGTGGGCCAGCGTCTGCCGCTGCGCCTCGCCGGCCTCCGCCGCCGCCTCGAAGTCCAGGAGTTTCACGCCGCTCTCGTCGGGCGCGACCATGATGTTGAACATGTGCAGGTCGTTGAAGACGACGCCGCGGCGGTGCACGGTGGCCACCACGTCCTCGACGGCGGCGTGGATGCCCAGCGCCCAGCGCGTGTAGTCGGCCAGCGCGGACGGGTCGGGCGCGGGCCCCATCAGCGGGTGCCGCTCGGCGAAGAACGAGTTGAGGGTGCGCCCCTCCAGGAAGTCCATGACCAGGAAGCGGTGGTCGTCCAGGGTGAACCAGTCGCGGACCTCCGGCGCGACGCCGAGCCCGGACAGCTTCTCCAGGGCGGCCCGTTCGCGCTCCAGGCGGGTGACGGCGTCGGCGCGGTCCGCGGCCAGCCCGGCGTGCGGACGGGCCTCCTTGAGGACGACCTTGTCGCCGGTGCGCTTGTCCCGGCCGAGGTAGACGCCGCCGCCGTTGGAGAAGTGCAGCGCCGACTCGATCTGGTACGGAAGGTCCGCGACGGTGGTGGAGTTGCGGGCGGCGAGCTGCGGGGCGAGGAAGTCCGGCAGCTCGATCCATTCCGGTACGTGGAACTTCGGCTCGCGCCGGTCCGGGACCAGCTTGCCGTCGGGGTTCTCGATCGCTCCGACCAGGTTCCCGTGCTCGTCGACGCAGTAGCGCCGGGTGAATCCGCCGTACCGTACGTAGAGCGGGCCGTCCTGCCAGCGCAGGTCGCTGAGGATGTACGGGCCCTGCTCGCCCGCCAGCAGCGCGCCCAGCTCCCGCAGGACGGTGTGCAGCTGCTGCTCGTCCGCGGGGTAGATGGTGGCGAACTTGCCGCTCGAACCGCGGTCCGCGTACTTGGAGTTGCGCAGGTGCAGCGGGCGCGGACCCGGCACGAACTTGAACGGGATCAGCCGGGAGACGCAGTAGTCCCACACCTGGGACGCCAGCTTCTCGGCGTTGTCGGTACAGGCCGACACGTGGATCTTCCAGCCCTGCGGGGGCAGTCCGGGACGCGGCTGTCCTTCGGCGTCGACCGGATTCACGTGAAGCCAGTCCCCGGAGAGGAAACACCGCCACCCTTCGGGGACGGCGCGCTGCGCCGCTTCGTACAGGGGACCGCTGCCCGAGGCGGCTCCGGTCCCGGCAGACAGGCGGTCCGGGGTCTCGTAGAAGAATCTGTCGGCGAGACAGTAAACCTCGTACCGCTTGTCCATCGTTTCCCCCCTCGGCGGCGTGGCACAGAGATTTCCACGCCGCCGAGGGGCGTTAACAGTCGCAGATGTCACGAGGTCACCGTGAGAAGTTCACGGGTTACTGACGGTACGTACCGGTGGGCGCGGGCCGCACACGCGTACCGCCCGGCGGGAACGCCGCACCACTCCGACGCCGTAAAGCTGACGAACCGCCGGTGCCGGTCCCCGTCGGCCGTCTACTGTCGGACACGCCGCGCTGCTCATCGCGGCCACCTGAGGAGGAACCCTGTGTCATCGCCCTACGGCCCCCAGAACGCTCCCGCCGGCGATGTGGGCGCGGCGCTCATGATGATCGACTCCCGGCTCAAGGGCATCCACGCCGGCAAGACCACGGTCGACCCCGAACAGCAGGAGCTGATCGACCAGTTCACGGCGTCACTGGGTCCCAAGGGGGCCAGCGACGTGCTGGACGGCGCGTGCACGCTCATCTTCATGTTCATGAGGTGGCTGCAGAAGGCTCACGAGGACCACGACAAGGACGTCATCGAGTACGTGGTCCCCAACCTGGTGGCCTCGATGCGCATGATGCCCAAGAGCGTCCGCCCCGAGGCCATCCCCACCATGGCCGGTCTGGTCATCGCCGCGGGCACCGGCCTGAGCCCGAACCTGTGGCGCAAGCAGTACGGGGAGTGGACCTCGAAGGAGATGACTCCCCTGGAGGTCACCGCCTTCCTGCTCGCCGAGCACATCAACCGCATCACCGACGACCCCGACTTCGCCACCCGCATGATCACCGAAGCGCTGTCCCGTTCGGACGAGGGCTGACCTACCGCGCCCTCAGGACGCGGGTTCGGACCCGGCCCCGGCCCCTCACTCCGCGGGCGGGAAGACCGCCTCCCCCGTGTCGGCGAGCGTCACGGTGATCGCTTCGACGGGACAGCCCTCGGCCGCCGCCAGCACGTCGTCGGACGCGTCGCGTTCGTCCCGCACGGGGTGCGACTGCCGGGCCGCGTCCAGCTCGAAGCCGCCGGGGGCGGTGGCCACGCACAGGCCGGAGCCGATGCACACGCTCCGGTCCACGGCCACGCGCCAGCGGGGGCCGGTGCCGGTCTCTCCGGCCACGCCGGCCTCTCCGGTCTTCCCGCCCGTACCGGCCTCTTCGTCCTTCTTGCCGGCCGTATCGCTCATACCGTCCCTCACCCCTCCGCCGGCAGGTGGATCGTCTTGTGTTCCAGGTAGGCGCCGAAGCCTTCCGGCCCGAACTCCCGGCCGATGCCGGAGTTCTTGTAGCCGCCGAAGGGCCCGAGCATGTCGATGCTGAAGGTGTTCACGGAGTAGGTGCCGGTGCGCACCCGCCGCGCGACGTCGACGCCGTGCGCGGTGTCCGCGGTCCACACCGAGCCGGACAGCCCGTAGTCGGAGTCGTTGGCGATACGGATCGCCTCGTCCTCGTCCTCGTACGGCAGCAGGCAGATCACCGGGCCGAAGATCTCCTCGCGGGCGATACGCATGGAGTTGGACACCTCGCCGAACAGCGTCGGCTCCACGTACCAGCCGGTCTCCAGGCCCTTCGGCCGCCCGCCGCCCGTGAGGACCTTGGCGCCCTCCCGCTGCCCGAGGGCGATGTAGTCCAGCGAGCGCTGCTGCTGGCGCCGGGCCACCAGCGGGCCGATCTCGGTCGCCGGGTCCAGCGGGTCGCCCACGCGCAGGGCGGACGCGGCGGCGGTGAAGCGTTCGGCGATCTCGTCGTAGCGCTCGCGCGGCGCCAGGATGCGCGACTGGGCGATGCACGCCTGCCCGTTGACCAGCCACGCGAACGGCGCGATGCCCGCCACCGCGGCGTCCAGATCGGCGTCCGGCAGGATGACGGCCGCCGACTTGCCGCCCAGTTCCAGCGTCACCCGCGTCAGATTGCGCGCCGCGACCTCCATGACGCGCCTGCCCGCCGCGACCGACCCGGTGAAGGCCACCTTGTCCACGTCCGGGTGCCCGACCAGGTACTCGCTGACCTCGCGGTCCGCCGGGAGGACGGACAGCACACCCGGGGGCAGCCCGGCCCCGCTCACGATGTCCGCCAGGAGGTAGGCGTCCAGCGGCGTCTCCGGCGAGACCTTGAGGACCACCGAGCAGCCGGCCAGCAGCGCCGGTGCCAGCTTGGCCGCCGCGGTGAACTGCGGCACGTTCCACGGCACCACGGCCGCCACCACGCCCACCGGCTCGCGCCGCACCAGCAGCGGACCGAGCGCCCCCGCCCGGCGCTCCTCGAACGGGAAGTCGCGGGCGACGGTGAGTGCCGCGTCCCACACCATCATCGCGGCGAGCGCCTGCACCATCACGCCGGAGGTGTACGGGGTGCCGTTCTCGGCGCTGATGACCCCGGCGATCTCCTCGCTCCGTACGGCGAAGGCGTCCTTGATGCGGGTGACCACGGCGATCCGCTCGGCCAGCGGCGCGTTCGCCCACACCCCGGAGTCGAAGGAGGCGCGGGCGGCGGAGACCGCGCGGTCCACGTCGGTGCGCGAGGCGTGCGGCACCCGGCCGATGACCTGCTCGGTGTGTGGCGAGACCACCTCGATGACGTCGCCGCCGGCCGGGTCGGCGAACTCGCCGCCTATGTAGAGCTGTTCGTACTCGACGAGTGCGCTCATGGCTGCCGCCTCCTGCGGGTCGACCGGTGAGTGTGCGCGTACGGACGCCGTACGCCGTATTTCTGACGCCGCATCAGGACTGATACCAGTTCTAGTTATGCTGGGCAATGCCCGGCACGGCGGCGCGGCCGGTCCGCGCGGAAGCGGAGGTGCGGCGGATGACGGCAGCAACCCTGACCGGAACGGCGGAGGACGGGCCCCGAGTGACCGACCACCGGGGCGGCGTGTGGTCGATCGCCGTCCCCATCCCGGACAACCCGCTCGGCCACACCCTCGTCCACCTCGTGGAGACCGGCCGGGGCCCGGTCCTCGTGGACACCGGCTGGGACGACCCGGACGCCTGGGACACCCTGACCGCCGGAATCACCGCCTGCGGCTTCCACGTCACCGACCTCCACGGCGTCGTGATCACCCACCACCACCCCGACCACCACGGCCTCTCCGCCCGCGTACGGGAGGCGTCCGGCGCGTGGATCGCCATGCACGCCGCGGACGCCGCCGTCGTACGCCGCACCCGGGAGGCCGAACCCGGCCGCTGGCTGGACTACCTGCTCACCAAACTGGCCGCGGCCGGAGCACCCGACAGCCACCTGGCCCCCCTGCGCGCGGCACGCGCACAGGGGCGGACCCGCGACCACCCCGGACGGCGGGCCGCGCTGCCCGACCGCGAGATCGCCCCCGGCGCGCTCCTCGACCTGCCCGGTCGTCGGCTGCGCGCCGTCTGGACACCCGGCCACACCCCCGGCCACGTCTGCCTGCACCTGGAGGAGGAGCACCCGGCGCGGCGGCCGGGCCACGGCCGGCTCTTCTCCGGCGATCACCTGCTGCCGGGCATCAGTCCGCACATCGGGCTGTACGAGGACCCGGACGACCCGACGGCCACCGACCCCCTCGGCGACTATCTGGCCTCCCTGGAACGCGTCGCCCGGCTCGCGCCCGCCGAGGTGCTCCCCGCCCATCAGCACGCCTTCACGGACGCGCCCGGCCGGGTGCGCGAGCTGCTCGCCCACCACGAGGAGCGGCTCGCCGGACTGCGCGCGCTGCTCGCCGTACCCCGCACTCCCTGGCAGCTCGCCGAGGCCATGGAGTGGAACCGGCCGTGGGAGCGGATTCCGTACGCATCGCGGAGCATCGCGGTCTCGGAGGCGGAGGCGCATCTGCGGCACCTGGTCCGGCTGGGGCTGGCGGAGGCCGTTCCGGGGTCGGCGAGGACGGCGGGGGCGGCTGGGTCGGCGGGGGCAGCGGGGCCGTCGGGGCTGTCGGGGCCGGAGCCGGTGACGTACCGGGCGGTGTGAGGGGAGTGCCCCGGGCCTCGGCGAGCACCCCGGCGAGCACCTCGCAGGCCCGTACCCGGGGCTCCCCCGGCCCGCCGGTTAAGGTATGCGAGACAATTTCATCCTGTGCCCGATCGGGGGAAGCCGGTGGAAATCCGGCGCTGACCCGCAACCGTGATCCGGGACGCACGGCACCGCCGCACCGGCCGGCCGCCGGGACCTCTGTCGGGTCCCACGCCCCGGCCGCCCGCGCCGGACCCGTACGCCCGGCGAGCCGGAGCACCCGGTGGGGCACGACGAAGGCTCCCGCCACCGTAGGGCCGCGCCTCCTCGCGCGGACGCCCGGTGCGCGGCACCGTCGAGGTATGCGGAGCTGAGCCCGGTGCCACCGCGGCCGATCACGATCGGCGGGCGGCAGGGCTTCCGAGTGCGGCTGCGCACCCACCGCAGCACCCACGCACCGAACTGACCCGAGAGGCACCGACCCGATGGCCACCACGGCTTCCCAGGCTCCCCTGGCTCCCAGGGCTTCCACGGCCCCCACCTTCGCCGCCCTGGCACGCCGCGCCGCCGCGGCGCTGGCCGGCGCCGCCGTGCTGTGCGCGGCCGGTGCCCCCGTGGCGGCCGCCGACTCCCCCGCTCCCGCCGCGCGGGCCTCGAAGCTGCCGGACGGGCTGTACGGCACCAAGGACCCGCAGTACGACGGCGTCTGGCGGCAGTCGCTCGCCCTCCTCGCGCAGCGCACCGTGGGCGTGCGCCCGTCGGTGACGGGCGTCGACTGGCTCGCCGGGCAGCAGTGCACCGACGGCGCCTTCTCCGCCTTCCGCGCCAATCCGACCAAGGCGTGCGACGACAAGACGATGCGGGACACCAACCAGACGGCTGCCGCGGTGCAGGCGCTGGCCGCGCTCGGCGGGCACGACGACGCCGTACAGAAGGCCGTGAAGTGGCTGAAGTCGGTGCAGAACGACGACGGTGGCTGGCCCTCGATGGGCGGCTCGCCCAGTGACGCCAACTCCACCTCCGTGGTGATCGGCGCACTGAAGGCGGCGGGCGGGAAGCCGGAGTCCGTGCAGAAGGGCGGCAAGTCCCCGTACGACGCGCTCGTCACCTTCCAGCTGGGCTGCGACGCGAAGGAAGGGGAGCGCGGCGCGTTCGCCTTCCAGCCCAAGGACGGCAAGCTGGACCCGAACGCGGACGCCACGGCCGCCGCCGTGCTCGGCGGCCTGGGCGACGGCTTCGTGGTGGATCCGGCGGGCAAGGACGTCAACGAGCCGGTCAAGCCCCTGAAGTGCGACGGGGGCGCGGCGGGCAAGGACCCGAAGCAGGCCGCCGAGGGCGGCGCCGCGTACCTGGTCTCGGTGCTCGGCGCGAACGACGGGCACCTGAAGTCCGCGATGCCCGGCGCCGAGGACCAGCCCGACGTCGGCAACACCGCCGACACCGTCGTGGCCCTCGCCGCCGGTTCGCACGGTGCCGCCGCGCAGCAGCCCCTGAAGTGGCTGGAGAAGAACTCGGCGGACTGGGCCAAGCAGGCCGGTCCGGCCGCGTACGCGCAGCTGGTGCTCGCCGCGCACGCCGCCGGCGGCGACCCGCGCGCGTTCGGCGGCGCCGACCTCGTCGCGCAGCTGAACGCCACCGGCCCCAAGCCGGCCGGCAGCTCCGCGCCGTCCGCCACGCCCGAGAAGGACGCGCAGGACAAGGACGAGCAGGGCTCCGGCGTGTGGTGGATCGTCGGCATCGTCTTCGTGGCGAGCGTCGGCGCCGGGTTCCTGCTGAGCGGCCGCCGGAACAAGAGCGACGCCTGATGCGCCCGCCGCGGTCCCGCTCCGCCCGCCTCCTCGGCGCCCTGGCCCTGGCCGGTACGGTCACGGGCCTGGGCGCGGCGCCCGCCCAGGCCCAGGAGTACCGCTACTGGTCCTTCTGGGACGGCCCGGCCGCCGGTGCCACGGCGTCCGGCGACGGCGGCTGGTCGTACGCGACGGAGGGACCGGCCACCAGCCGCCCCCGGGACGGCGCCGTGGCGGGTTTCCGCTACACCGTCAGCGCCGGCTCCGCCGAGGCAGGCAAGCCGCGCCACGCCGCGGACTTCGCCGCGATCTGCGCGAAGACGCCCGCCGAGGACGGCACCAAGCGCGTCGGCCTGGTCCTCGACTTCGGCTCGAAGGCGGAGGCGGCGGCCGGGGAGAACCCGCCGCCGGTCCGTACGGAGTGCGCGCGGCTGCCCGCGGACGGGACGGTCGGCGACGCGCTGGCGGCGGTCGCGGGGCCGCTGCGGTACGACGCGAGCGCGCTGCTGTGCGCGATCTCCGGATATCCGAAGGCGGGGTGTGCGGAGAAGGCGGGGCCGGGGCCCGGTTCGGGTTCACCGGGCACCGGCACCGCCAAGGACGCGGTCGCCGGCAGGCAGGCGGACGACGGCTCGGGCGGCCCCTCCGCCGGGCTGATCGGGGGCATCGCCGTCGTGGTCGTCCTGGGCGCGGCGGCCGGGTGGCAGGCCCGCCGCCGCCGCGGATGAGCGCCCGCGTCCCCCGCGCCACCCGCTCCACCGCGCTGCACGCGGGCGCCTGGTGGCTGTGGGCGCTGGGCCTGGCCACCGCGGCGTCCCGGACGACCAACCCGCTGCTGCTGGGCCTGCTGATCGGCGTCGCGGGGTACGTCGTCGCGGCGCGCCGCACGGACGCGCCGTGGGCCCGCTCGTACGGCGCGTTCCTGAAACTCGGCCTGCTGGTGATCGGCATCCGGCTGCTCTTCGCGTTCTTCCTCGGCTCGCCCATCCCCGGTACGCACACCCTGGTCACGCTGCCGGAGGTGCCGCTGCCCGAGTGGGCGCGCGGCGTGCGGATCGGCGGCCGGGTCACCGCCGAGGGCATGCTGTTCGCCTTCTACGACGGGCTGAAGCTGGGCACCCTGCTGATCTGCGTCGGCGCCGCGAACGCGCTCGCCAGCCCGGCGCGCCTGCTGAAGTCCCTGCCGGGGGCGCTGTACGAGGCGGGGGTCGCGGTCGTCGTCGCGATGACCTTCGCGCCCAGCCTCGTCGCCGACGTGCAGCGGCTGCGGGCCGCCCGCCGGCTGCGCGGCCGCCCGGACCGGGGCTTCAAGGCGCTGCTCCAGGTCGGGCTGCCCGTCCTGGAAGGCGCGCTGGAGCGTTCGGTGTCGCTGGCGGCGGCGATGGACGCGCGCGGTTACGGCCGTACGGCGCAGGTCCCGCCCGCCGTACGGCACACCACCACCGCGCTCACCCTCGGCGGCCTGCTCGGCGTCTGCGCCGGTACGTACGGGCTGCTGGCCGACACCGGAGCGGCGTACGGCCTGCCGGTGCTGCTCGCCGGGCTCGTCGCGGCCCTCGGCGGACTGTGGCTGGGCGGCCGCCGCTCCGTGCGCAGCCGCTACCGGCCCGACCGGTGGGGCGTACGCGCCTGGCTCGTGTCGGGCTCCGGCATCGCGGTGGCCGCCCTGATGATCTGGGCGAACGCCTACGACCCGGCCGCCCTGCACCCGCCCGCCGTCCCGCTCACCGCGCCCGCCCTCCCGCTGTGGCCCGCCGCCGGTGTCCTGGTGGGACTGCTCCCGGCGTTCGTCGCACCGCTGCCGCCGCGGGCGACGGGGGCGGCGGAGGCGACAGGGGCGACGGGGACGACGGGGGCGACGGGGGCGGCGGGGACCGGGCCGGGGCCGGGAGAACCTGGTGCCGGGCGGGCACGAGTAAGGAAGTCACCGGCGCCGGGCGCGCCGCACACGGACGCGCCGCACACGAAGGAGTCCCCCCAGTGATCCGCTTCGACCAGGTGTCGGTCACCTACGGGGACGCGGCGCGACCCGCCGTCCAGGACATCGACCTGACCGTGCCGGAAGGCGAACTGTGCCTGCTCGTCGGCCCGTCCGGCGTCGGCAAGTCCACCGTCCTGAACGCCGTGTGCGGCCTCGTACCGCACTTCACCGGCGGCACCCTGCGCGGCCGCGTCACCGTGGCCGGGCGGGACACCCGCACCCACAAGCCGCGCGAGCTGGCCGACGTCGTCGGCACCGTCGGCCAGGACCCGCTCTCCCACTTCGTCACCGACACCGTCGAGGACGAACTCGCCTACGGCATGGAGTCGCTGGGCCTGGCCCCGGACGTCATGCGGCGCCGCGTCGAGGAGACCCTGGACCTCCTCGGCCTCGCCGACCTGCGCGACCGCGCCATCACCACGCTCTCCGGCGGGCAGCAGCAGCGCGTCGCCATCGGCTCGGTGCTCACCACCCACCCCAAGGTCCTGGTCCTGGACGAGCCGACCTCCGCCCTGGACCCGGCCGCCGCCGAGGAGGTGCTCGCGGTGCTGCAACGCCTGGTGCACGACCTCGGCACGACGGTCCTGCTGGCCGAACACCGGCTGGAGCGCGTCGTCCAGTACGCGGACCAGGTCATCCTGCTGCCCGCACCCGGCGCGCCCCCGGTCGTCGGCGCGCCCGCCGACATCATGGCCGTCTCCCCCGTCCACCCGCCGGTGGTGGCCCTGGGGCGGCTCGCCCACTGGTCGCCGCTCCCCCTGTCCGTACGCGACGCCCGCCGCAAGGCGTCGTCACTGCGCGAACGGCTGGACGGGGTGGAACCGGGGGGAACGGGGGCGGCGGAGACGGGGGCGGCAGAGACGGGGGCGGGGGCGGATGCGGAGATGGAGGCCGGTTCCGGGACGCCCGGCCTCGGTACCGGCCCCGGCCCGGAACCGGAAGATGGTCGCTCCGCCCGGAAGCGTTTCGGGCGGTGGCGCCGCCGCGAGGAGCATCGTGAGGACCGCCGTCGGGCCGGGCTGACGCCCGGGTCCGGGTCCGGGCACGCGTCCGCGCCTGCGCCTGCACCTGCGCCCGTGCCTGCGGGCTCCTCCGGCGGCCTGCTCGCCGCCGAGGCCGTGGGGCTCTCCGTACGGCGCGGCCGGATCGACGCCCTGCACCGCGTCGGCCTGACGGTACGCGCCGGCGAGACGATCGCCCTCATGGGCCGCAACGGAGCGGGAAAGTCCACCCTCCTCACCACCCTCGTCGGTATGCACGAACCCGCCGCCGGCTCGGTACGCGTCGGCGGCGCGGCCCCGCACCGCACCGGCCCGCGAACGCTGCTGCGGCACGTCGGCCTCGTACCGCAGGAACCGCGCGACCTCCTGTACGCGGACACCGTCGCCGCCGAGTGCGCCGCCGCCGACCACGACGCGGACGCCGCCCCCGGCACCTGCCGGAACCTGGTCACCCGGCTGCTCCCGGACGTACAGGACGACACCCACCCCCGCGACCTCTCCGAGGGCCAGCGGCTCGCCCTCGCGCTGGCCGTCGTGCTGACCGCCCGCCCGCCGCTGCTCCTGCTCGACGAGCCGACCCGCGGTCTGGACTACGCGGCCAAGGGCCGTCTCGTCGAGCTGCTGCGCGGGCTGGCCGCCGAGGGGCACGCGATCGTCCTGGCCACCCACGACGTCGAACTGGCCGCCGAGCTGGCGCACCGCGTGGTGATCCTCGCGGACGGCGAGATCGTCGCGGACGGGCCGACGGCCGAGGTCGTCGTCTCCTCGCCCGCCTTCGCGCCGCAGGTCGCCAAGGTGCTCGCGCCGCTGCCGTGGCTCACCGTGCCCCAGGTCGCCCACGCCCTGGAGGCCACAGCATGACCCCCCGGAACGAACCCCCCGGCCCCACCGGGCCCCCCGAGCCACCCCACACCCCCGGCACCCGTACCCGTACGGCGCGGGAGGACCGGCAGGCACCGGAGGACCGGCAGGCGCCGGAAGACCGGCAGGCGCCGGAAGACCGGCAGGCACAGGCGGACCGGCAAGCACCGGAGGATCGGCAAGCACCGACGGACCGGCAAGCACCGACGGACCGGCAAGCACCGGCGACCCCGCAGACACCGACGGACCGGCAAGCACCGGCGACCCCGCAAGCACCGGAGGACCGGCAGGCGCGGGCGGTGCGGCTGGGGCCGCGGGCCGTCGCCGCACTCGTCCTCGTCTCCGCGCTCGGCGTGATGGCCTTCGGGTGGCCGCTGCTGGCCGACTCCGCCTCCGGTCTCGCGCACTCCAGGGACGCGCCGTGGCTCTTCGCGGCGCTGCTGCCGCTGCTGCTCGGCGTCGTCGTGGCCACGATCGCCGACACGTCGGCGTCGTCCGCGGCGGGCGGCGCGCCCGGTCTGGACGCGAAGGCCATCGCCATGCTCGGCGTGCTGGCCGCCGCGGGCGCTGCGATGCGTCCGCTGGGCGCGGGCACCGCCGGTATCGAGCCGATGTTCTTCCTGATGGTGCTGGCCGGGCGGGTCCTGGGGCCGGGCTTCGGGTTCGTGCTCGGTTCGGTGTCGATGTTCGCCTCCGCGCTGTTGACCGGCGGTGTGGGGCCGTGGCTGCCGTTCCAGATGCTGTCGATGGGGTGGGTGGCGATGGGCGCGGGCCTGCTGCCGGGCCCGGACCGGCTGCGCGGCCGCCGCGAACTCGCCATGATCGCGGTGTACGGAGCGGCCTCCGCCGTCCTGTACGGCCTGGTCATGAATCTCCAGGGCTGGCCCTACATCGGCGGCATGGCCACCGGCGTCTCCTTCGTCCCGGGCGACCCGCTGCCCGACAACCTGGCCCGCTTCGTGGCCTACTGCCTGGCCACCTCGCTGGGCTGGGACCTGCCCCGGGCCCTGGTCACGGTCGTCCTCACCCTCACCCTCGGCAGCACCCTCCTCAAGGCCCTCCGCCGCGCCACCCGCCGAGCAGCGTTCGACACACCAGCAACCTTCAAGCAATAACCACCTCCCGCATTAAGCACCTCCCGCATTAACCACCTCCCGCAGCAACCACCTCCCGCGATGACCACCTCCGGTAATAACCAACCACTACCCTCACCCCTTACCCAACGCCCCTCTCCCTGTGACCCCACCCACAGGACTTCCGTCATTTACGACCGGCCTTCGTAGGCTCCGCCCTCCCTCCGATCCCCTCCCCCACGGGCCATGGCGGGCGGGACCTTCCACCCACCGTGCGAAATCCACTAGTACGAGGGGGGTGTTGCCATCCCACCCGGCTGTTTCCCAGGGTGGATGTGTCGCCGAGAGCAGCGTGCTTCTTCCCCCCTGGCCGCAGCCTCGGCGGCGCCCCTTGCACCCCACCGGAAGGCTTCTCCTCCCGTGCGCGTCACCTCGTCCACGATCACCAGCCGCCTCGCCGCCCACAAGAAGGCCGTCGTCGCTGTCGGCGCCGTCGCCCTGGGCGCCTCGGCCTTCGCCGCCACCCCGGCCCAGGCCGCCACTGCGGCACAGGCCCCGTCCTCCGCGAGCGCGAGCGACGCGAAGGCCGCGGCGCACAAGCTGATCCCGGACCAGGCGCAGTACCAGTGCTTCAGCAACATCGTCGAGCGTGAGAGCGGCTGGGACCCGACGGCCACCAACCCGTCCAGCGGCGCCTACGGCCTCGTGCAGGCACAGCCCGGCTCGAAGATGGCCTCGGCGGGCCCGGACTGGAAGACCAACCCGGAGACCCAGATCAAGTGGGGCCTGGACTACATGAACTCCACCTACGGCAGCCCCTGCGACGCCTGGAACTTCTGGCAGTCCCACAACTGGTACTGAGCACCCGGCCCCAAGCCGCCGCCCCCCTGACGACGGCACCGGCCACCCCATAGCAGCCCCCGAAGCGGCCGACGCCCCGGCGCCGGCCGCTTCCGCGTACCCACCCGCCGGCTGCCGCCCGCCGCTCACCGCCCACCGGTATGGCTCCCTCAGCGCCCGGCGGCTCCGTCGATCCGCTCGCGCAGCAGGTCGGCGTGGCCGTTGTGCTGGGCGTACTCGGCTATCAGGCCGACCAGCACGCGGCGCAGCGAGACCGGGCCGCCGGAGGCCGCGTGGGTGCCAGTCACGTCGAGGGACGGCGCGGCGGCCACGATGCGGCGGGAGTGCTCGCACTGCTCCCGCCAGACCTCCAGGGCCTGCGCCGGGTCCCCGGACAGTTCGCCGAAGTCCTGGTCGGGGTCCTCGTCGGAGTAGTAGAGCATCGGGGTGCGTTCGCCCGCGAACTGGAGGTGGAACCACCACCGTTCCACCCCGGCGAGATGCCGTATCAGCCCGTGCAGGCTCATCCCGGACGGCGGCACCGTCCGCTCCGAGAGCCGCTCCGCGGGCACCCCCGAACACTTCAACTCGAAGGTGGCACGGTGCCACTCCAGGTAGCCGGTGAGGATCTCCCGCTCGCCCCCCACCAGCGGCGGCTGCTGCCGCGCGCCGCCACCGTCCGCCCACACGGGCGCGTAGTTCTCCGGCGGCACCGCCGACGGATCCGTCGCCTGAACCCCTGATTCGGTCATGAGGCGAGTGTGACAGGGACCACTGACAACGCCCCTCGACCACGCCCCGAGCACGCCTCGGTCACACCCCAGCCGCGCCTCAGCCGCGCCCCAGCCGCGCCCCGGGCGCGCTCCGGCCGAAGACGCACCACCGCCCGCCGGCCCCGGCCCCCTCACAGCCGCTGACTCACAGCCGCTGACTCACAGCCGCTGAATGATCGTCCCCGTCGCCAGCCCCCCGCCCGCGCACATCGTGATCAGCGCGAACTCCTTGTCCGTGCGTTCCAGTTCGTGCAGCGCCGTGGTGATCAGGCGGGCGCCCGTGGCGCCGACCGGGTGGCCCAGGGCGATGGCGCCGCCGTTCACGTTGACCTTGTCGAGGTCCTGTTCGAAGACCCGCGTCCACGACAGCACCACCGAGGCGAACGCCTCGTTGATCTCGACGAGGTCGATGTCCTTGAGGGACATCCCGGCCTTGCCCAGCACGGCCCGCGTCGCGTCGACGGGCCCGTCGAGGTGGTAGTGGGGGTCGGCGCCGACCAGTGCCTGCGCGACGATCCGGGCCCGCGGCTTGAGCTTGAGGGCGCGGGCCATCCGCTTGGACGCCCACATCACCGCGCACGCGCCGTCCGAGATCTGCGAGCAGTTGCCCGCGGTGTGCACGGCGGTCGGCATGACGGGCTTCAGGCGGGCGAGCGCCTCCATGCTCGTGTCGCGCAGTCCCTCATCGCGGTCCACGAGCCGCCACATGCCCTGTCCGGCGGCCTGTTCGTCCTCCGTCGTCGGCACCTGCACCGCGAACGTCTCACGCTTGAAGCGCTCCTCGGCCCAGGCCTCCGCGGCCCGTTCCTGTGAGAGCAGGCCGAGCGCGTCGACGTCCTCGCGGGTGATCCCCCGGTTGCGGGCGATGCGTTCGGCGGCCTCGAACTGGTTGGGCAGGTCCACGTTCCACTCGTCCGGCCAGGGCTTGCCGGGGCCGTGCTTGGAGCCGCTGCCCAGCGGCACCCGCGACATGGCCTCCACGCCGCATCCGATGCCGATGTCGATGACGCCGCCCGCGACCATGTTGGCGACCATGTGGTTGGCCTGCTGGGACGAGCCGCACTGGCAGTCCACGGTGGTGGCGGCGGTCTCGTACGGCAGGCCCATCGCCAGCCAGGCGGTGCGGGCCGGATTCATGGACTGCTCGCCCGCGTGGGTGACCGTGCCGCCGACGATCTGTTCCACGCAGTCGGGCTGGATGCCGGTGCGGGCGAGGAGTTCGCGGTAGGTCTCGCCGAGGAGGTAGGCGGGGTGGAGGTTGGCGAGCGCGCCGCCGCGCTTGCCGATCGGGGTGCGTACGGCTTCGACGATGACGGGTTCCGCGGCCATGACTGACTCGTCCTCTCCTCACGCCCCGCAGGACGTCCCGGCACCCCCGACGAAGGAACTGGTACGCGTTCTAGTTCCTCGGCCAGTCTCTTTGAGCCGCGCCCGGCGGCGCAAGGGTGCTGCACCGGCCTTCCACCCCCGGTGACCGCCCGACAGCCGCCCGACAGTTGCCCGATCGCCGTACAGTGGCGGCAGTTGACGCCCCGCGCCCCCTTGCCACTTGTAGAACTCGTTACTACGTTCACCGCCAAGAGCTGACGGCCCGTCAGGACCGCCGATCGGCATCCGCACGACGACAGGCCGCCAGGACCCCCGCCCCAGGACCTCCGACCGGTGCCGGGCCGGACCAGAGCTGGAGTCGCCGAGATGCCATGTCCCGCGCTGCCCGACGGGTTCGACTTCACCGACCCCGATGTCTACCACCACCGCGTACCGCTTCCCGAGTTCGCCCAGCTGCGGCGCACCGCCCCCGTCTGGTGGAACGCCCAGCCGCACGGCATCGCCGGCTTCGGCGACGACGGCTACTGGGTGGTGACCCGCCACGAGGACGTCAAGGAGGTCTCCACCCGGCCGGAGCTCTTCTCGGCGAGCCTCAACACGTCGATCATCCGCTTCCACGCGGCCATGACCCGCGACCGGATCGACGTACAGAAACTGATCATGCTGAACATGGACCCACCGGAACACACCCGGGTCCGCCAGATCGTCCAGCGCGGCTTCACCCCCCGCGCCGTCCGCGCCCTCGAAAACGCCCTGCGCGACCGGGCGCGGGCCATCGTCGCCGAGGCCCGGCGCAAGGAGTCCGGGGACTTCGTCACCGACATCGCCTGCGAGCTGCCGCTCCAGGCCATCGCCGAACTGATCGGCATCCCGCAGGACGACCGGGCCCGGATCTTCGACTGGTCGAACAAGATGGTCGCGTACGACGATCCCGAGCTGGCCATCACCGAGGAGGTCGGCAACACCGCGGCGGAGGAGCTGATCTCGTACGCGATGAACCTGGCCGCGGCCCGCAAGGAGTGCCCGGCCCAGGACATCGTCAGCCGGCTCGTCGCGGCGGAGGACGAGGGCAACCTCGCGTCCGACGAGTTCGGGTTCTTCGTCCTGCTGCTGGCCGTCGCGGGCAACGAGACGACACGAAACGCGATCACCCATGGGATGCACGCGTTCCTGACCCACCCCGACCAGTGGGACCTGTACAAACGGGAGCGGCCCGGCACCACGGCCGAGGAGATCGTGCGCTGGGCGACGCCCGTCGTCTCCTTCCAGCGCACCGCCACCCAGGACACCACCCTGGGCGGCGCGCGGATCGAAAAGGGCCAGCGCGTCGGCCTCTTCTACGCCTCCGCCAACCACGACCCCGAGGTCTTCGAGAACCCCGGGACGTTCGACATCACCCGCGACCCCAACCCCCACCTGGGGTTCGGCGGCGGCGGCCCGCACTTCTGCCTCGGCAAGTCGCTCGCCGTCCTGGAGATCGACCTGATCTTCCACGCCATCGCCGACGCCATGCCGGACATCTCCCTCGCGGGCACGCCGCGCCGGCTGCGGTCGTCCTGGCTGAACGGGGTCAAGGAGCTGCGGGTCCGGTACACGTAGGCCGTACAGGCGCACGGGTACACCGGCGTACGGGTGTACGGGGTACGAGCGCGCGGAGTGTGCGGGCGCACCCGTAGACCCGACGCGCGTACGTGGAGCGAAGCCGCGTCTCTTTTGCGTCTCCTGTGGTTCCTTCGGTCCTCAACCTTGCCAACGGGTACTGGCAGACTTACATTCAACTCGCCAGTAACACCGGCCAGTTCGCCACACCCTCCACGTAATCATCACGCTGTACGACCGCCTCCTGGCCAGGCTTCCCGCACGTCCCCCCACAACTCTCGGCTGCGCGATCCACGCACTTCGAAGGGGACCACTCTCATGAAGGACGCACACGGCAGACACGTCACGGGGCGGGTCAGCTGGCGCAAGTTCGCCGTGCTGTCCGTCCCGGCCTTCGCCGGGACCGCCGCGCTGGCCATCGCCCTGGCCAACGGCGCGCTGGCGGCTTCGTTCGCCGTATCGGGACAGCAGTTCAAGGTGTCCGCCGCCTCCCTCAAGGGCGAAGGCTTCGCCCAGTACGGCGGCGTCGACCAGAACGCCCGCGGCGACCTGCTGCCGGTGGCCGTGACCGCCATCAAGAACGCCGAACTGAAGCGCCTGTGCCAGTCGGTCGTCACCACGCTGCCGGTCATCGGCGACATCTCGCTCAACCTCACCGCGGGCGGCGGCAAGACGCCGGTCAAGGCGACCGACCTCTTCGTGGACGCCACCCAGCTCTCCGGCAACGCGGACTTCAACAACATCGAGATCGGCCGCGACGCCTCCACCCTCGACAAGGGCCCGGCGACCGCCCAGGGCATGCAGGACGCGTTCGCCCAGCAGGCCGACGACGTCAGCATCACCGACCTCAAGCAGACGGCCTGGGCCACCAACGCCGGGACGTTCCGGCTGGCCGGCCTGAGCATGAGCATCTCCAAGGGCAAGAAGGAATGCTTCTGAACGGGCGCGGCCACGGCTCCTGGCGGCGCGGGCGTGCGGCCTGGCGGCGCTGGCGCAAGGGCCGCCCCTTCTGGGGCGGGCTGGCGGCCGTCGTCGCGGGCGCGGAGATCTGCGCCATCCCGCTGGCGCCGCTGAAGGTCATGCTCCAGCAGGGCATCGCCGGTATCCCGTCCGTCCTGATGGGCCTGGTGATGATCCTGATGGGCCTGTCCGCGTGGTTCGCGCCGCACTACCGGGGACTGGCCGGAATCCTCACCGTGCTGGTCGCCACCGCGGCGCTGGTGATGTCCAACCTCGGCGGATTCCTGTTCGGCACGATCGTCGGCATCCTCGGCGGCGGCATGATCTTCGCCTGGCAGCCCCGCCCGCTGCCGGAACCGGAACCGGACCGGCGGCCGGGCGCGGGCCCGGGTGCCGATCCGATCGCCGACCCGGGTGCCGATCCGGCGCAGGGGCCGTCGGACAGCACACCGCCGTCGCCGCCCCGCACCCAGCCGCAGAACTGACCGAGCCGCGCGGCAGGACCGTCGTACGGGGTCGTACGGGTACGGAAGCGCCGTCGTATGCGTACGGGAGCGGCGTCGTACGGGTACGGGAGCACCGTCGTACGGGTACGGCAGCGCCCGCCACGGATTCCGTACGCGTACGCCCCGCCCGCCCCCTCGCACAGGCACCACCGCCCCCACCACCCCCACCCCCGCGGCCGGGCCGCCGCTCCCCCATGACCCGCAGGTGCTCGCAGGCGCCTGCGTCGCCCCACCCACACCGCTCGCAGAAGGAGATTTCGCGATGACGCACAGACCCGCACGCTCTCGCGCACATCACTCCGTCACCCGGCGGCCGCGCGCCCTGCTCGCCGCCGGTACGGGAATCCTCGCGACCGCGTCCCTCACCCTGGCCCTGACCGGCTCGGCCACCGCCCTGCCCACCGGGGCCCCGGTCGCCGACGCCCCGACCACCGTCACACCGGCCGGGCACGCCTACGCCGCCACCCTCGGCGGCAAGGCCACCTTCAAGGCCGGTTCGGTGACGGTGACCTGCACCGTCTCGAACGCCAACGGCCGGGTCCCGGACGCCCCGGACAACACCAACGACTCCGGCCCGGTCAGCAACGGCATCTCGGCGCCCACCTACACCTCCTGCTCCACCAGCTTGCCGGGCGTCAGCGCCACCATCCAGACCTCCGGCGCATGGGGTGTCACCATGCAGAACGGCGCGCCGAGCACCGCCGGGCTGACCATCCCGACCGGCGGTTTCGTCCTCAGGACCAGCGGTCTGGCCAGTTGCACGGTGACGGCCGCTCCCACAGGCGCGGCGACGGTGAGCGGCACCTGGGCGAACGGCGCGCCGTCCACCCTGACCTTCACCAACGCCTCGGTGCCGGTCAAGGTCGTCGGCGGCTTCGGCTGCCCGACCAGCTCGACGACGTCGACCTTCAACGCCACCTACAAGGTCGCCGACACCACCGACCCGGCGTCGCAGATCACGGTCACCGGCTGACGCGCGGTCCGGTCCCCTGCTGACGGCCGGGAGGCGTCCGCCGGCCGCCCCCTCAGCCGCGGACGCCCCCGGCCGTCTCGGTCCGTCGCCCTCGGCCGCGGACGCCCCGGGCCGTCGTCGATCCGTTGCCCTCACCCGCCGGTGAGGGCAACGGCAACCACCACCGCGCCGGTCACCAGCACCGCGGTCGCGGCCAGGAATCCCGTCACCATCCGGCGCCGCAGCACCTGGTACACGCCCTCGTACTCGGCCCGCAATTCCCCGCTGCGCGCCGCGATCCGCCGGAGAGAGGCGCGGGAGTACTCCAGCTGATCGGCCTGGTACTGCCGTTCGACCTCCTCCTGTTGGGCGCGGGTCAGCCACGGCAGGCGGGCGCTGAATTCCTGTGCACGGGTGCGTGCACGGTCCTTTTCGGCCTCCCAGAGCAGATATCCCTCGATTTCGTTGATCGCCTCGGCCGCGGTCACCGGCGTACCGCCGCTCATACCAGCGCACCTCGTTCCTTTTCACGGTCCAGCGCGGGCGCGCCGACCTCGGGATGGTGCAGGTCGAATGCCGGGGATTCGGAGCGGATACGCGGCAGGGCGGTGAAGTTGTGGCGGGGCGGCGGGCAGGAGGTCGCCCACTCCAGCGAACGGCCCCAGCCCCACGGGTCGTCGTCGGTGACCTTTTCCCCGTACTTCGCGGTCTTCCAGACGTTGTAGAGGAACGGCAGCATCGACAAGCCGAGCAGGAACGAGGCGATCGTCGAGATCGTGTTGAGCGTGGTGAATCCGTCGGCGGCCAGGTAGTCGGGAATACGGCGCAGCATTCCTTCGGCGCCCAGCCAGTGCTGGACGAGGAAGGTGCCGTGGAACCCGATGAACAGCGTCCAGAACGTGATTTTGCCGAGCCGTTCGTCCAGCATCTTGCCGGTGAACTTCGGCCACCAGAAGTGGAACCCGGCGAACATCGCGAAGACGACCGTGCCGAAGATGACGTAGTGGAAGTGGGCGACGACGAAATACGAGTCCGTCACGTGGAAGTCCATCGGCGGCGACGCCAGGATGACGCCGGTCAGACCGCCGAAGGTGAAGGTGATCAGGAAGCCGACCGCCCACAGCATCGGCGTTTCGAAGGACAGGCTGCCCTGCCACATCGTGCCGATCCAGTTGAAGAACTTCACGCCGGTCGGTACGGCGATCAGGAAGGTCATGAACGAGAAGAACGGCAGCAGGACGCCACCCGTCGCGTACATGTGATGCGCCCAGACCGTGACGGACAGCCCCGCGATGGAAACCGTCGCCGCGATGAGCCCGACGTAGCCGAACATCGGCTTGCGGGAGAAGACCGGAATGACCTCGGAAATGATGCCGAAGAACGGCAGCGCGATGATGTAGACCTCGGGATGGCCGAAGAACCAGAAGAGATGCTGCCACAGCAGGGCACCGCCGTTGGCCGCGTCGAAGACGTGCGCACCGAATTTACGGTCCGCCTCCAGGGCGAAAAGAGCGGCCGCCAGCACCGGGAAGGCGAGCAGGACCAGTACACCGGTCAGCAGCACGTTCCAGGTGAAGATCGGCATACGGAACATCGTCATGCCGGGCGCCCGCATACAGATGATGGTGGTGATGAAATTGACCGCGCCCAAGATCGTACCGAATCCGGACAGCGCCAGGCCCATGATCCACATATCGCCGCCGATCCCCGGGGAATGCACGGAATCGGAGAGCGGCGCATAGGCGAACCAGCCGAAGTCGGCGGCGCCCTGCGGCGTGAGGAAACCGCCGACCGCGATCAGCGAGCCGAAGAGATAGAGCCAGTACGCGAACATGTTCAGCCGGGGGAACGCCACGTCGGGCGCGCCGATCTGCAACGGCATGATCCAGTTCGCGAAGCCGGAGAACAGCGGCGTCGCGAACATCAGCAGCATGATCGTGCCGTGCATCGTGAACGCCTGGTTGAACTGCTCGTTCGACAGCAGTTGGTGGCCGGGCCGGGCCAGCTCGGCGCGCATCAGCAGGGCCATCAGGCCGCCGATGCAGAAGAACGCGAACGAGGTGATCAGGTACAGCGTGCCGATGGTCTTGTGGTCGGTGGTCGTCAGCCACTTCACGGGGGACTTCATGCACCGTAGGTGTCCGGGGCCGCCGGAATCTTCACCGCGGGAGGGTGTGAAGATCTCAGGCGTGCCGGACACCAACAGATCATGAGCAAGGACGCAGCCGCCGAGGACGGCCCCGGCGGAAACTTCGACGGCGTGCCCGATGGGGACTTCGGGGGCGGGCCCGGTGGGGGCCTCGACGGCGGGCCCGGTGGGGACTTCGACGGCAGATCCGATGAGGGCCTCGACGGCAGACCCGATGAGGGCCCCGGCAAGGGCGTCGACGAGGCCTTCGCCGACGCCTACCGCACGCACTACTGGGCGGTCAGCCGCTTCGTCGCCCGCCGGCTGGACAGCGGCCAGACGGACGACGTCGAGGAGGTGGTGGCGGAGGTCTTCTCCATAGCGTGGCGGCGGCGCGCCGAGCTGCCGCCGTCCCCACTGCCCTGGCTGTACGGCGTGGCCCGCAACTGCCTGTCGAACACGGTGCGCGGCTTCGGCCGGTACCGGCGCCTGCTGCACCGCCTCGGCAACCACGAGGCCGCGCACCGCCGCCAGACCGTGGACAGCCCCGACACGGACCGGCCGGGCTCCTGGGTGCACGAGGCCCTGGAGCGCCTCTCCCCCGCCGACCAGGAAGTGCTGCGCCTGACGGCCTGGGAGGAACTGACCCTCCAGGAACTGGCCGTCACCCTCGACTGCAGTCAGAGCGCCGCGGCCATGCGGCTGCACCGGGCGCGCAACCGGCTCCGTATGCAGATAGACCGCCTCCGCCCGAAGGGGACTCCGGAGCCCGGCCCCGACCCGGACAGCCGGACCCCACGCCCATTCCCCCCTCCCCCGACGCGCCCGCGCGCGCACCGTACGACCGCATGTTCACCCCTGCCCGCACCCGCGGTGCCGACCCGAGCCGGAGGCCGCAGCCTTGACTGACGAACTGGAGCTGCTGCGGCAGGCCGACCCCGTACCGTCGCCCGGCGAAGGCCCTTGGCGGGACCGTCCGCTCGACGCCCGCGCGGAGCACCGGCTGTCCGCCCTGATGAGCGCCGACGCGCCGTCTTCCACGCCGGCGCCCGCACCCGGGCGAGCCGCCCGCGCCCCCCGGCCGCGCCGCACCCGACGCCTCCTCATCGGCGCCACCGC
Organism: Streptomyces sp. CB02923; assembly: GCF_001905005.1. Classification (GTDB taxonomy): domain Bacteria; phylum Actinomycetota; class Actinomycetes; order Streptomycetales; family Streptomycetaceae; genus Streptomyces. The sequence goes on along the minus strand of NZ_LWKZ01000012.1, from coordinate 877,861 downwards.
CGCCTCGGCCGTCGCGCTGACCGTCCTCACCCTCACCTTCTCCGGCGTCGGTACGGCACCGGCGTCGGCCGCCCCGACCGCGCTCGTCGTGCAACGCGACGCCCGCGTCCTCCCGCTCGACGAGGTCGCCCGCAACGCGGAGGCGTACGCCCGCGCCCTGCACGACGCCCCCAAGCCGCACCGCGGCAGCCACCTCCAGAGCTGGTACCTGAGCATGGAGACGGGCCCCGACGCCAAACCGCCGGTCACCTTCCCCGAGGAGCGCATCACCAGCTGGAACCCGGACGGCAGCGGCTCCGAACTCGTCGTCGCCACCGACCCGCGGCACCCCGGCCGCCCGGTGATCCACGACGCCGACGGCGAGTGGCGCACCGTCAACGACGGCAAGGTCCTGCACCGCAAGACGTACCCGGCGGGCACCCGCCTGGACGACCCGGTCACCGGCGACGGCACGCTGCCCGCCCGGCCGCCCGCCGACCCCGACGAACTGCGCTCCTACCTGTCCACCTTCTACAGCGGCGCCGGCACCGAGACGCAGCCGATGCTCATGGCCCTCTCCTCCTTCCTCCAGGAGTGGACCCCGGGCCCGCGCGAGTCGGCGGCGCTGGTCCGGATGCTCTCCCGCACGAAGGACCTCCGCCCGGCCGGGCAGGTCACCGACCGCCTCGGCCGGCGCGGCCAGGCGTACGCGTACCGCGGCACGGACGCGTCGGACGGGAACATGGACGGCACCCTGCAACTGGTCATCCTCAACCCGGAGACCGGTCAGGTCCTCGGTATGGAGACGACGTTCACGAAGGACGTCCCCGAGTTCAGGATCAAGTCGGGTGACGTGCTGTCGTACGAGGCGTGGATGCCGTGACGTGAGCACCGGCTGAGCGGCTCCGGGGAAGCCGGGTGCGCCACCGCGCCGTTCCGGTCGGCGGGACACCGGCCGGTGGGACACCGGTCGATGGGACACCGGTCGGTGTGACACCGGGCTCCCCCGTGCGGCTCGTGGGGCACCTTACGTAGGGCCAGCCCCAGTCGCGCTCCTGCGGCTGCCCGGATGGTGCGCCGGGCCGCACGTCAGCAGGCTGGACCCGCTGCAACGGCCACGTACACGAGGAAGGGCCCACCATGCCGAAACGCTCGCACCGCCGTCGGATCACGGCGGCAGCCGTGTCAGCCGCCACCGCCCTGTCCCTGGCCCTGGCTCTGGCCCTGGCTCTGGCCCTGACAGGCACGCTGCCCGCGTCCGCCACGCAGACCCGGGCCGCCGACCCGGTCCAGCGCGGGCTGGACCGGCTGGTGCACGAGGACGGCTACCCCGCCGCGCTGGCCGCCGCCACCGGCCGCGACGGGCGCACCCGTGATGCCGCCGCAGGCGTCGCGGACCTGCGCACCGGGGCAAAGGCGCCGGTCGACGGGCAGGTGCGGGCCGCGAGCGTCACCAAGACCTTCACCGCCGCCGTCGTCCTGCAACTCGTCGGCGAGGGCAAGGTCGCGCTGGACGCCCCCGTCGAGACCTACCTGCCGGGGCTGCTGCGCGGCGACGGCATCGACGGCCGCCGCATCACGGTGCGCCAACTGCTCCAGCACACCAGCGGGCTGCCCGACTACACCCCGTACATGGCCGACCTGACCAGCAACCGCCACCGCTACCACCAGCCCCGCACGCTGCTCGACCTCGCCCTGCGGCACAAGGCGGGGTTCCCGCCCGGCAAGGGCTGGCGGTACTGCAACACCGACTACGTGGTGGCCGGGCTGCTCATCGAGCAGGTCACCGGCCGCCCGGCGGGCGAGGAGATCACCCGCCGGGTGATCGACCGCGCCGGGCTGCGGCACACCTCCTTCCCCGCCGCGGGCGACCAGCGCATCCGGGGCGCCCACCCGCACGGCTACGTCTCGCCGAAGCCCGGCGCACCGCTGCTGGACGTCACCGAGATGGACCCGTCCGCAGCCTGGACCGGCGGTGCCCTGATCAGCACTCCGCGCGACCTGAACCGTTTCTTCGGCGCCCTGCTCGGCGGCAGGCTGCTCAAGCCCGCGCAGCTCGCCCAGATGCGCACGACCGTGGCGATACCGGCCGACGCCGGGTACCCGAAGGGCACCCGGTTCGGGCTGGGCCTGTCCAGCCAGCCGCTGAGCTGCGGCGGCCTGCTGTGGGGGCACGACGGCGACTTCCTCGGTTACGCGACCGACTCGGCCGCGACCGACGACGGCCGCGCCGCCACCATCGCCGTCACCGCCGCCCCGGCCCCCGCCGAACAGGGCCGCCGCCACGCCGCACAGCTGCTGGACACCGCCCTCTGCGGGTGACCCGCCGGGCCGCGTTGACGTCTGAGGGCTTTGAGTTGACGAGTGCGAGCTACAAGTCGACGCCCACGGACTTCAAGTTGACCTCCGCAGGTTTCACGTTGACGCCCGTGGCCTTCAAATGACCGTTCAGTGACCAAGTCGGTCAAGGGCCTGCTGCGGGTAGCGGGCGCCTGCCACGGCGTCGGCGGGCACCGCCGCGCGCAGCCGGTCCGCCTGCTCGGCGGTGAGGGTGAGCCCGGCCGCGGCGGCGTTCTCCGCCACGTAGCGCGCCCGCTTCGTACCGGGGATCGGCACGATGTCCTCGCCCTGCGCCAGCAGCCAGGCCAGCGCCGCGCGCGCCGGCGGCACCCCGATCTCGTCGGCCACATGGCGCACCGCGCGGACGAGCGCGAGGTTGCGCTCGATGTTCGCGTCGGTGAACCGCGGCCAGCGACGCCGGTTGTCGTCCGCGCTCAGCTCCTCGCGCGAGGCGAGGGCGCCCGCGAGCATCCCGCGCCCGAGGGGTGAGTACGCCACCACCGTGATGCCGAGTTCGCGGCACGTGGCGAGCAGCTCGCCCTCGACCACGTCCCGAGTGAACAGCGAGTACTCCACCTGTACGGCACTGACGGGATGCACGGCGTGCGCCTTGCGCAGCGTCTCCGGGCTGACCTCCGAGAGGCCCAGGTGCCGCACCTTCCCCGCCGCGACCAGCTCCGCCATCGCGCCGACGGTCTCCTCGACCGGTACGGCGGGGTCACGGCGGTGGGCGTAGTAGAGGTCGATGTATTCGACGCCGAGCCTGCGCAGCGAGGCGTCACAGGCGACCGGTACGTACGCGGGTGAGGTGTCCACGGTGTCGACCCGCCCGGTCACCGGGTCGTGCCGCAGCCCGAACTTCGTCGCCAGGACGGTGGCGGCGCGCTTGCCCCGGCCGCGCAGCCAGTCGCCGACGAACTCCTCGTTCGCGCCGCGTCCGTACGCGTCGGCCGTGTCGAGGAACGTCACGCCCAGCTCGGCGGCCCGGTCGAGCGCCCGCCGCGCTTCCGCCGGGTCGGCGGGCCCGTACGCGACGGACATCCCCATACATCCCAGCCCCACCGCCGAAACACCGGCCCCTCCGGGCCCGCCCAGACGCCGGTACCTCACAGGCTTCCTTCGGCAACCGCCGCCACGCACGCGCCGCCTTGGTCACCGCCGTAACCGGATGTACGCCACCGGGCTCCGGTCGGCTCAAGCGCGGTCCCCATAGCGTTCCTCCACGACTCGATGGATCAGCTCGGCCGAGCCCTGGAGCGACAGGGCTGCGGCTTGGAGGTGAGCGTAACGAAGTCCAAAGTCTCTGGTCTCGACGGGGTTTGGCGTCACGTGCTGCGCGCCGCAGCCCTCGGCCGTAGCCCTCGAAGGAGACGGTGGACGGGCCGTGAAGGAGCCGACCGCCCAGGCGGCCGAGTGGCAGGGTGCGGCCGGATGGCTGATGCTTGATGGGCGCGACGATCCCGCGGCGCGGCAGCGGATCTCAGCAGATCACTGCCGCGCCGCTCGCGCACGGACGACGGACGACGGACATCGGACACCGGGCCACCGGCCACGGACTACGAACCACGGACAGATCTCAGGCCAGCGGCACGTTGACGCAGGCCAGGCGGGCGCCCGCGGTTCCCGCGTGGCCCGGTTCGGTGTGGGTCTTGTGTTCGTGGACGACCACGGAGCGGGCCTGTCCGTAGCGGACGTGCCAGTCGACCTTGGCGACGGAGGCGCCGTCGCCCTCCGCGTCCGTCTTCAGGTCGAGCCACACCTCGTTGCGCGGGTTGGCGTAGGCGGGGTCGGTGGAGGGCTGAACGGGGTCGGCCACGTTCTGGTAGTGCGGGCCGGAGTCGGCCGGTTTGGGCCCGCACGGCTTGGTGTGGACATGGGCGCCGTACGTACGGTCCGGGACGAGGCCCGCCAGGCGCAGGGCGACGACCGTCCGGCCGTGGTCCACGGACCCGTACCGTTTCTCCACGACCGTGACCCGGCTGCCCACGGGCACCAGGGCCGTGTCGTGGGTGACGGCCTCACCCGTGGGCGACGCGGCGAAGTGAGCACGGACGGTCACGCTGGTGCACTGCACTCCCATAGATGGCGCGGCGGCCGGCGCCATCGCCAGTGATGCGGTCAGCACTGCCGTAGCGATAGACATGCGACGCACCTTTGCGTCCCGGTGCGCGAACCGGAACCAGGTATCCGGTCAGACGGGGCGTACGGGAAAGTTATGGGTGGGGGGGGGTAGGAAGGGGCGGGGACGGGGGGCCGGAGCGGGCCCGAAGTGGGTCCGGAACGGGCCCGGGAACGGGCCCGAAGTGGGGCCGAAGTAAGTCCGGAGCGGGTCCGAAGTGACCCGGGGGAATCCTGAGGAAATAGTTCGGCACGGCCTGCATACATCCGACCGGAGTGGGCAGGGTCAGGTCTGTGCCGTGCATATCTGGCGCAAGACAGGGCAATTCGGTTGCGGTGATCACCGCGAGATGGATCACATTCATAAAGGCCGGATAAGGACCCCCGGGGCGCCGCTTCCCCTGCCAGGAGCAGGGTTGAACGCTGTTGCGCGGTCAACCGTGCACTGTCCGTGATGAGCTGCTCTGCCCCTATGGTCGACCTTTGCCCGTCACGCCATGACGGGCGTGGCCCGCCACGGCGGGTGTTCCATGCAGTCGACCCAGAGAGCGCAGGCGAGCGAACACGTGCCGACGCAGTCACCCGTCGCACCGCGGACCCGTACCGGTGGTCCCGAACCCGATCCGGCCGGGCCGGACAAACTGGAGAAGCGGGGGCAGGGCAGCGACGACGTCACCGTCGTCGATCCGTCCATGGTCAAGCGCGCCGTCTCGGCAGCCGCCGTCGGCAACGCGATGGAGTGGTTCGACTTCGGCGTCTACAGCTACATCGCGGTCACGCTGGGACAGGTCTTCTTCCCGTCCGGCAACCCGACCGCGCAGTTGCTGTCGACGTTCGGCACCTTCGCCGCGGCCTTCCTCGTGCGCCCCATCGGCGGCATGGTCTTCGGGCCGCTCGGTGACCGTATCGGACGGCAGAAGATCCTCGCCATCACCATGATCATGATGTCGGCGGGCACCTTCGCGATCGGCCTGATCCCCTCGTACGCCTCCATCGGCGTCGGGGCACCGATCCTCCTGCTGGTCGCCCGGCTGATCCAGGGCTTCTCCACCGGCGGTGAGTACGGCGGCGCCTCCACCTTCATCGCCGAGTACGCGCCCGACAAGAAGCGCGGCTTCCTGGGCAGCTGGCTGGAGTTCGGCACGCTCGCCGGTTACGTCGGCGGCGCCGGCCTGGTCACGCTGCTGACCTACCTCTTCCGCCACAACCACGACGCCCTGCTCTCCTGGGGCTGGCGCATCCCGTTCCTGGTCGCGGGCCCGATGGGCATCATCGGTCTCTACCTGCGGATGCGGCTGGAGGAGACCCCGGCCTTCGCGCAGCTGGAGAAGGAGGCGCGGAGCAAGGAGAAGGAGCGCCGGGAGGCCGAGAAGAAGATCGGCCTGCGCGAGATGATCTTCGGCCAGTGGCGGGCGATGCTGCTCTGCGTCGGCCTGGTCCTGGTCTTCAACGTCACCGACTACATGCTGCTGTCGTACATGCCGAGCTACCTGACCTCGGAGCTGAAGTACGACGAGACGCACGGGCTGCTGGTCGTGCTGGCGGTCATGGTCGCGATGATGTGCGTGCAGCCCTTCGCGGGCCGGCTCACCGACCGCTTCGGACGCCGCCCGGTCATCGCGACCGGCTGTGTCGGCTTCCTGGTGCTGTCCGTACCGTCGCTGCTGCTGATCCGGCAGGGTTCGCTGGTCGGCATCGCGCTGGGCATGGCCGTACTCGGCCTGCTGCTGGTGTGCTTCACGTCCACCATGCCGTCCACGCTGCCCGCGCTGTTCCCGACGAAGGTGCGCTACGGCTCGCTGTCCATCGGCTTCAACGTCTCGGTCTCCGTCTTCGGCGGTACGACTCCGCTGGTGGTGACCGCGCTGATCGGCGCCACGGGCAACAACATGATGCCCGCGTTCTACATGATGGCCGCCGCCGTGGTCGGCGGGATCGCGGTGCTGCTGATGTCGGAGAGCGCGTGCAAGCCGCTGCCGGGATCGCCTCCGGCGGTCGAGACGGAGTCGGAGGCGCGCGCGCTGCGCCGGGCCACGGCTGCGGCTTCCACTCCGGCTGCGGGCAAGGGCAAGCGTCGGGTGGCGGAGTCGCCTGCCTGATACGGACGGTGGCGGTAGCTCCTGCCACCTGACCCTTTCCACCGCAACGCCTGTGCGCGAGGACCTCCACGTCCTCGCGCACAGGCGTTTTCCGGCTGTACGGGCGCGGCGGACGCGCCCGTACGTCCCCGACCCTCAGGTGTCGCTCGGGCGGTTCGGGCCGACCCACCCTCCGTCGTCGCAGGTGCGCCCGGCCGGGTCCTTCTGGCCGTGCGCGTAAAGGCCGTCGCCCGTGGTCGCACCGGACGGCGAGGGGAAGAAGCTGGTGTAGGCGAAGCGGCAGCTGTCACCGCCCGCCGAACGCTCGTGCGCGGGACACGCCAACACGCCGGGAGCGGCGGCCAGAACGGCGCCGACCGCGGAGACCGCCACCACCACGGCACGGGTGAACTTCCGCATGGGGTACAAGAGGTTCCCTTTCTTCACCGGGCCGCGCCCTCGCGCGCCCCGGTGGCCATGCTGGCGGGAAACCTACGCCCGGCCCCGGCCACACTCCGGCACCCCGACGGCTGCAACCCCAACAGCCGACACGACCGTCACCACAACACCACCGACCCCGTTGTGCACCCCCGCCGAACCACCACACTCCCCTCGCACTCCCCCACCACACTCAACTCCCCCGCGCTCCCCCTCTCACTCCCCCATCCCCATCACTGCTCCACAAGCCGTACGAACGGTATGTTCTCCCCCGCCTGCCGATAGCCCTCGACCGTGCCGTCCACCTCGAACCCCATGTACGCGGTCAACTGCCTGGCCGCCTTCGGATGCTTCGGCGCGTACCGCGCCATGATCCGGCCGCCCTCCTCCGCAGGGAGGAAGTGCGCGATGACGGCACACCGTCTGCGGCCGACCTGGATGGTGGCCCGGGGCTGCGACTGAAGGTTCCGGTACCACTGCGCGCCCGGCCCGAACCCGGAGGCCAGCGTCCACGTACGGGCCTGCCGGTCGTACGACACCACCTCCAGCACGACCCGCCGGGTCTTGCCCGACGTCCGGCCGAGGTGCTCCAGAAGCAGCAGCCGCTTGCCGAAGAGACCACCGAGACCGAGCCGGTAGAGATGGATCGGAGCCCGTAAGGCAAGCCGCTTCCAGCCGGTCGGCCGCGCCGGCCTACCGACCCGCCGCACCGCCCGCGGCGTCTGTGACGGCCCCTGTCCCGCTCCTGAGTTCGACATACTCCGACGCTAACCCCACCCACTGACAACCGGACTGACGCAACCGGCCGAGCTGTGACCGCCGGGACCGCCGGTCCAGTGCTCCGCAGACCCCGCGCGCGTCAACGGGAGCACACGCGGGCGGGGCCGATCCGGGCGGTCAGTTCTCGTCGGGCGGGATGACGAAGCCGCGAGCAGGTCCTCCGTCAGCGCGTCGGGCGGGTCCCGTTCCGGCTTCCCGGAACGTGGCGACGACGGCCGCCAGGGCGTCAGCGGTGGTGTCCTTCCGCGCCCCCGGGTCGGGACTGTCGTACACCCGCCAGGCCCCTTTCGGGTTGTCCGGGTCCTCCGGCGCGACCACCCCAGGGATTCCCAGTCGCCTCAGCGTGGCGTCCACTTGCCGGGCCTCTTCCGCGTCCATGCCCTCACCTTCTCTGCCGGGATGCGGCAGCCTAGCCGCCCTGACCACCGCCGTGTGTCGCGCAGTCTCCGGGATTGACGGGACCGCAGCCTCCCGGCTTCGGGGTGTGCGAGCAGTTCGCCGCCACCGGCACGGCAGCCTTGGCCGGCCCCGCCCATAGTTCGGTGTCCACGCGGTATCCGGCCTGTTCGATCAGAGCTACGGTCCGGGTCAGCGCGTGCGGGTCGTACCGCTCAGGGTCCGGGCGCTCCGGGTAGTGGTGCACGAACCGCCCGAGCTGTTCGCACATGTTCGAGTAGGGGCCGGTGTGCAGGATCAGGGCGTGCCACCCCTCGTCCACCACCTGTGACGGAGTGACCCTCACGGTGGGGAACTTCGCGGCAGCGTCAACGAACTTGATCGCTTCCGTGACGATCCGAGTGGCCATACGCTCGTCCATGGCGGGGTTGTTGTCGATGACCGTTGCGACAACACCCCCGAAAGTCCGCGCACTACCACGATCGGGTCGCATGGGCCCATACCAAGGCGGGCGAAGTTCAGTCAGCCATGCGGGCGCTCGGAGAGGCCGGTGAGGCGCTGGCCGCAGACAGCGCCGGAGCCGAATCACCCGCCTACCTGTATTGGGTGGACGCCGGGGAACTACAGGTCATGGAAAGCCGGGTCTACACGGAACTGCGAAGGCCCTTGCGCGCCGTGCCCCTGCTGCGAGACGTGCTCGGCAAGTACGACACTACGCACACTCGGGAACTGGCCCTGTACCTGTCATGGCTGGCCGTCGCTCTGGCCGATGCGAACGAACCCGAAGAGGCGGCCTCGACGGCGGAACGGGTCATCAGGCTGAGCGCGTCCGTGTCCAGCGACCGCACGGCCGCACGGGTCCGGGTCGTACTGGAGCGGCTGGAGAGCTTCCGGGACGTCCCGGAAGTCCGGGCGGTGCTGGACGGCGCCGCGTGACCGCCGAGCAAGCGGTCCGGTTCCGGCGCGTCAGGCGGCCCTGGTCTACGTCTGCCGGACGGTATGGGGGACGATGTTCGGTATGAGCATCGTGAAGATCAATGTGCTGACTGTGCCCGACGAACAGCGGGAGGTGCTGGAGAAGCGCTTCGGAGCGCGGGCCGGGGCCGTCGAATCGTCGGACGGCTTCGAGTGGTTCGAGCTGCTGCGGCCGGTGGAGGGTACCGACCAGTATCTCGTCTACACGCGTTGGCGTGACGAGCAGGCTTTCCAGGCTTGGATGGAGGGGCCGATGAAGGCCGCGCACCAGGGTGGCGGTGGCGCGGAGGGCGGCGAGCGGCCCAAGCCCGCCGCTTCGGGGTCCACTCTGTGGTCGTTCGAGGTCGTGCAGCAGGCGAGCCCGAAGGCGTGACGGAGTAGCGAACAAGCGCGGCGGACCGGTCGGCCGTTGTCGGTCGCCGGTCCGCCGTTACGCAGGTTCGCAGGTTCATTGGTCCGCCGGGTACGACAGTTCGCCGCTGGGTACGTCAGTTCGCCGCCGGTCCGCCGGGGGCCGGTCCGCCGGGTTCCGGGGGTCAGAAGTCGAGCAGGCGCTGGGCGGTTTCGCGGTAGTGGCGCAGGGCGACGCGGAGCTGTTCGGTGTCGGCGTTGCCCTGTTCCCAGGTCGTGTGCAGGGCACGGCGGCGGGCGGCCAGGGCCTCCGGGAGGAGGGCGGACAGCTCTTCGTAGATGCCGTCGGCTTCCTGTACGGCCTCACGGGGGCGGTCGACGAAGCCGTTGACGGCGTGGTCGAGCCGCTGCCGCAGCTTGTCCCGGGCGTCGGAGGGGAGCAGAGGTTCGGAGGCTCCCGCCCGGCCTGAGGCTTCGGCCGGGGTGGTCGCGGAAGGGCCGCCGGGTGCGCCGGGCGTGCCCGCGGGGTAGTCGGTTTCGGTGCCGGGCAGGCCGGCGTACACACCGGGTACGGACTCGGTGGCACCCGACGTGGTGGTGGGCGGCGGCGCGGTCGGCTGCTGCGCGCCGCGGTCGCCCTCGTACGCCGCGGCTCCGCGCTCCGGCGGCGGCATACCCTCGCTCGCCGCGCGCTCGCCGGGCTTTTCGACGGGACCGGTTCCGCGTTCGTCGAAGGTGCTCATCGCGCACCGCCTTCCGCGGTGTCGTGCCCGTGGCCGCGGCCGTGCGTCCAGGGAGAACGCAGCCGGTCGCCGAGCCGCCGGGCGGTGGGCTTGTCGTGCCGGGTGCCGTGGTGGCCGGCCGACGGGGCGTGCCCGTCGCGGGCCGGGTCGGTACGGCCGTGTGCCGTGCCGTCGCGGCCGTGGCCGCGGGGGCCTCGCGGGCCGCCGGAACGGCCCGATCCGGCGTCGAGCAGTTCGGTGAACAGGGCGCGTGCGTGCACCACGGCGGCGCGCAGTTCCTCCGTGCCGGCGGCGTTCTCGGGCCGGTTGTTGCGGGCGCGTACGGCCGTCTCGTGGGCCTTGCGGTAGTCGTGGACGCCGTGCGCGTGGTGGACGGAGAGGGCGTCGGTCTGCTCGTCGTAGGTGTCGGCCGGGTAGCCGCGTTCGCGGGCGAGTCGGCCGATCAGCAGGTCGGCCTCGACGACGGCCTGTTCGGGCTCGTCGACGAACTGCCGCTGTACGGCCTCCCACCGCTCCTCGTACTGCAGGCGCAGCTCGGCGGTCAGCGGCGCCGGACGGAACGCGCCGTGCCGGTCCAGCCGTTGGTTCAGTTCGCGTTCGGCGGCCGCGTGGTCGCCGTCGTGCACGGCGACGGCCCGTTCGTACTCGGGGCCGAATCGCTTGCGCAGCCCTCTGCTGCCGCTGCGGGCGACCTTGGCGCGGGCCATGAGGACGAGAGCGGCGATCACCAGGAGCGCCACGATGGGGACGATGATCAAGGTGATGGACATACGGGGCGGGTAGCCCCGCCGCCGGGCGCCAAACCCCGCCTGGTGACGGGCCGGTGGGAGGAGAGAGGGGAGAAAAGAGGGGAGGGAGAGGGGGTGGGATCGGGGAGAGGAGCGGGGCAGCCCGGCCCGTAAATCGGGGGTGGCAGCCCGGCTCGTCAATCACGGGCAGCAGTCCGACCCGTAAATCGCGGGCGACGGTCCAGCTCGTAGATCACGGGCAGCGGTCCGACCCGTAAATCGCGGGCGACGGGTCCGGCTCGTACCGCACAATGCCGCCATGACTGACGTTGCCACCGGACTCCGTACCGGGACCTGGGATCTCACGGTCGAGCCCGATGACTCGCCCGCCGCCACGGCCCTGTTCCGTGAGTATTACACCGAGGTCGCTCAGCGATACCACACTCTGCACGGGTGGCCGCGGATCACGTCCGAGGAGATCGACGAGGGCGTGGCGGAGTATCCGACCGGCCAACTCGTGCCGCCGGGCGGTGCGTTGTTCATCGCCCGGCAGGCGGGCGAGGCCGCCGGGTGTGCCGGGCTGCTGCTCATCGACGGCGGGCGTACGGCGGAACTGAAGCGGGTGTTCGTCCGCGAGCCGTGGCGCGGTCGGGGCGCGGCGGGCGTGCTGATGCGTGCCGTCGAGCGGCGTGCGGCGGAACTGGGCGCCGAGCGCCTCCGGCTGGACACCCGGCGGGATCTGACCGAGGCCGTCGCGCTGTACCGCGCGTACGGGTACGCGGAGATCCCCGCCTATAAGGAGGACCGGTACGCGGACCTGTTCTTCGAGAAGCGGGTGATGGGCAGCGGAGGCTGACGCGGGTGGAGGGGGACGGGTGGACTGGGACGGGTGAGAGAAGGCGGCTTCGGCTCGGCGGAGTGCCGGATTCAGTGCGGCGTCGCCGGTGGCCGCCGCTTCCGCGCGTCGCCGTGGTGCGGGCTCTCCTCGTCCGAGCCGCACAGTTCCGTCGTCAGCTCGTCGACCAGTTCCGTGAGGTCGGTCGGCCGGTCCTCGGTCCACCAGTCCCCCAGCAGTTCGGCCAGTGACGCGCGGCGGGCGGTGGCCAGCCGCTCCGCGACCGTACGGCCCTTGTCGGTGAGGACCAGCGGCAGCCCTTCCCGTACGGCCAGGCCGCGCTCCTCGATCTGCCGGGTGGCCTCGGCGATCACCCGGATCGGCACGATGCTGCGTTCGGAGAGCAGTGCGGGCTCCACCGAGCCGTAGCGGTTGATGCGCAGCAGCATCCAGCTCGCCGTGGGCTTCAGGTCCAGCCCGGCCTTCTCGGTGATCCGCTCGTAGACCGCCTTGCGGCCCTCCAGGCTGCCCAGCTTGGACAGTGCGCGGCAGACCTCCTCGTACGAGGAACGGTGTACGGGGTTCGAGGAGAGCACCTCGGAGGTGTCGGGTGCGGTGACGCCGCGGCGCAGCGGCTCCTCGCGCAGGAACCAGGCCAGGACGAAGGCGATCAGCACGACCGGGACCGCGTAGAGGAAGACGTCGGTGATGGAGGTCGAGTAGGCGTCGAGCACGCCGGACGCGGCGTCGGGGGGCAGCTGTCCGACCGTCCGCGGGTCCTCCGCGATCCTGGACGGGTCGGTGCCGGGCGGCAACTGCTTGCCCGCGAGGGCTTCGGCGATGCGGGGCCCCAGCTTGTTGGCGAAGATCGTGCCGAAGATGGAGACGCCGAAGGAGGAGCCGATCGAACGGAAGAAGGTGGCGCCGGAGGTGGCGACGCCGAGGTCCCGGTAGTCGACGGCGTTCTGCACGATCAGCACCAGGACCTGCATGACCAGGCCCAGCCCGAAGCCGAAGACGAAGAAGTACAGGCTCATCACGGCGGTGCCGCTGGACGGGCCGAGCTGGTGCAGGAGCAGCAGGCCGACGGCCGTGACGGCGGTGCCGGCGATGGGGAAGAGCTTGTAGCGCCCGGTACGGCTGACGATCTGCCCGGACCCGGTCGAGGACAGCAGCATGCCGATGACCATCGGCAGCATGTGCACCCCGGACATGGTCGGGGAGACGCCCTGCACCACCTGGAGGAAGGTCGGCAGGTAGGTCATCGAGCCGAACATCGCGAAGCCGATGACGAACCCGATGACCGCGGTGAGGGTGAACGAGCGCAGCCGGAACAGGCGGAGCGGCAGGACCGGTTCGGCGGCCCGCCGCTCGACGGCGACGAACACGGCCAGCAGCACGAGCCCGAGCACGCCGAGGCCGATGATCTGCCAGGAGCTCCAGCCGTAGCTGACGCCGCCGAGCGAGGTCATCAGGACGAAGCAGGCGGCGACCGCGGCGATCAGGACGGTGCCGGGGTAATCGATGCGGTGCGGGGTGCGGCGGACCGGGATGTGCAGCACCGCGGCGATGACGGCCAGCGCGACGATCCCGATGGGTACGTTGATGTAGAAGACCCAGCGCCAGCTCAGGTGGTCCACGAACAGGCCGCCGAGCAGCGGCCCGAGCACGCTCGTCGCACCGAACACCGCGCCGAACAGGCCCTGGTAGCGACCGCGGTCGCGAGGCGGCACGATGTCGCCGACGATCGCCATCGACAGCACGATCAGTCCGCCGCCGCCCAGCCCCTGCACCGCGCGGAACGCGATCAGCTGCGGCATGTCCTGCGCGATGCCGCACAGCACGGACCCGATCAGGAAGATCACGATGGCGGTCTGGAACAGCCGCTTGCGCCCGTACTGGTCGCCCAGCTTGCCCCACAGCGGGGTCGCGGCGGTCGAGGCCAGCAGGTACGCGGTGACCACCCAGGACAGGTGGTCCAGGCCGCCGAGGTCGCTGACGATGGTGGGCAGCGCGGTGGCGACGATGGTCTGGTCGAGTGCCGCGATGAGCAGGCCGAGCAGCAGCGCACCGATCGCCACGAGGACCGTCCGGCGGGACTGTCCCTCGCCGGGGACGGCCGGAGCGCCGGTGTCCTGCGCCATGAGCGTCTCCCTTCGTCCGGGCGGGGGCGGGCTTCCTTCCATCCTGTTCGTTTCGGTGGGATACGGCCTGCTGAGGGGCGTGGGGGCCCGGTGGCTGCCGGAGGCTCCCTGTGCAGGAAGGGACCGAACCGGGATAATCACTGACCGATCGAGGGCTTCAGGAGGGGGAACGCTCGTGACGGCTGAGACCTGCCCGCACTGCTCGGCACCCGCGCGCGACGACGGCCGCACGAGGTGCCTGTGCGAGGCGGCCGGCGCCGAGGACTTCGATCCTTTGCGGGTACGTCCGTACGTGCGGCTCCCGGAGGGGGCGGACGCCGCCGGGGCTGCGGCGGGCGCGGCGGCGGAAACGATGCGCCCCGAACCGCGTCCCGCGCCGCGGTTCGGCTCCCGTACGGTGCCGCCGTCCGGGTCGCGGACGGGGGCGCGGGCGGCGGCGCGGACGGCGCGGTCCGGGTTACGCGCGGGCTCGGGCTCCGGCGGGCCGGGTGGGCCGCAAGCCGGTTCGTACGCTGGTTCGCATTCCGGCTCGCATTCCGGCTCGCACGATGATTCGTGCGCTGATTCGTGCGCCGATTCGTATGCCGGTTCGCACGCCGGGGTGGAAGCGGGCGGGGAGGCCGGGGTGGAGTCCGGTCCGTACGGTGCCTCCCGCCGCCGGAGGAAGCAGGCGGCCCTGGCCGCCATGGCGGTCTCCGCGGCGGCCCTGGCCGCGGGCGCGGTGCTGCTCAGCGGCGCGCTGCTGTCCGACTCGGACGAGGACCATGCCCTGCCGCCCGACCACCGGCACATGCCCAGCGCCGCTCCGGCACCGGGCACCGGCGGCGACAGCCTCGGCGGCGGCCCAGGCCGCAGCACCGCGCCGCCGTCCACCGTTCCCACACCGTCTCCTCACCGGGTGAGCCGGGCGCAGCCGCCGCCCAGCCCGCCCGGCGCCCCGTCCCCGTCACCCAGCCCTTCGACGGCCTCGCACACGGCCACGGCGTCCGGCAGCATCACCAGCGCGCCGGAGAGCCGTGCGCCGAGCAGTCCGCCGGGCGGGCCGATCGTGCTGCGGGAGGGGGCCAGCGGGCCGGAGGTCGTGGAGCTGCAGCGGCGGCTGGAGCAGGTGGCCGTGTACCCGGGCCCGGAGGACGGCCGCTTCGGCTACGCCGTACGCGAAGCCGTCGCCTCCTACCAGCGGTTCTACGGGCTACAGCAGGACCCGTCCGGTGTCTACGGGGTGCAGACCCGCCGGTCGCTGGAGGCCCGTACGGTCGAGCCGTGAGGCGGGGGTCGGGGGCATGGGGCCGTGAGGCGGGGACCTGAGGGCCGGGGGCCGGGGCTGGGGACCGGGACCGGGGACCGGGGCCAGGGCAGGGCCGGAGACCCGGGGCGCGCCGCTGCGGTGCGCGCCGTTCGAGGGGGCGGTTGACCACCGCCGGGGTGCTCTTTGTATCGTGTAGGAACAAAGTGGTTCCGCCCGCACTCCCTGACCGGCGGGCGGAGCCGCTTGACTCTTTCCTCAGCGCCCAGGAGCCCGCCGATGCCGGCAACGACCACGCTCATAGCCCGCGCCCTGCTGCTGGACATGGACAGCACCATCGTGAACTCCGAGGCCGTCGTCGAGCGCTGCTGGCGCCGCTGGGCCGCCGAGCAGGGCCTGGACGCGACCGAGGTGCTCAAGGTGGTGCACGGCCGGCAGGGCTGGGCCACGATGGCCGCGCTGCTCCCCGACCGCCCGGTGGAGCTGAACCACGAGGACAACCGGCGGATGCTGGCGCAGGAGACCGCCGACGTCGAAGGCGTCGTGCCGGTCCCGGGCGCGCCCGCCTTCATGGCCGCCCTCGCCACGCTCCCGCACGCGCTGGTGACCTCCGCCGACATCGCCCTCTCCGACGCCCGTATGGGCGCGGCCGGGCTGCCGATGCCGGCCGTACGGATCACCGCCGAGTCGGTCAGCGCCAGCAAGCCCGACCCCGAGGGCTTCCTGAAGGGCGCGGCCGAGCTGGGGTACGCGCCCGAGGACTGCGTGGTCTTCGAGGACTCCGAGGCGGGCATCGCGGCCGGGCGGGCGGCGGGGATGCGCGTGGTCGGCGTCGGCGAGCGGGCCGGGGCCTTCGGTCCCGACGTCCACGTACGCGACCTGGAGCAGATCCGGGTCGAGGCGCTCGCGGACGGGTCGATCGCGCTGCACGTCGAGGGCTGAGCGGACGGGTGGGGCCACCGGACGGTGGCCCCTGGTCCTCGGCCGTGAGCCGTGAGCCGTGAGCCCTCAGCCGTCACCCCTCAATCTTTCAGCGGTCAGCGGTCAGCGGTCAGCGGTCAGCGGTCAGCCCACGATCGCCTCGTACAGGCTGAACCCCGCCAGCAGCACCATCACCCCCGCCGCCACCTTCGTGATCAGCTTGAGCGGTACGTACTTCATGAGGGTGCGGCCGCCGAGGATGCCCAGGCCCGCCACCGCCCACAGGGCCAGCACCGCGCCGACACCCACCGAGACCGGGTCGTCGTAGCGGGCGGCGAGGTTCGCGGTCATGATCTGCGTCAGGTCACCGAACTCGGCGACCAGGATCATCATGAAGCCCGCCCCTGAAACCTTCCAGAAGCTCTGGTCGGCGGGCTTCTTGACCTCTTCCTCGTCCTCGTCCTTCTTGAAGAGCAGGACCGCCGCGCCGGCGAGGAAGAGCACGCCGACGACCGCCTGGACGAGGCGGTGCGGGAGCAGGGACAGCACGCTGCCCGCGGCGATGGCGAGCGCGACGTGCACGGCGAAGGCCGCGGCGACGCCGACGAAGACGTACGAGGCGCGGTAGCGGGTGCCGAGCATCAGCCCGGCGAGGGCGGTCTTGTCCGGCAGCTCGGCCAGGAAAACGACGCCGAAGACGACGGCGGCGACGGTGAAACTGAACACGGGGTGTCTTACCTCGATCGGTCGGGCCGCACCGAGGGGCCCGGAAAAGGGGTCGCTTCGGCACGGCAGCGTCCCTTGCGCAGACGTGTGTCTGCGCAAACACTGCGGCCGAAGGTCTCGCTGGCGCGGCAGGGACACCGGTCACCTGTCGCGCTCCGGGCGCCGGCCCACCGCGGGCGGCCTGTCACCTGGGCGGTGACGGCCGACGGGCGGGCAGTATGTCGACGGTCCGGCGAAGAGCTACTCCCCTTCTGCTGTGACCAAGGGTACGCGGTGCAGCCGCCCGCGGGCCACCAGCTCCAGCACCACCGCGACGGCCGCGGCCTGTACGGCGAGCAGGGCGACGAGCACGAACATCTGCACCGCGCCCGCCTGAACGGGTGAGGCGCCGCCGAGCAGCATCCCGACGAATGCGCCGGGGAGCGTGACGAGTCCCACGGTGCGGGTCTGGTCCAGGCCCGGCAGCAGCGCGTCGGACGCGGCCGGGCGGGCGACCTCCATCCGGGCCTCCCGGTCGGGCAGGCCCAGCGCCAGCCCCGCCTCCACCTCCCCGTGCCGCGTCTCCAGCTCGTCCAGGGCCCGCCGCCCGCCGAGGACGGTGGCGGTGAGGGCGCCGCCGATGAGGATGCCCGCGACGGGGATGAGGGTGATGCCGCGCGGCGGGACCAGGCCGGTGAGCAGCAGGGCGCCGACGACCGGGACGACCCCGGCGGCGAGGGGCGCGGCCGCCCACCACCAGGTGCGGTTCGGGGTGAGGCGGCGGCCCGCCGTCCGTACGGCGACCGTGAACATCAGTACGAGGAAACAGAGCAGCCAGGGCACGGACCGTACGACCCAGCCGATGAGGTACGAGACGGCGGCGAGCTGGAGGGCGGCGCGCAGGCCGGCGAGGGCGATGGCCCGCGCGTGGCCGAGACGGGCGAGCGCGGCGACGGCCACGGCGGCGGCCAGCAGGGCGGCGAGGACGACCGCGAGGGTGGCGTTGACCGGCAGCAGCACGCGCTCACTGTAGGGCAGCCGTGGATGTGTGCGGCGCGTGCGCCACGGCGGAGGGAGGCGTTCCGTACGGCGGAGGCGGGCATTCCGTACGGCGGAGGCAGGCACTCCGCGCGACGGAGGCGGGCGTGCGCCACGACGGGGGCGGGCGTTCGATTCGGCGGAAGCGGGCGCTCCGGAGAGGGCGCACGCGCCCGCGCGCGCCGCGTCCCGGTCCGCCGGGGGCGGGTGACGTCATGTCAACCCCTTGAACTGACGTGGGCATGTCGTCACTCTGTTACCTGGAGCCCGTCCGGTGGTAACCCCACGGCGCCACCATGGACTCCGTCCCGCACCTCAACTTCCCCCCACATACAGGGAGTTACGATGCCCAAGGTCTACGCGCGTCGCGTATCGGTCGCCGCCGGTTCCGCCGCCGCTCTCGTCTGCACGCTGGTGCTCGGCACCCAGAGCGCCCAGGCGGCGCCGCCCACCCCGCCGGACGCCGCCACGGCCCGTACGTACCTCGCCCAGATCAAGGAAGCGCCCCAGGGCTCGCAGGACGGCTACAGCCGCGACAAGTTCCCGCACTGGTCCGACCAGGGCAAGAACTGCAACACGCGCGAGGTCGTGCTCAAGCGGGACGGCGAGAACGTACAGACCGACGGCAAGTGCGCCGCGACGAGCGGCACCTGGAAGTCGGCCTATGACGACGGCGTGTGGACCAAGGCGTCCGACGTGGACATCGACCACGTCGTACCGCTGTCGGAGGCGTGGAAGTCCGGCGCCTCGAAGTGGACGACCGAGCGTCGCAAGCAGCTGGCCAACGACCTCACCCACTCGCAGCTGATCGCCGTCACCGACAACGTGAACCAGGAGAAGGGCGACAAGGACCCGGCCAAGTGGCTGCCGCCGAAGACCTCGTACCACTGCACCTACGCTCGGATGTGGGTGTCGGTGAAGCACGAGTACGGGATGACCGCCGACTCGGCCGAGAAGGCGGCGCTGAAGAAGGTCCTGGACGGCTGCTGAGCACCGTCGAGAGCTACTGATGAATGGTTACTGCCGCGGTCGGTCGGCCCTATTCGGAGGCTGCCGCCGAGGGCTGCCACTGAGGGCTGCCGCCGAGGGCCGCCCGCGAGGACCTGCCCGGGGCTGCCGCCGAGGGGCGCCCCTGAGCGGGTCCTCAGCAGGACCTGATCGGCTTGTGACCGAATAGGGCAACCGTACGACCGGATGGCTCCGTCTTTCTCCGGGAGGAGGCCGGAGCTGTCCCGTCGCCCTGCGACCGGCTCCTATCCTCTGAGCACAGACGTACGGGCACCGGCCCGTACGAGGGGAGGATCGCCGATGGCCGTGCTGCTCCTGGGGCCGCTGCTGCGGTACGTGGACGAGATCAGCGCGACGGTGTGGGTCGAGACCGACCGGCCCTGCGAGGTGCACGTCCGCTGCGAGAACGGCGCCGGCGGTGCCGAACGCACGTGGCAGGTGGGCGGGCACCACTACGCGCTGGTGCCCGTCGCCGGGCTAACGCCGGGCAGCGAGACCCCGTACCGGGTCCTGCTGGACGGCGGGCAGGTCTGGCCGCTGCCCGACAGCCGCTTCCCGGACAGCACGATCCACACGCCCGCGGCCCCGGGCGACGATCCCGCGGACCAGCACCTGCGCGTCGCGTTCGGCTCCTGCCGCTGGGCCGCGCCGCCCGCCGACTCGCACGACCCGGTCGGCCCGGACGCCCTGGACACCCTCGCCGCCACGCTCGCCGCCGATCCCGCGCGACAACGCCCGGACGTCCTGCTCCTGTTGGGCGACCAGGTGTACGCCGACCAGACCTCGGACGCGACCGCCCAGCTGCTCGCCGCCCGCCGCGACACCTCCGAGCCGCCCTGGAAGCAGGTCGCGGACTACGAGGAGTACACCCATCTCTACGCCGAGTCCTGGCTCGACCCCGAAGTGCGCTGGCTGCTGTCCACCGTCCCCAGCTGCCTGATCTTCGACGATCACGACGTCATAGACGATTGGAACACCTCCGCCGCCTGGCAGACCCGGATGCGCGCGACCTCCTGGTGGCGGGAGCGGCTGCTGGGCGGCCTGATGTCGTACTGGGTGTACCAGCACCTGGGCAACCTCTCCCCCGCGGAGCTGGAGAAGGACGAGCTGTACGCCCGCGTCCGCGCGCTGCCGGACGGCACGGACCTGGTACGGGAGTTCGCCGCGGCGGCCGACGCCGACCCGGGCTGCGCGCGCTGGAGCTACCGCCGCGACTTCGGCCGCGTACGGCTCGTCATGATCGACACCCGCGCCACCCGCGTCCTGGACGAGGGGCGGCGGGCGATGCTCGACCCGGCCGAGGCGGAGTGGCTGCGCGAACAGATACTGGCCGACCACGGCGCGTACGACCACCTGCTGATCGGCAGTTCGCTGCCCTGGCTCCTGCCGAACCTGATCCACGACGCGGAGGGGTGGAACGCCGCACTGTGCGCCGGGGCGCGCGGCGCGCGCTGGGCACGCCGGAGCGAATCGCTGCGACAGCGGGCCGACCTCGAACACTGGGCGGCGTTCCCGGAGTCGTTCGCCGCGCTCACCGACCTGCTCGTCGAGGCCGGTTCGGGCGACGCGGCACCGGCGACGGTGTGCGTACTGTCCGGAGACGTGCATCACGCGTACGTGGCCGAGCCGCACTGGCACGACGGCTCCGAGCCCGCAGGGCGCGTACTCCAATTGACCTGCTCGCCCGTGCACAACAGCATCCCCGCCACCATGCGGGCCGGCTTCCGCTTCGGATGGAGCCGCCTCGGCCGCCGACTGGGGCACGCACTGGCCCGGCACGCCCGGCTGGACCGGCCGTCGATCGGCTGGCGCCGTACAGGAGGCCCGTGGTTCGGCAACCAGCTGATGACTTTGACGCTCAACGGGCGTGCGGCGCGACTGCGGCTGGACCAGGCGCAGGACGGGAAGAGCGGGAAGGACGGGAAGAGCGGGAAGGACGGGAAGGACGGGAAGGACGGGAAGAGCGGGCAGAGCGGGAAGAGCGGTGGGGTGCGGCTGGTCTGCGCGTGGGACGAGGTGCTGACGGGGCGCCAGGAGCGGGACGGGTAGGCGTTGGGGCGGCTGACGGAGGGGCCCAGAGACTTCTGGGGCTTCTGAGGCTTCAGGGACCCCCGTGACCTTCGGGGCCACCATGGCCTTCGTGGCCCTCGTGACCCCCGAGGCTTCAGGGCACTCCGGAGCCTTCGGTGCCGCCCAGGACCGGATTCGGTGGCCCTTACAAGCACAAGTGCCCGGCACGCAGGCGACACTTCACGCCATGACCATTTTCGGCCAACGGCCGGAAGTGGCCAGATGTTGAACTTGCAAGTACCGTTTAGGCCTCCCTAACCTTTCCCCTTGTCGGTTCCCGTCCCCGAAACCGCAGGAGTCACTTCATGTCCGCTCACTCTCCGGTGACCGAGTTCACCGAACGAATCAAGCCGCACGTGCTCTCGCTCTTCCGCATCGTCACCGGACTGCTCTTCGCCTGCCATGGCGCGTCCTCGCTGTTCGGCATCCTCGGCGGCGCGATGGGCAAGGGTCTGACCGTGCCCGCGGGCACCTGGCCCGGCTGGTACGCGGCCGTCATCCAGCTCGTCGGCGGCGTCCTGGTGATGCTGGGCCTCGGCACCCGCGGCGCGGCGCTGATCAGCTCCGGCTCCATGGCGTACGCGTACTTCTCCGTGCACGCGGGCCAGTCCCTGTGGCCGCTCCAGAACGGCGGCGAGCTGTCCGTGCTGTTCTGCTGGGCGTTCCTGCTGCTCGTCTTCACCGGCCCCGGCACCTGGTCGCTGGATCGCCTGTTCTTCGGCGCACAGCAGCCGGCCGAGGCCACGGCGGGCGCCCAGCGCGAGCCGAGCGCGGCCTGACGCGAGCCCGGCGGCCTTCCCGGCTGCCACCCGGCGATGAGCGGCGGCCCCCGGTGTGCACCGGGGGCCGCCGCTCGTTCGTACGGGCCGGGATCGGGCCGGGCCGGGTCGGGACCAGGCCGGGTCGGGTCGGGTCGGGCCGGGCGGGGCGTCGTCAGAAGATCTTCGACAGGATGCCCGAGACGGCCTTCGCGGCCTCCTTCGACTGGTTGAACGGCACGGAGTAGCACGCCACCACCCGGCCGGCGGTCCCCGCCACCCCGGCTCCGGTCGCGGTCCGCCGCTCGTGGATCACCACGGACCGCGCCTCGCCCGACCGGAAGCGCCAGGCGTGCCGGGACTCGGCGACCCCCTCACCGCGCTCGTTGGTCGTGAAGTCCAGCCAGACCTCGTTCCTCGGGTTGGCGTAGGCCGGGTTCACGGACGGCGTGCGCGGGTCCTTGCGGTGCTGGTAGTGCGGCCCCGAGGAATCAGGGCGGACACCGCACGTACCCGTGTGGACGTGTGCTCCGTAGGTGCGGTTCGCCACCAGGTCGGCCACCCGCAGGCCGACCCGGGTCCGCTTGCCGTCGGCGCGCTCGCTGACCGTGACGCGGGAGTTCACCGGCACCAGCCTGGGGTCATAGGTCAGCGCCCGGCTCAGCATCGCGCCGTTCGGCTTCGTGAACTGCGCCGCGATCGTGACGGAGTAGTCCTGGTTCACGGTGTTCTTCGTGACCTTGTCGCCGTCCGCGGCCGCGGCCGCCGGTGCGAGCAGGAGTCCGCCCGCCGTGGCGAGGACCGCCACGGAGGCGCCTGCCGCCCTGGCTGCCGCCCTCGTCCGCGGCCCGCCGCTCCCGGCCCGCTCCCCGGCCTGCGCCCCGGCCGTGGCCCGCTTCTCGTCCGCGGGCGGTTCCGCCGCGCTTCCCGGCGTCGTCGATGGCTCCCTCAACCTCTGCATCCGTGTCTCCATTCGTGTGCCGTTCCGCTCCGGAGCACCCTGTTTGCGCGCTTCACAAGGCACTTATATCGGCACATACCATTCCCAAAGCTGCGCTCTTTTGCGCCACGGCCGGAGCAGACGGGTGACCGTGTCGCCCGGGGTGGTTCCTCAGGGGTGTGAAGCCAACAACACCGTCCGCCCCGGAACGTCACCGTGGCCACGCCAGGCGTACGCTGTATGGCGGTATAGCCGCCCCAGCCGCCGATGCGACGTCGCGGCAGGGGTTCGGACCGGGAGAAGGACGTTGTTGGAAAGCCTGGGGCCGTTGAGCGGCACCCCTTGGGTCTACGCGATCGTCGGTCTCTCCGTACTCCTCGACGTCTTCGTGCCGATCCTGCCCAGCGGCGTTCTGGTGATCACCGCGGCCACCACGGCCGCGGGCACCCGCACCGCGGCCGGCGCGGTGGGCGTCTCCAGTTCCGTTCGCGGTGACGCCGACCTGGCCGAGATGCTCGCCCTGGTGCTGTGCGCCGCGACCGCCTCCGTACTCGGTGACATGGTCGCCTACCGGCTCGCCTGGCGCGGCGGCGACCGGTTCGACCGCGCCATCGCCCGCTCCCGCCGCCTGACCGCAGCGCAGGAACGACTCGGCGCGGCACTGATCCGGGGCGGCGGCGGCATCGTCGTCCTGGCCCGCTTCGCGCCCGCCGGACGCTCGGTGGTCAGCCTGGGCGCGGGGGTCGCGCACCGTACGATCCGGGAGTTCCTGCCGTGGTCCGCGCTGGCCGGGCTGGCCTGGGCCGTGTACGGGGTGAGCCTGGGTTACGTGGGCGGCCAGTGGCTGGGCGCGTCGTGGATCAGCGCTGCCGTGTCGGTGTTCGCGCTGTTCGCGGCGGGGTCGGCGGCTGTCTTCCTGATGCGCAGGCCGGAGCGCCGGGCGGCGGCGTTCCCGGCGGCGGGCACGGACTGACCGGCTGTCCGGCTGTCCGGCTGTCCGGCTGTCCGGCTGTCCGGCTGTCCGGCTGTCCGGCTGTCCGGCTGTCCGGCTACGGGCCGTTACCGCAATGCAACGGTCCTGATCACCGGCTACCGGCCACGTACCGGCCGACCGGATTCCGCCCTGCGGGGGACGGGTCCGGGGCCGGATTGTCAGACCCCGGTGCGACCATGTGGGTATGAACAACTGGCAGTGCCGCCCCGAGACTCCTGAGGACATCCCGGCCGTCCGCCGGGTCAACCTCGCCGCCTTCGAGACCGCCGGCGAGGCGGACCTCGTGGACGCGCTGCGGCGTGACCCGGCGGCCTGGCTGCCGGGCCTTTCGTACGTGGCCGGGCCCGCCGCCGGGTCGTACGTGACCGAGTCCGCCGCCGGGCCGTCCGGCCGCGCAGCGGCGCCCGCGCCCGAGGCCACACCCGTCGACGCGCCCGTCGCCACACCCGTCGTCGCGCACGCACTGCTCACCCGCTGTCACATATCCGGCGAACCGGCCGTCGCTCTCGCGCCCTGCGCCGTGCTGCCCGAGTACCACAAGCAGGGCGCCGGCAGCGCCGTCATCCGCGCCCTGCTGGACGCGGCCCGGGCGGCCGGCGAGCGGACGGCCGTCGTGCTGGGGCACCCGCCGTACTACCCCAGGTTCGGCTTCGAGCCCGCCTCCCGCTTCGGCATCCTGCCGCCCCAGGAGTGGCCGGACGAGGCGTTCCTGGCACTGTCCCTGGACGGCGGCGCGCCCCCGCGCGGCACCGTGCGCTATGCGGAGGCGTTCGGCATCGAGTGAGGAGGGGGGCCGGGAGGCAATGGGGGCTGATCCTGATGGCTCTGATGGCTCTGATGGATCTGCCGGCTCCGTCTCCCCTGCCGGCTCTGTCTCCCTTCCTTCCGCTCCTCTTCCTCCCGTTCCTCTTCCTCCTGCTACTCCCCCTGCTCCCCTTCCGTGCTCCGCTCCGGCTCCTCCGGGACGACCGCTACCGGGCACACCGCGTGCAGCAGTACGGCATGGGCGACCGAGCCGAGCCGGCGGCCGACGGGCAGGCGCCTGCGGTGCCGGGCGACCACGACCAGGTCGCTGGCCTTGGACGCCTCGACGAGCTGCCCGGCCGCGTCCGCGCCCCGCAGCTCGACCGTCACCGGCACTTCGGGGTGCCGCTCCCGGTGCGGCGCGAGCGTCTGCGTCACCTGCTCGGCCAGCGCGTTCTCGTACTCCTGCTGGGTGCCTTCATAGGCCGCCACGTATTCGAAGGCCGGCGGGGTCAGCATCGGCCAGGCATAGCCGGAGACGACCTTGAGCCGCGCATCCCGGCGGCTCGCCTCGGCGAAGGCGAAGCCGATCGCGCCCGGCTCGTCCGAGGAGGCGTCGACGCCCAGCGTGACCTGCGGCGGGCTGGGGCGGACCACCTCGCCGTCCGGGCCGAGTTCGGCGCCGGAGCGGTCCGGGCGCGGTACGACCACCACGGGCCCTTCCGAATGCGCCGCGCACGCCATGCCGTTCGAGCCGAGCAGCAGGCTGGCGAAGCCGCCGCGCCCGCGCGAGCCGAGCACGAGCAGCTGCGCCTCGGCACCGAGGGCGGGCAGCAGGGTGTCGGTGAGCCCGCTGAGACTGCGGAATTCGATGCCCGGCAGACCGGCCGTGTCGGCCTGCCCGTCCAGCGTCTTGCGCAGTTCGTCCAGGACCGGGTCGCCGATGCCGGATTCCGCCGCCGCACGGCCCTCCGAGGTGACGTACGGCCAGACGTGTACGACCTGGAGCGGCGCGGAGCGCAGCCGGGCCGCCTCGATCGCCCAGCGCAGCGCGCGTTCGCTGTCGGGAGATCCGTCCACCGCGACAATGACCGGCAGGGTGTCCATATACGCCTCCATACGACCAACAGCGTGTGCTATGCCCAACTATTTCCATACTCCTACCCCGTGCGGCCACGGCGACAGGGGACAAAGGTCCCTCCCCGGCACGGAGTAGAGTCGAACGTCACTTCTCAGCCCCTTACCTGGGACGCAATGAACACACTTCAGGCCCCGCAGGCCGTCACGTGGACCGAGGCCGGTGCGAACCGCTCCGCGCGCTGGCGTTCCGAGAGCGGCACGCCGGCGCCCCGCCGGGTGGTCGTCGCGGACGACCGTACGAAAGCGGACGACGCCTACAAGCTCGCCTGCGAGGGCACCGCGCTGCTGTGGCGCGGCGACTTCCACAACGCCCGTCAGCTGCTGACGGCGCTCGCCCGCCGTATCGACCGCCGCCCGCGCAAGCGGCCGCCGGCCGACCCCGCCCAGGCCTTCCACCAGCACCGGGCCGCGCAGAGTCAGCGCTCCCGCATCCTGGGCATGCTGCTGGTGCCCCTGGACCCCGGGTACGGCCTCGCCCTGCGCCGCGCGCCCGACGTCCGGGAGGCGTGCGTCCAGGCGTACGGCCCGGATGACGCGGGCGGCCCGGATGGCCCGGACGGCCCGCGCGGCCAGAACGATGCGAATTGCACGGATGGCGCGGATGGTCCGGATGGCGCGGACGGCCCGGACGGTGCGAGGGGCGGGCGCGATGACGCGGATTCCGCCCTGCCGCTGATCGTTTCGCTGCGCGAACTGCTCGGTGTGATCGGCGCGTACGAATGGCGCAGAAACGGTGTGGGCATTCCGGCGCTCGGCGGCGACCGCGTCCACCCGTACTACGGCGTCTTCTCGCCGGTGCGCGGCGAGTACGTCGACCTGGTGGCCCGCGCACCGCTCCCGTCCGTCGCGGGTCCGGCGTTCGACATCGGTACCGGCACCGGAGTCCTGGCCTCGGTGCTGGCCCGGCGCGGCATGGACCGGGTCGTGGCCACCGACCAGGACCCGCGGGCGCTGGCCTGCGCGCGGGAGAACACCGAACGGCTGGGGGTGGCCGACCGTGTGGAGGTCGTGGAGGCCGATCTGTTCCCGGCCGGACGCGCGTCGCTGATCGTCTGCAACCCGCCGTGGGTCCCGGCGAAGCCCACCTCCCCCGTCGAGTACGCGGTCTACGACCCGGGCAGCCGCATGCTCCTCGGCTTCCTGAACGGCCTGGCCGCGCACCTCGAACCGGGCGGCGAAGGCTGGCTGATCCTCTCCGACCTCGCCGAACACCTGGGGCTGCGCTCCCGCGCCGAGCTGACCGCCGCGTTCGACGCGGCGGGGCTGACGGTGCTGGACCGCCTGGACATCCAGCCGCGGCACCCCCGCGCCCGCGACGCAGCCGACCCCCTGCATGCGGCCCGCGCCGCCGAGGTGACGTCGCTGTGGCGGCTGGGGGTGGTGGGGATGGTGGGGGCGTGAGCATGGGAAAGCGTGCGCACATGAGCACGTGAGCACGTGAACTTCCGTGCCCGGGGCCGGGCACCGAGCACCGAAGCACCGAAGCACCGAAGCACCGAAGCACCGAAGCACCGAAGCACCGAAGCACCGAAGCACCGAAGGAGGATCAGGGACCGCGATCATGGAACCGCAGCAACTCACCGCACGTGCCCGGCGCCTTGCCGCCTCCGCCACCCCGGACCGCCGCCGGATCCTCGGCATCGCGGGGCCGCCCGGCGCGGGCAAGTCCACCCTGGCCGCCCGCCTGGTGTCCGAGCTGGCCGGTTCGGCGGCGCTCGTCCCCATGGACGGTTTCCACCTCGCCGAGGCGGAGTTGCGCCGCCTGGGGCGCACGGACCGCAAAGGCGCCCCTGACACCTTCGACGCCGCCGGGTACGCAGCCCTGCTCGCGCGGCTGCGTACCCCCGCGCCGGACACCGTCGTCTACGCCCCGGCCTTCGACCGCCGCATCGAGGAGCCGGTGGCCGGCAGCATTCCCGTGGCGCCGGGCGTGCCGCTCGTCGTGACCGAGGGCAATTACCTGCTGCTCGACGAGCCGTCGTGGGCGCGGGCCAGGGACTGCCTCGACGAGGTCTGGTACGTGGATCTGGACGACGCGGAACGGGTGCGGCGCCTGATCGACCGGCACGAGCGCTTCGGGAAACCGCGCGCACTCGCCGAGCGGTTCGTACACGCCTCGGACGAGGCCAACGCGCGCCTGGTGGCGGCCGGGCGGGAGCGCGCCGATCTGGTCGTCGGATTCGGGCCGGAGGCGGAGGCGGGGGCGGGGGCGGAGCCAGGGCAGAAGCCGGGGTCTGAGCCCGAGCCGAGGCCGGAGCCGGGGCAGGAGCCGAGGCCAGGGCCGGAGCCGAGGCCAGGACCGGGACCGGAGCCGAGGCCAGGGCCGGAGCCGAGGCCAGGGCCGGAGGGGTAGGCGTAGATGCAGGCGTAGGCGGAGGCGTAGGCCGAATCGGTCTCGCGGCGGTCGGTTTCCGTCACCGCGTCTTCTCGTAGACCTCTATGCGGCGGCCGACGCTGTCCGTCCGGTCGGTCCGCTGGAAGTGCTGGTCGAGGACGCGGAGCTTCTCGGCCTCGCGTACCGGGGCCGGGGGCGCGGCGCGGCGGGTGTCGGTGACGACGATGATGCGGGACTTGGCCAGCATCGCGGTGCGTATGTGCTCGGCGCTGCTTTCGACGCCCTTGATGGTGGCGGAGGCCGCCGGGTCCTCAGCCAGCGCGAGATCGTCCAGACCGGTGAACGCCGACGGCGTCACCAGCGCCGTGTCGCGGCGCGCCGCCGGTATGAACACCACGCCGTCGCCCGTGTGCGCGGCAGCCGCGACCCGGTCGGCCGCCCGCAGCACGTCGTCCGCCCGGCTCTTCGGCTCACGCAGGCCGGTCTCCACGGGCAGCAGCGCCACGAAGGCCAGCGCCGTGACGCCCGCGAGCAGCGCCCACGTACGGAACGGGAGGGCCTGGACGGCCGCGGCGATGCCCACGCCGAGGAGCAGGGCGAAGCCGATGTTCGTGTAGAGGACGTAGCGGTCGAGGTAGACGGGCTCCACGACGACGGAGGTCAGCAGCAGGCCGCACTGCGGCACGGCGAGCAGCGGCAGTCCCACGGAGGCCGGTGACAGGGGCGCGCGGCCACGGCCGGGGTACGGAACCCGAGCGCACACCAGCGCCACGAGCAGCAGAACGGCGATGCCCAGCAGCGTGGAAACGGCGACGGGCTTGATCCACGACACCTGGTCCGACTGGGCCCGGCTGGCCTGGATGAGGGGCAGCGCGCCCGCCAGCACCACAGCGGCGGACACCGACCAGGGCGCCAGCAGGGAACGTTCACCGCGGCGGCGGGCGATCAGCACCGTGACGGCGTGCGCGGGCAGGGCGAACAGCGAGAACCAGTTCAGCAGGGCCGTGATCAGCATGATCGCGACGTACCCCGCCCAGTGCAGCCGGCGGCGGCGCGCGGTGGCCGACGTACGGGATGAGGCGTGCGAGGCGCTCACCAGGAGCTGGGTGGCCATCGCCGTACCGGCCGTGACCAGCGCGTATGCCCGGCCCTCCTGGGCGTAGTGCTGGATGTTGGGTATCAGTGCGAGCGCCAGTCCGGCGGCGAGGCCGGCCCACGGCCCGGCGAGGCGGCGTCCGGCCGCGGCGGTGGCGGCAGCGGCCGCGGCGACGGCCAGTACGGACGGCATCCGGAGCACGGCCGGGCCGGTGCCGAAGAGCTCGAACACGCCGTGCATCAGCACGTAGTAGAGGCCGTGCACGATGTCCACCTGGCCGACCATGTCCCAGATCTCCGCCACCGAACGCTGCCCGACCTGCCAGGTCACGGCCTCGTCCCGCCACAAGCTGTCCTCCCGCCGGATGCCCCACAGGCCGAGCGCCAGCCCCAGCAGCGCGGGCAGCACCGGCACGGCGAGCCGCACGAGCGCGGGGGCGGAGCCGGTGGACGCGGAGCCGGAGAGTGCAGAGCCGGTGGACGCGGATGTGGTGGAGGCGCCGCGTTGCGCGGGAAGGGCGGTTACCGGTGTGGCGGGGGCGGCTTCAGCGGACATGACGAGGACTCTACACTGCACGTATACACCAGATGTATACGCCTCGTGTGCAGTCCACTGCCTGCTCAACTTCGCAGGTGCCGGGGTGCCGTCCCACCCGTACGAACGGAGCCCCGGCACAGTGCTCGACCAGACCGCCGCCCCGACCGCCGCCCCGACCGCCGTCCAGGCTGCTGACCGGACCGCCAGCCGGGCCCCCGGCCCCCCTCACCTCGATGCCGCCCCCCGCACCCGCCCCCGAAAACGCACGGCGCTTCTGCCGCTGCTCGCCGTCTGGTTCCTCTCCCGGCTCTGGCTGGTGCCGGCGGCGCTGAAGATCAGCCCGTTCGTGGGCGGCGGCGGCCTCGATCCGTCCGTGAGCAAGGTCTACACCGGCTGGTACGCGGTCCTGAGCGGCGGCAGCTTCCCGCTGCACGACGTGAGCTGGCAGTACCCGCCCGGCGCGGCCCTGCCGATCCTGGCCCCCGGCCTCGTTCCCGGCCTCGGTTTCGGGCACGCCTTCATCGTGCTGGCCGCCCTGTGCGATGCCGCGATCTTCGCGCTGCTCCTGTGGGCGGCGCGGCGCCGCGGCCGTTCCCTGGCCGCGCCCTGGCTGTGGACCGCGGGTCTGGCCGTACTCAGCACCATGCCGTGGAACCGGTTCGACCTGCACGTGACCGCCCTGGCGATGCTCGCCCTGGTGGCCGCGTCCGCGCAGCGCGTCCGGGCCGACCGGGTCTTCGGCGCCGTGACGGCGGTCGCCGCCGTCATCAAGGTCTGGCCCGCGCTGCTGCTCGCCGGTACGTCGCGGGGCCGTCGCACCCGTACGGCCTGGACGGCCGCCGCCGTCACCGGCGCCGCCGTGACCGCCGGATTCGCCCTCGCCATGCCGCACGCGTTCGCGTTCCTCTCCGCCCAGGAGTCCCGCGGCATCCAGATCGAGTCGGTCGGCTCCCTGCCGTTCCATCTGGCCCGGCACCTCGGCTGGAGCGGTACGTGGGCGGCGAAGGACGGGTCGCACGAGTTCGTCGGACCGTGGGTGAGCGGGGTCAGCATCGCCATGCAGGCGTCGACCGTGCTGGCCTTCGGCTGGCTGCTGTGGTGGCGGCACCGTTCGGACCGCGCCGCCGCCCGGGTCCTGCCGGACGCCGCGCTGACCGCCACGCTGCTGTTCGTGGTGACCAGCCGGGTGATCAGCCCGCAGTACATGGTCTGGCTGCTCGGCCTGGCCGCGGTCTGCCTGCTGCGGGGCGACACCACCCAGCGCCCGGTCGCCCTGCTGATCCTCGCGGCCTGCCTCTTCACCACGCTGGACTTCCCGCTGCTGTACCGCGGGCTGCGGGACGACGCGTCCTGGCTGTCCATCGCCAACCTCTACGTGCGCAACCTGCTGCTGCTCGCCGCGGCCTGGCTGTCCGCCCGCCGCCTGTGGCACGGGACGGTGCCCGCACGCCACCCTTCCTGACGGGGTGACGGGGTGGCGGGGTGACGGGGGCGGGCGGCAGGAAGCGGGTGGCAGGGGGCGGGCGACGGAGCGGCGAGGTGGCGGGGATGCCGGGAACTTCGGCGCGCTCTCATCCGTACATTCAGCGGATTCCGCGGAACCCGCGCGGTTTTCCCGGTTGTGGCACGTTCAGTGACACCGTCGATGTCATCATGACACCATGAGTGTCACCGAAGGCAGCGCGGACTCCGCCGAGCACCTCGCGTACGAGGTGATCCGCCGCCTCTGGCCGCTGCACCGGACGGTCGTACGCGCCGTGGAACGGGAACTGGCGGGTACGGGCCTGACGGCCGGTCAGTACGCGCTGCTGGACGCCCTGCGCGCGCAAGGCCCGCGAACCGTGCCGGAGCTGGCCCGCGCCCTGGAACTGGACCGGCAGCCGGTGCAGCGCTGGGTGAACCACGCGACGGAACTGGGCCTGCTGGAGTCCCTCCCCAACCCCGCCCACCGGCGATCCCCCCTGATCCGCCTCACGCCCGACGGCTCCGAGGTCATGAACTCCCGCCGGCAGTCCGAGGCGGCCGGACTGCGACGCGCGCTGGCCGGAGTGCCGGCCGCCGACGTGGCCACCGCGCTGCGTGTGCTGGACCGCCTCGGCGAGGAGTTCCGGGCACCGGCCCGGGACGATCCGGCACACCCGCCCCTCTCCCCGGCGATCCCGGCGACCCCAGCGGCCCCGGCAGCCCAGGCACCCCAGGCACCCCAGGCACCCCAGGCACCCCAGGCACCCCACCCGACACCAGCACCCCACACAGGACGGCACGGAGCATGACGACCGAAGAAATCCAAGAAGCGCACAGCGGCGTCTGGCCCGGGGTCGAGGTCGAGAACGACACGGTCCCGGTCGAGAACGGTGAGCTGTTCTACGAGGCGGCGGGCACCTGCGCCGAGGGCGACCCTTCGGTGGTGCTGCTTCACGGCGGGATGCTCGATCAGCGCATGTGGGACGAGCAGTTCACCTGGCTCGTCCGGTCCGGTCTGCGCACGGTCCGCTACGACGCGCGTGGCCACGGCCTGTCCTCCACCGTCGACGGCGACTACGCCAACCATGAGGACCTGCGCACCCTCCTGGACCACCTCGGCATAGCGAGCGCCATCCTCATCGGCCTCTCGCACGGCGCACGCATCGCCCTGGACATGGCGCTCGCCCACCCGGACCGCGTCTTCGCGCTGGCCCTGGCGTCGCCCGGGGTGAGCGGCCGGGCCTTCACCGACCCGTTCCTCCTGGAGCACATCAAGGAGCAGGTGGCCGCCGTCACCGATGAGGAGGACGGCACGGAGCGCTACATCGAGCATTTCCTGCGCATGTGGGTGGACGGTCCGCACCGCGGCCCCGACGCCGTGGACCCGGCCCTGCGCGAGCGGATGCGGGCGTCGGCGGACGCCAACGTGGTCGTGCACGCGGATGGTGCGGGCGCCGGTATGCCGATCGAGGTCGGCGCGTACGAGCGGCTGGCGGAGATCCGCGTACCGACCCTGGTCCTGGACGGTGATCTGGACAGCTCCGACATCTCCGCCAACGCCCACGCCATCACCCTCGCCGTGCCCGGCGCCCAGCGGGTACGGATTCCGGGCGCGGCCCACATGGTGAACCTGGAGAACACCAGCCACTTCGACCACGCCCTTCACGGGTTCCTCTCAGGGCTGCCGTACTGAGCCCTGCGCGCCCCCTTGCCCGCCACCCACCACCCGCAACAACCCGCGCCCCGCGGCCCCGCGCGCGCTCTGCACCCCGCCCCTGCCGTCCGGCGTCCGAGACGGGGTGCAACGATGAGCGGGTCATGATTGCGGGGCGTGTTCTCAGGGGCTTGCGGGCCGGGGCGTTCGCGGCGGTGTGTGTGCTGCTCGCCGCCCTCGGCCACGCCCTGATGTCCGACGCGCCCGTGCCCTGGTGGGTGTTGCTCGGCGCGCTGGCGCTAACGGCCTGCGGGGCGTGGTGCCTCGCCGGACGCGAACGAGGGCCGCTGTTCGTGACCTCGCTGACGCTGGCGACGCAAGCCGCACTGCACTCCGCCTTCTCCTTCGGCCAGTCGGTGGCGGCCGGGATGTCCGCCGCCGGCACCGGAGGCGAGCAGGCGTCCCTGGCCCAGCGGTGGGCGGCCTCGCTGATGTGCGGCACGCTCGGCCCGATCCCGCAGCACGAGGCCGTACGGATGCTGCACGACGCGGGAGTCGGACGGCGGTACGGCGAGGCCATGGCCGAGATGCAGGGGATGCAGGGGATGCAGGGGGCTCATGGGATGCACGACATGCACTCCATGCAGTCCATGCACTCCCTGCATGACATGCCGGGCATGGGCGGCAGCATGACCGGCATGGTCGCTGCGCACGTGCTCGTCGCGCTGCTGAGTGCCTGGTGGCTGTGCGGCGGCGAGCGGGCGGCGTTCCGCGTCGTACGCACCGTCTCCGTACGGCTGTTCGTGCCGCTGGTGCTCGTCCTGCGCGCGATCCTGCCGGTGCCGCCCCGGCCTGCCCGCCCGGTACGCCGCGAACCCCGGCAGCCGCTGCGGCGGCTGGTCCTCGTCCACGTCATCTGGCTCCGTGGCCCGCCCCGGGAGACAGCTGTCTGCTGACAGCACGGTCACACCCAGGACTTGCCACCTCTTACGCCAAGCCGCGTGCCTCGTGCACCGCGCCGCGTACTTCGTGGTCCCAGGTCCTGGTCCTGGTAATCGTCACCGGTCCCGATCGCCGTCGCCCCTTGTGTCCGCGGCCGGGCCGGATCTCCCGAAGGACTTCTGATGATGACTCCTGTCCTCGCCGTCGCCGTGCGCGGCGGACCGCCGCAGCCGGTCGAGCAACCCGTCCGACGCCAAGGCACCCGACGCCAGGGCACGCGGCTTCAGGGCGTCCGACGCCAGAGCACCCGGCGTCAGAGTGCCCGGCGCATCCGTGGCATCGGCCGCTTGTCGCGCGGCCGCCGAGGTGAGCTGCTGCAGCCGGGCGGCCCGCTCCGACCAGAGACGGCAGTCCGCACACCCCGCCAGGTGGGCGTCGAGCAGCCCGCCCGTGACACCCGGCGGCAGCTCTTCACCGTCCAGGCGGGCGGACACGGCGGTTCGTACGCGCGAGCACTGCATGCCCCCATCCTCCCCGACATGCGCAGCCTCGGCTCCGCGGCCAGCGACAGGGAGGTGCGGCGTGCGCGATGACGGCGCGGTGACGGCCTGGGCCCTGGCGGCCCGTACGGGAGACGAGACGGCCGTGGAACGGTTCGTCCGCGCGACACAGCTGGACGTACGCCGCTACGTCACGCACCTCAGCGGCGACGCCCAGGCCGCGGACGACCTGGTGCAGGACACGTATCTGCGGGCCCTGCGCAGCCTGCCCCGTTTCGAGGGGCGGTCGTCGGCCCGTACCTGGCTGCTGACCATCGCACGCCGGACGGTCGCCGACCGGCTCCGGTCGATGGCCAGCAGGCCCCGGCTCGCCGGGACCGACGACTGGCAGGCCGCGGTGGAGCGGGCGCAGCCGCGTGGCGTGCCCGGTTTCGATGAAGGCATCGCCCTCGCCGAACTGCTGTCGGCGCTGCCCGCGCCCCGCCGGGAGGCGTTCGTGCTGACCCAGTTGCTGGGCCTGCCGTACGCGGAGGCGGCGGTGATCGCGGACTGCCCGGTGGGGACGGTGCGTTCCCGTGTGGCGAGGGCCCGCGAGACGCTCGTGGCGTTGCTGGCGGAGGAGGAAGGGGAGGCGTACGCCGGGCGCCTGCCTGCGTCGGCGCGCGCCCGCGTGCCTGTGCCAGCGGGTTCCGCTGCCTGAATCGGCCGGTTGAAGAATCCGGGACCTGGGGCTCGGGGCCTGGAGCATATGCCCCAGGCCCCGGGCTCCGGGCGCCCCCGCGGCGTCCGACCGGGTCAGGGCCGCAGCTGTCCCGGCCGTACGGCCACGGCCTCCACCGTGACGGGCCCGCTGTCGCGGAAGTGCAGCGTGAACGTGAGCCGGTCGCCCGGTGCGAGACGCGGCGGCGGGCTGACCATGACGTCCACACCGGTCGGCGCCATGCGCAGTTCGCCGCGCGCCGGGACGGTGACGGCGCCGGCCATTTCCATCCGGTGCGCCCCTTCGGCGACCTCGACGTCGCGGCCGACCATGGCCCGGAGCCCGGCGGGCCCGGTGACGCCCGTCAGTTCGTCAGGGGTGGTGCCGGTGTTGCTGATGGTGAAGAAGGCGGCGGTGACTTCCGTGTTGGAGGCGGTGAGGATACGGCCGTCGGTCACGCGCAGCCGGGGCGGAGTGCCCGCGTTGCCGGTTGCGGTCCAGGCGGTGAGGCAGCCGAGCGTCAGCACGCCCGCGAGGAGCGGTACGGCGGCTGAGCGGAGGGCCGCGCGGGCGGCGCTCGGGGTATGCGTGCTGTCCGTGGCACGTGTGGTGAAGAGAGTCATGGGGTGTCCCCGGAAAGCGCGGAGGGAGTACGGGAGTCAACGGAAGGAGTGCGGAAGCCGTCGGAGGGAGTACGGGAGTCGGCCGAGGGAGTACGGGAGCCGTCGGCGGGAGTACGGGAGCCGTCGGCGGCCGGGGGGCGCGTACCGCCTGCGGCGGCGTACGCGGCACGTCCGCCGCCGCCCCGCTGCCCGCCACCCCGCGCCCCGCCACTCCGCTGTCGGCCGCCCGGCCGCCACGCCCGCAGTCGCAGGCTGTTGCCCACCACCAGCAGCGAACTCGCGGACATCGCGGCAGCCGCGATCATCGGGTCCAGCCGCCCCACGGCGGCGAGCGGCACGGTGACGAGGTTGTAGCCGAAGGCCCAGACGAGGTTGGCGCGGATGGTGCCCAGCGTGCGCCGGGCCAGCCGTACGGCGTCGGGTACGGCCTGAAGGTCCTCGCGCAGCACGGTGACGTCGGCGGCGCCGATCGCGGCGTCCGCCCCGCTGCCCATGGCGATGCCGAGGTCGGCGTGTGCCAGGGCGGCGGCGTCGTTGATCCCGTCCCCGACCACCGCGACCCGGCCGCCGTGCTCCTTCAACGTGGTGACCAGCGCGGCCTTCTCCTCCGGGAGGGCCCCGGCGTGGATCTCGGTGATGCCGAGGTGCCCGGCGACGGCCCGCGCGGTCGCCTCCCGGTCCCCGGTGGCCAGCACCGGGCGCAGGCCGAGCCGGCGCAGGTGGTCCACGGCCCGGTAGCAGTCGGGCCGCAGTGTGTCGCCGACGGCGATGACGGCTTGCGGGGTGCCGTCGACGGTCACCAGTACGGCGGTGTGTCCGGCGGTCTCCGCGGTACGGACCGCGTCCGCGAGCCCGGCGGGCAGCTCCGCCGGCTCGCCGGGCCGCCCGACGGCCACCGAGCGGCCGCCCACCTCGCCGGTCACACCATGGCCCGCGGTCGCGGCGAAGTGGCGTGCCGTGGGTGGCGGCCGGTGGTCGGCGAGGGCTTTGCGGCGCAGGTCGCCGTATGCCGTGATGGCACGTGCCAGAGGGTGTTCGGAACCGTGCTCCACGGCGGCGGCCAGGCGAATGGCTTCGTCGGCTTCGGAGTTATGCGCTGTCCCCGTTGCCTGTGTTGTCCCTGATGCCGGTGTTGCCTCCGCTGCCTCGGCTTCCCCCGTTACCTCCGCTGCCTGCGTTACCCCCGTTGCTTGCGTTGCCTCCGCTGCCTGCGTACGAGCCGTCACGGCGACCACGCTCATCCGCCCGGTGGTCAGTGTGCCGGTCTTGTCCAGCACCAGGGTGTCGATGCGCCGCAGCCGCTCCAGGGCCTGCGGCCCGCTGACGAGGATGCCCAACTGCGCGCCCCGGCCGGTGGCGGCCAACAGGGCGGTGGGGGTGGCCAGTCCGAGGGCGCAGGGGCAGGCGACGACCAGGACGGCCACCGCGGCGGTCACCGCGGCCTGCGGGTCGGCGCCCGCGCCCAGCCAGAAGCCGAGGACGGTGACGGACACCGCCAGCACGGCCGGGACGAAGACGCCCGCGACCGCGTCGGCCAGGCGCTGCACCCGGGTCTTGCCGGTCTGCGCCTCCTCCACGAGGCGGGTGATCCGGGCCAGCCGGGTGTCCGCGCCGACCGCGTCCGCCCGTACTTCGAGGAGGCCGCCCGCGTTCACCGCGCCGCCGACGACCGCCGAGCCCGGCGCGACCTCCACCGGGCTGCTCTCGCCGGTGACGAGGGAGAGGTCGAGGGCGGAGCTGCCGTCCACCACCGTGCCGTCGGTGGCCACCCGCTCCCCTGGCCGTACGAGGAACCGGTCGCCGACTTGGAGCCGGTCCACCGGGATACGGCGCTCCACGGTGGCGGCGCCACCCTCGGCGAGGCCGCCGGAGGCACTGCCGGAACCGCTGCCCGCGGCGTCGGCCGGTACCCGTACGGACACGTCCTTGCCGACCAGTTCG
Source organism: Streptomyces sp. CB02923 (assembly GCF_001905005.1). Lineage (GTDB taxonomy): Bacteria > Actinomycetota > Actinomycetes > Streptomycetales > Streptomycetaceae > Streptomyces. The sequence continues at coordinate 840,600 of NZ_LWKZ01000012.1, read as the reverse complement.
GCCAGCGCCCGCAGCGCGGACCCCGTACCCCTGCGCGCCCCGGCCTCCAGCCGCCGCCCCGCAAGGACGAACAGCGGTACGCCGACGGCCGCTTCCAGGTAGATGTGCGCGGTGCCGCCGCTCAGGAAGAGCGCGTACGTGGACCAGGCGAAAGAGGCGGCCACACCGAGGGACACCAGCGTGTCCATCGTCGCGGCGCCGTGCCGCAGGCCGCGTGCCGTGCGGAGGTGGAACGGCAGCGCGCCCCAGACGGCGACGGGTGCGGTCAGCGCGAAGCAGAGCCACTGCCAGTTGCGGAACTGCCAGGCGGGGACCATCGACAGGACGAGTACGGGGACGGACAGCAGCGCGGTGACGAGGAGACGACGGCGTTCGGTGTCCGACGTCTCCTCGACGGGGGAAGCCGACCCGGCGGGGGAAGCCGACTCGGCGGGGGACGCAGATTCGGCTCCCCTCGCTGAGGCCGTTGCCGGGTCGGGAAGTTGGCTCTCCGGGAGCTGCGCCGTGAATCCCGCGCCCTCGACTGTCGCCACGAGTTCGCTCACGGCCAGTGCGGCCGGGTGGTGGACACGGGCCTTGCCGGTGGCCAGATTCACCGTGGCGGTCACCCCGTCGAGTCGGCCAAGCTTCTTCTCCACCCGGTTCACGCACGCGGCGCAGGTCATCCCGCCCACCGTCAGAACGGTGACACGCTCGCTCATCCCATCCCACCCATGCCGTTCATACCGTCCACGCCGTCCACGGAGCCGCTGCTCCCGGGTTGTTGTGGGGCGCCGGGAAGCGTGCCGCCCGGCCGGATGCCCGGCGCCACCGGACCGGCGGCCGACCCCGCCGCGTACGCGCACACGAACAGGACGGCGAGCAGCGCCACGAACCCGATCACCGGTTTCGCGGGCAATACGAAGGAATAACGCCGCACGAGAGGCATGGCCGCTCCGATACACAGACGACGGAAAGCCGAAAAGGCTGAAGGGCGAGAAACAAGAGAATGCGAGGAGGCGGGGAGGTGAGGAGACGAGGAGGTGAGGAGACGAAGCAGCGAAGCGGCGAACCGGCGGGAAAGCCGGAAAGGCCGAACGCCCGAAGCGGCCATCGTGGCACGGCAACCGGCCCCCGACCCCTCCGGAACCGCCTCCCCACCCACGTGAGGTTTGTCCTGGCCACACACCGGAACCGGCCCGGCCACCCGCCCGACTACCTAAGGTTCCGACCGCAATTCGCAACGCCCGGCGACGCCCCGCGCCGCAATCCCCGAACCGCGCGGCAATTCCCGTACACAACGCCGGGAACTCACCGCTCTTTCCGCCCGACCTCTGAGTGAAGCGTGCGCACGCATCGTCGACCGGGCGCTGTGACTGGTCGCTATGTCCGGTCGCTGTGGCCGGACCACCGCCCCCCCCGCCCGGAACTCGCCTTCTGACCAGACTCCCGCTAGGAGCCCACCCGCCCATGCACTCGCCCTCGCGCCTGCCTTCGCACCTGACTTCGCACCCGCCTGCACACCCGCCTCTGCGCCTGCCCGAACCGCTCCCCTTGTACGGAGCGGACTACAAGCGTGACCCCTACCCCCTCTACGCCGAGCTGCGCGAACGCGGACCGGTCCACCGAGTCCGGTTCCCGAGCGGGGTCTGCGCCTGGCTCATCACTGGCTACGAGGCCGCCCACCAGGCGCTGAACGACCCCCGGCTGGGCAAGCACCACTCCCGGGGCAACGCCGCCTGGCGGGACCGCGCCTCGATCATGCCCGAACCGCAGCACTCACAGCTCCAGGTCCACCTGCTGCACCAGGACCCGCCCCGGCATACGAGCATGCGCCGCCTGATCACCGACGCCTTCGCCCCCAAGCGGATCGCGGAACTCCGCCCGCGCTTCGAGCAGCTGGCGGACGCGCTGCTGGACGAGTTGCCGCCCGCGGTCCCGGAGCACGGCGGCAGCATCGACCTCGTCGCGTCGTTCGCCGCCCGCTTTCCCTTCCTCGTACTCGCCGAGGTCATCGGCCTGCCGGACGCGTTCACCGCCCGCTTCGACCGGGACTGGGGCAAGGTCGTCCAGCCCGTCGGCCCCGACGATCCCGGCCGACCGGCGTACGAGGCGAGACTGCGCGGCCTGCAGGGCTACATAGCCGGGCTGGTACGCCACAAACGGCAGGAACCCGGCGCCGACCTGCTCTCCCGTCTCGTCACCGCCCATGACGAAGGCGCCCTGGACGGCGCCGAACTGGACTCCATGATCTTCCAGCTGCTCGTCGCCGGGCAGGAACCCGTCACCAACCAGATCACCACGGCACTGACCGCTCTGCTCCGCCACACTCACCACACTCACCCCCCGCACCGTCCCCGTCACTCCGACCACTCCCACCCCCACTCCCGCCCCCTCGCGGCGCTGCGCGACAACCCCGCACTCCTCCCCCGCGCCGTCGACGAACTCCTCCGCTACGACAGCGCCTTCGAGCTGACGACCTGGCGCTTCCTCGCCGAGGACGCGGACGTCTCCGGCACCCGTATCCCGGCCGGCGACTCCGTGATCGTCTCCCTGTGCGCGGCCAACCGCGACCCGGCCCGCTTCCCCGCGCCCGACACCCTGATGCTCGACCGGTCCCCCAACCCCCACCTCGCCTTCGGCCACGGCATCCACTTCTGCCCGGGTGCCACGCTGGCCCGTACCGAACTGCACATCGCTCTGGAGACGCTGCTCCGCCGACTGCCGAACCTCCGCCTGGCCGTACCGGACAGCGCGCTGAACTGGGTTCCGGCGGTGCTCGCACGGGGCGTCAGCGAGCTTCCGGTCACGTACGGCCCGGTCACGTACGGCTCTCCCCCGGTCACGTACGGCCCGGTCACGTACCAATCCCCTCCGGTCACGTCCGGCCCCCTCACGGAGGAACGTTCCGGTGCCGCTCGCGGCTGCCCCTTCGGTGCCACCGGAGAGGCCCGGTGAACAGTACGGCAACCGACATCCTCACCGCCCTCCTCCCCCACCTCCGCACCCTGGAGCCACCGGCTCCAAGCGAGGCCGCCCCCGTTCCCACCGGCGCCCCCGCCCCCGCGCCCGCGCACTTCCCGTACCAGCTACGCCAGCTGGAGGAACTGGTGGCCGCCCGGCGTCCCATCCGCTTCACCCTCCCCGGTTTCCCCTGCAAGTCCCCCAACCCCGCCAAGGTCCTCGGCCGTCTCCCCGACGAAGGCGAACGCCTGGCCCTGCGCTTCCTCGACGACCTCTGCGCCGGGATGAGCGAGCGGTACGCGCCGGGCGTGCAGCTCGTCATCTGCTCGGACGGGCACGTTTTCAGCGATCTGATCGGCGTCCCCGACCCGCACGTCGACGCGTACAACGACGCGCTGCGCGCCATGATCCGTACGGCCGGACTGTCCCACCTCAGCACCTTCGACCTGCGGGACGTCTACGGAGACCTGCCCTGCGACGTCAAACGCGCGCAGGTACACCGCCGGTACGCCCCGTCCCTGGACTCCCTCCGCGCCGAGACCCGGAGTACGGCCGCCCGGGGCGGCGAAACGTTGCGCCTCTATCGCGGCATCACCCGTTTCCTGTTCGAGGACGCCACCGGCTTCGAGGGCACCCGCTCCGCCCTGCAACGTACGTGCCGCGGCCGCGCTTACGGGGTCATCCAGCGCAGCCGCGCCTGGGGCGCGCTGATCGCCGGGCACCATCCGGACGCCGTACGGCTGTCCATCCACCCGCAGCCGCGCGGCGCGGCGAAGTTCGGCATCCGGCTGCTCGACGCGCCCGACGTGTGGATGACGCCTTGGCACGCGTGCGTGCTGCGGGATGCGGACGGCGGCGTACGGCTGATGCGCGCGGCGGACGCGGCGGAGCACGGGCGGCTCGTCCATCGGGACGGCCACCCGAGCCACTACCTGTCCGAGGCCGGGCGGCCGGTACGGGGACAGACCGCGGGGCCGGTACAGCGGGGCCTGTACCCGGAGCCAGTACGGAACCTGCCCCCGGAATCGGTACGGAGTCAGGCCGCGGGGCCGGCGGTCCCGCGCTGATCGACGGCGATCAGCGGGTCCCCCGTCAGCGGGTGGTCGACCACCGCCGCCCGCACCCCGAACACCTCGGCCAGCAGCTCCGGCGTCAGCACGTCGCGCGGCGCGCCGGACGCCACCACCGCCCCCTCGGATAGCACGTGGAGCCGGTCGCAGACCGCAGCCGCCGCGTTCAGGTCGTGCAGCGAGACGAGCGTCGTACAGGCCCGGCCGCGGAGCAGGGCCAGCAGCTCGACCTGGTGCCGTACGTCCAGGTGGTTAGTCGGTTCGTCCAGTACGAGGACGTCCGGGGCCTGGGCGAAGGCGCGGGCGAGCAGGGCCCGCTGCCGTTCCCCGCCGGAGAGTGCCGAGAACCGCCGCCCGCCGTGCTCCGCCAGCCCCACGTCGGCCAGGGCGCGGGCCACCGTCTCCCGGTCGGCGCGGTCGTCGCCCGCGAACGCCCGTTTGTACGGGGTGCGGCCCATCGCCACCACCTCGTGGACGGTGAGTTCGAAGTCGCCGCCGCGTTCCTGGGGCAGGGCGGCGATGTGCCGGGCGGCGCGCGTCGGCGGCATGGCCCGGATGTCCTCCCCGGCCAGCAGCACACGGCCCGCTTCGGGGCGCAGGTGCCGGTAGACCGTACGCAGCACCGTGGACTTGCCGCTGCCGTTCGGGCCGACCACCCCCGCGATCTCGCCCGGCGCGGCCATCATGCGCACCCCGGCCACCACGCACCGTCCGGCGTAGGACACCCGCAGATCCTCGATGTCGATCCGCAGTCCCTGCCCCCGGCCCTGCCGCAGCTCACTCATGCTCGTGCTCGTGCTCGTGCTCATGTTCCCGCTCCCGCTCCCGCTCCCGACCGCCGGTCGAGGACGTACAGCAGCACCGGCGCGCCGATCAGCGCCGTCACCACGCCCACCGGCAACTCCTGGCCGTCCATGGCGGTACGGCACACGATGTCCACCACGACCAGCAGAAGCGCCCCGGTCGCCGCGGCCAGCGGCAGCAGCCTGCGGTGGTCGCCACCGACGAGCAGCCTGCACAGGTGCGGCACCATCAGCCCCACGAAGGCGACCGACCCGGACACCGACACCAGGACGCCGGTCAGCAGGCTGGTCACCACGAACAGCAGCCGCCGCAGCCGGACGACGTCCACGCCGACGCTCGCCGCCGTCTCGTCCCCGATCGTCAGCGCGTTCAGCGCGCGGGCCCGCGCCAGGAGGACCAGCAGCCCGGCCGGCACGACGAGGGCCGGCAGGACGAGCGTGCCCCAGGTGGCGCCGCCCAGGCTGCCCATCAGCCAGAACAGCACGCCGCGCGTCTGCTGCTCGTCCCCGGCCTGCAGGACGAGATAGCTGGTGAACCCGGCCAGGAACTGCCCGATGCCGACCCCGGCCAGCACCAGCCGCAGCGGCGCGAAGCCACCGCCCCGGCGGGCCAGCGTCCACACCAGCACGAACGACGCGAGCGCCCCGGCGAAGGCAGCCATCGACAGGCCCATGCCGCCGCCCAGGCCGAACACCCCGCCCGTCCCCGCCATGGCGCCCGCCCCCAGCACGATCGCGGCCACCGCTCCCAACGACGCGCCGTTGGAGATGCCCAGCAGGTACGGGTCCGCCAACGGGTTGCGCACCAGCGCCTGGGTGGCCGTACCGACGAGCCCGAGGCCCGCGCCGACCAGCGCGGCGAGCAGCGCTCTGGGGACCCGTAGCTGCCAGACGATGAGATCGTCCGTACCCGGCCGGGGCGGCTCACCGCCCAGCCGCCGCAGCACCACCGACCACACTTCGGCGGGAGTGATGTCGGTGGCACCGAGCGCGACGGCTGCGGTCAGCGCGACGAGGAGAGCTGCCAGCAGCCCGAGGACGAGCCAGACGGTACGGGTACGGAGTGCACCGGAGGCCATCAGCGGCCCGCCCCGGCCTCAGCAGGAGATTCGGCCCCAGCAGGAGACCCGGCCTTGGCCGGAGGCCCAGCCTCGCCCGGAGACCCGGCCTTGGCCAGACGATCCGGGTAGAGCGTCTCCGCGATCCGCCGCACCGTATCGGCATTGCCCACCCCGGCGATGGTCGTCCGCTCCGAACCGATGCGCAGGAATTTGCTTTCCCGCACCGCGCGCAGCCCCGCCGTGGCCGGGAATTCCCTGAGGAACTTCTCGGCCTCGTCGAACGCCTTCGTATTGGCCGCGGCGCTCCCCCGGTTCCGTACGCCGAGCTGAATCCAGTCCGGGTCCTTGCCGACCACGTCCTCCCACGACACCGCCTTGAAAGCGCTCGCACAGTCCGCGAAGACGTTCCGCGCCCCGGCCTCGGTCAGCACCGCGTTCGCCACCTGCCGGTTGCAGACGGCGACGGGCTGTTTCGTGCCCGCGTCGAAATCGAAGAAGAAGTACGACGGCCGCTTCGCAGCGGGTACGTCCGCGATGGCCTCGCGCACCGAGGAGACCTTCTTCTCCATCTCCGCCACCAATTGCACCGCACGCTGCGAGGTACCCGTGACCTGCCCGAGCCGCCGGATGTCGCCCTCCACAGCGGACAGGTCCCGCTGTGGCACCTTCTTGCGCGGCGCGCACGCAGTCGAGGCCAGCTGGACGTGCTTGATTCCCGCCGCGGTGAATTCCTCCTCGGTCGGGCCGGCCGCCGCGCCGCCCATGTTGCCCATCGACGCGAACGTGTCGATATAGACGTCGGCTCCGGAACCGAGCAGCTTCTCCTTCGGAATCACCGTCTTTCCCAGTACCGGAATCTGCTGCGCCCGGACGTCGAGCGCGGGCGGCAACGTCCCCTTCCCCGGCGGGAATCCGGTACCGATGACCCGGTCGCCCGCTCCCAGCCGGAGCAGCATTTCCAGGCTCGCCGCATTGCTCGTGACGATTCTGTGCGGCGCTGCGGAAAACGTCGTCCGCCGCCCGTCGCAATCGGTGACCGTGACGGGAAAACCACCCGCCGCACCGGCCCGGCCGTCCGCGGCGTCCGCCGCCGTACGCCCGTCGGCGCTGCCGCAGCCGGTGGCCAGCGCCGCCACCACCAGCACCGCCGCCACCGCCGCCGTCACCGGCCGGCCCCCGTTCACCGGCCGATTCCCGGCCACCGGCTTCACCAGATCCACGCGTGGACGCATACGTCCGCTCTCCCTGCCTCTCGACTGCCCGGCGGCCCGCGCGTGCGGGCCCAGGACCAGGTAGTCGAGCGGACGGCGCCCCGGGTTCCCGTCATATCGGTCCGACGATCACGGCGCTACCGGACGTTAGAGTGTCCGGGCCGTGGTGTCGGGAAGACCGGTGAAGACCTTCGGGTCCAGGCCGGAGCGGCCCTCGCCACTGTGATCGGGAAGTTCCCGCCCCGTTCCGTACGCGCCTGCCGCCCGTACGGAGCCACTGGCCGCAGCCCGCGGCCGGGAAGGCAGGGGCGGGCGCGTACACCCGTCAGCCAGGAGACCGGCCACGGCATCTCACGAACTGATCCACGAGGTGCTGGAGCGTGACCACCGGATGCCCCTGTCCGCCGATTCCCCTTCCCCTTCCCCAACTCCGCCCCCATCCCCATCCCCTTCCCCGTCTCCTGCCTCCCCTCCGTCCGGATTCCGGTGGCGGCGCCAGGACACCGTGCGGACCGCGGGGCTGATGGCGGTCATAGCCGCTCTGCACGTCGTCGCCTTCGGCGTGCTCTTCCTGCTGGTCGTCCCGCAGCACTACACGGTGGGCTCGCAGGTCTTCGGAGTCGGCCTCGGTGTCACCGCGTACACCCTCGGCATGCGGCACGCCTTCGACGCCGACCACATCGCCGCCATCGACAACACCACCCGCAAACTGATGGCCGACGGCAAGCGCCCGGTCTCCGTGGGATTCTGGTTCGCGCTCGGGCACTCCAGCGTGGTCGTCGCGATGGCGGCGCTGGTCGCCGGCGGCGCGCAGCTGGCGGGCACCCTGCTCGACGACGGATCGAGCGCCCACCAGGTACTCGGCACCGTGGGCACCACGGTCTCGGGCAGCTTCCTCTACCTCATCGCGGCGCTCAACCTCGTCGCGCTGGCGGGCATCTGGCGGGTGTTCCGCGCGATGCGGCAGGGGCGGTACGACGAAGCGGAGCTGGAGCAGCACCTCGACTCCCGCGGCTTCATGAACCGCGTACTGGGCCGCTTCACCCGCTCCATCACCCGGCCCGGCCAGATGTACCCGCTCGGCCTGCTCTTCGGGCTCGGCTTCGACACGGCGACCGAGGTGACGCTGATGGTGATGGCGGGCAGCGGCGCGGCGGCCGGTCTGCCCTGGTACGCGATCCTGGTCCTGCCGCTGCTGTTCGCGGCGGGGATGAGCCTGTTCGACACCTTGGACGGTACGTTCATGAATTTCGCGTACCAATGGGCGTTCTCGAACCCGGTGCGCAAGGTCTACTACAACCTCACGATCACCGGCCTGTCGATCGCCGTCGCCTTCTTCATCGGGACCATCGAACTGGTCACCGTGCTGCACGAGAAGCTGGACCTGAAGGACGGTCTCACCGGCTGGATCTCGTCGATCGACCTGGACGACGTCGGTTTCGTCATCGTCGGCCTGTTCGTGGTGGTCTGGGCCGCGGCTCTGGCGTACTGGCGGCTGGCCGGGGTGGAGAAGCGCTGGTCGGCGCGGGCCGCGGCGGCCCGGGAGGCCGCCTGACCCGGCATGTGCCCCGTAGGGCCGTAGAGCTGTAGCGCGGTACGACAGGGCCCGGGGCGGAACCCGTATCCCGACCTCCCCGTCGTCTCAGACCGCCTCAGGCCGCCTCAGATCGCCTCAGGTCGCCGAGCCGGCCGCCGCGCCCGTCTTCAGATCCCGCCCCCAGCGCGCCAGCTCGGCTTCCAGGTCGAGCGGGCGGAGCCGGTCCGGTTCGTCCGGACCCGGCCAGTCCTCGCGCGGCACGCGCCACATGACCTCGAACTCGTTGCCGTCCGGGTCCTTGGCGTACAGCGACTTGGACACCAGGTGGTCGGTGGCGCCGACCAGCGCGCCCCGTCCCGCCAGCTCTGCCGCCACGTCCGCCAGCTCCCCGAGGGTGCCGACCTCCCAGGCCAGGTGGTAGAGCCCCACCCGGCCGTGCTCGGGGCCGGGCGCCGCGGCGCCGACCGCGAACAGCCCGAGATCGTGATCGTTGGCGGTCCCCTCGGCACTGAGGAACGCGGCCCTCCCCGGGATCTCGGTGTCCACCCGGAACCCCAGCGCCTCCGTGTAGAAGGCCACGGCACGCGTCACGTCCCGTACGTAGAGCACCGCGTGATTCAACCGCCGTACAGCCACAGCAATCCCTCACCTTTCCGCTTCGCTCCACTGCGATAGCGTTCAAATTCACCCGTCTTGCTCGGCTTGTCCAGCCTGCTCGGCTTATCCAGCCTTGCTCGACTTGTCCCGCCCGATCGGCTCGTCCAGCCCAGCTCGGCTCTACTTGCGCAGCAGCAGAATCACCAGCGCCACGACCACGCCGAACACCACGGCAGCCACCCCGTACGCGAGCCGGTGCGACCGCAGGACCGGGAGCAGCCGGTCGACCGCGTACCGGCCGGGGCCGGTCAGCGCCAGGGCCGCCGCGCCCGCCGTGAGCAGCAGCTCGTACTCCACACCTTCGGGCGCGAAGAAGCCGCCGCCCCACTTCACGGCCAGCGCGTTCACCATCGTTCCGACGATCGCCGCGCCCGCCAGCGGCGTCAGCAGCCCGAGCGCCAGTCCGAGACCGCCCAGCGTCTCGCTGAGGCCGGCGACCACGGCCATGGCCTTGCCGGCCGGGTAGCCGCTGGCCGTGAAGAACTGGCCGGTTCCGTCCAGCCCGGGCCCGCTGAACCAGCCGAACAGCTTCTGCGCGCCGTGCGCGGCCATGGTCAACCCGACCGCGAGGCGCAACAGCAGCAGACCGATGTCGTACGCGTGCGGAGTCGCGGCGTGACGGTTGTCGACGCCGCTGCCGTAGTCACGGAGGGGGCTGAGGGGGGAGGACATACGAGCGCTCATTTCTGTCTGGGTCGGCGGGCCCCGCTGGAGGACCGGACCGCCACCGCCGGAAGTACTTGAAACTTCAAGTCACACATCGACGATACACACCACTTGAAAGTCGAACAACAACACCACGCCCGACACCCTCACTCTTCGGACACCCAGCCGCACGATGCGTAACCCACATATCCGCCCGTATCCCACCCACGGGCATACCCATGCCCGCCCCTCGGGGGATCGCTCAGCCCGTACCCCCCGGAACCGTCCACGTGTCCTTGTCCCCACCCCGCCACTCGACGAGCCCCGGGGCATCGAGGTCGATGTCCTCGGCATCCGGCGCCAGGCCCGCGTGCCGCAGAAACTCGGCGACATCGCCGCGTCCGTGTGCCAGCCCGACGATCTGCCCGTGGACGGTGACCCGTCGCCCGCCGGACGACGAGGGCGGGTGAACGATCACCGGCGGATGCTCAGCCATGTTTTCAGCGTGCACCGGGACCGACCGCCACGCATGTCGGCCGCGCGCCGCCCGGCCGAAAAGGCCAGCGGGCCCCGCCCGGCCGGTAAGCCGAGCGGAGCCCGCCGCTCATCTGCGGATCACCGGCCCCAGGTGGTCATCACCGGACCCGGACGGTCATCACAGAACCCGGGTGGTCGTGACAGGCCCCAGATGGTCATCACAGGACCCAAGTGATCGTCACAGAACCCGAACGGTCATCACAGGACCCGAGCGGTCAACTGCACCGGCGCGAGACGGCCCACGTTGACCCGCCCGTCGGTGGACTGGCTGCCCGGCCTGGCATCGGACAGGGCCTTGACCGAAATCGTGTGGATCAGGGCGGTCTTGTCGGTCGTCCCGGTGTTCAGATGCGGGTTGGACTGGATGACCAGCGTCTTGCCGCCGTCCTCCAGGCGGGTGTCGAGGTTCCCGGTGACGTACGGCTTGACGTTGTAGTAGCCGTACGAGGCGCCGGCCGTGAAGACGAAGCCCGTCGGGGCGGTGAGGCGCTGCTCGATCGTGCCGGGGTTGACCGGCTGGTTGTTGAGCGAGCGGAACTCCAGGTTGAACTTGGCGGTCTGGCCCGGCGACGCGGAGGGCACCGACGCCTGCGTCACGCGCAGCGCGGTCTCGTCCTGCGCCGTACCGGTGACGACGCCGGAGAGCTGGACGGGGGTGTGCCTGCCGACACTGGCGGAGCCGTTGTCGTACCGTCCGGGCACGGCGTCGGCGCGGGCCTGCACCGGGATGGTGTAGATCACCGAACCGGCGTCGCTGGTCGTGGTGTTGACGTGCGGGTTGGCCGTGATGATCAGAGTCCGGCCGTCGTCCTCGATGCGGTGGCCGAGGTCCCCGGCGATGACACCGTGGATGGTCTCGAAGTACGCGTACGAGGGCCCGCCGGTGAAGATGAAGCCGGTCGGAGCGGTGTAGCGCTGGACGATGGTGCCGGGGTTGACCGGCTGACCGGCGGCGGAGACGTACCGCATGGTGAAGACGGTGCGCTGGCCCGGCGCGACGTCCGGCACGGTGTCCTGGTAGATCGTCAGTGCCGTCTCGTCCGCCACGGGGGCGGGGACGACGACCGTGACGGGCAACGAGAAGATGTTGTCCTTCAGGTTCAGGTCACCGCCGTACTGGATCTCCAGCGTGGACTCGTACGTGCCCGCCGGCGTACCTTCCGGCGCGCTGACCCGGAACACGCCGTCCAGAGTGCCCTGATACGGGATGAGTTCCCGACCGGTGAACGTACGGCTGAGCCGCCGCCCCGACGTGCCGGGGCCGCCGACCAGCCCGTCCGCCAGGGTCAGCACCACGCTCACCAGGCCGCCGTCCGCCGCGTTCGGGCCGCGGTTCGCGACCCGGGCGCCGAGGTCGAACTCCTGGCCGCGCTGCACCCGGTACGGGCTGACGACCTCGCCGTACAGGTCGGCGTTGGGCGGGGGCGGCGGGGTCATGCTGGCTACGCCGGTGACGCCGCGGATGCGGTGGTTGTTGTAGTCGGCGACGTACAGGTTGCCGGCCCGGTCGAGCGCCAACCCGAACGGGTGGTAAAGACGCGTGCCCACGGCGGGTCCGCCGTCGTCCACGTACCCGGCGGTGCCGTTGCCCGCCACCGTCGTGATGATGCCGTCCGAAGTGACCTTGCGGACGCGGTGGTTGTGGCCGTCGCCGATGTACAGGTTGCCGGCCTCGTCCAGGACGACGCCCCAAGGGTAGTGCAGGCGGGTGCCCACCGCGGGGCCGCCGTCGGAGACGTATCCCGCGATGCCATTGCCCGCCACCGTCGTGATGATGCCGTTCGGCGTCACCTTGCGGATGCGGTGATTGTGGCGGTCGGCGATGTACACGTTGCCGTCGGCGTCGACCGTCACGCCCAGGGGGTAGTAGAGACGGGTCGATATCGCCGGGCCGCCGTCGGAGACGTACCCGGCGGTGCCGTTGCCCGCCACCGTGGTGATGAGGCCGTTCGGTGTCACCTTGCGGACGCGGTGGTTCCCGTGGTCCGAGATGTAGAGGTTGCCGCTACGGTCCACGGCCACGCCGTAGGGGTGGGAGAGCCGGGTGGCCACGGCGGGGCCACCGTCGGATATGTACCCGGCCTGCCCGTCACCCGCCACGGTGGTGATGATGCCGTTCGGGGCGACCTTGCGGATGCGATGGTTGAGGGTGTCGGCGATGTACAGGTTGCCCGAGTCGTCCACCGCCACATCCGCGGGATTGTAGAGCCGGGTGGCGACGGCCGGGCCGCCGTCGGACATGTACCCGGCCTGCCCGTCACCGGCGACCGTGGTGATGATGCCGTTCGGGGCGACCTTGCGGACGCGATGGTTGGCGGTGTCGGCGATGTAGAGGTTGCCGGCCTTGTCGACGGCCACGCCTTGAGGGGCGTAGACCCGGGTCAACGCCCCGGGACCACCGTCCGAGATGAACCCGGCCGCGCCGTTGCCCGCCACCGTACCGATGGCGCCTTCGACGAGCCCTGCGGGCTGCGGGCCGGTTCCGGTGCTGGATGTGGTTGCCATGAGTGGGTGCTCCTGCCTCTGGTCGGGGGACTTGAGCGCTCGGGGTGGGGGGCGGGGTGGAGATGGGGTGGAGATGGGATGGGAGCGGGATGGGGACAGGTCGGGGGGATGGAAGGGAGGGCGGGAGATCTATGGCCGCAGACCGAGGGGGACCAGGTGCCAGGAAGCTCACGGGGCCGGGGCCGGGGCCGGGGCTAGGCCGGGACCCAAGGGCCCAAGGAGCCAGGGAGCCGGGGGGCGGGGGAGGCAGGAAACCCAGGGAGCCAGGAAGCTCACGAGGCCAGAAGTCTCAGGGAGCCAGAAGCCCCATGCCCGCCCTCGTGCCCGACCTCGCACCCGACACCACGCCCGACCTCGTACCCGACACCACGCCCGGCGCCACCTCCGATGCCACGTCCGATGCCACCGCCGATTCCGCCTCCGGTTCCACTTCCGGTTCCACCTCCCATGCCATCTCCGGTGGTCGGGGGGCCAGCCCCAGCAGCCATCCGCACGCGGCCGCGCAGCGCCGGGCCGCCCGCCCGTCTCCGTAGGGATTACGCCGTGGAAACGGCCGGTGCGTCACCGCCGACAACGCGCCCTCGTACGCGAATTCCTTTTCCGCGGCCGCCACGATCTCCGATTCCCGCGTACCGACGAGCCGGGCCAGGCCGGATTCGACCCCTTCGGTCCGCTCGGTACTGTCCCGGGTCACCAGAACCGGTATGCCGAAGGCGGCGGCCTCTTCCTGAATACCGCCCGAATCCGTGACGGCCAGTACGGACCGGGCGAGCAAGCGGGCAAACGCGTCGTACGGAATGGGGCCCGGCAGATAGACATTGGGGCGCCCGTGCAACGACTCCTCGACGGCGGAACGCACCAGCGGATTCATGTGCGCCGCCACCACGAAACCGACTTCCGGGTACTGTCGGCTGAGAATCGCCACCGCCCGGCCGATTCGCCGGATCGGAGCGCCCCAGTTCTCCCTGCGGTGCGCGGTCACCAGCACCAGCGGGGCCGAATCCTGCTCGATACGGCGCAGAGCGGGATCGTCGGTGGTCGGCGGACACCGGCTCGCGGTGACGACCGCGTCGATCACGGTATTGCCGGTCACCAGGACCCGCTCGGCCGCCACGCCCTCGGCGAGCAGATTCCGGTGGGCGGCGCGGGTGGGCGCCAGATGGAGGTCGCTCACCTCCGCGATCATGCGGCGGTTCGCCTCCTCGGGGAACGGATTGCGCAAGTCACCGGAGCGCAGCCCGGCCTCCACATGCACCACGGGAATCGAGGAGTAGAACCCGGCCAGCGCCCCGGCCAGCGCCGACGCGGTGTCGCCCTGGACGACCACCGCCTGAACCGCCGGCGCCCGCAACCGCTTGCCCAGTCTGCTCAGCAGCCCGGCCGTCAGCTCACTGACGGAATCCGCACCGGGCGCCGCGGGTAACTCGACCTGCGCACGCAACCCGAAACAGGCGAGGGTGTCGCGGACCACCGCACCGTGCTGCCCGGTAGCGATGACCATGGGCTCCGCCCATCGCCGCCGGTGCAATTCTCTGACGAGCGGCGCGAGTTTCACGGCCTCCGGCCGGGTTCCCACGACAATGGCGATGCTTCGTCGGCTGTTCAACGTCCCCAGGTCTCCGTCCGTCGCACGAGAAATACGGCAGCGTCCCTGACGGCAACGTCACAAGAATGGCAGCACAGAAAATCTCCCCCCACACGCAGTACGGAAGATCGCACGACAGCGCACAAACCCGCGCCCTGCCACCAAGATTGATAAAGCACCTTCGCACCGTCGCGCCGTCGCACGTCCGCCACTCAGCGCACGAAAGGCACCCCTCCGCCGAAGCTAGCCCCCGCTCCACACACCGTGCAATGCCACCCCCTCATCACGAACGACCGGTTCCGGACAGACTCCCCTCCCACTCCCCGAAATACCCACCCGTCCCCCACCCCCAATAACCCCCTTTTCCAGCCACCACCCACACCCCACTCCCCACCCACAAACCCCACAAGCCCCCCACCCCTCCCCCGCCCCCAGCACCAGCCCTGAACACCCCCGAACGCCAAAGACCCCCCGTCAAGATCGACGAGGGGTCTTCGCGCTGGTGGGCACAACAGGATTTGAACCTGTGACATCTGCTTTGTAAGGGCATAGTGTCCGATCTTGTGTAGTGGTGAGTACTGTCGAACCTCGGCGAGTCTCGACACCTCCGAAGTGATCACTCAAGTGCGAGCCTCAGAGAGGCTGATCGAACCTCGCCGAGAGGGCTTTGTGGACTCTTCGCGGACTCCGGCGCTGCACCTCACGACACGGCCCGGAGTCCACATTCACCGCCAAGAGCTGCACGAACACGCTCCCGTGCGTCCTCGCTCTCATGGGTGTAGACCCACGTGACGCGCCCGGCACGGTCATGGCCGAGTACTGCTTGAGCGTCCGCCTCCGGGACTCCATGCGCATGGAGCCGACTCGTCACGTCGTGCCGGTAGAGGTTCAGCTCCGGCCACCAGTCCGTCCGCCCCGTCTCCGGGTCCACGATCTCCCGAGCGACGCCCGCCTGCGTGATCGCCGCGCGCCACACCCTGCCGCTCAAGTTATTGATGTTGAGGACTCCGCCCCGCGGGCCCCGGAAGATCAGCTCCTCGACGTGCAGGTCGAAACCGTCACCGATGGCCGATCGCGTCCGCGTCGGCTTCCACTTCTCCCGCATGACGGCGATAGCGCCAGCCGCCCGCGGAGTGAGCGGCACGGTGCGGAAGCCCGCTGAAGTCTTCGGCGCAGCCTGCCTGCGGAGTCGGCCCCGATCGCTGACGATGATCTCCTTGATGTGCACGATCATCTCGTCCTCGTCGAAGCAGTGCAGGCGCAGGCCTGCGTACTCGCCCGGCCGCATCCCTGACTCCGCCGCGAAGTCGCGCAAGATGATCTGGTAATACGGCGGCAATGCGGCGTGAATCAGCTCGTACTGCGCGGCCGTCGGCGGCTTGAGGTCGTCGGGGTGCTTCTGTACCCGTGTGGCCGTGAGTACCAGTGTGTCGGCTGGATTCTCCGGGATGCGCTTCCCGTCCAGGACTGCGGCCCGAAGAAGGGCGGTCAGGGTCTCCTTGCACTTCTTCTGTGAGTCGTAGCCCTTCACCTCGTGGGTCAGCCACCGCTGAAGCTCCATCGTCTCAATGCTGGCCAGCGGGTAGTCACCCCACTTCGGCTCGATGTGCGCTCGCCACACGGCGAGGATGCGGTTCCGCGTGGTGACGCGGCCCTTTTTCTGGCGGATCTCCCACCACTTCTCCCACCACTCGCGCAGCTTGATCTGCCCGCGCTTCGGATCGTGGTACGTACGGCGCCGGACGCTGGTGCGGACCTCGTCGAGGAAGTCCTCCGCCTCCGCCTTCTTCAGGAAGTTCCGCGCGCATTGCTTCCCGGCGGGGTCCCGGTACCGGGCCTGCCACGAACCGATGCAGTCGCGGCGCGGCCGGCGCTTCGGCTCCGGGTACTCCTCCAGGCACAAAGCGCAGCCGCAGCTCTTGCTGCGGACCTGTCGCGGGTTGTTGGTCGCTCTACGCGCCAATGTCGATCACCTCTTCAGTGTGTCGCTGCTGCGGTATCAGCCCCAGCCCAAGGAGCGGGGCCCCGCAGAAGCAGCGTGCACCGAACTGGCTCTGCACCGCACCGAGTTCGCACAGTACGGCGCGTAGCGCCTTCACAGAGAGTTCGGGAGAGAGGTTGGATGGGATGGATATGACCAGTCGGTCAGCGTCCCACGGACGCGCCGGAGCCGAGACGCGTTCAACGCTCACGCACATGCCTTACCCCCGTTATCGCAGGCAGACGAAATCGGATGCCGTGGGGGAGGACAGCGGCCGTGCGATCGAAGGTAGCGCCCTCTAGTGGAATATGCGACTACCGAGCCCAAAGTGACTGCAATTCAGCCACGTTGAGTGACGGGCTCCATTTAGCGGAGACTCACGAAGGACTGGATTGGTTGCGCTCGGCGAGCGCACGCATCTCGATTTCCTTCATCTCCTGCTGCTCCGCGGTGAGGCTGCGGAAGAGGCCGAGGATGCGCTCCTCGGCATCAGGGCTGAGCGGGCCGGGCGCGCGGCGGCCGGCGGCAGCGAAGATCTCGCGCTCGGTGAACCGAGGGAACTCCTCCGCGAGGCGGCGAAGCTTGTCCGGATTGGGCCCGCGGCCGGTGCCGCGCTTGCCGTTCACCCACGCGTTGACGGTGGCAGGAGACACACCGATGCGGTGCGCGATCTGCGTCTCTTTGACGTCGTACTCGATCTTGAGTCGCTTGATCAGATCCGCGAGGGTTTCGGGGCGCTCCTCGGTGCTCACGCCGTAAGGATGCCGGTCGCCTTCTACTTTTCGCAAGTAAAAGTAGAAGCGTGGCCAGTATCGGCGTGCTCCCGTGCGCCTCCCCGCGCCACTCCACAGTAGGACAGGTGTTCGAGTGCGGGCAATCCTCTCTGAAACTCGGGCGCCCTCTCTTGACCTAGCTACTACTGTGACAGTAGAAATGTGTCAGCGGCGCACCGCAAGGAGCGCAAGACACAACCGCACCGAGGTGCCCATGTCCACACTGATCCGCAAGGGTGACGGCCAGCCACTCAGAGCTGCGATGAAGGCGGCGGGGCTCTCCGGCCCCGCGCTCTCCGCGGCGACGAAGCGCGTCGACCCGACGGGCCGCGGCATCAGTCCGGCAGCGATCGGCGTTATCACCGGACGCGGCCGTACGGCCCGGCAGCAATGCCGACTCCGCACGGCATGGCTGATCGCTGACGCACTGGACGCGCCGCTCCAACAGCTTTTTGCCATGCCCACAGCATCTACTGACACAGTAGAAAGGTAAACCCCATGGCCACCAAGACCCTCGCCGCGCGCACCGCGCAGCTCGCCGAGGTCGGCCTCACCCCGCTCCTCACACAGGCGCAGGTCGAGGCGTTCTACGGCGTCTCGGACTGGACCGTGAACCAGTGGGTCAAGCGGGGGTGCCCCGTCGAGCAGACCCCGTTCCGCGGTCGGCGCTTTGACCTGGACCGCGTGAAGGCGTGGATCGCTATCGACGCCGCCGCGTCCGCCTGATCATTCCCGCGATGTGAGTCGGGGCCGCACCGGATGCAGCCCGGATGCGACCCCTCGGCTCACCTCACCCACTCACCTACCGAGAGATGAGGCTCCCCGTGAGCACACAGATTACGTCCCCGCCGGATGCTGCCGAGGTGCAGCGCCGCGGGTACACGGCCGCTCTGGCGGTCGTCGAGCAGATCCTCGCGCTCAGCCCGATCGTCCCCACCACGGTCACCGTGCAGTGCGCCCACTACGCCCCGGAGGAGCCGAGCGTGGAGGTGTACTTCCACCAGTCGGCCGACGGTGTCGAGGCGCTGGCGCAGACGCTCGGTGCGACGGTCACGACCACCCCGTTCAGGCCCCGCGACCCGCGTCCGTACGTGGAGATGAATGCGGTCGTAGCAGGGTTGCCGGTCCGCGCGTGGGCTCTGCTGGACATCCCGGCCTCGGCCGTCGAGATGCCGGAGCCGTACGCCTGCGCTTGGTGCGGGGTCTCGCTCCCGCACGGCCGTCAGTACATGAAGAGCGTCGGTATGCACAAGTGGGTGCGGCCGTCTGACGCACAGATCCTCGCACGCATGAAGGCCCGCCGCGCCGCCCGCGGAGGTGTCGGCCGTGGCTGACTCCCGTACGCCCGTTGACGGGCCGTTTCGTATCTCCGTCGAGCGCATCCCGGCCGGGGTCACGCTGGACCTGCGCCCCTTCGTCGAGGCCGTGCTCGTCGAGCTGGTCACCGAGCACGCGGACACAGTCGCGGACATCCTCGACGAGCAGGCCGACGCCCGGCCGTACGACGGTCACCGGGCCGAGTCGCTGCTCGTGGAGCGTCTGCTCGCCGAGGTGAGTACGCGCCTGCCGGTGTACGGGCGGCAGTGCTCGGCTCTGGCGGACAGCATCCGGGCTGCGGCCGGTCTGCGAGGTGCGGCGTGAGCGCCCGCTACCTGATCACGTTCGAGCGGATCGGCCGCCACGGTGGCCGCGACGACAGCCCGGCGCCCGCTCCGATCACCGTCGAGGCGACCGATGACACCGACCTCGCCATGCAGGTCCTCGCCCACAGCCGCCGGTACCTGGCGTCGCGCGGCGTCGAGGTCACCATCGACCTCGACGCGGGACGCGGCTGCCTGATCGTCGGCGGCGGCCGGGCGGCGGGCGAGTTCTCCGTCCAGCAGGTGGCTGACCGGGTGCGGGTGCTCGACGGACACGGCCGGTTCATCAGCCACACCGCCGATGGAGGTGCGGCGTGAGTGCCCGTACCTACCGCAGCGGTGGCCACGTCATGTGCGGGCACTGCGACTTGATCGCCGAGAAGCTGACGGCCGAGACCGCGCGCGTGTACCCCGAGCTGGGGGCGCCTGCGGAGGTTGGGAAGCCGTTGTGCTGTGACCGGGCGGCGGCGGACTGGCGGGCCGAGCGTGGCCGGTCGGGCGGTGCGGCATGAGCACCCGCGACGAGCTGCTGGACGAGTACGGCCGGTCCGACAAGGCGCCCCTCGGGACGCTCGCGGACCTGCGGGCGAAGCTCGCCGCCATCCGCGCCGAGGACCTGCGCGAGGCCCGCAAGGAAGTCATCCGGCAGGCGAACGCCCGCTTCAAGCCGAGGCGTCCGGCGCATGACGCCAGCCTCGAAGCGGCTGACGTACTGCGCCGCATGGCCGACGAGGCCGGGAAGGACACCCGCAAGGGCGAGTCCACCCGCGCCGCGTCGCCGTGGCAGCAGGCGGTGGACGGTCTCAACGCCCTCGTCGACGCGGGCATCAGCTTCCACATCGAGCCGGACGGCCACATCGCCAACCCCGCCGGGGACGAGCACATCGAGTGGGACCGCGAGTCCCAGCGGTGGCGGCTCGTGCACGACAACGAGGATGCGCCCGTACCCGACCCTGGCATGACGGCCGCCGAGCTGGCCGCCGCCGGGCCCGGTGCGTACCAGTGCCGGTGTGGCCACGGGAGCAACGTGCATGGCCCCTTCTGCTTCGCCGCCGGGTGCGACTGCGACGACTTCACGCACCCCGCGCCCCGGCACGAACGGGACCGCTGCATACACGGCACCTCGATCAACCTCGAATGCGGCGGCTGCGACGCTCTTGGACAGATCGGCGGTGACGCCGTATGACGAAGACCGCGCAGGCCGGGGCCACCACGGCCCCGGCCGCCGGTCGGCGGATCACCCCCACCGGCCGCCTCATCCTCCCCGCCGACGCCGACCGCACCGCATGGCTCACCGCCCGCCGCTCCGGCCTCGGCTCCTCCGACATCGCCGCCATCCTCGGCATCTCCCGCTACGGCAACGCGCTCAGCGTCTACCACGACAAGACGGGCGGCCTGCCGCTGGAGAGCGACGACTCCGAACCCGCCCTCTG
This sequence comes from Streptomyces sp. CB02923, assembly GCF_001905005.1. Taxonomy (GTDB): domain Bacteria; phylum Actinomycetota; class Actinomycetes; order Streptomycetales; family Streptomycetaceae; genus Streptomyces. Next base: position 820,219 of record NZ_LWKZ01000012.1, on the reverse strand, counting down.
GGGACGCGCGCTTGAGGAGACCGTGGCCCGCGAGTGGGCCCGCCGCAACAGGTCCGTCGTCCGCCGCGTCGGCCTCGTCGCCAGCACCGACCGGCCGTGGCAGATGTGCACGCTCGACCGCCGCGTCCTCGAATGCCCCCTCGCCAACGGCCGCGAACGCTGCGCCGTCGAGATCAAGTGCCGCGACAAGATGAAGGCTTCCGCCTTCCGCGCAGGCGTAGCGGACGATGTGCTCGTCCAGACGCTCTGGCAGGCCGACGTGTGCGGCTTCGACCACGTCCACGCCGCCGTACTGATCGGCGGAAACGACTACAGGCAGTACGTCATCAGGACGGCCGACCACGTGGACCTGATCGACGACCTGCGCACCGCTGGCGCCCGCGCATGGGAGCAGATCCAGACCCGGCGCCCGCCAGCCCTCGCGGCCGACGCCGATCCCGATGTCCTGCTCGACCTGTACGACCGATTGCACCCGGACCGGTCCGGCGCGATCGACATCACCCGCGATGTCGACACGCAGGACGCGGTGGCGGACTACCTCGACGCGCACAACGACGAGAAGGAAGCGGCGGGCCGGAAGGCGGCGGCCAAGGCGCGCATCCTCGGCACGCTCGGCGACGCCGCCGAGGCGGTCGTCCTGGACCGCACCTTCGTCCGCCTTGACGAGACCAGCCGCGAGCACTGCGACACCCGCCGCCTCGCCGAGCGCTGGCCCGAGGCGTACGCCGACTGCGTCGAGGACCGCGTCAGCCGCCGCTTGACCATCCCCCGCGTGATCCGTGAGGAGCACAACGCATGACGACCTTGCAGGAGCGCGCGGCGGCTGCGGCCGGCCGCGCCACCGACGCCCCGTCGGGCCCGTCCGACGACGCGTCGTCGACGCCCGTCGAGCCGTACGTCCCAGCGCCGGACCCGATGGCCGACTACGAGCCGGGGGACGGCGATCCGGAGATGGTGCCCGTGCACATCGCGTGGCTCCGCGCCCGCCGCGAAGTCCGCGCCATCGCCAAGAAAGAGCAGTACAACGGCGGCGGCACCCGCTTCAACTTCCGCGGCGTCGACACCGTCGTCAACACCTTCGGTCCCATCACGTTGAAGCATGGCATCAGCATCTTCCCCGTCGGCGTGGACGCGGAGCACCGCGACACCACCTCGGCCAAGGGCAGCAAGATGCGCGAGTGCACCGTGACCGTGTCGTGGATGGTCATGGGCCCGAAGGGCGACACGCTGCCCGCTCTGTTGAAGACGCGCGGTGAGGCGCTGGACTCCGCGGACAAAGGCACTGCCAAAGCGCAGTCTGTTGCCCTGCGCGTGCTGCTCCTCACCGGCGGCCTCACGCCCACCCACGACCCGGACCCCGACGTCTCGTACGTCGAGCGCGGCGAGGCGCCCGTACGGTCCGCCGTTCAGTACCTCGACGAGATCAGCCACCCGCAGACCTCGGCCGGGCGGCTCCGGCAGATCCACTACGAGCTGCGACAGTCCAACCAGCTCGGTGCGCTGGTCACCAACGAGGTGGGCGACGAAGAGCAGATCGGCGACATGGTCGTCCGCATCGGCAAGGAACGCGCCGGAGGTGGCCAGTGAGCTGGCACCTCTGCCGCATGTGCGGCTTCGATCTGGAGACCACCGGGCCCGACCCCGAGACCGCCCGCATCGTCACCGCCTGCGTCGTCCAGTGCGGCGGCGGCCAGCCCACCCAGTCCGCCACGTGGCTGACCGACGTGGACGGGCACGAGGTCCCCGACGAGGCCGCCGCGATCCACGGCGTCACCACCGAGCGGGCCCGCGCTGAGGGCGTCGACCTGCGCAAGGCCGTCGAGCAGATCCTCGGCACCCTCGGACAGGTCGTGTTGGCCGGCGTGCCGATCGTCGCGATGAACGCGCGGTACGACTTCACCGTCCTCGACCGCGAGGCGCGGCGGTACGGCATGACGCCGCTCGTCGATGGTCTCGGTGGGCTGCGGGTCATCGATCCCTTCGTGATCGACAAGCAGGTCGACCGCTACCGCCGCGGCAGCCGCAAGCTCACCGCGCTCTGCGAGCACTACGCCGTGCCGCTCGACGGCGCGCACTCCGCCGACGCCGACGCCCTCGCCGCGTGCCGCGTCGCCTGGCGGCAGGGCACCCGGTACGCGCAGCTCGCCGCGATGTCGCTGGACGAGCTGTACACGGCGCAGGTCGCGTGGGCCGCCGAGCAGGCCGTCAGCCTTCAGGAGTACTTCCGCCGCAAGGACCCGGCGGCGGTCGTCGAGGGCGCGTGGCCCGTCGTCCCACACCAGCGCGCGGGAGGCGACCAGTGATCACCGCCATCGCTGCTGGCCTCGCCGCGTTCCCCGCCGTTGGGTTCGCCGTGCTCGTCGACAGCGTCCTCCGGCCCGCGCCCGCCGGGCCCGTACGCGCCGCCCACCGCCGCGCTGCCGCGGCCCGCCGCCTCGACACCGCGGTGTTCGAGGAGATCCCGCCCGGCACCAGGTGGCTCGTCTGCGACACGACCGCGTGCGCGCACCTCAGTACCCGGCACGTGCCGGACGGCGACGGCCACCGCTGCACCGGCTGCGACACGGTGAAGGGGGACCGATGAGCCTCCACCGCGTCCCTGTGTCATTCGCCGACGCCTGCGCCTTCATCGCCACGTGGCACCGACACCACCGCCCGCCCCGCGGTTACAAGGGCTGCACCGGCGTCGTCACCGACGAGGCCGTCCTCGTAGGCGTCGCCATAGTCGGCCGCCCCGTCGCCCGCCACCTCGACACCGGCCACACGCTGGAGGTCACCAGGGTTGCCACCGACGGGACGCGCAACGCCTGCTCCCTCCTGTACTCCGCCTGCTGGGACATCGCCAAGGGCATGGGCTACCGCCGCTTGATCACCTACACCCAGCAGGGCGAGACCGGCACCAGTCTCCGCGCGGCGGGATGGCGGCTCGTCGCAGCCCGCCCGGCGCATCCGGGGTGGGACCGTCCTAGCCGCCCGCGCTGCGCTCAAGGGACGGAGCACATGCCCCGTTACCTCTGGGAGGCATCGTGACCACCCTGTTCGACGCCGCCCCGGCCGCCGCCCAGGCGGCCGGGCTCCGGCCTCGCCTCTACCGCGTCGCCGGACTCGACATCAGCCTCACCGGCACCGGCATCGCCACCCTCGGCGGCACCACCCGCGTCCCCACCACCGGCCGCCGCCGCGACACCATCATCCAGCGGCGGACCCGGATGCGGCACATCACCGAGACCGTCCTCACCGAGGTCGGACACGTCGACCTCGCCTGCGTCGAGGGCCCGTCGCACCACTCGGTGGGCGGCTCTGTGTGGGACCGCGGCGGACTATGGTGGCTGATCGTCGACGCCCTGTGCGCCCGCGACATCCCCGTCGCGGTGATCCCGCCGACCAGCCGCGCCAAGTACGCCACCGGCTCCGGCGCAGCCCGCAAGGCAGCCGTACTCGACGCCGCGCAGCGCCGGTACGGCGCCATCCTCCCGAGCGACGACGAGGCCGACGCCCTCATCCTCCGCGCCATGGGCCTGCACCACCTCGGCCAGCCGCTGGCGGAGGTGCCGGACGGGCACCGTGCGGCGCTCGCCGGGTGCCAGTGGCCCGACCTCGGGCCGGCCGCATGAGCACGCTGACGGGCGCGCTGTTCGTCGACCTCGGCGAGGGCCGCGAGGACATGCGCACCGGCCACGTCCGCTGGAGCCGCCCGCCGCGGGCCCGGTACGAGTGCCTGCTCTGCCACACCACTGAGGGCCCCGTCACCGGCCCCACGGCCGTGGCCCGGTTTGTAGCCACCGTCCGCACCACCCACCCCACCCGATGCACCACCACCCACGAAGGAGCACGCGCCGCATGATCAGCATCAAGATCGACAGCAAAGTCCTCGCCGACGTAGAGCAGGCCATCCGCCCCCACGCCAAGGCCCTATTCGACGACCTCGGCACCACCCGCATGGCCATCATCGAACTCGCCTCCGTCGAGCGCACCGAGCAGGGGCCCGACGAGGACAAGGACGACATCGTCAAGGTCCGCATCGTCGACATCGAGATCGCCGCCGACGAGTTCACGGACGAGAAGCTGCGCCAGCAGTCCAGCGCGATGTACCGACAGCGCAGCGCCGAGGGCACCCTCGACGAGGTCGCCTGATGGCCCGCTCCATCGGCATGGCCGCCGACGCCACCGTGTTCCGCGCCGTCATCACCAAGCGATACAGCAGCGACACGGTGACCACCTACGAGGGACCGTACGGCTCCATCGCCGACGCCCGCGCACGCGTGACCTTCTGGACCAACTACCTCGCCGACCGCGACGAGGACGGCGAGCCCACCGGCACCAGCCGCGCGAGCGGCCACGTCGAGCGAGGCGCCATCACCTGGGAACGCGCCTGATGGCCGGGCGCACGGCAGCCGACGGCACCACCCAATGCCCCGCCTGCCGCGCGCCCATCCTCCGCCAACTCGTCGGCCGCGTCGCCGCGCTCACCGTCACCGCAGACCTGCGGCCCCTCACCCCCGCCGAGCAAGCCGCCGCCCGGACCCCGAACCGCCTCATCTGGTGCCTCTACCGCGCCGGCCCCCACACGCCGCCCCGGCTCCGCTGGCTCGACCGCTGGCATCCCGCCGACTGCCCTCACCCGCACGTCACCGAGCACCAATGCCCCGGCCCCGCCCGGCAGCACCCGCTGTTCTGAACCAAGGAGCACCGTGGACAACGTCCGCCGCATCCCGCCGCGCAGCAACGCGGTCAACGACGAGGCACCTGACGCCCTCGCGCGGACACCCCACGACGCGGAGGCCGAGAATCTCGTAGCGGGCGCCATCATGCACAGCGAGCAGGCATACACCGACTGCGCGCAGGTCATCAGCCGCGATGACATCTACCAGCCCGCCGTCCGACTCATCTGGGACACCGTGGCCGGCATGGTCGCCGCCGGGCAGGGCCCTCACCCCGTCCTCGTACGCGCGGAAATCGACAAGCTCGGTCAGCTCCGCCTCGTCGACGGCGGCGCCCTCATCGACCGCCTCGGCACCGAGTACATCACCGCGAACATGGCGCCCTCGTTCGCCGAGCGCATCGCCGAGACCGCCCGCGAACGCCGCTACGACGAGCACTCGACCGCACTGAAGGCCGCCGTACTCCGCAAAGCCACCGGCGACGAACTCGCCGCAATCGTCGCCGCCTTCCAACAGGCCGAGCAGCTGCGCGAGTCCACCGGCCACGGCCCGAGCCACCTCACTGCTGCCCTCCTGGACTGGGACGCCTTCTTCGTCACCGACTTCGGTGCCATCCAGCTCCTGCCCGGCAAGCTCATGGGGCCCGGCCAACAGATCACCGTCGTCGGTGACGGCAAGGCCGGCAAGTCCCTCTTCGTTCAAGAGTGGATGTGGCGCATGGCCACCGGCCAACCCGTCCTCGGCGACGCTCCGCAGCCGCCCGTACGGGTCCTGTACCTCGACGCCGAGAACGGCCAGGAGCAGGTACAGGAACGCTTCCTCAGCTTCGGCGGCGGCCTCGGCCGCATGGGCGAACTCCGCTACGCCTCCTTCCCGCCCATCCGCCCCCTCGACACCGCGGGCGGCGGCGTCGACCTCCTCGCCCTCGCCAAGGCCACCGCCGCCGAAGTCGTCGTCATCGACACCGTGTCCCGCTTCATCTCCGGCCCCGAGAACGACGCCGACACCTGGCTCTCCCTCTACCGCCACACCCTCCTCCCCCTCAAGCGAGCCCGCATCGGCTCCGTACGCCTCGACCACTTCGGCAAGGACAAGGACCGCGGCGGCCGAGGCTCCTCCGCCAAGACGCAGGACGTCGACCACGTATGGGAGCTGGCCTCCCAAGGCGGCGGCTCCCTCACCCTCAAGCGCACCCACACCCGCACCGGCATAGGCCCCGATCACTTCGCCCTCCTGCGCCAGGCCCGCCGGGACGGCGACACCTGGGCCCCCGGCGGCACCCGCCACGTCCTCATGACGTGGGAGGAGGAGCCCACCGGCCTTGCCACCGTGCCCGGCACCGTCGAGCACATCATCGCCACCCTCGACGCCGCCGGCGTACCGGCCGACGCGGGCAACCGCATCGCCCGCCAGACCCTCGCCGACCGCGGCGTCCCCGGCGGCAACGAGAAGGTCGCCGAAGCCGTCCGCCGCCGCAAAGCACGGGCCACCACGCCCGCCCCAGACGTTTCCGGAAAGCGTTCCGGAGCCCCCGCCCAGCAACGTTTCCCGGAAACGTTTCCCGGAACGCACCCCCGGAACGCCGAAACCGCAGGTCAAACGTTTCCCGGAAACATCGCGGAAACCCCCGGAACGCCCTCCGTTCCCCCCGTTCCTCCCTCCAAGGGAGGGAACGGGGAGGGAACGCCGGAAACACCAGACGACGACACCCCCCTCTGCACCGTCTGCACCGACCCCCTCACCGGCTACCGACTCGACCGCGGATACGACACCCACCTCTCCTGCGACCCCACCACCGGCAGCCACCCCAACGGCCCCACCGACAACGCCCCCGCGCCCGAGGAGGACTGACCCCATGACCACCACCCCGCCCCTCGGCCGCCCCGCCTGCGCCACCGACCCCGCCCCGTTCTTCGGCACCACCGAACAGCAGCGCGCAGCCGCGACGCTCTGCGCCACCTGCCCCCTCGTCGAGCCGTGCCTCACTGCCGCCCTCGACGCGGAGGAACGATTCGGCGTGTGGGGCGGCCTCACCCCCACGGAGCGCCACCGCCTCACGCACGACGACGGCTCGTGGGTCGACGACGCCGGCACCGTCCGCGCCGCGTGCGGTACGGACATCGGGCACAAGCAGCACAAGGCCCGCGGCGAGCAGTGCGCCACCTGCCAGCAGGCGCACGACGAGCGCACCGCCGACGGCCGCCGGGCGCGGCTGATCGTGGAGCACGCTGCCGGTGGGTCGTTCTACGGCTACCAACTGCACCTCCGGCTTGGCGAGGACGCGTGCGGGCCGTGCACGGCGGCGCAGGCGAGGTTGTCGCAGAGGGGCCGGGACACGCGGGTGGCGCGGCTGGCGGTGGCTTCGTGAACGCCCTACGCGCCGTCGTGCGCGCCGCTGTGTGGCTCGGTGGACGCCCGGCCCGTCGTGAGGCGCGTGAGGCCGCTGTGCGCGCCGAGAGAGCCGCACGCCCCCGCCGCCCGGCCGAGCAGGCACCGCTACTCACCGCGTGCTGCGAGCGGTGGTGGCTCACCGCCGGCCGCACACACGACCGCACCTGCCGCATCGTCACCGAGGAGATCGACCATGCCTAGACGCACCTTTACGAACCACCGCCCTGGCGAGGAGGGCATCCACATCCGCTTCACCTCCCAGGACATCACCGCCCTCCTCGCCGACATCCAGCCGATCGCCGACGCCCGCACGGCCACGCGCGAGCTGCGCCTCGTGCTGGAGCGCGCCGCGGTCGAACTGGGCCTCACCGCCTCCTTCCGCGTTGAGGACGCCAGCGCCCGTGGCGAAGCCGAGGAGACCAACCGTGCCCACTGACCCCGCCCGCGAGATCGTCCGCGCCGTCGACCGGCTGACGACGCAGGTCAGACGCCTCGCCGACCACCTGACGACGCCCGTCACCGACGAGCCGACGACGGCCAGCGCAGCTCCACGCCAACCCAACGCTGCTCGCACTGGCCGCTCTACCCATGGGGAACAGCACTACCGAATTGGTGACGATGGCGCTGCCTGTCGCGACGCGCTGCTGGTGCTCCTGTCCCGCGCCGCCCGTGGCGTCCTCACCCCCGACGAGGGCCCGCTCCTCCGGCAGCACGTCGAGCACCTGCTCCACGACCGCGACCAACTCGCCGCCGCCGTCGACCGCGTACGTGCCGTGGCCGACGGCGACATGGAGCTACAGGACTACGTCGAGCGCGAGGCACTACACGATGCCCTCGCTACCCCGTAACCGTAGAGTGCTGCGCCCCGTCAGCCACCCGGCCGACGGGGCGCAGCGCTGTGCGGCCCGCACTCTCAGCCCTGCGACTCCCGGGCCGCCATGTCCGGCGGCTCAGCTCGATACGCCTCGTCCGCGGCGTCGATGCCCTCGCAGTAGCACGGGCCGCCGGGGTCGCTGGCGGCCGGGCACTCGTCGTAATGGTCCTCAGTCTGATCAGTGGTCATGCACTCTCTCCTTCGGTCTCAGGGGCTTGCCTACAACCGCGGATGGCGAAAGCGACTAATTACGAACAATTTTGAGGCGGGTGGGGCTGGAGTGGCGCCGCCTCGTGTCAGAGTGAGTACCGCTGCACGTCCGCCACCTTGCACGTGATCTTGCCGGACGCCTTCTCGAACCCCTGCGCCGTCGCCCGCGCCTTCTGCCCCGACGCGAGGTTGTTCTCCGCCGCCGCACCCGTGCCGATCCGCGTACCACTGGAGTCGACGAACTCCACCTGCACCATGTAGTTGAAGGTCCGCTCCGTGTGGTTCGTGATCAGCAACTTCGCCGACGGCCACCCCGTCGCCCCGCTCACCTCACAGCTGGTGATCTTCACGTCGCCCGCCGCCTCACCCCCCGGCGCGGCAGCCATACTCGGCGACGAGTCGGCCACCTCCGGCGCAGCCTTCTCCGGCACCGCCCTCGCAGGCGCCGGCGTCGCCTTATGCTGCGGCACCCCCACCATGCAGCCGGTGAGTGCCACCGCCCCCACGATCAGGCTGGCTGCGGCGAAACGTATGCGCATGATCCCCCCACGGGTGCGAAGTTGAGGACGCAACCGTACGAGCCGGGCGAGACGCGCGGGAGAGCCGTGGCGATCCTGTGACCATTCCGCAGCCGACGCCGGTCAGCCCGCCTCGTCGCCACCCCAGTCGTCCGGCCCGCCGCCGCGCCACTCGATCAGCCCGGGATCGTCCGGCCGGACCGCGCCCTCGTCGAGACCCGCGCGCCGCAGGAACTCGACCACATCAGCCCAGCCGTACGCCACCCCCAAGACCGTGCCGTCGACCGACACTCGTCGGCCCCCGCTCGGGGACGGTGGATGCACGATCACGGGTCGCCGCTCCATGAACCCACGGTGCGCGCCGGACGGTGACGACGCACGTCAACGGCCGTCGGACGGGTGGCTACTTCCCCCGCGCGATCTGCCCGGCCCGGTCCCCGCTCGTGCCGATCTGCTGGCCGATCTCGTCGTACGTCCGGCCCTCCCGGTGCGCAGCGATCACCGCGTGCTGACGGACCTCCCTGAGGAGTGAGTGCAGCTCTGGCCACTCGCGGAGCAGCCTCGACGTCTCGCGCGCCCGCTCGATCGGGTCACTGATCGCCTCCAGCGCCCGTACGGCCTCGCGTACCGCGTCCGCCTCACCCGCCATGATCCGCACCTCCCGACCGGAGAGTAAGGCTGCACAGCGCACCCAACGAGGGGTACCCTTCGAAAAACGAGGGGTACCCCTCGCCGCGTCATGACGGGCCACCGACGCCCGTCGACGCCCCACAACAGAACGGCCCCCGGCGGTGTGGCTGCACTACCGGGGGCCTGACCAGGAGAGGTGATTCTCCATGGCTGAGCAGCAGCCTACCCACACCCCGGACGACGAGGCACAGGCCCGCGTCCGCCGCCTCCAGGCCGAGGCCGCCGAGGCTTACGCCCGCCACCAGGACCCGGCCACGGCCGCCGCCGCACGCGACCAGTCCGCCACCGGCCGCGCTCACGGCAACGAGAACGGCGGCAACCGGTGAGACTGCACCGCCGCATCTGGCACCGCCTCCGCGCCCGCGGCACCACACCGCTCCCGCCGTCGAGCGCCCGCATCCCCTGGTGGGCATCACTGTTCACGGACGCCGGGCGCCCCATCGTCGCCGTCCTCGTCATGGTCATGTGCGCCCCCGGCGAGCACCACCTCGGCGTGCTCGCCGGATGGGACACCCGCCTCGCATGGGGCATGGCCTCCGTCCTCGCCGCGTACGCAGGCATCGCCGCAGTGGTCGCCTCGCGCCGACCGAAGGGAGCGCCGGGCAAGACGAGCGCGGTGGTCGGGGCGTGGCTGGCGCTCGGTGCCGCCATGGCCGCACAGCCCGTGTCGCATCTGTTCGTGACCGGGCACTGGTCCGCCGAGCCGCACGCCCCCGCGTGGCTCGTCGTGGTCGTGTCGTGCGTGCCGCCGCTCGTCCTCGGTCACCTGCTGCACCTCGCGGCGACGCCCGTCCCGGCCCCGTCGACCAGCGTCGACACCGAGCAGGACGCCCCCGTCGTCGAGCGCGCCGACGGGGAGACGACCACCCCGGCACCGGCCGTACCGCCGGTCGAACAGGCCCCGCCGCTGCCGCCCGCCGAGCCGCAGCGCCCGCCGATCGTCTACCGCGACCCCAGGTGCGCCGCCATCCGGCCCCTGTACGACGGAGGCACCCGCCCCGGCACCGCCGCCATGCGCGACGCCCTGCTGGACGCCGGGCACGGACGCGTCGGCGACTCCACGATCCGCGGCGTCATCCGCGCCGAGATCGAGGAGCACGAGCCCCAGCTCGCCGCGTACCCGCCCGCGCTCCCCGCAGCGCACACCGCGTAGGCCGGCCGTGCCCGCGCTGCTGTTCTTCCTCACCGCGACCGTGACCGGGCTCGTCGGCTTGGTGCGCACCGCACCAAGCCACGCCCCCGGCCGGTACGCCGTCCCCGTCGCTGGGACCACCGCCGTCATCCTCACCCTCGCGGCCCTCGGTGCCGCCCTCTACCGCTGAGGACCCCATGTCTGACCCCATCCGCCCGACTCGGATCATCCCCGCCAGCCAGCCCTGGCCCCCATTCCAGCGGCCGGCCGCCGCCCCGGTGGCGCCGCCCGCACCGCCTGGCCCGCCCGCGCCCCCGATCTCGCCCCCCGTCCCACCCGGCGGCGGAGGGATGACGCCCTGGCTGCCACCGCAGCCGCCGGTCCCCTGGGCCGGTCCGCCGAAGATCGACTTGTACGTCACTGTTCAGCCCCCGGTGCCGGTAGAGCCGGACCTGCGGTGGTGGCAGCGTCTCGGCCGGGCCGTCCCGTACAGGGTGTCGCCGCTGGTCGCGGTGACCGCCGTCGCGGCCGCGAGCATCCCGCTGCCGGGCGTCGGCTACGGCGTCGGCCGCATCTGGGGCGCCCTGCTGGACGACCTCGGGACGAACGTCCACTACGCGGCGTCCCACGCCGCAGCGGCCGTCGTCATGGGCGTGGTGGCCGCGCGCATCCACTGGCCCTGCCGCCTGCGGACCAACCTCGCCGGCGGCCTCGTCCGCCGCCTGACCTTCCTCGACGCCTTCGGCGTGGCCGTCACCGTCATCGGCGGCACCTGGGGCGTCCTCTGGCCCGATCTTGTCGCAGCAACCACAGGAGTCCGCGGATGAACGCCGGAATGACCATCGCCGGAGCCGTCGTCTCCGTCGCCATCTTGATCATCAACGTGAGGTCATGGTGGAAAGGCAACCGCGAGCTGAAGGCCGCGGTCCCGTTCGGCGGCGGGCTGATCACCGGCGCCGCCTGGACCACGTGCGTCGGCGGCATCCTCGGGTGGTTCGCCACGCAGGCCGTCGAGGCGAGCAACAAGGTCGGTGACAAGGCGGTGTCCGCCGTGACCGGCGCCAAGGGCGGCGGGGGCCTGGCCCAGGGGTCCGTCGGAGCGCTCACCTATCCCGGCGCCTGTGCGGTTCTCGTCGCCGCGGTGATCGGCGTCATCGTCTGGAAGGCCGCGGGCAAGACCGACAAGAAGCGCATGATCGGCGGCGTGTTCGCCGGGGCGACGCTCTGCGCTACGGCCGGGTTCGCTCAGCTCATGCAATGGGTGCCGGACCTGTACAACGCGATGGGTGACGCTGGTGTGGCTGTCCTGAATGGGACGGTGACGCTGTGAGCGAGACCACGCCGGAGGGCGGTGCTCTCACCGGCCGCGCCGACGAGCTGAAGGTCAAGGCGGCGCAGGCGGAGGAGAAGGCGAAGCAGGCCAGCGCGTGGGCGGTTCGGCTGATGTCGGCGCTGGGGGAGGGAACCGGCCTGCTGGGCAGGCGCCTCACCGACCGGCTCAAGGGCTGGTGCCTGGAGGCACACCGCTCCGACCTGACGGGCTTGTCGGCCGACCTCGGGATCTACGTGCGCGGTGCCCTGCTCCTCGGCGCCGGGGCCAGCCTGTGCTGGCTGGTCTACCGGCACTCCGCGCTCATGTGGCCGCTGGCCGTCGGGTGGTCGCTCGCGGCCCTCCGCGCCAAGGTCAGCGCCGACAAGGCGAAGTCCGCCAAGGAGGCCCCGGCCGACGGCAGCCCGGAGGGCGCGGGCAAGCGCGCTCCGGGGCCCTCCCCGGAGGCGTTCGTGCACCTCCTCCACGACCTCGTGGAGACCTGCTCCGAGGGGGGCAAGATCACCCCCGGTCTGCACCACGCTCAGGTGGTCGCCGCGCTCTCTTCCCGCTACCCCGGCCGGGCCTGGAAAGCGGCCGACTCCCGGGCCCTGTGTGAGGCCGCAGGGGTGCCCCTGACCCGGGGCACCCGGGCCACCGGTCCGGGTGCCTCTCGGGGGGCGTCCACCGGGGTCCGTACTCGGGACCTCCCGGCCCGCCCGCCGCACCCCTCCCCTGGCCCCTCTCCGGAAGGGGCCCAGGGCCCGGGCGTTGCTGTTGTTTCCGCAGGTCAGATCGAGCAACAGGTCCAGCAACAACAACAGCAACAGCCGCCGGACAACGCCTTCGCGTTCGTCCAGGACGAGAGCAACCCAGCGCGCTGGCACGTCGCCTGACGCGCATCTCAGCCCCGGGGCGGCCGACTGCTGCCAGGCGACCCGGCCGCCCCGGTCCCATCCCGATCACGAGATAGGAGCGCCATCATGGCACTGCCCTCCATGCCCATACGCGACCCTGGCCGGGACGGCGAGCGGCCTGAGGACATACGGGAGTACGCGAGCAGCACCGGCGGATGGACCACCGCCCCGGCGGACAAGCCGGTCCCCGGCAAGCCCAAGAACGGCTGATCACCTGCCACACTGAACGAGGCCACGCCGCGCATCCCCCGTCGCGGCGGGGCCGTCCCGAAGGAGGCCGCTATGCCCATCCCTGTAATCGTCGTCGTGGCCCTCTCCGTGGTGTGGGTCGCGGCTTCGCTGATCACGGCCTTCCGCGTCGGCCGCTCCGGGCCACGGTGGCTCTGCTGGCCCGCGTATGGGTGGGGTGCCTACACCCTCCTAATCCCGGCGTCGTGGCGGCGCCGGACGGCGGCCCCGAGAGGCAGGTAGCCGATCACACTTCCTGCGGCCCCACCGTGCCCCGGCATGGTGGGGCCGCTTCATGTCCGCGAATGACACCACCCAAGATCCCGCCGCGCCGAAAATCCTTACCCTCCCCACCAGGGAGGCGAGCGGACATGGCCACGAAGCGCAACGAGATCGTCGCGACGCAGCGGGAGGACGAGGTCGTCCTCTTCTACACCCGCGACCGCCTGACCTTCCACCAGATCGCCGACCGTCTGCACCTCAACGTCAAGACGGTGTACGAGGCGTGGAAGCGGGCCCGCAAGAAGTACGCCGCCGCTGCCGCCGAGGAGCACGGCGCGTGGATCGGCGAACAGCTCGGGGTGCTGGACGAGATCATCACTGGCCTGATGCCGCGCGTACGGTCCGGCGACGCCAAGGCAGCCGAAGCGATGATCAAGGCTCTCGACCGGCAGTCCAAGCTCCTCGGCCTCGACGCGCCCATCAAGGCGTCCGTCACCGTCACCGACGAGATGACCGCCCGCGTCAAGGCCCTCGCCGACGAACTGGCGGAGCTATGACCGTCGCCCCTAACGAGCTGGACGCGCGCCTCGCCAGCATGGGCCCGGAAGAACTGGCCCTGCTGGAGGAGGAACTGCGCGCCAAGCTGTGGGCGAAGCGCTGGGGACGCTGGACGCCGTACCCCTGGCAAGTCCCGCCCGACCACATAGAGACCCTGGGCTGGTGGCTCCAGCTCGGCGGGCGCGGCACCGGCAAGACGGACGGCTGCGCGAGGTACATGGTCGAGCACGTCAACGGCCCGCCCTGTGACCCGCGGCTGCGCGGTGGCCACCGCATGGCCATCATCGCCCCGACGCAGGGGGACGCCGTTGAGGCGTGCGTCAACGGACCGTCCGGGCTGAAGGCGCACGACCCGCGCGTCGTCCTGCGCACCACGGCCGGGGGCACGTTCGCGCGGTGGCCGGATGGTGCCGAAGCGAAGTTGTTCGGGGCGCACAACCCGGATGATGTCGAGCGGCTGCGCGCGGGCGGTAATCGCTGCTTGGTGTGGATGGAGGAGGCCGCCGCGATGCGCCGCCTCGGCGCCGCCATCACGCACTCGGAGATGGGCCTGCGCATCGGCCCGAACCCGCACTACATCGCGTCCACCACACCCAAGCCGCGCACCGAACTGATCAAGCTGACACAGCAGGCAGACGTGACCGTCACCCGCGGCCGGACCCGCGACGCGATCCACCTGCCAGAGGAGCAGCGGCGGAAGCTGATCGCGAAGTACGCCGGCACGCGCATGGAGGCGCAAGAACTGGATGGCCAGCTCCTCACCGACATCGAGGGCGCCCTGTGGTCCCGAGCCCTGTTCGACGCGACACGCGTCGGTGCAGCCCCGTCCATGTCCCGCGTGGTCGTCTCCATGGACCCGGCTGCCACCTCCGGCGACGAGTCGGACGAGATGGGCATCATCGTGGCTGGCCTCGGACAGCAGTACCTTCCGGACCGCAACGGCACGATGCGTCAGCACGGCTACCTGCTCGATGATCTGTCCGGCCGGATGCCGCCCATCGAGGCCGCCCGCCGGGCCATCGCCACGTATCACCAGCACAGAGCCGACGCGGTTGTCGTTGAGGTCAACAACGGTGGCGACTGGATCGTGACCACCATCCACCAGATCGACCCGACCGTGAACGTGCGCAGCGTCCACGCCACCCGCGGCAAGCTCACACGGGCCGAGCCTGTTGCCGCCGTGTTTGAGCAGCACGCGGCTCATGTCGTCGGCAGCCTGCCGGAGTTCGAGGAGCAGTGCGTCACGTGGGTTCCCGGTGACGACTCTCCGGACCGACTGGACAGCGGCGTGTGGGCCCTCACCGATCTCATGCTCGCCCCCGCGGGCAACCTCGCCGCGGTCGCATAGGAGGACGACGACGTGGGACGACTCAGAGACGCGCTCGATGTGGCGCGCGGCCGGCGCTCCGTCGGCGGCCTCGACCAGCTGCGGGACCGCCGCCCGATCACCGTCGCGTCGATCGGTGGGCAGCAGTCCCTCACGCTGGACCTGGACGCCGAGGCGCGCGGGTACGCGCACAGCGCGGTGGCGTACCGGTGCGTGGCGGCCATCGCCGACAACGGCAGCAGCGTGCCGCTGGTGGTGCGGCGGCCGGACGGCGAAGCCATCATCGGGCACCCGGTGGCGCACCTCTTCAACAAGAAGCCGAATCCGCAGATGAGCGCCCGCGTCTTCAAGTCGCTCATCCTCCAACAGGCGGAGTTGGCCGGGCAGAGCTTCGTGTGGCTCGACCGCGGCGAGACCGGGCTCGGCCCGATCACCGAGGCGCACCCGGTGTACGACGACGTGCAGGTCGTGGTGAACAAGCCGATCGCCGCGCGGCCGACGACGGCCGACATCGTGGGCTTCGTGATCAACCGAGCCGACGGCCAGCGTGTGCCGGTCCTGCCGGACGAGATGCTGTGGCTGCGGTATCCGCATCCGTTCGACCCGCTCGGCTGCCTCGCGCCGTGGAAGGCCGCACGGCACGCGGTGGACATGGACGCGTACGCCCGCGAGTGGCAGCGCCGGTCCTACGCCAACGGCGCTGCGCCGAGCGGTGTGCTGTACGTCGGCGACCAGACCGAGCAGCAGTTCGCGCAGACCCGCGCGTCGTGGCGCACGTCGATGCAGGGGCCGGAGAACGCCGGTAAGACGCTGCTCGTCGCCTCGCCGCCGGGCTCGCAGGGCAAGGGCATCGAGTACGTCCGCGTGGGCCTGACCACGGAGGAGATGGCCTACCTCGAATCCCGCATGGCCAACAGCGCGGAAGTGATGTTGGCGTTCGGGGTGCCACACGACTACCTCGCCGCGGGCACAACGTACGAGAACCGTGCCGCCGCCCGATCGACGTTGTGGTCCGACACGATCAAGACGAAGCTGGAGATCATCGGCTCCGAGATCGACCGAATCCTCCTGCCTTCGGACGCCGAGGAAGCAGAGTTCGATCTGTCCGGCGTCGAGGCTCTGCAAGAGGCGCAGGACTCGAAGGCGAACCGGGCTCGCGCGTCGATGTACGCCGACATCACCATGGTGGACGAGGCCCGCGCCGTGCTCGGCTACGACCCCCTGCCGAACGGGCTGGGGCAGCACACGTTGACGCCGTACCGGGCGCAGTTCGCACCCGTGCAGGGCGCGGCGGGAACAGACGATGCCCGCTCGTGGGACGCCGATTTCTCCCGCCTTCCGGGCCCGGACGTGGACACCATCGTCGCGAGGGCTGTCGAGTCGACGCTGTCCCGTCTGCTGGGAAAGACGCAGGTAGACGCCCGTCCCGCGCCCGTCCGGCGTGCGCTGACGCGTGCGGACGACGGCCCGTCGTCGCCATCGCTGGCGGAGATCGCCGAGGCGTACGACGGGCTGGAGGCGGCCGGGCGCGCGGCGGTGCGGGCCCTCGCCAAGGAACAGGGCGCCCGCGTGCTCCGCGACTTCGACCGGCTGATGAAGAAGCCGCAGCGCTCGACCGACTGGCTCGCCGAGGTGCGCGAGGAGTCGTGTGCCCTGGCCCGCGAGGACACCGTCCGCCTCGCCCCGCCGGACCCGGAGACGACGCCCGCGGACCGGATGACAGACCTCGATGTCGCGGCCGGCCCGGAGGGCTGGGAGCAGCGCATCCGGGTACGAGAGTTGTTCGACGGCGGGTACTGGCGGCGCCGAACGCGGGAGGTGCTGCGGCCGTTCGTTGAGCGGGCGTGGCGCCGCGGCGGCGCCTCGATCACCGCCTCGTTCGACCTCGACGAACCGGCGGTCGGCGAAGCCCTGGACGACCGTATCGACGAGCTGGCCGGGCGGGTGACTGCGACGACCGAGGCCGTGCTCCGGTCGCAGCTGCTCGCGCACGGCGTGGCGGACGGCGAGTCGGTCCCTGAGCTGCGGGCCCGCATCCAGCGCGTGTTCAGCAACTTGTCCGACTTCCGCGCGACGATGATCGCCCGCACCGAGACGGTGGGCGGGTACAACGCCGCGTCATGGCTGGCCGCCCTCGACGCGGGCGCCATCCGCAAAACCTGGCTGGCCACCGCCGACCAGCGCACCCGCGAGACGCACCGCCAGGAGAACGGCCGCACGGTGCCGATGAACAAGAGGTTCACGCTCACCAAGTCGCGGTGGCCTGCGGACCCGACGGCGCCAGCGTCGCAGGCGATCCAGTGCAGGTGCGCTCTCACCTTCCAGTTCGTGGAGGACTGATCATGGCGACGCTGCTGCGCGGCGAGGTCCGCGCCATCCTGCAACCCGCAGGCCACGCCCAATACAAGGGCGCCTACTGCCCGCCCGGTGTCCCGTACCGCGAGGTGCGGCGCGGCCCGTTCGACGGCAAGGCGGACATCGCCGTCCGCCCGGACCCGAACGGCGAACTGCCCCGACACATGACGTTCGGTGGCGGCACCGTCGTGTACGAGTACGACGGCCGGGACCAACAGGGACGGGCTGTCTACCGGTACGCGCCGCGCCTCTCCCCGTCTCACCGGACCGTGATGAACGGCGTCGCCGAGGTGTACGCCGAGCACACCCTGAAAGGGAACCGATGAACGTCGAGATGATCCCGTGCCCGTACTGCCGGGTGCCCCAGCCTGCGCGCATCAGCTTCCCCGTGGACGTTGACCTTGCCCGTGACGATCTGCCGGACGCGGTGCCAGTGACTCCGGTGGCAGACCTGCGGGCCGCCAAGGCACATGCCCAGTCGTGCCGAGCGAGGAGGACGCGGTGACCGAGATCGAATTCCGCGCGGCCGTCGACATCGACCTCCGCGCCGCCGATGCCGACGACGGCACGTTCGAGGGCCTGGCCTGCCGGTACGGCGTGGTCGATAGCTACGGCACCACCTTCCATCAGCGGGTGTTCCGTAAGGGCCTCAAGGGGCAGTACGCCATGCTGTTCATGCACTCCCCGATGCAGCCCGTCGGCACCTTCACCGCCGAGGAACGCGACGACGGCCTGTACATCACCGGCCGGTACGACGACACGGCCGCCGGCCGCGACGCCCGCACCATGGCCCGCAGCGGCTCGGCCCCCGAACTCAGCGTCGGGTTCGTACGGACGGACCTGCCCGACTGGGACAAGCTCGCCGAGATGGACGACGACAAGCGCCGCGACGTGATGGAGAACATCCGGTCAGCCCGGCTCGTCGAGGTCTCGCAGATCACCGCACGCATGGCCGCCGTGCCCGGCAGCAAGCTCAAGACCGTACGGCACGCCCTCGGCGCTCTGTACGAGGACATCGACGCCCCGGCCCCCACCCTCGACGAGCAGGTCGGCGCCGACCGCGATCGGGTGGTCGAGGAGCAGCGGCGGGCCCGGCAGCGGCGGGCGGCGGCGCTGCGCCTCGCCGTGATCGGCGGCACGTGATGGAGCGACGACGCAGGTAGACGCCCGTCGCCACCGCGAATGACACCACCCCCCACCGCAGTGCGGAACATGTGATCTACCCTCACCGCATCGATCCGGGCCGCCTGTACCGGACGTGAAAGCCACAGGCACGCCGGGCGCGATCCACCGGCCGTGAAAGACGGACGCAGACCCCAGACATCTGGGCGGCTGCGACCCGCCCACGGACCGGAAGGCACCGCGATGAGCAACCGCGCGAAGCCCATCGGTCGCCGCCGCGACGGACGACCGATCTACCCCATCAAGGGCGCAGCCCCGACCCTCACCGAGCAGCGGGACGCCATCCTCGCCAGGCTCCGCGACGAGAATTTCGATGGCGACCACGACGCCCTGATGGCCGAGGCCGACGACATCGAGGCCCGCATCGAGCAGGCCAACCAGCGTCAGGCCAGGCTCGATCGGCTCTCAGCCGCTGCACCGCCCGCGCCCGGCGGTTCTGGCTCCGGCTCCGGCCCGGAGCAACGTGGGCAGCAGCGCGAGGACCGCGGCTACCAGCCCGACGACCAGGGCCGACAGCACCCTGTCACCGTCGCCGAGGCGTTCATCCGCTCACGCGCCCTGGAGACGTACCGTGCCGCCGGGTACACCGGCAAGACGCGAGTCGACTTCGGCCCGGATGACGTGCGGGACGCTCCGGCCGGCACGGTCAACACGGGCACGTACCCGCTCCAGAACACCCGCGTGCCGGGGATCATCCCGCAGAACCCGGACTACCCGCTGTTGGTCGCCAACCTGCTGGACAGGCAGACGAGCGACGGGACGACGCTGGAGTATCTGCGGGACACCTCCGGGCCGGTGACGGGCACGGGCACATGGAACAAGGCCGCTGTCGTGCCGGAGGGCACCACGAAGCCGATGTCCGGCCCGTTCTCCTTCGACCTGATCACCACGACCCTCAAGACGGTGGCGCACTGGGTGCCGATCACGCGGCAGGCCGCGGATGACAACGGGCAGTTGATGGGGTACATCAACGGCCGTTTGACCTATGGCTTGGATTTCAAGCTCGACCGGGAGATCTTGACCGGCAACGGCAGCTCTCAGATGCAGGGCATCCTGACCACGCCCGGCATCGGCACGTACCGGCCCGGCGTCGGATCGACGGACGCCAAACTGATCACCGTCCGCAAAGCCAGGACTCAGGCTGAGCTGGCGCTTTACCCGCCGGACTCGATCGTGATGTCGCCCCTCGACTGGCAGGACATCCAGCTCGACGAGGACAAGAACGGCCAGTTCCGCGTCATCACCAGCGTCCAGGACCCCGGCGCGCCGCTGCGTCTGTGGGGCCTGACCGTCGTCACCTCCGTCGCCATGAGCGCGGGCACCGCGCTGCTCGGTGGTTTCCGCGCCGGGGCCACGCTGTGGGAGCGGCAGGGCGTGACGATCCTCATGAGCGATTCGCACGCGAACTTCTTCATCGAGAACACCATCGCGATCCTCGCCGAGCGCCGCGCCAACGTCGCCGTGCACACCCCGGCCAGCTTCGTGAAGATCACGTTCGCCGCCGCCACCGCCTGACCTGGCCCCACCACCACGACACCGTGAGGAGGCCAGCGATGGCCGCACGCAAGAACCCCGACGAGCAGCCGACTTCGGCGGCCGTCGTCCGCACGCAGGAGTACGCCGCCGGCGTCGGTTACGAAGTTGGCCAGACCGCGCCGGACGACGCGTACCGCGCACTGGACGACCACAGCGCGCCGACCGGCCCGGTCGTCCACTCCCACCCCGGCGGCCATGCCCGGCTGATCGTCGCCAAGGGCGCCACGGTCACCGAGGGCGCCCGGCGTGAGCTGGACGCGGCCAGCACCGAGCAGGCCGAGGGCTGACGTGTACTGCTCCGTGGCACAGGCGCGCACCGCGGGGTGCACCGGGTCGGACCCGGAGGTCACCGCGTGGATCACGGCTGCCATGGAGCGGATCACCGCGTACACCCGGCAGCTCTTCGAGCCGACGGTGATGGCGGTGGTCGCGGACGTGGCGCCGGGGGGGCTGGTGCTCCTCCCGCGCCGCGTCCGCACGGTCACCACCGTGACGCCCGTCTGCGACGGGTACGACGCCCCGTCGCTTCCGTCGTCGGCGTACCGCGTCACCTCGTCTGACGTGTTCGGACAGGTCGATGCCGTGCACCTCGCGTGGGGCGGCTGGGACGACCTTGTCGTCGGGGCCGAGTCATGGAACGGCGGGTGGGTCGGCCTGTTCGACAGGCTGGGAGCGGAGCAAGCGCATGTACTTGGGGAATTCGGGGTCGTCCCGACGCCGCCGGTCGTAGCGCCAGCCACCGCGCTCCTCGCCGCGCACGTCCAGGCGCAGGCCGCGCCGTCCGACGCCGACGCCGCCCGTGACCCGCGGCTCGACGTGGACGACGAGGGCAACAACGTCCACATCGAGGACACCTCCGACGAGGCGACGCCCGTCGTCTCGGCTGCCGCGTCGACCGGATCGACGCAGGTAGACGCCCTCCTCGCCCCCTACCTCAACAGCGGCTCGCTGGTCTTGGGGGGCGTGTGATGGCTCGGTACTTCGACACGTCCGCGTCCGCCCGGATCAACACGCGCGCGTATGAGCGGGGCCTCCGGCGCTACCTCGGCCGCATGTCCGACGACGTGCGGAAGGCCGTGGAGCGCACCGGCACCGACGTGCAGAACGAGGCGCGCAGGTTGGCGCCGGTCGACACGGGTCGACTCCGTTCCTCCATCGTCGCGCGGCAGACCGGCGGCGGTCGCCGCGTCGGCTACGAGGTCGGCACGAACGTCAACTACGCAGCGGCGGTCGAGTACGGGACAGCGCCGCACGTCATCGTGCCGAAGAACAAGAAGGCATTGGCGTGGCCCGGCGCCGCGCACCCGGTCACCAAGGTCAACCACCCCGGCACCGCCGCCCGACCCTTCCTGCGGCCAGCCGTGGAGAAGACCTCGTTCTTCTTCCGCTTCCACATGGCCGGTATCCGGGGAGGCCGCTGATGGCCGCGACCACCTCCGGCGCCCTGAAGGCATACGTGGAATCGCTCGGCAGCGGTGTACCGGTCTTCCGCGACGGGCCGCGGCCGGGGCAGGCCGAGCCGTACATCGTCGTGCAGGAGGCCGTCAGCGTCGGCCTCGACAGCCGCGCGAACGGCGACTTCGGCGACCCGGCGGCCGAGATCAACATCACCGAAGTGGCGACCGTCGACCTGATCGAACGGGCCCGCACCAAGACCGGCGCCCGCACCGCCAAGAACGCCGAGCGGTACGGCCTCGCCGAATCCCTCGCCCACGCGCTGCACGGCTGCCGTCTCCCCGCGCACCCCGCGCCCGTGCACGGCGTACGCGTGACCGGCTTCGACCGCTTCCCGATCTCCGACAACCGCATCCGGACCTCCATCCCCGTCGAGATCCGGCGCGGCCTGCTCCCCGCCGAGGTGACCCCCGCATGACCTCCATGTACATCGCCCTTGACCGGGCCGAAGTCGTCCTCTGCCTCGACCGGCGCATCCCTGCGCAGCCCGGTCGGCCGATGGTCCGCGTGCCTGCGGATGCGGAGGTGCAGACCGGTGGCGTCGCCGTCCGTCGCGTCGAAGGCCAGCCCGGCTACCTCTACTACCTGCTCGACGGCTGCATATACGAGCAGGACGCCGGCCGCCTGGACGACCTCCCCGACCACATCCCGGGGGCCGTGCTGACGGTCGTGCCGGGTGACATCCCGCCGGACCGGCCGCCGTGGACCACGCCCGATTTTCCGCCTGCTGCGCCGCCGTCGGCGGAGCCGAGCACGGACACCCCAGCCGAATAGGGCCGGACCCCGGCACCAGGAAGGACACCCGATATGCCGATCAGCCGAGTGACCAAGCTCTACGCGGTCGAGGACGCCAAGATCTTCCCACTGCTGTCAGACCCCGCCGGCGGTACGCCGTCGTACGGGGCTGGCATCGACGTGCCTGGAATCAAGCAGATGGAGATCTCTGGCGACGTCGAGGTCAAGGAACTGCGTGGGGACAACGGTCTCCTCGACAGCGACGCGGCGATCTCAAACGTGACGGTCAAGTACCCGCACGCAAAGCTCAGCTTCGATGTGCTGGTGGCGCTCATGTCCAGCACCGTCACCGACTCCGGGACCGCCCCGTCGCAGAAGTCGCGGTGGCTGATGAAACAGGGCACCAAGCCTCTCCCGTACAAGCTCGAGGGCAAGACGCCCGTGAGCGGCGGCGACATCATCGGCGGTGACGTGCACTTCAACCTCTTCAAGTGCGTCATGTCGTCGTTCCCTGGTCTCGGTTTCGCCGAGGAGGACTACCGGGCGATCGAAAACGAGGCCCGGTGCGTGCCGCTGGCCAGCACGGGTGAATGGGTCGACGCCGTGATCAACGAGACCGCGACGCCCATCGTCACCGCCGCCACTCCGTGACCGCCGGGCGGGCCGCTCCGTCGCCGTCCGCCCGGCCCCGCTCCATCCGCAGGCCGAAACCCGGCACTGACCTCAGGGATTCACAATGACCACTGGCCTTGACCTGCTCGCCGAGGGCGGGACGATCACCCTCACCGACGGCACCGAGGTGCCGCTCCGCTACTCCTTCCGGGCCCTCGCCCTGCTGGAAGCCCGCTTCGGCAGCGTCGCCGCCGTACAAGATGCGATCGACAGCACGGGCAAGGGCGCGGCGTTCGGCCCGCTCATGCAGATCATCGGCGCTGGGAGCATCGGCCCCGGCGGGTTCGAGCCTCACATCCGTGAGCACCAGGACGCCAAGGGCGAGCGCCGCGTCTCCGGCGACATCGTGTTCCGCCGCCGCACCGACGGCTCCGACCTCGCCGATCTGCTGCACCCCGGCCGCCTCGACGAGTACACGTCGGCGTTCACCGCCGCCCTCGAACGAGCCCTCCAGAGCCAGGGAAACGGCGCGGCGGTGGCGAGCGCCGCGATCCCAGTGACGACCGTTTCCCCTGGTCTGACCTCTACTACCTCGCCGTCGGTGCCCTCCACATTCAGCCCGACCGCTTCTGGGACATGACGCTGCACCAGCTCCTGACGCTGGCCGACCAGCACCGCGCCGCGCACCGCGGCAGCGATGACCGTCCCACCCCGTCTGACGGCAGCTCCCTTATGGGGCTGGCCATGATGCGCCGCGCTTGAGAGGAGGGCCCGCGATGTCGGCTGAGGAAATCAATCTCCCCAACCTCGTCTCGCACTTGCAGGTCAACCTGCAAGGGACGTCCGGCGTCATCGCGGACGCCGCTCGGCAGGGATCGTCCGTCGGCGCGGCACTGGGGTCCTCGCTTCGAGACACGCTCCGGGACCAACTCGCCTACCTGCCCGAGGTCGAACTCGACGCGGACTCCAGCGAGCTGGACCGGGACCTCGACCGCGTGCGCCGCGACCTTCAGCGGCTTGCCGACCAGCGCATCGGCGTCGACATCTCCATCGAGGACGCGCTCCGTCAGATGGAGCGCCTGGAGCCGCACCTCGACCGCCTTGCGCATCAGCACCCGAGCGTGGTCGTACGAGGCGCCGTCGGCGGTGCTCTCGCCGATCTCGCCGAGGTCCGCGAGGCCGCGCGAGCGGTCGACGACACCGACATCGAGATCGACGCCCACGTCAACACGCGCGACTCCGAGGCGGGTGTGGGTCGCCTGCGTGGCGCCCTATCCCGGCTCGGTGAGATGGGCGGCAGCATCGCCGGGGTCGCCGCCCCGTTCCTCAAGGTCGCTGCGGCGATCGGTGCTGCTGTGCCGCTCGCCGGCGGTCTGGCCACGACGGTGGCCAGCATCGCGCCAGCCGCAGGTGTCGGGGCGACGGGCCTGCTTGCGCTGGTGACCTTGGCGGGCACCATCAAGATCGCATTCTCGGGGGTAGGCGACGCGATTAGCGCGGCGTTCGATCCGTCGAAGCCGGAGGCGTACGCCGAGGCGCTGAAGAAGCTCAGCCCCAACGCCCGCAGCTTCGTCGAGCAACTGCGCTCGATGTCGCCCGAGCTGGACAAGATCAAGCGCGCCGTTCAGGATCGCGTCTTCGCCGGACTGGACACGCAGCTCAAGAGCACCGCGTCGGCGACGCTGCCGGTGTTCCGGCAGGCTCTCACCTCGTCGGCCACGACTCTCAACCAGATGGCCAGCGGGGTCCTGACGACCGCTCGGCACCTCGGCCAGTCCGGCACGCTCGGCGCCGCGCTCAAGGGCGCCACGCAAGGGCTGAGCGGCTTCTCGAAGCTGCCGTCGGTGCTGGTGCAAGGGCTGGTGCAGGTCGGTGCCGCGGCGGCGCCCGCCTTCAAGCGGCTCGGTGACGCTGCATCGTCCGGTCTCGGTTCCCTCTCGCAGAAGATGGACGCCGCGTTCAAGAGCGGCGCGATGCGGCAGGCCATCGAGCAGGCGATCAGCCTGGTCAAGCAGTTGATCCAGGTGGCGGGCAACATCGCGTCGATCTTCGCGAGCGTCTTCCAGGCCGCGCAGGTCAGCGGCGGCGGGTTCGTCGGGATGCTCCAGACGATCACCGGCAGCATGAAGACGGCGTTCGCCAGCCCGGAGGTTCAGGGTGGCTTGCGTGCCCTCTTCAGCACCATGGCGCAGCTCGCCCGTACCGCTGGACCTTTGCTCGCGCAGGCGCTCGGCGTGGTCGGGCAGGTGCTCGCCAAGCTGGGCCCGCCCGCACAGACCTTGATCCGGGCGCTCGGTACTGCGCTTCAGCCCGTGATCCGCGCGCTCGGCCCCGTCTTGGTGCAGGCGGCGGGCGCCGTCGGCCAACTCGTCGTGGCCTGCGCCCCGCTGATCACGGCCGTGGGTCAGATCGTCGCCGCGATCTTGCCCGCGCTCGGCCCCGTGTTCGGTGCCCTCGGCAAGATCTTCGCCGCGCTCGCGCCGATCATCTCGCAGATCGCGACGGGCATCGCCGCGTACCTGTCGCCGGTCCTCTCTGGCCTGGCACAGGTCATCGGCCAGTTGATCTCAGGGGTCGCTGATCAGCTCGTCGTCATCCTCAAGAGCCTCGCCCCCCTCGCGCCGCAGATCGCGCAGGCCATGGGTGCCATGGGGCAGGCCATCGGGCAGGTGCTCGTAGCCGTCGCGCCGCTGCTCCCCGCGATCATGCAGCTCGGGACGCAGCTCATCGCCGGGCTGCTCCCCGCAATCCTGCCGCTGGTGCAACCGCTGCTGCGCATCGCCACCGTCCTGATTCAGATGGCGGCGGTCGCCATCGGGCAGTACGCGGTCCCCGCCATCCAGGGCCTCGTCGGCTTCATCAACGGGCTGGGGAGCGCTTTCGGCCCCGGCATCGCCGCCGTCCGGGCGCTCGTCAAAGCGATCAGCGTCCCGTTCGAGTGGCTGTACGACCACCTCGTCGGGCACAGCGTCATCCCAGATTTGGTCCGCGGCATCACCTCCTGGCTCGCCGGACTACCCGGCAAAGCACTGTCGGCGATCTCCTCGCTCCCCGGCTTCCTGGCGCGGAAGGCAGTCGAGGCCGCCCGTAGCTTCCGGTCGGCTGTCGAGTCCGGTGTCAGCTCCGCCCTAGCGTGGCTGCGGAGCGTACCCGGCCGCGCGATCTCCGCGCTCGGTGACCTCGGCGGCGTCCTGCGGGGCGCTGGCGCCTCCCTTGTCCGGGGTCTCATCCGCGGTATCGAGTCGGCAATCGGCGGCGTCCAGTCCGTGCTTGGCCGCCTGACAGCGATGATCCCTGATTGGAAGGGCCCGAAGCGCAAGGACGCGAGCCTGCTCACCCCGGCCGGTAAGACGCTGATCAGGGGCCTGATCGACGGCATCACCGCGTCGACCTCCTCCCTGAAGAGCAAGCTGTCTCAGGTCACCACGCTGATCGAGCGCGCGATCACCATCAACGCGGGCAACAGACGCAAGCGGGGCGGCCTCACCTCTCTGCTCGGGCGGGTCAAGAAGGACAATCAGGCGTTGGTCAGCCTCGCTGTGCGGCGCGACGCCGCAGCGAAGCGCCTGGCCGATGCAACGAAGAAGCTGAACGATCTCGTAGCCGAGCGGAACAAGACCGCGAAGGAAGCCACGGATCGGGTGCTCGGCGAGGCGAACATCGTCCAGGGCCACGAGCAGACGAACAGCGTCGCCGCGATCACCGTCGGCCTTCAGCAGTCGCTCGCCAAGACGAAGCGCTTTGCCGACACCCTCGCCGCGCTGAAGAAGAAGGGCGTCCGCGCAGACCTGCTGAAGCAGCTCTCCGATGCGGGTGTCGAGGGTGGCTCGGCCACGGCCGACGCCCTCAACCGGGCGACGCCGAAGGAACTCGCGCGGATCAACGACCTTCAGAAGCAGCTTGCCGGATCGGCGACCAAGGTCGGCAACACGATCGCTGACCAAATGTACGGCTCCGGCATCCGCGCCGCTCAGGGCCTCGTCAACGGCATCAAGGTCTCGCAGAAGGCCATTGAGGCGCAGATGATTCGCATCGCCAAGGGGATGCAGGGCGCCATCAAAAAGGCCCTCGGCATCCGGTCCCCCTCGAAGGTCTTCACAGAGATCGGGCGGCAGACCGGCGAGGGTCTGCGCCGCGGCATGCTCGCCACGACAGGCGCCGTGGCCGCCGCGTCTGCCGCGATGGCCGGTGCCGCGACCGGCGCCGCTCGTGCCGCGACGGCCGTCCCGGCACCGGGAGCGCTGGCCGCTGCGGTGCCGACCGCCGGGCCGACGACCAACGTCTTCAACCTGCACCAGACCGACGCCACCCCGGACGGCATCCTGCGCGCCCTGTCGTGGGCTGGCCTCGTAGGGAGGCGGTGACTGTGCCCTCGTCCGAGGCGATCGGCCGTATCCAGTGGGGCGACATGCTGTTCGGCCCCGGCACGCCGTACGGCGTCGAGGCCCTGCTCGGCATCGACGACCTGCCGGACGTACGCGGCGACGACAGTGACCGGCCGAACCAGCACGGCACATACTCCGGACCGGACTACACCGGGGCCCGCGTGATCCAACTCGGGCTAGCCATCCGCGGTGACGACCCGACGCACCTTCGCGCGCTGAAGATGGCACTGCGCGCGGCGACGCAGCCCGGCCAGACGCCGGCGCCGCTCCAGCTGCTGGACTGGGACCTCCTCGCGTACGGCAAGGTCAGGAAGCGCAGCATCCCGTACGACGCCCATTACCTGTGGCGCGTCGGCGAAGCCGCCATCGAGTGGTACTGCCCCGACCCGCGGCTGTACTCCCTCGCCGAGCACACCGCCAGCACGACGGCGTACAGTCCGGCGGCTGGCCGCACCTACCCGCTCACCTTCCCGCGGTCGTACGGCGATGCAGGGTCGGCCGGGCGGATCACCGCCTACAACGGCGGCTCGGCCGAGGCATACCCGGTCCTGCGGATCGACGGGCCCGTCGCCGCCCCGGTCATCGAGCACACCACCGGAACTCTCACCTTCACCGCGGCGGCCGTCCTCCGCCAGGGCGAGTACCTGGTCATTGACACCCGCGCTCGCGCCGTCCTGCTGATGGGCAGCGCACCACGCCGCGACTGGGTGCAAGGCGGCTCTCGGTGGCCGGTGCTGGCGCCGGGCCCGACCGAGATCGCATTCCGCGGGGCGGCGCTGCCTGGTGCGTCCGGCCAGTCCGCTCTTCTCACCGTCACCTGGCGCGACACGAGTCTGTAGGAAAGGGGGCCTGTGATGGCCGAAGTGAATCCGCCCTCGTGGGCACAGGCCGGGTCGTATCCGGCGCGGAATGACAGGCTGGGCGCCATTTCGGCGATGCTGTGCTATCCCGCTTTCGCGGCTGACGAGGCGGCGCCTCTGCGTATTCGGCAGGGTGTCAAGCCGTCGTATCAGAATTACCAGCTCAAGGTGCGGCCGACGCCGACGCCCACCATGTCCGTCATCGTGAGCGCCGGATACTGCTGGATCGACAATCACGATTTGAGTGGATTCGGCGCGTACTGCTGCGTCAACGACGCAGACGAACCGCTAGCCATCGCGCCTGCGGGGGGTGCTGGCCAGTACCGCAAGGACGCCGTCGTCGCGTCGGTGTATGACGCCGAGACGAGCGGCAGCGTAAGCGAATGGCGGCTGGAGGTGATCCAGGGCGCATACGCGGCGTCGGCTGGCGCAGCGCAGATTCCGTCGACTCCTGCATCGGCGCTGATTCTGGGCGTGGTCTCGGTCGGGCCGGGGCAAACGACCGTGACGGCGGCGTCCATCTCAGACATCCGAAATTACTCGGTGTCGGTAGGCGGAATTCTTCCGGTCTCGTCGAGTAGCACCCTCCCCCGGCCGCACCCGGGTCAGGTCATGTACCACACGGATACTGACGCTTTTCAGTACGGCCGATCGGACGGGACTGTCGCCATCCTGCACCGGGATTCAGGGTGGCTGACGCTTCCATTTCCGACCGGCTACACGTCATTCTCCACCAATGCCTACGCTGTGCAGATTAGGAAGGTCCGCGATCAGGTGTTCTTGCGGGGGCGTATGACTCGTACCGCGGGCACCATTCCCGATCTGGCGACGTTCGCAGGATGGATTCCTTCCGACTACCGACCTCGCCAGTCAGTTACGTCCTACCAAGATGTGACAGCTATCTGTGGCGCGGGAGGCACTACCCCTTCTGGTCTGCTGCGATGTGAGGTCTTGGGGAATGGCGATTTCCGCATTGGAGGGGCTATCAGTTCCTCGTGGATCGGCTTTCCCTCTACGACATGGTGGGCCGACTGATGGCCGAGATCCTAACCGAATGGCTAAGTCCCGGTGCGGTGGAAACGCACACATACACCTACCTGTTCTGCGACCTGCGCACGGACACGGTGCTCGCCGAGCTGCCGCTCCGGGGCGTGAAGCACAGTACGGAGCTGAACGGCATCGGCGCTCTGTCGGCGGTCGTGCCCTACACCGCCGACACTTTTCCGCTCGACCCGGACACCGCCACGCGCCCCGGGCGTACGGCGGTGTATGTCGACCGGGATGGCGTCATCATGTGGGGCGGCATCATCTGGGCACGCGATCGCGCCGAGGGCGGAAAGCAAATTCAAGCCGCTGAATTCCTGTCGTACTACCAGCGGCGCTTCGTCAAGAAGACGCTTTCGACTGACCCGTCGGTGCTGCTCGACGCGCGGTATGTGCCCGACGGACAGAAGTTGTATCCCGATCAGCGGTTCATTGTCTGGTCCCTGCTGCGGTATGCCGAGACACAGGTAGGCGGGAACGTAGGGATCGACATTCTCAGCATGGTGCCCGATCCGAATACGGGTGTGTTCCCGACGGTCACGTATTTCGGGTACGAGCGGCCCGCCATCTACGACTGCATCGTCGCGTTGGCGAAAGCCGATAATGGCTTCGACTTCGGGATTGATGTGCGCTGGACGCAGCCCGGCAACAACGAGCCTCCGCGTCGAGTGCGCGAAATGAAGGTCTGGTACCCGCGGCGTGGCCGGCAGTCGGCGGCCGAGTCCGGGCTCTACTTCTCCAGCGGCGGGCCGGAGCCGTCGATCTTGTCGTACACGTGGCCGGAGAACGGGACCGAACTGTCCACTGAAGTGAGCGCGCTCGGTGCCGGGAACGGCGAGGCAAAGCTCGTGTCGGTCCAGCAGGCCGCCGACCTGATCGCCGCCGGGTATCCGCTGATCGAGGCCGTGACGACGTACTCGGACGTGGTCGAGCAGGCCCGGTTGGACGCAACGGCGCGGGCCGATCTCGCGGCGCGGACGCAGGCCGACGTGCAGCCGAGCTTCGAGGTGATGGCGGACGCCGACCCGGCGTACGGCTCGTACAGCGTGGGCGACGTGGCGCGCTTCGTGATCGCGCCGGACGAGCAGACCCCGGCCGGCCGGTCGGCGGAGCTGCGCATCCTGTCCATCGAGGCGACGCCCGGTGCGGGGGCCGAGCGGATCACGCTGAAGTGTGGGGCGGTGTGATGCCGCAGTACGCGAAGCAGCGTGATCCGATGGAGCGATTGGCGATTCTGGAGGATCGTCTCGCGCTGCTGGAGCGCGTCGGTCGCACGACCAGCGAAGTGCCCTTCTTCCCGACCTCCGCCCATGGGCTGTTCTGGGAGGACACGGCGGCTTTCGCCACCACGTGGGAGACGATCATCACCCCTCGCGCCGCCGTCGTCTCCTTGGGCCTGGTGTTCATCGGTGACCTCGTCGGCAGCGTGTACACGGGCGGTGCGTGGCAGGTCGTGGTGAACGACGGCGCGGCCGTCGTCGGCTCCGGGGCTGTTCCTGCGTCCGCGACGTACGCCCTGCCGACGGTGTCCATCGACCTCGGCCCGTACCGCGGTGCTCCTGACCTGAAGATCCAGATCCAGACCCGGCGCACCAGCGGCGCCACGACCGGCGGCCGGTACGGCGGTGGCGGAGCCATCGGCAGCGCGCCCCGTTTCGCGCGCCAACTCTGAGAGGAAGACCATGACCAGATCAGGCCCGCAGAAGTACCCCGGAGCGTCGACCGCGTACTGGTACCAGGGCCGGTACGGCGGCGACGCGATGGAGACCAACACGCTCGTGTGGCACACGACGGAAGGCCGTACGCTGCCGTCGTACGACGGCGGTCGGTCGGCGCCGACCTTCACCGCGGTCCCGGACTTCGCCGCGCGCAAGCTGCGCTGGTACCAGCACTTCGACTTCGACACCTCCGCCCGCGCGCTCGAAAACAGGGCCGGCGGAGTAGAGACCAACACGTTGAACGTGGGCCAAGTCGAGTTGGTCGCCACCTGCGACCCGGACACCCACCGGCGGTGGGGCTCCACGCCGCACCTCTACACCCCCGAGCTGCCGAGCTGGGTGATCAGAGACCTCGGCGACTTCGCGCGGTGGGCCCGCGACCACCACAGCGTGCCCTTGACCTGCGGTGTGCAATGGCGGGCCTACCCATCCAGCTACGGCGCGTCCAGCGTCCGCATGAGCAACGCGGCGTGGACGAACTATCGCGGGCACTGCGGCCATCAGCACGTGCCCGAGCAATCCCACGGCGATCCGGGCCAGTTCCCGATGTCCGCCATTCTCGCCGCCGCCAAGGGCGGCCCGACCCCGGAGGACGACATGGCGCTGAGCGACGCCGACGTACGAAAGATTTGGGCGTACCCCCTGATCAACCCCATCGACAAGACGCAGGACAACACGAGGCAGGCAGGAACGTATCTGCGGTACGCCGATCACCGGCAGGTGACGCTGCTCGGCCGCCTCGACTCCGCCCTCGCCCGCCTCGACCACATCGAGGCCGCGCTCAAGACCATCACCGACCGGCTCAACGCCGACTCCTGAAGGGGACCTCATGACCACCGCAGCATTCTGGAAGGCCACTTTCGAGCGCATCGTCCGCACCTTCGCTCAGTCCCTGCTCGCCATCCTCGGCGCCGGCGCGACGGGCGTCATCGATGCCCCGTGGCTCGGCGCCCTGTCGGCCGCCGGGCTCGCCGCGGTCCTGGCCTTGCTCACTGCCGTCGCGACCAGCGGCGGGGCCACGGTCGGGCCGGGCATCACCGAGGTCGCGGTCGACCGTCCGAGACTGATCCCGTAGGAGGTGCTGATGACGACGCATCCGTCGCCGTCGGACCCGGCCGCAGTAGCGGTCGAACTGGAGCGCCTGCGTAGTTCTGTCGACGTAGGGTTCGCCCGTGTCGACGGGAGCCTCGCTCTGCTGGTGCAGCGATCTGACCAGACCGACCGCGCTATCGCCGATCACGAGTCCCGGCTCGATGCGCTGGAGCGGAATCGGTGGCCGCTGCCGTCGCTGGCTGTGCTGGTGTCGGTGGTCGGAGCGGCTGTGACGATCTGGACCGCGGCCGGCCGGTAGCCCCCTGTGCCCCGTCTGCTCGGGTGCAGGCGGGGCACAGGACTGAGCAGGTCACACGTCAGCGAGCGTCCGCAGCACTTCGCGCGTGTCGGACAGATCAGATAGGACCACGTCCGCCCCTGCCGCGCGCAGCTCGTCCGCATTGCTACGGCCGGTCGCCACACCTACGGCCCGTACACCAGCCGTGAGGCCCGCCTCTATGTCTGCGGGCGTATCGCCGACGAGCACAGCTTCGACCGCCTGGTGATCTACGCGCTTCAGAGCGATCGTCACCAGCTCAGCACGCTCCTCGGCATCTTCGCCGTACGCGCCGACCGACAGATCGAGGTGGTGGTCCAGGCCGAAGGTGGCCACCTTGACCTCCGCGGCCACGCGAATGTTGCCGGTCACCACAGTCTGAAGGAGCCCCCGATCCGCCAGCGCATCGAGGGCCGAGGCGGCGCCATCCAGCGCGTGGCCACGCTCCCGGAGGTCGGCCGCGCGCCGGACGTGTCCCTCGCCGAGCGCCTGCGCAAACGCTTCGAAGTCCTCCCGCGTGGTGGTGAGCCCGTGCAGCTTGGCTGTCTCACGGAAGATGACCGGCTCCGTCAGGCCGTCGATCTTCGCCTGGTCCTTCATCTCCAGGCCGGTCACCTGGCGGAACGCCGCTGCGAACAGGGCGCGCCCGACGCCGCGTGTGTCCACGAGAGTGTGGTCGATGTCCCAGAGCACGAGCTGTGCCATCTGTGCACTCCTCAGTCCGCCGTCTGCTTCACACGTTAGTGAATGCCCTACGCCGCCAGCGCTCAGGCTCCTACTCTGCAACTGAACCATCGTGGACGGAGGGAGCGGAGCATGGTCGCTCCAGACCTGCCCATCGGGGACAGGATTCGCCACTATCGCAAGAGCCGTCAGCAAGACGTAGTCGCCGGCCTCGTCGGCATCACGCCCGACTACCTCTCTCAGATCGAACGCGGCCTCAAAGTACCGTCCCTTCAGATTCTCTACGCCATTGCCCGGGAGCTTGGAGTGCCCATCGCCGCCCTGCTTTCAGACGAAGCTGTCACGGCCCCGGCTCCGCCGCCTACGGCGGAGACCAGTGTGGTGCGGGCCCTCATGGGCTACGGCCCGGCACTGAGCACGCCCCCATCCAGCCCGCGCGATCTACGCGAGCGGATCGAGGCCGCATGGCGCAGCTGGCAGACCTCTCCCACGCGATTCACCGATGCCGCTCAAGCCTTACCCGTGCTGATCGCTGAAGTCGAGCATTCGGTACGCGCGCATCGCTCGGGCCCGGATGCTCAGACGCGCCGTCAGGTGCTTCGAGCGGCGGCCGATCTGTACTTCCTCCTCCGGTCCTACCTGCGACGGACCGGTCGGCTGGACCTGTCGCTCATGGTCGCGGACCGAGCGGTGCGGGCAGCGGAGGACGCGGACGACCCGCTGCGTGTGGCTGCGGCGCAGTGGAATCTCGGGCATGTCCTGCTGGCCACGGATGAGACGGATGGGGCCGAGCACGTCGCCATGCACGGCATCGAGACCCTGCACGCCGAGGTTCCGGCCAGTGTGGAGCGCG
The DNA here is from genome assembly GCF_001905005.1 of Streptomyces sp. CB02923. Lineage (GTDB taxonomy): Bacteria > Actinomycetota > Actinomycetes > Streptomycetales > Streptomycetaceae > Streptomyces. The sequence continues at coordinate 786,394 of NZ_LWKZ01000012.1, read as the reverse complement.
AGGCGATGACAGGGGCTCTGCATCTGGTGACGGTCGTCGCTGCCTCCAGGCGCCGGGACTGGACCGCGGCGCGCGACCGCCTCCGTAAGAGGGCAGCGCCCGCCGCTGCCAACGTCGGCGAGGGAAACTTCTTGTGGACCGTGTTCGGTCCGACGAACGTCGACCTTCACCGTGTGTCCGTTGAGATGGAGGCTGGCGAGGTGAGCGAGGCGCTGCACCTGGCGGACAAGGTGGATACGGCCCGAGTGCAGTCGATCGAGCGGGAGTTCACCTTCACGCTGGAGGTGGCGCGCTGCTACGACCTGCGGCGGGAGGACGCCGCGACCCTGCTGCACCTGCTGCAACTTGAGTCGCTGGCCCCAGAAGACCTGGCGCGCACGCCCATGGCTCGCGCTCTGGTACTGAGCTTGATCCGCCGAGCGCGGGCCATGCACGCGCGCCAAGCCGAAAGCCTGGCCCACCGACTTGGCGTGCTGTAGCAGCCGAGCCCGTAGTACGCCCGAACTCACAGTTCGGGTCAGCGGCCCGCGGGGTGCCTACGGTCCTCACATGACGACCAAGCCGACCGCGGCCGAGGCCGGCGCGGCCTGGCTCGCGCAGTGCAGCGACCAGCCTGCGGCCGTACGCAGAGCGTGGGCGGCCGACGCGTTGGCTCCATTGCGGTCCGACATATGGCGCGTCGTCGAGGCCGATCTCCTACGGTCTGTCGACGCCATGCGCCCGCTCAGCCGCGCCGGCGTACTGGGCCCCGTCCTCGTCTCCGCTGAGAGTCGGCGCGCGTGGTGGCTCACCTCCCTGAGCGCCGAGGACCACCTCGACGACCTGCCCGCGCTCACCGTCCGCCCGGTCCGGTGGCCGCTGCTCTGTCCCGAGGTGGGGCACAGCGTGTACGGCCGCGGGTGGTTGGAGGCACCGGATGGTACCGGCAAGCTCACTGACCCCGTCGCGTTGGGCGCCGTGTTCGGCCCGACCAGCTCTCTCTCTGCGGAGGCATTCTGATGACCACCCCGCCGCCCCTCGCGTTCATCTACGACCGCAACGTGATCCAGAGCACTCAGCACCTCGACATGCGGTTGACTGGCTGCCGCAACTATGCCGATCGACACGGCTGGGTGGTAGCTGACCAGTGGATCGATCTTGGCGACGATGCCTTGGAAGAGGCGCGACCCCGCTTTGGCGCCCTTTTGGAGATCATGCGCAGGGAGGCCCCGTTCCGGCCGGTGATCTGCCTTGTGCACAACTGGAGCCGTCTAGCGCATGACGGTGGCCTGCGCAGTGCCCTTCAGACGCGCGTTGCACTGGCCGGCGGATACTGCGCGACGACGTTCGACGAGTCCGACGAGAGGTCTCACGCCGTGCTCGTCGGCCGCGGCGATGCCTGATCGTCGGCTCGTGGTGGTGTACGTCATCGTGCTGGCTGGGGTGATGGTCGCCCTCGCCATCGGTATCAGCCTCGAACGCTGATCGCGTCACCTCTCAGCCCTCGTGCCGCTCGCACCACCATGACCGCGGCGCGGGAGGGGCGGGCCTGCTGGCCTGGGTAGCCAGCCCGTCCGCCGCGCCGTGCACGCACACGGCGCAGGGAGGCTGCCCGCACCGTAGGCCGGGCAGCCTCCCATCTCCGTCCGCTCTGCTGCGCTCCCTGGTCCCGGGTGGCAGGGCGGATCGGTCCTCGACGGTCGACAGCGCCGGGGACCGGCTTGCGTCGCTGGCCACGGACCGGCGGCGCGGAAGGGGCGGGCCGGTCGTGAGTGCTCGCGGCCGGCCCGCCACGCAAAAGATGGTTGCCGTTTGAAGTATTCCCGGTACACATATTCCGACCGCAGGCGCACGCCGCGGTTCACGAAACGGTGCGGCTGGCGTATGCGTGTCCGTCAGATCGCACCGGAAGACGCACCGATGTAGTCGAGTGCGTCCCGGCCCGTCCCGCTCAGGGGCGGGCCGGTCTACGTTGGGACGCAGACGGCCCCGCCGATAGGTTCGGCGGGGCCGCGCCTGTGGGTCCGGCCTCCCCGCCAGAGCACCACAGGTGGTGAGAGGTGCGTGTCAGGCGCGGTGTGGGGAGGCACGCCCGCCCCTCTCGTACGTCGCACTGTACGCGGATCTTCCGCCCGAGCCACCCCCTGCCAAGGAAGAGGCTCATGGGGATGTGGACTCTTCGTGGACTTCCAAGATCGAGAAGGCCCCCAACCGTGATTGGTTGGGGGCCTCGATCTAGCCGCTCACCTGCGGACTAGCGCTGGTGGGCACAACAGGATTTGAACCTGTGACATCTGCTTTGTAAGAGCAGCGCTCTACCGCTGAGCTATGCGCCCTGGCTGAGCCGACAGACTACCTTGCTTCCAGGGCTGCGCCGTAATCCAGGGCACGGGCCCCCGCGCGGGGGCCGGGGAACCGACCCCCGAGATCGCGAACCAACCGGCCGCTGTGTTCGTTCCCACTGGGTGGGAGAATGGCAGCCGGGCCTGGGGCGATGCGATCGGGAGAGGGATGTGACGGCGATACACACGCAGCCGCACGAGCAGCGAGCACGCCGTGCAGGCCGCCGTCGCCCGCGAGGGGGCGCCTTCCGGGACACGGTGACCCTGCTCCTGCTCCCGCTGCCTTTGCTGGCGGCCGCGGCGCCGGCCGCGTTCGCGGGTGGCGGTACGCGGCGCTGGTTCGGGCGCGGGGAGAGCCAGCGTGCGGACGCGCAGGCCGCGAAGGATGCCGCGGCGGCGGCGTTCTACGAGCTGGACACGGCGCAGCGTGATCTTCGGATCTCCATAGAGACGATCACCGCGGTCGACAGATCACCGGCGGCCAGGCGGGCCGCCGACGACTACGAGAACTTCGGGCACCGGATCGACGAGGTCAGCCAGGGCTACATCAGCGCCGTCGACGCCCATGACCTCGACCGCGACGACCTCGACGCCGGTGCGGCCGCACGGGCGCGCGCCGACCTGACCCGGGCCAAGGAGGAGCTGGAGCGGGTCAAAGCGGACCTCGACCGCTTCGCGCAGGGGCTCGGTCCGCTGCTGCAGACCGCGGAAACGCAGCTGGCGCGGCTCGCGCCCGCGGTGGAACGGGCCCGGCAGGCCCTGCTGGCCGCGAGCAACGCGCTGGACGCCGTCCGCGCGAAAGACTTCAAGGCCGACGATCTGGCCGCCCGGCTGGCCGCCTTGTCACCCGAGCTGACCAAACTGAACCAGGGCGCCGGGCAGCACGGCGTGCAGGAGACGATCCGGCGCGCCGACGACGTACTGCGCCAGGCCGAATCCGTACGGACCGAGGCGGAGCGGCTGCCCGAGAAGGCCGCGGACATCGACAAGCGGCTGGTGTCGCTGCGCACCCGGGCCCAGGCCATCACGACGCGGGCGGCCAAGGTCGATCCCGTACTGAGCGAACTGCGGCGGCGGTACAGCGCGGCCTGCTGGCAGGACCTCCAGCACGTGCCGGACCAGGCCGCGGACGCCGTCGCGCAGGCCGAGACCAAGGTGCGGGAGGCCCAGCGGGCACGGGACGAGCAGCGTTGGGCCGACGCCACGAGCCTGCTGGCGACCGTACGGGCCTTGCTGAACACGACCGACGAAGCGGTTTCGGCAGCCGGCGACCGGCTGCGGCGGCTCGACGAGGTGTCCTTCGACCGTGAGAAGGACGTCGAGCGCACGCGCTTCGCCGTGCGGGACGCGCAGCGACTGGCGATGGCGGGACGCAGCACACCCGACCCGCGGCACGCGCGCCCTCTGGACGACGCGGTGGCGCGTCTGGAGCGCGCCATCGCCGGCCTGGAGGGGCGGCATCCGGACTGGTGGCACTTCCTGACCGAGACGGAGGCGGTACGGCAGACCGCGGCCCGGGTCGTCCAGGAAATCCGCGATGAACGGGGCGGCGGGGCGGCCTGAGACACCTCGGGGCAACCTGAGGCGCCTCGGTGCAGCCTGAGGCGCCTCGACGACCCAAGGCACCTCCGGGCAACTTGAGACACCTCGACGACCCAAGGCACCTTCGGATGGTCATGGTCTGAGGTCTCCGGCTGGCCAGAGGCCTTCGGACGACCTGTGGCAACTCCCGACGCCCGGCAGCCGGAGCATCGTGCCTCCCGCCAGCCCGGCCGGAGAGTCGGCCCCCGAGCCCCCTGCCCCACTGGCCGGAGAATCGACTCCCCGGCTCCTGATCCGGCTACGGCTCCAGCCCGCCCCCCCCTCACCCCTGGCGCCGCCCCACGCCCCTCCCCAGCCGCCAGTCCCGGTGGTCCCCAGTCCCCAGTCCCCCCCCCATCCAGCCCCCTGACCTGCCACTATGGCGTTACTCCACCTACAGGCGGATGCTGGAGGCAAGCACGGCCCAGGCGGTTCATCTGCGCTAAGGAGGCCGGACATGGAAGCTGGCCAGGCTCTGCACGGTCCTACCCGGACGCTGCGCGGCAAGGTGCGGCACACCCGGCTCGACGAGCACCTGCCCGTCGATCACCGGCTGAGCACGGTCTACCGCTTCGGCGCCGGACTGATGGGGCTGGTCCTCATCGCCTTCGGCATCCTCGGCCTGATCGACAAGATCGGGTTCTTCGACACGGGCGGTGACACGGTCGCCGGCCTGAACACCAACGGCGCACTGAGCGTGTTGTCGATCATCGTGGGCCTGGTTCTCTTCGGCGGCATGGTGATCGGCGGAAACTTCGCCTCGACGCTCAACATCGTTCTCGGAGTGGCGTTCCTGCTGAGCGGCTTCATCAACCTCGCCATCCTGGAAACCGGCTTCAACTACCTGGCCTTCCGCATCCAGAACGTCCTGTTCAGCTTCCTCGTAGGCCTGATGCTGCTGGTCTTCGGCATGTACGGGCGGGTCTCCGGTGGCCTGCCGCACGACAACCCGTACTGGCGTGCCCGGCACCCTGAGGTGGCGCAACGACCGGCCCGGCGGCCCCTGCCACCCCGGACCGGCGCTCATGCGACACCGCGATACGAGGCCGCTACGAGCGGCCGCCACCGACCCCGCAAACACCGCAGACACGCCATGTGACACCGACTGCCACAACAAGCCCCCCAGCAACCCCCGATTGATAACCCCCGCCCCACATGCCAGCCTCTGATCAGCCACCATCGGAGGAAGGGCGGCGGCCTGTGAAGATCAGCCGTGTCGAAACGTTCCTGGCCCCGCCACGCTGGATGTTCGTCCGCGTGGAGACCGACGAGGGCCTCGTCGGCTGGGGCGAGCCGGTGGTCGAGGGCCGTGCCGAGCCGGTACGCGCCGCCGTCGAGGTCCTGTCCGAATACCTCATCGGCCAGGACCCGTCTCGCATCGAGGACCACTGGCAGGTCATGACGAAGGGCGGCTTCTACCGCGGCGGCCCGGTACTCTCCTCCGCCGTCGCCGGACTGGACCAGGCCCTGTGGGACATCAAGGGCAAAGAACTCGGCGTGCCCGTCCACCAGCTCCTCGGCGGCCCCGTACGCGAACGTGTCCGCGCGTACGCCTGGGTCGGTGGCGACGAACCCGACGAGATCCGCGACGCGCTGACCGCACAGGTCGAGGCGGGCTTCACCGCCGTCAAGATGAACGGCTGCGGGCGCATGACGCCGGTCGCCACCCGCGCGGAGGTACGCGACTGCCTGCGCCGGGCCGAAACCGCCCGTGCGGTGCTGGGCGACGACCGGGACTTCGGCCTGGACTTTCACGGCCGCGTCTCCCCCGCCAACGCACGGCGGCTCCTCCCCCTGCTGGCCGAGCACGCGCCGATGTTCGTCGAGGAACCCGTCCTCTGCGACTACCCGCACGCACTCCCCGACCTGGTCAATGCCTCCAACATCCCCCTCGCGCTGGGCGAACGGCTCTTCACCCGCCAGGAGTTCCTGGCACCTCTCCAAGCCGGCGTCGCCATCCTCCAGCCGGACATCTCCCACGCGGGCGGTATCTCCGAACTGCGCCGGATCGCCGCTCTCGCGGAGACGTACGGAGCTCAGCTCGCGCCGCACTGCCCACTCGGCCCGGTCGCCCTCGCCGCCAGCCTCCAAGTGGCCTTCACCACCCCCAACTTCCTCATCCAGGAACAATCCATCGGCATCCACTACAACCAGGGCGCCGAACTGCTCGACTACGTGGCCGATCCGGAGCCCTTCCGCTTCCACGAGGGCTCCTTCCTGCGCACCGACCGCCCGGGGCTGGGCGTGACGGTCGACGAGCCGGCCGTACGAGCCGTCGACCGGCAGGGGCACGCCTGGCGCAACCCGGTCTGGCGTCACGCGGACGGCTCGTTCGCCGAGTGGTGAACGCCGACCAGGCCCCGGACCGGCAAGCACACACCCCGGACCGGCAAGCACACACCAGAGAGGCACGGATCCACCGCATGGACTTCGCCAAGGCGCTACGAGCCACACGCCTGATCGCCATCATCCGAGGCACGGACGCCGACGCGTCGTTCCGTACGGTCATGACGCTGGCCGAGGCAGGCGTCTCCCTGATCGAGGTCTCCCTCACCGGGCGGGACGCGCTTCACGTCATCCGCCGGGCACGCGCCGAACTCGGTGATGGCGCCTGGCTCGGCGCCGGAACCGTCCTGACCGCCGACGACGCCCGGAACGCCGCCGAGGCGGGTGCGAACCTCGCCGTCACACCCGGTCTGGGCGCGGGCCTGGACACCTCCGTTCGCCTCGGTCTTCCGGTCCTCGCCGGAGTACTCACCCCCTCCGAAGTGATCGCCGCCGATGCCGCAGGAGCGACAGCTCTGAAACTCTTCCCGGCCTCGGTCGGCGGCCCCGATTACCTCAAGGCGCTCCGCGCGCCTTTCCCGGATGCGCCGTTCGTACCGGTCGGCGGGGTGGACGCGGCGGCGGCCCGTGCCTACCTGGCCGCCGGAGCGGTGGCTGTCGGAGTCGGCTCGCCCTTGATCGGGAACGCCGCGGACGGCGGTGACCTGGCCGCGCTCCGCACCCGCGCAACCGACTTCCTAGCGGTCTGCGCAGGATGAGCACGGACGCGGGACGATCGGCTACGGACGTGCCCACCGGTACCGACCACGGCCCGAACGGCAGCGACACCGCCAGCGGCACCGCCAGCGGCACCAGCGCCGGCACCGGCACCGTCCTCACCTTCGGCGAGACCATGGTCGCGCTGCGCGGCAGCGGCCCGCTCAAGCTGGGCGGCACGATGAACGTCTCCATCGCGGGCGCCGAGAGCAACGTCGCCATCGGCCTCGCCCGGCTCGGCCACTCCGTCCGCTGGGTGGGTGCGGTCGGGGACGACGAGGCCGGTGAGCTCGTGCTCCGTACGCTGCGAGCGGAAGCCGTGGACGTCTCCGGGGCCTGGTCCGATCCCGGCGCCCCGACCGGCCTGATCCTCTTCGAGCCGCGGCTGCCGGACGTGACGCGGGTGCACTACTACCGGGCGGGCTCGGCCGGCTCTCGCCTGACTCCGGACGTGCTCGACCGCGCCTTCGCCGCCTCCGTACCCCGGATCCTGCACCTGACCGGCATCACCCCGGCGCTGAGCCCCACCGCCCGTGCGGCCTCCGCACACGCCCTTCGGCTGGCCCGCGACCACGGCACCCTGGTGTGTCTCGACGTCAATCATCGCGCCCGGTTGTGGACGGCCGACCAGGCATCGGCGGTGTTGCGGGACTGGGTTCCGTACGTAGACCTCCTGATCGCCTCGGCCGACGAGCTCCCCCTCTGTCTCCCACCGGACTCCCCGCCGGACTCCCCGACCGACACCGCGGCCCAGGCCCGGGAACTGCTGGCCGCCGGAGTCAAGGAGGTCACCGTCAAACTCGGCCCGGACGGCGCCACCTCCTACACGCGCCCAAACTGCTCGGCCGGTCCGGCAAGCAGCACCCACCCGGCAGAGGGCGCGAGCGACGCGCACGACACCGGCGGCGGCTCGCTGCACCAGCCGGGCGCAGCGGTGCGGGCCGTGGACACGGTCGGCGCGGGGGATGCGTTCGTGGCCGGATACCTCTCCGCTCTGCTGGACGGCGAGGACGTCGCCGGGCGTCTCGAACGAGCCGTGACGACCGGTGCCTTCGCTGTCGCCTCGTCCGGTGACTGGGAAGGCGCGCCCACCCGTGCCGAACTGAGCCTCCTCGGTGCCCCTCCCGGCACGGTCGTACGCTGACCCGGACCGTCCTCCTCCCACGTCCCACCCCCTCTCTCCCGCTCGCGGGCTAATCTGTCGCCATGCCTCGTTACGAATACCGCTGCCGTTCCTGCGGCTCGACCTTCGAGCTGAACCGCCCGATGGCCGAGTCCTCCGCCCCGGCCACCTGCCCGGACGGGCACGGAGACACGGTCAAGCTGCTGTCCACGGTCGCCGTCGGCGGCACCGCCGCGGCCCCGGCGCCCAGCGGCGGCGCAGGAGGCGGCGGCTGCTGCGGAGGCGGCTGCTGCGGTTAGTACCGGCAGGCTTCCCGTACCGGCAGGCTTCCCGCTTCAGGACTTCACCGCCTGCGTGCCACTGTCAGTCCGTCTGCCACGGTGAGCATCACCGCCTCCACCCGCTCGTCCGCCATGACGTGCTCGTTGAACTCCCTGATCGCCGCGGCGGGGCCTTCTGCCTGTGGGTCGGACACGGCCCCGCCGAAGAGGACGTTGTCCGCGACGATCAATCCCCCGGGCCGCAGGCGCGGTACCAACTCGTTCCAGTACGGGATGTAGTTGTCCTTGTCCGCGTCGAGATAGGCGAAGTCGATGCGCGGCTCGTCGGGCATCGCCCGCAGGGTGTCCAACGCCGGTGCGATCCGCAGGTCGATCCGGTCCGCGACACCGGCCTTCTTCCACGCCTCACGGCCATATGCGGTCCACTCCTCGGAGACGTCGCAGGCGATCAGCTCACCGTCCTCCGGGGGCAGTGCCTGTGCCATCGCCAGGGCCGAGAAGCCGGTGAACGTGCCGACCTCGACGATCCGGCGCGCACCGCACAAGCGGACCAGGAAAGCCAGCAGGGGCCCCTGCTCCTGGGCCGACTGCATCCGTGCCGCGTCGGGGAAGCGCTGGCGGGTGGTTTCCACCAGCTCGCGCTGCACGGCGTCCAGCGGCGGGTTGTGCGCGAGGACGTAGGCGTACAGCTCCTCCGTGATCGCGGTGGTCTTGCTCTTGGTCACCGGTGCTCTCCTCAGGTCCCCAGATAACGCAGTACGGCCAGAACGCGGCGAGAGTAGCCCGAAGTGTTGGTCAGACCGAGCTTGTCGAAGATCGCGTTGGTGTGCTTCTCCACCGCGCTCTGGGAAATGTGCAGCCTCCCGGCGATGGCGGCGTTGGTGTGCCCTTCGGCCATGTGGGCGAGGACCTCACGCTCACGTGCCGTGAGCGAGTTCAGCGGGTCGGTGCGGCTGCTCCGGGAGAACAGGACACGTACGACCTCCGAGTCGAAGGCCGCCTTGCCGGAACCGACCCGTTCCAGCGCGTCCAGGAACTCGTCGACCTGTACGACTCTGTCCTTGAGCAGGTAGCCGACCCCCTCGCTGTCCTCGGTCAGCAACTCGGTGGCGTACCGCCGCTCGACGTACTGCGACAGGACGAGCACACCGACATCCGGCCAGCGCTCACGGATCTGCACCGCCGCCCGCAGCCCTTCGTCCGTGTGCGTGGGCGGCATCCGTACGTCCACGACCACGACGTCGGGCCGCTGCTCCGCCGGCGCGCGCTCCAGCACCGTCATCAGTTCGGCGGCGTCTGCGACGGCAGCCGTCACCTCGTGGTCCTCCTCCGTCAGCAGTCGCACCAGTCCCTCCCTCAGCAAGGTCGAATCGTCGGCAAGTACTACGCGCACGGCAGCTCCGCGGTGATCGTGGTGGGTCCGCCGACCGGGCTGTCCACCCGCAACCGGCCGTCCATGGCGGCGACCCTGCGGGCCAGCCCGAACAGACCGCTTCCCGAGGCGTCCGCACCACCCCAGCCGTCGTCCTGGATCCGAACGGACAAGATGTTCTCATCGCGGTCGACGGTGACGGTTATCCCTACCGCGCAGGAGTGCTTGACTGCGTTGGTCACCGCCTCGGATACGACGAAATAGGCGACGGTCGCCACGGCTGCCCCGGGCTCACCGGGGAAGTTGTAGGTGAGCCGGACAGGGACCGCGGAGCGCTCCGCGACGGTTTCCAGAGCGGCCCGCAGCCCCGCCTCGTCCAGCACCGTCGGATAGACGCGCCAGGCGACTTCGCGCAGCTCGGTCAGTGCCTGGCGGCTTTCCGCATGGGCCTGCCGCAGCAGGTCGACCGCGTGGTCCTGGTCCTTGCTGCGCAGTGCGCGGCCGAGCAGCATCCCGAGGGCCACCAGCCTCTGCTGGACACCGTCGTGCAGGTCGCGCTCGATGCGACGGCGTTCGTCGTTGACCGCGGCGACGACCCCGGCCCGGCTGGAGGCCAGTTCCGCGACCCGGCGTTTCAGCTCCTTCTCGTGCGTGGGGCCGAGGAAGTGGCGTGCCAACCGGGCTTCCAGCGCCGCCACCCCGAACACCGACTGCAGGCTGAGAAAGAACAGGAACAAGGCGCCCACTCCGGTCTCCGCGACATCGACCGGATGCTCGACGCGGGTGAACGCCCATACCGTCGACGCCCACAGGACGACGGTCGCTCCCAGGAGCGCGGTGAACACCACGACAGCGCCCAGGGAGCCCAAGATCCAGCGGACGGCGAGGTATTTGAGCGCCCGCTCGTTGTCGTATCTGTACGCGAAATCGGCCCCGCCGTACCGCAGGCGGCGGCGCGCGGACTCGATGAGCCACCGTGCCACGGCCATCACCGGCTCCAGCACCTTGCGTCTCCCGCGCGGCCACACGAAAACACAGAGCAGCGCGAGCCCCGAGAGCACGATGAACGGCACCTCGACCGCTACCGTGCCCGCGCCGACCAACAACCCGACCGTGAGGCGCATCCCGCGCCGTGCCATCCCCCGCATGATCGGAACGCTAGTGGCTGCGCCGACGCCACCGCACTGCGGAAAACCGCAGTGTTCCGTGTGGTTTTCCGCAATGTGGCGGACCGCGGGAATTTCTAACGTCGAAGCATGAACGGAAACGCGGAAACCAGCTGGATCACCGGCCTCATGGACACCCTCGGCGCGCCCGGCGCAGGCTTGGCCATCGCCGCCGAGAATCTCTTCCCGCCCCTGCCGAGCGAGCTGATTCTGCCCCTGGCGGGCTTCGCGGCGGGACAGGGCCGGATGTCCCTGTACTCCGCGCTCGCGTGGACGACGCTCGGCTCGGTGCTCGGCGCACTGGCGCTCTACGGCGTGGGCGCGCTGCTCGGCCGGGACCGCATGCTCGCCATCGCCGCCAAGCTGCCGCTGGTCAAGGTCTCCGACGTCGAGAAGACAGAGCGCTGGTTCCAACGGCACGGCAACAAGGCGGTGTTCTTCGGGCGGATGGTGCCGATCTTCCGCAGCCTGATATCCGTCCCGGCCGGCATCGAGCGGATGCCGATACCGGCCTTTCTCGTTCTGACCACACTCGGCAGCCTGATCTGGAATTCGATCTTCGTTCTCGCCGGCTACGCGCTCGGCGAGAACTGGGAGGAAGTGACCGGCTATGTGGACGCGTACTCGAAGGTGGTGCTGGTGGCCGCCGCCCTGGCGGTCCTGGCGTTCCTCGTCGTACGGCTCAACAAGAGCGGACGGGGACAGCACCGCGGGTGAAGGCCCGCAGGATCTCCTCGCCCGCCACGGCTCCGCGCTCGTTCAGCGCGGTGACATGCGGGGCGCTCCACCCGGAGTCCGCCAATTCGCCATGGCCGGGGCGCCATCCATGGTCCGCGGCCAGCAGGAGATCGGCATCCAGCAGCGAGTCACCGGCGGCGAGCACCTGCGAGGCACCGGCCCGCCGGGCGACCTCGGCCACGGCTGCGCTCTTGGTGAGCGGTTTCGGCACCACGTAGACCTTCCGGCCCTGGAGCGAGACGGTCCAGCCGCGGGCATCCGCCCATTCGGCGAGTTCCTTGACCCAGGTCTGCGGCAGCAGCGAGCGTTCGACGACGAGGTAGGCGAAAAGGTCCTCGGCGACGCGTTCCTTGAGCAGCCATGCCGGGTCGGCGGTGCGCAGCAGGTGCGTACGGACCTCGTCGAGCGAGGCGCACTCCGCGCTCAGCCGGGCGGCGACGGTGCGCTGCCAGTCCCGGTCGGACTCTCCGTCGACGAGCAGATGCCCGCCGTTCGCGCAGATCGCGAACTGCGGGGCGCGGCCCGGCAGGTGGATGCGTCCGTACTGCTCGCGGGTGCGCGTGGTCGTGGGGACGAACGTGGTGGCGTCGGCGAGTCCGGCGAGCAGGTCCGCCGCCGTCTCCGTCATGTAGGAGAGCGGTCTGTGTTCGTAGATCTCGACGCAGAGCAGGCGCGGCGCTTCGGCGTCGGGCATGGCCAGGTCCAGTGCGGCGGCCGAATAGATGAGGGTGCGGTCCAGGTCGCTGGCGACGATCGTGCTCACGGCGCGGTCACCGCCTTGCCGTCCGCACCCGTCGCGCCCCGCGTGTAGCGGGGATGGATCAAGCCGACACAGGTGTAGGGGAGTTCGTCGACCTCTTCGACGGGTACGCCCCGCTGTTCAGCCAGGAGACGCACATGATCGAGGTCCGTTCCGGCGCCGCGCCGGGCAAGAATCTTCCAGGGGACGCGCCGGAGCAGCACCCGCGTGGTCTCGCCGACACCGGGCTTGACGAGGTTGACGTCGTGGATGCCGTACGTTTCGCTGATCCGCTCGACCGCGGACCAGCCCGCCCACGTGGGCGCCCGGTCGGCCGCGGCCAGGTCCTTCACGTCGGCGGCGACCTGTTCGGCGACCTCGTCGAAGCGCGCGGCGACCGTGTCGACGAACACCCGCGACAGATCGGCCGCCGCGAGGTCGCGGTAGAACTTGCCGCCGTGGAAGTCGTCGGGCCCCACGAGGTCGTCGCGGAGCACGGTGCGCGAGATCAGGCCCGACACCGTCGAGTTGAGGCACGCGGAGGGAATGAGGAAGTCGTCGCGGGTGCCATAGGTGTCCACGCAGCCGCCGGGGTCGGCGAGCACGGCGATCCGCGGGTCGAAGCCGGGGAAGTCGCCCAGCGCCTCGGCCAGTTCCCGGGTGATGGCGCCCTTGCCCGTCCAGCCGTCGACGAAGACGACGTCCGCCGGATCGTGGTGGGCGGCGAGCCAGCGCAGTGCGGTGGTGTCGATGCCGCGGCCGCGCACGATCGAGACAGCGTAGTGCGGCAGGTCCAGCCCGTCGGCGTGCAGCGCCCAGCGGCGCATCAGAACGCCCACCGGGGTGCCGGCGCGCGCCAGCGAGACGAGTACGGGGCGGGGCGAGCGTTCGGCGATGACGGTTTCCGTGACAGCGCCGACCGCACGCGCGATGCGTCCGGCGGAGGCCTCCAGGGCGCTGTGGAAGAGCGCCTGGTAGTGCTCGCTCGGCTGGTATTCGACGGGCAGCGACTCGGCATAGTGTGCGCCACCGGCCTGTATCGCTTCCTCGCGCTCCTCGGTCGGCGCTTCGAGGGTGATCGAGGACAGGTCCTGGAGCAGCCAGCCGACCTCGTCGGGGGCGTAGGAGGAGAAGGCGGGGCCGCGCAGCGGCTCGGGGAGAGACATCGGTCAGACCTGTCGTCGCGTGGCGGGAGGCGTGGGCTTCGGGTCGGGCTCCGGCGCCTGCGGCAGCGTGTACGCCGGTGTGTACGAGGGGATGACGGCGAGCAGCAGCCGGTCAGTGTGGGCGGCGAGCCGGCCCAGCAGGCCGTGGGGGCCGTGGAGCTGCGGGGTGTCGCCGTGCGAGTCGGTGACGGCCACGATCGCGTCGAAGCGCCGCTCCGGGTCCGAGCCGGGAGCGACGTTGTACGCGTACCGCTCTCCCGGACCGTCGGCCGGCTGATCGTGCGCGGGGAAGGCCAACCGGGTGCGGATGGCGTAGCCCGGGTCGTCCACGGCGAGGACCGGCGAGCGGGTGGTGGTCGAGAAATACACCTCGGCCGGTGTGGAGTCGTCCAGGGCTCCGGCGAGGCGCAGCGGCGCGTACATCAGCTCTTCGTTGCCGAGGACCAGTACCCGGCGCGCGCCGGTGAGTCCGTCGGCGAGCCGGGCCGCCATGCCGGGAAGCGCGGCCTCCAGGCGGTGCCGGTGGACGGGAGTGAAACCGTGCCGCCCACCGTCGGGCACGGCCTCCGGCCAGCCGAGATCGACGCGTACGGCTTGTACGGGACCGCCCGCGGTCACTTCACCGCCCGCGGTCACAGAGCCGTCCGAGGCAACAGAATCGCTCTCGACCACAGAACCGTCCATGGCAACAGAACCGTCCGTGGCAGCAGAACCACCCGGTGTCGCGTCCGCGTCCTGGTGGGCGGCTACGAGGGCCTGGCCGCGTTCGAGTACGTCGGCCGGGAGTTGAACGCCTCCGGCGGCGAGGGATATGAGGTCGACCCGTGCGCCGAGGTCCGCGGCGAACTTCTCCAGGTGGCCGCGGTCCGCGTCCGAGCGCATGTCGACCAGGGCGACGACGACGTACCGCTCGCGGGGGAAGCGGGCGTGCAGCGCCTTGATGGTGTTCAGGACCGTACGGCCGGTGGAGAACTCGTCGTCGACGAGGACGAGGGGGCCGTCGCCGGCCAGCAGCGCCGGGTCCTCCGGAAGGAGCAGGTGCGAGGTCGCGTGGCTGTGCTCCTCCTCGAAGCCGCCCGCCTGCTCGACCCCCGCGACCGGACGCCGTGTGGAGTGCAGATAGGGCGCGAGGGCCAGCCCGTCGGCCACGCTGTGCCCCAGTCCGGTGGCGGTCTCGGCGTATCCCAGGACGACGGCTCGCGCCGCCAGGGTGTCACCGAGCAGTTCACGGACCCGGCGTCCCAGCCCGAAGCCCGCGCCGTGGACCGTGTCCGGCCGCTGCGGCACGTGCTTTCCGAGCACGTTCGACACGAGCAGATGAGCCCGCTTGGGATTGCGCCGCAGCGCCAGTCCCAGCAGCCGGGGAAGCTCCGCCCCGCCGCTCAGCGAGACACCGAGCCGCTGAGCGACCCACTCTCCCGTCCACACCACTGTGCCCGTCTCCTTCGTCTCTTCCGCCGTCGTCATCGTCCGTTGCTTCCTGGGCGTCCTCGGCCCGGTGGGGCGGTAACCGCCGAATCTCCTGAACCGCTCGCCGTCTCAGGTGTGCGGAAGGCTGGCCGTCAGCAGTTCCACGAAGCCGACGCCCTCGCGGGCGACACCGAACGCGTCGGCGCGCAGCAGGGTCCGTTCGGCCCAGGCGCGGTGCGGCTTGATCTCGTTCATCTTGTTCGTGTACGCGGAGCGCAGTACGCCGCCGGCGCCCCGCTCGGGCCGCAGGATGTCCACGGCGTCGCTGAACTCCTCGTGGCTGACGACCGAGAGCGCGTGCACCGGCGCCACGTGCGAGGGGTGGATGCAGGTCTTGCCCTGCAGGCCGTTGGCGCGGTCGAGTTCGATCTCGCGCAGCAGACCGTCCATGTCGTGTTCGATCAAGGCCGTCCGGAGTTCCTCAGCCCGGCCCAGGAAGGGGCTCTGCCGCAGCTGCGGCTTGAACATCCGCTCGTGCAGACGGAAGTACTCCCACACCGGGCCGGTGACGGTGAATCCGGTGCCGTCAGCCCGGCCCAGCACGTTGACCACGTCGGCGATCACCGACGCGACGATCTGCACGTCGTACGCGGTCATGTCGGGGGCGCGGCGCAGGCCGTAGGCCGAGCAGAAGTCCGTGACACCAAGCCGCAGCGCCAGTATCCGTTCACGGTATTTGTCCACCGTGCGCGCGATGCCGCGCAGTGTCTCGCCGCGGCTCTCCAGGTGGAGCAGATCGGGAGATTCGAGCACCGGCATCGCGAAGAGCCGCCGGCCGCATTCGGCCTCCGCGCCGGTCAGCGCCTCCAGGAACGGAACGCCTCGATCCTCGGTGAACTTGGGCAGTACGAATCCGGACAACAGCCGAACGTCACGGCCCAGTCGGCGCGCCAGATCCGGTATCTGTGCGGCCGCACGGACCCGGATGAACAGCAGTGGGAGGTCCGTACCGTTTTCGTCCTCTTCGGCGAGGTCCGCGAACTGCCGTACGAGATTCTCCTCGCCGGCGGCCACGTCCGCGTCGCTGATCGAGTCCTCCAGGCACAGCACCATGGACACGACCCCGCGGCCGGCCTGCTTGACGATGTCCTCGGCGAGCCGCGGACGGGTGGCCGGGCTGTAGAGCGTCGCGCCGAGGGCGATCGAGAGCGTACTGGGCGGGGAGTCGGCGGTGAACTCGACCGGCTCCTGGTGGAACAAAGCGTTCCGGATATCGGGCGCAAGGTGCCCAAAATGACGCATAGAACTCCCCGTGAGCAGGCGGGGCCGGGGCCACCCCGCGGCGACTCGCTGTCTGGATCCGGCCGGTAATCGTACGTGTGGCCACGACAGGAAAGTTCCCGGCCGTGTGAAAAGCACGTAACCCGCACACGACGGCCAGGTGGCGCGAACACCGGACAGGCCACGCCGGGAAGGCCCCCGCGTTGTCCCCCCGACCTCCGGGAAGGCAGGATTGCGGACATGACGCACGCGATGCTGAAAGGGTCGAACGTACCCCTCGACACCACGGCGGTCCGGGCCGTACTGCGCTGGGCCCCCGGCGCGGGAGTGCCCGATGTCGATGCCTCGGCCCTGCTCCTGGGTGCCGACGGACGCGTGCGTTCCGATGCGGACTTCGTCTTCTACAACCAGCCCCGGCACCCCAGCGGCCTGGTGCGGCACCTGCCGAAGATGCAGCTGGCCGACGGGCTGGCGGACACGATCGAGGCGGACCTGTCCACTCTCGAAGCGTCGGTGGACCGTGTCATGCTCACCGCATCGGCGGACGGCGGAACCTTCGCGCACGTACGGGATCTGCGCGTACTGCTGTATGACGCCTCCGCCTCGGACGACGAGCCGGTCGCGGTCTTCGACGTGGTGCCGGAGACGGGCCGGGAGACGGCCCTGATCTGCGGCGAGTTGTACCGGCGCGGCGATCGGTGGAAGTTCCGTGCGCTGGGGCAGGGGTACGAGAACGGGCTGATCGGCCTGGCCACCGAGTTCGGGATCTCGGTGGAGGAGGACGAGTCGGCGGCTTCCGAAGCCGGTACGGCTTCGTCCGCGCCGTCCGCCGCCACCGCTTCACCGGACGGCTCCGGCGAGGCGGAAGCGCTTTCGCCGGCCGCGGCCCCCGAGGCCGCGACGCAGCACCTCCCCGACCCGGACCCGGCATCGGCAGCGGTCTCCGCCCCGGCCCCGGCTCCGACCTCACCCCCGGCGCAGACCCCGGCCTCGCCCCCGGCTTCAGCCCAGGCCCCCGCGTCGCAAGCGGAACCGGACTCCTTCCCGCTGTCGCCGCCCACCGCCGCGCCCGCGACGGCACCGCCCGCGCCTGCGCCGCACGCGGGCGCGCAGGCCCCTGCGTTCCCGCCTCCGGCGCAGCCCACCGGCGGGGGCTACGGCTATCCGCAGAACGCTCCGAACTTCCCGCCGCCTCCCACCCAGCCCCCGGCCCAGCCCGCGTATGGGTACCCCGGGCCCATGCCGCAACAGCCGCAGCCTTCGTACGGGTATCCGCAGCAGCCGCAGCAGCCCCAGCACCAGCCGTATCCGACGGGGCCCATGGCCCCGTCCTTCCCGGCGCCCCCGGCCTACGGCTATCCGCAGCAGCCCCCCGGCCACAGCGGCCCGGCACTGGAGCCGAACTTCGCCCTCCCGCCGCAGGGACCACAGTTCCAGCACCGCTGACCGGGCCGGCACCCTCGGCACCGCAGCACCACCGACCGGACCAGCACCCTCGGCACCGCAGCCCGGCGACCCCGCGGGCCCTCGGCCCGGCGACCCCGCGAACCCTCAGGCCAGCAGTCCGGCAGCCCAACAGGCCAGCAGGCCCTCAGCCCGACAGGCCAGCAGTCCGGCAGTCCCGCAAACCCGCGGCCCCCCAACCCGACAGCCCCGCAACCCAGCAGGTCCTCAACCCCGCAGAACCTCAGCCCCGCGCCCCCGCAGACCCCCAAACCCACAGGCTCCCAAACCCACAGGCCCTCAGCCCCGCGCCCCCGCACCCCCTCAGCCCCGCGCTCCCGCAGCCACCGTCGCAGCGGGGGCCGGGCGGCGGGAGCCGGGAGCCGAGCGGCGGGCGACGGGCGACGGGCAGCGAACGGCAGGCGGCAGGCGGCAGGCGGCAGAAACCGGGCAGCGGACGGCAGGCGGCGGGCAGCGGACGGCGGACGGCGGACGGCGGACCGTCTATCCGTCCCCCCTCACACCTTCGACTTGTACCCCCGCCCCCACTGCAGGCCCCAGCCGTACAAGCGGTCCAGTTCGGACTGGAAGCCGTAGACGTACTTCACCTCGCGGCGGACGGTCAGATCGCCCTTGTTGTTCTCCAGCATGAAGATGGCGCAGGAACGGGCCTGTGGCGCGCGTTCGTCGAGGCCGATCTCCACGCGGGGGCCGCTGCTCGGGTAGAGCGTCACGACGGCGTGGGTGCGGTCGAACGCCGGTGTGCCGTCGTAGATGTAGACGAAGATCAGCAGGCGCTTGATCTCGTCGCGGTGGTCGAGGTTGATGTAGAGCGTCTCTCCGGAGGGCGAGCCGAAGCGGTCGTCGCCGCTGAGCTTCACGTACGGCGCGGCGTTGATGTCTCCGAGGAAGTTGCCGAGGGGCTGCACCACGCCCTTCGTGCCGTCCTTGAGCTCGTACAGGCAGGCCAGGTCCAGGTCGATCTTGACGACCGCCGGCCCCTGCGCCTGCACCACATCCGGTTTGAACATCTTGCCCGGGTTGCGCAACAGGCTCCCGCCGCGCTGCGATCCGCGCATCCCGATGTCGGTCGTGCGCATCTGCCACGACAGGTTGACCCGCAGGTGCCCGGAGGCCGCGCCCTGCTTCGTCAGCGAGACGACCGGGTTGCGCTTGGTCAGCTCGACCACATACGACGCACCACCGGCTTCGAACTTCGGCGCCCCGCCCCGACGCCAGTTGTCCAAGAACGACACCTTGCCCCACCCCATCGATCCATCGATCCGACCCGGAGACCGCCCGCCCCGATGGCCCGACGGCCCGACAGCCCACCTACTGCTGCCCTCGCTTGCCCCTTCTGCCCCGCTTCTGGCTGCTTCTGGCTGTTCCTGCTGTCCTGGCTGCCCCCGTTCCGGTTCCTACTGTTTCGATTCCTACTGTTCCGGTTCCTGCTGTCCCGACTGTCCCGGTCGCCCCGTACCCCGGTACGGCCGCGGGGCGGCCATGGAGTGAGCACTCCATGGCCGCCCCGCTGAGAGCGTTCCTCAATCAGACCCTCGTCACACTCCGGAGGCAACTTCCGACTTTGCCGCGGAGTCTTCCCCCGGCTTGCCTTCCTGTCGGTTCTTGCGCACGGACGACCAGAACGACAGCGCGATCAGGACAATTCCGACCAGGCCGGTGATGACCTCGTTGATCTCGTACTTGATCGTGGCCAGCAGGATGACGGCCAGCGCGCCGATGGCGTAGTGCGCGCCGTGCTCCAGGTAGACGTAGTCGTCCAGGGTTCCCTTGCGGACCAGGTAGACCGTCAGCGAACGGATGTACATCGCGCCGATGCCCAGGCCCAGCGCCATCTCGAAGATGTCGTTGGTGATGGCGAAGGCGCCGATGACACCGTCGAAGGAGAACGACGCGTCGATGACCTCCAGGTAGAGGAACAGGAAGAACGCGGCCTTGCCCGCGAGCCCCACACCCGAGACGGAGCCGCGCTTGGACGCCGCACCGTTCGAACCGGCTTCCTGGGCCGCCACGGCCGCCTTCTCGGACGGGTCGCCCTCGGCCGCCTCGCCCTCGGCTTCCTCGGCCTCCTCCAGCTTGTCCTCGAAGTAGCCGGAGATGCCGCCCACGATCAGGTACGTGAGCAGGCCGGCGACGCCGGCCAGGAGCACCGTCGCGCTCTTGTCACCACCGCCGTGCGCGACGTCGGTGGCCACCGTCATCGCACCGACGAGCAGGACCACGAGAGCGACGATGACGGACAGCATGTCCAGCTTGCCCATTTTGGCCAGCGGGCGTTCCAGCCAGCTCAGCCACTTGTGCTCGCGCTCCTCGAAGATGAAGTCGAGGAAGATCATGAGCAGGAACATGCCACCGAAGGCCGCGATGGCCGGGTGGGCCGCCGTGACCAGATGCTCGTACTGCACCTTGTCGTTGATCGCCAGGTCGACGGCCTCGATCGGCCCCATGTTCGCGGTGACCGCGACGATGACGACCGGGAAGACCAGACGCATACCGAAGACGGCGATGAGAATGCCGACAGTCAGAAAAATTTTCTGCCAGAAAGCGTTCATCTTGCGCAGAATTCCGGCATTGATGACCGCGTTGTCGAACGAGACCGAGATCTCCAGGATGGACAGGATGCCGACGATCGCTAGCCCCTGCCACCCCCAGAGGACGCCGGCCAAGGCCAGGCCGGCCGCCGTGACGGCAAACGACCAGCCAAAGGTTCTCAGGAGCACTGCCTAACCCAATCCCTCGCTGTGTGGGGTCCCCCGCGCGCAGTGCGCGGCGCTTTACGAAACGTTGACCCCGAAGTCTAGAGCGATGCCGCGCAACCCCGACGCGTACCCCTGGCCCACCGCGCGGAACTTCCATTCACCGCTGTACCGGTAGACCTCACCGAAGATCATCGCGGTTTCGCTGGAGGCGTCCTCGCTGAGGTCGTATCGGGCCAGCTCACTGCCGTCCGCCTGATTGACCACCCGGATGAAGGCATTGCTGACCTGGCCGAAGCTCTGGCCGCGCAGGTCCGCTTCGTGGATCGAGACCGGAAAAACGATCTTGTCGACGTCTTCGGGGACCGTACCGAGGTCGACAAGAATCGATTCGTCGTCCCCTTCGCCCTCACCGGTGAGGTTGTCGCCGGTGTGCTCGACCGAGCCGTCCGGGCTCTTGAGATTGTTGTAGAAGACGAAGTACTCGTCGCCGAGCACCCGCCCTGACCTGCACAGCAGCGCACTGGCGTCCAAGTCGAACGGCGCGCCTGTGGTCGAGCGCGCGTCCCAGCCGAGGCCGACCATGACCTGCGTGAGATTCGGAGCGGCCTTGGAGAGGGAGACGTTGCCTCCCTTTGCGAGCGTGACGCCCATGGTGTTCGCATCCTCCCCGGTGACGGTGGTGCCGCGGTTCCCCGCGACTTTCATACGGGTTCGTACATGACCGGTACGAGGCGGACACGGCCCCTGATACGACACCTTTACGGCGCACGCGTGGACTCCGCGCGGCCCGCATACGCCGCAGTCCAGGGCCCGTGTCCCGTACAGCCTGCGTACGGGCTTCAAGCGCGCCCGGCGCCGTACTCCCCGGGCAGGGGGGTACGGCGCCGGACGTGGAAGGGTTACGGCTCGGGTCAGACGTTGACGCCGAAGTCCTGCGCGATGCCGCGCAGGCCCGACGCGTAGCCCTGACCGATGGCCCGGAACTTCCACTCCGCACCGTTGCGGTACAGCTCGCCGAAGACCATGGCGGTCTCGGTCGAGGCGTCCTCGCTCAGGTCGTAGCGGGCGAGCTCGTTGCCGTCGGCCTGGTTGACGACGCGGATGTAGGCGTTGCGGACCTGGCCGAAGCTCTGCTGGCGGTTCTCGGCGTCGTAGATGGACACCGGGAACACGATCTTGGCGACATCGGCGGGCACGCCGGCGAGGTTCACCTTGATGGCCTCGTCGTCGCCCTCGCCCTCACCGGTGGTGTTGTCACCGGTGTGCTCGACCGAGCCGTCCGGGCTCTTCAGGTTGTTGAAGAACACGAAGTTCTGGTCGTTGGCGACCTTGCCCTGGTCGTTGGTCAGCAGCGCGCTGGCGTCCAGGTCGAAGTCCGTACCGGTGGTGGTACGGGCGTCCCAGCCCAGACCGACGAGCACTGCGGTCAGATTGGGGGCTTCCTTCGTCAGCGAGACGTTTCCGCCCTTGCTGAGGCTGACTCCCACGAGTCCTCCTTAGGTTCGAGGGGTACGTATTGCTTTGCGCCCCCATCGTGCATGGCATCAGATCAACGTTTTGATCCTAGTGACCGGTTCCCACCGATTACAGGTACCGGTACGGACACCGCGCCGATGTCGCGGCGGCAGCCGCTCACAGCGGCCCGGCGGCCGGAAGAAGCAGGTCCGGGCATCGGCGCCCAGGGATCAGAGGGAGCCGAGCGCCTTGAGGTAGTCGTTGAGGTCACGGGCGTCGGGCAGGCCGTTGACGACCGTCCAGCGCACCACGCCCTCCTTGTCGATGATGAAGGTCCCGCGCACCGCGCAGCCCTTCTCCTCGTCGAAGACGCCGTACGCCCGCGATGCCTCGCCGTGCGGCCAGAAGTCCGACAGCAGCGGGTACTCCAGGCCCTCCTGCTCGGCGAAGACGCGCAGCGAGAAGGGCGAGTCGTTGGAGACGGCCAGCAGCTGCACGTCGTCGTTGACGAACTTCGGCAGCTCGTCGCGCAGGGCGCACAGCTCGCCGGTGCACACGCCGGTGAAGGCAAAGGGGTAGAAGAGGAGGACGACGGCCTTCTCGCCGCGGAAGTCGGAGAGCTTGACCAGCTCGCCGTGCTGGTTCTTCAGCTCGAACTCCGGAGCCTTCGTACCGACCTCGATCGCCATGGGGACCGTTCCCTTCGCAGACGCCGTGTGCGGACGCCTCAGCAGTGCCCGGCACCGTCACCGGCGTGCGGCGCGGGGCACCGCCGGCAGCAGCCGCTCCGGCGGATTCCAACAGGTTGCGGCCAACCCTACGCGCCGGGGCGGGTACGCCGAGCCCCCCACCGGATCACCCGGCGGAGGGCTCGGTACGGAACGTGGGAGCGCAGGTCAGCGCTTGCCCGACTTGGCACCCTTGGGGGTGACCAGGCGACTGCCGCTCCAGTCCTTGCCCGCGTTGATGCTCTTGGTCTGGGACAGGCCCGCGGTCTGCGCGGCTTCATTGATGTCGCTCGGCTCGACGTACCCGTCACGGCCGGTCTTGGGGGTCAGCAGCCAGACCTCGCCACCCTCGTCGATCAGACCGATGGCGTCCACCAGCGCGTCCGTGAGGTCGCCGTCTTCGTCCCGGAACCACAGCAGGACGACGTCGGCGACGTCGTCGTAGTCCTCATCGACGATTTCCTGGCCGGTCACGGCCTCAATGCCTTCTCGGAGTTCCCGGTCGACGTCTTCGTCGTAGCCGATCTCCTGGACCACCTGCCCGGGCTCGAACCCCAGCCTGGTGGCAGGGTTGGTCCGCTCCTCCGCGTGGTCCGCGGTCGCGCTCACGGATTGCCTCCTGTCATGTTTCGGTAAATGGCTTGCACCCCACGCGTGCGCGGGGCATTGGGCGTAGTCCACACGGGCCGGGCGGATCGCGCAAGTACCCGGCGGCCGAGACCGTCGAAACGGTGACGTTTACCTCCGTCTCGCCGCAACTGCGACCCCGCACACACACCGGGAAGTGATTCACCCCACACCATTCTGTCGCCCCTATTGGGTTTTGTCACAGTACTGGGCTCTTTGGGGGGCGCCGCCCGGCGTACGGACCTCTTCTCGGGGTTCGCACGACCGTACGGCGACCGATTCCGGCGTGGGCGTATGGTTGCGATTTGGCCGACCTGAAAAACCGGCCTTCGAGCGCCCGTCTCTTAGGGAGTGGTTACCCACCGGTAGAGATGACGTATCCCGGTGAGCCGGTACACGATGGAAGACGGCGCGACACCAAGCAGAGCAAGACCGAACAGCGAAGGAACAGCGTGGCTTCCGGATCCGATCGCAACCCGATCATCATTGGCGGCCTTCCCAGCCAGGTCCCGGACTTCGATCCCGAAGAGACCCAGGAATGGCTCGACTCGCTCGACGCAGCCGTCGATGAGCGAGGCCGGGAACGTGCCCGCTACCTCATGCTCCGCCTGATCGAGCGTGCCCGCGAGAAGCGCGTGGCCGTGCCCGAGATGCGCAGCACGGATTACGTCAACACCATCGCGACCAAGGACGAGCCGTTCTTCCCCGGCAACGAGGAGATCGAACGCAAGATCCTCAACGCGACCCGGTGGAACGCCGCGGTGATGGTCTCCCGGGCGCAGCGCCCCGGTATCGGCGTCGGCGGCCACATCGCCACCTTCGCGTCCTCCGCCTCCCTCTACGACGTGGGCTTCAACCACTTCTTCCGGGGCAAGGACGACGGCAAGGGCGGCGACCAGATCTTCTTCCAGGGCCACGCCTCCCCCGGCGTGTACGCCCGTGCCTACCTGCTGGACCGGCTGAGCGAGGCACAGCTCGACGCCTTCCGCCAGGAGAAGTCCAAGGCGCCCGACGGCCTGTCCAGCTACCCGCACCCGCGGCTGATGCCGGACTTCTGGGAGTTCCCGACCGTCTCGATGGGCCTCGGCCCGCTCGGCGCGATCTACCAGGCCCGGATGAACCGCTACATGGAGGCGCGCGGCATCGCCGACACCTCCGACTCGCACGTGTGGGCCTACCTCGGCGACGGCGAGATGGACGAGCCGGAGTCGCTCGGCCAGCTGTCCATCGCGGCGCGTGAGGGCCTGGACAACCTGACCTTCGTCGTCAACTGCAACCTGCAGCGCCTGGACGGCCCGGTCCGCGGCAACGGCAAGATCATGCAGGAGCTGGAGTCGCAGTTCCGCGGCGCCGGCTGGAACGTGATCAAGCTGGTGTGGGACCGCAGCTGGGACCCGCTGCTGGCCCAGGACCGCGACGGCGTCCTGGTCAACAAGCTGAACACGACGCCGGACGGTCAGTTCCAGACGTACGCGACCGAGACCGGTTCGTACATCCGCGACCACTTCTTCGGTGACGACCACCGCCTGCGCGCGATGGTCGAGGGCATGACCGACCAGCAGATCCAGCACCTGGGCCGCGGCGGTCACGACCACAAGAAGATCTTCGCGGCGTACGCGGCGGCCAAGGCCCACAAGGGCCAGCCGACGGTGATCCTCGCGCAGACCGTCAAGGGCTGGACGCTCGGCCCGAACTTCGAGGGCCGCAACGCGACCCACCAGATGAAGAAGCTGACGGCCGAGGACCTCAAGCGCTTCCGCGACCGGCTGCACCTGCCGATCTCGGACAAGGAGCTGGAGAACGGCAACCCGCCGTACTACCACCCGGGCCGCGACTCCGAAGAGATCCAGTACATGCACGACCGCCGCAAGGCGAACGGCGGGTACGTCCCGACCCGTGTCGTGCGCGCGAAGCCGCTGCCGCTGCCGGACGAGAAGGCGTACGCGGGGGCGAAGAAGGGCTCCGGCCAGCAGAAGATCGCCACGACCATGGCGTTCGTGCGGGTCCTGAAGGACCTCATGCGGGACAAGGAGATCGGCAAGCGTTTCGTGCCGATCGCGCCGGACGAGTACCGCACCTTCGGTATGGACGCGTTCTTCCCGTCCGCGAAGATCTACAACCCGCTGGGCCAGATCTACGAGTCGGTCGACCGCGAACTGCTGCTCGCCTACAAGGAGTCGCCGACCGGCCAGATGCTGCACGACGGCATCTCCGAGGCCGGCTGCACCGCCTCGCTGATCGCGGCGGGCTCCGCCTACGCCACGCACGGCGAGCCGCTGATCCCGATCTACGTCTTCTACTCGATGTTCGGGTTCCAGCGCACCGGTGACCAGTTCTGGCAGATGGCCGACCAGCTCGCGCGCGGCTTCGTGCTGGGTGCGACCGCCGGTCGTACGACCCTGACCGGTGAGGGCCTCCAGCACGCGGACGGCCACTCCCAGCTGCTCGCCTCGACCAACCCGGCGTGTGTCGCCTACGACCCGGCGTACGGGTACGAGATCGCGCACATCGTCAAGGACGGTCTGCGCCGGATGTACGGCGAGAACAGTGAGGACATCTTCTACTACCTCACCGTCTACAACGAGCCGATCCAGCACCCGGCCGAGCCGTCGGACGTGGACACCGAGGGCATTCTCAAGGGCCTGTACCGCGTCAAGCCGGGCGACAAGGGCGAGCACGCGGCCCAGATCCTCGCCTCCGGCGTGGCCGTGCCGTGGGCCATCGAAGCCCAGCAGATCCTCGCCGACGAGTGGAACGTCAAGGCGGACGTCTGGTCGGCGACCTCCTGGAACGAGCTGCGCCGCGACGCGGTGGAGATCGAGGAGCACAACCTGCTCCACCCGGAGGAGGAGCAGCGCGTCCCGTACGTGACGCGGAAGCTGGCCGACGCCGAGGGTCCGAAGGTGGCCGTCTCCGACTGGATGCGTGCGGTTCCCGACCAGATCGCGCGCTGGGTGCCGGGCACCTACCAGTCGCTGGGCGCCGACGGCTTCGGCTTCGCGGACACGCGTGGCGCGGCCCGCCGCTTCTTCCACATCGACCCGCAGTCGATCGTCCTCGGCGTGCTCACCGAGCTGGCCCGGGAAGGCAAGGTCGACCGCTCGCTGCTGAAGCAGGCGATCGACCGCTACCAGCTGCTGGACGTCGCGGCCGCGGAGGCCGGCGAGGCGGGCGGCGACGCGTAGTCGCCACCGACAGCCGATATCGCGAGGCGCCCCCGGCCGGAGAGATCCGGCCGGGGGCGCCTCGCGTCGCTGTCACCGGTGGCCCGGCCCGCCGGTGTCTCCGGGGGGCGGACAGGTGATCGGGGACGGCTGCCGCGGGATCCGCTCAGAACGGTGCCCCCACGGCCGTGGTGGTGATCCGGATGATCGCCAGCACCGTGTCGATCACACCGAGGACGACAGCCACCAGCGCCGGGAGCGCCTGGCTCCCGTTGCTCCAGCGGCGGCCCATCGCGAGCCAGCCGAGGAGCACGGACACCGGCCCGAGGACGAGGCTCAGGATGAAGAATCCGGCGACCGCGCAGATCAGTCCGATCACGCCCAGCGTCGCGCGGTCCGGCCCGGTCCGAGACCCCGTCCGGCCTCGTGAGCGGGGGCTGCCGCGCAGGTGGGTCCGCCATCGTGTACGGGTGTGCTGTCCGAGGCCCGCCATCATCCCTCCCGAGGGTCGTGTGGTTCGGGCTCGGACTCCGGGTACCCCGCGTCGCCGTACCCACTCCCCGCATCAGCGCTCCCAGATTTTGAACGCCCTGACCTGGTAAGGAGATTCGGGAACCCAGCTGCCGCCGCCGGGGTAGGTGTCGAACTCGCCGGTCTCCTCGCACTCGGCGCTCTGGTACGTGGTGACGGGCCGGCCCGTGCGGTTGGCGAACGAGGCGGCGCGGCCTCCGGCGGGCAGCGTGACGCAGCTCTCGATGTCGGTGCCGGACAGTTCGTAGGTGTGCCGCTCGCCGCCGAAGCCGCGGCCCGGCCAGACGCAGAACTGGCCGGTGGCGCAGTCGCCCGCGGCCGGTCCCGCGTGGGCCCGGGGCCGCTGCTGCGGCGCTCCGTGGGCGGACGGGACGCCGAAGTGGGCGGCGGCCAGTGCGGCGGCGCCGGTCAGCAGCGCGGCGGTGTGGATCGTACGCATGTGCATCGCTCCCCCGTGGAGTACGAAGTGGGCTGCCGCGGCGGGCGGTTGTCCGTCGCGGGCCGGTGATCCGAGCTTGGCCGCGTGCGGGCGCCGCGGCCAAGCCCGCGCGGGACGGCCCACCCTGATAGGCGACACGCTGCCGCCGGGCCCGCAACGGGGTTCCGGAGGCCGGGCGTTGACGCCCGTCGCACCGGCGTACGGCCGGGCGGCGCACGCGGGGGTCACCCGGGGGTGCGGAAAGCGTCATATCCGTACGGGGGAACGCGCACCTGTGGAGAAACGAAACGCGCGGCCGGCCGGGGCGGTGGGCCCCGGCCGGCCGCGCGTCGGCGCGACCCGGTTGTACGGCGGACGGTCAGATGTGGCCCATGCCCGCGCCCGCCTCCGCGTTGCTGCCGCGCTTGGTGAACAACGCGACGACGGCGGCGACGACCGAAACGGCACAGGCCACGGTGAAGGCCAGGCCCATGCCCGACACGAACGTGTCGTGCACGGCGGTGCTGATGCGGTCGACGATCTGCGGCGTCATGCCCGGGGCCTGGGCCACCTGCGGCGGCACCACGCCGACCTCGGCGGCGGCCTTCAGCGCGGGGTCCGGAGCGCCCGGGAGCCCGGCCTTGGTCCAGTTGCCCGCGAAGTCCGAGCTGACCTTGCTGGACATCACGGCGCCGAGCACCGCCGTACCGAGGCTGCCGCCGACCTGCATGGCGGCCTGCTGGAGGCCACCCGCCACGCCGGACAGCTCCAGCGGCGCGTTGCCGACGATGACCTCGGTGGCGCCGACCATGACCGGCGCGAGGCCCAGGCCCAGCAGCGCGAACCACAGGGACATCGTCAGCGTGCCCGTACCGGTGGTCAGGGCGGTCATGCCGAACATGGCGACGGCGGTGCAGACCATGCCGCCGACGAGCGGGACGCGGGGGCCGAACCTGGTGATCAGCGCGCCCGCGGCCGGCGAAGCGACGATCATCATCGCGGTCAGCGGCAGCAGGCGCAGACCGCTGTCCACCGGGCTCAGGCCGTGCACGTTCTGCAGGTAGAAGGTGACGAAGAAGAGGCCGCCCATGAAGCCGAAGGCCATCAGCGCCATCAGGACCGTACCGGCCGTCAGCGGTACGGAACGGAACATCCGCAGCGGGATCAGCGGCTCGCGGACCTTGGTCTCCAGGATCGCGAAGGCGGCGAAGACGACGACGGACGCGGCCAGGAAGCCCAGCGTCTTCGCGTCGCCCCAGCCCCACTCGCCGGCCTTGATCAGGGCCCAGATGAGGCAGAACATGGCGCCGGAGAGCAGCACGATGCCGGGGATGTCGAAGGAGCGCGGGGCGTTCTCGGCGCGGTGGTCCTTGAGGATCACCAGGCCCATGACGAGGGCGATGACGCCGACCGGCAGGTTGATGAAGAACACCGACTGCCAGTTCACGTGCTCGACGAGCAGGCCGCCGACGATCGGGCCGCCGGCGGTGGAGGCGCCGATGACCATGCCCCAGAGGCCGATGGCCATGTTGAGCTTCTCGGCCGGGAAGGACGCGCGCAGCAGGCCGAGGGCGGCGGGCATCAGAAGCGCGCCGAAGACGCCCTGCAGCACCCGGAAGGTGATGACCAGCGAGACCTCGCTGGACAGGCCGATGGCGCCGGAGGCGAGCGCGAAGCCCACCACGCCTATGAGGAACGTCTGCCGGTGGCCGAAGCGGTCACCCAGCTTGCCGGCCGTGATCAGCGAGACGGCGAGGGCCAGCAGATAGCCGTTGGTGATCCATTGGACGTCGGCGAGCGACGCCTTCAGGTCCGCCTGGATGGCCGGGTTGGCGATGGCGACGATGGTGCCGTCGAGGGCCACCATCATCACGCCGATCGCGACGGCGATCAGTGTCAGCCACGGATGGCCCCGGAGCCCCTTGCGAGGCTCCGGGGCGGAAAGGTCCGGTGCGGCATGGGCAACCGGGGTCTGTGAGCTCATTCTCCGAGGCTAATGTCAGCCACTGACAGTTGACAAAGCAATTCAACAGTCGGTAACTGTCATTTAGCTCACAGGTATTCTGAGCAGCGGCAACAACGAGAAAGGCGGCGCAGGATGACCGACTCCACGCCGCAGGTGACCCGACCTGAAACCGCCCGGCCTTCCGGAGGCGAACCCTCCGCCGGCACCGGGACCACCGGCATCCCCGCCTCCGCCGGACCCGCCGTCGGCGGCCTGCGCGAGCGCAAGAAGCAGCGCACCCGTGACGCGCTGATCCGCTCCGCCCTCGAACGGTTCACGGCACACGGCTACGACGAGACGACGATCGACGAGATCGCCGAGGCCGTCGACGTCTCGCAGCGCACCTTCTTCCGCTATTTCGCCAGCAAGGAGGAGGTCGTCTTCGCCGTACAGGAAATGGTGGAGGCGCGCTTCATCGAGGAGCTGGAGCGGCGGCCGGACGCCGAAGTGCCCCTGGAGGCGCTGCACAGCGCCGTGATGACCTCGTGGGACGACATCGGTGGCGCGATCCAGTCGGTGATTCCGCTGGAACTGCACATGCGGACGTACCGGCTGATCGAGTCGACGCCCGCTCTGCTCGCCGCCCACTGGCGCCGCTACGCGGAACTGGAGGAGCAGATCGCCCGGCTGATCGCGCGGCGCGAGGGGCTGGACGTGACGGTGGATCCGCGGCCGCGGGTGGTGGTCGCGGCGTTCAGCGGCGTGATGCGGGTCGCCGGGAAGGTGTGGGGCGAGGGCGAGGACGTCAGCGTGGAGTCTATCCGCGAGATCACCGAGGAGTACCTCGCGAAGATCGGCCCGGCCGTCTGCGGCGACTGGCGCAGCCGGGAGGACGGCGGACCGGACGGCCGGTGAGCCGCGGTCACGGACCGGACGGGCCGAGGGCCCCAGCGATCGCCCGCGAACCTGCTGGAGCACCGGCCCGCGTACCCGCCTGAGCACCGACCCGCGCACCCGCTGGAGCTACGGCCCGCGCACCTGCCTGAGTACGTTTCTGCACGTCTGAGCGTCGGACCGCCTCTCACCGTGCCCGAGTGGTCCCATATGACCAGCGTGAAACGTGATATGCCTCACCCCCTCAGCGGGCACCCCGTCACTTCTCCTAGGGTGGCCCGCGGTGACTTCTTCCTTTCCGGGGCTCGGCGCCCCCTCCTTCGGTTTTTTGCAGTCCACCGCGTGGCGTGCGGCGCTCGCCCTGGTGGTGGTGTTCGTGATGCTCGCGATGACCGGCTGGACGGCCGTCAGAGGCAGCAAGGACGACGCCAATCCGCTGGCCTCCGCGCGGTCCGCCTGGGAGCACGCCTCCTTCCGCGGCCACCGGCTGCCGGACACCGGCTCCGGGCCCGGCGCCCTCGCCGCCTTCTTCCGGAAGCTGAGCCTCGCCGACCAGGCCGCACTCGCCGACCGCTACCCGCTGGTGGTCGGCAACATGGGCGGCGCCCCCGTCGACCTGCGCTACCAGGCCAACAAGGAAGCGTTGCGGCAGGCCGGCGAGGTGGAGCAGAAGCGCATGCACGACCAGCGGCTGACACCCGTGGGCCGCCAGGAGGCGAGCCGGCTGATGCACCGCTTCGATTCGATGCGCAGCGCTGGACGGCAGATCCTCGCCTTCGACCCGGCCGGCGGCGGCCGGGCCGCCGAGGTCTTCGGTGACCTGCGGCAGGCGCGCCGCGTCTCGGTGGTGGTGCCCGGTGTGGACACCAACCTCGGCACCTTCGAGCGCACCGCGCGCGCGACGAGCGCGCCCGCCGGCATGGCCAAGTCGCTCTACGACGCGCAGCGGTCCACCCGCGGGGGCGCTTCCCGTACGGCCGTGATCGCCTGGGCCGACTACACCGCGCCCGCCGGGCTCGGTGTCGGTGCCGCCACCGGGCAGCTCGCCGAGGCGGGTGCCGTACGGCTGAACGCGCTGGTACGGGCGCTGCCGAAGGCGGCTTCCGTCTCGCTGATGTGCCACAGCTACGGCTCCGTGGTGTGCGGTGTCGCGGCCCACCGGCTGCCGTCCAGCGTCACCGACATCGCGGTGGCGGGCAGCCCGGGGATGCGGTCGGAGACCGCCGCGGGGCTGGGTACCGGCGCGCGGGTGTGGGCGATGCGCAATCCCGACGACTGGATCCAGGACGTGCCGTACATGGAGGTCGGCGGGCTCGGCCACGGCGCCGACCCGGTCACCGCGGCCTTCGGGTCCCGGGTGCTGTCGGCCGCCGGGGCCGAGGGGCACGCCGGTTACTTCGCGCCCGGCACACGGAGCCTGCACAATTTCGCGGAGATCGGGGTCGGCGAGGTCGCCTCGGTGGACTGCGCCGCGCAGGACCGGGACTGCTCGGCCGACCTTGCCTGAGCGGCGGGCCGCCGTTCCCGCACGGCGCGGCGTCCCATCGTCCGGGCGGGGTGGCCGCGCCAGGACGGCGCGTTCAGGACAGGCCGGGCGCCGGGGCGGCATGGGGCAAAAGCGGCTTGACGCGCGTAGCGCATGATGTCCGGAAGGGGGACGGGCGGGCGACCGCCGCATACGATGAGCCGCATGGGTGATGTGCTGGCCGGTTTTCACGCCGTCTGGGAGTTCGACACGGACTCCGTGCTCATCCGCTTCGAACGGGGGATACGCAGGCCGAAGCTCTTCCAGGCGCTCGGCGGGCGGCGCGTCCCCTACGAGGCGTTGAGGTCCGTCGAGCTGTCGCCGGGCAGACGCGGCACGGTGGTGCTGCGTGCGCTGCCGCGGCCGGGTGCCGATCCTCTGATGGAGGCCGCCGCCGGCCAGCTCAAGGACGATCTCGACCCCTACCGCCTGGTGCTGCCCGCCGATCGCGAGACGCTCGCCGAGTACTACCGCGACGAGCTGCGTGCCGTGCTCGGGCCCGCCGCCGCGCTTCCCGCCGACGAGCACCTGGTGACCGCGCCGGAACCGCCGCTGACCTTCAAGGCGTACGACGGCAAGGCGTCCTTCGACGGCAGCTCGGTCGCGTTCCGCTGGTTCTGGACGGGGGCGTCGTCGGCCAAGTGGAAGTGCGGCGACCAGCACTTCCCCGTACGGGAGCTGACCGGGGTGGAGTGGCGCTCGCCGGAAGGCGGCGCCGGGGTGCTGTCGGGCAACGGGTATCTGCGGCTGGTGGAACGCGGCGCGGAGGACCGGCGGCCCGGCGAGGCGGACCAGGACCCGGCCTCGGTGGTCTTCGGGCTGGGGTACGGGTCGGTGCACGAGTCGCTGCCGTTCGCGGCAGCGGTGCTCCAGGCCGTACGGTCCACCGCGCCCGGCGCGGACGCGGCGCCGCGGCGGGCGGTGCGGACCCGTACCGACGAGCGGCGCGATCCGGCCGACATCGCCGACCGCATCCGGCAGCTGGGCGAGCTGCACACGGCGGGGCTTCTGACGGACGCGGAGTTCACGTCGAAGAAGGCCGAGCTGCTGG
Organism: Streptomyces sp. CB02923; assembly: GCF_001905005.1. Classification (GTDB taxonomy): domain Bacteria; phylum Actinomycetota; class Actinomycetes; order Streptomycetales; family Streptomycetaceae; genus Streptomyces. The sequence continues at coordinate 753,673 of NZ_LWKZ01000012.1, read as the reverse complement.
CGGAGCTGTAGCGGCGCGCGGGACCGGGGGTGGTAGTGAGGCCACGGGCGGCTCGGCGGGCCCGGGAAGGGCCGCGGGGTGCCCTCGGCCGGCCGCCCCGGCCGTACCGGAGTACGACGCCCCCGCTCCCCGTACCGGGGTATGACGGCAGAGGGCACCCCTCGTATGACGCCCCGGTGCCCGGCCGCCGCTTACGCTGACCAGGTCATGAAGACCACTCCACGCCCCACGGCCGACGGCCTTCCCGCCCGTGCCCGCTTCCTGCTGGCCGGGCGGCAGGCGCTGCGCACCCTCGCCGAGGACCTCGGCAGGCCGACCGGCCCCGGCGCCCCGCTCTTCGGCCAGGTGCGCAACCGCTGGCTGCGCCTGCTGCCGTACGCGGTCGCCTTCACCTTCATGGTGTCCCTGCTGCCCTCGACGGTGAACGTCCTGATGAACGACTACGGGCTCAGCGGCGGCCCGGCCGGGGCGCTGGCCACCGCCCAGACCGTGCCGCTGCTGCTGGCGGTGACCCGGCCGCTCCAGGCGTGGTGGGTGATCTTCGCGGCGGATGTCGTCGGCGGCATCGTGCTGGCCGCCGTACCGGAGTCGGCGGACCGCCTGTGGCCCTGGCCCCCGACGGTCATCGTCGGCTACCTCGTCCTGATGCTGGCGCTCTCGCTGCGCGAGCGGCGCCGCACGCTGACGTCCGTCTGGGGCGCGACGGGTGCCGTGAGTGTCCTCTTCGAGCTCGCCAGGCCGGACCGCAGTGACGGCACCTGGGTGCTGATGTTCGTCCTCGCCGGTGTCGTGCTGCTGGTGGGGGGCGCGCTGCGCGAGCGCGGCGCCGCCCAGCGCAAGCTGATCGAGCAGGAGAACATCAGCGAGGCGGAGCGCGCCATGCGCACCCTGCTGGAGGAGCGCACGCGCATCGCCCGGGAGCTGCACGACGTCGTCGCCCACCACATGTCGGTGATCACGGTCCAGGCCGACAGCGCGCCGTACCGCATCAGCGGCATTCCGGAAGCGGCCCAGGAGGAGTTCAGCACGATCGCCGCCACGGCGCGCGAGTCGCTGTCCGAGATGCGGCGGCTGCTGGGCGTGCTGCGCAGCGAGGAGACGGAGCGGCACGGCGGCCCGGAGAAGGCGCCGCAGCCCGGCCTGGCGCAGCTGCCGAAGCTGGTCGAGGGGACGGTGCGGGCGGGGGTGCCGGTCGAGCTGGCGCTGCCCGACGCCCCGGTGGCCCTGTCGTCCGCGGTGGACCTGTCGGCGTACCGCATCGTGCAGGAGGCGCTGGCCAACGTCGTGCGGCACGCGCCGGGCGCGCACACCCGCGTCTCGGTCACGGCCGCCGAGGACGGCGGCCGGCTGACCGTCCTGGTCGTCAACAACGCCCCGCCGCGTGCCGCCGCGCCGCTGGAACCCTCCGGTACGGGCCACGGGCTGGTCGGTATGCGCGAGCGCGTACGGCTGGTGGACGGGACCCTGGACACCGGGCCCCTGCCCGACGGCGGCTTCCGGGTCGCCGCCCAACTCCCCATAACAGCAAAGGACCACCACCCCGCATGACCACTCGGGTGATCATCGTCGACGACCAGGCCATGGTGCGGGCGGGCTTCGCCGCGCTGCTCGCCGCGCAGAGCGACATCGACGTCGTCGGTGACGCGCCGGACGGCGTCCAAGGCGTCGCACTGAGCCGCCGTACGCACCCGGACGTGGTGCTGATGGACGTCCGGATGCCGGAGATGGACGGGCTGGAGGCGGCCCGGCAGCTGCTGGATCCGCCGGCCGGGGTCGTGCACCGGCCGAAGGTGCTGATGCTCACCACGTTCGACGTGGACGACTATGTGTACGAGGCGCTGCGGGCCGGGGCGTCGGGGTTCCTGCTCAAGGACGCGCCGCCGGCCGACCTGATCTCGGCGGTACGGGTCGTGGCGGCGGGCGAGGCGCTGCTCGCGCCGTCCGTGACGCGGCGGCTGATCGCCGACTTCGCCCGGCAGCGGCCCGCGCCCCGCAAGGACCGGGCCTCGCTGCGGCTCAACGGGCTGACGCCGCGCGAGACCGAGGTGCTGGAGCTGATCGCCCGCGGACTGTCGAACCAGGAGATCGCGGAGACGCTGGTGCTCGCCGAGCAGACCGTGAAGACCCATATCGGCCGGGTGCTGGCCAAGCTGGAACTGCGCGACCGCGCGCAGGCCGTCATCTTCGCGTACGAGTCGGGGCTGGTCTCGCCCGGCGTGAACTGAGGGGCGGGCCCCGCCCCCGTAGTACTGGTCAGTGCGGCCGGGGGTGGGGAAAGCCCCCTACGGTGCCTGGGGGTGTCCGGTCGTGCTGAAGGACGAGCAGGTCGGACACCCCCTACCCCGGTATCAGCGGACAGTTGGCCCCGCGGTGTGACGCCGTGTCATACACCCGCTTCCTACGTTTTCCTCTGCCACGTCAACGGAAGAGGGAGACCCCACCATGTCCTTGCTGCGCCGGTTCACCCAACGCGGCAGGCGCACGCTCGTCGCGGTCGCACTGGCGGCGACGGTCGTCGGCGGCACCGGCGGCTGGGCGGTGGGCTCCACACAGGAGGCCGTCACCGGGCCCGCGCCCGGCGCCGCCGCCTGGCGCGCTGACCCTTCGCTGGGCAAGCGGCTGCCGGATCCGGCGACCGCCGACCCGGCGGAGGTAGCCCGGTTCTTCGCCTCGCTGAGCGAGGCCCAGCGGCAGGGGCTGGCGGCCCGTCACCCGCTGACCGTGGGCAACCTGGACGGTGCGCCGGTGGCGCTGCGCTACCGCGCCAACGCCCTCGCGCTGAAGGCGGAACGCGACCGCCAGACGGCTCGCGCCGCCGATCCGGCCGGGACCCTCCAGGACCACCAGGAGGCGCGCCGGATGGCCGGCCGCTATGCCGAACTGCTGCGCCCCGGGCGGCAGATACTCGCCTTCGATCCCCGCGGTCGCGGCCAGGTGGCCGAGGTGTTCGGGGACCTGGCGGCGGCGCGGCGCACGTCCGTGTTCGTGCCGGGCTCGGACATCGACCTGTCCTCGGCCGACCGCGAGCGCGACCCGTACGGCACGCCGTCCGGCATGGCCAAGTCGCTGCGGGCCCGGATGGCGGCCGAAGCGCCGGGCGTCCGTACGGCCGCGATTGCCTGGACCGGCTACACCACACCGGTCGGCCTCGGCCCGGACGCCGCGACCGGCCGTCTGGCGGTGGCCGGCGCCCCGCGCCTGGCCCGCTTCCTGGACGGTCTGGCCGCCGTCGGCGTGCGGGCTCCCGCCCTGCTGTGCCACAGCTACGGAACGGTCGTGTGCGCCCAGGCCGTACCGCTGCTGGCCCCGGGGCGGATCGCGGACCTCATCGTCTTCGGCTCGCCCGGTATGCGCACGGACAGCGCGGCGGCGCTGCGCACCACCGCCCGGGTGTGGGCCGCCCGTGACGCCTCCGACTGGATCGGCAACGTGCCGCACGTCGAGTTCCTGGGCCTGGGCCACGGTACGGACCCCACCGACCCGGAGTTCGGCGCGCGCCGGGTGCCCGCGCGGACGGCCGAGGGGCACACCGGCTATCTCGCGCCCGGCACGGACTCGTTGCGCAACTTCGCCGACATCGCGCTCGGGCGCTACGGCCGCGTGCGCTGACGGGCGGGCGCCCTGCCGTACGCCGTACGCGCCCCCGCGCCGCCTCCCGTACCTCTCACCTCCCGCACCTCCTCCGAAGGAGGCCCTCATGGCCACCCCGCTCCTGGACCCCGTCCGCAAGGCAGTCCGCACCATCGAGGGCCGCACCCCCGCCCACCGCGACCGTGCCGTCGACGGGCTGCGGGCCCTGGCGCTGCTCGCCGTGCCGACAGGTCACTGGCTGCTCGGCGGCTTCACCCTCGACGCAGGGGGCGCGCTGCACAACGCGAGCCCACTGTCCTCCTTGGCCGCCCTCGCGCCCGCGAGCTGGGTGCTCCAGATGCTCGGCATCTTCTTCCTGGTCGGCGGGTACGCCTCGGTGCTCTCCTTCCACCGCGCCGCCGCGCGCGGGGAGTCGGCGGGCCACTGGCTGCGGGGCCGCCTGGCCCGGCTGGGCCGTCCCGTCCTGGGCGTGACCGCTGTCTGGGCGGCGCTGATTCCCGTGCTGTCCACGTTCGGCGTTCCCGAGGCCACACTCCGTACAGGAGCGACGCTGGTCATCCAGCCCCTGTGGTTCGTCGGCGTCTACGCGGGGATCACCGCGCTCACGCCGTACTGCGTCCGCGCGGCACGCCGCACGGGTGTCTGGGCCTCGGCGCCGCTCCTGGCGGCCGTCGCCGTCGTCGACTTCCTGCGGTACGGGCCGTACGCCGACGCCATGCCGTCGTGGCTGAGCCTGCTCAACCTGCTGCCGGGCTGGATGTTCGCGTACCAACTGGGCGTGTCGTGGGGAGAGAAGCGGCTGGGCAGGCGTGCCGCCTGGATGCTGCTGCTCGGCGGTACCGCCCTGTTCGCCGCGCTGCTGGTCTTCTTCCACTACCCGGCGAGCATGGTCGGCGTCCCGGGCCAGGACCGTACGAATTCGCATCCGCCGTCGCTGCTGGTCCTCGCGCTGGCCGCGGCCCAGTCCGGCGCCGCGATCCTGCTGCGCGACCGTATCGCCCGGCTGCTGCGGCGGCCCGCCCTCTGGGCGCCCGTGGTCGTCGTCAATCTGTCCGCGATGACGGTCCTGTGCTGGCACCAGACGGCGATGTTCTCGGCGGCGATCCCCGCGTCCGCCCTCGGTGCCGTGCCCGGCCTGACCACCGCGCCGGACACCGTCGGCTGGATCGTCGCCCGCCTGGCCTGGCTGCCCGTCTTCGCCGTGGCGCTGCTGGTCATCGGCCGCCTGACCCGCCGTTTCGAGGCGCCGTGGACCGGTGTCACGGCGGCCCGCCGGGCTGTCGCGGGGACCTTGGCGGCGGCCTTCGCGGTGTTCGCGCTGGGGCTGGCCTGAGGGCCGGAGCCGGGCGGGCGCGGCGGGCGGAGCCGATCGGGGGACGGCTCCGCCCGCCGCGCGCCCGCGGTGTTACTCCCGGCCCGCCGAGGTGGACGTCATGTCCGCGTACCGGTCGCCCGCGACCTTGCTCGCGACCGGCTCCAGCAGCGCCAGCTCCGCATCGCTGAGCACGATGCGCGTGGCGGCGACGTTCTCCTCGACCCGGCCGCGCTTGCGCGTCCCCGGGATCGGCACCACGGCCAGGCCGTGCACCTGCGCCTGCTGCTGCACCCAGGCCAGCGCGACCTGTCCGAGCGAGGCTCCGTGCGCGGCGGCGACCTCGCGCACCGGCTCCAGCAGGGCCGCGTTGGCCTTCGCGTTGTCGCCCGTGAAGCGGGGCTGGTGACGGCGGAAGTCGTCGTCGCCCAGTTCCTTCTCGGCGCTGACGAACGAGCCGGTCAGGAAGCCGCGGCCGAGCGGCGAGTACGGCACGAAGCCGACGCCCAGCTCACGTGCGGCGGGCACCACGCCGTTCTCCACGTCCCGGCTGAACAGCGACCACTCCGACTGCACGGCCGCGATCGGGTGCACGGCCTGCGCCGCGCGCAGTTCGCCGCCGGTGACCTCGCTCAGGCCCAGGTGCTTGACCTTGCCCTCGGCCACCAGCTCGGCCATCGCGCCCACGGTGTCCTCGATGGGGACGGCCGGGTCGCGGCGGTGCATGTAGTAGAGGTCGATCTCGTCGACGCCGAGGCGGCGCAGGCTCGCTTCGACGGCCTGGCGTATGTACGGGCGGTCGTTGCGGATGGTCCGCTTGGCCGGGTTCAGCGGGTCGGACGAGTCCATGGCAATCGCGAACTTCGTCGCCAGCACGACCTCGTCGCGGTGCGCCCGGATGAACGGCGCTATGAACTCCTCGTTGTGCCCCATGCCGTACATGTCGGCGGTGTCGAAGAGCGTGACGCCCAGTTCGAGCGCCCGCTCCAGCGTGGCCCGCGCCTCGGGCTCGTCGTCCGTCGGTCCGTACGCGAAACTCATGCCCATGCAGCCGAGTCCCTGGACTCCGGCCGGCGGTCCGGAGGCTCCCAGGCGGACGGTTGCGATCTTCTCAGTGGTCATGCCGACTCAGACTCCCTCCGACGCCCGGCGGGCGTCAGCGTAAACGTCGATCTTGTAGTCGAGGACCTGGAGCGTGCTGCGCAGTTCGGCGATCCGCTGCCGTACGTCCTCGCGGTGCGCGGTCAGCAGTTGTTCCCGCTCGGGGAAGGTGTGGGCGCCCTCGCGCACCAGCTCGGCGTAGCGGACCATGTCCGCGACCGGCATACCGGTCAGGCGGAGCTTGGTCACCAGGTCCAGCCAGTCCAGGTCGCGGTTGCTGAAGCGGCGCTGGCCCGTGTGCGTGCGGTCCACGTGCGGCATCAGCCCGATCCGTTCGTACCAGCGCAGGGTGTGGGCGCTCAGGCCGGTGTGTTCGGCGACCTCGCTGATCGTGTACTGGTCGCGGCCGTCGGGCCGCGGGTGCAGCCCGGTGCCCTTGCAGCGGTTCGGCCGAGCGTCCGCCACCGTTCTGTCCGTCGCCGTCACCGTCATGCCGCGCCTCCCGTAGTCGCCGGATGTCCCGGTACCGGGACGCCTTCTCCCGGATCTCTCACGACGGCTTCAACGCTAGAGAGTTCGAGTGCACTCCAAGCAAGCGAAGTTTTGACCCGGTCTTGAGGAGATCCGCGGACGCCGGTCCGCTCTCCCCGGCCCGCCCCCGCCGTGCCACCGGGGCGTTAGGCTCGTGGACATGCCCTTGCAGAGCCTTCGGATGATCGAGAACTGGCCGGTGCCCACCGCGGCCGCCGCCGTCGTACGGACCGACGGGACGGTGGCCGGGACCCACGGCCCCCAGGAGCACCGCTTTCCGCTGGCCTCGGTCACCAAGCCGCTCGCCGCGTACGCCGCGCTGCTCGCCGTCGAGGAAGGCGCGGTCGAGCTGGACGAACCCGCCGGGCCGCCGGGCTCGACGGTCCGCCACCTGCTCGCGCACACCGCGGGGCTGGCCTTCGACGAGGACCGGGTGCAGGCCGCTCCGGGCGAGCGCCGCCTGTACTCGAACGCGGGCTTCGAGGCGCTCGGCGACCACATCGCCAAGGCCACCGACATCCCCTTCCCGCAGTACCTGCGCGAGGCGGTCCTCGAACCGCTCGGCATGACCGCCACCGACCTGCCGGGCTCCCCCGCCAAGGACGGCGTCTCGACCGCCGCCGACATGGCCCGCTTCGGCGCCGAACTGCTCGCGCCGCGCCTGCTGGCGCCGCAGACGCTCGCCGAGGCGACATCGGTGGTCTTCCCGGGCGTACGCGGTGTGCTGCCCGGCTACGGGATGCAGAACCCGAACGACTGGGGCCTCGGCTTCGAGATCCGCGACGGCAAGTCGCCGCACTGGACGGGCGCTTCGTCCTCGCCGCGCACCTTCGGGCACTTCGGCCAGTCGGGCACGTTCCTGTGGGTGGACCCGGACGCGGGCGCGGCCTGCGTCGCGCTGACCGACCGGGCCTTCGGCCCCTGGGCGATCGAGGTGTGGCCGCCCCTCACGGACGCGATCCTCGCCGAGCTGCGCTGAACGCGCGCGACGGGGGCGCGGTGGACCCGGTGGCGGCTGCGGCCAGGACCGTTCCGGCCGCACGCCCGGCCGCCGCCCCCTCAGCCGTACGACGGTTCGCCCGGCATCTCCCACAGCAGGCACTCCGCGGCCCCTTCGGCGGCCAGTTCCAGGTCCGCCGCGTCCGTGATCCGCGCCGCGTCCCCGGCCGCCAGGCGCCGGCCGTCCAGCCGGACCGCGCCGCGCACGACGTGCACGTACGCCCGGGGCGCGTCGGGTACGGCGGACCGTTCGCCGTCGGCCAGCCGCCGCACGTGCAGCATCGAGGCGGCCCCGGGCAGCGCGTACGGCGTCCCGTCGGCGATCCCGCGCACCACCTCGTACTCCGGCTCGCCGCCGAAACCGGTGGGCGCCAGCCACATCTGCACGAAGCACAGCGGCTCCGCGCCGGCGTTGCGCTCCTCGTGCCGCACGCCGTCCGCGGAGCTGAGCCGCTGGACGTCGCCGGGCCGCACCACCGTCTCGTGGCCGGTGGTCGAGTCGCGGTGGGTCAGCTCCCCCTCGACGACCCAGGTCACGATCTCGGTGTCGCGGTGTGGATGCTCGTCGAAACCGGCGCCCGGCGCGAGCCGTTCCTCGTTGCAGGCGATGAGCGCGCCGAAGCGCAGGTTGTCCGGGTCGTAGTGCGGGCCGAAGGAGAAGGCGTGCCGGGTCTCGATGCCGGCTGCCGCGTCACCGCCCGGATAGCGTTCGTCGCCTCTGTGTACCTGGATCACCCGACCACCGTAGCCCCCGCCCCCGTGAGCCCACCGCGCCATCACACCGCCCCGATAAGGCAGGCTTGTCCCCGTGTCTGAACCCGCATCGCGCGAACCGCACCCGCATCCGCACACCGCGACGCTCCGCCGTCTGGAGAAGTCGTCAGGCAAGCTGGCCGCCAACGCCATCGCCCGCATGGACGCGCAGCTGCCGTGGTACCGCGCCATGCCGCCGGAGAACCGCTCGTGGATCGGGCTGGTGGCCCAGGCGGGCATCGCGGCCTTCACCGAGTGGTTCCGGCATCCGGAGACGCCGCAGGCGATCAGCACCGATGTGTTCGGTACGGCGCCGCGCGAGCTGACCCGGGCGATCACTTTGCGCCAGACCGTCGAGATGGTCCGTACGACCATCGAGGTCATGGAGGCGGCGATCGACGACGTGGCGGCCCCCGGCGACGAGGGGGTGCTGCGCGAGGCACTGCTCGTCTACGCGCGCGAGATCGCCTTCGCCACCGCCCAGGTGTACGCGCAGGCCGCCGAGGCCCGGGGCGCGTGGGACGCGCGGCTGGAGTCGCTGGTCGTCAACGCGGTGCTCTCCGGGGAGGCCGACGAGGGGGCGGTCTCGCGGGCCGCCGCCCTCGGCTGGAATTCTCCCGAACATGTGTGCGTTGTGCTGGGTACGGCCCCCGACGGGGACAGCGAGCTGACGGTGGAAGCCATCCGCCGTGCGGCCCGGCACGCCAAGCTCCAGGTGCTCACCGGTGTCCTGGGCAGCCGCCTGGTGGTCATCGCGGGCGGCTCCGACGATCCGCTGAAAGCGGCGAAAGCCCTGATCGGACCGTATGCGGCGGGCCCGGTGGTGGCCGGTCCGGTGGTCTCCGACCTGCTGGCCGCGACCCGCTCCGCGAAGGCCGCGGCGGCGGGGCTCAAGGCCTGCGCCGCCTGGCCGGACGCGCCCCGTCCCGTACTCTCCGACGATCTGCTGCCGGAGCGGGCGATGGCCTCCGACCCGGCAGCGCGCGATCAGCTGGTGGAGGAGATCTACAGACCGCTGGAGGAAGCAGGCTCGGCGCTCCTGGAGACGCTGAGCGTGTATCTGGAACAGGCCAGCAGTCTGGAGGGCGCGGCGCGGATGCTGTTCGTGCACCCCAACACCGTGCGCTACCGGCTTCGACGTGTGACCGACGTCACCGGATGGTCACCTTCGGACGTACGCTCCGCCTTCACGCTGCGCATCGCGCTGATTCTGGGGCGTCTGGCCGACGGCGACACCCAACTCTAGACTTTTGTAGAACACCGACAATTCCCCTGATGGTTCTTCGTCCCTGTCCCCACGGGCGGGCGGGACCTCCCACAAGAGAGAGTGTGAGGGTGCTCGTACTCGTCGCTCCCGGCCAAGGCGCTCAGACGCCCGGCTTCCTGACCCCCTGGCTCGACCTCCCCGGAGTCGAAGACCGGCTTCGCGCGTGGTCGGCCGCCATCGACCTGGACCTGGTCCACTACGGCACGCAGGCCGACGCGGACGAGATCCGCGACACCGCGGTGGCGCAGCCGCTGCTGGTGGCGGCCTCCCTGATCTCCGCCCGGCAGCTGTTCGCGACCCCGGAGGACTTCTCCCGGCAGGTCGGCGCCGCGGCCGGGCACAGCGTCGGCGAGCTGGCCGCCGCGGCCCTGACCGGCGTGCTCTCCGAGGACACCGCGCTGGAGCTGGTACGCAAGCGCGGCCTGGCCATGGCCGAGGCCGCCGCCGTCACCGAGACCGGTATGGCCGCCCTCCTCGGCGGCGAGCAGGACGTGGTCCTGCCGCACCTGGAGAAGCTGGGCCTGACCCCCGCGAACGTCAACGGCGCGGGCCAGATCGTCGCCGCGGGCACCGCCGAGCAGCTGGCCGCGCTGGCCGCCGACAAGCCCGAGGGCACCCGCCGCGTCGTGCCGCTGAAGGTGGCCGGCGCCTTCCACACCGAGCACATGGCTCCGGCCGTGACGGTCCTTGAGGAAGCGGTCGGGCAGATCACGCCCGCCGACCCGCACACCCGGTACGTCTCGAACAGGGACGGCCGCGCCGTCGCCGACGGGCAGGACATCGTGCGCCGCCTGGTGGGCCAGGTGGCCAACCCGGTGCGCTGGGACCTGTGCATGGAGACGTTCAAGGAGCTGGGCGTCACCGGCATCATCGAGGTGAGCCCCGGCGGCACCCTCGTCGGCATCGCCAAGCGCGCCCTGCCCGGTGTGCGGACGCTCGCGCTGAAGACCCCGGACGACCTCGACGCGGCCCGCACGCTGATCGCCGAGCACTCTGCCCAGGCCGAATAGGAGCCCCGAGAGCATGACCTCGAAGATCAAGCCCGCCAAGGGCGCCGCGTACGCGCGCATCATGGGCGTCGGCGGCTACCGCCCGACCCGGGTGGTGCCGAACGAGGAGATCCTCAAGCACATCGACTCCTCCGACGAGTGGATCCGTTCGCGCTCCGGCATCTCCACCCGGCACTGGGCCGGCCCGGACGAGACCGTGGCGGCCATGTCGGTGGAGGCGGCCGGCAAGGCCGTCGCGGACGCCGGCATCGCGCCCGAGCAGATCGGCGCCGTGATCGTCTCGACCGTCTCGCACTTCAAGCAGACCCCGGCCATCGCGACCGAGATCGCCCACCGGGTCGGCGCGGGCAAGCCCGCCGCGTTCGACATCTCCGCGGGCTGCGCCGGATTCGGTTACGGTCTGACGCTCGCCAAGGGCATGGTCACCGACGGCAGCGCCGAGTACGTGCTCGTCATCGGCGTCGAGCGGCTCTCGGACCTGACCGACCTGGAGGACCGGGCCACCGCGTTCCTCTTCGGTGACGGCGCGGGCGCCGTGGTCGTCGGCCCCGGCAAGGAGCCCGCGATCGGCCCGACCGTCTGGGGCTCGGAGGGCGACAAGTCCGAGACGATCAAGCAGACGCTCGGCTGGGACGTCTACCGCCGCACCCCGGTGCCCGGCGGCAACGGCCCCGACCCCCGTGCGGCGCTGGACGAGATCCGCTACCCCGCCATCACCCAGGAGGGCCAGGCGGTCTTCCGGTGGGCGGTGTTCGAGATGGCGAAGGTGGCCCAGCAGGCGCTGGACGCGGCCGGAGTCAGCCCGGACGACCTGGACGTCTTCATCCCGCACCAGGCCAACATGCGGATCATCGACTCGATGGTGAAGACTCTGAAACTGCCGGAGAGCGTCACGGTCGCCCGTGACGTGGAGACCACCGGCAACACCTCGGCCGCCTCCATCCCGCTCGCCATGGAGCGGCTGCTGGCGACCGGACAGGCCAAGAGCGGGGACACCGCGCTCGTCATCGGCTTCGGGGCGGGTCTCGTCTACGCCGCGACGGTCGTTACCCTCCCCTAGGCGAGTTTCGCGCGGCACCACCGGTGACCTCGTGTCCCGGTGACCGCACGAAGCTCGATCCACATCCCCGGAACTGCAGACTTTCTACCGTTCCCCCGACAAATTACCGAAGGAGCGCCATCATGGCCGCCACTCAGGAAGAGATCGTCGCCGGTCTCGCCGAGATCGTGAACGAGATCGCCGGGATCCCCGCCGAGGACGTCCAGCTGGACAAGTCCTTCACCGATGACCTGGACGTCGACTCGCTGTCCATGGTCGAGGTCGTCGTCGCCGCCGAAGAGCGCTTCGACGTGAAGATCCCCGACGACGACGTCAAGAACCTCAAGACGGTCGGCGACGCGACCGATTACATCCTCAAGCACCAGGGCTGATCCGGCCCCGGCGCATGTCGCCACCCCGCGGTGGCGCCGTCGATTCTCAACCCCTCAACCTGTGGAGTAGGAATTTCCGTGAACACGACCAATCGCACCGTGGTCGTCACCGGTATCGGCGCAACCACACCGCTGGGTGGCGACAGTGCCTCGACCTGGGAAGGGCTGCTCGCCGGACGCTCCGGTGTGTCCGCCCTCGACCAGGACTGGGCAGCCGACCTCCCGGTCCGCATCGCCGCCGCGGCGGCCGTCGACCCGGGTGAGATCATCCCCCGGGCGCAGGCCCGCAAGCTGGACCGCTCGGCGCAGTTCGCGCTGATCGCGGCCCGTGAGGCGTGGGCGGACGCCGGTTTCCAGGCCCGCGCCGGCGAGGACACGTCGGTGGACCCGGACCGGCTCGGCACGGTCATCGCCTCCGGTATCGGCGGCGTGACCACCCTGCTGAACCAGTACGACATCCTCCGGGAGAAGGGCTCGCGCCGCGTCTCCCCGCACACCGTGCCGATGCTGATGCCCAACAGCCCGTCGGCCAACGTCGGCCTGGAGGTCAACGCGCGCGCCGGTGTGCACACCCCGGTCAGCGCCTGCGCTTCCGGCGCCGAGGCCATCGGCTACGCGATCGAGATGATCCGTACGGGCCGTGCCGACGTCGTCGTCGCGGGCGGTACGGAGGCGGCCATCCACCCGCTGCCGATCGCCGCGTTCGGCAACATGATGGCGATGTCGAAGAACAACGACGACCCGCAGGGCGCCTCCCGCCCCTACGACGCGGACCGCAACGGCTTCGTGCTCGGCGAGGGCTCCGGCGTGATCGTCCTGGAGTCGGCCGACCACGCCGCCAAGCGTGGCGCGAAGGTCTACGCCGAGGCCCTCGGCCAGGGCATCTCCGCCGACAGCCACGACATCGTGCAGCCCGAGCCCTCCGGCAACGGCATCGCGCACGCCCTGCAGAACCTGCTGGCCAACACCGACCTCAAGCCGGCCGAGGTCGCGCACGTCAACGCGCACGCGACCTCGACGCCGCTGGGTGACCTGGCCGAGATCAAGGCGCTGCGCAAGGTCTTCGGCACCGACGTCGACCACATGGCGATCTCCGCCACGAAGTCGATGACCGGCCACCTCCTGGGCGGCGCGGGCGGCGTGGAGACCGTCGCGTCGGTGCTGGCGATCCACCACCGGGTGGCGCCGCCGACGATCAACATCGAGAACCTCGACCCCGAGGCGGACGCGGACATCGTCCGGGACGAGAAGCGCGCGCTGCCCGCCGAGGGCCCCCTCGCGGTGCTGAACGACTCGTTCGGCTTCGGCGGCCACAACGTGGCGCTGGCCTTCCGGACGGTCTGACCGGAACCGGACCCGCTGGTCCGTGATGCGTGGGAAGGGGCCGTGCCGCCGGGCACGGCCCCTTTCGCGTGCGCGCGTGCGGACCGGTTCCGCGTACGGCTGACCGGTTCCTCGTACGGCCGACCGGCTCCGCGTACGGCGGGCCGACTCCCCGTACGGCCGACCGGCTCTCCGTACGGCGGGCCGACTCCCCGTACGGCTGACCGGCTCCCCGTACGCGTTCGCGGGCCGCCGTCGTTCAGAAACTGGCGAAGTACGCCGCCGCGCCGTCCTCGTCGCCGTGTCCCTGCGCCTCCGCGCGCCGGAAGCGCTCCGCAGCGGCCGCCGCCAGGTCCACGTGCACCCCGCCCGCCGCTGCCGCCTCCTCGATCAGCCGGGCGTCCTTGCGCGCGGCGGACACCGTGAAGCTGGCCGGATACGCGCCGGACAGGATCAGCTCCGCCTTCATCCGGAGGTAGGGCAGGTCGAGCGGCCCGCCCGCGACCGCGTCCAGGAAGGCGCGCGGGTCCACGCCGAGCCCCTGGGCCAGGGCGAGCGCCTCCCCCGTGCCGTTGACGACGGTGAGCACCCAGCTGTTGACGACCAGCTTGAGGCGGCTGGCCGCGCCCGACGCCGCGTCCTCGTCGACCCACAGGGTGCGCTGTCCGACGATGTCGAAGATCCGCGCGGCCCGGTCCCGTACCTCCTGCGGCCCGGCCGCGAGAACGGTCAGCAGGCCCTTCTCCGCGGGTTCCTTCGTGCCGAGCACGGGCGCGTCCACGAGGTCCAGGCCGTGTTCGCGGGCGAAGGCGGCGAGCGGGGCGAGCCCGTCCGCGCCGACGGTGCTCATCTGGAGCCAGAGGGTCTTCGCGCGAAGGGCGGGGGCGCTGTGCCGTACGGCGTCCAGGACGGCGGGACCGTCCAGCAGGACGGTCAGGACGGCGTCCGCGCCGTCCACCGCCTCGGCCGGGGTGTCCACGACCCGTACGCCGTCGGCGGCCAGCGGTTCGGCCTTGGCGCGGGTGCGGTTCCAGGCGCGTACGTCGAGGCCGGCGCCGGCGAGGTTGCGGGCCATCGCCGCGCCCATGATTCCGGTGCCGAGCACCGCGACTGAGGTCTTGTCAGGCATGTCCGCACGCTACGGGCTGGAGTGCGCTCCAGGGCAAGGGCGGTTCCGGCGCGCCGCGGCCTCAGACGACCTGGTGCAGCCAGCGGACCGGGGCGCCCTCGCCCGCGTACCGGAAGGGCTCCAGCTCGTCGTCCCAGGGCTTGCCGAGCAGCTTGGCGACCTCGGCGGCGAGTTCCGTCTCGCCGCCCGCGGAGCGGGCGAGCGCGGCGCGCAGCCGGTCCTCGGGGATGAGGATGTCGCCGTGGATGCCGGTGACGGCGTGGAAGATGCCGAGCTCGGGCGTGGCGCTGTAGCGCTCGCCCTCGGCGGAGGCGCAGGGTTCGGCGGTCACCTCGAAGCGCAGCAGGTGCCAGCCGCGCAGCGCGGAGGCCAGCTTGGAGGCCGTACCGGACTCGCCCTGCCAGGAGAACTCGGCTCTCCAGGTGCCGGGGGATGCCGGCTGGCGGATCCAGTCGAGGTTGACGCGCACACCGAGCACGCCCGCGACGGCCCATTCGACGTGCGGGCACAGCGCGCGCGGTGCGGAGTGGACGTACAGAACTCCACGTGTCGTCACCGGGACCTCCAGTACGGTTCGAGGTTCGCCTTCCCCAGCGGCCTCGTGCCCGTTCCGGTCGCGGCCGGGACAGCTGCAAGCATTCTGCCCCAGTGATCACGTCGGCACCAGCATCCGAGGTTACCTACAGTAAACACCATGAGCCCCAATTTGCCGCAAAAGGGACAGCAAATGACGTGATGCGATGCCCATGTGCCGACTGTGCCGATGCCGTCGGGTGAGGACCCTACGGGCCACGGCACAAGCTACCGCGCGGCAGCCGTCGGGTGGTGACGTACCGTCGGTACCGGAACAGATATCACTCGCACGCCGGAGGGGGACAGGGGATGACCGTGGTCAATCGGCCCTTTCGGCCAATCCGGGCCCGTACCGCCGCGGCCGCCGCACTCACGGCGGCCGCGCTCGCCGTCTCCCTCACCGCCTGCGGCAGCGACCCGGACGACGGCGGCCGGACGGCCCCGAGCCCCTCCCCCAAACCCTCTTCCGCCTGGCGTACCGACCCCGCCTCGGTGGCCGCCGTCGGCGACTCCATCACCGTCGGCTTCGACGCCTGCTCGGTCCTGTCCGACTGCCCCGCCGTCTCCTGGGCCACCGGCACCGACCCGCGGGTGGACAGCGTCGCCCGGCGGCTGGTGAAGGACCCCGCCACGCACAGCTGGAACTTCGCGAAGACCGGCGCGCTGATGCGCGACCTGCCGGCCCAGGTCGACCGGGCCGTGCGGCAGCGGCCCGAGCTGGTCACCGTGATGGCGGGCGCGAACGATGCCTGCCGTGCCGACGTCGGCGCGATGACCTCGGCGGACTCCTTCCGCGCCGACTTCGAGGCGTCGCTGCGCAAGCTGCGGAGCGCCCTGCCCAGGACACAGGTGTACGTCGCGTCCGTGCCCGACCTGATGCGGCTGTGGTCCCAGGGGCGGCAGAACCCGCTGGGCAAAGAAGTGTGGAAGCTGGGGATATGCGGCTCGATGCTGCGCGACCCCGACGACCTGTCGAAGGCCGCCGACACCCGCCGGCAGAGCGTGCGGGACCGGGTGATGGCCTACAACAAGGCTTTGGAGTCCGTCTGCGCGCGCGACGAGCTGTGCCGCTTCGACCGGTCCGTCTTCGACTTCCGCTTCACCGGAGCGGAGTTGAGCACTTGGGACTGGTTCCACCCCGGCCGGGAGGGCCAGCGGGAACTGGCCCGGATGGCGTTCCGGGAGATCACCCGTAAGGGGACGTAGCGGACGGCCGGCACGACGGTACAGGGCACACCCCTAAGGGGGACGGCGGGGAGATCGTCCCTGCTGGGGACCCGGACGGAACGCGGACCACGGGAAGATGAAGCCGACCCGCGCGGCGGCGTGCGCCCCGTACGCCGCTCGCCGCCAGCGCACGCCGCAACCCGTTCCGGGGGACCCACCATGACCGCACGCCGCGCCGCCAGGCCGGGACACCGCACCACCCGCGCCGCGCTGGCCTCGGCCGCCCTCGTCACGGTGGCTGTCGCGGTCACCGGCTGCGAGCTGACCGAAAAGGTCACCGAGACCGAGCAGACCTACACGGTGGACGGGAAGGCGGCGAAGCTGGACGTGACGACGCCGGGCGGACACATCTACGTGGTCGCCGACGACACCGCCGGTGACGGGGCCAAGGTGACGGAACGCATCGCCTACGGCAAGCGGAAGCCCAGCACCCGGCACTCCCTCGACAACGGCACGCTGAAGCTCACCGCGGACAACTGCGGGGGCGTCATGGGCAAGTGCAGCGTCACCTACGAGGTGCGGGTGGCGCCGTCGGCCGCCGTGAAGCTGGCGACCAACGGCGGGGACATCGACGTCAAGGGCGCCGTGGGGGCCGTCGACGCCCACACCAGTGGCGGCAACATCGACCTCAGGGACTGCGCGGCCAAGCAGGCGACCGCGAAGACCGAGGGCGGGGACATCGAGGCGCGCTTCACCGCCGTACCGGACCGGGTGGACGGCCGCAGCAGCGGCGGCCAGGTCACCGTCCGGCTGCCGCAGGGCCGTTACGCGGTGGACGCCACCACGGACGGCGGGGAACGCACGGTCACCGCCCCCGTGGACAGCGGCTCGCCGCACCGGGTCACGGTGCACAGCGACGGGGGCGACGTGGAGGTGCTGGCCGGGCGCTGAGGCCCGGCGCTGCACCTCTGAGCGCGCCGCGCCCGCCGCTCACCGCGGTGCGTGGGTGGGGCGGGGCCCTGAGCGGTGCGAGGGCGGTGTCGGTACCCGGTCCGTACGCGAAATGGATCTCCCCCTTCCGCAACGGGCCCCGCGCCGGTTTACTCACCCCATGAATCGCATACGTACCAAGGCGGGCGTGCTCGGCGCCGCGTTGCTGACCGCGGCCCCGCTCGCCCTCACCGCCCCTTCCGCCACTGCCGCCCCCACCGGTACGGCCGACGTCGCTGCCCCGGCGGCGGCGCGGCAGCCGGCCACCACCGCGCCGACCGCCGAGGAGCAGCGGCTGTCGCAGCGCGCGCCGCAGGAGATCCTGCGGCGCAGCGGGTTCGCCGGGGTGGCGGGGACGTTCGGTGGCGGGCTCGCCCGGGTGGGCTCGTACGGGGAGGCGAAACGGTACGTCGCGGATGCGGGGCGCGGCCTGTGGCGGCGCGCGGTGGACCGCGTCCAGGGGCGCGGCCCGCAGGGCGGCGACCTGAGCCGGGACGACGACCGGCCGCTGTACTGGGCGCGGCTGGGCATGACCAAGGCGCTGCGCGAGTGGAAGCCGCCGTTCCGGCTGACCGCGGGCCAGAAGAACGCCCTCATGGGGGCGCTGGAGCGCGGCTCGCGCGGGCAGGACTCGATCAACCTGCCGGGCGGCGGGCACTCCAGGACCCGGCCCCTGCGTGTCGTGGTGACCGGCTTCGACCCCTTCCAGCTGGACGCGGACGCGCGGCGCAGCAACCCGTCGGGGGCCGCGGCGCTCGCGCTGGACGGCACGACGGTCCGTACGTCCTCGGGGCGGCTCGCCCGCATCGAGACCGCCGTCTTCCCCGTACGGTGGGCGGACTTCGCGGCGGGCACGGTGGAGCGGACGCTGCTGCCGCACTTCCGGCGCGGGCCGCGGCAGGTGGACCTGTTCACCACCATCAGCCAGGGGCGGCCGGGCCAGTTCGACCTGGAGCGGACGAACGGCGCCTGGCGGGGCGGCTCCCCGGACAACGCGCGGGAGTCGCGGACCGAGCTGGTCCCCGTGCCGAAGGGCGTGCCGACCGTACGGCCGCAGCCGCAGTGGACCACCACGTCCCTGCCGTACGCGAAGCTCACCTCGGCCGGCACCGGGCCGTTCCCGGTGCGGGACAACACGGAGGTGACCGAGATTCCGGCGGGCGGCGGCGAGGCCGTCGAGCGTCCCGACGGGCCGACGCCGGGCTCGGCGGCCCGCGCGGGCGGCGGCGGTGACTACCTGTCCAACGAGATCGGCTACCGGGCGACGCTGCTGCGGGACGCGGTGAAGCTGAAGGTGCCGGGCGGCCATCTGCACACGCCGGTGCTGAAGTTCGGCGCCGGGAACACCGATCCGGCGACGGGTGAGGTCACCGACCCCGACTTCGTACGGAACCGGACCGCCATCACCGGGCAGGTGCGGAACATCCTGACCGCCGCGTTGTCAGTGGTACCCGGCATGATGGAGAAATGATCGTCGCAGCAGCGCAGTTCCGGTCCGTCCCCCTGGACGTCGAGGCCAACGCGGCGCGGACGGCCGCTCTGATCGCCGAGGCCGCCGGCCGCGGCGCCGAGCTGGCCGTCTTCGCCGAGCTGGCCCTGACCGGCTACGAGCTCGACGCGATAGCCGCCGCCCCGGAGCGGGCCGTCCTCGCGCCGGACGATCCGCGGCTGGCCCCCGTCCGGGACGCGTGCCGGGCGGCGGGCGTCGCCGCGGCGGTCAACTGCCCCGGCAGCGGTCCTGCGGGCACGGCGGACGGCATGGCGATCTCGACGTTCGTGTACGGGCCGGACGGCGCGCTGCTGACCCGCTACGACAAGTACCACCTGCACGGCCGCGAGAACGGGCTGTTCACGGCGGGGCCGGGCGCGGGCGGCCGCTTCACCTTCCGCGGCCTGCGGTTCGCCCTCGCCACCTGCTACGACAACGCCTTCCCCGCGGTGGCGGAGCAGGCCGCGGCCGACGGCTGCCAGGTGTATCTGGCCAGCTCGTTCCACGACACGGTGGAGGGCACGGAGCGGTATGCCACCCGGGCCCGGGACAACGGGCTCGACGTCCTGCTCGCCAACGGCGTCGGCCAGGGGAGCGAGAGCGTCGCCTGCGGGTACAGCGGCATATGGGCGGCGGACGGGGCGGTGCTCGCGCGCCTGGCCGACGGGACCGGACTGGCCGTGGCCGAGGTCGGCCGGTCCGTCGGGCGCCCAGCGGCGGGCCCGGAAGCGGCCGCGATATCCGACGCCCCGGTGGGCGGGGCGGTCATCCGGGTTTCCTAGCGGACCTCGCGCGGGCCCCGGCGGGAGCGGCCGAGTACGCCGCTCCCGCCGGGCCCTCCGCTCAGGACGGCAGTTCGTCCAGCGTCGGGTAGGACGGCTGGGCGCCCGGCTTGGTGACGGCCGCGGCGCCCACCCGGACGGCGAAGCGGGCCGCTTCCGTGAGGGAGTCGCCGCGGGCCAGGCGGGTCGCGAGGGCGCCGGTGAAGGCGTCGCCCGCGCCCGTGGTGTCGACGGCGTCGACCTTGACGCCGGGGACCCGGTCGGTGTGGCCCTCGCCGTCCACGACCAGCGCGCCGTCGCCGCCGAGGGTGACGACGACCGAGCGGGCGCCGAGGCCGCGGAGCGCGCGGGCCCAGTCCTCCGGGCCGCCTTCGTCGCGGCCCGTGAGCTGCTGAGCCTCGTGCTCGTTGACGACGAGCGGGTCGGCGGCGGCGAGGAGTTCGGGGTCCAGGCGCTCCGGGGTCGGGGACGGGTTGAGGACGACCCGGGTGCCGGTCTCCGTGGCGGTGGCGGCGGTGGCCCGTACCGTCTCCATGGGGACCTCCAGCTGGAGGGAGACGGCGGCGGACGCCGCGATGACGTCGCGGGCGGCCGCCACGTCGTCGGGGGTCAGCGCCGCGTTGGCGCCCGGGGAGACGACGATGCTGTTGTCGCCGTCCGGACCCACGATGATCATCGCGGTGCCGGTGCGGGTACCGGACTCGACGATCACGTGAGCGACGTCCGTGCCCGCGGCGCGCTGCGCGTCCAGCAGCAGCTCGCCGTACGCGTCGTCGCCGACCCGGGCCAGCAGACCGACCCGGCCGCCGAGCCGGGCGGCGGCGGCCGCCTGGTTGGCGCCCTTGCCGCCCGCCGACTCGACCAGGTCGGAGCCGTGCACGGTCTCGCCCGCGCCGGGCCGCCGCGCCACCCGGACCGTCAGATCCGCGTTGGCCGAACCCACTACCAGTACGTCGTACATCTGCTTCTCACCCATCGAATTGCCCCGCGTTCCTGCCGGTCACCAGGACCACCGGCACTTTCACCTGCTGCGGCAGCCGCTCGCCGCGCGCCGCCCTGAGCGCCTGGTCCACGGCCTGCCTGCCCAGCAGCCTCGGTTGCTGGGCGACCGTGGCGGTCAGCGTCCCGCCGCGTACGGCCGCGACGCCCTCCGGCGTCCCGTCGAACGCCACGATCTTCACGTCCTTGCCCGCCCGGACGCCCAGCGACTTGGCGGCGCCGAGCGCCATCTCGTCGTTGGCCGCGAAGACGCCGCCGATGTCCCGGTGTACTTGGAGCATATTGGACATCACGTCCATGCCCTTGGTCCGGTCGAAGTCGGCGGGCTGCCGCGCCACCACCTCGATGCCCGGGTACGCCTTGATCCCCTCCTCGAAGCCCTGCCCGCGCTCGCGGGCGGCCGAGGTGCCGGGCTGGCCCTCCAGGAACGCCACCTTGCCCTTGCCGCCGAGGGACGCGGCGAGCGTCTTCGCGGCGAGCCGGCCGCCCGCGACGTTGTCGGAGGCGATGGTCGAGCCGACCCGGCCGCCGTTGACGCCGCGGTCGATGGAGATCACCGGCACGTCCGCCCGGTTGGCGACGCCGACGGCCGGCACGGCGGCGTCGGCGTCCACCGGGTTGATGATCGCCGCCTTCACGTTCTGGCTGGTGAACGTCTCCATCTGGTTGATCTGCTGCATGGGGTCGTTCTGCGCGTCGGTGATGTTGATGTGCAGGCCGCGCCGGTCCGCCTCGGCCTGCGCGCCCTCCCGGATGCCGACGAAGAACGGATTGTTCAGGGTGGACAGGGCCAGGCCCAGGTCCGTATTGCCGCCCCGGTCGCAGCCGGACAGGACGAGGGCCCCGGCCAGGGCTGCCGCGCCGAGCAGGCCCGTACGCCCGCCGAACAGACCCGTACGCCCGCCTAGCAGGCTCGTACGCCTGCCGAACGGGCCCGTACGCCCGCCGGGCTCAGCGGTACGACGCTCGCGGAGCGAGCCCATGCCCCCGGCGAGCGGAGCCGTACCCCCGTCGGGCGCACCCGTACGCCGCCTCACCGTGCGCTCCGGCGGCGCAGCGTGTCCAGGAGCACCGCCAGCGCGATGACCAGGCCGGTGGCCACCTGCTGCCAGAACGCGGAGACGCTCAGCAGGTTGAGGCCGTTGCGCAGCACGGCGAGGATCAGCGCGCCGATGAGCGTGCCGGACGCCTTGCCCGCGCCGCCGGAGAGGCTGGCGCCGCCGATGACGACGGCGGCGATGGCGTCGAGTTCGTAGCCGCCCGCGGCCTGCGGCTGGGCGGAGGTCAGCCGGGCCGCGAGCACGATGCCCGCGACCGCCGCGAAGACCCCGGACATCGCGTAGATCACCAGCTTGCGGCGCTTGACGTCGATGCCGGAGAGCCGCGCGGCCTCCTCGTTGCCGCCGATCGCGAACATCGCGCGGCCCGCGTACGTACGGTTGAGGACCAGCGCCGCTATCAGCCCCATCGCGATCATGACGAGGACCGGGACGGGCAGCCAGCCGCCCAGTGTGTCCCCCAGCTTGCTGACCGAGGCGGGGAACGCGATCGGCGTGCCGCCGGTGATGACCAGGGCGAGGCCGCGGCCGACGGAGAGCATCGCGAGGGTGGCGATGAAGGCGGGCAGCTTCCCGTACGCGACGAGCGCGCCGGAGACCAGGCCCGCCGCCGCGCCGATCGCGAGCCCCAGCAGGACGGCGGCCCACACCGGCAGCCCCGCGTCGGTCGCGGCCCAGGCCACCACCGTGGAGCTGAGGGCGGCGACCGAGCCGACCGACAGGTCGATGCCGGCCGAGACGATCACGAAGGTGACGCCGAAGGCGAGGATGGCGGTGACGGACGCCTGGACGCCGACATTGAGGAGGTTCTGCCCGTTCAGGAAGTCCTGGGACAGGATCGCCATGACCGCGACGAGGGCGATCAGACCGCCCAGCGGGCCGTTCTTCAGGACGGCCCGGGTGAACCAGGGCCCGAAACCGTCACCGGGCGGGGCGGTGCCGACCGCCTCGGCGCCCGCTCCCGTCTTCACATCAGCGGACATCGGAGCCCTCCATCGCGCTCTCGTCGGTCGTCGTGTGCGGTGTCGTCCCGTGCGGTCCGGACGCGCCGTCGGCGGTCCGCACCGCCAGTTCCATCACCGCGTCCTGCGTCGCGTCGTCGCCGGACAGTTCACCGGCGAGCCGCCCCTGTGCCATGACCAGCACCCGGTCGCTCATGCCGAGCACCTCGGGCAGGTCGCTGGAGATCATCAGCACCGCGCGGCCCGCCGCCGTCAGCTCGTTGACCAACTGGTAGATCTCGACCTTCGCGCCCACGTCGATACCGCGCGTCGGCTCGTCGAGAATCAGCAGCCGGGTGTCGGCCAGCAGCCACTTTCCGATGACGACCTTCTGCTGGTTGCCGCCGGAGAGGGTGCGGGCGTGCTGCGCCAGCCCGCTCATCCGCACCTTCAGCTGCGCGGCCACGTCCGCCGCCGCGCGCCGCTGGGCGCGCCGGTCGACCAGGCCGCCACGGGTGTCGCGGTCCAGCCGGGCCAGCGTCAGGTTGTCCTGGAGCGAGGCGTCCAGGACCAGCCCCTGGCCCTTGCGGTCCTCGGGGACCAGGCCGAGTCCGGCGCGCATCGCGGCCCGTACGTCGCCGGGGGCCAGTACCCGCCCGTCGACCTCGACGGTCCCGGCGTCGTAGCGGTCCACGCCGAAGACCGCCCGCGCGACCTCGGTACGGCCCGCGCCGACCAGGCCCGCGAGGCCGACGACCTCGCCGGCCCGCACCTCGAAGCCGATGTCCTCGAAGACCGGGGCGCCCTTGGGGCCGTGGCGGGTCAGGCCGCGTACGCGCAGCAGGGGCGCGCCGGGTGCGTCCGGGCGCTGCCGCGGGTACTGCTCGGCGATGTCCCGGCCCACCATCAGGCGGATCAGCTCGTCCTCGTCCGTACCGGCCGGGACCTCGGCCACCGAACGGCCGTCGCGCAGCACGGTGACGCGGTCGCCGATAGCGCCGATCTCCTCCAGGTGGTGGGTGATGAAGATGATCCCCACCCCGTCGTCGCGCAGTTCGCGCACGATGGCGAAGAGCGTCTCGACCTCCTCGGAAGTCAGGACGGCGGTCGGCTCGTCCATGATGAGGACGCGGGCGCGCAGGCTCAGCGCCTTGGCGATCTCGACCATCTGGAGGCGGGCGATGCCCAGTTCGGAGACCGGGGTGTCCGGGGAGACGTCCAGGCGTACCCGGCGCAGCAGTTCGGCGGCGCGGGCCCGCATGGTCTTCTTGTCGATCAGGCGGAGGGCGGTGCGCGGCTGCCGGCCGAGGAAGATGTTCTCGGCGACGGTCAGGCCGGGGACGAGGTTGAACTCCTGGTAGATGGTGGCGATGCCGAGCCGTTCGGCGTCCTGCGCGGAGCGGATGTGCACTTCGCGGAGGGCGGCTTCGCGGAGGGCGGTGTGGGGGCCGGATTCGGAGTCGGTGGCCGAGTCGGAGCCGGAGCCGGTCGGGCCGTCGCTGGTCGGGCCGCTGCGGGACGGGCCGCCGCCGGACGAGCCGCTGCCGGACGAGCCGTCGCCGGACGGGCCGCTGCGGGACGGGCCGCTGCCGGGCGGGCCGCCGCCGGTCGAGCAGTCGCCGGACGGGCCACCGCCTTCCGGGGCGTCGGCTGCCAGGATGCGGCCGGCGTCGGGCCGGTGGGCGCCGGAGAGCATCTTGATCAGGGTGCTCTTGCCCGCGCCGTTCTCGCCGAGCAGGACGTGCACCTCGCCCGAACGCAGACTCAGGTCCACGCCGTCCAGCGCGCGGACGCCGGGGAACGACTTCGTCACCCCCTCCACGCGCAGCAGTTCGCGGCCGGCCGGTGCGTCGTCCCGGACGTCGTCGTTGACGTCGGTCATGCGCTGCCCCTCTCGTCGCGGGTGTTCTCCTCATGGGTGGTGCCCGGTTCGCCGCAGGAGCGGCGGGTGACGAGGCGGGCCGGCAGCAGTACGGAGCCGGCCGGGCGCCCCTCGATCCGTTCCAGCAGGGTGTGCAGGGCGGCCCGGCCCAGCTCGCGGGTGGGCTGCGCGATGGCGGTGAGCGGCGGGTCGGTGTGCGCGAACCACGGCACGTCGTCGTAGACGACCAGCGCCATGTCGTCGGGCACCCGCAGCCCGCGCGCCCGGATCTCGTCCATCGCGCCGAGCGCCATCAGGTTGTCGGTGGCGAGCACGGCGTCGGGCGGCTCGGGCAGGTCCAGGAGGCGGCGCATCACCTGACGGCCGCCGGTGTGCCGGAGGTCGGCTGTGGAGCCGACGCGCTCGTCCGGCAGCGCTATGCCGTGCGCGGCCAGCGCCGTACGGAAGAGGTCCAGCCGCTCGTCGCCGGTCGGTGTGCCGGCCGGGGCGACGATGATCGCGGGGCGCCGCCGGCCGAGGGCGGCGAGGTGCGCGGCGAGGCCGGTGAGCGCCGCGGCGCCGTCGGCCCGTACGCACGGCGCGTCGATGCCGGGCACGATCCGGTCCAGCAGGACCAGCGGCGTGCCGGAGGTGACGACCTCGCGCAGCATCGCGGAACCGGTACCGGCCGAGCTGACCAGCAGGCCGTCGATGCGGCGGTCCAGCAGCGTACGGATGTAGTCGTCCTGCTGGCCGGTGCGTTCGGCGGCGTTGCCGATGATCAGGCTGTAGCCGAGGCCGCGCGCCGCCTCCTCGACGGCGTCGGCCAGCTCGGTGAAGAACGGGTTGGTCAGGTCGCTGATGACCAGGCCGAGCGTGCCGGTACGGGCGGTCCGCAGAGCGCGGGCGACGTTGTTGGGCCGGTAGCCCAGCTCCTCGACGGCGGCCAGCACCCGTTCCCGGGTCTCGGCGACCGGGCTGCGCCCGTTGAGCACCCGGGAGACGGTCGCCACGGACACTCCGGCCCGCTCGGCCACATCCTTGATCTTCGCCATGCCGCCCTTGCCCTTTCGTGCGGGCCCGCGCAGGCAGGCCGAGGACACCGAAGCGCATGGCGTCTCGATCGCACGTCGGTGTGTAATCGATTTTGTGTGGGCTTACGTAATCGATTACACGGCGGTGCCGTCAAGATGGCGCGGGAGTGGCCTGCGTCACAGGGGTGGTGTACGGGGAGCGGAAGCCCCCCGTCCCCGACAGCCGGAACGGGTGACGTCCGAAACGGCCGAAGGCCGCACCCCGGTGCCGGGGTGCGGCCTTCGGTCCGACGCCGTCGCGTCAGATGACGCTCAGCTTGACGTCGATGTTGCCGCGGGTGGCGTTCGAGTAGGGGCAGACCTGGTGGGCCTTCTCGATCAGGTCCTGGGCGGTGGCCGCGTCCACGTTGGGAATGGAGGCGGCGATCTCGACCGTGAGGCCGAAGCCGCCGGACGGGGTCTTGCCGATACCGACCTTCGCCGTCACCCGGGAGCCGGAGACGTCCGCCTTCTCCCGGCGGGCGACGACGCTCAGCGCACCCTGGAAGCAGGCGCTGTAACCGGCCGCGAAGAGCTGCTCGGGGTTGGTGCCTGCGCCGCTGCCGCCCTGCTCTTTGGGCGGATTGACGACGACGTCCAGCTGGCCGTCGTCGCTGGCGACGCGGCCGTCCCGGCCGTTCTCGGCGGTGGCGACGGCGGTGTAGACGACGTCTACGGGCTGGATGGACATAAGGATCCTCCTGTGATTCGCCGCGACTCGCGCCCACGATCGCGACGGCTTGGGGCCGAGCCTAATGGCCCGGCCGGACCGGCTCCGTAACGGATCAGTCCGTGAGATCGACGATCATCTTGCCGGTGTTGTCGCCGCGCAGCAGGCCGAGAAACGCCTCGAACCCGTTCTCGATGCCGGAGACCTTCGTCTCGCTGAACTTCAGCTCACCCGAACGCACCCAGGCCGACACCTCGGAGACGAACTGCTCCTGGAGGTGGGTGTGGTCGGCGACGAGCAGGCCCTGGATGCGCAGCCGCTTGCCGATGACCATCGCGAGGTTGCGCGGCGCCGGGGTCGGCTCGGTGGCGTTGTACTGCGAGATCATGCCGCAGACGGCTACGCGGCCGTGCACGTTCAGCGAGTCGATGGCGGCTTCCAGGTGGTCGCCGCCGACGTTGTCGAAGTAGACGTCGATGCCGTCGGGGGCGGCCTTGCGGAGCTGCCCCTTGACGGACTCGCCGGACTTGTAGTTAAAGGCGGCGTCGAAGCCGTACTCCTCCGTCAGGAGCTTGACCTTCTCGTCGGAGCCCGCGCTGCCGATGACGCGCGCGGCGCCCTTGAGCTTGGCGATCTGGCCGACCTCGCTGCCGACCGCGCCGGCCGCGCCGGACACGAAGACGGTGTCGCCCTCCTTGAAGGAGGCGACCTCCAGCAGGCCCGCGTAGGCCGTCAGGCCCGGCATGCCGAGCACGCCCAGGTAGGCGGAGAGGGGGGCCAGGGACCCGTCCACCTTGGCGATCTTGGCGACGTCCACGACCGCGTACTCGCGCCAGCCCTTGAAGTGCAGGACGTGGTCACCGACCGCGAAGCCGTCGGCGTTGGAGGCGACGACCTCGCCGACCGCGCCACCCTCCATCGGCTCATCCAGCTGGAAGGGCGGGGTGTAGGACTTCACGTCGTTCATCCGACCGCGCATGTACGGGTCGACGGAGAAGTACAGGTTGCGGACGAGGAGCTGTCCCTCGCCGGGCTCGGGGACCGCGGCCTCGCGCAGCGCGAAGTCCTCCGGCTTCGGCCAGCCGTGCGGGCGGGCGACCAGGTGCCATTCGCGGCCGGACGTGGGCTGTGCGGACATGGGCTGCTCCTCCTCAAAATGCTTCAGGTGCTGAAACAACAATGCTCCTCGATATTTCATGTTGTCAAGCAATTCGGTACCCTGGTGTCATGACTCCTCGCGCAGACCACCTGACCGTCGAGGTCGTCGAGCTGATCGGCACCGTCGTGGCCCGCTATCACGAGGAGTACGAGCACGCGGCGGCCGAGCACTCCCTCACCGGCGCCCAGGCGCGCGTCCTCGGCCTGCTCGCCCGCGAGCCGATGCCGATGCGCCGGATAGCCCGGAGCCTGAAGTGCGAGCCGTCGAACGTGACCGGGATCGTGGACCGGCTGGAGTCCCGCGGCCTCGTCGAGCGCCGCCCGGACCCGGCCGACCGCCGGGTCAAGCTGGCCGCCCCCACGGACGCGGGCCTGGCGACGGCCGCACAGCTGCGCGATTCCCTGGACTTCGCGCGCGAGCCGCTCGGCGAGCTGTCCGTCGCGGAGCGCGCACTGCTCAAGGAGCTGCTCCAGCGGATGCTGGGCATCTCACCGGAGTAAGGCGGAGGCCCCGCCCGGACTCCCGTCCGGATCGAACTCCCGGCCGAAAGTTCCATATCGAACTATCGTGGTGTCATGACTGCCCAGAATGCGTCTTCCCCGAGCACCACCCGTCACACGGTTGATTTCTATTTCGACCCGATCTGCCCGTTCGCCTGGATCACCTCGCGCTGGATCCTTGAGGTGGAGGCCCGCCGCGACATCGATCTGCGCTTCCGCGTCATGAGCCTGTCCGTCCTCAACGAGGGCCGTGAAGAGCTGCCGGAGCAGTACCGGGAGCTGCTGACCAAGGGCTGGGGGCCCGTACGGGTGTGCATCGCCGCCGCCCAGGAGCACGGCGAGGGCGTACTGCGCGACCTGTACACCGCCCTCGGCACGCGCCTGCACAACGGCGGCCGGCAGGACTACGCGACCGTCGTCGAGGAGGCGCTCGCCGAAGCCGGTCTCCCCGCGGAGCTGGCCCGCGCCGCGGACAGCACGTCGTACGACGACGCGCTGCGCAAGAGCCACCACGAAGGCATGGACCCGGTCGGCGAGGAGGTCGGCACGCCCACCATCCACATCGACGGCGTCGCCTTCTTCGGCCCGGTGCTGACGGCGATCCCGCGCGGTGAGGACGCGGTGCGGGTCTTCGACGGTGCCCGGCTGCTCGCCGGTTACGACAAGTTCTTCGAGCTGAAGCGGACCCGGACGGGAGACCTGGACTTCAGCTGACCGCAGGCCGGTTGTCAGTGGCGGGACCTACCGTGGCGTCATGAACGCTTCGACGTACGACCGCCACTGCTCCGAAATCGTCGCGCAGACCGACCTGTTGAGGTCCCTGGTCCGGGACGTGGACCACCTGAGATCCCCGGTGCCCTCCTGCCCCGGCTGGAACGTCGGCCGGCTGCTTCGACATCTGGGCGGCGCGCACCGCTGGGCCGAGGAGGTCGTGCGTACCGCGGCCGAAGCTCCCCCGCCCGACGGGCACTTCCGCGATCTGCCGCCGTACGCCGACGAGGACCCGGCCGTGCTCGACGGCTGGCTGGGCGAGGGCGCCGCACTGCTGGCGGAGACCTTGCGGACCGCCGGGCCCGGCGCGGAGGCCTGGGTCCCCTTCCCCCGGCTGGGCCCGGCGGCGGCCTTCTTCGCCCGCCGGATGGCCAATGAGACGGTGATCCACCGCGCCGACGCGTTCCTGGCGGTGGGAGCGTCCTTCACCGTCGGCGCGGTGACGGCCGCCGACTGCCTCGACGAATGGCTGGAGCTGGGCTCGCAGCCGCAGATGTTCGACTTCCGCCCGGAGTTACGCGAACTGCTGGGCCCGGGGCGCACGCTGCGCTTCCAGGCCACCGGTGCGGCGCCGGGGGCAGTGGCCGACTGGCTGGTCGACCTGACCGGCGAGGCGATCACCTGGCGCCGCGCGCCAGGTGAGGAGGCCGCCGTCACCGTGCGCGGCCCGCTGACCGACCTGCTGCTGGTCGTCTACCGGCGGCTGCCCGCCCGCAGCCCCGGTATCGAGATCGACGGTGACGCCGGGCTGCTGGACTTCTGGCTGGAGCGGGTCAGCTTCGGGTGAGGGGGGCGGCTCCGGGGGAAGGGGGGTCGGGCTTCGGGTGAAGGAGATCGGGTCAGAGTGAAGGAGGTGGTGGCAGGAGCCCAGGTACGCGGAGGTCAGCACCATGGGCGGCGCGGGGATGCTCCGGCTGGACGCGGTGTTGGAGTTCGGTCCGGCCCGGTTGCTCGACGGATGCGAGCTGTTCACCGAGGACAGGGAGGGCAAGGAGGGCAGGGACGCCGGCCGGGCACCCTGAGTTCGCCGCGCAGCCGCCGGGCCCGCAGCACCAGTTCCAGTTCGAAGCGGCGGTCCGGGTCGTCCACTTCGTCGCCCCACAGTTCCCGTATCTGACGCAGCCGGTAGCGGACGGTCTGCGGGTGGACGCCGAGCCGGGCGGCCACCTCGGGTGCGCCGCCGCGCGTCTCCAGCCAGGCGAGCAGGGTCTCGGCCAGCCGGCGCCCGTGGGTGGGGCCGCAGTGCGCCAGGGGTTCCAGGCGCCGCCGGGTCAGGTCCTCGATCAGCTCCTCGGGCGGCAGGAGGACCAGCGCCTCGGTGTGCTCGGTGCAGTGCAGCAGCTGTCCGGCGGGCAGCAGGCCGCGCTCCATCAGGTCGACCGCGGCGCCCGCCCAGCGCAGGGATTTCGCCGCGTGCGCCAGGGGTACGGCGGGGCCGAGGGCGCCCGACCAGCCGGCCGTGGCGCGCTGGAGCAGTTCCCTGCGCCCGGCGGCGTCCGGTTCGGGCACCACCATGCGGGGCCGCTCGCACTCCATGTCCAGGAGGACGTCGGTGCCGACGGCCGGGGCGACGGACTCGCGGGCCGGGCGCAGCAGTACGGCCACGGCGACCCGTTCGGGCAGTGTCCAGCCGATCCGGGCGGCGCGGTCCGTGAGCGCGGGTGCGGTGGGGGCCCGTGTTCCGGCCACGAACAGCTGCTCCATGAGGCGGCGTTGGTGCCGTAGCCGTTCGCCCGCCTGGCGGGCCGCGGCCTCGGCGAAGCCGCGTACCGATTCGGCGACCAGCCCGTCCAGGTACTCGAAGCCCGATTCGGCCAGTTCGTACATGGCGGGGGCCGGAATCGCCACCTGCTGGCCGATCTCGGCCAGCCGCCGCCAGGCCAGCCGTACGCCGAGCCGGTAGATGGCCTGGAGGGCGTCCAGGCTGCGGCCCTGGATGCCCGCGCCGCGTCCGAACTCCTGGAAGATCCGCGGGTGGACGTGCGGGCGGTCCAGGCCCGCCGACATGTGCTCGACGAAGTGTTCCAGCGACTGCCGGATGCCGGTCAGGGCGCGCGGCTCGCCGTACTCGTCGAGCGCGAGGGGCAGTTGGGGGTACTCGCGGCGGATCTCCGCCAGGATGCGCTGGGCCAGTGCCGGTACCTCGTCGAGGGCGCGCGCGGCGAACTCCCTCACCTGCGCCGGAGGAACGTCACGCCAGGCCGACCGGACGGTCTCCACCACGCCTGCCGACCCCCTCAGGGCGTCCGGTCGAAGGTCACCAGGGGTACGTTCGGCTGTTCGGGCGTGGCATCCAGGGCGGCGACGATGCCGAGGGCGGCACCGACGGCGAGGGCGACGGCGGCCAGCGAGGTCAGTACGGCGGCGAGCAGTCTGTGCATGGCGCGGCGAGCCCCTTCGTGGCAGGTACGTCGAGGGTTGCGCAGCGCACCGGCCCGGTCCGGCCCGGTCCGCGGACGGCCTCGGGCGCACGCGCGACCGCACATCGGCGGCCGCGGTGCCGTACCGCGCCGGCGGGGTGCCGGGCCGCGGCGGCCGCGGTGCCTGCCGAGTGTGTGGGGGCATTGACGGCATGTCAAGCATTCGCCTACGGTTCCCGCCCGTTCACCCGGACCACCGCCACGCCGCACGTGCACTGCCCCCGCCGCCTTCAGGAGTGCCCGTATGCGTAAGACCGCCACACCCTTTTCCCTGGTCCTGCTGGGACTCGGCGTCTTCCTCCTGGCACTCGCCCCGATGCTCGTCTGGTACGTCTCGCCGCGCGCCCAGCGCACCCCGGTGGACGTCGACGTGACCACCGTCTTCTCCGGCACCGGCAGCTACTTCGACACGGAGACGCTGCGCACCAGGAACAAGCAGAAGATCACCATCACCCGGCACGTGCTGGGGGACGTGGCGGAGAGCGAGCGCAGCGGGCGGGCCGTGTGGGACGTGTCCACGACCGTCGACACCCCGGTGACGCTGGAGCTGAGGGATCCGCGCAAGGCGTTCCAGTGGACGCTGGAGCGGTGGGTCACCGACCGGCGCACCAACGCCCCGGTGCACTGCTGCGAGGAGGCGCCGACGCGCTTCGAAGGGGACGCGTACCTCAAGTTCCCCTTCGACGTGCAGCCCCGGACCTACCGCTGGTGGGACAACACCCTGGGCGCCGCGGTCCCGCTCCGCTTCGCCGGCACCAAGCACGTACAGGGGTACGAGGGGTATCGCTTCACGGGAACCGTCGAGCCCACCAGGACGGGCAGCCGCCAGGTGCCGGGGCGGCTGGTCGGCCGGCCGGCGCAGGGCCAGGTCCAGGCCGAGGAGTGGTACGCGAACAGCGGCATCGAGCTGGTCGTCGACGCGCGTACCGGCCGGATCATCAACGCGTCGATCTCGCCGCACAAGACGCTGCGGGCGCCCGGCGCACGGGCCGACGCGGTGACCCTGCTCCGCGGGACGGGGATCGAGTTCACGCCCGCGACGCAGCGCAGACAGGTGGCGCTGGCGGACGCGGACAGCAGCAAGCTCAAGACGGTCGGCGAGACGGCTCCGCTCGCGGCGGCCGTGGCGGGCGGCGGATTGACGCTCTTCGGGGTGGTGCTGGTGATACGGGGGAGGCGGCGGTTCAGCTGATCCTGCGCGAAGTGATGAGGCGTCAGGCGGAACCGGGGCGGAAATTGTCACGCCGGTGAGTAGCCGCATCGAACAGGGCGGCGAAAACTATCCAGCTCACCCACCCGCGTCCCCGCACCTCGACCCCCGCCCCGCCCCGTCCGCAGCCCCAGGCCGGCAGGTCCGCACGGCTCAGTACGCAGTACGTCCCCCCACACCACTGGTACCGCACCCTGAGACGAGTTGGAGCGCACATGCCCCAGCACGTACGACCGCCCTTGTCCGCCGAACCGCCCGCACACCCGGCACGCTCCGTACCACCCGCACACCCGGCACCACCCGCACACCCGGCACCGCCCGCACGCTCCGTACCACCCGCTCACCCCGCACCACCCGCACGCTCCACAGCGTCCGCACCCCCCGCACCACCCGCCCGGCACACCCCCGCACCCGCGCCCCCGCTCCCCCGCCGCATCGTCTTCCTCGCCCGCCGCGACCTGGGCAACCCCGCCGCGGGCGGCTCCGAGCTGCTCGTCGACCGCATCGCCGAGGGCCTGACCGCGCACGGCCACGAGGTCACCCTGCTGTGCGGCGGTCCCGCCGCCGACCGCGGCTACCGGGTGGTCTCCGCGGGCGGCGACGCCGGGCACTACCTGCGCGTACGGCGGCAGTTCAGCCGCCGGGTCGGCGCGTGCGACCTGCTGGTCGAGGTGTGCAACGGGATGCCGTACCTGTCCCCCCTGTGGCACAGCGGACCGACGCTGTGCCTGGTCAACCACGTCCACACGGACCTGTGGGGGATGCGCTACCCGGCACCCGCCGCCCGGCTCGGCCGCCGGCTGGAGCACTGGGCGCTGGCGGGCACCCACCGCGGCAACCTCATGGTCGCCGTGTCGGGGTCGACGGCCGCCGCGCTGCGCGGGCTCGGTGTGGAGCGGGAGCGCATCCGGCTGGTGCACAACGGCGTGGAGGAGCCGGGGCCGCTGCTCCCCGAGTCGCCGGAGCCGCTGTTCCTGGCCATGGGACGGCTGGTCGAGTACAAGCGCGTCGATCTGCTGCTGCGCCTGTGGGAGCGGGTCCGGCCGGTCACCGGCGGCCGGCTGGTGATCGTCGGCGACGGCCCCGAGCGGGGCCGCCTGGCGGCCATGGCCGGTCCCGGCGTGCACTTCACCGGCCGGATCAGCGAGCAGGACAAGCACGAACTCCTCTGCCGCGCCTGGCTGCTGCTGCATCCGTCGCTGGTCGAGGGCTGGGGGCTGGTCGTCATGGAGGCCGCCGCCCGGCACACCCCGGCCGTCGGATTCGACATCCCCGGGCTGCGCGACTCGGTCGAGGACGGGGTGACCGGACTGCTGGCGCGCGGCGAGAGTTCCTTCGCCGCGCACTGGTGCACCCTGGCGCTCAGCCGTCCGCGCCGCCGGGCCCTGGGTGCCGCCGCCGGGCAGCGGGCCGCGCGGTTCCGGTGGAGCGCCACGGTCCGCAGCTTCCGGGCCGTGGCGGCCGAGTCGTACGCCGAGGCGCACCTCGACCTCCCCGCCGGGCGGTGATGCGGAGGTGCGGGACCCTTCCCTGCGCAGATCTCTCACCCTCTTCCGCGCCTTCCTGCGCGAGCAGCACGACCCCGAGCACTGTTACGGCCTGCTCGCGCGGGACGCCGCCGACCAGATCGAACGGTACGAGCCGCTGTCCGGCCGCGTCGTCGCGGACATCGGCGGCGGCAGCGGGCACTTCACCGAGGAGTTCCGGCGCCGCGGCGCGCACGGCTACCTCTTCGAGCCCGACCTGCGCGAACTGACCGCCCGCGGCCGCCCGCCGCGCGGCGCGGTGCTCGCCGACGGCTACCTCCTCCCGCTGGCCGACGGCGCCGCCGACGTCTGCTTCTCCTCCAACGTCCTGGAGCACGTCGCGGACCCGCAGACCTTCCTCAGCGAGCTGGCGCGGGTCACCCGGCCCGGCGGCCTGATCTATCTGTCGTTCACCAACTGGCTCTCCCCGTGGGGCGGTCACGAGACGGCGCCCTGGCACTACCTGGGCGCCCGGCGGGCCCGCGAGCGCTACCGGCGGCGCACCGGCCGGCCCGCCAAGCACACCCTGGGCGAGAACCTCTTCGCGCTGCACGTCGGCCGGACGCTGCGCCAGGTCAGGGCCCGGGACGACGTACGGATCGTGACGGCCAGGTCCCGGTACGCGCCGTTCCTCGCCGAAACGATCCCGCGCCTGCCGGGCGTACGCGAAGTAGCCACCTGGAACCTCCTCCTCATCCTGCGGCGGTTGCCATGACCCAGACACTCGTGTCCAGCTCACCGGGATCGCCGGACGCCGGTGGCACCCCGGCGTCCGCGCCGGGCGCGCCGCCGCCCGGACCGCCACGGTCCCGGCGCTGGCTCGTGGCGTTCTGGGCCGTCGCCTTCGTGCTCTTCCTCGTGCCGTCCTCCGGGAAGATGACCTTCGAGACGAAGCTGGGCGTGACCACCGACCCCTGGCGGTTCCTGGGCGACCTGGGACAGCTGTGGCACGACCGGGCGGGGTTCGGCGGCATCACGGACCAGTACGTCGGCTACGCGTTCCCGTCCCTGCCGTACTACGCCCTGACGGACCTCGCGCACCTCCCGGTGTGGCTCGCCGAGCGGCTGTGGATGTCGCTGATCGTCACCGCCGCCTTCTGGGGCGCGCTGCGGCTGGCCGAACGGCTGCGCGTCGGCTCCCCGCCGGCCCGGCTGCTCGCCGCCACCGCGTACGCGCTGTGGCCGACGTTCACCATGGTCGTCGGCTCCACGTCGGCCGCCGCCCTGCCGGGCGCGCTGCTCCCCTGGGTCCTGCTGCCGCTCACCGGCCACCGCGTCACACCGCGCCTCGCCGCCACGCGCTCCGCGCTGCTCATCCCCTTCATGGGCGGCGTCAACGCGGCCTCGACACTGGCGTCGCTGCTGCCCGTCCTCCTGTACGTGCTGACGCGTACGGGCTCCCGGCGCACATCGCTGCTGGTGTGGTGGCTCCCGGGTGTCGTCCTGGCGACCGCGTGGTGGGCGGTGCCGCTGCTGCTGCTCGGGGTGTACGGCGAGAACTTCATGCCGTACATCGAGCAGGCCGGGACCACGACCGGCACCATGTCGGCGACCGAGCTGCTGCGCGGCGCCGGGAACTGGACCGGCTACCTCAACTTCGGCGAACCCTGGCTGCCGGCGGGCTGGACCATGGCCGCGGGCGCCGCCGCCATCCTCGGCTCGGCGCTGGCCGCCGCTCTGGGCCTGGCCGGGCTGGCCCGCCGGGACGTGCCGGAGCGGCGCTGGCTGCTGCTGACCGTGCTGGTCGTGGCCGGTATCTGCCTCACCGGGTACGCCGGTTCGCTGGGCGGCCCGTTCCACGGGCTGTGGCAGGACTGGCTGAACGGCTGGCTGCGGCCGTTCCGCAACATCTACAAGTTCCAACCGGGTCTGGCGCTGGCCCTCGCGTTCGGCCTGGCGCACCTCGTCGGGGTGGCAGGCGAGCGGCGCGGCACCCGGCGCGTCGCCGGACGCCGCCACGTCCCGCTGATCGTCGCGCTGCTGACGGTCCCCGCGCTGGCCCTGCCGTACCTGAACGGCACCGTCCTCCAGCCCGGCGCCTTCAAGAAGCTGCCCTCCGCCTGGGAGCGGACCGCCGACTGGCTGAAGCAGAACACCCCCGACAACCGCGCCCTCGTCGTCCCCGCCACCGCGCACGGCATCTACACCTGGGGCTCCCCCATCGACGAGCCCCTGGACGTGCTCGCCCGTTCCCGGTGGGCGCAGCGCGACTTCGTGCCGTTCGGGACGCCGGGTGTACGGCGCGCCCTGGACGCCGTCGAACAGGCGCTGATGTCCGGCTCCGAGGTGCCGGGACTGCGCGACTACCTGGGCCGGGCGGGCCTGTACGACGTCGTCGTCCGCAACGACCTCGACCCGGACCAGATCGGGTACGTACCGACGCAGACCGTCAAACGCACCCTGGAGGCGTCCGGCTACCGCAAGGCCGCCGCGTTCGGTCCGCCGACCACGGACGGGAAGATCGCCCCCGACACCCCCGTGCAGATCCAGGGCCTGTACCCGCGCCAGCGGTCGGTGGAGATCTACGAACCGGTGGGCACCCCGCGGCCGGGACCGGTCACCGCCCGGCCGGTCGCGGACACGGCCCAGGTCAGCGGGGGGCCGGAGGCGCTGCTCCCGCTGTCCGCCGACCCCACGCTGCGCCACCGCCCGGCCGTGCTGACCGGCGACAACCACCCGGGCGTCGGCACCCCGCCGCTCCAGCTGACCGGCGACGGGCTGCGCCGTGCCGACACCCGGTTCGGACTGGTCAACTCCAACACGTCCTATACGTACACGCCCGGCGAGCACAATCACCCGGACAGCGTCCAGGACGCCGGGCGCCCGCCGCGGCAGATCCTGCCCGCCGAGGGCATCGCCCACCAGACCACCGGGGTGCTGCGCGGCGCCTCCTCCGTCACCGCCTCCAGCAGCGGCAACTGGCTCTTCCACCTGCCGCAGTACGACCCGGTGCACGCCTTCGACGGCGATCCGGGCACCGGCTGGGCCGAGGGCAGCGCGGGCGAACCGGTCGGCCAGTGGCTGCGGATCAGCTTCACCCGGCCCACGTTCGTGCCGACCACGATCGCGCTGACACCGCTGCCCGGTGACGGGATGCGCGCGGCGCCGACGTCCGTACGCGTCGAGACCGACCGGGGCGGGGTGGACGGCCAGCTGCTGACCAACGGGGCGAAGCAGCAGGTCAGGGCACCGGCAGGGGTCGCGAAATGGCTGAAGATCACCATCACCGGGTCGCAGACGCCGCGCGCCGGGCTGTCCGGCGCGGGCTTCTCCGAGGTGTCGGTACCGGGCGTGCAGGTCACCCGGCTGCTGCAACTCCCGTCGGACGCCGAGAAGTCGACGGCACCGGCCGCCACGTACTCCCTGCACCGCGGCAGCGACCCCGGCGGCCTCTCGCCGGTCTCCGCCGAGGTGGGGCTGCACCGCCAGTTCCGTACCAACAACGACTCGTCGTACGAGGTCGCGGCGCGGGCCCTGGCCGTACCGGGACCCGAACTCGACCGGCTGCTGGACCGCTCGGCACCCCGCCAGAAAGCACGGATCACCGCCACCGCCGACTCCACCAGCTTCGGCTCCGGCCGCTCGCTCAGCCCCCGCAACCTCGTCGACGGGGACCTGACCACCGCCTGGATCGCGGGCGACCGGCCGACCCTGCACCTGCGCTGGCCCGGAAAGCGCGCCATCGGCCAGATCGTGCTGGCCGCCGCGGGCGGCATCTCCACCCGGCCCGAACAGATCCTGGTCAACTCCCCCGACGGGGCCGCGACCGCGGGCGTCGACGAGAACGGCCAGGCCCGCTTCGACCCCATCACCACCGACCGCCTCGACATCACCATCAGCAAGGTCAAGGAACTCACCGTCCACAACCCGGTCGCCGACCAGGCACTGCAACTGCCCGTCGGCCTGAGCGAGGTCTACATCCCGGCGCTGGACGCGCTGCGCACCCCGCCGCCCTCGGCCGCCGACCGGTTCACGCTCGCGTGCGGCGAGGGCCCGCCGCTGGCCGTGGACGGCACCCTGCACGCCACCCAGGCCTCCGGATACGTCCGCGACCTGACCGAACGGCGGCCCGTCAGGGTCGAACTGTGCGCGGGCGAAGCGCGCGACGGGCGCCTGCAACTCCCCTCCGGACAGCACCGGGTGGAGGCCGGCGACCAGGGGCCGCTGGCCCTCACGGACATCACCCTCAGCCGTGGCAGCGCCCCCGCTCCCACCACCGAGCTGCGGACGGTGACGGCCCGGGACTGGGCGGGCGACCAGCGGTGGGTGCAGGTGGGCACGGGCGCCGCCGCCTATCTCCAGATGTACGAGAACGCCAACGCCGGCTGGCACGCGACGCTCGACGGGCGCGAACTGTCACCGGTACGGCTCGACGGCTGGCAGCAGGGGTTCCTGGTCCCCGCGGGCAGGGGCGGGCTGGTGAAGCTGTCGTACGAGCCGTCCACGACGTACGACATCGGGATGCTCGGCGGCGCACTCGGCATCGCCGTGCTCATCGGCTCCGCCCTGGTACGCCGTACGCCACGCACGCCACCGGAGCCGCAGGCGCCGCCCGCGCCCTCCTGGGTGCTGGGCGCCGTCGCGCTCACGGCGGTCGTGGCGCTCGCCGCCGGCCCGTACGCGGTGATCGTGCCGGTGCTGGTGCTGGCGGCCCGGTTCCGGCCGGGGCTGCTCGTGCCGGTCGCGCTCCTGGCCATGGTGGGCGCAGGCATCACCGCGGCCCTCGGCGCGGGCGAACCGGCCGCCGCCGACGCCGGGGCCTTCAGCGCCGCGGCGCAGGCGCTGGCGCTGCTGGCGCTGGCGGCGGCGGTGGTGACGGTGCCGGGCGCGCGGGCGCGGCGCGGGGCGCATGCGGGGGCGGTGCCGGGGCCGGGCGGAGAGACGGCGGTGGTTGGGGCGGGGGCGTCGGGGGCGTCGGAGACATCAGAGGTGTCGGAGACATCAGGGACGTCGGAGGCATCAGGGGCGGAAGGGGCCGGGGCGCCCTCGCCCCCGTTGCCGAGGCGTCGGCGGCGGCGGGCCGCGCCGGAGGGCGAACCGGAGGGCGAGCCGCCGCAGGAGACGGGTCCGGGGAATGCGTCGCCATCCGGCCCGTCAGGCACGCCCGGCCCGTCGGATCCGTCAGGCCCGCCGGATCCGTCAAGCCCGCCGCCATCGGATCCGTCAGGCCCGCCGCCGCCATCGGACGCCCCAGGCCCGCCGCCACCATCCGACGCACCAGGCCCGTCAGCCCCATCGGACCGCAGCGGGGAGGAACCCACCCGATGACCGCACTTCAGCCCGCTCGGCAGGAACCGGCCGGGGACGGGCCGCCCGGTGCGGCGGACCGGACCGTACGGCGGATTCCGTTCCCGGTGGTGGACGAGATCACCCGGCACTGCCTCACGGACGACGAACCGGAGACCGTGCACATCGAGGTGCATCTGCCCGGGAGGCCGGATCGCGGCCGGCTGCGGGCGGCGTTCCGGGAGGCGCTGTGCCGGCACCCCCGCATCCTGATGCGCCAGGCCCCGCACCGCTGGTGGCGGCGGCGGTACGCGTGGGAGCTGACCGGCGTGCCGGACGTGGACCCGGTGGTCTTTCCGCCGCCGGGCCCGGACGCCCTCGAACGGGCCCGGGAGCGGGCACTGGCCGACTGCCCTCCACTGGACGCCTCGCCGCCGGTGCGCCTGGAGGTCATCGAGGGGGAGCCGCGGGGCGGGGGCGACGGCACGGTGCTGCTCGTCACCATCAACCACACCGCCCTGGACGGCCCGGCCTGCCTGCGGGTGCTGGCCACCGCCGCCCAGCTCTACGGCGGCGCCGACAACTCCCCGGCGCCCCCGCCCGTACGCGCCGCGGGGACCGCCGGGGGCGCCGCGGGCGGGGTGC
Organism: Streptomyces sp. CB02923; assembly: GCF_001905005.1. Classification (GTDB taxonomy): domain Bacteria; phylum Actinomycetota; class Actinomycetes; order Streptomycetales; family Streptomycetaceae; genus Streptomyces. The sequence goes on along the minus strand of NZ_LWKZ01000012.1, from coordinate 714,166 downwards.
CGCCGGACACACCACCGCTCGGCGGGCACCGCCTGGAACGGCCGGTACGCATCGCCGCCGACCACGGACGGCACCACGACGGGCGGCACGGCGCGACCGGCAGCGGCAGCGGCAGCGGCAGCGGCAGCGGCGGTAACAACACCGGTAACGGCATGCTCATCGCCGAACTGCCCGTGCCCGCCCGGCCGCCCCGCGCCGGCGGCGTCGCCGCCTTCACCGTCAACGACCAGCTCCTCGTCGCCACCTGCCTGATGGTGGGCCGCTGGAACCACGTCCACGGGCAGCGGAGCGCCCCCGTCGTCGTCACCATGCCGGTGGACGACCGCCCACGCGGTACGGACATGCCCATCGGCAACGGCACCCGGCTGGTCTCCGTCGGCTTCGGCCCGGCGGAGGAACGGGATGCCGCGCTGCTCACGGCCGATCCCCCCGACCCGGCGGCGGTCGCCCGGCTGCTGCGGAGCACCGCGGCCCGCACCCGGTCCCTGAAGGCCGCACCGGGCTCCCAACTCGGCGTCGGCGCGGCCCTGCTGACCGCGCCGGTACTCCCCGTCGGCGTGCGCGGAGTCCTCACGCGGGCACTGCGTACCGCCGCCGCTCCGCTGGCGTCCACCACGCTCCTGTCCAACATCGGCCGCATCCCCTACCCGCTCGACTTCGGGGACGCGGGGCGCCCCACCGCCGTGTGGTTCTCGGCCCCGGCCCGTATGCCGCGCGGCCTGACCGTCACGACCGTCTCCGTCGGCGGGCGCGTCCAGCTCGCCCTGCGCTGGTCGCGCGCGCTTCTGGACGACGAGGCGGGCGCCCGCCTGGGTGCCCTCTTCGCCCGGTCCCTCGCGGCCACTTCCTGGTCGCCGGAGACCGGCGGGGACGGGGCGGAAGGAGCCGCGCCGTGACCCGGCAGGCCGCCGCCACCGCCCGGGGCGGTGCGGGGAGCGAACCGCGCGACGGGCTGCGGGAGTTCTACGAGAACCCCGCCGTGCCCGTCGCCTCCGGTGACGCCCGCAGCCGCCGCCAGGCGCTGATGCTGGCCCGCGCCCTGGGCCCCGTACGCCCCGGCGCGACGGCCGCCACCGTCCTGGACGTCGGCTGCGGCGACGGGAGCGCGGCCGCCGTCGCGGCCGGTGTCCTGCGCGGCCACCGCATCGTCGGCGTCGACTGGTCACAGGACGCGCTGCGCCGCGCCGCGGCCCGTGTCCCGTACGCCGTCCGCGGTGAACTGGGCGGCGGTGGGCTCCCGTTCGCGGACGGCAGCGCAGACGCCGTCCTCTTCAGCGAGGTCATCGAGCATCTCGTCGACCCCGACGCGGCCCTCGACGAACTGCGCCGGGTACTGCGTCCCGGCGGTCACCTGATGCTGTCCACCCCCAATCTCGCCGCCTGGTACAACCGCGGGCTCCTGCTCGCGGGGGTCCAGCCCGTCTTCTCGGAGGTGAGCATGCGAGGCATCCACGGCCGGCCCGGCACCCAGGTGGTCGGCCATCTGCGCCTCTACACCGCCCGCGCGCTGCGCGGCTTCCTGCCGGCCTGCGGCTTCGAGGTCGTACGGATCGCGGGGGCGCCGTACCACGACGTGCCGCGTCCGCTGCGGCCCCTGGACCGCGCCGCCTGCCGGCTGCCTTCGCTGGCCTCCGTCCTGCTCGTCCATGCCCGCCGGAGAAGGGAGTAGGGCAGTGCCGTGGTGGGGCGTGGCGTCCGCGCTGATCGCCAACGTCCTGTACAGCACCGGGTTCGTGCTGGAGAAGCGCGCCCTGTCCGCGCTGCCCGCGCTCAGCACCCGGCGGCCCGCCCGGCTCGTCCGCCACCTGCTGGGCAGCCCGCTGTGGCTCGGCGGCTCGCTCGCCCTCGCCGCCGGTTTCGCCGCCCAGCTCGCGGTCTACCGCACCCTTCCCATCGCCGCCGCCCAGGGCATCTTCGTCTCCGGTCTGGTCCTGCTGCTGCTCCTGTCCTCCGTCTTCCTCGGCGAGCGCACCACCGGCCGCGAGCGGCAGAGCATCCTGGCGATCCTGCTCGCGCTCGGCATGGTCGTCGCGTCACTCCAGGGCAGCGGCGCCGGAACCGTCACCCGCACCGCCCCCACCGGCACCCTGCTCGCCATCGCGCTGCCCTCGCTGGCCGCGGGGCTGTGGCTGTACGGGTCCGCCGAGCGGCGCGCCAAGCGCCGTCACCGCCAGCCGGCCTCGGGCGTCCCCTACGGCGTGGCCGTCGGCCTGGTCTACGGCGTCAGCTCGCTCGCCATCAAGGGCGTCTCCGGACTGCTGGACGCGGACGACCCGGCGGGCGCCGTCCGTGACCTGTTCACCTCCCCGTATCCGTATCTGCTGCTGTTCACCGGAGCGGTGGGCCTGGTGCTGTCGCAGACCGCGCTCCAGCGCTGCCGTGCCTCCCTGATCGTCCCCGTCTGCACCACCGTGACCTGCGTCTTCACCGTCGCCTGCGGCACGGTCGCGTTCGGCGAGCCGCTGCCCTCCGACCCGCTGCGGCTGGCCCTGCGCCTGGGCGGCACCGCCGTCGCCGTGCTCGTCCTGCTCGCCCTCCCCCGCCAGGACGCCCCGCCCACGGAGCTGGCGCTGAATCCCCCCTCTCCCTCCCCCTCGCAAGGAGTTGAGCCGTGAGCCCGGACGACCCGCTGCTGAAGATCCTCGCCTGCCCGATCGACAAGGGCCCGCTGTCCCTGCTCGTCCCGGACGACGTCCTCTACAACCCGCGGCTGCGCCGCCGTTACCCGATTCTCGACACCATCCCCCAGCTCCTCCCCTCCTGCGGTGAACAGGTCACCGAGACCGAACACGAAGCCATCCTGCGCCGCCTCCCCCCGGACGAACGCCCACCCGACGAGCCCGGCGAGCCCGGCTAGCCCCCGCCCGGACCCGCTGTCCGCGAACATGTCCATCATGGACCCCACCACTGACAACGGACCGGCCGGCGAATCCGGCGCCGGCCCCGGCGGGCCTGCCGACGGCCCCCGCGCCTTCCAGCTCGTCCTGCTGCGCCGCATGGCCGACCACCAGCCCGGCCTGGTCGAGGACGCGCTGCGCACCCTCGGCGCCTCGCGCGCCGACCTGCGCGAGGCCAACCGCCGCTGGCAGGCGTGGAGCCACTCGCCCCGGTCGCGCGGCGCGGTGCAGCGCTACCGCTCGCTGCTCGGCCGCCCCGAGTCCGTCACCGCCCGCCGCATCGGCGACCTGACCTGCGAGGCGCTGACCTGGCCCGTACCGCTCTGGCCCGATCTGCGCTTCGAGGTCCTCACCGGCCCGCAGGGCACCGCGTGGAACGCGTGGCTGGTGCGGGCGCCGGGCGCCCCCGCCCCCGCGCTGCGGACCACCGACGACCTGGTCCCCTGGTCCTGCACGGTCGACGAGGTGGCCCGCGCCTTCGCCCCGGCCCGCCCCATGGAGGGCACCGCCCCCACCCGCTGGCGGCTCGCCTTCACGGCTCCCGACGCGAACGGCGAACCGCGGGACACCGTCGCGGAGTTCACCTGGGGCCTGCTACAGCGCACCCTTGAGTGAGGCCCGCAGGCAGGCGGCCGTGGCCGAGCCGCGCGCCGCCAGCAGGTCGCGGGGCGTCCCGGCGAACACGATCTCGCCGCCGCGCCGCCCGCCGCCGGGCCCGAGGTCGACCACCCAGTCCGCCCGTTTGACCACGTCGAGGTCGTGCTCGATCACCAGGACGGTGTTGCCGCCGTCCACCAGCCGGTCGAGCAGCGCCAGCAGCCCCTCCACATCGGCCATGTGCAGCCCGGTGGTCGGCTCGTCGAGCACGTACACGCTCCCCGTACGGTGCAGCCGCGTCGCCAGCTTGAGGCGCTGCCGCTCACCGCCGGACAGGGAGGACACCGGCTGGCCCAGCGTCAGGTAGCCGAGCCCGACCTCGACCAGGGCCGTCAGCTTCCGTACGGTCCCCGCCGCCTCGTCGGCACCGGCCGCAGCGGGGCCGCCCGCCCCGAAGAACCCGCCCGCTCCGGAGAACCCGCCCGCTCCGAAGAATCCGGCCGCCTCCTCCGCCGTCATCTCCAGCACGTCCGCGACGGACCTGCTGCGCAGGGTCAGCGCGAGTACCTCGTCCTTGAAGCGCCGCCCCCGGCACGCCTCGCAGGTCGTGGCCACCGGGTCCAGGTACGCCAGGTCCGTGTGGATCACCCCGCGCCCCCGGCACTCCTCGCACGCCCCCGCCGCGTTGAAGCTGAACAGCCCCGCCGGCACGCCGTTCGCCCGCGCGAAGAGCGCGCGCACCGCGTCCATCGCCCCGAGGTAGGTGGCCGGTGTGGACCGCGCGGACACCCCGATCGCCGACTGATCGACCACGACCGCCTCCGGGTGCGCGCCCACGAACGCCTCGGACACCAGCGTGCTCTTGCCGGAGCCCGCCACTCCCGTGACGGCCGTGAGCACTCCGGTGGGCACGTGGAAGTCCACCCCTTTGAGGTTGTGCAGCGTCACGTCCCGTACGGTCAGCCGGCCGTCCGGCGTGCGGACGTCCTCCTTCACACCCGTCACGCGCCGCAGCCCGCGCCCGGTGGGCGTGTCGGCCGCCGCCAGTCCGCGCACCGTCCCGGCGAAGACCACCTCCCCGCCGTGCGTCCCGGCCCCGGGCCCCATGTCCACCACGTGGTCCGCGATGGCGATGACGTCCCGGTCGTGTTCGACGACGAGGACGGTGTTGCCCTTGTCGCGCAGGCGCACCAGGAGGTCGTTGAGCCGGCGTATGTCGCCGGGGTGCAGCCCGGTGCTCGGCTCGTCGAAGACGTACGTCATGCCCGTCAGGCTGCTGCCCAGGTGGCGTACCGTCTTCAGCCGCTGCCCCTCACCGCCGGACAGGGTGCCGGCCGGGCGGTCGAGGCTGAGGTGGCCGAGGCCGATGTCGACGAGCCGGTCCAGCGCGGTGACGGCGCGCGCCGCGATGGCCGCGCCCACCGGCTCCTCGTCCGGACCGATGCCCCGCAGGACCTCCCTCAGCTCGGTGGCCTCCAGTGCCGCCATGTCGGCGATGGACCGCCCCGCGATCCGGGATTCCAGCGCCGCAGCGGTCAGCCGCGCCCCCTGGCACTGCGGGCAGGTTCCCTCCCGTACGAAGCCGCGCACCATGTCCCTGGTCTTCTCGGCGAGCGCCGACAGGTCCCGCTTCACATAGCGCCGGTCGAAGTTCTCGACCAGTCCCTCGTACGTGTTGTTGTAGGCCCGCTCACCGCGCTTGACCGTGAAGCCCTTGCCGTACAGGAGGAGGTCCCACTCCTCGGGCGGGTACCGGTCCAGGGGCCTGTCCGGGTCGAAGAGGCCGGAGGTCGCGTAGATCTGCCAGCCCGCCGTGCCGACGGCGAGCGGCGGGAAGCGGATCGCGCCGTCGTTGAGGGAACGGCCGGTGTCCAGGAAGCGGTCCAGGTCGATGCGGGTGGTGCGGCCCAGTCCCGCGCACCCGGGGCACATTCCCGCGGGGTCGTTGAAGGAGTACGCGGTGGCCTCGCCGGCGCTCGGCGTGCCGCAGCGCGAGTAGAGCACCCGCAGGATCGCGTAGATGTCGGTGAGCGTGCCGACGGTGGAACGCGCGCCGCCGCCGAGGGGCCGCTGGTCCACGACGATCGCCGGGGCGAGTCGCTCGATGGTGTCGGCCTTGGGCCGTTCGTGTTTGGGCAGCTGGTTGCGTACGTACCAGGTGAAGGTCTCGTTGAGCTGGCGCTGCGACTCCACCGCCACCGTGTCGAAGACCACCGAGGACTTGCCCGAGCCGGACACCCCGGTGAAGACGGTGATCCGCCCCTTGGGGATCTTCAGGTCCACGTCCTTGAGGTTGTGCTCGCGCGCCCCGGTGATGGTGATGCAGTCGGTGACGGTGACAGGGACGGTGTCAGGGCCGGTGCTGATGCCGCGGCCGGGGACGGTGGTATCGGCGTTCTGTGCTCCCATACGGCCACGCTAGGAACGAAGCAGGTCAGAACATGGCCGCCTTCTCCGGCACTCTGGAGACATGAGCGACACCCCGGCGCGCCTCCTGAAGCTGCTCACGCTCCTCCAGACCGGCCGCGAGCGGACCGGCGGCGAACTGGCCGAGCGGCTCGGCGTCAGCCCGCGTACGGTCCGCCGCGACATCGACCGGCTGCGCGGCCTCGGCTACCCCGTGGACGCGGCCATCGGCGCCGTCGGCGGCTACCGCCTCGCCTCCGGCACCGCGATGCCGCCGCTGCTCCTGGACGACGAGGAGGCCGTCGCCATCGCGGTGGGGCTGCACGCCGCGGCGGGCGGCACGGTCGCCGACGTGGCGGAGACCTCCCTAAGGGCCCTGGCCAAGCTGGAACAGGTGCTGCCCGCCCGGCTGCGGGACCGGGTCACCGCCCTCCAGGAAGCCACCGTCCCGCTCTACGGCCTGCTCACCGGCGGCGGCGAGGCTCCCGCCACCGACCCGGCCGTGCTGACCACCCTCGCCGCCGCCTGCCGCCGCCGTGAGCGGGCGCGCTTCGCGTACGCGGCGGCGGACGGCGCCCCGAGCAGGCGGCACACCGAGCCGTACCGCCTGGTCAGCGCGGATCACCGGTGGTATCTCGTCGCGTACGACCTGGACCGTGCGGACTGGCGTACGTTCCGGGCCGACCGGATCAGCGGTCCGCGGCCCACCGGCGCCCGCTGCGTACCGGACCGCCGGCCGCCCACCCCCGACGCCGCCGCGTTCGTCGCCGAGTCCATCACCAGCCACCGCGCACGGCACCGGGCGCTGGTCACCCTGCACACCACTATGGAGGACGCCGCCGCCCGCCTCCCCGCGGGCACCGGCCTCCTCGAACCGCTCACCCCGGACTCCTGCCTGCTGCGCACGGGAGGCGACGCGCTGGACTGGCTCGCGTACCGGCTCGGCCTGCTGGGCGTCCCCTTCGAGGTGCACGAACCGCCGGAACTGGTCGCCTACTTGCGCGACCTCGGCACCCGGCTCCTCAACGCCTCGCACCGCACCTCGCCCCCGCCGGCCCTCACCGACCCACCGGACCCGCCGGACTCCGCGTCCCCCAACCGGACCTCCTCAACGCGCACCTGACGACCCGTTGGCACACGATGGCTTACGAGTGGCCGCCGGCGGCCACTCGGCCCGTACTGCCGAACGCTCCTCAGGGAGGCACCCTTCATGACCGCCAGCCTGGCACAGCTGCTCCGTTGCTCGGTCGCCGTCGACCTGGGCGCGGCCCGCACCCGGATGTACGTCAAGAACCAGGGCCTGCTGGTGGACCAGCCGACCGTCGCGGCCGTCAACATCCGCACCGGCGCGCTGATCGCCGTCGGGGACCGCGCGGAGGTGATGGACGGCCGCACGCCGGACCACATCCGCGTCGTGCGCCCGGTCTCCGGCGGCACCGTCGTGGACATCGACATGGCCCAGCGGCTGCTGCGCAACCTGGTCGACGACAGACTGCGCAAGGCGTGGCGGCGCAGGCCCACCATGCGGGCCGCGGTCTGCCTGCCGTACGGCAGCGAGCCGCTGGCGCAGCGGGCCGCGGTGGAGACGCTGAACGGGATCGGCGCCCGCCGGGTGGAGATGGTCGACACCCTGGTCGCCGCGGCCGTCGGCTGCGACCTGCCGGTGGAGCAGCCCGAAGCCACCATGATCGTGGTGTGCGGGGCGGGCACGACGCAGATCGCGGTGCTCTCGCTCGGTTCGATCGTCGCGGCGGAGACCGTCCCGGTGGGCGGCAACGCCATCGACCACGCCGTCGTCCAGCATCTGAGGCTCCAGCACAAGCTGATGCTGCCGGGTCAGTCCGTACGGCCGCTGCACCTGATGCTCTCCGGCAACGGCGACCTGGCGGCGGGCCCGACGGAGGTGCACGGCCGGGACGTGGTCAGCGGGCTGGCCCGCTCGGTCATGGTCGAGACCGAGCCGGTCCAGCGCGCCATCGCCTCACCGCTGACGACCATCCTGGACGGGATCGGGTCGGTGCTGCGCCGCTGCCCGCCGGACCTGGTGGCGGACCTGGGCGAGCGCGGCATCATGCTGGCGGGCGGCAGCGCGCTGATCCCCGGTCTCCAGTCGATGATCCGGCAGGCCACGACCATGCCGGTGCACATCGCGGACCGGCCGGACACCTGTGCGGTGCTGGGGCTGGGGGCCATGATCGAGGGCAAGGTGGAGCCCCTGCACCTCGATCCGATGGCCTCCTGAGGAGCCGGTACGACCGCCTCCTGAGGAACCGGTACGACCGGGCCACGGTCACCGTGGCCCGACCCCGGCCCCGCCGCTCACAGCGTCCGGGTGTTCCAGCCCACGACCGCGGGCCGCCCGTGTTCCGAGCCGAGCACGCCCACCGCACCCGTCTCGAAGGTGAACAGCGCGCCCGCCGACGCGGGCAGGCCCAGCCGACGGGCCGTCAGCACCCGCTGAAAATGCCCGTGGCCGACCAGCACCACGTCGCCGTCCGCGGTGCGCAGCTGCTCGGCGATACGGCCCAGCACCCGGTCGGCGCGCGCGCCGACCTGCGCCGGCGACTCGCCCGGGTGCTCCGGGGGGCCGGCGGCCACGCCGTCGGTGAACAGGAACCAGTCGGGGCGGGTCCGGTGGATCTCGTCGGTGGAGATGCCCTCGTACCCGCCGTAGTCCCACTCGCTCAGATCGGCGTCGATCTGCGGTTCCGGCAGTCCGACCAGCTCGGCCGTGCGGCGGGCCCGCCGCAGCGGGCTGCTGAGCACGGCGCCGATCTTCCGGTCCGCCAGGACCGTTCGCAGGCTGCGGGCCTGCTCCTCACCGCGGGCGGTCAGCGGCAGGTCGGTCCAGCTGGTGTGCTGGCCCGATCTGCTCCACTCCGTCTCGCCGTGGCGGATCAGGAGCAGTTCATTCACCGGCGGCCTGCCCCTCCTGCTTCTGGGCCTCCTGCTTCTGGGCCTCCTCGACGGAGGCGCGGACCTCGTCCATGTCCAGGTTGCGGGCCTGGCCGATGACGTCCTCCAGGGCCTCCTCCGGCAGGGCGCCGGGCTGCGAGAACACCGCGACGTTCTCGCGGACGATCATCAGGGTCGGGATCGACTGGATCTGGAAGGCGGCCGCCAGCTCGGGCTGCGCCTCCGTGTCGACCTTCGCGTAGACCAGGTCGTCATTCTTGTCGGACGACCGTTCGAAAACCGGACCGAACTGCTTGCACGGGCCGCACCACTCGGCCCAGAAGTCGATCAGGACGAAATCGTTGCCGGAGACGATCTCGTCGAAGTTGTCCTTGGTGAGTTCTACCGTGCTCATGCTTGTTTCCCTGCTTCCGGTTCCGGTCCGTTGTCGGTCCCGCCGCGACAACAGGTTCATCCCATGACCTATTCCGCACGCCGGACCGTCGTGCACCCCTGCCCAGCAAACGCCGTCCTATCCATACGATTTTTCACGGCCGTACGGCCCCGCCCCGGACGCCCTCGCAGGCCAGCGCGCACCACACCCGGTCCCGGGCCAGCGGCAGCGCGGTGCAGCGCACCCCGGTGGCGGCACGGAGCGCGTTGGCCAGGGCCGGGGCGACCGGATTGAAGGGGCTCTCGCTCATGGACTTCGCGCCCACCGGACCGATCGCGTCGGCCGTCGGTGTGAAATACACCTCGGTACGGGGTACGTCGGCGAAGGCGGGCAGCCGGTACTCGCGGAACGCGGCGGTGCGCACCGCGCCACACCCGTCCAGCCGTACGTCCTCGAAGAGCGCCGACCCCAGCGCCTGGGCCACCCCGCCCTCGACCTGCCCCCGGCACTGCATGGGATTGATCACGGTCCCGGCGTCCGCGGCGTGCACGCTGCGCAGGACGCGGATCTCCCCGCTGTCCGGGTCGACCGCGACGCGGAACCAGTGCGCGTTGAAGGCGACCGTGCGCGGCGTACCGGCGAAGTGCCCGAACCCGGCCGGCGGCCCGCCGCCCTCGCCCGCACCGACCTCCTCCGCACCGGCCTCCCCCGCACCGGCCTCCTCAGCACCGCCCTCCCCCGCACCGGCCTCCTCCGCGCAGCCCGCCTCATACAGCTCCGCCAGCGTCACCCGGCGCTCAGCGGCCCCCTCCCCCACAGCCCCCTCCCCCACGGCCCCCTCCCCCGCAACCACCGCGTCCGCCGTCAGCACGCACTCCGCGCGGCGGACGCCCAGGCGGCGGGCGGCCCGGTCCCGGAGCAGACCGGCCAGGGACCGGGCCGCGCGCAGCACGGCCCGGCCGACGACCACGGTCCCGGCGGAGCCGAAGGCGCCGGTGTCGTGCCCGACCGCGTCGGTGTCGGCCTGCCGTACGGCGATCCGCGCGCCGGTGGTGCCGAGTTCACCGGCGGCGATCTGGCGGAGCGCGGTGGTGGCCCCGCTGCCGGATTCGGTCGTCCCGACGGCCAGTTCGTACGTACCGTCGGCGGCGAGCGTGACCCGGGCGTCGGCGAGGTGTCCGCCGGGCCCGTTCGCGGCGATCATCGACAGCGCGCTGCCCTCGCCGACCAGCCAGCCGTCCGGTGCGGCGGGCGCCCCGGACGCGGCCGCCTCGCGCACCACCGCCAGGCACGCGTCCAGCCCGTAACTGCCGATGCGCAGGTCGGTCTCCCCGCCGACCACCGTCTCCAGCGCGTCGCCGGGCCGCACCACGTTGCGTTCCCGCAGCACCAGCGGGTCGATGCGCAGCCGCCGCGCCAGTTCGTCGAGCGCGCTCTCCAGCGCGAAGACGACCTGCCCGAGCCCGTATCCGCGGAAGGCGCCGGCCGGGACGGTGTGGGTGTAGACGGCGAACCCGTCCGCCTTCTTGTTCGGGCAGCGGTAGAGGGCCAGGGCGTCGCCGCAGCCGTGCAGCAGGACGGACCGGGCGTGGTTGCCGTAGGCGCCGGTGTCGGACACCACGTGCAGGTGGAGCGCGGTGAGGGTGCCGTCCCGGCGCGCGCCGATCCTGACCCGTACGGTGAACGGGTGCCGCATCGTGGCGGCGTGGAACTGCTCGGCCCGGGTGAACTCCAGCTTGACCGGGCGGCCGGTCCGCAGGGCCGCCAGCGCCACGACGTCCTCGACGAGCATCTCCTGCTTGCCGCCGAAGGCGCCGCCGACCCGCCCCGCGACGACCCGGACCGCCGTGGAGGGCAGGTCCAGCAGCGCGCAGAGGGAGCGCCGCACGAGGAACGGCACCTGCGTACTGGTACGGATGACCAGCCGCCGGGCCGGTCCGGCACCGTCCGGCGCCGCCTCGAAGCAGGCGAGCGCGCCGTGCGTCTCCAGGCTCGCGTGCTGGGCCCGCTGCGTGCGGAAGGTCTCCTCGTACACCTCGTCGGCCGCCGCGAACCCGGCCTCCGCATCCCCCGTCTCCCCGTGCACCTCACCCGCCACATTGGCCGCGGGCCTGGCGATCCCGGCCCACGCCCCTTTGTCGTGCACCACGGGAGCGCCCGGCAGCATCGCCTCCTCCGGGGTGCGGACCGCGGGCAGCACCTCGTACGTCACCTCGACGCGGCGGCAGCCCTCCTCCGCCGCCGCCTCGCTGTCCGCGAGCACCGCGGCCACCCGCTGGCCCACGTGGCGGACCGTGTCGTCCAGGAGCCGGGTGTCGTACGGATCGTCCCGCGGGTGCTCGTGCTGGGCGGTGGAGAAGTGCCGGTCGGGAGCGTCGTGGTGGGTGAGGACCGTGTGCACGCCCGGCACCCGCAGCGCGGCGCGGATGTCGACGGCGGTGATCCGGGCGTGGGCGTGCGGTGAGCGCAGCAGCTTCATGTGCAGCAGGCCCGGCAGGGCGCCGGTGTCGAGATCGAAGGTGAAGCGGGCCGTGCCGGTGACCACATCCGTACCGCCGGGCGCGGGGGCGTTGCGTCCGACAGTGCGCCCGGCCGCCGTGTCCTCGGTGTGCCGGACCCCCCGTACGGCGTCCTCGACGGCCCGGTAGCCGGTGCAGCGGCACAGGTTCCCCTTGAAGGCGCGCGGCAGGTCGGCGAGCAGCCCGTCGTCGAGCGCCGCGGTGGTCATCACGAACCCGGCGGTGCAGAATCCGCACTGGAACCCCTGCGCCTCCAGGAACCTCCGCTGTACGGGATGGAGTTGGCCGCTCTCCGCATCGGCCAGCCCCTCGACGGTGGTGACCGACCGCCCTTCGGCCCGTACCGCCGGATACACGCAGCTGTGCACCGGCTCGCCGTCCACATGCACCGTGCACGCCCCGCAGTCCCCGGCATCGCACCCCTTCTTGACGCCGAACCAGCCGCGCTCGCGCAGGTAGGTGCGCAGACACTGGCCGGGGCGGGGGACGGCGTCGGTGGCGGTGCCGTTGACCTCGGCGCGGAAGGCGGCACGGGGATGTGGCCGTGCGGGCGGGGGTGGGAGCGGGGGCGGCGCAAGCGGCTGCGGGGCCGCGCCCAGGACCGGAGCCGAAGCCAGGACCGGAACCGGGCCCGGCTGTCGCGCCATCTCCCGCCGGATCTCCTCCCCCATCCGATACGTCATGTGCCGCCGCCACTCCGGCAGCCCGTGGACGTCGTCGAACCAGCTGCCGTCCGGCACGGCCCGCCCGATCGCCGCCCGCAGCACGGAGGCGTCCGGCGGTCCGGGAAAGCGCAGCCGTACCGGCCGTACGGTGGAAGCGGTGATCGTCAGGGTGAACGCCCCGTCCACCGGGTCGAGCGTCCCGATCAGCAGCGCGGCCGAGCGGCCGAGCCCGTGCAGCGACGTCTGCCGGAACGCCGTACGGCAATCCAGCGCGCGGGCGGGCAGAGTGACCGAGCGCAGCAGCTCGCCCTCGGCCAGCGCGTTGCGCCCGGCCCCGGTGACGAGGTCCGGGACCGGCAGCAGCCGGGTGGTCCCGTCCCGGGCCAGCAGCAGACAGGTGCCGTCCAGCGCCGCGGCGAGGGAGATCATCGGGCCTGCGGGCAGCGCGCGGCACAGGTTCCCGCCGACGGTGGCCGTGTTCCAGATCTTGAACGAGGACTGGAAGGCGCGGCAGCACTGCTCGAAGAGCGGTCCCGCGGACCGCCCGTCGCCCTGCCCCCAGCGGGACACCTCGGCGACGGTGCACGTCGCCGCGATCTCCAGGGCGCCGTCCGGCAGCCGCCGCACCGGCTCCCAGCCCGTCCGGCCCAGGTCCAGCAGGCGCCGCAGCCGGGGCTGGGGCTCGGAGAAGAGGTACGTGCCACCGGCGAGCCAGGCGTCACCCGGCCGCCACCGCGGCTGCTCCCGGGCGTCCCGGACCTCCCGCACCGTGTTCAGGTCCATGGACCGAGTGAAGCAAGCGCGGCCCTCCGGCAGCCGGTGCAACGCACGGACCCCGGCCCCGTGTCCCGCCCCGTCACCCTTCCCGCCGCCCCTCCCGCTGCCTCCCTCGGCCTCGCCTCGACCTCGCCTCGGCCTCCGATTTCCCCGCCCTGGCATCAGCGCGACTACCGCCCCGATTCACCTGGCATTTACGATGCGATTCCGCGCTCTCACCTGGCGAGTGCGCACGGCCATGCCCCGGGTCGGCTGCCCGGGACGGACGGTACGAGGAGCACCCCCATGCCGCACACCCCCTCACCCGCCACCCCCTCACCCGCCACCCTCGAACAGCTGCTGGCCGCCGTACCCGCCGACGTACGCGCCGTCTTCAGCGCCCGCACCCTGCACCCGCTGCTCCCCGCGCACGACAAAACCGGCACCCTGCTGCACACCCTGGAGGTCTTCCTCCGCCACGACGCCTCGTGGTCCCGTACCGCCGCCGCTCTCCACCTCCACGTCAACACGGTCCGCTACCGCGTCCAGCGCATAGAACACCTCACCGGCCGCGACCTCACCCGCCTGCGCCACCGCCTCGATCTGCGCGCCGCTCTCCTGTGCCACGCGGAAACGACCCGCGCGGAAGCGGCCCACGCGGAAGCGGCCCAGGAGAGCGGCGGCGCGGCGGCGGACGGCGCGCCCGCGCGCGGCCCGCTCAGCCGGTGACGCTCTCCGCACCGTTCTCGATGTGCCCCATCAGGCGCCGGTGGCAGACGGCCGCCGTGCCGGGGCCGGCGGTCAGCGTCAGGTCGTACCAGCCGTGCTGCGCCTCGGTGTCCCAGGAGACGGTGGTCTCCTCGCCCGGCTTGAGGGTGTGGGACCGGGTTCCGGCGTGCTCTCCGGTGGGTCCGAAGTCGAAGGAGACCGGCGCCGTGCCCGGGTTGTGCACGGTGAGGGACAGCTCGCGGTGCGGTTCCGCCGCGATCTGTGAGCGCACCCGGAGGCCGGCGCCCGCGCTCCCGGGCCGCCCGCCGAACTCGCGGCGGAAACCGTTCGGGCCGATGACCGTGAACGCGTACTCCTCGCCCGCGAGGGCGAACACCACCTCGTCGGTGCCCCGGACATCGAAGTGCTCCGGGTGGTCGTAGTACCGCACCTCGTCGACAGGGCGGACGCCCTTGTAGGGATAGAGCGTCAGATGGGCGCTGGCCGCGCCGCTGTTGGCCAGCGTCAGCGGGAAGCGGCCGTCGTCGCCGAGCGCCCCGTGGGCGTCCGGCTGGTACGGCAGCGGCCGGGCACGCCGCAGCCCCCACGGCACGGCCCGCTGGTTGCCTGTCACATACCTGCGCTCTGTCCCCGGTTTTGCTGGCTGAGAATGGGGGCGTTCGCCAGGTCGTGAAGTTGGAACAGGTTCTCGCTGCCTGGCAGATCCGCCCCGCCGCAATGATTGAGTGCACTCGCGAGCGGCACTTGCGCCAATAGCCCTTGCGCGGAACCACTCCCGTTCGACGTATACCCGCGTGGCTTCGCGTGTGTGTCGTGATTGGCACATGCGTTGTTGAACGACGGAGAGGCGATGACGATGATGCCGCCTGCTGCTGCGGGGGTGGCTGTGGCGAGTCCGCTCCCCATGGCGGCGGCCGTCAACGCGAGCGCTGTGACTGTCCTATGAGTAATCATGTCCCGCGAACGATGATCAGCGCGTTAGGTCACGGACCAACCGATCACTCTGGGGCGCCCGTCGGCCTCACGGTCCGTGATCGCGATCCGAGATCCCGTTCCGGCGCCTTCGGATCGAAGGCTCTCCCCCGCCGACTTGGACCCTGGCCGGGGCAATCTGCATAGGGGGACGGGGGGTTACCCGCCCATGGATCCGCAGGCCACAACGCGGCATGGGCCCCCTTGACGTGATCAGCCAACCGGGCGACGCTCGTGCACACTGGTGCAACCCACTGGCGGAGGAGCGAACATTGTCGTTTCAATTCCTGGGCATCTGGCCCAACACGCCGGACGACGGATCACCCACCATCTGGCTGGACGACACGACTGGGGATCTGGTCATCCAGTCTTGGAAGGCTGACGAGCCGACCGTCCGCGCAGTCCGAGAGATCGGTTCGGTTCCGGGGCACTCCACCGATGTGCCGGACCACGAGACAGTGATCCGGCTCCCTGCCAACATGCTCCAGTTCATCCCCCGCCCGAAGGAGGCAGGCCGCGTGGCGGGGGCAGCCGATGCCAACGACAACAGCGAGGACGACGGTGGCAACAGCGGTACGTGAAGCACTCGCAAAGGCGCAACGATCAGCGATGCACCTTGAGATGCGGGACAGCTACATGCGGGATGACCCGGAGTTCATCCGCTGGCTGGAGGGACACCGGTACGACCCGGACGACCGCGAGTCGTGGTGGCGCTCATGGCTGGACGTGGTGGCCGCGACCACCGGTCGAGGGGTCCACATGCGCCGCCTACGCATCGTCTCGGAGCCGCTGAGCGACTACGTGCGTTACGAGTACGACGGCACCTTTACGAACGTCGTAGCAGGCGAAGACGTGCGCTGGTTGCCTCGCTCGAACGCGCTTGGCCTCTTGCTCCCCGCGCTGGACGGTTGGGTCATGGACGAGGAAACCGTGATCCTGCACCACTTCAGCGGAGACGGCCAGTGGGCTGGTCCGCGCATGGAAGTCCACCGTGATCCGGAGCTGGCCAAGCAGTATGCGACGGCGTACGAAGCGGCATGGGAGCGGGCCATCCCCCACGCTGATTACCGGCCTGCCTGACGATCGCGCACCATGGCTCTTTCTGCTTCGTCCAGTGCACAGCAGGCCCGGCAGGCTCTTGCGGATCGCCTCGCGGAACTCTGCCGGGATGCCGGCCTGTCCGGACTCGACCTTGCCGAGCGCTGCGAGTGGAGCCGTTCCAAGACGTCCCGGATCATGAACGCTCGTACGCCCCCGTCCGCTGACGACATCCGGGCGTGGTGCAAGGCGTGTGGGGCCGAAGAGCAGACCGAAGACCTGGTTGCCATGCTCCGGACCGCTGAAGGCATGTGGGTCGGTTGGCGACGCATGGAACGCTCGGGATTGAAGCGCGCCCAACAGGTCCGGCTACCGCTGTATCAGCGCACCCGCCGCTTTCGGTCCTATTCCTCTTGGCTCGTGCCCGGCATGATCCAGACTCGCGCCTACACCGAAGCGGTATTGCGGGCAGTCCAGCGCCGGAGAGTCGAAGTCGATGATGTCGCCGACGCGGTTGCCGTCCGGATGGAACGCCAACGCGTCCTCCACGAAGGAGATCGGCAGTTCGCCTTTCTTGTAGAGGAATCGGTCCTGCGCAACGGTCCCGGCGAGCCGGAGGTCCTTGTCGGTCAGCTCGGACACTTGCTTACCGTCGGGTCACTGCCCAATGTCAGCATGGGCGTAGTACCCATGAGGCCCGGACGCATCCGTATGCCCGCCGAAGGCTTTTGGATCTACGACACGGCACAGGTCAACGTCGAACTGATTTCGGGCTACCTAACGATCACCCAGCCCAGCGAAGTGGGCATGTACGCCGACGCGTTCGCTGAATTGGCGGACCATGCTGTCTACGGCGCCAAGGCTCGGGAGCTGATCACAGCGGCCTTGGATGCTCTCGGCTGATTGCTGTGCAACCTCGTGCAACTCAGTAGGTGGAGAGACACCGGCCTCCCTAGCGTGCTGGACACCGGACGACGTGAGGGCGGTGTCACGCATGGCGAACGATCAACCCCACACATCGGCGCGCGACGCCGTAACTCCCCTGGACTCGCACATGGTTCACTGGGATTTGCGGCGTCTGCGCCCGGATGGGGCCCCCGGCCGGCTGCCCCTACCTCGTCGCGCTACAAAGGGAGTTACGGCCTGCATGCCGCTCCCACGCGGGCGCTCCTGGCGAGCGTCCGGTCCAAGGCCGCGTACTGTCGCATCCTCATCGGTCGGCACCCCGACCACGACCGCTCCACGAGCGCCCCCAACGAGCGCGAGGCTGCACGGTGATCCCCTTCGGCGTCACCGTCGGAGACGACGTTTTCACCGTCCACAAGTTCCTCGTGGTCGGCGACGAGAAGTACCTCCCTCTCTGCGGCGCCGAGAAGGACATTGACGAGACCACCGCCTGGCGTCGCGCCGTGAACTGCGAAGCGTGCCTCCGCCTCCCAGACCTCGGCCCGGAGGGCGACTGCGCCTAAGTCATGCCTGTGCCACGCACAGAAGCGCGCCCCCCGCAGCGCCATCGTGACCAAGGACCGCCGCGCGACCGAAGACCAGAAGATCAAGCGGGCCGAACTGGTGGAACGGGTGCGTGAACGCATCACCGGCAAGCCGACAATCGGCTATCCACAGACACCCGCCCTCTTGCCCCGTGCCGCGCCAGGCCCCCTGCCGAAGCGGCGGGACTCGGCAAGGAAGCGGGCACCACCCCGCTCCGGCGGGCAGCACACCCCCACCCAGCCGGACGCCGTGAAGCGGAGGCGGCCGGGCGGGTCGCAAGCGCAGTGCACTACTCCGACGACAGGAGAACGCACGATGAGCACAGCAGTCCAGACGCGGACCCGTGACCCGCGCGTGGTCCTCAACGCCGTTCAGGCGCGCGTGCCCTATCTCGTGGAAGACGTGGGTGTAACTGATCTGTGGGAGCGGGAGGTGGCGCTCTTGTTGCGTGACAGCGTGGCCGTGCGCAGCCTCGCCGAACGCATCCTCGGACAGGGCATCGCGTACCTGATCACAGCCATGGAGTCACCCGGCGTGGACATGGGCGTCGGCCAGACCGTGGACGTGGGCGTCCATCAGCTCATCCTCGACACTCCGCTCTACTTCGCACTGTGCGACGAGTACAACGGTGGGCGGTACAAACACCATGCTCCGCTGGTAGAGCGCCGCCGGGACGGCACCGTGATGCGCACGGCGGAGATCATCCGTAAGAACGGGTTCACCGTCGATGACGAGTTGTGGGAGGTGGACGCGTCCGACTGCTCACCGTGTGACAACAAGGTGCCCGACAGCCACTGACACGGCACTAGGCTGCCCTCGCCCCCAGGCCCTGAACCAGGGCGGGGGCACCCTCTTGCCCATCACGACACAGAGGAACCCCGTTGCCCGTACCGCACGACATCGACAGTGAACGCGAACTCTGGGACACCTACGCCGAGAGCACCCAGGACAAGGTGTTCGACGCTGACCCCGTTCTCTGCTGGACGCAGTACGCCGGGCACGGCCCCGGCCCTGAGCTACTGGGCGACCCCGCGACGGCCCTGGAACTGGGATGCGGTACCGGGCGGGCGCTGGCCTACCTCGCACAGCGGGGCGTGAAGACGACCGGCGTGGATCTCTCGCCCGTGATGGTCGCCAACACCACCGAACGGTGGGGGCCGCTGGGGGCACGGTTCGTCTGCGCCGAAGCGCTGGACTACCTGAGCAGCAGCACGGAGACGTACGACGCCGTTTACTCGATCTTCGGGGCCGCCTGGTTCACGGACCCGGCAAGGCTGCTGCCACTGGCCGCCGAGAGGCTGAATCCGGGCGGGGTCCTGGCGTTCTCCCATCCCCCGGCCATCCCCGGCGCGTACGGCCCACAGGGCATGTACAAGGGCGGTTTCGCGGGGCCCGCGATGTTCACCTACCGCTACAGCTACACGCCCGAACAGTGGACGGACATGCT
Source organism: Streptomyces sp. CB02923 (assembly GCF_001905005.1). GTDB lineage: Bacteria > Actinomycetota > Actinomycetes > Streptomycetales > Streptomycetaceae > Streptomyces. The sequence continues at coordinate 695,360 of NZ_LWKZ01000012.1, read as the reverse complement.
CCTGACGGCCGGATTCAAAGCCCCCGAAGTACGGGTGATCGGCGCCCCAACGCCCGGCCACATCGGGACCCTGATCGCTCGCGCTGAGCCGGCCTAGGCTGTTACAGGAGGCTTCAACCGTCCAACGAACGGTTTTCCTGCATCAGGAATACGGCTTGCAGGCCGCCGCTCCGGGGACCGCGCCGCAGGGCCTGGAGTACGGAGGCCGGAAGGTGCGAACGGTATGCCGACGACATACGGCACTCTCCCTCTCACTCGTTGTGGTACGTCAGGAAGATGTGGTCGCCGCCCGCTCCGGCGTTCAGGTCCGTACCGGCGTTGAGGTCCGCGTCGAGCAGCGTCCAGCCCGCGGGCGTCGGCGCGTCGCCCTCCAGGACGGTCAGATCGGTGACGAGTGGCGTCACGGTCACTCTCCCATGCACTCGGCCGAGGGGCGCGAGGGGTTGGAACTTGCCGTACGGAGGTGGGTCTTCACGTACGGAGGTGGGTCCTTCCCGTACGGAGGTGGGTCTTCACGTACGGAGGTGCGTCCTTCACGTACGCACGCGGGGCACGTACGCGGATACGTGCGCACGCGGCGAAGGGCGGAACGGCAGACCGCCGCCCCGCCCCGCCGCCCGCTTCCGGCGCTACCGTCCGGATCGGATGCGATGCCGTCCGGATCAGATGTGCAGCAGGTACACGTACTTGCCGCCCGCGCCCGCGTTGAGGTCCTTGTCGTAGCGCTCCCAAGGCTTCGGCGGCTGGTAGTCGCGGTTGTCGGTGAGCGCGACGTCCAGCGAGTTGACCGGGGAGCCCTGGTCGGGGCTGCGGGTGTAGGCGGCGTAGATGAACTCGCCGCCCGCGCCGGCGTTCAGGTCCTTGTTGAGCTTGCGGTAGCCGTGCGGGGGCTCGTCGCTCTTGCTCAGGAAGATGATGTCGGTGATGGGGCCGAACGCGGCGTTGGGCGCGGCCTGCTTGCTGTCGGTCTCGAAGGCGAAGTACAGGTAGCTTCCGCCCGCGCCGGCGTTCAGGTCCTTGCTGATCTTGGTCCAGCCCTCGGGCTCCTGCTCGTCCCCTTCGAGGACCATGAGGTTGATGACAGCCATTGCGTCCGTTCCTTTCCCGTCGGCGTACTGAGAAGAGGCGGGCTCACGCTATGGCTGTCATCTCGGGACCACATCATGCGCAACCGGCCAGCGGAGCGTTCGAGTCGGCATCCGGTCACGGCCCGGCTGAGCTGCCGACCGTACGGTTCATCCGGCAAGCAGACTCGAACATCCGAGCGGGGCGACAGGTGGTCCCCTGTCCGGTTCCACCGCCGCGGCCCCCTCGCTTCACCCTGGCCCCCCGCGGGAACGCGGACGACCCGAATGGCACCGGCGGGGACCGGCCGGACCGGGCGCCCGGTATCAGCGAACGCCGAGGACGCGCAGGAACTCCCTGGCCAGCTGCCGGGTGTCCACGCTTTCCGCGCTGCGCCCCGACAGGATGTGGAAGAAGGGCGGACCGATGAGGAACGCCGTCGCCTGTTCGACCGACAGCGCGCTGTCGCTCGCGTCGAGTGCCGGTCCGACGACTCGCGCCGCGCTCTCGCCGAGGATGTCCCTTGAGGACAGCAGGGCCGCGACGACCTTGTCGTGCTGGGCCTCTCCGATGAGCGCCCGGTAAGCGGCTCCGGCGTGGGAGTTCACGAGGAACTCCACGAACGCGTCCAGATAGGCCGCGAGATCCTCGGACGGGTCGTCGGTCAGGGGCACCGCGAGTTCCTGCTGCGCGTCGATGGCGCTGGCCTCGTAGAGGATCTCCGCCTTGCTCGACCACCACCGGTAGACGGTCTGCCGCCCCACTCCGGCCCGCTCCGCGATGCCCTTCATGGTCAGCGCCGCGTATCCGATCTCGACGAGCAGATCGTCGGCCGCGTTCAGGACCGCCCTACGGGCGCGCTCACTACGGGGCCGCCCACTGCGGCCGTGTTCCTCCACCATGACACCACCATAACGAGTCACCGTGTCTCGCATGTGCTACGTTTTACGAGACATCGTGACTCGTAAGTGCCGCAGCCCGCGGCGCAGCACCGGTCACCTCCGTCCTGGCGCGGCAAACCGCCTGAAGTCGGCCCGCGCACCGGGCCCCGCCACCCGCCCCTCCCGAAAGCATCCGAAAGGGAGCACAACCCATGGTCTCCACGCTGGAACGCCCCGTGAGCCAGGCGCAACGGCCTGGCCTGGTGCTCGCCGGCATGAGCGTGTGCACCGCCCTGGTCGTCGGATTCGTCGCCGCGATCAACCTCGCCGTACCGAAGCTGGCAGCGAGCCCGCTGCATCCGACATCGTCCGGCCTGCTGTGGATCGTCGACGCCTACGTCGTCGTCTTCGCCTGCCTGGTCATCCCCGCCGGGGCCGCCGGTGACAAGTTCGGCCGTAAGGGCACCCTCCTGGCAGGGCTGGGCATCTTCGCGGCCGGCGCCGCCCTCTCGGCCGTGGCACCGAACGTGCCCGTCATGCTCATCGGGCGCGCCGTCACCGGCCTGGGGGCGGCGTGCGTGCTCCCCAACTGCGTCGGCATCCTCATCCACGCCACAACGCCACAGCGCCGCCCGCACGCGCTGGCGGTGTGGGCCGCGGCGTCCGGCATCGGCGGCGTCGTCGGCAACGTCGGCGGCGGCGCCCTGCTGAGCCTGGGCCCCTACCCCGTCCTGTTCGCGGCGGTCGCGCTGGTCGCCGTCTGCTGCCTCGCGTGGGTGGCGCTCTGCGCGCCGCTCAGCGCACGCCACGCCCGCAGTCTCGACCTGCCGGGTACGGTGCTGTTCGTCGCCGCCGTCATCGCCCTGCTGACCGGCATCATCCAAGGGCCCGAACAGGGCTGGACCAGCACGGTCGTCCTGGCTGCCTTCGCCTGCGCCCTCGTGCTCGGCCTCGCCTGGGTCCTGGTCGAACTCCGCGTGCCCCACCCCATGCTCGACCCCCGGCTGTTCCGCAACCCGCTGCTCAGCAGCGCCTGCGTCGGCATGACCGTCCTGTTCTTCGGAAGCTTCGGCCTCTTCTACGTCAACGCCTCACTGCTCCAGTACGGCCGCGGGTTCTCCGTCCTGCAGGCGGGCCTCGGCATCATCCCGCTGACCCTGCCGCTCCTGGTGGGCACCCGCTACGTCCCCGGGCTCATCCGCCGCGCCGGTCTGCCCGTAACCCTCGCGGCAGCCTTCCTCCTCACCGGCGCGGGCCTGTTCGGGCTGTCCTTCGCCACGGCCGCGCCCTACCCCGTCTACGCGGCGGCACTGTTCGTCATCGGCCTCGGCGTCATGCTCGCCGGGCCGTGCCTGACCGCGGAGATCGCCGCGAGCCTGCCCGTCGAACAGGCCGGAATCGCCGGCGGACTGCAGTCCGCGACCCGGGAACTGGGCAGCGCGCTGGGAGTCGCCGTCGTCGGCACCATCCTCACCGCCGGCTTCACCCATGACCTGCCGGCCGCTCTGAGCCACCACGCCCCCGTTCCCCACACCGTGGCGGAAGCACTGGCCCTGGCCCCGGCCGAACACAGCACGATCACCGAGGCGTTCACCAGCGGCGCAGGAGCCGCCCTGCGCGTGGCCGCGCTGCTCACCCTGCTCGCCGGAACGCTCGCCGTAGCGGGAACCACACGCGACCGACGAGACACGGCAGCGGGGTAGGCGGACACCCCTCCCCCGCACCTCATCCACCTCCCTCTCCCCCCACCTATACCCACACAACAACAATCCGGAGATCACACACATGCGTACTTTTGTCACTGGAGCGACCGGCTGGATCGGCTCCGCCATCGTGGACGAGCTGATGTCCGCGGGCCACCAGGTCATCGGGCTCGCCCGGTCGGACGAGGCCGAGCAGACTCTGACGTCCAAGGGGGCCGGCGTCCTCCGCGGCGACCTGGACGACCTGGACTCCCTGCGCCGGGGCGCCGCACAGGCCGACGCGGTCGTCCACATGGCCAACAAGCACGACTGGGGCAACCCGGCCGAGTCCGACCGCTCCGAGCGCGCCTCGGTACAGGCCCTCGCCGAAACGCTGGTCGGCACCGACCGCCCGTTCCTCGTCGCCGCGCCCATCTCCGGTCTCGTCCAGGGCCGCTCCGCCACGGAAACCGACGTTTCCCCGGCCGTCGGCCCGCACTCGAACCGGGGCGGCAGCGAGAACCTCGCACTGGACTACGTCCCCCAGGGCGTGCGGACGATGATCACCCGCTTCGCGCCGAGCGTCCACGGCCCCGGCGACTGGGGCTTCGTCAACTTCCTCGTCGCCGCCGCCCGCAAGCAGGGCGTCTCCGGCTACATAGGGGACGGCTCCACCACCTGGTCGGCGGTGCACCGCGACGACGCGGCCCGGCTCATCCGCCTCGGCCTGGAGAAGGCCCCCGCCGGTACACGGCTGCACGCCATCACCGAGGAGGCCGTCACCACCAAGTCGATCGCGGAAGCCATCGGCCGCCACCTCGGCCTCCCGGTCGCCTCGATCGCCCCGGAGGACGCCGCCGCGCACTTCGGCTTCGTCGCCGGCTTCTTCGCCACCACCATGACCGCCACCAGCGACCTGACCCGCCAGGCCCTCGCCTGGACCCCCACCGGACCGACCCTGATCGAGGACATCGAGACCGGCGCGTACACCACCGCCTGACCACCGTCCGATGCGGCGCGGGCCCCGGCGTCATGACGACGCAGCCGCACAGCGAAACGGCGCCGCCCGGCAGACCCTCACCGGTCTGCCGGGCGGCGCCGTTCGTCCGCTCCTCACCGGGAATCCGTGATCCCCAGATCGACACGCATGACGTGGCGCATGCTCCACAGGGGGTCCCACAGCTTGTCCATGCCCTCCCGGGCGACGCCCAGGTCCTCTCCCCGCTGCGCGGTGCCTCCGTCGAGGCGCTTCAGCAGGCCGTAGAGATCGCCGAGATGACGGTTCGCCGTGCTGGCCGCCGTCGCCACGGCGTCGGGCAGCACCATCTGGGCCTCGGCGTGACGCAGGCGGTGCTCACGGCGTGCCCGCTCCAGGTCCGACCGCAGCTCCCCGGTCATCCCGCCGCTCTCCAGGGCATGGAGAACCTGCTGCATCACGTTGGCCAAGTCGCGCGTACCGGCGCTGAGGGCGGCGTAGCACGTGCGCCGCGCCTCGAACCGAGCCTGACGCGTGGCGTACTCCCGCTCGTCCCGCTGAAGTTGCCTGGTGTGTTCCAGCTCGCGGGCCCTGGCGCGCTCGGCACCGCGCTGTGTGATCACGGCGGCCGCGAGCGTGCCGCCGATACCCAGGACCGCGATCACGATCTGGCTGATTGAGCTGTTCACGCTGCCCACCCCGACCCGTGCGGAAACCTGATGGAAAATGTGCGCAAGGGAAACGATTCACCACAGAAAACACCGCCCTTGGCGTGGATTACCCACCCATCACGGGTAAGCAGACTGGCGAGTATAGGAAAATTCGAGAATCACGGGAGTCCCCATGGCTGGTCCTTTTCGCCTGGCCCCACAGGAAGTGCAGGCACACATCCCCACCTGGGCCTTCGGCAGGCAGACCAAGGTGATCGTCGACTGCAAGGCCGATGGCAACTTCGAGATGACAGCCGGTGGTTCGTCCACCGAGGTCAACGCACTCAGGGTGGGCCGAAATGAGTTCGAGCGCTCGTTCGGCGGCGTCGAACTGGCTGTCAAAAATCTGACCCTCGAAGACATCACCGTGACGACGGAATAGCCGCACGCCATGCCGTGGACGTTCGATAAGAGCCGAATGGAAGTCGTCGGTCAGCTCACCAATTCCGAGCAGGAAAAGTTCGACATCTTCCAGAACGCTATCCAGAGCGAGGGGCTCCACCCCGCCCAGGCGGCCGCGAGGGCCGGAGACACGAACTACAAGAGGTTGCAGGGCGATCAGTTCCAGATCCGCCTGAGCCAGGGTTCACGCGCCACCTTCCTGGTCCTGGACGACGGAGGAGGCAACGGAAGGGTCGAGATGCTCCAACTCGCCGGCCATACGTAACGGGCCCCGGGAGCCCGTGCAAGGCTTCGCCCCTGCCCGGAGTCAGGGCAGGGGCTGCGGCCGAGGAGGGCGGGCATCCACTCAATGCGCTTACTCGTGTGCGCTTACTCGTGTGCGCTAATCACTCCGCCGCTGCTGAGCACGATGTATACGCCGTTGGCGTCGAGCCCGGCGTCGTGCTGATTCGCCTCGACCGTTCCGTACACCGCGTTGTCCCTGCCGAGGATCTGCGCGCGGTACCGGAGTTCGCCGGTCTTCGTGACCTTGGCCGTCCAACCCCCCGCCAGCTTGAAGGTGCCCGGACCGGTGTGTCCCCCGCCCATCCAGGAGTGGACCTTTCCGCCCAGTGTGAGCACGACGAACATGTCGTTGGCGTCGAGCCCGGCGTCGTGCCCGTTCGTCTCCATCGTGGCCAGGACATCGCCGCGGGCGACGATCTTGGCACGGTAGCGCTGCTCACCGAGCTGGTAGATCTCGGCCTTGCTGATGCCGTCCGCCAGGGGCGTGGTGCGGACCGGGGTTGCCGCCTTGCCTCCCCGGGCGGCGTTCGGGCTGCCCAGCTGCTTGCCCGCAGCGCCCGTCTTGGTCTCGGGCTTCGCCTCGGGCTTCGTGTCGGCCTTCGCGCCGGAGCCACCCTGGGCATCGGCGCTCTGCTCTCCGGTGGCGGAGCCCGCACTCTCGGGGTCCGCGGCGGCCACACCCGAATCCGCCCGGTTCGCAGCCTTCGTACCGGCCGCCTCCGACCCGGAACAGGCGGTCAGGGTCAGGCCGGCGGCCGCGACCAGGCTGGCGGCGGCAACCCGCAGCGTACGGCGACGGGCGGTGCGGACGGTGGCGCTGGAGCTCATTTCGGGTCCCCCAGGAACAGTGGGTGTCGTTGTCTTCTCGGTACGACACCCACTCTGTCCAAGGCCCTTGGCGAAACGCTGCCGCTCCGCTAACACCCGGCTAACGCCCTCGCCTCCCGGTGCGAGCGGCCGGTGTCAGCGGCGACGGCGCGCAGCTTCAGCCGCGACTACCCGGCCCGGCGGGCGAAGGCCCGTGCCTGGGCCTGGCGCTCCGGGTCGAATGCGTCCGTCGCCCCGGCCCCCTCGCCCCCGGAACCGCTGTTCCATGTCTGGATCCTGCGCGCGAGAGCGTCCACTTCGGGATGTCCCGGCTGGTACGCGATCTCGAAGTGCGACTCCTTCGGCGTGCCGAAGTCGCCGCCCCACGCCACCACGCCGTCGAGCTCCGCCAGGATGTCGCGGACGACGACCAGCTCACGCGGGTACAGGCCGCCCTTCACCCCCACCGGATAGGCGCGAGGCCGGATCGCTATGGCGGTGCCGGACAGGTGGTTGGACTCGTATCGCTGGAGGATGTCGCGTGACCGGGTGTGGCCCTGTACGTCGCCTTCGCGGAGGCCGTCGATCTCGTAGTGGAACCGGCGTGCCACATGCAGCAGGATCACCGCCGCGGGGCCGGTGGCGAGCCGGACCGACCGGCCGGAGCCTTCGATCCCGAAGCTCTCGGCGTGGTCCAGGACCGGCCACCCGTTCGCCGATCTCGTTCCGTTCCAGGCTCTGCTCCGAGGGCTGTCCGCGGCTTGTGCCGTGCCCGCTTGTGCCGTGGCGGCTTGTGCGGTGCCGGGCAGAACCGGTGCCAGGGCCGCGGCGGCACCCAGCCCGGCACCGGCGGCCAGGACCCGGCGGCGGTCAATGAGCTTCCTCATGCCTCTTCCTTCGGACTGTCACCGACCGCACCGCTCCGCACAGGGCGACGACGGTGCAGACGGTGAGAACGCCAACAGTTGGATTCACCCAGGCAGGTACGAGGTCGTACTGCGCGTTGCAGTGGTTGTGCAGCGGGAACACGTTCCACAGGCCGTCACCGTGCCGCTCCCGGTAGGAGGGGTCGTACACGGTGTGGTGCGCGAACCGGCAGATCTTTTCCGTGTTCAGCCCGCCGGACAACGCCCCCCGGAGCCACACCAGCACATCGGCGAAGAACAGTGCCGACGTGACGTGCACCCACCACCGTGGCCGCCGCCACACCCCGGTGACCGCCCACTTCACCGCGACGATCGCGCTCCAGACACTCCACACACACCATGCGGCGATCACGATCACCGCAAGCAGCACCACCAGTTGTTTCACGCCCTGTACTCCCGGCCGTCAGTTCTCCTGTGCGCGTAGAGCCGCGCGGGAACGGGCCGCCCGCAGATACTTCTCGTGGTTCGCCCGGTACACGGACGCGGACCGGGTCTCCATCCCCAAACGCCGCACAATGGCGTCCACGAAGCCCTGCTCGAACGAGTCCAGCTTCGCCGACCCGCCCGGCAGATTCTGCAGCACCGTCGGAAGCATCGCACCGGCCAGCGCGATGAGTTGCTTCCGTCCGAGGCCCAGGGTGATATTAGACGCGGTGAGCACGTTGTGGGCAGCGTACTTGCAGTTCTCGGCCGTTCCCCACCGGCCCGCGAAGAAGTTGTTGAACCGGCGCAGTCCCCCGCCGTTGTTGTAGTGCTCCTTCACGGCCTCGACGATGGTTTTCTTCCCGTCGCGCACGGCGCGCGCGATGAGGTAGCCGTCGGCGTCCTCGATCAGGTCGCTGAAACCGAACGACGACGCCACACCGGGAACGGCCAGTTTCGCGTCGCAGAACGCCTTCCCGGACGCGTACTGCTCCTCCGAGTTGCGCCAGTCCGCGTAGAACGTCATCAGGTCGCCGCCCCAGCCCGCGACATCGCCGCCGTTGGCGCTCTTCTGCTGGGAGTCCTGCGGTGTGAGGAAGTGCCCGTTGGCGGTGGCCATCATGTGCTCGGCGCCCAGGTTGTAGCCGGTGAAGGGGTCCTTGAACTCCTTCATGATGGTCATGCCCCTGGAGTTGGCGAACGTGACGAAGTCCTCGTCGTAGCCGCCGATCAGGAACCACCAGCCCAGCTCGTTCTGCCAGTCCTTGTTGCCGTATTCGGCGTGCCGGATGTACTCCATGACGAGCTGCGAGGGGCTGCGGTCGGAGGATTTGTAGTCGACCGCGACGCCGTACAGTTTCTCGATGTACGCGATGAAACCGTCGGCCGGCCCGGTCGGGACGTTGACGCTGTCGGAGCCGGGGTCGCTCCCCACCCGCCACACGTCGCGGTCGAGGTCGAAGACGTCGGAACCGTTGGTGGCCTTGAACTCCTTGATCTGGTTGAACGCCCAGTTCGTGGGCAAGGTGAAGCCGAGATTTCCGGAGAATCCCCAGGACATTCCGGACACGAACGAGTAGCGGGCGAACGTCTTGTTGGTGACGTTCGTGCACACATTGCGCGATCCGTAGACGCCGTGGACGTACTTCTTGCCCTGACTGGCGAGTCCGGCGGACACGCCCTGGAAGTAGGGCACCATCGCCGAGTCGATTTCCTGCTGGGTGGCGTCGTAGTCGACGGCGAAGTAGATGACGGTTCCGCGGTTGAAGCCGTATTCCGAGGCGAGTTTATGGGCGTTCAGCGCATGCTGGTAGCCGTGGGTGTAGCTGAAGTCGGCGAGTTCGCGGGCGTTGTCCTGGTAGATCGGGAAGACCTTGAGCTTGTTGTCGAAGATGGTCTTCAGCTCGCCGGGCTTGATCTCCTTGTCGAGTTTTGAACCCGGCGGGTCGTACAGGTACCGCCCCACGATGCGGTATCCGTTGGCGTACATCCACTTCGCCCGCGAAGCGGTGATCTCGAACCGGGTGTCCGAGCCGCTGGCCGGGCGGTCCGCGTCCCCCATGGACACCAGCAGCTGCGCCCACGTGGTGTAGTCACCGCGGCCGTAGGACGGGGCGCCGTCGCCGGAGATCTGCGAGAACCTCTGGAACGCCTTGACGTATTGCGCGAGCGCGTCGTCGTAGGTGCCGCGCTGGCCGGTGCGGTAGTCACCGATCGGTTCGTTGAACACGCAGGCCGCGGAGAACAGTTCGACGAATACGCCCGAGTCGCCGGGGCCGACGTTCTTGTTCCGCAGCCCGGCCTGGGTGCCGGGGCCGAAGACACCGTTCGGGGAGGCGATGCCCAGTTCGTACTGGATCGCGATCATCAGCGCCTTCTGCACGTCACGGGAGTAGATCCCGTCGCAGGGGCCGATGTTGTAGGCGCTCTTCTGCCAGTAACGCCCGTTGAGCCACCGCTGGATATCGCGGATCTTGTCCGTGCCTCCGGCGACGACCACGTAGGCGTCCATGTTGAGAATGCACTTGAAGATCGTGGCGCTGACCGTGCCGTCGCCTTCGGGTATGCCCATGTTGGAGCGGAGCTTCTTCACCGCTTCCCGCGTCACACCGGTGTACCAGCCGTAGCTGTCGGGTTCCACGGCCCAGTAGCCCTTGCAGAACAGGCCGCGTTCGAGAATCGCGACGATATTGCGGTTCTTGTCCCAGCCGAAGCCGATCTCGCCGAGGGCCTGCACCTTGGCCATGGTGGTGGGGCCGAAACCGGCGACCACGGGGCTGATGCCCAGCTCGTGCTGGAGGCCCATGATCAGGGAGTTCATGGTGCCCCAGCCCGTCCGGCCGTTCTCCGGGCACCGCTCGTAGCCCGCCACACTGCCGTACGTGGCGTTCACCCACTTCTGCGCGTCCAGCACCTTCTCGTCCGCCACGGCTGATCCCTGCCTCTCGGTACACGCGGCGTTCCCGCGCTTCCTTCTCCCGCGGCGCACTGCGGGAGAAGGAAGAATGAGCTGTATCCGGCCTTCTTGAGGTTCGCCCTCAGGTCTGGCCGTTCTTCACGATCAGTGCGCGCAGGCCGTGCTGAAGGTATTCGCCGTACGACATCGGCCGGTTCTTCACCTTCTCGGCCGCGCCCTCCGGCACGAACGGCTCGATGACACTGTGGTGTCCGGCGTTGAGGAAGAACGGCAGGGAGAGCCGCTCCGCGTTGACGAACTTCACGCGATGGTTCGGGGCCGGGAAGTAGTCGTTGGTGATGTGGCCCATGTACGTACCGCAGTTCACGAGGAAGTTCTCCTCGGACGTCGGCAGATCCTGCCAGCCGTCGACCGTTTCGACCTGGAGGTTCTGCACCTGGGTCTGGTAGAGCACGGTGATCATCGAGACGTCCAGGTGGTCCTCGAAGCTCAGCTTCGTGCCGTCCGCCCCCGTCTTGACCGGCGGGTAGTCCTCCAGGTAGGGGTAGCGGATCAGCGACACGGAAGAAAGGGTGTCGGCCTCGGCGAGCGCGGCGGCGAAGAAGTCCTCGGGCTTCCCCAGCGCCAGCGCGATCCCCCGCATGATCCCCGTGGAGAGCCGGAACATCTCCCGGTAATGCTTCTCGCAGAAGGGCCGGAAGCGGGCATGCCGGGTTTCGTCCGGCCAGATGTTCACCTCGTGCATCGGCGTCCCGGACTTGATCATCGGGTGGTCGTCGCCGAACGACGGGTTCAGGTAGCAGAAGGACTCGACCGCCTTCTTCCCCTTGCTCGCCATGTAGTAGCCGTTGCGCACGTGCGGGTTGTTCTTGTTGTAGGCGTGGATCGCCAGGTCGTATTTCTCCTGGTCGGTCATGTTCCGGTGGAACTCGTTGACCACGTCCTGCAGCAGCTGTACGTCTACGCCGTGGTTCGACGCGTAGAAGAAACCAGACCCGCGGCACGCCTTGTTGATCTCCTGCGCGACGCTCGACTTCGCCTCCGCGTCGTCTCCGAACAGCGGCGAGACGTCAATCGTCGGTACTTCTGCCGACGGCATCAAAATGGACATGAAACCTTCCAGGGACTCTGCACCCAGCGACAGCGCTGGTGACTGGACGCGACGGGAAGCCTTTTCCTCCGGGCGGCCGAGCGCCTCATACGCCCGGCCGCGACCTGTGCTGCACCACTGCGGATGCGCCGCACCACTGCGGATTCAACGCCCCATCAGTCTTTTCCTCCGCGATGTCGAGATGCGCTCGCACATACCGATGACCAGACGTTCGTTGCGCACCCACGAATGGTGGGTCTCACCGCGCAGCAGGTTCTTCTCGATGGACTCGGCCGGCAGGAGGGCGTCCAGGCCGTTGTAGGGCGACCGCTGATAGAACGCGAACAGCCGGCGCTGCTGGTCGTCGCGGACGATGTCGTTCGGTTCGCCCGCCTTGAACAGCACCAGATTTCCGATGCCGGCGCCGAGCCGCTCCAGGTCGGTCCGGCTCGGAGCGTAGTGGTAGTTGATCGGGTCGAGGATGTCCTCGACGTCGGGGAGCCCGATCCGGGCCGACGCCTCCCGTACGTTGAGGTACGGGTCGACGAGGAACAGGTCGTCGATCTTCTCGCCCGCACGCGCCAGTTGCAGCGACACCTCCAGAGCGAGGACTCCGCCGAAGCTCCAGCCGAGGAAACTGTACGAGCCGGACGGCTGTAGCTGCCGGATGTGCTCGATGTAGAACCGGGCCAGGTCCTCGAAGGACTTCATCGGAGCGTGCAGGTGCACATTGTTGAACAGCACGATCCGGTGCCCCGGCAGCCGTTGCGCGATATTGCTCAGGTAGCTCTCGGCGCCGCCCTCGCCGGGCGGAAAGGCGAAGAGGGTGTGTTCCGCGCAGTCCTCGTTCACGAGCAGGTACGGGTCGAAGGCGTCCGCGGGAGCGGTCTGCGGTCCTGCCTGCGCGTGACCGGTTCCGTTGCCCGCCACGGTTGATGTGTGGGCGATCAACTTCTCCAGCCAGGCTTCCAGTTCGCTGGTGAACCGCCGGGTGGTGGCCCGGTCCAGCCGGCTGTCGACCACCGTGACCAGGCGGCCGTCGGCGCACCTCATCGTCACGTCGAGGCTGAACTGGTCGGCGCCCCGGTTGCGGCCGGAGATGTTGCTGCCGGACATCACCGAGTCGATGTGCCAGCCCGCCGTCTCCCCCGGAGCCTGCTGCCCCTCGTCGGGCATCCGCCCGAGGTAGTTGAAGCTGACCAGCGGAAGCGGCGCGCGCTCACCGCCGTACCTGCCGAAGAGGGCGCCGTATCCGATGCCGTGGTGGGGCACCCGCCGGGCGGCCGCCTTCGTCCCGCGAATGCTGCGTCCGAGGTCCTGGGGGTCCACCTCGACGGCCAGCGGATGCATCGTCGTGAACCATCCGACCGTGTCCCGGACGTCCGGGGCTCCGTCGAACCGTTCGCGGCCGTGGCCTTCGACGGTGAGGTGGTTCGTCGCCAGCCCGGTGATCGACCGCAGCGCGTATCCGGTTGCCGTCAGCAGCAGGTCGTTCATGGTGGTGTCGTACGCCCGGTGGCTCTCGGTGAGCAGGGTCCGGGTGTCCGACGGGTTCAGCGCGAATTCCTCCCGGTGCGTCGCCGCGCCGTTCGCCGCCGCGCCGTCCGCCGCCGCACTGTCCGTCGCCGCCGACAGTCCGCCCCGCGACGCGGCCACGGCCCGTGCGGTCTCCGCCCAGAACCGCTCCTCGTCCGCTCCGGGGACATAGCGGCGCAGCGCCTCGGCCCACTGCCGGTAGCTGCTCGTCTTCTCCTCCAGCTCCCCGCCGTGGTACAGGATCTCCAGGTCCTGCGCGAGGATGTGCCAGCTGACGGTGTCGACGATCAGGTGGTGCAGGGCGAACCAGACGCGGGCGGTGCCGTCGTCGAAGCCGTGGAGGTACGCCGCGCAGTGGACCGGCCCGTGTTCCAGGTCGAATCCGCTCTGCCATTGCGCGAGTTGCCTGCTGATGTCCTCGTCCGGCATGCCGTGTACGTCGAGTTCATGCAGGACGACGTCCTGGCGGTCGGCGGCGTAGGTCTGGGTGATCTCCCCGTCGTCACCGGACGCCGCGTAGCGCAGGCCGAAAGCGTCATGGTGTTCCACCAGCTTCGCCAGGGCCGCACGCAGCTTCGGCACATCGAGCAGTGGTGTCCTGACGGCGAAGTTCTGGTTCCACCAGTCGCGGTCCGCGAGCGGCTTGGCGAAGAACCACTCCTGGATGGGTAGCAGCGGGCAGTCGCCGGTCAGCCTGCCCTGTTCGGGCTCCGCGCCCGCGTCGGTCTTCGTGCCGTGCCCGCTCCACGTTCCGGCCAGTACGTTGTCGGCCAGCTGACGGACGGTGGGGAAGTCGAAGATGTCCTTGACGCTGACCTTGCGCTTGACCTCCCGCTGTACCTGGCTCGCCAGGCGCAGGGCGCTGATGCTGTCGCCGCCCGACCGGAAGAAGTCGTCTTCGATGCCCACCGTGCCGCCCGGCAGCTGGGCGCTCCACAGCTGGCACAGCCGCGCCTCGGTACGGTTGCGCGGGGCCGCGTAGGCCGCTCGTTTCGCCGCGAGGGCCACCTTCGGCAGCGCCTTGGTGTCGAGCTTCCCCTGGGTGGTCATCGGCAGCGGCCCGTCCAGCCGGACCAGCAGCGACGGCACCATGCCCGGCATCAGCTTCGCCCGCAGGACGGCGAAGATCTCGTCCTCGTCGACGGCCGCGCCGTCGTCCGCCACGTAGTAGCCGACGAGCCGCTTGCTGTCCGGCGCGCCGTCGTCCGCCGTGACGACGACGGCGCACTCCCGTACGTGCGGACAGCGGGCCAGGACCGCTTCCACCTCCGCGGGTTCGATGCGGAGGCCGTGGATCTTGACCTGGGCGTCGTTGCGTCCCACGTACCGGATCTCGCCGTCGCGGGTCCGCCGGACGAGGTCTCCGGTGCGGTACATGACGGGGCCGCGCCCGTCACGGCCCTCGGCCCCGGGCCGGAAGGGGTCCGGCAGGAACCGCTCACGCGAGAGTTCCGGCCTGTTCAGGTACCCGTCCGTGACGCACTCGCCGGCCATGTACAGCTCGCCGACCGCTCCCGGCGGAAGCATCTGCAACGTGTCGCCGAGCACGTACAGCCGGGTGTTTCCGAGCGGTTGCCCGCAGGTGTCGAGGTAGCGCTCACCCGGCTCGAAGCGCCGGACGGTGTTGTAGACGGCCGTCTCCGTGGTCCCGTAGGCGTTGCTGATCGGGCCGGAGTACTCGCTCCGGATCTTCTCGAAGTGACGCTCGTGGAAGGCCTCCCCGGCGACGAGCACATGGCGCAGGTGCGTCAGGCGTGCGAGGTCGAGCTGCTGGATCTGCGTCGGCGTACCGCTCACGTACGTCAGGCCCGCCCGGTCGGCGTAGTCGTAGAACCCGTCGTCGTGGGCGGGTGCGGGCGGCGGGATGACGAGTGTGTGGCCGGTGAGGACCGACAGCGCCAGCTGTTCCACGGAGAAGTCGAAGACGTAGTTGGCCAGGAAGAGGACACCTTGGCGTGACACGTCGGGTGCCTCGAAGTGGCGCTTGCCCACCTGCTCCCGGAAGCTGTCCACCGCACGGTGCGGGACGAGCACCGCCTTGGGCCTGCCCGTCGTGCCCGAGGTGTAGATCGCGTAGGCCAGGTCGGCGCTCGTGACCGCCGTTTCCGGCTGCTCCGTTGCCGGGCCGTTCGTCGGCAGTGCCTCAATGTCCAGTACCGGCAGGCCTTCCAGGGCCGGCAGGCCGCGAAGCCGTTCGCCGTGGGTCCGGTTGGCCAGCACCAGCCGCGCCCGCGTGTCCTCCAGCATGAACGCGGCCCGGTCGTCGGGGTAGTCCGGGTCGATCGGCACATAGGCCGCCCCGGCCTTCCACACCGCCAGGATCGCGGTGATCATCAGCTCGCTCTTGTCCAGTACCAGGCCGACGAAGTCGTTCGGCTTCAGCTCGACGACGGTTCGCAGGTGGTGGGCCAGCCGGGTGGCGCGCCGGTCCAGCTGCCGGTAGGTCACCCGGGTGTCCTGGCAGACCACCGCGGTCTCGTCCGGCCAGGCCGCGGCCGCCTCCTCGAACGCCCCGTGCAGCGTCCGGGACGGGCCGGTGGCGCGGGCCGGCGTGGCGGTGCCGTCGCCCGCGTCGGCCACCAGCGCCGCCAGGTCCGCTGCGTCGAGGCAGGTGACGTCCGCCAGCCTGGCGTCGCCGCCGTGGGAGGAGAGCCGGGCGAACTCGCCGAGGACGTGCCGGAACGTGGTGATGAAGCCGCCGATGCTCGCGTCGTCGAAGAGCGACGCGGCGAACGTCAGGTTGCCCGCCAGGCCGCCCGCGGTCTCGGTGAGGGTGGCCGACAGGTCGAACTTGGTGGCGGTCCAGCCTCCGCCGTCCGGCTTGTAGTCGGTCAGTGCCGGGCGCTCGTCCGCCGGGGAGTCGCCGTGGGTGCGGTCCGTGACGTTCTGCAGGGTGAAGTTGATCTGCAGGACGGGGTGGCGGCTCGGGTCCTTCTCCAGGTCGAGTTCCTTGACGAGTTGCTCGAACGGCAGCTCGCCGTGCACCTGTGCCGCCACGACGTCCGCGCCGACCGCGCGGACGTGGTCCGCCAGCGTCGCGTCCGGGTCTACGCGGACGCGCAGTGCGAGGAGGTTGGCGAAGAACCCCACCGTGCGGTCGAACTCCGGGCGCCCGCGGTTGGCGGAGGGCGTTCCCACGACGAAGTCGTGCTGGCCGGTGTACATGTGCAGCATGAGGCCCCAGGCGCTGAGCAGCACACTGTAGAGGCTCACCCGCGACGACTGGGCCAGGGCCCGCAGCGCCTCCGTGGTCCGCTCGTCGAGGTCGAAATCGATCTCCCGGCCGCGGTAGTCGAACCGGGGCGGACGCGGGTGGTCCAGCGGCAGGCGGACCGTCTCGAACCCGGCCAGCGCGTTCGTCCAGAACTCGGTCAGCGTCGACAGGCGTTGCCCGGCCAGGTACTGCCGCTGCCACACCGCGAAGTCGGCGTAGGTGCCGTGGATCGTCCCCAGCTCCGCCGCGGGCACGCCGTGGAGGAGGTCCGCCAGTTCTCCGCGGAAGCCGTTCCATGACCAGCCGTCGAAGCAGCTGTGGTGGAAGACGATGCTCAGGTACACGCTGCCGGGAGCCGTGGCGAGTTCGAACAGGTCCGCCTTGAGGGGCAGTTCCTCGTGCAGGCGGAACACGTACTCGGAACGCTCGACGAGCTTCGCGTCCAGCTCGGTGGTGCTGTCGACGGTGTGCACGGCCACATCGAACTGGGCCGAGGCGTCTGCTTCCGGCACTGTGTGCTGCCTGCGGGCACCGTCCTCGTCCGTCTTGAGCAGGGTACGCAACGCGGAGTGCCTCCGCAGCAGGGTGTCCAACGCCTTAGTGATCGACTCCCGCGACACGGCACTGTCCATTGCGATCCGGAGGACGAACGGAATGTTGTAGGCAGCGGTGCCGCCCTCGAATTCGTCGATGAACAGCAGGCGCTCCTGAGCGAGCGACACCAGAGGGGCTACGGCGCCCTCCGCGGCCCGTCCGGCCGCCCGCTCAGCATGCTCGTCGTCCGCCTGTGCAGCCCATTCCCGGATGTGCTGCGCCTGTGCCCCGAGGGTCGTGTGCTGGAGCACGGTCGCGACGCCGAGGCCACGGCCGAAGCTGGTGGCGATGGCCTGTGCGAGCACCATGGCGCGGAGGCTGTCGCCACCGAGGGCGAAGAAGTCGTGATGCACACCGACGCGGTCCGGGGCGACGCCGAGCACCGTGGACCAGATGCCGCACAGCTTGGCCTCGACGTCGTTCGAGGGCGCGACGTACTCCACGCCGCCGCCGGGCCCGAAATCCGTCTCCGGAAGCCGCCGCGTGTCCAGCTTTCCGCTGGGGGTCACCGGGATGTCCGTGATCCGCAGGACGCGGGAGGGCACGACGGCTTCGGGCAGCTTCTTGCGCATCCACTGCTTCACGTCCCGCTCGTCCAGCTCGCGGTCGCAGACGTAGAAGCCGACGAGGTACTTCTGTGCCGCTCCGGACCCCGCGGCCCGGTGCTCGCGGGCGATCACCAGGGACCGGGTCACGCCGGCGTACGACGACAGGGCCGCCTCGATCTCGCCGAGTTCGACGCGCTGTCCGCGGATCTTGACCTGGAGGTCGGTACGGCCCAGGCACTCCACCTCGCCGTTGGGCAGCCACCGGACCAGGTCGCCCGTCTTGTAGATGCGCGCGTTCTGCCCCGACCGCTTCTCCTCCGCGGTCTGGAACGGGTTGGCGATGAAGCGGTCGGCCGTCAGCTCGTCGCGGTTGAGGTAGCCGCGCGCGACGCCGACACCGCCGATGTAGAGCTCGCCCATGCCGCCGACCGGGACGCGCTGCATCGACGTGTTCAGCACGTAGGCGGTGGTGTTCGCCACCGGGTGGCCGATGCTCTTGGTCGACCGCCGCTCGTCCCCCGCGTACGGCCGCTTGTGGCTGGTGATCGAGATCTCCGTCGGGCCGTACCCATTGATGACGGTGCCCCGGAACATGCCGCGGATCTTGTTGAACACCGGCTCGGTGAAGTCCTCACCGATCGCGTCGATGCGGGTCAGGGACGTCGTCGTCGTGTAGTCGTACAGCGAGAGGACCGACGGCGTTCCGGAGAGGTACGTGACCTTCTCGTCGTTGATGTACTGGTACAGGCGCTCGGCGTCCGTGCGCATCGTGTCGTCGAGCACCACCAGCTTCTGCCCGTTGAGCAGCGCGTCCGTCATCTGCTCGACGAAGTGGTCGAAGACGTAGTTGGAGAACGACAGGAGGGCTTCGTCGCCTTCGCTCTTGTCGAGCTTGAACAGCTTCGCCAGGGACACCTGGAGGTTGACGACCCCCTGGTGCTCGACGAGGACGGCCTTGGGCCTGCCGGTCGTGCCCGAGGTGTAGATCGCGTACGCCAGGTCGGTGCTCGTCACCGGCGTGACCGGGTTGTCCGTGGGCTCCCCGGCCAACGGCAGCCGCTCGATGCCGAGAACCGGGAGCCCGGCCTCGGCGGTCAGCGTGCGCAGCCGTTCGCCGTGGATCTCGTTGGTCACCACGAGGCGGGCCGCGGTGTCCTGGAGCATGAACGCGATGCGGTCGTCGGGGTAGCCCGGGTCGATCGGCACATAGGCCGCCCCGGTCTTCCACACCGCCAGGATCGCGATCATCATCAGTTCGCTCTTGTCCACCACGAGGCCGATCAGGTCGTTCGGCCGCAGCCGGACGACGGACTCCAGGTGGTGCGCCAGCCGGTTGGCGCGCTCGTTGAGCTGCCGGTAGGTCAGCCGGGTGTCGCGGTAGACCAGCGCGATCTCTTCCGGCCAGGCCGCGGCCTTCTCCTCGAACACCCCGTGCAGGGTCGCCTCGGCCGGGAACGGCGTCTCCGTGCGGTTCCAGGCGTCGTAGCGCTCGACCATCGCGGGCGGTACGAGTGCGAGGCCGTCGACGGGCTGCGTGATGTCGTCCGCCACCTGCCCGAACAGCGTCCGTGTCACGTCGAGCAGCGTGTCGACGGTGTCGTCGGCGAACAGCTCCCCCGCGTACCAGAGGGTGACCGTCAGCTCGTCGCCCTCCTCCCTGGCCACGACGGCGATCGGGTAGTCGACCTTGTCGGCGTCGTAGGCCTTCTCGAAGCGGAGCAGCTCGTCATGGGTCCGCTGCTCCGCCTCGTCCAGGAGGAGCGGGTAGTTCTCCAGCACGAGCAGCGTGTCGAAGAGCCGGCGCTTCATGCCGCCGGTCTCCAGGCGGCCGAGTTCCACGGTGCTCTTGCTGTTCATCGTGTTCACGGCGGACTGGATGTCGCGGATGGCGGTGCCGACGCTCCGGGCGGCCTGGTCGTCGTGGTCGACGATCACGGGGAGCGTGTTGATGAACAGGCCGACCGAGTTCTCGATGCCGTCGATCTGCGGGTTGCGCCCGGACACGATGGTCCCGACCACCGTGGTGTTGCCGCCGCCGATGGCGTACAGCACCTTGTGCCACACGAACTGCAGCACCGAGTGCAGGGTGACGGAGTGGGCGGCGCACACCGCCTTGAGCGCGGCGGTCCGCTCCGCGCCGAGGCTCAGCTTCTTCGTCCGGTGTTCGCGTACGTGGTCGTACTCGCTCAGCGCGACCTGGTACCGGATGTCCTCGCGGACGAGGCCGCCGAAGTCGCCGCGCTCGTCGATGCACTCGACCTGCCGCGTCCAGTAGTCGACGTGGTCGTTGCGGTGCGCGTCCCAGTCCCGCTGCGCCGCCGTGTACGCGGTGTCCACGGCCGGCTCGATTTCTTCGCCCTGGGCCAGGCGCAGATACATGCGGTGCACGTCGTCGTGGAGGACCGGCAGGCTCCAGCCGTCCAGGATGATGTGGTGGCAGCTGAAGAGCAGCGAGAACAGGTCCTCGCGCTGCTTGATCAGGTACACCCGGAAGAGGCGGCCGGTGCCCGGGTCGTACGGCTCGGTCCGGTCCCGCTCCTGGAGCTCCTTGATGCGGGTGTCCTGCCCGCCGGAGTCCGCCACGCCGGTCAGATCGACGAAGCGCCAGTCGAAGGGCGCGTCGTCGTTGTCGATGACCTGGAGCGGCTCCTCGGCCCACTCGAAGCGCAGCCGCAGGGCGGGGTACTTGCGCCGCGCGTGCCGCCACGCCTCCTGCATCAGGTCGGGGCGGATCTCGCACCGGTAGCGGTGCACCGACTGCATGACGTAGGCGTCGTCGCCGTTCCTGCGCTTGAGGGTGTGGTAGAGCAGGCCCTGCTGGAGTCCGTTCGCGAGCAGCCTGACGGATTCGCCGTCGTCCGGGGGCGGCTCGACGGCCGCGTGCGGTGCGGGCTGCCGGTCCTGCTGCCGCTCCAGGTGCCACGCGAGTTCGCCGAGGGTCCGGAGCGTGAAGACGTCCTCGACGCTGACGGAGGCGCCGAGCCGCCGCCGCATGCGGGTGATGAGCAGGATGCAGGAGATGCTCTGGCCACCGAGGCGGAAGAAGTCGTCGCGGTCGTGGATGCGCGCGGCCGGCACGCCGAGGACCGTGCTCCAGATCTCGCGGAGTTCGTCGAGGACGCCACCGGCCGCACCCGGCGGGCGGCTGCCGCTGTCGGCGGGCGCGTCCGGCCCGTCCGTACGGGCGAGGTCCACCTCGGGCAGCGCGCGCCGGTCCACCTTGCCGTTGACGTTGACCGGGATGCTGTCGAGCCGGACCATCCGGGCGGGGACCATGATCCGTATCAGCCGCTGGTCGAGGAACGCCAGCAGTTCCTCCTCGGTCACCTCCGCGGCGGGCTCGGTCACGAAGTACCCGACCAGGCGGCGGTCGGCGCTGCCGCCGGCTCCTTCGCGGGCCACGACGACGCACTTGCGCACGCCCGGGTACTCGGTGGCCTGCGCCTCGATCTCGCCCGGCTCCACACGGACACCGTTCAGTTTCAGCTGGAAGTCGCTGCGCCCCATGAACTCCACTTCGCCGGACGGCAGTACCCGTGCCAGGTCGCCGGTCCGGTAGATGCGGGCGTTGAGGCTGCGTGCCCGGTCCTGCTCGGACCGGAACGGGTTCGTCATGAACCGCTCCGAGGTCAGGTCATCCCGGTTGTGGTAGCCCGGGGCGACACCGCACCCGCCGATGTACAGCTCCCCGATGGCGCCGATGGGCAGCTGCTTCAGGTCCTGGCTCAGTACGTACCACTTCACGTTCCGTACCGGCCGGCCGATGCTGCGGTCCCGGCGCTCCGTCGCGCCCGGTGCGAATTCCTTGACGGCGGTGACGAAGGCCGCCTCGGTGAACGCGTACTCATTGATGATCACGCCGGAGAAGGTCTCGCGGAGCTGGCGGAGCCCGGCCGCCGTCAGTTCCTCACCGACCAGCAGCAGCTTCTTCAGGCTCGTGCAGCGGCGCAGGTCGAAGTGCTGGAGCACCGATCCCGTGGCGTTGAGGTAGGTGACTTCGTGGCGCTCGATGTACGCCGGGAACTGATCGGGGTCCAGCCTGATCTCTTCGGGGACGATCACCAGTGTCTGCGAGTTGACGAGCGCGATCAGCGTCTGCCGCAGGTGCGGTTCGAAGACGTACGAGGCGAAGAGGGCGACCCGCTCCTCGCCGGGGCGCCGCATGTCGTAGCGCTCGGACAGGTCGGTGATGCTGTTCACGACGCTGTCGTGGTACTTGGGTACGCCTTTCGGCACACCGGTGGTGCCGGAGGTGTACGTGAGGTAGGCGAGGTCCTGGCTGCTCAGGGACGGGCGCGGTGCGTCTCCCGGCGGGCTCCCGGCGGCGTCCTGCTCCGCGAGCACGGTCTCGATCTCGATGATGCGGACGTCGGCGTGCCCCGGACCGAGGATCTCCCGCAGCCCCGCCGCGTGGTGCCGGTTGGTGATGATGCCGCGGAGGCCGGTGTCACGGACCACGAAGCGCACCCGGTCGGACGGGTAGGCCGGGTCGATCGGCACATAGGCCGCGCCGGCCTTCCAGATACCGAGGGTGGCGAAGACGCCCAGGTCGCTCTTGTCGAGGTACAGCCCGATCAGTTCCTGCGGCCGTACCCCCATCGCGGGGCCGAGCAGCCAGTGCGCGACCTGGTCGGCGCGCTCGTCGACCTCGCGGTAGGTCAGGCGGGTGTCGTCGAAGACGACGGCCTCGCGGTCCGGGGTCCGCCGCGCGGCGTCCTCGAACAGGTGGTTCAGCCGCTTGCCTTCCGGGAAGTCGCCGTCGGTGGCGTTCCACTTGTGCAGCTGCTCCCGCTGCTCCTGCGACGCCAGCTCGATGCCGGCGACGAGGTCGTCGGGCCGTGCGAGGAACTGGCCGAGCACCTCCCCGACGACGTCGAGCACGCCGCCGATCGTCTTGTCCTCGAACAGGTCCCCCGCGTAGGCCACCGTCCACTGGAGGCGCCCGTCGGCCTCGACGTCTCGGACGATCACCGCGAGCGGGGTCGACGGAAGGGCGTCCAGCGGCACGTCCCGGTCGGCGAGCACGAGCAGGGCGTCGAACAGACCGCGTTGCAGCACCTCGGCAGGGCTCAGGTACGCGTCTTCGCGGCGCAGTGCCTCATCGAGCTGCCGCACCGCCGCGGCGCAGGTGAGCCGGGCCTGCTCGACGTGGTCGACGACGACCGGAAGGACGCCGGCCTCTTGCAGGCCGTCCGTTCCGGTGGCGTCGACGAGTGCCGCGACGGTCTGGTTCCCGTGGCCGTACGCGCGCATGACGCAGTGCAGCGCAGCGAGCGCGTACGCACCGACCGACGCACCGTCACGGCCGCTCAGCGAGTCCTTCAGTCTGGTGTAGTCCTGCCCACCGATGAACAGGTCCTGGTATTTCGTCACTCGGATACCAGGATCGTCGTCCCGCACCGCGATCTTGTTGCGCCACTCGTCCTTCAACAGCATTTCCAGATCGCAACGCTCGCTTGACACCCCTTCGATATGGGAAGTCCAGTCCACGGCGGTCCTCGGGTACCGTGCTGATATCATTCTCGGGCTCTCCGTCATGCAGGGTGTATGCGAATGTGCCGTTGAGATGGCGCGGGAATGTCGCCTGGAAATCATGGTCACCAGACGACACATCAGGTGTCGTGCTGTTCTCCGCGGGCGGGACTACCCGTCGTACATCAGGTGGCGAGTGGCGCCACGCTGCGCGCCAGTGCTTCGAGAGCCTGGTCGATCTCGCTCTCACTGATCGTCAGCGGAGGACGGAATCGCAGGCTGCGTTCGCCGCACGGCAGCGCGATCACGCGGTGTTCCCGGTACATCCGCCGCAGGACGTCATCGCGGAGCCGGGTGTCCGGCAGGTCGATCGCGCACATCAGCCCGCGGCCGCGGGGATTGGTCACGACCGCCGGATAATCGGTGGCCAGGGCGTCGAGGCCGTCGCGGAAATACTTGCCGCTCCGCACGACGGTGTCGAAGAGCTGCGTGCGCTCGACCGTCTCCAGAATGCGGGTGGCCCGGACCATGTCGGCGAGGTTGCCGCCCCAGGTCGAGCTGATCCGGGACGATACGGTGAAGGCGTTGTCGGCGACCTCGTCGACCCGGCCGCCGCCCATCACGCCGCAGACCTGGGTCTTCTTGCCGAACGCCACCACGTCGGGCCGGAGGCCGAGCTGCTGGTAGGCCCACGCGGTGCCGGTGATCCCGCAGCCGCTCTGCACCTCGTCGAGCACGAACAGGGCGTCGTACGCGTGGCAGAGCCGCTGCATCGCCTGGAGGAAGCCGGCACTGAGGTGGTTGTCCCCGCCCTCGCCCTGGACCGGCTCGGCGACGAAGCAGGCGATCATGCCGTCGGCGGCGCGGAACGCCGCCTCGGCGGCCTCCAGCGCCCGCCTCTCGGCCGCCTCGTTGGCGGCAGCGTGCTCGGTCTGCGGGTGCCGCAGGGCCGGGGAAGGTATCCGCGGCCAGCCGAACTTGGGAAAGCGTGCGGTCTTCGCCGGTTCGGTGTTCGTCAGCGACATGGTGTAGCCGCTGCGGCCGTGGAACGCCTTCTCCAGGTGCAGGACCTGGAGACGGTCGACGGCCCCCTCGTCGAGACCGAGCTTCTGCGCCTTCCAGTCGAAGGCCACCTTGAGCGCGTTCTCCACGGCCAGTGCCCCGCCGTCCACAAAGAACAGGTGCGGCAGCAGCGGGTCGCCGAGCACGCGGGCGAAGGTCTTGACGAATCTGGCGTACGGAACCGAATAGAGGTCCGGATTGGACGGCTTGTTGACGGCTGCCGCGGCAAGTTCCCGCATGAATTCCGGGTCGTCGACAATGCAGGACGGATTGATACCGAGCGGCGCCGAGGAGAAGAAGGAAAAGAGGTCGAGATAGCGGTTGCCCGTGACGGCGTCGACCAGCCGGGTACCGGAACTGGCGGAACAGTCGAAGACGAGATCATAGCCGTCCACCAGCATGTGGGAAGCAAGCGCGCGATGCACGTCCCGCGCATTCAGGGCGCCCGCTTCCGAAAGGCCGTAGTCAGGACCACGTTCTTGTTCACCCATGTGCGAAAACTCCCGTAGGGCAGGATTAATTGTCGGACCTTTCCAGCGCTGGCTTACCGCGGCGGTGAACTGCGTGTTTTCCCTGCCATCCTGCCCGATACTGCTCTTGAGCCCCTCTTCCAGCTCTCTCGGACTTCTCTTCGCAACTTTCCGGCAACAACAGAAAGAGCCCTGTTCGAAATTGCGCGGTGGCTGCTATTCTGCTTCACGTCGACCGAGCTCCGACAGGTCCCCTTTTCTTCTGAATTTGCGGGAGATCACGACATGGCCGTTGCCGACTGGGCCGATGCCCGCGGCCGCATGCTGCTCGACCCCACCGTCGTCAACCTCAACACCGGCTCCGGCGGACCACTGCCGCGCAGCGCCTTCGAACGCGTCACCGGCCTGCGCACCCACCTCGCCAACGGGCCGATGGACTTCCTGCTGCGCGAGGTTCCCCCGCTGCTGTGGAGGGCACGCGAGCGCCTGGCCGGTTTCCTGGGCGGGGACCCGCACCGCCTGGTCCTCACCACCAACGTGACGGGGGCCGTCAACCTGGTGGCGTCCTCGCTGAACCTGGCCGCGCCGGGCGAAATCCTGCTGGCCGAGCACGAGTACCTGCCGATGCGCTGGTGCTGGGAGCGGATGGCCCGGCGACTGGGCCTGGAGCTGCGGACGTTCCGGCTGCCGGTACTGCCCGCCGGTCCCGGTGAGATCGTCGACGCCGCCGTCGCCGCGATGGGCCCACGGACCCGGCTGCTGTCCTTCAGCCACGTGGTGTCGACGACGGGGCTGATCCTGCCCGCCGCCGAGCTGTGCGCACAGGCCCGCCGACGCGGGATCGTGACCGTGGTCGACGGTGCCCACGCACCGGCGTTCATCGACCTGAACCTGGCCGGCATCCCGTACGACTTCTACGCGGGCAGCGGCCACAAGTGGCTCCTCGCCCCCACCGGCGTCGGGTTCCTGCACTTCGCCGCGAGGCACGCGGAGAGCCTCGTACCGATGCAGGTGAGCTGGGCGTATCAGCCCCCGCCGGGGAGCGGGCCGCCGGACGGGCGCGACCGGTTCGGCAGCACCCCGCGGCTGCGCAGGTTCGAGTGCGAGGGGACCCGGGACATCTGTCCGTGGCTTGCGATACCGGAGTCGATCGACTTCCAGGCGCAACTCGGGTACGACAGCATCCGCGCGCGCAGACGCGAGCTGGCCGACCACGCCCGGCAACGCCTGACCGGCGGACTGGGCCTGGAGGCGGCGACTCCCGCGGCGGAGAGCCTGTCCGGCGGCATGGTGGCGTTCCGCCTGCCCGCTGGCACCAGGGCCGACGAACTGCGCCGAGGGCTCTGGGAACGCTTCCGGACCGAGGTGTCCGTGGTCGAACAGCCGGACCGGTCACTGCTCCGGGTCTCGGCGAACTTCTACAACACCGAAGCCGAGATCGATCACTTGGCGCAGGCACTGAAGGAACTCGGGGAGCTGATGGGCGACTGAGTTCTCAGCACCTGCCACTTACCGCTGTGTTGTTGACCACCCCGTTATGAGAGGAGCAATGCGTGCCGATGGACACGACGGTGCCGACATTCAGCCTGTCCGACCTGCAAAAGGGGCTGCACCAGGACGATTTCCGCAGCTGCCTGGCGGAGAAGGGGGTTTTCTATCTGACGGACTGCGGACTGTCGGAGGCCGATCACGCATCCGCCAAGGACGCCGCCGTGGACTTCTTCGAGCACGGCACCGAGGCGGAGAAACGGGCCGTCACCTCCAGGATTCCCACCATGCGACGCGGTTTCACCGGTCTGGAGTCGGAGAGCACCGCGCAGATCACCAACGCCGGTACGTACTCCGACTACTCGATGTGCTACTCGATGGGGATGTCGGACAATCTGTTCCCCACAGCGGACTTCGAGCGGGACTGGACGCGCTACTTCGACCGTATGTATGACGCGACCCGGGAGGTGGCGCGGCAGGTCCTGAAGACGACCGGGACCGAGCCGGAAGGCGGCACCGAGGCCTTCGTCAACTGCGAACCCCTCCTGAGATTACGGTACTTCCCCGAGGTCCCCGCACACCGCAGCGCCGA
Source organism: Streptomyces sp. CB02923 (assembly GCF_001905005.1). GTDB lineage: Bacteria > Actinomycetota > Actinomycetes > Streptomycetales > Streptomycetaceae > Streptomyces. The sequence goes on along the minus strand of NZ_LWKZ01000012.1, from coordinate 668,721 downwards.
CGCGGAGCCCCTTCGCATGGCGCCGCACTACGACCTGTCGATGGTGACGCTGATCCAGCAGACACCGTGTCCGAACGGCTTCGTGAGCCTGCAGAGCGAGGTCGGCGACACCTTCGTGGGCCTGCCGGCCAAGCCGGACACGGTTCTGGTCTTCTGCGGAGCCGTCGCGACGCTCGTGACCGGCGGGCAGGTGAAGGCCCCGCGGCACCATGTCGCGGCGCCGGGCCGGGACCGGATCGCGGGCAGCAGCCGCACCTCCAGCGTCTTCTTCCTGCGCCCCGACTCGGACTTCACGTTCTCGGTCCCGCTGGCCAGGAAATGCGGTTTCGACATCAGCCTGGACGGTGACACCGCCACGTTCAAGGACTGGATCGAGGGCAACTACGTGAACATCCGCAGGAATTCCGAGGCATAGAGAGCAGCCGCCATGCGTACCGCAGAATTCAGCACCACCGACGGCATCCGCGTCCGGGCGGAGTCCGCCCTGACGCGGTGCGGAGTCGAACTCGCCGGGTTCAAGGGCGAGGCCGTCACCGCCCGTACGCCGATCACCGGCGCCGGCCTGATCGGCCTGCGCGCCGACACCCCGGCGGATGTCGACCGGGCCGTGGAAACCGCGCAAGCGGCGTTCCGCACCTGGCGGACCACCCCCGCGCCGGTGCGCGGGGCGCTGGTCAAGCGGCTCGGCGAACTCCTCACCGAGCACAAACAGGACGTCGCCGACCTGGTCACCATCGAAGCCGGCAAGATCCGCTCCGAGGCGCTGGGCGAAGTGCAGGAGATGATCGACGTCTGCGACTTCGCCGTGGGCCTGTCCCGGCAGCTCTACGGCCGCACCATGCCCTCCGAACGCCCCGGTCACCGGCTGATGGAGACCTGGCACCCGCTGGGCGTGGTCGGTGTCATCACCGCTTTCAACTTCCCGGTCGCCGTCTGGGCGTGGAACACCGCGGTGGCCCTGGTCTGCGGTGACACCGTGGTCTGGAAGCCGTCCGAACTCACCCCGCTGACAGCCCTCGCCTGCTCCGCGCTGCTCGACCGCGCCATCACCGAGACCGGCGCCCCGGCCGGCCTCAACCAGGTCGTCCTCGGTGGGGCCGAGATCGGCGAGCGACTCGCCGACTCACCGCAGGTACCGCTGATCAGCGCGACCGGATCGACCCGGATGGGCCGCGCGGTGGGCCCCCGGGTGGCTGCCCGCTTCGGACGCACCATCCTGGAGCTCGGCGGGAACAACGCCGCTGTGGTGACCCCGTCGGCGGACCTCGATCTCGTCGTCAACGCGGCCGTGTTCGCCGCCGCGGGCACGGCGGGGCAGCGGTGCACCACGCTCCGCCGGCTGATCGTGCACGAGACCGTCGCCGACACCGTCGTCGAGCGGCTCACCGGCGCGTACGGACAGCTCCCGATCGGCGACCCGTTCCACGACACCACCCTGGTCGGGCCCCTCGTGAACGAGACCGCCGGCGCCAGGATGCGCGCGTCCCTCGACCGCGCGGCCGCGGAGGGCGGCACCCTGTGCACCGGCGGCGAGCGGCTGCTCACCGAGGCGGCGCCGGACGCTCACTACCTCCGGCCCGCGATCGTACGGATGCCCGCGCAGACCGCCGTGGTCCGCGAGGAGACGTTCGCACCGATTCTGTACGTCCTGACCTACCGCGACCTCGACGAGGCGATCCGCCTGCACAACGACGTACCGCAGGGGCTGTCGTCCGGGATCTTCACCACCGACCAGCGCGAGGCGGAGCGGTTCCTCGCCGCCGACGGCGCGGACTGCGGCATCGTCAACGTCAACATCGGCACCTCGGGCGCGGAGATCGGCGGCGCGTTCGGCGGGGAGAAGGAGACCGGCGGCGGACGCGAATCCGGCTCCGACGCCTGGCAGGCCTACATGCGCCGCGCGACCAACACGGTGAACTACTCCGGCCGGGTGGCACTGGCGCAGGGCGTGAATTTCTCCCGGTAGACCGGCTCCGGAGGGGGCGGGCGGACAGCTCCCGAACAGGCCGTCCCCGAAGGGGACAAGCGTGGACCGGCAGCACCGGCCGGGGGCGGTGGACGCTCCCGGCCGGTGCCCGACCCTCACCGGAAGGCAGGGGCCAAGAAACAGCATGGACCAAAAAACAGCTGGGGGAACGCCCGCCGTGCAGGGGAGACCCGCCGCCACGACGGCACTCCTGTTGGCATGTGCGGCGCATTTCCTGGTGTTGTTCGACGTCTCGGTGATGACCGTCGCACTGCCGTCGGTCCAGGCGGACCTCGGCTTCGCCCCGGCGGGCCTGCAATGGGTGGTCAGCGGCTACACGCTGGCGTTCGCGGGGCTGTTGCTGCTGGGCGGGAGACTGGCCGATCTCTACGGGCACCGGCGGGCCTTCTTCGGCGGTTTCGCGGTGTTCACCGTCACCAGTCTGATCGGCGGGCTCGCGAGCACCCCGGCGATGCTGATCGCGGCGCGTGCGGGGCAGGGGGTCGGCGCGGCCGTGCTCGCCCCACTGGCCCTGACCCTGCTGACCACCACGTTCCCCGAGGGCCCCCGGCGTACCCGCGCGCTGACGATCTGGACCGCGGTGAGCCTGGCCGGTGGCGCGTCGGGCAACCTGCTCGGCGGTGTGCTCACCGAGTACCTGTCCTGGCGCTCGGTCCTGCTGATCAACGTGCTGATCGGGGTACCGGCAGTCCTGTTCGCCGCCCGGGTGCTCCCCCACCGCGACGCCGTCCGGCGACGGGTCCGGCTCGACCTGCCCGGCGCCGTGCTGGCCACGGCCGCGCTGACCCTGCTCACCCTCGGCATCGCCCAGGCCCACACCCACGCCTGGTCCGCCCCCGACACCGCCGTGCCCCTCCTCGGCGGGGTCATCGCCCTCGCCGCGTTCGTCTTCGTCGAGGCGAGATGCGCCCCGGCACCGCTGATACCGCCGCGCCTGTTCGGGCTGCCCGGAATAGGCTGGGGCAATCTGGCGATGCTGCTGGCCGGGGCGAGCCAGGTCCCGCTCTGGTACTTCCTGACCCTGACCATGCAGGACGTGCTGCACTACAGCGCCGCGCAGACCGGCCTGGGTTTTCTGCCGCACGCCGTCGTGATGCTCCTGGTCGGGCTGCGCCTCATCCCGTGGCTGATGCAGCGCGTGCAGGCCCGATCCCTCATAGCCGCCGGGGCGCTCATCGCCGCGACGGGTTTCTGGTGGCAGAGCGGTGTCACCCCGGACAGCGACTACCTCACCGGCGTCTTCGGCCCGGCCGTGGCGATCTCGTTCGGCGGCGGGCTGCTCAGCACCCCGCTGACCTCCACCGTCACCGCGGGCGTCGAAGCCGCCGACGCGGGCGCGGCCTCCGGGCTCATGAACACCACGCGGCAGTTCGGCGGCGCGGCCGGCCTCGCCGTGGTGCTCACCCTCACCACGACCGACGCCCACGCCGCCCCCGCCGCACTGGCGGACAGCTACGGAAACGCGTTCCGGGCCATCGCCGTGATCCTGGTCGCCCTCGCCGCGCTCACGCCCGTACTGCCCGCCCTGCGTGACACCCGGCCCGCCACCCGGCACTGACCAACGCCCCGGCACGGCGCTTCAGGCGGCAGGGGCGCGGAGTGCCTCGACGGCGATGCGGGCGGCGGTGCCGATGACGGCGTCGGCCGCGGGCAGGGTGGCTGCCGTGCTGGCCGCGCGGGTGAAGACCCCGACGGCGTAACGGCCGCCGTCGGGGTACTCGATGACGCCCACTTCGTTGCGCACGGTCGGCAGGCTCCCGGTCTTGCCCGCGACCTGGACGTCGTCGAAGGGGAACCCGGACGCCAGCCGGTGCGGCCAGACCTGCAGACCGAGGAGGCGGCGGATCGCAGCATCGTGTTCGGCGGTGCAGGCCTCGTCGCGCCAGATGGCGCCGAGCAGGCGGGTCATGTCGCGGGGAGTGCTGCGGTTGGTACGAGCCGGGTCGAGGGCTCTGAGCCGGGCGATGACGTACGGATCGCTCAGCGCCCGGATGCCGCCCGGACCCGCGTCCTGCCTGATGGTGGCGAGCAGCTGGCCGAAGGTGTGGGTGGCGTGCGTGCGGGTGAGTCCCAGCTGCCTCGTGATGTGGTTGACGCCGTCGAGGCCGACGCGCTCCAGGAGGAGATCGGCGGCGGCGTGGTCGCTGACGGCCATCATCAGATACGCCATATCGCGCAGTGACATACGGACGGGATCGAGCATCGCGGCGATGCCGGTGGGGCCGGGGGTGCGGTTGCCCGGCGGGCATTCGCTCTGTTCGGCCAGGTCGAGATGCCCGTTGGCGGCGTGCCGGTGCAGGGCCACGAGCAGGCAGAGCTTGTGCACGCTGGCGGTGACCACCGGGTGGTCCGCCCCGGCACCGACCTCGGTGCCGGAGTCGATGTCACGGGCGTGCAGCCGGCCGGTGACTCCCGCATCGGCGAAGGCTGCCCGGATGCGGCCGGCCGGGGTGGTCACAGCTGGTACTCCGCTGCCGGACGCAGATGGAGCGGCCGGGGTGCGGCGGAGGCGGTGGGGGCCGCGGCATGCTCCAATGCGTGGATGGCCGCTTCCGAGAAGACGTTGACGGCGGTGTCGCCGCGTCCCGTGCGCCACGCGACGGAATGGCGCCAGTCCAGCGGTGAGTTGGCCAGCGGACGCCAGGTGAGATCGCGGTCCTGGCCTTCGGCCAGGGCGCGGTGGGTATCCCGTGGCCCGAAGGCGACGGCGTGCGCGGACAGGAGCAGGCCACGGATGAAACTGGCACCCTCGCCGTGCCGCACGGTCGCGGGGATGAAGCCGTTGCCGGCGCAGGTGGTGAGGATGTCGTCGTGCAGTGCCAGGGCGTTGGCGCGGGGGAAGAGGATCAGGTCGTACCCGCTGAGGGCGGCCAGGGAGACGTCGTCCAGCTCGGCGGCCGGGGCCCCGCGCGGCAGGAGCACGCCGACCTCGCGGCGCAGGACGGGCCCCAGCTCCAGCCCGGAGACGTCACACGGGTGCTGGATGAGGCCGACGTCCAGCTCGTGCACGCGGAGTTGGGCGAGCTGCTGAGCGGTGGGCAGCTCGCGCAGCTCCAGCTTCACGCCGGGGAGGCGACGGCGGCACTCCGCGAGGATCGCGGCGACCGTTTCGCCCGCTATGTCGGGCGGCAGCGCCGCACGCAGCAGCCCGCTCTCGCCGTCCTGGATACGGCGGGCCGTGGCCATCAACGCCTCGTGGCGGGCGAGGAGTTCACGGGCTTCGACCAGTACCAGCGTGCCGGCCTTGGTGATGGCCACGTGTCGGCTGCTGCGCTCGAAGAGCCGTACCCCCAGCTCGCGTTCCAGACGCTGAATGCGCTGCGACAAGGGCGGCTGGGCCATCCCCAGGCGCGCCGCGGCCCGACCGAAATGTGACTCTTCTGCAACAGCCACGAAACACTCAAGGTGGCGCACCAGGTCCATGAGCAGCAACGATATCTCAGATCAATGAATCCAGGAGCGATACCCGACTTGGACACAACGTGACGGCTCTGTTTCGCTTGCGGCATGCACTTACCCTCGCCCCCGCGCGTGCCTCAGGGGGTTCCCGGAACCGCACGTCGGTGCACGGTTTCCGACTTGACGCCCGCCGTTCTCGACGCGGACGCCACGGCTCCGGTGCCGATCGCGAAGCCGGTCGCGGGGGCGGCGCCGAAGCAGTGACCCCGGGCCGGATCCGGGCCACGGCAGGAGCAGGCAGACGGCCGACGCCCCCGTCACCATCTGTCCGACGCGTGCGTTCCTCGCACCGTCACGTACGAGTACCACTGGGCACGTCGGATCGCCGAACACCTCGGCCGGGCCCGGCGAGAAGCACCAGCCCCGGCTCAGGACATGCGACGTAGCCAGTCCGGGCATGAAGCAGCGTTGCTGCGTATGAAGGAGATTTCCATGGCGGGCCGATCCCCCGACACATCCGATCAGAACAACTCGCCGACAGAAACCTCCGGCAACAACCGCGATCCGCGCCTCACGCTTTTACGTGACACGCCCGCCGAATCGTCTGAGCCCATCGAAGCGTCCAAGTCCGCCGAACCAACCAAGTCCAGCGAACCGTCCGAGGAGAAGGCGCCGCCACGTGCGGATGCCGAGGGCAAGAAGCCGACGCCCGAGGCGGCCGAGGCGGCCAAGGCGGCCGAACCCGTGACCACGCCGGAGCCCGTGGCGGCTGCCGACAAGGCCGAGGGGACAGCCGAGGAGACAGCCGACGCGGACGAGGGTGCGGCAGCGGAAGAGAGCACCGGAACGGGCGATACCGCGGAGAAGTCCACGGAGAAGGCCACGGAGAAGGCCACAGAAAAGGCCGCCGACAAGAACGCGGGCAAGAGCGCCGACGCCGGGGCAAAGCCGCGCGCCACCGAGGCCAAACCGCGCGCCACCGAGGCGAAGCCGTCGGACACCACCCAGGAGGTTGCGGCACCGTCCATAGCGGACCAGGAAGCCCCGCCCGTAGGGGACGAGGAAACTCCGCCCGTAGCGGACCAGGCCGCCCCGCCGGCAGCGGCCGCGGACGCCCCTTCCGCCGAACCCTCCGCTGACCGGAAGACCGGCGGCTCCAAGGCCACCTCCCCCGCGCCGAGCGCAAAGTCCCCCGGCCCGGCCCGCGATCCAGAGGCCGACACCGACACCAGCAAACCCACGACGGCGAAACCGGCCGACGCGCCGTCGGCCAAGACGCCCAAGTGGGCGGTACGCGATGCTTCCGGGCCCACCGCCGCACCTGCGGCCAAGTCCGAGCCCCCGGCGGCCTCCCCCCACCAGCCCCCCGCGGCTTCCCCAGGCCATCCCCCCGCAGCCTCCCCCGGCCGGCCCGCCGACCAGAAAAGCTCCGGCCCGCCCCCACAAGCTCAGCGCGCCGAGCAGGACGTGCGGTCCCCGCTGGACCTGCTCTCGCAGCTGACCAACACTCCGCCGCCGCCCCATACCCCGGCCCGTGCCCTCGCCCGCAGGATCAAGATCTGGGCCCCGCTCGTGGCACTCCTCGGGATCATCTTCCTGACCGTACAGACACTCCGTCCGCTCCCCGACCCGACGCTCGCCCTCGGCGGTTCCACCTCGTCGTTCACCATCGGAGGCGACAAGCTCGCCATCCCGTGGCCCGCGAAGGGACAGGCCGCCGTCGCGGTCGTGGGATCGGGCACCGTCGGTACGTTCGGGGAGCAGCGGCCCGTCCCGACGGCGAGTATCGCCAAGATCATGACGGCCTATGTGATCCTCCGCGAACACCCCCTCAAGAAGGGCGAGAAGGGTCCCCAGGTCGAGGTCGACGCCCAGGCCGTGGCGGACGGCAAGTCCGAGGACGAATCGCGCATCGAGGGGCTCAGCACGGGCCAGAAATTCAGCGAGCAGGACATGCTGAAGATGCTGATGATTCCATCGGGCAACAACATCGCCCGGCTGCTGGCCCGCTGGAACACCAAGTCCCAGGACGAGACCGCGTTTGCCGGGAAGATGAATGCCGCGGCCAAGGCCCTCGGAATGAAGAACACCCACTACACCGACCCCAGCGGTCTGGACAAGAAGACCGTCAGCACCGCCGTCGACCAGCTCAAACTGGCCGAAGCGGTGATGAAGTTCGACGCCTTCCGCGCGACCGTCGCCCTGCCCAACGCCGACATTCCCGGTCTCGGGCGCATCAACAACAACAACGACCGGCTGATCCTCGCCGGGCTGAGCGTCCGGGGCATCAAGACCGGCTCCAACACACCGGCAGGCGGCACCCTGTCCTGGGCGGCCTACAAGTCCGTGGACGGCAAGGACCGGCTGATCCTCGGCGCGATGCTGGACCAGCACGCCACCGGCCCGGACCCCAATGGCGGCAACAGTCTCCGCCTGGTGCAGGACAACAGCAAGCCGGTCATCGCGGCCGTACGCGAGGCCCTCACCTCCGCCACCGCGGTGAAGAAGGGCCAGGTCGTCGGCCATGTCGACAGCGGCCTCGGCGACCGCACCCCGGTCGTGGCCACCGAGGACCTCACCGCGGTAGGCGTCCCCGGCCAGAAACTGATCCTCACCACCAGCGACGGCGCCGAGACCATCCCCCGCACGGCGAAGGCCGGCACCGTGGTCGGCCAGTTGACCGTGGGTACGGGCTCCGGGACGCAACGCGTTCCGGTGGTCCTCAAAGCCGACCTCAAGGAGCCGTCCTTCGGCGCGAAACTGACACGACTCGGCTGAAAGTCCGTCCCTACGGCCCGCAGCTCAGGGCGCTGCGCCACTCCTCTACGGTGTCTGGCGCAGCGCCTTCTTCTTGTCGATGGTGCCGTCCTCGGAGACGCCGTACAGCGCGTTGTACAGCTTGCGCACGGCGGGGGCCGAGGCGCCGGAGCCCGTACCGCCCTGGGAGATCGTCATGACGATCGCGTAATCCTTGGTGTACGTGGCGAACCACGAGGTGGTCTGCTTGCCGTAGACCTCGGCGGTACTCGTCTTGGCGTGCATCGGGATCTCGTCCTGCGGCCAGCCGCCGAACCGCCATGCGGCCGTACCGCGGGTGGCGGTGCCCTGGAGGGCTTTGTCCATCCCGTCGAGGGTCCTGCTCGTCATGGGCAGCTTCCCGCGTACCGCGGGCTGGATCTTCCGCACGCTCTTGCCGTCGGGGCTGACGATCTCCTTGCCCACGGTGGGCTGGTAGAGGGTGCCGCCGTTGGAGATCGCCGCGTAGATCGAGGCCATCTGGACCGGGGTGACGAGGGTGTCGCCCTGCCCGATCGAGTAGTTGACGGAGTCACCGGCGCGTAACCGGTTGCCTTCGAGGCAGTTGTCGTACGCGCTCCGCTCCGTGTAACTGCCGTTCTTCTTCCCCTGCTTGCACCAGGCGTCCTTGTTGGCCTCCCAGTAGTCCTGCTTCCACTGGCGGTCGGGGACCCGGCCGGTGACCTCGTTGGGCAGGTCGACGCCGGTCTCTTTGCCGAGGCCGAACTGGTGGGCGGTCTTGTAGAACCAGTCGTGGGGGTGCTTCTTCGGCGTGAAACCACCGTCCTTGCGCCACTCCTCGTGCGCCAGCCGGTAGAACACGGTGTCGCAGGAGACCTCCAGGGCCCGGCCGAGGTCGATGTAGCCGTACTCCTTGGACTCGAAGTTCGTGAAGGTCTGCTTGCCGATCGCGTACGAGCTGGAGCAGTTGTACCGCCCGTCGAACGGGTAGCCCGCGTTGACCGCGGCCGCGGTGGAGATGACCTTGGCGATCGAGCCGGGAGCCGACTGGCCCTGTATCGCGCGGTTCAGCAGCGGGTAGTTGGACTCCTTGCTGGTGAGCTTGCGGTAGTCCTTGGCGGCGATGCCGCCGACCCAGGCGTTCGGGTCGTACGTCGGGTTGGACGCCATGGCGACGACACGGCCCGTCTTGGCCTCCATCACCACCACCGCGCCGGAATCCGCCTTGTAGTTCTCGTTGGTGTTCCGGTCCCACTCCTTGCGGGCGTCCTTCATCGCCTCGTTCAGCTCGTACTCGGCGATGCGCTGGACCCGGGCGTCGATGCTGGTGACGAGGTCCGAGCCGGGCTCGGCCCGGTCGCTCTCGGCCTGGCCGATGATCCGGCCGAGGTTGTCGACCTCGTAGCGGGTGATACCGGCCTTGCCGCGCAGCTCCTTGTCGTACGCACGCTCCAGACCGCTGCGCCCCGCCTGGTCGGAACGGAGGTACGGCGAGCCGCTGTCCCGGGCCTGCTGGATCTCCTCGTCGGTGACGGGCGAGAGGTAGCCGAGGACCTGCCCGATGTTGGCCTCGGCCGGGCCGGGGTAGCGGCGTACGGCCTGCGGCTCGGCGGTGATGCCGGGGAAGTCCTCGGAGCGCTCGCGGATCTGGAGGGCCTGCTTGGCGGTGACCTCGTCGGTGACGGGTATCGGCTGGTACGGAGAACCGTTCCAGCAGGGCCGCGGGGTCTTGGCGTCGCACAGCCGGACCTTGTCCATGACCGCCTTGGGCCGCATGCCCAGGACGCCGGCCAGCCTGGTGAGCACCGCTTTGCCGTCGTCGCGCATCTTCAGCAGGTCGGTGCGGGAGGCGGAGACCACGAGCCGGGTCTCGTTGTCGGCGATCGGCACGCCCCGCGCATCCAGGATCGTGCCGCGTACGGCGGGCTGGACCACCCGCTGCACGCGGTTGCGGGATGCCTCCTCGGCGTAATCGTCGCCCTTGCGTATCTGGAGGTACCACAGGCGTCCGCCGAGGGTCAGGAGGAGCGAGACGACAAGGATCTGGATGACGACGAGCCGCGTCTGGACCCGTGCGGTCCGGCCCGTCTCCGGAATGTTGGTCACGCGTGTCCCCCTGCTGCGCCATCGTCGGGTGCCCGTCCGGCCTCCCGCCTCACCGTGCAGCAGCGACTGAGTCCGATCTCTCGCAACCGTGCGAAGCACGCCGAGCCGGAACCGCGTTCACGGTTTCGGGAGTTCTCTTCGGCTGAGGGCAGGCAGCCGTACCGGGCGAACCAGGGGCAGAGCTTAGGCGACTTGGATGGCTCTGCGTAGCCCGGTATCAAGTCACGGTCGTTTTCCGGTCCGTGCGGGATACGGCCGGCTGGGCGCTCCAAGTGGCGCAACAGCAGGGGTACTTCCGCCCTCACAGCAGGGGGTACTTCCGCCCTCACTTTCCGTCGCCCTCACTTCTGGGTGCGATAGGCGCGGGCGTATTGATAGAGCAGTTCCGCGCCCATCTCCGTGGCCAGGATCGAGGTGATCCCGCCGTGGTCGTAGAGGGGTGACACCTCCATCACGTCGAAGCCGACCGGCTTGAGGTCCCCCACGCAGCGCAGCAGGGCGAGGACCTCGCGCGAACTGAGTCCTCCCGGTGTGGGCGTGCCCGTACCCGGAGCGAAGGCGGGGTCGACCACGTTCACGTCGACCGACACGTACACCGGCCGTCCGTCGACCCGTTCGCGGATCAGGTCGACGGTGTCGCGCACCCCCAGCTCCCCGAACTCGTCGGCGGTCACCACGCGTACGGCGTGGCCGCGGGCGTAGTCGAGCGAGTCCGGTCTCGGGTTGCGGCCGCGGATACCGATCTGGACCATGGCGGTGGGGTCGACGAGCTTCTCGTCGATCCCGTGCCGGAACGGGGTGCCGTGGTGGTAACGGCCGTCGTGCGGAGCCGGGCTGGTGTCGGAGTGCGCGTCCAGGTGCAGTACGGCGACCGGGCCGTGCTGCTCGGCCAGCGCGCGCAGGGCCGCCACGGTCAACGAGTGGTCGCCGCCGAGCATCAGAAAGGCGGCGTTGCCCGTCAGCAGCGTCGACAGGTGCTTCTGCGCCGTCTCGATCGCGGCATTCATGTCGAACGGAGTCAGCTCCATGTCCCCGGCGTCGACACAGTTGATCAGGTCGAAGGTGCTGGGGCCTCGGTCGATGCCCGCACCGTGGATGAGCCCCGACTCGTTGCGGATGGCCCGCGGGCCGAACCGGGCTCCGGGTCGGTAGCTCGTGCCTCCGTCGTAGGGGGCGCCGATGACCACGACGTCGTAGCCACGGGGGTCCCGGTCGTGCGGCAGGTGCAGGAACGTGGGGATCTGTGCGTACCGAGGTGACACATGCGGGTCGTTGGACTCCACGGTTTCAGCTTCCCTCCTGGGAGTCGGTGGCGGTGCCGGCCGGGCGGACGGTGAAGGGCGCGGCGTCGGGGGCGCGCACCGGCCATCGCCGCTGGGGGCCTCCCCCGTGGCCGCGTTCGTCGAGTCGATGACCTGGCGAAGGTCCGTGGACGCGAACAGGGCATCGAGGGCGGGGAGGCCGCAGATACCGGCCAAGTGACCGGTGAGGACACCGTAGTTCCCGGCACGGAGCCGCGCAGCCGCACGGGAAAGGCGTGCCGCGGTCGGCCTGCTGCCGGGGCCGGCCGATACACGGGACATGGGAGGTCTCCAGACTCCGACAGCAGTGGACGGTCCTCGGCAATCCTGCCCGCACCCACTCTTGACGCACTCTTCCGGACGTGTCAGGAAATGGTGCGGAGCAGGCGAAGAGTAGGACTCGCAGCAATACCCAGACAAACAGAACAGGCCGCCGCGTCCTGGTTTCGCCGGACCTCCCGGGACGCCTCCCCAATCGAAAAGATCAAGCCAATCCAGGCCGCCGATACGGCCGTTCCGGGGAGGGAAGTTTCCCCTGCGGAGAGCGGTCGGATTCACGCCAACCTTGCATCAAGGGTTCGATCGAGAGTACTCTTGCAATATACCTGTAACGTTCACTTTACCTGCGGATACGGCTGATCGCCGCCCTTACCTGTTGTTCCATTTTCCCATGCCATGGATGTCCTGATCGCCTCATATGGGGAGTGACGGGAGAGCACAGGAGCATAATCTGAGCCCCATGAGGTATTCCGACAGCAATGGCGATTACTCACCGCACCGCAGGCGCCGGCCTCGCGCTCGGGTGATGGCCTCGGTGGTCGCCGCACTGGCCGTGACCGCGGGGCTCGGCTACTGGGGCTACTCCGGTCTGTTCGCCAACGAAAGCTCGGACGATCCTCAAGTGAAGGCCGCCACAGCGGCGTTCGAGGAGTTCCTCGACGCCTGGGAGGCAGGCGACGCCCCGCGCGCCGCCCGGCTGACGGACACTCCGGACAACGCGGAATCATTGATCAAATCGGTCATGACGAACCTCAAGCCGTCGAAGACGGAGATCGGCGCAGGTACCGGCGAGAGGAAAGCGGAAGGGGAGGTTCAGATTCCGTTCACCGTGAAGATGACCCTTCCGGGAGCCGGTGACTACGCGTGGAACTCGAAAGCGAAGGCCGTCGAAAAGAGCGATAAATGGAAGGTCGCATTTAGTACGCACATGGTCCACCCGGAGATGGTTCCGGGGCAGACGCTCGCCCTCAAGTCGCGAGACCGGGCCGCCATCCTCGACGCGAAAGGTGACACGCTGCAGTCCACCTCACTCGTCGGCGTGGTCGACGAAAAGACCGGCAAGGGAATGTCGGGCCTCCAGGCACGCTATGACCAGCAGCTCACGGGCGGCTCGGGTCCGGTGAAGTCGGTCGTGGTCGTGGACCGCAACTCCGGCCAAGTGGTGAAGAAGCTCACCGGCGCCAAAGCAAGCCAGGGCAAACCCGTACATACGACCATCGATTCAAAGGTCCAGGAAGCCGCCGCCGAAGCTCTCGGCGGAGTGAAGAAGAACGCGGCGATCGTCGCCATCGACCCCTCCAACGGCCACATCCTGGCCGCCGCGAACATGCCCTCCGGCATGAACCGCGCACTGGAGGGCCGTTACCCGCCCGGTTCCACCTTCAAGGTGGTGACGGCCGCCGCCCTGCTGAAGCAGGGCATGAAGCCGTCGGACCGGGGGGACTGCCCGAAGTTCGTCCACGTCAACGGCCAGAGTTTCGAGAACCAGGACCAGTTCACCCTGCCCGCCGGTTCGACGTTGCGGGACAACTTCGCCCACTCCTGCAACACCTTCTTCGTCAACTCCCGCGGCAAGCTGTCCGATTCCACCCTGCACGACACCGCGGGGGCGTTCGGCATCGGCGGCAACTGGGACGTGGGCACCGCGGTGTACACCGGCAGCGTCCCGGTCGCCAACAGCGAGAACGACAAGGCCGCCTCAACCATCGGGCAGGCACGGGTCCAGGCATCGCCCCTGGTGATGGCCTCGACCGCGGCAACGGTGAAGGCGGGCGCCTTCAAGCAGCCCGTCCTGGTGCCGGACGCCGTGAAGAACGAGTACAAGGCCCCGGGCCGGCTGGACGGCGGCGTCGTCGACTCGCTGCGCGACATGATGCGCGCGACCGTCACTATCGGCGCCGGCAAGGCCCTCAAAGGCATCCCCGGTGAGCCGCACGCGAAGACGGGCACGGCGGAGTTCGGCACTGAAACCCCGCCGCGCACACACGCGTGGATGATCGGCTACCAGGGTGACCGGAATCTCGCCTGGTCGGTCCTGCTGGAGGACGGCGGGTCGGGCGGTTCCGACGCAGGTCCGATCGCGGCGAAGTTCCTCAAGAACCTCGTCGGTTGACACATCGAGAATTCCTGCATCACCGAAGTTGGACAGCGGTACGGAGGGTTCGGCCATGAAGCAGATGAGGAGGCTGACTCAGTGAGTGGGCCGGTATTCCGGGGCAGCCCGGCACCGGTTCGGAACCACACTCCGGCGACGGCTTCACCCCGTGATCCGACGGCAGTTCCGCAACTGCCCGTTCCGCTGACACCCGTCGACACAGCACTGCGCTGCCCGCCGGGACTCCCGCTCCCGGGCACGAAGACAGGCGCGTTCGAACGCAAGTGCGGTTGCTATCAGGGAATACGCCGATGCCATGTCCGCCCGCACAAGGCGAAGACGTGGTGGGTTCACAAGGGGGATCCGCAATGGACACCTGCAATGACGTGACGATCCGGCTCCTCGGTCCGGTGGCTCTCGTGAAGGACACCGTTCCGATACCCATTCGCGGGCAGCGGCAGCGAAGATTCCTCGCTTCCTTGGCACTGCGACCCGGACAAATCATCTCCAAGGAAGCAATCATCGAGGACTCCTGGGACGGCGAGCCGCCCCTGACCGTCTCGGGACAGCTCCAGACCTCCGCCTGGCTGATCCGTACGGCCCTGACGGAGGCAGGGCACACCCGCGACACCCTCGGCTCGCACGACCGTGGCTACGAGTTGCGGATGCCGCCGCGGTCCATCGATCTCTTCGTCTTCCGGGAGACCGTACGCAGGGTCCGGGACCTGCACGCGCGCGGAAAGTACCAGGACGCGTCCGAGCAGCTCGACGCCGCGCTGGCCTTGTGGAAGGGACCGGCCTTCGCCGATGTCACCTCCAGCCGGCTGCGTCTGAAAGGGGAGACCCTGGACGAAGAGCGGACGGCGGCGGTCGAACTGCGGGCCCTGATCGACTTCGGGCTCGGATACTACGGGGAAGCGATCACGCAGCTGTCGGAACTCGTCGACCGCGACCCCTTCCGCGAGGACCTGTACGTCAGCCTCATGAAGGCCTACTACGCGGAGGGCCGCCAGGCCGACGCGATCCAGGTCTTCCACCGGGCGAAGGACATCCTGCGGGAGCAGATCGGGATCAGCCCGGGTGAGCGGCTGACGAGGGTGATGCAGGCCATCCTGCGCCAGGACGAGCAGGCCCTGCGCGTCAGCACCCCCGCATGAGCTGACGGTGCTCGACGGGGTGGGGCCGTTGACGCCCTCCTCGGTCTCGGTGAGACCGCCTCAAGAGGTGCGCGAGAGGCCCGCGGAGTTGACTGCACACCGGTCGGCCCCAGGGCCGGCCCGGCCGGAGCGTTACCCCCGTGCGCTCCGGCCTCTTCCATTCCCGCGGGTGGCACTGCTGCCCCCGCCGCCTCCCGTGCTTTGGGGGTAAATCGGGACCCCGCTTTCCCGATGTCATCAGAAATCTGTGAAGAGAAGTCCGAGAGAGTCGAAAGAGGGCCTCAAGAGCAGGGCAAGGCAGGATGGCAGTGCGAAATATGCTGTTCACCGCCACGGGCCGGACGTGAACTCAAGGGAGAGCGCCATGAACGACTACTCTCGCGAAACCTTTCTGGATCTCAACACATTCCGAGGTCTGGGCGAAGACCCGAAATACCACCCCCCGGTCCTGACGGACCGGCCGCGTGAGTGGCCCCTCGACAAATGGGCCGACGCGCCTCGCGATCTCGGGTTCGCGGATTTTTCCCGCTACCAGTGGCGGGGCCTGCGGATGCTCAAAGACCCTGACACTCAAGCGGCCTACCACGACCTGTTGTGCGAGCTGCGTCCCCGGACGATCGTAGAATTGGGTGTGTACGGCGGCGGCTCCCTCGTCTGGTTTCGCGACATGGCCAGACTCATGGGAATCGACTGCCAGGTCATCGGCATCGACAAGGACCTTTCCCGGTGTCAGATCCCCTCTTCCGAGCGGGAGAACATTTCCCTGTACGAAGCCGACTGCTCCGTACTGGAAACGTTTGAGCCGCTCCGTGACGCGGCCCACCCGCTGATCTTCATCGACGACGCGCACAGCAACACGTTCAACATCATCAAATGGACGATCGATCATCTTCTCGAACAGGGCGACTACTTCATCATCGAGGACATGATCCCGTACTGGTACCGGTACTGCCCGAAGCTGCTGACCGAGTACCTCGCGTCTTTTCAGGATGTGCTGACCATGGACATGATGTACGCCAACGCCAGCTCCCAGCTGGACCGCGGCGTATTCCGTCGGTCGACGACAAAGGAATAGTCGTACATGTCAGCCGTATCGAGTCTCTTATACTATGGCGCGCCGCTCACACCGATGGGCCGAGACGACGATTGGTGCATCGACGCCCTGTCCCGGCCGCCCGAGGTGCTCTTCAATTTCCGCAAGGTAGCCGTCGAGACGGCCATCACCGATGTGCGCGACAGTGCAGTCGACCCGCATCTCGACACCATGGGTTTCGAGAAGGTCGTGTCCCCCACGGGCGTGGACCATCAGGCCCTGATCGAGAACTCCGCCTCGTCGGTCGAACGGTATCAGCAGGAGACCAGAGAGCTGCTGCAATCTCTCACCGGTGCGGTTGAAGTGCAGTTCTTCGATGCCACCTTGAGGCAGGAGGACGCAAGCGTCCCTCGTGACGCATCCTCCCAGTCGCCGCATCTACGCGTTCACGTCGACCAGAGCGCGAAGAGCGCCCGGGCTCGCGCCGCGGACCACATCGGACCCGGGCACCGATTCCGCCGGTTTCAGATCATCAATATCTGGCGACCACTGGTCGAGCCCGTTCGCAACTTCCCGCTCGCCCTGTGCGACTACCGATCCGTGGATCTCTCTGCCGATCTGGTGACGACCCGGTTGCACTTCCCCGCGTGGCTCAAAGACCGCGAAAACTACTCCGTGAGATACAACCCCAACCACCGTTGGCACTACTGGAGTTCGCTCTCGCCCGATGAAGTGCTGCTTTTCAAGTGCTACGACAGCGCGAGTCGCGACTTGGCGCTGTTCAGCGAAGGCACGGAGCGCGGCGAAGGCGCGGAGCGAAGCGACCTGCTCGACGTAGCCGGCCTCTGCCCGCACACGGCTTTTTTCGACGAAAAAGGGCCTGCCGCCGGGCATCTGAGGACTTCTCTGGAAATGCGTGCCCTGGTTTTCCTCTAGCCTCTCACCGATCCGGCAGCCCAGGAAAAGCCGAGGAAGAGTTCCGCAGATACAGGTACACCGACGTACAGACCTTGAGTCGAGGCCGAGCGGCTGTCGGGGGCGCTGGGCAAGCCGAGAAGGAGCATGTGAACATGGCGGACACAACGGTACCGATCTTCAGTCTTGCCGAATTGCGGAAGGGCGGCGACCAGGAAGCCTTCCGCGCGTGCGTGACGGAGATGGGGGTGTTCTACCTCACCGACTACGGCATGCTGGAGAAAGAACACCGGTCGGCCACGGACACGGCGCTGGACTTCTTCGAGCACGGCACCGCCGCGGAGAAGAAGGCCGTGACCACGAAGGTCCCGACCATGCGCCGCGGATACTCCGCACTGGAAGCCGAGAGCACGGCCCAGGTGACGAATACCGGTACGTACACGGACTATTCGACATCATTCTCGATGGGGATTTCAGACAACCTCTTCCCCACACCACAGTTCGAGACGGTGTGGACGGACTACTTCGACCACCTCTACACCGCCGCGCAGGAAACCGCGCGGGTGGTCCTGAACGCGACCGGAACGTACGACGCCGGCCCCATGGAAGAGCTGCTGGACTGCGACCCCGTGCTGCGGTTGCGGTACTTCCCCGAGGTCCCGGAGCACCGCGCCGCCGAGCGGGAGCCGCGGCGGATGGCGCCGCACTACGACCTGTCCATCATCACCTTGATCCACCAGACCCCTTGCGCCAACGGCTTCGTGAGCCTGCAGGCCGAGATCGGCGGCGCGATGGTGGATCTGCCGGCCGTGCCGGATGCCGTGGTGGTGCTGTGCGGCGCCATCGCGCCGCTGGCCACCCGGGGCGCGGTGCCCGCGCCGAAGCACCACGTCAGGTCCCCGGGGGCCGGCCTGCGGGCGGGCAGCGACCGCACGTCGAGCGTCTTCTTCCTGCGCCCCTCGACCGACTTCACGTTCTCGGTTCCGGAAGCCCGCACGTACGGTCTCGACATCAGCCTCGACGCCGAAACCGCGACGTTCGGAGATTGGATCGGGACCAACTACGTCACCATGCATTCGGTCCCCAAGCCGTAGGGCCCTCTGATCGCCCGGATCACTTCACCATTTGCCGGCCCCACCTCTGACAGGGAATCGGGTCACACCCGACCATCGATGAGGGTCTCCTGCGTTGGAAGGATAGGAATGCTCGTCGTTGCTTTGAAGCCGGGTCACGACGGCGCAGTCGCCGCGATCGACAACCGTCAGTTGCTCTACTCGCTCGAATCGGAGAAGGACTCGCGGCCGCGGTACACGCCCCTGCTGCCGACGACCATCCTCGACATCGCCGAGCGGCTCGACGCCCTACCGGACGTGGTGGCTCTTGGCGGCTGGGGCGACATCCGCCCGAGAGGAATCGCGTATACGGGTGCCGGGTACGAAGGCACGCACGAACCCACCGTCACCACCTCGCGCTTCTTCGGCAAAGAGGTGAAGTTCTTCTCCTCGACGCACGAGCGGTCCCATATCTACATGGCGCTGGGAATGGCTCCGCAGGATTCCAGCCCCGTGCGGACGGTCCTCGTCTGGGAGGGTGACGTCGGCGCCTTCTACCTCGTCGACTCCGCCCACCGGGTCACGCGCAAGATCCAGGTCATGACGGCGCCCGGTGCACGCTATTCCTTCCTCTTCGGGCTCGCCGACCCCACCTTCCCCGACACGGGCGGGAGGCCGCGCCTGAACGACGCCGGCAAGCTGATGGCCCTGGCGGCGTTCGGGAACGCGCGCGACGCGAGTCCCGACATCACCGACGTCGTCGAGCGCATCCTGAAGCACGACTCCATGTATCCGGCCCCCAAAGCGGAGTATCGGGACTCGGTCCTGTACAACGCGGGCGTTGAATCGATCGAATGCAAGACTGCGGCCGCGCTGCTGACCGAGCGCCTCTTCGAGGAGTTCGCCCAGGTCGCACGCGAGCAGACACCGGAAGGCAGCCCTCTCTACATCTCCGGAGGGTGTGGGCTGAACTGCGACTGGAACAGCCAGTGGGCCGAACTCGGCCATTTCTCCTCGGTCTTCGTCGCTCCGTGCACCAACGACTCCGGGTCGGCGTTGGGTACCGCCATCGACGCGCTCTCGACCTTCACGGGCAACCCCCACATCGCATGGGACGTGTACAGCGGACTCGACTTCGTCCACGACACGCGGCCCGACGCCGCCCGCTGGCGTTCACGCCGGCTCGATCACGACACCTTGGCGGCGGCCCTGGCCTCCGGCCGGATCGTCGCGTGGGTGCAGGGCCGTTGGGAGATCGGTCCGCGCGCGTTGGGAAATCGGTCCCTCCTGGCCGAGCCGTTCGGCGTGGAGACCCGCGACCGTCTCAACGACGTCAAACAGCGGGAGGACTACCGGCCCATTGCGCCGTGCTGCCGTGTCGAGGACCTCGCGAAGGTTTTCCACGAGGACTTCGAGGATCCGCACATGCTGTACTTCCGGCACGTGCGGGAGTCCAGTGGCTTGCAGGCCGTGACGCACGTGGATGGTTCGGCACGGTCCCAGACCGTGGCGGCGTCGGGCAACCCGCCATTGCACCGGTTGCTGTCCGCCTTCGCCGCCAAGCGAGGAGTCGGCGTCCTGTGCAACACCTCGTTGAACTTCAACGGAGACGGATTCATCAACCGTATGTCCGACCTTGTGCTCTACTGCGAATCACGGGGCATCCGGGACATGGTCGTCGGCGACACGTGGTACCAGCGAATCGAGGGTTCCTGATCCGATCCGCGGCTGAGCGGGAGGCAGGGCATCGGTGAAGGCGGGGTGCGCGCCGAACGGGCCGATAGGCCGTCGGCCGCCCCCGCTGTCCCCTCCAGGAACCGGAATGACGGCCCCTCACCTCAGGTGAGCGTGGCTACGACATGGGCGGCGGCCTCAGCGATGACAGCCTGATGGTATGCGGCGTCTTGGGCCGCCCTATTGGACATGATCGCGATGACGAGGGGTGCGGCCTTCGGGGGCCACACGATGGCGATGTCGTTGAGCGTGCCGTAATCCCCGGTCCCGGTCTTGTCGGCGACAGTCCAGCCCCGCGGAACACCGGCCCGGATGCGCTGCGCGCCGGTGGTGTTGCGTAGCAGCAAGTCGCGGAGAAACGCGCGCTTTTCGGCAGGCAGGGCGCTCCCCAGCACCATCTTCCGGTAGTTGGTGCCGAACGCCCGCGGAGAAGTCGTGTCACGGGGATCTCCCGGAGTGGCTTCCGAGATCGCCGGCTCGATGCGGTCTATCCGGGTGACCGTATCGCCGAGCTCCCGCGCATACGCCGTCAGCCGGGCCGGTCCACCGATGTCGCGGAGCAGGAGATTGCCGGCCGTGCCGTCGCTGTAGCGGACTGCGGCGTCGCACAGCTGCCGTATCGTCATCCCCGTGGTCACATGCCGCGCGGTGACAGGGGCATGCTTCATGAGGTCATCTTTACCGTACGTAATGACCTCGTCCAGATGCGACAGCGGATTATGGTGCAGAACCGCCGCTGCCGCGAGCCCCTTGAACGTCGAACAGAAGGCAAAGCGTTCATCCGCCCGGTGGGCAATGACGGTACCGGTACCGGTGTCGAGGGCATAAACTCCCAAGCGCGCGTCGTATTTCTGTTCCAATTCCATCAGGCGGTCGTGACGGGCTTTCGCCGCGGCAGCGACCTGCGTGGAAGTGACCGCCCCCGCCCCGCCCTTCGCGCACCCGGCCAACGGTAAGAGTACTGCCGCCCCCAGGAGAGCGCGGCGGCTGATGGTCGATGGCGACGACGTCTTCATGGTCCCAGCACTGCTTTCTTGCGGTATCGACAAGCCCGCAAAGGAAGATACCGAAAGCGGACTGCACCAAGGTCATCAGCAACACAAGAACTGATATCCGCATACCTCAACTGAACGGAGTACCGCAGCCGCGGGCCGGGGGCCCGTAAATCAGGTGACATGCCTCGGTTTCGTCGGCATCATCGGTCAGTTGTCCTGCCGCATCCGACTCAGGGGGTACACCACGTCCGTCCACCACATACTCCGACCCTGGTCGCTGCCGTGGTCCGACGCCGACCCCCGTCGGAACGCCTTCGAATGGGACGCTGACGAGGAGTCCCGGCTCACGGCGCTGATCGCCCCGTTGACACCTCCCGCCGGTGCCGGCTGGGAGGAGGACTCCCGTTTCAGGAGAGAGGTGACCGCGCTTCTGACGTCGCGCTACGGCCGCTGGACCTGCGGCTGGAACTGGGCGTTCCTCGACGGCGGCCCTGTCGGCGCCTGGTGCTGCGACGAGCATTCGATCGGAGAAGCGGAGGAGACCGCCGCGCGGGTCGCGGCCTCGTTGCTGGACTGGCGTGACTGGCTGGAGGACATGGCCGAGCGGTTCGAGCAGCTTGCCCCGCTTCCCGGTGCGGATGCCGAGGAGCGCAGCTGGCATCTGGAGCGGGCGGTGGCGCGCCTGGTCCCCACGGTCGTGGACCGCACACAGGTCGAGTATTCCTGGGACGGGCTCTGCGCCACGACGCTGACCTGGTTCCTGTCCTCCACCGGCCTGGATCCGGAGGAGGCGGAGAAGGCGGTGGATGCCGCGATCGGGGGCCGGTTCAAGAGCTGGGTCCGGCCCTCCCTGACCCTGATCGACGCGGTGGGAGAGGACCTGGCGGTCCGCCTGACCGGTCGCGGCTTCTACCGTGAGCGATGACGCGCTGCCCCTGTGGTCCCAGGTCGGGGAGACGCCTGCGCCAGACAGATCAGGGAGGTGCCTACGCCGGCAACGTCCTAGCGGCCGATCCTGTCCAACTCGGCGAGTTCCTCGTCGGAGAGCGGGAGTCCCGCGCCGGCGACGTTCTCGCGCAGGTGTGCCACAGACGAGGTGCCGGGGATGAGCAGGATGTTCGGCGACCGCCGCAGCAGCCAGGCCAGGGCGACCGACATCGGCGTCGCGTCCCGCCGGGTGGCCACGGCCGTGAGCGCCGAGGACTGCAGCGGGGTGAAGCCGCCGAGCGGGAAGAACGGCACGTAGGCGATGTTCTTGGCGGCGAGGTCGTCGATCAGTTCGTCGTCCTGGCGGTAGGCGAGGTTGTACATGTTCTGCACGCACACGATCGGCGCGATCGACTGCGCCTCGCTGACCTGTTCCGTGGTCGCGTTGCTCACTCCGAGGTGCCGGATCAGCCCCTGCTGCTGGAGCTCGACGAGGGTTTCGAACGGCTCGGCGAGCGAGCCGGGCCGGGGGCCCCGGGCGTCGCCGAGCCGGAGGTTGACCAGGTCGAGCGCGTCGAGACCGAGGCCATCGAGGTTGGCGTGGACGGCGCGGCGCAGCTCCTCCGGCTGCCGGGCGGGGGGCCAGCCGCCCTGCTCGTCGCGGACCGCGCCGACCTTGGTCACGATGTGCAGCGACTCGGGGTAAGGGTGCAGCGCTTCACGGATCAGCTGGTTGGCGACACGCGGTCCGTAGGCGTCGGCGGTGTCGATGTGGGTGATCCCCAGGGCGGCGGCCTCGCGCAGGACGGCGAGCGCGCCGTCGCGGTCGGCGGGCGGGCCCATGACCCCGGGGCCGGTGAGCTGCATGGCGCCGTAGCCGACGCGGGTGACGGTCAGATCGCCCAGGTTCCAGGTGCCGCCGGGCAATGACGCGGAAGGTGTGTTCACGTTCACGGCTGTGTCTCTGGTCTTTCCTGCTGGGTGGGAGTGCGGAAGGAAGGCCGCGTGTCACGTGGTACGCCGCCTTCGCGGGCGGTTGTCCGCGTCGGTCACCGGCGCGGACTTCGTTTCGCCCATGCCGTCGATGGTCACTCGCGGGCCGGTGGCGCATCCAATACCGACCCGGCACCCATTGATACCCGTCAGGTATCACAGAAGTATGCTGCGGCTGTGGACATGCTGGAGACCCGCGAGCTGAGGTACTTCGTCGCCGTCGCCGAAGAACTGCACTTCGGCCGCGCCGCCGAGCGCCTCGGCATGGCCCAGCCGCCACTGTCCCGGGCCATCCAGCAGCTCGAACGGCGGCTGGGCGTCCGCCTGCTGGAGCGCAACCGCCGCGGCGTCGCCCTGACCGGCGCCGGAGAGACGCTGCTTCACGAGGGCCGCGCGGCCCTCGACGCGACCACCGCCGCCGCCCGCCGCACCCGCCGTGCCGGCAGCGCCGACAGCCCCCGCGACCGCCTGGTACTGGCGGTGAAGGCCGGCGCGTCCCACAAGCTGCTGCACAAACTCCTCGACGCCTACGCGGCCGAGCCCGACGCCGCCGAGATCGAGGTGCTGCCGAGCGGCACGTGCGAGCAGGGGGAGATGCTGCGTGACGGCCGGGCCGACGTCGCGCTGATGCACGCGCCGTTCAACTCCCTCGCCGGGTTCGACAGTGAGGAACTGATGACCGAGGGGCAGGTCGTCGTCCTGCCCGCCGGACACCCCCTCGCAGCGCACCGGGTTCTGACCCTGGCCGACATCACCGGCGTCCCCGGCCTTCCGCTCGCCCGCTGGTCCCGCAACGGCGTCTACCCACCCGGTCCGGGCCCCGAGATCCACGACCAGACGCAACTGGCCCAGCTGATCGCCCTCGGACGCACCGCGGCCGTCTTCCCCGACTCCGTCCGCGCCTGGCTGTGGGCCGAACACACCGCCGTACCCCTGACCGACGCGCCCCCCGTCGTCACCCACATCGCCTGGCCCGCGCACAGCCGCTCCCTCGCCCTCGCGGGACTGATCCGTACGGCCACACGGCTGTGAGCCCTCCCCCGCGTCTCCGACGGGCGGGGAACATCGGGGAGTTCGGTCCGCTTCGGCGTCATGCACGGAAGCCGGAGCGCATCCGTTCCCGTCCCCGTCCCCGCTCCCGTTCCCACTCCCGTCCCCGTCCCCGTTCCCGTGCCGGTGTCTGCGGGCCAACGGTCCCGGTCCGGCGGGACGCGCCCGTGAACAGCGTGACGAGCAGGGCGATCCCGCACACCCCGGCGGCGACGAGCGTCGTCGTGTGCATGGCGCTGAGGAACGTCGGTACGGCGGCCTGCGTCGCCGCGGGGTCGCCCGTGGCCAGGGCCGAGGCGAGCGACTCCGCCGCGGCCGACCGGATGCCCGCCGGGGCGTCGGCCAGCCGGTCGCCCATCATGCCCGAGTACCGGGACCACAGGACCGACCCGAGGACCGCGACGCCGAGCGCGCTGCCGAGCTGGCGGAGGGTGTTCAGCAGCGCCGATCCCGCCCCCGCGCGGTCGGTGGGTACGGAGGCGGAGGCCAGTGTCGTGCCGGGCGCCAGGACGAGCGCGAAGCCGAGTTGCAGGGCGAACGCGTCCACGACGAACCAGGCGGGACCGGTGTGGGCGCCCAGCCCGGTCACACCGGCGAACGCCGCGGCCATGAGGGTGATGCCGGTGGCGATCGTCGTCCGGGCGCCGAACCGTTCCGCCACCCGCTGCGAGAGCGGGGCTCCGGCCACCAGCCCCGCCGACAGCGGAATGAAGAGCAGCCCCGTCTCCAACGGGGAATGGCCGCGCACCAGTTGGAGGTAGAAGGTGGTGAAGTACAGATAGCCGAAGACGACGAAGGAGCCGAGTGTCAGGGCCACCGCGGCGACGGTGAACGAGGCATGCTTGAAGAGGCCGACGTCCAGGAGTGGCTCGCGGTGCCGCGCCTCGGACAGGACGAGGCCGGCCAGTACGGCCAGACCGGCCGTCGCGGGCAGCCACGTACCGACGTAGGCCCAGCCGTCGCCGGTGGCGTGCACCACTCCGAAGACGAGCAGGCCGATGCCTGCCAAGGACGCGGCCACGGGCATCACGCGCAGTCCTCCGGCGCCGCTCGCCGACGTCTGCGGGATCCCCGGCGCCTGCGGGATCCCCGGCGCCTGCGGGATCCCCGGCGTCTGCGGGATCCATGCCCAGGTCGCCGCGAGGCCGAGGAGGGCGAACAGCGCCACGAGTTCGAGAACGGAGCCCCACCACAGGCCCGCGCTCAGCAGCGCTCCCCCCAGGAGCGGGCCGAGCGAGAGGGACAGACCCGAGGCCGCCGCCCATGAGGCGATGGCTCGGGCCCGTCGTTCGGCCGGGAAGATCCGCAGGATCACCGCGAGGGTGGCGGGCATGATCGTGGCCGCGGCCACGCCCATGAGCGCACGCACGACGATGATGCCGAGCGACGAATCGAGGAACCCGGCCACCGACGTCGTCAGGGCGAAGGCCGCCGTTCCCCAGGCCAGCACGCGCTTCAGGCCGAACCGGTCACCGGCGCTTCCCGCCACCGGCAGGAATCCGGCGAAGGTGAGGGTGTAGGCGTTCAGGAACCACTGCTGTTCCGTGGTGCTCGCACCGAGGTCGTTCTGCATCGTGGGGAGTGCCACGTTGAGGATGGTGCTGCCCAGCAGCACCGCGGAAACCGTCAGCGTGAGCGCGAACAGCGCCCGGACGGGACGGACCGCGGCCTGCCCGGTGCCGGTCACCGCGGGAACCCCTGCTCTCCGTCCGGCAAGGCGACCACGCACTCGACCTCGATCAGGAACTCCGGGGCGAACAGCTTCGCCACACCCACCAGGGTGGACGAGGGCGGCGGCGAACCGTGCAGGGTGCCCAGAATGCCCGGGATCAGACGTGGCTCGTGGTCCACGACGTAGACGGTTTCTTTGACGATGTCCTGCCGCTGTGCGCCGAGGGCGTCGAGCAGGCGGTCGATACGGTGGGCCACCTGCGCGGCCTGCGCCACGTGATCGCCCTCCCCGACGACGCGGCCCTCCTCGTCCCAGGCCACCTGCCCGCTGATGAACGCCAGACCGAGCCCGGCCGGGACCGACACCTGGCTGACGAGGTCCGGAAGGCCGAAGACAGCGTCCGGTTCGATGCGGTGAATCATGCGTGCTTCCCTTCGGGCTGCGGGTGGTGCAGAGCGGCGACGGCGTTCGCGGCCTCGATCGCGAGAGCAGCCGGGGCGGTCTCGTCCGACGCCCACCCGACGTACCCGTCCGGCCTGATCAGGGCGGCGCTGACACCGGCCCACGCCGCGCGGGACTGCTCGGCCGGCCGCGGGCACCGGTACCGGTTGAGGCGGGCGGCGGCGGTGCCGTCGGGTGAGAGGCCGTCGGGAGAGAGGCCGTCGGGAGAGAGGCCGTCGGGAGAGAGGCCGTCGGGAGAGAGGCCGTCGGGAGAGAGGCCGTCGGCACCAAAGCCGTCGACGCGCGCGAAGTCGATGAGTACGGGGCGCCCGTCCCGGAGGAGGTCGAAGAGGCGTTCCGTGTCCGACAGCCTCAGGTTCGGTGCCCGGCAGCCCGCGAGCGGGTGGCGCTGACCGGGCAGGGAGTACGTCACCGACAACCCGGACAGACGCTGCGCGAGGGCGTCGTTGAGCTGCGGCCGTTCCGCGATCAGCTTTCCCAGCAGGGACCGCAGCGCGGTTCCCTGCGGTGAGAAGTCCGACATGATCGCGGTCTGCGCCTGGGTGTGCTCGATCGTGTCGTCCCCCACCGGATGCCGCTCCCGGTGGTAGGTGTCGAGCAGCCCCTCCCCCGCCCGGCCGCTCACGGCCGCCGCCAGCTTCCAGCCGAGATTCATCGCGTCCTGCACGCCCACGTTCAGCCCGACACCGCCCATCGGCATGTGCTGATGGGCCGCGTCACCCGCCAGCAGGACCCGGTCCTTGCGGTAGAGCCGTGCCACGCGGCTCGTGTTGCTGTAGCGGGACAGCCAGGAAGGACTGTGCATCCCGTAGTCCGTGCCGGTGATGCGCAGCACCCGCTCACGGAGTTCCTCCAGGGTGAGTTCGCCCGGCCAGTCCTCGCGCAGGTCCTCGGGCGAGTGCACCACGATCCGGTGCCGGCCCCCGGACAGCGGGACGAGCATGAACGTGCCCCGCGTCGTCCACCTGCTCGTGACCGGGCCGGGCGGCGGGTCGTCGAGCACCACGTCGCCGAGTGCCCCCAGCGCGGTGAACCGGGTCCCCTCGAACTCGATCCCCGCGCACCGGCGCACCACGCTGCGCGTGCCGTCGCACCCGACGACGTACGCGGCGTCGAGCCCGTACGCGCCCTCCGGCCCGTCGACCGACACGGTCACCGTGCCGCCGGTGTCCACGCAGCCGGTCACCTGGTGTCCGAGACGGACATCCGCGCCCATTGCCACGGCGCGCTGCCGGAGCAGTTCCGTCGTGCGCGCCTGCGGGATCGTGAGCGTGTACGGGAAGTCGGTGTCCAGCTCCCGGAAGTCGAGGCGGTCGTCGAGGACCGCGAAATGTCCGCTGGGTATCCGGCCGCCTTCCGCCAACAGGTCCTGATGCGCGCCGCGGAGCGCGAAGGTCTCGATCGTGCGGGCGTGCACCGTCAGCGCCCGGGAATGCGGGTCGATCTCCCGGTCCTGCTCCAGGACCACCGTGCGGACCCCGGCCAGACGCAGCTCGCAGGCCAGCCACATGCCCGTCGGTCCGCCGCCGACGATGACGACACTTTCGCTCATGCCACACCTCTCTATCACTGACCAAGTGAAATGCCGGTGTCAGATATACTCGATCAGTGACCAAGAAACAAGCCGCCGCCCGCACCAAGGTCGGGATCACCCTCGACCACGTGGTCGGCGCGGCGTTCGACGTACTCGACCGGGGCGGCGTCGCCAAGCTCTCCACCCGGGCCATCGCGGCCGAGCTGGGCGTCAGCATGAACACCGTCATGTGGCACATCCGCACCAAGGACCGGCTCATGGACACCATGGCCGAGGCCGTGCTCGGGGAAGTCGACCTGGCAGACCTGCCCGAGGACTGGCACGATCAGGCGGCCGAACTGCTGGGGCGGCTACGCCGGGCCATGCTCCGGCACCGGGACGGCGCCCTGCTCGTCGCGGGCACCTTTCCCGCGGAACCGCAGACCCTCGCCTTCACCGACCGCCTGGTGACCGCCCTCCTGCGCGGCTGCCCCACCCACAGGACGGCCGCATGGACGGCCTGGAACCTCTTCTACTTCACCCTGGGCCTCGTCCAGGAGGAACAGGCGGCACCCGCCGACCAGCGCGGCCGCCTGCGCGCCCACGTGGCCGAACACCACTTCCCGGCGCTGGACTCGACGCTGGACGACTTCATGTCGGTCGACTTCGAGGCACGCTTCCGGTTCGGCATCGAGCAGCTCCTGCACGCCGCCTCGACCGTGGCGGCACCGGACACCGAAGCCGGGGGCCCGCCGACGGGACCGTCGTAAGGTGATCGACGCGCCGCCCCGACGGAGCGGGTGCCGGCGTAGATGCCCAGGTCGGCCAGTTCACCGTGGAGGGAGTGGAGGGAGTTGCGGGCGGCGGCGCCGATGGGGCCAGGCCGCTGAGCCGGGGCATGGGGTGGACTGTCGTGACGTCGGTGGTCAGACGACCCGTGCCCGACCACGTCGATACGGCCGAAGCGGTCGCGGATACCGGCGATCAGCGCGGGCACCTCGGCGGGCCGGGACAGGCCGGCGGTGAAACCGGCCGCCTCGATGCCGTCCGCCGCCAGGGCCTACAGGCCGTCGTGAGTGCGGAACACGACAGGTCACAGCCCTCCGTCCGGGCGCACGCCGATGTCCGACAGAACTCAGCTCTCAGCTCTCGGCTCTCGGCTCTCGGCTCTCGGCTCTCAGCTCTCCGCTCTTCACTCTCCTCCGCTCTCAGCGACCGCCGCCTCAAGCAGGGACAGCGTCCGGTTGTCCGCGTCCACGTCCGCGCGGACGCCGATGGGCAGCGGCAAGTTCGGCGAGGTGTGGCCGAAGTCGACCTGGGCGAGGACCGGGATGTCACGCTGTCCCAGGACATCGAGCACCACGTCGCGCAGCTCCGCGCGCTCTCCGCCACCCTCGTGGGGCGTGACCTCGGTCGGGATGCCGACCACCATGCCCGCGATCCGGTCCAGCACTCCGGACAGCCGCAAGGTGTGCAGGTCGTTCCAGATCCGCGAGACCGGCCGCTGCAACTCCTCCCAGAACAACACGGCGCCGTCGAACTGTTCGGCGGCCGGCGCGAACGGCGTCGCCTGCAGCAGGACCAGGCGGTTCAGCAAACCGCCGAACAGCGGTCCCTGCGCGCGGCCCGGCCGCCAGGTTCCCCAGGCCCCCATCGCCGGCAGTACGCCCGGGGCCTCGGCCTTGGTGAGCACACGGGTGTAGAGGTCGACGAGCTCGGAGCGTCGGGCCTGGTCGCCCAGCGTGTACCAGTCGCTGCCGAAACCGTGGGTGGCGATGTCGGCGTGAAAGCCGACGAGGCCGGTCCTGGCGTGCAATGCCATGTGCAGCAGCGAGATATCGCTATAGCCGAGAATCGGTTTGGGGTCGGCCCGGATCGCGTCCATATCGATCAAATCGAGATAGCCGATGACCGCCTGTCCGCCGGTATGCGCGACGATGGCCCGCACCTCCGGGTCCCGGAGCAAAACGTTGAGTTCATCGGCCTGCTCCGCCGGAGCGCCCGACGCCCACCAGCGATTCCGCGCCGGGTCGACCATCGGGCTGACCCGCACGCGAAAACCCATCCGCTCAAGCATCGCCACACCGCGGGCAAGCAATGGTTCCTCACCCGGCTCAAGCTGCCCCGAGGGCGCGGTAACGACCACGAGATCGCCGGAACGCAACGCGCGGGGCCGAAGGATCGCAGGCATGGGACCTCCTCCTTATTGATCAATAATGGCGGGCAACAAGGCTCGTGCTGCCGATATTCCGCCTCACCGACGTGCATCAACTCAAGCCCCGAAAGCCGGGCTGGTCCGCCTCGAACACCCTTTGCAGGACGAAATGCCGGAGTTCTCGAAAGCGAGTGGGAAACGGCGCTCCGCCGGGTGAAGCTGGTGGTACCGGCCTGGGGTCCCCGTGTGTGCAGGGGTGGTCCCCCGCCGGGAGGACCAGATGAGCGCGATGCCCGGGGGCCCCGTGCCTGCGGGGGTGGTCCATCCACCGGCGGCTCCGCCACCGGAGAAGCGCGGCACCTCAGCTGCCGAGTGCCGCCTTGCGCAGGGATCGTTCCGCGATCCGGGTGGCCGTCGACGCGGGCAGCAGGCGGCTGAAGACGAAGGTCTGGACAGCGTTGAGACGGCCGTCGACGATCGCCGGGCCCCGGCCGCGCAAGGCGGATATGACGGTGTCCGCGACGGCACCGGGCTCGCGCTTGCCCGGCATGCGCCGGGTGTTCATCGCGGTGGCGGTCGGCCCGGGGCTGACCGCCACGACCCGCACCCCCGTCGACCTCGTCTCGGCCCACACCGCCCGGGTGAAGGACAGCACGAACGCCTTCGAGGCCGCGTAGGCAGCCGCGTACGGAGCGGGCGCGTACGCACCGGTGCTCGCGATGTTGACGATCGCCCCCCTGCCCCGCGCGACCATGGCGGGCAGCAGCAGCGCCGTCAGCTCCGCCACCGCGCCGGCGTTGAGATCGACCAGGTGCCGCACCCGAGCGGGATCGCTGTCGGCGACCGGTCCCAGCGAACTGGCGCCGGCGTTGTTGACCAGTACGTCGACCTCGGTTCCCGCATCCGTCAGCCACTCGGCCAGCCGGGAAGGAGCGTCCTGGTGCGACAGGTCCAGCGCCGGCGTCGACACCTGGACCCCGTACTCGGCGCGCAGCCGCTCGGCGGCCGCCTCCAGGCGTGCGCCGTCCCGTGCGACCAGGACCAGGTGCATGCCCTGCCCGGCCAGCCGCTCGGTGATCGCGGCTCCGATGCCGGTCGCGGCGCCGGTCACGACCGCGGTCCGCCGCCTCGCCTCTTCATTCGTCTTCATGCCCGGAACGGTAAACTTTGACATTAACGTCAATGTCAAGCCTGACTCGGTGGACTCGGTGGAGGAGACGGCGTGCGCATCGGAGAACTCAGCAGGGCCACCGGGGCCAGCACCCGTTCGCTCCGCTACTACGAGAACCAGGGGCTGCTCTCCAGCGACCGCCGCCCCAACGGATACCGGGAGTACGGCGAGGAAGCCGTACGCCAGGTCGCCTTCATCCAGGACCTCTACCGCGCGGGACTGCCCTCCCAGATCATCCGGGACATCCTTCCCTGCACCGCCCCCACACCGCCCCCCGGCGAGTGCACACAACTCCTGACCCGCGTCCGGCAGGTCCGCGACGAACTCGCCCGCCAGGAGCAGCAGATCGCTCAGCGCCGCGAGATGCTCGACCGGTACCTCGCGGGCACGGCGACCCCCGCCGGCCTTGGCGGCCAGCCCCGCCGCTGACCGCCGTCGCGCCCGGTCAGGACCCGGTAGTTCGAAGACACTGCGGTCTCGTCCCGGGGCAGCGAGGTGCATCCGGAGCGGCTCGACGACGCCCCGGGGGCACTGGCCGACCAGCTGGCGGCCGAACTGGACCGTGGCGGCTGTGTGTTGGCCGTACGCACCCCTCCAGCGCTCACACGGCACACGATTGCGCGAAGACCACCGCGACCGCCGGAGACCACGGCAGCCCTGCCCCAAGCCCGAACCCCGTTCGAGAGCCTGAGACGGCTGGTCATACCGGAGGTCCCGGTAGTGCTCAAGGAGAACTCACTCCCCCCCGGCGGCGGCGTGCAGGCACAGCAGGCGGTCGACCAGTTCGTCGGTGTAGGCGGGAGTGAGCGGGCCCGTTCCGAACAGGATGCGGATGTACATCGGGGACAGGATGAGATCGAGCACCTGGAGGACGTCCGGCGGCTGTTCACCTCGGTCCCGGGCCCGGTCGAGCATGGCCTGTAGCTGGCGGGCGCGTTCGGCGAGAAACGCGTCGCGGGCCTCCAGGCCCGGCTGCCCGGAGTTGGACAGGGAGATGGCCAGGCGCAGTATCGCCATCCCGTCCGGCCCGGCGACGTCGCGGGCGGCGGTGGCCGCGTAAGAGCGCAGATCGCCCTCCAGGCTGCCGGTGTCGGGCGTGGGGGAGGTCGCGCTGAGCCGGGTGATGGCCACGTCCGAGAGGAGGGCTTCCAGGTTTCCCCAACGGCGGTAGATGCTCGTGTCGGCCACGCCCGCGCGGGCGGCGACGTCGCCGACGGTGAAGTTCCCGTATCCGCGGTCGCCGACCAGGTCGGCTACCGCCTGATGCACTGCCGCGCGGACACGAGCCGCTCGGCCACCGGGCCGGCGGGCCGGCTCTCGTTGCTTCTCCATGACCCCCACTTTAACGCAGTCGAGACTTGCGTTTATTGCTTCCGCACCCCTACAGTCCCACTAAACGCAGCCAACAACTGCTTTAGGAGTGTCAATGGAGCCCCTGTTCTTCCCCCACAACCCTTCGTTCTGGTTCGAGACACTGCGGTCCTTCGGTCACATCGCCTACGGCGGCGCCGACTTCGGGGAGGTCGTGGTGACCACGCAGCGGATCACCGCCGGCGACTACGACAGCTGGCACGACGAGTGGCTCGCCACCGCCGACCGGGTGGCCGACGAGGGACGTACGGCCCTGGCCGGCGGGCACCGCGTCAGCGCCCGGGACGCCTTCCTGCGGGCGTCGAACTACTACCGAAGCGCCGAGTTCTTCCTGCACGGCGACGCCACGGACCCGCGCATCCTGCACGCATACGACGCGTCGGTGAGGTGTTTCCGCCAGGCCGCCGCGCTGTTCACCCCGGTCATCGAGCCGGTGGAGATCCCCTACGAGGACACCGTGCTGCCGGGGTACCTGTACCGCGCCGACGACTCGGGCGCCGCCCGGCCGACCGTGGTCATGTTCAACGGGTTCGACGGCACGGCCGAGGAAATGCACTTCGCCGGCGCCGCCGCGGCAGTCGAGCGCGGCTACAACGTCCTGTCCTTCGACGGCCCCGGCCAGCCCGGCACCCGCCACCACCACGGCCTGATGTTCCGTCCCGACTGGGAGAACGTAGTCGGCCCCGTCCTCGACTACGCCCTCACCCGCCCCGAAGTCGACCCCGCCCGGATCGCCCTGCTGGGCAACAGCATGGGCGGCCTGCTCGCGCCGCGCGCCGCGGCCTTCGAACACCGCCTCGCCGCCGTCATCGCCCTCGACGGCGTCTACGACATGGGCGACATGGCCACCGGTCTCCTGTCCCTCGACCGCGCCGAGGCCGAACGGCGGCTGCGCGCCGACCGCGACCCCGAGCTCGACGCCGCCGTGGAGGCGGCCATGGCCGCCAGCCCCAAGATTCGCTGGATCGTCGACCAGGGCACGTACGTCATGGGGGCCGACACCCCGCGCGGGGTCTTCGCCACCTTCCTCGACTATCACCTGCGCGACGGCATCGCCCAGAAGATCACCTGCCCCACCCTGGTCTGCTCGGCCCCGGACGACGTGTTCTTCGAGGGCCAGCCCGAACTGCTCCACAAGCACCTGACCTGCCCCAAGACGCTGCTGGAGTTCACCGCCGCACTGGGCGCGGACGCACACTGCCAGGCAGGCGCCCAACGCCTGGCCTTCGCCCGCGTATACGACTGGCTGGACGACGTCCTGACCGAAAGCGCCTGAGAACCCGACCTGACTGCCCTGTACTTGCCCTGTACAGGGCAGTCGTGAGCGGTGGCTCGGCGGCTCGGTGACTTGCTGCGCCATCGCCGTTCCAGCCGTGTTCGACTGCCCTCCGCTCAACTCACCTCGGTCGCTGCCGGCCCGTGGCGTACCCCCACGGGCCGGCACGTCGCGCCCGCCTCGCCAGGAACACGCCACGGCCGGGAGGGGCCGCCGGGCCACCAACCCGAAACAGCGCGGCGCTCGCTACGTGATGGGGGTCCCGGGCGAGGCCCCGATGTCCGGTCCACCGCCGCGCCCGAGACCCTCCCGGTCCGCGAAGTACTGCCACACCCTCCAGCGCTTCCACTTCGGACGGCGCCGGGTCGAAAGCTCGTCCCAGTCGTCCGGTGCCGGCCACCCCTTGCGCAGGTCCGCGCGCGAGGAGGGCGTGCGGCCGGTCTTGCGGGACCCTGGGGGCCGGGGCCGGCGCCCACGTACGGCTGCCGGCCGATTCGAGCCGGGTGAGGGTGGCCATGTCAGCCAGGGGGACGGCGGCGATCCGATCGATCGACGCGGCGGGGGGCTCGCCATGACGACCGGCGTACGAGGGGGCGCGTGTGGCAATTGCGCCACCGGGTTTTGAGTTCCGTTCGGAGCTTACGACGTTCCGGGCAGGACGACAGGACCCCACCACGAAGCGCACGCCGCCGGACAGACCTCCTCAGAACTACAGAACCGACTCTCCCGGCGGCTACGCACAGTAGCCCCTCAGCAGACTCGGGCCTCGACCATTCACGGCCCCATTCAGGCAGCACACGTCGCCCAACTTGGCTCCCGCACCTAACGGCTCTCGGCACGCGAGGTGGCGACAGCCTGCCGCGAGGTGATCTCGCTGGGCTTCGGCGACGACACCGGGTACGACGGCCACGGGGCAAAACCGGCTCCGGACCGGCCAATCACACAGCCCACATGCGGAGCGGGGCCGCACCACACCTCCGACTCGATCGCCCAAGCCTTCTGCGCCCTTCAACTCCCCCTCGCAAGAGACCGACGACATCGACGGCACAGGCCCGCCGCCTGCAGGTAGTAGCGTGATCAGGGAACTAGGCTTCCACCTCGAACACTCCTCCTAGGTCGAAATGTCGGAGTTCTCGAAAGTGAGTAAGAACCCGCGCTCCGCCAGATAAAACTGCTGGTCGCGGCCTGTGGTCCCCGCGCATGCGGGGGTGGTCCCGGAGGGACCGCCAGGCCGGCCTTCTTGTGCCAGTGGTCCCCGCGCATGCGGGGGTGGTCCCCTGGATCCGCGCGTCCAGCAGGTCCCGTTCCGGTGGTCCCCGCGCATGCGGGGGTGGTCCCGCTACGGACCCAACGTGCCGATCCCGCTGCTTGTGGTCCCCGCGCATGCGGGGGTGGTCCTCGCCCGGCCAGGCCGGTGCGCCGTACGTACTCGTGGTCCCCGCGCATGCGGGGGTGGTCCCGCGGGCCCTTCGACGCGGGCGACGTCGGGTTCGTGGCCCCCGCGCAGGCGGGGTTGGTCCACGGACGGCCTGCTCGGCGTAGGTGTGCACGTCGTGGTCCCCGCGCATGCGGGGCTGCCCCCGGCGCTCTGCGGGCCGCCTACCGCCGCAGTGCTCCCCGCACACGCAGAGGTGAACCGCCTCCGACGCACGTGGAGCGGCTCTGAGGCGCATTCTCGGCGCGAGCAGAGGTGGACCGCTCAGGTCAGGAGACGGGCAGCTGTCTGCCGGAGTTGCTGTGCTTCGCTCACTCCCCCAAAGCGCCGCAGCCGTACGCGCATGTCGTGCAGCGCGGCCTGGACCTTTACTGAGCGGATGCCGTCGGCGCAGTCGAGGAACGTGTTCCAGGAGGCCAGCGCCCCGTCGAGGTTGCCGCGGCGTAGGCGTACGCCGGCGAGGTCGGCGTGGACGATGGCGCGGGTGCGGCGGCGGTCGAGGCCGTGGATGTCGAGGGCGAGGTGGAGGTGTTCTTCGGCGGCGGGCAGGTCGCCGAGGCGGGAGAGGATCATGCCGGATTCGTGGGCCCAGCGGCCGGGTGAGTAGTGGGCCGCCCAGGAGTCGCCGGGGGTGGCGGCCGGGCGGCCGATGGCTGTTTCGGAGGCGGCGAGGTGTTGGGTGGCCAGGTGTCGGTCGTCGTCATGGGCCGCGGCGGTGGCGAGGGTTGCCTCGTAGTAGGCAATGGCGCGGGCGTTGTCGAGGTTTTTGCCGTGTTCGACGCAGGCTTCGCCGAGCTGGACGGCTTCGGCCCTGAAGCCGAGGTCGACGCACTGGACGGCCAGGCCGCGCAGCGCGGTGGCCGACAGCTCGGGGTCGCCGGCTTCGGCGGCGAGGCGGAAGGCGTGCGCGTAGTAGCCCTGGGCCAGGCCCCGCAGCTCGGGGGTGTCTCCTTCGTCCTGGGCCATCCATCCGGCCAGGTGCACCAGCTGGGACGCGGCGGCGAAGAGCGCGCGGCCGGTGGCTTCGGTGAAAGAGCCATTGAGCCAGGGGGCGACGTCGTCGGTGAGGTAGCGCACGGCGAGGTGGCGGGCGTGGCCGCCGCCGAGTTCGGCGGCGGAGTCGCCGAGCGAGATGACCATGCGCTGGACGGCGGCGACCTCGCCCTTGCCGACGCGCACCGCACCCGCGGGCGGGTTCTTGGTGCGGCGGGTGATGCTGTCCGGGTCGGGCAGGCCGAGGGCGGCGAGGGCGTATCCGCTGGACGCGGTGACGAAGTTCCGGCGGTCCACGTCGCTCCTTCCCAACTCCAGGGCTGAGGCCACGGTATCGGTGCCAGCGTCTGCTGGAGGGCGCGTGTCCGGCACGTCGATCGCGTGAACATCCAGATCTAACACCTGGGCGACGTAGGGCCACCAGTACGCGGGCGTGCGCTCCCCCGTGAGCCAGCGGCGCGCGTACTGGCGCTCGACCCGCCCCGAGTCGCCGCTTTCTGCTTGACCTGCCGCGCGGGCCAGGTCGGTCGGTCCCCACCCGCGCTCGGCGCACGCGTTCCGGATGAGCTGCGCGATGACCTGGTTCTTCGGCATCGGGGCCCCTCCCTGACCTACGCGGGCCTACACGGGACTACGCCCGGGCCCCTCCTCCGGCGGTCTACCCGCCCCTTGACTGAACTGCACACCCCAGGGCCTACGTCGCGCGCCGCGTGCCACGGCTGCGACAGCCGGCCGAGTCCGCTTCCGGTGAAGGAGATGCCCATGACGACCACTCCCGTCCTCCCAAGTGATCGCACGACTGCCACCAGCGACAGCGCCGCGGCGCCACGGCCTGAAGCCTCCGGTGTCCCGGAGCAGCCGCTGCGGATGGTCTCCCACGTCGTGCCGGCCGCGGGCCATGACCTGACCTACCGCCACGACCGGAGCGAGATCGAGCTGCCGGTCACAGTGCACTTCACCGACGGCACCACCGCCCAGACCAACCTGCTGCTGAACCCGGGGCAGGCGGAGCTGTTCGCGATCCAGACCGAACAGGCCGTCAGCCGGCGCGCCGACGCCAAACGGGCCCAGCCGCTGTCTGACGACTGAGGGCAAATCCGCACCTGCAGCCGACGAAGGAGGAACCGTGCCCGTTAGCTTCGATCTCACCCAGCTCGCCGACCGTACCGTTCTGGTGACCGGCGGGGCCGGGCTGATCGGCAGCCGCATCACCGGCCTGCTGCGCGCCCTGGGCGCCCGCCCGCTGTCCCTGTGCACCCTCGACGCCTACCCCCGCCCCGTCTACCGCGACCTGTTCGGCATCGACCCGACCAGCCCCGACATGATCACCGGTGATGTGCAGGACGCCGAGCTGGTACGGCACCTGGTGCGCCGCTCGGACTACGTCATCCACGCCGCCGCCCTCGCGGACGTCGCGGCCTGCACCCGCGAGCCGATGGCGGCACTGTGCAACAACATCACCGGCACCCAGGTCCTGCTGGACGCGGTGGCCGCCAGCGACCGCATCCGGCGCTTCGTGCTGACGTCCTCGGCCAGTGTCTACGGCAACGGCAACCCCGACGACTGGGCCTCCCCCTGCCCCGAGCTGCGCACCGTGCGCGAACTCCTCGAAGCCGTCTACGGCCGTACCCCGCCTCGCTTTCACGAGCAGGCACCGCTGCGCCCGCTGTCGGTGTACGCCAACGGAGCTGTCATCTCGTCGAAGAGCTCCAACCTCGGCGATATCTGCTGCCAGCCCTGCGCATACAGAGCTGATCTCCCGATGGCTTCCCTTTAGGCACCACATGCTCGGCTCAGCTCCGCCGCAAGCGGGCGCGCGTTGATCGCTTCTGTCCCGCAGGTGGGGAACCGGCTGAGGAGAGTCGAGTGGAGCCGGAGGCGAAGTGGAGAGGAGCACGCACAAAAGGTCACCGAGTCAGGATGAGCCCGCAGCTGTACGCCCGGGCGTGGCCGATGCCCTCGGAGAGGGCGGTGACGAATGCTGCGGGGTCGGTGATGGTCAGGGAGCCGCGCAGCTCGGCGCGAGCGATCTTCAGTCCCTTGTGGGGTGCCGGGCTGGACACCGTGGGCAGCATGCGCACGGAGATGGCGTCAGGGTCCGCAGAGGCGCCGACGCGGCCGGGAATGTGCCCATCTCCGAAGAGGCGGCCGCACCACTTCCTGACGCCGTCCGGCTTGGTGTGTGCGACCCGTTGGCCTCTGAC
The DNA here is from genome assembly GCF_001905005.1 of Streptomyces sp. CB02923. Classification (GTDB taxonomy): domain Bacteria; phylum Actinomycetota; class Actinomycetes; order Streptomycetales; family Streptomycetaceae; genus Streptomyces. Next base: position 630,689 of record NZ_LWKZ01000012.1, on the reverse strand, counting down.
AGGCTGCCCGTCCGGGCCGGTTCGGTGCTTGCTGTACGTGGGGTTGATGACGGAGCGGAAGCCGACGGTGTCTCCGGCGCGGAAAGTACGGTCGACGGTGATGAGGTGTGGGGCGTCTCGTAGTGCGGCTTTGGGTACGTGCCCCCAGTCAGCGGCGACCTTGGCTTGTACGACCAGGACGAGGGCGGCCGCTTTGAGGTCCAGTGCCCACGTCGACAGGACGCCCATCTGCGCACGGGCGTCCGGACTGCCGTCGTCGACCCACCCTTGGAATCCGCTCATCACCGTGCGGTGCATGTCCTGGGCGTCGATCAGCGACTTGGCTACGTAGGGGTGGCGCGCATCCAGGGTGAGCACGGAATGGGTCGCGACGAAACGAGCTGTCGCCGTGCGGGGCTGCGAAGAGATGCTCACGGGATGATGTCTTTCCATTCGGTGGCGTTCGCGGCGATCGTGACCCTGCGGCGGACCTCCCAGCGGGTGGTGTGCTCAGGCTGCAGCGAGTCGAAGCTCACCGGCTGGTCCTGCACGGGCGTGGCGCCCCGTTCGGAAGGCCGGACTTGGAGCCACGCCCAGGGCTTGCGCGTCGCATCGGTCGTACCATCGGGCCCGGGCAGGAGCCGGTGGGTACGGAACGCCGCCTCCAGGTCGCCGGGGACGGTTTTGAGGGCGAGGGTCCCGGACGGCGGGCAGGACTTTCGGCCCAGCCACAGCAGATGCCGCGGGTGCTCCAAGGCGCGGGCCACGGTCTGCAGGAAGTCCTCGTCTTCGTGCTGGAGCCCTACCAGGAATGTCGCGTCGGCCAGGTACCACCGTTCGGTGATGAGGCTGGAGCGGTGCAGTTCGCCGGAGACCAGTACGCCGGAGTGGGGGTCGGTCGCGATCTTCTTGGGTGCTCCGTACCATCCGGCCAGCGCGTGCCGGCCGAACTGGTCCCCGGTGGCCGCGTCGAGGCTGGCCGAGACGGCGGCGGCCCGACGGTGGTCGGTGATGAGGTCGCGGGGGCGCAACGGGTAGGAGCCCGCGCCGACAGTGTGGTAGTCCCGGACGGGGACGCCGGGGTGGTCGGCACGTACCCCGAAGGCGGTCCCGGCCAGCTGTCCCAGGAGAGTCGGCTTCGTGTGCTCCTTCCCCCCCGAGGACCTGTCCGGTTCGGCCAGGCCCGTGGTCCGGGGCAGCCCCAGGGCCGCTGCGCACATCCCGACCACGGCGGACTTGGTGGGCCGGCTGTGCGAATCGCGGCGAGCGGCGAAACGGCTGGCCATGCCCCACGACTGCAGAGGCCCGGCCAGCCTGAGGAGCAGTACGTGTGTCACGGCGTCAGGCCCCCGATGGAGTCCACCCGGGTTGCGCTCAGTGCATCCAGATCGTCCAGGAGCACGTCGATCTGCGGGTCGTACGTGAGCAGACGGGCCGTACGGATGTCGGGGCGGCGCTCGCTGACGAAGGCATGGTGCTTGAGCAGACGCTTGACGCCGGCGGGCCCGGCCGGTCCTTCGCCACCCTTGCCCTTCTTGTCCTCCTTGCCATCCTTGTCCTCCGGGTTTTCGTCGACAGGCTTCTGGAAGGCACCCGCGTAGCTGTACGGACGCTCGCCCTCGAAGGCGAGGACCAGGGCCGGCAGCGAGCCGGTGGAGGCCGTGGAGTTCTTCTTCGCCTCGGGGAACGCTTCGACGAAAGCGTTGACGAATTCCTGCTCCGCAGCGACCGCGGCCTCTGCTGCCTCCGCCTCGGTCATGCCGGCGGCCTGGAGGTTCACCTTCAACTGGCGCCGGTCGAGCACGGCGTGCCGATAGAACGTGCCGGAGATGAGCGACTGGTAACCCGTCATTCCCGCGCCCGCGTCATCCGCCGCGTCCAGGAAATCCAGCGCGTTCTTCTTCCGTTCCAGCTTGGCGTCGTCCGCCGCGGCGTAGAAGTCGTCGACCTGTTCGGCCTCCTGGATCGTGAAGGCATGCGCGCTTTGCACGGCGCCGTCCACGTTGGGCGAATCGGCGATCTCCGCGAGGAAACGGCCGTACAGCGCAATGTCGATGGCGTCGCGCGGAGCCAGTGCCGTGAGCACCGCGGCACGCGTCTCCTTGGGGAGCGGTGGCAGCTCTTTCGTCTCCGCGGCCTCGCCCTCTCCGTTCGCGGCCTCTTCGGCTGCCTTGCGCGCACCCCGCTTCGGCTTGGCGCTGGCTGCCTGGGCGGCGAGGTATTCGTCCCGCCACCCGCGCAGGCTGTCGGCCGCTGCCGCGATGTGCCCGGCGATCCGCTCGCCGGTGTCGGCCGGTGCGAACAGCAGCACCTTGGTGAGGTTGGCGACCGTCTTCTTGGCCGGGTCGCCGAACTTCAGGCCCGTGGCCTCCAACACGGCGCGCGCCGTGACGAGGGCCTCGTCCTTCTCCCAGCCGTGGACGGTTTCCAGTACGCGCGCGGTGAGCAGCGCCCACTCACGGGTACGCAACCCCGTGGTGCGCCCGGCCAGCGGGCCGACTCCGGCGTTGGCCCGGTTGCGGGCGTGCACCCGCTCGGCCCGCCGCCGCGCCTGGCTCGTGATCATGTGCCGTTCGACGCCGCCGAAGACGATCGTTTTCGGTGATCCGTTCTCATCGCGTACCGGCAGGACCGCGACCAGTGTCTCCAACAGGTGGAGGGAGAGGAACTGGCCGCGTGGGGCGGAGGTCTCGGTCACGTGCTGCTGCCCTTCTGGGTGCTCTTCCTGCCGGTGTCGTACGGTGCGTGGAAGTCGACCGCCCAGTTGTAGGCGATGCGGGCCTTCCGGTCGTTCCATCGCTCAAGGTCGGCGACGAGATCGGTCCAGGACGGCGGTTGCTGCTCGCAGGCGCGCAGCCGGGCGATGCCGTGCTGGAGGTGCCGCCAGGGGATGCGGCGGCTGGCCACGATCCGGTCCACCAGCCGCGTGGCACCGGGGTCGTCGGGACCGCGGCCGCCTGGCCTGCCGATCCTGCGGGCCGCGGCACCGAAACTGCCGAAGCCCTGGGTGGGCCGCCCCACACCCCGGTGGTAGACAGCGAAGAGGAAGGCGACCTGCTCGTAGATCTCCCTGCTGGTCTGGTTGTCCTGGTCCGGGGCGTACCAACCGGCCCGGATGCTGGCGCTGGTGCCGGCCGTGGCGCGCCGGAGCTGGGCGAGATCGCCGTACTCGCGGTTGTGCACCAACGTGAGAAGCCAGGCGGTGAGCCGGGCTGCCCCCAGCTCCGTGGCCTCCCACCCGGATGATTCGCTGGTCATGCTCCTCCGTTCTTGTGGGCGGTGAGGGCGGTGAGGTCGGCCGGAGCCCGGGAACTGGTGAGTTCGGCCTCGAAGCTCCTGCGTGCCGCCGCGCGGGCCCGCAGCCCCGGCCCGTTCTTCGGCAACGAGTCCAGTCGGGCGTCCAGGAACTCTCGTGCCATCTGCACCAGCCACTCCACGTAGCCGGGCATGCAGTCGGTCACCATCGCGCCCTCGGCCACGTCCAAGAGCAGGGTGTGGAAGGGTTCCTCCGTCGCCTTCCACTGCTCGCCCCGCGCGTCGAAGCGGGCGAGCTGTGCCTTCTTGTCGCTGGGTTTGGGATTGGGGTACGTGATGGCCCAGGCCGCGTACGCCGCCCGGTCCAGGCTGCGGGCGATGTGTTCTGCCACCTCGGAGCCGCGCAGCGACGCCTGGTAGAGGGCCGGGGCCTGGCCCGGCGCGAAGGGAAAGACGCTGGTGACCCAGCCAATGGGGGTGGTCTTGTTCGAGAGGAGACCTACCGCCAGCAGGTCGAAGGGGTGGCGGTCAGCTCCCCGTTCCCTGGGTAACTTCGCAAGGCGTGCATACAGCCCGCCGGACTCCTCCTTCACCGCGGCGTAAAGAGCATGCGCTTCTCGCCACAGATCGCGGGTAGGGGACGGCCATAGAGGCTTCGTCTCCCCGGTGCGTGTCTCGGTCATGACGGCGTCCTGCAAGTGCAGCTGCGTGTCCAGTTCCAGCAGCTCACCAGCCCCAATGAGCACTCGGTCGACGGCGGCCTGCTCGCCATCGAGTCCGGGCGCCGGTCGCATCAGCACCGAACGGCCCAAAGAACTGTGCAGGTCCGCGTAGCCTCGTACGGGACGAGGCGGCGGCTTGGCCTCGAATCCCCGCCTCTCGATCGGCCCCTCCGTCCAGGTCAAGTTCAGCACGCGCGGATCGTCGCTTGTCGGCACCAGGTTGAGGCGGAGGGTGTGGCCCAGGGTCTGTCCCACAGCCAGAACTCGGATCCTGCCGCCGAGCCGCCCGTTGGCCAGGTAGGTGATGGTCGGCCCTAGCGTGGCCTTTCCCGAAATGCGGGCTCGTCCAGACAAGCCGAAGACATGCTGAGTCAGCATCGCCCGGAAGGCTCTGGCTGCGGGCAGCGGCTTGGAGTGATCCAGGTGGTGATGGTCAGCGAACTGGTTGTAGTCACCCGCGTGTTCAATCACCAGCTGGGCGGTTCCAGTGCCGTGCTCCTCGATGAACGGCGCAAGAAGGGAGTTCTGTCCCAGGGGCCGTTCGGGGTGGAACAAGTTCCAGTCGTCGTCCGGTTGCTCGGCCAACCACGAGGAAACCGCATCCAGGGGGTGGCCCTCTTGCACCCAGTCCTGCCACTCCTCCGCCGACGTGGGATACGTACCCGAGGCGTAGCACAGGGCGAGCAGGAACTCGACGAGGGCGGCCTTCTCCCCCGGGGTGTCTCCGTCGATGTCCGTCAGCTGATCGGCCTGCGCGAAGAGCTCCGTCAGGTCCTGCTGAACCACCTCGCCGTCCAACGACAGAGCTTGTACGCATGGGCGCACGCGAGGGTCCCAACGAGGGCGGTCGCTTATTGCGTCGAGCGGGGCTGGATCAGCCGGTTGCATGGCGCGTGACCTCGGAATCTCACATCCGCCTGAGTGGAGTGTGGAATGGGTGGGTGACTGGTGACAGGGCCAAGGCGTGGGAGCCGCAGCACGCCTCGGACAGATACGTCGGCTCCGCCCGGCCAGCAGATGATGCGCATACAGCCCGTCGGCTCGTCAGCAGGTACGTCCTTCCGTCCCCGCCGACGCGGGGAAAGATCGAGGCGTGTCTGCTAACGAACGCCACCGAGGGCTCAGCCCTGCTGACGCAGGGGGCACAGCTCCGACCCGAGAACTTCCGGTATGGTCCCGGAGTAAGGCCCGTATACCGCCACGGCCGACACGACACGCTCTTTGGGCAAAAGAACGTTGGCCCGTGGCTTGAAGACGGTTTCTCCCGGCAAGTGCAGTGCCGGGAGGGACCTCTTCACATGAGCGTCATGAGATGTGAGACCACGGCCGAAACGACGACTTCAGTCATCAACCAGACCATGTCGTCCCGGTGTCTCCGTAACCACCCCCTTGCGTCGACCAGGCAGGCCCTGAGCCAGCGCCATGATTGCGCGCGCAAGGTCCTCCTCCCTCACTCGGCTCTCTGGCGTCTGCCAGGGAGCTGACCAGCGGGAGGCGAGTGGGCACTGCCAAGGCTCACTGTCGCACTCCTCGGCGATGCGTACCCAGCGTTTGAGAGAACCGGGGATAACAAACGCCACCGAGTCGCGCCGGTCACGCCACCGAGTTGCCGCGCAGCCCAACTGTGGCTCACTCGCGAGGCTTTCGCCTCAGCAGGATCGCCAGAGTCGCCCGCGCGTCACGGCGACGGGCCGAGGAGCGGGAGGCGACCGAGACGAGTGCGACGCCGAGCAGAGTCACGGAGTAGCTGACCCCCGTGGCGGCGGCCAGTACCGTGGCGTCAGTCAGCAGGGTTGGCAGTGCGGGCATGAGCAGGTTCCCTCCCGTACGGGCCGCCAGGTGAGCTTGCCGGGCGGCGAGTGCGGCAGTTGTCCCACGTCCAACGGGTTTCCAGCGATGTTGGAGGCCCGGGCCGGAGGGCGTTCGCGCTGCTCATACGCTCCGCAAAAAGTGTCCAGGGGCTTTCCCGATGGGGAGATGAGTTGAACGCTCAAAGGCCCGGCGGCGCCAGGGGCCGCCCCAAGAGTGCTCGCGCGCGACTCGCCGGATGCTTGAAGGCGCTGCACGAGGAAGCCCAGAGGGCAGGCGGTCAAGAGATCACGCTCCGGCAACTCGCTCGGCAGTTGAGGATTACCACCTCGTCGCTCAGCAACTGGCTGAACGGTACGACCACACCGTCACAGCAAAGCCTCGGCAAGTACCTGTCGTTGATCGACTACTTGGAGGGGCGCGCCCAGAGTCCCGCTCGCCCCCGCAGGGAGTGGCAGCGACTTATCAATGCAGCCATAGACGAGAGCCGAAGTGATCGCGGTGGGCGGCCCCTCAGTACATCCCGCCCCGCCAAGGTCGCCCCCTTGCGGTACTTTCACACCGCCGACCAGTACCGGCCGCCGGAACTACTAGGGCGGCAGGAACACCTCGATCAGCTTCCGGAATTGGTCCGTAAGGCGACGGGGTACCTGGCTCTCGTAGCGCCCCCCTGGGCGGGCAAGTCCGCGTTCCTGGCTACCTTCGTCAGGACCTACGAAGCGGACGACATGGACCTCATGGCCTACTTCGTCCGCTGGGGGCACAGGACGGACAATGCTGAGGATTACCTCACGACCATGGTTGAGCAGCTCTGCCTGCACGCTGGAAGAGAGCAGCCAAGTCGTGCCGACACAGCCACTTTGCTGACCCTCTACGAGGAAGCCGCCAGTACGAGCATCTCTCGTGGACGGACCCTCCTCTTGGTCATCGACGGATTGGACGAAGATGTCGGAGCGCGTATCGGCAATAATCCGAGCATCGCCTCGCTGCTCCCCCGACAGCCTCATACCGGTCTCCGCGTGCTGGTCAGCCGCCGGTGGCATCCGCCCCTACCCGGCGACGTACCCCAGGAGCACCCGCTGCGGCAGGCCGAGCAGATACCGCGATTCCGGCCTTCGCCGAAGGCCGGCGTACTGCGGAAGACCGCTTTGGATGACCTGGCCGCACTTTTTCAGGACACCAGGGAGTGGGTGCACGACGTTCTCGGCTATCTGACCCTGGCCCCTGGGGGATTGAGCCAGACCCATTTGCTCGAGTTGCTCGGGCTGGACCAACGGAACCCCCCACCGCGTCGCTTCTGTATGACGGATCTGCTGCACAGCGTGGCCAGTCGGGTTTTCGGCCCCGAAGACCGGGACCCGGACACATTCGTTCTGGCACACGCAGAACTGTACGGTGTGGCCGAGGAAGAGCTGGGCCCCGAGAAACTCGCCGAACTGTCCGGGCATCTGCACACCTGGGCCGACCGTTACAAGGCCAGGAGCTGGCCCGATTCCACCCCTGCATATCTGCTTCACCACTACCAGGAGCGCCTGAGGACAGACGGCAAAATCGACCGCTGGCTCACCTTCGCGCTCGATCACCGCCGTCTGCTGTGCCTCGCGAACCGAGGCCGTGCCGACCTCGCGCTCGCCTCGCTCGATCGCGTCATGCAGGCGTGCCCGGCACCCGCTGACAGGGCATCGGCAGCCGCCTCCCGGTCCCTCCTCAATACGAGGAGCCGACCGGTACCACGTGAGGTTCTCCGCGCTCTGGTCGTGGTCGGAGACCTCACCCGCGCCTGGTCGCTCGCGCTCTCGGCCGTTGACCCGGCCTCCAAAGCGGTACGGCTCATCGAGGTGGTTCAGGCGGCCCTGTCCATGGGACCGTTGCAGGCTGAGGCTGCGGAGCGGGCGAGACGCCTGGCGAGTGAAGCCGCCATGTGGGCCGCGCACGCACAGCGGCAAAAAGCGGAGACCGCCCCTACAGCAGAGCTGGAAATCCAGGCGCTCGTCCCCCGGGCCGCCACCATGCTCGCCGCAGCGGGATCACCGGGCGAGGCGGTCCGCTTGCTGGATACGGTCGACATCTGTCGGCCCGAGAACGTCGCGGCGGTTGCCGAGACCGCAGCTCTGCTGCTCGTGCCCGAACCGGCCGTCGCGGCTGAGTTGCTCGACGAACTCCTGCTGGAAGCGGAAAGTCATGCCGATTCGGCAGAGGGGCGCCCCGTCTTCGCGGTGGAGATCTGGTCAGCCGTAGCCACGGCTGATCCGAGCCGGGCAGAGTCGATCCACCGCAGGATGAAGGAGTTCGCCGAAAGCGTGGCCCTGGCGGCTCCGGGCCTGACAGCAGTCGACTGTTGCGCGCTCACGGCCTCCGCGCTCGCCGAAGCCATGCCGGAGGAAGCCCGCCAACTGGCGTACACCGCCATGCGCGAGGCGGAGAGAGCTTCGGGCGACGGCGACGTCACGGAAGACAGGCTCCGGGAGTCCATGAGCCGGGTAACCCAAGCGCTGCTCGACGTCGGAGAGACACCCAGGAAGGTGCGCGCCCTGCTCTCTGACGCACCCACTGAAGACACCTCATGTGCCTCGCTGTCACACGACGGTCGTCTCGACGATGAGACCGCAGCACGAGAAGCCGCCGAAGCAGCGGAGGCGGAGGAAAACGAAGAACTGCTCAAGGAAATGACGCGACTGTCCGACCTCGGAGACGGCCCCCACTTACGCCGATGCCTGGACCGGTTCACAAGGCGGGCTGCCGATGGGGACGCCCCGGTCCCATGGCTGCCCTTCCTCGCGGAAGCGCTTTTCGGCGTTCTCGATCCCGTCGAAGAGGTCACCTCACTCTTGAGGACCGAGCTGCCCGACACGCCCTTACGCCTAAAGATCCTGACCTCGGCCGCAATGGCTCACGCAGACGCACAGCGCCACGACGAGGCGTTGCGATGCGCGGAAGGGGCAGCCGACATTGCGCAACACATGCCGGCCCCGCTGCAACCGGAGAACAGGGCGTTGGTCGCCCAGGCGTTCGCTCATGCAGGTGACCTTCCACGGGCCAGGCAATGGGCCGCCCCTCCCCACGGAGGCAAGCCGTTCGGCAGGGCGGGCATTCCGTACCGGCGGGCTGCCTTGGCTGTCGAGATGGGCCTCGAACCGGAGGCCGTCGTCGCACGTGCCATCGCTGATGGCTTGCCGAGAGCTGGACTCGACACATCCGGAACCCAACTGCTCAAGGCGCTGTGTGATCACGCCACCGGTGCCCGGACGGACGCCCAGCTCGCCTCCCTGGAGGTCGCAGCTCACGCACGGCTCGGCACAGAACCCCTGTTCGCTACCGGACTCGCCCTGCTCTGGGCTACCCACGGTGACGTCGCGCACGCGTGCTGCACGATCGGTAAGTTGCCTGACCCTGCTGCCCGAGGCGTTGCCCAGTCGGTCGTGGCCGCTTACTTGGCCGGCGTACCGCCGCATCTGGACGTGGCTGCCGACGAGGGTCACTGGACCCTTTCTGTGCTCAGAGCCCTCGCACACCACATGCGCCCGGCAGAGGCCGACGGCACCACCATTGTGCGAAACCTCGTCCTCGAAGCCCTGACCACCGACAGCTGGTACTGGACGTTGCCGGTACTGGGCCGCACAGCTCCGGACGCGGTGTCCCAGGTCGCCGGTGTTCTCGACCAGCACCGGATGGCAAGGAGGACGGGACCGTGAACGTTGCCCGTACGGCCCGACCGGTCACACACCGCGCGCTCACACTGAGAGCCGACCTGTGGTCCCCAAGCCCACCAACCGCCGACTGACGCAGTTCGGCGACGCATATGACCTCATCGTGCGCAACCAGCAATCACTCCAGTTCCGCCGCCTTCCGCCGCCTTCCGTCGCACCCTCACCCACGGCCTGGGCAGGTCCAAGGCGTACGGCGGCGGCCTGATGACGCTGGCCGCGGCAGGCGGCCGATGGGTACCGTCAGCCGCCGCAGCACCTCCTGGGCGAATGCGGCGCCGCCGTGGTCTGGGTCGGCGAGCACGGCGTACGGTTCTACGCCGACGGCCGCACCCTGACCCGCTCCTCGGCCCTGGCCGAAGCCCACGCCACCGCCTGGGCCAACCGGCGCACCCGCCTGGAGGTCGCCCGCGCCATGTACCGCCTGCGCTTCCCCGACGAAGATCCCGCCGCCCGCACCCGCCAGGACCTGCTGTCTATGGAAGGCCGCCGCCTCAAAGACTGCCACCGCCGCGAATCCGTCCGCACCAGCGTCCCCAGGCCCGCCGCGACTACCACCGCGACGACTTCGCCGCCGGCGACGCCCCCAACCAGGCCGTCACCGCCGCCGCACAATGCATGTACGGCATCGCCCACGCCGTCGTCACCGCCCTGGGCTGCTCCCCCGCCCTGGGATTCGTCCACTCCGGCCACGAACGCTCCTTCGTCCTGGACATCGCCGACCTCTACAAGACCGACATCGCCATCCCCGCAGCCTTCGACGCCGCCGCCGACGGCCTCGACGACGTGGCCTCCCGCACTCGCCGCGCCCTGCGCACCCGCATCAACGACACCGGCCTCCTCGACCGCTGCGTCAACGACATCAAAACCCTCCTCCACCACAACGACGACACCTCCGACCACCAGGACCGCATGACCCTGCAGTCAGACGGCGACACCCACCTCGAAAGCGGCCACAACTACAGCGACGAGGTGCTGTGTTGACCGTCATCATCCTCGCCAACTGCCCCGCCGGCCTGCGCGGCTTCCTCACCCGCTGGCTCCTCGAAATCTCCCCCGGCGTCTTCCTCGGCTCCCCCAGCGCCCGCATCCGCGACCTACTGTGGGACGAAGTCCGCCAGTACTCCAACCAAGGCCGCCCCCTCCTCGTCCACCAGACCGACACCGAACAAGGCTTCACCTTCCGCACCCACCACCACGCCTGGCACCCCACCGACCACGAAGGACTCACCCTCCTTCACCGCCCAGCCCAACCGAAAGCAGGGCGCTCACCCCAGCCACCAAAACAAAACTGGAGCAAGGCCGCCCAACGCCGCAAATACGGCCGCCGATAACCACCCCAGCCCACACCCCGCACGAACGGAGCAGCCCGCCAATGCCTGAACATATGTCGGCTATGCCGGAATTCTTGGAAGTAAGTAAAACCTCCCGCCTCGCCTGACAAAGTCGCTGGTCACGGCCTGCGGTCCCCGCGCGTGCGGGGCTGTTCCCCCCGTGTGGGCCGGTGAGGCTCGTCGGGCCCGGTGGTCCCCGCGCGTGCGGGGCTGTTCCCCGGGTAGCCGACCTGGTCACCGTGCAGCGACGGTGGTCCCCGCGCGTGCGGGGCTGTTCCTCGACGGTGCCGAGGTAGGTGGTGGTCAGTTCGGTGGTCCCCGCGCGTGCGGGGCTGTTCCCGACCTCTGGGCCCCGTCACGCGTCGTCGCCATGTGGTCCCCGCGCGTGCGGGGCTGTTCCCCGGTCCAAGGCCGACCAGGACCCGGCGACCTGGTGGTCCCCGCGCGTGCGGGGCTGTTCCCTGCGGCGGCCCGCGCGACGGCCTGTTGCCATTGTGGTCCCCGCGCGTGCGGGGCTGTTCCCTGGCCGTGATCGTGGTCGCTCTCATGGCGAGCGTGGTCCCCGCGCGTGCGGGGCTGTTCCCGGTCTCTCGCCACGTGATCGGCGCCTTGCAGTGTGGTCCCCGCGCGTGCGGGGCTGTTCCCACCTTGAACGCCGCGCAGGTGGAGATCGTTGGGTGGTCCCCGCGCGTGCGGGGCTGTTCCCTCGCCCGCCGGGAAGCTCAGGGATCCGCTCGTGTGGTCCCCGCGCGTGCGGGGCTATTCCCGTGGGCATGGGCGCGGTCGCCCTGCTGATCGTGCGGTCCCCGCGCGTGCGGGGCTGTTCCCCGCGCCGCCGCCCGGGGCACGCTGTGGTCCGAGCGGTCCCCGCGCGTGCGGGGCTGTTCCCGCGTTCTTGGTGAAGCCCACCGTTACCGTGGTGCGGTCCCCGCGCGTGCGGGGCTGTTCCCCCCGTTTGCACGATCTGCACACGCAACCTTCGGCGGTCCCCGCGCGTGCGGGGCTGTTCCCTGTGCCGCCACTACCGGGTGCGCCACGACGGGGCGGTCCCCGCGCGTGCGGGGCTGTTCCCTTCACCCGCCACCGCTGGCCTCCGGACATGACGTGGTCCCCGCGCGTGCGGGGCTGGTTCGCTGTCGAGTGGGAGACCCTCCTGCCGACCACGTGTCCCCCGCGTGCAGGGCTCTTCCCGGCTTCTATTGCTCGATCCTGGCGGTGCCCGAGTGGGTCCCGCATGGGGTGCGGGGCTGGTCCCGGCCATCAGGTCGCCGACGAGGGCATGCTGCAGTCCCCCGCCTGTGCGGAGCTGACCCGGATGTTGCGGAGGGCCGCCCTTCGGTGCACCGCCGCCTTCGGCTGGCTGATCGTCGCCGACGTGGTTGGAGGGGCCTGCCGCCACCTGCTCGCTGAGCACTCGGCCTTACCGGCGCCGACGCTGCCCGCCGACGTCGTACCGTCATCGTGAACGGCGGCTTCGGCGTCTCCCGGCACTCCCGCACCGAACGCAAGCACCGTCCCATCCCGGCCCCGGCCCCCGATCAACGGAGCTGCGCCCCCACCGCCCGATCCCGACCTTCGCCTCAGAGAATCCGCGCCCAAGCCCCTACGCAACCGTCAGGCCCTTCCCTGACCCTGGAGGGACATAGAGGCACATCGCATGGCCGGCCCGAAGGCATGACGGTCGCGACCGCGTTCTGACCGCGAAATGGGCCCGGTTCTGGGGCCGAGTGGAGATGGCAGCGAGACGACGACGCTCGGTGCAGGTGGGGGGTGCGGGTGGGGATGCCTTCTCCGTCGGCCGTGGGAGCATCAACCACGACTCCCACCCCGGCGCCGCCCCGAAACCCCAGGTCACCCGGGCCCCGGAGGCTCGACCAGGCCACACAAGCCCGCGTTTACCTCGCCACACCGAGGCAAACGCCTCACGCAAACGACCTCTCCAACCACGTTTCCGCAGGTCAGATCGATTTTTCTGGTGGGGCGGGTGGGACTCGAACCCACGGCCGACGGATTATGAGTCCGCTGCTCTAACCGGCTGAGCTACCGCCCCGAAACGGCGCGCCGCGCACATTTGTGCGCGCCGTCTGCCGCAGCATAGCCGCTCATACGATCTGTTGCGCGGGTGGGTCCTCGATGGGCGGGCATGCTCGTCCAAGAGGACTTCGGGTACCGGGTGTTCGGTTCCACCGCACAGCAAAGAGGACCCCCGTGGGGGTCCTCTTCCGGTGTGCTCCCCCGACTGGACTCGAACCAGTAACCCTCCGGTTAACAGCCGAATGCTCTGCCAATTGAGCTACAGGGGACCGAGCTCCCCCGACTGGACTCGAACCAGTAACCTGCCGGTTAACAGCCGGCTGCTCTGCCAATTGAGCTACAGGGGAATGCTCTGTGTGCCTCGAATGCACTCCGCTCCGGGGGCTCCGGACGGCGTGCGCTCGCTGCTGCACATACATTAGCGCAAGCAGGGGGGTGCTCCGCCAATCGGTATGGCCGCGGGTGGTCCCGGATGATCTTCTGGTCCGCGGGTAGGCGCGCAGCACAGCCCAGCGGACCGACGCACAGTGCGCGCGAGCGAGACCGACGAGAGGGAAGGGTGGAGCGACGATGCGCTACCGGCTCACGTTCATCACGGGACTGGCCATCGGATACGTGCTCGGCACCAAAGCCGGCCGGGAGCGCTACGAGCAGCTCCGCAAGAGCGCCCGGCGGATCGCGCAGAACCCGGCCGTCCGCAACACCGCGGAGTCCGCCGCGCTCGGCGGCCGCGAGGTGGCCACCAAGGCGTTCGACAAGGTGTCCGCCAAGGTCGGCGACCGGATGCCGGGGCCGGTGGCCGAGCGCATCCGGTCGCTGCGCGAGCAGCGCGGCACCGGTGAGGACGACTGGGGTACGAGCAACACCTGACCCCGGACCCCCGGCGGGGCGGCCGGGCCCGGCCGCCCCGCGTCCGCCGTCCCGCCCCGGGGGTGTGAACCTGGCGGCCATCGTGTCCCGTCCATGGGGCATCATCTGGGGGCATGGGGATAGTCGCCGGGCTGGACAGTTCGTCCGAGAGCACACGGATCGTCGTCTGCGACGCGGACACGGGTGCCGTCATCAGGCAGGGGTACGCGCCGCACCCCGCCGAAAAGGGACACGAGATCGACCCGCAGGCGTGGCTGATGTCACTCGGCGAGGCCGCGGGCAACGGGCTCCTGGAGGGCGTACAGGCGATCGGGGTGTCCGCGCAGCAGCACGGCATGCTGCCGCTGGACGCCGACGGTGCCCTCGTGCGGGCCGCGCTGGTCGGCAACGACAAGCGGGCGCAGAGCGCCGCGGCCGACCTGATCGACTCGCTCGGCGGGCGGGCCGCCTGGACGCAGGCCGTCGGCGCCGTCCCGCACTCCGCGCAGCCGCTGACGAAACTGCGCTGGCTGGCGCGCAGCGAACCGGCGAACGCCGCCCGCGTCGCCGAGGTCCTGCAGCCGCACGACTGGCTGGTGTGGCAGCTGCTGGGCCGCCCGGCACGCCGTACGACGGACCGGGGCGGCGCCTCGGGCACCGGCTACTGGTCGGCGGCGACCGGCGGCTACCGGCCCGACCTGGTGGAACTGGCGCTCGGGCACCAGGTGCGGCTGCCGGAGGTGCTGGGCCCGTCCGGTACCGCCGGGTTCACGCCGGAGGGGCTGCTGATCTCCGCGGGTACGGGCGAGACGATGGCCGCCGCCTTCGGGCTGGGGGTCGGCGCGGGCGACGCGGTGGTGTCGCTGGGCGCCTCGGGCTCGGTCTTCGGCATCCACCACGAGGCGCTGGCGGACTCCAACGGCACGATCACCTCGTTCGCGGACGCGACGGGGATGCACCTGCCGGTGGTGCACACGAGCAACGCCGTACGGGTGCTGCGCGGCACGGCCGAGATGCTGGGCACCGACCTCCAGGGTCTGTCCGAGCTGGCCCTCAAGTCGACGCCCGGCTCGTACGGCATGGTGCTGCTGCCGTACCTGGAGGGTGAGCGGACGCCGCACCTGCCGCACACGGCGGGATCGCTGCACGGGCTGCGGCGCGAGAGCATGAAGCCGGAGCACCTGGCGCGGGCGGCCTTCGAGGGCATGCTGTGCGGGCTCGCGGACGCGCTGGACGTGCTGCGCGGGCGCGGCGTCGAGGTGCACCGGGTGTTCCTGCTGGGTGCGGCGGCCGAGCTGGGCGCGGTGCAGGCGGCGGCGCCGGGGCTGTTCGGGGCGCAGGTCGTGGTGCCGCAGCCGGCGGACTACGCGGCGCTGGGCGCGGCGCGGCAGGCGGCCTGGGCGCTGGGCGCGGCCCACGGCACGCTGGCTCCGCACGAGCCGCCGCGCTGGCCCGCGGCGGCCAGCCAGGTCTTCGAGCCGGGCGAGGAACTGCCGGTCGGGCAGGCGGTGCGCCAGCAGTACATCGCGGTACGGGAGGAGAGCTACGCCGGGGCGTTTCTGTCCGCCCAGTAACCCCGTCGCCGAGTAGCCCCGCCGTCCAGTAGCCTCGCCATCCAGCAGCGTCGTCGGCTGAATAGCGCCGCCGCTGAACAGCGCCGCCGGCCGGCTCGTCCGGCCGCTCCGGGTCGCCGGCCGCGGCCGGCCTCAGTCCAGGTACCCCCGGAGCTGGTCGGCGAAGGCGTGGTCGCGGAGTTTGTTCAGCGTCTTGGATTCGATCTGGCGGATCCGTTCGCGGGTCACGCCGAAGATCCGGCCGATCTCCTCCAGGGTGCGGGGGCGGCCGTCGACGAGGCCGTAGCGCAGCTGGACGACCTTGCGCTCGCGTTCGCCGAGGGTCGACAGCACCGCTTCGAGGTGTTCGCGCAGCAGCAGGAAGGCGGCCGATTCGACGGGGGACGCGGCGTCGCCGTCCTCGATGAGGTCGCCGAGCGCGACGTCGTCCTCCTCGCCCACGGGGGCGTGCAGGGAGACCGGTTCCTGGGCGAGCCGCAGTACCTCGCTGACGCGTTCCGGGGGCAGGTCGAGCTGGGCGGCGACCTCCTCGGGCGTGGGTTCGTACCCGCGCTCCTGGAGCATCCGGCGCTGTACCCGGACGACGCGGTTGATCAGTTCCACCACGTGCACCGGGACGCGGATCGTGCGGGCCTGGTCGGCCAGCGCGCGGGACATGGCCTGGCGGATCCACCACGTGGCGTAGGTGGAGAACTTGTAGCCGCGGGCGTAGTCGAACTTCTCCACGGCCCGGATCAGTCCGAGGTTGCCCTCCTGGACGAGGTCGAGCATGGTCAGGCCGCGGCCGACGTAGCGTTTGGCGACGGAGACGACCAGGCGCAGGTTGGCCTCGATGAGGCGGCGTTTGGCCATCCGGCCGAGGACGACGAGTTTGTCGAGGTCCAGGGCCAGTTGGGAGTCCAGGTCGGGGGCGAGCCGCAGCCGTTCCTCGGCGAACAGGCCGGCTTCCACCCGGCGGGCCAGTTCGACCTCCTCCACGGCGGTGAGCAGCGGAATCCGGCCGATCTCGCGCAGGTACTGGCGGAACAGGTCGGAGGAGGGACCGCCGGCTTCGGGGCGCGGTGGCGGCGGCTCCGGGGCGATCTCCTCCACGAGGATTTCGGGCGCGGGCGGCTCTGCCTGCTGCGGCACGGTGGCCGAATCCGCGGCCGGTGCGTCGGCGAGGGTCCGGGTCTGCACGGGGGCGACCTCCAGTGTGATCGCTGCTGAGGCGGCGGAAGGGCCGGGACCGTCTGCGGCCGAGCCGCTGTCCGTCCCGTACATCAAGAGCGGTTCCGCGGGGGATTCCGGTTCCGTACGTCCGGACCCGCCGCGCTCCGAGGACTCAGGCACCGCTCCTCAGTGTGGAGTACGACACAGGCCCGCCACGAGGGGCGTGCGGGCACTTTTTGGGTCCGGACGGTGACCGAGCGGCTACGGCGGGGTGGGTACGGGCCGTTCGCGGCCGCCTCGTTCGCGTACGGGCCCCTCGCGCGGCGGCCTGGGCCAAGGGGCCCGCCGGGCGGCGGCGCGGGCGGTTACAGGGCCGCGTAGCCGCGTTCGCGCAGGGACTGGCCGTACTGCTGGAGGACCCACAGCTCGTTCTGGACGGCGGCCAGGTGCTGGGGGTCGGCGTGGGGGCCGAGGCGCTGGAGGGAGCCGCGGATCTCCGTGACGCGGCGGTTGACGGCGGCCAGCCGGACGGCCACCAACTGGACGCCGGCATACACCTCGTCGGCGTCCCGGCGGGTGTGCAGCGGCTCCACGGCCAGCTCGGTGACCATGGCGCGGACCGTGTCGTCGGGGGCGGCCTCGCGGACCCGGGCGAGGTAGCTGTTGTCGCCCGCGGCGGACAGCGCGCCGCCCGCGTCCTCGATGCACCGGCGGACGGTGGTGTACGGGGGCGCGGTGAACTCGTCGGCGCCGTACGCGTCGAAGGCCGGCGAGACCAGGTCGGGGCGCTGGAGGGCCAGCTTGAGCAGTTCCCGCTCGACGCGGTGGGCGGGGCTGCGGAGGTTCAGGGCGGGGCCGCTCGGGCCGGGCGGCGGCTGGGCGGCGTCGGAGGCCGGGCGGTCGGTGCGGCGGCCCGTACGGCCCTGTTCCTGGCCGTCCCGGCCGCGGTCGCGGGCCCAGCGGGCGAGCTGGCCGACCCGGCGGACGACGAACTGGGTGTCGAGGATGCCGAGCATGCCGGCCAGCTGCACGGCGGACTCGTGCTGGATGGAGCTGTTCTTGATGTTGGCGACGATGGGCGCCGCCTCGTCCAGGGCGGCGGCGCGGCCGACGGTGGTGTCCAGGTTGTGCCGGGCGACGACCTGGCGCAGCGCGAATTCGAAGAGCGGGGTGCGGGTCTCGACCAGGTCGGCGACGGCCGCGTCGCCCTTGGCCAGGCGCAGGTCGCAGGGGTCCATGCCGCCGGGGGTGATGGCGATGGAGGTCTGGGCGGCGAACTTCTGGTCGTCCTCGAAGGCGCGCAGCGCGGCCTTCTGGCCGGCCGCGTCGCCGTCGAAGGTGAAGACGACCTCGGAGCCGGAGTTGTCCATCAGCAGCCGGCGCAGGATCTTGATGTGGCCCTCGCCGAAGCTGGTGCCGCAGGTGGCGATGGCGGTGGTGACGCCGGCGAGGTGGCAGGCCATGACGTCGGTGTAGCCCTCGACGACGACGGCCCGGCTGGTCTTGGCGATCTCCTTCTTGGCGAGGTCGATGCCGTACAGGACCTGGGACTTGCGGTAGAGGGGGGTCTCCGGGGTGTTCAGGTACTTGGGGCCGTTGTCGTCGTCGCGGAGCTTGCGGGCGCCGAAGCCGACGACCTCGCCCGCGATGTCGCGGATCGGCCACATCAGGCGGCCGCGGAAGCGGTCGATGGGGCCGCGGCGGCCGTCCTGGGAGAGGCCGGAGAGGATCAGTTCCTGGTCGCTGAAGCCGCGGCCGCGCAGGAACCGGGTGAGGTGGTCCCAGCCTGCCGGGCTGTAGCCGACGCCGAAGTGCTGGGCGGCGGCCTGGTCGAAGCCGCGCTCGGCGAGGAACTTACGGCCGATCTCGGCCTCGGGGCTGTCGAGCTGCTCGATGTAGAACTGGGCCGCGGCCTTGTGGGCCTCGACGAGGCGGGTGCGCTCGCCCTGCTGGCGGCCGGGGGCGTAGCCGCCCTCCTCGTAGCGCAGGGTGATGCCGGCCTGCGAGGCGAGGCGCTCGATGGTCTCGGCGAAGGAGAGGTGGTCGAGCTTCATGATGAAGTCGACGACATCCCCGCCCTCCTGGCAGCCGAAGCAGTGGTAGAGGCCCTTGGCGGAGCTGACGTGGAACGACGGGGACTTCTCGTCGTGGAAGGGGCACAGGCCCTTGAGATTGCCGCCGCCCGCATTGCGCAGCTGGAGGTACTCGGACACGACGGCGTCGATCGGGACCGCGTCCCGTACCGCCTTCACGTCGTCATCGTTGATCCTGCCTGCCACGCCTGAATTCTACGGGTGGGGTACGACAGTCCGGTCCGGGCCCGCCCGGACGGGTACGGAAGTCCGGTCCCGGGCGGCGATGGCCCGCCCGGCGGCCGGGTACGGGAGCCGGGGCCGGCCCGCCCCGGGCGGCCGTGCCACCGCCGCCCGAGGCCTTCCGACACCTTCCGAGGCCTTCCGAGGCCCTCCGGGACCGCCGCCCTCAGCCCATCAGTTCCAGGAAGCGGTCCAGTCCGATGTTGCCGCCGGAGATCACCACGCCGACGCGGCGCGGCAGCGGGTCGACGGCCCCGGCCAGCAGGGCGGCCAGCGCGCTCGCCCCGCTCGGCTCGGTGACGATCTTCAGCCGTTCGAAGGCCAGCCGCATCGCGGCCCGGATCTCGTCGTCGCTGACCAGCACCACCGATTCGAGCAGCCGCCGGTTGACCGGGAAGGTCAGCTCGCCGGGCTGCTCCACCGCCTGCCCGTCGGCGATGGTCCGCGGTACGGGGATGCGCACCCGCTCGCCGGCCGCCAGCGAGCGCCGGGTGTCGTCCCCCGCCTCCGGTTCGACGCCGATCATGCGGATGCCGGGCGACAGCGCGGTGGCGGCGACGGCCGAGCCCGCGATCAGCCCGCCCCCGCCGACCGGCGTGAGCAGGGCGTCCAGCGGTCCGGTCTCCTCGATCAGCTCCAGGGCGGCGGTGCCCTGCCCGGCGATGACGTGCGGGTGGTCGTAGGGCGGGATCAGCGTCAGGCCGCGCTCGGCGGCGAGCCGCGCGCCCAGTGCGGCCCGGTCGCCGGTGTAGCGGTCGTACGTGACGATCTCGGCGCCGTACCCCTCGGTCGCGTCCCGTTTGGAGCGCGGCGAGTCCTCCGGCATGAGGATCACCGCGCTGCTGCCCAGCTCCCGGGCGGCCAGGGCGACCGCCTGGGCGTGGTTGCCGGAGGAGAACGCCGCGACGCCGCGGGCGAGCTGCTCCGGCGCCAGCCGGGAGACGGCGTGGTAGGCGCCGCGGAACTTGAACGCGCCGGCGCGCTGGAAGTTCTCGCACTTGAGGTGCACCTCGGCGCCCACCAGGGCGTCGAGGGTGCGGGAACGCAGCACGGGGGTGCGGTGGACGACGCCCTTGATGCGGGCGGCGGCGTCCTGGACGTCGTCGAACGTGACGGCGGCTTCGGGCATGGACGGTTCTCCCTGGGCGTCGGCTGCGGTACGGGTCCTCAGATCCGGTCCGGTACGGGTCCTCAGATCCGGTGCGGTACGGGTCCTCAGATCCGGTCCGGTACGGGTCCTCAGATCCGGTGCGGTACGGGTCCTCAGGCCCGGTCCGGAGGCAGCAGCGAGTCCAGTGCCACCTGCGGGTCGGCCAGCGCGTTCGGGTCGAGGACCTGGCCCGAACGGATGAGCTGCTGGATCGGCCCGGTGACGTCCCACATGTTGACGTTCATGCCCGCCAGCAGCCGTCCCTCGCACAGCCAGAAGGCGATGAACTCGCGCTTGCCGACGTCGCCGCGGCACACGACCTGGTCGTACGAGCCGGGGGGCGCGTAGCCGGAGTACTCCAGTCCGATGTCGTACTGGTCGGAGAAGAAGTACGGGATGCGGTCGTAGGTGACGTCCCGGCCGAGCATGGCGCGGGCGGCGGCGGGGCCGCCGTTGAGGGCGTTGGCCCAGTGTTCGACGCGCAGTCCGGCGGGCTCGCTGCCGCCGTCCCCGGCGGCGGGCAGCAGCGAGTACGGGAAGGCGGCGATGTCACCGGCCGCGTAGATGTGCGGATCGGAGGTGCGCAGCGAGGCGTCCACGGCGACGCCGCCGCCGTGCGCCGGGTCGACCAGGGCCAGCCCGGCCTGCTCGGCCAGGGCCGTGCGGGGGGCGGCGCCGATCGCGGCGAGCACGTCGTGGGCCGGGTGCTCCTCGCCGTCGTCGGTGCGCGCGGCCAGCACCACGCCGTCCTGTCCGGCGATCTCGGTCAGGCGGGCGCCGAAGTGGAAGCGGACGCCGTGCTCCCGGTGCAGGTCGGTGAAGAGGCTGCCCAGCTCGGGGCCGACGACGCTGTGCAGCGGTGTCGGCTCGGGCTCCACGACGGTCACCTCGGCGCCGTACGAGCGGGCGGCGGCGGCGACTTCCAGGCCGATCCAGCCCGCGCCGGCGATGACGAGGTGGCCGTTGTCCCGGCCGAGGGACTGCAGGACGCCGCGCAGCCGCTCGGCGTGTGCCAGGCGCCGCAGGTGGTGGACGCCGACCAGGTCGGTGCCGGGGACGTCCAGGCGGCGCGGCTCGGCGCCGGTGGCCAGCAGGAGCTTGTCGTACGCGATCAGGGTGCCGTCGCCGAGCCGGACGGTGCGGGCCGCCGGGTCGAGGTGGACGGCGGGCTGGCCGAGGTGCAGTTCGATGTCCGCGCCGGCGTACCAGGCGGGCTCGTGGACGAAGACGCTGTCGCGGTCCTCCTTGCCGAGCAGGTACCCCTTGGAGAGCGGGGGGCGCTCGTACGGGTGGTCGCGCTCGTCACAGATCAGTATCACCCGGCCGGTGAAGCCTTCCGCACGAAGGGTCTCGGCGGCCTTTGCCCCGGCCAGGCCACCCCCGACGATGACGAACGTCTGGTGTGCGTCGACCACTTGCTTCCTCCTCGCTGCGGCGCGGTGCGTCCGCGTCCGTGAACGCCCCCGGTCGTGTCCCCGTTCTACCCCCCGCAGTGCTGTCGCCGCGTACTGCCCGGCGCGGCCGGCCGCGTGTCCCCCGCCGGCCGTGTGACGCCGTATGTCATACCGCGTTCCATGGCCGTCCACCCCGTTGTGCCCCTGTTTTGTTTCCCGCGTTCGGCGCACTCAAGCCCGAGCGTCCCGTACCGGGCGTGCCGCGGGAAGAGGGCGCGCGCCCCAGGGGCCGCAGCAGCACCGTCCATGGTGGACCGGCGGCGCGGGTTCCGCTGCTCAGCGTGTGCCCCGCGGCCGGGTGAGCCGGGCGTGCAGGGAGCGCGCCGAGGCGTCGGTGAGGGCGGCGATCTGGTCGATCAGGGCGCGCATCCTGGCGGTGTCGTCGCCCGCCGTCTCGGCCTGGTCGTACAGGGCGCGGAACTGCGGGTCGAGGCCGTCGGGAGCGCGGGCGACCAGTGCCTCGGCCAGTTCGGCGATGACGACGCGCTGGTCGGCGCGGAGTGCCTCCTGGTCGGGGCGGCGCATCACGTAGCGTTCCGCGACGGCCTTCAACACGGCGCATTCCAGGCGGGTTCCGCGCGGTACGACGAGCCGGGCGCGGTGCCGGGTGAGGCGGCCGGTCCCCCACTCGGCGCGGGTGGCGGTCTCCGCGGCGAGGCAGAAGCGGCCGATGAGCTGGCTGGTGGCGTCCTTCAGGCGGGCCTGGGCGACGGCCGTGCCGTCGTAGCCGTGCGGCCACCACACCTGGTCGAGCAGGCGGTCGAGGGCCGCGCCCAGTTCCTGCGGGTCCGCGCCGGGCGCGTAACGTTCGGCGGCGATCGTGAACACTTCGGCACGTTCGGGTTCGGCGAGCAGGCAGTTCGGGTCCAGGTAGCCGGCGTGCAGCCCGTCCTCGACGTCGTGCACCGAGTACGCCACGTCGTCGGCCCAGTCCATGACCTGCGCCTCGAAGCTGCGGGCCGCTTCGGGCGCGCCCTGCCGGAACCAGGTGAAGACCGGCAGGTCGTCCTCGTAGACCCCGAATTTGGACGAACCGGGATCGGTGGGGTGGCCGCCGCGCTGCCACGGGTACTTGGTGGCGGCGTCCAGGGCGGCGCGGGTGAGGTTGAGGCCGACGCTGACCGCGGTGCCGTCCGTGTCGGGGACGAACCGTTTTGGTTCCAGGCGGGCGAGCAGCCGCAGCGACTGGGCGTTGCCCTCGAAGCCGCCGCAGGGCGCGGCGACCTCGTTGAGCGCCTGTTCGCCGTTGTGCCCGAAGGGCGGGTGGCCCAGGTCGTGGGCGAGGCAGGCGGTCTCCACCAGGTCGGGGTCGCAGCCGAGGGCGGCGCCGAGTTCGCGGCCGACCTGGGCGCACTCCAGGGAGTGGGTGAGGCGGGTACGGGGGCTGGCGTCCCACAGGTGTTCGGTGGTGCCCGGGGTGACGACCTGGGTCTTGCCCGCGAGGCGGCGCAGCGCGGCCGAGTGCAGGACCCGGGCCCGGTCGCGCTGGAAGGCGGTACGGCCCGGCCGTTTGTCGGGCTCGGGGACCCAGCGTTCGGTGTCGGCCGCGCCGTACCCCGTGCCGTCGTGGCCCGCTTCGCGGCCGGTCGTCGATCGTGTGCCCGTCATACGGCGACGGTAGCCGCCCCGGTGGAGTCCTGGCCGCACCCGCTGCGCGCAGCGAGTGCCTGGTCGTAACGGTGCAGGACCAGCCGGGCCAGCGCGGGATGGTCGCCGAGCGGAGCGGCCGCGGGCCCGGGGGCGGCCGCCGCGCACTGGGCGGCGAAGCGGCCGGGCGCGGTGAAGCAGGAGGCGAGGGCGGGGCGGTGGTGGCCGCGGGCGGCGAGGGCGCGCAGGGCCGCGGGGACGGAGAGCGGGGTGCCGGCCGGGCCGCCTTCGGGAGGCGCGGTCGCGTACGCGGGCAGGACGGGTACGCCGCCGAGCCGCTCGGACAGGAGCCGCGCCGTACGGGCCGTGTCGGCGGCCGATTCGGGGGCGCGGGACCCGGCAGCGGCCAGCACGACGGCGCACGGGCGCCGGGCCCCGGCCTCTTCGAGGCGGGCGTGCAGGGCTTCGGCGAGCAGGGGGTGCGGGCCAAGCGGGCGGGCGAGGCGCGCCGTGAGGTGGGGCGCGCCGGCCAGCGCGGCCGGGATGTCGTGGCCGGCGTGCTGCCCGCGCGCGAGCAGCAGCGGTACGGCCACGGCCGTACCGCTCAGCTCCGCCAGCGTGTCCGGGAGCAGCGGCGCGTTCAGCTCGATGTGGCCGAGCCGGACGGTGAGCCCGGGGCGCAGGTCCCGTATCCGGTCCAGGAGGGCGGTGACGGTGCCCAGTGCGGCGGGGTCGCGGCTGCCGTGTGCCACGGCGACGAGTGGGGGCGCCTCCCGGGCCGTCGAGGCGCTGCGGGAGGGGCGGGGGCGGTCCGGGGCGCGGACGGCCGGGTTCCGCGGGGGCAGGCCGCGCAGCCGGACGCGGCTGAGCCGGTCGCTGAGCTGGGTGGTGATCTCCGTCATGAGCTGCGCCGTACTGTCGAAGGGGGCCGTGAGCGGAACGGGCGGTAGGGGCGGTAAGGGCGGTATCGACGCCTTCATGGGGAGAGCCTGGCAGCCGGGCGTTGCCGGGCCGTTGCGCGGGTGTGACGGCTGGTTACCGGTGGCTGTCGGGGCGCGGGCGGCGCGCGTGAGGGGTGTGCCGGGCTTCCTCACCACCCGGGCGCGGCCGCCGTGAGGCACGCTTCCCCGGCCCGTAACGCCGCTCCGGACCGGCGGAAACACGGGCGCCGCACGCTGGCCGCATGAACGCCGCCACCCCCCGCACCACCGCCACCCCGGCGGCCCCGCCCCGGGACGCGCACGCGCAGGTGGACACCCACTGCCCGTACTGCGCCCTCCAGTGCGGCATGGGTCTGCGCCGCACGCCGCCGGGCACCGACGGCTCCCCCGCCGAAGTCGTGGAGCGCCCTGACTTCCCCGTCAACCGGGGCGCTCTGTGCGGCAAGGGCCGCACCGCCGCCGAACTGCTCGCGCCAGGGGCCCGGCTGACCGGGCCCCTGGTACGCGACACCGCGACCGGCCGCCTGGTACCGGCGGACTGGGACACGGCCCTCGACCGGGTCGCAGCGGGCCTGTCCCGTACCGGCGCCGTGTACGGCAGGGACGCGGTGGGCGTCTTCGGCGGGGGCGGCCTGACCAACGAGAAGGCGTACGCGCTGGGGAAGTTCGCGCGGGTGGTGCTCGGCACCTCGCAGATCGACTACAACGGCCGGTTCTGCATGTCCTCGGCCGCCGCCGCGCACCAGCGGGCCTTCGGCCTGGACCGCGGGCTGCCCTTCCCGCTGGCCGACGTCGCCCGCACCGGGTGCGTCGTCCTCGTCGGCTCCAACCTGGCCGAAACCATGCCGCCCGCGCTGCGCTACCTGACCGGGCTGAAGGAGAACGGCGGCCGGCTGATCGTCGTCGACCCGCGCCGTACCCGTACGGCCGGGCAGGCGGATCTGCACCTGGCGCCGCGCCCCGGCACCGACCTGGCGCTCGCGCTCGGACTGCTGCACCTGGTGGTGGCGGAGGGCCGTACGGACGAGGCGTTCATCGCGGCGCGCACCAGCGGCTGGCCGGAGGCGCGGGCGGCGGCGATGGCGCACTGGCCGGAGCTGGTCGAGCGGATCACCGGCGTGCCCGTGCCCCAACTGCGCGCGGCCGTGCGCCTGTTCTGCGACGCGGACAGTTCGATGGTGCTGACGGCCCGGGGGCCCGAACAGCAGGCGAAGGGGACCGACACGGTCGGCGCGTGGATCAACCTGTGCCTGGCGACCGGCCGCGCGGGACGCGAGCACTCCGGTTACGGGTGCCTGACCGGCCAGGGCAACGGGCAGGGCGGGCGCGAACACGGTCAGAAGGCCGACCAGTTGCCGGGCTACCGCAAGCTGTCCGACCCCGCCGCGCGGGCGCACGTCGCGGGCGTGTGGGGCGTGCCGCCGGAGTCCCTCCCCGGGCCCGGACGCAGCGCGTACGAGTTGCTGGACGCCCTGGGCCGGGACGTGCGCGCCCTGCTCCTGATGGGCTCCAACCCCGTCGTCTCGGCGCCGCGCGCCGCCCACGTCGAACAGCGCGTGCGGGCGCTGGACTTCCTCGCGGTGGCCGACGTGGTGCTGTCGGAGACCGCGGCACTCGCGGACGTCGTCCTGCCGGTGGCCCAGTGGGCCGAGGAGACCGGGACGACGACGAACCTGGAGGGCCGCGTCCTGCTGCGGCGGCGCGCCCTGGACCCGCCCCCCGGCGTCCGCACCGACCTCCACGCCCTCAACGCCCTCGCGGCCCGCCTCGGCTGGGAGAAGGGCTTTCCCGCCGACCCGGAGGAGGTCTTCGACGAGCTGCGGCGCGCCTCGGCCGGCGGCCCGGCCGACTACGCGGGCATCACGTACCGGCGGATCACCGCAGAGGACGGCGTCTTCTGGCCCTGCTCCGGAGAGGGGCACCCCGGCACCCCGCGTCTCTTCCTGGACCGCTTCGCGACGCCCGACGGCCGGGCCCGCTTCGTCCCGGTCACCCACCGCCCGGCGGCCGAGGAGCCCGACGACCGGTACCCGGTGGTCCTGACGACCGGCCGGGTGCTGGCCCAGTACCAGTCGGGTGCGCAGACCCGCCGGGTGCCGGACCTGAACGCGGCGGCCCCCGGCCCGTACGTGGAGATCCACCCGCGGCTCGCCCGGCGGTACGGCATCGAGGACGGCCGCCCGGTCGCGGTGGTCTCCCGCCGCGGCCGTGCGGTGGCCCCCGCCCGCTACAGCGAGGCGATCCGCGCCGACACCGTCTTCATGCCCTTCCACTGGCCGGGTCCGGGCCGCGCCAACACCGTGACCAACCCGGCGCTGGACCCGGTGTCGGGGATGCCGGAGTTCAAGACGTGCGCGGTACGGCTGGAACCGGCGGAGGCGGAGGGGGAAGGTGCCGCGGAGGACTCCGGCCAGTTGCGCTGACCGGCCGGTGGCGCTGAGATCACGGCTCCGAGATCACGGCTGCCGAGATCACGGCTGCTGAGACCACGGCCCCCGGGACCCGGCCGCCCGCGTCCTCACGGGGTGCAGGCCTCGGCGATCGACAGGCTGTTCTCGTAGAGGTGGTGGCGGGTGATCCGGCCGTCCTCGACGGTGAGGCGCAGCGCGAACGGGCCCTCGAAGGTCTTTCCCGTCGCGCGTACGGTTCCCGAAACGTGTCCCGTGACGACGGCGTCGGTGCCGTCGACGAGGAAGGCGTCGAGGGAGGCCCGCGCGTCCTCGGGCACGGTGTGCTCCGCCAGCTCCCGGGCCTGGGCGGCGCATTCGGCGGCCGTGCGCCGGGGGCGGATCCACGGGACGGCCGGGTTCTCGGCGAGCTGCCAGTCGACCTCGTCGGCGAAGAGTTCGGCGAGCCGCCCGGTGTCCCCGGCCAGCCGGGCGGCGAGGAAGTCCTGCACGACGGCCCGGGTGGCCGCGGCGACAGCGCTCGCGGTGGTGGTCGGACCCGCCGTACCGGCGGTGGGGCTGGCGGACATGACGCTCTCCTCGCGACTGCGGCCGGGACCGGGACCGGTCCGGGCGGTGTTCCCGTTGGTGTGCCCGATCCTGTCGCGGGAGGGGAGAGCGGTCGATTACCCCGGGGGTAATCGGGCGGGGAGCGAGCCGGTCCGGCGCACGCTCAGTGGTGCCGCATCGTCCCGCCGACGTTGTGGATCATCCGCTGGAGGACCTTGAGGGTACGGACGTACTCCTCGTCGCTGATGCCGTCGTGGATCGTCGCGCGCATCTCCTTCTGGAGGGCGGCGCACCGCGCGTGCACATCGGCTCCCTCGGCGGTGATGTGCAGCCGGTCGCCGTCGGGGGAGAGCAGGCCGCGGCGGCCGAGTGCGTCGATGTCCGCGGTGAGGGTGTCGGTGCCGGCGGCCAGGTACCCCTTGAGCAGGCCGGTCACCTCCGCCCGGTCGCGGCCGTCGGCGTGGCCCGCCAGCTGGTTCAGCACCCACCACTGGGGCTGGCTGACACCGTGGCGGGCCAGCCCGGCGCGGATGTGCGTGACGGCTGCCGTGTGCGCGGCCCAGGCCCAGTAGCCGATGGGCTGGCCCGCCAGTTCGGCGTCGTTGTGCGAGTACTCCATGGTGGTGTCCTCCTCTGCCCGCGCTGCGGGCGTCGTGCCTGGTGAGGAAGAACCTAGGAACTCAACCGGACTTGAGGTCAATGGCGGGCGGGCGGTGACACCCGTCACGCCCCGCGCGGCCCCCGTCAGCCCCGGCCGTGTGCCTCGACCTCCTTGAGGTACGTCTCGCGGGTCGCCTCGTCCAGGAAGGAGGCGCGGAAGGAGTTGCGGGCGAGGGTGCGCAGGGTCTCCTCGTCCAGGTGCAGCGCGTCGCGTACGGCGGTGAAGTTGTCGTCGGCGTAACCGCCGAAGTAGGCGGGGTCGTCCGAGTTGACGGTGACCAGCAGGCCCGCGTCCAGCATCGCGGGCAGCGGGTGGTCGGCCAGTTCGTCGATGACGCGCAGGCGGACGTTGGACAGCGGGCAGACGGTGAGCGGCACCTGGTCCGCGACCAGGCGGGCGACCAGCTGCTCGTCCTCCAGGCAGCGCACGCCGTGGTCGACGCGGTCCACGCCGAGGATGTCCAGCGCCTCCCAGACGTACGAGGGCGGGCCCTCCTCGCCCGCGTGGGCCACGCACTTGAGCCCGGCCTCCCGCGCCAGCGCGTAAACCTCCTCGAACTTCGACGGCGGGTGCCCGACCTCCGCCGAGTCCAGGCCGACGGCGGTGATCCGGTCCAGGTAGGGGCGGGCCGCCTCGAAGGTGGCGAGCGCGGACTCGGCGCTCTCGTCACGCAGGAAGCACATGATCAGGCGGGTGGTGATGCCGTACCGCTCCTCGGCGGTGTCCAGGGCCCGCGTCAGGCCCTCGACGACCGTGCCGACGGGGACGCCGCGCGAGGTGTGCGCCTGCGGGTCGAAGAAGATCTCCGCGTGCCGGACGCCCTGCGCCTGGGCGCGGGCCAGGTAGGCGTGGGTCAGGTCGGCGAAGTCGTCCTCGGTGCGCAGCACCGCCATCAGCGCGTAGTAGAGGTTCAGGAACGACTGGAGGTCGCTGAAGGAGTACGCGCGGCGCAGTTCGTCCTCGGTGGCGTACGGCAGGGTGACGCCGTTGCGCTCGGCGAGGGCGAAGGCCAGCTCGGGTTCCAGGGTGCCCTCGATGTGGAGGTGCAGTTCCGCCTTGGGGAACGGGTCGTTCGCCGGGTTCTGTGCCGGGGCCGGGTCCGGGGAGGTGGGGGGCACGCTGGGATCACACCTGTCTGCTGCTGGGACTGCCGGGGCTGCCGGGTCCTGTGCGGTTCGGGGCAAGTCGTCCAGATTAGCCGGGCGGCGGTGCGGGACGGGCGGACGGGGCGTCCGTCCTGTGCACCCGCGGCCTGCGCAGCCAGTCGCCGCCTGGGACCGGCGTGCCGGTGGCGCGCAGGCGGCGGGCGAGCGGTTCGGCGGCCACGTACACCCATGCCCGTACGCTCCGGCCGTCCGCGCACTCCGCCCGCAGCGCCACCCGCTCGTAGAGGTTGCCGGGGGCGCCGGGCACATGGCCCTCCAGGCGGTCCAGGGCGGCGCGCACGGCGTCGTGGACCGCCTCGCGCGGCTGTATGAGATCGCCGTGCACGACCGCCTCGGCGGGCCCGCGCACGGCGTACGGGTAGCCCGGCCCCTCGTACAGCAGCACGCCTCTGACCAGCGCGGATTCCTCTCCCGCCGTCCGGCCGCGCAGGCACCGGGCGTGGTTGGCCTGCCCGGGGCGCAGCGTTCCGTAGACGAAGAACGGCAGGCGCTCGGGCTCGGTCGGCATCCGGTGGGCTCCTTCGGTACGGGTGCGGTACGGGTGCGGTACGGGCGGGGTCCGTCTCCGCAACCATGGCAGGCCTCGGCGCGTCGCTGCTTGCGGTGGCAACACGAGCAACGGGGGATATCTGGTGGCACAGCAGACACGACAGATATGGCAGACACGGCAGACACAGTGGATACGGCGGGTGGGGAGCCGGATGCGGCTGCCGAAGACGCGGCGCGGGCAGCGGCGGGCCTTCCAGGTCACCGTGCTGGCCGGTGTCCTGGCGCTGCTTCCGGCGACGTGGATGAACGTTGCCGCGGGGTCCCGGATCCGTACGGTCGAGGACGTGCCCGCGGCGCCGGTCGCCGTCGTCTTCGGCGCGGGGCTGTGGGACGGCGAGCCGTCCCCGTACCTGGCGCACCGGCTGGACGCCGCCGCCCGCCTGTACGACCGGGGCACGGTCCGCGCGGTCCTCGTCACCGGCGACAACAGCCGCGAGGAATACGACGAGCCGGACGCCATGCGCACGTACCTGGTCGCGCACGGCGTCCCCGCGAACCGGATCGTCAGCGACTACGCGGGCTTCGACACCTGGGACTCGTGCACCCGTGCCCGCCGGGTCTTCGGCGTGGACCGGGCCGTGCTGGTCAGCCAGGGCTTCCACATCCGGCGGGCGCTGGCGCTGTGCGGTGCGGCCGGTCTCGACGCGTACGGCGTCGGCGTCGACGCCCGGCACGACGCCACCTGGTACTACGGCGGCACCCGCGAGGTGTTCGCGGCGGCGAAGGCGGCGGCCGAGGCCGCCGTTCGGCCCGACCCGCGCTTCCTCGGGCCGCGGGAGGACGGGGTGGCGGCGGCCCTGCGGTAGGTGGGGAGGGGCCCGGAGCGGGTGCGGAGGTGCCCGGAGCGGTTACGGGGCGGCGCCGCCGCCGTTCAGGCCGTCAGGCCGGCAGGTCGTCAGGCCGTCAGGCCGTCAGGCCGGCAGGTCGTCAGCCCGCGACGGCGCGGGCGTACAGGCGGAACACCTCCGAGCCGTAGAACGGGCTGTAGGAGGTCCGGTGGCTGTCGGGGCCGGACGGGCCGCCGCCGTTCAGGCCGCCGATGTTGCCGACCACGTACCCGGTCTTCGTGCGCTCGTCGAAGCGGCTCAGCCACGGGCTGCCCGACGTGCCGCCGTAGAACCCGCCGCACTCCATCCGCAGCTGCCGTTGCCCGGTGAGCCGGGTGGTCCGCATCGCGCACCGTATGGCCTGGTCGGCGGGGTCGTTGCGGACGGTCGGGTAGCCGATGACGGTGACGTCCGTGGTGTAACCGGGCGTGCGCGCCAGGATGTTGCCGCCGGTCACCGACTCCAGGGAGCGGCCCTCGCTGTCCGGCTTGACCGTCGCGAACGCGAAGTCCAGGTCCGATCCCGGGCCGGTGTCGGTCCGCTCGGGGTCGGTGAAGCCGCGGTCGACGGCCCAGACTCCGTACGGCTGGGCGGTGGCGCCGGAACGATACTGCGGGACAAAGGCCGCACGGGCCCCCGGCTTGCAGTGCCCGGCCGTGAGGATCAGATCGCGGTGCGGGCTGCGGACGACGCTGGCGGTGCAGTGGTGCGCCCGCGCGTCCTTGTCGACGGAGAAGAGCACCCCGACGGAGGGCACGCCGTCGAAGTGCCGCGCGAAACCGGGGGCGGCCGCCGTGGAGCGCGCGGCCGGCGCGGCGGCGCTCTTGCCGGTGCCCGCGCCCGCGGGGACGGCCGCCGCCATCCGCCCGGCCGTCCAGTACCGGGCCGCGGTGTCGCTCGTCCAGCCGCCCGCGCCGTCGTCGCCGTCAGCGCCGTCGGTGGCCGCGCCGCTCGCGGGCACCACGAGGAGGCACAGCGCGAGCCCGGCACCGGCGGCGCCCCACCGGCCGCGGACCGGCCATCTGCCCCGGCGCCTGCGGCCGTGCCGGGGGTTGGGCGCGGGCGCGTCCGTCCGGCCGCCGCCCGCCGCGCCACCCGTACCCTCGCCGGACCCCTGTCGTGCCTCGGATCGCCGTGCTTCGGACCGCCCTGCCTCGGCCCGCCCTGCTTCGGACCGCTGCGCCTCGGACCGCTGCACCTCGGACCGCCGTGCTTCGGACCGCCGCACCTCTGACCTCCGCACCTCGGATCGCCGTCTCACGTCAGCTCGTCTCCTCCGCGACCCAGGCGATATAACCGGCCCCGCCCCGGGTGACGGGCGTCGCGATGATCTCCGGTGTGTCGTAGTCGTGCGCCCCGAGGAGATACGCCTCCAGCGCCTCGTAGCGCACGGCCGTCGTCTTGAACAGCACCTGCCACTCCTGTGCCGTCTCGATCGCCTGCTCCCACCGGTACACGGACGTGACGGGCGCGCTGATCTGCGCACAGGCCGCCACCCGCGCCTCGACCGCGCCGCGCGCCAGCGCCTCCGCCTTATCGGCGCTGTCGGTCGTCGTCATGACGGTCAGAAAGGCCGCCGCGCCGTCGTCCGTTCTTCCGGCAGTTCTGCCCTGCCGCCCTTGCTCCGCCGGTTCGCCTGGCACGGGAACGCCCCCTTCGGGCCCTGGTCGGTGATCGGTTCCCTCCGCATCGTACG
Source organism: Streptomyces sp. CB02923 (assembly GCF_001905005.1). Classification (GTDB taxonomy): domain Bacteria; phylum Actinomycetota; class Actinomycetes; order Streptomycetales; family Streptomycetaceae; genus Streptomyces. The sequence continues at coordinate 598,974 of NZ_LWKZ01000012.1, read as the reverse complement.
GACCGTCGTGATCACCGGCCGGGACCACCGGCCATTCGGCAGCCGACCGGCCACCCGTGCGGATGGACCGCGCCCGGCACAGGTGCGGTTACCGGAGCCGATACGGGTACCAGTACCGCCACCGGTGCCGGTCCCGGCGCCGCGGACCCCGATCGAAAGGCCGCGTCATGGACGACCTCAGCTCGCTCGCCCGCCGCCAGCTCGACGACGCCAGGGCCTCCGCTCACGGGCGCAGCGCCCACCTCTTCCTCCAGGACGGCCCGCTCCGGCAGACCGTGATCGCGCTGATCGAGGGCGCGGCGCTGGACGAGCACACCACTCCCCCGGCCGCCAGCCTCCAGGTGCTGCACGGCCGGGTCCGGCTGACCGGGACGAGCGACGACCGCGACCTGATCGCCGGGCAGGTCGTGCCCGTCCCGCACGAGCGGCACGGCCTGAAGGCGCTGCAGGACTCCGCCGTCATGCTGACCGCGGTCACCGCGACCAAGTCCATGAACTGAACGGCCGGGCCGCCCTCCCCGGGCGGCCCCGGGTCAGGCCAGCCACTGGTCGAAGGCCAGCTTGCACAGCAGCGTCACGACGACCACGACCAGCACCCCGCGCACGAACCCGGCGCCGCGCTTGAGCGCCATGCGCGCGCCGACCGTGCCGCCGACGAAGTTGAACGCCGCGAGCAGCGCGCCCAGTTGCCACAGGACCGTGCCCTGGTAGGCGAACATGGCGAGTGCGCCGATGTTGGTGCACACGTTGACGACCTTGGCGGTGGCCGAGGACGTCACCAGGTCCATGTGGAGGATCGCGGCCAGCGCGACGACGAGGAAGGCGCCGGTTCCGGGGCCGATCAGCCCGTCGTAGAAGCCGATGCCCAGGCCCGCCACCAGGACCGCGGCCAGGACGCGCCGCCGGGTGACGGGCCCGGAGGGCGGCGGGGCGGTGCCGAAGGCCGGGCGGAGGAGGACGAATGCCAGGACGGCCACCAGGACGGTCATGATGAGCGGGCGCAGCACCTCGCTGTTGATGCCCGCCGCGAAGAACGCCCCGCCCAGCGAGCCGCCGAGCGCGGCCAGGCCGATGCGCAAGGCGGTCCGCAGGTCGATGGGCGCCTTGCGTACGTAGGTGTAGGCCGCGGCGGCGGTGCCGACGACGGCCGTGGACTTGTTGGTTCCCAGGACGTACGCGGCGGGCGTGTGCGGGAGGCCGACGAGCAGCGCCGGCAGGAGCAGCAGGCCGCCGCCGCCCACGACGGCGTCGATCCAGCCCGCCGCCAGGGCGGCCAGGCACAGCAGAAGGGTCGTCGTCAGGGATATGTCAGCGGGCACCGGGCGATCTTAAGGAGCCGGGTGGGGCTGGAGAGGCTGTCGTGTCGGGAGTCACAGCAGGTTCGGGTGTGGGCGGGTGGCGGGCGGCCCGTGACCGCCACCCGCCACCCGTCCGTATCAAGGGCGCCCCGCCCCGGCACTGGTGGGGCGGGGCGCCGCGTCCGTCACCCGGCGAGGGCCTTGGTACGCCGGTGAGGACGGTCAGGGGCGGACCGTTGCGCGCGGTCCGCGGGGAACCGCTGCGGGCGGTCCGGGATGGCACGCTGCGGGCGGTCCGTGGCCGGCCGTTGCGTGAAGTCCTGGGGGGAACGTTGCGGGCGTTCGGGGTGGCGGTCCGTGGCCGCCGGCGCGGCCGGCCTGGCCGTACGGAAGCGGGGTGTCCGCAGGATGGCGTGGTACACGCGGGACTTCAGGACGTAGAACGCGCGGCGCGGCGTGGCGGAGTTCATGCGAACCCCGGTGTTCCGGCGTCGGCCCCGGGCGCGGCGTCCGGCCGGCCCAGCAGGTCCGCCAGTCCCTCGGCCAGGCCGCCCGCCCAGCAGGCGTGGTCATGTCCGCCGTTGTACTCCGTGTACGTGACGGGATATCCGAGGACGCGCAGCGTGTCGCGCAGTTCCCTGGATTGTTTGCGCGCGTCGCCCTCGTACCGGTCGGCGCGCAGATGCGTCCGCAGCTCGCGGCGGCGCCCGGCGGCGTACTCCTGCGCCAGCCAGGACGGCCGTCCCGTGGCGTCGGCGCCGTCCACCGGCCCCGCGCCCTCCGGCCGCCACCACAGCGACGGGGACTGGGCGAGCACCTTGCCGAACCGGCGCGGTGCCGCGAACCCGGCGTACAGCGCGGTGGTTGCGCCCAGGCCCTCGCCCGCGACGACCGTGCGCGACGGGTCGAACGTCACCGGAAGCCGCGCCGCCGCCCAGGGCAGCAGTTCGGCGGCGAGGAAGTTCGCGTACGCCTGGCGGCCGCCGAACTCGCGGGCGCGGGTGGCGTTGTCCACGGCGTCCGGGGCGAGCACGGCCAGGGGCGGCAGGACGCCGCCCGCGATCAGCCGGTCGAAGAGGTCCTGCACGCCGAGCCGCCCGAACCACAGGTCGCCGTCCAGCAGCACCAGCGTGTCGGCACCGCCGTCCGGAAGCGGCCCCGGAGGTACGTACGTCCAGACGTCGCGGCGGGCGGCGAGGGCGGCACTGGTCACCCGGTGCCGTTCCACGGTGCCCCGGCCGCCGCTGCCGCCCGGACCGGCGACACCGGCGGCAGGCCGCCACGGCTGCCACGGCTGCCACGGCTGCCACGGCGCGTCGGGCAGCTCGAAGACCGAGCCGCCCTCGCCGCGCCAACGGGACGGCATGACGCGGGGGTTGAGCGGGTCGGGTCCGGCGGCGGCGAGCAGCGGCAGCAGCCGGGCCTGGAAGTCGTCCGAGGGGCCGGAGCCCGGCGCGAGGCCGGAGTCCGATGCGGTGCCGGAGCCCGATGCGGGGCCGAAGCCCGGCGCGAGCGCGGGGCCGGACGCCGGTGTGAGCGCGGGCGCGGACTCCGGTGCGGGCGCGGGCGCGCACGCCGGTTCGGGTGTGGCTGCGGACTCCGGTACGGGCGTGGCCGCGGGCGCCGTCGCCGTGCGGTGGCGGCTGCCGCCGGTGCCGGTGTCGGGCGCGATGACGTACGAGCCGCGATGGTCGGAGGGCAGCCGGTAGGTGAGGTGCCAGACGTCGGTGCCGTGGATGCGGCGCATCAGGCTGCCCGCGAGGTGCGTGCGGTCCACGAGGCGGTTGACCAGGAGGAGGACCCGGCGGGTCTGCTCCGTGCCGCGCCACAGGAAGGTGACGGCCCGGTGCTCGGGGTCCCAGGGGATCGGCTCGACGAGCGGCGTCCCCTGCGCTTCGGCCTCGGCCCAGAACTCCCGTACGGCGGCGTCGCGTCCGCCCGCCACGGAGGCGGCCAGCGCGACGATCCGCGGGCTGTCCACGATGTCGGCCGGTGCCGGGCGCGACGTCCGCGGCGGGCCGGCGGGTACGGCTTCCGCCGCCCCCGCTCCCGCCGGTCCGCCGGAGGGTGCGCCCGGCACCGCCCCCCGTACCGTCCCCGTCGCCGTGCCCGTCGCGCTGCCCGGCAGGGTTCCCCCGACCGCGCCCGTCGACGTGCCCACCGATGCCTTCATCGACGCTCCCATCGACAACCCGCTTTCCCGCCCGGCGCTCGGCGCGGGCACAGACGACTTCGGCCGTGGCCGTGCGTACTGCGCGCGACGACCTCGACTTAGGTAAGGCTAACCTAATCGCTCATGGCCCGTCCGACAACACCCCGCGGAACCACAGCCGCCTCCCGGGCCCCACTAACGGGCACCACGAACGGCCACCACGAACCGGCACCCCGACGCCCCGCCTCCCCCCGCCTCTCCCCTCCTCCACGCCCCGCCTCTTAGAGAGTTCTTAACTCCGCTCACTATTCACGTGTCCATGGATTCCAAGATCGCCCCAAGCGGCGGCCACCCCCGCACCCGCACCCGTACCGGTACGCGCGTGCTCGCCGCCTCCCTCGTCCTGACGGCCACGGCCACCGTCGGCGCCTCCGGATGCAGCAGCCAGGCCGTCGCCGGGACCGTCCAAGGGCGGCACGTCGACATCCCCGTCCGAGGCGGTACGGCCACCGTCGACACCGGCACCCTCGCCGTGCACGCCCGCACCGCGCAGGGCCGCAGCATGGTCCTGTCCGCCCCGTCCGGCAGTGACCTCGGCACGCCGGGGCCGGTCGAGCGCACCGACGGCGGCGCCCGCTGGAGCTACCCCGGCAAGGGGCTGACGGTGACCGCCCGCGCCGACCACGGGCGGCTGCGGGTCAGCATGAAGGCGGACCGCGACGGCTCGGTCACCTGGCCGGTCACCGGTACCGACCGGGCCGCCTCCGCCGTCCAGCTGCCGCGCGGCGAGGGCCTGGACATCCCCGTACGCGACACGTTCTGGAACTCCGCGAAGGCCGGGCTCACGGGCGACGCGATCGACGTCGGCGGACAGCTCGAACTGCCGCTGTGGGGCTACTCCCTGGGCAAGGGCCACGGAGTCAGCTACCTCACCCCCACCGACGTCGGCACCTCGCTGAAGTTCCGCTCCGAGGGCGGTCGGCTGCGCACCTCCACCACCCACGACTTCAACGGCGGCGACGGCACCCGCGACTACACCGTCACCTTCGCCCTCACCGACGGCAACCCCGTCGCGCCCGGCGCCGACTACCGCTCCTGGCTCTCCGAACGCGGGCAGCTCGGCAGCCTGCGCGAGAAGATCCGGAAGAATCCGGCGAACGGCAGGCTGCTCGGCGCCTTCCACGCGTACGTGTGGGGCGACGCGCGCAAGGCCGAGGGCGTCGAGGAGCTGCGGAAGCTGGGCGTGGACCGGATGTGGCTCGGTTACGACGCCGGGGCCGACCCGATGGACGCCGCAGCCGTCCAGGCCGCCAAGAAGGCGGGCTACCTCGTGGGCCCGTACGACACGTTCGCCAACGGCCAGGACCCGAAGACCGCCGACTCCCCCACCTCCGTATGGCCCGGCACGGTCTACCCGGACTTCTGCGTACGGGACGCCCGGGGCAAGCCGGAGACCGGCTTCGGCAACCGCGGCTGCTACCTCAGCTCACGCGCCTTCGAACAGGCCGAGCCCAAGCACCACTACCTCGCCGACCGCACCCGCGCCATGACCGCCAACGGCGCCGACAGCTACTTCCTCGACGTCGACGCGACCGGCGAGGAGTTCCGCGACCACAGCGCCGCCCACCCGATGACCAAGGCGGACGACCGCGCGAACCGGCTGGCCCGGATGCGGCGCCTGGCCCAGGACAGGAAGCTCGTCCTGGGCTCGGAGAGCGCCCAGTCCTGGGCCAACAAGGTGCTCGCCTTCAACCACGGCGCGGCCACCCCGGTCGCCGACGGCCTGTGGAAGCTCCAGCGCGACAAGGAGACGTGGGGCGCCTGGTACCCGCAGAACGCCCCCAAGGCCTTCTTCAAGCCGGTCGAGCTGCCGGCCGACCTGGCCAAGGCGATGTACGACCCGGCATACCGGGTGCCGCTGTACGAGACCGCGCTGCACAGCTCGCTCGTCAACGCCGAACGCTGGGAGCTGTCGTACAACAAGCTGCCGCGGCAGAAGACCGACCGCGCGCTGCTCGCGATGCTCTACAACATCCCGCTGAACTACGTGCTCGACGGCCCGTCCATCAAGAAGTCCGGGCCGGAACTGGCCGCGTTGCAGAAGTTCTTCTCGCCGCTGCACAAGGCGGCGGGCACCGAGAAACTGACCTCGTTCCGCCGCCTGACCGACGACAACCTCGTCCAGCGTACGGAGTTCGGCGGCGGCAAGCTCACCGTCACCGCCAACTTCGGCACGACGCCGCACGCCGGGCTCCCCGGCGGCTGTGTGGATGCCGAGCTGAGCGGTGACAAGCAGCCGCGGCGGCTGTGCCCGGCGAAGGTCACGGGCTGACGGAGCGGGTGGCCGGCCGGCGTCCGGTGCCCATCGGACGCCGGCACCCCTCGGCTCCCCGCCCTACGGGCAGTGCACCACCTGCCCCGCGTACGACAGTCCGCCGCCGAAGGCCAGCAGCAGGACGGGCCCGCCGGACGGCAGGTCGCCGCGCTCGGCCATCTTGGACAGGGCGAGCGGCACGGACGCGGCGGACGTGTTGCCGGACTCGGTCACGTCCCGGGCGATCACCACGTGCGCGGGCAGGCCGAGCTGCTGCACCACGGCCTCGATGATGCGCAGATTGGCCTGGTGGGTGACGACACCGGCGAGGTCCGCGAGGGCGACACCGGCCCGCTCGCAGGCCTCCCGGGCCAGCGGCGCCAGCTCGGTGGTGACCCAGCGGAACACCGTCTGCCCCTCCTGCGCGAAGCGCGGGTGCCAGTCGCCCGCCAGGCGCACGGCCTGGGCGCGGGTGGGGTCGGAGCCCCAGACGACGGGCCCGATGGGCCCGGACTCCGCGGGGCTCACCACGGCGGCGCCCGCGCCGTCGCCGAGCAGGACACACGTACTGCGGTCGGTCCAGTCCGTCACGTGCGACATCTTCTCGGCGCCGATGACCAGCGCGTGCCGGGCGGCGCCCGCGCGGACCGCGTGGTCGGCGGTGGCGAGCGCGGTGCAGAAGCCCGCGCAGCCGTTGTTCAGGTCGTACGCGACGGCCGAGGGGATGCCGAGCGCGGCCGCGACCTGGGCGGCGGTGGACGGGCAGCGGTCGATGGCCGTGCAGGTCGCCACGGTGACCAGGCCGATGTCGCCGGGGGCGAGGCCGGAGGCGGCCAGGGCCTTGGCGGCTGCCGCCGTGGCCAGGTCGGCGACGGACTCCTCGTCGGCGATCCGGCGGGTGGCGATGCCGGTGCGGCGCCGGATCCACTCGTCACTGGTGTCGACCATCCCCGCCAGCTCGTCGTTGGTCAGGACGCGGGACGGCTGGTGGTGGCCCAGCGCGGCGATACGGGTTCCCGGCACGGTTGGTCTCCTCGGCTCGCGGACGGAACGGTGCGGCCGACGGCACCGGCGATGCCGGCCATGCCGTCCGCACCGGCCGGAAATATAGCAACCGAACGGTCGGAAGTTAATTGAGGGGCGCGGCGGACCGCGCTGGCTACGATGGCCGGTATGAGCCCACGCAAGTCCGTCGCCGAGTCCCGCAGGACCCGCGAGCGGATCATCGACCGCAGCATCGCCATCGCCTCGGTCGAAGGGCTGGACGGGCTGACCATCGGCCGCCTCGCCACCGACCTGGGCATGAGCAAGGCCGGGGTGCTCGGCCACTTCGGCACGAAGGAGGCGCTCCAGCTCGCCTCCCTGGACGGCGCGTCCGCGATCTTCTCCAGGGCCGTGTGGGAGCCCTCCGTGCACACCGCCCCGGGCCTGGCACGGCTCCGGGCCCTCTGCGAATCCTGGATCACCTACCTGGAGCGCGAACGCGGCGCCTTTCCCGGCGGCTGCTTCTTCACCACCGCGGCCGTCGAGTTCGACGCGCGCGTCGGCCCCATCCGGGACGCCGTGGTACGCCGCTCGACGCTCTGGCGCCGCCGCCTGGCCAACGAGATCCGGTACGCCGCCGACGCGGGTGAACTCCCCCCGGACACCGACCCCGAACAGCTCGTCTTCGAGCTGATCGGCCTGTACACGGGCCTCAATCAGGCCATTCAGCTCTTCGCCGACCCCACGGCCCCAGACCGCACCCGCCGCGCGCTCGCCCGGCTGCTGGCCCCCGCGCCGGGGGACGCCCGATGACGGACGCACCCGCGCCGCACATCGCGGACCTGCTCAGGACCCAGATCGAGGTCAACTGGCCCGCCGACGCCCGGGGTCGCTTACGGGGCCCGCACCACATGGTGATCGCCGTGTCGGCGGACGGCCGTCACCGGATACCCGCGGCAGCAGGCCACCTGCCGGACGCGCTCGCCGCCGATCTGCTGGCGGCCGTGACGCCGTATCCCGCCCCCTTGAGCCCCTTGAGTCCCGCGCGCCCCGGGTCACCGCCCCCTGACCTCCCCCACGTTCAGCGCCTCCTGGAATCGGCCCTCGGCCCCGTACACATCACCTCGGACCCCACCTACCTCATCCGGCCCGACCGCATCCGCTCCGCACCGACCGCGCCCGTCGTCCGGTCCGGCACCACGGACCCCGCCGCTCTCGCGGCCCTGCGCACCGCCAACCCCGGCAACTGGGGTACGGACGAGTGGCACGACCTCCTCGACGGGAAACTCGGCCCCTGGGCCATGGCCCTGGACCCGGAGGCCCCGGCCCCGGAGGCCGGACATCCCGCCCACGTCGTCTCGATCTGCCACACCCCTTGCTGGACCGACCACGGCGCGGAGGCGGGGACCTGGACCCGCCCCGGCCACCGCGGCCAGGGCCACGCCGCGACCGTCACCGCCGCCTGGGCCCGCCTGCCCGCCCTCACCGCCCGCCGCCTCTTCTACAGCACCACCGCCGCCAACCACTCCTCCCAGCACGTCGCCGCCCGCCTGGGGCTGCCGTTGCTGGGGTGGCTGTGGAAGGTGTCACCCCCGCCCGACGCCGCTCCGTAGCCGGGCAAACGGTGGTGCCGTTGCACGGGCCTCAGCCCACAGCGGAGTCCTCACACTCCGCCCTCCCCCGCGCTGAGCGCAGCGTTCCCCACGGGAAACAGCGCAGATGCGGACGGGTAACAGCCGGACCGCACGCTGGCGGACATGACCTCGCAACAGCGTGTGGTGGTGATCGGCGGCGGGATGGCCGCTGCCCGGCTCGCGCAGCGCCTGCGCCCGACCGCCGCTGCCGACGGCACCGGCGGCCCGGCGCTCACCGTCCTCGGTGAGGAGCCGCACGCGCCGTACAACCGTGTCCTGCTGGCCGAGGTGCTGGCGGGCCGCTACACGCACGACGTCATCGCCCTGCCGGCCCCGCACAACGACGTGCGGTGGCTGGGCGGGGTGCGGGCCGTACGGGTCGACCGGGAGCGCCGTACGGTGCTGTGCGACGACGGGCAGGCCGTTCCGTACGACCGGCTCGTTCTCGCGACCGGCTCCAACCCGGTGCTTCCGCCGTTGCGCGGCCTCTTCCCGCCCGGCCAGGACGATCTGCCGCGCGGCGTGCACCCGTTCCGCACGCTGGACGACTGCACGGCGCTCGAAGCCGCCGCCGCGCGCCCCGGCGTGCGCGCCGTAGTGATCGGCGGCGGGCTGCTCGGGGTGTCCGCGGCCCGCGCCCTGGCCGAACGCGGCGTACCGGTCCTGCTGGCCCAGCAGGGCGAGCACCTGATGGAGCGCCAACTGGACGCCGGAGCCGCGGCCCTGCTCCGCGCCCACCTCGAAGCGCTGGGCGTGGAGGTCCATACGGAGTGCCGGGTGCGCGGGCTGCGCGTCGAGGGCGGTGCCGTACGTGCCGTGGAACTCGCGGACGGTTACGTGTCCGACGCCGGTCTGGTCGTCCTCGCCTGCGGGGTACGGCCGCGCGTCGGCCTGGCACGGGCGGCCGGGCTGCCGGTCGGCCGCGGCATCGTCGTGGACGACCACTTGCGGACGGCCGACCCCCGTATCCACGCGATCGGCGACTGCGCGCAGCACGACGGCCTGGTGTACGGCCTGGCCGGGGCCGCCCTCGAACAGGCCGACCTGCTGGCGAGGGTCCTGGGCGCGGACTCCACCCCGAAGGCCCCAGAGGCCCCGAAGGCCCCGGAGGCGGACTCCGTCCGCTACCGCGGCACCCGCGCCCTCACCCGCCTCACGCTCACCGGCCCCGGCCCTGGCCCCGCCCCGAGCCCCCGGCCCGGCTCCTCCCCCCTGGACCTCGCCGCCTTCGGCACCCCTTCCCCCCGCCCCGGCGACGACGTGGTCCACCTCTCCGACGCCACCCGCAGCGCCTACCGCAAGGTCATCGTCCGCGGTGACCGCCTCGTCGGCGGCATCCTCCTCGGCGACCTCGGCGCCGTCGGCACCCTCGCCCGTACCTGGGAGGCCGACGATCCGCTCCCCGCGGCGCCGCTCCTGCATCTGCTCACCACCGGCCACACCGGCGGTCCCGGCACCGCCCCCATCCCCACCCCCGACGGAGGCTCCTGACCATGGCTGCAACCGCCGTTCCCACCCTCGTGCTCATCGGCCACGGCATGGTCGGCCAGCGGTTCCTCGAAGCCCTCGCCGACCGCGGGGTGACCGGGCGTACCCGGGTGGTCGTGCTGTGCGAGGAGCCCCGCCCCGCGTACGACCGGGTCCAGCTCACCTCGTACTTCGCCGGGCGCACGCCGGACGACCTGTCCCTCACCGACCCCGGTTTCCTGGCCCGGCACGGCATCGAACTGCACCTCGGCGACCCGGCCACCGCCATCGACCGCGAGGCGCGCACCGTCACCGCCCGCTCCGGGCTGACCGTCTCCTACGACACGCTCGTGCTGGCCACCGGCTCGTACCCGTTCGTACCGCCGGTGCCCGGCGCGGACAGCACCGGCTGCTTCGTCTACCGGACCGTCGAGGACCTGCTCGCCATCGAGGAGTACGCGAAGAACTGCCGCACCGGCACGGTCGTCGGCGGCGGCCTGCTCGGCCTGGAGGCGGCGGGCGCCCTCAAGGGCCTCGGACTGCGCACGCACATCGTCGAGTTCAACCCGCGCCTGATGGCGCTCCAGGTCGACGAGGGCGGCGGCGGCGCGCTGCGCCGGACCGTCGAGGAGATGGGTCTGAGCGTCCATACGGGCGTCGGCGGCAAGGAGATCGTCGCGGGCGGGGACGGCGCGGTGCGGGCCATGGAGCTGTCGGACGGCTCGCGCGTCGAGACCGATCTGGTGATCTTCTCGGCCGGGGTGCGCCCGCGCGACCGGCTCGCCCGCGACTGCGGGCTGGAGGTCGGTGAGCGCGGCGGCATCGGCGTCGACGAGCGGTGCCGTACCGGCGACCCGGCCGTGTACGCGATCGGCGAGTGCGCGCTGGCGGCCGACGGCAAGGTGTACGGCCTGGTGGCGCCCGGCTACGAGATGGCGGAGACGGCGGCAGCCGCCATCGCGGGCGGCCAAGGCGCCCCCTCCGACGCCGACGAGGCCGGAGCCCGCGCCTTCACCGGTGCCGACACCTCCACCAAGCTCAAGCTCCTCGGCGTGGACGTGGCCTCCTTCGGGGACGCCCACGGCGCCACCCCCGGCTGCCTCGACGTCGTCTACTCCGACTCCCGTTCCGGTGTCTACAAGAAGCTGGTCATCGGCGCGGAGGGCGAACTGCTGGGCGGCGTGCTGGTCGGCGACGCCGAGTCGTACGGGCTGCTGCGCCCGCTCACCGGCTCCGTGCCGCCCGTCGCCCCGGAGCAGCTCGTGCTGCCCGCCGGGACCGGTGCACCGGCCGCTCTCGGCCCCGCCGCCCTCCCCGACGACGCGGTGATCTGCAACTGCCACAACGTCACCAAGGGCACCATCCGCTCCGCGGTCTCCGAGCACTCCTGCACCACCGTGCCCGCGGTGAAGAAGTGCACCAAGGCGGGCACCGGCTGCGGCAGCTGCGTCAAGGCGCTGACCACCCTGGTCAACGACGAGCTGACGGCCGGCGGCGTGGCCGTCGACCCGGGCCTGTGCGGCTGCTTCCCGCACACCCGCGCCGAGCTGTACGAGATCGTCCGCACCCGCCGTCTGACCTCGTACGCCGAGCTGCTGGACGGCCACGGGCGGGAGGCGGCGCGCGGCGGCGACGGCTGCGAGGTCTGCAAGCCGACGGTGGGTTCGATCATCGCCTCCCTCGCGCCCACGGTCGGCGCCGACGGCTACGTCCTGGACGGCGAGCAGTCCGCCCTCCAGGACACCAACGACCACTTCCTCGCCAACCTCCAGCGCAACGGCTCGTACTCGGTCGTCCCGCGCATCCCCGGCGGCGAGATCACTCCGGAGAAACTGATCGTCATCGGCGAGGTCGCCCGCGACTTCGGCCTCTACACGAAGATCACCGGCGGGCAGCGCATCGACCTGTTCGGCGCCCGCGTCGAACAGCTCCCGCGGATCTGGGCCCGGCTGGTGGACGCCGGGTTCGAGTCGGGCCACGCGTACGGCAAGGCGCTGCGCACCGTGAAGTCCTGCGTGGGGCAGACCTGGTGCCGCTACGGCGTGCAGGACTCGGTCCGGATGGCCATCGGCCTGGAGCTGCGCTACCGGGGGCTGCGCTCCCCGCACAAGCTCAAGTCGGCCGTGTCCGGATGCGCGCGCGAGTGCGCCGAGGCGCGCGGCAAGGACTTCGGCGTCATCGCCACCTCCAACGGCTGGAACCTGTACGTCGGCGGCAACGGCGGCGCCGACCCGCGCCACGCCGACCTGCTGGCCCAGGACCTCTCCGACGCCGAACTCGTCCGGCTCATCGACCGCTTCCTGATGTTCTACATCCGCACCGCCGACCGCCTGGAGCGCACCTCCGCCTGGCTGGAGCGCGTCGAGGGCGGCCTCGACCACGTACGCGACGTCGTCGTGCACGACTCGCTGGGGCTGTGCGACGAGCTGGAGGCCCTGATGGCCGCGCATGTGACGGCCTACCGCGACGAGTGGGCCGACACCCTCGCCGACCCCGAACGCCTCGCCCGGTTCGTCTCCTTCGTCAACGCGCCGGACGCCCCCGACCCGGCCGTCCGCTTCGTCCCGGAACGCGACCAGATCAAGCCGGATCTGCACCTGCTGGCCGGGCCGACGCTTCCCGTACGTACCGGCGGTACCGCCACGGCCGACCGTACCGCCCTGCCCGCCGGTACCACCGCGCCCGCTGCCGACACCCGCACCCGCACCCTGGAAGGGACCGCCGTCCGATGACACTCGCCGTGCGCCCGATGACACTCGCCGTGGAACTCGTGGAAACACCCTCGGAACAGCCGGAGCCCCGCTCGGAGCAGCCGGAGTCCCGCTGGATGCCGGTCTGCGACCCGGCCGCCCTCGTCCCCGGCCGGGGCGTCGCCGCTCTCCTCCCGGACGGCGGGCAGGTGGCGCTGTTCGTGGACCGCGCGGGACGCCCGTACGCCATCGGCAACCGCGACCCGTTCACCGGCGCGTACGTCCTGTCCCGCGGCCTGACCGGCACGGCGGACGGCCGCCCGTTCGTCGCCTCCCCCCTCCTCAAACAGCGCTTCGACCTGGAGACGGGCGCCTGCCTCGACAATCCGGCGGTGTCCGTACCCGTCTACCGGGTGCGGGAGGTCGAGGGGCAGGGTTAGGGCGTCCCGTCCCGTCCCTCCCGCCGGGGCGGGCACCCCGGTCCCGCCCGGCCTGGGCGTACCCCGCCGACCCGGGCGTACGCTGGAGTCCCCCGAGGCCCCGGCGAAGGAGCGCAGCAGGCGTGACCCGTTGGAACACGAGCCATATCCCCGACCAGACGGGCCGCTCGGCGGTCGTCACCGGTGCCAACAGCGGCATCGGCTACATCACCGCCCGCGAACTCGCCCGCCGCGGCGCCCGCACCGTGCTGGCCTGCCGCAACGAGGCGCGCGGGCACGCGGCGCTCGCCCGGCTGCGCTCCGAAGTGCCCGCCGCCCGAGCCGAGTTCCGGCGGCTCGACCTGGCCGACCTGAAGTCCGTACGCGCCTTCGCGGCGGGCCTCGACGACTTCGACGGCGAACGTCTCGACCTCCTCGTCAACAACGCCGGCGTCATGGCGCTCCCGCACCGCCGCACCGCCGACGGCTTCGAGATGCAGTTCGGGACCAACCACCTCGGCCACTTCGCGCTGACCGGCCTGCTCCTGCCGAAGCTGCTCGGTACCCCCGGAGCGCGCGTCGTCACCGTCTCCAGCGGCTTGCACGCGCTCGGCAACGTCCGCCTGGACGACCTCAACAGCGAGCACGGCTACCACCGCTGGATCGCCTACGGCCGCTCCAAGAGCGCCAACCTGCTCTTCGTCCACGAGCTGGCGCGCCGCCTGGCGGAGGCCGGTTCGCAGGTGGTGGCCGCCGCCGCGCACCCCGGCTACGCGGACACCAACCTCCAGTCGGCCGGCGTGCGGATGGAGGGGCGTACGGGCGCCGAGCGCGCCGTGGCGCTGGCCAACCGCGTCATCGGCCAGCCCGCCGAGTCCGGCGCCCTGCCGACCCTGTGCGCCGCCACCGCTCCCCACATGAAGCCGGACGCTTTCATCGGCCCCCGCAACGGCCTGCGCGGCGCGACCGCGCCGTCCTTCCGCGCCCCGTGGACGAGGAACGACGAGACGTCGGCGCGGCTGTGGGAGGCCTCGGAGGAACTCACGGGCGTACGGTACGACTTCTCCTGAGCGCGCCACCGGACGGAATGCCTGTCCACCGGGTCCTGACCGGTCCGGACGAAGCGTTGAGACATCCTTTGGATCGAGGGTTTTACGGCTAATCGACCAGGGCAGTGACAGCGTGCCAGAAGATCGACACGCTGCTTCAGCCTTGGAGTTGAAAATGACGCTCTCTCTTGACGAGATCGTACGGAAGTGGGCCGAGAGGACGATCGCGTACTACAACAAGGGCAAGGGGAGCTTCAGCTGGTCATATGCGACCAACTGGGACCACTCCAAGAGCGGAGAATTAAGCAAGCACGCCGCCGACGAGCTCAAGAAGATCGACGAGATAGCGGTCGACTATCACTACCCGAAGCAGGACATAGACAACGCCTGGGCGATTCTGGACCACCGAGAACTCGTCAACGATACATCCAAGGATCAAACGCAGACCGCTACGTTCAAGTCCAAGACCACGGACACCTATTCGTGGAAGCTGGGCGGTCAATTGAAGATCGGCGTGGAGGTGTCGGGCAAGGTCGACCTGCCCCTCATCGCCGAGGGTGCGGTGAAGTGGAGCGGTGAGATCAGCTTCAGCGCAGAGCACACCTCGACCACGTCACAGGAGCGCGAATGGGGGTTCTCCTCCCCGGTGACGGTTCCCGCGCGGCGGAAGGTGGTCGCCACCCAGTCCGTCAACGAGCAGTCGATCAAAATTCCCTTCAGCGCATCCGTCAAGCTGAAAGGCGCCGCTGTCGTCCAGTTCGACCAAGAGGTCCCGCTGGACAAGAACGACCCTCACCACCGGATGTGGTTCGTGGACATCGGTGACATTTTCAACGACCTCAAGTGGTACAACGACAACGGGGGATACGGCGCCCCTGTGGACCTTACAGGATATGTGGTAACCGCCTCCGACACCATCATCGCCCGGGTCGAAGGCGTCATGAAAGGAAAATACGGAACCAGCACAAAGGTCGTATACACCGAAGGCCGCATCGAGGGGCGGTCGCATATCGATGCGGCTGACGAGAGCAGCGACGATTCCGACGGCGGACGGGGACCGTCCTGGACGCAATACGGGTCGCGGACATTCGGGGTCTAGGGCATTTCTGACGGCCCTTGGACGGTGTCGCGGAGTCGGCTGACGGTCGCGGAGTCGGCTGACGGTCGCGGCGGCATGACAAGCGTGACCACATCTTCAACGGCACCCCGACGGCACCCGCACCGTCAGGCAGGCGGCCAGCCGCGTAGGGCCATGTCGGCCATCTGCTGGAGTTCGTCGCGGGTGGCGCCGCTGGCGGCTTGGACGGCGATGCCGTTGGCGACGGTCATGACGTAGCGGGCGAGCGGTCCGGGGTCGGTCCCGGGCGGCAGATCGCCTTCGTCGACGGCTCGCCGGAACCGGTCGCGGAGGCGGTCGATGCCCTCGTTGCGCCAGGCGACCAGGGCGTCGCGGGCGTTACGGCCCGGGTCACCGGCGGCGAGGGACGCCTGCACGCCGAGGCAGCCTGCGGGGCAGCCGGGGCGGGTCGTGGTCTGGACGGAGCCGTTGAGGAACGCGGTGGCGACCTGCCGGGCGGTCGGCTCCTCCAGGGCGCGGGCTCCGTACGAGGCAGGGCCTTCCGCGTAGCGCTCCAGGGCCTTGCGGAACAGGTCCTCCTTGTTGCCGAAGGCCGCGTACATGCTGGTGCGGGTGATGCCCATGGCGTTGGTCAGGTCGGTGAGGCTGGCGCCTTCGTAGCCCTGTTCCCAGAAGACCCGCATGGCGCGCTCAAGGGCCTCGTCGGCGTCGAAGCCCCTCGGCCGGCCGACCGGTGCCTTCTGCCGCGCCTGTCGCGTCTGTCGCGTCTCCATGCCCGCAAGCCTACCTTTCCGTACCGATCAGTGCAGATGTGTTACGGTCCCGTTCAGTACCGATCGATACAGATCTCTACGGAGGGCAGTCGCATGGGACAGCTTGAGGGCAGGACCGCCGTCGTCACCGGTGGCCACACCGGGATCGGCCTGGCCGGCGCCGTACGGCTGGCGGCCGAGGGCGCGCACGTGTTCATCATGGGGCGGCGCAAGGCGGAGCTGGACGCGGCCGTGGAGGCCATCGGCCCGGCGCGGGTCACCGCCGTGCCGGGTGACATCACGGACCTGGCCGACCTGGACCGGCTGTACGACGCGGTCCGCGCCCGGGGCCGCGGCCTGGATATCGTCTTCGCGAACGCGGCGACCGCCTCGCTCGCGACGCTGGAGCACGTAACCGAGGAGCAGGTCGACCAGACCTTCGGCGTCAACGTGCGGGGCACGCTGTTCACCGTGCAGAAGGCGCTGCCGCTGCTCAACGACGGCGCCTCGGTGATCCTGAACGCCTCCACCGCCGCCGACAACGGCACCGAGGCGTTCGGCGTGTACGCGGCGTCCAAGGCCGCCGTCCGGTCCTTCGCCCGGACCTGGGCCAACGAACTCAAGGGCCGCGGCATCCGGGTCAACGCCATCTCGCCGGGCCCGATCGACACCACCGGGATCACGGAACTGTTCGGCGAGGAGAACGCGCCCGGCGTGCGGGCCAACCTCGCCGCCGGCGTCGCGATGGGCCGGATGGGCCGCCCCGAGGAGGTCGCCGCGGCGGTGGTC
The DNA here is from genome assembly GCF_001905005.1 of Streptomyces sp. CB02923. Classification (GTDB taxonomy): domain Bacteria; phylum Actinomycetota; class Actinomycetes; order Streptomycetales; family Streptomycetaceae; genus Streptomyces. Next base: position 582,348 of record NZ_LWKZ01000012.1, on the reverse strand, counting down.
TTCCTCGCCTCCGGACAGAGCAGCTTCGTCCTCGGCGCCAACCTCTACGTCGACGGGGGCGAGAACCAGATCTGACGCGCGGGGGCACGCGCGGGCAGACGCGCGGGCGGCACGCACCGGCCGCGACGGCGGCAGCGGCCGAGTGCCGGGGCGGGTACAGGTACAGGTACAACTGCGGGGTGGGCCCGCAGCTCACTTCAGGTCGGACGCCTCGAAGATCTTCCGGGCACCGTCCCGGTCGATGTGCTCGCTCAGCACCCGCAGCACCTCACTGCCCGAACGCAGCAGGCCCCGCTCCCGGGACAGCCGGGCGCCGGTGTCGAGCAGGTGCCACAGGGCCGGGTTGGCGGTGAGGACCCCGGGGTCCAGTTCGACGCGCTCGCCCACCGCGTCGCGCAGCACCAGCCGGGGCGCCATCCCGTCGCTGCGGCGCACGAGGACCAGCAGATCCGTACGGACCCGGCGCTCGCCCAGCAGTCCGCGCACGGCGAGCCACCCCGCCCCGGCGGTCACCCGTGCCGGGAACAGCGCCGCGAAGAGCACCACCGCGGTGGCCGTCCAGCAGGCGGCGCGCAGCGGGTCGAGGGTGTGGCAGGCGACATCGACGGTGAGCATGAGGCCGAGGACGCCGGCCGAGCACCAGGCCGCCGTGCGCAGTTCGGACGCCCACCGGCGGTCGCGGTACGCCGCCGGGCCGTGCACCGGGGGTGGAAGGGCGTACCTCTTCCGCGTATGCCGTCCATCGCGCGCCCCACCGCCTTCCTGTCCGCCGCCGCGTGCGCCGTGCGCGCCGCACCGGCGGTCCGCGTCGTCTCCGCCGCCCTCCCCGCGGGCCGTGGATCCGGCCCCGGGCATCCATCGCCGTCCCATAGGCGTGACGCTAGGGCCGCGGCGCCGGAATCGCCGGGATGTTGACGCAGCACTGACGACGCGTCACAAGAACTTGACGTACCACTGACAACGCCGCGCGCGCCGGACGGCCCGCGGCAGGCCATCCGCCACCGCATACCGATGCCCCTGCCCCCCGGTGCTCCGGCCATCCGATGCCCCTGCCACCCGGTGCCCCGGCCACCCGTCCGCATCGCCACGCCCCCGCCGGGCATCAAAAAGGCGTGAAGAAGGCCGGATCATCCGCCAAAGCCACGCCAAGAGCCGGCGTGCCCGTACGAACCGGCACCCACGCTGGGCTGGCCCTGTCACCGGGGCTCTTTTCCCGCAGCGCACGGAGGTACGGCGAACGATGTCGATGGTGTGGAAGCCCACGGGCCGGACCGCGAGCCGAATCCCGGGCCGGTCCGCAGGTCAGGCGCCCGGCCCGGCCAGTCCCCCGCCCGCCTCAGCCCCTCCCGCCTCCACCTCTCCCGCCCCCGACCCGGACGCCCGGCACCGCCTGACCTCCGTGCAGGGCCTCGCCGCCCTCTCCCTCGACGCGATGGCCTCCGTGGCGTACGGACCGGAGTCCGTCGTCCTGGTGCTGGCCGCCGCCGGTGCGTACGGCCTCGGCTTCACCCTCCCGGTCACCCTCTGCATCGCGGCGCTGCTCGCCGTCCTGGTCGCCTCGTACCGCCAGGTGATCGCGGCCTTCCCGAACGGCGGCGGCTCGTACGCCGTCGCCAAGGCGCACCTCGGACGCCGTGCGTCCCTGGTCGCCGCGGCCTCCCTCCTCCTCGACTACGTCCTGAACGTCGCCGTGTCGGTGACGGCCGGCGTCGCCGCGCTCACCTCCGCCTTCCCCCACCTGTACGGCGAACGGATGTGGCTGTGCCTGGCGGTGCTCGTGCTGGTGACCGGTGTGAACCTGCGCGGCATCGTCGACGCGGCGAAGGCGTTCATCCTGCCGACCGCCGTCTTCATAGGGTCGGTCCTCTGCATGGTCGCGGCCGGGCTGTTCCGGGACGCGCCCGCCTCCACGCTGTCCGCCGACGGCCACGCCTCCGTCCTGTCGGACAACGCGACCTCGGTGGGCGCGCTCCTCCTCCTGAAGGCGTTCGCGTCCGGGTGTTCCGCGCTGACCGGCGTCGAGGCGGTGGCCAACGCCGTGCCGTCCTTCCGCGCGCCCGCCGCCAAGCGCGCGCAGCGCACCGAGGTCGCCCTGGGCGCCCTGCTCGGCGTGATGCTGATCGGCCTGTCGGTGCTCATCGGGCGCTTCCACCTCCAGCCGGTCGAGGGCGTCACCGTCCTCGCGCAGCTCGCGGACGCGTCGCTCGGCCACAACTGGGCCTTCTACGTCGTGCAGTTCGCCACCATGGTGCTGCTCGCCCTCGCCGCCAACACCTCCTTCGGCGGGCTGCCGGTCCTGATGGGCCTGCTGGCGCGGGACAACTACCTGCCGCACGTCTTCGGCCTGAAGGACGACCGGCAGGTGCATCGGTACGGCGTGCTGGCGCTGGCCGCCGTCGCCGCGCTGCTCCTCGTCTTCTCCGGCGGCGACATGAACACCCTCGTCCCCCTCTTCGCCATCGGTGTCTTCGTCGGATTCACCATCTGCCAGGTGGGCATGGTCCGCCACTGGCGGCAGGAACGATCCGCCCCCGGCCGCCGCGGCAAGGCCCTCCTCAACGGCTTCGGGGCGCTGCTGACCGGCGTCTCGGCCGTCGTCGTCACGGCGACGAAGTTCAGCGAGGGCGCCTGGCTGATCGTCGTCGCGCTGCCCGTCCTCGTCCTCGCCTTCGAGGCCGTGCACCGGGCGTACGGCAGGATCGCGGACCACCTGCGCCTGGGCCGCATCCCCGAACCGCCGCACCGCGACCGTTCCCTCGTCGTCGTCCCCGTCTCCCACCTCTCCAAGCTCACCTGCGAGGCGCTGAACGCCGCGGTCTCGCTCGGCGATGAGGTGGTGGCCGTCACCGTCACGTACGCCGCGCCCGAGGACCGGCGCGCGGCGGAGTCCCTGCGCCGCGACTGGGAACTGTGGAACCCCGGCGTGGACCTCCTCGAACTGCCCTCCGCCACCCGCACCGTCGGCCGCCCGGTCGCCGCGTACGTACGCGATCTCGCCGACCGGCACCCCCGTACCCGGATCACCGTCCTGATCCCCGAGGTCGAACCGGCCCACGTGTGGCAGCGCCTCCTCCAGAACCAGCGCGGCGCAGTCGTCGCCCACGCGGTGCGCCGCACGACGGACGCGACGATCTGCCGACTGCGATTCCGGCTGTCGTCGTAGACGGCATGGACGGCTCCGACGGCTCCGACGGCCCGGACGGCCCGGACGGGAAATGGCAGGGACCCATTTACCTCACCCGGAAAAATTCTTGACCGGGCATTTAAGCGCCTTCCCTGTCGACACCGCGCGAATTGACCTGCTCAGCAACAGTGATGAAAGGTGGGTGCGCCCCCGGCGCGGGGGCGGAAGTAATGGAAAGGTGTAAAAGTTTATGCGTGTCGGCCTGCGCCCGGCCCTTACCGCCACTGTGGTTACCGCCGCGATCGTGTCCGCCACGGCCGGCACCGCCATGGCTGCCGCCCCGGCTTCGCACGGCAAGCAGACGCTCGATGTCGCCAAGCGTGGTCAGGTGACGGAGTTCGCGGCCACCTCCACGTTCAAGCTCAAGTTGCCCAAGGGAGACCGCGCGATCCTTAGCGACCCCGGCGTCCGCTTCCTCAACGCCGACGGGAAGACGGTCGGCGGCATGACGCGGCTCGACGTCAAGGACAAGGCCGGACACGTACACAAGGCCACCTGGACCCTGAAGGGCGACCGGCTCACGCAGAAGATCTCCGGCGTGAAGGGCTCCACGGTCGAAGGCGTCGCGGTCCGCCCGACGACCCCGGGCCAGGTGACCACGCGCATGGACTGGACCTGCTTCACGAACGGCGCGACAGCCCTCGCGAGCGGAGTCGGCGTCGCCGCCACCGTCGCAGGGGCCCCGGAAACCGGCGGGACGGCACTGGCGGCCACCGGACCTCTCATCAGCGGAACGGCGGCGGCGGCCAACGGCGTACACGACCACTGCTTTTAAGGACTGCTGTTCATGCTTCTCGGACGGGTACTCGCCCTCATCGCGCTCGTCGGCGCACTCGCCGCAACGGCCATCGGCGTCTGGCGCGGCGATGCGTGGACAACCGGCCTAGGCATTCTCACCGTCATCGGCACGGGCAGTAGCGCGGTCATGATCTGGCGAGCCCGCCGATAGGAACTGTCGAGCGGAGCAGTTGCCGGGTGTGAAATCAGGTTCGCGGTGCTGCGGGCGCGGGTGGTCGGCATTTCCTTCACCAGAGGTCCGAACTTGGCGATGACGATTTCGCGCATATCGCCTGCTTAGCCTGATACCAACTCCCGGGAACTCGGATCGCAGTTCCCTGACTCACTGTTCCACGGCAACGGTCTTCTCCTCCCATTCATCGGAACGCGGCTGGGGTCGGCCCTCGCGCGGTCATTACCGTCCCGGCCGGTTCGCGGCCTTGCCCGGCACTCCGCCGAGTGCGACAACGGCCCCATGCCGACCGCACCGACGCCGCCCCCTGCCACCGCCGCCGCTCCCGCCACGACGCCGTACCGAGGCTTCCCCCTGCGGCAGCCCGCCCGGCCGCCGTTCCGCCTCCGCGCCGATCCGGAAGCCGCCGAGCGGTACGGGCCCGTCTTCGGCCACACCGATGTGACGCCCCTCGACAACGACCTGACGTGTCACCACCCCGGCACGCCCATCGGTGAGCGCATCACCCTGACCGGCCGCGTCGTCGACAGCGCCGGGCGCCCCGTCCCCCACCAGCTCGTCGAACTCTGGCAGGCCAACGCGGCGGGCCGTTACGCGCACCAGGGCGACCGGCACGACGCGCCCCTCGACCCCAACTTCACGGGTACGGGCCGCGCCCTCACCGACGCCGACGGTCGCTACACGTTCACCACGATCAAGCCGGGCCCGTACCCGCTCGGCACCCCCGACGACGCGTGGCGCGCCGCCCACCTGCACTTCTCCCTCTTCGGCCGCGCGTTCACGCAACGCCTGGTCACGCAGATGTACTTCGAGGGCGACCCGCTCCTGGCCCACGATTCGGTCCTGCACGCGGCCCCGGACGCGGCGGCCCGCCGAAGCCTGGTCGCCGCGTTCACTCCGGGGCCGCTGCTGCCGGGGCGTCCCGCGGCCCTCACGTACCGCTGGGACATCGTCCTGGGCGGTCCGTCGGCCGTGGTCACTCCCGCCTGACACCTGCGGCGTCCAGCTCGCACCACACGGTCTTGCCGATCTCCCGGTCCCGCACGCCCCACCGCGCGGCCACCTCCCGCACGAGCACCAGGCCCCGCCCACCGCAGTCGTCCACCGTCGCCTCCTTCACGTACGGCCGGACTTCCCCACGCGCATCACTGACCGACAGCCGCAACACGGCTTTCCCTACCGTGAGGTGCACCCGAACCAGCCGTCCGGGCACCCTGCCGTGCGTGATCGCGTTCGTGAGCAGCTCCGACACGAGCAGCTCGGCGTCGTCCACGAGGTGCCCGTACCCCCACTCCCACAGCAGCCGCGCCATCCGATAGCGCGCGAGCCGAACGCTCTTGGGGAAGGGCGAGTAGTCGAGCAAGTCCTCGTGGAGGACGACTTCTGTGGGGTCATGCGGAGAGATCATCGACGGCCACCTCCGGATTACGAGCAGCGCGCACCCCTGCGCCAACTGATGCCGCCGCGCGAGCAGTTCGTTCGTTACGGAAGGTAGGGGCAGCGAGGCGGCCGTACAAGTTCCTCCGGGAGGAAATCCTCCGAACGAGTTGCGAGCTCGCCTCAGGCGCCACCAGACTGACCCGGCACCCCTCAGGAGGAGCAATCACGTGGCAACCAGCCAGCCCACGCAGGGAAACAGCACCTCAACCGTCTTGGGCCGCAGACTCGGCGGCGACCTGATGCGCCTACGCACCGCAGCAGGTCTCCGTCAGCCCCACGCCGCCAAGGCCCTCACCGCCTCCACCACCAAAATCGCCAAGATGGAGGGCGGCTGGGTCCCGATACGCGACCCGGACATCCGCGCGTTGTGCGATCTCTACGGGGTGCACGACCCCGCCGTCGTGGGCGGCCTGCTGGAGCTGGCGAGGGTGGACCGCGAACGGCGGAAGGCCAAGGGGTGGTGGAGCGAGTTTCCGGGCATCGGCGCCATGCAGGAGTACGTGGCGCTGGAGTGCGCCGCGACGACCATCAGGACGTGGCAACTGGCCTTCGTGCCTGGCTTGCTGCAGGCGCCGGAGTACGTGCGCGCATTGAACCCGAACGAGAGCTTCGTGAACGCCCGGATGGCACGCCAACGACGCCTCGTGGGCGATTCCCCTCTCACCCTCCGCGCAGTGGTGTTCGAAGCGGCACTCAGGACGATCGTCGGCGGAGTCGAAGTGATGCGCAGACAGCTGAAGCACCTGACCGACATGGTTGAGCAGCCCAACATCGACGTGCGAGTTCTTCCGTTCAGCGCTGGCGCTCAGCCCGGCATGGGATGCGCGTTCAACATCCTCTCGTTCGCCGAGCCAGGGGCCATGGACGTGGTCTACATGGAGATCCCCCGTAACGAGCTGTGGCATGAAGGGGGCGAAGAGGCTGGCGTGTACGGCGCCATGTTCGAGACCATCGAACAGCACGCTCTCACCGCCGAAGAGTCCTTGGCTTTCATCGCGAGCCTCAGCAAAGAACTGTGAGCTATGCCCTCCTACACCTTCCGCAAGTCCAGCTACAGCAACGAAGAACGCGAGTGCGTCGAAGTAGCCACCGCCCACCCCCACACCATCGCCATACGCGACTCCAAGCTCACAGACGGCCCGACCGTCCACGTAAGCCCCACCGCCTGGGCATCCTTCCTCATCACACTCCACACGGAGCCGTGACCCGTGACCACCCCAGAGTTCCGCAAGTCCACCTACAGCGATCACGAACACGAGTGCGTCGAAGTAGCCACGAATGGCCGTTATCGCATCGCCATACGCGACTCGAAGCTCAGAGACGGCCCGACCCTCCGCGTAAGCCCATCCGCCTGGGCAACCTTCCTCACCACACTCCACACGGAGCCGTGACCCGTGACCACCCGAACGTTTCAGAAGTCCACCTATAGCGACCCTGACCACGAGTGCGTCGAAGTAGCCACCGCCCACCCCCACACCATCACCATCCGCGACTCGAAGCTCACAGACGGCCCGACCCTCCGCGTAAGCCCCACCGCCTGGGCATCCTTCCTCACCACACTCCACACGGAGCCGTGACCCGTGATCACCTCGGAGTACCGCAAGTCCACCTACAGCAACGCCCACGAAGAGTGCGTCGAAGTAGCCATCGGCCTCCGCGATGCAGTCGTCATCCGCGACTCCAAAACCCCCACCGGCCCCACCCTCCACCTCTCCCCCGCCGCCTGGGCGGACTTCCGGCGGGCCGTCGTGGGGGGTGGGTTCGGGCCGGCGCCTCGGAGCGATAATCGGTAAGCCAACGTCTCCCCCCTTGTTAGGATTTGCCGACCTTGGGGGGCTCGTGAAGTTAGTCGGTCGCGAGAGGTATGACCTCTTGCTGCCCTCCGTCGTTCGCAGCGGCGTTCCGTGCCGCACGATGCCAGGAGGGCACATGAAACGTTCAGTCGCGCCGGAATCCAGACGGTTCCGGCCGTTGCGGCGCATACTCGGCGGGGCCGTGGCGCTCGGGCTCACCATGAGCACCGCGGCGCTCGTGTCCCCCGCCGCCGCCGCGCCCGCGGCACCGGCCCCGGGAGTGAAGATCGCGCCGGGGTCGGAGATCGTGAGTGCCGGTACCACCGGCTTTCTCTCCGTGGACCCGAAGAACACCCTGCGGTGGACGCGTTACGCCGACGGGGTGACCACCGAGGTGGGCCAGGACAGCGCCCAGCACACCCAGAGCATCACGCACGGCTCCGCGTCCGACGTGGTGGCCATCGGTGACAACACGACCATCACCGCGTCGCACAAGATCACCCTGCGCGACATGGCCACCGGGTCGTCCACCCTCTTCGACCTCGACAAGGGCGGCTACTCGTACGTGGGCGCGGTCGGGCCCTGGGTGATCGTCGTCAAGTACCTGAAGGGTCACGACGAGGCCCACGTACTCGGCGTCGTGAACGGCGAACTGACCGACCGCAAGGTCGAGGGGATGCCCGACAACGTCCGGAATTTCGCGGCGGTCGCGGGGACGCCGGGCTCGGCGCTGGTGCGGTTCGCCGGGATGCCGGAGTCCTCCCCGTACCAGAGCAACGAGTACGCGGTGATCGACCTGGCCGCCGCGAAGGTCACCGACACCCGCGGGCTGCGGACCGACGACTGGGCCGGAGCGGCCCTGTCCCCGACCCACATGGCATCGCTCGGCTCCTTCCAGACCGGCGACGACTCCGTGAGCGTCAGCACGGCCCAGCGCGGACCGGAGCGCAAGCCGTGGAGCATGGACCTGCGCGGCGTCTACAGCCAGATGGTGGGCCTGGTCGGCAACTGGGTGCTGTACGGGAACGAAGAGACCGCGTACAGCGGCTCCGACGAGTGGCGCTCGGCCTTCCGCGCCGTCACCATCGGCGGCTCCATCGAACGCAAGGTGCTGGACCACGCGTCCTCCGTGGCGCCCACGCCCGAGGGTGACCTGCTGGCGATGGGCGGTTCCGTCGACCAGGGCGAGGGCCTCTACCGGGTGTCCGCCGGGGCCGACGGCGCGCCCGTCACCAAGCTCGTCGCGAGCACCGGCGAACCGACGAAGATCACTCTCGTCGGCTCCGACCTCCCTGCCGCCGCCCAGCTGGACCGCGGCAACTGGCGTGCGCGCTGGCAGCTCTCGCGTGTCAACGCCCGCGTCGTCATCACGCTCCGCCACACCGCCACCGGCAACGAGCGCACGTTCGAGCTGTTCCCCGAGGACAAGAAGCCCGGCCCGGGGTGGGTGGAGATCGACTGGGACGGTCTGATCAGCACCGGCACCAGCACCGTGTCCGCGCCCAACGGTGACTACACCTGGAAGATCACGGCCAAGCCCGACAACGGCGTCGGCCCCGACCTCAACGCGAACGGCACCTTCTCCGTCCGCCGTGCTGCCGCCGCGCACGACTACACCGACAACGGCTCGCCGGACCTGCTCGTCCGCGGCGAGGGCGGCGTGATGCTGAACAAGGACACGTACCACGACCCGCAGAAGAAGCCGGAGCTCCAGGTCGATTACGGGACGTATGTCGGTCCGGGCTGGAACATCTACGACCGGATCGTCGCCGTCGGCGACGTGGCCGGTGCCCCCGCCGGTGACGTGGTCGCCACCGACCGCGACGGCGTGATGTGGCTGTACCTCGGCAAGGGCGACGGGACCTTCGCCGACCGTCTGCGGCTCGGCGCGGGCTGGAACGGGTTCGACGAGATCACCGGCGGCAGCGACCTGAACGGCGACGGCCACGGCGACCTGCTCGCGCGGGAGACCGCCACGGGAGTGCTGTGGCTGTACCCGGGCACCGGCAACTGGCGGACACCCTTCGGGCCGCGCCAGAAGATCGCCGCGGGCTGGAACATCTACGACCGGATCACCGCCGTCGGCGACGTCGCGGGTGCCCCCGCCGGTGACGTGGTCGCCCGCGACCGCGACGGCGTGCTGTGGCTCTACCTCGGCATCGGGAACGGCAAGCTCGACAACCGGGTGAAGATCAGCGCCGGCTGGGGCGAATACCGCCAGCTGGTCGGCATCGGCGACGCGAACCGCGACGGCCGCGCCGACCTGATCGCCACGACGCCGGGCGGCACCTCGTACATCTACCACGGCACGGGTGACTGGCGAGCCCCGTTCGCGACGCGGCAGCAGGCCGGCGTCGACATCCCGTCGTACGACACGCTCGTCTGACGGACCCGACGGGAACATCCATATAACGCATACCGCACGACGCATACCGGGCCGGGGCCGGGACCACTCTCATCACGGGTGGCCCGGCCCCGGTCCGGGTTCGTCCCGCGGGCGCCCCGGGGGTCAGACCCGGTCGGCGGCGATCAGCAGGTACTGGAAACTGCCGTTCCTGTACGCGGTCAGGAACGTGTCCTCGATGCCGGTGGCCAGCGAGGACCTGGCGCGCAACTCCCAGTACGGGATGGTCGCCGCGGTGAGGTCCACGACGGCGCTCGGCACGAGCCGGTTGTTCGCCATCTCCCTGAAGTAGGCGGAGCGGGGGTGGATGCCGCAGATGTAGTGGGCGTTGATCGTCGAGACCTCGCGGGACGGCAGCCCGTAGGTGTCGTTGTAGCAGCCGGTGATGGTGACGTACCGGCCGCCGCGGGCGAGGAGGCGGGCGTACTCGGCGAACAGTGTCGACAGATCGACGTACATCGTGGACTCGTTGTTCCAGATGGCGCGGTACGAGCCGGTCCCGAAGCCGGTGTCGAGCATGTTCTTGAGGTGGAAGCGCACCCTGTCGTCCACACCGTGCTTCTTGGCCTGCTCGGTGGCGAAGGCCACCTGGGCCTCGGAGATGGAGATCCCGTCGACGTGGCAGCCGAACCGCTTGTTGGCGACCAGGCTGCCGCCGCCCCGGCCGCAGCCGGAGTCCAGGAGCCGGTCGTCGGGGGCGATGGCGTCGAGGCGGTCGGCGAGGAAGTCGGCCTGCGCGCACTCCAGGCGGTGCAGTTCGGCGATGGTGCGCTCGTCGCGGGTGTCGGCGGGGCCCTCCAGGACGGACCAGTCGACGTCGCCGATGCCGTAGTGGTGATGGTAGAAGCCGTCGACTTCGCCCAGGCGGAGGTTGACGGCGTTCCGCTCCTGGTTCCAGTAATCGGCCACCGACTTCTGGTACGGGCTGATGGCCGGGGCCGATGCCGCGCTACCGCGGTGCGCTGTGGTGGTCATGCGGTTGCCTTCTCTCACCAGTAGTTCGGCAGGGAGTAGCGGTGGGTGTTGGTGTGGTGCCATTCGTGGTTGCCGGCGACCCAGGCGGCGAGACCGGTGGTGTAGCGGGCCAGGACCGGGTTCTGGACGGCCAGGGCCGCGGACTCGTCCTCGAAGGCGTGCATGATCTCGTTGTGGATGCCGACGGCCTTCAGGTACGCCTCCTTGAAGCCGCAGCCGTCCTCGGCGGCGAGCACCACCGGGAGGTTCAGGTGGTGCTCGTCGACGGCCATCTCCTTGGTGAAGGAGTACAGGTCGTTGACGAGCGTGGTGGCGTTGCAGGCCAGCGCGGTGACGCGCTGGACTTCGGGACGGGAGTACAGCGGCTCGGGCAGTTCGTAGCCGTCCACCGAATCCACGATGGACAGGCAGGGCCGGAAGTTGTTGAACTGCCGCATCACCAGGTACTTCCACACCGGCGGGGTGGTGTGGGTCTGCGCCCAGGCGCCCTCGGCGAGATAGCCCAGGTGCAGGCGCGCCATGTCGTGGATGAACCGGGTGACCTGGCTGGGTGTGGCGATCCTGCGGAAGGCCCGCATCGCGTCGGCGTAGGAGCGCAGCGGAGCGTCCTCGCCCAGGCCGTCGCACCACTGCTGCTGATAGCCGTCCGCGGTGTGCAGGGGGTCCAGGGCGCTCTGCGCGATGATGAGCCGGCCGCCGAGGCCGATGGGGGACCCGCCGTAGTCCTCGCAGTAGCAGTCGTCCACGACGTTCTCCGCCACCAGCAGTTTGCCCGCGGTGACGAGGCGCTCCAGGGTGGCCGCCGCCGGGTGTTGCAGGACGACCGCACGGCCGACCTGGAATCCGGCGAAGTCCCCCGCCCATTCGGGGGGAAACAGGTCGAGGTCATGGGCCCAGGCTTCGAGCCGCCGGTCCACCTCGGCGACCTTGGCCGGGTCGGCCGGTACGGCGGGCGGGCAGTACAGGCCGGGGACCGGATCACCGGGGCGGGGCCCGTCGGTGGGAGCGGACCGGTCCTCGCCGGCGGGCGGCGGGTCGTGGTCCGCGGGCGGCCGGTCGTGGTCCGCGGGCGGCCCGTCGTGGTCCGCGGGCGGTGGGAGGAGGGCTCTGGCCGCCGAGGTGCCCAGGCCGGACGGGCCGCCGGGAAGCCACGCCGCCGCCCGCTCCGCCGGGGGTACGGCTTGCGCGGCCGCCGCCTCGTGGCCGGCGGGAGCGGCGAACACGCGGGACAGCAACGACACCGGCTCAGCCCTCCTTCGCTCGCCGGTCCGGGTGCTCAGTCACGCGGCCGTACCTCGACGTTTTCGAGAACGCCGATCGCGTCCGGGACGAGAACGGCGGCGGAGTAGTAGGTGCTGACGAGGTAGGAGATGATCGCCTTCTCGTCGATCCCCATGAACCGGACGTTGAGTCCGGGCTCGACCTCGTCCGGCAGGCCGGTCTGGTGGAGGGCGACGACGCCCTGGTTGTCCTCGCCGGTTCGCATGGCGATGATCGACGAGGTCTGGTGTTCAGTGATCGGGATCTTGCCGCACGGCAGGATCGGCACGCCGCGCCACGCGGGAATGTGGTGGCCGTCGACATCGGCGCTGCTCAGGGAGAGGCCGCGCTTGTTGCACTCCTTGCCGAAGGCGGCGATGGCCCGCGGGTGGGCGAAGAGGTACTGGGTCCCGCGGCGCATGCTCAGCAGGTCGTCGAGGTCGTCCGGGGTGGGCGGGCCGGAGTGGGCCGGGATGCGCTGGTCGAAGTCGGTGTTGTGGAGCAGCCCGAACTCGGGGTTGTTGACCAGTTCCTTCTCCTGGCGCTCGCGCAGCGCCTCGATGGTGAGCCGCAACTGCTGCTGCGTCTGGTTCATCGGCTGGTTGTAGAGGTCGGCGATCCGGCTGTGCACCTTCAGCACCGTCTGCGCGACGCTCAACTCGTATTCACGAGGAGCTAGTTCGTAGTCCACGAACGTCGTCGGCAACGTCGGTTCACCCTGATGGCTGGACAGGAACTCGATCGACGCCTCACCGGACTTGTTCGTCGGCTTCTGCCCGTCGGTGCTGCGCCGCTCGACGTGCGACCGCAACGCCTCGTGCCGCCCGGCGATCGTCTTGTACGCGCTGTACGGCAGGACCAGGACCGTCACCGCGGTCGCCGCGCGGGCCGTGAAATCCCATGTGCCGTCCGCGCCCGCCAGCGCGTTGCCGCCGAAGCTGTCGCCGTCCGACAGCCGGCCCACGACGGCCTCGCCCTCGTACTTCGCGGGCCTGACCTTGTCCACCCTGCCGTGCACGACCAGGAAGACCTGATCCGCCTTCCGGCCCTGCTGCACGATGATCTGACCGGGGTCGAACTCCTTCTGGGCGAACTTGTCGGCCAGCGCGCCCAAGGCCGAGTGGTCGTCGAATCCCCGCAGCAGCGGCAGCTCGGCCAGCTCCTCCGGGATGACACGGACCTTGGCACCGCTCTTCTCGAACGTCACCTTCCCGTCCCCGACGGTGAACGACAGGCGCCGGTTCACCCGGTAGGAGCCACCGGGGACGTTCACCCACGGCAGCTTCCGCAGCAGCCAGCGCGAGCTGATGCCCTGCATCTGGGGTTCGGACTTGGTGGTGGTCGCGAGGTTGCGCGCCGCCGCCGTACCGAGGCTGAGCTGCTCCTGTGCTTCTTCCTGCGCCTTCGCGGCCGCTGATGGGCCCGTCCCGACAGTCATCGACTACCTCTCCCGATCCATGAGACAACCCGCCTGACCCCGGCGGGGCATACCTCACCCCCGGTCAGACGTGATCACATTCCGTGAGAATTGGTAACGTATCGTGGCGTACGGGTGTGGCAGGCGCGCCCGCCCTGTCGGCACGTACAGCCGCGGACGCACCGCCCCGGCGCGCCGCTCGATCCGGAAGAATCCGCTCAGGCGGCGGGAATCCGGCGGTGGACGTCCTTGAGCAGGTTGGTCATGGCCACTCGGAAGATCTCGGCCTGATGGGTGCCGATGAACGCGGTGTGGCCGAACACCTCCAGGACGACGAGGCCGTGCAGGTGCCCCCACGCGCTCAAGAAGAGGGACGCGGCGGGTGGCGGCAGAGACCCCAAAGCGTCCGAAGGCAGACTTCCCAGGTGCTCGCGGAGCGACGGCGAGAGGTCCTCGGTGTCGATCGCGGCGAGTTGCGGCGCGGTGAACCCGGCGAACAGCTCGCGCCGGAAGATCGCGCTCATCCGCTGGACGGCCTGCGTGGTGGGGCCGTCGACGGGTGCTTCGTAGTGCCGTAGCGGTGCCCCGTACAGCAGTTGGAACCGCTCGGGACGGCTGATGGCCCAGGCGCGGTACCCCTCGGCCGCGGCGACCAGGCGCGGCAGGGCGGTGGTGTCCGGCGCGGCGTCCACGGCGGCTCCCACGGCGTCGGCGAGGTCGTCGTACGCCTTGGTGATGAGCGCGGTGACGAGGCTGTCCCGGCTCGGGAAGTAGTGGTAGAGCGCCTGCACGGTCATGCCCAGGCTCCGGGCGACCGCCCGCAGGGACAGGGCCGCGGGCCCGTGCCCGTCGATGTGCTCCTCGGCGGCCGTCACGATCTCGCGGACGGCGACGGCCCGCCGCCGCTCACGCAGGGACGGTACGGCGGTGGGGGACTGACCCGTCGGCATGCGGTGATCGTACGGCGGTCCCTTGACGACGACAAGACCGGTGAACACTCGTCAAGGAAATCTAACACTGCCAAATTTCCTATGCGCTGGCTAGCGTCGGTACCGGCGACGGGGGGCGTGGCACCCGTGGCACCGCCCCCCCCCCGCTGCCCCATCCACCCCTGCTCGCTCTTCGACGCCTGCCCTTCGACGCCTGCCCTTCAGTACGGGATTTCAGGGAGACACCCATGACAACAACAGCCAGCACCCGGTCGCCCCGCCGGTTGTGGTGGGCCGGCTGGGCGACGCTCGCCTTGTCGGCGGCCGCAATCGCCGCGTACAGCGTCCCCGCCTACCTGACCGGTGACCCGGCGCAGAGCAGGCTTCCCCTCAATCCGGATGTGGCCCTGCACTACCTGTCGATCGCGGTGCACGCCCTGCCCGCGGGTCTCGTCCTTCTGCTCGGGCCGTTGCAGTTCGTCCCGGCGCTGCGCAACAGGTACCGCGCCCTGCACCGGGTGATCGGCCGGGTGTACATGGTCAGCGTTGTGTTCGCGTCCGTGGCGGCCGTACTGGCGACCACGTTCTCGGTCAACGGATTCTCCGCACAGGTCGCCTTCTACCTGCTGACGGCCGCCTGGCTGTACTCCCTGACCCAGGCGTACCGGACGATCCGGCGGGGCCAGGTCCGGCTGCACCGCGTCTGGATGATCCGCAACTACGCGCTCTCCTTCGCGGCCGTGCTGCTGCGGGTCTTCCTCCTCCTGGGACTGGCGGCCCGCTCGCGGTACGAGTGGCTGACCGTGGAGAGCGTCTACACCACATCGGCGTGGGCCTCGATCCTCATCAGTGCCGGCGTCGCCGAATGGTTCATCGTCCAGCGCTCCCTGGCCGCCCGCCGGTAGCCGTCGGCCATGGGTCGTGGCTCGTGGGTCGCGGGCCGTGGGTCGTGGGTCGTGGGTCGCGGGTCGGCCGAACCGCCCCCGGTGCCATAGGAGTTCCCTATAGGGCCTGCTCACTTTTCGTCTTTGCCTCGCCTCCTTTTCCGTACGTACCGTGAAACAGCTCGACGAGGTGCCCACCGCGAATTCTCCGAAGAATCGCGCTCTGCGCACGTCGCTCTCATTTCCGTCGGGCGGACGAACATTCAGCGGAGAGGACCGGTGGCATGACCACCATCGAAATCGGTTCGGAAACACAGGAACTCGCGGGAAAGCGAGCCCTGGTCACGGGTGGCACCCGCGGAATCGGAGCGGCCGTCGTGCGCCGGCTCCTGGACGCGGGCGCCGAGGTGCTCACGACCGCCAGGTCGGCGACGGGCACGGTGCCGGAGGGGGCCGCCTTCGTGGCGGCCGACGTACGGACACGGGCGGGGGCGGAAGCGCTCGCCGCGACCGCGCAGGAGGTACTCGGCGAGGTGGACGTCCTGGTCCACAACGCGGGCGGGGCGCAACCGCACCAGGGCGCCCTGTCCATTCCCGACGAGGAGTGGCAGGACGCGCTGGACCTGAACTTCCTCGCGTCGGTACGGCTGGACTCGCTGCTGGCACCGGGGATGCGGGAACGGCGTTCGGGAGCGATCGTGCACGTCTCCTCGGCCGCGGTCCCCAGCGCGGCACCGCCGTTCCTGCACTACGTGACGGCGAAGGCGGCGCTGGAGTCCTACAGCCGGGGACTGGCCTCGGAGCTGGCGCCGTCCGGAATCCGGGTCAACACCGTCTCCCCGGGACGGACCGCCACCCCCGGCGGCGAAGCGACGCGGGAGCAGTGGGCGCGCCTGAACGCGGCGCCGGGCCGGACCAACGCCGACGACACCGCACCGCTGGGGCGCGACGGCCAGCCCGACGACATCGCCCACGCGGTGCTGTTCCTCGTGTCCGGCCGGGCGAGCTGGCTGACCGGGAGCAATATCGTCGTGGACGGCGGTGAATTCTCCAGGAGCTGACGCCGACGGAATCCCGGAACGCCGTTTCCGGCCGGAGGAATTCAGCTGCGCCCGCTTCGTTCGCGGCCGTCAGGCCACCGAGCCGTCAGGCCACCGGGCCGTCAGGCCACCGATGAGAAGCGGCCGGATTCTTCCCAGGACTCCTGCCGCAGGAATGCGAGCAGGGCCGTCTCCGCCGGGCCCGCGCCGGACCGGACCACGGCGATGACGGGCTGGGTCACGGCCGGGGACACCGGGCGGGCGAGGTGCTCGTGACCGTGCGGCACCGCGGAGGCCGGGACGAGCGTCACCCCCAGCCCGTGGGCGGCCCAGCGTGCGGCCGTCGCGGTCTGGGACACGCGGGCGGCCGTGGCCGGGGCCAACTCGTTGTTCCGCAGCACGTTCAGCAGCACGCTGTCGAGCGCGCTGTCGCGGTCGAACCTCACCCACGGCTCCCCTTCCAGGTCGCGCAGCTCGACCCGGTCCGCGGCGAGCTGCGGGTGCCCGGCGCCCAGCACCACGACGAACTCCTCGTCGCCGAGGTGGTGGGCGTCGTCGGGGCTCTGCTCGCACGCCGCCATCAGGGCGAGGTCCAACGCGCCCCGGCGCCCGAGCTGTTCCAGCTCGGCGGAGCTCGGCTCCTCGAAGACGGTGACCTCCAGCCGCGGGAAGCGGCGGCGCAGCGCGCCCAGCGCGCCCGGCAGTTGCCGCGTACCGAAGCCCATCTGCACCGCGACCACCAGCTCGCCCACCAGCTCGTCGGCACCGGCCCGCGCCGTCGCCCTCGCCCGCCGCGACGCGTTCACCGCGATCTCCGCCTCCCGCAGGAACGCGCGGCCGACCACAGTCGGCACCAGTCCGGTCGGCGTGCGGGTGAACAGTTGCACGCCGAGTTCCCGCTCCAGGCCGCGGATCTGCTGAGACACCGACGGCTGAGCCACGTGCAGCAGCTCGGCCGCCGCCGTCACGGAGCCCTCCTCGGCAACGGCCAGGGCGTATTCGTACTGACGAAGGCTCATCGGCTCGCGTCCCCTCTGTGCGGTGGGCCGTGGCCGGCCGCGTCGTCATCATCGTCGTCGAAATGGGTGAGCGCTGTCATACTCCGGCTCTCCCCGCCGCTTCGACGGCCCTCCGGACCGCCGTGACCAGCGGCTGGTCCGGGCAACGCTGCCCCTCCGCCCCGTAATTCCGTAATCCCATGAGGTCCCGCGTTGTTAAGATTTGTCCGATCATCGGGGGGCTCGTACAGATCGCCGGCTCGGGGGCGCGTGCCTTCCGGTCACCCTCCGCCGTATACCGCGGCACTCGTACGCCGTGCATCGCCTGGAGGGCAGATGAAACGTTCCACCACGCCGAGACCGGGGCGGCCCCGGTCGTTCCGGCGGCTGGTGACCGGGGCCGTCGCGCTCGGACTGGCGGTGAGCACCGGGCCCTTGGTGTCCCCCGCTGCCGCCGCCCCCGCGGAGCCCGCCACCCGGGCCTCCGCTCAGGACGCGGCGCTGAAGATCGCACCCGGGTCCGAGATCGTCAGTGCGGGCAGCACCGGGTTCCTGACCGTGGACCCGCAGAACGACGTGCTGTGGACCCGGTACTCGGACGGTACGACGACCAAGCTGGCCCGGGACTACGGTCAGTTCACGCACACGACGGCACACGGCTCCGTGTCCGACATCGTGGCGCTCGGGAACAACCCGTTCATCGGCGCCTCCGACAGGATCACCCTGCGGAACATGGCCACCGGCGCCACCACGCTCGTCGATCTGAAGAAGTACGGGTACCGGTACCTCGGCACCGTCGAGGGCCAGGTGTTCGGCGCCAAGAAGACCGACGTCGGCGAAGAGGTCCACATCCTGGGGCTCCAGGGCGGGGAGCTGACCGACCGGACCGTCGCGGACCGGGCGAACGCGTCGTACAAGTACCAGGTGGTGGCGGGAGCTCCGGGAAAGGCCCTGCTGCGGTGCGACCTGCACTTCTCGCCGGGCATCGCGTACTCGGCGATCGACCTGGCCACCACCAAGGGCTTTTCCGGCCGCAACATGCTGGGCTACAGCAACAAGCTCGCCACCGCCCTGTCGTCGACGCACATGGCCTCTGTCGGCGAGGTGATGTACGACGAGCTGCACCTGGAGACCAACGAACTGGGCAACCTCTCGGAACCGCGGAAGACGCCCCTGCCCGGCATCCACGTCCCGACCATGGGCCTGGTCGGCGACTGGGCGCTGTACGGGAACCGGCGCAAGCTCACGCACGGGTCCGACCCGGAGGACATGGCCTTCCGGGCGGTTCCGATCAACGGCGGCACCGCCCGCAAGGTCATGGACCACGCCACGTCCACCACGCCCGCCCCGGACGGCTCCCTGCTGGTGATGGGCGGCACCGTCGCCCACGGCGAGGGGCTCTACCGGATCTCGGCGAAGGCCGGGGACGAAGCGCCGTCCGTGGAGCTGGTAGCGGGTACCGGCGAGCCCACAAAGATCGGCCTGCTCGGTTCCGACATACCGGCGGCGCAGCCGGACCAGCGCCGCTGGCACCCGCGCTGGCAGCTGTCCCGGCGCAACGCCACCGTGATCATCACCCTGCGCCACCGCGCCTCCGGCAAGCAGAGCCAGTACTACGTGAACCCGGACCTGCCGGACCGGCAGGGGCCCGGCTGGGTCGACCTGGAGTGGGACGGCCTGATCAACAGCGGCACCCGGCACGAGGCCGCGCCGAACGGCGACTACACCTGGGAGCTGACCGCCAAGCCCCGCAACGGCATCGGCCCCGACCTCCACGAGCAGGGCACCTTCACGGTCGACCGCAGGCCCGCGCCGCACGACTACACCGGCAACGGTTCGCCGGACGTGCTCGTCCGTGACCAGGCGGGCCGGCTGTCGCTCGAAGACACCTACCACGATCCGCTGAACCCGCAGCTGCGCAGCACGGACCGGAAGACGGTCGGCGGCGGCTGGAACATCTACGACCGGATCACCGCCGTCGGCGACGTGGCCGGTGCCCCCGCCGGTGACGTGGTGGCGCGGGACGCGGCGGGCGTGCTGTGGCTCTACCTCGGCAAGGGCGACGGCACGTTCGCCGGGCGGTCGAAGATCGGCGGCGGCTGGGACGCGTACGACGAGATCACCGGCGGCAGCGACCTGAACGGTGACGGCCGCGGCGACCTGCTGGCCCGGGACCGGTCCGGCGTGCTGTGGTTCTACGCGGGCACGGGCGACTGGCGGGCACCGTTCGCGACGCGCAAGCGGATCGGCGGCGGCTGGAACGCCTACGACAGCGTCACGGCCGTCGGCGACGTGGCGGGGGCCTCCGCCGGTGACGTGGTCGCCCGCGACCGCGACGGCGTGCTGTGGCTGTACCTGGGCACGGGAGACGGCAAGCTCGGCTCCCGGGTGAAGATCGGTCCCGGCTGGGGCCAGTACCGCCAGCTGGTCGGCGTCGGGGACTCCGACACCGACGGCCGCGCCGACCTCCTCGTCTCCACGCCGGGCGGCAGTTCGTACGTCTACCACGGCACGGGCAACTGGCGGGCGCCGTTCGCCTCGCGCCAGCTGACCGGTATCAACACGCCGTCGCACGAGACCATCGCCTGACGGACGGCGACGGGCGCACCCGCGCACCGCGCCGGGGCAGGGGTCAGGGCCGGGGCCATCCACATCGTGGGTGGCCCCGGCCTTTTGCCGTCCGAAGCCGGGAAGGCCACGGTGCGCGGGAGTGCACGGGAGTGCGTGCTGAGTCCGGGGGAACACCGGGCCGCGGCGCGGTGCTCACTCTTACGGCGCCCTCACCGGCCGGTTTCGTGAAGGTGCAATGCGTTCTTCACGCCGGTGCGGCAGAGTGGCGCCCGTGGCGGACGGTGATCGACGATCACCGTGGCCGCACGGCAAGCCGTACGACGACCACGCGCCAAGCACATCGGGCTATGCGCATCGGACTACGCAGGGGGCGATCCGGCATGACACGCGGCAGCGGTACGAGCACCGGCACGGACACCGGCGGCGGTACGGGCACCGGTATCGGCACCGGCAGCGGTACGGGCACCGGTATCGGCGGCGGTATCGGCAGACGGCGGTTGCTCGGTGCGGCCGGAGGGGCGACGCTGGCCGCGGTGCTGGCGGCCTGCGGCTCCAACACGGGCCGTAACGGCAAGGGTTCGGGCCCGGCGCTCAGCCAGTGGTACCACCAGTACGGAGAGCCGGGCACCGAGCAGGCCGTCAAGCGGTACGCCGCCGCGTACGACAAGGCGCGGGTCACCGTGCAGTGGCGGCCCGGCGACTACGACCGGCAGACCGCCGCCGCGCTGCTGACGGACTCCGGACCGGACGTCTTCGAGGTCAACGGGCCGAAGCTGGACCAGATCAAGGGCGGTCAGGTCGTCGATCTGACCGAGCAGATCGCGTCCGTGAAGGACGACTTCAACCAGGCGGTACTCCAGCCGAAGATCTGGCAGGACAAGGTCTGGGCGGTGCCGCAGACCATAGACACGCAGCTGCTGTTCTACCGGAAGAGCCTGCTGAAGGCGGCGGGCGTCGAGCCGCCGCGCAGCGTCGACGAGCTGGTGGAGGCCGCGAAGACGCTGACCGCCCGGCACCGGAAGGACAAGGTCAAGGGGCTGTTCCTGGGGAACGACGGCGGGGCCGCCGTGCTGGGCGGCACACCGCTGTTCGCCGCGGGGCTGAGCCTGATCACGGAGGACGGGAAGGTCGGTTTCGACGACCCGGCGGCCGCCCGCGTCCTGGGGAAGGTCCGGCAGCTGTACGCCGATGAATCGTTGCTGCTGGGGGCGCCGACGGACTGGTCCGACCCGGCGGCGTTCGTGCAGGGGCTCACCGCCATGCAGTGGTCGGGCCTGTGGGCACTGCCGCAGGTGAAGAAGGCCCTCGGGGACGACTTCGGGGTGCTGCCGTTCCCGAAGGACGGCGCCGGGAAACCGGCCGTACCGGTGGGCGCGTACGGCTCGGCGGTCAGCGCCCGCAGCAAACACCGGGCGGAGGCCAAGGCGTACGTGAAGTGGCTGTGGGTGGACGGCACCGACAAGCAGGAGGACTTCGCCCTCGCGTACGGCTTCCACATCCCCGCCCGCACCTCGCTCGCCAAGAAGGCGAAGCAGCTCCGGGAGGGCGCGGCGGCCGACGCGGTCTCGTACGCCACCGAGTACGGCTACGCCGAGCCGCTGCTCTGGACGACGCCGAGCAGCACCGCCTATCAGGACGCGCTGAACCGCATCATCAAGGGCGGCGCGAATCCGGAGAGCGAACTGAAGGCCGTGGTGCGCAAGGTCGAGGCCGAGTTGCAGCGGGCGAAGAAGAAGTGAGGGGGACGGGCGCGGGGGTGAAGGCGGCGGGCGGCGAGAAGGCCGGGGCGGGCACGCGCCCCGGCGGGCTGCTCGCCCGCCTCCGGGGGCAGCAGAACCGGAACCTGTGGTTCTGGGCCTTCGTGGGTCCGTTCGCGATCGGTCTCGCGCTGTTCACGTACGTACCGCTGGCCTGGAGCGTCTACCTCAGCTTCTTCGACGCGCACAACACGGTCAACCCGACGGACTTCGTGGGGCTGGACAACTACACGTCGATGCTGAGCGACGACGCCTTCCTTAACAGCCTGGGCACGTTCCTGCTGTTCACGGCGTTCATCGTGCCGGCCACGTATGTGCTCTCGCTCGGTCTCGCGCTCATGGTCAACCGGCTGCGCTTCGCCCAGGCGTTCTTCCGCTCGGTCTTCTTCCTGCCGACCGCGTGCTCGTACGTGGTCGCGGCGCTGATCTGGAAGCTGTCGATCTTCAACGGGGTACGGTTCGGGCTCGCCAACACCGTGCTCGGCTGGTTCGGCGCGGACCAGACCGCCTGGCTGTCCACGACCGACCCGCCCTGGTACTGGCTGGTGATCGTGACCGTCCGGCTGTGGCTGCAGGCCGGCTTCTTCATGATCCTGTTCCTGGCGGGGCTGCAACGGATCTCGCCCCGCCTGTACGAGGCCGCCGCGGTGGACGGCGCGCGGCCCGGCTGGCAGACCCTCCGGTACATCACGCTGCCGCAGCTGCGCGCGACCTCCGTCGCCGTCGTCCTGCTGCTGGTGATCAACGCGTTCCAGGCCTTCGACGAGTTCTACAACCTGATGTCCGACGCGCGCGGCTACCCGCCGTACGCGCGACCGCCGCTGGTCTACCTCTACTACACCGCCCTCGGCCAGGAGCAGAACCTCGGCCTGGGCAGCGCGGGAGCGGTGATCCTGGCGCTGATCATCGCCGTGGCGACCGTCGTACAGGCCCGCTGGTTCGGCCTCGGCCGGAAGGAGGACTGACCGATGACGACCACGCCTCCGCGACGGGCGCGGGCCGGTGCGCGCCAGGACGCCCGCGTGCGGGCCGGGCGCGCGCTTCGCGCGGCGCTCGTCACCGTCCTCGCCGTGCTGTTCCTCGTCCCGTTCTACCTGCTCGTACGCAACGGCCTGGCGACCGAGCAGGACATCACCGCCCCCGACTGGACGTTCTTCCCGCGCGACATCCAGTGGTCCAACCTGACCGCGGTCTTCGACGACCCGAACCTGCCGATGGCGCGGGCGCTCCTGAACTCCACCCTGATCGCGGTCTCCACGACGGCCGGCACGGTGCTGCTGGCGTCGCTGGCCGGATACGGGCTGGCCCGCATCCCGTACCGGCACGCGAACCTCGTCTTCTACGCCATCCTCGGCACGCTGATGGTCCCGGCGGCGGTCACCTTCGTCCCCAGCTTCGTCCTGGTCTCGTCGCTCGGCTGGATCTCCACCCTGCGCGGGCTGATCATCCCGACCCTGTTCAGCGCCTTCGCCTGCTTCATATTCCGCCAGTACTTCCTGGGCTTCCCCCGGGAGCTGGAGGACGCGGCGCGGGTGGACGGGCTCGGGTACTGGCGTACGTACTGGCGGATCGTGGTGCCCAACTCGCGGCCCGTCTTCGCGGCCGTCGGCACGATCGTCTTCATCGGCGCCTGGAACGCGTTCCTGTGGCCGCTGGTCATCGGGCAGGACCGGGAGTCCTGGACGGTGCAGGTCGCACTGTCCACGTTCACCACGGCGCAGAACCTCAACCTGCACGAGCTGTTCATCGCCGCGGCGGTCTCGATCGCGCCGCTGGTGGTCGTGTTCGTGCTGTTGCAGCGGTACATCGTGGCGGGGGTGGAGCGGTCGGGGATCGACGACTGAGACGACCGAGACGACCGCGCGGGAGCCCGGGAGTTCACGGCGAGCCGATGGCGTCCGCCACCGTCGCCCCCGCGTGCGCCATCCCCCTGCCGTTCGGGTGGTACGGGGCTGCCGCCGAGCCCGGCAGCAGCCCTTCCATCCACCGCTCGCCCTGCGCTACGCAGACACCGTGCCGGGCACTGGGCGTACGGAGGTCGACGAAGTCCGCGCCGCCCGCGGCCGCCCGCTCGGCGAGCATCGTGTGCAGGCGGTCGAAGGTGCGCTGGAGGTAGTCGGCGTCACGGGGCCAGACGGGTTCCCTGGGCCAGCAGCCGCCCGGCTGGAAGTACGTGCCGTACGAGACGACGTACACCCTCGCGTGCGGGGAGCGACGGTGGATCTGTCCGAGGGCAGCGGTGATCCTGGGCGCCGTGCGGGTGATCCGTTCGGCGAGCCGGTCCCGGCCGCCTGCCGTGTAGAGCGACTCACACGTACGGCCCAGGCCCGCCGACTGCGGGTGCAGCCGGACGCAGGACGGCAGGGCGGTGCCCAGGCTGATGTCGTTGGCGCCGACGGCCAGGGTGACCAGGCCGGTGTCCGGCCGCAGCGCGTCCAACTGGGGAGGCACGAGCCCGAACTGCCGCCCGGCCAGGGCCTTGGTCGTGGCGCCGCTGCACGTCACGTCGGTGAGTTCGGCGCCGAGGCGCGCGGCGGCGACAGCCGGCCAGTTCCGGTTCGAACGCAGGCAGGACAGGCTCGTCTGGGCCGGGATCAGCGGACCGGCGGCCGAGGAGTCGCCGAGTGCGACGTAGTGGGGTTTTCGTACGGAGACGGGGTCCGCGGTGGCGGGGTCCGCGGTGGCGGGGTCCGCGGTGGCGGGGTCCGCGGTGGCGGCGGGCGCGCCGAGTGCGGCCAGTGCGACGGCCGCCGCGACAACGCATCCGGTACGGCGCGGGCTTCGGATCATCGCACTCTCCTGCTGCTGGTGGGGGACGGCCGTGACGGCCCCGGATGAGGAAGGCTCCCCGGAAGGCCCGGCCGCCAAAAGCGGTGGCGCGGAAACTCGGTGGCGGTGCGCGGGGACCGTATGGGAGAACTCAGGCATGAGCGATCCCACCGCCCCGCCCCAGGAGACGGCACTCACGGTCGGCGGACACGACCCCGGGCTGGAGAAGTGCCTGGAGGACGGGCTCGACGCCTTCAACGCCGCCGCCACGGACGACGCCGGGCGGACCGGGTTCTCGGTACGGGTGACGGACGCGGAGGGTGAGTTGATCGGCGGACTGACCGCCTGGACCTGGGGCGGACTGTGCGGAATCCACCTCCTGTGGGTGCGGGAGGACAGCCGCGCGGGCGGCTGGGGTACGCAGCTGCTGCGGGCAGCCGAGGAGGAGGCGGTACGGCGTGGCTGCGACCGCGCCACGGTGTCCTCGTACACGTTCCAGGCACCGGGCTTCTACCAGAGCCAGGGGTACGCCGAGGTGGGGCGCGTCCCGGGGATTCCGGGCGGACACGCGGACGTGTACCTGTACAAGGAGCTGAAGGGGTGAGGGGGCCCGCCCGGTACCCCGCGCCCCTGTCATGAGGTACGGTGCGTGCCATGACCACGTACTCGACCTTCCGTGAGGCGGAGCCGCTGCTCAGCGGCCCCCACGGCGAGTGCGCGCCCCGCGGCATGACGTTCCTGCGCCGCCGTGGCCGGGTGGGTTCTCCCCCGGCCACCGCATTCCGCTGTCGGTGACCACCCGGGCGTGACGGCCCTCCCGACAGCAGCGCCCGCGCATCGCGGCAGCTTCGCACTCGTACGGTCGCGGCGCCTGTTCCCGTAACTCCGGCTCCCTGAATGCCGGTACGGACGCCGCGCCCTCCTTCCCCGCTCACTCCGCTCCTCGCCTTTCAGGAGGACCCCTTGACGGCTACCGCCGACCACATCACCCCCGCCCCCGCCTCCTTCTCCCCCGCCCTCCGCGACCACCGCATCCCCGCCGACGGCCTCAACGAGGGCACCCGCGTCCTGCGCCGCACCCCGGAAGGCTGGGAGGACCGGCCGTACGAGCACTTCGAGGCCGTGCCGCAGGCCGCCACCATCGGCGCGGAGATCCGTGGCCTCGACCTGTCCCGCCCCCTCACCCCGGCGCTGCGCGAGGAGCTGAACCGCGCGCTGCTGGAGTGGAAGGTGCTCTTCTTCCGCGGTCAGCGCCTCACCTCCGCCGCGCAGCGCGCGTTCGCCCGGAACTGGGGCGAGCTGGAGACGAATCCGCTGCTGGCGACGGGCGACGCCGAGGACGTCGTACGGTTCGACCGCAGCGCGGTGTCCACCTTCGAGAACGTCTGGCACACGGACGTCACGTTCCGCGAACGTCCGGCGCTGGGTGCGGTGTTGCAGCTGCACGAGGTCCCGGAGTCCGGTGGCGACACCATGTGGGCGGACATGGCGGCGGCGTACGACAACCTGCCGCAGGACGTACGGGACCGGATCGACGGCGCCACCGCCGTGCACGACTTCCTGCCGGGCTTCGCCCGCTTCTACTCCGCCGAGCGGCTGGCGCCGTTCCAGGAGGCGTTCCCGCCGGTGGAACACCCGGTCGTCCGGCGGCACCCGGAGACCGGCCGCCGGATGCTGTTCGTCAACACCTCCTTCACCACCCGCATCGTGGGATGGGAGCGGGCGGAGAGCGACCGGATGCTGCGGCTGCTCTTCCAGCAGGCCCATGTACCGGAGTTCCAGGTGCGGTTCCACTGGCAGGCGGGTGACATCGCCTTCTGGGACAACCGCGCCACGCAGCACTACGCGGTCAACGACTACGGGACACAGCGGCGGGTGGCCGAGCGGGTGGCGATCACGGGCGACCGGCCGTACTGAGGCGACCGGCCGTACCGAGACGGACGGCCGTACCGAGACGACCGGCCGTACTGGCGCGGGCGTGGGTCCCGGGGGCGCACCCGGGCCGGTCGCCGGTGGCCGGTGACCGGGCGCCGGAACGTTACTGCACAGCTCCGGCCCCCGGCACCCGCACCCCCACCTCCCGGATCTCCCGGATCTCCACCTCCCGGGCCGCCACCTCCCGCGCCTCCAGCGCCGAGATCTCCAGCCCCCGGGTGTCCACGCCGCGGACGTCCACCTCGGGGCCGCCCCGCAGCAGCGCCGCCCCCAGCGGCGTCAACGTGTGCAGTACGGCGTTGCCGTGACGCAGCGTCAGCAGCAGCCCCGCGTCCCGCAGTACCGTCGCGTGCTGGCTGGCCGAGGCCAGTGAAACGTCGACGCGCCGCGCCAGTTCGCTCGTCGTACAGCCGCCGCCCACGCCGTGCAGGATCGCCGAGCGGGTCCGGCCGACCAGCTTGCCCAGCGAGTGGGCGGGCGCGACCGTCGGCATGACGCGGGGCGCGGGGTGTTCGAGGGGGTAGACGAGGACGGGCGTGAGGTCGGGGTTGCAGAAGGTGACGGGCGTACGGCGGCAGAAGTACGACGGCAGCAGAAGCAGGCCCCGCCCGTTCAGGAAGAGGTCGCGGTCCACCGGGTAGTCCACTTCCAGGACGGGCGGCCGCCAGCGCATGGTCGGCGGCAGCGAGGCGAGCAGATGGTCCGCGCCGCCGTCCAGGAGCGCCCGGCCGCGGGCGGCGCGGTCGGCTTCGATACGGGCCTGGAGCCGCGGCCAGTACGGCGCGACGGCGTTCTCGTAATAGCTCTGGAGCGCTCCGGTGAGCCGGCCGAGCGCCGCGGAATCGCCCTCGCTCAGCTCCCGCAGCCAGGTGGGCAGCGGCCGGGTCGCCGGCAGCTTCGAAAGTTCGGCGTGCAGTCGGGCGGGCGGGGTTGCGCGGAGCGCCGCCAGCCCTTCGTCGATGCCGAGCAGCCCCTCCGGCGGCGTCAGGAAATCCGGAAAATAGCCGCGCGTGGGAACGAGTGGCGCCAGCAGCCGTGTTTCACCATTCAACCTGCAACGCGCCTCGGAGCGCCATTTGCCGAAGGCCGCGCCGGGCCGCCGGTCGCGTAGTCGGTGAAAACTTAAAACGGTCTCCCACAGCACGTCAGGGCGCGCGGCGATGCGCACCCGGGCCAGATCCGGTCCACTGAAATGGACGCGTAGCACCGAACCCCCACCAATGCTTCCTAGTCGACCCCCGGCCATCTGAGTATGCACGCAGACACAGCCTGTCACCATGCCCTTTTGGCCAGAGTTGAAAGGGGTCGCGCCAACACACCGTCCACGGAAAGCTGTAACTCAATTCGACGGCAGTGCGAATGGAACGGATTGCTCGATCCCGTGGGGGGTGACGAGGCAATAACCGACCGCTCAGCATTTGCCGTGGAAGGCCGTCAACCAGGCCGACATGGCTGACGGCAGCTCCCGAGGGGGGAGTCCGGAGAAAAGCGAGGGCGGCACCTCCGCACAGGTGCCGCCCTCGTCGGGTTCCGGAGTCGTAGCCAGGGGTTGAGGGTTGAGGTTTCCTGGCGCCAACTCCGGTTGGCCGTTGGGTTGTTGAAGCGTCAGCGACTGTCGCTGCCCCGGGACTCCGCCGCGGCGCGGCCCGCTTCGAGGCGGGCGACCGGGATGCGGAACGGGGAGCAGGAGACGTAGTCCAGGCCCACCTCGTGGAAGAAGTGCACCGACTCCGGGTCGCCGCCGTGTTCGCCGCAGACGCCCAGTTTGAGGTCGGGGCGGGTGGCGCGGCCGGCTTCGGCGGCGCTGCGGACCAGGGAGCCGACGCCGTCCTTGTCGATGGTCTCGAACGGGCTGACGCCGAAGATGCCCTTCTCCAGGTACGCGGTGAAGAAGCTGGCCTCGACGTCGTCGCGGCTGAAGCCCCAGACCGTCTGGGTCAGGTCGTTGGTGCCGAAGGAGAAGAAGTCGGCGGACTCGGCGATCTGGCCGGCGGTCAGCGCCGCGCGGGGCAGTTCGATCATCGTGCCGAGGGTGAGTTTGAGGTCCACGCCGCGGGCCTGCTCGACCTCGGCGATGACCTGCTCGGCCTCCTCGCGGACGATCTCCAGCTCCTGGACGGTGCCGACCAGCGGGATCATGATCTCGGCGCGCGGGTCGCCCTTGGCGGCGTTCTTGCGCTCGGCCGCGGCCTCGGCGATGGCCCGTACCTGCATGGCGAACAGGCCGGGGATGACCAGGCCGAGGCGGACGCCGCGCAGCCCCAGCATCGGGTTCTGCTCGTGCAGCTTGTGCACGGCCTGGAGGAGGCGCAGGTCGTTCTCGTTGGCGTCCTTGCGGGACTCGGCGAGGGCGACGCGTACGGACAGCTCGGTGATGTCGGGCAGGAACTCGTGCAGCGGCGGGTCGAGGAGCCGGACCGTCACCGGCAGGCCGTCCATCGCCTCGAACAGCTCGACGAAGTCGGCCTTCTGGAGGGGCAGCAGGCCGCCCAGGGCGACCTCGCGGTCGTCGTCGTTGTCGGCGAGGATCAGGCGCTCGACCATCTCGCGGCGCTCGCCGAGGAACATGTGCTCGGTGCGGCACAGGCCGATGCCCTGGGCGCCGAAGCGGCGGGCGCGGGCGGCGTCCTCGGCGTTGTCTGCGTTGGCCCGTACCCGCAGCCGGCGTACCCGGTCCGCGTACGCCATGATCCGGTGCACGGCCTTGACCAGTTCGTCGGCGTCGTCGGCGCCGGCGTGCATCCGGCCCTCGAAGTACTCGACGACCGGGGACGGCACGACCGGCACCTCGCCGAGGTAGACCTTGCCGGAGGAGCCGTCGATGGAGACGACGTCGCCCTCCTCGACGACGATGCCGCCGGGCGCGGTCAGGCAGCGCCGCTTGGTGTCGACCTCCAGTTCCTCGGCGCCGCAGACACAGGTCTTGCCCATGCCGCGGGCGACGACGGCAGCGTGCGAGGTCTTGCCGCCGCGGGAGGTCAGGATGCCCTCGGCGGCGATCATGCCGTTGAGGTCGTCGGGGTTGGTCTCCCGGCGGATGAGGATGACCTTCTCGCCGGAGCGGGACCACTTGACCGCGGTGTAGGAGTCGAAGACGGCCTTGCCGACGGCGGCGCCGGGCGAGGCGGCGATGGCCCGGCCGATCTGCCGCGTCTTCGCGTTCTCGTCGAAGCGCGGGAACATCAGCTGCGCGAGCTGCGCGCCGTTGACCCGCTGGAGCGCCTCGGCCTCGTCGATCAGGCCCTGGTCGACGAGCTGGGTGGCGATGCGGAACGCGGCGCCCGCGGTGCGCTTGCCGACGCGGGTCTGGAGCATCCACAGCTTGCCGCGCTCGATGGTGAACTCGATGTCGCACAGGTCCTTGTAGTGCGTTTCGAGCGTTTCCATGATGTGCATCAGCTCGTCGTACGACGGCTTGTCGATGCCTTCGAGGTCGGCGAGCGGCACGGTGTTGCGGATGCCCGCGACGACGTCCTCGCCCTGCGCGTTCTGGAGGTAGTCGCCGTAGACGCCCTGCTGGCCGCTGGCGGGGTCGCGGGTGAAGGCGACGCCGGTGCCGGAGTCCGGGCCGAGGTTGCCGAAGACCATGGAGCAGATGTTGACGGCCGTACCGAGGTCGCCGGGGATGCGCTCCTGGCGGCGGTAGAGCTTGGCGCGGTCGGTGTTCCACGAGTCGAAGACCGCGCGGACGGCGAGGTCCATCTGCTCGCGGGGCTCCTGCGGGAAGTCCCGGCCGGTCTCCTTGGAGACGATGTCCTTGAACTGCCCGACGAGGTTCTTCAGGTCGGCCGCGTCCAGGTCCACGTCGACGCGTACGCCCTTGGCCTGCTTGGCCTCCTCCAGCGCCTCCTCGAAGAGGTCGCCGTCCACGCCGAGCACGGTCTTGCCGAACATCTGGATGAGGCGGCGGTAGGAGTCCCACGCGAAGCGCTCGTCGCCGGCCTGCTGGGCGAGGCCGGAAACCGACGCGTCGGACAGGCCGATGTTCAGCACGGTGTCCATCATGCCGGGCATCGAGAACTTCGCCCCGGAACGCACCGACACGAGGAGGGGGTTGTCGGCCTGGCCCAGCTTCTTGCCCATGGTCGCTTCGAGCGCTTCCAGGTGCCGGCTGACCTCGGCACGCAGTGCCGCGGGCTCCTGGCCGCTGTCGAGGTAGACCTTGCACGCCTCGGTGGTGATGGTGAACCCCGGCGGAACGGGAAGCCCCAGGTTGGTCATCTCGGCGAGGTTGGCACCCTTGCCGCCGAGGAGGTCTTTGAGGTCCCTGTTGCCCTCGGTGAAGTCGTAGACGAACTTCGAAGGCTCGGACGGGGTTACGTGGGGATCTTGTGTTTCCGGCACGGGACTGACTCCTCGCCGACGGCTGCCCTGACGGCGAGGAACATACCCAGATCGAAGGCGTCTGGGTACGTCCACTCGGTCGACATACGCCCGTAACCCCCCGCCTGCCAGCAGATCGAAAGTCGCGGCGGCCGGAGAGGTGGCTTCAAGTCATGAAGACAAGGTGGCGCACAGCGAGCACGAGGGCGCCGAACGACTACGGGGCGCAACCTTTGCTTGATCATGCGAACGCCAGAGTGGTGGCACCCAGTGCCACTGATTGGAGAGGTGCACTCCCCCGCGAAATGCTCATCTGAGCGCGACCCCTATCAGGGGTGGCGAGAATCACGCCGTTGTGCCGCCCCCGATCCCGGCATGCGGACCCGGAATCGGACCTGCCGCCACCCCCGCGGCCGCACCCCGGCGCGGTGGCGCGCGCCCCGATGCGGCCGCGCGCGCCCCGTTTGCGGCTCAGCCGCCCGAAGTGTCCAGTTCCGCGTCGGCCGTGACGCCCGCGCGGTCGTACGGGTCGTCGAGCCAGCCGTCCGGCAGGACCACCCGGTTCCGGCCAGATGTGCGGCCTCGCGGTCCGTCCGCACCCGCGGGCCACGGCTGGTCGAGATCGAGATCGCTCATCAGAGCATCCAGTTCGTCCAGCGACGAGGCGATTGCCAGCTTCTTGCGCGACTCCGAGCCGATCGCGAAGCCCTTCGTGTACCAGGCGACGTGCTTGCGGAAGTCGATGACACCGCGCGCCTCGTCCCCGATCCACTCCCCCAGCAGCGTGGCGTGCCGCAGCATCACGGCCGCGACCTCCTTGAAGGTGGGCTTCGCGTACGTACCCGTGCCCTCGAAGGCGGCCACCAGGTCGCCGAACAGCCACGGCCGACCCAGGCAGCCGCGCCCCACGACCACACCGTCACAGCCGGTCTCGCGCACCATCCGCAGCGCGTCGTCCGCCGACCAGATGTCCCCGTTGCCCAGCACCGGGATCTCCGGCACGGCCTCCTTCAGGCGTGCGATGGCGTCCCAGTCCGCCGTGCCGCCGTAGTGCTGGGCCGCGGTCCGGCCGTGCAGCGCGATGGCCGTGACGCCCTCCTCGACCGCGATCCGGCCCGCGTCGAGGTAGGTGATGTGGTCGTCGTCGATGCCCTTGCGCATCTTCATCGTGACCGGCAGGTCGCCCGCGTGGGTCACCGCCTCGCGCAGGATGGAACGCAGCAGGTGGCGCTTGTACGGGAGAGCCGAGCCGCCGCCCTTGCGGGTCACCTTCGGCACCGGGCAGCCGAAGTTCAGGTCGATGTGGTCGGCCAGGTCCTCTTCGGCGATCATGCGGACGGCCTTGCCGACGGTGTCCGGGTCGACGCCGTAGAGCTGGATGGAGCGCGGCTTCTCCGTCTCGTCGAAGTGGATCAGCTGCATGGTCTTCTCGTTGCGCTCGACCAGCGCCCGCGTCGTGATCATTTCGCTGACGAACAGGCCCTTGCCGCCCGAGAACTCCCGGCACAGGGTCCGGAAGGGGGCGTTGGTGATCCCGGCCATCGGCGCGAGGACCACGGGCGGCTGCACCGCGTGCGGGCCGATCTGCAGCTGAGTCATGAGGAGCGGGTTTCCTTCGGGGTCGGCGGGAGGAGAGGCGACCTCCCATTGTCGCGCACCCGCCCGGCGACCTCGCCAGGGTCGTCCGTCCCCACTCGTTGTAACGTTCATCTATGCCTGAACCCGGCCGTCGTCGGCGCCTGCTCGTTCTGGCGATCTGCTGCATGAGCCTGCTGATCGTCAGCCTCGACAACACCGTCCTGAACGTCGCCCTGCCGTCCATGCAGAAGGACCTGGACACCACGGTCTCCGGGATGCAGTGGACGATCGACGCCTACACCCTGGTCCTCGCGTCGCTGCTGATGCTGGCCGGCTCCACCGCCGACCGGCTCGGCCGCCGCCGGGTCTTCCAGGCGGGCCTGGTGGTCTTCTCGCTCGGCTCGCTGCTGTGCAGTCTGGCGCCGAACCTGGAGTGCCTGGTGGCGTTCCGCATGGTGCAGGCCGTCGGCGGCTCGATGCTCAACCCCGTCGCCATGTCGATCATCACCAACACCTTCACCGAACCGAAGGAGCGGGCCCGCGCGATCGGCGTGTGGGGCGGCGTGGTCGGCATCAGCATGGCGGCCGGACCGATCGTGGGCGGGCTGCTGGTGCAGACCGTCGACTGGCGCGCGATCTTCTGGATCAACGTCCCCATCGGCGCGCTCGCGCTGTTCCTGACCATGCGGTACGTGCCGGAGTCCCGCGCGCCCAGGCCGCGCCGGGTCGATCCGGTCGGCCAGCTGCTGGTGATCGTGCTGCTCGGCGCGCTGACGTACGCGATCATCGAGGCCCCGGCGGCCGGCTGGACCTCGCCGCTGATCCTCGGCTTCGCCGCAGCCGCCGTCGCCGCGCTCGCCGGACTGCTGCTGTACGAGCGGCGCCGCGACGAACCGCTGATCGACCTGCGGTTCTTCCACAGCGCGCCGTTCAGCGGGGCGACGGTCGTGGCGGTCTGCGCGTTCGCCGCGCTCAGCGGCTTCCTCTTCGTCAACACGCTCTACCTCCAGGACGTCCGGGGCCTGTCCGCCCTGGACGCGGGGCTCTACATGCTGCCGATGGCGGGCATGACGCTGGTCTTCGCGCCGCTGTCCGGGCGGCTGGTCGGCTCGGTGGGCCCGCGGCTGCCGCTGCTGCTGGCCGGGCTGGCGATGGCGGCCAGCGGGGTGCTGTTCGCGGGCTTCGAGGCGGAGGCGAACACTCCGCTGCTCTTCACCGGGTACGTGCTCTTCGGCATCGGTTTCGGCCTGGTCAACGCGCCCATCACCAACACCGCCGTCTCCGGGATGCCCCGTACGCAGGCGGGCGTGGCCGCGGCCGTCGCCTCCACCAGCCGCCAGGTGGGCGGATCGCTGGGGGTCGCGGTGATCGGCGCCGTACTGGCCAGCGGCACCCGCGCCGCCGCCACCGGCAGCCGGTTCGTCGAGGCGAGCCGCCCCGCCTGGTGGATCATCGCCGGGTGCGGCGCGGCCGTCCTGCTGCTGGGCGCGCTGACCACCGGCCGCTGGGCGCAGGGCACCGCACGCCGCACCGCGGAACGGCTGGAGAAGTCCGCGCGGGACGACGGGCAGGCCCCGCCGCGCGACTCCGGCGATCAGCCCTCGGCGCGGATCAGGGCCTGAAGCTGCTCCAGGCGCTCGCGCGACTCCTCGTCGTCGGGCGTGTAGGTGAGCATCTTCGGGCCGTGGCCGGGGCCGGTCCACAGCCCGGTGGAGGACAGCCGCAGCAGGCCGACGTCCTTCTGGCGGAACCACTTGGACTGGCTCACCGGCCGTACGACCTCCTGGCGCGCCCAGATCTCGCGGAACTCCGCCGAGGCCGCCGCCAGCCGCGCCACCATCGCCTTCCAGGGCGGTTCGGCGACATGGCCCGCCATGGAGGCGCGGAACTTGGCCGCCATCACGCGCAGCGTGTCGTCCAGGTCCACCAGGCTCGCCCGCCACTCCTCGTGGGTGAACGCCAGCCACAGGCAGTTGCGGTCCTCCTCCGGCAGCGCGTCCAGGTCGCACAGCAGCCGCCCGTAGGTGCTGTTGTACGCGAGGATGTCGAACCGGCTGTTCTGGACGACGGCGGGGAACGGGGTGAGCCGGTCGAGCATCTGCCGCATCGCCGGTGTCACGGTCGTGCACTCGCTGCCCCGCACCGGGTCGGTCACGCCTGCCAGTGCGAAGAGGTGGCCGCGCTCGGCCCGGTCCATCTGGAGCGCGCGGGCCACGGCGTCCAGCACCTGCGGTGAGACCTTGATGTCCCTCGCCTGCTCAAGCCACGTGTACCACGTAACACCGACGGCGGAGAGGTGGGCGACCTCCTCACGGCGCAGGCCCGGCGTACGGCGGCGGGCGCCGCGCGGCAGACCGGCCTGCTCCGGGGTGATCCGCTCACGGCGGCTGCGCAGGAAGGCGGCCAGCTCGCCGCGCCTGACGTCGCCGTCGGTCCGCGCGGGCCCTGTTCTCTCCGGCATGGTGGCGGTCATGATCCCAGGATGCCGGAGTGCTCAGCGGGTTGCCAGGTAGCACCGGTACCAGGATAAGGAGACTCTGGTACCCCCCTGGGCGACGGACGATCGTCTTCCTCGTGAGCGATACCGACGTACGCGACGTACGAACCGTCCCGACGCGGGCCCCCGAGTCCGCCCCCACCGGTCCCACCCGCCCCACTCACCCCGCGCTGACCTCGCTCGGCCTGGTCACCGTGCTCCTCGGCGCCGCCCTGCCGATGATCGACTTCTTCATCGTCAACGTCGCGCTGCCGACCATCGACCGCGACCTGCGCGCGGGCCCGGCCCTGCTGGAGATGGTCGTCGCGGGCTACGGCGTCGCGTACGCGGTGCTCCTCGTCGTCGGCGGACGGCTCGGCGACATGATCGGCCGGCGCCGGCTGTACCTGTGGGGCCTGGCCGCCTTCGGGCTCACCTCGCTCGCCTGCGGGCTGGCGCCGGACGCCTGGACGCTGGTCGTGGCGCGCGTCGCCCAGGGCGCGGCGGCCGCGCTGCTGCTGCCGCAGGTGCTGGCCACCATCCAGGCCACGACGAGCGGAGCGCGCAGGGCCAAGGCGCTCAGCCTGTACGGCGGTACGGCCGGGGTCGCCAGCGCCGTCGGGCAGGTGCTCGGCGGGCTGATGGTCGCCGCCGACCTGGCCGGGACCGGCTGGCGCGCGGTGTTCCTGGTGAACGTGCCGATCGCCGCCGTGGCGCTGCTGCTCGCACTGCGCACCGTGCCCGAAACCCGTTCGCCGCACCCCAGCCGGGTCGACGTGCCCGGCACCGTGCTGCTGGCCGTCGCGCTGGTCAGCCTGCTGCTGCCGCTGACCGAGGGCCGTGCGGCGGGCTGGCCGGTGTGGTCCTGGCTGCTGCCGGTCGTCTTCCCGTTCGCCGCCGCGGCGTTCGTCGTCGTGGAGCGGCGCGCCGAACGGGACGGCCGCACCCCGCTCGTACCGCCGTCCCTGCTGCGCCTGCGCTCCGTGAGCAGCGGCCTGAGCGTGATCCTGCCGTTCTCGATCGGCTTCGGCGGGTTCATGTTCGTGGTGGCCGTCGCCCTCCAGGACGGCCTGCGGTACGGGCCGCTGGCCGCCGGGCTCTCCCTGGCCCCGCTGTGCGCGACGTTCTTCTTCGCCTCGCTGGCCGGACCGCGGCTGGTGGCCCGCTTCGGACGGCGGGTGGTCCTGGCCGGATCGCTGATCCAGAGCGCCGGACTGCTCGCGCTGGCGCTCGTCTTCCGTACGCAGTGGCCGGACGTGTCCGCGCCCGCCATGGCGGCGGCCATGGCGCTGCTCGGGGTGGGCCAGGGCTTCGTCCTGCCGATCCTGCTGCGGATCGTCCTCAGCGAGCTGCCCGCGGCGCAGGCCGGTGCGGGCAGCGGCGCGATGGTCACCACCCAGCAGGCCGGTCTGGCGCTGGGCGTCGCGACGCTCGGCACGCTCTTCCTCGCGCTGATGCCGTCACTGGGCGTACGGGACGCCCTGATCGTCGCGCTTCTCGCGCAGGTGGCGACGGTGGCGCTCAATGTGGCGCTGACGTTCCGGCTGCCACGGGTGGTGCGGTAGGGCGGGGGCGTAGGACGCGGGTCCGGAGCAGGGGTTCGGGACAGCGACCCGGGACAGGGGCTCGGGGCATGGGCTCGGGGCGGAGGTTCGTGGCAGGGCCCGCACGGGCATCGAATGACAGATATTGAAATCTGTCATCGCACATGTCATGGTTGAGGGGCGCCGCCGCGCGTGTCCGCGTCCACCGCGACGTGCGGCGGCCCTCCACCCCACCCCTCCGCCCCTGAGGAGCACCCCGTGCAGACCCGCACCCTCGGCACCACAGGCCCGCAGTCCTCAGCCATCGGCCTCGGCTGCATGGGCATGTCCGCCTCGTACGGCGACCCGGGCGACCGCGCCGAGTCCGTCGCCACCATCCACGCGGCCCTCGAAGCCGGCGTCACCCTGCTGGACACCGGCGACTTCTACGGCATGGGCCACAACGAGCTGCTGATCAACGAGGCGCTGCGCAGCGCCCCCGCGACCCGCCGCGAACAGGCTCTGACCAGCGTCAAGTTCGGTGCCCAGCGCACCGTCGAGGGCGAGTTCATCGGCTTCGACGGCCGGCCCGCCGCGGTGAAGAGCTTCGCCGCGTACTCGCTCCAGCGCCTGGGCACCGACCACATCGACATCTACCGGCTGGCCCGCGTCGACCCCGACGTGCCGGTCGAGGAGACGGTCGGCGCCATCGCCGAGCTGGTCGAGGCCGGTCACGTACGGCACATCGGCCTGTCCGAAGCCGGCGCGGACACGCTGCGCCGGGCCGCCGCCGTCGCCCCGATCTCCGACCTCCAGATCGAGTACGCGATCATCTCCCGCGGCATCGAGGAGAAGATCCTGCCCACCGCGCGCGAACTGGGCATCGGCATCACCGCGTACGGCGTGCTCTCCCGCGGCCTGCTCAGCGACCACTTCGCGCGCGACCGCAAGCTGGACGCGAGCGACTTCCGTGCGGCGAGCCCGCGCTTCCAGGGCGACAACCTGCACCGCAACCTCGACCTGACCGACGCGCTGCGCGTGATCGCCGAGAAGAAGGGCGTCACGGTCGCCCAGATCGCCATCGCCTGGGCCCTCGCCCAGGGCGAGGACATCGTCCCGCTGATCGGCGCGCGCCGCCGGGACCGGCTGACGGAGGCGCTGGGCGCGCTGGACGTCACGCTGGACGCCGGGGACCTCGCGGCCATCGAGCGCGCCGTCCCCGCGGACGCCGCGGCCGGCGGCCGCTACCCGGAAGAGCACATGGCCCTTCTGGACAGCGAGCGCTGACCTTAGGGGCACGGTCGGGGAGCGTACGGGTACGGTCCGTGGAAGGACGCCTCCGCGTCCGCACCAGGACGCCGCACCCGGCGCCCCCGACCCGAAAGGCCCATACGCCCGCCATGCCACCAGCCGAGACCCTGACTCCCGAACGCATCCTCGAAGCGACCGAGGACGTGCTGCGCCGTTACGGCCCGGCCAAGGCCACCGTCGTCGACGTGGCGCGCGCGCTGGGCGTCAGCCACGGCAGCGTGTACCGGCACTTCCGCACGAAGGCGGCGCTGCGCGAGGCGGTCACGCAGCGCTGGCTGGACCGTGCGAGCTCGCAGCTGCGGGCCGTCGTCACCGAGGACGGCCCGGCGCCGGAGCGGCTGAGCCGCTGGGTACACGACCTGTTCATCGCGAAGCGGCACAAGGCGGGCGACGACCCCGAACTGTTCGCGACCTACATGACGCTGGTCGGCGAGAGCGGCGGCGTCGTGGAACAGCACATCGCCGACCTGACCGGCCAGCTCGCGGCAATCATCCTGGACGGCATCGACCAGGGCGCGTTCGCACCGGGCGACTCGGCGACACTGGCCCGCGCGGTCTTCGACGCGACCGGCCGCTTCCACGATCCGTGCTACGCGGCGGAGTGGTCGAAGCCGGGCATCGAGGAAGCGCTGGGGGCGGTGGTGGAGTTGATGTTGCGGGGGTTGCGGAGCTGACGGACCGGCCGCCGTTGTCAGTGGCAGCCTCTACGCTGAGTAATAGCCTGATCACTCAACGGGGGAAGGTGCGTCATGACACTGATGCTCGAACGACAGTCGGCCGAACGCGTTCCGCACGACCCGACCTGGTTCCGGAGAGCGCTTCGCGATCTCCTGAGCATCGACGTACCCGCCGGCCACCGGGCGGAGATCGTCGCCGACAGCATCGTTCTGTCGCCGTGGCCGCCGCCCTACTACCTGCTCACGATGCTGGCGATCGAATCGCAGCTGGCGCCACTCGCTCCGGACGGACACGTCCTCATGGGCGCCCCCTGCCTCTTCACCTTCCCGGAGCAGGAGCGCGCCCTGCAACCGGAGATGTACGCCGTCGCCGAGAGCGCGTTCGGCACGGACGAGTACCACCTCGATGGCCAGGATCTCTCGCTGGCCGTCGAACTGACCTGTCCGGTGACGCGTCACCACGACTACGGGGACAAGCTCGCGACGTACGGGAAGGCCGGCGTGCCGGTGTATCTGCTGGTCGACATGGAGGAGCAGCGGAGCACCGTGTTCTGGGAGCCGGGTGAGGAGGGCTACACCGAGCGGGAGTCGGCCGGGTTCGGCCAGGAGCTGCGGGTGCCCGCGCTTTTCGCCCGTGAGTCCGGGCGCCGACGGCGCCGCTCCCCTCACACCCCCAAGAACCGCAACACCGCCAGCACCCGCCGATGATCCGCGTCCGCCCTCGGCAGGTCCAGCTTCGCCAGGATGTTGTTGATGTGCTTCGCCACCGCGGACTCGCTCACCACCAGGGCCGCCGCGATGCCCGCGTTCGACCGGCCTTCGGCCATCAGGGCCAGGACCTCCCGTTCGCGTTCGGTCAGCCGCTCCAGCGGATCGCTCCGGCGCCGTACCAGCAACTGCGCCACCACCTGCGGGTCCAGCGCGGTCCCGCCGTCGGCGACCCGGCGCAGCGCCTCGATGAACTCCTCGACGTCCGCGACCCGCTGCTTGAGCAGATAGCCGATGCCGCTGGTGTTCGAGGCGAGCAGGTTGGCGGCGTACCGTTCCTCCACGTACTGCGACAGCATCAGCACCGCCGTACGCGGCCACCGCTCCCGGATCTCCAGCGCCGCGCGCACCCCTTCGTCCGTGAACCCGGGCGGCATCCGTACGTCCACCACCGCGATGTCCGGCCGGTGCACGTCCACCGCCGCCACCAGGGCCTCGGCGTCGCCGACCTCGGCGACCACGTCAAAACCGGCCGTCTCCAGTACCTTCACCAGCCCGACCCGCAGCAGGACGGAGTCCTCGGCGATCACGGCGCGGCGTACGGCGGGCGTCAGGTCGTGCACGGCAACTCCACGGTCATGGTGGTGGGGCCCCCGACGGGGCTGCTCATCCGGAACGCCCCGTCCACGGAGCGCACGCGCTGGACGAGCCCCTTCAGACCGCTCCCCCGGGACGGTTCCGCGCCGCCCACCCCGTCGTCGGTGACGACCACCCGAAGTATCTCCCCCAGGCGGGTCGCGGTCACGTCGGCCCGGGTCGCCTCGGCGTGCTTGGCCACGTTGTTGAGCGCCTCGGAGACGACGAAGTAGGCGACCGCCTCGACGGCGGGCGCGGCGCGCACCGGCAGGTCCGTCCACAGCCGTACCGGCAGCGGCGCCCGCGCCGCCAGGCCCGACAGGGCGGCGTCCAGGCCGAGTTCGTCCAGTACGGCCGGATGCAGGCCGCGCACCAGGCTGTTCAGCTCCTCGATGGACTCCTTGGCCTCGCGGTGCGCCTCCTCGATGACCTGCCGCGCCTCCGGCGGCAGGTCCTTGAGCGTGGCCTTGGCCAGCCCCAGGTTCAGCGCGAGCGCGACCAGCCGCTGCTGCGCGCCGTCGTGCAGATCGCGTTCGATACGGCGGCGTTCGGCGTCGGCGGCGTCGACGGCACCGGCCCGGCTCACGGTCAGGTCGTCCACCCGCTGCCGGAGTTCCTCGGACCGGCTGACACCGAGCACGGCGCGGCCGACGATGTTCTCCAGCCGTACGAGGGCGCCGGCCAGGGCGGGCACGGCGGCCAGCACGAGCAGGCCGGCGACCGTGGCGTACCCGAGCGGAGTGGTGTAACCACGGTGGTCCAGCCGCCACTGCGCCCCGAGCGTCCAGATCCACAGCATGCTGGTCGCCGCCGCCAGAGCCGTGCCCAGCAGCGCGAGCAGGAGCAGTTCGAGCACCCCGAAGAGGGGGCCGATCAGCCAGTTGTAGGCGAACTGCCGTTTGGCCTCACGGAAGCGCAACCTTGGCAGGTCCATCCCGCACAGCGCCCGGAAGCGCCACCGCTGGGCCTCGGTCAGGCCGTACGCGGCGATGACGAGCAAGGAAGCGGGGGCCCAGAAGACGATCGGCGCGGCGGAGGAGCTGCCGTCCAGCGTCCCGATCAGTTGGGTGAGCGCCCACAGGAACAGCGGCGCGATGATGCCGTGCAGCGGCAGCCCGGCGGCCGCGAAGAGCAGGTCGCGGCGCAGCCGTACGAGCGTGCGGCGCAACCGCGGCGGAATGTTCATGATCCAACGCTATGCGGGGGTCCGGCGGACAGCCATGGAGCCACTGCCCGCTCCAGGGGTGCAACCAGTGCCACCCCAAGTCGGAAACGGACGCTACCGACTTCGGCCGCCCGCGCCGGAAGAGTGGAACGCGAGCCCGAAAGCCGGGCCGGCCAGGCCCGGAAGAGGCACACCCATGGCACTCGTCGCCTTCAACTCCCCCTATGGGACCCGCCCGTTCACCCTGGCGGCGAGCCGTCGCACCTGGGCGGGCCGCGTCCTGACCGGCGCCGGTCTGGCCCTGCTGCCGTGGATGGGCTACCTGGCGGGAACCCTGCCGCCCGCGGAGGCGGTGGCGTGGGTGGCGCTGGACGCGGTGGAGGCGGCGTGCCTGCTGATCGCCGGTACCCGGCTGGTGAACGGGCGGCACGGCCATCGGGGCGCCGCGGCGGCGGCCGCCGTACTGCTCCTCGCCG
This sequence comes from Streptomyces sp. CB02923, assembly GCF_001905005.1. Classification (GTDB taxonomy): domain Bacteria; phylum Actinomycetota; class Actinomycetes; order Streptomycetales; family Streptomycetaceae; genus Streptomyces. Next base: position 541,149 of record NZ_LWKZ01000012.1, on the reverse strand, counting down.
ACGCGTGCGCCGACGTGGCGACGGCCGGGCCGGGCAGTGAGCTGGTGGGCGCCCTGGCCATGGCGGTCGGCGCGGAGCTGCCGCTGGCGATGGTCTGCGTGGCGCTCGCCGCACGGGCGGGCCGGTGAAAGACGGCCTCAATCGCCGGCCGGGCTCGATTTTCCCGGCTTCGGCGCACACGCATCGGCCGGGCTTGATTTTCCCGACCCCGGCACACACACATCGGCCGGGCTCGATTTTCCCGACCCCGGCACACACACATCGGCCGGGCTGGGATTCCCCGGCCCGGCCGATGCGCTGAAAACCGACTGGCGTCAGCAGCCGAGCAGTCGCCCGCCCAGGTACGACTGGATCTGGTCCAGCGACACCCGCTCCTGCTTCATCGTGTCGCGCTCGCGCACGGTGACCGCGTTGTCGTCCAGGGTGTCGAAGTCGACGGTGACGCAGAACGGCGTGCCGATCTCGTCCTGGCGGCGGTAGCGGCGGCCGATGGCGCCCGCGTCGTCGAAGTCGATGTTCCAGTTCTTGCGCAGGTCCGTGGCCAGGCCCTTGGCCTTCGGCGAGAGCTGCGGGTTGCGGGACAGCGGCAGGACGGCGACCTTGACCGGCGACAGGCGCGGGTCGAGGCGCAGCACGGTGCGCTTCTCCATCTTGCCCTTGGCGTTCGGCGCCTCGTCCTCGTTGTACGCGTCGAGCATGAAGGCGAGCATCGCGCGGCCGACACCGGCCGCGGGCTCGATGACGAACGGGGTGTAGCGCTCGCCGGCCTCCTGGTCGAAGTACGACAGGTCCTGGCCGGACGCCTTGGCGTGCGAGGACAGGTCGTAGTCGGTGCGGTTGGCGACGCCCTCCAGCTCGCCCCACTCCGAGCCGCCGAACTGGAAGCGGTACTCGATGTCGGCGGTGCGCTTGGAGTAGTGCGAGAGCTTCTCGGCGGGGTGCTCGTACCAGCGGATGTTCTCCTCGCGCAGGCCGAGGTCGCGGTACCAGTTGTACCGCTGCTCCATCCAGTACTCCTGCCACTGCTCGTCCTCGCCCGGCTTGACGAAGAACTCCATCTCCATCTGCTCGAACTCGCGGGTCCGGAAGATGAAGTTGCCGGGCGTGATCTCGTTGCGGAAGGACTTGCCCATCTGCGCGATGCCGAACGGCGGCTTCTTGCGGGAGGTCTGCTGGACCTGGGCGAAGTTGGTGAAGATGCCCTGCGCGGTCTCGGGGCGCAGGTACGCGACGGAGCCGCTGTCCTGGGTCGGGCCGAGGTGGGTGGAGAGCAGGCCGGAGAACTGCTTGGGCTCGGTGAACTGGCCCTTGTTGCCGCAGTTCGGGCAGTTGACGTCGGCCAGGCCGTTCTCGGGCAGCCGGTTGTGCTTGGCCTCGTACGCCTCTTCCAGGTGGTCCGCGCGGAACCGCTTGTGGCAGGCGGTGCACTCGGTGAGGGGGTCGGTGAACGTCGCGACGTGACCGGAGGCGGACCACACCTCGGGGGCCAGGATCACCGACGAGTCGAGACCGACCACGTCGTCGCGCGAGGTGACCATGGAGCGCCACCACTGGCGCTTGATGTTCTCCTTGAGCTCGACGCCGAGCGGACCGTAGTCCCAGGCGGCGCGCTGGCCGCCGTAGATCTCACTGCACGGATATACAAAGCCACGGCGCTTGCTCAGGCTGACGATGGTGTCGATCTTGTCGGCGGCCACGGTGCTCTCTTCATTGCGACGACGAACGGGTGGACAAGGCGGCGCCCTGCGCCTCGATGAGGGGCGGCGGTCGGGATACGCGCGGGCGAATAACTCAGGTTACCGGCGGCCCTGCCCCCCGGATCAAATCGGTTCCCCGGCCGCCCGCCGAAGGACCCCTTGTTGACAATCGTTTCCACTTTTGTTGAAAATGAGTGTCATGAACGTACGACGTCACATACCCACCGCCGTCATAGCCGGAGCCTCCGTCCTCGGCATGCTGGCGCTGTCCGCCTGCTCCGACTCCGGAGGGGGCAGGAGTGACGGCAAGCTGAACGTGACGGCGTCGTTCTATCCGATGGAGTTCCTCGCCAAGGAGATCGGCAAGGACCACGTCCAGGTCACCGACCTGACCAAGCCCGGCACCGAGCCGCACGACCTGGAGCTCAGCCCCCGGCAGATCGCCTCCCTCGGCGAATCCGACGCGATCCTCTACCTCAAGGGCGTCCAGCCCGCCGTCGACAAGGCCGTCCAGCAGTCCGGTGTGAAGCACACCGTCGACGCGGCGTCCCTGACCCAGCTGAAGAAGCACGGCGCCGAGGTCGACGGCCACGACCACACCACCGGCGACAACGGCACCGGCCACGACGAGCACGGCCACGAGGGCCACGACCACGAGGCCGACGGCAACGACCCGCACATCTGGCTCGACCCGGTGAAGTTCGCCCAGGTCGCCAAGGGAGTGGGTAAGACGCTCGCGGAGGCCGACCCCGCGCACCAGGCGGACTACGCCCGTAACACCGACGACCTGGTCAAGAAGCTGAACGACCTGAACAAGAAGTTCGAGGCCGGGCTGAAGAACAAGAAGTCGGACACCTTCATCACCACCCACGCCGCCTTCGGCTACCTCGCCGAGCGCTACGGCCTGACCGAGGAAGCCATCAGCGGCATCGACCCCGAGGCGAGCGACGTCAGCGGCAGCCGCATGAAGGACCTGCAGAAGCTGGCGAAGGACCACCACGTCAACACCGTCTTCTTCGAGACCCTGACCAGCCCCGCGATGGCCAAGACCCTGGCCAAGGACCTCGGCGTGAAGACCGACGTGCTCGACCCCATCGAGGGGATCACCGAAAAGTCCCAGGGCAAGGACTACGTCCAGGTCATGGAGTCCAACCTCGCGGCGCTGCAGAAGGCGCTCGGCGCCAAGTGACCGGCCGGACTGCGCGGCCGACGGCACTGCGGGACAGGCGGGCACGGGGAGACAGGCAGGTACGGGACGACGGAAGGATGCGGCCATGAAGGACCAGGACACGGTCATATCGCTGCGCGGGGCGGGTGCGGCGCTCGGCGCGCGCCCCGTCCTGCGCGGCGTCGACCTGACCGTACGGCGCGGTGAGGTGGTGGCCCTGCTCGGCGCCAACGGCTCGGGCAAGTCCACCGCCGTCCGCGCGGTGGTCGGACAGGTGCCGCTGACCAGCGGCGAGCTGGAGCTGTTCGGCACCCCGCAGCGCCGGTTCAGGGACTGGGCGCGCATCGGGTACGTCCCGCAGCGCACGACCGCGGCGGGCGGCGTGCCCGCCACCGTCCGCGAGATCGTCGCGTCCGGCCGGCTGGCCCGTACGAAGCTGAAGTGGCCCGGCCGGGCCGACCGGGACGCCGTCCACCGGGCGCTGGACCTGGTGGGCATGGCGGACCGCGCCAAGGACTCCGTCGACGCGCTCTCCGGCGGCCAGCACCAGCGGGTGCTGATCGCCCGTGCGCTGGCCGGCGCGCCCGAGCTGCTGATCATGGACGAGCCGATGGCCGGGGTCGACCTGGCCAGCCAGGAAGTGCTGGCCGAGACGCTGCGGGGGCAGGTCGCGGCGGGCGCCACCGTCCTGCTCGTGCTGCACGAGCTGGGTCCGCTGGAGCCGCTGATCGACCGCGCGGTGGTGCTGCGCGACGGCTGCGTGGTCCACGACGGGCCTCCCCCGGAGGCCGTGGGCCAGCACGCCCTGCCCGGCCACGACCACGTCCACCCGCACGCGGACCCGGCCGCCGAGCCGGTCCGGACAGGACTGCTGACCTGACATGGACCTCCTGAACTACGCCTTCATGCAGCGCGCGCTGCTCGCCGCCCTCCTGGTCGGCGTCACCGCGCCGGCCGTCGGCATCTACCTCGTACAGCGCCGCCAGGCGATCATGGGCGACGGCATCGGCCATGTCGCGCTGACCGGTGTGGCACTGGGCTTCCTGCTGCGCACCTCGCCCGTGTGGATGGCCGTGCTGGTCGCCGCGCTCGGCGCCATCGCCATGGAATGGGTGCGCTCCAAAGGCCGTACCCGCGGGGACATCGCGCTGGCGATGCTCTTCTACGGCGGCATGGCCGGCGGCGTCCTGATCATCAACCTGGCGCCCGGCGGCTCCACCGCCAACCTCACCAGCTACCTCTTCGGCTCGATCACCAGCGTCTCCGCCGCGGACGTGACGGTCACCTGCGTGCTGGCCGCCTTCGTGATGGCCGTCACGCTCGGACTGCGCCGGCAGCTGTTCGCCGTCTGCCAGGACGAGGAGTTCGCCCGGGTCATGGGCCTGCCCGTACGGGCGCTCAACCTGCTGCTCGCGGTGACCGCCGCGCTCACCGTCACGGTCGCGATGCGCGCCGTCGGCCTGCTGCTGGTCAGCGCGCTGCTGGTGGTGCCGGTGGCCGCCGCGCAGCAGGCCACGCGCGGCTTCGCGATGACCCTCGCGCTGTCCGTCGCCATCGGAGTCGTCGTCACTCTCTCCGGTACGGTCTTCTCCTTCTATGTGGACGTGCCGCCCGGCGCGAGCATCGTGCTGCTGGCCATCGCGGTCTTCGCGCTGATGGCGGCGCTGGCCGCCCCGCTGGCCAGAAAGCGCGCGCGGGCCGCCGCCGAGGCCGCCAGGCAGTGCACTCTGGACGTGCCCGGCAGCCGCTCCCCCGGCGACGATGTCAGCGTGCAAGGGGCCAAGGGGTAGGGATCTGCGTAAGCGTTGCACCCGGGCTCCGGTCATCACCTGGCACAATGGCCGGACTGATGTGCAGGGGGACGTCCCGAGACCTAGGGAGGCAACGGTGGCGAGCGCTGGATCTCCGGTGCGCGGCCGGTCGACGCGGCAGCGGGCCGCCGTGGCAGCGGCACTGGACGAAGTGGACGAGTTCCGCAGCGCGCAGGAACTGCACGACATGCTCAAGCACCGGGGGGACTCGGTCGGGCTGACCACGGTCTACCGGACGCTGCAGTCCCTCGCCGACGCCGGCGAGGTCGACGTGCTGCGGACCAACGAGGGTGAGGCCGTCTACCGGCGGTGCAGCACCGACGACCACCACCATCACCTGGTCTGCCGCAACTGCGGCAAGGCCGTCGAGGTGGAGGGCCCGGCCGTGGAGAAGTGGGCGGACCAGATCGCCGCCGAGCACGGTTTCCGGGACGTCGGCCACACCATCGAGATCTTCGGTACGTGCGGTGAGTGCACGGCCAAGGCGGCCGCCGGCTCCGCCTGACGCGGAGCACCGACAGCGGCAGCACGAAGCGGCCGGGCCCCCGACAGGGGCCCGGCCGCTTCGTGTGCGGGTCCGGCGGCGCCGCTACTGCCGCGCCGCGGCCTCCATCTCCGGGGCCGCGCCGAACCGGCGGTCCCGCTTGGCGTATTCGAGGCAGGCGTCCCACAGGTTCCGCCGGTCGAAATCCGGCCAGAGAATGTCCTGGAACACCATCTCGGCGTAGGCGCTCTGCCAGATCAGGTAGTTGGACGTGCGCTGCTCGCCCGACGGCCGGACGAACAGGTCCACGTCCGGCATGTCCGGGTAGTACATGTACTTGGCGACGGTCTTCTCGGTGACCTTCGACGGGTCCAGCTTCCCGGCCCGTACATCCGCCGCGATGGCCGCCGCCGCGTCCGCGATCTCCGCCCGGCCGCCGTAGTTGACGCAGAAGTACAGCGTCATGGCGTCGTTGTCCTTGGTCTGCTCCTGGGCGACCTGGAGCTCCTGCACCACGGACTTCCACAGCTTCGGCATCCGGCCGACCCAGCGGATACGGATGCCCAGCGCGTCCATCTCGTCCCGGCGGCGCCGGATGACGTCACGGTTGAAGTTCATCAGGAAGCGGACCTCGTCGGGCGAGCGCTTCCAGTTCTCGGTCGAGAAGGCGTACAGCGACAGGTTCTTGACGCCCATCTCGATGCAGCCCTTGAGCACGTCGAGGACGACGCCCTCGCCGACCTTGTGGCCCTCGGTCCGGGGCAGGCCGCGCTCCTTGGCCCAGCGGCCGTTGCCGTCCATGACGACCGCCACGTGGTTCGGGACGAGTTCGCCGGGGATCTTCGGCGGACGCGCGCCGGACGGGTGCGGCTCGGGCGTCTCGTAATCGCGTCGGCCGCGCCCCAGGAATCCGCGTCGTGCCATCCGGTCCACATCTCCTATGCGTAGTGCGTGGTGCGCCCGGGTCCGGGCCGCCGCCCGCCTGCCGGGCCGGTGCTCGCCCCGAACTGCCGAGCCTATCTATTTCTCTACGTACCGCAGCGAGCGCAGTCCGCGCTCCAGGTGCCAGTGCAGATAGGCCGCGACGAGCCCGCTGCCCTCCCGGACGTGCCGGGGTTCGCAGGCGTCCGCCGTCGCCCAGTCGCCGGACAGCAGCGCCGCCAGCAGCCCGATGGCCTCAGAGGAGGGTACGACGCTTCCGGGCACCCTGCAGTCACCGCACACCACGCCGCCCGACCCCACGGAGAAGAACCGATTCGGGCCGGGCAGGCCGCACTTGGCGCAGCCCTCGAAGCTGGGCGCGTAGCCGTTGACCGCGAGCGAGCGCAGCAGGAAGGCGTCCAGCACCAGGTGCGGCTCGTGCTCGCCGCGCGCGAGCGTGCGCAGTCCGCCGACGAGCAGCAGGTACTGCTGCACGGCCGGCTCGCCCTCGTGGTCGGTGAACCGCTCGGCGGTCTCCAGCATGGCCGTGCCGGCGGTGTAGCGGGCGTAGTCCGTGACGATGCCGCCACCGTAGGCCGCGATGGTCTCACTCTGCGTGCACATCGGCAGGCCGCGCCCGATCAGCTCGCTGCCGCGCGCGTAGAACTGCACGTCGACGTGGGAGAACGGCTCCAGCCGCGCACCGAACTTGGACTTCGTACGGCGTACGCCCCGGGCCACGGCCCGCACCCGGCCGTGACCGCGCGTGAGGAACGTGATGATCCGGTCCGCCTCGCCCAGCTTCTGGGTACGCAGCACGACGCCGTCATCGCGGAACAGACTCATGCGGTCCATTCTCGCGCACGCGGCGGGGACAGCCCTCCAGGGCCGTGCCGATCGGCCGCGCGCCCGTAGGGCCTTCAGAAAGGCGGTGCGCCCCTCAGGAAGACGTACGGCCTCGGCGCAGCGCCACACAGCCCTCAGGGGACGTACCAGCCCTCAGTGCAGCGCGCAGCCCTCAGGAGGCGTACAAGCCCTCAGGAAGGCGTACGGGCCGCCGCCAACAGCCGGGCGGTGTCATCCGGGCACAGCAGCAGGGCCGCGCCCACGGTGGTCAGGACCTCCCGCTCGGACGGCAGGTACGGGCCGTCGGCGAGCGCGATCCGGGCGCCCTGGAGGAGCAGCGACTCCCGGCCCGCCGGAGCCAGGTGCGGGGCCAGCGGCTCCAGCGCCTCGTGCAGCTCTATCGCCAGCGCCGTACCGCACGGGTCGAGGCCGCCGCCGGGACGGCCCGCGCCCCCGGAGGCGGCGCGCGACAGGGCGCCGTCGTGCGCGCCGGGCAGCCGGCCGGTGTCGGCGGCGAGTGCGGCGAGCAGGGTCAGCAGCTGGTCCTCCGTACAGTCGGCGAAGCCCGCCGCGCGTACGGTCCCCACGGCGGTGGTGCGCACACCGGACGAGGCGGTGCCGCCGGCGGCCAGCACGGCCAGCGTGACGGTGTGCACGGCGTCCCTGAGCATCGCCGAGAAACGCGTGGTGGTGGGGTGGTCCAGCGCGTCCAGCGCGAAGTGGCCGCGGCAGGCGGAACACTCGACGACCGGGCCCGCGGTGCCGCGCGGCAGCAGCGGCACACCGAGGACGGTGAGACGGCGGCGGCCGGTCCGCCGGAGATAGTTGCGGTCCCCGCCGCACTCGGGGCAGAAGAACTCGCCGTCGGCGACGGTGCGCCAGGACGTCCGCACACCCATCACAGCCAGCTTGTGCATCACGTCGACCCTCCGTAACGCTCCGGCATCTTTGCCGCGTTGACGTGATGTTAGCCACATCCGTGATGTGACGTCAGTAGCGCGGACCGGACAAGACGGCCGTTTAAACCGGTTGAACATCCAAGCGCCCCCCGGCGCTCGCGGCACGGGCCCGGGGACGCCCGGTACATCGCAGGTCACAGCCGGTCGGCGGCCCGCGCCCCGGTCCGGCCCGGGGGCCGGGGGCGCGGGCCGCACAACGGCCCGGTGATCAGCGGCTCGCGCGGTTGACCGCGGAGACGGCCGCCTTGATCGAGGCGCGCACGATGTTCGCGTCGATGCCGACGCCCCACAGCACCTTGTCGCCGATCGCGCACTCGATGTACGCGGCGGCCTGGGCGCCGACGCCCTCGCTCATCGTGTGCTCGACGTAGTCCAGCAGCCGTACGTCCACGTCGACCGCGTGCAGCGCGTCGAAGAACGCCGCCAGCGGACCGTTGCCGGTGCCGGTCAGGACCGTGTCGGCGCCGTCCACGACCGCCTCGACGGTCAGCGCGTCGGTGCCCTCGCTCGTCGTGGAGGTCTGCGCGCTGCGCAGCGCGATCCGGCCCCAGGCGTTCTCCGGGGTCGGCAGGTACTCGTCCTGGAAGACCGACCAGATCGCGTCCGGCGTGACCTCGCCGCCCTCGGCGTCGGTCTTGCCCTGGATGGTCTTCGAGAACTCGATCTGCATCCGGCGCGGCAGGTCCAGCTTGTGGTCGTTCTTCAGGACGTACGCGATGCCGCCCTTGCCGGACTGCGAGTTGACGCGGATCACGGCCTCGTAGGAGCGGCCGACGTCCTTGGGGTCGATGGGCAGGTACGGCACCGCCCACTCCAGGTCGTCCACGCTTTGGCCCTGCTCGGCGGCCTGGACCTCCATGGCCTCGAAGCCCTTCTTGATGGCGTCCTGGTGGGAGCCGGAGAAGGCGGTGTAGACCAGGTCGCCCGCGTACGGGTGGCGCGGGTGGACCTCCATCTGGTTGCAGTACTCGGCCGTCCGGCGGATCTCGTCGATCTGCGAGAAGTCGATCTGCGGGTCCACGCCCTGGCTGAACAGGTTCATGCCCAGGGTGACCAGATCCACGTTGCCGGTGCGCTCGCCCTGGCCGAACAGGCAGCCCTCGATACGGTCCGCGCCCGCCATGACCGCCAGCTCGGCGGCGGCCACCGCGGTGCCGCGGTCGTTGTGCGGATGCACGGACAGGCACACGTGCTCGCGCCGCGACAGGTTGCGGGACATCCACTCGAAGCGGTCGGCGTGCGTGGAGGGCGTCGAGCGCTCGACCGTGGCCGGCAGGTTCAGGATGATCTCGCGGCCCTCCTCGGGCTGCCAGACGTCCATGACGCCCTCGCAGACCTCCAGCGCGAAGTCCAGCTCGGTGTCGGTGAAGATCTCCGGGCTGTACTGGTAGCCGAACGCCGTCTCCGGCCCCAGGATCTTGTCCGCGTACTCCATGACCAGCCGCGTACCGTCCACCGCGATCTGCTTGACCTGCTCGCGCGAGCCGCGGAAGACCACCCGGCGGAAGACCGGCGCGGTGGCGTTGTACAGGTGGACGGTGGCCCGGTGGGCGCCGCGCAGCGACTCCACGGTCCGCTCGATCAGCTCCTCGCGGGCCTGCGTCAGGACGGAGATCGTCACGTCCTCGGGGATCGCGCCCTCTTCGATGATCGACCGTACGAAGTCGAAATCGGTGCTCCCGGACGACGGGAAGCCGACCTCGATCTCCTTGTAGCCCATCTTCACCAGCAGGTCGAACATCTCGCGCTTGCGGGCCGGCGACATGGGGTCGATCAGCGCCTGGTTGCCGTCGCGCAGGTCCGTGGACAGCCAGCGGGGCGCCCGGGTGATGCGGTTGTCGGGCCAGGTGCGGTCCGCGATGTCGACGGCCTCGTAGCCGCCGTAGCGGTGCACCGGCAGGCCGGAGGGCTTCTGGGTGCGGGTCGCGTTCGTGATGGGCGTGGGGCGGCCGACGGAGTTCTCAGCAGGAATCGACGGGTTCGTCATGGTGACGTGGGGCTCCTCGTTTGTCCGCGGGGGAGAAGGCCGACGGGGCGATGGCATCGCAGCACCGAACTCCGCGGGGAGGGGGTCGGCCCTACGACAACAGACCCTCGCCGCGGCAGCTAAGGAGAAGCAGCCCGTAACGCATGATGCACAGCACCCTAACCGAGGTGACGCGGAGAAAGCGGCCCCGTATCAGTATGCGGGACCGGGCGGATGTAACCCCTGATTCGCGATCAACCACACGTTTTCAGGAATCATGGCCTCAGGGAGTGACACGCAGGTAACCCAGTGCCACATTGCCGTGCATGAACCCTGAAGCCACTGCCCACCCGGTCTTCTGCACGATCGTGCCGCCCCACGTCCTGGACAAGCTGGCCCGGCTCGACGACCCGGACCGCTCCCAGCGCGCCCTGAACACCCTGGAGCACGACGCCCTCCAGCGCACCCGCCGCCGCATCACCACCGTCCGCGCCCTCGCGGCGCCGACCGGCGCCCCGTCGGACAAGCCGAACCGCACCATCTACGACGCCAAGCGCCAGGAGGTGCTGCCGGGCAAGAAAGTGCACTCCGAGGCCGACAAGCCCTCGAAGGACGCCTCCGTCAACCGCGCGCACGCCGGCCTCGGCGCCACCTTCGAGCTGTACCTGAAGGTGTACGGCCGGCATTCGATCGACGACTCCGGCCTGCCGCTCAACGCGACCGTCCACTACGGCGAGAACTACGACAACGCCTTCTGGGACGGCCAGCGCATGGTCTTCGGCGACGGCGACAACGACCTGTTCCTCGACTTCACCATCCCCGTCGACGTCATCGGCCACGAGCTGACCCACGGCGTCACCCAGCACACCGCCAACCTGGACTACTTCGGCCAGTCCGGCGCGCTCAACGAGTCCATGTCGGACGTCTTCGGCGCCCTGATCAAGCAGTACGCGCTCGGCCAGAACGCCTCCCAGGCCGACTGGCTGATCGGCGCCGGACTGCTCGGCCCCAACGTCACCGGCGAGGCACTGCGCTCGATGAAGGCCCCGGGCACCGCGTACGACGACGACGTCCTCGGCAAGGACCCGCAGCCCGCGACGATGGACAACTACGTCAAGACGTCCCGCGACAACGGCGGCGTGCACATCAACTCCGGCATCCCCAACCACGCCTTCTACCTGCTCGCCACGGACCTCGGCGGCAACGCGTGGGAGCGGGCCGGCCAGATCTGGTACGCCACGCTGACCGGCGGCGATCTCGACAAGGACGCCCAGTTCGCGGACTTCTCGCGGCTGACGGTCGCCGCCGCACGCACCTTGTACGGTGACGGCGCGGAGGTGCAGTCCCTCCTCAAGGCCTGGTCGCAGGTGGGCCTCCCCGCCAGCTGATCCGCCACCTTCTGGCCCGTTCCGTCCGTTTCCCCGAGCCCCTCTGGGTAGGAAGCCCGTCATGCGGATTCACGTACGACGCACCGGCGGCTTCGCCGGCATCGAGCGCCACGCCGAGGTCGACACCTCCGGCCTCCCCGATGCCCCGGAATGGCACGCCCTGGCCGAGCAGGCAGCCGCCGCCGGCCGGGGCACGCCCCCGGTAGGCGTCCCCGACGGTTTCAGCTACCAGATCACCATCGACGGACACACGGTCTACGCGTCCGACCCCCGCCTCACCGACGAACAGCGCAAGCTGATCAGCAGGGTGCTGAAGGAAGGAAGCTGAGCCACCTGGGCCGGCCCGCCCGGTCCGCCATCCCCTGCAACCGCCCCGCCACGGCCGTCGTCATGATCATGTGACGGGCCACGACCGGGCCCGGGGAGCAGGGGGAAGAAAGCTGTGCCTGACAACGGCATCTCGGTGACACCCGAGACGTTACGGACGTCGGCGGCGGCCGCCGACGCCATCGGCCACGACCTGGAAAAGCCGATCGCCACGGCGAAGGCCGACATCGAGGCAGCGGGCGCGGCCCTGAAAGCCTGGAACGTCGGGCCGGACATGGAGCGGGTCGGCCACGACTGGGGCATGGCGCTGGACGAGCTGCGCAAGAGGATCGGCGGCGACTCCGAGAGTTCGGCCGAACGGCTCCGCCGCACCGCAGACGGCCACCGGTACAACGAAGACGTCACCGCCCAGTCGTTCCGGGGGCGGTGACCGGTGCCCGAGAACTTCCACGACCTGCTGAAGCAGGACTTCTCCGATCTGCAGGCCGCCGTCGCATCCTGGCAGAAACTGGCCCGGGAACTGGAGGAGGCCCAGGCCGGGCACCGGCGCAAGGTGACCGGTCCGCTGCACGCCGGCGAGTGGCAGGGGGCGGACTCGCGTACCGCGTTCATGAAGATGGAGGCGAGCGAGACCCAGCTCGGCGTCGCCCAGTCGGACGTCTCCTCCATCGCGACGGTCCTGGACACCGTGCACGTCAGAATGAAGCTGGCCCAGGACAAGCTCCGCCAGGGCGTGCGGGACGCGGAAGCGGACGGGTACGCCGTCGACGGCCAGGGCACGGTGACGGACGGACGGCCCGGCAGCGCCGACACCGATGACGCCGAAGCCCAGGCGGCGCAGAAGCAGCGCGTCGCCGTGATGGGCGTCTACAAGGACATCATCCAGACCTCGATCGACAACGCCACCTCGGCCTCCTGGGAGGGTATGCAGCTCCTCCAGTCGATCGACGCCTTCACTCTCGACAAGGACTACGGAGCGTCGAAGGCGCGCGAGGGCGCCCGTAAGGTCGCCGGATCACTGTTCCAGACCGGTGACGAGTTCATTCCTTCGGACAAGGACCCGAAGGAGAACGCGAAATGGTGGGCCGGCCTCACCCCGCAGGAAAGGCAGCTGTACATCGACGCCTGCCCGGAAAAGATCGGCTGGCTCGACGGCATCCCCAGCGCCGACCGCGACGAGGCCAACCGGAAGTCCCTGGACATCTCGCTGTCCGAATACGACCTGAAGAAGCAGAACGGCGAGCTGGGGATCCACGATGAGCGGCAGTACGGGGGGTTGCGCAAGCTGCAGGACGCACTCGACAAGGCCGACGGCGAAAACGACGCGAGCAAGCAGCTCCTGGTACTGGGCATCGACACCAAGGGCGACGGCAGGGCGGTGGTTTCCCAGGGGAATCCGGACACCGCCCGCAATGTGGCCGTACAGGTGCCGGGCACCGACAACGACCTGACGAACATCGACGACCAGATCGACCGGATCGACCGGCTGCACGGAGCGACCCGGGTCAAGGGCGCCGAGAGCACCGCGGTGGTGTCCTGGCTCGGTTACGACGCTCCCGAAGTGGACGGCAGCGTGGCCACGCCGGGGCGTGCCGAAGCAGGTGCCGGTGATCTCAGGAGCTTCACGCACGGCTTGCGCGAGTCGCATGTCGGTGAGCGCTCCCACATGACCGTGCTCGGGCACAGCTACGGCTCGACGATGGTGGGCGCCGGTGCGTCCGGTGGCGACGGCCTGGACGCCGACGACATCGTCTCGGTCGGCAGTCCGGGCATGACGGTGGATCACGCCGAGGACCTCCATATGGACCCCGGCCACGTATGGGCCGGATACGCGCCGGACGACCCGGTCTCCACCATCGCCTCGGACAAGACCCTCGGGGGAAACCCCGCGGACAAGGAATTCGGCGGCAAGGTGTTCGGCGTGGACACCTCGGGACACGGCGGCTACTGGGACGAGCGCAGCGAAAGCCTCGCCAACCAGGGGCGCATCATCATAGGGAAACGCCCGGGTGAAGGGGATTACCACGTGCACCCGCAGCCCACCCCTCCGGGAACGGTGGGGCCGAAATGGTGATCCGCGCTGTGCGGCGATCCGGCCGTACCGGCATGCTCGTACTCGCTCTGCTCGCAACGGGAGGTTGCATGAACGACTCCGGCAAGAACGACCCGCTGCCGGTCAAGAGCAGGAGCCAGGCCGAACAGCAGGCACGTGAACTGGTCGGTTCGCTGGCGGGCCAGTACTCACTCAAGGTCGACGAGAAAACCGTGGACAAGGAATTCCGCGACTGCCTCGGAAAGGACCACGAGCGCGCCCACGACGGGCGCTTCGACCTTTCCTATTCCGTGCGGGCCAAGCTGCCGGGAGACGAACACGGCAAGGCGCTGCGTGCCATGCGGAAGAAGCTCGAAGCGTCGGGATACAAGGTCAGCGGCTACCGCGAGGATCCGTCGGACGCGCTCATGGACGCCAGGGGCGGTGCTGACGGCCTCTTCGTGTCGGTGGAGAGTTACCTGCCCCCCACCGATCTGGTCTTCTCGGTGAAAACCCCCTGCTTCCTGCCCCCCGGCACGCCACAGGAACAGCTCTCGGCACCGGCCCCCGCATCCGCCCCGGCAGCCGTTCCGACGGCGTCCGCGCTCGCCGCCGGCGCTCCGGGCCGCTTCCCCGGCAACCCCTTCGGATGACGGCCGCGGAGGTCAACGTCCGTCCCGCGCGCGCCTCTTGACACCCGTACGCCACGGTAACCAGGATCCGGCGCATGGATGCTTCGTTGCCGCGGTTTCCTGACGGGTTCTTGTGGGGGGTGTCGACCTCCGCGTATCAGATCGAGGGGGCGGCGGACGAGGGCGGGCGGGGGCGGTCCTCGTGGGATGTGTTCGCTGGTGGGCGGGGGCGGGTCAAGGACGGGTCGGACGGGCGGGTGGCGACCGGGCACTACCACCGGTACCGGGAAGACGTGGCGCTGATCGAGGGGCTGGGGGTCGGCGCGTACCGGTTCTCGGTGGCCTGGCCGCGGGTGATGCCGGACGGTGGTCCGCGGGTCAACGCGGCGGGGCTGGATTTCTACGACCGGCTGGTCGACGAGCTGTGCGCGGCGGGCGTCCGGCCGGTGCCGACGCTCTTCCACTGGGACACTCCGGCAGCCGTCGAGGCGGCGGGCGGGTGGCTGGAGCGGGACACGGCGCGGCGGTTCGCGGCGTACGCGGATGTCGTGGCGGCGCGGCTCGGGGACCGGGTGGACCGGTGGATCACGCTCAACGAGCCCGCCGAGCTGACGTTGCTGGGGTACGGGCTGGGGCAGCACGCGCCCGGTCGGCGGCTGGGGTTCGAGGCGCTGCCCGCCGCGCATCATCAGTTGCTGGGGCACGGGCTGGCCGTGCAGGCGCTGCGGGCGCGGGGCGCGAGCGGCATCGGGATCGCCAATTCGCACGGGCCGACGTGGGCCGCGTCGGAGTCGGCCGCCGACCAGGAGGCGGCCGGGCTGTACGACCTGCTGCTGAATCGGTTGTTCGCGGAGCCGGTGCTACTGGGGCGCTATCCGGAGGAGGAGCTGACGGCGGCGCTGCTGTCCGGTCCGGTGGAGGAGGATCTGGGCGTCATCGGTGCGCCGCTGGACTGGTACGGGGTGAATTATTACCAGCCGACGAAGGTCGGGGCCCCGGGGGCGGAGGGCGCCGGGACCGTCGGCTTCGCGGGGATCGAGCTGCCGCCGGGGCTGCCCTTCGCGCCGCGGGAGATCGAGGGGTATCCGCTGACGGACTTCGGGTGGCCCGTGGTGCCCGCGGCGCTGACCGAGCTGCTGACGGGGTTCCGCGACCGGTACGGCGACCGCCTGCCGCCGGTCGTCATCACCGAGAACGGCTGCTCGTACGAGGGTGTCGAGGACCGGGAGCGGATCGCTTTCCTGGACGCGCACGTACGGGCCGTGCACGACGCGATCACCGCCGGGGTCGACGTGCGCGGCTACTTCGTCTGGTCGCTGCTGGACAACTTCGAGTGGGCGGAGGGGTATGCCCGGAAGTTCGGGCTGGTGCACGTCGACCGCGGCACGCTGGCGCGGACGCCGAAGGCCTCGTACCACTGGCTGCGGGACGCGCTGCGGGCCCAGCGGTGACCGGCGCGGGGGCCGCGGGCGCGCCCGGGGCCCTCGCCGAGCCGGTGGAGCGGGTGGGCCGCGGCTGGACCGCGTCGCTGGCGCTGGCCAACGGGGCGATCTGGGTCGGCTGGTACGGGCCGATCCAGATCCTGCTGGCCCTCCAGGCGGCCGAGCTGGCGCCGCCGGGCACGTCCAAGGAGTCGGTGCTGGCGTGGGTCACGGGGCTGGGCGCGGCGGTCTCGCTCGTCGCCAATCCGCTCTTCGGCGCGCTGTCGGACCGTACGGTGTCGCGGTTCGGGCGCCGTACGCCGTGGATCGTGGCCGGTGTGCTCGGCGGTGCGGGGGCGCTGTGCCTGCTGGCCTCAGCCAGGAGCGTCACCGGCATGGCGGCCGGGTGGTGTCTGGTGCAGCTCGCGCTCAACGCCGCGTTCGCGGCGGTCACCGCGGCCGTCCCGGACCGTGTCCCGCACCTTCAGCGCGGGCGGGTGGGCGGCTGGCTGGGCGCGGCGCAGATCCTGGGCGTCGTGGCCGGTACGGGCCTGGCGTCCGCCGCGGGCGGCATCGCGGCGGGGTACGCGGCCTGCGCGGCCTTCACGGTGCTGGCGACGCTCCCGTACGTACTGCGCCACCGTGACCTGCGGATCGGGCGCGGCGACCGGCCGCCGTTCACGTGGCGGTCCTTCCTCGCCGGGTTCTGGATCGGTCCGCGCCGCCACCCCGACCTCGCCTGGGCCTGGCTGACCCGCTTCCTGGTCAACCTGGGCAACGCGGTCGCGCTGCTGTACCTGCTCTACTACCTGCGCGACGTGCTGCACCGGCCGCGTCCCGCGGAGGGCGTGCTGGTGCTGACCGCCGTCAACGGGGTGATGCTGCTCGCCACCGTCGTCGTCGGCGGCGTCTGGTCGGACCGTACGGGGCGGCGCAAGCCGTTCGTGCTCTGGGCGGGCGTGATCATGGCGGGGGCGACCGCGCTGCTCGCCGGGTGGCAGACCTGGACCGGCGCGCTGGTCGCCGCCGCGCTGCTGGGCGTCGGCTTCGGTGTCTTCACGTCGGTGGACTTCGCCCTGATGACGGACGTGCTGCCGGCCGCCGCCCACCGGGGCCGGGACCTCGGTGTCGTCAACATCGCCAATTCGCTGCCGCAGGTGGCCGCGCCCGCGCTGGCCGCGCCGGTCGTGACGTATCTGGGCGGCTACCGGGTGCTGTACCTGGTCGCGGCGGGCATCGGGCTGGCGGGGGCGCTGCTGGTGCGGCGGATCCGCGGGGTGGAGTGAGAGGGACGGCCCTCGGCGGCCCGGTTCAGCGGTCCGGTTCAGCGGTCCGGCTCGGCGGCCCGGTCTCAGAAGCCCGGTCTCAGAAGCCCAGCTTGCGCAGCTGCTTCGGGTCGCGCTGCCAGTCCTTGGCGACCTTCACGTGCAGGTCGAGGTAGACCGGCGTGCCGAGCAGCGCCTCGATGTGCTTGCGGGACTTCACGCCGACCTCCTTGAGCCGCTTGCCCTTGGGGCCGATGATGATGCCCTTCTGGCTGGGCCGCTCGATGTAGACGTTGGCGTGGATGTCGAGCAGCGGCTTGTCCGCCGGGCGGTCCTCGCGGGGCAGCATCTCCTCGACGACGACGGCGATGGAGTGCGGCAGCTCGTCCCGTACGCCTTCGAGCGCCGCCTCGCGGATCAGCTCGGCGACCATGACCTGCTCGGGTTCGTCGGTGAGGTCGCCCTCGGGGTAGAGCGGGGGGCTCTCCGGGAGCATCGGGACGAGGAGGTCGGCGAGGAGGCCGACCTGCTGGTCGCCCTGGGCCGAGACCGGGATGATCTCCGCCCACTCGATGCCCAGCTCCTGGCCCAGCCGGTCCACGGCGAGCAGCTGCTCGGCGAGCTGCTTGGAGTCCACCAGGTCGGTCTTGGTGACGATGGCGATCTTCGGGGTCTTCTTGATGCCGGCCAGTTCGCCCGCGATGAAGCGGTCGCCGGGGCCCAGCTTCTGGTCGGCGGGCAGGCAGAAGCCGATCACGTCGACCTCGGCCCAGGTGGTCCGTACGACGTCGTTGAGCCGCTCGCCGAGCAGGGTGCGCGGCTTGTGCAGGCCCGGGGTGTCGACCAGGACGAGCTGGGCGTCCGGGCGGTGCACGATGCCGCGCACGGTGTGCCGGGTGGTCTGCGGGCGGTTGGAGGTGATGGCCACCTTCGTGCCGACCAGAGCGTTCGTGAGGGTCGACTTGCCCGCGTTCGGGCGGCCGACGAAGCACGCGAAGCCGGCGCGGTGCTGGGCGGAGGACTCTGTACGAACGCTCATGGCGCCCATTGTCCCCGATCGGCGGCGGCACGCCGACCACCCGGTCCCCGCCGCCCGGCCCGCGGGCCGGGCGGCGGGTGCCCTCAGGGCGCGGCGCCGACCCGCTCGGCGGGCGTGCCGGCCGTCCGGCGTGCGTCGATGCGGTCCCACAGGGTCAGCAGCGGGGTGGCCATCACCGTCGTCACCAGCGCGACCACGACCAGCACCGCGAACATCGACGGTGTCACGATGCCGGCCGCCAGCCCGATGTTGATCGCGATGAGCTGCATCAGGCCCCGCGCGTTCATCAGCGTGCCGATGCGCAGCGCGACCGCGCCCTCCTCGCCGGCCGCCCGCGCCGCCAGCCAGCAGGCGCCCAGCTTGCCGAGGACGGACAGGGCGACGCAGCCCACGGTGAACAGCAGCAGGCCGGGCGAGGCCAGCAGCGCGAAGTCGGTGTTCAGGCCGGAGTAGGTGAAGAACAGGGGCAGGAAGACGATCCGGCTGATCGGCCCGATCGCCTCGATGGCCCGGTCCACCGGTTCGGAGCGCGGGAAGACCACGCCCAGGCTGAACGCGCCGAAGACGGCGTACAGGCCGATGCGGTCGGTGTACCAGGCGGCGAGGAAGAGCACGACCACGGTGATCAGCAGCAGCTCGTCGGGGTGCCGGCGGTTGATCAGGCCCGTCATCCGGGTGGTGGAGCGGGCGAGCAGGGCGAGGACGATCACCAGGCCGACGCTCCCGGCGAGGGCGATGACCAGCGGTCCGGTGCCGGAGCCGGTCAGGCTCAGCACCCCGGCGAGCAGCACCCACGCCAGCGCGTCGTCCACCGCTCCGGACGCCAGGGACAGCGAGCCGAAGCGGGTGCCGGTCAGGCCGCGCTCGGTGATGATGCGGGCCAGCATGGGGAACGCGGTGATGGCGAGGGTCACGCCGACGAAGAGGGCGGAGACGACGACGGACACGTCCGCCGGGAAGATGCCGCCGATCCGGCCGTGGACGGCGTAGGTCAGCCCCACGCCGAGCGCGAGGGGGACGGCGATGCCGGCCGCCGAGATCATCGCGGCCGGTTTGGCCACCGTCCGGATATTGGCCGTACGGAATTCGTACCCGGTCTGGAACATGAAGACGACCAGGCCGATCTGCCCGGCGACGTACAGCGCGGGCCGCAGCTCCGGCGGGAAGAGGGCCTCCTCCACGCCGGGCGCCAGCAGGCCCAGCACGGACGGCCCCAGCACCACGCCGGCGGCCATCTCGCCCACCACGGGCGGCTGGCCCAGCGCGCGCAGGGCGCGGGCGACGAGCCGGCAGACGAGCAGGATGACGACGACGGCCAGGAAGAAGACCGGCCCTAACTCCGTGATGGACATGACGGAACGCCCTTCGGCTCGCGGATGGGGTGGAGCTGGGCTCGCGGATGAGGTGGAGCTGGGCTCTCGGACGGGATGGGAGCTGGGCTCGCGGATCGGTTGCGGGTACGCGGGTCGGGCGTGTGGGTACGCGGGTCGGGCGTACGGATCAGCTGTGCGGGTACGGGCAGCGCGCCGGCCCGTCGGTGCCGGCCGGCAGCGGGACGCCCTGGGTGTCGTGGGCGGCGAAGTAGCGTGCGGCCGGTCGCAAGCGGCGGGCGTCCAGCACCATCCACGTACCGAGGACGAGCTGGGTGCAGCTGCGCCACACGTCCTCCCACCGGTCGCGCACCCGCAGGAAGACCCGGGCGGCGAGCAGCCGGTACGGCGGCAGCGGACGGTCGCGCCGGACCAGCAGGCAGGGGGCGCGGTGCGGGATGGAGCGGGTGTGCGCGACGCCGGAGTGGAGGGTGAAGCGGCGCAGCACCTCGCGGGTCGCGGCGTGCATGGCCAGCGGGGCCAGCCGCCAGGCCGGGCAGGGCCGGTTGGCGGCGACGCCGAACGGGATGTGGTGCTGGTCCCTGGCGACGAGGCGGTCCCAGCGGTCGGGGTCGAAGACGTCCGGGTCGGTGTAGCCGGTGGCGTGGTAGTCGGGGTAGTTGAAGCACAGTACGGAGCCGGCGGGCAGGACGGTGTCCGGGCCGAGCGGGATGTCGTCCGTGCTGATGCGGTGGGCGACGCCGAAGAGCGGGTAGAGCCGCAGCGTCTCGTTGAGGACGTTGGCGAAGTAGCGGTCGTCGTCCGGCGCCGCGGCCAGTTTCCGCCGGACGTCCGGGTGCTGGGCCAGGACGAGCAGCAGGTGGGCCATGGCCTCGGACATCTGGACGACGGCCGTGTTGAAGAACGTGCCCTGGAGGTAGTGCGCCTGCTGCTGCGGCGAGAGGCCGTCCGGCAGGTGGTGCCGGGGTACCTGCCCGGCGTCGATGCGCTGCCGCAGGTGGCGGGTGAGGCGGTCACGGCGGGCGAGGTGGCGCGGCCGGGTGCACTTCAGGGAGTTGACCACGTCCTCGGCGTTGTCCACGATCAGGCGCCGGACGTACGGCGGGCACGGTTCGCGGAAGACCAGGCCGTGGAAGAACTCCGCCCAGACCGGCATCATCAGGTCGCGCAGCCGTACGAAGGCGGCGCGGCCGGTGACCAGTTCGTCCAGTACGGCGGCGGTACGGCGGGCCACGGCGGCGGACAGGTCCTGGCTGGGCCCGGCGAGCACGGCGAGGGTGGTGCGGGCCACCTCGTCGTAGCGCGGGCCGTCCTCCAGGTGCTCCTGGTGGACCTCGGGGCCGGGCGCGAGCCAGTACCAGAAGAGGTCCGAGAGGGCAGCGCCCCGGCTGCGGCCGTTGGCGGCGGGGTGGGAGTAGATCTCCTGGAAGCGGTCGGCGGGGACGTCGGCGTTGGGGAAGGCGATGCCCTCGTCGCCGTTGATGCGGGCGAAGAGCGCGACGCGGACGGCGACGACGGAGCGCGGCAGCCAGTACGGGACGGAGAGGGCGGCGGCCGCCGCGCTGAGCAGCCGTACGGTCCGGAAACGGCCGGGGGCCCGGGTGCGGCTCATCCGTCACCCCCGTCCGGTACGGCAAAAGGAGCGCGGTCCCGCACTCCCCCGCGGGCGACGACGAGGTCCGGTCCGAGGTCGGCCGGGCCGGTGCCGCCGCACAGTGCCAGTACGTGGTCGAACTCCGCGCGCAGCAGCTCCAGTACGTGCCGGACGCCGTCCTCGCCGTCCGCGGCCAGGCCCCACAGCACCGGGCGGCCGATGCCGACGGCCGACGCGCCCAGCGCGAGGGCCACGGCGGCGTCGGAGCCCCGGCGGACACCGCCGTCCAGCAGTACCGGCACCCGGCCCGCGACGGCCTCGGCGACGGCGGGCAGCGCCTCGACGCTGGCCGGTGCCGCGTCGAGCTGCCGGCCGCCGTGGTTGGAGACCAGCAGGCCGTCCACGCCCTCGGCGACGGCGAGCCGCGCGTCCGCGGGGTGCAGGACGCCCTTGAGCAGCACGGGCAGCCGGGTCTGCGCCCGCAGCCTGCGCAGGTCGTCCCAGGAGAGCCCCGGTGACATGGCGATGTCGCGGGGGCGGCCGTCGGGCGCGCCGGGCAGGCCGCGCATGTTCTCGGCGGCCAGGCCGTCGGGCAGGTCGTCGAAGCCGTGCCGGGCGTCGCGTTCGCGGCGGCCGAAGACGGGCGAGTCGACCGTGACGACCAGTGCCGTGCACCCGGCCCGCTCCGCCCGGCGGACCAGCGCGAGCGTGACCTCCGGTTCGGGTTGCAGGTAGAGCTGGAACCAGACGGCCGCTCCGGCCCGTACGGCGCGGGCGGCGGCGGTGACCTCGGCCACCGGCACGGTCGCCGCCATGCCGGTGACCAGGACCGTCCCGGCCGCCGCCGTCGCGCGGGCGGTGGCGGTCTCGCCCCGCGGGTGGGCGAGGCGGTGGAAGGCGGTGGGCGAGACCAGGACGGGCAGGGAGAGGCGGTCGCCGCACAGCGTCACGGACAGGTCGCGGGTGGCCGCCCCGCGCAGCACGCGGGGCAGCAGCGCGAGCCTGCGGAACGCCGCTTCGTTCTCCTGGAGCGCCGTCTCCCCTCCGGCGCCCCCGTCGAAGAAGTCGTACACCCGCGGGTCCAGCCGCTCCCGCGCCCGCTCGCGCAGGTCGGCGAGGGTGGGGATCACGGCCGGGCCGCCGGGGCCGGATCGGGGAACCGGGCGCTCAGGAAGTTCCGCAGGGGGGTGCGGTGGACCTCCTCGCTGTCCCACTCGTTCTCCAGGTTCTCGGTGATGTGGTGTTCGGCGGTCGCCTTGCCGGGGGCGGCGCCGTCGAAGGCGCGGACCACCGGGTGCAGGTAGCGGCCGTCCAGACCGGTGGTGTCCTGCTGGGAGATCCGGCCGGCGGTGATGTCGAACGGGTTCACCTTGTCGTGGCCCTCGCCGTATTCGAGGGTGACGGTGAAGTACTGGCCGACGTCGCCGAATTCGCCGTTCGCCACGGCGGTGTGCAGGTGGTCGACCGGGACCTCCTCGCAGTAGCGGACCGTCCCGTCCCGGTCGGCGAGCACCGCGTCGCCGAGGAAGGAGAACACCTGGAAGAGCGCCGAGCTGCGGTTGACGCGGGCGATGACGGCGTCGGTGACCGCCCCGGCGGTGGCGGGCAGGGCGCGGGCGGGCCAGGGGCGGCCGTGGTGGCGGGCTTCGAGGATGCGGTGCAGGGCCCGTACGCCGTACCGGAAGCCGTGGATGAAACCACTGGTGGATTTCTTGAAATCGCGCACCTGGGTGATGGTGCCGGCGAAGTACAGGCCGGGGACGTTCGGGGATTCCCAGGCGTCGGTCTGGGCCGGGAAACGGTCGTTGATGGCGAGTTCGGGACGGCACTCCGGTGCGAATATCGACGGATCGAAGCGGAATCCGGTGGCGAGAATGACGCGGTCGTAGGGGATGTCCTTGACGACCTCGTTGACCCGGGAAAAGGAAACGGACACCACATAGGAGCCGTCCGGCTGCTGCCGGATACGCAAGATATGCCCGTCCAGTACCGCGTTCTGCAATTTGAGCTGATAGGTGTCGAGGAAGTTGTTGTTGACGGCCCGCAGGTGCCCGACGAAATGGGTCTGCCAGGCGAGCTTCAGTGAGCCGGGGCCCGCCACATGGATGACGGAGGCGGTCTCGATGAGGTTGTCGGCGGTCTCGAACGCGGAGTTGCCGCGGCCGATGATCAGCACCCGCTGCCCGGTGAAGGCGGCCGGGTCGACGTCCACCTCGTCGTAGCGCTCGACCGTCTCGACGCCCTCGATGCCGGGGATGTACGGGCGGGTGACGCCGGTCGCGACGATGAGCCGCCGCGCCCGGTAGGCGGTGCCGTCCTCGGCGCGGACGAGGAAGTCGCCGGGCCCGTCCGGGCCGCCGCCGGGCCGGGATATCCCGGTGACCCGGGTGCCGTAGCGGATCCGCAGGCGGTGGGTGGTGGCGAAGTCGGCCAGATAGCCGACCATCTCCTCGGCGGCCGGGAAATAGCGCGGGGTGCGCTCGGTGAACAGCGGGGTGTGCTCGTCGGAGAGCAGCGAGTTCCAGTCGGTGCGCATGTTCAGCTCGGGGTCGTCCCAGCCGGTGTGCACCTTGTTGATCGAGATGAGGGTGCGGTGGCGGGGGAAGCGGGTGAAGAACGCACCGGGAGCCGCACCCGACTCCACGATGAGATAACTGCGCCCGGTCTGTTGCAGGAAATATCCGGCTTGTAATCCCGCGGGGCCCGCCCCGACCACCAGATAGTCCATCGTTTCTTCGTGGCTCACGCAATTCTCCTGTCACCAGCGGGGGATGGAGATGGAGCGGAATCCGACATTACTTGAGCATTAAAGGACGCCACCAGTGCGCGATCAAGTGATCTGCGTCACATCCATTCCCAGGTTTGCGAGTACGCTGCACAAGCCAGAGTCACAAGGTCCGGGACTTTTACCCGGAACGTCCTTCTGTCGCGCCCCGGCGGGCCGCCGCATTACTCTGCCCGCACTCCCGGCCCCGCTTGTCCCGCCGGTCCCGTGACGCATTTCAGCCGTTCACACCCACCGGAGCGGATACGAAATGAACCAGCCAGCCGAAAGCCCTTTCCCGCAGCCCCTCGTCGACGCCTTCCGACGGCAGCCGGACGTACCGGCGTTTGAACACCGGGGGCGCGCCGTCCCGCGCCGCGAGGTCCTGGACCTGACCGGCCGCTGTGTGCGCGGGCTGCGCGCCGCGGGCGTGGGCCCCGGCTCGTCCGTCGCGGTGGCCGCCGGTGTCACGCCCGAAGCGTTCGCCCTGCACATCGCGGCGCACCTGCTGGGCGCCCGGCTGACCGGCCTGCGCCCCGGCCTGCCGCCGGGGCACCTCGCGCGGACCCTGGCCGGCGGCATCGACGTCCTCGTGCACGACGAGCCGTCGGGCTCCCCCGAACTCCTCGCGGCGGCGGGCCGCCTCGTCCGGCTCGGCCTGGAGAAAGACCTGCTGAGCACGCCGGAACCCGCCTCCCCCGACGACCTCGTGGCGCGCGGCCGCCCGGACGACATCGCCCTGATCACCCTGACCAGCGGCAGCACCGGACAGCCCAAGAGGTGCGCGCACACCTACCGCGGCCTGACCGCGAGCTGGTCGTGGCAGCCGGCCCGCCGGTCCCCGCGGACCACCGCGCTCGCGGCGGCCTACGCGCGCTTCCTGCTCTTCGGCACCCTCACCAGCGCGGTGATCTTCGAGCACCTGGGACTGTGCCTGCTGGGCGGCGGCACCGCCGTCATCCCCGACCCGCCACTGTCCTTCCCGGAGGTCTTCGCACGGCACCGCATCACCGCCTGCCTGCTGACCGTCCCCCGGCTGCACCACATCCTCAACACCCTGCGCACCGACACCGATAACACCATCGACCTCACGAGCCTGCGTGCCTTACTCGTGGCCGGATCTCCCCTGGCGCCCCACCGGCTCGCCGAGGCGGCCGAACGTCTCGGCCCGGTCGTGCACCAGGGCTACGGACAGACCGAGACCGGGATGCTGACCCTGCTCACCCCCGACGACCTGGCCCGCCGGCCGGACACGGCGTACGGCACGGTGGGGCGGCCGCTGGACGGGGTGGACATCAGCGTGCGCGACCCGGCCGACGGGCAGCCGGTTCCCGACGGCGCGGCCGGGGAGATCTGGGTCCGCAGCGCCGGGGTGCTGGCCGGTTACCACCAGGACGAGGCGGAGACCCGCGCCGTACTGCGCGACGGCTGGGTGCGCACCCGCGACCTCGGCCGTCTCGACGAGCACGGCTTCCTGCGGCTCACCGGGCGCACCCGCGACGTGATCATCGTCAACGCCGTCCTGCACTACGCCGGCGCGATCGAACAGGCCCTGGCCCGGCACCCGGACGTCGACCAGGCATACGTCGTGGGCGCGCCGGACGAGCGGACCGGCGAGGCCGCCCACGCGTTCGTCGTACCGACGGCGGAACGGCGGCCCGACCCGGCGGCGCTGCGCGCGCACGTCGCCGCGGAACTGGGCCCGGCGAGCGTGCCCGCCACGATCACCGTCATACGGGAGGTGCCGGTGGCGGCGAGCGGCAAGCCGGACAAGAAGGCGCTGCTGGCGCGGGTGGGGACGGATCTGGCGGCGGAGTGAGGAATCGCCGCCCGTACGGCGGTCGCTCAGCCCGCCTGGACCGTGGCCCGCAGCGTGCCGTCCGGACCGGCGACCAGCACCGGCGTCCCGGCGCCGCCGAGGTCCCGTACGGCCGCGCGGTCCTCGTCCGAGGCCGTCCCGGCCTCGGTCACCACGGCCGCCGCCTCCAGCGACTGCGCGCCGCTCGCGACGGCCATGGCCACCGCCGTACGCAACGCGCTGAGCCTCAACGACTCCAGGGCGACGGTCCCGGCGACATAGGTGCGCCCGGTCTCGTCACGGACGGCGGCGCCCTCCGGCACCCCGTTGCGGGCGCGCGCGGAACGGGCCAGCGTGATGATCTTGCGGTCTTCCGGGTCCAGCGGTGCGGCTTCGCTCATACGGGCGAGCATATGCGTCCCGCGGCCCGGCGGGCACGAGGGGGCGTACGGCCATGGCGTGCGCGGGCGGGCTTACGACCGGCCGGGCGCGAGGAGGCAGGCGTACGGCCGTGACCGGCTCGCCGCCTCACCCCGCCACCGAGTACATCCCGCCCCGGCGCCCCTCCGGCGACGTCAGCCACTCCAGCTTCGCCGCCGTGTCGGTCTCCGCCGACCGGCGCGGGTTGTGCAGCACGATGGTCAGGTCCGGGCGGGCCGGAACCCGCAGCTGGGTGGTCTCGAAGAGCAGCGTGCCGACGAGCGGGTGCTCCAGCTCCTTGTGGATCTGCCCGCCGTCCTGCACGTCCCCGCGCGCCCACAGCGCCGCGAACTCCTCGCTGGCCGCCGACAGTTCCCGTACGACCGACTCGTACCCCTCGTCGCCGGGACGGCTCGACCAGGCCGCCCGGTACTGGGCCACCACCCCCGGCGCGTTCCGCTCCCAGCTCGCGGCGCGGGCACGGTAGACCGGGTCGGTGAAGAACGCGATCACGCAGTTCATGTCGACGCCGTCATGGCCGTGGTTCAGGACGAGCCGCGCCGCCTCGTTGTAGGCGACGTTGTTCCAGTACGGGTCCAGGATGTGCGCCGGGAACGGCATCCACGCGTCGATCAGCCGCTGGAGGCCCTCGCACATGTCGAGCACCGCGGGGTCCGGGTCCTGCCGCAGCGGCGGGTTGAGCCCGGCCAGCACGTACAGGTGCCGCCGCTCGGTGGCGCTCAGCCGCAGCACCCGCGCCACGGAGTCCAGCACCTGCGGCGAGACGGTGATGTCCCGCCCCTGCTCCAGCCACTGGTACCAGGAAGCACCGACCCCGGCGAGCACCGCGACCTCTTCGCGGCGCAGCCCCGGCGTGCGGCGGCGCCCGCCGTCGGGCAGGCCCGCGTCACCCGGGCTGACCCGGGCGCGGCGGCTCATCAGGAAGTCCCGCAACTCCTGCCGCCGCCGCGTCCCGGCGCCGCCGGACACCCCTGTCATCGGTACGGATTCCACCCGTGCGGACTCGCCCACGCCGTTCCCCCTGTCGGCTGCGTTCACCGGCCGCCACCGCGGCCCGGCGGTCCGGGCCTTGCCTGGTGGTCCGGACACCATGACAAGGCGGGGCCGTCCCCGGGGTATTCCTCATTCCCTGCCGGAGCAGGGAATCACAGGCCGAAGCTCAGTCCGGTGGGCTGCTTGAACGTGCCGTCCCCGTTGCCCTTCCACAGCAGCTCGGGGCCGCCACGCATGTACCCCTGAGCCAGGAGGTCGTCCTTGCCGTCACCGTCGAAGTCGGCCGCGACGAGGGACTGGTAGAGGAAATCGTTCATCAGCTCCTGACGAGCGCCGAAGACGCCGCTCTTGTCACCGGTCAGGAGGAAGAGCCTGGTGTCGGCGGAGTGCAGCTTGTGCGTGGCGAGGTCGGTGATGCCGTCGCCGTTGAAGTCACCCGCTGCGAACACGTTGAAGCCATCGGTTTTGGTCTCGATTTCGGCCGCCCTCTTGGCCGGGGCGAAGGTACCGTCCCCATGGCCCGCCCACAGGTATATGCCGTTCCGTGAGCTGTCCAGGACCGCGAAATCGGCCTTGCCGTCGCCGTTGAAGTCACCGGCCATCACATCGTCGCTGAGGTCACCACCGACGGCGACCGCGTGCTTGGGCTCGAAGCCCCCGTCCTTGTTCCCGGCCAGAAGATACAGACGGCCGTCGTCGGCGCGGGTGATGAGGTCGGTCTTGCCGTCACCGTTGAAGTCGGCAGCGGCCGTCATGCCGAAGTCCCAGTTGCGGACGAGGAGAGCAGGGCTGTCGAACGAGCCGTCCTTGTGCCCCTTGCGCACCGACAAGTTGTCAGGAGAGGTCATGTTGTCGGGGTCCGACTGACTCATGGTGAACAGGTCAGCGACGCCGTCGCCGTCATAGTCCGCGGCGGCCACGATGCTCTCGGGCCCCGGCAGCTCCGGGCTCACCCCGCCCCCCGCAGCCTGCGCCGACCCCGCAGTCCCCAGTGCGACGGAGGCGGCGGCCCCCGCCGCGAGAAGTCTTGCCGTCCAGGCGGTACGCGCGTTCTTGCGAGACATGAAGTCCCCCCATGGGTCGTCGAAGGAGCCGCCGGAGGAGGTCTGTGCGGTCTACACATCCTCGACATTTCCGGCCGCTTATAAGCATTATATGTGGGTGGACAGCCTGAAATAAGAGCGAGTTACGGCAACTTCCGGGAATACTCGGGCAAGTCATGCCTTGACACATGCCTGGTGGTCCGGACACCACGATAAGTTCCCGCTCCCCACGCCGTGTTCGTGAGCCGCAGGCTCCTCGTATGCCAACCGACACACTCCCGCCCTCCCCGGCTCCCCTCGCCGGCACACCCGCTTCCGCCCCGGTGCCCCCGCCCGCCCCCGCGCGGATGTCCGCCCGCGCCAAGCTGATCCTTCTCCTGCTCTGCGCCGCGCAGTTCATCGTCGCGCTGGACTTCTCGATCCTGAACGTGGCGCTGCCGGTGCTCGGCCGGGACCTGGGCATGGGGCAGGCCGACCTCCAGTGGGCGGTCACCGCGTTCGCGCTGCCGTCCGGCGGTTTCCTGCTGCTGTTCGGGCGGATCGCCGACCTGTACGGGCGGCGCCGGCTCTTCCTCACCGGGCTCGCCCTCTTCGCGGCGGCCTCCCTGCTGGCCGCGCTGGCCTGGAGCCCGGCCGTGTTCCTGGCCGGGCGGGCACTGCAGGGGCTGGGGGCCGCGGTCATCGTGCCCACCGGCATGTCCCTGCTGACCACCACGTTCGCCGAGGGCCCGCAGCGCGAACGCGCGCTCGGGATCAGCGGCACCCTGCTCTCGACGGGCTTCACCATCGGCATGGTCCTCGGCGGTGTGCTGACCGACTCGCTCGGCTGGCGTTCGACGATGGGCGTGCTGGCCGTGGCCGGGATCGCCGTGCTGGCCGTCGCGCCGGCGCTGCTCACCGAGTCCAGGCACCCCGCGCGTCCCCGCATCGACGTGCCCGGCGCGGTGACCGTGACCGGCGGTCTGCTCGCGCTGATCTACGCGCTGTCCACGGCCGCCGAGGCGGGCTTCGGCCGCCCCGACGTGCCCGTCGCGCTGGTCCTCGGCCTCGTCCTGCTCGTCGCGTTCGTGATCGTGGAGTCCCGGGCCGCCCAGCCGCTGGTGTCCCTGCCGATGCTGCGCCGCCCCACGGTGGCGTGGGGCAACCTGGCGGGCCTGGTCACCTTCTCGATGATGAGCGCGGTGGTCTTCCTGCTGACGCTCCACCTCCAGGAGGTGCTGCACCTCTCCGCCTTCCTCACCGGCCTGGTCTTCGGCGTGCAGGGGATCTTCGCGGTGCTCTCCGGCGTCGTCGCGCCGAAGGTCATCGGGCGGATCGGCGCCCGCCGTACCCTGCTCACCGGGCTGGCGGTGCAGGCCGTCTTCACCGCGGCGCTGCTGGGCATGGGCACCGACGCGTCCGGCGTCTGGCTCGCGGCGGTCGCGATGACGGTCGCCTGCTTCGGGCACCTGTGGGCGATCGTCTCGTACGGAGTGATCGTGACCTCCGGGGTGCCGGACACCGAACAGGGCCTGGCCACCGGCCTGGTGACCAGCTCCCAGCAGATCGGCATCACCATCGGCATCCCGCTGCTGAGCGCCCTCGCGTCGGGCCGGATCGCGGCCCTGCGCGAGGACGGCGCGGGCTTCGCGGACGCCACGCTCGGCGGCATCAGGCTGGGGCTCGGCGCGGACGCGGCCGTCGTCGCGGTCATCGCGGTGCTGGCCGCCGTCGGCCTCTCCCGGGCCGCCCGCCGGACCCGCGCGGACTACGCGCCCTCGAAGTAGGCCGACGGAGTGGTGCCCAGCGCCCGCCGGAACATCGCCGTGAAGGCGCTGGGGGTGGCATAGCCGAGGCCGGTGGCGACGGAGGTGACCGGTGTACCCCTGGCCAGCAGGGTGACCGCGTGGACGAGCCTGGCCTGCTGCACCCAGCGGGCCGGGCTCATCCCCGTCGCGGCGCCGAACCTGCGGTGCAGGCTGCGCGCGCTCAGGTGGGCGTGGGCCGCGGCGTACGGGGTCGTCCAGCTGTCGCCGGGGCTGCGCCGGATCGCCGCGCACAGGTCCTGGAGCCGGGGATCGTCCGGGGTGGGCAGGTACAGGGCCGGTACCGGGCGCGGGGCGAGTTCGTGGAGGAGGAGGGCCATCACCGTGCCGTCGCGGCCCTCCACGTCGTACTCCAGCGGCAGCCGGGTGGCCTCGTCGATCAGTTCGCGCAGCAGCGGGGAGACCGAGACGACGGTCGGGGCGTCGGGCAGCCGCCAGGCGGACTGCGGCTCGATGTAGAGGGTGCGCATGGCGACCGCGCCCGCGCAGGTCATCGCGTGGGTGAGCCCGGCGGGCACCCACACACCGCGGGTCGCGGGGACCACCCACACGCCGTGCCCGGTGGCGACCGTGATCGCGCCGGTGGTGCCGTAGATCAGCTGGGCGCGGAGGTGGTGGTGACCGGGGATGTGGTGGCCGTCCGGGAGGTCGCGGGCCATCGCGGCGACCGGCCTGGGTACGTGCTGGTAGTCGTCCCGGTCCTCGCTCTTGCCGTACACGGCCCGCACACCGTCCCCTCGCCCCCTGGCACGTTCTCGACAGAAGTTGGCACTCCCGCACAAGCCTGCCACAACGGCCCCGGCCTAGCGTCGGGTCATGTGATCGAACCCGCTTCCGCTCCCCCGCGCACCGGCCGCCCGCCCCGCTCCGGGCTGACCCGCCCGACAGCGCTGCTGCTCGCCGCGACCAGCGCCGTGACCGCCGCCAACGTCTATCTGAACCAGCCGCTGCTGGGCGCCGCCGCCGACTCGCTCGGCGTGGCCCCGGACGTCCTCGGCGCGGTGCCCACCGCCACCCAGCTCGGCTACGCGGCAGGCATCCTGCTGCTGGTCCCGGCGGGCGACAGCCACGACCGGCGGCGGCTGATCCTCGGCCTCGGCACGGCCTCCGCCCTCGCGCTCGCCGCCTGCGCCGTGGCCCCCTCCGTGACGTGGCTGGTGGTGGCCGGCTTCGCGGTCGGCCTGCTCTCGCCCGTACCGCAGTTCGTCACACCGCTCGCCGTGGCACTGGCCGCGGGCGGCGGCGACGCGAACCGGGGCCGCGTCGTCGGCACCGTGCAGGCCGGACTGCTGGTCGGGGTGCTCGCGTCCCGCGCGTACTCGGGGGCGCTGGCCGAGCAGGTCGGCTGGCGGGCGGTCTTCGGCTGCTCCTGCGTCCTGACGCTGCTGACGATGCTCGTCCTGCGCCGCGCCCTGCCCCGCGTCCCGGCGGCCGCGCCCACCCCGTACCGGGCCACGCTCGCCTCGCTGCCGCGGCTGTTCGCCGCCCATCCGCTGGTCCGGCGGATCACCGTGTCCGGCGCGCTGGTCGGTGTCGCGTTCGGCGCGTTCTGGACGACGCTGACGTTCCTGCTGGAAGGGGAGTACGGGTACGGGTCGACCGAGATCGGGCTGTTCGGGCTGGTGGCCGCGGCGAGCGCGCTGGCCTCGCCGTACGCCGGGCGGCTGGCCGACCGGCTCGGGCGGCGCGGCGCGCTGGCCGCGCTCATCGGCCTGGTGATCGCGGGCTGGCTGCTCCTGCTGCCGGGCGGCGGCTCACTGTGGTGGCTGCTGGCGGGCGTGGTCGTGCTGGACGTCGGCGTCTGGGGCGGCCAGGCCGCTTCGCAGACGGCGCTGTTCAGCCTCGACCCCGCCGTACACAGCCGCCTCAACACCCTCTACTTCACCCTGCGTTTCCTCGGCATCGCCGTCGGATCGCTGGTGGGGACGGTGGCGTGGTCCGGCGGCGGCTGGCCCGCCGTGGTGGTCACCGGGGCCACCACGGCGCTCGCCGGACTCGTCGTCGCGGTCAGTCCCGACCGGATACTTCCCCGTCGCCGCTGACCGGCTCGCACAGCACCGTGACGATCTTGTTGCGGCGTCCGGCCGGGGCCTCCGCGGTCAGCCGCAGCGCCTTGGGCGAGAGGGCCGAGGCGTTGTCGCTGAGGTCGATCTCGGCCGTGGCGCCCGCGATCGGGACCCGGCCCAGATGCTTGGCGAGCAGACCGCCGACCGTCTCCACGTCCTCGTCGTCCAGCTCCGCGAAGCCGTACAGCTCGCCGAGGTCGCCGATGTCCAGGCGGGCGGTGACGCGGTAGCGGCCGTCGCCCAGGTCCTCGACGGGCGGCAGCTCCCGGTCGTACTCGTCGGTGATCTCGCCGACGATCTCCTCCAGGATGTCCTCGATCGTCACGATGCCGGCCGTACCGCCGTACTCGTCGATGACGACCGCGACGTGATTGCGGTCCTGCTGCATCTCGCGCAGCAGGTCACCGGCGTTCTTCGTGTCGGGCACGAAGACGGCGGGCCGCATCGCCGTGGAGACCAGCTCCGTCTCGGCGTCCCGGCTGATGTGGACCTTGCGGGCGAGGTCCTTCACATACACGACGCCCACGACGTCGTCCTCGTTCTCGCCGGTCACCGGGATACGCGAGAAGCCGGAACGCAGCGCGAGAGTCAGCGCCTGGCGGATGGTCTTGAACCGCTCGACCGAGATCAGGTCCGTACGCGGCACCATCACCTCCCGTACGAGGGTGTCGCCGAGCTGGAAGACGGAGTGCACCATCCGGCGCTCCTCGTCCTCGATCAGCGACTCCTTCTCCGCGAGGTCGACCAGCGAGCGCAGTTCGGCCTCGGAGGCGAAGGGGCCCTGCCGGAACCCCTTGCCCGGCGTCAGCGCGTTGCCCAGAAGGATCAGCAGCCGCGGGATCGGCCCCATGATCCGGGCCAGCGGCAGCAGCACGTACGCCGCGGCGGTGGCGGTGTTCAGCGGGTGCTGGCGGCCGATGGTGCGGGGCGAGACGCCGACCGCGACGTACGAGACCAGCACCATCACCGCGATGGCCACGGTCAGCGCCTGCCAGGTCTGCTCGAAGGAGCGCAGGCAGGCGTACGTCACCAGCACCCCGGCCGCCATCTCGCAGCCGACGCGCACCAGCAGCGCGACGTTGAGATAGCGGACCGGGTCGGCGGCGACGGCGGCCAGTTTCGCGCTGCCGCGCCGCCCGGACCGTACGGCCTCCTCGGCCCGGAAGCTGGTCGTGCGGGCGAGGCCCGCCTCGGCGCAGGCCGCGAGCCACGCGACGACGACGAGGAGGACCGCGACCGCGATCAGCTGGGTGGTCACCGGATCTCCCGCCGTCAGGTGACGGTCGGGGCCGGGGAGGGGCCCGTGAGCCCGCGCTCGGCGCGCCAGCCGTCGATGATCGCCGCCTGGAGGCCGAACATCTCGGCCTTCTCCGAGGGCTCCTCGTGGTCGTAACCGAGGAGGTGCAGGACGCCGTGCACCGTCAGCAGCTGGAGCTCCTCGTCCATGCTGTGCCCGGTCGGCGCCTCCTCACCCTGCTTCTTGGCGACCTCCGGGCACAGCACGATGTCACCGAGGAGCCCCTGCGGCGGCTCCTCGTCGTCCTTGGCCGGCGGACGCAGCTCGTCCATCGGGAAGGACATGACATCGGTCGGCCCCGGCAGGTCCATCCACTGGAGGTGGAGCTGCTCCATGGCGTCGGCGTCGACGACGATGACCGACAGCTCGGAGAGCGGGTGGATGCGCATCCGGGCCACGGCGTAGCGGGCGACGTCCAGGATCGCCTGCTCGTCGATGTCCGTACCGGACTCGTTGTTGACGTCGATCGACATGTAGTGCTGCTTCTCGTTTCTCAGGTTCGCCGGCCGTTTTGGCTGTCGTACTTCTCGTACGCATCGACAATACGGCCGACCAGCTTGTGCCGGACGACGTCCTGGCTGGTGAGGCGCGAGAAGTGCACGTCGTCCAGCCCCTCCAGAATCTCCTGCACCTGCCGCAGCCCGCTCTTCGTCCCACCGCCCGGCAGGTCGATCTGCGTGATGTCACCGGTAATGACGATCTTCGAATCGAAGCCGAGCCGGGTGAGGAACATCTTCATCTGCTCGGGGCTGGTGTTCTGCGCCTCGTCGAGGATGATGAAGGCGTCATTAAGCGTACGCCCACGCATATATGCAAGCGGCGCCACCTCGATCGTCCCCGCCGCCATCAGCCGCGGGATCGAGTCCGGGTCGAGCATGTCGTGCAGGGCGTCGTACAGCGGGCGCAGGTACGGGTCGATCTTTTCGTAGAGGGTGCCGGGGAGGAAGCCCAGGCGTTCGCCGGCCTCGACTGCGGGGCGGGTCAGGATGATGCGGTTGACCTGCTTGGACTGCAGGGCCTGGACGGCCTTGGCCATGGCGAGGTAGGTCTTGCCCGTGCCGGCGGGGCCGATGCCGAAGACGACCGTGTGCTGGTCGATGGCGTCGACGTAGCGCTTCTGGTTCAGCGTCTTGGGGCGGATCGTGCGGCCGCGGTTGGACAGGATGTTCTGGGTGAGCACCTCGGCGGGGGTCTCGCTCGCCGTGCCGTCGCCGTTGCCCGCCGAGCGCAGCATGGCGATGGAGCGCTCCACCGCGTCCTCGGTCATCGGCTGGCCGGTGCGCAGTACCAGCATCATCTCGTCGAAGAGGCGCTGGATGAGGGCGACTTCCGCGGCGTCGCCGACCGCCCGGATCTCGTTGCCCCGTACGTGGATGTCGGTGGCCGGGAAGGCGTTCTCGATGACCCGCAGCAGGGCGTCTCCGGACCCCAGGACCGTCACCATCGGGTGCTTGGCGGGGACGGTGAACTGGGCGTGCGCCTGCGGTCGTGTAGGTGTCTGAGTCATGGGCCGGCTCTCTGGCCTGCTCATCCCCCATTCGTTGCGCTGCGGGAGCGGTGCCCGGCAGCTCGGCTCCTTGGGATACCCAGGGTACGACGGTGCACTGACAAGCCCGAAGCCTTTTCCGGCGTTCCCCTGTTCCCGTGTTCCTCCGGTGACGGGGTGCTCATGGTCCCGTGTTCCGCGTGTGGCCGACTGTTCACGTGGGGCGCCGGAAGGCTCGTGTGGCCGGCCGTTCAGGCGGGGCGGCGGAGGGCTCGTACGACCGGCCGTTCACGCGGGGCGCCGGAGGACTCGTACGACCGGCCGTTCACGCGGGGCGGCGGAAGCCGAGTGTCGGCAGTGCCCGGGCGAGCGGCCAGGTGCGGTCCGTGGCGGGCAGCAACGCGTCGAGGAAGGCGTAGCGGCGGTGGAGCGCGGCCGCGTCCCGGGCGCAGGCCGCCGACGCGGCGCCGCCGTCCGGCGTCCGCCCGTACGCCGCCGCTTCCGCGACCCGCTGCCACCAGGCCGCGATCTCCGCCCAGCCCGGCGCGGACAGCGAGCCCCCGAACTCCTGTACGGAGAGCGCGGCGGTCAGCCCCGCGAAGGCGAGCCGGTCGGCCAGCGGCCAGCCGGCCAGCGAGCCCGTGACGAAGCCCGCCACGAAGACGTCGCCCGCGCCGGTCGGGTCCATCGCCTCGACCGCGATGGCGGGTACCTCGGCGGTCTCGCCGGTCCGTCCGTCGACCGCGTACGCGCCCTCCGCACCCAGCGTGACCACGGCGATCGGCACCAGGTCGGCCAGCTTGCGGGCGGCGGCGCGCGGGCAGTCCAGGCGGGTGTAGCGCATCGCCTCCTCCGCGTTGGGCAGGAAGGCCTCGCAGTGCTCCAGTTCGGCGAGGTCGGCCGGGTCCCAGCGGCCGGTGTCGTCCCAGCCCACGTCCGCGAAGATCCGGCTGCCGCGCTGGGCCGCGCAGCCGAGCCAGCCCTCGGGGCGGCCTGGTTCCAGCGAGGCGACGCAGGCCCGCGACGGCGGCGGGCAGCCCGGCGCGTGCTTGCCGTCGAAGGCGGTGCGGGCGGGGCCGCTGGGTGCCTCGTGGCCGTGCGAGACCATCGTGCGCTCGTCCTCGTACGCCATGGAGACGGTGACCGGCGAGTGCCAGCCCGCGACGGTGCGCGACAGCGACAGGTCGACGTGCTCGCCGCGCTCCAGCGCCTCCCAGCAGTACTCGCCGTACATGTCGTCGCCGAAGGCCGCGGCGAGCGAGGTGCGCAGGCCCAGGCGGGCCAGTGCGGTGGCCATGTTGGCGACGCCGCCGGGGCTGGAGCCCATGCCGCGCGCCCAGGACTCCGTGCCGCGTACCGGTGCCGAGTCCAGGCCGGTGAAGATGATGTCCAGGAAGACCGTGCCGGTGAGGTAGACGTCGGTGGGCGGGTCGCCGTCGGCCCGTACGGCGGCCAGCGGGTCGAGCGCGGGCGCGGGGCCCGGCGGGACGTGGCTGACCGGACCGTTTCCCGTGGTCCGCTGGACATCGTGTGCGCTCACCGTGCCTGCCCCTCTCATCCGTGCGCGTGACGCCAGTCTGCCCGATGCTGCGGTACGTTCCGGCCCATGAGGCTCACGATTTTGGGCGGCGGGGGTTTCCGGGTTCCGCTGGTGCACCGCGCGCTCCTGGACGATCCCGCGCAGGCCGTCTCCGAGGTGACGCTGTACGACACCGACCCGCGGCGGGTGGCCGTGATCGCCTCCGTGCTGGCCCGGCAGGCCGGGCAGCGGACCGGCCCCGGGCGGCCGTCTCCCGTCCGGGTACGGGTCGCGGACTCCCTCGACGACGCGCTGCGCGGCACCGACTTCGTCTTCTCCGCGATCCGGGTCGGCGGCACCGCGGGGCGGATCGCGGACGAGCGGATTCCGCTGGACGCGGGGGTGCTGGGCCAGGAGACGGTGGGCGCGGGCGGCGTGCTGTACGGGCTGCGCACGGTGCCCGTCGCGCTGCACATCGCGGAGCGGGTGGCGGCGCTCGCTCCGGATGCCTGGGTCGTCAACTTCACCAATCCGGCCGGGATCGTCACCGAGGCGATGTCCCAGGTGCTGGGCGAGCGGGTGATCGGTATCTGTGATTCGCCGGTCGGGCTGGTGCGGCGCGCGGCGCGGGCCGCGGGCGCCGATCCGGACCGGGTGACGTACGACTACGTCGGCCTCAACCACCTCGGCTGGCTGCGCTCCTTGACCGCCGAGGACGGCACGGACCTGCTGAGGTCCCTGCTGTCCGATTCCGACGCGCTGATCTCTTTCGAGGAGGGCAAGCTCTTCGGCGCCGACTGGCTGCGCGCGCTGGGCTCGATCCCCAACGAGTACCTGCACTACTACTACTTCCGCCGCGAGACGCTCGCGTCCGTGCAGAACGCGTCCGAGACCCGTGGCGAGTTCCTGGACCAGCAGCAGGGCGGCTTCTTCGAGGCGGCGTCCGGTGTCTCCCCCGAAGAGGCGTACGCCCTCTGGGAGCGCACCCGCCTGGAGCGCGAGGAGACGTACATGGCCGACAGCCGGGAGGCGACCGGCGGCTGGCAGCGCGACACCTGCGACCTGGAGGGCGGCGGCTACGACCAGGTGGCGCTGGCCGTCATGCGCGCCGTCGCGGGCGACCGGCACGCGCGCCTCATCCTGAACGTGCGCAACGGTACGACCGTGCCGCAGCTCGCGCCCGAGGCGATCATCGAGACGGTGTGCGAGGTGGACGCGCACGGCGCGCGGCCGCTGCCGTGCGCGCCCCTGCGCGAGGACCAGCTGGGCCTGATGCTCCAGCTCAAGGCCGTCGAACTGGCGACGGTCGAGGCGGCGGAGTTCAAGGACCGGGACGCGGCCCTTCGCGCGGTGGCGCTGCATCCGCTGGTGGACTCGCCGGCGGTGGCCGCCCGCATTCTGGAGCGGGCGGCCACGGACTGACGCGGACCGGGGGCTCAGTGCCCCCGCTTCACCCACTCCTCCAGGTGCGGGGCCTCGGCGCCGATCGTCGTGCCGTCGCCGTGCCCGGTGCGGACCTCGGTCCGCGGAGGCAGCGTCAGCAGCCGCTCCCGGATCGAGTCGACGATGGTCGGGAAGTCGGAGAACGACCGGCCGGTGGCTCCGGGGCCGCCCTGGAAGAGGGTGTCGCCGGTGAAGACCGTGCCGTGCTCCCCCAGGTCCGGCGCGTACAGGCAGACCGCGCCCGGCGCGTGCCCCGGCGTGTGCAGCACGGTCAGGTCGACGCCGCCGACGGTGAGGACCTGACCGTCGGCCAGGGACTCCTCCGGCGCGCGGTCCGGGTGGGTCTGCTTCCACAGCGGCAGGTCGTCCGGGTGCAGGTGGACGGGGGCGCCGGTGCGGGCGGCGAGGGCCGGGGCGGCGTCGATGTGGTCGTTGTGCGCGTGCGTGCAGATGATCGCGCGCAGCGTACGGCCGTCGAGCGCGTCGAAGATCGCGTCGGCGTCGTGCGCGGCGTCGATGACGACGGCCTCGATGTCGTCGCCGACGATCCACACGTTGTTGTCGACGTCCCACGTGCCGCCGTCGAGCGCGAACGTGCCGGAGGTGACCAGGTGGTCGATGCGCGCCGCCATCAGAGCGTCACCACCGAACGCAGTACGTCGCCCTGATGCATCCGCTCGAACGCCTGCTCGACATCCTCAATGCCGATGGTCTCCGTCACGAAGCCCGCCAGGTCGATCCGGCCCTGCTGGTGCAGGTCGACCAGCATCGGGAAGTCACGGGACGGCAGGCAGTCGCCGTACCAGGACGACTTCAGCGCACCGCCGCGGCCGAACACGTCCAGCAGCGGCAGCTCCAGCTTCATCTCCGGCGTCGGCACGCCGACCAGGACCACCGTGCCGGCCAGGTCACGGGCGTAGAACGCCTGCCGGTAGGTCTCCGGGCGCCCCACCGCGTCGATCACCACGTCGGCGCCGAAGCCGCCGGTCAGCTCGCGGATCGCCTCGACCGGGTCGGCGGCGCGCGAGTTCACGGTGTGGGTGGCGCCCATCGTCTTGGCCATGGACAGCTTGCGGTCCTCCACGTCCACGGCGATGATCCGCGACGCGCCGGCCAGCCGGGCACCGACGACCGCCGCGTCCCCCACGCCGCCGCAGCCGATCACCGCGACGGAGTCGCCGCGGCCCACGGCACCCGTGTTGATGGCCGCGCCGATGCCGGCCATCACGCCGCAGCCCAGCAGCCCGGCCACGGCCGGCGAAACCTCGGGGTCGACCTTGGTGCACTGGCCCGCCGCGACCAGCGTCTTGTCGGCGAACGCGCCGATTCCGAGGGCGGGCGTCAGCTCCGTCCCGTCCTTCAGTGTCATCTTCTGCTTCGCGTTGTGGGTGTCGAAGCAGTACTGCGGCCGGCCCCGCTTGCAGGCGCGGCACTTGCCGCACACCGCTCGCCAGTTCAGGATCACGAAGTCCCCGGGCGCCACATCGGTCACGCCCTGCCCCACGGCCTCCACGACACCCGCCGCCTCGTGCCCCAGCAGGAACGGGAACTCGTCGTTGATCCCGCCCTGCTTGTAGTGCAGGTCCGTGTGGCACACTCCGCACGCCTGCACCTTCACCACGGCCTCGCCCGGCCCGGGATCCGGCACCAGGATCGTCTCCAGCCGCACCGGCTCGTTCTTCCCCGGCGCGATGACGCCACGCACTTCCTGTGCCATCGGGACAGCTCCCTCCAAAGATCACGTACGGGATCAATACGGTACGCGTCCGCGGCGCCGGAAGCGCCGCTCGGCCGGCCGCCGCGACCCGCCGCTCACCAGCGCGGCACCCGTGGCGTCACCCACTCCGGGTCGGCGGCCCGCATCGCCGCCGCGTCGTCGCGGTCGCGGAGCGTGCCGTCGTCGGAGAGCCAGCGCCCGTGGAGGGCCGCCAGGCGGTCACGGTCCAGTGTGACGCCGAGGCCCGGGGCGTCGGACACCGGCAGCGCGCCGTCCGTGAAGGTGAGGCGTTCGGTGAGGACGTCCTCCGTCTGCCACGGGTAATGGGTGTCGCAGGCGTACCGCAGGTCGGGAACGGTCGCGGCGACGTGGGTCATCGCGGCGAGGCTGATGCCGAGGTGGGTGTTGGAGTGCATGGACAGGCCGACGCCGAAGGTCCGGCAGATTGCGGCGAGTTCGCGGGTGCTGCGCAGGCCGCCCCAGTAGTGGTGGTCGCAGAGGACCACCTGTACGGCGTCTCGGGTGAACGCTTCGCGGATCTCCGCGAAGGTGGTCACGCACATGTTGGTGGCGAGCGGCAGGTCCGTACGGGACGCGACCTCGGCCATGTGGGTGGTGGTGCTGGTGGGGTCCTCCAGGTATTCGAGGACGTCCTGGAGCTCGTGGGCGGCCTTCAGGGAGGTCGCGACGCTCCACGCGCCGTTCGGGTCGAGGCGCAGCGGGCGGCCGGGGAAGGCGGTGGCCAGGGCCCGTACCGCGGCGATCTCCTGCGCCGGTTCGAAGACGCCGCCTTTGAGCTTGAAGGAGCGGAAGCCGTACGTGTCGTGGAAGCGGCCGGCCTGCGCGACGACGCCGGGCGGGTCGAGGGCCGCGCCCCAGTCGTCGGGTTCGCCGCGGCCCCCGGGGTGCCCGGCCCAGCGGTAGAAGAGGTAGGCGCTGTAGTCGACGCGGTCCCGGACCTTGCCGCCGAGCAGGGCGTGGACGGGCAGGCCGGCGTGCCGCCCCCAGGCGTCCAGGCAGGCGACCTCGAAGCCGGAGAGGACGGACAGCCGCAGCTTGTCGGCGGTCTGCACGCCGCGCAGGCCGCCCGCGGTGACGTCCTCGGCCCCGGTGGCCGCCGGGGAGTCGCCGCAGACCTCGGCCGCGAGGCGGGGCAGCGCGTTCAGGTCCGTGACCGGGCGGCCGATCAGTGCGTCGGCCAGCGGGCGCGCGAGCGCGAGGTACCGGGTGTCGCCGTAGGTCTCGCCGAGACCGGCCGCACCGCCCGCCGTGATCACTTCGATGATCAGGCGGGGGGTGTAGGGCTGGTGGACGCCCTGGGTGTTCAGCAGCGGCGGGTCGGCCACGAGGATGGGGGTGAGGTGGATGGCGGTGATGGTGGTGGGGGCGGCCGGGACCGCTGGGTCCACCGGCGTCCGCTCCGTCTGCGTATGTAGACGCGATCCGTCCATGGGGACGGAGGGTAGGGAGGCGGAATGAGGGGCGTCAATGGGCGGCGGCGGAAGCACGCCGGGCGCCTTCCGTCCCAGCCTTTACCAACCATTGAATCTTCGCGCGTAGATCGGCACATAAATGCTCTGTTAAATCTAGGTGGCCCCCACCGGTCCATCTAGGAGCAGCACATGCGCCACCCCGTCCTCTCCCGTCGCCGCGTCCGCCTCGGCGCCCTGGCCGCCACGGCGGTCCTCGCCGGTACCGCGGCGTTCGGCGCCGGCCAGGCCACCGCCGAGCACTCCGTACCGCGTACGGACAAGGAGATCCCCAACCTCACCCAGGTGCAGGACCGGATCAAGGCGTACTACGGCGACACGGTGACCGCTGACGGGCAGCATTACGCCTCGCCGCGCAGCAACTACGCCAAGCAGATGCGCGGCATCACGGACTCGGCCCGGCGCTACCTCGCCAAGGCCGCCAAGGCCGCCAACAAGCACCACCACGGCAAGAAGCCCGCCATCGTCCTGGACATGGACGACACTACGCTGCTCACGTACAACTACGAGCTCCAGGTCGGCTTCCACCACACCGAGGCGGCCCAGGACAAGTACCTGGCGAGCACCGACATGGAAGCGGTCTACGGCATGGACCGCCTCGTCAACTGGGCGCACGGCAAGGGGTACGAGGTCTTCTTCGTCACCGGCCGCAAGGAGGCGCAGCGCGAGTGGAGCGTGCGCAACCTGAAGAACGTCGGCTACGGCGTTCCGCTCGACCGCACGCACGTCTACCTCAAGGACAAGAAGAACCCGCCGGCCTACCTGCCGTGCGGCGCCAACTGCTCGACGGTCCAGTTCAAGGCGGGCACCCGCAAGCACATCGAGTCCAAGGGCTTCGACATCGTCGCCAA
Source organism: Streptomyces sp. CB02923 (assembly GCF_001905005.1). Lineage (GTDB taxonomy): Bacteria > Actinomycetota > Actinomycetes > Streptomycetales > Streptomycetaceae > Streptomyces. The sequence continues at coordinate 499,555 of NZ_LWKZ01000012.1, read as the reverse complement.
CTTCGGCGACCAGTACAGCGACCTGAACGGCGGCTACGGCGACAAGACGTTCAAGCTGCCGAACCCGATGTACTTCCTTCCCTGACCCGCCAGGGCACCCCAGCCGGGAAGCTCCTCAGGCGCGCCTGGGCACCGGGACGCGCATCAGGTCGCGGGCGATGGTGAGTTCGCCCGCGAACCCCGCCTCCCGGGCCTGGCGCTCGAACTCCGCCGGGTCGGAGTACCGCTGGGAGAAGTGGGTGAGGACCAGGTGGCGTACGCCCGCGTCGGCCGCGGCGCGCGCCGCCTGGCCCGCCGTCAGGTGCCCGTGGTCCTCGGCCAGCCGGACGTCCTCGTCGAGGAACGTCGACTCGATGACGAGCAGGTCGGCGCCCTCGGCGAGGGCGTGCACCCCGTCGCACAGCCGGGTGTCCATGACGAAGGCGAAGCGCTGGCCCCGCCGAACCTCGCTGACGTCGTCGAGGGTGACGCCGTTCAGCTGCCCCTCGCGCTGGAGCCGGCCGACGTCCGGGCCCGCGATGCCGTGCGCGGCGAGCCGCTCCGGCAGCATCCGGCGCCCGTCCGGCTCGACCAGCCGGTAGCCGTACGACTCGACCGGGTGGGAGAGCTTGCGCGCCTCCAGGACGTACGACGGGGTACGGGCCAGTACCCCGTCGGCGGCCACCGGCTCCTCGCCCAGCCGCACCGTCTCGCGGTAGGCGGTGGCGTACCGCAGCCGGTCGAAGAAGCGTTGGCCGCTCGCCGGGTAGTGCGCGGTGACCGGATGCGGCACCCGGTCGAGGTTGATGCGCTGGATGACCCCGGCGAGCCCCAGCGAGTGGTCGCCGTGGAAGTGCGTGACGCAGATCCGGTTCAGGTCGTGCGCGGCGACCCCGGCGCGCAGCATCTGCCGCTGCGTGCCCTCGCCGGGGTCGAACATGATGCCCTCGCCGTCCCAGCGCAGCACGTAGCCGTTGTGGTTGCGGTGCCGGGTGGGCACCTGGCTGGCGGTGCCGAGGACGACGAACTCGCGTACGGACACGGTGGTGCGGCTCCCGGTCCGGCCGTCAGACCAGGCGCTGGAGGTCGCGCCCGCCCAGCACGTGCGCATGGGCGTGGAAGACGGTCTGGCCCGCGCCCGGACCGGTGTTGAAGATGATCCGGTAGCCGGTCGAGTCGACCTTCTCGTCGACCGCCACGGCCGCGGCCTCGCTCAGCACCTCACCGGCGATCCGCGGCTCGGCGGCGGCCAGCTCCCCGGCGTTCGCGTAGTGCACCTTGGGAATCACCAGGACGTGCGTCGGCGCCTGCGGGCTGATGTCCCGGAAGGCGATCGTCGTCTCGGTCTCCCGCACGATCGTCGCGGGCACCTCGCCGGCCACAATCTTGCAGAACAGGCAGTCGGCCTGCGGTTCTCCCGCCACCGGTGGGCTCCTCCCGGGTCGCGGCCGGTGCACGGCGGCCCGTTCGTCCGGAGCCGTCCCGCACCGCGCCGTGTCACGTCACGATCACGTCTACGGGACCGGATGTTACCGGGCCGCCCGTGCGGGGCGGCGCGGTGGTCGGTGGCGCCATGATCAGTGGTGGGCTGCCCAGGTGTTCTCCTGGTCGGGGTGCTGCTGGTCCTGATGGTCGTTCTGGTGGTCGTCCTGACCGTCGTGGCCGTCGTTCTGACCGTCGTCGTGTCCGCCCTGGCCGTCGTGGTCGTGCGAGCCGTCCGAGCAGGTCTCGCTGGGGGACGGGTCCGGATCGGGATCCGGGTCGGGGTCCGGCTGCGCCGTGACCGTGACCGTGACGGGCGGGGTGTCCGGCGGTTCGTCGGACGTGTGGCCGATGCTGGGCGGCTGGACGGTGTGCGTGACGGTGGGCCGTGACGTGCCGGTCGGCTCGTCCGCGTCGCAGTCGCCGAGCACGCCCACCTGGAAGACGACCTGCCCGGCGACCCGCGCGGTCAGCCTGCCCCGTACGCAGTGCCCGTCGACCCCGGAGGTGACCCAGCCGGTGATGGTGATCTTGCTGCCGCGGGCGGTCTGGCCCTGGCAGTCGACGGTGGCGACCGCCTTCCGGGTCGCGGTGGCCGTCGGGTTCGAGGTGGCCCGCTGGTCCCCCCGGAGCGTCGCCGTACAGCTCAGCCAGCTCACGTTGACACCGGCCGCCTCCAGCGCCCGCGTCCCCGCCTGGTCGGTGGTGACGGCGACCGACGAGGTGTTCAGCCCGCCGGCCGGCTCGCAGGCGGTCACCCCGACGATCGCGGCGCCCGCGGCGCCCAGCACCGCCAGCAGCCTGCCGCGCCGGGTGCCGCCGAACCGGTGCCGGCCGGTCCGCGCGTGCCGCACCCGGCCGTGCCGTACGTCTCGTACGCGCCCTATGGCCCCCATGTCCGGCAGCTTCCCACCGCCGCACGCGGACCAACAGTCCCGGCTCGGCCAGTGTGCGCGGCGGTGCGTACGGCACCTCCGGGTCCGCCGTCCGGACTGCCGCGTTCCGCCCGGCCGGGCCCGCGGCACGCCGCGCCGTCTTCACTAAGCTGATCAGGCACAGACCTCCATCGCCCACGACCAGGAGTCATCCACCATGGCAACCACCCGTACCGCCGCCACCCACTGGGAAGGCAACCTCATGGAGGGCAAGGGCAGCGTCGCCCTCGCCTCCTCCAACGTCGGCACGTTCGACGTGAACTGGCCGGCCCGCGCCGAGCAGCCGAACGGCGTCACCAGCCCCGAAGAGCTGATCGCGGCCGCCCACTCCTCCTGCTACTCGATGGCCTTCTCGCACGGCCTCGCGGGCAAGGGCTACACCGTCGCGGCGCTGGACACCAAGGCCGACGTGACCTTCCAGCCGGGCGAGGGCATCACCGGCATCGTGCTGACCGTCAAGGCCAGCGTGCCCGGCCTGTCCGAGGAGGACTTCCAGGCCGCGGCCGAGGACGCGAAGAAGAACTGCCCGGTGAGCCAGGCGCTGGCCGGCGTCAAGAACATCACCCTCCAGGCCGAGCTGGTCTGAACCGGTGGCGGGGCCGCGGCGGCGCGAAACCGCCACGGCCCCGCCGTTGCCTCACACCTGGCGCGCCGTCAGCTCCAGCGCCCGGTACGGCCCAGCAGCAGCGCCGTGGCCGCCGTACCCGCCGTCGACGTCCGCAGCACGCTCCACCCGAGCCGGTACGCCTTGGCGCCCGCCTCCTCGAAGGCCGCCAACTCCTCCGGCGAGACGCCCCCTTCGGGGCCGACCACGAGCACGATCCGCCCGCTCGACGGGAGTTCGGCGGAAGCCAGCGGCGCGCTCCCCGCGTCCCGGTCCTCGTGCAGTACGGCGGCGAAGTCCGCCTCCGCGAGCAGCGCGGCGACCTGCTTGGTCGACATCAGGTCGGCGACTTCGGGAAACCGCAGCCGACGCGCCTGCTTGCCCGCCTCGCGGGCGGTATTGCGCCACTTGGCGAGGGACTTCGCGGCCCGCTCGCCCTTCCACTGGGTGATGCAACGGGACGCGGCCCACGGGACGACGGCGTCCACGCCGGTCTCCGTCATGGTCTCCACGGCGAGTTCGCCGCGGTCGCCCTTGGGCAGCGCCTGTACGACGGTGATGCGCGGGGCCGGGTCCGGCTCGTCCTGCGTACCGGTCACCTCGACGACGAGGCGGTCCTTGCCCTCGGCTGCCCGCACCACGCCCACCGCGCCGCTGCCGTGCCCGTCCGTCAGCACCACGGGTTCGCCCGCGCGGAGCCGCCGTACGGAGACCGCGTGCCGGCCTTCCGGCCCGTCCAGCACGGCCTCCCCCGTGCCCGGCACGCTGTCGACGAGGAACACCGGTGCCGTCACAGTGCGCCTCCGAGCTCACCCGGGAGGCCCGGACCGGCCTGACGGCTCTCCGGCGAACCGGATTCCCGCACGCCGTCCCGGCCCGGTCCGGCGCTCGCCGACTCCAGTTCGGCCATCAGCACCTCGACCAGCTGCCCGGCCGGGAGCTGTCGCGCCATCCGGTGCCCCTGGCCCGCCCACAGCGCCATGCCCTGCGCGTCGCCGCTCCTGGCGGCGGCCTTGCGCAGGCCGGAGGTGAGGTGGTGCACGGCCGGGTAGGCGGCCGGGGCGTACGGGCCGTGCTCGCGCAGGAACCGGTTCACCAGGCCGCGGGCCGGGCGCCCGGAGAAGGCCCGGGTCAGCTCCGTACGGGTGAACAGGGGGTTGGTCATCGCTTGTTTGTGCAGCGCGTCGGCGCCCGACTCCGGGGTGACCACGAAGGCCGTACCGAGCTGCGCCATCGCCGCGCCCGCCGCCAGTACCGCGGCGATCTGCGAGCCGCGCATCAGGCCGCCCGCCGCGATGATCGGTATCTGCACGGCCTCGCGCACCTGCGCGATCAGCGACAGCAGCCCGACCCCGGCGCCGGTGCCGTCGGCCTGCGGGTCGTCGCGGTGGGTGCCCTGGTGGCCGCCGGCCTCCACGCCCTGCACGCAGACCGCGTCGGCGCCGGACCACTGCGCGGCCTGCGCCTCGGCCGCCGTGGTGGCGGTCACGATCGTGTACGTACCGACCTTGGCGAACCCGTCGAGGACGGCGCGGGACGGACACCCGAAGTGGAACGAGACGACCGGCACCGGGTCCTCACGCAGGATGGCCAGCTTCGCCTCGTACCCGTCGTCGACGCCGCCGTACGGGTCGATGTCGTCCAGCGGCGTCTCGTACCAGGCCGACTCGCCCGCGAGCTGCTCCCGGTAGACCTCGACGGCCGCGTTGTCGGCGAGCGAGGGCTGCGGCATGAAGAGGTTCACGCCGAAGGGGCGGTCGGTGAGCCCGCGCAGCTGCTTGATCTCCTGATACATGCCGTCCGCGGTCTTGTACCCGGCGGCCAGGAAGCCGAGCCCGCCGGCTCCGCAGACGGCGGCGGCCAGCTCCGGGCGGGCGACGCCGCCTGCCATGGGGGCCTGCGCGATCGGATAGCGGCAGAGATCGGTCAGCGCTGTGGGCATGACCACATCGTGTCACGCCGCACGCGGGGTCCCGAACCGGGGCCGGACGCACCAAGATCAAACACGTCCGGCGATCAGGGCACTTCGGACGGGGAACTTCGGACGGGGAACTTCGGACGGGAACGGCGAACGGCGGCCGGGCTGGAGAGCCCGGCCGCCGCCGTCCGTCGTATACAGGCTGCTACCGCCCGTTGCCGGGCCTACCCGGGGGACAACCCCCGGACCCCCGGCGGGACAACACGCCTACCGCCCGTTGAACGCGTCCTTGAGCCGCGAGAACAGGCCCTGCTGCCCCGGCTGGAACTGCCCCGTCGGGCGCTCCTCGCCGCGCAGCTTGGCGAGCCGCCGCAGCAGCTCCTCCTGCTCCGCGTCCAGCTTCGACGGGGTGATGACCTCGACGTGCACGATGAGGTCGCCGCGCCCGTTGCCGCGCAGGTGCGTGACGCCGCGGCCGTGCAGCGGGATCGACTGGCCGGACTGGGTGCCGGGCCGGATGTCGATCTCCTCCACGCCGTCCAGCGTCTCCAGCGGGCACTTCGTGCCCAGCGCCGCCGCCGTCATCGGGATCGTGACCGTGCAGTGCAGGTCGTCGCCGCGCCGCTGGAACGTCGGGTGCGCCAGCTCGTGGATCTCCACGTACAGGTCGCCGGCCGGGCCGCCGCCGGGGCCGACCTCGCCCTCGCCCGCGAGCTGGATGCGCGTGCCGTTGTCCACACCGGCCGGGATCTTGACCGTCAGCGTACGGCGCGAGCGGATCCGGCCGTCACCGGCGCACTCCGGGCACGGGGTCGGCACGACCGTACCGAAGCCCTGGCACTGCGGGCACGGCCGCGACGTCATGACCTGGCCCAGGAAGGACCGGGTGACCTGCGAGACCTCACCGCGGCCGCGGCACATGTCACAGGTCTGCGCCGAGGTGCCCGGCGCCGCGCCCTCGCCCGAACAGGTCGTACACACGACGGCGGTGTCGACCTGGATGTCCTTGGTGGTCCCGAAGGCCGCCTCGTCGAGCTCGATGTCCAGCCGGATCATCGCGTCCTGGCCGCGCCGCGTGCGGGACCGCGGTCCGCGCTGCGAGGCGGTGCCGAAGAACGCGTCCATGATGTCGGAGAAGTTGCCGAAGCCCGCGCCGAAGCCGCCGGCCCCGCCGCCGCCACCCGCCTGCGAGAGGGGGTCGCCGCCGAGGTCGTAGACCTGCTTCTTCTGCGGGTCCGACAGCACCTCGTAAGCGGCGTTGATCTCCTTGAACCGCTCCTGGGTCTTCGGATCCGGGTTCACATCCGGGTGCAGCTCGCGGGCCAGCCGCCGGAAAGCCTTCTTGATCTCGTCCTGCGAGGCATCGCGTCGTACGCCCAGGACCGCGTAATAGTCCGTGGCCACTTACGACTCCGCGAGGATCTGTCCGACGTAACGTGCCACTGCGCGTACCGCTCCCATCGTTCCGGGGTAGTCCATGCGGGTCGGTCCGACCACGCCGAGTTTGGCGACTGCCTCGTCGCCCGAACCGTAGCCGACCGCGACGACCGATGTGGACGTCAGGCCCTCATGGGCATTCTCATGCCCGATGCGTACGGTCATGCCGGAGTCCTTGGCCTCCCCCAGCAGTTTGAGGAGCACCACCTGCTCCTCAAGGGCCTCCAGCACCGGCCGGATGGTCAGTGGGAAATCGTGCCCGAAGCGCGTGAGATTGGCGGTGCCGCCGATCATCAGCCGCTCTTCGGTCTCCTCCACCAGAGTCTCCAGCAACACCGACAGCACTGTCGAGACCGTGCCCCGGTCCTCCTGCTCGAAGGAGTCCGGGAGGTCCTGCACGAGCTGCGGCACATCCGTGAACCGCCGCCCCACCACGCGGCTGTTCAGCCGCGCCCGCAGGTCCGCCAAGGAGGTCTCGCCGAACGGCGCCGAGCAGTCGACCAAGCGCTGCTCGACACGGCCGGTGTCCGTGATCAGGACCAGCATCAGCCGGGCCGGCGCCAGCGACAGCAGCTCCACGTGCCGCACCGTGGACCGGGTCAGCGACGGGTACTGCACGACGGCGACCTGCCGCGTCAGCTGCGCCAGCAGCCGTACCGTACGGCCCACGACGTCGTCCAGGTCGACGGCGCCGTCCAGGAAGTTCTGGATGGCGCGCCGCTCTGGGCTGGAAAGCGGCTTGACGCCCGCCAGCTTGTCGACGAAGAGGCGGTAGCCCTTGTCCGTCGGGATGCGTCCGGCGCTCGTGTGCGGCTGGGCGATGAAGCCCTCGTCCTCCAGCGCGGCCATGTCGTTGCGGACCGTGGCCGGGGAGACACCGAGCTGGTGCCGCTGGGTCAGCGCCTTGGAGCCGACCGGCTCCTCGGTACCGACATAGTCCTGGACGATGGCGCGCAGCACTTCGAGTCTGCGTTCACTGAGCATCGCGCACACCTCCAGTCCGGCCGTGTCACCGGCGCGTGGCCGGGTTCTTCGGGGTCGTCTTCCCTGGCACTCATCAGGTCCGAGTGCCAGACCCTGACCAAGTGTACGGCCGGGTCACCTGGGCAGGGCAAGGGCGGCGGTACCGGAGTCGTGCTCCGCGCTCCCGCGAAAGGCGTACCGCGGGCAGCGCCGGGCGCCCGGAACCCCCGGGTCCGGCGGGCAACGCTATCGCGATGCGGCTAGCGTCTCGGTATGCGTACGACTTGGGAAGAGGCCGGGTGGGAACGGCTCGGCGCGGGCGTCGGGCGCCGCCGGATGCCCGGCTGGGACGAGACGGTCGGTGCCGTCGCCGGCTCGTCCGGCGTGCTGATCGTCGACACCGGCGCCACCATCCGGGACGGCGCCGAACTGCGGCGGCAGCTGCGCGGCATCACGGGGCGGAACGTGACACACGTCGCGCTGACCCACCCCCACTTCGATCACGTCCTGGGCACCGCCGCCTTCGCGGGCGTCCAGGTCTTCGGCGCGGCCGGACTCGACGAGTTCCTGCCGCGCGCCCAGGACGACCTGCGGCGCAGCGCGGTGTCGCACGGCGTGGACCCGGACGCCGCGGCGGAGGCCACCGACCACCTCGTCGGCCCGCACCACCTCGTCTCCGGCGAACGCACCCTCGACCTCGGCGACCGGCAGGTCCTGCTCGCCAACGTCGGACCCGGCCACACCGCGCACGACCTGGCCGTCCTCGTCCCCGGCACGCACGGCTCGCCCGAGGTCGTCTTCTGCGGCGACCTGGTCGAGGAGTCCGGCGCGCCGCAGGCCGGGCCCGACGCGATTCCCGGCCAGTGGCCCGCCGCCCTGGACCGGCTGCTGGCCCTCGGCGGGGAGGACGCGGTGTATGTCCCCGGGCACGGCGCTGCCGTGGATGCCCGATTCGTCCGTGAGCAACGCGACGCGCTGAGCCGCCGCTTCGGCGTGTCGCGGCACTGACCGGCCATCCCTTCTTATCGTCTGTCCAATGCGCAGCAGACAGTACGGCCCGGACCTCACCCCGCCGTGGAAGAAGCAGCAGCCGGCTCCCGAGGTCGAGGCGGAGCCGGACCTCGTCGTCGAGGAGGCCGGCACGGGCTTCTGCGGCGCGGTGATCCGCTGTGAGAAGACCGCCGAAGGCCCGACGGTCACTCTGGAGGACCGCTTCGGCAAACACCGGGTCTTCCCGATGGTCCCGCGCGGCTTCCTCCTGGACGGCAAGGCCGTCACCCTCGTACGGCCCACGGGCGGTACCGCCTCGCGCGGCCCGGCCCGCACGGCGTCCGGCTCCCTGGCCGTCCCGGGCGCCCGCGCACGGGTCGCCCGCGCCGGGCGCATCTACGTGGAAGGGCGCCACGACGCCGAGCTGGTGGAACGCGTCTGGGGCGACGACCTGCGGATCGAGGGCGTCGTCGTCGAATACCTCGAAGGCGTCGACGACCTCCCCGCCATCGTCCGCTCCTTCTCCCCCGGCCCGGACGCCCGCCTCGGCGTCCTCGTCGACCATCTCGTCCCCGGCTCGAAGGAGTCCCGCATCGCGGCATCGGTCACCGACCGGAACGTCCTGGTCGTCGGCCACCCGTACATCGACGTCTGGGAAGCCGTGAAGCCGTCCTCGGCCGGCATCCCGGCCTGGCCCTCCGTACCGCGCGGCCAGGACTGGAAGACGGGCGTGTGCCGCTCCCTGGGCTGGCCGGAGAACACCGGGGCGGCGTGGCAGCACATCCTCTCCCGCGTCCACTCCTACAAGGACATCGAGCCCGCGTTGCTGGGGCGGGTGGAGGAGTTGATCGACTTCGTTACAGCGCCGGAGTGAGCGGCCTCGGCTCCGTTACGGGCGGGAGTGGGGCCTGACGTCGGAGAGGGTCTGGAATGCGGTGGTGTCCAACTGGACGCCGAGGAGGCCCAGCGGCATGGGTGCACCGAACCTGGCGGTGCGCTGCACCGCGTAGTCGGCGTTGTCACCGGTGCCGGTGGGCTCGGTGAGCAGGACACACCGGGCCATGGCGGGATCGATGATCAGATAGGCGGGGACCCTGCCTGCGGCGTAGATGTTGCGTTTGACACGGTGGTCGCGGTCGACGCTGGTCCGGGAGACGACCTCGACAAGCATCATGACCGCCTCGGACGGTACGAGTCGCCCGGACGCGGGACCGGCGCCGCGCTCCAGGACCACCAGGTCCGGCTGAGGCTCGCTGGCCTCTTCGGGAGTCCCGGCGTCCTCGAACCGCAGATGCTCCCAGCACCCCTCCGGGGTGCGGTCCTCGCCCCTGCGGACACCCCGGTGGGGGACCACACCGGGACCGGCCGACAGCACGATCTCCCCCCGCAGAAGCTCCGCCTTGTATCCCTCGGGAACCTCAAGGCCCTTGAAGAAGGCGACAAGGGGCTGCGGGACCGGTGGCTGCGGCTCACTCCCCTCCCGCGGGGACGGGACTCCCGACGTCCGCGGACGGTGCCGACGCTCGTGCGGGAGCTGATCCGCCACGGACGCGACGATGTCGTCGTGGACACGGTCCGGGCCCGGCGAGATCAGGATCTCGCCCCAGAGGAGCTCCTTCCTGCACCCCTCCGGAACTTCCAGCCGCCGGAAGAACCCGACCACGTCGGTGATCGGCCGACCGTCCACCTCGTCCATCCCGCGCCCCCTCCGCATCCCCACCTATGTCGAGCGCAGCCTAGGGACGCACCGGAGGGGACGGCCGCAGCTACGCCCGCCCTTCACCCCGCCGAGTGATCAGTCCACCAGATCCCGCACCACCGCGTCCGCCAGCAGTCGCCCTCGCAGGGTCAGGACGGCGCGGCCCTCCTCGTACGGGCCGGGCTGCAGGAGGCCGTCGGTGAGGGCGCGGGCGGCTGCCTTGGCGCCTGTCGGGGCGAGGAGGTCCAGGGGGCAGCCGGCCGCAAGGCGGAGTTCGAGGAGGATGCGTTCCACGCGGCGGTCCTCGTCGGACAGGATCTCGCGGCCCGCGCCGGGCGACCGGCCCTCGCCGAGCGCCTGCGCGTACGCGCCGGGGTGCTTCACGTTCCACCAGCGGACGCCGCCGACGTGGCTGTGCGCGCCGGGGCCCGCGCCCCACCAGTCGGCGCCCGTCCAGTACAGCTCGTTGTGGCGGCAGCGGCCCGCCTCCGTGGTGGCCCAGTTCGAGACCTCGTACCAGTGGAAGCCGGCCGCGGCCATGGCCTCCTCCGTGATCAGGTAGCGGTCCGCGTGCACGTCGTCGTCGGTCATCGGCACCTCGCCGCGCCGGATCCGGCGGGCCAGCTGGGTGCCCTCCTCGACGATCAGCGCGTACGCGGAGACGTGGTCGGGCGCCGCGCCGAGCGCCGCGTCCAGGGTGGCCCGCCAGTCGTCGTCGGACTCGCCGGGCGTGCCGTAGATCAGGTCGAGGTTGACGTGCTCGAAGCCCGCCGCGCGGGCCTCGGCGACGCACGCCTCCGGGCGGCCCGGTGTGTGCGTACGGTCGAGGATCTTCAGGACGTGCTGCCGGGCGCTCTGCATGCCGAAGGAGACCCGGTTGAAGCCGGCCTCCCGCAGTTCGGCCAGGTAGCGCGGGTCGACGGACTCCGGGTTGGCCTCGGTGGTGATCTCCGCACCGTCCGCCAGCCCGAACTCGTCCCGGATCGCGGCGAGCATCCGTCCGAGGTCGGCGGCCGGGAGCAGGGTCGGTGTGCCGCCGCCGACGAACACCGTCTCGACCGGCCGGGGGTCGTCGCCGAGCACCTTGCGGGCGAGCCGGATCTCCTCGGCGACCGTGTCCGCGTAGTTCTCCCGCGAGGCGAGCGCGCCGCCCGAACCGCGCAGCTCGGTGGCCGTGTACGTGTTGAAGTCGCAGTAGCCGCAGCGCGTCGCGCAGTACGGCACGTGCAGGTAGAACCCGAGCGGCCGGGCGCCCGCGCCGGTCAGGGCGTGACCGGGCAGCGCCCCGTCTTCGGGCATGGGCTCACCGTCGGGGAGTGCGGAAGGCATGTCTTCCATTGTCCGGCATCCGGTGGGGAGCCCGGCCCGGCGGTCGTGGACGGCCCGGCCACCCCTGCCACCCCGGCCGCTACTGCTGCCCCGGCAGCCCCGGCAGCTACTGCTGCCCTTGCCCCGTCGCCTGGAGCACCAGCATGGCCAGGTCGTCGTCCGGAGGTGTGGCCGCGAAGTCGTGCACCGCCCGCCGGATGTGCTCGGCGACCGCGGTGGCTCCCAGGCCGGTGCAGGCGGCGAGGTGGGCGGCCAGGCCGTCATCGTCGTCGAACTGGCGGTGGCCGGAGCGCCGCTCCGTCACGCCGTCCGTGACGCACAGCAGCGTCTCGCCGGGGGCCAGCTCGAAGGACTCGGACTCGTACGAGGTGTCCTCCACCACTCCGACCAGCATCTGCGGCGCGGCGGCGACCCGCACCGCACCGTCCGTGCCGAGGATCAGCGGCAGCGGGTGCCCGGCGCTGGCCAGGGTGCACCGGGCGCCCGCCGTCCCGTCGGCGTGCGGCTCGATCTCGCCGTACAGCAGGGACAGGAAGCGGGTCTGCTCGCCCTCTGCACGCAGTTCGAGGGAGGGGTCCATGCCGCTGCCCGCCGCCGCGACCGCCGCCGTGACGGCCGCCACCGAATCCGCGGCCTCCCGCGCCATGGTCTTGTTGAGCCGGTCCAGCACCTCTCCGACGCCGAACCCGTCGCGGGCCAGCAGCCGCAGGACGGGCCGGGCGAGGCCGGTGACCGCCGCGGCTTCCGGGCCACTGCCGCACACGTCACCGAGAGCGAAGCACCAGCGTCCGTTCCCGGCGTGGAACAGGTCCCAGAAATCGCCGCCGGCCCAGGCGCCCTCGCGTGGTTCGTACACCACGGAGGACTCCAGGCCGGGGACGGCGGGGCGGCCCCTGGGCAGCAGGCGGCGTTGCAGCACCTGGCTGATCCGCTCCTGATTGCGGTACGCGCGTGCCGTGGCCAGAGCACGGGCCACCCGACGGGTCAGGTCCTCTATGAGGCCCACGACCTCGTCGGGGAAGCGCATCAGCCCGGCCCGCCCGATCAGCAGGGTGCCCTGGTCGCGGCCGCCCGCCGTCAGCCGGCAGGCCAGCGCGGCGCCGCCGGGCCCGTACCCGCTCGGCTCCTGGGGCCAGGGCCAGGGCACCGCGGCCCCGGCGCCGTCCCGCTGCGGGCCGGGCACGGGCATCACCGGCGGGTCTTTCTCCAGGGCCATGCGCAGCGCGTCGATGCGGCTCTCGCTGGAATGCCAGACGCGGGCGAGGCGCGGGGCCTCGCCCGCGCCCTCCCGGCCGCCGTCGCCGTGCAGCCAGACCGCGCACCAGTCGGCGAGGCGCGGTACGACCAACTGGGCGGCGAGCAGAGCCACCTGCTCCTCGTCGAGCTGCCCGGACAGCAGGTCGGAGGCCTCCGCGAGGAAGGACAGGGCGCCGTGGTTGATCCAGTCCGCTTCGGTCCGGCGCGTCGGGGACCGCCGGACGGGCGCGGGAGCCAGCAGTTCGGCGGCCCGCAGGCCGCGCTGCAACTCCAGGTCGTGGTGGGAGAAGCTGGCCGGCGGTCCGTAGCCGCGGTGCCGCGGGCCGCACAGGAGCCGGAACCACACGGTCTTCAGCTCGCGCCGGTAGGTGATGCCCCAGGACTCGGCGACCGCGCCGACCAGTTGCAGGCCGTGGCCCCTGCTCTCGTTCTCGGAGACCGACTGGCGCGCCCGTACGGCGCGTGCCGGGTGGTGGTCGGACACCTCGATGACGACGGCGGTGCGCGGGGCGGACGCGTCTGTGTCCGCGTCCGTGTCCGCGTTCGCGTCCGTCTCTGTGTTCGCGTCCGCCTTCGCGTCGGCGTCGGCCTTCGTTGCCGCTCGTGGTTTCGCTTTGGCTGCTGCTGGTGTCGATTGGGCTGCTGCCGGTTTCGATTCGGCCGTCGGTTCCTCTTCGGCAACCGATTCCAGGCGGCACAGCAGCTCCACGGCCGTCCCCGCGTGCACCACGACGTTCGTGACCAGCTCGCTGACCAGCAGGACCGCCTCGTCGGCGAGGCGGTTGCCGATGGCATCCGCGCCGGGCAGCGACTGGGTGAGCCAGTCGGCCAGGACGGCCCGTACGAACTGGCGTGCCGCCGCCGCGGCACGCGGATTGCCGGGCAGGCTCGACCGGCGGACGCTGTCCAGCCCGGCGGGCGCGGGATCGGCGTGCGGGGCCGGGCGCTGTCTGCGGGACAGCGCCGCGGCGGACCGTGCGGAGGGCGGGGTGGCGGGCGGTGCGGAAGGTGGCGTGGAGGGTGGTGTGACGCGTGATGAGGAGGGTGGGGTGGCGGGCGGAGCAGGCGTTTCCGGCCCCGGCTTCCGCATCCCCGACGCCGCGCCGGGCCCGTTCCCGGGCACCTCACCAGGCGCCTTCCCGGTCGTCTTCCCGGTCGCCTTTCTGGTCGTCTTCCCGGGCGCCTTCCTGGGCGTCTTCCCGGGCGCCTTCCTGGTCGCCTTCCCGGGCGCCTCACCGCCTCCCTCATCGGCCCCAGCCACTTCAGCCGCCCCAGCCGCCTCCACCACCTCAGCCGACCCATCCGACCCATCCGACCCCGCAGCCGACTGCGTCACCTTTCCCGAATCGTCCGCACCAGCCGAATTGCCCGCACCAGCCACATCATTCGCACCAGCCGCATCGTCCACACCATGCGTGTCACCAACACCGCCTGTGTCACCCACACCACCCACCTCCCCCGAATAAGGCACCGTGGCCGATTCCATCGCTCCGGCCGCGCCCGCCCCGGTGGCCGATTCCTTCGCCTTGATCACAGGCACCCCGATGGCCGATTCCGTCACCTTGACCACAGGCACCCCGGTGGCCGGTTTCGTCGCCTTCGCCGCAGCCGTCCCCGCGGCCGCATCCGTCACACGGACCGTGTCCATGACCGCTTTCGTACGGAAATCCATCGGCCCGCCCCCTTCGGAAAGTCCGCCGGAGAACCCCTTCCGAAGCTCACCGGAAGCCGCCTCGGCTCTGGCCGGCGGGCCCGCGCGAGGGCCGGATTCCGGGGAGGACCCGGCAGGCGCGCTCCCGGGGGCCGCCACCCCGCCGGGGCCGCCGCGGCCGGGGCGGGACACCGCCCGGGCCACCGCGGCGCCGCGGCCCGGGGCGTCCCTGTCTGACGAAGTTGTCGTCCTCATTGGGCAACTCCCGAGCAGTTCCGCAATAGCGCCGATTACGCCACTCCCAGAGTGACAGACTGAGCGCACCCATAAGCACCGAGTTACTGAAGTGGGGAGACATGGCGGTCGATTCGGCAGTGCCCCGAGTGTCCCTTGAGCCGGGCGGTGATGTCGTGCGTACCGCCGATCTCCGACCGCTTCTGACCGCCCTGGCGTCGATGGCGGCCGGAGATTTCCGTACGCGACTGCCTGTGGCCCAGGAAGGGCTGCTGGCCGAATTGTCCGCGGTCTTCAACCAGATAGCTTCCCGCAACCAGCATCTGTCCGACGAGTTGTTACGCCTGCGGTCGGAGGTCGTGCGCCAGGGCCGGCTGGACGAACGGATGTCCGCCAGCCCCGGTCCGGGCACCTGGGCCACCTCCGTACAGGCCGCCAACGCCATCATCGATGCCCTGGTCATTCCGACCACCCAGGCCACCCAGGTGCTGGACGCGGTGGCGGGCGGCGACCTGACCCTGCGGGTGGACCTGCACGACGGCAACCGCCCGCTGCGCGGCGACCGCCGGCGCCTGGGCCGGGCGGTGAACCGGATGGTCGACCAGCTGTCGCTGTTCACCGGCGAGGTGACCCGGGTGGCCCGCGAATCCGGTACGGAGGGCCGGCTCGGCGGGCGCGCCAAGGTGGCCGGGCTGTCCGGGAGCTGGCGCGATGTGACCGAGGCGGTCAACACGATGGCGGCCCGGCTGACGGCCCAGGTGCGGGACATCGCGCTGGTGACGACGGCGGTGGCGCGCGGCGACCTGACCCGGCAGGTGACGGTCGAGGCGGCGGGCGAGCTGCTGGAGCTGAAGCTGACCGTGAACACGATGGTCGACCAGCTCTCCGCCTTCGCCGACGAGGTCACCCGCGTCGCCCGCGAGGTCGGCACCGAAGGGCAGCTGGGCGGCCGGGCCCAGGTGCGGGGCGTGTCGGGCGTCTGGAAGGACCTCACCGACAACGTCAACTTCATGGCGTCCAACCTGACCAGCCAGGTACGCAACATCGCCCAGGTGACCACGGCCGTCGCGAACGGCGATCTCAGCCAGAAGATCACGGTCGACGCGCGCGGCGAGATCCTCCAGCTGAAGCTGACCGTGAACACGATGGTCGACCAGCTCTCCGCCTTCGCCGACGAGGTCACCCGCGTCGCCCGCGAGGTCGGCACCGAAGGGCGGCTCGGCGGCCGGGCGCACGTACGCGGCGTGTCGGGCGTCTGGAAAGACCTCACCGACAACGTCAACTTCATGGCCGACAACCTCACCTCCCAGGTACGCAACATCGCCCTGGTGGCGACGGCGGTCGCGGAGGGCGATCTGGGCCGGAAGATCACGGTGGAGGCGAAGGGCGAGATCCTGGAGGTGAAGTCGACGATCAACACGATGGTCGACCAGCTCTCCGCCTTCGCCGACGAGGTCACCCGCGTCGCCCGCGAGGTCGGCACCGAAGGCAACCTCGGCGGTCAGGCCCAGGTGCGCGGCGCGTCCGGCGTATGGAAGGACCTCACCGACAACGTCAACTTCATGGCGTCCAACCTGACCTCCCAGGTGCGCAACATCGCCCAGGTGACCACCGCGGTGGCCGACGGCGACCTGTCGAAGAAGATCACGGTCGACGCGCGCGGCGAGATCCTGGAGCTCAAGGACACCGTCAACTCGATGGTGGAGCAGCTGCGGGCGTTCGCCGACGAGGTCACCCGGGTGGCCCGCGAGGTCGGCACCGAAGGCAACCTCGGCGGCCGGGCGCAGGTGCGCGGCGCGTCCGGCGTATGGAAAGACCTCACCGACAACGTCAACTTCATGGCGTCCAACCTGACCACGCAGGTGCGCAACATCGCGCTGGTGGCCACCGCCGTCGCCCAGGGCGACCTGTCGAAGAAGATCGACGTGGACGCGCGCGGCGAGATCCTGGAGCTGAAGACCACGCTCAACACGATGGTCGACACCCTGTCGTCGTTCGCCTCCGAAGTCACGCGGGTCGCCCGCGAGGTGGGCAGCGAAGGGCAGCTGGGCGGTCAGGCCCGGGTCGAGGGCGTGTACGGCACCTGGAAACGGCTGACGACGAACGTCAACGAGCTGGCGTCGAACCTCACCACCCAGGTGCGGGCCATCGCCGAGGTGGCCTCCGCGGTGGCCGCCGGCGACATGACCCGTAACGTGACCGTCGAGACCCAGGGCGAGGTCGCCGAGCTGCGCGACAACATCAACCTGATGGTGTCCAACCTCCGCGAGACCACCCGCGCCAAGGACTGGCTGGAGTCGAACCTGACCCGTCTGGCGGGGCTGATGCAGGGCCACCGGGATCTGATGGAGGTCGCCGACCTGATCCTGCGGGAGCTGACGCCGCTGGTGAACGCCCAGTACGGCGCCTTCTTCCTGGCCGACACCGACCGCGACGACCTGCAGCTGGCCTTCATCGCCGGGTACGGGTCGTCCCTCGACACCACGATCGACACGCCGGGCTCCATGGACCACGGCCTGGTGCGGCAGGCGGCCCTGGAGAAGAAGCGCATCCTGGTGGAGGAGGCCCCGCCGGACTACATCAAGATCAATTCCGGGCTGGGCGAGGCCAACCCGGCGACCGTCGTCATCATCCCGGTGCTGTTCGAGGACCAGACGCTGGGCGTCATCGAGCTGGCCTCCTTCTCCCGCTTCTCCGACGTGCACCTGGCGTTCTTCGACCAGTTCGTGAACACCATCGGCGTGGCCATCAACACCATCGTCGCCAACTCCCGTACGGAGTCCCTGCTCGGCGAGTCGCAGCGGCTGGCCCGCCAGCTCCAGGAGCGTACCGACGAGCTCCAGCGGCGGCAGGCGGAGCTACAGCGTTCGAACGAGGAGCTGGAGGAGAAGGCCGCGCTGCTGGCCAGCTCGTCCCAGTACAAGTCCGAGTTCCTGGCGAACATGTCGCACGAGCTGCGCAACCCGCTGAACTCCCTGCTGATCCTCGCCCGGCTGCTCGCCGACAACCCGGACGGGCACCTGAACGAGCAGGAGGTGCAGTTCGCGATCACGATCCACCGGTCCGGTTCCGATCTGCTCCAGCTGATCAACGACATCCTCGACCTGTCCAAGATCGAGGCGGGCCGGATGGACGTCCGGCCCAAGCGGCTGCCACTGATCAAGCTGCTCAACTACGTCCACGACACCTTCCGGCCGATGACCCTCGACCGGGGGCTGGCCTTCGAGGTGTCGGTGAGCGAGAACGTTCCCAAGGAGCTGTTCTCCGACGAGCAGCGCCTCCAGCAGGTGCTGCGCAACCTGCTCTCCAACGCGGTGAAGTTCACCGCCACCGGCAAGGTCGACCTGCGGGTGGACCGCTCCGGCGACGGCACGATCGCCTTCACCGTCACGGACACCGGCATCGGCATCGCGCCGGAGAAACTGCCGGTGATCTTCGAGGCGTTCCAGCAGGCGGACGGCACCACCAACCGCAAGTACGGCGGTACGGGGCTGGGCCTGTCGATCAGCCGGGAGATCGCGGGACTGCTCGGCGGCCGGATCACCGCCAGCAGCCGCCCCGGCGTCGGCAGCGTCTTCACCCTGCACGTGCCCATCGACTGTCCCGGATACGCCGATCCGATGGACGGCCTGGACAGCGGCGAGCAGCGCGCGGACGGCGCGCTGCAACTGGCGAAGACACCGCGGCACCACCCGCGCTCCGGGCCGCCCGCCCCGCGCGACGAGGCGCCGTGGCCGACCACCACCCGGCTGGAGGACTGGGTGAGCGGCCCCTCGGGCACCCTGCTGTCCGGCTGCCAGGTCCTGGTCGTCGACGACGACATCCGCAACGTCTTCGCGCTCACAAATGTGCTGAGCCGCGTCGGAATGCGGGTGCACTACGCCGAACACGGCCGCGAGGGGATCGAGATGCTGGAGAAGAATCCCGGCGTCAACCTGGTCCTGATGGACATCATGATGCCGGAGATGGACGGTTACGAAACCATTCGCGCGATCCGGCGTACGCCACGCTTCGCGGATCTGCCCGTCATCGTTCTCACGGCGAAAGCGATGCCGGGGGACCGCGAGAAATCCCTGGAGAGCGGAGCCAACGAATACGTCCCCAAACCCGTCGACGTGGACCGCCTGCTGGCGGTGACCGTCGACCTCCTGTCCCGGCACGGCTCCGGTACTCCGGCCCCGGGCGGTGAATCAGGCAAGCAAGACCCCGACGCGACCTCCTTGAGGTCCCAAGGCACCGAAGGCCCATCATGACCCATGCACCCGACACCGGCGCCGGCGCCGGAACCGACGAGCGGGCGGGCATCCTCCTCGTCGACGACATGGAAGACAACCTCGCCGCGCTCGAAGCGGTCCTGGGCTCGCTCGGCGAGCCCCTCGTCCGGGCCCGCTCCGGCGAGGAGGCGATGAAGGCACTGCTGCGGCAGGAATTCGCAGTCGTCCTGCTGGACATTCTCATGCCCGGCATGGACGGCTTCGAGACCGCTTCCAACATCAAACGTCTCGACCAGACGAAGGACATCCCGATCATTTTCCTGACCGGGACGGACAGCGACTCCGGATTCGCCTTCCGTGGCTATTCGACCGGCGCCGCCGACTACCTCACCAAACCCTTCGACCCGTGGGTGCTGCGCGCCAAGGTGAACGTCTTCCTCGACCTGCACCGCAAGAACCGGCAGTTGCGACGACTCATAAAGCAGGACCACGCACGAATGGGCGAACTGGCGGACCGTATCTCCGAGGTCGAACGCCGGCTTTCCGGCAGCGACGACCCCGGCGAACGCGATCTGAGCGAGAGCGTGGCCCGTATGGGGGAATCGGTACGGGCGCTGCGACGCGGACGGTAGGAGGGGTGGTGGGAGGGGTGGTGGGAGGAGGCGGCAGGAGGAGAGGGGTGGCGATGCGGGGCGGGATGGGGCGGCCGGGCGCTGGTTCGGGTGCTCGTACGGGCTCCGGTACGGGCTCCGGTACGGGCTCCGGTACGGGCTCCGGTACGGGCTCCGGTACGGGCTCCGGTACGGGCTCCGGTACGGGCTCCGGTACGGGCTCCGGGCGGTGCCGCCGCCGGCGGGCCTCGCGGGCGCCCCCGCCACGCCTCGCGGACGGCGTCCTACGAGACGGCGTCCTACGCCTCGCGGGCGCCCTCGTACATCTCCTCCAGCAGGTCCTTGAAGGCCCGTTCCACCACCGGCCGCTTGATCTTGAGGCTGGGCGTCACTTCGCCGTGCTCGATGTCCAGGTCCCGCGGCAGCAGCCGGAACTTGCGGATCTGCTGCCAGCGCTGGAGCCCCTCGTTGACCCGCTCCACGTACCCCTCGATCAAGTCGCGGGTCTGCGCCGCGCCCACGACCTCGGCGTACGTCCTGCCCCGGAGGCCGTGCTCGGCGGCCCAGCCCATGATCGTCGGCTCGTCGAGGGCGATCAGCGCCGTACAGAAGTTCCGGTTGGCGCCGTGCACCAGCACGTTGGAGACGAACGGGCAGACCGCCTTGAACTGCCCCTCGACCTCGGCCGGCGCGATGTACTTGCCGCCGGAGGTCTTGATCAGGTCCTTCTTGCGGTCGGTGATCCGCAGATAGCCGTCCGGGGACAGCTCGCCGATGTCACCGGTGTGGAACCAGCCGTCCGACTCCAGCACCTCGGCCGTCTTCTCCGGCAGACCGTGGTAGCCCTCCATGATGCCGGGCCCGCGCAGCAGCACCTCGCCGTCCTCCGCGATCCGCACCTCCGTACCGGGCAGCGGCTTGCCGACCGTGCCGGTGCGGTACGCCTCGCCCGGGTTCACGAAGCTGGCCGCGCTGGACTCGGTGAGCCCGTACCCCTCCAGGATGTGGATGCCGGCACCGGCGAAGAAGTAGCCGATCTCGGGGGCGAGGGCCGCGGAGCCGGAGACCGCGGCGCGCAGCCGGCCGCCGAAGGCCTCGCGCAGCTTGGCGTAGACGAGCGCGTCGGCGATCTTGTGCTTGGCGCCGAGTGCGAAGGGGACGGAGGCGTTGCCGGTGCGGCGGAAGTTCTCCTGGGAGGCCTTGGCGTACTGCCGCGCCACGTCCGCCGCCCACTGGAAGATCTTGTACTTGGCGGCGCCGCCCTCCCGGGCCTTGGACACCACGCCGTTGTAGACCTTCTCGAAGATCCGCGGTACGGCCGCCATGTAGGTCGGCTGTACCACCGGGAGGTTCTCGATGATCTTGTCGACCCGGCCGTCCACCGCGATCACGTGACCGACGGAGATCTGCCCCGCGGTCAGCACCTTCCCGAAGACGTGCGCCAGCGGCAGCCACAGGTACTGCACGTCGTCCTCGGTGACCAGGCCGGTGGCCTGGATCGCCCGTGCCATGTACGACCAGCAGTCGTGCGGCAGCCGGACGCCCTTGGGGCGGCCGGTGGTACCCGATGTGTAGATCAGGGTCGCGAGCTGGTCGGCACGCAACGCTCCGATCTGGTCCTTCACACAGTCCGGGTTCTTCTCCAGGTGGGCCGCGCCACGGCTCTCCAGCTCGGCCAGGGAGAGCACCCAGTCCTCCGGGTCGCCCTCGGCGGACTGCGCGCCGGCCTCGTCGATCACCACGACATGCGCCAGGTCCGGCAGCTCGGCGCATTTCTCCCGGGCCTTGGCGAGCTGGCCCGCGTCCTCGGCGATCAGCACGCGGCTGCCGGAGTCGGCGAGGATGAACGCCGTCTCGTCCGCGTTGGTGCTGGGGTAGACGGTCGTGGTGGCCGCGCCGGAACACAGCACTCCGAGGTCGGCGAGAATCCACTCGACGCGGGTACTGGCGGCGAGCGCCACCCGCTCCTCGGGCCGTACCCCCAGCGAGATCAGCCCGGCGGCCACCGCGTACACCCGCTGGGCGGCGTCGGCCCAGCTCAGCACCTTCCAGTCGTCGGGCCCCCGGCCGTCGGCGGAGGGCACCGGATAGCGGTACGCCTCGTGGTCGGGGGTGGCTGCGACACGCTCCAGGAAGAGGGTCGCCACGGAAGGTGGCCGGTTCTCGATCAGCGTCTGGGTGTCCGTCACGGCATCCTCCGGGGCCCGCTACGTTGCTGGTGACTCGCGAGTAACCTTCGAGCAGTGATCAGACTAGAGCGCGTTTCGCCACGGCGTAAGGGGCTGCGGCGGACTGGTTCAGGATGAGACCAGTGCGATGGGTGTCAGGTACACATTTCGCCGGGAACAGGTGGGAAACGGAGCCTCGGCGGGTGGCCGGAGGGGCGGACGGGGGCGGGCGCGCGGGGGCCTGCTTGCCCTGGCCTGCCGCCTGGTTGCGGGGGCCGGGTGGCGGGACGCGCCGTACGCGGGGGGCCGTATGCGGGGGGGCCGTATGCGGGGGGCCGTACGCGCGGGGGGCGTACGCGCGGGGGGGGCGTACGCCGTCGCCCGCGCGCCGACCGGCTCCGGCCGCCGGTTGCGCGCCCGGCCGGGCCGGGGGTGAGGTGCGCAAGGCGGTACGGGGGCGCCGGGCGGGCGGCGCGGGCGACGGACGGCGGGTCAGCGGCCCAGTGACGCGGCCTGAAGGCCGATGCCGTCGG
This sequence comes from Streptomyces sp. CB02923, assembly GCF_001905005.1. Lineage (GTDB taxonomy): Bacteria > Actinomycetota > Actinomycetes > Streptomycetales > Streptomycetaceae > Streptomyces. Next base: position 477,551 of record NZ_LWKZ01000012.1, on the reverse strand, counting down.
CGCTGGGCGCGTTCGAGGCGGCCGAGTCGCCGACCATGTTGCCGACCTGTTCGTCGCCCTTCAGCGCGCCATTGATCTTCTTCAGCCCGCCGCCGATCGAGGTGACGGCCTTCTGCGCACCGCCGACCGTCCCCTTGACGCCGCTCTTGAACTTCTCCGCCCCCGACTGGTCGGCGAAGGCGGGCGCGGCGATGCCCACGGACAGCGCCGCCCCGGCGAGCAGCGCGGCGGCCTTGGTGTACTTCATGATGCGTATCCCTTTCTGGCGCGGCCTCCTCGGCGGCACGGCATTCATGCCGCCCGGACGCCCTCTGGGCCGTCCGGAACACCGCTGCCACCACGACAACGGCGTCCCCCGCGTCCCGGAAACCGCCTGGCCGCCGATTTCCCGCCCGACCCCCCGGATGCCGTACGAACCGGACGACCGAGCGGATGCCGTACGGAACCGGAGCGCGGAGCCGACGCCGTACGGAGCCGGACGCCCGTTCCGCGACAGCACTCAGCCCCCGACCGGGAACCGGCCGGGGGCTGAAGCGGAAGGGCGGGGGTCACGCAGGCCAGAGGCCACCGGGCCACCGGGCCACCGGGCCACCGGGCCACCTGGCCGCGCAACTACGCGAATACGCGACTGCTACTTCTTGCCCTTGGAATCACCGTCGGAGTCGGAGGACAGCACGGCGATGAAGGCCTCCTGCGGGACCTCCACGCTGCCGACCATCTTCATCCGCTTCTTGCCTTCCTTCTGCTTCTCCAGCAGCTTCCGCTTACGGGAGATGTCACCGCCGTAGCACTTGGCGAGGACGTCCTTGCGGATCGCGCGGACCGTCTCACGGGCGATGACCCGGCTGCCGATGGCGGCCTGGATCGGCACCTCGAAGCTCTGCCGCGGGATCAGCTCGCGCAGCTTGGCGACCAGCCGCACGCCGTACGCGTACGCCTTGTCCTTGTGGCAGATCGCGGAGAACGCGTCGACCTTGTCGCCGTGCAGCAGGATGTCGACCTTGACCAGGTCGGCGATCTGCTCGCCGGTGGGCTCGTAGTCCAGCGAGGCATAGCCGCGGGTCTTGGACTTCAGCTGGTCGAAGAAGTCGAAGACGACCTCGGCGAGCGGGAGGGTGTAGCGGATCTCGACCCGGTCCTCGGAGAGGTAGTCCATGCCGAGCAGGTTGCCGCGCCGGGTCTGGCACAGCTCCATGATCGCGCCGATGAACTCGCTGGGCGCCAGGATCGTGGCCCGTACGACCGGCTCGTGGACCTTGTCGATCTTGCCGGTCGGGAACTCGCTCGGGTTGGTGACCTCGTGCTCGACCCCGTCCTCCATGTCCACGCGGTAGACCACGTTGGGGGCGGTGGCGATCAGGTCGAGGCCGAACTCGCGCTCCAGGCGCTCGCGGATGACCTCCAGGTGCAGCAGACCCAGGAAGCCGACGCGGAAACCGAAGCCGAGGGCCGCGGAGGTCTCCGGCTCGTAGACCAGCGCGGCGTCGTTGAGCTGGAGCTTGTCCAGGGCGTCGCGCAGCTCCGGGTAGTCGGAGCCGTCGAGCGGGTACAGACCGGAGAAGACCATCGGCTTCGGGTCCTTGTAGCCGCCGAGCGGCTCCGTGGCACCCTTGCTGAGCTGGGTGATGGTGTCGCCGACCTTGGACTGGCGGACGTCCTTCACGCCGGTGATCAGATAGCCGACCTCGCCCACGGACAGGCCGTCGGCGGCCTTCATCTCGGGCGAGTTCGTACCGATCTCCAGCAGCTCGTGGGCGGCGCCGGTGGACATCATCCTGATCCGCTCGCGCTTGCTGAGCGTGCCGTCGACGACCTTCACGTACGTCACGACGCCGCGGTAGGCGTCGTAGACCGAGTCGAAGATCATCGCGCGGGCGGGCGCGTCCTTGACGCCGACCGGGGCCGGTACCTCGCGGACGACCTTGTCGAGCAGCTCGGGGACGCCGACACCGGTCTTGGCGGAGACCTTCAGCACGTCCTCGGGCTCGCAGCCGACGAGGTTCGCCAGCTCCTTGGCGAACTTCTCGGGCTGGGCGGCCGGCAGGTCGATCTTGTTGAGCACCGGGATGATCACGAGGTCGTGTTCCATCGCCAGGTACAGGTTGGCGAGGGTCTGCGCCTCGATGCCCTGGGCGGCGTCCACGAGGAGGATGCAGCCCTCGCACGCGGCGAGGGAGCGGGAGACCTCGTACGTGAAGTCGACGTGGCCCGGCGTGTCGATCATGTTGAGGATGCGGGTCGCGCCACCGTCCTCGTCGGTGGGGGCCCAGGGCAGCCGGACGGCCTGGGACTTGATCGTGATGCCGCGCTCGCGCTCGATGTCCATGCGGTCGAGGTACTGCGCGCGCATCTGCCGCTGGTCGACGACGCCGGTCAGCTGGAGCATCCGGTCGGCGAGTGTGGACTTGCCGTGGTCGATGTGCGCGATGATGCAAAAGTTACGGATGAGAGCCGGGTCGGTACGGCTCGGCTCCGGCACGTTCGTAGGGGTCGCGGGCACGCAGGGTCCATTCAGAGAACGCGGGTAGGCGGGACTCGGTTGTTTTTCGTCTCCCCCATGGTCCCATGCGCGGCGGTCCCGGTCCGGTTTGGGAGGCCGAGGAAGCGGCTGGTAGCCTGGTCCACTGCGCTTTGTGCACTCTCTCGTACGAGGCGCGACTCGAAATTCCAACGAACCTGAAAAGGCTCTTTCGTGGCGAACATCAAGTCCCAGATGAAGCGGATCAAGACCAACGAGAAGGCTCGTCAGCGCAACAAGGCTGTCAAGTCCTCGCTGCGTACCGCGATCCGTCGCACCCGTGAGGCCGTGGAGGCCGGCGACCTGCAGAAGGCCGCCACCGCCCAGGCCGAGGCCGCCAAGCGCCTCGACAAGGCCGTCAGCAAGGGTGTCATCCACAAGAACGCCGCCGCCAACAAGAAGTCGGCGCTGGCCAAGAAGGTCGCGGCCCTCAAGGCCTGACCCTGTTCTTGACGCTTCACTCCTGCCGGTGAGGACCCAGCGGCCCCTCTCTCCGCTCCTTCCGGTGCACCACCGCGCCGCACACGGCCTGCGTTCGCCACGCGGGTGCGGCGCACACACAGCTTGAGACGACGGACCTCGCGGTCACCCTTCCCCAGGGTGGTGCGGGGTTCGTTGTCGTTGGGGGGGGGCGGCCTCGGGTGCGGGGGGGGCGTGACCCTTGGGTGCGAGGGCGTGACTGCGAGGGCGCGACTGTAGGGCCGTCGCCCGTACGGGCGGGTGTGGTCCAGGTCACTGTTGCGGCCCTGTGGGCGGTTCCGGTCCGCTACGCTGCCGCGCATGTCGATTCCGGGGGATCAGCACAATCCCTACGCGCAGCCACAGCCCTCCGCTCCCTCCCAGCCGCCCTCTCCCCCGCTGCCCCAGCCGGGGCCGTACGGGCCCGGGGTACCGCAGCAGGGGCCGGTGCCGGGGCCGTACGGTCCGGGGCCCGGCGCTGGCGGGGGTGGCGGCGGTGGCGGCTACGGATACCCGGCGGCGGGCGGACAGCCGCAGCCCGGTGCGGGGCAGGCCGGGCCCGGCGGGGCTGGTGGGACTGATGGGTCCGGTGGGGTCGGCGGCGGGAGTACGCAGCACTGGCTGTGGGCGCTCGGCGGGGCGGTCGCCGCGTCGGCGATGGGCGGCGCGATCCTCTTCGCCGTCGGCGCCTTCGGTGACGCGCGGCCCGCCCCCGAACTGGCGGGCTACTCGTACACGTCCAACCTGTGCAACCGGACCTCGTTCGCGCCGTTCGACAGCGCGAACTACAAGATCAAACCGGCCGGGAGTTCCTCCTCCTCGTCGGGCTCCTCCGGCAGCGGTGCGCAGAACCCGCAGTTCAGCGGTGTCCAGCAGGGCGCGATGGACTCGATGTGGTGCAACGCCGAACTGAAGCCGTCGAACGCGGGCAGCGACGACTACTCCTCGACCTGGATCTACAGCAGCGCCACCCTGCACAAGAAGGCCGACCCGACGGCCGAGTTCGCGGACAGCTACCGCGCGTACGAGCGCCAGCGGAGCTCGATCTCGTACAAGGTCACCCCGGTGCCGGGCATCGGGGACGAGGCCTACCTCGTCAGCCGGTCCGACGACAGCAGCGGCTCGTACGTGATCCTCGGCATCCGCGACGGCTGGGCGACCTACCAGCTCACCTGGTCGAGCTACACCTCCCGCAGCAGCTCGACCAAGCCCCCGACGACCGAGCAGGTCACAGGGATGCTGAGGACGAGCGCGATGGAGACGCTCCGGAGGCTGCGGGGGTAGAGGGCCGCGGGGCCTGGGGCGCGGGACCTGGGGCGCGGGACCTGGGGCGCGGGACCTGGGGCGCGGGCCCCGGGCTGCGGGCTCCGCGCCGCGTGCCCGGGCTGGGCTGCGGGCCCCAGGCTGCGGGTCCGGGCTGGCTGCGGGCTGATCGGGGCCGATGAGGGAGCCGGGGGCAAGCGGGGGTGGTGAGAGCCCCCGGGGCGCACGGGGGATGAAGGACCCGGGGCGCACAAAGTTGATGCAGGGCCCGGGGCGCACGGGTGCGGTACAGGCCCGGGGGCGCGCCCGAATCCGGTGAGGGCCGGAATCTGGAATCCCTCCGGTCCGGGCGGGGCGGAGTGGACCGGGCCAAGGCAGTCCGGGCCGGGGCGGTCCAGGCCGGGGCGGTCCGGGCCGGGGCGGTCCGGGCCGGGGCGGGGCGGAGCAGACCGGGCCAAGGCAGTCCAGGCCGGGGCGGTCCGGAGCGGTGCGGGAAGGCCCGGGGCCGACCGGGCCAGCCCGGAGTGGGCCGGGGCGGGCCGAGGTGGAGCGGAGAGGCCCGGGGCCGTCCGGAGCAAGGGGCCCGGGACAGGCCGGGCCGGGGCCGACCCGGGCCAGCCCGGAGTGGACCGGGACGGGCCGAGGTGGGGCAGGGAGGCCCGGGTCGGAGCGGGTCGGACCGGGCCGGCCCGGAGTCGTCCGGAGTGAGCCGGAGCCGGGGCCGCGCCGGGGAAGACGGGGGCGGGCCGAGCCGTAGCGGTTCGGTCCGGGCGGGACGTAGCGGTTCGGTCCGGGCGGGACGTAGCGGTTCGGTTCGGGCGGGACGTAGCGCGCCGTAGCGGTGGAACGGCCTGTCCTTGCCCGTGTGGTCAGCCTGGCCTTGCCCGTGCGGTCAGCGGGAGCGTGCCGCGCGGGCGACGGTGACGACGGCCTTCTCCAGCGCGTACTCGGGGTCGTCGCCGCCGCCCTTGACGCCCGCGTCGGCCTCGGCCACCGCGCGCAGCGCCGTCGCGACGCCGTCCGCCGACCAGCCGCGCATCTGCTGCCGCACCCGGTCGATCTTCCAAGGGGGCATACCCAGCTCACGGGCAAGATCGCCTGGGCGGGCGCCGCGCGGGGCGGAGGCCAGCTTGCCGATGGCGCGGACGCCCTGGGCGAGCGCACTGGTGATCATTACGGGTGCGACGCCCGTCGACATGGCCCAGCGCAGCGCCTCCAGGGCTTCGGCGGCCCTGCCCTCCACGGCGCGGTCCGCGACCGTGAAGCTGGAGGCCTCGGCACGGCCGCGGTAGTAGCGGGCGACGATGGCGTCGTCGATGGTGCCCTCGATGTCGGCGACGAGCTGCGAACAGGCCGAGGCGAGCTCGCGCAGGTCGCTGCCGATCGCGTCCACCAGCGCCTGGCACGCCTCGGGGGTGGCGGACCGGCCCATCGCGCGGAACTCGCCGCGGACGAACGCGAGGCGGTCGGCGGGCTTGGTCATCTTGGGGCAGGCGACCTCCCGCGCACCGGCTTTGCGGGCGGCGTCCAGCAAGCCCTTGCCCTTGGCGCCGCCGGCGTGCAGCAGCACCAGAGTGATCTCCTCGACCGGGGAGCCGAGGTACTTCTTGACGTCCTTGACCGAGTCGGCGGACAGGTCCTGGGAATTGCGGACCACCACGACCTTGCGCTCGGCGAACAGCGAAGGGCTGGTCAGCTCGGCGAGCGTGCCGGGCTGGAGCTGGTCGGGGGTGAGGTCACGCACATCGGTGTCCTCGTCGGCGGCGCGGGCCGCCGCCACCACCTGCTGCACGGCGCGGTCCAGGAGCAGGTCCTCCTGGCCCACGGCGAGCGTGAGCGGTGCGAGCGGGTCGTCGTTTGCTGCTTTCCTGGCCATCGCGCCCCAGCATCCCACGGCCCACCGACAACGACGCCCGCTCCCCTGCCCGCCGACAACGACGCCCGCCCCCGGTCTGCCGACAGCCGCGCCGGCCTACGGTCTGCGGTCTGCCGGTAGCCGCGCCGGCCTACGGTCTGCCGGCCGCCTCGCCGGCCCCCGGTCTGCCGATAGCCGCGCTCGCCCCCCGGCCCGCCGACAGCCCCATACGGTCCCCGGGCCACCGGCAGCGACGTCCAGCCCTCGGCCTGCCGACAGCGGCACTCGGCCACCGGTCCGCCGACAGCCACGCTCAACCCCCAGCCACCGACAGCGGCTCCCGAGCCCCCGGCCGCCGACAGCGACTCCCGAGCTCCCGCCCCGTCGACAGCGGCTCCCGATCCCCTGGCCACCGGCAGCGGCGTTCGATCCCCGGGCCGTGCTGCCGGAGAATGACCGGGTGAGCGATGTACGACATGTTTTGGTGCTGCCCGACCGCGACGCCGCCGAGGAGGTCGCCGAAGCGCTGGCCGAGCGCTTCGGCGTCACGGAGGAACCCCAACTCGTACGGGACGCCCTGGCGGGTGAGGACGATGCCGAGGACGCCCAGTGGCTGGTGGTCGTCGAAGACCCCGCGGGCATCCACGACCCGGCGAAGCTGGACGCCCTGGCGGACGAGTACGAGGGCTGGCTGGAGGCCGAATAGCCCGTCAGCCGCGCAGTTCCGGTATCCGGTCCAGCGTGATGCCGAAGTGGGTGCGGTAGGCGGGGAGCACCTCGGCCTCGGTCAGCTCGTGCTCCTCCCGGCCGCCGTCGGCGTCCGTGATCACGAGCGTACGGCCGGAGAGCGTGACGCGGCCGGTCTCCGTCAGCCGGGAGCAGACCAGTGACCGGGTGAAGGGCGAATCCGGCGAGGTGCGGTGGTACCAGCAGCCCGCCGCGAAGTCGGCCAGGGCCCGCGGCCGCTGTTCCATCCGGTACTGGGGCACACCGTCCCGCAGCAGATCGAGATCGCCGTCGGCGGTCTCCTCGATGCGAAATACCCCGGCGGGGTCGGGCTGTTCGTCGCGGCTGTCCAGGCGCAGCGGATACCGGCTGTTCTTGCCGAAGCCTATGTCGGCGAGCCACGGCCCGCCCTGCCCGCCGCCGGTGTGGACGCGCAGCGCGAGGTGGTCGTACGGGATGCCGGGGCCCGCCGGGCCGAAAACCCGGGCGGCGAGGAGTTCGACCCGGTAGCCCAGGGCCCGGAGCAGGGCGGCGAAGGCACCGTTGAGTTCGTAGCAGAAGCCGCCCCGCGAGGCCCCGACGATCTTGTCCACCAGTGATGCGTGGTCCAACGTCACGTCCTCGGCGAGGTGGACGGAGAGGTTTTCGAACGGGATGGTCCGCAGATGCCGCAGGTGCAGTTCGCGCAGCGCCTCGGCGTCGGGCGCGGTCGGGCGGGCGGCGCCGAGGCGCCGGAGGTAGGCGTCGGTACGCGCCTGGTCGAGCGGCTCGGCACGCATCCGCTCGGCGTCCGAGGGCCTGATGACCGGCTCTCGGCCGTCCGCCTGCGGCGTCGGCGGTGCCTGCGGGCCCGGCCGGGATGCCGACCGTGTCTGCCGGTCGTCCATCAGGAGCCCGTCCTCTCGGTCGCGAACCAGCGGCGGGTGCGCTCGGCCGCCGGCCCCGGGACGCCGGCCAGCAGGCCGGCGACGGTCTGCTTGGCGAGCTCGCGGCGCCAGGCCAGCTCCGCCCTGCGCATCGCGGTGGAGATGCCGCAGGGGCGGCGGAAGTCCCGGTCGGGAGCTTCGGAACCGGAGCCCTGGCGGCGGATCTCGGTGCACCGGAAGGCGTCGTCGGTGCCCTCGATGGCGGCGACGACGTCCATCAGGGAGATCCGCTCCGGCGGCCGGGCCAGCCGGAAGCCGCCGCGGGCGCCGGGGGTCGAGGTCAGGATGCCGGCTCGTACCAGGGCCTGGAGGCGCTTGTTCAGGTAGGCCTGGGGCAGATCGAAGGAGGCTGCCAGCCGGGCTGTCGACACGGAGCGCTCGTCGCCGAGCGAGGCCAGGGCCACACAGCAGTGCAGGGCCCACTCGACGCCCTCGCTCATCCTCATATTTCTGGAGTTTACAGGTCCTGATTCCGGGGGCGGGCGTGCGCGACGTTTCCACCGCCGCCCCCGGCCGCGCGGACGGCGGATGAACCTCTGGTGACGGGATGCCGAAGCCGTCCCGGGTCGCCGTCGGTGTCCCTACATTGCAGGCATTCCACCATCCGATCAGCTGTGCGAGGTAGTCGTGAACCTGCCGGACACCGAGACGCTCCTCGCCGCGGCCGGACTCGTCGCCACGGCGGCGCTCTGGGCCGTCGAGCGGTTCCTGCCGGGCCGCAAGCGCATCGGCTACCGGGTCCAGATGGACACCCGGATCGGGATGAACCCGCGGGACGCCCACAGTCTCGTGCAGTTGCGGCTGCTCCGGCGGGACCAGGAGATCACCGACGCCACCCTGGCGCTGCTGCGGTTCGAGAACGACGGCGGCAAGGACATCGTGCGGCAGGACTACCAGGAGCCGCTGACGGTGGAGTTCACCGGGCGCACGGTCATCGGGGTGGAGGTGCCGGACGCCAACCCGCCGGACCTGGTGGGGATGCTGACCCGCAACGGCGGCGGCCTGCGGCACAGCGGCGGCCGTCTCGCCATACCCAAGGTGCCGCTGAACAAGCGCAACCACTTCAAGCTGCTGGTCCTGCTGTCGGCGGAGGACGAGGGCGGAGGGAGCCGCGACGAGGGCGCGGACGGCCGGCGGCCGGGCGAGGTCGTCGTGGGCGGGTTCATCAGCGGCGGGCGGATACGGCGCAACACGCAGCGCTGGGGACCGCGCAAACCGAGCCTCGCCCTGGGCGGCGTCTGCATCATCCTGGTCGGCCTGCTGGGCGGACTGCTGCTCAACGGGTCCGCGGAGGCGGCGCGCGGAGAGTGCGCGACCGGACGCCTGACCGTCGACGGCTCCAGCGCCTTCGCACCGCCGATGCGGGAGATCGCCCGGCAGTACGCGGCACGCTGCCGGGGCGCGGGGATCGAGGTGGCGGAGAGCGGCAGCCTGTCCGGGCTGGGGCGGCTCGACCGGGCGGGCAGGGCCGCGCCCGCCGGCGGACCGGCCTTCCTGGCCGTGTCGGACGTCGCCGCACCGCCCGTCTACCGGAAGCTGGAGGGCCGTCGCGTCGGGATCATCCTGCTCGGCCTGGTCGTCAACGAGCAGACCGGTGTCGACAACCTCACCTCCGCGCAGGTGCGCGGCATCTACAACGGCCGGTACACCAACTGGGAGCAGGTCGGCGGCAACGACCTGCCGGTCCGCATCGTCGGCCGGGACGCGGCCTCGGGCACCCGCCGCGCGTTCGAGACGTCCGTGCTGCGCGGCTCCGAGCCGGGCACGGTGTCGTCGTACGACTGCAGCGGCAAGGACCGCGACGCGACGGCCCGCGTCACGCGCTGCGAGGTGAACAGCACCACCAGCCTGCTGGACACGGTCGGCCGCGTGCCGGGCGCGATCGGTTACGCGGAGGTCTACGCGGCGGCCAAACACCCGCGGGTCAGCGGCATCCGGCTGAACGGGCGTGAGCCCGACATCGAGTGGAGCGGACAACGTACCTATCCCTTCTGGACGGTGGAGTACCTCTACGCGTACGGGCAGCCGGCGGACGGGTCGCTCGCCGCGAAGTTCCGGGCGTTCATGGACTCCGACACGGCGAAGAACATCCTGCGCAAGTACAAGCACGTGCCCTGCGCCGACCAGGCGAACGTGCCCGGCTCCGCCTGCCGGCCCTGACGGTGGTGGTCAGCCGGTCCCGGCCGCCCAGCACGGCGATGGCGCCGTCGGTGTCCGTACGCAGCACCCGGGCGCCCTGGGAACGCAGCGCCTGGACGGTGCGCGGTGCCGGATGGCCGTACGGGTTGCCGGCGCCGCAGCTGATCAGGGCGACGCGCGGCGCGAGGCGGCGTATCAGCTGCGGGTCCTGGTAGGCGGATCCGTGGTGGGCGACCTTGAGGACATCCACGGTGGGCAGGTCGGGGTGCGCGGCCAACAGGGCTTGCTGGGAGACCGGTTCGAGGTCGCCGAGGAGGAGGAAGGTCAGACCGGAGGTGCGCAGCAGCAGCGTGACGCTGGCGTCGTTGGCGCCTTCGACGGCGCGTGAGGAGGGGGAGGGGAAGGGGAAGGGGGAGGGGCCGGTACGGCCGGGGTCGGTGACGGGCGGCCACAGGACCTCCCAGCTGAGCGGGCCGGTGCTGCGCCGCTCCCCCGGCGTGGAGCCGGTCACCGGCACGCCCGCGGCTGCTGCGGTGCGGTGCACGAAGGCGGCCTGGCCGGGCGGTTCGGGCAGGGTCGTGGTCTCGATGGCGCCGACCGAGCGCCCGCGCAGGGCGCCGGGCAGCCCGCTTACGTGGTCGGCGTGGAAGTGTGTGAGGACGAGGAGGGGGATACGGCGTACGCCCAGGTCGGTCAGGCAGCGGTCGATGGCGGCCGGCTCCGGTCCGGTGTCCACGACCAGGGCGGTGCCGTCGCCTGCCGCGATCACCAAGGCGTCACCCTGCCCCACGTCACAGGCCACCACGCGCCACCCGGGCGGTGGCCAGCCGGTGATGACGCGGGTGATCGGTACGGGCCGTACGATCGCCACGAGCAGCGCCAAGGCGCCGAGGGCGCACAGCCAGGGGCGGTGCAGCAGCCGCCGTCCCACCAGGATGAGCACCACCGTCACGGCCGCCAGCAGCAGGGCCCCGGGCCAGCCGCCCGGCCAGTCCAACTCCGCGCCGGGCAGGCCCGCTCCCGTACGGGCGACACCGGCGATCCACTCGGTCGGCCAGCTCGCGCACCAGGCGAGTGCGTGGGCCAGGGGCGGGGCGAACGGAGCGGTGGCGAGCGCGGCGAAGCCCAGGACGGTGGCCGGGGCGACGGCCAGCTCGGCCAGCAGGTTGCAGGGGATGGCGACGAGGCCGACGCGCGCGGCCAGCAGCACGATGACGGGCGCACAGACCGCCTGCGCCGCGGCCGCGGCGGCGAGCACCTCGGCGAGGCGGGGCGGCACCCGGTGGCGTTGCAGGGCCGCGCTCCAGCGGGGAGCGAGGGTGAGCAGGGCGCCGGTGGCCAGTACGGAGAGCAGGAAGCCGTAACTCCGGGCGAGCCAGGGGTCGTAGAGCACGAGCACCAGGACCGCCGCGGCGAGCGCGGGGACGAGGGAACGGCGGCGCCCCGTCCCGATGGCGAGCAGTGTGATCAGGCCGCAGGCAGCAGCGCGCAGCACGCTGGGGTCGGGGCGGCAGATGACGACGAAGGCGAGCGCGATCGAGCCGCCGACGAGGGCGGTGGTGCGCAGGGAGAGGCCCAGGATCGGCGCCAGGCCGCGCCGTTCGGCCCGTACGGCGAGGTGGGGCGGGCCGATGAGCAGAACGAGCAGGATGGTCAGGTTGCTGCCGGAAACGGCGAGCAGGTGGGTCAGGTCGGTGGTGCGGAAGGCGTCGTCGAGGTCGGGCGGGACGCGCGCGGTGTCGCCGACCACCAGCCCCGGAAGGAGAGCGCGGGCATCGGGACTGAGACCGTCACTGGCCTCCCGGAGCCCGGCCCGCAGGGCGCCTGCGAGACGCTGCAAGGCATCCGGCGTGCGGACCACTTGAGGGCCGGGCCCGGTGGTCACCCGCAGGGCGGCCGCGGCCCGGTCGGACGGCTGGAGGGGCGGCGTCGCACGGGCCGCGATACGGACGCGCGTCGAGGGCAGGAGGCGCTGCCAGTCGCCGAGGCGTTTCGTGCGGTGCACGACGACCAGTACGGGGGTGCGGGCGGCGGTGACCGCGCCGTCCGGTGCGGTCACTCGGAGCACGTCAGCGGTGAACACGACGGCGGAAGGCGCTTGCTGGGCGCCGCGCACCCGGGGGCGGGTCAGCCGCGGATCGCCGGTCAGTTCCACCTCGGCCGTGACCGGGGCGTGCTGTCGCGCCAGCTCCGGCAGCGGGCCGCGCCGTACGTCAGCCGCATGCAGAGCGGCGGACGCGGCTCAGGCGACCGCGCCCAGCAGCACCGCGGCCAGGGCGACCAGGGCCCCGGCGACCCGCCGTTCAGGGCGGCGGGCCGCGCCCGCCACTCCGATCGCCGCCAGCGCCACGGCCATCGCGCAGGCTGCCGCCACCGAGCCGCCGGACCAGCCCAGGGCCAGCGCCGCCGCTCCCCATGCGGCCAGCGCGGGCCCCGCCAGGCGGAGATCGACGGCTTCGTCCTGCCGGTGGGGGTCGGCAGCGCCGTAGGGGGAGGTGGCCGCCGCATGGACGGCGGCTCGGCCGGATGCTGTGTCCGGGGCGGTGTCGGGCACGCCGGGAGCTGTGGCGTCCGGAGAGGTGGCGCCGGGTACGCCAGGAGGCGAGGCGTCGGGCGCGGTGCAGGCTCCGCTGGGGTCGGCGGTGTGGAGCTGCGGGACCGGCGGGGTGGGAGTCATGGCTGGACCAGCGGGCGAAGGTCGGCGAAGCGGCGGTCGCCGATGCCGTTCACGTCGCGGAGTTGATCCACGGACGTGAAGCCACCGTGTGCGGTGCGGTATTCGATGATGTGCCGGGCCAGGACCGGGCCGACGCCGGGGAGGCCGTCGAGCTGTTCCGCGGTCGCGGAGTTCAGGCTGACGGGGGCGGCTCCGGGGCCCGTACCACCGGCGGCTCCGGTGCTGCCCGTAGTGGCGCCACCACCGGTGCCCGCCCCGGGAGTCGCTCCGGGCCCGGCTCCCTGGGCCGCTCCCGCGCCCTGTCCTGCCGCGCCCGGCCCCGGTCCGGGAGCGTCCACGGCGATCTGTTCGCCGTCGACCAGCAGGCGGGCTCGGTTCAGTCCGCGGGTGTTCGCGCCGTCCAGCACCCCGCCCGCCGCTCGCAGCGCGTCGGCGACCCGGGCCCCCTGTGGCAGCCGGTGAATGCCGGGACGGTGCACCTTGCCGACCACGTCGACCACGAGGAGGCGTCCCGCGGCGGCCGGTGGCGCACCTGCCGGTGTCGGGGCCACCGCCTGGGGCTGCGGTGCCGGGGCCGGGGTCGACAGCACCGGGGCCCGGGTCGCGGCCGGTGCGGGTACGGGCTCGGGCCGCGCTGCCCAGAAGTGGTGCACCGCGAAGGCCACCGCTACCGCGAACACCACGACCAGAGCCGCCAGCGCCTTCGGGTCGGTCGCGCATCTCGACTGCACCCACAGCGGCAGCCGCTCCCGCACGGCGAGCCGCAGGCGGGCAGCACGACCGGGGTGCGCACCTGTGAGGAGGTCCTGGGGCCGGTCCACTGCCGGGTCACCGGTGGCCGCCCCGTCGGGAGCAGGCCAGCCAGCTGCTGGCTTCTCATGGGGCGGCGCACTGCCACCCGCTCCCGCGGAACCGCCACCCGATTCCGCACGACCGTCGCCCGATCCCGCAGAACCGCCACCCGATTCCGCACGGCCGTCGCCCGCTCCCGCGGAACCGCCACCCGATTCCGCACGGCCGTCGCCTGGTTCCGCAGAACCGCCGTCCGATTCCGCAGGACCAGCGCGCCGCCCCCGTTCGGGCGGGCCCCGGAATTCGGGCGGGCCCCGGAAGAGGCCCTCGGCCCGCGTACGTACCGCCGCGGCGGTCTCCGCACGCCGGGCGGCCCGCCCGCGCACCGCGCCACGCACGGTCCTCCTGCGGGAGGGCGGCGGATCAGGGGCGGAAGGAGGAGGGAGGTCCCGGTCGGCGCCGCCAGCGGGGACAGTTACGGAGAGTGATTTTCGCGTCATGTCGAACGACGTTAGGCACTTCGCGCCGATCCCGCTGCGGGCCGTCAAATCCCGGGGATAACCCTCCAGTTGTGGATAACCCCGTCACCCGAAAGAGAGCACCCGCACCGCCACCCCGGCATCCCCTACCGCGGTGACACCACAGCCCCCAGCAGCCCCGGCCCCGTATGCGCGCCGATCACCGCTCCCACCTCGCTCACGTGCAGCTCGGCCAGCCCCGGCACCCGCTCGCGCAGCCGCTCCGCCAGCGCTTCCGCCCGTTCCGCGGCCGCGAGGTGGTGCACGGCGATGTCCACCTGTGCCTCCCCGGCCCGCTCCACGGCGATCTCCTCCAGCCGGGCGATGGCCTTCGAGGCCGTACGGACCTTCTCCAGAAGATCGATCCGCCCCTCGGCGAGCTGGAGCAGCGGCTTGACCGCGAGGGCCGAGCCGAGCAGCGCCTGCGCCGCGCCGATCCGGCCGCCCCGCCGCAGGTAGTCGAGGGTGTCGACGTAGAAGTAGGCGGACGTCTGCTCGGCGCGCTTCTCGGCGGCGGCCACCGCCTCGTCCAGGCTGCCGCCGGACTCCGCCGCCCCGGCCGCCGCCAGGGCGCAGAAGCCGAGCGCCATGGCGACCATGCCGGTGTCCACGACCCGCACCGGCACGGGGGCCTCGCCGGCCGCCAGCACCGCCGCGTCGTACGTACCGGAGAATTCCGAGGACAGGTGCAGCGAAACGATGCTCCGGGCACCCGACCTGGCGAGGTCCCGGTAGGTGGCCGCGAAGGTCTCGGGGCTGGGCCGCGAGGTCGTCACGTACTTGCGCTTCTGCAGGGCCTGGGCAACGGATCTCGACGAGATCTCGGTGCCCTCCTCCAGGGCCTCGTCACCGAGGACGACGGTGAGCGGTACCGCCGTGATCAGGTGGCGCTGCAGTGCCGCCCGCGGCAGGTAGGCCGTTGAATCGGTGACGATCGCGACATGGCGGGACATGACTGGGAGGTTATCCGGGGATCCCGGAGGCCGACAGTGCGGGCCCCATTCAAGATCCTCCCGCAGGAGCGGAGGACACGCCAGGAGTGGCTGCCGAGCACCCGCCGCGGCACCACCGCCGCGGCGCCGTCGTCGCGTCGGTTGCGCCGCCCTCCGTTCCGCGAGCGATCAGGTCGTCCGCTCCGTACGCGGCGCCTTCTGCCATGCGTACGAGGGCTGCGTACGCGGGTCACGGGCCGTGATGGCGGGCGTCTCGCCTTCAGCGGATCCCCACGGCTTCCGCCCCGCCGAACCGTCGGAGGAAGCCCCGGACGCACGTCGGGACGCCCCGGCCCCGTCGGCCCCCGACGCCCCGGACGGCACGGTTCCGCCGACCCCCGACGCCTCAATGCGGTCCTCCAGCGGCTCCTTCGACCAGTGCCGCAGCGCCCCGGCCTCCATGTCGATCTGCTCGCCGAGCGCGGCCAGGTCGTCGTCGGCGAACTGCCGGGCGCGGTCCCGGGCGGCCCACCGCAGCGACTCCGCGGAGTGCGTGATGCGCTCCAGCCGTTCGCGCAGCTCGGGCAGCCGGGCCGTGACGCTGGCCCTGTCGGGCTCCCGCTCCAGCCGCTTGAGCTCGTCGTCCAGTTCGTGGCCGTGGGCGCTGAGCCGCTCGAAGAGGCCCAGGGCCTCGGCCAGCGAGGCGTCCTCCGACGCGCCGGTGTGCAGCGCGTCCTGGGTGGCGCGCATGGACGTACGCAGCGTCAGCCGCAGCTGGGCCAGCTCGCCTGCCACGCCCGGCTGGGTGTACTGCCGGGCCCTGAGGGTGGTGTCCTCGACGGTCCGGCGCGCCTGGGCCACCCCGCGGTCCACTCCGCGCTTGGCCGCCTTGACGGCCTTGACCGTGACGAAGACACCGGCCGCGACGAACAGCAGGAAGAGGAGTCCGAAGATCGCGGCGACGGCTTCCATGGTGTCTCCTCGTCGTGCCGACGGCAGGGTGGGCGGAGGCGCCGGGGTTCCGGCTCTTCCACCGTAAACGCCACGGGCAGGTCGCGGGTTCCCTTCGAACCCCCAACCTGCCCGTAATGGTCATCCCTTAGCCGCGCCCCGCGGAGGGCTCAGGCTGCGCGAACAGCGCTCACGCGGGAACGATGTTCACCAGCTTCGGCGCCCGCACGATCACCTTGCGGATGCCCGCGCCGCCCAGCGCCGCCACGACCGCCGGGTCGGCCAGCGCCGCCGCCTCCAGGTCCGCGTCCGAGACGGACGGCGAGACCTCCAGGCGCGCCTTGACCTTGCCCTTGATCTGCACGACGCAGGTCACGGTCTCGTCGACCACGTACGCCGGGTCGGCGACGGGGAAGTCCTGGTGGACCACGGAGTCGGTGTGGCCCAGCTTGCGCCACAGCTCCTCGGCGATGTGCGGGGCCAGCGGCGCGACCAGCAGCACCAGGCGCTCGGCCACCGGGCGCGCGACCTGGCCGCCCGCCTTCGTCAGGTGGTTGTTCAGCTCCGTCACCTTGGCGATGGCGGTGTTGAAACGCAGGTTGGCCAGGTCCTGGCCGACGCCGTCGATGGCCTTGTGCAGGGCGCGCAGCGTGTCCTCGTCCGGCTCGGCGTCGGCGACGGTGACCTCGCCGGTCGCCTCGTCCACGACGTTGCGCCACAGCCGCTGCAGCAGGCGGTACTGGCCGACCACGGCGCGGGTGTCCCACGGCCGCGACACGTCCAGCGGGCCCATCGCCATCTCGTACAGGCGCAGGGTGTCGGCGCCGTACTCCCCGCAGATCTCGTCGGGGGTGACGGCGTTCTTCAGGGACTTGCCCATCTTGCCCAGGACGCGGCTGACCTTCTCGCCCTGGTAGTAGTACGCGCCGTCGCGCTCCTCCACCTCGGCGGCCGGTACCGCGATCCCGCGGCTGTCCCGGTAGACGAAGGCCTGGATCATGCCCTGGTTGTACAGCTTGTGGAACGGCTCGGAGGAGGCGGTGTGCCCCAGGTCGTGCAGCACCTTGGACCAGAACCGCGCGTACAGCAGGTGCAGTACGGCGTGTTCCTGGCCGCCCACGTACAGGTCGACGCCGCCGGACGGCTGCCCCTCACGGGGGCCCATCCAGTACTGCTCGACCTCCGGGTCGACCAGCGCGGTGTCGTTGCGTGGGTCGGTGTAGCGCAGCTCGTACCAGCAGGAACCCGCCCAGTTGGGCATGGTGTTGGTCTCGCGGCGGTACTTCTTCGGGCCGTCGCCCAGGTCCAGCTCGACGTTGACCCAGTCCCCGTTGCGGGACAGCGGGGTCTCGGGCTGGGTGTCGGCGTCGTCCGGGTCGAAGGTGCGCGGCGAGTAGTCGTCGACCTCGGGGAGTTCCAGGGGCAGCATCGACTCGGGCAGCGCGTGCGCGACGCCGTCCTCGTCGTAGACGATCGGGAAGGGCTCGCCCCAGTAGCGCTGGCGGCTGAACAGCCAGTCGCGCAGGCGGAAGTTGACGGTGCTCTCGCCGATGCCGCGGGCCGCCAGCCACTCGGCCATCTTGATCTTGGCGTCCGGAACGGTCAGGCCGTCCAGCGTGACGTCGGCGCCGGACGAGTTGACGATCTTCGCTTCGTACGAGTCGAACGAGTCGTCCCAGGTGGCGGGGTCCTGTCCGCGGTCGTCCGACGGCTCCACCACGCAGCGCATGGGGAGCTCGAAGGCGCGCGCGAAGGCGAAGTCACGGCTGTCGTGCGCCGGGACGGCCATGATCGCGCCGGTGCCGTAGCCCATCAGCACGTAGTCGGCGATGAAGACCGGGACGCGCTCGCCGCTGACCGGGTTGGCCGCGTAGGCGCCGGTGAAGACGCCGGTCTTGTCCTTGGCCTCGGCCTGCCGCTCTACATCCGACTTGGCCGCCGCCTGCTTGCGGTACGCGGCGACGGCCTCGGCCGGGGTGCCGTACCCGCCGGTCCAGACCTCGTGGGTGCCCTCCGGCCAGGCGTCCGGGACGATCGAGCGCTCTCCGGAGACCAGCTCGTGCTCGGGCGCCAGCACCATGTAGGTGGCGCCGAACAGGGTGTCCTGGCGGGTGGTGAAAACGGTGATCTTGTCGTCGCCGACCGGGAAGTCCACCCGCGCGCCCTCGGACCGGCCGATCCAGTTGCGCTGCTGCAGCTTGATGGCCTCCGGCCAGTCCAGCCCGTCCAGGTCCTCCAGCAGGCGGTCCGCGTAGGCGGTGATGCGCATGTTCCACTGGCGCAGCTTGGCCTTGAAGACCGGGTAGTTCCCGCGTTCGGACCGGCCCTCGGCGGTGACCTCCTCGTTGGCCAGCACGGTACCCAGGCCGGGGCACCAGTTGACCGGCGCGTCCGAGGCGTACGCCAGGCGGTACTCGCCCAGGACCTCGGCGCGCTCGGCGGCGCTCAGCGCACTCCAGGGGCGCCCGTCCGGGGTCGCACGCTCGCCCGCCTCGAACTGCTCCACCAGCTCACCGATGGGGCGCGCCTTCTTCGCGTCGGCGTCGTACCAGGAGTTGAAGATCTGGACGAAGATCCACTGGGTCCACTTGTAGTAGGCCGGGTCGATCGTCTCGACCGACCGGCGCTGGTCGTGGCCCAGGCCCAGCCGGCGCAGCTGGCGCCGCATGTTGACGATGTTGGCCTCGGTGGAGACCCGCGGGTGCGTGCCGGTCTGTACGGCGTACTGCTCGGCGGGCAGGCCGAAGGCGTCGAAGCCCAGGGTGTGCAGCACGTTGTGGCCGGTCATCCGCAGGTGACGGGCGTAGACATCGGTCGCGATGAAGCCCAGCGGGTGGCCCACGTGCAGCCCCGCACCCGAGGGGTACGGGAACATGTCCATGACGAACTTCTTCGGCTTCGCCACCAGCTCCGGGTCGCCCGCCAGGTCCCCCTTCGGGTTCGGGGCCTCGTACGTCCCCTCGGCCTCCCAGAAGTCCTGCCAGCGTGCCTCGATGTCGGCGGCCAGCGCTGCCGTATAGCGGTGCGGCGCTGCCACCTCGGCAGCCGAAGTCGTCTCGGTCATCGTCCTCAAAGCTCCATCGGTCGTCTCTGCCTGCGGCACTTGCGAAAACTGCGAATCTTTTGCGGAAACAAAAAGACCCCTCGCACAGGAGGGGACGCCGCGCCGATGCCGACCGGAAAGCTCACCGGTCGGTACTGATCAGCGCGGCCCGCTAAGCAGAAGGCGTACGGCACGCATGGCGTCAGGGTACCGCAGGGGGCGCCGGGCCCGCTGAGAGCCGTCCAACTGCGGAAGGGGCGGCGTAGCGGCAGGCGGGAGTTTCCGGGGCGCGCAGGGTGGAGGCAGGACCCCCGGCCCCTTAGCCCGGCTCCCGCCTAAGCCCCAGTGCCCCACGGCCCGGCTCCTTCGAACAAGCCTGACGCGTGACGGTAGCAGCGCACCGCCCCCGCTCCACCCTGCTTACGCAAAGCCCGCCGCCCCAGCCCCGCGCCCTCCTACTTTTCCCCCATGCGCCCCCACCGCAAGAGCCGCGCCGCCCCCGGCCCCCGTCTCCCCGGCTTACCCCGCCTCCGCCTTCCGGGCCCGTCCCGCCTCCCGGCCTACGGCCCGCGTCGCCCAAGCACCCGGGACGGCCCGCGCCGTACGCCCGCGCCAAGCCCGACGACAGCCTCGCGCCGCCCCCGGCTGCGCCGCCGCCCCTCGCTCGCCGCCGGAGCCGTCGCCGCCCTCGCCCTGCTCTCCGGCACCGGCCCGCTGCGCGGCTTCCTCGACTTCACGGGCGGCGTGCTGGCCCTCGTCTCCCTCACGGCCGCCGTCGTCTGGGGGCTGGTCGCCGCCGGCCGTACGGTCCTGCTGCCCCGCAGCCGACTGCTCGCCCAGGGCGTCCACCGGGCCCTGGGCACCGCCGCGCTCGGATTCCTGGTCCTGCACATCGCGGTCAAGGTCGCCGAGGGCCACGCGCACGTCCTGAACGCGGTGCTGCCGTTCACCGGAACACCCGCCCCCGACGCTTCCGCACTGATCGGCTTCGGGGCCGTGGCCGGCTACCTGATGGTGCTGGCCGCCGCGACCGGCGCGCTCCGCAGCGCCTTCGCCGGCCGTGGCCGCGCCTCGGAACGCTGGCGCGCCCTGCACGCCTGCGCCTACCCGGCCTGGTGCCTGGCGCTCGTACACGGCCTCAAGTCCGGCCGCGCCCCCTCGGGCTGGGTCACCACCGGGTACGCGCTGTGCCTGACCGCCGTCGTCGCCGCCCTTCTGGTGCGCGCTTTCCTCCCGCACGTCCTACGGGCCCGCCTGCGCGCCCGTGCTGCCGCCACCCCACCGCCCCCTCCGTACCTGGAGACCGCGTCGCCCCCTTCGTACCGGGAGGCAGCACCGCCTCCTTCGTCCCCGGAGGCCGCACCGCTCCTTCCGTACCCGGAGGCCGCACCGTCCCTTCCGTACCCGGAGGCCGCACCGTCCCTTCCGTACCCGGAGGCCACACCGCTCCTTCCGTACCCGGAGGCCGCACCGCCCCCTCCCTCCCCGGAGGCCGCACCGCCGCCATACGGGCGGCACGCCCTCCACCCGGGGCCCGCCCAGCCCGCCCGTCCCGTCCAGCCCGCCTCCCACGGCAGGAGCCGGCCGTGACCGGCCCGCTGCCCGACATCCCGCCCGTCCACGTCATCGGCCTGCCCCGGCTGACCGCGGGCTTCGACGAGGCCGAGCGCCTCGACCGCCGGACCCACCTGCTCGTCCATGGCTCACCGCCGTCCCTGACCGCGGACCGACTGGCCGAGCTGGCCGACGCCATCGCGCTGCGGGGGCGCGGCGGCGCGGGCTTCCCCCTCGTACGGAAACTGGAGGCGGTGGCCCACCACGCGCGGCGCACCGGCGTCCGGCCTGCGGTCGTCGTCAACGGCTGCGAGGGCGAGCCCGCCTGCCGCAAGGACACCGTTCTGCTGTGTCGCGCGCCCCATCTCGTCCTGGACGGCGCGTTGCTCGCCGCCGACGCCCTCGGCGCCCGCACGCTGGCGGTCGGTGTGTCCAAGGACACGGCCGAGCGGTCGGTACGGGACGCGCTGGCCGAACGCGGCCTGAGCGACCGCCGGCGCGGGCGGTCGCTGCGCGCCCGGCTCGTCCGCGTACCGGAGCGGCTCGTCTCCGGCGAGGCGTCCGCGCTGATCCGCGCCGCGGAAGGCGGGCCCGCGCTGCCGCCGGGGCGGCGTGTACGGGCCGCGGAGGCCGGGCTCGGTGGCGTGCCCACGCTCTTCTCCAACGCCGAGACGTTCGCCCAACTCGCTGTCGCGGCCCGGCTGGGCGCCCACCGGTACGCCACGACCGGAGCGCCCCGCGAACCCGGCACCCTGCTCCTGACCGTGTCCGGCGCGGTGCCCTCCCCCACCGTCGTCGAGGCCCCGAGCGGGGTGCCGCTCCCGTACGTCCTTCAGATGTGCGCCGCCGATCCGGCCCCTGGCGGCGTCCTGGTGGGCGGCTACCACGGCGCCTGGCTGGACGCCGCGACCGCGTACGGAACGGTGGTCACCCGCGAAGCGCTCGCGGCCGGCGGCGGCGCGCTCGGCGCGGGTGCGGTGCTGCCGGTGCCGGTCGGCACTTGCCCGCTCGGCGAGACCCTGCACGTCGCGCGCTGGCTCGCGGCCGAATCGTCAGGCCAGTGCGGCCCCTGCCGCCTGGGCTTACCCTCCGTGGCAGGTGCGCTGGCCGACGCGCTGACGGGCGGCGGCCAGGAGGCCCTGGAAGCCGTACGTCGTGCCGCGCAGACCGTGAGCGGGCGCGGCGCGTGCAAACACCCGGACGGGGCCGTACGGTTCGTGCTCTCCGCACTGAATGCCTTCCCGGACGATCTCGCCGCGCACGTCCTGGGCGGTGGGTGCGGCCGGGAGACCACAGGGTTGCTGCCCCTCCCGGCACCGGAGACGGCGGATGCAGCCGTTGGCACGGTCGCGGGTCCGGCGGCTGCTACGGGCCGACTGGCGGTGGACTGGACGCTGTGCGAGGGGCACGGACTGTGCGCGAAGCTCCTCCCGGAGGCAGTACGCCTCGATCCGGACGGCTACCCGCTGATCACGGACACCGCCCTCCCGGCCCGCCTCCACACCCGCGCCCAGCGCGCGGTCAGCCGCTGCCCCGCCCTCGCCCTGCGCTTGGAAAAGCCCTGACGCCCAGCCGCCCCCTGCCACCGCGTGGCACACGCAAGCGCACCGCTCCATCCGGCTTGCGCGAACCCCCGCGCCCTGATGCGGGATCAGCCCCCACCGATCGCCATCTCCAGGCGCCCTCAAAAACCAGAAATCCCGCCCGATCAATCAGATCGGACGGGATCTCCCGGACCTCCTGTGAGTCACCTCACGAACGGCCCTTCTGTGGAGCTAAGGAGAATTGAACTCCTGACCTCCTGCATGCCATGCAGGCGCTCTACCAACTGAGCTATAGCCCCTTGCTTTGGTCCGCCGCGGTTTTCCTTGCGTCTCCCCGCTGCGGCATCGCCTACATTACACGGCCCTCCCCGCCTTCTGCCAAATCGATTGCGGGCGGCCCCCCGGGAACGGCTCGATGTACTGTCGGCGGGCCGTGCCGATTCGTCCTGGGGAGCTGTACGCCGTGTCCGCGCTGGAGCTGGAACAGTCCGCTGCACCCGGCGGTCCCTCCCCGCTGAGGAGCTTCGCCCGCCGCCGTCCGCTGCTGACGGCGGCCGTCGGGTGTGTGCTGTCGTTCACCGTCTTCTGGATCGTGCAGCGGCTGGCGCACGTGACCATGATCGATCTGATGGTCTACCGCGCCGAGGGCTGGACGGCCCGCAACGGCGAGGACCTCTACGACATGGTCGCGACCTCCGCGAACCTGCCCAACACCTATCCGCCGTTCGCGGCGCTGCTGTTCACGCCGCTGACGCTGGTCGGCGTACCGGAGATGCGGACGCTCGCCACGCTCGGCAACCTCCTGCTGCTGGTCGCCGTCGTGCACCTCGGGCTCCGGCTCGCGGGGCGGCCGAAGCGGATGCCGCCGCTCGCCGCGGCGCTGGGCGTGGCCGCGCTGCTGGTCTGGTGCGAGCCGGTGTGGACGACGCTGCGCTACGGGCAGATCAACCTGCTGCTCGCCGTGCTGGTCCTGTGGGACCTGACCCGCAGGGACGCCAACCGGTGGGCCGGTGTGGGCATCGGCCTGGCGGCGGGCATCAAGCTCACCCCGGCGCTGTTCGCCGTCCTTCTCGCGCTGGCCGGGCTCGTACGGGCCTGGCAGCGGCTGCGCGCGGGAGCGGGGCCGCGGGACGCGTGGAACCCCTGGCTGCGGCAGGCCGCCGTCGCGTGCCTCACCTTCCTGGGCACCGTGCTGCTGTCCGCGCTCGTCCTGCCGCACGACTCCCGGCGCTTCTGGACGGAGATCATCTTCGCCGCCGACCGGGTCGGCGAGGTGGAGATCACCGCCAACCAGTCGCTGCGCGGCGCGCTGGCCCGGCTGCTGCACACCCACGATCCCGGCCTGTGGTGGCTGGCGGCCGCGGCCGTCGTGGCCGTCTTCGGGCTGGCCGTCGCGGTCGGCGCGCTGCTGCGCGGCCGCCGGGCCTGGGCGGCCGTCGCCTGTGCCGTGACCGCTCTGCTGGTCAGCCCGATCTCCTGGTCGCACCACTGGGTGTGGGGCGTACCCATGCTGATCCTGCTCGGCTCGGAGGCGATGAGCCGCGGCGGCTTCGGCAGCCAGACCGGAAAGCGGTGGTGGGCGGGGACGCTCGCGATCGGTCTCCTCTTCTGTTCGTTCGCGCTGTGGTTCGTGCCGCACCGCTACCACCATCACGAGGAACTCCACCAGAACGGCGGCCAGATGCTGCTGTCCGGGATCTATCCGATCGCCGGGCTGGTCTTCCTGGCCCTGACCGCCGTACTGGTGCGGCGGGATCGCGTGCGAGGTGGCGAGGCGCGGACGGGCACCGGGCGGGACGCGGCCGTGTCCGGTGGAGTGCAGGACGCGGCCACGCCGGACGAAGGCCAAGGGGCGGCCACGCAGGGCGACGGCCAAGGGGCGGCCGCGCAGGGGCGCTGAGCCAACGCCCGGCCTGCCACCGCCCGTCTGATCACCACCTGTCTGGCCACCGCCCGGCCTGCTGCCGTCCGGCCTGCTGCCGACCGGACGCCCCCAGGACCGCCTCAGTGTGCGCCGTGGTCGTGTCCGCCGGGCTGGTGGTGATGGAACTTCAGGACCTCGCGCGGCATGACGACGAACGGCCGCATCATCCCCATGTCCTCGTGCTCCAGCAGGTGGCAGTGGTACATGAACCGGCCCGTGGCGCCCTGGAAGCGGGCGAGCACGTTCACCATCTGGCCCGGCGGGACCTGTATGACGTCCTTCCAGCCCTGGTCGCCCGGGGATATCGGGTTCGGACCGCAGTATTCGAGCGGGGCCCGCGTGCCGCCGACCTCGTTGTCGTACGGGCTGTCCGGGTCCGCCGGGTAGCGGTGGCGGTCCATGACCTGGAAGTCGACGAGGTGGATGTGCATCGGGTGGGTGCCGGCGCCGCCCAGGTTCAGGAAGCTCCACTGCTCCCAGTCGCCGTGGCGGACCAGGTGGCCCAGTGTGTCGTCGAACATCCGGGCCGTACGGCGGTAGGTGCGGACCTCTTTGTCCGCGCCGCGGATCTGGATGATCCCTTCGGTGGGGACCTGCACGTCCTTGCCGGGGATCTGCCGCATCTCCCACATCTCCGGGTGGAAGTTGCCGACCGGGCCGGGCGGGGTGAGGACGACGAGCCGGTGCTCGTGATGGGGCACCGAGCCGTGGGTGAGCCGCTCGAAGGACGAGGAGATCACCTGCGGGAGCACGAACGGGTCGCGCACCTGGGTGGCGCCCACCCGGAACTGCATCACGTCCGGATACGCGACCCCGGGCGCGGCATTGACGAGCCGGAGCGTACGGCCGCGCAGCCGGCCGAAGTCGATCAGCAGGTCCAGCCGCTCGGCGGACGCCACCGACAGGGCGCCGTCCACCGGGACCGGCCGCGGCAGCAGGCCGCCGTCCGAGCCGATCTGCCACACCGCGCCCGTCACCGGCGCCCCGGTCGCGTCGTCGACCAGCCGGAGCTGGAAGGTGCGGCTGTTCGCCGCGTTCAGCACGCGGAAGCGGTACCAGCAGGCCGCGACGTCCGCGTGGGGCCAGATCACACCGTTGACGAGGGTGTACGGGCCGGTGAAGGGCAGGGAGACGTTCTTGCCGTCCTTGTCCTGGGCCACGATCTGCGTCTTGTGCAGCAGACGTCCCGTCAGGCGGCCGTCGGCATCCGTGTCGAGGTTGCGGTCCTGGATGACGAGCGGTATCTCCCGCCTGCCGGAGGGCAGTTGCAGCATGTCCTCCTCATCGTCGCGGACCAGGTACATCCCGGCGAGGCCCGCGAAGACGTTCCACCGCGTGATGTCCATGGCGTGGTCGTGGTACCACCAGCTCGTCGCGCGGTGGTCGTTGGGATACTCCGAGAGCTGGGATTCGCCGGGCGAGACGGCGTTCTCGGACCAGCCGTCGTTTCCGCCGCCGGTCACCGCGCCGTGCAGGTGGGTGACCGTCCAGGGCGGGAGGCCGGCGACGCCGTCGACAAGGGTGCCGTTCCCGACGCCCGGCTCGTCGGTGGGCAAGGGCGCGCCCGGTAAGGGCTTGGCCTCGGCGGCGGTGACCGGGTAGGCACCGGTGAGGCGGTTGTGCCAGTTGATGCGCAGCCGTCGGCCGCGGCGCACCTCGATCGTCGGGCCCGGGTAGTACCCCTCGTACGCCCACACCTTCGTCGGCGGGAGCTCGGAGTGCAGCCGGACCCAGGTGGTGGTCTGGTCGATGTCGATGCCCCGCAGGGCCTCCTTGCGGCCGGGCCGCAGGACGGGCGGGATGCGCAGTTCGTCGATGAAAGGTGTCAGTCCGGCCGCGGCTTCCCGCTTGTGCGGCGCCTGGGACGGACGGCCCGCCGGCGCCTCCTGGACAGGTTGAATCGTCACGTCACTCACGATGCGACCCCCGTGTCGCTTCCCCCGTGCCGCCGGCCGTCTCCGACGGCAGCTTCACACCGGGAACGCCCCACCATGCGCACGGAGTTCCGCCTTCAACGGGAATTTTCGCACTGCCGCTCGCACCGCCGGATCAGCCGACAGGTACGGCGGCACCCCTGGCCAAAGCCGAGGAGCTGCCGGGCGCTCAAGGCACCCGGGGCACCCACCGCCACCGGCCGCCCCGTCACCGGCCGCACCTCCACCGGCCGCGTCACCACCGGCCGCCCCGCCACCGGCGCTCAGGCAGTCGCGAAGGAATAGAAACGCTTCAGCGTGCAGTGCTCGTCGAGCAGGCGTCCGTAGATCGGTTCTCCGTCGAGTTCGCGGTACGTCTCGATCGGGTCGCCCTTTATGACCAGGGCCCGCGCGCACTCCTCGCACCAGTACTGGTAGTCGGGGTTGACCGGTTCCATGTCCCGGACGATCGGCGTCCCGCTGCCGCACCAGTCGCATTTCCTGCTGTGAGCGCCCATCAGTCAGCTCCAGCTGTGGCCGCAGGCCGTACACACGAACGAGATGCCGCCGTTGTCGCCGAGCACCTGCGCCACATGGGGTGAGCCGCAGGAGGGGCACTGGAGCGCGGCGCTGCCGGTGCCGTACGCGCCACCGGCGGGACGGGAGGGGTGGCCGGGGCAGGGGGCGTCCCCGGGAAGCGGGCCGGCGCTCAGCGCGGGGGCGGCCGCGTCGAGCAGGTCGTCGACCTCCTCCATGATGCTCGTGGGCATCGTGTCCTCTCCTCCCCTGCCGGCGCCGTCCGAATTCTGCCACGGACCGCCGACCGGGTCAGTCCTGCCGTTGTTCCCGCAGCACCGGCACACCGCCGTACGGCGGCCGGAGCACCGGAGGAACCGGCATCGAACGCGAACCGGCCGCACCGTCCCGCACCCGCGGGCCCCGGACCAGGTCTACCCCGGTACGCGCCGATTCGTGCACCCGTCCGGGCACGAAATGATCCCGCCTCCCTAGAGTGGGAGACGGGATCATCCGAGGTGTGGAGCTAAGGAGAATTGAACTCCTGACCTCCTGCATGCCATGCAGGCGCTCTACCAACTGAGCTATAGCCCCGGGTCTTGTTCCGCTCCTCCGGGGTTTTCCCCGGCGGCGCCGCGAACAAGAAGAACTCTAGCCTGCGACCTGCCCGGATGTGAAATCCGGCCCCTCCGGGCTCCCGGAGAGGCGGGCCGCAGGGCCCACGTCACCCGGCCGCGGGAGCGCTCAGTCGTCGTCGCCGAGCACCGGCTCCGGCAGCGTGCCGGCGTTGTGCTCCATCAGGCGCCAGCCGCGGGCACCCTCGCCCAGGACGGACCAGCAGCAGTTCGACAGGCCGCCCAGCCCCTCCCAGTGGTGGGACTCCAGGCCCAGCAGCCGCCCGATGGTCGTACGGATCGTGCCGCCGTGGCTGACGACGACCAGGGTGCCGCCGTCCGGGAGCTTCTCGGCGCTGCGCTCGACGACGGGGGCCGCGCGGTCGGCGACCTCGGTCTCCAGCTCGCCGCCGCCCCGCCGTACGGGCTCGCCGCGCTTCCACGCCGCGTACTGCTCGCCGTACTGACCCACGATCTCCTCGTGGGTCAGGCCCTGCCAGGCGCCCGCGTACGTCTCGCGCAGCGCTTCGTCGTGCGTGATCTCCAGGCCGGTGACGGCCGCCAGCTCACGGGCGGTGGCGGCGGCCCGCCGCAGGTCGGAGGCGATGATCGCGTCCGGCTCCAGGGCCGCGAGCAGCCGCGCGGAGCGCCGCGCCTGCGCCACGCCCTCCGCGGTCAGCTCGATGTCCGTCGAGCCCTGGAAGCGGCGCTCCAGATTCCACGCCGTCTGGCCGTGCCGCCACAGGACTATCCGGCGGCCGCGGCCGCTCCCGGTGCCGTTCAGCTCAGGTCTCCGTCCTGCTCGGCCGTCGTGGCCTCGGCGTGCTCCGCGGCCTTGCCGCGGGTGGCCTTGGCCTCCTCGGGCAGGTCCAGCTCGGGGCAGTCCTTCCAGAGGCGCTCAAGGGCGTAGAAGACGCGCTCTTCGCTGTGCTGGACGTGGACGACGATGTCGACGTAGTCGAGCAGGACCCAGCGGGCCTCGCGGTCGCCCTCGCGGCGCACCGGCTTGGCGCCCAGTTCCTTGTTCAGCCGCTCCTCGATCTCGTCGACGATCGACTTGACCTGGCGGTCGTTGGGGGCCGAGGCCAGCAGGAACGCGTCGGTGATCGAGAGCACGTCGCTGACGTCGTACGCGATGATGTCGTGCGCGAGCTTGTCGGCGGCCGCCAGCGCGGCGGCCTGGATGAGCTCGATGGAGCGGTCGGTGGCGGTCACAATCCAGCTTTCGGGATCGGTGGTCAGGTACCCACCAAGGGTCTCACGGACCACCGACACTCCCGGCGGGCTTTCCCGCGGGGCCTCCGGCGGCCCCCTGCGCCGCCCCCGAGCGGCCAGGCCGCAGGGTGGCCGGGGACGGCGGCCGGTGCCGCCCCCGGCGCCCTCAGCCCTTGTAGTCCTGCCCCAGCACCACCGTGACGTCCGCGTTCGAGGCGACCTTGCCCTGCTTGACCGCGCCGGCCGGCAGCCCCAGCGTCTTGGCGGCCTCCTCGGCCTTCGC
This sequence comes from Streptomyces sp. CB02923, assembly GCF_001905005.1. GTDB lineage: Bacteria > Actinomycetota > Actinomycetes > Streptomycetales > Streptomycetaceae > Streptomyces. Next base: position 449,189 of record NZ_LWKZ01000012.1, on the reverse strand, counting down.
CTTCTGGGCGGCGTCCGCGTACGTCACCTCGGAGACGGGCTTCGCGGCTGCCGCGCTGCCGCCGTCGACGAACGAGTAACCGCCGTTGACCAGGGCGATCCGTGCCTTCTGGGACGCTTCCTTCTTGCCGGTGGCGTTCTGGACGCTGACCCGCGGGGTCGAGCTGTGGTCGGCCTTCTTGACCGTGCCGCCTAGCACCTCCTTGACCACGCCGTCCGCCGCCTGCCGGCTGAGCGTGCCGTCCTGCTGCACCGGCAGCAGGGTGGTCCCGTAGGCGCCGGCCTTCGCCAGCTCTGCGCGCTGCGCGAGCGAGCTGCCCAGCTGCGCCTCGGTGAGCGGCGGGTCCAGGACCTGGAGCAGCGACTTCACGGTGGCCGTCGCGCCGTCCGCGTCGCTGGAGACCTTCTTCAGGGTGGCCTGCATGACCTGCCCGAAGCGCTCCAGCTGCTTGGTCTGGGCTTCACCGGCCGCCTGATAGGTGGCGTACGCGACGGCGGCCTGGCCGTTCAGGTCCTGGCCCTTGCCCTGCTTGACGAGCGGGCTGTCGCCCTTCTTGGCGCCGGGAACGGTGGCGTCGGTGTCCAGCGTGATGCCGCCGGTCGTCTCGACCAGGTTCTCCAGGTACGGGGTGTCCAGCCGCCAGCTGGCCTTGATGTCGGCGCCGAGGAGGGTGTTCAGGGCCTCCCTGGTGGGGTCGATGCCCTGGTCCTTGACCGACTTGGCCAGCGTCGTGGACCCGCCGTCCTCCGTGGAGACCGCCAGGTCGTTCGGGAGCAGGACGGTGGTGCCCTTGTGGGCGCTCTCGTTGTCCACGAGGAGCGCGGTGGAGCTGTTGCCCTTGGGGTCCTTCAGGTGCACGACGAGCACATCGCGCTTCTCCCCGGCGCCCCCGGCCTCCGTGCCCGCCCCGGCACCCGAGAGGCCGGGCAGTTTGCCCGCCCACCACAGATAGCCGACGCCGCCGAGGAGCAGCAGGACCAGCAGCACGATCAGCATGACCTTGCGGCTGCGGCCGCGCCGCTTGGCCTCCTCACGGCGCTCGGTACGGCTCTCGGTGAACTTGAGCCAGTCGATGACGTCCTCGGAGTCCTCGGTCGGCTCTTCGATGAACGAGAACTGCTCGGTGCGGTAGTCCGTGTCCGGGTCGCCCCCGGGGCCCGGCGCGGCGCCCTGGGCCGGGCCCGGCGTCCGGTCCGTGGTGCCCGCCGCCCCGCCGCGCGGCGTGCGCGCACCGGTCTCCTGGGCGGGCTGCCCGTACGGCTGGTGCTCCGGCTCCTGGTAGGAGACCTGCTCGTACGAGGGCTGCGCCGACTGCTGGGGGATCCAGCCTTGCTGCTGGGTCTGCTGCTGTTGCTGTTGCAGTTGTTGCTGCTGGGTCTGCTGGGTCTGCTGATGCGGTTGTTGTGGCTGCTGCGGCGGCAGACCGTGCTGCTGGGGCTGGTGAGGGTGCTGGGGCTGCTGGACCTGCTGGGGCTGGCCGTACGGGTCGTACTGCTGGGGATACTGCGCCTGCTGCGGCACCTGCTGATGGCCGTACGGGTCGTACACGTATCCCTGCTGCCCCGCATCGGGCTGCCCGGCTCCCTGCTGCCCCGGAAAATGCGGCCCGGCGCCCGGCTGCCCGCCGTGCTGCTGACCGCCGTGCTGCTGAGAGCCGTACGGGTCATACGGGTCGTGCGGAGCCGGTGCACCATACGGGTCGTAGCCGACCGGCTGCCCGTACTGGTCGTACGCGGCCTGCTGCGGCGCCTCCCGGTACACCGGCTGCCCGTAGGCGTCGTAGGTGTACTCCGGCTGCCCCTGCTGCCCCTGGGCATACGGGTCCCGCGGCACGTACGGGTCGTGTCGGTCGTTCACCGGTGCCCCTTTCCGTGAGCCCCGTCGGCGGCCGTCGTCGGCAGCCGCCGGCAACAGATGTCAACGGCCGTCGTGGCCGGTCCGGTCCTCGCGGTACAGCTCGCGCTTGTCGATGTAGCGCACGACACCGTCCGGCACCAGGTACCAGACCGGATCCCCCTGGGCGACGCGCGCCCGGCAGCCGGTCGAGGAGATGGCCAGGGCCGGCACCTCGACCAGGGACACCGCCCCTTCGGGGAGCCCGGGGTCGGCGAGTGTGTGCCCGGGTCTGGTCACCCCGATGAAGTGGGCTAGCGAGAACAGCTCCGGCGCGTCGTGCCAGGTCAGGATCTGGCCGAGCGCGTCGGCGCCGGTGATGAAGAAGAGGTCCGCGTCACGGTGCTGGTCGTGCAGCTCCCGCAGCGTGTCGATGGTGTACGTCTTGCCGCCGCGGTCGATGTCGATCCGGCTGACGGAGAACTGCGGGTTGGACGCGGTCGCGATGACCGTCATCAGATAGCGGTCCTCGGCCGGTGACACCGTCTTGTGGCTCTTCTGCCACGGTTCCCCCGTGGGCACGAATATGACCTCGTCGAGATGGAACTGGCTGGCCACCTCGCTGGCGGCGACCAGGTGTCCGTGATGGATCGGGTCGAACGTCCCGCCCATCACTCCGAGCCGCCGCTTCACGGGCCCTGTCTGCTCTCCCATGCGTGCAGACCCTACTGGGCGCTGCGCGGTGCCGGGGTCCCGGTGCCCGGCTTCAGCGGTCCCGGTTGAAGCGGGTGGTGATCCAGAGCAGCAGGAGCAGGGCGATCAGGGCGCCGCCGCCCGTGACGAAGGGGTTCAGGCTCTCGTGCCCGCCCCCTTCTTGACCGCCTTCGGCGAGGGTGACCAGGTGCTGTGCGGTGGTGTGCAGGCTCATCGTCGGCAGAACCAATCCGGGATGGGGACGGACAGAGACTTCCGCCACATCGTATGCGCGAGCTCACCCGCGTCTCACGCCGACTCCGCCAGGAGGGCGCTCGCACGCCCGTCCGCCGGGGCCGTGGCGGGCCCGGGAGCGGGCCGGCCGTCCGGGAAGGCGGCGGAATCAGTCCCGGTTGTCGTCGTTGTCCTTCCCGTAATTGTGCAGCAGGACCCATGCGAGGAACACGGCCCCGAGGACGCCGACGATCAGAACGGTGCGCAGGATCCATCCCGGGCCGTCGTTCTTCGAGGTCTCCGCGGCGGCGGCGAGCAGCACGCTCGTGTTCGGCATGGCTGAAGTGCTCCCTTTGTACGGGCATGTGGGCATCTGCGGACCCTGGTGCGCTCGCCAGCGTACGCCTGGGCATCCAAATGGCTGTCAGTGGCGTCCTCTAGTCTGAATCACACGCAGTCGAACAGGGGGAGGCCCCAATGACGGAGAGCCCAGGCGGCAGCGAGCGCGTACCGAGCCGGGACCGCAGGCGGTTCCCCGGGATCTCGTCCCGCGCCTACGAGCACCCGGCGGACCGTTCCGCGCTCGTGGCCCTGCGCAAGCTGAGCGGGTTCGACACCGTCTTCAAGACGCTCAGCGGGCTGTTGCCGGAGCGCAGCCTGCGGCTGCTGTTCCTGTCGGACTCGGTGCGCGTCGGCGACCAGCAGTTCGCGCATCTCAACGACATGCTGCGGGACGCCTGTTACATCCTGGACCTGGAGAAGGTCCCGCCGATGTACGTGAATCAGGACCCCCAGCCGAACGCCATGTGCATCGGTCTGGACGAGCCGATCATCGTGCTGACCACGGGCCTGGTCGAGCTGCTCGACGAGGAGGAGATGCGCGCGGTCATCGGCCACGAGGTCGGCCACGCCCTGTCCGGCCACGCGGTGTACCGCACGATTCTGCTGTTCCTGACGAACCTCGCGCTGAAGATCGCCTGGATTCCGCTGGGCAACGTCGCGATCATGGCGATCGTGACGGCGCTGCGCGAGTGGTTCCGCAAGTCGGAGCTGTCGGCGGACCGCGCCGGACTGCTGGTCGGGCAGGACCTTCAGGCGTCCATGCGCGGCCTGATGAAGCTCGCCGGCGGCAACCACCTGCACGAGATGAACGTGGACGCGTTCCTCAAGCAGGCCGAGGAGTACGAGGCCGGCGGCGACCTGCGCGACTCCGTGCTGAAGGTGCTGAACATGCTCCCCCGCAGCCACCCGTTCACCACCGTGCGGGCGGCCGAGCTGAAGAAGTGGGCGGCCAGCCGCGACTACCAGCGCATCATGGACGGCCACTACCCGCGCCGGGACGAGGACAAGGACACCTCGGTCTCCGACTCCTTCCGCGAGTCCGCCGCGCACTACGCGGAGTCGGTGCGCACGAGCAAGGACCCGCTGATGGGCCTGGTGCGCGACATAGCCGGCGGCGCCGGTGACCTCGGCGGCAAGCTGCGGGACACGGTCTTCCGCGGCGGCTCCCGGCCGGGCGGTTCCGGCGGTACGGACAGCTCCGGCGGCTCCGGCGGTACGGGCGGCTCCGGCGGTGCAAACGGTTCGGGCGGTTCGGGCGGTTCGGGCGGCGCTAACGGGACGGAGGGGCCGGACTCGGCTGGGAAGTAGCCGCCAGCTTCCCGCACAGCCCCGTGCCGGGACGGCCGCGGGCGTACGGGTCGGTGCCCGCCGGCCCCGCGCTCCCGGCCCGCTGCCCCGCGAACAGCGGACGCAGTGCGCTCGACGCGTCGGCGGAGCAGGACATCGGCCCCGCCTGGAGGGTGCTCTGCAGCACCTCCAGGCGGTGGTCGCCCAGATCGTCGCGCCCGATGCGGAAGCGCAGTTCGCGCCGGACGGTGAACAGCGAGGCGGCGGAGGCCTGTTGCTCCGCGGTGCCCTCGGCGGCGGCCGGGCGTACCGCGTAGGCGAAGGTGAAGTCGGCGCTCACCTCCAGCGCGTCCGCGCTGATCTCGGCGGCCGAAAGGGTCCCGCTCACCCGTACGTTGGGGTCGGCCAGCTCCACCTGGCCCGGCGCGAAGCGCAGCAGCCAGCCGGTGGCCGCGTGCCGTCCGTCGTCGGCCGGGTGCGCCAGGCTCCGGTCGAACTGGTCGAGCTGGCTGGGGGTGAGCAGCAGCCCCACCGGCCGTATGGACCCGCCCGTCAGGGTGGCCGGGTCGATCGAGGAGCGCACGAGGTAGTCCTTGACGAGGGTCAGGGCGGAGACGACCTGGCCGTCGGAGAAGTGCTCGGTCCGTGCGACGGTGGGCAGGTTGACGCCCGCCGCGCCGAGGCGGTACTGCGCCGCGGGGCTCCGCGCGAAGAGGTCGGCCGGTTTCCCGCCCGGCACGGCGCCGGTGGGCGCCAGCGGTACGACCGTGGACCGCAGCGGCTCCGCCGTCACCGGGTCGGGGGGCCGGTAGGGGTGGCGGATGCCCATGTAGATCGCGGTGCCGAAGGCGATGACGATCAGCACGGCGAGGAGCACGGCCTGCCGGGCGCCGCCGAGCCGTACCCAGGCGTGCCGGGTGCGTACGGCCCGCGCGTGGTCCTCCATGCGCTCCCTTGCCGAGTACTCCTGAAGGCGTGCAGCCCGTACGAACGATTCGTCGAAGACGACGGATCGGTATTCGTCCTCTCCGCCTCCCGCGGCGCCCTCGGGGGTCCCTTCGGGAGGGTCACCAGCACCGGCCATACCACAAGAGTAGGTCTGCGGAGCCATCGGTAAACGCCCTGGTACGGGACAAGTTCGGGGGATTTTTCGGAGCTGCGCCCCTCACATGGGGCGGCCGGGGCCGCTCACCGGGCCCGCCCGGTGCCCCGGCGGCCGTTCAGCGTACGCGCGGGGTGGCCGACGCGGGCGGCGGCGTCGACTCGGCCGAGGCGGACGCCGAGGGCAGCATGCTGGAGCGGGCGGGCGGTACGCCGTCCACACCGCTGGTCGCGGGCGGGGGCGTCGGACTCTGCGTGCGCCCGCCGGACGCGCCGCGGTAGACCGCGGAGAAGGCGAGCGCGACGAGGCCGATGCCCATGAGGACGGCGAGCACCCACGCCACCGGCCGGTGCCAGCGGACACTGCCGCGGTACGGGCGGAGGGCGCCGCCGTACGGGCCGTACGGTCCGTGGGGGCCGTACGCGTCCGGATCCTGGCCCTGCTCGGGGGCGTTGGCGGCGCCGCGGCCGTAGCGGCGGCCGGTGGTGCGGGGCCGGCCGTCCGGGGCGGCGGGGTCCTCGGCGTCCGGATCGGCGCCGTACCCCGGGCGGCCGCGGGCGGCGTCGGCCTCGGCGCGCGCCTGGGCCGCGGCCAGCATCCGCTCCACCGCGGTGGGTTCGTGGAAGCGCGCGGACCGCACGAAGTCCTCGTCGAGGACCACGGAGGCGAACTCCTCGTCCGCTTCCCCGTGGCTCGGCTGACCGTGCTCGTCGGGCCCTTCGCCGTCCGGGAACGGCTTGCCCCCCGCGTCGTCCGGCACCTCTCCAGACTAGCCCGGGGCGGCCGATCGTGGGCGGATAGCACGGGAATTCGGCCGCGGACCGGCACGCTCCCGGCCTCCCGGCCGTGCTGCCGACGTTCGTCCGGCCCCCACCCGAACCGTCGCCGCCCGGCGCGCTCCCCGCCCGTACTGCCGCGGCCTGGCACGCTCCCCGCCCGTACTACCGCCGCCCCGCGCGCCCCCGCCCGTACTACCTACCGCCGCCCCGCGCGCCCCCCGGCCGTACCGTCAGCGCGTATGGCCGCCCCCATCAGCACGTATGGCCGTCGCCCGTCAGCGCGTGTGGCCGTCGCCCGTGACGATGTACTTCGTCGAGGTCAGCTCCGGCAGGCCCATCGGCCCGCGGGCGTGCAGCTTCTGCGTCGAGATGCCGATCTCGGCGCCGAACCCGAACTGGCTGCCGTCGGTGAAGCGGGTGGACGCGTTGACCGCGACCGTCGTGGAGTCCACGAGCTGGGTGAAGCGGCGGGCCGCGGCCTGCGAGGTGGTGACGATCGCCTCGGTGTGGCCGGAGGACCAGCGGCGGATGTGCGCCACCGCGGCGTCCAGGTCCTGCACGACGGCCGCGGCGATGTCGTACGAGAGGTATTCGGCCGCCCAGTCCTCGTCCGTGGCGTGCGCGACCAGGCCGGGTCCGGCCTGCTGCCACGCCGTGTCGCCGTGCACGATCACTCCGGCCTGGGTCAGCGCCTCCAGCGCCCGCGGCAGGAACGTCTCGGCGATACCGGCGTGCACCAGGACCGTCTCGGCGGCGTTGCAGACACTGGGCCGCTGCGCCTTGGAGTTGATCAGGATGTCCAGCGCCATGTCGATGTCGGCGTGCTCGTCCACGTACACATGGCAGTTGCCGGTGCCGGTCTCGATCACCGGCACCGTCGATTCCTCGACGACCGTACGGATCAGCGAGGCGCCGCCCCGCGGGATCAGCACGTCGACCAGGCCGCGCGCCCGCATCAGCTCGCGCACCGAGTCCCGGCTCTCCCCGGGCACCAGCTGGACGGCGTCGGCGGGCAGTCCGACGCTCGCCACCGCGTCCCGCAGCACCTCCACGAGCGCGCTGTTCGAGGCGTAGGCGGACGACGAGCCGCGCAGCAGTACCGCGTTGCCCGCCTTCAGGCACAGCGCGGCGGCGTCCACGGTCACGTTCGGCCGCGCCTCGTAGATGATCCCGACCACGCCCAGCGGGACGCGGACCTGCCGCAGGTCGAGGCCGTTGGGCAGCGTGGAGCCGCGCAGCACCTCGCCCACCGGGTCGGGCAGGGCCACCACGTCGCGGACGTCGGCGGCCATCGCCGTGACCCGCTCGGGGGTCAGGGTCAGCCGGTCCACGAGGGACTCGCCGGTGCCCGCGGCGCGTGCCTTGGCGACGTCCTCGGCGTTGGCCGCGACGATCTCCTCCGTACGGGCCACCAGGGCGTCGGCGATGGCGAGCAGCGCGCCGTCGCGCGCGGTGCGCGGCTGCGGCGCCAGGACGGCCGCCGCTTCCTTGGCGCGCCGGGCGGTCTCGGTGACGGATGAGGAGTGCGCTGATTCGCTGGTCATGGCGGAAAGCCTAGCCGGGCCGCGGACCGCTGCCCGGCCGTGTTCCAGTCGGCGAGACGTCACGGTCCGCCGCGCACCGGCGGGACGGCCGCGCCCGGCCGCCCGCCGGACCGGGTCAGTACGGGTGCACCCCCACTGGCGAGGCGGGCGGCGGCCCGTACCCCTCGGCGACGCGCTGGTGGTACGTCTCCCGGTCGATGACCTCCAGGCCCACGATCTCCCAGGGCGGCAGCCCGGCGGAGGAGCGGTGCTCGCCCCACAGCCGCAGCGCGACCGCCGCCGCGTCGTGCAGGTCGCGGGCCTCTTCCCAGTAGCGGATCTCGGCGTGGTCGTTGGCGTAGCGGCTGGTCAGCAGGAAGGGGTGGTCGTGGGCGAGCTGTTCGAGTGCCCGCCGGACCTCCTGGACCGGGGCCTCGGCCCCGGAGACGCTGAGGGTGACGTGCCACAGCCGGGACGCCTCGCGCCGCCCGGTCCCCGGCCGCTCGGACGCCGCCTGGCCCGGCCCCGCGCGGTCCCCGGACGCGGAACCGCCGGCCGGTCCGGCGGCCCCGACGCTGGTCAGTGTGCGCTCCGCCGTCCCGCGGGGCAGCGCCCCTGAGCGCCCTCGTCTCACCGGCGGCCTCCTGTTATGCGTATCGCTCCGCTCGTACGTACGGGGGCGGAGCCGATCGGTGCTGTCGTCCTGCGCCGGCACCGGACCGCCGCCGGATGCGCCGCCGCGTGCGGGCCGCGCGGGTCATCGCGGGTCGCGCCGCTCCGGGCCCCGGTCGCGGGCGGTTCCTCGGCAGTGGTCCGGCACTGCTGTCACACGGCGCGCACTCGCGCGCAGCGGACGGCGCTCCCCTGACGCCGTCCCCGCAACAAAGTTGACCAGCCCGCGGGCCGTCGCGGGGGCATTTTCGAGAAGGTCTCCGTGGAAAGGCTGGTCTTTGGGCCTTTCCCTGCCACTTGGTGCCCTGTTGTGACGGCCGTCAGTGGTGCAGTACGACCAGGTCGTCCCGGTGCACGACCTCGCGTTCGTACGCGGGGCCCAGCTCGCGGGCGAGGTCACGGGTGGAACGGCCGATCAGCCGCGGGATCTCCCGCGCGTCGAAGTTGACCAGGCCGCGGGCGACGGCGCGGCCCGTGGCGTCCCGCAGTTCGACCGGGTCCCCGGCGCTGAACTCCCCTTCGGCGGCGGCAATACCGGCCGGCAGCAGCGAGGAGTGGCGCTCGACCACGGCCTGGACGGCGCCGTCGTCGAGCACCAGCGCGCCGCGCGGGGTGGAGGCGTGCGCGAGCCACAGCAGGCGGTCGGCGGAGCGGCGGCCGGTGCGCAGGAAGTGGGTGCCGGTGGGCCCGCCGGCCAGGGCGTCGGCGGCGTGCACGGCGGAGGTCAGGACGACCGGGATGCCGGCCGCGGCGGCGATCCGGGCCGCCTCGACCTTGGTGACCATGCCGCCGGTGCCGACACCGGCCCGGCCCGCGCTGCCGATCGAGATGCCCTCCAGGTCGGCCGGGCCGCGTACCTCGCCTATCCGGGAGGTGCCGGGGGTGCTCGGGTCGCCGTCGTAGAGTCCGTCCACGTCGGAGAGCAGCACGAGCAGGTCGGCCCGTACGAGGTGGGCGACCAGGGCGGCCAGCCGGTCGTTGTCGCCGAAGCGGATCTCGTCGGTGGCGACGGTGTCGTTCTCGTTGACGATCGGTACGGCGCCCATGGCCAGCAGCTGGTCCAGGGTCCGGAAGGCGTTGCGGTAGTGGACGCGGCGGCTGGTGTCGTCCGAGGTCAGCAGGACCTGGCCGACGCGGCGGCCGTAGCGCGCGAAGGAGGCGGTGTACCGGGCGACCAGCAGGCCCTGGCCGACGCTGGCCGCGGCCTGCTGCCGGGCCAGGTCGCGCGGGCGCCGGTCCAGGCCCAGCGGCGCCAGGCCGGCCGCGATGGCGCCGGAGGAGACCAGCACGATCTCCTTGTCCTGGTGCTTGGCCAGCGCGTCCACCAGTGCGTCCACCCGGTCCGCGTCCAGGCCGCCGCTCGCCGTGGTCAGCGAGGACGAACCGACCTTGACCACGATCCTGCGGGCGTCCGTCACGTCCTGCCTTGCGCCTGCCACTGCCTACCCCTGTGCTCGCCTGTGCGCCGCCGCGTACGCGACGGCGCTCCGTACGGGACGGCTCCCCGTACGGGAGGTTCCGTACGGGTGTTTCCGTACCACCGCAATCTACGGCAGGCGGACCGGCGGGCGCCTGCCGGATTCCCACGGGACACCCGGTGCGGCCGGTGCGGCCGGTGCGGCCGGTGCGGCCGGTACGGGGAAGGCCCCCGGGGATTCCCGGGGGCCTTCCCTGCGCCGGTGGGCCTTCTCTGGTGGGCCTCCCACCGCGCGGCCGCTAGAACGGACGGAAGTCCTGGTACTCGTCCTCCGACTCGTCCCGCGCCGCGTCGCGGTCGCGGCGGCGCACCGCGGCGGGGCGCGGTGCCTCCATGCGGTGGTCCTCGCCGCGGCGGCCGAGCATCTCGGCGCCCGCCGCCATCATCGGCTCCCAGTCGAAGACGACCGCGTTGTCCTCGGGGCCGATCGCGATGCCGTCGCCGGCGTGTGCGCCGACCTTGCGCAGCCGGTCCTCGACGCCGAGGCGGTTGAGGCGGTCGGCGAGGTAGCCGACGGCCTCGTCGTTGTTGAAGTCCGTCTGGCGCACCCAGCGCTCGGGCTTCTCGCCGCGGACGCGGAAGAAGCCCTCGCCCTCCGGCGTGACGGTGAAGCCCGCGTCGTCCACGGCCTTCGGGCGGATGACGATGCGGGTGGCTTCCTGTACGGGCTTGGCGGCGCGGGCCTCGGCGACGATGCCGGCCAGCGCGTACGACAGCTCCTTGAGGCCGGTGCGCGCGACGGCCGAGACCTCGAAGACGCGGTAGCCGCGCTCCTCCAGGTCGGGGCGGATCATGTCGGCGAGGTCCTGGCCGTCCGGGATGTCGATCTTGTTGAGGACGACCACCCGCGGCCGGTTGTCCAGGCCGCCGTACTCCGCCAGCTCCGCCTCGATGATGTCCAGGTCGGAGACCGGGTCGCGGTCGGACTCCAGGGTCGCGGTGTCCAGGACGTGCACGAGCACCTCGCAGCGCTCGACGTGCCGCAGGAACTCCAGGCCCAGGCCCTTGCCCTGGCTGGCGCCGGGGATCAGGCCGGGGACGTCCGCGATGGTGTAGACGGTGGAACCGGCGGTGACCACGCCGAGGTTGGGCACCAGGGTGGTGAAGGGGTAGTCGGCGATCTTCGGCTTGGCGGCGGAGAGCACCGAGATCAGCGAGGACTTGCCGGCGCTGGGGTAGCCGACCAGCGCGACGTCCGCGACGGTCTTGAGCTCCAGCACGATGTCGCGGGCCTCGCCGGGCTCGCCGAGCAGCGCGAAGCCGGGGGCCTTGCGGCGGGCCGAGGCCAGCGCGGCGTTGCCGAGGCCGCCGCGGCCGCCCTGGCCCGCGACGAAGGTGGTGCCCTGGCCGACCATGTCGGCGAGCACGTTGCCCGCGCGGTCCAGGACGACGGTGCCGTCCGGGACCGGCAGGACCAGGTCCTGGCCGTTCTTGCCGGCGCGGTGGTCGCCGGCGCCGGGCTGGCCGTTGGTGGCCTTGCGGTGCGGGTGGTGGTGGTATTCCAGGAGCGTGGTGACGTCCTGGTCGACGACCAGGGTCACGTCGCCGCCGCGGCCGCCGTTGCCGCCGTCCGGGCCGCCGAGCGGCTTGAACTTCTCGCGCATCACGGAGGCCACGCCGTGGCCCCCGTTACCCGCGGCGACATGCAGCTCGACGCGGTCCACGAAGGTGGTCATGGTGGGAATGCCTCCAGATACGACGGGAATGTCTCTGTACTAACACGCCAAGGGCGGACCGGCCTTCCCGCGTACTGCGGGGAGAGGCGGTCCGCCCTCGGAATGGTGCTGCTGAGCTATCGCTCGATGCTGATGTGGTGGGTCACTCAGCGATCGGGACGATGTTCACGACCTTGCGGCCACGGTGGGTGCCGAACTGCACCGCACCCTCGGCCAGGGCGAACAGGGTGTCGTCGCCGCCGCGGCCGACGCCCGTGCCCGGGTGGAAGTGGGTGCCGCGCTGGCGGACCAGGATCTCACCGGCGAGGACGGCCTGACCGCCGAAGCGCTTCACGCCGAGCCGCTGAGCATTGGAATCGCGACCGTTCCGAGTGGACGATGCGCCCTTCTTGTGTGCCATGTCTCCTCAGTCCCTTACTTCGCCGGAGCGTCGATGCCGGTGATCTTCAGCGCCGTGTGCAGCTGGCGGTGGCCGATCCGCTTCTTGTAACCGGTCTTGTTCTTGTACTTCTGGATCCGGATCTTGTCGCCCTTGTGGTGGTCGACAACCTCGGCCTGGACCTTCACGCCGGCCAGGACCCACGGGTCGCTGGTGACCGAGTCACCATCGACGACCAGCAGCGTGGAGAGCTCGACGGACTCGCCGACCTTGCTGGTGGAAATGCGGTCTACCTCGATGACGTCGCCGACAGCAACCTTCTGCTGCCGCCCGCCGGTGCGCACGATCGCGTACACGCGGAACTCTCTCTCGCTAGGAACGGGACCTCTGATGCCAGCCGCTCACACGGGTTCATGACGATCCCGTGGAATCCGAGTGGACGAGCGGCCTCTCCCGGCGGACCGGGAGGTGTTTGCTCAGTGGTGTGGCGCACTACAGACGCCGGTGGCCAAGGTTACGGGGCCTTGACCGGGGGGTCAAACCGGCCCCGGGCCGCGTACGGCCCGGGACACGGTCCGGCCGGTTCAGTCCTCCGTCGAAGCCGACACCGACGAGGCCGGGGCCTGCTCGGCGGCGACGGTCTTCTTGGCCGCCGCCTTCTTCGCCGTGGTCTTCTTCGTGGCCGCCTTCTTGGTGGCGGCCTTCTTCGCCGGGGCCTTCTCCGCCGCGGCCTTCTTGGCCGTGGTGGTCTTCTTCGCCGCCGTCTTCTTGACCGCGGCCGTCTTCTTGGCAGCGGTCTTCTTGGCGGGCGCCTTCTTGGCCGCCTTCTTCGCCGCGGTCTTCTTGGCGGGCGCCTCCTCGGTGACCTCGGCGGCCGCGGCACCGTCCGTGCTCACGGCGTCGTCCGCGGGCGCCGCGCTGTCTCCGGGCGCCTCGGCGACCGGTTCCGCTACGGGCTCGGGGGCGGCTTCCGCCACCGGAGCCTCCTCGGCCACCTTGGGCGAACCCGCGGGAGCGGACGCCTTACGGGTCGCACGGCGGCGCGGGCGGGCCGGCGCGGGCTCCGCCGCGGCCGGGGCCTCGACGGGCTCCGGCTCGGGGGCCGGGGCCTGCGCGGGCTCGGACTCCACCACGATCGCGGCGGCCTCGTACGCCTTGGGCGCGCCCGCCGGTGCGGACACCTTGCGGCTGGCGCGACGGCGGCCACGGCCGCGTACGCCACCGGCTGCCGCCTCGGCCTCGGCCGCACTGCCGAACCACTCGTCGGTGTCGGCCACCGCGGGCTGCAGCTCCGCCTCGGTCACCGCGACGGGCTCCAGCTCCGGGTGCTCGTCGGCGCGCGCGGCCTCTCCGTCCTGGTGCTCGTCGTGGTGCTGGTGGTCGTGCTGCTGGTCGTGCTGCTGCTGGTCCTGGCCGGAGGCGCCGGACTTGCCCTTCTTCTTGCGCTTGCCGCCACCACCGCCACCGGCCGAGGACGGCTGGTCCATGTGGACGATGACGCCGCGGCCGTTGCAGTGCACGCACGGCTCGGAGAAGGACTCCAGCAGGCCCTGGCCGACCCGCTTGCGGGTCATCTGCACCAGGCCCAGCGAGGTGACCTCGGCGACCTGGTGCTTCGTACGGTCGCGGCCCAGGCACTCCAGCATCCGCCGCAGCACCAGGTCCCGGTTGGACTCCAGCACCATGTCGATGAAGTCGATGACGACGATGCCGCCCAGGTCGCGCAGCCGCAGCTGGCGCACGATCTCCTCGGCCGCCTCCAGGTTGTTCCTGGTCACGGTCTCTTCGAGGTTGCCGCCCTGACCGGTGAACTTCCCGGTGTTGACGTCGATGACGACCATGGCCTCGGTCTTGTCGATCACCAGCGAGCCGCCGGAGGGCAGCCAGACCTTGCGGTCCAGCGCCTTCATCAGCTGCTCGTCGATGCGGTACGTCGCGAAGACGTCGACGTCCGAGGTCCACTTCTGGAGGCGGTCGGCGAGGTCCGGCGCGACGTGCGAGACGTAGCCGTGGATGGTCTCCCACGCCTCGTCACCGCTGACGATGACCTTGGAGAAGTCCTCGTTGAAGATGTCGCGGACGACCCGGACGGTCATGTCCGGCTCGCCGTACAGCAGGCTCGGCGAGCTGGTGGAGCCCGCCTTGGCCTTCTTCTGGATGTCCTCCCACTGCGCCTGGAGGCGCTCCACGTCGCGGCGCAGCTCGTCCTCGCTGGCGCCCTCCGCGGCGGTACGGACGATGACGCCCGCGTCCTCGGGAACGATCTTCTTCAGGATCTGCTTCAGGCGCGCCCGCTCGGTGTCCGGCAGCTTGCGGCTGATGCCGGTCATCGAGCCCTCGGGCACATAGACCAGGTAGCGGCCGGGCAGCGAGACCTGGCTGGTCAGGCGGGCGCCCTTGTGGCCGATCGGGTCCTTGGTGACCTGCACCAGCACGGACTGGCCGGACTTCAGCGCGGTCTCGATGCGGCGCGGCCCGTTGGCCATGCCGAGCGCCTCGAAGTTGACCTCGCCCGCGTACAGCACGGCGTTGCGGCCCTTGCCGATGTCGACGAAGGCGGCCTCCATCGACGGCAGGACGTTCTGCACCTTGCCGAGGTAGACGTTGCCGACGTACGACGTCGACTGCTCCTTGTTGACGAAGTGCTCGACGAGCACGTCGTCCTCCAGGACGCCGATCTGGGTGCGCTCGCCGCTCTGGCGGACGACCATCACGCGCTCGACGGCCTCACGGCGCGCCAGGAACTCCGCCTCGGTGATGATCGGCACCCGGCGGCGGCCCTGCTCGCGGCCCTCGCGGCGGCGCTGCTTCTTGGCCTCCAGACGCGTCGAGCCCTTGATGGACTGGACCTCGTCGGACGGCTCGTCCTTCTTGCGCGGCTCGCGGACCTTGACGACCGTGCGCTCCGGGTCGTCGCCGCCCTGCTGGCCGGCGTCCCCGTCGCCGAGGTCGCCGCTGCGACGGCGGCGGCGACGGCGCCGACGGCTGCTGCTGGAGCCGCCGCCCTGCTGGTCGTCGTCATCGTCCTCCGCGGGCGCGGCCTGCTCGGCATGCTCCTCTTCGGCGGCGGGCTGCCCGGCGTCGGACTGCCGGCCCTCGCCGGGCTGCTCGTCGCTGCCGTCGGCGGCCTCACCGCGACGGCGGCGGCGGCCACCGCGACGGCGGCGGCGGGAGGGGCGGTCGCCCGACTCGTCGTCGCCCTGCGCGGCGTCACCGCGCTCGTCGTCGGTGTCGTCCTCGTCGTCGTCCTGCGAGTCCTGCACGTCCTGGACGGACTGGATCTTCTCGGCCTTCACGGCCTTCTCGACCTTTTCGGCCTTCTCGGCCTTCTCCGCCCTTTCGGCCTTCTCGGCCTTCGGGGCGGACGCCTGCTCGGCGGCGGGCTGCTGCTCGGGCTCGGCGGCGCCCCGGCGGCGACGGCGGCGGCTGCCGGCCGCGGGCTGCTCGTCCTGCTCGGCGGCGGGCTCTTCGGCGGGCTGCTCCGCCGCGGCGGCCGCGGCGGCAGCGGCGGTCTCCGGGGTCTGGAACATCGGCTCGGTGAAGACCGGCGCCTGGAACACGGCCGTCGGCGGGCGCCGGTCACGGCGGCGGGACCCGCGGGCGGGCTCCTCCGGCGCGGCCTCGGCCTCGGCGCGCCGCTGCTCGGCGGCGGACTGCTCCTGCTGCGGAGCCTCGGCCTGGCGCTCGGAGCGGCGGCGCGGCCGGCGGCGCGGCGCGTCGGCGGAGCCGGACGCGTCGCCGGTCTGCTCGGCGGCCTCGGAGCCGGACGCGGCGGTGCGGGTGCCGTCCTTGGCGTCGCCCGCCTGCGGGGAGCCCGCGGGAGCGGCGGCCTTACGGGTGGCACGGCGGCGCGTACGGGCGGGCTTGGTGTCCTCGGCGGGCGCCTCGGCGGCGGGTGCCTCCGCGGTCTCGTCGGTCTCCTCGGCCTCGGCCTGCGCCGGGGCGTCCGCGCCCGGCTGCTCGGCGGCGGCCTGCGGGGAGCCCGCGGGGGCGGCGGCCTTACGGGTGGCACGGCGCCGCGTACGGGCGGGCTTGGCGTCGTCGGACGCGGCGGGCTGCTCCGGGGCCGCGGGCTGCTCCGCGGCGGGCGCGGGGGCCTCGTCGGCGGCCTGCGGCGCGGCGGCGGGTGCCTCGGCGGCCGGTGAGCCGGCCGGTGCGGAAGCACGGCGGGTGGCGCGGCGGCGGGGGCGGGCGCTCGGCGCCTCGTCCTCGGCAGCGGGCTGCGTCTCCTGCGGCGCGGCGGCGGCCGGTGCCGCGGGGGTGGTCCGCGCGGCCTCGTCCGCCTGCGGGGAGCCCGTGGGGGCGGCGGCCTTACGGGTGGCACGGCGGCGCGTACGCGCCGGTTTGGCGTCGTCGCCGGAGACGACCGTGGAGGTGTCGTCCTGCGCGGCACTCGCGGCCGCGCTGCCGGAGTTCTCGGCGGTGTCGGCCGTGGTCACCGCAGTCTGCGCGGTGGCCTTCGCCGCCCCGGAGGGCGGGCCGGCCGGCCGGGAGGCGGCGCGGCGGCGACGGCGCGGCGGCAGCGTGTCGCTGGGGGTGCTGCCCTCGGAGGACTGCTCCGAAGGGCCGCTGGGTTCGTTGGGCTCAATGGGTTCGAGCATGCGGGCGGTTCTCCCGTCACGCTCCCGGGCGCCACGCCTGGTTCCGGACGCGGCCCGCGTGTGACGCGGTGCCGCCCTCCGGGGCGCGGGCGCCGCACGGGAGCTGTCGTCTCGCTCGCCGGGCCCGTAGGTCGGGGACCGGCGAAAGTCTGCTGGTCAGTGCGTCTGCCGGACCGGGGTGGCTCCCTGGTTGATCGGCGACGCGACGACGGCGGTCCTTGTGCAGGACCGTCCGGCGCCTCGCGGCACTCAGCCGGCGGCCGTTGTTGTGCCGGCCTCGGCAGCGTCGCGGTCGGGCGCGAGCGGGTCGGTCACCGCGCCGGTCTCCTCATCGAGCAGCCCCTGCGCCAGCCTGGTCACCGCTGCGGGGACCGGCGGCGCCAGGTCGGCCGTAGCTCGGAGGCCGGACAGGACGTCGTCGGGTCGTACGGCAGGTGTCAAATGCCGAACAACCAGCCGCAGTATCGCACAGGCTTTGCCGTCCGGCCTATCGCCCTCGGGGGCGACGGCTTCGAGACGGGCGACCGCGGCCCGCGCGTCGAAGGTCCGCATGCCGTTCTTCGTACGGCGTTCGACCTGCACTTCTTCGGCGGCGAGGAACGTCTCGGCGGCGTGTGCCGCCGCGGCGTGCTCGACGCCGTCGAGCCGCAGCTCCCACACCGACGCCTGGAGCCGGTCGGCGAGGCCGGAGGTACGGGCCTCCACCGCGTCGGTGACGTCCAGACCGGCCGGCAGCGACTCGTTCAGCAGCTCCCGGAGCGTTGCCGGATCGCGGCGCTCGGCGAGCTGGATCTCCAGATACTCGGCCTCGCTGCCCGTACCGGTCGGCGCGGCGTTGGCGTACGACACCTTGGGGTGCGGGGTGAAGCCCGCCGAATAGGCCATGGGGACCTCGGCGCGGCGCAGCGCCCGCTCGAAAGCGCGCTGGAAGTCGCGGTGGCTGGTGAACCGGAGGCGGCCGCGCTTGGTGTAGCGCAGTCGGATGCGCTGCACCGCCGGTGCGGGCGGCGGGCCTTCGGGCTGTCGCTTGCCCAGTGTTACTTCTCCTTGGTGTGAGGGCGCTACCGGACGTCACCCCCGCGGAGGCGGGGACACGTCGCGCCCGGGCTTCTTACCTAGAGTACGTGCCTCCGGTACCGACGGTTCCCGCCGGGGCTCCGGCACCGCCGCGCGCTCCGGCCGCCCCGGCGCCCCGAACAGGGCCCGCCGGATCTCGGCGCGGGTCTGCCGGGCGGACTGCCGGGCGGCGGTCAGCGCGCGGCGCACGGACCGGCCCGCCTCCCCTGCCGCGCGCCGCACCGGGCGCCACAGGCCGTCCCGTACGGCGTGGCCCACCGGGGTGAGGACCGCGCGGTAGGTCCAGCGGAACGGCTCGACGAGGATCCACCGCAGGAGTGTGCCGAGGAACCGGCCGACGGCCCGGGAGACGTACCCGGCCACCCGCCAGCAGTGCGCGAACGCGGCGCCGGTCTCGCGTACGACGACGGTCACGGCGGTGCCGACCGCCCGGCCCACGGGAGCCAGGACGTACCGCCACACCGCGACGGCCGGGGCGACGACCGTCCACCGTACGAGCGCGGCGACGGCGGCCGCGATGCCGCGCGCCGCCCAGGCGATGCCGTGCCCGACGGGCGTCAGCACGTGCCGGTGGAACCACCGGGCGGGGAGCACGATCAGGTGACGGCCCAGCCAGGCCAGTCCCGTGCCCAGCCCCGCACCCAGTGCGCGCACCAGCCGGGCGAACCCGTCGGCGAGCCACCGGACGGCGTGCCCGACCGGTGTGAGGACCCGGCGGTGGCACCAGAGCGCCGGCCTCACGATCAGGTGGTGGACCAGCCAGGCCACGGCCACGCCGATACCCACACCGACCGGTACCAGGACGTACCGCCACAGGGCGGCCCACGGCCAGTAGAAGAGCGCCTTGGCCAGCCAGGCCAGCGCCGCGCCGAAGGCCCGCACGGTCCAGGCGATGCCGTGCCCCACCGGTGTGAGGATCCAGCGGTACACCCAGGTCAGCGGCGCAACGAGCAGAACGTGCCCCAGCCAGGCGAGACCGCGTCCCACCGGGCGCAGCACACCGCGGTGCAGGGCGCGCCCGCAGACGGCGAGGACGTCCCACACCATGCGCACCGGCACCACGAGCACCAGCACAACGATGCGCACCGGCAGCCGGACCAGCCGCGTCAGACAGCCCTCGCCCGGCTCGTAGCGCTCAGGTACCGGGTGACTGCCGTCCCCCCGGCCGCGGTCCGGCTCCTTGGACAGTGAAGGCCCGACGGGCTCCATGCGGCTTTCTCCCCCTCGCACCCGATATGGGCACGGTCGTACACATGCCGCGGCCCGGCCGCCGCATCTCTGCGGGGCCGGGCCGGGGCACGTACCGGAACGGTCTCTTACTTGACGACGGACAGCGGCAGCAGCTTCTTGCCCGTCGGGCCGATCTGGATCTCGGTGTCCATCTGCGGGCACACGCCGCAGTCGAAGCACGGGGTCCAGCGGCAGTCCTCGACCTCGGTCTCGTCGAGGGCGTCCTGCCAGTCCTCCCAGAGCCAGTCCTTGTCCAGGCCGGAGTCCAGGTGGTCCCAGGGCAGGACCTCTTCGTAGGTGCGCTCGCGGGTGGTGTACCAGGCGACGTCCACACCGTAGGCGGGCAGCGTCTCCTCGGCGGCCTTCATCCAGCGGTCGTACGAGAAGTGCTCGCGCCAGCCGTCGAAGCGGCCGCCGCCCTCGTAGACGGCGCGGATGACCGAGCCGACGCGGCGGTCACCGCGCGAGAGCAGGCCCTCGACGATGCCGGGCTTGCCGTCGTGGTAGCGGAAGCCGATGGAGCGGCCGTACTTCTTGTCGCCGCGGATCTTGTCGCGCAGCTTCTCCAGGCGCGCGTCGGTCTCCTCGGCGGAGAGCTGCGGCGCCCACTGGAAGGGCGTGTGCGGCTTGGGCACGAAGCCGCCGATGGAGACCGTGCAGCGGATGTCGTTGGAGTTGGCGACCTGGCGGCCCTTGGCGATGACGTTGACCGCCATGTCGCCGATCTGGAGCACGTCCTCGTCGGTCTCGGTGGGCAGGCCGCACATGAAGTACAGCTTCACCTGCCGCCAGCCGTTGCCGTAGGCCGTGGCGACCGTACGGATCAGGTCCTCTTCCGAGACCATCTTGTTGATGACCTTGCGCATCCGCTCGCTGCCGCCCTCGGGCGCGAAGGTCAGTCCCGAGCGACGGCCGTTGCGCGTCAGCTCGTTGGCAAGATCGACATTGAAGGCGTCGACCCGGGTCGACGGCAGCGACAGGCCGATCTTGTCTTCCTCGTACCGGTCGGCGAGGCCCTTGGCGACTTCGCCGATCTCGGTGTGGTCCGCGGAGGACAGCGACAGCAGGCCGACCTCCTCGAATCCCGTGGCCTTCAGGCCCTTGTCCACCATCTCGCCGATGCCGGTGATGCTTCGCTCCCGCACGGGGCGCGTGATCATGCCTGCCTGGCAGAAACGGCAGCCGCGGGTGCAGCCACGGAAGATTTCGACCGACATCCGTTCGTGGACGGTCTCGGCCAGCGGGACGAGCGGCTGCTTGGGGTAGGGCCACTCGTCCAGGTCCATGACGGTGTGCTTGGACACCCGCCACGGGACGCCGGAGCGGTTCGGCACGACGCGCGAGATGCGCCCGTCGGCCAGGTACTCCACGTCGTAGAACTTGGGGACGTACACGCTGCCGGTCCGCGCGAGGCGGAACAGCAGCTCGTCGCGCCCGCCCGGACGGCCCTCGGCCTTCCAGGCGCGGATGATGTCGGTGATCTCCAGCACGGCCTGCTCGCCGTCGCCGACCACCGCGCAGTCCAGGAAGTCGGCGACCGGCTCCGGATTGAACGCCGCGTGGCCGCCCGCGAGGATCAGCGGGTGGTCCTCCGTACGGTCCTTGGCCTCGATCGGGATGCCCGAGAGGTCCAGGGCGGTGAGCAGGTTGGTGTAGCCCAGCTCGGTGGAGAAGGAGACGCCGAGTACGTCGAAGGCGCCGACCGGGCGGTGCGCGTCGACCGTGAACTGCGGCACCTGGTGCTCGCGCATCAGGGCTTCGAGGTCCGGCCACACGCTGTAGGTGCGCTCGGCCAGCACACCCTCACGCTCGTTGAGGACCTCGTAAAGGATCATGACGCCCTGGTTGGGCAGCCCGACCTCGTAGGCGTCCGGGTACATGAGCGACCAGCGCACATCGCAGGAATCCCAGTCTTTGACGGTGGAGTTGAGCTCTCCACCGACGTACTGGATGGGCTTCTGGACATGCGGGAGAAGCGCTTCCAGGCGCGGGAAGACCGTCTCGACAGGCATCGCGGCGTCTTTCGTGAGCTGGCAGGGGTGACCATCCAGCGTACCCCGGGAGCGAGGCCCTGTTGACGGGCACCACCCTGATGGGCAAGGGGTGACGACCCGCGGACGGTGGGTCACGGCGCGTGCGGCGGCGCCGGGCCGCCGCACGCGCGGCGCGTCACCCGCGCAGTTTCCTGCGGTGTCCCGCCTTCGACGCCTTCCGCCACACCGCGGGCAGCTCCCGCTCCCGGGCGGCCGCCGCCGCTTCCTCCCGCCCGTACAGCAGTCCGAAACTGAACCCGCCCTCTCCCGCACCGTGCGCCTGTACGACGAGATCGCGCAGCGCCTCGCGGGCCACCACGCTGTCCTGGTGGTCGCCGAGCAGCTGCTGCACGCGCTTCATGCGCTTGGCGAACTTCTTCGCCGGGCGGCCCAGCGCAGGCGTCGCCGCCTCCGCCGCGTACCGCACCCGCTTGGCCGCCTTGCGGGCCGCGTGCAGCGCCTCGTCCCGGTCCGCACCGGGCGACGCCCCCAGCGCGGCCGCCATCCGGCCGTCGAGCCGCCGGTAGTCCTTGAGTACGGCCTTGACCATCGCCCGCGCCGGCGGGCGGGCCGCGGCCGCGCGCAGCGGCGGGTCCGCCAGAAGCGCGTGCAGGCGCTCCAGCAGCGCCAGATGCCGCGCCCCGTCCAGGACCGCGAGCAGCGCCTGCCGGGAGCCGAGGCGGCGGCGCTGCGACCACAGGCGCAGGCGCGCGGCCACCGGCCCCAGCCGCAGCTCCCGCGGCAGGTCCGCCAGCGCGGCGCGCAGCCGCTCCGCCAGCACCTCCCGGTCCCGGTCCACTCCCAACTCGCCCGCCAGCCACTTCAGTTCGTCGCTGACCGGGTCGGTGACGGACCGGTCCAGCAGCGCCCCGTACGAACGAAAGGCGCTGCGCAGACGGCGGGTGGCGACGCGCATCTGGTGCACCGAGTCGGGTACGTCACGGCGGACGGCCGGGTCCAGTTCGACGAGGGTGCGCACCTGCTCACGGACGTACGCGAGGACGGCGTCACCGGCGGTACCGGGGTCGGCCGCGGCCTCTCCGGAGGACTTGCCGCGCTTCATGCCCTTGGCGTCCCGGGCCTTGCGGGACTTCACCGGCTTCGTCGGCTTGTTCGGCTTCTTCGTTCGCTTCGGCTGTTCTGGCTGCTTGGACTGCTTTGGCTGCTTCGACGGCTTCGGCTGCTTCGACCGCTCCGCCGTGCCGTCCGGCGCCGTCTCGGCCAGCGCGCGGGCCAGCTTGGATTCCGAGCTCGCGGGCCGCACCCCGGCGGCCGCGAGGACCTCCTCCACGGCGTCCAGGAGCCCGGGGGTCCCCTCCCCCACCAGCTCCACCTCGATCTCGCGCCAGCGGACGCCGACCGTCACCCGGCCCGGCGGCGCCTGCTCCCGAGCACTGCCCTGCGCCCCGCCCTCCGTCCCATCCGCCGCGTCCGTCCCGTCCACCGCATTCGCCCCGTCTGCCACATCCGCGGCACACGTCGCTTCGGCCTCGTACGGGCCCGCGCCGTCCACCCGGTGCGCCACCACCTCGTCGACCGCCACCTCGGCGAGCGGCTCCCCCCGCGCGTCCTCCAGCACCCGCAGCGTGCGCCGGGTGCGCAGATGCGCGACCGGCGCCAGGTGTGCGCCGCGCACCCGCGAGCGCACCAGCGCCGCCAGCTTCCGCGGCAGCCGGTCGGCCAGCGGCATCCGCACCTCGTCCCGGACGCCGGGGGCGACCGGGAGTTTCAGGTGCCAGCCCGCGTCACCGCCGCCGGTGCGCCGCCGCAGGGTGATGCCGTCGGCGGCGAGCCGCTGGTCGGAGGTGTCGTAATAGGTGGCGGAAAGGACGACCGTGCCCTGTTCCGCGATGGCCTCGACCCCGGCGACGCCGGTCAGGTCGGGCAGTTCGGTGCTGTCGTCGGCCTCGTACTTCCGCTCGATCTCCCGCACGGTGTCCGCCATGGATCGAATCTAGCCGCGTGTGAGCCGCTGAGGCAGTCCCCGACCGGACGTTCCGGCGGTTGCGTGCCGCGCGGCGGACGGGTTCGGGGCTGGCCACGCGGCACCCGGGGCAAAAACAGTTCATCTCTGCACGAACTCCTGCGAATGCCGGATAGCTCCTTTCCGGCCGGTTGCGGAAATACGCCGTCTTGCCGTCGGCAGTTGCCGCTCGGACGATCGGTGCCCTCATCCCGTGCGGACCGCGGTGGCCAAGAGGGCCGCGGTGTGCCCGCGCGCCCTTTCACGAGGAGGACCCGATGACCACCAACGGCCGCCAGAGCCTCAGTCCCGATGCGGCACGGCAACTCGCCACCTCCACCAAGACCACGCCGCAGATGCGCGGCATCACCCCGCGCTACCTGCTGCGCGCCCTGCCGTGGGTGGACGTCGAGGCCGGCGTCTACCGCGTCAACCGCCGCCGTACCTTCATCCTCGGCGACGACCGGATCAGCACGTTCTCCGAGGGCGACAGCCACCGCATCGTCCCCGAGGACCTCAGGGAACTGCCGTTCCTGCGGCAGGCCGAGGAGGGGCAGCTGCGCGAGCTGGCCGAGACCTGCGACGAAGTCACCTTCGAGGCCGGGCAGTTGCTCTGCTCCGAGGGCGACAACGCCGACCGGCTCTGGGTGCTCGTCCGAGGCCGCGCCGAGAAGCGGGTGACCGGCCGGTACGGCGAGGACGCGCTGCTGGAGATCGTCGGCGACGGCCAGTTCTTCGACCTGGAGGCCTGGGCCAAGGGCGAGTCCCAGCCGTACCGGGTACGCACGCTGACGCCCGGTGTCGCGCTGTGCATCAGCCGCGCCAAGCTGGCGGAGCTGGCCGACCGCGACGAGTCGCTGCGCACCTCGATGGAGTCCTACTGCTCCGGCGAGATGCCGACGCCGGGCGCCGAGGCGCCGGTCGAGCTGGCCTCCGGGCACGTCGGCGAACCGGTGCTGCCGGGCACGTACGTGGAGTACGAGGACACGCCGCGCGAGTACCACATGAGCCTCGCCCAGACCGTGCTGCGCGTGCACACCCGCGTCGCCGACCTCTACAACCAGCCCATCGACCAGACCCGGGCGCAGAGCAACCTGACCGTGCACGCCCTGCGCGAGCGGCAGGAGTCGATGATGCTCAACCACCCGGAGTTCGGCCTGTTCAACCAGGTCGCCCCGGGGATGCGGGTACAGCCGCGCACCGGCTCGCCGACGCCCGACGACCTCGACGAGCTGCTGGCCAAGGTCTGGAAGCAGCCCGCGTACTTCCTCGCGCACCCCCGGGCCATCGCCGCGTTCGGCCGCGAATGTACCCGCCGGGGTGTGCCCCCGGTGACCGACACCCGGTTCGGCAGTCCGCTGCTGACCTGGCGCGGCGTGCCGCTGCTGCCGTCCGACAAGGTCGGGATCAACGGCGCGGGTACGACGGAGATCCTGCTGATGCGGGTGGGCGAGGCCGAGCAGGGCGTGGTGGGGCTGCGCCCCAGTGCCGTGCCCGACGAGGCGGAACCGGGCCTGTCCATAAGGAACATGGGCGTCGACCAGAAGGCCATCACCTCGTACCTGGTCACCGCCTACTTCAACACCGCCGTCCTGGTCGAGGACGCCCTCGCCGTCCTGCAGAACGTCGAGGTGTCCAAGTACCATGACTACTCCTGAGGTCACGGGGCTCACGGCACCGCTGAGCGCCCTCCTCGGCACGGGGGCGAAGACCGGTCCCGCGGACACGGCGGCGGCCCCCGCCGCCGGTACGGACACGGCGGTACGCACGGGCACGGCCGCGGACGCGGGCACGATACCCGCCACGGCACCGGGCATGGGCGCGGCTCCGGGCGCGGGGGCGACCGTCGTACCGGCCGCGGCCACGGCGGGCCTGCCGGGCATGCAGCCGGTACCGAGCGCGGACTCCGCCACGGGCGGCGCCGTGCCAAGTACCGTACCGGGTACGGCGTCCGCGGCACCCGGTGCGGGCCGGTACCCCGATTTCGGCACCGTCCCGGGCATCAGTGCGGTCCCGGGCATGAGCGCGGTTCCTGCTACGGACACAGCGCCGGCCGCGAGTACGGTCCCCGCCACCGGTGCCGTACCGACCGCGAGCGCGGTTCCCACCACCGACGCCGTACCGGCCACAAGCGGCGCCCCGACCACCGATGCCGACCCCGTCCCGTCCGCCGTCCGCCAGTTCCCGGGTGCCCAACGCGGGGCCTTCTCGCCCGAGATGGCGCGCCGGGACTTCCCGATCCTGCACCGGCTGGTCAACGGCCGTCCGCTCGTCTGGCTCGACAACGGTGCCACCACCCAGAAGCCGCGCCAGGTGATCGAGGCCGTGGCCGCCTTCTACGGTTCGGCCAACTCCAACATCCACCGCGGTGCCCACACCATGGCCCGCGACGCCACCGCCCTGTACGAAGCGGGCCGGGCCGCCGTCGCGGACTTCCTGGGCGCCCCGTCCCCCGAGGAGATCGTCTTCGTCCGCGGCACCACCGAGGCGATCAACCTGGTCGCCCAGACCTGGGGGCGGGCCAACGTCGGTCCGGGCGACGACATCCTCGTCCCCGTACTGGAGCACCACTCCGACATCGTCCCCTGGCAGCAGCTCGCCGCCGAGACGCACGCCCGGGTGGTGCCGGTCCCGCTGCTGCCGGACGGGCAGATCGACCAGTTCGCCTACGCCGACCTGCTCTCCTCCCGTACCCGGCTGGTGGCCGTCAGCCATGCCTCCAACGTGCTGGGCACCGTCCCTCCGGTGGCGGAGATGACGGCGCTGGCCCACCGCTACGGCGCCAAGGTGCTGGTGGACGGCGCGCAGGCGGTGGCTCATTTCCCGGTCGACGTGCAGGCTCTGGACGCCGACTTCTACGCGTTCTCCGGTCACAAGCTGTTCGCGCCCACGGGCATCGGCGCGCTGTACGCCAAGCCCGAACTGCTGGCGTCCATGGCGCCGTGGCAGGGCGGCGGGAACATGATCGAGTCCGTTTCCTTCGACCGCACGACGTTCGCGCCCGCACCGCACCTCTTCGAGGCCGGTACGGGCCACATATCCGGCGTGGTCGGGCTGCTCGCGGCGCTCGACTGGCTGTCGTCCTTCGACCACGACGCCATCGCCACGTACGAGACCGACCTGCTGGCCTACGCGCAGCAGGTGCTGGCGGCGGTGCCCGGCCTGCGGGTGCTGGGCGAGGCGCCCGACCGTATCGGCGTGCTGGCCTTCACCCTCGCGGGCCACGATCCGACGGCGGTGGCGCAGTCCCTGGACCTGGAGGGCATCGCCGTCCGCTCCGGCCACCACTGCGCGCAGCCGGCCCTGGCCCACTACGGCCTGGACAGCGCCGTACGCGCCTCCCTGGCCCTCTACAACACCCCGGAGGAGGTGGACCAGCTGGCGGCCTCCCTGCTGCGCCTCCAGCAGTCACCGTGAGCTGAACGAACCGGAGTGCCCGCCCCGCCACCGGGGCGGGCACTCCGCTGTCCTTGCCTGCGGGTACAGTGCGGTCCTCGGTTCGCGTACATCACGGCAGGGGGGACGATGCTCGCGCATCTGACGGACACCGCACGCCAGTTGGCAGCCATCCTGTGGCAGCAGCACACGGTCTACCGGGACCGGACGGGCGGTGTGGTCATACGGGGCGAGCACGTCCAGCGGTGGATCAGCCTGTCCGCCACCGGGACCCGTGGCGAGGTGCTCATACGGGCGGGCCGCATACTGGACGGCGGTACGAGCGCTCCCGCACGCGCAGAAACGGTGCTGCCGCTGGCCAGCGGTACGGGCGAACTGGCCGCCGCCTGCCGCCGGTTACTCGCGGACATCACCGCCGGCACCGCGCCGGAGGCGCCCCGCGCGCCGGAGCCGGTCCGGGACCGGCCGCGCCCCCGCAAGAGGGCGGGGACGGCGAGGATCGCGCTCTGGATCGTCCTCGCCACGGTGGCGAGCGCCGCGGTGCTCGCCACCCTCGTCGCCTACAGCTCCTACAGCGCCGCGTCCGGCCGCTGACGTACGGACCGGTGCGCGCTCAGGCCGACACCGGCCGCTGCACGTGGATGGACTGGAGCAGCCCTATGGCGATCCAGACCGCGAACATGGACGTACCGCCGTACGAGACGAACGGCAGCGGCAGTCCGGTGACGGGCATGATGCCGAGCGTCATGCCGATGTTCTCGAACGCCTGGAACGAGAACCAGGCGATGCAGCCCGCCGCGACGATCGTGCTGTAGAGCTCGCTGGCCTCGCGGGCGATGCGGCAGGCGCGCCACAGGACGACGCCCAGCAGGACGATGATCAGGCCCGCGCCGAGGAAGCCCAGTTCCTCACCGGCGACGGTGAAGATGAAGTCGGTCTGCTGCTCCGGGACGAACTGGCCGGTGGTCTGGCTGCCCTGGAAGAGGCCGGAGCCGGTCAGTCCGCCGCCGCCGATCGCGATGCGCGCCTGGTTGGTGTTGTAGCCGACGCCCGCCGGGTCCAGGCTCGGGTTGGCGAAGGCGGCGAAGCGGGCGATCTGGTAGTCGTCCAGCAGGCCCAGCTGCCAGATGGCCACGCAGCCGACGACGCCGGCGCCCAGCAGTCCGAGGATCCACCGGTTGGAGGCGCCGGAGGACAGCAGGACGCCGAGGACGATCGCGCCGAGGACCATGACCGAGCCGAGGTCCGGCATCAGCATGATGATGGCGACGGGGACGGCGGCCAGGCCGAGGGCCTGCACGACGGTGCGGTGGTCGGGGTGCGGGCGGTCGCCCGCGTCGACCCGGCCCGCGAGGATCACCGCCATCCCCAGCGTGATGGTGATCTTGGCGAACTCCGCGGGCTGGAGGGAGAGTCCGCCGGGGATGGCCAGCCAGGAGCGGGAGCCGTTGATCGTGGCGCCCAGCGGGGTGAGGACGAGCAGGGCCAGCAGCAGCGAGACGCCGTACAGGATCGGTACGGCGCCCCGCAGGGTGCGGTGGCCGAGCCAGATCGCGCCGGCCGCCAGGGCCAGGCCGATGCCGGTGTTCAGCAGGTGGCGCAGCAGGTAGCCGTACTCGTCGCCGTGGGTCAGCTCGGTGCGGTTGCGGGTCGCGGAGAAGACCAGGACCGCGCCGATCAGGGACAGCGCCAGGCAGCACAGCAGCATGACCCAGTCCAGCCGGCGGACGACCGAGTCGCGCGCGGTCAGCCGGCCCCAGGCGCCGCGGTCGGGGCTGTAGCGGCGGACGGTGAAGCCGCCCGCCGTGTGCGAGCCGGTCACTGGCCCCGCCTTCCGGCCGCGGCGGGCGGCGGGTTGGCGGCGACGGGCTTGATGGGCTGCGCCTGGATGGTGCCGTCGCCCAGGATCTCGGGCAGGCCGGCCTGCGGCTTCGGCAGCATCGCCGCCTTCTCGTCGATCTTGCCCTTGTCGTCCACCCCGTACAGCGCGTTGTAGATCTTGCGCACGGCGGGACCGGCGGACCCCGATCCCGTACCGCCCTGGGAGATGGTCATGATGATCGTGTAGTCCTTGGTGTACGTGGCGAACCAGCCCGTCGTCTGCTTGCCGTAGACCTCGGCGGTACCGGTCTTGGCGTGCATCGGGATCTTGTCCTGCGGCCAGCCCTGGAAGCGCCAGGCGGCGGTGCCGCGGGTGGCGACACCGGCCAGCGCGCCGTCGATCTGGGACAGGGTCCCGGCGTTCACCGGCAGCTTCCCGTGCGTCTTGGGGGCGATGTTCTCGATGCGCTTGCCGTCCGCGCTGACGATCGCCTTGCCCACGGTCGGGTTGTAGAGCGTGCCGCCGTTGGCGATGGCCGCGTAGATCGTCGCCATCTGTATCGGGGTGACCTGGGTGTCGCCCTGGCCGATGGAGTAGTTGACGGAGTCACCGGCGCGCATCTTCATGCCGGACTCGCAGTTCTCCTTGGCGATCTTGGATACGTAGTCGTCGCCGGTCTGGCCCTGCTTGCACCAGCTGTCCTTGTTGGCGTCCCAGTACCGCTTCTTCCACTGGCGGTCCGGGACCCGGCCGGTGACCTCGTTGGGGAGGTCGATGCCGGTCTCCTTGCCGAGGCCGAACTGGTGTGCCGTCTTGTAGAACCAGTCCGCCGGGTGCTTGGGCTTGTTGCCGCCGTCCTTCTGCCACTGCTGGTAGGCGAGGTTGTAGAAGACGGTGTCGCAGGAGACCTCCAGCGCCCGGCCGAGGTTGATCGGCCCGTACCCCTTGGACTCGAAGTTCTTGAAGACCTGGCCGCCGATGTTGAAGGAGGCGGTGCAGGGGTAGGTGCCGTTGAAGTCGTACCCGGCGTTGACCGCGGCCGAGGTGGAGATGACCTTGAAGATCGAGCCGGGTGCCGCCTGCCCCTGGATCGCGCGGTTGAGCAGCGGGTAGTTGGAGTCCTTGCCGGTGAGCTGTGCGTAGTCCTTGCCGCTGATGCCGCCGACCCAGGCGTTGGGGTCGTACGTGGGGTTGGAGGCCATGGAGACGATGCGGCCGGTCTTGTTCTCCATGACGACGACGGCGCCCGCGTCGGCCTTGTAGTTGGTGCCGGTGTTCTTGTCGTGGGTCTTGCGGGCGTCCTTCATCGCCTGGTCCAGTTCCCGTTCCGCTATGGCCTGGACCCGGGCGTCTATGCTCGTGACGACGTTGGAGCCGGGAACCGCCTTGTCGCTCTTGGCCTTCCCGATGACCCGGCCGAGGTTGTCGACCTCGTAGCGCGTCACGCCCGCCTTGCCGCGCAGCTGGCTGTCGTACGTGCGCTCCAGCCCGGACCGGCCGATCTGGTCGGAGCGCAGCAGCGGCGAGCGGGTGTCCTTGGCCTTCTGGATCTCCTCGTCGGTGACCGGCGAGAGGTAGCCGAGGACCTGGGCGGTCTCCGCCTTGCCGGGCGCGGCGTAGCGGCGTACGGCGGTGGGCTCGGCGGAGATGCCGGGGAAGTCCTCGGAGCGTTCGCGGATCTGGAGGGCCTGCTGGGTGGTGGCCTCGTCGGTGATCGGGATGGGCTGGAAGGGCGAGCCGTTCCAGCAGGGCTGCGGCGTCTTGGCGTCGCACAGCCGGACCTTGTTGCGGATCTCCGTCTCGGTCATGCCGAGGACCTTGGCGAGGCGGCCGAGCACGGCCTTGCCGTCGTCCTTCATCTTCAGCAGGTCGGTGCGGCTGGCGGAGACGACCAGGCGGGTCTGGTTGTCGGCGAGCGGGATGCCGCGGGCGTCGAGGATGGAGCCGCGGGTGGCCGGGTCGACGACCTGCTGCACGTGGTTGTTGCGGGCCTCGTCGGCGTACTCCCGGCCGTTGCGGATCTGGAGGTACCACAGCCGCCCGCCGAGCGTGAGCAGCAGCGAGAAGACCAGGATCTGGATGGCGACCAGCCGGATCGTGACGCGCGAGGTACGGCCGGTCTCCGGAATGTTGGTCACAGTCGCTTGACCCCCTTGATGCGTCCGGCCTTGTTACGGGCCGGACGGCCGAGCAGTCCGCCGCGCTGGCCGCCGATGCGGGCCGCCCTGGACGGGAGGTTGGTGCGCATCGAGCGGCTCGCCTTCAGTCCGGTGCCGGAGGCGAGCCAGCCGTAGCCGCTCTTGCCGCCCTTGCCGGGGCCGCCCTGTCCGGCGGCGTCCGTCGCCAGCGGATCGTGTTCCGTCCTGCGGGCCAGCGCCATGACCAGGGGTACGGCGAACGGCGCCAGCAGCAGGTCGTAGAGCGTCGCGGTGAACAGCAGCCAGCCCACGCCCACGTGGCGGGCGGCGGAGTCGCCGACGAGCGAGCCGACGCCCGCGTACAGCAGGGTCGAGCCGATGGCCGCGCCGACCACGACGATCAGCGGCATGGTCGCCGAGCGGTGCTGTCCGCTGTCCGGCTTGGTCAGTCCGGCCACGTACCCGATGACGCACAGCACCAGGGCGTACCGGCCGATGGCGTGGTCGGAGGGCGGCGCGAGGTCGGCGAGCAGGCCGGCGCCGAAGCCGACCAGGGCGCCGCTCACGTGCCCGTACACCAGCGCCAGGCCGAGGACGACCAGGAGCAGCAGGTCCGGTACGGCGCCGGGCAGTTGGAGCCGCGCCAGCACGCTGACCTGGACCAGCAGGGCCACGACCACCAGGGCGGCCGAGAGCAGGGTCCTCTTGATGCGCATCGGTCAGCTCCTGGGGGAGGCGCTCGCGGACGGGGAGGCCGTGACGGTGACCGTCGGCGTCGGCTTGGGTTTGGCGGGTCTGGTCGGCAGGACCGTGTCGCGCGGGTCCTCGCGGGGCGCCTGGACCACGATGCCGACGACGTCCAGCTTGGAGAAGCCGACGAACGGACGGACCTGGAGGGAGCGGGTCAGATCGCCGTTGGACGGGTCGACCCTGACGACCTGTCCGACCGGGACGCCGGGCACGAAGGGCTTGTCGGCGCTGGAGCCGAAGGTGACCAGCCGGTCGCCCTTCTTCACCTCGGCCCTGCCGTTGAGGAGCTGCACGCGCAGCGAGTTGCCGCCCTGCCCGGTGGCGAAGCCGATCTCGTTGGTCTTCTCCATGCGGGTGCCGACGGTGAAGTCGGGGTCGTTGGCGAGCAGGACGGTGGCGGTGCTGCGGCCGACGGTGGTGACCCGGCCGACCAGGCCGTCGCCGTTGAGGACGGTCATGTCGCGGGCGATGCCGTCCTGGGAGCCGGCGTCGATGGTGACGGTCCAGGAGAAGCCCTGCGCCGCGCCGATGGCGATGACCTGGGCGCCCTTGATGCCGTACTGGCCGGTGCCGGCGGTCTTGAGCATCCTGTCCAGCTCGGCGGCGCGGTTGCGGTTGCGGTCGGAGGAGCCCAGCTTCGCCTTGAGCGCGGCGTTCTCCCGCTCCAGGGCGCTGATACGGGTGTGCCGCTCGCCGGAGTCCCGTACGGCGCCGACCGCGTTGCCCACCGGGTCGACGACCGTGGCGATGCCGCTCTCGACCGGCCCGAAGGCCGCGGCGGCGGCCTGCCGGGCACCGGCGAGCGGGGACCGTTCACCGCCGCGGATGTCCACCGTGATCAGTGCGAACGCGACGGCGACCAGCAGCACCAGTAGCAGCCGGCTCTCTCGTGTGTCCCTCACGTGCGGCGGCCGTGTCCTTCCTCGTAGGACCGGCCGGCTGCGGGCCCGCGCCGGTCGCGCTGGGGAGTGCGTTGTGCCTTTATACGCAGTGCTCGCCCGTCGGGGCGTGGTGCCTGTATATCAACGATCCGCCGTACGGACGATCAGCCGCCCGTACGGCGGAATGTCGGTGCCTCAGCGGCGCGGCTGGGAGTCCAGGACCTGCTGGAGCGCCTCGAACTCCTCGACGCACTTGCCGCTGCCGAGCGCGACGGAGTCGAGCGGGTCCTCGGCGATGTGGATCGGCATGCCGGTCTCACGGCGCAGGCGCTCGTCGAGGCCGCGGAGCAGGGCGCCGCCTCCGGTGAGCACGATGCCGCGGTCCATCACGTCGCCGGACAGCTCCGGCGGGCACTTGTCGAGCGTGGTCTTGACCGCGTCGACGATGGAGTTGACCGGCTCCTCGATGGCCTTGCGGACCTCGGCGGCCGAGATGACGACGGTCTTGGGCAGGCCGGAGACCAGGTCCCGGCCGCGGATCTCGGTGTGCTCGTCCTGTTCCAGGTCGTACGCCGAACCGATGGTGATCTTGATGCTCTCGGCGGTGCGCTCGCCCAGCAGGAGGCTGTACTCCTTCTTGATGTGCTGGATGATCGCGTTGTCCAGCTCGTCGCCGGCCACCCGGATCGACTGGGCCGTGACGATGCCGCCGAGCGAGATCACCGCGACCTCGGTCGTGCCGCCGCCGATGTCCACGACCATGTTGCCGGTGGCCTCGTGGACCGGCAGGCCGGAGCCGATCGCGGCGGCCATCGGCTCCTCGATGATGTGCACCTGGCGGGCGCCGGCCTGGGTGGACGCCTCGATGACCGCGCGGCGCTCGACTCCGGTGATGCCGGAGGGGACACAGACGACCACGCGCGGGCGGGCCAGGTAACGGCGCTTGTGGATCTTGAGGATGAAGTAGCGGAGCATCCGCTCGGTGATCTCGAAGTCGGCGATCACGCCGTCCTTCAGGGGACGCACCGCGACGATGTTGCCGGGGGTGCGGCCGATCATCTTCTTCGCCTCGGCCCCGACGGCGAGGATGCCGCCGGTGTTGGTGTTGATGGCCACGACCGACGGCTCGTTGAGGACGATCCCGCGACCCCTGACGTACACCAGCGTGTTGGCGGTCCCGAGGTCGACAGCCATGTCACGGCCGATGAACGACATGTTGTTCCCCATGAGGATACGTCTGGCCTTCCCAACTGGAGCGAATGCTTACTTGAGGTCGGCAGGTGTGGTGCGCCGGGGCGCGGAAGCTCCATCGTAGTCACGAAGTCCCCACCGCTCGAACGCGGTGCGGGGTTCCTCCGCCATTGTCGGCGGAACACGGACCCGCCCCCCTCAATGGGGACGTCGTGTCGCGCCGAAGCGTTCCCCCGTTCGGAGCGCGGAAACCGCGAGGCGACCGGCACCGGACCGGTCGCCCCAGGTCACCGGGGGTCCCGGTGACCTGATGTCAGGAAAGACCCGGGAAGAAAATCTTGATTTCACGCTCCGCCGACTCCGGCGAGTCCGAGGCGTGGACCAGGTTCTCCCGGGTGATGGTCCCGAAGTCGCCGCGGATCGAACCGCCGGGCGCCTTGATCGGGTCGGTGGGACCGGCCAGCGTCCGTACCCCCTCGATCACCCGCTCGCCCTCGACGACCAGGCTGACCACCGGGCCCGACGACATGAACTGCACCAACGGCTCGTAGAAGTCCCGGCCGACGTGCTCGGCGTAGTGCTGCTCCAGGATCTCGCGGTCCAGGGTGCGCAGTTCCAGCGCGCTGATCGTCCAGCCCGCCTTGCGCTCGATACGGCCGAGAATCTCACCGACCAGGCCGCGGCGGACCGCGTCGGGCTTGAGGAGGACGAGCGTGCGCTGACTCACGGGAGGGGCTCCTTGGTTACGGCGACAGACGGCAGGTGCCCTGAGGCTACATGGGTGAAGGCACTGGGCTGTACGCGGTACGGGGGCCGGTCAGGGGGCCGAACGGGTGACGCGGGCGCAGTTTTCGCACGTGCGTCCTACGCGGCCCGTACGCCCCCGGAACCGGACCTCCGGGCGCGGTCAGGCCGTACCCGGCTGGGGGCCCTCCCCGGCCTGGGCCGCCCAGCGCGCCTTCGCCTCGTCGATCTTGCGGCCGAAGTGCACCGACGCCCACCACAGCGCGGCGAAGACCGCCCCGAGGAAGAACATCGTGCCCACCACGAAGCCGCTGGCGATCAGGGCCGCCTGGAGGGCCCAGCCGAGCTGCACGCCGCCGGGGCGGGTGAGCACGCCGCACAGCAGGACGCACAGCAGCATCGCGATGCCGCTGACCGTCCAGACCGTGGCCGTGGAGTGGCCGGAGGTCTGCATGGCGACCAGACCGGCGAATCCGATCACGAAGAACTCGCCGATCAGCGTGCTCGCACACAGCGTGCGCATGGTCAGTTCCTTCCCAGGAGCAGCCGGGCCTCGCCGACCGTGATCACGGAGCCGGTGACCAGCACGCCCGCTCCGGAGTACTCGCCCTCCTCCTCCGCGAGGGTGATCGCCGACTCCAGCGCGTCGTCGAGCCGGGGCTCGACCTGCACCCGGTCGGAGCCGAAGACCTCGACCGCGACGGCCGCCAGCTCGTCCGCGTCCATGGAGCGGTGGCTGGAGTTACGGGTCACCACGATCTCGGCGAAGATCGGCTCGAACGCTTCGAGGATGCCGCGTACGTCCTTGTCCGCGCTGGCCCCGAGAACCCCGACAAGTCGGCTGAAACCGAACGCCTCGCTGACCGCCTCGGCCGCGGCCCGCGCGCCCGCCGGGTTGTGCGCCGCGTCCAGGATCACGGTCGGGCTGCTGCGCACGACCTCCAGGCGGCCGGGCGAGGCCACCGCGGCGAACGCGGAGCGGATGGTGTCGACGTCCAGCGTGCGGGCGTGCTCGGAGCCGATGCCGAAGAACGCCTCCACCGCGGCCAGCGCCACCGCGGCGTTGTGCGCCTGGTGGGCGCCGTACAGCGGGAGGAAGATCCCCTCGTACTCGCCGCCCAGGCCGCGCAGCGTCAGCAGCTGGCCGCCGACCGCCACCTCGCGGCTGAGCACGCCGAACTCCATGCCCTCGCGGGCGACCGTGGCATCCACCTCGACCGCGTGCTTGAGCATCACGGACGCCGCGTCCACCGGCTGCTGCGCCAGGACGACGGTGGCGTCCTTCTTGATGATCCCGGACTTCTCGCCCGCGATCTGCTCGGGCGTATCACCCAGGCGGTCGGTGTGGTCCAGCGAGATGGGCGTGACGACGGCGACGTCCGCGTCGATCACGTTCGTCGCGTCCCAGGTGCCGCCCATGCCGACCTCGACGACGGCGACGTCCACCGGGGCGTCCGCGAACGCGGCGTACGCCATCGCGGTGAGCACCTCGAAGAAGGACAGGCGGTACTGCTCGCGCTCGTCGACCATCTGCACGTACGGCGCGATGTCCTGGTACGTCTCGATGAAGCGCTCCGCGGAGACGGGGGCGCCGTCCAGGCTGATCCGCTCCGTGACGGACTGCACGTGCGGGCTCGTGTACCGGCCGGTACGCAGGTCGAACGCGGACAGCAGGGCCTCGATCATGCGGGCGGTGCTGGTCTTGCCGTTGGTGCCGGTGATGTGGATGGACGGGTAGGCGCGCTGCGGCGAGCCCAGGACGTCCATCAGCGCCTCGATGCGCTGTACGGAGGGGTCCAGCTTGGTCTCGCCCCAGCGGCCGGCCAGCTCGGCCTCCACCTCGCGCAGCGCGCGGTCCACCTCAGGGTCCTCGGGACGGGCGGGAATGCCGTCCCCCTGGGGCGGGCCCGCCTGCGCGCGCAGGGTACGGCTGCCGGCCTCGATCACGGCAAGGTCGGGGTCCCTGTCGGTCTCGGCCTCCACCATCTCCTCGAAGGGGTCGGCCTGGCCGTCCGGGCCGGGAATCGGGTCGGGGTCGTCGTTTCGGGGGCGGTCGTCGCTCACGGCTCCAGTCTACGAGCCGCCACCGACACAGGTCGGCGGCGGCCCGCTACGGCCCGCGACCGCCGCTACGACAGCGCCGCCTTCATCATTGCCTTGGCCACCGGCGCCGCCAGGCCGCCGCCCGAGATCTCGTTGCGGGCCGCGTCGCTGTCCTCGACCATGACGGCGAC
Source organism: Streptomyces sp. CB02923 (assembly GCF_001905005.1). Lineage (GTDB taxonomy): Bacteria > Actinomycetota > Actinomycetes > Streptomycetales > Streptomycetaceae > Streptomyces. The sequence goes on along the minus strand of NZ_LWKZ01000012.1, from coordinate 413,132 downwards.
GGCCACCTGGTGGCCCTTGTCGTCCTTGCCGTAGGAGACGAACCAGGCGTACGGGGTGCCCTTGTTGTCCACGCCGTGCTGGGCGGTGCCCGTCTTGCCGCCGACCGTCAGGCCGTCGATCTTGGCGTTGGAGCCGGTGCCCTCGTTCACGACGGTCTCCATGGACGACTGGAGCTGCTCGGCGGTGCGCTGCGAGACGGCCTTGCCGTACTTCCGCGGCGCGTACTCCTGGAGCGTGTTGCCGCCGCCGTCGGTGAGCTTGTCGACCATCTGCGGCGTCTGGAGTTCGCCGCCGTTGGCGATGGCCGCGGAGACCATGGCCATCTGGAGCGGCGTCGCGGTGTCGTCGAACTGGCCGATGCCGGACAGCGCGGTCTGCGCCTTGTCCATGCCCTGCGGGTAGAGGCTCTTGCCGGCCCGGACCGGGGTGTCCAGCTTGCCGTCGTTGAAGCCGAACTTCTCGGCCTGCGCGCGGACCTTGTCCTGGCCCAGGTCGGCGGCCATCTTCGCGAAGACGGTGTTGCAGGAGTACTGGAGCGCGGTGCGGATGTTCGCGTTCTTGCAGGGCGCGGAGGCGCTCTCGTTCTTCAGTACGGTGCGGGTGCCGGGGAGGGTGTACGGGTCGGGGCTGTCGGTGGCCTCGTCGACGGAGGAGTACAGGCCGTTCTCCAGGGCGGCGGCCGCGACGACCAGCTTGAAGGTGGAGCCGGGCGGCAGCGGCTGCCGCAGCGCGCGGTTGACCTCCGGGTGGTTCTTGTCGGCCGACATGTCCTTCCACGCCTTCTGGTCGCCGCTGCCGGACCCGGCGAACGCGCCCGGGTCGTACGAGGGCGTGCTGACCATGCCGAGGACCTTGCCGGTGGCCGGGTCGAGGGCGACCGCGGCGCCGGTCTTCTTGCCGAGCGCCCGGTAACCGGCCTGCTGCACCTTGGAGTCGATGGTGGTGGCGACGTCGCCGCCCTTGGGCCGCTGGCGGGTGAGCGCGTCGCCCGGGTTCTGGAGGCGGCTGTCGGAGCCGTCGAGGAGGTCGCCGTACAGGCTCTCCAGCTGGTTGCTGCCGAAGATCTGCGAGGTGAAGCCGGTGACGGGGGCGTAGAGCGGGCCGTTCTTGTACGTCCGCTTGTTCTTGAGGGTGCCGTCGGTGGCGGCGGAGCCGGTCACCGGCTGCCCGTCGACGAGGATGTTGCCCAGCGGATTCGCGTACTTGGCGATGGAAACGCGCGGATTGTGCGGATCGTCCGAGAACGCGGATGCCTTGGCCCCCTGCAGCCAGGTGACCCACGCCAGCAGCGCGAGCACCAGCAGGATGCAGAAGACCGAGACACGGCGCAGGGGTTTGTTCATGGGTGGCGCGGCTCCTCGTCGCTGTACGGCGCGTGCGGCGGAATACGTACGTTTCGCTCCCGTTTGCGGACCCATGGTCCACCGTCTCGATGAGAGGCGGATGAGAACACGGCGCCCGCCGCGCCACCGTGACGCACGCCTCTGATCGCCGCCACGGAGCAACGCACCACCCCCTGCCGACATCTTCGATGGCGGGCTCTGTGAGCCTTGACCGACACCAAGACCGGAGAAGTCCGGAAAAGAAACGGGCCCCGGGGCGGCGGCGTACGGCCGCCGGGCTCCGCCGGGCAGGGCGGGAGCTGAAGAACGTGCCGGCTATCAGTCAGCGGATGCACCTGGTGCTGCTCACCGCGTGGACCGTGCTGTGGTTCGTCGTGGTCGAGCCGAACGGCGGGTTCTCCTGGCACTACCTGCGCTCCGGCGGGGAGCTGATCTACCAGGGCTCCTCCGGCGACGGCACCGGCGGCCTCAACCTCTACGCCCACCACCCCGAACTCCAGATGGGCCCGGTCAGCTTCCTGGTGGCGGGCCTGTTCAACCCGTTCCCCGAGCACACCGGCCAGTTCCTGGCCGCGGCCCTGATGTCGCTGCTCGGCCTGGTGATCGTGGTGCTGGCCGGGCGCAGCGCCGCCTATCACTTCCTGGGCACCGGGACCAACCACCAGCGGCTGCGGCAGCGCGTCCTGATAGCCGGGCTGGCGTTCATCCCGATGTGGATCGAGGTCTCGGTCCGCTTCGGGCACCTGGACGACGTGCTCGCGCTGTTCTTCACGGCGCTGGCCGTACGGTCGGTGACCCGCGGCAACGCCGCGCTGACCGGCGCCTGGCTGGCTCTCGCGATGGACTCCAAGCCGACCGCGCTGGCCTTCGTACCGCTGCTGCTCGCGCTCCCGCGGGAGAAGTGGCTGCGCGCGGGACTGTGGCTGGCGGGTCTGGTCGCGGTGGCCTGGCTGCCGTTCTTCATCGGTGACATGAACTCGTTCTCGGCGGCCAAGTTCGCCATCCCCAACCATCCGGCGTCCGCGCTGCGCTGGCTGGGCGTGGCCGACCCGGAGACGCCCGGCTGGGACCGGCCCGCGCAGTTCGCGCTGGGCCTGCTGCTGGGCTGCCTGGCGGTGTGGCGGGGGCGCTGGGCCGCCGTCGTGCTGCTGGGCGCGAACGCCCGTATCGTCCTGGACCCCAGCGTCTACACGTACTACTCCGCTTCCGTGCTGCTCGGCACGCTGCTGTGGGACGTCATCGGGCAGCGGCGGCTCGTGCCCTGGTGGAGCTGGCTGGCGCTGCTGATCCTGTACGGCAGTGTCTTCGCGGTACCCGACGACTCGGCGCGCGGGCTGATCCGGCTGGCGTTCGTGGCCGTGTCGACGGCGTACGTCCTGCTGTGGCCGGTACGGGAACGCGGCGGCCGGCGCGGCTCCGGACGGCGCAGGCCCCCCGCCCGTACGGACGAGGGGCCTGCTGAGGACCACGCGCCGGGGACGGTCCCGGCGCCCGGTGCTACGCCTTGGGCAGGGCCGCCAGCTGCGCGCTGATGCGCACGATGTCGGCCTCGGCCGTCTCCAGCCGCGTACGGATCTTGGCGACGACGTGTTCCGGGGCCTTGCCCAGGAACGCCTCGTTGCCCAGCTTCCCGTTGGCCTGGGCCTTCTCCTTCTCGGCGGCGGCCAGGTCCTTCGACAGCCGCTTGCGCTCGGCCTCCACGTCGATGGCGCCCGACAGGTCCAGCGCCACCGTCGCGCCCGCGACCGGGAGGGAAGCGGTGGCGGTGAAGTCCTCGCCCGCGGGCTGCAGGCGCAGCAGCGAGCGCATGGCGGCCTCGTGGGCGGCGAGCTGCGTACCGGCGAGCTCCAGCCGGGCCGGAACCTTCTGGCCCGGCTGCAGGCCCTGGTCCGAACGGAAGCGGCGGACCTCGGTGACGACCTGCTGGACCGTCTCGATCTCCCGCTCGGCCGCCGCGTCACGGAAGCCGCTGTCGGCCGGCCACTCGGCGATGACCAGGGACTCACGGCCGGTCAGCGTCGTCCACAGGGTCTCCGTGACGAACGGCACGACCGGGTGCAGCAGGCGCAGCGTGACGTCCAGGACCTCGCCGAGGACCCGGCGCGAGACGTCCGCGGCCGGTCCGCCCGCCATGAACGTGGTCTTGGACAGCTCCACGTACCAGTCGAAGACCTCGTCCCAGGCGAAGTGGAAGAGGCTGTCCGAGAGCTTGGCGAACTGGTAGTCGTCGTAGTAGGCGTCCACCTCGGCGACGACGGTGTTGAGCCGGGAGAGGATCCACCGGTCGGTCGCCGACAGCTGCTCGGCCGGCGGCAGCTCGCCCTCGACCGTCGCGCCGTTCATGAGCGCGAAGCGGGTGGCGTTCCAGATCTTGTTGGCGAAGTTGCGCGAGCCCTGGACCCAGTCCTCGCCGATCGGCACGTCCGTACCGGGGTTGGCGCCGCGGGCGAGGGTGAAGCGGACGGCGTCGGAGCCGTACTTGTCCATCCAGTCCAGCGGGTTGACCGCGTTGCCGAAGGACTTCGACATCTTCTTGCCGCGCTCGTCACGGACCATGCCGTGCAGGGCGATGGTCTTGAACGGCGGGGTGCCGTCCATCGCGTACAGGCCGAACATCATCATCCGGGCGACCCAGAAGAAGAGGATGTCGTAGCCGGTGACCAGCACCGAGTTCGGGTAGAACTTCTCGACGCTCGCGGTCTTCTCCGGCCAGCCCAGCGTGGAGAACGGCCACAGGCCGGACGAGAACCAGGTGTCCAGGACGTCCGTGTCCTGCGTCCAGCCGTCGCCCGTCGGGACCTCGTCGTCCGGTCCGACGCAGACGACCTCGCCTTCGGGTCCGTACCAGACCGGGATGCGGTGGCCCCACCACAGCTGACGGGAGATGCACCAGTCGTGGAGGTTGTCGACCCAGCCGAAGTAGCGGGACTCCATCTCCTTGGGGTGGATGTCCACCCTGCCGTCGCGGACCGCGTCACCGGCGGCCTGCGCGAGCGGGCCGACCCTGACCCACCACTGCATGGACAGCCGGGGCTCGATGGTCGTCTTGCAGCGCGAGCAGTGGCCGACCGAGTGGGTGTACGGGCGCTTCTCGGCGACGATGCGGCCGTCGGCGCGCAGCGCGGCGACGATCGCGGAGCGGGCCTCGAAGCGGTCCAGGCCCTCGAAGGGGCCGTGCGCGGTGATCACGCCGCGCTCGTCCAGCACCGCGAGGTTGGGCAGGTCGTGCCGGCGGCCGATCTCGAAGTCGTTCGGGTCGTGGGCCGGGGTGACCTTGACCGCGCCGGTGCCGAACTCCGGGTCGACGTGCTCGTCGGCGACGACGGGGATGCGGCGGCCGGTCAGCGGCAGCTCGATCTCCGTGCCGACCAGGTGCCGGTAGCGCTCGTCGTCGGGGTGGACCGCGACGGCGGTGTCACCGAGCATCGTCTCGGCGCGGGTGGTGGCGACGACGATCGACTCATCGCCCTCCCCGTACCGGATCGAGACCAGCTCGCCCTCGTCGTCCTGGTACTCCACCTCGATGTCCGAGATGGCGGTCAGGCAGCGCGGGCACCAGTTGATGATGCGCTCGGCGCGGTAGATCAGCTCGTCGTCGTAGAGCCGCTTGAAGATCGTCTGGACGGCCTTGGACAGGCCCTCGTCCATCGTGAACCGCTCGCGCGACCACGCGACGCCGTCGCCCAGGCGCTTCATCTGCCCGGAGATCTGCCCGCCGGACTCGCCCTTCCAGCGCCACACCCGCTCGACGAACGCCTCCCGGCCCAGGTCGTGGCGCGAGACGCCTTCCTTGGCCAGCTCGCGCTCGACGACGTTCTGGGTGGCGATACCGGCGTGGTCCATGCCGGGCTGCCACAGCGTCTCGAAGCCCTGCATCCGCTTGCGGCGGGTGAGGGCGTCGATCAGGGTGTGCTCGAAGGCGTGCCCGAGGTGGAGCGAGCCCGTGACGTTCGGCGGGGGGATGACGATCGTGTACGGCGGCTTCTCGCTCTTCTCGTCCGCCTCGAAGTACCCCCGCTCCACCCAGCGCTCGTACAGCGGCCCCTCTACCTCGGCCGGCGCGTACTGGGTCGGCAGTTCAGTGGGGCTGCTGTTCGGCCCGCCGTCGAGGGGGCTCTGCTGAGTGTTCTCGGTCACGACGCTCAGTGTACGGGCGCGGATGTCGCGGTCTCGAATCGGTTTGGCCCCCGGGGGACCGGCTGACGGTGCCGTCGTACAGGATGTTGGCGTCGCACAAGCGTCAGCTGTGATCGGTGTCATCGGGCGCCGTCAGATGTCACGAGGGGAACCCGCTCCATGAGCTTCAGCCAGCCGCCTCCCGGCCCGTACGGCCAGCCGCCGCAGCAGCCCGCGCCGTACGGGCAGCAGCCGCAGCAGCCGGCCGGGCAGCCCGGGTACGGCGGCTACCCGCAGCAGGGCGGCCAGGTCCCTCCGCAGCAGCCCTACGGCTATCCGCAGCAGGCTCCCCAGCCCGGCTACCCCCAGCAGCCCCAGGCGCCCTACGGGCAGCCTCAGCAGCCGGGCCCCTACGGCCAGCAGGCCGCTTACGGACAGCAGGCAGCCTACGGGCAGCAGCCGCCGAACGGCGGCAAGGGCAAGGGCGTGAAGATCGCCCTCAGCGTCCTCGCGGTGGTGGCCGTGGCCGGCATCGGCGTCGGCGCGTACTACGCGTTCGGGCCCGGCGGGGACGTGAAGCCGTACACGATCTCCCTCCCGAACGACCTCCTCGGCGGCACCTTCAAGAAGGCGGAGGGCAAGAACGACAAGAACGAGGACCTCGCCAACGACGCCGAGACCAAGGCCATGGGCATCACGGAGGGCAAGGGCGTCCAGGGCACCTACGCCAACGACAAGAAGCAGCCGCTGATCATCACGGGTGTCTACGGCAAGGTCGCCGACCCCAAGAGCGCGGTGAACAAGATGTTCGCCCAGTTCGACAAGAAGCTCGACAAGACGGACACCAGAGGCACGAAGGTGGAGACCGTCACGCCGGTGACGGAGTACTCCCCCGACGGGTTCGACGGCTCGGTCATGAAGTGCAAGGCGCTCAAGAGCAGCGCGTCGAGGGGCGGCCTCACCGCGACCGCCACGGTGACGTACTGCGCCTGGGGCGACTCCAGCGCGGTCGGCGTGATCGTGAACAACGGGCTGGAGGCGCCCGCCCAGTCCACCGGCGCCGCTTTCCCGGCCCAGCAGCTCTCCGAGAAGACCCGCGAGATCCGCGACGCGGTACGGCACGAGAAGTAGCCACCGCGCCCGCACCGGACCACCCCAGGGGGAGGACACGTCATGAGCTTCAACCAACCGCCGCCGGGCCCGTACGGGAGCAGCGGACAGCCGCCGCAGGGGCCGTACGGAGGCAGTGGGCAGCAGCCGCCGCAGGGCGGGGGCTACGGGCCGCCGCAAGGACCGCCTCAGGGACCGCCGCAGGGGCCCCCTCAAGGGCCGCCGCCCGGCCCGTACGGGTACGGCGCACCCCAGCAGCCGCAAGCCCCGCAGCAGCCGATGCAGCCCATGCAGCCCCCGCAGTTCCCGCCGCCCGGCCCGCCCGGTCCGCCCGGAGGCAGCGGCACCGGGAAGATCATCGCGGGCGTGGCCGCCGGCGTCGTGCTGGTGGGTGCCATCATCGGCGGCGCCGTGATGCTCACCTCGGGCGGCGGCGACGAGCCCGTCCGGGCCCGCGGCGGCAGCTCCCCCGCGCCGGCGACTGGCTCCGGCGACACCTCCGACGACACCGGCACGTCCGAGGAGAAGCCGTCCGCCGAGGACGCCGGGGAGCGGATGCGGCTGACGACGCCCGGGACGGTCGACGACGGCGCGTACACGCTGGAGAAGGACAAGGCGGCGCTGGAGCGCGACGGCCTCAAGCTGGGCTCGCCGCCGCCCGGGATGACGCAGGAGATCGGCCGCTACCGGGGCACCCGCGACAGCCGCACCACCGCCCTGATGATCTCCGGTGGCTACGGCACGATCGCCGCACCGGACCGGGTGGTGGACGGCATGTTCACCGGGGTGGCCAGCGACGGCGCGACCACGGTCGTACGGCAGCGGGAGACGTTCCGGCCGGGCAAGGCCGACGGCATCAAGATCGACTGCGAGATCGTCCGGAACACGAAGTTCGGCTATGCGCCGGTCTGCGGCTGGGCCGACGGCTCGACCGCCGCGGTCCTGCTGTACATGAACGGCGCGCTGCGCTCCCCCTCGGACATCAACCTGGCGCAGTACGCGGACACCACCGCCGTCATCCGCGTCGAGACGCGCACCCCGCGGTAACCGGGGCCCTCGGCCGCCGGGGGCGCACAGCGAAAGGGCCGCCCTGCGACTGGCGTCGCGGGCGGCCCTCGGCCGTCCGTGCGGGGGGAACGGACGGTTACGCGCTCTTCTCGTGGTGCTCGCCCGACTCGCCGCCGCGGTTGCGCGGCACCAGCGTCGGGTTCACGTTCGAGTGGACGACGTCTTCGGTGATGACGACGCGGGCCACGTCCTTGCGCGACGGAACCTCGTACATCACCGACTGGAGGACCTCTTCCATGATGGCGCGCAGGCCGCGCGCGCCGGTGCCGCGCAGGATCGCCTGGTCGGCGATGGCCTCCAGGGCCGGGCGGTCGAAGTCCAGCTCCACGCCGTCCAGTTCGAACAGGCGCTGGTACTGCTTGACGAGCGCGTTGCGCGGCTCCAGGAGGATCTGCAGGAGCGCCTCGCGGTCGAGGTTGTGCACCGAGGTCAGCACGGGCAGCCGGCCGATGAACTCCGGGATCATCCCGAACTTCACCAGGTCCTCCGGCATGACGTCCTGGAGCTGGTCCTTGGACTCGATCTCCCGCTTGGAGCGGATGTTGGCGCCGAAGCCGATGCCCTTGGCGCCGGACCGGGCCTCGATGATCTTCTCCAGGCCGGCGAACGCGCCGCCCACGATGAACAGCACGTTCGTCGTGTCGATCTGGATGAATTCCTGGTGGGGGTGCTTGCGCCCGCCCTGCGGCGGCACCGAGGCGGTGGTGCCCTCCAGGATCTTCAGCAGGGCCTGCTGGACGCCCTCGCCGGAGACGTCACGGGTGATCGACGGGTTTTCGCTCTTGCGGGCGACCTTGTCGATCTCGTCGATGTAGATGATGCCGGTCTCGGCCTTCTTGATGTCGAAGTCCGCGGCCTGGATCAGCTTCAGGAGGATGTTCTCGACGTCCTCGCCGACATAGCCGGCCTCCGTCAGCGCCGTCGCGTCGGCGAAGGCGAACGGGACGTTGAGCATCCGGGCGAGCGTCTGCGCGAGCAGCGTCTTGCCGGAGCCGGTGGGGCCGAGCAGCAGGATGTTGGACTTGCCGAGTTCGATGCCGTCGTCGCCGCCGCGCGCGCCACCGTTCTCACCCGCCTGGACCCGCTTGTAATGGTTGTAGACGGCGACCGAGAGCGCCTTCTTGGCGGGCTCCTGGCCTACGACGTAGCTCTCCAGGAACTCGTAGATCTCCCGGGGCTTGGGCAGTTCCTCCCAGCGGACCTCGGAGGTCTCGGCGAGCTCCTCCTCGATGATCTCGTTGCAGAGGTCGATGCACTCGTCGCAGATGTACACACCAGGCCCCGCGATGAGCTTCTTCACCTGCTTCTGACTCTTCCCGCAGAACGAGCACTTGAGCAGGTCGCCGCCGTCACCGATGCGTGCCACGAGGTGCTTCCCCTTCGCCTGGGATCCGCATTGCTCCGCGGACCCGGGTGCTTGCCTATCGACGGTACCTTGCCGGGCCCCCCGTACGGGCCCCCCTTGGACCGACTCGGTCAACCCGGTCCAAGGGGGCGTAGTGTCCGGCTCACTTCGCGACGGTACGCGATCAGACCGAGGCGGCCGTCTTACGGGTCGAGACGATCTGGTCGACCAGACCGTACGCCAGGGACTCCTCGGCGGTCAGGATCTTGTCGCGCTCGATGTCGTCGCGGATCTTCTCGATCGGCGTGGTCGAGTGCTTGGCCAGCATGTCCTCCAGCTGCGTACGCATCCGCAGGATCTCGTTCGCGGCGATCTCCAGGTCGGACACCTGACCGCGGCCGGTCTCGCTGTACGGCTGGTGGATCAGCACCCGGGCGTTGGGCAGCGCCATCCGCTTGCCGGGGGTGCCGGCGGCGAGCAGCACGGCCGCGGCGGAGGCCGCCTGGCCCATGCAGACCGTCTGGACGTCGGGCTTGACGAACTGCATCGTGTCGTAGATCGCGGTCAGCGCCGTGAAGGAGCCGCCGGGCGAGTTGATGTAGATCGAGATGTCCCGGTCGGGGTCCATCGACTCCAGGCACAGCAGCTGCGCCATGACGTCGTTGGCCGACGCGTCGTCGATCTGCACACCGAGGAAGATCACGCGCTCCTCGAAGAGCTTCGCGTACGGGTCGTACTCGCGCACGCCCTGCGAGGTGCGCTCGACGAAGCGCGGAACGATGTAGCGGGACTCGGCGGGCTGGCCCTGGAACTCTGCCTGCGGGGCGTCGTGGCGCTCGTAGAGGCTACGGCCGGGGAAGTTGTTCATCTTGGAGGTTCACCGTCCTGGTGGCGGTCAAAGGGGCTGGAGTCGGCTGCGTGGCGAGTCGCCGGGGCTCAGGCCCCGGTGCCGCCTCCGCCCGGAACGCCGGCCGCGGTGGTCATCACGTCGTCGATGAGGCCGTACGCCTTGGCCTCCTGCGGGTCGAACCAGCGGTCCCGGTCCGAGTCACGGGTGATCTGCTCGACGGTCTGACCCGTGTGCTGGGCGGTGAGCTCCGCCATGCGCTTCTTGGTGTGCAACAGCCGCTCGGCGTGGATCTTGATGTCCGACGCGGAGCCCGCCAGGCCCGCGGAGGGCTGGTGGATGAGGATCTCGGCGTTGGGCAGCGCGAAGCGCTTGCCCGGGGTGCCGGCGCTCAGCAGGAACTGGCCCATCGAAGCGGCGAGGCCCATGGCGATGGTGACCACGTCGTTCTTGATGTACTGCATGGTGTCGTAGATCGCCATGCCGGCCGAGATCGAGCCACCCGGGCTGTTGATGTAAAGGAAGATGTCCTTGTCCGGGTCAGCGGCGAGGAGCAGCAGCTGCGCGGTGATCTTGTTGGCGATGTCGTCGTCGACCGGCTGGCCGAGGAAGATGATCCGCTCGCCGAGCAGCCGGTTGTAGACCTGGTCGCCGAGGCCACCGAAGGTCGGCTCAGCGGCGGCGGAAGGCATCGGGATCGTCACGTGTCCACCTGCTCGTTGTCGGACGGCCCAGGGCCGTCTCAGCGTCGTCTTCTGGGGCGTGGGGAGGGCGCGGCGTGCTCCGCCGGCGCCGTTTCGGCTACTCCCCTGCCCTCGTATCTACGGACCCTAACGCGCTGGTCGGCGGGCGCCATCCCGCATTGTCAACTGTTCGCTGTGAGCGCAGGCTCACCGGCGTTCACGGGCCCTGACGACGTACGGGCCCGAACACGCGGGCGTGGCGTGTTCGGGCCCGTACGTACTACTGGCGCTACGGGGCGGCCGGGGCCGCCCGTGCCACCGGGGCGGCCGGGGCTCAGCCCTCGGTCTTCTCGGCCTTCTCGGCGTCGGTGCCCTCGGCCTCGGAGGCCTCGACGGTCTCGGCCGTCTCGTCCTCGTCGTCCAGGTCGACGACCTCGCCGTTGGTGTCCTTGACCGTGGCGGCCTCGACGACGACCGCGAGGGCCTTGCCGCGGGCGACCTCACCGACGAGCATCGGCACCTGGCCGCCCTCGACGACGGCCTGGGCGAACTGGTCGGGGGACATGCCGGAGGACTGCGCGCGGCGCATGAGGTGCTCGGTGAGCTCCTCCTGGCTGACGTTCAGCTTCTCCTTGTTGACCAGCTCGTCCAGGATGAACTGGGTCTTGATGCCCTTCTCGGCCTGCTCCTTGGTCTCGGCGTCGAACTCCTCCTCGGTCTTGCCCTGGATCTCCAGGTACTTCGCGAGGTCGAGGCCCATCTGGCCGAGCTGGTGGTTGACCAGGTTGTGCTTGCGGGTCTCGATCTCGTCCGCGAGCAGCTTCTCCGGCATCGGGACCTCGACCAGCGTGAGCAGCTCGTCGAGGACCTTCTCCTGGGCCTGGGTGGCCTGGTCGTACTTCTTCATCTGGGCGAGGCGCTTGGCGCTGTCGGCGCGCAGCTCCTCCAGCGTGTCGAACTCGCTCGCCAGCTGGGCGAAGTCGTCGTCCAGCGCGGGCAGCTCACGGGCGGCCACGGCGGTGACGTCGACCTTGACCTCGGCCTCCTTGCCGGCGGCCGAGCCGCCCTTCAGCTCGGAGGTGAAGGTGCCGGACTCGCCGGCCTTCAGGCCCTTGACGGCCTCGTCGATGCCGTCCAGCAGCTCGCCCGAGCCGATGGTGTAGCTGACGCCCTGGGCGACGCCGTCCTCCAGCACCTCGCCGTCGACCTTGGCCTCCAGGTCGACGGTGAGCACGTCGCCGTCCTCGGCGGCGCGCTCGACCGGGGAGGTCGAGGCGAAGCGCTCGCGCAGCTGCTCGACGGACTTGTCGATGTCCTCGTCCGACACCTCGACGGCGTCGACCTCGACCTCGATGCCGGAGTAGTCCGGGATCTCCAGGGTCGGGCGGATGTCCACCTCGGCGGTGAAGGCCAGCAGCTCGCCGTCCTTCAGCTCGGTGATGTCGACCTCGGGCTGGCCGAGGACGTTCAGCTCACCCTCGTTGACCGCCTCGGTGTAGAACTTCGGGAGCGCGTCGTTGACGGCCTCCTCGAGCACGGCGCCGCGACCGAACCGCTGGTCGATGACTCGGGCCGGGATCTTGCCCTGGCGGAAGCCCTTCACCGTGACCTGCTGGTTGATCTTCTTGTACGCCGCGTCGAGGCTGGGCTTGAGCTCCTCGAAGGGCACCTCGACAGTGAGCCGAACCCGGGTCGGGTTCAGGGTCTCCACGGCGCTCTTCACGGTTCGGTCTCCTTGGGGCTGACTTCTGGGGTTCTGCTTGAGATCTGCCGGCGCCTGGAGCCCAGGCGCCCTGCGGACCGCGCCCGGGAGAAAGACACACGGGCACGCAGCTTGCATAGTAACCGCAAGCGGGTTGGCACCCGCAATGTGATCTTGATGGGCCCTTTACGGACCGCCGGTACGGAGGCTCCAGGAGGGCCGGTACAGAGCCGCGGAAAGGGGCTGTGCGGCCGGGGACGGCGCCGCCCGGAACGCACGGGCGCGCGGCCGGAACGCCGGGCGGGAACGCCGTACGGCTGAACGTGGAAAAACCTGCTGGTCGGGGTGGCCGGATTCGAACCGACGACCTTCCGCTCCCAAAGCGGACGCGCTACCAAGCTGCGCCACACCCCGTCGGTGCGACACGTAGGGTACATGGCCGCGGACGGGACGGCTGCCGAATATCCCCGGGTGAGGCCCACGGACACGGGGCGCACCGGGTCGGAACGGGGGCGCGAGGGGCGCGAACGGCCGGGTGCGACGGGCGGGACCGGGGCGGAGTGTGCGGCGGACCCGGGGGACCCGCTACGATGCACTGCGTGCCGCGGTCACCCGACCGGCGGCGCATGCGGGCGTAGCTCAATGGTAGAGCCCCAGTCTTCCAAACTGGCTACGCGGGTTCGATTCCCGTCGCCCGCTCCAGCAGCCCCGGGCCCGGCCGTGAGGATCTTCCTCAGGACCGGGCCCGCGGCCGTTCACGGCTCCGCACGGCCGCCACATCCGCCCCTGTCCGCCCGGCGGCCGTTTTTTGTCATCTCCCGACCAGGCCCGGCCGTCCCCGGGGACGCCTCACTAAGGTGACGGCATGGAGATCTGGCTCAATCCCGCATGTTCCAAGTGCCGTTCCGCCGTCCAGCTGCTGGACGAGGAGGGGGCGCAGTACACGGTCCGCAGGTATCTCGAACAGCCGCCGAGCGCGGCGGAGTTGCGGGAGGTGCTGGACCGGCTGCGGCTGGAGCCGTGGGACATCACGCGCACGCAGGAGGCCGAGGCGAAGGAGCTGGGGATCGGCGACTGGGACCGTACGGACGCCGTGCGCGATCGGTGGATCGAGGCGCTGGCCGCGCAGCCGCGGCTGATCCAGCGGCCGATCATCACGGCGGACGACGGCACGGCGCTGGTGGGCCGCAGCGAGGAGACCGTACGCGAGGCGCTCACGCGAAGCGGACACGACGACCGCTGACCGTGCCGGTCGGGCCCGTGCGCCGTGGGCGGCGGGGCGCGGGCCCGCACTGCGCTAGAAGCTGATGTTGTTGATCGTCTCGGCCACCGAGTTCAGGAACCGGTTGATGGACGGCGCGATCCCCGTCGAGGCGAGGAAGAAGCCGAAGAGGATGGCCACGAGCGCCGGTCCCGCCTTGAGCGACTTGCCGCGTATCAAGACGATCATGATGATGCCCAACAACAGCACGACGGACAGCGAAAGAGCCACAACTGATCACACCCTCGGTCGGAACGCCTGGCCGGCCCCGGAAGCATGCAGCCGCGCACACCCCCGCTCGGCACCATCGTGCCACCAAGTCCTTGCCCAGTGGAGGCGGGTGGCGAATCATCGGCCAAGGCTTTGCCTGCGGCCGGGACGGACGCGCCACCGGACGCGGCCGGACGCCGGTCCGCCGCACGGGAATTGACGCCGCGTCCCGCATTCCGCGCCGCGGCCGAAACCGTGCGCGGCGCCTGGCCGGATGACGCCGCACGGACCGGCCTCCTTTTGTGCACACGTGAATGCGTGTGACGCGGGCACGGTCCACGGGCGCCCGCCGCTGCGACATACCGGCAGCGAAGCGGACATCACCCCCGGGACCGCGACGGGGCATATGCCCTCGCATAAGCGGATGACGCACCCCCGGGACAGATATTCACCGGCCCTCCGGAAAATGCGCGAAAACACGGCCGGACCGCCCGGCGGCCATTGCCCGCAAGGGAATTCCCCAGTACGCCACGCCCGTAATGCGCATTCGGCGGAGAAGGTTTTACGCATTCCCCCGGCCGCCACTAGGGTGCGTCAGATGTTTTCCGCTGCGCCGACCCCGCGACGTGTGCTTCCCCCGGCCTCCGGGTCCCCCGGCCCGGACGCGGCGGCCCCCGCCGCGAGCGCCCGGGACCGGGGCCGCCGGAGCGCCGGACCGTCCGTGGCGGAGGCCGGCCGGCCGGCTGCCGGGGGCGGCCGGGACGCCTTCTTCGACAATGCGAAGTACCTGGCGATCGTGCTGGTCGCCATGGGGCATTCATGGGAGCCGCTGACCGGACAGAGCCGCACCGCCGGGGCGCTCTACATGACGGTGTACGCCTTCCACATGCCGGCGTTCATCATCATCTCCGGCTATTTCTCGCGCGGTTTCGACCTGCGTGCGGACCGGCTGCAACGGCTGATCACCGGTGTCGTGGTGCCGTACCTCGTGTTCGAGACCGCCTATACGCTCTTCGCCCGCTGGGCGGGCGACGACCCGGACATGCCGTTCAGCCTCCTGGACCCCTGGTATCTGACCTGGTTCCTGGCCGCGCTGTTCGTGTGGCGGCTCACGACTCCCCTGTGGCGGATCGTCCGTTGGCCGGTTCCCCTGGCGCTGGCCGTCGCCGCGCTGGCGTCGGTGTCGCCGGAGGTCGGCGACGACCTCGACATGCAACGGCTGCTCCAGTTCCTGCCGTTCTTCGTGCTGGGGCTGAACCTGCGGCCCGCGCACTTCGCCATGGTGCGGCGGCGCGCCGTGCGGATCGCGGCGGTGCCGGTCTTCGCGGGCGCCGTGGCGCTGGCCTACTGGGCGGTGCCGCGGATGACGTCGGCGTGGTTCTACCACCGTGAGAGCGCTCAGGAGTTGGGGGCGCCCTGGTGGGCGGGGGTGGTGATGACGCTCGCGGTGTTCGGCTGCTCGCTGGTGCTCGTCGGCTGCTTCCTCGCCTGGGTCCCGGCCCGCCGTACGTGGTTCACGGTGCTGGGCGCCGGCACGCTGTACGGCTATCTGCTGCACGGCTTCGTCACCAAGGGCACGCGCTTTGCGGGCTGGTTCGACGACTACGCGTGGCTGCACTCACCGCTCGGCGAGGTCGCGGTGAGCCTGACGGCGGCGGCCGTGGTGACCGCGCTGTGCACCCCGCCGGTCCGCAGGGCGCTGCGGTTCGTGGTGGAGCCCAGGATGGCGTGGGCGTTCAGGAAGGAGCCGGCGGACCGGGGCTGAGGCCCGTAGACCCGCCCCGGCCGCCCCCAGGCCCACCCCCTCGGACCCCGCTTCTCAAGCCCCCGCTCCCCCAGGCCCACCCCCTCGGACCCCGCTTCTCAAGCCCCCGCTCCCCCAGGCCGCCCCCTCGGGCCCCGCTCTCCCCCCCGGCTCCCGCTCCCAGCCCCCGCTCCCGGCGCCGCTGCCGCCCCCTCAGGCCGCGTCCGGCTGGTGGGCACGGCCGGTCAGCGCCGCCATCCGGGCGGCGACCTGCGCGGGCGAGGGGCTCTCCAGGCTGTCGGTGAGCGCGCCGTCGGTGAGGAAGAGGACCCGGTCGGCCCAGGCGGCCGCGACCGGGTCGTGGGTGACCATCACGACCGTGGTGCCGAGCCCGTCGACCGCGTGCCGCAGCAGGGCGAGGACCTCGGCGGCGGTACCGGCGTCCAGGGCGCCGGTCGGCTCGTCGGCGAAGACCACGTCCGGCCCGGTGACCAGCGCGCGGGCTATCGCGACGCGCTGCTGCTGTCCGCCGGAGAGCTGGCCGGGCCGCCGTCCCGCGTGGCCGCCGAGGCCCACCTGGCCGAGCGCCTCGGCCGTGCGCCGCCGGTCGGCGCGCTGTCCCGCGAGCCGCATCGGCAGGGCGACGTTCTGCTCGACGGTCAGGGACGGCAGCAGGTTGAACGCCTGGAAGACGAAGCCGAGGCGCTCGCGGCGCAGCGCGGTGAGCCGGCTCTCCCGCATGCGGGTGATGTCCGTACCGCCGACGCGGACCGTTCCGCCGGTCGGCCGGTCGAGGCCGGCCGCGCACTGCAGGAAGGTGGACTTCCCGGAGCCGGAGGGCCCCATCACGGCGGTGAAGGTGCCGCGCGGCAGGGTGAGGTCGATGCCGCGCAGGGCGTGTACGGCGCCCGCTCCGCGCCCGTACTGCCGCCGGACGCCGCGCAGCTCCACCGCCCAGGCGCCGCCCTCCCGGCTCCGCCCGTCCCCTTGCTCGCCGCGCCGACTCATCGCGCCGTCCCCCCGTCTCGTACGTCCGGTCGTCCCCTTGAGGGTACGGAGCGGGGGTGAACCTGGGCCATGACGGCTGCCGGTGGGCCGAGGGTGGGGAAAACCCCCGTCAGGGCTCTCGACGGGAGGCCCGGGAAGGTCCCGGAGGCGGGTCGGTGAAGGAGCGGGCCGGAGTCGGCGCGGCGTGCGGCGCGCACGGGGGTGCCGCACCCGAAAAGTCGTTTGGTAAACTAATTACTAACGCTTTCTTGACTCCCCCTTGACCGAACACCGTCCGGCCGAACCTCTGGAGGAGCCATCGGACACGCAGAAACCCTCCTCGCGATGGGCGGGGCCTTCCTGGCCGCAGCCGTCCTCGCCCGCCTGGGCAGCCGCATCGGGCTGCCCACGATCCCCCTGTTCATCCTGGCCGGGATACTGCTCGGCCCGCACACCCCCGGCGTCTCACTGGTCGACGACCCGCACGAGCTGGAGATGCTCTCCCTGCTGGGTCTGGTGCTGCTGCTCTTCTACCTCGGCCTCGAATTCCACATGGACGACCTCAAAGAGGGCGGGCGCAAGATGGCCCTCGCCGGGGCCGCCTATCTGGCGCTGAACGTCGGCGCCGGGCTCGGCTTCGGCTTCGCGCTCGGCTGGGGCACCTCCGAGGCGCTCGTCCTGGCCGGTGTGCTCGGCATCTCCTCGTCGGCGATCGTCACCAAAGTCCTGATGGACACCGGCCGCCTCGGCAATCCCGAGACCAAGCCGATCCTCGGCATCATCGTGGTCGAGGACATCTTCCTCGCGCTGTACCTGGCCGCCCTCCAGCCGGTGATCTCCGGCGCCGACTCGCTGGCCTCGGCGGCGCTCGACGCCGGCAAGGCGTTCGGCTTCCTGCTGCTGCTCGCGGTGGTCGCCCGCTGGGGTACGCCGGTGATCGGCAAGCTGATCTCCACCAAGGACAACGAGCTGCTGACCATCTCCTTCCTCGGTGCCGCCGTCTTCGTGGCGGGCGTCTCGGAGTGGTTCGGCGTCGCGGACGCGATCGGCGCGTTCATGGTCGGTCTGATGCTGGGCAGCACCGGTTCCGGCAAAAAGATCATGGAGCTGGTGCATCCGCTGCGGGACGCCTTCGGCGCGATCTTCTTCTTCGCCTTCGGCCTGTCCATCGACCCCGGCGACCTGCCGTCGGTGGTCTGGCCGGTGCTGATCGCGGTGGCGCTGACGCTGCTGATGAACGTGGTCGCGGGGCTGGTCGCCGCCCGGATCTACGGCTTCGGCCCGCACCCGGCCGCGAACATCGCCACCGCGCTCCTCGCGCGCGGCGAGTTCGCGCTGATCCTGGCGACGATGGCGGCGGGCGCCGGGCTCGACGAGCGGCTGGCGCCGTTCATCGCCGGGTACGTGCTGATCCTGGCCGTGCTGGGGCCGCTGGCGGCCGGCCGGTCCGCGTGGCTGGCGCGGGTCCTGCCGGGCGGCGGACACCCCGGGACGGACGCGCCGGCCGGCGGCGGGCGGCCGGAGCCCGCGGCCGCCGGACAGAGCTGACGTCCGCTACGGCCGGGCGGTCACGGCGGGCCCGGCGATCACGGCGGGCCCGGCGATCATGACGGGCCGGGCGGTCACGGCAGTAACGGCGGTCACGGCATCGCCCAGGGCTCGCGCGGCAGCGGGCTGCCGGTCTCCAGGAGCGTCTTGAGGTTGGCGAGCACCGCCGCCCAGCCCTGGGCCGCCGCGTCCCGCTCGGCCTCGTCCGCCAGGCCCTCGTGCGTCAGGGTCAGCCGGACGATCTCCTCGTACGGCTCGATGCCGAACGTCACCGTGGAGACACCGGGCCCCTCCTGGGCCGCTCCCTTGCCGGGCTCCGCCCACGTGGTCACCAGCCGCGTGGGCGGAGCGCTCTCCACGACCCGGCCCTCGACGTCGGCGACGCCCGACCCGTCGGTGCGGCGGTGCTCCCAGCGGGAGCCGGGCTGCCAGTCGGAGACGTTGCTGTGTCCCCAGAAGGCGGCGGTCAGCTCGGGGTCGGTGAGGGCGTGCCAGACCTGTTCCGGGGCGCTCGCGAGGTAGGTGACGTAGCGGAAGGTGAGTGTGGCTGGCATGCGTCCTCCGTGTGCCGGTCCGGGCGTCCGGCCCCACCGTACGGTTCAGTCGCGGCAGATCAGCAGCAGCGCGCGGTCGTCGTTGACGTCCTTGGCCACCGCTTCGATCAGATGCCAGGCCGCACCGGCGAAACCGCCGGCCACATAGCGGTCGGCCTCGCCGGTCAGCCGGTCGATGCCCTCCGCGATGTCCCGGTCGGCGGCCTCGACCAGGCCGTCCGTGAACAGCATCAGCACGTCACCGGGGCGCAGCGTCCCTTTGACCGGGTCGAACTGCGCCCCGTCGTACACCCCGAGCAGCGGCCCCTCCGCCGCCTTCTCCTCCCAGCGGCCGGTGCCGGCGATGAGCTGGAGGGCGGGCAGGTGCCCGGCGGACAGCAGCTCGTAGTCGCCGGACTCCAGGTCCAGGACGAGGTGGATGGACGTGGCGAAGCCCTCGTCCCAGTCCTGGCGCAGCAGGTAGCCGTTGGCGGCGGGCAGGAAGCCGTGCGGCGGCAGCGAGCCGAGCAGGCCGCCGAAGGCGCCGGACAGCAGCAGGGCGCGGGAGGCCGCGTCCATGCCCTTGCCGGACACGTCGGTCAGCACCACTTCGAGGATGTTGCCGCCCTGGGTGCGGGAGGCCACCACGAAGTCGCCGGAGAAGGACTGCCCGCCGGCCGGCCGCAGCGCCATCTCGCGGTGCCAGCCGCCCGGCAGTTTGGGCAGCTTGCTCTGGACGCGGATGCGTTCGCGCAGGTCGAAGAGCATCGTGCCGCCGCGCCGCCACGGCACGCCGACCCGGCTGCGGAACTGCGCGATCATCAGTCCGGACAGCCCGACCGCCGCGACCACCAGGACCGTGCCCGGGGTGATCCGGTCGCGTCCCTGGTCGTACGGGCCGAGCAGCGACGCCTCGACGATCAGCGCGGCGGCGGACGTGCCGTACAGGGCGAGCAGGTTGGCCGGGCGCAGCAGCAGGCCGCCGGCGATGACCGGCAGGACCAGCGCGGTGGGCGCGATCCAGTCGGGCCGCCAGATGGTGCCGCAGGCGATGGCGGGGATGGCGATCAGGAGGGCGACCAGGGCGATCCAGTCGGAGCCGTCGCCGCGGAAGTAGTCGACCCCGGCCTTGCGCACGCTGATGCGGACCCGGTGCAACGTCTTGCGCCACCGGGCCGTCAGGGACTCCGCTCCCGAGCTGCTCGCCATTGTTCTGGGACCTTATCCACCCGTTCGGCGGCGCGTCGATTCGCGGCACGCCGCCTGGCTCAATCGCCGGGAAACCCCGTTCGAAAAACGGTCGCGCGGGCGGAAGGGGTCCTGCTACCCATGGCATATGACGACCGAGTTGCGGCAGCTGCGTCCGGACGAGTGGGCCGACTGGTACGACAAGCTGGAACGCGCGTTCGGCGGGACGCCGGAGGCTCCCGAGGAACGCGCCCTGTGGCGTGACCTCGGCGAGCCGGAGCGCTGTCTGGCCGTCCGGGACGGCGGCGACGTCGTGGGCACGGCGGGGGCGTTCTCCTTCCGGCTGTCGGTGCCCGGCGGCGCCGTCGTACCGGCGGCCGGCGTGACGCTGGTCAGCGTGCAGCCCACGCACCGGCGGCGCGGCATCCTGCGCGAGATGATGCGGCACCAGCTCGCGGACCTGCGGGCGCGGCGCGAGCCGCTGGCCGTACTGACCGCCTCCGAACCGGCCATCTACGGGCGCTTCGGGTACGGCACGGCGTCCGAGGCGGTGAGCATGACGCTCGACACGCTGCGCCAGTCGGTCGCCGTGCCGGACGGCGCCGACGACGTGCGGCTGCGGCTGGTCGCCCCGGAGGCCGGGCTGGCGGACTGCGAGAAGGTGTACGCCCAACTGGTCGCCGGCCGCCCCGGGATGCTCGCGCGCCGGCCCGGCTGGGAGCGGCTGCCGCTGCTCGACCCGGAGGCCGACCGGGACGGGGCCGGGCCGCTGCTGTGCGTGCTGGCCGAGGTGGACGGGGAGGTGCGCGGGTACGCGCGCTACGCGGTCAAGGCCTCCTGGGACGAGGGCGGCCCGGACGGCACGGTGGTCCTGCGGGACGTCGAGGCGCTGGATCCCGTCGTCTACGCGGCGCTGTGGCGCTACCTGTTCGGCATCGACCTGACGTCGCGGCTGACGGTGCGCAACCGGCCGGCCGACGATCCGCTGCTGCACCTGGTGGACGACATGCGGCGCTGCCGGATCGTGGTGCGCGAGTCGCTGTTCGTCCGGCTGGTGGAGACCGGCGAGGCCCTCGCGGCGCGGACGTACGCGGCGCCGCTGGACGTGGTCCTCGACGTGGCGGACCCGTTCTGCCCCTGGAACGAGGGCCGGTGGCGGCTGACCGGCGACGAGAAGGGCGCCTCCTGCGAGCGGACCACGGACGCGGCCGACCTGGCCCTGTCCGTGCGGGAGCTGGGGGCCGCCTACCTGGGCGGCTTCACCCTGGGGGCGCTGGCCACGGCGGGCCGGGTCCGTGAACTGCGGCCGGGTGCCCTGCGGGAGGCGTCGGCGGCGTTCGGCGCGTACCGCAAGCCGTGGCTGCCGCACGGGTTCTAGGCACGCGTCACACGGCACGCATCACACGGCACGCGTCACGCGGGCTGGCAGGTGGGGCACCAGAAGAGGTTGCGGTTGGCCAGAGCCGCGGTGCGGATCTCGGAGCGGCAGATGTGGCACTCCTGGCGGGCGCGGCGGTAGACGTAGACCTCGCCGCCGTGGTCGTCGACGCGCGGCGGGCGGCCCATGGCTTCGGGGAGGTGTTCGGCGCGGACCGTGTCGATGCGGTTGTGCCGGACGCCTTCGCGCATGAGGGCGACCAGATCCGCCC
This sequence comes from Streptomyces sp. CB02923, assembly GCF_001905005.1. Taxonomy (GTDB): domain Bacteria; phylum Actinomycetota; class Actinomycetes; order Streptomycetales; family Streptomycetaceae; genus Streptomyces. The sequence goes on along the minus strand of NZ_LWKZ01000012.1, from coordinate 391,797 downwards.
AGATCGCGTCCCATTCGGACCGGCGCAGATCACGGCCGGCGCGGTACGGGTCGATGCCGTGCCGGAAGAGGACCTCGGCGCGGTAGACGTTGCCGACGCCCGCGATCACCTTCTGGTCCATCAGCAGCGCGGCGACGGACGTACGGCTGCGGGAGATCCGGGCCCAGGCCCGCTCGCCGTCGTCCCCTTCGCGCAGCGGGTCGGGGCCGAGCCGGTCGTGTATCGCCTGCTTCTCGGCATCGGTGAGCAGCGCGCAGGCGGTGGGCCCGCGCAGGTCCGCGTAGGCCGTGCCGTTGGCCAGCCGCAGCCGTACGGTGTCGGTGGGCGGCGGCGCCGGGGCGTCACCGAAGTTCAGCTTGCCGAAGAGGCCGAGGTGGATGTGGACCCACCCGGCGGGCCCGAAGCCGAGGAAGAGGTGCTTGCCGTGCGCCTCGGCGGTCTCCATGACCTGGCCGTCGACGAGGGCGGCACTGTCGGAGAACTTGCCCTGGGGGCTGCTCGCCCGGACCGGCGCGCCTTCGAAGAGCGCACGGTGGTCCAGCGCGAGGCGGTGGATCGTGTGCCCCTCGGGCATGGTGCGCAGCCTCCTGGCAGGCGGAAAAGGGGACCGTACGGCTCCGCCCGCGCCGGCGGGGGCGCGGGCGGGACGGCGGGCGGGCTCAGCCCTGCGGGTGGTGGGCCGGGATGTCCGGGAGTTCGCCGGTGGTCTCGTAGCGGGCGAGCATCTCGATGCGGCGGGTGTGCCGCTCCTCGTTCGAGTACGGCGTGGCCAGGAACGCCGCGATGAAGCTGGTCGCCTCGTCCTGGGTGTGCATCCGGCCGCCGACCGAGATCACGTTGGCGTTGTTGTGCTCACGCCCCAGCTTGGCGGTCTCCTCGCTCCAGGCCAGCACGGCCCGTACGCCCTTGACCTTGTTGGCGGCGATCTGCTCGCCGTTGCCCGAGCCGCCGATGACGACGCCCAGGCTCTCCGGGTCGGCCGCGGTCCGCTCGGCGGCGCGCAGGCAGAACGGCGGATAGTCGTCCACGGCATCGTAGATGTGCGGGCCGCAGTCGACGGGCTCGTGGCCGTGGGCCTTGAGCCACTCGACGAGGTGGTTCTTCAGTTCGAAACCGGCATGGTCGGAGCCGAGATACACGCGCATGTGCTGAGTGTTGCACGGACGTGTGGCCCGCCGGGCCGGGGGTAGGTGCCGCCGGGTCCCCCGCCGCCATACATGCGGTATACACGCGGCGACACGCGGAATTGAGATCCACGCAACGATCCGGATTCAGATCTTCCAAAACGACCGTTAACGCAGTTCTAATGCGGGGACTCGACGCCGAGAACCACAGAAGGACGGTGCACATGGGCGCGCATCCGCCGACCATGAACGCGGGCAAGGCCGCCGGTGGCCCCGACGGCAGCCCCGGCGGAGGCCAGTCTCCCGACGGTCTTCAAGCAGGACTCAAGAACCGCCATCTGTCGATGATCGCCATCGGCGGTGTGATCGGCGCGGGCCTCTTCGTGGGCTCCGGCGCGGGCATCGCGGCCGCCGGCCCCGGCATTCTGCTCTCGTACGCGCTGACCGGCCTGCTGGTCGTCCTGGTGATGCGGATGCTGGGCGAGATGGCCGCCGCCTCCCCCACCTCCGGCTCGTTCTCCGCGTACGCGGACCGGGCGCTGGGCCGCTGGGCGGGCTTCACCATCGGCTGGCTGTACTGGTTCTTCTGGTCGGTCGTGCTGGCCGTCGAGGCGACCGCCGCCGCCTCGATCCTCACCGGCTGGGTCCCCGCCGTCCCGCAGTGGGCGTGGGCGCTGCTGGTGATGATCGTGCTGACCGGCACCAACCTGATCTCCGTCGGCTCGTTCGGCGAGTTCGAGTTCTGGTTCGCCGGGATCAAGGTCGTGGCGATCGTGGTCTTCATCGTGATCGGCGCGCTGGCGATCTTCGGACTGCCGCCCGGCGACCACGCGGTGGGCCTGTCGAACCTGACCGGCCACGGCGGATTCCTGCCGAACGGGCCCGGCGCGATCCTCTCCGGCATGCTGCTGGTGGTCTTCTCCTTCATGGGCAGCGAGATCGTCACCCTGGCGGCCAGCGAGTCGCCGAACCCGGTGCAGGCCGTCCGCAAGGCCGTCAACAGCGTCATCTGGCGGATCGCGCTCTTCTACATCGGCTCGATCGCGGTGATCGTGACGCTGCTGCCGTGGGACGACCCGGCGCTCGACAAGAGCCCGTACGTGGCCGTGCTGAAGTCGCTGGACATCCCCGCGGCCGGCACCGTGATGGACATCGTGGTGCTCACCGCCGTGCTGTCCTGCCTGAACTCCGGCCTCTACACCGCCTCCCGGATGGCGTTCTCGCTCGGTGAGCGCGGCGACGCGCCCAAGTCCTTCGCCCGGGTGAACAAGGGCGGCGTCCCGGCGACCGCCATCTGGGCCTCGGTGGCCTTCGGCTTCGTCGCGACGATCTTCAGCTACACCTCGAAGGACACCGTCTTCGAGTTCCTGCTGAACTCCTCCGGCGCGGTGGCGCTCTTCGTCTGGCTGGTCATCTGCTTCTCCCAGCTGCGGATGCGCAAGGTCATCGAGCGGGACATGCCGGAGCGGCTGACCGTACGGATGTGGCTGTACCCCTACCTGACGTACGCGACGATCGCGCTGATCCTCTTCGTCGTCGGCTACATGTTCTACAACCCCGACGGGCGCAAGCAGATGGTGCTGTCGGTGGTCGCGGCCGTCGTCGTACTGATCGTCGGCCTGGTGCTGGACCGCAGGCGCCGTGCCGCGGGCGGACCGGCGGGCGGCGCCGGTGCCGTGGACGGGGGCGGCCCGGAGGATCAGGGGGACGTGCGGAAGGACTCCTTGACCCGGTCGTAGGCGCGCAGGGCGGCGGCCTCGGCCGAATCCAGGTACCAGAGGCTGAGCTGGTAGGTCCGGTTCCCGGCACGGAAGCCGAGCTGCCGCCCGTGCGCCGGTTTGCCGTCGCGGGTGTAGGCGAACTCCCAGACGACGGCGGGGTGCCCCTGGAAGGTGGTGCGCTCCAGCCGGATCCTGCGGTAGCCCGGAACGTCGTGCTGCTGCGCCTCGTACTGCTGCCAGATCGTCAGCAGATCGCCGCCGGAGGACGGGTCCTGCCGCGCCGAGACGAGGGTGGAGCCGTCCTTCGTGCTGTACGTGACGTCGCTGGTGGACTCCTCGGTGCGGTTCCAGCCGGTGGGCGGCACCCAGCTGTAGCCGTTCTCGGTACGGCGGGAGCCGGCCGTGGCCGCCGGATCGCTGCTGCCGCTTCCCGTACCGGCGCTCGTGCTCGCGGCGGGCGGGCGGCCGGTGCCCGTCCCGGCGCCGGCCGTACCGCGGGGGTCCGCGCCCTGCGTCGTGACGAGGATCACCACGACCGCGGCGGCCGACGCGAGGACGCCGGTGGCGGCGAGCAGGGCGTGCCGCTTGCGGCGGGAGCGGGCGGGGGGTTGGGGGTCCGGTTCCGGGGCCGGTGACGGTTCCGGTGAGGCCGGGTCCGGTGACGGTTCCCGGGGTCGTACGGGCTCCGATACCGGCTCCGGTACGGGCTCCGGCTTCCTTCGCTCCCCGGCCGCCTCCCCCGCCTCCCCTGTCTCCTCCGACTCCCCCGACTCCTCTGGCTCCCCTACCCCTTCCGGTTCCCCCGCCTCCTCCACCGGTTCCCCCGGCTCCACCGTTTCCCCCGAAGGCCGCCCCGTGGCAAAGGTGGGCGTGTCCACGACCTCGGTGCGGTCCGGCGCCGGGTCGGCCACCGTCGGCGTACGGACGTCCACGACCTCCGCCGAACTCATCGGCTCCGTCGGATTCGCCGCCGCGGCCCGCCGCACCAGCGGCTCCAGCCGCGCCTCGACCTCTTCGAGCGTGGGGCGCGCCGCGGGCGCCTTGTTCAGCAGGGCGGTCAGCACCTCCCGCAGCGGGCCGGCGGCGGGCGGGATGGCGGGTTCCTCGTGCAGGACCGCGTGCAGGGTGGCGAGGGTCGTGGCGCGGGTGAACGGTGACTGGCCCGCGACCGCGGCGCACAGGGTGGCGCCCAGCGACCACAGGTCCGAGGGCGGGCCCTGCTCCTGGCCCGCCACCCGCTCGGGCGCCATGTAGTCCGGCGAGCCGATGAGCATCCCGGCCATGGTCAGCGCGGTGGCGTCCTGCATCGCCGCGATGCCGAAGTCGGTGAGCACCACCGCGCCGCGGCGGTCGATCAGGACGTTGCCGGGCTTGATGTCCCGGTGGAGTACGCCCACCGCGTGCACCTCGCGCAGGGCGCGGGCCAGTCCGGTGCCGACCCGGGCCGCCGCGTCGGGGGCCAGCGGGCCGTCCTGGGCGAGGATCTGTTCCAGGGAGCGGGCCTGGACCAGTTGCATGACGATCCACAGCCGGTCGCCCTCCTCGGCCACGTCGTGGACGCGCACCACGTTCGGATGGTCGATCCGGGCGGTGGCGCGGGCCTCGCGCAGACTGCGTTCGCGCTGCACCACGCTTTCTTCACCGGCGTGTTCGTCGATGCGTATTTCCTTGACCGCGACGCACCGGTCGAGAATTTCGTCCTGGGCCCGCCAGACCCTTCCCATTCCGCCGCGCCCGATCAATTCCAGCAGGCGGTAACGGCCGGCCGCCAGACGCCCGGGCCCCACCTCGCTCGCATTCCCCACCATGCCCAGCCCCCACAGCACCCGCGGAATCTTGTGGTACCCATCAAATACCTCAGCCGAGGATGTGGAAAAGGGGGGTTCAAGAATGTACACGACCCGACAGGGAAAACGGGCGTTCGTGGTGGCCGCGGTCGCGGCCGCGGTGGCGCTGCCGGTCGGTTCCTCGGCCCTGGCGGCCGACCCCGTACCGGGCAGCAGCGCGGGCGGCAAGGCCGGTCCGAGCGCACCGGCCGGCTACCGGATCACCACGGAGCTGCCGGAACGGATATCCGTCAGCAACAGCACCGGGAAGACCGGGCTGACCGCCGAGGTCACCAACAAGGGGGACACCGCCACCGGTGCCGTACGGCTGACGGTCGCCGGTTTCCAGGGCCTGACGGTCGAGAACGTGGCCGGGTGTTCGAAGGTGCCCGAGGCGCGGCTGCCGGAGGGCGCGAACAGCGCGTACTCCTGCGCCATCGACACCCTGGCGAGCGGCAAAAGCCGTACGTTCGACGTCACCGCGCATTTCGATCTGAAAAAGCAGGGGCAGATCTGCCTGCCGGTGACACTGGGAAACACGGAAACGCTGTTGTGGCAGCAGGGTCCGGTCAATTTCGGCACCCGCAATCCGGTGTCCGACGCGCCCGACACCCCACTGATGCTCAACACCGTGAACGTGCCGGCCGGTTCGTCGACCGGCTCGCCCGCACCGTCGGAGTCCGGGTCCGCGGCGCCCGGGGAGCGGCTGCCCGCGACCGGCACGCCGTCGGTCCTGCCGCTGGCGGGCGCCGCCGCGGGCCTGCTGCTCCTCGGCGGTGCCGGGGTGTGGGTGACCACCCGCAGGTCGACCCGCAGGTGAGCGCGGCCCGTACGGTCCTCACGAGGCGCCCGGACCGTACGGGCACGGAACGCGGCCGGGCCCCGTACCGCCACGCGAGGTGGTGGTACGGGGCCCGGTCCGGGTCCGTACGGAGGGACGGCGCGCGGTGTCAGCCGCGGCGGCCGAGCAGCTTCCACGCGGTGGGCAGCGCGCCCATCGCCAGCGCGGCCTTGAGGGCGTCGCCGATCAGGAAGGGAACGAGGCCGGCGCCGACCGCCGCGCCGAACGACATGCCGGTGCTCAGCGCGAGGACGGGCACGCCGACCGCGTAGATCAGGGCCGTGCCCACCGCCATCGTGCCCACCGTGCGCAGCGCGCCGCGGTCACCGCCGCGGCGGGCCAGCGCGCCCACCGCGGTCGCGGCGAGCAGCATTCCGAGGACGTAGCCGAAGGTCGCGCCGCCCGCGCCGGAGGCGCCGTTCGCGAACCAGGGCAGGCCCGCCATGCCGAGCAGCGCGTACAGCGCGAGCGACACGAAGCCGCGGCCCGCGCCGAGCGAGGCGCCGACGAGCAGGGCGGCGAAGGTCTGGCCGGTGACCGGGACCGGGGAGCCGGGGACCGGGACGGCGATCTGCGCGGCGATGCCGGTGAGCGCGGCGCCGCCGACGACCAGCGCGGCGTCGCGGACGCGGGCGCGGGTGGCGCCCGCTGCGGGCAGCAGATCGGCGAGGACGGCGCCGGGCCTGGTGGTTGCGTCGGCAGTGCTCATCGGAACTCCGCGGGGTGTGAGGTGGAGCGGGGACAGGGGGACGCGTTGACGTTAGTCCAGCGCCCCAGAGCCGATCATCGTGTGGCGGCGACAAAGGCGCAATGGTCTCCTTGGAGAGTTCCGTACAACGCCGGGGCCTTTGGGCCGTCCCGCCTTGTCAGGGGTCACCGCAGGTCACGTGATGCTCGTCACGGCCCGCTCCCCGGACGGATGCGCATTTTGTGGTAGCGCGCGGCGGGCGGGGAAACTGAGGGGACAACGCGGGACCCTGTGGGGTTCCCCCAAAGACCCCTTGCGAGAGTACGAGCCGATGCACGACGCACCCACCGCCGCCGGAACGCCGTCGCCGGGCGATGGCGCCGACGGGCGAGAGCCGCTGTCCGCCGGGCTCAAGCAGCGCCATCTGACCATGCTCGGGCTGGGCGGGGTGATCGGCGCGGGCTTGTTCGTGGGCTCCGGCGCCGGTATCTCGGTGGCCGGCCCCGGCATCGTGCTGTCGTATCTGATCGCTGGCGCGCTGGCCATGCTGATCATGCGGATGCTGGGCGAGATGTCCTCGGCGATGCCCGCTTCCGGCGCCTTCTCGGTGCACGCGGAGCGCGCGCTGGGCCGCTGGGCGGGGTTCAGCGTGGGCTGGCTGTACTGGTTCCTGCTGGTGGTGGTGCTGGCGGTGGAGGCCACCGGCGCGGCGCAGATCGCCAACGGGTGGCTGCCCGCCGTCCCGCAGTGGGCCTGGGTGCTGATCTTCATGCTGGTGTTCACGGCCGCCAACCTCACCGCGGTCAAGAGCTTCGGCGAGTTCGAGTTCTGGTTCGCGACCCTGAAGGTCGCCGCGATCGTGCTGTTCCTGGTGCTCAGTCTGCTGGCGATCTTCGGCGTGCTGCCGGACACCGACGCGGTCGGGCTGGCCAACCTCACCGGGCAGGGCGGTTTCCTGCCCAACGGCTGGCAGGGCGTGGTCTCCGGGGTCCTCGCCGTCGCCTTCGCCTTCGGCGGCCTGGAGGTCGTCACCATCGCCGCGGCCGAGTCCGACGATCCGGCGCGCAACGTGGCGCGGGCGGTGCGCAGCGCGGTGTGGCGCATCCTCTTCTTCTATGTGGGCTCGATGCTGGTCATCGTGACCCTGCTGCCCTGGTCGTCGATGCAGCCGGGCAAGAGCCCGTACGTCGCGGTGCTGGACAGCATCGGCGTGCCGGGCGCGGGCCAGATCATGAACGTGGTGGTCTTCGTGGCGCTGCTGTCGGCGCTCAACGCCAACCTCTACGGGTCGTCGCGGATGGTCTTCTCGCTGGCCGAGCGCGGCGAGGCGCCGCGCTCGCTGCTGAAGGTGACGGCGGGCGGGGTGCCGCGCCGGGCCGTGCTGTCCTCGGTGGCGTTCGGCTTCGTGTCGGTGCTGCTGAATCTGCTGTGGCCGGACACGGTGTTCCTGTACATGCTCAACGCGGTCGGCGCGGTGCTGCTGTTCGTCTGGGGCCTGATCGCGGTCTCGCAGCTGCGGCTGCGGCGGCAGATCGAGCGGACGGCGCCGGAGAAGCTGACGCTGCGGATGTGGGGCTTCCCGTATCTGACGTGGACGGCGCTGGCGGCCATGGCGGCGGTGCTGGTGCTGATGCTCACCGACGACGGGGCCCGGCCGCAGCTGCTGTGGTCGGCCGCGGCGACCGGTGCGGTGCTGGTGATCGCGGGTCTGCGGGAGCTGCGGATGCGGCGCTCCCGCGGCTGACGGCGCCCGCGGGCCGCGGCCCGCCGCGCGAGGGGAGCGGAGTGCCGGGCCGGAATCGGCCGTCCCCCTTCCGTTCCGGAAACACCATGGGTCACGTCTCACAACGGTGTGAATACGGCTGGTCACGATCACGTCTGAATATCGAACAACTGCTGCACGACTGTTGCCCTCAGCGGACACGGACACTCAAACTGAGCGCGCTTTCCGTCGATCGTCTCGCTCCGCTCTCACGTAATGGGACAGGTACGACCATGAATCGGACACCTTCGTCCGCCTCGCCCGAGCGCGAGCGGACCGGCCAGGTCCCGGGCGCCGGGCCGGGCGCGGACGGCACCGGCGCGGCGGGCCCGGAGGCCGGCACCCCGCTGTCCAACGGACTCAAGCAGCGCCATCTGTCGATGATCGCGCTCGGCGGTGTGATCGGCGCCGGGCTCTTCGTCGGCTCCAAGGAGGGCATCGCGGCGGCCGGCCCGTCGATCGTGCTCGCCTACGCCGTCTCCGGCTGCCTGGTCATGCTGGTGATGCGGATGCTCGGCGAGATGGCGGCGGCCAGTCCCGCCTCCGGCTCGTTCTCCGTGCACGCCGGGCGCTCGATCGGCCCGTGGGCGGGCCTGACCACCGGCTGGATGTTCACCGCCCAGCTGTGTGTCGCGGTGGCCGCCGAGGCGATCGGCGCCGCCGGGATCATGACCGGCTGGTTCCCGGACACCCAGCCCTGGATGTGGGTCCTGATCTTCATGGCGGTCTTCTGCGGCGCCAACCTCGCGGCCGTCAGCAACTTCGGCGAGTTCGAATTCTGGTTCGCGGCCCTGAAGATCACCGCGATCGGCATCTTCCTCGTGCTGGGCCTGCTCGCCATCTTCGGCGTGCTGCCCGGCACCTCCGCCCCCGGTACCGCGCACCTGACCGGCGACGGCGGCTTCCTCCCCAACGGCTCCGACGGCCTGGTGATCGGCCTGCTGGCCTCCGTCTTCGCCTACGGCGGCCTGGAGACCGTGACGATCGCCGCCGCCGAGTCCAAGGACCCGGTGCGCGGCGTGGCCCGCGCGGTGCGCACCGCGATGTGGCGCATCGCCCTGTTCTACGTCGGTTCCATGGCGGTGATCGTCACCGTCATCCCCTGGGACAACGCCGACATCGCCAAGAACGGCCCGTACGTCGCGGTCCTGGACTACCTGGACATCCCCGCAGCCGGCCAGATCATGAACGTCGTCATCCTGATCGCGCTGCTGTCCGCGATGAACGCCAACATCTACGGCTCCTCCCGGATGGCGCACTCCCTCTCCGCCCGCGGCCAGGGTCCGCGCTTCCTGCGCACGGTCAGCGGCGGCGTGCCGCGCCGCGCGGTGGTCCTCTGTTCGGCCTTCGGGTTCCTCGCGGTGCTGTTCAGCTACTGGTGGCCGGAGACCGTCTTCCAGTGGCTGCTCAACATGGTGGGCGCGGCGATCCTGGTCGTGTGGGGCTTCATCGCCGTCGCCCAGCTGCGGATGCGCCGCCGGCTGGAGCGCGAGGCGCCCGACAGGCTGGTCGTGCGGATGTGGCTCTTCCCGGTCCTGACGTGGGTGGCGCTGGCCGGGGTGGTGGCGGTGCTGCTGCTGATGCTGCGGGACGAGAACCAGCGCGTCCAGCTGTACTTCACCGGCGGATTCGCGGTGGTGCTCGTCGTGATCGGTCTCGTCAAGCAGCGAATGGCGCGTCAAAAGGGCGCGGAGTAAGCACAAGTAAGGCTTACCTCACCAAAATCAGAAGGCTGGTAAGGCTTACCTCACCAGAATGTACCGCTCTTTTCCGGAGGCGGTGCCGGACCTCGGACCGGGGTCGGGCACCGCCTCCTTCTTTTGGCCCAGACCCCGCCCCTCGGCGGGTTCGTGATCACTCATGCTGGTAGCGTGCAGTTGCAAGTCGATTGCAATTAAAGGTCGTAAGCAGCTGGAGGGCTCGGCATGGCCACCTACAATCTTCCGGAACTTCCGTACGACTACGCGGCGCTCGAACCCGTCATCAGCCCCGAGATCATCGAGCTGCATCACGACAAGCACCACGCCGCATACGTCAAGGGCGCCAACGACACCCTGGAGCAGCTCGCCGAGGCGCGCGACAAGGACCAGTGGGGCTCGATCAACGGCCTGGAGAAGAACCTCGCGTTCCACCTCTCCGGCCACATCCTGCACAGCATCTACTGGCACAACATGACCGGTGACGGCGGCGGCGAGCCGCTGGAGAAGGACGGCGTGGGCGAGCTGGCGGACGCCATCGCGGAGAACTTCGGCTCGTACGCCAAGTTCAAGGCCCAGCTGACCAAGGCCGCGGCCACCACCCAGGGTTCCGGCTGGGGCGTCCTGGCCTACGAGCCGATCACCGGCCGCCTGATCGTCGAGCAGATCTACGACCACCAGGGCAACGTCGGCCAGGGCTCCGTCCCGATCCTGGTCTTCGACGCCTGGGAGCACGCCTTCTACCTCCAGTACAAGAACCAGAAGGTGGACTTCATCGAGGCGATGTGGCGCGTCGTCAACTGGCAGGACGTGGCCAAGCGCTACACGGCCGCCAAGGAGCGCGCCAACGTGCTGCTGATCGCTCCCTGAGCCCGGCGCCCCGGTGAGCGTCCTGCCTCGTGATCGTCTTCTCAACCTTCACCCGGCAGGCGGATGAAGGAAGAACCCCCGTGAGGACATGACTCACGGGGGTTCTTCTGTACGGGTACGGGTACGGACGCGCCCGTACCCGCCGTCACCGCGGCTCAGTCGAAGACCGGCCCCTGCGTCCGCGTCCGCTTGATCTCGTAGAAACCCGGGATGGACGCGACCATCAGGGTGCCGTCCCACAGCTGGGCGGCCTGCTCACCCTTGGGGGCCGGGGTGACGACCGGGCCGAAGAAGGCGATCTGCGCGCCGTCGGAGCCGGGGACGGCGATGACCGGGGTGCCGACCTCCTGGCCCACCAAGTCGATGCCCGCCTTGTGGGAGGCGCGCAGCTCCTTGTCGTACGCGTCGGTGTCCGCCGCCTCGATCAGCGTGGCGGGCAGCCCGGCCTCCTCCAGGGCGGCCGCGATCGTCTCCTTGGTGCGGGGCAGTCCCTGCTGGTGGAAGCGGGTGCCGAGCGCGGTGTAGAGACGGGCGAGGGCCGCCGGGCCGTGCTGCTGCTCGGCGGCGACGCACACGCGCACCGGGGCCCACACCGCGCCGCCAGGACGGTTCTTCTCGCGGTACTCCTCCGGCAGCTCGTCAAGCTTGTCCTCGTTCAGCACGCCGAGGCTCATCACGTGCCAGCGCACGTCCACCGGGCGCACCTTCTCCACCTCCAGCATCCAGCGGGAGGTCAGCCAGGCCCACGGGCAGGACGGGTCGAACCAGAAGTCGGCCGGGGTCCTGGCGGTGTCAGCAGCGGTCTCGGACACGGTTGCTCCTCGGGCGTACGGGTCGGCGGCCGATCGGAGGATCGGTCACCGGCTTCAACCGGGACCCGGCGTGCCATGATTCCCAGTGTTCGATATACGAGACGAGGACGAGGGAGTCACGTCGTGCCCGGTGAGAATCTGACCCGAGACGAGGCCCGGGAGCGGGCCGGACTGCTGAGCGTCGACGGGTACGACGTGGCGCTGGACCTGCGGTCCGCCGTAGGGGAGGGCGAGGCAGCGCGGACCTTCCGCTCGCGCACCACCGTGCGCTTCCGGTGCGCCGAGCCCGGTGCCGCGAGCTTCGCGGACCTGGTGGCGCCGTCGGTCGCCGCCGTCACGCTCAACGGCCGGGAGCTGGACCCGGCGGAGGTCTTCGACGGCACCCGGGTCGCCCTGGCGGACCTGGCGGCGGAGAACACCCTGGTGGTCGACGCGCAGTGCGCGTACAGCCGGACCGGCGAGGGCCTGCACCGCTTCGTCGACCCGGAGGACGGCGAGGTCTACCTCTACACGCAGTACGAGCCGGCCGACGCCCGGCGGGTATTCGCCAACTTCGAGCAGCCCGACCTGAAGGCACCGTTCCGCTTCGAGGTGACCGCGCCCGCGGGGTGGGTGGTGCTCAGCAACGGCGCCCAGGAGGGCGAGCCGGAAGCGGGCACGTACCGGTTCGCCGAGACGCAGCCGATCTCGACGTACATCACGGCCGTCGTCGCCGGGCCGTACCACTACGTCTCCGACACCTACCGGCGCACCCTCGCCGACGGCACGGAGCTGGAGATCCCGCTCGGCGCGCTGTGCCGCAAGGGGCTGTCGCGGCACTTCGACCCCGCGGACATCTTCACCGTCACCAAGCAGGGCCTGGACTTCTTCCACGAGCACTTCGACTACCCGTACCCCTTCGGCAAGTACGACCAGGCGTTCGTGCCCGAGTACAACATCGGCGCGATGGAGAACCCGGGCTGTGTGACCTTCCGCGAGGAGTTCGTCTTCCGCGGCAAGGTGACCGAGGCGTCCTACGAGCGCCGCGCCAACGTGATCCTGCACGAGATGGCGCACATGTGGTTCGGCGACCTGGTCACCATGCAGTGGTGGGACGACCTGTGGCTCAAGGAGTCGTTCGCCGACTTCATGGGCGCGCTGTCCCTGGTGGAGGCGACCCGCTTCACCAACGGCTGGATCACCTTCGCCAACGGCCGCAAGGCGTGGGCGTACCGCGCCGACCAGCTGCCGTCCACCCACCCGGTCACGGCCGACATCCGCGACCTGGAGGACGCCAAGCTCAACTTCGACGGCATCACGTACGCCAAGGGCGCGGCCGTCCTCAAGCAGCTCGTGGCCTACGTGGGGCGGGACGCGTTCCTGGAGGGCGCGCGCCGCTACTTCAAGCGCCACGCGTACGGGAACACGCGCCTGACCGACCTGCTGTCCGTCCTGGAGGAGACCTCCGGACGCGACCTCGCCACCTGGTCGCGCGCCTGGCTGGAAACGGCGGGCGTCAACTCCCTCACGCCGCAGGCCACGTACGACGCCGAAGAGCGCATCACCGAGCTGAGCATCCTCCAGGAAGCCACTGACGAGCGCCCCGAACTGCGGCCGCACCGCGTGGCCGTGGGCCTGTATCGGCGGGAGAACGCGGACGGCGAACTGGTCCGCTACGCCCGCGCCGAGCTGGACGTCTCCGGCCCGCGTACGGTCGTCACCGAGCTGACCGGCGCCGACCGCCCGGAGCTGATCCTGGTCAACGACGACGACCTCACGTACTGCAAGGTCCGCTTCGACGAGCGGTCGCTGGCCACGCTGCGCGGCCACCTCGGCGAGATCACCGAGCCGCTGTCGCGCGCGCTGTGCTGGTCCGCGGTGTGGGGCCTGACCCGCGACGGGCTGATGCCCGCCCGCGACTACCTCGGCCTCGTGCTGCGCTTCGCGGGCCGCGAGTCGGACATCGGCGTGCTCCAGTCGCTGCACGCCCAGGCCGCCTACGCGCTCACCCACTACACGGAGCCCGGCCACCGCGACCTGGCCGCGCGGGAGCTGGCGCAGGGCGCGCTGCACGAACTGCGGCTGGCCGAGCCCGGCAGCGGGCACCAGCTGTCCTGGGCGCGGTTCTTCGCCTCGGTGGCCGGCACCGCCGCCGATCTCCAGCTCCTCCAGGGGCTGCTGGACGGTACGGCGAAGATCGACGGCCTGGAGGTGGACCAGGAGCTGCGCTGGACGTTCCTGGAGCCGCTGGCCGCGCACGGCGCCGCCGACCGGGCCGCGATCGACACCGAACTGCGGCGCGACGACACCGCCTCCGGCCGCCGCCACCACGTACGCTGCCTGGCCGCCCGGCCCTCGTCCGAGGTCAAGGCGCGGGCCTGGGCGGACGTGGTGGAGTCCGACGAATTGTCCAACGCGCTGGTCGAGGCGACGATCTCCGGCTTCGTGCAGGCGTCGCAGCGCGAGCTGTCGGCCCCGTACGCGCCGCAGTACTTCGCGGCCGTCGAGCGGGTGTGGCGGGAGCGGTCGATCGAGATCGGCATGGCCGTGGTGCGGGGGCTGTTCCCCCACCACCAGGACCGCCAGGAGACGCTGGACGCGGCGGACGCATGGCTGGCCGGTCACGAGGAGGCGCCGCCCGCACTGCGGCGGCTCGTGTCGGAGGCGCGCGACGACCTGGCGCGCGCGCTGCGGGCGCAGGCCTGCGACACCCAGGCGGCGCGGTAGCCGTGGGCGCCTGTGTGCGGGTCCCGGCCGTGTGTCCGGGTGCGCGCACAGGCGCCAACTCCGGCCGGACCAGGCATTTTCGGCAGTCGAACGTCCGTACTTTAGGACGGCGTTGTCTGGGTTTGTCGACGGGCGTGTAACAGGCGTTAGGGGGCCGCACGGCAGCGGGAATGGGCCGGGCATGAACCCCACTTCCCCAACCTCCGGCGGGGAGTCGCCCACCCCGCTCTCCCCCCGCCCGCTGTACAGCCGCCCCGGGTCCGGCCCCCGCGTACTGACCAGCCGCCAGCTGCGCGAGCACGGCGTCGGCGCGGCGGAGACCGCCGAGCGGTGCCGCCCCGGCGGCCCCTGGCAGCAGGTGCTGCCCGGCGTGCACCTGCTCCACCCCGGCCCGCCCACCAGCGAGGAACGACTGCACGCGGTACTGCTCTACGCGGCGGGCCGCCCGCCCGCCGTCCCCGCGCAGGGCGGCGCGGCGCCCGCCGAGCAGCCGATGATCACCGGGCTGGCGGCGCTGGCCCTGCACCGCTTCTCCTCCGCTCCCCCGCTGCTCTCCCTGGACCGCGTCGAGGTCCTGGTGCCGCGCATCCGGCGGCTGCGCACCACCGGCTTCGCGCTCGTCGTACGGGCGCAGGTCATGCCGCCCCCGCAGCAGATCACCGGGGTGCCGGTCGCGCCGGTGCCCCGGGCGCTGGCGGACGCCGTCGGCGGGCTCTCGGACGCCTGCACGGTCCGCCGGCTGCTGACCGAGGCGGTACGCGGCGGCCACTGCGAAGCGACCGCGATCGTGCGGGAGTTCAGCCAGGCACGGCTGCTGAACCTGCCGCACGTGGTGGACGCGGTGCACGCGCTGCTGGCCGAAGGCCGCGCGCTGGCCGAGGGGCGGCTGTACGGGCTGGTGCGGGAGCACGGCCTGCCGGACCCGCTGTGGAACGTGGACCTGCGGCTGCCCGGCGGCCCGCACCTGGGCGGGGTGGACGCCTACTGGCCGGAGCAGGCGGTGGCCGTGGAGATCGACGCACGGGTGCCGCGCCAGGAGGACGACGCGCTCTGGGCTCAGTACGCCCGCAAACGCGAGCACCTGGAACAGCTCGGCATCACCGTCGTCCACGTCACCCCGCGCGCGCTGCGGGACGCGCCGGAGCACCAGGCGGCAGTGGTCCGTACGGCCCTGATGGCGGCGGACGACCAGGAGCCGGGGCCGTACGTGGTGGTGCTGCCGCGCTGACGCCGCCCGGAGCCGTGCGGGGCGCAGCGCTCAGCGCCGCCTCAGCAGCAGTTCGGTGTTGCGGTCGCCCGGGTCACCGGCGAGGTCGCTCCGGGCGCCGGGCGCGTTGCAGGACAGTTCGCGGTAGAGCGCCGCCAGGCCCCGCTGCGAGAGGTCGCCGAAGTCCGTGCGGTGCGGCGCGTGCGACTCCACGAGGGTGGTGAACAGGGACAGCGTGCCGTCGCGGTTGTCCGTCACCTCCACGACCCGGGCCAGCTGGGGGAAGTCGATGTGCGAGGCGGTGGTGATCTCCCAGAAGGTGCCGTGCGGGGTGACGAGGTTGCGGTGGCTGTGCCCGTTGATCCAGGCCAGCACGTTGCGGTGCCGGGAGAGCAGGGCGACCAGCTCGGGCCCGCTGTGCCGCCGTTCGGCCGGGCGGGACGGGTCGGGCAGGGTGTTGTCCATGGACGTACTGGTGTGGTGGCTGAAGACGAGGACGTGCTCGTGGGCGTGCGCCCGCAGGATGCGATCGAGCCAGCGCAGCTGACCCGCGCCGATGGAGCCGGTGTGGTGGCCGCCGGGGTCGGTGGTGTCGAGGCTGACGCCCACCACGTTCTCCGCGATGCGGAACGTGTAGTGCAGCCGGTCCGCGTCGAGGTCGGCCGCCGTGTAGCCGTGGCCGTGCGGGCCGGGGCCGGTGTGCCGGGGGTCCAGGTGCGCGCGCAAGTAGGTGGCGCGGGTGAAGGGGACGCGGCGCTCGTCCGGGGTGACGGAGCGCGCCCGCCTGCCGTGCGCCCTCAGGAGGTCCGCGTACTCCCGTCTGCCGGGGCCGGGGCCGCGGCGGACCGCCAGGTAGGCGCGGATGGCCTCGTCGGGGGGCAGCAGTTCCAGCTTGCGTCCGCCGGTCGCGATCTCGGCCAGGAACGGGTCGTCGGGGGCGCAGCAGCCCGCGGGCAGCGAGTCGTGGTTGCCGACGGTCGAGTACCAGGGCAGGTGCAGCCCGGGGCTGGTGACCGTACGGGTCGCCGCCGCCAGGAAGCCGGGCAGGCCGGGGAAGCCGCGCAGCTTGTCGGCGTCGCGCAGGGCGCTGTCCGGCTGCCAGTAGAGCGGGTGGCCGCTGTTCTGCACGCCTTCGTAGTGCCGGGGGTCGCCCGAGTTGGGGGTGATCCGGCCGCCGCTCATCGCGGTCAGGAACCAGTCGAGTTCGATGCCGGAGTTGTTGTCCGTGTTGTCGCCGGTGGTCATCGCGAAGGACAGCGGCGCTCCGGTGGCGGGCCCGCCGGGCAGGCTGTTGACGCGCTCGACGAGGGAGACCGCGCCGGCGACGGACAGCGCCTCCTGCGGGCGCCAGGCGCCCGCGGACCGCACCCGCAGATACTCGTAACGCAAAGGATTCTGCACGTCGACCACGTGCAGGTCGGTGAGTTGCACGAAGGCGGCCAGCACGGTGCGCCGGTCGTCCCGGCCGGGGCGCGCGGCGGCGAGGTCGCGGCGTACGACGCGGTCCCAGCCGGGGCCTTCGGCGAGTCTGCGGTAACCGGTCGCGGCGCCGCGCGGGGTGGACACCGAGGCGAGGGTGGTGCCCTCGGCGTACGGCACCCGGGGAACGGGAGGCGGAACGACCGGTTCCGGTGCGACGAGGGGTGCGGCGAGGGCCGCTGTCGCCGCGTCAGGACCGGCGGCGGGCCGGGCACCGCCGGCCCCGTACGCCAGCGCGAACGCGGTCGTGGTGCCGACGGCACCGGTGGCGGCGAGGAAGGCGCGGCGGTCGACGGCGGGTGCGGCCGGGGCAGTGGGGGCAGTCGGGGCGGCGGACCGTGTACGGGACATGCACGAGCTCCCTGGTACGGACGGGGCGGCGGCGAGGGCGGCGCGGAACGCCCGTAACTGCCCTCTCACCAGGGAGCGTTGGCATCGGGTATGGCCCACGGGTGAACCGCGCCGCAACGCCGGCCGCCGATCGCCGGACAGGGATCACGGCGGGCGCCGATGGTCACCGGGCCCTCGGACCGGGTGCGGGCGGCGGACACCGGAGGTTCATCTCACGGGGTAGGCGGGCGGCGGCCAGGGGCCGGGAGCCCGGGGCCGGGTGGCGGGTGGCGGGTGGCGTGCGCCGCGGGACGGCGCCGGCCGTACACCCGGCACATGCCTCACGAATGTTCACAAAGTTGTGATCACTCCCCTCCCCAAACACCATCCCCTTACGTCATATTGAGCGGTCATACAGGTCCGATTTCCGGACCCTTCACCCTGAAGAGGTGTGCCATGACCCCCGACACAGGACGCCCGCCCGCGAACCGGGCGAGACGCACGGCCCGGATCGCGGCCGTCGCGGCCGTCGCCGTCGCGACCGCGGCCGGGCCCGCCCTCGCCGCCCACGCGGCGGCCACCGACGCGGACACCCGAATATCCGCCGGCTCCGCGTCCGCCCCGAAGGCCCCGCACGACAAGCTCGGTTCGCAGGACGCCGAACTGCTCGCCCGCGCCAAGTCCGGCGGCGCCCGCTTCGTGTCGATGATGCTGGCCACCGCGCCCGGCTCCACCGGGCAGGCGGCCGCCGGGCTCGACTCCCTGAAGGGCGCCTCGGTCGGGCGTACGGACGACAAGCTCGGTTACGTCCGTGCCACCGTGCCCACCGCCCAGGCCGACACGGCCATCGCGAAGATGCAGAAGCTGTCGTCCGTGCACGCCATCGACCTCCGCCAGGAGATCAAGCTGCCGGACCCCCGGCCCGGCACGGACCGCACCGCCAAGGCCCGGCCGCAGGCCGGCACCTACCCGGCGCCCGGCAAGAACACCCCGGCGAAGAACCCGTACCAGCCGTCCTTCGAGACCGGCGCGGTGGACTTCGTCCGTGACCACCCGAAGGCCGACGGCCGCGGCGTGACGATCGGCATCCTCGACTCCGGCGTGGACCTGGCGCACCCCGCGCTGCAGAAGACCACCACCGGCGAGCGCAAGATCGTCGACTGGGTGACGGCCACCGACCCGATCAGCGACGGCGACCAGACCTGGCGCCCGATGACCACTCCCGTCTCCGGCCCGTCCTTCACCTACGGCGGCCGGACCTGGAAGGCCCCCGCGGGCTCGTACCTGATCAGCACCTTCGCCGAGGCCGCCACCACCGGCGGCGACATGAAGGGCGACCTGAACCGCGACGGGGACACCACCGACAGCTGGGGCGTGCTCTACGACCCGGCCGCCGGCACGGTCCGCGTGGACCTGAACGGCAACGGCGACTTCACCGACGACAAGCCCATGAAGCCGTACAAGGACGGCTTCGACATCGGCTACTTCGGCAAGGACGACCCGAGCACCCCGATCGCCGAGCGCATCCCCTTCACGGTGGAGATCCGCAAGGACGTCCCGATGGACCCGTACGGCGGGGACTGGGCGGGCAAGAAGGCCGACTTCGTCAACATCGGCGTCGTCGAGTCCGAGCACGGCACGCACGTCGCGGGCATCACCGCGGCGAACGGGCTGTTCGGCGGGAAGATGAACGGCGCCGCCCCCGGCGCCAAGCTGGTCTCCTCGCGCGCGTGCACCTGGAGCGGCGGCTGCACCAACATCGCGCTCACCGAGGGCATGATCGACCTCGTCACCAAGCGCGGCGTGGACGTCGTCAACATGTCGATCGGCGGTCTGCCCGCGCTCAACGACGGCAACAACGCCCGTGCCGAGCTGTACACCCGGCTGATCGACACCTACGGCGTCCAGCTGATCATCTCGGCGGGCAACAGCGGCCCCGGCGCGAACACCATCGGCGACCCCGGCCTGGCCGACAAGGTCATCAGCGTCGGCGCGTCCATCTCCAAGGAGACCTGGGCCGCGAACTACGGCTCGGCGGTGACGCGCAAGTACGCCATGCTCCCGTTCTCCTCCCGCGGCCCGCGCGAGGACGGCGGCTTCACGCCGGTCATCACCGCTCCCGGCGCCTCCATCAACACCATCCCCACCTGGGAGCCCGGCGGCCCCACCGCCGAAGCGGGCTACGACCTGCCGCCCGGCTACGCCATGCTCCAGGGCACCTCGATGGCCGCGCCGCAGGCCACCGGCGCGTCGGCACTGCTGCTGTCCGCCGCGAAGCAGCAGCGGGTCGCGCTGCCCCCGGCGAAGCTGCGTACCGCGCTGACCTCGACGGCCAAGCAGATCAAGGGCTTCCAGTCGTACGAGCAGGGCTCCGGCCTGATGGACATCCGTGCCGCCTGGTCCGCGATCCGGCACGGCGCCGCCGCCCATGAGTACACGGTCCGCGCCCCGGTGAAGACGGCCCTGTCCGACTTCCTGAAGACGCCCGGCTACGGCACCGGCCTCTACGACCGCGAGGGCGGCCTCAAGGTCCGGCAGTCCCGGACGTACGAGGTGACCATCACCCGTACCACCGGCCCCGACCGTCCCGTACGGCACGAGCTGGACCTGATCAACAACGACGGCACCTTCGACCTGCCGGACGAGAAGGGCGCGATCTGGCTGCCGCTGAACCGGCCGGTGACCTTCGAGATCACCGCCAAGCCGCGCACCGCCGGCATCCACAGCGTCACCGTGGACCTGGACGACCCGCGCACCGAGGGCGTCGACCGCAAGATCCTCGCCACCGTCGTGGCCGCCGAGCCGCTGGCCGCGCCCACCCACGCGCTCGCCAAGTCCGGCACCGTCCAGCGCAACGCCACCACCTCCCACTTCATCACCGTCCCGAAGGGCGCCAAGGCCCTCCAGGTCTCGATGAGCGGACTCGCGGCGGGCAGCCAGACGCGCTGGATCGCCCTCAGCCCGCAGGGTGTCCCGGTCGACCCGACCGGCACGCCGAACTGCTACCCCAACTACCCGAACCCCGCCAACACCTGCGACCCGGTGCGGCGCACCTACAAGAACCCGGCGCCCGGCGTCTGGGAGATCGAGGTCGAGTCGCGGCGCACCTCGCCGCTGCTGGACAACCCGTACACGGTCACCGCTGCCGCGCTCGGCACCACCTTCGACCCGGCCGTCCGCGTCCTGCCGCAGGCCAAGATCGGCAGCCCGGCCCCGGTGGAGTGGAAGGTCGCCAACGCCTTCGCCGCCGTCGAGGGCACCCTGAAGGGCGGCGAGCTGGGCTCGTCCCGTACGCAGCGCCCGACGATCAAGGAAGGCGAGTCGCAGCGGTACGAGATCGCCGTGGGCAGCGGCGTGTCCCGGCTGGACGCCGCGATCGGCGCGCCCGCCGACGCCAAGGCCGACCTGGACCTGAGCGTCCTGCTCGGCGGCAAGGTCGTCGCCTCGTCGGCGACCGGCGGCTCGGACGAGTCGGTCAGCATCACCAAGCCCGCGCCCGGCACGTACACCGTCGTCGTGGACGGCTACGCGATCCCCGCGGGCAGCACCGCCTACGACTACCGTGATGTGTATTACTCCTCCGCGCTCGGTTCGCTCAAGACGGACGAATCGAAAGCGGTAAAGCTGGGTAGCGGAGCATCGACGCAGGTCACGGCCGAGGTCGCGGTCGCGGGCCCGGCTCCCGCCGGACGCGAGTTCTTCGGCGAGGTCCAGCTGCTGAACGCTTCCGGCACGGTCACGGGCAGCGGCGGCGTGCGCATCGAAAAGGTCGTGTCATGACGGCCTGAGATAGTGGACAGTAACGGGGCGGGTGCCCTCGAAGGCACCCGTTCCGCTGCTGTACGTACCGAACAAGGAGTGCCATGAGGATCGGAATCGTCGGAGCCACCGGTCAGGTCGGCGGCGTGATGCGGGGCATTCTCGCCGAGCGGAACTTCCCGGTGGAGCAGCTGCGACTGTTCGCCTCGGCCCGCTCCGCCGGGCGTACGCTCCCGTGGCAGGACACCGAGATCACGATCGAGGACGCGGCCACCGCCGACTACTCCGGTCTGGACATCGTGCTCTTCTCCGCCGGCGGCTCGACCGCCAAGGCGCTGGCCCCGAAGGTCGCCGACGCCGGCCCGGTCGTGATCGACAACTCCTCCGCCTGGCGCATGGACCCCGACGTCCCGCTGATCGTCTCCGAGGTCAACCCGCAGGCGATCTCCGACCGCCGCAAGGGCATCATCGCCAACCCGAACTGCACGACCATGGCCGCCATGCCGGTGCTGCGCCCGCTGCACGCCGAGGCCGGGCTGACCGCGCTGGTCGTCGCCACGTACCAGGCGGTGTCCGGCAGCGGACTGGCCGGTGTGGCGGAGCTGGACGAGCAGGTCCGCAAGGCCGTCGAGCAGGACGCGACCAAGCTCGCCCACGACGGTTCGGCCGTGGACTTCCCGGAGCCGGACAAGTACGTCCGCCCGATCGCCTTCAACGTGCTGCCGATGGCCGGCTCCATCGTCGACGACGGCCTCAACGAGACCGACGAGGAGCAGAAGCTCCGCAACGAGAGCCGCAAGATCCTGGAGATCCCGGAGCTGAAGGTCTCCGGCACCTGCGTGCGCGTCCCGGTCTTCAGCGGCCACTCGCTCCAGGTCAACGCCCGCTTCGCGCGCGAGATCACCCCGGAGCGCGCCAACGAGCTGCTGGCCGGCGCCCCCGGCGTGGCCCTCTCGCACATCCCCACCCCGCTCCAGGCCGCCGGGCAGGACGCGTCCTACGTGGGCCGCATCCGCAAGGACGAGACGGTCGACCACGGTCTGTCGCTGTTCCTCTCCAACGACAACCTGCGCAAGGGCGCGGCCCTGAACGCGGTCCAGATCGCCGAGCTGGTCGCGGCGGAACTGCGCGGCTGAGCCGTTTCCGCACCGCGCCGCGGGGCCCGTACGGATCTTCCGTACGGGCCCCGCGGCGTATCCGCACCTGCCTTCTACGGCCGCCGCACCTCGAAGTGGAAACACCCGTACTCCAGCGCCCGGACATGCACCAGCTCCACGCCCGGCTGCGCGAACGCCTCCGCGAACGCCGCGTCGAACCCGGCGTCCGCGTCCGCGGGGATCTCGAAGCAGCGACCGCCGACGATGTGCCCGTCCGCGTTGTAGCGCCGCAGGGTCCGCAGCGCCCCCGGCCGCGCGAACGGATACCCGGCCCGCCCGGCGGCGTCCGGCCCGCCGCACTCCTCGGCGTGAATGAACACCGGCCCGCACTCGTCGTACGCCCCCGGCCGCGCCCACCGCTCCTGCGCCCATCGTCGCAACGGCGCATACGAGACGAGCGCGATCCGCTCCCCTTCCACCACGGCCCGCAGACAGCACCGCAACGGACTGCCCACACTGTCCACCCGGTCACTCACGGACCCGGCAGCGAACGGCTCCATGTCCCGCCCGGAGTCGTCGGACTCACGCAGTTCCTTGAGGGCGGCTGCGGGGATGGGGAGGGGCGTGTACGTCGTCATGTGTACAGCGTGGGCGGGCATCCGACTTGTTTCCGGCGGAAATCGGACGTGGAGTTGACCAACGTCCCCGTCCCCCGCCACTCGGTCCCACAGCCGCGCGTCGCCACTCTCGTCCCACTCCTGCCACGCCGAGGTGTAGTCGCTCTCCAGCTCGGAGGCGCGCGGCAGACCCGCCGCTGCGGGGACCGCCTTGTCGGTCACCCCTACGGCAGCTTGGGCGGATACGGCTTGAACCGCGAGGTGTCGACCGCGAACGAGAACGGCTCGGGAAGCGGTACCGGGCCGCCGAACCGGTACGGGTCCACCCGGCGGTAGGTCAGATGGTCCGGCTCCGAGTACAGCTCGATCGTGCATTCGTTGGGGTCCACGAGGAGGTAGAGGGGAATGCGGCTCATCGCGTACCACATGCGCTTCTTGATGTAATCGCTGTCCCGGTCGGAGGAGACGACTTCAACGACGAGGTCGACACGGTCGGCGGGGAGCGGATTCGGGTTGTTGCGGATCGCTTCCTCGACGGTGACGGTGAGGTCCGCCTTGGGCTCGAAGCTGGAGATGTCCGAGATCAGCGCCTGTTCCGGCAGCGCTTCCCACCCCTCGGCGATCATCTGCGCGGTGAGCAAAGCAACGATGCGGTTGTGGAACGGTGCTGCCGACGCCTGCATAACGATCTTTCCGTCGATGAGCTCGATCTTGAGCTGGTCCAGCTCAGGGACCTTCTCCAGAAAGCGCAGCAGCTCGTGGCCTTTCTCGGCCCGCATGATGTCCTCAACAGTGTCGTGATGCATCAGGGTCATCGCGGCGCCTCCTTTCAGCCGGAGCGTAAGGTCGGCGGCCGCTCTGGAGCGCACGATATCCGTCGATGCCCTCCATCGGGTGATCCCGCGCCGCGTGGAAGGATGGGCCCAAGTCCGAAGCAAAGGAGATATCGGGTGCCTGGCACGAATCTGACCCGCGACGAGGCGCAGCAGCGGGCGCGGCTGCTGAGCGTGGACGCGTACGAGATCGATCTGGACCTCTCCGGCGCGCAGGAGGCCGCGGAGGGCGGCACCTACCGGTCGGTCACCACGGTGCGGTTCGACGCCGCCGAGGCGGGTGCGGAATCGTTCATCGACCTGGTGGCGCCGACCGTGCACGAGGTGGTGCTCAACGGTGAGCCCCTGGATCCGGGCACGGTGTTCCAGGACTCCCGGATCGCGCTGCCGGGGCTGCGGGAGGGCCGCAACGAGCTGAAGGTCGTCGCGGACTGCACGTACACCAACACCGGCGAGGGCCTGCACCGCTTCGTCGACCCGGTCGACCAGCAGGCGTACCTCTACACGCAGTTCGAGGTGCCGGACGCCCGCCGGGTGTTCGCCAGCTTCGAGCAGCCGGACCTGAAGGCGACGTTCGCCTTCACCGTCACGGCCCCCGCGGGCTGGACGGTGATCTCCAACTCGCCGGCGTCCGAGCCGCAGGACAACGTGTGGCGGTTCGCGCCCACGCCGCGGATCTCCACGTACATCACCGCGCTGATCGCCGGCCCGTACCACAGCGTGCACAGCACCTGGGAGGGCGGCGGGCGCTCGGTGCCGCTGGGCATCTACTGCCGTCCGTCGCTGGCCGAGCACCTCGACGCGGACGCGATCTTCGAGGTCACCCGGCAGGGCTTCGACTGGTTCGAGGAGAAGTTCGACTACGCGTATCCGTTCGCCAAGTACGACCAGCTGTTCGTACCGGAGTTCAACGCGGGCGCGATGGAGAACGCGGGCGCGGTGACCATCCGCGACCAGTACGTCTTCCGCTCGAAGGTGACCGACGCCGCCTACGAGGCGCGCGCCGAGACCATCCTGCACGAGCTGGCGCACATGTGGTTCGGCGACCTGGTCACCATGGAGTGGTGGAACGACCTGTGGCTGAACGAGTCGTTCGCCACGTACACCTCCATCGCCTGCCAGGCGCACGCGCCGGGCAGCCGCTGGCCGCACTCGTGGACCAGCTTCGCGAACTCGATGAAGACCTGGGCGTACCGGCAGGACCAGCTGCCCTCCACGCACCCGATCATGGCCGAGATCCGCGACCTGGACGACGTGCTCGTCAACTTCGACGGCATCACGTACGCGAAGGGCGCTTCCGTCCTCAAGCAGCTCGTCGCCTACGTCGGCATGGACGAGTTCTTCCAGGGCGTCCAGGCGTACTTCAAGGCGCACGCCTTCAAGAACACCCGGCTGTCCGACCTGCTCGGCGCGCTGGAGGAGACCAGCGGCCGGGACCTGAAGACCTGGTCGAAGGCGTGGCTGGAGACGGCCGGCATCAACATCCTGCGCCCGGAGCTCCAGGTCGCCGAGGACGGCACGGTCACCTCCTTCGCCGTACTCCAGGAGGCCCCGGCCCTGCCGGCCGGCGCCAAGGGTGAGCCGGTGCTGCGCCCGCACCGCATCGCGATCGGCTGCTACGACCTGAAGGACGGCAAGCTGGTCCGTACGGACCGGATCGAGCTGGACGTGGACGGCGAGCGCACCGAGGTACCGTTCCCGCAGAACACGCCGCGCCCGGCCGTCATCCTCCTCAACGACGACGACCTCTCGTACGCCAAGGTCCGCCTGGACGAGGACTCGCTGCGCGTCGTCACCGAGCACCTGGGCGACTTCACCGAGTCGCTGCCGCGCGCGCTGTGCTGGGCCTCGGCGTGGGACATGACGCGGGACGGCGAACTGCCCACCCGCGAGTACCTGGAGCTGGTGCTGTCGGGCATCACCAAGGAGTCCGACATCGGCGTCGTGCAGTCGCTGCACCGGCAGGTGAAGCTGGCGCTGGACCTGTACGCGGCCCCGGACTGGCGGGAGACCGGCCTGGCGAAGTGGACCGAGGCCGCGCTGGAGCAGCTGCGCGCCGCGGCCCCCGGCAGCGACCACCAGCTGGCCTGGGCGCGCGCGTTCGCCGCCGCGGCCCGTACCGACGCGCAGCTGGACCTGCTCCAGGGCCTGCTCGACGGTACGCAGGAGATCCCCGGCCTGGCCGTCGACACCGAGCTGCGCTGGTCGCTCGTGCAGCGGCTGGCCGCGACCGGCCGCGCCGACGAGAAGGTCATCGAGGCGGAGCTGGAGCGCGACCGCACGTCGGCGGGTGAGCGGCACGCCGCGGCGGCCCGCGCGTCCCGGCCGACCGCCGAGGCGAAGGCGGCGGCGTGGGACTCGGTCGTGGAGAGCGACAAGCTGCCCAACGCCGTGCAGGAGGCCGTCATCAGCGGCTTCATCCAGACCGACCAGCGGGAGCTGCTCGCTCCGTACGCGGAGAAGTACTTCGCCGCGGTCAAGGACGTCTGGAACAGCCGCAGCCACGAGATGGCACAGCAGATCGCGGTCGGCCTGTACCCGTCCCTCCAGGTCTCCCAGGAGACCCTGGACGCGACCGACACCTGGCTCACCTCGGCCGAACCGAGCCCGGCCCTGCGCCGCCTGGTGACGGAGTCCCGCTCCGGCATCGAGCGCGCCCTGAAGGCACAGCACGCGGACGTGGCTGCCGCGTAGCGGCCGCGCCTCGTCGAGATACGGGAAGCGCCCCGGGCCGATCGGGCCCGGGGCGCTTCGTCGGTCATGGCCATCACCGATCGGGGTGGCACCACGTGCCGTCGTACCGGCGGCCGCTCAGTGATTTTTCAGGTACCAGGTGACGCCCATCGCCGCGGTGACCATGCCGCTGCAGAGCCAGCGGAGCAGCCGCGGGGAGACGTAGAGGCTCAGTTCGAAGTGGCCGTCCAGGTACATTTCCAGGCGCCTGCGGTGGGCCTGCCGACGACTGTAGGCGCCCGAAGGGGTGACCGGGGCGCCGGCTGCCGGAGAGAGGTTCAGGGGCGGTCCGGAGGGGGTGGGTCCGGCGCCGCCCGTGGTGCTGCCGACGTCGCCGGTGGGTGAAGGGCCCTGGGACCGGCTGCTGGTCGGTTCGTTCATTGAGTTGTCTCCTGTGCTCGTGCCGACCTCGTCGTCGGCTCGGTTACGGCGAGAAACCCGTGCCACGCCTTGCTCCAACGGCCAAGCAGGGAAGGCGAGGACGGAGTGAGCGCTGCTCCCCCGCGGCATGCGTCCAGACCATTAACGGTGCCGGGGCCCGCTCTGGCAACTGATTCCGGTGCCCCCGGGACCGGAGCGGACCGGCCGGTTGTCAGCGGGCCGGAGTATGCTGCGGCCCCCTTCGCCGGACATATGACAGCCATTCAGCTCAAAGAACGCAGACGCCCCTCATCTACTCACGGGTAGCGCGTCAAGCCTTCGGGGGGCCGGACCGCGACGCCGCAGCACCCAGCCGATTCGAAAACCATACGTAACGAATAGGCAACAGAAGGTGATGCCTAACTGGGCGTCAATGTGACCAACGCGACAGCGTAAGCCCTCTTGCCTCGCGAGGTTTTCATGATCGTTGCAGCTTCCTGTTCGTGAACCGATCGCTCGATACGGGTAACTGGTTCACCGCTGAACGTTTTCCGCCGTCCTTCGTCCGCGCCTTACGGCGCCCACCGGGCAGACCGGGACAGGCCCGACCAACAAGGCCCCTTGGGGATTGCGCACATCACCACCCGGGCGACCCTCCGTGCGACTGCCGAAGCCAAGTGGTCCACCCGGGGAAAAGGATCACCCCTGCAAAGAACATTCCGACCCCAGGAACCCGGACGACATGCGCCCCGGCCTGCAAAAGCCTGCCCTCCGGAAACCGCCGCCCCTTCCCTACCTTGGCCGTTGGAGCAGGGGCGGCGGCTCTCGCCGGACGCGGAGACCACGTCCTGAGCTGGCCGTCGTCCGACCACGGGCACGTACAGGACACGCCTGCGACAGCCGGTCGGCGGCCGGGCCCAAGGATAGTGTCGCGACGCCGCAAATCCGCCGGGGAGTGACGCCAAACACTCCACACCGACGAACCCGGGGTGCTATTTCGGCGCACTCCGGGTTCGGCGGTTTACGATGCTCAAATCTCCCTCAAATTGAGTTGCTAATGCGCACATCGATTTAGGTACCTGTCGACAAGGGTCTGCGCCACTGCTGCCCTGCGCGCCCTTGCCGATGGCGCGTCGCCGGCCACCGCCGGACGCTTTCGCGACACCGCGTGCCACGAGAGCAGGGGCTAACGCCGCTCAGCCGCACAACTCGTCGAAGCGGCGGGCGAGTGCGGCGCGGCCGGTGTCGGTGAGGTCGCCGTGCAGGCGCAGCCGGGCCAGGCCGCCGTCGGGGAAGACGTCCAGCCGTACGTGGGTGGCGGTCACCGGGCGCGGGAGCGCGAAGCGGTGCGGGGTGTCGGGCTGGAGCCGGGTCTGCGGCAGGATCTCGAACCAGGCCGCGTCGTCGGCCGGGTCGGCGGTCTCCGCGTCGCATCCGTAGAGCGCCGCCCAGCCCGCCGAGTTGCCCTTCAGGTACGCGGTGTCGATCTCGACGGCGCGTATCCCGCCCTGCGCGGCCAGCCGGAACCGTACCCAGTCGTTGGTGTCGCGGACGCGGCGGCGGCGGTTCTCCCAGCCGTCGTCCATCTTGCGGGACAGGTCGGGCTGGATGATCTGCGCGGGCGAGGAGTAGAAGCGGTCGGAGGCGTCCTCGACGACGCCGCCGTGCATGACGGACGCCAGGTCGACGGTGCCCAGCACGTCCAGCCACGCCGGGTCGGGCACGACCTCGCCGTGCACCCGCAGCCGGGCGACGCCGCCGTCGGGGTGCTGCTTGAGGCGCAGGTGGGTGAAGCGGCGCTCGGCCGTCACCGCGAAGCCGTTGGCGGCGTGGCCGCGCACCGGCGTACGGGGGACGATCTCCTCCCACTTCACGTCGTCGGCGAGCAGGTCGGCGGGGCTCGGGCTGCCGGGGAGCGCGGTGGCCTCGACGGTGATCTGCTGCGGGTAGTTGCCGCGGAAGTGGGCGGTGTCGACGATGACGCCCCGGATGACGCCGGCGGCGGCGAGGCGGATCAGCGCCCAGTCGTGCTCGTCCTCGGCGGGGAAGGGGTGCGCGCCGTCGGCCCCGCGCCGCCGCCGGGTCTCCCAGCCGTCCATGATCTTGCCCTTGTGGCCGAAGCGCTCCGGGTCGAAGACCGCGGGGCCGGGCTTCAGCAGGTTCTCGCGCTCGGCGAAGAACTCGTCGTTGGCGGCGATGACACCGGCACCGAACCGGCGGTCGGCGAGGTCGACGAGCGAGGTGAAGGGGAAGTCCCCGCCACGGTAGTCCGCGTAGGGGTCGCCGCCGCCGTACGGTGCGGCGTCGTTGGCGTGCGGGTCGGTGGAGGAGGCAACGGCCGGAGTGGTGGTCATCTCTGCCCTTCGGGGAGGGGGTGAGGGGTGAGGGGTGACACGGACTCCTTGACGATGGCAGGAACGATTTCTCCAGGTCTATCGAAAGTTTCTGGAGGTTACGTTCAGGCGAGCTGAACGGTGAAGGGGGAATGGCGAGGGGGGACGGCGAAGGGGGAATGGTGAAGGGGGAATGGCCGGGCTGGAGGGTCACCGGCCGCCGTCGGCTGCCGCATCCGGTGGCACGGCCAGGCCCGCGGCCACCCGCCGGAGCGCCGCCAGCACCCGCTCCAGCCCCGGCGCCCCTTCCGCCCCGCGCCGCACCGCCGCCACGACGTGCCGCCGCGGCTGGTCGGCCCGCAGCACCCGCACCGCCACTCCGGACTCCGCCATCCCGGACTGCGCCACCCCGGACTCCACCGCTTCAGACTGCGCCGCTTCGGACTCCACCGCTTCGGACTGCGCCGCGGCGACGGCCTCCCGCCCCGGCCCGGTCCGTCCCCGCGCCCCGGATCCCGGCCCGGTCCGGCCCCGTACCCCGGACATCGCCATCCGGGGCACCAGCGCGACCCCCATGCCCGCACCGACCATGGCCAGGATCGCGTCCCAGTCGGCGGCGGCGTGCGCCCGCTCCGGCACGAAACCGGCGTGCTCGCACGCGGCCGTCGTGATCTGCGACCAGGGGCCGCTGCTGCCGTAGATCCACTGCTCGCCCGCCAGGTCGGCCAGCCGCAGCCCCGGCTCGTCCGCCAGCGGGTGCCCGGCGGGCAGCGCCACGTCCAGCGGGTCGGCGAGCAGCGCGAGGCGGGTGAACTTCGGGTCGCGCGGCGTGGGCGCGTGCGCGGCCAGCGAGAGCGCGAGGTCCACGCTCCCCTCCGCCAGCAGCTCGTACGCCTCCGCCGCCTCCGCCTCCCGTACGGACACCGCGAGGCCGGGGTGCGAGCCGCGCAGGTCCCGTACGGCGGGGACCACCAGCGCGGGAATCGAGGTGGAGAACGCGCCCAGCCGCACCTCTCCCGCCTCGCCCTGGAGGTAGCCGAGCAACTCGGCGTCCGCGCGCTCCAGTTGCGCGAAGACGGCTTCGGCGTGCCGCAGGACCAGGTGCGCGGCGTCCGTCAGGCGTACGCGCCGGCCGTGGGCCTCCAGGAGCGTGACCCCGAGCTGCCTGGCCAGGCCGGACAGCTGCTGCGAGACCGCCGAGGGCGTCAGGTGCAGCGCTTCGGCGGCCGCGGTGACCGTGCCCAGCTCGTGGAGGGTGCGCAGGATGCGCAGCTTCTTGATGTCCCAGTCGGCCATGCGGGCAGCGTACGCAGCGTACGCACCCGGCGGGCTTGGCCCGCCCCGCGCCGCCCGGCGGGCCTCGCTACCCCCGCGCCGCCCGGCGGGCATCGCGCGCCGCCAGACGCTCGTCGAACTTGCGCGCCTGGTCGTCCAGCCCGCCCATGAACATCCCCAGCTCCTCCTGCGCCCGCAGCCCGGCCGGGCCGAGGCCGCCGATCTCCAGCACCTTGAGGTAGCGCAGCACCGGCTGGAGCACGTCGTCGTGGTGGATGCGCAGGTTGTAGATCCCGCCGATCGCCATCCGGGCCGCGGCGCGCTCGAAGCCCGGCATGCCGTGACCCGGCATGCGGAAGCCGGTGACCACGTCCCGTACGGAGCACATGGTCTGGTCGGGAGCGAGCTCGAAGGCGGCGGCGAGCAGGTTCCGGTAGAAGACCATGTGGAGGTTCTCGTCGGTGGCGATACGGGCCAGCATCCGGTCGCAGACCGGGTCACCGGAGTGGTGGCCGGTGTTGCGGTGCGAGATGCGGGTCGCCAGTTCCTGGAAGGCGACGTACGCGACCGAGTGCAGCATGCTGTGCGCGTTGTCGGACTCGAAGCCGGCCGACATGTGCGCCATACGGAACCGCTCCAGCTCGACCGGGTCCACGGCCCGGCTGGTGAGCAGGTAGTCACGCATGACGATGCCGTGCCGGCCCTCCTCCGCCGTCCAGCGGTGCACCCACGTCCCCCAGGCGCCGTCCCGCCCGAAGAGGGAGGCGATCTCGTGGTGGTAGCTGGGCAGGTTGTCCTCGGTCAGCAGGTTGACCACCAGGGCGATCCGCCCTATGTCGGTGACCTTGGACTGCTCGGGGGCCCACGGTTCGCCGCCCATGACGCCGTCGAAGTCGCGGCCGTCGCTCCAGGGCACGTACTCGTGCGGCATCCATTCCTTGGCGACCTTCAGGTGCCGGTTGAGCTCCTTCTCGACGACCTCTTCGAGTGCGAACAGCAGCCGGGTGTCGCTCCAAGCGGCCTGGCCGCGCTCTCCGGCGTGGCGGTCGGGGGCGATGGTCACGGGGACTCCTGGGGACGGGGGTACCTACGGCTCCGTAGGTTACGCCATCGTAGGTTAGGTCCACATCAAAACAACCCTCTGGCGGAATCCCGCCCTCCGCGGAGGGGTACCCGCGGAGGGGAGGATTCCGCAGGCCCCGCCGGATCGTTTCCCGGGCCATGCAAAAAGGGCGCCCGCCGGTTCTCGCGAACCTGCGGGCGCCCTTGAAGAGGCGTGGATGGAGCCCTGGATCAGCCCTTGGACTGCTTGCGGGACTTGTCACCGGCCATGACCAGGCCGGCGATGACCAGGAAGAGGACGATGGGGGCGGCGACATAGAGGCCGAGCGTCTGGACGACACTCAGGCCCGGACCCGGGTCGTCACCGTCGTCGCGGGTGAGCGCGAACGCGGGGGACGACATCAGCAGCATCAGCGCGGTGCCGGCCGTGATGGTTCCGGCGCGCAGGGCGTTCTTCTTGACCAGATTGCTCACGAGGTCAACGTATCGGACGTCTTTCACCCTCGCGCGCCCGGGGTCGCCTAACGGCTGACCCGGCCGTTCCGGGGCGGGACCAGGGCTGGACCAGGGCCGGATCGGGGCCGGGAGAGGACCGGGACAGGCCCCGGGAGAGGACCGGGAGAGGACCGGGAGAGGACCGGGAGAGGACCGGGAGACGCCCAAGAAATGGCCGGGACAGGTGGGCGGTCACCGTCGGGACAGGCGGGCGGTCACCGTCGGGACAAGTGGGCGGTCACCGGCATCAGGTGCGGTGCGGCACGGGCCCCGAGGACCCGTACGCGTACGGCGTCGGCGGTCACCGGCGCGCGCAGCGCCAGGATGCGCCGGTGGCCGACGGTGGTCCCTCCGGCGATCCGCCGCCACGTCCCGCCGGTCCGCGCCTCGACGGCGAACCGTTCCACCCGCTGTCCGTACCGCAGGTCCTCCCCCAGTCCGACCCGGTCGAACGTGACACCGCCCGGCCGCGCGCCCGGGGCCCGGCCGCCCGCCAGGAGATCGCGGCCGTACGTCTCCCGTACGGACCTCCCGAAGGCGGTGAGGGCGGCGACGTCGGCCTCACCGATCCGGCCATCGCGGCCCGGCGGCACGTTGAGCAGCAGCGACGCGTTGCGGCCCACGCTCTTCTCGTACAGGTCCAGCAGCCGGCCGGGCGTCTTGGGACGCTCCCAGGGGTGGTGGAACCAGCCGGGCCGGATCGAGACGTCCGCCTCCGCGGGATACCACTGGAGGTACTTGGTGGCGGGTGCGAGCAGCTTGGCGCGGGAGCCGATGTCGGCGTCGGCGGAGTCGTTGGGCAGCCCGCCGGAGAGCACCGACCAGGGGTCGACGGCGGACGGGGTGACGCTCCACTCCGTCTCGCGCGCCACGCCCCGCTCGTTGCCGACCCAGCGCACGCCCTGCGGCCCCTGGAAGACGACGGTGCGCGGCGAGAGGCGGCGGACCGTCTCGAACCACTGGCGTACGTCGTACTTCTGCGTGACACCGGCGTCCGCCCACGGGTTCGCGCCGTCCAGCCACAACTCTTCGACCGGACCGTATTGGGTGAGCAGTTCGTAGACCTGGTTGAGGTAGTACGTGTCGTAGTCGTCGGCGCGGACGGTGAAGGAGGGCAGCCGTCCGTCGCGTACGGCGGCGGCGCGGTCGTCGCCGGGGACGAGGGTGGGGATGGTGCGTTCGGTGACGGCGCTGCCGTTGCCGAAGCGGCCCAGTCCGGCGGGCGCCCGGCCGCGGTCGTCCAGGGCGACCCGTTCGGGAAGGCTCAGCTGCTTGCCCTCGGCCTGTTTGCGCCCGATCTCCTCGACCCAGCGCGCGTGCCAGGCGTGCGGCAGTTCGGCGCCGTCGGAAGGCGACAGGTAGAGGCCGACGTCGAGCCCGGCCCTGCGAGCGGCCCGCACGTACGCGCCGACGACGTCCGGCTGCCCGGGGCTCGCCCGGACGGTGTGCGGGGTGTAGCGGCTGGGGTAGAGCACGAAGCCGTCGTGATGCTTGACGGTGAGCATGACCTGTTCCGCGCCCGCCGCCTTGTAGGCGCGCATCCACTGGTCCACGTCGATGCGCGGCGGCGCGAACCACTTCGCGTCCTCGGTTCCGGAGCCCCACTCACGGCCGGTGAAAGTGTTCATGCCGAAGTGCGTGAACGCGGTGACCTCCCGCTCCTGCCAGGCGCGCTGCGCCGCGGTCGGTACGGTCCTGGCGGCCTTCTCGATGATCCGCGCGGGGGTGTCGCAGGGCTCGACGGTCATCTGGGAGGCCGGGCGTACGGGGCCCGTGCAGGGGCTCGCGGCGGGCCGGTGGGCAGCGGGCCGGTGGGCGCCGGCCCGGAGCGGAGTGCGCGGGTCCGACAGGGCTGACGGAGCTGACGGGTCCGACAGGGCTGACGGGGCCGACGGGGCCGACGGGGCCAGCGAGGCGAGAGCCTCGGTGACGGTGAGCGCGAAGACGGTGCACAGGCGGGCGCGCGGCCCGCTTCCTGCCGTGGTTCTTGCTGCCGTGCTTCTCGCTGCCACGGTTCCCGCAGCCATGGTTCCCTCCAACTCCCCGGCCCCGATGGGTCGGATCTCTTGGATGGCGTCCACGGCATGGTGCCGTACGGCCGCAGCGGCCGGAAGAGCGGTGCGCACGGCCGGAAGGCCGGTACGGGCCACCGGTCACCCCACTTCCTCCCGGCCCGACTACCGCCGCGACGTGCGCAGTTCGCTCATCAGCGCATGGAGCCGGGGCGACGCGGCGATCTCCTCCAAGGACAGCGGGCGCCCCGCAGGGCCGGTGATCGGCAGCCGCCAGTTGGGGTATTCGTCCCATGTTCCGGGGAGGTTCTGCGGGCGCCGGTCCCCCACCGCGTCCGGCAGCCACACACCGACCATGCGGGCGGGCGTGCGCAACAGGTAGCGGTGCAGCGCCTTGACCGCCGCTTCCTCGTTTCCCCGCCCCTCCGGCAGCAGCCCCAGCCGGTGCAGCACCTCCAGCCACTCACCGACCTCGACCGCCTCCGCCGCCTGCTCCTCCTGGAGTGAGCGGTCCAGCAGTCCGAGGCCGTGGCGGAGTTCGGCGTGCTGCCCGGTCAGCCGGGCCGCCGTACTGGGCAGGTCGTGGGTGGTGACCGTGGCCAGGCAGCCGGCGCGCCAGTCCCCGGGCGGCAGCGGCCGGGCCGGCTTCTTCGTGTAGTCGCGTTCGAACCACAGCACGGAGGTGCCGAGCACGCCCCGTTCGGCCAGTTCCGTACGGACCACCGGCTCGACCGTCCCCAGGTCCTCGCCGATGACGGCGGCGCCCGCGCGGTGCGCCTCCAGGGCCAGGACGGAGAGCATCGCCTCGGCGTCGTACCGCACGTACGTGCCCTCCGTCGGCGGCCGCCCCTCCGGCACCCACCACAGCCGGAACAGGCCCATGACGTGGTCGATGCGCAGCGCACCCGCGTGCCGCAGCATGCCGCGCAGCAGGCCGCGGTACGGGGCGTAGCCCTGAGCGGCCAGCGCGTCCGGCCGCCAGGGCGGCAGTCCCCAGTCCTGGCCGCGCGAGTTGAAGGCGTCGGGTGGCGCGCCGACGGACATGCCGGCCGCGAAGGCGTCCTGCTGGGCCCAGGTGTCGGAGCCTGAGGGGTGGACGCCGACGGCCAGATCGTGCACCAGCCCGACGCCCATCCCGGCCTCGACGGCGGCGCGCTGGGCGGCGGCGAGCTGCTGGTCGGTGAACCACGCGAGCCGGCTGTGGAAGTCGATGCGGTCCAGCAGGCTGCCGCGCATCCGTGCCGTACGGGCCGAGCGCGGGTCGTCCAGGCCGGACGGCCAGCCGCGCCAGTCGGACCCGTAGCGCTCGGCCAGTGCGCACCAGGTGGCGTGGTCCTCCAGGCTCGTGCCCTGCTCGGCGAGGAAGTCGCAGTAGGCGGCGCGCCGGCCGGGGCTGAGCGGCACCTTCCAGAGCAGTTCCAGCGCTTCCTTCTTCAGCTCCCACACGGCGTCCCGGTCGATCAGCGCTCCCTTGCGGAGCACCGCTTCGCGCAGCTTCCGGGCCCGTACGAGCAGCGCGTCGATCCGGCGGCGGGCGGGGCCTTCGAGGTAGCCGAACTCGGGGATGTCCTCGATCCGCAGATGGACGGGGTCGGGGAAGCGGCGCGAGGAGGGGCGGTACGGCGAGGGGTCGGTGGGCGCTCCCGGTACGGCGGCGTGCAGCGGATTGATCTGTACGAAGCCGGTGCCGAGCGCGCGTCCGGACCAGGCTGCCAGGTCGGCGAGGTCGCCCAGGTCCCCCATGCCCCAGGAGCGGCCGGAGAGCAGGGAGTAGAGCTGCACCATGAAGCCGTGGGCGCGGGCGGGCGGCGCGGGCATCCGGTCGGGGGCGACGATCAGGTGGGCGCGGGCGGAGCGGCCGTCGGGCGTGTGGGCGCGCAGGGTGTGGATGCCGAGGGGGAGGCGGCCCACGTAGTCGCCCGGTCCTCCGGTGCGGCCCTCCGGACCTCCGGTGCGGGCTCCCGGTCCTCCGGGACCTCCGGTGCGGGCTCCCGGTCCTCCGGTGCGGCCTCTCGGCCCTCCGGCATGGCCGCCGCGTGCTCCGGCGGGGGTCCGGGGCGGGTCCGGGTTCTTGTCCGGGTCCTCGTCCGCCGGGTTCCGGTCCGTCCTCTTCGACGCGGCCCTCTTGAGCGTGGCGTGATCCGGGGTACGGCCGAGGGTTCCGTCGCGGCTTCGGCGCGGTGTCCGGGTGTCGTCGCGGCCCGGGTCCCGGGCAGGGGGCTCGTACGCGTACCCGGCGCGGCCTCCGGGGTCCGGCCCCCAGTCGAGCACCTCGCCCGACTCGGTCTCCACCCGCAGGGCGGTGCCCGCGGGCAGTCGGGACAGCTTCGGGGGGCGGCCAGGGCGCACCACGACGGTGGGCGGAAGCAGGGCACGGCCCGCGCCGTGGTCGTACGCCTCCAGAGCGGCGCGTACGGCGTGCGGAGTCGAGGCGTCGACGCCGAGCGCGGCGAGAACGGCGACGACGGTGTCGTCACCGACGTGTTCGGTGCGTCCCGGTGCGGGCTCATAGGACGTGCACACACCGTGCAGACCGGCGAGCCGCGGTCGGCCCATCAGACCTCCATGGACTCCGTGCCCAGGCCGGCCGCGGTGGGCTCGCTGGTCAGCGGCAGCTCGGCGGCGATCGGGGACTCACTCGTGAGCGGGGCGGCGTCGGCGAGCGGGGGCTCGCTGGTCAGGGGCGGTTCGCAGAAGCAGAGGGAGCCGGATCCGTCCAGGCCGGAGTCGGGGTCGGACACCCCGTCGAACAGATCCGGCTCGACGGGTTTTTCCGGCTCGGAGGGTTTGACGCGCTCTGCCGGGTACTCGGGGGCGGACGACAGTGCGTCGAGGAGAAGCTGAGCGGACGCGGCCACGGAGGGCCTCCCGTTCGTCGGTAGTGGGACACGACCTGCCCTACCCACTCCGGGCGGGCGCAGACGTATCCATTCAATCAACGTGGCCCAGGTCACACATCCCTCGTGCAGGCGATTTACCGGTGGCGGACGGGTGACGGCGCAGGGATGCCCCCCGTACGGGTGTTCCGGAGAAGATCCTTCAGTGCCGCGGAGAGTCGGATTGCTCCTGCAACGGCCCCGCCCCGATCCCGGGCCCACCCCCGGGCCCATCCCCGGTCCCACTCCCTCGGCCGACCCTCGGAACACGCCGCGACACGCCGGTCGCACAGGGCAAACCAGGCACTTCGCCTCCTGGCGTTGACACTCTCACCGCCACAGTGGTGGGCTCACTGCCGAAGGCTTGTCCGGCGGGGTTCCACGGGGTACGAGGCCCCGCCGCGGCAGTCGGCTCAGGGGCGCGCGACCGCGGAGCGGCCGGGCTGGGTGGACCGGTGCGGCACCGGTCCACCGGGTGAGTAGGAATACGGGGACTGAGGAGAGAGCGTGCGAGTCCGGAGCGGCGTTCGGGACGCCGGAAGGATCGGCAGGCAGGGCGAGGGGACCGGCGGAGCCGGGAGCGGCGGAACCGGCAACGGCGGCGCGCGACCAGGCAGGACCGGGGCGCCCCCGGGCGGGGCCGAGGAATCCCCGGGCGGGGCCGGGAACGACGGGCTCCACCGGCCCGGAGCCACCGACGCCCACCTGAGCGCCCCCACCAGCATCGGCACCGGCAGCATCGGCCGCTTCGGCGCCGCGCGGGCCGGGGCCCGTGCGCGGGTCGCCGGGGCCACCGCCCTCGCCGCCGCCGTCATCGGCGGGCTGCTCGGGGGCACCGCCCCCGCCCACGCGGCCCCCTTCGACCCGGCTGTCGGCACTCCCGATCTCCCTGGTCAGGACGGCGGCAGCGGCGGCACCGGCCGGGCCGTCTCCGCCGGGCAGCCGCCCGCCGTGTGGCCGCGTCCGCAGTCGATGCGGTCGGCCGGCGCGTCCGTACCGCTGGGCGACGAGGCGACGGTCGTCGCAGCGCCGGACTCCGATCCGTACGCCCTGGACGCGCTGTACGCCCTGCTGCGCGACGCCGGGGTCGGCACGGTCCACGAGGCCGCCCCGGGGAAGGCGCTGCCCGGCAAGGGCCCGGTGTTCCGCTTCGGCGGGCCGGACGCCGATGCCGCGCTGCGGGCCCTGCGCGCCCCCGCCCGCGGGGACCTGCCCTCCGGCGGCTACCGCCTCGCGGTCGGCGAGGCCGCGGGCCGGGACACGGTCGCCCTGGACGGCGTCGGCCCGGACGGCCTCTTCCACGCCGTACAGACCCTGCGCCAGCTCGTCGTGGAGCGCGCCAAGGACCGCGGCGGCAGCGGCGGCAAGGAGCTGGCCCCGGTGGTCGTACGGGACTGGCCCGGCACCGCCGTACGCGGCATGGCCGAGGGCTTCTTCGGCCAGCCCTGGACCCGTCAGCAGCGCCTGGCCCAACTGGATTTCATGGGCCGTACGAAGCAGAACCGCTACCTCTACGCCCCCGGCGACGACCCGTACCGCCAGTTCCGGTGGCGTGACCCCTACCCGGCGGAGCAGCGCGACGACTTCCGCGCGCTGGCCGAACGGGCCCGCGCCAACCACGTGACGCTGGGCTGGGCCGTCTCCCCCGGCCAGGCCATGTGCATGTCCTCCGAGGACGACCTGAAGGCGCTGCGCCGCAAGGTGGACGCGATGTGGGCGCTGGGCGTGCGCGCCTTCCAGCTCCAGTTCCAGGACATCAGCTACAGCGAGTGGCACTGCGACGCGGACGCCGACACCTTCGGGTCCGGCCCGGAAGCCGCCGCGAAGGCGCACGCCAAGGTGGCGGACGCGCTCGCCGAGCACCTCGCCGGGCGGTATCCCGGGGCGGCGCCGCTCACGCTCATGCCCACCGAGTACTACCAGGACGGCTCGACCGCCTACCGCGAGGCGCTCGCGGCCGCGCTGTCCGACCGGGTCGAGGTCGCCTGGACCGGCGTCGGCGTCGTCCCCCGTACCATCACCGGCAGCGAACTGGCCCAGGCCCGTGACGTGTTCGGCCACCGGATGGTCACGATGGACAACTATCCGGTCAACGACTACGCGCAGGACCGTATCTTCCTCGGCCCCTACACCGGCCGCGAACCCGCCGTCGCCACCGGCTCCAGCGCGCTGCTGGCCAACGCCATGGCGCAGCCCACCGCGTCCCGCATCGCGCTGTTCACGGCCGCCGACTACGCCTGGAACCCGCGCGGCTACCGGCCCGGCGCCTCCTGGCAGGCCGCCATCGACGACCTCGCCGACGGTGACGCCACCACCCGGGCCGCCCTGCACGCCCTGGCCGGCAACGACGCCTCCTCGGTCCTCGGCACCGACGAATCCGCGTACCTCAAGCCGCTGATCGAGGCGTTCTGGAAGACTCGCGCCGACGCCACCAACAGCGACGACCGGGGCGACGACGAGCGCTACACCAAGGCCGCCGCCCGGCTGCGTGCCGCCTTCCACACGATGAGCGGCGCGCCGGAACGGATCTCCTCCGGCCTCGCCGAGGAAGTACGTCCCTGGGCCCGCCAGTTGGCGCGCTACGGTTCGGCCGGCGAGCGTGCCGTGGACATGCTGGTGGCACAGGCCCGCGGGGACGGCTCCGCCGCCTGGACCGCGCAGCGCGCCGTCCAGGACCTGCGCAAGAAAATCAAAAAGAGTTCAGTGACGGTCGGAAAGGGCGTTCTGGGGCCCTTCCTCGACCGCGCGATGACCGAGTCCGACGCGTGGACCGGTGCCCGCTCCGACCGCTCCGACACCGCCCCGCCGCCGGACGAGGGCGGTCACCCCACCTCCCTGGCCGTCCCCTTCGGCCGCCCCCGCCCGCTGACCGCGGTCACCTCGCTCACCGAGCCGAGCCCGTCCGCGGCCGGTGTCTCCGTGGAGGCGCACGTCCCCGGCGAGGGCTGGCGCCGCCTCGGCGGCCTCTCCGGCACCGGCTGGACGCAGACCGAGGCGCGCGGCCTGAAG
Organism: Streptomyces sp. CB02923; assembly: GCF_001905005.1. Lineage (GTDB taxonomy): Bacteria > Actinomycetota > Actinomycetes > Streptomycetales > Streptomycetaceae > Streptomyces. The sequence goes on along the minus strand of NZ_LWKZ01000012.1, from coordinate 352,273 downwards.
GCCGACGGAATCCGGCTGTCCTGGAAGGAAGGGGCCGCCGCGCCGTCCGTGCACTCCTTCACCCCGTGGTTCGCCGACACCCCGGCGGCGGGCCTGGAACTCTCCCGCGACCGGATCGACGCCGACACCGGCGGCACCTTCTCCGTGGACGCCCGCATCTTCTCCCGCCGCCCCGCCGACGTGGAGGGCAAGCTCACGGCCAAGGCGCCCAAGGGCTTCACCGTACGGGCGCCGGAGCACGTCACCGCCCCGCGCGGCGGCACGGCCACCGCCCGTATCCAGGTGACGGTCCCGCACGACGCCAAGTCCGGCACGTACGAGATCCCGGTCACCTACGGCGACCAGAAGCAGACGCTGACCGTCCGGACCTACCCGCCCACCGCGGGGCCCGACCTGGCCCGCGGCGCCGCGGCCACGTCCTCCGGCGACGAGACCTCCGAGTTCCCGGCCACCGCCGCAACCGACGGCGACCCGAAGACCCGCTGGTCCTCTCCCGCCGAGGACGACGCCTGGCTCCAGTTCGAACTGCCGCAGCCCGCCCGCCTGGGCCGCCTCGTCCTGAACTGGCAGGACGCCTACGCCGCCGCCTACACGGTCCGGGTCTCCACGGACGGCGTCACCTGGCGCACGGCGGCCACCGTCCGCGACGGCAAGGGCGGCCGCGAATCCGTCCGCATGGACGCGAAGGACGCCCGCTTCATCCGCATCCAGGGCGACAAACGCGCGACCCGCTTCGGCTACTCGCTGTGGGGCGTGGAGGCCTACGCGGTGAAGGACTCGGACAAAACGTCCCCGCCGGCGCCGGACAGCGGCAGCGGCAGCGGCAGCGGCAGCGGCAGCGGCAGCGGCAGCGGCAGCGGCAGCGGGCCGAAAGACCGGACCCGGCCCGAGGACGCGCGTCCTTCCGGAGACGCTCCACCGGCCGGCGGAGCGCGAACTCCAGCCCGGCCGTAGCCGCCCACCCCTCGCTCCCCGATCACCGCGCGCCCCCGAGAACTCCCGGCTCACGGACCCCGAGGAATTCCCTTTCCTCTACCGCAACCGGATACGTAGAAATAGTCATGTCCGGGCCGGGAGCGAGGAACACGAGAATCGCGCCACCCCGGTTATGATGCACTATCCGCTGCCGCGGACTCTCTTCATGGGGTGATGGGGGATGACCACAAGGTACGAAGTGGTTCTTGGCCCGGCCGCACGCCGGGTCTTGCTCGGTCTGCGGACCGAAGCCGACCGGAAGGGGCTCGGTGACGCGCTGGCCGCCGAGCTCCACAACGGTCCAAATTCACAAAGCGTGGCCAAGGTCGCTCCGGACGCCGAGTACAGCGCGACTCCGCTGAGCTTCAACGGATATGTGGCAGTACACAAGTTCCTCAACGACCGGGAGTGCGCCACACTGCGCCGCCAGTACGGCCGACGCATAAAGCATCCCGCCATTTTCGTGGCCGACATCCTGACACCCGAGTCGGGATTTCATAACAGAACTCCCTGACACCACAGCGTCACAACCGGCGTCATCCGCAATATCCGGCGCAATATCCGGGGCGAAGGGCAGGGCGACGCCCCGCCGCGGGACGTGCGGGGACAGCGTTTCCACCGTTGCGCCCTTCGCACCGGTTTTCGCACCGGTTTTCGCCTCGGGCTTCGGCGGATTGGCGGCATAGGCGAACACCAACACCCCCGCGACCAGCACCGCCCCGGCCACCGCCAGCTGCCGCCGCAGCATGATGAACGCGTCGCGCACCAGGTAGTAGTTGGCGTAGCTCGTCACAGCCCCCGCGGCCTCGTGCAGGGCGGTGGCCCGTGGCGAAACGGGCGCGGTGGGTGTCAGCCGCGCGGCCCGGTTGGCGTCGCGCAGCTGGTTGTAGAGGTCCGGGACGTCCGCGGCGAGGTGCCCGTACAGCTCGTCGCCGTACGTCGGCAGGTCCTCGTAGAGCTTGCGGAGGGACTCGTGCCGCCGCCGGTCCCGCCGGCTGGGGTGGCGCAGGAAGCGCCGCTCGATGTTCTCCCACTCCAGCTGCGACAGCGTGACCCACTCGTCGGTCAGCAGCTGCGCGGCGCGCAGGATCACATAGCTCGTGGCGGCCAGCGCAGCGGCCACACCGCCGACCGCGACGAGCAGCCGGGGCCACTGATCGGCGCCCAGCGAGCCGATGCTGGTCAGCTGAAGGCCCGCCACCAGCGCCGCCGCGACACCGGCGGCCGCTGTGAGCAGCCACCGGGCCGTGGTCCGCAGGGACTGGGTGGCGGCCGCGAACGCGCTCGCCCCCGCACTTCCAGCCGATGGTGCCGCAGCCGGGTCCGACATGCCTTCTCCCCCCCCGGTGCAGGCAGCGCGCCGGTCCCCTTACGTCCCCGGCCGCCCTCTCGCGCTCATCACCTCTTCGAGCGTCGTGAAAGGTTCTCCCTGCTCGACGTCTTTCTCACCGAGGTCGATGTTGTAGAGCACGCGCGACATATTCTGCTCGATGAGGAATTCCACTAATTGCCGCGTGACGGGTACGACGATGCCGATCACGGCACGGTCGTGGGTCAGCACCAGCGTCCGGCCCGCCTCCCCCGCCTCTTCGATCAGCCGCCCCGAGAGGTCGCCGATCCGTACCGTACGCACCGGCTGCGTGACTCCGGGGCCGTCGAGTGGGTCCGGTGCCGACCGCTCTGCCGACTGCTCCGCAGTGCGCGCGCGGGTCAGGCCGGTGGCGTCGCCCGCGACACGGCCCAGCGCCCCGGCGGCTCGCGCCATTCTGTCGATCTGACGCCCGAGAGCGGCCACCGGTACCCCGAGAGTCATCTCCGCACCCCCTTTGCCGGCTCGCTCGTCGTACACGGCATCGGGCTGCGGGCCCGATGCCAGGTCGGCAGCGTTCGACTGGTCCAGCAATTCATCCAGCAGAACGGACGGCGCGTCACCGGCCAGCTCGGCCTCTCCTTCGATCACGCTCTGCCGCAGTCGGGACCAGTTACGGTCGATCACATGCTCCACCCAGGATACGGACACGGGTATGATGACCCCGATAAGCACCCTGCTGCTTTTTATTCCGACCAGCTCACGCCGTCGGAAACATTCTTCGAGCTGTGCACCTCGTAATTCCCGTATACCTACCATCCTCATGAGCCCCAGCCTTCCCCCTGTGCTCGAACAAAACAGTCCGTTTCGAAAGACCCCCCAAGACCAGGCGAGCTTTTACGAGTATGACACGGGCCGTCGACGCTTGGCTGCAACTGTCGACACTTGGACAAGTGATTCCCGCTACGCCGAGATCAGTAAACTGCTTCCGTGAATTTTGCACATACCTGCGCCCACCTGTACGTGCACGTCATCCCACGGATACGAAGAAACCGAACCGACAGAGATGACTTCCGAAGCGGAATGAACAGTGCGGCGAATAATCCGGACACAGTTCGACGACATCACCGGAAGCACCTTCACGCACGAGCGTGCACCGTAAGCAGACCCACCCCACGGACCCGGCCCGCCACCCTCAGAGGGAGGCGGGCCGGGTCGTACGGACGGACGGAGCGATCGGTCCCGCACGAAGCGATCGGTCCCGCATGGCAACCAAAAAACCCGGACCTATGCCGATACGGCATCGATCCGGGCCAGCGCGTCATCCGCCCCGTACGGCTGCAGATATGGCAGCCATTGGGGGTCCCTATGCCCGGTGCCGATGATCCGCCAGGCCAGGCCCGACGGCGGCGCGGGCTGATGCCGCAACCGCCAGCCGATCTCGGCGACATGCCGGTCGGCCTTGACGTGGTTGCAGCGGCGGCACGCGGCGACGACGTTCTCCCAAGTGTGCTGCCCGCCACGGCTGCGCGGAACGACGTGGTCGACGCTGGTTGCGACGCCACCGCAGTACATGCACCGCCCGCCGTCCCGGGCGAAGAGGGCACGGCGGGTCAACGGGACGGGACCGCGAAAAGGCACCCGCACGAACCGCTTGAGGCGGACCACACTCGGGGCGGGCATCACACGGGTCGCACTGTGCATCAGGGCGCCGGACTCCTCAAGGCTCACGGCCTTTTCGTTGAGGACGAGGATGAGCGCGCGGCGGAGCGGTACGACGCCGAGCGGCTCGTACGACGCGTTGAGGACCAGGACATGCGGCACGGGTGCCTCCTTGTACGCCGGCGGCGCGTGGCTCGCGCCGGGACGATCTCTCCACAGTGTCCCCCGGTGCCTGGTCGGAGCGCCACCATCACCGGGTAACGGGTCCGAGGTGTTTTCGACCACACGCCTTTACTTCCCCCCAAACAGACCCGTAATTGATCCGGTCACTCTCGAACACCGGCGCGGACCGCCTCCGTTGCCCCGTTAGTGTGGTTGGTCTGCCCGGGGCACGGTAAGTCCCGACCCGGGTCTGCTGTCCCACACGGAGGTTCCTGCTGTGTTCTGGTCCGCTTCCCCAGCCGCCACGCCGCCCGGCGCTTACCGCCGGGCGTCGCTCGACGACGCCACGGAGAAGGCCACCAACGCCGCCGGATGGGTGGAGGAGAACTGGGCGACGTGGCTCACGTCCGGCCTGCAGATCACGCTCATCATCGTGATAGCGGTGATCCTGCGGCATGTGATCCGGCGCACCATCACCAAGCTCATAGAGCGGATGAACCGCACCGTGACGGCCGCCCAAGGCACCGCGCTGGGCGGGCTCCTGGTCAACGCCGAACGCCGGCGCCAGCGCTCCGAGGCCATCGGCTCGGTCCTGCGCAGCGTCGCGTCCTTCGTCATCATGGGCACCGCCGCCCTGACGGTGCTGTCCGTCCTCAAGATCAACCTGGCCCCGCTGCTCGCCAGCGCCGGCGTCGCGGGCGTCGCCATCGGCTTCGGCGCCCGCAACCTCGTCACGGACTTCCTCTCCGGCGTCTTCATGATCCTGGAGGACCAGTACGGCGTCGGCGACGAGATCGACGCGGGCGTGGCCACCGGCACCGTCGTCGAGGTCGGCCTGCGCGTCACCAAGCTGCGCGGCCCCAACGGCGCCATCTGGTACATCCGCAACGGCGAGGTCAAACGCATCGGCAACCTCAGCCAGGGCTGGTCCACCGCCGCCGTCGACGTCATGATCGCCCCGGACCAGGACCTGGACCGCGCCCGCGAGATCATCACGACGACCGGCGAGGAGATGTCCAAGGCCGAACCCTGGAACGAACAGCTCTGGGAGGCAGTCGAGGTCCTCGGCCTGAGCGAGGTCCACCTGGACTCCGTCACCATCAGCGTCTCCGCCAAGACCATGCCCGGCAAGGCCCCCGGCATAGAACGCGAACTCCGCTGGCGCATAAAGAAGGCCCTCGACACCGCAGGCATCACCCTGGCCCCCCGCCCCCTCTCCTCCGACGATCCCGCCACCCCCGACCCGACAGCCGCAGTAGCGGCCCCGTCAGCCCTGGCCAGCCCCACATCACCCCAGTCACTGGCCACCACGCCGATACCGCCGCCCAATTTGGGAAAGTAGCCGGACCGCCCGATGCCACCGCCCCGAACCGGCTTTCCGGTTCGGGGCGGTGTCGCATGAAAGGGGTTGCGGTTTTCTTCCCTAGCCTCAGGCCTCGGGCAGCATGAAGTCGTAATAGCCGGTCGGTCCGGCGAGCACTGCCTGGAAGTACAACGGCTCACCGTCGCTGTCCAGCGGAACCTCATGACCGGCAACGCGCGTAAAGCCCAGAGAGAGCTGGGGAACATACGCATAGAGCGTCTCGTCCAGAACGGTGAGCCCCATTTCCTCCAGACGCTCCAGCAGTTTCCGGGCAGGCGTACGGAAGACGTCGACACCTCGGAAATGAACAGTGATTTCCTCGGAGCCGGGACGCGGGATCCACACTTCCGCCGATGTGAGGGTCGCGCCGTCCTCGCAGTGAAAGACGATCTCGAACTGCTCGTGCAGGGCGGTGACCTTCATATAGCGGACATCGTCGGCGGATCCCTCATCCTGGACCTTGACCCGGCCGAACTCCGCAGCCGCCGCCTTGACCGCCTCGGTCGTCATGCCGAACGGGAAGCCCGTGATGCCCCGAGGGGGGTTCAGTTCGATGTCCATGTCCGTCATTGTAGGAGACACGTTCTGACTTTCCACCCGTTGTCCGACAAATATTTCTGAAAGTGCTTGTTGTGCGGAAGACTGTCGACCATCTCCTTGATGGCGGCATCGTACTTGCTTCCGTGCTTACGCCGGATCTCGTCGATGTCCATCTTCATGGCCTCGTCGATCTTGCCCTGCGCAATCAATGCCTTTTGATCGGCGCGCCACTTCACGGCGCGAGGGCCCGAACCCGTACTGACGAAGTCTCGATGATCATCGTAATGCATACGGACCGCCGGCCCGTGCTGTTCAGGAAGAGGAGTGTTACCGATCCCCTTGTAAGTGGCTTTCGCGGGGACATGGTTGCGTTCATAGCGGTTGTTATCACTGCCGTCGGTCCAGTTGCTCGGCCGCATGTCGTAATAAGAACCGCCCCATCCGACGGGCTGCCTTTTCGTCAGACCCAGCGGATCGATCCAGAACAACGGATTAGGGACGTAGGAGTGGGGGTTCGGGCCGCCGTCCAGGCCGAGCGGGTCGGAGCTGATGTACCGGCCGGTGGACGGGTCGTAATAGCGGAAACAGTTGTATTCAAGACCCGATTCGTCGTCGTGATACTGACCGGGCCGTCCCAGCGGACAGGTCCGTCGCCTGCCGGTGGCTCCGGGCAGGTAGTCGCCCCACAGGCCGGAGTGGTCGGCCCAGATGATCCGCCCGTCAACGGAGACCAGTTCAGCGGGTTTGTCCGCCAGGTCGGTGACGATGGCGCAGAAGGACTCACCGGTCGTGTGCTCCTCCGGCGGCCGGCCCGGGTGCCAAGTGCGCTCGGTCTGGGCGACGGCGTTCCACGTGCCGGGTTCCCAGTCCCAGGTCAGAGCGTGCGTCCTGCCGTCGGCCCGGGAGCGGCACTGCTCGATCAGCCGAGTGCCCTCCCACGCGAACACGTGCTCTTCAGCACCCGCGGTACCGTCGGCCCCATCCGTTACCCGCCGCTTGCCCGTACGCCGTCCCAGCGGGTCGTAGCTGTACGTCCACGAGCCGCGGTCGGGGGTGTCGATCCGGACAAGCTGGTCCTGACCGTTCCAGGTGTAGTGCCACTCCCGGCGCTTCCCGGACAGGGTGCGGACCCGCCTTCGCGCAAGACGGCCCCTGTCGTCGTACTCGTAGGACGTGCGGCCGGCTGAGAGCAGGAGCGTGCCGGAGTGGATACGTTCCCCAGCGGTGCTGCTCTCGGGTGCGCGGGTGTCGTGGGCGCGGGTGATGTTGCCCAGCGGATCGTAGGCGTATTGCTCGCTCCAGGACGGCGCGCTGACACGCGTGACACGGCCGGCCGGAGTCAGTTCGAAATCCTGTCGGCCGCGCAGCTTGTCGGTCACGGTCGTCGGCATGCTGTCGGCCCGGTACCTGTAGGCCCTCTCCTGCACGCTGGTGTACTCGCCGTTCCCGGCGGTTGTCCGGCCGACGGACCAGACGGACTGTGCGGTGAGCCGGTCGCAGTCGTCCCAGGTCTGTGTCAGCGCCGCGCCATCGCCGATGAGGCGAGTGGTCTCCCGGCCGGCCGCGTCACGGGCAAAGGCCAGGCGGCCCGCCGGATTGGCGAGGCCGACCGGCTGGTCGTTGTCGTCGTAGGTCCACGTGGAGACCAGCCCGGTGGGCGTGGTGCGGCTGGTGCAGCGGCCCAGCGCGTCGAGTGTGTACCGAGTCGTGCGACCGTCGGTGCTCTCGCTGAGGACGCGCCCTGCGGCGTCACGGACGTACTCGATACGGCTGTTCTCGTCCTCAATGGTCTTCGGCAGGCCGTGCTCGTCGTACGTCAGGACGGTGGTCGTGCCGTCGGGGCCGCGGTGCGCTGTCAGCTGACCGAGTTCGTCGTAGGTGTACGTGGAGCTTCGGCCGGACGCGTCGGTGGTTTCCAGCAATTGGTCGGCTCCATCGAGCCGGTACGTGAGGCTGTGACCGTTGAAGTCGGTCTCGCCGACCAGGTGTCCGGCGGCGTCGTAGCGGTACTGCCACGCGGCGCCATGAGTGGTGACCGACAGGAGCCTCAGCTCGGTGTCGTAGGTGAAGTGGTGTACTTCTCCGTCGGGCAGGGTCCGGCTGGTGACCTGCCCGAAGGAACCGATCTCGAACCGCGACACCGCCCCTGCCCGGTCGCGGTGTTCGACGAGGTTGCCTTCCGCGTCGTGGCGCCACTCCTCCACCGCCCCGTCCGGGTGGATACGCCGGGTGACCTCTCCCTCGGTTCGGTACTCAAGGCGGGTGGTGGTGCCCAGCGGGCCGGTGAGGGCGGTGACACGGCCGAAGGCGTCGTGATCGGCCCGCGTCACGTTTCCCATCGCGTCGGTCACTGCGGTGACCAGCCCGGCGGCGTTGGCCGTGACGTGTTGCGTCCGGCCGAGCGGGTCGGTGATCGAGGTCAGGCGGCCATGGCCGTCGTACTGCCGGACCGTTCGGGCTCCGGCCGCATCGGCCGTGCTCAGCAGGTTTCCGCGGGCGTCGTAGGTGAACGCGCACAGCACCGTGTCATCACGTCTGACGGCAGCCAGCCGGCGCAGCGTGGTGTAGTCGAGTTCGACGACGCCGCCGTCGGGTTCGGTGATGCGGACCGGGTCGCCGTTCGCGTCCAGATCGAACCGCACCGTCCGGCCTGCCTCGTCGGTGCGGGAGACGACGCGGCCGAGAGAGTCGTACTCGGTGTGCGTGGTGTGCCCGAGCGGGTCGACCGTGGTCGTCACGCGCTGCTCTTCGTTGTAGTGGTACTCCGTCGGGTGACCGAGACTGTCCGTCACGGTGGTCACCCGGCGGACGGAGTCGTAGCGGAAACCGGCGGAGAGTTCTCCTCCCTCTCCGGTGCCACGGACCACGCGGCCGCTGTCGTCGTACTCGTAGGAGTAGGCACGACCGTTACGGTCGAGGCATGCGACGATCCGGTCCGCGTCGTCGTACTCGTACTCGTACGGCAGACCGGTCGAGTCGACGACACCGGCCAGTTTGCCGTCCTCGGAGTATTCGTAGGCGACGACCGGTATGCCCTGGCCGGAACTGCTTCCGTCCAGCAGCCGCAGTCCCTTGATGCGCGGGCCCACGGCAGTGTGCGTCGTGTCGACGACGACCCGGTACCCGCCGCTGTGAAGGACTTCGGTGGGGTTTCCTTCCTCGTCCCGGACGAAGGAGATGTGGTGGTCGTTACGGTCCGTCAGCCCGGTGATGGCACGGGTGGTGCGAGACGGGCCGGTGACCGTGCCCGACGGAGCGAAGCTCCGGGTCCACCCTCGGTCCGGGTCCTCGATGCGAATGGTGTCCGTGTGCTGGTCCCAGGTCAGCGGCCAGCGGGCCCCCTGTTCGGGGAAGACCTGCTCGCCCGCACGGGCCGGGAAGGGGTAGTGCAGGACTTGCGCGTCGTCGCCGGCGTAGTGGATGCCCGTGCTGCCGATCTCGACGCGCTGGTCGAGGGTGGAGGACCAGCCCGGGCCGTACAGCCGCCCGCCCGCGTAACCGGACGCGTACGCCCTGCGCAGCATCAGTGGCAGAAGTCCGGGGAGCACCAGATCACGACTGTTGGTGATCATCTGGCCGGAAACCACGTCCACGGGGTCGCCGGCGGTATGGCAGCCGATGTTCCCGTGCGAGGACTGCCCGCCCTTGCCGAGACCGGCGAGTGACCCGTCGCGCTTGCCCGGGTGGCCGTTCCCGGTGCCCTTTCCGGCGGAAGCGAGGGAGGTATCAGGAGCCTTCGGGTCCTTCTTCCCTCCCTTGCCGAGGCCGGAGAAGTGGCTGGAAAGTTTCTGATCGTTCTCCCGGTGGTTCTTGGCCATGGTCCGGACGCCGCGGGTCATGTTGTCGTCGAGGTGTTTGGCGGACTTCTTGACCGCGTCCTCTATGCCGTCGATGACCTTGTCGAGCATCGTGTTGGCGGCGTCGGCGATGGGGTCCTTGCCGCGGGTGCGGCCGTGGTGGGACTTGGCTCGGCCGATCTTGCCGCCGGCGGTGTTGCGGAAGTGGCCGCCGGCGCTCTGCAGGCCGGTGACGGCCTTGTCGTGGGCGTCGTGGTCGAAGGTGAAGCCGCCGCTGCCGGAGCCGGGACCGCCGCCCGCGCTCAGGAGTTGCATCGAGCTGCCGGCGGAGTCCTTGGCGCCCTGGACGCCCTGGCTGAAGCCCTCCTTGCCGGCTTTGGCGGTCCGGCCCAGGTCGACGCCGTCCTTGACGCCCAGCGCGTTGGCGCCGAGCTGGACGACGAGGTCGCCCACCATCGCTCCCAGCGCCTCCTCGACGGGGGTCAGGGCGATGCTGACGACCTGTTCGGCGACCTGCTGGCAGGCCTCCTTGAAGAGGCGTCTGACGATGACGCGGGTGGCCTGGGTCGCGCCGAGGGCGCCGAGTTCGGACAGGCCGAAGGTGAAGGGGGCGGCGGCCTGGGCGGCGATGACCTCGGCGGCCAGGATGCCGAGCTGGACGATCGCGCCGAGCTTGGCGCCCTCGATGAGGACGGCGACGCCGTCCAGGGCGGTGGCGGCCAGTTCGCCGCACTGGGCGAGTTTGGTCAGATGGGTGCCGTTGATCTTGCTCCAGTGGGCGTTCAGCGCCTCCGCGGCCTGGCCGCCGCCGGACGAGGAGACCAGCGCCTCGACCGCCTCGTGGGCCTGGCCCGCGCCGTTCTCGATGTCCCCGGAGAACTCCCGCATGGCCGTCGCCATCTCGCGGTAGTCGTCCTCGTCGACGTTCGGCCACGACACCCCGATGATGTCGAGGACCTCGTCGGCCCATCCCGGCAGTACGACACCCATGCAGAACACGCCCCCCGTTGAGCACATCCGTTCACGCTGGTAACGGTCCGGAGGACGCTGCCACCTGCGTAAACGGTTCTTCAAGGGGAGAATGAGCCGACATCTTCGGCAGATCCACCGTCGTCACACCGCTCACCCCGTCACCTGTATGCAGTCGTTTACCGCCCGTTCTGCGGGTGACCCGGCAGGGCATGGAGACCGAGATCAGGCTGCGCGTCGACGGGCAGGCGTACGAGGTGACGGTGGATACGCGGACCACCGTGCTCGACGCGTTGCGGGAGCGGCTGGGGATCACCAGTCCGAAGAAGGGGTGTGATCACGGGCAGTGCGGCTCGTGCACCGTGCTGCTGGACGGGCGGCGCGCGACGACCTGTCTCGCGCTGGCCGTGTCGTACGACGGCGCGGAGATCACCACGGCCGAGGGGCTGGGCGAGGGCGGCGAACTGCACCCCCTACAGCAGGCCTTCGTCGACCACGACGCGCTCCAGTGCGGGTACTGCACGCCGGGCCAGGTGTGTTCGGCGGTGGGTGTGCTGCGGGAGGCGGCTCAGGGGTGGCCGAGTGCGGTCACCGAGGTGGGCGCGGAAGGGGGCATCGCTCCGGAGGCGCTGGACCACGACGAGATCGCCGAGCGGATGAGCGGCAATCTGTGCCGCTGCGGGGCGTACGTGAACATCGTTCCGGCCGTCGCGGCCGCCGCCGAGGCCGAGGGGGCGGACCGGTGAAGCCCTTCCGGTACGAGCGTGCCACCGACGCCGCCGGGGCCGTGGCCTCCGTGGCGGCGCACCCCGGGGCCGCGTTCCTGGGCGCCGGCACCAATCTGGTGGATCACTTGAAGCTCGGTATCACCGCCCCCGACCTGCTGGTCGACGTCACCCGGCTCCCCCTGGACCGGGTGGAGGAGCTGGACGACGGCGGACTCCGGGTCGGGGCGAACGTGCGGAACGCCGACCTCGCCGCCCACCCCGCCGTACGGACGCGCTACCCGGTCCTCTCCCAAGCGCTGCTCTCCGGGGCGTCCGGACAGCTGCGCAACCTCGCGACCACCGGAGGCAACCTCCTCCAGCGCACCCGCTGCGCCTATTTCCAGGACCGCGGCGCGCCCTGCAACAAACGCGATCCCGGCTCCGGCTGCGCGGCCCTGGACGGCTGGACCCGCTACCACGCCGTCCTCGGCGCCTCCTCGCACTGTGTGGCCGTGCACCCCTCCGACATGGCGGTGGCGTTGACCGCCCTGGACGCGGTGGTCGTGACGCTCGGCCCGGACGGCGAGCGCCGGATCCCGCTCACCGAATTCCACCGGCTGCCCGGTGACGCGCCGCACCGCGACACGGTTCTGCGGCACGGCGAGCTGATCACCGCCGTCGAGCTGCCCGCCCTGCCGTACGCGGCCCGCTCCCGCTACCGCAAGGTCCGCGACCGCGCCTCGTACGCGTTCGCGCTGGTCTCCGTGGCGGTGGCGCTCGACCTGGAGGACGACGGCCGCACCGTACGGGAGGCGCGGATCGCGCTGGGCGGGGTCGCGCACAAACCGTGGCGGGCCGTACGCGCCGAGCGGGCGCTGCGCGGGCTGCCGGCCACGGAGGAGAGCTGCCGTACGGCCGCGGAGGCCGAGACGGCCGACGCGCATCCGCTGCGGGACAACGCGTTCAAGGTTCCGCTGGTCCACGGCACGCTGGTCGCCGTCGTACGCGAACTCGTACCGGAGTCTCCGGGACGCTTGGAGGGGTCACGATGACGAGTACGTCCGAGAGCCGGACCGGCAACGAGAACCGGCCCGCGGGCCCGGCCCGCCCCCGTGCCGTCGGTGCGGACCAGGAGCGCGCCGATGCCCGGGACAAGGTGCTCGGCAGGGCGACGTACGCCTTCGAGCACCCGATGGAACGTCCCTGCTACGCGCACGCCGTGCTGTCCTCCGTCCCCCGCGGCCGCATCACGGCCGTCGACACCGAGGCCGCGCGCCAGGAGGACGGCGTCATCACCGTATTGACGCACGAGAACGCCGAGCGGCTGGCGTCCACCGAGGACGCGGAGCTGGCGGTCCTGCAGAGTGCGGAGGTGGCGTTCCACGGGCAGATCGTGGGGGCGGTGGTGGCCGAGACCCCGGAGGCGGCGCGGGAAGCGGCGTCGCTCGTACGGTTCACGTACTCCGAAGAACCGCACGAATCCGAACTGAAACCGGGCGAGAGTGAGCTGTACCGGCCGGAGTCGGCCAACGGTGGTGCCGACACGGACAGTGTGCTGGGCGACCTGGACTCCGCCATGGAGGCGGCCCTGGCCGACCCGGGCGCGGTGGCGCTGGACGAGACGTACGTGACCGCGATGACCCACTGCAACCCGATGGAGCCGCACGCCACGATCGCCCTGTGGCAGGACGGCGACCTGACGCTGTACGACTCCAGCCAGAGCGTGCATGGGCACAGCAAGATCCTGGCCGGGGTGTTCGGGCTCGACACCGCGCGGGTGCGGATGATCTGCCCGTACGTGGGCGGCGGCTTCGGCTCGAAGGGCGAACCGCACGCCCACTCCGTGCTCGCGACGCTGGCCGCGCGGGCGCTGCCCGGACGGCCGGTCAAGCTAGCGCTGACCCGGCAGCAGATGTTCACCCTGGTCGGCTACCGCACCCCCACGTACCAGTGGGTACGGCTCGCGGCCGGGGCCGACGGGCGGCTCACCGGCATCGGCATGGACGCCGTCGAGCAGACCTCGCGCATCAAGGAGTACGCGGAACAGTCCGCCAACCCGACGCGGACCCTGTACGCGGCGCAGCACCGGCGCACCACCCACCGGCTCGCGGCGCTCGACGTGCCGGTGCCGTCCTGGATGCGGGCGCCCGGCGAATGCCCCGGTATGTACGGGCCCGAGGTCGCCATGGACGAACTCGCCGAACGCCTCGGCATGGACCCCGTCGAGTTGCGCATCCGCAACGACGCGCCGGTGGACCCGGAGACGGGCAAGCCCTACTCCAGCCGCAACCTGGTCGCCTGCCTGCGGGAGGGTGCCCGCCGCTTCGGCTGGCAGGAGCGCGATCCGCGTCCGGGCGTACGGCGGGACGGCCGGTGGCTGGTCGGTACGGGCGTCGCCTCGTCGGCCTACCCGGTCAACCGGATGCCCGGTTCGGCGGCGTCGGTCCGGTACGGGTCCGACGGGCGCTACCGGGTCGACATCGGGGCGGCGGACCTCGGGACCGGCGCGTGGACGGTGCTGGCCCAGATCGCCGCGGACGCGCTGGACGTACCCGTCGACCGCGTCGAGCTGCGCATCGGCGACACCGCCCTGCCGAACGCGACCGTCGCCGGGGGCTCCTCGGGTACGGCGATGTGGGGTTCGGCGATCATGGCGGCGGCGGAGGCGTTCCGTAAGCGCTACGGGCACGACCCCTCCGACGGCGACGAGGAACGGGCCGAGACCCCCGCCAACCCGCACGCCGAACGCTTCGCGATGCACGCCTTCGGGGCCCAGTTCGCCGAGGTACGGGTGGATGCCGACACCGGCGAGGTACGGGTGTCCCGCCTCCTCGGCGTCTTCGCGGCCGGCCGCATCATCAACCCGCGCACCGCCCGCTCCCAGCTGATCGGCGGCATGACGATGGGCCTGTCCATGGCGCTCCACGAGGAAGCCGTGACGGACCCGCGCTACGGCTCCCTCGTCAACCACGACCTGGCGAACTACCACATCACGGCCAACGCGGACGTACAGCGCGTCGAGGCCCACTGGATCGACGAGGACGACCCGTACGTCAATCCGCTGGGCGCCAAGGGCATCGGCGAAATCGGCATCACGGGCACCGCGGCGGCCGTCGTCAACGCGGTCCGGCACGCGACGGGGGTGCGGGTGCGGGAGGTGCCGGTGACGTTGGACAAGGTGCTGGAAGGGCTGGCCGGTCAGTAGCGGGAGGGCTCCTTCACGACTCTGAGGAATGCCGCCCAGGCGGGCGCGGAGAAGAGGAGGTGCGGGCCGTCCGGGCGGTTGCTGTCACGTACGGGCACGGGTGAGCGGGGCGGGAGGCCGTCGGCTATCTCCAGGCATTCGCCCTGGCCGCCGCTGTAGGTGCTCTTGCGCCAGGTGACGTCTGCCGCGAGATTCACGGTCGGCCTTCTAGGCCATGACCGTTCACTCGTCGGCGTCGGGCGTGGCCAGAAGTGCGGCGGATGAATCAACCATGGTGGTGAACCTTCACGGCTGCGAGGAAGTCCGCCCAGGCGGAGGCGGGGAAGAGAAGGTGCGGGCCATCGGGGCGCTTGCTGTCGCGTACGGGTACGGGTGAGCGGGGCGGGAGGCCGGTGGCTATCTCCAGGCATTCGTCCTGGCCGCCGCTGTACGTGCTCTTACGCCACGTGACGTTCTCGAAATTCACGCTCGGTGCTCCTTGGCGACGCGCTTGATCCGGGCCACTGACTCCGCTGGTGAAAGCGCGGACGTACGGGCATCGGCGAACAGCTCGCGATAGCGCGCGACTTCCGGCTCCCGTTCGAGCCACACCGCGCCGGTGGGGTTCTCCGCCCGCACGACGTCCAGCGCCGACACCTGCGGAAAGCTCAGCAGTAGATACGGTCCGAACATACCTGCGTGCGCGCCCCTGGAGAACGGCAGAACCTGAACCGTGACGTTCGGCTCCTCGGCGATGGCCGCGAGGTGTTCGAGCTGGGCACGCATCACCGCCGGGCCACCGACCTGCTGAAGCAGTACGCCTTCGGTCACCACGGCCCACATGGTGAGCCTCGGTTCGTTCGTGAGGCGTTCCTGGCGGGCCAGCCTGACATGGACGAACTGCTCGATCTCTTCCGGAGAGTGCCAAGCTCTGGACGCCACGGTCACGGCGCGTACGTAAGCCGGTGTCTGCAGAAGTCCCGGGACGAGCTGGCATTGGAATGTCTTGATGGTGTCGGAAACGGCCTCCAGCGCGATGTAGTCGCGGTAGGTATCCGCAAGGACCTGCCCGTACTGGTTCCACCACCCGTCCCGACGGCGGCGATTCGCGGTGCGCGCCAGGATGGTGAGGCGCTCAAGCGTGCTCGCGTCCCTCACTCCGTAGGTGTCCAACAACGCCACGAGGTCCGGCGTCCGAAGGGGGACGCGTCCGTTCTCGATGCGGCTGATCTTGCCTTTGGTGCAGTCCAGGGCTTCGGCAGCCATGGCCGTGGAGAGACCCGCCGCCTCGCGGAAGCCGCGTAGCTCCTCGCCCAGTTGACGTCCCAGGACGGTCGATGGGTGAACCGTCGATTGCTGCGCTGTCATGCCAACCTCCCGGTGGAGGAGCCAAGTTTGGACGGTCGACGTCGCCAGGATCAACACCGATTCACCCGTTCGTGGATGCATTCAACGTTGCATGAGTCTTCGTCGTAGGTGCAGTCTGCTGGGCATCCGTTCTCGCACCCTTCGAAGGGTCCGCCATGATCGAGAGTTCGCCTCGCCCTGCCTCCGCCACCTATTGCCTCCCCCGGAACCGGAGAAGCCCCGGCCGGGCGCGGCTGCTCTTCCGGGATTGGGCCGTCTCGCTGGGTCTCGGACCCACGGCCGTCGAGACCGGCGAGCTGATCCTCGGCGAACTCGCCGCGAACGCGGTACTGGCCTCCACCGGGCCGGGGCGGTACATCGAACTGCGGTTCGCGCTGGTCGACGGCGCGCTGCGGATCGAGGTGTCGGACGCCGGCGACGGCACCCCCGTCGTCCGGCAGCCGAAGCCGCTCGACGAGCACGGCCGGGGCATGGTGCTCGTCGGGGCGCTCGCGGACAAGTGGGGTGTGGCCGTCCGGTCCGGGCCGGGCAAGACCGTCTGGGTCGTGCTCGAACTCAGTGGTCCAGACCCATTGACGGCGTGCTGACGCGGAGCTTACGTTCCTGTGCATCGATTGGAAACTTTCCTAACAGATCGCGCAGCGAGAGGCGAGGCGGGCGTCATGGCCGGAGGGCAGGGCGGGCAGGGTACTCCCGGGACGCCGCGGGTGTTGCGGGCCATGAACGACCGGGCCGCGCTCGACCTGCTCGTGTCACAGGGGCCGTTGACGCGGACGCAGATCGGCGAGCTGACCGGGCTGTCCAAGCCGACCGCCTCGCAGCTGCTGGGTCGGCTGGAAGCGGCCGGACTGGTGCGCACGACGGGCAACGTGACCGGGCGGCCGGGCCCGAACGCCCAGCTGTACGAGGTGAACCCGGACGCCGCGTACGTCGCCGCGCTCTCCGTCGACCAGAGCGGGATCACCGCCGCGGTCGCCGACGTCACCGGGCGCGTGCTCGGTGAGGAGCGGGTCGGTACGGACGCCGTGGACGAGGACGCGCCCCGCAAGACGGCGCAGGTGGTCGCGGCGGCGGTGGACGGCGCCCTGGCCAAGGCCGGGCTGGCGCGCGAGCGGCTGCACGGGGCAGTGATCGGCACGCCCGGCGCGCTCGACCCGCAGACCGGCGTGCTGCGGTACGCGCCGCACCTGCCCGGCTGGCACTCGCGGACGCTCAAGGAAGAGCTGACCGGGGTGCTGGGCGTACCGATCGTGATCGAGAACGACGTGAATCTGGCGGCGGTCGCCGAACAGCACGACGGTTCCGCGCAAGATTTCGACGACTTCGTACTGGTGTGGGCCGACGAGGGGGTCGGCGCCGCCATCGTGCTCGGCGGGCAGTTGCTGCGGGGCGCCACGGGCGGCGCGGGCGAGATCGGCTACATGCCGCTGCCGGACGCGCCGCTCTCCCGGGGCGGGGACCTCAGCGCGGCCCGGCCGGACGCCGGCGGGGGCTTCCAGCGGCTCGTCGGGTCGCCGAGCGTGGTGGAGCTGGCGCGGGAGTACGGGGTGGAGGACGCCCGTACGGTCGACGAGGCGATGGCCGACGACGGCGTGCGCGCCGAGGTCGCGCGGCGGCTGACGACCGGGCTGGCCGCGGTGGTCGCCGTCGTGGACCCCCGGCTGGTGGTGCTCTCCGGCGAAGTGGCCCAGGCGGGCGGCGAAGCCCTGCGGGAGCTGGTCGAGGAGGAATTCACCGGGCTCGCGCTGCCCCGGCCGGAACTCCGGATCAGCAATATCGAGGGACAGCCGATCCTCATCGGGGCGCTGCGAACGGCGCTCGCCGAGGCGCGTAACTCCGTGTTCGACACGGCGTGATGAGGCGGTACAGGGGTCCCGGAACGGTGCGATTAGCCGACGGGCCCACCGGGCGCGCCGAACGCACCGGGCGCGCCGTCGGCGAAAGCCCCGTACTCCCCGCATTCCCCGTACTCCCCTCACTCTTCAGTTCTCGCATGACCTTCTGTCATCACCCCTGCCGTAAAGGAAGTCCGCCATGCGTCCGCGTATGCGCATCTGCCTGTCGGCGGCGCTCGCCGGGGCCGGTCTGATTCTTTCGGGCTGTGCCAATCCGAGCGTCGGCAGCGACCGCGACGACCCGACCGAACCCGTCACGCTGAAGTTCTGGCACGGCTGGTCCAACCCGGCCGAGGTGAAGGCGATCGACGACAGTATCGCCCGTTTCGAGAAGCTGCATCCGAACATCAGGGTGAAGACGGTCAACAACGTCACGGACGCGACGGTGAACCAGGCGCTGCGCGCCGGCGGGGACGACGCTCCGGACGTGGTGTCGTCGTTCACCACCAACAACGTGGGGCAGTACTGCTCGTCCGGCATGTGGGTGGATCTCGATCCGTTCATGAAGAAGACGGGTGTGCAGAAGGAGAAGGTTTTCTCCAAGACGGTTCTGGATTACACGAAATACCAGGGCAATCAGTGTGCTCTGCCGCTGCTCGCGGATGCCTTCGGGCTGTACTACAACAAGGACGCGTTCAAGGAGGCCGGTATCGAACGGCCGCCGCGCACCATGTCCGAGTTCAAGCGGGACGCGGCCAAGCTGACCAAACGGAAGCCGGACGGGTCGTTGCAGCGCGCCGGGTTCGTACCCAACTTCCGGCTCTACCAGAACAGTCCGGACCGGATGTTCGCGCAGTGGGGTCCGGCCTATTTCGACGGCAAGGGCAAGGCGCAGCTGGCGAAGGACCCGCGCAGCAAGCAGTTCTTCGCCACGCAGCGGGAACTGATCGACGCGCAGGGCGGGTATGCCGCGCTGGAGAAGTTCCGTACGACGTTCGGTGACGAGATGTCGTCGCAGAGTTCCTTCATGACGCAGAAGGCGGCAATGCACCTGGACGGCGAGTGGCGCGGCCTGATGCTGAAGGACTCGAAGGCGAAGTTCGCCTGGGGGACGGCGCCGATGCCGGTGCCCGACGACCAGGCGGACACGTACGGGCGGGGCTATCTGACCGGCACGGTCGCGGGCATCGCGCACAGCAGCAAGCACCAGAACGCGGCGTGGGAACTGGTGAAGTTCCTGACGGTGGACACGGACCAGGTGGTGCGGTTCGCCAATGCCATCCACAACGTGCCGTCCACCCTCGCCGCGCTCAAGTCGCCGAAGCTGGACGCCGATCCGTCGTTCCGCACGTTCCTCGACATCGCGAAGAATCAGCACAGTACGGCGCTGCCGCCGTCCGTCAACGGCGGGCAGTACGTGGTCTCGCTACAGGACTTCTCGTACGACGTCGAGGCCGGAAAAGTGCCCGACCTCGACAAGGGCCTGCGTGAGCTCGATGCCCAGATAGACGCCGACAATCTCCAGTCCGTGAACTGACGGAGTCCTGCCATGTCCCTCCTCGAATCCTCCGGGCGCCCTTCCGCCGCATCGCGCCCGAAAGCTACGGCGCCGCGCCCGAAAGCTCCCGCGCTGCGCCGCAAACACACCCGGCAGCGGCTGCGCACGCTCGGTTTTCTCTCCCCCTGGCTGGTCGGTTTCAGCGTCTTCTTCGGCTATCCGCTGATCGCCACGGTCTATTTCTCGTTCATGCACTACAATCAGATCCAGCAGCCGTCGTTCGTCGGGCTGCGGAACTGGAAGTACGTCTTCACGCAGATGCCGCTCTTCGGCCCGGCGCTGTGGAACACGCTGTGGCTGGTCGTGGTGATGGTCGCGCTGCGCGTGGTCTTCGGTCTCGGCATCGGGATGCTGGTCACGAAGATCAAGTCGGGTGTCGGCCTGTTCCGTACGGCCTTCTACCTGCCGTATCTCGCGCCGCCGGTCGCGGCGACGGTCGCGTTCGTCTTCCTCCTCAACCCCGGCACCGGACCGGTCAACGACCTCCTGGAAGCCGTCGGCATCCCGGCGCCCGGCTGGTTCAACGACGCGGCCTGGGCGAAGCCGTCGCTGGTCATGCTCTCCCTGTGGGGCATCGGCGACCTGATGGTGATCTTCATGGCGGCGCTGCTGGACGTGCCGAAGGAGCAGTACGAGGCGGCCGAGCTGGACGGGGCCGGCCCCTGGGGCAAGTTCCGGTACGTGACGTGGCCGTCCATCACGCCGATCGTGATGTTCGCGGTGGTCACCGGGGTCGTACAGACCATGCAGTACTACACGCAGGCGCTGGTCGCCGGGAAGCTGGCCTCCGGCGTGACCATCGGCCCCGGCTCGGTCATCCAGCCCGGCTACCCCGACCACTCCACCCTCACCGTGCCGCAGCTCGTCTACTCGCTCGGCTTCCAGAACTTCAACACGGGCGCCGCGTGCGTGCTCTCGCTCGTGCTCTTCGTGATCGCCATGGCCGTCACCACCCTGCTGATGCGCAAGCGCGCCGGCCTGCTCCCGGCGGAGGACTGAACCGACATGACCACGACGACCCTGAGAGCGGGCGGCGCGCCGGCCCGTACCGGCACCACCGACCGGGGGCCCGCCCTGGCCCGCGCCCGCCGCAAGCGGCTGCTGCACTGGATAGCCGTGCACGCCCTCGCCATAGCCGCCGCGCTGTTCTTCGTCCTGCCGTTCGTCTTCGTCTTCCTGACCTCCGTGATGAGCGACGAGCAGGCGATGAGCGGCGAACTGTGGCCGCATGAATGGAACTGGTCGAATTACGCGACGGTCTTCCGGACGCCGGGCTTCCTGGACTGGTGGAAGAACTCGCTGATGTACGCGGGCCTGGGCACGCTGTTCACCGTCTGCTCGGCGATTCCGGTGGCGTACGCGCTCGCCAAGTTCCGTTTCCGCGGCCGGCGTACGGCGATGGTCATGGTGATTTCGACGATGATGCTGCCGCCGCAGGTCATCGTGATCCCCATGTACCTGGTGTGGGCGCAGCAGCTGCACCTGTCCGGTTCGCTGTGGCCGCTGCTGATCCCGATGGCGTTCGGTGACGCGTACTCCATCTTCCTGTTGCGGCAGTTCCTGCTGACCATTCCGCAGGAGTACATCGAGTCGGCGAAGGTGGACGGCTGCGGCGAAGTCCGCACGATGCTGCGTATCGTCGTGCCGATGGCGAAGCCGGGCATCGCGGCCATCGCACTGTTCCAGTTCTTCTACTGTTGGAACGACTACTTCGGGCCGCAGATCTACGCGGCGCAGAACCCCGCCGCCTGGACGTTGAGTTACGGACTCGAATCGTTCAAGAGCGCGCACAACGTCAACTGGAACCTGACCATGGCAGCGACGCTGCTCGTCATGGCCCCCGTCATCATCGTCTTCTTCTTCGCCCAGAAGGCTTTTGTCGAAGGCGTCACGCTCACCGGAGTGAAGGGCTGATCGATTCATGTTGTCGTCCGCCGGGGGAACGCCCCCGCATCCCCACCTCAAGATCGCAGTGGTCGGCGGAGGCTCGACCTACACCCCCGAACTCATCGACGGCTTCGCCCGGCTGCGGGATGCCCTGCCGCTGGCCGAACTGGTCCTGATCGACCCGGCCGCCGACCGCCTGGACCTGGTCGGCGGCCTGGCCCGGCGGATCTTCGCCCGGCAGGGGCACCCGGGCCGCATCTCGTGGACCTCCGACATCGACGCCGGCGTGGACGGCGCGGACGCGGTGCTGCTCCAGCTGCGCGTCGGCGGCCAGGCAGCCCGCAACCAGGACGAGACCTGGCCCCTGGAGTGCGGCTGCGTCGGGCAGGAGACCACCGGTGCGGGCGGGCTCGCCAAGGCGCTGCGCACCGTCCCGGTCGTCCTGGACATCGCGGAGCGCATCCGCCGCCGCAACCCCGACGCGTGGATCGTCGACTTCACCAACCCCGTCGGCATCGTCACCCGGGCGCTGCTGTCGCACGGCCACAAGGCCGTCGGCCTGTGCAACGTGGCCATCGGCTTCCAGCGGAAGTTCGCCCGGCTGCTCGGCATCGCGCCGGAGCGGGTCGAGCTGGAGCACGTCGGCCTGAACCACCTGACGTGGGAACGGTCCGTACGGGTGGATGGCGAGGACGTCCTGCCCCGGCTGATCGCCGAGCACGGCGCGGCCATCGCCGAGGACCTGCACATGCCGCGCTCGCTCGTGGACCGTCTCGGCGTCGTCCCGTCGTACTACCTGCGCTACTACTACCAGCACGACGAGGTCGTGGAGGAACTGCGCACCAAGCCGTCGCGCGCGGCGGAGGTCGCGGCCATCGAGAAGCAGCTGCTGGACATGTACGGCGACACCTCGCTGGACGAGAAGCCGGAACTGCTGGGCAAGCGCGGCGGCGCGTTCTACTCGGAGGCGGCGGTGGCGCTGACCTCGGCGCTGCTGAACGACACCGGCGACGTGCAGATCGTCAACACGCTCAACAACGGCACGCTGCCCTTCCTCCCCGACGACGCGGTGATCGAGGTACCGGCGACGGTGGACGCGGGCGGGGCGAAGCCGCTGCCCGTACGCCCCCTGGAACCGCTGTACTCGGGGCTGGTCGCCAACGTCACGGCGTACGAGCACCTCGCGCTGGAAGCGGCCCTCAAGGGCGGCCGGAACCGGGTCTTCGAGGCGCTGCTCGCCCACCCGCTCATCGGCCAGATCGCCTACGCGGACCGGCTGACCGACGAACTGATCGCGCACAACCGGGAGCACCTCACGTGGCTCTGAGCGAAGCCGAGGGGGCCGGGGCGGTGTCCGGGGAGGCGCGTACTTCTGCCTCTGCCGGGGCGATGTCCGGCGAGGCGCGTACTTCTGCCTCCGCCGGGCCGGGCGCCGACGGCCTGGCACTCGCCGTCGACGCGGGCAACAGCAAGACCGACGTGGCGCTGGTCGGCGCGGACGGGACGGTGCTGGCGACGGCCCGCGGCGGCGGCTTCCAGCCGCCGGTGGTCGGGGTGGCGCGGGCGGTCGGCGATCTGGCGGTGCTGGTCGACGCGGTACGCCAACGGGCCGGGGTCACCGGCCCGGTGGGCCGGATGTCGGCCTACCTGGCCAACGCCGACCTGCCCGCCGAGGAGAGCGAACTGGCCGCGGCGATCACCTCGTACGGGTGGGCCCGCACCGTCACCGTCGGCAACGACACCTTCGCGCTGCTGCGCGCCGGGCTCCGGGACCGCGTCGAACCGGTCGGTGTCGCGGTGGTGTGCGGCGCCGGGATCAACTGCGTGGGCCTGGGACACGGCGGACGCACCGCCCGGTTCCCCTCCGTCGGGCGGCTCTCCGGCGACTGGGGCGGCGGCGGTCACCTCGCCGAAGAGGCCCTTTGGTGGGCCGCGCGGGCCGACGACGGCCGCGGCGAACCGAGCGCGCTGGCCCGCGAGGTGCCCGCCCACTTCGGGCTGGCCACCATGCCGGAACTGATCGAGGCGATGCATCTGGGACGCATTCCCCGCGACCGCCGCTACGAGCTGACGCCGCTGCTGTTCGCGGTGGCCGCGGCCGGCGACGCGGTGGCGCGGGCCCTGGTGACCCGGCAGGCGGAGGAGATCGCGCTGCTGGCGTCGGTGGCGCTGGGACGGCTGGACCTGCTGGGCGAGCGGACGCCGGTGGTCCTGGGCGGCGGAGTCCTGGCCGCGCGGCACCCGCTCCTGCACGACCAGGTGACGCGTCTGCTGGCGGAGCGCGCCCCGAAGGCGGAACCGCGTGTGGTGACGGCGCCGCCGGTGCTGGGGGCCGCCTTGCACGCTCTGGACCAGGCCGGGGCGGGGACGGGGGCTTATGAGCGGGTGCGGGGGGAGTTCGGGCGGGGGTAGGTGGTGCGGGCGGGGGGAGTTCGTGCGCCTGTAGTTCGTGCGAGGGCTGTTCGGGCGCGGGTAGTTCGGGCGCGGGTAGTTCGTGCGGGGGCTGTTCGGGCGGGGTAGTTCGTGCGGGGATAGGGGGGTTGGTTCCGGCGTGGCGGCTGCGGTGGCTCGGCCGTACGCCGGAAACCCGTACACGCGTGCTCATTTCGGGAACCGTTTCCGGCGGGCCGTGCGTGAGGGAGGGCGGGGGCGCACGGAATGCCCGTCGAACGGGAGGGTTCGGCGGGGCCCGATCCGCACATGATCCAGGCAATAACGGTGTGGTTGTCAGTCCCTGCGGCCATACTGACTGCTGGCCGTGCATCTGTTCCCGTGCGCCCGTCGCGCGGGGCCGGGGCCGCCGTCCGCGACCAGGGGGAGGTTCCGTGTCCAACCCGCAGACCGGCACTGCGCCGCCGCCGTCGCCGTCCGGCGCCGCCGCCGGGTCCGCCCCCGCCACCTCCGCGGGCACCGGCGCCGCGGCCGGTGCGGGCTCCCTCGCCGGTACGGGCTCCGCCCCCGCCGCCCGGCGGCGTACGGCGTGGGCCGACGGAGTGGACCAGCTGCGGGCGGCAGCCACGACCGAGCCCGGCCGGCTGCGCATCATCGGCGCCGTACTGGCCTTCCTGGTCCTGGTGTTCGGCGCCGCCACGGCCTTGCAGGTCGCCGACAGGTCCGCCGCCGCTCGGGACGTCGTGGAGCGCAGCCAGCCCCTGACCGCGGACGCCGCGGACATCTACCGCTCGCTCGCCGACGCCGACACCACCGCCGCCGCCGGTTTCCTGGCCGGCGGCAAGGAGACCCAGGCCACCCGCGACCGGTACGAGGCCGACATCGCGACGGCCGCCCGGCTGCTGGCCAAGGCCTCGTCCAACACCAGCGGTTCGGACACCGCCGCCCGCCAGATAGGCAAGCTCAACAGCCTCCTCCCCCGGTACACGGGCCTGATCGAGACGGCCCGCACCAACAACCGGCAGGGCCTCCCCCTCGGCGGCGCCTACCTGCGCTACGCCAACGCGCAGATGCGCGACGAACTCCTCCCGGCAGCCCGCGGGTTGTACGTGACCGAGACGGCGCGCCTCGGCGAGGACTACGACTCCGCGAAGGCGTGGCCCTGGCTCGCGCTCGGCGCCGGGGTGCTGGCGCTCGGTGCCCTCGCCTGGGCCCAGCGCCGCAACCACCGCAGGACGAACCGCGTGTTCAACTACGGCCTGCTGGCCGCCACGACCGCCTCGGCCGTCGTCCTGCTGTGGCTGGTGGCCGGCCACACCGTGGCCCGCGCGGGCCTGACCACCTCGTACGAGAACGGTGCCAGGTCGCTGAAGGTGCTCAACGAGGCCCGTATCGACGCCCTCCAGGCCCGCGGCGACGAGAACCTGACGCTGGTCGCGCGCGGCGCCGTGGTGACCAAGGACCAGCAGGACTTCTACGAGGTCGGCTACCGCTCCGGCATGCAGGACCTGGCGGGCGCGGGCCATGCCGGAGCCGCCGCGGCGGACAGCAGACTGGGCGCGGCCCTGGCGCTCGCGGACGACGACACCGGCCGGCGGCCCGTCCGGGAGGCGGTCGAGACCGTACGGCAGTGGCAGGAGCGCCACGCCGAGGCCCGCGCCGCCGACGACCAGGGCGACTACGACCGGGCGCTGGCCAAGGTCATCGGCGGCGAGGCGGCGACCGGCCAGTCCTTCGACCGGGTGGACAGCAGGCTGGCCGAGGCCCTGACCCATGAGCAGCAGCAGTTCCGGCGGGCCGCCGCCGACGGGCGCGGGGCCCTGGTCGGGCTGGTGACCGGTGCCGTGGTGCTGGCCGTCCTGGGGGCGGCGGGCGCGGTGCTGGGCATCGGGCGCAGGCTTTCGGAGTACCGGTGATGAGGCCTGGTGAGGGCGACATGACGATGCGCGCGAAGGGCTGGCGGAACCTGCGGGCCGTACTGGCTCCGGTGGCGGCCGGAGTGTGCGTGATGGCGGCGACGGCCGCCGTCCTCGTCCCGGTGCTCGGCGGCGGCAGCCCGGCGCCCCGCCCCCTGCCCTACGGGACGGGCACCGCGCGTGCCGACGCCACGGCGGCGGACTGCACCCCCGCCAACGCCGCCGCGAGCCTGCGGCCTTCTCCGGACGGCGGCCCCGCGGTGGACCGGATCAAGGCCCGGGGGCGGCTGATCGTCGGCGTCGACCAGAACACGTACCGCTGGGGCTACCGCAATCCGGCCACCGGTGACCTGGTGGGCTTCGACATCGACCTGGTGCGGGCCATCGCCGAGGACATCCTCGGCGCCGACCCGAAGATCACGTTCCGGGCGATCCCCACCAACCAGCGCATCCCCGCCCTCCAGGAGCGCACCGTCGACCTGGTCGTACGGACCATGACCATCAACTGCGCCCGCAAACGGCAGGTCGCCTTCTCGACCGCCTACTTCCAGGGCGGACAGCAGGTCCTCGCGCCCAAGAACTCGACGATCACGGCCTTCGACGACTCGCTGAAAGGCAAGCGCGTCTGTACGGCGGCCGGCTCCACCGGAGAGGCCCGGCTCGCCGAGGAGCGGCACGGCGCCGAGGTCGTGACCGTACCGAACCAGCTCGACTGCCTGGTGCGCCTCCAGCTCGGCGAGGCCGACGCCGTGGTGACGGACAACGCGCTGGCCGCGGCGCAGGCCGCGCAGGACCCGACGGTGCAGCTGAAGGGGAAGCCGTTCACCGACGAGCCGTACGGGGTCGCGGTCAACCGCGCCGACACCGACCTGGTGCGGCGGGTCAACAAGGTGCTGGAGGACTACCGCGACGGCGGCGGCAAGAGCCGCTGGATGGCCGCCTACGAGAAGTGGCTGAAGGCGGACCTGCCAGGCATAACCAAGGCGCCCGAGCCCCAGTACAGCGACTGAGCCGTGCGGGGGCCGGGCGCGGCGCCGCACACCGGGCGGCGCGTGGTGGCGGGTCCGGACGGCCCGCCGTGGACCGGCGTACGCCCGTCGGCCGCGTCACCATGGAAGGAGAGCCGTCCGGCCGCGGGGCCGGAGAAGAGGAGACGGGAGGGGAGGGACGGGAGGGGAGGGACAGGAGGGGAGGGATGGGAGAGAGGAAAGGGGAGGAAGGAAGGGAAGGAAGGTAAGGGAAGGGGGAGGAGGCCGTAGGAGAGGCAGGAGGGCGAGCTGTGTCGGCGGGTAGGCGCGGCCACGGCTGCGCAGGGCGCCGCCACCACGCGCCGCCACCGCGCGGAGACGCCGCGCGGAGGTGCCGTGCGGAGACGCCGTGCGGAGACGCCGTGCGGAGACGCCGTGCGGAGGTGCCGTGCCCCGTGCCGCCGTATGCGACAGCCGCGGTGACCGTTACTGGCCGCCGCGCACCACACGCACTTTGGAGAGGTGATCGATGGGGGCCCCTGGACCCTTCCCCGGTTCCCCGGGGAAGTCCCACGACCCGGTGATGAGCCGGGAGGAGGTGGACCGCGCCCTGGGCCGGCTCGCTGCCGAGTACGAGGCGATCGAAACCTCGCTGCTCGCCCTGCAGGACCACGCGGGCCGCCGTCTCCTGGAGGGCGCCGGGCTCACCGGCATCACCAAGGACCGCTGGGCCGCCACCGAACAGTCCATCACCGTCCTGTGGGCGCACTTCGACGCGTACACGAAAGCGCTCACCACCGCCCGCGAGCTGCGCGCCCGGCGCCGCTGGCCGTCCCCCGACGACCTCGCCGAACTGACCGAGCTGCTCCGCGGCAGCCGCGCCACCGTCCCCGGCGCGGCCACCGTCGGCGGCGCGCCGCAGCCCGGCGGCGGCCCCGCCCGGCTCAGCGAGCAGTTCACCCTGGACGAGCTGGTCGAGCGGATGAACGGCCTGTACGCGACGGCCCTCGACGTGATCGTCTCCGCCGACGCCGTGTGGTCCACGCTGCCCGCGCGGATAGACCTGCTCGCCGCCGAACTGCGCCGCACACTGTCCCTGGCGCGATCGGTCGGCGTACGCCCGGGGGAACACCCGGCCGGCGACGACCTTGAGCGCATCACGTACGAGCTGACGCAGCTGCGCGCCCAGGTGGTGTCCGACCCGCTGGCCTTCTGGGCCCCGCATGCCGACCGCAGCGCCGCACCCGGCGGCGGCCGCCCGGACACCGTCCGCTACGACCGCGCGGCGCGCGCCCTGGAGGACGCGCGGCGGGAGATCGAAGCGGTGCTGGACGTACGGCAGGACGCCGAACGCCGCCTGATGCAGCTGCGCGACGTGATCTCCCGGGCGGACCGTACGCTCACCGAGGCCCGGCAGGCGCGCGGCGAGGTGCTCGCGAAGATCGCCGCATCCGAGGTGCCCGCCGTCAGCGGCCCGTCCACGGCGCTGCACGAACAGCTGTCCACCGCCGCCGAGTACCGCCGGCACGCCCAGTGGCACCGCCTCTCCCCCCTCCTCGACACACTGGAGGAGCGCGCCGACGACGAACTGCACCGCGCCCGCGAATCGTTGACGGCGGTCACGGCCCCCCTGGCGGTACGGGCCGAGCTGCGCGGCCGCCTGGACGCGTACAAGGCGAAGGCCGCACGGCACGGCCTGGCCGAGGACCCGCTGCTGACCGAGCGCTACGACGCCGCGCGGCGGATGCTGTGGAGCGCGCCGTGCGATCTGCGGGTGGCCGGGCAGGCCGTACTGCGCTACCAGCAGGCCGTGGCCGAGGGCCTGTCGCCACAAGGGCCGGACCGCGGGCCGGCGGACGGACCATAGGGGGAAACATGAGCGAGGAGCGGACCGGCGGCGTCGCCTGCCAACGGCGCGAGTGCCCGGGGACGTACGAGGACGTGGGCGGCGGCGAACTGTACTGCGACACGTGCGGACTGGCACCGGTCGTGTCGCCGGAGGGGATGGTCGGTTCGCCGCCCACGGGGGTTACTGCGGCGCGGAGGGGTGGGGGTGGAGGGGCTCTTGGGGGTGGGGTGGCTGGGATGGCTGGGGCTGAGGGTGCTGGGTATGGGGCTGGTTCGGTGGGTTTGGCAGGTTCTGGGGGTTCGGCGGGCTCGGCGGGTTCTGGGGGCTCTGGAGGTTCGGCGGGCTCCGGCGGTTCTGGGGGCTCCGGGGGCTCTGGGGGCTCCGGGGGCTCTGGGGGCTCCGGAGGCTCCGTCGGCTTGGAAGGGGCGGCGGGCTCCGGTTCGGCGGGAGGCCGTGGTTCCGCTTCCGTGACGTCCGCGGGCGGGCGTACCTCCTCCTCCGGTTCCCGGACGTCGCGGCGCTCCGTCTCCGGCCGGCTCTCCCGTTCCGTGCCGGGCTCCTCGACGCGTTCGATGTCGGTGTCGGTGCGCAGTGCCGGCCGCGGCACCGGCTCCGGACCGTCCCGCGGCCGGCTGGGCGCGGGGCTGGTGTCGGTGCCGGAGGTGCCGCGCCCCGACCCGCGTACGGCCGTGCTGGAGAACCCGGAGGTCCCCGAGCGCAAGCGGTTCTGCAGCCGTGGCGACTGCGGCGCCCCGGTGGGCCGGGCGCGCGGCGACCGCACGGGCCGTACGGAAGGTTTCTGCACCAAGTGCGGCCACCCGTACAGCTTTGTGCCCAAGCTGCGCCCCGGCGATGTGGTGCACGGCAGCTACGAGGTCGTCGGCTGCCTGGCGCACGGCGGCCTGGGCTGGATCTACCTGGCGATCGACCGTGCGGTCTCCGACCGCTGGGTGGTGCTCAAGGGCCTGCTGGACACCGGCGACGAGGAAGCCCTCGCCGTGGCCGCTTCCGAGCGCCGCTTCCTCGCCGAGATCGAACACTCCAACATCGTCCGCATCTACAACTTCGTCGAGCACCTGGACCGTGCGACCGGCAGCCTGGACGGCTACATCGTCATGGAGTACGTCGGCGGCAAGTCCCTCAAGGACATCGCCAACGAGCGGCGTACGGCGAACGGGCGCCGTGACCCGCTGCCGGTCGAGCAGGCGTGCGCGTACGGCATCGAGGCCCTGGAGGCGCTCGGCCACCTCCACAGCCGCAACCTCCTGTACTGCGACTTCAAGGTGGACAACGCCATCCAGCAGCACGACCAGCTCAAGCTGATCGACATGGGCGCGGTCCGCCGGATGGACGACGACGAGAGCGCGATCTACGGCACGGTCGGCTACCAGGCGCCCGAGGTCGCCGTGGCGGGCCCGTCCGTCGCCTCCGACCTCTACACGGTCGCCCGCACCCTCGCCGTGCTCACCTTCGACTTCCAGGGCTATACGAACATCTTCGCGGACTCGCTGCCCGACCCCGACAACATCGAGGTCTTCCGTGCGTACGAGTCCTTCTACCGCCTGCTGGTACGCGCCACCGACCCCGACCCGGCCCGGCGTTTCTCGTCGGCGGAGGAGATGGCCGAGCAGCTGACGGGCGTGCTGCGGGAAGTCATGGCGCTCCGTACGGGGGAACAGCGGCCCGCGCTGTCCACGCTGTTCGGGCCGGAGCTGCGTGTCGTGGACACGGACGTGGTGGCGCCTGCGGAGGGGGACACGTCCCTGCTGGGCGCCCGCGCGGTGGCGGCCGGGCGGACCCGGACGGAACGGAAGGGGCGAGCAGGGCGGGAAGGGAAGGCGAGGCGGGCAGGGCGGGGCGCGGGGAACGCGGTGGTCGGTCCGGCCACCGGGGTCGGCGCGCCCGGCGGGATCGGAGGGAGCGGTGGGGTCGGAGGGAGCGGTGTCGCCGTTCCCGCTCAGGTCGCCTACGAGGTGACATCGGCCACCGGCCCGCAGACGATGACCGGCGGCGCGGGAGCCGCAGCCGGGACCGTAACCCCGGCTGCCACCGGAGCCGGAGCGGCAGCCGTGGCGGCCGGCGGGCCCCCCGGCGCACCCGCGCTCCGCCCCCTCGACACCGGGCTCGCCGTACTCGCCCTGCCCGTACCGCGCGTCGACCCCGCCGACCCGAACGCGGGTTTCCTGGCCGGTCTGCTGGCCGCCGCACCCGCGGAGCTGGTCAGCGCGTTGCGCGCGGCGCCCGCCGACACGATAGAAACCCGGCTGCGCAAGCTGCGGGCCCAGTTGGAGAGGGGTGACGGCGCGGCGGCCCTGCACGAACTGCGCGGCATCGAGACCGAGCCGGGCCAGGGCTGGGCCGAGGACTGGCGGGTGGTCTGGTACCGCGGCCTGGTGGCGTTGACGAACGGGGACCGCGAGACGGCGGCCCTGTCGTTCGACGCGATGTACGACGCCTTCCCCGGCGAGTCCGCGCCGAAGCTGGCGCTCGCCGTCTGCGCCGAGGTGCTGGGGCAGCTGGACAACGCGGCCGAGTACTACCGGCTGGTGTGGGCCGCCGACCACAGTTACGTCAGCGCGGCGTTCGGGCTGGCCCGGGTGCGGCTGGCGGACGGTGACCGGACCGGAGCGGTGGCCGCCCTGGAATCCGTACCGGAATCCTCCATTCACTACACTGCGGCGCGTATCGCGGCGATCCGGGCCCGGCTGCGGCAACGGCCCGCCCACGACGCGCTGCTGGACGACCTGCGGGCGGCAGCCGGGCAGGTCGGACAGCTGGCGGACTCCGGGCTGGACGCGGAACGCCGCGAACAGCTCACGACCGAAGTGCTGGGCTGCGCCCTCGACTGGGTACTCTCCGGTAGCCGCGGTGCCGAGCAGCGGGGGCGTACATTGCCGTCCGGGGCCCTGAGTCCCGGTTCCGGCGGCACCGCCGCCCGGCCCGGTCTGCTCGGCAGCGCACTGGACGAACGCGGCCTGCGGTTCGGTCTGGAGCGGTCGTTCAGACTGCTCGCCCGGCTGGCGCAGCGCGGCGAGGAAAGGATCGAGCTGGTGGAACGGGCCAACCGCTTCCGCCCCAGGACGTGGGTGTGACATGGGTGTGACAGGGCCGTTCCGGTGTGCGAGCTGCAGTGAGCCGCTCGAACCGGGGGACAACTACTGCGGGTTCTGCGGCGCCGACGTCGTGGCGCCCGCCGGGCCGGGCGGGTCCGGTGACCGCCCCACCGTGCCGCTGGGTGACGCGGCGGACCGCGGGGCGTATCCCGCCCCCGGAGCGGAGACCCCGCCGGGGCCCGTGGCGCTGCCCGCTTCGTTCCTGATGCCGGGGGCGGGAGGGGCGCCGGGGGCTCAGGGGGTTCAGGGGCAGGTTCCGCCGTCGGCACCTGTTCCGCCGCCCCAGCCGGTGGCCGCGCCGGCGCCTGTTCCGCCTCCCGGCCCGGTGGTCACGCCCGGCCCGGTGGTCACGCCCGGCCCGGTCCCGTCGTACGGCCGGCCCTCCCCGTACGGTACGGAGGTCCACCACACCGGCGGCTCCCCGTACGCCCCGGGCACCGGCCACCCGAACGGATCGGCGCACGCCCCCCACACGCAGACCGGGGTGCAAGCCGGAGTGCAGGCCGGAGTGCAAGCCGACGCGCAGTCTTGGGCACCCCATGCGGAGGCGAGCGTTCCGCCGTCGGCCGGTCACGATCACGGTCCGGGCATGGCCACGGGCGCGGGGACGGGCATGGGTACGGGCATGAGCAGGACCCAGGCCGCCGCCCCTCACGGCGGCGCACCGGACCCGCGCATCGTCGGTTACGACCTCGCCGCCGAGGCGGCGGAGCGCCCCGGGGGCGCGGGCGACCCAGGGGGCGCGCGCGGCCCTGCCCCGGAGCCCGCCCCGACGGGCCCGGTAGAACCAACAGGCCCGGCCCCCGCAAACCCCGCAGAACCGCCGCCCCCTTCCGCCACCACCGCCCCTCCCCCCACACCCCCCTCCCCCGAACACCAGACCCCCGCCCAAGGCACCCGCATCTGCGCGGTCTGCCACGCGGGAACGGTCACCGGGGACGGGTACTGCGAGAACTGCGGTCACGCCCAGCCGCGCGAACGCGACCACATGGAGCGGGAACTGGCGGGCCTGGCGGCGGTCAGCGACCGGGGACACCGCCACCACCGCAACGAGGACTTCTTCGCGGTCGCCGAGGGCACGCTGCCCGACGGCTCGCCCGCCGTGCTCGCCATCGTCTGCGACGGCGTCTCCTCCGCCTCCCGCCCCGACGACGCGTCCGCCGCCGCGTCCGGGACCGCGGCCCGGTCGCTGCTGACCGCCCTGCCCGGCGGCACGCACCCGCAGCGGGCCATGCACGACGCGATCCTCGCCGCCGCCAAGTCCGTCAACGCCCTGGCCGCCGCGCCCAACCAGGCGCAGCAGCACGACCCGTACCGCCAGCAGAACGCCCCGGCCTGCACGTTCGTCGGCGCGGTGGTCGGTGGCGGGCTGCTCGTCATCGGCTGGGTGGGTGACAGCCGGGCGTACTGGGTCCCCGACGACCGGAGCGCACCCGCCGTCCGCCTCACCGAGGACGACTCGTGGGCGGCGCAGATGGTCGCCAACAACCTGATGTCGGAAGCGGAGGCGTACGCGGACGACCGGGCGCACGCCATCACGGGCTGGCTGGGCGCGGACGCGTACGAACTGGAGCCGCACACCGCTTCCTTCAAGCCCGACGGACCGGGTGTAGTGGTGGTGTGCACGGACGGGCTGTGGAACTACGCCGAGGCCGCGGAGCAGGTGGCCGCGGTACTGCCGGGCGACGCCCACGACCGGCCGCTGCACAGCGCGCGGACCCTGGTCGCCCATGCTCTCGCCAGTGGGGGCCACGACAACGTAACAGTGGCGGTGGTGCCGTTCCCGGCGCCGCGGGGACGGGCAGGATCGGCCTGAGCAACCGTCCGGGGCGCACCGCACGCACACATCGGCACCAGCCGTCGGTGCGCCCTGCACGCACGCGTCGGCACCAGCGGCCGGGAACCGGAGCGCTTCCGGCCGCGGCCGGATGACCGGACACCACACAGAGACCACCACACACCACGCGTCACCACGCACCACGCACCACGCACCACGCACCACGCACCACGCACCACCAGGAGCAAAGCGCCAACGGGGGGATGATCACGGGGACTTCCGCCCGCCATGTGTCTCTTCACCGCCGCGAGGACTGAGCTGCGGAGCCTCGCGGCGGCACAAAGGAGCGGAACAGATGGCCAACTTCTCCAAGTCCGGCGTGCCGCGGTTCGCCGCCGAGGTGTACCAGAACGCGTATCTGCCGGAGGGCGGGCGTGAGGTGAACGCCATCGTCACCGTCACCGCCACGGGCGGCGGCACCAGCGGCGGACTGCCGCTCTTCGCCGCCGGTACGGACGCGGGCGCGGTGGGCGCCGCCCGCGGCCACGGGGGCGTGCGGCACGCGGGCGTTGTGATCATGCTGGACTGTTCCGGTTCGATGGACTATCCGCCCACCAAGATGCGCAACGCGCGCGACGCGACGGCCGCCGCGATCGACACCGTGCGGGACGGCGTCGCCTTCGCGGTGGTGGCCGGTACGCACCAGGCCGCCGAGGTCTACCCGGGCGGCGGGCGGCTCGCCACCGCCGGTCCGGCCTCCCGCGACCAGGCCAAGGAGGCGCTGCGCAAGCTGAGCGCCGGCGGCGGCACCGCCATCGGCACCTGGTTGCGGCTGGCCGACCGGCTGCTGACCGACGCGGACGTCGGCATCCGGCACGGCATCCTGCTCACCGACGGCCGCAACGAACACGAGTCGGCCCACGACCTGCGCGCCACCCTCGACGCCTGCGCCGGGCACTTCACGTGCGATGCCCGCGGCGTCGGCACGGACTGGGAGGTCAAGGAGGTCACCGGCATCGCGTCGGCGCTGCTCGGCACGGCCGACATCGTCCCCGACCCGTCCGGGCTGGCCGCCGACTTCACGCGGATGATGGAGGTCGCGATGGGCAAGGAGGTGGCGGACGTCACCCTGCGGCTGTGGACCCCGCAGGACGCACACGTCGCCTTCGTGAAACAGGTGGCACCGGCCGTCGAGGACCTGACCGGCCGCCGTACGGAATCCGGCCCGCGGACCGGCGACTATCCGACAGGTTCCTGGGGCGACGAGTCCCGCGACTACCACCTGTGCGTACGGGTTCCGGCTGCCGGTGTGGGCCAGGAGATGCTGGCCGCGCGGGTCTCGCTCGTCCTGCCCGGCTCCGGCGGCGATACGACGCGGACCCTGGCCCAGGGCCTGGTACGCGCGGTCTGGACGGATGATATGACCGCTTCGACCAGTATCAACCCGCAAGTCGCCCACTACACAGGGCAGGCCGAACTGGCCCAGGTCATCCAGCAAGGGCTGGATGCCCGCAAGTCGGGCGATGTGGACGGCGCCACGGCGAAGCTGGGGCGAGCCGTGCAACTGGCGAGCGCCTCCGGGAACGAGGACACTGCGAAACTGCTTGCGAAGGTGGTGGACGTCGTCGACGCGGCGACCGGTACTGTGCGACTGAAGGCGAAGGTCACAGAGGCGGACGAGATGACGCTCGAAACGCGCTCGACCAAGACAGTTCGCGTCAAGAAGTAACAAACTAGACGTACTACCGAACACAATCGGTACTGAGGGGGAAGATCCGACATGCCGACCTGCCCGAACGGCCATCAGTCGGTGGCCGAAGACTGGTGCGAGGTGTGCGGCCACCGGATGGCGGGCGCTGTTCCCCCGCCGCCCTCCCTGCCCGCGGGATTCCTCAATACACCTCCGGCCGGCCAGCCGGCTCCGCCGCCGCCTGCCCCGCAGGGCGGTCCGGGTTCCCAGGGCGGCCCTGGTGCCCAAGGCGGTCCGGGCCCTCAGAACGGCCCCGGCGGTTCCCAGGGTGGACAGGGCTTCCCCGACGGTTCCCAGGGCGGGCAGGGCTTCCCCGACGCGTCCCAGGGCGGGCAGGGCTTCCCCGGCCAGGCCCCGCCGCCCCATCAGCCTCCGCCTCACCAGCCCCCGCAGCAGCAGGCCCCGGCGCCCCAGGCTCCGGCACCCCAGGCCCCGCCGCCCCCGCCGCAGGGGCACACCGGCCAGGGCAGCCAGGCAGGCCAAGGCGGCCAGACCGGGCAGGGCGGCTACGGCTTCCCGCCCCCGGCCCCCGGACCGCACGCCCCTGCGCCCCCTCCTCAGCAGGGCCCCGGGCAGCCGGAGCTGTGCCCGCAGTGCGGTACGCCGCGCGAAGCGATGGCCCCGTTCTGCGAAGAGTGCCGCTACAACTTCCTGACGCACTCGGCGACCTCGTACGCCCCGCCGCCGCCTGCCCCGCAGGGCGGCCCGGGTTCCCAGGGCGGTCAGGGCGGCTACGGCTTCCCGCCTCAGCAACAGGGCCCGCCCACCCCGCCGCAGCAGTACGAGTACCAGGGCTCGCGCCCGTCGCAGATCAACCGCCCTGCCGAGCCGCTCTCCTCCGAGCAGTCCGGCCAGTTCGGACAGTTCGGCCAGCCCGTCCAGGGAAGCCAGCCCGTCCAAGGAGGTCAGCAGGGTCCGGCCGGTCAGCAGGGCCACCCCGCGCCGCACCCCGGACAGCAGCCGCCTGGCCAGCCCGGTCCCTATGGCGCGCCCGCGGGCCAGCCCGGCCCGCCGCCCCCGCCGCAGGCGAGCGACGACGACTGGCCGCTTCCCCCGCCCAACTCGCAGACCCCGCCCCCGCCTCCGCCGCACGCGCAGCCGGGTCCGCAGGGCGGCCCGGACCAGAGCCAGGGCGGCCAGGGCGGTTACGGTTTCCCGCCGCCGCAGGCGGGCCCGCCCACCCCGCCGCAGCAGCAGGGTCCGTTCGAACCTCAGCAGCCTCCGCAGCACCAGCAACAACCGCCGCAGGCCCCGTACGATCCGCAGGTAGCCCAACAGGCACCGCCGCAGGCGCCGTTCGAGCCGCAGCAGCAGCCCGGCCCCTTCGGCCAGCCGCCGCAGCAGCAGCCGGACCCGTACCAGCAGCAACCGCAGCCCGACCAGCAGTGGAACCAGCCCGCGCCGGGCCCCGAGGCCCCGCCCGGACCGCCGCCCGTCGTCGGTGACGGCTGGGTCGTGGCCATCGCCCCCGACCGCGAGTACTTCATGGCGATGATGGGCCGCAGCGGCCCGGAGGCAGCCGGGTTGAACCTGCCCGCCTACTCCCCCGAGCAGCAGGTCCCCCTCGCCGGGGGCCAGATCGCCGTCGGCCGCCGCCGGCACAGCACGGGCGAGTCCCCGGACATCGACCTGGGCCGCCCGCCGGAGGACCCGGGCGTCTCGCACCAGCACGCCCTCCTCGTCCAGCAGCCCGACGGCAGCTGGGCCGTGGTCGACCAGAACTCCACCAACGGCACCACCGTCAACCTCGCCGAGGACCCCATCCAGCCCTACGTCCCCATCCCCCTCCACGAGGGGGACCGCATCCACGTGGGCGCCTGGACCACCATGACCGTCCGCCGCGGCTGACCTCCCGTACAGCAGACAGGAAGCGCCGGCCGCAGTTCCCGAACTGCGGCCGGCGCTTTCTGCTGCCGGAGAGCGCTCGCGCACGAGCATCGCGCACCGCGCGCCGGGCTCAGCCTCCGGGCAGCGGCCACCGGTGAGCGCCGTCCGGGGAGTCGAGCCAGGCGTACTGACGGGTGTCGTGCACGGTGACGCCGAAACGTTCGCGGCGGGGGCGGTTTTCCCGTTGCCACAGGACGAGGGCTTCGCGGGGTGTGAGGCCGTCGGCGGTCAGGGTCCACAGGAACTGGAAGCGCTCGTCGCGCAGCACTTCGCGGGGCAGGCCGTAGCCGAAGCGGAAGTCCCGGCGCCGCCCGGGGGTGTCCGGCTTTTCGGGGCCGGGCCGTGCGCCGGGGTCCGACCGGGTGCGCAGGGGGACGAAGTACGCGGGGGTGGCCAGGAAGCGGCCCTCCGCCCGTACGGCCGCGGGGTCCGTCACGCGGAGCGCGATCAGGCCGGTGGCGAGGGGCGCCAGGATGAGCGCCCCCGGCGTGCACTGCGCGATCCACGCCGGTGGTACGGACGGGAGCGCGCAGGTGGCGATGACCCGGTCGTACGGGGCGCGCTCCGGGCAGCCGCGGGCGCCGTCGCCGGTCACCACGGTGGGCCGCCGTCCCGCGGCGGCGAGCCGTTCCTGTGCGGGGCCGGTGATCTCCTCGTCCAGATCGACGGTGGTCACGCGCCCGTCGCCCAGCCGGTGGGCCAGCAGGGCCGCGTTGTAGCCGGTGCCCGTACCGATCTCCAGGACGCGGCAGCCGGTGCCCGGACGCTGCTCCTCCGCCTCCTCGACCCGTAGCTCCTCCAGCATCATGGCCATCAGTGACGGCTGACTGCTGGAGGACACCAGCTCACCATCCTGCATGCACGTCGCCAGCGCCCCGTCCGTGTAGACGCCCTCCAGCCAGCGCGCCCGCCGCTGCGGGTCGGGGTCGGAGCCGGACAGCCGCTGGTAGCCGCGCGCGGTGGCCACGTAGTAGTACGGCACGAAGAGGTGCCGCGGTACGTCCTCGAAGGCGGCCCGCCACCGCGCGTCGCCGAGGTGGCCGCCCGCCCTGATCTGCCGGACCAGCTCGGCACGCGCCGCGGCCGCCGGGTCGCCTCCCGGCCGCGGATCGGCCGGTGTACCGGACCGTGTACCGCTCATGTCTCCACTGTCCTACGTCGCAGGTCCTCCGCCGAGTCGTCTGACACCATGGACGGGTGAACAAGATTCCGCGCGGCACGCTTCAGGAACAGACCTTTTACGAGCAGGTCGGCGGCGAACCGACCTTCCGCCGCCTGGTGCACCGTTTCTACCAGGGAGTGGCCGAGGACCCGCTGCTGCGGCCGATGTACCCGGAGGAGGACCTGGGACCGGCCGAGGAACGGCTCGCGCTCTTCCTCATGCAGTACTGGGGCGGCCCGCGTACGTACAGCGACGGCCGCGGTCACCCGCGGCTGCGGATGCGGCACGCGCCTTTCACGGTGGACCGCGCCGCTCACGACGCCTGGCTCAAGCACATGCGGGACGCGGTGGACTCCCTGGAGCTGGCGCCCGAACACGAGACGCAGCTGTGGAACTACCTGACGTACGCGGCGGCTTCCATGGTCAATACGGCTGAGTGACGGGGAGCCCAAGAGCCGCAAGAGTTCCAGGAGCCCCAAGAGCCCCGAAGGTCGTGGGGCCGGGCGGGCAGGCGTCCGACGACGGCTGACGACGAGGGCCGGGTGCGCCTTGACGAGCCGCACCCGGTCCTGACGTGGCCTTCGCGACCTTCACGGCTTTCGCGATCTCCGTGGCCTTGGTTGGCCTTCGTGGTTTTCAGGCGGGTGTCAGCGGCAGGGCCGGACGTCCGCCCGTGCGGACCGCGACCGACCCGTACGGCGTCCGCAGTCGCAGCCAGCCGCCCGCGGCCAGCAAGGTCAGCGTCGGCGGCTCCGCCAGCGCGGCACCCGTCGCGGAACCTGTGGTGCCCTGGCCGCCGCCGCCCGCAGACCCGTGCACGCCGGCCTGGGCCTCGGCTTCGGCCCGCGCGGGGCGCAGGAAGCCGAGCGACTGTGCGGCATGCGCGGCGCGCAGCGGCAGGTGGGTGTCGCCCAGCGTGCGGGACCAGATCTCGCGGCCGATGCGGTCGCGCTCGGCGCGCGTACGGCGTTCCGGCGGCAGTGCCTCGTCCCGGGCGCGGAACTCGGCGACGGCGAGCGCGACGGCCCTGCCGAGCGCCTGCGGCGAGGGCAGTCCCGGCACCTGCTGCCAGCCGCCCCGCGGCGGCAGGACGCCGGCCCACGGCGGGCCGGTGACGGCTGCGGGCAGCGTCACGCTATCCGCCGACTCGTCGATTCCTTCGAGCAGGTCACCGGCAGAAACGGTGAGATCGAGACCGGCGGCGGGAGCAATCCCCGTACCGGACTGCAAGCCTCCGGATTGCGGGCCGCCGGATTGCGAGTCGGGGTACGAGTGTGACTGCGGGCCTCCGGACTGCGGCTCGGGCGGGTTCGGTGCCAGGCGCGCCGTACGGATCGCCAGCACCTCGAACGACGGCGGGCGCCCGAACACCGCGAGCACCCCGCCGCCCGCCTGCAACCGCACCGCGGCGGCACGGTCGTAGTGGATCAGCCGGGCCAGGAAGGCGGCGAGGTCCGCCGCCTCCCCGGCATCGGCCAGGCGCAACGCCGTCATGCGGCGACGGCCCCCTCCTGCTGCTGCACGCCGTCCGCGTCGTCCGCGCCGTCCAGGTAGTCCTGGAGGAACGACTTCTCCTCGGCGGTGATGCGGCGGGGCCGCCCCTGTCCGAAGTCGTACGGGACGACGACGGTCGAGGCACGGACGTACACCGTGTCCTCGTCCTTGATCTCGTACGCGATCGTCATCGACGCGGCGCCTATCTTCGTCACCCACGACTCGACGGTCACCGGCGCGTGCCGGTGCACCAGCGGCCGTACGTAGTCGATCTCGTGACGGGCCACGACGGACCCGCCCGAGAAGGACGGGCTGCCCTCACCCGGCGCCAGCCGCCACATGAAGTCGATCCGCGCCTCCTCCAGGTAGCGGACGAACACCGCGTTGTTGACATGGCCGAACGCGTCCATGTCGGACCAGCGCAGCGGGCAGGAATAGAGGTGTCGCACGCGGCTCAGCCCCGGGTGAGCTTCTTGTACGTGGCGCGGTGCGGACGGGCCGCGTCCGGGCCCAGACGCTCGACCTTGTTCTTCTCGTACGAGTCGTAGTTGCCCTCGAACCAGAACCACTTGGAGTTGCCCTCGTACGCCAGGATGTGCGTGGCGACGCGGTCCAGGAACCAGCGGTCGTGGGAGACGACCACGGCGCAGCCCGGGAACTCCAGCAGCGCGTTCTCCAGCGAGGACAGGGTCTCGACGTCGAGGTCGTTGGTCGGCTCGTCGAGGAGGAGCAGGTTGCCGCCCTGCTTGAGGGTCAGCGCCAGGTTCAGGCGGTTGCGCTCACCGCCGGACAGCACGCCGGCCGGCTTCTGCTGGTCCGGGCCCTTGAAGCCGAACGCCGACACGTAGGCGCGGGACGGCATTTCGACCTGGCCGACGTTGATGTAGTCCAGCTCGTCCGAGACGACGGCCCACAGGGTCTTCTTGGGGTCGATGTTGGCGCGGGTCTGGTCCACGTAGGAGATCTTGACCGTGTCGCCGACCTTGATGTGGCCGGAGTCCGGCTCCTCCAGGCCCTGGATCATCTTGAACAGCGTGGTCTTGCCGGCGCCGTTCGGGCCGATGACGCCGACGATGCCGTTGCGCGGGAGGGTGAACGACAGGTCGTCGATGAGGACCTTGTCGCCGAACGCCTTGTTCAGGTGCTCGACCTCGACCACGACGTTGCCCAGACGCGGGCCCGGCGGGATCTGGATCTCCTCGAAGTCCAGCTTCCGGGTCTTCTCGGCCTCCGCCGCCATCTCCTCGTAACGGGTCAGACGGGACTTGGACTTGACCTGGCGGCCCTTGGCGTTGGAGCGGACCCACTCCAGCTCTTCCTTCAGACGCTTCGCACGCTTGGCGTCCTTCTGGCCCTCGACCTTCAGACGCGTCTGCTTCTTGTCGAGGTAGGTGGAGTAGTTGCCCTCATAGGCGATGGCGCGGCCGCGGTCCAGCTCCAGGATCCACTCGGCCACGTTGTCGAGGAAGTACCGGTCGTGGGTGACGGCGACGACGGTGCCGGCGTACTTGGCGAGGTGCTGCTCCAGCCACTGCACGGACTCGGCGTCCAGGTGGTTGGTGGGCTCGTCGAGGAGCAGCAGGTCGGGGGCCTCAAGCAGCAGCTTGCACAGCGCGACGCGGCGCTTCTCACCGCCGGAGAGCTTGGTGACGCCCCAGTCGCCGGGCGGGCAACCCAGGGCGTCCATGGCCTGCTCCAGCTGGGTGTCCAGGTCCCACGCGTTGGCGTGGTCCAGGTCCTCCTGGAGCTTGCCCATCTCCTCCATCAGCGCGTCGGAGTAGTCGGTCGCCATCAGCTCGGCGACCTCGTTGAAGCGCTTGAGCTTGTCCATGATCTCGCGGGCGCCGTCCTGGACGTTCTCCAGGACCGTCTTGGACTCGTCCAGCGGCGGCTCCTGGAGGAGCATCCCGACGGTGAAGCCCGGGGTCAGGAACGCGTCGCCGTTCGACGGCTGCTCAAGACCGGCCATGATCTTCAGCACCGTCGACTTGCCGGCGCCGTTGGGCCCCACGACACCGATCTTCGCGCCCGGCAGGAAGCTCAGCGTCACGTCGTCAAGGATGACCTTGTCGCCGTGCGCCTTGCGCGTCTTGCGCATCGTGTAGATGTACTCAGCCAAGAGAAACCGTCCGGCAGTCTGGATCTGTCATGGTCAATGCGGCTCCGCCGCGTGGGCCGATGAGCGGCTCCGCCGCGCGAGGGCAGATACACCCCATCTTGCCGTACGGCCAGCCCACGATGGAAACGAGTACCTCACAGGGCTGTGATCAGGGGCGTGATCTGGGGCTCGGTCCGGGGTTCGGCTTGAGGTGCGGGCCGGGGCTCGGTCCAGGGATCGGCTTGGGGTGCGGGCCGGGGTTCGGTCCGGGGCTCGGCTTGGGGTGCGGGCCGGGGTGTGCGGGCCGCTCGGTGGGGGCGTCCGGCCCCGAGCCTCCCGCCAGGCGTTCCGGGGCGGGTGCCGCGCCGGATACGCCGCCGCCCTCCGTGGCCGAGGAGCGGTTTCGCTCGGCCACGGAGGGCGGTGGGTGATACGCGTACGGTCACGGGGCAGCCGGGGCCGCGGCCCTGCGCGCCGAGCGAATGCGCTCAGTCACGCGGCTGAGCGAGCCGCACCCAGTCACGCCGGGCCTCTACGGAACTGCGGTGCCGCGTCTCCCCCGGGGCCCGGTGGAGACTCGGTGCCCCGTCACACCGGGCCCCGGGGACATTCGCCCCCTGGTTCCCGGGTGACGCCCGTACCCCGCTCGTTACTGGGTGACGCCCGCCTTCTTCTTACGGAGGAAGAAGACCGCGCCGCCGCCGACCACGACCAGCGCGACCGCGACGCCCGCGATCACCGGAGTGGCGTTGCTGGAGCCGGTCTCGGCGAGGTCGCCGCCCGCGCCGCCACCGGTGGAACCGGCGCTGGTGCCGCCGGCCGAGGCCGGGCTGGGCTGCGGCGAGGGCTTGCCGGTGTCGGTGCCGGCGGTCTTGCAGTCGAGGACCCCGGTGAAGGTCTTCTTGAAGCCGCCCTCAGCCTTGATCGTGATCTCGTACGCCTGGTCCTCGCCGACCGGAACGGTGATCGTCTCGGACTTGCCCGGCGCGATCACGTGCTCTTTGCCGGAAAGCTGGAAGCGGAACGGCGCGTCGCCCTTGTTGGTGGCCGTGACGTCCACGCCGCCCTTGGAGCAGTTCTTCTCCGCGGTGACGGCCGGAGCCGCGCCCTGCTTCTTCCAGGAGGCGGTCGCGGTCGCGGTCGCGGTGGACTCGCTGGAGCCGGCCAGGATCATGGTCTGGCTCTTGACGCGGCCGACGCTGCCGGTGAAGGCGCGGCCGACCGAGACCTTCGTGGCGGCCTGGGCGGTCAGCGAGGTGGCGCCGTCCTTCGCGCCCTCGGGCACGTCGAAGAAGAGCTTGGTGCCGTTGGTCGCCTTGGTGA
Source organism: Streptomyces sp. CB02923 (assembly GCF_001905005.1). GTDB lineage: Bacteria > Actinomycetota > Actinomycetes > Streptomycetales > Streptomycetaceae > Streptomyces. Next base: position 309,229 of record NZ_LWKZ01000012.1, on the reverse strand, counting down.
CGGGCTTGCCGTCGGCGCCGACCACCTTCACACCGGCGGGGGCACCGGCGGCCGGGGAGACGGTCACGCTGCCGGCGTTGGTGTGGACCGTGACCGGGCCCAGCTTGCTGCCGGACTTGCCGGAGACGGCCGACGGGTCCAGCTTCAGCGACGCCTCGGGCTCGGTGAGGTTCTGGCCGTGCTTCTTGGCGCTCTCCTCCAGGTAGTCGGCGAGCTTCTCGGCCGCGGGGTCGGTGGCGTCGACCTTGACGTGGTCGGAGAAGCGCCAGATCGCGACCTGGGTACCGGCGGCAGCGGTCTTCTCGCTCAGGCTCCCGGCACCGGCCTTCTGGGCGAGCGAGGCCAGGTCGTTGACCTGCGGGTAGGAGTTCTGCAGGATCCAGCGGATCTTGCCGGCGTCCTGGTTGTTGTGCAGCGACGAGGCGCTCCAGGGCACCTCCTGGTACTTCGCCTGCTGCTGCGTCGGCGTACTGATGTCGATGCAGTACGTCTGGAGGGTGCCGCCGCCCTCGACGGTCATCTCGAAGAGTCCGGCACCGATCTGCTGGTCGTGACCGTTGGCGTGCAGCACCGCCTGGCCGTAGGTCTTCAGACCGCCGAGCGTGGCACTGGCGCCCCCGTGGACGGGCGTCGCGTCGTCCGCCGCGGCGGGACCCGCGGTGGCTATCGCACCCGCCGCGACCAGGCCCGACGCCAGGACCGCGGCGGCAAGGCGGGCTGCGCCCCGCCTCTTCACTGAAAGCATGAATTTCCCCTCTGGGCGAGGCGGGTCGATAGGGGAGTTGCCTCGCCGGAATGAACCCAAAGAACTCAACAGCCGAATACATCAGCCCCCGTGAGTACTCGTGAGTACCCGACGGATCCTAGAGAGCGGGCGCAACAGGGTCCCCCCTAAAACCGTCCCATAAGCGATCCGAATCGCAATCGTTACCGACTACACCCCACTTGACCTGGCTATATCGACAAATCACCGGGACTTTCCGGGCACTGAACGCTTCTCAGGCGTATCGCTCATCGGGGTCATGGGACGGCATCAGGAGATTGCCGGACGCGGCGTCGAGAGAGACGTCCGGTCGATGCCGGTGAGGTGCCAGAGAGAGGCGTCGGGGAGGTGTGCAGGAGAGAGCCCGGAGGGCCGGGTGCGGTGTCAGTGGGTGCCAATGCCCGCTCTCTGTTTGGTACTTGCGCCCGGTGCGTGGGAGTCGTCCTCGCTCCGTGGCGACTTGGTATCCGCTTCGGAGGCGGTGCGGCTTCGGTCCGAGGAGTTCGTCGTTGTGTCCGTCGTTGTGTCCGTCGCTGTGTCCGTCGGGGGTGGCGACGCCCAGTCAGGTTCGAGAGCGGCAGGGTGTTTCGCGGAGAGCGCGGACCCGGTGGACGGGGTGGACCGTGTGGGCGGCGGGCCTGTGCCGGGCATGCCCGGTTGTCCGGCCTGAGGTACCAACTCCATACGCGCCCGGGTGGTCCGGCGGAAGGCGGAGGTGCCGCGCGACAGGTCGTGCCCGACGGCCACGGCATCCACCTCGACCGACACCCGCCGCTGGCCGCCCTTTTCCTCGGGCAGCTCCCGGTCCCACACCCGCATACGGCCGTGCACGACGAGTGGTTCGCCCCGCGAGACCGAAGCGGCGACGTGGTCCGCGAGCGCCCGCCACGCGCGGACGGTATAGAAGCTCGGATCCCCGTCGACCCAGCCCCCGCGCTCCTTGTCCCAGCGCCGCGAGGACGTCGCCAGGCGGAACCGCACCGCCGAGACGCCGGCCGTGGTCTGCCGGTGCTCCACCGCTGTCGCGGCATTCCCCACCAGCGTCACCATCGTTTCGTACATCGTCATCGCCTCCCCCGTCGCGGGCCCCCGGCGGGCCCCTCGGCCCGGTCCCGGGCCTGCGTGGGATCCATGCTGCACGGATTCGCCGGAGCCCGCTGGGGCCTGTGGGTTACCACCGGGTTGTGGACAACTCCGTCACCCTGGCGAGGGTTCAAGCCCCACGGCCCGCCGCTTCAGAGCCCCGCCGCCACCGCGTACTGCTCCCGTACCTCTCGGTAGCGGAACAGTTCCGCGGCGACCGGTTCCAGCACCGCGGCGCGGCCGCAACCCGCCGCCGCCGTACGCAGCAGACGCTCCGCTTCCTGGCCGTACCGGCGGGCCGCGCCGCGCCCCGCCACCCCGCACACCCACGACAGAGCCGGGCCGCCCACCGTCCCGATGACCGCCACCAGCAGCGCGGACAGCCACTCCCCCCACTCCGCCGCGCCCACCGCCACGGCCAGCAGCCACAGCATCCCGGTCACCTGCAACACCGTCAGCACTCCTTGCGCCACGGCGGCCGCCGTCCACCACCGCGGCCGTACCTGCGGCCCGGCCCGCAGGGCTCCTTCGGAGACCGCCGCGGCCCGGTCCAGCGCCTCCGGAAGCCCCTCGGCGCCCCGGACCGCCGCCTCGCGCACCGCATGCGCCCACGGAGCCGGCAGCCCTTCCGACGCCTCCCCCGCCACGGCCCGTACGGCCTGCTCGACCAACGGCCGCGCCGTCGCCCGCCCGTCCACCGGCACCCAGCCGCTCATCGTCCCGTACGCGCCGTCGCCCCCCGCTTCGCCGCCCGCCTCAGCGCCCGCCTCGACGTCTGCGTACGCCTCCGTGTACGCGTCCCTATGCCACAACCGCGACGCCCCCGTACGCCCCGGACTCGTCCGCCCGGACCGCCCGGACCGCCCGCGCGCCGCTCCCGACCGCCGCCTGCGCAGCCGCAGGCGCAGCCACGGCGTGCCGCACGCCCGCTCCCCGTGCCGCAGCCAGTCACGCTCCGCCGCGCTCCCCATGGCCCCGGCGCCGACCGCCTCGGCGAGCCAGTCCTCGAACTCCTCGCGGGCCGGTTCCGTCAGCCCGTACCGCCCGTCCGCCACGTACGCGGGCCACAGCCGCCCCGCCGCCGCGTCCACGTCGGCGGTCAGCCGCCGGTCCGCCGCGCCGCGCTCCTCGACGAACTGCCGGAGCGCCTCCTGCAGCTCCCCGACGCCCTCGCCCGTGGCCGCCGACAGCGCCAGCACCGCGGCGCCCGGTTCGCCGTGTTCGCCGAGGGCCAGCCCGTCCTCGTCCAGCAGCCGCCGCAGGTCGTCGACCACCTGTACGGCGGCGTCCCCCGGCAGCCGGTCCACCTGGTTGAGTACGACGAACGTGACCTCGGCGTGGCCCGCCAGCGGCCGCAGATACCTTTCGTGCAGCACCGCGTCCGCGTACTTCTCCGGGTCGACCACCCAGATCACCGCGTCCACCAGCTCCAGCATCCGGTCGACCTGCTCGCGGTGTCCGGTCGCGGCCGAGTCGTGATCGGGCAGATCCAGGAGGACGAGGCCGGGCAGCGCGGCCGAGCCGCCGGCGGGGGCGTGCCTGCGGCGTGCCGGTACTCCGAGCCGGTCCAGCAGCGCGTCGGCGCCCGGCTGCCCGCCGGACCACACGCAGGCCACCGGCTCCGCAGTCGTCGGCCGACGCGCGGCCACGTCCGACTGGTCCGCCCCCACAAGCGCATTGAAAAGGGACGACTTGCCGCTGCCGGTGGCTCCTGCGACGGCGACGACGGTGTGTTCCCCGGACAGGCGGTACCGCTCGTCCGCCGCGTCGAGCACCCGGCCCGCCTCGGCCAGCGTCGCCCCGTCCAGGCGCGTCCGGGACAGCCCGACCAGCTCCCGCAGGGCGTCCAACCGTGGCCGCAGGCGCTGCCCTGCCGATCGCCGTTCTCGGGGCTCTTCCGGCCCTCTGAGATCTTCCGGTCCTCCGGGCTCTCCGGGATTCCTGGAGCCTCCGGGCCCTCCCGGCTGCTTGGAGGGGGCAGGCGCGCACTCCTTGGTCTCGTGCGCGCGCCCACGCCTGCCCCGCGGCTCCTGTACGGGCTCCGTCGGCTCCTGGAGTACGGACAGTACGGCTTCGAGCTCGCTCTCGCCCTCGTCCTCCCACTCCTGCCAGTCGCACTGCTGGTGCCATTCGTCCTCGTCCAGCCATTCGTCGCCGAGCCCGTTCCCGGCCGCGTCCCCGGCTCCGGCTCCGGCTCCGCTTCCGCTTCCGCTTCCGCTTCCGGCCCCGTCCTGGCCCCCGTTCCGGTCCCGGTCCTCCCACTCCAGCCACTCGGGCCACTCACGCCACCCGGGCCGATTGCCCTCGCGGGGCTCCTCCGCCGCTTCCCGCGCACGGGCGTGGCGCCGCTCCGCGGCGGGCCGCGGGCCGGCACCGTCCTTCGCGCGGCGTGCGATCAGCCCGTCGTTCCAGGAGGTAAGGGGCGGGGGCAGGGACGGGACCGACTGGGTCGCCTCCGCCTCCGGCCCCGCTTCCGCTTCCGCAGCCGTCCCCGTCCCCGTCGGCTCGGCGGCCGGTTCGGCGACCGGCTCGCCCGTCATCACCAACGGCGTACCTTCCCCTTCGTCCCGCTCCCGATCCCGCTCCCAGCCCTGATCCCCGTCCGTACGCCCCACAGGAGCAGTCACCGCGTCACCTTCTCCTTCTGCAGTAGAGACAGCGCGGCGATCAGCGCGGCCTGGTGGTCCGGCCGCACTCCCAGCGACTCCAGCGGCGCCAGGCGCCGCTCCCGTTCGCCGTCCAACGCGCGCTGAAGGTACGTGTCGAGCAGTCGGCCGCCCCGGTCACGCAGCCGTACCGCTGCCTGTGCCCCCATCAGGCCGGCGAGGGCCTCGCCCGCTGTACGGGCCCGGCGCCCGCCCAGCAAGGTGGTGGCCAGCAGCGCCGCCGCCTCCTCGGGGTCGGCCGCGGCCCGCGCACGCTCCCCGGCCCGCGCGCCGCGCGACGCGCGGCCACCACGCGCCGTGCGCGCCTCCCGTACGCCCTCCTCCGCCAGTTCCTCCAGGCAGCGCCGCCATCGCCGTACGAGCACGCCCAGGCGGGCGGCGGAGGCCGTCGCGTCCGCCGCCTCCGTCAGGGCGGCGTCCGCCGCCGCTGGGTCCCGGCGCCACGCCTCGGCGGCCCGCTCGTCGGCCTCTTCCACCGCGCAGCGCAGCAGGGAGGTGAGCCCGTGGGTGAGCGCGTCCAGCAGTTCGTCGGGGCGGCCGCCGAGTTCGTGGTCCCGCCAGTGGGCCCGTGCGTCGCCGGACAGCACCTCGCCCTGTTCGACCTCCCGCCGTACCCGGCCGGCGGCTCCCTCGTACGCCTGCTCCACCTGGTCCGCGAGCCGCAGTGCGGCGGCGTGCTGGGAGGCGGAGGCCCCGGCGAGGGCGGGCATACGGGAGTGCAGCGAGGCCAGGATTCCGGCGGTGGTCCGCGCGGCGGCCGCGTTCCGGACCGCGGTGTCCTGTGCGTGCCGCTCCAGCCAGCGACGCAGCGCCGCCACCGCCGTCGCGGGCAGCAGCCCGGTTCCGCCGCCTGCCGACTCGGGCAGCTCGGGGATGGTGAAGCGGGGTACGTCACCGAGCCCGGCGCGGCTCAGCAGTGCGGCGTACCGGGCCGAGATGTCGGTGGCGATCTGGTGCGGCACCCGGTCCAGCACGGTGATGAGCGTGACGTCGTACTCCTTGGCCGTACGCAGCAGGTGCCACGGCACCGCGTCCGCGTACCGGGCGGCGGTGGTGACCAGTACCCATACGTCGGCCGCGCAGATCAGCTCGGCGGCCAGCTCCCGGTTGCGCGCGACGAGCGAGTCGATGTCGGGCGCGTCCAGGAGGGCCAGTCCGCTGGGGAGCATCGGATCCGTCTCGATGCGCAGGGGGGCCATGCCCGCCGTGCTCTCCGCCGCGCTGCCGCCCCCCTCGCCGTCCTCACCTTCGTACGCGTACTCGCACTCGCGTTCACACGCGTCGTCGTACGCGTCGAGCTCGTCGGGGCCGTCCTGCTCCGGCACCCACACCCGGGTGAACTGCGGCAGCACCCGCCGCCCCGCGAACCAGTGGTGATCGTCGGGGTGGCACACGAGCACCGGCGTACGGGTCGTGGGCCGCAGCACACCGGCCTCGCTGACGCGCCGGCCCACCAGCGAATTGACGAGCGTGGACTTGCCGGCGCCGGTGGACCCGCCGATGACCGCTAGCAGCGGGGCCTGAGGAGCGCGCAGCCGGGGCATCACATAGTCGTCGAGCTGGTCCAGCAACTCGGACCGGGTACGCCGGGCGCGGGCGGCGCCGGGCAGTGGCAGCGGGAAGCGCGCGGCGTCGACGCGGTCGCGCAGCGCGGACAGGACGTCAAGGAGCCGGGGTTGTACATCCAAGGTTGCCACTCGTGCAGAATGCCCAATTTTGGCAGGTTTTTGAAGCGTATAGCCCTGTGTGCGCGCCGCGTAAACCCGTACAGATCGGGATCAGCGACGCATGAGGCAGTCGCGATCAGAGGGGCTCAGGCATAACGAGTGCACAACACCCGACGCGTGAGGCGCCAAAAACGGTGCAGAATTCGTACCTGCCTGCGATTATCGGGACCGCTTCACCGAACCTCCACAACGTGCCACGGAGGTGAAGCAACCGGGACGAGGCACACGGAGCCCTATCCTTGTCGGCGGCCCGTGATCCACGTCCACCACCTGGCCCCCGTAGCTCAGTGGATAGAGCAGGTGCCTTCTAAGCACTTGGCCGCAGGTTCGAGTCCTGCCGGGGGCGCACATCTTCCGCCGCCGGGCCCCGTGGGCGCGGCGGCCCGCCCGGCGCGCCGGAGCCGACGCCCGCCCGAGAGACGGACCGCCCGGCGGCAGCCCACGTACCGTCCGGCTACGCACCGTCCGGCGCGGCAGCGCGGCGCTCGGCCTGTTCGAGTCGGTAGACGACGTCGAGGATGTCCATGACCCGCCTGCGCCCTTCCTCCGACAATTCACCGGCGCGCAGGGCCATCAGTTTGACCTCGCGGCTGTGGCCGGAGGCCGCCTCGCGTTTGCGTTCGGCCGCCAGTTCGTCCAGTTGCCGGGTCACCCGGCTGGTCACCTCGTCCTCGAAGAAGTACGCGGCGGGGACGCCGAAGAAATCGGCCAATGCCTGAAGATGCTTGAGCGTGGGATTGGTCTTGCGCTCCTTGCGGAGTTGCCAGATGTAGCTCTGGGAGACCGTCACTCCGGTCCGGCGGATCGGGGATGCCACGTGCTCGTTGCTGTACTCCTGGCCATTCCCCCGCCGAACGGTCTTGAAGAGATGGTTGAGTTTTTCGGCCAGACCTCGCCCCGCCCGCTCCGCGTCCACGCCGCCTCCTGTAGCGCACCTGTGGCTGCAACCGGGCAACCGGGGGCTCATCTGTTCAACGTACATGGCTGCCACCGGAGTTCACCACAGGGGAAACACGTCAACCGGTACGGAGATAGGGCGGAGACAGGACGGAGGCAGGGCGGAGGCAGGGCGGAGGCAGGGCGGGAAATATCTGGAGTGGCGTTAGCCGATATGGACGTGGCGGCGCCGGGAACGCTGCGGTCGCGTTCCCGTTGGCTTCCGGTCGACTTCCGGTGCCTTTCTTTTCCCGGGACTGCACATCGGGAATCCGGTTGGGGCTGTTCATATGAGTTCACGCCCCATCGTGAGTTCACGCCCATCGTGCGGCACCGCCCGGCTACTTCCCTCCTTCGCGCTTCTCCTCGCGCTTCAGAAGGCGGCGTTCGCGGGCACTGGGGTGGCGGACGACCACGCCCGCCATGCCGACGGAGCCGGTGAGCCGGATCAGCGGGGTGCCCGGGAGGCGCTCGGGGGTGGTCTTGTCCCTGAGGGTGCCGAGGCCGGGCTCCACGCCGTCGGTGTCCACGGCCCAGCCCTCGGGAATGACGACCGTCACGCCCGCCATTTCTCCGTACGCTTCCACCTCGACTTCGGGCAGTCGGCACTCGACCCGGGTGAAGTCGAGCCGGACACCGCCCATGCCGCCGTGCGCGGTGATGTGCGCGGGAACTTCCCAGCGTCCCGTACGGGCCGCGCCGTGGAAGCTGCCCTTGAGGACCAGCGGCTCGCCCGGGTCCAGCACGGAGACGGACCGCGGCAGGTCGGCGGTGAGCGGTGCCAGATCGGCGAAGGTCTTGGCCGTCAGCGCCTGTTCCAGCCGGGTGTCCAGCTCCGCGAGGTCGATACGGCCCTCGGCCGCCGCCTCCCTCAGTTGTTCCACCACGGCCTCCCGGTCGGAGTGGGAGGCGCGCAGCTCGCCCCAGGAGGCGGGTTCCGGAGTCTTGGCGGTCATGCAGCTGATGATACGAACCAAGGGGCGGTGCAGGACATGTGGCCGTTCGGACGGACGGTCCGGTACGGGCGGTCCGAGACGGGCAGTCCGAGACGGGCGGTCCGGGACGAGAGGTCCGGGACGGGCGGTTCGGGACGGCACGGGGTGCTGTCCCCCCGTGCCGTGGTGAGGTCTGCCCCCCTCTGATCGGGGCGCTGGCCCGACTGTTTCCTCCGGCTCTTCGCACCAGCATGGAAGGCGATCGGCGATCACCTTCATGACGGACTCCCGGCCGGCCCGTGGCACGCCCAACGGGCCGGTCGTGCGCGAGGAGAGGAAAGCTGCCATGCCGCGTCCCACGGACAGAGCGGGTTCCGGAGCATGAGCCTGGACGAACGGTCACGCCCTCACAGGCCACTGCCCGGCCCGGCCGAAGTCCGGCCCGTGGTCCCGCGCGACCGGGCCGTGGTCCCGCGCGACCGGGCCGTGGACGGGCTGCGGGCGCTGGCCCTGCTGGCCGTGCCGACCGGTCACTGGCTCGCCGGCGGTTTCGTCCGCGACGCCGACAGTTCGCTGCACAACTCCAGTCCGCTGTCCGCGTTCGCTCCTCTGGCGCCGGTCACCTGGGTGCTCCAGATGCTGGGCATCTTCTTCCTCGTCGGCGGCTACGCCTCCGTGCTGTCCTTCCGGCGCGCCGCCGAGCGGGGCGCGTCGCCGGGCGACTGGCTGCGCGGCCGGCTGGCCCGGCTGTTACGGCCTGCCGTCGGTGTCACCGCCGTCTGGGCCGTGATCGCCGCCGTACTGTACGCGGCCGGAGTGCCCGTCACGACCCTGCACACAGCCGCGACGCTGGTCGTCCAACCCCTGTGGTTCGTGGGCGTGTACGCGGTGGCGACGGCCCTGACGCCGTACTGCATGGCGGCCTCGCGGCGGCTCGGAGGCTGGGCAGCGGCACCGCTGGCGGCGGTCATCGCCGTCATGGACTTCCTCCGCTACGGCCCGTACGCCGACTCCGTCCCGTACTGGGTCACACTGATCAGCCTGGTCCCGGGCTGGCTCTTCGGCTACCAACTGGGGCTCTCCTGGGGTGAGAAGCGGCTCGGCAGGCGCGGCGCCCGGCTGTTGCTCGTCGGCGGCGCCGCGCTCTTCGCTGTGCTGCTCCTCGTTTTCCACTACCCGACGAGCATGGTCGGCGTGCCCGGCCAGGACCGTACGAACTCCCACCCACCGTCGCTCCTGGTGATAGCCCTGGCCGCGGCGCAGTCGGGTGCGGCGATCCTGCTGCGCGACCGGATCACGGCCCTGCTGCGGCGACCCGCCCTGTGGGCACCGGTCACAGCCGTCAACCGGTCCGCGATGACGGTCCTGTGCTGGCACCAGACCGCCATGCTGGCCATCGCCGTACCGGCCTCGTTCCTCGGTACGACGGTGCCGGGTCTGACCACCGCGCCGGACTTCGCGGCCTGGATGGCGACCCGGCTGCCGTGGCTGCCGCTCTTCGCCGTCACGCTCCTCCTGATCGCCCGGGTGGCGCGGCGGCTGGAGATGCCGTGGACGGGGGTCTCCCGGGGGCAGCGGGTGTGTGCGGGGGTGCTGGCGGTGGGGTTCGCGGCGTTCGCGCTGCGGCTGACGTTGGTGTGATGGGGGGAGGGTGGTGTGCGGGGGACGAAAAGCACCCGTTCCGGGATCGGAACGGGTGCTTTCGTGTGGGTGGTGGGGCTCAGTCGGCCATGGCCTCCGCCAGGCTGCGGGGCCGCATGTCGGTCCAGTGCTCCTCGACGTAGTCCAGGCACGCCTGTCGGCCCTCCGGGCCGAAGACGCTCTGCCAGCCGGCCGGGATCTCCGCGAACGACGGCCACAGCGAGTGCTGGTTCTCGTCGTTCGTCAGGACGTGGTACTGCGCCTCCGGGTCTTCGAAGGGGTTCGTCATGCGAGTGACCTCTCGGTGAGGGAGTTACCGGTGGAGAATTGGATTATGCGTGAGGTTGCGCTGCGGCCGAAGTTCGGGGCGAGGAATTGGTGGGGTTTGTGAGGGTCGGCTGGTTTGTGGGGTGGGGTTGGACTGGTTTGAGGGGGTGGGGGCTGGGCTGGTTTGTGAGGAGGGGCGGCTGGGCTGGATTGGGGGGGCGGGGTGAGGGGCCTGGGGCATCACTTCCTCCCGGGGCCCGCCGGGTAACGCTTGCGGAGGGCGGGCCGCATCGGCAGCAGGGTGCCCGCCGCGACCGTCACCGCCACCACCGCCACGATCAGCCCGGCCTGCGAGGGAGGCAGGTAGGGCAGCGCCCCGGTCAGCGGCAGGCTGAGTGCGGTCAGCGGGATCACCGCGACCACCGCGCCGACCACCAGGCCCGTCAGTCCCACGACGGCCGCCTCGATGCGCAGCATCCGCCGGATCTGCCGCCGCCCCGCGCCCACCAGGCGCAGCAGCAGGATCTCCTGGCGTCGGCCGATCATGATGAGGGTGAGGGTGCTGAGTACGGCGATGACGGTGAAACCGCCGATCACGCCCACCGCGACCACGGTGATCACTTCGCCGACGCCCCGGTCCGCGGATTCCCGCCGCTCCCCCGCCGGGTCCGGCACGACGCGTGCGCCGATCGCGGTGTCCGCCAGCACCCGCCGCACCTCGGCCCGTACGGACTCGGAGCGGTCGTGGGCTCCGGAGGGGGCGTCGACCCCGGAGCGGCCATCGGTTTCGTGACGGGCGCCGGTGCTCGTACCCGTGCTCGTGCCCGGACCCGTACCCCTACCGCGCCGCGTCGGGGAGTCGAGGCTCAGGAGTACGCGGGAGTGCAGTGGCGCGGACATGTGCGGCGCCAGCTCCTCGGGGGCGAACAGGAAGTCGCCCAGGCCCAGCGAGCGTTCGTATACGGCCGCTACGCGCAGCGAAACGTTCGCGCCGTCGCCGTACCGCAGCGTGACGACGGACCCGATGCCGAGCCCCAGCGACCGCGCCCGGTCCTTGCCCACCGCGACCGTGCCGCGGCCCAGCTTCGCCGTGTCGCCCTCGATCACGCCCGGGTCCAGTACGCGCGGCAGCGCCGCGGGGCTGACCGCCAGGACCGGCAGGCGGTCCAGCCGGGGGTCGCCGAGTTCCTTCCGCGCCAGGACGACCGTGCTGTGCAGCACGCCCGACGCGGCCGCCACCCCCGGCACCCGCCCGATCCTGCTGACCGTCTCCTGTGTGATGCCCGGACCGTCCGTGGTGACCGCCAGATCCGCGCGTACCGCGTCCATGCCCTGCCTGCCGCCCTGCCGGTCCAAGGTCGCGCCGCCCGACAGCTGCACGGCGACGAAGGCGACCATCAGCACGATTGGGGTGATCGCGGCGCCCAGCCGCCGCGAGTTGGCCCGCGCGGCGGCAGCAGCCAGGTAGCCGCCCGCGCCTCCCAGCCGCCGAGCGGGCGCGGCGAGCACCCGTAGCGCGCCGCGGGCGATCCAGGGGCCGAGCAGCGCACACCCGATCACCAGCGTCACCGCCGCGGTGCCGGCGGCCATCGCGGCCACCTCGCCGAACTGGAGCACCGCCGTACCGGCCGACGCCACGCCGAGGAACACCGTCACCAGACCGGTGACGGTACGGCCGCGGCCCGGCCGCTCCGGCTCGGCCTGTGCCTCGCCCATCGCTTGCGCGGGGCGCACCCTGGACGTGCGCCGGCAGGCCAGTGTCCCGGCGAGCCACGCCACGAGGACGGTCAGTCCGGCGGTCAGCGCCGGTACCGCGTACAGCCACCATGGCGTGGGCAGTTCGAGACCGGCCGGTACGGCGTCGCGGCTGCGCAGCAAACGGAGCAGCAGTCCGAACACCGGCTCCGCGCCGATCGCGCCGATCACAGCGGCGGTCACGGCAACCGTACGGACCTCCCGGCTCACCGCCGCACGCAGTTGCCCCGGCGTGGCACCGACCGCGCGCAGCAGCGCCATCTCGCGGGCGCGCTGGTGCACGGCCTGGGCAACCGTTCCGGCCACCACGAGTGCGGCGATCATCACGACGAGCCCGCAGACCGACGCGAGCAGTTGCAGCAGGCCCCAGCGACTGGGGGCCGCGTCGAGGAACTCCGGTTCACCGCGACTGTCCCCGGTCAGGACCCGCAGTGCGGTGTTGTCCTCCTTGTAACGCTGCCCGGCGGTGACACTGCGGACCGGCTCGGCCCCGTCCAGCGCCTTGCGCACCCCGGCGTGAAGCTGCTCGGCGCGCACTCCGGGCGCGGCGAGTACGCCGACGGCGTCGGCGCTCTCGGGATGCCCCGCCAGTTGCCGCGCGCGCTGCTCGGTGAAGAAGACGGCACCCTGGTGCCCCAGACCGGTGCGGTCCCCCTGTCCGTCAGGGGCCGCGATGCCGGAGACCCGGTACGGGGCGGGGCCGCCGAGCGACTGCACCGTGACCTCGTCGCCGACGCGTACGCCCGCGCGATCGGCCACGTAACCGTCCAGGACCACCTGACGAGGGTCGACGGGGGCGCGCCCTTCGCGCAGCGTGAAAGGCGCGAGGGCGGCGGCTTGCCAGGGGTGTCCGTAGACCGGGGAGCCGTTGGGGCCGGAGATCGTGGAGAGGGGTGCGGTGGGGGGCTCCGCTGCTGCCCGGCCGGATGCTGCGGCGGCGGGCTTCGCGGACATGGTGACCGGGAAGGCGTCGTCCGCGACAGCGGCCCGTACGCCCGGAACGGCCGCGATCCTGGGCAGCACCGAGCGCGGTACCCGTACCCGTTCCGTCAGTTCCGCCGATGTCGAACGGGACTCGCCGCCCAGGGCCTCCGCGGTGTAGCGGGTGGTCTGATCACCGGTGACGACCGCGGCGGCACCCGCGTAACGCTCCACCCGCGCATGGCCGGTCACCGCGGACACCGTGGCCAGTGCGAAGCCGCCGAGCACCAGGGAGGTCAGCACCAGCACAGCGAACACCGCGGCCCACGCCTTGCGGTGCAGCTTCAGCGAGCAGGCGGCGAGGAACCGGGCGATGCGGCGGGGTCGGGGGTGAGGGTAGGGATGGAGGTGGGGGTAGGGGTGGGGGCGTGAGCGGAGGCTGTCCCTGGTCGGGTGCTTCACGGCCTCGCCCCTTTGCCCAGCCGCGTCATCGCCTGCGCGATGCCATCGGGGTCCGGCTGGTCCAGTACGCCGACGAGGCGCCCGGCGTCGATGAAGAGCGCCCGGTCCGTCCAGGAGGCGGCGACCGGGTCGTGGGTGACCATCACCACCGTGTGTCCCGCGCGGTCCACGGCGTCACGCAGCAGGGTCAGTACGTCGGTGGCGGTGACGGGGTCGAGAGCGCCGGTCGGCTCGTCGGCGAAGATCACTGCGGGGTCGGTGACCAGCGCGCGGGCGATGGCCACCCGCTGCTGCTGCCCGCCCGAAAGCAGCAGCGGCGAATCGTCGGCCCGGTCCGCCAGCCCGACCGAGTCCAGGACGCGCAACGCCCGCGCCCGTACATCCGTACTGTCCGGCGCCTCGCCGCCCAGCAGCAGCGGCAGTGCGGCGTTCTCAAGGACCGAGAGCGAGGGCACCAGGTTGAGCGACTGGAAGACGAAGCCGACACGTTCGCGGCGGAGCCGGGTGAGGGCGGATTCGCCGATCCGGGAGAGATCGGTGCCGTCGATACGGACCGTTCCCGCGGTCGGCTGGTCCAGGCCCGCGGCGCACTGGAGGAACGTCGTCTTGCCGGAGCCGGAACGCCCCATGACGGCCACGAAGCTGCCCCGCCGCACCGTGACACTGACGTCGTCCAGGGCGGCTACGGTCCTGGTGCCGCGGCGATAGCTCCGGGTCACTGATTCCAGCGTCAACGCGGCGTCGGAGTCGAGGGGACGGTCGGCCGTCGCCACGGCGCCCAAGTCCGGGGCGTGGCCGGCGGCCCGGGGTGCCGCGCCGACGTTCTGGGGCACACGGGGCAGCGCCGTGTCCCCCGTCGCTCTGCCGCGTCCCCGCGGCCGAAGCCTGATCATTCCGTAACCCCTCCGGATTTCCGCCTGCTTGTTTCCGCCTACTTGCCGATGTTTCGGCTGCTCAGACGCTATGGGCGGAGCGTGGCGGCAACGAGGGCGTCCGCACCCCACTTGAGGGGGCACCCAGCGACACCATGGGGGTGGGGGCAGCGGCACCGAGAGGGGACGGCGGCACAGCGGGCCGCCAGGGCTGTCACCTGTCACATGGCGGACGCGCCGCCGCCCGGTGAACGCCGATGTATCGCGGCGGTCACCGGGCGGGGGCGGTCGGGCAGACAGGCGGACGGGCGGACGTGCAGACATGCAGACGGGCTGCGGAGAACGGACAGCGGAGGACGGGTGCGGCCGGTTCGTCCGGTTCAGCCGATTCGGCCGGCTTATCCGCTCCAGCGGGGCCGGCCGATACAGCCGGTCAGCGTGCGGCGAGGGAGTGCAGGTAACGCATCAGCGCCATCAGTACGTCGCGGCTGGAGGTACGCAGCCGGGCGTCGCAGTCGATGATCGGCACCTCGGGGGGCAGGTCGAGGGCGCCCCGGATCTCTTCGACGCCGTGGATGGGAGCGTCCGGGAAGGAGTTGACGGCGACCACGAAGGGAACGCCGCGCTCCTCCAGACGGCCGATGACGTCGAAGCTGACTTCCAGGCGACGGGTGTCGATGAGCACCACCGCCCCCAGCGCGCCGTCGAACAGCCCGTTCCACAGGAACCAGAAACGCTGCTGGCCCGGCGTACCGAACAGATACAGCACCAGTTCGGAGTTGAGGCTGATGCGCCCGAAGTCCATCGCCACGGTCGTCGAGGTCTTGCGTTCGACACCGACGATGTCGTCCACACCGACGCCGGCCTGCGTCATCGTTTCCTCGGTGGTCAGCGGGCGGATCTCGCTCACCGAACCCACCAGGGTCGTCTTGCCGACCCCGAAACCACCCACGATCACGACCTTGACCGCCGCGGCGGCCGTCTCGGGCAGTTCGTCCTCGCTCCGCGGCCCCTGAGCGGGGCGCTCGACGAGCGTTTCAGAGCTTTTGAAGTCCATGGATCACCGCCTCAATAAGGGCACGGTCGGGAAGTTGGGCGGGCGGCACGGGCGCGCGTGCCACCACCCGCCCGTCGGACAGCAGGTCACCGAGCAGGACGGTGACCACGCTGACCGGCAAGTGCAGGTAGGCGGAGAGTTCCGCCACGGACAGCGGGGAATGGCACAGCCGCACGATCGACGCCTGCTCCGGCTGCATCCCCGGCTTCGGCCCGGCCTTCGACACGATCAGCGTGACCAGGTCGAGGGAGGTGGTGTGGCCGGAGGCGCCGCTGCGCCCACCGGTGATCACGTAGAGCCGCTCGGGGCTCTGCTCCTCCCAGTCCTGGTCCGCTCCGCTCATGCCGTGTCCCCGCTTCGCCCTGCCGTACCCGCGCGCGGCCTGCGCCGCCTGCCGGTCCGTTCGCTGCCCTCGCTCATGCGTCCTGTCCGTCGTGGCGGGGCGGGCTGCTGAGATGTTCGCCGATACGGGCCACGAGATCCCGCATCCGCTGTCCTATCAGCCCGGCGTCCACGCCTTCATCGGCCAGGACCGCCAGATAAGCGCCGGCGCCCGCCGCCATCAAATAGAAGAAGCCACCGTCCAGTTCGATCACGACCATACGCATCCGGCCGTCGCTGTGCGGGAACTCCGCGGACACCGCGCCCGCCAGACTCTGCAGTCCGGCACAGGCCGCCGCCAGTCGGTCGGCGGTATCGGTCTCCGTACCGTACTGGGCCATGCGCAGGCCGTCCGAGGACAGCACGACCACGTGACGGGTCTGCGGAACGCTCTCCGCGAGATCCTTGAGCATCCAGTCCATGTTGGGCCGGTGCTGAATCATGGCTACTCACTCTTTTCCGACGACTCGTCACTCTTCTCACTGGCTGCACTTGCGGCACTGACTGAAGTCCCCGTACCGGCGGCGGGGGCCGAATGGCCGGTCCAGCCGGTGGCCGGTCCGGGCCGCTCAGCGGCTCCGCCCCACTGGCTCGGCTGACCGTACTGCCCCTGCTCCGGCTGATTCCGCCCCGGCTGGCCGTACTGGCCGTACGGACCGTGGCCAGACTGGCTCTGGGCCTGGGCCTGGCTCTGGGCCTGGTGGTTCTGGCCCGGCTGGCCGTACTGGTCGTACTGGTTGTACTGGCCGTAGCCCGGGTGATTCTGGGCGTGCATCTGGTTCTGGTCCTCGCCCGGGTGGTTCTGGGCCGGGGGGACCTGGCCCTGGGTCGGAGCCTGGGCCGACGGGTCCTGCTCGGGGGCCGTCGGCCGGGCCGAAGCGTTCGCCTGGGGCGACGGGCTCGGCTGAGTCGACGGGCTCGGCTGGGCGGAGGTGCTCGACTGGCTTTCGCCGGACAGGCCGCTCTGGAACGCGGCGAGCCACATACCGGGCTGCACCGGCGCGGGCTCCTCCGTCCCGGCGGCGGGAGTCGCGGGGACGGGCGCCGCAGCGGCGCCAGGCGCTGCCGGGGGCACGGGCGCGGTGGCACGGGACTTGCGGCGTCGCTGCGGCAGTCCGTTGGGGGTCCGCTCGGTCACGAGAGGGAGGTCATCCTGGGTCTCCTCCCGGACGTCGTCCCGGAGCTGCGGGGGTACGGCCGCGGCGGCAGGCGCGGGGGCCGCGGGTATGGACGGTGCGGCCGGAGCCGCGGCTGGGGCAGCCTGCACGGCCGGAGGTGTCGCGGCGTGCCGGGGGCCGGGGGCCGGCGGGGCCGCGTTCACCTCACGGCGCTCCGTACGGGCCGTACGGGGGCCGGAGGACGCGCCGATGCCGTGAGCCCGGCCGGTCGCGGCAGCGGTGGTGATCAGGTCCTGCGGAACGATCAGTACCGCGCGGACACCGCCATACGCGGAAGGCCGCAGCGACACCTGGAAGTTGTACGCCTGCGCCAGCCGGCCGACCACGGCCAGACCCAGCCGCGGCGTCTCCCCGAGGTCGTTGACGTCGATGCCCTGCTGCGCCTGCTGGAGCATCCGCTCGGCCCGCTTGCGGGCCTCCTCGCTCATGCTGACGCCGCCGTCCTCGATCTCCACGGCAATACCGGACTGCACCTCGACGGCGGTCAGGTGCACCCGGGTCTGCGGCGGGGAGTAGCGGGTGGCGTTGTCGAGCAGCTCGGCGAGGGCGTGGATCAGCGGTTCGACGGCGGTGCCGACGACCGCGACCTCCGATACGGAGTGCAGCTCGACGCGCTGATAGTCGATGATCCGCGACATCGCACCGCGCATCACGCTGAACAGCGGAACCGCTCGACTCCACTGGCGGCCCGGACGTGCACCACCGAGCACGGCGATGGAGTCGGCGAGACGGCCGATCAGGGCCGTGCCGTGGTCCAGCTGCAGCAGATCGCCGAAGACCTCCGGGGACTGGCCGTGCCGGTCCTCCATGTCCCGGAGTTCCTGAGCCTGTTGGTGGACGATCGCCTGCACGCGGCGGGCGATGTTCACGAACGCGCGCTGCGCGGACTCGCGCAGGTCCTCCTCGGCGACGACCGCGTCGAGGACGGAGCGCAGTACCGCCTGGTGCGCCGCGGTGAACTCCGGCGTCAGCCCCGACTCGCGTGCCTGCCGCATCACCTGCTCGGTGATGGACGCCTGCACGTCCTCGGGGAACTCGCCACGCCCGAGCCGGGCCACCACCTCGGGCAGCAGCTCCTGGGCCAGCCGAACGGTCTCGGCCTCCTGCCGGTCCAGCGCGGCCTGCTGCGCCGCGGCCCGCTCACGCAGCGCGGCGAGCGCCTGGCCGCGGCGGGTGACCTCGGCGGTGACCAGCGCCACCGCCACGGTGGCGACCGCACCGATCCACACCACCGGCGTACTCGCCTGCGGAGGAACCATCGCCGTGGCGACGGCCGCGGCCACCGCGGTCGCCACGGCGGGCAGTATCCACGCGAGAACCGAGGCAGGACGCGGCCCCGCGGGCGACGATCCTTCTCGAACCATCTGCACCCTAAAACCCTCAAAACATCGACAGATCACAGGACGTCTAGCGGGCCCCAGCTCCCCGTTCGGCACCGCCGCAGAGATACCTACGGTAACTGCCTTCATACACTGGGCCGGTAGTAGCATAACCGCCATTGATCAAGGACTGACGCCAGGTCATCAATAGCCCCGCACAAGCCGATCGAAGCGCTCCGCCAGGGCGGGTGACGGCGGCCCGAGAGTCGGCGGTCGCGGGTGAACGGTCAGCGTTGGTGGAGCGACTCACCCATGAGCTTGGGGTGGACGCTTGCATGAGCTTGGGGTGGACGCTTGGCACTTCAGAGGCGGACGGCAGCGTTCCGAGGGGTGAGTGGCAAGTGACCGGGTTCTGCGGCGGGTGACCGGGGCCTGCCGGGGCAGGTGAGCACTGACCTGGGGCGGGTAAGCACTGACCTGGGGCGGGCGGCCGGATCCTGAGACAAGTGGCCGGTGACAAGTGGTTGGTGACAAGTGGCCGGTTCCTGCGCGCGTGACCACTGGTTTGGGGTGGGCGGCGGGGCGGCGTGGGTAGCCGGATGGGGTGGGCGGGCCCAAGGCTCCCCGGGGGTCCCGACTCCCTTCCCTTACCCCCGCGTGCCTGTCTCGTATTCGTCCAGTGCGATGTCCTCGGATATGTCAGCGCCCTCTTGCAGCATCTCGGCCAGGGCCTGAGGATCATTGAGGAGGTCGTTGCGCGCGTCGATCGCCTCCTTGGTCGGCGGAGCCAGGAACTCGCCGGCTCGGCGGCCGCCCTCCTGGCATCGGGTGACGACGCGTCGCAGCCGCTCTTCGTAGCGCGCGAACGCCGTGACGTGGTCACCGTTGGCAGCCGCCAGCTCGCCCGCGAGGACGTACGCACCCACGACAGCCGCCCCGGTACCCATGCCGCCGACGGTGGCTCCGTACGCCGCGTCACCGAGCAGCGCTATTCGGCCCGCGGACCAGCGCGGCACGTCCACCCTGCTGATGGAGTCGAAGTAGAGCCCGTCGGCATCCTGGACAGTGCGTACGAGCTCCGGCACCCGCCAGCCGCTCCCCTCGTACGCCTGAGTTATCAGCTTCTTCTGCCCTTCCGTGTCACGTCGGTCGTAGGCGAGCCCATCGGAGGCGAAGACGGCGAAGACCTCGCCCGCATAGCCCGGGTCGCCCGCGCGCCTGGTCGTACGGCCTACGCTCACCAAGCGGCCGGGGTCGTTGTAGCCCACGGGGCGGGCGCCGAGGTCCGCGTCGACGGCGGGCAGGTCCCAGCCCGCTATGTAGTAGCCGAGGTGGCTGACGAACTCCTCCTCTGGACCGAAGGCCAGCCGCCGCACAGTGGAATGCAGGCCGTCCGCACCGATCACCAGGTCGAAGGTGCGCGGGGCTCCTCGCTCGAAGGTGGCATGTACGCCGTCCGCCGTCTCGGTCAAGGACGTTATGGAGTCTCCGAAGATGTACTCGGTGGCGCTTAGGTAGTGATCGACCGCATCGCGATTGTCCGCATCGCGATCGTCCGCACCTCGTTCGCCCCGGTCACCTTCACCCCGGTCACCTTCGCCCTGGTCGCGTCCACCCGGACCGTTATCGTCCGCGCCCCGCCCGTGCAGGCTGTGCTCGTAGAGGATGCGGGAGAGGTCCGAGCGGAGTATTTCCACTTCTCCGCCGGCGAACTCAGGAGGCAGGGCCGCCACTTCCTCGCCGCGCTCGTCGATGAAGCTCATCGGGCTGCCGCCCGTACGACGGCGCCGGACCTCCTCCAGCACCCCCATCCGCTCCAGCACCGACAGGCTCACGCCGCCTCGGAAATCGACCGCGAAACCGCCGCCGCGCAGCTCCGGAGCCACCTCCACCACGGTCGGGCGGTAGCCGTATCGCCCGAGCCAGTACGCCGCCGCCGGCCCGGCGACGCTGGCCCCCGAGATCAGGACGGTCGGCTCGCCGCCCGTCACGCATGTCGCCCCGTACGCCATCACACGCTCCCCACGCTGATCCGACACTTCGGCACTTCGATAGCTCGATAGCTCGTCAGCTCCGACAGAAAAACTGTATCTTGCGGACACTGTTTTGTATACCCCGGACACAGTTTTAAGATGCGAGGGTGGCCGAAGACGGAGAGAGCGAGCAGAACGGCGGGCAGGTCGGCGGACAGGCCGACGGGCAGACCGGCGGGCAGGTCCCCGAGGTGGTGGCCGATGTCTTCGCCGAGCAGGCGGGCAGCATCGAGTTGCTGTGGGGCAGGCGCGGACGTCCCAGCCGTGGCCCCAAGCCCGCCTTGAGTCTGGAAGGGATCACGCGAACGGCCATCGCTCTCGCCGATGCGGGCGGGCTGGCCGCCGTCTCCATGCAGCGGATCGCGGGTGAACTGAACTTCACCAAGATGTCCTTGTACCGCTATGTCCCGGGCAAGACCGAGCTGATCGCCCTCATGATCGACACCGCCATGGGCGAACCCCCCGCCCTGCGCGTGGACCTCGGCTGGCGTGCCGCGCTCCGCGAATGGGCCGAGAGCCTCTCGGCAGTCCTCCACCGCCACCCCTGGCTACTGGCGGCCACCGTGGGCCACCGCGTCATGGGCCCTCATGAACTCGGCTGGACGGAAAGCGCCCTCGCCGCCCTCGCGGACACCGGCCTTGACGGTGCCCGACAACTGGACGCGGTGGTCGTGGTGAACGGCCACATCCGCAACCTCGCCCAAGTAGCGACGTCCATGGGCACGGGCAGCACGCGAGGGGAAGGGACCGCCCCCGCCTCCCAGGGTCCCGAACAGGTCATGAGCTCGGCGCTGAACGAGCTCCTGGTCGGCCGCTCCGACCGCTATCCGGCACTTGCCGCCGCCGTCGCGTCCGCCGCGGCCGGCGGCTCCCGCGACCAGGCTCTGGAATTCGGCCTCGAACGCATCCTCGACGGGCTGGAGAGTTATATGTCCCGACGGGCGGAGGTACAAGGCTCCGCGCCTGACACCCCGGGCTGATATTTCGGCCTGACACCACGGCCCGACACCCTGGCCTGGCACCCCGCCCGACACCCCGGCCTGGCTCCCCAGCCCGCGGCGACGTGCCTCGGTGATGAGCGGCGCGTGCGGCCCGCCAACCGCCACCCGCGGCCCGCCAACCGCCACAGCGCCACCCGCCGCCCGCAATCCGCCACCCGCCACCCGCCACCCGCCGCCCGCCATCCCTCAGAGTTCCTCGCCCGACAGCAACGGTTCGAAGCGCTCGTAGGCCGCGTAGTCGCGAAAGTGGCGTGCGTACAGATCGGCGTCCTGTGTCAGGTCCTCGTCCAGCGCCGCGCTCACGTCCACCACACGCTTGAAGCACCACGAAACGGTTTCACCCCGGTCACCGAGGGGCTTCGCCTCCCGGGAGCGGGCCCGCCGCTCGGCCCGGCTCCGGGCGTCCGCGTCGTCCGTCGCGTACACGAGGATCACGCTCTCCTCGTACAGCGGATCGCTGCCGCCCTCGCCCGGTGACTCCATGAGCACCATCGCGATGTACGGCCTGGGCCCCCTGGCCGGGCCCTTCCGTTCGCCGCCTGTCGCCACGGCGCACTCGCCGACGTCCGCGATCGACCGGCCGTGGGCGACGGCCCAGCGGCGTGTCGGTACGGTGCCCGTCCGCACCCATTCGGCCGGCTGAAGGACCTTGGCGTCCCGCATCGGAATCAGGTTCCGATTTTGGTTTCGGCGGGCGGTGGCGGCCCCGCATCGATCATGAGCGCCATCCGATTCGGCATGATCGTTCCTCCAGGGTGACGCGATGACTCACCGCACCCGGCCTCGCAGCCGGCGCAATCATCTTCACCCGTTCCGGGGGTTACCGCACGTCGGCGCATCCGGCGAGGGACGGAAGGGAAGCACCCATCCGGCCCCAGAGACCCCGCGGCTCAGCGAGTGGCAGGCGAGTCCGTGAACGCCCCCGCCCCCCCATCGAGCCTCGCGCCCCGTCACCACACCCCGTCACACGTCAGAGCCGCACGGCCCTCCGCGGCTGCTCCATGGCACCGGCCAACAGTCCCTGCAGCGTGGCGAACTCGTCGACGCACCGGCCCGTGCCGTTGACCACGCAGTCCAGCGGGTCGTCGGCGACCACCACCGGTACGCCCATCTCCTGGCGCAGCCGCTGGCTCAGGCCGCGGAGCAGAGCGCCGCCGCCGGTGAGCGCTATGCCGCGCTCGATGATGTCCCCGGAGAGCTCGGGCGGGCACTCGTCGAGGGTGCGGTGTACGGCCCGTACGATCGCGTCCACCGGTTCGGCCAGCGCCGAACGGATCTCCTCTTCGGTGATCTCCTGGATGCGCGGCAGCCCGCTGACGTGGTCCCGGCCGCGCACCGTGTAGGAGGTGCGGCGCTCGGGCTCGCCCTCCTCGTCGACGTCGACCGGAGTCCAGGCCGCGGAGCCGATGGCGATCTTGATGTCCTCCGCGGTGCGCTCGCCGATCGCCAGCGAGTGCTTCTTCTTGACGTACGACATGATCGCCGCGTCCAGCGCGTCGCCCGCGACCCGTACGGACTGGGCGGTGACGATGCCGCCCATGGAGACGACGGCCACCTCGGTCGTGCCGCCGCCGATGTCCACCACCATGCAGCCGACCGGCTCGGCGACCGGCAGGCCGGCCCCGATCGCCGCCGCCATCGGCTCCTCGATCAGGTGCACCTCGCGGGCGCCTGCGCCGCGCGCCGAGTCGATGACGGCGCGCCGCTCGACGCCGGTGATGCCGGAGGGCACGCAGATGACGACCCGCGGCTTGGAGAAGCGGCGGGTGGGCAGCGCCTTCTTCATCAGAGCGCGCAGCATCTGTTCGGCCGCGTCGAAGTCGGCGATCACGCCCTCCTGGAGGGGGCGCATCGCGGTGATGCCGGACGGGGTGCGGCCGATGGTGCGCTTGGCCTCCGAGCCGACGGCGATCACCTCGCCGGCCGCGTTCACGGCGACGACGGACGGCTCGTTCAGGACGACGCCCTTGCCGCGTGAGTAGACCAGGGTGTTGGCGGTTCCCAGGTCGATGCCTATGTCGTACGTACCGGACGAAGTGCTGGACGCCATGGGAGGTTCGCTTGCTCTCTCTCGACTGGACGACAGGGCCCCGCACGCAGGGCCCTCGAACATCGCGCCCCGGGCGGCACGAGTGGCTCGCTGAGCCGGTCGGCAAGCGAAGCCCACCCAGCTCATCAAGCTCGCCAATGGCGCCATTTGCGGGCAATTATCAAGACTACAGGCGGTGCCGAATGGTTCCGGCTCGTCGACATCAGCTCGGCGGGGCGGGCGGGGAAGGCGGAGGCGAGGACGAAGGGGGCGGAGTCGGCGGTGGCGGGGACGAAGGGGCCGCGGACGGTGACGACGGCGATGACGTACGTGCCTCACGGCCGCCCGCCCCACCATTCTCCCGCACTCGCCGCGTCGCTCCCGAGTCCCCGACCCTCCCCGTCGCTCCTGAGTCCCCGACCTTGCGCGTCGCTCCCGTGTCCCCCACCCTCCGTGTTCCCCCGGTGTCCCCGACGCCTCGCGTCGCGCGGTTTCTGCCGCCGGGGCCGCGTGACAGGGCCTCGGCCAGGTCGTCCAGCGCGTCCAGGAGCAATTCGGCGCCGCGCAGCGCGACGCCGCGGGTCTCGGACTGCTCCGCCCACTCCTCCCATACGGCGCGCAGCGCACTCCAGTCCAGGTCGCGCCGCTCCCGTACGGCGTCGACCGCGCGCGGCAGCGACTCGCGCAGCTCTTCGGTGAACGCCTGAGCGCCGGGTGATGGTTCCGCGTCCTTGTCCGGAAGGTGTGCTTCCACAATCATCGTCACCCGGCCCATCGTGGACAGGGCGGACTGTGCCGCCGCTGCCGCGCTCAGCGACAGTCCGCGGTGGCGCACCGGCTCCTTCTCGGCGCGCGCTTCGCTCTCCTCCCAGGCGGCGCGGGCCGCGCGGGCGTCCAGGAGGGCTTCCCGCACCTGGCGGGGGCGGCGTTCGGCGGGGTGCGCGTAGGTGTCGAAGACGGCGATGGCGTACCGGCCGTTGGCCTCCAGCCATTGCGCCAGCCGTTCGCGCAGCCGCGGAGTCTCCCAGGCGGGGAAGAGGGCGTAGGACAGCATGGCCAGCAGTCCGCCGAGCAGGGTGAGGACGACGCGTTCCTGGACGGTCTGTTCCCAGCCGGCGCCCGCGATGCCGAGGAGGAAGACGACGTACGCGGCGACGCACGCCGAGGTCACCGAGACTCCCGTACGCATCAGCAGGTACATGGCCAGCACGCACACGACCGCCAGCGCCGCGCTGACGTAGAGGTTCGGGTGGGTGAGACCCATGATCGTGCCGCCCACCGCGACCCCGACCAGGGTGCCGATGAACCGCGCGACGCCGCGCGAGTACGTCTGCCCGAAGTCCGGCCGCATCACCATGACCGAGGCCAGCGGCGCCCAGTATCCGTGGCCGAAGGGCAGTGCCTGGCCGATGAGGTAGCCCGCCGCGGCCACCGCGCTGACGCGGAGCGCGTGCCGGAAGATGTGCGAGGACCAGCGGAGCTCGCGGCGTACGGCACGCAGCGCCACCGGCACCAGTTTCGGCACGCTCGGGCGCAGCAGGTGTCCACGCTCCGCCTCGGTGGTGGGCCGGGTGGCCTGGACGGGCTCGTCGGTGAACTCGACGGCATCCGCGAGGAGCGAGATCAGCCGTAGCGCGGAGCGGCGGGCGGCGCCGGTCAGCCGCGGTCCTTCGCCGTCCTGGGGCATTTCCAGGGTGGCCATCGCCTCGGGCGGCAAGCGTACGGGTTTGCCGCGCCGGATGGCGGTCGCGACGGCGTCCAGCACGGTGGCGGCCGCGCCGAGCAGTTCGCGCGCCCGGTCCCGTTCGGGGCCTTCCACGGGCGCGCCGACGACCGGGTCGGCGAGCGAGGCCAGGACCGGCCTGACCTGTTCGGCCAGCGCCCGGGGCCCGTGCAGCTGGACCGGCCGGCGCTTGGCTTGACGCGGAGTCACCGCGGAGGCGAGCCGTGCGTCCATCAGGGGCTGCGGGTCGAAGGGGGCGACCGGGTCGTGCCGTAGCCGGCGTGCGTAGTCCGCTTCGGCGGCCAGCGCGTCGGCGAGCGCGTCGCGCTGCACTCCCCACGGCCGTACGGGAAAGAGCACGATCAGCGCGGCCTGGACGAACCCGCCGAACGCGATGATGGCCGCGTGCTCCAGCGCGCCGAGGACGGAGGTCGGCAGCGTGACGGTGACGAGCATGACCGAGACGGTCTGGGTGCCGACCAGTCCGGAGACCGGCCCGACCGACCAGGCCAGGCCCGCCAGGAAGGTCCACAGGGAGAGCAGTACCAGGAAGCCGGCGATGTGCGAGGCGGCCAGGTAGCCGAGGAAGGTGGAGACCGAGAGGCCGCCCGCGACGGCGAGGGCCAGGACGGGGCGCGGGCGCCAGCTGCGCTGGAAGGTGGCGATTCCGGCGGCGAACGCGCCGAACGCCGACGAGACCGCGAGCGCCGGGTTGCCGAGGTAGAGGCACAGGCCGATGACGATGGCGACGCCGACCGAGCCGCGGATCGCGATGAGTGGGGTGAGCTTGGCCTTCTCGATGGTCAGCCCGGAGCGGGCGGTCTTCTTCAGCGCTCGCGACCAGGTCATGCCACCGAGAATACGTACTTGTGAGCGCCGAAACGGAATGATCGATGCCGGTTTGCGGGCGGATTGCGACGGGAACTCGGACGGGTTTGCGGGGCGCCGTACGGGCGACGCGCGGGACGTCGTACGGGCACCGTGCGAGGCATCGCGCGGGACGTCTTGCGGGCGCCGCGCAGGCTCCGTACGGGACTCCCCCATCACCCATTCACCGAGAAAATCACCGTAAAGCCGGTTTCCGCTACGGGTAAACCGCGCAGGTCACGGGCGTGCGCGGTCCGCGGGGCCCGTTCGCGCGGGCAACGCCACGGCCGAAGAGGGAAACCTCGGCACCGGTCGCACCCTCTTGCTCGGCAGCCGGGCGTCGCCCGGCCCGCTCAGCAAGGAGAAGGTCCCGTGCGTAAATCCCTGCTCACCCCGGTGGTCGTGCTGACCACCCTGGCCGCTCTCGCCGCCACCGCGGGCTGCGGTTCGGGCGGCTCGGCCGATTCCGACGACGGCCCGGTGCGCTTCGGTGACGGGAAGGGGGCCGGTTCGCACGGCGCCACTCAGCCGGGCAAGGGGTCACTCGCCCAGATGCCCACCAACCCGATCAGCTTCAAGGAGCAGCGCAAGGTCGGCGGCGCCGGGAACGGCACCCCGATCGGCGTGGCCACGTACCACGGCGCCAAGTCCGGGTTCACCGGAAAGGTATGGGTATGGGCGCCGCCGGAGTACTACGAGAAGAAGAACGCCGACAAGGGTTTCCCGGTCCTGATGGCACTGCCCGGCGCCGAGGGTTATCCCGTCAACTACTGGATCGGCGGGGATCTGAAATTGGAGGAGAGCCTGGCGCAGTGGTCGAAGGAGGGCAAGAGCCTGCCCTTCATCGTCGTGATGCCGGTGCTCAACCCCAACGCCAAGCAGTACTACGACGCCAGCGACATACCCGGCCAGCCGAAGATGGGCACCTGGCTGAACGAGGACGTCCCCGACTTCGTCCGGCAGAACTTCCGTACGCTCAAGAGCCGGGACGGCTGGGCGATCATGGGCTCCTCGTCCGGCGGCTTCGCCGCGCTGAAGAACGTCCTGCAGCACCCCGAGACCTTCAAGGCCGCGATACCGAGCGGTCCGGACATCGTGCCCGACTCACCGCTGTGGCGCGGACACGCGAAGGAGGAGCGGGAGAACAACCCCGAGGTTCTGGCACAGCGGCTGATCAAGAAGGGCGGGCCGGAGGTCTATCTCGGCTTCCAGGACGGTTCCAAGGAGTCCACGATCGTGCCGAAGGTCAACAAGTTCATCGCGCGCTACGGGCGCGGCCCGGTCAAGACGCGGCTGCAGACGGTGGCCGGCGGCATGCACGGTGCCGACACCTACGTGAAGGGCATGGGGGAAGGCACGATGCAGTGGATCAGCGCGCACATGCAAGGACCGGCGGCGTAAGCCCGCCCCTCCTCCCTCCCCCGTGCCCCCGTGCCTCCGTGCCTCACGTCGAGCAGGCGACATCCAGCAGTTCGATGGGCCGCGTCGCGTCCAGGTCCACGTACGCGGTGAAGTGTTCCTTGCGGCCCCCGCTCCAGTGCGTGGTGACGGTCGCCCAGCCGACCCGGGCGGACTGCGCGGTGGTGACCTTGCCGACGGAAATGTTGCGCGGTGTGTTCTGGGCGCACAGCAACAGGTCGTAGCCGGGCGTCTCGGCGGCCTTCTTCTTGAGTTCGGCGGAGACCTGGTGCTGGCGTTTCCAGGCGCTGGGGCCGTGCTTCCCGTAGAAGGAGACCAGGAAGCGGCGGATCTCCTCGGCGGTGTAGCGGCCGTTCACATCGGTGCGGCTGGTACCACCGGTGCGGCTGGTACCACCGGTACGGTCGGCGCGGTCGCCTCGGTCGGTGCGGTCGGCGCGGTCGGTGCGGGTGTCCGGCTGGGACTGCTGCTGTACGGAGGTGCCCGCGGCGGCGGCAGTGGCCGGGGCCGCGGAGGCGACGGTCAGGGTGAGGCCGAGGGCGACGGCGGTCGCGGCGGCGATGGCGGTGGTGCGCGAAGCGTGACGGAGCATGAGATGTCCTCGACTTCCGACTTCTGTCCTATGTGCGCATTGCCGGTCTTCACCGACTGAGACACCCCGCGCCGCGAGATGGTTGCGGACCGAGGACGCCCACCACCCTTCTGGAGCAGCGGCCCCGCCCCCTCGCCCACGCGCTCCCCGGCGTCTCCCGCTGCCCGTCGTCTCCCACTGCCCCACTCTCCCTCTCGCCCTCCTACGACACGATGTCCTTCTTCCCGAACCCCCGGAACGCCAGCGCGAACAACACCAGCGCGTACGCCACCGAGACCGACGCCCCCTGGATCATGCCGGTGCCGTCGAGCTGTGGCTGCAGGGCGTCGGCCCACGCGAACTGCCAGTGCGCGGGGAGGAAGTCACGCCACTGCTCCAGGGCGGTGACCTGGTCCAGCACATTGCCGACGATGGTCAGTCCGACCGCGCCGCCGACCGCGCCCAGCGGCGCGTCCGTCACCGTGGACAGCCAGAAGGCGAGGGCCGCCGTGACCAGCTGGCTGACGAAGATGTACGCGACGGCGAGCGCGAGGCGGGGCAGCGCGTCGCCGGCGGCCAGCGCGCCGCCGGTGGGGAGCTGGAGCGGCCCCCAGCCGTACGCGGCGGTTCCGACGCCGAGAGCGACCAGCGGCAGCAGCACCATCGCCGCCGCGCTGAACAGCAGGGCGACGGTGAGTTTGCTGAGCAGCAGCCGGGTACGCGGTACGGGCGCCGCCAGCAGGTAGCGCAGCGAGGACCAGCTCGCTTCCGAGGCGACCGAGTCCCCGCAGAACAGCGCCACCGGGACGACCAGCAGGAAGCCCGCCGAGACGAACAGGACGGTCGCGGTGAAGTTGGCGCCGGAGGCGGTCGCGGTGTCCATCAGGGTGACCCGGTTGTTGCGGCCGCTCGGGTCGCCGCCGATCGCGAAGGCCGCGATCAGGACGAACGGCAGCACCGCGAGGATCGCGGCGATGACCAACGTACGGCGCCGTTTGAGCTGGCGCATCGCCTCGACACGGAGCGGGAGGGTGCGGTGCGAGCGATATCCGGGGGCGTGCGGGGCGCCGCGTACGGACGAGCCCGCAGGCCTTTCGAGGACCGCCGACGGATGCGCGGACTCCTTGGAAAGCGCCGACGCATGCGCAAGGTTCTCAGCGCCCTCCGACGCATGCGCAGGCTCTTCCGGGCGCGCCGACGGACGCGCTGGCCCTTCGGGGCGCGCCGACGGACGGGCAGCCCCATCGGGACGTGCGGGCTGCCCGTCGTCGCCGGGCTCGGTGACAGGGGTCACCGGTCACCTCCGATCATGGTGAGGAAGGCGTCCTCCAGGCGTCGGTGGGGGCCGATACGGTCCACCGGGATCTCCAGCCGGAGGAGTTCGGGCAGCAGTTGCGCGGTGCTCGTCGTGCCGTCGAGCGTGACGAGCAGGCCCTCGTCGGCCCGGACGGCCGTGGCCACCCCGGGCAGCGCGGCCACCTTCTCCAGGAGGGCGTCGGACAGCGGCTCGCTGCCCTCGACCCCGACGAGCAGGGTGTCGCCGGTGCCGACGATGTCGGCGACGGGTCCGGCCTGGACGAGTTGGCCGCGGTCCATGACGACCAGATGCGTGCAGGTCTGTTCCACCTCGGCCAGCAAGTGGCTGGACACGATCACGGTGCGGCCGACGGCCGCGTACCGGATCATCACGTCCCGCATCTCGCGGATCTGCGGCGGGTCGAGTCCGTTGGTCGGCTCGTCCAGGATGAGCAGGTCCGGCAGGCCCAGCATGGCCTGCGCGATGGCCAGGCGCTGCCGCATCCCCTGGGAGTACGTGCGGACGGCGCGCTGCAACGCGTCGCCCAGCCCGGCGATCTCCAGGGCCTCGTCGATGTGCGCGTCCTCGGCCGGGCGGCCGGTGGCCTGCCAGTACAGGTCGAGGTTGGCGCGCCCGGACAGGTGCGGGAGGAACCCGGCGCCCTCGACGAACGCGCCGACCCGCGACAGCACCGGCGCGCCGGGCCGGATCGCGTGCCCGAAGACGCGGATCCCGCCGGCGTCCGGCGCGATCAGGCCCATCAGCATCCGCAATGTGGTGGTCTTGCCCGCACCGTTCGGGCCGAGCAGACCGAGCACCTGGCCCTTCTCCACACGGAAGGAGAGGTCCCGCACGGCGTACCGGTCGGCGGACTTGGCGTACCGCTTGCTCAGTCCGGTGATCTGCAACGGCACGTCCGCCAGGTCCGGGTCGGGCGCGCCGGCCGCCGCCCGCCGCCGCCCGACGAGCAGGAGGAGTACGGCGATGACCGCGCCCGCGACCGGCAGCGCCCAGGTCCACATGGGCAACGGGGTCGCGGCGCTCTTGACGGCGGGCGCGGTCGGCACGCTCAGGACGCCGTCGCCTTCGAGTGCGGCGGTGTACGTGGCGGGCTCGGCGGGCGAGGCGTACGCGAGGTCCGTCGAGGAGAGCACCAGGCGCAGCCGGTGCCCGGCCGCAAACTCGTGGTCGATGGCGGGCAGCCGCAGTTCGACGCTCTTGCCGGCTTTGGCACCCGTGATGCGGTAGGGCTCGGCGAGCCCGGCGGGCAGCACCGGCCGGCGGCTGCCCTTCGGCCCGATGTCGTACACCTTGGCGAAAACGACCGCGTCGTCGCTGGTGGAGCCGATGCGTACGCGTGCGGTCGGCGCGCCGGTGACACGCAGCGGCTCGCCGAGAGGCCGCGACTCGAACCCGGCGTACTGGCCCGGGGAGTCGAGGGAGAGTCCGGCGCCGACGCTGGAGAGGCTGTTGAGGGCGCCGACGCCGGGCACGGTGGAGATGGACGGCGGGCTCGCCCCGGCCGGATTGCTGAAGCGCTGTTCGCGGCCGGTCAGGCGGACCGGGTGCGGGTCGTTGTCCAGGCCGGGGTAGTGGTCGCCGCTCGCGCCGCGCAGCCGGGCGGCGCCGTTGGTGGAGTCCACGGCCCCGCCGCGGCTGACGCGGAAGGCGGGCCCGGTGTCCGCGTTCTTGTCGTCCTTGAGGTAGCGGTCGAACCACGCCTTCGTACGGTCGGCGAGGCGGCCGGTCTCGCGGTCGCCGCCGTCGTGCCCCCCGGCGACCCAGTCGACGGAGACCGGTGCGCCGTTCTTGCGGAGGGCCCGGTACGTCGCGTCGGCCTGGCCGAGCGGGAACAGCGAATCGGTTCTGCCCTGCATGAGGAGCGCCGGGACCTTGATCCGGTCCGCGACGGCGGAGGGGCTGCGCGCTTCGAGGAGCTTGCGGTCGGCGTCGTCGGGCTTGCCGGAGACGGCGACCCGCTCGTACATCGCGCACAACTGCCGCTCGAACCGGCCGCAGCCGTCGACGGCGTTCCGGGGCGTGGTCCCGGCGGCGGACTTTCCGCCGCCTTGGGTGCCCGGACCTGCGCCCGCTCCTGCGCCCTCACCCGCGTCCGATCCCGGTTTCGATCCCGATCCCGCGCCCGCGTCGGTGCCGCCGTTCCCGGAGCCGTCGGCCGCGTCGGCCGCGCCGACCGATCCCGTGGAGAAGAACATGCCGGCCCACAGCTTCTTGAAGACGCCGTTGGGGAAGAGCGCGTCGGCCAGGTTCCAGTACGTGATCTGCGGGGCGATGGCGTCGATCCGCTTGTCGTACCCGGCCGCCAGCAGCGCGACGGCACCGCCGTACGAGCCTCCGGCCACGCCGACCCGCGGGTCACCCGCGCCGTCGAGCCGTACCTCGGGGCGCCGGGCCAGCCAGTCGATCAGCCGGCGGACATCGGCCACCTCACGGTCCGGGTCGTTGAGCCCGATCTTCCCCGTAGACTTGCCGAAGCCGCGCGCCGACCAGGTCAGTACGGCGTACCCGTCGCGCGCCAGTTGCTCGGCCTGCCCGCGTACGGACTCCTTGCTGCCGCCGAAGCCGTGCCCCAGGAGGACGGCGGGGCGTGGGCCGGTGCCGCCCGCGGTGAAGAAGGAAGTGTCGATACTGACCTTGTCCTGGCCGGGCGCCTCATCGGTGCCGCGGCCATCGGCCCCGGCATCGGCGCCGCCGTCGGCATCAGCGTCGGCGCCCGCGGAACTCGCGGGCATGGTGAACGCCCGGTCCTCCTGGTGCACGGCGGGCGGGTCGTCCGCGGCGACGGCCGCCCACGTACCTGATCCGGCCAGCACGGCCAGCACGGCCGCCGTCGCGTACAGCCGTCGTCCGCGGAGTCGGAAAGTCATACGGTGAATCCTAAGGACGTTCCGCGGCGGGGCACCGAGCCGCCGGGGCGAACCCGCACACCTCCCCCGGCAGTACGAGCGCCGCCGCGCATACCGCGCCCGCAGTACACGCAACGCGCCCGTGCGCCCCGTGGCCCTCTGTACACCGCACATCGCCGCCGCTACAAAAGACGATGTGGGGCGGGCCGGGTCGGCCCAGGGGAGGCGGCAATGCGCAGGATCGCCATCGTCGGCGCTGGGCAGGCGGGGCTGCATCTCGCCCTGACCCTCCTGGCCGCGGAGTACGACGTCACGCTGGTCACCGACCGTACAGCGCAGGAAGTGCGCGCCGGGCGGGTGATGTCGACGCAGCTCATGTTCGGCCCGGCGCGGCGCCTGGAGCGGGCCGCCGGGCTCAATCTCTGGGACGCGACCGCACCCGCCGCGGGCACACTGCGGGTGACGGTGTGGGACCCGCCCGGAAAAAACACGCTCACCTTCACCGGGCAGTTCGACGAGCCGCCGCACTCCGTCGACCAGCGGGTGAAGATGGCCGGCTGGCTCGGCCTGTACGAGGCCAGGGGCGGCCGTGTCCGATACGGCTCCGTCACGCCCGCCATGCTGTCCACCCTCGCCGCCGAACACGACCTGACCGTCGTCGCCTCCGGGCGCGGCGACCTCACCCGGATCTTCACCCGCAATCCGCTGTACTGCCCCTTCGACCGCCCGCAGCGCACCCTGGCCTGCGTGTACGTGCACGGCGTCACGGCGTCGGCCGACGATTCGGAGCAGCAGACACGGTTCAACGCGGTGGCCGGGGCCGGCGAGGTGTTCGTACTGCCGGCCCTCACCACGGGCGGGCCCTGCCACATCATGCTGTTCGAGGCGCTGCCGGGCGGGCCGTTCGACTGCTGGTACGACCAGCCTTCGCCGCACGACTGCGTGACCCGCGCGCTCGGACTGATGCGCACGTACGCGCCCGGGGAGTACGAGCTGTGCAGGGACGCCGCCCCCACGGACGCGGGCGCGACGCTGTACGGCGCGGTCACGCCCACCGTCCGGCACCCGGTGGCCGAGGTCGCGCCGGACACGTACGTCCTGGGCATGGCGGACGCGGTCGTGACCAACGACCCGATCACCGGCCAGGGCTCGAACACCGCGGCCCGCAACGCGGCCGTCTATCTGGACGCGATCCTGGAGCGCGGTGACGCGCCCTTCGACGCCGAGTGGATGCGCTCGGCGTTCGCCGTGTTCTGGCGGCATGCCCGGCAGGTCACGGAGTTCACCAACCTGATGCTGGAGCCGACGCCGCAGCATGTGCAGCGTCTGCTGGTGGCCGCCGCCCAACATCCCGCCGTGGCACACCGCTTCGTCAACGGCTACGCCGACCCGGCGGATTACCACGACTGGCTGATGACGGCGGCTCATGCCGACGCCTATCTGGCCACCGCCGGGGCCACGAGGTGAGAGCCGGGCTGCGGGCCGGGGAAGCCGGGGCTGCGGGCCAGGAAAGCCGGGTTGCGGGCCGGAAAAAGGGCCCGGAGAAAAGGCCCGGGGGGGGAAGGGGTGGAGGAAAGAGCTGAGGGTGGGGGGTGGTCGGGTCAGAGCCCGGCATCACCGGTGACACCGGCATGGGCGGCATGATCGGTATGAGCTGCATGAGCTGCATGCCCGCTATACCCGGCATACCCGCCGTGCCCGGCATCACCGGTCCTCAGCTCTTGCCGCCCGGTTCCAACGCCAGCGTGAAACGTTTCTTGTCCTTGCGGGTCGCGCCGAACCGGTCGTAGAAGCGGATCGCTCCCGCGTTCCAGTCGGGCGTGTTCCACTGTATTTCCGCGACGCCCAGCGCCTTGCCTTCGGCGATGACCGCCTCGACCAGCAGAGCGCCCAGCCCGAGGCCGCGGTGCTCGGCGTGCAGGTAGAGGCAGTCCAGGTTCAGGTACTCGCGGCCCTGCCAGGTGTCGAAGGCCGTCGAGCAGGTGGCGTACCCGGCGAGTTGACCGCCGGACAGTTCGGCGACCAGGCAGCGCAGCTGCGGTGCGCGCGGCCCGAAGAGCGCGTCCGCGAGCCGGCCCTCCAGATCGGCCGCGGGCGGCGCGGACCGCTCGTACGCGGCGTGTTCCGCGGCCAGGGCGACCACGTCGGCCAGGTCCGTACGTACCGCGTGGCGGATGACGGGGCCCCCTGTCATGGAGCACCCGCCGCGGCACGCCGTATCTTCACGGCGCCTGTGGGGTGTTGTTCGTCATTCATACGCAGCATCATGCGCCATCCGGCCGAAACGGTTCCCCGAAATTACGGCGGGATTTCCGCGACGGCCGTGAACGGTGGGCCGCCGGTGGCCTCTCCCGGCCCCCGGCGGCCCACAAACCGCGCCTGCCTGTCCGCCTACCTGTCTGCCTACCTGTCTGCCTGCCTGTCTGCCTGTCTGCCTGTCTGCCTGCCGGTGTCAGTGGTTGCTGGGGAAGCCCAGGTTGATGCCGCCGTCGGACGGGTCGGGCCAGCGGGTGGTGACGACCTTGCCGCGGGTGTAGAAGTGCACGCCGTCGTTGCCGTAGATGTGGTGATCGCCGAAGAGGGAGTCCTTCCAGCCACCGAAGGAGTGGTAGCCGACCGGCACCGGGATCGGCACGTTCACGCCGACCATGCCCGCCTCGACCTCCAGCTGGAAGCGGCGGGCCGCGCCGCCGTCCCGGGTGAAGATGGCGGTGCCGTTGCCCCACGGCGAGGAGTTCATGAGGGAGATCGCCTCGTCGTAGCTGTCCACGCGGACGACGGACAGCACGGGGCCGAAGATCTCGTCGCGGTAGGCGTCCATCGCGGGCGTGACGTTGTCGAGCAGCGAGACGCCGATCCAGTGGCCGTTCTCGTGACCGGCGACCGTGAAGTCCGTACCGTCGACGACGACGTCCGCGCCCTGGGCCGCCGCACCGGTCACGTACGAGGCGACCTTGTCGCGGTGGGCCTTGGTGATGAGCGGGCCCATCTCGGAGGCCGGGTCGTCGCCGGGGCCGATGGTCAGCGCGGCGGCGCGCTGCTTGATCTTCTCGATCAGCGGGTCGGCGGTGTCGCCGACGGCCACCACGACGGAGATCGCCATGCAGCGCTCGCCCGCCGAGCCGTACGCGGCGTTGATCGCGGAGTCCGCGGCGAGGTCGAGGTCGGCGTCCGGCAGGACCAGCATGTGGTTCTTGGCGCCGCCGAGGGCCTGGACGCGCTTGCCGTTGGCCGTACCCGTGGTGTGGATGTAACGGGCGATGGGGGTGGAGCCGACGAAGGAGACGGCGGCGATGTCCGGGTGCTCCAGGATGCGGTCGACCGCGACCTTGTCGCCGTTGACGATGTTCAGTACGCCGTCCGGCAGGCCCGCCTCGGCGGCCAGCTCGGCCAGCTTGAGGGCGGCGGACGGCACATTCTCGCTGGGCTTGAGGACGAAGGTGTTGCCGCAGGCGACGGCCAGCGGGAACATCCACATCGGCACCATCGCCGGGAAGTTGAACGGCGTGATGCCGGCGACGACACCGAGGGACTGGCGGATCGCCGCCACGTCCACGCGGGTGGAGACCTGAGTGGACAGCTCACCCTTGAGCTGCTGCGGGATGCCGCAGGCCAGCTCGACGATCTCCAGGCCGCGGGCGACCTCGCCCAGCGCGTCGCTGTGCACCTTGCCGTGCTCGGCGGTGATCAGCGCGGCCAGCTCTTCGCGGTGCGCGTCGATCAGCTCACGGTAGGCGAACAGCACGGACGTGCGCTTGGCCAGCGAACTGGTGCCCCAGGTACGGAACGCCTCCTTGGCGGCGGCGACGGCCGCGTCCACCTCGTCCACGGAGGCGAAGGCGACCTGCTTCTCCTGGACGCCGGTCGCGGGGTTGTAGACCGGGCCGAAGGAGCCGGACACACCCTCGGCGGGCTTACCGCCGATCCAGTGGTTGATGGTCTTCATGCGGGGGCCTTTCTGGGGGACGGCGGGGAGCGGATGCCGTGGCGGGGGCGGTCGGTGGGGGTGGACGGTCGGTCTGGGGTGGGCGGTAGTCGGTGGGTCTGCGGTGGTCGGTCGGTGGGTGGGTGGTGGCGGAGGCGCAGTTCAAAGATGGCGGCGGCGTGTGGCGGCGTGCCGGTCGTAGTCCTTACGGGCCTCGACCGCCGCCGGACGTGTCGCGGTCTCGGCCACAGGGACATCCCACCAGGCTTGGGCGGCGGGCGCGCCCGGCACAGTGTCGGCCGTTGCGGTCTCGACATAGACACATGTGGGGCGCTCGTCGGCGCGGGCCGCGGCGAGCGCGGCGCGCAGTTCGCCGACCGTCGCGGCACGGATGACGTACATCCCCAGGGACGCGGCGTTGGCGGCGAGGTCCACGGGCAGCGGGGCGCCTGTGTACGAGGCGTCGGCGGCGCGGTAGCGGTAGGCCGTACCGAAGCGCTCGCCGCCGGTCTGCTCGGACAGGCCGCCGATGGAGGCGTAGCCGTGGTTCTGGACGAGCACGACGTTGATGTTGATGCCTTCCTGGACCGCGGTGACGATCTCGGTGGGCATCATCAGGTACGTACCGTCGCCGACCAGCGCCCATACGGGCCGGTCCGGCGCGGCCAGCCGGACCCCGATGGCGGCGGGGATCTCGTAGCCCATGCAGGAGTAGCCGTACTCCAGGTGGTACTGGCGGCGGGACCGGGCGCGCCACAGTTTGTGCAGGTCGCCGGGGAGCGAACCGGCCGCGTTGACGATCACGTCCGACTCGCCGACGGTGGCGTCCAGCGCGCCGAGGACCTGCGTCTGGGAGGGGCGTACGGACGCGTCGGGCGCGGCGTAGGCGGCGTCGACGAGGGATTCCCAGCGGGCTTTCGCCGCACCGTACTCGTCCTCGTACGCCTGCGCGACGCGGTGTCCCGACAGCGCCTCGGTGAGCGCTTCGAGGCCCGCGCGTGCGTCGGCGACCAGGGAGGTCGCGGCGAGTTTGTGGGCGTCGAAGGAAGCGATGTTCAGGTTGACGAAACGGACGCGGGCGGTGGCGAAGAGGGTGGACGAGGCGGTGGTGAAGTCCGTGTAGCGGGTGCCGACGCCGATGACGAGGTCGGCGCGGGCGGCCAGCGCGTCGGCCGTGGCGGTGCCGGTGTGGCCGATGCCGCCCACATCGGCCGGGTGGTCGTGGCGCAGGGAGCCCTTGCCGGCCTGTGTCGAGGCGACGGGGATTCCGGTGGCGTCGGCGAGAGCGCGCAGGGCGTCCTCGGCCTCACTGTGGTGGACCCCGCCGCCCGCGATGATCAGTGGCCGTTCGGCGGCACGTACGGCGCGGACGGCTTCGGCCAGCGCGGCCGCGTCGGGCGCGGGACGGGGCACCCGCCACACCCGGTCGGCGAAGAACTCCGCGGGCCAGTCGTACGCCTCGGCCTGTACGTCCTGCGGCAGCGCGAGCGTGACGGCACCGGTCTCCACGGGGTCGGCGAGCACCCGCATCGCCTGAAGGGCGGCCGGGATCAGCGCCTCGGGACGGGTGACGCGGTCGAAGTAGCGGGAGACCGGACGCAGGGCGTCGTTGACGGACATATCGCCCGCGTACGGGACTTCGAGCTGCTGGAGCACCGGGTCGGCGGGGCGGGTCGCGAAGATGTCGCCGGGCAGCAGCAGCACCGGGAGGCGGTTGACCGTGGCGAGGGCCGCGCCGGTGACGAGGTTGGTGGCGCCGGGGCCGATGGACGTCGTGACCGCGTGTGCGGAGAGACGGTCGCACTGACGGGCGTAGCCGACCGCGGCGTGCACCATGGCCTGCTCGTTGCGGCCCTGGAGGTAGGGCATCGTGTCCGGGCCCGCCTCCAGGAGGGCCTGGCCGACACCGGCCACGTTGCCGTGTCCGAAAATGCCCCAGCAGGCGTTGATCAGACGGTGCCTGGTGGGGGTGTCGTCCGGGCCACCGGGGGCTGTGGGTGAGGGGGGCGCGTCCCGCTCCGTGTACTGGTGAGCCAGGAAGGCGACCAGGGCCTGCGCCACCGTAAGGCGTCGAGTGGTCATCGTGCGTCTCCCTCGGGGGCTTCGTACAGGGGCAGGCGGGGGTCGACGGGCTGGTCGGGCCAGGTGCCGCGGATCCAGCCGTGGTCCGGGTGGTCGCAGATCAGCCAGACGCGCTCCTCGCCGGGGCCCGCCATCACGTTGAGGTAGTACATGTCGTGGCCGGGCACCGCGATGGACGGACCGTGCCAGCCGTCGGGAATCAGCACGGCGTCGCCACTGCGGACCTCGGCGAGGACGTCCGTACCGCGACCGTGGCCGGAGGGGGTCACGCGCTGGTAGCCGAGACCGGCGGGGGTGGGGTTCCCGGCGGGGGCGGGGCCCCGAACTGGGCCAGCGGCAGGTCCAGGGGCGGGACCAGGCGCGGATCCAGGGGCGGGAGCGATCTCGAAGTAGTAGATCTCCTCCAGTTCGCTCTCCTCGCCCGGCCTGCACTCGTCGTGCTTGTGCGGCGGGTACGAGGACCAGTTGCCGCCGGGGGTGAGCACTTCGACAGCGATGAGCTTGTCGCAATCGAAGACACCGGCCGCGCCGAAGTTGTTGACCTGGCGCGAGCAGTTGCCCGTACCGCGCAGTTCCACGGGCACGTCGCCGGCGGGGCCGTAGCGCGCGGGCAGCCGGCGTGCGCAGCGGGCCCCCGTCAGCGCGAACCGGCCACCGGCGGCACTGGTGATCCCGACCTCGGCGTCACGCGGTACGTAGGCGAAGTCCGTCACTCCGCTGAAGACATCCTTCCGCCCGACGAGTTGGAACGTTCTGCCTGGATGGGATGCCCCACCTCCATGGGATGCTCCGCCTCCATGGGATGTCCCACCTCCCTGGGCGGCCCCGTCGCCCTCGGCCGTTCCGCCACCGTCGACCGTGACCGTGCAGCCGCCGTTCAGGGGCAGCACGATCCACTCGCTGTCTCCGGTGGCGAACGCATGCTGCCCACCGGGCGGCAGTTGGAGGACACGCAGGGACGAATGGCTCCAGCCCGCCCGGTCCGGATCAATGTCCAACGCGTACGGTCCGTCGTCGGCTCCGCCGTCCTCGGCCCTGATGTGAAACTCGGTAGTCATGGCTGCAAGTCTCCTCCTCGCCACTGACAGTTACCGCCGGAGCAGCGACACGGCGGTGTCCACGGCCGCGGTCACGTCCCCGTCGGCCGGATAGAGCAGCGACCGGCCCGCCACCAGTCCCTGTACGGTCGGCAGGCGCAGCGCCTTGCGCCACTTCTCGTACGCCGCTTCCTGGCCCTCGGCGGTGCCCTTGATGTCGCCGCCGAGCAGCACCGTCGGGAGCGTCGAGGTCTCGCAGACCCGCGCCATGTCCTCCGGGTCGTCGGTGACCGGCAGCTTCAGCCACGTGTACGCGGACGTGCCGCCCAGGCCCGACGCGATGGCGACCGATTTCGTCACGGCCTCCGCGCTCAGGTCGTTACGAACCTTGCCGTGCACCCGGCGCGAGAGGAACGGCTCGACGAAAGTGGGCAGTTCCAGCTCCGCCATGGCGTCTATGGCACGGGCCGCGGACTCCAGGGTGACCAGCGAGCCGGGATCGTCGTAGTCGATGCGCAGCAGCAGCTTGCCCGCGTCGAAACGCAGCCGGGCGATGTCCTGCGGGCGGTGGCCGGTGAACCGGTCGTCCATCTCGAAGGAGGCACCGGCGATGCCGCCGCGGTTCATGGAGCCCATGACGACCTTGCCTTCGAGGGCGCCGAGCAGGAGCAGGTCCTCCAGGATGTCGGCGGTGGCGAGCACGCCGTCCACGCCGGGCCGGGAGAGCGCGAGGCACAGGCGTTCCAGCAGGTCCAGGCGGTTGGCCATGGCCAGCTCGCGGTCACCGACGGCGAGCGCGCCCCGCGCCGGGTGGTCGGCCGCGACGATCATCAGCCGGCCACTGTCGCCGATCAGAGGGCGGCGGGTGCGGCGCGCCGCGGCCTCCGCGACGGCTTTCGGGTACCGGGCCCGCAGCGTCACGATGTCGGAGATCCGAGTGGTCAAGGTGGTTCTCACCTTCTGGGAAGGACGGGGCGTACTGGGGGGCGGGCGTACGGAGGCGGGTGTACGGGGCGGGGCGTACGAGACGGAGCGCACGGAGGCCGTGCACGGGGCGCGCGGGGGGCGTGCGCGGGGGCCGTACGCGGGAGCGACGCGGTTGCGGATTCGGCATTCAGCGGCGGGGTGCACCTGGGGGATGACTCAGGGCTACCGGGCGCGCGGCGGCTGCCGCTTCCCGGCTCTCAGCTCAGCGAGCGGCGAGAAATTCCTCGACCTCGTCGCGCGTCGGCATCGCGGAAGAACAGGCCAGCCGGGACGCGACGATCGCGCCGGCGGCGTTGGCGTACCGCATCATCGGCTCCAGTTCCCACCCGGCCAGCAGTCCGTGGCAGAGCGCACCCCCGAACGAGTCACCGGCGCCCAGGCCGTTGACGACCTCGACGGGAGTGGGCGGCACCTCGGCGGTACGGCCGTCGCGGTGCGCGGCCAGGACACCCTTGGGCCCCTGCTTGATGACGGCCAGTTCGACCCCCATGTCCAGCAACGCCTGCGCGCAGCGCTTCGGATCGCGGACACCGGTGGCGACCTCTGCCTCGTCGACGTTGCCGACCGCGACGGTCGCGTGGGCGAGCGCGGCCTCGTAGTACGGCCGGGCCCGGTCCCTCGCCGCCGCGCCGGCCTTGCCGCCGTCGCCGGACGATTCCCCCTCGCCGCCCCAGAACATCGGCCGCCAGTCCAGGTCGAAGACGGTGGGCCCCGCCTTGGCGCGCGCCTCCAGCGCGGCGAGTGTGGCCGTACGGCTCGGCTCCTCGCACAGGCCGGTACCGGTCATCCAGAAGATCCGCGCGGCCCGTACGGCGTCGCGGTCCAGCTCTTCGGGGTGGATGACCAGGTCGGGCGCCTTGGGGCGACGGTAGAAGTAGAGCGGGAAGTCGTCCGGCGGGAAGATTTCGCAGAAGGTGACGGGCGTCGGGTACGCGGCGACGGCCGTCACCCAGCGGTCGTCCACGCCGAAGTCGCGCAGCGCCTGGTGGACGTAATCGCCGAACGGGTCGCGGCCGGTCCGGCTGATGACCGCGGTACGCCGCCCCAGGCGGGCGGCGGCGACGGCGACATTGGTGGCCGAGCCGCCGAGAAACTTCCCGAACGTCTCGACCCGGGACAGCGGGACCCCTGTCTGCAACGGGTAGATGTCCACCCCGATGCGGCCCATGGCGATCAGGTCGTACGGGCCGGCCTGGTGGGTTCCCTCGGCCGCTGCGGCCCCTTCGGCCGCTGTGGCCCCCTCGGCCACTGCGGTCGCTCCGGTTCCCTCGGTCGCTCCGGTCTCTACGGTCTCTACGGCCTGCCGCGGATCGGTCATGTGCGCCCCTCCGGTTCGTCACTGACCACAGGTCTAACCGGGCGCCCGAGACCCTGTCAATGCTTTGTCCTTACATTCTGACGTCCAGCGAGAGGCCCCTCGCCGCACCGAAGTTACGAAGTACCGTCCGATAGAAAGTCCTTAAGTCCTTATGTCAGGACGAAGTCTTGACACTCCTCTGACCGGGATGGAGGCTGTGCCCCACAACTCAGTCCCGCGCCTCCCGGTCACCGGCGACCGGCGAGAGGAGAGCCGCAGCATGACCGTTCCCCATGCCGTCCCGCGCGTTCTGGACCGACTGCGTATCGGATCGGCCCCCGACTCCTGGGGCGTCTGGTTCCCCGACGACGAACAGCAGGTTCCCTGGCGGCGTTTCCTGGACGAGGTCGCCGAAGCCCAGTACGAGTGGATCGAACTCGGCCCGTACGGCTACCTTCCCACCGACCCCGCCGTCCTCCACGCAGAGATCGCGGAGCGCGGCCTGAAGGTCTCGGCCGGTACCATCTTCACCTCCCTGCACCACGGCCCGGACCGGTGGGACACGACCTGGGCGCACGTCAACAAGGTCGCCACCCTCACCCGGGCGATGGACGCCAAGCATCTGGTGGTCATCCCCTCCTTCTGGCGCGACGACAAGACCGCCGAGGAACTGGAGCCGCGCGAACTGACCACCGAACAGTGGCACCACCTGAACAGCGGCATGGAACGGCTGGGCAAGCAGGTACGGGAGGAGTTCGGCCTCGACATCGTCGTGCACCCGCACGCCGACACCCACATCGACACCGAGGAACACGTCGAACGTCTCCTCGACGGGACCGACTCCTCCCTGGTCAACCTGTGCCTGGACACCGGGCACTACACGTACTGCGGCGGCGACAACGTCAAGCTCATCAAGACCTACGGCGAGCGGATCGGCTACCTCCACCTCAAGCAGGTCGACCCGGACATCCTCAAGGACGTCGTCGAGAAGGGCACCCCCTTCGGGCCCGCGGTGCGCCAGGGCGTGATGTGCGAACCGCCGCTCGGCGTCCCCGCACTGCCGCCCGTCCTGGAGGCCGCGCAGGACCTGGACGTCGACCTCTTCGCCATCGTCGAACAGGACATGTACCCCTGCCCAGCCGACCAGCCCCTGCCCATCGCGCAGCGCACCCGGCGTTTCCTGCGCTCCTGCGGCGCCTGAACCCCGTCCGTACGGAGCGAGGAGTTCTACGAGATGACTCAGCAGCACGGGACGCTCGGCGTGGCCGTCATCGGTACCGGCCGCATGGGCGCCGACCACGTACGCCGTATCGACGACGTCATCAGCGGAGCGCGGGTGGCCGCGGTCGTCGACATTGAGGCGGAACGGGTGAAGCGCGTCGCCCACGGCATCGAAGGGTGTACGCCCTACACCGACCCGGCGGCCGCCATGGCGGACCCGGGCGTCGACGCCGTACTGATCGCTTCCCCGGGTGCGGCCCATGAGGACGCGCTGCGCACCGCGTTCGCGCGCGGCCTGCCGGTGCTGTGCGAGAAGCCGCTCACCCCGGACCCCGCCTCCGCGCTGCGCGTCGTCCAGGCCGAACAGCAACTGGGGCGCCGCCAGGTGCAGGTCGGCTTCATGCGCCGGTACGACGCCGACTACCTCAAGCTCAAGGCACTCCTCACCCAGAGCGCATACGGCCGCCCCCTGATGCTGCACAACAAGCACCGCAACGCCGACACGCCGCCCGGCTTCACCAACGCCATGATGATTCACGATTCGGTCGTCCACGAGATTGATGTGACGCGCTGGCTGCTGGACGAGGAGATCACAGCCGTACGCGTACTCCGCCCGGCGCCCACCGGCAACGCGCCCGCGAGCCTCAGCGACCCGCAACTCATCCTCTTCGAGACCGCGGCCGGACAGGTCGTGGACACCGAACTGTTCGTCAACTGCCGTTTCGGCTACCAGGTCAGCTGCGAGGCGGTCTGCGAAGGCGGCATCGCCCGGATCGGCGACGACCACGGGGTGTTCGTCAACGCGGCCGGCAAGTGGGGCGGCTCGATCACGCCGGGGTTCGTGGAGCGCTTCGGGGAGGCGTACAACCGGCAGGTGCAGCGCTGGGTGGACGCCACGCGGCGCGGCGAGGTCGAGGGCCCGAGCTGCTGGGACGGCTACGCGGCGGCCGCGGTGTGCGCGGCGGGCGTACGCGCCCAGGCCAGCGGTGAACGCGTCGAAGTCGAGCTGGACGAGCGGCCTGCGCTGTACGGCTGAGTGCGGGCGGCTTCGCGGGCGGCTGAGTGCGGGCGGCTTCGCGGGCGGTCGAGGGCCGGGGCCTGTTCCGGGCCTGATGTGCGTACCGCCCCTGCTCTTCTGCAAGCGGTACGCCCCCGCTCCCAGCCCCTCTCCCCCATCTACTCCCACTCCTCCACCCTTCTCCCTCTACTCCTCTCTCCTCCTCCCTCTCCTCCCGCTTCCCCTTCTTCGTCATGTGACAGCGATGCCCCGATCGTCACAGCTGTCACCATTACGCGGGTTTTCCGTCACAGCCGATCGACAGACCCTCGCCCCTGCTCACTCAGCGTCGTTCACCGGGCAAGGCTGAGTGATCACCAGACCGCGCGCAGTTCTTCCGTCGGCCCCCCGGGCCGCCACTGCGAGCGGCTGAGGGAGGTGCGAGACATATGACCGACCGCAGACTCTGGTCGTACAAGGAGATCGCCGCACACATTCGGGTCCAACCGGACACCGTGCGCTCCTACCGGAAGCACGGACTACTGCCACCCCCGGACCTCGTGGAGGGCGGCAGACCGTACTGGTTCGCCGACACCATCCGCACCTGGGTCGCCCGGCGC
The DNA here is from genome assembly GCF_001905005.1 of Streptomyces sp. CB02923. GTDB lineage: Bacteria > Actinomycetota > Actinomycetes > Streptomycetales > Streptomycetaceae > Streptomyces. Next base: position 265,293 of record NZ_LWKZ01000012.1, on the reverse strand, counting down.
CCCGGGCACGGCGGACGCCGCGACAAGGACTGACACCCCTCCCCCGGGCCCCGCGCAGCCGCCGCGCGGGGCCTCCGCAACCCGCCCCCGATGGGGCTACGCTCGGCGCATGCCACCGATACCGGTACCGGCCGTGTCTCGTCGCATCGCTGTGATCGGCGGTGGTGCGATCGGCGGACTCGTGGCAGCGCTGGTCCAGCTGACCGGACACGACGTCACTCTGTGCCTGCGCACTCCGCTGGACCGGCTCACCCTCGAAACGGACGGCGAGATCATCGACGCCCGTGTACGTTTCGCCGTCGCCCCGGAGTCGGCCGAGCCCGTCGACTGGGTCTTCCTGGCCACCAAAGCTCAGGACACCGCCGGCGCCTCCGGCTGGCTGCGTCGGCTCTGCCACCCCGGCACGGTCGTCGCCGTACTCCAGAACGGCATCGACCACGTCGGACGCGTGGCCCCGCACACCCCCGGCGGTACGGACATCCTGCCCGCGGTCATCTACGCGTCGGTGGAGTGCACCGCCCCGGGCCAGGTCAGGCACTACGCGGGCAACGAGATCCACGTACCCGACGGCCCCCTGGCCGCACGCCTCGCCGAGCTCCTCGCCACCGGCCGCCTCAAGGTCGTACCGGTTCCGGACTTCACGACGACCACCTGGCACAAGCTCCTCACCAACCTCGCGGCCAACCCGCTCACGGCCCTGCTTCAGCAGCGCATGGGGATTTTCGCCGACCCGGACATGGAGTCCCTGGCCCGGAGCATCCTGGGCGAAGCAGCCACCGTCGCGCGGGCCGAGGGCGCCGACATCCACGACTCCGACATCGACCGCGTCCTGGAGATGTACGCGATGGTCCCGCCGGACGGCGGCTCATCGATGCTCTACGACCGCCTGGCCGGCCGCCCCATGGAGCACGAGCACATCACGGGCGCGGTGGTACGCGCCGGAGAGCGCCACGGCCTCCCCACTCCTCTCAACGGAATGCTGCTCACTCTTCTGCGCACGGTCGACCGCGAAATCCGCGCCGGAAAGCACACCACCGGACAGCTCACGGGAACGTGAGGACGTGAACACCTGAGCACCGCAGGCACGGGCTCCCGAAACACCCGGGGCACCCGATCCGAGCACCCCAGGCGACAGGAGCCGGCACATGAAGATCGGCCTGATCGGCACCGGACGCATCGGAGCGTTCCACGCCGAGACTCTGCGGTCCGTCCCCGGCGTGGACAGCCTCATCGTCGCCGACGCCGACGCGGCTCGCGCACATGCGCTCGCGGACGCCCTCGGTGTCGAGGCCGCCGAAACCCTCCCCCGGATGTACGCGGACGGACTGGACGGCGTCGTGATCACCGCCGCGACGGGCGCGCACGCCGAACTGATCCACCAGGCGCTGGACGCAGAGGTGCCGGTCTTCTGTGAGAAGCCGGTGGCGCTGGACGTCCCGGGCACGGTCGCCGTCGTGGAACGCTGCGAAACCGGCGCCGTTCCCGTGCAGATCGGTTTCCAACGACGCTTCGACCGCGGCTATCGGGCCGCCCGCGAGGCCCTGCGGTCCGGTGACCTCGGCTGGATCCACACACTCCGCGCCTGCACCAGCGACCAGTCACCGCCGCCCGCCGTCTTCATTCCCGGCTCCGGCGGGCTTTTCCGCGACTGCAGCATCCATGATTTCGACGTCCTGCGCTGGATCACCGGCCGCGAAGTGGTCTCCGTATACGCACAGGGCGCCAACCGCGGCGCGTCCTTCTTCGCTGACGGCGACGACGTGGACACGTGCGCCGCGCTGCTGCGTTTCGACGACGACACGTTGGCCACGGTCACCGCAACCCGCTACAACGGTGCGGGCCACGACGTCCGTCTGGAAGTGTGCGGCTCCGAAGGCGCGCGCATCGTCGGACTCGATGACCGGGCGCCACTGCCGAGCGCCGAGCCGCATGTCTCGTGGCAGCAGTCCGCTCCGTACACGTCCTTCATGGAACGCTTCCACGACGCGTACGTCACCGAGCTGAGCGCCTTTGTGGACGTGGCCGCCGACCGCGCCCAGAGCCCGTGTTCACCCGCCGAAGCGCTGGAGGCGTTGTACATCGCCGAGGCATGCGACCGCTCCCGCCGCATCGACGAGCCCGTCAGGATCGCGGATGTACGCGCTGCCGCAGGAGGCGCGGGGGCAGGCGCCCACAGCGCGGGCGACGTGCGCGCTACAGGAACCGTCGGCAGAGTTGGATCTGCGGAGTGACGGTCCCGCTTTCCGAGCGTCAACCTGCTGTGTGACAGCAGCGTCAACCTGCTGCGTGACAGCGGCGTCAACCTGTTGCTACGACAACAGCGTCAACCTGCCGCCGTGACGACGGGAAGCAGCTCACCAGGATTCCGAGGCGCCTTCCCGCGGCCCTTCCGGGAGCGGCGCGAGCCCTTCCGCTCCGGACCGCAGCCGCATGGCCACCACCGGGAAGACCAGTACGGAGATCATCGCCGCACCCACCATCGCTGCCGCCTCGCCCGCGTCCAGTACGCCGCTGTCCTGGCCGATCGTGGTGATGGCGACCACCAGGGGCAGCGCCGTCGAGCCGTAGAGCATCAGCGCGGCGCGGTCCTTGCGGCCCAGATCACGGGGTGCGAGCAGTACGAGCGGCAGTCCGCGTACAACCAGCAGCAGGACGAGGAAGAGCGGGAGCAGCAGGAGTGAGCTGCCGTTCTCGAAGAGGGACGACAGGTCGAACTCGACGCCGGTGACAATGAAGAACAGTGGCACCAGGAAGCCGAAGCCCATCGCCTCCAGCCTCCCGAGAATTTCCTGGCTGCTGTCCGGCGCGGCCTCGTGCAGCACCAGCCGCATGATGACCCCGGCCGCGAACGCGCCCAGCAGGATGTCCAGTCCGAACACCTGCGAAATGCCGAGCATGACGGCCAGCAGCAGGACGAACAGCCGGATGGCGAACTGGCTGCTGCTGTGCAGCGTGCGGGCGATGATCCGGTAGAACCACATGGGGCTGGGCTTCAGGGCCCAGTAGACGGCACCGGCAGTCAGCAGGGCGAACGCGAAGAGCAGGATGGTCGACTCGCCGGGGTCCCGTCCGCTGAGCAGCAGCGCCATCGCGATGATCGGTCCGAATTCGCCGACCGCGCCGGTGGCCATCATCACCGAACCGAAACGGGTGCCCAGGTCGCCGGAGTCGCGCAGTACGGGCAGGACGGTGCCGAGTGCCGTACTGGTGAGTGCGGTGCCGATGACGATTGCCTTGGTGAGGTCGCCGGCGGCCAGTCCGAAGGTGATGGCCAGGCTGAGGGCGAGGGTGACGATCCAGGCGTAGCCGGCGCGCTTGAGGGTGTCGCCGCGGACCTTGGCGAACTCGATCTCGTATCCGGCGATGAACATCAAGGTGGCCAGCCCGAGGTCGGAGAGGGCGTTGATGACTTCTCCGGAGTGGGCCCAGCCCAGGACGTCCGGGCCGATCAGGATGCCCAGCACGATCTCGAAGATGACCAGCGGTACGGGCAGCCAGCGGCCGAGACCGTATGCCAGGAGCGGGGCGGCCACGGCGATCGTCATGATCAATACGAGTGTTGCGGACTGCGACATAAGCCGCTTTTCTACCACAAGGTGCACCGCGCGCTCGCTTCGCGGGCCGACCACCGGGAGGTTCACCACCGGGCCGTCCCGGCAGCACGGCGCCGCGCGCGTCATCGCGCAAACAGACACGCCGACGACGCACTCTTCGTCATCGAGCCCTCGAAAGGCACACCGAACGGCGCACCATACGGCCCGTCGAACGTCCCACCTCTGCATTCCCCCGCAAGGAGGCCTACCCAAGGAACCCACCCAAGAAGGCCCCGCCGCCACATCCGGCGGAGCATCCAGGACCGTACGGGACCTCCGAAGCGCCTCGCAACCAGGCACATCCGCTGGTCACCGACGGTCTCACGACCGACGGCGACCAGCAGGGCAACCTGGAGCCCCACGGCAGCACAAGAGCGCACCCACACCTGGCATCAATACCCCCTAGGGGTATAAAGTCGGGGTCGTCGGGAAACGCCGGGGACTCTCGGGACTCCGGAGTTCCCGCGCCACACGTGCATGTCAGTGAAGACTTCGAGCACGGCGACCACACGCACCAAGGAGAGACCCATGACTGCCGAACAGACCAACGGCTCCTGCTGCTCCCCCGAGGGCTCCTGCAACTCCGGGACCACCGACGTCCAGGTGGGCGACGTCACCGCCACGTACAAGGTGAGCGGCATGACCTGCGGTCACTGCGAAGGCGCCGTCTCCACGGAGATCTCCGAAATCCCGGGCGTGAACTCGGTCCAGGCGTCCGCCGCCACCGGCCTGGTGACCGTCGTCTCCAAGGCGCCGCTCGACGAGACGGCCGTGCGCGCGGCGGTCGACGAGGCGGGCTACGAACTCGAGGGCCGGGCGGCCTGATCCCCATGACCGGTACGACCGCGCAGGCGCGGGTCGAACTCGCCATCGGCGGGATGACCTGCGCCTCGTGCGCGGCGCGCGTGGAGAAGAAGCTCAACCGGATGCCGGGCGTCAGCGCCACCGTCAACTTCGCCACCGAGAAGGCGCGGGTCGAGTACGGCGCCGAGGTATCGGTGGACGATCTGATCGCCACGGTCGAGAAGACCGGCTACACCGCGCAACGGCCCACGCCGGCCGAACCCGCGAAGCCGTCCCCGGCCGGCGCCTCCGAGGGGCCCGGCGCCGCGTCCGCCACGGAGGACGGCTCCGGCTCCGACCCCTACGACCGGGAGCTGGCCGCACTGCGCCAGCGGCTGATCATCTCCGCCGCGCTGGCCGTTCCGGTCGTCCTGCTGTCGATGATTCCTTCGCTCCAGTTCGACGACTGGCAGTGGCTGTGCCTGACCCTGGCCGCGCCCGTCGTGGTCTGGGGCGCGTACCCCTTCCACCGGGCCACCTGGACGAACCTGCGGCACGGCGCCGCCACGATGGACACCCTGGTCTCCATCGGGACGCTCGCCGCCTTCGGCTGGTCCCTGTGGGCGCTGTTCTTCGGCGACGCGGGGATGCCCGGCATGCGGCACGGTTTCGCCTTCACCGTGCCCCGTACGGAGGGCTCCTCGGCGATCTATCTGGAGGCCGCGGCCGGGGTGACGGCGTTCCTGCTCCTCGGCCGCTACCTGGAGGCCCGCTCCAAGCGGAAGGCGGGCGCCGCGCTGCGTGCGCTGATGGAGCTGGGCGCGAAAGACGTGGTGGTGCTGCGGTACGGACGCGAGGTACGCGTCCCGGTGGAGCAGCTGGCCGTCGGCGACCGGTTTGTCGTGCGCCCCGGAGAGAAGGTGGCCACGGACGGCACGGTCGTCGAGGGCGCTTCCGCCGTGGACGCTTCGATGCTGACCGGCGAATCGGTACCGGCCGACGTGACTCCCGGTGACAGCGTGACGGGTGCGACGGTGAACACCAGCGGCCGGCTGGTGGTCGAGGCCACCCGGGTCGGCGGTGACACGCGACTGGCGCGGATGGCGGCGCTGGTCGAGGACGCTCAGAGCGGCAAGGCCGAGGCGCAGCGTCTCGCCGACCGGGTTTCCGCCGTCTTCGTCCCCGCCGTGCTGCTGGTGGCGCTCGGCACCCTGGCCGGTTGGCTGCTGGTGACCGGCGATGCGACCGCGTCCTTCACGGCGGCCGTCGCCGTACTGATCATCGCCTGCCCCTGCGCTCTCGGCCTGGCGACGCCCACCGCCCTGATGGTCGGTACGGGCCGAGGCGCCCAGCTCGGCATCCTCATCAAGGGACCCGAGGTCCTGGAGTCCACCCGCCGCATCGACACCGTCGTACTGGACAAGACCGGCACGGTGACCACCGGCCGGATGCGCCTGTACGAGGCCGTACCGGCGCCGGGTGTCGCCGAGGACGAGCTGTTGCGGCTGGCGGGTGCGCTGGAGCACTCCTCGGAGCATCCGATCGCCCGCGCTGTCGCGGACGGGGCGCGTGAGCGCCTGGGCGCGCTCCCGGAGCCGGAACAGTTCGAGAACGTGGCCGGTCTCGGCGTGCGGGGCGTGGTGGAAGGCCGCCGCGTCCTCGTCGGGCGTGAGCGGCTGCTGCGTCAGGACTCCGGAAGTCCGGAAGCCTCCGGAGGCTCGGAAAGCTCCGGAGGCTCCGAAGGCGGGGCGATGCCTGACACTGCGGGCCTTCCGGAGGCGCTGGCCGCCGCCAGGGGAGCCGCCGAGGCCGCGGGGCGGACCGCCGTGCTCGTCGCCTGGGACGGGCAGCCACGCGGCCTGCTGTCGGTTGCCGACTCCGTCAAGGAAGGCAGCGCCGAGGCCGTACGCCGGCTGCGCGCCTTGGGACTGTCTCCGGTGCTGCTGACCGGGGACAACAAAGCGGTGGCCGACGCGGTGGCGGCCGAGGTGGGCATCGACGAGGTGATCTCGGAGGTACTGCCCGAGGAGAAGGTCGCGGTCATCGAGCGGCTGCGCGGCGAGGGGCGCAGTGTGGCGATGGTCGGCGACGGCGTCAACGACGCGGCCGCTCTGGCCGCCGCGGACCTGGGGCTGGCCATGGGGACCGGTACGGACGCGGCCATCGAGGCGGCAGACCTCACCCTCGTACGCGGCGATCTGCGTGTCGCGGCCGACGCCATCCGGCTCGCCCACCGGACGCTGGCCACGATCAAGGGAAATCTCTTCTGGGCGTTCGGCTACAACGTCGCGGCGGTTCCGCTCGCGGCGGCCGGCCTGCTCAATCCGATGATTGCGGGGGCGGCGATGGCCTTTTCCTCGGTCTTCGTGGTCAGCAACAGCCTCCGGTTGCGGCATTTCCGGTGAGGGATGCGCGCGACGCGGATTCTTTTTTTGCCTTCACAATCTCCCTACAACTGACACAACACCCATACGGAAGGGCTTCGATCTCCAGATCGAGGCCCTTGACCGTATTCGCCCAGTTATGACAGGAGACCCAGATCACATCACTTGGAACGTAACCATTGTGGGGGGTCGCGAGTCTAACCGTGCGGTGCAGGCACCTCGGCGGGGCCTGTACCGCAACGGCCAGGCTGGTCTTGGGGGACTTCGCCCGGCAACGCGTGGCCGGGGCGACGTGCCCGGGGAGCTTTGAGCGGCCCTCCCGTACGTGCGCGTCCCGGCAGATCGCGGGCACCACCATGAAGCGCCCGGACGGATCCCGTGGGGGGAATCCGACCCGGGGAACAAGGGAAGCGCCCCGCGCTCCGGACCCGTGGGGGGATCTGGAGGCGGGGCGCTTTCTGCTGGACGGACCGGCCCGGGCCGCCACGCGGGCGGCCGGCCGGTCAGCAGCTGTCCCGGAGTCCGGAGGCGCTCAGCGCTCCTCGACCGGAACGAAGTCGCGCTCGACGACCCCGGTGTAGATCTGGCGCGGGCGGCCGATACGGGAACCCGGCTCCTTGATCATCTCGTGCCACTGGGCGATCCAGCCGGGCAGCCGGCCGAGCGCGAAGAGCACGGTGAACATCTCGGTCGGGAAGCCCATGGCCCGGTAGATCAGACCGGTGTAGAAGTCCACGTTCGGGTAGAGCTTGCGCTCGACGAAGTAGTCGTCGGAGAGCGCGTGCTCCTCCAGCTTGAGCGCGATGTCCAGCAGCTCGTCGGACTTGCCGAGCGCCGAGAGGACGTCGTGCGCCGCCGCCTTGATGATCTTCGCCCGGGGGTCGAAGTTCTTGTAGACGCGGTGCCCGAAGCCCATGAGCTTCACGCCGTCTTCCTTGTTCTTCACCTTGCGGATGAAGGCGTCGACGTCACCGCCGTCGCGCTGGATGCCCTCCAGCATCTCCAGCACCGACTGGTTGGCGCCGCCGTGCAGCGGGCCCCACAGCGCGTTGATGCCGGCCGAGATCGAGGCGAACAGGTTCGCCTGCGAGGAGCCGACCAGACGCACGGTGGAGGTCGAACAGTTCTGCTCGTGGTCCGCGTGCAGGATGAGCAGCTTGTCCAGAGCGCTGACCACGACCGGGTCGAGGTCGTACTCGGCGGCGGGCACCGAGAAGGTCATGCGCAGGAAGTTCTCGACGTAGCCGAGGTCGTTGCGCGGGTAGACCACCGGGTGGCCGACCGACTTCTTGTACGCGTACGCAGCGATCGTCGGCAGCTTGGCGAGCAGCCGGATCGTCGAGATGTGGCGCTGCCGCTCGTCGAACGGGTTGTGGCTGTCCTGGTAGAACGTCGACAGCGCGCTGACCACCGAGGACAGCATCGCCATCGGGTGGGCGTCCCGCGGGAAGCCGTCGAAGAACCGCTTGACGTCCTCGTGCAGCAGGGTGTGATAGGTGATGTCCTGCTTGAAGGTCGCCAGCTGGTCGACGGTGGGCAGCTCACCGTTGATCAGCAGGTACGCGGTCTCGACGAACGTGCTGCGCTCTGCGAGCTGCTCGATCGGGTAGCCGCGGTACCGAAGAACCCCGTTCTCACCGTCCAGATAGGTGATCGCGGATTTGTACGCGGCGGTGTTGCCGTAACCGGAATCCAGGGTCACCAGACCGGTCTGGGCGCGCAGCTTCGAGATGTCGAAGCCCTTGTCGCCGACGGTGCTGTCGACGACCGGGTAGCTGTATTCGCCGTCCCCGTAACGCAGTACTACAGAGTTGTCGCTCACGTCATCCCTCACCGACGTTGTGCCTCTTCTTCGAGGTGCCCTGACTGCCTATACCTTCCCCCATTTGGACCTTGGCCGTGCACTCGGGGTCGGCCATAGGGCCTGTGGGCGGCACTCAGTGCCGCTCCAGGTGCCCATCCTGCTCCCCTTCGCCCCGATTGGGGAAGAGGTGACCACGCACCGCACCGGCGAGTCGGTGCCGTAGCGCGGTCCACCGCCGACCGGCGGATACGGTGCGTACGGCCTGTCCCAAAGCCTTGCGCGAGCCGACCAGTACCACCAGTCCTTTTGCCCGCGTGACGGCCGTGTAGAGCAGGTTTCTCTGCAACATCATCCACGCGCCGGTGGTGACCGGAATCACCACCGCCGGATACTCACTGCCCTGGGAACGGTGGATGGTCACCGCGTAGGCGTGTGCCAGCTCGTCCAGCTCGTCGAAATCGTACGAGATCTCCTCGTCCTCGTCCGTGAGCACCGTCAGCCACTGCTCGTCCTGGTTGATCTTGGTGACGACGCCGACCGTGCCGTTGAAGACGCCGCTGTGTCCCTTCTCGTAGTTGTTGCGGATCTGCGTCACCTTGTCGCCGACCCGGAACACCCGGCCTCCGGAGCGCCGCTCCGGCTTTTCGGGCCGCGCCGGGGTGAGGGCCTGCTGAAGGAGGCCGTTCAGCGTGCCGGCGCCGGCCGGGCCGCGGTGCATGGGGGTGAGCACCTGGATGTCCCGCCGCGGGTCCAGGCCGAATTTCGCGGGGATGCGGCGCGCGACCACGTCGACCGTGACCCGTCCGGCCTCCTCGGAGTCCTCCTCGGCGAAGAGGTAGAAATCGGTCATCCCCTCAATGATCGGCAGTACGCCCTCATTGATGCGGTGGGCGTTGGTGACCACGCCGGAGTGCTGGGCCTGTCGGAAGATCCGGGTCAGCCGTACGGCCGGGACCGGGCAGTTCTCGGCGAGCAGGTCGCGCAGCACCTCGCCCGCGCCCACCGAGGGAAGCTGATCCACGTCGCCCACGAGGAGGAGGTGGGCTCCCGGCGGTACCGCCTTGATCAACTTGTTGGCGAGCAGCAGGTCGAGCATGGACGCCTCGTCGACCACCACCAGATCGGCGTCGAGCGGCCGGTCCTTGTCGTACGCGGCGTCCCCGCCCGGTTTGAGCTCCAGCAGACGGTGCACCGTGGACGCTTCGGCTCCGGTGAGCTCCGAGAGCCGCTTGGCGGCCCGGCCGGTGGGGGCCGCGAGCACCACCTTGGCCTTCTTGGCACGGGCCAGCTCCACGACCGAACGGACCGTGAAGGACTTTCCGCACCCCGGCCCGCCGGTCAGCACCGCGACCTTCTCGGTGAGCGCCAGCCGTACCGCGGCCTCCTGCTCGGGCGCCAGCGTGGCCCCCGTCCGCTTGGCCAGCCAGGTCAGCGCCTTGTCCCACGCGACGGTGCGGAACGCCGGCATCCGGTCGTCGTGCGTCCGCAGCAACCGCAGCAACTGGGACGCGAGCGAGAGCTCGGCCCGGTGGAAAGGGATCAGGTAGATGGCAGTGATGGGGGCCCCGCCCTCCGGAGACGGCACGGTCTCGCGGATCACGCCTTCCGGATCCGACGCCAGCTCGCCCAGACAGTCGATGACCAGGCCCGTGTCGACCTGGAGCAACTTGACCGACGCGGCGATCAGGTCTTCCTCCGGGAGGTAGCAGTGCCCCTGATCGGCGGACTGCGAGAGGGCGTACTGCAGGCCCGCTTTGACCCGGTCCGGACTGTCGTGCGGGATGCCGACGGCCTGCGCGATGCGGTCGGCGGTCAGGAAGCCGATACCCCAGACGTCGGCGGCGAGACGGTAGGGCTGGTTCTTGACCACGGAGATCGAGGAATCGCCGTACTTCTTGTAGATGCGCACCGCGATGGAGGTGGAGACGCCCACCCCCTGAAGGAAGATCATTACTTCCTTGATGGCCTTCTGCTCTTCCCAGGCGTCACCGATCAGCTTCGTGCGCTTCGGGCCGAGTCCGGGGACCTCGACGAGGCGCTTCGGTTCCTTCTCGATGATGTCGAGGGTGTCCAGACCGAAGTGTTCGGTGATGCGGTCGGCCATGACCGGGCCGATGCCCTTGATGAGGCCGGAACCGAGGTAGCGCCGTATGCCCTGGATCGTGGCGGGCAGGACGGTGGTGTAGTTCTCGACGGTGAACTGCCGTCCGTACTGCGGATGGGAGCCCCAACGGCCTTCCAGCCGCAGTGATTCCCCCGGCTGCGCGCCCAGCAGCGACCCGACGACAGTGAGGAGATCGCCGGAGCCGCCCGTGTCCACACGTGCGACCGTGTAACCGGTCTCCTCATTGGCGTAGGTGATCCGCTCCAGGACCCCTTCGACCACGGCTGGAATGAACATGAACCGACGGTACCGCCAGGGTCCGACATCGCGTTCGGGCCTGTGGATAACTCGGTCGAGAGGCTCCGTGACGCGGTCCGGCGACCGGTTTCCGACAGCTTCCGTATCTCTCGCAGCGGGCCCTGCGACGCCGGTTCGGCAGACTGCGCCGCAGACGCTTCGAGGGGCCCGGTCTGACGACCGGACCCCTCGCTTCCCCCTCCGTGCGGCCCCCTGATCCCCCCTCGGATCCCCCCGGTTCCCTCTCCCCTCGGGAGCCTGACGACAAGTACGACCCACCCGGCCAGGGAACGGTTGCACGGATCCGGTGAGTTATCTCATCGTTACCTGGTGTGCATGACCTGAGTGGTGAACCGCGCCACGACCTCGGCCAATACCTCCGCCCCTGGCCGCTCCCACAGCGCCGGGTTGAAGATCTCGACTTCGACGGGCCCCCGGTAGCCGGTGGCGTCGACCTGCTCGCGGAACCATCGCAGATCCACCGCGCCGTCGCCGAGTTGGCCCCGCCCGAGCAGCACACCGGCGGGCAGCGGTGTCACCCAGTCGGCGAGCTGGAAGGCCGCGATACGGCCTCCGGCGCCCGCACGGACGATCTGCGAGCCGATCGTGTCGTCCCACCACAGGTGATAGGTGTCCACGACCACGCCCACCTGCTCGGCCGGAAACCGCTCGGCGAGCGCGAGGGCCTGGGCGAGGGTGGAGACGACACACCGGTCTGCTGCATACATGGGGTGGAGCGGTTCGATCGCGAGGCGCACCCCCACATCAGCGGCGTACGGCGCCAGTTCGGACAGAGCGTCGGCGACCCGCTCCCGCGCGCCGTGCAGATCTCGCCTGCCCGGCGGCAGCCCGCCTGAGACCAGCACGAGAGTTTCGGTGCCGAGGGTGGCGGCTTCTTCGATGGCGGCGCGGTTGTCCGCCAGAGCGTCCGCCCGCTCCTTGGGGTCGAGTGCGGTGAAGAAACCCCCGCGGCAGAGGCTGGTGACGGTCAGCCCCGCGTCCCGTACGAGCCGCGCCGCAGCAGCCGCTCCGTATTCCTGCACGGGGGCGCGCCAGAGGCCGACGCCACACACTCCCGCCTTCGCGCAACCGTCGACGAGTTCGGGCAAGGACCATTGCTTGATCGTCTGCTGGTTGAGACTGAAGCGGGCGAACAGGGCGTCCGGTTCTTCCGGCCGGGGCGGAGGAGCGCTGCTCATGCCAGTCGGAGGAGTGCTGTTCATGCCGCTCGGAGGAGTGCTGCTCATGCCGCACCTCCGTACACCGAGACGAGCTGGCGCATGCGGAAGGCCGCCAGGTCCGGGTCCGGGAACAGGCCGAGACGACCCGCCAGTTCGTATGCCCGCTCCAGATGGGGCAGTGAGCGCGCCGACTGGAGGCCGCCGACCATCGTGAAGTGCGATTGATGCCCCGCGAGCCAGGCGAGCAGGACCACGCCGGTCTTGTAGTAACGCGTCGGCGTCTGGAAGAGATGGCGAGAGAGCGCGACGGTCGGGTCGAGCAGCTTGCGAAAACCGGCAGTGTCGCCACTGTCCAGGAGGCGTACGGCGTCGGCCGCCAGCGGGGCAAGCGGATCGAAAATGCCCAGCAGAGCGTCGCTGAAGCCGTAAGCGTCGCCAGCAATCAGCTCGGGGTAGTGGAAGTCGTCGCCCGTGTAGCACCGCACGCCGGCCGGGAGGCATCGGCGCAGCTGAACCTCGCGGTCGGCGTCCAGCAGCGACACCTTCACGCCGTCCACCTTGTCGGGGTGCTCGGCGATGATCTGCAGAAACGTCTCGGTAGCGGTGTCCAGCTCCGTACCGCCCCAGTAACCCTCCAGAGCCGGGTCGAACATCGGGCCGAGCCAGTGGAGGATCACCGGCTCGGCGACCTGGCTCAGCAGGTGTCCGTAGATTTCCACGTACGCTTCCGGCCCCGCGGATGTCGCGGCGAGCTGCCGGGATGCCATGACGATGGCTTGGGCACCTGCACGCTCCACGAGCGACAGCTGCTCCTCATAGGCGGCCCGGATGTCGGCCAGTTTCGCAGTCGGCGCGTCCAGTTGGTCCGTACCGACGCCGCAGGCGATGCGCCCGTCCACCGCCGATGCTTCTGCGGCGGAGCGGCGAATCAGCTCGGCCGCAGAAGACCAGTCGAGGCCCATGCCGCGCTGCGCGGTGTCCATGGCTTCGGCCACGCCCAGGCCGTGCGACCACAGATGGTGGCGGAAGGCCAGAGTGGCGTCCCAGTCGATGGCGGCGTGGCCATCGGGGGACGCGTCGGCGAAGGGGTCGGCGACCACGTGGGCTGCGGCGAAGACGGTACGGGAGGCGGGTGGGGCGGCAGGGCTTGCGCGCCCGCTGGACAGCGGAGGGGATTCAGGGCCAAGTCCGGCTTGAGCGCCGGCAGCGATCCCGGGCCCGGCGACGCGCCCGTTTCCGTACGGCGGTGTACCGCCCGTCCCGCTCCCCTCACCGCTCATCGCCCCAGCTCCGGTACGTCCAGGCGGCGGCCCTCCGCCGACGACTTCAGCCCCAGTTCGGCGAGCTGAACGCCGCGCGCGCCCGCTGTCAGGTCCCAGCGCCAGGGCTCGTCTCGCACGACATGGCGCAGGAACAGTTCCCACTGCGTCTTGAAGCCGTTGTCGAAATCCGCGTTCTCCGGGACCTCCTGCCACTGGTCGCGGAACGGCTCGGTTGCTGGGACGTCCGGATTCCAGACCGGTTTCGGTGTCGCGGCACGGTGCTGTACACGGCACTTGCGCAATCCCGCGACAGCGGAGCCTTCCGTGCCGTCCACCTGGAACTCGACGAGTTCGTCGCGGTGAACCCGCACAGCCCAGGAGGAATTGATCTGCGCGACGATGCCGTCGTCCAGCTGGAAGATCCCGTACGCGGCGTCGTCCGCGGTGGCCTCGTACTGCTTGCCGTTCTCGTCCCAGCGGCGCGGTACGTGGGTGGTGACCTGCGCCTGTACGGTTCGTACGCGCCCGAAGAGTTCGTGCAGGACGTACTCCCAGTGGGGAAACATGTCGGCCGCGATGCCGCCGCCGTCTTCGGCGCGATAGTTCCAGGACGGTCGCTGAGCCTGCTGCCAGTCGCCCTCAAACACCCAGTAGCCGAACTCGCCTCGTACGGACAGGATGCGCCCGAAGAATCCTCCTTCGACCAGGCGACGCAGCTTGAGCAGGCCGGGAAGGAAAATCTTGTCCTGTACGACGCCGTGTTTGACGCCGGCTTCGTCGGCCAGCCGGGCCAGTTCCAGCGCGCCGTCGAGACCGGTGGCAGTGGGCTTCTCGCAGTACAGGTGCTTCCCGGCAGCAATCGCTTTCTTCACTGATTCCTCGCGCGCGGCGGTGACCTGGGCGTCGAAGTAGATATCGACGCTGTCGTCCGCGAGCACCGTGTCCAGGTCGGTGCTCCAGTGCTCCAGGCCGTGGCGCTCGGCCAGCGCCCGCAGTTTGTGTCCGGCGCGGCCCACGAGAATCGGTTCGGGCCAGATCACCGTGCCGTCACCGAGGTCCAGGCCGCCTTGTTCCTGCAGCGCGAGGATGGAGCGCACCAGGTGCTGGCGGTAGCCCATGCGCCCGGTCACGCCGTTCATGGCGATGCGTACGGTTTTTCGTGTCACGGTCCGGCCCTTCCTTCTGGAGAACTCGGCTCGCGCAGCGGGCGCGATGCGGCGCAGGCGCGCACAGCAAGCGGTAGACAGCGGTTGACGGTTCATGACGACGGCGGTCGAGCCGATGGTGAGCGCGGACCGGAATCGCGTAGTAAGCGCTTTCCATCGCGGGAGAAGCTAGCCTGCGGCACAAGGCAAGGACAAGAGGCACGACAGGGGGCGGGGCGGCCGATGGCAGTAAAGCTGGCGGATGTTGCGGCGCGGGCGCGAGTTTCGACGGCGACCGTCTCACGCGTGCTGAACGGCAACTATCCGGTCGCCGAGAACACCCGCGCCCGTGTGTTGCGCGCCGTGGCGGACCTGGAGTACGTGGTCAACGGCCCGGCCAGCGCGCTGGCCGCAGCCACCTCCGACCTGGTGGGCATTCTCGTCAACGACATCGCCGACCCGTTCTTCGGGATCATCGCCTCGGCCGTGCAGGCTGAGGTGAGCGGTGGCGTGGGCAGGCGGCCGACCGGAGTCGCGGGCACCCGAACGGGTGACGGCGATACGCGCCGCACCCCCGGCAGTGCATACGGACTCGTGCCGCCCGGCGAGAAATTGGCTGTCGTGTGCAACACCGGCGGCTCTCCGGAGCGCGAACTCACCTACCTCACGCTGCTTCAACGTCAGCGTGCAGCCGCAGTCGTTCTGACCGGCGGTGCGGTGGAGGACACCGGTCACGCGACGGCGGTGAATGCGGCACTGTCGCGGCTGGCCGCTGCCGGTACCCGGGTGGTGCTGTGCGGCCGTCCGCCCGTACCGCCGGAAGCCGGCGCGCTGAAGACGGGGCCGATTCCTCAGACGCGTACCTCCGTAGAACGTTTCTTCTCCTCCCGGCACGCCACTCCGCGCGCCCCCGCCGCCCTCTCCCCCGCCTCCCCCTCACCTGGCGCCGTCTCCCCCGTCGCCCTCGCCTTCGACAACCGCGGCGGCGCGCGGCGACTGACGGAGCATCTGGTCTCACTCGGCCACCGGAACATCGGGTACATCGCGGGACCGGCCGGGCGTACCACCACGCGTCACCGACTGGAGGGCCACCGCGCCGGACTCGCCGTACACGGCATTCCCGACCCGGCCCACCGCACCGTCCATGGCGCTTACGACCGCACCGCCGGCTACGACGCCGCTCGGGAACTACTACGTCGGGACGCTTCCTTGACGGCCGTGATCGCGGCCAACGACACCGCCGCCCTCGGCGTGTGCGCCGCCCTGCGTGACCGCGGTCTGCAAATACCCGGCGACGTCTCCGTTGCGGGCTTCGATGATCTTCCGTTCAGCGTGGACGCCGCCCCGGCGCTCACCACCGTACGGCTGCCGCTCCAGGAAGCCGGTGCCCGGGCCGGACGGCTGGCGATGGGCCGCGAGGCACCACCGCCAGGGGACGTCGCCATGATCCCCGCCGAATTGATGGTGCGCGGATCGACCTCCGCACCACACTCTTGACCCAGTCAGCCTCGACCGAGTCAACGGTAGGCGCGGAACGCCATGAGGTCATGACAGGACAAGAAAGAAGTTTCCAGGAGATCCGCAGGTGTGGACGCCGCCGATCTGCATACGTCGCTCTCCCTGGACGCGGGCTACCTCAGCAGGCAGCTGACCACATTCGAGAAGAACGGGCTGATCACCTGCGGCCCCTCCGGGCAGGACGGGCGGCGGCAGCGCCGTCACGCTCACCGACGACGACCGCGCGATCTCGGGCCTTCTGAAGGAACGTTCGTGCAACACGGCGGTGACGCTCCTCAAGCGCCCTCCTCGCACGGACCGGGCGCGGCTCGCGGAATCGATGCGCCCGTACGCCAGCTGCCCGGCGCCACGCCGGAACGGCCGGAGCCAGGGCAGCGGCTGCGCGCCCCCGAACCCACCCCGATGATCTCGGAATGGTGCAGCGCAACGCCGATTTGTACGCGCGGGCATGCGACTTCGGCCTCGGTTACGGAGCGCTGGTGACCCGTATCGCCGCCGAGTACGCCGCGTGCTACGCCCCTCGCTGGGACCGCACGTGGAGCCGGAAGCGCGCGGACACGGGGGCGACCGAGCACTCGTGTCCGCTTGCGTCGGCTTCGCGCTGATCGCCGAGAAGCCGCACCACAGTTTCGGTCGGGGCCTCGTCGGACGGGACTGGCGTTTGCCGCTCTGATCTGTGTTCACATGGTTCTCATGAGCGATATGCGATATGCGTTCTCGACACTCGGAGTGCCCGGGATGCCGGTGGGCGAGGTCGTGCAGCTGGCGGCCGGCGCCGGATTCGGCGGGGTGGAGCTGCGGGCCCATCCTGAGGAACAGGTACATCCGCGCATCGGGTTGCGTGAACGCGCCGATGTCCGTCAGCAATTCGTTGACGCCGGGGTGGAGATCCTGGCGGTATCCGGTTACGCGCGGGTGGCCGCGGCCCGTGACGAACGCGGGGAGGAGGAACTGGCGGCGGAGTTGACCGAGCTGGTCGTGCTCGCTTCGGACCTGGGAGCGAAGTTCGTCCGGGTGTTCCCCGGCGGTGGTGACCGGCCCGCCGATGAGGCCGACGCGGATGCGGCCCGGCATCTGGCCGCCGTCGCGCCGTTCGCCGCGGAGCGGGACGTCCGCGTTCTCCTGGAGACGCACGACTCGCACCCCCGCGGGGCCGACGGGGCGCGGGTACTGGGTCCCGTAGGGCACCGGCACATCGGCGCGCTTTGGGACGTTCTCCACCCGTGGCTGGATGGCGAGGCGCCGGCCGACGCGTTCGCCGCGCTCGCGCCGTATCTCGGCTTCGTGCAGGTCAAGGACGTCGCCTCGGCCGAGGACACCACTCCCCTGCCGCTCGGCGCCGGTACGGTCCCCCTGGCCGACTGCATCGGTGTGCTCGCCCGCAAGCAGTGGGACGGCTGGTTGTGCTGGGAGTACGAGAAGCGCTGGTATCCACGCGCCGCCGACCTTCCCGGGCTGCTGAGCGCGGGGCGCGAGCACCTGGAACAGCTGGTGGCGTCGGCCGCTGTGTGAGGGGCGCGAAGCCAAGAGGCGTGGAAGTACCCGCTCCGGTTGTCGCATTCTGGTTGCGGGAGCGCCGCTCGTCCGCATGAGGCCCGCCGAGATACGTATGCGTAGGGGAAGCCGACGTAAGAAGGGAACACCGACGTACTCAGGGGAACCCGGCGTATTCAGGGGAACCCGGCGTACTCAAGTAACCCCGACGCACGTCGGGCCAGTGCGGTACGGGCGGCTTCGGAGACGCTGTCGTATCGTCCGTGGCCGCACCTAGAGCACATCCCCCCACATCTGCACCATTTCCCGTATTCACGCCGAACCGGGGAACCCACTCGGGCCGCCGACCGTCAAATCGGTGTGCTGTGTGACCCCGCAGAGCGGTGTCGGCCTCGCTGCTGGCTGCGTTGCTGACCACCCTCTCCGCCGCCTGCGGCCGGCAGCACCCGCCACCGGTGCACCCCCCTCCAAACGCGCCGGTGGCGGATCACCGGCCCCGGCATGCCCGCGCCCGGCCACCGCACCCAGTGCCCACACCCGCTTCTCCCTTTTCTCTGTGCGCGGCTGTTCCGCTCGGCGCCGCCCTGTCCCCCGACTGGCAGAGCCGTCGAGGATTGACCGGCAATACTTTTCCGACTACTCGTGAATTCTTGGAAGTTTCCTTCAGACCGCCGGGGCAGCATCCGGCGAGGAAGCCCTCCGGAAGGAGCGCAGATGCACTCCAGACGTACCGTCCTGACCACCGCCGCGGCCGCCGCCTGTGCCATGGGTACGGGCGGCGGCGCCGTTCACGCCGCTGCTTCCGGCCCGCGTGCCGCCAGGGCCGCAGATACCGGCGCCCGCGCCCGCGCGTTCCGGCTCATCTCCCGGATGAACCTGGAGGAAAAAGTCGGGCAGTTGTTCGTGATGCGGGTCTACGGACACTCCGCGACCGCGCCGGACCCTGCTGACGCCGAGGCCAACCGCAAGGAGATGGGCGTCTCCAACGCCGCGGAACTGGTCGCCAAGTACCACCTCGGCGGCATCATCTACTTCGGCTGGGCGCACAACACCCGTGAGCCCCATCAGATCGCCGACCTCTCCAACGGCATCCAGCGCGCCGCGGCCGCCCTGCGCGTCCCCGTACCACTGTTGATCTCCACCGACCAGGAGCACGGCATAGTGGCACGGATCGGCGCGCCCGCCACGCTCTTCCCGGGCGCGATGGCGCTGGGCGCCGGCCGCTCGCGCGAGGACGCCCGTACGGCCGGCCGGATCGCGGGCGAGGAACTGTACGCGATGGGGATCCGACAGGATTACGCGCCGGTGGCCGACGTGAACGTCAACGCCGCGAATCCGGTGATCGGCGTACGGTCCTTCGGTTCCGACCCGAAAGCGGTGGCGCGGCTGGTCACCGCCCAGGTGCGGGGGTACGAGGGCGCCGGGGTGGCGGCGACGGCCAAGCACTTCCCGGGGCACGGCGACACCGACACCGACAGCCACATCGGCCTGCCCTACATCCGCCACACCGCCGAGGAGTGGGAACGGCTGGACGCTCCGCCGTTCCGTGCCGCCATCGAGGCAGGCATCGATTCGATCATGACGGCGCACATCGTCGTGCCCGCCTTCGACGCGAGCGAGGACCCGGCCACGCTATCTCACCCGATCCTCACCGGCATTCTGCGCGAACGCCTCGGTTACGACGGCGTGGTGGTCACCGACTCACTCGGTATGCAGGGCGTACGGACGAAGTACGGTGACGCCCGGGTGCCGGTGCTCGCGCTCAAGGCGGGTGTCGATCAGTTGCTCAATCCGCCCGACATCGCCGTTGCCTTCGCGAGCGTGCTCAATGCGGTACGGACGGGAGAACTGAGCGAGCGCGCCATCGACGAGAAGCTGATCCGCATTCTGCTGCTCAAGGAACGGCGGGGGCTGTTCGACGATCCGTACACGACGCACCGCGCGGTGGAACGTTCCGTCGGCACGCGGCGGCACCTCGCCACGGCGGACCGGATCGCGGACCGTACCACCACGCTGCTCGTCAACGACGGCGGACTGCTGCCGCTGTCCCGGCGCGCGCAACCGCGTCTGCTGGTGGCCGGTGCCGACCCGGCGTCGCCGTCCGGGACCGGGGGCCCGCCCACCAAGGTGCTCGCAGAAACCTTCAATCAGCTGGGTTTCACGGCAACCGCGCTCCCCACCGGCACGGCGCCCACCCGCGAGCAGATCGACCGGGCGGTCGCGGCGCTGCGCGAACAGGACGCGGCTGTCGTGGCGACGTACAACGTCACGGCTGCCTCGTCGCAGCGTTCGCTGATCGAGGCACTGCTGGACACCGGCAAACCGGTCGTGCAGGTGGCCGTGCGCAACCCGTACGACATCGCGCAGTTGACGGGCGTACGCGCGGCACTGGCCACCTATTCGTGGACGGACGTGGAACTGCGGGCCGCGGCCCGGGTGATCGCCGGCCGGCGCGATCCAGAAGGGAAACTGCCGGTTCCGGTGATGCGCGCCGACGCGCCGGGGACCGTGCTCCACCCGGTCGGACACGGTCTCTCGTACTGAGCCGACCGGCCGATGCGTACGCAGCTTGCGTGCGTAGCTCGTGGACGTAGCCCGAGGGCCCGGTTCGTGGGCGTAGCTCGCGGGCGTAGCTTGCGGGCCCAGTTCCTGGGCCCGTACGGCTCTTCGTCCCCCCGGCCCCGCAGCAGGGCGTACTGCGCGCCCCGTACCTCGTGCGCAATGCGTCCGTTGCGCCTGGCGTGCGCCTGAATGGGCGGGTCACGCTGGGGTGCACGCACCGGGGGGGGGACGCAGGGGGGCCGCGATGCGCGGGGTCATGGGACACGGTGGCGGCACGTCGAGCTGCGTGGTGGCGGCTCTGCTGATCGTGGCGCTGTCCGCCTGCCAGCGCGAGAACAGCGGCCCGGCCCCGGACGGGAACGAGGGTGCGGCGACCGCGTCCCCGTCCGTGGTGGCCACTTTTCTCGCCCGCGGTACGTGCAGCACCCGCGGCCGCACCGTCTTCCACCAAGTGTCGTGCCGCAGCGAGAAAGCCGCGGCCCTGGTGCTGTCGCGATACGACGGTCCGCAGGCGCTGGGGCCGCTCTGTCCGGAGCGTACGGACTTCGTCCTGCACATCAGCGAACACCGTCCGGACTCCGACGAGAACGGTGACGGCTCGGTGCCGCAGGGCTACGCCTGTATGCGCAATCTGGAAGCACCGCATCCCGGCGACCCGGGCGGGGGCGGCGGACCGCGCACCATCGTCGGGGACTGCGTCCGCCCGCTGCGACAGGGCGAGGTGAAGGAGACCGCCTGCGACGGTACGGGGGCTCAGGCCCCGCGGTTCAAGGTGACGGCGGCGGCGCGCTCTCGCGCCGCCTGCCCGGCCGACACGGACCTGTACGTACAGCTGGGCGGCGGGGCACCGGTCGGGTGCGCCCGCCGCCTGTGATGCGTACGGCCCGGGGACGAACGAACGGGGCCCCGCGGGCCGGCCCATCAGCCGCCGTACGTCAGCCGCCGTAACCGCTGTGCGTCAGCCGCCGTAGCCGCTGCACGTCAGCCGCCGTGCGTTTCACGGACGCAACATCTGCATCTGCGAGTCGTCGCGCTTGTCCAGCTTCTTGTCGTACGGAGCGAGCGGCGCGAACTTGGCGTT
This sequence comes from Streptomyces sp. CB02923, assembly GCF_001905005.1. GTDB lineage: Bacteria > Actinomycetota > Actinomycetes > Streptomycetales > Streptomycetaceae > Streptomyces. The sequence continues at coordinate 244,085 of NZ_LWKZ01000012.1, read as the reverse complement.
CTGCGGCGCGTCGACATCCGCCCACTCGAGCAGCGCCGCGGTCGCCTTCTTGCGGTCGGCCTCGCGCAGCTTGGCGATGTTCGAGCCGTGGTTGCCGCCCGGGACCTTGTAGACGTACGAGTCCTCGGAGCCGGAGCCCAGGCGGAACGGCTCGGCGCTCCACGGGTCCCACTCGCCGTTCACGAACATCATGCGCTCGGCGTCGTGGCGGACCCATCGGTCCACGTCGCGCATCGCGTGCTTGTCGAAGAAGTTCATGGGGATGTCACGCGGCACGAAGGTCCGGGAGTTGTTGATGCCCGGGTAGCGCAGCAGGTCCTTGAGGTGGTCGTACTTGTAGCCGGGCTCACCGAGCTGGGTGCCCGCCTGGTAGTAGTACGGCATGTTGGTCTCAAGACCCTGGTCGGTGTAGCTGTCGAAGCCGCCGACCTTGTCGATCCACTTCCACAGTTCGTCCGTGGTGGCGGTCTTCTTGGGCACCTCGGCGCAGGCGGTGGCGGCCGGCTGGTACTGCCAGAAGCCGAACACCAGGTCGGTGACGAGAACCTCGTACGCCTTGTCGATGTTGCCGACGACCTTGAAGGTCTTCTTGTTCGTCTGCGCCCACTCCGTGTAGCGCTTGACTATCTCGCCGCGGCGCAGCAGCGCCTCGCGCTCCAGCGTCGCGAGGTCGGCGCGGCACTGCGCGGTGCCGACGGTGCGGAAGAACCGGTCGTACGCCGAGTCCTCCTTGTTGTTCACGTCGTTCGGGGCGACGTAGGCGACCGTGCCGTCCATGTCGTCCGGGAAGAAACGGCGGTAGTACGTGGCGGTCATGCCGCCCTTGCTGCCGCCGGTGGATATCCAGTTCTGGTCGTAGATCCGGTGCAGCGCCTTGAAGATGCGGTGCTGGTCAGTGGCCGCCTGCCGGATGGTGAGCTTCTTCCAGTCGGCGGGCTGCGGCCGCGACGGGTTGAAGTACCGATACTCCATCGACACCTGGTTGCCGTCGATGATCTGCGTCGGCTCGCTGCGCCGCACGTCCGTGCTGACGTTGTAGCCGGAGGTGAAGAAGACCGTGGGCCGGTCGACGGACTTGTGCAGCAGGGTCAGCCGCTGCTGGAAGCTCCCCTTGGAGGGGTGCTGGTGATCGATCGGCTGGGTGTAGTTCAGGACGAAGAAGCGGTAGCCGTCGACCGGCTTCTCCTGGATGAGACTCATTCCCGGGATCGCCAGGATCCGGTCCTTGATGTCGGTCGCCTTCGGCTTGGCGGTGGTGGCCGCCGTCGCCGACGCCGTGCCCGCACTCGCCGTGCCTATGAGCACCGCGAGAGACAGCAGGCATCTGATGGCCTTGCGCATTGCACCCTCCCCTTGGGATAGCAAAGGTCGGGGTGAACCTATCGGCGCGGCAACGGACCCACCAGCCCCCTTTTTCCTCATAAGGGGGCCGGTGGCCGATCGTTACGAAGGCGAATCGCCGGTCGACCGGCCACCGGACCACCGGTCCGCCGGCGCTTTGCGGCCGGGATGTCGCGGTGCTTCTTCAGGCCGCCACCGGCTCCTCCTCGCCTGTGAACGTGCGCCACAGTTCGGCATAGCGGCCGCCGCTGGCCAGGAGTTGGGCGTGGGTCCCGTCCTCGGCGACCCGGCCGTGGGCGAGGACCACGACCCGGTCGGCGCGGGCGGCGGTGGTCAGGCGGTGCGCGACGACGAGCGTCGTACGCCGTCCGGCCAGCCGGTCCGTGGCCTCGTTGACGGCGGACTCGGTGGCCAGGTCGAGGGCGGCGGTGGCCTCGTCGAGCAACAGGATGTCGGGATCGACAAGCTCGGCGCGGGCGAGCGCGAGCAGCTGGCGCTGGCCGGCGGAGAGGTTGCGGCCGCGTTCGGCGACCTCGTGGAAGTAGCCGCCGTCGAGTCCGGCGATCATGTCGTGCGCGCCGACCGCGCGGGCCGCGGCCTCCACCTCGGCGTCGGTGGCGTCCGGCCGGCCGTACGCGATGGCGTCCCGGACCGTACCGGCGAACAGGTAGGACTCCTGCGGTACGACGCCGAGGCGGTGCCGGTAGCCGGTGAGGTCCAGTTCGCGCAGGTCCGTACCGTCGACGCGGACGGCGCCCGCGGTCGGGTCGTAGAAGCGCGCCACCAGTTTGACCAGGGTGGACTTGCCCGCTCCGGTCTCGCCGACGAAGGCGACGGTCTGCCCGGCGGGGATGGTCAGGTCGATTCCGGAGAGCGCCGTGACGTCGGAGCTGCGGGAGCCGTGCGAGCCGCCTGCGCCTGTGCCACCGCCACCAGCTCCGGAGCCAGAGCCAGCTCCGGAGCCAGAGCTGGAGCTGGAGCTGGAGCCGGATCCGGAGCCGGAATCCGCGCCTTCGGCGCCGCCGTACCGGAAGTGCACGTCCTCGAAAGTGATCTCGCCCGCCAGCTCGCGCACCGGTCGCGGATTCGCGGCCTGCGGCGTGGTGGTCGGTTCGCGCAGCAGTTCCTGGATGCGGCCGAGCGAGACGGCGGCCTGCTGGTAGCCGTCGAAGACCTGCGAGAGCTGCTGTACGGGGGCGAAGAAGAGGTCGATGTAGAGCAGGTAGGCGACCAGCGCGCCCGCCGTGAGGGTGCCCTCGCTCACCCGGCCGGCGCCGACGATCAGGATGAGCGCCGCTGCGACGGAGGACAGCAGCTGGACGAACGGGAAGTAGACCGAGATCAGGAACTGTCCGCGGACGCGGGCCGCGCGGTAGGCGTGGCTGCGTTCCGCGAACCGGTCGGCGCCGCTGCGCTCGCGGCGGAAGGCCTGCACGATGCGCAGTCCGGCGACGCTCTCCTGGAGGTCGCCGTTGACGACGCTGATGCGTTCGCGGGCGAGTTCGTACGCCTTCACGCTCTGCTTGCGGAAGAAGTACGTACCGATGATCAGCGGCGGGAGGGTGGCGAAGACGACCAGGGCCAGCTGGACGTCGATGACCAGGAGCGCGACGAGGATGCCGAAGAAGGTCAGCACGGAGACGACGGCGGTGACCAGGCCGGTCTGCAGGAACGTGGACAGGGCGTCCACGTCCGTCGTCATCCGCGTCATGATCTTGCCGGTCAGCTCGCGCTCGTAGTAGTCGAGGCCGAGGCGCTGGAGCTGCGCGAAAATCTTGACGCGCAGCGAGTACAGGACGCGTTCACCGGTACGGCCCGTCATGCGGTTCGAGCCGATCTGAGCCGCCCACTGCGCGATGACGACGAACAGGGCCAGACCGGCTGCCGTCCAGACACCCGCCAGTTGCGCGCGCCGTACGCCGTCGTCGATGCCGTGCCGGATGAGGACGGGAAGCAGCAGACCGGCCACGGCGTCCACGGCGACCAGCGCGAGCGCGACGGCCAGCGGGCCCCCGAACCCGCGCAGCAGTCGGCGCAGACCGTAGGACTTCTCCGGGCGGACGGCCCGTTCCTCGTCGATGTCGGGTGTGTCGGTCGCGGGCGGGAGGGCGGCGACCTGGGCGAGGAGCTCCGGGGTGGTGGGCATACCGGGTGCGGCGGCGGACGCTCCGAGGGCGTCGGGTCCGCTGTCCGTTTCCTTGCCGGTGCGGACCCACAGGCCGGGGGTGATGCCGCCGACGCGGCGGTCGGGCGTGGTTCCGTCGGGCGTGGTGCCGTCGGGAGCCGCGCCTGCCGGGTCGCGTTGTACGCCTGCCGGATCGCGTTGTATGTCCGTCGGCTCGCATCGCGCGCCCGCCGGATCGCGTTCCACGTCCGCCGGATCGTGTTCGGCCCCGCCCAGTTCCTCCGGGTCGGTCAGCAGGCGGCGGTACAGCTCGCAGCGGCTCTCCAGTTCCTCGCGCGTACCGATGTCGACCAGTCGGCCGCCGTCCAGGACGGCGACGCGGTCGGCGAGGGCGAGGGTGGAGGCGCGGTGGGCGATCAGCAGCGTCGTACGGCCCGCCATCACTCCGCGCAGCGCCTCGTGTATCTCGTGTTCGACGCGGGCGTCGACGGCCGAGGTCGCGTCGTCCAGGACCAGCAGCCGCGGATCGGTGAGGATCGCGCGCGCCAGCGCGACCCGCTGGCGCTGGCCGCCGGACAGGGTCAGGCCCTGCTCGCCGACCTCGGTGCCGTAGCCGTCCGGCAGGGCGGATATGAAGCCGTCGGCCTGTGCGGCACGCGCGGCGATACGTATCTGCTCGTCGCTGGCGTCCGGGGTCCCGTAGGCGATGTTGTCGCGCAGGGAGTCGGAGAACAGAAAGCTGTTCTCCGGGACGAGGCCGATGGCCGCGCGCAGCGATTCGAGGCTCAGGTCGCGTACGTCGTGGCCGCCGACCAGGACCCGGCCCGCGCCCACGTCGTAGAAACGCGGCAGCAGCAGCGAGACGGTGGACTTGCCGCTGCCGGACGTACCGACGACGGCGACGGTCTCGCCGGGCTCGATGCGCAGCGAGAAGTCCTCCAGGACGGGCCGGCCGTTTCCGTATCCGAAGGAGACGTTCTCGAACTCGACGGTGGCGGGCGCGTCGGCGGGCAGTTCGTGCGCCTCCCGGCGCTCCTCGATGAACGGCTCGGTGTCGACGAGCTCGAAGACCCGCTCGACGCCGGCGCGTGCCTGCTGCCCGACGGTCAGCATCATCGCGAGCATCCGCACGGGCGCGACGAGCTGGGCGAGGTAGGTGGAGAAGGCGACGAAGGTACCGAGGGTGATCTGCCCGTTGGTGGCCAGCCAGCCGCCGAGCGCCAGCATGGCGACCTGCCCGAGGGAGGGCACCGCCTGGAGGGCAGGGGTGTAGCGGGCGTTGAGCCGTACGGTACGGAGCCGGCCGGCGAAGAGACGGCGGCCCGCCGTGCGCAGCTTGCCGGTCTCCTGCTCCTCCTGCCCGAAGCCCTTGACGACACGGACGCCGGAAACCGCGCCGTCGACGACACCCGCGACGGCGGCGGCCTGCCCCTGCGCGTACCAGGTGGCGGGGTAGAGGCGGTTGCGGCTGCGCTGGGCGATGAACCACAGGGCGGGGGCGACGGCGAGCGCGACGACGGTGAGCAGAGGGGAGAGCACCACCATCACGACGAGCGAGA
>NZ_LWKZ01000012.1:0-239012 GCF_001905005.1 Streptomyces sp. CB02923 | reverse complement strand
CAGCACGTTCCCGATCATCATCGGCAGCATGAACAGCAGGCTCTGGATGAGCTGCAGATCGCTGGTGGCGCGGCCGACGACCTGCCCGGTGCTCAGCTCGTCCTGGCGGTGCCCGTCCAGCCGCGCGATCGACCGGAACATCCGGGTGCGCAGATCGTGCTGTACGTCGAGTGCCAGCCGCCCGCCGTAGTAGCGGCGTACGTACGTCAGCGCGTAGACGGCGAGCGCGGCGACGACCAGCAGTGTCGCCCACGGCGCGAGCGGGCGGGCATTGCTGACGATCACATCGTCGATGATCAGCTTCGGGATGAGCGGGACGAGGGCCATCACGCCCATTCCGGCGAGTGACGAGCCGAGCGCGAGCAGTACGTCCTTCTTGTACTGCCAGCACAAGCGCGTCAGCCGCCGCGCCCAGCCGCCCTTTCCTGATGGATCGCTACCCGTCCCCGTCACGCACTGCCTCCCGCATCTCGTCGTTCACCAGGAGGCACCAACGCCGTGGGCAGCGGATTTCATCCCGCTGCAACATTTCCGCTGCAACATTTCCGCTGCGGCGTTCGCCCGCTGCGGCACTTCCGCCGCGGCCTTCCGCTGCGGCATCGCGGGGCGCCGGTGTGCGGCCGCGGCAGGGGTCAGCGGCCGCCGGGGCGCACTGTCAGGGAGTACAGGCGCGTGATCTGCTTCGGGCTCTCGTTGTCGTCGCTGACCAGGAGGAGGCGCAGCCGGCCGCCGGGCGCGCGGCCGGTGACCGCCATACCCTCGATGTTGTCCAGCAGCGGATTGGCCTGCGGCTGGTGGGCGGGGGCGCCCAGGGAAGGGCAGGCGCCGAGGTCGGCGAGCAGCTTCTTGCGGGCGGGGCGTACGGCCTTGCCGCCCGGCAGCTCCGCGACGCCGCTGACGTCGCTCGCCCGGCGCGGGTCGGCGAGGTAGAGGCGCACGGTGTTGCCGATGCCGGCGGTGAAGCCGCGTTCCAGGACGAGCAGCCGGCCGTCGGGGAGGGCGGCGATCTCGGAGACGCCCAGTCCGGCGTCGGCCGGGTAGGCGTACTGCCTGCTCAGCCGGTACGGCGCGGGGCGGGAGCCGCCGCCCTGCCGCTGCCAGGTCTGGAAGCGCAGCAGCGGGCGGCCCGCGGTGTCCTTGCCGTCGCCGGTGAGCTGCCCCTCCATGGCGGCGGTGAGCGTGCCGCCGCCGGGGCCGAGCGTGAGGCCTTCGAAGGTCTGGTTGGCCTGGGCGCGGCCGGCCGGTGCGACGCGCAGCGCGCCGGGCAGCGGCAGCCGTCCGAGCAGTGTGTGGGAGCGGTCGAAGCGGCGCACGGCCGGTTCGCCCTCGGAGGAGACGAGGTAGGTGCCGTCCGGCTCGACGGCCAGGCCCTCGGCGTCGAGGGCGGCGCCCTTCTCATCGCTGATCTTGGCTGCCCGTACCGGCCGGTGGCTGCGTCCGTCCAGGGCGATCAGTGCGGAACGGTCGGAGAGGGCGGCAAGGGAACCGTCGGTGTCGCGGGTGAGCGCGGAGAGATTGCCTACGAAGGAGCCCTGGAAGGTGGTCTTGTCCAGGGCGTCGGAGTAATGGTCGAGGGAGACGGACGGCGAGCAGGGGTGACCACCTGCGACCGGGGGACGACCGTTCCGACCCGATGTCTGGCCGCCCGTGACCGAGAGGCCGCCACTGTTGTCCGTACGGGCCGAGGCAGCGGACGTTCCCGGTCCCGCGGCGGACGTTCCCGGTCCCGCGGCGGACGAAGCTGTCCGGTCCGCGCCGGACGAGGCCCCCCGGTCCGCGCCGGCCGAGGATGCCCGGTCGGGGGCCGCCGGCGCTCCCTCGGCGCACGCCGATAGACAGCCGGCGGCCAGCACTGCTGCGGTGACACGGACAACCGCGGAACGTACGCGCACGAGGGGTCCTCCCGTTCGTCGACGCCCGGGGGCAGGCGCGCCCCGGGATGCGGGCAGGCCCCGACGCGGGCACGCCCCAGTGTCGACCCTTCCCCTCAGCGGCGCGCCGCGAGCACTCTTCGGACAATCGGTCCCGCCGCGTCGCCGCCGTGACCACCCTGCTGGACGACCGCGGCCGCCGCGGCGTCATTGCGGTAACCGAGGAACCAACTGTTGGCGTCACCCTGCCCGTCAGCCTCCGCCGAGCCGGTCTTCGCGCCGATGTCCCCGCCGAGACCGGCCATCGCCCGCGCTCCGGTGCCGCTCACCGCCGTACGCCGCATCATCGCCCGCAGTTGCGTGGCGACCGACGAGGGCAGCGTCCGGCTCGCATGGGCGATCGGACGGTCGTCCAGCTCCTGCGGGACGAGGACGGGCTGGGAGAAGTAGCCGGCCTTGGCGGTGGCGGCGACGGACGCCATGTTCAGCGGGTTCGCCTGGATGCGGCCCTGGCCGATGAGCGCCGCCGGGGTGTCCGCACCGTCGCTCTGCGGCACGCTGCCGTCGAACGTCGGTATCCCGACCTTCCAGTCCTTGCCGAGCCCGAAGACCTCCTCGGCCTCACCGCTCAGGTCCGTGCCCGAGAGCCGGTCGGCCAGGCCGACGAAGGCGGTGTTGCAGGAGCGCGCGAAGCTGTCGGAGAACGTACCGCCGCTGATCGCGAACATGCCCTGGTTGTGGAACGAGCGGCCGCCCGCCGAGGCGTACTTCGGGCACTCCACGCTCTTGCCCGCGGAGACCAGGCCTTTTTCCATCAGCATCGCGGCCGTGACGACCTTCATCGTGGAGCCGGGCGCCAGCCGGCCCTGGAAGGCCGCGTTGAACTGGTCCGTACGGTGGTTGGCCACCGCCAGGATGTCCCCGCTGCCCGGCTTGACCACGACGACCGACGCCTCGCGATAGTCCTTGACCGCCGCCTCGGCCGCGCGCTGCACGTTCGCGTCCAGCGTCGTACGGAGCGTTCCCTCGCGGCCCTTGACGATGGTGTGCAGCGTCTTGCCCAGCTCACCGCGCTCGCCCAGGACGCGGACCTCGATGCCCTGGACGCCGCCTGCCCGCTCTCCGTAGCTCTCCCGGAGGGCGGGCAGGATGGTGCTGAGCGACGGCAGGGCCGACGCGTCCAGTTCGGTGCCGTTGCGGTCGACCGCCTTGACGGGCGGCGCGCCGTCGGAGCCGGTCTGCAGGCTTTCGCCGCGCCGCAGACCGGGGTGGACCACGGTGGGCTGCCAGTCGACGAGCGCTTTGCCGGTGGTCTTGCCGCGCACGACGCGCAGCGCGGAGTCGTACGCCCACGTCGAGTGTTCCGCGCCGCCCTTGCCCACCGACAGTTCGGCGGTCACGTGGAAGGGGACCTTCGCGCCGCTGCTCTGCCCGGCCTCGAACGTCACCTTCGACACCCGCGCCTCGTCGTGGAAACCGGTCAGCGCCTGGCGTGCGCCCGCGGCGTTGTCCGTGAGGAGCGCGGCGGTCTCCGTGTCGCCCTTGCTCCAGGCCGCGAGAAAATCGCGCGCGGTGTCGCGCACTTCGTTCTCGGTCGGTGGCCCTGTCGGTCTGGATGCGGTCGCACCGGCTGATGTGCCGGATGCGTCGGAATCGCCGGCGAATGCCTCGTAGACGTTGTACGCGCCCACTCCGGCCACACCCACCATCGCGGCGAAGACCCCGCCGACCACGTACTTCACACCCGTACGCACAGTTCCCCTCCCAGGTCAGACACACCGTGCGTGTCCGGACACTATGTGACGGAAGTGGTCACAGATGTCTCATTCAGGGGACAGGTTGGTCACTTTCGGTCCAGACCAATGAGCAGAATCGTGACTGTGTCAGGAGGCAGGGCCAGGGGACTGTCTCAAGAACGGCCCAGATCGACGGTCTCGTCGACCTGGGCCGTAGCTACAGCGAAGGAAACGCTGAAGCGACTTGGGCTACTTCCCGGCCGCCGGTCCCGCGGCCTTCTGCACCGTCAGTTCCGCCAGCCCGGGGCGTCGGCCGTTCTTCGCCGCGTCGGCGCCGCGCACTGTGAGCCGTACGTAGCGTGCCGGGGTGCGCCCGTCGTAACCGGTCCCGTACCAGTGCTTGCCGTCCGTCGAGACCTGCGCCACGTACGAGGCGGGCTCGCCGTCCTTCCAGTGCGGTGTGATCTGCCCGATCTGCGAGGACTTGCCGAGGTCGACGGTCAGGGTGCCGTCGGGGCCGTCCGGTACCCAGGAGGTGGCCGCGTTGCCGTCCACCGCGGCGCCCGCGTACATGCCGGGCTCCTCCGACGTGGCCCGCGCCGTCGTGCACCGTGCCGCGTTGTCCGTCGCCGCGAGGTCGGGGCGGCGGGTCTTGAGCGTCAGGGGTACGCCGCGGCTCACCACCCGCTCGCCCTCCGGCGACTCGACGCGCATCGGCGCGCCGGCCGTCAGCCGCACCGCGGTGCTGTGCGCGCCGATCTCCACGTCGTAGGTGCGTCCCTGCCAGCGCAGCCCGCGCAGCGTGACGCCGTCGGACAGCTGCGGCGGCAGCATCGGGTCCAGGTGCACCCGGTCCTCGCGCATCCGCAGTCCGGTCAGCCCGTTGGTGAAGGTCTGCAGGAAACCGCCCTTGCCGGTGAGGAAGTCCTGCGCGGGCGATCCGGCGTGCGGGTCGCCCGCGCCCGCCTTGTCACCGCGCGCCTCGGAGAACTGGTGGAAGGCGCCGCGGACGAACGGCCTGATGGAACGCATCATGTACGTGTACGTCGAGCAGCCCGGCTCACCGGTTCCGGCGGCGGCGACGGCGTGCACCGAGTCGGTCATGGCCGGGCCGTCCGGGTCGGTGAGCCCGGCGTAGTGGTCCAGCGTGTTGACCTTGGCGCGCTGCGACATCGGCCATTCCAGCGGGTACATGAGCAGCACGGTGTCCGCCTGCTTGATCGTCGTGTTCTCGTACCCGTCGTACTGCTTGAAGATTCCTTTCTTCGCGTCGTACGGGATGCGGATGCGGTCGGCGATGTCCTTCCAGGCGGCGGGGGCCGGCCGGCCGAGGAGCGCGGCGGCGCGTCCGGCGTTGCGCAGGGCGGTGACCGCGCCGGCGTTGGTGAAGACGCCGTCGTCGACGCCGTTGCTGTACTCGTCCGGCCCGGCGACGTTCTTGACCGAGTAGCTGCCGTCGGAGTTGCGGGTGACGCGCGAGGCCCAGAATTCCGCGATGCCCTTCATCACCGGCCAGCCGCGTTCGCGCAGCCAGGCGGTGTCCTTGGTGGCGAGGTAGTACTGCCAGGCGGCCAGGGACACGTCGCCCATCAGGTGGTTCTGGGTCGTGCAGTGCGGCGGGTCCCAGCTGTGGCACTCGTTCCACAGATCGCCCTTGCTGCCGCTGGTCCACGGGTAGAAGAGGCCCTTGTAGCCCAGCTTCTCGGCGTTGGCGGCAGCACCGGCCCGGGTCCGGTACCGGTAGTCGACGATGGACTTGGCCAGCTCGGGATGGGCGGCCAGCAGACCCGGGTACATCCAGGTCTCGGCGTCCCAGAAGATTTCGCCCGCGTAGTTGTCGCTGGTCAGTCCGGCCGGGCTGATGCTGTTGCGGCTGCCGGCGCGGGTGCTGGACAAGAGGCCGTACTGCGCGGCGCGCACCCACGCTTGCAAGTCCCGCTGCCCGCGTCCCTTCACCTCGACGTCACTGCGCCACAGCTTCTGCCACGCGGCGGCGTGCTTCCGGTAGAGGGCATCCCAGCCCCGGGTCGCGGCCCGCCGCGCGGCATCGGTCGCGGCGGCGCGCGGAGTACGGGAGGTGAGGGCGGTGTCGACGCCGACGTACTTGGTCAGCTCGTAGGAGCGCCCGGCTTGTACGGAGAAGGTGACGCTCTGCTGGTTGCTCAGGTCCTTCGCCGCGCCCGCGCGCCGCGTCGTCGCGTGCTGTGAGCGGACCTGGGGGCCGGGGCGCAGGGTGGAGGCGACTGCGCCATCCGTCTTCGTGCCGTCCGTACGGAAGGTCACGTCCATCGTCCGGCAGTCCGGCCGCGCGCCGCCGCCGGTCTGCGTCATACGGCGCGCGCCGCGTCCGTCGAGACGGTCGGTGACGGTGGCCCGGCCGCCCCAGTGCGGCGTCATGCGCAGCCGTACGGCGCCGGTGTGCGCGCTGGTGCGGTCCGTGAGCACGTCGTACACGAGGTCGGTGGCCCGGCCGTCGGCGGCCGTCCATGTCAGTGACGTACGGACCAGGCCGCAGCGGATGAACTGCGTCTGGCGGTAGTTCGAGATGCGGCCCGCCGGGGTCGCCGAGTCGAAGGTCTGCGGGCGGTCACCGGCAGCGGTGACGTCGAGGCCGGTCCAGGTGGGGAGCGCGGCGATGGCCTGGCGGCCCTTCAGGTTCTCCGGGCCGCGCGCGTACAGACCGGAGACGAAGGAGCCGTCGTAGCGCGGTGTCTTCAGCGGCCAGCCGGTCGTCTCGCCGGGGGCCGAGTATCCGGCGCCGTTGGGGGCTATTCGCTGGCCGAGGTAGCCGTTGCCGACGAAGGCGTGGTGGCCGTCCTTGGGGTCGATACGGGTGGCGGTGGGGGTCCAGCCGTCGCCGTCGTCGGGGTTCGCGGCTTGCTTGGCGGTCGTTTTGCTGGGCTCGCCGGTCTTGCTTTGCTTGCCGGTCTTGCCGGTCTTGCCGAGACGTTCCACATCCTGCGGTGCGCAGGAGGCGGAAGCAGCAGCGGAAGACCCGGCAGACCCAGCAGGCGCGGCAGGCCCGGCAGGCCCGGCAGGCGCCGTGTCCGCGGCCGCCGCGGCCGAAGCCGCGGCCCGCGCTGCCGGGAGGGATGCCGAGGTGGATGCCGACGCCGATGCCGGTGGCAGCGTCGTGACGAGGGCCCCCGCGAGGAGCGGGGCGATCAGTTTGGCCGAGTGAGTCATCGGTCTCCGTCGCAAGTGTCCAACCGGTGCGACCGCGCGCAGAGCACCGCAGGTCACACCGAGAACATCACCAACAAACGCCCCAAAAGCGTCGGAGCGCCCCACCCGCCACATGACGGAGTTCACAGGATCGCGCGCTGATTGGTCAATAGGCCTCTCCATACGGCACACTTTTAGACTGACCAGTCAGAACAAAGGAGGGGCCGTGGACACCACCCGCCAGGGGGCGGCGGTCAACGCCAGGGGAATCGGAGTCAAGGGCCCGCGGGGGTGGGCGTTCAGAGACGTCCACATCACCGCGGATCCGGGTTCGCTGATCGCCGTCGAGGGCCCTTCGGGCTCCGGCCGCACCTGTCTCCTACTGGCACTCACCGGCCGTATGAAGATCGCCGAGGGCCACGCCACGGTCGCCGGCTTCCCCCTCCCCAAGCGCATGGGAACGGTGCGCAGCCTCACCGCCATCGCGCACGTCCCCGGAATCGCCGACCTGGAGCCGGCCCTGACCGCCGGGGAACACCTGGAGGAGCAGGCCCTGTTGGGCCGCCGGGTGGCCGGTTCGCTCGGCGCCCGGCTGCCGTGGGGCCGCCGCTACAAGGAGGCGACGCGGGCCCGCGTCGAGGCCGCGCTGACCGCCGTCGGTCTCGACCCCGCCACGCTGCCCAAGGGACTGCGTACGGCCGTACGCGACCTGGAGCGCATCGAGGCGCTGCGGCTGTCGGTCGCCCTGGCCGTCATGCACGGCCCGCGGCTGGTGGCCATCGACGACATCGACCTCAAGCTCTCCGCGGACGAGCGTTCCCAGGTCTGGCAGATGCTGCGGGACCTGGCCCTGAACGGCACGACGGTGGTGGCCGCGGCCAGCACCGCCCCGGACGACGCGATCGTCGTACGGACCGCGCCGGCGGCCGCTGAGTCCGCCGCCTCCACCACCCCCGCTTCGACCACCGGCCCGGCCGGTACGACCGACACCCACGAGGAGGAAGCCGCCCATGCGCTCGCCGAAGCTCGCCGCGCTTGAGCTCAAGCGCTTCGGCAGGGGCAAGCTCCCCCGGCTGGGCCTCGTCGCCCTGATGCTGATCCCGCTGCTGTACGGGGCGCTGTACCTGTGCTCGTTCTGGGACCCGTATTCGAACCTGGACAAGATCCCGGTCGCTCTCGTCAACGACGACGAGGGTGCCACCGCCTCCGGCAAGAAGGTCCAGGCGGGCGACGAACTCGTCAAGAACGTCAAGGACAGCAACACGTTCAACTGGGAGCAGGTCAGCTCCGCCGACGCCGCGAAGGGCGTCGAGGACGGTACGTACTACCTCTCCCTGACCGTCCCGAAGGACTTCAGCGAGCGGATCGCCTCCAGCTCCGGTGACCACCCGGAGACGGGTGCGCTCCAGGTCCGCACGAACGACGCGAACAACTACATCGTCGGCTCGATCTCCAAGACGATCTTCTCGGAGATCCGCGCGAAGACCTCGGCGAAGTCGTCCCGGGAGTTCTTCGACAAGATCTTCGTGTCGTTCTCGGATCTGCACGACAAGACACAGCAGGCCGCGGACGGCGCCGGCAAGATCGACAAGGGGCTGGGCGACGCCAAGGACGGCGGAGGCAAGCTGGCCGACGGCCTGGGCGAGCTCGACAAGGGCTCAGGTGACGTCAGCAAGGGTGCGGGCACGCTCCACGACAAGGCCGGCGAACTGAGCAAGGGCGCCAGCGACGTCAACAAGGGCGCCAACAGCGCGAGCGCGAAGGCCAAGCAGCTCAGCGAGGGCGCGGGCAAGGTGGCCGCCGGTACGCAGCAGCTCGCCGGTCAGGTCAACGGGCTGGCGCAGAAGGATCTCCCCTTCCTCAAGCAGCACGGCAAGGAGATCGCCCAGAAGGCCCGGGGGCTCGCCGATGTCATGAAGACCATCGACGAAGACCTCGGCAAGCTGCCCGGGAACTCGGCGAAGGCCGTACAGAAGGCGCGGCAGAACGCCGAGGACGCCGACGCGCTGTACAAGAAGCAGTGCGGGGCCGCAGGCGCGGACGCGATCGACTGCGCGAAGCTGAAGGGCATAGCGGACGGCACCGCCGTAGGCCTCGAACTCGCCCAGAAGGTGGACGGCGCCATCGCCAAGGCCGACCTGCAGCCGCTGCACGCCAAGCTGCGGGAGGTCCAGCAGGGTGCCGAGATGGTCGCCGACCAGGTTCCGGGCATCGTGAACAACGCGGACACCTCCCTGCGTAAGATCAACGAGCTCAACCAGGGGGCGCTCAAGTTGTCCCAGGGCGCCGGGCAGTTCGCGCAGGGCATCAACGCACTCGTCGACGGCACCGGGCAGGTGGCCGACGGCGCGGGGAAGATCACCGACGGCGCGGGCAAGGTCGCGGACGGTGCGGGCAAGGTCCACGACGGTGTCGGTTCCGCCAAGGACGGCATCGACAAGCTCAACGGCGGCATCTACCAGCTCAAGGACGGCTCCAACCAGCTGGCCGGACAGCTGGGCAGCGGTGTCGCGCAGATCCCGGACTACGACAAGAAGGACCGCGACGCGCGGACCGACGTCATGTCCAACCCGGTCGAGCTCGCCTCGAAGTCGATGCACAAGGCGCCCAACTACGGCACCGGCCTCGCCCCGTACTTCATTCCGCTGTCCCTGTGGGTCGGCGCGATGGTCGCTTACATGCTGCTCGCCCCGCTCGGCAAGCGCGCGCTCGCCGCAGGTGCGCCGGGCTGGCGGATCGCGCTCGGGTCCTGGCTGCCGGCCTTCGCCATCGGCGTCGTGCAGGTGCTGGCCCTGATGGCCGTACTGCACTGGGGTCTCGGCCTGGAGATGGAACGCGCGGGGGCCACCATCGGCTTCCTGTTGCTGGCGACGGCCGCGTTCACCGCCATCATCCAGTTCTTCGGCGCGCAGTTCGGCCCGGCGGGCCGCGTACTGACCCTCGTCGTGCTGATGCTTCAGCTGACGTCGGCGGGCGGCACGTACCCGGTGCAGACCAGCCCCGGATTCTTTGGTGCCATTCACCCGTTCCTGCCGATGAGTTACGTGGTGGACGGGCTGCGTCGGCTCATCACCGGCGGTGACCTCGGGATCGTGTGGCAGGGCTCCATCGTCCTGGCCGCGTTCACGGTCGGCGCGCTGGCGCTCACGTCGCTGACGGCGCGCAGCCGGCAGGTCGTACGGATGAAGGACCTGCATCCGGAACTGAGCCTGTGAGCGTGCGGACCGAGCACCGCGGCAGGCACGGGGGCGGCGTCGTTCGCGGCGCCGCCCCCGGCGCCGGGCCCGTGACCGCCGCCCCGGCCCACGGCCCGCGCCGCGGCGCCACCCGGCGCAAACTGTTCGACGCCGCGGTCACGCTCATCGCCGAACAAGGCTTCTCCGCCACCACCGTGGACGAGATCGCCGAACGCGCCGGCGTCGCCAAGGGAACCGTCTACTACAACTTCGCCAGCAAGAACGTCCTCTACGAAGAGCTCCTGCGGGACGGCATCGACCTGCTCGCCGCCTCTCTCCAGGACGCCGCCGACCAGGCGGTACGGGCGGGCGGCGGCACCCGGGTCGACGCGCTGGACGCGATGATCCGGGCGGGCCTGGACTTCATCGCCGGCTCCCCCTCCCTGACCCAGCTCTACGTGGCGGAGCTGTGGCGCACGAACCGGGTCTGGCAGCCGACTCTCCAGTCCGTACGGGGCCGGGCGGTCGCCGTCGTCGAATCCGTGCTGCGGGACGCCATCGCCGTCGGCGAGCTGAGCGAGGAACTCGACGTCCCTCTCACGGCCTCCGCCCTCCTCGGCATGGTGCTGGTGGCGGCGCTGGACTGGCTGTCGTTCCAGCCGCACCGCTCGGTGGAGGACGTGCACGCCTCCCTGTCACGGCTGCTTCAGGGGCGGGTCAGCTCCATGCGGCCGGACTAACATCGAATTCGCGTAGACGCAGGTGAGAGCCCTGTTCCCGTATCCACCGGATGCGGGGGCAGGGCTCTCGCGCGAAACTGGCCCGGCGGGGAGACCAGCGGCGGAAGCGGGGCAGCGGGGCGCATCAGTAGGTGCAGGGGTAGCGGAAGCCGGGGGCTTCGGTAGGTGCAGGAGTAGCGGAAGCTGGGTGCAGGGGTAGCGGAAGCAAGGTGCGGGAGTAGCGGAAGCAGGGTGCGGGGGTAGCGGAAGCAGGGTGCAGGCGTATGGGCAGGCTGTCGCCGTCAGTCATGAACGATCCGTTGAGCAACCGCGGAACCGCCTTCACCGCCGCCGAACGCGACCGCCTCGGCCTCGTCGGCCGGCTGCCCGACGCCGTACTCACCCTGGACCAGCAGGCCCGGCGCGCCTACGAGCAGCTGCGCCGCCAGCCCGACGACCTGGCCGCGTACATCAACCTGGAGCAGTTGCACGACCGCAACGAGGTCCTGTACCACCGGCTGCTCACCGAGCACCTGACCGAGCTGCTGCCCATCGTCTACGACCCGACCGTGGGCGAGGCGATCAAGACGTACAGCCATGAGTACCGGCGGCCGCGCGGAGTCTTCCTGTCCATCGACCGGCCCCAGGACCTGCGCCGCTCCTTCGAGGAGCTGGACCTCGCGCCGGACGAGGTGGACCTGGTGGTGGTCACGGACGCCGAGCAGATCCTCGGTATCGGTGACTGGGGCGTGCACGGCATCCAGATCTCGGTGGGCAAACTGGCCGTGTATACAGCCGCCGCGGGCATCGATCCCGCCCGGTGCCTGCCGGTGGTGCTGGATGTCGGCACCGACAACGAGACGCTGCTCAACGACCCGCTGTATCTCGGCGTACGGCACAGCCGGGCGCGCGGCGAGCGGTACGACTCCTTCGTCGCCGCCTATCTGGACACGGTCGCGACGCTGTACCCCGACGCGCTCCTGCATTTCGAGGACTTCGGCGCGGGCAACGCACGGCGCTTCCTGGAGCGGTACGGCGAGCGCTACCGCATGTTCAACGACGACCTGCAGGGCACCGGCGCGATCACGCTCGCTGCCGTCCGGTCCGCGCTGAAGATCACCGGGTCGCCGTTCCGTGAGCAGCGCGTCGTGGTGTTCGGGGCCGGGACGGCCGGCGTGGGCATCGCCGACCAGCTGCGCGAGGCGATGGTCCGCGACGGCCTGGGCAACGACGACGCCACCCGCCGCATCTGGCTGGTCGACCGCCCGGGGCTGCTGCTGGATGACATGGACGGGCTGCGTGACTATCAGCGCGTTTACGCCCGCCCCAAGGGGGAGGTCGCGCGCTGGGCGGACGGCGGAGGTGGCGGTGACAGCGGAGGTGGCGGCGGAGGCGGAGGTGGCGGCGGCAAGGGGAGTGGTGGCGACAGCGGCGACGCGGGAGAGGGTGTCGATGCGCGGGACGGTGTCGACCTGCTGACGACCGTACGGAATGTGCATCCGACCGTTCTCATCGGTACTTCGACCGTACGTGGCACCTTCACCCGTCAGGTGGTGCTGGAAATGGCGAAGCACGTGGAGCGGCCCGTCATCTTCCCGCTCTCCAACCCGACCGAGAAAATCGAGGCGATGCCCGCGGATCTGCTGCGCTGGACCGGTGGCAAGGCCCTGACGACGGCCGGTATTCCGGTCGATCCGGTGGAGATCGACGGCGTCCGGCATGTCATCGGACAGGCCAACAACGCCCTCGTCTACCCAGGGCTCGGGCTGGGCGTGGTGGTGTCGCGCGCCGAACGGCTGACGCCCGGAATGCTGCTGGCCGCTGCCGACGCGGTCGCCGGGCAGGCCGACGGCGGCGGGCCGGGAGCGCCGTTGCTGCCGCAGGTGGAGAATCTGCGCGCTTCTTCGGCGGCCGTCGCGGTCGCGGTGGTACGGGCGGCCGTTGACGAAGGTGTCGCGCGGGTGGCTCCGGACGATGTCGTACAGGCGGTGCAGGACGCGATGTGGCAGCCGGAGTACGGGGTGACGTCGCGGTCGCCGTGTTGACGGGCCGCCGTCCGATGGATCTAATGGAATCGCGTGTGCGCGTGACGTCGGCCAAAGAGAAATGGGCCGGCCGGCAGTCGGGCGACACACCTTTCATCCAGGGACGACGCCATGAGTTCATACTCCACGGGCTGAGCCTGACGAGGGCCTGACAACGGCCTGACAGCAGCGCGCCGAGCGCGCGGCGGCTTATCGCACGCACTGTTCCTTCGGGGGCTGTGTTTCGACCTCCGGGCTTCGGGGCTCTGGGCTTCGGGGCTCTGGGCTTCGGTTTCTCCGGTTTCTGGTTTCGGTTCTCCGGTCCCGGTTTCCGGTCCCGGTTTCCGGTCCCGGTCTTGGCTTTCTGCGCTCTGCTTCCGCGTTCTGCTTGTGTGTTCTGCGCCTGTGCGCCTCGGTGACGGCTGCTGCGCGCTGCGGGCGCGCGCTTCCCCGCGCCTTCACCTCTTTCTTCTTTCCTCCACCGCGGTCACGGCGGCTTCTCAGGCGATGCCTTGAAGCCGCCGGCCCGTGGATCACCCTTTCGGAGAGCGACACCAGCATGTCCCAGACTTTCCATCAGTCCATCGTCGAAGAGTTCCGGGCCAACGGTGGAAAAGTCGGTGGCCCGTTCGAGGGCAGCGACCTTCTTCTGTTGACCACCAGCGGCGCCACATCCGGAAAGCCGCACACCGTGCCCCTCGGCTGTGTCCGCGACGGCGACCTGCTGCTGGTCGTCGGGTCCAATCTCGGCGCCCCGCGCCACCCCGATTGGTACCTCAATCTGCTCGCGCACCCGCAAGTTCAGGTGGAGTTCGGTACCGAGGCGTACGAGGCCATCGCGGTGCCCGCCGAGGGTGAGCGCCGCGAGCGGCTGTTCGCGCAGGTGGTGAGCGTGGCTCCCGGATACGCCGACTACCAGGCCGGGACCGCCCGCGCGCTGCCGGTCGTGGTGCTGGAACCCGCCGAGCCCGAGTACGAGGAAGCGGACGGGGCGAACCCGCGCGCGGTCCACACGCTCGCCGACAAACTCGTACAGGTCCACACGTGGCTGCGCGCGCAGTTGCGGCACGTACGCACCGAGGCGGAAGCGCACCTCGCGGCGCTGGCGGCCCACCAGGGCCCGGGTGCGGCACCGGCGCCGGGGCTCGGGCTGCAGATCCGGCAGCACTGTCTGGCGTTCTGCCAGAGCCTGGAGTTCCACCACACCGGTGAGGACGCGCACATATTTCCCACCGTCGCCCGGTACCACCCCGAACTACGGCCGGCTCTCGACCGGCTCCAGGAGGAACACCGGACGATCGCCCGCATCCAGAACGACCTGCTGGGCCTGCTCGCGGACATCGGCAACGCCGACCCGAAACGTTTCCTCACCGACCTGGAGCGCATGTCCGGGGAATTGCGCGCCCACCTCGCCTACGAAGAGGAGCAGTTGATTCCGGCCTTGGCCGATGTGCCGTGGCCGCCGCCTGCGCCGTCAGCGTCTCCCGACACGCCGGCCTCACCTGCGCCGTCGGGGTCCGGAGCGGCTGGTAGCGCTGCGGAGAGTGCCGTCAGCTGAGGCGCCGGGAGGGGCGACGCCGGGCCTGTGGACGTACGGGCGCACGGTCCGGACCGGGCGCCCCTCCCCCGCGACCCACGCCCCACACCACCAGGACGACCAGCGCACACCCTCCGAACTGGAACACCGTGGGCCGTTCCCCGACCGCCACCCCGAGGACGATCGCCATCACCGGCTGCAGAAGCAGCAGAGCGGCACCGATGTTCGGCGCCAGCCGTGGCAGCGCGGGGGTCAGCACCAGCCAGGCGAGGACCTGCCCGATGAGGGCCAGTGCGGTCAGCCAGGCCCAGGCGCGGGCATCGAGGGACAGGTCGATTCCCGTCCACGCTCCGCCGAGCAGCGCGGCGGCGCCTGCTGCGGACGCGGTGGACGTGAACACCGGGCCGACCGTATGGCCCTGTCCGCCGCCGAGCCGCATCAGGAAGAGGTACCCCGTGTAGCCGAAGCCGGCGACCAGCCCGTATGCCGCACCCGTCACGGGGTCGCTGCCTTGTGCCGGGGCACCGATGACCCCGCCGGCCAGCGCGACACCCAGCAGCATGACGGGCGCCGCGACAACGAACCGCCGTGACATGGGGGTACCGGTGAACACCCGCGCCAGCAGCGGAAAGATCACGACCTGGATATTGACGACCACGGTGGCGATGGAAGCGCCGACGCTGTGGATCGCCGCCGCCCAGAAGACGTAGTCGATGCCGAGCAGCAGACCCGCTGCCAGGTCGAGACGCCGTAGCCGCCAAGGTCGTCGCCCGGCAGCCCGCCGCTCCGCGAACGCGAGCGGCGCCAGCACGATCAGCGCGATGGCGCACCGGAAGAACGCCGCCGTCCCCGCACTCGTACCGGACAGCTTGACGAAGACGGCGGAAGCGGAGATGCAGAGACTACCCCCGAGCACCATCCATACGGGTTTGCCACTCACGCCCCTGCCACGCAGCCCGCCCCTGCCACGCGGCTCGCCTCTGCCCAGCACTCCGCCGCGCGGCTCACCTCTGCCACTCAGCACGCCGCCTCGGCTCAGCGCATCCCCGCCGTCCGGCAGGCCACCGCCATCTGGCAGGCCACCGCCGTCCGGCACGCCGCCGCCCAGCGCTTCGCCGCTCCTGTCTCCGCCACCCCGTGGACCCGTCATCTCTCCATCTTGAACCCCACCACTCATCAACAAAAGCGACGTTCTGTCACCACAACCCGGTACCTCTGCTTACCTGTTGCTAGCCTGAGACAGTGATCAACTTGGAGCGACTGCGCGCCCTGGCCGCGGTGGACACCCACGGTTCCATCGCACGTGCCGCACAGGCCCTGCACATCACGCCGTCCGGCATGAGCCAGCAGCTGAGCAAGCTGGAACGGGAGTGCGGGCACCGCCTCTTGGAGCCGGAAGGCCGCAGCGTACGGCTGACGCACGCCGGACGTGTGCTCGCGGACCACGCGGCCGCGCTCATGGCCCAACTCTCGGAAGCCGAGCACGACCTGGCCGCCCTGGGCGAAGAAGTCCTGGGCCCGCTGCGGATCGGTTCCGTGGGCAGCGCCATCCGGACCCTGCTGCCCGCCACTCTGGCCATCCTGGCCGCGCGCCATCCGCGGCTCACCCCGTCGGTGCGCGACGGCGAGGTGGGCGACCTGCTCCCCGCCCTGCTGCGCGGCGAGCTCGACCTGCTCCTCATCGAGAACTGGTCGAACCGGCCGCGGCACATCCCGGAAGGCGTCGCCGTCCACACGCTCGTCACCGAGGAGGCGCGGGTGGCGCTCCACGCGGACCACCCGCTCGGGGCCCGGCCCGTTCTGCGTCTCGCCGACCTCGGCGGCATCCCGTGGGCGGCCTGTCCCCCGGGGGCCGAACCGCGCGAAGCGCTCGTACAGGCGCTGCGTACGCACGGTGTCGAGCCGGAGATCCGCTACAGCATCAGTGACCACGCCACCCAGCTCACGCTGGTGGCGGCCGGTCTGTCCGCGGCCCTCATACCGGGCGCGGCACGGCAGCAGGTGCCGCCGGGCGTCCGGTGCGTACCGACGGATCCGCCGCTGCGCCGCCATGTGCAGGCCGCCTGGCAACCTCGTACGGAATCCCCGCCCGTACACGCCTGTCTCGATGCCCTCGCGTGCCTGCCTTCCGGGGGAGGGTTCCGCTGCCGTGACGAAAGTTGTCCCGGAGGAGAACCGAACGGGCGGGGGTGACGTGGGTTAGGTTGACCATCGCTGACGCAAACACTGGCATGATCACCGGCAGAACACGCGCTCAAGGAGGGGTAATTCATGGCAGAGTCCGACATCTCGGGCCATGTTTCCGGCCAGCCGTCCACGCCTCCCCCTCCCCCCGCACTCCCCCCTCCGCCGCCTCCCCCGTTCCCGCCGCATGCCGGGACGGCAAACGAAGGACCGCGGCCGGTGCCGTCGACCCCTCAGGAGGCGCTGGACATCGGCCGGGGATATTTCCCCGCGGTCGGTTCACCCGGCGGCCCGTCCGGCCTGTTCGTCCACGAATTCGATGTCGGCTACCTGGTACGGGCGAGCTGGCCGGCCCCGGAGGACCCGCAGGCGCCACCGGCCGAACCCGGCGGCAGCAACGTGGCCATCTCCAAGGTCAACGGCGATGTGACCCACCTGCCGAACCATCCCCCGGAGGAAGCGGTGAAGATCTATCACCGCTGGTATCGGCCCAGTACGTCCTGAGACGGCGCCGTTCGTGGCGTACGGGCGATTGCTGCGGCTGCGCCGGTTGTGCCAACGGCACTTCAGCGTCGCACCGTTGTCCACCCTCGTCCCAGGGGTTGGCAACATCTAGACTTTGGCATGAACATCTCTTTGCGTATCGCGTATCGCGTAACGAGTGAAGGCACGGACAACACGGGGGCGTTGTGGGAGCTGGCGGATTTCAGACCGAAGTGGAGTCCCTGAAGACGGAGGGCACCAACTTCGTCAAGCTGGGCGAGGACTTCCAGGGCTCGGTGAAACGGCTGATGGACGGGCTCAGTGCGCTGGGCGCGGGCCCGCCGGGGACGCCGCCTGCGGGCGGCGGCCAGAAGGAGCCCGAGAAGTCGTTCGGTGAGCAGTTCGTCAGCGGGCTGACGACGTTCGACAGCAAGGCCGGGGCGCCGCCGTGGGGTGACGACGAGATCGGCGAGAAATTCGGCGTCGTCTACGAGGGCGTACGCGACGGAATGTACGAGTCGATGGGCCACCTGTCGTCGAAGCTGCAGGAAATCGGCAAGGCGTTGGGGTCCATGTCCAAGAACTACGCGGAGGGCGAGGACTTCAGTGACTCGCTGATCAAACAACACGTACCGAACGAACAAGGGTGGTCGGACCCGCTCGCCGCCCCCAAGGTCAGTGCACGGCTGGACGGGCCTGCGCACCACTGAGGGTGGGGGCGGTCGCGGCCGCCGGGTCGATGGCCGGTGGAGCGGTGGGCCGGTGAGCGACTCGCCCGGTGGGCTCGCGGGGCGGTGAGCATGGTGGCTCAGCGCTCGTGGGGTGCTGAGTTCGTGCAGCTTCTGCCCGCTCGTCGCGTCGTGGGAGGCCGTGGGTCTGCCGGATCCGCCATGGCCACCAGGCCCGCCAGGTCCGCCATGCCCGCCAGGGCCACCAGGTGCGCCAGGTCCGTAGAGCCGTGGCCCCGTCGGCATTCCGGGGTGACGGCTTACCGCTCGGGGACGGCCCCGGAGTTACGAGTCTCCGCCCTCCGCACGGGATCAAGTCGCCGCCCCATCGCACCGACGCCAACGCCGACACCAACCTCGCCGTCACAGCCAACACCGCCGCATCGCGGCTGCCGCCGATCGCCGGCGGGCCGTACACGCACTTTCACGGGGGAGCTCCGCCTTGTCTCTCATGCTGCCGGACCCGCTGGAATGGGTCCTGGACATGCTCGGCTTCAACTGGCCGACCGCCGACGAGGACAAGCTGATCGAATGCGCCCAGGTGTGGCGACAGTTCGCGGCCGAGGTCACCACCCACCAGACGCGCGGCCACACCGCCGCGAGCAATGTGCTCGCGGCGAACGCCGGAGACGCCGTCGAGGGCTTCGGCAAGGCGTGGGAGAAGTTCGGGGCAGGATCGGGCTACTTCGACGACGCCCGCCAGGCCGCCGAGGTCATCGCCTTCACCCTGGAGGCCGCTGCCGCGCTGGTCATCGGCATGAAGGTGGCGGTCATCGCCCAGCTGGTGATCCTTGCGGCGGAGATCATCGCGGCTCAGGCGGCGGCGCCCTTCACCCTGGGCCTGTCCGAGATCGGCGCCGCGGCCGGCACGCTGGCCACCCGTGAGATCGTCCGCCGCATCCTCAAAGAAGTCGCCAAGCAACTCCTCGACGCCATCGCGGAGGCGGCCAAGGAACCGGTCATCTCCGCGCTGGAGGCCATGGCCTCCGACCTGATCGCCCAGACCGTCAACCAGAACTTCGGCGCCCAGAACGGTTACGACCTCAAGCGGACCGCCAAGGAAGGCGTTGCGGCCGGCAAGGACGCCCTGAAGAACACCGGCGAGACGCTCGGCGAGAGCCTGCGCGACGGCGCCGGACACCGTGCCGGTCACCGCGCCCGCCACGGCCTGGACTCCGCGGCCGGCCACGGCGACGGCTCCGGTGCGGGGGACGGCGGCTCGGGCGACGGCAGCGGAACGAACCGCAGCGGGGCGAACCGCAGCGGGGCGAGCGGCGGGCCCGGTGACGGGGGCAGCCGGTCCGGCACCGGGGACAGTCGCGGCGGCAACGGTTCGGGGCCAGGTGACAGCACAGGATCAGGCGCCGGTACGGGGCCGGGCGGCGAATCCGGTACGGGCGCGGGGGCCGGTTCCGACGCCGTTTCCGGCGCAGGCGGCTCCGGCAACTCCGGGGGCGAGGGCGGAGGCCGGGGCGGATCCAGCTCGTACGCAGGCGCGGGCGGGTCCGACTCCACTCACGGCGGAAGCGCTTCTCACGCCCCCCGTCCGGGCGACACGAGCAGCAGTACGGACGCGGGCACCGGCAGCGCGCCTTCCTTCGCGTCCGACAACTCCGCCCCGGGCCCGGACGGCCAGCGCGACGCCCCGCGGGCGCAGCCGCTGCCGCCTCCGGACCAGCGGTCGCCCTTCGACGCCGGCTTCCAAGGCGGCAACGATCACAATCCGTACGGCGATGCCCGCGCCGACGGTCCCGACGCGAGCACCACTCCCGCCGCCGACCACAACACGCCTCCGGCCTCCGTCAGCACCCAACCGGCACCGGACAGCACTCCGGACCACGCGCGCCCCGCTCCTGAATCCATCAGCACCCAGCCCGCTCCGGACACCACCCCGGACCACGCGCGCCCCAACCCGGAACACAACCCCAGCAACCCCAGTAACCCCAACAGTCCCGACAACCCCAACATCTCCAGCAATCCCACCAACCCCAACAACGTCACCACTCAGCCGTCCCCCGGCCCGTCCCCGGACGCGTACGCCGCCCCCCAGCAGCACGCGCCCTCTCCCGACCCGGTGGCGGGCAATCCGCCCAGCAACACCACCAGTGACGGCAGCAACAACAGCAACAGCACGTCGGACAGTTCCAGCAACGGGGGCAGTGGCCGACCGTCCGCTCCGCACGTGAGCACGCCCTCGCAGGGCGCTCCCGTTCAGCACTCGCCGTCTACGGGGCAGCCGATCCAGCACCGCGACCCGGCCCCCGGCGACCCCATGCCGACGCTGGACGGGAACGACACCTCTGTCTCCACCCAGTCGGCCGCCACCATGACCGCGCCCCCGCCGACCCAGCACAGCGCGGACCCCAACGCCGGAACCAGCACACCCACCACTCCGCAGCAACCACAGCAGAACACCGCTCAGTCCGCAGGCCCGGTCATGGGCGCGCCCACCGTTCCCCCTCAAGGCGCCACCACCACGCCGCGGACCGCCACCCCCTCCAACTCCCCCACCACTCCCACCCCCACTTCCTCCTCCGCCCCGCACTCCAACCGTCGCCCCGACGGCTCGCAGGCCATCCGCGACATCACTCAGCAGCGCGACCCCGAGCGCCCCGCCTACAACCGTCGCCTGGACGGCCCCGACCAGACCGCATCACGGCCGAACTCCCAGCCGCCCAGCGCCCCGCCCTCCAACACACCGCACGCCCAGCAGCCGACTCCCCCACAGGAACCTCAACAGCACCCCGCGCCTCACCAACCTCCTCACCAAGGACCCGCTCCTCAAAGCCCCGTTCCCCAGGACCCCAGCCGCCCGAGCATCCAGCACGTCCGCGCGGGCCTGAACCACGCGCCGAGCGGCCTGTACTCGCCGTACCCGCACGACCAGCAGGCGCTGGAGGCGAATTTCCCGCGGAACCCCGACGGCACCCCACGCCCGTTCAACGACCCGTTCCAGCCCTGGGCCCGGTACCAGAACGATGGCGGCCCCACCGTCCTCGGCCGCTCCAACAACTGCGCTGACTGCACCCGCTCCTTCATGGAGTCCTGGTACGGCAATCCGCAGGTGTCCGCGGTCCGTACGTACGACCCTGACGGCAACGGCGGCATCAACCGCGCCTCCGGTGAACGCGACGGCACCCGCAACATCGAGCAGTGGGCGGGCACCCGGTTCCGCCACTCCGGTCCGAACTCGCAGGGCGCGTACGCCAATATCGCCGACGAACTGCGCCAGGCGGGCCCCGGCGCGGCGGCAGCGGTCCTCGTCACCTGGCCCAGGAATCCCGACGGTACGGGTGGCGGCGCCCACGTCTTCAACGCGGTCAACCACGACGGTCAGGTCGTCTGGGTCGACAGCCAGACCGGTGAGATCAGCCGACAGCCCGTCAACACCGCGGCCGAAGGAGTCTGGCACCTCACCCTCGACGCCGACCGCGCACCGTACGACCCCGCCAAGGCCCAGTCCCAGACTCCCCAGCAGACACAACAGACACAACAGGCTCAGCAGGCGCAGCAGACCCAGCCCCAGACCCAGTCCCAGAATCCGGCGGAGGCGCCCGATTCCGCCGACCAGGTTCCGGGGACGCCGACACCCAGTGAACCCGGGTCCCGCGACGATCACCCCGAGAACGTCCCGGAACCCGACTCCGCCGATGGCGCTCACGCGCCCGACGACCCTTATGCCGCTGACGACGCTTACTACGCGCCGACTCTCGACGACCTCCGCGATGAACTCCGGGACGGTGAAGGCGGGCTCATCCCCCCGGATCCTCGCGATCAGCAGGCTCTGGAGGAAGCGGTTCCCCGGGAGGACGACGGCAGCTTCCAGCGGTTCCCCGACCCGTACGGTATGTGGGCCGACCTCCAGAACGACGGCGGTATCACCGAGCCGGGCCGGGACGACAACTGCGCCGATTGCAGCCGGTCCCTCCTGGAGACCTGGTACGGCAATCCGCAGGTGTCCGCGCCCCGGATGGACGACGGGGGCTTCGGGGAGAGGGACGGTGAGAGCAACGTAGAGCGCTGGCTCGGTGCGGAGTTCCAGCACGCGGGTGACGACGCCCAGGCGTACCAGCGTGTCGCCGAGGACCTCCGCAACGCCGGGCACGGCGCCGCGGCCATCGTCTGGGTCGGCTACCTCGACGAGGACGGGGAGCCCGGCTCCTCCCACCTCTTCAACGCGGTCAACTACAACGGGAACGTCGTCTGGGTGGACACCCAGTCCCGTGAGGTGATGAGCCGCCCCATCAACACCACGGACGTGGGCGAGGTCTGGCACATCCCGCTGGACGCCGACGCCCGGCCGCTGTATCCCCCGGCCGAGGCCGAGACTCCGGGCCCGGACGATCACTCCCCGTACGCAGGCCCGGCCGGGCCCCAGGATCCTTCCCCGTCCCAGGCCCCCTCCCCTTCCCCCTCCCAGGACACCTCCCCCTCCCAGGACACCTCCCCCTCCCAGGACACCTCCCCCTCCCAGGACACCTCCCCGCCCCAAGATCCCTCCCCAATCCCAGACCCGGATTCGTCCCCAACCCCAACCCCAACCCCGGAAGCAAACCCCCCTCAATCAGCAGCCGAAACCCGCCCCCGCACCGACCCCGGGGGCATCCTCGACCCCGATCCCGAGCACCAGCGCGTCCTCGAAGCGGCCGTCCCCCGTACTGCGGACGGTGTCCCGCAACCGCACCCGGATCCGAACGAGGGCAACTGGACCGACTACATCAACCAGCCCGGAGCCGATGCCCCGGGCCGTAGCAACAACTGTGTCGACGTGGCCCTGTCCACGGCCGACACCTACGCCGGCACGGCCACCGTCGCCGGTGCCCGCACTCCCGATCTCACTCCCGACGGCCTGCCCTCCGACCGGGGCGAATCGGGTGGCCGGGACCGGCTGGAGGGGGCACTCGGTGCTCGCTTCACGGACTACGGCAGCGGGCGCCGGGCTTTCGACGGCCTGGAGGACACGCTCCGGCAGTCGGGTCATGGCTCCCAGGCCGTCATCATCACGCAGAGCGCGGACGGCCGCGCGCACGCCTGGAACGTCGTCAACCACCACGGCAAGATCACGTACATCGACGCCCAGACGGGCCGCCGCAGCGATCAGTCGCTGCACAGCGGCGACAACGGCGTGTTCGCGGTCCCCCTCGACGCGAACCGCACGCCGGTCCGCGTCACACCGCAGGCCGGACACAGCGACCCCGGGGGCCGTCGCGACATTCCGGCCGGCCCCGCGGGACGGCGCCCTCCCGGAAACCCGGCAGGCACGAGCCAGACGCACTCCCCAGACGCCACAAAAGCAGGGCACACCGGAGACGCCGGAGACGCCGGACACTCCGCACCCGACGGCAGCGACCAGCCCAAGAGCAAATACCGCGAACCCGGTATGCCGGACGGGCAGTCGCCCGACCATCTCCCGGAAAATGTCCGGGTGCTGCCCGACAAGGGCCAGCAAGAGCTGCGAGAGAATCTCGATGTCTACGAGACGGACATGGACGCCGTCTACGACAGTGTCCGCGCCTGGGTGGCCGACGGCAGCGTCGAGGACCTCATCCGGCACCTGACGCCCGAACAGGGCGAGCCGACCGCCGGGCCCGACGGAACACCGGACAACGGAACATCGGATGACGGAACACCGGACGGCGGAAAGGACCCGGCGAACGAACCGCCGCGTTTCACGCTGAGTTCGGAAGAGCTCGGGAACCGGCTCGACGGCTTCGCGGACCTGGACGCCGGTCAACGAGGTGCGGCCGTCTCGATTCTCGCCCGCCTGAGTCTTTCCTTCCACGAGAGCCACGCTGTCGGCGTTTCTCCCTTCCCCGTGGACCGTCCGTACAAGTGGGAGGACGACCCGGACCGCGAAACACCGCTGCGCCGCGACAAGAAGCGGCAGAGCAACGACGCGAAATCCACGGAAGAGTCACTTTCCCGCGGCGTGAAACAGCACCGCAAGGCCACTTTCCTGGACGGCAAGGACTTCTCCCGGGACGTACGGGATCACCTGTTCGGTGTGCTCATGAATGATGGGCGGGACCGTTCCGAACTGAAGGAGGCGGCCGGCGGGGAGGGAGCCGCCAGTACCCGGCCGGACTTCACCGGACGCAACTACGCCGTCATCGAGGTGTACGACCCGGTTTCCGGGAAGACGAACTACATCGTCGACAGTTCGATTCCACCGGGCGAGAAGGGCGTGAGCACCGCACATTCCGAACCGCATCTCGTGGGCTATGTGAAACGGCTGAACGAAGCGCGGGGCGGCGATCCGGGCCAGCACATCCAGATCCACGCCATGTTCACGGAGCGCGAGCCGTGCGGAACCGTGAAGGGTGCCGGGCACGCGGAATGCTCCCCTTACTTGGTGCACCATTCCGACGGAACCACGGTGCACTACGCGACCACCTACCGAAGCGGCGCCTGGGTTCCCGATCCGGATTCCGACGAGCCGCAGAACATGAGCAAGGCGGACATCAAGAGAATGGTCGACGGGGAAATTCAGGACCATCTCAACATCGTCGGCGAAATCTGGCTCTCCCTGCGTGATGCCCAGCGGGAGAACGCGACAGATGCGGAAAGCTGATGCCCCTCCGTCAGACCATCGACATTACCGTCCCGATGCCATGACGAATTCGCAATCCAGTAGGGTGTGGCCATGACCGAAGGACATGATGAAGAAGCCCATGTCGCCGCGGCCGGCCGGGTTCTGGAAGCGCTGTCGGCATTCGGTCGCGGGAGTGGCGTGGTCCGGGTGGCCGGTCCGCCCGGTTCCGGGAAGGGCCGGGTCCTGGAGCTCGTCCGCCGGGAGGTGGCCGATGCCGTCACGATCGACTGTGCGGGGTTGCGCGCCGACGATGTGGTGCTTCGTGTGCTGGCGGCGTGCGGGGTGCAGCGTCAACACGTGGTCGGCAAGGAGGGTTTCGACGCCCTGGTGAAGCGCGTCCGTGGCCGCCACACCGTGCTGCTCGCGCATACGCAGTGGGCGGGAACGCTCCGTACCACCGACGAACCGGGGCGTATCTCGCGTGCCGTTTCCCGGCTGGGCAGGGCGCGGCGGGCCGGGGTCCGCATCGTCATGGAGACGGCCGAGCCGCGCAACGCGGCGGACGGCGGAGCATCGTCCCAGCTCGTCCGCCTGGAATCCGGTGGCGCTTCCCTTGCACCCTCGCCCCAGGAAGTACCGCCAGAAATCGCCGCCTTGGCCCTGGCCGAATACCCGGTGGTTCCCCTCGACGCGTGGAGCCTGCTCTGCGAAAGCGCAGGCATGGGTGAGGGCACCGGCACACCCGAAGCACTCGAAGCGCTGCTCCGACAGCACACCGGCACTCTGCGATGGGTGCCGGACGACCCGGT
The DNA here is from genome assembly GCF_001905005.1 of Streptomyces sp. CB02923. Classification (GTDB taxonomy): domain Bacteria; phylum Actinomycetota; class Actinomycetes; order Streptomycetales; family Streptomycetaceae; genus Streptomyces. Next base: position 214,048 of record NZ_LWKZ01000012.1, on the reverse strand, counting down.
CACCGGTGCGGGTGTGGCGTTCGTCCACGAGGGCGTGGCCCGCGCGCTGCGGCCTTCCGGGCCGGAGGCTGCCGCGGCGCACGTCCGGGTGCGGGAACTGCTCGCCGCACGGCTCGCGTCGCAGCCGTATCCGGACGGCTGGTCCGGCGGCAGCCCTCTGGCCCGGTACGCCGCCCAGGCCGTGCCCGGCCATGCCGCGGCTTCCGCGAACCTGCGCGAAGTGACGGAGGACCGCGCGCTCCTCGCGTCCCTGTCCCCCGCCGCGGTGATGGAGGCCGTACGCGCCGCCTTCGGCAAGGACGTCCCGCCGGACACCGTCGCCGCGGACCTGTGCTTCGTCGAACGGTTCGCCATGGAGCCGATGAGTCAGAGCGAATGGGCCTCCTGGCTGCATCACTTCGCGACGGCCCGCGGGGACGAGGCGGGCGCGGCCGCCGTTCTGGCGTCCGGCGTCGAGATGCGGTGGCGGACCCTGTGGTGCGACCTGCGTCCGGCGGGTGTCTTCTTCGAAGAGGGGTCTTTCGGAGAGGGGTCTTTCGGAGAGGGGTCTTTCGGAGAGGGGTCTTTCGGAGAGGGCTTCTCCGAAGCGGACTTCTCCGGAAAGGGCTTCTCCGGAAAGGGCACCTCCTTGCCCCGCCCGTCCGGCATCAGCGAACTCACGGCTACGGAGCAGACGGCCCGGGCATCCAGTGACGACCTGGGAAGAGCGTGGATGTGGTCCCTGCGCGCGGGCCGGCGGCTCGATGAGCCGGCCGGCGAAGGTACGCCGGACTCGACGGCCCGGCCCATGGTCAACACCGCCCGCGGCTGGCGCCCCGCCCCGGGTGCCTCCGAGGCCGTCTTCATGCCGCGCTGCCCGCGGGACATCACGGACGGCGTACGGGTCGGGAACCTCGCGGTTCTCGGAGGACGCCGTGGGGTCTTCACCGTGGAATTTCTCGCGGCGGAGCCGGACGGCGACGGTGACATGGCCACGGAGAATCCGGGCGGCGGGGTGACGCCCTGGCACGCCGTGCCCCTCCTTGACGCCTACGCCCGTTCGGTCGCACCGCGTCCGCTGCCCGGCGTCTTCCGGGCCCCTTCCACGGCGCACCTCGCCGCGGTGTTCGGCGCGGAACACGTCCTCCGTCCGTCCGAGGCTGAGCTGCCCGCGAGCTTGCGGGATACGGACGCGGCCCGGTGGCTCACCGGACGCGGAATGCCGTTGACGGAGATGCTCACGCTGAACACGCGGCAGCTGCGCACCGAAGGGTTCCAGGAGCTCCCGGCAGATTCGGCGGACGGCTCGACAGCAAGTTCACCGGACGAGCACACGGGAACGGGACCGGAAACGGGAACGGAAGAGGGACCGTACTACCTGCTGGGCGAACTCCTCGGTGGTGACCTGCTGCTGGATGGTGCGACCGGTCAGGTTCTGTGCGCGTCCGTCAACGTGGAGGAGCAGCTGACTGCGAGTTCCCTGCCGCAGTTCGTCGCCCTGGTGTGCCTGATGCGGTGGCACCGCTTCCTGCTGTCCGCGTCGCTCACCGAGGACGGGCGCGAGGCGCGGGCGGAGCTGGAGGCGTGGCTCGCCGAGATCGATCCGGCGGCCGCCGCCGGTGAGGTCTGGGAGACGCTGCTCAACGAGCCGGGCCTCGAACCGTAGCCGGGCCTCGAACCGTAGACATCACCGGCCCCCGTCCAGCCCCCTCCTCCCCTCCCGTCCCCCCCCGGCCCCTCCCGTACAACGGAATGCGAGGAATCCATGTCCGATACCGGATCTCCCGGTGCCGCCCGACCGGTGCCGACGAACGCCGAGGAAGCTCTGGCCATCGCCCGTACGGAGTACGCCCCCGTATGGCCTGACGGCACGCCCGCCCCTCTGCGGGTGCACGAGTTCGACATCGGGTATCTCGTGTACGCGAAGCTGCCGCCCCGCCCGCGGACCACGGCGGACGGGCAGCGCCGCCCCCCGCGGAACCCCGGGGGGACGTGCGTCGTCGTGGCCAAGGACACCGGGGAGATCAGCAGCGTGCCGCTCCGGCCGCCGTCGGACGCCATCGCGCTCTACCGGAAGTTCTACCGGCCGGACACGCTGTAGCCCGCCGGTTCCAGCTCAGGTTCCGGATCCGTAACCGGATCCGGAACCTTCCGCTGCCGCACCCGGGACGCCGCAGCCTCAGCCGCGCGCCCCTCAGCCGCGCGCCCTCAGCCGCGCGACGCCGCGATCTGCCGGGACATGATCGTCGTCAGTTCGTACGCCGTGTGGGAGGCCGCCACCGACGTCATCTCGGCGTGGTCGTACGCGGGGGCCACCTCCACGAGGTCGGCAGAGACGAGGTTGCAGCCGGCCAGGCCGCGGAGGATTTCGAGGAGTTCGCGGGAGGTGAGGCCGCCGGCCTCCGGGGTGCCGGTGCCGGGGGCGTGCGCCGGGTCCAGGACGTCGATGTCGATGGAGATGTACAGGGGGCGGTCGCCGATGCGCTGGCGGAGCTGGTCGGCGACCTCGTCGACGCCGCGGCGCATGACGTCGGCGGACGTGACGATGCCGAAGCCCATCTTCTCGTCGTCGTCGAGGTCCTTCTTGCCGTAGAGGGGACCGCGGGTGCCGACGTGGGAGAGGGCGGAGGTGTCGAGGATGCCCTCCTCGACGGCGCGGCGGAACGGGGTGCCGTGGGTGTACTCGGCGCCGAAGTAGGTGTCCCAGGTGTCCAGGTGGGCGTCGAAGTGGAGCAGGGCGACCGGGCCGTGCTTCTTCGCCATGGAGCGCAGCAGGGGCAGCGCGATGGTGTGGTCGCCACCCAGCGTCATCAGGCGGGCGCCGGCGTCCAGGAGGTCGTCGGCGGCAGCCTCGATGGTCTCGACGGCCTCGTTGATGTTGAAGGGGTTGGCGGCGATGTCGCCGGCGTCCGCGACCTGTGCGAGCGCGAAGGGGGACGCGTCCTGGGCCGGGTTGTACGGGCGCAGCAGGCGCGACGCCTCGCGGATGGCGTTGCCGCCGAAGCGGGCGCCGGGGCGGTAGGAGACGCCGGTGTCGAAGGGGACGCCGACCACCGCGACGTCGGCCGTGCCGACCTGGTCGAGGCGGGGCAGCCGGGCGAAGGTCGCCGGGCCCGCGTAGCGGGGGACGCGGGAGGAGTCGACGGGGCCGACGGGTTCCTGGGAGGCGCCGGAAGCGGCGGATGCGGTGGTCATGGGGTGAGCGTAGGCAGCGGCGGGCGGGGTGCCCATGGACATTTGTGGTGATGTGGAGCCGGTCGATGGACATCACGTCCATCGGCGGGTGCTTCAAGGGACAATGACCCCATGCCGATACTGCCGCCTGCTCCCAGCCGCACCGAACTCGTCGACCACCTCGTACGGACCCGGATCGCCGGTGAGGTCGCCACTCCCCGCGAGAACAACCTCGACCACTACCGCAAGCTGGCCAACGGAGACCGTCACTACTGGCTCGGACTCGAACTCGGGGACCGCTGGACCGACGAGCAGGACGTGCTCGCGGTGATGGCCGAGCGGTGCGGTGTCGTCGACGACACCCGCCACCGGATGGGCCAGGACACCATCGATCCCGAGCTGACCGTGGACGCTCTGGACCGTGCGGCCGCCCGCCTGCGCAAGGCCGCCGCCGGGCGGGAGCGCGTGCTGTTCGCGACCGGGCACCCGGGCGGGCTGCTGGACGTGCACCGGGCCACCGCCGAGGCGCTGCGCGCGCGGGGCTGCGACATCGTCGTCGTACCGGACGGGCTGCAGGCGGACGACGGCGTGGTGTTCCAGTTCGCCGACGTGGCGATGATGGAGCGCGGCGCGACGCTGTGGCACACGCACTCCCCCGCGCCGATGACCGCCGTACTGGACGGTCTGGAGCGGGCGGGCGAGGCGCTGCCCGACCTCGTCATGGCCGATCACGGCTGGGCCGGGTGCGCGGGCCAGCGCGGTCTCGACGCCATCGGCTTCGCGGACTGCAACGACCCGGCGCTGTTCCTGGGCGAGGCGGAGGGCACGCTCCAGGTCACGATCCCGCTGGACGATCACGTGCTGAGCCCGCGGTACTACGACCTGCTGACGGCGTACCTGCTGGACGCGGCGGGCCTGACGGACGCGGCGGGCCTGGCGGACTGAAGGAGGAAGGTCTGAGCTTCGGTCCGCCCGCTGCCGCCGCCGCTGGCGCTGGCGCTGCCGCTGCCGCTGCCGCTGCCGCTGCCGACGGTGGACGGACCGGAGGTCAGCCTTCCGCACCACCCGCCCCCGGCCCCACCCCCGGCTCCGGCTCCGGCTCCGCCCCCTCCCCCGCCCCCGGCCGCTTCTGGTAAGCCCCCGGCGTCGGGTCCAGGAACACCCGGCGGATCGCCGGGAAGCGGCCCCGCAGGCGCTGTTCGGCGTCCTCGCAGGCCCATTCGATCTCCTCGGCCGTGGCCACGTCCCGGAAGTCGACCTTCGCGGCCACCAGGACCTCCCGCGGTCCCTGGACGAGCGTGACCAGTTCCAGTACGTCAACGACGTGCGGGACCGCGCACAGTTCCGCCCGTACGGCGGCCCGCATCGGTGCGGGCAGCGGGCGGCCGATCAGGAGCCGCGCGTTGCTGCGGCCGAGCACCCAGGCCACGTACACCAGCAGCAGTCCGATGCAGATCGACGCGGTGCCGTCCCAGACGCCGAAGCCGGTGAGCTGGCCGCCGAGCAGTCCGCCCGCGGCCAGCAGCAGTCCCGCCAGTGCGGCGGAGTCCTCCATGACGACGGCCTTCACGGCGGTGTCCGGTGTGTGCGCCATGTAGCGGTGCAGGGAGACGCCGAAGCGGGCCGCCTCGCCGCGCGCCTGGCGTACGCCTTTGAGGAGCGAGGTGCCCTCCAGGAGGAAGGCGAACGCGAGGATGACATACGAGAGGAGCGGGTCGCCGGGGTCCTCGCCGTGGGTGAGGGTGTGGATGCCGTCGTGGATCGCGAAGACCGCGCCGCCGACGAAGGTGGCGACGGAGGCGAGCAGCGCCCATACGTAGCGCTCGCCGCCGTGGCCGAGCGGGTGGTCCTCGTCGGCCGGTTTTTCGCTGCGCTTGAGGGCGGTCAGCAGGAGGAGTTCGGTGACGGTGTCGGCGGTGGAGTGGGCCGCCTCGGAGAGCATCGCGCTGGAGCCGCTGACGGCACCGCCCACGGCCTTCGCCACGGCGATGCCGAGATTCGCGGCGGCGGCCACGAGGACGGTGCCGGTGCTCTCGTCCGAGCCGGCCGGGGGGACGGAGCCGCTGGGGACGGAGCCGCCGGGAAGGGAGCCGCCGGGAACGGAGCTGCCGGGGACCGAGCTGCTGGAGGCGTCCATGAAGATCCAGTATGCGCACCGGACGGGCGGAAACGCCGGAACAGCGCCTCAGTCCCGCGGCACCCGGATGACCCCCTCCTGGATCACCGACACCGCCAGCTGCCCGTCCGCCGTGAAGATCCGGCCCTTGCCCAGCCCCCGCCCGCCCTGCGCGGTGGGTGACTCCTGGTCGTACAGCAGCCAGTCGTCGGCGCGCAGCGGCCGGTGGAACCACATGGCGTGGTCCAGGCTCGCGCCGACCACGTCGCCGACGGCCCAGCCGCCGCGCCCGTGGGCGAGCAGCACCGAGTCCAGCAGGGTCATGTCGGAGACGTAGGTGACCAGGCAGATGTGCAGCAGCGGCTGGTCGATGTCACCATCCAGCTTGCCGTGCGTACGGAACCAGACCTGGGAGCGCGGCTCGCGCGGCTCACCGGCGGTGCCGAACGGCGGCGCGTCCACGTAGCGCAGGTCGACGGCGGCCCGCGCCTCCAGCAGCCGCTGTGTCACTCCCGGTTCGCGGAAGCGGTCGGCGTAGCGGGGCAGCATTTCGGCGGCGGTCGGCAGGGTCAGCGGGTCCGGTGCGTGCGGCATCGGTTCCTGGTGTTCCATGCCCTCCTCGTACACCTGGAAGGAGGCGGAGAGGTGGAAGATCGGCTGGCCGTGCTGGACGGCGACGACGCGGCGGGTGGTGAAGGACCGGCCGTCGCGGATGCGGTCGACGGTGTAGACGATGGGTGCGCCGGGGTCGCCGGGGCGCAGGAAGTACGCGTGCAGGGAGTGCGGCGGGCGGTCTTCGGGAACGGTGCGCCCGGCGGCGACCAGGGCCTGGGCGGCGACCTGGCCGCCGAAGACCCGGGGCACGACGGAGGCGCGGCTGGTGCCGCGGAAGATGTCCTGCTCGATGCGCTCCAGGTCGAGCTGTTCGAGCAGGGCGGTGAGGGCGTCGTTCACGCGCGTACGGCTTTCACTCGGGCAGGGCGCGGAGGCCGGCTGCCGGGCCTCACAGCCCCATGGACTTGGCGACGATGGAGCGCATGACCTCGCTGGTGCCGCCGTAGATGCGGGTGACGCGGGTGTCGGCGTACAGGCGGGAGATCGGGTACTCCTGCATGTAGCCGTAGCCGCCGTGCAGCTGGAGGCACTTGTCGATGACGACGGCGGCGCGCTCGGTGGTGAAGAGTTTGGCGGAGGCGGCGTCGGCGGCGGTCAGTTCACCGGCGTCGTGGGCGTCGAGGGCGCGGTCGGTGACGGCCTGCATGGCGTCCACCTCGACCTTGCAGTCGGCGAGGACGAACTTGGTGTTCTGGAAGGAGGCGACGGTCTTGCCGAAGACCTCGCGGTCCTGGACGTACGCCTGGGCGAAGCGGACCGCGGCGGCGGCCTGGGCGTAGGCGCTGACGGCGATGCCGAGACGTTCCTGCGGGAGGTTCTGGCCGAGGTAGGAGAACGCCTTGCCCTCTTCGCCGAGCCGGTCCTCGACCGGCACCTCGACGTCGCTGAAGGAGAGTTCGGCGGTGTCGGAGCTCTTGAGGCCGAGCTTCTCCAGCTTGCGGCCGACCGCGTAGCCCTCGGAGGCGGTGTCGACGACCAGGAGGGTGATGCCGCCGCGGCGATCGTCGGGGGTGGGAGGAGCCGTGCGGGCGCAGACGATGACGCGGTCGGCGAGGACGCCGCCGGTGATGAAGGTCTTGGCGCCGTTGAGGACGTAGTGGGTGCCGTCCGCGGAGAGCTTCGCGGTGGTCTTCATGCCGGCCAGGTCGGAGCCGGTGCCGGGTTCGGTCATGGCGATGGCGGTCATCATGTCGCCGGAGACGAAGGGCGGCAGCCAGCGCCGCTTCTGCTCCTCGGTGGCGTACTTGAGGAAGTACGGGAGGCAGAGCCCGGTGTGTACGCCGGAGCCGCCGAAGCTGACGCCGGCCCGTGCGCACTCCTCGGTGATGACGGCGTTGAACTTGAAGCTGGTCTCGCCCGCGCCGCCGTACTCCTCCGGGACCTCGATGCCGAAGACGCCCAGTTCGCCGAGCTTCTTGTAGAAGTCGCGGGGGGCCTGTCCGGCCTGCATCCACTCGTCGTAGACGGGGACGACCTCGGCGGCGATGAAGTCGCGGATGGTCTCCCGGAACGCCTCGTGATCCTCGTTGAACACCGTACGACGCATCCGCCGCCTCCTCAGGTCCGCCGGCCGGCCTGGGCCGGCCCCTCGACTAAGCGCTTGCTCAGCCGAAAGCTACCCGCCGGTCAGTGACGCTGTCCAGAGGCGTCCGTGGGGCCGGAGGGGGCTCACGCCCCGCTCGCCGCACCGCTCACCGCACCGTCCGCCCCCACCGCGGCGAACGCCCCCCGCGCCAGCCGGTGCAGCAGCGCCGACATCTCCGTACGCCCCGGGAGCGCGCCGGGGCGACTGAGGTGCGGGGTCGAGTTGAGCAGACCGAAGACGGCGTGCACGCCGGCGCGCGCGTCCGCCTCCGCGTACGCCGGATACACCTCGCGCACCACCTGCACCCACAGCTCCACGTATTCGCGCTGGAGGCGGCGCACCCGCTTGCGGTCGGCCTCGCGCAGCCGGTCCAGTTCACGGTCGTGGACGGTGATCAGCGGCCGGTCGTCGAGCGCGAAGTCGATATGCCCCTCGATCAGGGCGTCCAGCACCGCGGCGGGGCTGTCGCCGCCGGACGCGGCGCGGATGCGGCCGCCTTCCAGCAGCCGTTCGCTGATGCCGACGAGCAGCTCGGCGAGCATCGCGTCCTTGCCCGCGAAATGCCGGTAGAGGCCGGGCCCGGAGATGCCGACGGCGGCACCGATCTCGTCCACACCGACGCCGTGGAACCCGCGCTCGGCGAAGAGCCGGGCCGCCTCCTTGAGGATCTGCTCGCGTCGGCTGGTGGCTGCCGGGACGTGTGTGCTGCTCATACAACTAATTGTAGACAGGGGGGTTAGTGGTCGTTAACCTGAGGGAAATGAAGTTAACGCCTATTAACCGCCGGGCGATCCCCGGCGCCCGCGGCAGCCGTACGAGCAAGCCGTGGTGATGGAGCCGAAGGAGGCGGGGGCACGGATGCGGATGGACCCGGCGGAACAGGCACCGGTGCTCGACAGCGCGGCCGATCCGGCCTCGGACACCTGGCGCGCCAACGAGGCCGCCCACCAGGAGCTGGCCGAGGACCTGCGCGCCCGCCTGGCCGCGGCCCGCCTGGGCGGCGGCGAGAAGGCCAGGGCCCGGCACACGGCGCGCGGCAAGCTGCTGCCCCGCGACCGGGTGGACGCGCTGCTGGACCCCGGCTCGCCCTTCCTGGAGCTGGCGCCGCTGGCGGCGGAGGGGATGTACGGCGGTGCCGCACCGGCCGCGGGCGTGATCGCGGGCGTCGGGCGGGTCTCCGGCCGCGAGACGGTGATCGTCGCCAACGACGCGACGGTCAAGGGCGGCACGTACTACCCGATGACCGTCAAGAAGCACCTGCGCGCCCAGGAGGTGGCCCTGGAGAACCGCCTGCCGTGCCTGTACCTGGTCGACTCGGGCGGCGCCTTCCTGCCGATGCAGGACGAGGTCTTCCCCGACCGCGAGCACTTCGGGCGGATCTTCTACAACCAGGCCCGGATGTCCGGCGCGGGCATCCCGCAGATCGCGGCGGTCCTCGGCTCCTGCACGGCGGGCGGCGCGTACGTACCGGCGATGAGCGACGAGGCCGTGATCGTGCGCAACCAGGGCACGATCTTCCTGGGCGGGCCGCCGCTGGTGAAGGCCGCGACCGGCGAGGTCGTCACGGCCGAGGAGCTGGGCGGCGGCGAGGTGCACTCCCGTACGTCCGGCGTCACCGACCACCTCGCCGAGGACGACGCGCACGCGCTGCGCATCGTGCGCACCATCGTCTCCACGCTCGGCGGCCGCGGTCCGCTGCCGTGGACGGTGCGGACCGCCGAGGAGCCCAAGGCCGACCCGGCCGGGCTGTACGGCGCGGTGCCCGCCGACTCCCGTACGCCCTATGACGTACGGGAAGTCATCGCGCGCGTCGTGGACGGCTCCCGCTTCGCCGAGTTCAAGTCCGAGTACGGCACGACGCTGGTGACGGGCTTCGCGCACATCCACGGCCATCCGGTCGGCATCGTCGCCAACAACGGCATCCTGTTCTCCGAGTCCGCCCAGAAGGGCGCCCACTTCATCGAGCTGTGCGACCAGCGCGGCATCCCGCTGGTCTTCCTGCAGAACATCTCCGGCTTCATGGTCGGCCGCGACTACGAGGCGGGCGGCATCGCCAAGCACGGCGCGAAGATGGTCACGGCGGTGGCGTGCACCCGCGTGCCCAAGCTGACCGTCGTCATCGGCGGCTCGTACGGCGCGGGCAACTACTCGATGTGCGGCCGGGCCTACTCGCCGCGCTTCCTGTGGATGTGGCCGAACGCGAAGATCTCGGTGATGGGCGGCGAGCAGGCCGCGTCCGTCCTCGCGACGGTCAAGCGCGACCAGCTGGAGGGCCGCGGCGAGGAGTGGAGCGCCGAGGAGGAGGCCGCCTTCAAGGCCCCGGTCCGCGAGCAGTACGAGACGCAGGGCAACGCCTACTACGCGACCGCGCGCCTGTGGGACGACGGGGTCATCGACCCGCTGGACACCCGCCGGGTGCTCGGACTGGCCCTGACGGCGTGCGGCAACGCGCCGCTGGGCGAGCCGGGCTACGGCGTCTTCCGGATGTGAGGGAGTGCGGGGAGTGAAGGAACAGATGAGCATGTTCGACACCGTCCTGGTCGCCAACCGCGGCGAGATCGCGGTCCGCGTCATCCGGACGCTGCGCGCGCTCGGCGTCCGCTCGGTCGCCGTCTTCAGCGACGCGGACGCCGACGCCCGGCATGTCCGCGAGGCCGACACGGCGGTACGGATCGGCCCGCCGCCGGCCACCGAGAGCTATCTGCACGCGGGCCGCCTGATCGAGGCCGCACGGCGCAGCGGCGCGCAGGCCGTGCACCCGGGCTACGGCTTCCTCGCCGAGAACACCGCGTTCGCGGCGGCCTGCGCCGACGCCGGGCTGGCCTTCATCGGACCGACCGCCCAGGCCATCGAGCTGATGGGCGACAAGATCCGTGCGAAGGAGACGGTGCGGGCGGCCGGAGTGCCGGTCGTCCCCGGCTCCTCGGGCAGCGGCCTGACCGACGCCCAGCTGGCCGACGCCTCGCGTGAGATCGGGATGCCGGTGCTGCTGAAGCCGTCCGCGGGCGGCGGCGGCAAGGGGATGCGGCTGGTGCGGGACGAGGCGCTGCTCGCCGACGAGATCGCCGCCGCCCGGCGCGAGGCGCGCGGTTCCTTCGGCGACGACACGCTGCTCGTGGAGCGCTGGGTGGACCGCCCGCGGCACATCGAGATCCAGGTGCTGGCCGACGGCCACGGCAACGTCGTCCACCTCGGCGAGCGCGAGTGCTCGCTCCAGCGCCGCCACCAGAAGGTGATCGAGGAGGCGCCGTCCGTCCTGCTGGACGAGGCGACGCGGGCCGCGATGGGCGAGGCCGCCGTCCAGGCCGCCCGTTCGTGCGGCTACCGGGGCGCGGGCACGGTCGAGTTCATCGTGCCGGGCGACGACCCCGCGTCGTACTTCTTCATGGAGATGAACACCCGCCTCCAGGTCGAGCACCCGGTCACCGAGTTCGTCACCGGCCTGGACCTGGTCGAGTGGCAGCTGCGGATCGCGGCCGGGGAGCCGCTGGCGTTCGGGCAGGACGGCGTCCGCCTGACCGGGCACGCCGTCGAGGCCCGGATCTGCGCCGAGACGGTGTCGGTGAAGGAGGGCGCGCGGGGCTTCCTGCCGTCCGGCGGTACGGTCCTGGCGCTCGCCGAGCCGCAGGGCGACGGGGTGCGCACGGACTCCGGCCTGGCCGAGGGCACCGAGGTCGGCAGCCTGTACGACCCGATGCTCTCGAAGGTCATCGCGTACGGCCCGGACCGCGCGACCGCGCTGCGCAAGCTGCGCGCCGCGCTCGCCGAAACGGTCGTGCTCGGCGTCCCCACCAACACCGGCTTCCTGCGCCGCCTGCTGGCCCTCCCGGCCGTCGAGGCGGGCGAGCTGGACACCGGGCTGGTCGAGCGCGAGATGGACGCGCTGGTGCCTGCCGACGTTCCCGCGGAGGTGTACGCGGCCGCCGCGGCCGTACGGAACGCGGCGCTCGAACCGGTGCCGGACGGCGGCTGGGTGGACCCGTTCTCCGTACCGGACGGCTGGCGGATCGGCGGCCGCACGGCGCCCGTCGCCCATCAGGTCAAGGTCCCGGGCCACGACCCGGTGGCCGCCACGGGCACCGGCCACGTCACCGCGGGCCGGGTCCGCGTCACCGTCGACGGTGTCGTGCACACCTTCCACCGGGCGGGCGACTGGCTCGGCCGGGACGGCGACACCTGGCACGTCGCGGACCACGACCCGGTGGCGGAGACACTGCGCGGCGCCGCCGGAGCACACGGCATGGACGCGCTGACGGCGCCGATGCCCGGCACGGTCACCGTCGTGAAGGTGGCCGTCGGCGACGAAGTGGCGGCGGGCCAGGGGCTGCTGGTCGTCGAGGCAATGAAGATGGAACACGTCATCTCCGCGCCGCACGCGGGCACGGTCAGCGAGCTGGGCGTCTCCCCCGGCAGCACCGTCGCCATGGACCAGGTGCTCGCCGTCGTCGACCCGCACGAGACGGCTCCGGGCCCGCAGCCGTCCGGACCAACCGAGGAGGCAACGGCATGACCGCTCCCGGACTCCCCATGCCCGTCCCGGCCCCCGCCCTGCCGGCCCGGGTCCGTATCCACGAGGTCGGCGCCCGCGACGGCCTGCAGAACGAGTCCGCCGTCGTCCCCACCGAGGTGAAGGCCGAGTTCGTCCGCCGCCTCGTGGACGCCGGGCTGACGACCGTGGAGGCGACCAGCTTCGTACACCCCAAGTGGGTGCCGCAGCTCGCCGACGCGGAGCGGCTCTACCCGATGCTGGCGGGCGTCGACGCGCGGCTGCCCGTGCTGGTGCCCAACGACCGCGGCCTGGACCGCGCGCTGGCCCTCGGCGCCCGCCGCATCGCGGTGTTCGGCAGCGCCACGGAGTCGTTCGCCAAGGCCAACCTGAACCGTACGGTCGAGGAATCGCTGGCCATGTTCACTCCGGTGGTCGCCCGCGCGAAGGAGGAGAAGGCGCACGTCCGCGGCTATCTCTCCATGTGCTTCGGCGACCCCTGGGAGGGCCCGGTGCCGATCGCGCAGGTCGTCCGGGTCTGCCGCGCCCTGTCCGACATGGGCTGCGACGAGCTGAGCCTGGGCGACACCATCGGCGTGGCCACCCCCGGCCACGTCCAGGCACTGCTCGCCGCGCTGAACGAGGCGGGCGTCCCCACCGACCGCCTCGGCGTGCACTTCCACGACACGTACGGCCAGGCACTGGCCAACACCCTCGCCGCGCTCCAGCACGGCGTCACCACCGTCGACGCGTCGGCGGGCGGCCTCGGCGGCTGCCCGTACGCCAAGAGCGCCACCGGCAACCTCGCCACCGAAGACCTGGTGTGGATGCTGCACGGCCTCGGTATCGAGACCGGGGTCGATCTGGGTCGGCTCACCGCCACCAGCGTGTGGATGGCCGAACAGCTGGGCCGTCCGAGCCCGTCGCGCACCGTCCGTGCCTTCTCCCACAAGGAGTGAACGATGTCCCTGGACCACCGCCTGTCCCCTGAACTCGAAGAACTGCGGCGCACGGTCGAGGCGTTCGCCCACGACGTGGTCGCCCCCAAGATCGGCGAGTACTACGAGCACCACGAGTTCCCGTACGAGATCGTGCGGGAGATGGGCCGGATGGGGCTGTTCGGCCTGCCCTTCCCCGAGGAGTACGGCGGCATGGGCGGCGACTACCTCGCCCTCGGCGTCGCCCTGGAGGAGCTGGCCCGCGTCGACTCGTCCGTGGCGATCACCCTGGAGGCGGGCGTCTCGCTCGGCGCCATGCCGATCTACCACTTCGGCACCGAGGAGCAGAAGCGGGAGTGGCTGCCCCGGATGTGCGCGGGCGAGGTGCTCGGCGCCTTCGGCCTGACCGAACCGGACGGCGGCTCGGACGCGGGCGCCACCCGCACCACGGCGGTCCGCGACGGCGACCACTGGGTGATCAACGGCAGCAAGTGCTTCATCACCAACTCCGGCACCGACATCACCGGCCTGGTCACGGTCACCGCCGTCACCGGCCGCAAGGACGACGGCAGCCCGCTGATCTCCTCGATCATCGTGCCGTCCGGCACCCCGGGCTTCAGCGTCGCCGCCCCGTACTCGAAGGTCGGCTGGAACGCCTCGGACACCCGTGAGCTGTCCTTCTCCGACGTACGGGTCCCGGTGGGCAACCTCGTCGGCACGGAAGGCCGCGGCTACGCCCAGTTCCTGCGCATCCTGGACGAGGGCCGGATCGCCATCGCGGCGCTGGCCACCGGCCTCGCGCAGGGCTGCGTGGACGAATCCGTCCGGTACGCCAAGGACCGGCACGCGTTCGGCCGGCCGATCGGCCACAACCAGGCGATCCAGTTCAAGCTGGCCGACATGGAGATGCGCGCCCACACCTCCCGGCTGGCCTGGCGCGACGCCGCGTCCCGCCTGGTGCACGGCGAGACCTTCAAGAAGGAGGCGGCCCTCGCCAAGCTGTACTCCTCCGAGATCGCGGTGGACAACGCCCGCGAGGCCACCCAGATCCACGGCGGCTACGGCTTCATGAACGAGTACCCGGTCGCCCGCATGTGGCGGGACTCCAAGATCCTGGAGATCGGCGAGGGGACGAGCGAGGTGCAGCGGCTGCTGATCGCCCGCGAGCTGGGCGTGTAGGGCGGCCGCGGCGGGCGGCCCGTACGGCTGGGCCGCGGCCGGCGGCCCGTACGGCTCTCCCGTACGGGCCGCCCGGTACGGCACAGGGCGGGACCGGAGCACCGGTCCCGCCCCGCTGTCGTCACCGCCGTCGGCTCACTTGCGCCACGGGACCTGCGGCGACCTGTAGTAGTCGAAGCCCATGGCCTCCCAGCGGGGTGCCAGGGACGCCAGCCGGTGCTTATACGTGTTCCAGTCGTGCGTGGACGCCGGCGACCAGCCCAGTTCGGCGATGCCGGGCATCCGCGGGAACGTCATGTAGTCGAGGTGCTGGTTGGTGGAGAGGGTCTCCGTCCAGATGGGGGCCTCGACGCCGAGGATCGACTTCTGCGGTGCGCCCTTGAGGTAGGTCGCGGGGTTCCAGTCGTAGGACCGCTGCACCTCGACGTACCCGGCCCAGGCCTTACCCAGCTTGGTGTCCTTGGTGTACTTCATGTCGAGGTAGGACCGGTCGGCCGGCGACAGGACGAGCCCGGCGCCCTTCTTGGCGGCCGCCACGACCTGCGCGCGCTCCTTGGCGCTGGTCTTGTCGTAGCCCCAGTACTGCACCACGGCGCCCTTGGCGGGGGTGACGGCGGTCAGCTGGTGCCACCCCATGACCTTCTTCTTGTGCTTGGTCACCAGCGGCTGGACCTTGTTCATGAAGGTCATGTAGTCGGCGTGGCTGGTGGAGTAGGCCTCGTCACCGCCGATGTGCAGGTACGGGCCGGGGGTGAGCGCCGCGACCTCGCGGAAGACGTCGTCCAGGAACTCGTACGTCACCTTCTTGGGCACGCACAGCGAGCTGAAGCCGACCTCGACGCCCGTGTAGATCGGAGGCGCAACGTTGTTGCAGTTGAGCTTCGCGTACGAGGCGAGCGCGGCCTGGGTGTGCCCAGGGGTGTCGATCTCGGGGATGACCTCCATGTACCGGCTGGCGGCGTACCGCAGGATCTCGCGGTACTGGGCCTGGGTGTAGTAGCCGCCGGGGCCGCCGCCGACCTGGGTGCTGCCGCCGTACGCGGCGAGCCGCGGCCAGGACTTGATCTGCAGCCGCCAGCCCTGGTCGTCGGTGAGGTGCAGATGCAGCTTGTTGTACTTGTACAGCGCAAGCTGATCGATGTAACGCTTCAGCTGGTCGACGGTGAAGAAGTGCCGACCGACATCGATCATCCCGCCGCGGTAGCCGTAGCGCGGGGTGTCGGTGATGGTGCCACCGGAGACCCTCCAGGGGCTGTGCTGCTCGCTGCGCTTCTCGACGGACGGCGGCAGCAGCTGCCGCAGCGTCTGTACGCCGTGGAAGAGCCCGGCGGGCCGGGCGGCGCTGATCGTCACCGCGTGCCGGGTGGAGGTGAGGCGGTAGCCCTCGGCGCCCAGCTTCGCGGTGTCCTTGCCCCCCAGCCGCAGCACGATGCCGTCCCGGCCGTCCTTGCCGGTGACCGGCAGGGGGTAGCCGGTGGACGGGCGCAGGACGTCCGCCAGATAGCCGGCCACCCGCCTGACCTCGCCGGACGCGCCGGGCACCCGGATCTGCGTCCGGTCGCCGATCGTGTAGGGGTCCTTGCCGGGCCGGACGGCGGCGGGCGCCGGGATGACCTGGTCAAGGGCTATCGGCTTGGCGTGGCGGGCGGACGGGCCGCCGCGGTCGGCCGCGGCGGACTGCGCCGCGGCCGTCGACAGGCCGGTCGCCGCAACCAGCAGCAGCGAGCAGAACAGTCTGCTTCGTCTCACGAGATTCCCTTCGGTGGGCTCATCGTGCAGGGCCGTGCGTGGACGTCGTACGTGGCATGGAGCAACCGAACGTCAACATTGAGTACCGCTCACCCTCCTAATGGTCAAGGTGGGGCCCACGTCTGGCGCCATTCGGCGTGTCGCCTGCCCGATATCGGGCAGGTTTCTTGCATAAGCCCGACTGAACCATCAGTATTCATCGGGTGCTCGATCGCCGTTCGCCCCATGAGGACCTCGTCGACCACCTGGTGCGCAGCACACCGCTACAGCGCGGTGAGGCCGCCCGGGTGGTGCTCGACGTCCTCGCGTACTTCGACGAGACGACCGAGGACTACGTCCGCAGACGCCATCGGGAACTGCAGTCGCAGGGACTGCGCAACGAGGCGATCTTCGAACGCATCGGCCAGGAGCTGCCGCACCGCGCGGTCCGCCCGCCCGACCTCTCGGCGCGCCAGCTGCGTCGCCTCGTCTACGGCTGAACCGGCCGAGCACACCGGCGCGCGCCGCATCGTGCGCCACCTGTCCAACTGCCTGACCGGGAGGGTCACTACATGTGCGGGATCGTCGGCTACATCGGTAAGCGGGACGTGGCTCCGCTGCTCCTCGAAGGACTGCAGCGTCTGGAGTACCGCGGATACGACTCCGCCGGTATCGCCATCCACGCCAAGGGCACCGGCAAGGCCGCCGGCGGCCTGAAGACCGCGAAGGCCAAGGGCCGCGTCCGCGAGCTGGAGTCCCGGCTGCCCAAGCGCTTCGCGGGCACCGCCGGCATCGCGCACACCCGCTGGGCCACCCACGGCGCCCCCACCGACGAGAACGCGCACCCGCACGTCGACACCGAGGGCAAGGTCGCCGTCGTCCACAACGGCATCATCGACAACGCCGACGAGCTGCGCGCCAAGCTCACCGCCGACGGCGTGGAGTTCGTCTCCGAGACCGACACCGAGGTGCTGGCCCACCTGATCGGCCGCTCCCAGGCGCCGACCCTGGAGGAGCAGGTCCGCGAGGCCCTGCGGGTCATCGAGGGCACGTACGGCATCGCCGTGCTGCACGCCGACTTCCCCGAGCGCATCGTCGTCGCCCGCAACGGCTCCCCGGTCGTCCTGGGCATCGGCGAGAAGGAGATGTTCGTTTCCTCCGACGTCGCCGCGCTGGTCTCGCACACCCGCCAGGTCGTCACCCTCGACGACGGCGAGATGGCCACCATCAAGGCCGACGACTACCGCACGTACACCACCGAGGGCTCGCACACCTCCGCCCAGCCGACCACCGTGGAGTGGGAGGCCGAGTCGTACGACATGGGCGGCCACGACACGTACATGCACAAGGAGATCAGCGAGCAGGCCGACGCGGTGGACCGCGTGCTGCGCGGGCGGATCGACGACCGCTTCTCCACCGTGCACCTGGGCGGCCTGAACCTGGACCCCCGCGAGGCGCGCGCCATCCGCCGCGTCAAGATCCTCGGCTGCGGCACCTCGTACCACGCGGGCCAGATCGGCGCGCAGATGATCGAGGAGCTGGCCCGCATCCCCTCGGACGCCGAGCCGGCCTCCGAATTCCGCTACCGCAACCCGGTCGTGGACCCCGACACCCTCTACATCGCGGTGTCCCAGTCCGGTGAGACCTACGACGTGCTGGCGGCCGTGCAGGAGCTCAAGCGCAAGGGCGCGCGCGTCCTGGGCGTGGTGAACGTGGTCGGCTCGGCCATCGCCCGGGAGACCCACGGCGGCGTGTACGTGCACGCGGGCCCGGAGGTCTGCGTGGTCTCCACCAAGTGCTTCACCAACACCGTGGTCGCCTTCGGGCTGCTCGCCCTGCACCTGGGCCGCATCCGCGACCTGTCCGTCGCCGACGGCAAGCGGATCATCGAGGGCCTGCGCAAGCTGCCCGCCCAGATCCAGGAAATCCTCCAGATGGAGGACGAGGTCAAGGCGCTGGCGGCCGAGTACGCGGAAGCCAGGTCGATGATGTTCATCGGCCGGGTGCGCGGCTACCCCGTCGCCCGCGAGGCCTCCCTCAAGCTCAAGGAGATCTCCTACATCCACGCCGAGGCGTACCCGGCGTCCGAGCTCAAGCACGGCCCGCTGGCGCTCATCGAGCCGGCCATGCCGACCGTGGCGATCATCCCGGACGACGACCTGCTGGAGAAAAACCGCGCCGCGATGGAGGAGATCAAGGCCCGCAGCGGCCGCATCCTGGCCGTCGCGCACCAGAAGCAGGACAAGGCCGACCACACCATCGTCGTGCCGAAGAACGAGAACGAGCTGGACCCGATCCTGATGGGCATCCCGCTCCAGCTGCTGGCCTACCACGTGGCGCTGGCCATGGGCCGGGACATCGACAAGCCGCGCAACCTGGCGAAGTCGGTCACGGTCGAGTAGCCATTCGACGTGCCGCGGGGGTCCTGTCCACCCCCGCGGTCACGGACCTTCGTCCGGGGGTCGGGCGGCCTACGGGGGGCCGCCCGGACGGACGATGCGTCTGACAAGGGGGCGGGAGGCGGGTGCCCCGCGCGTGCCACCATACGCGCGGGGCCCCGCCTCCCCTGTTGCCGGCGTCGCCCTTACGCCGGCGGTGGCCACCTTCCCGGGAACCGTCACCTCCCGGGCGGCAGCACGCTGTTGACGGGCGGAGGCCGGGCGGCGGACCACCCCGTCCGCCGGACGCCCGCGCGCCCCGGGAGCGAGAGCGGCGGCGCCCGGCCGGCCCGGCCGTTCACGCTCCGTTCGCATCCCCTTGATCGGATTTCTACCCGCCACCACCGCCCATTCCACCTCTACGGGCCAGTAGATATGCCGGATACCCAGGGACACGCCGCTGGTGACGCTCGCTCACCTCACGCCCCATGAGGTCACGGAGCGTCAGGGGCGTACGCCTTTACGGCGGTCGGGACTGCGGTCGGGCCGGGCGAGGGCCGGGGCAGGCGACCGGTCAGGGGATGACGATCACGGGCCGCTGCGCCCGACGGGCCAGCCGCCCCGCGACCGATCCGAAGATCCGGCCCACGATGCCGTGCGTCGAGCCGACCACGATCGCGTCGGCCTCGTACTCATGGCCGACCTCCTCCAGCTCGTGGCAGATGTCGCCGCCGCGCTCCACGAGGACCCACGGAATCTCCGCGAGATGGTCGGCGCAGGCGAGCTCCAGCCCCAGCACTTCCGTACGGTGGTCCGGTACGTCCACGAAGACCGGGGGCTCACAGCCCGCCCAGACCGTCGTGGGCAGCCGGTTGGCGACATGGACGATGATCAGGCCTGAGCCGGAGCGCCGCGCCATACCGATTGCATACGCCAACGCGCGCTCGCTCGACGTCGAGCCGTCGAAGCCGACCACGACGCCGTGCCGGAAGGCGGGATCGCAGGAGTGACGTGTCTGATCCGCCGCTTGGAGGTCCGCCGTCGGATCGGCGACCTGCTTGCGGTCCGCGGGTTCGGGGATTTCTTGACCGGCCATGGTGTCTCGGCGAAGGAGGTCCTTGCGGAGGGGCGGACGGGGAGCGTCGATTGACTTGATCCGGCAGTTGACTGAGCTGGCTTGATCGAGAGGTCGGCCCCTTAGTTCAAAGGGGAACAACACGACCGGGAATCATCTTCCCAATGCCTTACCCCAAGAGTACGGCGCCAGCCCCCCGCTGCCCAGAGCCCCGCGCGGGTGACGGGCCCCTGTGACGGGGGCGGACCCCCGCAGCCACAGGGGGCGGGATACCGCTCGAACATTCCCCGGAGCATGCCGGAGCGTGGCCCGGATGGCAATGCCCCGGCCTGCCCCCGTACGTACCCATCGCGGTGACTCACGGCCCCCGCAGCCGTTGTAGTACCTGCCTGCCTGGAGGGAGCACGCCGTGCCCGGTCCGTCGAACACATCAGCCGATCCGGTGAGCGATCTCGTCCGCTGGGCGGCGTTCAGCTGTGCCGTGGTACCCCTCGTCCTCGTCCTGTGCGGCGCGTCCGCCGTCGGGGCGGCCGGCACCGCCGTGGGACTGGCGACGGTGACCTGTGCGTGCCGGGCCCTGCTGCGCCAGTCCGAGCGCACCGCCGCCCGGCTGTCGCCCGACGAGATCGCCCCGCACCGCGGCCGGCACAGCCGTACCGGCACCGGAGCTCACCGCGGAGGGCGCCGCTCCGAGGGGCGTACGCCGGAGGAATGACGCGCTCGCAAGCCTGCCCAGGTTCGTTTTCGGCCAACTTCACGCTCAGGTGCATCCCTTGGCATCAGAGACCCGCAACCTGGGCCTGAGCTGGGAGGAAAGGACCGCCGGGCATGGTTGTGCCCTACGGCTCACGGGCAGAGGCGAGAGGCGTACTTCCCAGCAGGCCCGACGAGTGGAACGCTTCGTGATCGAATGCTTCGCGCCAAGTTGCCATATCGACATACGAGCGGGTGGTGAACTTGGCACTCCATCCTCACGGGACGCAGTAGATTCGATCTTGGCAATCACGGCGGGGGAACAGTGCAGGACCGAGAGGGCGAGACGACCGAGGGGGGCTTAAGTGCCATGAGCCAGGACTCCGCTGCCGTACCAGATGCCGCACGCAAGCTCGCCGCCCGACGACGCCGCGAAATAGTCGCGGTGCTCCTCTTCAGTGGCGGCCCGATTTTCGAGAGCTCCATTCCGCTCTCGGTCTTCGGCATCGACCGCCAGGACGCGGGTGTTCCGCGGTACCGACTACTTGTGTGCGCGGGCGAAGATGCGCCTTTGCGCACCACCGGGGGGCTCGAACTTTCGGCCCCCTACGGGCTGGAGGCGATAGCCCGCGCGGGCACGGTCGTCGTGCCGGCCTGGCGGTCCATCACACAGGCACCACCACCGGCCGCGCTGGACGCGCTGCGCCGGGCACACGAAGAAGGGGCCCGCATCGTCGGGCTCTGCACGGGAGCCTTCGTGCTCGCCGCCGCAGGGCTCCTCGACGGCCGCCCCGCGACCACCCACTGGATGTACGCGCCGACGCTCGCCAAGCGTTATCCGTCCGTCCATGTCGATCCCCGCGAGCTCTTCGTCGACGACGGCGACGTGCTGACCTCCGCGGGGACCGCCGCCGGCATCGACCTGTGCCTGCACATCGTCCGTACCGACCACGGGGCGGACGCGGCCAACGCGCTCGCCCGGCGGCTGGTGGTCCCGCCCCGGCGCACCGCGTCGGACCTGGGGCACCAGAGGTACCTGGACAGGTCATTACCGGAGGAGATCGGTGCGGACCCGCTCGCCGAGGTCGTGGCCTGGGCGCTGGAGCACCTCCACGAGCAGTTCGACGTGGAGACGCTGGCGGCCCGCGCCTACATGAGCCGCCGCACCTTCGACCGCCGTTTCCGGTCCCTGACCGGGAGCGCGCCGCTGCAATGGCTGATCACCCAGCGCGTCCTGCAGGCGCAGCGGCTGCTGGAGACCTCCGACTACTCCGTGGACGAGGTCGCCGGACGCTGCGGCTTCCGGTCGCCGGTCGCACTGCGCGGCCACTTCCGGCGGCAGTTGGGTGCCTCTCCCGCGGCCTACCGCGCGGCGTACCGCGCGCGCAGGCCGCAGAACGGGGTGCCCGAGCAGGTCTCCCGGGCGGACCGGCCGGAGCGCGGTGAGCGCCCCGGTGCCGGTGCGGACCGGTTCGCCGCCGCGGCGGCGGGCCACCTGCCGGGGGGCCACGGCCAGCTGCACCACGGGCAGGCGTCGCACAGCCAGGCGACGCACGCCCAAGGGGGCCTCGGTCCGGGCGGGCACACGCAGGGCCACCCCCAGAGCGGCCACGGACCGGGCGGGCACCCCCAGGGCTCGCACGGTGGTCCCGGCGGGCACAGCGGTCCGGGCGGGCACGGGTCGGGCGGCCAGCCGGGGCACAGTACGGCGGGCCACACCCAGCCGGTGCACAGCCAGGCCACGGCGCTCGCGCCGACAGAACCGGGCAAACCGGAATCCGACGCGTACTCGCCGAGGCTTCCGGAACAGTCCGCCGGGCGCCCGGCCGGGCGCCCGGTGCTGCCCAGTCAGCGGGAGCGCCCCGTAGGGTGAGACGTATGAACGATCGCATGGTGTGGATCGACTGCGAGATGACCGGGCTCTCGCTGGCGAACGACGCGCTCATCGAGGTGGCCGCCCTGGTCACCGACTCGGAGCTGAATGTCCTGGGCGACGGGGTGGACATCGTGATCCGCCCCCCGGCCGAGGCCCTGACCACCATGCCCGAGGTCGTGCGCCAGATGCACACCTCCTCCGGGCTGCTGGCCGAGCTGGACAGCGGCACGACCCTGGAGGACGCACAGGAACAGGTGCTCCAGTACCTCAAGCAGCACGTACCGGAACCCGGCCGGGCACCGCTGTGCGGCAACTCCGTCGGCACCGACCGGGGCTTCCTGCTCCGCGACATGCCGGAGCTGGAGAGCCACCTGCACTACCGGATCGTGGACGTGTCGTCCGTGAAGGAACTGGCCCGGCGCTGGTATCCGAGGGCGTACTTCAACAGTCCGGAGAAGAACGGGAACCACCGGGCACTGGCGGACATCCGTGAATCCATCGCGGAGCTCCGCTACTACCGGGAGGCGGTCTTCGTGCCGCAGCCCGGCCCGGACTCGGACACCGCGAAGGAGATCGCGGCCAGGCACGTCCTGCCCGCGGACCCGGAGTGACGCAGCTCGCTCCCGGCCTGACCCAAAGCCGGGAGCGAGCACCCCTTCAGACCCTGTACACTTTTTCTCAGCCGGTGGGGAACAAGACACCACACAGCACCGGTCATGGTGGGTATAGCTCAGCTGGTAGAGCACCTGGTTGTGGTCCAGGATGTCGCGGGTTCAAGTCCCGTTACTCACCCCAACGAGTAGGGCCCCCGGACGTGAAAGCGTCCGGGGGCCCTAGTCGTTGGGGGTGTTTGCTTGTGCTGTGGCGGGATCGGGGTCGGGTTTCCGGTGGGGCCGGGGCGGGGCCGGGGCGTCCGCTTGGGGGGCGGCGGGTGCCCGGTGGCCGTCGGGGCCGCGGGGCGGGCGCCTTCGGAGCGGGAGCGGGCCTGCGGCTCCGGGTCCCGCGGGCTCAGCGGCCCGGGGACCCGGCACCCGCAGGCCCGGCGGCTCGTGGCCCTGGCGGCCCCGGCGGCTCGCGGGGCTCGGTGCCCGGCGGCTCAGTACCCGACGGCTCAGTACCCGGCGGCTCAGTACCCGACGGTGAAGCGCTCCCCGGTGTGCTGCGGCTTCTCGGTCTCGTCCAGGAGGGCGACGGCGTAGTCCTCGGCGGAGATCCGGCTGACGCCGTCCGCGTCGGCGATCAGGTCCTCCAGGGCGGTGCGGTAGCCGCCCGTGCGCTCCCCGGGCTCGATCAGGGCGGCCGGGCTCACGTTGGTCCAGCGCACGTCCGTGACGGTGCGGTAGAAGTCCAGCGCGTCGCCGTGTGCGTGCATGATCTGGAGCAGGAACTCCGGCAGGCCCTCCTTGTCCCAGACCTGCTTGCCGTCCGGCGTACGGAGCGAGCCGGCGCCGCCGACGGTGATCAGCCGGGGAGCGGCCGCGCCGAGGGTGCGCAGCCCCGCGACCAGGGACTCCGTCGCGGGCTTGATCGTCGCGATGTGCCCCGGGCCGTCACCGCCGCCCACGGCGCTGACCAGCACGTCCTGCCCCTCGGCCACGGCCGCGACGGAGCCGGGGTCGAGGATGTCGCCGGTGGTCACGGTCAGGTTCGGGTCGGTCTTGGTGATCTTCGCGGGGTCGCGGACGACCGCGGTGACCTGGTGGCCGCGGCGCAGCGCCTCGTCGAGGACGCGGCTGCCGATGGTGCCGTTGGCTCCGAAAATGGCGATCTTGGACATGGCGGTACTCCCTGCGCCCCTTCCGGGGCCTGCTGACTCGGGTGCGGCTTACCTTTTTCCGTCATCAGCCGCGCTGACGTCTTCTACGCTAGAGGCACGAACACGACATAACGGGGTAGGCACGGGACCATCGATGGTGAAAAACCGACACGCTCAAGACGGCGGGGAGAGCATCCCGGCGGTCGCCTTCACGGCACCGGCCGGACGGCCGGCCGGGGTGGAGGTGCTGACTCTCGCCGAGCTGCGCGACCGCGCCGACGCCTGCGCCCTCGCCGTGCCGCACCGCCCGGACTTCCACCATCTCCTCGTGGTGGACAGCGGGCACCTCCGGCACACCGTGGACTTCCGAAAGTATGAGCTGGCCGCGAATGACTGGATGTGGGTGCGTCCAGGACAAGTTCACCACTTCGGCAACTTGTCCGGGGCGGAAGGACGGCTGGTGCTGTTCGAATCCGGCTTCCTCGATCCGGCGACGGCGGCAGCGGCCCGCCTGGAGGACTGGTTCGGCCCCGCGGTGCACCACCCGGAGGGGGAGGAGGCGCAGGCGGTGGACAGCGCCCTGCGCCACCTCCACCAGGAGTTCGGGGCGCTGCGCGGCCTCCCCCTGGAGATGCACATCGAGGTACTGCGCCATCTGCTGGCCGTACTGGTCCTGCGGGCCGCCCGGCTGTCCGCGCCTGCCGGGGGCACGCGCGGCGCACGCGGCGCGCGGGACGGCCGTCGCGCGCCGGACGACGGCAGCGGCGGCGGTAACGGCAGCAGCGGCGGTAGCGGTGACGGCCATGAAGGTGACGGCGTCTGCGAGGCGAGCGAGACGTTTCTTCGCTTCCGTGACGCGGTGGAGCGCGGCTTCACCCGCAGCCGCCGCGTAGCGGACTACGCACGGACGCTCGGGTACTCGCCCCGCACCCTCTCCCGCGCGAGCGCCGCCGCCACCGGCGTGGGCGCGAAGGAGTTCATCGACCGCCGCGTGGTGCTGGAGGCCAAGCGGCTGCTGGCCCACGGAGACCAGACCGCGGCCCGGATCGCCGTCCGCCTCGGCTTCGCCGACGCGGCGAACTTCGCCAAGTTCTTCCAGCACCGCACGGGCAGTACGCCGATCTCCTTCCGTACGGAGGTACGCGGCCCGGCGTGACGGGGGGGGGAGCCACGCGGCGCGGCCGTGGACTTTTCGGGGATACCAGTGGGAGCGCTCCCAAGGATTGGGGCGGGCGGGCGCTCCGTCAAGAGGGAACGGCCGTGTACGTGGCAGGGCCGGCGACCGGGCAACCGTAAGGACCGCCGGTGGCGGAATTTATACAACTGCTCTGTAAAACCTGCCGAGTTGGCACTAGCCTCCGGGCAACCAGTGGGAGCGATTCCATCCGTCGCGGGCCGCAGCGCCCGCGCGATCCGAGGAGTCGCTCATGCGCAGACCGATACGCCTGTACGCCCTTGCGGTGGCCGCGGTGCTCGCACTCCCGGGCGCGTCCCCGCCCGCCGCGGCCGCCCAGGTCGCCCCGCTCGTCCCGGCCTCCCCGTCCGCCCCATCCGCGCCCCCTCAGCTGCACGTCGAGGGCAACCGCCTCGTCGACCGTGCGGGCAACGCGCACCGCCTGCTCGGGGTGAACCGTTCCGGCGCCGAGTTCTCGTGCGTACAGGGCCGTGGCGTCTTCGACGGCCCGGCGGACGACGCGTCCGTCGCGGCCATCGCGGGCTGGGGTGCCAACGCCGTCCGCGTCCCGCTCAACGAGGAGTGCTGGCTGGGCACGCCCAACATCGACCCCCGGTACGCGGGCGCCGCCTACACCTCGGCCGTACGCGACTACGTACGGCGGCTCACGGCCCACGGCCTGACGCCGGTCCTCGAACTCCACTGGAGCCACGGCCGCTACACCGGCCCCTCGGCCGGCTGCGCCGACGAGCACGCGAGCTGCCAGAAACCCATGCCGGACCGGCGCCACTCCCCCGCCTTCTGGTCCTCCGTCGCCGACGCCTTCAAGGACGCGCCCGCGGTGGTGTTCGACCTGTACAACGAGCCGTACCCGGACCGGGCGGCCCCGGACTCCGAGCGGGCGTGGGCCTGCTGGCGGGACGGCGGGAGCTGCCCCGGCATCGGCTACGAGGTCGCCGGGATGCAGACGCTGGTGGACACCGTCCGGGCCGCCGGCGCCCGCAACCCGATCCTGGTGGGCGGCCTCGCGTACGCCAACGACCTCAGCCGGTGGACCGCGTACGCGCCGAAGGACCCGGCGGGCAACCTCGCGGCCGCCTGGCACGCGTACAACTTCAACGCCTGCGCCGACGAGAGCTGCTGGTCCCGCACGCTGGGGCCGGTCGCCGACCGCGTCCCGCTCGTCGCGGGCGAGATCGGAGAGAACACCTGCGCCCACGCCTTCACCGACCGCGTCATGCGGTGGCTGGACGCGCGCCAGGCCTCGTACCTGGGCTGGACCTGGAACACCTGGGACTGCGCCGCCGGACCGGCCCTCATCCGCGACTACGCGGGGACGCCCACCGCGTACGGCGCCGGGCTGCGCGATCACCTGCGCGCGCTGAACCCACCGCACGGCCCTCGTGCCGAAGCCGGTTCCGATGCCGGTTCCGATGCCGAGACCGATGCCGACGCCGGTGCCAACCCCGGTGCCGAAGCTCGTACCGAATCACGTACCGAGAAAGGATGACCCGCTCATGAGACGTTCCGCTGAACACCTTTCCACGCCCCGGCAGGACCACGGCGAAGGCACCCGGCGCGGTGCCGGCCGGCCCCGCGCTGCCCGGCTCCGCACCCGTACCTCCGTACTCGCGGCCAGCGCGGTGCTGGTCGCCGCCGGGGCC
The DNA here is from genome assembly GCF_001905005.1 of Streptomyces sp. CB02923. Lineage (GTDB taxonomy): Bacteria > Actinomycetota > Actinomycetes > Streptomycetales > Streptomycetaceae > Streptomyces. The sequence goes on along the minus strand of NZ_LWKZ01000012.1, from coordinate 187,632 downwards.
ACCGACGCCCTGCGCGGCACCGCGCACGCGGCACCGGCCGCCCGCGTCGACAACCCGTACGCGGGCGCCGGGGTCTACGTGAACCCGGAGTGGTCGGCGAAGGCTGCTGCCGAACCGGGCGGCGGCAAGGTCGCCGGGCAGCCGACCGGTGTCTGGCTCGACCGCATCGCGGCCATCGGCGGCACCGGCGGCTCGATGGGCCTGCGCGGCCACCTGGACACCGCCTTACGGCAGGCGGCGGGACGGCCGCTCGTCGTACAGCTGGTCGTCTACAACCTGCCGGGCCGGGACTGCGCGGCGCTCGCCTCCAACGGCGAACTGGGCCCGACGGACATCGACGCCTACAAGACCCGCTACATCGACCCCGTCGCGGCCGTCCTCGCCGACCCGAAGTACGCGTCGCTGCGGATCGTGACCACCGTCGAGATCGACTCGCTGCCCAACCTCGTCACCAACACCGGCGGGCGCGCCACCGCCACCCCGCAGTGCGACGCCATGCTCGCCAACGGCAACTACGTGAAGGGCGTCGGCTACGCGCTCAACAAGCTCGGCGCGGTCCCGAACGTCTACAACTACGTGGACGCCGGGCACCACGGCTGGATCGGCTGGGACGACAACTTCGGCGCCTCCGCACGGGTGCTGCACCAGGCGGCCACGGCCGAGGGCAGCACGGTCGACAAAGTACACGGCTTCATCACCAACACCGCCAACTACAGCGCGCTGAAGGAGGAGAACTTCGCTCTGGGCGACTCCGTGGCGGGCCGGTCGGTGCGGGAGTCGAAGTGGGTGGACTGGAACCGTTACGCCGACGAGCTGTCGTTCGCCCAGGCGTTCCGGCAGGAGGCGGTGCGGGCCGGGTTCCGCCCGGACCTGGGCATGCTGATCGACACGTCGCGCAACGGCTGGGGCGGCAGCGCGCGGCCGTCCGGCCCCGGGCCCCGTACACATGTGGACGCGTATGTGGACGCGGGCCGGTACGACCGCAGGCTCCACGTCGGCAACTGGTGCAACCAGGCTGGCGCGGGGCTGGGCGAGCGCCCGCGGACGGCTCCGGCTGCGGGAATCGACGCGTACGTGTGGATGAAGCCGCCGGGTGAGTCGGACGGTTCGAGCTCGGCCATCCCGAACGACGAGGGCAAGGGCTTCGACCGCATGTGTGACCCGGCGTACGAGGGCAATCCCCGCAACAACCACCACCGTTCGGGGGCACTGCCCGGCGCGCCGCTGTCCGGGCACTGGTTCTCCGCGCAGTTCCGCGAACTGCTGAAGAACGCGCATCCGGCGGTTTAGGCCGCACGCTGAGAGGGCCGGGGGGGCGGGGGCTTCGGGCTGGGGTGGGGCGAGCGCTGGGCCTGGGCCGGGGCGGGGGCTTCGGGCCGGGGCTTCAGCTTGGGCTGGGGCGGGCGCTTCGGGCTGGGGCGGGGCGGGCGCTGGGCCGCGGGCGGTCCGGGCCGGGGGCGTGGCCGGCCACGCGAACTCCCGTCCCTGCGCCCCCGCGCCCCTGCGCCGCTCTCAGGACGACGCCCGGCGCACCAGCTCGGTCGGCAGCACCAGGTGAGTGCCGGCCGGGTCGGCCGGGTCGGCCGGGCGGGTCGGGCCGGTCGGGGCACCCGGCGCGTCCGGGTCCGGTGTGCTGCCGGCCGCTCCCCCGGTGATCTGCTCCATCAGCAGCCGCGCCATCGCCCGGCCCATCTCCTCGATGGGCTGGCGGACGCTGGTGAGCGGCGGGTCCATGTGCCGGGCGATGGCGGAGTCGTCGAAGCCGACCAGGGCCACGTCGTCGGGGATGCGGCGGCCCGCCGCGCGCAGTTCCTGGCGGGCGCCCGCGGCCATCACGTCCGAGGCGCAGAAGACGGCGTCCAGGGCGGGGCGGCGGGCGAGCAGTTCGCGCAGCGCGCGCCGTCCGCCGTCCTCGGTGAAGTCGCCGTGGGCGACGAGCCCGGTGTCCTCGGGGAGGCCGGCGGCGCGTACGGCCTGCCGGTAGCCGTCGAGGCGGCAGTGGGCCACGTACATGTCGGGGGGCCCGGCGATGGTGGCGACCTGGCGGCGCCCGCGGCCGATGAGGTGTTCCAGGGCGCTCTGTGCGCCGCCGGTGTTGTCGGAGTCCACGTACGGAACCGTTTCCCCGGCGGTGCGGCGGCCGCTGAGGACGGTCGGGATCGCCATCCGCTCCAGCAGGTCGGGCAGCGGGTCGTCGCCGTGCACGGAGACCAGCAGTACGCCGTCGACGCGGTGCGCGGCGAGATAGTCGGCGAAGCGGCGCCGCTCCTTGGACGTACGGATCAGGGTGAGCAGCAACTGCATGTCGTGGTCGGCCAGTCCGGCGCTGACGCCGCGCAGGATGCCGGAGAAGTACGGCTCGGCGAAGAGCCGGGTCTCGGCCTCCGGTACGACCAGGGCGACCGTGTCGGCACGGTTGGCCGCCAGGGCGCGGGCGGCGCGGTTGGGTACGTAGCCGAGGTCGGCGACGGCCTGCTGCACCAGGGTGCGGGTCCGCTCGCTGACCCGGGGCGATCCGTTGATCACGCGGGATACCGTGCCGCGGCCGACGCCCGCCCGTGCGGCGACCTCCTCCAGCGTGGGCCTGCCGCCCCCTCGCCGTCCGCCTGGTGTCATCGCCGCCTCCGCCTGCCGTCCTGGCCGTACATTCAACAACGAACCGCTCAACCGGCGTTGGCGCACGGCCTCTTGACACACGTACCGGGGAACGGCGACTCTTCACCTCATCACGCCTGGGAGCGCTCCCACAGTACTGGACACCCCACATCCCGCACGCACGGTCTGCAGGGCACCAGGAGGAGACGCAATGCGAACGACGATCCGCCGCACCCGTCGGCGGGCGGTGGCCCTCACAGCTGCCGCCGTGCTCGGAGCCACACTGCTCGGCGGCTGCGCCGAGGACAGCGACGCCCCCGACGCGCGGGGCCCGTCGGGAGCCGGGGCCCGCAAGACCACCCTGACGGTCGGCGTCTTCGGCGTTTTCGGCTACAAGCAGGCCGGGCTCTACGACGCGTACATGAAGCTGCACCCGGACATCACGATCAAAGAGACCTCGATCGAACGGAACGAGAACTACTACCCGCAGCTGCTCACCCACCTGAGCACCGGCAGCGGACTCGCCGACGTCCAGGCGGTCGAGGTCAACAACATCGCCGAGGTCACCGCCACCCAGGCGGGCAAGCTCGTTGACCTCTCGAAGGCGCCGGGTGTACGGAAAGCGGACTTCATCCCCTGGAAATGGGCGCAGGCGACGAACGCGAGCGGCAAGACCGTGGGCCTGGGCACCGACATCGGGCCGATGGCGGTCTGCTACCGCAAGGACCTCTTCGCCAAGGCCGGGCTGCCGACCGACCGGAACGCGGTGGCCGCGCTCTGGGCGGGCGACTGGGGCAAGTACCTCGACGTCGGCAAGCGCTACATGAGCCGGGCCCCGGCAGGCACCGCTTTCGTCGACTCCGCGTCCGGCGTCTACAACGCGGTGCTCTCCAGCAGCGCCGAACGCTATTACGACCGCGACGGCAAGCTGGTCTACAAGGACAGCCCGTCGGTGCGGCAGGCGTGGGACGCGGCGATGCGGGCCGCGACGGGCAAAATGACCGCCCGGCTCCAGCAGTTCCAGAAGTCCTGGGACCAGGCGTACGCCAACGGGCGCTTCGCGACGGTCTCCTGTCCGCCGTGGATGCTCGGGTACATCAAGGAGAAGTCCGGGGACCGGGGCCGCGACGTATGGGACGTGGCCGCCGCGCCCAAGCCGGGGAACTGGGGCGGCTCCTTCCTGGCCGTACCGGAAGCGGGCCGGAACAAGAGCGAGGCGGTCAAGCTGGCGGCCTGGCTCACCGCACCCGAACAGCAGGCGAAGCTCTTCACGAAGCAGGCCAGCTTCCCCAGCGCCCGCGCGGCGTACGGTCTGCCCGCGGTGTCGGGCGCCAGGCACCCGTACTTCGGTGACGCGCCGATCGGCAGGATCTTCGCCGCGGCGGCCGAAGGCATTCCCGACCAGGTGCTCGGGCCGAAGGACCTCACCGTCAACCAGAACATCACCGACGTGGGTGTACTCCAGGTCGACCAGCAGGGCAAGACGCCCGCGCAGGGCTGGCGGGCAGCGGTCGAGTCGATCGACAACGCGCTGGACCAGTGAGCCGTGGACGGCCGGACGGTCCACTCCTGCGACAGCCCCGCCGCCGTCCGCGCCCGGGAGCGCCGCAGCCGCCGCTACCGGCGCGACCTGCGCTGGAGTCCGTACGTCTGCATCGCCCCCTTCTTCCTCTTCTTCGCCGCCTTCGGGCTCTTCCCCCTCCTCTACACGGGGTGGGCCGCGCTGCACCGTGTGGAGCTGACCGCACCCACCGACATGGAGTGGGCGGGGCTGCGCAACTTCACCCGGCTGCTGGGCGACGACTTCTTCTGGAACGCGCTCGGGAACACGTTCGTCATCGGCGTCGTCTCGACCGTTCCGCAGCTGCTGATGGCGCTGGGCCTCGCGCATCTGCTCCACTACCGGCTGCGCGGCTCGATGTTCTTCCGGGTGGCGGTGCTCACGCCGTACGCCACCTCGGTGGCCGCCGCGACACTGGTGTTCGTGCTGCTCTTCGGGCGCGACTACGGGCTGGTCAACTGGCTGCTGGGCACGGCCGGTCTGGACGGCATCGACTGGGAGAACGGTCCGTGGAGCGCCAAGCTGGCGGTCTCCACAATCGTCATCTGGCGGTGGACGGGGTACAACGCACTGATCTACCTCGCCGCCATGCAGGCCATCCCGCACGACCTGTACGAGTCGGCGGCGCTGGACGGCGCCTCCCGGTGGCAGCAGTTCCGGTACGTCACGGTCCCGTCGCTGCGTCCGACGATCCTGTTCACCTGCGTCGTCTCGACGATCGGTGCCACGCAGTTGTTCGGCGAGCCGCTGCTGTTCAGCGGGAGCGCCGGTGCTTCGGGGGGCGCCGATCACCAGTACCAGACCCTGGGCCTGTATCTGTACGAGCAGGGGTGGGTGAACCTCCATCTCGGCCGGGCCTCGGCCATCGCCTGGACGATGTTCCTGATCCTGCTGGTGATCGCCGCGGTCAACGCGCTGGTCGCCCGCCGGCTGCGTACGAACCAGTGAGGAGGAGCCATGACAACCCGACGCGCCGGGCGGCAGCTGCACGGCGGCAAGGTGACCTATGTGGTGCTGATCCTCTTCACCGCCGGGTCGCTCTTCCCGCTGCTGTGGACCGCCGTCGCCGCCTCCCGCAGCAACACCCGGCTCGCGCAGACGCCGCCGCCGTTCTGGTTCGGCGGGAATCTGCTCAAGAACCTCGGTACGGCCTGGTCCGACGCCAACATGGGCGCGGCGCTGCTGAACACCACAGTGGTCGCCACGACGATCGCGGCGGGCACGGTGGTGTTCTCGACCGTCGCCGGGTTCGCCTTCGCCAAGCTGCGCTTCCGGGCGAAGAAGCTGCTGCTGTTGCTGGTGATCGGCACGATGATGGTGCCGCCGCAGCTCAGTGTCGTACCGCTGTTCATGACCGTCGCCGAGCTGGAGTGGACCGACCAGTTGCAGGCGGTCATCCTGCCCACCCTCGTCAGCGCCTTCGGTGTCTTCTTCATGCGGCAGTACCTGCTCCAGGCCCTGCCGACCGAGCTGATCGAGGCGGCGCGCACGGACGGCGCGAACAGCTGGCGCGTGGTGTGGCACGTCGTCTTCCCGGCCGCGCGGCCCGCGATGGCGGTGCTCGGTCTGCTGACCTTCGTCCAGGCGTGGAACGACTTCTTCTGGCCGATCATCGCGCTGACGCAGAACGGCAACCCGACCGTGCAGGTGGCGTTGACCGGTCTCGGGCGCGGCTACATCCCCGACCAGTCCGTGATCATGGCGGGCGCGCTGCTGGGCACGCTGCCGCTGCTCGTCGCGTTCGTCCTGTTCGGCAAGCAGATCGTCGGGGGGATCATGCAGGGCGCGGTCAAGGGCTGACCGGTGAGCCGCCACGCCACTCCCCGGGCTCCGGCTCCGGCTCCGGCTCCGTACGAGTCTGCCCGCGGGCCGGGCCGTCTCCGCGAACCAGTCGAACCATCCGCACCAGTCCAACCATCCGCACCAGCCGCTCCACATGCACCACTCGCGCCACGCGCTCCGCACGGCCCGTGCCGTGTGCCGCGTCCTCGTGAACGGGAGTACCGCCATGTCCAGCCCCCTTCGCTTTCCGCCCGGCTTCGTCTGGGGTGCGGCCACCGCCGCCTATCAGGTCGAGGGTGCCGCCCGGGAGGGCGGCCGCACCCCGTCGATCTGGGACACCTTCAGTCACACCCCCGGCAAGGTCGCCGGGGGCGACACCGGTGACGTCGCCGTCGACCACTTCCACCGGCGCCACGAGGACGTGGAGCTGATGTCCGCCCTGGGCCTCGGCGCCTACCGCTTCTCCGTCTCCTGGCCGCGGGTCCAGCCGACCGGCCGCGGGCCCGCCGTACAGCGCGGGCTCGACTTCTACCGCCGGCTCGTCGACGACCTCCTCGCCCACGGCATCCGGCCGGTGCTCACGCTCTACCACTGGGACCTGCCGCAGGAGCTGGAGGCCGACATCCACGGCGGCTCCGCCTCGGGAGGCGGCTGGCCGCACCGGGACACCGCGCAGCGCTTCGCCGACTACGCGGCGATCGTGGCGGAAGCCCTCGGCGACCGTGTCGAGTGGTGGACCACCCTCAACGAGCCGTGGTGCAGCGCGTTCCTCGGTTACGGGTCGGGGGTGCACGCGCCCGGCCGAACCGACCCCGCAGCCGCTCTGCGTGCCGCGCACCACCTCAACCTCGCACACGGGCTCGCCGCCCAGGCGCTGCGCGCCGCGCTGCCCGCCCGTGGCCGGATCATGATCAGCCTCAATCCGGCGGCCGTGCGGGCCCGCTCCGACGCGCCCGCGGACCTGGACGCTCAGCGGCGGATCGACGCGCTGGCGACGCGTATCTTCACCGGGCCCCTGCTGCACGGCGCATATCCCGCGGACCTCCTCGCGGACACCGCGCGTATCACCGACTGGACCTTCGTCCGCGATGGCGATCTCACCGTCATCAAGCACCCCCTCGACGCGCTGGGCATCAACTACTACACACCCACAGTGGTATCAGGCAGCACTGACAACGCCCCTCCGCCGCGGCACGACGGGCACGGCGCCGGGGCCCGTTCGCCCTGGCCGGGCGGCGACCGGGTCGCTTTCCACCAGCCGCCGGGCGACCGCACGGCGATGGGCTGGTCCGTGGACCCGACCGGCCTCTACGACCTGCTCATGCGCTGCCACCGGGAGGCCCCCGGCCTGCCTCTGTTCGTCACCGAGAACGGCGCGGCCTACGACGACCGGCCCGACGCCGAGGGCGCGGTGCACGACCCGGAGCGCATCGCCTACGTCCACGCGCACCTCGCCGCCGCGCACCGCGCGCTCACCGACGGCGCCGACCTGCGCGGCTACTTCCTGTGGTCGCTGATGGACAACTTCGAGTGGGCGTACGGCTACAGCAAGCGGTTCGGATCGGTGTACGTGGACTTCACGACGCAGGCCCGTACGCCCAAGTCGAGTGCCCACTGGTACGCGGGCGTGGCGCGCACGAACGAACTGCCCACCCTGAGCAGCGATGTGACCGCCTGATGCGACGCCTTCACCAGAGCGGCGGGACACAGCGGTGGGGGGTGGCCGCTGTGTCCCGCCCGGGGGTGTGGCTTCGTGGTGCCGGTCAGCCCTGGTAGGAGCCGAGCGCCTTGGTGAAGTCGAGCGGGTTCTGGGAGAGGGAACTGCACGTCGGCTGAGCCGAGTTCTGGGGGCCGCCGAGACACGCCTTGTCGCGCGTCGAGGACCACATCGACAGCCAGGCGAGGTGCTTGGACTGTGCGAACGTGACCAGTTCCTTGGCGTCCTCGACCGTGAATATCTCCTTCTGCACGTCGTTGACGCCGATCATCGGGGTCACGGCGACGGCCTTCCAGGCGGCCGCGTCACCGAGGCCGAGCGTCTTCTTGAGCTGCCCCTGGGTGGCGGTGGCGGCCTGGACGGCGTACGTGCCCATGTCGCCGTCGTAGGAAGCGCCGTAGTCCATCGCCATGATGTTGACGGCGGAGATCTTCACGCCGTTCTTCTTGGCGTCGGCGACCAGGTTCACGCCGTCCTGCGTCAGGCCCTCGGGCATGACCGGCAGCGTGAAGGAGACGTCCAGGCCGGGGTGCTTCTTCTGGAGCTGCGCGATGGCCTGGGCGCGCCGGGTGTTGGCCGCGGCGTCCGGCAGCGCGCCGCCCTCGATGTCGAAGTCGACCTTCTTGAGGGCGAACTTGTCGACGACCTTGCCGTACGCGGCGGCCAGCTCGGCCGCCGACTTGCACGCCAGTCCGAGTTCGGAGCCGTTGGCGCCGCCGAAGGAGACCCGTACGTCGCCGCCGGCCTTGCGCAGTGCCGGTATCTGCTTGGCCACCGCGTCGTCGCCCAGCGCGCCCGCGCCGCCCCACTTCGGTTCGCAGCCGCCGCCGGAGGTGACGAAGGCGAGGTTGAAGGTCTTCACACCGGTCTTCGAGACGGTGTCGGCCATGTCGTACGCGGGGTACAGGGACGTGTCGATGTACGGGGTGAAGGCACCGCCTGACTTGGCCGCCGTACCGGCTTCCGGTGCCTTGGTGGCCAGCGCCGAACCGGCGACGGCGAAGGCGCCGCCCGCTGCCAGCGCCGCCGCCGCGGCCGTACCGATCAGCTTGGCCTTGCGGCTCTTGCGGCGGCGGTGTGCCGTGGAACTCATGTCGTGCCTGCCTGTTCGTCGTGGGGGGGGAGAGACGGTGGTGCGGTGGTGCAGTGGTGTGGTGGTGCGTCCCGCACGCTAGCGATCAGGAAACGGGCAAAAGGCGGTTTCAGCGATGCATATGGAAGTCTTATGGCGCTCTTAAGGGACCGAAAGGGACCGGTTAAGCACGGCGGCCGAACGGGCCACCGGACGCCCCGGACCCGCCCCGGACCCGGCCCGGACCCGGCCCGGTTCCGACCGCGCCCGGTGCCGACCGCGCCCGGGGCCGCTCACCCTCCACCGGAACCGGCCTGCGTACGCCCTGCCGCCCGCCGCCCCCGCGAGCGGCCCAGGCGCCGCCCCAGCCGTCGGCGCAGGCGGTGTCCGGTGTGCCGGCGGCGTCCCGCGCGGGCCCGCCGGGCGCCGTCCAGCGCCAGCCACACCCGCACCTCGGTGCCGCCCAGCACGGACCGGCCGATGCGGACGTCCCCGCCGGTCGTCTCCGCGAGCCGCCGCACGATGTCCAGGCCGAGCCCGGTGGACCCGTCCCCGCCGTCCCCGTGGCCGCGCCGCAGGGCCGCGTCCGGGTCGTCGATGCCCGGCCCGGCGTCCGAGACCAGCACGATCACCGCGTCCTCGGCGTTGTGCACGTCCACCGCGAAGGCGGTGCCTTCGGAGGTGTGCCGGAAGACGTTGCCGAGCATCGCGTCCAGCGCCGCGGCGAGGTCGGGGCGTGCGACGGGGACGCGTACCGGCCGGTCCGCGCCCGCGACGCGCACCGTGCGCCCCTCGTCCTCCGCGAGCGCCGACCAGAAGTCCATCCGCTCCCGGATCACCTCGGCCGCGTCGCAGCCGGCCGCGAAGGCCGCCTGCCGGGCGTGCGCCTTCTGCTGCCGGGCGGTGCGGATGATCTGGTCGACCTCACGCTCCAGCTGGGCGACCGCCTCCCGGGTCTGGTCGGCGGCCGGCCCCTCGCCGAGCGAGGCGGCGTTCAGGCGCAGCACGGTCAGCGGGGTGCGCAGGCGGTGGGAAAGGTCGGCGGCCAGCTCGCGTTCGTTGGCCAGGAGCTGGACGACCTGGTCCGCCATCGCGTTGAACGCGGCGGCGGCCGAGCGCAGTTCCCTGGGGCCGTCCTCCCGTACGCGTACGCCCAGTTCGCCCCGGCCGAGGTCGTGGGCGGCGCCGGCGAGGCGTTCGGCGGGGCGCACCATACGGGTGCCGAGGCGGTCGGCGACGGCGACCGAGCCGACGATCAGCGCGAGGCCGACGCCGGCCAGCAGCACCCAGGAGGTGGTGACGCCGTTGGTGAGCGCGGCGTCCGGCACGTACACCTCGACCACCGCGATGCCGGAGGCCACGGCGGTGGGCTGGAGCAGTACCGAGCCGCCGGGCACGGGAGTGACGGAGGCACGGCCGAGTTCGACCGCGGCGTCGACGTCCCCCGGCCTGGCCCGGCGGGAGCCGATCTCGGCGGGCTCGCCGCCCTTTCCGCCCGCCGGTACGTGGACGCCGATGTAGCCTCCGGGTCCGCTCTCGGCGCTGGCGACGGCGCGTGCCAGCTGCGCGTGGTCGGTGGTGATGGCCAGGACGGGGCCGATGGTGGCCGCCTGCCGTTCGGCGTTGGAGAACGCGCGGTCCTTGGCCATCTCCTTGACGACGAGCCCGAGCGGTACGGCGAAGGCCACCACGACCATCGCGGTGACGGCCAGGCACACCTTGACCAGGGCCCATCTCACGGCGACGGCTCCGGCAGGGCCGCCGGGAGGCGTCCGGCCCGCGCGGGCGGCTCCGGCGCGTACGCCCGGCGGCACCCGGTCCGCGCGAGCGGCTCCGGCGCGTACGTCCCGCGGCACCCGGTCCGCGCAGGCGTCACCGCGGCGGTTCCAGCTTCACGCCGACCCCGCGCAGGGTGTGCAGATACCGCGGCTGGGCGGCTGTTTCGCCCAGTTTGCGGCGCAGCCAGGAGAGGTGGACGTCGATGGTCTGGTCGTCGCCGTACGACTGCTGCCAGACCTCGGCGAGCAGTTCCCTGCGGGGCACGACGACACCCGGGCGGCCGGCGAGGAAGGCGAGCAGGTCGAACTCGCGTCGGGTCAGATCGAGCGCCGTACCGTCCAGTTCGGCCTGGCGGCGCAGCGGGTCGATGCTCAGGCCGCCCACCTGGAGCACCCGGGACGGCGGTTCGCCGCCCGCGGTGGTGCCCCGGGAGCGGCGCAGCACGGCGGCCATCCGGGCGGAGAGGTGCTCCACCGAGAAGGGCTTGGTGAGGTAGTCGTCGGCTCCGTCGTTCAGGAGCCGGACGATCTCGGCCTCGTCGTCCCGCGCGGTGGCGATGATCACGGGTACGTCGGTGATCCCGCGCAGCATCTTCAGGGCCTCCGCCCCGTCCAGGTCGGGCAGGCCGAGATCCAGGATGACCACGTCGAAGCCGACGTGGGCCACCTCGCGCAGCGCCTCCAGGGCCGTACCGACGCTGCGTACCGTGTGGGACGCCTCGGTCAGATGCCGGATGAGGGCCGAGCGCACGAACTGGTCGTCCTCGACCACGAGCACACTTGCCATGGGCGGCACCGTACGCCATTCGAGTGCTCTTCTTTACCTGGGATTGACGTCGGGAGGCAGGCCATCAGCCCGCTTTTCAGCCGGTGTTGCGCATGGTATCCGTCCCGTCCCGGAACCTCCCGTGGCACCGCCTTTGTCCCGCTCGCCCCGGGACCTCCGGCCCGCTGCCCCGGCCGGGTACGTGGTGCAATATGAGCCGGATGCACAGAGGACTGGTTCACACGGCGGCCTGGACGCTGGCAACGGGCGCCGCCGTCACGCTGTCGTGGTTCGGCGTGCACACCGTGCTGGCCGGTACGGCGTACGACCCGCCGCGCGCGCTCCCGCGCTCCGACAACGCGCCGTCCCCACACGCCGGAACCGACGGCGACGCCTCACCCCGCGCCTCCTCCACGCACCGGCCCCGCCCGTCCGGACCGGCCTCCCGCCGCCCCGCACCGTCCACGAAACCGGGCGACCAGCAGCAGGAAACCGACGGCAGCGCGTCCGGCGGTGGCGTGTCCGGCGGTGGCGGAAAAGGTACGGGTACCGGCCCGCACCCTCCGCCCGGCGACGGCACCTCGCCCGCCACGGGCAGCACGGTCCAGAGCTTCTCCACCGCGGGCGGCCGGGTGGTCATCGACATGGGCACTCGGTCCGCCCAGCTGGTGTCGGCCACCCCGGACGCGGGCTGGCAGATGCAGGTGTGGCAGCAGGACCAGTGGCTCCGGGTGGACTTCCGGGGCGGCGCGGGCCACGCGTCGGTCATCTGCGCCTGGAACGGCCACCCGCCGACGGTCGAGACGGACAACCACGCGACCTGACCGGGCTCTTGACCGGCGCCCAGACGCACACCCAGGTGAACGCCCAGATGAACGCCCAGACGAACGCTCAGGTGAAGACGGCGGGCGGCGGGGACGGCGAATCCACCGCGGTCGCGTCCGTCACCGCCTGCGCCCCTCCGGTGAAGTCCAGCAGCGCGCGCCCGTGTTCGACCCGGCCTTGCTGCGGATCGGTCGCGGCGCGCCGGGTCAGCTCGGCGACCGGGAGCGGCCCGGCGGCGGCGAGCAGTACGGCGTTCCCGAAACGCTTGCCCCTCAGGACAGCCGGGTCGGCGGTCAGGCACAGCTCGGGGAAGACCGTACGGACCGTGGCGACCTGTGCCCGTACGAAGGCGAGCGGCGGGCCGTCCGCGAGGTTCGCCGCGTACCAGCCGCCGGGCCGCAGCGCCCGCGCGACCTCCCCCGCGAACTCGGCGCTGGTCAGGTGCGCCGGGGTACGGGCACCGCGGAACACGTCCGCGATCACCAGGTCCGCCCAGCCGTCCGGGATCTTGGCGAGCCCCGCACGCGCGTCCGCGCCCCGCACCCTGATCCGCCAGGCGCTGTCCAGCGGCAGCTCCCTGCGGACCAGTTGGACCAGCGGCGCGTCGATCTCCACGGCCTGCTGGGTCGAGCGCGGGCGCGTGGCCGCGACGTAGCGCGCCATGGTCAGCGCGCCGCCGCCGAGGTGCACCACCTGGAGGGGCTTGCCGGGCGGCCCGGCGAGATCGACGATGTGCCCGAGGCGGCGCTGGTACGCGAAGTCCAGGTACGCCGGGTCGTCCAGGTCCACGTGTGACTGCGGGGCGCCGTCGACGAGCAGGGTCCAGCCGCGCGGCCGGTCCCGGTCGGGACGCAGCTCGGCGACGCCGCCGTCCACGGTTTCCACCACGGCTTCGGGCCCCGTACGGGACCGGCCGCGCCTGCTCTTCGCCATGCCTCCAGTATGCCGCGTTCGCCCAGGTCAGAGTGCCCGGTGGAGCGGGAGGCCGCCGAGGCCGGGCGGTGGAACCGGAGTCCGCCGAGGTGGGACGGGCGGGGCGCGGGGCCGTCGAGGCCAGGCGTCGGGAAGCGCGGGGCCGCCGGGCGCAGCGCCGAGGCCGCAGGCCGCCGGGCCGCCGGGCCTCAGCGGCAGCGGTCGACGGCCTCGATCGTGCGGGCCGCCTCGCCGAGCGCCTCGCGCAGGACGACGGGGTCGGTGGCGGTGCCGCACGCGCCGTCCGGGGACACCAGCCAGTCGGTGCCCGTGACGGGCGGCTCGGCGGGGGCGCTGCCCGCGTCCCGCGCGCCCCCAGCGGGCGCCTCGCGCTCGTACGTCTGCGTACAGGCACTGCCCGGCAGGTCCCAGCCGTCGGCCGTGCCCGGAGGCACGAGGAAGCCGAGGGTGTCGCACGCGTCGTCGTGCAGGACCGGGCCGACACCGGCCCGCAGCCGCAGGATGTCGACCGCCTCCAGGCCCTGGCGGGCCGGCACCGTCACCAGGTCGCAGGTCCGGGGCGCCTCCGGGAGCACACTGCGCTCCGCGGAGGGCCAGCGCCGGTCCACGGCCGGCGAACCGTGCCCGCCGGACCGGCCGTTGGGGTGCGCCGCGCGGCCCGCGCGCCCGGGGCCGCCGTGCACTGCTCCGCCGGCACCCGCCTCACCGCTGACGACGGTCCTGACGTTGGCCACGCCGGTCTCCCGCACGGAAACCCCTCCTCTGCACGCGCCGCTCCCTTTACTTCCTGTTCAACGTCCGGACACGTCAACGGCTACGGCGGCAGGACGCCGCAAAGAATGGCACTTCATGGCGGATCGTGCGTGAGATATCCGGTTTGTAGCCAAACCCTGCGTGTCGGCTGGGTCACAGCTAGTACCGTCGTCCCGCCGCACCGCCAGGCCGCGGCACCGCCACGGAGACGGCACGGAGGATCTGCCATGGCGTCGCCAGCCGCGAGATCAGCGTCGTCCCACGTCCCCGCTCAGCCCAACCGCGCCTTCCGGCAGCTGCGCGGCCGCCTGTCGCCCGGCGAGTTCGCGGCGGCGGTGCGCCGCGCCGCGCGCGAGATCGGGGAACAGGTCGCCTGCGACGCCCGTTACGTGGGCCGCGTCGAGGCCGGGGAGATCCGGTGCCCGAACTACGCCTACGAACGGGTGTTCCGGCACATGTTCCCCGGGCTCACACTCGCGGACATGGGGTTCGCGGCGCGCGAGACGGTGCGCGGGCGGCGGTCCCGTACGGCGCAGGGAGGCGACGGTACGGGAACGGGGCACGACGCCGGGGCGCTTCCCGGCACGTGGACGGGCGCCGGGCAGACCGCCGGGGCCCCGGCAGGGCCCGGCCCCGGGCCCTGCCATCGCGATACGGACATCCAGACCGGCAAGGAGAGCGACGTGCTGCGTCGCGCGTTCATCACCGGCGGCCCGGCCGCCGCGCTGGGGCTCACCGCCCTGCCCCCCTTCGTCCCGGAGGCCGCCGCGGGCCCCCGCGTACCGGGCGCCGTGCCGCGTGTACCGGGCGCCGTGCCGCGCGCACCGGGCACTGTGCCGCGAGTACCGGGCCCTTCCCCTGCGGTCGGCCCCGGGCGGGCGGGCGAGTCCGAGGCTGCGGCCGTGGAGGAGGCGGTGCGCCGCATCCGGCTGCTGGACGACCGGCACGGCGGGGAGGGCCTGTACCGGCGCGCCGCGAAACCGTTGCGGACCGCGTACGAACTGCTGGACGCCGGAGTGCACCGCAGATCCGTCAGCGACCGCCTGCACGCGGGCGCGGGCGAACTGGCCATCTCCGTCGGCTGGCTGGCCCACGACTCGGGCCGCTTCGGGGACGCCCGGTCGCACTACGCCGAAGCGCTGGCCACCGCTCGTGTGGCCGGTGACGCCGCCCTTGAGGCGCACGCGTTCTGCAACACCGCCTTCCTGGCGCGCGACGCGAACCGCCCCCGGGAGGCCGTACGCGCCGCACAGGCCGCCCAACAGGCCGCGAAGTCCCTGGGATCGCCGCGTCTGCTGTCCCTCCTGGCGCTGCGCGAGGCGGGCGGCTGGGCGGGCCTGGGCGACCGCAGGAGCTGCGAGCGGGCGCTTCTGCGGGCGCAGCGGCTCTTCGCCCGGGGGCCGTCCGACGGTGATCCGGAGTGGATGTCCTTCTACGGGGAGGCCGAGTTGGCGGGGCTGGAGGCGCAGTGCTGGTCCGCGCTGGGCGAGCAGGGGCGCGCGGCGACGTACGCGCGCCGGGCAGTCGCGCTCCAGGACCCGCACTTCACACGGAACATCGCCCTGTTCACCGCGGAACTCGCGAGTGATCTCGCACTCGGCCGGGCGCCGGAGGAGGCCGCCACGGCCGGTACGCGGGCACTGGCCCTCCTGGAGGACGTCCGGTCGGCCCGCATCCGGACGATGCTGGACTCGACGGCGCGGGCACTGCGGCCGTACCGCGACGGTGCGGGCAGGAGGGGTGACGCGGTCGGCGCGTTCCTGGACCGGCACGCCGCCACCCGGCCGCCGGTGCGGACCTCGGTCGGGAGGGACGGACGGCGGACGGTGTCCGGGGCACGGCCCAGGCCGGGGCCGGGATCGAGATCAGAGCCGGGGCCGGGGTCGGGACCGGGATCGGAGCCGGGGTCAGGGCCTCAGGCGGATGCGCATACGGCATGACCGCACGGCCCTGCACACGGCATGACCGCCGTGTGCACGGCCGCCCCCGCTCAGCCCAGGTGGCCCGTGTCGTTCCAGCGCTCGATCGCCGGTTCCCCGTAGGCCCAGCCCAGCACCGACAGGGACGTCGGCTCCAGGCGGATGCGGGCGGCGAAGGAGACGTCGAGGCCGAGCCAGCGGGCTCCCAGGGAGCGCAGGATGTGGCCGTGCGCGAAGACCAGTACGTCGCGGTCGGCCGAGCGTGCCCACTCCACGACCTCGTCGGCCCGCGCCGCGACCTCGGCCAGGGTCTCGCCCTCGGGGACGCCGTCGCGCCAGATGAGCCAGTCCGGGCGCCCGGCCTTGATGTCGGCCGGCGTCAGGCCCTCGTACGCGCCGTAGTCGACCTCCATCAGCGCGTCCCAGTCCCGGGCCCGGTCGCCGAAGCCGGCCAGCTCGCAGGTCTCCTTCGCGCGTACCAGGGGGCTGGTGCGGACCTCGACGTCCGGCAGGCCGTCCCAGGGCGCGCGGTGCAGCCGCTCCCCCAGGAGCTTGGCACCGCTGCGGCCCTCCTCCAGGAGCGGAATGTCCGTACGGCCGGTGTGCTTGCCGGACAGGGACCACTCCGTCTGCCCGTGCCGGGCCAGCAGAATGCGCGGTGCCATGGGGAATACCTCTGACCGATTGCTCGGTTTTTCCGTCTTCGGGGCCCGTTCCGGGGCTCTTGCTGCTCGATCGGTGCTCGACTGATGTCCGGTTCTTGCCGCCTTTCGACGGAGACCGTCCGTTCCATCATCGCGCATCGCCCCTGTTTCCCGGGGCGGGCCCTCCCCCTGCCCGGAGCAGCGAGCCATACAGCGTACGGTGGAGGGTCGGCGTTTTCGCGCCGACGGGTGCCGCACCGCACCGCGCACCCCTCGCACCAGGCCCGCGACCGATCCGCCCCGGGCATCGCACGTTGGAGAACGATCAGGATGGACGCCGTAGCGCGCCGCCCCGCGGCAGCCGGCAGCCGGCCGCGCTGGTGGACGGAACTGCCACTGCTGGCCCTCGTGTACGTGGCCTACTCCGCGGGCCGCCTCGTGGCCCGCGGCGACGCGCACACCGCCACCGGGCACGGACAGACGATCCTCCGGTGGGAAGAGCTGCTGCGGATCGACCCGGAACGCGCGCTGAATCGTCTCTTCACCACCACGCCCGCCCTCGGCGTGCCCGCCGACTTCGCGTACGCCTCGCTGCACTACCTGGTCACACCCGCGGTCCTCATATGGCTGTGGAACCGGCGGCCCGCCCACTACCGCACGCTCCGTACGTGGCTCATGCTGGCCACCCTCGTCGGACTCGTCGGCTTCACGCTGCTGCCGACCGCGCCGCCGCGGCTGCTGGAGGCGGGCAGCGGGTTCGCGGACACCATGGCGGAGTTCTCCTCGTACGGGTGGTGGGGCGACGACGCGAGCGCGCCGCGCGGGCTCGGCGGCATGACGAACCAGTTCGCGGCGATGCCCAGCCTCCACGTGGGGTGGGCGCTGTGGTGCGGCGTGGTCCTGTGGCGGCACGGCCGGTCGCGGACGACGCGGGCCCTGGGGGTGGCGTATCCGCTGCTCATCGTGCTGGTCGTGATGGGCACCGCCAACCACTACCTGCTCGACGCGCTGGCCGGTACGGCCGTGATGGGACTGGGCCTGCTGCTGACACGCCCGGCGCTGCGGTTCGCGGACGGCGTGCGCGGACGGCTCCGGGCGGGCGGACGGCTCCGGACGGACGGGCGGCTTCGGGCAGGCTCGCGGCTCCGGGCGGACGCGCGGCTTCGGGCGGACGACGGCCTCGTCATGGGTACGGCGCCGGGCGCTCCGGCCGCCGGGGCGCCGGGTGCACACGCGAATGTCAGTGGCGGATGCCAGACTTCCGCGGGTGAACGTTTTCCGCGACAGCCGACCCGCCGCGGCCGACCGGCCGTCGGAGCAGCCGCCTCCGCTGCCGCAGCCGACGACGGGGCTGCGACAGCGGCTCGGTGAGCTGCGCGGCCCCGGCGTACGGCCGCGGCCGCTGGACGCCCGCGCGCTCGCCGCGCTGGCCGCCAACCCCGGCTGTCGCCGCCGTGCGTTGCTGGACGGCGCCGGGATCGACAAGGCGGCGCTCGCGGGCGCCCTCGGTTCGCCCGCGGCCTTCGGGCAGTCGCAGTTCGCGCTGGCCCGGGGCAACTCCTTCGAGGCCCGCGTCAAGGCGGACGGCGGCGCGGACCTGATGCAGCTGCTGTACGAGCGTATGGGCGGCGCCGCGGAAGCCCCCGCGCCCGGCCGGGTCGCCGTCCCGGACCTGTCCGCCGCCGGTCCCGAAGGGCGTGCCGCCCGTACGGCGCTGGCGCTGCGCGAGGCCACGGCCGCCGGCGGCTGGTCCCTGCTGGACCATCCCCTGATCACCCTGGACGTGGCCGGGTCGCCCGCCTACCTGGAGCCGGACGCGGTCGTGGTGCATCCGGACGGCGGCTGGACGGTCGTGGAGATCAAGTCCTTCCCGATGATCGACGGTTCCGCCGACCCCGCCAAGGTGGGCGCGGCGGCCCGCCAGGCGGCCGTGTACGTGCTGGCGCTGCGGCGGGTGGCGGCGCAGGTGCTCGCCAGTACGGGCCGGGCGGTGGCGGTGCGGGACCAGGTGCTGCTGGTCTGCCCGAAGGACTTCGCGAACCTCCCCACCGCCGAGGCCGTCGACATCCGTAAACAACTGTCGACGACCGCACGCCAGTTGCAGCGCCTCACCAAGGTCGAGGAGATCGCCGGGCAGCTCCCGCCCGCCACCACCTTCGACCTCCGGCTCGCGGACGACGGGAAGACGGCGACGCGGTCCGCCGCCGAGCTGGCCGAGGCGGTGGAGTCCGTGGACGCGGCCTACGCGCCGGAGTGCCTGGCCGCCTGCGAGCTGGCGTTCCACTGCCGGGGGCGGGCGCGCGCGGCGGGCGCCGTGGAGTCGCTCGGCCGCGGGGTGCGCGGTGAGCTGGGCGGGCTGCGTACGGTCGAGGAGGTGCTGGCGGCAGCGGTCGACGAGGCTCCGCCAGCGGCGCGTACGGAGAGCGCGGCGGACACGGACACCGCTCCTCAGGGCACGGCCGCCTGCTCCGCGGACGCGGACGTCCAGGCCGGCTCGCCGGACGCCCCCGCCACCGAAGCCCTGCGCCGAGCGGCGACCCTGCGCGCCGAGGCACTGACCGCTGCCGGGCACGGCGCCCGGGGCGGGGTGGGCCGGGACGGGAGCCGGACCGGGGACCGAGGCGAGAGCCGGACCGGAGACCGGACCCACGGTCGTTCCGACGGCCGTTCCGGCGGCCCTTCCGACAACCGTTCCGCCAGCCGTTCCCACGACCGTCCCCACGACCGCTCCGACGGCGCCGCGGAGGTGCAGGCATGTCGCTGATCGAGGTGCTCGCCAGGATGGAGGCCGTGGCGGCGGGCCGCGCCCAGCCGCTGACGACGGTCCGGCACCGGCACCTGTCCGCACACCCGCTGGTGTTCGTCCCGTTGACGACCGCGGGTGAGGCGGGCGCGCCGCTGGGCGCGCTGGTCGGCACGGACCGCGAGAAGCCGCTGCTGCTCGCCGTTCCCCAGCCGCGCGACCGTGACCTGCGGTCCACCTTCCTCGCCGAACTGGCCGAATCCGTCCTGCCGTACGTGGAGGGGTACGCGGACGCCGTCGAGCTGGAGGAGCGCAAGGAGACCGACCCCGAGACGGGCAAAAAAGTCCCGGTCGAGGTCGAGCTGTGCGCGGACGCGCCGCAGGTCGTCGTGCCGAGCGCGGCCGGCGTGGAGTACGTACGCCTGCTGGGCCGGTCCATGCGGTTCCGGCGGACCGCCGAACAGGATCCGGACACCCCGCACCCCGCCCCTCCCCATGTGCCGCTGCTGGGCCGCTGGTTCACGCATTTCGGCGAGCGGGCCCGGGTGCCGGGCGCGAGTCTGCTGCTGCCGATGACCGGGCTGCTCGCCCGCCACTGGGCGACCGGCCAGAGCAACCTGGAGGACCAGCACCTGGGTGCGCTGCTCGCCTGGACCGACCCGCCCGCGGGCGAGGACGGCGCGACGGCGGCGCAGCGCGCGGAGACGGCGCGGGA
The DNA here is from genome assembly GCF_001905005.1 of Streptomyces sp. CB02923. Taxonomy (GTDB): domain Bacteria; phylum Actinomycetota; class Actinomycetes; order Streptomycetales; family Streptomycetaceae; genus Streptomyces. The sequence goes on along the minus strand of NZ_LWKZ01000012.1, from coordinate 167,829 downwards.
CGCGGCGGGCCAGTTGCTGTGCCCGCCGGCCGGCCCGGCCACGGACCCGGCCTTCGACAACAAGCGTCTCGCCCCGGCGATGGCCCGTTACGACGCGGGGCTGCCCGGCGCCGAGGACGAGATCCGCGACCTGCTCGAAGGCCAGCTGCGCCCCACCTGGGACGCCGTATGGCAGGGCATCGACCTGCTCCGGGCCCTGCCGGAGGGCTCCCGGGTGGCCGACCGCTGGAAGCACGACCGCTGGTCCTACACCGCGCACCGCGACCGGGTACGGGCCGGTGAGCCGCCGCAGCCCAAGCGGGACGACGCGATCACGGCCGCGCGGAAGCTCTCCTCGCGGGAGACCGCCCAGGCGCAGCTGGACGCGCAGGAGGCACTGGACGACCCGCTGGTCATGGCGGGCCGACGGCTCGCCGGGGAGGCCATGGCCGGGCGGGTGACCGGGGTGGAGATGGCGTATTCGGAGGGCAAGCGGCCGATGCCGCGCCCGCTGGTGACGCTGTGGACGGACGACCGGCCGCAGCTGTCCGAGGGCGGCAAGCTGTACCGCCCGCTGCCGGAGGGGAAGGCCCAGTCCGCCGAGTTCGTCGCGTACACGACGGACGGGCCGGGCGGTCTGGTCGTCCGGCTGACCGGCGGAATGGGGCGTGGGAAGACCCCGGAGCCCGGGTCGGTGCCCGCGCCGGGCGATCAGGTGTGCTGGACCTTGTTCGAACACCAGCCGCGCGGCGGCCCGGAGCTGCCCGACCCCGAGGACACACCGTGGACGCACGGCGGGCCGCCCGCGGCCGACACCGCCGTACTGCCCGTGGACCTGCCCGATCCCGTCACCGCGGAGGACTTCCTGTGACCGAGGCCCGCCCCGCGCACCCCGACGTACCCGCCGCGCGACAGCCGGACGGCGCGGCGCCCTTCGACCCCGGCGCGGCGGCGGCCGCGGCCACCGACGCGATCGTGCACAGCACGCTGCACGGCACGCACCGCGGCGTGGTCGTCGACTCGCCGCCGGGCGCGGGCAAATCCACGCTGGTCGTACGGGCGGCCCGCGAACTGGCCGCGGCAGGGCGCCCGTTGATGATCGTCGCGCAGACCAACGCACAGGTCGACGACCTGGTGCTGCGGATCGCCGAGAAGGACCCCGAACTCCCGGTGGGCCGGCTGCACAGCAGCGAACCGGGCGCGTTCGACCCCGCGCTCGCGGAGCTGCCCGCCGTCCGCACGTCGTCGAAGGTCGCCGACCTGGCAGGCATGGACATCGTCGTCTCGACGGCCGCCAAGTGGGCGTACACCAAGGTCGACGAGCCGTGGCAGCACGCCATCGTCGACGAGGCGTACCAGATGCGCTCGGACGCGCTGCTGGCCGTCGGCGGCCTGTTCGAGCGGGCGCTGTTCGTGGGGGATCCGGGGCAGCTGGATCCGTTCAGCGTGGTCGGCGCCGAGCAGTGGGCCGGGCTCGCCTACGACCCGTCGGCCAGCGCCGTGACCACCCTCCTCGCGCACAACCCTGACCTGCCGCAGCACCGGCTGCCGGTGTCGTGGCGGCTGCCCGCCTCCGCCGCGCGGCTGGTCTCCGACGCGTTCTACCCCTTCACGCCGTTCCGCAGCGGTACGGACCACGGCGACCGGCGGCTCGCCTTCGGCGTGCCCTCCGACGGCTCGGCGGTGGACCGCGTGCTGGACGAGGCCGCCGAGGCCGGCTGGGGCCTGCTCGAACTCCCCGCCCGCCACACCCCGCGCACGGATCCGGAGGCGGTGCACGCCATCGCGCGGGTGGTACGGCGGCTGCTCGACCGGGGCGGCGCGGCGACCAGCGAGCGCGGCCCCGACCCCGCGCCGCTGACGGCCGACCGGATCGCGGTCGGCACGGCCCACCGCGACCAGGCGGCGGCGGTACGGACCGCGCTGGCCGGGCTCGGCGTCAGTGGCGTGGCCGTGGACACCGCCAACCGCCTCCAGGGAAGGGAGTTCGACGTCACGGTCTTCCTGCATCCGCTCTCCGGCCGCCCCGACGCCACCGCCTTCCACCTGGAAACGGGCCGACTGTGCGTACTGGCCTCCCGCCACCGGCACGCCTGCATCGTGGTCTGCCGCGCGGGCGTACCGGAGTTGCTGGACGAGCACCCGTCGGCGGACCCCGTACAACTGGGCGTCACGGTCAAGTTCCCGGACGGCTGGGAGGCGAACCACGCAGTACTGGCCCACCTGAACGAGCACCGGGTGACCTGGCGCCCCTGAGGGACGGTCGCGACCAGCAAGGTCATCTACCCGACAACGCGCATACCGGCGATGCGCCATAGCCGCGGCACACGCACCCGGCTTACCGTCCTCGTGGTGCCAGGAGCCGACCCGGCATCGAGGGAGGGCACGATGGCACGCGAGGAACTGACCCGCCTTACCGGCCGCGCCGGAGGACCCAACTGCGACGATGACGATTGCCCCAACGTCTACCGGACCACATGCGGTTCCTTCGTCGTGCAGGGGGACCTGACTTCCGTCTTCTCGACGCCCACCGGCGAGGGCCTGGTGGAGATCCCCGAAAACGTCCTCAGGGAGGCCGTCCGTGCTCTTGGATGGTGAAGAGTGGCGTAGGTTCTTCGACGCATTCGAGCGCGAGGCATGGCGGTTCGAGGCGCAGCCCACCTACACCATGCCCAGGGAACAGGAGAACGTAGCCCGCTTCCTACGGGGCGAGGGAAAGCCCGCCGACCACAATTCCCGCTGGCATGAACGGGTGCGTGGCTACGTCGAATCGGGAAGGCGCATCGGCCGAGTGCGCATCGTGCGTCGGCCGCTCACCGACTACCAGAGATATCAATTCACATGGAGCATTCCCGGGAACATCGCGGCCGGTGAAGACATTCGCGTCCTGGACGTGACACAGGACGACTACGGCCTGCCACTTTCAGGGCGCGACTGGTGGTTGTTCGATGAAACCCGCATCGCCTTCCTGAACTTCCGACCGGACGGTACCCAGATCAACCGCGAAGCATACGGCGGCGACCCCGCACCCTATCGGGATTGGAAGCGAATCGCCTTGGGGCACGCGGTGCCTTTCGAGGAGTACGTGAAGGGCCTTGACGTTTGATCCTGGGCAGCTGGGTCAGTCGAAGGCCGACCTGGCAGAAACACTCCGCGCAATGCGCAGGCGAGCCAGCCGTACGCAGGTGTGGCTCGCCCGGCGCTGCAACATGTCCCAGACCAAGCTCAGCAACATCGAAACCGGACGGATCACGCCGGGCCTCGTCGATGTCGAGCTGATTGTCAGAGCACTCGACGCACCAGCGGAGATCGTGGCAGAAGCAGCCGCCCTCGCACGTCTGGCCCATACGGAATGGCAGGGCAAGCGGGCATCATGGCGGAGAGGTCTGGAGAAGCGCCAGTCGGAGTTGGCGGGCCTCGAAACGGAAGCCGTGACACTCCGGTACTTCCTGCCCGCGATGGTGACAGGACTCCTGGCCACACCTGAGTACATCAGGGCGAGCCTGAGCCACTCTCCGGGGGACATTTCCAGGACGATCGCAAAGAAACTGGAGCGGCAGGCAATTCTCTACGACAGCAGAAAGCACTTCACTTTCCTGTTGACGGAGCAGGCCGCCAGGTGGGCCGTTGTCCCGCGTGCGGTGATGGCCGTGCAGATCGATCACCTTGCCTCACTGTCACACCTCCCGAATGTGCACATTGGCGTACTCCCATTGGGAAATAGCATTGGGCGCGGCCCGATGAATACATTCACGATCTATGACCAACGACTGACGACTGTTGAAACGTTCACGGGGCGCATAGTTTTCCAGGATTCCCGGGACATCGCAGAACACCTCGAAATCTTTGGCCGATACGAGCGCCACGCTTTGTTCGATGAAGAGGCCACGGCACTGTTCGCCGAGTGGGCTGCGGCCTACCGTTCATGATTTCTACCCGGCAACGCGAATAGCGCTGGAGCTCTCGGCCCGAGCGGTCGAGGATACATCCATGGAAATGGTTCCACTCCCATCCGAAGCCTCTCCACTGGCCGACGACTGCTCGCTTCGAAGCCGGATCAGTATGCGTTCCAATCCTGCCCCGTCACTGATCTCACAGGAAGGCACACCCATGCCCGGAACCGACCCAGACCTGCACAGCCTGCCCATCAACGGAGCCGAATTCTTCAAGGCATGCGGAGGCAATACACACCCGGACGGCGAGTCCTGCGCCACGCTGGCGAAGATCGGCCATGACGCGTGGGCGCTGGGCGACGACAAGCGCCCCGATATGGCCCCGCTGCGCTTCACCACCGCCGAACTGAACGCGGCCGGTATCGACCCGGCCCGCTTCGGCCTCTCGGTCTGACCGACCGGCCGCTGCCCGACTGGCGACCTCTGCTCTCCGGGGAAAGCAGAGGCCCGCCTTCGACTGTTCCGGACAAGGACGACCAGTTGCATTTCCACGGCTATCTATGGACTGGTGTCAAGCAGCGCTTTGATGAGGAAGCGCTGAGACGACCTCCCCACCCTTACTCGCCACCGGCCCCGGCCGGGGACGACGACACCGCAGGGCAGCGGCTCGTTGAACGCTATCGAGAGGTGAGGGCAGAGTTCCCCGTCGTGGACCTGCCCCCACTGGAGACCGCCTACTGGCTCACCAAGCCCGGCAGGCTGGTACGGGGCACCTGGGGCGAACCGGAGGAGGCGGCGCGATGGCTCGGGAAACAGCTCACCGCGCACGCGCCCCGGTTCGCCTCCGAGCCGGACCGCGGCACTACGCGACCGGCGATACTCGTCCGCTCCGCCGCCGAACGGCTGGGATGGGGTGGCGACGTGTCGCACGGCTTCTACCTCGAACGTCCCTCGTTCCTGTCCCTGACCCTGGTCTGCTGCTCCCCGAATCGCACCAGGCCGGAACTGGTCTGCCCGGAAAGGTAGTTGAAGCAGAGCGACAACGCCCCGGCCCCGATGGGCCGGGACGTTTGCCTTTCGCCACATCCGCCCTGGGCACCCAGGTTCGTGATCTTGTCCTTCCAGTGCTGGGAGGCGGGCCACGCGGCCGTTGGCCGGCTCTCCCGTTCAGGGGCGTGCGTCGGCCAGTGCGGCGCACTTCTACTGTTGTGCGCCGCGTACGGTCGTACGGTGGCGGTGCGGGCGCGGTACAGGGGCGCGCGATATGTGGCGCGCTGCTCCTCCGGGCGGGTGAGCCCCGTAAGGGCGCACCCCCAGGCGCACTTGCGCGGCGCGGGACAATGGAACGCGGCACACGATCCAGGAGGTACGTACATGTCCGAGCCGCAACCGGCTTCCGACCCGCGCGGGACTGCCCCCGCGCCCCGGCGCCTGAAACCGGCTCCGCTGCTCTTCGAGCCTCCGGAGGCCACGTCCGATCCCGAGCACTTCTTCGATCTGGAGTCCATCGAGGACCCCAAGGAACTGCTCGCCCGCTCCACCGAGCTGACGCTCGCGTTCCGGGCGGCGGCGGACCGGGCCACGGAGTTCCAGGCGATGGCTGCGGCCCAGCTCGCCGACCCCCGGCGCTTCGACCGGCTGCCGCTGTCCGTGATCGCGGAACGCGCCGGCTGGACCGAGGACTACGCGGCGAAGATGGTCGAGTTCGGCCGCGGCCTGCTGCGCGGCGGTGACGGCAGCCGTCTCGACGCCACGGACTGAACTGTTCGTCCGGTCGCGGATCGAACGGTTCGGCCGGTCGTGGATCGAACGGTTCGGCCGGTCATGAGCTGAATGATGCGGCTCTGGCCCTGGCCCTGGCTGCGGGTACGGCTGCGGCTCCGGACTTGCTCTGCCCCGGCCCCTGCCCGCCGCGTCCCGGCCTGCCCGCCGCGTCCCGGCCTGCCCGGCGCGCCCCGGGCCGCCCGGCGATCCGCCGACCGCGACGCCCCACCCCGCTCGTTCCGCACCCCCCCGGCCCATGATCAACTATGTTGATCATGGGCCGGGGGCATATGCGGGCGCGGAAACATACCCCACACCGCCCCGTCCTGTCCGGATTTCAGCCATTCCGCAGAAACGGAACACCACCTGCCGGTAAACCAGGGCCCATGAGCGACTGGCCCTCCGGGCACCCCCGCCGCCCCGTCTCCGCCGTCTTCCACACCGCGTCGTACGTCACGCTCGCCGGCGCCGACTGGCTCGCCTCCGCCGACCCGTACCCGGAGAGCGTGCATGCCCGGTGGGCGGCCCGTCCGGATGCCCCGAGCACGTTGCCGTGCGGCACCGTCTTCGATGTGATCAACGCGCCGGCGCTCTTCGGCCGCGACCTGGTGGACCGCTTATGGACCGCAGGGCCCGGGTCCGGCCCCGTGGCCACCCACCGCGGCCGCATCCTGCTGTTCGCCGAGCCCGGCACGGCCCGGCGGCTGCCCGCCCTGCTCGGCTGGGAGGAGTGGTCCGGTTCAGTACCGCCGCTGCTCTGCCACGGAGCCGGCGACGCGGTGACCGTCCCGCCCCTCTTCCCGCACCGGCCACCGCAACCGGAACGGCCGCGACCGGACCCGTCACAGCCGGACCCGTCACAGCAGGTCCTGCTACAGCCGGACCTGCCGCAGCAGGACCTCCCACATCCGGGCCCGCACCCGGGCCCACATCCGGACCCGCCGCACACCGGCCCCGGCGCCCCCGACCCCGCCGCCTCCCGCTGGCTGGTGGCCCCGGACGTGCGCCACCCCTGGCTCCCCGGGCCGGGCACGCTGCTCTGGGCCTGCATACGTGCCGCCCGCCGCTCCCCCGTCACCCGGACGGCACCGCCCCCCGCGACCGCGCCGGCCCCGGCCCCCGGTACGCCGGACGGCGCCGCCCTCACCCCTGTGACCAGCGCCACCACCGCCCCGACGCCCCCGGAATCCCGCCCCGTCAAGGCCGCCGCGCCCCTCACACCCCGGTGAGGGAGCGGCCCCGCGGAATCGATTTTTGCGCCGCCCGATCAGGATGCTAATGTTTTCCACGTCAGCAGGCGCCGCTAGCTCAGTTGGTTAGAGCAGCTGACTCTTAATCAGCGGGTCCGGGGTTCGAGTCCCTGGCGGCGCACCGACAGAAGAAGGCCCCCACCTCGGTGGGGGCCTTCTTCGTGCGCCGTAGGGACCGTAGGGGCCGAAGGAACCGGGAGCGCCCGGGAGGCCGCGAAAGGCCCCGACCGGGGCGTCGCCTCAGCCGCTCCGCCCCACCTTGACCGTCCAGTCCCCGGACGACGACCGCCCGTACACCTGCACCCGTACGCCGTCCTCGGCATCGTCCATGCTTTCGCCCTCGCCGAGCGGCGCATCAGCAAGCTGGGGAAATACGGAAGTCCCCCAACACGCCTCGGTACCGGGGTGGCCGTCCAGAACCTCCACCGGACCGCTCCCGGACGCGGTCTCGCTGCGCACGCGGTAGACGAGCACGCCCTCGGTGCAGACCTCGTGATCGTTGCCCACCGCGCCGCGCGCCTCGATGGCCAGCGCGCTGCGCGGGCCGGTGCGGACGACCAGGAGCCGCGCCCGCCGCCCGCCGCCCGGCTCCATGGGCGCCGACAGGGGCCGCAGGGTGTGTACGGTTCCGTGCTGATCGCGGGCGAGGGAGACGCACGTCACCTGGCGGTCGCCCAGCCAGCCGACCTTCCACTTGTGCCAGCCGAAGGGGTCGGGGGCCAGGCCGAACTGGCTGCCCATGAGGTCCCAGTCCCCCACATAGGTGTCCCAGTCCCCCTTGCCGTCCCGGGGCCGGTGGTAGAGGTCGGGCAGGTCGAAGATGTGCCCAGTCTCGTGGGCCAGCACGTTGCGGTCCGGTGGGCTCTGCTCGAAGACGGTGACGAACCGGCGCAGGTCGGCGTCGTCGGCCTGCAGCGGCTGGTCGAGGTTGACGACCTTGGTGGCGTCGGAGTCGACGCCTGCCGCGTCCGGGTCGGCGACGAGGTAGACGACGTCGTAGCGGCTGAAGTCCACCGAGCCGTCGGCGGCGGCGACGGCGTCGCGGAGGTAGGCGGCGCGGCGGTCGGCGTCCCAGTCCCGGCGTATGCCGTAGGTGCTGGACGTCTGCGGCATCCGTACCCAGCGGCGCTGGACGTCGGGGCGCAGGGTGAAGCGGCCGTAGGACGCGCGCTCGAAGAAGCGGGAGGTGGCCGGGAAGTAGTCGGCGGCCAGTTCGCCGGGGTCGGCGACCGGCTCGGAGTCCGGGAAAGACAGAAAGACCATGACGGCGCGGAGAGTACGGGCCGGACGGGGGTAGGCGCCGTTCCAGGTGTCCAGGCCCTCGGAGTGATGGGTGTCGGTACGGGCCAGGGCGCAGGGCAGCGCCCCTTCGGACGCGGTGGCGGGGCCGGCGACGACGGAGGTGGCTATGACCGCGCTGAGAGAGGTGGCCACCGCGGCCACCCGGCGCAGCACGTATCGGTCCACCTCCGGAGGTTGCTGGGCGCGTGGCACATCGACCTCCCGGTACGGATTCGGAGCACCCTCACCACCTTGTGCCGAATTGTCGAGTTACGCCCAGTTCCGGGGCCCCAGACGAGTGACCGGCCCAACTCCCCACCCCGTAACGGAAAGTCACTATCGATCGTTGACCGGATACGCATGAACACAGCCGGACGAAAATGGCCAATCTTCCGCCATGGGTGCCGATGATCACGGTTACGTCGCTGGATAGGCCCTTGCGGCAGCCTCTATGATCGCCACACTTTCCAGCGCGGATTCCCCCCTCCATCACGAGACAAGCGCCATGCGGGAGCGAGCAGTGAGCGGATACCCCGGCGGCACGGGCCGCGCGCCCGGAACGACGCTCTCCGCGGTGACGGAGCGTAATGAACCGACCAACGAATCGGCCGGAGGCCCGGACGACGCCTCCGGCCCGGCACACCCCGGCGGCCCCACCGCGGCCGACGGACGCACCCGGTCCGGCGCGAACGGCGAGCCGCATGCGGGCGCCCGCGGCGAACCAGACGCCGGGGACGGCTCCGCGGCCTCGCTGCGCGACTACCGCGCCGCCTTCCGGGCCGCCCGCGCCCCGCTGGCCGTACTGAACCGCGACGGCCTGGTCCTCGCCGCCAACCCCGCCTTCGGCGAACTGGTCGGCGCGGCGCCGGACGACCTGGTCGCGGCGACCGCCGCCGACCTGACCGAACTGGGCACCGACCCGCGCATCTGGGCCGCGTACCGCGAGGTCCTGCGCGGCCACAGCGACCGGCTGCGGTGCACCCGACGACTCAAACATCCCGACGGACAGTTCCTGTGGGCCGAGGTGACGGTCGAACCGCTGCCGGACGAGGACTGCGTCCTGCTGTCCGTCTCGGACATCAGCGACCGGCACGACCTGCTGGCCCGGCTGCGCCACCTCCAGATGCACGACCCGGTGACCCGGCTGCCCAACCGCGCGCTGTTCTTCGAACGGCTCGCGGGCGCGCTGGAGTCGGCCGCCTTCGAGCAGCACGGTACGGGCCGGGTCGGCCTGTGCTACCTCGACCTGGACGGCTTCAAGGCCGTCAACGACACCCTCGGGCACCGGATCGGCGACCGGCTGCTGAGCGCGGTGGCCCAGCGGCTGACGCACTGCGCCGAGAGCCTGGCCGATCGCGGCGCGGTACGCGGCCGCAGCGGCCACCTGGTGGCCCGGCTGGGCGGCGACGAGTTCGCGCTCCTGGTGGAGGACTCGGCCGGCACCGAGCAGCTCGCCGAACTGGCGCAGCGCGTCCTGGACGCGCTGCAGCGGCCCTTCGACCTCGCCGGGCAGCGGCTGTCGGTCTCGGCGAGCATCGGCGTCGTGGAGCGCGCGGCGACCGGCACCACCGCGACCGGCCTGATGCAGGCCGCGGACACCACGCTGTACTGGGCGAAGGAGGACGGCAAGGCCCGCTGGACGCTGTTCGACCCCGAGCGCAACGCGCACCGGATGACCCGCCAGGCGCTGTCCAGCACGCTGCGCCCCGCGGTGGACCGGGGTGAGTTCACGCTGGAGTACCAGCCGCTGGTCGGGCTCGGCGACGGACTGGCGCAGGGCGTCGAGGCGCTGGTGCGCTGGCGGCATCCGCAGTTCGGCACACTGTCGCCGAATCGGTTCATCGGATTGGCGGAGGAGAACGGCTCGATCGTCGAGCTGGGCCGCTGGGTGCTGGCCCGCGCCTGCCACCAGGCCCGCGCCTGGCAGCTGGCGCGTCCGGGCGCCGAACCGCTGTTCGTCAGCGTGAACGTCGCCGTACGGCAGGTGTGGGACTCCGACCTGGTGGCGGACGTGGCGAGCATCCTCGACGAGACCGGGCTGCCGCCGGCGCTGCTCCAGCTGGAGCTGACCGAGTCGGCCGTCATGGGGTCGGCCGGGCGTCCGCTCCAGGCGCTCCAGGCGCTGAGCGAGATGGGCGTACGGATCGCCATCGACGACTTCGGGACCGGTTACTCGAACCTGGCGTACCTGAGCCGGCTACCGGTGTCCGTACTGAAGCTGGACGGTTCCTTCGTCCGGGGCTTCCGCTCGCAGGAGCACCCGAACCCGGCGGACGAGACGATCGTGGAGGCGCTGGTGGCACTCGCGCACCGGCTGGGCCTGACGGTCACCGCGGAGTGCGTCGAGAGCGCCGAGCAGGCGGAACGGTTGCGCCGTATCGGCTGCGACACCGGGCAGGGGTGGCTGTACTCCCGCCCGGTGCCCCCGGACCGGGTCTGCGACCTGATCGGGGCGGGGCGGCAGACCGGCGCGTAACGGCAGACCGGCGCGTAACGGCGGCCGGGGGCGCGGAAGGGGCGCCAAGGGAGCACCGAGGGTGCGGGCACACCGGCGCGCTCCCCCGCCCGCTCCAGTGCACCCGCCCACTCCGATGCACCCGCCCGCTCCGGCACCCCGGCCCCCCTCCGGTGCGCCCGCCCGCTCCGCGCGCAGGGCTCCGATCCGCGCGCAGGGCTCCTACGCCGTCGGCAGCCCGTACGCGTCCGCGATCAGCTCGTACGACCGCAGCCGGGTCCCGCCGCCGTGCGCGTTGGCCGTGATCATCAGCTCGTCCGCGCCGGTGCGCTTGACGAGGTCGTCCAGGCCGGTGCGTACCGCGTCGGGCGTGCCGTAAATGATGTTGGACAGCCAGCTGTCGACGAAGTCGCGCTCCATGCCTCTGAACGCGTACGCCGCGGCCTCCTCGGGGCTGGGCACCAGCCCGGGGCGTCCGGTGCGCAGCCGGATCATGGACAGCGCGCCGGTGAGGACCTGGCGGTGCGCCTCCTTCTCGTCCTCGGCGGCCAGCGCGGCGACACCGATCAGCGCGTACGGCTTGTCCAGGACCGCGGAGGGGCGGAAGGACTCGCGGTACAGGTCCAGCGCGGGGATGGTGTTCGCCGCCGAGAAGTGGTGGGCGAAGGCGAACGGCAGGCCCAGGCGGCCCGCCAGCTGGGCGCTGAAGCCGGAGGAGCCGAGCAGCCACAGCGGCGGCCGGTGCGCCGACTGGACGCCGCCCGGGGACGTCGCCTGGACCGGACCGGGCACCGCGTGGATGCGGCTGTACGGGTGCCCGTCGGGGAAGTCGTCGTCCAGGAAGCGCGTCAGTTCCGCGAGCTGCTGGGGGAATTCGTCGGCGCCCTCGTGGAGCCGCTCGGTGCGGCGCAGCGCGGCGGCGGTGGCGCCGTCGGTGCCGGGGGCGCGGCCGAGGCCGAGGTCGACCCGGCCGGGGGCCATCGCCTCCAGGGTGCCGAACTGCTCGGCGATCACCAACGGGGCGTGGTTGGGCAACATGACGCCGCCGGAGCCGAGCCGGATGCGCTCGGTGTGCGCGGCGAGGTGCGCCAGCAGGACCGCCGGGGACGAGGAGGCCACGCCGGGCATCGAGTGGTGCTCGGCGACCCAGTAGCGGTGGAAGCCGCGGCGCTCGGCCGTGCGGGCGATGCCGACGGCGGTCCGTACGGCCTCGGAGGCGGTGTGCCCGGCGCCCACCGTCACCAGGTCGAGTACGGACAGGGGGACGGGCGCGGTGCCGGGGGCCGTGCCCCGGATGCCGTCGCCGTTCCCGATGCCGTCCCCGATGCCGTCATCGGTCCGGTTCCCGTCGTGGTCCCGGATCTCGTCGTGGTCGCCGCTCACGGTGCGGGCCCTCCTCGCGTCGCTGGTCTGCCCGGAGAATAACCGGAGTAGTTCTCCGGTTATTCCCGGGCGGGCGGGGAGAGCGGTTCGGCAGGCGGACCCCGGCGCCGCTACCGCACGGCGGACGGCACGGACGACCCGGCGAACAGGGTGCCCAGCGCCGGGCAGGCGACCGTGCGGTCCAGCAGCCGCAGCCCCTCCCAGGCGGTGACCTGGTTGGCGGTGAGCACCGGTTTGCGCAGCTCCTCCTCGATGGCGGGGAGGTAGGCGGCGGTGTGCAGGGCCGTGTCGGGGAGCAGCACCGCCTCGGCGTCGGGGTGGTCCCCCGTACGGGCGAGCAGCAGGACTTCCTCCAGGCCCCACGTGCCGACCTCGGCGGCGGTGATGATCCCGCTGCCGCACGTCGAGACGACCTCCGTACCCGCGGACTTCAGGAAGGCGCGGAAGCATTCGGCGACGTCGTCGGGGTAGGTCGCGGCGATGGCCACACGTTCGGCGCCCAGGGCCCGTACGGCGTGCGCGAAGGCGAAGGAGGTACTGGAGGCGGGCAGCCCGGCGGTGGCCGACAGCGCGCGCACCTGCTCCTGGGCGCCCTCCCAGCCAAAGACGAAGCTGGCGCTGGTGCAGGCCCAGACGACGGCTTCGGCGCCGCGGCTCCTGAGGTCGGCGACGCCGGCGGCGAGCCGCGCGGCGGAGCCCATCTCCAGCAGCGCGTCGACGCGGTGGGCGTCCTCGCCGATGTCGGTGTGGACGAGCGGCAGGCGCAGGCCGTTGCCGAGGAGGGTCTCCAGCCGGGGGTAGTCGTCCTCGGCGGAGTGGCCGGGGTAGAGGAAACCGACCGTGGATGCCATGCACGTCTCCTGACTGGGTGGAGGGATGCGGGTGGAGGGATGCGTGTGGGGGTGCGTACTACGGCGTGAGCGCCGCCCCGTGGGCACGCGCGCGGGGCGCACGGCGGGGTGCGGGACGGGGTACGGGGCGGGGGCGGCATCCGGCGGGGCGCCGCCCGTGCGCGTCAGACCGGCGCCGCCGGGCCGGGGTCCTCCGGCGGATGAAAGGGCGGTACGTCCAGTCCGTCGGCCGGATCCGCCTCGGACGACGGGACCGCCGAACCGGCGAACGCCGCCTCGGACAGCCCGTCCCGCCGCGGTATCCCGCCCCCTTCCTCCGGGCCCCAGGAGGCGGTCATGGAGGCCGGGCCGCGTCTGGCGACGGGGTCCACCAGCGCCTGGTACGGGCCGATGGCGTCGGCTCCGATGGCCCGCAGGGAGGCCCACATCGTGACCTGGTTGGCGGACAGGACCGGCATCCGCAGTTCGGCTTCCAGCTGCGGGATGACGTCGTACGTCGGCAGGTTCGTGCAGCTGATGAAGAGGGCGTCCGCGGCGCCGATGACGGCCTGCCGGGCCATGTCGACGACGTCGCGGTACGGCACTTTCCAGATGTGCCGGGTCAGGCCCAGGTAGGCGCGGCCGGTGACGGTGACGCCGGCCTCTCTCAGGTACTCCTCCAGGGAGTCGGTCACCGATTTGGTGTAGGGGGTGACGACCGCGATCCGCCACGCGCCGATCTCGCGCAGCGCTTCGAGGAGCGCGCCGGAGGTGGTGAGCGCCGGGAGCCGCTCCCCCGCCCGGGTCATGGCGGCGCACATGGCGCGCTCGCCCGCCACGCCGCCGACGAAGCTGCCCGAGGTGCAGGCGTACGAGACGACCTGCGGGGATACGGCGCACAGCGCCTGGACGGCGGCGTGCAGGGTTTCGTGTTCACTGACGAGGCGGGCCAGGTCGAGGCTCACCTCGACGGGCACGAAAGGGGTTCGGGTGAGGTGGAGGGACACATCGTCGGGGATCCAGCGCCACAGCTCGCGGTCCAGGGCGAAGTCGAAAGGAGCGACGACACCCACGCCGAGCTGAGGCTTCGGTCCCCCCAGAAATGAGACGTCCATGATGCCCCCAGAAGAGCGAAGGGCTGGTAAGGGCAAGGCCATTGCCCAGGGGTTCGTGGTGCGACCGGCACAAGCCGGGGACGTCGGGACAGAGCCGTTGTTGACACGGTAGTTACGACTTCTTAGCGTGGTCAATCCTCGCATCTCAGGCATCTGTCGGCGCCTCCTTTCATTTAAAGGGGCTCACGTTTCAGAACGGTTTCTGGCCTATGTCCGAAAGCACCGTCCTTGTTCTTGGTTCCGACCCGCCTCCGAAGCTGGACCGGCTGGCCGGCCGCGCCCGGCTGGTGTACGCCGACGACCGGACCTTCGCCGGTCAACTTCCCTCCGCTGATGTGGTGTTGGCCTGGGATTTCACCTCCGACGCCATCCGGGACGCCTGGCCCGGCGGCGGCCGCCGACCCGTTTGGGTGCACACCGCGAGCGCGGGCGTGGACCGGCTCATGTGCCCCGAGCTCGCCGCCGACGCGACCCAGGTGACCAACGCGCGCGGGGTCTTCGAGCAGCCGATCGCCGAGTACGTGGCCGGGCTGGTGATCGCCATGGCCAAGGATCTCTACGGCAGTTGGGAGCTCCAGCGGCAGCGGCGCTGGCGGCACCGGGAGACACTGCGGGTGGCGGGCAGCCGGGCCGTCGTGGTGGGTTCGGGGCCGATCGGCCGGGCCATCGGCCGGACGCTGCTGGCACTGGGTGTCAGGGTGGATCTGGTCGGACGGCGGGAGCATACGGACGATCCCGACTTCGGCCGGGTGCACGCGAGCGGCGCGCTCGACGGCCTGCTGGGCACGGCCGACTGGGTGGTGTGCGCGGCGCCGCTGACCGACGGGACGCGCGGCATGTTCGACCGGGCCGCCTTCGGCCGGATGCGGCAGCGGGCCCGCTTCATCAATGTGGCCCGCGGGCCGCTCGTCGTCGAGGACGACCTGGTGGCGGCGCTGCGGGAGTGGCGTATCGCGGCGGCGGCCCTGGACGTCTTCGCGCACGAGCCGCTGACGGCGGACAGCGCCCTGTGGGACGTGCCGCACCTGATCGTCTCTCCGCACATGAGCGGCGACACGCTGGGCTGGCGGGACGCGCTGGCCGAGCAGTTCGCGGACAACTTCGACCGGTGGGCGGCGGGCGAGCCGCTCACCAATGTGGTGGACAAACAGCTGGGCTACGTACCGGGCGCCTGATCTTCCGGGACCGTGGCAGGGGACCGTTCGTCGATGGAGGTCGGGATGGCTGAGGTGACGGATCTGGCGGACTGCTCGGCGGTGCGGCTGGTCGCCGGGTACGCGGCGGGCGAGTTCTCGCCGGTCGAAGCGGTACAGGCGGTGGTCGAACGCGCCGCGCTGGCCCAGGAGCGGGTGAACGCCTTCACCCGGATCGACGCGGAGGACGCGCTGACCGCGGCGAAGGCGTCCGAGGAACGGTGGCGGTCCGGGCGGCCCGCCGGACTGGTCGACGGAGTGCCGGCCACGGTCAAGGACCTGCTGCTGACCCGTGGGACGCCGACGCTGCGCGGCTCGCACACGGTGCGCGAGGAGGGCGCGCTCTGGGACGCGGACGCGCCGTCGGTGGCGCGGCTGCGCGAGCACGGCGCGGTGTTCGTGGGCAAGACCACCACGCCCGAGTTCGGGTGGAAGGGCGTCACGGACAGTCCGCGGCACGGGGTGACGGGCAATCCGTACGACCCGTCCCGTACGGCGGGCGGGTCCAGCGGCGGCGGCGCGGCGGCCGTCGCGCTCGGCGCCGGGCCGCTGAGCCTGGGCACGGACGGCGGCGGGTCGGTGCGCATCCCCGGGTCCTTCTGCGGGATCTTCGCGCTGAAGCCGACGTACGGGCGGGTGCCGCTGTTCCCGGCGAGTCCGTTCGGGACGCTGGCGCACGTCGGGCCGATGACCCGGGACGCGGCCGACGCGGCGCTGCTGATGGACGTGATCACCGGGGCCGACTGGCGGGACTGGTCGCAGCTCGCGCCGCCCGCCGGCTCGTTCCGGGAGGAGCTGGAGCGGCCGGTGGCCGGGCTGCGGGTGGCCTACAGCCCGTCGCTGGGGTGGGACGTGCCGGTGCAGCCGGAGGTCGCCGCCGCGGTGCGGCGGGCCGTGGACCGGCTCGCCGAGCTGGGCGCGCACGTGGAGGAGGCCGACCCGGGCATCGCGGACCCGGTGGAGGAGTTCCACACGCTGTGGTTCAGCGGCGCGGCGCGGGTGGTGCAGCACCTGAGCCACGCGCAGCGGGAGCTGCTCGATCCGGGCCTGCGGGAGATCTGCGCGGAGGGCGCGCGGCGCAGCGCGCTGGACTACCTGGCGGCGGTGGACGTACGGATGGCGCTGGGGCTGGCGATGGGCCGCTTCCACAGCACGTACGACCTGCTCGTGACGCCGACCGAGCCGATCACCGCCTTCGAGGCGGGGGCGGAGGTGCCGGCCGGGTCCGGGCACCGGCGCTGGACGGGCTGGACGCCGTTCACGTACCCGTTCAACATGACGCAGCAGCCCGCCGCGACCGTGCCGTGCGGCGTGGACGGGAGCGGGCTGCCGATCGGAGTGCAGCTGGTGGGCGCGCGGCACGCGGACGCGCTGGTCCTGCGCGCCGCGCACGCCCTCTACACGTCGGGGGCCGCGGGCCTGCCCGCCCCGCTCACGCCCGGCGGAAGCTGAGGGTCTCCCCCAGGGCGCCGGCGCGCCACAGGTCCTGGCAGGCGTCGGCCATCCGGTCCAGGCCGTCCACCACCGAGCCCCACACGATGCCCGGCACCCAGCCCGCGTCACCGTTGATCAGCAGGTTGTTGCGCTCGTAGAACAGTGCGAGGTCGACGACGGTGGCGCGGCCCTGGTGCTTGGCCTGGCTCTCGTAGCCGTACGAGGCGGTGCCCAACTGGGTCTCGGTGAAAGTGAAGTAGCACAGGTCACCGGGGATGGGCGTGATGGTCGGGTTCTCCAGAGGCGGCTCCTCCGGGGCGAACGGCGGGACGAGGGCGTAGATCTCGTTGCGGGCGTACTTGGCGTGGTAGACGTCGCCGCCGAGCGGCAGTGCGTCCCAGACGGCCTTACAGGTGACCGGCGCACGGTCGTCGAGCAGCTTGGCCGTACAGCGCACGCCCCGCTTGTCGAGGGAGACTTCGATGAAACGGTCGGTCATTCTGCCTCCTTACGGTGCTTTGCGGACCCATGGTGGACCAGCGGGCGGCCCGATGCACACGGGAACACCGGACGCGGTACCCGCCTCTTTCCCCACGGCGCGCGGTGGCTGCCGACCGTCGTCAACAAGCCACACGCGCCCCGCAGTTAACGTCCCCGAACGGGTGTCGTATGCACGCATGACCGACATGCGCCACGGCCCCGCACCGCTTACATCAAGGGCTGGAAACGATTGGCATATTTTCAACGCGTTCGGGTAACCCCGCGCCCATGGCTGCACCACAGGGGAACAGCTCAGGAAACACCGCATCAGGGTTCCGCCGCCGCTCACTGCTCGCAGGAGCGGCGGCGCTGGGTTTGACAGGTGCGCTGGGGGCGACGGCCGGTTGCTCACAGGTCGACATCACCGGAGCCACGGACGGGGGACACCTACTCGATGATCTTCGCAACAGGAACGTCGTACGGATGGGCATCGCCAGCGAGCCGCCGTACGCGTCGATCAACAGCCAGGGTGAGCTGACCGGCGAGGCACCGGCCGTCGCCAAGGCGATCTTCCAGCGGCTGGGGGTGCAGCGCTTCGAGCCGGTGCCGGTCGAGTTCGGCGCCCTCGTGCCCGGCCTGCACTCCTTCCAGTACGACGTGATCGTGGCCGGCATGTTCATCAACAAGGCCCGCTGCCAGGCCGTGCTCTTCTCCGACCCGGACTACGAGTCGAAGGACGGCTTCCTCGTGCCGAAGGGCAACCCCAAGAAGATCGCTTCATACGAGGACGTGGCCAAGGGCGGCCTGCGCATGGGCACCGGCATCGGGTACGCGGAGATCGACTACGCGGTCGGCAACGGCGTCGCGAAGGGGAAGATCCAGACGTACGGCGACCAGATCGCCGGCATGGAGGCGCTGGAGGCGGACCGTATCGACTGCTTCGCCGGCACCGCGCTGACGATGATCGAGGCGCTGAAGACCGGCAAGCACCCCAAGGTGGAGATGACCCACCCCTTCACCCCCCAGGTGGACGGCAAACCCCAGCGCGACGGCGGCGGTTACGGCTTCCGGATCGGCGAGACGAAGCTGCGGGACGCCTTCAACGGCGAGCTGCACAAGATGAAGAAGAGCGGCGAACTCCTGCGCATCGCCCGGCCCTTCGGGTTCACCGAGGAGTTCATGACCGACCTCACGGCGAAGGAGCTCTGTGCCCGGTGACCGGAGCCTTGTGGGAACTGTTCTTCAAAGGAATGTGGATCACCGTCCAGCTGATGGTCTACAGCGCCGCCCTGGCCGCCCTCGTCGCCTTCGGCATCGGCCTGGCCCGGACGTCGCACCTGTGGATCGTCCGCTTCCTGTCCGGTGTCTACGTGGAGTTCTTCCGCGGCACCTCGGCGCTGGTCCTGATGTTCTGGCTGTTCTTCGCACTGCCGCTGCTGGGTTGGCAGCTCGCCGGCCTCTGGGCGGGCACCCTGGCGCTCGGCCTGTCCTACGGGGCGTACGGCTCCGAGGTCGTACGCGGCTCCATCCAGGCGGTGGCGCCCGCCCAGCGCGAGGCGGCCATCGCGCTGAGCTTCACGCCGTGGCAGCGGCTGCGCAAGGTCCTCCTGCCGCAGGCCGTACCGGAGATGATGCCGCCGTTCAACAACCTGCTGATCGAGCTGCTCAAGGGCACCGCCCTGGCCTCGCTGCTGTCGATCGGGGAGCTGACCTTCCAGGCCAAGCTGGCCCGGCTGTCCACGGGCCAGAGCGCCCAGGTCTACGGGATCATCCTGGTCCTCTACTTCGTGATCGCGTTCGTGGTGACCCGGATCATGCGCCTCCTGGAACGCCGGGCCAAGGCGTCGATCGGCCGCGCGCCGGAGAAGTCCGGCTGGTTCTCGCGGCGGCTGCCGATCACGAAGCAGGGTCCGCAGGTGATCACTGCCCCCGGAGGTAAGCCGTGAACACCTGGTCATGGGAGTACGTCGGCGACATCCTGCCCGACCTGCTCAGCGGGCTGTGGATCACTGTGCAGGCGACGCTGCTCGGCTCGCTCGTGGCGTTCGCGCTCGGCCTGGTGTGGGCCTTGCTGCTGCGCTCCCCCAGCCGCTGGGTGACGTGGCCGGTCAGCGTCTTCGTCGAGTTCGTCCGCAACACACCGCTGCTGGTGCAGCTGTTCTTCCTCTTCTTCGTGCTGCCGGGCTGGGGCCTGACCTTCAACCCGCTGACCACCGGCGTGATCGGTCTGGGGCTGCACTACTCGACGTACACCGCCGAGGTCTACCGGGCGGGCATCGACGGCGTACCGGAAGGCCAGTGGGAGGCGGCGACGGCGCTGAGCCTGTCGCGCCGGCGCACCTGGACCTCGGTGATCCTGCCGCAGGCGTTCCGCCGGGTGATCCCGGCGCTCGGCAACTACGTCATCGCGATGTTCAAGGACACGCCGATGCTGGCCGCGATCACCGTCGCGGAGCTGCTCTTCGTGGCGAACAGCATCAGCGCGACCACCTTCGACTACATGGAGCCGATCACGGTCGTCGGCGTGCTGTTCGTCGTGATCTCGTACCCCACCTCCCTACTCCTGCGAGTTCTGGAGCGTCGCCTTGTCCGATGACAGCACCCCCACCCAGCCGGCGCAACCCGCGCAGCCCACGGTCGGAACCGAGGAGGACGGCCCCGAGCTGGTCCGCTTCGACCGGGTCACCAAGCGCTTCGGCACCCACACCGTCCTGGACTCGCTGGACATGACGGTCTACTCCGGCAAGCACGTGACGCTGATCGGCCCGTCCGGGTCCGGCAAGACCACGATCCTGCGGCTGCTGATGACGCTGCTGAAGCCGGAGGAGGGAAGGATAAAGGTCGGCGACGCGTATCTGACCCACGAGGAGAAGAACGGCAAGCTGGTACCGGCGGGCGAGAAGCACTGCCGGGAGGTGCGCAAGAACATCGGGATGGTGTTCCAGCAGTTCAACCTCTTCCCCAACATGAAGGTGCTGCGCAACATCACCGAGGCACCGGTGCACGTCCTGGGCCTGGACAAGGGCGCCGCCGAGGAGCGGGCCCGCGGGCTGCTGGACCTGGTCGGCCTGACGGAGCACATCGACAAGTACCCGTCCCAGCTGTCCGGCGGCCAGCAGCAGCGGGTCGCCATAGCGCGCGCTCTGGCCATGCGGCCGCAGGTGCTGCTGCTGGACGAGGTGACCAGCGCGCTCGACCCGGAGCTGGTGGCCGGTGTCCTGGACGTGCTGCGCGACATCGCCCACACCACCGACATCACCATGCTCTGCGTCACGCACGAGATGAACTTCGCGCGGGACATCTCCGACTGCGTGATGATGTTCGACCAGGGACGGGTGATCGAGTTCGGCTCACCGGAGAAGATCTTCAGCGAGCCGGAGAACAGCCGCACACGGGAGTTCCTGAGCGCGGTCCTCTGAGGCGCGGCAGGTCGCGGCGCGGTGCCCGGATCACGGCTTCGGCCGCGCTCCGGGCACCCGCGGGGCGGCGTATCCGCCTTCCGATCCCCCCTGAAATGACCTGGGCATATGCCTCCGGACCACACTCCAGTACAGGTGCGTGGCCGGATGCCCTTTTCGGTCAAGACCCCCTCCAGCGGGCGGCTTTGACCGCTATCGTGGTACGTGCCCCGCTGCCCGGGATCGGCCGGTAATGCTCGACGGTCGTGACCGCCAGCGACGGCAGCGACGCAAACGGTCACAACCTGCTAGGGGGACACCGTGGCGCTGAAGCCCGAGCCGACCGCGCCGTTCCACTCGGTGCAGTACGCCCTCCGCGTGCTCGAAACCATCGCCCGGCACGCCGACGGCGTGTCGGACGTCCAGATCGCGCGCGACACCGGCCTGCCGACCGGCCACCTCGCCCACATGCTGGCGATGCTGCGCCGCGAGGGCTATGTCGCGCAGGTCACCGACGGCGCGTACGTCGTCGGCGAGTCGCTCGTGCTGCTCGGCTCGGGCGGCGGCCACGAGGAGGCGCTGCACGACAAACTGCAGCGCACCCTCGTCGAGCTGCGCGACTCGGTGGGCGCGGCGGTCTACATCAGCCGTTACATCGACGGCGAGGTCAAGATCCTGCACTACGCCGACGGCCCGCGGGCCCCCAAGGTCAACGAGTGGGCGGAATTCCGCCGTACGGCACATGCCAGCGCGGTCGGCAAATGCCTGCTGGCGCAGCTCGACCACGACGGCCGGATGGACCACCTCTCCCGCCACAAGACCGCCCGCCTCACCTCCCGGACGATCACCAACGAGAAGGTGCTCTTCCACAAGCTGGACAGCCAGCCGCCGACGGTCCCGATGCTCGACCTCCAGGAGTACGCCGTCGGCACGGTCTGCGCGGCCGTACCGATCACGGCGGGCGCCACGGTCGGCTGCCTGGCCCTGTCCCTGCCGCTGGAGCACGCCCACCGGCTGCGGCAGGCCGCCGACGCGCTGAACCGGCGGGCGGCTCCGGTACTGCTGTCGCTGACGCTCTGATCCCGGGCGCCGCACGGCCTCCGGGAGGCGGCCGGCGTCACGGATGGGCTTCACGACCGGCGCCGTGGTCAGCTGCGGTCGGCCGTGGTCGGAAGCACCCCTTCGGACCAGGTAGTATTTCTTTTGTCAGCGCGCGCCGCTAGCTCAGTTGGTTAGAGCAGCTGACTCTTAATCAGCGGGTCCGGGGTTCGAGTCCCTGGCGGCGCACCTGAGAGTGGGCCTCTCGGAGCACAGCTCCGGGAGGCCCATTCGTGTTTTCTGCATGTGTTCCCTACGCCGTGCCGCGCCCGGTCAGAACTGCACGTCCGAGCAGGCGTAGAACGCGTTGCCGGTGTCGGCGATCGTCCACACGCCGACGATCAGGTGCCGCCCGGTCTTGCCGCTGGGCAGCGTGCCCGGATGGGTGTACGTGTACGGCGGGCGCTGGCCGTTGTACGGGACCTTCAGGAACGGGGTGAGTTCCAGGTCCGCCCGGGTCACGGCCCGGTTGGGGTTCCAGCCGTCCTTGGTGATGTAGTAGCGGAAGTCCGTGGTGGCGTGCGAGGCGGTGAAGCGCCAGGAGAAGGTGTACGACCCCGCGCTCACCTTGGTCGCCGGCCACTGGCCGCCGCGCGGGTCGTCCAGCTCCTTGAAGCGGCCGTTGCCGCCGGCGCAGATTTTGCCGTCGGCGGGTCCGCCGTTCGGGAAGCCCTTGGGGCCTTCGACGCTCTGCGGCTCCCACTGGATCGCGCCGCAGTTCTTCACCGTGCCGTTGGCGCACAGTTTCTGTCTGCTGATGGGGGAATCGGTGTAACCGTGACTGCTCGCGCCGCTCGTCGACAGGACGGACGCGGCGATGATTCCCAG
This sequence comes from Streptomyces sp. CB02923, assembly GCF_001905005.1. Classification (GTDB taxonomy): domain Bacteria; phylum Actinomycetota; class Actinomycetes; order Streptomycetales; family Streptomycetaceae; genus Streptomyces. Next base: position 145,448 of record NZ_LWKZ01000012.1, on the reverse strand, counting down.
GCCGATGACGGCCGCACTGATCCTTTTGCGCATAGTCGCTCCCGGAACATGAGGGGGTTTCCTGCGAGCCGAGTGCACTGCGGTCCAGACCAACCAGCAGAATATTCCCGCCGCTCGGCGCTGCCTAGGGGATGCGGGCCGGCGGATGGGAACGGGGCCGCGAGGGGAGCGAGCCGTGCGGGGGACGGACCGTACAGGGGGACGGCTTGCGCGAAAGGACTGTGCGAGGGGGGACGGACGTACGGGGACGGGCGGTGCGGGGGGGGGGACGGACGTATGGGGACGGGCGGTGCGGACGGGGCCTCCCCGGCAGGGTGGTATCCCCTCCGGGGAGGGCGCCGGTGCGGCGCCGCCGGAGGGGGCCTCCCCGGAGGAAGGGCGGGGAGGCCCGTCGGCAGCTCCGGCGCCGGTTACGACAGGTTGACGTCGGAGCAGGCGTAGAACGCGTTACCGGTGTCGGCGATGTTCCAGACGCCCAGGATGATGTGGTGGCCGGACTTCTGGGTGGGGACCGTGCCCTGGTGCTGCACGGTCGCGGCCGGCTGCCGCCCGCCCATCGGCACCGTCACGAACGGCTCGGGTTCGAGGTCCGCCCGGGTGAGCGGCTTGCTCGGGTCGTAGCCGTCCTTGGTGATGTAGTAGCGGAAGTCCGTGGTGGCGTGCCGGGCCGTCAGGCGCCACTGGAAGGTGTAGCCCTGGCCGCCCTTGAGGTTGGTGGCGGGCCACTTGCCGCCGCGCGGGTCGTCCAGTTCCTTGAAGCCGCTGTTGCCGCCGGAACATATCTTGCCGTCCGCGGGGCCCGCCGCCGGGAAGCCCTTGGGGCCCTCGACGCTCTGCGGCTCGTACTGGATCGAGCCGCAGTTCTTGACGGTGCCCTTGGCGCAGAGCGCCTGACGGCTGGGGGGTGCATCGCTGTAGCCGTGGCTGGAAGCGCTACCCGTGGCGAACAGGGAGACTCCGGCGATGCCGAGACCGACCACGGCAGCGCTGAGCTTCTTACGCATGTTGTGCTCCTGAAAAACGAGGGGGGTGTTCCATGAGCTGCTGACTTGCGTGCTGTGCGGTCTAGACCAAATCGAAGACTAGTGACGCCGCTTGGACATGTCCAGACCAATAACAAGGGGACAGCCGGTTGATGCTTCCGTACGGCCGTCGCAACAGCCCCCCACGAGATCAGGCCACGGCGTGCAGCCCGCCCCCGCCCGGATGCGCATCCGGGTGCGCTGCGCAGTGCACCAGACCCGCGTACGTACGCCGCAGCGCGATCAGCGATTCCTGCGCCTCGCGGTAGACGGCGGCGTCCGGGCCGCCGCGGTGCGCGAGGGTGCGTACGGGTGCGCAGTGCCGGTCCAGCGCGGTCAGCCAGGCGCGGTGCGCCACGGGCAGATACCGGCGCAGCTGGTGCCGGCCGGTGTCCCCCGCCCGGCGTCCGCCCGTGCCGAGCACCGCGTCCGCCGCCTGGAACACCGGCGGCTCCAGCGCCCCCTGCGCCGCGAGCGCGGTGAGCACCGCGCCCTGCCGCGCGGAAGCCGGGGCCGCCCGCAGGTCCGCCGCCTCGTTCCGGAGCTGGGCGCGCAGCGCGTGCTGGACACGGATCAGGCGGCGCAGCGCCGTACCGGTGGACGCGTCCCCGGGGTCGCGTCCGGCGAGCGTCCCGGCCAGCCGGAACAGCCAGCAGCCGTGCGCCTCCAACCGGGTGGTGGCCAGCATCAGCCGGTCCAGCCGGCCGAGCGGCTGCCCCTCCGGCGACCAGCGCACGACGGGGACCAGCGCCTCCGTACGGGCGAGCTGGTCGATCGGCAGACTGCGGCGCGGCTTGCGCTCGGGCGCCCAGTTCAGCAGGGCGAGCGTGGGCAGCCCCACGAACTGCTGGTGGTCGACGCGGTGCGCGACGGCCGACCACAGGTCGAGAAAGGCCGCGTCGGCGGTGCGCCGGGAGACGGGGGCGAGCGGGTCCAGGCCGCTCCAGCCGCAGGCCGCCGCGATCACCGCCACCCGCAGGGAGGCGGCGTCGGCGTGGCGCGGCGACAGGCGCGAGACGCGCTGCCGCAGCGCCATCAGTTCGCCGTCCCGCCCCGCCCGCGCGATCAGTGCGCGGGCGGAGTCCCGGTCCGGCGCGGTGGCGGCCGCTCCGGCCAGGTCGCTCAGCTGCACCCAGGTGCCGGCCATGGTCCGTACGGGCGGCCGCGCGGGCAGGAAGCCGTGCGCCCCCAGGTCGGACGCCCGTACGGGCAGGTCGGTGGCGGGGCCGGGTATGACGGGGTCGGGGCCGGCGGGGGATTCGCCGGGCGGGGCCGGAAGAGGGGAGAGTGCTGTCGGCGCCATGACGGTCGGCCTTTCTTCGGGAGCGGGCCTGCGCGGCGGGCGCGGCGGCGGCGGGTGGCCGGTCGCCCCGCCCGTACGGGTCAGCCGACCCGCCCGTACAAGGAGGGGCGGTACGCGGCGAAGGACGAGACCCGGACCGTACGGCCGGACCGCGGCGCCTCCAGGTACTGACCGCCGCCGAGGTAGATCGCCACGTGGTGGACGCCGGACGAGGAGCCGTTCGACGACCAGAAGACCAGGTCGCCGCGGCGCAGCTGGGACCGCTCGATCGGTGTCGAGGCGCGGTACTGGGCGTCGGCGACCCGGGGCAGCGAGATGCCCGCGCGCTGGTACGCCTGCTGGACCAGGCCGGAGCAGTCGAACGCGGACGGGCCGTTGCCGCCCCACGCGTAGGGCTTGCCGATCTGTGCCATCGCCCACCGGATCGCGGCCTCGGTGCCGTACCGGACGGGGGTGCCCTTGCCGCTCCCGCTGCTCTCGGAATCGGACCCGGCGCCGGAACCGGATTCGGTACCGGCGGGAGCGTCGTCGCCCGGCCCTCCCGGCCCGCCGGTACGGGCCTCGTAACGGTCCCGGTGGCTGGTCCACCACCAGCTGCCGCCCTGCTGGTACCAGTACACGCGGTCGATGGCGTCCCAGCCCGACCGGCCACGGAAGGTGGGGGCGGGGTTGTGGCCGCGCGCGCTTCTGCCCGCGGAGGAGGGCGCGGAGGACGGGGCCGCCGCGGCGGACTTCGCGCCCGGACCGCCCGCGTGCCGCGCGTACTTCTCGTAGTGGCCGGTCCACCGCCACCAGCCGGTGGCGTCCCGGTACCAGTACTTCGATCCGTCCCAGCCCGCGTGGCGGGGTGCCGGTTCGGCGCCCGCCGAACCCGCCGCCGCGCCGACGAGCGTCACCGCGCCCACGGCCGCCGCGACCGCGCCCCGCACCGTGCACCGCGCCCGTCTCCCGCCGTTGCGCGCCGCGGACTCGACCGCGGCCCCGCTGCAGAAGGCGCAACCGCAGTCGGCCCCCACGACCTCGACGAACACCGGTGTCCCCATCCCACTGCCTGCCTCTCCGCTGTGTCAGCTCTTGGCCGCGGCGCTGCCGCGCGCCGTGTAGAACGCCACGGTCAAGTCCTTGACCAGGGCTTTTCGCTCGTAGTCGTCCAGCTCGACCAGTCCTCTGCTGGTCAGCCGGTTGACGGTGTCGTCGACCGCGTCCACGACCGAGGTCAGCACGCTGTCGCGGTGCTTGGCGTCGATCACCGCGATCTGGCGGCGCTGCATGGCCGCCGCCACCTCCGGCGCGTACTCGATCCGGGTCGGCTGGACGGAGAAGACCTCGATGCCGACCGGCCGGCAGTCGGCGGACAGCGCCCGGGTGAGGGCCTCGCCGACCGCCTGCGCGTCACGCAGGGTCGGCGCCTCCTCGTGGAACGCGTCCGCCGGAAGCTGCGACAGCACCCGCGCCATCGCCGACTCCACCTGTTCCCGCAGGTAGGCGGTGTGGTCGCGGACGGTGAGCAGGGCCCGCGCGGTGTCACGCACCCGCCATACGACGAGCACCACGACCCGCAGCTGGATGCCCTCCGCGTCGACCGCCGGCATCGCCTCGCTGCGCCAGTGCCGCAGCCGTACGTCCACCCGGCGGCGCAGCGCCAGGGGGCTGATCCACACCAGGCCGGTACGGCGCACGCTGCCGCGGTAGCGCCCGAAGAGGCTGAGCACCCAGGCGCTGCCGACCCGCCCGCGGGCCAGCCCGCCGAAGGCGTACACCGCCACCACGCCGCCGAGACCGGCCAGGGCCCACTCCCACAGGTGCGGCGAGGGCCGGATGCCGATGTCCAGGCCGAGGGCCCGTACCACCGAGGGGGGCAGCATCCCCCGCCACCACAGGAACGCCACGGAACAGGTGATCGCCAGCAGACCGGCGAACAGGGCCAGCCAGCCGGAGACGGAGAAGCCGCGCCGCTCGGTCGGTCCGGTGTCCTCCGCGGGGGCGCGGCGCTCGGCCGGACCGGGGAGTTCACGGAACCACGAGGCCCGGCCGCCGGGGGCCGCGTCCCGGCCGTCGTGGGCGGCGGGGGCGCCGTCCGTACGGGACCGGCTGCCGCCGTCGACCACTCCGAGGGCGTCGTCGAGCGCGGCGCGTTCCGCGGTGTCGAGCAGGCCGGTCGCGGCGGCGATACCGGCCACGGCGGCGTCGGCGGGGGTGGTACGGGCGCTCTCCGGAGCCGGGTCCGGCGGCGGGACCGGCACCCGCGGCTGTTCGGCGGTGTCGGCCTCCGCGGACGCGGTACCGGGCGCGGTACCGGACGCGGTACCGGACGCGTCCCGCCGGCCGTCCGTGCCGGGTGGGCCGCCCGGGCCGTGGGGCGGTGCGCCGCCGTTCGAGCGGCGCGGGCCCTTGGTGAAGTCGAGCTCCGGCGCGCGGTCGTCCTCCGGCGCGCCGCCGGTACCGGTGTCCGGCTCGGCGCGGTAGAGCATGTCCATGGGGATGCTGTCGCCGTGTCCGGCGGACCGCAGACGTGCGGACCAGCGGGGCGGCCCGGAGGGTACGGCCTCTTCCGGGGCGCCGGGGGCCGGGTCGGCACCGGCCGCACCGCCATCCGGGGCCAGGTCGGAGGGATGCGCTGAGGCCAGGTCAGAAGTGGTCGGGCCAGGACGTCCTGAGGCTGCATCAGCAGCCGGAGCGGGCTTCCCCGCAGCCTCCGCCCCCGCCCCCGCCTCCGTGCCGGGCTCCGCACCCGGGTGGGGCGTCCCGTTCCCGGTGTCCGCTGTCTCGGTCTTCGTCGCCATCGTGCGCTCCGTCATCGAAAGAGTCGCCGCCATGTCTCGGGGCCGGGGTAGCCGTCGGCGTCCCGGCCGGTCCAGCCCTGGGCCCGCTGGAACGCCTCGACGTTGCGGCGGTCCGCCTCCGTCCACCGGGGCCCGGGGCCGGAGGTGTAGTGCTTGCCGAATCCTTTGCTCACCAGCCGCTTCCCGAGACTGGTGACATATCCGTTCGACTGGCCGGGCCGGAACCAGCCCGCGCCCGGGAACGCCGCGGCACCGCTGCCGCCGCCGGAGCCGGTGATGTCCCGGCCCCTGCCGTTGACCAGGTACGACCAGGTCGCCGGGCCCGGGATGCCGTCGGCCTCGGCGCCGTTCCAGCCCTGGGCGCGCTGGAACGCCTCGGTGGCCCGGCGGTCCGCCTCGCTCCAGCGCGGGCCCGGCCCGGACGTGTAGAACCGGCCGCCGCCGCGCTCCACGAGCATCCGGCCCAGCCGGGTGACGTACGCGTTGTGCGCGCCCGGCCCGAACGACCCCGCGCCGGGAAACGCCGAGGTGCCGCCCGGGTCGCCGCCCGGATCTCCGCCATCGGCCAGGCCGCGGTAGCGGTAGGCGACGTACTGCCGGGAATTGCTCCAATAGGCGTACGGCGTCGACCGTTTCACCGTATGCGGCCGGGTCTGCTCGTACGCGATGTAGCGCGTACGGGAGGAGTCGGCCCAGCCGCCGAAAATGGTGGCGTGGGACCCGGCACCCGGATTTCCCGGGTTGTGGAAGAGCAGCATGTCGCCGGGCCGCAGTTCGCTCTTCGCTATGCGGGTGCCGTACTGGGCGAGGCTTCCGGTCCACTGGCTGCGGCCGAGGTTCCAGGCCATCGAGATGAATCCGGAGCAGTCCTGGCGGTAGCCGTCCGACCAGTAGCGATTCATGTTGTACGGGACCTGGGCGCTGACCCAGCGCTGGGCCCGCGCGATGATCTGCGCCCGGGTGAGGGGGGCCGCCGCCACGGCGGCCGGCCGGGCGGTCCGTGCGAGGCCGTGGGCCGCGGCGGGGGCGAGCGCGGCCCGGTCGCGGCCGGCCTGCGCGCCCGTGCCGGCTCCGGGGGCGAGCGCCACGGCCGTCCCGGATCCGGAAACGCCGCTGCTCAGGACCGTTCCGGCGGTCGCCACGAGGACCAGCGCGCGCCGGGCGCCGTGTGCGGCGGGGTATCCGCCGTCCCGGACCGCGAGCGCGTGCTGGAGTGCGCGCCGCTCCTGGGCGCAGCCGCCGCAGGGGCACGCGCCCGCGGGGTCGAATTCCACGAATCCCGGCACTGTCATTCCCGTTCCCCTCCAGGCTCGTTCCGTTCCCGTTCGCCTTCGCACCTGCCACAGCTTCTCAACTGGTAGGAGATATCGCATGTTGACGGGGCAACTGATGATCAGTCAATACGAAAGCATACTCACAGACCAAATCGGGCATCCGGCTCGACGAAAGTCCCAAGATCGCGGGACTTTCGACCCCCTCGGCCCGGAATTCCGGCGCGGCGCCAACGCGCCCCGGACGGCGGCACGCCAGGTGACCCAGGTCACACATTCGGCGGGTCCGGGCAGTCGGGCGGCCGGTCGGGAGCACCCCTGGAGTTCGTGTAAAGTTTTCTACGTCAGCGCGCGCCGCTAGCTCAGTTGGTTAGAGCAGCTGACTCTTAATCAGCGGGTCCGGGGTTCGAGTCCCTGGCGGCGCACGTCACACCGAGGTCCCTCGCAGCTGCGAGGGACCTCGGTGCTTTTCCGGGCACCCCTTTCCCGACCACTCCCCGCCGCCGCCGTTTTCCCGGCGCCGGGCCGGTGGAGCGCTGGTCAAAACGGTGAACGGGGTGCACAGTCGCACAATGGCGCGCGACAACCAGGAGCGGATCAAGAAGCTCATCATCGACCGGCGGCTGGCCCCCGGCGCCCCGCTGCCCACCGAGACGGACCTGATGGAGCTGCTCGGGGTCAGCCGGAACTCCGTGCGGGAGGCGCTCAAGGCGTTGCAGGCGATGGGCATCGTGGAGATCCGGCACGGCTTCGGCACCTACGTCGGCCCGATGTCGATGGCCCCGATGACCGAGGGGCTGGCCTTCCGTACGGTGGCCGGCCACTACCGGGGCGAGGACAGCCTGCTCCAGCTGCTGGAGCTGCGCGAGGCGGTGGAGACCGGGCTGATCGCGCGGCTGGCGGGCCAGGTGCCGCAGACGGCCCTCGCGGAGCTGGACGCGCTGGTCGAGCGGATGGCGGAGGAGGCCGCCGGGGGCGCGGTGCGGGCCGACACCGACCGGGCCTTCCACGCCGCGCTCTACCGGGGGCTGGACAACCGTCTGCTGAGCGAGGTGCTGGACGCGTTCTGGGAGGCGTTCCACCGCGTACGGACGGACCTGGCCGGACTGGGGGCCGACCCGCGGATCACCCACCGCCAGCACGCGGAGATCCTCGCGGCGGTACGGGACGGTGACGCGCAGCGGGCGGAGCAGGCCGTACGCAGCCATTTCGACAACATCCGCCAGCGGCTGCGCAGTTCGGGCCCAAAATAATGCCCCCTCCGACCTGACCCGTCCATCAATGCACTCGCTTGTCCGGTACACCCCCCGTTTCACCCTTGCGATCAAGATATGAGGTTCGGGACCCTGACGGGATGTCGGAGCCCAACTGAGCCTGTACACGCTCATGTTGGGTGACATACCGGTTGCGATGAATGTGGGAGTGGGGACCCGCGGCACGCGACACGCGTCGAAGCGGGAGTCATGCAACCGGAAGGCGGCCGTCACACGTCTACGACGTAGGCGGCCGACACCATCTGCGCCCGGGTCGGTCGAGGGGGACCCAAGGCTCGGGCCATGAGAAGACGGGCACGCAGCCAGAAGCGTGCCGGGGGGATGGACTCATGACGTCGCCGCCTACCGGCGCCCGGCAGGAGCACCAGTACGACCCGTCCGCGACGACACGCCTGCGCGTGCCGCGCCAGCACTGGCAGCGCCGGCCGCAGCGCAAACCGCTGCCGCGCTACGACTACGAGCACTACAGCCGCCTCGCCGGGCCGCTGACCCAGCCGGACCCTGACAAACCCTACAAGGTGCGCTACCGCAGCCTGCTGGCGGACGAACCACACCGAATACGCGCGGCGTTACTGCTCGGCGCCGCTCCCCTGCTCTCGCTCGGCCTGCTCGCGTGGCTGATGCAGCCGGCCCACTGGACCGACCGGGACCACCCGGCCTACGACTTCCTGCCGGTGCTGGACATCGTCATGCTGGTCTCGATCGGACTGATCGAATTCTTCCGGTGCATGAACGTCCTGTCCAACGCCCACGCCACCCTGGTGGCCCGCGACCCCGTCCCGGTCGTCCCGGAGAACGGCACCCGCGTCGCCTTCCTCACCTCGTTCGTGCCCGGCAAAGAGCCGCTGGAGATGGTGACCAAGACACTGGAGGCGGCCGTGAAGATCCGCCACCGCGGCCTGCTGCACGTCTGGCTCCTCGACGAGGGCGACGACCCGGACGTCAAAGCGGTCTGCGAGCGCCTGGGCGTCCACCACTTCACCCGCAAGGGCATCCCGCAGTGGAACCGGAAGAAGGGCCCGCACCGCGCCAAGACGAAGCACGGCAACTACAACGCCTGGCTCCAGGCGCACGGTGACGCCTACGACTACTTCGCCTCCGTCGACACCGACCACGTGCCGCTGCCCAACTACCTGGAGCGGATGCTCGGTTTCTTCCGCGACCCGGACGTGGGCTTCGTCATCGGCCCGCAGGTGTACGGCAATTACGACACGTTCGTCACCAAGGCGGCGGAGTCGCAGCAGTTCCTCTTCCACGCGCTGATCCAGCGGGCCGGGAACCGCTACGGCGCGCCCATGTTCGTCGGCACCTCCAACGCCGTACGCATCAAGGCCCTCCAGCAGATCGGCGGCCTGTACGACTCGATCACCGAGGACATGGCGACCGGGTTCGAGATGCACCGGCACCGCAACCCGGACACCGGGAAGAAGTGGCGTTCGGTCTACACCCCGGACGTCCTGGCGGTCGGCGAAGGCCCCACCGCCTGGACGGACTTCTTCACCCAGCAGCTGCGCTGGTCGCGCGGGACGTACGAGACCATCCTCAAGCAGTTCTGGAAAGCGCCCTTCACCCTGCCGCCGGGCAAGTTCTTCAACTACACGATGATGATCATCTTTTACCCGATGTCCGCCCTGAACTGGATCCTGGCTGCCCTCAGTTGCACGCTGTTCCTGGGCCTGGGCGCGTCGGGCGTCCAGATCGACCCGGCGGTGTGGATGATGCTGTACGGCAACGCCTCCGCGCTGCAGATCGGGCTGTACGTGTGGAACCGCCGGCACAACGTCTCACCGCACGAGCCGGAGGGCTCCGGCGGGGTGGCCGGCATGGTGATGTCCGCGCTCTCCGCGCCGATCTACGCGCGCTCGCTGTTCGACGCGGCGCTGCGCCGCAAGAGCAAGTTCGTGGTGACGCCGAAGGGCGACTCCTCCAGCCCGGACACCCTCTTCGGAACGTTTCGGGTGCACCTGTTCTTCATCCTGGTCTTCGGGGGCTCGCTGGGGGCCTCGTTCTACTTCGGGCACAGCCACCCGGCGATGATCACCTGGGCCACGCTGGCGCTGCTGATCACCGCGGCGCCCGTCTTCGCCTGGCGCTGGGGCATCCGCCAGGACAGGCGCAAGAAGTCACGCGGGGACACGCCGGGGTCCGGCGGCGGGCCGCAGCAGGCACCGCATCCGCAGCGCCAGCCCAGCTGGGCGGCCGGCGACGGCACCGGCTCCGGCAGCCCCGTACCGGCGCCGGGCGCCTCGTCGCCGGGCCCCGCGGCACTCGGCTCCGGGCCGCCGGGCGGCCAGGCCGGGCACGGCGGCCCGGGTGACCGGCGCCGCCGCACGTCCACCGCCGACCGGACCACGCAGATCGCCCTTGGGGGACGTCCCACATGAAGTACCGTCCGAGCCGGCGCACCAGGCGGGTCGCGATAGGCGCGGCGGTGGTGCTCGCGCTGGCCGGGATGAACGGCCCGGCCCTGTTCGGGTTCGTCTCGGAGAAGTACCACGACTACAAGATCAACCAGCCGGAGTACAAGGCCGCCAACGGCCACTGGGACGTCGTCGACGTACCGCCCGAGTACAAGATCAACACGATTCACGCCGCGCTGCTGCACACCGGCAAGGTGCTGCTGGTCGCCGGGTCCGGGAACAACGCCGAGAACTTCGCGGCGAAGTCGTTCCGTACGGTCCTGTGGGACCCGGTGAAGAACACCTTCAAGAACATCCCCACCCCGAAGGACCTCTTCTGCGCGGGCCACACGCAGCTGCCGGACGGCAAGCTGCTGGTGGCCGGCGGCACCCAGCGCTACGAGAAGCTGGGCGGCGACGTGAAGAAGGCCGGCGGGCTCATGATCGTCTACAACGAGAACCCGGACGCGCCGAAGACGTTCCCCGCCGGGACGCTGTTCACCGGCAAGCAGAACGGCAAGACCTTCGCGTCCAAGGACCCGGTCGTCGTCCCGCGCGCCAAGAAGAAGGCGGACCCGCGGACCGGGAAGGTCACGGTCACCCACAGCGAGGCCCGGGTCTACGTGGAAGCGCTCCAGGAGGGCCGCGAGTACTCCACCGGCGCCCAGGACAACTACCGCATCCACGGCCTGGCCGGCGCCGACGCCCGCAACCTCTACGGCATCGCGCAGAAGCTGTCCTTCGACAAGAAGGACTTCCAGGGGATCAAGGACTCGTTCGAGTTCGACCCGGTGGCCGAGCGCTACATCCCGGTCGACCCGATGAACGAGGCCCGCTGGTACCCGACGCTGACCGGCCTGGAGGACGGCAAGGTGCTGTCCACCTCGGGACTCGACGAGATCGGCCAGGTCGTCCCGGGCAAGCAGGAGGTCTACGACCCGAAGACGAAGAAGTGGACCTACCTGCCCAAGCAGCGCTTCTTCCCGACCTACCCGGCGCTCTTCCTCACCGAGAAGGGACGCCTGCTCTACACCGGGTCCAACGCCGGGTACGGGCCCGACAACATCGGCCGCACGCCCGGCATCTGGGACCTGAAGACCAACAAGTTCCAGATCATTCCCGGGATGAGCGACCCGGACGTGCTGGAGACCTCGATGTCCGTCCTGCTGCCGCCCGCACAGGACCAGCGGTACATGGTGCTGGGCGGCGGCGGGGTCGGCGAGGACCCCAAGGCGACCGACAAGACCCGGCTGGTGGACCTGCACGCCGCCCAGCCGCACTTCACGGACGGCCCGCCGCTCTACGCGAAGGCGCGCTACCCGAGCAGCGTCATCCTGCCCGACGACACGGTGCTCACCACCAACGGCTCCGGCGACTACCGGGGGCGCAGCGACAGCAACATCCTCAGCGCCGAGCTGTACGACCCGAAGGCCAACACCTCGCGGGCGGTGGCCGATCCGCTGGTGGGACGCAACTACCACTCCGGCGCGCTGCTGCTGCCGGACGGCCGGGTCATGACGTTCGGGTCCGACTCGCTCTTCGCCGACAAGGACAACACCAAGCCCGGCGTCTTCCAGCAGCAGATCGACATCTGGACACCGCCCTACCGGTACCGGGACTCGCGGCCGGAGCTCACGGATCCCGGGCCGAAGACGGTGCAGCTGGGCGGCAAGGCCACGTACGCGACCAGGCACGCGTCGTCGATCAAGAAGATGCGGCTGATCCGGCCGGGTTCGTTCACGCACGTCACCAACATCGAACAGCGGTCCATCGCGCTGGACTTCACGGTGTCCCGGGGCGCCAGGGGCGGGGTCACGGTCACCCTGCCGAAGGACCCGACGCTGGTGCCGCCCGGCTGGTACATGCTCAACGCCGTGGACGACCAGGGCACGCCGTCCGAGGCGGTCTGGGTGAAGGTGCCGACGGCGTCCCCGGCCGAGCTGAAGGGGCTGGGGCTGAACTGAGGTGGTGGCGACGGGCCGATGCCGGGCCGATGCCGGGCCACGGACGACGGACGACGGTGCGGGGTGCTACGGGGTTACGGGCTTCCCGGAGCGCCCCGCACCGTCGTTCCGCCGCGGCTGCTTCGTATTGCGCGGCTGCTTCCCGTTGCGGCTGCTTCGTCTTGCGCAGCCACTTCGTCTTGCGCAGCCACTTCGTCTTGCGGCTACTTCGTATTGCGGGCCAGCTCCAGCGCGTAGTCCGGCCACCACTCGCCCGCCTTGGGGCCGCCCTTGCACGTCCCGTCGGATTCGCCGGGCCTCTTTATCCACAGGTAGGCGTCCACGAGCGGATCGCCGGTCCGGGTCGTCGGTGTCGCGCCGAGGGCGCGGCCGCGCGGGTTGCACCAGCTCTCCTCGTCGTCACCGCCGGGCGCCGGCCCGTTGCCGTTGCGGCTGGTGTCGATGACGAAGTGCTTGCCGCCCACCATCGCGGAGAGCCGCTTGCCGTACTTCCTGTTCTCCTCGGTGGTCTGGAAGTTGGAGATGTTGAGCGCGAAGCCGTCGGCCTTGTCGATGCCGGCCCGCTTCAGGGGCTCCACCATGCGGCCGGGGTCCTTGATCCAGTGCGGGTTGCCCGCGTCCAGGTAGACCTTGGTGTGCGGCAGCGCCTTGAGCTTGCCGACGGCCTCCGTCAGCAGGGCGTAGCGCTCCTCGTGGAACTCCTCGGGGGTGCACTGGTCCTCCAGGTGCGGCAGCGCGTCCGGCTCCAGGACGACCGTCGTGGGGCGGTCCCCGATGCCCTTGATGACGCCGTCCAGCCACGCGCGGTAGGCGTTGCCGTCCGAGGCGCCGCCCTTGGAATAGCTGCCGCAGTCGCGGTGCGGGATGTTGTACAGCACCAGCAGCGCCTCGCGGCCGGCCTTGGAGGCCGCTTCGGTGAAGCCGCGGGCCTGGCCCTGCGGGTCCTCGACGCCCATCCATTCGGCCACCGGCTGCGTCGATATCTTCTCGATCAGGCGCGCTTCGTCGGACTTGCCTTCCTTGGTGTACGCGGCGGCCTGGCGGGCCGCCTTGCCGTCCGGGTTGACCCAGTACGGAACCGTGGACTTGGGCTGCTGCCCAGGCGTGGAGGGGGACTTGCCGTCGCCCTCGCCGCCGTCGGACGATGAGAAACACCCGGACACCAGCAGCAGCGCCCCCAACGCCGACGCCGTGCCCAATAGGCTGCGCCGGCGCGCGGCGCGGCGCTCACCCGGGGGGCCGCCCCCGGATCCCCGAACATTGCCGTACATCCACTCCCCCCTCGGAGCACGGGACAAGACCGGTCGAATCCATCCTGGCACATGCCCCTCAACCGCAGTCCGGCCTGTGGACAACCTGTTACGCCCCGCCTCCCGGCCGAAAACGCCCTGGCGGTCCGGGCGTTGCCCGACTCCCTCTAGGCGGCGCCGTGCAGCCGCTCTACAGTGAACTCCGGTGTGAACTTTCAGTAGGCCACCTGGCCCCAGCCCCCGGCCGGGCACGTGCACGCGCCTGCGTACAGGCGCCCGCGCACCTCCCGTCGGCGGCAGGGCAACTCCCGCAGTCCTGACATACCGGCGGTCGAGGGCCGGCCGGTCGGCGGTTCAGGGGGAGCGAGCCGCCGGCCGGGAACGGTCGGCTCCGGGCCCCTGTCCCCCTGCGCTGCGGCTCAGCTCTGCTGCGCGTGCACGACCTTGGTGAGGTAGGCGTGCACGACGACGTTGGCGGTGTAGGCGTCCCGCTCGCGGTCGAAGGTCCCGGCGCAGGTGATCAGGCGCAGTTCCGCGCGGCCCGGCACGTGTGCGCCGTAGACCTTCCGCGGCACGAAGTTCCGGTGGTCGTAGATCTTGACGTCCTCGACGGTGAACCGCGCGGTGCTGCCGTCCTCCCTGCGGACGTCCACCGGGCGGCCCGGCTTGAGGCTGCCGAGGCGGTGGAAGACCGCGCGCCCGCTGGTCGTGTCGACGTGCCCGGCCAGTACCGCGGCGCCCGCCGTGCCGGGCTGCGGCCCCTGCCCGTACCAGCTGACGAGTCCGGGCGTGCGGTACGGCGGCGTGTCGACGGCGCCGGTGGCGTCCAGCCCGGTCTCCGTGACACTGGCCCGTACGCCCAGCGCGTCGACCGAGACCTCGGTGGGGCGGCCGCCCGGGGAGGTGGCCAGCGGCGCGTGGGCTGCGGGCAGGTCCTGTTCGAGCGGGCGGCCGACGGCCGCGACGTCACCGGTGGTCGGCCCCTTCGCCAGGTCGCCGCCGTCCGTCAGGTCGCGTCCCCACAGCCACAGCCCCAGCAGCAGCGCCGCCCAGGCCACCCCGGCGGCCATCCGGCCGTTGCGGTGGCCGTGCGGGGGGCGGTGGTCCGCCACCGCGTGGTCCTCAGCCGGCATCGCCATCGCCCGATCTCTTGCGCCGGCGCCGCATCCGCAGCACCTGTCCGGTGAGCGCGAGGGCCGCGCCCCCTGCCAGTACCAGTCCCACCGCGTAGACGCCGTCGCCCTCACGGCTCGCGGCCTTCCGTGCCGCTGCCATCCGTACCGCCTCCGGGCGTACCGCCGCCGGGCGTACCGCCTCCGGGCGTACGTCCGCCGTCCGGGCCGCCACGGCCCGGTGCGGCTGTGCGGCCGTCCAGCCGCCGCCTGCCCGTACCAGGGCGGAGGGAGAGGACGCCGGTCCGGCCGTGCCGGGCGCCGGGGCGGAGAGGGAGGCGGAGGCCAGGGACCCGTCGGCTCCACCGGCCGGGCCCTCGTCCCGCGCACCGGCGTCGGCGGCCGTTCCCGCGTCCGCGTCGCCACCGGCTCCCGCGGGTGCCGGGACGACTTCGAAGGTGCCCGCGGCGCGCGCGTCCTCGCCGTCGCAGTGGACGGAGACGGTGTAGGTGCCGGGGTCCGCCGAGGAGCGCACCCGCGCGTCGCCCACCAGCCCCGCGGCGACCCGCGCCAGCGGCACCGCGTCGACGAAGGCGTCCGAGGTGGCGCGCCCGTCGCGGCCCGCGCAGCCGGTGACCTGGAGGGCCGTGTCGGTGCCCGGCGCGGGGGCCGACGGCGTGACCGCGACGGTGCCGGCCGCGGCGCCCGGTGCCCGGTCCGCGGACGCGAGGGCGGGCACCGGAGACAGCACCGTGACCGCCAGGGCGGCACAGAGAGTGAATCCCGGTGAGCGCATGGTGAACCTCCGAACACTTCCGAAGGTCCGCCCGGCGGCCCGGTCCCGCATCCCGGTACGGCCGGAACTGCGCCGTCCGGGTGAGCGGCCGCCGTCCGGCGGCCGGTACCGGGCCGCGTCCGGCTACACCAGGTCGACGAGGTCGGCGATGGAGTCCACGACGCGCGACGGCCGGAACGGGTGCCGCTCGATGTCACCCTTCGCGGTGAGCCCGGTCAGCACCAGGAACGTCTCCATCCCGGCCTCCAGCCCGGCCAGCACGTCGGTGTCCATCCGGTCGCCGATCATCGCGGAGGTCTCGCTGTGCGCGCCGATGACGTTCAGGCCGTGCCGCATCATCAGCGGGTTGGGCTTGCCGACGAAGTACGGCTCCACCCCCGTCGCCTTGGTGATCAGCGCGGCGACCGAGCCGGTGGCGGGCAGCACGCCCTGCGCCGAGGGGCCGGTCTCGTCCGGGTTGGTGGCGATGAACCGGGCGCCGTCGTTGATGAGCCGGATGGCCTTGGTGAGCGCCTCGAAGCTGTAGGTACGGGTCTCGCCGAGGACGACGTAGTCGGGCTCGTGGTCGGTGAGCACGTACCCGATGTCGTGCAGGGCGGTGGTCAGGCCGGCCTCGCCGATGACGTACGCGGTGCCGGACGGCCGCTGCTCGTCCAGGAACTGGGCGGTGGCCAGCGCGGAGGTCCAGATGGACTCCCAGGGCACGTCCAGGCCGATCCGGCTCAGCCGGGCGTGCAGGTCGCGCGGGGTGTAGATGGAGTTGTTGGTCAGGACGAGGAAGGGCTTGCCCGATTCGCGCAGGCGCTTGATGAAGGCGTCGGCACCGGGCACGGGGATGCCCTCGTGCATCAGCACCCCGTCCATGTCGGTCAGCCATGACTCGATCGGCTTGCGCTCTGCCACTGCCGTTCTCCCGCCGTGCGTGTCTGCCAGGGGCGTCGGCCGTGCCCGCGTCGTCGCGGGTCCCGTACGCGCCGCGCACCCCGGCGGGTGACCGGCGTCTCGTACGTATGGCCGACGCCCCCAGCCTAAGTCAGCCGCAGCGATCTTGACCCCGCCGAGTGCTCCGGGTCCGGGGCCGTGCGCGGAAGCCGGGTCCGGGGCCGTGCGCGGGGCCGGTGCGGCGGTCAGCTGCCGGTCGCCGTCTTCCAGGCGTCGAGGTAGGTGGACAGGTTCTTGTCGATGTCGTTCCAGTCCGGGCGGAAGATGTCGACGCCGTTCATGATTTTTGCGAGTTCGGCGGCATTGCGGTCGGTGGGCCGGATGTCCGTACGGGCGGCGAATCCGCCACCGACCGCGGAGACCTGCCGCTGCACCTCGGGCGAGAGCAGGTGGTCCAGGAACTTCTTCGCCTGCGCGGCGTGCGGGGCGTTCTTGACCAGCCCGGCCGCGTACGGGAGCGCGAAGGTGGACGGCTTCGCGCCGGGCCTGGTGGCGGGGAAGAAGATGCCCTGGTTCGGCATGGACTTCATGTTGGCGTAGTTCATCTGCACGTCGCCGTTGGCGACGAGGAGTTCGCCCTTGTCGGTCTTGGGTGCGAGCTGCCCGGTGGAGGAGGACGGGCCGACGTTGTTGGCCTGGAGTTTCTTGAGGAAGTCCATGGCGGGACCCTGGCCGCCGAAGTCGTGCAGGGCCTGGACGACGACAGCCGTACCGTCCCCGGCGACGCCCGGCGTGGAGTACTGGAGCTTGTTCTTGAAACGTGTGTCCGTCAGGTCCTGCCAGGTGCGGGGCGGCTGCTTGAGCTGCTGCTTGTTGTAGATGAAGCAGAAGTAGTTGTTGACGACGGCGGTCCACTTGCCGTTCGGGTCCTTGTCCGCGGCCGCGACCTGCGCGGAGCCCTGGGGCCGGTAGGTCTCCAGCAGGCCCTTGCCGTCGGCCTGCTGGATGAACGGCGGCAGCGTCACGACGAGGTCCGCCTTGGTGTTGGCCTTCTCCCGGGCCAGCCGCTGCACGGCGGCGCCGGAGCCGCTCTCCACCAGGTTGATCTTGATGCCGGTCTTCTTCTCGTAGTCCTTGAAGACCCGGTCGTAGAAACCGTCGCCCCGCTCGCCGCGCAGGCCGTCGGCGCTGTAGACGGTGATCTCCTTGGCGTCGGCGCGGGAAGCGCCGCCGCAGCCGGTCAGGGCGGCGCCGAGGACCAGGGCGCCGCAGACGGCGGCGGTCGGCTTGAGAGGGCTGCGCATGACGTGACGTCACTCCTTGGGGGTGTGGGGCCGGTGACGGGGGCGCGTCAGCGGTACGAGGCTCTGGTACGGATACGGGAGACGGCCAGCAGGACGAGCAGCGTCGCGGCCATCAGCGCCACCGCGAGGGCGGCCCCGGCGAACAGGGAGCCCCGGTCGGTGGTGGTGAAGATCTGCACCGGCAGCGGCATCCAGTCCGGCGGGTAGATCATCATCGTGGCGCTCAGCTCCCCCATGGACAGGGCGAAGCACAGGCCCGCCGCGGCGGTCAGCGACGGCAGCAGCAGGGGCAGTTTCACCCGCCACAGGACGTAGGCGGGGCGCGCGCCGAGGCTGGCGGCGCTCTGCTCGTACGCCGGGTCCAGGCGGGCCAGCGCGGCCGTCACGGACTGGTACGCGAAGGCCGTGACCAGCACCGTGTGCGCGATGACCACGATCTGCGGGGTGCCGTTCAGCAGCAGCGGCGGCTGCGAGAAGGCGACCAGCAGCGACAGGCCCACGACGACGGACGGCACCGCGACCGGCAGCACGAACAGGCCGTCGAGCACGCGGCGGGCGCGCGGCCGCAGGCGCTGGGCGGCGAGCGCGGCCCAGGTCCCGGCGGCCAGGGCGAGCAGGCTGGCGACGACGGCCGTGACCAGGCTGGTGAGCAGCGCTTCCAGGGAGTCGCCCTGCGCGATGTCCCGGTAGTGCGCCATCGTCGGCCCGGACGGCAGCGCGCCGCTCCAGCTGCTCGCGAACGACGCCGCGACGACCACCACCAGCGGCAGCGCGAAGACCGGCAGGAACAGGACGAAGAACACGGTCCAGACGGCCCGTCGGGCCCCTTTGCTATGCACGAGCACGGCGGCCGGCACCTCCCGCTGACGGTGTACGCGCCGCGCCCGCCCGTGCGGCCACGGTCCGGTACACGGCGTAAAGGGCCACCGACAGCGCGACGTTGACGACGGCGACGACGCACGCCCCCGTGTAGTCGCCGTCGAGGATGGCCTTGGTGTAGACGAGGACGGGCAGGGTCACCACGTCCTTGGCGCCGGTGAAGAGCACGATCCCGAACTCGTTCAGCGTCAGGACGAGGACGAGCGCGCCGCCCGCCGCCAGCGAGGGCAGCGCCTCGGGCCAGATCACCTTCCGTACGATCCGGGCCGGCCGGGCGCCGAGCGAGGCCGCGGCCTCCAACTGCCCGGTCTCCACCTGAGAGAAGGCCGCGAGGAGGGGGCGCATCACGAACGGCGTGAAGTAGGTGATCTCGGCGAGCAGCACGCCCCACGGGGTGTGCAGGAAGTCGAAGGGCCCGTCGGCGGCGCCGGTGACGTCCGTCCACAGTCCGTTGGCCAGGCCCGCCGTGCCGTACACGAAGAGCAGGGCGAGGGTGATCAGGAAGGACGGGAAGGCGAGGAAGACGTCGATGAAGCGGCTCAGCGCCCTGCTGCCGGGGAACGGTACGAACGCGATCACCAGCGCGAGGACGAAACCGAGCAGCAGACAGCCCACGGTCGCGCCGACGGCGATCAGCACGGTGTTGCCGAGCGCGTCGCGGAACGACGCCTCGGCGAAGACCTGCGCGTACGGCGCGGTGGACGGCGCGCCGCCCTCCTCGCCGGTGAAGGACTGCCGTACGACCAGGGCCAGCGGGTAGAGGAAGACGAGAGCGAGCGCGGCGAGCGGCGGCAGGGCCCACAGGACCGGCGCACTCCGTACGGTCCGCCGCTTCCCGGCGGTGCGGTCCGGCGGTGCGGCACGCTCCGCCGCCCGCGGCAGCGGCAGGGTTCCCGGCCTACTCATCGGCCGTGCTTCCCGCGCCGGCCGGCAGCAGCACCGCGTCCTCGGCGGCGAAGTGCAGGACGACCTCGGCGCCCGGCTCCGGCGTGGTGCGCAGTTCCCGCACGTCGGCCATGACGCGGTGCCCGGCCACGTCCGCGTACACGCGGTGGGTCGCGCCGCGCCACTGCACCTCGGTGACCCGGCCGCGCAGCGCGTTGGGGCCTTCGCCGAGGCCGACGAGGTGCGGGCGTACGCACAGCGTGGCGGACACGCCGGGCGCCGCGCCGTCGGAGGGAGTGACGGCCAGCCGCGTACCGGCGAAGTCCGCCGTGCCGCGCGGACCGGCCGTCACCGGCAGCAGGTTGGCGTTGCCGACGAAGGAGGCCGTGAACTCGGTACGCGGGCGCCGGTAGAGGTCCTGCGGGGTGCCGCAGTCGCGCAGCCGCGCGCGGTCCATGACGGCGATACGGTCCGCGAGTGTCAGCGCCTCCACCTGGTCGTGGGTGACGTACAGGATCGACACGTCGGGCAGTTCCCGGTGCAGCCGCGCCAGTTCGGCGAGCATCCCGGAGCGCAGCCGGGCGTCGAGGGCGGACAGCGGCTCGTCCAGGAGCAGCACCCCGGGCCGGATGGCCAGCGCCCGCGCGATGGCGACCCGCTGCTGCTGCCCGCCGGACAGCTCGCGCGGATAGCGCCTGGCGTACGCGGCCATACCGGTCATCTCCAGCGCCTCGGCGACGCGCGCCGCGGTCTCGGCACGCGACGCGGTGCGCCCGCGCCGCGCCTTGAGTCCGAAGGCGACGTTGTCCTCGACGCGCAGGTGCGGGAAGAGCGCGTACTGCTGGACGACCATGCCGATACCGCGCCGGTGGGGCGGCAGCCCGGTCACGTCCCGGCCGCCGATCAGCACCCGCCCGGCGCACGGCCGCACGAATCCCGCGACCGCGCGCAGCGCGGTGGTCTTGCCCGAGCCGGACGGTCCGAGCAGGGCCATCACCTCGCCCGGTTCGACGGTCAGGTCGAAGGAGTCCAGGACGACGTTCCCGTCGTAGGCGACGGAGACGTGGTCGAAGCGGATGCCGGAGGGGGTGGCGGCGGCCGGGTCCGCCGGGGTCCGGGCTTCGGCGGGCGGGCTCTTGGAGTCGGCGGGCGCGCTCATGAAGGGCGCCCCGGCCGTGAGGCGCCGCCCGTCCGGGCGCCGTCGAGCAGGGCGGGCAGTCCGGCCACCGAGCCGAGGACGTGGGTGGCGCCCGCGCCGCGCAGCGCGTCCTCGTCGTGGGCGCCGGTCAGCACCCCGGCGACGACGGAGGCGCCCGCGCGGCGCCCGGAGAGCATGTCGTACGACGTGTCACCGGCGACCGCGACGTGCCGTACGGAGTCGGCGGCGCCGGTCCGCAGCAGCGCGGCCAGCACCATGTCCGGGTACGGCCGTCCGCGCCCGCCCGTGTCGGCCGGGCACAGGGTCAGCGCCACCAGGTCCCGCCAGCCGAGCGCGTCCAGGATGGCGTCCTGGGTGACCCGCGCGAAGCCGGTGGTCAGCACGACCGTACGGCCCGCCTCCTGGAGGGCCTCGATCGTCTCCCGCGCGCCGGGCACGGGCGCGATCCGGCCGCCGTCGACGAGCTCCCCGTACGCCTCCTCGAAGGCCGTGTTGGCGCGGCGGGCCCGCTCCTCGTCCCCGAACAGGTGCCGGAAGACGGAGATCTTGGACTCCCCCATGGTGGCGCGGACGTACGCCAGGTGCTGTGCGTGCTCGGCGCTGCCCGGTACGACTCCGAGCTGCCCGGCCGCGGCGGCGAAGGCCTCCTCGACCAGTCCGCCGTCGGCCACCGTCGTCCCCGCCATGTCGAGCACGACCAGCGAGATCCGCTCCTGCTCCGTGTTGCCGTCGGTCATCGTCCTCACCAGCCAATCTCGTTCGCGGTGTCCTCGGCCAGCGCCGGGGAGCAGGTCATGCCGCGCCCGCCCGGTCCGGTGACCAGCCAGACGCCGTCGCGCAGCCGTTGCCGGTGCACGACGCGCGAGGTGTCCGTGCACTGCGCGTACACCCCGGCCCAGCGGCGGCGTACGGCGGGCAGCGGGCGCCCGAGCAGTCCTTCGACGACTCCGGTCAGGTGCTCGTACGGGTCCTCGACGACGTCGAAGCCGAAGGGTGTGGCGTACTCGTGGGTGTCGCCGATGGTCAGGCCGCCGTCCGCGCGCTGCACCATCAGCAGCTGCATCCGGTGTTCGGCCGCGACCGGCTGCTGAGGCTGCGCCGCGGCCCACGCGTCCAGCTCGGGCCCTCCGTACGCCGGGTAGTAGCGGAAGCTGTCCGCGTCGGCGACGGAGGTGGTCAGGGCTTCGCCGAGCGGCGCGGTCTGCATCATCTGGAGCCGGACGCGGCGTACCGGCAGGTCGGGCACCAGCTCGCGCACCAGACCGCCGAGCCAGGCGCCGGTGCACAGCACGACGGCGTCGCCCTCGTGCAGGTCGCCGTGGTCGTCGCGTACGGACCGTTCGCCGACCACTTCACGTACCTCGCGGCCACCGAGGAAGGTGTAGCGGCCGGACGCCGACAGCGCCTCGCGCAGCGCGCGCTGGGCGGTACGCGGCTCCACGGCGGCATCCCGCTCGCACCGGAGCGCGCCGAGGAAGTCGCCGCGCAGGGCGGGGTTGAGGGCCCTGACGTCGTCGGCGCCGAGCAGTTCGTAGCCGCGGGAAGCGGCGTCCGGGCGGCGGGTGGCGGCTTCGGCGACGGCGTGCTCCGCCTCGTTCCGTACGACGGTGAGGGAGCCGTTGGGCCGGAAACCGAGACCGGGGACCCGCTCTCCGATGCCTTCCCACAGCTCGCGCGCCCGCAGCGCGGTCGCCAGCTCCGGGCCGCCGGCCCGCCCGCCGACCCAGACCAGCCCGAAATTGCGCACCGAGGCGCCGCGCGCCTCGGTCTCCCGCTCGATGTGCACGACCTCGTGGCCGCGCTCTACCGCTTCCCAGGCGTGCAGGGTTCCCAGCACGCCGGCTCCGACAACTATGACTCGCATGTCCCGAACGGTCGTCGGAACGGGTGACCCGGGGCGGACCGCGAGGCGACGCCGGGGTGAACGGGGACTCAAGTTTGGCCTAGACCCGTTATCATTTCGTGATCACATGTTGCGTGGCAGGAGAGGGGCCGGGGAGCGCAGGGAAGGTCAGCCGCCGAGGTGGGTCGTGAAGGAGAACCGGTCGCCCCGGTAGAGCGAACGCACCCGCTCCAGCGGCACGCCCCGGGTGTCCCGCGACAGCCGGTGAATCAGCAGCATCGGCAGCGCGCCCGGGGTGCCGATCAGCAGGGCCTCACGCGGGGTGGCCAGCACGGTCTCCAGGCGCTCGTCCGCGTCGCCGAAGCCGATGCCCAGCCGCTCGTGCAGATACGCGTAGAAGGACGAATCGGGCTCGAACTCCGCGTCCAGGCGCGGCACCCGCGCCACCGCGACGTACGTGCTCTCCAGCCCCACCCGCTCGTCGTCCGCGAGCAGCACCCGCTCCAAGTGCCACACCTCGTCGCCGACTTGCAGGCCCAGCTCCCCGGCCAGCTTCGCCTGCGCGGCGAACCGGTCCAGGCCGACCAGGTGACGGCCCGGCCGCCGCCCCTGCTTCCGTACGCCTTCGGTGTAGCTCGCCAGGGACAGCGGCTGTTCCAGTTTCGGACCCGCCACGACGGTGCCGCGGCCGAGGCGCCGCAGCCGCCCCTCCAGGTGGAGTTCGCGCAGCGCCTGGCGCAGCGTCTCGCGGGAGACCTCGAAGCGCAGGGCCAGCTCGCGCTCGGTGGGCAGCGCCTCGCCCTCGCCCAACTCGGCCAGCAGCGCCGCGATGTGCACCTTCGCCGCGTAGTACTTGGGAATACGTCCGTGCTCGGGAATGCCGGAGCGGATCGGTGCGCCAGGTTCCTGGCCGTTCGGGAAGTCCACCGGCCGATCCTCGCACCCGCGGCGCCGCGCGGGTCAGGGGGACCGGCGCCTGCGGAGGCGGCGGGCCGCCGTCACGAGGAGTGCGCCGGCGGACAGGAACACCAGGGCGGCGGCGCCGATACGGGTCACGCCGGGCGAACCGGTGTCGGCGAGGTGGGGAGGGGGGCCGGGGGTGTGGGTGGGGTGGGCGGCGGGGCGGATGTCGGGATGGGTGGCGGGGCGGGCGTCGAGGCGGGGGGCGGGGTGCGCCTCAGGCTGGTTCCCCCGGGCCGGAGCGGCCTCCGCTGCCGGAGCGGCCTCCGCTGCCGCTGGCACCGCCGCTGCGGCCGCGGCCGCTGCCGGGTGGGCCGGTGGCGCGGCGGCCAGGAGGAATCCCGGCAGCGAGGCCGCCGCGAAGGTGGCGCGTAGTAGTGCGCGGGGCGGACGCACGGACATGACCGACGCTCCTGCCGCTCGTATGACCGGTCGGCTTCGGACCTTGCCACGCGGGCCCGCCGCCGCGCCCACGACGCCCCGGTACGCCGTGCCGATCGCCCGAATGCCGCGCGTTCAGCGCAGTTCCGCCGCCGGTCCGGCCCCGAACGGCGCCCCCGGCGCCCGGAACAGCGGAGCCAGGACGAGGTGCGCCGCGCCGTCCGCCACCGCCCGCGCGCCACCCTCGGCCAGCGCCACGGGGACCGCGGACGTACGGCCGTCGCCGCGGGCGCGGGCCTGCTCGGCCAGGGCGTACGCCACGCCGCGTACGTACACGTCGGGACGCGCCAGCACCGTACGGCCGCCGAGCAGGACCCGGTCGATGTCGAGGAGTTCCACGAGGTTGGCCGCGCCGACGCCCAGGATGCGCGCCGCCTCGGCGGGCTCGCCGCGCGCCGCCCGGTCGAGGCACAGCGCCTCGACGCAGCCACGCTTGCCGCACCCGCAGCGCGGGCCGTCCAGTTGCAGCACCTGGTGGCCGAACTCCCCCGCGCCGGTCCTGGCCCCCCGGTACAGCGCGCCGCCGAGCACCAGGCCGGCGCCCAGCCCCGTACCGAGGTGCAGGTAGCCGAACGAGCCCCGCCCGTCCGGTTCGCGCTGGGCGAGTCCGAGCGCCGCGGCGTTGGTGTCCTTGTCGAGGACGACGGGCAGGCCGAGCCGTGCGGCGAGGGCGTCGCGCAACGGGAAGCCGTCCCAGTCCGGGAAGCCGGTGACCCGGCGCAGCACTCCGGCGGCGTGGTCCAGCGGGCCGGGACAGGCGGCGCCGACGCCCAGTACGCGGGACGAGCGGGCCTCGTCCGGCAGCGCCGCGAGCTGACCGGCCACCGTGTCGAGCACGGCGGACGCGCCCGCGCCGAAGTCGAGCGGGGCGGTGCGCTCCGCGACGGTCCGGCCCGCGAGGTCGGCGAGGACGGCGGTCAGCTCGTCGCGGTCCAGGTGCAGCCCGATCGCGTACCGGGCCCCGGGCACCAGGCACAGCACCGTACGCGGCTTGCCGCCGGTGGACGCGCGCTGCCCCGCCTCGGCCACCAGGCCGTCCGCGCGCAGCCGCGCGAGGATCTTGCTGACCGCCTGCGGCGTCAGGCCCGCCTGCGCGGCGAGCTCCAGCCTGCTGACGCCCGCCGGTCCCGCCGTCCGCAGCAGCCCCAGCACCAGTGCGGCGTTGTGGCCGCGCAGGGCGGGCAGGCCGGCTCCGCCGCCGGGCGGCGGGGAGGCCGGAGCGGCGGACGGCGCGGCTGGTGCGAGGGCTGCCGCGGCGACACGTTCCTCGGGGTCGTTGCTGGTCACCCGTCCATTGTCCGTATTGCTTGCACTTTGGCAACACCGTTGCTTAAGTGGGTGGCATGAACGACTCCCCCGGCACACCGCTCCGCGTCGGCCTGATCGGCTACGGCCTGGCCGGCTCGGTCTTCCACGCCCCGCTGATCGCCGCCACCGACGGCCTGGTGCTGGACACCGTCTCCACCGGCAGCCCGGACCGGCAGGCACAGGCCCGCGCCGAACACCCGCAGGTCCGTACGGTCGCCACCCCCGACGAGGTCCTCGCCCGCGCCGCCGAACTGGACCTCGTCGTCATCGCGTCCCCCAACAAGACGCACGTCGCGCTCGCCGAAGCCGCGCTGGACGCCGGGCTGCCGGTCGTCGTCGACAAGCCGCTCGCCGGGACCGCCGCCGAGGCCGAAGCGCTGGCCGGCCTCGCGGACGAGCGCGGCCTGCTGCTCTCCGTCTTCCAGAACCGCCGCTGGGACAACGACTTCCGTACGGTGCACAAGCTGGTCACCGAGGGCGCGCTCGGCGACGTACAGCGCTTCGAGTCGCGTTTCGAACGCTGGCGCCCGAAGCCGAAGGGCGGCTGGCGCGAGTCCGGCGACCCTGCGGAGATCGGCGGGCTGCTGTACGACCTCGGCAGCCACGTCGCCGACCAGGCGCTCGCCCTGTTCGGGCCGGTCACCCTGGTCTACGCCGAGTCCGACGTACGCCGCCCCGGCGCGGAGGCCGACGACGACACGTTCCTCGCCCTCACCCACGCGAACGGCGTCCGCTCGCACCTGTGGGTCAGCGCGACCACCGCCCAGCTCGGCCCGCGCTTCCGGGTGCTGGGCAGCCGCGCGGGCTACGTGAAGTACGGCCTGGACCCGCAGGAAGCGGCACTGCGCGAGGGACGGCGACCGGACGAGGACCCGGCCGGCTGGGGCGTGGAGCCGGAGTCGGCGTGGGGCCGGATCGGCGCCGGGGAGTCCCCGGCGACCGGCGGCGGAGCACCAGTACCGACCCTGTCCGGTGACTACCCCGCGTACTACGCAGCCGTCGCGCAGGCGCTGCGCACCGGAGGCGAACCGCCGGTGAGCGCCAGGGAAGCGGCGGCGGCGCTGCGCGTCCTGGAGGCGGCGAAGACATCGGCGGCCGAGGGCCGCGCGGTCCGGATCGAGGAGTCGGCATGAGCGGCACGGCGGATGTGAACGGCACGGGCGGCACGGCGAACGTGAACGGCACGGGCGGCACCGGGGCGCTGAACGGCCTGGACGAGCGCGAGGCGGCCCGCCACCAGGTCCGCGAGCTGGAGGAACAGGAACGGCGCCTGGTCCTGGACCGCTTCGGCAACGACGACGCCTGGCGGCTCGGCTGCCTGCTGACGGACCTGGCACGCGAGCGCGGCGCGGCCGTGACGGTGGACATCCGGCGCGGGGCGCAGCAGCTGTTCCACTGCGCGCTGCCGGGTACGTCGGCGGACAACGACGCGTGGATCGAGCGCAAGTGCCGCGTCGTGGAGCGGTACGCGGAGTCCTCGTACCTCGTCGGCGCCCGCTTCCGCGCCAAGGGCCGGACGTTCGAGGAATCGTCCCGTCTCGACCCGGACCGCTACGCCGCGCACGGCGGCGCCTTTCCCGTACGGCTGCGCGGTACGGGAGTCGTCGGCACGGTCGCGGTCTCCGGCCTCCCCCAGGGCGACGACCACGCGCTGGTGGTCGACGCCCTGGGGCGCTACATCGAGCAGCGGCCGGCAGGCTGACCCGGAGGTCAGCCGGAGCGGCGGCGGGTGCGGATGATCAGCACGAGCACCACACCGCTGACGACGGCGGCCACTGCCGCCCCGATGAACAGCGGGTCCTGGAAGGTGCTGCTGCCGCTGTGCGCCAGCTGGTCGCCGTCATCCGTCGGCCCGGGGCTGGGCACGGGGGTGCCGGAGGAGTCGGTGGGCGAGGGGGTCGGGGGTGAGGTCGGGGTGGGTGTGGGTTCCGGGGCGGTTTCGGTGGGCTCGGGGCCGGTTTCGGTGGGCTCGGGGCCGGGGTCGGTGGGCTCGGGGCCGGGGTCAGTGGGCTCCGGGCCGGGGTCAGTGGGCTCCGGGCCGGGGTCGGTCGGTTGCGGGGTCGGCTCGGTGGGCTGCGGAGTCGGGTCGGTGGGCTGCGGAGTCGGCTCGGTCGGTTGCGGAGTCGGCTCCGTGGGCTGCGGAGTCGGCTCGGTCGGGGTCGGGGTCGGCTCCGGGGCGGTACCGGACGGCATCGGGTCCGTGGGGGACGGGCTCGGCTCGGTGGGAGTGGGGGTCGGCGTCGGCTCCGTGGGAGACGGGCTCGGCTCCGTGGGAGACGGGCTCGGCTCCGTGGGCGTGGGCGACGGCTCGTCGGTCGGCGACGGGCTCGGGTCCGTAGGCGTGGGCGACGGCTCGTCCGTAGGTGACGGCGACGGCTCGTCGGTCGGCGACGGCGAGGGGTCCGTCGGAGACGGGCTCGGGTCGGTCGGGGTGGGCTCCGGGGCGGTCCCGGACGGCATCGGGTCCGTCGGGCTCGGCGACGGATCCGTGGGAGACGGAGTGGGTGTCGGCGTGGGTGTCGGAGTAGGCGTCGGTGTCGGGCTCGGCTCGCGGCAGTCCGGCAGGTCCCCGTTGAACGGGTAGTTGTGCATCTCCGCGCCCGACGTCGAGGTGTGCACCAGTGAACCCACCGTGAAGAAACGGCCGTTCATGCCCGGTACCGACACCGTCGTCGTGCTGCCTTGCTTGCCGACCAGCACGCTCCCCTGGAACTGCGCGCCGCCCTTGAACTCCACTGTGTTCGCGTCCGGGAAGTTCCACAGCAGCCGCTCACGGATGCCCTGCGGCTGGAGGTCGTGTCCGATGTACGTGTTGACGGTCCGGGCGTCGCCGAGCATGTTGACGAGGACGGTGGCCCCCGCCGGGATGCCGGTGAACGTGATGCCCTGGGCGCCGCCGTTGCGGCCCGCCAGATCGAAGTCGACGTTGAAGACCTGGAGGGCGGACGTGCCGTCGCCGGTGAAGACCGTCGAATAGCCCTGGTTGACGGCGGTGCCGGTCGCGGGCCGCTGCCCGTCGCCGGTCCGGGCGTAGCACCGGCTGCTCGCCGTGAGGTCGGGTACCAGCTTGCGGTACGGGTCGGCGGCGCCCGGCCGCTGGTCCGCCTGGGGGATCACGGTGCCGGTGAGCCCGCCTTCGTAGGCGACGACGCCGTGGGTGCTGCCTTCCTCGGCGAGCAGCCGCTGGCCGGGGGCGATGGTGACGTCGCCGCCCACGGTCAGGAAGTCGGAGCCGTTGGGTGGCGGCACCCGGGAGCCCACGCCGACGATGCCGACGTTGTAGACGCTGGAGCCGCCGGTCTTGTTCATGCTGAAGCCGCCGAGGGTGACGATCTTGCCCTCGGCCTCGGCGGCCGATCCGCCGACGCGGAAGTCACCGCCGACGAAGATGTTGAGGTTCTCGTCCCGCCCGGGTACCGGTCCGTTGTTCGGATCGTCGTACGAGGACGGGCACTGGCTTCCCCGGCACGGGCCGAGGCCGCCGGGCAGCGGGGCCGCGAAGCCGAACGCCGCGAACAGGCCGAGGAGCAGGGCGGCCACGGCCCCCAGCGCGGCGGCACCCACCACCCGGGTCCGTTTTGTCTTTTTTGCAGGCATATACGCACTATGTGCGCGGACCGGCCGGGCAGCCGTCCGGCCCGCGCACCCGTACGGCGAGTCCCCCTGTCCAGCCGACAGCCGGGCCCCTGCCGCCGGGCACCGACCACCCCGCCGACAGGCCGCCCTGAGGGCCCGTCAGGCGTCCTTCAGCTCCTGCCGCTGCCGCCCCAGGCCGTCGATCTCCAGCTCCACCACGTCACCGGCGCGCAGGTACGGCTTGGGCTCCGGGCAGCCCATCGCCACGCCCGCCGGGGTGCCGGTATTGATCACATCGCCCGGGTAGAGGGTCATGAACCGGCTCACGTAACGGACCACTTCGGCCACCGGGAAGATCTGCGCGGCGGTCGTGCCGTCCTGCCGCAGCGTGCCGTTGACCCACAGCCGTACGCCCAGCGCCTGCGGATCCGGCACCTCGTCCGCCGTCACCAGCCACGGGCCCAGCGGGTTGAACGTCTCGCAGTTCTTGCCCTTGTCCCACTGGCCGCCGCGTTCGATCTGGAACTCCCGTTCGGAGACGTCGTGCGCGATCGTGTACCCGGCCACGGCGGCGCGGGCCTCCTCGTCGGTCTCCAGGTAGCGCGCGGTACGGCCGATGACGACGGCCAGCTCGGCCTCCCAGTCCGTCTTCACGCTGCCGCGCGGCACCAGCACCGTGTCGTCGGGCCCGATCACCGTGTCCGGCGCCTTCATGAAGACGATCGGTTCGGCCGGGACGGCGGCGCCGGTCTCGCGCGCGTGGTCGTGATAGTTCAGCCCGATGCACACGATCTTGCCGATCCGGGCGACGGGCGGGCCGGTGCGCAGACCGGCCGGGTCCAGGTGCGGCAGCACACCGGCGGCGGCCGCCGCCCGTATGCGCGCGAGGGCCGGACTGTCCCCGAGCAGCGCCCCGTCGATGTCCGTGACCAGCGACGACAGGTCGCGCAGGACCCCTTCCTCGTCGAGCAGCGCCGGGCGTTCCGCCCCCACCAGACCGACACGCAGCAGCTTCATCGGTACAACTCCCGTGGTCGAAGGGTCGGTCCGGGAGGGCTCTCCCGGACCGGCCGATGGGGGACGGCCATCGAGCGATTCGGACGATCGTCCAAGAACGCCGTCCGCTCCGCAAGACCCGGTTCACGCACTGGACCGTTACCCGGCGGTACGGGCCGGGGCCACGGCCCCCTTCCCCGGCGTACGGGCCGGGACCACGGCCGCCTCCCCCGGCGTACGGTCCCCGAGTCCGCCCCGGTCCCGGTCCCGGTCCCGGTGCAGCAGCGCCCGCTCGCACGCCGTCCACGTCGTGGTCGTCACCAGGTAGAGCGCGGCCGCCAGCGGCAGCACCGCGACGCTGACCAGCGTGCCGAAGGACAGCAGCGGCATCATCTTCGCCATTCCGGCGAGGCCCGGCACCGTGCCGCCGTCGGCCGTGCCCGCCCGGCCGGGGGCCGCGCCCGTCACGAAGTTCTGCGCCATCGCCGTACGCGCCCGCCGGTAGTTCCAGGTGGCGACGGCGGCGACCAGCGCGAACAGCGCGAGGTAGACCCGCCCGTGCGGCCCGAACACCCCGCCGTCCGCGAGGGCCTGCGACCAGTGACCGCCGAGCGGCGCGCCCAGCAGCGTATGCCCGAGCAGGCCGCTGCCGTCGCTGGTGAACAGGTGGTACATGACGAAGAAGACGGGCAGCTGGAGCAGCGCCGGGAGGCAGCCCGCCAGGGGCGAGGACCCGGTCTCGGCGTAGAGCGCGGCCGTCTCCTCCCGCAGCCGCTGCGGGTCCTTCGCGTGCCTGCGCCGCAGCTCGGCCAGGCGCGGGGCGTGCGCGGAACGGGTCTTCTCGCCGCGGGCGGCGGCACGGGCGAGCGGGTGCAGTGCGGCGCGTACGCACAGGGTGAACAGGATGATCGCGGCGGCCGTCGCCGAAGCGCCGAAAAGCGGTTCGATGAGGTCGGCGGCCTGGGACAGGGCGCTGCCCAGGGTGGAGAAGACGGACATGAGTGAGCCCTCCACGGGTCTCGTCGTGCCGGGATGAGGAATCGGCGTGACGAGCCGCGTGGGGCCGGTGCCCCCGCACAGTGCGAGGTGGGGCGCCTACGCGGCCGTCGGGAGGGGACGGCCGGGTGCCCTGGGCCGCGGGCGGCCCGCGGCGTCGGGATCGCGCTGCGGCAGGAAGGCCGTACGGCGTTCCCGGTCGCGCAGGGCGGTACGGATGCGGCCCGGCGGTTCGGGCCGGGCGAGCGCGGCGGCCAGGAAGGCGCGGCACAGCAGCAGGAGAGCGGCGGTGGCCGCCGCGGAGGTGAGCGCGGGAGCCAGCCCGCTCTCGGCGAGGAGGAACCCGGAGAGCAGGAAGAAGAGCGCGCCCACGTACAGCCGCCAGGCGTCGGCGCAGCGCTGCATGTGCTCACCCCTTTCCCTTTCCCGTACCGCTTCCCTTACCGCCGGTTTCCGCCCCAGGGTAACGGCAGCGCCGCGGCACCGGTCCCCCGGTCCCGCGCAGGTCCCCGGGTCCAGCACAGGTCCCCGGGTCCCGCACCGGGCGGCGGGTCACCAGCCCTCGGGCCCCGCACCGGCTTCCCACCCCGGCCCACGCAGGGCGGCGGCCCCGGAGGGGAGCCCGGGGCCGCCGCGGTCATGGTGCGCTCGTCACAGTCCGTTGACCCGGGCCTCCCTGGCCATGCCCAGCGGGCGGATGGTGGAGGCGACGGCCCTGGCCCGGCGGCCGGCCCGTGAGCGGTAGCGCCGTACGTGGGCCATCAGGCGGCGGCTGCGCAGCGCCATCTCCAGCTCGAACCGGGTCCGCGGGTCGCGCAGCGCGGGCCCGAAGAGCTTCTCGATCTGCCGCAGGCGGTAGCGCACGGTCTGCGGGTGCACCTGGAGCACCTTGGCCGCCTCGGGTGCGCCGCCACCCTCCAGCCAGGCCAGCAGGGTGACCTCCAGACGTTCGCTCTGCCGGGGCGTCAGGTCGTCCAGCGGGCTCAGCCAGCGGGAGGACAGCGCCCGCGCCAGCGATTCGTCCTGGAGGAGGAGCAGCGCGGAGAGGTGGTCGTCGACGAAGGCCGGGCGGGCGTCGGGGCCGCCGCGGCCGGGCGACAGCGCGAGCAGGGCGCGGGCCCAGCGCAGCGAGGAGGCGGTATCGCCCGCCGGTACGGCGTGGCCGACCGCCGCCACCCGGCCCTTGAGCGCGGCCTCCAGCCGGGCCCGGGTCTGCGTACCGGGGTCGGGGACGAGGAGGCAGGTGTCGCCGTCGACCGTGCCGATCAGCGCGTCGCCGAGAGCGGCGGCCAGCTGGGGGGCTTCGGCGGGCGAGGCGAGGGCGATGGCCTGGACGCGTGCCGGTACGGGCCAGCCGGCGCAGCGGGCCACCTCGGCGAGGGCGACGTCGGAGACGCCCTTGGCCCCTGAGAGGGCGGCGAACAGCTCCCGGCGGGCAGGCGCCACCGGCAGCGGGGTGACGACGAGGTCCCTGGGCCGCCGGACGCGCTCCGCGCTTTCCTGGTAGCCGAGCGCCACCAGCATGGCCTGTTCCACGGCCCGGCGGGACTCTTCCGCACCCAGATCCGCGAGCAGCGCGGATAAGGCGGGAGATTCGCTCCGCAGTTCCTCGGTCACCTTCTCGGCGAGCGCCGGGAGTTCCTTTCTCAGCACGCGGGTCCATTCGCCACGGGGGCGTGACCAGATGCGGTTCAGGAGATCACACATCGCTACCTCGTTCCTGGCGTGATGCGGAGGGGGGTACGGCCCTGCTGCCCGGAAGCACCCTGCGCGCCGTGCGGAAGCGCTTCGAGCGGTGGTCGTGCTTGAGGGGGCACCATCCGGAGTTACCTGCCGTAACTTCGATGCCGGTGCAGGAATTTGTCACAGCGCGATAAACCGCAGGACGGTCCGGCGGCCTTCCGTGATGCTGCTGCACACCCCGTTCACCGCCTTTGGCACATACCATTGCGCGCCACTCGGCGGGACACGGCGCATAAACCGTGGCGAATATCCCGGCAACTGCTGCCGAACACGGCACGTGGCGTACGAAATTGACTGCGCGATCTGTCTTGAACCGGGGGCCGGGGGTCGGCGGCCGGGGGTCGGGGGGCGGCTCCCGGCGGTCAAGGTGCCACCCCGTCCCCTCCCCTTCCCGCACCCTCCCCAAGGAGGCCCGATGCCCGCATCCCGTTTGCGGACCGCTCTGCGCCCGGCCCTGCCGGCCACCGTGCTCCTCTTCCTCGCCGTGGCCACCCAGGCAGGCGCACCCCAACAAGTGCTCGCCTTCCTTGACTTCGGCGCGGGCGTCCTCGCACTGGTCTCGCTCACCGGAACCGTGCTGTGGGGCCTGGCCGCCACCGACCGGCTACTGCTGCACTCCGGCCACCGGCTGGTCGCGCAGGCCGTGCACCGCGGCACCGGCGTCGCCGGACTGGGCTTCCTCGCCCTGCACATCGGAGTGAAGATCACCCGCGGCCGGACGAGCGGTACGGCCGCCGCCGTGCCGTTCGCCGACGACGGCCGGCCACTGCTCATCGGCCTCGGCACGCTGGCCGGCTACCTCTTCCTCGCGACGGCGGTCACGGGCGCGGTACGCGGCGCGTTCACCTCGCGCCGCGGGTCGCGGTGGTGGCGGGTGCTGCACATGGGCGCGTACGTGGCCTGGTGCGCGGCGCTCGTGCACGGCCTGAAGTCGGGCCGCCCGGCCGCCGGTTGGGTGACCGCCGGATACATGCTGTGCGTCGCCGGGGTCGCGGTGGCGCTCGCCCTGCGACTGCGGGCACCGCGGCGGACCCGGATTCCGTACAGCCGACCGCCGGACACGGACTCCGGCAGGCCCCGGGCCCCCACCCGGACGGCCCGGCACTCCCGCGACGCCCATCCATGACGTACGGATACGCGCGATGACGTACGGCCACGGGCGAAGAGCGGGCCGATACGTCGACAGGTCGGCACGTCGGCATGACCGCGGTGCGCGACCGTCGCGCCTACGGGTGCAGCTTTTGTGGCCCCCCGGATACCTCAACGTCTCACGCAACGAGCGGAGTTCCCTATGACGCTTCTCGCCTCGGCCGCCTCGACCGCCTCGACCGCCTCGGTCACCTCAACCGCCGCGACCGCCTCGGCCGCCGCGACCACCACGACCGCCTCAGCCTCCACGATCCCGCTGCCCGCCGTCGGCCGCACCCCCGCCGTCGGCCGCACCCCCGTCGTCGGTCGCACCCCCGCGGTCCACCACGCCCCCGCCGTCATCCGCGCCTGGCCCGTCCCCGGCCTCGCCGCCCTCGGGCCGCCCCGGTTGCTGGCCGGGCTGCTGGACGGAATGGACGGGCTGGGCGGGCTGGGCGGGCTGGGCGGGCTGGGCGGGCTGGGCGGGCTGGGCGGGCTGGGCGGCCCGGACGGGGTCGAGCGCCTCGGACGGGTGGCGCACCTGGCTCGGCACGGTGGGCCGCCCGACCTGTCCGCGGGCGAACTGGTGGCGCTGGCCGAGGACACCGGTCTGCGCGGTCGCGGCGGCGCCGGTTTCCCCTTCGCGCGCAAGCTGAGCGCCGTCATGGCGGGGCAACGCCGCACGGACGGACGCGTCGCGGTGGTCGTCAACGGCAGTGAGGGCGAGCCCGGTTGCCTCAAGGACACGGCGCTGCTGCTATACGCGCCGCACCTGGTGCTGGACGGCGCGCTGCTCGCCGCGCGGGCGCTCGGCGCCGAGGAGGTCGCGATCGGGGTGACCCGCGCCGACGTGGCCCGGTCGGTGCGCCGGGCGATCACCGAACGCGGGCCGCTGTCCACGCCGGTACGCGCCGAGCTGCTGACGGAACGTTTCGTGACGGGCGAGGGCACGGCGCTCACCGACGGCCTGAACCGGGGGCCCGGCCTGCCCTCGGGCCGCAAGGTCCGCTCCAGCGAACGCGGCCTGGACGGCCTGCCCACCCTGCTGTCCAACACCGAGACGTACGCGCAGCTCGCCCTCGCCGCGCGGCTGGGCGCCCTCGGCTTCCGCAGCACGGGCGACCCCGCCGAGCCCGGCACCGTCCTGCTGACCGTGGCCGGCGAGCGGGTCGTGGAGGCGCCGACGGGGGTGCCGCTCGCCCGCGTCCTGGCCCTGTGCGGGCTCGGTCCCGGCCAGGGCGTCCTGATCGGCGGCTACCACGGCACTTGGCTGTCGCCGCCCGCCGCCGGTACGGCCCTCCTCACCCGCGACGGCCTGGCCGCGTACGGCGCGGTGCTCGGCGCGGGGGCGGTGCTGCCGCTGCCGGAGGGGACCTGCCCGGCGGGCGAGACCGTACGGGTCGCGCGCTGGATGGCCGCCGAGTCCGCAGGGCAGTGCGGACCCTGCGTCCTGGGCCTGCCCGCGCTCGCCGACGCGCTGGGACAGGCCGTCAGCGGTGGCGGGCAGCGCGCGCTGGATGCCGTACGGGCCCGGATGCGGGCCGTGGAACGGCGCGGCGCGTGCAGCCACCCCGACGGCACCGCGCGATTCGTCGCCTCGGCGCTGGCCGCCTTCTCCGCCGAGTTCGACCGGCACGCCCGCGGCACCGGCTGCGGGCGGCCGGTGCTCGGCGTGCTGCCGCTGACCGGCGAGGAGGCGGTGACCGGCGAGGAGGCGGCGTACGGCGAGGAGGCAACGTACGGCACCCGCAGCGCACCGGCATCCGGCGGCGGGCGGCGCTCCGGCACCCGCGCCGCCACGACCGCCCCCCGGACCCGCGCGCCCGAACAGCGGCTGCTCGTCGACTGGACGCTGTGCCAGGGCCACGGCCTGTGCGCCGACCTCGTACCCGGCATGGTCCGGCTGGGCCCGGACGGCTACCCGGAGCGGGCCGCGATGCCCCTGCCCGCCCGGATGCGCCGCCGCGCGCAGCTCGCGGTACGGCGCTGCCCGGCGCTCGCCCTGCGCGTCCAGGGCCTCGAATGACCCGTACCGCCGCCGTACGGACACCACTTCGGCGCGGTTTCTGTCCCCCGATGACAACTTCCGCACCGCCTGAACACCGGCCCCCCACCCCTCGTATCCCGCAGACAACACCCCGGCCCCTCGAAGGAGACAGCGATGAGCCCACTGAGCACACCGAGCACACCGAGCCCGCAAAGCCCGCAGCCCCATCCGCGCACCGGCCGCCCCCGGCCCGCCGCCCGTCCCGCCTCCCGCCGCCCCAACCCGCAGCGCCGCCACGCCGCGCTGGCCGTGACGGCCGCCGCCGTCATGGCGCTCACCACCGCCTGCGGCTCCGGTGACAGCACCGACGCCGCGCCGGTGGCCAACGACAAGGCCCCGTCGGGCAGCGGCAGTTCCGCCGGTTACGGCTCGGGCGACGCGGGCAACGGCTACGGCTCGGGCGGCTCGGGCAACGGCGCCGGCAAGGGGCAGGCCGGCGGTGACGGGTACGGGTCGGCGGACGACACCAGCCGGCCCGCCGCCCAGGCCGCCCCCGCCCGGATCCTCGCCCTGCGCCAGTCCCCCGCCCTCGGCCCGGTCGTCACCGACAGCAAGGGCATGGCCCTGTACCGCTTCGACAAGGACACCGCCGAGCCGCCCGACTCCGCCTGCTCCGGCGCCTGCGCCACCACCTGGCCCCCGGTCCCCGCCGACGACGCCACCGCCGCCTCCGGCATGGCCGCGAGCGCCCTCGGCTCGGTGACCCGCGCCGACGGCACCCGGCAGCTCACCATCAGCGGCTGGCCCGCCTACCGCTACGCCAAGGACACCGCCCCGGGCGACACCAAGGGCCACGGCGTCGGCGGCACCTGGAACGCGTTCGCCCCCGACGGCAAGAAGGCGACCGCCGGAGCCGCCACCGACGTCTCCGTCTTCGACCAGCCCAAGCTGGGCAAGCTGCTCGTCGACAAGGAGGGCCGTACGGTCTACCGCTTCACCAAGGACAGCGCCTGGCCGATGAGGTTCGGCTGCAACGGCGCGTGCCTGGACACGTGGAAACCCGTCGGACCGGCCGACAAGAGCAAGCTGGAGGGCGTCCCCGCCAAGCTGATCAGCACCGTCACCCGCCCCGACGGCACCGAGCAGCTGACGGTCGACTGCTGGCCGGTCTACACCTTCAGCGGCGACAAGCAGCCCGGGGACGTGA
Source organism: Streptomyces sp. CB02923 (assembly GCF_001905005.1). Classification (GTDB taxonomy): domain Bacteria; phylum Actinomycetota; class Actinomycetes; order Streptomycetales; family Streptomycetaceae; genus Streptomyces. Next base: position 108,980 of record NZ_LWKZ01000012.1, on the reverse strand, counting down.
AGGGGCAGGGCAAGATGGGCACCTGGTTCGCCGTCTCCCCCGAAGGCAAGAAGATCACTTCGCCGGCGACGGGCTGACCCCGGCCACGCCCTCCCCGCCGGCCGCGCCGTCCTCGCCGGCGCCGCTCCCCGCCTCGCCCGGACCGTCCTCCGGATCCAGGTCCGACGCCAGCACCTCGGCGTCCGGCCGGTCGTCCACCGGCCGCGGGCCCAGCCAGGTCACCGCGAGCGCCACCACCAGGTTCACCGCGAGCGCCACGATGCCCGCGTTCATGCCCCACACCGGATCGTGCTCGGTGAAGACCAGCCCGCAGACCACCACGAGGCCCACCACCAGGCCGCTGACGGCCCCGTACAACGTCAGCCGCCGCCACACCAGCCCCAGCAGGATCATCGGTACGAGCTGCGCCATCCCCTCGTACGAGATGAGCGAGAGCCGTACCAGGGTGTTCGGCGCGGTGTACGTCAGCAGCAGCGCCAGGCCGCCCGCCACCACCACGACCACCTGCGACCACAGTTTCTGGCGGTGCGCCAGCCGGGGCACCGCACCCAGCACGCTCCTCCCCCACATCGTGCCGATGACCAGCATGAACACGGCCATCGGCACGATGGAGGAGAGCGCCGCCGCCACACCGGTGACGCCCACCAGCCAGGCCGGCAGCGAGTCCACCACCAGCTTGAACAGCGCCAGATTGGAGTCCGCGCCGGTCAGCCCCGGCACCACGAACAGGGCCGCCATGCCCAGCAGCATCGGCACGAACAGCAGCACGTTGTAGAACGGCAGCAGCACCGCGTTGCGCCGCAGGGCGTCGGCGCTGCGCGCGCCCAGGTAGCCCGCGACGGTCGTCGGGAAGATGACGACGGTCAGCGAGTTCAGGAGGGAGGTGGTGATGAACCAGCCCTGGCCCAGGCCGCCCGACGCGTGACCGGGGAAGGTCAGCCACTGCGGTTTCTCGGCGACGATCCGGTCCAGGAAGGGCCCGTACCCGTCGAAGTAGTGCAGCGGTACGTACACCGCGAGGAACGCCAGCGTCGCGATGACCAGGATGTCCTTCAGGACGGACACCCAGGCGCTGCCGCGCAGCCCGCTGACCACGACGAAGAGGGTGGTCACCGCGAAGCCGATGAAGTACGCCCAGTTCAGGCTGATCGCCCCGTAGGAGATGGTCGTCACGACCACGCCCATGCCGGTGATCTGGAGCTGGATGTACGGCAGCAGGCAGACCGTCGCGAGGATCGCCACGGCCGTGCCGAGCCAGCGCCGCCCGTAGCGGTGCGCCACCAGGTCGGTGATGCCGACCAGGCCGTGCCGGCGCGCGTACGACCAGAGCATCGGACCGGCCACGAAGCCGACCGCGTAGCCGCAGGACATGTACGCGAGGACGTAGAGGACCGGGGCGCCGAAGTTGTAACCCCAGCCCGCGGCGCCCAGATAGCTGAAGCTGGTGTAGCTCTCGCCCGCCATCAGCACCCAGATGAAGACCGTGCCGAGGCTGCGGCCGCCCACCGACCACTCGTCGAGGCCGCCCTTGCGGCGCCCGCCGCCGCGGACCGCCAGCAGCCCCAGGGCCAGCGTCAGCACCATGAACGCCGCGAAGATGGAGGTGGCGATGGTCGCGTTCATGCCGCGCCCCCTTCTCCGGCCCGCTCCGCGGCCCGCCCGCCCGCTCGCCCGTCCGCCCGCCGCGCGGCCCGTTTCCGGTCGCCGCGCCAGGCCAGCCACACCGACGCGGGCGTCAGCAGGGTCGCGAGCAGCATCCAGAAGACGAGGAACGGCAGTCCGAGCACGGTCGGCGTCACGCGGTTCACCAGCGGCAGCACACCGAGGTAGAGCACGTGAGGGACCAGGAGCCACAGCAGCGTGGGACGTTTCAGCACAGCGCGAGAGCCTATCGGGGAGCCGCGCCCGTCAGACGGCCCCACACCACCAGCCGGTACGCCGAGGAGTACTCCGGCGTGCAGGTCGTCAGCGTCAGGTAGGCGGCCGGCTCGGTGTAGCGCAGGGACGGATGGGCGGAGCTGTACGGGACGGGGGCGGTGACGGTGCCGTCGGAGGGGGTGGTGCGCGGCAGGGTCCGGTCCACCGCGTACGTGTAGCGGACGGCCGCGGTCACCACCTCCACCGTGTCACCGGGCCGCAGCCGGTTCAGGAAGCGGAACGGTTCGCCGTGCGTGTTGCGGTGCCCGGCGAGCGCGAAGTTGCCCTGCTCGCCGGGTTGCGCGGTGTGCGCGTAGTGGCCCGCGAAGCCCTTGTTCAGGACGGCGGACCTGCCGGTGCCCTCGGCGACGGGGACGGTCAGGCCGAGGCGCGGGATACGCAGGACCGCGTACGCGGCGTCCCGGCGCGGGCGCGGCGGCGCGGCCTGCTCCAGGGTGCTGCGGAACTCCTGCCGCGTACGGGCGCCCTGCCGCTCGGACGCCGTGGAGTCGGAGGGGTCAGAGGGGCCGGAGGGGTCGGCGGGGCCGGGCGACGGTCCGGCGGAGGGCGGTCCGGCGGGCGGCGGGTGCTGCGTCTCCCACTGCCGCTCCAGCCGCGCCACCTGCTCGCGCGCGCTCGCCTGCGCCTGCCGGTTGGTCCAGTACAGCTGGTGTACGACCAGCAGCAGCACGAGCACACCGAACGTCACCGCCAGCTCCGCGCCCGCCCACAGCACCCGTACAGCGCGCGGCCGCCGCCGCTGCCCCTGCACCACCACCGGTATCCGCTCGCGCACGCGGTGCACGGTAGAGCCTGGGGCGGGAGACTTCCATAGGCGGGAGCGCCCCCAGCGGCCTACCCCCCGAGCAGCCGCGACACCGTGTAGATGCACAGTCCGGCGAGCGCGCCGACGACCGTGCCGTTGATCCGGATGAACTGGAGGTCGCGCCCGATGTGCGCCTCGATCTTCTTCGAGGTGTGGTCGGCGTCCCAGCTCGCGACGGTGTCGGTGATCAGCGAGGTGATCTCGTTCCGGTAGGTCGTCACGACGTAGACCGCGGCGCCCTCCAGCCAGCCGTCGACCTTGCCCTGCAGCCGCCCGTCACCGGCCATCCGCTTCCCCAGCGACAGCAGCGCCGCCCGGGTGCGCAGCCGCAGCTCACTGGTCTCGTCCTCCGCCGCCGCCACGATCATGGTGCGTACGGAGCCCCACGCCGAGGCGATCAGGTCCTGCACCTCACCGCGCCCCAGCACCTCCGACTTCAGGCGCTCCACCCGCTCCCGGGTGTCGGTGTCGGACTGCAGATCACTCGCGAAGTCCTTGAGGAAACGGTCCACCGCGCCGCGTGCCGGATGCTCGGGCATGTCCCGCATCTCGGTGACGAACCGCAGCAGCTCCTTGTAGACCCGCTCGCCGACCTTGCGGTCCACGAAGCGCGGCGTCCAGCCGGGCGCACCGCCGGAGACCGCCGTCATGACCGAGTCGCTGTGCTCGGTCAGCCAGTCGTGGGCCCGTACGCAGACCAGGTCCACGACCCGCCGGTGCCCGCCGTCCGCGACGACCTTCTCCAGCATCGTGCCGAGGCCCGGCGCCACCTCCTGCGCGTCGGCGCGGCGGGTGATCGCCTCGCCCACCACCGCCTGCACGTCGGAGTCGCGCAGCACCGTCAGGGCGCCGCGCAGCGCGGTGGACAGCTCCGCCGTCACCCGGTCGGCGTTCTTCGGTTCGGCGAGCCAGGCGCCCAGGCGGCGGCCGATGCCGACCTTGCGCAGCCGCTGCCGTACGACCTCGCCGGACAGGAAGTTCTCGCCGACGAAGTCGCCGAGGCTCACCCCGAGCTGGTCCTTCTTCGACGGGATGATCGCGGTGTGCGGGATGGGCAGGCCCAGCGGGCGCTTGAACAGGGCGGTGACCGCGAACCAGTCGGCCAGCGCGCCGACCATGCCGGCCTCGGCCGCCGCCGCCACATAGCCCGCCCAGCCGCCCGCCCCGGCGGCCTTCGCCCAGGTGGCGAGGGCGTAGACCAGGGCCACTCCGAGCAGCAGACAGGTCGCCAGGGTCTTCATCCGCCGTACGCCGCGCCGCTTCTCCTCGTCGGCGGGGCTGTACGGGAAGCCGCCGGGCGGTACCGGGCCGCGGATCCGGCCCGTGCCCGCGTGCGCGTCGCCCGGCGGTGTCCCGCCCGCTGCGGCGGCCGTATCCGCCCCGGGAACCACGTCCGTCTTCGTCCGTTCCATCCGCTCCACCCGCTCGAACCCGTCAGCACCGTACGTACAGGCATATGCCCTGCTTCATGCCGGCCGTGCGTCCAACTGTGTCCTACTCCGACAACGAACCACGAGTTCCCCGCCCGCCCGGCCTCCAGGGTGCCGGGCGGACCGGCGGGCGCGCGTGGCAGCATGAAGGGGCCGATCGGACCGCAATGGCGCCGCTGATCACACGCTGCCCCGTGCCCGCCCGGAGCACGCCGCTCCGCCTGCCCCAGGAGGCTGTGTCCGCATGTCCGCACACGTGGGCCGCCCCGTGCTCGCCGCTCTGGCGGCGCTGGTGGCGCTGGTCGTCGCCGCGGTGCTGCTCAGCTCCGGCGGCGACGGCACCCAGGACTCCGCAGGCGGCGGCCGTGCCCCCGCGGCGCAGCGCTGGGCCGGTACGTGGTCGGCCGCCGCGACCGCCGCCGAGCCCGGCACCCTCGACGGCTACGCGGGCATGTCCATACGCAACGTGGTCCACACCAGCATCGGCGGCACCAGCGCCCGCATCCAGCTCTCCAACCTCTACGGCACCCGCCCGCTGCCCGTCAGCCACGCCTCCCTCGCCCGCGCCCACGCACCGGGCGACCCGGCGGCCACCCCCGGCACCATGCGGCGGCTGACCTTCTCCGGGCGGCCCGCCGTGACCGTCCCGGCGGGCGGCGCGGTCACCAGCGACCCGGTCCGGCTGACCGTGCCGCCCGCCGCCGACCTCCTCGTCACCACCTACTCGCCGTCCCCGTCCGGACCCGCCACCTACCACCCGTACGCCCGGCAGAACTCCTACCTGGCGCGCGGCGACCGGTCCGAGGACACCACCGGCGCCTCCTACACCGAGGAGAGCCCGTACTGGCGCTACCTGACCGGCGTGGACGTCCGCGGCCCCCGCACCGACGGCGCGGTGGTCGCCATCGGCGACTCGATCACCGACGGCATCACCTCCACCCCGGGCGCCAACCACCGCTGGACGGACTTCCTCGCCGGACGGCTGCGCACCGAGCCCGGCGCGCCCCGCTACGGCGTCCTCAACCAGGGCATCAGCGGCAACCGCCTGCTCACCGACGGCAGCCGCTGGTCCCCCAACAACGGGCCGAGCGTGCTGTCCCGGCTGGAGCGCGACGTGCTGTCCCGCGCGGGGGTGAAGTCGGCGGTCGTCGAGATCGGCCTCAACGACCTGTTCAAGTCACCGCGCCGGCTCGACCCGGAGCAGCTGGCGGACGGGATGCGGGAGATCGTGCGCCGGGCGCAGGCGCGCGGCGTGCGCGTCATCGGCAGCACGCTCACCCCCTTCGGCGGCCACCGCGGCTACCGGCCCGAACTCGACGCCGTACGGGAAGCGCTCAACGCGAAGATCCGCGCCGGGCAGGTCTTCGGCGGGTACGTGGACTTCGACACGGCACTGCGCGACCCGCACGACCCGCTGCGGATGCGGCCCGCCTACGACTCCGGCGACCATCTGCACCCGAGCGACGAGGGCTACCGGGCGATGGCCGACGCGGTCGACCTGCGGCAGCTCAAGGGACAGGTGCCGACGGCGCCGTGAGGCGGGGGCCGCCGACCCGGCTCCTTGCGCTTCCGCTCGGCCCGGATCTTGTGCCGCCGCTCGGCCCGGCTCCTCGCGCCGCCGCTCCGTCAGCCCAGCTCCTTGCGCCGCCGCTCCGTCATCCCGCGCCCGCCCGGCTCCCCCGGAAGCGCCGACTCCGCGCGCCGCTCGCGCTCCAGCTTGATCCGCTGCTTCTCCAGCTTGGAGACCTTGCGCCGGAAGCCGACGCCGCCCATCATCGCGAACCCGGTGATCTTCACACGCGGCGCGCCCGGCTCCCCCGGCTCACTGTCGTCGGGCTCGAAGCCGCCCATGAAGCCCCAGCCCGTCACCTGCACCTCGACACCCGGCGGCACCACCACCTCGATGCCGCCCATGAGCGCGAAGCAGCGCACCGTGATCTCCTCGGCCTCGAAGTTCGCGTCCCGCAGGTCTATCTGGCCGCCCGCCTGGAACACCCCGGCGGTGAAGATCCGCGGCGCGGTCCACCGCCCCTTGCGCACGAAGCCGCTCCAGAAGGCGAAGGCACCGCGGGAGGACGGCTCACCGCCGATCCGCTCGCGCCAGCCGGGCGCCCCGGACCCGGCGGCCCGGGTGCCCGGCGCGCCGCCGTCGTGCGTCTGCGGCAGGTCCGCGACCAGCGGCCGCAGCGCGCCGACCGTCCGCGCCTGGTACGTCGCGGTCAGCCGCTCGTCGAACTCCTCCATCGCCAGCCGCCCCTCGGCGAGGGCGTCGCGCAGGATTCCGGCGACACGGTCGCGGTCGGCGTCCGAGGCGCGCAGGTCCGGGAGTTCGTCAGTCATACGGACAGATTAATGCCTGGGCCGGACACCGGCATTCACCGCTTCACCGTGCCGTACTGTCCGCGTACATCCGGGAGATGACGTCCTCGATGTCCGGCTCCCGCACCGACAGGTCCACCAGCGGATAGCGCTCCGCCACCGCCGAGACGACCGGCGCCGCGCTCTGCGCCGCCGGGAACGCCAGCCACTGCCGCGGCCCTTCGACCCGGACCGTACGGGCACCGGGCACGCCCTCGATCGGCGGCAGCTCCCGTTCCAGGTCCACCACCAGCGTCCGTTCGCTGCGCCCCGCCGCGTGCAGCCCGTCCAGGCCGCCGTCGTACACCAGCCGCCCGTGGTCGATGACCATCACCCGGCGGCACAACTGCTCGATGTCGGTGAGGTCGTGGGTGGTCAGCAGGACGGTGGTGCCCCGCTCCGCGTTCACCTCGCGCAGGAACCCGCGGACCTTCGCCTTGCTGATGACGTCCAGACCGATCGTCGGCTCGTCGAGGTAGAGCACCTCCGGGTCGTGCAGCAGGGACGCCGCGATGTCGCCGCGCATCCGCTGACCGAGCGAGAGCTGCCGTACCGGGACCGGCAACAGCGGTCCGAGGTCGAGCAGTTCGACGCAGCGCTCCAGGTTCCGCCGGTAGGCGGCGTCCGGAATCCGGTACATCCGCCGCACCAGCTCGTAGGAGTCCTTCAGCGGCAGGTCCCACCACAGCGTCGTGCGCTGCCCGAAGACCACCCCGACGCGGCGCGCGAGGCGGGTGCGTTCGCGCGCCGGGTCGATGCCCGCCACCCGCAGCCGTCCGCCGCTGGGCACCAGGATGCCGGTGAGCATCTTGACGGTGGTGGACTTCCCCGCGCCGTTCGGGCCGATGTAGCCGACCATCGCGCCGCGCGGCACCCGGAAACTGATGCCGTCGACGGCCCGCACCTCCTCGCGCACCCGCCGCAGCCGCCCCGCCTTGCGCCGTACGTGGAAGACCTTCTCGACGCCGTCCAGCTCGATGAAACCGGGCTCCCCGCCGGACTGCCCGGGGCCGTGCTCCCGCCGCTCCTCGCTGGACTGCGCGGGGCCGTGCGCCCGCCGCTCCTCGCCGCGTGCCACCGGCCGTCCCTCGTCCTGCTCCAGGCCCCGCACCGCGTCCCCCGTACTGCTCCGCATACCGTCCCTCAGCTCCCCGTGCTCCGATAGTTGCGCAGGCCCGCCCGCCAAGCCAGCCACGCCAGTACGCACATCGCGGCCGCCACCGCGGGCCCCAGGAAGTCCACCCAGCCCGGCAGGCCGAGCGGATCGTCACGGCCCAGCAGGCGCAGCGCGGGCAGCCAGTTGACGAAGGCGAGCGGTACGACGAAGGTGACGCCGCGCACCAGGTCCTTGGCGAAGACGGTGGGCGGATATTGAAGCATCGTCGTCCCGCCGTACGTGAAGGAGTTCTGCACCTCCGCGGCGTCCTGCGCGACGAACTGGAACGCGGCCCCGATCGTGAAGACCGCCCCGAAGATCACCGCCCCGCACAGCAGCATCAGCGGCAGCAGCAGCACCTTGCCGAACGTCCAGTCCACGTCCAGGCGGGGCAGCGACCAGCCCAGCACCAGCGCCGCCTGCAGGATCCGGCCGAGCCGGCGCAGCGCGAAACGGTCCGCGGCGACCTGCGCGAAGACCGGCACGGGCCGGACCAGCAGGACGTCCATCGTGCCGTCCCTGACCCGGGCCCCGAGCCGGTCCATGCTGCCCAGCACCAGGTCCGCCAGGCCCAGCGCCGCGCCGGACGTGCCGTACAGGAACGCCACCTCCGGCAGCGAGAACCCGCCGAGGGCCGTGACGTGCGAGAACATCAGCAAAATGGCGAGGAAGTCCAGGCCGGTGGCGGCGAAGTTGCCGAGCGCCGTCAGCAGGAAGGACGTCCGGTAGGCGAGCGTGGAGCGTACCCACATCGCCACGATCAGCCCGTACGCCCGCAGCCCCTCACCCGGCCGCGTGCCCATACCCGCCCGCAGGCCCTTACCCGGCCGCGGGCCCTCCCCGGCCCGTACCCGCCCGTCAGCCACCCTGCACCACGACCTTCCGCGTCGCCACGGACTGCACCAGCCGCCCCGTCGCCAGCAGCGCCGCCGCCCACCCGGCCTGGAAGGCCAGCGCCCGCGCCACGCCCACCCCGTCGTGCACGCCGAGCAGCACGTCGGCAGGCACCTGGAGCATCGAGGACCACGGCAGCAGCCGTACGGTCTCGCCGAACCCGCCGGGAAAGACGTTCAGCGGCAGCACCATCCCGGAGAAGAACATGCACATCAGCCCGGCGACCATCCCCACGCCCGCGCCGTCCAGCAGCCAGAAGGAGGTCAGCGCCACGAGGTAGCGCAGCGCGAAGCCGACCACCACGCCCAGCGCCACCGACACCAGGAACAGCAGCCACGTCACCGGGGAGGCGGGCAGCGCCGAGGGAAAGACCAGCGTGCCCACCGCCATCGGCACCAGGCCCCGGCCGAGCAGCTGGAAGGCGGCCCGCCCGAGGTCCGCGGCCAGCCACCACATCTGCAGGTCGGCGGGCCGGTGCAGGTCGACGGCGACGTCCCCGCTGCGGATGCGTTCCTGCAGCTCGTCCAGGCCACCGCCGATGAGCAGGCCGGTGGCCGCCAGCAGCGCCTGGCCCGTCCACACGAAGGTCAGCGCCTGCGGCAGGTCGTAGCCGCCCAGGTGGGGACGCTCGGTCCACAGGGCGGTGTAGGTGTAGGCGAGGATGAAGCCGAAGACGGTGTTGGTGAAGACGCCGGAGACGGTGGCGATACGGTAGGTGGCATAGCGCCGGAAGCTGCCGGCCGCGACGGCTGCGTACAACACGTAGGGCGCCTCCCGTACCTGACGGTGCGCCAGGACGGCGCGGAGCAGAGGAGCCTAGCCCGCCGCGCGGGGGCCCGGCCACGCATTTATTCACCCGTTCCAGTGAGACTTACGCCCCATTCGGCCGGTCACGGAGCGGTCACAGGTGCGCGCCGCCCCTCGTGAACGACGGGCATGATGCGAGAGTTTCGTATCGGGCGACAGTTCCTTTTCCGGCTTTGGACGCGAATCGCCCGACACGTCACCGATCCGCCGCGGTACAACCCTCGGCGGCGGCCGAGGAGTCCATACAGACATGAGCGACGATCCGCAGCAGGACGGCAAGGCCGGCCCCCGCGTTCCGAGGTGGGCCGCACGCTCCGCATTGCCCTCGGCCGCCGGCGGGGACGACCGGCCGGAAGCCCCGGCGGACGGCGCCGAAGCCGGAAAGGGCGGCAAGGGCGGCAAGGCCCGCCCGAAGCGCACCGGCTGGCGGCGTGTCATCCCCACCTGGCGGATGGTCGTGGGCGGCCTGCTGCTCATCCTGCTGCTGGTCGCGGGCGGCCTCGTCGCCGGGTACATGCTCGTCCCGATCCCCGCCGCCAACCAGTCGGCCCAGGCGCAGAGCAATGTCTACCTGTACGCGGACGGCAGCCAGATCGCCCGCGACGGCAAGGTCAACCGTGAGAACGTCGCGCTGAGCCAGGTGCCGAAGACCACCCAGGAAGCCGTCCTGGCCGCCGAGGACCGCGACTTCTACTCCGAGTCCGCCGTCGACCCCGTCGCCATGCTCCGCGCCGCGTGGAACACCGTCACCGGCAAGGGCAAGCAGTCCGGCTCCACCATCACCCAGCAGTACGTGAAGAACTACTACCTCGGCCAGGAACAGACCATCACCCGCAAGGCCAAGGAGTTCTTCATCGCGATCAAGCTGGACCGCGAGCGCAGCAAGTCCGAGATCCTGGAGGGCTACCTCAACACCAGCTACTACGGCCGCAACGCGTACGGCATCCAGGCCGCGGCCCAGGCGTACTACAGCAAGAACTCCGACCAGCTCAGCACCGCCGAGGGCGCCTACCTCGCCACCCTGCTCAACGCCCCCAGCGCGTACGACGTCGCCACCCACCCCGAGAACCGGCAGCGCGCCCTGGACCGCTGGAACTACGTCCTGGACGGCATGGTCAAGAAGAAGTGGATCAGCGCGTCCGAACGGGCCACGCTGAAGTTCCCCACGCCCGGCAAGACCAAGCCGCCCACCGGCCTGTCCGGACAGCGCGGCTACCTCGTCGAAGCGATCAAGGACTATCTGACCAACAACAAGATCATCGATGACCAGACGCTGGCGACGGGCGGCTACCGCGTCACCACCACCATCGACAAGAAGCGCCAGGACGCCCTGGCCGAAGCCGTCGACGACCGGCTGACACAGCGGCTCGGCAGCTCGACGACCGACCGCTACGTACGGGCCGGCGGCGTCTCCATCGACCCCGCCACCGGCGACGTCGTCGCCATGTACGGCGGCATCGACTACGCCAAGCAGTACGTCAACAGCGCCACCCGCCGCGACTACCAGGTCGGCTCGATCTTCAAGCCGATCGTCTTCGCGTCCGCCGTCGCCAACAACGCCGTCACCCAGGACGGCAACAAGATCACCCCGAACACGGTCTACGACGGCACCAACAAACGCATGACGATGAGCAACGGCCGCCGCACCGGCTTCGCCCCCGAGAACGAGGACGGCCGCTCCTACGGCCCGATCAGCGTCTCCACCGCCACCGACAAGTCCGTCAACGCCGTGTACGCCCAGATGGGTGTCGACGTCGGCCCGCAGAAGGTCAAGGCCACCGCCATCGACCTCGGCGTCCCCGAGGACACCCCCGGCCTCGGCAACGCCCAGGGCGCCATCGCGCTCGGCACCGCCACCCCCAGCGTGCTGGACATGGCGCAGGTGTACGCGACCCTCGCCAACCACGGCAGGCAGCACGCGTACAGCCTCGTCGGCAAGGCCACCAAGGGCGGCGAGAGCGTCGAACTGCCGGAGCGCGGCGCGAAGACCGCGGTGCCCCGCAACGCCGCCGACACCACCACCTCGATCCTGCGCAGCGTCATCGACAGCCCCGGCGGCACCGGCGCCGCGGCCCGCGCCGCCGGACGGCCCGCGGCAGGCAAGACCGGCACCGCGGAGGAGGACAAGGCCGCCTGGTTCGCGGGCTACACCCCCGAACTCGCCACCGTCGTCGGCGTCCTCGGCCAGGACCCGGAAACCGGCGCACAGAAGCCGCTGTACGGCGCCGCGGGCCTGGCCCGCATCAACGGCGGCGGCTTCCCCGCCGAGATCTGGGCGGACTACACGGCGGCGGCCCTGGAGGGCAAGCCGGTCAAGGACTTCGACCTGGACCTGGAGGAGGGCGCGAGCCAGACGCCCAGCGAGGCGCCGGCCACGCCCAGCGGGCCACCGAGCACCAGCGCCGCGCCGCCGACCGACTCCGCGCCGCCCACCGGCCCGACCGGCTCCCCGCCGTCCAGCGGGCCGACCACGGCCCCCGGCCCCAGCTTCCCGACGTTCCCGACCGAGGCGCCGACCACCGGCCCCACCGAGGACTGGCCCACCGTGGAGCCCCCCACCGGGGGCGTCGACGGCGGCATCGGCGGGGGCCGGGGCGGGAGCAGCGGCGGGATGGGGGGCGGCGGGTACGACGGGGGCTACGGCGGGTGGGAGAACTTTCCGGGGGCGTGAGTGAGGGGCCCTCGGCCCGCGGGGCCCGGGGCCCGGGGCGCGGCATCCCATGCTCGGCGCCCGGTGCCCCGCGCCCGGCGTCAGTGGCCGGACGTCATCTTCAGTCCGACGACCGCCACCAGCAGCAGGCAGATGAAGAAGATCCGCGCGGCGGTGGCGGGCTCACCGAGCACCAGCATGCCGACGACCGCCGCGCCGGCCGCGCCGATGCCGACCCAGACGCCGTACGCGGTACCGATCGGCAGCGTCCGGGCGGCGTACGAGAGCAGCATCATGCTGGCGACGATGCCCGCGCCGGTGAAGACACTGGGCCACAGCCGGGTGAAACCGTCGGTGAACTTCATGCCGATCGACCAGCCGACCTCGAGCAGACCGGCGACGGCGAGCAGGATCCATGCCATGACGGCACCTCCGTGGAAAGCGAACTTCTACAGGGGTGCGTCGTCTTGTCGTGACCCGGTACGGCGCGTCTCGTCGGGTTGCTTCCGACCCTAGCAAAAGGCACGCAAAACGGGCGGTGACGCTGGTCACCGCCCGCTGTCGTCTCCATGCGGCCGTACCGCATACCGCTACGGGTACCGCCTCGTGGCGCCACAGGTACCGCCTCGTGGCGTTTGCACGTACCGCCCCGTGGGCCGTCGTCTACAGGTACAGGCCCGTCGCGTCCTCGGAGCCCTCCAGGCGCTCCGCCGCCACCGCGTGCAGATCCCGCTCGCGCATGAGCACGTACGCGACACCCCGCACCTCGACCTCGGCCCGGTCCTCCGGGTCGTACAGCACCCGGTCGCCGGGCTCCACGGTCCGTACGTTCTGCCCCACCGCGACCACCTCGGCCCAGGCCAGGCGGCGGCCGACCGCGGCGGTCGCCGGGATGACGATGCCACCGGTGGAACGGCGCTCGCCCTCGGCGATGTCGGTACGGACCAGCACCCGGTCGTGCAGCATCCGGATGGGCAGCTTGTCGTGGGTGTCCTTGGCGTTATTCGGGCTCACGGCACGACCGTACCCGGCCGCGCGGGCGGGCCGCGTCCGCCCTGGCTGTGCCCGCGCTGACTGTGCCCGCTATGGCTGTGCCCGCGCTGCTAACGCCGGCGGCGGGAGCCCACGACCAGGAGCCCGACGACGGCCACTCCGATCATCGCCAGCGGTACCACCCGCTCCAGACGGGGCGCGCCGTCCTCCGCCACCAGCTGGGCGCGGATGTCCGAGACCGCGCGATTGGCGGCCACGTACGCCCGCCCGGCCGTGCGGTCCACGGCCGCCGCCGTCTTCGCCTTCGCGTCCCCCATGATCGTCTTCGGGTGCAGCCGCACACCGATCTCGTCCAGCGTCACGGCAAGCTCCTGCCGCCTGCTGACGATGTCCTTCTCGATCTGCGCAGGGGTCCTGGCTTCCGACACCGCGCTGCCTCCGGTCGTCTCGATCCGTATCCGTGCGCACAGTCTGTCAGCACCACCGCCCCGGCGCCCCACAGCACCCCCTTTTCGGGCGGCTCAGTAATCTCGGTGCGTAGCGCAAACAGGGGCGCGACCCGCTCGCGCACCCACCCCCGTACGTGTTCCACGCGTGCTGCCCACCCACGCCCCAAGGAGAGCCATGAGCGAGCGACTGCAGCCCGGCGACACCGCCCCCGCCTTCACCCTCCCCGACGCGGACGGCAAGCAGGTCTCCCTCGCCGACCACCAGGGCCGCAAGGTCATCGTCTACTTCTACCCGGCCGCGCTGACCCCCGGCTGCACCAAGCAGGCCTGCGACTTCACCGACAACCTCGACTTCCTGGCCGGCCACGGCTACGACGTCATCGGTATCTCCCCCGACAAGCCCGAGAAGCTGGCGAAGTTCCGCGACAAGGAGGAACTGTCGGTCACCCTGCTGGGCGACCCCGACAAGCAGGTCCTGGAGGCGTACGGCGCCTACGGCGAGAAGAAGCTGTACGGCAAGGTCGTGACCGGCGTCATCCGCTCCACGGTGATCGTGGACGAGGAGGGCAAGGTCGAGCGCGCCCTGTACAACGTGAAGGCCACCGGCCACGTCGCCAAGATCATCAAGGATCTGGGGCTGTGAACCGGGCCTGACGGGCGACGGAGAGGCGGATCCGGTGGGCCCGGTGCTTCGGGGCCCGCCGGATCCGCTCCCGGCCGTCACCGGAACCGTCCCGGCTCTCATCCGCCCCGGCCGTCACCGGACCGGCCGTCACCGGACCGGCCGCCCTACGACGCCACCGGGCCCGCCACCCCGGTCCGCGATCCGCGGTCCGCGGTCTGCGATCCGCGATCCGCGATCCGCCCTACGAGGCCGTCACCGCGCCCCGGTCCACCACCGGCACCCGCTCCGCCTCTCCCGGCTCCAGCGGCCCCGGCAGCTCCAGCACCGCCTCGGCCCCGCCGCCCTCGGCCGTACCGAACAGCAGCCGGCCCCCCAGCACCTGCGCCTGCCCGGCCGCGATCGTCAGCCCCAGGCCGTGCCCGGTACCGCGCTCCGGAGCCGCCGTACGGAACCGGCGCGGCCCCTCCGCGCGCAGCTCCGGCGGATACCCCGGCCCGTGGTCGCGCACGACGATCCGCGCGCCCTCGACCCGTACCTCCACCGGCGGCCTGCCGTGCTTGGCCGCGTTCGCCAGCAGATTGACCAGCACCCGCTCCACCCGGCGCCGGTCGGTCTCCACCACCCGCGCCGGCCCCGCCACGACGACCTCGACGTCCGTGATGCCGCGCGCCCGCTCCGCCCGCCCCACGATCCCGCGCACCAGCGACGGCAGGTCCACCGCGTCCAGCTGCGCGGACTCCACGCCCGCGTCCAGCCGGGACACCTCCAGCAGGTCCTCGACCAGGCTGCGCATCGTCTGCGCCCGGTCCCGCACCAGCTCGACGGCCCGCTCGTGCGGCAGCAGCTCGGCCGCCGCGACCAGCCCCGCCACCGGGGTGCGCAGCTCGTGCGCCACATCGGCGGTGAACTTGCGCTCCGCCTCCACCCGCGCCGCCAGCGACGCCGC
Organism: Streptomyces sp. CB02923; assembly: GCF_001905005.1. Taxonomy (GTDB): domain Bacteria; phylum Actinomycetota; class Actinomycetes; order Streptomycetales; family Streptomycetaceae; genus Streptomyces. The sequence goes on along the minus strand of NZ_LWKZ01000012.1, from coordinate 93,929 downwards.
CATGTGGTGCACCGAACGGCCCAGCTCGGCCACCTCGTCCCGGCCGCCCGCCGCCAGCGCGTCCGCGTCCGGCGGCTCGCCCGCCGCGATCCGGCGCGCCGCCGCCGCACTGTGCCGCAGCCGCCGCGACAGCCGCTGCGAGACGAACCACGACACGCCGGCCATCAGCACCACCGTGCCGATGCCCGCGATCAGCAGCGCCCGGTCCAGCGACTCCTGGGCCGGATCGTTGTCCGGGAACGCCGCCGACACCGACAGCGTCCGCGACTGCCCACCGGAACCTCCGGCCCCGGAACCGTCGGTCTTGGAATCGTCCGCCTCGAAATCGTCATCCCCGGAACCACCCGACGCCTCAGGACCATCCGCCCCGGAACCACTCGACGCCCCGGAACCACCCGCGCGGGTGCCGCCGCCCACCCCCGTCGCGGCCCACACCCGCGGGTCCTCGCCCTGACTCACATACGTACCGGACTTGCCCTCGAAGACGGCCGCGCGCAGCGGGGCCGGCAGCGTCGCGTCGTCCAGCTGGGCGCCGAGCGCCAGCGTGCCGTCCCGCTCGTAGATCTGCAGCGCCGAACTGAGCCGGTCGTCCTGATAGGAACGCGCCGAACGCTCCCGCTCCGCGTCCGCGATGTGATGCACCGCGAACCCGAGCACCAGCACCGCCAGCACCGTCACACACGAGATGGCCAGCGCGATCCGGCCCCGGATGCCCATCACGCGAGGTTGTACATCTCCGTCGAGTCACCGAGCGGCGTCGAGCCCTCGTACGTCACCTCCAGCCCCGTGAAGGCCCGCGCACCGTCCACCGTCTTCGCCCCGTACAGCCGGAACGTCGCCGGGAAACCGGCGTCCGCGCCCGCCCCCGCGGCGGCCTTCTCCACCTGCACCACGCCCTTGCCCTCGGCCTCCGCCGCGCCGTACCGGTCCCATGTGATGCCGGTCGCCACCATGCCCGCGTCGGCGCACGTCAACGTGATCACCTGCGGCTTGATCTCCGGCTCGCCGAAGCCGCAGTCGCGCACCCCGGGCAGCCCACCGGTCGCCCTGCCGGACGCCTTCACGTCCTGCACCGCCGACGTCTTCGGCGCCGCGTCCACCGCCGACGCGCGGTCCGCCGCCTGGCTGAACCACACACCGCCGGCCGCCAGCGCGGTGACCGCGGCGAAGGACGCCAGAGCGGTGCGCCCGCTGAACCGGCGGGAGCCTTCGCGGTCGGTCATGGACTTCTCCTTCCGGGGCGGCGGCCCCGTGCCGGCGCAGAACGGGCCACCGCGGCCGAACGCGCCGCGCGCACGGGTAAACGTCCCACGCGCGCGCGAAACGAGGTACACACACACGAGGTGGCCGCAGAGCGAACGGTTCGGAGCATAAGGGCGGATTCGATACCCGTAACTCTCCCCTCCCCGCCACACAGGCTGATTGCCCGGACACTTCGGTGACCACGCGGCTTGGTACCAGTTCTGTAACAGCGACCGTCGGCCCTCCGGTGAAATCCAGCCAGAAACCGGGAGAAACCGCTGCTCCGGACGGCGCACGCAACGTGACGTACATCGCCTTGTGGGGTCAGAGTGGTTTGAGTCGCGCTCCACTGCGCAGGCGCACCTGTCGTACGACCACCTTTATGACCACCGGCGACCGCCGACGGCCGACCCGGCCACGAGGACGCCCACGACCGCTGCGACCCACCTGCCGCGCATCGAGCGCGCTGACCGACCGAGAGGACTCGACTCGTGCCGACCGGCAGCACCGAAGCCGAACCCACGACCGACCAGGACCCTGCGGCGTTCAAACGCCACAGAAACCTGTTCCGGGCCGTCGCCCGCCGCCGGAACCCCCGGCTGCGGCGTACCGACATCACGGTTACCGACGAGCGCGTCGTCAAACGCGCCGTGAAGGCGGCCGCACTCGGCAACGCCATGGAATGGTTCGACTTCGGCATCTACAGCTACCTCGCGGTCACCATCGGCAAGGTGTTCTTCCCCGGGGGCAGCGACACCACCAGCCTGCTGTCCTCCTTCGCCACCTTCGCGGTGGCCTTCCTCGTACGGCCCATCGGCGGTGCGTTCTTCGGGCCCCTCGGCGACCGCGTCGGCCGCAAGAAGATCCTCGCCCTCACCATGATCATGATGGCTGCGGGCACCCTCTGTATCGGCTTGATCCCGTCGTACGCCAGCATCGGCCTGTGGGCCCCGATCCTGCTGATCGTCTTCCGCATGATCCAGGGCTTCTCCACCGGCGGCGAGTACGGCGGCGCCTCCACCTTCATCGCCGAGTACGCGCCCGACAAGAAGCGCGGCTTCTTCGGCAGCTTCCTGGAAATGGGCACCCTGGCCGGCTACACCGGCGCCGCCGGCCTGGTCCTGATCCTCAACACCACGCTCGGCTCCGAGACCATGCTCGACTGGGGCTGGCGCATCCCGTTCCTGGTCGCCGGGCCGCTCGGCCTGGTCGGCCTCTACCTGCGGATGAAGCTCGACGAGACCCCCGCCTTCCAGAAGCTGGAGGCGGCCCAGACCCACAACGGCGACGCCTCCGTCACCGAGACCGAGACCGACTTCTCCCACCTCTCGGAGAACGCCCCCAAGAAGAAGCTCGGCGAGATCTTCTCGCAGCAGTGGCCGATGCTCATCCTGTGCATCGCGCTGGTCGGCGCGTACAACATCTGCCACTACATGCTGCTCTCCTACATGCCGACCTACCTGACCGACACCCTCCACTACGACGAGGCGCACGGTCTGCTGATCGTCATCGGCACCATGATCGTCCTGATGTGCGTCATCAGCTCCGTCGGCCGGCTCAACGACCGCTTCGGCCGCAAGCCGCTGCTCATGACCGGCATGCTGGGCTTCTTCCTCCTCTCCGCCCCCGCCTTCCTGCTGGTCAAGCAGGGCAGCATGGCCGCGATCATCCCCGGCATGCTGATGCTCGGCCTCTCCCTGGTCTGCCTCCTGGGCACCATGTCCGCCGCGCTGCCCGCCCTCTTCCCCACCAGCGTCCGCTACGGCTCCCTGTCCATCGGCTACAACCTCGCCGTCTCCCTCTTCGGCGGCACCACCCCGCTGGTCATCACCGCCCTCATGGACGGCTTCGGCGGCAACGACATGATCCCCGCCTACTACGCCATGGGCGCGGCCCTGGTCGGCGCCATCGCCGTCGCCTGCATGAAGGAAACCGCCCAGCAGCCCCTGGAGGGCTCCCCGCCCGCCGTGGCCACCAAGGAAGAAGCCGTGGAAATGGTGACCGCCCAGTCCCCGGACCCGCGCTTCTGACCCTTCTTCGAACTCCGCGTCGCGGCCCTCGCCCTGTCGGGCGGGGGCCGCGGTCGTTTTTTTGGGTTTTTGGGCTGTTCGGCGTAACCGGGTGGGGGGTGGGGGCGTTGGGCAGTTCGAGGGTGCGACACATGACCGGGATACGGCCGCAGGACGTAACGGGGGTTCAAAATGCCTGGCAGTCTCTATACTCGCGAACGCTTGGCCGAGGCGGCGGCTTCGTCTCATACGTTGTCGGAGGCGTTGGCCAAATTAGGGGTGGATCCGAAGAGTTCACGGCGTGGTTACCTCCGTGAGCGCATGAGGCTGCTGAACATCGACACCTCGCACTTCGCAAGCGAGAGCCCCCGCTGGACCAAAGAAGTACTGGAACCCGCAGTGGCCTCCTCCACGAACTTCTGCGAGGTGTTGCGGTATCTCGGCCTCGAAGTGGTCGGCGGACATCACACGCACATCACCCGCCGAATCCGCGCCCTGGGAATCGACACCTCACATTTCACGGGCAGGAACCGCACGAAACCGGCTTCGCGCCGCCGCTGCGGCGATCGCGTGCTGGTGGAAATGCCGGTCTCCGGCGCCCGCCGGGTGCAGAGCAGTCGCTTGAAGGCGGCGATGCTGTCCCACGGCATCGCGGAAAAGTGCACGCTGTGCGGTACGGGGCCGAACTGGCGCGGCAGCACCATCTCGCTGGAGGTCGACCACATCGACGGCAACTGGCGGAACAATCGCCTGGAGAATCTCCGGCTCCTCTGCCCCAACTGCCATTCGGTGACGGACTCCTATCGTGGGCGCAACAAGAGGCGGCGACCGACCACCACAAGCTCCGCAGAGGTGGCGGGATGAGCAGCGCCGCCAAGTACACACCGGAACGGCTGGCGGAAGCGGCCAGGAGCTGCACCAGCCTCGACGAGGTCATCGTCTTCTTCGGCACCCAGCCCTACAGCCGCCTACGCCGGTATCTGCGTCGCCGCTTCGAGCAGTTCGGCATCGACATCTCGCACTTCCGAGCCCGGCGCCCCTACGAGAGAAACTGCCCCCGCCCGACACTGGACGCGCTCCGTGAAGCGGTTTCCGCCTCTGAGTCGATTTCCGACGTACTGCGCAAGCTGGGCCGCGCCGACAACTCGCGGACCCGAATCTTCCTGCGCCAGTGGATCGCCGAGGACGGTCTCGACACATCCCACTTCCTGGGTCAGGCCCACCGCCGTGGGAAACCGAGTCCCACGCCCATGAAGCCACCCGAACGCATCCTGGTGAAACACGACGGGGCCCGCCGGACGAAGACCCTTCTGCTGCGACGAGCCCTCCGGCAGACCGGCGTACCCGAGCGCTGCGCCGCCTGCGGAACCGGCCCGGTGTGGACCGGGAAACCCATGACACTCGAAGTGGATCACATCAACGGGGACTGGAGCGACGACCGTCCCGGGAACCTCCGCCTGCTGTGTCCCAACTGCCACGCGGCAACCCGAACATGGTGCCGAGGTGGAGCTCGATCAGTTTCCTGCCGCTGAGGCCATGGAAGACACGGCCGGGCCACCAGTACCATGGCGTGGATGCGGCCGTGGCGGAACAGGTTTACGCGCAGCACTTAGGATGCTGTGGGAGAAATCCCATGAGGGTTCGAGTCCCTCCGGCCGCACGCCTTTGAATCGAAGGCCCGGTCCCGTTTCGTACGGGGCCGGGCCTTCGTCGTGCGGGGTGTCCGCGGCCTCAGCCCAGCAGTTCCCGAACCACCGGTACCAGCTCCCGGAACGCCTTGCCGCGGTGGCTGATGGCGTTCTTCTCGTCGGCGGTCAGTTCGGCGCAGGTGCGGGTGTCGCCGAGGGGGGCCAGGATCGGGTCGTAGCCGAAGCCGCCGGTGCCGGCGGGGGTGTGGCGCAGGGTGCCTTCGAGACGGCCCTCGACGACGCGTTCGGTGCCGTCGGGCAGGGCGAGGGCCGCGGCGCACGCGAAGTGGGCCGCGCGGTGGCCGTCGGCGATGTCGGAGAGCTGGGCGAGGAGCAGGTCGAGGTTGGCCGCGTCGTCGCCGTGCCGGCCGGCCCAGCGGGCGGAGAAGATGCCGGGTGCGCCGCCGAGGACGTCGACGCACAGGCCGGAGTCGTCGGCGACGGCCGGGTGGCCGGTGGCCTGGGCGAGGGCGTGGGCCTTCAGGAGGGCGTTCTCGGCGAAGGTGACGCCGGTTTCCTTGACGTCGGGGACGTCCGGGTAGGCGTCGGCGCCGACCAGTTCGACGTCGAGGTCGGCGGCGGCCAGGATGGCGCGGAGTTCGGTGACTTTGCCGGCGTTGCGGGTGGCGAGAATCAGGCGGTTCATGTGGCCCGATTATCCAGGGCGACGGCAGGTCCGCTCATCCTGTGGCGCAGCTCTTGGTGAGGGCGCCGGCCGCGTCCCGCAGTGCGGTGAGGTCGGGGGACTTGCCGTCGCGTACGGCGTCGTCGGCCTTGTCCAGGGCGTCGGTGAGGCCGCTGAGCGCCTTTTGGACATCGGGGTCGTCCGTCGCCTTCTGGATCTTGCCGAGGTCCTTGTTGAGGCGGTCGATGGCGCGTTCGGCGTCCTGGGGGCTGTCGGCGGCGTTGCTCAAGTCCTGCTGGAGGGAGGACAGGTCGTTGGCGAAGGTCGTGGCGACCTTGGCGCAGCCGACCGCCGTCTCGACCGCTCCGCAGGCGGCGAGGAGGGGTACGGCCAGGGCGGTCGCCGCGAGGACGGCCGCGGTGGTGGCCACCGGACGGCGGCCTGCGGTGCTGCGGCCTGCGGTACGGCGAAGTGCGGTACGGCGGCCTGCGGTACGGCGTCGTGCCATGGAACGGTCCTCCCCTGGGCGTGCCGTGCACGGGCGGTGCACCGGTACTAGGGAGAACGCCGTCGGGCGGGCTTTGGTTGCCGGGGCCGGGAGGGCCGGGGCCGGGAAGGCCGGGGCGGTGCGGGGCGGGCGCCCCGCGTGTCACAGGCGCGTGCGGGGGCGGGTGCCCCGAGCGTCACAGGGGCGGGCGCCCCGCATGTCACATGAGGCCGGTCTGGGTGAAGAGCATGGCCAGGACGACGACGAGGGTCCAGCCGACGAGGTGTTCCAGCAGGTTGCGGTCGTCCTTGGGCCCGCCGGTGCGGGCCCGGGACGCGGTGGCGGGGGCGTCGGCTGCGGCAGCCGTGGCAGCGGAAGTGGACATGCGTCCCACGGTGCGCGGCTGTTCGCCGTATGCCTAGAGACGCAGATCCCACGAGGGAAAGGTCACAGGGCGGGCTCCGCGAGGCGGTGGGCGGCGCGCCGGCCCGCCGTTGCGGGGGCCGGCGCGTCAAGCGGCTCGTACGGCGGCAAGCGTCGTACAGCTGCAAGGGGCTCGTACGGGCCACAAAGGGCTCGTACGCGCATCAAGCGGCTCGTGCGGCGCCCGTGGGGCGCACGGTTCACGTCACAGCGTGCGGGCGAGGGCCTCGCGCTGGGCGGCGTCCAGGGTCGCGCAGCCGCCGACGGCCAGGTCGAGGAGCGCGTTGAGCTCTTCGCGGGCGAAGGGTTCGGCCTCGGCGGTGCCCTGGACCTCGACGAAGCGGCCGTCGCCGGTGCAGACGACGTTCATGTCGGTCTCGGCGCGCACGTCCTCCTCGTAGCAGACGTCGAGCATCGGTACGCCGCCGACGATGCCGACGCTGACGGCGGAGACGGTGCCGATGAGCGGCTGGCGGCCGGCCTTGATGCTCTTCTTGGCCTGCGCCCAGGCGATGGCGTCGGCCAGGGCGACGTAGGCGCCGGTGATGGCGGCGGTGCGGGTGCCGCCGTCGGCCTGGAGGACGTCGCAGTCCAGGACGACGGTGTTCTCGCCGAGAGCCTTGAAGTCGATGACGGCGCGCAGCGAGCGGCCGATCAGGCGGGAGATCTCGTGGGTACGGCCGCCGATCTTGCCGCGGACGGATTCGCGGTCGCCGCGGGTGTTGGTGGAGCGCGGCAGCATCGAGTACTCGGCGGTGACCCAGCCCTCGCCGCTGCCCTTGCGCCAGCGCGGGACGCCTTCGGTGAGGGAGGCGGTGCAGAAGACCTTGGTGTCGCCGAAGGAGATCAGTACGGAGCCTTCGGCGTGCTTGCTCCAGCCGCGTTCCATGGTGACGGGGCGGAGCTGGTCGGGGGTGCGGCCGTCGATTCGAGACATGGCCCCGACCCTATCGGCTCGGCAGAGGGGCCCGTTCCGGATCGGACGGGGTCCGTTCCAGGATCGGACGGGGTCCCGTTCCCGGATCGGGCAGGGTCCGGAGCAGGGGCGGCCGGGGTCCCGTTCCCGGGTCGGCCGGGGCCCGGGGGCCGCGTCGCGCGGCTCCGTGGCGTACGCGTACGTACACATGTCGGAGCCCCGGTCCGTCGCCTGGTGCGGCGGGCGGCCGGGGCCCGGACGGTGAGCGGTCAGCTGCTCACATCATGTCTTCGATCTCGGCGGCGATCGGGTCCGCGTCGGTGCCGATGACGACCTGGATGGCGTTGCCCATCTTCACGACGCCGTGTGCGCCGGCGGCCTTCAGCGCGGCCTCGTCGACGAGGGAAGCGTCGGCGACCTCGGTGCGCAGGCGGGTGATGCAGCCCTCGACCTCTTCGATGTTGTCGAGGCCGCCGAGCCCGGCGACGATCTTCTCAGCCTTGCTGGCCATGTCCACTCCTGCTTGTCTCGGCCACCGGCGGTCGGTGCCGCACGGTGATCACACGGTAACGCACGTTCAGCCCAGCTACCCGGGCGCGCGCCCGCGCTCTGGCGAATGATGGCGACCACCCGGCAGCGCTTTTCCGGGGGTCCGAAACGCACCACAAGTGGTCTACACCATCAGTATGCGGCACGTACCGAGCCGGCCCGCGACGGGTCGGCGGCCGGGAGGACGCAGATGAGCTCGAACGCGGCAGCGGCCGGAAAGCGGACCGGCGCGAAGAAGCGGTCGGCGGGCCTCTTCCAGGGCCTGCAGAAGATGGGGCGCAGCCTCCAGCTCCCCATCGCCGTACTTCCTGCCGCGGGCATCCTCAATCGTCTGGGCCAGCCGGACGTCTTCGGCGCGGACGGTCTGGGCTGGGACAGCGTGGCGAAGGTGTTCGCGGGTGCGGGCGGCGCGCTGCTGGACTCCTCGCTCGGTCTGCCGCTGCTGTTCTGCGTCGGTGTGGCGATCGGGATGGCGAAGAAGGCGGACGGCTCGACGGCGCTGGCCGCGGTGGTCGGTTTCCTCGTCTACTACTCGGTGCTGCACCAGTTCCCGCAGGACTGCGCGGCGGGTTCCGCGTACGCCACGGCCGGGCAGTGGGGCGGGGTGTGCGTCGACGGGAGCGGCAAGGCCACTCCGGCGGACTTCCAGAATCCCGGGGTCTTCGGCGGCATCGTGACGGGGTTCTGCGCCGCGTGGATCTGGCAGCGCTACCACCGCGTGAAGCTGGTGGACTGGCTGGGCTTCTTCAACGGGCGCCGGCTGGTGCCGATCATCATGGCGTTCGTCGGGCTGGCCTTCGCGGCGCTGTGCCTGTGGGTCTGGCCGCCGATCGGTGACGCGCTGACCAGCTTCAGCAAGTGGCTGACGGATCTGGGGGCCACCGGTTCGGGCATCTTCGGTGTCGCCAACCGGGCGCTGCTGGTGATCGGGATGCACCAGTTCCTGAATACGTTCATGTGGTTCCAGTTCGGTGACTTCACCAAGCCGGACGGTACGTCCGTGCACGGTGACATCAACCGGTTCCTGGCGGGTGATCCGACGGCCGGGCAGTTCACCACGGGCTTCTTCCCGATCATGATGTTCGCGCTGCCGGCCGCGGCGCTGGCGATCACGCACTGCGCCAAGCCGCACCGCCGCAAGGAGATCGGCGGCCTGATGCTGTCGGTCGGCCTGACCTCCTTCGTCACGGGCGTGACCGAGCCGATCGAGTATTCGTTCCTGTTCGTCGCGCCTCTGCTGTACGCGATCCACGCCGTACTGACGGGGGTGTCGATGGCGGTGAGCTGGGCGCTGGGCGTGAAGGACGGTTTCAGTTTCTCGGCCGGCCTGATCGACTATGTGATCAATTGGGGGCTGGCGACCAAACCGTGGATGATCATTCCGATCGGGGTATGTTTCGCGGTCGTCTATTACGTGCTGTTCCGCTTCGTGATCACCAAGTTCGACCTGCACACTCCGGGCCGCGAGCCGGAGGAAGTGGAGGAGGAACTGACGAAGGAGAACACGAAGTAGCGCGAAGCCGCAGACGGGTACGGGTACGGGCGCGGTGCCTGCACCCGGGACGCCGCACCGACCGGCCTCCCGCCGACCGGCCCGGGCCGGTCGGCCCTTCGGGCCGCGGCTCTTGTAGGCCGCTCGGCATGTGATCTAAACGTTGGGGAACAACGGATTCCTTTATGTGTGGGCGACATGCTAAGAATGGTCTAAACCACTGAGTGGTGTAGACCAAGCCGGCGGGCCGTCCCCTTTCTCCGAGAGCCCGCCTCACCTGGAGGAATCCGATGAGTTCGGCCACCGCTACGGCGGCTCCCGACAAGAAGCGCCGCGGCCCCGGCGTCATGGCCGTCGCCCAGCGCATCGGCCGCAGCCTCATGCTGCCGATCGCGACGTTGCCCGCCGCGGCGCTCATGGTCCGGCTCGGCCAGGACGACATGCTCGGCCGGGATTCGTTCCCCGCGTTCCTGAACAAGATCGCGGAGTTCATGGCGGCCGGCGGTGGCGCGCTCCTGGACAACATGCCGCTGCTGTTCGCCGTCGGTATCGCCATCGGCTTCGCCAAGAAGGCGGACGGCTCGACCGGCCTGGCCGCCGTCGTCGGCTACCTGGTCTTCAGCAAGGTGCTGGCGACGTTCGGGGACGACAGCCTCCCGAAGATCGCCGCGGTGGTGGACGGAAAGATCGTCGAGCAGGCCGCGCCCGCCGACGCGAAGGTGCTCGGCGGCGTGGTGATGGGCATCGTGGTCGCCCTGCTCTACCAGCGCTACAGCCGCAAGAAGCTGCCGGACTGGCTGGGCTTCTTCAGCGGCCGCCGCCTGGTGCCGATCCTGTCGTCCTTCGCGGGCCTGATCATCGGCATCGTCTTCGGTTACATCTGGCCCGTCCTCGGCGCCGGTCTGCACAACTTCGGCGAGTGGCTGGTCGGCTCCGGCGCGGTCGGCGCGGGCATCTTCGGTGTCGCCAACCGCGGTCTGATCGCGGTCGGCATGCACCACCTGCTGAACTCCTTCCCCTGGTTCCAGGCCGGTGACTTCGAGGGCAAGCACGGCGACATCGCCCGCTTCCTCCAGGGCGACCCGAGCGCCGGCCAGTTCATGACCGGCTTCTTCCCGATCATGATGTTCGCGCTGCCCGCCGCGTGCCTGGCGATCGTGCACTGCGCCCGCCCCGAGCGCCGCAAGGTCGTCGGCGGCATGATGTTCTCGCTCGCGCTCACCGCCTTCGTCACCGGTGTGACCGAGCCGATCGAGTTCACGTTCATGTTCATCGCGCCGCTGCTGTACGCGGTCCACGCCGTACTGACCGGTGTGTCGATGGCGCTGACCTGGGCGCTGGGCATGAAGGACGGCTTCGGCTTCTCGGCCGGCGCGATCGACTACCTGCTGAACCTGGGCATCGCGACCAAGCCGCTGATGCTGGCCGTGGTCGGCCTGTGCTTCGCCGCCCTGTACTACGTGATCTTCCGGTTCGCGATCATCAAGTTCAACCTCAAGACACCGGGCCGCGAGTCCGACGAGGAGATCGCCGAGATGCAGAAGGTCGAGGGCAAGTAGGCCCCGGCCGCACGCCCCCGGTACGCAGCGGGCCCCCGCGACCATGTGGTCGCGGGGGCCCGCTGCGTATGACGTACGTACGTGGATCCGGACCGGGCAGCCGGAGCCGGGCCCGCCCCCGGCTCAGATCTCGTACGCCGGGCCCGCCCCGCCTCAGCTCCCGTACACCGGACCCGCCCCCGCCTCAGATCTCGTACACCGCGCCCGCCTTGGCGACCTCCACCGGGCCGTCGAAGACTTCCTGCGCGTCGCGCAGGTTGATGCCCGGATCGGTCCACGGCGGGATGTGGGTCAGGACCAGTCGCCCCGCGCGGGCGCGCGCGGCGTGCGCGCCCGCCTCGCGGCCGTTGAGGTGGAGGTCCGGGATGTCCTCCTTGCCGTGCGTGAAGGACGCCTCGCACAGGAAGAAGTCGGTGTCCTCGGCGAGGCCGTCCAGGGCGTCGCAGACCCCGGTGTCCCCGGAGTACGTCAGCGTCTTGCCGTCGTGTTCGAAACGGAAGCCGAACGCTTCGACGGGATGGCTGACCAGGTCCGTACGGACGGTGAAAGGGCCGACGGTGAACGTGCCGGGAGTCAGCGTGCGGAAGTCGAAGACCTCGCTCATCGCCTGGTCGGTCGGCAGGTCCGCGTGCGCGGCGGTCAGCCTGCGTTCGGTGCCGGCCGGTCCGTACACGGGCATCGGCGCGCACCGGCCGCCGTCGGGCCGGTAGTAGCGGACGACGAAATAGCCGCACAGGTCGATGCAGTGGTCGGCGTGCAGATGCGACAGGAGTACGGCGTCGAGGTCGTAGAGACCGCAGTGGCGCTGCAGCTCGCCAAGGGCGCCGTTGCCCATGTCGATGAGCAGCCTGAAGCCGTCGGCCTCCAAGAGGTAGCTCGAACAGGCCGATTCCGTGGAAGGGAACGACCCCGAGCAACCGACGACAGTGAGCTTCATGCGGGCGTGAACCTCCGTGGCTGGGGGGCGGAGCGGCGGGTCCATGCGGGGCTTCGGCGAGGTCGTGCCCGGGTCCCCGCCGGTCCTCGCCCGGCGGGAGTCCTTGCCGGGTCCTTGCCGGGTCCTGGGCGGTCATTGCGGTGCCCACGAGCGTAAGGCGCGAAAGGGCTGGTGGCTCCTCCGGCGGGGCGAGCTGTGGGCGGAATCACCAGTCCAGGTGGGTGTGTACAGAGCCGTGTTCCCTCCCTGTGGTTCCCCGGTGCCGTACGCCTACACGACGGCGCCGTCCGGCCGGTACGGCCGTGCCGCGGAGCCGCTCCGGCCGGTACCGTCGGAAGGGGGACGGGATCTTGGAGGGAACGGGCTTGGACGTCTCGGGGTGGTGGCCGGCGCTCGCCGTGGTGGCCGCGCTGGCGCTGGTGGCGGCGCTCGTCGACGGGCGGGCACGCGCGCGGGGCGCGCGGAGACCCCGGGGCGCACGATTTCGGCCAAGAGCGCGGATGCGCGACCGTACGCGCCCCGGCGGACGGTCGGCGCAGATAGCGGAGCCGGGCGCGCGCACGCCGCGTGCGCGGGAGATCTGGTGGGCCCGCGTGCCGTACGAGGACGGGCCGGGCGCGAAGGACCGCCCCTGCCTGGTGCTGTCGGTCCGCGGCGGTACGGCGCACGTCGCGAAGATCACCAGTCGGCACCATCCGGACCGGCCGGGTGTGCTCCCCCTACCGCCCGGCACGGTCGGGGACGGGCAGCACCGGGCCAGCTTCCTGGAGACGGACGAGCTGCGCGACGTGCCGCTACGGGACTTCCGCCGCCGCGCCGGCGCCGTCGACGGGGCCGTGTGGAAGCGGGTCCGCCGCCTCACCGGACGCTGAGGCGGCGGGCGAACGCGCCGGGCCGCACAGAACGGCCGCTCCGTAAAGAACGGGCCGCTCCCTACGGAGCGGCCCGGCGTTCCGGTCCATCCTCTTCCGGCCCGACCGCTCCCGGCCCGACCGCTCCCGGCCTCACGCCCAGAGCTGGCCGTGCAGCGTCTCGATCGCGGCCTCGGTGGATTCGGCGGTGTAGACGCCGGTGGAGAGGTACTTCCAGCCGCCGTCGGCCACCACGAAGGCGATGTCCGCGGACTCCCCCGCCTTGACCGCCTTCTTGGCGACGCCGATCGCCGCGTGCAGGGCGGCGCCCGTCGAGACGCCCGCGAAGATGCCTTCCTCGGAGAGGAGTTCGCGGGTGCGGCGGACGGCGTCCTCGGAGCCGACGGAGAAGCGGGTGGTGAGCACCGACTCGTCGTACAGCTCGGGCACGAAGCCCTCGTCGAGGTTGCGCAGCCCGTAGACCACGTCGTCGTAGCGCGGTTCGGCGGCGACGATCCGTACGCCGGGGACGTGCTCGCGCAGATAGCGGCCGACGCCCATGAGGGTGCCGGTGGTGCCCAGGCCCGCCACGAAGTGGGTGACGGACGGCAGGTCGGCGAGGATCTCCGGGCCGGTGGTGGCGTAGTGCGCGGCGGCGTTGTCGGGGTTGCCGTACTGGTAGAGCATCACCCAGTCGGGGTGCTCGGCGGCCAGTTCCTTGGCGACCCGTACGGCCGTGTTGGAGCCGCCGGCGGCGGGCGAGGAGACGATCTCCGCGCCCCACATGGCGAGCAGGTCGCGCCGCTCGGAGGAGGTGTTCTCCGGCATGACGCAGACGATGCGGTAGCCCTTGAGCCTGGCCGCCATCGCCAGCGAGATGCCGGTGTTCCCCGAGGTGGGCTCCAGGATCGTGCAGCCCGGGGTGAGCCGGCCGTCCTTCTCCGCCTGCTCGATCATGTGGAGCGCGGGGCGGTCCTTGACCGAGCCGGTCGGGTTGCGGTCCTCCAGCTTGGCCCAGATACGGACGTCGGCGGAGGGCGACAGCCGCGGCAGGCGGACCAGCGGGGTGTTGCCGACCGCCGCCAGCGGGGAGTCGTACCGCATCAGCGCTGTTCCCGGGGGCCGTCGGACATGCCCGAGCCGCCGGCCACGGCCGGGAGGATGGTGACGCTGTCGCCGTCGCTCAGCTCGGTGGAGATGCCGTTCAGGAAGCGCACGTCCTCGTCGTTGAGGTAGACGTTCACGAAGCGGCGCAGCTGCTCCCCGTCGACGAGGCGCTCGCGGATGCCGGAGTGGCGGCTCTCCAGGTCGGCGAAGAGGTCGGCGAGGGTCTCACCGCTGCCTTCGACGGCCTTCCGGCCGTCGGTGTAGGTGCGGAGGATGGTCGGGATACGGACCTCGATGGCCATGAGAGCTCCTGTGGGAGGGCAGTGACGTGCGGTGACGTGCGGGGCGGGTGTGCGTGCGGCGCGGCTCGGAGCGTGCGTCGCGGAGGCGCTGGGCTTGGCGGGCGCGGTGCTGCGCGCACGGCGTGGTGCGCGCGGGAGCCGCCGAGCGGCCGGTGTGACGGCGGCGTCAGGCGGCAGCGCGGATCGGACAGATGGCGCTGGCAAGGCGGCACAGGTCGACGTGCAGCCGCGCCACAAGCAAAATGCCCGGCGTCTTTTCGCTCACGTCGTCAGAAACCATGCGGTCATCGTATCGATTCCCGGTCCGGGGACTGGAAGCTCGTCTTGCGATACGGACGGTTGGTGCACAACAGGTGGGACGCGATCGGCGGCGGTACGGGTCAGGAGCGCGCCCCGTACGCCGCGATCCGGTCGTCCTTGCTGGTCAGGCAGCAGCTGACGCAGCGTACGGCCTCGGCGCTCGTATAGAAGAGGCAGCAGGTCCGGCGGAGGTAGACCAGGCGCGGGGACCCGTCCCGGCGCGTGACGGTGGCCACCTCGCCCAGCGCCGCGAGGCCGCCGGGCGCACCGTCCAGGAAGGCGGCCCAGCGGCGGGCCAGCAGTGCCGGATCGGCACGGGAGGCACCGAGGGCGGTCGCGCAGCCGTGCGCCACTCCCCCGCGCAGCTGCCGCAGCCCGGCACGGGTGCGCTCCCGCAGGGCGTCGGCCAGGGGCAGCAGGTGGCGGGTGAGGACGACGTGCTGAAGCGTTTCGGCGCCCTCGCCATCGCCCCCACCCTCGCCATCGCCCCCGTCGCCGTCCACCCGCGCGTTGCGAGCCGGCCCGTCCAGGATGCGGAACCTCCGCATCCTGACCCCGGCGATGCCGTGCCCGGGGTCCGGCCGCAGCAGGACGTTCTCCGGCCGTACGTCCAGCACGCGGCCGGTCAGCGCCCAGTGCAGGACGGCCGCCGCGGTGACCCGGCCCGCGTAGACGGCGATGAGGGTGAGGGCGGCGGCGTGGGCGGTGCGGTGGCCGCTGCCCTGGTGTTCGGTGTCCAGCAGGCGGGCCAGTTCCGGGCTGTACGGGTCGAGGAGCCGGTCGGCGGCGAGCCAGTCGGCCTCGCTGTCCGGCGGGATGCCGAGCCCGAGGCGGTAGCGGGGGCCGTGGGCGGCGAGCGCGGCGAGCGGCCCGTCGGGGGCGGCGTCCTCCTCGTACGCGCTCACCGTCGTCCCGCCGTTGCCGCCGTTGCCGCCGTTGCCGCCGTTGCCGCCGTCGCCGCTGTTTCCGCCGTCGCCGCTGTCGCCGTGCTCCGGCCGGCCGCCGCGCCCGGCGGCAGGTACACCACCGTCGGCGCCCCGGTCACCGGATGCACGCTGACCTCGGCGGCGACCCCGTACACGTCGGCCAGCAGGCCGGGCGTGAGGAGTTCGCGGGGCGTGCCGTGGGCGACGACGCGGCCCTCGCGCAGCACGTACAGGCGGTCGCAGTAGTACGCGGCGAGGTTGAGGTCGTGCAGGGCCAGCAGGGTGCTGGTGCCGAGGGTGGTCGCGAGGGAGAGGATGTCGAGCTGGTAGCGGATGTCGAGGTGGTTGGTCGGCTCGTCGAGGACGAGCAGCGACGGCTGCTGCACCAGGGCCCGCGCGACCAGGACGCGCTGGCGCTCGCCGCCCGACAGTGCGGCGAAGGAGCGGTCGCGCAGGGCCGCGACGCCCACCCGTTCCAGGGCCCGGTCGGTGCGGGCGGCGTCGTCCGCCGTGTCGGTCTGCCAGAAGCGCTTGTGCGGGGAGCGGCCCATGGCGACGATCTCGCGCACGGTCAGTTCGAAGGTGCCGCTGCCGTCCTGGGGGACGGTGGCGATGCGCCGCGCCCGCTCCTTGACCGGGAGCCCGGCCAGGTCCCGGCCGTCGAGGGTGATCCGGCCGTGGGTGGGGGTGAGGGTGCCGTAGACGCAGCGCAGCAGGGTGGTCTTGCCGCTGCCATTGGGGCCGACCAGGCCGACCGTCTCGCCGGGGGCGACGTACAGGTCGGCGTCGTCGACGAGGTGGCGTCCGTCGACGCCGTACGACAGTCCCTCGGTCCGCAGTTCGGCGGGGGCGGGGGCGGCAGCGGTTTCGGTGGCCTCCCCCGCCGGGGTCCGCGCGCTCATCCGGTGATTCCTTCCGTACGGGTGGTGCGGCGCAGCAGCCACAGGAAGAACGGTCCGCCGGCCAGCGCCGTGACCACCCCGACGGGGATCTCCTGGGAGCCGGCGACGGTACGGGCCAGCAGGTCGGCGAGGACGACGAAGACCGCGCCCGCCAGCGCGACCACGGGCAGCAGGGCCCGGTGCGAGGCGCCGACGACCATGCGGACGGCGTGCGGCACCATCAGGCCGACGAAGCCGATCGAGCCGCTGGCCGCCACGAGCACGCCGGTGACCAGCGACGCGAGGACGAAGACGGCGGCGCGGAAGCGGCCGGTGTCCAGGCCGAGGACGGTGGCGCCCTCCTCGCCCACCAGCAGCAGGTCCAGGGGCCGGGCGAGGGTGAGCAGCAGCGCGAGGCCGGCGAGCAGGACGAGGGCGGGCAGCCACAGGGTGTGCCAGCGGGCCTGGCCGAGGCCGCCGAGCGTCCAGAACATGATGGACCGCAGGTGTTCGGCCTGGGCCGAGGTGACCAGGACGAGGCTGGTGAGCGCGGAGAGGATGTACTGGACCGCGACGCCCGCCAGCACCAGCCGTCCGGTGGTCATGGTGCCGCCGCGCCGGGCCAGGGCGTACACGGCGATCAGCGCGCCCAGTGAGCCCGCGAAGGCGGCCAGCGGCATGGAGACGGTGGTGGCCATGCCTCCGCCGACGCCGAGGACGAGGACCATGACGGCGCCGGTCGAGGCGCCGGAGGAGACGCCGAGCAGGAACGGGTCGGCGAGCGGGTTGCGGACCAGCGCCTGCAGGACGGTGCCGATGACGGCGAGTCCCGCGCCGACGACGGCGCCGAGCAGCACGCGCGGCAGCCGTACGTCGAGGACGATGGTCGGGTACGGGCCGGGCGGCGCGTCCCCGGTCAGGATGCGCAGCACGTCGCCGGGCGGGATGCGGACGGCGCCGAGGACGAGGCCGGCCAGTCCCGCCGCGAGCAGGGCGGCGAGGAGGACGGCCAGGACGAGCGGGTAGCGGAGCCGGCGCGGCGGTGCCGCGGTCTTGCAGGTCACCGGGGGCTACTTGAAGGCGTCCGGGTGCAGCTGTCCGGCCAGTGACCGGACGGCGTCCGGTACGCGTACGCCGAGCACCGCGCTGGACAGCGGCAGCACCGCGAACCGCTGGTGCTTCACGGCCGGTACGTCCTGGAGCGCGGGGTCGTCGAGGAGCTGCTTCCGCTTGGCCTCGACGGGGGTGCCGCCGTAGTCGTAGATCACGATGATCTCGGGCTTGCGCGCGACGATCTGCTCCCAGGACACGTCGGTGAAGGTCTTGGCGGTGTCCGCGAAGATGTTCCGGCCGCCGGCCAGGGAGATGATCTCGTTGCCGATGCCCTTGCCGCCCGCGGTGTGCACGGAGCTGTCGCCGCTGTCGTAGACGAAGACGGAGGCCGGGGCGGTGCCCTTGAGCTTGTCCTTGGTGGCGGCGATCGTGCTCTCGGCCTTCTTGACGAGGGTTTCGGCCCGGTCGCGTACGCCGAAGGTGGCGCCGACCTCGCGGATCTCCTGGGCGAGCTGCTGGACGCCGGTCTTGCCGCGGGCGCAGTACTCGACGTTCAGGCGGGTCTTGATGCCGGACTTCTCCAGGGCGGCCCGTTCGCGGCCCTCGCCCTTGTCGAAGGCGCTGGAGTAGCCGCCGTAGACGAAGTCGGGGTTGGCGCCGAGCAGCGTCTCGTAGGAGGGGTACTCCTTGGCGAGGACCTTGACGCTCTTGTAGTCCTTCTCGTACTGCGGCAGGACCTTGTCGTCGAGGTAGGCGGTGCCGACCAGCCGGTCCTTGAGGCCGAGGGCGAGCATGATCTCGGTGGTGTGCTGGTTCATGGTCACCACGCGCTCGGGCGGTGCCTTGAAGGTGGTGCGTACGCCGCAGTTGTCGACGGTGTACGGGAAGCCGGCTGCCTCGGCCGTGGCCCCGCCGGACGCCTTCCCGTCGCCGTCGCCGCCGGTGCCGCAGGCGGCGAGCGGCAGCAGGAGCGCCGCCGATATGAGCGCGCGCAGCGCGCCGTGGGACCTGGATCTGGCCATGGCCGTGCCTCCTCCGGGGGATCCGCGTCCCCTGGTCGGTGTGCTGGGGCGGCAGGTCAGTTCCTGGCTTCCAGGCCGTTCGGCCTGGTCACAGTGGCGGGACCGTCCCGGATTCGCACCGGGTTCCTGGGCCCTGCCGCCCGAGGTGATGCGGCACAGTGTGTCAGGTGGGCGGGTGGCGCCCGCCCGCGCGGTGGTCAGTACGCGTCGACGACCTGGACGTCTTCCTCCGTGACCGCGCCGTCCACGATCCGGAACGAGCGGAACTGGAACGGGCCGGCGTCGTCGGTGTCGGCCGTGGAGACCAGGACGTAGTGCGCGCCGGGCTCGTTCGCGTAGGAGATGTCCGTACGGGACGGGTACGCCTCGGTGGCGGTGTGCGAGTGGTAGATGATCACCGGCTCCTCGTCCCGGTCGTCCAGCTCGCGGTAGAGCTTGAGCAGGTCCGCGGAGTCGAACTCGTAGAAGGTGGGCGAGCGGGCGGCGTTGAGCATCGGGATGAACCGCTCGGGGCGGCCGCTGCCGGCCGGACCCGCGACCATGCCGCAGGCCTCGTCGGGGTGGTCCTTGCGGGAGTGTTCCACGATCTGGTCGTACAGGGCCTTGGTAAGGGTCAGCATGGGCCCAAGAATAAGCAGCGGGCCGGTCCCGTACCGAGGAGTGGTACGGACCGGCCCGCATGCCGGACAGCCCGCCTGGAGCGGGCCGTCCTCAGTCCTTCTTGGTGTCCTGCTTGCCGTCCTGCCCGGCCGCCTCCGGGGAGACGGCGTGGGCCGTGGCCTTGGCGAACATGTCCGGGTTGCGGTTCTTCAGCACCAGGTAGCTGACGCCCAGGACCAGGGCCCAGACCGGTGCCGCGTACAGCGAGACGCGGGCGTCCGGGTCCACGCCCATCATCACGATGACCATGCCGATGAAGGCCAGCGCGAAGACCGAGGTGTACGGGGCGCCGGGCGCCTTGAACTCGGACTGCGGCAGCTCGCCGCGGTCGGCCTTGGCCCGGTAGCGGAGCTGGGAGAGCAGGATCATGATCCAGGCCCACATACCGGAGATCGTCGCGAAGGAGACGACCAGGTCGAAGGCCTTGCCCGGCCACTGGTAGTTGATCCAGACGCCGAACAGCATCATCGCGACGGAGACGCCGGTGCCCCAGGTCGGCAGCCCGTTCTTGCTCAGGCGGGTGAACAGCTTGGGGCCCTGGCCGTTGAGCGCGAGGTCGCGCAGCATCCGGCCGGTGGAGTACATCCCGGAGTTGGCCGAGGACAGCGCCGCGGTCAGCACCACGAAGTTGACGATGGCCGCGCCGCCGTACAGGCCGATCTGCTGGAAGGCGGCGACGAAGGGGCTCACGCCCGGCTTGAAGACCGTCCAGCTGACGACGGACAGGATGATGATGAGCGCGCCGATGTAGAAGAGGCCGATCCGCCACGGCACGGTGTTGATGGCCTTGGGCAGGACCTTCCGCGGGTTGGTGGCCTCGCCCGCGGTGACGCCGACGAGTTCGACCGCCAGGAAGGCGAACATCACGATCTGCAGGGTCATCAGCGTGCCGCCGATGCCCTTCGGGAAGAATCCGCCGTCCGACCACAGCAGGCTGAACGAAGCGGTGTCACCGGCGTCGGAGAATCCGAGAATGATCACGCCTAGACCGATGAGGATCATGCCGACGATCGCGGTGACCTTGACCATCGAGAACCAGAACTCCAGCTCACCGAAGAGCTTCACGGAGATCAGGTTGATACCGAACAGGGCGATCGTGAACACCAGGGCGGATGCCCATTGGGGTATTCCCTTGTTCCAGTACTGCACATAGGTGGCAGCTGCAGTTACTTCCGTGATGCCGGTGACCACCCAGAACAGCCAGTACGTCCAGCCGGTGACGAATCCCATGAACGGGCCGAGGAATTCGCGGGCGTACTCCGAGAAGGAGCCCGACACCGGGCGGTACATGAGCAGCTCGCCCAGGGCGCGCATGATGAAGAAGATGACGAGGCCCACGATGGCGTAGGCCAGGATGATGCTGGGTCCCGCTTTGGAGATCGCCTTGCCCGCCCCGAGGAACAGGCCGGTTCCGATGGCGCCACCAATGGCGATCATCTGGATCTGCCGGTTTCCCAGCCCCCGCTGGTAACCCTCTTCGGAAGCAGATCCCGCGGCGTCGTCGCCGGTTTCCTTTTCGACCTGCACAGAGGTCATGTGTGGTGCGCCCTTCTCCATTCCGACCCGGTCTGTCCGGATCGGGTTCCGATCCCCCCGGATGGAGTTCCTGCACGCCGACGGTCGGCCGGCAAAGCGCTCCCGGAGCGACAGGGGTGGCGTCACTCACGGCAGGTTCGTGAACATGTATCACGGCCCCTTGGGCATCTACCAGTGATGCCTTGGGGCCGAGCACAAGAAAAGTAGGATAAGTGCTGGAATGGGCTGGTGGGTAGCCAGGGTCGGTGACGCGATCGTTATCCGGATTTGAGCGTCCGTTGAGCGGGGCGGCACGAACGGGACATCCGGGACGAACGGCGCCGGGATTCAGGCCGTCAGGGTTTCGATCAAGCTCTCCTGGAGGGCACCCAGCCACAGGTACGCCATCACCATCGGCTTGCGCGGGTCGCTGTCGGGCAGCCGGAGCAGCTCGCCGCTCTCGTCCTCGTCGGTGACCTCCAGGCGGGTGCCGATGGCCAGCCGCAGGTCGTTCAGGGCGCCCAGCCACTGCCGCGACTCGTCCGGCTTGAGGCGCAGCACGGCGCCGTCGGCGGTGCTGTCCGTGGTGCCGTCCGTGGTGCCGTCCTCGCCGATGCCGTCCGTGCCGCTCGCACGGTCCGGCCCGCCGACCGGGCCGAGCGCGTCCAGGGCCCGCACGACCGCGAGGGCGTCCTCGCGCTTACGGGTG
The DNA here is from genome assembly GCF_001905005.1 of Streptomyces sp. CB02923. Classification (GTDB taxonomy): domain Bacteria; phylum Actinomycetota; class Actinomycetes; order Streptomycetales; family Streptomycetaceae; genus Streptomyces. Next base: position 72,676 of record NZ_LWKZ01000012.1, on the reverse strand, counting down.
CGCAGGTCGTTCTCCGTGTAGCGGCGGAATTCGGCCGAGGCGGCGTGCGCGGCGTCGTCCGGCACCGCGTCGGGGCCGCCGTACGCGTCCGGGAAGAGCCGGGCCAGCGCCGGGTCGGACGGCGGCTCGCTCGGTCCGTCCGTGAACAGCGCGGCCAGCGGGTCCGCACCCTCGGCCGGCTCCTCGCCGGGACCGATCAGCTCCATGAGCTGGACGGCGAGGCTGCGCAGGATGGAGATCTCGACCTCGTCGAGGGGGGCGGCCGCGCCGCCGCCGGGCAGGGACTCGAAGTGGCCGGCCATCAGCGGTCCTGCGTGAGGGTCGCCCACAGGCCGTAGCCGTGCATCGCTTGCACGTCGCGCTCCATTTCCTCGCGGCTGCCGCTGGAGACGACCGCCCGTCCCTTGTGGTGAACGTCGAGCATGAGCTGGCGGGCCTTGCCCTTCGAGTAGCCGAAGTACGCCTCGAAGACGTACGCCACGTAGCTCATGAGATTGACGGGGTCGTTGTGCACCAGCGTGACCCAGGGCACGTCCGGCTCGGGCACCTCGAAGGGTGCCTCGCTGGACTCGGGTCGTTCGATCTCCGCGGGGGCGCTGAGCGCGCAGCGCGTCGATCGAAGGGCGATGGTGGCAGACGGGTCGGCGCTCACGGTGTCCATGCTGCCACCCGTGGTGGGGCATCGCACAAACGGCCCGGGGAAATCGTCAAAGTGACGAGTATGGGAGGTAGCATCCTCACCATGAACACAGCAGACCTGGGGCTGCCGGTGGCCGTGCCGTCGACTGCGCTCTTCACCGACCAGTACGAACTCACCATGCTGCAGGCCGCGCTGCGGTCCGGGACCGCCGACCGCCGCTCGGTCTTCGAGGTCTTCACCCGGCGCCTGCCCGAAGGACGCCGCTACGGCGTCGTCGCCGGAACCGGCCGGGTCCTGGACGCGGTGGAGAACTTCCGCTTCGACGAAACGATTCTCGACTTTCTGCGCGAGCGCCGCATCCTCGACGGGCCCACGCTGGACTGGCTGGCCGACTACCGCTTCCGCGGCGACATCTGGGGCTACCCGGAGGGCGAGGTCTACTTCCCCGGCTCGCCGATCATGCGGGTCGAGGGCAGCTTCGCCGAAGCGGTCCTCCTGGAGACGGTGATCCTCTCCATCCTCAACCACGACTCCGCGGTGGCCGCCGCCGCGTCCCGCATGGCGGTCGCGGCCGGCGGCCGTCCGCTCATCGAGATGGGTGCCCGCCGCACCCACGAACTCGCGGCGGTCGCCGCCGCCCGTTCGGCGTACGTGGGCGGCTTCAACTCCACGTCCGACCTCGCGGCCGGCTTCCGCTACAACATCCCCACCGTCGGCACCAGCGCCCACTCCTTCACCCTGCTGCACGACAGTGAGCGCGACGCGTTCCGGGCGCAGGTCGACTCGCTCGGCGGCGGTACGACACTGCTCGTGGACACGTTCGACGTCACCGAGGCCGTCCGGACGGCCGTCGAGGTGGCCGGACCGGACCTCGGTGCCGTACGCATCGACTCCGGCGACCTGCTGCTGCTCGCCCACCGGGTACGGCAGCAGCTGGACGAACTGGGCGCCCGCGACACGCGGATCGTCGTGACCAGCGACCTGGACGAGTACGCCATCGCCTCGCTCGCGGCGGCGCCGGTCGACGCGTACGGCGTGGGCACGCAGCTGGTCACCGGCAGCGGGCACCCGACCTGCTCGATGGTCTACAAGCTGGTCGCCCGCGCCGAGAGCGACGCGCCGGACGCGCCGCTGCGGCCGGTGGCCAAGAAATCCATGGGCGGCAAGGCGTCGCCCGGCGGCCGCAAGTGGGCGGCGCGGCGGCTGGACGAGCACGGCGTCGCCGAGGCCGAGGTCGTCGGTACCGGGCCGGTACCGCCGGAGCTGGCCGACCGGCAGCTCGCGGTGCCGCTGGTCCGCGGTGGCGAGGTGGTCGCCCGCGAGCCGCTGGACGCGGTGCGCGAGCGGCACATCGCGGCGCGGGGCGGGTTGCCGATGTCTGCGGCGCAGTTGTCGCGGGGGGAGGCTGTGCTGCCTACGGAGCAGGTGTGAGGTGGCCGGCTTGCCGGCCGGGGCTCGTCGGGCGGTGGCTCATCGGGCAGGGGCTCATCGGGCGGGGGCTCGTCGGTTTGAGGTGGCTCTCCGGCCGGGTCGGGGGGCCGTCGGGCGGGCGGTGGCTCGTCGGGCGGGTGGAGGGGCCCGCCAGGCCGGGGCTGTGGGCCCTGGTGGCCCGCGTGCGGGCTTTCGGGGGCCGACGGGGGCTGTTCCGCCCTGAGGCGGTCGTCGAGGCCGTCAGGGCTCCTGGGTGCGCCCCCGGTGCCCACTCCCACTCGGCGGGCGTAGTGGCTACCCTCGGTCACATCGCTCCGCGCCCACTCCCCCGCTCCCCAGCCGGAAGGCTCGCACCATGCACCGGGCATTGATCGTCGTAGACGTGCAGAACGATTTCTGCGAGGGCGGCAGCCTCGCCGTGGCAGGAGGTGCGGATGTGGCTGCCGCCATCACCGACCTGGTGGGGGATGCCGCGGGCAGCGGCTACCGGCACATCGTGGCGACCCGCGATCACCACGTCGATCCCGGTGACCACTTCTCCGTGCGTCCGGACTACGAGACGTCCTGGCCGCCGCACTGCGTGGCCGGTACGGAGGGCAGCGGCTTCCATCCGAACTTCGCGCCGGCGCTGGCGTCGGGAGCGGTCGACGCGGTCTTCTCCAAGGGCTCGTACGCCGCCGCTTACAGCGGATTCGAGGGCTTCGACGAGAACGGGCGGGCGCTGGCGGAGTGGCTGCGCGCCCATGAGGTGAGCGAGGTGGACGTGGTCGGGCTGGCCACGGATCACTGCGTGCGGGCCACGGCGCTGGACGCGGTGCGGGAAGGGTTCCGGGTGCAGGTGCTGCTGGATCTCACGGCGGGGGTGGCGGCGGGGACCACGGAGCGGGCGTTGGAGGAGATGCGGGGGGCGGGGGTTGAGCTGACGGGGAAGCCGGTGGTTATCGCTGCGTAGCGCGCTTTGCGCGGTGAGGTCGGTGGGGGTGCGGGTTGTGCGCGGTCTGGCCGGTGGTGGGTGGGCTCGGGCCCACACAGGGGTCACTCCTCGACACCGTGTACGTCACCGGTGACAACATCGTGAACCCAGATACCCGGCTGCTCTGCGGGGAGACCCCTGCGTGGACCCGAGCCCGCGCCGTGGGCGGGTTTCCCGCCATCGTGGTCTCGCACTCACAAACCTGGTCGTACGTGTCTACGCCGATCTCAAGAGTGACCTGATCGGGTGCCACGATTCCGTGTCGTCCTCTGGGGTCTCGCGCCAGACCAGGCCGTCGGGGTGGTGGAGGACGGCGGTGATCTCGTCGGGGGTGGGGGGTTCCGTGTTGCCGCGGAGGTAGACCGCGCGGAGGCCGAGGTTGCGCAGCCTGGTCAGGGCGCGCTGGCGGTTCACGGCGTGGACGAGGACTCGTACGCGGTGTCCGTTGTCGCCCGGTCTGGGCAGGGCGAGGGCGACCACCACGCTTCCGCCGGGAAGCCTGATGAACCCTCCTCCGGATGTGGGCACGGTTTCCCCCGTGAGACTCGGCGTCAACAAGAACTCGCTGAGTGCATCTAAACGCGATCGGCCGCCGCCCGCTAGGGGGCGGCGGCCGATTGGGTTCTGACCTGCGGTTTTGCTGGTTACTTGGTGGAGGGGCCGACCTGGAGGGTCACGGTGGAGCCGTTCCGGGACTCGTTGAGGATCTTGATGCGGGTGTTGGTGTCAGCAACGATCACGCCGCCGGCCGGGTTGGACTCGTCGTAGTAGTCGCCCTTGCGGTCGTCGAAGACGGTCACTCCGGGCTTCGACCTGATCTTGGTGATCTTGCCGTCCTTGTGGAGGGTGAGCGCGTCCGTGCGGTGCCGGGTGAAGGTCGAGTCGTAGGACTGGAAGCGGTTGCGCATCAGCTTGCCGTCCGACCACTTCTCGGCCTTGGGGTGGGCGTCGACCGGCAGGATCTGGCCGTGGCCGGGGTGCTGGCCGACGTTGTTGTCCGGCTGCGAGGTGTCCCACAGCCAGATCAGGACGCCGTTCTGGTACGGGAAGTGTTCGACCCACTGGGGGCGGCCGGACGCCCAGCCGAAGTTGTACGGGCCGGTCTTGAGGGTCTTGTCGTACGAGACGTACTGGCGGTTCTCCGCGATGTAGTAGCGCGGGTAGTCCTTGGTGAAGGACGCGCCGATGCGCGAGAAGCCCTTGGCCGTCCAGTTGGCGTCGGCGGTCTCGGCGTTGTCGGTGAAGAGGGGCTTGCCGTCGGCGGTCACCGTGATCGCGTCGGCGGCGAAGCCCTTCTGCGCGGCGCCGCCGTCCGTCTGGTAGCGGAAGCGGAGGTCGATCTTCTTGCCGGCGTAGGCGTCGAGCGGGAAGACGAGGTCCTGGTACGCGCCGGAGGTGCCGGTCAGGGCGGGCTTGTCGCCGCCGTCGCGGGTGATCGGCTTGCCGTCGGCGGTGCCTTCCAGCGGCGTGTAGTTGGCGCCGCCGTCCGTGGAGACCTCGGCGTAGGCGAAGTCGTAGTTCTGCTCGATGTCCCACCAGCCCTTGAGGGTCAGGGCGGCCTTCTTCTTGCCGGTGAGGTCGACGGAGCGGGAGAGGGTGTTCTTCAGGTCGTTGCCCATGCCGCTCCACCACTGCTGGGTGCCTTCGGCGGGCTTGACGATGTCGGTGCGGACCTTCTTGGCGGGGAGTTCGACGACCAGCGCTTGTTTGTCCTTGGTGTTGTACTCGGCCACGCCCAGCTTGTGGGTGGACCTGGTGGCCGCCTTGGCCTTGGCGTAGTTGAGCCAGCCGAGCTGGAGCTTGTCCCAGGCGCTCATGTCGCCGGGGAGGTCGCCTATGGAGTCCTTGCCGCGGCCGAGCCAGGAGCCGCCGGACATCAACGACCAGGAGTCGACGGAGGATTCGCCGGTTCCGGTGGTGTCGTACTCGTCGGGCAGGCCGAGGTCGTGGCCGTACTCGTGGGCGAAGACGCCGAGGCCGCCGTTCTCGGGCTGCATGGTGTAGTCGCCGACCCAGATGCCGGTGCTGCCGATCTGGGTGCCGCCCGCCTTGTTGCCGGCCGGGCCGGTGCTGCCGGAGTCGCTGCCGTACGCGTACCAGCGGTGCGCCCAGATGGCGTCGGTGCCCTGGGCGCCGCCGCCCGCGGACTCGTCCTCGCCGGCGTGCACGATCTGGAAGTGGTCGATGTAGCCGTCGGGCTCGTTGAAGTTGCCGTCGCCGTCGTGGTCGTAGCGGTCCCACTGGTCGTACTTGGCGAGGTCGGCCTTGATCTGGGCGTCGGTGCGGCCCTTGGCCTTCTGGTCCTCGGCCCAGCGGTTGACGCCGTCGCGGATCAGGTCCCAGGCGCTGGCGCAGTTGGTGGAGCCGCAGAAGTTGGAGCCGTAACGGGCTTCGTTCCAGTCGACCTTGACCCAGTCGGAGACCTCGCCGTCGACCGAGTAGCGGCCCGAGGACTGCTTCTCGTAGTACTTGGCCAGGGATTCCTTCTTCTTGTCGTGGGAGAAGTAGAGGTCCTGGAAGTGCTGGCGGTTGTAGTCCTTCTGCCAGGCCGTGGAGTTGTCGTTGCGGCGGTCGGGCTGCGCGATGGTGTTGTGCGCGGGGCCGGGCTTGCCGCCGTACTTCTTCACCGGGGGCTTGGGGCCGTCGCCGTCCGGGTCGTACATCGTGGTGTCGTCGACCTTGTCGCCGAACTCGACCAGGATGGTGAAGATCTTGTCGGTCTTCTCGCGGGCGAGTTCGACGTACTTGCCCCGGTCCAGCTTCACGACCTGGGAGGCGCCGCGGCGGGTGGGCTTGGCGTCGCCGGAGATGACCTGCTGGAGCGCTTCCTTGCGCTGCGCCGCCTGCTGGTCGCTGAACGGGCCCTTGAGGTCGTGGTCGACGGCCTGGCGGGCGGCGGTGCCCGGGTCCTGCCGCTGGACGGCGAGCGGCGGGTGGCCGTCGTCGGCCTGCGCCGGCGCGCCGGAAGACAGGGCGGCCGCCCCGATCGCGGCGGCGGCCGTGGCCAGGGCGGCCGGTCTGAACGCCCGTCTCTTGGCTCTCACTTGGCGCATCTCTCCCCTTGAAATCGGTCACTGGATGCCAGCATTTGACCGGAAGGGGGAGGGAAAAGACAGATCTTGACTTGGGCACGTCAGGCACGTACGGTTTTCGGTTCTCCGGGCGCGGCTATCGAACAGTTCCGGCGCGTGCGGGCGCGTAGTTCGTGTACGTATCCGCGCTCCCCCGGCGGCTCCCCCGTGCCGTGCTCCGCGCCCCCGAACGCCGCGCCGATCAGGGCCGTTCAAACCAGGGATGAATCCGTGCGCCCCCTGTGCCCCGGAACCGTGGGTTAGGTCACGCTTACCGCCAGTTCCGCTCGGGCAGTAAGGACCGTAGAGTCATTTGACGGCGCGCCCCTGTCGACCACACCCCTGCCGACCTCTTGAGGACGGATCCGCCATGCCTCGTCCGACTGCCGCACAGCTCGCCTACGGATCGGCCACCGTCGTCTTCTCGACCCTCGCGTTGTTACTGCTCTCGCAGACGCGGACCGGGGTCGGGATCGCGGTCATCGCCATCGCAGCCCTCGCCCTCGGTCTGCTGGTCGCCCTCACGGCGCCGCTGCCGGGGGTTTCTCATGTGGCGCGCCGCCGTACGGCCCGGCGCTCCGCCGCGGGTACCCGGGTGCCCGCCGCCACCCGCACGGCGGCCATGCGCATGCCGCGCCAGCGCCCCCACGCGGGCGTCTCCTCCGAGACCCGCGTCAGCGAGCACTCCCGTTAGTCACCTGTCCGTGGCTGGTGGACGCGCGTAGGCGGCCGGGCACCGCTCGGAAGAGGGGTGCGCCGACCGCCGGTTGACGCGCCGGAGCCGCCGGGAACGTTGGCCGCCGGGACGCGAAGCCCTCTGTGGAGGGCGGGCGCCGGACCGTTCGGATGTCAGGCCGTGGAGACCACCACGGTCTTGGCCGTCTTGTCGTGCAGGCACTGCTGGTACGGCTTGTCCCAGGTGCACCACAGGACGTTGACGAGCCAGAAGATGAAGCCGCAGCACGGCACGATCTCCGGCAGCGTGTAGACCGCCGCCCGCACCCAGCCCGCCTGTCCGGCCGGTACCGCGCCGTTCTCCAGCATCCCCACGCGGATCTTCATCGCCATCTTGCCGACGGTCTGGCCGCGGCTGGTGAGCATCAGACCCTCGTAGATGAGATAGACGAGCATCGTCACGATGGAGACGGACGCCTGCCGTCCGGTGTTCGTGCCGTCGGTCGTCCAGTAGTCGAAGCCGCCGACGATCGCGCTCATGATCAGGCCGACCGGTACGCAGACGATGATCCAGTCGATGATGCGGGCGACCAGGCGGCGGCCGCGGCCGGCCAGCCGCGGCATCCCGGCCAGCGGGTCGGCGGCGCCGTACTGGCCGCCGTACGGATTACCCCCGTACGGGTCACCGCCGTAGGGCGGCGGCGGCATCCCGCCGGGCGGCGGACCGCTGCCGGGCGGCGGGGCGCTGCCGCCGTACGGGTCCCCGCCGGAGGGCTGGTCGCCGTACGGGGTGGAGTTGGCGGGCCGGTCGTACGGGGAGCCACCGGCCGGCTCGTGCCCGTACGGAGAGCCGCCCGGCGGCGGTTCCTGCGGCTTCTTCAGGAACGGGTCGTCCTCCGGCGGTTCGCCTCCGGAGCCGGGCCTGGGCTGGTCGGTGCTCATGGCCCGAGTCGAACCCGGGGCGCCCGCCGCCGCATCCGGCGAGGTCCGGCCGGGTGACGCGGCGGGGCGGGCGGCCTACTTCTCGGCGACGAACGTGCGCGCGAACTTGTCGTGCCAGCACTGCCGCCACGGCCGGTCGAACAGGCACCACGCGGCGTTGACGACCCCGACCACGAGGACGCCGAGCACGCCGTACACCAGCCACCGCTTGACCACGGCGGACAGGGGCGGGGTGTCGTGCCCCTCGATGTCCAGCACCTTGACGCCGCACACCTTCTTGCCGAGCGTGTGGCCCCATTTGGCGGTGGGCAGCACCTCGTACAGGCCGCCGCCGATGAGCAGCACGGCGAGCACGATGGCCAGGTAGGGGCCGGTCGTGCCGTCCAGCAGGTAGACGGTGACCTCCCGGCCGGACTGCTTGGCGGCCTCCACCTTGGCGTCGATGTGGTCGGCGGCCGGGCCCCACAGCGGTACGGCCGCGGCGCCGGTGATGACGGCCAGCGCCAGCGTGTCGATCAGGCGGGCGGCGAACCGGCGGCCCAGGGAGGCCGGGCGGCCCTGCTCCTGCGCGGCGGCGAGGAACGGGTCGGCGGTCGGCGGCTTCCAGGGGATGACGCCCTCGGCGGCGGCACCGTCCTGCTGCGGCGGGAAGCCGGAGAAGGGGGCGGGCTGGGCCTGCGGGCCGGGCCCGGGGGCCTGGGCGGGCACCTGCGGAGCCGGGGCGGGGCCCGGTCCGGCGGTGGGCCCCTGGGCGGGCTGGGGCGCCTGGTGGGCCGGGGTGTGGGGGGCGGCGTGCGGTACGGGCGGTACATGGGGCGCCGGAGTCTGCTGCGGCGTCGGAGGCTGCTGGGGCTGCTGGGTCGGGAACGGCTGGTGCTGCACCGGCGGTGCGCTGTGCCCCGGGCCGGGCTGCGGCTGTACGGGCCCCTGGGGCGCCTGCTGGACCGGTCCCTGGCCGACGGGCGCCGGACCGCCGGGGCCGGGCTGCGCGGCGCCCTGCTGCGGGCCCTGGGCCGACGGCGGCTGCTGCGCGCCGGTGGAGGGCAGCGGCTGCGGGGCGGCGGAGCCGGGCAGCGGCGACGCCGGGGCGCCGCCGGCCTGCGGCGCCACCCGGATCGCCATCGTGTCGCTCTTGCCGCCCGTGTTCCCTCCGGGGCGCACGGCGCGGATCGCGGTCGTACCGTGGTCGCCGCCGCGCGCGCCGTCCTCGTCCCGTACGGCCCGGATGGTGACCGTGCCGTCGGTGCGCGGGGTGTCGTCGCCGGGCGCCGGTGTCCCGGGAGGGGCTGCGGCCTCGTCGCGCTGCTGCGGCAGCCCGGCCTGCTGCTCCTCGGGCGAGCCCCAGGAGATACGGCTGTCCTGCTCGCCGCCGAAGCCGTTCTGCCGGGCAGTGTCGGCCTGCCAGGCGGAGGCGGGAATTCCGGTGCCGACGAGGCCGACCGTCCCGGTCAGGCGGCCGTGCTCCTCGTCGAAGAAGACCGGGCCGGTCTCCTCGACGGCGGGAGCGGGTGCGGGGGCCTGCGCGGCGGCGCCGGGCGGCGGCGCGGGCAGCGCCTCGCCCTCGGCGGGCGCCGGGCGGCTGGTGCCCGGCACCCATGCGGCACCGTTCCAGTACCGGATGTAGCCGGGGATGGACGGGTCCGGGTAGAAGCCTGGCGTGGGGCTGCCGCCGGCGGATCCTGAGGAAGGGGCGCTCATGTCCGTTGTCCCGTATCTGTTCTCGGCCTGGTGTGGTGAGTGGGGCAAGTGCAGTCTGCCGCAACGCAGCGTCCACATCTATCAGACGGAGGGTCGGGCCGGGTGTCCCGGCCGGGCCGGACCACCTGGAAGAGGCCCGCGAAAAAAGTTGTGCGAAGTCGCGTAATGGTCCGGGCTCCGGGGCCTCTATCCAAGTGCGGGCCCCGTCGCGGGGGTCCGCACGAGGCACAGACAGAGAGGCGGACCGTATGCACACCGTGGTGGAACGAGAACTGGAGCTGGGTCTGGTCCTGTCGCCGGAACGCAGCATCCCCGTCCCGGCCCGGCTGACCTACCGCACGGACGACCCCTACGCCATCCACGTCACCTTCCACATCGGCTCGGAGGCCCCCGTCAACTGGACGTTCGCGCGCGAACTGCTCGTCGAGGGGGTGTTCCGGGCGTGCGGTCACGGTGACGTGCGGGTGTGGCCCACGAAGGTGGACGGGCGCAGCGTGGTCTGCATGGCGCTCAGCTCCCCGGACGGCGACGCGCTGCTGGAGGCGCCGGCCCCGGCGGTCTCCGCGTGGCTGGAGCGCACGCTGCGGGTGGTGCCGCCGGGGTCGGAGCAGGAGCACCTGGGTCTGGACAAAGGGCTGAGCGCCCTGCTGGCCATGACGACGCGGGACGACCTGTGGCTGTCGGACCCGTGGCCGTCGGACGAGTCGCCGGAGGCCGGGGCGTAGCGGCGTGGGACGGCGTGCGGCCCGGTTACGGCCGGACGGTCCGGCCCCGGTCGCACGGGGCCGGAAAGCGCATTTACCAGGCTCAGGAAGCGTCGGTACCGAGGCCTGCGGCGGCCTGGGAGCGCGGGGTGATGAACTCGATGGCGTGGCCGTCCGGGTCGTTGACGTAGACCCCGCGGGCGCCGTCGAGGTGTCCGATCTGCTGCGGCTTCTGGTGGTACGGGTCTGCCCAGTACGGCAGCCCGCGCTCCTGGATGCGGCCGAAGATCTCGTCGAACTCTTCGTCCGTGACCCGGAACGCGAGGTGCTGGAGCACGATCGCTTCGGGTTTCACGATCGTGTCGGCGTAGTCGACGGTCAGGTCGTTGGTGAACGTGACGGCGGCGAAGGGCCCGGTTTCGACTGGTTCGCCGACGCCGGTCAGCTCCGCGAGGAAACGCGCGGAGACGAGCTTGTCGGTGGCGTGCATGATCGTGTGGTCGAGCTGGACGGGCACGGCGGGCCTCCTGTGGGAATCAGGATTTTCAGGGGCGTTGCAGACGTGCGCTCCTGACCGTACGGCAGCTTCGCGCGCACGGGTATCGGGATTCGGTCCTACGTCGTGCGGCCCACCGTGCCTGGCTCCTCAGCCCCGGTACGTCTCCAGCAGCCGCAGCCACACCTCGCTGACCGTCGGGTAGGCGGGCACCGCGTGCCACAGGCGGTCGAGGGGGACCTCGCCGGCCACCGCGACGGTCGCCGAGTGGAGCAGTTCGCCGACCGCGGGACCGGCGAAGGTGACGCCCAGGAGGACCTCGCGGTCCAGGTCGACGATCATGCGGGCGCGGCCGCGGTAGCCGTCGGCGTAGAGTGCGGCGCCCGCGACCGAGCCGAGGTCGAAGTCGACGACGCGGGTGCGAGTCCCGGCGCGTTCCGCCTCGGCGGCGGTCAGGCCGACGGAGGCGATCTCGGGGTCGGTGAAGACGACCTGCGGTACGGCGGCGGTGTCGGCGGTCGCGGCGTGTGCGCCCCAGCGGCCGGTGTCCAGGCCGCCGCCCCGGGCCTGCGCGGCGATGGCGGCGCCGACGATGCGGGCCTGGTACTTGCCCTGGTGGGTCAGCAGCGCGCGGTGGTTGACGTCGCCGACGGCGTACAGCCAGCCGCCCGCCACGTCCCGTACCCGGCAGGTGTCGTCGGTCTCCAGCCAGGAGCCGGGCTCCAGGCCCACCGTCTCCAGGCCGATGTCGTCGGTGCGCGGTGCGCGGCCGGTGGCGAACAGCACCTCGTCGGCGACGAGTTGCTCGCCGCCGTCCAGGACGACGGTGGCCGGTCCGTTGGGCATCTCGCGCCGCACCGCGCTGACCGAGACGCCGGTGCGTACGGTGGCGCCCGCCTCGGCCAGGGATTCGGCGACCAGTTCACCCGCGAACGGCTCCATCTTGGGCAGCAGCCCGCCGCCGCGCACCAGGAGGGTCACCGCGGAGCCCAGTGCTTGCCAGGCGGTGGCCATCTCGACGCCGACGACGCCGCCGCCGATCACCACCAGGCGCGGCGGTACGGACTGCGCGCTGGTCGCCTCGCGGCTGGTCCAGGGGCGGGCGGCGGACAGTCCGGGGAGGCCGGGCAGCACGGCGCGGCTGCCGGTGCAGACGGCGACGGCGTGCCGGGCGGTCAGCACCCGTTCGCCGCTTCCGTCGGTGCCGGTGGCGACCACGACGCGGCGGGGGCCGTCGAGGCGGGCCCGGCCGCGTACGAAGTCGATGCCGGCCGAGTCCAGCCACCGGACCTGGCCGTCGTCCTTCCAGTGGGAGGCGAACGCGTCGCGGTGCGCGAGCACCGCCTTGGTGTCCAGGGGCGCGGCGGCCGCCTGGTGCAGGCCGGGGACGCGGCGCGCGTCGGCGCGGGCGATGGCCGGGCGCAGCAGTGCCTTGCTGGGCATGCAGGCCCAGTAGGAGCATTCGCCGCCGACCAGTTCGCTCTCCACGATCACCGCGCTCAGGCCGAGGGCGTGGGCCCGGTCGGCGACGTTCTCACCGGTCGGCCCGGCGCCCAGCACGACGACGTCGTACGTGTCCTGACCTGCGGCCTCTTCGGTCCCTGTGGTCCCTGACATCGCTCATCGCTCCCTGCGTCGGCGTCAGCGTCGTGACAATGGGTCCATCCTCTTCCCGGGGGCCCGGCCCGGCCACATGTATCGGGGCATTCGCCGGGCGGCGGGGTCTCAGCCTTCCCGGCGCTCCACCGCTTCCTTGGCCTCCACCAGTCCCGCGCCGGTCAGTTCGCGGTAGCGCTTGATCGCCTCGATCTTCTTGCCCTTGTGCAGCAGGGCGTCGACCTCGGCGATGCCCTCGGGGCCGGTCTCCTCGACGCCGAGGTGTTCCATGATCAGGTCGAGTTTGCGGTCCATCCGCCGGAGGCGGCGTTCGAGCGTCTTGTGGCGGGCGTCCATGGTGGAGGCGAGTACGACGATGACGACGGCCGCCGCGCCGATGATGGTCCAGAGGTCGGAGTTCATGGACCGAACCCTAGAAGGTCCGGCTCACCCGGCCGAACCGCAGGTGGCAGCGCTCAGAACACCTTGCCGGGGTTGAGCAGGCCCAGCGGGTCGAAGACGGCCTTGATGCCGCGGTGCATCTCCAGGCCGACCGGTCCCAGCTCGCGGGCCAGCCAGTCCTTCTTCAGGACGCCGACGCCGTGCTCGCCGGTGATGGTGCCGCCCAGTTCCAGGCCGAGCGCCATGATCTCGTCGAAGGACTCGCGGGCGCGCCGGGACTCGTCGGGGTCGTTCGCGTCGAAGCAGACGGTGGGGTGGGTGTTGCCGTCGCCCGCGTGTGCGCAGACGCCGATGGTCAGGTCGTACTTCTCGGCGATGGCGGCGGTGCCGTCGAGCATCGCGGCGAGCTGCGAGCGCGGTACGCACACGTCGTCGATCATCGTGGCGGACTTGAGGCGTTCCAGGGCGGTCAGGGTCAGGCGCCGTGCCTGGAGGAGGAGGTCGGATTCGGCGGGGGTGTCGGCCGGTACCACCTCGGTGGCGCCGGCGGCCTCGCACAGGGCGCCGACGGCGGCGAGGTCGGCGGCCGGTTCCGGGGTGTCGAAGGCGGCCAGGAGCAGCGCCTCGGTGCTGTCGGGCAGGCCCATGTTGGCCAGTGCGTTGACGGCGCGGACGCTCGTACGGTCCATGAGTTCGAGCAGTGAGGGGGCGTGGCCGCGGGCCATGATCTCGCATACGGCGTCGCACGCGGCGGCGGTGGAGGGGAATTCGGCGGCCAGCGCGAGCTGCTGGGGCGGTTCGGGCTTGAGGGCGAGGACGGCGCGTACGACGATGCCGAGGCTGCCTTCGGAGCCGACGAACAGGCGGGTGAGGTCGTAGCCCGCGACGCCCTTGGCGGTGCGGCGGCCGGTGGTGAGCAGCCGCCCGTCGGCGAGGACGACGTCCAGGCCGAGGACGTACTCGGCGGTGACGCCGTACTTGACGCAGCACAGGCCGCCGGAGGCGGTGCCGATGTTGCCGCCGATCGAGCACTCCTCCCAGCTGGAGGGGTCCGGCGGGTAGTAGAGGCCGTGCTCGTTGACCGCGCGGGAGAGGACGGCGTTGACGACGCCGGGCTCGACGACCGCGATCCGGTCGACGGGGTTGATTTCGAGGATCCGGTCCATCTTGACCAGGGAGAGCACGATGCAGCCGTCGCTGGCGTTGGCGGCGCCCGACAGGCCCGTGCGCGCTCCTTGGGGGACGACCGGGACGCGGAGCTCCGTGGCGGTGCGCATCACGTGCTGGACCTGTTCGACCGTACGCGGCAGGACGACGGCGGCGGGGGTGCCGGCCTCGCAGAAGCTCGCCATGTCGTGGGCGTAGGCGCCGGTGACGTCGGGGTCGGTGAGGATCGCTTCCGCGGGCAGTGCGTCGCGCAGGCGTGCGATGAGGTCCATGCCGCCACCCTCCCATCCGTGGGGCGTACACGGAAGATCCTCTCCCGCACCCGGGTGGCGGTCCCGGGTGCGGGAGCGCCGCGCCCCGCGGGAAGGGCCGCGGCCCCGCCGGGGCAGGTCCGGCGGGGCCGCGGGTGGGGGGTGGCGTCCGGGAGGGTCAGAGGTTGCCGCGGCGCTCCTGCTCGCGCTCGATGGCCTCGAAGAGGGCCTTGAAGTTGCCCTTGCCGAAGCCCAGCGAGCCGTGCCGCTCGATCAGCTCGAAGAAGACGGTGGGGCGGTCCTGGACCGGCTTGGTGAAGATCTGCAGCAGGTAGCCGTCCTCGTCGCGGTCGACGAGGATCTTCAGCTCGCGGAGCGTCTCGACCGGGACGCGGGTCTCGCCCGCCCACTCGCCGAGGGTGTCGTAGTACGAGTCCGGGGTGTCCAGGAAGTCGACGCCGGCCGCGCGCATGGCCCGTACGCTCGCGACGATGTCGTTGGTGGCCAGGGCGATGTGCTGGCAGCCGGGCCCGCCGTAGAACTCCAGGTACTCGTCGATCTGCGACTTCTTCTTGGCGATGGCCGGCTCGTTGAGCGGGAACTTGACCTTGCGGGTGCCGTCCGCGACCACCTTGGACATCAGCGCGCTGTACTCGGTGGCGATGTCGGAGCCGACGAACTCCTTCATGTTCGTGAAGCCCATGACGTTGTTGTAGAAGGACACCCACTGGTCCATCTTGCCGAGTTCGACGTTGCCGACGCAGTGGTCGATGGCCTGGAAGCGGCGCGGGCCGGGCTCGACGATGGGGGCGGCGGCGACGTAGCCGGGCAGGTAGGGGCCGTCGTAGCCGCCGCGCTCGACCAGGGTGTGCCGGGTCTTGCCGTACGTGGCGATGGAGGCGCGTACGACGATGCCGTGCTCGTCCTTGGTCTCGTACGGCTCCTCGATGCCGACGGCGCCGTGCTCCAGGGCGTACGCGTAGGCGGCGCGCGCGTCGGGCACCTCGATGGCGAGGTCGATGACGCCGTCACCGTGCGCGGCGACGTGGTCGGCCAGGAAGCGGCCCCAGTCGGTGGCCGGCTTGATGACGGAGGTGAACACGAAGCGGGCGCCGCCGGATTCGAGCACGTAACTGGCGGTTTCGCGGCTGCCGTTCTCCGGGCCGGAGTAGGCGACGCGCTTCATGCCGAAGGCGGTGGCGTAGTAGTGCGCCGCCTGCTTCGCGTTGCCGACGGCGAAGACGACCGCGTCCATCCCCTTGACCGGGAAGGAATCGGCCTGGCGAGCACTGGTGGGGGTGGTGTGGTCCGTGGTCTGTGTCATGCCCGCAGGCTGCCCCTGCTTCACAAGGTGCGCAATAGTTTGCGCATTCACTGGGCATGATGCACAGCGAAACGCTCGGTTCACCGGACGTTTCGTACATGATGACCATCAATTTCGGAGGCAACGGCCGTGGCGATCGATCATTTGGACGGCAGACTCCTGGAACTGCTCGCCGAGGAGCCGCGCATCGGCGTGCTGGAGGCGTCGCGCCGGCTCGGGGTGGCGCGCGGTACGGCGCAGGCGCGCCTGGACCGGCTTCAGTCGAACGGAGTGATCCGGGGATTCGGTCCGGACGTGGACCCCGCGGCGCTGGGCTATCCGGTCACCGCATTCGCGACGCTGGAGATCAAACAGGGTCAAGGGGCGGACGTCCGGGCGCACTTGGCGTCCGTACCGGAAGTGCTGGAGCTGCATACAACGACGGGACATGGGGACATGCTGTGCAGACTCGTTGCCCGTTCCAATGCCGACCTGCAACGGGTGATCGACCGTGTTGTGGGCTTTGATGGCATCATGCGGGCTTCCACCGCGATTGTCATGGAAAATCCGGTTCCATTGCGCATCATCCCCCTGGTGAAGCAAGCCTCGGGGGACTGACCGAGGAGAGCGCGTGTGAGCTTCTGGGAGTACGTCGGCAACCGGCACGCCCAGCTGCTGACGGATACGTTTCAGCACGCCAGCGCCGTCTTCCAGTGCATGGTGCTCGCCACCGTGCTCGGAGTGCTGCTCGGCGTCGCCACCTACCGCAGTGAATGGGCCGGCAACCTGGCCACCGCCTCGACCGCGACGATCCTGACGGTGCCCTCGCTGGCCATGATCGGCCTGCTCATCCCGGTCGTCGGCCTCGGCGTGGCGCCCACCGTCATCGCCCTGACCCTGTACGGGCTGCTGCCGGTCGTCCGCAACGCCGTCGTCGGCCTGCGCGGCGTCGACCCCTCGCTGATCGACGCCGCCAAGGGCATCGGGATGTCCCGCACGGCCCGGCTGCTGCGCGTGGAGCTGCCGCTGGCCTGGCCGCCCATCCTCACCGGCATCCGGGTCTCCACCCAGATGCTGATGGGCATCGCGGCCATCGCCGCCTACGCGTCCGGCCCCGGCCTCGGCAACGAGATCTTCCGCGGCATCTCCTCCCTGGGCAGCGCCAACGCACTCAACCAGGTGCTGTCCGGGACGCTCGGGATCGTCGTCCTCGCCCTGCTCTTCGACGCCGCGTACGTCCTGATCGGACGTCTGACCATTCCCAGGGGGATCCGTGCCTGAGACCACCGCATCCGGCGCCGGTATCGCGCTGGAGAACCTCACCAAGCGGTACCCGGGCAACCCGACGCCCGCGGTCGACAACGTGAGCATGGACATCAAGCCCGGCGAGACGGTGATCCTCGTCGGGCCCTCGGGGTGCGGCAAGTCCACCACCCTGAAGATGATCAACCGGCTGATCGAGCCCACCTCCGGGCGGATCATGATCGGCGACGAGGACGTCACCGGCATCGACCCGGTCCGGCTGCGCCGCAAGGTCGGCTACGCCATCCAGTCGTCCGGCCTCTTCCCCCACATGACCGTCGCCCAGAACATCGCGCTCGTCCCGAAGATGACCGGCTGGCCGAAGGCGAAGGTCGGCAGCCGCGTCGAGGAGATGCTCGACCTGGTCGGCCTGGACCCGCGCGAGTTCCACGGCCGCTACCCGCGGCAGCTGTCCGGCGGGCAGCAGCAGCGCGTCGGCGTGGCGCGGGCGCTGGCCGCCGACCCGCCCGTACTGCTCATGGACGAGCCGTTCGGCGCGGTCGACCCGATCACCCGCGACCACCTCCAGGACGAGCTGATCCGCCTCCAGCACGAACTGCGCAAGACGATCGTCTTCGTCACCCACGACTTCGACGAGGCGATCAAGCTGGGCGACCGCATCGCGGTGCTGCGCGAGCGCTCGCACATCGCGCAGTTCGACACGCCCGAGGCCATCCTCACCAACCCCTCCGACGACTTCGTCTCCGGGTTCGTGGGCGCGGGCGCCGCCCTCAAACGGCTCAACCTCACCCGCGTACGGGACGTCGGCGTCGTCGACTTCCCCACCGCGTCCGTGGACGACCCGCTGCAGTCCATCTTCGACCTGCTGCGCTCCGGCACCACCAACGAGATCCTGCTGCTGGACCGGCACCGGCGCCCCTACAAGTGGCTGCGCCGCGGCGACCTGATGCGCGCCAAGGGCTCGCTGGCCCGCGCCGGCACGCTCGTGCACGACACGGTCACCCGCGACGCGACACTGCGGGACGCGCTGGAGGCGGTGCTCACCGACAACGCGGGCCGGGTCGCGGTGACCGGGCGGCGCGGCGAGTACATCGGCGTGGTGGACATGGAGACGCTGATGAACAACGTCCACGAGCTGCTGGAGGAGGACCGGCTGGACGCCGTCGAGCACCGCCACGCGCTGGAGGAACAGCGCGCGCGGCAGACGCGCCTGGCCCAGGAGGGCATCGGCCCGGCGGGCGGCGCGCACGGGGCGAAGGCGTGAGCCCCCGGGGACGCCGCCGGCCGCCGAAGGGCGAACGGCCGCCGGGCGAGCACGAGGTACGCGGAGTGCCCTTCCGCGACGAGCCGGAGGCCGCGGACCGCGGACCGGTGCTGACGGCGCGGCCGGAGCCCGCGGCGCCGGACGCCCGGCCGCCGCGCCGGATCACCTGGAAGAAGGCGGCCGTGCTGCCGGCCGTACTGGCGGCGGTGCTGCTCGCCACGTGGCTGTGGTTCCGGGGCGCGCGGCTGGACTCGATCGCACACCAGGCGGTGGACGGCGGCAAGGTGTGGCTGGCGCTGCGCCAGCACATCCAGCTCACCGCCGTGTCGACCTTCTTCGTCCTGATCATCGCCATTCCCCTGGGCATCGCGCTGACCCGCGCCCGGCTGCGCAGGGCCTCGCCGTTCGCCGTGGCGGCGGCCAACCTCGGGCAGGCGGTGCCCGCCCTGGGCCTGCTGGTGCTGCTGGTCATCTGGCTCGGCATCGGGGCCGAGGCGGCCGTCATCGGCATGGTGCTCTACGCGGTGCTGCCGGTGCTGGCCAACACCATCGCGGGCCTGAAGGCCATCGACCCGACGCTGACCGAGGCCGCCCGCGGGATCGGCATGTCGGCGGCCGGGGTGCTGGGCAAGGTCGAACTGCCGCTGGCCGTCCCGCTGATCCTGGCCGGTGTGCGCACCGCGCTCGTCCTGAACGTCGGCACCGCCACCCTGGCCACCTTCGGCGGGGGCGGCGGGCTCGGCGACCTGATCTCGGCGGGCATCATCACCCAGCGGATGCCGGTGCTGGTGCTCGGTTCCGTCCTGACGGTGGTGCTGGCGCTTTTCGTCGACTGGCTGGCGTCGCTCGTGGAGATGCTGCTGCGCCCGCGTGGCCTGGAGGTGGGGGAATGAGGACCGCCGGAACGCGGCGACACCGCCGGACCGTACCGGCCGCCGCCGGCTGTCTGCTGCTGGCAGCGGCCGGGCTGAGCGGCTGCGGGCTGGTCAGCGGCAGCCCGATGAGCGACGACGTGCGGCCCGGCACGATCGGCCGGGGACAGCCGCTCAAGGGCGCCGAACTGACCGTGACGTCGAAGGAGTTCACCGAGAACATCATCCTGGGCCAGATCATGGGCCTGGCCTTCAAGGCGGCCGGCGCCTCGGTCGTCGACAAGACCAACATCCAGGGCACGATCGGCGCCCGCGAGGCGGTCAAGTCCGGTACGGCGGACGGGATGTACGAGTACACCGGCACCGGCTGGATCACCCACCTCGGCCACGAGCGGCCCATCGTGGACCCGCAGAAGCAGTGGGAGGCGGTGCGCGACGGCGACCGGGCCAACGGCCTGGAGTGGCTGCCGCAGTCCAAGCTCAACAACACCTACGCGCTGGCGCTGAACGCCGCGCAGTACAAGCGGCTGGGCGTCGAGACGCTCTCGGACGTCGCCGAGCTGTCCCGTAAGGACCCGCGTGCGGTCACGCTGTGCGCGGAGGCCGAGTTCTCCGCCCGTAACGACGGCCTGCCGGGCATGGCCAAGGCGTACGACATGAAGATCCCGCCCGGCAACATCAAGAAGATGACCAGCGGCGTCGTCTACACGCAGGTGGCGGAGGGCCGGGCCTGCACCTTCGGCGAGGTCTACACGACCGACGGCCGGATCAAGGCGATGGGCCTGAAGACCGTCAAGGACGACCGGCACTTCTTCCCGAACTACAACGCGGCGCCCGAGATGAACGCGGCGACGATGAAGAAGTACCCGCAGATCGCGGAGCTCCTCGCGCCGGTCACCAAGGCGCTGGACAACACCGTCGCGCAGAGTCTGAACGGGAAGGTGGACGTGGACGGGCGGGACCCGCACGAGGTCGCCAAGGAGTGGATGATCGAGAAGGGGTTCATCAAGGACGGCGGCTGACCGCGCCGGGGCGCGGCCGGCGGCCGGAACGCCGGGGCTGGGGGCTCGACAGCCCTCAGCGGCCTTTCAGCAGCTGGGGACCTCGCCGCCCGACTTCAGCGCCTTGAGCGCGTCCACGGTGCCGGAGAGCGTGGTGATGGGGATCAGCCGCATCCCCTCCGGCAGCTCGGCCTGCGCGTCCTTGCACTCCGACTTCGGTACGAGGAAGGCCGTGGCGCCGTCCCGGCCCGCGGCCTGCGTCTTCAGCGAGACGCCGCCGACGGCGCCGACCGTGCCGTCGGCCTCGATCGTGCCGGTGCCGGCGATCTTCTGCCCGCCGGTCAGGTCGCCGCCCTTGCCGTCCCCGGCGATCTTGTCGATGATGCCGAGCGAGAACAGCAGGCCCGCGCTGGGCCCGCCGATCGTGCCCAGGTCCAGCTTGACCCGGACGTCCTTGTCGCTCTTGTGCAGGTAGTTCAGGGCCGCCCGGGTGGCGACGTCCTGGGAGGAGCGCATGTCCTTCAGGTTGTGCTCCACGGCCTTCTCCGCCGTGTCACCGACCGGGTAGACCGACTCGACCGGCATCACGGCCTGGTCCGTACGGAACCAGCCCTTGACGATGTCCGTCAGCCGCACCGGCGCGTCCGGGCCGGTCGCCACGATCGCCGCCATCCGCAGCTGGCCGCTGGTCTCGCGGGTCGGCGCACCGCTGATCGTGATCACCTGTTTGCCCTTGTGCTTGCCGAGCACGTCCGCCGTGTCGCCCGGGAAGGCGACCGAGAACGGCAGCGGCGCGAAGGCGACGGTGGCGAGGAGCGCGATGACCAGGGCGGCGCAGATCCCGAGGGCGCGAGTGCGAGAAGACACCCCGCCACCCTAGATGACCTGTGCGCCCGCCCTCTCACCACGGGGCGGCACGGCGTACGCGCACCCCTCGGTTCCCCCGCCCCTGGCCCTCACCGCAGCGCCTCGGACACCTCGCGGGCCGCCTCGACCACCCGTGCCCCGACCCGTTCGGGCACCGTGTCGGCGAGCATCACGACCCCGACGCTGCCCTCGATGCCGCTGACCCCGAGCAGCGGGGCCGCCGCGCCGCTCGCGCCCGCCTCCAACTCGCCGTGCGTCAGCGCCAGTCCGGCGTCCTCGATACGGCCCTGGCGGGCCTTGAGTATCGCCCGCCCGGCGGCGCCCCGGTCCAGCGGGTGCCGGAAGCCCGCGCGGTAGGCGACGTGGTAATCGGTCCAGGACGGCTCGACGACGGCCACGGCCAGCGCCTCCGTACCGTCCACGAGCGTCAGGTGGGCGGTCGCCCCGATGTCCTCGGCCAGGGCCCGCAGGGCGGGCAGCGCCGCTTCGCGCACCAGCGGGTGCACCTGGCGTCCCAGGCGCAGCACACCCAGGCCCACCCGGGCCCGGCCGCCGATGTCACGGCGTACCAGGGCGTGCTGCTCCAGGGTGGCGAGCAGGCGGTAGACCACGGTCCGGTTGACCCCCAGCTTGGTGGACAGCTCGGTGACGGTCAGCCCGTGGTCGGTGTCGGCGAGCAATTTGAGGACGCGCAGTCCCCGGTCGAGCGTCTGGGAGGTCTCCGCGGTCACGACGCCCCCTCCTCGGGTGAGTGGCGGCTCGTCCGCGGGGTGCGCTGCCGGTCCCGGGGCAGCGCGCGCAAAGAGGCCGCCGGCCGCATGGCACCGGCTGCGCTCCGCGGCGGCGCTGCCACGGGGCGTGTGCGTGACCGGGACAGTAGCGAGCTGGTCCGGTGAGCGGAAGAGTCCGTCCAGAATCCGGTCTTCCGTGACCGCTTTGTCCCTGAACATCCGCAGGTTGTGACCGGTCGGCGGCACTCTTGGGCCTTTCGGCCTGGGATACAACACGAGCACATACGGGCACGTACGGACACGGCCCGCGGCCCGGAACACTGTCCGGACCGCGGGCCGTCGCCTCGGTTCCTACGGGTCGGTGCACGCGGATGTCACTGCATGCGGGTGGCCCACTCCCGTACCTTCTTGATCCGCTCGTTGAGCTGCCCGGCCGTGGCCTCGGCGCTCGGCGGGCCGCCGCACACCCGGCGCAGCTCGGTGTGGATCACGCCGTGCGGCTTGCCGCTCTGGTGGACGTACGCGCCGACCAGGGTGTTCAGCTGCTTGCGCAGCTCCAGCAGCTCCTTGTGCGTGACGACCGGGCGCCGGTCGGCGGGCATCTCCAGCAGATCGGCCTCGGAGTCGGGCTTCTTCTTGCTGTGCGCTATCTGCCGCGCCTGCCGCTTCTGGAGCAGCATCTGCACCTGGTCCGGTTCCAGCAGCCCGGGGATGCCGAGGTAGTCCTGCTCCTCCTCGCTGCCCGCGTGCGCCTGCATACCGAACTCGGCGCCGTCGTAGAGCACCCGGTCGAAGACCGCTTCGGACTCCAGCGCTTCGAAGGAGAACTGCTCCTGCTCGCCGGTGTCCTCGTCCTGCTCCTTGTTGGCCTCGTCCATCTCCTTCTCGGACTCGGCGTACGGGTCCTCGTCGCCGTCCTTCTTCGGCTTGTCCAGGACGTGGTCGCGCTCGACCTCCATCTCGTTGGCGAAGCCGAGGAGCGAGGGGACGGTGGGCAGGAAGACCGAGGCGGTCTCGCCGCGCTTGCGGGACCGTACGAAGCGGCCCACCGCCTGTGCGAAGAACAGCGGGGTGGAGATGGTCGTCGCGTACACGCCGACCGCGAGGCGCGGCACGTCGACGCCCTCGGACACCATCCGGACGGCGACCATCCACCGGTCGTCGGAGTGCGCGAAGTCGTCGATGCGCTGCGAGGCGCCGCTGTCGTCGGACAGCACGAGGGTGGCGCCCTGCCCCGTTATCTCGCGGATCAGCTTGGCGTACGCGCGGGCCTGCTCCTGGTCGGAGGCGATCACCAGGGCACCGGCGTCCGGTATGGCCTTGCGGACCTCGGTCAGCCGCTGGTCGGCGGCCTTGAGGACCTTGGGCATCCAGTCGCCGCGCGGGTCGAGCGCGGTGCGCCAGGCCTGGGAGACGGCGTCCTTGGTCATCGGCTCGCCGAGCCGCGCCGCGATCTCGTCGCCGGCCTTGGTGCGCCAGCGCATGCTGCCGCTGTACGACAGGAAGATCACCGGCCGGACGACGCCGTCGCCGAGCGCGTTGCCGTAGCCGTACGTGTAGTCGGCGGAGCTGCGCCGGATGCCGTCGTTGCCCTCCTCGTACGTCACGAAGGGGATCGGGTTGGTGTCGGAGCGGAACGGCGTACCGGTCAGCGCGAGCCGCCGGGTGGCCGGCTCGAACGCCTCCGAGCACGCCTCGCCCCAGGACTTGGAGTCACCGGCGTGGTGGATCTCGTCGAGGATGACCAGCGTCTTGCGCTGCTCGATCCGGTTGCGGTGCAGCATCGGACGTACGCCGACACCCGCGTACGTGATCGCGATGCCGTGGTACTCCTTGCTGAGCGGACCCGCGCTGTACTCCGGGTCCAGCTTGATGCCTATCCGTGCGGCGGCCTCCGCCCACTGCTTCTTCAGGTGCTCGGTCGGGGCGACCACGGTCACCTGCTGCACGACGTGGTGGTGCAGCAGCCAGGAGGCGAGGGTGAGCGCGAAGGTGGTCTTGCCCGCGCCGGGGGTCGCGACCGCGAGGAAGTCGCGCGGCTGCGTCTGGATGTACCGGTCCATCGCGGACTGCTGCCAGGCGCGCAGCTTGTTCGCGGTACCCCAGGGGGCCCGTCCGGGGAAGGCCGGGGACAGGTGATGGTTGTTGGTGGCGCTGGTGGTGGTAGTCACGGTCTCCGTCGGGCTGGCTCGGCGATCGGCAACCGCGTCAGCCTAACGCTCCGCGGGAGCGGACGGCGTTCGCGGGTGAGCCGCCGGTGCCGACTTCGCGCCACCGGACGGGGCCGGCGCGGGTCCGCCGCCGGCCGGCCTCAGCCGTGTGGCCACCCAGGATCCGGCGAAGGCGACCGCCGCCATGGTCACGAAGACCGCGGCGAAGGCGGCGGGCTGCCCGGATGCGGCGTTGGTCACGTCCGGCGTGGCGCCTTCGGCGGCAGCGGCGCCGCCGAAGGCGCTGAACAGCAGACCGCTGAGGCCGACGAAGGTGATGTTGCCGAGGGCGTCGGACACCTGGAGGGAGGCCGAATTGCTGCCCGCGTCCTCCGGGCGGGACAGCTTCAGCAGCAGCACGCTCCCACTGGAGATGTTCAGCCCCATACCGAACCCGGCCACCACCCACGCCGCCGCGACGATCCAGACGGGCACCCCGTCGAGCAGCACCAGCGGCACGGTCAGGATGGCCGCCGCCATCAGCAGCAGCCCGATGCCCATGATCCGCTCGCGGTACGGCTCCAGGCGCGGCCTGCTCTGGGTGTACGAGCCCAGGGCCCAGGTGAGGCCGCCGCCGGTCAGCGAGAGCCCGGCCAGCGTGGTGGACAGGCCGCGCTCGGTGACGAGCATCAGCGGAATGAAACTCTCGGCGGCGAGCAGCGAACCGGCGGCCAGGCCGCGGATCAGCACGACGGAGGGCAGACCACGCGCGGCCCGGAACGTCCCCGCGGGCAGCAGCCGGACGATGGCCGGCACCAGCAGTACGAGCCCGGCGACCGCGGGCACCGCAGCCACCCAGTCGCGCCGCTGGGCCGCGTACTGAAGCAGTCCGGCACCCGCCGCCACCGCCAGGGCGAGCAGAATGCGGCGCCGGTCCACCCCCTCGTCGCCCTTCCGGGACGGCAGCTTGCGCAGTGCGGGCAGCATGACCGCCAGCGGCAGCAGGACGAGCACCGGTATGGACAGGAAGACCCAGCGCCAGCCCAGGTGTTCGGTGACCGTCCCCGCGACGAGCGGGCCGACGATCACCGGCAGCACCCAGGCCGCCGAGAAGGCGGCGAGGACGGACGGCCGCAGCGCCTCCGGGTACGCGCGGCCGACCACCACGTACAGCGCGACGATGACCAGCCCCCCGCCGATCCCCTGCACCCCGCGCCCCGCCACGAACAGCCACATCTGCTGCGCCGACCCCGCGACGACCAGACCGGCGGCGAACGTGGCGATCCCGGTGAACAGCGGCACGAGCGGGCCGCCCCGGTCGCACCACTCCCCCGACAGCGCCATCGCGAACAGGCTCGCCGTGAAGTACGCGGAGAAGGCGAACGCGTACAGCTCGATCCCGTCCAGGGCGTGGCCGACGGCGGGCATCGCGGTGTTCACCGCGCTCGCCTCGAAGGCGATGAGCGAGACGACGGAGATGATGCCGAGGGTGAGCGCCCGGTACGTACGGCCGAGGACGCCTTCGGCGCGCGGCGCGGTCACCGGGCTCGCGGGGAGGCGGGATTCGGAGGCATCGCGCGGGTCCACGGCAGTCATGCGGTCAGCGTAAGAGGCGTCCTGGCCGTGCACCCCTGTCGCGAGACGGGGATCTTCTCCGCCGATGGAACTAGGGCGCCGGGCCGCGTCCGCCCCCGACCTCCCCCTCATCCTCCCCGCGCCCGTACGGCAAGCTGGCCCCATGCCGCACTTCACCAGCTACGACGACGCCGAACTGCACTACCGCGTACTCGGCCCGAACGGGCCCGGGGTTCCGCCTCTGGTGTGCCTGGCGGGCGGCCCGGGACGGGACGCCGCGTACCTGGGTGATCTGGGCGGCCTGTCGGAGCAACGGCACCTGGTGATCCCGGACAGCCGCGGCACGGGCGCCTCCCCGGCCGCCGCCGACCCGTCCCGCTACGCGTACCCGCACCTGGCCGAGGACCTGGAGGCACTCCGCACCCACCTGGGCCTGGAACGCTTCGCGCTGCTCGCGCACGACGCGGGGGCGGCGACCGCGCAGGCCTACGCGGCGGCATACCCGGACCGCCTGACCCGGCTGGTCCTGGTCTGCCCCGGCTCGCGCGTCCAGGGGGAACTCCCCGACGACGCACCGGAGATCTTCGCATCGCGCGCGGACGAGCCGTGGTGGCCGGAGGCGTCGGCGGCGCTACAGCGCCTGGCGGAGACGTCCGACCTGACGGAGGCACGCTCCCTGCTCCTGAGCGCGGCCCCGCTCGCGTACGGCCGCTGGGAGGCACCCCAGCGCGCCCACGCGGCCGCCGAGGCCGACCAGTTGAACCCCGTCCCGCGGGCCGGTTTCTGGCAGGGCGTGGACGAACCGGCCCGGCAGACACTCCTGGCGGGCCTGCGCGAGGTGCCGTGCCCCGTCCTGGTCGTGACCGGCGACCGGGACGCCGTGACAGGCGTACGGGCAGGCGAACTGGTCGCCGAGTCCTTCCCCGAAGGCCGGACACACCACCTCCACGAGACGGGCCACTACCCCTGGGTCGACGAACCGTCCCTGTTCAGCCAGGTGGTGGAAGAATTCCTACGAGCCGCCTGACCACCCCCGCGCCCCCTGAGAACCCCCGGCAAACCGGACGCATGAACACCACGTTGCAACCTCATGGCATCCCGCCGGAACCCTTGCCCCTCCCCCGGCCCCCCGGCCTAACCTCAATGCATCGCTCCATCCCGGCCGTGTGCCCGAGTGGTTGAGGGACCGGACTGCAAATCCGGTTACGTCGGTTCGATTCCGATCACGGCCTCCACGCGCGTGAGAAGGCGGTCCCATCTGACTGGGACCGCCTTCTCGTACGTGTGGGGGCTACATATGAGGCTTTCCGGTATCGACTCCGGCCGCCGCCTCCCGCAAGGGCTCACCTAGCGACTTCACTCGGTGTCTCGGGTGGTGCCCGATCTCGATCGCAGCGCAAGCCGCTACGGCCACGAATCCCGCGTCGAGGGCCTGCCTACGCTCTTCAGCTTTCTCCTGGCACACGGAGCAGCCTGCAACGGGCGACGGGTCCAGTTCGAACGGTTCCGAGAGGTGGACGGGTGGGGTGAGGTATCCGCCTGGCGTCATGGGGATCACCCCTGCGCCGTGTTCCCGAGGACAGCCAATCCGCGTTCGACCTCGGATGCCAGCCGGAGTCCGCAAGCCTGCGTCACCCAGCCGTTGCCTTCCGGGTCCACAAGCAGTACTCGGCCGCCGGTCTCCTGAAGCACTTTGCCAACACGACCGTTGCTCCGATCGAACACCCAGACGTCGCAGCGATACGTTGTCACGCAGCGCCCCCAGATGCGGGAGTGGGTGTACAGGTAGCGTCTTGCATGTCGAACCTGCTCTCTCAGATTGAGCCATGCCCTCGGTCCGTTCAGTGCGGTCGCGGGGGCGAACCTGGCCCATGCTCGCGGTGGCGGCGAGACAGCACATCGACACTGCCAGACATCTTCGGACATCTTCAGTACGCCAAGTAGTCCCGGGTGCCTATGCTGTTGAGATGGTCAACGAACGGCTCCGCCGTGCCATGCACCGAGCTGGACTCGACATCGCTTCTCTCGCCGATGCGTCGGAGGTATCGACCAAAACCGTGGAGCGATGGCTCAGCGGCAAGGTCCCTTACCCCCGCACTCGCTACCGCGTGGCCGCCGTCCTTCAGGAAGACGAGTCATATCTATGGCCCGAAGCTGCCAACGGGTCCTCCTTGGCGGGTGCGGAGATGGTTGCGACCTACCCACGCCGAAGTGACGTTCCACAGCACCTGTGGATGGAGTTACTGCGGGGTTCCGAACGAGAAATCGACCTCTTGGCTTTTGCCGGCCTCTTCCTCACCGAGGAACACCCCGACTGGCTGCCCACGCTGGCCGACAAGGCCAGGGACGGAGCATGTGTCCGGATTCTCCTGGGAGATCCGACAGGTGCCCAACTGGCTTCGAGGGATCGCGAATACCGTATCGGGGGTGGAGTATCGGGAAGAGTCAGTTCCGTTCTGAACTACTACGGCCAGCTCGCTCCTGACACGGTACAAATCCGGCTGCACGATACGCCGTTGTACAACTCGATCTACCGGTTCGATGACGAGATGATCGTGAATGTACACGCGTACGGAGTACTGGCGGCTTTCACTCCCGTCATGCACCTGCGCCGGATAGACGGTTCCTACTTCAGCACCTACGTGGAGTCGTACGAAAGGGTATGGGCTTCCGCTCGCCCCGCCGAAGACACGTTGGAGTCCCGATGACCAGGAAGACGCGCAGGATCGATTACTGGCAAGACCCCGAAGCGCCGGAACCGACGAGCCGCAAACCGTCCGCGTCCGTGTTCGTCCGCGATGACCAAGGGCGCCTCCTGCTTCTCAAGCGCGCGGACAATGACCTTTGGACGATCCCCACCGGAGGCGTGAAGAAGGGAGAGTCGGTCGGTCGGACCGGAGTGCGCGAATGCCATGAAGAGACCGGGTACCAGGTCGAGGTCATCGGACTGGTAGGAGTCTTCTCCTCCCCCGACCACGTGATCGTCTATATGCACGGAGACCGCGTCGACGAAGTACGCCAGCCGGTCAACGTATGCCTTCGTGCCCGCCTGATCGGCGGAGAGGCCCGCCCGGAGCCGTCCGAAGCCACCGAAGTCCGGTGGGTGGACCCGAAGCACTTGGACGACTACGAAATCCACCCGGCCATCCGCACACGGATCGATCACGGACTGAACTCTTCCGAACCGCAGATCCTCTGAAGCGGGACAGAACTGCGGAGCGGTCCCGTACGTACGTGTACGGAACCGCCCCCACATGCGTACCGGGCCGCTACTGCTGCTGCGCCACCGCCGCCTGCGGCCGGATCGGGAGGCGGCCTATCGGGCGGCCGGTGGCGGCGCGTACGGCGGAGGCTACGGCGGCCGGGGAGGTGACGACCGGGACGGCGCTGGCGGGTTTGGCGCCGAAGGGGGCCACTACGTCGCGTTCCTCGACGAGTTTGACGATGCGGATGTCGGGGGCGTCGAGGGCCGTGGGCATCGCGTAGCCGGTCAGGTCGGGGTGGCGGATCTGGCCGCGGGTGGTGCGCAGGTTCTCCATCAGGGCCGCGCCGAGGCCCTGCGTGACACCGGCCTCGATGCGGGCGCGGAGCTGGCGCGGGTTGAGGACGCGGCCGACGTCCTGGGCGACGGTCATTTCGACGACGCGGATGGTGCCGAGTTCGATGTCGACGTCCGCGACGCAGCGGATCGCGCAGAAGGCGAGGCCGACGAAGGCGTCGCCCTGGCCGCTCTCGTCGAGGGGCTCGGTGGGGTGCGGGCGGCACTGGGCGGTGGCCCAGAGTTCCTTGCCGTCCAGGGCTTCGGCGACGGTGGTGCTGAGCACGCCGTCGTACGACGTGATCTTGCCGTCGTCGATCTGGAGGAGTTCGGTGGACATGCCGAACTTGTGGGCGAGCGGCTGGAGGAGTTGCGTACGCACCATCTTGGCGGCGCGTTCGACGGCGCCGCCGGAGACCCAGGTGTGGCGGCCGTGGCAGGCGCGCCCGGCGGGCGGCTGGTCGGTGTCGACGCCCGCCACGTGCACCTCGTCGATGCCCAGGGTCTCCTGGACGATCTGGCGCGCGAGCGTCGAGAAGCCGGAGCCGGTCTCCACGGCGGCGCACAGCACGGTGGCGACCGAGCCGCTGACCTTGACCGTGGCGGTGGACACCTCGTCGGCGCCCTCCGCGCCGAGCATGTGGACCATGCCGAGCGCGTAGCCGACGCCGCGGCGTACCGCGGACGGCTCGCCGGCGCCCTCCAGGCCGCCGGGCAGCAGCCAGTCCTCCTCGGGGGTGTCCTTGGGGAGTTCGGGCAGCGGCTCGTCCTTGACGGCGCGCAGCAGTTCGGCGACCGGTGCCGGGCAGGTGACGGTCTGGCCGGTGGGCAGCAGGTCGCCGGTGGCCATGACGTTGCGCAGCCGCAGTTCGGCCGGGTCCATGCCCAGCTTGGCGGCCAGCTTGTCCATCTGGCCCTCGTACGCGGCGCACACCTGCATCGCGCCCTCGCCGCGCAGGTGCCCGGACGGCGGGTTGTTCGTCCGGACCGCCCAGCCCTCGATGAAGGCGTGCGGGACGACGTACGGGCCGCAGGCGAACGACACGGCGGCGGCGAGCGCTTCGGCGGAGGTGTCCGCGTACGCGCCCGCGTCCATCAGGATCTGCGCCTCGACCTTGACCAGCTTGCCGTCGGCGTCCGCGTGGTGGCGGTAGCGCAGCAGGGTGGGGTGGCGGTGGGCGTGGCCGAGGAAGGACTCCTCGCGGGTGGCGGCCAGCTTGACCGGGCAGCCGGTGCGCAGTGCGAGCAGTCCGAGGGAGAGCTGCATGCCCGGGTCCTCGCGGTCCGCGGTGGCGCCGGGCACTCCGGTGACGACGACGCGGACCCGCTCCGGTTCCAGCCCGAAGCAGGCGGCGGCCAGGTCGCGGTCGGTGTGCGGGTCGGTGGAGGCGGTGTAGATCTCCACGCCGCCGTCCGGGCGCGGCACCGCGAGCCCGGCCTCGGCGCCGATCGGCGCCGGGTCCTGGCGCCCGATGCGGTACAGGCCCTCGACGATGGTCTCGCCCACCACCTCCGGGTCGCCGAAGTGCAGCGGGATGTGCCGGATCAGGTTGCCGTCCGGGTGCAGCGGCTCGGCCTCGAAGGCCAGTTGCGGGTCGGTGACCGGCTCCAGGACCTCGTACTCGACCTCGATGGCGGCCGCGGCCAGCCGGGCCGTGTCGGGGTGGTCGGCGGCGACGGCGGCGATCGGCTCGCCGTGGTGGCGGACCGTGTCGTGGGCGAACACCGGGCGGTCGGGCGTGCCCCGGCCGTGCCCGGCGTCGCCCGGCACGTCCGCGTGTGTGACGACGGCCCGTACGCCCGGCATCTCCACGGCCTGCTTGGTGTCGATGGAGAGGATGCGGGCGCTCGGGTACGGGGAGCGCAGGATCGCGGCCCACAGGAGGCCCTCGGCCCACAGGTCGGAGGCGTACGGGAAGACGCCCTCGGTCTTGGCGGGCGCGTCCGCCGACGGGAGGGACACGCCGAGGCCGTGCGGCGGCTGTTCGGCGGGCCCGTCGGAACGGTCGCCCGCGGCAGGGGCCGCGGTGACGGCGCCCTCGGGTGTGCCGGTCATGCGGAGCCTCCGGACTGCGGATCTGCGCCCGGGCCGTGGGGGTGCGGCCCGTGGGGGTGGTGGCCGTGGGGAGCGGGGCCCTGCGGGTCGGCGGGGCCGGCCTGGTGGGGGATGCGGGGGGTGCCGGACTCCGCGGGGGCGGAGGCGGCGGCCTCTTCGGCGGCCGCCGCGGCGTCGGCCCGGCCGCGTACGACCTCGTTGACCGCGTCGAGCACGCCCCGGTAGCCCGAGCAGCGGCAGAGGTTGCCGCACAGAGCCTGCCGGGCCTCCAGCTCGGTGGGGGCGTGGTTGCCCTCCAGCAGGTCGTGGACGGTCATCGCCATGCCGGGGATGCAGAAGCCGCACTGGACGGCGCCCGATTCGGCCAGGGCGCACTGCACGTCGGAGGGCGCGCCGTTCTGCGCCAGGCCCTCGACCGTACGGATCTCGCTGCCCGCCGTGGTCGCGGCGGGCACCAGGCACGACGCCACGAGCCGTCCGTCGACCTGGACGGAACAGGCCCCGCACTCGCCCTGCGAACAGCCGTCCTTGGCCCCGGCGAGGCCCAGCCGCTCACGCAGTACGTACAGCAGCGACTCGCCGATCCAGGCCTCGGTGACGGGGCGGTCGGTGCCGTTGACGGTCAGCACGTAGGAGGTGTGCGGGTGTTCGTCGTGGGGGTCGGGGGTGAGAGCTGCGTCGGGGGCGGGGGCTTCCGCTGTGTCGGGCGCTGGGGACGGGGTCGCGGGCGGGGTCGGCTCCGGGGTCGATTCCGGGGACGGCTCCGGGGTCGGTTCCTCCACCGGAGCCGGTGCCGCTGCCGGTGCCGCTTCCGATTCCGGTGCCGCGGGGGGCTCTTCGGCCGCGGCGGGGTCCGCTGCCGCGGGCTCCGGGGCGGGTACGGGCTCCGCGAGCATGACGGGCGCGGTGGGCTCGGCCGGGGGCGCGGGGGCGTCCGTCACGGCGTCGGCGGGGGCCTGCTCCCCCTCCTCGGCCGGGGCGGGCGGAGTGCCGGTCCCGGGCTCCTCGGAGGCCTCGGACGCGGTGGGCTGTGCGTCGGCCGGGGGCGTGGCCGCCGTGACGTCATGGGCGTCATGGACGTCGGCTTCCGGGGCGGCGTCGGGCTCGGCGGTGACCGCCTCGTCCGTACCTGCTCCGACGGCGTGCGGCCCGGCCTCGTCCACGGTCGGTCCGGTAGCGGCCTCGGCCGGATCGGGGACGTCCACGGCCGGTCCGGCAGCGTCGGCGTCAGCCGGGCCGGTGGCGGCCGGCGCGTCGGCGACCGGCTCACCGGAGACCGGCACATCGGCGACCGGCGCATCGGCGACCGGCTCGGCCGCCGGTTCCGCGTCCTGGAGCGGCGACGCGTCACCGTGCACCGGCGCCTCGTCGCGTACCGGCACCTCGTCCTGCACCGGCGCCTCGCCGAGCGCCTGCGCCTCTCCGTGCGCCCGTGCCTCGTCCTGCGGCTCCGTGCGGGGCTCGTCATACGGTTCGGCGCGCGGCGGCCACTGCGCCAGCGCGTCGGCGGGCAGCGACCAGTTGCCCGCGCCGCCGCCCAGCGTGCCGCCCTGGGTCTCGCCGGCCGGGGGCACGCCGTGGCCGGGGTCGTAGCCGGGCGTCACCTGGTCGGCGGGCCGGTGCGGCTGCTGGTCGTACGGCAGGTGGCCGGTGCCCGTGTGCTGGTCGGTGGTGAAGTTCCACTGCCCGGTCGCCGCCGGGTCCGCCGGGGCGTGTCCGTGGCCGTGCCCGTGGTCGAAGTGGCCGTACGCGTTGCCGTACCCGGAGGCCGGGTGCGTACGGTCGTCGCCGAGCAGGTATTCGCCGGATTCCTCCAGCACCTCGTCCGGTGCGGTCGGGATCGCCCACTGGCCGGTGGTGCCGCTGGACCCGTCCGTGCCCGCCGCGGGCCAGAGTGCCTGCGACGCGTTGTCCGGTCCTTCGGCGTAGTGGCCTCCCGGTGCGCCGGCGTGCGGGCCGGCGTCCGGCATTCCGTGCGCGGCGAGGTCGGCGGCCGGGCCGTCCGCGAACGGCATCGTCCACTGCCCGGTGGCCGACGGGTCGGTCGTCGCACTCGGGGTGGGCGGCGCGAAGGAGGACGGCGGGGTGTAGCCGTGGCCGGGCGCGGCGAGCGGGTCGGCGGCGTATCCGCCGTGGTCGGCGCCGGGCCCGGCGCCGTGGCTGTCCGGCGCGCCGGTGCCGTACGCGTCCGGGTAGCCCTGGTAGCCGTAACCGCCCGGGTAGGGGCCGCTGGTGAAGCCCTCCGGGAGCTGGACGAAGGCGGTGGCCTCCGACTCGTACTCGTTGCCCTGGGGCAGCGGCTCCCACCGCTGCTGGGCCTGCGGCCGCACCACACGCAGCGGCTGGGTGTCCTCGGGGCCGAGGCGCCGGTCGGGACGGTCGGGGCTGTCGGCGTCGCTCACGAGAGCGCCCTCCCAAGTGCTCGGCGGGCCAGGGCCGCCACCGTACGACGCAGGTGCAGCGCGGCGGGCGGCAGGGTCTGCGGCTGCGTGCCGTCCTGCGGCGGGGGCGGGTCGGGGATGCAGGCGGCGGCCACGTAGTCGCCGAAGGCGGCCAGCGCCTCGGGTACCAGGGTCCGTTCACCGTCCCAGTCGATGATGGAGGCCACCCACTGCTCGGCCTCCAGGGGGCGCAGGGGCATGGCGGCCACCGCGCCGACCGCGCAGCGCACGCCGCGCCGGGCCGGGTCCAGGACGAGGGCCACCGAAGCGGTCGCGCGTCCGGGGCCGGTGCGGCCGGTGGCTTTGAGGAAGGTCTGCGGGGCGTGCAGCAGCGGCACCCGTACGTAGCCGACGAGTTCGCCGGGGCGCAGCATCTCGCGTCCGGCGAGCAGGTGGCTGACGGGGACCTCGCGGCGGGCGCCGCCGGGTCCGGCGACGACGAGGTTCGCTTCGAGGGCGGCGAGCACCGGCAGGGTGTCGCCGGTGGGCGCGGAGGTGACGATGTTGCCGCCGAGGGTGCCCGCGTTGCGGATCTGCGGGGGGCCGGCGGCGCGGGCGGCGGCGGCCAGGCCGGGGATGAGCGCGGCGAAGTCGGGGCGGCCCATGCGGGCGAGGGTCAGGCCCGCGCCGAGCAGGGCGTGGCCGTCCTGGTACTGCCAGCCGCGGATCTCGCTGATCCGGCCGAGGCCCACCAGTCCCGCGGGCCGCAGCAGCCCGGAGTTGACGGCGGCCATCAGGTCCGTACCGCCCGCGACGGGCACGGCGGCGGGCATGGCGGCGAGCGCCGCCACGGCCTCGTCGAGCGAGGCCGGCAACGTCACCGATTGCGAAGCCTGCGGTGCGTGCGTGGTCAACCCAGCTGCCCCTTCCCCGGTGTCCCGGCTGTTCCGCTCCGCCGTACGGTACGTGCTCACGGTCCGGACGTGGCAACTCTGGCACATCTTTGCAGGCCCGCGGTGCTAGGGCCCGGCTTCGAGGCGCCCTCGCCCGGCAGGGGGCGCTTCGCGTACGGGACATGGCCGGTGTTCGGGGCGTTCGGGACGTTCGGGGCGTGCGCGGGCGGGGGGTGCCGCCGCGTGGGAGGGGGACGGCGGCCGGGGTGCGGGCCGGGGTGCGGCGGACCAGGCGTGACGTGCGGGGCGGCCGTGGCGCGCGGGACGGCGCCCCGGCCGGAGCCGGGGGCCATGGGGCGCGCCGACGGGCACCCTCGGGGGCACGTGGTGCGACTTACCGGACATACATCACCTTGGCTGCGTCGAGTGCGTTCCGCGGGAACCACCGTCCCAGCAACCGGCCGCTCCGGCCGCCCGCATCCGCCCCGGCTCACACGTTTGGGGGCGACCCCTCGATCGGACGTCCGAGCAACCCGGGGCGCCGCTGCCGCGGGAGGGGGCCGCCGGGCGGCCGGTAGTCGACGCCGAGCGCGTCCAGGCGGTCGTAGTGGGCGGCCATCCGGCGGGTGAACCCGGCGTGGTCGCGCTCTTCGGGGGGCGGCAGCTGCGACCAGGCCACCTCGGCGAAGGCGGCGAGCCGCGGGAAGACCTGGTAGTCCAGCCGCTGCTGGTTCTCCATCACCTCGGTCCAGACGTTGGCCTGGGTGCCGA
This sequence comes from Streptomyces sp. CB02923, assembly GCF_001905005.1. Classification (GTDB taxonomy): domain Bacteria; phylum Actinomycetota; class Actinomycetes; order Streptomycetales; family Streptomycetaceae; genus Streptomyces. The sequence continues at coordinate 37,965 of NZ_LWKZ01000012.1, read as the reverse complement.
GCACGTGGGCGGCCTGTTCCGGCGTCAGTTGCGGCGGTACCGGCTCGAAGCGGTAGACGTCCTCCAGGGTCCGTACGTAACCGATCGGTACGGGTTCGTCGGGGCCGTCGTGCTGCCGGTGGTCCAGGTAGACCTGCTGCTCGGGGCACATGACGACGTCGTGGCCCGCGCGGGCGGCGGCGATGCCACCCGCGTAGCCGCGCCAGGACGACACCGCGGCGCCGGGCGCGAGGCCGCCCTCCAGGATCTCGTCCCAGCCGATCAGGCGGCGGCCGCGGTCGGCCAGCCACCGGTCGAAGTGCCGGATGAACCAGCTCTGCAGCTCGTCCTCGTCGGCCAGGCCCAGCTCCTTGATGCGGGCCTGGGCGTTCGGCGAGGCCCGCCACTGGTCCTTGGGGCACTCGTCGCCGCCGATGTGCACGAATTGGGAGGGGAAGAGGTCGAGGACCTCTTCCAGCACCCCTTCGTAGAAACGCAGGGTGTTGTCAGTGGGGGCCAATATATTCGGGTTGACGCCCCACGTGTCCCAGGGCTTGAGGGAGTTGGTGTCGATGACGTCGGTGTTGCCCAGTTCCGGGTATGCCGAGATGGCGGCCTGCGAGTGGCCCGGGATCTCGATCTCCGGGACGACGGTGATATGCCGCGCGTCGGCGTAGGCGACGATCTCGCGGATGTCGTCCTGGGTGTAGTGGCCGCCGTGCGGACGCTCGTCCCACAGGGGGGAGGCCCGGTGGCCCAGCTTGGTGCGCTCGCGCCAGGCGCCGTCCTCGGTGAGCCGGGGGTGGCGCTTGATCTCGATCCGCCAGCCCTGGTCGTCGGTGAGGTGGAAGTGCAGGACGTTGAGCTTGTGCGCGGCGAGCAGGTCGATGTAGCGCAGCACGCCGTCCTTGGGCAGGAAGTGGCGGGCGACGTCGAGCATCATGCCGCGCCAGGCGAAGCGGGGCGCGTCCTCGACCCGTACGGCCGGTACGGACCAGCGCTGTCCGGGGCGCAGGGGCGCGCGGCGGTGCGCGGCGGGGCCGAGCAGCTGCCGCAGTGTCTGCGCTCCCCAGAACGTGCCGGCCGCGCCGCCGCCGAGGAGGGTGACGCCGCTGCTGTCGGCGGTCAGCCGGTAGCCCTCGGGGCCGAGCGCTTCGGCGGTGTCGGCGTCGATGCGCAGGCGGAGCACGCCGCTGCCGTCGGTGGTGCCGTCTCCCGTGGTGCCCGACGGGAGCGGCAGACCGGTCGCGGCGCCGACGGTGCCGCGCAGCCAGGCCGCGGTGGCCTCCGTACCGGGGCCCGCGTCCAGTACGGTCCCCGGCCCGAGGAGGAACGCGCCGTCCTCCGGCCGGGTGTCGCGCGGCTGCGGTATCAGGGCGGCCTCCGTCCGGGGGCCGTCCGCCGTCACTGCGTCGTCCATGTGCTGACCCTTCTGTCGCTGGGCTAAAGGGGGAGGTGAGGAAAGGGGAGGTAAGGAAGGGGGAGGTAAGGGTGGCCGGGAAGGTTCACGGGAGGGGCGTGGGCGTCGTCAGTCCTTCACCGCGCCGCCCATGCCCGACACCAGCCTGCGCTGGACGAGCACGAAGAAGACGAGTACGGGCACGGTCATCACGGTCGAGGCCGCCATGATGCCGCCCCAGTCGTTCTCGTCCGGCTTGAAGAAGACCAGCAGGGCCATCGGGAGGGTGGAGTTCTCCGTCGCGCTGATGATGAAGGACTTGGCGAAGAGGAAGTCGTTCCAGGTGGTGATGAAGGAGAAGACGCTGGTCGCGACGAGACCGGGGAAGACGAGCGGGAAGAGGATCTGCCACAGGAAGCGGGAGCGGGACGCGCCGTCCAGGTAGGCGGCCTCCTCCAGGGCCTGCGGTACGGCCTTGACGAAGCCGCGCAGCATCCAGATCGCGAAGGGCAGGGAGAAGGCGAGGTGCGGCAGGATCAGTGAGCCGAGGGTGTTCAGGCCGATACCGGGTACGGCGTCGCCGACGTCCCGCATCAGGAAGAACAGCGGGATGGTCAGCGCCTCGACCGGCACCATCTGCGCGACCAGGAACATGATCAGCAGCGTCGTACGGAACCGGAAGCGGAAGCGGGTGACGGCCGTCGCCGCGAGGAAGGCGATCAGCGCGGAGACGATGACGACGACGCCCGCCACGAACAGGCTGTTCAGGAAGTAGCGGCCGAAGTCCTGCTGCTGGAAGACCCGCCGGAAGGCGTCCAGCGAGGGGTGCAGTGTCCAGGGCAGCGGCTCGGTGGACTGGATCTCGCCCGCCGGTTTGAAGGCGGACAGCACCATCCAGTAGAGGGGGAAGGCCACGGCGGCGGCGATCAGCAGCGCGCCCGTCTCGGCGGCCAGCCGACCGGGCCGCCGTATCCGCGGCATACGGACCACACCCACTTTTCCCCCACTCACTGTTCTTCCCCTTGTCGGCGCAGCAGGCGCAGGTAGACGAGCGTGACGGCCAGCAGGATCAGCAGCATCACGATGCCGATCGCCGAGCCCAGGCTGTACTGGGACGAGGCGAACGCCTTCTGGTAGGCGTACACGTTCAGTACGAGGTTCTGCCCGGCGATGCCGCCGCCGTTGGTCATGACGTAGATCTGGGTGAAGACCTTGAAGTCCCAGATGACCGACTGGATCGTGACGACGACGAGGATCGGCCGCAGCATCGGCGCCATGACCGAGCGCCAGATCCGCCACTGCGACGCGCCGTCCATGGCGGCGGCCTCCAGCACCTCGCCGGGGATCGCCCGGATGCCCGCGTAGACGGTCACCATCACGAACGGGAACGAGCACCAGACCACTTCCAGCAGGACCAGCGCGAAGGCGCTGTAGCGCCCGTAGGTCCAGGAGAAGTCGCCGAGGCCCAGCACCCGGTTCACCGGCCCGAAGTCCGGGTCGAAGAGGAAGACCCAGACGGTGGAGCCGGTGATGGCCGGGGTGGCCCAGGCGCCGAGCGCGGCGAGCATCAGGGCCAGCCGCGGCACCGCCCGGATCCGGGTGAGCAGGACGGCGAACGAGCAGCCGACGGCCAGTGTGCTCAGGACGCAGGCCGCGGCGAACACCACCGTCGCCAGCAGCACCTGCCAGAACTGGCCGTCCCCGAACAGTTCGGCGTAGTTCGCCAGCCCCTTGAAGGTGGTCGGTTCGCCGCCGCTGACCTGGGCCTGGGTGTATTCGAGGAACGAGATCAGGCCGAGCTGGTAGATCGGGTAGACGAGCAGACCGCCCAGTACGACCAGGGCGGGGGCGAGGTAGAGCCACGGCGTCCAGCGGCTCCCGTGCCGGGACGGCGGCCGTACGCGGCGGCCGGCGGCGCGCGGCGTACGGCCGCCACCGGCGCGTGCTTCCTTGACCGTGAGCGTCACTTCTTGAACGCCTCGTTCATCTTCTTCGCGGCGTCACCGGACGCCGCGGCGACGTCCTTGCGGCCGCTGACGATCTCCTGGTACATCGTCGGCAGCACCAGCGAGGAGTCGATGGTGCCCCAGGCCGGGGAGGCCGGCACGAACTTGGCGCCCGCCTCCAGCGTCCGCACGAAGGGCTGGACGAACGGCTGCTTCTTCGCCGCCTCGGCCCGTACGTCGGCGTACGTCGGCAGGAAGCCCATCGCGTCGAACAGCCGCCGCTGGCTGTCCTTGCCGGCCAGCGACTTCATCAGGTCGACGGCCAGTGTGCGGTGCGAACTGCTCTTGAGGACACCGATGTTGTTGCCGCCCGCGAAGGCCGGGGCGATCGAGCCCTTCGCGGTGCCGGGCAGCGGCACGACCGCGTACTTGCCCTTGACCTTGCCGTCCTCCATGGCCTGGTGGCTGAAGTCGCCGCCGATCGTCATGCCCGCCTTGCCCGCGGCGAACGCGGCGACGGCGTCGTTGCCGCCCATCTCGGCGCACTTGGCGGCCGGGCAGTTGGTGTCGCCGAAGAGGTCCGCGTACGCCTTGATGCCCGCCTGCGCCTTCGGGCTGTCCAGGGCGGCGGTGTACGCCTCGCCCTTGCCGGTCGCCAACTCGCCGCCGTGCGCCCACAGGTAGGGCAGCGCTCCGTAGGTGTACGCGCCGCCGACGGCGATCCCGTACAGCTCCGGCCGCTCCTTGCGGATCTTACGGGCGGCCGTGGCGATCTCGTCCTGGGTCGTGGGGACGGCGATGCCCAGGTCCTTGAACACATCGGTGCGGTAGTACAGCGCCCTGACGCCGACGAACAGCGGAGCGCCGTAGACCTTGCCGTCCACGGTCACCGACTCCTTGGCCGTCGGGTCGGTGTCCTTGGCGTCCTGCCAGGCGGCGAACTCCTTGCCGACGTCGGCCAGTCCGCCGTCCTTGACGTACCCGGCGGTGTCGGTGTTCCCGTACTCGATGACGTCGGGGGCGCTCTTGGGGTCGTTGAAGGCGGCCTTGATGCGCTGGGCGCGGGTGTCGACCGGGATGTAGTCGACATCGACCTTGGCGCCCCGGTGTGCGGCCTCGAAGTCCGCGACCGCCTTGCGGACGACGTCTTCCTTGGGCTTGTTGTTGACCTCCTGGAAGAGCCAGACCCGCAGCGTGCCGGTCTTGCTGTCCTCCTTGGCGCCGCCGCCCGTGGTGGACGGCGCGCAGCCGGCGGCGGTGACGACGGCCAGGACAAGTGCCGCCGTGCGGGCGGCGGTTCGGGCGGAGAGCTGCATTGAGGACCCCCTGAAGGAACGTTGCAACATACGCAACGGGCGTTTCGCCATGCACAATCCTCAGGAGGCTAAGCGCGCCGACGCTCCCCCACAAGAGCCGATCGGGCAACGGCACGGGCGACACGCCACCTCTGGCCCACATTCGCCGCCAATCCGTCCCGGTACGTCTATCTATGAATCAGATGTCCCTCCTCGGCTCCCAGAAGCAGCCCCGGACCCCGTCCGCGCGGACCGGCCCCCGGCAGCAGCCCCTGGAAGCAGCTCCCAGCCGCACCACACGCAAAGGACCGACCGAACCCATGCGCGCAAAACCCGTACGCACCACCCTGCTGGCCGTCGCCGCCCTGGGGCTGCTGCCCTTCGCCGCCACCCCCGCCGCCGCGGAGACCCCGCCGGAGACCGGCGGCCGCCAGCACATCGCCGTCCACCAGGGCACCGACCCCTCCGGGCCCCTCCTCGCCGCCGCCTACCTGCGGTGCTTCCCGACCAGCGGCAGCCACCCGGCACCCGAGGCGTCCTGCCTCAAGCTGGCCTTCGCCAACGGCGACTACACCCGCGTCCCGCACGCGCAGCGCCCCTGCCCGAAGATCTACCAGCCCGTCACGGTCGTCGCCCACGGCACCTGGCACGGCAAGACGACCGCGTACAAGCACACCTATCCGAACCAGTGCGTCGCCAACGTCGAGAGCGGCGACATCTTCAACCTCAACCCCTGGCGCGACTGACACACCCGGCGCACCGGACCGGCACACCCGGCCCGCCTACGCCGGAGGCCCGGCTCCCTGTCTTCCGTTCGAGGGGGCCGGGCCTCTGCGTGCGGCGCAACACGCGTGCGGCCCGCTCCTCGTACGGGAACGGGCCGGACACGCGCAGGACGGACAGGGAGCCGGGCGGCGGAGCACCGGCCCCGGCGGCTACTTCTTGCCGCCGTCCTTGCCGCCCTTGTCCTTGTCGCCGCCGGCGTTCATGGACTCGTAGATCTCCTTGCACATGGGGCAGACCGGGTACTTCTTGGGGTCACGGCCCGGGACCCACACCTTGCCGCAGAGGGCGACGACGGGGGTGCCGTCGAGCGCGCTCGCCATGATCTTGTCCTTCTGGACATAGTGGGCGTAGCGCTCGTGGTCGCCGTCACCGTGCGACGTCTGCGGCGTCGGCTCTACGAGGGTCCCCGTACCTGCCCCGCGCTCGGGCTCAACAGTGCTCATAACCGCCAAGGGTACCGACGCGCGCGACGTGCCGGGAGCGGCGGCCCGCCCGCAGGTGGAGGGCGAGCCCCAGGGCCGCGACACCGGCCGCCGCCCACGGCAGCACGTACGCCTCGGCCCCCGCCGCGAGGGCGAGCCCGCCCAGCGCGGAGCCGACCGCGCTGCCCAGATAGAGAGCCGAATTGTTCAGCGCGAGGGCGACCGTGCCCCGGTCGTCGCGCAACGCGAGCAGCCGGTGCTGCTGCGGCACCTGGAGCGCCCAGCCCGCCGCACCCCAGAGCACCAGGGCCACGGCCGCGCCCGGCAGCGCGGCCGACGCCAGCAGCGGCAGCAGCGCCTGGGCGGCGACCACCGTCACCAGCACTCCGCCGACCAGAGCCTTGACCTTGCCCGTACGGTCCACCAGCGGCCCGGCCACCAGGCTCCCCAGCACGCCGCCGATCCCCCACGCCCACAGGTACGGAGTGACCTCCCGCACGCCGCCCGCCGAGGCCAGCACCGGCGCCAGATAGGTGTACAGCCCCAGACTCGCCACGGCCGCCAGGAACGAGACACCGACGACCGGCGCCACCTCGCGGTCCGCGACAGCGGCCAGCCGGGCCCGGACCGGCACCGGCGGATCAGCCGGCACCGACGGCAGCAGCACCGCCAGCCCCACCAGCGCCAGCCCGCCCAACCCCGTCACCAGCCACATCGTCGACCGCCAGCCCGCGCGCTCGGCCAGCAGCACCCCCACCGGCACACCGAGCACCGTGCCCGTACTCATCCCGCCCATGACCAGCGCCAACGCCCGCCCGCGCCGCTCGGCCGGCACCAGCGCCGAGGCAGCCGCCGTCGACAGGGCCGCGTACACACCCGCCCCGGCCCCCGCGACGACCCGGGCGGCCAGCAGCGCACCCAGCGCGGGAGCAAGCGCCGTAGCGGCATTGCCCACCGTGAAAACGGCGAGCGCGACCAGAAGGAGCGACCGCGGCCGCACCCCCGCCATCAGCCCCGCGACCAGCGGCGCGGCAATCGCGTACGCCAGCGTGAAGACCGTGACCATCTGCCCCGCCAGGGACACCGTCGTACCGACATCCCGCGCGACGACGGGCAACAGCCCCGCCATCACATAAGCATCCAGCCCCAGGCCGAACGCCCCCACCACCAGCAACCAGACCTTGCGCACCGTCGCCAACTCCCCTGTCTCCGTCCGTCCGTGCACACCGACCGGGGAAACGTAGGCGGGCTCCGGATGGCGGGGGAAATGCCGGGACGGGGGGATTTATGCGTGGGGGGAATGGGTAGGTCCGGTCGGCGCCGGAAGGGCGCGCCGGTCCAGCCGGATTCATTCGGCGGACCGTCGCACACGCGATACGAGACACGAGACGAGAGGGGTCGGGATGCCGGAGACGGAAGGCGCACGGGTGTTCCGGGAAGCCTGGATCGCGGGCGTACGGCGGCACTTCCCCGGAGAGCCCAAAGCCGGCTACGTCACCCCGTGGGAGGACACCCCGCAGTGGGAGCGCGACGCCGCAGGGGCCGTGTACGACCAGGTACGGCAGTTCGTCGAAATCAGCGGTGGGCAGACGTCGAAACTGTCCCGCGAGCAGAAGAGCCGGTTCGTCGCGACGTGCTGGACGGCGCAGATGTTCCGGCACTTCGAGGACCCGAAGCCCGGCTACGTGGCCGACTGGCCCGGTCTTCCTCCCTGGCAGCAGGAGACCGACGCGGACATCTTTGAAGCCATTGAGGAGGCGCTGGGCTGATCCCCCGGCTCGCCCCGGCACGCGAAGCGGTCTGGGGACGGCCCGGGAAACGGCCTGGGAAGCGCAGCCGCTCTCCGGGTGTTCGGGGAGGTGCCCGCACGGAGCGACGCATGCCCGGCGGGGGCACGTACGGATGGGTGCGGAAACGTTCCAGCGGAGGGTGGGAGCACATCGTGGACGAGACGGTGGGCGGCACGGGCGTAACGGCGGGCGGCACGGACGTACCGGCGGGCGCGGGGTCCGTTCCGGCCGGGGTGCGCGGGGCCGATGGGCTCGACGGTGTCGAACTGCGGCATCTGCGCGCGTTCATGGCCGTTGCCGAGGAGCGGAGCTTCACCCACGCGGCCGACCGGCTCCGCGTCGGGCAGCCCGCGCTGACCAGGACCGTACGGGCCTTGGAGGAGACCCTCGCCACCCGGCTGCTGGACCGCACCACCCGGCGCGTCGAGCCGACCGAGGACGGCCGCCGCCTCTACGCCGAACTCGCGCCCCTGCTCCCCCGGCTGGCCGCCGCGCTGCGCGCTCACGGCGGGCAGCCCGTACTGCGGCTCGGCTTCACCTCGCTGCTGCCCGGCGCCTGCGCCGCACTGAACGCGGAGTTCGAGGCGGCGACCGGGGCCGGGGTGCGGCTGGTGCGCCGGGACACGCCGCTGGCGGGGCTGGACACCGGCGAGTCGGACATCGCCGTACTGCGCGGGGACGCCCTGCCGGACGCCGACGTCCGCACCCGGGTCCTGCTGCGCGAACCACGGGTCGCCGCCGTCGGCCGGTCCGCCGCGGCCGGGGCCCTGGCGCGCCGCCGCGTGCTGGACTGGGCCGAGCTGGCGGACCACCCGCTCGTGGTGAACACGGTCACCGGCAGCACCCGTCCCGAACTGTGGCCCGCCGACCGGCGCCCGCGCCTCGCCTGCACGGCGGACAACTTCGACGAGTGGCTGGAGGCGGTGGCCGCCGGGCACGGGGTGGGCGTGGCGCCGCAGGAGGTGGCCGAGCGGCACACGCACCCGGGCATCCGGTTCGTACGCCTGAAGAACGCCCCGCCGGTGACCGTCCGCCTCGCCCTGCCCACCCGCGGCGCCCATCCACTGGCGGAACGATTCTTCGGGTGGGGCGGGACGGGTGGGGCAGAGGGGCGGGGTGGGGGCTGAGCCGTGGGGTGGGGTGGGCGGGGTGGGGACTGGGCCATCAGGTGAGGTGGGAGGGGCGGGGACTCAGCCGTCGGGCGGGGTGCGCGGGTGGAGCCGGGACGTCTCCGCCAGGTCGGGTGGCGGGTGGAGCCGGGGCTGAGCCGCCAGGCGGGGCGGGTGGAGTGGAGCCCGGGCCGAGCCATCGGGCGGGGCGGGCGGAATGGAGCCCGGGCCGGGGCGGGCGGGCGCGGGCCGGGCGCGGGCGCGGGCCGGGTCGCTGCCCTACAGGGGCAATCGAACGCTTGCATCCCCCCGACGGGGGCTTACCCAAGGGGACGCGGCGCGGAACCCCGCCCCGCCACTGTCCCCGTCCCCGTCCCTGCCCCCGCCCCGCCCCAGGCCAGCCGCTTCCTCAGTTCAGGGACGGGTCGTCCGGATACGTCGCCACCATCGCCAGTTCGTTGCGCTGGCGTCGTAGGACCGCTCGCCAGAGTTGTTCCGGGTCGGGGGAGGACACGTCGCCCGGTTCGGACTCGACGACGTACCAGGCGCCCTCGACCAGTTCGTCCTCCAGCTGGCCGGGGCCCCAGCCCGCGTAACCGGCGAAGATCCGCAGGCTGCCGAGCACGGTGGAGAGGAGTTCGGGCGGGGCTTCCAGGTCCACCAGCCCTATCGCGCCGTGCACCCGGCGCCAGCCCAGCGGCCCGTCGCCGACCAGTGCGCTCTCCGGCGTCTCCGGGCCGCCCGGTACGACGGCCACCCCGAGGGCGGAGTCCAGCGAGACCGGGCCGCCCTGGAAGACCACGCCGGGCTCGCCCGCCAGGGACGCCCACGCCTGGAGGATGTCGCCGACGCCCACGGGTGTCGGACGGTTGAGGACCACGCCGAGGGACCCCTCCTCGTCGTGGTCGAGCAGGAGCACCACCGCGCGGTCGAAGTTCGGGTCGGCGAGCGCCGGTGTGGCGACGAGCAGCCGGCCGGTGAGCGAGGACACCTCGGTCATGGGGACATGATCCCGCACATCGGACCGCGGCGGGGAGTCAACAGCGGTACCCGGGCGAGAGCAGCGCAGGGCGTACGACGGCAGGCCCGGCGCACGGATGCGCCGTACGGACGACATAGCTGGGCATAGTTGAGCAGACCTTGCCAAATGTCGATTACAGAACAAAGGCGGACCGTAGCGGAGGGTGTTGTGACAAAGCCATTACATGCCCCGAACCCGCTCCGGCCTACGGGCACCCCCTCCACCGCCCTTACCATTTCCCCTTGGCCCCCTGTCCGTCTCCAGGAACGCGAGATCCATGACCGTCTCTACCGACGACGTACTGCTTGTCCACGGCGGCACCCCGCTGGAGGGCGAGATCCGGGTTCGCGGCGCGAAGAACCTCGTGCCCAAGGCCATGGTCGCCGCGCTCCTCGGCAGCAGCCCGAGCAGACTGCGCAATGTGCCCGACATCCGCGACGTACGCGTCGTACGCGGCCTGCTGCAACTGCACGGCGTCACGGTGCGCCCGGGCGACGAAGCGGGTGAGCTCATCCTCGACCCGTCGCACGTGGAGAGCGCCAATGTCGCCGACATCGACGCCCACGCCGGGTCCTCGCGCATCCCGATCCTCTTCTGCGGCCCGCTGCTGCACCGCCTCGGCCACGCCTTCATCCCGGGCCTGGGCGGCTGCGACATCGGCGGCCGGCCGGTCGACTTCCACTTCGACGTGCTGCGCCAGTTCGGCGCGACCATCGAGAAGCGCGACGACGGCCAGTACCTGGAGGCGCCGCAGCGGCTGCGCGGCTGCAAGATCCGCCTGCCGTACCCGTCCGTCGGCTCGACCGAGCAGGTGCTGCTGACCGCCGTTCTGGCGGAGGGCGTCACCGAGCTGTCGAACGCGGCCGTGGAGCCGGAGATCGAAGACCTGATCTGCGTCCTGCAGAAGATGGGCGCGATCATCTCCATGGACACCGACCGGACCATCCGGATCACCGGTGTCGAGAAGCTGGGCGGCTACAACCACCGCGCCCTCCCGGACCGCCTGGAGGCGGCCTCCTGGGCGTCCGCGGCGCTGGCCACCGAGGGCAACATCTACGTGCGCGGCGCGCAGCAGCGCTCGATGATGACCTTCCTGAACACCTACCGCAAGGTCGGCGGCGCCTTCGAGATCGACGACGAGGGCATCCGCTTCTGGCACCCGGGTGGTTCGCTGGACGCCATCGCGCTGGAGACCGACGTGCACCCCGGTTTCCAGACCGACTGGCAGCAGCCGCTGGTGGTCGCCCTGACGCAGGCGTCCGGCCTGTCCATCGTCCACGAGACGGTGTACGAGTCCCGGCTCGGCTTCACATCGGCGCTCAACCAGATGGGCGCGCACATCCAGCTCTACCGCGAGTGCCTGGGCGGCAGCGCCTGCCGCTTCGGGCAGCGCAACTTCCTGCACTCGGCGGTGGTGTCCGGGCCGACCAAGCTGCAGGGCGCCGACCTGGTCATCCCGGACCTGCGGGGCGGCTTCTCGTACCTGATCGCCGCCCTCGCGGCGCAGGGCACCTCGCGTGTGCACGGCATCGACCTGATCAACCGTGGCTACGAGAACTTCATGGAGAAGCTGGTGAGCCTGGGAGCCCAGGTGGAGCTGCCGAACGGGGCGCTGAGCGCCTGACCGGCGCGGCGGGCGCCTCGGCCCGCGCGCCACGGCATGCATGACGGAAGGGGCGGTCACCCGGGCGGGTGACCGCCCCTTCTGCCGTGTGGCCGACCGGCAGCATCGGCGTGGCCGCCGACCGATGACTACCGCCCGGTCGGCCGACGCCCCCGAACCGCCCGAATTCGCGTTCGCTAATGGTTGAATCCGCCCCTTGTGGTCGTGTGCCGCCAGCGGGTCGCGGCCGCGCGGATTGCGGGTGCGACGCATTCGCGGGGCGGTGCGGCAGCGGCCGGGACGGACGGGGAACCCTGTACGCCCCGCTGCGGCCCCTGGACGGCCTCTACGCCTCTGTAGAGCAACAGGAGCCACAAGGGCCCCACAGGCCCCATCAGCGGGCCCTGTGGGGCCCTTGCCGGGCGCCGGGCGCACAAAGGAGGGCGGCCGCCCCCCGAAGGGGACGGCCGCCCTCACGCCTTGTCACCGGGGCCGTCGGGCCCCGGGTGGCTTACTTGCCCTTGGCGGCTTCCTTGAGCTTGGAGCCCGCGGAGACCTTCACGCTGTAGCCGGCCGGGATCTGGATCGGGTCGCCGGTCTGCGGGTTGCGCGCGGTGCGAGCGGCACGGTGGGTGCGCTCGAAGGTCAGGAAGCCGGGGATGGTGACCTTCTCGTCGCCCTTGGCGACGACCTCGCCGACGGTCTCGGCGAGCGCGGCCAGAACGGCGTCGGCGTCCTTGCGGGTCACCTCGGCGCGGTCGGCCAGAGCGGCCACCAGCTCACTGCGGTTCATGTTTGTACTCCCGTGTTCTTCTTGCCAATGAGGCGTGAGATCGAAGCCGATGCTGCCAGGGCCCTCGGACAGTCCCCGGACCCGGGTCTGCTGACAGACCCTCGCGCCCGGATACGCATCCTGCCCCCACCTGCGGCGGTAAAGCCAATCCGGCACCCAGGAGGGTCACACGAAAAGCGCCACTGCCTCATAGTGGTGACGTCCGCACCGTGCCGCTCCGGGCCGGCCCCGCCAGGGCGGCGGCCGTCTGCTGCCCGCCACCCTATGGGGGTGCCGCGGGCCCCGTGCCACGCGACGCGCCGGGCGTCAGACCGTGGTGGCGGCCGTCACAGCCTCCCCAGCGGCCTTCGCGGCTTCCTTCACCGCGTCGGCCACCGCGCCCGCGACCTTGTCGTTGAAGACGCTGGGGATGATGTAGTTCGCGTTGCGCTCGTCGTCCAGGACGACGTCCGCCAGCGCGCCGGCCGCGGCCAGCATCATTTCCGTGTTCACCGTACGGGACTGGGCGTCCAGCAGGCCGCGGAAGACACCCGGGAAGACCAGCACGTTGTTGATCTGGTTCGGGAAGTCGGAGCGGCCGGTGGCCACGACGGAGGCGGTCTGCCGCGCCACGGCGGGGTCCACCTCGGGGTCGGGGTTGGCGAGTGCGAACACGATCGCGCCCTTGGCCATCTTGGCCACGTCGTCGCCGTCCAGGACGTTGGGCGCGGAGACGCCGATGAACACGTCGGCGCCGACGATGGCCTCCTTGAGGGTGCCGGTCTCGCCCTCCGGGTTGGTGTTGTCGGCGATCCAGCGCAGCGGCGAGTCGGGGTCGGCGTCGACCAGGTCCGCGCGGCCCGCGTGCACCACGCCGTTGATGTCGGCGACGACGGCGTGCTGGACGCCGGCCGCCATCAGCAGCTTGAGGATGGCCGTGCCGGCGGCGCCCGCGCCGGACATCACGACCCGTACGTCCTCGGTCTTCTTGCCGACCACGCGCAGCGCGTTGGTCAGCGCCGCGAGCACCACGATGGCGGTGCCGTGCTGGTCGTCGTGGAAGACCGGGATGTCCAGGGCCTCGCGCAGCCGGGCCTCGATCTCGAAGCAGCGCGGCGCGGAGATGTCCTCCAGGTTGATGCCCGCGAAGCCGGGGGCGATGGCCTTGACGATCTCCACGATGGCGTCGGTGTCCTGGGTGTCCAGGCACAGCGGCCAGGCGTCGATGCCGGCGAAGCGCTTGAAGAGGGCCGCCTTGCCCTCCATGACGGGCAGCGCGGCCTTGGGGCCGATGTTGCCCAGGCCCAGGACGGCGGAGCCGTCGGTGACGACCGCGACGCTGTTGCGCTTGATGGTCAGGCGCCGGGCGTCCTCGGGGTTGTCGGCGATGGCCTGGCAGACCCGGGCGACGCCGGGGGTGTAGACCATCGACAGGTCGTCACGGCTGCGGATGGGGTGCTTCGACTGCATCTCGATCTTGCCGCCGAGGTGCATCAGGAACGTACGGTCGGAGACCTTGCCGAGTGAGACGCCCTCGATGCCGCGGAGCTTCTCGACGATCTCGTCCGCGTGCGCGGTGGAGGTCGCGGCGATGGTGACGTCGATACGGAGCTTTTCGTGGCCGGAGGCGGTCACATCGAGGCCGGTGACGGAGCCGCCGGAGGACTCCACGGCCGTGGTGAGCTGGCTGACCGCCGTACCGCTCGCGGGAACCTCCAGCCGCACCGTCATCGAATACGAGACGCTGGGCGCCGTTGCCATGGCCGACTTCCTCTGCTTTCCCTTGTTTCTCTCTGCGCGCCGCTCCGGGGGTCCGCGGGAGGGGCCGGGCCGGAGCGCGAAGACCGATCGTCCCACCTACCAGCCGGTACAGGGTAACCAGCCGCTTATTCCGGAAAGACTTTTCCACCATACGAGAGGATGCGGGCGAGCGGAAGACCCGGCCGCCAACCGCCGGTGAACAGTGCGCGAACGGCGACGGGCGCCTCCCGGATTGCTCCGGAAGACGCCCGTCGTGTGGTTCAGTGACACCGACCCGCCATGCTCGCCTCGCGGCAAGTGGTCGCTCGTAGCGACTATGGTTGGGCCCGGGGGCTTGGATCGGGCCGGTGCCACCACCAAGGCTAACAAACCATCTCTCGAAGCGAATCCCGTCCCGCGACCTTCTTTCCCGGCGGTCGCCGGACACCTGCGCGCGACCCGGCCGGCCGCTCGTGGATCAGTCCCTGAGCAGGTCCGGAACCCCCTGGTCGTCGGGCTCGTCGCGGGCCCCGGACAGGACGGTCAGCTGCTGGGTGGCCCGGGTCAGCGCCACGTACAGCACCCGCAGCCCGGCCGGCGACTCGTCCGCGATCTCGGCGGGCGAGACCACCAGCGTCGCGTCGTACTCCAGGCCCTTGGCCTCCAGCGAACCCAGCGCCACCACCCGGTCCCCCAGCCCCGCCAGCCAGCGGCGGGCCTGCGCGCGGCGCTCCATCGCCACCACGACACCGACGGTGCCGTCCACCTCGTCCAGCAGCAGCCGGGCCGCGTCCCGTACGGAACCGCCCAGGTCGGCGTCGTCGGCGACCACGAAACGCGGCGTCAGGCCCGTCGAACGGACCGCCGTCGGCGCCTCCATGCCCGGCATCGCCAGCGCCAGCACCCGGGCCGCCAGCTCCGCGATCTCCGCCGGGTTGCGGTAGTTGACGGTGAGGGTGAAGCGGCGGCGCGGGCGGGTGCCCAGCGCCTCGTCGCGGGCGACGGCCGCCTCGTCCGGATCGGACCAGGACGACTGCGCCGGGTCGCCGACGACCGTCCACGTCGCGTGCCGGCCGCGGCGGCCGACCATCCGCCACTGCATGGGCGTCAGGTCCTGCGCCTCGTCGACGATGACGTGGGCGTAGTCCGTACGCTCCTCCTCCAGGCGGTCGCGTCTGCCGCGGCCGCCGCCGGACATGCGCTCGCCGTAGGTGCTCAGCTCCTCCAGACCGGTGAGCTGGTCCAGCGGATCGGCCTCGCGGGGCCTGGCGGGCCGGGGCGGCGCGCCGAGGATCAGCTGCAGCTCGTCCAGCAGCGCCACGTCGTGGACCGACAGCGGGCCCTGCCCCTTGGCGTCCAGACGGCTCAGGGAGCGGGCCAGTCTGCGCACTTCGCGCTGGTTGAGCACGCGGCGCGCCCAGCGGCCCAGCCGTCGCTCGTCGGCCATCGCGGCCAGCACGCCGCGCGGCGTCAGCTCCGGCCACCAGGCGTCGAGGAAGTCCTGGAAGTCCGGCTCGGTGGTGATGTCCTCGTCGAACGCCTGGCGCGCCTCGGCGGCCAGTTCGGGATCCGTGTAGCGCTTGGCGGAGCCGGACCGGGACCACAGGGCGTCCAGGACGAGGCGGCGGGCGCGCGGGCGCAGCAGGTTGACCGGTGCGGTGCCGCCGAGGGCGGACTGCCGGACGCGGTGCAGGTCGCGGGCGTCCAGTTCGACGCGGGCGCCGAAGACGACCACCCGCAGGCGGTCCGGCGGTCCGGTGGGGGCCGCCGTCTCCTCGTCGTCCTCGCCGAAGGCGAGCTGGCCGTCGGCGGGCGCGGGGGCGGCGGCCCCGGCGGGCGCCGCCGCGGCCATTTCCAGGGCTCCGCGGGCCGCCTTGCGCAGCAGTTTCTGCATGCGGCTGGAGCCCTTGATCCGGGCGACGGCCGGGGAGTCGTAAGCGGTGGCCTCTGCACCGTCCACAAGAGACCCCAAAGCGCGGATGGCGACCTGGCCCTCCTCGCCGAGGGACGGCAGGACGCCTTCGGTGTACGCGACGAGCAGCGGCGTCGGGGAGACGATGAGGATGCCGCCCGCGTAGCGGCGGCGGTCCTGGTAGAGGAGGTAGGCGGCGCGGTGCAGCGCCACCGCGGTCTTGCCGGTGCCGGGGCCGCCCTCGACCTCCGTGACGGAGGCGGCGGGGGCCCGGATGACCATGTCCTGCTCGGCCTGGATGGAGGCGACGATGTCGCGCATCGAGTGGCTGCGGGCCCGGCCCAGGGCGGCCATCAGCGCGCCGTCGCCGACCGCGGGCAGTTCCTCGCCGTCGAGTGTCGCGCTGATCTCCGGGCGCATCAGGTCGTCCTCGACGCCCAGGACGCGGCGGCCCTTGGAGCGGATGACCCGGCGGCGTACGACGCGGCCCGGCGCGACCGGGGTGGCCCGGTAGAAGGGGGCGGCGGCGGGCGCGCGCCAGTCGATGACCAGCGGGCTGTAGTCGGCGTCCAGGACGCCGAGGCGGCCGATGTGCAGGGTCTCGGCGATCTCGGCGCGGCCGTCGGTGACGGCGCCGTCGGCGGGGTCGACGGAGGTGTACGCGCCGTCCGGGCCCTTCTTGCCGTCCTTGCCCGGCAGCAGGTCGATGCGGCCGAAGAGGAAGTCCTCGTACTCGGAGTTGAGCCGGTTCAGGTGGGCGCCGGCCTGGAAGACCTGGGCGTCCCGCTCGGCGAGGGCGCCGGGCGTGCCGACCTGGCCGCGTTTGGCGGCGTCGTCCATGAGGAACTCGGCCTCGTGGATCTTCTCCTCTAGACGCTGGTAGACACGGTCGAGATGCTCCTGTTCGGATGAGATCTCGCGTTCGCGTGTGCTGTCCGGCTGTGCGTCGTCGACGGAGTCCGGCGCGTGCGTGGCATTCTGCGCGGCCACCCAGGCCCCCTTCTTCTGTGCGTAGGGCAGCCGTCAACCGTACGCGAACCAGGCACCGGGCGCACCTGACCCGAAGGACGAAATCACCACCGGGTGGGACCAAACCGGGCAACATGAGCGGGCGGATTGTGCGGAATCAGCGGTTCCTCTTCATCTGGCGGCGCTGGAGGCTTCATCTGGCGGCACTGAAGGCTTCACCAGGGGGGCGCCGAAGGGTTCACCGGGGCGCCGGAGGCTTCACCGGGAGCGCCGCGGAATCATCGGGAGCGCCGAGGCTTCACCGGAGGCGCTTCCCGCCGGGCCCCGCCGCCGTCCGGTCAGACCTTGATCTCGGCCAGCCGCCTGCCGTCGAGCGTGCGGACCTCGAAGCGGTCGATGGTGGAACGGTTCATGGCCGCGCCGCCGTGCGTGTAGAGGGGTTCCTTGTTCCACTTGGTGGCGCCGTCCTTGAGGCCGTAGCCGCCCGCGGGCACCGCCCAGGTCGTCACGGTCTGCTCCGCGCCGTTCTTGCCGATCGCGACCAGATCGCAGGTGAGCGGGCCCTTGACGTTGCCCAGCTTGAGGGCGACGTGGGTGCCCCAGGGCTTGCGTTCCATGGAGACGCTGGCGGCGACCTTGGTCACCGGGTCGACCGTGCCGGCCTTCTCGCCGTGCTCGTACATCGTGCGGGCGTAGCTCGCCAGGTGTTCCGGGGTCTCGTCGGTGTCCCCCGCGGTCAGCGCGTACGTGGTGAGCGGGCCGCCGGCGACCAGCACCGCGGCGGCGGCCACCAGGTACAGGCGGCGCCTGCGGCGGGTGCGGCGCACCGCGCCGACCTCGGCCAGGAGGCCGTCCAGCAGGCCCGGCCCGGGGACCGGGGTGACCGCCTCCGGGTCGGGTGCCGCCTCCCTGGCGTCGGCGAGCAGGGGCGGCAGACCCATCAGGTCGTCGAGTTCGGCGGCGCACCGGTCGCAGCCGGCCAGGTGCTCCTCGAAGCGTGCCGCCTCGGCGGCGTCCAGGACGCCCAGCGCGTAGGCGCCGACGTCGGTGTGTTCTACGGGCTCCGTGGGCCGCATCACGCCGTCACTCCTCGTTCTTCAAGCGAGAGCTTCAGGGAGCGCAGGGCGTAGAAGACCCGGGACCGGACGGTTCCGGCCGGCACCCGGAGCACTTCGGCCGCCTCGCTGACCGTACGCCCCTTGAAGTAGGTCTCAATCAACGCCTCTCGGTGGGCCGCACTGAGGTCGCCGAGCGCTTCGGTGATCGTCATCAGGCGCAGGGCCCGGTCGATCTCGTCGGCGGCCGGCATCGATTCCAAGGGGGCGGCGTCGACCTCCTGGGGCCGCGCCTGACGGCTGCGGTGGCTGTCGATGACGATCCGCCGGGCGACGGTGACCAGCCAGGGGCGGACGGAGCCGGTCGCGCGCTGCAACTGGCCGGCGTTGCGCCAGGCCCGCAGCAGGGTCTCCTGCACCACGTCCTCCGCCCGGTGCCGGTCCCCGGCGACCAGGCGCAGCACGAAGGCGAGCAGCGGGCCCGCGTGCTCCTCGTAGAGGGCCCGCATCAGCTCCTCGTCCGGCGACGTACTGTCTGCCACGACGGCATCCTCGCGCACGCCAACTCCCGGGTCGATAGCACGGATCGGACATTCGCTGCGCACGGGTCTCAGCGCTCTCGCGCGTCGCCGGTGTCGCTGCCGTCACCGTCCGTACCGCCGGTGGTCCCGGTCTGCCGTCCGCGTCCGGGCTCGCGCATGTCCGCCCCCTCGTCTCGAATTCCGGGCCCATTCACGCCCCTTCAGCCAGCAGTACGGGTCCGGGTGCGCCGCGGCTCAGCACCCGCGGGGTGAATTCCCGGCGCGGTGGCGGGGTTACCCGTGCGGGTGGGCGGGCGTTTCCCGCGCGCCGGTGCGCGTGCCTCCCGGTGCGCCCGCGCGGGCGTCACGGTTTTCTCCTTCCGGGCGTTCGGCCCGGCCGCCGTGACGCTGCCCCCCTTTCCCGGTGAACGGCCGCGGCGGGCGCCCCGTACAGCAGCCCGACGAGCCCGGCGCGAAGGCCGGGCTCCGGTGGCAGGGAGGTACACCGTGAGTCGTGACAGGGCCATCGCCGCTGCCTGCGCCGCGGCCGCCGTCGCTGTGGCGCTCATGGCGCCGCCCGCGCACGCAGCGCAGACAGCGCAGGCCGGGGGCGGCGGAGCGGTCTCCTTCGTGAGCAGTCTGAGCGCGGAGAACGAGGCGTCCGGGACGGGCGACCGGGACGGGCGGGGGCTGGCCTTCCTCCGTCTGCGGGGCGGCCGGCTCTCCTTCGCGCTGTCCTTCCGGGGCGTCGCCACGCCCGTCGCGGCCGTCCTCCGGGAAGCGGGGAAAGGCGCCGGAGGGCCCGTACGCATTCCTCTGTTCACGGGGCGGCTTTCCGCCGGGAAGACCTCGGTGAGCGGCACGGTCGAGATCTCCGGCCGACGTGTCCTGGACGCTCTGCGGAGACAGCCGAATAGTTTCTCTTTCAATCTCCTTACGGAGCGATTCCCGCACGGCGCGATACGCGGACGGCTCCACGCATTGGCGGAACCTGTCGACGCGGACCGGGCCCTGCGGCACAGCGTGCGGGCTCCGGTGGTCCACGGCGCGCAGATCTACGCCTGCACCCGGCAGGGCGACGGGAGTTACGCTTATACGCAGCGCGACGTACGCGCTCTCCTCGAAGGCGGCATCGCACACTTCTTCGCCGCGCCCGGCCCCAAGGGGCCGCCCGTATGGGTGGCACCGGACCGCTCCGCCGTCACCGGCACGGTCCGCTCGAAGACCCCGAACGGCGCGGGCAACATCCCCGAACTCGCCCTGGACGCCCGCCGGTCGGGGCCGCCGGACGGCCGGCTCGGCCAGGTCGGCGAGATCCTCCGGCTGAACACGGCGGGCGGCGTCGCCCCCGGCGGCGCCTGCGACCCGGCCGCGCACCCGGAGGCCGCGGTGCCCTACCGGGCCGACTACGTCTTCGTCGGCACCGTGCGCACGGCCGGGCGTACGACAGGCGGCTGACCCGAAAGCTCCCGGCGGGTGGCCCGCCGCCGGTGGCGCGCCACCCGCTCCCGGTTCCCGCACACCTCGCTGGAGCACCACCGGCGCCGCCGTCCGCGCGAGGTGTCCAGGTACACCAACGAGCAGCTCTCGCCCTCGCACTGCCGCAGCTGGCCGCGCGTCACCGCGTCGGTCAGCATCGCTATCGCGTCCCGTGCCACCGCGGCGAGCAGTCCGGCGCAGTCGGGCGGCCCGGCGAACGCCCGGACCAGGCCGCCGTCGTCGGTCCGTACGGCGCGGGCGGGCGGTACGGGGGCCGCGGCCGCCGCCGCGTTGAGCAGGCGCAGGTCGCCGTCGGCGGCCCGGCCGCGCAGTTCGTCGTGGATGACGCGGCGCAGCAGTTCGCGCAGCATCCGGAAGCGTACGACCCAGCCGCGGTCGACGGCGCCGAGCTGGGTGCTGCCGGGGACGACGCCCGAGCCCACCAGCCAGGCCGCCAGATGTTCGGGGCCGGCCAGGCGTTCGGCGGTCCGGCCGGTCGTGGCCATCAGGTCCAGGCAGATCCGCCCGCAGTCGAACCGCAGGTCAAAAGGCGCCGCCATGTGCCCGTCACTCCTTAGGAGACAGCTTCTGCCCTATCAGAGTGCCCGGCAGGGCCCCGGGCCGTAACCCTCGGCACCGCCGCGTACCGCGCCGCCCGCTCTGTATACATCGCATGTATACCTCTGATGTATAGTCCGGGCCATGTCGGCCAAGACCCTGCTCAAGAACCGCTCCAGCCTGACGCACAAGGTCCGTTACGCGGTCAGCAATCCGGCGCGCATCGCGCCCTACCTCCGGCGCACCGCCCGGGACAGCTGGCTGCGCCTCAAGCACCCCGACCACGTCGCGTACTACCGCGCCGTGATGGCCTCCGACACCAGCCGCAACCCGGAGGCCGCGGTCGGCAGCCGCAGCCACGAACGGTGGCTGGCGCTGGGCGACATGCAGTTCACCTATCTGAAGGAACACGGGCTGCGGCCGGACACGCGGATGCTGGACATCGGCTGCGGCAACCTGCGGGCCGGCTGGCGCTTCATCGCCCACCTCGACACCGGCAACTACTACGGCATCGACATCTCCCCGGACATCCTCATATCCGCCAAGAAGACGCTGGCCACCTACGAACTCCAGGACAAACTGCCGCACCTGACCATCACCCAGGACCTGACCTTCGACTTCCTGCCGGACGCGCACTTCGACGTGGTGCACGCGCACAGCGTCTTCTCGCACTCGCCGCTGTCCGTGATCGACCAGAGCTTCCGGCACGTCGGCCGCATCCTGGCACCCGGCGGATTCTTCGACTTCACCTTCGACCGCACCGAGGGCGCCGAGCACCAGGTACTGCGCGAGGACTTCTACTACCGCACCGGAACGCTGCTGGCGCTGGCCCGCAAGCACGGGCTGGAGGCCCGGTTCATGGAGGACTGGGAGACCCGCCCGCACGGCCAGTCCAAGATACGGGTGACCAACCCCACTTAGCGGCGGCCCGGAAGGTCCGGCCAGCCCGGCCGGTACCCGGGCGCAGCCGCAGGACGGGGTACGTCACTCGTCGCCGTACTTGGCCCCCAGCCGCGGGTCGAGCGCCAGCCGGTACCCCCGCTTGACCACCGTCTGGATCAGCTTGGGCGCGCCCAGCGCCCCCCGCAGCCGGGCCATCGCGGTCTCCACCGCATGCTCGTCGCGCCCCGCGCCCGGCAGCGCGCGCAGCAGGTCGGCGCGGGAGACCACCCACCCGGGCCTGCGGGCCAGCGCGCGCAGCAGCGCCATTCCCGCCGGGGGTACGGGCCGCAGGTTCCCGTCGACCAGGACGGCCTGCCCCCGGATCTCCACCCGCCGCCCGGCCACCGTCAACGGCCGTACCCTGCCCGGCAGTTCCTGGCACAGCAGCTGGACGAGCGGGCCGAGCCGGAAGCGTTCGGGCTGGTACGTGGTCACCTCGTGCGCTTCCAGGGGCAGCGCGGTGACCGGCCCGACGCAGGCGGGCAGCACGTCGTGCCGCAGCGCGCGCAGCAGCCCGTCCCGCATCCCGCGCTCCTCGGCGCGGCGCAGCAGCGAGGCGGCGGCCGGCGCGCTGGTGAACGTGATCGCGTCCAGGCCGCGGGTGACCGCCGCGTCCAGCAGCCGGTCGACGGGCCCGATGTCGGCGGGCGGCATCCAGCGGTAGACCGGTACGCCGACCACCTCGGCGCCGCCCGCCCGCAGCGACTCCACGAAGCCGGGCAGCGGTTCGCCGTGCAGCTGGATGACGACCCGCCGCCCGTGTACGCCCTCCTCCAGGAGGCGGTCGAGCACCTCCGCCAGCGACTCGGACACCGGCGACCACTTCTCGGTCAGCCCGGCCGCGCGGATGGCGCCCTTGACCTTCGGGCCGCGGGCCAGCAGTTCGACGGCGCCGAGCCGGGCGAGCAGCGCCTCCCCGAGCCCCCAGCCCTCGGCGGCCTCGATCCAGCCGCGGAAGCCGATCGCGGTGGTCGCGATCACCACGTCCGGCGCCCGGTCGATCAGGTCCTTGGTGGCGGCGAGGAGTTCCGCGTCGTCGGGCAGCGGCACGATGCGCAGCGCGGGGGCGTGCACGACCTGGGCGCCGCGCCGTTCGAGGAGGGCGCCCAGCTCCTCGGCGCGGCGGGCGGCGGTCACCCCGACCGTGAAGCCGTCCAGGGGCCGTACGTCCGTGGCCGCCGCGGTGCGTCCGCGGTCGCCGTCCCCCGGCCCGTCCCCCTGGCCGGCGGCGCCGTGGTCCGCGGCGCCGCGGCCGTCGTGCTGCCGCCCGCCGCGCCCCGTGCCGCCGTCGTCCCGGCGCTCGTCCTGTTCGCCCTCGTGCATGGTCCGTCCCTGGCTTGTCCTGACTCCGGTGCCACCGGGCACCGGTGAAGGTCCGAGCCTGCCAACCGCCGGTGACGGGCTCGCTCCCGCAGTATTTCCCAGCTGTTACGGACCGCCGCGGGCGCCCGCCGCCCCGCGCGTCACACCTCCGCGAGCGCGGGCTCCGCCGCCTCCCGGTCCCGTACGGCCACGGTGGCCGCCGTACGCCTCAGGTATACGGCCCAGGTCACCGCGGAGCACAGCGCGTAGCAGCCGAGGAAGGCCACGAACGCCGGGGTGCCCGTGCCGGCCGACTGGAAGGACTGGCGGAAGGCGAGGTTGACGCCCAGTCCGCCGAGCGCGCCGACCGCGCCGGTCAGTCCCATCACCGCGCCGGACAGCCGCCTCCCGTGGGCCGCGACCGCCTCGCCCGTCAGGCCCTTCGCCAGCGCCTTGGCCTGGAAGATGCCGGGGATCATCTTGTACGTGGAGCCGTTGCCGAGGCCGGAGAGCACGAACAGGACGACGAATCCGGCGAGGAAGACCTCCAGCGAGTGCCGCGCCGACGCCAGGATCACCACGCCCGTGGCCAGCGCCATCGCCGCGAAGTTCGCCAGGGTGATCCGGGCGCCGCCGTACCGGTCCGCCAGCCGGCCGCCCACCGGCCGCACCAGGGACCCGAGCAGCGGCCCGATGAAGGTCAGGGACGCCGCCTGGAGGGGCGTGCGCGCGAACTGGGTCTGCAGGACCAGGCCGAAGGCGAAGCTGTAGCCGATGAACGACCCGAACGTGCCGACGTAGAGGAGCGAGACGATCCAGGTGTGCGGGTCGCGGGCCGCTTCCCGGGCCGCCCCGGTGTCGTTGCGCACCGGCCGCAGGTTGTCCATGAAGAGCGCCGCCAGGACGGCGGCCACCACGATCAGCGGCAGATAGACGGCGAGGACGAGCCGTGGGCGGTCCGCGCCGGCCGTGGCGATGACGAGCAGTCCGAGCAGCTGGACCACGGGGACGCCGATGTTGCCGCCGCCCGCGTTCAGGCCGAGCGCCCAGCCCTTCTTCCGCAGCGGGTAGAAGGAGTTGATGTTCGTCATGGACGAGGCGAAGTTCCCGCCGCCGACCCCCGCCAGGGCCGCGACCAGCAGGAAGACGGTGTACGAGGTGCCCGGCCGCAGCGCGAACACCGCGGCAGCGGTGGGGACGAGCAGCAGCGCGACGCTGCACACCGTCCAGTTCCGCCCGCCGAACCGCGCGACCGCGAAGGTGTACGGCACCCGCAGCACCGCCCCCACCAGCGTCGGCACCGCCACCAGGAAGAACTTCCCGGCCGCGTCGATTCCGTACTGCGGCCCCATGAACAGGACCATGACCGACCACAGGCTCCACACGGAGAACCCGATGTGCTCGCAGACGATGGACAGCACGAGGTTGCGCCGGGCGATCCGCCGCCCGTGGTGCCGCCAGAAGGACTCGTCCTCCGGGTCCCACCGTTCGATCCAGCGGCCCGCTCCCCGTCCGGCGGTGCGGGCCGCCGCTTCCCCCGTGGCCGTTCCTGTGCCTGCCATCGCGTCTCCCAGCTCCCGGTTGCCGCCGTGTCCGCGACGCTAGGGAGGGCGCGTTTCCCCTCTGTGGCGGTGCGTGACCGTCGCGAAACCTTGCGCTCACCGCGTCCGGGAGCGCGCGGTGAGCGGAGAACGCGCTGGCGGCGCACAACCGCCGGAGGTTACGCCAATGCACCCCGTGCGCCCCCGGCATCACTCGTTAGGGGCAATGGCAGGGGCCGTGGAGACTGGCAACATCTTCCCTGGACGCGCTGAGTAATCGCGCGAGCACAGCCTGTGTTCAAGAGCGGCTCGGTACTTCTGAGGGAAGGCGACACACTCATGCCGGACATCCAGGAACAACCCGAATCGGTCGAGTACGAGGCGCCGGAGCTGGCCGAGGCCGGTGACTTCGCCGAGCTGACGCTCGGCTTCCACGGCCACCACTGGGACACCTTCGGCGGGCGCGGTCACGGCTGGTGGTGACCCCGGAGCCGTGCGGGCCCCACCGGACCGTGCCGCGCCCCCGCGCGGTCCGCTGCCCTCCGGCCTGACGGGACGTCGCCCACACGCCCCCAGTCCGGCGGTCCCTGCCCGGGCGCGCACCGCCCGCCCCGGCAGGGGCCGCCCCCACCGACGCGGCCGGACAGCCGGTGGCGCCGCGGGCCCAGCCGCCCCGCGGCGCACCGGCTCCGGAGGTACGGCGCCCACCCCTACCCGGCACCCACCCGCACCTGCCCTCCCCCGCACCCGCACCTGCACCTGCACCTGCCCCCGACCGTACGGAGCCCACCCGTACGGCGTCCGCACCACCTGCCCGCATCCGACCGGAACCGACCTCCCGCCACACGCCCGCACCGCACGCCAGGGGTGGTAAGCCATCGTGGACTTCGTCGTCTTCCCCGACCATCCCGCGACCGGTCCGCTGTGCCTGTCCCTCAGACGCGATCCCACCGTGCGGACGGTGCCCCACCCCTCCGGACGCGCCTGGGTCATGGGGCACTGGACCGACGACGAGGCCGTCGCGGCCGGTTCGGGCCCGGACCGGCTGCTGCTGCTCGGTACGGCCTCCGCCGACTCCGGGACCCTGGACCGGCTGCTGCGCCGGCTGCGCCGCCTCGACGACCTGGACAGCCGGATCCGCGAACTGCCCGGCAGCTTCTTCCTGCTGGCCGCGATGGGCCCCCGCATACGGTGCCAGGGCAGCCTGTCGACGATCCGGCAGCTCCACCACGCGGGCATCAACGGCGTCACGGTCGCGGCCAGCCGCCCGCAGGACCTGGCGGCGCTGGCCCGCGAGGCGGCCGCCGCCGGCCTGCCCACCGGCGCGCCGGGCCTCGGCTCCGTCGACGAGGAGAGTCTGGCGCTGCGGCTGCTCGCCCCGTTCGCGCCGTTCCCGCTCGCCCAGCGCCCCGCCTGGCGTGCGGTGCACGCCGTACCGCCCGGCCACTGCCTGACCCTGGGCGCCGACGGACGGCACGGCACGGTGCGCTGGTGGCGGCCTCCCGAGCCGGACCGGTGGCTGGAGGACGCCGCCGAATCCGTACGGGACGCGCTGACCGAAGCGGTTCGGGTCCGCACCCGCGGCCCGGCGGTCAGCGCCGACCTCTCCGGCGGCATGGACTCCACCAGCCTGTGCTTCCTCGCCGCCCGCGACGCCCCCCGGCTGATCACCACGGCCTGGGGATGCCGGGACGAGGCCAACGACGACACCGTGTGGAGCGACCGCGGCGCGGCCCTGCTCCGCACGGCCGAACACCTCCCGCTCCCGTACGCCGACGCGCCCACCTGGTACACCCCGCCGCAGCCCGGTCTCGGCGACCCGGCAGGCCCGCTCTCCGTGGTCCGGGAGAGCGCCCGCCTGGCCCACCAGGCCGCGATCGTCGCCGCCCGCGGCTCGCGCCGCCATCTGGTCGGCGTCGGCGGCGACGAACTGTTCAGCCCGCGCCCGGTGGCGCTGAACTCGCTGGCCCGTACGGACTTCCGCTCCGCCGCCCGGCGCGCGTGCGCGGCCCGCCGCCTCGGCCGCTGGACGCTGGTCGACACCCTGCGCACCCTGTTCGGCGGCGTCCCGTACCCGCAGTGGCTGGAGTCCTGCGCCGACCGGATCGTGCCCGGCGTGCGGTCCGGCGACAGCGGCGCCGACTGGGAGGTGGTCCCGGCCATGCCGCCGTGGGCGCATCCGGACGCGGTGGCCACCGTCCGCCGCCTGGTGCGCGACGCCGCCGCCGGAGCCCCGGAGCCCTTCGCGCCGCTGCGCTGCCAGCACGAGACGCTGCGGGCCGCCGCCCGCGCCGGGGAGATCGTGCGCGGCGCCGACGCCCTGACCGCACCGCACGGCGTGACCTTCGAGGCCCCGTTCCTCGACGACAACGTCATCGAGGCCGCGCTGACCGTGCGGCTCGTGGACCAGGTCGCGGTCGGCTCGTACAAGCCCCTGCTCAGCGCGGCCATGCGCGGAATCCTGCCGGACGCGCTGCGGGCCCGGGGCACCAAGGGCGAGCACAGCGCCGAGGTCTACGCGGGCCTGCGCCGCCACCGCCGGGCCCTGTCCGCGCTCTGCGACGACTCGCGCCTGGCCGGTCTGGGCCTGATCCGGCCCGAGGCGCTGCGGACGGCCCTCACCTCGCTGCAGCCCCGCTCCCACACCCTGCACCCCCTCGACCCCACCCTGGCGGCCGAGTACTGGCTGCGCTCCCTCCAGGAGTCGCAGGCCCCCGCCCGCCCCACCGTTCCCGCCGCGGAAGGAGCCTGAACCCGATGGCGTTCGCCCTAGCCCCCCACGTCAGCAGTGTGCGCACCCCCGGAGGGATGGTGCTGCTCAACGCCCGTACGGGCCGCTACTGGCAGATGAACAACACCGGCGCGTTCGTCCTGGAACACCTCCTGGCCGGCGGCACCTGCGCGTCGGCCGCCGACGAGCTGCGCTACCGCCATCCCTCGGCGGCCGACCGGGTGGCCGCGGACGCCGTCGCGCTGCTGGAGTCGCTCCAGTCGGCGAAGCTGGTGACCTCGTGAGCTACCCCGTCTCCACCGGCGCCCCCGCGCGCCTGTCCTTCGCGGAGCGCTGCGCCGCTCTGGGCTGCGTCGCCGCGGCCCGCCTCCTGACGTGCTGCTCCCCGCGCACGCTGTGCCGCGCGCTGGAGTCCGTACGGCGCGGCGCCGGTCCCGCCACCGCCCCGGAGGCGGCGCGCGCCCGGCACGCCGTCGTCACGGTCAGCGTGCGCTGTGCGGGCAACGGGTGCCTGCAACGCTCCGTGGCGACCGCGCTGTTGTGCCGGCTGCGCGGGCGGTGGCCGCAGTGGTGCACGGGAGTGCGTACGGAGCCGTTCCGCGCCCACGCCTGGGTAGCGGTGGACGGGCACCCCGTAGGCGAACCCGATGACACCCGGCTGTACCACCCGCTGCTGTCGGTGCCCTGACCGCGGGGCTCTGGCCGTGGGGCTCTGACCGCTGGGCTCTGGCCGTGGGGCCCGCCCCCGTCAGGCCTTTCGCGGCGGCTCCATGCGGATGACGTTGTCGCACACGTCCAGCCGGGCCCGCCGGCCGCTCTCGTCCCACGCCCGCACCAGCGTGCCCTGCGTGTCGCGGGGCGCCGTCACCTCGGCGGAACCGTTGCCGACCAGGCAGTCGGCCGGGGCGGGGTGCCCGCGTTCGGCGTCCCGGTACCGCAGGTCGACCACGACGCCGGAGCCGGCGGGCAGACTGACCGCGCGGGCGCGGCCGTGTCCCACGCCGCCCGCCTCCGGCCCCTTGCCGACGCGTACGAGGAAGTCGGGGAAGCCGCGGAAGACGCACTCCCGCGCACCGGTGTTGACCGCCGAGAGCCGGCCTTCCCGGTGCGTACTGCGGGCTTTCTTCTTCAGCACCGTGACCTTCCACCTCAGGTCCTTGGTCGTACAGCTCGCGTGCAGCGCGTCGACACGCGGTTCGTCACAGGCGACCAGGCCACCGCTCAGCACGAGCACGGCCAGGGCCGCCACCATCAGCGGGCGCTTGCGCACGGTACCCCCAGATAGTCCGGCTATGGTTCCTGCCGTCCGTAGGAGGGATTCCAGGGCTCACAGGTTGCCCATACGGCAAAGATCCGGCCGTCAGCCGCCGTGCGCCATCAGGGCTGCGTCCTCTTCGGGCAGCCAGTCCGGGCCCGCCGGCCGCCGCAGCCAGCCGTGCCGGGCCGCCAGGCTCCGGCAGGCCGTGCGGAGCGCGTCCAGGCCCGCGTGGCGCAGCCCGCGCCGCCACACCAGGGATATCGGCGAGAGCGGCACGGGGTCGGTGACCGGCCGCAGCGCCATGCCCGGTACGTCGATGAACTCCACGCTGGCCAGCACCGACCAGCCCTGTTTGCGCACCACCCGCATGAACTCCGCCGATCCCTCGATCTCCGGGAACGGCGCCGCCATCGCGATGTCCCGCCCCGCGAAGAGGCGGGTGGCGAGGTCGGTCCACTCGGCGGTCTGCGCGTTGCCCGCCCCGGCGTAGAGCGTCTCGCCCGCGAGGGCGGACAGGGGCACTGCGGGGCGGGACGCCAGCGGGTGGCCCTCGTCCAGCAGGACGGCCATCGGCTCGAACCGTACGGGCCGGTGGTCCAGGCGGGCCCGTACGGCCGGGGGCAGCCCGGCGACGCGCCCGAAGGACACGTCCAGCCGCCCGGCGGCGAGTTCGGCCGCCGCGCCGGTCAGGCCGCTGTGGAAGCGCGCGACGAGTTCACAGGCGGGGGCCAGGCGGCGGGCCTCTTCCAGGACGGCGTGCGCCGTGCCGATGGGGACACCGACGTCGACCAGCAGAGGACGGTCGTCGGGGGCGTGGAAGGCGGCGGCCAGGTCGTCGTGGGCGGCCAGTACCCGGCGCGCGTACGGGAGCAGCCGGGCGCCGTCCTCGGTGAGGGCGACCCGGCGCGTCGTACGGTCGAAGAGGTCCGCGCCCACCTCCCGTTCCAGCCGCCGGATGTCGCGGCTCAGTGCCTGCTGGGCGACGTACAGCCGGGCGGCGGCGCGGGTGAAGTGCAGTTCGTCGGCGACGGCGGTGAAGGCGCGGAGCAGGCGCGGGTCGAGGTCTCGGGGCACGGGCACATCGTGCCACCGGGGCGTGCGGGTCCCGGACGCGTCTGCGTGATTGACAACGGGCGTGTGTGAATGGGGACGGAGCAGGTGTTGGACGCGGAACGGGCCGCGCGGCGACCGTGGTTGCGTGATCCTCTTCCTCGCCTCCCGGCCGGTGACCGCCCCGCCCGTCCCGCCCGTCCGCCGTCGGCGCCGCCGCTCCCCCGCCGCGCTCCGGCGCGTACTCGGGCCGTACGGACGGATCTTCACCGTGCCCGGCGCCCGTGCCTTCACCGCCGCCAACCTCCTCGCCCGGCTGCCCATGGGCATGTTCGGCGTCAGCGCGATCCTGATGATCGCCGGGTCGCGCGGCTCGTACGCGCTGGCCGGGGCCGTCACCGCGACGGGGCTGGCGGCGACGGCGGTCGCCGGGCCGTGGACGGCGCGGCTCGTCGACCGGTACGGACAGGCCAGGGTCGCCGTCCCCGCGACGGCACTGGCGGTCCTCGGATCACTCGCCCTGCTGCTGTGCGTCCACTTCGGTGCGCCGTCCTGGACGCTGTTCGCCGCGTACGCCTGCACCGCGACCACACCGAACACCGGCGGCATGGCACGCGCCCGCTGGGCCCACCTCCTCCGGAACGACGCGGCTGCGCTGCACACCGCCAACTCCTTCGAGCAGGCGGCCGACGAGGTGTGCTTCATGCTCGGCCCGGTGCTGGCGGCCTTCCTGTGCACCGGGCTGTTCCCGGAGGCGGGCACGCTGACCGGCGCGGTCCTGCTGCTGACGGGGGTGCTGCTGTTCGCCGCCCAGCGCCGTACGGAGCCGCCGGCCGCACCCGCGTCCGCGTCCGCCCGCCACGGCGCCGGGCCGCTCGTGACCTCGCTCCTGCCCCTCCTGCTGACCTTCCTCGCCACCGGGGCGGTCTTCGGCTCGCTGGAGGTCGTCACGATCGGCTTCACGGACGCCCACGGACAGCGCGCTGCGGCGGGCGCGCTGCTCGCCCTCCAGGCGGCCGGGTCCTGTGCGGCGGGGCTCCTGTACGGGGTGCTGCGCCCGGCCGGACCGGCGGGCCGCCGCTTCCTGTGGTGTGTCGCCGCCATGGCCGTACTGATGTGGCTGCCTTTCACGGCCGCGGGCGCGGGCGGCGGGGTCCTGCTGGGAGCGGCGCTGCTGCTCGCCGGGATGGCCACGGCGCCGACCATGGTCACCGGCATGGGGCTGATCCAGTCGAGGGTTCCGGCGGGCCGCCTGAACGAAGGCATGACGCTGGCCGTGACCGCGCTGCTGACCGGTATCGCGGCGGGCTCGGCGGGCGGCGGCTGGGCAGTGCAGCACCTGCCCCGGGGCGCCGCGGCGGGCTACACCGCACCGGCCGCTGCCGCCGCGCTGGCCCTGGCGGCGGCCGTGGCTGCCCACGCCGTACGGGCCGCCCGGCGGCCGGCCTGAGCAGCGGGAACGACGAAGGCCCCGCTGCCTGGGCAGCGGGGCCTTCGCCTCACATGGGGTGACGGGTCCGGGGGCCAGGGCCTCCGGTTTCTCCGTCGAGTGGAGATGGCGGGAATCGAACCCGCGTCCAACGGTGCGGAAACAGGGCTTCTCCGAGCGCAGTCCGCTGCGATTTTCTCAGCCCCGGAGATCTCGCGGACACGTCTCCGACGGGCTCAGTCACTGTTTGATTTCCTCCTGGGCCCCGTGACCGGACCCAGAAGTTTAGTCCCCTAGCTGATGCCAGGATCCGGGTCGGGAACAGCCCCGGGCTGACACTTCGCAAGTCGCTACTTAGGCAGCGAGGGCGAAGGAATCGCGCTTGGTGTTGGCGATTATTTTTTGCGACATAGGGTTTACGAGATCATTGCCGCTTCCTCGGCTCGCTTCCCCTGCTTCGACATCCGCTGTCGAAACCGATCATCCCCATGTTGTTTTTTCAAGGTGGTGCCTGCACCGGCGTGCGGTGCGTAGCCCATCGTACGTGACCAACGCGCGACGATGCCAGCGTATTCCTGCCCGTACGGCGGACGGCCGGCGCGCGGGCCACCCGGGCCGCTGGGGCCCTCAGGCCTTCAGGCCCTCAGGCCCGCTCGCGCCGCTTGACCGCCGAGATCACCCGGTCCGCCTCGCGGCGGTCCTGCTGCTCGCGCAGCGTCTGCCGCTTGTCGTACTCCTTCTTGCCCTTGGCGAGCGCGATCTCGACCTTCACACGGCCGTTCGTGAAGTACAGCGCCAGCGGCACGATCGTGTGGCTGGTCTCCTGCGACTTCGACTCCAGCCGGTCGATCTCCACGCGGTGCAGCAGCAGCTTGCGCTTGCGCCGCGCGCTGTGGTTGGTCCACGTGCCCTGGGCGTACTCCGGGATGTGCACGTTGTGCAGCCACGCCTCACCGCGGTCGATCTGCACGAAACCGTCCACCAGGGACGCCCGGCCCTGCCGCAGCGACTTGACCTCGGTGCCGGTCAGCACCAGCCCGCATTCGTACGTGTCCAGGATGAGGTAGTCGTGCCGCGCCTTCTTGTGCTGGGCGATGAGCTTGCGGCCGGTCCCGTCGTCCTTCTTGTTCTTCTTCTTGTTCGCCTTAGCCATAGTGGAGCCATTTTCGCACTACGCCCCGCCCCCCAAGCCACTCAATACCGTGCGGGCACGGGCCGGGGCGTCGTCCGCGGCGAGCAGGTCCGGGGTGATGCCGCGGTCGTCCACCCCGCGGCCCGACGGGGTGCGGTAGTGGCCGACGGTCAGCTCGGCGACCGAGCCGTCCGGCAGCTCGCTGGGCAGCTGCACCGAGCCCTTGCCGAAGGTCGGTGAGCCGACCAGGACCGCACGGCCGCGGTCCTGGAGCGCCCCGGCCAGCAGCTCGCCGGCGCTCATCGTGCCGCCGTCCACGAGCACCGCGAGGGGGATCTGCGTGTTGCCGCCGTCCTTCGCGTACAGGGCGCGCTGGCTGCCGCGGACGTCGTACGTGGCGACCAGGCCGCCGTCCAGGAAGGCGGAGGCCGCGGTGACCGCCTCGCGCACCAGGCCGCCGGTGTTGCCGCGCAGGTCCAGCAGCACGCCGCCGCGCGGGGAGGCCGCGCGCACCGCCCGGCGGACCTCCTCGCCCGTACCGCTGCTGAAGGCGCCGACCTTGATGCGGGTGGGGCCGTCCGGGCCGTCGGGGCGGTCGGTGATCACGTTCTGGTCGCGCAGGCGGGCCCGGCGCAGCGTCTCGGTCCACTGCCGCGTGCCGCGCCGCAGCTCCAGGGCGACGCCGCTCCCGGCGCCCGGCTCGGGGCCCCCGGCGGCCGGCCCGGCGCCGCCGCGCAGCCGCGCCACGACCTCGGTGACCTGGCTGCCCCGCGAGGGCACGCCGTCCACCGCGCGCAGGTCGTCGCCGGCGCGCAGACCGGCCGCCGCCGCGGGACTGCCGGGCCGTACCCGGGAGACCAGGGCGCGGCCGTCCGCCGCCTGCCGCAGCCACAGGCCGACGCCGACGTACTCGCCGTTCAGCTCCTGCTCGAAATCCTCGTACTCGCGGGCCGAGAAGGCGGTCGACCAGCGGTCGCCGCTGCGGCTGACGACGTCGTCCGCGGCGCCGGAGCCGTCCGTGTGCGGCCCCGCGGCGTGCCGGCCGGCGCGCTGCGTCCGGTGGACGCGGTCGGCTTCGGAGGCCGCACGCCCGGATATCCGCCGTTCGCCCGAGGGGGGTCCGCTCTCCTCCCAGGTGCCCGCCGCCGCACCGGTGGCCAGCACGCTGACGAAGACCAACGTCAGGGCCGCCCCGCGGCGGCTGCGGCGGGGCCGGGCGAACAAACACGGGCCCGTCATGCCGGTGAGTGTAGGCCAGAAAGAAGCGCCGTACGGGGAGTTGACCGTACGGCGCCCTTGGCACACATCACACCTTGAGGTACTTGCGGAGCGCGAAGAACGCGGCGAGCGCCGGCATCAACAAGCCGATCAGCAGCACCAGCGGCAGCACCGCCACGACCGAATCCCAGCCAATGAAGTTGATGACCTGGATGCGCGCGGCCAGCCAGTTGTTGATCAGGACCCACTTGCCGCCGACGATCAGCACGCAGGCGAACACCGCGCCCAGCAGGCCCGCGATGGCCGCCTCCAGGATGAACGGCATCTGGATGTAGAAACTGGAGGCGCCCACCAGGCGCATGATCCCGGTCTCCCGCCGCCGGCTGAACGCCGACACCCGCACGGTGTTGACGATCAGCATCAGCGCCACCACCAGCATCAGCGCCATCACCACCAGCGCGGCGATGTTCATGCCGTTGAGCAGGTTGAACAGCGGCTCGACGGTGTCCCGCTGGTCCTGCACCTCCTGGACGCCGGGCCGCTCGGAGAACGCCGATTTGATCACTTCGTACTTCGTCGGGTCCTTGAGCTTGACCCGGAAGGACTCCTGGAACTGGTCCGGCGTGACCAGGCCCGCGATGGGCGTGTCGCCGAACTGCTCCTTGTAGTGCTTGAACGCCTCGTCGCTGGTCTCGTGCGTCACGCTCTGCACGATCGGCAGGCGGTCCAGCTCGGCCTTGATGTCGTTCTTCTGCTGCTCGGTGGCCGCGCCCTTGGCGCAGTTGGCACCGGTCTCGGTGTCGTTCTTGTTGCAGAAGAAGACGGAGACGTTGACCTTGTCGTACCAATAGCCCTTCATCGTGCCGACCTGGTCGCGCATCAGCAGCGAGGCGCCGAACAGGCCGAGGGAGAGGGCTACGGAGACGATGACCGCGAAGGTCATCGTGAGGTTCCGGCGGAGACCGACGCCGATCTCCGACAGGACGAACTGGGCGCGCATGGCGTCCTTTCAGTGCTGGGGGCCGTACACGCTTAGTGCTGGTAGCCGTACACGCCGCGCGACTGGTCGCGCACGAGCCGGCCCTTTTCGAGTTCCATGACGCGCTTGCGCATCTGGTCGACGATCTGCTGGTCGTGGGTGGCCATGACCACCGTCGTACCGGTCCGGTTGATCCGGTCCAGCAGCTTCATGATGCCGACCGAGGTCTGCGGGTCGAGGTTGCCGGTGGGCTCGTCCGCGATGAGCAGCAGCGGTCGGTTGACGAACGCCCGCGCGATGGCGACGCGCTGCTGCTCACCACCGGACAGCTCGCCCGGCATCCGCTCGTCCTTGCCGCCGAGGCCGACGAGGTCGAGGACCTCGGGGACCGTCTTGCGGATCTGGCCGCGCGGCTTGCCGATGACTTCGAGGGCGAAGGCGACGTTCTGCCCCACCGTCTTGTTGGGGAGCAGCCGGAAGTCCTGGAAGACGGTGCCCACCTGGCGGCGCATCTGCGGCACCTTCCAGTTGGACAGCTTCGCGAGGTCCTTGCCCAGCACGTGCACGGCGCCATGGCTGGCGCGCTCCTCGCGCAGGAGCAGGCGCAGGAAGGTGGACTTGCCGGAGCCCGAGGAGCCCACCAGGAAGACGAACTCGCCGCGCTCGATCTCCAGGGAGACATCCCTGAGGGCGGGGCGGTTCTGCTTCGGGTAGGTCTTGGAGACGTTGTCGAATCGGATCACTGATGCACCACGGTCGACCTGGGTAGCGGCACGGGATGCCCCTGTTGTGGCTCCCGTCGGTGAGCGTGACCCTACGCGAGTCTCACGCGAAGGCGCAGTCGCCGTTCGGGGTTGGTGCGTTTATTCACGGCATCTACGGGGACAAAAGGAGCACATTCCGGCCCGTGGACCCGAGCGGTGCCGCCGAAAAGGCCGGAAGGTGACCGGGGCGCGCCGTTCAGCCGACAAGCTGGCACAGTGGTAGAGGGAACCATCGTGGTCCCTTGCGCGTTGCAGCGGTTGAGGAGGAGGTCGCATGACGTACGACCGGCTGGTGTGCGCCAATTGCGCGGCCCCTGTGAACGAGGGCCGCTGCCCCGTGTGCCGGGCCAGCAGGGAACGGCTGCAGGAGAGCGGGCTGTTCGGGCAGGTGACGCCCGCGGCCCTGGTGGCGCTGCTGGTGGCGCTGATCGCCCTCGCGGTGCTGGTGCACCAGGCCGCCTGAGGCGGCGCCCGGTGACGCAGCGCGTACGGAGCCTCGCTCCGCCTGGTGCGCCGACGGGCGCACACCGATGACGCAGGGACGCCGAAGGGCCCGGAGCGCCGCTCGCGCTCCGGGCCCTTCGTCATGCGCTGCCCCGGGTACGGGGCGGGCCTGGTGTCAGGCCGCGGCCGCGCCGCCACCGTTCTTGTTGATCAGGCGCGGCATCAGGCGGAAGCCGATGCCACCGGCGATCATCGTCGCCGCGCCGACGAGCAGGAAGGTGGTGCCGGAGGCACCGGTCTCCGCCAGCTCGCCACCCTTGGCCTGCTGCTGCGGCTGGCCGGGCGTGTTGACGATCTGCTCGTTGCCCTCGCCGGGCTGCTCGATCGGCTTGCTGCCCTCGTTGTCGGTGCCGGTGCCGGTGCCGTCGTCGCTGCCACCGGTGCTGCCGTTGGAGGTGCTGCCGGTGGAGCCGTCCGAACCGCCGGAGCCGTTGCCGCCGGTCTGGTTGCCACCGGTCTGGTTGCCACCGGTCTGGTTGCCACCGGTCTGGTTGCCGCTCTGACCGCCGGTCTGGTTGCCACCGGTCTGGTTGCCGCTCTGGCCACCGGTCTGGTTGCCACCGGTCTCGCTACCACCGGTCTGGTTGCCGGACTGGCCACCGGTCTGGTTGCCACCGGTCTCGCTACCACCGGTCTGGTTGCCGCTCTGACCGCCGGTCTCGCTGCCGCCAGTCTCACTACCGCCGGTCTCACTACCGCCGGTCTCGCTACCACCGGTCTCGCTACCACCGGTCTCACTGCCGCCGGTCTCGCTACCACCGGTCTCGCTGCCGCCGATTTCGCCACCGCCGCTGCCGCCGGTGTCGCCGCCGCCGAGGAGATCGTCGAGGATGGCACCCAGGCCGCCGCCCGAGCCGCCGGAGCCTGCCGTCTGCTCGGTGCCGACCGCCGAGGCGGCGCCTGCGGCGGTGAGCGACGCACCGGCCGCGATCACCGCGCCGGCCGCAATGCGCGCTACGCGCAGCCGCGTCTTCTTCGTCATGTGCCTGCTACCCCCAGTAGCTCTACTCGTCCATGGAGCATCGCTGTTCGGGGCAGCGGCCGACCCGGGTAGGCGAGTCGCCGTACCGCCCTGCGGCCGTTGCACTCAGTTCCCCGTTCACACGCACGCCCCAGACATACGTATGCCACGTACCACCATTCCCAGTTCTCACATCATCGTCAAGGTCAAATAAAGGTGCGATGACCGAATTGAGGTGAGTTGCGGGGTCCATGGACGTATGACTGTGACCAAACCGCCACCTCGTCCCACGACAACAAAAATCAACTGCCGCTCAAAAAGCGACAGTTGATTTCCCGGTGCATTTCCCGGCTGTTTTCCCGGCCTTTTCGGGCGGCCTTACGCCGGGCCGGATGTTACTTCTGCTGCTCCTGCTGCTTGCGCCAGCGGATACCCGCCTCCAGGAAGCCGTCGATGTCGCCGTCGAGCACGCCCTGCGGATTGCCGACCTCGAACTCGGTACGCAGGTCCTTGACCATCTGGTACGGGTGCAGAACGTACGACCGCATCTGGTTTCCCCAGGAATTGCCGCCGTCGCCCTTGAGCGCGTCCATCTTGGCCTGCTCCTCCTGGCGGCGGCGTTCGAGCAGCTTCGCCTGGAGGACGTTCATCGCGGTCGCCTTGTTCTGAATCTGCGAACGCTCGTTCTGACAGGAGACGACGATGCCGGTCGGGATGTGCGTCAGACGCACCGCGGAGTCGGTCGTGTTGACGCCCTGGCCGCCGGGGCCGGAGGAGCGGTACACGTCGACGCGCAGCTCGGACTCGTCGATCTCGATGTGGTCGGTCTGCTCGACCACCGGCAGCACCTCGACGCCCGCGAAGGACGTCTGGCGGCGGCCCTGGTTGTCGAAGGGCGAGATCCGCACGAGGCGGTGGGTGCCCTGCTCGACGGAGAGCGTGCCGTAGGCGTACGGCACCTGGATGGCGAAGGTGGTCGACTTGATGCCGGCCTCTTCGGCGTACGAGGTCTCGTACACCTCGGCCTTGTAGCCGTGCCGCTCGGCCCAGCGCAGGTACATGCGCTGGAGCTTCTCGGCGAAGTCGGCGGCGTCCACGCCACCGGCCTCGGCGCGGATGTTGACGACGGCCTCGCGGGAGTCGTACTCGCCCGAGAGCAGGGTGCGGACCTCCAGCTCGTCGACCGCCTTGCGGACGACGGCCAGCTCGCCCTCGGCCTCGGCGCGGGTCTCGTCGTCCCCCTCGGCCTCGGCGAGCTCGAAGAGCACACCGACGTCGTCGACCCGGCCGCGCAGTTCCTCGGCCCGGCGCAGCTGGCCCTGGAGATAGGACAGCCGACTGGTGATCTTCTGCGCGCTCTCCGGGTCGTCCCAGAGGGACGGCGCCGCGGCCTGCTCCTCAAGCGCGGCGATATCGGCCCTCATCTTGTCGAGGTCCAGTACGGCCTCGATCGACCCCATGGTCGAGGAGAGGGACTTCAGCTCTTCGGATACATCGACGACTGCCACGCACCCCAGCCTAACGGCTGCCGCCGTCCGCGTGCCCCGAGCCTCGCGCCGCTTCCGGGTCGGCGGCGCGAGGACGCAGGTGGGACGGGGTGCGGGACCGGCGGCACCGGCCCCGCGCCGGGCGGCGCGGGGCCGGTGCGCGGGCCGGTGCGCGGGCCGTGGGTCAGGGCGCGGGCCGCGGGGTCGTCGCGTCGGGCTGCTGGACGCCCGGCCGGGCGTCGCCGGAGTCGCCGTGCTGGGAGGCGAACCAGCCGCCGAGCCCGGCGGCGGCCACCACCGCCGCGGCGGCC
>NZ_LWKZ01000011.1 GCF_001905005.1 Streptomyces sp. CB02923 | reverse complement strand
TGATCCGAGAAACAGCTCCTAACCCGGCTGCGGCGCTTCGCGCGTGGCCGCGCCGAACCCAAAAGCCTCCTCCGTTCTCGACACCATGCTTTACCTTCCGGATGGTAAAGTAGATGTGTGAAAACTAGCTCAAAGCATCGGATTCTGGATGGAGCGCTAGAACTGCTCCGAGCGGAAGGAGGCGGTTCGATCACCCTGGACGCCACGGCCAGGCAGGTCGGCCTGACCAAGCCGGGGTTGATGTACCACTTTCCGACGAAGGAGGCGCTGATGCTGGCTGTCGTCGACCATGTCGCCGAGCGGTGGGAGGCTCTCCTGCGGCATCGCCTGGGCGGGCCTGCCGAGACGGCCTCGCCGTACCAGCGCATCCGCACCTACCTCGAGGTCGCCCTGACGGAACGATTCGACCGCGCCGACTTCGCGATCTTCGCCGACGCGCTGTACCGCGAGGCGCTCACCGACACCTGGAAACGGCGCCTGGCGCCGTGGCTCGCCCTGCCCGACGCTCTGCCGGAACCGGCTCGCGCCCGGCTCACCGCCGCGCGGCTGCTGGCCGACGGCTACTGGACGGCCGCCGCCACCGGCGTGTTCCCCGTCCCGGACCGTGACCGTACGCAGCTGCTCGCGGTCGCGGAAGAACTCCTGAAAGACGAGGCACCATCATGAGGAAATGGCTGCTGCTCACCGCAGCGATCCTGCTCGAAGTCACCGCCACGCTCTCCCTGCGGGCGGCCCTGGACCACCCGGCCTGGTATGCACTCTCCGCCATCGGCTACCTCGGCTCGTTCACCGGCCTCTCCCTCGTACTGCGTGCGGGAATGAGCCTCGGTGTCGCCTACGGCCTCTGGGGCGCCTGCGGCGTCACGCTGACCGCCGTCATGGCCACCCTCATCTTCGGCGATGCCCTGACGGCGTTGATGGGCGTGGGGATCGCCCTGGTCATCTCCGGTGTGCTGTGCGTGGAACTCGGCTCCCAGGCCGCCCACGCCCGCCAAGCCCTCGGGGAAGGGGCGAAGGCATGACCTGGCTGCTCCTGATCTGTTCGATCCTGTCCGAAACCGCCGCCACCCTGTCACTGCGCATGGCCTCCCGCGAGGGAGGCAGCAAGAAGTGGTTCATCGCCGTGGTCGCCGGGTTCCTGGCTGCCTTCGCCTTTCTCACCTTTGCCCTGGACGGGGGACTGGCTCTCGGCGTCGCCTATGGCATCTGGGCCGCCTCCGGTGTGGCGCTGGCCGCAATCGCCTCGCGCATCCTCTTCCATGAGCCTCTCACCAAAGTCATGGGGACGGGCATCGGCTTGATCATCGTCGGCGTCCTGTTCATCGAACTCGGCGCAGCGCACTGACCGGACGCCGACCGGTGACCAGCTCCGTTGAATGTCAGAAGTACCGCCCAGGCCGAGCGGCAGATCGACCGGTTGCCGCTGTACGGGCGAGACCCTGGCACGGGCCGGAACCCGGCTCACCCCCGCCCAGCACCACGCCGGGGAGAGCTGCAACCGTGCCGCTGACGGCGCTGACGGCATTCCGGGCAGTGGCCTCCGCAATGGCCTATTCGCTGAGCCACTTCGCCATCCACCCCTCGTTCTGTGCGGAGATGACCCGTTCGCACTGCTCGACGAAGGCATCGTCGGTGGCGGCGTCGGCTTCCTCGATGCGGCGGGCCGCCAGGCTTTCCAGTTCCGTGGCGGTACGGGAGAATTCGACCTCCTGGTAGGCGTACCGGGAGGCCGCGGCGTGCGCGGTGACCGCGGCGACCACGGTGGTGACCGTCGCGACCCACGCGGTGGCCCAGTCCGACCCGTAGGCGCCGGATGCCCCGCCCAGTACCACGGCGGTGGCGGCCAATACCAGTTCCGCCCGTCGAACCTGGGCGGACCGTCGGCTCATTTGCGCGGCCCGGGGCCGGTAGTATCCCTCAATCTGGCTGGCCACCCGCAGCTCCAGGTAGGACCCGACATCGGTGACGGCGGGCAGCGCGCGCGGGCGCGGGGTGAAGGGGAGGGTGCGGGTGACCAGGTCGGAGGTATCCGTGATGACCCGCTCGGTGCGGTCCAGGAGTACCTGGGGGTTCGCGTCCCGGTAGGGGGCGACGTGGGCGAGGTAGGTATAGATCTCGCTCTTGAGCTCCTCGCTGAGGGAGCGCAGCCTGGTCCAGTCGCGGACCTGTTGGGGGCCCGCCCTCTTGGTGGCCAGCGGCACGAGCCCTACCGTGACGGCCGCCAGGAACGCCAGGGCCTTCCCCGCCTCGTCGCTCCACGCCATGACCTGCGCGGCAGCGGTGCCGGCACATGCCCCCGTCACGCCCAGCACGAGGGCGACCGTCCTGGCCCGCTTGATCGCGCGCTTGGCCTGGTCGGCTGCCTGCGACCAGACGCTTTGGCGGTCCCATATCCGCTGCACGGTTGATTCCCCTGAAGCCCCCACGGGCGAATCTTCTCAGCACTACCGTGGTAAGGGCAGCGCGCACCGACCGATCTGTTAGGAGCGAGATGCCGGAATCACGCCGCACTGAGGGTGCGACGCTGTCCCGATCGAGCCGTCCGCCTCGTAAGGCGGCCGTGATCGAGCAAACTCCTCTACAGGGGCGCCGGTTGAGCGCCCTGGGCTGGGTCGCGCTGACCCTGGGCAGTGGGTGCCTGGGAATCCGCTACGGGAGCGCAACGGCCTGGGGAAGCTGGGGACTGCTGGCGGCCGGTGTGGCCCTGGTGGTAGCCGGGGTGTGGGCGGTACTGCGGGGACGACAGCATCTGACGCCCGTCCTGACCAGCCTCCAGGGCCTTCCCGCGGATGAGCGGGTCGTGTTGTTCCTCCGAGCGTTCTCCGACGACCCCGGGTTTTCCCGGGTGGCCGCACTGCGGTGGTTCCGCCTGCTGTTCACGTCATTACTGCCCACGCCCGCCCACTTGCGCACCGAAGAGGATCAAGTCGGCCGTGCGGTTGCGCCGTTCGGACGGATGGTCGCGCTCGGGCGCCCGTCCGACCGGCTGCCGCGGCTCGGCGCCGAGCGCAGTTACGCCTCGGACGAGACCTGGCGCACCGAGGTGCTCGCCGCGCTCGACCGCGCCGCGCTCGTCCTGCTGGTCGCCGGGGCGGGGCGGAGCCTGGCCTGGGAGGTCGATCAGGTGCTGGGACGCGACGCCCCCACCCGCCTGGTCCTCGTCGTCAGCCGCGACCGGAACCAATACGGTCAGTTCCGGGAGTCGCTGGGGGACCGCTTCCCCAACGGGCTGCCGGACTACCCGTCGGCGCGAATGCGTCACCGCCTCCTGCGGGGGCGCTACGTCCGTGCCGCGATCTGGTTCGACGGTGACTGGACGCCGCACTGGGAGATGCTGGACGGCAGGTTCCCGCTGATCGGACTCGCGCGTCGCACGCAGAGAGCGCTGCCACGCGCACTGCGGACGGTCTACCAGCGGGCCGACGTGCCGGCACGGCTCACGCCCACGACGCCGCGCCCGTGGGCGGTGAAGCTGAGCGTCCCGCTGATCGCCGCGTTCTGGCTGATCCCCCTGGCGTTGCCCGTCCTCGCCGTCATCCTCGCCGATGCCGTCAACGCCGCCCTCAGCGGCCCTTTCGGCGCTCCCGCGGGTACCGGCACGGACGCTTCCGGCGACTCGTTCGCCATCGGCCACAACAACGTCCTCGACCTCCTGTCCACGGCCTGGCCGATGTGGTTGTGGATGGCCGTGGTGGCCGCGTGCGGGTACCGGGTGTGGCGCGGCGGACCCTACGTCATCATGATGGCCCGCATCCAAGGCGTCTTCGTCCCCGTCTACTTGCTGGCATTCATACTGGCGACACTTCCCGCCTACGCCAGGCTGGCGTTCGTCACCTCGGGCCTGCTGGTGCTGGTCGTCCTGAGCATGCCCGTAGCTGCCATGCTGCTCATCCGCCGCGACGTGCGCGATTGGGTCGACTCGCGCCTGTAGCAGGAGAACCGCAAAGTCGCCCAGCCGCCCGTGGTAGGGCGCGGTACCGCAGCACCTCGCGCACCAAGGCCACCGATGCGGTCGACGTGGCCCACCAGCGGACTGCCAACGCGCGGGCATCTTCATCTGGTCCGCAAGCTGATCCGAGAGACACGCCCGAGCCGACCGGGTCGGGAGCGCAGGCCCTTCCGCCGGGGTGCCGAGCACTCCCCACCGAGCAACTCTTCGCGAGAGGCGAATAGTTACCGCTGGCAGCCCAATCCGTCGCCTCCGTACGCGAGACTGCACCTGTCGAGGGAACCCGACGGCGGGCCGGAAGGGCTGCCGTCGACTGCCCCGTGAACCGATCGGCGCTATCAGGGCTGTCCGTGGTCGCGCTCCAGCACGACGACAGGGATCCGCCTGCCTGAAGCCGCTTCGAACTCGGCGAACTTCGGGACGAGCGCCACCTCTTTCGCCCAGAGGTGCTCCCGTTCGACGCCCTCCGCGAGCCGGGCCACGGCCGGCACTCGTTCCGTACCCACCTCAACGGTGACGCGCGGATTCGCCATGAGGTTGCGGTACCAGACCGGATGGCGCGGGCTGCCGCCGTGGGTTCCGAAGACGGCCCAGCCATCACCGACCGGTTGATAGAACAACGGGCTGATCCGCTCGCGCCCCGTCCTGGCTCCGGTGTGGTGCACCAGGATGAGCGGCATACCCTGCTCGCCGAATCCGGGCACCCGGGGCGGGACGGGGCGGCCTGCGGCGAATTCCTCGTCGCTGCTCCAGGGGACGTACCCGGCGTTCGCCCGGAACTCGGCAATGATCCGGTCGTTCCAACTGCCAACAATAGAGGAGGCGTTGTCATCTGCGGGAGTTACGGATGGTTCGGACACGGTATCCCCTTCGCTATCCGGAGCACTCGCTCCGTAAAGTACCACGGCAAACCGGAGCACCTGCTCCGCATCAGCGGGTATGCTCGGACGCATGGCAATGGCTGGACCAGAGAGCACCCCCCGGCGCCGCGCTCCGCGCGCGGACGCGGTCCTCAACCGGGAATCGATCATCGAGGCCGCCTCCCGGGTGCTCGCCGAGCAGGGCACCGCGGTGGACGTGCGCGAGATCGCCCGCCGCAGCGGAGTGGGCATGGGCACCCTCTACCGGCACTTCCCGAAGAAGGAAGATCTCGTCCGGACGGTCCTGCGCAACGACTTCTCCAAGTGGGCGGAGTCCGCACGCCGGGCGGCGATCGACGCCGAGGACCCCTGGGCAGCGCTGGCCGACTTCTACCAGCAGGCCCTGACCGGCTACGCACGCCACTGCGCGATCATGGAGAACTTCGCGCTGACCTGGTCGGACCCGGACCTGGAGGGCATCCACCAACTTCGCCTCGTCATCGAGGCACTGCGCGCCCGCGCCGCGGCCCTGCTGCGCCCCGGCGTGACCACTGACGACCTGCTGCTTCTGCTGGTCTCACTGGGTCATGCCGTCCAGTTCACCGACGAGTGCCGCCCGCACATGTGGCAGAGGCTGCTGCGGATCTCGCTCGACGGCCTGCGCGCCGATCACTGCGAACCGCTGCCCGCCGACACTTCACCGGACAACGGCAGCCAACCGTCCGACAGCCACACCCTCGCCGCCACCTCTCGGACATCGCAGTCCGGGTGAGCAGGTGCCGTGCACTGATGCCGCTCACGACGAGCGCCCCGGGCTGCCGGGCATCGTCGTCGGTTCGGTGGCCGAGGCGGAGCAGTGCCGCTCGCACGCTGTCCGGGCCCACACATTGTCGTGCCGGCTACGTACTCATCAACGGCCCCAGCCACCCCTCAAGAAACGGCTGCCCCTGGCCTTCCGCTACGACAAGTCCGCCACCGTCTACCTGGCCGCACTCCACATCGCGGGCATCTTCATCTGTCCGCAAGCTGATCCGGAAGACACGATCTAGGTGACCAGAGCGTTGCCTCGCCCTGGTTCGTAGCCCCCGACGTGCCGAGCGCAGGCAGTTCGATGCTGCACTTGCCTGGCCATCGGCGGCAAAGCGTCCACCAGCATGAAGAAGGCGGCCAAGAAGACCGCAGGGAAGAAGGCCTCCAGCAGACGAGCCGGGTAGCAAGGCCGGAGCGCCCCACCTTGCAAAAGCGGCGAGGAGGGAGCTACCTGGTGTAGCGGAGGTATACCTTCCAGGCGCTCGCCTTGAAGTGGTATCGGTCGCCGGGCGTCAAGGAGAAGCCGGTCCACCGGCCCTTCCCGCACACCCTCGCGGACAGGTCGCTATCACGCAGCTGGCCATTCTTATACCAGCGAACCATGACCTGGACGCACCATCCGTCATTGGCGTTGTCCTTGACCCAGCCCCTGGCTCCGTATCCGTTGAGCTGGTTGAAGTGATAGACCGCGCTCGGCCGCTTGGCGCTCTCTGCGTTCTCGGCGACCGGTGAAGCAGCAGCAGTTCCGGCTCCCGTTGCGATCACCAGGGCGCTTGCCAACGCCATTCCCCGGACGGCCCTTTTCCACGCATTCATGAGTTGGACTCCTTCGTGCGCCGTATGCCCCAGACGGGTCACAACATCGCTCCTCCCAAGGACTTGGGAGCGTGATCGACTGTAGACGTCAAAGCAGCTCGTATGTAGAGCCGTAGACCGGCGTGCAGGATCGTCTAGGGGCGCACGGTCGGCGTGCAGAAGGAACGAACACGTGCCGCGCTGGGGCTCCGTTCCTAGGTGGCGTCAGAATTCATTGAAGTCTGCTGTTCAGCCCTGCGGTGCGCGACCCGTGGATTCTCCACGCTTCGGTGGGCGGCAGGGGCTGGCATTGGCGGCCGGCCGGCGGAGGACAGCTCGGGCTCAACTGTGCCGAGGCTGATGCCGCGTCGGAGGCGCTGGCCTCGGTTCGTGAAGCGGGACAGATCAAACGACCTCTAAGGGACTCCAGCCGGGCTCGGAGCTACAGACCGCTGATGTCAGGCTGTTGAGGGTCTGCCCGGC
Source organism: Streptomyces sp. CB02923 (assembly GCF_001905005.1). Taxonomy (GTDB): domain Bacteria; phylum Actinomycetota; class Actinomycetes; order Streptomycetales; family Streptomycetaceae; genus Streptomyces. The sequence continues at coordinate 41,141 of NZ_LWKZ01000011.1, read as the reverse complement.
GGGGCGTCGTTGGGGCCTGCTGAGGGCGGCGTCGGGCTTTGCGTCAGAAGGCCAGAGGTGTCGCTCTGCTGGAGTGACGGTGCTGATCAGGCCGTAGGTCTGACCTGATCGCCGACCGGCTCGATATCACCGACGCCCGCGGAAAACCACCGACGCCGAAGCGGTCCTGGAACTCCGTGTGCTGATCAGCAACGGCGATCTCGGCACCTGATCACCAGGCTCTCTCAGCAGGATCTACGTTCTCCGCTGATGCTGTCGACGGCGTGATTGGGCGAGCTGTCATGATCCGGTGCGCCAGTGGATTTGCTTGCCACACTGTTTGAGACCGTAGCTCTTCGCGGCGATGTCGAGCCTGTCGAGTGCGGAGTTGGCGTCACGCAGCCGCCCGGTGGCGGGCCGGCGTGAACAGCTCGGGCTCGTCCTCGTCCCGCCACCCCCGCGCGACCAGCCGCTTCAGTTTCGAGCGTGTGGTCTCGATCTTTCCGACCTGCGTGGGCAGGCCGATCCTCGGTACGATCTGCTTGGTCCGCACCGGCCCCGGCGTGTCCGCGACGGCCTCCAGGATGTCCTGGTAGATCCGCGGCAGCACCTCGGCCCCGGCCCAGGGTTGCCACTTGGGTACGGCCGGCACCCCTACCACCCGGCGCTCCACACCCGCGTACGGCGACGTCGGCTCCTCATCGTCTACCGCGTCGGTCTCCGACTCCTCCACCGTCACCGAGGCATTCGCCGACATCTCGGCCATTACCTCGGCCGCCGTCTCCCGGGCGATCCGCAACCGCTCCAGAACCCCTTGGGCGTGCCTAACCGCTCTGACAGGTCGGCGAGTTCGGTCTCGATCTCCCCGACCTGATCATGGGCGGCAGTCTCCCGGGCCTCCAGCTCTTCGAACAGCGAACCCATCGGCCACCCCTCCTCCACCACGGTAGAGACGGCACGACCCGAGCACACCCCGGTAGGCCGTTCGGCAGAACGCTGTCAGGGCGTGCGCAGCTGGGCTGGGAACCCGGTCCAGCGCAGCTCGCTGGGGAGGTGGCTGACGTCGTTGTAGACGAGGACGGTTGCGGGCCGGGCCGGGGCGTAGCGGATCACGGTGAGTGCCGCGTTGCCGTGGTTGAGGCCCATCCAGCGCCAGGGCGGGGCGTCCATCGCGGCGCGGACCAGCCAGGCGATGAGGAACGCATGGGTGACGACGAGCTCGTGGCGGGGTGCATCCCCTTGGTCGACCGGTCCTTGGTCGACCGGTCCGGTGAAGTCCGCTACCGCCCGGCGGGCCAGCTCCGCACCACGCGCACGGTCTTCGGCCGACACCGGGGCCAGGCGCGGCAGCATGGCGTCGGCGATCTCCGAGGGAAGCTCATCTCGCTCCGGTATGTACGGGACGTAGTCCCCGGCCGTCTCGCACTCGCGCAGTGGCACCTGGCCCAGTTGCTCCGCGATCAGCCGGGCCGTCTGTGCCGCGCGGGGCAGCGGACCGTGGTGGACGGCCGTCAGCGGTACGCATTGCAGCCGCTTGCCCAGCAGCTCGGCTTGTCGTCGCCCGGCCTCGGTGAGTCGGCCCTCGTCGGTGGCCTCACCATGACGGGCGAGGTATAGGTATCGATCTTGCATGTCGAGGTGGACGCCTCACGGATAGCTGCCGGTTCCCTCAACCAGAAGTCAAAGGCCAACCTCGGCACTCAGCGGCTCATGTTCACTTCAGAAGAGCCGCACCCTTCGGGGAAAGCGGGCCGGGCACCCGCCGTGCCCAGCCGGCCTGCTCGGCTGTGAGCAGACAACACCGCCGACGGGGGGCGCGATCTGCTGGGCTGGTGGTCCGTCGTCCCGGCACACCGATGGAACGGGCGACGATCAGAAGGTGTCGTGGTCAGTGACCAGCCGCCGCCGGAGCTGCCGACCGAGGACGGACCCAGCATCACCGCGCACGTCACGGCCGCGGGCGCCACTGCGGATTACCTGCGTCAGCTGGCGGCGGCCACCGGCCAGTCGCCGGAGGCAGTCACCATCCAGGGGGTCGCCGGCCAACTCGTCGTCCCCGATACGGCACTGGGGGAAGAACCTGGCGTACCCGACTGGCCCGTCCTGTCCGAAGGCCCGCCGGACCTGAAGGCCCGCCGGACCTGACGGACGTGGTGCATCGGCGCCCCGAGAGCCCGCCCGATCATGCTGAACGACTGCCCTTCGCGCCGGCGTCTCCACACGTCGTCCTGCTGGGCCGCTGAGAACCCGTAGGCACGCACCTGTGCCTCCACGATCACACGATCACCCGTGAGTGGGGTGTTGATCACTTGAGGGTGCCACCGTTTGTCGACACTCACGAGCCGAACTCACGAGCCGATCGGCTACCTCGGGCAGATCGCGGCCTCGATGCGGGCGAGGTGGGCGGCGAGGATCTCTTCGAACGCGGCGCGGCGATCCGCTCCCAGGGGGCGGACGTCGCGGGCGAAGTGGGCCAGGGCGGGGAAGTGTTCGGGGTCGGCGCCGAGTACCGTGACGCGGAAATGCTCCATGCCCTGTTCGTACTCTTCCGGGGTGATGGCGCTGAATCCGGCCTCGGAGGCGATCAGTGCGGCGATGAGGACCGCGAGCCGGTGGTAGCGCGCCGGGATCTCCTCGTCGGGCAGTCCCGACGCGCGCAGGGCCTGCAGCACCTCTTCGGTGACCAGTCGTGAGCCGGCGCCGCCTGACGCGTACCGTCCCCAGACCGCGGCGAGTTGGGGCTGTCGGCCGAACGCCTCTCGCACGCGCAGGGCCAGGGCGGTGATGCGCTGCTTCCAGTCGCCCTCGGGGCGGTAGCCGTCCATGGAGGCCAGGAGGATCCGGTCGGCGACCGCACGCAGCAGTTCCGTCTTGCTGCGGAAGTGCCGGTAGAGGCTGGAGGAATCGGTCCCGAGGGTCGCGGCGAGCTTGCGCACGCTGAACGACTCCGTGTCGCCCGTGCGCAGCAACTCCACGGCCACATCGAGGATTTCCTCGGTCGACCAGCGCTTTCGGCCTGTCATTTCGCCCCTCTCGTCGGACTCAGTCTAACTTATGCACTTGGCAATGCACGCACCGCGTGCATACTGAGGACATGAGCGTGCCGAGCGACCCGGCAGCAGGCGGGCCGACGTGCCACGCATGCCCTGTCACCCGGGTCGGGCCACCGATGCGGAGCTCACCCCGGAGAACACGAAAGGACGCAGGACGTGAAGAACCCACTGGATTCCGCGGCGCTGAACGCCGCCATCGAAGACGTCCACCGCACCGGCATACCGGGCCTGTTCGCCGAGGTGCGAGACGGTGACCAGGTCTGGCGCGGCGCCGCCGGGGCCGCCAATGTCGCCACCGGCCGCCCCGTCACCGCCGACATGCGGCACCGCGTCGGCAGCATCACCAAGACCTTCACCGCCGCCGCGGTCCTGCAGCACGCCGAGAGCGGTCAGATCGGTCTCGACACACCGATCGGCCGGTACCTTCCGAAGCTGGTTCCCGGAGAACGCGGTGACGCGATCACGGTCCGCATGCTGATCAACCACACCAGCGGCCTCGCCGAGTACCTCCCGTACGCCTACCCCTCCCTCAAGGCGTTCCCCGTCGCCGCGGACACCAGGCCGCAGAGCCTGGACGACCGCCGGTATACGCGGTTCGACCCCGTTGAACTGATCGAGATGGGGGTCACCGCACCTGCCGTCGGCACCCCGGGCGGCACTCCTGGGGTGTACTCCAACACCAACTACCTGCTCCTCGCCCAACTCCTGGAAGAGGTGAGCGGCACAACGGCCGAGCTGTGCATCACCCGGAACGTCATCGAGTACGCCGGGCTCCGGGACACCGGATTCCCCGTCGGTCCGTACGTCGAAGGCCCGCACTCGCGGCTCTACGAGGCATGGTTTCGGCATGATCGACCCGCCGCGCGACTACAGCGTCTTCGACATGTCATACGCGGGACCGTCGGCCTCGCTGACATCGACGGTCACCGACCTCAATCGCTTCTTCGGCATGCTGCTGGCCGGGGAGATCGTCAGCCCGTCGTCGCTGGCGCAGATGCAACGCACTGTCCCGGTCGTCTCCCAGGAGGGAAAGACGATCGACTACGGCCTCGGCCTGTACCCGATGGAGGGTCCCGGGCAGGGCACCTTCTGGGGTCATGGCGGCACGGTCTGGGGTGGGGGAGCGCTGGCCATGACCCGTGCCGACGGCAAGCGGCAGATGGCCGTCGCCGTGAACCTGCAGAGGTGGAACAGGTTCGACTCCTCCGGCAAGCCGCAGCCCCATCCCATCGACGACGCGCTTACGGCGCTGTACCGCGTGGCGATGTACGGCTGACCGGGCCGGGCAGGCCGCGGTCCGGCCGCGGATCCGTCCGGCCCGAGGTGTCGCAGCGGCAGCTCGCCGAGCCCTGACCCCGTAGGCAGCCGGGCCAACCAGGCTGGCCCCAAGCCCTACACCTGACCAGATCAACGATCACCGCAGAATGGATGTGTCGGCATGACCGTTACCCCGATCGATCTCTTCGCCTCCTTCCTCCACCTTGATCAAGGCGGCCAGGTGCGCGCCGCACAACCCGTCTTCGACCCCGAACGGGACGGCTGGCAGCTGATGACCTTCCACGTGGAGACCGACGCCGACGTCCACGCCGATCACTGGGAAGTCCACTCCGCCGCGGACGAAGTCGTGTCCTGCCTCAGCGGCGGAATACGTCTCTGCCTCCGCCCGCAGCAGCCGGGCGAGAAGGAGGAGGAGATCAAGCTGACGGCGGGAACGGCGGTCATCGTCCCGCGCGGGCGATGGCACCGCATCGCACTGGACGCCCCCAGCGACATCATGTCCGTCACCCTTCCACGCGGCAGCCGCCTGGAGAAGCGGAGCGAAGCTTAGCCGGGCCCTCACATCCAGCCCGCACATCCGGCCCTCATCCTCAGAGACGCTCGACAGAGGCCGCCGCTCACGTCCGCGCCTACCCGTGGCTCGTCCGTGGCGCCGGGTGCGAGCGCGACCAGACATCGCACAGCGCTGCCCACGATGACCAGTAGCATTCGGGCCCCGGGGCTCACCCCAGGCCGAAGAACATGCCGGCCCGGCCGGAGGCGGCGATAGCGGTAGAAGGCCGCGATGGGCGACGCTGCGCAAGCTTGCCGCCGGCTGTCCAAAGACGACAATGTCCTTCACTTCGACGCCGTAGCCAGAGTCGCCCACCGGGGGAGGGCCGTCGCGTTGGCGAGCTCCGGACCGTGCGTACCCGGGTGGGCGGGGCCGCCCGACGGGACCGTTCGTGCGGTCGTGGGGATGGGCGGCAGCCGGACAGGGCGGTGCGCCGCAGCCCCTCGCCTGCGGCGCACCTGGAGTCCGGGCCGCCAAGGCAGCCCCGCGGGCTCAGTGGCGACCCCAGCGCTTGGTGGCGACACGCGACAGCCTCGCCGTCGACCGTCCGTACGGCGTCGTCACCGCGTGACGATGACCGTCACGACGCCGGTCAGGATCGCCAGGCCGCCCAGGCGGACAAGCAGCGGCTCGCGCAGAGCCGAGTGACGCAACGTCAGGTAGACCAGGCCAGCGAAGACCAGGGCGCCGACCAGGACCAGCAGCAGGACGATGGGCAGGGCGAGCGTGGACACGGAAGTCTCCTCTCGGGAGCGGGCAGCGTCCACCCCTTCAGCTGCGGGGTGGACACCTGACAGGACCCGGAGCATGGAGCTGTGCGGGGTCGGGGCGTTTCTGATGGCTCTTGGGCGGTGTCGCGGAGCCAGATGACGATCGCGGTGGCGGTGAGGGTGCCGTTGAAGATGGAGGCGCGGTTGATGCGGCTGGAGTACGCCGTGTCGCCGCGCAGACGGTCCGGGCGGCTGCGCGGGCGGCCGGGCCCGTGCCGCCGGATCATCAGCCCTTCCAGGTGGCGTTCGAAGAACCGGCGCCGGTTGCTGTACGAACGGTTGAGGTGGACATCGGTGAGCGGGTCGAGTCCGTTGATCAGGTCGGCGACCAGGGGATGGCGTGCCTGCCGGGCGAACGCGGTGAACTGGTCGGATTCTGCGGTGGGTTCGCCTCCGCGGGTGCCCGCCAGGGTGACGTGCCGGCGGCCCTGCTCTACGGGGGCGAGGAAGGCCATGCGCCCTGGGGTGGCCTTGCGCGGATCGGCCTGGAGGCTGCCGACCGGGAAGTTGCCTCCGCCGGCCGGCGCGCGAAACAGCCGGCTGGCGTAGACGAGTCCGGGATCGACCGTCTCCTCGTGGACAGGATCCAGGCCCAGCTCCGTGAGCCAACGCGGTGCACGGGAACCGCGGCCCGTCGCGTCGACTACCAGGTCGGCGAGACGTCTTCGGGTGACCGGCACTCGTGACAGCCGACGGCGGGGCAGGGCTGGCCTGCTCGTCCAGTTCGTCGCGCAGTGGGTGTACCTGCCCGTCTGGGCCGCAGCGTCGCTGGCGCTGTGCGTGGTGGTCGCGCTGGCCTCGGCCGGGTTGAACCCGCCCAAGAGCTGGTTCAACCCCGCCCGCGGGCTGTTGAGCTGGTCCCGGTTGAAGGCCGAATGGTCCCGTGACCCTGAAGCCTGGCGTACGTACGCGGACGACAGACTGACGAGCCGCCTGAGGAAAGCCGAGAGCAACCAAGCGCTCTACACCAGCCATCCCTCGGAAGGGAAGCAGCGGGAGGTGTCCGTCATTCTCCCCGTCAGGTTCTTCCGCGGCGTGGGAGCCGAGCACGCTGTCAGCACGGCGCAGTCCCTGGGGTGGTCGTCCGAAGTGCTGCCGACGGAGCGCGGGCAATGGCACCCGGGCGCCGTGCGGGCCTTTCGCAGCGCGGAACCCGGAGCATCGGCGGATCACGCATAGAGCAGCCGGCCGCTGTTGCTGCCCCACCGGCGGGAGGCCCAGCCCGAAGACCAGACGATGCCGACGCCGGCCATGCGCTTGAGGCAGGCGCCCTGCTCCGAACGCGGGGCCCCGGGCGCCGCAGCACCGCTGGTGCGTTCGACGTCGTAGCGGGCAGCCGGGCAGCCGGGCAGCCGGGCAGCCGGGCAGCCGGGCGGACGTCCGGGGCCGGGGCAGCTGCATTTCGGTGCACGGGCCGGTTGGGCGAGGCGGGGGGGAGAGATCGCGCCGGACGTGGGTCGGCGGGAGCGTCTTGTCGGGGCTGATGGCCTTCTCCCAACATGCCGCAACGGGCCATCAGGTCAACTGATGGCCCGTTGCCGGAAGATGTCCGGTCAGTGCTGGTTCACGTGCATGTCCCGACGGTCTGCTCGGTGGCGGCCCTGTCATGGGGTTCCGGCAGGGTGGAGGAGTCGGCGGTGCGGCGGGGCCGACGGGTCGGACCGGGGCCGAACACCCCGACGGCGAGAGCTACGACGGCGAGCGCGGCGGCACTCCACAGCAGCGGCGTGATGCTGGCCGCTTCCACGATGGTGCCGCCGAGGAAGGCGCCCAGGGCGATGGCGGCGGTGAAGACACCCACGTAGAGGCCGGTGATGTGTTCGATGCGGTGGGGTGCGGACTGGGTCATCCACAGCTGGCCGGCCACCGACAGCCCGCCGTAGGCCAATCCCCACAGGGCGATACTGACGCCGACGACGCCGGTGTTGGCACCGAAGAACGCGAGCAGCACGATCGCCGCGCTGATGCCGACCGCCAGACTCAGCACGGTGGCCCGGGCGCGCCGCGCCGCCAGGGCCCCGGCAGCGAAGTTGCCGACCAGTCCGAAGGCGCCGTACACCAGCAGGAGCAGGGCGATGGCACCAGGTGCCATGCCGGTGCGCTCTTCGAGGACCGGCCGCACATAGGTGTAGGCGGCGAAGTGCGCGGTGACGAGGAACACGATCAGTACCAGCCCGACGGTCACCGAGGCGGTGCGCAGCAGCGGCTCGCGGCGTGTGTGGGTGTCCGCGTCGACCGGGGAGGCCGGGCGGGGAAGGCGGGGCAGCGCCAGCAGTAGTCCGGCGGCGAGGAGGACCGCCGCGGCGGACAGCGAGGCGAACGCGGCACGCCAGCCGAAGGCGTTGCCGACGAAAGTGCCCAGGGGCACGCCGACCACCGAGGCCGCCGCGACCCCGCCGATCGCGAGCGAGACGGCCAGCGCCACGTTGCGGGGTGCCACGAGCCGCGTCGCGACCGCGGACGCCAGGCCCCACACGGCTCCCATGCCGACCCCGATGACGATCCGGGACACGACCAGCAGCCCGAAGCCGTTGGCCGCGGTGGTCAGCGCGTTGCCGGCGGCCAGGACCACCATCGCCACCGCCAGCACCAGGCGCCGGTCGAGCGGACCCACCATGCGCGGGACCAGCGAGGCGGTGACGGCGGTCACCAGGCCGGTGATCGACAAGCTGAACCCCGCGCTCCCCGGGGAGATGCGCAAGCCGTCAGCCATCGGCGTCAGCACGCCGACCGGCAGCATTTCCGATGTCACCACCACGAACGTACTCAACGACAGCACGGCGACCGCCACCCACTGCCACGGCGTGGTGCGAGCCGTATCGATGCCGGTGTCCTTGACCGACGTATCTGAAGCCATGAAGCCAGCCAAACAGCGCACCAGGTGACGATCAACAGCGATTTGTTCAACGATCGATGAGCTAGATTGATGGATCGGCTACCGGAAGGGATGCGATGAACCAGGTCCATGTCCAAGAGATCGAGTGCCTCCTGGCGTTGGCTGAGGAACTGCACTTCGGCCGGACGGCAGCACGGCTGGGCTATTCCCAGAGTCGTGTCAGCCAACTCATTGCCGCCCTCGAACGGCGCGTCGGCGTGCGACTCGTCGAGCGCACCAGCCGGCGCGTGGGACTGACGCGGCTCGGCACACAGTTCGTCGACGAGGTCCGTCCGGCCTACCGGTCCTTGGTGACCGTGCTCGCCCAAGCCCGGGACCGCGCCAGCCGCGGCGCTCTGTGTCAGCTGCGCATCGGCTTCAACGGCAGCATCTACGAAGAGGTCACCGAGGCCTTCCGGCGACTGCGCGCCCAGCACGGGGTCACGATGGCGCTGAGCGAGATCCCTCTGGGCTCGCCCTTCTCTGCCGTGCTCGACAGCCGGCTCGATGCCGCCGTGGTCGAACTCCCGGTCAGGGAAGCCGAACTGACCGTCGGCTTCCGCTTTCCGCCACAGGACCGCCTCCTCGCCGTCGCCTCTTCCCACCCCCTGGCCGACAGCGACCGCGTGCATGTCGAGGCACTGGCCGGCCTGGACATCCTCCACCCCACCGGAGACGCCCCCGACTACTGGATGGCCGCCCGCGTGCCACGCTCCACACCCGCAGGCGCCCCCATCCGCTCCACCAGGGGGATCGCCAGCGTCCAGGAGGGCCTGGCGCTCGTGGCCGCCGACGACCACGCCATGCTGGTCTGCCGCCCCCTGGCCGAGCGTGCCACCCGCAGCGACGTGCGCTACCTCGCGACGGACGGCCTCGACGCCCCGTCGCAGATGGGCCTGATCTGGCGTACCGACCGCGCCACCCCACAACTGGGCACGCTCGCGCAGCTCCTCGATGAGGAGGTCACCCGCGCAGAGTTCCCCAAGCCGCTTCCCGCGTGATCCGACCGAGCGAGCACCGGCCGGAGAGCTCTCTGCACAGGCCCACGTTCCGCCCTTCGGCCCAGCTCTGCCGTGAGGCGTCGCCACCTGACGAAGTGGGGCCCGCGCCTTGCGGCCGCTGACAACGGCCCGGCACGAGTCGGTCTCGTAAGCGCGGGAGACCGTGCCAGGCGGCCTATGAGACCGACCCAGGAGAAGTGTCATCATGCACACGACTTCGCCGGCTTACGGATGGGCGAGCCTCGAAGGCAGCCGGCACGAGCGGGGCCCGGCGGTGCCGGCATGAACCCGGCACCGCGGGCCGCACGGAGAACTGTCCGATCGGGGTGTTCGTCGCCGGTTGCCTCCGCCAAGGGCAGGGCGCTGGTGGACCGCGAGCTCTGCCTGCCCAGGTCCTGGACCGAGGATCCCGACCGGCGCCGTACCGCCCGGATCCCGGAGAAGAAGTCCTTCGCGACCAAGCCGGAACTTGCACGCGCCATGGTCCGGCGGGCCCTGGAATCGGCTCTGCCCATCGCCTGGGTGACCGCCGATGCGGCCTACGGGCAGGAGTGGCACTTCCGGCGGACGCTGGAGGAGGCCGGCGTCGGCTACGTCGTGGCGGTGCCCAAGTCGCAGCAGGCCGAATCGCCCGCAGGAAGCTGGCGCATCGATCACGTACTGACCGGCGCCCCGGCCGAAGCCTGGGAGCGGATCTCCTGCGGCGACGGCGCGAAGGGGCCCCGGGTTTACGACTGGGCGGCAGCCATGCTCCCAACCATCGACGGAACGGCCCCCACCCGCCACCGCTGGGGGGCACTGGCCCGCCGCAGCCTGGCGCGACCGGAGGAGATCGCCCGCTACCTCGTCTTCGCCCCGATACAAGCCACCGTTTCCGAAAAGGGGACGCAGAAACGGTTCGAGCAGCCTCGTTCCCCTCACCGTGGCAGAAGCCCGGCGGCTCCTGGACCTTGCCCGTCCCTTCGTAGTACGCGTACCCCTGGCGGACCGCCATCGAAGCGCTGCCCGCCTGACCGTCGGAGATCGACCGGGTGATCCTCCCGCGGCGCTGGCGCGTCGATGAAGGCCCGGCGCAACGTGCGGGAGTATGAGGGATTGCCGCAGGTCAGCGAGGCACACCTGACATGATCCCTGATCACGCTGATGACTCGCCGCATCACCCAGCGCCAGGGCCAGCCTCGCTGGACCGATGCACGCTCCGGCCGGCAGGCAGGCCAGCGGCATCCGTTGCCGCGGTGATGGGCGGTCAGGTGAGGCATGATCAGTGGATGAGGCGGCATCTGGGACTGGTGACCGTGGTGGTGCGCGACTACGACTCGGCCATCGCGTTCTACGTGAAGGTGCTCGGTTTTGAGCTGCGCGAGGAAACCTGGCTCGGCGAGGGGAAGCGCTGGGTGGTGGTCGCCCCGGCCGGGGCGGAGACGGCGGTGTTGCTCGCACGGGCAGTCACCGCGGAGCAGGAAGGCAGGGTCGGGAACCAGACCGGCGGCCGGGTCGGCATGTTCCTGTACACCGACGACTTCGACGGCGACTACGAACGCCTGCGTGCGGCCGGGATCAGGTTCGAAGAACCCCCTCGCCGCGAGCCCTACGGCACCGTGGCAGTCTTCCAAGACCTGTACGGGAATCGCTGGGACCTGCTCCAGCCGCAGGACAACGACGCCTCCGGCGGCATGCACGGCCAGACCTGATCACTCGCCTCCAGCCTCTGACGTGAACTCAGGTTCTCTGGAGCGCAGGTCGGAAGCCTTTGAAAGGGCGTCGAGAGCCGGCCGTGCTGACGAGCCATCAGCGCCGAGCCGCACATTCGCGAGAACTCGAATCCGTCGCCCAGCGGGTGCAATCTCCTTCCCTGCCCGGGGGCGTTACCGGGCAGGACCAGGGGACTTGCGCGGCTAACTGCCAGATGCCCCATGGTTCGTCCAACCCATTCCTCGCGTGCTGTGGCACGCACCAGAAGCAAAGGCTTGCCATGCCCACCACAAGTAGCGACCCCTCCGACGACCCGCAGGCGCACGGGACGCCGCCGACCGAGCCGGACGCGGTGCCCGCGGAACGCCCGCGCGAGCAGAGCGCCCTCGACTGGGGGAGGATCACCCTGTCCGCACTGTCCTGCACCGCTGGCGTGGCCCTTACCCTGACCGGCCACTCGGAGGCGGGTGTCGTTCTCATCGCCGCCGGATCCGTGGGAGGGGGCGTCCAGGTGCACATCAACGTACGGAAGTAGTGCACGCGGCACAGGGCCCGCGCTCCTGAAACGCCCCTTCGGCGTCGGTGCCGTGGCCCTCTCCACGACACCGACGTCCCCGTTCATGAGCACCTCCTGCACCACTCCAGGGCAAGGCGCGCAACCCCCCGTGTGCGCTCTAAGGTCGAGGCGTGCAGGAGTACGACGACGCGACGGCGACCTGGGGCGACGGGCCCCAGGTCGAGGTGACGCTGCCGTACGGGCAGACCGTACGGGCGGTCATCGTCCGGCGCCGCCGCGACCGCTCCCGGGTGTGGTGGTACGACTGCGAGCTGACGTTGCCCGGACGGGTGGACACTGCGCACAGCCCGAAGGCCGCGACTGTCGACACCGTCGCCGAGGGCGAGCAGCGCATCTGTAGCACCTGCGGCACGTGTCCGTTCCTACCAGTACCGCTGCCATCCGTCCGAGTCCTCGATGTTCGAGCGGTGCATCGGGTTCGCCTGGTGTCCGGGCTGTCGGATCTACTGCGGATCGATGGTGCACATTCCCCGAGAGCAAGTCCTCGTGGATGCTCTGGGACCGCTGCCCCGTGAACGACGCGAGCACCTCCAGCGAAGCGAAACCGCGTTGGTCGGGTACCTGGACAGCCGGGCCCGGGCCGGCAGCGTGCTGCCTGGACAGTGAACCGAGCAGAGAACAGCTGTTTTGGCGTCACCGATCTGGTTCATATCCTCGGGCAGCACCAGGTGCAGCTCGTCGCCCTCAATGACGGCGACGCCCTGAGAGCCATGCGCGATCTTCCGCAGCACTTCGATCGGGTTTAGGGGGCAGGTGTCTTCGTGCAGCCGGTCGTTGGCGAGCCGGAACCAGGGCATCGGCCGCGGCAAGGCATACGGTTGCGGACTCCTCGGCATCGCTCCCGCCCGAAGCGACGCATGAGGAACCGGATGTCGTCTGGTGTGGCGATGAGACGGCACCGTGGGAGGTGCTTCCTCGCTGGGGCGTCGAGGCAGGCGTCATAGTCGGCAGCCGCACGGTGAATGTCTTCCCCGCCGCGACGGCCGGGCGTCGGCCGTGCCTGGTAGCGGACCGGCACCCGACACCATCTCGTCCTGCCTTCCTCGCCAACCGCACGGCACAGGCTCGCTACCGGTGCTGGGCTGACCAGCCGTCTCTGGGCGCTCCCGTACGATGATCCGGAAAGTGATCGACGGGGTGGGGATCCACGCATGGGTGACATCAGCATCAACAGCCATGCTGTTCGGGCGACAGGCGGCGATGTGAGCGCGCTCTCCCGGGAGGCAGCCCGCAAGCTGAACAACTCCCTGGAGGTGAGCCAGACGACGGGTGTAGCGGATTCCGTCTGGGGCTGGGAGTGTGCCGAGCGCCTCTACTCTTGCGCGCTGACGTGGGAGGAGCACATGGCGGATTTGGCGAAGAGGATGGGGGAGCTGGGCGAGCGGCTGCAGGAAAGCGCCGGCAGCTACGACGCACAGGATCAGGAAGCGGCTTCGCGGCTGCGGCACGGCCTGAACGACCTGGGAAAGGCGTGAGTGGCCGGTGGTGAATTACGAGGCTGTGATCAACGCCCGGCCCGAGAAGTGGCACAAGGCCGCCGAAGAGTGGGTGACGCTGGCCAAGCACGCTTTGCGTGCCGCCCAGGACATCCGGGACAACGGCACCACGCCGCTGGCCGACAACTGGACCGACGAGGTGGGCCAGAAGGCCGCGAAGGATCTCGAGAAGCTGGCCGACCAGCTGGAATCGGCCTACGACATCCTGCTCGGCGGCAAGATGCTCTGCGAGGCCGTGGCCGAGAGCATGGAGACCGCGCTGAGCTCGGCGCGCGAGATCAACGAAGTCGCCCAGCGCTACAGCTTGCGTATCGGCGCGGACGGCCTGCCCGAGGGCGCGCCGATGCCCGGTGAGGACCCCGACAAGCTGCACGCGCGTGAGCGCATCGTGGCGCTGCGCGATCATGTGCTGCAGCAGGTCAGCGAGGCCGACAACACGGCCGCAGCGAAGTTTTCCCTGCTGACGGACAAGGTGAACGTCGCCGACCCCGGCGAAGCACTCAAGGTGCAGAACAAGGCGTCCCAGGCGGAGATGGAAATTCTCGGCGCCGAGATTCCCCGTGATGCCGGGCCGATGACCCAGCGCATGTGGTGGAACGGCCTGAGCGAGAAGCAGCGGCACGATCTGATGCTGGCCGACCCGGTCGCCCTGTCGAAACTCGATGGCCTGCCGGAAGGCGTGAAGCGGGAGATGCGCGGCACGGACGGCAAGTTCGACCGGGTCAAGATGGTCGAGTACGCGCTGGAGAACTGGGATCAGAAGGACGACGTCGACTTCGGTAACAACTGCACCAACTTCGTCTCCGAATCCCTGGCCCAGGCGGGGATGAAGGAAAAGGAGTCCATCTGGGGCACCCGGGCCGACGACACATGGATGAAGGGCAACCCGACCGAGATCGACCTGCCCGGCTTCCGCGATGTCGACCGGTCTTTGGGCTTCTCCAAGACGTGGGCGGGTGCGGAGAACCAGCAGAATTTCATGCTCGATCACGGCGGCGAGGAAGTCCCGCGCGATCAGGTCCGTCCCGGCGACATCATCTACTACGAGCAGGCCGGCGACAACGACGAGATCGGCAAGGGCAACACCCACCACGCCGCTGTCGTCACCGGCGTCATGCCGGACGGAGAGATCAAGTACACCCAGCACAGCGATCCGTATCGCAACGTCAGCCTCGACGGACGCCTGCCCAACACGGAAAAGGCCGAAGGCAAGCAGAACGTACGGATCGTCCGACCCCACCCGGACTGGTACTGATGAGCGATCCGCTGAGCGATCCGATACCTCGCACGACGCCGGCTCCCGGCGGCGCCGTCACCGGCCCAGCACGCACTGCCTTGTGGGTACCGGTCCTGGTCGCCCTCGGCATCGCAGGCATCATCGCCCACGACGCGGCCGAGAAGGCTCATCTGAAGGCCGAATGGGCACATTGCGGGGACCTGCCGCTAACCTGGCAGATGTACGTCTCCGCCTACGGGGCACTGGCCTGCGGCCTGGGAGCCGTCGCCCTCCTGGTCCTGCTGGCGCTGCGAGGGGAACGGCACGGCAGCGCACCACTGAGAGGCTGGCGTGGCGGCGTCGCACTGGCCTCCGCTCTCCTGGGGCTTCTGCCACTGCTCGCCGAGGCCATCATCGTGTGGCACCTCTACCAGCCAGCCCCTGGCGGCACCATCAGCTGTGTGTGACTCACCGCCGTACGGCGCTCTGGTGACCTCCCACTCTGCCCACGGACGGGTGAACCAGCCGCCGCATGTCACGGCCACGGGCGCTACCGCGGACAACCGCGTCAGCTGGCAGCGGTCCCCGGCCAGCCCCCGGAAGCTCTCACCGTCCAGTGGGCCGCCGGCCAGGTCCTCGTCCCCGACACGGCACTCGGAGACGACCCAGCAGAGGCGGTGGCGGCGGACAGCGGTACAGCGACCGCCGCGGCCCCGGCGGCGATTCCGACATCGAACTGATGGCCGTCGCAGAATATCGGAAAACTACTGACGGGCCCGGCGATTTATCCACACGACGATGGCTGCCCACAAGACGGTTACACCGACGATGAGTAAGGCAGCCGTTGCCGTTCCCTGATACACGCTCCAGGCCTTGTGCTGCAGATCGGTGCCTATGGCTTCGCCAGGCGTGTTGTTATCGCCGTCGTGATGGCCGCTTTGCATGTGGGTAGAGGCGAACACCCAGCACACACCGCGTACAAGGGAGGTGAAGAGCAGTAAAGCCAAGCCTGTTGTGAACACGGGCCACAGGCGCTTGGGGTGGTCTGTCAATGCATGTTCCTTTCAACACCACGTGATGCGGTGAGAGTTCGATGAGCCGTCCGACCAGGGCGCCAGCACACATGAGGACCGTACCCGTCAGGATCAGCACACCAGGCGTTGGGTAAGTCTCCTGCACAGAGCCGATGAGTGCGGCATTGCCCGCTAGGGCGCGTATCGGGTTGTGATCAATTTGCGGGATGTGCCTTCGCGGCACGGTCCGCTCCGATAGGCCGTCTTGTGTGACACGAGCGCAACTGGCTTACTCGGATTGGGAGTTCATCGAGTCGTACCTGCCGATCGGCGAGTACGGCCCGTACCCTGAGCGGCTGCGGCGGTAGTTCGAGGGTGTGGTCTGGCGGTTCAGGACGGGTGGACAGTGGCGGGAGATGCCGATTGAGTTCGGCGTCTGGGCGACCGTTCACAACCGCTTCCGGCAGTGGCGGGACGCCGGGGTCTTCGGGGCCCTGCTGGAGGGCCTGATCGCGGAGGCCGCGAGACGGGGCGAGGTGGACCTGTCCCTGGTCAGCATCGACTCCACCACCGCGCGCGCCCACCACGACGCGGCCGGGATGCACCTCGACGAAGACGTCCTGGCCGCCTTGGAGAAGGCTGCCGCCGAGACGGAGAAGGCCAGCTCAAAGGGGGTGGCCGTGAAGAGGGAGCCGGGCAGGGCGCCGATTCCGGGCGCGAGGAGCGGCGGTGCGTCCGGCGCCGGCGAAGGCTCCGGCTGAAAGCCGCTCTCCTGGGACGCTCCAGGGGCGGGCAGACCAGCAAGGTCCATCTCGCCGCCGACCGCAGGTGCCGGCCGCTGGCGTTCGTGCTGACCGTGGGCCAGGCGGCGGACGGCCCGCAGTTCATCCCGGTTCTGGAAAAGGTGCGGGTCCGCGGCCCCGCCGGCCGCCCCCGCATCCGGCCGGACGCCGTCGCCGGGGGCAAGGCGTATTCCTTCCGTGGTAACCGGTTCCACCTGCGCAGACGCGGCATAAGGGCAGTGATCCCGGAGAAGAAGGACCAGGCCGCCCACCGGAAGAAGAGGGGCTCCAGGGGCGGCCGGCCCGTCAGCCACGACGCCGGCCTGTCCAAGGAGAGGAACACCGTCGAGCGCCTGATCAACAAGCTCAAGGCCTGGCGAGGCATCGCCACCAGATACGACAAGACCCCGGACAGCTACCTCGCCGGCCTTCACCTGCGCGCCTCAATGATCTGGATCAGAGACCTCATCCGGACCACCGATTGATCACAACCCAATACGCGCCCCAGTACGGTGCACATGCCGGGGTGTGGCGGCGTCTGGGCCGCGCGGCGTGGCAGACGCTGCCCGAGGCGCTTGATAACCCTGATGGCGACCGGCTCCATGCCGAGCAGCTGCGGCTTGCCGAAGAGCGGCGGGCAGCAGAGCGCGAGGCCGGGCGGCCGGTGTGCGGGCGGTGCGGTGCGAAGTTCACCGACGACCGCTGGCAGCAGACCTCGCCGTACAGCCGGCAGGCCGGGGCCGGGGACCGGGCGCCGTGCGGGTCCTGTCACCATCATGATCTCGACTGTGCGCAGGCAGAGCAGGCAGAGCAGGCAGAGCAGGCGGCAGCGGAGGCGGCGCGGACGCCGCGGACGTGGCCGCCCGCGCGGCGGAGGCCGAGGCCAGGAAGGCCACCCGGCGGTTCGGCCTGTGGCGCCGGTAACACCACCGCCTGGACACCCGCCGCGCAACCGGCCCGCCCTGGCCCACTCATCGCTGTGGCGGGGCGGGCCGCTGCCCTCACCGGCGCTCCTGACCGTACGCGTCCGCCGAGTCTCACCCTGCTGCTGCCCATCTGCCCGTCCGTAGGAGGCGGCACCCGGGCGGCCTCCACCCCGGCCCGTCGGAGTGGTACATGTCCGGGGCCCAGGCGGATCAGCCCCGGTAGCGGGCGCGGCCCACCGCGGCGGCCACGGTCAGCGGGACGGTGAGGATCGCAGCCGTCAGGAACATGCCCCGGTAGGCGTGGTCTTCCGCGGGGCCGGCGGCAAAGGCGCTGGCCAGGGCGCTGCCGACGTAGAGTGCCACACCGAACATCGCGACGCCGGTGGCGCGGGCCGCCGGCGACAGCGCGGTGGCCCAGGACTGGATCGTGGAGTGCATGAACGACCAGCCGCCACCGAGCAGCAGAGAGCACCCGATCAGCGCGGGCACCGACTGACTGGCCGCGGCGAGGCCGAACGCCACCGCTATCTGCACCCCGCCGAGCACGATCAGCCGCACCGGCGTCCAGCGCCCGACCAGCCGCTTGACCACCTGGGCCGCGGCCATCGAGCCCACGCCGTACAGCGCGGACACCGCGCCGGCCAGCGTCGCCGAGGCGCCCTGGGCCTCCAGTGCCGGCGCGATGTACGTCAAGAAGCCCAGCAGGGTGGCGCCTTCGAGCATCGCGACGGCCATGACGTACCACTGCCAGCGGGAACTCAATACGATCTTGAACGGGGCGAGCAGCGCACCCGATGCGGCCCGCGGCGGTTCGGGCAGCCGGCGCAGCGCGACGACCAGGTAGACGGCCACCAGGCCGGGCAGGGCGAACACCAGCCGCCAGCTGACGTAGTGCGCCAGCGCCCCGGCTACGACGGTGGCCACGGCGGTGCCCAGCGCGAAGGCGGTCATCAGCTCGCTGAGCGGGCGCTGGCGCACCGCGGCGGGCACTGTGTCCCCGACGTACGTGATGGACGCGGCGATGGACGCGGCGAAGAACGCGCCGGCCGCGACACGGGCCACGATCAGCATCGTCGCGCCGGGCGCGATCACCGAGCAGAGCGCGGCGAGGGCGGCCCCGATCAGCGAGATCCGCATGACGCGCACCCGGCCCAGCCGGTCGCTGGCCAGGCCCCAGACCGGCTGCATCAGACCGTAGGCGAGGAAGTAGCCGCTGGCGGCGAGCATCACCGTGGTCAGCGGGACACCGAGCTGGACGCCGATGAGCAGCAGCATCGGGGTGATGCAGAAACGGTCGAAGTTGCTGACGAAGCCGGCCGTACGCAGCAGGCGCAGGGACGCGGCGGGCAGCGGCGGGGCGGCGGGGCCGGTCTGACCGGTGGGGTCAGCGGATCTGCTGGGCCCGGTGGTAGCGGTCGGCGGGGGAGTGGCAGCGGTGTGCTGTGAGCCGGTGGTATCGGTGGTATCGGTGGTGTCCATGGGGCTCCTATGTCGTGCTTGCCGGCTCTTCCGAACCGGTGGTTCCAGCCCATCACCCCGGCCGGCCGGCGGGGCCCCGTAGCCGATTACCCTTGCTCACACCCTGGGGCGCGGCGCGCTGTCCCAGGACCGGATCGGTGGTTTCAGGAAGGAGTGGCACGTGAACGGGGGCGGACCCAGCGGTCCACGCCGCGAACTGGGCGCGTTCCTGCGGTCCCGCCGCGAGCGGCTGGCACCCGCCGATGTGGGGCTGCCGGGCTCACCGCGGCGCCGTACCCCGGGGCTGCGGCGCGAGGAGGCCGCCGAGCTGGCCGGAGTCAGCAGCTCCTGGTACGCGTGGCTGGAACAGGGCCGGGTGCGCACGTCGGAGCAGGTGCTGCGGTCCGTGGCGCGGGCGCTGCGGCTGAACGCGGACGAGACCGCGCACGTACTGTCGTTCGTGGAGCGCCCGGGCACCGCCGAGCAGCCGCCGGGGTGGGTGTCGCGGAACCTGCTGTCGCTGGTGGAGTCACTGACGCCGAATCCGGCCGTGGTGCTCGACCCGCACTGGGACCTGCTGGCCTGGAACCCGGGCTACACCGCACTGCTCACCGACCTGGCGCGGCTGACGCCCAAGCAGCGCAACCTGTTGTGGCTGGTGTTCCGCTGGCCACCGGCCCGTACGCTGCTGGCCAGTTGGGAGCCGGAGGCACGGAGCCTGCTCGGCCAGTTCCGCGCGAAGGCGGCCCGGCACCCGGAGGACCCCCGGTACGCCGAGATCACCGAGGAGCTGCTGGCCGACCCGGACGCGGCCCACTGGTACGGCCGCCGGGAGACCTCGGCGTTCCACCCCGCCGTACGGCGTTTCCGGCACCCGGTGGCCGGCGATCTGCAGCTGCGCTACGTCAAGCTCGCCGCCGTCGACGAACCCGGCCACCACCTGCTGGCCTACCTTCCCGACAACGACGCGACCAAAGAGGCACTGGGAACGCTCATCGGGTGAGCCGGAGCCGGTCCGCGCGGACCGGCGCCCGGAGGAACGGGAGAGCGAGGCGGGAAGCAGACAGCGGTGACGGCCCGACCGCGCTCGAAGCTGCTGTCGGGCCGCCACCTTCACCTCCACCCGCGCACCGCGCGACGGGTGGGAGCCGGCCACCGGCTCCCCCCTTCTCAGGAAGTCAGCACGGCTTCTCAGGAAGTCAGCACGGCCTTCATCACCGACCCGTCACCGACCGCCGTCAGCGCCTCGACGTGCTGCTCCAGCGGGAACGGCGTCACCAGGCTCGCCAGGTCGAACCGGCTGGTGAGGGCCGGCAGCAGCCGTACGTACTCGACGAGGTGGACGCCGGTGAAGGCCCAGGAACCGACGACGTCGAGCTGCCGGTGGACGATCTGGTGCGGATTGATCAGGGTGTCCCCGGCGTCCGTGTACTGGCCGATGATGAGGTAACTGCCACCCCGGCGGGCCAGGGTGAGGCCCTGCCCGACGGCGGCCGGCACCCCGGCGCACTCGATCACCAGGTCGGCGCCGTCCCCGCCGGCGGCGGCCCGGGCCTCGCGCAGGATCTCCGCGGTGTCGGCGGTGTCGGCGATGTTCAGGTGGACGTCACCGATGCTGGCCGCGGCGGCCCGGTCCAGCCGGCCGGCCGGACCGCCGATGACGACGACCTTGGCAGCCCCGGCCAGCTGCGCGAACGCGGCCGCCGCCAGCCCGACCGGCCCGCTGCCCTGCACCACCAAGGTCTCGCCCAGCCGCACCGGCCGCCTCTCGTACAGCGCGTGCGCCACGGTGGGCCCGGCGCAGGCCAGCGACATGGCGGCGAGCGGGTCGGTGCCGTCGGGCACCTTGACCACGGTGGTGCCGGGCTGCAGCACGATGTGGTCGGCCCAGGCCCCGGAGAGTTCCGGACCGTCGGTCATGGCACGGTTGACGCCGTAGGTTCGGCGCCGCTCGCACAGCGTCGGCTCGCGGTGCAGCCGGCAGGGCGGGCAGACGCCGCAGGCGATGGAGGAGGCCCACATCACCGTGTCACCGGCCGCGAGCGGCGTCCCGGTGGCGTCCTGGTGGGTGCCGGCGCCCAGCTCCCGTACGACCCCCAGCCCTTCGTGGCCGAGGACGAGCGGGAGCGGGATGTCCAGGTGGCCCTGCTGCAGATGCAGATCGGTGCCGCAGACACCGCCGTACCCGCAGGCGACGATCATGCCGCCGTCAGGGGCCGCGGGCAGCGGGAACTCCCGCAGCCGCAGCGGCTGGGCGAACTCCTCCAGAACGACGGCGCGTCCGGTGCGCTGTGTCATGCCATCACCGTGCCCAGGGCCTGGGAGAACGGGGTCGCCAGCGGGCGCAGCGGCTCGGTGTCGCGGCACACGACGTAGTCCGGGCGGGGCCGGCCCGTGGGCCGCGGCAGGTTGGCGGTGTCGTTGTACGTGGCGATCAGCAGCCGGCGGGCGAAGGGCGACATGTTGGGGGAGGAGCCGTGCACGATCTCCGGGGAGAACAGTACGACGGACCCGGCCGGGCCCTTGGGGCTGGTCATACCGCGCCGGTCGACGTGCTCGGCGAGCTGCTGCGGCGACAGGGAGATGTCGTCCGGGTCGAGGTGCTGCTCGGACTTGGCGGCGGCCGAGCGGCCCTCGTGGACCAGGCCGTTGCGGTGCGAGCCGGGCAGGAAGATGACCGGACCGTTGAACTCGGTGACGTCGTCGAGGAAGACACCGATGTTGACCTGGCGCGGAGCGGGCAGGTTGTCGGCGAGCCGCCAGGCGAGGAAGTCCTGGTGCCAGGCCCACTTCTCGCCGCCGAACGCCGGCTTGGCGTTGATCTTGAACTGGTAGATGTAGACGTCCTCGGTGAGCAGCTGCCGGACCGGCTCCAGGATGCGCGGGTCACGGATCAGACCGGCGTACTCGGGCTGCCGCTGGTGCGAGGAGTAGACCGCGCGCACCTCCGTGCCGCCGTCCTCGGTCACCACCTGCGGGCCGGGTACCTTCACGTCGCGTTCCAGCGCCGCGCGAAGCGTCTCCACCTCCTGGGGGTCGAGGAGG
The DNA here is from genome assembly GCF_001905005.1 of Streptomyces sp. CB02923. Lineage (GTDB taxonomy): Bacteria > Actinomycetota > Actinomycetes > Streptomycetales > Streptomycetaceae > Streptomyces. Next base: position 19,427 of record NZ_LWKZ01000011.1, on the reverse strand, counting down.
GATTCGAGCAGGAGGAAGCCCTGCTCGTGATACTGGTCGGCCTGTTGCTGGGTCAGTCGCATGTGCTTCTTCTCCTGAGAGGTGAGGAAATCCGTCGGGGCGGGCCGGGGCACGAGGGGACCGGTGGTGGGGGATCACCCCGTGAAGTGCCCGCCGTCGACGATGAGGTGCTGTCCGGTGACATAGCCGCTGCGCGCGGTGACCAGGAATTCGAGGGCGTCGGCCATGTCCTCGGCCGAGCCGAGCCGGCCGCCGGGGATGGCGTCCAGGACCGCGGCCAGCCGCTCCGGGTCGTCGAGGCGGTAGCGCTCGGTGACCTCTTCGGTGTCAGTGAATCCGGGCAGCAGGGCGTTCACCCTGATGTGCGGGGCGAGTTCAAGGGCCAGGCACTTGGTGAGCTGGAGCAGGCCCGCCTTGCTCGCGCAGTAGTTGGCGCCGTTCGCACGGGGCCGGATCGCCGTGGTGGAGGCGACATTGACGATGCTGCCGCCCCCGGCCTCCGTCATCGCGGGCGCCAGGGCCTGCGTGAGGTGGAAGGGGCCGGAGAGGTTGGTGGCCAGCACCGTGTCCCAGTCCTCGGCGGCCATCGACAGGAACGGCCGGTCGCGGTTCACCCCGGCGTTGTTGACCAGGACGGACGGGGCGCCGTACGCGTCGGTGATCCCGTCGCAGACCGACCGGATCTCCTCGGGCCGGGTGAGATCGCAGCGCAGCGTCTCGATCCGGCCGTCACCGGCCTTCGCGGTCTCCCGCGCGGCGAGGTCGTCACCCCGGTAGAGGGCGATCACCTGATGGCCGAGGGCGGCGAGCCGCAGGCTCAGCGCCCTCCCGATGCCGCGGGTGCCGCCGCTCACCACGGAGATCGTCATGACAACTCCCTGAAATGTGCTGGGCGGGCGGTCAGTTGGCGACGAGGTCGCCGCGCTTGAGCCCCGAGCCCTCGGGGACCTCGGCCGGGTCGCCGCCCACGCCCGCGATGGTGTTGTGTTCGTCGACGAAGACGACGTTCGGGACGAAGGAGGCGGCCTCGGCGTCCGTCATGGCGGCGTAGGCGATGAGGATGACGAGGTCGCCGGGGCTGATGAGCCGGGCCGCGGCGCCGTTGATGCCGATGACGCCGGAGCCGGCCGGGCCCTCGATGACGTACGTGGACAGCCGGGCGCCGTTGTCGATGTCGACGATGTCGACCTTCTCGCCGGCCATCAGATCGGCGGCCTTCATCAGGTCGCTGTCGACCGTCACCGAGCCGACGTAGTGCAGGTCGGCCTGGGTGACGCTGGCGCGGTGGATCTTCGACTTCATCAGAGTGCGGTACATGCGGAATCCTCACATTCGGTGGGGTGGGTGGTGGTGCGGCGCGGCCCCGGGCGGGGCCGGCGCGGCGCGGCCCAGTCAGGCCGGCCAGGTGGCGTACCGGCGCATGCCGTACAGCAGCGGCGCCTCTTCGGTGGCCGGCGCGTGGGTCCGGGTGGCCAGCACCTCGCCGATCACCATCGTGTGGTCACCGGCGGGGATGAGCCGGGTGACGCGGCACTCGGCGGTGGTGTGCGCGTCCTGGGTCAGCATCGGCAGACCGGTGGCGGGCGCGGGCTGCCAGGGGACGGAGCTGAACCGTTCGGCGGCGGGCCCGGCGAACGCCTCGGCCGCGCGCCGCCCGGCGCCGTGCAGAAGGTTGACGGTGAAGGCCCCGCGGGCGGCGAGGACCGGCAGGGTGCTCCCGTTGTTGCCCGCGCACACCAGCAGCTGCGGCGGATCCAGGGAGACCGAGCACAGGGCGGAGCAGGTGAAGCCGTACGGCGTGCCCTGCACATCGGCGGTGGTGATGACGGCGACGCCGCTGGGGTGGGAGCCCATCAGGGCCCGGAAGGCGTCGCGGGTCACCGTGGGCGCGTTCTGGACGGGCGTCACCATGCGAACGCCTGGGCGTTGTAGAGGTTGACGCCGACCGCGGCCTTGCCCAGGTACTCCAGGCACTCCATCGGCTTGGCGGGCATCACGTGAGCGAACTGGGCCTCACGGATCAGCCGCTCCAACGGGTGACTGCGGCTGACGGCGGCCGAGCCGCACAGCCGCAGCGCGTCCTGGGCGAGCTGCGGGCCGACCTCGCCGACGACGTACTTGGCGGCGTGCACCATGGCGTTGGCCTCCAGACTGCCGCGCTGCGCGGTGACCAGGTCACCGGCCTCGTGCACCAGGGCACGGGCGGCCCGCAGCCGGGCGGACATCCGGCCCAGCTCCTGCTGCACGACGGGCGAGTCCGCGCGGGCGGGGGAGGCGGTGACATGCTCGACCGTGTGCCGGAAGAGGGCTTCGGCGATGCCGAGGTAGGCGCCGGTGTAGCCGGCGACCATCCAGTGCGGTTCGCGTACGACCTTGAACAGGGACATGCCCTCGACGCCGAGGTAGAGACGGGAGCGGGGCACCATGACCTCGTCCAGTGTCATCGGGGCGGTGCTGGTGCCGTACATCGCCGACATGTGCTGCACGGTCTCGAAGCTCACGCCGGGATCGTCGGCGGCGACGACGAAGTGCGAGACCTCGCCGGTGTCCTCGTCGCCGGTCTCGGCGGCCGCCGCGACGACGTAGTAATCGGCGGCGCCCGCCAAGGAGACGAAGGACTTCTTGCCGCTCAGGATGTAGTGCGTGCCGTCCTCGGAGAGCCGGTAACGGGTGCGCATGCCCCGGAGCTTGGCACCGCGGCCGGCTTCGGAGGTGGCGGAGGCGAACAGCTTGCGGCCGTTGACGACCTCGTCCAGCATCCAGGCGCGGAACGCCTCGGCCGCCGGGGGCAGCCGGGTGCCGGCGGCATCGGCGAGCGCGCCGATGACGACGTGGTGCATGTTGAAACCGAGGGCGGCGGCGCCGTGGTGCGAGCCGAGTTCGGCCAGCACCCGCCAGTAGTCACCGAAGCCCAGGCCGGCGCCGCCCGCCTCCTGGGGGACGAGCAGGGCGAGCAGGCCGGACTCGCGCAGGATGCGGTAGGCCTCGTGGCCGGTGTCGCGTCCGGTGTCGGTGCCGGCGGCGAGCGGGGCGATCCGTTCGCCCGTCTCCGCGGCGAGTTTGAGGAGGTCGTCGAGGGGGGTCAGCAACGCCATCGAAATCCTTCAGATCGGTGTGCGGCCGGTCGGGTCACGGCCGGTCAGTTCTCGACAGGCAAGCCGAGTTGCCGTGCGACACCCACCCGCAGCAGGTCGTTCGGACCGGCATAGGTGAGGGCCGCCATGGGGCCGGCCAGGTCGGCGGCGAGGTCGAAGCCGGGGAGGAAGGCCCGGACGCCGGACAGCGCGGTGGCGTGCTCGGTCATCCGTACGTAGTCCTCGGACACGGAGATCTTGGTCAGCGCCGCCTCGGCGGCCAGCTGCCGGGCGGGCGTCCCGGCGTCGAGCCGGGCGGCCATCGCGTAGAGCTGGACGCGGGACCGGTGCAGCGCCAGGGCCATGTCGCTGACCCGGCTCGCGACCTGGTGACTCGCTCCCATCCGGCGGCCGAAGTGGTCGCGGTCCCTGGCCCAGTCGACGGTACGGTCCAGAAGGCGCTGCATCGGGCCGAGGGCGTACCCGAGGATGACGGAACGTTCCCAGGCGGTGGTGGAAGCCATCACCGCCAGCCCGGACCCCTCTTCGCCGAGCAGCGCGCTCTCCGGCAGCCGGGCGTCCTCGAAGAGGAGTTCGCCCATCGGCACGGTGGGCAGCGCGGTCTTGGTGAACGTCTCGCCGCGGCGGACCCCCGGCAGGTCGAGCGGGAAGAGGAAAGCGGACAGCGCGAACGGCGAGCGTCCCTCGGAGGTACGGGCGAAGACGATCGCCCGGTCGGCCACGGGTGCGGCGGTGATGAACGTCTTGGCGCCGTCGAGCACGAAGCCGTCCCCGTCGCGCCGGGCGCGGGTCCGCATGGAGAACGGGTCACTACCGCCGCCGCGTTCGGTCAGCGCGTGGCACAGCAGCTCCCGGCCCTGCTGGGCGTCGGCGACCGCGCGCCAGACGTCCGCGCCGAGGGAGTCCCGCAGCGGGAACTGCATGCCGAAAACCTGCGAGGCCAGCGCGTAACACAGCCCGGGGTCGATGCCGGCCAGCCCGATGCCCTCGATCATGGCGAGCGACCGGGTGACCGGGCCGGGCGCCGTGGCGTCCGGCGAGGCGAGCCGGAGCACCCCGAGGTCGGCCATGGCCCGCCACTGGGTGGTGAAGTCCGCGTCCGCGATCCGCTCGACCACCGGTGCGGCCAGGTCACGGTAGGTGTCGACGAGCTGCTCGGTCTCCGGTGCGCCGGTGCGCAGCGTCGCGGTGGCCACCGCGCTCATTTGCGGCCCTCGCCGGAGAGTTCCTCGATGGCGGCCCACAGGGCCTTCGGCGTACGGAAGTTGGCGGCGACGATCTCGGTGTCGGGCAGGGTGATACCGGCCTCCTTGTGCAGCGCCGCGACGATCTCCATGATCGCCAGTGAGTCGACCAGGCCCATTTCGAGCAGCGGGGTGTCCGCGTCCAGGGAGCCGGCGTCCTCGCCGCGGCCCCAGCTGATGCGGCTGCCGATCAGGGTGCACAGTTCTTCGACGCTGTTCATACGGTGATCTCCTCGGGGAGTACGGGACCGGCGGTGTCATCGGCGGCGGCGCTCAGCGCACGGCGGTCGACCTTGCCGCTGGTGGTGGTGGGCAGGTTGGTGAGCGAAACGATCCGGTCGGGCAGCATCCGCTTGGGCAGCACGTCGCGCAGCGCGGCCAGGACCTCTCGTTCGGTGGCGTCGGTCTGGGCGTAGGCCCAGATCTGGCCGGAGTACGGGCCGTCCTTGGCGACGACCGCGGCGGTGGCCACCTGCGGCAGCTCCAGGACGGCGTTCTCCACGTCCATCAGGTCGATACGGTGACCCCGCCTCTTGGCCTGATGGTCACGCCGCCCGCGCAGGAAGACCCGGCCGTCGGACGTGATCCGGCCGAGGTCGCCGCTGGCGTAGGCGCGGCGGGCCACACCGTCGCGGAAGGTGACGGTGACGGTGGGGTCCTCGGGCGCGTCGCCGCGCAGATAGCCCTGGAAGACGACGGGGCCGGCGATGTGGATCTCGCCCTCGCCGTCGGTGGGCCGGCCGTCCTCGTCGAGTACGTCGATGTGGACGCCGCCGATGCCGCGACCGATGGGCAGCTCCTGGTCGGCGGTCCAGTCGGCCGGCACCCGGTAGTACGTGCAGGCGTTCGTCTCGGTGGGGCCGTACAGGTTGTAGAAGGGCACCCCGTCCAGCAGCCGCAGATAGCGCTCCAGCAGTTCGGGGGCGAACGCCTCGCCGCCGAAGGCCGCGATGCGCAGGGAGGGCGGCGGGGCGTCGGCGATGCCGCCCTGCTGGAGCATGTTGTGGTAAAGGGAGGGCACCGCCATGAAGGCGGTGATGCGCTGCTCGGTCAGCCATCCGACGACATCGCGCGGGAAGGCCCGCAGCACGTCCGGCATCAGGACCGTGCAGGCCCCCGCGGCGGCGGCGCTGAACAGGTCGAAGGTGGTCAGGTCGAAGGTGAGGGCGGCCTGCGAGCCGATCCGGTCCTCCGGAGTGAGGCCGAACTCACCAGCGGCCCAGAGGGCGTAGCGCGCGACGTTCTCGTGCGAGAGCAGAACGCCCTTGGGCCAGCCGGTACTGCCCGAGGTGAAGAGGATGTAGCCGCCGGAGTCGGTGGGCGCGGGCAGCGGCTCGGGCCGCTCCTCGGGAGCCAGGACCCGCAGCCGGTGCAGGCCGTGCTCCAGGGGGGCTTCGTCCGCCGGCGCACCGGAGCGGGCGCGGGTGGCGGCGCGCTGGGCCCCGGCCAGGGCGCGGTCGGTGGTCAGCAGCAGGGACAGCCCCGCGTTATGGATCATGCGGGCCGTACGTTCCGGCGGGTCGGCCACGTCGAGAGGCGCGACCACCGCACCGGCCCGCAGCGCCGCGTACAGAGCGATGACGGTGGCGGGAGTCTTGGGGGCGTAGACACCGACCCGGTCGCCCGGCGCGACGCCGTCGGCGGTCAGCCTGGCCGCCAACGCGTCGACAGCGCTGTCGAGTTGTGCGTACATCCAGCTCTCGCCGCCCCCTTCCAGGGCGGTACGGCCCGGGTGGACCCGGGCGGAGCGGGCCAGCAGGGCGTCCAGGCGTACGGGTGTCCGGGCGGTCATCGGGCAGCCTCCACGGGCAGGCTCTTCTCGGTGTGCTCGGCGAGGAAGCCGCAGACGGTCTCGGTGACGAGCTCCGGGCAGACCAGGTGCGGGTAGTGGTCGCAGCCTTCGGGTACCAGGCGCTGGAACGGGCCGCTGACCGCGCGCTCGACGGCGTCGACCTGTCCCATCGAGCCGTACTCGTCCGCGTCGCCCTGGATCATCAGCACCGGCGCGGTGACGTCGAGGTCGTTCTCGATGGACCAGCTGCGGAAGGCGGGGGAGAGCCAGACCCCGCTCCAGCGGTCGAAGACGCTTCGGGGGTCGTCGTGCACCATGGCCATCTTCTTGGCGAGCGGGCCGGCCTCGTAGGAGGCGCGGGAGTTCTCGATACCGAGGCGGTTCTCCTCCTCGAAGTACATGTGCGGGCCCATCCCGACGACCGCTTCGACGGGGTGCGCCGAGGCGTACAGCAGGGCCATGGAGGCGCCGTCGCTGTGGCCGACCAGGACGGGGCGGTGCATGCCGAGCGCGTCCAGCAGTTCGGGCAGTACGTGCTGGGCGTGCTCGTGCATGTAGCGGGGGGTGCGGGGCTCCGGGTCAGGGCCGCTGCCGCCGTTGCCGTGGCGGGAGTACACCAGCGCGCGGCGCCCGGTCGCGGCGGCCAGCCGCGCGGGAAAGCGTCCCCAGGCGGCGAGGCAGCCGAGCCCGCCGTGCAGGAAGACCAGGGGCGCCAGGCCGGGGTCACCGTCGATGACGACATGTTCAAGAGGACCGTTGCGCAGCTCGATTACCGGCACAGCAAAACCCTTCTCAGTGGTACGACAGAAAACGGGCATTTTGGAGAGCCCGGTCGGCATTGACCCGCGACGACCCGCTCTGACGCGGGCGGAACACAGGACGGGCCGGAAAGGCGGCGACAAAAGTTGAGAAAGCAACTACGAGCGGGCGGCAGTCACCGGCGGGATGGTGTTGCGGCACCGGCGCGCGACGACGCATCGCACCGCATCACGGCGAATCGCCCAGCCGCCGTACCGCACCTTGAACCATCAATGGGTGACGGTCGGCAACTTATTTACGAAAACTTCTCGAAGGCCGCGAAGAAAGGGCGTTCGGGTGCGGGTGCCCGGCAGATGGTCCGCTCGGCCACGAAATTCTTTGCTTCTTCTTTGGGCAATTTTTGCGCTACGCCGATTGACGGCGCACGCCAGTGTTCCCGCACGTTAACCCCCGTTAAGTACATGGCTGCCCGCCGAGGCTACCGGCCTGCGCCCGGGCTTCCCGGGGCGTGCCGTCCGCTCGGCGACACCAAGAAGACTAGGCGCTTTGCCGAGAGTGGAGAAATGCCATTGCTGCGTCACTTATACACTTGGCGAATGAGCATCGACCTGCGTCATTTGCGGTGTTTTCTGGCCGTAGCCGAAGAAAGAGGGTTTACCGCCGCCAGTCATCGTCTGCATCTCACCCAGCCGACCCTGACCCGCAACATCCGGGCCCTTGAGGAGTCCCTGGGGGTACGGCTTTTCGAACGCAGCACACGCAGAACGGAGCTGACCGACAAAGGGAGGACCTTGCAGGAGACCGTCGCCCCGCTGCTGCGCCAGCTCGACTCGGTGCTGCAGGAATTACAGAATGGGGAGAAACTGCGCATCGGGTTCAACTGGGGTCTACCCGAGGGTTTCTCGCGACTCGCCGCCCGGTTCACGGAGGAGACCGGGGTCGAAGTCGCATTCGTCCGCTGCGACACCCCCCATGCCGGACTCGACACCGGCCAGACACATCTGGGCTTGCTGCGCAGCACGCCGCTGCCGAAAGGGCTGCGCAGCGTCCTCCTCTACGAGGAGCCCCGTATCGCGGCCGTCCCCGCGAGCTGGCAGCTGGCCGAACGCACCGCACTCGACTGGGCTGAGCTCGCCGACCTGCCGCTGATCATCAACACCGTCAGCGGCACCACCTTCCCCGACATGTGGCCCGCCGGCCGCCGGCCGGTGGTCGGCGACGAGTGCCGCAACTTCGACGAGTGGCTGGAGCAGGTGGCCGTCGGCCTCGGCGTCGGCACGGCACCGGTCTCCGCCGCCCGCCGCTACACCCACCCCTCCGTCCGCCTCGTCCCACTGACCGGCGCACCCACCGTCCCCGCCTACCTGGCCCATCCCTCGCACGGCGCCCACCCGCAGGCCGCACGCTTCGCCGACCAGGCCTGGCGGGCGGCCGACGAACTGCAGATGTGAGGGCGAAGCCGACTGACGGGTGTGCGGAAATGCCGACAACTTATGTACAGAAGGGGTAGTCCTTCGGCTGGAAGTTCTTCAGGGGGCGATCCGGGGAGTCAAGGAGCTGGGGTGCCGATCGGGCAGAAGGGTGGTGGCGGTCGGTCGGCGGGTGTAGCCGGCTGGTGGCAGGTGAGTTGAAGTCGGCTTGTCGGCTCTGTCGGGGTCTGGTTCCGGGGGGCTGTTCCGTTGTGCGTCCGCATGTCCTGGCCGTGGTGGTCGGATGCAGGTCCGGGAAGACCGGGTGCAGCGTGCTGTGAACGGCTCTCCGCAGGGCGGCGGTGGCGCTAGCGTGGCAGTGGGCCGGACGGTGGCGAGCCGGCCGGCCTGTCGACCGGTGATCGGAGGAAGTCGTGAGCGCACAGCCGGCAGAGCCGCCGCCGGGGCCACAGCGGCCCCGGAGCGCGGCCGAGATCCGACGAGCCCTGCCCGCCGCGATGCGCGAGCAGTTCGACCAGGCGCTCAAGGACGCGGCGTTGCGTGAGCGGGCGCACGTGCTGGGCCTGTGGCGGGGGATCGCGATCGAGGCGGCCGACGGCCGCGGTGACGAGCAGGTGCGGCAGGCCGCGGCCGGGACGCTTCAGGCGTACACGCTGCAGGAATGGGAGCGGCGGAACGGCACCGCCGGGTGAGCGCGTACCGGATCACCTTCAGCGCGCAGGCCCGCGCCGACCTCCTGGCCCTCGGCGAGCTGCTCGCGCAGGAGGTGCTGGTCGGCATCACCGCGGAGCTCGGCACCGATCCGCACGGCGGTACCTCGATCGAGCGGCCGCTGGGCGGGGGACCGTGGGACCGGGTCGCGTTCGTCGCCGGCTGGGCGACGGTGCGCTATCTCGTCTCCGAAGGGCCCGGCATCGACCCTCCGGTGATCACGGTGATCCGCGTCATCCCCTGAACCGTCGGCTTCGGCCGGGCCGGCGGTGCCCGTTCAGCCGGCCGTGCCTGCACGGCCTCTCACTGCCCAGAGCTCGTGGTGCGGGGCCGGGGCTTGCCGCCGGTGGGAGAGTCGACGCCCCGGCAGCGGGGGGGGCCTGATGCCTGCACGTACCAAGGTCGGCAGTGCCAGGCTCCAGCGGTACGAGGAGCTGGTGGCCGGGGACCGGCAGCTCGTGCTGGACGAGACGAAGATCCGGTTCAAAGTGGGGGACGACGCTTTGGAGATCGAGCCGATGCGTCGCCTATACGGGGCTGCGGACGTAGCGGCCGGCGATGTCCACGAAAGCATCATGCGCGGCCACCGCGGTCAAGCGTGCCGAGGTCAGTCCGTCCCTGCTGGACCACGCACCGTGCATCTGGTAGGTCAGCGCGATCATGCGGTCTGCGGCGGCGCGCACGCCCTGATCCTCGATGAGGACGCGCAGCGCGGTCAGCGGGTGGGCGACCAGGGCGCGAGTGTCATGTCCCGTGGTGCGCAGTTCATCGATCCGCTCGTCGCTGGCGCGCTGGAGGACGGCGTCCCCCCGCTTCCAGATCGCCGTGCGGTGGGTGCTGACCGCACAAGCCAGCTCCGTGACCGCCCTGAGCTGTTCGCGGCGGAGGGTCGCATCGTGGGTGGCGCGCACCGCGCGCTCCGCGGCGCGCTCCTGGAATCGGCCGCTGACGACTGAACCCAGCAGGGTGGCGACGATCGCTACGGCGGCAGTGATGAGTGTCGTTAACACCGATGCAGGTCCTCCTCAGCAGAAACTCGGCCGGAACACGGCGCCTGCGGCTGTGAAGGGAACTCCGGTCCGCCCGGTACCGGTATGCTCCGCCCCCCGGCCCGTCCCGCAAAGGCGCACAGACGCGGCGCGCGGAGCACCCGAGAACTCTTCGCATGACCGCTGACGGGCCACTGCGCGCGGAGGGCCCCGTGCGTACGAGGTTCTCCCTCGTGGCGCGCGCGAGAAGTCAACAGAGGTTCGAAGACGGGTTCTTACTGAGGGTTTGGTCCTGTCTCACCGCTTCTTGTTGAGGTTTGGGCGGTGCGTTGGGTCGAGGCGAGAGGGACCGGTGAGCCGGTCGGTGGGAGGCGTGACAGCACAGGCGTGTTTCCTTCCGGCACCTCCTGTCTCCTCCCCGGACGGGGCGGTCGGTGGTCCTGCGCCCCTCGCCAAGCCGACCGCCGCGCGGTACATGCACGAGATGACCCCGCGCGACGGGTACCCCAGCGACCTGTCCGACGACCGCTGGGCACTGATCGAACCCGTGCTCACCGCCTGGCAGGCCCGGCGCCGCCGAGGCGCCCTGGGCTTCGGCCGCCCGCCCGAGCACGACCTGCGCCGCCTCATGGACGCCATCCTCTACGTCGACCGCACCGGCGTCCCCTGGCGCTACCTGCCCCGCGACTTCCCGCGCCACCAGAGCGTCTACGGCTGCTTCGCCCAGTGGCAACGGGACGGCGTCTTCGCCCGGCTCACCGGCCTGCTGCGGCGCCTGGTCCGCGAGGCCGAGGGCCGCGGCGCCGAGCCGTCCGCGTGCGTGCTGGACTCCCAGACCGTCCAGACCTCCGCCGACGTCCACCGCTCCGGCCAGGGCACCGACGCCGGCAAGCGGATCATCGGCCGCAAGCGCCACCTCGGCTGCGACACCCTGGGCCTGCTGCTGACCGTCCTGGTCACCGCCGCCGGCGTGTCCGACACCGCGGCCGGCGCCACCCTGCTGTCCCGCATCGCCGCGGCCCACCCGCGCGTGACCAAGGCCTGGGTGGACGCCGGCTACGGCACCAGCGCCATCGACCACGGCGCCCGGCTCGGCATCGACGTCCAGCCCGTCGCCCGCCCGCCGGGCCGCTGCGGCTTCGTGATCATTCCGCGGCGCTGGACCATCGAGCGCAGCATCGGCTGGCTCGTGCACCACCGCAGACTCGTCCGCGACTACGAAACCCATCCGTACCGCAGCGAAGCCCTGATCCAGCTCGCGATGACCGACCTCATGGCCCGCCGCCTCACCGGCGAAACCACCCCCAACTGGCGCGGAACCTGACCCCCGGAACCAGACACCCACCACAGGACCAAACGCTCAGGAAGCGTCAGCGACCGGGACAAGGTCTGCTCCTACTGCGTCCCGGGCCCGTGCGGAGGCTCTGCGGATGCTGGGGCGTGTGCGTATGGCGGCGGTCCGGCAGGTGGCTCAGGTCGTCACGGCGGAGGATTCGGACGGCTGGTTCCTGCGTACGCAGGGCGATGCAGCCGTTGAAGACCCAGGTTGGCGGAGACGAACGGTAAGCACGGGCCGGGACCCGATCTGGAACCTGACCCCGGCAGGGATGGAGGCTCTGGCTGAAGGCAACGAACTGCCGCCGCGCCCGAGGGCCGGTACCGGGGCCAGGGGGATCAGGGCCGGTTCGGGTCGCACGGTATCGCGGTGACCGAGACGGTCCTCGCCTACGGCGGCCGCCACCATCTGACCGGCTGGCCGGGGCAGTGGACACCCTGGTGAGCACCCAGGCGGTCGGTTCGACAAGGCCGGCGCCGCGTCCTTGCCGTCCGGAACGAGATCAGCGCACATTCGGACACCCTGCCGAACGAGGTCGCCGGACGCGGCACCCGGGCTCAGCTCTTTGAGGTGAATTCCTCGCCCAGGCGGATGTCTTTGTGCAGCACGTCCAGCAACGCGTTGAGGGCGTTCGTTTCAAAGGAACTCAGAGTCCCGATGCCCTTGATCGCGGTGACGCCGCTGGTCCCCAGCTCCACCGGTTGTGCGAAGAACCGAGCGTGGGAGCCGCCGCCTTCGACGTACGCGCATTCCACCACGCCGGCCTCACCCTTCAGCGCGCGCACCAGGGACATCGTGAAGCGGGCTGCGGCATGCGCCACGGACAAGGTCGCCGACCCGCCACCTGCCTTGGCCTCGGCCACCTCCGTACCCGCGTTCTGGACCCTACGGGTCAGGTCGCTGACCTCCGGGTCATCGAACGTCACGTTCAAGATCTGTGAGAGCAGCGGGAGAACGGTGATGCGGGAGTGGCCGCCGATCACAGGCACAGAGACGTCCTCCGGCCGAAGGTTTTTGATCTCGGCGACGAACGTGGTGGCACGCTCGACGTCCACGGTGGTGACGCCGAACAGCTTGTTCTTGTCGTAGACACCGGCGTTGTCCAAGACGGCGGCGGCGATCGGCACGGTGGCGTTCACCGGGCTTGTGACGATCCCGACCAAGGCCGTCGGAGAATGTGTCGCGACCTGCCCGACGAGGCTCGCGACGATCCCCGCGTTCACGTGAAAGATGTCGGAGCGGTCCATGCCCGGCTTGCGTGAGACGCCCGCGCAGATCATCACCACATCCGCGCCCTGCAGGGCAGGGGCGGCGTCCTCCCCCGAGAATCCCTTGACCTTGACCGCGGTGGGTATGTGACTGAGGTCGACAGCAATGCCCGGGGTGACGGGGGCGATGTCATAGAGCGCAAGCTCCGAACCCGCAGGGAGCCGGGTCGTGAGCAGGAGAGCGAGGGGCTGGCCGATACCGCCGGCCGCACCAAGAACTGCAATCTTCAACTTGCGCTCCTCATCTCGATTACCGCTGGCTCGGCAGTCGTGACGCGCAGTGACAGTTCGTCAAGTTAGCAGCTGTTCACGGACTGCGGTACCGCGCGACCACCGAGCGCCCTCGGTGGCCCGCACCGGCTGCTGGACCACGGTCGAACGCGTCGCCCTGACCTACGAGCAGGTCCTCGCCTACGGCCTGCCCGCCGCCGAGGGCAAACAAGGTGACCCGCGCTGGCCGGCCTTCGCCCGCCGCCACGGCCTCGACCCCGCCCGCCCTGTGCAGTGGGAAGTCGAAGCCCTGGCCCCGGAAGAACTTCAGCGCCTGGTCCTGGCAGCCGTCGAACCACACATCGACCGCACCGTCCTGGCCCACCAGATTGCGTACGAAGACGAACAACGCGCCGCCCTGCAACGCTGCGCCCGAAGCTGGCCAGAGGGCCGGGCGGAGGATATTGCGGCAGCCGAGCCCACGGTGACTTCGCCGGTGGTGCACGATCCCGCCGCGGTGGAGCGGTACTGGACGGCGCGGCGGATGCTCGATGCCGAGCCCGCGCCGATGCCGGACTTCGACGAGGAAGAGGAAGACGGCCCGGGGTAAACGAGCCGGGCTGGTGTCGTCACTGGCCCGGACCCGCCCACGGGTGTCTCGTTCATCTTGCCCCATCCGATCGCAGCCCATCGAGGGCCAGGGTTACACCGCCCTCGATCCGCCGCCGGAGAAGCGCACCCGCTGGCGCGTGGGCGTGACGCGGGACGGGCGGCGCTTGGCTCTTGGCTCAGGGGGGCGGAGGTGGCCGCCACGTGCGCGATCTGCCGCCCGGAGGCGGTGTTGCGGACGCTGCCTCGGCTTGTGCAGGGCTCGTTCTGACAGCCGGGAAGGACGGCTGCGAGGGTAGGCAGGCCATCCCGGGATGTCACCGGCGTCCGGCCGCTGCTGCCCGGCCCCGGGCCCCGGCTTGTCCTTCCCGAGGTGGTGAGCAGGTGCGCCGGTTCTGTCCGTGGCCCTTCCACCAGAGTTTTTCCGGTCTCTGAAGCTTGTTGCCCCCTATGCCCATGATGTTCGTTATGGGGTGATGATTTCTAGTCCTGCTGGATTGACATAACCGCATGGATCGAGCCGACTGCCATGCGAGCGCGTCGCATCGTTTCAGCCATCATTGTTTGACTCCTCGGTGTGCCTCCCAAGGTCATGTCTGTCTGTGCAGATCGCGTGGGCGCGTGTGGGCGCAACGGGGCGACTCACGAGTGACGGAACAAGCCAAGTCGCCATCGGTGTGGACAGGTAGTTTCAGGCGCCATTCTGTTAATGCAGCGTAATGCGGCCATGTAATCGATCGACGTGGACTCTCGAAAGTCTATGTAGTGCACATCGAACAATTATGGAGGTGCTGCAAACGGGCAGATGTCCCTTCCTGTGTGCTATCTGGAAGGCAGGCATGGCGATTATCGCGCGCGCTGCGTGGCGTCAACTAACTCACGATGATATCCTCGCGCTCATCGAATGAACGGTGCTGGCCGTCCGCATACCGGGATCCGTATCGGGCAAGGTGGTCCAATACGCCAGCGAGAACTTGCTGGACCATCCGGACAAGGGAGGTCTCAGCCAGGACACCTCGTTCCAGCGGATAGGCTTCGCCTATTCCGAGATCAGCGACGAGGCCTCGCGTGAGCGTTATCACACCGAAGCCCGTGACAACATCCAGCGAATGCGAGAACTGTTCGCGCCGTACGCCTCGCCCAGTGGCGTCTTTCGACTCCTCATCGAAGAGACCTGGAAACCCGGAGCGAGCTTACTGAGCTTAGGCGGGCGAAAGGCGTTCATCGGTATCTGCCGCCACCAGCACAAGGGGGTGGATCTCAACCCTCATACCGATGCTCTGGAACGCAATCTCCCCGCAGTGGATTCCCGCCAACTGGCCGCACGGCTCTCCGCCAACATCTACGTCAACATCCCGCAGACGGGCGGCGAGCTCGAACTATGGGGCACCGAACCGGGCGAGGAGACGTACAACAAGCTCAAGGGCGAACGTGCCTGGGGGCTGGAACGCGACCAGCTGGGCCCACCGAAAGAGGTGATCAAGCCGGCCCCCGGTGACCTGCTGCTGCTCAACCCCCGCCAGATTCACGCCGTGCGGCCGCCCAGCGACGAACCCTGCATCACCCTGGGGCACTTCCTGGGCTACTACGGCAGTGATCGACCGCTGGCCCTGTGGAGCTGAAGCAGCCATGAGCGAATACATCATCGACGGCCGCACCAAGGCGAACTTCGAGGAAGCGGCCAAGAAACTCAGACTCGCCGACACCAAAGCCATCCTGCTGGTGAGCGTCGGCCAGCGCTATCACGAGGGCGACAAACTCCGGGCCACTGTGGAGCTCCTGAACCGCAGCGAATTCAAGCAGGTGACCATAGCGGTCGCTGACACCTTGCAGCGGTCCAACCTTCATGGCCTGTCGCCCGAAGAGGCATACACTCGCTCCCTGCGGGAGGGGGGCGACTGGCTGGAGCGCAACGCCAAAATGCTTGGCCGACTCAGCGTACCCAACGAGGTGCTGCGATGGGACGAAGCGCTGACCGACCCCGACTATGCGGGATTCAGGCAGCGCATAGAGCACGCCTACGAAAACAATCCGCTATACCGGCAGGCGGTGAACGCCACCATCGGAAAGTTCATCAACCGGTTCACGCCGCGCAACCCCGAAGCGGACACCGAGAAGGCGTTCAGGGGGTGCCTGGAATACCTCATCGAAGAGTGCCCCATTATCATGCCGATGTGGGCGCATCAAGGTTATGACTACGTCATCTACCCACAGATGATGACAGCCGCCATGGCCGAAACTCAGCGGCTGTTCGTCGCCGAGGAATACCCAGGAAAGGGCGGCTGGTTGTCCCTGCGGTTTAAGAAGCGGGCTGCCGCTGCCGAGCAAGCCGCCTAAAAGCTTCACATCATCACTATCCGGTACAGAGGACGCGACACTGTGACGTCATCGACCACCGCCCCGAAGACAGCGACGAAGGCCCCACCGGACCGAAAGTGGTGGGCTTTCGCCGGGGTGGGCCTGATCAGCTTCCTCGGCTGCATCGACCTGACCATCGTTAACACAGCCGCTCCGCAGATCCAGGCCGACCTCGGTGCGACCGTCACCGACCTGCAGCTCATCGTCAACATGTTCATCGTCGCCCTGTCCATGTTCATGGTGACCATGGGACGGCTCGCCGATTCCTACGGCCGACGTCGTGTCCTCTATACCGGCACCGTGATCTTCGGACTCGCCTCTCTCGGCGCGGGCTTCGCCGACACCACGGGGTGGCTCATCGCCTTCCGCTTCCTGCAGGGAGCGGCCGGGGCGATCCTGTACACGTCCACCGGAGCCATCGTCCAGAACGCGTTCCCCGAGTCCCAGCGTGGCCGGGCGATCGGTGCTCTCTACGGGGTCAACGGCGTCGGCCTCGCCATCGGGCCAATGCTCGGAGGGGTCATCGTGTCCGCCGCCGGCTGGCACTGGGTGTTCTGGCTCAACGTCCCCCTGGTCGTCCTCGCGCTGGCACTGTGTTCCTTCAGCGTCCGCGAATCCCGGAACGAAGAGAGCATCACCGGCGTGGACTGGCCCGGCCTCATCCTGATCAGTCTCGGGATCCCCGCCCTGGTGCTCGCCTTCACCCTCGGCGGCACCTGGGGCTGGTCGAGCCCGAGCACTTTGGGCCTCCTGGGATTCGCACTCCTCGCACTCCTCGCCTTCTACGCCGTGGAGAAGCGCGCCGCCGACCCCATCATCAGCTTCGGCCTCTTCAAACACCGTGCGTTCCTCGCCGCGATCGTGTCGGACTTCGCCTTAGCGTGCTTCTACACCACCGTCCTCTTCCTGTTGCCCCTCTACCTCGACGAGGTGCGCGGGTACAGCGGCTACGCCACCGGTGCGATGCTCCTGCCATGCACTGCGGTGATGGCGGTACTCTCTCCGTTCGTGGGCCGACTGACCGACCGCTTTGGACCCAGGAAGCTGCTGGTCACCGGGTTCACCGTGTTCACGATCTCGGCACTGCTGTTCACTCGGCTCAGCGCGGATGCCCCGCTCACCCTCATCGTGGCGGCCTTGGTCGCAATGGGCGTGGCCTGGGGCTGTGTACTGGGTCCCGCCACCGTCTCCGCCCTCTCCTCGGTCCCGGAGCGACAGGCCGGGCTCGCCATGGGCTCTTCCTGGACCTTCCACAACCTCGGCGGAGCCATCGGCCTGGCTGTGGGCATCGTCATCTACCGCACACAGGCCAACGCCAGTCTCACCGATGCTCTTTCGGACAAGACCAGCGCCGTCGGCTCCTGGACCCGGGACGCGGTGGCTGACCCTGAACGGGCCGTCACGCTGCTCAAGGAGCACACCTCCCTCAACGGGGGTGAAATCACCGATGTGTTCAACCGAATGTTCACCCACGGTACCCAGTCGGCGATGTGGATGGTGGTCGGCACTTCTCTGGCTGCCCTAATCATCCTCGGCCTGCTGACCCTCACTGAGCGGCGCAAGAAGGCCTGACAGTACACGGGGCGGCCTTCGAGAAGAGGAGGCCGCCCCTGCTGTCGGCCACGCCCGGTGCATCGTTCAGGGCGTGGCCGACCGGTCCTGCCCCGCCCGCCGAGCCGCCCATGCGCGGGCAGTGACCCGGGCTGCGGCCGCCCGCAGGTCAGCTGGCTATGGTCTTCGGGACATCCGGCAGCACCCGGTGGAACTCGGCAGCCAGCAGGTCCAGCAGCATCCCGGACCCCTGCGGTATCCCGGACCCGGCCCTCAGCGGCAGCCGGCGAAAGACGGAAGACCGGGTCAAGAATTCAGTGCGTCTCAGGTCCCGCCTTCTGGGCGCTGTGCGTGGTGCATCGCCCAGAGGCCGGTGATTTCTTCCTGGGGGCAGCCGAGTTGTTCGGCCTGTCTGATGGCGGCCGGCACCTCGTCCCGTAGTCCCGCGTCCGCCAGCATGTGCGCCAGTGCGACGGCCGCCCACGGGTCTCGGGCCGCTATTCCGGAACGCAGCTCGACCCGCGCTTCCAGCGGCCGCCCCAGGTCCTGGAGGAGGTTGGCCAGGTTGAGGTGGGCGTTGACCTCGCCGTGCCGGATCGCCTCTCGGTACTGGGTTTCCGCCTCGTCAAAGCGTCCTTCGTCCTTGAGCCAGTTGGCGAAGTGGAAGTAGGCCTCGTCGTCTTTTTCCACGGCCTCGCGGAACATTCCCTCGGCGCTCAGCTCGGGGTGGCGATCGCCGAATCTCACCAGATAGTGGGCGCAGACGAGCGGGGCTTCCTCCTGGTCGTGCTCCATGGCTTCCCGCACATGCTTCCAGGCGTTCTCGCCGTCTCCCAGCTCGATCTCCACTTGCGCCAGGAAGGGCAGAATGCCGGTGTTGCCGGCCGCCAGGCTCTTGCGCAGCCAGGGCAACGCCTCGGCGTACCGCTCCTCGTCCTGGTAGACCTTGCCCAGGTTGCCGTACGCCAGCGTGTCACCGGACCGGACGGCTTGGAGCAGCACGCGTTCGGCGTCCTCGCTCCGGTCGTCGAACACCGACAGGAAGGTTCCGTAGTCGTTCAACGCACCGTCAAGGCCCTCTTCGACGGCGATGCGGTACCAGCTTTCCGCTTCCCGCTCGTACTCCTCGTCGCCGCTGACTCCGAGAATGTCGGCGAGGGCGAGGGCTACTTCCTTTCCTCCGGCGGCGGCGCAGGCACGCAGAACCTCGACCGCCTCCTCTTCCCTGTGGTCGTCCACGAGCATGTCGACCAGTTGCAGAGCGGCCTTGCCGTCACCGTTCACGGCGGCTTTTCGCAGTCGGTTTCTTGCCACGTCACCCATTCCTTACCGGGCCGTACGCCCCTGCCCGCCCGGCAGGAGGGCCGGGCGGGCAGGGATCTCCATCGTGTCAGTCTTCGGTGCGCCCGGCGGGCTTGTTCATTTCCTGCCGAGTCGCGCCTGGGGAAGTGCTTCTGTCACCGGTATCCGAATCGCCCCATCCGGTAGGAGCGATTGGCGTTCCACGACTTCCAGCCGGGCTGGGACTGCTTCTTCCACCCGCCGTGCCGTCCGGCGTTCTGATGCTTGTCCTTCTTGCTCTTGCTCTTGCCCGTGCGGTGTTCTTTCCTGTTCCTCTGGTTGAGCTTCTTCGTCTTCTTGCCGTTGCGCAGCAGCCACTTGACGCCGACGATCGCCCCTCGGGCGAGGATGCCCCAGAATCGTCCGTCGAGATCCCACTTGTTGACGGGGTCGCCCACCGCGTATTCGTAGGCGTTCGCGCTGCCACCGTATACGGGGTCGCTGGAGAGGAAGCGGCCGGTGGCCGGGTCGTACAGCCGGACGCCCATGAGGGTGAGACCGGTGAGCGTCTCGCCGGAACGCTGCTTGGCGCCCAGCCAGTCGTAGCGGGTGGCGGCCTGCCCGGCACGCGGGTTGCCGTACTCGTCGTGGTCGAGCACGGTGGGCGCCGTGCCGTCCAGCGGCAGCTGGAGGGTGACGTCGCCGTGGATGTTCGTCAGCTGCAGCACCGTCCCACCGGACTTGCCGGTGACGGCGGCGAGGCCGCCGGAGGCGGGCTGGGCGGTGGCGAGTGC
>NZ_LWKZ01000010.1 GCF_001905005.1 Streptomyces sp. CB02923 | reverse complement strand
CACCGCCGCGGCGGCCAGCCCCAGTTTCACCCGGCGGCGGCGCACCGCCTCGCGGTGCCGGGCCGAGCCGGCCCGGCGCTCGCCCGCGGCGCGCGGGGCGCGGGCCGTGCCGTGGGCGCCGCCCGCCAGCTCGTCCGGGCCCGGGACGCGCATGCTCGTGTGGGTCTCGCGGTTGGAGTCGGGGGCGGCCGGGCCGTGGACGAGCGGTACGGCGCCGCGCGGGCGGGAGCCGCCCGGCGCGACCGGCGGGTAGAGGGCTTCGTCGTGCTGCCCCGGGCCGGACCCGGCGGCCCGGGACGCGTACGGGCCGGAGGCGGGCTCCGCGGGCTCCTCGGCGTCCTGGTCGCCGTCGGGCTCGTCGATGTCCAGCGGCGGGTGGCCCGCCACGCCCGGCAGGATCTCGCGCAGCCGGGCGGCGAGTTCGGGGGCGCGCAGCCGGGAGGCGGGCGCCTTGGCCAGGCACTGCAGGAGCAGCTGCCACAGTTCGTCCGGGATGCCGGGCAGCGGTGCCACGGCCTCGGTGACGTGGCGGCGCAGCACCGCGCCGGGGTGGCCGCCGCCGAACGGGGTGAAGCCGGCGAGCATCTCGTACAGCACCGTGGCGAGCGCGTACACGTCGACGGACGCGCGCGGCGGCAGGCCCTCGATGATCTCGGGCGCGAGGTAGTCGGGCGTGCCGATCACCTTGGTGGCGCGTGTGTACCGCGGCGAGTCGACGAGGCGGGCGATGCCGAAGTCGGTGAGCAGCGCGGGGTGGGCGCCGCCGGGGCCGAGCGGTCCCTGCATGTCCAGCAGGACGTTCTCGGGCTTGACGTCGCGGTGCACGACGCCGGCCTTGTGGGCGGCGGCGAGGCCGTCGGCCACGTCGGCGGCGATGGCGACGGCCGCCTCCGGGGCGAGCCTGCGCTCCCGCTCCAGGCGGGTGCGCAGGTCGGTGCCCCGTACGAGGTTCATGACCAGGGCGAGGTCGTTGCCGTCGACGACCAGGTCGCGCACGCCGACGACGCGCGGGTGGTCCAGGCCGAGCAGGGCCGCGCGCTCCTGGACGAAGCGGCCGACCAGTTCCTGGTCGGCGGCCAGGTCCTCGCGCAGCAGCTTGATGGCGACGGCCCCCTCGGGTCCGTCGCCGAGCCATACCGTGCCGGCACTGCCGCGGCCAAGGATCTGGTGGGCGGTGTACCGGCTGCCGATCTTCCGTGCCAAGACTGCTCCGACGTGTCGGGCCCGCTGAGCGTCCTCAGGGGGCTGAAGGTGGCGTCAAAGCTACGCGGGTGCCAGGGGGTTCCGTGCCCAGGATGGGCACAGGTTGCACTTCTGTGGGGGAAATCGCCCTCTGGAAGTCGACAAATCCCCTTGGTCACCGCGCCGGCCGCGGGCGCGCCACACGGGCGCCCCGCGGACCGGCCGTCACTTGAACCAGTTGCCGACGTCGTTGAAGAAGTCCCGGACGCTGCCGATGACATCGCCGATCTGTTCGAAGTAGCCCTTGCCCGTACCGATCCACTCCTGGAGCGGGGAGAACTCCCAGACCGCCCAGCCGCCGACGAACAGGATCACCAGCACGAACAGGCAGCCCTTGAGGCAGCCCAGACCCGGGATGCGCATCGGGTTGGCGCTGCGCTGCCGGGGCTCGCGGCGCGGCCGGGCCTCCCGCTCCGGCGGCGGCTCGGGCTCGTGGCGCTGGGGCGGCGGCTGCTGCCGGCGCGGCGCCTGCTGGGGCTGGTGCTGCGGCGGCTGGTACGGGGCGGGCGCCTGCTGCTGGTAGGGGGCGGGGGCCTGCTGCTGGTACTGGGGCGGCGCCTGCTGCTGATACTGCGGTGGCGGCTGCTGCTGGTACTGCGGCGGCTGGTACTGCGGCGGGCCCTGCTGGGGCTGCCGCTGCGGGCGGCGGCGCAGCGGGTCCTCGCCGGGGTCCAGGTACTGCGTCTGCTCGTTGCGGTCGCGGGCGGCCCGCATCTGGGACTCCCACGGATGCGGGCCCTCGGGCTCGCCGCCCGGCGGGCCCGGCGGTACGGGAGGCATGGCGCGGGTCGGGTCGGCGCCGCCCTGGCCGCCGGTGGACGGCAGCACGCTGGTCGCCGCGGCCGGGTCGTACGAACCGGCGGTCGACGGCAGCACCTGGGTGGGGTCGGCGTCGCCCGTACCGCCGGTGCCGGTGCCGGGCACCGTGGCGGGGGACGGGTCCGGCGCGAGCAGGGCGGCGACGCCGAGCGCGGCCTCGGCCTGCGCCGCGCTCGCGTGCACGCCGACGCCCGCGGCGACGGTGCGCAGCGCGCGGGCCAGGTTCTCGGCGCTGGGCCGCTCGTCGGGCTCCTTGCGCAGACAGCGCTCTATGACCGTCCACAGCGGCTCGGGGACGGTGGACGGGCGGCGCGGCTCCTCGCTGAGGTGGCGGTGCAGCACTTCGAGGGCGCTGGCGCCGCCGAACGGCGGCCGGCCGGTGACCAGCTCGTACAGCAGGATGCCGGCGCCGTAGATGTCCACGGCGGAGGTCTGCGGGCGGCCCTCGGCGGACTCCGGCGCCACGTAGGCGGGGGTGCCGACGAATTCGTGGGTGCGGGTCAGGCCGGGCGAGTCCGCCAGGCGCGCGATGCCGAAGTCGGTGAGCATCGGGTGGAGCTCGGCCGTGTCGTCGTCGCCGGTGCCGGCGAGGAGGACGTTGGCGGGCTTCAGGTCGCGGTGCACGACGCCGTCGGCGTGGCTGGCGGCGAGCGCGTCGGCGATCTGGGCGGTGAGCAGGGACGCCGCGACGGGGCTGAACGGACCGTTGTCCCGCAGGTAGCGGTGCAGGTCGGGGCCGTCGACGAGGTCCATGACCAGGGCGAGCAGGTCGCCTTCGACGACCAGGTCGCGGGTGCGGACGATGTTCGGGTGGGTGAGCCGCAGCAGGACGGAGCGCTCCCGCAGGAAGCGCATGACGACGTCCGCGTCGTGCGCCAGCTCCTCCTTGAGGACCTTGATCGCGACCGTTTCGCCGGGCTCCCCGGCCACCGCGGCCTCGGCGCCCGCCGTCTCCCTCTGGCGGGCACGCCAGACGGTGCCCGTGGCGCCGCGTCCCAGCGGCTCCTCAAGCAGGTACTTGCTGCCTACCGGCCGCACGTGCGCTCCCTGGTCGTGATCGATCCTTGCCGGGCCGGTGGGTCGCAGCGGCCCGTCGCCCCACTGTAGTGCCGCCGTACGGGCCGTACGGCGGGACGATCTGGCGGGGCTTCGGGGAAAGACGCGCATTCAGGACAGATGGTTGCGGGCGGACCGCGAATCGGTGTCCACGTCAGGCCGAACAGCGACCGCCGATGATCGAAAACAGGCCGTTCGCAGTATCCGATCAGGCGGTTTTACGTCCGGAGACGACCAATCAAGATCACTGAGTGATGGTCGGCGGGCGTGTTGTCAGTCGCAGGTGCGAGGATGCACCCAGCACGGAAGCGGTGGGGGTGCGGGGCCTCCGTCGCGCGCGTGCGGCGCGGGAGCACGATCCCCGCGCCCAGGGACTTGTACGTGCCGAGTGTCCGGGCGCGGCGGGGGAGGCCACGGGCCCCCTGCCGAACGGTCCGGGCGGAAGGGACCGCTGACGGCGATGCAGATCCGGCTGACCGTCCTCGGGCCGCGCAGCGGCCACCCCACGCGGGCCTGCGACGTCCTCGTCACGGCCCCCGCCGGGACGGCGCTCGCCACGGTCGCGGGCGGCCTCGCGGCCGCCGTGGCCGGGTCCGGCGCGGACATCGGCAGCAGCGGCAGCGGCAGCACCGGCAAGGGCGGTGGCGGCACGGGCGGCTCCGGCGGCCCCGTCGTGCTGTACGCGGGCGGCGACCGGCTGGACCCGCAGCGCGCGGCGGTCGGCGAACCCCCGCTGATCGACGGCGCGGTGCTCTCCCTCGGCGCCCCCGGCCCCGCCCCCGCGCACGGCCTGCCGCACGGCGCGCCCCGGCTGCGCGTCGTCTCCGGGCCGGACGCCGGCGGGGTGCACCTCCTGCACGGCGGCCAGGGCGGCGCGATCCGCGTCGGCCGCTCCGCCGAGGCCGACGTGCCCCTCGACGACCCGGACGTCTCCCGGCTGCACTGCGCGGTCACGGTCGAGCCGGACGGCTCGGTGCGCGTCGCCGACCTGCACTCGACCAACGGGACGGCCGTCGGCGGCACGGAGATCGGCGAGCGTCCGGTGCCGCTGGCGCCCGGCGCGCTGCTGCGCATCGGCGAGTCCGTGCTGCGCCTCCAGGCCGCGCCCGCCGGGCCCGACCCGGCCCTGGTCTGCGCCCCCGACGGCGAGGGCCAGTTGCGCGTCTCCCAGCAGGACGCCGCCGCCCCGGCAGTCGGCGGCGGCGTGCGCTCCGGCGCTCCGGCCGTCCCCGGCGCCCGCTCCGCCGCGCACGACCGGGACACCCGGCGGCCCGAAGTGCCGCACCAGGGCTCCCCCGCCGCTCCCCCGGCCGTCCAGGGCGTCACGGCCCACGTCACGGGCCCGTACACCCCGTCCTCGTACGGCGGCGCGCGCTCGCAGGAGGAGCTGCCCGCCGCGTACGACAGCCCGGGGCGCCGCGGCACCCCGCTGCGCGGCACCCCGTACCCGGGCAGCCCCCAGGAGCGCTACGAGCCGTACGGCCCGGAGCAGACCCACGGCGGCGGGCAGGACCTCGCCCCCGCCGAGGACCTCCCCGACGACCAAGGCGCGCCCGGCGACCAGGACCTGCCCGGCGCGTCCGGCAAGGCCGCGCGCCGGGGCGGGCTCGGCGCCTGGGCCCGCCGGCTGACCGGCGCCCGGCCCGCCGCCGAGCGCTCCGGGTCCGCGCCCGCCCCCGCGCCGACCGTGTGGCAGGAACAGCAGCGGCAGTCGCAGGCACCGGCGGACGAGCCCGCCGGTGAGCGGCTGAGCCCCGCGGCCGCCGACGAGCGGTGGCCCGACCCGGCGTCGGTGCTGCTGACCGCGCTCGGCCCCGGGCCCCGGCTCTGGGAGCGCGGCCCCGACCACCCGGACGCGCTCACCGTCCGGCTCGGCACGGCCGCGCAGGACGGCGGCCGGTCCGCCGCGCCGGTGACCGTGGAGCTGCGCAAGGCGGGTGCCCTGGGGCTCGCCGGGCCGCGCGCCCGGCTCGGCGGCCTCGCGCGCGCCACCGTGGCGCAGCTCGCCGCCCTGCACTCCCCCGCCACCCTCGAAATCGTGCTGGTCAGCACGGACCGCGCCCGCTCCCTGGAGGACCGGCTGGCCGACTGGTCCTGGCTCGGCTGGCTCCCCCAGGTGCGCCCGGCCCACGCCCAGGACTGCCGCCTGCTGCTCGCCTACGAGAAGGAGCAGGCAGCGGCCCGTACGGCCGAGCTGGCGCGCCGCCTCGACGACGGCCCGCTGGGCCCGCACTGGGCCGGTGCCGACCGGCCCGCCGTCGCCTCCGCCGCCGCGCGCTACAACGGCCCGTACACCCTCCTGATCGTGGACGGCGACCCCGGTTCGTCCGCGCTGCGCGAGACGACGGCCCGGCTCGCCGCGAGCGGCCCGGCGGCCGGCATCCATGTGCTGTGCCTGGCCGAGACGCCCGCCGCCACCCCGGCCTTCCCGCTCGCCGCGACGTACGAGGCCGCCCGCGCGGCGTCGCCCGCGTTCGGCGAGTGCGGCGCGGTCGCCGTGCTGAGCGGCGACGTCGCCACGGCGCTGCGCGTCGTCCAGCCCGGCACCGGCCCGAACGGCACGGTCGCCGCGGTCGACGCGGTCTCCGGTGCCTGGTCCGAGCGGTTCGCGCGCGCTCTCGCGCCGCTGCGGGAGGCGGACACGGGCGACGGTCTCGGCGGGCGCCCGGCGCGCAGCGCGGCCGTGCCGCTGCCGGACACCTCCCGGCTGCTGGACGAGCTGGGCCTGGCGCGCGCCACCCCGGCCTCGCTGATGGCGCGCTGGGCCGCCGCCTCGGACCCCGGCCGGGCGGGCGCCGCCGCCGTGCTGGGCGCGGGCCCGCACGGGCCGCTCTGCGCCGACCTGGCCGCCGACAGCTGCCATCTGCTGGTGACCGGCGGTCCGGGCAGCGGCAAGACGGAGCTGCTGCGCTCGCTGGCCGCCTCGCTCGCCGCCGCCGACCGGCCCGACCTGCTCTCCCTCGTCCTGGTGGACGGCGCGGGCCCGGAGCGCGGCGAGGGCCTGCGGCTGTGCACGGACCTGCCGCACGTGACCACCCATCTGACGGCCTCCGACCCGGTGCGGATGCGGCAGTTCGCGCAGGCGCTCAGCTCCGAGCTGAAGCGGCGCGCCGAGACCCTGGCCGGTACGGACTTCGCCGAGTGGCGGGCCAAGCACCTCCCCGCGCCGCGCACCCCGGCGCCCCGGCGCCCGTCCGAGAACCTGCCCGGCTCCGCCGCCGAGCAGGACTCCTCGTCGACGGGCACCCTGCGGCTGCGGGCGCGCAGCGCTCCCGGGCCCGCCCCCGACGGGCAGGCACCGCAGGCCGCGCCGCTGTCCCGGCTGTTCGTGCTGGTCGACGACTTCGACGCGCTGGTCGCCCCGGCCCTCGGCAGCACGGGCCGCCCCGCTGCCGGTTCGGTGGTGCGCGCGCTGGAGGCGGTGGCGCGGGACGGCGCGGCGCTCGGCGTGCATCTGATAGCGGCCACCGGCCATCCGGACCGTACGGCCGAGACGGCCACGGACCGGGCGGCCGGACTGCGCGTGGAGCTGGGTCCCGCGGCGGACGCGGCCGAGCCGGTGCCGCCGGGACGCGGGCGGCTGCACCGCGCGGCGGACGCCGGTGTCACGCCGTTCCAGGCCGGCCGGGTGACCGGCCGGATACCCCGTACGTCCACGCTCCGCCCCACGGTCGTACCGCTGGAGTGGGAGCGGATGGGCGACCCGCCGGCCCGCCGCCCGCTGCGGGAGCTGGGCAACGGGCCGACCGACCTGGCGCTGCTGGCCAGCGCCCTGCAGCGGGCCGCCCAGTCGTCCGGCGCGCCCGCCGCCCCGCCGCTGCTCTGACCCCGGCGCCACCCGCCGTACGAGCGCCCCCGGCGCGCCCCGCGAAGCGCGGCCGCGAGGTGTACGCGAGGGGTAACGGGCCGGTCACGAAAGGCCAGTTGACGCGGGAGGCGGTATTGCGGGGCCGGTGATCCGGGCGTAGACCTGTCCGCGGTGGGACCGTCGCACGGCGCGGTCCGCCCCACGGCACTCGGTGCACCGCACGGGAGGGGCTTACGGGGATGGGCACTTCACGCACACGGCGCGCCGGCGCGCGCGCCACCGCAACCACCCGCGCCGCCCTGGCACTTGCCGCGGCGGGCGCCCTGACGCTGACCGCCTGCGGCGGCAGCGGCGGCGACGGCGACAAGAGCGAGGGCGGCGGCAAGGGCAGCAGCAGCGGCGGCGTCTCCGTCCAGCTGCCCAAGCTGGACGGCCAGAAGCTCCAGGTCTCGGCGGTGTGGACCGGCCCGGAGCGGGCCAGCTTCCTGAAGGTGCTGGAGGAGTTCGAAAAGCGCACCGGCGCGACCGTCGACTACATCCCCAGCGGCGACGACATGGCCGGGTTCATCGGCTCGAAGGTGGCCGGCGGCGGGCAGCCGGACGTGGCGTTCCCGCCGCAGGTCGGCGTGTTGCGGGAGTTCGCCCGCAAGGGCTGGCTCAAGCCGCTCGGCCCCGAGGCCAAGGCGCAGCTCGCCAAGAACTTCTCCCCGGGCTGGCGGCAGCTGGGCTCGTACGACGGCACCGAGTACGGCGTGTACTACAAGGCCAGCAACAAGTCGCTGGTCTGGTACAACACCAAGGTCTTCAAGGACGCGGGAGTGGCCGAGCCGAAGGACTGGGCGGAGTTTTTCAAGACCGCGCAGACCATCTCGGACTCCGGGGTGCCGCCGGTCTCGGTGGGCGGCGCGGACGGCTGGACGCTGACCGACTGGTTCGAGAACGTCTACCTCTCCCAGGCCGGTCCGACGAAGTACGACCAGCTCGCCCAGCACAAGATCAAGTGGACCGATCCGACCGTCACCCAGGCGCTGACCGTGCTCAGCCGGCTCTTCGGCACGACGGGGATGCTGGCCGGCGGCAACAGCGGCGCACTCCAGACCCAGTTCCCGGCGTCGGTCACCCAGACCTTCAGCGGCGACCAGCCGAAGGCCGCCATGGTCTCCTCCGCCGACTACGCCGCCACCAACATCGCGCAGACCAAGGCCGAGGTCGGCACGGACGCCAAGGTCTTCCCGTTCCCCGCGGTGGGCTCCAGGTCGCCCGTGGTGACCGGCGGCGACGCGGCGGTGGCCCTGAAGGACACCAAGGGCGCGCAGGCCCTGCTCACCTTCCTCGCCTCCACGGACGCCGCGAAGATCTGGGCGCAGGCCGGCGGGTTCATCTCCCCCAACAAGGAGCTGGACCAGGCCGCGTACGCCAACGACACGATGCGCAAGATCGCCGAGGCGCTGATCAAGGCGGGCGACGACTTCCGCTTCGACATGTCCGACCAGGCCCCGGCGAGCTTCGGCGGCAAGCCCGGCCAGGGCGAGTGGAAGGACCTCCAGGACTTCCTCAAGAACCCCAAGGACATCGCGGGCACCCAGAAGAAGCTGGAGCAGGACGCCGCCAAGGCGTACGGCAGCTGACCCGGAGGGTCCGTACGGCGGCGGGCCCGCACGGGTCCGCCGCAGCAGCAGCGCACCCACGGTGCGCACCGCCGCTGACCGCATCGACCGGGGGACACCACCATGAACGCTGCGACCGCGGGCGGGCCGGCCGGCCCGGTCCGCCCGCGTACCGGCGGGCCGCGCCGGGGCAGGAGTGTGGCGGGCACCCGCCTGTGGGTCGCCGTCGTCTTCCTGCTGCCCGCCTTCGTCCTGCTCGGGGCGCTGGTCGTCTACCCCATCGGCTTCTCGGTCTACCGGAGCCTGTTCGACGCGTCCGGCGACGGTTTCGTGGGCCTGGGCAACTACGGCGAGCTGTTCACCGACGAGCGGATCCGCATCGCGCTGAAGAACAACGTCATCTGGGTCGTGGTGGCCCCCACCGTCACCACCGCCCTCGGCCTGATCTTCGCGGTGCTCACCGAGCGGGTCCGCTGGGGCACCGCCTTCAAGCTGGTCGTCTTCATGCCGATGGCGATCTCGATGCTGGCCGCGGGCATCATCTTCCGGCTGGTGTACGACCAGGACCCGGAGCGCGGCGTCGCCAACGCCGTGTGGGTCGGCGTGCACGACACCTTCGCGGAGCCCTCGCCGTACCCGGGTGCCAAGCCCCGGCCGAACGCCGGTCTGACCGCGTCCGGCGGCGCGTACACCACGGACAAGCCGGTGCGCGCGGGCGACCCGGCGCATCTGCCGCTGGTCGCCGTACAGCCCGGCGACCTGGGCGAGGCGCGCCCGGCGACGGCCGCGCGGCCGGAGCCGGGCCGGGTCACCGGCACCGTCTGGCTGGACTTCACCCGCGGTGGCGGCGGCACCCCGGACATCGTCGACCGCTCCGAGAAGGGGCTGCCCGGCCTGACGGTGGAGGCGGTCAAGGACGGCCGGACGGTGGCGAGCACGACGACGGGCCCGGACGGCCGGTTCTCGCTGCCCGCCGCGCAGGCGGACGGCGCGCTGCTGCGGCTTCCCGCGGCGAACTTCGCCGCCGCGTACAACGGCGTGAACTGGCTCGGCCCGGCCCTGGTCACCCCGGCCATCATCGGCGCGTACATCTGGATGTGGGCCGGGTTCGCGATGGTGCTGATCGCGGCGGGCCTGGCGGGGATGCCGCGGGAACTGCTGGAGGCGGCGCGGGTGGACGGCGCCAACGAGTGGCAGGTCTTCCGCCGGGTGACGGTGCCGCTGCTGGCGCCCGTCCTGATCGTCGTGCTGGTCACCCTCATGATCAACGTGCTGAAGATCTTCGACCTGGTCTACATCATCGCGCCGGGCTCCAGCCTCAAGGACGCCAACGTGCTCGCGCTCCAGCTCTTCCAGTCGTCCTTCGGCACGGATGTGGACCAGGGCATCGGCAGCGCCATCGCGGTGTTCCTGCTGCTGCTCGTGCTGCCGGTGATGTACGTCAATCTCCGGCGCCTACGGAAGGAGCGCGGGCGATGACGACCGCCGACGGCATCGTACGGGCCAAGCAGTCGCTGCCCGCGCGGATCGCGGCCCGCACGGGCGGCGGGGTCCTGCGGGTCGTGCTGATCCTGGTCGGGCTGTTCTGGCTGATGCCGACCGTCGGCCTGCTGGTGTCCTCGCTGCGCTCGCCGCAGGACCTCGCGGAGTCCGGCTGGTGGCAGGTCTTCGCCGAGCCCGCCCAGCTCACCTGGTCCAGCTACGGCCATCTGCTGGACAACGCCAAGGTGATGGACTCGCTGCTGACCACCGCACTGATCACGGTGCCGGCGACGCTGCTGGTGGTCGTCGTCGGGGCGCTGGCCGGGTACGCCTTCGCCTGGATGGACTTCCCCGGCCGCGACGCGTGGTTCATGGTCGTCGTCGGCCTGCTGGTCGTTCCCGTGCAGGTCGCGCTCATCCCCGTCGCCAAGCTGTTCGGCGCGGTCGGGCTCTTCGAGACGACGCCCGGCGTGATCCTCTTCCACACCGCCTTCGGCCTGCCCTTCGCGGTGTTCCTGCTGCGCAACTTCTTCGCCGAGATCCCGCGCGAGCTGCTGGAGGCGGCCCGGCTGGACGGCGCGAACGAACTGCGCCTGTTCACCCGGGTGGTGCTGCCGCTGGGCGGCCCCGCCATCGCCTCGCTGGGCATCTTCCAATTCCTGTGGGTGTGGAACGACCTGCTGGTGGCGCTGATCTTCGCGGACAGCGGCAGCCCGCCGATCACGGTCGCGCTCCAGCAGGAGGTGCGGCAGTTCGGCAACAACATCGACGTGCTGGCACCCGGCGCGTTCCTGTCGATGGTCGTTCCGCTGGTCGTCTTCTTCGCCTTCCAGCGGCAGTTCGTCTCCGGGGTGATGGCGGGCGCGGTGAAGTGACCGCCGCGGGTTCCGGGCGGGGTACGGCAACGGCGCGACGGCGTAAGGGAACGCTGTGCCGTACGCCACTTTCCGTTCACGTTGCTGCCCCACGATGACGGGCACGCCGCCGACGGACACGGCCGCCGCGGCGCAGGCCGCCGCGCGCGCCGCACGAGCCCCGCCCGGCCCGCGGCCGGGCCCGATCCCCTCGACCGTCTGGAGACGGACCGCACATGACTGCCCGCACCGCAGACCTCAGTGACGGACACCTCCCGCGCCCCGGGCGGCTGTCCGACGTCAAGGGCTGGTTCTTCACCGCCGACCAGCTGCTCTTCGACTGGTTCCTGGCCCGCCAGGAGGACCGGGCCGAGCCGGGCGACCTGCTCGAACTCGGCGCGTACATGGGCAAGAGCGCCATCTTCATGGGCGCGCGGCTGCGCCCCGGGGACCGCTTCACGGTCTGCGACCTGTTCGACTCGCCCGCCGAGGACGCCTCCAACTCCAAGGAGATGGCGAAGTCCTACGCCACGCTGACGCGCCGCGCCTTCGAGGCGAACTACCTCTCCTTCCACGACGAGCTGCCCGAGATCGTGCAGGGGCTCAGCTCCGTGGTCGGCGACCACGTCGAGCCGGGCAGCTGCCGCTTCGCGCACATCGACGCCTCGCACCTGTACGAGCACGTGCACGGCGACATCGTCGCGGTGCGCGACCTGCTCACGCCCCAGGGCATCGTCGTCCTCGACGACTTCCGCGCCGAGCACTGCCCCGGGGTGGCCGCCGCCACCTGGCAGGCGGTCACCGGCGAGGCGCTGCGCCCGATCTGCATCACGCCGACCAAGTTCTACGGCACGTGGGGCGACCCCGCGCCCGTACAGGCGGCGCTGCTGGCCTGGCTGACCGGCCGGGAAGGGGTGTGGCACGAGGTGCAGGAGGTCAACGGGGCGCCGCTGGTACGGCTGAGCGCCAAGAGCGCCAAGGAGCCCGCGCACCCGGTGTCCCGCCACCGTACGGCGGCCCCGCGCAAGGACACCCCGAAGTCCTCCACGGGCTCCACGGCCCCCGCGGCGCCCTCCGGCGCGCAGGCGCCCGCGCGCACCGCCGCGTCCCGTCCGGCCGCCCGCACGGCCGCCCGCACGCGCCGCAGCCCCGCCCGCCGCCTCGCGGTGAACGTCCTGCCGCCGTTCATCACCAAGGCCGTCGTCGCCGCCCGCCGCCGCTCGGCGGCCCGCTGAGCGGCCGCCGCACCGGCCGTCATCCGACGACGGCGCCGGGGCCCGTGAGAGTGCGCCGGGCGCCGTCCTGCCGGTCCACGGCCCGTTCGGCGGCCCGGGGCGACGGGGCGACCCGGCGTTCGCCGGGCGGCAGCAGAGGCAGCAGGTCGTCCTCGCCGAGGAGGACCCGGCGCACCACCCGCTCCGCGGCCAGCCCGTCGTCGTACTGGCAGAAGCGGTCCCGGAAGGCGGCCCGCAGCGACGCCGCCGCCGGGCCGTCCCAGCGCCCCGAGTGGAAGGCCCCGGCGATGGCCGCCTCGTCCTGCGCGAGGACGCCCGGGGTGTCGCCGGGCCGCCCGGACAGCAGGTCGACGTAGACGCCGCGGGTGAGCCGGAAGGCGTCCCAGTCGGCGGTGTGCACGACAATCGGCCGGTCCAGGTTGGCGTAGTCGAACAGCACGGAGGAGAAGTCGCACAGCAGCGCGTCGGCGGCCAGGCACAGGTCCTCGATGTGCGGATGGCCGGACACGTCCAGCACCGCGCCCGCCTCCTGGAGGGTGGCCGTCCGCGGGTCCGGCACGCCCCGGTGCGGGCGGGCGGTGTACGGGTGGGCGCGCACCAGGAGCTGGAAGCGCGGGCCGAGCGCCGCCGCGAGGCGGGCCACGTCCAGCGGCGGGACGGCGCCGCCCCGGTGGTCGCGGTGGGTGGGCGCGTACAGGACGGCGGTGGCGCCGGTCCGGACGCCGAGCGCGGCCCGCACGGCGCGCACGTCGGCGGCGGTGGCGGTGGCGTACCGGTCGTTGCGGGGGAAGCCGGTGGCCAGCGTCTCGTACGAACTGGGGTGGGCCCGCTCCCAGATCTCGCTGGAGTGCTGGTTGGCGGAGAGGCAGTAGTCCCACTGGTCGGCGTGTTCCAGGACGCGGCCGGGGCCCGGACCTGCCGGGTTGCCCGGGTAGCGGTGCGAGTCCAGGCCCGTCGCCTTGATCGGGGTGCCCTGGTGGGTCTGGAGGCAGATCTGCCCCGGGCGCCCGGCCGCGCCGGGGAAGTCGCCGTCGGTGACCAGGTAGGTGGCGCGGGCCAGCAGTTCCCAGTAGCGGCGGGAGCCGACCGTGACGTGGTCCGCGCCCGCCGGGACGGCGTCCACCGCGTCCGCGTGGACCGCCCAGACGCCGTGCAGCTGGGGTGCGATCTCGCGGGCCTTGCGGTCGACGGCGTACGGGTTGCCGGTCACCGCGCGGTTGCCGCGGGCCCCGTAGAGCACGAGGTCGGCGTCGAGGGGGGCGTGCAGCCGCAGGCCGTAGTAGTTGCGGAAGGCCGTGCGCGCGGCGGCCTCGCCGCGGTCGCGCAGTTCCCTGGCCACCTCGCGCCGCAGTACCTGGGCGCCGTGCAGCGACCGGTAGGCACGGTACGAGCGCAGCGCGGCGGGCAGCGGCGCGCCGTCCGGGCGGTGCCTGCGGATGCAGCGGCTCGCGGCGCGGAAGAACGCGGCGCGGTCGGCGGGCACGATGCGGTCGGGGTCGTCGAGGATCGCCAGCAGCCGTGTGGTCATCCCGGTGTGCAGCACGGTCAGCAGCGGCAGCCCGCCGTCGTCCGGGGCCTGCTCCCCCGGCCCGTGCGCGCCGCCCGGCAGCAGGCCCTCCAGCCGGGCGAACAGCTCCTCGTACCGCTCGACGGCGACGAAGTGGTGCCGCCCGGGAGTGGTGGCGGCGCTGCCCCGCCGCCGCTCGCGCCAGGTGACGCACACCCGGTCCAGCGCCGCGACACGCGCGGCGGTCAGCAGACTCGCGTACGCGTACGGGACGTCCTCGTACGGGCCGTCGGCGAAGGTGAGTCCCCGGCCGGTCCAGTGGTCGCGGCGCACCGCGCGGTTCCAGGCGGCGGGCTCGACGCCGAGCACGCCGGGGCGCCGTGCGGCGTCGAAGACCGTGTCGCCCGCCTCCGCCAGGAAGGCGCCGTCGCCGCTGGGCCGCCGCCGCTCCCAGACGTCCATCCGTTCGTGGTCCCACACCAGGACGTCCGGCTCGCCGCACGCCCGCAGCCGTGCGTCCGCGGCGGCCAGCGCGCCGGGGGCCAGCGTGTCGTCGCCGTCCAGGAAGAGCAGGTAGTCGCCGGCGGCCAGCGCGGCACCGGCGTTGCGGGACGGGCCCGCGCCGCTGGGGCGCCGCAGGTGCAGGGCGGTCAGACGCGGGTCGCGGCGCGCGTACTCGTCGATGATGGCGCCGGTGGCGTCCGCCGAGCAGTCGTCGACGGCGATCAGCTCCACGTCCCGGTGGGACTGTTCCAGTACCGAGTCCAGGCAGGCGCGCAGGAAGCCCTGGACGCCGCGGGCGGGGACGATGACGCTGAACCGGGGCATAACCATCCCGAGGTCGGGGCGCACGGACCGAGCGCACGGAGGAATGAACGCCGAGCGTAATCAGTCAACTACGCACTGTCGATTGCGCCTGTCACCCGTTCGGCCCACCGCCGGTGACCCGCAGGCCAGGGGTGAGTTGAAACCACATGTCACGGAAGGGCGGGAATTAAGGGCTCGTCCTCGCCGGTGCGGGGCGAGTTGGGCCGCCGTCGAGGAGGGGGCCCGCGCCCGGCCGCGGGGCGCGGGACGGCAAGATGGCCCGCAGCAGGGGCGCGCCTGCAACCGTGAGCCGCCTTCCGGACCTCCTTGCTGGAGGGGGCGGAACACGGGAGCCCTCCGGCGCCGACACCACACCGACACGAAATGTAGATGTAGTGACTGTGAATGAAGCCCCAGAGCCGCGGCCGGGGCCTGCCGTCACACCGTCCGCTCAGGTCAGCATCGTCGTGATTGCCTACAACGACGCCGCGCTGGTCGGCGAGGCGGTGCGCTCCGCACTGGCGCAGGGAGACGCGGTCACCGAGGTGATCGCGGTCGACGACGCCTCCACCGACCGCACGGGCCGGGTCCTGGACGACCTCGCGCGCGAGCACCGGCGGCTGCGGGTGATCCACCGCGAGGACAACAGCGGTGGCTGCGGTACGCCCCGCAACGACGGGATACGGGCGGCCACCGGGCGCTTCGTGATGTTCCTGGACAGCGACGACGTGCTGCCCGGCGGCGCCGTCGACGCCCTCCTGGACGCCGCGCTGCGCCACGGCACCCCGGTGACGGCCGGCCTGTGCGTACGCCGCGAGCTGCCGGGACCGCGCGAGGTTCCCTGGCAGCCGGACCTCTACCGCGAGCCCGCCCTGTACGAGCCCGTCGCCGGCCACCCCGAACTGGTCGGCGACACCCTGTGCGTCAACAAGCTGTACGACCGGGCCTTCCTGCTCGACCACGAGGTCTTCTTCCCCGACGGCCGCTTCACCTACGAGGATTTCGTCTTCACCTCCCGGGTGCTGGCCGCCGCGCCGCGCATCGCGGTCGTCCCCGACCAGGTCTACATCTGGCACGTACGGCGCAGCGCCGCCAAGCAGTCCATCTCGCTGGACCGCAAGGACGTCGCCAACTGGGAGTCCCGCATCGAGGCGCACCGCACCAGCGTGCGCATCCTGGCCGACGCCGGGCACAAGGGCCTCGCGCACGCGGCGCGCACCAAGTTCCTCGACCACGACCTGCGGATGTACGTCCGGGAGCTGCACACGCGCGGTGTGGAGCACCGGCGTGAGTGGTGGCGGCTGACCCGCGCGTACCTGGCCGGTTTCGAGGAGAGCGAGCTGCTCGCCGCCAGGGCGCCGGCCCGCTGGCTCGCCCGCGTGCTGCTCGCTTCCGAGGCGCCGGTGGACTCCGAACGGATCACCCAGCTCGCCGCCCGCCCCGGCCGGCTGCTGCCGCCGTACGTGCGGAGCGGCGAGCGGCCCGTGTGGTCGCCCGCCCTGCCCGCGGCCGAGCTGGACGGCCTGGACACGCTGCCCGCCGGGCAGCTGCCGGTGGCCATCGACGCCGAGCCGGTCCTCGGCACCCGCTCCCTGCTGCGGCTGCGCCTGCACGAGCTGTACGGGCGGGTGGGCGCGGCCGGGCCGGTCGGCATCGACGTGGAGCTGTGCCGCCGGGCGGACGGCCGCCGCGGGCCCGTGCACACCGCCGCGCTCACCGCGGACCCGGCCGGGGACGGCTGGACGGCCGAGACGTCGCTCGACCTCGGCGCCCTGGTCACCCTCGGCAAGCGCGGCTCCGGCACCCTCGATCCGTGGGACCTGACCGCCCGGGTGCACTGCGAGGACGGCTCCGTCCTGCACGGTGCGCTGCGGGCCACCGGCCCGGGGCTGCGGCGGCACGCGCTGCCCAGCGCCCGGCACGGCCTGCTGCTGGCGCAGCCGTACGCGACCACCGGGGGCGCGCTGGCGCTGCGCATGGCGTCCGGTCTGCGTACCGCGTGGAAGATCGCGGCCCGCAAGCTCCGCCGCGTGGGTACGCGCGGTCGTTAGTCACATCACAGCGGCCCGGCCGGTGACGGCCGGACCCGGCGCGGCGGAGGTCCCGCGACGGCCCCGGTCAGCGCGCCGGACGCGGTCGCGCGCCCCCCGGGGCACCGACCGCCGGCGTCCGCACCTGCACCACCCGACGAGCAACGACCACTTTAGGATGGCGAGATGTCTTATCTGATCACGGGCGGCGCCGGCTACATCGGCGCCCACGTCGTACGGGCCATGACACAGGCGGGCGAGCGGGTCGTGGTACTCGACGACCTCTCCACGGGCGTGGCCGCCCGGGTCCCCGAGGGCGTCCCGCTGGTGGAGGGCTCCACCCTGGACCGCGCGGTGCTGGACCGCACGATCGCCGAGCACGGCGTCACCGGTGTCGTGCACCTCGCCGCGAAGAAGCAGGTCGGCGAGTCCGTCGAGATGCCGCTGCACTACTACCGCGAGAACGTGCACGGCCTGCAGACGCTGCTGGAGGCCATGGCGGCGGGCGGCGTCGGCCAGTTCGTCTTCTCCTCCTCGGCCGCCGTGTACGGCATGCCGGACGTGGACCTGGTCACCGAGGACACGCCCTGCGTGCCGATCAACCCGTACGGCGAGACCAAGCTGGTCGGCGAGTGGATGGCGCGCGCGGCGGGCAAGGCGCACGGCATCAACACCGCGTGCCTGCGCTACTTCAACGTGGCCGGCACCGCCACCCCCGAGCTGGCCGACACGGGCGTCTTCAACATCGTCCCGATGGTCTTCGAGAAGCTCACCGACGGCGAGTCGCCGCGGATCTTCGGCGACGACTACCCGACCCCGGACGGCACCTGCATCCGCGACTACATCCACGTCGCGGACCTCGCGGACGCCCACCTGGCCGCCGCCCGCAAGCTGGCCGAGCCCGGCCCGGTGCGCGACCTGACCCTGAACATCGGCCGTGGTGAGGGCGTCTCCGTCAAGGAGATGGTCGACCTGATCAACGAGATCACCGGTCACACCGACGCGGTCGCCGAGGTCACCCCGCGCCGCCCCGGCGACCCGGCCCGGGTCGTCGCCGCCGCCGACCGGATCGCCGACGAGCTGGGCTGGAAGGCCCGCCACGACGTGCGCGACATGATCACCTCCGCCTGGCAGGGCTGGCAGCACCACCGCGCCGGCGCCTGATCCGAGCACCCTTCGTACGCCCCCGGTCCCGCCGGGGGCGTACGTCTTTCCGGGACCGCCGGGGCGTACGCCGTTCAGATCCGCCGGGCGTACGCCGTTCCGGTCCGCCGGGGCGTACGCCGTTTCAGGCCGCGTCCCCGGGCGCCGTCGGCCTCAGTGCGTAGCAGGCGTCCGGAATGCCGTGCTCCGGGTCGCGGAAGTACGGGTACGCCGCGTACTCCCGGCCGTCGTCCCCGGTCACCGGCGGCCCCGGCTCCCGCCCGGTGTCCGCCCGTACGATCTCGTCCAGTTCCTCCGCCGTCCCCCTGCGGAGGCAGTGCGCGCGCAGCCGCAGCCGGGGCGGGAGGGCGGCCAGCACCCGGTCGGTGAGGTAGGCGTCGACCAGCGGGCGGGCGGCCTCCGCCATGGCGCGGCGGCCCGCGGCGTCGCGGGCGAGGTACGGCGCGGCGAACTGGGCGAGGACCTCGCCGTGGAAGTGCCGGACCATGAGCGTGTCGCGTTCGGGGCCCGGCGGCACCAGGTCCGCGACCTGGCCGAGCACGGTGGCGATGTAGCCGAGGTGGGCGGGCCAGTCGAGGTCCTGGCGGCTGGCGTTGCTGTCGTCGTCGCGGCCCCGGAGGTAGTAGCAGTCGTAGTCGCCCAGGACGGAGACCGTGCCGGCGCCGAGCAGGGCACGGATGCCGAAGGGCAGGTCCTCGGCCAGCAGGCGCCCTTCGACGAAGCGCAGTCCGCGCTCCTGGACGTAGGCGCGGCGGAAGAGCTTGTAGGCGGCGAGCGTCCAGTAGACGGGCGAGTCGAAGGGGGTGACGCGGGGGCTGGTGGTGCTCAGGTCGACGGGCGCCGGGCGGCCGCCGACGCCGACTATGCGCCCGTAGACGATGTCCGAGCCGTACGTGTCGGCCATCGCGGTGAGCCGTTCCAGGGCCTCGGTGCCGAGGTGGTCGTCGGAGTCGAGGAAGAAGAGGTACCGGCCGCTGGCGCGGTCCATGCCGACGTTGCGCGGCCGGCCGGCGCCGCCCGACGGCGGCTGGTGGACCACCGTCAGATTGCGGTGCTTCGCCGCCTGTTCGTCGAGCCAGGCGCCGCTGCCGTCGTCGGACCCGTCGTCCACGGCGATCAGTTCGACGGCGTCCGGTCCGAGGCTCTGGGCGAAGACGGAGCCCAGGCACTGTTCGAGGTAGCGCCGGGTGTTGTGCACCGGCACGACGACCGAGACGGCCGGGTCACGGGGACCGCGGCCGTCGGCGGCGGGCGGACGGTCTGCTGCCACGGTGTGCCTCTTCCGTCGTCCGGGTACGGACCGGCCCCGCGGCGCGCGGCGGGGCCGGTCCGGGGCCTCAGCGCTCCAGCAGGGCGAAGAGGTGCTCCCAGCGCTCGGTGATCCGGTCGGTCGAGTAGCGCTGGACGTTCTCCCGCGCCGCCGTGCCGAACCGGTCGCGCAGCTCCTTGTCGGAGATCAGCGTGCCGATGTGGCGGGCCAGTTCGGTGGTGTTGCCGACCACGGCCAGCAGGCCGTCCTCACCGTCCCGCACGATCTCGTGGACGCCGGGCGCGCAGTCGAAGGCCGCGCACGGCACGCCGCTGGCCATCGCCTCCATGAGGGAGAGCGGGAAGCCCTCGGCCCGGGAGGACTGGGCGAAGACGGACGCGCCGCGCAGTGCCTCCGCCACGTCGTCGGTACGGCCCATGAAGGCGACGGAGCCGTCCAGTCCGAGTGTGGCGGCCTGCTTCTTGAGGGTCTCCTCGTCGTCCCCGGAGCCGTAGATGCGCAGCGTCCAGTCCGGGTGGTCCGGCGCGACCATGGCCCAGGTGTCCAGGAGCAGGTCGACGCCCTTCTCGTCGGAGAGCCGGCCGATGCTGGCGACGACCTTGGCGGTGCGGTCCGAGGGCACCTCCGGCGTCACCGGCAGCGGGTTGGGCATGAAGTCCGCGTTGTCCATGCCCTGGCGGATCCACAGGTCGGCGTCCTCGCGGGTGAGGGCGAGCAGCCGGTCCACGTCCTTGTAGTGCTTCTTGACCCGCCCGAAGCGCGAGGACTTGCGGCAGGCGTCGAAGGATTCGTGGGTCATGCCGACGACCGGCAGGCCCGCGGTGTCGGCGAGCCCGACCCACTCCATGGCCCACACCTGCGTCACGATGACCACGCCGCCCGGCCGGGCGGCGCCGAACAGCGCGCTGAGCTTGTCCGCCTGTTCCTGCATGCCCGCCTGGCGTGCGGCGCGGCGCCGCTGTTCGGCGATGTTCAGGCGCCCCTTGATGCCGCGGGCGGCCGGTACGGCCTTGGGCGGATGCGCGTCGTAGAGGGTCGTGGTCGCGTACGGCAGGTCGTCGCCGAGGTCGGCGCGCAGCTCCTCGGGGGCCGGTACGACGCCGATGACGTGCACGCGGTGGCCGCTGTCGGTGAAGAGCCGGGCCATCTGGTGGGACCAGGTGGTCACACCGCCCATCTCGTCGACGTTGTTGGAGACGATGAAGATGTCACGCCCGGTCATGGGCTTCCCCCTTCACGGGAGCGCCGCTGTGCGCGGAGCCGCTGATGACGGTGGTGCCGGGCAGCGCGCCGCCGCGCGCCGGGCCGCTGTCCGCGGCGGGTGGCGTGCCGCCGCCGAAGAACCGGTCGACGACCGTGCGGGCCGCGTCGCCCTGGTCGTACTCGCCGAACTCGTCGGTGAAGCGGCGCCGCGCCGCGCGGTGCCCGTCGTCCGCCGCCTTGAGTCCCTCGATCGCGTCGAAGAGTTCCCCGGCCGTGCCCAGGACCGGGCCCGGCGCCTTCTCCTTGAGGTCGAAGTAGGTGCCGCGGGCCTCGTTGGCGTACTCGTCGTAGTCGTACGCGAAGAACAGCATCGGCCGGTCGAGCAGGGCGTAGTCGAACATCACGGAGGAGTAGTCCGTGATCATGCCGTCGGCCAGCTGGAGCACCGGGGTGATGTCGTGGTGCCCGGTGACGTCGATGACCTTGCCGCGGACGGACGGCGGCAGCACCACGTTGTTCAGGTAGTGCGAGCGCATCAGCAGCACGAAGCGGTCACCGAAGCGCTCGGCGAACTCGTCCACGTCGAAGGGCGGTTCGAAGCCGCGGACCGCGCCGTTGGGGTTGGCGCGGAAGGTCGGCGCGTACAGCAGCACGGTCTTGTCCGCGGGGATGCCCAGCTCCTCGGCGAGCGGGCCGCGTTCGCGCACGCCGCTCGCC
Organism: Streptomyces sp. CB02923; assembly: GCF_001905005.1. Taxonomy (GTDB): domain Bacteria; phylum Actinomycetota; class Actinomycetes; order Streptomycetales; family Streptomycetaceae; genus Streptomyces. The sequence goes on along the minus strand of NZ_LWKZ01000010.1, from coordinate 42,300 downwards.
TCCTCGGCGCGGCGCGTCGCGACCAGCGCGTCGTTGCGCGGGTAGCCGCTGCGCAGCAGCACCTCGTCGCGCAGCCGGAAGGCGTTGGCCAGGGTCCGTACGTCGTGCTCGGAGCGGACCAGGAAGTGGTCGAAGCGGTCCAGGACCTTCTGGTACTCCTCCTTGGCGCCCCGCGTCTTGAGCTTCAGGCTCGGCTCGTCGAAGCCCATGCGCTTGAGGGCGGAGCCGTGCCAGGTCTGGATGTAGGTGGTCTCCGGGCGCTTGGCCAGGCGCAGCGGGAAGCCCTGGTTGTCGATCCAGAACTCGGCCTGGGCGAGGGCGCGCAGGTACGGCCAGCTCCAGCGCTGGACGAGGGTGGCGTCCTTGGGGAAGCCCTCCGGCTTCTTGCCGTCGTAGGCCCATACGGCTTCGAAGTCGACGCCCTGGCGGCGCATCTCCTCGTAGATGGCGCGGGGGCTGTCGCTGTACTGCTTGCCGAGGTGGCTCTCGAAGACGACCAGGCCCTTGTGGACGGGCAGCTTGCTGAACACCTCGTGGTAGACGCGCAGCTTGGTCTCGCCGGAGTTCAGGTCGCTGCGGGCCTTGCGGGCCTTGCGCACGCCGCTCTTGGCGAGGTCGGCGGCGGGGCTGCGCAGCGCCTGGCGCAGCATCTCGTTGGTGCGCCGGGCCGCCTTGCCCTGGGCGTCCAGGACGAAGGTGAGGTGGCCGCGCTTGGAGGTGGCGGGCTCGACGCGGTCGGAGACCAGCCGGGTGAGCCGGGGGCGGACCCGCAGCGCGTGGGCGCTGTCCAGGTCGACGCCGCCGACGGTCAGGCGGGTGCGGGTGGTGACGCCGTCGACGTCCAGGATCAGCCGGACGTCCCAGACGGCGTCGATGACGCCGAGGGGGCGCAGCCGGCGGGCGAGGTCCAGTTCGGCGTCCCAGTGCAGGCCGTCGCCGGCGATGCGCAGCGAGGTCAGCGGGAAGGAGAACGCCTGGAGGCTCTTGCGGCGGGCCTTGAGTTCGAGCCGGCCGCGCAGCGGGGTGCCGGGGGTGACCTTGCCGAGCGGGTTGACGACCGTGCCGGCCAGCCGGACGGTGCCGAGCCCGTCGTCCTCGTAGGTGGTCAGCTGGTTGCGCAGGAACAGCTTGCCGACGGAGCGGGTGTGGTAGCCGGCGTCGGTGACGTCCAGGACCCGGCGGCCCTCGGGGTCGTCGAGGTGCTCGGCGCACCAGTAGACGCGGCCGTCGCGCTCGGCGAGCGGCGAGGAGAGCTTGTCGCGGTTGATGAGGCTGTCCACCGCGGGCATCAGGTTGTGCCAGTCCTCCTGGGCCAGGAGGTAGGCGCAGATCGCCTGGATGGGCTGGACCCGCTCGTACGCCTCGGGGGCGATGCCGGCGAGGTAGCCGTTGGCCATCCGGGCGAACTCGCGGCGGTACTCCTCGTCCAGCAGCGGAAGATCACGCAGATGCAGCACGAGGTCGTGCTTGAGGAACTTGACGTCCTTGTGGAACTTCAGCTCGTCGAGTCCGCCGCGCTCCAGCAGTTCGTCCACCCGGCGGTGGATCTCCATGCGGTGCGCGAAGTTGGCGATCTCGTGGCGCCGGTTGCTGATCGACTTCGTGGCGGCCTTCTCGAAGACGTTCCAGAAGTAGACGTGGTTGGGGATCAGCGTGATCCGCCGGGCCGCCACGTACGCCTGGGCCGAGAAGAGCAGGTCCTCGTAGTGGATGCCGACGGGGAAGACGAGCCCGGCCTCCAGGAGGAACGCACGCCGGTAGCACTTGTTGGTCGACAGCGTGTCGAAGACCAGCAGGTCGGGCAGTTCGGAGACGGACTCGATGGTGCGGGTCCTGGAGTACAGCCAGGGGTACCACTCGGTCTGCTTGCGGTTGCGGGAGTCGACGTTGACCCGTACGCACATGCCGGACACCAGGTCGGCGCCGGTGCGCTCGGCGGCCTCCAGCATGTTGCGGCAGGCGTTGTGCTCCAGGACGTCGTCGCTGTCCAGGAACATCACGTACGAGCCGGTGGCGTGCTGGACGCCGTGGTTGCGGGGCGCCCCGCAGCCACCGCTGTTCTCCGGCAGCTGCAGCGCCCGCACCCGGTCGGGGTGGGCGGCGGCGAGCTGCCGGGCCACGTCGAAGGATCTGTCCGTGCTGCAGTCGTCGACGATCAGAACTTCGACTCCGTGGAGCGTCTGGTCCAGTACGGACCGGACGGCCGTCGGTAGCCGGTCGGCGTCGTTGTAGACGATCACGACTACGGAGACGTCAGGCACGGGCACCCCAATCCTCTTTTCATAGCGCTGCGGGACCCCAAAGCTACCTTGGCCCGCGACCGGCCCGGCACGCCGTCGACCGGTGCACGAGCGCACGTTCGCCGCCGCACCTTGCTCTTGTCAAACCGCATTATTGCGGACATTTGGCTTACCGTAGGACTCTCGCCCCGGGGACGATCACCCGCATCGGGAACCGGGTCGGGACATGCCGTACATGAAAAGCGGATCACCCGAAAGCGGTATCTACTCGTTCAAGACGCAGGTGAGCAGGGAAGCGCGGCGCCTCGTGAATGTGACCTTCGAAATGCTGACCGCGCCGGTGAAGCGACTGGCCACACCACGTTTCGCGCCGCCTTTCGCGGCTTTGCTGGCCATGGGCGCCTATTGCCTCGGTATGACGATGCTGGGCAGCTATCCGTTCGGTACCCGCTCCCGTGCCGTGAATGACCTCGGAAATCAGTTCGTACCGTTCCACGCCCATCTGTGGGACCTGCTGCACGGCAGCACCACCGGCGACCTGGCCTTCAACTGGAACAGCGGCTACGGCGCGCCCTTCCTCGCCGACTTCTTCACCTATCTGATGAATCCGTTCTCCTGGCTGGTCGGCCTGTTCCCCCGCGAGCTGGCCGAACTGCCGGTGTTCCTCGTCACGCTGGGCTGCATCGGCCTGGGCACCGCACTGATGACCGCCTTCCTCGGACGGGTGCACCCCGGCTCGCCCTGGCTGCGCGCGCTCCTCGCGGTGGGCTACGGCACCTGCGCCTGGGTCGTGAGCGACGGCACCGCCGACCCCATGTGGATGTGGGGCCTGGTCTCGCTGCCCCTGACCGGCATCGCCGCCGACTGGTGCCTGCACCGGCGCCACTGGGCGGCCGGCACCCTGCTCGTCGGCGTGTCCTGGGCCGGGAACTTCTACACCGCGGCGATGGCCACCCTCGCCATGGCCCTGGTGCTCGCCCTGCGCCTGCTCCTCGCCACGGACCTCTCCGTACGGCACCGGCTGCGCGCGCTCGCCCGCGCCGCCGCCATGGCACCGGCCGGCATCCTGCTGGCGGCCCCCGTGATCATCGTCACCCTCAAGGCCAGCAAGGCGTCCCGGCCCGCCCCGGAGGCCGTCTACCGCGGCCGGCCGCCGACGCTGGACTTCGTCGCGGAGCTGCTGCCCGGCGGGCGCGGCTCGGTGCCCGCGCCGCACCTGTTCATCGGGATGCTGGGACTGCTGCTGGTGGCGGCGTTCCCGTTCGTCCGCGCCGTCCCGCCGCGCACCCGTATCGCCTGGTACGGGCTGGCCGCCGGTGTCGCGGTCTCCTTCGTGTGGAAGCCGACGCTGCTGGTCTGGCACGGTCTGGCGATCCCCAACGGCAGCCCGTACCGCGCCTCCTTCGTGCTCAGCGCGCTGCTGGTGATCATCGCCTGGCTGGCGCTGGCGCACCGGCCGCGGCCCCGCGAGCTGGCGGCCGGCGCCGCGCTGGTCGCCCTGCTCGCCGCGCTGTGCCACGGCCGCAGCGTGGTCGGCCCGGCCACCTGGATCCTGGTGCCGGTGTGCGGCGCGGTGGCGCTCGGATCGCTGGTGGCACTGGCCCGGCACGGCGCGCACCGAACCGTACGCATCACCGTCGCCACCGCTCTGACCTGCACGGTCTTCCTCGGCTCGGCCTACGCGGCGTTCTCCGTGACGGCCGCTCGGGACAAGCTCGCATGGTGGGGGCCGAAGATCACACTCAATGACCGGGCACTCGCCGCCCACCGGGGCATCAAGGAACGCGAGGACTGGCCGCGCTCCCGCACCGACCCCGGCCCGCACGAGTTCGCCAACAACGACCCGCTGCTGCTGGGCGGCGAGGGCGGCTCGTACTACAGCAGCTACCTGCCGCAACGGACCGCGCGCACGCTGCGCGAGATGGGCGGCGGCTGGTACATCCACGGCCGTCACACCCGCAGCCTCGAAGACCCCGTCAGCCGCGCGGTCATGGGCGTGAGCAGCTTCCAGACCGGGCCGCAGGCCGGCCCGGTCGACGTGGGGCGGTCCGCCGCGGCACCCCTGCTGACCGTACGGCCCGGCCTGTCGGCGGACGCCCTCGACCAGCGGCGGCGCGGGGCCGCCGCGCGGGGCATCGACGTACGCGCCGATCCGCGGGTCGGCGGCGGCTCGGTCTTCGCCCGGCAGGAGCGACTGCTGGGCGCACGGGTGTACGAGGTGCCCGCGCTGCGGCCGGCGGGTGACGGCAGCGGGGGCGCCGGGGGCGGTCCGGCCGCGGGGAGCCATTCGGTGGCGGGGCCTCCGGGGGCCGGGGCCACCGGGGGCGGACCTGCCGCGCCCGGACCTCCGGGCGCGGCCGTGCGTCCGGTGCCGCGCCTGGTCGACGGCGAGTGGCGGCTGCCGGCCACCCGCCGGGGCGGCGCGACCGTCTTCACGGCCCGGTGCGCGCCGGGCTCCGCCGCCTTCTGGTACGCGCCCTGGTACCACGGCAAGGTGCGGGCCCTCGGCCACACCTCCCCGGGGTTCGGCGCCCGGGAGACGACGGCGAACCCGGTCAGGGCCCTGGGCACGGTCCCGGCCGCCGGACGGCTGACGGTGTCCTTCAGCAGCCTGAAGGCCCAGCGCGTCCCCGGCCACCCGCTCGGCTGTCTGGCGCCGAAGAAGCTCGCCGCCGCCGTCGCCCGGCTGCGCGAGCGGGCTGCGGTACGGCTCTCGTCGAGCGGGCACGGGCTGTCCGCCGGGCTGCCCGCGCGCAGCACCGGCACGGCCGTCCTCGCGGTTCCGGCCGTCACCGGCTGGAGCTGCCGGGTGGACGGGGGTGCCGCCCGCGCCCCGCACTCGTTCGGCGGTCTGATCGCCGTACCGCTGGGGGCGGGCGCCGCGCGGCTGGACTGCTCGTACCGGCCCCCCGGGCTGGTGCCGGGTCTGGCGGCGAGCGGCGCCGCGCTGGCGGTGCCGATCGCGGTGGCCGTCACCTGCGGTGTGCGGCGGCGCCGGGGCGGAGGAGACCGCCCGACCCCTTCACTCCCAAATCGTGACATCTCATCTCATTAGTAGAATTACTGCTTGGGACGTGGTGGCTCCTGCCGCGCTCCGCCCCGGCGAAAGGGCCCCCTCATGAAGCTCTCAGTCGTTGTCCCCTGTTACGACGAAGAGGAAGTCATCGGGCGCTTCGACGAGGAGATCCGCGAGGTGCTCGGCGAACTCGCCGTCGAATACGAGCTGTGCTACGTCGACGACGGCAGCTCCGACGGCACGCTGCACCGGATACGCACCCTCGCCCAGCAGCACCGCCCCACCACCCGCTACGTCTCCTTCAGCCGTAACTTCGGCAAGGAGTCCGCGATGCTCGCGGGCCTGAAGGAGGCCACCGGCGACGCCGTCATCCTCATGGACGCCGACCTCCAGCACCCGCCCCGGCTCATCGAGAAGATGCTCGACCTCTACCAGCTCGGCCACGACCAGGTCGTCGCCAAGCGCAGCCGGGACGGCGACAAGCCGCTGCGCAGTGTGTGCAGCCGGCTGTACTACCGCGCGGTCAACAAGTGGGTCGACGTGGAACTGACCGACGGCGTCGGTGACTTCCGGCTGCTGTCGCGCACCGCCGTGGACGCGCTGGTGTCGCTGCCCGAGTACAACCGCTTCTCCAAGGGCCTGTTCTCCTGGATAGGCTTCGACACCGTCACCTTCGACTACCGCAACGCCCGGCGGGAGGGCGGCGCGACCAAGTGGCACTTCGGCTCCCTGGTCAACTACGGCATCGACGGCATGATCTCCTTCAACAGCCGCCCGCTGCGGGTGGCCATCTACACGGGCCTGAGCCTGGCCGCGCTGGCCGGCGGGTACGCCCTGTGGATCGTCGGCGCCGCGGTCGCCGGCGGCATCACCGCGCCCGGCTATGTGACGCTGGTGGCGATCATCGTGGGCCTGGGCGGCCTCCAGATGGTGATGCTCGGCCTGATCGGCGAGTACATCGGCCGCATCTACTACGAGACCAAGCGGCGCCCGCACTTCCTGGTCAAGGAGACCAACGGGACGACACCCACGCACACCCCCACGGCCCGGATCGCCGGCCGGACGCGCCGATGACGCGCCGGCCGGACCGCCGTCGGCCGCGGGGCGGGCCGGGCCGGTTCCCGCGGGGCCGCTTCCGGCCGGCCCGGCTGCTGCGCTTCGCCGCCGTCGGCGGCGTCAACACGCTGACCTTCTACGGGTGCTACCTGGCGCTGCACCCCTGGATGCCGTACTTCGCCGCCTACACGATCGCGTTCCTGTGCAGCATGGTGGGCTCGTTCTTCCTGAACACCCGCTTCACCTACCGCACCCGGCCCACCTGGAAGAAGTTCCTGCTCTTCCCGCTCACCCAGGTCACCAACTACTCGGTGCAGAGCGCGGGCCTGGTCGCCCTGGTGAACTGGTGCGGGCTGAGCACCCGGGCCGCCCCCCTGGTCGCGGCGGTGCTCGCGATCCCGTTCACCTATCTGGTGTCCACGCGCATCCTCGTGCCGCGGCGGACCGGGCCCGTACGGGACGTGGACGCCCCTACCGGCGGGAACCACCGCCGTACGGGTGATCGCGCGAAGGGCCGTACGGGTGACGAGGCTCAGCCGGTGCGCTCCGCCGGGCCGGTCTGACCCCGCCGGGCCGGCTGCGCCGTCCACTCCTGGAAGCGGCCGTCCGCCCCCGCGTCCCGCTGCCGCACCACGTGCAGCCGCCCGTCGTTGCCGAGGACGGCCAGCACCGCGCGCCCGTCGGTGTCCTGCCCGACCGCCGCGGCACCCGAATGCGGCACCTTCCCCGTCAGCCAGCGGCCCGGCGTGTCCTGCTCCGCGTCGCTGAGCGCGTACCGCAGCAGGCCCGCGTTGTCCCGGCCCGCGAGCACCACCGTCCGCGCGGGCTTGCCGACGGCCGCAGCGGCCACCCGCCCGTACCCGCCGACCGGCTCGTACCGCGCCGTCAGCCGCCAGGAACCGGGCTTCGGCCGCCGCTCGGCGAGCAGCACACGGGCCGTGGCGCTCTGCCGGTACGCGAGACACACCCGGCCGTCGCCCAGCGGGGCCAGGCTCAGCGGGCCCGCGGGCTCGGGCAGGCCGGTGCCGCCGGTGGGTTCCGGTATCCGCCCCGGCTCCTTCGACACCCAGTGGTGCACCGCCCGGTCGCTGGGCGCCACCACGTGGACCAGCCCCTCGGAGTCCACGCACGCGTCCAGCCCGTCGACGATGCCGGGCACCCGGCCCGCCGCGCCGCCGGGAGCCTCCGGCGCCTCCAGGAGCCGCCACAGCGACCAGTCGCCGCTCCTGGCGCCGCTGCGGTAGGCGATGCCGCCCCGCCAGTCGCGGGCGAAGACGTGCACCGTGCCGTCCTGGCCGACGGCCGCCGCCGGGAAGCCCGTCTCCAGGGACCGGACCGGGGCGGCGTCCGGAGCGCCCAGCGACTCCCACGCCCCGAAGGCCGGGACGCCGTTGCGGGCGGTGCCGTTCTGCAGGGCGGTCAGCAGCTCGCGGCGGTGCGCGTGGTTGCGTGCGGGCAGGACCGTACGGGAGGCGAAGAGGCGGAGCGCGCCGCCGGGGTGGCTCACGGCGTGGATCTGGCCCTGGAGGAAGCCGCCCCCGAGCCGGTGCGGGCCGCTGAAGGTGCCGTTGCCCGGCGCGGTCTCGGCCCAGCACACGGCGGAGCCGTCCAGGACGGCGAAGGCGGCCAGCCGGCCGTCCTTCAGGGGGCGCAGCCAGCTGTTCGAGCCGGGGGCGCGCAGCCGGGTGCTCCGCGTCCAGTTGCGTGACCAGCCGTCGAACGCCGAGCCGCCGACCTTGCGGTCGCCGCAGCCCGCCCGGTCACCGCAGTCGCGGCCGTCGGCCCAGCCGTAGACGGACAGCAGCTCGCCCTTGCGCCGGGCGGTCGGCACATCGACGCTGTTCGGCAGCACGCCCGCCTCGTAGCCGAGGTAGCTCTCCACGACGGTGGGGCGGCCGTGCCCGCGGTCCCAGTAGCCCGCCAGCGCCGCCTGCGCGAAGTAGGCGGAGCTGATGTGGTCCTGGTGGTCGTGGTAGAGCAGCCCGCCGCCCGGCCCGGAATCGCCGGCGGGCGGCGGCTGGTGCGGGGCGTGCACCGCGTTCGGGTCGAGGGTGCGCACCACGGTGGGCCGCACCCGTTCCAGCAGCGCGATCAGCGACTCGACGACCTGCTCGCGGGTGTACTGGAACGTGCGCTGTACGGGGGTGCCCTCCGAACGCAGCGTGGGCAGCGCGTCGATGGCGCCGAGCCACAGGCCGCGCAGGCTTCGCGCGCGCGGCCCGGAGACGGTCCGCGCCTCCACCAGCTCCATGAAGACGAGCTGGTTCCGCGGCGCGGCGCGCAGCGTCTGGATCTCGACCTGGAAGCCGGGCAGCAGGGAGACCGCCTCCATGTCCCAGGGGCTGAGCGGGTCGCCGGTGGCCATCACCGCGTGCGCGGCCCGCAGCCCGTTGGTACGGGCCCGCGCGAACGCCGGGCGGTCGCGCGGCGGCACCCGGTCCCCGCGCCCGTGCTCGGCGGCGTTGCGGCCGTCGGACTCGCCGCCGGTCAGACACACCGTCACCGAGCGGGCGCCGCTGCGCACCGACTGCTCCAGCGCCGGGTTCATGAAGTACAGGGAGTCGTCGGCGTGCGCGATGACGTGCAGGAACGCCGGGGCCGCACCGGACGCGGCGGCCTCCCGCGCCTGAGCGGACCCGTCGGCCCGGGACAGCGGGGCGCGCGGGCCGAGCCGGGCCCACGCCGCGGCCCCGGCGGTGACCGCGGCCGCTCCGCCCCCGGCGGCCTGGAGCAGACGCCTTCGGGACACGCGGGGCGGGGGCGTCGGCACAGGGCTGGTCCTCCTTGGCGCCCGGCAGCGCCCGGGTCGCAACGGATCGGCTCACACCGGGAGGAGCCGCCTGGACCGTGTCTTTCGGATCACCCTGGGTCCGGCTGATCCACACGACACGCCCCAGCTGGATGCACCACCTCAGTATTCGGTGGTGCGGTACGCGCCGCGCGCCCGATTAGCCCATGCCCTCGGCGGAGCGCCGGGCCGCGGGACGCGGCAGGGGAGCCCCCGCCCCGGCCCTCGGCCGCTCCGCCGTCCGCCTCCGCCAGGCCCCCGTTCTCCGCCTCCGCCGCTGCCTACACCTCCAGCGCCGATGCCACCGCGAGCGCCAGTTCGTCGAGGTAGTCCTTCGGGAGGCCGTCGCGCACGACCATCAGCCGCCAGTAGAGCGGTCCGGTCATCAGGTCCAGCGCCAGGCGCACGTCGACGCCCGGCCGCAGCTCGCCGCGCTCCACCGCGCGGGCCACCACCGCCGACGCGACGCCCTGCTGGCTGTCGAGCAGAGCGGCCCGCAGCGCTTCGGCGATCTCCGGGCTGCGCGCCGCCTCGGCCAGCAGGTCCGGGACGATCTGCGACGCCATCGGGTGCCGCAGCGCCCGTGCCGCGACCTCCAGCAGCATCCGCACGTCGCCGCGCAGCGACCCGGTGTCCGGAGTCGGCAGGCCCTCGGCGGCCACCGCCGAGACCACGTCCAGCACGAGGTGCAGCTTGGAGCGCCACCGCCGGTAGACGGCGGTCTTGCCGACACCCGCCCGCCGGGCGATGCCCTCGATGGACATCCGCGCGAACCCCACCGCCGCCAGCTCCGCGAAGACCGCGGCGCGGATCGCCTCGGTCTTCTCCTCGCGGAGCACGGCGGCCCCGGCGGGCGCCCGCCGCCCGCCCGGCACGCCCGGCGCCCTGGTCATTTCACTGCCGTCCTTTGCCATGCCTTGATCGTAGCGTCGCGACGCAACGGTTGCGTTTCGACGTCGGGCGGTCGTACGCTCAGCACCGTAGCGACGATACGGGACCGTTCTGACGTAACGGGGCCGTCCGTACGGCCGTCCCCACGGACCGTGCACGCGCCGTCCGCACGTGACGGAGCCGTTCTCACGTCGCCGCCCGCCCGGCAGGGCACCCGTCGCCGTCGGCAGCGGCGGCACCCGGCCCCGCCCTCACCCACCCGGAGGCGACCGCCCTCATGACCCAGACCCTCGCCCCGCCGGCCGCCGCCGAGGCGTCACCCGCGGTCGCCGCCGTACCGCCCGACCCCGGCCTGCGCGCCCTGGCGGAGCAGTACGGCCTGACCGTCAGCGGCGCCCGCCCGCCGCTGCCGGAGTACACCCGCCGCCTATGGGCCCGCCGCCACTTCATCGCGTCCTTCGCCACCGCCCGGCTGACCGCCATGTACACCACGGCGCGCCTGGGCCAGCTCTGGCAGGTGATGACGCCGCTGCTCAACGCGGGCGTCTACTACTTGATCTTCGGCGTGCTGCTGCACACCAGCCGCGGCATCCCGAACTTCATCCCGTTCCTGTGCACCGGGATCTTCGTCTTCACCTTCACCCAGTCCACGGTCCTGGCCGGGACCCGCGCCGTCTCCGGCAGCCTCGGCCTGGTCCGCGCCCTGCACTTCCCGCGCGCCGCGCTGCCCGTCGCGTACACCCTCATCCAGCTCCAGCAGCTCATCTGTTCCATGGGTGTGCTGGCGGCCATCGTGCTGATCTGCGGCGTACCGGTGACGTGGCACTGGCTGCTGATGGTGCCCGCCCTGCTGCTCCAGTCGGTCTTCAACACCGGCCTCGCCCTGGTCATGGCCCGCGTCGGCGCGAAGACCACGGACACCGCGCAGCTGATGCCGTTCGTCCTGCGCACCTGGATGTACGTCTCCGGTGTCTTCTACAACCTCTCCGCGTTCACGAGCACCGCGCCCCACCTGGTCTCGGTGGCCCTGAACTGCAATCCCGCCCTGATCTACATCGACCTGATGCGGTACGCCCTGATCGACACGGTGCGCGCGCAGGACCTGCCGCCGCACGTGTGGCCGCTGGCCTTCGGCTGGGCCGTGCTGGCCGGCGTCGCCGGATACGTCTTCTTCTGGAAGGCGGAGGAGGAGTACGGCCGTGGCTGAGACCACCATCGAACACACCACCGTGCCGCCCGGCACCCTCGCCGACGGCCACGCTCCCACGGGTGCCATTGCCGACGGCCGCGCCCCCACCGTCATCGCCGACAACGTCCACATCGTCTACAAGGTGCACGGCGGCAGCACGGGGAAGGGCAGCGCGACCGCCGCCCTCCAGCGGCTCGTCCGCCGAGGGCCCGCAGCCGGGGTGCGGGAGGTGCACGCCGTCAAAGGCGTCACCTTCGTCGCCCACAAGGGTGAGGCGATCGGTCTGATCGGCTCCAACGGCTCGGGGAAGTCCACGCTGCTGCGTGCCGTCGCCGGACTGCTCCCGCCCGCCGCCGGCCGCGTCTACACCCGCGGCCAGCCGTCCCTGCTGGGCGTGAACGCGGCCCTGATGAACGACCTGACCGGTGAGCGCAACGTCGTCCTGGGCGGCCTCGCCATGGGCATGTCCCGCGAGGAGGTCCGCGACCGCTACCCGGGCATCGTCGACTTCTCCGGCATCAACGAGAAGGGCGACTTCATCTCGCTGCCGATGCGCACGTACTCCTCCGGCATGGCGGCCCGGCTGCGCTTCTCCATCGCCGCGGCGAAGAGCCACGACGTCCTGATGATCGACGAGGCCCTGGCCACCGGCGACCGCGCCTTCCAGAAACGCTCCGAGGCCCGCATCCGCGAACTCCGCGCGGAGGCCGGCACGGTCTTCCTGGTCAGCCACAACAACAACGCCATCCGCGACACCTGCGACCGCGTGCTGTGGCTGGAGAAGGGCGAACTGGTGATGGACGGCCCTACGGAGGACGTCGTTTCGGCGTACGAGCGAGGCACCATTCCCAGCCCGACCGGTGGCCCAAGCCCGTCCGGCATTCCCAGCCCGTCCGGGGGCGCCTCCCAGCGGTAGCCGGGGGAGATCGAGGACGAGCGAAGCGACAAAGCGGGCGGTGGGGTCCGGAACCGGACCCCGCCGCCCAGCTCGGCCTCAGCTGTGCGTACGCAGCAGCGTCCGCATGGTCCGCATCGCGACCGACAGGTTCGCCAGGTCGAAGCCCTCCGACCCGTGGATCTCCTCCAGCGTGGTCCGCGCGCGTCCGAGGATCGCCGCGTTCTTCTCCTCCCACGCCTTGAACCGCTCCTCCGGCGTCGCGGAGTCGCTGCCCACCGACAGGACGTCGCCGGTCAGCGCCGCGTGCGCGGCGAACAGGTCCTCGCGGATGGAGGCGCGGGCCATCGACTGCCACCGGTCGTTGCGCGGCAGTTCCAGGATGCGGTCCAGGAGCTGGTTGATGCGCAGCCGGTCGCCCAGGTCGTAGTAGACCTCGGCGACGTCCAGCGGTTCCTTGCCGGTGCGGTCCGCGATGGCGACGATGTCCAGCGCCGGGAAGACCGAGGAGAACCCGGCCACCCGCGTGGCCAGCGCCATCGGCACCCCGGCCTCGGTCAGCCCGTCCAGGCTGCGCTGGTGCCACTCCAGGTCGCTGCCGCACAGCAGCTTGGGCAGTTCGGCCCAGACCCCGCCCACCCGCTCCGCGAAGAAGCCGATGGTCTCGGAGAGTTCCAGCGGCTGCGGGCGGTTGTTGAGGAGCCAGCGGGTGCCGCGCTCCACCAGGCGCCGCGAGTGCAGCCGGATACGGGTCTGCACGTCGGCGGCCACGACGTTGTCGAGGGCCTCGACGTCGTCCCAGACCTTCCCCAGCCCGAAGATCGCCCGCGCCGCGGTGTGCGCCCGTACGACCTCTTCCAGCGCGGCGCCGGTCTCCTCCCGCATCCGGTGCAGGAAGCTGGTGCCGCCGGAGTTGACGGTGTCGTTGACCATCACCGTCGTGACGATCTCGCGGCGCAGCGCGTGCGCGTCGATCTGCTCGGCGAACTTCTCGCGCAGCGCGCTGGGGAAGTACGCGTGCAGCAGGTGCTGGAGGTACGGGTCGTCCGGCAGCCCGGTCTTGATGAGCGCGTCGGAGACCGTGATCTTCGTGTAGGCGAGGAGCACGGCGGTCTCGGGCTGGGTCAGCCCGCGCCCGGCGTTCAGCCGCTCCTTGATCTGCCGGTCGCTGGGCATGAACTCCAGCCCCCGGTCCAGGTGCCCGTCGCGCTCCAGCCGGCGGATGAAGCGCTGCTGGGCGGGGAGCATGCTGGCGGACTGCGCCTGGGCCAGCGAGAGCGCGGTGTTCTGCGCGTAGTTGTTGCGCAGCACCAGCGCGCCGACCTCGTCGGTCATCGCGGCCAGCAGCTTGTTGCGCTGCTTGACCGTCATGTCGCCGTCGGCGACGACCGAGTTGAGCAGGATCTTGATGTTCACCTCGTGGTCGGAGGTGTCCACACCGGCGCTGTTGTCGATCGCGTCGGTGTTGATCTTTCCGCCGTTGGTGGCGAACTCGATCCGGCCGAGCTGGGTCAGGCCCAGGTTGCCGCCCTCGCCGACGACCTTGACCCGCAGGTCCTCGCCGTTGACGCGGATCGCGTCGTTGGACTTGTCGCCCACGTCCGCGTTCGACTCGGCCGACGACTTCACGTACGTACCGATGCCGCCGTTCCACAGCAGGTCCACCGGCGCTTCGAGGATGGCCCGCATCAGGTCGGCCGGGGTCATCTTCTTGACGCCCGCCTCGATGCCGAGGGCGGCCCGCACCTGCGCGTTGATCGGGATGGACTTCGCGGTACGGGGGTGGACCCCGCCGCCCTGCGACAGCAGCCCGGTGTCGTACTCCGCCCACGAGGAGCGCGGCAGCTCGAACAGGCGGCGGCGCTCGGCGTACGAGGTGGCCGCGTCCGGCGTCGGGTCCAGGAAGATGTGCCGGTGGTCGAACGCGGCGACCAGCCGGATGTGCTCGCTGAGCAGCATGCCGTTGCCGAACACGTCACCGGACATGTCGCCGACGCCGACGACGGTGAAGTCCTCGGTCTGGGTGTTGACGCCCAGCTCGCGGAAGTGCCGTTTCACCGACTCCCAGGCGCCGCGGGCGGTGATGCCCATGCCCTTGTGGTCGTACCCGGCGCTGCCGCCGGACGCGAACGCGTCACCGAGCCAGAAGCCGTACGCCTCGGCGACCTCGTTGGCGATGTCGGAGAACGTCGCGGTGCCCTTGTCGGCGGCGACCACGAGGTACGTGTCGTCCTCGTCGTGCCGGACGACGTCCGCGGGGTGCACGACCTCGCCGCCGACGAGGTTGTCGGTGATGTCCAGCAGACCCGAGATGAACGTCTTGTAGCAGGCGATGCCCTCCGCCAGCCACGCGTCGCGGTCCACCGACGGGTCCGGCAGCCGCTTGCCGACGAAGCCGCCCTTGGCGCCCACCGGCACGATGACGGTGTTCTTGACCATCTGCGCCTTGACCAGGCCGAGCACCTCCGTACGGAAGTCCTCGCGCCGGTCCGACCAGCGCAGACCACCGCGCGCGACCTTGCCGAAGCGCAGGTGGACGCCCTCGACGCGCGGCGAGTACACCCAGATCTCGTACGCCGGGCGCGGCGCGGGGAGGTCCGGGATGGCCTGCGGGTCCAGCTTCATCGACAGGTAGGAGTGGGCCTGCCCGCCGTCGCTCTTCTGGTAGTGGTTCGTGCGCAGCGTCGCCTTGATGACGGTGAGGAAGGACCGCAGGATGCGGTCCTCGTCCAGGCTGGCGACCTGGTCCAGCGCGCCGTCCAGCTCCTCCAGCAGCCCGTCGGTCAGCTCGGTGCCGGCCCGCTGCCGCTCCGGCGACATCCGCGCCTCGAAGAGGCTGACCAGCAGCCGGGTGGTGTGGACGTTGTTGGAGAGGGTGTCCTCCATGTACGTCTGGCTGAACGTCGAACCAGCCTGCCGCAGGTACTTGGCGTACGCCCGCAGCACCATCGCCTGGCGCCAGTTCAGGCCCGCCCGCAGCACCAGCTTGTTGAAGTTGTCGCTCTCCGCACGGCCGGTCCACACCGCCGTGAAGGCGTCCTGGAACCGCTCGCGCGCGTCGTCGCCGTTCATCCGCTCGGGGATGCGCAGCCCGAAGTCGTAGATCCAGGCGGTCGTGGCGTCGGAGCAGCGCAGCTCGTGCGGGCGCTCGTCGACGACCTCGACGCCGAGACGGTTCAGCACCGGCAGGACCTTGGACAGGGAGACCGGCTCACCCGTGCGGTAGATCTTGAAGCGGCGCTCGTCGGGGCCCGCACCGACCGGCTCGTACAGGCTGACCTCGAAGTCCTTGCCGCTCTTCGCCGACAGCTTCTCCAGGTGCTGGAGGTCGGCGACCGCGCTGCGCGGCGGGTTGTCGGCCTTGTAGCCCTCGGGGAAGGCGTGGTGGTAGCGGCGCAGCAGCTCGGCGGCGCGCTCCTCGCCGACCTCGGCGGTCAGCGCCTCACCGAAGCCGTCGGCCCAGGAGCGGGCGGCCTCGACCAGGCGCGCCTCGATGCGCTCGGCGTCGGCGTCGGTCAGGTCCGGCAGGGTCGCGCCGGGCTCGACCCGCACGACGAAGTGCAGCCGGGAGAGGATCGACTCGGTGTTCCAGGCGGTGAAGTCGACGCTGGTGCCGCCCAGTTCCTCCTTGAGGATGTCGATCAGCCGCAGCCGTACGCCGGTGGTGTAGCGGTCGCGCGGCAGGTAGATCAGCGCCGAGTAGTAGCGCCCGTACTCGTCCTGGCGCAGGTACAGCCGCAGCCGGCGGCGCTCCTGGAGGTACAGGACGCTGGTGACGATGGACTGCAGCTGGTCCACGCGCGTCTGGAACAGCTCGTCGCGCGGGTAGGTCTCCAGGATCTGGAGCAGGTCGCGGCCGTCGTGGCTGTTCGCGGTGAAGCCCGCGGCGTCCAGCACCTCGGCGACCTTGCGGCGGATGACCGGCACGCGGCGTACGGACTCGGTGTACGCGGCCGAGGAGAACAGGCCGAGGAACCGGCGCTCGCCGACGACGTTGCCCTGGGCGTCGAACTTCTTGACGCCCACGTAGTCGAGGTACGAGGGGCGGTGCACGGTGGAGCGGCTGTTGGCCTTGGTCAGGATCAGCAGCCGGTGCTCGCGGGCCTTGGCGCGGGCGTCCTTGGGGAGCCGGTTGAACGACGGGGACACGGGGTGGCCGTCGTCGCCGTCGCTGTGCGCCGGGTCGGAGCGCAGGATGCCCAGGCCGGTGCCGGCCACGGCGGTCAGCACGTCCTCCTCGGCGCCGGCCTCGCCGGGCACCGCGGTCAGCTCGTACTCGCGGTAGCCGAGGAAGGTGAAGTGGTCGGCGGCCAGCCAGCGCAGCAGCTCGCGGGCCTCGTCGACCTCCTGGTCGCGCAGGTCGTCGGCGGTCGGCTCGGCGGGCAGCTCGTCGGCGATGCGCAGCGCGGCTTCGCGCATCTTGTCCCAGTCCTCGACGGCTTCCCGTACGTCGGACAGCACGCGCAGCAGATCGGCGGTGATCTGCTTGAGGTCGGCGCGGTCGGTCTCCCGGTCGATCTCGACGTGGATCCAGGACTCGACCAGCGCGTCGTGCGGCAGGTCGCGGCCCTTGCCGTTGCCCGCCTTGTCCTTGCCGGTACGGCCGTGCGCGTCGCACGTGTTGTCGAGGACCTCGATGAGCTTGCCGGTCACGTCACGGCGGACGATCACCTGCGGGTGGATCACCACGTGGATGCCGCGGCCCTGGCGGGACAGCTCGTTGGTGACCGAGTCGACGAGGAAGGGCATGTCGTCGGTGACGACCTCGACGACGGAGTGACTGCAGGTCCAGCCGTTCTCCTCGACCGTCGGCGTGTGCACCCGGACGTTCGCGGTGCCCTGCGGCCGGTTCTCGGCCAGACGGTAGTGCGAGAGTGCGGCGCCGAAGACGTCGACCGGGTCCCGGCCGCTCAGGTCCTCCGGCGCGGTGTGCAGGTAGTAGCGCTGGAGGTATCCCAGGAGGGTGTCCGGGTCGAGACCCTGCACCGGTACCTGTCCCCCGGCCGGGCTGCTTTCAGCGACCCGGGCCGCCCGCGCGAGCAGCTCGGTCTTGGCTTCGTCCAGCTTGGTCTGCATGTCCTCTGGCTCCTGTCGCGCGCCGTTGCGTGACGTTGTGGATGAACTCCGTGGAAGCTGCACAGCACGGGCACGACCCATGAGGGTTCCCCCGCCGCAACGCGGGGAAGTGTCCGGTCGGAGAGGCCGCTGTGCCGCGGTGAGCGGCGGCCGGACCGCCCAGCACCGACCCGGTCGGGGTCGGCCTTCGGTCCCGGTCGCAACGGTCAGCGCCCGCCCGGTCACTGTGCTCTCCCGGGCGCACGACGAGGGCCTCGACGCCCCCGCGGGTTATCGCGCTGATCACGATGTAAGGCTATCGCTCCCGGCCGGGGTGCCGTCATGGTCCAGCTGTGTACAAAACCACTAGCCGAAATTTGACGATCCGGACAGCGGCGGAACGGCGGGCCGGCGCCCCTGGAATCCCACGGTATCCCGCGGGGGCTTGGCAAGGACGGCGATCCGGAGGACGTTGAGCGGGACACCGAGGAGCGGACCACGGCGCGCGGATGTGACGAACGGCACGTCCGCGCAGGGTACGCAACCCGAGCGGAGGTGGACGGCATGGCCGCCAAGATTTTGATCGTGACCGGCGACGCGGCGGAGTCCCTGGAGGTCCTCTACCCCTACCAGCGGCTGCGCGAGGAGGGCTACGACGTCCACGTCGCCGCCCCCGCCCGCAAGACCCTGCGCCTGGTCGTGCACGACTTCGAACCGGGATTCGACACCTACACCGAGAAGCCCGGCTACACCTGGCCCGCCGATCTGGCCTTCGCCGAGGTCGACCCCGGACAGTACGCCGCCCTCGTGGTCCCCGGCGGCCGGGCACCGGAGTACCTGCGCAACGACCCCGAGCTGCGCAAGCTGGTGAAGTCCTTCTTCGACGCGGACAAGCCCGTCGCCCAGATCTGCCACGGCCCGCTGCTGACCGCCGCGATCGGCGGCCTCAACGGGCGCCGGGTCACCGCCTACCCCGCCCTCGAAATGGACATGCAGGCCGCCGGCGCCACCTTCCGGGACGCCGAGGTCGTCGTCGACGGCACCCTGGTCTCCTCCCGCGCCTGGCCGGACCACTCCGGGTGGATGCGCGAGTTCATCGCGGTACTCCGGGCGAAGGCGCCGGTGACCTGAGCTTCCGGGGGGCCGCCCGGGGCCGGGCCGGGGCCGGGCTGGGGCCGGGTCCGGCGCCAGAGCCAGGTCCGTTGTCCGGGTCCGGCCTGGATCGGCCTGGATCGGCCTGGTCCGGCCGGGGCTCCGGCTACGCGGCGATCTCCTCCGCCATCTCCACGGCCTCCGCCAGCGTGTCCACCACCGGCACGCCCGCGGCCGCCAGGCTGCTCCGGCTGTGCGAGCCGCCCGTGTAGAGCACCGCGTGGGCGCCCGCGTGCCGTGCCGCGACGGCGTCGTCCACCGCGTCACCGATCACGACCGTACGCCCCGGGTCCACCGGGGCTATTCGCCCCGCGCCGTTTGACCCGCCCGGTCCGCCCGGCCCTTCCGGCCAGAGCGCCCCGGACGGCCCGGCGGCCAGGGCCGCGAGGTGGCGCACCATGTGTTCGCTCTTGCTCCCGCCGGACGGCCCCGTACGGCCGTCCACGCGCAGGAAGCGTGCCTCGATGCCGAAGCCCCGCACCAGCGGCATCAGCTCGTCGTGCCCGTACAGGCTCAGGATCGACTGGCTGCGGCCCGCCAGCTGCCAGCTCTCCAGCAGCCGCTCCGCGCCCTCGGCGAGTCCGCACGCGGGCCGGTGGGCGGCGTAGTGCCGGTGGAACGCCTCGTCCATGACCAGCCACTCCGCGTCCGTCGGCAGCCGTCCCATCAGCCGCTCGTAGAACCGCGGGACCGGTACGCAGTACAGCTCCCGGTAACGCTCCAGGGTGATCGGGGGCAGCCCGAGCTCGGCGAAGGCGGCGTTGGTCGCGCCCATCACCGCGTCGGTGTCGTGAAAAAGCGTGCCGTTCCAGTCCCAGACGATGTGCGTCGCGTGCGTCCCCATGCCAAGACGGTACCCATGACCACTGACAGCGCAGTCACGGAGGGCGCCGACGGCCTGCCGGAGCGGTTCGCAGGCCGTCCGCAGGCCGTCCACAGGCAGCCCGCTGACGGTCTGCGGACGGCCCGCTGACGGTCCGCGGGCCGCCGTCAGACGATCAGGTTCGGGATCTCCTGCACGCCGAACCACATCAGCTCGTGGTCCTCCGCGCCGTCGACGGTGAAGCGCGCGTCGTCGTCGCCGTGGTCCGCGGCGCCCAGCGCGTCGGCGGCCGCCGAGACATCCTGGACCGCGTCGTCGGAGTCGACGTGCACCGCCGCGGCCTTCGCCATCGGCACCGGCCCGGCGATCCGGACCTCGCCCAGCGCCGCCTGGTCCAGGCCCCGGCCGGGGTCGGCGACGGCCGTGCCGTCCGGTACGTCCACGGCCACCACGACGCGGCGCCGCGGGGCCTGCGGGTCGGCCGCGAGCCGGCGCAGCGAGCCCTGCGCGGCCCGGTTCAGCGCCGCGTACTCCAGTTCCTCGATGTCGTCGGAGACGTACCACTCACGCAGCGCGGGCGTGACGGCGTAGGCGTCCAGCGGCCCGGGGCCCAACTCCCCGGCCTCGTGCGCCGCCGCGAGTCCGGGCAGGGTCAAGGGGACATACACACGCATGGCTGCCGCTTCCGCTCACATCGCCGGGTCTGGAAAATCTGTCCGGCCAGCATACGGGCGCGGGATACGGCGTGGGATACGGGCAGGAGTCCCCCTTCGGGCTCCCGCTCCGCCGCCCCGGCGCCGCCCTCTGCCGGACCTGCATCACCGCGCGCCCGCACACCGGGCCGCGCTCCCCCTGATGGGTGAACTTCCGGCCGTCCGCGCGGCCCGGCCGGGGGCCCTTGCTGCCGCCGTTTCCCCGCCGGTAGAAGAACCCCACCGAAGCTACTCACCGGTATCCACCGGACCGGCCGAACGGGGGCCCACCATGCTCACCACCCAGACCGACGCCCTCCCACCCGCCCGCACCCGCTCCCCCGGCGGCCCGCCCGCCGCGGGGCCGGGCCGCCCCCGTACCGGTCCGCCGGGCCGCCGTGACACCCGGCGACCGGCCGGCCCCCGTACAACCCCCGCGCCCACCGCCCGGCGCCGCACCTCCCGCCCCCTGCCGCACACTTGGTTCGCCGAGCAGCTGCTGCTCACCCTCAGCGGCCGACGCCCCGTGCACGCCCTCCTGGGGCACGCGCTGCCCGCCGCGTACGACCGCCTCGTCGAGCTGGCCCCGCAGGCACCCCTGAGGCCCGCGGGCACCGGAGCGGGCCGCCGCGCACCGGCCCCGTCGGTGCGCCACTGCGGCCTCTGCCGGCCGCGCCCGGACGTCATCGAGGCGTTCGCCCGCATCGCCTCCGGCGAACGGCTGCGCGCCCTCGCCTTCCGGCTGGAGCTGGGCCAGGACGCGCGGTGGCGCTGCGCCGCCCTCGACATCGGCCCGTCCACACGGGTGTGGTGACCTGCCGTACGCCCTGCCCACGGCCCCGGCGCCCCCGTACGAAAAGAGCCGGGGCGCCGCAGCTTCCCGCTGCGGCGCCCCGGCCTCACACGCGCCGTCGAGCGCCGTGTGTCACTTCTCGCCGTACGCCATTTCTCGCGTACGTCACTTCTCGCCGTACGTCACTTCTTGCGGCGGCGCCCGCCGCTCTTCTGCGCCTTGCGGCGCTCCGCGCGCGTCAGGCCGTCCGACTCCGAACGGGCCGGGGCCGCGTCGTCGCTGGCGAAGTCGCCCTCGACGACACCGCC
The DNA here is from genome assembly GCF_001905005.1 of Streptomyces sp. CB02923. GTDB lineage: Bacteria > Actinomycetota > Actinomycetes > Streptomycetales > Streptomycetaceae > Streptomyces. The sequence continues at coordinate 21,402 of NZ_LWKZ01000010.1, read as the reverse complement.
CTCGCCGTCCACCGTCGGAGCGGAGAAGTGCAGCCGGTCCGGGCGCTGCGGCGCCTCCAGGCCCTTCGCGTGGATCTCCGGCCGCCCGGCCCCGGCGGGCACGGCGTCCTGGGCGTCCTTGTCCAGCGAGGTCTTCTCCTCGGCGTCCGCCACCGGGACCTCCTCGACCTGCTGCTCGACCTGGACCTCCAGGTTGAACAGGTAGCCGACGGACTCCTCCTTGATGCCCTCCATCATGGCGGTGAACATGTCGAAGCCCTCGCGCTGGTACTCGACCAGCGGGTCCTTCTGGGCCATCGCCCGCAGGCCGATGCCCTCCTGGAGGTAGTCCATCTCGTAGAGGTGCTCGCGCCACTTGCGGTCCAGGACGGACAGCACCACGCGGCGCTCCAGCTCGCGCATGATGTCGGAGCCGAGCTGCTCCTCACGGGCCGCGTACTGCTGGTGGATGTCCTCCTTGACGGCCTCCGCGATGAAGTCGGAGGTGATGCCGGCGCGGTCACCGGCCTCCTCCTCCAGCTCCTCGACCGTCACCTTGACCGGGTAGAGCTGCTTGAACGCGCCCCACAGGCGGTCCAGGTCCCACTCCTCGGCGAAGCCCTCGACCGTCTCCGCCTGGATGTAGGCGTCGATGGTGTCTTCCATGAAGTGCTTGATCTGGTCCTGGAGGTCCTCGCCCTCCAGGACGCGGCGGCGCTCGCCGTAGATGACCTCGCGCTGGCGGTTGAGGACCTCGTCGTACTTCAGGACGTTCTTACGGGTCTCGAAGTTCTGCTGCTCGACCTGCGACTGCGCGGACGCGATGGCGCGCGTCACCATCTTGTTCTCGATCGGCACGTCGTCGGGGACGTTGGCCATCGCCATGACCCGCTCGACCATCTGGGCCTTGAACAGGCGCATCAGGTCGTCGCCGAGGGAGAGGTAGAAGCGGGACTCGCCGGGGTCGCCCTGCCGGCCGGAGCGGCCGCGCAGCTGGTTGTCGATACGGCGCGACTCGTGCCGCTCGGTGCCGAGGACGTACAGCCCGCCGAGGTCCTTGACCTCCTCGAACTCCGCCTGGACCGCGGCCTCGGCCTTCTCCAGGGCGGCGGGCAGCGCGGCCGCCCACTCCTCGACGTGCTCGACCGGGTCCAGACCCTGGTTGCGCAGGTCGGTCTCGGCGAGGTCGTCCGGGTTGCCGCCCAGCTTGATGTCCGTACCGCGGCCGGCCATGTTCGTGGCGACCGTGACGGAGCCCTTGCGGCCGGCCTCGGAGATGATCGACGCCTCACGGTCGTGCTGCTTGGCGTTGAGCACCTCGTGGCGGACGCCGCGCTTGTCCAGCTGCTGGGAGAGGTACTCGGACTTCTCCACGGAGGTCGTGCCGACCAGGATCGGCTGGCCCTTCTCGTGCTTCTCGACGATGTCCTCGACGACCGCGGCGAACTTGGCGACCTCGGTGCGGTAGATCAGGTCGGCCTGGTCCTTGCGGACCATCGGGCGGTTCGTCGGGATCGGGACGACGCCCAGCTTGTAGATCTGGTGGAACTCGGCGGCCTCGGTCATGGCCGTACCGGTCATGCCGGAGAGCTTGCCGTAGAGGCGGAAGAAGTTCTGGAGGGTGATCGTGGCGAGCGTCTGGTTCTCGTCCTTGATCTCCACTCCTTCCTTCGCCTCGATCGCCTGGTGCATGCCCTCGTTGTAGCGGCGGCCGGCGAGGATACGGCCGGTGTGCTCGTCGACGATCATGACCTCGCCGTCGATGACGACGTAGTCCTTGTCGAGCTTGAACAGCTCCTTGGCCTTGATCGCGTTGTTCAGGTAACCGACCAGCGGCGTGTTCACCGACTCGTACAGGTTGTCGATGCCCAGCCAGTCCTCGACCTTGCCGACACCGGACTCGTGGATGCCGACCGTGCGCTTCTTCTCGTCGACGTCGTAGTCGCCGGTCTCCTCGATGCCGCGCTGCGGGTTGGCGGGCTCGCCCTTCTTCAGGCGCTTGACCAACTTCGCGAAGTCGCCGTACCACTTCGTGGCCGAGTCCGCCGGGCCCGAGATGATCAGCGGTGTACGGGCCTCGTCGACCAGGATCGAGTCGACCTCGTCGACGATCGCGAAGTTGTGGCCGCGCTGGACCAGCTCGTCCTTCGACCAGGCCATGTTGTCGCGCAGATAGTCGAAACCGAACTCGTTGTTCGTTCCGTACGTGATGTCGCAGTTGTACTGTTCGCGACGCTCGGCGGGCGTCATGTTGGCGAGGATGCAACCGATCGAAAGGCCCAGGAACTTGTGGACCCGGCCCATCATCTCGGAGTCGCGCTCGGCCAGGTAGTCGTTGACCGTGATCAGGTGGACGCCCTTGCCGGACAGCGCGTTCAGATACGCCGGGAGGGTACCGACCAGGGTCTTGCCCTCACCGGTCTTCATCTCGGCGACGTACCCCATGTGGAGGGCCGCGCCGCCCATCAGCTGGACGTCGTAGGGGCGCTGGCCGAGCACACGCTTGGCGGCCTCACGGACGGTCGCGAACGCCTCGGGCATCAGGTCGTCCAGCGTTTCGCCGTCCGCGAACCGCTCCTTGTACTCATCGGTGAGCGCCCGCAGCTCGGCGTCGGAGAGGGCCGCGAAGTCCTCCTCGATGGAGTTGACCTGGCCCGCGATGCGGTGCAGTTTGCGCAGGATCTTTCCTTCGCCTGCACGCATGAGCTTGTTGAAGACGGACACTTGGGCTGGTCTCCTTGCCGGTCGGGCCTGGCGCTGGGGGTACCCCCCGCCGCAGGCAGGGGGAGGGTGCGCGGGCGCGGCATTTTTCCAAGGGACAGGCCCCGCCGCAACGGCCATCGTAAAGGAGGACCCCATCCGGCCGGGAGGTCCACCGCCGCGAAGCACACCGCTCCCCGGTGCACACCTTTCCCTACGAGAACGCGCGAGACCACGAGAAGGTGCCGGAACGGGGCGGGAAGCGGCTCCGAGGGGGCGGGGGTACGGGGGGCACGCGGACGGGCCCTCCCCCCCCCGGGGGCGGACGAGGGCGCTCCGTACCCGGGCCGGGAAAACTCCCGGCCGAGTCCGGGAAAACTGCTCGCCCCGGCCCTCCCCCCTCCGCACACTCCCTCTATGGAACCCGTCACGCTGACCACCGAGCGTCTCCTCCTGCGCCCCTTCGAACCAGCCGACGCCCCGGCGGTGCACGCCGCCTGCCAGGACCCCGCCATACCGCTCTGGACATCCGTACCGGCCCCGTTCGAAATGACACAGGCGCACGATTACATCGCCCGGAGCCGACGGGAATGGCACACGGACTCCCAGTACCGCTTCGCGGTGACCACCAAGACCGACGGCACGCTGACCGGCGCGGTGAGCCTGTTCGGCATGGCACTCCAGGCCAAGGAGCGGCAGGCCGAGATCGGCTACTGGGCGGCGAAGGAACAGCGCGGCAAGGGCTGGACCTCCGAGGCCGTACGCGAGGTCGCCCGCTGGGCCTTCACCGGCCTCGGGGTCGAGCGGCTGGAGTGGCTCGCGGAAGTCGGCAACGCCGGATCGCGCGGGGTGGCCCTCAAGGCCGGCTTCCGGATGGAGGGCACGCTGCGCGCCAAGATCGCGCACCGCGGCGTCCGGCGGGACGCCTGGGTCGGCTCGCTGCTCCCCGCCGACCTGGGCCTGGCCTCCGAGACCCCTCATCTCCCGTTCGCCGGCTGACGAGTTCGCGGCGGGGCGGCGCGCCGGTCCGGGCGGAGCGGCCCGCCGGGGCTGTCACCGGCGTTGTCAGTGGTCACTCCTACGCTGTGCCTCATGACAGCTGCGAAGCGTGCGAAGCCCGTGAAGCCGAAGGCCGTGATGCCGAAGCCCGTGACCGTCCTGTCCGCCGACGACGCCCGGCGCGCGGCGCTGCGGGCCCAGGGCTTCCTCGGCGCGCCGGACCGCCGCGCGGGCGTGCGGGGCGTCCTGCGGCGGCTGGGCGCGGTGCAGCTCGACACGATCTCGGTGCTGGCCCGCTCCCACGAGCTGATCCCGTACGCCCGGCTCGGTGCCGTCGGCCGCCCCGCCGTCGAGTCCGCCTACTGGTCGGGCGGGCACAGCTTCGAGTACTGGTCGCACGCCGCCTGCATCCTGCCCGTCGAGGAGTGGCCGCACTTCGCCTTCCGGCGCCGGGCGATGCGCGCGAAGGGGCATCGCTGGCATCTGATGGAGGACCGCGAGGGCTCCTGCGCCGCCGTGCTCGACCGGCTGAAGGCCGACGGCCCGCTGACCACCTCCGACCTGGGCGGCGGCCGCAAGGGCGGCGAGTGGTGGGACTGGTCCGAGACGAAGATCGCGGTGGAGTGGCTGCTGGACACCGGCGAGGTGGTGTGCACGGAGCGCCGCGGCTGGAAGCGGGTGTACGACCTCGCCGAGCGCGCCGTCCCGGACCACCTGCTGCACGACGACCTGAGCGACGAGGAGTGCATACGGCGCCTGGTCGCCCAGGCCGGTGCCGCGCTGGGCGTGGCCACCCGCGCGGACCTCGCCGACTACCACCGCCTCAAGAACGACCAGGTGGACGCCGTCGTCGAAGCGTCGGGCCTGGTCCCGGTCGAGGTCGAGGGCTGGGGCAGGCCCGCCTGGGCGGACCCCGCCGCCCTCGCCGAAGCGCCACGCGGCCGGCACCGTACGACCCTGCTCTCGCCCTTCGACTCCCTCGTCTGGGACCGCCCGCGTACGGCCCGCATCTTCGACTTCACGCACCGCCTGGAGGCGTACGTCCCGCGCCCCAAGCGGATACACGGCTATTTCGCGATGCCCCTGCTGACCGGCGGCCGGCTCGCCGGACGGGTGGACCCGGCCCGCGAGGGCGGCACGCTCGTCGCCCGCCAGGTGTCGATGCGCGACGCCAAGGCCGTACGGCCGATGGCCCAGGCGCTGGCGGAGGCCGCGCAGTGGGTCGGCTGCGACTCCGTACGCATCGAACGCTGCGATGACGCGGCGCTGAGGGCGGAGCTGGTTGCGGAGGTGAGGGCGGGGACGAGGGTGGGGTGAGGGCCGCTCGGCGGGCGGTCAGCCGGACCGTTCACCGGAATGACTCGGGGGGCCGTTCGAGCGGCCGGTCACCGCGCTGTTCGCCGGGCCGTGCGCCGGATCGCTCCGCGGGCCGGTCAGCGGGCCGGTCAGCGGGCCGTCCGCCGGATCGCTCCGCGTGCCGGTCACCGAGCCGTTCGCCGGATCGCTCGGCGGCCGGTCAGCGGATCTCCAGGATCTTCTCCCGCATCGCGTACACCACGGCCTCCATCCGGGAGTGCAGCTGCAGCTTCTCCAGGATGTTCCGGACATGGTTCTTGACGGTGTTCTCGGAGATGAACAGTTCCTTGGCGATGTCGCGGTTGTTCATACCGGTCGCGACCAGCTTGAGGACCTCCAGCTCGCGGTCGGTGAGCCGGGGCGCCGGCACCAGCCGGCGCTCGTCCGTACGCTGGATCATCGACTTGAACTCGGTCAGCAGCTTGGACGCCATGGAGGGGCTGATCTGCGACTGGCCGTCCGCCACCGCCCGGATCGCCGTCGCCACCTCGTCCGTGGAGATCTCCTTGAGGAGGTAACCGGTGGCCCCGGCCTTGATCGCGTCGTAGAGGTCCGCCTCTTCGTCGCTGATCGTCAACATGATGATCTTCGCGCTGGGAGCCACCTCCTTGATGGAGGTGCACGCCTCGATACCGCCGCGCCGGGGCATCCGTACGTCCATCAGCACGATGTCGGGCAGCAGGTCGGCCGCCTTGTCCACCGCCTCCGCGCCGTCCCCGGCCTCGCCGACGACCTGGATGTCCTCTTCGTGGGCGAGCACGATCTCCAAGCCCCTGCGGAAGAGCGCGTGGTCGTCGACGACCAGGACCCGGATCGGCTCCTTGCGTGACATGCCCGCGTCCGTGCCGGAACCGTCTCCGACGCCGTCTCCGTCGTCGTCCGCTCCGCCGTGCACGGGCCCGAAGCTGTCCCCCATCGTTCCTCCCCGTCAACTACCCGGCCGGTGAAGACCAGAGTTTCGATATAAGGCTGGTTGACTACAGCCCGCTGCGGCCAGCCCGAACAACGCCATACAACCGTCTCCCCGGCATGTCGCCATTTCGCGCTCACAAGCTCCCTGGCTGGCACAAACACTATACGGCCTCAACTCCTGCCCCCCGCAGGCGCAATGGTGCCCCCGGCATGCGCCGGGGGCACCACTTCAGCGGTCGTCAGCCGCCGAGCGCCCCACCGGCGCCACCGGGCTCCTCTCCCCCGAACGAGTCGGGGTTCAGGTGGATGACGCCGTAGTCGTAGGCGTGCCGCCGGTAGACGACACTCGGCTGCTTGGTCTCGGCGTCGACGAAGAGGTAGAAGTCGTGTCCGACCAACTCCATCTCGTAGAGCGCCTGGTTGAGGGTCATCGGCGCCGCGGAGTGGGTCTTCTCGCGGACGATCAGGGGCCCTTCACCCTGGACCTCCAGCGAACCCATCTTCGTCGTCGGCACCTGTTCCTGCGGCGCGCCGTCCACGGTGAGCTGACCGGTCTCGTCCAGCTTCGCCGCGTCCGGGACGTTCACCGCGACGTCACTCGCCGGGATGCGCCCGTTGCCGCGCCGCGAGTGGCGCTTGTCGTGCTGCTTGCGCAGCCGCGCTTCCAGCTTGGCCGTGGCCAGGTCGAGCGCGGCGTAGGGGTCGGCGGCGGCCGCCTCGGCCCGTACCACCGGGCCCCGGGAGCGGAGGGTGATCTCCACCCGGTCGGAACGGTCGGCCTGCCGGGGGTTGGGCTCCTTGGACACCTCGACGTCCAGGCTGATCACCTTGCCGTCGAGCTTCTGGACCTTCTCCAGCTTCAGCTTCTCGGCCACGTGCTTGCGGAACCGCTCGGGCACCTCGGTCTTGCGGCCCTTGACGACGATGTCCACGCAGAACTCCGTTCCCGGATCGCTCCGCTCGACGCGCGGAGCGATTCCTTCTTGCACCAGGCTCCGGTGAGTGCCGAAGCCTCGGACTTGGCGACTTTCACCTCCTCCTCCCCCGTCGGCAGGGTCCCCACTCCCATCATTTCAGGGTCCCTGCAAAGACCCATAAACGCACCTATCCCGGCATTCGAGGCAAAGCGTCAGCCAAGTCCTCACAACCGAACATAGCTCTCTCGGACGGGTGACGGCACCCCCTGGCTGGCACTAGCTCCGTTTGGGTGCTTTTTCGCCCTTGCTACCTGCAACGACGAATTTTCGCGGTCAGTTCCAGTTGATTTCGAAAGCACTCCGCGCCGCCGCCACCACACCCGCGCCCACCACCTTCCCCCCGGCGGCCCGCACCGCCCGCGCCGCCTCCGCCAGCGAAGCCCCGGTGGTCATCAGATCGTCCACCAGCACCACCGGGGCCGCCGTCAGCAGCCTTACGGCCCCGGGAACGACTGTCAGGGCCCCGGAGACGTTGGCCGCGCGCCGGCGGGCACTGAGGCCCGCCTGATCAGCCACCGTACGCCGCTGCCGCAGCACAGGGAGTACCCGAACGGGCACCCCCTCCCGCCGAAGGTCCCGCGCCGCCGCCAGAGCGATCCGCCGTACCGGATCATGCCCCCGCCCAGCCACCGCCCGCCGAGCCGAGGGGACGGGGACGAGGAGGAGAGGGGTGGTGGGGGTGGTGAGGGTGGGAGTCCGGAAGTCGGCAGGTGTAGTGGCCCTGAAGGGGGTACTCGGATCGGAAGAGGGAGAGGAGTTGGCGGAGACGATGAGGCCGACGGAGGCGGTGAGGCCGGTGGGGGTAACGGTAAGGCCGGTGGGGGTAGCGGTAAGGCCGGTGGGGGTAGCGGTAAGGCCGGTGGTAGCGGTGAAGTTTCCGGCCCCTTCGGAGCCGACAAGACCAGGCGCGCCGTCACCGGCGGGACGCGTGCACTCCACTCGGTACCGCACAGCACCGGGACAGCTGAACACGTCTCCGGAACACGAGCCATCACCCCCAAGATCCGTACGCCCACCCGCCCGCTCCCCCTGCCCGGACGAGCACACGCACCCGGCCGCAGGCCCCACGAAACCACCGAGGCGAGACACACCGCCGACCTGCCGCAAGCAGCCGACCTCGGCGGATACCGCCCCGGCAGAGCGCGCCCCGCCCTGAAGCGCTCGCGGAGGGCCCACCCCAGGACTCACGCCAGGGCCGCCGCGAGAACCGCCGTAAGAACACAGCGGACCACCCCGCGCCCACAACCCACGCACCGCTCCCGCCAGCGCCTGCCCCAGCGGCCCGGCCAGCCGCAGCGCACCCCGCTCCTTGTGCGCGAGGAGCACCGCCCGCACCTCATCGGCGTACGGAGCTGCGGCAAAGGCGGGCGGCAAACCGGGCGGGACAGGGCGCGGCCGCACTCTCCGGGGGCCCCGGGGGCCTCCCCCGCCCCCGCCCCCACCCCCACTCCCCCTCGCCCCCCGGATCAACGCTTTGTGGCAGTCCTCGCACAGTTCCGTACGTGGACGGCCGCATCCGGCGCAGTCCACCGGTAGTACCAGACCGGTGATTTCCCGCCATACGCCCCGCATGGATCTACTGTCCCGCGGGGCCGGGCGGGGCACCACCCCCTGTGGATAACCCGGGTGACGGGTTGAAAAAGCCTCCGCGCCCCACCCCGACCGCACACCGCCGGGGTACGCCGGAACCAGCTACAGCCCTGCCCCGGCCCCTCAGCAACGGCGACCACAGCAGCAAAACCGGGCGGCACCCGCAGCCGCAACGGCAACAGCAACCGCAGCGCCCGCACTACCCCGGATAGACCGGCGCCTTCCCGTCCTTGGCCACCGTCTTCCAGTTCGCGTCCTGTGGCAGCCGCACTATGCCCTCGGCCCCGTCCGCGATCAGCGGCCTGGTCTCGTCCTCCGAAGCCGTCACCGCCTTGACCCCGTTGACTCCGGGCAGCGTCTGCGCGCTCGACGCCGAGCCGTCCGTCTCCATGTACTGCATCTGCTGCACCCCGCCGGACTGCCGGCCGACGACCACGAGCCGGCTGCCGCCCGCCCAGGACGCCGCCACCACGTCCTCCAGCTGGGGCGCGATCGGACGCAGTTCCTCCACCGACAGCACCGGATGCTGTGCCGTGCCGCCGCGTTCGACCCGGCCGAGCTGCAGCGTCGTACGTCCCTTGTCCTCGACCAGCACCGCGATCCGGATGCCGTCGGACGCCACCTTGATCGACTTGATCCGCCGGTCGCCGAGGCCGGGCACCGTCACCACGTCCGGCGTGCCCTTGCCCCCGCGCAGGCGCAGCAGCCGCGAGCCCTTGTCGCTGCGGTCCGCTATCCACAGGTCGCCCAGGCCGTCCCAACTGGGGGCGGAGAATCCGTTCTTCGCCGTGCTGTGCAGCAGTTCCGGCCCGCGTTCGGTGCCGTACTCCAGCGGTGCCACGTACAGCGACCGCCCGTCGGCCGAGACGCCCGCCGCGGTGTCCTCGCCGCGCGAGATCGCGATCGAGCTCAGCGGGGTCTTGCCGGATCCGAACGGTCCCGGGACCGGCCGCGGCTCGGTGGTCGTGTCCGGCATGCTGACCACCTTCTGGTCAGCGTCGATGAAGTACTCCTGGGCGGGCTGCCCGATGTGCTTGCGTGGCGCGAAGTCGCTGTTGGCCCGGTCCTGGGACAGCACGCACAACCGGTTGCCGCCCTCGTCCTGCAACTCCACCTCGCTGATCTTCGACGCCCGGGTGATGTCCTGGACGGTGAAGAACAGCTGGGCCGCCATCCGCCGGCACTGCCCCGGTCCGGCGGCGGCCGCCCGCTTGCTCAGCTTCACCCGCAGCGCGTTGGAGTCGTCGAGGGACAGGCCGCTGCTCTTGAGCACGGTGCCCGTCGGGAACGCGGAGCCGGTGACCTGGTTCAGCCAGTTCGTGGGCCCCTCCAGCAGCGCGGTCACGCTCGCGGTGACCGGGTCTATCCGCTGCCGCAGGTAGACGGGGTCGGCGACGAGCACGTTCCCGCCCGACTTGGCCGACTGTGCCTCCGACTTGTAGTCCGCGAAGTAGTACTTGTTGACGGACCGGTAGATGCGCTGGAAGTCGGACTGTCCGAGCACCAGCCCGTTGGGCAGCCGGTCGATGCGCCACTGCCCGTCCTCCTTGGTCAGGTGGACGGTCTGCTGGTACGCCTTCTCCTCCGGCGTGTAGGCGTGGTTGCGGTCGACGGTGGCGACCTGGCTGCCGGACAGCGTGACCGTGTAGCCGTTCGGGTCCTCGCGGTTGGCCTGGCCCACCGGGTCGGCCTTCGGGCGCTGCTGGAGCACCTTCGTCGCCGAGAACGGCCGCCACGTCTTCCTCGCCGAACTGGCCAGATACTGCACGGCCGTACTGAAGTCCACCTCGTCGCTCGTCGTCGCGTCGAGGAAGCCGCTGACGATCTCCGTGGGCTGCGCCCCGTCCTGCGGCGGCACACCGTAGACCCGCACCTGCGAGTCGGCTTCGGCCCGCGGCGACTGGTCGACCGACTGCATGTCCCCGCTGTCCGGCATCGACGCGCACCCGGCCAGCAGCAACGCGCCGCATCCGAGCACCGCACCCGTACGGACGGCCCTGCCCCGCGCCTTCGGACGCACCCGCGCACCACCACCGGCGCGCGCCTCGGCGCTCACCACTCCGGCGCACCTCTCCTCGCGCCCCGCGGTACGCGTTTCAGCGCCGGACCCCGTGCCCGCGACGGCAGCTTCCGCCCTCGCACCCGTCTCAGCGCCCACGAACCTCGTCCTCCCGCTCCGCGCCCTCGCTGTCCCCGTCCTTCCGGTTCGGTCCGCGCCCGTCCCCGTCACCCGGCGCGCCGTCGTGCCCGCGCGCCGCCCCGCCGACTACGCCGTTCCCGCGTGCACCGTTCCCGCTTACGCCGCTTCCGCTTACGCCGTTTCCGTTTACGGCATTCCCGCTTACGGCGTTTCCGCGCGTGCCTCCGCCGGTCTCACCGTTCCGGCCCGCGCCGTCGCCCGCCGCTCCAGAGCCACCCGCACCGCTGCCCGTACGGCCATCCGTCCGCGCCACCTCCGTACGCCCCTCCTGCGACCGCTGCCCGGGAGTACGAGCCGGAGCGGAGGTACCGGCCGGAGCGGAGGTACGGGCCGGGGCGTACGGCTCAAGCGGCCACGGTTCCGCCAGCCGCTGCTGCGCCGGGATGGCGGCTGCCTTCCGCACCGCCGCCGCGCCACGCGGCAGCGCCGAGCCGGCCGCCTCCCGGTTGCGCCGGGAGTCTTCCGGTTCGAGCGGTATCGGCGAGCCGCGCAGGGCCTCCCCGGCCGTACGCGGCAGTGTCAGCCGGAACTGCGACCCGCCGCCCGGCTCGCCCCACGCCTGCAGCCAGCCACCGTGCAGCCGCGCGTCCTCGACCGCGATCGACAGGCCCAGGCCCGTACCGCCGGTCGTACGGGCCCGTGCCGGATCCGCGCGCCAGAAGCGGTTGAACACGCGGGCCGCCTCGCCGGGCTTCAGACCGACGCCGTAGTCGCGTACGGCGACGGCGACCGCGCCGCCGTTCCTGCCGCCGGCCGCGGCCAGCCGCACGACGACGTCCCGGCCCTCACCGTGCTCCACCGCGTTGACGACGAGGTTGCGCAGCACCCGCTCCACCCGGCGGGCGTCCGCCTCCGCGATCACCGGCTGCTCGGCGCCGCGTACGACGATCCGGCTGCCCTTGCGCTCGGCGAGCGGCTCGGCGCCCTCGATGACCCGGTGCACCACGTTCCGCAGGTCGACGGGCTCGGCCTCCAGGGCGGCCGCGCCCGCGTCGAAGCGGCTGATCTCCAGCAGCTCGGCGAGCAGCGACTCGAAGCGGTCGAGCTGCCCGCGCAGCAGTTCCGCGGAGCGCGCCGTCACCGGATCGAAGTCCTCGCGCGCGTCGTGGATGACGTCGGCGGCCATCCGTACGGTCGTCAGCGGGGTGCGCAGCTCGTGCGACACGTCGGAGACGAACCGCCGCTGCATCCGGGACAGCTCCTCCAGCTGCTGGATCTTGACCTGAAGGTTCTGCGCCATCTTGTTGAAGGACTCGCCAAGGCGGGCGATGTCGTCCTCGCCGGTGACCTTCATCCGTTCCTGGAGGAGCCCGGCGGCCAGCCGTTCGGAGATGCCCGCCGCCATGCGTACGGGCGTGACGACCTGCCGCACCACGAGCCAGGCGATGGCGCCGAGCAGCACGACCACGAACACCCCGGCCGTCGCCAGGGTTCCCTTCACCAGGCTCAGCGACTTCTCCTCCTGGCTGAACGGGAAGAGGTAGTAGAGCTGGTACGGGTTGCTGTTGACGTCGTTGAGCCGCTTGCCGATGATGATCGCCGGCTCGCCCTCTTCCGACCCGACGCGTTTGATCTGCGTGGACTGGCGGAAAGTACCGGTCTTGGTGTCCAGCATCCGGCGCATCTCCGCGGGCACGCTGCGCTCGGGGTCGACGTCCCCGGAGGCGCGCGGACCGCGGGTGTCCGGGTTGCTGTCCCCGAACGGCTCTTCGACGGCCGATCCGGAGCTGAGCGCCACCACGGAGAAGACGCCTTGGCCGCCACTGGCGAGCTGTTCGACCAGGCTGGTCAGCCAGGTCGCCGAGTCCTGTGCGCCACGGCTGCCGGAGCGTACGGGGTCGTCGCTGCGGCTGTCGGTGGTGCCGTCGGCCAGCTTCTGGGCCACCGCGAACCCGCCGGCCGCCTGGCTCTGCGCCGCCTGCCGCTTGGCCTCCAGCAGCCCGTTGCGGACCTGTCCGATGACCACGACGCCGAGCAACAGCACCACGCCCAGCGACATCAGCAGGGTCGTGGCGACCACGCGGAGCTGGATGTTCCGGCGCCACAGGCGCAGCGCGGGCAGCAGCGGACGGCGTATCCAGCGGCCGAAGAGCCGCAGCATCGGGTGGACGGGGCCGGCTGTGGCCCCGTCGGGCAGCAGACGAGCGGGCATCCCCCGGAACCGGTCTCCCGGCCGCTCGGCCCGTCCGGGGCGGGCAGCGGACCGCGCCGTTTCGCCACCGAGCCGCTCGGTGCCCCGCGCGCCGCCGTCACGGCCGTCCGCGCGCGTGGCCTTCCCGACCTGACCGACACCTTCGGACACAGCGTCCCGTACACGGTCCCGTGAGCCACCCTGCGCACGGTCCTGTGCGCCGCCCTGCGCACGGTCCTGTGCGCCGCCCTGCGCACGGTCCTGTGCGCCGCCCTGCGCGCGGTCTTGCGTGCCGCGCTGCATGCGGTCTTGCGTGCCGTCCTGTCCGGTCAGCCGCCTGTCGGACGGCCGTCCGTCCGGCCGCTCGGCAGACCGCTTCGCCGACCGGCCGCCAAACATCCGCCCGAAAAGAGACATTTCACCCGCCGGGCGGACGGTCCGTCCCCGCTCGTCCTCCGGGGCCGAACCGTCCCGGGACATATCAGCTGGGTCCGGCCTTATAGCCGACACCGCGCACGGTCACCACGATCTCCGGGCGCTCCGGGTCCTTCTCGACCTTGGAGCGCAGCCGCTGTACGTGAACGTTGACCAGCCGGGTGTCGGCGGCGTGCCGGTAGCCCCAGACCTGCTCGAGCAGCACCTCACGCGTGAACACCTGCCACGGCTTGCGCGCCAGCGCCACCAGCAGGTCGAACTCCAGCGGCGTCAGCGCTATCGACTGACCGCTGCGCTTGACCGAATGCCCGGCCACGTCGATGACCAGGTCACCGATGGCCAGCTGCTCGGGCGCCGGCTCCTCGGAGCGGCGCAGCCGCGCCCGGATACGGGCCACCAGTTCCTTGGGCTTGAACGGCTTGACGATGTAGTCGTCCGCCCCCGACTCCAGGCCGACCACCACGTCGACCGTGTCACTCTTCGCGGTCAGCATGACGATCGGCACACCGGACTCGGCACGGATGAGCCGGCACACCTCTATGCCGTCCCTCCCGGGCAGCATGAGATCGAGCAGCACGAGGTCCGGCTTGGTCTCCCGGAAGGCGGCGAGCGCCTTGTCCCCGTCCGAGACGAACGACGGTTCAAAGCCTTCGCCGCGCAGCACGATGCCAAGCATCTCTGCCAGTGCGGTGTCGTCGTCGACGACCAGGACGCGTCCCTTCATTCGGCCATCATCCCATTACCTGATCGTGACTTACCCAATCGTGATGTGGAACACAGCTCCGCGAGGCCGTCCGGAGTGACCGGTGAGACCACTCCGGCCTCGGTGACGATGGCCGTCACCAGCTCGGCCGGCGTCACGTCGAAGGCGGGGTTGTAGGCCAGCGCGCCCAGCGGAGCCACCGGCACCCCGGTGCCGGCCTCCGTCCCGGCGCCGGGTACGAACGGCACCGCGATTTCCGTCACCTCGTGTCCGGGCCGCTGCTCCACCTCGATGAGCGCGCCGTCCGCCGTGTCCAGGTCCACCGTGCTGGTCGGCGCCACCACCACGAACGGCACGTGGTGATACCGGGCCAGTACGGCCAGCGGGTAGCTGCCCACCTTGTTGGCGACCGAACCGTCCGCCGTGATCCGGTCCGCGCCTATCAGCACTGCGTCCACCTCCCCCGCCGCGAAGAGCGACCCGGCCGCCCCGTCCGCGAGCACCGTGTACGTCATGCCCGTACGCGCCGCCTCGTACGCGGTCAGCCGCGCGCCCTGCAGCAGCGGCCGCGTCTCGTCGACCCACAGCCGCCGCAGCTCACCGGCCCGGTGCGCCGCCAGCGCCACCGCCAGGGCGGTGCCCTCGCCGCCGGACACCAGTGCGCCGGTGTTGCAGTGGGTGAGTATGCGGTGCCCCCCGCCGGGCGCCAGCTCGCCCAGCAGCGCCAGTCCGTGCTCGGCCATCCGGTAGCTGGCTTCGGCGTCCTCCTCGTGGACGGCCCGTGCCTCGGCCAGCGCCGCGGCGGCGGCCCGCTCACGGTCCGCCCCACTCCCGACCGCGTCGCGGTACGCGCCTGCGGCCCTCCGGACGCCGTACTCGAGGTTGACCGCCGTCGGGCGGGCGTACGCCAGGGTGTCGGCCGCGTCGGCCACGTCGAATCCCCGTGCGGCGGCCAGGGCGACTCCGTACGCCCCGGCGATGCCCAGCAGCGGAGCGCCGCGTACAGCCAGCGTCCGGATCGCCTGCACCAGCGCCGGAACATCCGTACACACCAGTTCGACTTCTTCGGACGGCAGCCGCGTCTGATCGAGGAGAACCAGTACGGGCCCCTCGGGAAGCTCCTCCCAACGCAGTGACGGAACCACGGGAGCGTCGGCGCCCGCCTCGGACTTCTCGTAGCGATCGGCCATCCGCCCAGTCTGCCGCCGACAACGGGCGGAGCAGAAGGGCTCTCTCGTGCAAGGGCGCTCCTCCGGACAAGGGTCCGGGGACGCGGACCCGTGTGCCATGACACGATGACAGGCACTGCGGACGCCGGAACCCGGCCATTCGAACGGGCCGGAAGCATGAAGGAGCGACGATGAACAACTCTCCGGGCTGGGCCTCGCCCGGATCCTCCCCTTCCGACGAGCCGGACCGCGCACCGCAGGACCGGCCCGACGCCGCGGGACCCACCGGCTCGAACGCTCCTGCCGGTTCCGCCGGCGCGGCAGGCCCGGCGGACTCCGCGGACCCGGCCGACGCCGCTCCCTCCGGCGACTCCACGGTCCCTCCGCAGTGGTCCAAGGAGCAGCCTCCCGCCGGACAGTGGTCCGCGCCCGCCGGCGGCTCCGGCCGCGGCGGACCTGGCGGACCCGGCCCGCAGGGCGGCCCCGGCGGCCAAGGCGCCTGGGGCGGACAGCAGCCCGGCCGGGGAGGCCGGCAGGGATGGGGCGGACAGCCGGGCTGGAGCGCCCCCTGGGCACCGCCGCCCGCGGCCAAGCCGGGTGTGATCCCGCTCCGCCCGCTCGGCGTCGGCGAGATCCTCGACGGCGCGGTGTCCACCATGCGCGCCCACTGGCGCACCGTCCTCGGGATCTCCCTCGTCGTGGCGGTCATCGCCCAGACCGCGAACACGATCGTCACCGGACTCTGGTTCCGCAGCGCCGACGACCTGTCCGCGTTGGAGAACAACCCCGACGCCACCCTGAGCGAAGCGATGGACGCCGTCGGCAGCACTCTCGCGAGCAGTGCCATCACCTCGCTGATCGGGCTGCTGAGCACGATCATCGTCACCGCGCTGCTGACCATCGTCGTCAGCCGGGCCGTCCTGGGGCGCTCGGTGACCGCCGGCGAAGCCTGGCGGGACGCCCGGGGCCGGCTGCCGCGACTGGTCGGCCTGCTGCTCCTGCTGCCCCTCATCGTCACGGTCGTCATCGGCGTGGGCCTGGTGCCCGGCATCGTCGTCGCGGCCGTCGGCCCGGCCGCCCCCGGCGCACTGCTCGCTCTGCTCGGCGGAGTGGGCGCGGCCGTCGTCGGCGTCTGGCTGTGGGTCCGCTTCAGCCTCGCCGCCCCGGCACTGATGCTGGAGAAGCAGGGCGTCATCGCCTCCATGCGGCGCTCCGCCAAGCTGGTGCGCGGTGCGTGGTGGCGGGTCCTGGGCGTCCAGCTCCTCACGTACGTACTGATCGCCGTCGTGCAGATGATCGTCCAGGTGCCGGCCACCATCGTCGCCGTCCTGCTCGGCGGCGAGAACTTCACGGCCTGGGCCAACGGTGACGGCGGCACCAGCTGGACGTTCCTGATCGTGCTGGCCGTCGGCACCGTGATCACCTCCGCGGTCACCTACCCCATCAGCGCGGGCGTCACGGCGCTCCTCTACATGGACCAGCGGATCCGCCGCGAGGCGCTCGACCTCGAACTCGCCCGCGCCGCCGGCCTGCCCGGATACGGCGCGGACACGGCCGGACCGCAGGGGCCCGGCCCGCAGGCTCCCGGACCGCAGACCCCTGGCCCGCAGGCTCCCGGGCCGCACAGCCCCGGGCCCGACGGCACCGGCCAGGGCCCGGCCGACAGCACGCCGGGAAGCTGATGCGGTGACGGGGGCGGGGAGGACTGCCGTGCTCGCGCGTCTGATGCCGGGCTCCGGCGATGACGGACCGGTGAACTTCCCGCGTGGGCCCGCCCGTGAGGCGGCCGAACGCGAACTCGCCGATCCGCGGTACCACCAGAACGACCCGAACCTGCTCCAGCGCGCCCTGGACTGGTTCTGGGACCGCATCGGTGATCTCTTCGGTGCCGCTGCCGGAGCCACACCGGGCGGCTGGGCCGGGCTCCTCGCCATCGTCCTCGTCGTCCTGCTCCTCGCCGTCGCCCTCCGGCTCCGGCTGGGCGCCCTGCGCCGCACCCCCACCACCGGGGGCGGCACGCTCTTCGAGGACCGGCCCCGTACGGCCGCGGAACACCGTGCCGCCGCCGAGCGGCACGCGGCCGACAGCCGCTGGACCGAGGCCGTCCAGGAACGGATGCGGGCCATCGTCCTCGCCCTGGAGGAACGCGCGCTGCTCACCCCGGGCCCGGGCCGTACCGCCGACGAGGCCGCGTCGGAGGCGGGCCGGGCCCTGCCCGCCCACTCCCAGCGCCTGTCCTCCGCCGCCCGTACATTCGACGACGTCACGTACGGAGGCCGCCCAGGCAACGCGCAGGAGTACGCCGCTCTGAGCAGCCTCGACGCCGACCTGCGGCACAGCAAGCCCCAGCTGGCCGCCGCCCCCCACGGGAGCGGCACATGAGCGCCACCACGACCGGCACCACTTCGCTCGCGCCGGCCACCCGCCGCCTGTGGACCCGCTCGCGGGGGCTGCTCGCCGCGCTCCTCGTCCTCGTCCTGGGCGGCGTCGGTCTCGCGCTCCTGCGGTCCGGGGACCAGCACGGGCGCCTCGACCCCCGGTCGGTCGACCGCTACGGCAGCGGCGCGGTCGCCGCGCTCCTCGCCGACCGCGGCGTCGACACCCGCGTCGTGTCCACCACGGAGGAGGCCGCCGCTGCGGCCGGCCCGGACACCACCGTGCTGGTCGCCGGCCCCGAACTGCTGACCCGCCGCCAGCTGGACACCCTCCACCGGGCAACCAGCCGCTCGGCGGGACGCACCGTCCTGCTCTCCCCCGGCCAGGCCGCCCTGGACCGCTTCGCGCCCGGGACCGAGGCCGGGACACCCACCGAAGTGGAGCCGCTGTCCCCGGCCTGTGCGCTGCCCGCCGCCCGGTCCGCAGGCGACGCCGAACTCGGCGGCCTGCGCTACTCGACGTCCGTCCGCACCGCCGACCGCTGCTACCCCAGCGACGGCAAGGCCACCCTGCTGCGCCTGCCTTCCACGGCCGGCGGCGACACCGTCCTCCTCGGCGCTCCGGGCATCCTCTACAACCACCGCCTCGCCGAACACGGCAACGCCTCGCTCGCCCTGCAACTGCTCGGTTCGCACAAGCATCTGGTCTGGTACCTCCCTTCCGTCAGCGACCCCTCGTCCGCGCAGGACGGCCGGCGCAGCTTCTTCGACCTCATTCCCTCCGGCTGGCACTGGGCGCTGCTCCAACTCCTCATCGCCGCCGCACTCGCGGGCCTCTGGCGGGCCCGCCGGCTCGGACCGCTCGTCCCCGAACGGCTCCCGGTGACCGTCCCCGCCGCCGAGACGACCGAGGGGCACGCCCGCCTCTACCAGCAGGCAGGCGCCCGCGACCGGGCCGCCGACGTCCTGCGAGCCGCGACCCGCGCCCGGCTCGCACCCCTCACCGGCGTGCCTCCCACGCACGCCCACACCCCCGGCATCCTGCTCCCCTCGGTCGCCGCGCGGCTGCCGGCGGGCACGGAGACCGGCACCGCCCTGCAATCCCTGTTGTTCGGGCCCGCGCCCGCCGACGACAAGGGCCTGGTCGCCCTGGCCGACCAGCTCGACAACCTGGAACGTTCGATCCTGTCCCCAGAGAGGCACGCCCCCCGTGAGCACCCCGACAGCTGACAGCGCCCGAGCCTCACTGGAGGCCGTACGCACCGAAATCGCCAAGGCCGTCGTAGGCCAGGACCCGGCCGTCACCGGCCTGGTCGTCGCGCTGCTCTGCCGCGGGCACGTCCTGCTCGAAGGCGTACCCGGCGTCGCCAAGACCCTGCTCGTCCGCGCGCTCTCGGCGACCCTGGAACTCGACACCAAGCGCGTTCAGTTCACCCCCGATCTGATG
The DNA here is from genome assembly GCF_001905005.1 of Streptomyces sp. CB02923. Taxonomy (GTDB): domain Bacteria; phylum Actinomycetota; class Actinomycetes; order Streptomycetales; family Streptomycetaceae; genus Streptomyces. The sequence continues at coordinate 2,429 of NZ_LWKZ01000010.1, read as the reverse complement.
CCGAGCGACGTCACCGGATCCCTCGTCTACGACTCCCGCAGCTCGGAGTTCTCCTTCCAGCCCGGCCCGGTCTTCACCAACCTGCTGCTCGCCGACGAGATCAACCGCACCCCGCCCAAGACCCAGGCGTCCCTGCTCGAAGCCATGGAGGAGCGTCAGGTCACCGTCGACGGAACGCCTCGCCCTCTCCCCGAGCCCTTCCTCGTCGCCGCCACGCAGAACCCCGTCGAGTACGAGGGCACCTATCCGCTGCCCGAGGCCCAACTCGACCGATTCCTGCTGAAGCTGACGGTCCCGCTGCCCGGCCGCCAGGACGAGGTCGACATCCTGACCCGGCACGCCCAGGGCTTCAGCCCGCGCGACCTCGACGCGGCCGGCCTGCGTCCCGCCGCAGGCCCCGCCGATCTCGAAGCGGCCCGGATCGCGGTGGCCAAGACCGCCGTATCCCCCGAGGTCACCGGTTACATCGTCGATATCTGCCGTGCCACGCGCGAATCCCCCTCGCTCTCCCTCGGCGTCTCACCCCGAGGCGCCACCGCCCTGCTCTCCACCTCCCGGGCCTGGGCCTGGCTCACCGGCCGCGACTACGTCATCCCCGACGACGTCAAAGCCCTGGCCCTGCCCACGCTCCGGCACCGCGTCCAGCTCCGCCCGGAGGCCGAGATGGAAGGAGTCACCGCCGACTCCGTCATCAACTCCGTCCTCGCCCACCTTCCCGTCCCCCGCTGAGACCTGAGACCGAGCCGTGGCCCTGACCGGACGCACCGCCCTCATCTCCGCCCTCGGAGCCCTCTTCGTCGGCCTCCTCCTGCCCGGCTGGGCCGGCATCCTCACCGTCCAACTCGGCCTGCTGCTAGCAATTTTGTGCGACCTGGCCCTCGCAGCGCCAGTGCGGAAGCTCCAGTTCACCCGAACCGGTGACACATCCGTTCGACTCGGCCAGGAAGCCCATACGCACCTGGCCGTCACCAACCCGGACCGCCGCCCGCTGCGCGCACAGCTCCGCGACGCCTGGCCCCCCAGCTCGTTCTCCCCCGGCACCGAAGTCCCGGCATCCCGGCACCGCGTCCACATCCCCGGTTCCGAGCGCCGCCGCATCACGACGACGCTCCACCCCACCCGGCGCGGCGACCACCACGCCGTCCGCGTCACGGTCCGCTCCTACGGCCCCCTCGGCCTCGCGGCCCGCCAGGGCAGCCACCACATCCCGTGGGCCCTCCGCGCCCTGCCCCCCTTCACCAGCCGCAAGCACCTGCCCGGAAAACTGGCCCGGCTGCGCGAACTCGACGGCCGCACCAGCATCCTCACCCGCGGCGAAGGCACCGAATTCGACAGCCTCCGCGACTACACCCCCGGCGACGACACCCGCTCCATCGACTGGCGCGCCACCGCCCGCCGTCAGACCGTGGCCGTACGCACCTGGCGCCCGGAACGCGACCGGCGCATCCTCCTGGCCCTGGAAACCGGCCGCACATCGGCCGGCCGGGTCGGTGACACACCACGCCTGGACGCCTCCATGGACGCCGCTCTGCTGCTCGCCGCGCTGGCTTCCCGCGCCGGTGACCGCGTCGACCTGCTCGCCTTCGACCGCCGGGTGCGGGCCTCCGTTCAGGGGCGCGCGGCGGGCGACCTCCTGCCCGCTCTGACCGATGCCCTCGCGCCCCTCGAACCCGAACTCGTCGAGGCGGACGCCCACGGCCTGGCCGCCGCCATCCGCCGCGGCGCGCCGCGCCGTTCCCTGATCGTCCTCTTCACCGGCCTGGACACGGCCCCGGTCGAGGAGGGGCTGCTGCCCGTCCTCCCCGGCCTCACCCAGCGCAACGAGGTCATCGTCGCCGCGGTGGCGGACCCCCGTATCGAGGACATGGCCGCCGCCCGCCACACGCCTCAGGCCGTGTACGCAGCGGCCGCGGCCGAGCAGACACGTGCGGCCCGCCTCCGTACCGCGGACCGCCTGCGCCGCCACGGCGTCACGGTCATCGACTCCACGCCGGCTCGCCTCGCCCCCGACCTGGCCGACGCATACCTCTCCCTCAAGGCCTCCGGCCGGCTGTAAGAAGCCGTGGCTGCCGGACTGGGCGGGAGGCGGCCACGTCCGCACAGCCGTCTGGGTTCGTGACAGGGCAGCCCTGCCGTGACCGGGTAATAGTCCGAGTGGGTGGCCATAACAGTGCGCCTGGCAGCACGAGGCACGGCATCGTAATAGCCACCCCCGTCGCCCTCGTAACGCCATGAGCCGTAGAAGAGACAGCCACAGCGTTACAGCGCGAGGCAGGATGCCTCATGAACGCAGAATGCCCCGCACCATGTGGTGCGGGGCATTGCTGTAGCTGCGGAGGTGAGCAGATACGCACATCTGCACAGCGGTCACCGAACGCAAAAAAGCTCCGGTCCCTGAACCACAAGGATTCAGGGACCGGAGCTGAAAA
>NZ_LWKZ01000009.1 GCF_001905005.1 Streptomyces sp. CB02923 | reverse complement strand
CGGTACGGATGAGCCGGGTGACGCGGCCGATGATGCGGTGCACCAGTTCGTCGAGCTGGTGGTCGCTGAGTGCGCGGGGGTCGAATGCGGTGGCTGGGAGCGGGGGTGGTGTGGGGGTGGGTTCCGTTGGGGTGGGGGTCGTGGGGGTGGGAGATCCCGTGGGGGTGGGCGGGGGCTGGTTTCTCGGAGGTTGTTTCTGCGGAGGCTGTTCCTGCGGAGGAGGGGCGTAGCGAGAGGGGCTGTACGGAGGAGGGGGCTCGTAGGGAGGAGGGGGGCTGTGGGACGGAAGTTGATAGTTGGACGGGAGTGGGTGGTTGGACGGAGGGGGCTCGCTCGGGGGCGGGCGGCGCGAAGGCCGGATCATGGGCAGCGTGTCCGCCACCGTGGCCCCGGCCATGGCGGCGAGTTCACCGATCGTCGAACCCCAGGCGCGCTGGATGGTGACGGGGGAAGAAGCGGGGGAAGAGGCGGGGCCTGAGTTCGCCGGAGGCCGCGGAGCGGGCGCGCCCGCTGCCTGAGCCGAGGAGCCGGACAGCGATGTGGCGTTGGCGGGCGCGGCGGGGACCGGGGCCCCGAGCGGCGAACGGCGCCGTGCGGTGGCGGCCGGAACGCTTCGGTCCCGGAGGGGCAACGACACGGCACGTGAGACGGATACGGGTCCGCGGTTCGGCGCGGCGGGCCTCAACGGAGCGATTCCCGGCGGAGGTTGGGACGGAACGGCGGGTTGCGCGAGGCTCCGGAGCGCGGGCTTGGCGGAGTGGGGCGCGGAACTCCGGGGTGTGGCGGCCGACGGCGCGGGCGATGAGGAGATGGGCGCGCCGAGGCCGGTTCTGGCGACCGGGCGTGTGGCGCTGCGCTGCACCGGCGGGACGGGAGGTGCGGGGCGGGCTGACGTCGTGGGCGGCACGGGGGAAGCGGGGAGCGTGCTCCTGGATGAGGGCTGAGCCGTAGCCGGATGAACCAGGGCCCGGCCGGGGGCTTCATGCGGTGCGGCGGAGCTGGTCGCCGATGGTGCTGTGGATGCGGTGGGGACTGCGGGTAGGGCGTTGGTGCGGTTACCGGCAGCCCGGAGAGATCGCTGAACAGGCGTGGTTACTCCCTGCGGACTCACAGCGGGCACGACCGCCGAGGTGACGTCGTCGGCCCACCCGCCGACTGCCCCGGGCCGAGCGGACGGCGTCTTTCCCGAGGACGCTACGGGCTGGGTCGCGGCGTCCTGCACGCGGGCCAGCGCGCGCGGCTGAACAGCCGGGGCGTCGGCGCCGGGAGCGGCTGAACCGGCAGAACCGACCGGACCGGCGGGCCGTACCGTGGCGGGCGCCGCATCGTCCGGCGCGCTACCGGTGGCGGACGCTGCGACGTCGCCCCGTCCGGCCGGGGCTCGCTGCACGCGGACCGGGCCGCGTACCGCCGTACCTCGGTGGCTGTGCGGTGCGTCGGCCACGGGGAGGGCGCCGGTCTCCGTCCGCCCCCGTCCGCTCGGCGCCGCACCGGACTTCGGCATTCCGGCACTCGCGGACTTCGGCGACGGCGTGGGGCGGCTGACGGGACCACGCGGGGCAGCCGAGCCGCCTCCCCCTCGGCCGTCCTCGGCCGGTGATACCGCTACGGGCTCGCCGGGGGCGTCGGCCGATGCCCCTGCGGTCCTCGTGGCGGGCGCCCCTGCCGCCGGGCCCACAGCCGTCGTCGTCTCTCGCGCAGGCGGCGCGGAGATCCGCTGCGCCACCGGCAGAATCCGCCGCTGTACGGCCCCCTGCCCAGCCGACGCCTTGGTCAACGGCAGCCGTGACGGAGTGGGCGTCACACGGTCACCGCGCGACGGGAACGGGGCAGCTACGAGCGCGTCCCCCGGCATCGCAGACACGGATGTGGATGCCGACGCCGACGCCGACGCGGATATGGGCGCAGGCGCAGGTACGGACATGGGCGCAGACGCAGGCGCAGCGGACGGCGCCCCCACCGGCTCCGGCCGCGTCACGGCAGCAGGTGTGCCACGACGAACGCCGCCGGCGGGCCGCCCCCGCACGGCCTGCTGAACCGGTACGGCAGGCCCGACATGCCCGGCAGGCCGCACACGCCCAGCAGACCCGACAGGCCCTACAGACCCAGCAGACGCGGCAGATCCGACATGCCCGGCAGAACCGGCAGCCCTGGCAGCCCCGACAGGAGATGCGGACACCGCCGCACCACCCACCACCGGCCTCGAACCCGCCACGGCCACCGGCACCGGTGCCGACACCGGCACCGACTCCCCCACCCGAGGCACCGCCCCCATACGAGGGATCACCCCCACCCGAGGCGCCACCCCCACCGACGCCACCCCCCGCAGCCGCGCCAAAGGCACCCGCCGTACGGTCGCCTCCGGCGACGCAGGCGTCCAGGGGAGCGTGCCCGACGGCTGTTCCAGCCCTGTCACCGGGCGGGCCGTGGTGGTCATCGCCCCCGCGAGCAGGCTCCCGAGCGCGGGGCCCAGGATTCCGAGGCGGTGTGGCGCCTCCATGAACGAGGGGTTCTGCCACGTCGGCAGCCGCTTGCCGAAGGCCGCGTCCGCGACTTCGGCCCGGCCGTCGGCGACGGACCGCTGGACCGGCGGCAGCGCTCTCCAGGCGGTCGCGGTCGCGGCACCACCGGACGCCGCACCACCAAACGCGCCACCACCAGGCACAGCACCACCAGACGCCGCACCACCAGACACAGCACCGGCACCCGCCGGCTCCCCTGACTCCCCTGGCTCCCCCGCGGCCCCGACGCCACCCCGCCCCCGTCCGCCCCGCCCCCGTAGCCGTTCCAAGATTCCCACGGGTCAGCCCTCCGTCCCGGCGCGTGTCACGAAGGACGCGATCCGGTCCGCGTAGGCACGGCGGTCGTGGTGTTCCAGGTCGAGGATCGTCTCCAGGTCCCAGTGGAAGTGGTAGGCGACGTACGCGATCTCCTCGTGCAGTCGGTCGGTCGCGTACGTCACGATTCCCCCAGGCGGCTCCCGCCGAGTTCCACCTCGAACGGCTCGGAGCAGTGCGGGCACTGCACCGCGGCGCGGGTGTGGCCCTCGGCGTTGATCTGTCGGTAGAAGTCCTGGAGGAACGCCAGGTCGGAGGCGAACATGTTCTCCACGATGCCGTCGTGCACCATCGACAGCGTGCCCAGGCGGGCGATGACCCGGCCGAGCAGCACCACCGACAGGTACGCCGGGTTCTCCTGGACGCGGACGTCGCGCAGCGGGACGAGTTCGTCCCGTGCGGTCGACAGGCGCATCACGCCGTCCCGGTGCACGGTGCCCGACTCGTCGACGTATCCGCGCGGCAGTTCGAAGGGGAACTCGGTGCGCAGGTCGCGGGGCGCCGCGTCGGCCGGAGCGACGGGAGCGGCCTGCGGCCCACCGCCCGCCGCGGCCGGCGAACCCGGCGGCACCGCGAGCGCCGCACCCACACCCGTACCCGCACCCGCACCCACGCCCGCCCGCGCGCTCCCCTCCGGCGCGCCGGCAGCCGTGCGCCGCATCATTCGATGACCAGTTCTTCGAAGACGATGGTCACGGTCTCGGTGAGTGCGGCGGCCTCGCCGGCCTTCAGGGTGCTGGCGTCGATCTTGCTGCACCAGGCGTTGCGCAGGTTGTACCGCTTCACCGGATTGTCCTGGTAGTCCATCATGATGATCGAGGCGTTCTTGCGGGCCGTGCTCATCTGGCCGCTGATCGATTCGTTGATCCATTTGGTGAACGAGGACGACTGGGTCATACCGCGCACCACGGTGCACTGCCCGTTCTTCTGTACGCCCGGCAGCAGGTTGGTCTCCAGATGGCCCTGTGCGGAGTTCTGCTGGTGGACGATGACGTCCTGTTCGATGGTGAGGCCGCTGACCTCCGCGAGGTACTCGACCATCACACCGTCGATCTGGAGGCCGAAATTGTGTGAGGTGAGGGAGTCACCCTGCATCAGACTCATGGGTTCGCTGTCCTTCCGGTACTTCTTGGCGATTGCTTACGGGAGCGGGAGGCGTGGGCGGGCGGCCTACTCCTCCAACTCCCCGCTGCCGCTGGAGAACTGGGACAACCGGAAGATCACGAACTCCGCCGGCTTGACCGGCGCGATGCCGATCTCGCACACGACCCGGCCGACGTCGACCGACTCCGGCGGATTGGTCTCCTCGTCGCACTTGACGTAGTAGGCCTCCTCGGGCCGCTGGCCGAAGAGCGCGCCGCCGCGCCACTCGTTGACCAGGAACGCCGAGACGTTGCGCCGGATGCGGGCCCACAACGCGTGGTCGTTCGGCTCGAACACCACCCACTGGGTGCCGATCAGGATCGACTCCTCCAGGTAGTTGAAGTACCGCCGGATGTTCAGGTAGCGCCACTCGGGGTCGGAGGAGAGGGTGCGGGCTCCCCAGACGCGGACGCCCCGGCCGGGGAAGGCCCGGATGCAGTTGACGCCGATGGGGTTGAGCAGGTCCTGTTCACCGCGGGTGATCTGGAGTTCCAGGTCGACGGCGCCGCGTACGACCTCGTTGGCGGGGGCCTTGTGCACACCGCGCTCGGAGTCGTTGCGGGCCCAGATCCCGGCGACGTGGCCGCTGGGCGGGACCATGCGGGCCTGGCCCGTCGCCGGGTCGAAGGACTTCAGCCAGGGGTAGTACAGCGCCGCGTACTTGGAGTCGTAGCCCGCCGTCTCTTGGCGCCACACCCGTATCTGACGCGCATTCAGGCCGGGCGGCGGGTCGATGACCGCGACCCGGTCGCCCATCAGCTCGCAGTGGGCAATGAGACCGAGCTGGACGGCCTTCACGGCTTCCGCGTCGATCGTCCCCCGCTGGTAGGCGGCCATGAGGTCGGGTACGGCCACCATGGACACCTCGTCGATGGCCTCCAGGCCGCCGAATCCGGTGCGGTCCGCGGAGTCACCGAGGTACTGGGCGGGGCCGGGGTGCGCGGCCGTGTCCCGCTGCGCGGGGACCGGCGCGGGGGCCGGGGGCGGCGGCGCGGGCAGGGTGACGGTCTGGTTCTCGGGGCGGGTGAGCTGTGCCGCCGCCGCGGTCTCCGTCACGGTGATGAGCCGGGAGCGTTCCCTGACCTGGGTGACGATGTAGGACCGGTGGCTCTTCTTGGCGCTGGCGTCGAAGGTCTCGACCGGCTTGTCACCGTCCTTGACGATCAGCTTGAAACGCTCGGCGGGGCCCTCGCCCTCGGGGTCGGCGACCTCCACGGTCAAGGGGCCGTTCGCGCCGTGTGCCGTGGCCGCCACGGCGAACACGCCGAGCTGCTTCGGCTCGGCGGCGGGCAGCGCCGCCTGCGGGGCCGCGCCGTTCACCTCGGCGGGCGCCCCGCCGTCGGCGGTGATGCCGTCGGCGGAGCCGCCGACCCGCACCACGTACGCGGCGGAACCACCGTTGTTGAAGAAGCCGTAGACGGAGTGGGCGAGGTAGTACCCGTCGGTGAAGGCTCCGAAGGAGGTGACGTACTGGGTCCAGTTGGTCACCAGGGTGGGCTCGTTCAGCGGTCCGGTCGGCGCGAGGCCGACGAAGGCCGCCACGGAGGTGCCCACCCCCTCGATCGGACGTGATCCGCTGGCCACCTCCTCGACGTAGACGCCGGGTGACAGGTAGGACGGCATGCTCTGCTCTCCTCGGGGTACGAGACGGGATGCCGTCCAGCCTGGCGCGCGCGCCCCGCCGCTGAAACGGCCTCGGGTGCCGGGCCCCGGGCAGTGCCGCTGCCCCCGAGGGCACGGCGGCCGCTTCCCGCCCGACGGGCGGCCCCGTACCGGCCGCGCCCCTGCCCTCGCCGCTGTTACCGGCGGTCCGGCCGCCCGGCGCCGGACCGCGAACCGGAGGACATCGGGCGCCGTCCGTCCGGGCAACCGGGTCTGCCCGGTGGCCTCCTGACGGCGTCCGCCTCCTCTCCTAGCGTCGTGGCGTGAGCCTTTGGACCTCTTTGGAACCCGCCTCCGCGACCGTCGATCCCGGCAGCAGCACCACGGTGCGGCTGCGGGTGCGCAACACCGGAGACATCGTCGACGAGTACCACTTCGAACCGGTCGGCGATCTCGCCCCCTGGGCCCTCGTGGAGCCGCGGTCGCTGCGCCTCTATCCGGGGACGACCGGCACGGTGGAGCTGACGTTCGCGCCGCCGCGTACGCCGGACGCGTCCGCCGGCCCGCATCCGTACGCGGTGCGGATCACGCCGACGGAGCATCCGGACGCCGTCACCGTCCCCGAGGGCAACCTCACCGTCACCCCCTTCACCGAAGTGCGCGCCGAACTGGTGCCGCCGACGGTGAAGGGGCGGTTCCGGGGGCGGCCGCGGCTGGCGGTGGACAACCTCGGCAACACCAAGGTGACCGCCTCGCTCAGCGGCAGCGACAGCGGCGACCGGTTGTCGTACGACCTTCGGCCGGGCAACGTGCAGATCGAGCCGGGGCGGGCCGCTTTCGTGAAGGCGACGCTGCGGCCCCGGCAGATCACCTGGTTCGGTTCCCGACAGGAACAGCCGTACCGGCTGGCCGTGCGGCGCTCCGGCGCCGACCCGACGGAGGTGGACGGCACCTTCGTACAGCGCGGGATCCTGCCGGGCTGGCTGGCCGGCTCCTTCGGCCTGCTGCTCGCGCTGACGATCGCGTTCGTGACGATCTGGCTGGCGTACCGGCCGCAGGTGCAGAGCGTGGCGCGGGAGAAGCCCGCGAAGGCCGGACAGCTCGCGCCGGGCCGCCCGTCCCCGCCGATCAGCAGCCCGCCTCCGCAGCCCCGGCAGTCGCAAGGCCCGTCCGAGAAGCCCGGCGGCGACGGGGAGGAGAAGCCGAAGGGCGGAGGCGGCGACGGGGACCAGCCCGAGGAGGAGCCCACGGAGCGCACCGCGGCCACCGCGGTGCGCGAGCTCGTCGCCCGCAGCGCGGGCCGCCACATCTGCTACCGCGCCTTCGTCCAGGACGACGGCTGGCAGGAACCGGTGTGCGACGGGGCGGAGGCGGGGACGGCGGGCCAGGGCAAGCCCGTCAAGGCCCTCAACATCGCGGTGTCCGGAACCAACGGCGTCACCGGCGCGGGCGCCTACGTGGGCGAGGGCTGGCGCAAGGGCGACGCGTGGCAGAAGGAGGACGACGTCAAGGACATGGTCCTCGGCAGCACCGAGAGCGCCGATCCTCCCATGGAAGGGTTCACCCTCCAGGTCTTCGACGGCTCCGTATGCCACGAAGCCAACGTGAAGGACCGGAACTGGACGGGCAAGCTGTGCACCGAACCCGGCAAGTGGCGGTACGGCGGCAGCCCCATGGAACTGAACCTCCCGTTGGAGGCGGTCCGCTTCACCGTGTGACCACGCGACGGCGGGGCCGGGGTATTTCTGACGGATCTCCGCGGAGATGCATCAGGAACGCCCCGGCCCTGCGCGTCACCAGCTCGTCTCGCCCGGGACCAGCCGGCCCGCCTTGCGGTACTCGCGGCGGGCGCCTTCCCACAGGTCGCCCGCGGCGACCGGCTCGTCCCGGCCCGCCGCGAGGTAGGCGGCGGTGACCACCGCACCGCGGATCGCACCGCCGGCCAGCTCGAAGTCCCGGGCGAGGGAGGCGACATCGAGGTCCTCGGCGCAGGGTACGTGCGCCAGGCCGTTCCGCCACAGCTCCCGGCGCTGTCCGGCGTCCGGGAAGGCGAAGTCCACCACCGTGTCGAGGCGGCGGGTGAACGCGTCGTCGATGTTCGCGCGCAGGTTGGTGGTCAGCAGGGCGATGCCGTCGAAGGATTCGAGGCGCTGCAGCAGGTAGGCGCTCTCCATGTTGGCGTACCGGTCGTGGGCGTCCTTGACCTCCGAGCGCCTGCCGAAGACGGCGTCGGCCTCGTCGAAGAGGAGCACGGCGTCGGTGCGGTCGGCCTCCGTGAAGATCCGTTCGAGGTTCTTCTCGGTCTCGCCGACGTACTTGTCCACGACCGAGGAGAGTTGCACCACGTACAGGTCGACCCCCAGATCGGCGGCGATCACCTCGGCGGACAGCGTCTTCCCGGTGCCGGACTCCCCCGCGAAGAGGCCGAGGACGCCGCGGCCGCGGCCGCCGCCCGCGCTGAGCCGCCAGTCGCCGAGCACCCGGTCGCGATGGCGGGCGCGCAGGGCGAGTTCGCGCAGCTGGGAGAGCGGGCCGTCGGGCAGGACCAGGTCCCGCCAGTCCACCGCGGGCCGGATCCGGCGGGCATGCTGTTCGAGGCCCGAGGCGGACTGCTGCCGGGCGGCGAGCCGGACGTGGGCCGCGGTGAGCGGAGCCGCTTCGAAGGCCGCGAGCGCCGCGGCGGCACGGGCGGCGCGGGTGATGCGGGCGCCGCCGAGGTGGTACGGGGCCACGGTGGCGGCCAGGTCGAAGCCGTCCGCGGCGGGCCCCAGTGCGGCCCGCCAGGCGGCCGTGCCTTCTGCCGGGGGCCGGGGCGCCTGCAGCACGAGCGGGTCGTGCGGGGACCACTGCGGATCGTACGGGCGGGGGTCGGCCAGCAGTACGGTCACGTCGGTTGCCGCGGTCAACTCCGCGACGAGCGGCTCCGGTTGTGCGGGCAGCCCGCACAGGACGACGGCCCGGCCGCTCAGGCGCGCCTCACGCAGCAGTTCCGGGACGCGGTCCGCGGGCCCCGAGAACCGCAGCGCCTCGACGCCCGCCTCGTGCAGAGCGGAGGCGAGGGTGGTCAGGGCGTCGCCCTCGCGGTGCTCCCGCAGGTAGGCGGTGCACGGTTCCCGGCCGAGGAGGGTGGCCAGCCGTCGGGCGAAGCCTTCGTCGTGCTGCGCGGTGGGGAGCGGGTCCGGCAGCGGATGCAGGTGGCCGAGGAGCGAGGCGTCCGGGGTGTCGTCACCCAGCAAGTGGGCGGTGAGCCGGTCGGGCACGCGCAAGGAGCGGGTGAGGAGCGGGCGTTCGGCCTCCTCGACGGTCAGCAGTCCGAGGGCGCGGAGCGGCGCCGAGGGGTGGAAGCGGGCGCGGGCCTCCGGCAGGTGCGCGGGCGTCCCGCACAGGTCGAGGGCGAGGCCCACCGTGGCGCGGCGGCGGCTCACGTCGTCGTTGAGGTAGCCGTAGAGCGGCTCGAAGGTGCGGTCGACGTCGGGGGCGAGGGCGATGAGGACGATGGCCGTGTCCAGTTCCGTCAGCCGCAGCCGGGCGGCTGCCCTGGCCAGCCGGTCGTCGGTGTCCTCCGGCCGGGCCGTCGGCGCGCCGGGCGAGACCTCTGTCGGCGCGCCATGCGGGACGTCCGTCGGCGCTTCGTGCGGCCAGGTGCGGAGCAGATGGCTCACGGCTTCCCGGGACACGTAGAGGCCGCGCAGCGGGTCGTTCGCGGTGGGGTCGGCGGCGGAGCGGTGTTCGACCAGTGCGGCCACCGTCTGCCGCAGCCCGGCGAGCCGGTCGAGGAGGGAGCGTGCCGGTCCGGCTGCGCCGTGCTCCCGGGGCCGGGCGGGCGGCGCAAGCACGTCCTCCATGGGCGTGGTGTTCATGGCTGCTCCGTGCGGCGGGCCGCCGCCTGCTCATGTGCGGTACGGGCGGCGGCCACTTGACCGGGCCGGTGGGCGCGCTCCGCCGATCGGGGCGGGCCGCCGTCGGCGCCGTGTACCCGGACCACCGCGCCCTCCGTGACCGGGGGCCCCGCGTCGTAGTCGGGGAACGCCGGGAACGGCACGGTCACCGTGACGTCCAGGGACGGCTTGAGTTCACCGCCCAGCGCGGCCCAGATCTCGGCGAGGGAGCGGGCCTCCGACTGGATGACGCCCACCGTCACGGGCACGGCCAGGCCGAGGCGGCCGAGCGCTTCCGGTAGCTGGTGGGCGGCGAGCAGTTCGTGCGGCAGCAGCGTCGCCAGCGCCGCGGACAGCAGCCGGTGTTCGTCCTGCGGCGTCTTCGTCCAGGCCGTCACCAGGTAGGACAGCCGGAACCAGCGCGGCGGGCGACGGCGGCGCACGACGATGTCCCGGTCGTCGCGCAGCGCCGTACGGCCGCGCTGCCGCCGGGACACGTCCTCCCGGATGTCGTACAAGTAGGCGTTGACCACGGGGGCGTTGCGCCGGGCGGCCCAGTCGCGGGTGGGCACGTCGAAGGACACCTCGATACCGGATCCGGCCAGTGCCCCGCCGCCGATGAGGCCCTTGAGGACCTCGTCCACCTCATGAATCACTGTGTTGCTCCCACCTGCCGCCTGTCGGCGGCCGGCTCCTGGCGTCCGCTCTGCGTGGTCCTGCCGCCGATCCTGCTCCGGGCGCCGTCCGGGGCGCAGGCGCGGCAGGGACGACAACGGGGCACCGCTGCTGCCTCAAGGGCCCGTCCCCGCCGCCCGTCCGGCCGGATGCGGCTCTCGCGGGGTCATATGTAGCCCTCGCGGAGCGCGTACGCCACGGCGTGCGGCCGGTTGCGCAGGTGCAGGCGTGTGGTGAGGCCGTGCATGACGTTCTTGACGGTGCGCTCGGAGTACGACAGTTTGACGGCGATCTCCGCGGTGTCGAGCCCCTCGGCCACCAGCCGTACGACGTCCACCTCGCGCGGCGTCAGGCCGAGGAAGGACCCCGGCTGGTCGGCGCCGCCCCGGTGCAGGCGCCCCACCTGGCCGATGAGCCGGCCCAGCAGGTCCGCGGGCAGGTCGCCGCCGCCCTCGGCCGCGGTCAGCACCGCCTGCACCAGCCGGTGCGCGGTGGCCTCGCGGCGCCAGACGATGACTCCGGCTCCGCACTCGATGACGTCCAGCAGTTCGTTCTCCCGGACCGTCCCCACGACGAGCACCACCCGCGCGCCCTCGCTGCGTACGACGCGCCGCAGCCGGGCGAGGGCGGCGTCGTCGAGTACGTCCTCGACGAGGACGGCCACGGCGGTGGGTCCGGGTTCCTCACGCAGGTCGACCTCAGGGTGCCGGCGCAGCTGGCTGAGGACTCCTTCGCGACTGATCGGGTCGTGGGCCGTGACCGCTACCCGTACCCGGCTGTCGCGAGGTGCGGATGCCGTGACGGCCGGCTGCAAGCTGAGCAAGCGTTCCCCCTGTGTCCACTGCTTCCCGGCCGCCTCTCTCCCCGATTGCGCGGCCGGTATCTGACTGTGGTACCGACCATGCCGCAGGGAAGAGGGCCGCCGCGTCGGCGAGAACTACGTAGCCCGGCGGCTACGCAATCCGGCCCACGACGACGCACCGGCGGGAAAGCTGCGGTGCAGATTCCCGCCGGTGCGTCGGCGCGGTGCCTTTATCGTCGGTGCGCGCCGTTCAGTGTCGGCGCGCTGCCGTTCAGCGTCGGTGCTGCCTCCGGGCAGAGAGCAGCGGGACCAGGGCGACGACGGCGAGGAGCAGACAGGCCCCGCCTGCCGTGGTCGTCCTCGGCGCCAGGTCGGCCCACGCCTCACTGGCGTCGGCGTTCAGCCATGCCAGCACGGACAGGGCCCAGAGCGGAACCCCTGCCCAGGCCAGAGATCCCGCCAGCCAGCGCAGCGCCTGGGCGGTGCCGCGCCCGGCCGCACGGTACGCCTGTACGGCGAGCAGCACCTGGGCCAGGAAGTACACCTCGCCCAGCACGAGACCCATCCAGTACGAACCCGACAGCCAGGCGACGGCGGGAACACCGAACAGCATCGCGGCGGCCCCGGCCGTGGCCCACACGGCCGCACCGGTTCTGATACAGGTACGGGCTCGTACGGTGGGCACTTCAGTCTCCGTCCGGGGCGGTCGTCATATGGGGCGTCTTGTCATCACAGTAGATGACCCGCTTCGGTGTCTCATTGGTCGAGCTGAACGGCGGAACGGTGATGTTCCACGGATTTCCGCCATTGCCGCGGACCGCGACATCGCATTTCCCGTAGGCATTTCCCTTGTCGGAGGTCACACCGGGGACGTTGGAGAAGTCCGCGAAGTTTCCGCGCTGCACCGGACCGGTCGCGGGCTTTCCGGTCTGGTCGATCATCCGATCGTTATGGTAAAGGTACAGATCCGGCATGTACCCCTGGTACACGAGGCCGTGGGCCGGCTTGTTGTCGGCATTGGAAACGGACTGGGTCGACTTGACCGAACCGTCCGAGCAGAGGGCGACGGAGATGTTCTGCCAGATCGGCGGGGCCGCGTACAGCAGCGATCCGGAGGCGCCGGGAATGTCCAGCTCCCTGTAGAACATGTTGTAGAAGTCACCCGCGGTGTCCGCGACCTCCTGCGGAAGCTTTCCGCCGTCGGCGGCCTTCTGCAGTTGGTCCACCCATGCTCTCATGTTCTTGTCGGTGGTCGGCGCGCCGCCCAGCGGACGGTAGCCGTCCACGCCGCCGCCGATCGTCTTGACGTTCAGACACCGTCCCGACTCGTCGACGGCCGGGGTGCTGTGGTGCGGCAGGTAGGCGCGCGCCGGGGTCCAGCCGGTCTCCAGCGGGTTCCGCACCCGCGTCTTCTTCCCGGTGACGGTGTTGGCGTCGAGGGCGCTGTACGACAGGTCCGGCATCGTGATGCCGCTGGACCGGTAGTCGGCGACCGTGGCCTTGACGAAATCGGCGACGAAAGGCGCGATCCGCGTATTGCCCACGCGCCAGTTCACCGCGAAGTCCTCGGAGTCTTCGACGATCTTTCCGTCGTCCCCGATGACATAGCCGGCGTCGATGTGCGTCTTGTTCTTGTAATCGAGGTCCGACGCGAAGGCGTCCGCGGGCTTCTTACCGCCGGGCCGGGGATTGGTGAACCCCATCCACTGTGCCTGCGACGTGTCGCCGGTGAGCGAGGTACCGGCATCGGCGACCTTCTTCGACCACGTCCGCATGGCCGCGAGGGTTTCGGCCCCGAGGCAGTTCTTCTTCGCGGCGCCGGTGGCGCAGGCCGGGAATTCGGTGAGGCCCTTCACCCGCGATTTGCTCTTGTCGTTCCAGGGCGCTCCGCCGACGGTCTTGTTGCGGGCCCAGTCGTAGAGCGTCTGCCGGTCACGGATCGGCGTGTTGAACTGGCTGGGGGTGTTGGTGTCCAGGTTCTGGTACGGGTCGATGGTGGCGACCGCGTCGAAGGAGTGCTGGACCCACTTGCCCTTCATCGGGGCGACGGCGACCGCGTCGAACGCGATGTCCGTGTCGCCGGTGCCGCCCTTGGTGATGCTGGAGAGCCTGACCTTCGGGTTCCCGTCGAAGAGGAACGCGCCGATGTCGACCCAGCGGTTCTTCCCCTTGCCTCCCTGGTTCAGCTGGTCGACGACCCGGGTGCGCTTGCCCTTGGCGGTCTCGATCTCGTAGGTGGCGGCCCTGGTCTGCGCCCCGTGGTCCGGGATGTGCACCAGGACCTTGGCCGGGCCCGTGACCTTGTGGTGGAAGTCCCAGGTGCCGGTGACCTTCATCCGGCGGCCCTTGGCGTCGTCCTTGCGCGTGTGGGCGAACCAGAAGTGGCTGCCGTATCCGGCACCGAGCTGCTGGAAGTCGATCTTCGCCGAGTCGGTGGCGAAGTCGAGCCGGAAGGCGCCGCTGTTCTTCTTCGGCTGCGCGCAGCCCGGCCGCACGACCGGGGTGCCGTCCGGGACGTCGTCGACGATCAGCGCGTTGCCGGGCAGTCCCGCGGTGGAACAGTTGGGCGGGTAGGCGGTGCCGTCCGCCTCCTCCTTGTACGTGTCGTTGAACCGGAGCAGTTCATTGCCGCACTGCCCCTTGTCGCACTTCTTCCAGGTGACCGGCTTGTTCCACCAGCACTTGAGGTCCTTGCGGTTGCAGGCTCCCAGGCCCGGCTCGTTCTTGTCGTCCGGGCCGATCTTGCCCGGATCGCACTCGTTGTCGGCCGTGCAGAACAGGCCCTCGGGCGGCTTGACGGTCGTACGGTCCGAGAAGTTCGTCCACCATGCCTGGCGGAAGCCGTGCACCATCGTGCCCGGGGACTCCAGGGCCTCCAGCGGACGGGCGGCCCAGCCCAGCACCTTCTCCTGGTAGGGCCAGTCCTGCGGGTGGGCGGCGTCCTTGTAGTTGTCGCCGCCGGTCGCGCTCTCCAGGAAGGGGCGGCGGTTGGCCTTCCACAGCGGGTTGGCCGGGTTGTTGGTGAAGCCGACGCCCCACTTGCCGCCGTTCTTGCCCGCCTCGGACTTGGGGTAGTACCCCGAGTTGTAGGCCCACAGGGCGAAGAACCAGTTCTCCATGTACTTCGGATCACCGTTGTTGACGGTCAGGCCGTCCTTGTGGGTCTGGTTCCACTTGTCGGCGAGGATGTTGACGCCGGCCGCGATGTTGGCCGTGTAGTCCAGCGCCGCGGCCTCCTGCTGCAGCTTGGTCTTGAGCTGCTCCTCCGGCTTCTCCTTGCCCTGGATGCGCATGCCGTCGGTGACCTGCGTGATGCCGTATCCGCAGTCGGCCTTGTCCCAGTGGATGCCCCACGGGTCGTTCTGCTGGCCGTCGGCCGCGTACGTGATGCCGTAGTAGTTGCCGACCAGCGGGTTGCCCGACACACCGGGCACCACGACCCGGGACGCCTGCCACATGTTGGATTCCTGCGCGGTGACGCCCAGCATCACCTGCGCCGGGATCCGGCCGCCGCCCTCCAGTTGCAGGAGAGGGAAGAGGGACTGCGGCTTGTAGGCGCCCATCCCGAGGTTCTTCCAGTTGGCGGGCCGCGAGATGTGCTTGTTCAGGTTGTTGGTGACGGCCTGGTCCACCGCCCACTCGATCTGCCGCGGCTTGGGCTGCACGGCCTGCTTGCGCGGGTCGTTGCGGGGTACGGAGCAGTACCGGCCCGGCTCGGCGGTGTCGTCGACGGAGCTGGCCGCCCGCGCGCGGAAGGCCGCGGTACGGGCCTTGGCGGAGCCGGCCGGTGCGGTCAGCGCCGGGGAGGGCTCGGCGCCCTGGTCCGCGTCACCGACCGCCTCGTGCTCGGGGTCGACCCGGAACTCGGCCTGCTTGCCGGTGTCCAGGACCTTCAGGTCCACGTCCGCGGAGCGGGACGCGGGGGCCTGCTGCGCGGCGGTACGGGCGCCCTTGTCGTCCGACCACTCCGTACGGGTCACCAGCGCCTCGCCACGGGTGGTGGCCCGAGCGCCCTGGGGGACGTCGGTACGGCGCTTGACCGCTCCGGGCAGCTTGCCGGCCGCCTGGGTCTCCCCCGTGATGAACACCTCGCCGGTGGCGCTGCTGGACAGGTCCATGTTGTGCAGCGGGCCGCGGGCCAGCACGGCCGGCTCGGTCCGGGCGTCCGCCCGGTCGATGTCACCCGCGGTGACCCGCCGGACCTCGGCCTTGTCCGGCCCCGGTCCCGCGGGCACGGCGGCCGAGCGGGCGGTGGGAGTGGTGTACGCCATGGGGCTCGGGCCGGAGGTACCAGTGGGGCGGTCCAGGTAGGTCACGCCGCCTTCGGTGTCCGCCTTGAGCTGGAAGGGGATCCGGTCGGTGTGCGCGACGGTACGGCGCCCACCCGACTTGTCGATCTTCACCAGGCGGTCGGAGTCGGCCGCGACGAAGCCCTCGCCCACCGGTACGGCCGAGGTGACCTGGCCCTTCAGCTCGACCGGGGCGCTCAGCCCGCCGGTGGCGGCGTCGACCTCGATGAGGCGGGTGGCGTTCTTGTCCTCGCCGCCGTCCTGGGTGAACACCGCGGTCTCGCCGGTGCCGCAGCCCGGACTGAAGTAGGCCAGCGACGCCTGCCGGTCCAGTTTCTTCACCGCGCCGGAGGCGAGGTCGACCACGGCCGTGAAGGCGCCGCGGGCCATCAGCTCCGGCCGGTTGGTGAAGGTACGCGGTGCGTAGGCGACCACGGCCCGCCGGCCCGAGCCCGTCACGCACGCGTTGCCGATCCACATGTCGGCGTCGAAGCCGGGCTCGCGCAGGGTCGCGGCGGTGCGCCACTCGTAAGCCTTGTTCCGGTCGGCGACCAGGACGTGGAATCCCTCGGTGTCGCCGCTGGTGGTCCAGGCCCGGTCCTGGGACGTGTGCCAGTCCTTGCCCAGCACCGTGTCCCGGTCCGCGTTCTTCACCACCGACGAACGCTGCGGCGCCGGGGCGTCCTGGGGCTGGTCGTCGGCCCAGGCGGTGGTCTGGAGGAGTGAGCTGAACAGCGCGGCGGAGACCGCCGTGGCGACGGATGATCGCCATCTGCTCGTGGAGCGATGTCTCAAAAAAAGTCCTTGGTTGTCCGCGGCCGGGCCGCGGGCGTATCCGTACGGGGTGATCGTGGGCGGGCCGGGGGCGGTCGCGGGCAGCGCAAGGACGCCGTGCGGCGGCGGGGCCGGCACGGCCCGCGGTGCACCATGGCCGGGGCGGAGAGCAGCAAAGCGTAGGGAGGGGGTCGCAGGGGCGGGACGGGGTGCCGGATCAGCGGCGCAGGGCTTCGGCCGGTGGAATGCGGGCGGCGCGCCACGCGGGGTAGAGGCCGGCGAGCAGGCCGGTGGCCAGGCCGAGGGCGGGCGCGGTGGCGACCGCCAGCGGGTCGATCACCGGTGTCCACTGCCGTACGGCGGAGACCAGCACCACGGTGAGCGTGCCGGCCGAGGTGCCGATCAGGCCGCCGAGGAGACCGAGAGCCGTGGATTCGGCGAGGAACTGGGCGGTGATGTGGACGCCGCGGGCTCCCAGGGCGCGGCGCAGGCCGATCTCGCCGGTGCGTTCCATGACCGCCACCAGGGTGGTGTTGGCGATGCCGACACTGCCGATCACCAGGCACACTCCGGCCAGCACGAGGAAGAGCTGCCCGAGGTCGTCGCCCACGGCCGAGCGCAGGGCCTTGGGGTCGGGTGGCGGTACGGCCCTGAAGTAGTCGGGGTGTTCGGGGCGCAGCGCGGTGGGGGCTTCGTCGGCGACCTGGCGGGCGGCGCCGAGTTCCGTGGCGATGAGCATGTGCGCCCGCTCGTCGCCGGGCGGCCCCCAGAGGTGCTCGGCGGTGGAGCGCGGTACCAGGACGGACATGAGCAGTTCGGGTTTGCGTTCGAGGTCGTCCACGATCCCGATGACCGTGAAGGCGGTGTCCCCGATGAAGACGGCGGGCCGGGTCTCCACGGTGGTGATGCCCAGGCGGGCAGCGGTCGCGGCACCCAGTACGGCGACGCGTTCGCGGTGGCTGTCGTGGTACGGATCGAAGGTGCGCCCCTGGGCCAGGGAGGGCCCGGCGGCCCGCAGCGCTCCCGGGGACGCCGCGATCAGCGAGGTCTGGGCGGTGCTTCCGGTGCCGCGGGCCGGGGTGGAGCGTACGGCCTGCCCGGCGGCGAGGCGGACCTTCCAGCAGACGCCCGCCGCGGTGACGCCGTTGAGCCGGCCCACGCGGGTGTCGGCGTCGGCGGGGAAGGCCAGGGGGACGTGTCCGCTGTCGGTGCCTCCGGTGTCCTGCACGGTGACTTCCGTGGCGGTGAGTTCACTGAACCGGCCGTCGATCTGGGAGGCGGCGGTGCCCGTCAGTCCGAGCACCGCGATGAAGGAGCCCACGCCGAGGACGGTGCCCAGGGCCGTCAGCGCGGAGCGGGCGGGACGTTGCAGCACTCCTGCCAGCGCTTCGGAGACCAGGTCGCGCAGGGAGAGGGCCGAGCGGCGGGCGCGGCCCGGCGAAGGGGCTGTGGCGGGGCCGGGTTCCGTCGTGGTCATGCCGGGTTCCGTCGTGGTCATGAGGCGGTTCCGGTGGGGCAGGTGTCGGTCAGCACGCCGTCGCGGATGGTGATGGTGCGCTGTCCGCGGGCGGCGACCTGGGCGTCGTGGGTGATCACCACGAGGGTCATGCCGTCCCGGTGCAGGGCGTCCAGAAGGTCGAGGAGGGCGGCTGCCGTCGCGGAGTCGAGGTTTCCGGTGGGTTCGTCGCAGAGCAGCAGGGACGGGCCGGACACCAACGCCCTGGCGATGGCGACGCGTTGGCGTTCCCCGCCGGAGAGCCTGGTGGGCAGCGCCTCCGCTCGGTGTGCCAGCCCCACCCGCTCCAGCGCCTGCGCGGCACGCGCACAGCGCTCGCGGCGCGGGGTGCGCCGGTAGAGCATCGCCAGCTCCACGTTCTCCCGGGCGCTGCGGTGCGGCAGGAGGTGGAAGGCCTGGAAGACGAATCCGATACGCGTCCCGCGCAGGCCGGTACGTTCGGCGTCCTTGGCCGCGCCCGCGTCGGTGCCGTCGAGCAGGTAGCGGCCCGTCGTCGGCAGGTCCAGCAGGCCGACGATGTTCAGGAAGGTGGACTTGCCCGAGCCGGAAGGGCCGACGACGGTCACGTACTCGCCCCGGCCGATCGTCAGGTCGCACGCCCTGAGGGCCTCCACCGGGGGCGGTCCGGGGTAGGTCAGCCCCACGCCGCGGAATTCCACCACGGGGCAGGCGCCTTGGCCGCCGTTCATCGCCGGTCCTCTCCGGCGCCACGCCGCGCGCTCACGCCCACCACGACCTGCTCCCCCTCGGTCAGCTTCGCCCCGTCGGCCGGGGTGACCTCCACGACGCCGTCACCGGACATGCCCACCCGTACCTCGACGCGGCGGTGTTCGCCGCCGGTCTCCCGCACCGTCACGGTGGTCCGCCCGTCGGCGCCCGCGGAGACCGCCGACGAGGGTACGGACAGCACCTTGCCGCCGGTGGACGCGACGGTGATCGTCAGCCGTACGTCCTGATGCGCCATGTCCGCGGGCAGCGGCCGGTCCGGCTCGATCTCCACGGCGTAACCGCCGCCGTCCGGCTGCCCGTCGCTTCCGCTCCCGTCCGCGGACCCGCCCTTGCGGACCGTCGGCGTACCCGCCACGGAGACGATCTTCCCGACGGCCTGCCGCCCGGTGGTCTCCGCGAGGATCCGGACCTGCCGGCCCGGCCGGAGGAGTTCCCTCTCGTACGGCGCCACCTCACCGGTGACCCGCAACGCGCCCGCGGAGAGGGTCATGAGCTTCTCGTCCGCTTCCGCGCCGACCTCGGCCGCGACCGAATCCACCCTGGCGGTGCGCCCCTTGAAGTACGCCACCTCGGACATCGGCACCACGACACCGGCGGCCGGCGGCTCCGCCTTTCCGCTCCCCGGGGAGCGGCTCTTCCCGTTCTTCGCGGCGCCCTCCTTCCCGCCTCCGGCGGCGCTGCCGCCCTCGGCGCCGTCGGACACCGGCTCGTAGCCCGCTGCCGCGTACAGCGCCGTCACCGCACGTCGGGTGCCCGCGCCGAAGACGCCCGCCCGGTCGGCTCCCGTGGGATGACCGGCCGTGGCCAGCGCCTGTTGCAGCTGCGCCACGTCCTCGCCCCGCGCCCCTGTCCTCAGGTCCCGGTACGCGGGCAGCGCCCCGGGCAACGCGAAGACCGGCCGTCCCGACACCTCCAGCAGGACCCGGCCGCCGGTCACGGAATCACCGGCCTTCGCCTTCACCTTGGTGACCACCGCGCGGCCCGTGTCCTCGCCCGCCGGGTCACCGGCGGCGATGTCGACGGTCTGGGCGGCGACGACGCTGCCCCGCGTCACGAGGGTGCGGGACAGGGGCTGCCGTTCCACCGGCGCGGTGAGCGTGTCCCGGGGCGGGGGCGCGGTGTCCGCCGCCACCTGCGCGGGGGATTTGATGACCGCGGCGGCTCCCAGCCCCAGTGCGCCGAGCGCGAGGGAACCGGTGACCACGACGATCAGCGCCCGTCGGCGGCCGGCCAGTCCGGTACGCGGCCCGGCGCGTTCCCCGGCCGCGTGCCGAGTGACGTCCTTCCGCATGGCCGTCTTCCGTATGGCTGTCTTCCTCATGCGGTTCCGGCGAGAAGGGACGATGCCTTCTTGACCATGGCATCGCGGCTCTTTTTGATCCGGTCGAGGTTCTCGGCGTTCTTCTCGATGGCCTGCTGTTGCAGTGCGCTCTCGGCGTCGAACCAGGTTCTGGCGACGGCGTGGCGCTTGCGGCATGCGAGGTCGGCCAGCGCGGTGGAAATCTCCAGTCCGCTGACGTCGGGTGCGGAGAATCGCGGGTCGTCGCTGGCGTCCAGGGGCTCCTTGTAGGAATAGCCGCTGTCCTTCATGCAGGAGGACCATTCCCGGAAGACCGCGACGACCTTCGGGTCCTGCTTCGACCGTACGAAAGCGTCGTTGCCGATCCGCTGCGCGGCCTCGGAGAACTCGGTCCCGTCACTGCCGAGCCGGGAGGCGGCCCGGCCCGCGCAACCGCCCTTCGGCACGGCTTTTCCGTTGATCTCGGTTCTGCTGCCGCGCAGCGCGGCCTCGGCCGTGCCGCCGTTCCCGGCGTCTTCGTCGAGCGCCCCGGCCTCCATGGCCTTGTCATAAGCGGCCTGTTCCGCGGCATCGGGCTTGTAGCCGCGTTTCTTCGCCAGCGCCGCGTCATGAATGCCGTAACGCCAGTCGGTCAGCGTCTTGGGCCCCATGTCCGGGAGATCCGGTGCCGGGCTCCAGTCGAGACCGAGGTCTTTCATGCAGTCGGCGATCAGCAGTTCTTTCGCCTTCGCCGCCTGCCGGTCCTGCCCTTCGGAAGGGAGGTACGCCTCGATGGGCAACGTCCACGTCGCGGGATCCGCCGCGTCGAAGCTCCTCGCCGGTGCCGGCTGCGACGCTGCGCCGCCCTCTTGCCCGGCCGAGGAGCAGCCCGTCGCCGCGCCCAGTACCAGCGCGGCTGCGAGCACCGCCCTGCCCTTCGGCCTCACGCGCAGTACCTGTCGCACGCCTACACACTCCATTTTTACCTCGGTACACAGCCCCGTCGAGCCGTCCCGCCCCGGCTCTGCACGGCAAAGGGGGCGGAACGGCCGGGGATCACCCGCTGTTCCGGTTCAGCTCTTCCACTGGAACGACGCGTTGTTGTTGAACGTCTTCTTCAGGCGCATGGACGAGAAGGTGGGGACCTTGTCGACCGCGCCCTTGTAACCGCTGTTGTAGTAGACCCAACCGCGGTACTTGGAATGGCCGTTCTCGGCCGCGGTGGAATTGTTCATGATGCTCTGGCCGGATCCGCGGCCCTTGCGCGGGCAGAACGTCAGCGGCCCGGAGGCATTGATGGTGCCGGCCTGCGGAACCGATCCGAGGTTCCACTCCGAATAGCCGAGGTGCCGCCACGAACCGTTGAGGCTGGAGCTCCAGTGGAACGTGAACTTGTATTTCGAACCGCCGCACGCCAACTCGACGTTGTCCCGGTTCGGTGCCGCCGTCGCCGACGCTCCGAACGATGTCCACGCAATCATCGTCGCCGCGCCCAGAGCGCACCAGCGGGCACGCTTGCGCATCCTCGGTTCACCGAGGTTCTTCATGTTTGGGGTTCCCCTGCTCATACATCTGCCGACCGGCGCCGCATAAAGGGCTCGCACAGGGCGCACTGGCTCGGCTCGAAAAACGCGAAGCCCTCCCGTCGACCGTAAAGGAAGGGATCTTCACACTCGACCTGGCAAGAAGGCGCTATGCCAACAAACTGGACATTTAACCGGCCTTTATGGGTGAGCATCCCCACGGTTGTACGGGAACCAGGATCAATCGCATAAACATCCGGTCACCGAGCACCGAAGACGCCCGCCGGCCCCGGCCCGCGGCATGCGCGACCGGGGCCGGAGCCGGGGCCGGAGCCGCGACCGGAGCCGGGGCCGGGACCCGCCGCTACAGCCCCTGGACGGGCGGGATGCCGAACTCCGCCTCCAGGGCCTTGAACAGGACCTTCCAGGTCTTGAACTCGGTGTTGGTGTGCACGACGATGGTCTGCTCGCCGTCGGGAGTGCCGACGGCGGCGAGGTGGGAACCCTGCATGCTGCCGCCGATACCGCGGAGGTGCACGCCGCCGGTCACCGCCCGGTCCAGTTCGAACACGCCGAGGCCGTACGTGGCGTGGGGCATCCAGTTGCCGCCCTCGGTGGACAGCATGGTCCACATCTCGCGGTGCTGGGCCGGCGGGAGCAGGCTGCCGGAGGCGAAGGCGTTGAACACCCGGAGCATCTCGCCCGTCGTGGAGATGACGTTGCCGGCCGCGTAGGCCCAGGAGCTGTTGTACTCGGTGACGTCGAGGGGCGGGAGGCCGGGCTCCTCGAACATCGACTCCCAGTTGTCGGCGGTGACGGCCGCGGGGTCGGCGCCGTCCTTCAGGAACAGGCTCGAATACCCCTTCGGGTGCGGTTCCGGGTAGCCGGTCTCGTCGGCGGGGCGCACGTAGGTGTGGGTCAGGCCGAGGGGCTGGACGATGGTGCGCGCCACCTCCTCGGCGTAGGTGTTGCCGGTGACCTTCTCGATGATCATGCCGGCCAGGTAGAAGCCGCCGTTGGAGTAGGCGAAGGCCGTGCCCGGCTCGTGGATCGGCGGCTGGGACACCGTGAGCTCCAGCAGTTCGTCCAGGGTCCAGGTGTCGAAGCGGTGCTCGGCGAACGTGGAGCGGGTGGCGTAGCGGCTCGACAGTTCCGGCGCCAGTCCGGTGACGAACAGGCCGCTGGTGTTGCTGAGCAGGTGCCGGATGGTGATCTTGTTGCCGTCGTAGCCGTTGACGTTCAGCGCGCCGGGCAGCCACCGCTCGACCGTGTCCTCGATGCTCAGCCGTCCCTCGGCCTCCAGTTGCAGCACCGTGGCCGCCGTGAACGCCTTGCCGGCGCTGCCGACGTGCACGTGTTCGCCCTCCTGGCGCGGGAGGCCGGACACCAGGTCGGCGGCGCCCGCGGAGCCGAACCACGTCCCGTCCGCGTCCCGGACCTCGGCGACGATGCCGGGCACGGCCACCTCGGCCACCGCCCAGTCGAGCGCCTGCTGGATCTGCTCGCGGTTGCTGCTCGCGGAGTTCGTCATGTCGGTCTCCTCCCGGCGGGCGCCGCGGGCCCCCTGGTGGGACCCGGCTGTCCGCCCGCTGCTGCGGTACGGACACGACAGTGCCGACCGGCGATGACAGCGCTCTGATCGTGCGCTGACAGGCCGGGTGCGCTGCTGTCAGCGGCCGTCGGCCGACCGGCGCAGGTGGTCGATCGCCTCCTGCCGTGGCATGGCGGCGCCCCGCCCGTACGCCGTGCCGTACGCCGCCCGGCCGAGCCGTCGCGCGAGTTCGGCGGCGAGTTCGCGCACCTCCGGGTCGCCGTCGTCGAAGGCGCCGCGGACGGCCCGGCTCGTACCGAGCGCGGTGGCCGCGCCCGCCGGGTCGCCCTCCGCCAGCAGCAGCCCGGCCAGCTGCTGGGCGGCGGGCGCGATGTTCCGGTGGGCGAAGGCCGCCCGGACGGCCCTGGGCAGCAGCTCGCGCGCCCGTACGGCGTCACCGGCCGCCAGGAGGTTCGCCATCCTCGCCGGCGCGGTCCAGTCCTCCACCGCCTCGCCGGGCAGGGACGCCTCACGCCCGAGCTGCTCCATCCGGTTCAGCAGCTGGTCGGCCCTGTCCAGCTCACCGGCACGGCGGTGCAGTTCGGACCGGCAGGCCAGGGCAGCGATCCGCTGGAGGTCGTCGCCGCGCTCCCGGGCCGCCTGCTCGGCCCTTTCGATGTCGTGCCGCGCGCCCTCCAGGTCCCCGCCGCGCATCCGTTCGGCGGCCAGCCCGAGCCGGTACTGGACCTCGTCCTGGGGTACGAGGGCGAGCCCGCGCCGGTAAGCGGCGACCGCCTCCCCGTGTTCTCCGCGGACGGAGTGCACCCGCGCCACGCCTGCCAGCGCCATCGCCGTACACAGGTCGTCGCCCGTGGCCTCGAACTCGCGCAGGGCGCCGGCCGTCGCGCTCGCGAGGCCCTCCCAGTCGCCGCGGTCGTGATGGGTGATCGCGTCCACGAGGTGCGTACAGGCGACGGCCCACCGGTCCCGGCGTCCGCGCACCTCCCGCGTCAGGCGTCCGACCAGCTCGTCCAGGCCGAGCAGACGGCCCGTCGGAAGGGTCACCAGGAGCAGCATCGGATAGCGCTCCAGCGCGCCGGTGCGTGTGCAGTCCTCGATCACGGCGCGCACCCGCCCGGCGTCGGGGGCCGGGTCGGCGGTGCCGGTCAGGAGGCGGATCGCGGTGAAGGCGGCGCGGGCGTCCGCGGGCAGCGCGTCGCCCAGCTCGCACACTCCGGCCACCAGGGCCTCGGCCCGGACGTCGTGACGCAGCGAGTTCCAGTACCAGTAGAGCGGGCCGAGGAGCCGGGCGGCGGCGTCCGCGTCCCGTCCGTCGACGGCCGTCCGCAGCGCGAACACTAGGTTGTCGTACTCGGCCGCGAAGAGCGCGAACGAGCGGTGCTGCCGGGCGGAGCGCAGCAGCGGCTCGTGCTCCTCGGCCAGGTCGGCGAAGTGCCGCACGAGGCGGTCCCGGACCGCGTCCCGCTCGCCCGCCCCGAGCAGTTGCTCCGCCGCGTAGGCCCGTACGGTCTCCAGCATCCGGTAGCCGTCCCCGGCCCGTTCCACGAGGGACTTGTCGACCAGCGAACCGAGTACGTAGGGGATGTCCCCGGCCGGGAGTGTCCCGTCCGAACAGACCGCCTCGACCGCTTCGGGCCCGGTCGGCGCGAGGAACACCGCCAGACGCCGTGCCAGCGTCCGCTCCTGGCCGGTCAGCAGCTCCCAGCTCCACCCGATCACCGCGTGCAGGGTGCGCTGGCGCGGCTGCGCCGCCCTGTTGCCCGTGGACAGCAGGCGGAACCGGTCGTCGAGCCGCCGCGCGATCTGCTCGGCGCTCATCGACCGCAGCCGTGCCGCGGCCAGCTCCAGGGCGAGCGGCAGCCCGTCGAGCCTGCGCACCACCTCCCCCACCGCGCCCAGGGTGGCGGCGTCCGGCGTGAAGCCGGGCCGGACGGCCGTCGCCCGGTCGGTGAAGAGCCGTACGGCGGCCGACGCGGCGGCCTCGGCGGGCTCCGCGTCCGGGCGGGGAAGGGGCAGCGGGCCGAGGCGGCAGAGCGTCTCGCCCATGACCTCCAGCGGTTCTCTGCTGGTGGCCAGGACGGTCAGCCGCGGCCGCCGTTCGAGCACGCCCTGCGCGAACTCCGCGACGGCGTCGACGAGGTGCTCGCAGTTGTCGAGGACGAGCACCGCCTCGCCGCCGCCGAGCAGGTCGGCCACCCGGTCCAGCGGGTCCGTACGGCTGTCGCCGGGCGGGCGCGGCGCGTTCGGTGTGCCGAGCGTGCCGAGTGCCGCGTCGAACACCCCGTCAGGGCCGCTCGCCCCGGCCAGCGGGACGAACCACAGCCGGCCCTGCCGGTGGGCCCGGTGCCTGGACGCCGCCTCCACGGCCAGCCGTGTCTTGCCCACACCGCCGGGGCCGACGACGGTGACCAGCCGGGAAGCCGTCATCAGCCGGTCCAGCAGCGCCATTTCGCTGCCCCGGCCGACGAACGAGGTCAGCCGCGCGGGCAGGCGGCCGGGCGCCGGCCCGACCCGTGCGGCGGGCGGCTTCTCGTCGCCGCGCAGCACGGCGAGGTGGGCCTCGCGGAGCCCGGCCGAGGGGTCGACACCCAGCTCGTCGGCGAGCCTGCGGCGTACGTCCTCGAACACGGCCAGCGCGTCGGACTGCCGGCCTGCCGCGTGCAGGGCGCGCATGCGCAGCGCGGCCAGCCGTTCCCGTAGCGGGTGGTCCGCGGAGGCCGCCTCCAGGTCGGCCAGGACGCCCGCGTGGTGGCCGAGCCGCAGCTCCGCCTCGCAGCGGTTCTCCAGCGCCGCGGTACGCAGTTCCTCCAGCCTGGCACCGGCCGGACCGGCGTACGGAGCCTCCCGCACATCGGCCAGCGCGGGTCCCTGCCACAGTGCGAGAGCCTCGCCGAGCAGGGCAGCCGCCTCCTGGGGCGTCCCCGCGGCGAGCTCGCGTTCGCCCCGCGCCGCCAGCGCTTCGAAACGCGCGACGTCCACGTGCTCCTTGGGCACCGCGAGCCGGTAGCCCGCCCCGGTCGACTCCAGGAGTTGGCCGTCGGGCAGGGCTTTGCGCAGCCGGTACACCAGCGCGTGCAGCGAGTTGAGCGCGTCCGCGGGAGGGCGCGTGCCCCACAGGCCGTCGATGAGCGCGTCGGGCGACACCATGTCGCCCGCCGCCAGCGCCAGTCGGCCCAGCAGCATGCGCGGTCTCGCGCCCCCGATACCGACCGGCGTCCCCTCTCCGTCGAAGACCCGCACCGGCCCGAGCACCGCTATCCGCATTCCCACCGGCCCATCATCCCGGACCCGTGGAACGCGGCACACGGCGGCCGGGGAGCGATCGGCGGCCGGGAGGCGATCGGCGGCGGCGCGGCCGAGATCACCCGGCGGTGGTGGCCGCCACCGAGCGGGCGACGTCCTGATGGGCCTCGTGCTCGGCGAGCCGGCCGACGAGGGCGGCGCGGACGTCCTCGTAGGTATCGGGGCCGAGCGGGAGACGGAGCGGAGCCCCGCCGGAGTCCACGAGGTCGATCATCGCCTCGGCGATCTTCTCCGCGCTGTTGGGCACCGGGAAGGACCCGCCCAGGAACGCCTGCCGGGTCTCGGCCGCGGGGGTGTTCTCGTACGCGGGCAGGGGCGGTGCGGTGTCGAGCGAGCTGCCGAACCTGGTGGGCGTCGCGCCAGGCTCGACGATGGTCAGGGCCAGGCCGAACGGCGCGATCTCCCGCGCGACGGTCTCGCAGAACCCCTCGATGCCCCACTTGGAGGCGTGGTAGTAGCCCAGTCCCGGATAGGTCGTCTGGCCGCCCGCGGTGGACACCTGCAGGATGTGGCCGCTGCCCTGGGCGCGCAGGTGCGGGAGGGCGGCACGGATGACATGGATCGAGCCGAACAGGTTGGTGTCGACGACGCGCCGGATCTGCTCGTCGGACGCCTCCTCGGCGGAGGCGAGGAGGCCGTGGCCGGCGTTGTTCACGACGACGTCGATCGTGCCGAGGGCCTCGAACGCGTCGTCCACGACGCGGCGCACCCGCTCGGTGTCGGTGACATCGAGCCGGGCGGTCCAGAGCCGGTCGCCGTGCTCCGCGCGGAGGCCGTCGAGGGCCTCGGGCCTGCGGAGGGTCGCGGCGACACGGTCGCCACGGGCCAGGAGGCGTTCGGTGAGCAACCGCCCGAAGCCTGCGGACGTGCCGGTGATGAACCAGGTGGTGGTCATGGTGCTTCCTTCACGGTGTCGAGCGAGTGCCGTCAGGGAGCATGCAACAGGAGCCGGCCGGGGCGGGGGAGTCTCTGCCGTGAGGGGTACTGACAGGGTCCCCCACCCGTCGCGCGGGCCGCCTACCCTGTCCCCATGGACAACCGGGAAGCAGCCGGCGCGTTCCTCCGCTCCCGGCGCGACAGGATCACTCCCGCGCAGGCGGGTCTGCCGACGTACGGTCAGCGGCGGGTGCCCGGACTGCGCAGGGGCGAGGTAGCCGCGCTCGCCGGAGTGAGCGTCGAGTACTACACGCGCCTGGAACGCGGCAGCCTCGGAGGTGTCTCCGACAGCGTGCTGGACGCCCTGGCCCATGCCCTGCGGCTCGACGACACCGAGCGCATGTACCTGTACGACCTCGCCCGCGCCGCCGGACCGGCGCCCGCGACGCGGACCCGGCAGCGGGCGGACCGGCCGACGGTGCGGCCGGGCGTGGCCCGGATCATCGAGGGGATGCCGGAGCTGCCGGCGTACGTGGTGAACAACCGCCTCGACCTCCTGGCCGCAAACCCGCTGGGCCGGGCCCTGTACGCGGACCTGTACGCCGCTCCGGCCTACGGAGCGAACATCCCCCGGTTCGGGTTCCTGCACCCGGCGGCCCGGCGGTTCTACACCGAATGGGAGCGCATGGGCCGCTTCACCGTGGGCGCGCTGCGCGTCGAGGCGGGGAAGAACCCGCACGACCGGGAACTGTCGGACCTGATCGGTGAACTCTCCGCCCGGAGCGACTTCTTCCGCATGCTGTGGGACTCCCACGAGGTGCACGTCTTCCGTGAGCGGACGAAACGTTTCCACCACCCGCTCGTCGGTCCCCTGGAACTCGATCAGGAATTCCTGGACCTGCCGCACGAGAGCGGCCTGAGCATGCTCGTCTACAGCGCGCCCCCCGGAACCGCCGCCGAGGACGGCCTGAAGCTGCTCGCCAACTGGTCCGCCGCGGCCGGGCAGGAGCGGGACACGCAGTCCACGAGCGAGGCGTCGGCCCGGCAGGCCTGAGGCCCTGGCGGCCTGGGCGCTGCGGGCCGGTGACGGGCCGGTGGCAGACCGATGACAGGCCGGGGCCACCTCGCGGACCGGCTCGCGCTCGGCCGCGCGCCGGTGGCCTCCGGCTCGTCACCTCACCGTCGTCACGCAAGTGCCCGGTGCTCCCTCAACCACCACACACGCCGTTGCAGTTCTGCTGCCACAGCACCCCGCAGCCGGACGGCTGCTCCTTACAGGGGAGAGAGTTGCCGCAGGAGCTGCAGCCGCTGGCCCCCTTGTGGCAATCGCAGTTCATCAGCAGGCGGGCGTCCGGGGAGGAGGCAGCGGAGCCGGGCGACTCGGCCGGGCCGAGCACGCCGAGCGCGGCGAAGGAGACGTCGGGGCCCAGCACCGCCGCCGACTCCTCCCGCAGCCGGTCGATGTCCGCCGCCGCCCAGGCACCGGTCCCGGCGAAGAGGGCCGGTATCGCCGCGGCGACCTTCTC
This sequence comes from Streptomyces sp. CB02923, assembly GCF_001905005.1. GTDB lineage: Bacteria > Actinomycetota > Actinomycetes > Streptomycetales > Streptomycetaceae > Streptomyces. The sequence continues at coordinate 50,395 of NZ_LWKZ01000009.1, read as the reverse complement.
CAGCATCGCCGACCGCTCAGCGGACAGCTCGGGGTGCGCCGCCCGGTAGCGCTGTACGTGCTCCAGCCACAGGCCGGCCTTCGCGCGGTCCGGAATCCTGGCGTACACGGCGCGGCGCCGCGGCATCGGCAGCGCGGTCAATTCCCGGTAGCTGCTGGGCAGCCGTTCGAGCCCGGCGGCCCATTCCTCCGCGCCGGCGGCCGTCATCCGGCGCCCGGATGCGGCCATCGCCGGAGCGGCGAGCCCTCCGGAGACGAGGAACGCGCCCAGCGCCAGGCCCGGCACGGCTTTGAGGAGCCTGCGCCGGTCGCCGTGCACGAGTACATCGGTCCGGTTCAGTGCCCGGACCACCCGCAGCGAGCCGACCGGCCCCAGAAGGCGGCACAGCCGTACCGACAGCGCCGGGCCCGTCCACGCCCGCACCCGGTCGCCGTCCACGGCCAGCAGCGTGGGAACGAACGGCGGGTTGCCGCCCAGCGCCTTCCGGCGCAGGGCGCGTACCGGCTCCTCCCCGAGCCCCGCCATCGTCAGCCGGTCCCCCACCAGACCGCCGATCCGCCCGGCCACATCGCTGCACGCTCCGCAGCCCGCGTCGAACGCCAATAACCACTTCGTCATGGCCACTCCCCTGCTCGCACCGGCATTCTCGCCGCATGCATACCCGTACTCCCGTCACACCAGGCCCAGTTGGCGCACCGGGAGTTCATGGGCGGGCGGCCGCGCGCCCGGAGTTCACGCCTGCGGCCGCGCGCCGCGCGGGCTGACGAGCATGCGGATGTCGTCGCCCGCCCACAGCACGAACCGTTCGACCGGTGTCACCTCGTGTCCCGGCGCGGGCCGGAACCGGAAGCGTTTGAGCAGGACGGCCAGCACCAGTTCGGTCTCGACCATGGCCAGGGCGGCGCCCTCGCAGCTGCGCGGCCCGATGCCGAACGGGACGTACGCGAGCCTCGGCCGCCCGGCCACCTGCTGCGGGGTGAAGCGTTCGGGGACGAACTCCTGCGGCGCGGGCCAGTAATCGGGGTTCATGTGCACGGCCCAGAACGGATAGAAGATCGTCGTGCCGGCCGGAATCTCGTGGCCGCCCAGGACGAGGGGCTCGGTCGTCTCCCGCGCGCCGTACGGGCCGGGCGGGAAGAGCCGCATCGACTCCTTCACGACCATGTCCAGGTAGGTCAGGCGCCGCAGGTCGGCGTAGTCCGGCACGGTGCGGTCGCCGAGGACCCCGTCCAGTTCGTCGGCGACGCGTCCGGCCGCCTCGGGGTGGAGTCCCAGCAGGTGCAGGGTCCAGGAGACCGCCACTCCGGTGGTGTGGTGGGCGGCCAGCATCGTCATCAGGACGGTGTCGCGGATCCGCGCGGGGCGCTCTCCGGCCTCGACGAGCGCCCCGATCAGGTCGCTCCGGTCCGTGCGGCTGCCGGAGTGGTGCGCCGCGATCACCCGGTCGGCCGTCGCGCGGAGGTAGGCGAGGGCCTGCGCCGCCCGCTCCTCGCGCGCCTCCTGCGTACCCGGGACCGGTACCTGGTAGAGCCGCCCCAGGTACTCGGTGAGCACCTCCTCGAAGGCCGCGACGACGCGCTCCGGGTCCGTGGCGTCCCCTCCGAGCGCGTACGCGCCGATCATCCGCAGCGACAGCGCGGTGAGATCCTTCTGCAGCGCGACGGGTCCGCTGCCCGCCTGCTCGCCCCAACGGTCCGCGAGGTCCGTCGCCAGCGCGGTGAACTGCGCGAAGTGCCGCTCGTGGGACGGGCGCCCGGCCAGCACCGACAGCAGCACCCGCCGCCAGGGGGCGTGCTCGTCGGCCGGCAGCACCTGGAGGTTGCCCGCTTCGCACAGCGGGGCCAGGAACGCGAACAGCCGCTCCGGCCGTTTGTCGATGTGGGCCGTGGCCTCCAGCAGCACGGGGTCGGCGACCGACACGGCCGTGTCCGCGCCCGGAAGCTGGAACTGCACGACGGGTCCGTACTCCTCGTGCAGCCGCAGCTGGTAGGTGTGCAGTCCGCCTGCCGCCGCGACCGCCCCCACCCCGCCGTCCGGCCTGGGCTCGGGACCAGGGATACGCATGGCCAACGCCTCCTCGGGATACGCCGATCAACTGCCTCGAAGCTCATGATGTCTTTGCCGGACGCCGTCTTCGACCCGTTCCTCTTGTCGGCCGGAAGAATCGGCGGGCGGGGAAGGCGCCCGGTACCGGCCACCTCACCCGTCACAGGGCCCCCGTGCGGCCCTCGGGCCGGGGTCCGGAGGCCCGAACCGGTTTACGGACACGGCGAGCGGATCTGTATCAGGACCGCGACCAGCCACCTCAACGTGACATGTTTGAGCGGGGCCACGGGCGGAACGCCCACGTGGGAGAGCCGTCGGCGACCGGCTCCCCCGACGGTGATCCGGTAGGGCACACATCCCGCGCACTGTCAGCGGCGCCGATCGAGACAACCCCGCAGGTCTCCCTGTTGCGGTGGCGGGAACGCCTCTACGCTGATGTGCGCAGTCGGTTCGCGCCACCCCCGTGGCGCGTCGTAAGAGGGAACCCGGTGGGAGTCCGGGACTGTCCCGCAACGGTGAGTGGGAGCGAACGCCGCCAACGGCACCGGACCCCGTCCAGGGGTACGGCCGACGGCGGCCGAGGTGTCGCCGGAAGGCCCGGCCGACGTGCCCACGAGTCCGAATACCTGCCACTGCGCGCGTGCAAGGGCGCACGCGCTGTCCACGGTGACCTCGAGGGCTGGGTCGGCGGTGCAGGCGGAGCAGCGCGCGTTCGGGCGCTGCCGCCCTCTCACTCACCGGTCATTCCTCGGACCGGGTGCGGTGAGAGAGGGCGTGTTCGTGACCGAGGCATACCTTGCATACCTCCGGGACGGCCGATGGCCGGTCCAGGCACCGCCGTTGTCCGGTGTCCGATGCTGACCGCGCCCGACAGCACCTCGACGCGGCCGGCTTCCGGCGTCTGCCACGGGACGCTGGGCGAACTCTTCCAGGGGCCGCTGCGTCCGGGCACCGGCCGGGACATCGCGATCGTGTCGTTCCCCGTGGACCGCCACTCCTGGGTGTACTTCACGCCCGGCGCCCCTGCCGGTGACGAGCCGTCCCTCGGCGGGAAGGCGGCGACGGCCGCGCGGCTCTTCCTGGAGCACTTCGGCCTGACGCTGCCGTCCGGCCGCTGGAGCACCCACTCGGACCTGCGCGTCGGGGTGGGCATGGCCAGCTCGACGGCGGACATCGTGGCGACGCTGCGCTGTCTGTTCCGGGTCTTCTCCCTGCCGTACGACGCCGGGGCCGTCATCCGCATCCTGTCGGAGATCGAGCGGGCCGACAGCGTGTTCCTCGACGAGTTCGCGCTCTACCTGAGCGGCCGGCACCGTGTCGTACAGCGGCTCGGCACCGGTATCGGCTTCCACACCGCCTTCGTCATGGAGCCGGGCACGGTGGACACCGCCACGGTCACCCCGCTGCTCCAGCGGCACTACCGGCGCTGTGCGGCGGAGTACGAGAAATGTCTGACGGACCTCCTCAAGGGCTTCGCCTCGGGTGACCCGGCGGCCGTCGCCAGGGCGGCGACCTTCAGCGGCGCGCTGTCCCAGGAGGTGCTGCCCAAGCACACCTTCGAGGCCGTACTGGCCCACCGTGAGGAGTTCGGGGCGGACGGTCTGTTCGTCGCGCACACCGGGTCCCTCGTCGGCTACCTCTTCAGCTGCCGGCCCGCGCCGGCCCTGAAGGGCGAACTGTCCGCCTTCTTCCGATCGCTCGGCCACCAGTGCTCTTTCGCCCAAGGAGGTTTCGCGTGACGCACCCCCACATAGCCGACGCCCTCAAAGCCCCCGACCTCGTCCGGCTGACGGACGGCATGGTCCTGCTGCGGTTCGAGTCGATGAAGATCTACTCGGCGCTGGCGGCCGTCCGGCACCTGCTCGACCGCGGCACCATCCGCGCCGGGCAGACCCTGATCGACAGTTCCAGCGGTATCTACGCCTACGCCCTGGCGCTGGCCTGCCACCGCTACGGCCTGCGCTGCCACATCGTGGCCTCGACCACCGTCGACGCCACGACACTCGCCCAGCTGGAGATCCTCGGCGCGACGGTCGAGCAGGTCAGACCGTCGCGCAACCTCAAACTCGACCAGGAACTGCGGGTACGGCGGGTGCGGGAGATCCTCGCCGAGCGGCCCGGCGTCCACTGGATGCGCCAGTACCACGACGCCATCCACTACCTCGGCTACCAAGAGGTCGCGGACCTGGTGACCGCGGCCCTGCCGGACCGCACGCCGACCGTGGTCGGCGGCGTCGGGTCCGGCGCCTCGACCGGCGGTCTCGCCGAGCACCTGCGCCGCCGGGACCCCGGCGTGCGACTGGTCGGGGTGCAGCCGTTCGGCAGCGTCACCTTCGGGAGCCAGGACCACCAGGACCCGGAGGCGATCATCGCCGGTATCGGTTCCTCGATCGCGTTCGACAACGTCCGCCACCACCTGTACGACGCCGTCCACTGGATGGACTTCACCCACGCCATGTCCGGCGCCGTCGCCCTGCTGCGCGAGCACGCCGTGTTCGCCGGGCTGTCCACCGGCGCCGCGTACCTGACCGCCGCGTACGAGTCCCGCCGCCACCCCGACCGGCTCCACCTGGTGATCGGGGCCGACACCGGCCACCGCTATGTGGAGCGGGTGTACGCCCGCCACCGGGAGGCCGCCGACCTCACCACGCTGAAGCCGACGGAGGTCGGCAGCCCCGCGGAGATGACCATGCCCTGGTCGACGATGGCGTGGAACCGCGCCCCCTGGCCGACGCGCCGGAAGGAGACCTGCGCATGACCGTGGTCTGCCTGGAATCGCTCACCTTCGGACTGGGACACCTGACGCGCGCCGCGGCCCGGCTGGGCGAGCCGCTGCGGCTGCTGACCCGCGACCCTTCGTACTACGCGCACGAGCTGGCGAAGCTGCCCGCGGGCGCCCTCGACGTCGTGGAGACCGACACCTTCGACACGGAGCGGGTGGCGGAGCTGCTCGGCCGCACCCCTGACCTGCGGGGGCTGATCAGTTCCACCGACACCTGGATGCTGGTCGGCGCCGAACTCACCGCCCGCTTCGGACTGCCCGGCCTCGACCCCGCGGTGCTCCGGCTGACGCGGGACAAGGCCGCCGTACGGGACCGGCTGTTCGAGGCCGGGCTGACCCGGTCCCGCGCGGCCGAGGCGGACAGCGGCGACCCGGAGGCGGCCGCGCTGGTGGCGAAGGCCGTGGGGCTGCCCGCGATCCTCAAGGACAGCGCGGGTACCGGGAGCCAGAACGTCTGGCTGGTGCGGGACGAGCGGGAGCTGGACACGGCGCTGGCCGAGGCCGCCGGGCGGCAGCTGAAGGGCCGCCTGTTCGCCGAGCCGTACTTCTCCGGACCGGTGTACAGCGCGGAGACGCTCACCTGGGCGGGACGGACACGGCTGCTGGGTGTCTCCAGCCGGCTGATGTCGCCCGAACCGCACTTCCGGGAGGAGATCACCGCGTTCCCCGTGGCCTTCCCCGAACCGCGCCGGGCCGCCCTGGAGCAGTGGCTCGACAGCGTGCTCGCCGCCATCGGCTACACCGGCCGGTTCGCCCACGTCGAGTTCGCCCTGACCACCGCCGGTCCGGAGGTGGTGGAGATCAACCCGCGAATCGGCGGCGCGCTCGTCGGTGAGGGACTGTGCCGGGCGCTCGGCGTCAACGTGTACGAGGCGATGGTGGAGGCGGCGCTCGGCGTCCGGCCCGGACTGATGGACGCGGAGCTGCCCGGCGGCCCGGCCTCCGCCTTCGTCCTCGGATACCCCGCGCGGCCAGGGGTGTTCACCGGGGTCGACGGACTCGAACGGCTGCCGGACATGCCGGGCTCCCCCGTCTGGTACCCGGTCAAGCAGGTCGGCGACCCCGTCGAGCACCTGGGCGACAGCCGCGGTTACGCGGGCATCGTCTACGCGGAGGGCGAGACGGCCGAACTGGCCACCCACTGCGCTGTCGCGGCCGCCAACGCCGTACGCGTCCTGACGGACCCCTTCCCCCCGACGGACACGGCAGTGCGCCGGGCCAGCGGTGACTGAACGTACCGGCGGCGGCCCGGGGCTGCGTACCGCGCTGTCCACGCTGACCGGGCCGCTGCGCTTCCTGCTGCTGAGTTCCTTCCTGATCCCGCTCGGCAGTTTCATGGTCCTGCCGTTCATGTCGGTCTTCCTGCACGAGCGGCTGGGGATGGGCCTCGGCGCGGTCGGGGTGGTGCTGGCCGCGGCGTCCCTGGTGCAGTTCTCGGGCGGCATCCTCGGCGGGGCGCTCGCCGACCGGGTGGGGCTGCGCCGCACGATGGTCTGGGCGCTGGTGGTGCGCACGGCGGGCTTCGCGGCGTTCCTGGCGGCGCTGCGGTGGCCTCCGATGGCGGTGGGGGCACTGATCCTCACCTGCTGCGGCGCCGCGCTGTACCTGCCCGCCAACAAGGCGTACCTGGTGCACGGGGTGGCCGAGGAGCGCAGGCCGGCGTTCCTGTCCGCGGGCAACGCGGCGCTCAACGCGGGCATGGCCGTGGGGCCGCTCGTCGCGGGCCCGTTCGTGCTGTCGTCCCCCGGCCCGCTGTTCCTCGGCGTGACGGCGCTGTTCGCCGTGGTCGCCGTGGGACATGTGCGGCTGCCTGCGGTGGGGGCGGAAGGGGGGCGGTCCGGACCGGTGCGTTCCCGTTCCGCTTCGCCTGCCCCTTCCGCTTCCGCTTCTGCTTCCGAGCGAGCGGGTGGCCAGGGGCTGCTGGCCGGGGTCGCCGTCCTCCCTTTCGTCGCCAACGGTCTGGCCTTCTACCTCTACTTCCACTTCCAGCACTACCTCGCCGTGTACGCCGTGCAGCGCACCTCCAGCGAGTTCTACAGCCTCGTACTCCTGACCTGCTTCGTCCTGGTCATCGTCGTGCAGCCGCTGGCGTCGGGCGCCATCCGGCGGATGCGCTACCCCGTCGCCCTGGCGATCGGGTTCGCGGGGCTGGCGGCCGGGATGGCGGTACTGGCGTACGGCACGAAGACCGCCCTGCTGACCGGCGGTGTCCTGATCACTCTGGGCGACATCGTGCTCTTCCTCAAGAACGATCTGGAGGCCCTGCGCCGCAGTTCACGCTCGGATGCCGTGGTCTTCGGGCAGCAGCGGCTCGCCGCGGGGCTGGGCGCCTGCGCCAGCGGTGTCCTGGGCGGGCAGCTGTACGGCCTCGGCGAACGCGCCGGGCACACGGGCTGGTTCTGGCTCCTCGCCGCGGTCCAGTGCGTGCTGCTTCCGCCGCTCCTGCTCGCCCTGCGGCGCGGGCGTGGCACCGCTCCCCTTGCCCACGACCTTGTCCACGACGGCCACACGGAAGGAACACCGGTTCCCGATGACGCACACGGGCGGATTCCAGGACGATGATTTCTGGACCGAGTTCCACGACTTCCTCTTCTCCGACCAGCGCTACGCGCAGGCCGAGGAGTTGCTCGACACCTCTCCCCTGCTGTCCTTCCCGCCCGGGTCCCGGGTGCTGGACCTGGGCTGCGGCCCGGGGGTGTTCACCGTCCCGCTCGCCCGCCGGGGTTTCGGCGTGACGGGTGTGGACCGCAGCCCGGCCATGCTGGACCGTGCCCGCAAACGGTCCGCCGACGCCGGGGTCACGGCCCGGTACGCGCAGGCCGACATGCGGGAGTTCACCGAGCCCGGGGCCTTCGACGTCGTCCTCAGCATGTTCACCTCCTTCGGTTACTTCGAAGACCCCGCCGACAACGCCCGCGTGCTGCGCACCATGCACACCTGCCTGGTGCCCGGCGGAACGCTGCTCCTGGACGTGGCCGGAAAGGAACTGCTGGCCCGCAAGGTCACACCCCCGAAGGTCGTCCAGCGGGGTGCCGACCTGCTGGTGCAGACCGACACGGTGCTGGACGACTGGGCGCGCCTGCGCAGCGACTGGGTGCTCGTGCGGGGCGACCGGGTGACGCGTGCCGGTCTGGTCTGGTTCGTCTACAGCGCCGTGGAGTTGCGGCGGATGGCCGAGGAGGCCGGTTTTGGGAGCGTCGAGGTCTTCGGCGGCTTCGACGGCCGCCCGTACGACCAGGACGCCGAGCGGCTGGTGCTCCGGGCGGTCCGCGGGCAGTGAACGGAGGGCGCGGGCAGTGCCCCGGGGCGCGGGGCGCGCGGGGACCCGCCGCGCGCCCTTTGCCCTCGGCCCGACCAACCGTAATATCACCTGGTCATCACCGCGACGGGAGACAGGAAGCCGGTGCGATTCCGGCACGGTCCCGCCACTGTGACCGGGGAGTGCACCCCTGCGGAAGGCCACTGCGCGCGGCGCGGGAAGGCCGGGGGAACGTCGATCCGGGAGTCAGGACACTGGCCTGTCGCGGGCCCGTTCCGAGGAGCGCGGACTCCGCAGGAGGCTTTACGTGTACGACGGCACGCCCCGTCCCTCTTTCTCTCCCCCCGCTGCCCGGCGGCGCCGGACCCGGCGCGCCGCGGCACTGGCCGCGGCCCTGTCCGCCGTGCTGCTGGCCGGCTGCGGCGCGGCAAAGGACTCCGCGAGCGGCGCGAAGCCCGCGGCCTCCGCGGACTCCGACTCCGCAGACTCCGCGGCGAAGGGTTTCCCGGTCACCATCGACAACTGCGGTATCCGTACCACCTACAAGAAGCCGCCCGCCCGCGTGGTCACCATCCATCAGCACCCCGCCGAGTTGATGCTGGCGCTGGGGCTCAAGGACCGGATGATCGGCACCGCGTTCCCCGACTCGGCCGTTCTGCCGGAGCTGCGCGAGGACTACGCGGCCGTTCCGCAACTGGCGAAGAAGGAGCCGTCCTTCGAGGCCGTCCTGGAAGCCGGTGCGGATTTCGTCTACGGCGGTTACGCCAGCGCGTTCGCCGAGAACGAGGGCCGTTCGCGCAAGGCGTTCGCCGACGCCGGCATCGACACCTACCTCAACCGCGAGTACTGCGGGAAGAAGCAGGTGTCCATGCAGGACACGTACGACGAGATCCGTACCGTCGGCACCGTCTTCGGCGTGCGGGAGCGGGCCGAGAAGCTGGCCGCCGGTCTCCGGGCGCGGGTGAACCGGACCACGAAGGCCGTCGAGGGCGCCCCCGCCGTGCCGGTCTTCGTGTACGACAGCGGCGACAAGGCGGCGTTCACCGCCGGCGGCAAGAGCCTCGGCACCGAGATCATCGGTCTCGCCGGAGGCCGGAACGTGTTCGCCGACCTGGACAAGGTCTTCGGCGACGCGTCCTGGGAGCAGGTCGTCGACCGCAGGCCCGAGGTCATCGCGATCTATGACTACGCGGGAGCCGGGAGCGTCGAGCAGAAGAAGAAGTTCCTGCTGTCGCAGCCCGCGCTCGCCGATGTGCCCGCGGTGAAGAACAAACGGTTCGTCGTGCTGCCGCTGACCGCGACGCTCGTGGGAGTGCGGCCGCCGTACGCGGTGGAGGAGCTGGCCCGCGCACTGCACCCCGCGCGGTTCCGGTGACGGCCTCCGCCGAAGCGGCGGTCGTCACCGCCGGCCGCCGCGGGGAGAAGCCGCGCAACCGTTCCTTCGCCGTCACCCTCGTCGTCCTCGGCGCGTTGCTGCTGGTCTCCGCCACGGCGGGGATGGCGATCGGATCGGTGCACGTGCCGCCCGGCGAGGTGTGGGGCATCGTGACCCACGCGCTCGGCGCCGACTGGACGGAGCCGGGGTGGTCCCGGGCGCGGGAGACCATCGTGCTGAACGTGCGGGCCCCGCGGGTGGTCCTGGGCGCGGTGACGGGGGCGGGGCTCGCGGTGATCGGTACGGCCATGCAGGCCCTGGTCCGCAACCCGCTGGCGGAACCGTATCTGCTGGGCGTCTCCTCGGGCGCGTCCCTGGGAGCCGTGACGGTGATCGTCTTCGGGGTGAGCCTGCTCGGCCCGGTGTCGCTGTCCGCCGCCGCCTTCGCCGGCGCGCTGCTGACCCTGCTGCTCGTCTACACCACGGCCCGTACCGGCGGACGCATCACCTCGGTGCGGCTGGTGCTGTCGGGCGTGGCCATGGCGGCGGTGCTCACCGCGGTCATGGACATCCTGCTGCTGACCTCCGACCGCGGCAACGAGGCCCGCGCCGTCCTGGCCTGGACCCTGGGAGGTCTCGGCGGCGTGCAGTGGGGCACGCTGTGGCTGCCGGGCACGGCGCTGCTGCTGGGCATCGTCGTCCTGCTGGTCCAGGCCCGGTCGCTGAACCTGCTCCTGGCGGGTGAGGAGTCCGCCACGACGATGGGACTGGACGTGGCCCGGTTCCGGGCCCGGATGTTCGTCCTGCTCTCGCTCGTCACGGGCGTCCTGGTGGCCGCGGCCGGACCGATCGGTTTCGTGGGCCTGATGCTGCCGCACGTCGTGCGCCTGTTCGTGGGCGGTGACCACCGCCGGGTGCTGCCCGCGGCCGCGCTGGCCGGGGCGGTGTTCCTGATCTGGGCCGACATCGCGGCGCGTACGGTCGCCGCGCCCATGGAGATCCCCGTCGGCGTGCTGACCGCGCTGTGCGGCGGGCCGTTCTTCCTGTGGCTGATGCGCCGGGACGCCCGCCGCACGACGGACCGAGGAGTGGCATGAGCGGGACCGAACTGGCCGTCGAGAGCGTCACGCTCACCGCCGGAGCGCACCATCTGGTGCGCGACGTCTCACTGACCGCCCGGCTCGGTGAGGTGGTCGGCCTGGTCGGGCCCAACGGCAGCGGCAAGTCCAGCCTGCTGCGTGCCGTCTACCGCGTCCTGCGGCCCAGCGCGGGACACGTCCGCGTGGACGGTACGGACGCCTGGTCGCTGCCCGTGCGGCGGCTCGCCCGTACGGTGGCCGCCGTGGTGCAGGAGCCGGGCGCCGACTTCGACCTGACCGTACGGGACGTCGTGGCGATGGGCCGCACCCCGCACAAACGGCTGCTCGACGGTGACAGCGCCGAGGACGCCGCACTCGTGGCGTGGGCCCTCGGCTCGGTGGACGCGGCGGCCATGGCGGACCGGCCCTTCGACCGCCTCTCCGGGGGCGAGCGCCAGCGTGTCCTCATCGCCCGCGCCCTGGCCCAGCAGCCCTCCCTGCTGGTCCTTGACGAGCCGACCAACCACCTCGACATACGGCACCAGTTGGCGGTGCTCGGCATCCTGCGCCGACTGCCCGCCACGGTCCTGGTGGCCCTGCACGACCTGAACCTCGCCGCGTACTACTGCGACCGCCTCCACGTGCTGTGCGAGGGAACGGTGACGGCTTCGGGACCGCCCGCCGAGGTGCTGACCGAGGAGTTGCTGGCCGAGGTGTACGGCGTGACGGCCGAGGTCGCCGTCAACCCCCGTACGGGAGCGCCGCAGGTGTCGTTCCTGCCCGGCGAGCACGACCGGCCGGCCGTCGCGCTACCGGATCACTCCGGCTCCTGAGCGGGCGGGGCGGTCGCGGGCGGCGCGTCGGGACGGGGCCGCCCGCCGTCGTGACCGGAAAGGACCACGGCCAGCAGCCCGACGACCACGGCGACGACGGCGGCCCGGCCCGCGGCCCGAGCCGTCCAGCGCAGCGGGAAGACTCCCGTCTGCCGTCCGGGCGCCCCCAGGCGCTCGGCCCGCCGGGCAGGTCGCACGAGCCGCAGCAGGAGCAGCACCGCAATGGGCACCTGCAACAGCCACAGGGCCGTACGCGGCCACCCGTCGTACCAGACGTTGGTGCCGTACAGCAGCGTGTGCCAGACGCTCAGCACGTACACGACGATGACGAAGCGGTGCAGGCGGCGCCAGGTGGACGCGCCGATGCGGTGCCGGACGTAGAAGAGCAGGCCCAGCGGGACGGCGAGGTACAGGGCGCCCTGGCCGATGGGGATGGCCAGCTTGCCGGTCCCCGAGTCGTACCAGCCCGGTACGAACGTGTCCGCGAACGCCGACCACAGGCGGGCCGCCCACGCCAGCCCACCCGCGTCGCGCACCAGTTCGGCAGCGAACATCAGCGCGTGCGCGAACATCAGCGCCATCGTCGTCAGGCTCGTGGTGCGGTGCCAGCGCTCCAGCACGGCCCGGGACACCGGCAGCCGGCCCGGCCCGGGGCCCGACAGCAGCAGCCCGAACATGACCGTCCCCCACGCCCACAGCAGCCCGGACCAGCCGAACGCCTGGCTGAGCAGATACATCCAGTAGGTGCCGGGGTCGTCCATGAAGGGCATGACCGCGACCGTCGCGGACGCGCCGGACCGCATCCGCAGGTACAGGAAGACGAACACGGCGACGGTGACCACGACCGCCGCACCGGCGTCGGGAAGAGCCGCCCTGAGGTCGGCACGCAGCGGAACGCGCCCGGTGGTGCGCTTGTCCCGCACCGGCGCCGGAGGTGTACTGCCACGGCCTGTCGTTTCCGGGTGCATGCGTGGCCCTTTGAGTAGGTGTCACCAGGCGTCATGAGTGCGGTACGAGTTCGGTGCACGTGCGGTACGTGCGATACGTGCGGTACGAGTGCGACACAAGTGTGACTGGTGATGCGGATGTTGCGCGAGAAGCTATCCAGCCAGAGCAGCCGTCCGCCCCTCCCTCGTGTCCTTCGTGCGCACACGGGGCGGAGCGGACCGCTGTTTTCACGTGTCGTCCGGCGCGTTCATTCCTTGCGGGCCGGGGTGTTCACTGTTTACGGACCTGGGCGCTCACCGTTCAGGGACCGGGGCGCTCACGGTTTGGGGGCCGGGGTGCTCACGGTTTGCGGGCCTGAGTGAAGCGGAGCATGTTGCCGGACGGGTCGCGGAAGGCGCAGTCGCGGACACCATACGGCTGGTCCACCGGCTCCTGCAGCACCTCGCCACCCGCGGCCCGGATGCGCTCGAAGACGCCGTCGCAGTCGTCGGTCGAGAAGATGACGGCGCGCAGCAGCCCCTTCGCCAGGAGTTCCGCCATGGCCTCACGGTCGGCGGGCGAGGCGTTCGGATCCGCGAGGGGCGGCTCCAGAACGATGTTCACCTCGGGCTGCGACGGCGCGCCGACGGTCACCCAGCGCATTCCCTCGAACCCGACGTCGTTGCGCACCTCCAGGCCGAGCACGTCCCGGTAGAAGGCGAGCGCCTTGTCGTGGTCGTCGACGGCGATGAAACACGTCGAAAGGTTGATGTCCATACCGACCACGCTACGGGCGGGGTCCTGGCTTGGCTTCTCCGTTCCTGACCGGTCGCGTGTAGATCTTGGCGAAGCAGGCCGGGATGGCGGCACCGTCGTCATGGCAGCGGGCCCGGTACGCGCTCGGGCTCTCGCCGACCAGCTCGGTGAACCGCGAGCTGAACGACCCCAGGGAGGTACAGCCGACCGCGAAGCAGACCTCCGTCACCGACAGGTCGCCCCGCCGCAGCAGCGCCTTGGCCCGCTCGATCCGGCGCGTCATGAGGTAGCTGTACGGCGTCTCCCCGAAGGCGGCGCGGAAGCTGCGGGAGAAATGCCCCGCCGACATGAGGGCGGTACGGGCCAGCGCCGGAACGTCGAGCGGCTTCGCGTACTCGCGGTCCATCAGGTCACGGGCCCGGCGGAGCCGGACGAGATCCTCCAGCGTCACGGTCCCATCATCCCACGTCACCGGTATCGGCGCCGGAGCGTGCGCGGGCCTCGCGGATCAGGTGGATCGGGTGGATCGGGCGGTACGCAGGGCACAACACTTGAACACATGTACACTTGTCGAACGAAGCCCCGCGGTTCCCCCGTCCGCGGGGCTTCTTCATGCCGCCGGGCGATTTCCTGCGCGCCGCGCCCGACCACTCGGCCACTCGGCCACTCAATCGCCCGATCTCTCGGCGGCTCGGCGGCTCGGCAAGAGCTGAACGCCCGCGCCCGCCCGCCCGTATGGAACTTCCACAACGCCCAGGAGCCGCACGCACCACGTGGCACGCACCACTCACGGCGCACGGCGCCCCGGGGCGGGCAAGGCACCGACAGCCGGAGGCACACCATGACCCAGCAGGCATCAGCAGGACGGGCGGACGCGGGAACAGCACGCCGTACGGTCGTCGCGGCGGCCGGCGCGGCGGGACTGGCCGCCGCACTCGCGGCATGCGGGAACGGCTCGGACGGGTACGGCGACAGCGCGTCGTCCGCGTCACCCTCGGCGTCGGGGGTGTCCGGGGGCGGCGGGGCGAAGGACGGGGGCGCGGGCTCCGGGAGCGCGGGCAGCGGCGCGGCCGGTGGCGGGGCCGTGCTGGCGAAGACCGCGGACATCCCCGAAGGCGGCGGCATGGTCTTCAAGGACCGCAAGGTCGTGGTGACGCAGCCCGCCAAAGGCGAGTTCAAGGCGTTCTCGGCGGTGTGCCGGCATCAGGGGTGCCTGGTGAACGAAGTGGCGGACGGCACGATCAACTGCCCCTGCCACGGCAGCAAGTACGCCATCAGCGACGGCAGCGTACGCAACGGCCCCGCCACGCAGGGGCTCACCGCGGCCGAGGTGCGTGTGGAAGGCGGCTCGATCAAGCTGGGCTGACAGCAGGCCGCTCCGGACGGTCCCGGCGACCGCGCCCGCCCGGCGGGTCACCCGGCGGCGGTCCCGGCCCGGCGCGGCCGTCTCCAGCAGGAGAGCAGGTCGCCGGTGGTCGTGACGGTGGCGACGAGGGCGAGGGTGTGCCGGACCATCGCCGCGGTGTAGTCGGCAGGCACGCCGGCGATGGCGTCGGCCGGCACCACCGCCGTGTATCCGAGGTTGACCGCGTCGAAGACGGCGTTGGGGATCGCCACGTTCGCCGACACCCCGGCGATGACGAGCGTCCGGCAGCCGAGGTTGCGCAGCAGCGGGTCCACGTCCGTACCGGCGAGCGGTGACAGGCCGTGCAGCCTGCGCACGATCAGGTCGGCCTCGGAGACGGGCACCGGGTCGGCGATCCGTACCGCGGTCGTACCGGTGAGCTGCTGTACGGGCAGGCGCTCGGCGGCGGCGAACAGGCGCGCGTTGCGGTTGGCGCCCCGGCCGTCCGGGCGGCGCTCGGCGACGGCGTGCAGGACCTGTACGCCCGCGTCGTGCGCGGCAGCGACCAGCCGCGCGACCCGGCCGAGGGCGCCGGACGTGCGGGCCGCGTCGGCCAGTTCCGGCAGCGCGCTGTCCGGCCCCACGACGCCGCGCTGGCACTCGACGGTGAGCAGCGCCGTCGTCGCCGGATCGGTCTGTTCCAAGAGGCGGGCGCCCGATGCCATCGTCTCGTCCCTTCCCGGGGTCGGTCGTCGCGTGCCGTTCCGACGCGTGTTGTTCCGACGTGTGCCGTTCCGACGTGTGTTGTTCCGACGCGTGCCGGCGCGCGTGCCCGCGGTGGCGTCGCGAGCCGCGCGAGCGTAGCCGCCATTGCGCCGGCACGGAAGAGACCGCATGATTCCTGACACCCAGTCAGGCCGTACGGCGGAGGTGGACGACGGATGACCGGCACACAGCGGCGCGGGCGCCGCATCATGATGACGCCACGCGAACGGGACGCCTTCCTGGCCGAGCAGCGCACGTGCCGGGTGGCCACCGTGAGCGCGGACGGCGCGCCGCACGTCGGCGCCCTGTGGTTCGCCTGGGACGGCACGGCGCTCTGGCTGTACTCGATCACCCGCAGCAAGCGGTGGGCCCAGCTGCGCAAGGACCCGCGGATCGCGGTGGTCGTCGACGACGGGCACGGCTACGGGGAGCTGCGCGGCGTGGAGCTGAGCGGCAGCGTGGCCGTCGTCGGCGAGGTACCGCGAGCGGGTGGCACCTGTCCGGAACTCGACGCTCCGGAGGAGCTGTTCGCCACCAAGTACTTCGGCCTGGACCGGATGCCGCACGACGGCCGGCACGCCTGGCTGCGGCTGGTCCCGGAATCGGTCGTCTCCTGGGACTTCCGCAAGATGACGGGGTGACCGGACCGCGCCGGGCGCCCCTCCCCGCCCGGTGCCGCGGCCCTGCCGCACCCGTACGCGGCGCCGCGTGATCGCGTTGTCGGTGGTCTCTGCCAAAGTGGTGGGGGTCGGCCCGTTCCCGGCAGGTCCGGGGCGGTGGCACCGACATGGGACGACGAGGACGAGGGAGACCTGGTGAACGTGCTCTTTCCGGCACTGAGCGACGCATCGCCGCAGCCCGCACTGCGTTTCGGCGAGCGTGCGCTCAGCTACCGCCAACTGGCCGCGGTCGCGTGCCGGCTCGCCGAGCGGCTCGGCGGCGAGACCCGGGTGGCCGTCTGGGCCACCCCCACCCTGGAGACCGCGGTCGCCGTGGTGGCCTCGCTGCTCGCCGGGGTGCCCGCCGTGCCCGTCAACCCGAAGATCGGCGAGAGCGAGCTGGCGCACATCGTGTCGGACAGCGGGCCGACGCTCGTGCTGGCCGAGCCGGGCGCCGAGCTGCCCGGCGCGCTGGCGGCCCTCCCCCGTCTCGACGTCGAGCCCGCCGCCGACAGCGAGGAGGTGCCCCCGCTTCCGTACGAGCCGGGCGCCGAGTCCGCCGCCCTGATCGTCTACACGTCCGGCACGACCGGCCCGCCCAAGGGAGTCGTCATCCCCCGCCGGGCCATCGCGCACACCCTGGACGCGCTGGCGGAGGCGTGGCAGTGGACCGCCGACGACGTCCTCGTGCACGGCCTGCCGCTGTTCCACGTGCACGGCCTGGTGCTGGGCATCCTCGGGCCGCTGCGGCGCGGCGGCAGTGTGCACCACCTGGGGCGGTTCAGCACCGAGGGCGTCGTCCGCGAGCTGAGCGCGGACGGCACGATGCTGTTCGGCGTACCGACGATGTACCACCGCCTGGCCGCCGAGGCGGGCGAGAACGAGGCGCTGGCCAAGGCGCTGGGCCGGGCCCGCCTCCTGGTGTCCGGCTCCGCGGCGCTGCCGCGCACCGACCACGAGCGGCTCGCCGCCGCCGCGGGCTGCCGCGTCGTCGAGCGCTACGGCATGACCGAGACGCTGATGAACACGAGCGTACGGGCCGACGGCGAGCCCGCGCCCGGCACCGTCGGCGTCCCGCTGCCCGGGGTGTACGTCCGGCTCGTCGACGAATCCGGCCAGGCCATCGAGGAGAGCGACGGCGAGACGGTCGGCGAGATCCAGGTCCGCGGCCCCAACCTGTTCGTCGAGTACCTCAACCGCCCGGACGCCACCACGGCGGCCTTCGACGGCGGCTGGTTCCGTACGGGCGACATGGCGACCCGCGACGCGGCCGGCAACTACCGCATCGTGGGGCGCAAGGCCACCGACCTCATCAAGAGCGGTGGCTACAAGATCGGCGCGGGCGAGATCGAGAACGCCCTGCTGGAGCACCCGGGCGTCGCCGAGGCCGCCGTCACGGGCGAACCGGACGAGGACCTGGGCGAGCGGATCGTCGCCTGGATCGTGCCGGAACCGCAGGCCGACGGCGCCGGTGCCACGGCGGACACGCCGTCCGCGTCCGAACTCGTCGACCACGTGGCCCGGCAGCTCGCACCGCACAAGCGCCCCCGCGTCGTCCACTTCCTCGACGCCCTGCCGCGCAACGACATGGGCAAGATCCTGAAACGGGAACTCCGTGCGTAGCGACGCGGTGCAGGGGGGATCGGATGGGGGCGGCTTGGGCGGTTTCGGCTTGGATGGTTCCTGCTTGGGCGGCTCCTGCTTGGGCGGCTCCGGCTTGGGCGGCTCCGGCTTGGGCGGCTCCGGCTTGGGCGGCTCCGGCTTGGGCGGCTCCGGCTTGGATGGTTCCCGCTCGGGCGGGTCCGGGTCCGGGTCCGGGTCCGGGTCCGGTTCGGATGGTTCCTGCTCGGGCGGCTCCGGCTCCGGCTCCGGGCGTTCCGGATCGGAGGGCGGCGGAGCTGTTCCGTCGCCGCGCTGGTCGGCGCGGGAGGCGGTGGCCGTGGTGACGGACGCCTTCAGCGAGTTCCCGGCGTCGGAGTCAGAGCCGGAAGCGGATCCGCTTGGGCCGGCATCGGATCCGGCATCAAGTCCGGTATCGGAGCCGGCATCCGAGTCGGCATCCGGCACGGGCGCGGACGCGGGCGGCTCCGCCGGGACGGTGGCCGCTCCGTACGACGACGGGCCGCTCGGCTGGGACGGCTACGGCTCCGCCCGGCAGCGGGCGCGGGAGCGGACCGGTGAGGACGAGTCCGTGATCAGCGGAACCGCCCGTATCGCCGGTGTGCCGACCGTCCTGATCTCCTTCGAGTTCGGCTTCCTCGGCGGTTCCCTCGGCGAGCGCACCGGCGACCGGCTGGTGGCCGCCTACACCCGCGCGCGACAACTGCGCCTGCCGGTCGTGACCCTGATCGCCACGGGCGGCAGCCGGATGCAGGAGGGCATGCGGGCCCTGACCCAGCTCCAGCGGGTGGCCGCCCAGTCCGCGCTGACCCGGGCCGCGGGGCTGCCGCAGATCGCCGTGGTCCGCGATCCGACGACCGGCGGCGGCTGGGCGACGCTCGGCGCGGGCGCCGATGTCATCCTCGCGCTTCCGGGCGCGCAGATCGGCTTCGCGGGCTCACGCGTACGGCCGATGGACGCCGACCCGTACGCGTACAGCGCCGAAGGCCAGCTGGCAGCCGGACAGATCGACGCCGTCGTCCCGCGGGACCGCTTGCGCACGGCGCTCGGCCGCTGGCTGCGCCTGCTGTCTTCCGGAGACGGAACGGGAACGACGGCGGAAGGGACGGCGGAAGCTGCAGCTACGCCATCGGCCGCCCCGGCCCCGGCCGCCGATGGAGCGGGCCCCGCCCTCGAAGCCGCGCCGCCCCCGCACGCGCTCGGGGCGCCCCGGCTCCCGGCATCCGGGTGGGAAGCGGTGCGCTCGGCCCGCGCCGAGCAGCGCCCGCGCGCAGCGGCGTATCTGGACGCGTACTTCGACTGGCGTGAGGAGGTCAACGGCGACCGCTGCGGCGGCACAGACCCCGGCATACGCTGCGGATTCGGCCGGCGCGACGGGCGCACGATCGCGTTCGCGGCCCAATGCGGCACGGCGGTGCGCCCCGCGGGATTCCGCACGGCCGCCCGGCTGGTCCGGATGGCGGACCGGCTCGGCATACCCGTGCTCACCCTCATCGACACCCCGGGCGCGGCCAACGACGCGGCAGCCGAACAGGCCGGCGCGGGCGCCGCCATCGCGGACGTCTTCGCCACGCTGGCGTCGGCCCGTACGCCGGTCACCTCACTCCTGATCGGCGAGGGCGGGTCCGGCGGGGCGCTGGCCCTGGCCGCGCCGGGCCGCCTGTGGGCAACACCGGACAGCTATTTCTCCGTCATCGCCCCCGAAGCAGCCGCCGCCATCCTCAAACGCGACACGGACGCCGTACGCGACACAGCCGACCAACTCCGCATACGCCCCCAGGACTTGCTGGACCTCGGACTGATCCGGGGCGTCGTTCCGGTGCCCGGTGCCCGGTGACGGTGACGGTGAACGGACAGCGGCGACCAATGACCAGTGACCGCTCGCTGACCAGTGACCAGTGACCGCTGACCAGTGACCAATCACCAACGAAGGACGGCCCCGGGCACCCCCATCGCCCCATGGACCCCATCGCCCCCATCCTCCGCCGACCGCAAGCTCCTCGAAGCGCGCAGCCCCTCCGCCGTCGCGGACCGGATCAAGGTCCCGGCGCTCCTCATGCAGGGCAGAACCGATTCGCTGTTCCCGCTCGGCCAGGCCGACGCGACGTACCGGGCGCTCCGCAAGAACGGCGCACCGGTCTCCGTCGACTGGGTCGCCGGGGGGCACGACGGCGGCGACCGCGAGACCGGCCGCCTCGCCGACCGTACGAAGGCGTGGTTCGACCGCTACCTCAAGGACTCATCCGCCCTGCCCCCACATCCGTCCGCCCACCGATCCGTCCGTCCGCCCACCAATCCGCCCGCCCGGAGGAACTCGACTCCATAGCCGCTCAACGGTGGCAGCGGGTGCAAAACCGACGGGACAGCCGTCACCACGCACGAGAGGTTTGTGCGCCGTTTCGCGGCGCGGGCGCGAGGCAAAACGTTTCTTCGCGCCTACTCCCGGCCGGAGACCCCCGGTAGACCCCACTCGACGCGGGCGCAGTCTCCCCGGACAGCGCTTCGCGTACGTCAGTGATCGCGGCGGCTCCTGCCGCAGGCCAGCCAGCCGGCCGTACGCGACCACCTCGATGCTTCACTCCCCCCTACGCGTCACCATGCCAGTCGCGGGCGCCGGTTCGCAGGATTGTCAGCGGCCCTCGACCTCCTTGCCCGCCGCGCGCAACGCCGCGACCGCGGCACGGATGGACGGCCGCCGGTCGGCGTCGGCCCGCCAGATCGCGTAGACGTGCCGCCGCATCGTGTGCCGTACGGGCACCACACGCACCCCCTCCGGCACCGGCCCGCGACCCAGCCGGGGCGCCACCGCGACACCCAGTCCGGCTCCGATCAGCGCCAATTGGGTGTGGTGTTCCTCCACCATGTGCGAGATGCGCGGCTCGATCCCCTGGCTCCGCAGGGTGAACATCAGCCAGTCGTGGCAGAACTCGCCCTGCGGCCAGGAGACCCACTCGTCGTCGGCGAGGTCCTTCAACTCGACCGATTCGCGGTGCGCCAGGGGGTGGTCGGCCGGCATGGCCACGTCGGCGGGGTCGTTCAGGATCGGCGCCTTGGCCAGGCCGTCAGGCAGCGAGAGCGGCCGGTTGTGCCAGTCCAGAACGACGCCCAAGTCGATGTCACCGCGCACCACGCACCGCACGGACGCGTCCGGCTCCATCTCACGCAGCAGCGGCCGGAGTTGGGGGTGCCCGGTACGGAGCCCGGCCAGCGCCGCGGGGAACAGGCCGCGCGCCGCCGTGGGGAAGGCGCCGAGCCGCAGCTCACCGACGGCCTGGCCACGGTGGGCCTCCAGCTCGGCCTGGGCCAGCTCGACCTGCGAGAGGATCCGTACGGCGTGGTCGGCCAGCAGCCTGCCGGCGTCAGTCAGCCGTACACCACGGCCGTTCTTGGCCAGCAGCTGCTGCCCCGTCTCCCGCTCCAGCTTGGCGAGCTGCTGAGAGACGGCGGAGGTGGTCACATGCAGCCCGTCCGCCGCCGCGCTCACCGAGCCGTGCCGTGCCACCGCACTCAGCGTCCGCAGACGATCAAGGTTCAACATGTAAGCAATGCTAATCCGTGGGTCAACAAAAAATATCTTGTGCTAAGAAATGCTGCCCAGCATCGTAGTTCCCATGAGCACCGCCGCGCCTTCCGGAGCCGAGACGGCTCCCGCCCCTCCGTCCCCGTCCGACACCGGTTCCCCCTCCGTTCCCGCCGCCGCGGCCACCACCCCCGTGCCATCGCGGACGCGGCGCCGCGCGCTCGACTGGCGCCTTCGGTTCGGAATCCTGTGCCTGGTCTGGGGCTTCAGCTTTCTCTTCATCAAGGTCGGCACGCAGGCGTACGCGCCCTTGCAGGTCACCTTCGGCCGATTGGCATTCGGCACGGCGGTGCTCGTCGCCGTGCTGGTGGCCAAGCGTGCGCGATTGCCCCGCTCCGCACGGACCTGGGGTCATCTGACGGTCGCTGCGTTCTTCCTCAACGCCCTCCCCTTCTCCCTCTTCGCCTACGCCGAGCTGACCATCCCCTCCACCCTGGCCGGCATCTGCAACGCCAGCTCCCCGCTGTGGGGCATGGCCCTCTCCCTCGTCGCCCTCTCCGAGGACCGGCCCACCCGCCGCCGCGTCGCGGGACTCGGGCTCGGCTTCCTGGGCGTACTGACCGTGCTCGGCGCCTGGCAGGGCTTCTCCGGTACGGATCCCACGGGCACGGCCATGGCCCTCGGCGCCTCCCTGAGCTACCCCATCGGCTGGATCTACGTCCGGCGCACCCTCGCCGGCGCCAAGGAATCCAACGTCGCCCTCTCCGGCACGCAGATGCTCCTCGCCACCGCCCAGGTCGGCGTGGTGACCGCGCTCTTCACCTCCGCTCCGGCCTCCTACCCCGTCGTCCCCCTTCTCGCGGTCCTCGCGCTCGGCGTCCTGGGCACCGGCTTCGCCTTCCTGCTGCAGTACGGACTGGTGGCGGAGGTCGGCCCCACCACCGCCCAGATGGTCACCTACTTCGTCCCCGTGATCGCGACCACGGCCGGTGTCGCGCTGCTCGGCGAGCAGCTCAGCTGGAACACCCCCGTCGGCGCACTGATCGTCCTGGCAGGCGCCGCTCTCACCCAGAGCCGCCCCCGCCACACCACCCCACGACGCCCCGCCTAGCCCGGATGCAGACCCGAATGCAGGTCCGGACGCAGGTCTCGACGCAGGTCCCGACGCAGGTCCCGACGCAGGTCCGGATGCGGTGTCATGCCCCGGTCAGCGTCCTTCCAGGGAGCGTCCACCGGCGGCGTGCCCGGTCATCTCGGCCGTGACCGCCCACCGCTCATGGTCCCGCCATGCACCGTCCACGTACTGGAAGCGCGGGGAGTAGCCCTCAAGCCGGAAGCCCAGCCGTTCGACGAGCCGGACGGAGGGGTCGTTGCCAGGCTGGATGTTGGCCTCCAGTCGGTGCAGCCCCAGCTCGGTGAAGGCGTACTCGACGACGAGCCGCATCCCTTCGGTCATATAGCCGTGCCCGGCGGTGGACGCGTAGGCGACGTAACCGAGGGCTCCGCTCTGGATACCGCCCCGCACGATGTTGTTGATATTGATTCCGCCGACGATCGCGCCACTGTCCCGCAGGCACACCACGAACCCCTCGTGGTCGGGCCGGTCGAACTTGGCGACGTACGCGCGAAACGCCTCCGGACCGGTCTCCCGCGCGGGAACCCACGGGTGGTGCAGTGCGGCGCTCTCACGGTCCAGGCCCGCGATCTCCTCCCGGTCCTGAAAGGAGATCCGCCGGACGGCCACCCGCGCACCACGGACAAGAAAGCTCTGATCAGGCATCGTGCGACGGTAACGAGCATCGTTCCCCCTCCCTGTACGGCCTGTTGGGCCCGCTCAGCCTGTTCGATCCACACGGTCCACACGGCCCGCCCGGTCTGCCCGGTCCGCTCAGTCCGCTCGGTCCACCCGGCCCGCTCAACTTGCCCCGCCTGCCCGCCCACCGCCCTACGGACGTGCGGTGGGCGGGCCTGCGGCCTCCGCGACCGTGCCGCGCGTCCCTGCCCCCGGCCCGCGGGGCGGGCGTGCCGCTGTCGCCGGTGTGCGGTCCCTCCGCTTGCGTTCACTTCAGTCGTAGCGGCGCGCCTCCTTCGGCTCGACGGCGGAAGCGATGGCGTCCGCCAGCCTCAGCAGCTCGTCCTCCGCGAGACCCGCGATCGTGACGCGTATGCCGGGTGGCGAATGCATACGGAATCGGGCCCCGGGCGCGACGGCCCAGCCGGCGTGCAACAGCCGGGCGGTGGCGCCGGTTTCGTCGGGGACCGGAATCCACACGTTCATCCCGCTGCGCCCCCGCGCTCGGATACCGCGGGCCGCCAGAGCGTCGATCAGGGCGTCCCGGCGCCTGCCGTACGCGCCCGCGACGACCTTCGGGTCCACCGCTCCCGTACGCCACAGGTGCACCACCGCGTCCTGCAGGAGATGGCTCACCCAGCCGGGCCCGAGCCGCTGGCGCCCCCGCACCCGGTCCACCGTCACGGCGTCGCCGGTCAGCACGGCGAGCCGCAGGTCGGGACCGTACGCCTTGGCGGTGGACCGGACGAGCGCCCAGTGGTCCGTGGCACCCGCGAGCGGGTGCAGCGGGAGGTCGACGATGTCATGGCCGTGGTCGTCCTCTATCAGGAGCACGTCCCGATGGTCCGCCAGCACCTCGCGCAGCTCGCGGGACCGCCCGGGGCTGAGCACCGCACCTGTCGGGTTCTGCGCCCGGTCCGTGACGACCAGGGCGCGGGCGCCGTCGCGCACCGCCAGGTCGACCTGCGCGGGCAGCGGCCCGTCGTCGTCCACCGCGACCGACACGGCCCGCAGCCCGAGGCCCGGGATGAGATCCAGCAGGCTCCCCCAGCCCGGGTCCTCGACAGCGACCGCATCACCGGGACGCAGATGCGCGCCGAGCACACGCTCTATCGCATCCAGCGCACCGGAGGTGACGGCGACGGCCCCGCTCGGCACCCCGTCCGCTTCGAAGGCGGCGCGGGCCATCCGCTCAAGCTCCGTACCGACGGCGGGGGCGCCGTACAGCGTCGGCTGCTCCGCGCTGCGGGCGGCAGCCGCGGCCAGCGCCTGCCCGAGGGCGGGCAGCAGCGCGGGGTCGGGATTCCCGGCGGCCACGTCGCGCACGCCGGGCGGCACAGGGCCCTGCGCGGCCTCGCGGGGCGTACTCGCCGGCCGCGGGCGCACCCGACTGCCCCGGCGGCCCGCTGTCTCGATCACCCCCCGGTCCCGCAGTGTCCGGTACGCGGACGCCACCGTATTGGGATTGACCTCCAGATAGACGGCCAACTCCCGCATCGGGGGCAGGACTTCGCCTGGTTGGAGCTCGCCCGCACCGACGGCTCGCTCGACACTGGCGGCAATCTCCGATGCGCGCCGCCCTTCGATCCGATACTCTCCTAGCACAAAACCAATTATGCACTAGTGCAATGGAGTCCGCAATGCCCCAGGCGCCCCAGGACCTGTCCTTCACCCGGACGGAGCGCACCGTACCGACCCGCGCCCGCGAGCGCGCCGCATACGACCACGAGACCGTGCACGCCATCCTCGACGCCGGACACCTGTGCCACCTCGGATTCGTCCGCGACGGCGCCCCGATCGTCCTGCCCACGCTCTACGGCCGGGTCGGCAACAGCCTCTACCTGCACGGCTCGACCGGCTCGCGCCCGCTGCGCATGGCCGGTGAGGCGCCCGACCCCGGGCTGCCCGTGTGTGTCACGGTCACCCACGTCGACGGCCTGGTGCTGGCCAAGTCCGCCTTCCACCACTCGATCAACTACCGCAGCGTCGTCGTCCACGGCACCGCCCACCAGGTCACCGACCCCGACGAGAAGACGGCGGCGCTCGACGCCCTGGTCGACCACGTACTGCCGGGCCGCGCCGCCGACTCGCGTCCGGCGAACGCCAAGGAACTGGCCGCCACCGCCGTCATCCGCCTCGATCTGACCGAGGTCTCCGCCAAGACCCGCACCGGCGGCCCGAGCGACGACCCCGAGGACCTCCCCCTCCCCCACTGGAGCGGCGTCCTGCCGGTCTCCTCCGTATACGGGGCCCCGATCCCGGCCGACGACCTCGCCCCGGAGATCACCGAACCCGCCTATCTCTCCGCGCGCTGAGGAGGACCGCATGCTGATCCACCCGTGGGACGCGCCCACCGACGACACCGAGTGGCAGGACTGGCTGAGCCGCCACGACTTCGGCCAGCTCGCCGTCAACGGGCCTCCCGGCGCGCCGCCCCTCGTCCAGCCCCTGCATTTCGCCTACGACCCGGCCCGCCGCGAGGCCGTCACCCATCTCGCCCGCCCCAACCCGATATGGCGGGCACTGGAAGCCTCCCCGGCCGTACTGCTGAGCGTCGTGGACGACTACGCGTTCATACCCGGGCCGTGGCAGGCCGCCGAGGAGGACCCGCCTGAGCACGGCGTGCCGACCAGCTTCTACGCCGCCGTACAGCTCACGTGCACGGCCCACGTCGTGGACGACCCGCAGGAGAAGGCCGCACTGCTGACACGTCAGACCGGGCACTTCCAGCCCGAAGGCGGCTCGGCACCGATCACCGCCGACGGCCCGCCGTACGGACGCCAGCTGCCCGGCATCCGAGGACTGCGACTGGAAGTCACAGACGTACGGGCCAAGTTCAAGTACGCGGGCAAGCGCAGCGAGACCGTACAACGGCGGATCGCGGAACGCCTGGCCGAACGGGCGGCGCCCCACGACGCCCAAGCCCGCGCCCATCAGCTGCGGCGGCTGGCGGCCGAACAGGGATAGGACCTGTGTGAAGCAGCCGTGATCGGGCCCGATGAAGACGGACGGACCAGCCCGCCCACCGGAGGAGAAGGCTTCACGGGCGGGCGGCCCGTTCGCCACGACACCGTTCGCCACGGCGCCATTCGCCACGACGCCGGTCTCCACAACACCGGTCTACACGGCGGAGGCCGCCTGCCACGTTGCCGACGGAGGACCGGCCTGCGCGGATCGCCAGCGCGGATCGCCCGCTCGCCGCGTTGCGCGCTGCGCGTTCCCGGCGAATGGGGCGAAATGAGGGGCCTCGACCGAGTCCGACGGCTACCGGCTCACGAAGTGCGCCGCCCCGCCGACACGCCCCGGTCGTCGTGGCACGGCGTGCTACTGGCCTCGGCGGCCTCACCCGTGGCGGGCCCACCTGACCGTACAGATGCCGCGCCTCCTCCGGGTCCCTCGTCCGACCGGTCCCCCTTCGGTGTCGCCGACTGCGCGATGAACGCACCGGCGAGCACGACCACCCCGCCCGCGATCTGCGGCGCGGTGAGGCGTTCGCCGAGCAGCACCCACGCGAGTACGGTCGCGATCACCGCCTCCAGACACGCCACCACCCCCGCCACCTGCGGAGACAGCCGGCGCACCGACAAAACGCCGGTGAGGTACGCCAGTACGGTCGCGACCAGCACGATCCACACGAGCAGCAGTACGGCGGGCACCCGGGTCCCGGCCATGTCGGCGCTGCCGCCGAGCACGGTCCAGTCCATCTGCCACGGCCGTGCGACCGCCGTCAGCACGGCCGCGCCGGTCAGCAGTCCGTACGCGATCACGCCCAGCGGGTCCGCCGCGTCCTCGCCGTCGCTGCCGTGGTCGGAGAGCACGAAGTAGCCGACCTGGCAGCAGGCGGCGCCGAGGGCCAGGGCGATTCCGACCGGGTCGAGACGGAGACCGGACCAGACCTCGACCACGCAGGCCAGTCCGCCGACGGCCAGGACGACGCCGACCGCCGCGGCCCGCGTGACCGGCTTGCGCTGGACGAACCGCACCCAGCCGAGCACCAGCGCGGGCGCGAGGTATTCGATGAGCAGCGCGACGCCCACGGGGATGCGCGAGAGCGCCGCGAAGTAGCACGCCTGGACGCCGGCGACGGCGAGGAGGCCGAAGCCCAGGAGGAGGGCGGGTCGGCGCAGCGGCAGCCGCCGGTGGCGCCAGGCAACGGGCAGCATGACGAGGGCGGCGCCCGCGACCCGCAGCCAGGTGACGTGCAGGGGGTCGAGACCGGCCGTGATCAGGGGCTTGGCGGCGACGCCCGAACCGCCGAAGGCGAAGGCGGAGATCAGCGCCAGGGTGAGTCCGACGTGGCGGGAGCGGCCACTCCCGCCACCGCTCCCCGGTCGCCGCGAGCCTCCGCAACCACTCGAAGCATGCGAATTCCCCACAGTCCCCACAGTCATCACATCCCCCGTAGCCCCCGTAGCCCCCGTAGCCCCCAAAATCTCTGGAGCCCTTTGAGCCCCCTGAAGCCCCGAAGACCCCAAAGCCCCCGACTTCCCTGTACGCCCTGAGGCCCCTTCCCCCACCAGGGCCCCCCGCTTCCCCGTAGACGCGTGTCGCATCGGCACATCATGGCAGGGGCCGTCAGCAGCGTCACCCTCGATGCGCCTGTCATTCCTGACCGGAACGGTCCCCGTCCAGCCGGGCCGCCAGCTGTTCCGTATCGACCGAAGCCCGGCGCAGCACCTCGATCGCGCGTGACTCGGGATCGTCCACAAGGGCCGCGAGCAGGTCGAGGCAGGCGGCATGGGTCGCATACCGGGCGTGCGCGCGGTCGAGTGCGCCGTCCAGCGCGGCGGCCGCGGCGGGTGACCAGCCCGGCACCGCCCCCTCGGTCACCACCGGCACCGCACCGGAGTCCTCGACGGTGCCGTGCCACTGGAGGCCGTACCCGATGCTGCGCTGGACCAGGTAGCCGAGCAGCCGGGCGACCTGCGCCCCGCCGTCGAACGCCGCCCGCACCGAGGGGTCCGCCTCCAGGAGCCCGTGCAGCAGGTGGGCCGTGTCCACCTGGCGGTCACCGTCCCGCGTGGCGCGCCTGCGGGCAGCGGAGACCACCGACGCGAGCTCCACGGTGAGCCGCGTTTCGAGATCCTCGCGAGGAGGGCCTTCTCCGCTGTTGTACGCAGTACGGTTTTGCACAATCCCCACCCCACCAGCAGCTGACGCCCGGAACATCCCCGGCGGGAAGCATTTGCGCATCCGCCCGTGGTTGGGCGCGCCTTTCGGAAATCTCATCCCTGCGGAGGAGAGGTGGCGCGACGCCCCTGAGAGCCGCGGGGAGCGCGCATGCGCCCATACGAGAGGGGCCGCGACCAGGTTTCCCCGGTCACGGCCCCGGCCGAGCTCACTCTCCGTCGTCATGACCGCGTCCCGACATCACACGGCCGACTGCGAGTGGATCACTCGTCCTCGGCGAGGATCAGGTACAGCTCCTTGCGGGCCTTGTTGACCACCGTGATGGCCTTCTCCCGCTGCTCGGGCGTGCCGGTGGCCCACACCTGCCGGAACGCCTCGACCAGGCCGCCACCCGCCTTGCGGATCTCGTTCATGGCCTCCCAGTCGACGCCTCGGCCGGCTTCCTCCCAGGGGGCGTCGGCGATGCTCTCCCCCTCCGTGCGCCCGGCTTCGGTCAGCGAGAAGAGCTTCTTGCCGCCCTCGCTGGCGCTGCTGATCAGCCCCTCGTCCTCCAGGAGCTGGAGGGTGGGGTACACCGAGCCGGGGCTCGGCTTCCAGGCGCCGCCACTGCGCTCGGCGATCTCCTGGATCATCTCGTAACCGTGCATCGGCCGGTCCTTCAACAGGGCCAGGATCGAGGCGCGTACGTCACCGCGCCGCGCCCGGCCACGCGGCCCGCCGCCGCGGCCCCGACCGCCGAAAGGCGGCCCGCCGAAGGGCGGCCCGAACGGTCCGAACGCGGCTCGCCGCCCCTCGAACCGCCCTTCGTAGTCTCCTCGGCCGCCGTGCCGGCCCTGTCCGTGGTGTTCGTGTCCATGGGAACGCATGAGGGCGCTCCTTTCGTCTCGCGATTGCTTCTTTTGATCACTCGCGACATCACTTTGATCGTTCGCGATGCTTCAACGATATATCGGAACTGTTCGGATGGCAATGCCAGGCACTGCCTCTGTCGGGCAGCACCGGGGCAGCACGAGGCAGCGCAAGGCAGCACAAGACAGCAGCTCGGCTGCACGTGGCTTCACGTGGTCATGTTCGATACCTGAAGGCGGCCTCGCCGCCTCGTCAGGTGGGGCCGCGCGGTACTCGCGGCGAGGAGCCCCAGGGCATCCGGTGCCGATGCGGCCCTGGGCTCACTGTCGTCCGGCGACCGGACGGCTTCCGGCAGAGGTCAGGACTTGTCGCCCAGATAACCGGCGAGGACGCTGCGGCTGCGCCGGAGGTCGTCGATGCGTTCGTCGGTGTCCGCCAGCACGCGGTTCAGGACGGCCTGCACGTCCACACACATCTCGAACACCGGCTGCTCGCCCCGGGCGCACGGCAGCACCGAGCGGATCATCTCGGTGTTCAGGCCGGCGTCCAGCAGGGCGCGGACCTGTCGCACGGTGAGCACGGTGCCGTCGTCGTAGCAGCGGTAGCCGTTCGGGCCGCGCTCGGCCTCCAGCAGGCCCTGCTCCTCGTAGTACCGCAGCAACCGCGCACTGACTCCGGTACGCCGGGAAAGCTCCCCGATCAGCATCCGCCCGTCCCCTTCCCCCGCCTCGTACATCTCGTACGAGGTTGACCTTGCCACCGATGTGAAGCCTTAACGTCACTCCCGGAGCGAACATTCCGCAACCGCCGCTCACCGAGCGTGCGCCGGACCGCTGCCGTCTGCCCCCTCGATTCCGTACCGCTGGAGTGATGTCATGACCTCTTTCGTCGTCCAACGTAACGGCCGGGCGGCGAGTGCCCAGGAGTTGGCGCCGCTCGCTTTCGCGGGCTACGCCCACTTCACCGCCATGCAGGTGCGCGGAGGCCGGATCCGGGGGCTCGACCTCCACCTGGAGCGGCTGCGGTCCGCGTCCAAGGAGATGTTCGGCCGGACGGTGGCCGACGATCAGGTGCGGGCTCATCTGCGGACGGCGCTGGAGGCGGGCCCGGACGACCTCTCGCTGACGGCCACCCTGTACTCGCCCGCGGGCGAATTCACCGTGGCGGGCGCCGACGTGGAGCCCGACGTACTCGTCCGTACGGGCCCGGCCGCGTCCGGACCGCAGGGGCCGCTGACGCTGGCGGCCGTCGAGTACGAGCGGCCCCTGCCGACCGTGAAGCACGTCGGCGAGGTGGGCAAGACGTACTTCCTCCGCGAGGCCGCGGGCCGGGGCTTCGACGATGCCGCCTTCGTCGACCGTCGCGGCCGGCTCAGCGAAGGGTCCATCTGGAACCTGGCCTTCTGGGACGGCACCTCGGTGGTGTGGCCCGCGGCCGAGATGCTGGGCGGCACCACGATGGGCATCGTCCGGCGGCAGCTGGAGGGACTCGGCGTGTCCCAGCGCGTCCAGGAGGTCACGCTCGCCGACCTGCCCGCCATGACGGGCGGCGTGGTCATGAACTCGTGGACTCCGGGTGTCGCCGTACACCGGATCGGCTCGGTGCCCGTACCGGACGCACCGGACTTCCTGGAGCTGCTGCACCGCGCGTACGAGGCCGAGCCGCTCGTCGCGCCCTGAGGCGGAGCTTTCGGCAGCCACGCCACTTCGCCTCACACAAGGCAGCCACTTCCCCCCCCTCGGACCAAAACCAGTCCAGTCGCTCGCGATTGGCCTTGGTCTGGGGAAGAGGTGGCCTCTTAAGCTCCAGGCCATGAGGATTCGTATCGTTGACGCCTTCACCGACCGCCCCTTCGGCGGCAACCCCGCCGGAGTGGTCCTGTTCGACGCCGACGGCTTCCCCGAGGACGCCTGGCTCCAGCGCGTCGCCGCCGAGGTCAACCTCTCCGAGACCGCCTTCGCCCACCCGCTGCCCGCGGGCGGTGACGCCGACTGGGCCCTGCGCTGGCTCACCCCGGCCGCCGAGGTCAACATGTGCGGCCACGCCACACTGGCCACCGCGCACGTCCTGCACACCACCGGGACCGCCACCGGCACGGTCCGCTTCGCCACCCGCAGCGGCGTACTCACCACGACGGCCGACGGCAGCGGCGCGGTCACCATGGACTTCCCGACGGCCCCGCTGACGCCGGTCGAGGTGCCCCCGGCCGTGGCCGAGGCGCTGGGCGCGGAGATCCGCGGCGCGTACGACACCGGTGAGAACCTCGGCGACCTCCTCGTCGAACTGGCCGACGAGAAGGTCGTACGGGCACTGGAGCCGGACCTGAAGGCCCTCACCTCGCCCGGCGGCCGCGGCGTGATCGCCACCGCCGCGGCCGAAGCCCCGGACGGCGGTTACCACTTCGTCAGCCGCTGCTTCTTCCCTGCCGTGGGCATCGACGAGGACCCGGTGACGGGCAGCGCGCACACCGCGCTCGCGCCGTTCTGGTCGGCCCGGCTGAGCCGCGACGAACTCATCGGCCTCCAGGGCCCCGCCCGCCGCACCGGTTTCGTACGGACCGCGCTGCGCGGCGACCGTACGCTCCTCACCGGCTCGGCCGTCACCGTCATCGACGGTGAACTGCTCGCCACGCCCTGCCCCCCCGCCGGAAGCCCGAACGTGACCCGGGCACGGACCCGGGCACGGCACCCAACACCCTGCGCCCGGCACCCGACACCCGGCACCCGGCACCCGGCCGAGCCCGGCCCCGTCACACCGTGGAGTTCCGGGCATCGGCAGCCGTCCGTCACACCGTGGGCAGCCACCCCACCTTCCCCGCCAGCAACGCGTACCCCAGGAACGCCACGATGTCGATCAGCGCGTGCGCGGCGACCAGCGGACCGACGCGCCCCCAGCGCCGGTACAGCAGTACGAAGATCACGCCCATCACCATGTTCCCGATGAACCCGCCGATGCCCTGGTAAAGGTGGTACGAACCGCGCAGTACCGCACTCGCCGCCAGTACGGCCATCGGGGCCCACCCCAGCTGCCCCAGCCGCCGCAGCAGATACCCGACGACGATGACCTCCTCGACGACGGCGTTCTGCACCGCCGAGGCGATCAGTACCGGAAACTTCCACCACACACCGGGCAGCGCCTCCGGCACCACCGTCAGGTTGAAGCCCGCCGCCCGCGCGCCGAGGTACAGCAGCAGTCCGCTGCCCCCGATGACCGCCGCCACGCAGACGCCGCGGCTCAGGTCGAAGCCGGGCCGCCGCCGGTCGAAACCGACCGCCCGGAGACCGCCGGCCCGCTCCCGGATCAGCAGGTGCGCCACCAGCGCCACGGGGACGAGCGCGGTGGCGATGCCGAACACCTGCCAGGCGAGGTCGAGCCACGGGCGTCCCGGCGCGTGTGAGGAGTTCAGCATCGCGGCCTGGTCCTTGAGGCCGCCCGGCCTGGTCAGCGACCCGATGAAGCTGATGAGCGCGGACACGCCGCTCGCGCCGAGCGAGAGCGCCAGGACCAGCACCGTCTCGCCGCGCAGGAGCCGCCGCGAAAGCCCGCCGTCCGCGCCGCCGTCCCGCCCTTCGTCCGGGCCCTGCCGCTTCCGGCCGGGGTTTTCCGCACCGGTCACGGGACTCGCGTCCGACTGCACACTGCCTCCAGTTCCGCTCTGCCGCCGCACCGCTCATGGGGTGTCATGAATGGGACGTCATAGCTTGCCCGATGCGGGCCCCCGCGAGCCTCACCGGGGCGCTGCACAGCCCCCCGCGGCGCCCGAAGCCCTCAGACGGCGCATGGGTACGGGCCCCGGATACGGAGATGCAAGGGATGTAAGGGAAGCAGGAGTCACGGGGGAAGCAGGGGACACGGGGGGACGGGGATACAGGAGGGGACGGGGACACGGGGGATACGGGGGCACGGTGACACAGCCACGGCACGTAGCGCTGCCCCCGCCCCCACTCACCCCCGCCCCGCCACCACCGGTGCCGCGGTCCACTCGACGGGCCAGGCGTGCACCGGCTCACCCGTGTGCATCAGCTCGCTGTACCGCTGGGTCATCGCCGCCAGCGCCCCGCCCCGGTCCAGGCCGCGGCTGAGCGCGTGGTGGTACGCGGCGGCCTGCCAGGAAGCTCCGTTGACCCGGCGGCGGCAGCGCGCGTCGATCACGCCGAGGTAGTGGTCCCGGTCGGCCGGTTCGACGCCCCAGGCGTTTAGGCCGGCCGCGGCCATCGGCAGCAGTTCCTGGCGCACCAGGCGCACGGCGGAGATCTCGCCGAGGCCGCCGGAGCGGCCGGGGCGCGGCCACTTCAGTACGGCGTCGATGCCGCGACGGCACGCGGTGTCGAAGTTCTCGGCCGCGGCGGCGAACGGCATACGGGTCCACACCGGCCGCTGCTCCTCGGCCAGCGTCCGCACCAGCCCGTAGTAGAAGGCCGTGTTGGCGATGACGTCGGTGACGGTCGGGCCGGCGGGCAGGACCCGGTTCTCGACCCTGAGGTGCGGGACGCCGTCGGCGACGCCGTACACCGGGCGGTTCCAGCGGTAGACGGTGCCGTTGTGCAGCACCAGCTCCGCCAGGCTCGGGACGCCGCCCTCTTCCAGGACGGTCAGCGGGTCCTCGTCGGAGTGGATGGGCAGCAGCGGCGAGAAGAACCGCAGGTTCTCCTCGAAGAGGTCGTACGGCGCGTCGATCCAGCGTTCCCCGAACCAGGTGCGCGGACGGACCCCCTGGGCGCGCAGTTCCGGCGGCCGGACGTCGGTGGCCTGCTGGAACACCGGCGGGCGCGACTCGCGCCACAGTTCGCGGCCGAAGACGAACGGCGAGTTGGCGCCGACCGCGATCTGTACGGCGGCGATGGCCTGGGCCGCGTTCCAGACGGCGGGGAACCGGGCGGGGGTGACCTGCAGGTGCAGTTGCACCGAGGTGCACGCGGCCTCGGGTGCGATGGAGGCCGAGGAGGAGACCAGCCGCTCGACGCCCTCCAGGTCGATCTGGAAGTCCTCGCCGCGCGCGGCCCTCATCTGGTCGTTGAGCAGGACGTAACGGTCGATCTCCGAGAGGTTGGAGGCGACCAGGTCCTCGGCGGCCAGCGTCGGCAGAATGCCGATCATCACGATGCGGGCGGCCACTTCGGCGGCCTTGCGGTCGGCGTAGGCCAGTCCCGTGCGCAGTTCCTCGGCGAGCTGGTCGAGGACGCGCCCGGACAGCCGGTGTGGAAGGATATTGACTTCCAGGTTGCACTGGGCCAGTTCCGTCTGGAAATCGCGGCTCGCGATGCGCTCCAGGACCTGCGAGTTCATCATCCGCGGCATACCGTCCGGCCCGGCGAGATTCAATTCTATCTCCAGCCCCATCAGGTTCTTGGGGCGGTCGAATCGCTTGTCCTCCAGGAGCCTCCGTAATCCCGTGAGGCACGCGTGCAGCTTTCTTCGATAGCGTTGCCGGTCGGTGAGGCCGATACCGCCCGCCGCAACCTTCTCCCCCATCGAAGCGTCCTCCCTCGTGACGACGGGCCCGGCGCGGCGGGCCGCCCGGGGCCTTCCGGCGGCGTCGGACCGCCGGGCTCCCCGGCGGCTCCGGCGGTCGCGCTACGGTCGATGATGCCCGGCAATCCGATCGACAACGCCTCGGACATGCGCCGGAACCGGTAGGCTCCGGGAGACGGGCGGGCTGGCACATTCCGAGGGCATACCGTCGGCTCCGGAGGCTGGCTCATTCCGTCGCGGTAAACTCCGTCGAGATCGGTGAAAAGACCGTCCGGATCCGGCCTACCGTGTCCGGAAAGAAATACGAGGCCGCCGTGCCGGGCACCGCGCAAAGGTGCCGAAAACACCGCGCGGGCGAGTCCGGATTCCGCCTTGTCGGCAATCCGCGGAACGGCTAGCCGAAACACTTGGTGAACACGCGTCGTATAAACTTCGCTGACGAGGCAGAGAGTTGGCGCCCAGCGTCGCGGTGTTCCACCGGGGCTGTGGCAAAGCGGTGACCCCGCCGGGCCGACATCCCCGGTCGGCCAAGTACTGGCGCTCTGACCCCGCACGCTGACGACGTCGTCCGCACCTTGCCCCGCACCACCGTGTCTCCCAAGTGAGAGGCGACCCACCATGCCGCTGCACGTTCCCCCTGCCCCCGCGCCCGCCCTCCGCAGCGTCCTCGCCGCCCTCGGTTCCCCCACCGCCGTGCGCGAGGCCCGTACCCCCGCCCTCCGTGTCCACCAGGGCCCGCTCAGCCCCGAACTCCCCCTTCCCGTCTACGTGTTGGATGATGTCAGCCACCCCGCCGGCCCCCCTCGCACCCGGCTGACCGGCTGGCGCTTTCTGATCCGCGACGGTGATCGGGCGGTGGCGACGGCGGAAGCCATGCTCACGGCCGACGGCTGGACGTTCTCGCATTTCTGCGAGGGCCCCTACGTCACGTCGACCGAACGCGCACTGCGTCAGGCGGAGTCCGTACCGACCCCGTACCAGCCGCGCCTGCTGTCCGTGCCGGAGCTGTACATGCTCACTCTGTGGCTGCACCACGACGTCACCGCCGACGCCGCGGAGGGCGTGCCCGCTCCGGGTGACGTCCTCGTACCCCTGGCGCCGGCCCCGCCGGGCATCGCCGCCCACCGGCCGCACCGGGTGGCGGACCTGCTGCCCCGGCTGACCCTGCGCCTCGCGCCGGTGCCCCTGCTGGGGTCGCCGGCCTGAGACCCGGCAGGGGGTTCCGCACGGCGATCGTCCGATGTCGTACGACACAACCGCGCACAGGAGCACACCGCCTCACAGGAACGCGCCCCGCGCCCTTCTGGGCCGCGGGGCGCTCCGCTGCCCTCACCCGCGCGGAGTACACGTGCGCCGAGCTCCCAACGCCCCCGAGGTGCCGCGTACTTGAAATGAACCGACCGCACGGGTGATGCGTCATTATCTAGTGAGTGCCGCTGCAGCCAAATCCCTGCGGAATCCGGCCCGTGGGGCAACACTGGTATCGACCTACTGAAACGGGGGAGCGGCCATGAGCATCTCGTCGAGCCGCAGGACGAATCAGACCACATCGCAGCGAAAGACTTCATCCATGTGCCAGCATCAACCGCCGTGCCCGACCGCAGACTCCGCCGACCGGGAGGCCGCCCATCTGGTGGCGCACCACCCGGAGCAGGGCTGGAGCCTGCTGTGCAACGGTGTCCTCCTGTTCGAGGACACCGGTGAGCTGCTGCCGGACGGCCAGGTCATCGCGCCGCACCGGGTTCTGGGCATGCCGCACGTGGCCACCGCCGCCTGATCACCTCAGCGCACGGAACCACGCACGACCGCACAGCACGGCACAGCATGACCGGCAACACAGCACAACGGACAACAGGGCCCCCGGCGTCGACGCCGAGGGCCCTTCGCATGGTGCGCCCCGCGAGCGGGAGCGCGGACGGCGGATCAGCCGTCGTACTCCTCCAGCGGCGGGCAGGAGCAGACAAGGTTGCGGTCCCCGAACGCACCGTCGATTCGGCGCACCGTCGGCCAGTACTTCTCCGCCGCCTCGACGCCGGCCGGGAAGACCGCCTCCTCACGGGTGTACGGGTGCGACCACTCGCCGCCGAGCGCCGCCGCGGTGTGCGGGGCGTTGCGCAGCGGGTTGTCGTCCTTGTCCCACTCCCCCGTGCCGACCTTGTCGATCTCCGCACGTATCGCGATCATCGCCTCGCAGAAGCGGTCGAGCTCGTGCAGGTCCTCGCTCTCGGTCGGCTCGATCATCAGCGTGCCGGCCACCGGGAAGGACATCGTCGGCGCGTGGAAGCCGTAGTCGATCAGCCGCTTGGCGACGTCGTCGATGCTCACGCCGGTCGCCTTGGTCAGCGGCCGTACGTCGATGATGCACTCGTGCGCGACCAGGCCGCCGGGGCCGGTGTAGAGCACGGGGTAGTGCGGCTCCAGCCGCTTGGCGATGTAGTTGGCGCCGAGCACCGCGACCTGGGTGGCGCGCTTGAGTCCCTCGCCGCCCATCAGCCGGACGTACGCCCAGGAGATGGGCAGGATGCCCGCGGAGCCCCACGGTGCCGCCGAGATGGGCCCGACGCCCGTCTCCGGGCCCGCGGTGGGCTGCAGCGGGTGGTTGGGAAGGTGCGGCGCCAGGTGGGCGCGGACGCCGACCGGGCCCACGCCGGGGCCGCCGCCGCCGTGCGGGATGCAGAAGGTCTTGTGCAGGTTCAGGTGCGAGACGTCGCCGCCGAACTTTCCGGGCTCGGCGACACCGACCAGCGCATTGAGGTTGGCGCCGTCCACGTACACCTGACCGCCCGCGTCGTGCACCGCCGCGCAGATCTCGGTGATGTGCTCCTCGAACACGCCGTGCGTGGACGGGTAGGTCACCATCAGCACCGCGAGCTGGTCCCGGTGCTGTTCGATCTTGGCGCGCAGGTCGTCGGCGTCGACCTCGCCGTCCTCGCCGGTCTTGACGACGACGACCTTCATACCGGCCATCACGGCGCTGGCCGCGTTCGTGCCGTGCGCCGAGGACGGGATCAGACAGATGGTGCGCTGCTCGTCGCCGTTGGCGCGGTGGTACGCCCGTACGGCCAGCAGACCGGCCAGTTCGCCCTGCGACCCGGCGTTCGGCTGGATGGAGACCTTGTCGTACCCGGTGACCGTGGCCAGCCGCTCCTCCAGCTCCGTGATGAGCGTGAGGTAGCCCTGGGCCTGCTCGACCGGGGCGAAGGGGTGCAGCTGCCCGAACTCCGGCCAGGTGACCGGCTCCATCTCGGTCGTCGCGTTCAGCTTCATGGTGCACGAGCCGAGCGGGATCATGCCGCGGTCCAGCGCGTAGTCCTTGTCCGACAGGCGGCGCAGGTAGCGCAGCATGGCCGTTTCGGAACGGTGCTGGTGGAAGACCGGGTGCGTCAGGTAGGAGTCGCCGCGCAGCAGCCCCTGCGGCAGCGCGTCGGCCACGGCCGCGTCGAGCTGCCCGATGTCGGCCCGGACGCCGAAGGCGCTCCACACCGCGTGCACCTGGGCGCGTCCGGTGGTCTCGTCGCAGGCGACGCCCACCAGGTCGGCGTCGACCAGCCGCAGGTTGACCCCGGCCTCGCGGGCCGCGGCGACGGCCTCGGCGGCCCGGCCCGGCACCCGCACGGTCAGCGTGTCGAAGTACCCGCCGTGCACGACCTCGACACCGCCGGCCCGCAGGCCCTCCGCCAGCACGGAGGCGTAGCGGTGGGTGCGGCGCGCGATGGCCGCGAGGCCGTCCGGGCCGTGGTAGACGGCGTACATGCCCGCCATCACCGCGAGCAGCACCTGCGCGGTGCAGATGTTGCTGGTGGCCTTCTCCCGGCGGATGTGCTGCTCCCGCGTCTGGAGAGCGAGCCGGTACGCCTTGTTGCCGTCGGCGTCCACCGAGACGCCCACCAGGCGGCCGGGCAGGCTGCGGGCGAACTTCTCCTGTACGGCCATGAATCCGGCGTGCGGGCCGCCGAAGCCCATCGGGACGCCGAACCGCTGCGTGGTGCCGACGGCGATGTCGGCGCCCAGCTCGCCCGGCGAGGTCAGCAGCGTCAGCGCCAGCAGGTCGGCGGCGACGGTCACGATCGCGCCCAGCTCGTGCGCCTGCTCGATGAGCGCACGCGGGTCCCGTACGGCACCGGAAGCGCCGGGGTACTGGAGCAGCACGCCGAAGACGCCGCGCTCGGCCGCCTCCGCCGGGATGCCCTCGGACAGGTCGGCCACCACGACCTCGACGCCGGTCGGCTCCGCACGGGTTCGGATCACGGCGACGGTCTGCGGCAGGCAGTCGGCGTCGACCAGGAAGACGCCCTGCTTGACCTTGCCCACACGCCGCGAGAGGGCCATCGCCTCGGCGGCGGCCGTGCCCTCGTCCAGCAGTGAGGCACCGGAGGTCGGCAGGCCGGTCAGGTCGGCGACCATGGTCTGGAAATTGAGCAGCGCTTCGAGGCGGCCCTGGGAGATCTCCGGCTGGTACGGGGTGTAGGCCGTGTACCAGGCGGGGTTCTCCATCACGTTGCGCAGGATCACCGGCGGGGTGAACGTGCCGTGGTATCCGAGGCC
Source organism: Streptomyces sp. CB02923 (assembly GCF_001905005.1). Taxonomy (GTDB): domain Bacteria; phylum Actinomycetota; class Actinomycetes; order Streptomycetales; family Streptomycetaceae; genus Streptomyces. Next base: position 11,641 of record NZ_LWKZ01000009.1, on the reverse strand, counting down.
GATCATCGGAGCGAGCACCTGGTTACGGTCCGCGAGCGCCCGCAGCTCGGCCAGTACCTCGGCCTCGGTACGGCCCTGCGGCAGGTTCAGCGCCTCGGCGCTCTTGATCACGTCCGGTACGGCGGCCGCGGTGAGTTCGTCCAGCGATCCGAACCCGACCTGCGCGAGCATCTTGGCCTGGGCCTCCGGGCCGGGGCCGATATGACGCTGCTCGAACGGGGTGCCTCGTTCCAGCTCGGTCAGGGAGATGCGGTTGGTGGTCATCTGCGGGGGCCTCCTGGTCGTTTCGACCTACGCGGGGCACCACGGCGCTGGTGCCCGGACGGCCTCCCCCTCTGTCATCTCAACCTGAGAGCTTCACCGGTCCCGCACGCGGTACCGGCTTTCACCGTCGGTGAGGAAGGGTTCCGGCGCTGTGCCCGTCCGTGGCCCGCCCTGCTTTCCAGAGTGACCTCGTCCATGCGGTACGTGAGCCTGAGAGATTCCGGGGAGGAGTTGCTCCTTCGGCGCCTCCGCCAAGATCGACGAAGGACTCTCCCGCATGGGGTCTACAGCCGTTCGTCAGCCTACCAGCGCGCCGAACGGGCGTTCCTTCGAGTGGCCGGGGCATGAATTGTGCCGTTTGGTAGTTGTCACAAGGCAGTTGCGACCACTTGGAGGGACCGTGCAGACCGATATCGATCCCCGCAGCTTGATCGGCCGCAAGGCGTTCGACAAGAACGGAACCAAGATCGGCACCGTCGACGAGGTGTACCTGGACGACGCGACCGGCGAACCGGAATGGGCGGCCGTACGCACCGGGATCTTCAGCCGGGACGCGTTCGTGCCCCTGGAGCCCAGCGATCTGGTCGACGAGGCGCTGCATGTTCCCTACGACCGCAAGCTGATCAGGGATGCACCGGACTTCGGGGTGGGCCGCCACCTCTCGCCGGAGCAGGAGCTACAGCTTTACCACCACTACCGTCTGGACATCCCGGCCCCCGATCCCGTCCCCGGGTCGGACGCCGCGCCGGCCGACACGGAGTTCGGGCGGGTGGCCGGCGTCGAGGACTGACCACCGGGCTCGCCGGGCCCGCGCCCATCCGGACCGCCGGCTCCGTCCGGCTCCCCGGACGCGCGGTCACCCGGGCCGCTGGGCTCGCCGGGCGGACCAGGCGGACCAGGCGGACGGAGCGGACCAGGCGGACCGGGCAGACCGTCGCGCCACCCGTCCGGCGGCCCGCCCACCAGCGGCAGCGGCTCACCGGGCCGCAGCGCCGGGTCCTCGACCGGGAACGTGCGCACCCGTCCGGGCCCGGTCCACGGCTGCTCGAACCGTACGGTCACCCGGCCCACGCCGCTGCCCTGCACCCACCCGGCCCCGTGGTCGTCATGGACGACGTCGAGCCCGGGGAGCCACCGCCGGGGCCGCTCGGGCTCCGGTTCGTCCACGGCCGTCCGCGAGGCCTCGTCGGCCGCCCGGCGCTCCCGCTCGGCCTCCTCCTCGGCGGCGGCCTTATCCGTCGCCAGCTGGGCGAACAGGTCCTCCTGCGTGAAGTCGGCGAGCCCGGTCACGCCCACCCCCAGCAGCCGTACGCCGCCCGTCGTGTCCACCAGGTCCAGCAGCCGGGCCGCGGCCTCCCGCACCACCCCCGGGTCGTCCGTGGGCCCGCGCAGCGTCTCCGACCTGGTCAGCGTCGAGAAGTCGTAGTTGCGCACCTTGATGACGACGGTCCTGCCGGACCGGCCGGCCGCCCGCAGCCGCTGCACGCACCGGTCCGCCAGCCGCGTCAGCTCGGACCGCACCCGCGTCCGGTCGGTCAGGTCCACCTCGAAGGTGTCCTCGACCGATATGGACTTCGCGTCCCGCTCGGCCACCACGGGCCGCTCGTCGCGCCCCAGCGCCATCGCGTACAGCCCGGCGCCGTGCGCCCTGCCCAGCAGCCGTACGAGCTCCGCCTCACCCGCCTCCGCCGTCTCGGCGACGGTGTGGATACCCGCCCGGCGCAGCGCCTCCGCGGTGGCGGGACCGACGCCGGGCAGCGTCCGCACCGTCATCGGACCGAGCAGCTCCCGCTCGGTGCCCGGCTCGATGACCACGAGGCCGTCCGGCTTGGCCTGCTCCGAGCCGATCTTGGCGAGCATCTTGGCCCCGGCCAGGCCCACCGACCCGGTCAGGCCCGTCCTGCGTCTGATGTCCCGCCGCAGCCGCTCCCCCACCGCCCGCACCGCCGCGGTGTCCGCTTCGGTGCCGCCCGCTTCCAGGTCCACGAACGCCTCGTCCAGGCTGAGCGGCTCCACCAGCGGCGACAGCTCGTGGAGGAGCTCCATCACCGCGTCGCTCACCTGGCGGTACAGGCTGAAGCGGGGCGTCAGATAGGCCGCGTTCGGGCAGAGGCGGCGGGCCTGGGCGGTGGGCATGGCGGAGCGCACCCCGAAGACCCGGGCCTCGTACGACGCCGTGGAGACGACTCCGCGCGGCCCGATCCCGCCGACCACCACGGGCTTTCCGCGCAGGCTCGGCTTGGCCGCCTGCTCGGCGGCCGCGAAGAACGCATCCATGTCCAGATGCAGGATCGTCGGCGCACGTCTCACACGACTGATGCTCCCCCACACCACTGACAATCGCGCCGACCGGCCCCGGCGAGCGACACGCGAAGGGCTCCGAGACGCCGTCGGAGGCGCTGGAGAAGGCTTCCAGGGGCCCTGGGGGCGGGTGTGCGCTTCTGATGCGGAGCGGCGCGGTTCTGGTGCGGCAGTGGCGCGGCAGGCCGCCATGACGGGCGTACGCAGCGGCCCGGCGCCCGGACCCGATGCCCGGACCCGGCATGTCGGCCGCCGCGCCGCGTACCCGCTCAGCCCGCCCGGTTGCTCAGCCCGCCCGGTGGCGCCGCCGCGCCAGTTCGTCGTGCGGGTTGTGCCGGACCAGCGTCTCGCCGGTGTCCACGCGCTCCCCGTGCAGCTGCGACAGCGCGCCCTCCACGTCACGCCACACCACGCCCACCGCGATGCCGAAGACTCCCTGCCCACCTTGGAGGAGGTCGACGACCTCGTCGGGCGAGGTGCACTCGTAGACCGTCGCACCGTCGCTCATCAGAGTCATTCTCGCCAGGTCGGACAGCCCGCGGGAGCGCAGGTGCCGCACCGCGGTGCGGATGTTCTGGAGAGAGACCCCGGTGTCCAGCAGCCGCTTGACGATCTTCAGGACGACGACGTCCCGGAAGTTGTAGAGCCGCTGGGTGCCCGACCCGTAGGCGGGCCGTACGCTCGGCTCGACGAGCCCCGTACGGGCCCAGTAGTCGAGCTGGCGGTAGGTGATCCCCGCGGCCGCGCACGCCGTGGGGCCGCGGTAGCCGATGGTTTCCGCCCCGCGGTCACCCGGCACCTCGGCAGCCTGTGCCGGGGTGCGGTCAACAGCTCCGGGGTGGAGCGGCAACGCCCCTTCCGCCGCCGTACCGTCGCCGGTGATTGCCACGCCGACCTCCGTCCTCCACGTCCCGGACGGGACCTGCCTTATCGACGGTATGCAGTCACTCGGGGTGCGTCAACGATCGCCGCGCTCGCCACGCCGAGTGATAATCACCCTGCGAGTGGTTTCTCGTGCCCCCGGACGGGGAAAGGCTAGTCGAATGCGCGGAAGACAACCCTCCGCGCACCCGGCTCACTGGCTGTTGGTGCCGAAGTCCTCGGGCGAGATCTGGTCGAGGAACTCGCGGAACTTCTCCACCTCGTCCTCCTGCTCGTCCGGGATGGCGATCCCCGCGTCGTCGAGGACCCCGTCGGTCCCGTAGATCGGCGTACCGGTGCGCAGCGCCAGCGCTATGGCGTCGGACGGACGGGCGCTGACCTCGACACCGCTGGCGAAGACCAGTTCGGCATAGAAGACCCCCTCGCGCAGGTCCGTGATGCGGACCTGCGTCAGTTCCTGGCCCACCGCTTCCAGCACGTCCTTGAAGAGGTCATGCGTCAGCGGCCTGGCAGGGGCCATCCCCTGCTGGGCGAAGGCGATGGCGGTGGCCTCCCCCGGCCCGATCCAAATGGGCAGGTAACGATCGCCTCCTACCTCCCGTAGGAGCACGATCGGTTGGTTGGAAGGCATTTCCACCCGGACACCCACGACATCGAGCTCGTTCACACAGCAACCCTAGGACGTGCCCGGCCGGTTTGGGTAGTCGGGCCACCTATTGCTCACGTCGGCCGGACCCGCAGGGCGGACTGGACCAGTGCGGCATGCAGCCGTACGGACAGCGTGGCCAGCTCTCTGGCCGTGGCCTCGGCATGGTGCCTGGTCTGCGGATTGCGGTGCCGGCGCAGCGGCGCCACGATCTGCTCGACGAGGTTGGCCTCCCGTTCGGCCGCCGCCTTCACGGCCCGCAGATGGCGGGGCTCCAGACCGAATCGCCCCAGTTCGGCGACCAGCTTGGCGACCGTGACGGCCTCGATGTCGTACCCGCCCTCGGCGTCCGGGACGATGAGCCCGTACGCCTCCCAGTCGGCGAGTTCGGCCTCCTCGACCTCCGCGGCGGCCAGCAGCTCCGCCCGGCCGATACGGGCGGCCGTGGGCCGGTCGCCGGCCGGCTCGCCCAGGCCCTCGAACAGCTCCCCCGCGGGCGCGGCGGGAGCGGGCAGCTGCACCTGTTCGCCACGCGCGAGCGCGTCGAGATGCTCGCGGATCACTTTCAGCGGAAGATAGTGGTCACGCTGCATCCGCAGGACGGCCGCCAGCCGGGCCACGTCGTCCGTGCTGAACTTGCGGTACCCGGACGGGGTGCGCCGCGGCTCGACGAGCCCCTCGGCCTCCAAGAAACGGATCTTGGAGATGGTCACCTCGGGGAACTCGTCGCGCAGCGTGTTGAGCACCGTACCGATGCTCATCAGCTTGCCGTCCGAGGTGGTGCCGGCGGACCCGGCACCACCCGGCGCAGTGCGGTGCATATGCCTTCCCTGGCCGGTCAGAAGCCGACGCCCCGCTGGCTGGCGTAGAAGACCAGCCGGAACTTGCCGATCTGGACCTCGTCACCGTTGGCGAGCGGAACCGAGTCGATCCGCTCACGGTTGACGTACGTGCCGTTCAGGCTGCCGACGTCGGCGACCGTGAAGCCGCCGTCCTGGCCGCGGCGGAACTCCACGTGGCGGCGCGAGACCGTCACGTCGTCCAGGAAGATGTCGCTCTGCGGATGCCGCCCGGCCGTCGTCAGGTCGCCGTCCAGGAGGAAGCGGCTGCCCGAATTCGGTCCGCGGCGCACGACCAGCAGGGCCGAGCCCATGGGCAGTGCCTCGACGGCCGCCTGGGCCTCCGGGGACAGCGACGGGACCTGCGTCTGCCCCGTCGTCTCCGCGTCGTACGCCTCAAGCCCCGAGATGGAGATGGTCGAGGTCGTCTCGGAAGCACGCTCGGCCTGCGCCCCGGGGCGCAGCGGTGCTCCGCAGTTGGAGCAGAACCGGCTCGCCTCGGCGTTGCGGTGACCGCACCTCGTACATACCGGCAAGGCAACCCCTCCACCCGTGTTCGCGGCCGACGGTCCCTGGGAACCTATGCGGCCGGGCACGGAGGGGTCAACAGAATGAGCACCCGGCGCACCGGGGCCGTCGACCTGGTCACGGAAGAGCGGACGCTCTGCGCCGGAGCCGCTCTCCTCGGGCTGGCGCGAGGCACGGTGCTTCGCCGAACCGCTGCCGCCCTCCTGGCGTGCGCTCTTGCCGAACAGCTTTGCAAACAACTTCACGGGCGATTCCCCTTGAACGAAACAGACCCGCCCGTGGGGCAGGACGAACCCTCGATGCACACACCGGCCGATCCGGACATCCGGTGAACGTCCGTGGCCTTCTCACAGTTTCCACCACGCACCACCCGTACGGTGCGCCGACCCCCCGCTACCTCATGCCCGACCCGGGGCGCCCCCATACGTCGCCGGCTCACCGCGATGACGACCGAGCGTAGTCAGGCCGCTTCGCCGCCCGCAAGGCGTCCACGATGATCTTCTCGTCACGGCTCACAGACACAGTGGCCTGCTCCTTTTCCAAAGTCTGCACCACACCGCCAGGGATGTTCAGCGCCGGTTCCAGGTCCTCGGGCTTGCCGATCACCTTGAAACGGTACGGCTGGGTGACCCGTTTCCCGTCGACCTGCACGCCGCCGCGGACATCCGAGAGGTACGAATCGGCCACGATCCGTACGTCGTTGATCTGAATGGCCTCGGCGCCGGCCGCCCGCAACTCCTGGACGGTGTCCAGGAGTTTGTCCGCCTCCACGGAGTGCGTCGGGTCCTTGATGGTGAGGTTGATGCCCGGCCCCTGGGCCGCCACCGTCCCCGCCAGCACGCCGAGCTGCTGCTCCTTCTCCACGGTCTGCTTCCGGGCCTCCTCGGCCTGGTCCGAGCTGTTCTCCAGCTCGGTCTTCTGGCCCTCCAGCCTGCGCTGTTCATCCGTCAGGCGTTGCGAACGGTTGTCCAATTCATCCAGGATGCGCACCAGATCCTCCTGCCGCGCACCCCGTAGTGCACTGCTGTCACTCGTGGAACGTACCTGAATTGCCAGGCCGAGACCGAGAATGAACAGCAGCAGAGCAACGATCAGTTGAGCGCGGGTCAGCCGCGGCGGCCACAGACCGGCGGCCAGCCGCTGCCGGCCGGTCATCCGCGGCTCCGCCGGACCGGGTTTCCCGGCCTGCCCGCCACCCGCCGCCGACGTCTCGTCCGCGGCGTGTCCCTCATCCGTGGCGGCTGCCCCGTCCGTGGCGGATGCCCCGTCGTCCTGCCGGGCCGCCTGCGACCGGCTCTCCGGGGGCATCGGCCGACGGTCAGCCGGCCGCTCCGCTCCGCCGGGCTCGTCGGGCCGCGCCTTCCGCGGCTCCTGCGACGACCGGTCCTCTCGGGGGTCCGACCCGTCCCGCTCGGGGTTCTCGTCCGTAGCCATCGGCATCAGGCCCTGAAGACGTGCCGGCGGATGGCCGCGGCGTTGGAGAAGATGCGGATGCCCAGTACGACGACCACACCGGTGGACAGCTGGGCGCCGACGCCGAGCTTGTCGCCGAGGAAGACGATGAGCGCGGCGACCACCACGTTGGACAGGAACGAGACGACGAAGACCTTGTCGTCGAAGATGCCGTCCAGCATCGCGCGCAGACCGCCGAAGACGGCGTCCAGCGCCGCGACGACAGCGATCGGCAGGTAGGGCTCGACCACCGTCGGCACCACGGGTCGGACCACAAGCCCGACCACGACTCCCACGATGAGGCCCAGTACGGCGATCACGATGTGCCCTTCCCTGTGTCGGCGCCGCCCGCGGCACCGGCCTTCGGCTGTGCTGTACGTACGATCAAACTGGGCGCGGGCGGCAGCGTGACCTCGTTCTCGGCGGAAATCTTCGTACGGATCCCGTAGTTCTTGCGCAGGACGTCCAAGTACTGACCGTCCGCACTGTCCTGGAACGCGGTCGCGAGCTTGTGCCCGTCCCCCACCGCCAGCACCGTGTACGGCGGCACCAGCGGTTTGTTGTCGACCAGTATGGCGTCTCCCGCGGCTCTGATCGCCGAGAGGGAGGTGAGCCGCTGCCCGTTGACGGCGACCGCTTCGGCGCCGGACGCCCAGAGGCCGTTGACGACCCGCTGCAGATCCCGGTCGCGCAGCCGCCCGGTGTCCGAGAATCCACTGCTCTCGCGCGGACCGCCGCCACTCGACTGGGCCGACTTCGCGTCGTCGACGACGAGTTTCGCCCCGGGCCCGGTCACCTGCGTCGAGCCGGCCAGCAGCGCCAGCAGCTCGGCCCGGTCGCCGCCGTGCTTCTTCAACGCCTCGCGCTGCATCGACCCCACGTCGTCGCGGAGCGCGTCGACACGCTTCTGTACCGCGTCGGCGTCGGCCGTGCCGTGCTCGATGCGGTTGATCAGCTCCTCGCGTTCCTTCGCCAGGGTGGGTGCCGATATCCGCGCCTGGGCGGCGCCGACCGTCACCACCACCGCGGCGAGCACCAGGCCCGCCGCCAGCCCCAACTTCGCCCGCAAGGTACGGGGCAGGCCCCGCACCCCCGCCTCCGCCTTGCGCGCCGTCGCTTCCGCGTACCCGTCGTCCAGGGCGTGGTCCATGACGTTGGTCAGCAGCGACATCGAGGCATCGGGGCGCGAGGCCTGGTGGGGGGTGCTCCGATCGGGGCGCTGCTGCGGCATGCCGCACATCGTCGCACGTCGGCGCCGAAGTCTCCCAATGGCCCCACCGGCGTGCCGAATCGCGGCACACCGGTGGGGTCACGGGGTCGTGCGGACGCGCTCACGCCCGCGGGGGATCAGCGGCCCGCGCTGTCCACCACCGCCGACCACTCGTCCAGCAGCTGCTGGGCCGAGGCGTCGTCAGGGCCCTCCGCCCACAGATGGGTGACGGCCTCCGCCGGGTCCGGCAGCACCAGCACCCAGCGCCCGTCGGTCTCCACCACCCGTACGCCGTCGGTCGTGTCCACCGACCGGTCCCCGGCGGCTTCCACCACATGGCGCATGACCAGGCCCTTGACCGCCCACGGCGTCGCCAGGTCCCGCTTGAGCACATGCGCCCGCGGAATCCGTGCGTCGATCTGGCTGAGGGTGAGCTGCGTACGGGCCACCAGCCCGATCAGCCGTACGAACGCCGCCGCGCCGTCGAAGACGGAGCTGAACTCCGGAATGATGAAGCCGCCACGGCCGTCACCGCCGAAGATGGTGTCGTCCGCGCGCCCCACCCGGGTCAGGTCGTCGGGCGAGGTCGTCGTCCACTCCACCTGTGTGCCGTGGTACGCGGCCACCTGCTCGGCGATACGGGTCGTGGTGACCGGCAGCGCCACCCGGCCGCTGCGCCGTTCGGCGGCCACCAGGTCCAGCATGACCAGCAGCGCCCGGTCGTCCTCGATGATCCGGCCCCGCTCGTCCACCAGCGACAGCCGTTCACCGACGGGGTCGAACCGCACCCCGAAGGCCGCCCGCGCGGAGGCCACGATCTCCCCGAGCCGCACCAGCCCGGAACGCCTGGCGTCGGCGGTCTCCGTCGGCCGCGACTCGTCCAGGCCCGGGTTGATCGTCAGCGAGTCGACGCCGAGGCGCCCCAGGAGGCTGGGCAGCACCAGGCCGGCGCTGCCGTTGGAGGCGTCGACGACCACCTTCAGGCCCGCTTCGCCGATGCCCTCGGTGTCCAGCGACCTGAGCAGCGACCCGGTGTAGGAGTCGTAGACGCTGGAGGGGAAGTGCAGGTCGCCGATCTCGCCGGGGAAGGCCCTGCGGTACTCCTGGCGCGCGTAGACCCGGTCCAGCTTGCGCTGGCCCCCGAGGGAGAGGTCGGCCCCCCGCTCGTCGAGGAACATGATGTCGACGGAGTCCGGTACGCCCGGTGTCGTACGGACCATGATGCCGCCGGCGCTGCCCCGGGCCGTCTGCTGCCGGGCGACCGGCAGCGGCACGTTCTCCACGTCCCGTACGTCGATGGCGCTGGCCTGGAGCGCGGAGATCATCGCGCGCTTCAGGGCCCGCGCGCCCCGGGAGTGGTCCCGGGCGATGGTGACCGTGGAGCCCTTCTTCAGGGTCGTGGCGTACGCGCCGGCGAGCCGTACGGCCACCTCGGGGGTGATCTCGACGTTCAGGATGCCGGAGACGCCCCGCGCGCCGAAGAGATGGGCCTGGCCGCGGGACTCCCAGATGACCGAGGTGTTGACGAAGGCGCCGGCCTCGATGGTCTTGAACGGATAGACCCGTACGTTGCCCTGAACAATCGATTCCTCACCGACGAGGCACTCGTCGCCGATGACCGCGCCGTCCTCGATCCGGGCCGCCCGCATGACGTCGGTGTTCTTCCCGATCACACAGCCGCGCAGGTTGCTCTGCTGCCCTATGTACACGTTGTCGTGCACCACGGCCTTGTGCAGGAAGGCACCGCTCTTGACGACGACGTTGGAGCCGACGACGGTGTGCTCGCGGATCTCGGCGCCGGCCTCGACCTTGGCGTAGTCGCCGATGTACAGCGGGCCGCGCAGCACCGCGTCCGAGCTCACCTCGGCGCCCTCGGCGACCCAGACGCCCGGCGAGATCTCGAAGCCGTCGATGTCCACCTCGACCTTGCCTTCGAGGACGTCGGCCTGGGCCTTCACATAGCTCTCGTGGGTGCCCACGTCTTCCCAGTAGCCCTCGGCGATGTAGCCGTAGACCGGCTTGCCCTCCTTCATCAGCTGCGGGAAGACATCCCCCGACCAGTCCACCGGGACGTCGGGTTCCACATAGTCGAAGACCTCGGGCTCCATGACGTAGATGCCCGTGTTCACCGTGTCGGAGAAGACCTGGCCCCAGGTGGGCTTCTCCAGGAAACGCTCGACCTTGCCTTCCTCGTCGACGATCGTGATACCGAATTCCAGAGGATTGGGGACCCTCGTGAGGCAGACGGTGACGAGCGCGCCCTTCTCCTTGTGGAAACGGATCAGGTCGGTGAGATCGAAGTCGGTGAGCGCATCTCCGGAGATCACAAGGAAAGCGTCGTCGCGCAGCGCTTCCTCGGCGTTCTTCACGCTGCCGGCCGTCCCCAGCGGCTTTTCCTCGTTGGCGTAGGTGAGCTCCATGTCGAGCTCTTCTCCGTCACCGAAGTAGTTCCGGACGAGCGACGCCAGGAATTGCACGGTCACTACGGTCTCGCTGAGCCCATGCCGCTTCAGCAGCCGCAGCACATGCTCCATGATCGGCCTGTTGGCCACGGGCAGCAGCGGCTTGGGCATACTCGACGTCATGGGGCGAAGCCGCGTGCCTTCGCCACCGGCCATCACAACGGCCTTCATGTCGGAAGCGTCCTCCTCGAAACAGACGACGGTCCTGCCGACATCACCCGTCCGGGAGAGTTACCGTTCTCCGTCTTCGGCACCCGGTCGCGCCGGGTCCGAATACGTACGGCGAGTTCAGTCGGCCTTGGTGTCCGCCTTGATGAGCCGGCGGACCTGGACCACATAGAGGATCCCTGCCCACCAGTACAGTGCTGTACCCCATCCGGCGAACGCCCATCCGAAAATTTCAGCGAGCGTGTGGAGCCAGCCTTCTCCGTCGCTGAGCAGCAGCAACGGGAACGCGTACATCAAGTTGAATGTAGCCGCCTTCCCCAGGAAGTTCACCTGGGGAGGCCCGTACTTGTGGCGGGCGAGCGCCGCGACCGCGATCAGCAGCATCACCTCGCGCGCCAGGAGGGCCGCGGTGACCCACAGCGGAAGGATTCCGCGCCAGGTCAGGCCCACGAGGGTGGAGAGGATGTACAGCCGGTCGGCGGCGGGGTCGAGGATCCGGCCCAGGCTGCTGATCTGGTTCCAGCGGCGGGCCAGCTTGCCGTCGAGGTAGTCGCTGACGCCGCTCAGCGCCAGGACGAGCAGCGCCCAGTACTTGGTGTCCGGGCCGCCGAACTCCTTCCACAGGATCAACCACAGGAACACCGGCACGCCGACGAGACGAGCCATGCTCAGAATGTTCGGGATGGTGAGGACGCGATCCGTCTGGACCCGCGTCTCCTGGACCTCCACCCGGGGGCCTCCTGTGGGGAACGTACCAACGATGCCCCCTGACCTTACCTGGCCGCTACCGGCGGGCACACCGCGGGGCCCTGTCCGGATACCACCCGACAACCACCCACATAGAGGGCACGGCGGCCCGCCGGCGCTCCCGGGAACTGCCGTGAAACGC
>NZ_LWKZ01000008.1 GCF_001905005.1 Streptomyces sp. CB02923 | reverse complement strand
CCGAGAAACAGCGCCTAGGGCCCCGCGCAATTGTGGCGGTCATGTAGAGCCGACCGCGCTGCTGTTGTAGCCGACCACTCTGCCGGGCCCCGCTCCTGGGCGTGCACGGCCATTCCCGCTTGCCCAAGCCGCGCGGAAGGGGACCAGAGGTGTGGTTTTCCGCAGGTGGAGTGTGCGGTTTTCCGCATTCTGCTGCTGGGTGCCGATCTCTAGATTTCAGGTATGAGATCACTTCCCGTCAAAACGCGCAGTGAGCAAGCCGGAAGCCGTGTTGGCAGCGCCCCTTGCCGCAGAGGCACCGGCCGGCGCAGAGCAGCCGTGGTTGCGTCGGCCGCGTTCGCCGTGCTCGTCACGTTCCCACCCCTGCCCGCCGCAGGGGAGGGAGCCGAGCGGGGGCGCTCCCGTGGTGAGCTGATGTCTGTGACACCGCTCGGCGAGCGGGATTACCAAAGCGTCGTCAAGGAAGCGCAGAAGGCGGGTTATCCAACCGACACCGCCCGGCACGGCGTCGCCGCGTATCGTCTCACCTACCGCACCGTCGCCCCGGACGGGAGCCCGACCACCGCGTCAGGTCTCCTCACGCTGCCACGCGGCGGAGGGCACCGGCTCCCCACCGTCGTCCACGGACACGGCACGTTGGCCTACCGCGGCTATGCGGCATCCGTCGCGGACGGCCCGGACCGGACTGTCTCCCTCCTCTACGCCTCGGCCGGACGCGCGGCCGTCTCTCCCGACTACCTCGGCCTCGGTACGGGCCCGGGCCCTCACCCCTACCTCGACAACCGTTCCGCGGCCGACGCCTCCCTCGATATGCTCCGCGCCGCTCACACCGCAGCACCGAAGCTCGGTCGGACGCTCGACGGGCGGGTCTATGCCACGGGCTTCTCACAGGGCGGGCAGGTAGCCATGGCGCTCGGCCGTACTCTGAACTCCGATGCCGACACACGCTTCCACCTGCGCGGTGTGGCGGCGGTCGGTGGCGCGTACGACCTTGATAGCAGCCAGCTGCCCGGCCTTTTTGACGGACGGGTCGGCCCGGGATCGGCCGTCTTCTACACCGCCTACTTCCTCACCGCACAGAACCGCCTGCACCATCTCTACTCCGACCCGCGCCAGGTCTTCCGCGCCCCGTGCGCCGAGCATGTGGAAGAGCTCTTCGACAGCAACCATCCCGCGGAGCAGATCGCGGGAAAGCTGCCGGAAACTCTTCCGGAACTGCTCTCCGACCAGTGGCACACGAAGTTGCAGAACCCGAGCGGCAGGCTCCTGGCGGTATTGCGCAGCAATGACTTCACCTGCGACTGGAAGCCGAACGTGCCCGTAACGCTCTACAGTGCCAGCGGCGATCACGACGTGCCCATAGCCAACAGCCGCCACTGCGCGCAGCGGGTGTCGGCACACGGCGGCAGCGCCCGGGTCGTCGACGAGGGCGACGTCAGCCATTACGCAGCGTTCCAGCGGTCACTTCCGGAGATTGCACGCTCCTTCCCCACCTCGCCATGAGCCGGACCCGCGGCCGGTCAAAGGTGACGTGATTCGCCTTCTGCGTACCGGTGATGGATTTGGCCTGGGGTGCGCAGGGCGACTGGCCGCCGGGACGGAGGGATGGAGGTGTGGAGCTATGGAGGTGCGGAGCGGTGTAGGGGGTGGCGGTACGGCGGAGCTGAGGGGCGCTGCGCTGGGCTCCTGGTCTCGCGGGCGGCCGGCGGTGCCAGCCGTCCGGTGCGAGCTCTGCCGAGCGGGCTTGCACGCGAAGAATTCGGAGAGAGTGCAGTGCACCGCCGGCGGCATCACGGGTAAGCACAAGCCGATGACGATCTCCGTGACCGGAGTAGAGGACGACCAGGTCACGGTCGACTTCGCCGTCCTGGAGAAGAGCACGGCGGGCGACGCGCAGGGGCCCGGGGGACGGAGCAGGGAAGAGCGAGTAACGGCCTGTCAGTCGCGGGACGGTGGACGCCTACTCGTTGGCGTCAAGGCCGGCCGTGTCCAGCTCGTTCGCAAGATCATTCAGGACCGACAAGACATCCGGAGGCAGACTCTCGGCACCTGGGCCGCGCGGAAATTCGCCAGCCACTGCCGAACGGTTGGCGGCGTGTCTTCGCCCACGCCCGTTCGCAGGTCCCTCACGCCCTTCGCTGTGACGATCTGCGAACCGGCATGCGCGCTGCTTCTTCGGACGCCTCGTGCATTCCCTTCCCACCAAACGCCAGTCAAGACCGGGGAGGATGATGCGGCTGCCGATCGGGTTGGTTGAACCGTTTGCAAATCCCGTACGGATCATCCGTGCGGGGGGGGGAGGGGAGGAGGGGGGAGCATGGCGCCATTCCGGAGAAGGGTTCTCGCTCCCCGTCCCGTGACGTGTCTGCCACCGGTGAAAGCGACGGCGCGGAGACGATTCGGTACGGGGGCGGGCCCGCGGCGGGAATGGCGTCTGGACCCCGGGGGCTATTCCGCGGGGGGGCAGGGCCTCCCGCATCGCTTGGGCGAAGACGGTCGCGTCGTAGTCCGCGGGAACGCCTTCGACGAGGATGATGTCGCCTTCGACATGCCGCGAGCGCAGCGGCGCGATCTCCTGGTAGGCGGGCGAGTCCCACCAGGCCTGTGCCTCGGCGGTCCCGGGGAAAGAGATCATCACGACGCTCCCGGGCCAGTTGCCTTCCTTCACCTCGTGCTGCGTGGCGTGCACGAGAAAGCGGCCGCCGTACGGTTCGAAGGTGGCGGTGATGCGCTCGACGTACTCCACGATGTCCGGATGCGGAGTGGCCTCTTGCAGGTGGGCTATGGCGTAGGCGGTCATGGTGTCCTTCCGGTCGGCCGGTTCCGTACTGCGCCGATCGTGGCAGGACGGCGCGCCGGGGGCGATTACCTCGCGGGTAAGCGCGCTGTCCTGGGCCCGAACGGAGCGGTGCCCCGGCGAAGTTGTGAGTTCCGTATTCGCGCGGTTATCCGTTGGTGATGGGTCGTCAGCTCTGTATGGCCTCGCCGCGTGGACAGCCAGGAGCAGTACGCGAGATACCGGAAAGACGCGAAAGCGCTGGCGGCGATTGGACGGTGTGTCCGGTCCCAGGCGGGCCGGGTCACCGTGCGGTTGCCGAGGGCCACGGCCGAGGCCGCGGTGGCAGCCTGGGAGCGTGGAGTCGGAGGAGGTGAGTAGCTATGCCAGAACCGTCGGTCTATAACGCTCTGTGAGATCGAGGTGTCATTGGGGGAGCCGATGCAATTCTCGTGCAGTCGCGACCGACGGACCGCCTTCTGCCGACGGTGAACACCGGCCCGACCTGGCTGGATGGTCACTACGGTCCAACCTCATGACGATCACAACACGTACGGTCGAATACCCGGCCGATGGTCTCGCGATGATCGGGCACCTCGCGCTCCCTGCCGGTGATGAGCGTCGGCCCGCAGTCCTGATCGGGCCTGAGGGGATGGGGCTCAGCGACGTCGAGCGCCGCCGGGCCGATGCTCTGGCTGAGCTGGGGTATGTGGCGCTGGCCTTTGACCTCCACGGCGGGCGCTATTTGGACGACCCCGAGGAGATGCTGGCCCGCTGCATGCCGCTGCTCGCAGACCCCGACCGGATGCGGGGCATCGGCCATGCGGCACTTGAGGTGCTGCGCGCCGAACCGCGGGCCGACCTCGACCGGGTCGCCGCAATCGGCTACGGCACCGGGGGCGCGATTGCCCTGGAACTCGGTCGCAACGGAGTCGACTTGCGCGCGATCGGTACGGTCAACGCACTGACCACGGGCCGGCCGGGCGAGGCGGCACGCATTCGCTGCCCCGTGTGGGCCGGGGTCGGATCGGAAGACCCGATCATGGGGCCCGCGCAACGGGAAGCGTTCACCGCCGAGATGCGGGACGCGGGCGTCGACTGGCGTTGCGTGGTCTACGGCGGGGCCCTGCACGCCTTCCACCACCCACCGGTCAACCACACCACACCCCCGGGCGTCGGCTACCACCCACGACACGCACGGCGAGCCTGGCGCGACATCGTCGATCTGCTCGCCGAATGCCTGCCCGTAACAGAGTGATCAGATCGGCTTCTGGCGTTCACTCCTGCTCCGAGGCAGCTCCGGAGTCCTTCAGAGAGCTCTAGCAGCGGAGTGAACCAGCACGCTGATCACCGTGCTTCTCGGGAGTTCTGGTGTGGCTCGTGCCTGGGTCAGATCCGGTGACCTGTGACATTGCACATTCCAAATTCCGTGAACCAAAGTGAGTTGGGACTCGGAGAACTCCCGGCCGGGCAGTTTCGGCACCAGCCGGATCGTCCCGGTCACGAAGCCCTGGCAGATCCCGATCAAGTCCGTTAACTCCATCGCCCGATCGCCCGGTGGAAATCCCGGCACGATCGCGACAGGATCTACAACACCGTCCTTCTCTTCCGCGTCGTCGTTTTCGTCCCACCAGTCCTCACCGTCGCCTTCTTCGACGAGTTCGGCCTGGCAGAGCTGAGCCTGGTTGACCAGCGCACGGGTTTGGGGTCGTGCATCGCTCGGAAAGCGACCTCCGGCCGGTGCAGCGGGCCACATGCCACCAAGGCCGCCACCTGCTCGTCCTGCGCGAGGTCCCGGATCGCCTCGACTTTCTCCGCCACCGAGAGGGGATCGCGGTTGGCCAGCCCGCCACCCGCTTCGCGGTGTCCCCGCTCCACCGGGACACCCCTGTCCGCTCATTGACCGGCGGATGCTGGATCAGCTCGTACGTGTCCGGCGCCGATGCCTGGATCCGATGCACTTCAAGGAGACTCCGCCCTGGCGCTGGTCCTTCGGTCACCGGGCGGCAACTCGCCGATACGTCCGCACCGTATGGAACGACAGGCCTATCTCCTCGGCGAACAGGCGTAACGAGTCCTCCACCCCCAGCCCCTCGCCTTCGTCCAGCGCCATGTTCCCGCCGTGAGCGCGCAGCGGCGCGATCTCCAGGGCTGCGTCCTTCGCGGCGAACTGGCAGCCCGTCATCACCTTGACGGGCTGCAAGGACTGGTCCACCAGGACGTTGAAGCGGTCGCGTAGCACGCTTCCGATCGTCTGGGCCACGGCACTCACCCCCGGACGGGCCGAAGGGGCGATACCTCAACGGCCGGGGAAGCTCCGGCCCGGCCCGTACAGACAGCAGAGCCCGACGTATGCGTCATGGTCACCAGAGATGACCGAAAGACTCCTGGATGCGCATCAGAGACACCCCGACCAGACCTGAACCCGCCCAACCTTGACCCCTGGCGAACGAACTTGCTCACCAGGCACAGAAGGCCACCGATCACCTCTGAGGCTGTCGCGCTTGGTGATGCTGTCCGGTCGTCTGGTCGTTTTCCCGACGTCGTAGCGGGTTGTGGGGCGGTGGTTCTTCAAGACCAGTGGTCTTCCTGGTCCGGGTGTTGAGGGTTTCGGTGCGCGGACCGGACCGGACCGGACCGGACCGGACAGTACAGGTGCGGGAGGAGGCTCCGAACCTTCGGCGGACGCGGGCGGGGGTGAGCCGGGCGGGCTCGGTCGGCTTCTCCCAGGGGCGGCGATGATCAGCCACGTCCAGCGGTCTCCGGCCTTGGGGATGCGGAGTTTCGGGCGGGTCCAGCCGTGGGGCTGCTTTATCAGCCGGAAGGTGTGCTCGATGTCGAACCTGCGCAGGAACGACTGCCAGCGGACGTCGAGGCCCTCGCCGCTCAGACCTCACCGACGACCCACCAGCCGTTGCAGACCGGGCACCGGACCTTCGGCCGACGGTACGGGCGGGCCTCCCGCAGTGCGGCGGCGAACTCGACATTGCTCCGCCACCACTGCTCGCGCTTCCTCCGCCACCGCTACGTCTTCGTGCGGCAGGCCGCTGAGCAGTACCGGCGTGATCGGCAGCTGCCCTCGGGGAGTGGAGTGCCGCACTGGCTGCCTCTGGGGACGGTCTTCCTTGGCGCCCTTCCAGGGGCCTCCCGGGAGTCCTCCACAATCAGGAAGAGGATGCTGCCGTTCGTGGAACCGTCTCGGAGACGGTTCCACGAACGGCAGCGTTGGGATTTCCTGGCCGCCATCGTCGGTGTGGTGACCTGCGGTTTGAGGAGTCGGAGCAGGCTTTCAGCGGCCGAACCGTGACTGCAACTGCTCAGGGAGACGTTCGCCCTGGATCCGGATGTCGGCCGCGGTCTCTTCGATCCGGTGCAGGTCGCCGGTTGTCAGCTCGACGTCGAGTGCGCCCAGGTTCTCTTCCAGGCGGTGCAGCCTCCGTGACCGGGTCGCGGAGCTGGCGCTGATCGGTATCGCGGTCTCGGAGCGTGGTCGTTGGGACGGTGGTGTGGTTGTCGTCGGCCTCGACATCGCCTCTGCGGGGGCGGCTGTGCGCGCGGTGCCGTAGTCAGGCGGAAGAGGAGGCGGAAGGGGCAGCGGCGGCGGCAGCTACCGGGGGACGGCCGTCACGGCAGATGGCTCTCGCGCCTCGGAACGGCGCCCCGGGGCGTGTGCTTCCTCACTTGTGGATCGTTCGATCCAAAACAGGTTGACGCTCGCGACCGGCTGCGTCGAGGATTACGGCATGAACGATCCAGAATTCGTACCGCGCGGAGCGGAGCGCCCTTCCACGTCGTCGACGGAGGCTGCGGAGAAGCCGGACACCGGCCGTGCGCCGCTGAGTCGGGCGACGGTGTTGCTGCTGGCGGTGGTGTGCGGCGCGGCGGTGGCGAACATCTACTACGCCCAGCCCCTGCTGCCGGTGATCTCACGCGCGCTCGGGGTGACCGAGGGGGCCGGCGGGCTGATCGTCACCGCCTCGCAGGTCGGCTATGCGCTCTCGCTGGCTCTGCTGGTCCCCCTGGGGGACGTACTCGAACGACGCCGCCTGGTCAGTGTGCTGCTGGGGCTGAGTGCCGTCGCCCTCCTCGGCGCGGCGGCGGCGCCCTCGCTGGGCCCGCTGCTCGCCGCGGTCGCGGTGGTCGGCATGACGTCCGCCGTGGCGCAGATCGTGGTGCCCCTGGCCGCGTCGCTGGCCCAGGACCACGAGCGCGGCACGGTGGTGGGCACGGTCATGAGCGGGCTGCTCATCGGGATCATGGTCGCGCGCACCGTCGCCGGACTGCTCGCCCAGATCGGCGCCTGGCAACTGGTGTTCGTCGTCGCGGCCGTTCTGATGGTCGTGCTGGCGGTCGTGCTGCGTCTGGTCCTGAGTCCTGTTCCGCCGTCGGAGACCGCGCCGTACCCGCAACTGCTGCGTTCGGTGCTGACGTTGGTGCGTACCGAAGCGCTGCTGCGCAGGCGTATGGGCCTGGCCGCGGTGGGCATGGGCTGCTTCACGACCCTGTGGACCGCGTCGTCGTTCCTGCTGGCCGACCCGCCGTACGGGTACGGCCCCGCCGTCATCGGCCTGTTCGGCCTGGTCGGGGTCGCCGGTGCCGCCGCCGCGATGGCGGCGGGGCGGCTCGCGGACCGCGGTCGTGGTAGGCAGGTGGTCACCGGCGGGCTGGTCCTGCTGACGGTCAGCTGGGCCGTACTCGCCCTCGGAGGCGTGGGCGGGCCGGTCGGCCTGGCCGCGCTGATCATCGGCATCGTGGCGCTCAACCTCGCCCAGCAGGCCCTGCTGATCAGCCATCAGAGTGCGCTCTACCACCGGGTTCCGCATGCCCGGAGCCGCGTGACGACGGCCCTCATGGTCTCCGCGTTCGCCGGCAGTGCGGTCTCCTCGGCCTTGGCGGCAGCACTGTACCCGCTGGTGGGGTGGCTGGGCGTGTGCGGTTTTGGTGCCGTGATCGCCCTGGTCGGCGTCGGCATCTGGATACGCGAACTCCTGGCCGGCGGCGCCGCGGGCAGCGCCTCGGCTCCGACGTCGACCTCGGCCGCGGCTCCGACCCCGACCTCGGTCCCGGCTCCGACCCCAACCCCGGCCCTCGGGCCGAATGACGCATGACGCATGACGCATGACGCGCGCATGAACAACAGACGCGCGAATGACGCTTCCGACACTTCCACGAACGCGGACGAAAGGCACGTCCTCATGGCACCGCACACGCACAACACCGCCCCGAACGCCGACTCCACGAGCAGCCCCGACGACTCGGGATCGCGGATGCCCGGCCTCTGGACACGCACCCTCGGTGAACTCACCCTGAGCTACGTCCCTGACGCGGGTGTCGCGATGATCCCGACCCGCGTCTACCCCGCGTCCGCCGACGGGGACTGGAGCGGCCACCGCACGCACCTGACCGGAGGCGGCCACCTGGCCATGGGATGCGGTGCCCTGCTCGTCGAGCGGCGCGGCACGCGTCTGCTCATAGACGCCGGCCACGGCCGTATCTCGGGTGACGACCTGGAGCACTTCCAGCACGCGTTCGACCACGTCAAGGACCTGCCCGCCTCCCTCGCGAGCCTCGGTGTGGACCCGGCCGACATCGACATGGTCGCCTTCACCCATCTGCACGACGACCACACCGGATGGGCCCGGCCCGACGCGGCCGAAGACGGCCGGAGCCTGTTCCCGCGGGCACGATGGATGCTCGGCGCGGGCGAGGCGGACGCCATGACCGCCGGGTCCGCCCCTCGACTCGCAGGCGGCGGCGAGCGCATCACGTTCGTCGCCGACGGAACGGAGATCGCCGAAGGTGTCCGCGCCTGGTCGCTGCCCGGACACACGCCCGGTCACACCGCCTGGGTCCTCGATTCCGGCGACGGGCGGCAGGTCGTGGCCTTCGGTGACGCCATGCACTCACCGGCCCAGGTCCAGCACCCGGACTGGGAAGTGGTCCTCGACCACGACCGGCACGGGGCGGAACGCTCACGGCGTCAGCTCGTGGAGCACCTCTCCCGGGACCAGGTGTTCGGCTTCGGTGTGCACTTCGCCGATCAGCAACTGGGCACCGTGGACGGCGGCAACTGGCGCCCGTGGGCGGACGCGGCGGACGGTGCGTCCGCAACCGGGTGAGGTGTCCGCAATTGGGTGAGGTGTCCGCCGCCCGCCGGTGCGCGTCAGCGCACCGGCGCCGCCCAGTTCGCGAGTACGGCATCGGCCGCCGCGTGCAGGTCCCGGGCAGGTGTGCCGTCGCACACCTGCGTCGAAACGCCGAGCAGGAAGCCATGGATCATCGACGTGACCCCTTCGATGTCGGCGTCCTCGGCGAGTTCCCCCGCGGCGATGCCCCGTACGACGCACGCTCTGATGCGCGCCCGGTCCGTCGCGCGGCGCGCCGCCACGACCTTGCGCGCCCTGGCCTCCGCCGCTCCGGGGGCCCGGACCGTTCCCGCGAGCGCGATCAGGCAGCCGCGGGGGTGGGAGGGGTCGGTCTGCATGGTGATCGACCCGTGCAGGAGCCCCGCGACAGCCTCACGGGGGCTCACCGACGCGTCGGCCACGGCGTCGGTGACGCTGCCCGGACCGGACATGTAGTGCTCGACGGCCTTCTCGAAGAGGCCCTCCTTCGAGCCGAAGGCGCCGTAGAGGCTCGCGGAGGACAGCCCTGTGGCTTGGCGGAGCTGAGCCAGCGAAGTGGCTTCGTAGCCCTGTTCCCAGAACAGCAGCATCGCGGATTCGAGGACGGCCTCCATGGCGAAGGCGCGGGGACGGCCGGCGGGAGACACGGACAGACCTCCTATATTATGGAGTGACTGATCCAGTTTGATGCCTTTCGTCCCGGCCGTCAATGCCGGACCGGTACGGGCGGGCGGTCCGCACGCGCCGTCCCCGCTGTGCGAGGGCGGACACGGCTTCAACGGGTGTACGTGAACTCGTCGGCCGAGCCGGTCGGCGTGGTGGCCACGCCGACCGTCACCGTGACGTCCACCGTGCTCGATTCGAAGAGCGTCCGGCGCGGCACCAGCGCCTTGATCAGGGTCGGGGACCGGACGCCGACCCCGCCCGCGAGGTCCTCCTTGAACTGCACCGTGGCCCCGTCAGCGAAGCCCGAGCCGGTGATGAAGACCTGGTCACCGGGCCCGCCCTGCGGCGGTGTGACGGCGCCGCGGTCACCACCGGCCCGGACAGGGCGGCGGGGGCGCCCAGCAGCGTCAGATACACGGAGTTGGAATGCTGCACCGCGACCTGGCCCAGGAAGTCGTCGAGGGTCTCGTTGACCAGCTCGTGGTCGTACAGCGAGTAGTCCGTGTTCATCGAGCAGGTGCCCTGGGCGCTGGGCTGCACGTACACGTTGTGCTTCTTGAGCAGGTCGATCTCCGACAGCAGGGCCTTCACGTCCAGGTTCGCCACCGGGCCCTCGGACGGCGGGTACCAGTCTTCGGCTTCGGGCAGATCGCACCAGGCGAGCGGTACGACGTCGTAGGCGTTGACGTAGCGCTGGTTCATGCTGAGCGGCAACGAGTCGAGATAGTCGGCGAAGCCCTGCAGTCCGGCGGTGGGGGTGGCGAAGGTGATGAGCGCGAACTGCGGTGCGTTCGGCCAGCGCCTGGGGGAGCGTCGTGCCCGGCGCCACGGTGATGTGCGACCGGCCGGGCTCGTCGCCCGGGATCTGCCCGGTGGGCGACCATGCGATGCCGGGCGTGTTGACGACCTGCGTGAACGCGGCCATGGCGCCGGCCGAGACGGCCACGGGGGACGGTGACCCTCCGGCGGTGAACGGCACCACCGTGCCGACGTCGAGATCCTCCATGATGTCGGTCGGGCTGCCGACCGTGCCGCGTACGGCCACGGCGAACTGGTTCGAGCTGTCGAGGTTACGGGCGATGTACACCAGGTTCGCGTTGTCCGGGCTCAGTGCCAGCCACACCGGCTGCCAGGTGCTTCCCGTCTCGGTCGCATAGCTGCTCAGCTGCGCGGTGATGCCGGACAGGGCGCGCTGGGCCTGGTCCGCCAGGGTCTCGCCCGACGGGTGGGGCGTCGCCGCCGTGGCGGCGAGTGCGGCGAGGGTCATGGTGACCTGGGCGGGGGTCGGGCCCGGCGGGGACGCCGTCGTCATGCGTGCTCCTTGCGTGTCGTCGGCGCGGTGTTCGCCGCTCCGGCCGGCGCGCTGATCCTATTCGTCCCGATTTCGCGGCCTGGGCGGTTGAGGCTTCGAGGCGCTTCCGACGGGCTCGGATTTCAGGCTGTCGGCCCAGTCGAGGGCGGCGCGCCCCGCCGGTTTTTCCCGGTGCGGCAGACGACGGCCAGGCGCGACCGTGCACAAGGCGCGCCGCGCCATGCCGCCTGCCCCTCGCTCCGGCTCCTTGTGCCCGCTCCGCCAGGACGTGTCGTGGTTCGTGGTTTCTAGTACGGCCGGTTGTGGGCGCAGGCTTCGGCGGTGGCCTTCAGGTCGCGCAGCCACCCTTCGAGGCCCTCGCGGAGGATCCGGGTCGCGGTGGGGACATCCGATTCGACCTGCTCGCCGGTGTGGGTTTCTTCGGTGCTCACGCGGACGCCGCCGCTGACCTTGGTGAAGTTCCATACGTGGACGCCGTCGATGCGCAGCCCTTCGCCGAGTGCGGGGCCGGTCCAGCGGATGCAGGAGTTGCGTTTGAGCTGCTCTACGGTCGAGGTGATGTCCAGGCTGGTGGCGGGTGTGGGGTTGGGGGGTACCGGGGTCGTCCACCGGAAGGCCGAACCCCTTCGGAGGGGGCCGTGGTCGAGGCGTTCCGAGGCCGTGACGGGGGACTGCCAGGACGGCCAGCGCTCCACATCGGTCTGCAGCTTCCAGGTGGTACGCAGCGGCGCGTGGATCACGGTCTCGGCCCGGTGGCGGACGCGTGCGTCGGGATCGACGCCTGCCCCGCGGCAGGTGAGGGACTTGGCGTGATGAGGGGTGGTGGCCGCGGCGGGAACTGCGGCGGTGCCGAGGACCGCGGCGGTGAGCGGGAGGGTGAGCAGGGAGGCGCGTATGCGGGTGCTGGTCATGGTGGCTTCCTTGTCAGGTGTCAGGTGTCAGGTGTCAGACGCCGGGCCCGGTAGAGGGTGGCGAGGAGCAGGGCGGATGCGGCGACGATGAGTCCGGCGAATCCGGGGTGCATGTCCTTGGACAGGCTCTGCGCCCCGTCGGGCCGTATCAGCCATACGGCGAGCGGGACGGCGTACGAAACGGCGACCAGGACGGCCGCCAGGCGTACCGCCCGATCGCGTACGTGACGCAGGGCGCCGACCAGTGCGATGGCGACCGGGACGCCCGCGATCAGGGCGTACTGGGCGACGACCATGAAAGGGACCGCCCAGGAGGCGATGGTCACCGACAGCGGAGCGTGCCGGGGTGCGCGGGGGTGGCGTGACGTGACTGTGGTGGTCATGGTTCCTCGTTCGGCGGATCGATTGATCGATGGACCGTACGGAGGCATGGATGTGCCGCCTGATCCACACTGAGATCGGGAGATCGAGCTAGAAGGTAGTGCTGTGGTTATAAGTTATAACCATCGCCGCGCGGCGGGTCAATGGATGAGTGACACTCACGTCGGCCCGGACGCATACGGCGCGGCGAAGGCGGACCGGCTGTCGGGGTGCCGCTGGGGCAGGGCATGCGAAAGCCGCCCGGGGCGGATTGCCCCCGGGCGGCTGCCGGGTGGTGACTATGAGGGGCGTCGGCTGCTGGTGGAATTGACGTGTTCCGCGCCGGTGCCAGATGGCTCTCGCCTGTTCGGGCACCTGGCGGCGGCGGTCATCGGTCGGCCGTACGCCGGGGAGGGATCAGCGGACCGCCGTGAGCAGGCTGACGCGGCCGGTGCCGGGCAGTGCCGGGTCGAAGGCCGGGGGAACGGGGCGGCCGTGACGCTGTGCCAGGTCGGTGAGGGACTCCTGGGTGGAGCTCCAGCCGTGGCCGGCGAGCCAGTCGCCGACCGGGCGCGTCATCTCGTTCTTCCACAGCGAGGACAGCAGGTTCACGACGCCTTCCGGCGAGGCCGCCGCGGCCTGCTGGGCCTGGTCGGAGTTGACCATCGACCGGGTGACGTGCTCCACGGCGAGGTGGCTGCCCGGCGCCGACAGCGCGCTGATACGGCTCAGCAGACCGTCGGCGTCGTGCTCGGTCAGATAGACCAGCACCCCTTCGACCAGCCAGGCCGTCGGCTGGTCCGGGCGGAAGCCGCGCTCGGCCAGCACCGTGGTCCACTCCTCGCGCAGGTCCGCAGCGATCACTTCGCGGCGGCAGCGCGGTGCCTCGTCGCCCAGGGCGCTCTCCTTGAAGGCGAGCACATCGGGCTGGTCCAGTTCGAACAGTCGGGTTCCGTCCGGCCAGTCCAGCCGGTGGGCGCGGGTGTCCAGACCGGCCGCGAGCAGGACCACCTGGCGGCAGCCCGCCGCGGCGGCCTGGCGGAAGTAGTCGTCGAAGTAGCGGGTGCGCAGCGCGAAGTAGTCACCCATGGCTTCGGCGAACAGTTCGCCCTGCCCCTTGTTCCACACCGCCTGCTGCTCGACGCCCGCCGCCTCCAGGAAACGGTCGGCCAGATGGTCCTCGAACAGCCGGTCCGGCCGCCGGCTCTCGGCCGCGCGGGCCATGCCCACGACCAGCGCGGTGCTGCTGACACCGGCCTGGAGTTCGGGTGCGTTGGTCATGGGGTTCTCCGCTTCGTATGGTTCAGGTTGTTCACGTGGTTCATGTGATTCGCGTGATTGCCGTTCGTATCGCTGCTCGTATTGCTGCCGGTACCGCTGCCCGTATCGCCGCTCGTCCCGCCGTTCATGAAGCAACGCGCTTGCGGTGCGCCTCACGGTCGAAGCGGACGCCGCCCCGCCAGACCGCCTCGATCGACCGGGTGGCGGTGATGTCCTCGGTGGGGTCGCCCGCGACGAGGACGAGGTCCGCGCGCCGCCCCGGAGCGATCACCCCGCGGTCGCCGAGGCCGAAGTGCGCCGCCGGTGCCGAGGTCGCCGCCGTGAGTGCCTGCGCCGGAGTCAGGCCGGCCTCGACGAGCAGGGCCAGCTCGGCGTGCAGACTGGCGCCGTGGACGACCGGGCAGGCGCGCCCCGGCCGGTGGTTGGCGTCGGTCCCCGCCAGTACGGGCACGCCCGCCCGGTGCAGTCGGGCCACACTCGACAAGGCGTGACCGAAGCGGTGTTCGGGCACGGGGTGCTCCACACACAGGCCCTCGCGGCCTTCCGCGATGGCGGCGCGGGCGTGGTCCGGCAGGTGGTCGGCGATCCGCGGGTCATCCGCCCAGGAGCGTCCGACGCCGGTCGCGGGGGAGGACTGCGGCGCCGACAGTTCCAGGATCGCCAGGGTGGGGATGACGACGCGCCCGCCGTCCGCGGCCCGGCGGACGAAGGCTTCGTCCAGGGGCGCTTCCAGCGGCAGGTGCGTCAGGATGTCCACGCCGCTGTCGAGGGCGAGCCGCGCGGACCACATGGCGGACACGTGGGCCACGCTGAGCAGGCTCCGGCGGCGCGCGGCGTCGGCGAGCGCCGTCACGGTCGCCGGCGCGAGGGAAGGCAGCGACATCCCGTGGTTTACGCCGTCGTCCAGCATGATCTTGATGAAGTGCGCGCCTTCCGCCTGCCTGGCGGCCACGAAGGCGTCCGCCTGCTCGGGCCCGGCGACGGTCGGCAGATCCGGCATGCCGACACCGGGATGCCCTCCCGGCGCGCTCGCCAGCAGCCCGGCACTGCGCAGGTCGGCGAGGTCGGCACGCTCGGCGGCCAGCTCGCACAGCGCTCTGGTGGCCTCCGGCGGGCCCATGAACATGTCCAGTTCGGTCGTCACACCGAAGGCCAGGGCCAGTTCGAGGTTGCTCTCGACGCCGTACACATGGGTGTGCGCGTCGATCAGCCCCGGCAGCAGCGTCATGCCCGTGCCATCGATCACCTCGGCCGACGCGGGCGGTCGCGGCGCGGGGTCCGTGACGACGCGCGTGATGACGCCGTCGGCGAACTCCACCGAGCCGGGACCCGTCATCGACTCCCCGTCGAAGATCCGTACCCTGTCGATGATCACCGGCTGCACCTGTCTCACCGTCCGATCGCGAGCGCTGTGGATCCGTAGAAGCACAGCAGGTTGAAGAACAGCACGAAGCCCATCGCCGGGAGCATCAGCCCGGACGACTTCTTGCGCAGGAGGAAGCGCCACGCGCCGAGCGCGGGGAAGAGGAGAGCGGCCGCCGGCAGCAGACCCGCCCGCCCCAGCACGGCCAGCCCCAGCACCACGGCGCCCACGGCGAGAGCCAGGCTGATCGCCGCGCTGCCGCGGGGGCCGAACACCTCCGAGTAGAGCCGCGCCTGCGGATCCTGCCGCCACTCGGTCTTCCGCGCGAACTCGAACTGGAGGAAGGCGCAGGCGAACATGGCCAGCAGGGGTACGGCCCGCAGATCGGCCTCGATCTTGCCGCTGGTCAGCAGCGAGACGTAGAGGTAGACCGACAGCAGCAACTGCACCGGATAGCTGATCAGGAGGCCGGTCACCAGGCCCTCGCCGACGCGCGGGAACCAGCGTTCCAGCGCGACCAGGAGCAGCGTGTATCCCAGACCGAGCAGGATCAGCAGCACCGACCACGCCGAGACCAGCAGGTTCAGTACGACGACGAGGACGGCGATCAGCGCCATGGCGCCGCGCAGCTCCGCGACCGTGATGGCGCCCGTCACCAGCGGCCGGTCCGGATTGTGCTGCCGGTCGTAGTCCAGATCCTTCTGCTCGTCGACCATCCGGACGAACAGCAGCGCCAGCACCACGCTCGCCGCGCGCACCGCGGTCGCCCACGAGGGCGTCCACGGCGTGTCGGGACCCGCGATCTCCCCGGAGGTGCCCTCCAGGGTCACGGTCCACAGCACGCCGTAGGTGACGTAGATCTGCGGGCGGAACATCCGCAGTACGAAACGGCCCAGCCGTGCCGGGACCTGGGAGGGCTTCAGGGTGCCGTTCAACTCTGCCACCCGTTCCAGGACACGACCTCGTCGAGCGGCTGCCGCGGGGTGGGGCGGAAGCCGGAGCCCCCCGTCGTGTACCCGACGGCCACCAGCGCGACCTGCGTGAACTCGTCGGCGGGGATGCCGACCAGCTCCGCCACCTCGCGTTCGTGGGCGAGGTGCACCGTGGTCAGCGCGGCGCCCAGCTCGCGGCTGCGGGCGGCGAGCATGAAGCTCCACAGCGCCGGATAGACGGACCCGAAGAAGCTGGACTGCTTGGCGAGCGGCGCGTCGCGGGGCAGCCGCCCGCGGATTCCCGCCAGCACCAGCGCGGGTACCTGGTGCAGGTGGTCGGCGAGGTAGCGCACCCCGGCCACGGCCTTCTCGCTCATCGCCGCGGAGGACGTGGTGGCGAGATAGGCGTCCGAGGCGGACTTGTAGTACCGCGCGATGCCCGCCTTCGTCGCCGGATCGTCGATCACCACGAAGTGCCAGCTCTGCCGGTTTCCTCCGTTGGGCGCGTGCAGGGCGAGCTGGAGGCACTCGGCGAGCAGCGGCCGGGGGACCGGCCTGGACAGGTCGAGCCTGCGGCGCACGGTGGGGGTACGGGACAGCAGCCCGTCGATGTCGAGGGTGACGGGGGTGCTGGTCAATTCGTTCCCATCTCCGCGCCGGGCCGGGTCAGGCGCACTTCGCCCTCGGCGAGGGAGCGCCCGTCCTGCCGCATGGTGCAGTGCAGGACGGCGCTGCTCCCGTCGCCCTGGGCCAGGACGCTCTCGCAGGTGACCGGCAGATCCAGCTCACCGATCCCGGTGAAGCGCGCGCTCACCCCGGTGAGCAGGGCCGACGCCGACGGCAGCACCCCGGTGGCGACGGCGGTGGCCATGCCCAGCTGCCGGAACGACTCAAGGGTCAGCATGCCGGGGACATGGTCGACGTAGTGGTCGAACAGCACGGGGTGGCCCATGTCGACGACGAGCTGCGCGGTCCCTCGCGCGACGGTGCCCGGCGCGACCTGGAACGAGGAGAGGACCACGTTCGAGGGGTCCTGACGGTCGACCAGGGTCCGGTGCACCCGCGGCAGCGGCGCGGGGGCCTCGGGCACCAGCTGCGGTTCCAGGCCCAGATCGATACGACCCTGGTCGCGCATCGCCTGCCACTGCTCGGGCGGCATCCAGGACATGCTGCATTCCAGCGTCGCCGCCACGTGGTCGCCGATCAGCGCGCTGTAGCGCAGGCGCGCTCCCCGTACGGCCGTGTGATCACCGAAGCGGCGCAGGACGTGGCAGCGCAACACCACCTCCGTGGGTACGCCGCGCACGGTGAGAGCGGCCATGTCCGTCTCGTGCAGGGCGATCTCCCGCAGGACGAACTTCGTGCCGAACGGCATGCCGAACACATCGTGCCCCAGCATGATGAGCGTCTGCCGGGCCGCTTCCACCAGCACCATCGGGTCGTAGAGGTGCCGGCACCCCTGCGAGTCCCGGTAGAAGGCGTGCGAGCGGGGTATCTGCACCCCGACGTCGAGGGTGTCGTCGTCCCGGGCGAGCGCGCCGGTGACCAGGACCTCCGTGACGCTCGACCGATGGACGAGCTCCCGGGGCACCGTACGGCTGAATTCCACCGTGTCCATGCTTCTCCTCCGTTACCTGGCCGCGGACCGGTCGGCTTCGAGCCGCGCCATGTGAAGCTGCCAGTCCTGCACGCCGACTCCGTCGAGTACGGGGGCCAGGTCCTTGCGCTTCATCGGCAGGACATGGGTGCCGACGATCACCACGTCCCAGGTGTCGAGCGGAAGTCCGGCCCGCCAGGCGGCTTCCAGCAGCCGCCGGTAGCCCTCGGGGGACCGGGCGGCCAGCCGGGCCTCGCGCAGCTCGTCCCGGGCCGGGCTGCCGAGGAGGGACTCCTCCGCCTCCTCCACGGCCTGCTTGAGCCGTTCCGCCGCGGGCTCGAAGGTGAGGTCCCGCTGCGGTACCTCGGCGTGCAGCTGCTCGGCCAGTTCGAGGGCCCGCGCCGACTGGTCGTCGCCCGCCAGCGCGCTGGTGTAGACCCGCTCCCGCAGCGCCGTGTCGAAGTGGATGCCCAGCTCCCGCGCGACATCGGCGGGCTCGTCGGGGGTGTGGACGAGGTTGAGCAGGTAGCTGTAGCGGCCGATCGCGTAACGCAGCTGGCCGGGGACCCTGGCCAGCGGGTCGGTCGGGCCCTTGCGCTGGGTCATGACGACCGACGCCGGCGCGGCGTCGGCCTCGTCCGCCACGGGGCGCACGACGAGCACCACCGCATCGCACGAGTCCATGAACATGTCGGCGAGACGGCGCCGCTGCGGTGTGGCCAGGTTCCACTGGTAGTACCACAGCGACCGCACGGCCGTACGGGTCAGCCGGGTGCGTTCGGCCGCCACGATCCGGAAACCGTTCTCGGCGAGCCAGGCGACCGTCGTCGGTATCTGCCTGCTGACCACCGCGTCGGGTTTGAGCAGCAGCGCGGCGTGCCGGTGGAGAAACCCGTCCACGTCGGCGGTGAGGGCGCCGAGCTGTTCGAGGCTCTCCAGGAAGTAGGTGTCCGAGGCGAACAGGGCGCGTTTTCGCGGCTCGCAGCTGAGGGCGGGGGAGACGCTGTCGCCGAAGGGGCGGGCGTCCGCGCTGTCGCGTGTCATCGGCCGGCTCCGTTCGAGTCGTTGGCGGCCGGGCCGGTGGTGTCCGGACCCGTGATGTCCAGCCGGTTCAGTACGTCCGTGACGCCGGCCAGCGGCGTGCCCAGGTAGCCCGACTCCAGGCAGTGGTTGATCAGCCGGCGCAGGAAGTCCTGCCCGTCCCCGGGCGCCCGGCGAACCCCCAGTGCCTCGGTGTTGGAGTCGTCGAACGTCATCCGGCGCCGGAAGTAGCTCTCGTACAGCGAGACGACGCGCTCGTAGTACCGCCGCTCCTGCGGTTCCAGCCGCTGCGCGTCGAAGCTCGTCGGAGGGACGAACCGCGGCACGCGGAAGGAGGGGTACTCCGCCATCACGTCGGAGAAGTCCCGCAGGGACAGCGGCGAGCCCACCGCGTGGAAGGTGCGGCCCGCCGCCTCGTCGAACCGCTCGGTGACCTGCGTGATCACGTCCGCCACGTAGCCGACGGGCACCAGGTCCAGACGTGCCTCGTACA
The DNA here is from genome assembly GCF_001905005.1 of Streptomyces sp. CB02923. Lineage (GTDB taxonomy): Bacteria > Actinomycetota > Actinomycetes > Streptomycetales > Streptomycetaceae > Streptomyces. Next base: position 63,026 of record NZ_LWKZ01000008.1, on the reverse strand, counting down.
GGCCGGGGATGGAGCGTACCTTGCCCTCGGTGGTCAGCTTGAGGACGATGTAGATGTTCTTGTAATCGCGCACCACACCGGTGTGCTCGTCGCCGACGACGATGCTGGGCCGCACCACCGCGGCCCGCACCCCGTCGGCCCGTGCCTTGTGCACCAGCGTCTCGGCCCGCAGCTTGCTGGCCTCGTAGCCGTTGGCGAACCGCTGGCCCTGGTCCAGCTCCGTCTCACGGACCAGCCCGTCGCGCTCACCGCACACATAGGCGGTGCCCACGTGTACGAGGTCGGCGCCGGCGTCGCGGGCCAGCTCCACGATGTGCGCGGTGCCGTCGACGTTGACCGACTGGTAGACCTCCTCCGGACGGCCGAAGTCGGTGATCGCGGCGCAGTGCACGATCCGGTCGATCCGGCCGGCGGCCAGTTCCCCGTACCCGGCCTCGGACAGGCCGAGCCGGGCCTTGGTCACGTCGCCGGGCAGGCACGTGACGCTGGACATGTCCAGGGGGGTGCCGTCATTGCGGACCAGCGCCGAGTTCCGGTGGACCACGGCGGTCACCTCGTGCCCGGCCGCCACCAGCCGGGCGGTGACCTCCGCGCCGACCAGCCCGGCCGCACCGGTGACCAGAACCTTCAGCCGCTGTGTCATAAAACCGCCTCCTGTTGCTGTGCCGCGGTCACCATGCGCACGACATCGCCGAGCGTGGTGACCGTGGCCGTTTCCTCCGGGGCGATCTCGGGCAGCCCGAAGCCTTGTTCCAGTGCCAGCGTCAGTTCGAGGAGCCGGAGCGAGTCATAGGCCAGATCGGCGATCAGCCGGGTGTCGTCGGCCAGTTCGGCGTCCGGCGCGGGCGCCATGGCGCCGACGATCGCGTACACCTTGCTCCGCGTGTCGTCCTCGGTCGGGCAGGGGGGATCCGTACGTGAGGTCAATGTTCCTCCAGGAGCGTCAGGCCGAAGCGGCGTGGGGCTGGGCCCCTCCGCTGGACAGCAGATCGCTCGCCTCGTCGATGGGCAGGTCCGCGTTGAGGTGCGCGCCGAGGCGCAGCCAGTCGTAACCGATTTCCAAGGTCTGCCGCCATCCGTCCGCGGAGTCGAAGGAGGACGGGAAGCTGTCCGCGCCGGTGGCACGGCGGACCAGGGCGACGAAGCCGTCCAGCGCCGCCAGCGCGGCGGCGCCCTCGTCGTCGGAGGCGATCGTGAGGACTTCCAGCTCGGCGGCGCCCGCCCGGATCTCGTCGGTGTCCGCCCCGGCCGGAAGGAGCGACAGCCGGCGGACGACTTCCGAGTCCGGCGGCAGCGGATTGACGGCGTGGGCGCTGAGTACGCCCCGCAGCGCGAACCGCACCATTCTCCGGGCACTGAGCTGGGCGACGCTCCACTGCGCACGGTCGAGGGCGCCGACGAGGTCCTCGCGGGCGTTCTCCACCAGCACGTTGGACCACACCAGGGTCATCGCGGCGGCACTGAACCGGCGGGCCGGCACCGGCACGAGGTCGACGGCCTCCTCGCCGCCGACCGCCGCTCCGCCCACGACGACGACGGGCCGCGCGGTGCTCGGCGGCGGTGTGACGTCACCCGCGGGGGCGGCCAGCGGCATGCTGGGGATGATCGGGCCCGCGCCCTGCCACGCCGCCCTCACCAGGCCGAACCGCATGAACTGGGCGATCAGCGGGCCCGCCTGCGGTGCGCCCGCCGCGTCCGCCGCGGCCAGCACCTGCTCCAGGCTCCGGCCGAAGACGAGTGAGCGCCAGGCCCGCGCCGCCCGGTCCCCGAGGACGAACACGTCCTGCCGGCCGCGTACGACGTGCACGCGCTCGCCGGTCTGCCACGTGGTCACCGCTCCGGCCCCGGCCACGGTGATCTGCCCGGGACCGGGCTCGGCGCCCGTGACGCCCAGGTCCGCCGTGAGCCGGGCGCCCGCGGCGACGTACTCGGCGGCATCGAGACCGGAGGCGTCCAGAGACGCGAGGGTCAGGTACCGGGCCGCCAGGGGGTGGTCACCGATGCGCTTCAGCTGCTCGGGCAGCCACTTGGGCTCCAGGTAGGTCTCTCCCAGCCCGGCCGCCCAGGATTTCACGGCCTGCAGCAGCCCGGCCTCGGTCCATGCCGCGGCCTCCTGCTCCTGGCCGAGCTGCCGCAGGGTGAGCGCGTACCGGATCGACTGGCGTGCGGCGTGCGCCCACCAGTCGCGTGCCGTGGTCTGGAAGTCGTCGTAGGACATCAGCCCCTTGACCTTCGCCACCAGCTCCGGATTGCGCAGCGGGTAGCTGCGCAGCAGCCGCTGACAGCGGTTCAGCAGATCCTCCGCCGCCGTCCCCGGACGGTCCGACGTGACCGCGGAGAACTGCTCCTCGATCTGTCGTACGGAACGGGTCCTGATCTCGACGCGCCGGCCGTCCACGAAGAGCAGGGACGGCATGGTCGGCAGGTCGGCGTCGCTGTCGGCGATCAGGAGGAAGTCGATGTCGGATGACGAGTTGCCGAAGCCCTCGGCGATCGACCCCTCCAGCACCACGGCGCAGCCGGCCGCGGAAGAGATCTGCGGAAACGTTTTGTCGAACAGGTCTTGCAGGTATTCCTCGCTGAGGATCACACGGGCCTCCCGGTCGTGGCGTCGGCCGGCCCCAGAACGCGCGCGTTCTTCAGGCGGCCCGCTTGCAGCTGTTCCCACATGTGGCGGCGCTTCGGCTTACCGCTGGACGTCCTGCTGATCAGCCCACTGCCGCCGACGACGACGGCGATGGCGACCTCGTCCGCGAGCGCGCCGCGCAACACCTTGGTGGCGTCCTCCACCCACGCGCCCGCGGCCTTCTCCGCGAACAGCGTCACCGTGGCTCCGCCGACGCCCTCGACGCCGACGACCGCGCACTTCTCCCGGGCGATCCCCGTCGCGGAGACCACCTTCGACTCCAGGTCCTCCACATAGACGCTGCGCCCGTGCGCCTTGAGGCTGTCGCCCATCCGGCCGAGCACGAACAGTTCGCCCTGATGGAAGAAGCCGGCGTCCGCGGTCCTGACAGCGCCGTCGACGAACCGCGTGGAGCCGGTCCGCCCGGCGTGGTAGCCGCCCGTGACCGAGGGGCCGTGCACCTCGATCTCGCCGAGGTGCCCGTCCGGCAGGGGCGCGCCCTCCTCGTCGAGGATCGTCACGCCCACCCCGTCGCCGGGGCGCCCGCAGCCGATCATCCAGCCGTCCTCGCCGTCGTCGGCCCGGTCGGCCTCCGCGAACTCGCGGTGCGCCTCGATGACGACCGGAGCACCGAAACGCAGACTGCGGCTGTCCACCCGCACGGTCGTCGTGGGCGTGCCGCGGGTACGCAGGGTCACCGCGAGCGTCGCCTCGGCGAGGCCGTACGACGGGAGGTAGACGGAAGGGGAGAAACCGGCGGGCGCGGCGAGCCGGGCGAACCGCTCCAGCACCCGGGGGTCCACGGGCTCGGCGCCGACGATGGCGTTGCGCCACGCGGACAGGTCCAGGTCGGCGAGCCGGTCGCCGAGCCGCCGGGCCGCGTACTCGAACGCGAAGGGCGGGGCGGCGGTGTGCGCGGCGACGGCGAACGTGCGCAGCCAGCGCGCCGGATCGCGGATGAACTGCTCCGGACGCATGAGCCACAGGTCGGCCTGGACGCTCACGGTGGTGAGCAGACAGCCGATGAGACCCATGTCGTGGTGGAGCGGCAGCCAGGAGGCCGTCGCGTCGCCGTCGCGCCAGCCGAGCCGGCTCCGGATCACCCGGAGGTTGGTCTCCAGGTTCGCCCACGAGACGCGCACACCGCGCGGCCTGCTGCTGGAGCCCGAGGTGAACTGGAGCAGGGCCAGCTCGCCGGAGTCGCGGACGTCGGCCTCCTCGCCGTCGTCCCGCCAGATCCACGGCTCGTGGTCCGAGCCGGCCGCGGCCAGCACCCGGGCGGTCAGCGGCGACAGGTTCTCGGCGGTGATGGTGACGGCGGCCCCGGACTGCTCCAGGATCCCCGCCGCGTGCTCCACGTACTCGGCCTCCGCGGCGTACGACGGCGGCGGGATGAGACAGACCGTCGCGCCCGCCGCCCAGACGCCGAAGAGCGAGGACAGACAGGGGAAGCCGGTCGGCATCAGAATGCACACCACGTCACCGGGGCCCACCCCCAGACCGGCCAGCGAACCGGCCACCCGCCGTGCGGACGCGGCGAGTTCGGGGTACGGGTGGAAGACCCAGCCGCCCCGGTCGTCCGCCAGGTGGACGCCCCGCCCGTCGGAGCCCCGGCCGGCCCGCTCCGGTTCCGTCAGCCAGGCGAGCAGCTCGTTACTCACTCTTCGCGTCCTTTGCGGTCCCGGGTCCGGGCGCGTCGCCCGTTCCGTCCGGGGCGTCGGCCAGGATCGTCACCGTTCCCGTCGCGCCGTCCACCCTCACCTGCATGCCGGTCTCCAGCTCCCGCATCACGTCCTTGACCTGGACGACCGTCGGAATGCCGAGCTCACGGGCGACGATCGCCACATGCGTCAGCGGGCTGCCCCGCTCGATGACGAGCGCCGCGGCGGACGGCAGCGCGGCGACCCAGCCGGGGTCCGTGCGATAGGCCACCAGCACCCCGCCGTTCACATCCACGGGCGTGTCCGTGACCACGGCGCGGGCCTCCACGATCCCGGGGCAGCACGGTGTCCCGCGCAGCTCCTGGACGCCGGTACGCGCCAGGGGGCCCGTCGTGAAGCCGGCCCGCTCCAGGTTGCCCTGCCAATAGGGAGCCCCACGCGTGACGAACCGGGACGGCGCGGACAACTGCTCGTCCTCGGACCGCTGCCGCTTGCGCAGCTCCACCAGGACCCGCAGGCCGGTGTGCCCCGTCGCGCCCTCGTAGGCGCCGCGCAGCTCCTCCAGGCGCAGGAAGAAGACATCGTTCCAGCGCTCGATCGCTCCCGTCCTGGCGAGATCGCGGCCCATGGCACGCAGCATCCGCTTCGCCGAACCGAACGCGCGGGTACGGCAGAACCTCAGCCGCTCCCGGTTGTACAGGGAGCTCTGCGCCTTGCGGCGGACGATGTCGTAAACCAGCCGGCGCGGACCGCGGAGGTGGGCGTCCAGGTAGGCCTCCGCCTTGCCGGCGGGGTCGGCATCCACCTCGGGCAGGGCGCTGCGCACCATCGCGAACAAGGTCGAGGGGTCTTCCCGCAGGTCGGGCACTTCGAGCTTGAGCTCGTCGAGACTGCGGTAGCCGTACGCGTCGACGTACGCGTCCACCGACGCGAGAAACCCGGTGTGTCCGCTCTCGCGCAGCGCCTCGTAGGTTTCCCCGGCAGGGGTCTCCTTCACGATGCGGTCCAGTTCGGCGTCCTCACGGACGGAGGCCGCGAGGCGCGCCAGCGCACGGGCCGGTTCGATGGACTCCACCTGCTGGCCCGGACTCGCGGCGCTCCAGGTGAGCCACTCGGGGGCGTCGGGAAGCCAGCGCCTGCTCAGCAGGGCGAGCCCGCCGATGGACCACAGGATCGCCGCGTCGAGGGTCTGCATCGGACCCCACTTCTCCAGCAGGTCCTTTTCCAGGGCGCGGAAACGCCGGTAGACGTCCTGGCCTTCCATCGCGTCGTAGTCGACGTTGTCGAATTCCTGGTACGCCGCATAGAAGTACTCCATGAACTTCTCGACCGAGCGGTTCATGGTGAGGAAGCGGTGTATGAACGCCACTACCGTCCTGGCGCGAGCCAGCCGGGCAGCCGGGGACGCGACGGTGTACGGACGGATCGCCTCGGCCGATTCGTCGTCGATCTTCTCCTCGACGCCGATGGCGATTTCCAGGACTTTCCTGTTGAGTTTGTACAGCGGTGCGATGCGCACCATCCGGTACCAGTTGAGCAAGTTGTAATACACCCGGCCATGGAAATAGCCGAGCATGTTGGGGGCCCATTCCTCAATCTCGCGCAGTCCGGCGCGAGGGACGCGAAGGCCCCGGGCGTAGTTCTCGTACACCTTGCCGTAAACATGGGCCGCAAAGCTGTAGGTCAGCGGCGACACGATGCCGGAGAAGCTCTCGACGATGTTGGCGTTGTCCCAGATCCGGAGCTCGCCCTCGCCCGGCTCCGGCACCTCGCCCGGCGGAATGCTGTATTCCGGTAGTGCGGTGATGGGACGGGCCTGAAGAATCCACAGGTCATCGCCCGCGAACGCCCACTCGATGTCTTGCGGAACGCCGAATACCGCTTCGATGCGCGCCCCGGCTTCGTGCAGGCGCGCCAGGTCCTTCGGCCGCAGCGACAGCTTCTCCCGCCAGGCCGCCGGCACCTCGCTGACCAGGTATCCGGAACCCGCCGCGTCCGAGTGGTAGCGCTCCTGCTTGTCACCCAGCACGGTGTCGGCCACCGCGCCCGTGGCGGCGTCGAGGGTCACGGTGTCGGCGTCGACCGCCCCCGAGACCAGGCCCTCGCCCAGCCCGTAGACCGAACTGACCACGTACCGCCGCCGGTCGCCGGTCACCGGATCGGCGGTGAACATGACGCCGCTGCGCTCGGAATCCACCATCTCCTGCACGACGACGGCGATGCCGGCGCCGCGCAGGGGCAGCCCGTGGCGCAGCCGGTAGTGCAGTGACCGCTCGCAGAAGACCGACGCCCAGCACTTCTTGACGTGCGACTTGACCTCGTCGAGCCCGGAGACGTTCAAGGAGGTGGCGAACTGCCCGGCGAAGGAGTGCTGCGCACCGTCCTCCTCGGCCCCGGAGGAGCGGACCGCGACCCGGCCGCACCCCGCCCGGGTGTACGCGTCCTCGATCACGGAGGCGGCCTGTTCGTTCAGCTCCGCCGACTCGATGAGTCCGGCCAGCTGCTCCGAAACGTGTCCTGCGGTGTCCTGGGTGACTTCGGCGAGCAGGGCTTCTATGCGTCCCGACTCGTCGAGGGCGGCGATGAATTCCTGGAAGACATCAAGCCCCACTACCGACCACCGTGGGATGTCGAGCCCTCTCCCCGACAGTTCGTAGAGATTTTTCCCCTTGCCGCCCGCTAAGCGCGCGATCTCACCTGGAGGACTTTCGGCGAATATGGCTCGCATGAAACCCCAAGATCTCCGAGACTCTATGGTCTGAACTGCAATCCGTGCGGCAGTGAAGATGTCACGTGCCCGAGCAGGACTTCAATGAAGATGTCGCAGACCGTAGCAGGACTCCAGGCAAACTCTGCTCGGCTGACTCCGCAACTAAGGGTTTCCCTAGCGACCGGTAACGCATGGAGCGGCGGCCGGTTGGTACGCGTCTAGAATCTCTGTCAGCTCCCGCCCCTGCTTCCTGTTCCCATACCCACTGTTCTCCCCAGCTGTCGGTGGTTCCCCGGCGAGTCGGCCCGCACGGCCACTGCCCCGCAGCTTCTGAACTGGGCAGACGCTGGAGAATGGAGAAAAAGATGCCTCCGCTTCCCCCCGGATCGCGGCAGCCTGCCTTCCTGCAGACCTTCCACATGCGCAATCCGGTGCGCTACTTCGAGGCCCTGCGGCGGCGCCACGGTCCGGTGTTCCGTATGAAATTGCTCGGCTTCCCGCCCCAAGTCGTGGTCTCGACCGCGGAACTGGCCGCGGACATCTACCGCGTGGACGGCGAGGGCAACCTCACCGGAGCACTGCGCGCGGGGTACGTGCCGTGGCTCGGACAGCATTCGCTGCTCACGAACGACGGCGAGGAATGGTGGCGCCACCGCAAACTGCTCAGCCCCGCCCTGCACGGCCGGTCCATCGCGAGCTACCCCGAACTGATCGCCGAGATCACCGCGGACGACGTCAAGACGTGGCCGCTCGGCAAGCCGTTCGCACTGCGCGAGCACATGCAGGCCATCACGCTGGAGGTCATCCTGCGGCTGGTCTTCGGAGTCGGCGACACCGAGCAGGCGAGCCGGCTGCGGACCGCGCTCATGGACCTGTCCCAGGCCAGCGGCTCCCCGGCGCTGTTCCTGACACCCGCACCACTGCGCAAATGGGCACAGACGTCGCCGCTGGCGATGCGCCTGTCCTTCCTGCCGACGACCCGCGCCGCCCAGGCCTCCCAGGCGGTGGACGACATCGTGTTCGCCGAGATCGCCAGGCGCCGGGACGAGGAGGACGCCGAAGCCACCGATGTGCTGGCGCGGTTGGTCCGGGCCCGGGACGACCAGGGCCGCCCCCTCAGCGACCAGGAGATCCGCGACGAACTGCTCACCCTGCTGGAAGCCGGTCTGGAGACCACGGCCACCGGCCTGTCGTGGACCTTCGAGCGGCTGATGCGCCACCCGGAGGTCCTCGCCCGGCTCCAGGAGGAGATGGAACAGGGCGACGAGGACGTCTACCTCGACGCGGTCATCAAGGAATCGCTGCGGTCCCGCCCAGTGATCTTCGGCTTGGGCCGCTTGCTGACCAAGCCGTTACGGCTCGGCGGCTACGAGGTGCCCGCCGGCTGGGTGGCCATCCCGATGTTCTCGCTCATCCTCCACGACAGCGCGGTCTATGCGAACCCCAAGGAGTTCCGGCCGGAGCGCTTCCTCGACGAGAACGCCAAAGCGGCACAGAAGTCGTTCCTGCCGTTCGGCGGTGGCCGCCGCTACTGCGTCGGCGCGCAGCTCGCCACGATGGAGATGAAGGTCATCACCCGCGAGATTCTCCGGCTCGTACGGCTGACTCCCGTCGACCCCGCTCCGGAAGCCCAGCGCATGTGGCACGCCACCCTCATTCCGGGCAAGCACGCCGTCGCGGTGGCCCGTGAAAAGCCGTTGGACCGGCAGCTGCCGGCCCAGGAGGCGAAGTGCCCGGTGCACCCGGCCCCCTCGGAACCCGGGCGCTGAATCCCGAAACCGTCGGGAGCGGGCCGGTGTTGCGGAATGATCCTCGTCCGCAGCACCGGCCGCCGGGCGTCAGGGCGCGTTCAAAGCGGCCGGCAGGTCGGCGTGGACGAGCAGCAGCAGATCGGCCCCGGTGATCCGCAGAACCTCGCGGGCCAGCGGATGGCGCGCGCTGACGCGCAGCCGCTTGCCGTCCTCGACGGCGACGGCGTGGGCCGCTTCGAGCACCTCGACACCGGCCCTGGTCAACACCGCCGCGTGCAGGTCGACGACGACCCTGAGCGGTGTGCACCGGCGGATGACGGTGGTGAGGTCACCACGGACGCGGGCGGCGTTGGCGATGTCGACGATCTCGCGGACCGGCACCACGAGACATCCCGCGGCCTGATAGGTCGGCCGTGTCACGATCAGCTCCTGAGCGGACTGCACCTCAGGTGGGCCGACTGTCTGACCGCACCCATCACTTCATCAACACCCACCTGTGTAGCCGACTGATGTCCCGTGCTTGAAGATGGTTTTCGGCCACATCCGGCCTGTCGCTCGGCCATCGTGCGGGCGGTTGGTGGAATGGCGCGGCCGCGGGGCGGCTGGTGGAGCGGCCCGGCCGCCGGCCCCCGTTCGTACCCGGCCTCGCGGCCTGCGGGGGCGGCTGGCGCTCGAATGCACCTGACCCTGTCGCGCGATGACAGGCTCAGCCGACGACGGCATCCGGCGACGGGGCCCGCAAACGGCTTCTGGGGCGGGAGAACTTCCGCGTGAGGGGGGCTTCGACGTAGCGATGGAGCAGATACGCGGCCCCGGCCGACAGGGGGAGCAACACCAGGCAGACGATCCCGGCGAGCCCCAGCACGCCGAATTGCGAGTGATTCCCGATGAGGAATTGAAGAGCCAGCGCGATCATGAAGTAGTGCACGACGTAGAAGGCGAAGGACCGTTCACCGAGATGAACCATCACGCGGGTGCGCAGCCAGGACGGGGCGGAACCGGCGTCCCGTGCCGCGATGGAGGCGACGAGGAGCGCGCACGAGGTGGCATAGATGCTGCCGAACATGAAAGTGCGGGGCAGCGCGGGGGTGACACCGATCGTGACGAACGGCAGCCAGGCCGTGAGCCGAGGACGTAGCGCAATCCAGCGGCCTTCGCGGACGATGCGGGCGAGCAGCATCCCGAGGAAGAATTCGGGAAGACGGCTGGGGGGAAAGACGTAGGAGAGCCAGAACGCATTCTCCGACACGGGCAGCATCGGCAGCGCGTCGGGCCCCTTGATGAACTGGGCGAGAGCCGGAACGGCCAAGCCGACCAGGATGGTGCCGACGGCGCAGGCCCAGAGGCGGTCCGCGGGAATCCTGCGCAGCAGCCGGAGCAGTACGGGGAAGCACAGGTAGAAGAACGCCTCACAGGCCAGGGACCAGGTGACGACGTTCTCGGCGCTGAAGTGGTCGACGCGGGGTATCCAGACGTGCACGAGGAACATCTGGGAGATGGCCGGCCCCGCGTGCGGGGACTGGTCGTACCCCGGCATGGGGGACTGGCCCGAAGCACCGTAGCGGGCGAGGAAGACCATGGTCAGCGCGAAGATCACCAGGTGATTGGGGAAAATCCGCAGATAGCGGCGGCGCCAGAATCCCCACGCGGTGTCGTTCGGCTGAGCGGACCAGGTCAGGACGAAACCGCTGAGCACGAAGAAGAGCGAGACCGCGGCGCAGGCGAACGCCACGGCGATCCCGAGGGAGTTGAGGAGCTTTTTGTCCTGGAGCAGACCGGACGTGTAGACGGCATGGGCGCCGAACACGGTGAGCGCGGCCAGGGCCCGTAATCCGGTGAGCGACTGCAGACGGTTCTGAGCGGGAGCTGCTTTCACAAGTTCGCTTCCTTCGGAGGCTCCTGGGCGGGCCCAGGAGAGCCGGAGAGCCGTGGGGTCCGGGAGGACAATGTGTGCGGCTACAGGAAGTGGGGTGTGGGCTTACGGAGATCCTAGCCATGGAACGGGCGGCCACCGCTTCACGGATTACCGGTCGCTAGGGGAATCCTTAGATGAGGACGCGGACGAGCGGAGGCGAACTCGCCTCGGCGCGGTGGATTTTCACACGTCCCGGACAGCGGGGTATTCGCATGCCCCCGCCAGTTGGTCCACGCCTCCGCCACGGTCCGGCCCGCCGTTGCTCATGCTCGGTGGCGCAACTCCCCTCCCGGCCCCCGACCGGCGGAACGAGCTGACGGTCCACGAAGAGACCGAGCGACGCGACGAGACTGACGACAGACGCGAAGACCCGCACGCGCGCGGCCCGCCCCGTTGCTCAGCACGTAAACACTGCCGTTCGTGCCGAGGACCCGCGCGGCCCGCCCCCGCCTGACCCTGAGCACAGGTCAGGCGAGAGCGGGGCGCCCCTCCAGGACTGCGGCACGAGGGGCGCACCTTCCGGACAGGAAGGGTTCCGACGCCAGAGGCGCCTGCTGACCCATTGGCGGGAGCCGGGCGTGCGATTGCAAGGAGAACCCGGAACTTTGCCCCCTACGGGCGTGCAATAGGGCCTCACCGCGGCCCGATCGGGGGCGGAGCGGTACGGTACCCCGCCCTCGCGGCCCGGCCATTGTTCCGCGATCCGCTGATCACGTGGCGTGATCACTTGGTTCCATTCCATTCTGGCGTCCGGCTCCTCCGTGACGCGTCGGCACCGCCGAGAGGAGCTGCCCGGACACATGCCAGTGGAAAGGTGCCCGATGTCCAGAAAGCAACCTCTTGCTGTGATCGCGCTGATGACCGTTTTCACCTGGAGCGTGGTGATGGTCGTGATCGGACAGGTCGCGGCGATCAGCGCTCTCATACCGTCCCTCGTCCTCGGCACCCAACAGGCCGTCAAAGCCCTGAACAGCGCCGACAGCGCCGGCAGTCGACGCGCCGCTGCGCCCGCGCCGGCCGTGGCCCGGGACGAGAAGCGCGTCCGATGACTCCGTACCCCGCCCCGCCCCAGCCGTCCGAAGGCGTTCCCCCCGGCAAGCCCGGACGCAAGCCGGGCCCGATCGCCGACGGCGTCGGCGTCGCCCACCGCGCCTGGCTGGAGCCGCTCCGGGCCAAGTTCACCGCGAGCGGCCTGACCGTCACCGAGCTGAGCGAACGGTCCGGCTGGGCGAAGTCGAAGGTCTCCGAGCTGCTGCGCGGCACCGGCCTCTACCCGCGCTGGGAAATCACCTACAGCCTGCTGCGGGTCCTGGGAATTCCCGCCTGGCCGGTACGGCGGCTGTGGATGGCCGCGGCGCGTGAGGCGCACAAGAAGGACGACTGGATCGACGGATGCCTGCAAAAGGCGGCACTCACCACGGGCCCTTCCGACCCGCCCCTGGACCACCGGGCCTTCGAAGAACTCAACCGGCCCGCCTACCTCGCCTATGCCCAGGCCTTCCTGACCAGCGACGACGAGGCACACGAGGTGGTCACCGAAACGTTCGACATTCTGTGGCTACGGTGGCAGGAGGCCCTGAACAGCCCGGACGTCATGCGGTTCGCCTGGAACGTGCTGCGGCACGGCGTGATGACCCGCGCCCGCCACCTCGACGGCTGCCCCGACCTGACCACGGCCGCCTTCAACACGGTCGTCCTGAGCGAGATGGCCTGCCGCGAAGCCCGGTTCATCCAGGTCGAGGAGTCCATGGCCCTGTTCCAGGCCATGGGCCGACTGCCGGCCCAGCAACTCGACGTCATGATCCTCAAGCACCTGCGCGGCATGGACTTCACCGCCGTGGCCGACGTGCTGGGCATCCCCCTCGCCTCGGTGCGCTTCGCCGACCGGTACGCACAGCAGCATCTGACCTCCGTTCTCTGCCCCAAGAACGCCCCAGGAGGCACGACCGCATGACTTCGATCGAACAACTCCTCGCCCGTGCCCTGCTCCTCGACACCCCGACCGTGCCCCGCGACATCGTGCCCCGGAAGGACCCCGGCGCGGCCTTCCTGCCGGAGGCCGCGGAAACCCGGGTCGCGCCGGATGTCCACAGCCGTAACGGGGCGGACCGGATGGCGGCCCGGGACCTGCGGACCCTGTGCGAGACGGTGCTGGCCCACACCACGACCGCTTGCCTGCAAGGGTTCGTCACCGATCACCTGCCGGAACCCCCGGGAGCCCGGGTGCTGGGCTGCATTCTCCAGCTGACGGACGACGAGGACAGCGCTCGCGCCTGGTGGCAGTACGCCGCCGGCGCCGGGGACGACACCGCTTCGTACTGCCTCTACCTCCAGCACCTGACACTCGGCGACACCGAAGCGGCCGCCTGGTGGCGCCGGCAGACCCCGCTCGGCGCCCGTCCCGCTCCGGAAGCCGTCTCACACCTTCCCGGCAGCCCCGAACCGATCAGAAACCTGGACGCCAGCTTCCCGACCGTACTGCGGGTGCTGACCCGCCTCGCCCGTGCCGACCGGCCGAGGACCGAGGCCGTCGACGCCGTCATGCACTACGTCCCCGGCGCCGTCGCCCTCGGCTACATCGACAACCCGGACTTCGAACTCCCCCTGCCCAGCGACTTCGCCGACCACATCACCATCCTCCTGGCCGTCACCTCGGCTGCCACGGCCTGGCTGGAGACACGGCCACGACGCGGCGAGCCACGGCTTCCCGGCCGCACCGTCACCCGCGCGAGGCGCTGCACTTCCGGGCCGTCGACCCGTGGCCACCGGTGAGGGGAACCCACTGCTCCCCGGACACCACCGGGGAGCGAAAACCAGGTCGAGGGGGAGGGGCCTGCGAGAAGATCAGGCTCCGGGCGCGATCGGGCCGATGAGGGTGCCATCGGCCACCTTGAGACTGCCCTCGGCGAAGGACGTGCCGGGGATCTCCCCGTCCGGTGCCTGGAGCGTGAACGACACCTCGTCGGCGGGGGTGGCGCGGCTGCTGCCGCGCACCAGGATGTCGTAGTGCACAGGGTGCCCCGGCCCGAAGGTCACCACGGTCTTCTGGTCACCGTAGGCGTCGGTGGTGGCTGCGACCTGCGATCCGTGGTGCGAGAACCGGACGTCGGTGGGCGAACCGGCCAGCTCGCACGACTCGTACCCGCGCGGTGCGGTCAGGGTCACGCGGTAGTGCAGGTGCCCGGTGTTGCCGGGCACTTGAGCGACCTTCGCGATGTGGTTGGCCGGACGGCAGGCGGAAGGGGCGGCGCTACCGGCCGTTGCCGGTGCGGCCTGCGCGACTCCCGCGCCGGCGGCGCCCGCGAGCGCAACGGCGGCGAGAGTGGTGGCCATCGTCCGGTGGGTACGCATCATGATCGTTCCTTGCTCTGTTTCAAGGTCACTTGGTCGACACGATCTCTGCCCGCCACTGCCACGAAGAATGTCGGTTCGTCCGACTACGGCCGAAACCGGCACCTGGCCACGTCGTCCCGCCTCCGCGCGCCGCCCGGGGCGCGGTAAGGCATCACGCGCGGGACATTGAGATCCCGCAGTCCCGCAGTCCGGGAGGCGGCAGACGCAGTCGGCGCTCCCTCGGCCCCGTTCGGGCGAATTTCGGACATCGGGCCACCGCGGTACCCGGTCGGTCGTCGGACTCGCCCACCGGTTCATCTGGTCCATCCGGTCTATCCGGTCCATGCATGCACGTCGATCAATACACGAATATCATTACGTGCACAGGGGTGCGCGAATCAGCGATCGGTAGGATCGGCACATGAATGACGTGCCCGAGCCGCACACCGGATGGACGTTCGTGACCAACCACGCCCGGGTGCTGGCCGCCATCGCCGACAACCACCACGCCCGGATCCGTGACATCGCCGCGCACTGCCGGCTGACCGAACGTGCCGTCCAGAAGATCATCGCTGACCTTGAGGGCGACGGCTACCTCTCCCACACCCGGGAGGGGCGCGCCAACACCTACCGGATCGAACCCGGCAAAATCCTGCGGCACCCGGCCGAAGCCGGCCTGACCGTGACCTCGCTGCTCTCCCTGCTCGTCCAGGACGAAGCGGACCGCACCTTGCTCCCCGACGCGCACCGCCGCGACGGCATGGCCTGACGTCAGGCGGCGGGGCGACGCCCATCGTTCAGGGCTGACCGTCACCGCCGGGGTCCGCTTCCCTGCCGAGCTGTTCCCGGCGCCATGGTCTGCCGGGCACGTGCCGCCTCGTTCCCGTTAGGGGGTCGGGGTGTCGGAGAGCCTGTTGGGTCGTTGAGGGGGTGTGGCCGGTTTTGTCCGGCCTGGTCTGATGTGGTCAGTCACAGGCCAATCATCCGGTCCTGGCGAAGGAGGAGCTCGGTGGGAGTGGAGACGTGGGGAATCGGCAGCGGGGCGGTTCGGGCAGGTGCGCGGGCCGCGGTGCTGAGTGCGGTGGCCGGGGTGGCGTTGCTCCCTGCCGGTGCGGCTCAGGCGAACGTCATCGGAATCGGTAACGCGGCGTTCGGTAACACGTGTGCAGGCCAGGACGGTACGCGTGCGGCGGGCTCCATGGTGGCCGGCACCGGAGTGGCCGCGGCCAACGAGGCCGGACTGCCGTTGGACCTGCCGCGTAACGAGTGCGGCAACAGCGGCATCGTCTGCGTCGCCCTGTTCAGGGCCGCGGTCTAAAAGGATCGTCGAGCGGCGGGGCGTGGGCGCGATGGTGGATGTGCCGGTGGGAGACCGGGCGGTGACGGAGCTGCTGTCCCTGAGCGGGCGGGCGCTGCCCCTGCTGCGCGAGTGGGTGGTGTCGGACCCCGGCTGTGGGGTGGCGCGGGCGCTGTGGACGCTGGCGACCGGCGACCGCCTGGACGACAACGCGCTCAAAGAGCAGCTGGCGATTGCCCACCGCGACGCGCGGGCCGTCGGCGAGCGGGAGGCGAGCCTGGTCCACGGCGTGTTCCTGCATACGCATCGGCAGTACCGGATGACGGCGGATCACCTTGTGGCGCACTTCGCCCGATGGCCGACCGATGAGCAGGCCGGGCTCATGCTGGACGCCTTCTCCTCCTGCGAGGACATCACCTACCGTGCTCACGGCGAGGCTCTGGTGGAACGGCAGGCCGCGCTGGCCGGACCGGAAAACTGGCCCTGGACAAGCTGGCTGGCCGCGACCAGGGCGGAGCAGGGCCGGGCCCGCCAGGCACACGCCCTGGCAGAGCAGGCACTGGCCCTGCACCCACGCTCCGGGGTGGCCGCGCATGCCCTCGCCCACGCCGAACACGAGCTGGGCTCCGGGCACGCCGGTGTCGAGTTCCTCGACCAATGGCTCGCGGTGGACCCGCAGTCGCTTCAGGTACGGCACCTGAGCTGGCATGCCGCCCTGCAGTCGATCGCCTGCGGCGACTTCACCGACGCGCGCAGGCGCGCGGACGAGGCGCTGCCGCGGGCCGACGTCGGCATGCGGGCCGCGACGAACTGGCGTCTCCTGCTCGTCGGACAGGCACCGGCCAACAGGAGCGACCCGCAGCACGTACGGGAACTGCTCGCCGCACCGGGCGGCACGGCAGAGATCTTCCACACCTTCAACCTCGCCCTGGCCCTGGCGGTGGAGGCCTCCACCGAAGACCTCGAAGCCCTGGCCCGCCGCGCCGCCGCCGACGAACGCCCCGACTTCCGCGAAGTCCTGGCCCCCGTGGTCCGGGCCCTGGCCCAGATCACCGCCGGCCGCCCCGGGGCAGCGGTCGACCTGCTGACCGGCCTGGGCGGGCAAGTGCAGCGGATCGGCGGAGTACGGGTCGAGCGAGAGATCATCCAGGACACCCTTGCCAGAGCCCTCGTCGACACCGGCGACCACACCCGCGCCGCCGACCTGCTGCACCACCGCACCACCACCCGCCACCACCACACCTACGAGGACCTGCTCCTCACGGAGACCGCCCGGACCGCGGATGCGACCATCGCGGACGCGATCACCGGTGTCACTGGTGTCACCGGTGTCACCGGCGTCACCGGTTGACTCTCCGCTCGCGCGGAGTGCATCCGAACTCGTCGCGCGGCCTGCGGCGAAGAGGTGGTATTCGACGGGCGGACACAGGACACTGGTGGCGACGGGTCCGGTCGTACGGAGGGGGCTGTGGTGGAACATCGGCAGGAGCAGAACGGTCAGGTCGGCGGGGAGCATGCGAGTCCGGGGGACCCGGGCAGCCCGATGCCGAAGGACGACACGCCGCCGCAGGCCGAGGACGACGAGTAGCGCGGCCTGGAGCCGGGACGGTGGACGCGGTGTCGTTGCGGCAGGCGTGTGCGGCCGCGATCGACGGGTACGACGGCGGGTACTTCCACGGGTGTGACTGGCTGCGCGCGGCATTCATGGAGGTGCCGCGGGAGCATTTCGTACCCGACCGGGTGTGGTGGCCCAACCCGCAGGACGGGCACTACCCGCTGCTGGACCGCACCGAACGGCCGCGCCAGTGGCTCAAGGCCGTCTACCGCCCGCTGGCCGCGCTGATCACCCAGATAGACGACGGCCGGGTACGGCCCGAGGACGGGCCCGCCACCGGCGGGAGCTTCACCAGTTCCATCTCCTGCAGTGCCGTCATCGTCGACATGCTGCACCACCTCGGCCCGCAGCCGTACGAGAAGGTCCTGGAGATCGGCACGGGCAGCGGCTACACCACCGCGCTGCTCGCCCACCGCGTCGGCGCCGGCAACGTCGTCACCATGGAGATCGACGACGGCCTGGCCGAGCGGGCCGCCGGCAACCTCACCGCACTCGACCTCACCCCGCGCACCGTCGTCGGGGACGGCGAAGCCGGTTACGCCGCGGCCGCGCCGTACGACCGGATCCTGTCCACGGCCGCCGTCCGTGACATCCCCGCCGCCTGGCCGAAGCAGGTGCGCCCCGGCGGAGTCATCGTCACCCCGCTCGACACCCCCTACGCCACCGACGCCCTGCTCAAACTCGTCTGCGACGGGCACGGCAACGCCACCGGCCACCTCATCAAAGCCGTCTCCTTCATGAAGACCCGTGCCCAACGCCCCCGCCGTTCGTACGAAGACCTCGGCTGGCCCGGATGGACCGACCACCACGTCACCATCGGCCCCGACGGCCAGCACATCCGCACCACATGACCCACACCCCATGACTCGCACCCCATGACCCGTACCGTCAGGTGATGCCCCCGCCGGGCGGACGACGCGACGCCCGTTCGTAACGGTGACGAGCCATGCCGCGCCGCCGCGCTCCCTCAGCTGATGGTGACGACACGCGCCCAGGGCGGCGGCGTGTCCGGAACGTAGTCGGGGTCCTCCTCGTCCGCGGCGCGGACGGGGCGGGGGAAGAGACCGACGACCGTGCGGCAGGGCGGTGGTGCGGAGGGCCACGGCGTCTGTCCGTCCGTCAGCGCGACGATCACGTTCGGGCGAGGTCGGGAGCGGAGCGCCCGCGCGAAACCGGAGCGCAGATCCGTTCCCCCGCCGCCGATCAGTTCGATGTTCTCGGCGTGGCAGAGCGGGACGGCGACTCCGGCCGCCGCGTCACAGGAGATCACCGAGACCAGATCGCGCTGCCTGCCCACCGCACGGGAGATCGCCGCCACTTCCAGCAGTGCGCTGCCCAGCTCGGCGTCGCTCACCGACCCGGAGGTGTCGATCACGACGCAGACTCGCGGCGGTGTACGGCGCAGGCTCGGCAGCAGCACCCCGGGGAGACCGGCCGAGCGCCGGGACGGCCGCCGGTAGCTGTGGTCCTCGCCCACCCCCGGCGCGGACGCCGCCGAGCGGACCGCCGCTCCCAGCAACTGCCGCCACGGCTGCGGCGGATGGAACGCCTCGTCCGCCCACCGGCGCCACCCCTGCGACGCGTTGCCGGGCCGGCCCTTGATCCCTTCCGCGACGCGGAAGCGGACCGCGTCCCGCTGCTGCCTGCTGAGCCCATGAGCCCCGTCGGGTCCCAGCTCCCACGGCCGGGCCTGCCCGTCCGCACCGCTGCCGCAGTCCAGCCAGGCCAGGTCGGCGGTGAGCCCGGACATCGACGCCGTCCGGAGATACTCCTCCATCAGCAGCCCGTCGGGCAGTTGCAGCAGCGACGGCAG
Source organism: Streptomyces sp. CB02923 (assembly GCF_001905005.1). Classification (GTDB taxonomy): domain Bacteria; phylum Actinomycetota; class Actinomycetes; order Streptomycetales; family Streptomycetaceae; genus Streptomyces. The sequence goes on along the minus strand of NZ_LWKZ01000008.1, from coordinate 44,305 downwards.
AACGGCTCCTGCAGGATGGGGCAGACCATCACCGTAGATATCATCGTTGATCTCGAAATCAGCGGCAATGTTCCGCCGCAGCCTCCCCCAGCGATCGGCCCGGTCCTCCGGGGAGGTTCCCCTCCCGTCGCGCTCGCCCGGACCGCGCTCCTCGTGCTCCCGCGCATACCGCTCGCCCCGCCCGTGGTGGTCCCGGAGCAGGTGGGAAACCTCGTGCACCCAGATCCCCGCCAGTTCCTCCACCGGGGTCTGCGCCACGAAGCCGGGGGAGACGTAGCAGCGCCAGTGCGCGTCCACCGCCATGGTCGGCACCGACGGGTCGTCCACCACGTGCAGTGCGAAGAGCGCGTCCGCAAGGTAGGGCCGGACCTTCACCGCGTGCAGACGGGCGGCCAGCAACTTCTCCATGTCCAGCGGGAGTCCGGGCCGCCCGGCCGGCCCGACCGGCCCGTCGGGACCGGCCGACGGCCTTGGCGCGGTGGCCGGCGTCGGGTGCGGTGGTACGGGCCGGGGCGTCGGGCTCGGCAGTGCAGGCCGAGCCGTCGGACGCGGCGGTGCGGGCTCGGTCACCGGGTGCGCCCCCGGACGTTTCGCCGCCCCCGTCATCGGCATGCCTCCGCCCCGCGCCCGGCGTCGGCCGCCGCCGCAGCCCGCTCCACCGACCGGTCCGCCCGCCGGGCGAGACCGACCACCGCGGCCAGCCGCTCCACAGCCTCGGGCACCTCCCAGTCGTCGCGCCGCAGCGCGGCCAACGTCGCCGCCGGAGCCACCAGCAGGTCAGGGGCGCCGGCCTCCAGCGCCCGGACCAGCACTGCCCAGCCCGCGTCCCACCGCTCACGTACTGGTCGCGCCCCGATTGCGGCTACCACTGCCTCCAGCGCCGCCTGACGCAGATCGCCTCGTACGGGCAGTTCGGCGGAGGCCGGATCGGCCAACAGCGTTTCCGGGTCCGGCAGGTCCATCCGGTCCAGGTGCGCGAGGAGTTCGAGCCCCGGCCCGTCTCCCACCGTGCCCCGCACGAGCAGGGCCAGGACCTCCCGGGATGCGGAGGCAGCCGTACCGAAAGCCAGCAGGGTCAGTGCGGCCTCCCAGCTCCGGGGCGAGGGCCAGGCACCGCCGCGCCGCGTCTCGGTGCTCGGCAGCCGGTGGATCAGCGTAGGCCGGGCTTCCAGGAAGCCGCAGACCGCGCGCCGCGCGAAAGCCACCGCCTCCGGCAGCCTCTCCGGCACCAGCCGGGGCAGCTCGGCCCGGGGCCAGACCCCGCCCAGCCCGCGCACCACCACCTCCCGGTCGTGTACCCAGTGCAGATGCACGAACCGGTTGGCCAGCGGCGGACTCAGCTCCCACCCGTCCGCCGCCGAAGCGCGCGGATTGGCGGCGGCCACGATCCGTACCCCCGGCGGCAGTTGCAGCGCACCCACCCTCCGGTCCAGGACGACCCGGAGCAGCGCGGCCTGAACGGCCGGGGTGGCGGTGGAGAGTTCGTCCAGGAAGAGCAGCCCCCGCCCGGCCCGTACGAGTTCCACGGCCCACTGCGGTGGCGCCATCGGCACCCCCTGTACGGCCGGATCGTCTCCCACGATGGGCAGTCCGGAGAAGTCGGACGGTTCGTGGACGCTGGCTATCACGGTCGTCAGCGGCAGGTCGAGGGACGCGGCGAGCTGTGTCAGGGCCGCGGTCTTGCCGATGCCCGGCTCGCCCCACAGCAGCACGGGCAAGTCGGCCGCGACGGCCAGGGTGAGCGCTTCGAGCTGCTCGTCGGAGCGCGGTTCGGTGGTGGTCGTGCGCAGGCGGGCCAAGAGGTCGGCGGCGACCGCGAGCTGGCCGGGCATGAGGGTGCTGGAAGACATGGGCATCACCAGGGAATGGGTAAGGGAACGGGAGGATCCGTCCCAGATGGTTGTGGGGCCGTGGGGCGGCGTGTGTGCGCTGTGCGCAGTGGGAACAGAGAGGTTGATGGGGCCGCTGGGCAGGCGGCCGGTCAGTCGATCTGGCCGTTACGGGGCCGGGCCCGCCTGCTTCGCTTGAGGCGTGCCGCGGGAGGCGTATGCCGGTCGATCCGGGGACGACGGCCCGCGCCGGCGTGCCCCGTGCCCGCGGCGTTTCCGCCCTCTACCGCACCGGCACTGACCCCCGTGCGGCCGACGACCAGCCCCGAACGGAAGAGCCCCGAGCGGAAGAGTCCGTGGTCGATGCGGCGAGCCGCGGCGGACTCCAGTTCCTCCCGAAGCGGCCCGTCGCGCAGGACCGCACCGGGACCGAGCAGCCCTTCGACCACGGCCAGCGCTCCGGCGACGTCACCGTGGTCGAGCCGCTCCCGGACCGCAGGCAGCGCCTCCGGGGTGCGGTGCACGGTGTCGATCGCCCGCAAGCAGGGCAATGGTGGCCCGCCGAGTGCCACCAGCAGCTCTTCCCGGTGGAGTTGGTCCGGGTCGTGGTCGACCGCAGTCAGTACCCCGTCCCGCAGCGCGATCCGGTGGACCTGCCCTCGGCACTCCACCCGATGCGGATCGCCGGGCTCGGGTACGGGTCCGGACGCCGCCGCCACCCGTCCGAACGCCACCACCGATTCGTACGCGGCCGTCGGCCCGTACGCGGTCGTCGGCCCGTACGCGGCTGTCGGCCCGTACGCCGCCAGTGCTGCGGCGACGAGCGGATGCAACCGCTCGGCTGCGACCAGGCCGGCCCGCAGCAGCTCCAGATCCGGAGGGACCCGGGCCGCCGCCTCCGGCAGCAGAGGAAGCGCCGCGATGTCCTGCGGCGCCGGCGTTTCTCGCAGCGGTCGCAGTGTCGGGGCGTGGCTGTCGTCGGGGGCGACGAGTTCGAGTACGGTGCGGCTCCGCTCACCGAGCCGTACGGCGAAGGCCCCGCGGGGGCGGCCCTCGGCCCGCAACAGCAACTCTGCCTCGGCGGCCCAACGTGCCACCGCCCATGGCGACAGACCGGGTGCACGGGGCGGGCCAGGCGGTGGTGGCGGTGCCACGGCCACTGTCCCGCCCGCACCACACCGCCGCGCCAGTTCGCCGCTCCGACCGGCGTCCCAGAGGTGCCGGTGCAGGTCGAGCCGGAAACGCCGGTCGGGATGAGGATGCGGGTGCGAGCGGTACCCGGGAACTCCGTCCCCTGATTTCTCCCCTTGCCCCTCCCACAGAGCCAGGGACATCCGCTGCCCGGCATCCGTCCAGGCCGGCGGTGTCCGCACCACCAGTTGCAGCGTTGTGGCGCCGGGAGTCCGGTAATGGGCCAGCGAGATGGTGAGGCCGGGCCGGAGCCGCCCGGCGGGGGCGATCCGGGGCATGTGCCATCGGAGCAGATCCGGCGCAAGCCTGCGCAGATCCGCACGGAGGCGGGTGACGAGTTCGATGCCGTGGCGATGGCGCACGGCGCGCAGATCGAGATCAATGTCGATCCGGGCGGCGGCGCAGGCACCGGCCCAGTCTCCGACGACACGCCGTGCGGTCGCGGTCTCGATCATGGACGGTGGCACGGCGTACTCACGTACGCGCTGCCACATCAACAGGCGGGTCGGAATCGTGTTCGCGAAGTGATGTGCCATCAGCACTCACCTTGCGCGGACGATTCCCCCATTCCGTACGAGGAGGAGTTATTCATCCACAACATCATAATCACCACGACGCTGTTTTGTCAGGCCTCTTCCTTCCTGCGCAAACCTGCGCTCCCTGAGCGCTACCTGTGCGAAGAGCACGACACGAGGGCCCGCATCCGTTGATCGGACGCGGGCCCTGGCCGGGGTCGGGTCAGTTGGTGCCCTTGCTCCCGCGACGGCGGACGGCGAAGACCGCCCCGGCGCCGAGCAGCACGGCGGCACCGCTCGCGAGGGCGAGCTGCGGGGTGGCGGACGACGAGCCGGTGCTGGCGAGACTGCCGCCGGCGTCGGCCTGCTTGGCGGAGACGTTGGACATCGCCGGCTTGACGGCAGTGGCGTCCTGCGCCGGCTTTCCGGTCTCGGGGCGGTTCTTGTCGTCGACGGTGGCGGGCTTGGCGTCGTCGACCTTGCCGGGCTTGCTGTCGGCGGCGAGCACCTCGAAGTTGTAGCGCTTCATGGGGCCGGACACGCAGGGGTTGTACTGATCGGAGGCGTCACCGGCGAACAGGGCGTAGCCGGTCTCCGCCGGAGCCCCCTTCTCGATCGTCATCCGCATCTTCACGTCGGTGCGCGCACCGGGCTGCATGGCCTTGACGGTCGCGGTGTGGGAGTTGAGGTGCGAGTCCAGCTCCTTCCATTCGGTGCCGTCGGACCACTGCACCTTCATGAAGTGCTGGAACTGGTTCTTGGCCTCCAGGCGGAAGAAGACCAGCGGCCTCACGTCAAGGGTGCGGTCGGTGCCGTTGGCCACCGTGAACGAGAAGTCGACGGTCTTTCCGGTCACGGCCTTCGAGGGCAGGCCGTTGGCGAGGACGGTCAGGCCCTGCTCGCGTACGCAGTCCGAGGCGCCGGTGACCGCCTTGTCGGCCGCGTTCTTGACCTTGAGGGCCTCGGCCGGAGCGTCCTGGGCCTTGCTGAACTCCTGAACCGCCTTGAGCCGGGCGTCGCCGGCCGCCTTCCAGGCCGCCGCGCGCTCGGCCTCCGCTTCTGTCTTGGCCTGGGCGGCCTTCTCGGCCGTGGCCTCGGCCGCGGCCAGCGCCTTCTGGGCCGCGGCCTTCCCGGCCTCGTCCTCGGCCGCAGCCAGCTTGGCCTTGGCGTCCGCGACGCCCTTGTCCGCGGCCGCCTTGTCGGCGTCGGCAGCCGTCAACGCCTTCTCCGCAGCCGCGATGGCCACCCTGAGCGGGTGGTTCACCGACTCCTGGGCAGCCAGCGTGTCGTCCAGCTTCTGCTGCGAGGCCGCCTTGGCCGCCACTGCGTCCTTGTACGCCTGCTCCGCTTCGGCTGCGGCCTTCTTGAGGTCCGCGTAGCTCGGCTTGTGCTGCTGCACGGCGGGCGTGGTGTCGGCCAGGGCCGCGGAGCCCGCGCTGAGCAGGACTGCGGGAGTGGAGACAGCGACGACGGCGGTCGCGAGAGTACGTCGAAGATTCACTGAGGCCTTTTCCTGGTCAGAGAGAAAGCGATGCGCCACGCCCGCGACAGGGCTCAGGCGGTGGAACCATCGGATGGTATGGCCGCGTTGAGGGGCGACGGTAATGAAAATCCGGCTCGCAGGAGTGGTCTCGCACGTGACACCCGTGGGCAAGTCGGGACAAAGCGCGCAGTTGCTCTACTTACGGCAGGTTTCTCTGTGATCTAACGAACAGCGACTTTCCAGCTTCCTTCCACCCGCTCTGTCCGCCCACCCCTCTGTCCGCTTGTCCACCTGTCCACCTGTCCGCCCGGGTGCCTGGCCGCCCGGCGCGTTCGGCCAACCCCTCATCCCCAGCGGCCTTTCCGAGGAGAACCGACTGCCGTGATCCACCGCTCCGGCCGGCGCCGGACCCACGCGCCCGCAGAACACCAGCAGTTCACCGACCCCACGCCGCAAGAAGCCAAGCGCGGCTCATCGCCTTCGGGGCCGCGCGCCCGAGCCCTCGCCGACCTCCAAGCCGTACGGACGCCACCGAGGCCTGACCCCGCGCTGGGGCCGTCCGCCGCGTGAACCCCGGTGCAGGCGGGCGGCCTTGGGGGCCTTCTTCACAGCGCGCGGTGATACTGGCTCGGCCAGGCCGCCTTGTCGCCGCTCCGGTCGCGCAGGGCGAGGTACGGGTCGCGGAGCAGAGCGCGTCCCATCAGCGCCGCGTCCGCCCGGCCGTCGGCCACGAGCTCGCCGACCTGTGACAGGTCGCCGATCGGTCCGACCGGGGCGACCGCGAGTCCCGAGGCCTTCTTGAGCGTGTCCGCGAACTCGACGTGGACCCCGTCTCGCACGGGCGGGCGGGCCTCCCGGTTTCGCACCACCCCACCGGACGAGACGTCCAGGAGGTCGATGCCCACGGCCGCCAGTTCCTTGGCGAACGTCGCTGCCTCGTCGACGGAGACACCACCGGAGACCCAGTCCGTGGCGGTGATACGGACGAAGACGGGCTTCTCCGCCGGGAAGGCTTCACGGACGGCGCGAGCCACGCGTAGCGGAAGGCGCATCCGGTTCTGCAGGCTCCCGCCGTACTCGTCCGTCCGGTGGTTGGACAGGGGGGAGAGGAACTGGTGCACGATGTATCCGTGCGCGGCGTGGATCTCGACAGCCTCGTACCCCGCCAGGTGGGACAGTCGGGCCGCCTGGGCGTACGCCTCGACGACCTCGTCGATGTCGGCCTGGTCGGCTTCCCGGGGAACGTTCAAGTTGCCGAACCGAATCGCCGAGGGCCCGATCGTCTCCCAGCCGCCGTCGGCCACGCTCACCGGGCCGTTCTGCCCGTCGCCTTCCCAGGGCACCTGGTGTGACCCCTTCCTGCCCGCAGCCAGCAGCTGGATCGCGGGGACCGCGCCGCGTCCGGCGATGAACGAGGTCAGGCGCCGGTGCGCAGCGACCTGCTCTTCGTTCCATATCCCGAGGTCGGCCGACGTGGTCCGGTGTGATGCCCCCACGGCCGTGGCCTCGACCATGACCAGACCCACGCCGCCGATGGCTCGTGCGCCGTAGTGCACGAGGTGCCAGTCGGTCGGTTTCCCGTCCGGCCCGGCGGAGTACTGGGCCATCGGGGACATCCATACACGGTTGGGAACCGTGAGCTCTCGCAGTTGCAGCGGCCGCATTTCGGGTCCCGCGAACTCTCGGCTGGACACAGCTGAACTCACTTCCTGAGGCGTGCGCGCCTCGCAGTGATCGTTGCGTTTACAGTCCCCAACGTACCACAAGCGCATTGATCACTGCGTTAAAAAAGCAGCGTTCGATGCGATACTGGATGGGTGCCCGCTACGGGCGCTCGCGCCGCAGCCCGCGAACTGGCTTCCGCGTGCGGTCGGCCCGCTGGCCCCGGGGGCCAGCCGTAACGCCCCCGGGGCCCACGCTGTGGTTGCGCCGGCTATCCGTGCCCGCGCCGCTGGATCAGTGGACGTTCACCGTCGCCGGGCCGGAGGTCCTCTGGCGGACGGGGTGGTGGTCGTTCGGGCTGGTCAGGCCGTACACCACCGCGCGGTACTGCTGGACACCGCTGTGCGTGGCCTTGACGCGCGCGGTGACCTGCGCATCAGTGCCTGTGTCGACGACGGCGCCGCAGGTCAGCCGGTGCCACGCTTGCCCGCCGCTGCGGTTCTCCAGGCATATTTGCAGGTAGCTGGAAGCGTCGTCGTCCCCGTGGGCCGTGACCGTGAAGGTCTCGCCAGTCTGCGCCGAGTGCGGTGCCGTGATGTCCACACCGCCCTTGGCGAACGCCGGCGCGGCGGCCAGAGCCACCGAGGCCAGACCCAGCGCGCCGATCACGGCCACGCGGCCGCTCCGCGCCTTCATTCCGGTCTTCTTCATTTTGCTCATGGGCTTCCTTCGCGCATACGTATTTCTTGGTCGGTCTTCACGTTGGGAGGGTTTCGCTCAGAAGAGCGCTTGCCTGCCGTCGCCGACGCTACGTCCGGGCGCGGCCGGCCGGGGCTGTTCATATGCGGTCTACGTAGCGCATTACGCAAACACCGCCTAGTGAGGAGGTGTCTGCCCGTCTCCACGTACCAGCCGACCGGGCCGGCTGATGACCGGGTCGGCTGAGCGCTTCCCCGCACTGCGTTCGAAGAGTGCTACGGCCAGCGCCACGGCCCAGGACATGCTGCGGGCGGTAGGCGGCCGACGGGCCGACGCATCGGACGCAGTCGGGATCGCGGCCTCGCCTTCAGAGGGCGGCCCCGAATTACCGGATGTCGCCGAACATCCGGCCCTTGTCGCTTTCTGGAGCATCCAGGACGCGAAGAGCGTAATTCAGTGAGCGTTCCTCGGCGGCGAAATGCGTCTTCATGACGGACTTGATGGTGTTGATCTGCTGGAGCAGCTGCCGCGGTGATGACTGTGAAGAATCCAGGGCTGCTCTGAAGCTGTCGAGGAGGTCTGCCAGGACCTGGTGCTGGCGGGTCAGTTGTGTGATCGCCGGTGCCAGTTGTGGCACCTGCTTCAGCAGGACCGGAAAGAATTCTGCGTCCTCGCTCTTGTGGTGGGTCCCCAATGCGGAGCAGAAGTTGTAGCAAAAGTACCGAAGATCGGGGGAGAGGGACTCGATGCGCTTGCCGGAGCGGATGGCCCCTCGGGCCTCCTCCAGGGACTTCTCCAGGCGGTGATGAACGCTTTGTAATTCGAGGTGCCAGGCAAAGATACGGTCACGTGACATGGTGAGTTCCTCGTCCTAGGTCTCGGTTGTCAACCGGTGCTTCACTCCGTTGAGCCGCGTCGGCGGCTCCGAGCTTTCTCATCGTCGATCAACTCGGGGAGCTGTGCGTTGAGTTGCTCGTGCCAGGCGATTTCTGCTCGCAGCCGGACTGCCCGGTGCTGCATGGCGAGTGACTCCGCCAAGGACAGGTAGCGGGCGATTGCCTCGGCACGTGCCTCGTACTCGGTCAGCGTCGCCTTCAGTGACGTGATCCGGGCCTCGATGATGGCCGGCAGATGATCGAGATGGTCCGGGTCCAGGCGTGTGAGGACGAGGTCGAAAGGGTCGGGATGATGAGCGATCTCGCTGAGCCCGCTCAGCCGCAGCGTTGACAGGACCTGCGAGCCGGCATCGGTGATCCGCCAGACCTTGCGCTCCGGGTACGAGCCCACCTGCTCTCGCCGCGCCTCCTCGATCAGCCCCTCTGCCGCGAGGCGCTTGATGGCCCCGTAGAGCCCGCCGATCGTGATGTCGGTCCACTGGTCCAGGTGCTCCTCCTCGGACAGGTGTCGTAGCTGGTGGCCGTGCATGGGGCCACGTCCGGACAGTGCGCCGAGGATGAAGATGCGAATCGATGACACGAGACTATTCTCGCAAGAGTAGTTCTCGCCCACAAGCGTCCGGAACGGCCACGTCGTCGTGGGTGGGGCGTCGGGCTCAGGTCGTCGTGGGTGGGGCGTCGGGCTCAGGCGCAGTGCTGGTCCAACTGCAGCGCTCACCCGTCATCGTGGTCCGGTTTCTGTCGGGCGCCTGCGCGGTAGCCCGAACTCCTGGACGTAGAACCGCTGAAGGTTTGGAGGCCGACTCCGGCTGTGACAACTTCGCCGCGCCGCCCGGCGATCGGCCCAGCATGCGACCCGTCGGAGCCGAGGTCACAGCATGAGCCGGGGCTCGTATGTCGTATCTGTATCCTTCAATGCAATTCAACGGGGAAAGGACCCACCATGCCCGCCATGTCTGCCATGCCCGCTCCCAGTAGACGCACCCTGCTGACCGCCGCGACGGCCACCGCCGCGGCGCCCTTTCTCGCCGGGCTCGCGGCGCAGGACGCATACGCCGCGACGGCCGCCGCGAAGAAAGACAACTTTCTGACCAATACCGCCCTGTACGCGGACCCCTCGGTCGTCGAGGGCACGGACTACGCCCGCCGCTACCGCCGCCACGCGATGTTCGACGACGACCGCACCGAGCGCCACGGCTTCGCCAAGTCGGTGATCCTTGCCCTGCACGGTGGCGGCATCGAGATCGGCACCTCCGAGCTGTGCCTCGCCATCGCCGGGTACGACCCCGAGAGCCTCGCGCCCACCTCGCCCCAGGGCCCGGTCTACGACTACTGGATGTTCGAAGGCGTCCGTAAGAAGGACAACGGCTACCTCCACGTCACCTCCACCAACTGCGACGACCACGTCGCCCGCTCGCTGTGCGCCTCAAGTCTGAACGCCCTGAGCCTGCACGGCTGCAAGCCCGAGCAGGCCGACCTGCCGAGCGGCACCCCGGCCGTCCTCGTCGGCGGCCTCAACGCCACGCTGCGCTCGTACCTGCTCGCCGAGTTCAAGGCGGTGGGTATACGAGCCCAGGACGCCACCGGCATCTCCGACCTTTCCGGTACCGCCCCGGACAACATCGTCAACCGCACGATGCTCGGCAAGGGCGCCCAGCTGGAAATCACCACGCCTCTGCGTGAGTCGATGTTCCAGGTCAACACCCCTGACGGGCGCAAGAAGGATCAGACGCAGGTGTTCCGGGACTTCGTCGACGCCACCCGCGCCGCCCTCCAGCGCCTGGAAGCGGGCCAGAAGATCCTGTAAGCCCTGTAAGCCCTGTAAGCCCTGTAAGCCCTCGCGCGAGCCGCTACGGCCGGCCGGATGGTCCCCATTCCCTCTCCACCGGCCGCAGCCTCGCGGCGGGGCGTGGGCACTGTCCGGCACCGCGCTCATTGAACGGAGGGGAGCGCGCCCGAAGAGCGCCCTACCGATCCACCGTCTCCTCTCGACCGCGGAGGGACGCCAGAAAGCCGCCTATGGCGTCGGCGACCGCTTGGGGTGCCTCCAGAGGCAGCAGGTGCCCGGCGCCGGGGACGCTGGTCATGGTCGCGTGCGGAACGTAGGGCAGCAGGCACTCGCGAAGCACTTCGGGCGGCTCGACCTTGTCGCGTTCTCCCGCCAGCACGGTCACCGGGGTGTCGATGAGCTGGGCTTGCTCGGTGATGTCCTGCGCGATCCCGCGCAGCGGCCACTCCGTACGGGCGTCGGCCGGGGCGGCGAGGCTGTCCCGTATGACTGCGTCACGTACCCGCGGCGACAGGGCGACAGCCGTCAGAACGTGATCGAGGGCGTTTCCTACGGTCCCGGCCGAGTCGTAGGCGTGCGACAAGCCCTGCCGGTACTCCTCTGTGACGACCGCGGCCGGCAGCGCGGGAGCGGGTGCGATCAGCACCATCCCGGCCAGCCCGGCAGGACGGCGGGCCGCCACCAGTTGGCTGACCTTGCCGCCCATCGAGTGACCGACGAGAACGAAAGGTCCTGCGACGCACTCCTCGATCACCCGGAGGAGGTCGTCGGCGAGTTGGCCGAGGGCGTACGGCCCCGGAAGCTCACGCGACGTGCCCCACCCACGCTGGTCGAAGCGGACCGTCGCCTGCTCCGACGGCAGGCGACGGACAACCTCGTCCCACGTGCCCGCTGAGCCACCCCAGTAGTGCGTGAACACCAACGTGGGCCCGCTGCCCCGGCCCCCGACATACGCCTCCAGGCAGCCTCCCGCCAGGGTCACAGTCTTTGTGCTATTCGACATCTTCGCGCCTCTCCTCACTGCCGTGGCAGGTGGTCACCCCCGTGAGACACTCGCCCCGCCGCGGCATCACCGTGCATTTCGTACGTGAATGACGCTACGCGGCGAGACACGCTCCCCCTGTCGACAAGAGACTGACCTGTTGTGGAAAACGGACACACTGTCGTCCGGCAGCTGCGCTACCTCCCTGCTGTCGGCGCCGCCTACGGGGTGGAGGTCCTCAGCTTTGCCAGGCTGCGCAAGACGGACACCGAGCGACGCCGTGCCCAACTGCAACGCCCGGACTTCCACGTCCTCGCTCTGATCACCGAAGGAAGCGGTGCTCATGAAGCGGACTTCCGGCACCACCAGTTGCACGAAGGCAGCGTCGTGTGGATCAGGCCCGGTGTGGTGCACCGGTGGAGCGACGTGGATCGTCTCGACGGGTTCCTGATCCTGTTCCAGCCGGGCTTTCTGCCCGATCCCGGTCTGGAAACCGTGGGCGTCGCGGGCGCCGTCTCGACTGTCTGCCGGCGCTTGTCGTCCGAATCCTTTCCCCTGGCCGTGCTGGCCGCCGAACATCTCGACCGCGAGCACCGCACGGCAGCGCAATCGCCGCGCCTGGCATCGTCCGCACTGCTGTCCCACCTGCTGGCGGCACTGGTCCTGCGCGTCCTTCCCGACACATCCGCACCACCGCCCCACGCAACCGCAACCGGAACCGGAACCACAACTGCAACCTCAACCGGGAACCGGTCGCTCGAAATCTTCCATGCCTACCGCACCGCGGTCGAGGAGCACTTCGTCGAGTGGCATCAAGTCGCCGACTACGCACAGGAGATCGGTTACGACACACGCACACTCACCCGTGCTACGCGTGCCGTCACCGGAATCGGAGCCAAGGCCTTCCTCGACCAGCGCATCCTGCTCGAAGCGAAACGGCTGCTCGCCCACACCGGCCTGCCGGTCGGCAGTTGCGCACGCCGCCTCGGATTCCGCGACACCGGCAACTTCACCACCTTCTTCCGACGGCAGACCGGCCTCGCCCCCACCACGTGGGCCGCCGACCTTCAACCTCGCTAGAGCGCCATACGTGCCCGTTCCGGGTTCAGCGTGCGGACTCGTCGGCAGGCCGTCGCCCGATGGTGGCTCGTTGTTCGAGGGTGATGTCCACGCCATGGGCGCTGTGGTGGAAGGCAGGGGCGAAGCCGGCGCGGGTGAGGGCCTGTTCCTGGGATGCCGCAGTGCGGGTGGCGGCTTGGCGGGCGCCGGAGGAGAGATGGTTGCAGGTGATGTGCCATACGCGGGGCGCGTGGGCCAGGCGTTGTTGTAGGCGAGCTGGGTCGGTGGGCAGGTTGTCCAGGGCGCCGAGTGTGGCGGCCGTCTGGGCCGTACCCAGGTCGGGGCGGCCCGTGAAGGCCTCCTTGAAGGCGGTGGCGATCAGGCCGCACCGCGCGCCGCTGAAGAGGACGGCGTCGCCGGGGGCGTCGTGGATGCGCAGGGTTCTGATCACGGCGCGGGTGTCCCATGGGCGGCTGTCCTCCTGGCGGATGGACAGGTGGGACGCGGCGATGGGAACGGCCGTCAGGAGCACGAGCAGCAGCTGCTGGTACGGGGGGACGACGGTGGCGGCCAGCGCGAGCAGCAGGGCCAGAGCCGGCAGACAGAACAGCAGGTAGCGGTAGGCGAAGAGGGGGTGGCCGAGGGAGACGGCCATGAGGAGCCACGGAGGCACGACCAGCCAGGGCACGCCGACCGCGAGGGCCAGGGGCGGGGCCTTGCGGCGGCGCACCACGAGGAGGGTCAGGGCGGCGAGGGCAGTGAGGGTGAGCAGGAGTTTCAGTGCTGTGGGGAGGGTGCCCTGGCCGGGAGTGAGGAGCCAGGTGAAGTAGTTGAACGGTGTTCCGGCGGTGACCGGTGCGGCTTCGCCGACGGCGGAGCTCTGGGCGGAGGCGAGTATCAGCAGCGGGGCGACGGCGGCGAGGCCCGCAGCCAGGCTCGGCAGGAGACGTACGACGACGCGGCGGCCGGGGCGCAGGAGGGCCACGGTGACGGCGTGGGCGGCCAGCAGCATCAGTCCCAGCAGGTTGAACCAGCCCAGCAGGGCTATCAGTACGGCATAGGCGACCAGCCACCGCCCCCGCGAACGGCCGGACAAGATCTTCACCAGGACGCCCGTGGCCAGCACCGCCACCGCCATGACGAAGGCGAACGAGCGGGCCTCCTGCGCGTACCGCGACGCGGTCGGCAGAACGGCGAGCAGCAGCCCCGCGTACAGCCCGAGACGCGGACCGCCGAGCAGCCGCCCCAGCCACCCCAGACCGGCTGCCGCGACGGCCACCGCCACCGCGGAGGGCACCCGCGCCGTGAACTCGTTGAGCCCCCCGTTCGCCTGCCCGACCAGGTGCATCAGCACGTAATGGAGGCCGTGTACGGCGTCGACCTGCCCCAGCAACTCCCTCATCTGCGGCCAGGACCGCCGCGCCACATCAATGGTGACGATCTCGTCGGTCCACGCGGAGGGGTTCCAGTTCCCCCATATGCCCAGAGCGAGTGCGACGAACGGTGGCACCCACCCGGCCACGCGCACCCCCAGCGCACGGACGACGGACGCGCCGGGCATGACAGCCATGGCGGGGTGGGGCGAGGTGGCTGTCACGGTGATGCTTTCGTCGCCGGGAGGTGGAGGGTGAAGGTGGTGCCGGGGCGGGGGTGGTGGGTGTGGGCGGTGAGGGTGCCGTGGTGGCGGTGGGCGATGTCGCGGGCGATGGCCAGGCCCAGACCGCTGCCGCCGCTGCCGCGGGCATCGCTGGCGCTGTCGGCGTCGCCGCTGCCGTCGATGCCGCTGGTGTCGCGGGCGCGGGCCTCGTCGAGGCGGGTGAAGCGTTCGAAGACTCGTTCCAGGTCTTGGGGAGCGAGCGGGGCGCCGTCGTTGTGTACGGAGATGTCCCACCCGTGTTCGTAGGGGGAGACGGTGAGCGTGACGCGGTCGGTGGCGTGTCGGTGCGCGTTGTCGAGGAGGTTGCGCAGGAGTCGGTGGAGTTGGAGGGCGTCACCTCTTGCGGGCGCTTCCTCGGGGAAGGGGCCGAGGACGACCGGGCGACCGTGGTGGCCGTACTCGTGGGCGAGTTCATGGGCGATCTCGGCCAGGTCGACGACGTCCCGGGGCTCGGTCGAGTCGGGGCGGGCGAGGTAGAGGAGGTCGTCGGTGATGCGGCGGAGCCGGTCGGTGGCCTTGAGCGCGTCGTGGACGGCGTCGGTGAGGTGTTCGGGGTGGGCGAGGGCGACCTCAAGTTGCGTGTGCAGGGCCGTGAGGGGGGAGCGGAGTTCGTGGGAGGCGTCGGCGACGAATCGGCGTTGCCGTTCGGAGGCTTCTTCGAGGTGGTTCAAGGTGGTGTTCGTCGTCTCGGCCAGCGCGCGGATCCGGTCGCGGGCGACAGGGACCGGGACCCGTCGGTGCAGGTCGGTGGTGTCGGTGATGTCCGCCACCTGGGCGCGTACGGCCTCGACGGGTTTCAGGGACCGGCGGGTGGTGATCCAGGCGGTGGCCGCCACGATCAGTGCGGCAGCGGGGACGCCGGCCTTCAGGGGCGCATCGAGGGTGGCGACGGCGGCGTCAGCGTCGTCGGGCGGGACCAGGTGGTAGACGGTGCGTCGGCATCTTCCGGGCGCGTCGGCGGGGTCGGTGCAGCGCTGGTCGGGGAGGGTGTAGCGGGCGGCGACGGCGGTGAGGTCACGGTGGAGCAGGCGTTCGACGCGCTGGCGGGCCTGCGCCCGAACGGTCGCGTCGGCGGGATCGTCGCCCTGGGGGAGGGCGGGCTCCAGCTGGGCGCGCCACCTCTGCGCGAGACCGCGGGTCCGCTCGGCGCTGATGGCGACGGTACGGGTCCAGTTGGGTCCGGCGTCGGGCGGGGCGGGCGGCAGTAGTTCATCGAGACCGTCCAGGGCGACGGCGATGCCGAGGGCAGGGTGGATACGGCCACTGTCGTCGATCTCGACCTTGGGCCAGAAGCCCTGCTCGAAGACGTGACTCCGGTCCGTGGTCGCCTCCGTTGCCGCGGTGGTACGGGCTTGGACCGCGGCGAGGCGAGCGGTCTGTTCGAGGGTCTCGTCGTGGACATGGCCCCGCAGCCACCATGCGCCGGCCGTGAAGACGACGCAGGCGGCAAGCCCCGCGAGAAGCGCGGCCCGTGCCTCGGTCGGTACCCGCCGCAGCACCCCGGCCCGCGGCCGATGCGCCGCCGTACGGTCCGGGCGCCCCGGAGGAACGGCGCGCTCAGTCACCGGTGCTCCCGATGGGGGCGAGGCGGTAACCGTAGCCGCGGACGGTCTCGATCGAGCGTGTCCCATAAGGGGTGTCGATCTTGCGGCGGAGAGCGGAGACATAGACCTCGACGATCGAGGCGTCGCCGCGGAAGGCCGGGTCCCACACCTCGTCGAGGATCTCGCCCTTCGACAGCACCCGGCCCTCGGCGCGGATCAGCGCGGCGAGTACGCCGAACTGTTTGCCGGTGAGGTGGACGGCCGTGGCACCGCGTCCGGCCCGGCGGGTGGCCAGGTCGACCCACACATCCCCGTGGCTCAGCACGGGGGAGGTGCCGGTGCGGCCGCCGCGGCGCAGGAGGGCCCGCAGCCGGGAGAGGAGGACGACGTACGAAAACGGCTTGGTGAGATAGTCGTCGGCTCCGGTGTCCAGCCCCTCGGCCTCATCGTGCTCGCCGTCCTTCGCGGTCAGCATCAGTACGGGTGTGGTGACGCCGGCGGCCCGCAGCCGGCCGCACACGCCGTAGCCGTGGAGGCGGGGCAGCATGACGTCCAGGACGATGATGTCGTGGTCCCCGGCGAGCGCGAATGCCAGGCCGGTGACGCCGTCGGTGGCGACGTCCACGGAGTAACCCTCGGCGGTCAGGCCCCGCCGAATGGCGGGGCCGACCTGGGGATCGTCTTCGACGAGCAGAATGCGGTGCACGCCATTAAGCGTGTCACACCATTCGTCCGGGTTTCTTAAGAAAACTTCAGGCTCCCGACAGGGCCGGACGCCGACGTCGGATCTTCAGTTTTTCTTCGGGTCGGTGTGCGCAGAATGCGGTCGTCCAGCCCATCCGGCGCCGTGCCGGGAAGTCCCGTTATGCGTGCCGGTGCCGTTCCGCCGGTCATGCCGCAGCGGGAGGGAAGTCGGCCGGACCGGTGATGCCGCCCAGTCGGTGACACGCCGGTCGGCTGATGCGAACTCACGACGTTTCTGAAGGTCAGACGGCCCATGCACATGGTCTTTCTCATTCACAATGCCTACGGCATCGGCGGCACGATTCGGGCCACGTACAACCTCGCTTCGGTTCTGGCCGAGCAGCATGATGTGGAGATCGCCTCGGTTTTCCGGCATCGCGATGTCCCGGTCATGGATGTACCGGCGAAGGTGCGTCTGACGCATCTGGTGGATCTGCGTGCCGCGTCTGCCGATTTCGAGGGCGATGACCCCCGTCATGCGGAACCCGCCGGAATTTTCCCCCGCGCGGACGGACGGCACAGGCAGTACAGCCGTCTCACGGATTCCCGTATCGGCTCCTACCTGTCGCGGTCGGAGGCCGACGTGATCGTCGGGACCCGGCCTGGCCTCAACACGCACATCGCCCGCCAGGCACGCGCGGTCGGCATCCGCGTGGGGCAGGAGCATCTGACGTTCTCGGGGCATGGTTTCCGGCTGCGGCATGAGATACGTCATCGCTATCAGTTGCTGGACGCCATCACCACGGTGTCCGAGTCCGACGCCCGATCGTATCGGCAGCTCCATCTGCCCGGAGTACGGGTGGAGGCGATACCGAACAGTGTTCCCCGGGTTTCCGGCGAGCCCGCCGATGGCAGCGGAAAGGTCATCGTCGCAGCGGGACGGCTGATCCCGCTCAAGCGGTACGAGATCCTGATCAAGGCGTTCGCCGAAGTGGCCGAAGCGCACCCGGACTGGCACCTTCGGATCTTCGGCGAAGGTGACACCACGGGCAATGAGAGAGAATCCCTCACCAGTCTGATCGGTGAACTCGACCTGAGTCGCAAGGTGCATCTCATGGGAAAGGTCGACCCACTCGAACCGGAATGGATAAAAGGTTCGATCGCCGCCTCGGCTTCTGATCGCGAGTCGTTCGGCATGACCATCGTCGAGGCGATGCGGTGCGGTCTGCCCGTAGTCTCCACGGACTGCCCCGTCGGACCCCGTGAGATCATCGAGGACGGTGTGGACGGCTATCTGGTGCCGACCGGTCACGTCGGCGGCATGGCCGCGGCGCTGCTCGAACTTGTCGGCGACGACCGTCTGCGCCGACGCATGGGCGAGGCGGCGCTGAAGAACTCGGCCCGCTTCGACCCCTCGCTCATAGCCGAGCGGCATCAGGACCTCTATCAGGACCTGCTCCGGCGCGGACCCGGCCGCCGTTCGGTCGGCTTCCGACGGAAGGCCGGCTTCCAGGCACGCACCCGCGCCATCGATACGGCGCACGCTGTGCGCTCCATGACGCGTGCTGTGGCGAGCAAGCTCGGTGCTCCCTGAGCACGCCAAGCCCGGACACGGAACCGTCGAAATCGGTACCGCACCCGCCTGCCCTGCGCGGCTTCGGACTCCGCCCTCTCCCGGTAGCCCGGTCCGCGTACGCGAACGAATTCAGCCACCACACTCCCCGCCAGCCGAACCAGACCTCATCCCAGAGAGCAAATCCCCCTCCACGATGTTCCCTTGACCTTGCCGGAGTACGGAAGGCAAAGACCACCCCGGTTTCCGGTAGCGCCCCTTTTCGCCGCCTCCCGCACGATGAAACCGTGGCGAAAGGACCGGGAGCGCTGCGCAAGAGGCGCACTTTTCCGGACCGGCAAGGAGAACGGAAATGACAGCGACGAGGGCGGATACGACCCACCAGCCGAACGGGCCGCTGCCGCCCCCGGACACCGGGCAGGCTGCCCCGCGCTCCCTGATCCGGACGCGGCTCCGGGGCGCCTGCCTGATCATGCTGGCTCTCCTCCCGGCCGTGGCCTGCTACTTCACGTTCTCGGTGTGGCTGCCCACCGACGTCAGGCGATACCAGGACCACGTGGCGGCCGCGCCGTGCCCCGCCCACACGACGGCACGCCAGTGGGAGGACTGCCTGCGCGAGGTCCGTTTCACCGTCGACGCCACGGAGGTGCACGGCGGACGGAACTCCCGCTTCAAGGCGACCCTGTCCGGCGCGCCGGTCGGGAACGGTGTCCTGTCCTTCGGCGATTCCGGCCCGCTGCTGGAACTGCTCCGGCCGGGGGACCAGGTCACCGGCACCGTCTGGCGCGGCAACGTCATGGCGCTCAGCAGAGAGGGCGTACGGCAGCAGTCCTCCGACGAACCCCGCGACGAACCGCAGATGACAGCGGCCCTCGGCACCTTCGCGGGTCTCTTGGCGGCGCTGATGCTCGGCTCCGGTTCGGTGCGGCTGGTCCGGCCCCGTAGTCGCGAGATCTACGGCTGGCGCCCGTACGGCAGACCGCTGCTCATCGCCATGACGATCACGTGCCTTGCTGTGGGTTTCCCTGCCCTGCTGCTCGGCGCCCCGTGGTGGATCGTTCCCTCCCTCGCCGTACCGGTCGTCGCGTGCACGGCTTGGCTGCTCTACCGACACCGACGGCCGGCACCTGCCCTCGCGGTGTGACGACACCCATGGCGTCGCCCCGGAGCCGCCGCACCGCATCTCTTCAGTAGCCGGGCTCTGCACCGAAACCGGGATGCTGAACGCCCCATGGCGACGTAACATGCACGCTCAGCATGCGCCCATTACGGCTCCCCATGCGCGCATCTACCTACTACGCATCGCTGCTACGGCTGACGGAGTGAGAGGGCTCGATGGTTTTGGACACGGTCAGGACCTGGGTGGCGGGCTGGGCCATATCGCGGCGGACGCCGCCGCCCGTCGAGAAGCCCTGGGGGCTTTACGTCGCGGTGGGCGACAACTCCGACGAAGTGGGCCGCCATGTCCTGCCCGAGGTCGACGAGACGCTGGTCCGCAGCGCGGCTGCCTCGGTGACCGTGCCGCGGACCTGGCTGAAGATGCCCGCGGAACCGGAAGAGATCGAGCCCTGGCTGCTCCCGGGCTGGACGGTGGCCTACGAGGAGACCGGGCACCTGATGGCAACCGACCTCATGGCCACGAACCCGGTCGAGCCCGCGGGGTACACCGCGACCGTGGAGACCCGCGGATCCGTCATCTGTGTCCGAGTGCTGGACGTGGCGGGCGTGCAGGCGGCCAAGGGGCAGATGGCGTTGCTCGGCGAGGCCGCGGTCGCGGACCGGGTGGTGACGGAGCGAGCCCACCGACGGTGCGGGCTGGGGCAGTTCGTGATGCGTACGCTCGCCGACCGGGCCCTGGACGAGGGCGCCAACCTCGGCGTCCTCGGAGCGACCGACGCCGGGCACGCACTGTACGAGACGCTGGGCTGGAAGAAGCACGCGCCCCTGGCGGAGTGCGTCTACCGACCCTGAAGCCCGAAGCGTCAGCCGCACGAGGGCCGCCAACCCGGAACGCTGAGTCTCCGGCGTACCGACCGGCCACGATGCCGGAGCGGGAGTGAGCCGCTTCACACCAATACAATACAGAGCAGAGCTGTATTGTATTGGTGTGAAGATTGATGAAGACCCCGAGAGCCATCCCACCCCAGCCCCGGGTCCATCCCTGAAATCGCCCGGCCGGCCGCGCAGTCGGGAGGCGGACGAGGCAATCCTCGCGGCCGCGCTCGAACTGCTCATCGAGCGGGGCGTCGGCTGGGCCAGCATCGAGCAGGTGGCGCGCCGCGCCGGAGTCACCCGCGCCACCGTGTACCGGCGCTTCCCGACCCTGACCGACCTGCTGGTGAGCGCGGTCGAATGGGAATACCGGGACGTGGATCCCGGCTCGATGGACTGGCCGGACATCGACAGCATGGTCACGGCCTGGGCCGAGCACCTCGGAACGCCCCGCGCACGCAGGCTGATCCGCCGCCTCTACGGCACGGTCGACGACCTCCCCGAACTGCTGCACGCCTACCACAAGGCCCACGGCAGCCACCGCGGCCTCGCGGTGCGCACCACCCTGGAGCGGGCCCGCGCAGCCGGGCAGCTCCCCCCGCACAGCGACCCGGAAATCCTTCAGCACATGCTCAGCGGTGCGGCCCTGCAACACCTCGCCGCACACCCCGACACCACCGGCGCGCAGGAGGTCAAAACCTACTTCCTCGCCGTCCTGGAACAGGTCGGGCTGCACACCACCCCCGTACCCCGAAGGAGCACGGCACGATGACCGAGAACGCAGCGTGGCTCGGACGGGACGCCCGCAAGGCCCGCAAGGAGGGCATGCCCGCCGTCACGCGGCGGCAGCGCGAGCGGTTGGCCGACATGGTCACCCATGCCCGGACCGCCTCCCCGTACTACCGCGCCCTCTACCACGGCCTGCCCGAACGGGTGGAGGACCCGACCCTGCTGCCGGTCACCGACAAGAAGACACTGATGGGGCACTTCGACGACTGGGCCACCGACCGCGCCATCACCTACGAGAAGGTCCGCGCCTTCACCGACGATTCCGACCGGATCGGACAGCGGTTCCTCGGCAAGCACATGGTGGCCACCACCTCGGGCACCAGCGGCCGACGCGGCCTCTTCGTCCTCGACGACCGGTACATGGACGTGGGCGCCGCACTCACCTCCCGCGCGCTCGCCTCGTGGCTGGGCCCCGCCGGCCTCCTCCGGGCAGCCGCCCAGGGCGGTCGCTTCGCCCAACTCGTGGCCACCGGCGGGCACTACGTCGGTTTCGCCGCGTACTCCCGCACGCTCCTGGCGGGCGGATGGCGCAGCAAACTGCTCCGGGCACTCCCGGTGCACACACCGATGCCGCAGCTGGTGGCCGAACTCAACGACTACCGCCCCGCCTTCATCATCGGATACGCCAGCACGATCATGCTGCTCACCGCCGAGCAGGAAGCCGGCCGCCTGCGCATCAACCCGGTGCTCGTCCAGCCGGCCGGCGAGACGATGACCACGGACGACACCGACCGGATCGCCCGCGCCTTCCGCACCACGGTCCGCGCGATGTACAGCGCCACCGAGTGCACCTACCTCAGCCACAGCTGCGCCCACGGCTGGTACCACGTCAACAGCGACTGGGCCGTACTCGAACCGGTCGACGCCGACCACCGCCCCACCCCGCCCGGCCAGTTCTCGCACACCGTGCTGATCAGCAACCTCGCCAACCGCGTGCAGCCGTTCCTGCGCTACGACCTCGGCGACAGCGTCATGCTCCGGCCCGACCCGTGCCCGTGCGGCAACCCGCTCCCCGCAATCCGTGTGCAAGGGCGCTCAGGCGACATCCTCACCTTCCCCACCCGCAGCGCCGACCCCGTGCAGCTCGCCCCCCTGGCCTTCGGCACCCTCTTCGACCGCACCCCTGGAGTCGAGCTGTTCCAGGTCGAGCAGACCGCCCCCTCGACACTGCGCGTACGTCTCCTGCCGGCCGCCGGCGCCGACCCGGACCGCGTGTGGCAGACCGCCCACCTGGAGCTGACCCACCTCCTCGCCGACAACGAACTCGACCACGTCACGATCCAGCGCGCCGAGGAACCACCCCGCCAGGCGGCGGGCGGCAAGTACCGAACCGTCATCCCCTTCGACCCGTCGGACACCCGCCTCTGAGCAGCAGCGGTACGCGGCCGAGACTCTTTTCGCCGCGGACACAGTCGTCGCCGTACCCATCACGGTCACCTCGGCCCTGTCTCCACGGCTCGCCAACCGCGCCAAGGACTCGAAGGCCGAGGGCCGGCGGAGCAGGCTTCATATGGTGCCTGTTGCCCGGCGCTTCCTGCTGGTGTGGGTGCGGTCGGTGGTCCAGGCGAGCGCGGCGATGACGGGGAAGGCTGCCGCGGCGAGGGTGACCGTATGCCAGTTACCCACGTGGTAGGCGAGGGTGCCGAGTTGGGCGCCGATGGCGCCGCCGATGAAGAAGGTGGCGATGTAGACGCTGGTGATCCGGGCGCGGGCGTCTGCGTCGAGTTGGTAGATGGCGTGCTGTCCGAAGATCAGGGAGCACTGCACGGCGCAGTCCAGGAGGACTGCGGCGGCGGCGAGGACGAGGATCTGGTGGGCGGCCAGGCCGGCCCAGATGAGGGTGGCGGAGGCGAGCAGGCAGGTCACGGGGGTGAGCCGGTGGGCGAGCCCTCGGTCGGCGAGGCGGCCCGCGAGAGGGGCGACGAGCGCGCCGGCGGCGCCGACGAGGGCGAACAGGCCGACCTGGAGCTGGGAGTAGCGGTACGGCGCGGTGGTCAGGACGTAGGAGATGGTCGTCCAGAACGCACTGAAGGCGGCGAACATGCAGGCGTGGTAGAGGGACCGGCGGCGCAGCTGCGGGTGCACGCGGATCAGGCGGGCCGTGGAGCGCAGCAGCGCGGTGTAGGAATCGGTGCTGGTAGGGGCCCGGTGGGGCAGCGCGCGGCGCAGAACGAGGGCCAGGATCGCCATCAGGGCGGCGGAGACCAGGTAGACGGTGCGCCAGCCTGCGACGTCCGCGAGCAGGCTGCCGACGGTGCGGGAGAGCAGGATCCCGGCGAGCAGTCCGCTCATGACCTTGCCCACCATGGCGCCGCGCAGGTGATCGGGGGCGAGGTCGGCGGCGTAGGGGACGAGGATTTGTGCGACGACGGAGGTGGCCCCCGCGACGAGCGCGGCGATGAGCAGGACGGTGAAGGTGGGGGCGAGGCCGCCGGCAGCCATGGCCAGGGCCGTGACGGTGAGCAGGACGGAGACCAGACGGGAGTTCTCGATGCGGTCGCCGAGGGGGACCAGGAACACCATGCCGGCGGCGTAGCCGAGCTGGGTCAGGGTGATCAGCAGGCCGGCGGTCGAGTCCTGGAGCTGGAAGGCCCGGCGCAGCATCTCCAGGAGCGGCTGGGCGTAGTAGAGGTTGGCGACGGTCAGCCCGCAGGAAGTGGCCAGGAGTACGACCAGCCGGCCGGGCAGAGCCTGCTGTCGCGCGTTTGACTCCGGTGTGGCACGGGCGGCTGTGGGCACGGGCATGATCCATCTCCGTACGGACGTGTGGAGGGGCGGAAGCCGAGTCGACTCCACGGATCGGCCGGCCCAGGACCTGTGCCCCGGCCTGAAACGGAGACCTCGATCGCTCCAGCGAGCAGCCGACCGATATAGAATCAGGGTTCCATATTGAACTTCAGTTCAACGTAGAACGCGACGGGTAGCATGTCAAACATGAAGAACTCGGGCGACCCGCTGCCCCAGGGGATCGAAATCGGTGCACTGTCCAGGATCATTCGGCACCACTTCGCCGACCGGATCGAGCAGGTCATCCACCCTCTGGGACTCACCCTCGGACAGTGGACGGTGCTGCGGGAGCTGAAGCGGACACCCGGCGCCTCCGCCTCGGAGCTCGCGCGCGCCGCGGTCCACACGCCGCAGGCCGTCAGCCGTCTCGTCCGGACCCTGCAGGAGGAGGGACTGGTGGAGCGCTCTCCGGCCCGGGGCCGGATGATGGACAACCATCTCACGGCCAAGGGGCACAAGGTGATGGATGAGACCTTCCTCCAGATCGAGGCCCGACTGGCTCCGGTACTGGAGAAGTTCGGCAGGGCCGACACCGAGGAGTTCCGCCGTCTGTCTCATCTCCTCATCGAAGCCCTGGAGGACCCGGCCTGAGCCAGACACCCGGTCCGTCAACACCGGTAGGGCCCAAGGCGCCGACAGTACGAACGACACCGCCATTGCTCTGGGCGTCGGCGTCGCCGCTCTCGGTGCGGCCGACCTGGTAAGCCTGGTCGTGGTACGCCGACACCGCCGCAACGGGTGACCCGGCCGTGACCATGACAGTGACAGTCCGCCGGGGCCGCCTTCGCGCACAGCGCCTGGCCGGCCTCGCAGCGGCCACCGCACTCGCCGCCTCCTTGGCGACCGGCTGCCCCTCCGGACCCTCTCCCTCAACTGGCGTGCCCACCCGCTGACCAGCTACGAGACTGCCCTGAACCTGATCTCGGCGACCATCACCTGCACGGAATTGCCGGTGACCGTCCGCCTGGACACCGGCAGCTACCTCACCGGAATCGAGATCAGCGAACAGCACATAGCCGCCCTCACGATCCGTCCCGACCGCTTCCACGGGGGGTGAAACTGCACCGTTCCGCCCCAGCTCGGGCCTGATCGAGTGCGGTGGCGCCGGGGAGGGCACCGGGCTTGCGAATGAGGGCTTCGAGGTAGTGGTCCAGTTCCGGGCGGGTGCCGGACTTCTCGATCAGCCGCTCGTGGCGGGCGACTTCCTCGCGGCTGTTGTAGACGACCAGCTCGGAGGCGTGCAGCTTCGCGCGGACCGTGCGGCCGATCAGCCGGACCGGGACCGAGTAGCGGTTGGTGCGGACGCAGATCTGGCTGTAGCGGTCGACCCGCGGGGTGAACAGCCAGCCCGTCTCGAACGGTTCGTCCGGCAGCACCGCGAGCAGCGGTTGCTCGGCGGCGAAGCACTGGCCCACGGTCCGTGGCCGGGACCGGATCCGGCGGACCTCGTCCTGCAGGTCCCACTGATCGATCATCTCGTTGAGCTTGGCGATCGTGGTGACGTCGGGGACGGGAACGGGGTGGTTGCGGCGGAACCAGCCGATCTGGCCTTCCACGCCGCCTTTCTCGTGGGCGCCGCGGATGCCGGGCTGGCGGTAGAGGGCGTTCAGACCGTAGTGGGAGCGGAACACAACCCAGCGTTCGGCTTCCACGCGCTGCCGGGAGAAGCCCAGGACTTGGGAGACCGTGGCCCTAAGGCTGTCGTAGCGGACTTTCCCGGTCGGCACCCCGCCTAGCGTGTTGAGAGCGTGGACGTGGCCCTCGAAGAACGCCTCCTGCCCGGAGGAGGTGAAAATCCGGTGGACCGCCTTCCCGGAGCAGGGCAGGCGGAACGCGAACAGGTAGCAGACCACCAACTCGCCGCCGAGCCGCACGGTCACGTCCCCGAAGTCGACCTCGGCCTGTGCCCCGGGCAGGTGGGTGTGCGTCTGCGGGACGAAGGCCTCAACCGGCCACCGGCCAGCCCCGACGCGGATCTCAGGTCGGCGGACAGTGACGTAGGCGCGGACCATCGGATAGGAGGTGTCGACGGCGCCGTGTTCGTCCAGGAGCCGCTCGAAGATGCGCTTCACCGTGTGCGGCTGCTTGCGCGGCGCTTCCAGATCAGCCCGGAGCATGTCGTCTGAGCAACACGTGCTCTCACTACTCACGAACAAAGCCAGCCTCAGCACCCGGCGTGGCGCAACGGGTTGCCGGGGTGGGGTTTGCGGTCTTGCGAATCGGCTGCTGGAGCGGTGCGATTTTGCGTGCTCCGGTGCGCGGACGGCGCTGGGGCGAACCTGTGGCGACACGTCGTCGCCTGCCTGACGAAGGGGTGTTGAGATGCTGGTCGACTGGCCCACCGAAACGTTCGTCTTACGTCTGCACGGTGATCCGGGGATGGTGGCGCGGCCTGCCGTGGCGGCGGAGGACGGCGCGGTGGTGCTTGCCCCGGAAGACGGGGGCGGGCGGCAGGAGTGGGTGGCGGAGCGCTTCCGGGCCGTCCACGCGCGGCTTCGGCACGCAGCCACCGGCCTGTACCTGACGGCGCAGGAGGCCCGTGCCGGGGCGGCGGTGACGCTGCGCCCGAAGTTCTCCGACAGTGGCGCCGACACCTCGTACTGGCGTCAGGCGTGGCGGGCGTTCGCCCAGCGTGAGAACGGGCGCCTGATGGCCGTCAACGACCTGTCGGGCTGCGTGCTCGGCCTCGGCTCTCCCGCTGCGGGCGGTCGGCCGGTGGTGCTGGAGATCACCAGCGGCGCCCAGGACCGGATCTGCACGGCCTGGGCGCCCACCGTCGCCGACGTGACCGAATCGGCCTCGCAGAGCGGCCGGGCAGCCGGTCTGACGCCGGGTACCGGGCGGGTACGGGTGACGGCACGGCTGTACGAGCGGCGGTCGCGGGTGATCGAGTCCGTCGATGAGCCCTACCTTCTCCAGGTTGCAGGCCGCACCCTGCCCGCCGGGACGATCCTGGAGTCCTTCGCGTTCGACGAATTCTCCCGCCCCGCCTGGTACCGGCAGGAGCAGGAGAGCGGCCTGGCCGCTTACACCGAAGGGTTCGAAGCCCCGGGCCGGGTCCGCAAGACCTTCCACCGGCTCACCGGCGATCCGGCCTTTTACGTCGACGCCGACGAGGTCGATGTGCACTACGCCGAGCCCAAGGTCGTCGCCCGCACCAATTTCCGCACCCCCCTATTCCTGCCCGTCGGAGGCAGCGAGCAACTGCTGCGGACCAACCACCGCTACGACAACGGCCACCCCTTCTACAACCAGCCCGAACGTCGCGAGGGCCATTACTACGCCAAGCGCGACGGGGCCGGCACCGTCGACGCCTGGAACAAGAGCTGGATCGCCGACAAGGACACCGCCCCCAAGGTATTCCTTTCCTTCGACGGCGGCCGCTACTTCATCGACGCACGCGACGTCACCTGGGCCACCGACTGACACTGACCCGCCACCCGGCAAACCCCCGAGGGGCACCATGCGCCCGGCCGTATGGGAATCGTCACCGGCCACGGCCTGGGCGTGTCCGTCATGAAATCTCAGAAGCGATGATTCCGGCTGCGCCCTGTCCATTTCAATGGCAGGCTGCTCAGGGTCTCGCACCCCACGTTCGTGCTGGCAGTCAAGAGGTGCGACCCGGGCCGGCAAGTGGGCGCCGGCCTGAGGGTGCTTGTTGCTGCTGTGGGGATGTGTTGCCCTGGGCGGGTACCACGATCGAGGGGGAGGGGCTGGGAACTGCGGTGGGGCGTCGTGAGAAACCGATCGATTCCATGGCCGGGCCGGTGCAGCGGTTCGCCCTGGAGTTGCGCAAGTTGCGCAAGAAGGCGGGCAGCCCCACGTACCGGGAGATGGCCAAGGGAGCGGGTTACTCGAATGCCGCTCTGGCACGGGCGGCGTCCGGGGGGACGCTGCCGTCCCTGAGCCTGACACTCGCTTATGTGAAAGCCTGCGGCGCAAACCTCGCAGAGTGGGAGCAGCGCTGGAACGCAGCCCGCGGCAAAGAGGCCGTGCAGCGCCAGCAGGCGATGGATGAAGAATCGACGGAACCGCCGTACCGTGGTCTGGCCCGTTTCGAACCAGGCGACCATGCCCGTTTCTTCGGCCGTACCCGCCTCACGGACGCACTCATGGCCCTGACCGCAACCCGCCGGTGCGTCTTGGTGCTCGGCCCCTCCGGCAGCGGTAAATCCTCCCTTTTACGTGCCGGACTCGTCCCCCGATTGCAGCACACCAAGGATCCGGATCTGCGCCCGGCAGCGATCCGGATCCCTACTCCCGGCCCCCGGCCGGTGCACGACCATCAAGAGCGATTCGCCCCGGCCGAAGGAGAGGGAGATACCTGGCTGGTCGTCGACCAATTCGAGGAGGTATTCACCCTCTGCCAGGATGCGGTGGAGCGGCGGGAATTCATCGACCTGCTCCTCTCGGCCCGGAGCCCCGGCAGCCGCCTGCGCGTAGCGGTGGGCGTGCGAGCGGACTTCTACGCTCGCTGCCTTGAACACGGCGGTCTGGCGACGCTCCTCGGGGAGGCCAGTCTGCCCATCGGACCGATGACCCCGGACGAACTGCGAGAGGTGATCGTCAAACCCGCAGCCGCCGAGGGGCTCATCGTGGGACGAGCGCTGACCGCCCGCCTCATCGAAGAGACCGGCCAGGAGCCCGGCGTACTGCCACTGATCTCGCACACGCTGCTGGAGACCTGGCGCCGACGCCGCGGCCGGACCCTGACCCTGGAGGGGTACGAAGGGACCGGCGGCATCCACGGTGCCATCGCCCAAACCGCCGAAACTCTCTACTCCCAACTCGCCCCGCGCCACGCCGAAGCAGCCCGCCGCATCCTGCTGCGCTTGATTACCCCGGGCGAGGGAACCACCCCCGACACCCGCCGCCCCGTCGACCGGGCCGAACTCACCGCCGCCGATACCGAGACCGACACCGATTCCGATACCGATACTGACACCGCCGCCGACACCGGTATAAGAACCGCCCGGGTCCCGGACACCGTGCTTCAACGACTCGCCGACGCCCGGCTGGTCACGTTGGACGACGACAGTGTCGACCTTGCCCACGAGGCACTGATCACCGCGTGGCCTCGCCTGCTCGGATGGATCGAGGACAACCGTGAGCGCCTGCGCCGCCACCGGCGCCTGACGGACGCCGCCCGCAACTGGCACGACCGCGTCCACGACACCGGTGCACTGCTGCGCGGCATGGAACTCACCGAAGCCCAAGAGGCATTCCAAACCCCCGATCAGCAAGGTGAACTCACGGAACTGGAACGGAATTTCCTCCATGAGTCCACGCGTTCCGAGCAGCGGCGCTCCCGCCGTAACCGTGAGTTCATGGCGGCTCAGAGCGTGCTGCTGGTGATGGCGTTGGCCGCGGCGGCCATCGCCGTTCAGAATTCGACCGCTGCCGATACGCAGCGACGCCTGGCCGTGTCCCGTGAACTCGCCAGCCGTGCTGACAAGATGAGTGAACTGCGGCCCGAGGCGGCCACGGTTCTCGCGCTGCGGGGATACCGGCAGGCCCCCACCACGGAAGCGCGCAGCAGTCTCCTGAACGCCTATTCCCGCGTTTACGCCAACCAGCTCACCGGACACACCGACACGGTGGAAAGCGTGGCATTTGCGTCGAACGGCCGCACCCTGGCCACAGCCGGCTTCGACCACAGCGTCAAACTGTGGGACGCGCGCTCCCACCGTCACCTGGCGACCTTGACCGGCCACACCGACGTCGTCAACACGGTGAAATTCTCTCCCGACGGCCGTACCCCATCAGGGTGGCATTGCAGACGCCGTAGACGCGGTACACGACGTTCTCGTGGGCGACCTATAGTCGGAACCGCCTGCTCCAATAGGAAGATCGGTGCACTGCTGCGGCCGGCACCAGCCAGAGCAGCGGTTCCGCCGGCGGCAACCTCCTCGGACTCCCCATCAGATCTCCGCTCAACCACTGAGGCGGCGCCGGCGAAAGCATTCGCAACACGATTGAGTTCGCCCGGGGCAACTCGCAGCGATCCGGCGCAGTCCGGGCGTGCGTAGTTGCGGCGCAGAAGGAAGTGCCGCTGAGCTTGAGCATGGTTTGGCAGGAGCTCGGATTGCGTTGATGCGGTTCTCGTACTCGCGGCGGGCTTTGCGCTGGCCGGGGCACCCTGGCCGCTCCGTATGGTGACGCCCTGGTCGAGTGCGGCGCTCTGGGCGGGCTTCAGGTCCACCGCGCGGAGGAAGCCAGCGCCCCTGCCCCGGCACGTCGGGGGGTGGCCGACAGTCCCAGGGCAGGGATGTCCTCGTGCTCGATGGCGGCGCGGTCGGGCATGAGGTCGGCGACGGCCGTGCGGGCGGCGCCGCGACTGACGCCTTACTCGCGGGCCAAGGCGGCGATCGAGCGGTCCTCCAGATACGCAGCACACATGGTGTCGGTCGTCGCGGCCGGGACGACCGGGCGGGGCCGGCCCTTGCTGCCCGTGGCCTCGGCGGCCCGCAGCCCGTCATAGGTCAGCTCGCGCTGGAGTTCGTCGGCGACGAGGGACTGCACCATGAACTTCACGGTGGGTAGCAGCTCTCCGGTGCGCGAGTGGCGGGCGGTGAGATCCATCGCGGAGAACGCGCCGTCGTAGATACGCAGAGTCACCTGGTCGCGGTGGAGGACGTTGAGCATGTCGAGGATGTGCGGATTCGAGCGCCGGTCTGCTGCCACCGGGCGCGGTCTCGTGGATGCGCGCCTCAGAGCTTGATCAGGAAAGTGCGGGTCCCAAAGGGTAGGGGACACAGAGGGTGGTGGGACTCGACCTGCAACATAGTGCTCGCCGCGGTTCCGCATGTCGTGGACAGTACGTGGCTGACGGGCCTTGACGAGGGCTCGGAGCTGTGTACATCGTTCCCCTCGTCTTGTCCGAGGCTGTCAGGGCGTGGGCCCATGGCGCCGTTTTTCGAAGTTGGGTTGTCTCATGAACCATCTCGCCGATCGTGCCGCCATTCACGATCTCAACACCCGTTACGCGGAGGCATTCGACAGCTTCCGGTTGGATGAGTCCTCCGGTTGCTGGGCCGAGGACGGCGTTCTGGACGAGCGTGAGACAGGCTTCGGCCTGTTCCAGGGGCGCGATGCGGTACGCGTCTTCTTCCGCGATTCACTCTTCGCCCATGCCCGGCACGTCATCCATGTCATGTTTAACCATCTGGTTACGGACATCGAGGGCGACCATGCGGCAGGGATTGTCTTCTGCCTGGTGGAAGTGGTGAAAAACGACGGCGGCTATGTCCGCTCCCACGTCAAGTATGAGGACGAATACGTTCGGGTGGACGGGCAGTGGAAGTTCGGCAGTCGTGTCATCAAGCCGTCCTTCCCGGGTGCCCCGGCATGAGCCGTAGGTACCGGAGGAAGCTGGGAGAGGCCGTGCTCTGCCGGCCCTCCTCGGCACCATCCCTCGGGCACGTCTGGGGCGCGGAAGGGGCGTAAGCCCTGGCCGGATCCGCTGGTGGTGATGTTGAACAGGTAGTGACCTGGGAAGTTGATGTGCCGGTTCTTGAGCGGGAGAGGCGGGTGTCGCCGTCCTTGGTGTCGTGGCTTTCGGCTCGCAGTCAGGCCGCCGCGGCGTCCAGTAGTGGGTGTTCCACAGCACCACCGTGTTGAGGACCACAGTGCCAGAAGCGGCAGAAGTCCTGGTCACACGAGCAGACCTGTGAACGGCTCCCACATCTTCCGGCCCTCGTCCGCGCCGCCGACCAGCACCTCAAGGATGTCCGGACCCGCCTCGGTGCCATCGAAGCAGCCCGGCCGGGTCCGAGTTCACCGTGCTCGGCGAGACTTGTCGCAAGGCCCGCACCGCACCACCACCGCCTACCTCCAGCCCGACGGCCGGTGGATCGACCTCAGGGTTGTGGAGAACCGGGCCTTCTGGGCCTGGGCCACGATCGAGGAGATGCTGGAGCCCAGCCACCACAGCATCCTGCAATACCGGCTTCCCACGACCGGCGAAGTCGTCCCGCTGCAGCAGATAGCCCCATCGAAGACCGACGAGGAGCGCGTCCTGCTGGTCACGCCCGAGCTCGCCGACGTTCCGAGTGCGATCGTCTGCCAGCTACGACGTGGCAGAGAGGGTCTGGAACGTCGGTCAACATGATCCGCAAGGCGCTCAACGAGGTGATCGAGGCCGCCCAGCTGACCGATGCCGACGGCGAACCGCTCATCTTCTCCCCGCACGAATTCCGTAGATTCTTCGTGACCGACGCCATCATGAACGGCCTGCCGTCGTAAATCGCTCAAGTGATCTGCGGACATAAGAGCCTTGATGCGGCGATGGTTTGCCAGGCGGTCTACCCAGCCGGGACAACCGAGGCCCACCGTGCCTTCATCGCCCGTCGCCGGGCCACCCGTCCCAGCGTTGAGTACCGGACGCCGACCGAGGAGGAATGGGACGCCTTCCTCGCACACTTCGAGAAGCGGAAGGTGTCCATCGGCACCTGCTCTCGTGCCGCTTCAAGCCCTTGTATTCATGAACACGCCTGCGATCGTTGCTCGCTCCTCCGGCCGGACCCAGCCCAGCGCGGTCGGCTGAAGCTGAAGGAGATCCGAGACAACCTGATCGCCCGCATCGCCGAGGCCCAACGGGAAGGCTGGCTGGGCGCAGTCGAAGGACTCCAGGTCAGCCTCGCCGGAGCAGGGGAGAAACTCGCCCAGCTCGACCGCCGCGCATACGGCGGCACGGCGATCAACCTTGGCATGCCACGCATAGTCCCAGCTCAACCGAGCCGGGCGGAGGAGGGAAGGGGGGTGCTGGAATAATCAGGGGATGGCCAGCAATGAGATCCAGTTCGACTGTCAGCGCCGCGACGATTATGGCAACGCGCTTGAGGTCATCCCATGCATCGACGGAATACCGCTCACCGACCTGATCGACAGGTTCGAGACTGAAGCCGGGATGCAGCCCGCAGGCGACGCCTACGGCGGTCTTTTCCCGCAGCTTTTTCGTTTCGGTCCGATGGATGACTACTTCCAAGGACGGTCCGCCGACGCAATGGGGATGACGCTCCTGCTCGGCTGTGAATGCGGCGAGTCGGGGTGCTGGCCGCTCGAGGCTCGCATCACCGTGACAGGCGATCTCGTGACATGGGACTCCTTCGAGCAGCCCTACCGCACGAAACGCGACTACACGGCGTTCGGTCCGTTTCAGTTCGACCGGAATCAATACGTGGACGCCGTGGAGGCTCTGAGCGCGGAGCTCAGATCCGACAACACATGATCACAGCCCACTCGCCCCATCCGAAAGCGTTCGGCCAACCATCCCCGCGGGTTCAGAGAAGCCTGCGCCCGGTGCGCGATGCTCCGCGTCGACACGTACGAGTGGCCCCGCCTCGACGAGATCCGGGTCAACCTCATCGCGCGGATCGCCGAAACCGGACGCGAAGGCCGGCTCGGGAAGCCGACGGGCTCAGCGTCAGCCCCGCTGCCGCCGAGGACAAGCTCGCCCAACTCGACCAGCACACGAGGTATCGGTCTCGCCGCGACGGAGGAGGCGGTGTCCACTGTCACGTCCTGTGTCCTTGCTGTTGGCAGCGCTGAACGCCGAAGTCAGGAGAGGCCGTCGATCAAGTCTGCCCATAACGTGCCGCGATGGGGCGGGAACGGCACGCAGGAGTTCATGCCGCTCCTGCGGCGTGGGTCAGGGGCCGCGGGCGAGAAGTCGTTGAATGATGCATCAGTGCAGGTGGGAGTGGGTGCCGGGCGAGGGGTGTGAAGCGGAATGGCGTGTCCCCCTCCTATTACGCTGCTTCCATGAACCTCACTGGGCAAGAAGACGACATCCTGGAACATATGTGGCTTAAGCCTGATGAATCAGTGCGAATTCGTGATTTATGGAAGGAAATTAATAAGTCTCGTGCCTCCGATGGCGAAAAGCCGTATGCCTACACCACGGTGGCCACGGTGGTGCAGAACCTCAAGGGCAAGGGGGCAGTGGAGAATGCTGGCGGCCGGCTCGACGGCTACCGTCCCGTTTACGCTCTGGAGGCGCGAGCGGGGGACCGGATGGAAGAGGCGTGGAAGCGGGCCCCCGACCCCGATGCGGCTGTGCGGCACTTCCTGTCGGGCATGACCGAAGAAGAGCTGGGCCGCATCGAGCGCGCTCTCGCCTCCGCGCGCGCACACCCCGCTGCCCCGCAAGAGGAGCCGTTGGCGAGTGAGCAACTGACGCCGCCGGGGCGGCTCCTGCCCCCGGCTCCCGGCGGAAGGGAGCGGCACGGTGAGGACCAGAATGACCCGAACGTACTGATCAGCGGTCTGCTTGAGCTCCAGCTGAAGGCCCGGAGAACCACCAAACGCGCGGTCGCGAACCATATCGGGATCCACGAGAAGACGGTCGCGAACCGAATGGCGCGGGCTGCCGGACTTCCCCTGGACGTGCTGGGGGAACTGGTCGATGCCCTGGAGACGCCGGACGATATCAGGGCCGCCATCTTCCGGCTCGCCGGGCGCGTCGCTCCGCCCGGGAAGGTTGTTGCCCCTTGGCTCTCCTCGGACCTGCCCGCCTACCGG
The DNA here is from genome assembly GCF_001905005.1 of Streptomyces sp. CB02923. GTDB lineage: Bacteria > Actinomycetota > Actinomycetes > Streptomycetales > Streptomycetaceae > Streptomyces. The sequence continues at coordinate 10,653 of NZ_LWKZ01000008.1, read as the reverse complement.
GCTTACCTGGACAGCATCAAGCGCCCATCTGTTCTGTACGGCATTGGATGGCGCGTGGTGTACTGCAATAAGGCATATCGCGAGCTCTTCTCGCCGGGGCCCCACATCCCCGTATTTCCCAGGGTCATGCCGCTGGAGAACGGCGTCCTGTACATGCTTCGACACCCGAACGCTGCCCGACTCCTGGGCGCCGGGAGCATGGATGCGTACCACCGGCACTGGCGCACGCTCGCCCTGGCTCACTTTGCGGCGGTGTACCAGGAAAACCGGGACCACCCCGAGTTGCAATACATTCTGCACGAAATCGAAAAATGTCCCAGCCTCTACGCTTCCTACGAAAGCGTCGCAAAATTGATTCGGGAGCACGGCGACATCGCCGTCAGCAGCGAGCCGCGGCCGTTCTTCGACCCGCGCGGCGAAGGGCGCGTCACGCGGGCCCAGGTGCTGACCGAGGCGCATCCAGGCAGTCCGCTGCAGCATGCCACTTGGATCATCGAGGGCGACGTCGTTGACGAGGATGAGGGCGACGACTGACTACGCCGCTCACCCGGTAGCACGCACAGCAACCGGGATTACTACGCGTCATCGTCGAACGAGAAAGTTGCCTTCCATTTCGTGGCATGAGCGCTCCGGACCAGCCATGATGGTTCCGGCCACCTCGCACACAGCCCAGCTGAAACGGGGGCAGGGCAAGGCGCGCTCCGCGCCCGTCCAGCCTGGGAGGTGACGCCATGAACGTCGACTCAGACCCAGTCGGCGTTAGATCGACCAAAGGGTCGGCCCGCTGAGCGCGCGAGCCGGCCGGACCTCAGGGGGAGACCACAATGACATGAGAGCGGAACGCGGCGATGCCCACGGGGGAGAGCGCCGCGTGCAAGTCCGGTGGCCGTCCTGTTGGCACAGGCGCTATCGGTGGCTGCCCCTCTGCGAAAAGGGACGGTCACCAATGACACAGACTCCAAAAAGTCCGCGACCAATCAAACCTTTGGGCCGCTCACTTGCCCGACGTTCTGCAAGCACGCCGCACATGCTTTGGATTACCGTGACCATCGGGCACGGAAACACCCGCCTGTGCAGCGGCACTTCCTGGACAGTGAGATCACCCATTGCACTCGGGGAGCACCGGTGGTTTCTGCGCGACTTGTGCCGGCCACCGGACGCGCGCCACCGCCACCAGGTAGCCCCCGCTGTGCGCAGCGGCAAGCCACGGCCTACACCCGAATATCTGGCTGGACCACACAGGGGATGGCCCAGCCCGAATGACGGTACGGCCGGGATTCGCTGACGCGAGTGGGCGGGGGCGCGGGCTGCCTCGGTCTTCGTGCTGGACAGCATTATGGATTGCCCGAAAGCCGATGCGCCGCACACCTGCGTGGTCTGCGCGAAGGACAACGTGATCCCGGCAGCCCTGCAACGTCGCTTCATACGCGAAATCGACGCCGTCTCCAGCCCGCCGTCTCCAGCCCGCCGTCTCGCACTCGCCAGCTCGCACTTGCCGTTCCTGGCACAGCCGGCCGCCCTCGCAGCCGCGGTCGCGGGCTTGGCAGGCCCGTCGGGTACGTGATCTCGTACCAGGCCGAGGCGGGATGACAGACATGTCTGGGAGCAGATCGCCGCAGCCGACCGCGCCTCGATTCAGGCCCTAGGTGTGCTGTCCTGTCGCCAAGGTGCCGGGACAGCACACCTAAGGATGCAACCTACCGGCTGGCAGGGGAGCTCTGGCGCCGCGGTGGTGCTTCGCGGCGGCGACCACCCATCTTCTCCGAGGTGTCGGATTCGTGGTCCGTAGCCTGTCGGCGGGTCAGCTGACCCAGATGCCTGCCTAGGAGATCCGGCGGGCGTGGCGCCGGCGCCCTGGCGGCGGTAGGTATCTGCCACCCCAATCAGGTTGATGCGTGGGCGCAGGGTGGTGTCCTCGTCGTCGCTGTACTGCGACTCGTCGCTCAGGTCCCAGCGGAGGTGCCGGCCGGTGTCGTGGGCGGCCAGGTAGCCGATGACGAATCCGTTCGCCTGTATAGGTAGGCACGTATACGTACGTTGTCCGGGGTCACTTAAAGCCCATGGAGGTGGGTCCAGGAGCTGAAGTCGTAGTGGTTCTCTTTCTGTGGGATTCGCGCCACCCAGTAGGCCAGCTTTCGCCACGCGATCGGCGACTGGGGCGTCACGAGAGCCAGGCCGTTCCACCAGTCCAGGTTTTTTCGGTGCCCGGATGCCGAGGGCCCATTTCGCGTGGTGGGCGAAGTGTTCCTTGCCGTCGCCCCAGGAGTTCTGCAGGCTCATGCTGCAGGGACACTTGCCGCCGGTCGGGGTTTTCACCGTACGGAACTGGACAGGTGTCGCGCCTCTAGTTTGGCGTGCTCGGTCCAGCGGTCCACCCACCCGGGGTAGCGCTCGGGGAACATTTGGCGCATCTGCTTCTGGGTGGGCGGCAGCGTCGGGCGAACCCACACCCTTGCGGCGGTTGCCCGACCGTTGAGGCGTACTCCGCGCTCCTTGGCCTTGCCTCGCAGGAAACACAGAAACGCGTGCGGCGGTGGGGCGAAATCGACTCCGCGGATCAGCTGCCTTTCGCCGCGAGCAAGCCAATCATCGCAGGAGAGGGCCAACCGGTGCGCGAGCGCGTGAAGCCCGCTGTAGTCCTGGTCGAGTTCAGCGGCGCGTAAGGCTTCGACCGCAGCCTCGATGGGGGACTGCATGTACAGAATGACCCAGCGCGGGCTGTCCCCCCAGGAGAAGTCGCCTGAGTAGCCGTCGTACCAGATGCGGTCGATAGACGCGCCGCGCACTCTGTTGACGGCTTCTGTGTAGGCGGCGGGTAGTTCGGGGGCGTGCCCGAGCCTGGTTGTGGCGTCGACGTGCCCGTCGCGGTCGACCTCGACGGCGACGGCGACGGCGACGTACCAGCGATAAGCCCGGACGCGGATCTGCCGGGAATTCCAGTCACTCGAATCGGGATCGAATCAGATAGCTCGCTCGGTCATAGGCTCGACTCCTCATTTGGACGGCTACGCTTTCTCGCAGTCATTGTCTGTGTTGCTGTACACAGCCCGCCCCACGGACGACTCACCTCCACTCGCGCGGAGAACGCTTAGCCTCCCGCAGCACCTTCGCCGCCGTCAGCGAGTCACCTCCGCTCGCTCGCGCGGAGAGTACGAGACGCAGCCGGTCAACGAGGGAAGGGGCGGGGCGCGGTGCGGGACGCCGTGTTCGCCGTCCGCGGTGACGATGTCGGGCTGGTGTCCGTTAGTGGTGAGGGTGTGGCGGGCGGTGTCGGCGAGGGTGGGGCCGATCTCGCAGGTCGTCACCGAGGCGTCGCCGGCGAGGGTGCACAGCAGGGCGGTGGTGTAGCCGGTGCCGGTGCCGATTTCGAGGATGTGCTCGCCGGGCTGCGGGCCGAGAACTTGCCGCATCTTGATGACGATGGAGCTGCATGAGGCGGAGGAGGTGAACAGGCCGGTGGCCGGTCCGGGCTGGGTGGGGGAGTGGTCGTCGAGCTGTGTGATCAGGGACGTAGCGTCCGCGGGGCACTGCCTCGGAGGCTTTGCGCAGGCGTGGGGCCTGGTGAAAGTAGCCGCGTTGGCCGATCTTCTGGGCGCGCTCCTTGCGGAGCCGGCCCGAAGTCCGGTTCGGACATCAAAGGTCGTCGCCGCTCTGAGAGGGAGGGAAGGAACCGGGCGTCGTCCCGGTGCGGTGCCCGTTCGGCTGGGATTCCTGCAGGTACGGACCTTGGGAATCTCCTCCGGGGCCTGCGGGCTCGGGCCCTGTCCGCTCGGTGCCGACACACCGCAACACCAGGCTCCGTACCACCACACCATCGTCCCCGCCTGCACGAGAGACCGGAAGACACCGATACCCTCCGCCCGTGCGGAGGTTCGCGCAGGAGACGTTGGCCGGGGAGCGGAAGCGGGAGCGGGAACGGGTGCTGACGCTGCTGTATTCGATGGCGTGGCTCAGCCCGGCCTACAACGGTCAGCCAGACGCCGGGAACCCGGTGCAGGGGAGGCGAGCGCGGATGCGGTCACCGCGGTGGACGCGGGAGCCTGGCTGTGGGGCCCCGGCGGGGGCTGCTCGCGCCGCTCGCCGCGGGCACGATCGATCAGGCGCTCGGGGCCGCGCTGCCACTGACCTACAACGCGCTGCGCCTGTTCGGCCTGTCCGATAAGGCCTTCGTGGTCGACGAGGCGTATGCGTACGTGCCGTAGATGCATCAGATGCTGTCACATCTGCTGGAGTGGCTCGGCGCGTTCGGCGCCCCGGTGGTGCTGTTGTCGGCCACTCTCACCAGCCACACGGCCCACGGCCAGCTCACTGGTGGCTGAGGGCCTCTACCGGAACATCTGAATGGAGTGTGAGACTCACAGGGCTCACCCGGCGCTATCGAGCAGGTCGGGCGCCGGCCCTTACGACGGGAGATCGATCACCCATGTTAAATCTACGGCGCAGAGTGCGGACGGCCGCGCTCGCGCTCTCGACCATCGCGGCCCTCGCCTTCGGTGCGACCGCCCCGGCCGGCGCGACTGCGGCCCCCACCCCCGCTCCCAAGAAGCAGGGACCGACCTCGGTGGCCTACGTCGAGGTGAACAACCACAGCATGCTCAACGTGGGCAAGTACACCCTTGCCAACGGCGGCGGCAACGCCTTCGACGTCGCCGTGATCTTCGCAGCGAACATCAACTACAACACGGACACGAAGACGGCGTACCTGCACTTCAACGAGAACGTGCAGCGCGTCCTTGACAATGTTGCTACCGAAGTGCGGCCGTTGCAACGGAAGGGCATCAAGGTCGTCCTTTCAGTGCTCGGCAACCATCAGGGCGCGGGCTTCGCCAACTTCGCGTCGCAGCAGACGGCTTCGGCGTTCGCGAAACAACTGTCGGACGCCGTGAGCAAGTACGGTCTGGACGGCATCGACTTCGACGACGAGTACGCCAAGTACGGCACCAACGGCACCGGCCAGCCCAACAGCAGCTCGTTCGTGCACTTGGTGACGGCGCTGCGCGCGAACATGCCGAACAAGATCATCAGCCTCTACAACATCGGTCCGGCCGCGTCGAGCCTCTCCTACGGCGGCGTCAACATCTCCTCCAAGTTCGACTACGCCTGGAACCCGTACTACGGCTCCTGGCAGGTCCCCGGCATGGCACTGCCCAAGTCGAAGCTCTCACCCGCGGCTGTCGAGATCGGCCGGACCTCGCAGAGCACGGTCACCAGCTTCGCTCGCCGCACCGTCCGCGAAGGGTACGGCGTGTATCTCACGTACAACCTCGACGGCACCGACCGCAGCGCCGATGTCTCCGCGTTCACCAGGGAGTTGTACGGCAGTGACGCCGTATACACGCCGTAAGGCGACCGCCCGCCTCGGCATACGGTGCCCCCGCGGGGCCCACCACATTCAGTAGAGGTATGCCTTGCGCAGGCCGCGCCTTGGCAACGATGCCGGGGCGCGGCCACCGAGCGGCTGGCGCAGGCCCCGACCGCCATTGATATGGACATGTTCAAATCGCCGGGCTAGTCTCGGACTTGGTCTAGACCGCATTGGACGTGTGTCCTCCGGGTGTTTCCGAACTGCCACCTCGTCCCCGCCGTTCGCCCACGCATCCGAGGTACGCGCCCGTCCCATCCGCAACCTTGGACCACGGGAGCACGCCATGCGTAGGAAGCTCACCTCGTTACTCCTCGGCCTCGGCCTCGCCGGAACGGCCCTGCTCGCCACCAGCGGCAGCGCTCAGGGGCACGGCTACACCGACTCGCCCGTCAGCCGTCAGCAGCTGTGCGGCAACGGCACCGTCCGCAATTGCGGGCAGATCCAGTGGGAGCCGCCGAGCGTGGAGGGGCCCAAGGGATTCCCCGCGCGCGGGCCCGCCGACGGGCGCATCTGCGCGGGTGGCATCGGGCGCTTCTCCGAACTGGACGACCCGCGAGGCGGGAACTGGCCGGCCACCAAGCTGACCGCAGGCCAGAGCCACAACTTCACCTGGCGGATCACCGCCCGCCACGCCACCACCGACTTCCGCTACTACATCACCAAGGACGGCTGGGACCCCACCAAGCCGCTGACCAGAGCCGACCTGGACCCGCAGCCGTTCCTCACGGTGCCCTTCGGCGGCCGTCTGCCCGGCTCCACGGTCACCCACGCCGGCGTCCTGCCCCAGAAGACCGGACGGCACCTCATCCTCGGCGTCTGGACCATCGCCGACACCGGCAACGCCTTCTACGCCTGCTCCGACGTGCGCTTCTGACGCGTCCGCGGACCGGGGCGCACACATCGCCGGCCACCTCCCCGCCCCTCCCGGGCCGGTAGTCGGCCTGGGGCCTAGCCAGCCTCTGCCAAGGCCTCAAGGCCACCGCAACGGATGAGGTCGTGAGTGCACTGCCGTGCACCACGTCGACGGTGGGCTGCCGCTGCCGCTGCCTCGTACGCAGAACGCGGTGGCGGCGGCCCTGCTGGCGTACCGCAGCAGCGCCCTCGCGTGGCTGGGACGCACCGAGGATGCCGAAGCGGAGGCCCGCCGTGCGTACCGTGCGTACAGGACCGAGCAGGGGCGCCGCTGATACAGGCACAACCCGAACGGCGCGGACGCTATAGCGTCGGCGACCAAGGCAGCCGATACGGCCCGGGAGCGCACCGCCGAGTACCTGCTCGCGACGCGGCTGGAGCAACTGCGCGAACAGCGAACAGCGCACGGCGCCCGGGCCGAGACGGCCACGGCAGTGCCATGTACGGACCAACTGCCCTCTCCCGAGCCATCGATGACGCACCGACATCGCCCGCCGCGCCGCCAAGCACCTGAACGCGGCCGGCTACACCCCCACCCTCGTCCAGGGCGACGGCCTGCGCGGGCACCTGGACGCAGCCGAATACGACGCCATCGTGGCCACCTGCTCTGTGCGCTGCATCCCCCCGCTCCTGGCTCGTCCAGATCAGCGACAGCGGCAACATCACCTGCACCCTCAGCGGCTGGATGCTCGCCTCCGGCATGATCCGCCCCACCCTCCACGAGAACGGGGACGCCCACGGCCGCGTCCTGGCCGGCGGCCACGCCGTCTCGTACATGCTCGCCTGCCCCCCCCGAACGCCCGCCCCGCCCCACCTTCTACCGCCACCCCGGCGACACCCGCCCCACCCGCATCACCCCGAACCTGCTCACTGACACGGTCGGCCGCTTCGTCGCCCAGCTCGCCGCTCCCTCCGCAGAGCTGATCACCGTTGGAGGCAGCTACGTCCTGCTGGACGTGGCCACCGGCTCGTTGCCGCAGAGGGTTCCGCGTGAGGAGGCTCCCAGGGAGTCGTACTCCTCGGGGCGGCGGTGGTCGCAGGGTGGGGCGGCGGACGCTCTCCGGCTGAGGTCATCGTGCAGCCGCCGGCACCGACCGGCGGGCGGCGGCGATGGACCGCCAGCTCACCGTGCAGGAGTCCCGCCACAAGCTCGCCCGCGACGTCTGCCACGGCAAGCGCGGCACCAAGCGCGGCACCATCCACCAGGCGTACCGCGACGGGATGGAGGACCAGTTCGGATCGCTCGGCCTGGTCCTCAACGCCAGCGTGTTCTGGACGACGCGCTACATCGACGCCGTTGCCCGGCTCCAGGCCGAGGGTCACGCGCCCCGGGACGAGGACATCGCCCAGCTGTCCCCGCTCAAGCACCGCAATCTCAACCTGCTCGGTCGCTGCAGCTTCGCCGCTTCCAACTCCGGCCGCCGGCGCCCTGGCCCCCGCTGCGTGACCGGACCCAGACGCCGCCGGGCGCGACGACGACGAGGAGGAGGACGGCGCGGGCTGATGGCGTCAGGAGCCGGCCAGAACGCCCATCAGCTTGTGGTCGGCCGCCTTGGGCCGCCCGCTTCGAGGCCGCGGCGGTCCACTCCCTGGGAGATCGCCACGGCCTGGTCCGCGGGTGGCGTGCACGACGATCGGTATCTCTCGATTGGCTTTCCCCGAACTGCTGGTCGAGGTGAAGCCGGCCGCCCGGATCTGCCCGGATCGCACGCTGAACCTCGTTTAGCGCGGAGCTATGCCCGTGTCCTTGGCCGTGGGACGGAGCGCCTCATCGAGGAGACCCGCACCAGGGCCCGCAAGCCAGCGGTCGAAGCGCAGCAAGAAGGGAAACTCCGCGCGCAACGCGTCGAGGTTCGCGTTTCCCGTCAGCCTGCCATCGTCAACGAGTGCTGCCAACTTGCCGAGGACCTCGCCCTGTGCCGACTGCGTCGTCGGCAGGCGGCTGTAGCTGATCGGCTGGCCGGCGGCCTGGGTCAGATGCTCGGCAAGGGCCTTGCCGGTGAGCGCGTCACCGGCAATCTCCATGGTGCGGCCGACGTAACGACCGGGTGAGCCGAAGACCGCGGCGACGATGCGGCCGATGTCGCGTACCGCGATGAACTGCATGGCCCGGTCGGGGCGCATCAGGAAGGACAGGTGCCCCCGGTCGAGCCCCATTTCGGGGGTTAGCAGGAGTTCCATGAACGTGGCCGGCCGAATGATGGTGCTGGCGATGTCCAGACTCCGGACATGGGCCTCGATACGGCTCTTGGTGTCGAGATGGTCGACGCCCGTTGTCGAGCCCGCCGTGATCGCCGAGCTGTAGACGAGGTGGGCGACGCCGCAGCGCTCGGCGATGTCGGCCACCGCCGTGCCGAAGCGGACCTCGTCCTCGTTGGTCACGCCGGCGCCGGCCTGGCCGGAGTTCGGCTGGACACTGAAGACGCCGTGGGCGCCGGAGAAGGCCGCGCGGAGCGACTCCGGATCGCCGAGGTCACCGCGGAAGGTTTCGATGCCGGTGGCGGAGAGGGACCGGGCCCGGCGGCCGGACGGGTCCCGCACGACCGCGCGCACCGCCCAGCCGTCGGACCGCAGCGCAGCGGCGACCGCTCCTCCCTGCTGTCCCGTGGCGCCCAAGACGACGACGATTTTGTTGATACTGGTCATGCCGACCACGCTGCGCTCTCGGCGATCACGGACGTGTTCCTGATGAACATTGCTGAACCTTCCTGGGGTACTGAGAAGTGAGTCGGAGCAGGCCGCCGCTCAGTCCGTGCCGACGATGCGGCCGAACTCGGCGGGGCCCTGGTAGTGGGGGCGGATGTCGGTGGTCTTCGTGTCTTCGGCCCGGGAGAGCTCAGCGACGGGCATGGTCCAGGACTCGTCGGCCGGGATCGGGATCACGTCAGGGGTGTCGATCAGGCCGATAACGCAGTTCGGGCGACGATCTCGCGGACGCTCACTCTGTGGGGGCCGACCATCGGAAACAGCCGACTTAGGGCGGTATCGGCGTCAGCTCCCGCCCACTGCCGGCGCAAAGGGCCGTCGGCCGCTCGGGTGAGGAGGTAGCCGTCGGACAGGTATGTGCCCAGTTGATCGAGCGCACCGCTGTCGGCGGCCTCGTACATCGTGCAAACATCTCCCAATTGCGGTCGGCTACGGAAACGTGCTGGTCATGGGCGTGCTTCAGAGATCGGAAGGGGCTGCCCGCGACGTGTCCGCTACGCTAAAACCTGACGCCAACGTCAGGTGCAAGGCGGACGTGGAATCGGGTCAGGAGGCCGGGATGCGGATCGGAGAGGCCGCCGCGAAGGCGGGCGTCAGCGTCAGGGCTCTGCGCTACTACGAGCAGCAGGGCTTGCTGCACTCCACCCGGAATACGGGTGGTCAGCGCCAGTATCCGGCCGGCGCCGTCGAACGGGTCAGGCTTATCCAACAGCTCTACTCCGTCGGCTTGCCCAGCAAAACCATCCGCGAGGTGCTGCCGTTCGTCGACTCCGGTGGCGCGTCACCGGAACTGCTGGAGCTGCTCGCGGCCGAACTCGACCGCCTCGACCGGCAAATGACGGACCTGCGGGACGTGCGCAACCGGCTGCACGACTGCATCACCGAGGCGCGCAATCGTGACGGAACGGGAAGTCCAGCCTGAGGCAGGGGCGGTGGCCCGAGCGGGCAGTCCTCGCCGTTGCCGGTCAGATCGAGCGCAACTACATCCGCGAGAAGCCCCTCGATGGCCAGGCCGCCAGGCCAGACCAGGCCATCGCCGCGTCCAAGGGCAACCACGGCGGACGCCCGAAGGTCATTGACGGCGACATCCTCACCTTCTCCGTCGCGCTCAAGGACAAGGCATCCCGGTCCCCGAGATCGCGACGAAGCTGATCAGCAAGGTGGGGAAGAACGCGGGCAAGCCCCCGCCGGTCGCCTCGCTCTACCGGGCGCTCGCGGAAACCGAGGCCACCGCGGAAACCGAGGCCGTCGCGGCCACCGAGGCCACCGCGGCCGATGACGGCCTACTCCTGCGGCCCAAGCCCGTACGCTTCCGTCGGCCCGGGGACCCGCTCACCCCCAAGGGGATCAACCTCCGCCAGACCCGAGAGCATCATCGAGTGCGACGGCCTCAGAGGTTAATCGCCCGTCCCCGGCGATCGTCGTTGGAGACGGCCCCATGAGCGCTCGCTGACGACCGCCCGGGTCGGTGAGCCGGTATCCCGCACTGCGCTGCCGAAGCCGGAGGCCGGGCCCGCCGCGCTTCAAGCCGGGCCGGGCGGCAGCGCCTGGCCGTACGCCGCACTGCCGTCTGCCGTCTGCCGTCTGCCGCGGGCCCGGTCACGAGGCCAGGCTGGCCAGCACCCGCGCCCCCTCACAGATCGCCCGCCCCCTAGGCGCTGTTTCTCGGA
>NZ_LWKZ01000007.1 GCF_001905005.1 Streptomyces sp. CB02923 | reverse complement strand
GATCCGAGAAACAGCTCCTAGAGGACCCGGCGCTGCTGGCGCGGTACGCCGCCGCCCGGGACGCGGACGACCTCGGCCGCCTCCGGCCCAGCCTCCCGCACGTGGACGGGGCGCTGGAGGCGCCCGGCACCCGGGTGCGGCTGACCACGGGGCGCGGTCGGCTGGCCCTGACGGCGGACGCGGTCACCTTCACCGCGGCCGGGAACGTCACCGAGTTCGCCCCGGCCGCGGCGCCGTTGCTGCGGCATCTGCTGACGGCCCCGGCCGGAGCCTGGGTCACCTGCGCCGAGCTGGCCCAGCACGCCGGGCTCCCGCTGAGCGATGTCGCCGCGGTGGTGAACGAACTGGTCCAGAGCCAGGCCGCCACACTCGCCGTGGAGCAGCGATGACGGTGGCGCTGGGGCTGGGTACGCACCGCGTCCGGGAGGTGGCCGCCGCCGTCGAGCTGGCGGCCGCCTCTCCCGCCCCGTGGATCGACACCGCCCCGAACTACCTCCGCGGCCGCGCGCACGCCCGACTCGCCCCGTTGCTCGTTGCCCACCCGGCGGTGCCGGTCGCGACCAAGGTCGGGTTCCTCAACGCGGCGGCGCGGTCCCTGGGGCGGGCCGCGGGCGTGGTGTCGGCTCCGGACGCGGCGGCCGGTCACAGCCTCGCTGCACCGTACGTACGGTGGCAGGCCGAGCAGAACCGGGCCGACCTGGGTCGCGGGCGGCTGGCGGCCCTGTTCCTGCACAACCCCGAGCGCACCTGCCGCTCCGACCGGCTGCACAAGCAGTTGCGGGAGGCGTTCGCCGTCCTGGAGGAGCAGGTGGCGACGGGCGCCGTACAGAGGTACGGAGTGGCCACCTGGGACGGCTTCGACACCGGCGCCTTCACCGTCGCCGACCTCGACCGGCTGGCCGCCGAGGCGGCCGGCAGCGCCGACCACCACCTTCGGGTGATCCAGTTCCCGGTCAGCCTCGTCGCCGCCGACGCCTTCACCCTGGCCCTGCGGGGGCGGGGGCCGATCGCCGAGGCCGCCGGCCGAGGCTGGGCCGTGCACGCCTCCGCGCCCCTGCACGGCGGGGAACTTCCGCACCTGGCGACCGCCGAACTCGCCGCGCTGCTGCACCCGGGGCTGAGTATCGCGCAGGCGTGCCTGCTGGCCACCGCGTCCTGCCCCGGCGTCTCCCGGGTCCTGCTGTCGGCCTCCCACCGGGCACACTGGACTGCCGCCCTCGGCGCCCTGGCCGCCGAACCGATCCCGCCCACGAGACTGCGGAGCGTCCTGGATGTACTCGCCGCCCCCCGACCCGGCTGACGCACAACGCCTCGCCGACGCCCACGACAAGGCCGCCGCCGCCCTCGGCGCCACCCCCCACGGCCCGCTGGCATGGGGGTGGCACGGCCGGACGCTGAGCCGCCGCGCCGATCACTCCGAGCACGGCGCCTGCTGGCTGCGGCTGCTGGCCGCCCCGGCGGACCAGGCCGGCGGCAAGCTGTGGACCGGCACGGCCGACGCCGCCCGCAGCGTCCCGCGCGCGGTACACCGGCCGGAGCTGCACGGCCTGCACGACCACAGCGACGGCCCGTACGCCTACCGGGCCGAACTGACCTCCTACGTCGACGCCCCAATCTGCGCGCCCAGCCCCGTGATCCGCCAGGAACTCGCCCTGGCTTCCACCTGGTGGCCGACACTGCGCACGAATCTGGCCCACCTCGCCGCGGTCCGCACCGACCGGGTAGCGGTGCGCCAGGAATGGATCGACCGGTCCGTGCCCCGCTTCACCGGCGCGCCCGCCCCGCAGATCACCGAATGGGCCACCGCCCACGGCGACCTGCACTTCGCCAACCTCACCACCAGCGGCCCGGTCATCCTGGACTGGGAAGGCTGGGGCATCGCCCCGTACGGGTACGACGCCGCCCTGCTGTACGTCTACAGCCTCCTCGCACCTGCCACCGCCGCGCGCGTGAAGCACGAGTTCGCTGACGTTCTCGACTCCCCGAAGGGCCGAGCCGCCCAGATGATCGTGGCCGCCGAACTGCTCCAATCCGCCTCCCGCGGAGACCACCCGGAACTCGTGGCATCATTGCGGACGCTCATCGAGGAGATCAGCGAAGCGCTCTAGGTGGGAAAGCGCTGAGGGCCACCCTCAACGGCGGCTGCGGAGGGAGGAAGGCGGGCGGAGTGCCGCTCTCGGTGAAACCGGCGGCCCACGCTTCGGCGTCCGGCCCGGCGCTGTCGGGCAGCGGAGGCAGCAGTCGCAGGGATGCCCGGACGTGCTCCAGGGCAGCGATGGCATCGCTGAAGTCGTAGGCCACGGTGACGGCCTTCGGTGTGGTCACGGTGGTGCTCCCTCATCCCGCCCGGCTGTCGTCACGATACGGGCTGGGACGACCAGACGTCCCGGGTTCGCGTTGCCTGCCTGGGGCGCTCCGTGGGCAACTCGCTTACGGGCGTGCGGCCTGTGGAGGCCACCGCCGTCATGACGCCTCCAACTGCTCGGCCATGGAGGCGGCCGCGTCGTAGGCGGGGCTGCCTTCCAGCGCGCCGCGGCGCTGGTTGTACCGCTGCGTCGTGCGCGGGTCCTTGTGGTCGGCCCAGTGCTGGATCTCCTCCGGGCGGGCACCGGGCCGGTCGTATGCGTGGGTGATCGTGGAGTGCTTCAGGGAGTGCGGGCCGATCTTCTTCTGCGGCAGACCGGCCCGCTTCGCGGTGGCCCGGATCGCACGCCACTGCGACGCCTGGTCGAGCCGCTTGCCGGTGCTGGTACAGAAGATGAAACCCTCCGTGCGGCCCCCGATGAGGACCTGGAGAGCGTGCCAGACGAACGGCGGCACCGCCTTGGCGACCCAGGTCCCGCCCTTGATCTGGACCTCCAGGATGTGATGGCCCCTGTCGTAGCTCAGCTTCTCGATCCGCGCGCCGAGCGCGGCGTCGATACGCAGGCACAGGTGGTACAGGACCAGGATCAGGACGTACAGCCGGAACGCCGTACGGCGGCACGGATGCTCGTGCCGGGCGGTGCGCGCCAGCGTGACGAACTCGGCTTCGGTCAGGCCCTCGGTACGGGTGAACAGCGGGTCCATGGCCGGGTACAGCACCCCGTCGAAGGGATTGCTGTCCATCACCTCCCTCGGCAGGACCCGGGTCTGCAGCACGAACTTGAAGAACGAGGAGTTGGCGGAGAGCACGTTGTGCCGGGTGGCATCATCGCGCGGTCGGCCCTCCGGCACGCGCCGGCCGCCGCGCCAGACGAAGGCGGGCAGCGCATCGCGTTCGCCGTAAATGTCGGCCAGGTATGCGTACAGGTGCCAGACATGTGGAGGTCAGTCATCGCGCGGGTCGCCGATCGGCCGGGCGAGGCTCGCGCGGGCGGAGCGTTCCGCGCCGTCCGCCGCGTATGCCTCGGGTCTCTCGATGGGAACGAGCGTCACCGTGCGGCTTCTGCGGGGCCGAAGGGGCGCACCCCAATGTCTGTTGCCGCTGGCCATGGTCAGCTGCTGGTGTGCTCGGGATCGATGGCTTGGGCTTCTGAGTAGGTGCCGTAGCTGGTGGAGCCGTCGAGCAGAGTGAAGTCCATGTCGCCGGCGGTGAATCGGCTGGTGTAGTAGGGCCTGTGCGGAGTCGCGATCAGCGTGTCGATAGAACATTCGTGTGGCGAGACGCGAACTGAGCGATGATGACTGGGCGTTGGTGGAGCCGTTGCTGCCGATAGGCGAGTACGGGCCGTATCCGTACCGGCTGCGGGGCCAGCTTGCGGGCGCGGCCCGGCGGTTCCGTACTGGGAGCCAGTGGCGGGAGGTTCCAGAGGAGTTCGGAGCCTGGTCCACGATCTACGGCCGGTTTCGTCAGTGGCGCGATGCCGGGGTGTTCCAGGCCCTGATGGAGGTGCTGATCGCCGAGGCCGCGCGGCGCGGACAGGTCGACCTGTCGCTGGTCAGCGTGGACTCCACGACTGCCCGTGCACATCACGACGCGGCGGCGCGCGGGTGGGTGAGGAGGTGCTGGCCGCCCTGGAGGAGGCTGACGCGGCTGACCCCGCCCGTGCCGCGCGGCGTCGGGTTCGCCGCCGGCGCCGCGCTCGGCTGAAGGCCGCCGCCCTGGGGCGCTCGCGGGGCGGGCTGACCAGCAAGGTGCACCTGGCGGCCGAACGGCGCTGCCGTCCGCTGTCCTTCGTGCTTACCCCCGGGCAGGCCGCCGACAGCCCACAGTTCATCTCCGTCCTGCGGGCCATCAAGGTGTGCGGCCCGGTGGGCCGGCCGCGCACCCGGCCCGACGCGGTCACCGGCGACAAGGGGTACTCCTCCCGGGGCGACAGGGCCCACCTGGGCAGGCGCGGCATCAGGGCAGTGATCCCGGAGAAGGCCGACCAGGCGGCCAACCGGAACAAGAAGGGCCGCCGGGGCGGGCGACCCCTCACCTGCGACGCCGGCCCCTACCGGGACCGCAACACGGTCGAGCGCCTGATCGACAAACTCAAAGTGTGGCGCGGTATCGCCACCCGCTCCGACAAGGCCCCCGAGAGCTACCTCGCATCACTGCACCTCCGCGGCGCGATCATCTGGCTCCGCAGCCTCACGTGAAGACCCGAACTCCGCCTGGAAAGGTGTCCGGCGGCGGGCAGGCGGTGCGGCGACAGCTCGTGCGGGTGGGGGACAGCGAACCGCTTTGTCGGCCGGGTGGACAGCACGCTTATGACGATGCCCTGCTGGAGTCGGTGCCGCGCAGCAGGTCCGCGGCTCGTTCGGCCACGGCGTACACCGTGGCGACGGTATTCGCCGACGGAATGGACGGGAACACCGAGGCGTCGGCGACGCGGAGTCCGTCGATGCCGTGGACCCGCAGGTCGGGCCCGGTGACGGAGAGGGGATCGGCCCCCATCCGGCAGGTGCCGACCGGATGGCAGTACGAGGTGAGGGTCCGGCGCACAAACCCGCGCACGGCATCGTCGTCGTCCGCGTCCGGCCCGGGAACCACCTCCCGGCCACGCCACGGCGCGAGCGCCGGGGCGGAGCCGATCTCCCGGACGAGCCGCACACCGGCGACGACCGCCGCCAGGTCACGCTCGTCGGTGTAGAAACCCGGATCGAGCACCGGCGCCGCACCGGGATCGTCGCTTGCCAGCCGCAGCGTGCCGCGGCTGTACGGGCGGATCGCGGAGACAGCGATGGTGTAGCCGTCCTCGGGGTCCTTGGCCGAGGGCAGATGGGAAGGCAGGTCGACGAAGACGACCTGGAGGTCCGGCTCTTCGACAGCGGGATCGCTGCGTAGGAGACCGATGGCTTCGCCGTGGTTGTTGCGCCGTGGCGGCAGCGGGCGGGCCGCGCTCGACGTGACGTTGACGATCGGATGGTCGTGGAGCCGGGCGCCGACGCCCGGCAGGTCGAGGACGGCCCGGACACCCACGTCGGCCAGATGGGCCTGCGGGCCGATGCCCGACAGGAGCAGCAGCTGTGCGGAGCCGATGGCACCGGCAGTCAGGACGACTTCCCCCGCGCAGTCGACGGTCACCTCGTCGGTACCGGTGCGGTACTCCACGCCGGCACAGCGCCCGCTGCTGATGCGCAGCCGCCGCACCAGGGCGTTGGTCACGACGCTCAGGTTGGGTCGCTCCAGGGCCGGCGCGAGGTAGGCGTCGGCGGCGCTCTGCCGCCTGCCGTCGACGATGTTGAGGTCCGTCAGTCCGAAGCCCTCCTCCAGGCCGCCGCTGATGTCGGCGGCCCTGGCATACCCCGTCTCCGCGGCCGCTTCCAGGCACGCTTCGATGACCGGATGCGGCGGGTCAGCGGGTCCCACGGTCAGGGGGCCGTCGATCCCGCGCAGTGCCGGATCGCGGCCCACCGCGGTCTCACTGCGCCGGAAGTACGGCAGCAGATCGTCGAAGCCCCAGCCCTTGGCGCCCTGGCTGGGCCACCGGTCGTAGCCGCAGTGGTAGCCGCGGGCGAAGACCATGCCGTTGATCGCCGAGGATCCGCCGAGCCCGCGCCCTCGCGGCAGTCGTATGGAGGTGCCGGTGGCCGACTGCTCGACGGTAAAGTCTCCCCAGTTCGCGGGGGTCTGGAGCAGGGTCGGCCATGCGGGAGGCGAGGTCTGCGCGGGCAGCACCTTTGAGCCACCCGCCTCGATCAGCAGGACATGAGTGTTCACGTCCTGCGACAGCCTCGCCGCCAGCACACAGCCGGCCGTCCCCGCGCCCACGATGACGAAGTCGAATCCCGGCACGCGGTCCTCCTTCGGAGCGTCGTCACTCCTGCACGGCTTCGCCCAGCCGCTATCAGGTATCGAAGCATCACGGTCGCACGGCGGGAAGATTACGCGCCCTTTTATTCCGTCACCGTGATGGTCCGAAACACCGCCGACCAGGCGCCGTATCCGGGGCTGGCGCGCTACGAAACAGGTGACCAAGACCGCTTTTTCGGCCGAGACGGCCTCATCCAGCAGCTGATGGTCATGGTGCGCGAGAGGCCCTTGCCGGTGCTGGCCGGCCCGTCTGGCAGCGGTGAGTCCTCGCTCCTGCGCGCCGGACTGATCCCGAACCTGCGCACTACTTCCACCGCCCGCTGCTCCATAGGCCGTCGGACGACGGCGAAGCCCGGCCGCTGCCCAGCGCACGGCACCTCCGTCAGGCGCCCCGATCGGTGTCGAGCCACAGCGTGATCACGACTCCGCACAGGCCCTAGTTGTGTTGTTCGGGGAGTCAAACCCGTGACGGTGGTGCGGCAGGCTCCTTCGTGTCGAGGGCTGCGGTGCTTGTGCTGCACGCGAGGTGTGTTGTCGTACAGGAACCCGATCTCGGCGGTGCCGGAATTCTCGGGGGAGCCGACGGTGGCGTTGCTCGAACGGGAGGTGCTCTCCTTGGTGCGGAGCGCGGCGTGCAGGCTCCAGAAGGTCTGCTCGATCGTCATGTAGGCG
Source organism: Streptomyces sp. CB02923 (assembly GCF_001905005.1). Lineage (GTDB taxonomy): Bacteria > Actinomycetota > Actinomycetes > Streptomycetales > Streptomycetaceae > Streptomyces. The sequence goes on along the minus strand of NZ_LWKZ01000007.1, from coordinate 79,920 downwards.
GTGATCGGTCCCCGGTTCCCCCTTCGGGGATGCGACTGACCGGGCTCGGGAACAGCACCACGCGCCAGGTGCCGGTGACCGAGGGCCGACCGGTGAGGCGGTGGATGACGGGCCAGCGCCAGGCCCACTTGTCGAAGACCACCACGCCGTGTCCGACAGTGGCCGGAATGTAAGCGAACACGTACCGGAACTGCGAGGGGTAGAGGCCCAGGCCGACCAGGATGACCGAGTAGAGGGTGGCGGCGATGGTGGCGCCGGAGCGGAGGGTAGTGGCCGAGTTCACTGTCGGTCTGCGTAACCGAGGTAGTGCCAGGCGCCCTCGATCAGCTCGCGCGCCTGCTTCTCGTCCCACTTCTGGCCTTCGCCGAAGACTCTCTTGATTTCGTTCGGTTCCACCATGAGCTGAGGGCCGAGAAAAACAGCGGTGAGCTGCCGGTAGACCTCCTGCAGGCTTAGGCGGACCGCGTCGTCGAAGTCGCCGGCGAGCAGGACGTGGTCGGGGACGTTGTAGATCAGGAACTCGGAGAGATACGACGGCGCGGCTTCGATTACGCCCTGGGACGCGAGGTCGTTCTCCGCGTTCTTCAAGACCCGCACCACGAACTTGTACCGCTGCTTGGTGTCGGTGTTCTTCGTGCAGCCGTTGGCCAGTTGGAGTTCGGGCCAGTTGATGACCCGCTTGCCGTCACGTCCGTAGACGACGCTTCCCACATACTCGCCCTCGGGCGCAGTGATGTCGTACTTCACCCACTTGAAACACGGCACGACGTCGATGCTGGGACGGCTGCCGGATACTTCTGGGACGTAGAAGGCGATGTTGTGGTCCGCGTCCACCCACCCGAAGTGATTGGAGAGGGCGGCGTGGACTTCCTCGCGGAGCAGGGCAGCCGTCCACGGCCCAGTGTGCTGAGTTCGTTGTCCGAACCACCATGACTCCAAGCCGTCGGTGTGGAAGGGCTTGTTGAGCTTCACCATGATGTCCACGTCGCTGTCGCCGCGGACGTTGGTTTTGTTGGGATAGGAGCCCTTGGACGCGACCGTGATGTCGAGGCCCTGGAACGGCTGGTGACGGTCGACCGCGTCCTTCACCATACGCTCGGCCCGCTTCAGCCGGTCCTGCTCGGAGGGGCCTGGAGGGTTCCTCCACCTGCGAATCACAACGAGCCGCTGAGCGTACGACACCTGTGGTCTGGCGAACCGACTTACGGCGGACAGGTAGTCGATGCCGTGACGCAGTCCACGGGCGCGGGGGAGTACGGGCCCGCTGCGGCGGTGGCCAACGTGCGGGCGTGACTCGCGCTGCCGAAGACCGAAGCGCCCGTCGGGGGCCCACGCTGTGGGCTGAGCCGGACGGACTTCGAGTGTGCGTGTTCAACCGGGGCGATGCCGCTGCGATAGCCGTGCCCGTCATGCGGTGCCGGTGCGCGGCTTTCGTGCTTCACGCTCGCCTCGCGCGGGCTACCGGTCAATCTATTCGCCCACGGCAGACGAGAAAGAACTGCAAAGGACTGGAACTTGTTCCGGGGCTATGTGAACGTACAACACCCCCGGAGGAACAGGGCTCGCCAATAGCTCACCGGGTGATATGTGAGGAGAGCGTCTCTGTAAGACAGGCTGCTGGCCGAGGAACGGTCGGACATCAGGCATTCAAAGAGCCTGCTGGATGTCGCTGCTGGCGGTGGGTGAGGGCGTCACCCGGGGCGGAAGGAACGCAACATAGTCGACGATCCCCGGTTAGGGAAACCGGGGATGTTCCAGACACTTGAGAGGTCCGCAACTGACTCCGCTCAGCGATGGAGCCAGGCCAGGCGCGAACAACGCCGAGTTCAGGGACTTCGGCTTCGCTGCCCGCTCTCCTTCTAACCTCCGAAAGACCTCCTTTGACTGCAAACTCACTGTCGTCCGCATCTGTTGCCGTTTCCGCCCTCGGCCCGACGGGTGCTGTCCAGAGAGCGTTCCTGAACCTGAAGGAAGCGGCTGAGTATCTCGGTCTCTCGCCGAACACGCTCTATGTGTGGCGGCACCGTCGGCAAGGACCGCCGAGTTTTCGTATGGGCGCCGGTGGCCGTGTGATGTATCGGCTGGAAGCACTTGATGCCTGGGTTCGAGAGCAGGAGCTGGCCGACTCGCGCTCCAACACGTCCCTGAACCCCGTGGACGCGGCTCCGACGCTGCGTCCCAGTCGTACAACCAGAACCTGACGGACCGACGACGCCTGTTCGCCGATTGTATCGAGGAAAGTTTTTTTGGCTGGGTACATAGAAGACCGCTGGATCAAGAAAAAGAAGGACCCTGTCACCGGTAAGAGGGAGCGCGCCAGCCGTTACGGCAAGGGATCCCGCTACAGGGTCTCGGGGATTCCGGGAGTGCGGGACAGGTCGTTCGAAACGCTGGAGGACGCGAAGGCGTGGCTTCGGCGGTCCAGTACCGATCAAGAGCGAGGGGATTTCGTCGACCCCCGTGATGGATCGATTTTTCTTGAGGACTACGTACAGCGCTTCTGGTTCCCCGATATGACCGGCTCCGTCAAGACCCGGCAGAACCAGAGCAGGAAGGTGCTGCTCCATGTCCTTCCATACCTGGGCCAAGTCCCGCTGAGGGACGTAAGCGCTGCACGACTTCGTGCCTACATCTCGGATCTGGAGAAAACCTGCTCGCCGCAGTACGCACGAGCAATCCTCGGAGCTCTGTCCAACATCTTCGAGACGGCCATAGATGACAAGCGGTTGACTCGCAATCCCATGCGGGCAAAGTCGGTTCGGTGGCCCAAGGGTGACGATGTAAGGCATGAAGCGTGGCCTCTGGTTACGGCTCGCCAGATGCGGGACAGCATAAATGGCCGCTACCGGATAACGGTAGTCCTGGGTGTGGGATGTGGTCTGCGGCAAGGAGAAGCATTCGGGCTGAGCCCAGATGACATCGACTATGAAAAGGGCGTCCTCTATGTGAGGAGGCAAGTTAAGTCGTTTTGCGGGCGTCTTTACTTCACTCTCCCGAAAGGCGGTAAGACGCGCGTGGCGGATATGCCTGCCTCCGTCGCCCACGAGCTGAGGAAGCATTCCGAGGAGTACCCAGCGGTGGAGGTGGAGCTGCCGTGGGGCGAGCCCGGCAAGCCGACGACGAAGGTCTTGCTGCTGCTCACGACCAGGTTCGGCAACGCCGTCGCGGTGAACACGTACAACACTTATGTGTGGAAACCCGCGTTGGCTCGCATCGGGGTCATCCCGCCGCAGCCGACGGGTGCGAAGCCGTGGCAGTGGAAGGCTGCGCACCGCGACGGCTTCCATGTGCTGAGGCACACCTACGCGTCGGTGGTCCTTGAGGCTGGCGAGTCGGTGGTGACCCTGGCGAGGTGGCTGGGTCACTCCTCCTCGGTTGTCACGCTCCGTAACTATGCTCATTTCATGCCGGAGGCTGGGGGGCGCGGGCGTCGGGCTATCGACGGGCTGCTTGCGGATCCAGCGAACCCTGTGGTTGAAGATTAAAACTCCCCAAATTCTCCCCAGCCTCCTCCCAGGGGGCTCTCGGGTGGAGATGGTGGCCGGGGCAGATTCGATGCGGTTGTACCGATATACTTGCATCGATATAGCCGGACCGAATTGACCGCACGGCGCTGACCTGCGACGACCCCCAGGAAGTAGCCTGATCCGCATGTTGTCCGAAGTCACCGCGACCCGCTACGTCACGCCCTTGCGTGAGGGAGGGTCGCTTCCGGGGATCGTCGAGGCCGACGATTTCGGTACGTACGTCATGAAGTTCACCGGGGCGGGGCAGGGGCGCAAGACCCTGGTCGCCGAGGTCGTCTGCGGGGAGCTGGGGCGTCGGCTCGGGCTGCGGGTGCCGGAGCTGGTGCGGATGCAGCTGGATCCGGTGATCGGGCTGAGCGAGCCCGATCAGGAGGTGCAGGAGCTGCTGAAGGCCAGTGGCGGTCTGAACCTGGGGATGGACTATCTGCCGGGGTCCCTCGGGTTCGATCCGCTCGCGTTCGAGGTGTCCGCGCGTGAGGCGGGCCGGGTCGTGTGGTTCGACGCGCTGATCAACAACGTGGACCGTTCGTGGCGTAACCCCAACCTGCTGGTCTGGCACGGTGAGCTGTGGCTGATCGACCACGGCGCCACGATGATCTGGCAGCACAACTGGCCCACCGCCGAGAAGTCCGCGGTCAAGCCGTACGACGCCTCCGACCACGTGCTGGCCGGGTTCGGGCCGGACGTCGAAGCCGCGGCGGCCGAGTTCGCGCCGCGTGTCACCGAGGAGCTGCTGACCGAGGTCGCCGCCGCGGTGCCGGACGAGTGGCTGGTGGACGAGCCCGGCTTCGACTCCCCGGACGCGCTGCGCCGTGCCTACGTGGGGGCACTGCTGAGCCGCGCGGCGGTGATCGGCGACCAGATCACCGTCGGAGAGCCCACGAAGGACGGCCCCTCCCGGGTGCCGGGCTGGCTGGCGACCGAGTTGCCGCGGAGGGCAGTGAAGTGAGCGGCCTGCACAACGGGCGTGACGTGTTCGAGTACGCCCTGCTCAAGGTCGTACCGCGGGTCGAACGCGGAGAAATGATCAACGCGGGGGTGGTCGTGTACTGCCGCGCCCGGCACTTCGTCGAGGCGCGTACGTACCTGGACGAGGACCGGTTGCGCGCGCTCGACACGGCGGCCGACGTCGAGGGCGTCAAGGCGGCGCTGCGTGCCGTCGAGGGGATCTGCGTAGGAGGTGAACGGGCCGGGCAGGCTGCGGGCGACGACGCCGGGCGGCGCTTCCGGTGGCTGATCGCGCCGCGCAGTACCGTCGTCCAGCCCGGCCCGGTGCACACCGGGCTGACCGTGGACCCGTCCATCGAGGCGGGGCGGCTGCTCGACCTGCTGGTGAAGTGAACGGGACGGCCGCCGTCCCGTGGTGGGTCCGGCGGCCGTCCTGAAGTGCGAGGGCGTGCCGGGGAGGCGTTGACAGGGGGTGGCCGGGCTTCTAGCGTCAGCCCTGCTGAAGCTACTAAGCGGTTGCTCACCTGCGGTTGCGGTGCGGCGGACCGCTCGTCGAGGTTTCGAGGGTGAGGAGAACCCTGCATGTCCACCACCGAGCAGCGCGTAGCCATCGTGACGGGCGCGGCCCGCGGCATCGGCGCGGCCACCGCCGTGCGCCTGGCCGCCGAGGGCCGCGCCGTCGCCGTCCTCGACCTGGACGAGGCGGCCTGCAAGGACACCGTCGAGAAGATCACCGCGGCCGGCGGCAGGGCGCTGGCCGTGGGCTGTGACGTCTCGGACGCGGAGCAGGTGGAGGCGGCGGTCGCGCGGGTCGCCGCGGAGCTGGGCGCGCCGACCGTGCTCGTCAACAACGCGGGCGTGCTCCGGGACAACCTGCTGTTCAAGATGAGCGACAACGACTGGGACACCGTCATGAACGTGCACCTGCGGGGCGCGTTCCTGATGTCGCGTGCCTGTCAGAAGCACATGGTCGACGCTAAGTTCGGCCGGATCGTCAACCTCTCCTCCAGCTCGGCGCTCGGCAACCGCGGGCAGGTCAACTACTCGGCCGCCAAGGCCGGTCTGCAGGGCTTCACCAAGACCCTCGCCATCGAACTCGGCAAGTTCGGCGTCACCGCCAACGCCGTCGCTCCCGGGTTCATCGCCACCGACATGACCGCCGCCACCGCCGAGCGCGTCGGCATGGGTTTCGAGGACTTCCAGGCCGCGGCCGCCACCCAGATCCCGGTGCAGCGCGTCGGCCGGCCCGAGGACATCGCCAACGCCATCGCCTTCTTCACGGGCGAGGCGGCCGGTTTTGTCTCCGGCCAGGTCATGTACGTGGCCGGCGGCCCGCTCAACTGACTACGGGAGCACAGCACATGACCGCACAGGACAACCGGCCGCCCGCGCTCTCCGGCAAGGCGGCGCTGGTCACCGGCGCCAGCCGGGGCATCGGGTACGGCATCGCGCAGGCGCTCGTGGCCCGCGGCGACAAAGTCTGCATCACCGGGCGGAACGAGGACGCCCTCAAGGAGGCCGTCGAGACGCTGGGCGCCGACCGCGTCATCGGTGTCGCGGGCAAGGCCCACGACGAGGCCCACCAGGGTGTTGCCGTCGAGCGCGCCATGGAGGCGTTCGGCCGCGTCGACTACCTCGTCAACAACGCCGGTACGAACCCGGTCTTCGGTCCGATCGCGGACCTCGACCTGAACGTGGCCCGCAAGGTGTTCGAGACCAATGTCGTCTCCGCGCTGGGCTTCGCGCAGCGCACCTGGCACGCGTGGCAGAAGGACAACGGCGGCGCCATCGTCAACATCGCCTCCATCGCCGGCGTCTCGGCCTCGCCCTTCATCGGCGCGTACGGCATGAGCAAGGCCGCGATGATCAACCTGACGTTCCAGCTGGCGCACGAGTTCGCGCCGGTGGTACGGGTCAATTCCATCGCCCCCGCGGTGGTCAAGACCAAGTTCGCCGCCGCGCTGTACGAGAACCGCGAGGAGGAGGCCGCCTCGGCGTACCCGATGGGGCGCCTCGGCGTTCCGGAGGACATCGGGGGCGCGGCGGCGTTCCTGCTGTCCGACGCCGCCGGCTGGGTCACGGGCCAGACGCTCCAGGTCGACGGCGGGCTGTTCCTGAACGCGGGCGTCTGAGGACGCAGGCGGAGGCGGAGGCGGAGGTCGTAGGCGGGGCGTAGGTGTAGGCGGACGGGGGAGGGCGCGGGCAGGGGCGCTTGCGCGGGGGTGCGTGCCGGTTCGCGAGCCCGCGCTCGTGCGGTACGCGCCGAGTGCGGGCGCGCGCAACGGCTTGCGTTCGCGTGCACTCCAAGAGGCAGGGTCTGCGGTGCCGGTCCGGATCGGGCCGGCACCGCACCTGTTCCGGGCCCGGGGACGAAGGGCCCGCGACGTACCCGTGGAGGAGACCCACCATGCGTTACCGCACACTCGGCGGCGGCTCGGGGCCCCTGGTCAGCGCCCTGTGCCTGGGGGCCCTGCCGTTCGGCACCAGCGTCGACGAACCGACCTCGTTCGCCATCCTCGACCGCTTCGCCGAGGCGGGCGGCACCTTCGTGGACACCGCCGACAACTACGCCTGTTGGGTGCCGGGCGGCACCGGCGACGAGAGCGAGCTGCTGCTCGGGCGCTGGCTGCGCAGCCGGGGCGCCAGGGACCGTACGGTGCTGGCCACCAAGGTCGGCGCCCGCCCCGATCCGTCCCGCGGGTCCGAGTGGCCCGCCAACCTGGAGGGGCTGGGCGAGAAGGCCGTACGGGACGGGATCGACGGCAGTCTGCGGCGGCTCGGAACCGACCGGGTGGACCTGTACTACGCGCACGTCGAGGACCGGGACGTGCCGCTGGAGGAGACCGTCGGCGCCTTCGCCGGCCTGGTGCAGGACGGCACCGTGGACGTGCTCGGGGTGAGCAACCACGCCACCTGGCGGCTCGCCGAGGCCCGCAGCATCGCCGCCGCGCAGGGCCTGCCCGGCTTCCGCGCCGTACAGCAGCGGCACACCTACCTCCGGCCCCGGTACGGCGCGGAGTCCGGCCTCCAGCGGGAGACCGACGAGGAACTCCTCGACTACGCGGCCGCCCACGACGAGGACCTGACGCTGCTCGGCTACTCGACGCTGATGCACGGTGCGTACGCGCGGCCGGAGCGGCCGCTGCCCGAACGGTACGACCACCCCGGGTCGGTGGCCCGGCTGCGGGTCGTCCGCGAGGTCGCGGCGGAGGCCGGGGCGACCGTGAACCAGGTGGTGCTGTCCTGGCTGATGGGCGGCCGGGTGCCGGTCGTACCCGTCCTCGGTGTGAGTTCGGTGACACAGCTGGACGAGTGCCTGGCGGCGCTGGACCTGCAACTGGACGCGGTGCAGCGGGCGCGGCTCGACACGGCGTGAGCGGGCGGGGGCCGGTCGGCGCGCGGGGGTGCGGGCGTTGTCAGTGGGCGCCGGTAAGTTCGTTGCCGAGAACGGATCGCACACCGGAGGTTGTTCAGTGATGACCGACATGCTGCCCGAGTCCTGGCGCGGCGTCCTCGGCGAGGAGCTGGAGAAGCCCTACTTCAAGGAGCTCACCGAGTTCGTCGAGCAGGAGCGGGCCGGGGGACCGGTCTACCCGCCCCGGGAGGAGGTCTTCTCGGCCCTCGACGCCACACCGTACGACCAGGTCAAGGTGCTGGTCCTGGGGCAGGACCCGTACCACGGCGAGGGGCAGGGGCACGGACTGTGCTTCTCCGTGCGCCCCGGCGTCAGGACGCCGCCGTCGCTGCGCAACATCTACAAGGAGATGAAGGAGGAGCTGGGCCACCCGGTTCCGGACAACGGGTATTTGATGCCCTGGGCCCGCCAGGGCGTGCTGCTGCTGAACGCCGTGCTGACGGTGCGTGCGGGCGAGGCCAACTCCCACAAGGGCAAGGGCTGGGAGAAGTTCACCGACGCGGTGATCAAGGCGGTCGTCTCCCGGCCGGACCCGGCGGTGTTCGTGCTCTGGGGCAACTACGCGAAGAAGAAGCTGCCGCTCATCGACACCGGGCGGCACGCGGTCGTGGAGGGTGCGCACCCCTCCCCGCTGTCCGCGAAGAAGTTCTTCGGGTCGCAGCCCTTCACCCGGATAAACGAGGCCATCGCCGCGCAGGGCCACACCCCGATCGACTGGCGCATCCCCGACCTGGGCTGAGCCGGGGAGCCGCGGCGTGCCGCGCACACCGCGCGGTACGGCCGGGCGCCGGTTAGCGTCGGTGCAGGCAGGCCGTACAGGGCGGCGGACGAGCGCGGGAGTGTGCGGCCGTGGACGATCAGCGTGCGAAGGCGGACGGCGACGTCGTCCTGACCCGCATCGGGCAGGCGGTCATGCTGCACCGGGGCGGCGACCGGGAAGAGGCCCGCAACCGCCTCTCGCAGCTGTGGGCCGAGGTCGGGCCGGACGGTGACCCGTTCCAGCGCTGCACGCTCGCGCACTACCTCGCCGACACGCAGGACGACCCGGCCGACGAACTGGACTGGGACCTCACCGCGCTCGAAACGGCGCGGGAGGCGGAGGCCGCCCGGCCGGTGGCACGGGACCGGGACCGGGAGCGGCGGCCGTCGGCGCGCCGCTCCGCCCCGGCGGTGGCGGCGCTGCTGCCGGCCCTCCATTTGAGTCTCGCCGCCGACTACGCCGCCCTCCACCGGCCCGCCGAGGCCCGCTCCCAGCTCGACCGGGCACGGGAGACGGCGGCGGCGCTGGCCGACGACGAGTACGGCCGGGGCGTACGACAGGCGATCGAACGGCTGGGGGGCCGGGTCGCCGGGGCCGGGGGCGGAGCTGAAGGGGGCAGCGGAGGGCGGTAGGGGTGGTGTGGGCGAGTCGGGGGGCGGCGGTGGCCGGGTGGTGCCGGTCGCCGGGGTGGTGCTGGTGGTCCGGGGAGTAGCGGTGGTCCTGGGGGTGCTGGTGGTCCGGGGTGGGCGGGGCGTCAGTCGCCGTAGACGTGGCGGCAGAGGGTGTCGGCGCTGTCGTCGTCCTGCCAGCGCCCGTATTCGCGTGCCAGCTTGCAGAGACCGGGGGCCGGGGCGGCCGGGCGGCGGTCCTTGGTGCGCTGCCAGGGGGGTCCGTACCGGCGGGCTCCGGAGGCCCCGGGCTCGCCCCGTACGCCCCGGCCCGCGCCCTTTCCCTTCTTCTTGCCCGTGGCCGCGGGCTCCGGTCCCTGTGGCCGCACCTGCCGAGCCCCGGATGCGGGGGGCCGGGCGGGTGCCGGCCGCTGCGCGGCGGCTCCGGACGGTGTCGTCGGCCGCCCGCGTACCGGAGGGCGGCTGACCTCCGGGCCGAAGGGTTCCACGGAGGGGGCGGGGAGCGCGGGGCGCGGCTGGAGGCTCTCGGGAGCCGGACGGTGGACGACGGTGACACAGCCGGTGGTGACGACGGCCGTCGTCACCGCGAGGACCGCCGCTGCGGGAATACGGAACACCGGCCAACTCTGCCGACTGCATCGGCCCTTGTGAAGGCCCCGCAGGGGTGAACGATCCGGGCGGCGTTGACCCCGTTTCCGCTGCTGCGGAGCGTGCCCGCGGGGTGGGGGTATCAGTCGCGGCCGGGCATCCCGCCGAGCAATTACCGGAAGCCGGTACGGAGTTCCCGGCGGCGCGGCGCCGTCGCGGGGAACGGCCCGGCGCCGGGCCGGGCCGGCCCGCTTGGCCGCGTGACCGCCGGGCCGGACCGTTCCGCTTGCCGCGTGACCGCCGAGCAGGGTGGCATCCGGTCGGCACGTATGCTTCCGGGGCGTCGGGCATACCACCGGCGCGCGCCCGGCGCGATGACCGTACGGCTTCGGGGCGGGCGGCATCATCGGCACACCCGGCGCGCCGGTCCGCGCAGGCGGCCCGGGGCGGCGGAGCACCCCAGGGAGTACGCGTGAAGGTCGGCTGCATCGGACTCGGCGACATCGCACAGAAGGCGTATCTGCCGGTGCTCGGCGCGCGGCCCGATGTCGAGCTGCACCTCCAGACCCGTACCCCGGCCACCCTGGAACGCGTCGCCGGAACGTATCGCCTGCCCGCCGGCCAGTGCCACACCGACCTGGACGGCCTGCTCGCCGCCGGCCTGGACGCGGCGTTCGTGCACGCGCCCACCACCGCGCACCCGGAGATCGTCACCCGCCTCGTCGAGGCCGGGGTGCCGACCTACGTCGACAAGCCGATCGCCTACGAGCTGGCCGAGACGGAACGCATCGTGCGGCTCGCCGAGGAGCGCGGCGTCAGCCTGGCGGTCGGCTTCAACCGCCGTTTCGCGCCGGGTTACGCGCAGTGCCTGGAGCACCCCCGCGACCTGATCCTGATGCAGAAGAACCGGGTCGGGCTCCCGGAGGACCCGCGTTCGCTGGTCCTGGACGACTTCATCCACGTCGTCGACACGCTGCGCTACCTGGCGCCCGGCACCGTCGACCACGTGGACGTACGGGCGAAGGTCCGGGACGGCCTGATGCACCATGTGGTGCTGCACCTGTCCGGTGACGGCTTCAGCGCCATCGGCAGCATGAACCGCCTCAGCGGTTCCGCGGAGGAGATCCTCGACGTGTCCGGACAGGACACCAAGCGCCAGGTCGTCAACCTCGCCGAGGTCATCGACCACAAGGGGCAGCCGAGCGTGCGGCGGCGCGGCGACTGGGTGCCGGTGGCCCGGCAGCGCGGCATCGAGCAGATCGTGCTCGCCTTCCTGGACGACGTGCGGGCGGCGAGGTTCGTCTCGGCCGAGGACGCGCTGCGCACGCACGAGCTGTGCGAGCGGGTGGTCCGCGAGGCGCTGGCGCAGGGGGCTTGAGGCCGCGCGCGTGAGGCCGGGCGTCTGAGGCCGTGCACCTGAGGCCGTGCACCTGAGGCCGCGCCCCGAGGGATGCCCTGGGGTGTCGTCGCCCTTTCCCCTTCCACCTCTCCAATTCTGTACTGATCGATCCAGAGGTGCTACGGTTCCGTTCGTATTCAGTACCGATCGATACGGAACTTTGTGGAGGGCAGTCACATGGGGCAGCTTGAAGGCAGGACCGCGGTCGTCACCGGCGGCAGCGCCGGGATCGGCCTGGCCGCCGCCGTACGGCTGGCGGCCGAGGGCGCCCACGTGTTCGTCACCGGGCGGCGCAAGGAAGGGCTGGAAGCGGCCGTGCAGGCCATCGGCCCGTCGAAGGCCACCGCGGTGGTGGGCGACATCGCGGACCCGGCCGACCTGGACCGGCTGTACGACGCGGTCCGCGCCCGTGGCCGGGGTCTGGACGTGGTCTTCGCGAACGCGGGGATCGCCTCGTTCGCGACGCTGGAGCAGACCACCGAGGAGCACTTCGACCGGACCTTCGATATCAACGTGCGGGGCACGCTGTTCACCGTGCAGAAGGCGCTGCCGCTGCTCAACGACGGCGCCTCGGTGATCCTGAACTCCTCGGTGCGCGCCGATGACGGCGTCGAGGAGTTCGGCGCGTACGCGGCCTCCAAGGCGGCGATCCGGTCCTTCGCCCGGACCTGGGCCAACGAACTCAAGGACCGGAACATCCGGGTCAACGCGATATCCCCGGGCACCATCGACACTTCCGGACTCGACGGCGTGGTGGGCGCGGAGGAGGCGCCCGCCATCAAGGCGCAATTCGCCGCGAAGGTCCCGCTCGGCCGGATCGGGCAGCCGGACGAGGTCGCCGACGCGGTGGCTTTCCTCGCGTCGGGGCAGAGCAGCTTCATCCTCGGCGCCAACCTGTACATCGACGGCGGCGAGAACCAGGTCTGACCCGCGGACGGCACACGCCGCGCGCTCAGTGGTCGCGCCCCGGGCTCCGCACGCCCCGGCGTGACCGCAGCGCCCGCGCTCCCGTCACCACCGCGTACGCGCCGAGCGCCGCCATCGCGCCGTACAGCGCCCAGTCGCCGAGGCGCACGTACGGGCTGGTGCCCTCGGCCAGCGGGACGTCGTACACGGCCGCCGCGCCGCGCTCGGTGCCGAGCCGGCCGCCCACCGGCTCGCCCCGGGGCCCGTACACCGCGCTGACCCCGGTCAGCGTGGCGTGCGTCATCGGCCGCCAGGTCTCGGCGGCGCGCAGCGCGGCCAGCGAGGCGTGCTGCGCGGGCGCCCAGCTGTCCTGGAAGGTCGAGGTGGAGGACTGGGCGACCAGCAGCTGCGCGCCGTCGCGCACCAGTTGGCGGCTCATGTCGGGGAACGCCGACTCGAAGCACACCAGCGGCCCCACGCGCAGCCCGCCCGCCGGGCCGACGGGCATCAGCACCTGCCGGGTGCCGCGCATCCGGTTCTGGTCGGCGGCCTTGCCGACGTGTGTCGCCCAGCCCAGTACGGAGCGGAGCGGGATGTACTCGCCGAAGGGGACCAGCCGCATCTTGTCGTAGCGGTGGCCGGTCGCGCCGTGCGGGCCGACCAGTACGGAACTCTTGTAGATGCCGGGCTGCCCGGCGTGCCGCCCGTCGACGTTCACCAGGAGGTCGGCGCCGACGTCCCGGGAGAGCGCCGCGAGCCGGGCCGCCGTCGCCGGACTCCGGGTCAGATCGCGGCTGACGCTGCTCTCGCCCCAGACCACCAGCCGGACGCCGCGCCCCGCCAGCGAGCGGGTCAGCGCCTCGCCGCGCGCTATCCGTGCTGGGGCGCCCACGACTTCGCCCGGCTGGACGACGCCGATACGGACCGAGCCCGCCGCCCGCGGCACCGGAGCCCACAGCCAGACCGCCGTGCCGCCGACCGCGCAGACCACGAGGCCCGCGGCTGCCGGGACACGCGCCCGCGGCAGCGCGACGAGCACGGCGAGCGTGGTGTTCACCGCCACGATGAGCAGGCTCAGCAGCCACACCCCGCCGACGGAGGCGAGTCGCAGGGCGGGGGGCACCTGCCATTGGCTGGCACCCAGCAGCCCCCAGGGCCCGCCCAAGTACTCCCAGGATCTGACCAGTTCGACCATCAGCCAGCAGGACGGCACGAGCACGAGGGACGCCGCGCACCGCCGCGCACCCGGCGTCCCGTGCAGCAGAGCCCGTACGAGCAGGCCCCAGGGCGCCCACAACAGGCCGAGCAGCGCCGCCAGCACGAGGATGAAGACGTGCAAACTCGGCAGCAGCCAGTGGTGGACCGCCAGTATGAAGCCGGCGCCGCCGAGCCAGCCGTCCAGCGCCGCCCGGCGGTTCGTGCGGGCGGAGCGCGCCAGCAGGATCCACGGGACGAGGGCGACGTAGGCCAGCCACCACACGGCGGGCGCCGGGAACGCCAGCGCGGGCAGCGCTCCGGCCGCGACCGCGGCGGCGCCGCGTCCCCAGGGTGACGCGAGCCCCTTCTCCCACCAGCCGGCCGACTCCCGCATGCCGCTCCCTCCATCGGATCGCCGCACCCAGTGTGCGCGCGTCGGCCGATCATGGACCGAAGGCGGATACGCCCTGTCAGGTACTCGTCGGGAGCAGCTGGCGCCACTTCTCGTGGACGACGACCTCGCTCAGCCGCCAGCCGCCCGCGGCGCGGCGGGCGGTGAAGAGGTAGCGGCCCGCGCAGGTGTAGTTCGGGGCGGCCGAGGTGCCCGCGGCCTCGCCGGGCGGCGCGTCGTGCGGGCCCACGAGGTGCATCGGGTTGAGGTAGTCCGCCTGCACGGTGGCCGTGTCGCCGGGCGCGCCGCCGTCGCGCAGCTGGATGCCGATCCGCCGGTTGACGATCAGGTGCTGGCGCACCGGGAAGCGCCGCAGCACCTCGGCGAGCCAGTCCGCGACGTCGGTGACACCGCCCGCGATGCCGCCCGCCGAGCGGTAGTCGGCGCGCCCCTCGGGGACGAACAGGGCCCGGTAGGCGGCCCAGTCGCCGTCGTCCACGGCAATCGCGTAGCCGGTGACCAGGTCGTCGATGGCGAGGCGGTCCATGACAGTGGTGTGTTCCACGCGCTGGGTCATCGCCTCAGTGTTCGGCATGGACGCGGCCCCGCCAAGGGCCGGAACGCATCGGCGGTACGGCCGGGAGCCTGCCGGGCGGCGGGGCGCGGGGGGCGCACGACCGCAGGCCCCCGCCGTGGACGGGGACCTGCGCGGGTGCGGCTGCCGGTCAGCGTGCCGAGGCCGGTTCCGCCGCCTCGCGCGCCGCCCGTTCGGCGGAGGTCTCCGCCTGCTCGAACTGGGTGCGGTACAGCTCCTCGTAACGCCCGCCCGCCGCGAGCAGCACGTCGTGGGTGCCGCGCTCCACGATCCGTCCGTCCTCGACCACCAGGATCAGGTCGGCGGCCCGTACGGTCGACAGGCGATGGGCGATGACCAGGGACGTACGCCCTTCCAGGGCCTCGGCCAGGGCCTCCTGCACCGCGGCCTCGGAGGTGTTGTCCAGGTGGGCGGTCGCCTCGTCGAGGATCACCACGTGCGGCCGGGCCAGCAGCAGGCGGGCGATGGTCAGCCGCTGCCGTTCACCGCCGGAGAGCCGGTAGCCGCGCTCACCGACCACGGTGTCCAGACCGTCGGGCAGCGAGGCGATCAGGCCGTCCAGGCGGGAGCGGCGCAGCGCGTCCCACAGGTCCTCCTCCGCCGCCTCGGGCCTGGCCAGCCGCAGGTTCTCGCGGATCGTGTCGTGGAAGAGGTGCCCGTCCTGGGTCACCATGCCGAGCGTGTCGCGGATCGAGTCGGCCGTCAGGTCGCGTACGTCGACGCCGGCGAGCCGTACCGCACCGGTGTCCGCGTCGTACAGCCGCGGCAGCAGCTGCGCGATCGTCGACTTGCCGGCACCCGAGGAGCCGACCAGGGCGACCATCTGGCCCGGTTCCGCGCGAAAGGAGATGTCGTGCAGTACCTCGGTGCCGCCCCGGGTGTCCAGGGTCGCGACCTCTTCGAGGGAGGCCAGGGAGACCTTGTCGGCGGACGGGTAGCCGAAGTGCACGGAGTCGAACTCCACCGAGACCGGCCCGTCGGGCACCGCGCGGGCGTCCGGCTTCTGCTCGATCAGCGGCTTCAGGTCCAGCAACTCGAAGACCCGCTCGAAGCTGACCAGTGCGCTCATCACCTCGGTGTGCGCGCCGGACAGGGCCGTCAGCGGCGCGTACAGGCGGGTCAGCAGCAGGGCCAGCGAGACGATCGAGCCCGCTTCGAGGTGGCCGCGCAGCGCCAGGAAGCCGCCGAGGCCGTAGACGACGGCCAGCGCGAGGGCGGAGACCAGGGTGAGCGCGGTGACGAAGTACGTCTGGACCATGGCGGTCCGGACTCCGATCTCCCGCACCCGCCGGGCCCGCGCGGCGAATTCGGCGGACTCCCGGGCCGGGCGGCCGAACAGCTTGACGAGGGTGGCGCCCGGCGCGGAGAACCGCTCGGTCATCTGGGTGCCCATGGTGGCGTTGTGGTCGGCGGCCTCCCGGCGCAGCCCGGCCAGCCGGCGGCCGACGCGGCGCGCGGGCAGGACGAACACCGGCAGCAGGACCAGGGCGATCAGCGTGATCTGCCACGACAGGCTCAGCATCACCACGAGTGTCAGCAGCAGCGTCACGATGTTGCCGACCACGCTGGACAGCGTGTTGCTGAACGCCCACTGCGCGCCGATCACATCGTTGTTCAGGCGGCTGACCAGGGCGCCGGTCCGCGTACGGGTGAAGAAGGCGACCGGCATCCGCTGTACGTGGTCGTAGACGGTGGTCCGCAGGTCGAGGATCAGCCCCTCGCCCAGGCTCGCCGACAGCCAGCGGGTCAGCAGGCCGAGCCCCGCCTCCGCCACCGCGATGGCGGCGATCAGCCCGGCGAGGCCGAGGACGGTACCGGCCGCCCCGCCCTCGTCGATGGCGTCGACCACCCGGCCCGCGAGCAGCGGGGTGGCCACCGCGAGCACGGCGGTCACCGTGCTGAGCACCAGGAACCAGGCCATCATGCGGCGGTGCGGCCGGGCGAAGGCGACGATGCGCCGCAGGGTGGTGCGGGAGAACGGGCGCTTGTCCTGCTGTGCGTTCAGGGCGCTGTGCAGCGAGTGCCAGGCGGTGACTTCCATGTCCATCGCGGTCCTCCAGGGCGGCGTGGTCGGCACGGGATCGATCGCGGGCCGTGGTGACCGGCGACGAGTCCTGAAGCTATGACCTCAACCAATGTTGAGGTCAAGGCGATCTCCCGTCGGCGCGCCGGGCTCGTCAACGTATGAACATGTCTTCATGTATTGCCGGAGTTACGATGAGGCATATGCGACTCGGAGCCGACGACAGGATCACCCCGGCAAAACCTCTCGACGCGGCTGCCGCCACGACCATCGCCGCCACCCTCCAGGCGCTGGCCACCCCATCACGACTGATGATCCTCACCCGCCTCCGTCAGGGCCCCAGCCCGGTGGGCGAACTCGCCGAGGCGGTCGGCATGGCGCAGTCCGCCGTCTCCCACCAGCTGCGGCTGCTCCGGGCGCTCGGCCTGGTCACCGGGTCCCGGCAGGGCCGCCGTATCGTCTACAGCCTGTACGACGCGCACGTCGCGCAGCTCCTCGACGAAGCCGTTCACCACATCGAACACCTGCGATGAAGGCGCCTCCCGGCCGTTGACCCGCCGGAGCCGGAGCCGGAGCCGGAGCCGGAGCCGCGAGTCGGAGCCGCCGGAGTCGGATCACGCCCCGCGTGCGCGCCCGCGCTCACCCCGCGCCGTGCGCCGCCAGCCGCTCCCGTACGTCCTCCGCCGAGAGGTACACATCGGTCCGCTCGAAGTCGCGCAGCGTCGCGGGTTTCTCGGCCTGGAAGCCGGTCCGTACGAAGTCGTCGCCCGCGGTGGCGTTGATCAGCCAGTTCGCCACGGTACGGAACCTGGCGACGCCGGTGCGCAGCGCCATCAGGTGGTAGCCGCGCGCCGCCACCTGCGCGGGCAGCCCGGTCAGTTCGTACCCCAGCGGCTTGGACACCGCGTCGATGCCGCCGAGGTCCACGACCAGGCCGAGGTCCTTGTGCCGGTACGGCGAGCGCGGCGCCCCGCGCAGCCCGGCGATGATGTTGCGCGCGGCGTGCTTGCCCTGCCGCTGGGCGTGCTGCGCGGTGGGCGGGCAGACCGCGCCGGCGCCCTTCGTCAGGTCCGGAACGGCGGCGGCGTCACCGCACGCGAACACGTCCGCCATGCCCGGGACCGTCAGATCGGCGTCGACGGCGAGACGGCCCCGCACGGTCTCCGCCCCGAGGGTACCGATGAGCGGACTGGCCGCCACGCCCGCCGTCCAGATCAGCGTCCGGCACGGCAGCACCCGCCCGTCCGTGAACTGCACGCGGTCCTCGGTCACTTCGGCGACCGAGACGCCGAGCGACACCTCCGTGCCGCGCTGCCGCATCAGCTCCAGCGCCTTCTGCCCGAGCCGGTCGCCCAGTTCGGGCATCAGCTTCGGCGCGATGTCGATGAGGTGCCACTTGATCTGGGTGGGGTCCAGGCGCGGGTAGCGCCGGGCCGCCGCGTTGGTGAGCCGCTGGAGGTAGGCGACCGTCTCCGTGCCCGCGTACCCGCCGCCGACGACGACGAACTGCAGGCGCGCGGCCCGCTCTTCCGGGTCCGTCGAGGCCGCGGCGATGTCGAGCTGGGAGATGACGTGGTCCCGGATGTACGCGGCCTCGGCGAGCGTCTTCATGCCCCGCGCGTAGTCCGTCAGCCCGGGGATGTCGAACGTGCGGGTGATGCTGCCGGGCGTCAGCACCAGGCGGTCGTAGCGGATGTCGGTGGTCTCGCCCGTGATCAGCCGTACGACGCAGACCTTCGCCGCGGTGTCGATGCCGATCACCCCGCCGGGCACCAGGCGCGTCCGGCGCAGGATGCGCCGCAGGGAGGGCGCGATCGACTGCGGGGTGACCACTCCGGCGGCGACGTGCGGCAGCAGCGGCAGGTACAGCTCGTAGTTGTTGGGCGTGACCAGCACGATCTCGGCCGTCTCGGCGGACAGCCCGTGCTCCAGGCCCCGCGCGCACTCCACCCCGGCGAAGCCGCCGCCCACGATCAGGACTCTGGGTCGTTCCATGACGCGTCCTCGCCTCTGTCGGCAGCTGTGTCGGCTCCCGGCCACGCTGGCACGGGGCGGCGGGGCCCGCCACCGCGCCCGCCGGGTACCTCCTGCGACCGGGTGAGAAACAGGCGCACCGGCCGTCGTGGTGCGTCCGGGCGGTCGCGGCGGGTCCCGGCCCCCGGCCCCGGGCAGCCCCGCGGCGGCTCAGCGGCCGTCGAGGCGGGTGGGCCGCGGGCGGCCGGTGCGGGCGAAGTGCGGCAGGGAGATGCCGCCGCGGTGGGCCGTCTCGCCGGAACCGGGCCGGACGAACAGGGTGACGGTGACGCCCTCGGTGAAGCCGTTACGGCGCATCAGCGCCGCCGACGCCGTGTTGTTCACCTCGACATCGGTCACCACGGACGAGGCGCCGGCCTCCGTCAGCGCGGCACAGCACTCCCGCACCAGCAGTCCGGCCACGCCGCGCCCCTGGAAGTCCGGGTCCACCGCGATCCACTCCAGGTAGCCCCAGTCCTCGCGCTGCTCGAAGGTCATCGAGCCGAGCACGAACCCGGCGAGCCGCTCACCGGCCAGGGCGACCCGGCAGGCGGGAACGGAGGCGTCGAGATGGGTGGCGACGGCGGTCAGCGACCAGCCGGTGTACGGCATGGAGTCGGTGTCGTAGACCCGCGAACCCAGCTCCAGGACGGCGGGGAGGTGTTCGGGCCGCAGGGGGTGCAGGGTGATCTCGGTGTCGTGCGCGGCCGGTGTCGGCATGGCCGGGGCTCCTTCGGGAGGCGGGGCGGGGGCCGGGGCATCGCGGTATCGACACCGGGGCCGGGCCGCGAGTACGAATCCACCCTAAGTGGGGCGATATCGGGCCGCTGATCCGCCCCTGTAGTTTGCGGGGGTGAGCACCGCCGTCGCCGAGATCCTCTCCCTCCTCCTGCTGGTCTGCGTCCTCGTCTTCGCCGTACGGAGGCCGGGGGGCGCCCCCGAGGCGGTGGCGGCCGTACCGGCGGCGGGCCTGCTCGTCCTGGCCGGCGCGGTGTCGCCGGCCGCCGCGTGGGCGCAGGTGCACAAGCTGCTGCCGGTCGTCGGTTTCCTGGCCGCCGTGCTGGTCCTGGCGTACCTCTGTGCGCGGGAGGGGCTGTTCGAGGCGGCGGGTGCCGCGCTGGCGCGGCGCTGCGCGGGACGGCCGCGGCTGCTGCTCGCCGGGGTCTTCGTGCTCGCCGCCGCGGTCACGGCGGTGCTCAGCCTGGACGCGACGGTGGTGCTGCTGACGCCGGTGATCATGGCGACCGCCGCGCACGCCGGCGCGCGCGCCCGACCCCATCTGTACGCCTGCGCCCACCTCTCGAACTCCGCCTCGCTGCTGCTGCCGGTCTCCAACCTCACCAACCTGCTCGCCCTCGGCGCGGCCGGGCTGTCCTTCACGCGGTTCGCGGCCCTGATGGCGCTGCCGTGGGCCGTCGCGGTGCTCTTCGAGTACCTGGTGTTCCGGCGGTTCTTCGGGCGGGAGCTGGCGGCCGGCGGAGGGCACACCGAAGCCGCGGGGGAGCCACGCACGGGCGCGGAGGACGAACGGCGGGCCGCTCTGCCGCTCCCCGTCTTCGCGCTCGTGGTCCTCTCGCTGACGCTCGCCGGATTCGTCGTGACCTCCTTCGCCGGGCTCAATCCGGTCTGGGCGGCACTGGCCGGCGTACTGGTCCTGGGGATACGCGCGCTGGCACGCCGGGAGACCACCGCGACCGGGATCGTGCGGGCGGCCAACCCGCTCTTCTGCCTGTTCGTGCTCGCCCTGGGCGTCGTGGTGGAGGCGGTCGTCGCCAACGGCCTCGGCGGGGCCGTCGACCGGCTGCTGCCCGAAGGCGCCTCGCTGCCCGCGCTCCTCGGAGTGGCCGCGTTCGCCGCCGTCCTCGCCAACGTCATCAACAACCTGCCGGCGGTGCTGGCGCTGCTGCCGGTGGCGGCACACGGCGGCGCCGGGCCCGTACTCGCGGTGCTGATCGGCGTGAACCTCGGCCCGAACCTGACGTACGTGGGCTCGCTGGCCACGCTGCTGTGGCGGCGCATACTCCAGGAGCGCGGCGACGCGCCGGAGCTGGGCACCTTCACCCGGCTCGGCCTGCTGACCGTCCCGGCAGGGCTGGTCCTGTCGACGCTGGCCCTGTGGGGGGCCTTGCAGGTCATCGGGACGTAGCGGCACGGCGGCCGCACTCCGCTACAGCGGCTCCTCCCGGACCACCACCTCGTCGCCGTCCTCGGTGACGGTCAGCCGCACCCCCGCCTGCCCGTTCTCCAGCACGGCCACGGCGTCGACCACCACATCGACGGCCACCACATCGGCAGTCCTCGCATCGGTGGTCCCCGCATCCACGGTTCCCGCATCGTCCGTCGCGCCGGTACGGTCCCGTCCCGGCGTACCCCGTCGTTCGATCAGGCCCGCCAGTGCCGACCGCAGCTCCTCGACCAGGGCATCGCCGCTCGCCTCGCCGACCCGCGCGTCCACCGGGCCCACGAACCGGACCGACGGCCGGGTGCCCAGCTGCGCGGAGGCGGCGCCGGTCTCCTCAAGGACGCGGGCCCGCAGCCCGGCCGGTGTTCCGGTGGGGCCCTGTTGCAGGGCGATGATCGCGGTCCGTATCTCCTGGACCGTCGCGTCGAGTTCGTCGAGGGCCTTGTCGACGCCCTCGCGCACCGCGGGCACGGCCGTTCCGCGGCGCGCGCCCGCCAGCAGCATCCCCGTCGCGAAGAGCCGCTGGATGACGAGGTCGTGCAGGTCGCGGGCTATGCGGTCGCGGTCCTCGTAGACGGCGAGCCGTGCCCGGTCGTGCCGGGTGCCGGTGATCACGAGCGCCAGGGCGCCCTGCGCCGCGAACTGCGCGGCCAGGGTGCGTTCGGCCGGCGTGAAGCGCGGCCCGCCCGACGCGCGGCACAGGGCCAGCGCCCCCATCACGCGTCCGCCGCTGCGCAGCGGCAGCAGCATGGCCGGTCCGTAGTGGCGGGAGAGCGGCGAGACCGAGCGCGGGTCCGCGGCGAAGTCGTCGGAGTGCACGGCGAGACCGGCCCGTATCTGGTGGACGACCGGGCTCTCCGACGGGATCACCCCCTGGTAGGCCTCGTCGCGGGCCGGGTCCGGCAGGACCGTGGAGAGCGCCGCGACCTCCATGCCGCCCGTGGAGTGCGGCAGCAGGACGGCAGCGGTGGCCGCCTCGGCCAGTTCGCGGCCCCGCTCGGCGACGACGGTGAGCGGGTCCTCGGCCGTGGGGCCGTTCGCGGGCCCGGCCAGCAGCGCGGTCGTGACGGAGGCGGCGCCGTCGACCCAGCGGCGGCGCTGCCGCGCGGTGGCGTGCATCCGGGTGTTGCCCAGGGCGATGGCCGCCTTGGTGGCGAGCACCCGCACCAGGTGCAGGTCCCCGGCGTGGAACTCCCCGCCGTCCCGCTTGTCCGCGAGGAAGAGGGTCCCGAACCGCTCGCCGTCGGCCCGGATGGGAACGCCGAGGAAGGAACGTATCGGCGGGTGTCCGGGCGGCAGCGGTCCGCAGGCGCGCGGGTCCCGGGTGACGTCGGCACTGCGGACGGCCTCGGTGCCGTGCAGGAGCGCGCCGAGGATCCTGCTGCGGCTGCCCGGCAGCCGGCCGATCCGGTGGCGGTCCTCCGGGGAGACGCCGTACGTGACGAGGTCGGCCAGCGTGTCGCCGTCCTCGCCGAGGATGCCGACGGCGGCGTACCGGGCGGAGGTCAGGGACGCCGCCGCCTCGGCGACGCGGTGCATCGCCCCGTTCGGGTCGGGCTCGGCGCCGACCGCGACCATCGCTTCGAGGAGCTCCGGGAGCCGGGGGAGGGGGTGGTCCGGACCGCCGGCCGGGCCCATGGGCTCGGTGGGGCCGTGAAGGTGCGGATGGTGCGGCATCGGTCCGGCTCTCGCCCTGTATCTGCTCGGCTCGCCGCCGCGCGCCACACGTTCCAGGCCGTGTGCCGCGGGCGTCGTACGGGATCAGGGAGGACTGCGTGCTGGTCGCGCGCCCCTGATGACTGACTGACAGAAAAGATTCTAGTTCGCCCGAATGGGTGAATTTGCAACTAATTGTCGGAGAGGGAGTGCAGACGCGCTGTAAGGCAAATGTGGGAACGGGATAAACGCTGACCTGAAACAGCTCGGTCTTTCGGCCGACGGGTGAGCCCGGGAGAGGCCGGAACGCACCCTTCCTGCACCACCTGCCACTTCTCCCTGCCCCGCCCCGCCCGGTGGCCGGCCTGCAAGTCCGGCACCACCCGCAGTGATGGCCGTCACACTCGTGCCCCCTGGTGGGCGGGCGTCCACCGCACGGGTCCATGGCATGAGTTTGAGACAACTTCATTGCGTATGTGCCGTCCGGACTGACACTGAGGCCAGCGGGTAAGCCGTAGACACGTAAGGGCGCAGCCGACGACCCGGACCCCGCCGGAGGCTGGCACCGCGCGGATGCCGAACGCCGACGGTGGTCATCCCCGCCCGGGCCGCAACGGGCGAGTCCCCAAACTTCCGTACGTCTCCACCGCCAGCGTGCGGCGGCATCACACGCACAGGCACGGAGGTGGGGACAGGCATGGTGGACCAGGGGTGGAGTTTTGCGAGCCG
The DNA here is from genome assembly GCF_001905005.1 of Streptomyces sp. CB02923. Taxonomy (GTDB): domain Bacteria; phylum Actinomycetota; class Actinomycetes; order Streptomycetales; family Streptomycetaceae; genus Streptomyces. Next base: position 56,962 of record NZ_LWKZ01000007.1, on the reverse strand, counting down.
GGAACACGTGGTGGGCGCGACCACGGTGGTGGAACTGCGTGGAGAAGTGGACATCCTGGCGGTGACCGCGCTGACGGCGCGTCTCGACGAGATCACCGGTGCGCGCTGCCCCGATCTCGTCCTGGACGTGCGGGACGTGACCTTCATCGACTGCTGCGGCATGTCGTTGCTGTGCCGCACCCGGCGCCGGGTCGAGGTCAAGGCGGGCCGCCTGCGCCTGGCCGGTGTCGCCGAGAGCCCGAGCGTGCTGCGGCTGCTGCGGCTGACCGGCCTGCTGCCCGCCTTCGACCTCTGCCTCGATCCGAGTCCCGACGCGATATGCGAGGTTCCCGGCGAGGTGCGGGCCGAGGTCCGTCCGGACGGCGGCCGCCCCTGCCCGCGGGCCGAGGGCGGGGGGCGTCCGGCCGCTCCGGACGCCCCGACGGACACCGCCGTGGCCTGACCTCGCGTCAGGCGGGCAGGGCCGCCTCGATCGCCTGCGTCAGCTCCGCAGCCTCGGGCTCGGTCCGGGGCCGGAACCGGCCCACGACCGCGCCTTCGGTGTCGATGAGGAACTTCTCGAAGTTCCACTGCACGTCACCGGCCTCACCCGCGCCGTCCTCGGTGCGGGTGAGTTCCGCGTACAGGGGGTGCCGGTCCGCGCCGTTGACGTCCGTCTTCTCGAACAGCGGGAAGCTGACCCCGTAGGAGGTCGAGCAGAACGTGGCGATCTCCTCGGCGCTGCCCGGCTCCTGGCCCGCGAACTGGTTGCTGGGGAAGCCGAGGACGGTCAGGCCGCGGTCGCCGTACTGCTGCTGGAGCCGCTCCAGGCCCGAGTACTGCGGCGTCAGGCCGCACTTGGACGCCACGTTGACCACCAGCAGGGCGCGGCCCCGGTAGTCGGCCAGCGAGGCGGGCTCACCGTTCAGGGTGCGCAGGGGGATGTCGTACAGGCTCACGTTCAGGCTCCTCGCTTACGGGACCGCGGTTGCGGACGGACTTCCTCAGGGGCAACAGCGGCCGCTCGCGTGTTCTTCCCCGGCCGCCGCTCCTCCGGCCGCCGCTCCTCCGGCCGCCGCTCCTCCGGCCGCCGCTCCTCCGGCCCCGGGCCGGCCGTGGCCGCATTCCGGCCGGTGCGCGGCGGGTGTCGCGGCAGGCGTCGCGGCGGGTGTCCCGGTGGGTGCCGCAGTGGGCATCACGGTGAGCGGCCGTGGTTCCTGCCCGTCACCCGCCCTGTTGTGCCGTCAGGCCGCGGAGAATAACCCGGCTGTGTAATTCCTGTGCGGGAACTATCCCCTTTCTGTGAGGGGTAGGTATCGGCCATGCTTTGTACCGTCATTTACGGGAGAGCGTGCAGCGGGAGGGCGGAAAGCGGCAGGTGGAGGGGCGGGCGGGCTGGTCCGCTCCGTGCGTCGAGACGTTGAAGGTCGAACGGAGGCGCAGGTCGGGGCGGGTGGCCGGGAGCGTCCGGGCTGCGGAAGAAGCGATCCTGCGGGGGTGGAATTCCGATCGGTCCCGACTGCTGGTTTCCCTCCGGACGGATTGACCGGAAAGCTGCTGGACGCAGTAGGATTCGTCATTCCGTTTCCTGACCTCATGTTTCTCTCATGTTCCCGTGGCACGGTGAGGTGGCGAGTTCGAGACGGCATTCGGGATCCACGTGCGTACGTACCTTTTCCTGTGGCGGGACGTCCCGCTATTCCGTTGCCGTCGCCGCCGGTAATGCTTCGATCCCCCTGAAATCCGGCCTCGGCGCAAGGCCGCCGACCGTGGGAGGCGCCGTCCGCGGCGGTGCCCCGCACGGTCGTGCCCGCGCCGGGCACCCACCGTCGCCCTGCGGTGCCCCGAACCCCTCCGCTTCCGGGAGAGACCACCATGTCCGCCACCACCTTCGTGGACCGGCCCCTCTTCACCGAACGGCCGCGCGGCCGCTGGCAGTTCTGGCACACGCCCGCGGGCTGCCCGCGCTGGGACCGGCCCGCGCTCCTGGGCATCGCCGCGCTCGCCGCGGTGCTGTACGCCTGGAACATCACCAGCAGCGACTACGCCGGCTACTACGCCGCGGCCGTACGCAGCATGTCGGAAAGCTGGAAGGCCTTCCTCTTCACGTCCTTCGATCCGGCGTCCACCGTCACCCTGGACAAGATCGGCGGGTTCCTGTGGCCGCAGGCGCTGTCCGCGCGGCTCTTCGGGTACAGCAACTGGGCCCTGACGCTCCCGCAGTGCGTCGAGGGCGTGGTCTGCGTCCTGGTGATCCACCGGACGGTACGGCGCTGGCGCGGCCCGGCGGCCGGGCTCCTCGCGGCCGGGGTGCTGACGCTCACTCCGGTGGCGGCGTCGATGTTCGGGCACGCGCTGCTGGAAGCGCCGCTGACCATGTGCCTGGTGCTGGCCGCCGACCGGTGCGCGAAAGCGATGTCCACCGGACGGCTGCGGCCCCTGCTGCTGGCGGCCGTCTGGGTGGGACTGGCCTTCCAGGCCGCGATGATGCAGGCGTGGATCATCGTGCCGGCCCTGGCCGTCGCGTACGTCGTGGTGTCACCGGCCGCGCTGCGCAAACGGCTCGGCCAGCTGCTGACCGCGGGCGCGGTGCTGTTCGCCGTCTCGTTCTCCTGGGTCCTGCTGATGACCGTCGTACCGCAGGACTCGCGGCCGTACGTGGACGGGTCACGCGACAACAGCGCCCTGTCGATGGTGTTCGGCTACAACGGCTTCGACCGGCTCGGCTCCGGCTGGAACATCGACGCCGCCAACAGCACGACGGCGGGCGCGGCCAAGGGAGCGTCAGGAGCGGGCGGCGCCGGAGCCGGGCACGGAGCCGAGAACGGTGCCGACACCGGCGCCAAGGGCGGTCCGGCCGAGCGCCCGCCGGGTGCCGGGTCCGGGCGGCACGCGCCCGGCAAGGCCGGTTCCGACGCGAAATCCGCTTCCGGCACCGGTCCGGCGCAGGGCGCCCGGCGAGCGCCGGGCGGCGGCGGGTCGCAGGTCGCGGTGGGCGCTCCCGTCAGCGGCTGGTCCAAACTCTTCCGCGCGCCCCTGGCCCAGCAGATCGGCTGGCTCTTCCCGCTCGCGCTGTCCGCCCTCGTCCTCGGCTTCTTCACCCGCCGCAGGCAGCCCCGTACGGACCCGGTACGCGGCGGCTACCTCCTGTGGGGCGGCTGGCTGCTCACGGCGGTGGGCGTCATGAGTGCCATCAACGTCCCGCATGCCACGTACATGTCCGCCCTGGCGCCCGGCCTCGCCGCGCTGTCCGCCGCCGGAGTCGTCACGCTGTGGAGCGCCCGTCGCCGGGAGACCGCGCGCCGCCCGGCAGACGGGAATCCGGCGACCGGGCCCAGGGGGCTCCGGGCGCGGGCACTCCGGGCGTGGGCGCTTCCCGCCGTCGTCGCGGTACAGGCGGCCTGGGCCGTCCACCTCGTCTCCGGCCACTCCGGCTGGGTGCCGTGGCTGATCCCCGTGATCATCGTGACCGCGCTCGCCGCCCTCGGCCTGCTCGCCCACGGCGCCCTTCGCGCCCGGCGCGCAGACGACGGGCCGGGCAGCGGAAGCGTTACGGATACCGAAGGCGCTCCGGATGCCGCAGGCGCCCCGGCGCGCGCCCGGCGCCACACCCGCGCCCGGCGCATCGCCGCCGCCGGTCTCGTCGCCGGCTGCGTCACGATGACGGCGGCCCCCGCCACCTGGTCGCTGTCCGTACTGAATCCGCGGTACACCGGTTCGGCGCACTCGGCTTCAGCGGGCCCGCAGGACTCCACACTCGGCACGCCCGCCCGGCTGTCGGACACCCAGCGCAAGATCCTCGATTACGTCGAGCGCCGCCGCGGAGCCGCCGATTACGCGTTCTCCGCCGCCCTGCTCACCGCGGAGCCGTACATCCGGCTGGGCGGCTCCGCGGTCCTGCCGCTCGGCGGATTCGCGGCAGGGACCGAACCGGTCACGCTCAGCGAGTACCAGCGGCTGGTGGCGTCCGGGAAGCTGCGCTTCGCGCTCGTCGGCGAGGGCGACGACGCGGGCGCGTCGGAGAAGGCGCGGATCAGCCGGTGGGTGCGGTCGGCGTGCGAGAAGGTCGACCCGTCGGCGTACGGGGGCGAGACGCGGACCGGGAGCGGCGGCGCGGCCGGATCCCGGGGTGGAGCGGGGGCGGGCGCGGGTGCCGGTGCCGGTGCGGGTGCTGCCGGTGCCGGTGCCGGACAGAGTCTCTACCGCTGCTCGGCCGCGGACGCGCGCGGTTGATGGTGACGGGGTGTCAGCGGCCGTGGCATGTCGGCGGAGACCGCCCCGGCCCTGCCCCCGCTTCCGCTGCCGCTATGACCCTCTTGGTCCGTCGTGCCCCTCTTGACCCGTGAGCGAGCGGGCCAGCACAGTACGGGGGACCGTCTGGTCCGACCGGCCTCCTGACCCCGCGTCAGGGGAGTTGGAGGGTGCCGTGCACAGCAGCCCGCGCGTCGTGCCGTCGGGCCCGGACACCGGCGTACCGGGGGCGGGCGCGCCGCGGAGCGCCGTACCGCAGGTCGACGAGGCGGCCGCCGTGGCCCTCACGCAGGACCTCGTCCGGCTGCGGACCGTCAACGCGGCGGGCGCCACCACCGTCGAACAGCCCGCCGCCGACCTCCTCTCCCGGCTCTTCACCACCTTCGGCTGGCCGCACGAGGCGGTCGAGGTGGCCCCCGGCCGGCCCAACGTCGTCGCGGTCGTCGAGGGCGGTGGCGGGCCGGGCCGCACCTTGATGTTCGAGGGGCACACGGATGTCGTGACGGAGGGCGACGCCGACGCGTGGACCGTCGACCCGTACGGCGCGGAGATCCGCGACGGGCGGCTGTGGGGCCGCGGCGCCGCCGACATGAAGTCCGGGGTGGCGGCCATGGTCTACGGAGTGCGGGCGCTTCAGCAGGCCGGGCCGTTCCCCGGCCGGGTCGTGGTCGGCGTGCTGTGCGACGAGGAAGGGCTGATGCTCGGCGCCAAGGCGTTCGCCGCCTCGCCGTCGGCCGCCGGGGTGGACGGCGTCGTCGTCTGCGAGCCGGAGGGGTACGAGGTGTGCACCTCGGCCCGCGGCGGCATCCGTCTCCGGCTCGGCCTCCACGGGGTGATGGCCCACGGCGCGATGCCGCAGGAGGGCCGTAACCCCCTCATCGCGGGCGCGCGCATCGTCGCCGCGCTGGCGGAGGCCGAGGAGTGGGCGGTCCGGCGGTACGGGACCCATCCGCACGCCGGGACGGTGACCGTCACCCCGACGGTGCTGCGCGCCGGAGACCCCGACCAGCTCAACGTCATCCCCGGTCACGGCGTGCTCGGCGTCGATGTACGGACCATTCCCGGTACCGACCACGCCGAAATCATCGAGCACCTGCGGAGGACGGCCACGGCCGCGGCGGCCGGCGTGGGCGTCACCGTCGAGCTGACCGTCGTCGACGACCGGCCGGCCGTCGAAGTCGACGCCGGTCACCCGCTCGTCGAGGCCCTGGTGGCCGGTCACCGGCAGGTGCACGGCGCCGAGCCGCCCTTCGGCGCGGTTCCCGGCACGACCGACGGGACGATCCTGACCCGCGACGCTGGCCTGCCGACCGTCGTCTACGGGCCGGGCGGCAAGTGGATCGCCCACCAGAAGGACGAGTACGTGGAGGTGCGGGAGATCGCCGAGTACGCGCGGGTCTACGCCGCGGCGGCCCGGCACTTCCTCGACGGAAGCGACACGCGGTCCGAAGGCGGCGACGCCGCATGAAGCCTCCCCACGGCCAGGACGCGGCGGACGTCTATCCCGGCGCCCTGCCCCCGGGCCTCCCCGTGGGCGACGGCTGGGTGCCCGCCCCGCGTACCGGGCCGGTGGTCTTCCCGTACGACGGGGAGGAGTTCGCCACCGCCCCGGTGGGCGACGCGGACCTCGCCCGCCGCGCCGTCGGACACGCCGCGGCCGTCCGCCCCCGCGTCGCGAAACTCGCCTCGCGCGTACGGCGCCAGGTGCTGGGCGGCGTGGCGGCGGACCTGGAGGCCGTCGCCGGCCCGATGGAGGATCTGCTCGTACGGGAGACGGGCAAGCCGCGGACCGACTGCCGTACCGAAGTGCGGCGGGCCGTGGCCACCTGGCAGGCCGCCGCCGACGAAGTGGCGCACATCCACGGCGAGACGGTGCCTCTGGACCTGCTGCCCTCCGGGGACGGCATGATCGGGTTCTGGACCCGGCGCCCGGTCGGCGTCGTGGTGGGCATCGCCGGCTTCAACTACCCGGTGCTGCTGGCCTCCCACAAGATCGCCCCGGCGCTCGCGGCCGGCTGCCCGGTGATCGTCAAACCGGCCCCTGCCACGCCGCTGGCCACCCTGTGGCTGGTCCACCTCGTACGGGAACGGCTCACCGCGGCCGGTGTGCCCGCGGGCGCCGTCCAACTGGTCACCGGCGACACCGAGGTCGGCCGCACCCTGACCACGCACCCGGAGGTCGCCGCGGTCTCCTTCACCGGCTCCGCCGCCGTCGGCCACCGCATCGCCCGGGACGCCGCGCCCCGCAAGGTGGTGCTCGAACTCGGCTCCAACGCGGCGCTCGTGGTCGCCGCCGACGCCGACCTCGACGCCGCCGCCGACGCGGTGGCCCGCGGCGGCTTCTACGCCTCCGGCCAGGCATGCATCGCCGTACAGCGCGTGATCGCCGTCGCGGAGATCGCCGACGAGCTGGAGCGGCGGATCGCCGAACGGCTGCCCGGCATCGTCGTCGGCGACCCGCGCGAGGAGGACACCCGGGTCGCCGCCCTCATCGACGAGGCGGCCACCGCACGGGTGCTGGCCTGGATCGACCGGGCCCGCGCGGCCGGAGCCCGGCTGGTGGCGGGCGGCACACGGGTCGGCCGGTGCCTGGCGCCGACGCTGCTGGCGGAGGTGCCGGACGGTCAGCCCGCCTGGGACGAGGAGATCTTCGGGCCGGTCGTCGCGCTGCGTACGGTGCCGGACCTGGACGCGGCGTACGACCTGGTCAACGCCGGACGGTACGGGCTGCACGCGGCGGTCTTCACCCGCGGCCTGGACGCCGCCTTCCGGGCGCTGGACGCCCTCGACGTCGGCGGTGTGGTGATCAACGAGGTCCCGGGCTACCGCAGCGACGTGGCTCCGTACGGCGGGGTCAAGGACTCGGGGCTGGGCCGCGAGGGGCCGCGCTTCGCGATCGAGGAACTGACGGTGACGCGGATGGCGGTGATCCGCCCGTGAGCACGGCGGGGAGCGACGGCGGCACGGCCCCGACGCACACCCCGGCGCCCCCGGCCCTCGTACTTCACCCCGCACCCATTCCCGCAGCTCACCCCGCAGCACCTCACGGACAGGGAGCAGACCATGGATGACACCGTCGGCGCGCCGGTCGAGTACGCGCGGCTGTTCCGCCTCGACGGACGGCGGGTCGCGGTCGTCGGCGGAGCGGGCGGTATCGGCCGGGAGGCGGTACGCGCCCTGGCCGCCCACGGCGCCGAGGTGATCGTCGCCGACCTGGACGCGGCCGGTGCCGCGCTGGCCGCGGAGGCCGCCGCCGCGGAGCCGCCCGCCCCCGGCAGCCGCACCGGCACCGCGACGGCCTTTCCCCTCGACGTCCTGGACGCGGACGCGGTGCGGGCCGCGGTGGACCGGTGGGGTGCCCTGGACGGGCTGGTCGTCACCGTCGGCGTCAATGTGCGCAAGCGGATCGCCGACTACACCCCTGCCGAGTTCGACCGGGTGATCGCCCTCAACCTGCGGGCGGTCTTCACGCTCGTACAGGCCGCCGCGCCCGCCATGGCGGAACGCGGCCGGGGCAGCGTGGTCGGTCTGGCCTCGATGCGCGCCTTCCAGGTCGAGCCGGGGCAGAGCGCGTACGCGGCGTCCAAGGCCGGGCTGGTGCAGTTCCTGCGGACGGCCGCGGCGGAGTGGGGGCCGCGCGGCGTCCGGTTCAACGCGGTGGCGCCCGGCGTGGTCCGTACGCCGCTCACCGACCAGATCGCCGCCGACCCGCAGTGGTACGACGCCTACGCCGAGGCGTCCGCGCTGCGGCGGTGGGCCCGCGCCGACGAGATCGCGGGCGCCGTCGCCTACCTCGTCTCGGACGCGTCCACGTTCGTCACCGGGAGCGTCCTGTCGGTCGACGGCGGGTGGACGGCGGTCGACGGCAGGTTCGAACCGTCGGTCTGAACAGCGCCCGGCGGTCCGGCACACGGACCGCCGGGCCGGGAAAACGGAGCCAGATGCCCACACCCCCCACCACCACCTTCGACGTCCCCGACCTGGCCGCCCCCGTGGAGATCCGCGTCGACCGCTGGGGCGTGCCCCACCTGTACGCCGCCTCCCAGGACGACCTCTTCCTCGCCCAGGGCTTCAACGCCGCCCGGGACCGGCTCTTCCAGATCGACCTGTGGCGCCGCCGCGGGCTCGGCCTGCTCTCCGAGGTGTTCGGCGAGAGCTGCCTCGAACACGACCGGGCGGCCCGGCTCTTCCTGTACCGCGGCGACATGGCCGCCGAATGGGCCGCCTACGGGCCCGGTACGCAGCGCATCGCCACCGCTTTCGTCAGCGGCGTCAACGCGTACGTCGCGCTCTGCCGGGCCCATCCCGAACACCTGCCACCCGAGTTCGCGCTGCTCGGCCACCAGCCCGCCTACTGGGAACCCGCCGACGTCGCCCGCATCCGCAGCCACGGTCTCTTCTACAACCTGGAACAGGAGGTCGCCCGCGCGCTGACCCTGCGCGACCACGGCCCCGCCGTCGAGGACCTGCGCCGGGTACGGGAGCCCGCGCACGACCTGCGCGTACCGGAGGGCCTCGACCTGTCCCTCATCCCGGACGACGTGCTCCGCGTCTACCAGCTGGCCACCACCCCGCCCTGGGAGGACGGCTGGCCGTCCCGGGGGCCGGACGGCAGCAACAACTGGGTGATCGCATCGTCCCGTACCGCCACCGGCCGCCCACTGCTCGCCAACGACCCGCACCGCGCCGTCACCCTGCCCGCGCTGCGCTACCTCGCCCACCTGTCGGCTCCCGGCATCGACGCCCTCGGCGCCGGGGAGCCCGCGCTGCCCGGCATCTCCATCGGGCACAACGGCCGGATCGCCTTCGGGCTGACGATCTTCCCCGTCGACCAGGAGGACCTGTACGTCTACCGCACCAACCCGGCCGACCCGCGGGAGTACCGGTACGACGGACGCTGGGAGGCCATGCGCCACGTGACCGAGACCGTCCCGGTGCGCGACGCCGGGCAGCCGGCCACCGTCGACCTGTGGTTCACCCGGCACGGCCCGGTGATCCACGACGACCCGGAGCGCGGCACGGCGTTCGCGGTACGGGCGGCCTGGCTCGGCCCCGGCATGGCCCCGTACCTGGGCAGTACCGGGTACATGACGGCGGAAGGACCGGACGCCTTCGTCACCGCCATGAGCCGGTGGGGCGCGCCCGGTGAGAACCAGGTGTACGCCGCGCCCGACGGGACCATCGGCTGGCAGCCCGCCGGCCGGGTCCCCGACCGCCCGAACTGGGACGGCACCCTGCCGGTGCCCGGCGACGGCCGCTACGAGTGGGCGGGCTTCCACCCCGTCGCATCCCTGCCGTCCGTACGCGACCCCGCCCAGGGCTGGTTCGCCACGGCCAACCAGATGAACCTCCCGCCCGGCTACCCGAACGCCGACCGGACCGTGACCTACGACTGGTCGGCGCCCGCCCGGCACGACCGGATCGCCGGGGAGCTGGCCGCCCGCACCGGCTGGACCGTCGCGGACTGCGTACGCCTCCAGACCGACCACACCAGCCCGACCGCCCGCCGCATCCAGCCGCTGCTGACCGGGATCACCAGCGACGACCCGGGGGTGGCATGGGCGCTGAAGCAGCTCGGCGCCTGGGACGCCGAGCTGGCACCCGACTCCGTACCCGCCGCGCTCTTCGAGGTCTGGTACCGGCGGCACCTGCGTCCGGCCGTACTGCGACGCGCGCTGGCCCGGCTGCTGCCCCCGGACCGGCGGGCCGCCGCGCTGGCCCGCGTCCTGCCCGTGGCCGAGGCCGCCACCAACGACTCCCGGGTGGACCTCGGCCTGCTGCTCACCCCGGGCGACCGGCTCGGCCCCGACCCGGACGGCACCCTGCGTACGGCCGTCCTCGACTCCCTGCCCGGCGCGCTCGCCGAACTCGGCCGGCTGCTGGGACCCGACCGCGACCGATGGACCTGGGGAGCACTGCACCAGGCGGAACCACGGCACCCGCTCGCCACGTGGCTGGGGGAACGGGCTCCGCACTGGACCCGGATCGGGCCCGCGCCGCGCGGCGGCAGCGGCGACACGGTCGACGCCACCACGTACGGCCCGGACTTCCGGCAGACCAACGGGGCGACCTTCCGGCTGGTGGTCGACGTCGGCGACTGGGACGCCTCGGTGGCCATGAACGCGCCCGGCCAGTCCGGCGACCCGGACAGCCCGCACCACCACGACCTCTTCGCGGACTGGGCCGCGGGCCGCGCCTTCCCGCTCCTGTACAGCCGCGCCGCGGTCGAGCGGCACACCACCCACGTGATCATGCTGAGGCCGCCGGACGGGCCCGGCACGACCGCCGCCGCATAAGCGTGATTCAGATCACGGGAATTGTGGTGTAACAAACCACCGGTAAGAGCGCGATGAATAAAGAGGTGCTCGCCGTGCACCATGCCTATGTGTATCGAGAGGTTCCTCGTGTCACTCACCTCGCCCGTCATGCGACCGCAGGAAACAGCCGAATCCCCGGCCCCGCTAGCCGTACCGTCCGACGGTACGGCGATCGAGGCGGCCGGCGGATTCACCCTGTCCCACGGTGACGAGGGGGACGCTCCGGCGCAGCAGGTCGCCGGTGCCGGAGCCTCCGCCGACCCGGTCAAGGACTACCTGAAGCTGATCGGCAAGGTCCCCCTGCTCAACGCCGAACAGGAGGTGGAGCTGGCCAAACGCGTCGAGGCCGGCCTGTTCGCCCAGGAAAAGCTGGACACCGGCGAGCCCGCCGGGACGCTCCGGCGCGAGCTGGAGATCCTGGTGATGGACGGCGGACGCGCCAAGGAGCACCTGGTCGAGGCCAACCTCCGGCTCGTCGTCTCGCTCGCCAAGCGCTACACGGGGCGCGGGATGCTCTTCCTGGACCTCATCCAGGAGGGCAACCTGGGCCTGATCCGCGCGGTCGAGAAGTTCGACTACGTCAAGGGATTCAAATTCTCCACGTACGCGACCTGGTGGATTCGGCAGGCCATCACCCGGGCGATGGCCGACCAGGCCCGTACGATCCGCATTCCCGTCCACATGGTCGAGATCATCAACAAGGTGGCGCGGATTCAGCGCCAGCTGCTCCAGGACACCGGCCGCGAACCCACCCCGGAAGAACTGGCCAAGGAACTCGACATGGCCCCGGAAAAGGTCATCGAGGTACAGAAATACGGCCGTGAACCGATATCCCTGCACACGCCGTTGGGCGAGGAGGGCGACAGCGAGTTCGGTGACCTGATCGAGGACACCGAGGCCGTCGTCCCGGCCGAGGCCGTCGGCTTCTCCTTCCTCCAGCAGCAGCTGCGCTCCATCCTGGAGACCCTGGCCGACCGCGAGGCGGGCGTCGTCTCCATGCGCTACGGCCTCACGGACGGGCAGCCCAAGACGCTCGACGAGATCGGCAAGGTCTACGGCGTCACCCGCGAGCGGATCCGCCAGATCGAGAACAAGACCATGTCGAAGCTCCGCCACCCGTCACGGTCCCAGTTGCTGCGCGACTACCTCGACTAGCCGGTCTCCGGGGGGCGCGTAGCAGGTCTCCAGGGGGCGCGCGTGCCTGCGCAACGCGCCCTCCGCAGCCCGGTGACCGGCCGCCGGGCCGCTGCTAGCCTCACAGCAGCGGCTCGCGGGGGACGGGGGTCCGGGATGAGGTCCGCAGCAGCGAAAGCCGGTCGTGTCACCGCCTCGGTGATCTTGGCGCTCCTCGCCACCACCACGGCCTGCGGGCAATCCGGCGGGCCGCCCGCTCCCGGCGGCGTCCCGCCCGGCGCGGGGTCCGGTGGCGCCGCGTCGTCAGCGTCCGGACACGGAGCGGCGGACACCGGCGGGCCGGGCGCGAGCGGAGCCGGCACCGGCGGGCCGGGCGCCGGCAGGACCGGCACCGGCGGGCCCGGCACCGACGGCGGCTCGCGCGGCGCCGGGAGCGGCCCGGACTCGTACCGTCAGGGCGGCGACCCGGTCGATCCGGTGTCCCAGCCGCCCACGGACACCGGCAACCCGGAGACGGCCGGTGTCGGCGACACGCCGAGCAACGGCCACCAGTCGCCCGCGCCCTCGTGCACCGATGCCTCGGGCCAGGAGATCTCGTGCCGATCGAGGAAACCCTCCCCGACGGCGGACGACACCTCGCCCAGCCCTTCGTGGACGGATACCGGGCAGTCCGGACGGTCCGGGCAGAACGCGGGAGGCGGCCCGACCGGGGAGACCGGGGAGACCGGGGAGACCGGGGAGGCCGGGCAGTCCCCGCGGTCAGCGCGGTCGGATACGGACAACGGTCGGCCCGGCCCCAGCCCGGCCGCCACCGACGTGCCCTGACCCGGCGATGGGCGCCCCGCCTGCCGTTCCGGGCGATCCGGCCGTCGCTGTGGCCCGCGCCCGTGCCCGGCGCCGCAGGCAGCTTCGCCGGGCCGCCCGCCGCAGGCAGCTCCGCCGGGCCGTCCCGCCGCCGCGCGCCTGCGGCCCCGACACGCCGTCGCAGCCCGGCCAGCGGTTCGAGTTCCTCAACACCGTCCTCGGCGCCGGGTCGCTCGTCGGCGGCCTGATGTTCTACGCGGGCGTCATGCACAGCAGCGCCTACTTCGCCTACTTCCACGTCCGCGCGTCGATCCTCGGCTTCGGCTTCCCGCAGATGATCATCTGGAGCCTGCGCCTGGTGACCCTCCCCGTCCTCGTCGGCCTCGCCCTCCTGGCCGTGACGCCACGCCTGCCGGAACTCCTCGTACTGCTCCGTGTCCCGCCCCGCGTCACCTACGCGGCGCGCCGGGCAGGCCGGGCCGTCGCCCGTCTGAACGCGCTGTTCCTGGCCGCCGGGGTCGTGCTGATGCTGCTGTGGCAGCGCATCCAGCCGTACGGGTGGGCGGCGCCCTTGCTGGTGGCCACCGGCCTCGTCCTGGGCCAGAGCGACGCGGCGAACCCCGGCAGACCGGCGCGCGGCCTGTGGCGCCGGGGCTTCCCGGTCGCGGCGGCCGCGCTGTTCCTCGTCTGGGCCATCGCCCTGGTGGCGGGCAGACTCGGCACCCAGGACGCCCGCGCGGCCGCCGCCCACCTCGTACGGCGCCCCGCCGTCGTCGTCCTGAGCACCGAACGCCTCAGCCTGACCGGCCCCGGCCTGGCGGCCGAAACCCTCCCGGGCATGCACTACCGCTACCGCTACACCGGGCTGCGGCTGATCCTGGAACGCGACCGCCGCTACTACGTCCTGCCCGTCGGCTGGCGCGCCCGGATCGACCCCGCCTTCGTCATCGAGGACGACGACACGATCCTGATCCAGCTCATGCCGGGCACCCAGCCCCGGGACGGGACCGACGTGCAGTGAGGGGCCGTGCCCCGACGGGCCGACAGATTTTGGTCCAGCGTGCAACCATTGTGCACTCGCGCCGGTCTGGGGTGGTATGAACGGATCGATGACGGGGACGCGGTCGCAGCGCGTGGCGGGGGCCGCGGCTGCCGTGGTGCTGGTGACACTGGGCGTGACGGTGACGCTCGGCAGCAGGGCGCCGGTGACCGGCGGCAACGGCGGGGCGCCCGCCACGGGACCGGAACTGACGCGTCCACCGTCCGGCACACCGTCCAGGTGACCGTCGGCGCGCCCGTCATCGCGGCCCGGCGGCGGAGCGCCGGACGGCTCGTCAACGGATCTCCCGGCGGCTCGTCGGCGGAGCGCCGGACGGCTCGTCAACGGATCTCCCGGCGGCTCGTCGGCGGAGCGCCGGGTGTTTTGCCGACGGATCGCCGGGCAAGGGCGTTTCCCCGTGCGGCCGTTGGCCGTACCGTGCGGTGCGACAGGTGCGGGCCCCGAGGTGCGGGCCCCGCGGTACGGGGTCGCGCACCGCACGGCACGCCCGGCAGACGACCGCAGGAGGACATGTGACCAGCGCAGTCGAGCACAGCTCCGTCGAGGTGAACGGCGTCCGGCTGCACATCGCCGAACAGGGGCAGGGGCCACTGGTCCTGCTCCTGCACGGCTTCCCGGAATGCTGGTATTCCTGGCGCCACCAGTTCGCGCCGCTCGCCGCGGCCGGATACCGGGTCGTGGCTCCGGACCAGCGCGGTTACGCGCGCAGCGACCAGCCGGCCGACATCGCCTCGTACACCATGCTGCACCTGACCGGCGACGTGATCGCCCTGATCCACGCGCTGGGGGAGGACCAGGCGGTCGTCGTCGGCCACGACTGGGGTGCCCCGGTGGCCTGGACGACGGCGCAGCTGCGCCCGGACGTGGTGCGCGGCGTCGTCGGGCTGAGCGTGCCGCCGGCGCCGCGCTCTCCCGTGGCGCCGCTGGCCCGCCTGCGTGAGGTGCTCGGAGACGGCTTCTACCAGGTCTACTTCCAGGAACCCGGCGTCGCCGACGCCGAGCTGGCCCAGGACCCCGCCGCGACCTTCCGCGCCATGCTGGCCAACGGCTCCGGCGACAGCGACTTCACCGACCCGCCCCGCCCGTGGGTCATCCCGGAAGGCGCCAAGCTGCTGGACGGGATGCAGGCCCCGGAGGAACTGCCCGGCTGGCTGACCCAGGAGGACATCGACACCTTCGCGGACGAGTTCGCCCGGCACGGCGCCCGTGCCTTCACCGGCGGCCTGAACTGGTACCGCAACATCGACCGCAACTGGGAACTGCTCGCGCCGTTCCAGGGCCGCGGCATCGACGTCCCCGCCCTGTACCTGGCGGGCGACCGTGACCTGGTCAGGGCCTTCCCCGGCATCGACGAGCTGCTGCCCGCCCTGGAGCGGACGATGCCGAACCTGCGCCAGCCCCCGGCCCTGCCCGGCTGTGGCCACTGGACGCAGCAGGAGCGGCCGGCCGAGGTCAGCGCCGCGCTGCTGGAGTTCCTGGCGGAGCTGCCCGCGGCGAAGTGACGGTGCGGCGGGCCGTCCGGCGCACGCCCTCCTCCGGGCGTGCGCCGGACGCCGTACGCGAACCGCTGCGCCGCTGCACCGTGAAACCGCTACACCGCGGCGTCGGCCTCGTCGGCCTCTCGCGCCGCGTCCCGCGTGTGTTCGCTGAGCTTGCTGTGCCGCCGGCCGTAGCCGAAGTACAGCGCGAGACCGGCCGCGAGCCAGACCAGGAAGCCGACCCAGGTGATCAGCTGGAGGTTGAGCATCAGGTACAGGCAGCACAGCAGCGAGACCAGCGGGATGAACGGCACCCACGGGGTACGGAAGGCGCGGGGCAGGTCCGGGGCCGTCCGCCGCATGATCAGCACACTGGCCGAGACGGCGGCGAAGGCGAACAGCGTGCCGATGTTCACCATTTCGGCGAGCAGGTCGAACTTCAGGAAGGCCGCCAGCGCCGCCATGATCAGGGCGAGCACCACCAGGTTGACCTTCGGGGTGCCGTGCCGCGGGTCCACCTTGCACAGCGCCTTCGGCAGGAGCCCGTCCCGGGCCATCGCGAAGATCACGCGGCTCTGCGACCGGAAGCAGATCAGACTCACCGCGGCCAGGCCGACCACCGCGCCGAGGCTGATGACGGTGGCGAAGAAGGGATGGCCCTTGGCCGTGAACGCGTCGGCCAGCGGGGCTTTCACCGACAGTTGTGAATAGTGCTGCATACCGGTGACCACCAGGCACACCGCCACATAGAGCACGGTGACGATGACCAGCGAGGCGATGATGCCGATGGGCAGATCGCGCTGCGGACGGCGGGTCTCCTCGGCGGAGGTCGCCACCATGTCGAAGCCGATGTAGGCGAAGAAGACCATGGCGGCGGCGCTCAGAATTCCGGCGACGCCGAATGCCGTCGGGGTGATGCCCGTCAAAAGCTGCAACAGCGGGGCCTGGAGCCCGGACACCTTGGCGGTGTGCTGGGCCTCGGGCACGAAGGGGCTGTAATTGGCGGAGTCGATGAAGAACAGACCCGCGACGATCACCAGCAGCACAATGGCCAGCTTGATGCCGACCAGCACATTGGTGACGCCTTTGGAGAGCTTTCCGCCGACGATGAGCACCCCGCCCAGAACGAGGACGAGAAGCGCCGCGGGCAGATTCACCACCGCGTCGTCGCCGCCGCTCAGCACGGCGGGAAGATGCAGGCCGACGCTCTCCAGCATCGACTGCAGATAGCCGGACCAGCCGACCGCCACCACCGCGGTGGCCAGGGTCAGTTCCAGGCTCAGCGCCCAGCCGATGATCCAGGCGGGCAGTTCGCCCAGCGCCGTGTACGAATAGGAGTACGCGGAGCCCGCGACCGGGACCGAGGAGGCGAATTCGGCGTAGCACAGCGCCGCGCACGCGCAGACCGCCGCGGCGACGACGAAGGAGAGCGCCACGGCGGGCCCGGCCATGTTCCGGGCGACCGTACCGGTGAGGACGAAGATTCCGGTGCCGAGAATGACACCGACCCCGAGGATGGTCAGATCGAGCGCGGAAAGGTCCCGGCGAAGTTGTTGTTCGCCCTCTCCGCGAGCCTCCTTGACGGCTCGCTCCAAAGGCTTTTTGCGCAGCAGACTCACGGTGGGTATTCCGAACTCTCTCAGAGGTACGGGAAACGGTCGTACGCGTTCCCGGTCGGAGTGTCCGTCAGGCGTCCGCGTCCTCGCAACGTAACGCTCCGGCGTCTCAAATGCTGGGACCGCGGCCGGGACGCGGCCCATTCACGAAAACGCGGGCACGGCCCGGCGCGGGCGCGCCGCGACGCCCGATATTCCCCTTCGTGAGCAGTGCTCCTGGGCTACAGTGGAAGACATGGCTTCCTGGTACTACTTCGTCTGAGACCGGCGTGACCGCGGACGGCTGACCCTTCGCCGCCCGCCGTGCTGCCCCCGGCCTCCGACGGAATCCGGCCCCCGTGCGCAGGGCGCACGGCGCGGCCGCGACGTACCTCAGGGAATTCCCGTGCGCCATCGCGCCCAACTGACCATGAAAGACGTCTCCCGCACCTACGGCGACCGCACCGTGCTGGAGCAGGTGTCGCTGACCGTACGCCCCGGCGAGAAGGTCGGCGTCATCGGAGAGAACGGCTCCGGCAAGTCCACGCTGCTCCGGCTGCTGGCCGGGGCCGAGGCGCCGGACACGGGCGAGATCACCGTGTCCTTCCCCGGCGGCACCGGCCACCTCGGCCAGACCTCGGACCTCGATCCGCGCGGCACCGTCCAGGACGCCGTCGACGCCGCCCTCGCCGAACTGCGCGCCCTCGAAGCCCGCATCCGCACGGCGGAAGCCACCCTGGCCACCGCCACGCCGGACGAACTCGACGCGTACGGCGACCTGTTGACCACGTACGAAGAACGCGGCGGCTACCGGGCGGACGCCCGCGTGGACGCGGCCCTGCACGGCCTCGGACTGGCCCACATCACCCGAGACCGGGTGCTCGGCTCGCTCTCCGGCGGCGAGCAGTCGCGGCTGTCACTGGCCTGCGTCCTGGCCGCGGCGCCCGAACTGCTCCTGCTGGACGAGCCGACGAACCACCTCGACCAGCAGGCCACCGCCTGGCTGGAGGCCCACCTCACCGCGCACCGCGGCACGGTGGTCGTCGTCACCCACGACCGCGTGCTGCTCGAAGCGGTCACCTCCGGCATCCTCGAAGCCGACCGCGACCTGCGGACCGTCACGCGCCACGGCGACGGCTGGCAGGGCTACCGGACGGCGAAGGCCGCGGCCCGACGCCGCTGGGCGCAGGACCACGAGGAGTGGCGGGCGGAGGTCGCCCGGACCGCCGAACTGGCGGAGTCGGCCGGACGGCGGCTCGCGGGCACCGGCAAGGACCCTCGCGAGGGCTTCGGCAAACACCGCCGCTCGCACGAGGCGAAGCTCTCCGGCCAGGTCAGAGCCGCCGCACAGCGGCTGACCCGGCTCCGGCGGCATCCGGTGCCGCCGCCTCCCGTACCGCTCCGGTTCAGCGCGGAACTGGGGACGTACGCGGATGGGACGGGCAGGACGGGCGGGACGGACGGGACGGGCGGGACGGACGGGACGGACGGGACGGACGGGACGGGCGGGACGGGCGGGATGGGCGGGATGGGCGGGACCGCTGGCGGGCCCGGTACGGCTGCCGAAGCCGAAGCCAGAGCTGGAACCGACTCCGAGGCCGAAGCCGGAGCTGGAACCGGCTCCGGCCCCCGGCCCCTCGCCGAACTGACCGGCATCACCGTCGGCGACCGGCTCCGGATCGAGGAGCTGACCGTCACGGCGGGCGACCGCCTGCTGGTGACCGGCCCCAACGGCGCGGGCAAGACGACCCTGCTCCGCGTCCTGGCCGGTAACCTGCGCCCCGACACGGGCACCGTGCGCCGGCCGGCCCGTACCGGATACCTGGCGCAGGAGCTGTCCGCCGCACCGGTCCGGCAGTCCCTGCTCGCCGCTTTCGCCGCCGGTCTCCCCGGCCCGCCCGCGGAGCACGCGCCCGCGCTGCTGGCCCTCGGCCTGTTCCGGGAGGAGGACCTGGCGGTGCCCGTGGCGGCCCTGTCCGTGGGGCAGCGGCGGCGGCTGGAACTGGCGCGTCTGGTGACGCGGCCCGCCGACCTGCTCGTTCTGGACGAGCCGACCAACCACATCTCGCTCGCCCTGGTCGAGGAGTTGGAGGAGGCGCTGTCGGCCTACCGCGGCGCGGTGGTCGTGGTCTCCCACGACCGGCGCTTCCGCGGCGGGTTCCGCGGGCGCGGACTGGAGCTCGACGGCGGCCGGGCGGTGGGGGAGCGGGAGCGCGTCACCGGGGGCCGCTGACGGAAGGGGCGGGGCGTGCCCCCCGGGGTGCGCCCTCCGCTCCGAGGGCCGAGAGTGGAGAGGGAGCCCGCGAGGAAAGGGTGAGGGGCGATCGGTCCGGTGACGGAGGGGCATGGCGGCGCGGTGAACGGGCACGCGTGCGGACACGCCGGACGGCGGTTCACGGCCAGGGAAGCGGTGCACGGTACACGAGCACCACAGGCCATGAAAAATCACATGAGAACCGTCCGCATACGTTGCAACCGCTGGAAACCGGGCACCCGGAACACCGTCAAGACATCACCGTCAAGGCTGTCACGACTGTCAGTCGGTGACCCGCGAACCCTTCAGGAGGAAGCGCCATGCACCTCTCGCTCCTTCAACCGATCATCGACCGGCCGGGCCCCTGGGCATCCGTGTACGCCGAGGTGCCGCACAGCACCGAGGACGCGGCCAAGCAGCGGGAGCTCTCGGCGGACGCGGCGGCCCGGCAACTCGCCGAGCAGGGAGCGGACCGGGCCACGTGCGACGCCGTGCGCGAGGCGCTGACCGGCGCCGGCGCCGACGGGGACCTCGCGACCCTGTCCGGGCGGGCGGTCTTCGCCACGGACGGCGAGATCGTCCTGGACGCGCCGCTCGCCGGACGCCCCGCCAGGTCGTTCGCGGCCTGGTCGGCGCTGCCCAGGATCACCCCGTGGGCCGAGGCCGCGGCGGGCAACGCCGGATGTCTCGTGGTGTACGTGGACCGCACCGGAGCCGACTTCGAGCTGCACGACGACCGGGGCGGCGAGGAGGCCGGCACGGTCGAGGGCCTGGACTGGCCGATCCACCGCACCTCGACGGCGGACTGGTCCGAGCGGCACTTCCAGACCGCGGTCGAGAACACCTGGGAGCAGAACGCCGGCGAGATCGCCGAGGCCGCGCAGCGCGTCTTCGACAGCTGCGGCGCCACGGTCATGCTGCTGGCGGGCGACTCCCGCGAACGCCGCTCGGTGCACGACAAGCTCCCCCAGCAACTGCGCTCGGTGACCTACGAGAGCGACCACGGCGGCCGGGCCGCGGGCTCGGAGAGCAGCGCGCTGGACCGCGACATCGCCCACGTACGCGCCGCCCACGAGCGCGACCACGTGGCGGACGTCCTCGACCGCTTCCGGGCGGGCGCCGGAGTGGGCGGCACCGATCCCGCGTACGCCGCGACCGGCGTACCGGCCCTCGTCGAGGCGGCGCGCGAACACCGTATCGACACCCTGATCATCGCCCCCGGCAGCGCCGACGCCGGACGTGAGGTCTGGGTGGGCCCCGGCGCCGACCAGCTGGCGGTCCGCAACTCCGAACTGCAGTACCTGGGCGAGACGAACCCGTCCGCGGCCCGCGCGGACGACGCGCTGCTCCGCTCGGCCGCCGCGAACGGAGCGGAAGCCGTGGTCGTCCGGGACCCCGCCGAAGCCCCGGCCGGCGGCCTCGGCGCCATCCTCCGCTGGAGCACACCGACCCAGCACGACTAGGACCACGACCGCACCGGGACCGGTGCCCGCGCAGTCTCCGTACTGCCCGGGCACCGGTCTTCGTCGTGCTCCGGGGGGCTCGGGGGTGCTCGGGGGCTCGGGAGAGGTACGGGAACCGGCGGCCGGTGGGCAAGGCGTACCGGGAACTCGAACACCAGGGCCTCGCCGCGCTCGGTGACGCCCCGCTGTCCGAACACGAGCCGCTGCGCCGGGAGTTGCTGCGTTGGCTCGGCCGGGCACGGACCGCCGGGCTGGACGAGGAGAGCATCGAGGCCCTGTTCCGCACCACGTTCCGCACCCACATCGAAGAGGAGACATGACCGCGATTCTGGAAACCGCAGCCCTGGGCAAGCGGTACGGCCGCCGCCAGGCGCTGTCCGACTGCACCCTGAGTGTGCCGAGCGGGCGGGTGGTCGGGCTGGTCGGCCCCAACGGGGCGGGAAAGTCCACCCTGTTACAGCTGGCCTGTGGTCTGATCACCCCGACCGCGGGCACCATCGCGGTCCTCGGTGAGCCTCCCGCTTCCGGCCCGGCGCAGCTGGCGAAGGTCGGCTTCGTCGCCCCAGCCCGGTGACCGCTACTGGGCCTTCCAGTGGTACGAAACCGCGATCCACCTCGCCCTCGCCGTACTGACGGGCGGGTTCTGCGCCTGGTGGCTGCGCCGCCGCAGGAGCTGACGAGAACTGGCCGGAGCCGTGTGGCCCGCTCCTTCCGCCGGGGCCGGCCGTCGGGTCCAGGGCCGCCCCGGCAGACAGGGCCGAGCTGGTCAGGCGGAGCCGTAGGGATCGGCTGAAGGCGCCTCGACCGGCTTGCTTCCGGCCTTGTTGAAGACCGTCACGTCACACTCGACCTTCCTTTCGCTCTTCCTCCTGTGGCCCACGCTCGCAGGCTAGGAGAGGGCGT
Source organism: Streptomyces sp. CB02923 (assembly GCF_001905005.1). GTDB lineage: Bacteria > Actinomycetota > Actinomycetes > Streptomycetales > Streptomycetaceae > Streptomyces. The sequence goes on along the minus strand of NZ_LWKZ01000007.1, from coordinate 35,724 downwards.
GACGGGCCGGACAGGGCGCACGTTCCGCGCCCGGTCGCGGGGATCGGGCGCACACCGGGCGGTACGGCGCGTCCGCCCCACGAGGCGTGCGGCACCTCAGCCGACCACGGGCCGAGCCCCGCCGAGCCTTCAGGGGAGGGGTGGCGGTCACCCCTGGGCCTCAGAAGGCCGCCGCGTTACGGTCCATGACCATGGACCGCTGAATCCGCCCACCACCAGGCGCGCCCCGGCCGCACCGGCCCTCGTGGGACCCGCGCCGACGAGGAGGTCACCTTGGCCAGTACCGCACCCGCCCCCGGCGACGTGATCCGCGCCCGTCTCGACGCCGCACGCGATCCGCTGCTGCTGCTCGCCCGCGACCTCCACGCGCACCCGGAGACGGCCTTCGCCGAACACCACGCGGCCGACGCCCTGACCCGGCTGCTGGCGGACGCGGGCTTCGCGGTGGAACGCGGCACGGCCGGGCTGCCGACCGCGTTCACCGCCACCGCGGGACCGGCCGACGCGGACCTGACGGTGGGGCTGTGCCTGGAGTACGACGCCCTGCCGGACCTCGGCCACGCCTGCGGGCACAACCTGATCGCCGCCGCCGGGGCGGGCGCCGCCCTCGCGCTGGCCGCGGTCGCCGGGGACCTCGGGCTGCGGGTGAAGGCGCTGGGCACCCCCGCTGAGGAGGGCGGCGGTGGCAAGATCCTCATGCTGGACGCGGGCGCCTTCGACGACGTGTCGTGCGCGATGATGGTCCACCCGGGCCCGTCGGACGACTTCGGCGGTACGTCCCGGGCCTCACGCGGTGTGGAGGCGGAGTACCGGGGGCGCGCCGCGCACGCGGCCATCGCCCCGCACGACGGCCTGAACGCCGCCGACGCGTGCGTCGTCGCGCAGACCGCGCTGGCCCTGCTGCGCCAGCAACTGCCCGACGGCGTACGGATGCACGGCATCGTCACGCACGGCGGCGACCGCACCAACATCATCCCGGAGACGGCCCGGATGAGCTGGCAGCTGCGCGCCGACACCCTCGGCGAACTGGAGACGCTGTGGCCGCGCGTACGGGCCTGCTTCGAGGCGGGCGCGCTGGCCAGCGGCTGCGAGCTGACGCTGACCGAACCGTCCCCCGCCTACGCCGACCTGCGTCAGGACGCCTGGCTCGGCGACACCTACGCCCGGCACGTACGGGCGCTGGGCCGTACGCCCGAGTCCGCGGTCGCCATCGGGGCCTCCACCGACATGGGCAACATCAGCCACTTCCTGCCCGCCATCCACCCCACCATCGGCCTGTCCTGCCGCGCCCGGCCCCACACGCGCGAATTCGCCGGGGTGACCACCGGCGAGCACGCCGACCGCGCGGTCCTGGACGGCGCCCTGGCCATGGCCCTGACGGCCGCGGACCTGGCCGCCGACGCCGGGCAGCGGGCCCGGGTCACGGAGACGCACCGTGCCCGGACCGGTGCCGCCGACACGCCTCAGCGGCGCTCGTCGGCCGGCTCGCCCCGCGGGTGACCCGCCGCGTTCTGCTGCTCCTCCAGGTTGGTGGAGAACGTGTCGCCCTCCTTGCCGACCCGCTCGTCCTCGTCCTCGTCGTCCGTGACGTCCAGCTCCGCGTCCTCGAACTCCTTGGCCAGCTCGTCGGCGGCGGAGTCGGTGTGTTTGCGGTCGTTTCCCATGGAGTGGTCCTTCCTGCGGGCCCGTCGGTGGTACGGCCGACGGGCCGGTCGTGCGGCCGGCGCGGGGGCCTCGGCCTGGGGGCGGTGCGGCTGCCGGGCGCCCGCCCGGTACCGGGTGCCCCACGCCTCACCGGGTTCCCGGACGTGCGGTGATCATGCCCGGAGCGACGGTGGCCCGTTCGTCCGTACGGGTTTCCCGCGCCGTACGGGGGCTACCCGGTGCCGCGGCCGTTCGCGGCGGTCCGGGTCCGGGCGTCCGGCCGGACCCGGTTCCGCCGCGCCACCGGGACCAGGAGGTGTGTGAGATGTTCCGAGCCATCGCGGACGTACTGCGGACCGTGGGCAGCACGCTCGCGGCAGTCGTCACCCTGCCGTTCAGGGCACTGGCCCGGCTGTTCGGCGGCGCCTCGCGCTCGGCCCGCTGACCCGGCCGGGCAGCGGGACAGCCGGACAGCCGGACAGCGGGCGGGAGCCGCGCAGCGGATCGGCTCAGGGATCGGCTCAGGGATCAGCCGGGCAGCGCCGGCCGGTTCCAGTGCCGGTGTGCCGCGACCGCCTCGGCGAACGCGCCGGTGAAGTCCTGGGCGGTCGCGCCGCCCGGCAGCCGGTCCGTCACGATGCCCGCCTCGGAGACCGTCGATTCCCCTTCCGCGGCCGTGCGCAGCTCGTCCGGCAGGAGGCCGGCCAGCTTGTCCACGCTCGCTCCCAGGGCGCCGATCGGCTTGCCGTGGCGGTAGGCGCCGCGGACGAACCGCAGGGCCGCGTCGTCGGCCGCCGCGTTGCCGGAGTCCAGGCCGCCCGGGGGCAGCAGCACCGCGTCGTAGAGCACCGAGGCGACGGTGGGCAGCGCCCGGTCCACGCCGAGCGTGCTGCCGTCCTTGTCCTGGACGGTGCCGTCCTGCGGGGCGAGCAGTTCCACGGTCGCGCCCCGCTCGGCCAGCGCGTCGCGGACCGCGATCGTCTGCGCCGCGTCCACGCCGTCGGAGACCAGCACGGCGATCTGCCGGGTGCTGATCGAGCCGTCCCCGCGGTTGTTCTCGAAGCTCAGCGCGGGGGAGGGGGCCGGCTGCGGAGTGTTCGGGCGCTCCTGCGGCGCGGGTACGCCGACGCCCTCGGCGACCGCGACGGCCAGCGCGTGGTCCACGTACGCGAGCTGCTCGACCGTACGGGCGCGGACCTCCTTGGTGCCCACCTTGCCCAGCTCGAAGCGGAACGCGTCGACGATGTGCTTCTGCTCCCAGCCGGCCATGCTGTGCCAGAACATCGCCGTCTGGGTGTAGTGGTCCTCGAAGCTGGGGCTGCGGCGCCGGATCTTGCGGCCGTCCACGCGCTCGGTGTGATGGCGGAAGGCCGGGTCGTCGGGGTCGGCCAGTGCGGGGCAGCCGCCGCCGAGCGAGTTCGGGGAGTAGTTGGTGCCCCGGTGGATCTCGTTCTGGTGGTAGCCGTCGCGCTGGTTGGTGCGGACCGGGGCGACCGGCCGGTTCACCGGGATCTGCGCGAAGTTCGGCCCGCCGAGCCGGATCAGCTGGGTGTCCAGGTAGGAGAAGTTGCGGGCCTGGAGCAGCGGGTCGTTGGTGAAGTCGATGCCGGGCACGACGTTCGCCGTGTGGAAGGCGACCTGCTCGGTCTCGGCGAAGAAGTTGTCGGGGTTGCGGTCGAGCACCATCCGGCCGATGGGCTCCACCGGGACCTGCTCCTCCGGGATGATCTTCGTGGCGTCCAGCAGGTCGAAGTCGAACTCGTGCTCGTCGGACTCCGGCACGAGCTGGACGCCCAGCTCCCACTCGGGGTACGCACCGGCCTCGATGGTGTCCCACAGGTCCCGGCGGTTGAAGTCCGGATCCCGGCCCTGGGCCTCCTGGGCCTCGTCCCACACCAGGGAGTGCACCCCCAGCTTCGGCTTCCAGTGGAATTTCACGAAGGTGCCTTGACCCTGCGCGTTGACGAACCGGAAGGTGTGCACACCGAAGCCCTGCATCATCCGGTAGCTGCGCGGGATGGCCCGGTCGGACATCAGCCACATGATCGTGTGCAGCGTCTCGGGCTGGAGGGAGACGAAGTCCCACAGCGTGTCGTGCGCGGAGGCACCCGTCGGAATCTCGTTGTGCGGCTCCGGCTTCACCGCGTGCACGAAGTCCGGGAACTTGATGCCGTCCTGGATGAAGAAGACCGGGAAATTGTTCCCCACCAGGTCGTAATTGCCCTCCGAGGTGTAGAACTTCGTCGCGAAACCACGGACGTCACGCACGGTGTCGGCGGAGCCGCGCGGGCCCTGCACGGTGGAGAACCGGACGAACACCGGGGTTTTCACGGACGGGTCCTGGAGGAAGGCCGCCCGGGTGAATTCCGCGCACGACCGGTACGGCTGGAAATAGCCGTACGCACCCGCCCCGCGCGCGTGCACCACCCGTTCCGGGATCCGCTCGTGGTCGAAGCGGGTGATTTTCTCCCGGAAGTGGAAGTCCTCCATCAGCGTAGGGCCGCGCTCGCCGGCCTGGAGGGAATCATCGGTGTGGTCGACCGTCACGCCCTGGTCGGTCGTCATCGGCCCGGAGGCCGGGTCTTCGGCGCGGAAGCGGTCACGCTGTTCTTGCTTCGGGTCGGCCATCGGATTCTCGCTCCTTGTCTGCCCTGTCCACTCGTGTGCGGGCGTCCGCACGACGATGGCGTGCGCCGCGGCCCGCAGCAGTCGCGACGGCACTCCGCCGGGCTGGGTATCCGGTGGGCCGGAAAACCAAACATGCATTCCGAGCGGGGCGGATAACGGGGTGCAGCGATGCGTGAGCTCTCCGCAGGCGGCCCGGTGCCGATCGTCCTATGCTCGGTGGAACAGACGTTGGGCGTATACCGCGTACCAGGTCGGACCCGGTATGCGGGCATCCGGAGGCTGTCCGCCCGGTGTGCTTCCGCCGTCTCGTTGACGACGCCCAGACCCCGCGTCCGTTGGGAGAGTGGATCCCGTGAGCACAGCCGCCACGGCTCCGTCACGCCGCCGACGAGCCTTTCCGGACACGCCGGACGCGGAGGAGACGAACGCCGTTTTCACGCGACTGGCAGAACTGCCCGAGGGGCCGGAGAAAATGCGGCTGCGCGATGAACTGACACGCGCCTGGCTGCCGATGGCCGTACGTCTCGCGCTGCGGTTCCGTGACCGCGGTGAGAGCATGGACGATCTGAAACAGGTGGCCGCCCTGGGCTTGGTGAAGGCCATCGGCGGGTACCGGCCCGAGCGTGGCAGCGCATTCGAGAGTTACGCCATCCCCACCATCGTGGGCGAGGTCAAGCGGCACTTCCGGGACTGCACGTGGGGCGTACACGTACCCCGCCGCGTCCAGGAACTCCGCAATACCGTGCGGCTGGCCGTACGTGAACTGTCGGCGGCCTCCGACAGCCGTTTCCCGACCGTCGCGGAGATCGCCGAACGCACCCGGCTCTGTGCCGACGACGTCATCCTCGGCCTGGAAGCCATCGAAAGCTACAAAACCCTTTCACTGGACGCCGAGCGGCCGGGCGCCGACGACGATTTCGCCCTCCGTGACAGTATCGGCTTCACCGAGTCGCAGTACGAGCTGGTCCTCGCCCGGGAAACGGTGCGCGACGGATTGCGCGGCCTTCCGGAGCGGGAGCGCCGCATTCTGTACATGCGGTTCTTCTGCGATATGACACAGAGCCGTATCGGCGAGGAACTGGGACTGTCCCAGATGCATGTGTGCCGTCTCATCAAGCGGACCTGCGCACGCATTCGCGAGCAGGCCGACGGGACCGGCCCCGAAGCGCCCGCCAGTTCGGTTGCGGCGTGACCCGGTGGAATGGCATGCGGTCCTGCCTTTCCTGGTAGGACCGCAGTAGCAGTGCTGGACACAATGATGGTGGAGAAGGGCCGGCTTTACATGGGCGACTGCCAGATGACGTTCGTTCCCGGGGTGCCGTCGTGGGCCACCCTCCTGACGGGGGACCTCGACGTCGCGACGCGTTTCTACGGACCGCTGCTGGGCTGGCGGTTCGAGGCCGGACCGGACCGGTGGGGCCCGTACGTACGGGCGATGGCCGGGGACACGGCGGTGGCGGGGCTCAGCGCGGCCGCCCGCCACACCGAACTGCCCAACTCGTGGACGACGTACTTCGGGACGCGCAACGCCGACGACGCGGCGAACGGGGTCAGGGAACGCGGCGGTACGGTCGCCATCGGCCCGCTGGACTTCGACGCGGGCCGGCTGGCGCTGGCCGCCGACCCGGCCGGGGCGCGCTTCGGCCTCTGGGAGTGCCGGGAGAGCACACCGCGGACGAACCGGCAGCCGGTCGGCACCGGCGCGCCGACGTGGGTGGAGCTCCGCACCCGGGACGCGTTCGACGCCGCGCGCTTCTACGGAGACCTCTTCGACTGGTACAGCGAGGAGGACGCCAGCCCTCTCGACGTGCGCTGGGAGGACGAGCGGGTGGTGCTCAGCGTCGCGGAGCGGGACGCGGTGGGCATGTACGCCGGAGCGATCGAGGCGGCGGCCGATCCGCAGGTGCGGCCCCGCTGGAACATCCACTTCCAGGTGCCGAGCGTCGAGGAGGCCGCGGAGACCGCGAAGAAGCTCGGCGGGCAGGTGGAGTCCAGGGCCGAACGCACCTCCCAGGGCCCCGTGGCCGAACTGCGCGACCCGGAAGGCACCCTCTTCCACATCATCGGCGCCACCCCTTGAGCCCGCCGGCCGGGACTACCGCCGCCACCCCTTGAGCCCACCGGCCGGGACGACCGCCGCCACCCCCTGAGCCCGCCGGCCGGGTCCACCGCACCGCCACCCCGAGCCCGCCGCACGCACTACCGCACCGCCACCAGCACCGCGTCCTCGCCGAACTGCCAGACCGGCGCGGCGTGCCGGAAGCCGGCCCGGCGCAGCAGCCGTATGTGGTGGGACAGGGGCAGACCGTTGTGGACGCTGTGCGGGGTGTGCCGCGCGCGGCGGGCAGTGAAGGGGTCGGCCAGCTCCGGGTCGGCGGCAGCGGCGGCCCACCAGGACGCCCAGTCCTCACGGCCGGGCGGCCGCTGGCGTTCGGCGCGCCGCAGGCCGACCTGGGCGGCGACCTCCGCCGCCCGGTCCCCCCGCGGGCTGCGGAACCGGTCGCTGTTGACGAGCACACCGCCGGGGCGGATGACGTCGGCGAGGTCCTCGTACGCCCGGCGCAGCGCGTCCGGCGCGAGGCAGTGCAGCGCCGTCGCCGAGACCGCCGCGTCCAGCGGGCGGTCCAGGTCCAGGGCGCGGGTCCAGCCGCCCGCGCCGACCGGCGCCTCGACGAACCGCACGGTGTCGCCGTGGTGCGCCTGGCCCAGCGCCAGCAGGACGGGGTCCTTGTCCACGGCGACGATGTCCGCGCGGGGCAGCCGCCCGGCCAGCCGCGCGGCCAGCGACCCGGGCCCGCATCCCAGGTCCAGGACCAGCGACCGCTCCTGGTGGGCGGTCACCTTCTCGACGGCGTCGGCGACGACCGTGAAGCGCTCCTCACGGTCGATCGCGTACCGCTGCTGCTGCCGTTCCCACCGCCGCACCCACAGGGCGGCCGTAGCCACACTCAGTCCCATCCGGTCGCGCCACCTCAGCCGTCTCGCACCTGTCCGCCGGTGCCTCTCAACCTACAGGTGAAAACGGTTTCCAATGGCGTTCTGTCACTCCAAAGGGGTCACCCCCCGGAGGGGGCGCCCTGCGGCGGGCGTTCGGCGGGCGCCGTTCCGCGAGGTCAGGCACACGCTCCCAGCACGTCCAGCAGCCGGTCGATCTCCGCCGGGGAGTTGTACGCGTGCACGCTCACTCGGACCGAGTGCTGCCGCTCGCCCCCGCTGCCCTGGCAGAGGCTGTCCGAGCGGACCATGAAGCCGTGGTCGAACAGCGCGAAGCCCAGGTCACCCGAGTCGATACCGCGGTGCCGGAACGTCACGATGCCCTGGCGCCGCTGGATGCCCGCGCCGGCCGCCAGGCTGCGCTGGCAGCCCAGGACCTCGTACGCGGGCAGCCGGCGCAGCCCCTCGGTCAGACGGGCGGCCAGGGCCGTGGTCCACCGTTCGACGCGGCCGGTGCCCGTGGCGTCCAGCCAGTCGAACGCGGCCCGCAGGCTGCGGATGCCGGTGGTGTTCGGGCTGCCGTCCCACCCGCCGGGCGAGAAGGCCGGGCCCCGCGCGTTGCGGGCCCACACGGCACCCGAGCCGGGCAGGGCCAGGGCCTTGTGCCCGGAGAAGACGGCGAAGTCCACGTCCAGGTCCGCGAGCGACACCGGGATGTGCCCCACGCTCTGGGCCGCGTCCAGGCAGATCGGCACGTCCGGCCCCACCGCCTGCCGGATGCGGTGCACGTTCATGTCGCCGCCGTAGACGTGATGGACGTGGGTGACCGCCACGAAGCGGGTCCGCGGCCCGGCCAGCGAGGCCAGCGCCGCCGGGTCGTAGTCGCCGGACCCCGCCTGGTAGGGCATCGGGCGCACCCGGATGCGCAGGCCCTGCCGCGCGAGCAGGTCCCGTATCTCCAGCCACGGGACGATGTTCGCCTGGTGGTCGGCGAGCGGGACCACGATCTCGTCGCCGTCGGACAGCTGACCGGCCAGCCAGTCCCGCGCGACGGCACGCAGCCCCGCCGTCGCCCCGCTGACGAAGTGCACCCCGGAGCGGTCCGGCTCCGGATCGCCGAGGAACTCCTTGATCCGCTGCCGGGTCTCCTCGACCAGCGCCGTGGTCCGGTTGGCCCAGGTGTAGGTGCCGCGCCCGGCGTTGGCGTTGCCGGTGGTGAGGTAGTGCTGCACGGCGTCCAGGACGGCCTGCGGCTTCTGTGTCGTCGCGGCGTTGTCCAGGTAGGCGAGCCGGGGCGCGCCCGTGATGATCGGGAACTGGGCGCGTACGGCGGTGTGCCACGCGTGCAGTTCGTCCAGGGCCGCGGTCGTGGGGGCGTCCGTCGTGGTCATCGGCCGTCACTCCCGTACCAGCGGGGCGCCCGCGTCGCGCCAGGCGATGATCCCGCCGCGCAGGCTGCGGATGTCGGGGTGGCCCAGGCGCGTGAGCAGCGCGGCGTACTTGGCGGACTGCTCACCGACCGGACAGGCCAGCAGGACCGGGCGGCTCTTGCTGAACGGCAGCCCGCCGCGCACCAGTTCACCGAAGAGCTCGTCGACGATGTTGACCGAACCGGCGATGTGCAGCGCGGTGTAGGCGAACGGGCTGCGCAGATCCACGACGAGCGGCTGGTCGCGCTCGATCCACCGCACGGCGCCCTCGACGTCGATGTCCGGCGCCTGCCGCACCTCGGCGTCGGAGAGCGTGGCGACGGAGTCCGGCTGCGGCGGCCGCCCCAGCAGCTCGGGCCGCCGCTGCCGTACGTAGCCGAGGTAGCTCTCGATGCGGTCGCAGACGATGAACACGGCGGTCCGGCGCCCGGCCGGGAGATCCGGGTCCGGCTCCGGCGCCGGGCCGGTGTCCAGCTCGCGCAGATGCCGTACGGCGCCGAAGTACGCGGCCCCGCTGGTCGGACCGGCCAGGATGCCGCACCGCCGGGCCAGGGTCAGCATCCCGTCGATCGCCTCGTCGGCGGTGACGGAGGCGATCGTGTCGTAGGTCCGCGGGTCGAACAGGCCGACCTCCTGCACCTCGTCGATGGTGCGGATGCCGGGCACGAAGTCCGCCTTGTGCGAGACCAGCCCGACCACGTCCACCCGGGGGTCGTGCTCCCGCAGCACCCGGGCCACCCCGGTCGACGACCCGGCCGTGCCCACACAGGCGATGAACCAGTCCGGCGCCCGGCCGTCCAGGTCCTTGACGATCTCCGGGCCGGTGCCCTCCACATGGGCCTGCGTGTTGCGGTCGTTGAAGTACTGATCCGTGTACAGGTACGCGCTGCCGGGCTCGGTGAGCGTCCGGTGGAAGTGGGTCAGCGGGTCGTCGGTGTTGGTCGGGTCGAGGCACTCGGTCTGCCCCGGCAGCTCCTCGACCTCCGCGCCCAGCAGCAGGAGGAGGTCCTTGACCTCAGGAATGCGCATCCGGTTCGTGACGCTCTTGAAAGGCACCCCGTGCATACCGGCGAGGACGGCCAGCGCCTTGGCCGTGTTGCCGCTGGACAGCTCCACGACGGTGCGGTCCTCGCCGGCCGCGGCGGGCAGCCCCGGCCGCACCATGTTCCAGGCCGCCCGGTCCTTGATCGAACCGAATGGGTTGAGCATCTCCAGCTTGGCGTACAGATCGATGGTGCGCAGGCCGTGCACGGACGGATCGATGCGTACGAGCGGGGTGTTGCCGATGGCGTCGGTGATGCGCTCGAACCTCATGCAGATCCTTTCGTCCGGCGGTTCACGTGCGGCCAGTACTGTTCGTCCAGGCACCACTGCCAGGGAGCGTCCTCCCGGCCCGGGGCGTCCGCCGGTGCGTCCTGCCATACGGCGACCTTGCGGGCGACGGGCTGCTGCTGGGCCTCGTCGGCGCTGAAGTCCATGCAGTAGCCCGCCGTGTTCGCGAAGGCCAGCAGGTCCCCGGGGCGGGGCGCGCCCGGCAGGTGGACGGCCCGCCGGGTGATCATGTCGGCCTCCAGGCAGAGGTTGCCCGCGAGGTAGCACGCCACCGGCCCGGCGTCCGGAGCGTCCCCCGGCGCGGCACGCGGTACGAGGACGGGGTCGACGAGGACGCCGTGCTCCTCCAGGCCGATGTCGTCGGCGTTGGCGTCCAGCCGCACCAGGAGGGGGACCGGACCCGCACGGCTGCCGGGAAACGCGGGCTCACCGTCGGCGGCACCCGTACGGCCCGTGGCCTCGGCGCGGTCCGTCGGCTCCGTACGGCGTACCTCCAGCACCCGCGCCAAGGTGACCCCGCACTGGTCCACGAGCGCGCGGCCGGGCTCCGTGTGCAGTTCGTACAGGTTCTCCAGCAGCAGGGTGGCCAGCGGGCGGCCCATGGAGGGGGCGGGGAGCGACAGGAGCGCGTCGAGGTACTGGGCTCCGGCGGTCGGCCGGTGGGCCGGGTACAGCGCCAGCGCGCCGCGCAGGGTGCCGTTCTCGTTGCGCAGGCCGTAGCTGTGCCGACGCCAGGTCATGGGCGGACGCGTGCCCAGCGCGGCGTTGGTCAGTTCCGTCGTGTACCGCTGCCACTGCGCGCCGTCGGCGAGGTAGTCGGTGCCGAAGCCGCCGCCGATGTCGACGGCGCGCGGCGCGAAGCCCCGCGCCCGGCAGGTGTCCAGGGCCTTGACGCACCCTTCGAGCGCCACCGCCTTCTCGGCCGGGCTGGTGGTGTCGAGGTGGTAGCCCACACCCGTCAGCTCCACCGCGTCGCGGTGCCGTTCCACCGACTTGAGCAGGCCGTCCAGCTCCGCCTCGGCCGTACCGAAGCGGCTCTGCCGGATCAGCAGCCTGACGCCGGGGGTGCAGAAGCCGGAGAGCCGCAGCAGGACACGGATGCGGGGGAGGGTGTAATCCCGTACCAGCGCGGCGAGTTCGTCCAGCTCCACCGGGCTGTCGATGTTCACGGTGGTGCCCGAACGGGCCGCCAGCCACAGGAACTCCGGGTTCTTCGGCCCGGTCGCCATGATCCGGTCCGGTACGAAACCGCAGCCCAGGGCGTGCTGGAGCTCGCCGAGGGAGGCGACGTCGACGGCCGCTTCCGTGGCGGCGAGCCGCCGTACCAGGGCGCTGGAGCGGTTCGCCTTGTGGGCGAAGAAAATGCCGCCGCTGAGGTGGTGCCGGCGGTAGACGGCCCGGAAGGCGGCCAGGTTCTCGGCCATGCGGTCCGGTAAGACCACGTTCAGCGGCGAACCGAGCCCGCCGGTGAGCGTATGCAGAAACGTCCTGGCGCGCAGCAGGGACGCCAGCCGGGACTCCAACCGCGGTTCGAGGTACAGGGGAACGTCCATACGCAATACTTCCCCCGGTACGGACCGTAGCCCACCTCGTCCGCGGAAACGACCGCCGCGGACCGGCCCGGGTACGGCCGGTCCGCGGCGGCTCACACGGTGCCGGTACGGGACTCCGCCAGGTGCCGGACGCCGGACCGTACGGCCCAGATGAAGACCGCGAGCGCGAAGGCCGCCACGACCAGCGAGTCGTACGGGGCGGGCAGCTGCGCCGAGCCGTCGAAGCTGCCCAGCCACGACAGCGCGGTCAGCACCGCCAGGTAGGTCACCAGCCAGGCACCGGTGCGCAGTTCACCGAGCAGCGGCAGCCGCCGTCCGGCGCCGTCCCGGTCGCCGACGGCGTCCGTCGCGCCGTCACCGGAGCGCCGCATGGCCAGGAAGACCAGCAGCCCGGCGAGGACCAGCGGCAGGGCCAGCCGCAGCGTGTGCCACCCCGACCAGTACACGAACTCGCTCGCCACCACGAAGCTGACGGGTGCGATCCAGCGCAGGCCCGGCACCCAGCCGGACGTGGTGCTCTCCGGATCGGCGAGGAAGACCGCCGCGGCGACCGCGGAGGCGCCGTAGATCAGCAGGTACATGTTGCCCATGACGCTGACGATGTCCTGCCAGCCGCCGAACGGCAGCAGGAAGATCACGATCACCGCGAGGTTGATCGCCAGCGCCCGGCGCGGCACGCCGAACCGCTCGTCCACCTTCATGAAGAACCGGGGGATCGTACGGTTCTTGGCGAGCGCGTAGGTGTGCCGGGCGTTGATCGCCACGCCCACGTACGCCGAGCCGCCGGGGGAGACCACCGCGTCCGCGTACAGCAGGCTGGACAGCCAGTGCAGGTTGAGGATCAGTGCCAGCTGCCCGAACGGGGACTCGAAGGAGACGCCCTTCCAGCCGCCGCCGAGCACGTTCTCGGGGACGGTGAAGAGGAACGCGACCTGGAGGGCCAGGTACATCGCGACCGCCAGCGCGATACCGGTGAGGACGGCGGCGGGGATGGTCTTGCGGGGGTTGCGGGCCTCGCCGGAGAAGTCCAGCGGCGCCTGGAAGCCGTTGACCGAGTAGACGATGCCGCCGCCGGCCAGCGCGGACAGGCAGGCGGCGTACCCGTAGGGCGCGAAGCCGCCGTGGTCCGTCAGGCGGCCCTCGTGCCAGCCGGAGGCGATGAGCGCGATCACCGTGACCACCGGCACCGCGATCTTGAACACCGAGACCAGGTTGTTCAGCCGCGCGAACATCCGCACCGCGAACCAGTTCAGCGCCGTCAGGACCACGCTGAGCGCGGCGGCGACGCCCACGCCGGCCAGGGCCAGGGTGTTGCCGTTGTAGAGACCGGGCACGTAGTGCGCGGCGTACTGCATGATCGCGCTGATCTCGGCCGCCGTGCCGCCCACCGAGAGCAGGACCGACCAGCCCACCAGGGTGCCGACCAGCCGTCCGCTGGCGAAGAGCGGCCAGCGGACCGTACCGCCGCCCTCGGGCCGTGAGGCACCCAGCTCGATCATGACCAGGGCGACCAGGGCGCACAGCAGCCCCGCGCCGATCCAGGACAGCAGCGAGGCGGGGCCCGCCGTCTGCGCCGCGTACAGGGCGGCGAACAGCCAGCCGGACCCCACGATGTTCGAGAACCCGATCGCGGTGAGCCCCCAGAACCCCAGGTCACGGCGCAATCGGCGCTCCTGCGCCAGCACCACTGGCGCACCGGCCTCGTCGACCTCACCCGTCACCTGACGTTCCGACACCGCACTTCCTCCCTGATGGCCCTTACCGACGGCACGCCCGCGCGCGACGTGCACATGCGGATTCTGCCGCTCCGTTGCGGTGCGGGCGCACGTCACCACGCGTGACCGGGCCTCGGGTGTCCGAATTGTCGGATGGTGGCGGAGGGGCTCCGGCAGCAACCGCGGTGGCACGCCTGCCGGGAGGGAGGGAGATTAAGGCTGTGTGAAATCTACGCTCAGCTGCTCGAACCGCTGCTCGAACCGCTGCTCGAACCGCTGCTCGAACCGCTGCTCGGGCCCGCCGGGAAAAGCGGCGGGGCGCGGCCGCAGACACCGCGCCCCGCCGCCCGCCCGGTCAGCTGCGCAGCGGGCCCTCGCACGAGTAGGACGCGCTTCCGGCCCGGCCGTCGGACCAGACGTCCACGGCCCCGAAGAAGCAGTCCATGTCGGCGAGGTTGTTGGCCGCGGCCCCGGCCCGGTCCAGCAGGAAGTGGTCGACGGTCTCCGACATGTCGGCGAAGACCCGGTCCGCGTCGCGGGCGTCGGAGAGGTTGGCGGTGATCCGGCCGGTGCAGGTGAAGCGGCCCCGGCCGCCCGTCTCACCGCTGCCCGTGCAGGCCGGTGTGAGGGAGGTGGCCGCGGCGAGGGCGGCCCGGACCTCGGACGCCTCGGCGAAGCGCAGTGAGGGGTTGGGGGTGAAGGTGGTGCTGGGTACGTACAGGTCCGCGACCTCGGCGATCCGGGCGTCGAGGAACGCGTCGTACGCCCGCTGGAGCGCGCCGTCCGTGCCCAGCCTGCTCCGCCAGGCGTCGAACCCCTTCGGGTCGTCGGCGCGCTGGTAGCCGTACATCTCCCGGATCAGCGACGGGCGCCGCTGCCACAGGAACTCGAAGAAGGTGCCGGCGTAGTGGTAGAAACGGAAGCCGTCGCCGGAGTACGTGGCGTGCAGCAGCCGGTCGACGCTCATCCGCGGCCCGCCGCCCGCCGTGTCCGCGATGACGCCTTCGACCAGCGACTTGCGCACCCTGACCCCGTCGTCGCGGGTGCCCCCGGCGAAGAACTCGGCGGTGCCCTCGTCCATGGCCGTGGTCAGGTCGCCGGTGTACCAGGGCGCCTCGCCGAAGCTGCCCGGTACGGCCCAGCGGCCGTTGAGGTAGTGGGTGTACTCGTGTCGGAACAGCTCTTCGAGGGTGAGCGAGGAGTCCTGCGGCACGCGCCGCTGGTAGGTGTAGAAGGTCGCGCCGTTCTCGATGTAGACGCCGCCGTTGTCGGTGCCCATGCCGGTCAGCAGCGGGTGCATGATCTCGTACTCGGCGCGCGACGCGTACAGGTGGATGTGCAGCGTGGCGTTGTTGTCGCCGGTCAGCGGCCGGTCGGTGCCGAGCACCCGGAAGAACTGGGCCCTGACCTTCTTGCTCGCGTAGTAGAGCTGGTCGACGGTGGTCCGGTCGAGGGCGGTACGGACCTCGATGGCGCCCCGGTCGTAGGCGTACGTGTGGGGGAAGATCTCGTTCTCGATCTGCTGGACGCAGATGTTGTGCCGCGCGCAGACGCCGTAGTAGTTGAGCCAGCCCGCCACACCGGCCCACGGGGCGCTGCGGCGGCCGAAGTTGCTCTCCGCGACGGTCAGCAGCGTGCCGAGGTCGTCGACGACGGCGGGCTTGAGCGCGTCGATCTGCCCGAAGCGGCCGTACTCGCCCAGAGCGTCACGCACCGCCCAGGCGTTCGGCGTCCCCTTCAGGTGCGTGTGTCCGGAGAAGGCGCGGAAGGCGGCGCGGTACGAGGCGTCGGCGGTCACGGCCGCCCGGAAGGCGGTGTCGTTGTTGCCGGGGTACACGCCGAGGTAGTTGACGGTGAGGGCGGCGAGGGCGGCGCCGCCCCACGTCGGGTCCGTGGCGGTCGGTGTTCCCGGCCCCATGGTGCCCAGCACCCTTTTGACCAACGGCAGTTGATGCTGGCGCAGTCCGGGCGCGCTCGCCGTGGTGAGGGCTTCGCGCAGCGTCTCGGCATTGTGCCGGGTGGGCTCGAAGGTGCGGGGCGCGGTGCCGTACGCGGCGACGGCCGCCCGCATCGCGCCGACCGTGGCCGGGTCCGTCACGTCGATCTCGTCGCGCGAGAAGTCGTGGTAGGCGACGGCGTGCAGGTACGTGAACAGCTCGTACAGGTGCGTGGCGTCGGTGCCGTCGTGGCCCGGCGCGAGCGCGCCGATCCGGCGGGAGACGGTCTGTACGTGCGCCCGCGACATCACGGGGGCGAGCCGTGCGTCCCAGGTCCAGATCAGGCCGCGCAGACAGCCCTCGGCGGTGACGGCCGGATCGGTGAGGAAGTCCGCGAGGGCCTCCGGGGCGAGGCGGGTCAGCGCGTCGAGGGTGCAGGGCGCGGCGGTGCCCGGCCGGCCGGTGGCACCGGACGGGCCCCGTACCAGGTCGCCGGGGACGTGGCCACGGGGGACGAGGCCGTTGCCGGGCGGCAGGTCCCGGGCCGCCGGTTCGGGCGCGTCGGCGAACCGGTCGGCCCGGTCGGTGTCGCGCGCCTCGTGGGCGGGGGCCGCCGCCCGGGGGGCGGCCGACGGCCGGGCGGGCGCCGCGCCGTGGGCGGCCTGGGCCGCGGGGAGGGCGAGGCCCACCGACAGGACGGCGCTGAGCAGGCCCTTGCGCACAGTGCGTAATGGAAACACCGGCTGCTCCTGAGTAGAGGCGTCCAGGGCGCGTACGAACACGCGACGCTGCAACGGGGCTGCTATGCAAGGGAGTTGACGTCACATCAGCCCGCAACGCGCCCCGTAACCTAGTAATGTGACATTGCACTGACAACCCGTCGGATGCACTTTTCGGTCCCTCGGCTGCTCAGTGCCCCCTGGCGTCGCCCCCGTCAGCGCTCCGAGGCCGTACGGGCCGGCGCCGCACCCCGCCTGCCCCGCGCGGACCGCCGCGCGGCCGGTTCCTCCCCGGACCGCGCCCACAGCGACCTGACGTGCCCCAGGTGCCGCGCCATGCACGCCTGCGCCCCCGTGGCGTCCCCCGCCAGCGCCAGGTCCAGCAGTTCCAGGTGCTCCTGCGCCGAAGGCAGCAGCTCACCGCGCTCGTCGAGACCGGTCAGCCCGTAGAGGCGCGACCGCTTGCGCAGGTCGCCGACGGTCTCGACGAGCCGGGCGTTGCCCGAGAGCGCCAGGAGGCCCAGGTGGAAACGGCGGTCCCACTCCAGGTAGCCGATGAGGTCATGGGCTCGCGCGGCGGAGACGATCTCCTCTGCCGGCGGACGCAGCGCGGCCAGCTGGCCCCGGGACGCCATCCGGACCACCCGGCCCACGGTCGGCACCTCGATCAGGGCGCGGATCTCCGCGAACTGGTCGAGGTCGCGCTCGCTCACCTCGGTGACCCGGAAACCCTTGTTGCGCACCGGTTCGACCAGCCCCTCGCGCGTCAGGTCGAGCATCGCTTCCCGTACGGGTGTCGCCGAGATGCCGAACCCGGCGGCGAGCGCGGGGGCGGAGTGCACCGTGCCGGGGCGCAGCTCACCGGCGATCAGCGCGGCGCGCAGGGCGTGCGCGGCCCGGTCACGCAGCCGCTCCTGCCCGGTGATCGGTCCGAGGTGCTTCACATCGCCCCCTGGGTGGGTCCCTCGCGGGGGACTCCGTGCCGGCGTCGGACAGAGGCCCAGCGTACAAGGTGACGCGGCGTCAGGGGGCGGTGGAAGGCGCCGGAGCGCGGCGCTGCGGGCGGGTCAACTCCCCTTCGGAGAGCAGTCGTAGAGAGACCCCACGGAGGCCGAGCGGTCGCCGGATGCGGCCGAGGACGGTTCGCCGCCGTACGCCCGTGGGTCGACCTCCGTGCAGTGCGCGCGCACCCAGGCGCCGATCTTCTCGTTCTCGGAGGCGGGCACCCCGCCGCGGCTGTTCCGGCCCGGTGCGTCGAGCAGCGCGAAGCGCAGCTTGCCCGTGGCGACGAGCCGCCGGTACTCGCCCAGGGTGACCGACGGGACCCGGCCCGAAGCGCCGCCGAGAGGCAGCACGGGCAGGCCCGTCGCGAGGATGCCCCGGGTCCTGGCCCATCCGGGGCCCGACGAAAGGGCGTACTCCGCCGGGCCGTTGTGCTGTTGTACGTAGTCGAGGAGGCGCCGTTCCGCGGGGGACAGATCCGGCCTGCTGCTGGACGCGGAGCGCGGCGCAGGCCCGTCGGACAGCGCGACGTGGCTGAAGGAACCGGGGCCGGCCGGGCCTGCGTGGGCGTCGAACGACGACCCCGCGTACCGGGAGTCCAGGACAGACAGCGACCACACGGCCGGCGCGGCGAGCATGGCGAGGCAGCCCGCGGCGAGACCGAGGACGGCGAGCGGGCGGCGGCGCGCTGTCCTGGCCCGCAGGGCGAGCGCCGTGATGCCGAGCAGCGCCGCCGCCACGATGAGCGGCGGGAGCCACGGCGCGAAGTCCGGCTGGCGGAGCGCAAGGAAAGCCGCCCAGGCGGCCTGAAGCGCGATGGAGACGGGAAGCGCAGCACGGTCCAGGCGGCTGCCGCCGTCCGCGAGGCGGGCACGCCGCAGAGTGACGATCCCGGCCGCGCACAGGGCCGCGAGGGCGGGAGCGAGCGTCGCCACATACGCGGTGTGCGGTACGGGCGTGGCGCTCAGCACCGCCGCCGCGGTCAGCAGCCACGCGCCCCACAGCACGTAACCGGCGCGCGTCCGGTCCGTGCGGGTGCGCTTGCGGCAGCGCAGGAGACCCAGGACGAGACTGATGAGCGCGAGCGGGTAGAGCCAGCCGATCTGCGTCGCCAGGCGGGTGCCGAACAGCTTGTCCCCGGCGTTGTTCCCCGCGTCCGAGCCGGAGATGGTGGCGCCCGGCCCGCCGCGCCGCGCGCCGTCGGCGCTCGTGGACTGCGCGCCGCCGGTGCTGCCGTTGCCGCCGGGCTTCGCGTCGGAGCCCGTGCCCGAAGCCCGGCCGACCGCCGCGCCCGTCTGCGCCGGAGCGCCGTCCGACGTCCCGAGCCGTCCGAAGCCGTTGTAGCCGAAGACCATCGAGAAGGCGCTGTTGTCCGTCGTGCCGTCCACGTACGGGCGTACGTCCTTCGGCGTGAACGTCATCATCAGTACCCAGGACAGCGACACCGCACCCATGACCACTCCGGCGGCCAGCGCGTGTCCCAGCCGCCTGCGCAGGGTGACCGGAGCGGTGACGAGGTAGCCGACGGCGAGGGCGGGGACGATGAGCCACGCCTGCATCATCTTGGCCTGGAACCCCAGCCCTATCCAGACCCCGGCAAGCATCAGCGGACCCAACCGCCCGCTCCGTATGGCCCGTTGGCCTTGGTCCGCCGCCAGTAGCAGGCACATGATGAGGGCTGCGTCGGGGATGGCGTGGCCGAAGAGGGAGGCGGTGACGGGGGTGAGGGTGAGGAGTGCGGCGGCGAGGAGTGCGGTGGCGGGGCCTTGCCAGCGTCGTACGACGCGGTGGAGGACGAGGACGGAGATGACGCCTTCGATGCACTGCGGGAGGGTCAGGGCCCAGTCGTGGAAGCCGAAGAGGCGGGCGGAGAGGGCCTGGGGCCACAGGAAGCCGCCGATTTTGTCGAGGGTGATGGTGGCGGTGGGGTCGTAGGCGGTGAAGAGGAAGGCTTTCCAGCTTTCGGTCATGCTGCGGGCGGCTACGGAGTAGTAGGGGGCGAGGCCGCTGGTGGTGATGTTCCAGGCGTAGAGGAGTGCGGCGAGGGCGGCGATGCCGAGCAGGGCGGGGCGGGACCAGGGGGGCTGGCCTTCGGGGGAGCGCCAGAACTCCCGGCGGCGGCGCGGGCGCCGGTCCGGTGCGGCCCGTAAGAGGGCGGACGTAGTGGTGGAAGTGGCAGGGGAGGAGGAAGAGGCGGCGGACATGGCGAAGATGGGCTCCCTGGTCGCGGGGGGCGCGCGTGATCCGTGTGTCCGTACCGGAGGCCGCTGCGTGGCGTGCCGGGCGAGGGCGGCACCCTCCGGACGCGCACGGGTCCGCCGTGCCCCGTCCGGGCGGGCGGAGGCGTCGTCCGTGCCGATGGTGGCCGCCTGGGGCGGGCCGGACAAGGGAGGCAATTGACCAGCCATTGTCCGGGAGTTGACCGCCCAGCTCAGCGAAGCGGACGGTACCGTTCTTCCGGACAATGCGGGGGCGCCGCCGAATCTTCCGGCGGGCGGGGATGCGACGCGACAGGCCCTACGGCGCGCCGGGGCCCGGCGGCGCGGGCGGCCCGGGGCGGCCGTCCTCCGCCGGTGAGGCGCCGTCCGCCGCGGGGCGCGGGTCCGCCTCCGGCAGGCGGACGGTGAGTTCGGCGACGGCGCCGCCGTCGGGGGCGTTGGAGAAGCGCAGGGCCGTACCGAGGACACGTGCCTGCCCCACGGCGATCGTCAGCCCGAGGCCGTGCCCGCCGCTCTTCTTGCCGTCCCCGGGGCGGCTGCGGAAACGCTGCGGCCCCTCGGCGAGCAGTTCGTCGGGGTAGCCGTCGCCGTGGTCGCGCACCGTGACCACCGGCCCGTCGACGGTCAGGACCACCGGCGGACGGCCGTGCTTGTGCGCGTTGACGACGAGATTGCCCAGGACGCGCTCCAGCCGCCGCTGGTCGGTCTCCACCCGGCAGTCCCGCACCACCCGGACCTCGGCCGTGAGCCCGGAGGCCCGCACCGCGCGCTCGGCCAGCGGCCCGAGCCGGTGCACGTCGAGGTCGGCGCGCTCCACCTCCGCGTCCAGCCGGGAGATCTCCAGCAGGTCCTCGGTCAGGCGGCGCATGGCCCGGACGCGCTCCTGGACCATCTCGGTGGGCCGCCCGGCGGGCAGCAGCTCGGCGGCCGCGTGCAGACCGGTGAGCGGGGTACGCAGCTCATGCGCGACGTCGGCGGTGAACCGCTGCTCGCTGTACAGCTTGCTCTGCAGACTCGCGGCCATCGCGTCGAGCGCGGCGGCCACGGCGGCGGTCTCGTCCCGGGCGTACCCGGGGCACTGCGCGCGGGGGTCGTCCACCCGCGCGTCGAGGTCGCCGTCGCTGATCCGGCGCGCCACCTGCGCGGTGCGGTGCAGGCGCCGGGTGACGCTCCGGGTGGCGTAGAGACCGACGACGAGGGTCAGGGTGATCGCGACGGCCGCCGATCCGATGATGGCCTGGTCCAGCCCGCTGATGACGGCCGCCCGCTGGCCGTAGTCCTGGCCGACGGCCAGGGCCTTGCCGTCGGCCGGTGTCACCGCCCACATCGTCGGGCGCCCGGCACGCTCGCCGAGCTGGGTGCCGCGCTCGCCGCGCCGCGCCATCTCCCGCAGCGCGGGCGGCAGGTCCGGCGGGTCCAGCCGCGCGTCGTGGCCGAGCGGCTCACCGGCGACGTACGTCTCGACCACCCTGTCCAGCCGGTCCAGGGCCGCGTTCCGCGCCTGCTCCTCGGTCTGCCGGCTGACCAGCACATGGACCAGCACGCCGAGCACCGCGGCCAGGAAACAGCACATGACCATGATGAACAGGGCGGCTTTCCAGCGCAGCGTCGCCGTCCAGGACGGCAGGCGCCGCCACCGGTGCGTACGTGCCCCCGGCGTACCGGCACTCACCGAGCGGCCTGCGGGGGCGCGGACGGCGGCGAAGCGGGCACCGGCATCCCCGCGAGCGCCGGTGGCCGGACCCGTCTCTGCCCTGGGAGCGGCCGGGAGCGGGGGAAGTGCACAGTGGTTCCAGTCGGTGGTTACGGGGGCGCGGGGTGGAAGGAAACCCTACGTCGAACATGATGTTGGCTCCCCTCCATTGCGGCAATCCGGCGGTTGCGTAACGAATGCCCATAAGCGGGTGAACAGTGCCGTTACGGCCCGTACCGCACGCGAACCTGCCCCGGGCAGGAAACCCGGGGCAGGTCCGCGCTCGGCCCGCACCTCAGCCGAGGAGGCTCGCCCTGAGGTGGGCGTGGAGCTCTGCCGGAGAGCCCTCCAGCAGGCCGTCGGCGACCTCGATCTCGACCAGCTGCTGGCCGGGTCCGGCGAGGAGGCCCACGTGCTCCGGAGCGGATTCGCCGGATGCGGTGTCGGGGCTCCGGGTGGTGCCCAGGATGGCGCCCGATTCGTCGAGCAGTACCTGAATCGTGGCCATGACTACACGCTCCCGCCGCGCCATTGGAAGGTGACGGTCAGGGGTCCTGCATTACGGACCCGTGCCCGGTAGGAAAGGTAATGGTTGCCGTCCAGTACTTCAGCGATCTCGATGGTGTACAGGAGCCCGTTGGGATTGAGCGGACGGGCCTGAATCAATTGCGGGCCGACATCTCCGTTGCCGCCCCAGTAGAAACCCCAGTCCTGTGTGGCACCCGGTGCGATGGTGCCACCTCCGGAGGTCCACGCCATGCTGTTCTCCTCGCTCATAGAACTCGTGCTCGGTTTTCCCGGCCCCGTGCGTGCGGCGAAGAAGCCCGATGGCAGGGGCGGGAAGGCAAGCGTCTCCGGCGCGCGGCGGCCGGGCAAGAGGAAGGGGGAATTCATCGCGCGATACGCCGGATAAATAGCGCACCCGCGTGGACATCAGGAATGCGGCGGGTTGCCCGACTACGTCCGACGAAGGAATCCTCGACTGCCGCCCGCGACGCAGTTCCACCTGTTGCACGGAATTGGACATGAAGGTTCCGGGCAGGTAGCCGCAGGAATGTGGACATGGGTAATGACCGGGTTCCCTTTCGGTGACGCGACAGGACACCGTCAAATATGGCGACGAGGCACCATCGGGAATCGCGACAGGACATCGTCAGAAATCGCGACAGGGCACCGCCAGGTATACGGAGAGCCGGAGGTTTATCGGTGAATTACCTCCGGAGCCCCATTTCAGGCGCGCCCCGGCCCGGTCCCCGCCGCCGCCGTCACCAGCGTCACGGCGGCATCGCGGGCGCGCAGGGCCGCGTCCGGATCGCCGCCGATCGTGGCTGTCGTGATGGCGCCGTCGAGCAGCAGCACCAGCTGGTCGGCCAGCGCGGGGCCGCCGGAGGGCAGCTCCCGTACGAGGCCGGCGACGTACGTGCGGACGGCGTCCTTGTGGTCGCGTGCGGCGCGGACCACGCCCTCCGAGACGGCGCCCAGCTCGCCGAAGGCGTTGATGAAGGCGCAGCCCCGGAAGCCCGGCGTGGTGAACCAGGTGTGCAGCCAGTCGAAGACGGCCGCCGGTGCGTCGGCGGGTGTGGCGGCGTGCTCCTTCACGTAGGCGGCCAGGGCCGCGCGCCAGCCCTCGTCGCGGTGCCGGAGGTACGCCTCCACCAGCTCGTGCTTGGAGGGGAAGGACCGGTACAGCCGCTTCAGGGACACGCCGGACGCGGCGCGGATCTCGTCCATGCCCACGGCTTGGATGCCGCGTGCGTAGAACAGTTCCTCGGCGGCGCCGAGCAGCCGTACCCGGGCTTCTTCCTGGTGCACAAGGGCCCCCGCTTTCACTGAGAACGATCGTTCTCTAGAGTAGCGGACAGCGCAGAGAACGCCCGTTCTCCGTGTGGTTCCTCCTGCAAGGAGTCCGTCATGACCCCACGCCCCCCGCTCCCGCCGTTCGACCGGGAGAGCGCACTGAAGAAGGTCCAGGCCGCCGAGGACGCCTGGAACACCCGCGACCCCGAGCACGTCGCGCTCGCCTACACCGAGGACACGGTCTGGCGGAACCGGGACACGTTCCTCACCGGCCGCGCCGAGATCACCGCCTTCCTCCGCGAGAAGTGGGCACGGGAGCTCGACTACGCCCTGCGCAAGGAGCTGTGGTCCTTCCAGGACGACCGGATCGCGGTGCGGTTCCAGTACGAGTTCCACGACGCCACCGGGCAGTGGTGGCGCGCCTACGGCAACGAGCTGTGGGAGTTCACCGGCGGGGGACTGATGCGGCGCCGGGAGGCGAGCATCAACGACGTATGGATCAGCGCGGCGGAGCGGCGCATCTCCGGCCCGCGGCCGGCCGGGGACCGGACCTTGATCCCGGTCTGGTGACCCGAGCCCTCGCGGGGCCCGGTGCCGCGAAGGCCTGAGCTGCCGCGGGGCCCGGCGCCGCGACGCACTCCGCCCCGCCGGGGGCCCGGCGGGGCGGAGTGCGGTGGTCCGGCGCGCCCGCCGGTGACGGCGGGCGCGCCGGAGACCGGCGTCAGCCGACGCTTACTTCACGTTGATCGCGGTCCACGCGGCCGCGACCGTCTTGTACTCGGTGCTGTTGGCGCCGTACAGGTCGGCGGTGGCCTTCAGCGTGCCGGTGCGGGCGCCCGCGTACTTCGTGGTGGAGGTGAAGTACGTGGTCAGCGCGCGGTACCAGATCTTCTCGGCCTTGTCGCGGCCGATGCCGGTGACCTTCGAGTTGTCGTAGGTCGGGCTGTTGTAGGTCACGCCGTTGATCGTCTTCGTGCCGCTGCCCTCGGACAGCAGGTAGAAGAAGTGGTTGGCCGGACCCGAGGAGTAGTGCACGTCGACGCCGCCCAGCGACGAGGACCAGTAGTCCTTGGACGCGCCGTCCTTGGAGGGCTTGTCCATGTAGCGCAGCGGCGTGCCGTCACCGTTGATGTTGATCTTCTCGCCGATGAGGTAGTCGCCCTTGTCGGCCGCGTTGTTGGCGTAGAACTCGGTCGCCGTGCCGAAGATGTCGGACGTGGCCTCGTTCAGGCCGCCGGACTCGCCGCTGTAGTTGAGCTTCGCGGTGGCGGCGGTGACGCCGTGGCTCATCTCGTGGGCGGCCACGTCCAGCGCGGTCAGCGGGTTGGCGTTGTTCTGGCCGTCGCCGTACGTCATGCAGAAGCAGGAGTCCTGCCAGAAGGCGTTGACGTAGCTGTTGCCGTAGTGGACGCGGGAGTAGGCGCCCTTGCCGTCGTTGCGGATGCCGTTGCGGCCCAGCACGTTCTTGTAGAAGTCCCAGGTGACCGCCGCGCCGTAGTGCGCGTCGACGGCCGCGGTCTGGCGGCCGCCGCCCCACTTGTCGTCGGCGTCGGTGAAGAGCGTGCCGGTGCCGGACGTGCCCTGGCGCAGGTCGTACGTCTTGTGGCCGCCCCGGGCACCGTCGGTGAGGTTGTAGGTGCTGCCGCTCTTGGTGGTGGTGAGCGGAACGGTGCCGCTGTACGAGCTGGTGCCCGTACCGGTCTCGATCGTCTCGTCCTGGAAGAGCGTGGCCCCGGTCTTCGCGTCGGTGACCACGTGCAGCTCGCTGGGCGTGCCGTCCTTCTGGACGCCGGTGACCACGGTCTCGTAGGCCAGCACGGGCTTGCCGGAAGCGGCCCAGATCACCTTCTTCGGCGCGGCCTGGGCCTGCGTCTTGGCGTTCTTCTCGGCGGCGGACGCGGACAGCGCGCTCTTCTTGGCGGCTGCCGCGGGCTGCGCGGCGTCGGTCGTGGCCACGGCTATCTTGGCCTCGGTCGCCTTGGTGACCGAACGGGCGCCGCTCTTCTTCTCGTGTACGACCAGGTCCCCGCCGAGGACCGGCAGGCCCTCGTAGGTGCGCTCGTAGCGCGTGTGCACCGTGCCGTCCGCGTCCTTGATGACGTCGCGGACGATCAGCTTCTCCTGGCCGCCGAGGCCGATCTTCTGCGCGGTGACGGCGGCGTCCGCCTGCGCGCCCTTGATCGCGGTCACGCGCTGCTGGGCGGACAGCGCGACGGCGCTGGCGCCGGTCGCGGCGTCGGGCTGGGCGGTCGCCGATCCGGCCTGGACGGCGACCGCGACCATCGCGGCGGAGGCGACCAGGGCGGCGGTACGGAGGGTGTACTTGCGGGGGGTGGAGGTCATGCGTCTCAACTCAGTCTCCTAGCGCGGGCCGTATGGGTGCCGGCCCGAATGAGGGGGAGGGCGGGCCCTGTCGGGCCGCCCGGTGGTGCAGGAGTGAATCGAGAGGAGAGTGCCATCACCCGACCCTGTTTGTCAGGTCTTCAACAAGGATTTCACAGGTGGTTTGACGAAATGCGGTCGTTTGTCGGCGATATATGGTCGGTCGGCGACCGGTTTTGTGAACGTCCTGTTGCGTGAAACCCGGTGCCGACGGCCCGCGAAGGCCGCCCGCCGGAGCCGCCGCCGCACGGCATGCCGGAGGCCCGGCGCCGCCATCGGGCGCCGGGCCTCCGTACCGCTACGGGAACGCTGCCTCAGGGACGGGAATCCTGCCTCATGAGGACGCGGGAACGCTGCCTCAGGAGGTGGGCAGCTTCGCCGACCAGGCCGTCACGGACAGCGTGCCGTTGTCCACCTCCTGGTCGAACGGGAGCACGTTGTGCGCGTTGCCGCCGCTCGGCGAGACCTGGAGGTACTTGGCGTGCGCGGTGTTCGCGCCGGTGTGCGTCCACACCAGGTCGGCGTAGGCGCTCTTGCCCGGCGCGAGCGTGACCCGGTGGACGCCCGGGTCCTTGGCGAAGTACGTGTCACCGTGCCGCGCCTGGGTCTTGAGCGCCGTGTGCCCGGCACCCTCCAGCGCCAGGCCCGGGTAGCCGGATATCGCGCAGGTGCTCTTGCCGGTGTTCTCCACCCGCAGGTAGGTGCCCGCGTGGTTCATCCCGGCCTGGCTCCCGCCCGCGTCCGTCGTGGTGACCTTCAGCGTCCCCGGCTGGCACGCTCCGGCACCGGCCGTCCCGGCACCGGCCGCGGAGGCGACTCCCGCGCTCGCGCCGGCGGCCAGAGCGGCGGCAGCGGCAATGGCGGCAGCGGTACGCAGACCACGCATGGTCGATCAACTCCCTCTTCCCCGGCATCCCGGGGGCACGATCGTGATGCACCCACCCGCCTGCCCCGTACACGTAACGCGACACGTGTCCCGGTACGGGACGGGCCGGTACGGCCATCCTTGTTCCGTGCGCCCCATCCTGCGCCAGGGCGTTGGTGATCGGCTAACACGCGGCTAACGCCGTGGACCGGTACTGCCATGGACCGGTACCGCCGTACTGCTGCCGTCCCCGGTCAGTTCATGGTCGACCCGATGGGGGCGTTCCCGGTGGTCAGGAAGGTGGTCACCGGCAGCGAGCCGTCCGCTCGGCGCGGTCCGTACGCGGTACGCGCGTCGGTGGACCGGAACGCGGGCGTCGCCACGCCGCTGTCCCAGTTGTTCCCGGCCGACACGGCGGAGGAGCCCACCTTGGCGGGCCGGTCGCCGTTGGCGGCGGCCAGGTTCTTCGACAGCCGCGCCCTGCCCGTGGCGAAGGAGAAGCCCGCCTTCTCGTTGGCGTACGCGGTGTTGCGCCGGAGCGCGGTGGCGCCGGGGTTGCTGTTCTCGGTGAAGCCGTGGAGGGCGTTGTCCCAGGCCGCGTTGTTGGTCACGGTGTGCGCCGCGACCGTACCGCCGCCGCCCAGTTTGAAGCCGTTGCCGTTGCCTTCGAAGGCGGGGTCGTGCCAGCGGTTCCTGCCGTTGCCGTAGGCCCAGGTGTGCTCGATGGTGACCGGACCGGCGAACTTCCACAGGTCCAGCCCGTCGTCGGCGTTGCCGGACAGCCGCGCCCCCGTGATCCGGTTCCCCTGGCCCGAACCGAACTTGACGGCGATGCCGTCGGCGTTCTGGCCGTGCGTGGCGGGGTCGAAGTTGCCGTGGCTGTCCAGGTTCTGCACGAGGTTGTGGCGGGTGCCCTCGCCGCGCAGGGTGAAGCCCGTGTTGCCGTTGTCGGCGGTGACGAGGTTCTTGAAGACGCCGCCGGTGGAGGAGGTGGCGACGAAGCCGTGCGCGGGCGACTTCCGGAAGGTGAGGTTCTCCACGGTCCAGTAGTCACCCGAAATTCCGGCCAGCCAGGCCCCGGCGGGCAGCTTCGAACCGTCGATCCGCACCTTCTCGCCGCCGTACGCGGCGAGGGTGATACGGGCCGTGGGCGTGCCGTCGGCGGAACTCTTGAGGCTGTGTGTCGGCCAGTACGTACCGCCGCGCACCTGGATGGTGGTGCCGGCCTCGGCGTGTGCGACGGCGTCCTGAAGCGCCGCGGTGGACGAGACGACCACGGTCCGGGAGGCCGCCCCGGCCGTACCGGGGGCGAGTGCCAGCCAGGAACCTCCGCCACCGGCGGTCACGGCGACGGCGGTGGCGATGGTCAGATTGCGGGTTCTGCGGGTTCTGCGGTTTCTGCGGTTTCTGCCGGTTCTGCCGGTTCTGCCGGTTCTGCCGGTTCTGCGGTGGTGACCGGTGCTGCTGCTCACGGCGGTTGGTCCTTTCGTGGGGGACGACACGGTGGCGGGCCGGGCCGGGGCTTCCCGCCCGGCCGCACACTTCCTTGTCACCGCCGCGCGCGGAAAGGTTGCCGCCGGGGCGTCGTGTTGTCGTCGCACATTGAGACAGCGGGATTACACCTGTCGATTCTCCGTTCCGAGGATTCGCTGCCACGCAAAGATCCGGCGTCTCCCGCTCCGCGAATAACTACCATGATGCCGCGCCAAACTCGCTCTTTTGGTGACGCCTCGGTGTCTTGCCGACGCTGCTGCCGCACCAATTTAATTGCTGCAGAACGTCAGCCACCCCCGCAGTAGGAGACTTCGAATGAAGCGCATTCCCCGCATCCTCACCGGTCTGGGTATCGCGACGGCGGTCGCTCTCGGTGCGACCACTCCCGCCCTCAGCACGACGGGCTTCTTCCTGTACACCGCGCCCACGGGCCTCCAGGAGCAGCTCGACAACCCGCGGAGCAATACCTGCCACTCGATCGAGGGGAACGGACGGGCGTACAACGGCACCAACAAGGTCGTCGCTCTTTACGCGATGAGGGACGACTGCGAGGGGACCGCGACCCAGTTCCTGAAGCCGCGTCAGCATGGCCCGGACGTCGAATTCAAGAGCGTGGAATTCATCCGGTAGCCGTTCTGGCTGCTGCAGCTGCTCCGGCCGCTGTGGCCGTTCTGGTCGCTCCAGCAGCCTGATCAGCCGCGCCCCGGTCCCGCTCCGCGCCCTCCACCACCTCTCGGGTGGGCGCACGGGCGGGGCTGGACGCGGCGCGCGGGCGAGGAAGGGCGTTACGGGTCCAACGGGCACGTCAGAGCGTGCCCGTACCGAAAGAAGGAGGTGGTGCAGTGGTGCACCGGCGGTGGAACGCCCTCGCGGTAGTCGTCGCGTCCTTCCTGCTCACCGTGGTGACAGCGCCACCTGCCGGAACGACGACCGGGTTCTTCGAATACACCGAACCCGGCCCCGTCCACACCATCAGAGATTTCACGGCGAACGGCTGCCATACGTATCTACGGGCATCGGGGCGCGTATGGAACAACACCAGCGCCCCGGCGGAACTCTACGCGGCGGACAATTGCTCCGGAATCCCCCTGCGCAAACTGAATACCGGTCAGCACGCGCAGGCGACTTTCGGCAGCGTCTACTTCCGCGGACGTCCGCAGCCAGGATATTTCCGGTACAGAGAAGCCGGGAACAAGAAATCGCTGCGCAACCCCCGTAGCAATACCTGTATCACTCTGCAAAGCGACGGGTTCGTGTACAACGCGACGAACAAGACGGTCGAGATCTGGACCGGTGAAGAGGCCTGCCAAGGGACCGCAGATCATTTCCTCCGGAAGCAGGAGCACGCCGATGCGTTGTCTTTCGAGAGCGTGCAGTTCATCCGGTAGCCGGTGCTCGGTGCCCGATGGCGGGTGGCCGGTAGCGGCTTTTGGCGATGGTCTGCCGATGCCGATGCCGATGCCGATGCCGCTATGGCAGTAGGCGCCCTATGGGAGCCGATGTCGCTGGGGTCCGTGACCGGGGCGCTGGGCCGCACGGGCGGCCGGGATGGATACTGATCTTCATGCGTATCGACTTCGACCCCGAACAGTTCGACCGGCAAGGCTTCTACCGGCTGCTCACGGCGACCGTGGTCCCGCGGCCCATCGCCTGGGTGTCCACCATCTCCGCCGAGGGCGTGGCCAATCTGGCGCCGCACTCGTTCTTCAACATCGCCTGTGTGGCACCGCCCATCCTGCAGTTCTCGGCCGTCGGGCGGAAGGATTCCCTCCGTAACGTCGAGGAGACCGGTCAGTTCGTGGTCAACTTCGCGCCGGAGGAACTCGCCGCGCAGATCAATGAGACGGCGACCGACTTCCCGCCCGGAGTGAGCGAGTTCGACGAGGTCGGGGTGGCCGCCGAGCCGAGCCTGCGGGTGAAGCCGCCGCGGGTCGCCGCCTCGCCGGTGGCCTTCGAATGCGAACTGCACAGCACGATGCGGTTCGGCGACTCCACCGTCGTCTTCGGCCGGGTGGTGCACGCCGCCGTGTCGGAGGAGGTCATGACCGACGGTCACCCGGAGATCCGGAAGATGCGTCCGCTGTCCCGGCTGGGCAAGGACGAGTGGGGGACGCTCGGCGACGTACGGGAGATCTCCCGCATCCGGTACGCGGACTGGCAGGGCCCGGCGGAAGCCTGACGGAAGGCGGCACGTCCGGGGCCGGGGCGGGGACGTACACGGAACGGGACCGGGACCGGGGCGTACGCGGAACGGAACCGGGACCGTAGCCGGAATGGGGCCGGGGCCGGGGCGGACCTGCGGGCCGCCGTCGACCGGAGGCCGGGCCCTGGACGCGACCCCTCCATTCCCGGCCTCGGCGGGCAGCAGGGGAGTAGCCCGTTTCGGCCCCCTCTCCCTGTTGTCCACTTCCGCATCACCCTGACCTCCGAGACTCTTCGGTGACCCGGCCCGCAGGCGTAGCGGGCCACCGGCCACTGGAGATGCGATGACGAGATCGGGCGCCGCCCGCGCTTCCGCAGGACCGTTCAGCCGCCGTACCGCACTGCGTGCCGTCGCGGCGACGGCGGTCGCCACACCTGCCCTGGCGGTCGGCACACCTGCCCTGGCTTACGGAGGCGGCACCGCGGACGCCGCCCGGGACGGCCGGCGGCTGCGCACCATGACGTTCAACCTCCGGTACGCCTCGGACCAGCGGCCCAACTCCTGGCCCGAACGCCGCCCCGTCATGCGGGAGTTGCTGCACCGGGCCGCACCGCACCTGCTCGGTACGCAGGAGGGCCTCTACCACCAACTCCAGGACATCGCGGAAGACCTCGGCGACGACTACGCCTGGCTGGGCACGGGCCGGGCCGGCGGCAGCCGCGACGAGTTCGCGGCCATCTTCTACGACATCCGCCGACTGGCCCCGGTCGAATACGACCACTTCTGGCTCTCCGACACCCCGTATCTGATCGGCTCGGCGACGTGGGGCAACACGGTCATCCGGATGGCGACCTGGGTGCGCTTCCGGGACCTGCGCACCGGCGGTGAGTTCTACGCCCTCAACACCCACCTCGACCACCTCAACCAGTACTCGCGTGAGCGCTCCGCGGCACTGATCACCGACCGGCTGCGCGCGCTGGACCCCGCCCTCCCGCGCATCGTCACCGGCGACTTCAACGTTCCCGCCCACAACAATCCCGTGTACGACACGATGCTCGCCCGGGGCGCGCTCGTGGACAGCTGGGACACGGCCGACTCGCGCAGCACCCTGTACGCCACGTTCCACGGCTACCGGCCGCTGGTACGGGACGGCGAACGGATCGACTGGATCCTCACCTCGCCGTCGGTCCGGACCCACCGTGCCGTGATCGACACGTTCTCCCGGCACGGACAGTTTCCCAGCGACCACCTGCCGGTACGCGCGCTGCTGGAACTGCCCGAGGCCCCTAAGGCCCCCTAGGCACCCAGCACCTAAGGGCTAAGCGCCACCGCCACTACCACCGCCGCTGCCCCGTACCCGGAGCCCGGCCAGCAGGTCGTGCGTCGCGGCTGCCACCGCGTCCACGGCCTGCTCGAACACCTCACGGTTGTGCGCGGCAGGCGCGCGGAATCCGGAGACCTTGCGGACGTACTGGAGGGCCGCGGCCCGGATGTCGTCCTCGGTCACATCTGGCGTGGCAGGCGGTCGGAGCGTCTTGATACTGCGGCACATACCTTCAGTGTGCCTCGCATCCCCTGATGGAATACCGGTATGAAAGATCAGACTCTGGGATCCGCCGTCCGTGACCGCCTGGCCACCGAGCGGATCGCCTGGCTGTGCACGCTGCGCCCGGACGGCTCCCCGCACGTCACACCCGTCTGGTTCGTCTTCGTGCGCGACACCTGGTGGATCGGCGCGGAACGTACCTCGGTGAAGCTCCGCAACGTCGAGAACGATGCGCGCGTCTCGCTGGCCCTGGAGGGCGGGGAGGCCCCGGTCGTCGCGGAAGGACGCGCCAAGGTATGGCACGTGCCGCCGGACGGCAGCCCGCAGCCCGCTGCCGGGCAGCCCGCGGCCGGCGCCGCGGGACCCGGCAGCGCCGCCGTACCGCCCGACGTCGCCGCCGCCTTCATCGCGAAGTACGACTGGGACGCGACCGCCTCACCCCCGTCGGCGCGGGGCCGGGTGCTCTTCGAGGTGCCGGTCGGCCGCTGGCTGCTGGCGGGCACGGCCCAGTAGGGCCCCCGCCCTGCCCCGGTCCGCTCCCGCTCCCGCCCCCGCTCGGGGGCCTGCCGCCGTCCGGGGCTTACTCCAGTCCGGTGACCCGCAGCGTGATGTTGAGGCGCCCGCTCGTCAGGCCCGTCGCGGGGTCGCCGGTCCCCGGGCGTACCTTCGTCACCCCGTGGTAGGCGAACCGCGACGGCCCGCCGAAGACGAACAGATCGCCGGAGGCCAGCTCGACGTCGGTGTAGGGGCGGCTGCGCGTCTCGGTGTTCCCGAAGCGGAAGACGCAGGTGTCGCCGATGCTGAGCGAGACCACCGGGGCGCCGGACCGTTCGTCCTTGTCCTGGTGCATTCCCATCGTGGCCCGGCCGTCGTAGAAATTGACCAGAGCGGTGTCCGGCGTGTACCCGTCTGCCGCGGCCGGGTCCTCGTACGCGTCGGCCAGCGCCGCCCGCCCCAGCTCCACCAGCCAGTCGGGGAACGCGGCGACGCGGGCCCCGTTGACGTCATCGGCGGTGCGTCTGTACGTGTACGGCTGCCAGTGCCAGCCGAGGCATACCGTCTGTACGGACATGACGCCGCCGCGCGGCAGCCGGGTGTGCCGGATCGGGACCGGCCCCCGCGCCCAGCCGCGGCAGGCGGCCACCAGTTCCCGCTGCCGCTCCGGGGACAGCCAGCCGGGCACATGCACCGCGCCCGGCGCGGGCCGGGTCCGCGGGCGCTCCGTACCGCCGAAGCCTGGCAGGGGCATGTTCACAGCAACCTCACTCCCGGCTACTCGGCAGGCTCCGCGATCAGCGCGGTGGCGACCCGCCGGAAGCCGAGCCGCTCGTAGATCCGTGCGACGTCGTCGTTGTTCGCCGACAGGAACACGGTACGGACACCTCGCTCACGGGCGTCGGCCACCAGCGCCGCGGTCACCGCGAGGCCCAGGCCGCGGCGGCGGGCGCTGGGCAGCGTTCCCACGCCGACGATCTCGCTGACCGTACCGACCGGCTGATGCTGCCCGGCGCACAGTGCCGCGCCGTCCTCCTCCGCCACTGCCACCGCGGTGTACCCGTTCCGTATCCGCTCCGCCACGTGGGCCACCGCCCCGTCCTCGACGAGCTGCCCGACCGCCTCCGCCAGTTCCCCGGCCCCCGCCGCACCGACCTGGGTGTCGGGCTGGCCGAACGCGACATGCGGCACGGCGACGGCGTACGGCAACGCCGGGTCACCGTCCTCCAGCATCCGGACCCGCACCGCCGACCCATCGCCCGCCACAGCTCCTGCTCCAGATCCGGCACCGGCTTCTGCCCCGACACCGGCCCCGGCTCCTGCCGCCGCTCCTGCCCCCGCTCCGTCCCCCTGCGCCGGGCCCTCGTCCAGATCCAGGGCGAGCAGCGGGTGCGCATGCACCACCAGCCCCGATTCCTCCGCCGCTGCCCGCAGGCGCGGCGTTATCTCGGACACCCATTCGAAGTTCTCAGGCAGGTCCAGCTCCCGCTGCCGGGCGCGCACCCGTGCCACCTCTGCCGCGCTCACCGCATCACCCGTCCATCCCCGGGCGGGGCGCGCGTAGTACGGCCAGCCCCGGCCTTCGCGTGCGAAGAGGGTCAGCGACCCGAAATCCTCGGCACGGGCGGCACTGCGCGGAACGGCGTCGTAGTACTCCTCGATGCGGTCGAGCAACTGCTCCAGCAGAAGGTCGGCGTGGCGGTTGTTGTCCATCTCAGCAGCGTTCACGTCCGCATATAAGCAGCGGTGCGCCGCTCACCGCCAACGGTTTCCGCCGACGCCCCGCCGCGGCTCCTCTCCTCCACCGGCGTCCGCCTGCGCGGCGGTCTCAGACGACCTCGACGACGGCCCCGCGCACCGCGAGCGTCCATATCTCCAGCAGCCGCGCGTACTCCGCGCGATCCTCATCCGTCCACGACCGGCCACGACGGGCGCGCACGAACCGCCGGATCGCTTCGTTCGCGTCGGCGGCGGACGGGGGCGCACCCGTGGGAGGGGAAGGAGATGGGGGCATGTCGTCCATGCTAGGGGCGGCCACTGACAACGACCCCTCGCCGAAGTGGCCCCGGCCGCCGTGCCGCTGGGCCGGCGTGGCCACGTGCACCGTACATATGCGGCTGACCTGCCATGACCGGTACGCACCCGGCGTGCGGAACCCTGCATATGTGTCCAGACCCACACCCTCCGCCCACCCTTCGTCCACGCGCCGTCCCTTCCGTGCGCCGCTCAGGCGACCCCAACGCTCGCCGCGTCCCCGACCGTTCCGCCACCGCAGCCCCTGGCGGCCTCCGGCGGCCTTCCCGTACCTCCCGGCATCCTTCGGCACCCCCCGCCCGCCCCTCCCTCCCGCGCCGAAGCCGCTCCCCTTCCCCGGCCTGTTAGGCCAACTGGGTAAATCGGGGTAAAACGGGCGTTTCTCCTTTCATATGACCGAACGGCGAGGGTTGAATCGGGAGTGTCAGTCACTCTCAGCACGCCTCAAAGGAGGATGTGGGTATGCGTTCTGTCATGCGTCCGCTCTTCGTCGGCCTCGCGGTGGTGGGCCTGTCCGCCGCCGGTGCCGTCGTGTCCCAGGCCCACGGTCACGACGACGACCTCGTCAACATCAGCAAGTACACCAACGCGCCGAGCTACGCCTCGCACAACTGGGGCAACGGCAACTGGAACTCGGCAGCCCGTTTCGGGGACCTGGCGCAGGACTGATTGCCCCAGCGTCCTGACGGTGGGCACATCCGGCATCCCAACCGGATGTGCCCACCGTCACGCGGAAGGACCGGGCGAGGCGCCTCTCCCGCCTCGCCCGTCGGTCCGCGGCCATCGGCGCCGGCGTCATGATGAACGAAGACACTCCCGAGCGGCAGATCGACCTGCTGCAATCCCGTTTGCAGCAGGCGCAGTTCGAGCTGGCGCAACTTGCCCGCAGGCGTGAGGAACTCGAATCCGCGCTGAAGTACGTGGTCGACAAGGCGGGCGGCGTGGTGACCGTGACCCGGCAGGACCGCGACCGCCTGCGCGCCGTCGCCCGCGTACACATGAGATTCGAGCCCGCCGACGGCAGCTGGCACTACGAACTGCACTGAAACGGTCGGGGCTACAGACGGGGCTACGAACGGGGCTACGGATGGGCCCCCGGACCGGACCATGAACGGGACCCCGCCTTCTTTCAACGGCTCCGAATTGGGTATCACACAGTTATCCCACTCCCACTGTGTGCCTCGGAGCCGCAGATGCAGCATGCCCTGCCCATGCCCGGAGACATAGGTCTCACCCAAATCAGCGGCCATGTCGGCCGCTTGATCCGTATCGGCCAATGGCTGAACGGAAACGGATTCGGCGATTACCAGCACGCCTTCCTCGTGCTCCCCGGCGGAATGCTCCTGGAAGCCGAACCCGGCGGCGCGATCATCCGCCCGCTGTCGGTCTACGACGGCGCGAACGTCCTGTATGTGTGCCCGGAAGGGCTCACGGACGGCCAACGCGACACGATATGCGCCGCGGGGCGCCGCTACGAAGGCGTCCCGTACAGCTTCCTCGACTTCCTGGCCATCGCCGTCCACCGCCTCCGCATCCCCTTTCCGGGGCTGCGGCGCTACGTCGCCGCCACCGGGCACATGATCTGCTCCCAACTCATCGACCAGAGCTATCGCGACGGCGGAATCCGCCTGTTCGACGACGGCCGCTGGCCCGGCTATGTGACACCCATGGCCCTGTACAAACGCCTGGCCCGCTGAGCCTCACGGCTCTCCCTGTGCCGGAGGCGGTGCAACAGGCGCGCTCAGGGCGACGCCGACCCCGCGGTTCGGCCGCGACCGGCTCCAGCCACTGCCGACGGACCGGCCTGGACGTTAGTGGCGCGTTAGTCGTACGGCGGCAAAGCGTCAGCGGCGCTCGGCAGTCTTGTTCTCACGAAGCCGGAACACCACGTGAAGAACAGGGAAGAACATGTCGCACCGCACCGCCTTCCGCCACGCCCGCAAGGCCGCCGCCGCCATGGTGGTCGCTGCCGCCGCGTTCGGACTCACCGCCTGCCAGGACGGCGGTTCCGGCGCCGCGTCCTCCTCGGCCGCCTCGAATGCCCCGCAATCCGTCGCTTCCACGGCCAAGTCGGCCCAGGGCACCGGCCACGGCGTGCCGTCGGGTGCCGCCAAGAAGTCCGGGACGAGCTGCACGAATCAGGTGAATTACGCGGGGGA
The DNA here is from genome assembly GCF_001905005.1 of Streptomyces sp. CB02923. GTDB lineage: Bacteria > Actinomycetota > Actinomycetes > Streptomycetales > Streptomycetaceae > Streptomyces. The sequence continues at coordinate 3 of NZ_LWKZ01000007.1, read as the reverse complement.
CCC
>NZ_LWKZ01000006.1:21146-98602 GCF_001905005.1 Streptomyces sp. CB02923 | reverse complement strand
GAGGAGGGGGTGGGTGGGCGGGGGGGAGGGAGAAACGGAAGGCCGGAGGCGAAAGCAAAGCCGGAGACGCGTAAGCAGTCCCACGCAAAACAGAAAGCAGAGGAGAGACCATCCTGGGCGCGCCATAGCGCTGAGCACAAAGCCAGCCGACGGGATGACACCCGCGCCCCGGCACCGCTCCCCCGGTCGCAATCAGGTTTGCAAGCACCGACGTAACCCGTTGGGCTCCGGTCACTTTCCCCTTTTCCCCGCCGGGCCCGGTACGCCCGGCGAGCCCAGTACGCCCAGCATGCCCGTCGAGCCCGGTACGCCCACCATGTCCGTCGAACCCGGTACGCCCAGCGAGCCCGGCTTAGAGAGTGCCCGCAAACCCACGAGGCCACAGCCTCCCGATAGAGCGACGGCCAGGCCCCCCACATCCGGGCCCGTCTCAACGACCCACGTCAGCCAGTTTGGCGCGAAGCTGGAGCACGGACTTGGTGTGGATCTGGCTGACCCGGCTCTCGGTGACCCCGAGGACATTGCCGATCTCGGCGAGTGTGAGGCCCTCGTAGTAGTAGAGCGTGACGACGGTCTTCTCGCGTTCCGGCAGCGTGTTGATGGCCCGCGCGAGCAGCCGTCGCAGTTCGCGGCCCTCGGCCACCTCGACCGGGTTGTCGGCAGCCGTGTCCTCCAGCGTGTCCATCAGACTCAGCCGGTCACCGCCCTCGCCACCGACGTGCAGCAGCTCCTCCAAGGCCACGACGTTGGCCAGGGACAATTGACTGAAGACCCCGTGGAGTTCCTCCAGCGCGATGCCCATCTCCGAGGCCACCTCCGCTTCGGACGGGGTACGTCGCAGCTGGGCCTCCAGCGTGGCGTACGCCCGCTCGACGGCCCTGGCTTTCTGCCGTACCGACCGCGGGATCCAGTCCAGCGCCCGCAGCTCGTCGATCATCGCGCCCCGGATGCGGGTGATGGCGTACGTCTCGAACTTGATCGACCTCTCGGGATCGAACTTTTCGATGGCGTCGATGAGCCCGAACACTCCCGAGGAGACGAAGTCGGCCTGCTCCACGTTGGGGGGCAAGCCGACACTGACCCGACCGGCGACGTACTTCACCAGGGGCGAGTAGTGCAGGATCAGCTGCTCGCGCAGCCGTGCGTCGCCCGAGGTCTTGTAGGCGCGCCACAGCTCCTCCAGCGAGGTGGGCGCGGCGGGGCGCACGCTACCGCGCGCGGCGGGGGGCGCGGCCGCGCGGTCGGACCCGGAGGTGTGCTGGGGCATTCGTTGCCTTGAGCCGTTCTGCCGAAACACTGGGGAACACGTGCGTGAGGGTTGAATTACTCGTGAGCGTAGCGTGACTACAGTGTCGCGATGCGCGATGAAGGGTCGTTCGGGAGTGCGCAGATACGTTCCGCTGCCCGCACCCCCGGGTTACAGGAGGCGGCGCCGATTCCACTCGCAGGGGGATGGAAGCGTCGCTACGGGCGCCCGGCGCACGCTCCCCCGTACGCGGCTTCACCACCGACCGCGACGGCGACTGTCGACGCATCCCGGCGCCGCCCTGCAAAGACGGGGCCCCGCGAGCCGAAGCATGGCAAACCTGGATTCTGCGGTCACCCTCCTCACCATTTCACCCGTTCGCCGCAGGTCAAGGACCGCCTCGCCGGGAACCCGTGACAGCTTCGGAGCGTCGCGCCAACTCCCAGACAGCACCACACCTTTGAACGAATCCCAACGACTGCAGCTCGAAGAGCTTGCCCTGCGCGACTTCCTCTGCCGTTCCCGAGTCGCGCGCCAGCCGACGCGAGTCCGCGCCGCCCCTTGCGGGGACCGCCTCAAGCACCCGGGTCGCCACCGGATCAAGGAGATCGCGAGCGAGGACAGGCCCACGCTGGGCGGGAGCAAGGTCACCGATGCTGCCGACCAGTTCGATGACTTCGGCAGCATCGGTGACCACTACGGCTTCGCCGCGCAGAAGTTGGTGCACACCGGCCGACAGCCCACTGGTGACCGGACCGGGCATCCCCATGGTGAACCGGCCCAGCTCCGTCGCCCGCCGGGCGGTGACCAGCGACCCGCTGCGCAGTTCCGCCTCTACCACCACAGTGCCTCGGGTGAGAGCCGCGATGACTCTGTTCCGCAGAATGAATCGACTGCGAGTCGGGTGATCGCCAGGCGACAACTCCGCGACCACCAAGCCCTGTTCCGCCACCCGAAGAATCAACTCGGTATGTCCTCGCGGATAGGCGTAATCGACTCCGGAGGCCAGTACCGCGATCGTGGTCCCCTCTGCTGCCAGGGCGCCTCGGTGGGCCGCGCCGTCCACCCCGTAGGCGGCTCCGGACACCACCGTCCAGCCGCGGTCGGCCAGGCCCGCGCCGAGGGTGGCCGCCAAATGGGCACCGTACTCCGTGCAGGCCCGAGCACCAACGACCGCAACTGACCGCAAGGCCCACATTCGCAGGTTCGCCCTGCCGCGCACCCACAAACCGATCGGCCTACCGTCCCCCAGATCGTTCAATTGCTGCGGCCACTCGTCATCTCCGGGACAGATGAACCGGCCGCCGAGTGTGGCGACAGCGGCGAGGTCCTCATCGGCCCCGTGGAGGCCCACCCGTGTCGCCCGCAGGCGGAGGCTCTCGAACTTCGTTTGCGACACTCCTGGCAGCTTGTCCCGCTCACCGACCAGGGACTGTACGACGTGTACGGGCGTCATCTGCCGCAGCCAGCGCCCTACCGCCTCGTCACCTGGCTCGGCGATGCGCGTCAGCGTCGCGCGCGCCTTCCTCTCTTCGTCTCCCACCTCACTCATGGGCCAGCCCCCTGTCACTTGTCGCCGAACAGCCCGCAATCCCCCGCATGCCCCTCCCCTTTCCGTTTGCGTTTACCTGGCGATCAGGCAGCACTGTGTAGCCGAAAGTGGTAAGCCAGGTCGCCACACGCTCGCCCCGCCACACCACCGACCGTCGCCAACTCCCCACCGCCTCGTCGTCTTGCTCTCAGCCATTTCGCCCCGGGGCTCGGCTCACGGGCTCTCCCACTCGCTCGTGGTTCGATCAGGTTCGGGCGTGCTCCGACCGGGCTCGGAGCGCGGTCCGGCTCGGGCGCGGTCCGATCAGGGCGCAGTCCGGCCCGGACTGGGGCGTGGTCCGGCAGGTGGACATGGCCCAGCCGGGGCCGTGGCCCCGCCCGACTCCGGGTATGGCCCGTCGCCCAGTCCGCGCTTCGCAACGCACCGAGCCGTTCCGTGCCTCTCTCCCCCCCCCGCCCACCCACCCCGCTCCTCCTCCACTCCACGCCCAGAGCCGGGCCCCGAGGCCCGGACCCAGGACCCAAGACCCAGGACCCAGGACCGGCACCGCAGCAGCCCACGGCACGCCTCGCCGCAGCCTCAGCCCGTCGACCCGCTGCCCACTGCCCACTGCCCGCTGCCCGCTGCCCGCTGCCCGACCAAGCCCCGGCCTGCCGCCCCCGCACGCCCCGACGGTCCGTGGCCTGCCCCGCACCACCACCCGCCCCCACCCAAACCAGCGCGCGCTCCCCCAACCGCCCCAGGCAGGCACCCACTCACCCCCTCACCTCGCCGTCGTCGCCAAAGGCACCCCCCGTCGGATACCCGTGCGCAGTTCCAGGGCCCAGTTGATGTCCTCGGCCGTTGGGCGGTCGTGGCCCGCGAGGTCGGCGGAGGTCCAGGCGACCCGGAGTACGCGGTCCATGCCGCGAGCTGTCAGGAGTCCGGTTTCCAGGTCGCGTTCTGCTTGCGCCATCGCCCCTGGTGCTACCTGCCAGCGCGTGCGCAGCTCGTGGCCGGGTACCTCGCTGTTGGTGGTCCAAGGGGTACCGGCGAAGCGGGCAGCGGCGCGGTCACGGGCGGTCCGTACTCGTTCGGCCACTTCGGCGCTGGACTCGGCGCCCTGGGCGAGCGAGAGCAATTCGGACCGCGCGACGGGCTCCACCGCCACCCGCAGGTCGATCCGGTCCATCAGCGGACCCGACAGCCGGGCACGGTAGCGTCGGATGGTGGACGGGCGGCATTCGCAGCCGCCTCCGAGCGTGCCGTGGCGCCCGCAGGGGCAGGGGTTGGCAGCCAAGGCGAGCAGGAACTTCGCCGGCATACGCATCATCCCGGCGGCCCGCGCGACCACGACGTACCCCGATTCCAGCGGCTGCCGTAAGGCGTCCAGGACGCGAGCGTTGCATTCGGCTGCTTCGTCGATGAATAGAACGCCATGGTGCGCCAGCGATACGGCTCCCGGCCGGGGCAGGCCGCTGCCGCCACCCACGAGCGAGGCCATCGTCGCGCTGTGGTGGGGCGCGCAGTACGGCGGGCGGTCCACCAGCGGCTGGCCAGGTGGCAGGGCTCCGGCCACCGAATGCACGGCCGTGACCTCCAGGGATTCCTTCGGCGAGAGACGAGGCAACAGTCCGGGCAGGCGTTCGGCCAGCAGGGTTTTACCGGCTCCCGGAGGGCCCAAGAAGAAGACGTGATGGCGGCCGGCTGCCGCCACCTCCAAGGCTCTGCGCGCGCTGTGCTGTCCGGCGACGTCCGAGAGGTCGGGCAGGCGGTCGCCGTGCATACGCTCCGCGCCGAGCCCACTCCCAGGAACAGCCAGCCCTGCCAGCAGCGAATCCGGACGCCCCTCGGCGGTCACGGCCCCGTCTTCCTCTTCCGGAACCGGTTCGTCGGTGAGCACCGCGATCAGCTGCCGGAGACTGCGTACGCCGAGCACTGAGACGCCCGGGACGAGCGACGCCTCGGCCACGGTCTTCTCCGGTACGACGACCTGGCGGTATCCCGCGTCGGCCGCGGCCAGGACGGCTGGGAGGACTCCGCGCACCGGCCGGACACGGCCGTCCAGCCCCAGCTCGCCGATCATGACGAGGTCGGACAGCTCGCGTGGATCGATCCGTTCCGCCGCGCCGAGTACGGCACAGGCCACGGCGAGGTCGAACCCGCTGCCGCCCTTCGGCACGGAAGCCGGGCTGAGGCCGACGGTGAGTTTCTTCTGCGGCCATTCACCTCCGCTGTTCACGACGGCGGCGCGCACTCTGTCCCGCGATTCGATCAGGCTCTTGTCGGGCAGTCCGACCAGAGCGAAGGCCGCCACTCCCGGTTCCAGGTCAGCCTGGACCTCGACGACCACGCCCTCGACGCCGACCAGCGCGACCGAGCACGTACGGGCGAATCCCATCAGGTCACCCCCCGCACATGCTCCAGAAGCGGTGCCCCGCGTGAGGGCAGCAGCACTCCGATCACGTCGATGCGCACCCCGCCGGCCGGCGGGCCGCCGTGCTGCTCCAGCCAGCGTTCCGCCAGACGGCGAAGGCGGGCGGCTTTCTCGGGCCGTACAGCTGCCATCGGGTGTTCGTAGGCGCCCGCACGGCGGGCTTTGACCTCGCAGAGCACCAGGGCGTCACCGTCGGCGGCCACGATGTCGACTTCACCGTCCTGGCATCGCCAGTTGCGGTCCAGGATGCGCATACCGACAGCGATCAGATGTCGTGCCGCCAGGTCTTCCCCGTATTGTCCGAGCGCCCGGCGTGCACGCGTGGCGTGCGGGCTGCCGGATGCGCCGGCTTGCGCGGCGGGATGTCGAGGGCGGCGGGACCTGCGGGAACCGCCTGGGGCGATGGGTGGACCGACCCCACAACCTGTGATCGCCCGGCCGCCCCGGACTCGCGGTGCGTCTCTCTGGCTTCGTAGCGCGACCGGCGGCGTGGACGGCGCCACTCCCTCTCTCAGAGGAGGAGCGCCCTCTAGGACTTGCGCGCCTTCCCTTCCCGGAGGTGCACCCGCTTCCCCCTCTGGAGGAATGCCCTCTCGGACTCGCGCCCCTTCCCGGCCGAACGGCGCGCCCTCCAGAGCTCCTACTTTGCTCTCCCGCCCCCGTGGCGTGCCCTGGGCCGGTGGCGCGCCACCCCGGCCCGTTCGCGCGCCCTCCTGAGTTCGCGCAGCGCTCCCCCGGCCCCGTGACGTGCCGCTCTGCGGGCTTCCCGGGCCGCTTCCGCCCACAGCCGCCCGCGGCCCTTCCGGCCGATCCGACCGCAGCCCTTCCACCCGAGGCTTTTCCTCGTTCGTCGCGTTCACTCGGCACCACCTCCGGCACCGACTGTGACGCTTCAGCCACGAACTATTGGATCTTGGTGGACAACCGGGCGGTTGTGGACAACTTCGTCACTCGCCTCAGTGAAAGACGCCCGGGGCAGCCAGCCCCCCACGCAGGCTCAGCTGCCCGGAAGGTCCAGATCGCTCTTGTTGAGCTCTTCGATGTTCACGTCCTTGAACGTCAACACGCGCACCTGCTTGACGAAGCGAGCCGGCCGGTACATGTCCCAGACCCACGCATCCGCCATCGACACCTCGAAAAAGACCTCGCCCTGCACGGAATGCACCTGCATCTCGTAGTCATTCGTGAGGTAGAAGCGGCGCTCGGTCTCGATCACATACTTGAACAGCCCGACGACATCGCGGTACTCCCGGTAGAGCTTCAGCTCCATCTCGGTCTCGTACTTTTCGAGGTCCTCGGCGCTCATGGCAGATCCCCTTCAGCCGTGCGTCCCCCTATTGTGCGTCAGACGCTCTCGGTAGCCAGCAGCACCGGCGCGTCAGGGGGCCCTTCGTCGAGCAGCCTGCGCAGCAGCTCGGCGAATCTCGTCGGATACACCGTCTCATGCGACGCGGAAAGATCTTCCGAAGTCCACCACCTCAGTCCCGATACACTGCGCCGCTCAAGATCTGTCTGCCCCGACATCTCGGTTGCAGTCCCGTCCGTCCGGGCCAGGTAGTACCACTCGTCCTGATCCCAGCGCCGCCCGTCGAAGGGGAAGGAGCAGCGCCGCTTCCACAGCAGCGGCCCCAGCCTCACGTCGGTGATCCCCGTCTCCTCGGCCAGCTCCCTGCGAGCCGCCTCCTCACGGGTCTCCACGCCTTCCAGGCCGCCACCCGGTGTGAACCACCACGTACGGGACGGATCGCCTGGTTCATAGCCGTGCAGGAGCAGAACCCGGTCGTCCGGGTCGAGCAGCACGACCCTCGAAACCTGCCGTACCTCCGCAGGCAGGTCGTCGACCGCCTCGCGTGCCTCCGCAGGCAGACCGTCGACCGCCTCGCGTGCCTCACCCGTCGCGTCAGCCACTCCTGCGCCTCCCACGTCGCGCCAGCGGCCCGTACGCCGCACCGCCCAGAATCATCACCGCTCCGACGACGATCGCGATGACGATGACGCGTACCGGTCCGGGGTCCGACGTGCCGCCGGGCAGCCCCGTGAAGTTCTCCGGCCGGTCCACCATCCCCATGCTGCCGAACGGCCACGCCCTGGCGTCCACCCGCGCGTCCACGGCGGTGCGCGACACGGAGCCGTGGTCGGCGTCCTTGAGGTGCGTCCGGGAGTCCAGCGAGTCGTTGCGGTGGTCACCGAGGAGGAAGAGCTGGCCCACCGGCACCTTCGAGCTGAAGCCGGTCGGCGAGGCCGGGCCCGTGGCGTGCAGATACGGTTCTTCGACAGGCTTGCCGTTGATCGTCAGCCGGCCGTCCTTGCTGCAGCAGGCGACCGTGTCGCCGCCCACCCCGACGACCCGCTTGATCATCGGCACGTCGCCCCACACCGAGTCCCGGAACACCACGACGTCCCCGCGCCGCACCTCGGCCCCGTCCACCCGCTCGGCGAGTACCCGGTCCCCCACCCCGATCGTCGGTGCCATCGAGTCGGTCGGCACCGTATAGGGGCGGTAGGTCAGCGCTCCCCATACGAAGCCGCCCAGGAACAGCACACAGCCGACGGCCACGACCAGACCGGACAGCACACTGCCCGTCGTCCGGCCGTGGCCGTCGCTCGTACGTTCCTTGCTGCTGCTCATCCCAGCGCTCCCGCCCCGCGTCGAAGATCTGGGACGGCACCCTACCCGGGGGTACGTTGCCGAGTCAGCACCATGAGCCGGGGCAACGGGACACGACGTACACACCTGCTGCTCACCAGGTGCGCGTCTCGCGCCGCCGACTTCCGACAGTCGGCTTCCGGACCCCGCAGGGCCGTGCGGCTCGCGCACGGCCCGATGCAGCCGCCGACTCGGCCGGTCACCCGCTCAGCCGAAGCTCTGCTCAGCCGAAGCCCTGTTCAACCGAGGGCCCACTCCGCCGAAGCCCTGCTCAGTCGGACGCCTGCTCCACCGGCTGCACCACCCGCGCGGCCCGCTTGCGGCGCCGCCACAGCACGATCGGCACCGCTCCCGCGAGGCCCAGCGCCGCCGGCGTCGCCGCCATGGCCTTGTTCAGCGCGGGCTGGTCGAACGTGTCCGGCACCGACAGCCACGACCAGCGGTTGATCGGCCACGCGATCGTGAAGGCCCGGCCCACGACCTGCTTGACCTCGACCGTGCCGTTGCCCTTGAGGTTCGTGTGGTAGCGCGAGTCGAGGGAGTCCTGACGGTGGTCGCCCATGACCCAGATGCTGCCCTTGGGCACCTTGATCGGCCCGAACGGCTTGTCGCCGCACGGCGTGTTGCCGGGGAAGAGGTACGAGTCCTCCTTCAGGGCCGTGCCGTTGACCTTGACCGGCCCGGTTCCCTGGCACTCCACGGTGTCGCCGCCGACCGCGATGACCCGCTTGATCAGGTCCTTCTCCTCGGCCGACGGCATCAGACCGATGAAGCTGAGAACCTGCTGGATCGCGTTGGGCTCGGGGGTGGGCACCTCGTTCAGCCAGCCGCCCGGGTCGTGGAAGACGACGACCTCGCCACGTTCCGGTTCGGAGCCGAACCACGGGGTGAGCTTGTCCACCAGCACCCGGTCCCCGCGCTGCAGGGTGTCCTGCATCGAGTCGGACGGGATGGAGAACGCCTGCACCAGGAACGTCTTGATGATCAGCGCGAGGACCAGCGCGATCCCGATGAGGATCGGCAGCTCTTTCCAAAAGGCACGCGGCTTCTTGCCCTTTTTCACGCTGCCGTTCTCCTCCTCGTCCACCGGCTGTTCCTTGTCCATCGACGCCCCCGGGCCCCTCGGCCGCCCGGGGCCGGCCGGCTGTCCCGGGTCCGCCGCCCGCGCCGGGTCCGCCGGTCGTCCCGGCTCTCCGGAGGCAGCGGGCTGTGAGGACTCACCGTTTCCCGCCGGCTCTTCGGGCTCTTCGGTTCCGGACCGCGCGCCGACCGCCAAGTCCCCCACATCCACTCCTTACTCCACGCCACCGCCCGCCCGATAGTCGGTGCAGGCCCACCACTCCCATAACGAGCGGGAGTTCCGCAGGGGTCGGGAGTACGGACAAACCGTCGGGGGACACACTATGCGGCCCTTGCCCCGACGTCGCCCTCGCACCCGGCGCGTCGCGCACGGTCGCGTAGGTGTCCGGCTCCTCGAGACGACGCCAGTGCCCCACCGGCCAGGCGATGACCACGGCCCGGCCCACCACGCTGTCCACCGAGATCGTCCCACGGTACGGCTCGTCCAGGTGGTACCGCGAATCCGCCGAATTGGAGCGATGGTCGCCCATCACGAAGATCCGCCCGACCGGAACCTTGACCTCGAATTTGAACTGCGAGGGCGGATTGTCCGGATGTATGTACGGCTCATCCAGCGGCGTGCCGTTGACCGTGACATGCCCCTTCTTGTCGCAGCACTTGACGGTGTCGCCCCCGACACCCACCACTCGCTTGATCAGGTCCTGCTCGTCGGCCGACGGCAGCAGCCCGATGAAGGTCATGAACTCCTTGACCTGCTTGACCACGATCGGGTCGTCAGCGGCCTTGACCTGCTCGCCCTTGAGCCAGCCTCCGGGGTCCTTGAAGACGACCACGTCACCGCGCGCGGGTTCCGAACCGAACCAGGGGGTGAGCTTGTCGACGAGGACGCGGTCACCGATCCGGATGGTCTGCTCCATGGAGCCGGAGGGGATCACGAAGGCCTGGACGAGGAAGGTCTTGAGCACCAGGGCGATGGCCAGAGCCACGCCTATGAGGATCGGTATTTCCTTGAGGTAGGAGCGACGCCTGCGGCGTTTGATGCGGCGCGCCTGGCGACGCCGATCGGCGCGTCCTCCGGTGGCGCGCCTGGTCGTCCGCGTGCCGGCGTGCGCGCCGCTCTCATCTCCGGGGCTTGTACTGTACGGGTCATCGGGGTTTGCGCCGTACGGACCGTCCCCGTGTCCCTCGTGTGATCGAGCCCCGTACCCCGCGCTTCCGGAGGACGCGTCCCCATATCGGGTATTTCCGTGCGGAGCGCTCCCATACCCTTCGTACGGGTCAGCGCCGTACGCCTCTTCCCCATCCGCCTCGCCCGCGCCCGGCCCCGTGGCCCCCTGATCCCCGTGCCTGGGGCGCCCCCGGTTACCCATGGCTGCCTGCTGCGCCTGGTATGCCGTCGAAGGCGCGTGGGCGGTGGAGGGCCGTCCAGTGGCCCACCGGCCAGGCGATCCAGTCGGCGCGGCCGATCACCTTGTCGACCGGGACGGTGCCGCCTCCCGGTTCGCCCAGGTGGTCCCGTGAATCACGTGATCTGCCGCGGTGATCTCCCATGACCCACAGTTTCCCCTCCGGCACCACGATGTCGAACGCGTCGGAGGACGGCACGTCCCCCGGAAACAGGTAGCCCTCGTCCACCGGCTCGCCGTTCACCTTGATCCGCCCCCGTTTGTCGCAGCAGGTCACCCGGTCCCCGCCGACACCGATCACGCGCTTGATGTAGTCGGTGGCCGCGGGCTCCGCCAGCCCCAGCGCCGCGCCCGCTCCTCTGAGCAGCCCCGTCACCGGGTTCTCCGAGGGTTCGCTCTGCAGGAACGAACCGGTGCCGTCGAAGACGATCACGTCTCCCCTGCGCGGCTCGCCGCCGAAGCCGTACGCCAGCTTGTTGACCAGCACCCGGTCACCGACCCGCAGGGTGTTCTCCATGGAGGAGCTGGGGATCAGGAAGGGCTGTGCGACAAAGGTGCTCAGCAGCAGGACGAAGGTCATACAGCTCGCGAGCAGCAGGACGGGCCGGTGCCACAGCGCGGTCACGCCCGCCCACAGCCAGGATCCGAACCGCCGGAGCCGGGACGCTCGCTGCTGCGGTGCCCTCTCCTGGGGGCGTGTGCGCTGTTCCGGCTGCTCCCGCGTCTCCGCACGCCCCTCCGGCTGTTCCGGGGGTTGTGCACACCGCTCCGCCCGTTCCGCGGGGTCGAGCTGCTCGCCCTCACTCTCCCGTGCGGAGGAGGAGCGAGTGGAAAAACACGCGGAGCGCGACCCCTGCTCCGGCCCCTGCTCAGGGGCTGGAGAGCGGTCGCGCTCCGAAAACTGTGCGTCGGTGTCCATCGGACCCTGAGCCTATCCGGCCGGTCCAGGACGCCGTACGTCTGTTCAGTTGTCGCGCTTCTCCTTGATCTTCGCGGCCTTGCCGCGCAGCTCACGGAGGTAGTACAGCTTGGCGCGACGCACGTCACCGCGGGTCACCAGCTCGATCTTCTCGACGATCGGGGTGTGCACGGGGAAGGTGCGCTCGACGCCGACGGAGAAGCTGACCTTGCGGACCGTGAAGGTCTCGCGGACGCCCGCGCCCTGGCGGCGGATGACTACGCCCTTGAACTGCTGCACACGGGAGCGGTTGCCCTCGATGACGCGCACGTGGACGTTGACGGTGTCACCCGGGCGGAAGGCCGGGACGTCGCTGCGCAGCGACGCGGAGTCGACGGAGTCGAGAAGGTTCATGACCTACTGCTTTCTTCGCTGATGCCACAGGTCATCAACGGAACTGGAGAATTGCGATGAGGTTGCCGTTCCGTCGGGCGGGCGTCGTTCCCCCTGTGGCAGGGGCGCGCGCCGGACGCACACAGCAGCGGCCTATTCTTCCACGGCGTCACTCGTACGCCCAAATCGGCCGTCCGTTCCCTGGGCCCATCCGAGGATCGAGAGGGTCTCGCGGTCCTTCTTGTCGAAGGCGGCCGGGTCGGCGCGCTCGATGAGGTCGGGGCGGTGGCGGTCGGTGCGCCGGAACGCCTCGTCCCTGCGCCAGCGGGCGATCTTGCCGTGGTGGCCGCTGAGCAGCACCTCGGGAATGCCGCGGCCGCGCCACTCGGGGGGCTTCGTGTAGACCGGGCCCTCCAGGAGGTCGGCCATCGTGCCGGGGGCGAAGGAGTCGTCCTGGTGGGAGGCCGAGTTGCCCAGTACGCCGGGCAGCAGCCGGGCGATGGCCTCGACCATGACGAGGACGGGGGCCTCGCCGCCGGCCAGGACGTAGTCGCCGATGGAGACCTCACGCACGTCCACGCGGTCGCCATACTCCTCGATGACGCGGCGGTCGATGCCCTCGTAGCGGGCCGGGGTGAAGACCAGCCAGGGCTTCTCGGAGAGTTCGACGGCGAGCTGCTGGGTGAAGGGCCTGCCGCTCGGCGTGGGGACGACGATGACCGGGTCGCCCTCCTGGGAGTCGATGACCGAGTCCAGTGCCTCGCCCCACGGATCGGGCTTCATGACCATGCCGGGGCCGCCGCCGTACGGCGTGTCGTCGACGGTGTTGTGCTTGTCGTGGGTCCATTCCCGCAGGTCGTGGATGCGGACGTCCAGCTGGCCGCGGGCGCGCGCCTTGCCCACCAGGGAGACGTTCAGCGGTTCCAGGTACTCGGGGAAGATCGTGACGACGTCGAGCCGCATTACGCGTCCTCGCCTGCGTCACGGGCCGAGGCCACCTCTGCCTGGCTGTCGTCGAGCAGGCCGGGCGGGGGGTCGACGACCGCCTTCTGTTCCGCGAGGTCGATTTCCGGCACGATCTCGGAAACGAACGGGATCATGACCTCGTCGCCGTCGGGGCGGCGGACGATCAGCAGGTCCTGGTAGGGCAGGTGCGAGACCTCGGCGATGCGCCCGATCTCCTTGCCGTCGGTGGTGACCACGTCGAGGTCGATGAGCTGGTGGTCGTAGTACTCCTCGGGGTCCTCGGGGACCTCTTCGGGGTCGATCTCCGCGATCAGCAGCGTGTTGCGCAGCGCTTCGGCGCCCGTACGGTCCCGGACGCCCTCGAAGCGCAGCAGCAGGCGTCCGCTATGCACCCGGCCGGTCTCGATGGTCAGCGGGCCGGTGGCGGGCGGGTCCGTGGCGAGAACGGCGCCGGGCGCGAGCCGCAGCTCCGGCTCGTCGGTACGCACCTCGACGGTGACCTCGCCCTTGATGCCGTGGGCGCGGCCGATCCGCGCGACTACCAGCTGCACAGTGGCCCCTCTTCGCGGCCGGCCGCCCGCCGCTCGCCGCGGTGGCGGTCCTCGCCTCGTGAATTTCAATCGGTGATTACGGTCATGCAGGCATCGTCGCAGATGCCTACGACAACGGGCCGGGGTGAGCCGTAGCCCTCCCCGGCCCGTGCCGGTACTGCCTGGTCCGGGGAGTACCCCGGTGCCCCGGTTCTGCTCAGCGGACCTGGTCCACGTCGACGAGGTCGACCCGGATGCCACGGCCGCCGATGGCGCCTACGACCGTCCGCAGGGCACGCGCGGTGCGGCCATTGCGGCCGATCACCTTTCCGAGGTCGTCGGGGTGCACTCGGACCTCCAGAACGCGCCCGCGGCGCAGGGTACGCGAGGCGACCTGCACGTCGTCGGGGTTGTCGACGATGCCCTTTACGAGGTGCTCGAGGGCCTCCTCGAGCATGATCAGGACTCGGTCGACTCAGAGGTGGACTCGGCCTCGGCCTCGTCCGCCTTCTTGTCCGCCTTCTTCGCCTTCGGGGTGATCGCCTCACCCTTCGGCTCGTCGCCGTCCTTGGCCAGGGCCTCGAACAGGGCGCGCTTGTCGGCCTTCGGCTCGGCGACCTTCATCGGCGCCGGGGCGGGCAGGCCCTTGAACTTCTGCCAGTCGCCGGTGACCTTGAGGATGGCCATGACGGGCTCGGTCGGCTGCGCGCCGACACCCAGCCAGTACTGGACACGCTCGGAGTCGACCTCGATGCGCGACGGGTTCTGCACCGGGTGGTACAGGCCGATCTCCTCGATGGCCCGGCCGTCACGGCGGGTACGCGAGTCGGCGATGATGATGCGGTAGTGAGGCGCGCGGATCTTGCCCAGACGCTTCAGCTTGATCTTGACTGCCACGGGAGTGGTGTCTCCTGGTCTTGACGTGGTTGGGCACAACGGGATGCCACGTGGGGTTGCGGTACTCGGGTGCCCGATGGACGCGTCAGCCGGAGGAGAGAGGGGTCCTGTGCGACTGTCGAGTACAGCTAGCCATTGTGCCACACCACTCCAGGTCAGCCGACCGCTGCCACCTCGGGGATCCGGAACGGCTTGCCGCAGCCACCGCAGACGATGGGGGCCTGGGCCAGCACGGACGGGACGACCCGGACATTTCTGCCGCAATCACAGACAGCCTTGACGCGTACACCACCACCGGACGAGCCGTGCCGGGCGGCCGGACCACGGAAGCTGCGGGCACTGTCGGCCGTGGTCGCGACGGAGTGCGCCTTGAGGGCTCTGGCGAGCCGCTCGATGGTGGGGCGGTAGCGCCTTCTGGCCTCGGGGTTGAGCGTGACCAGCGAGAAGCCGCTGCTCGGGTGCGGCTCGTCGACGTGGTCGAGACCCAGCTCCTCGGCGATCGCAAGGAATCGACGGTTGTGGTAACGGCCGGCACGTGAGGTGTCGCGGACGCCGCGGGCGGCGGCGATGCCGTGGACTGCTTCGTGCAGCAGCCGTTCGAAGGAGAGCTCGGCCCCACAGGCGGACGAGGACTCTCCGATCAAGGACTCGGGCGCGGCCAGATCCGGCAGCTCGGGGTGGTGCCGTTGAATATCGGCCCACGCGAGCGCCAGTTCGGCGGCGAGAACAGGCGGTGTCGTGCTCACGTCGTGACAACGAGCCGGGCCCATCCAGTGTTCCGATTACGGGGCATCTCAAATAATTTGCACGTACCGGTCAGTTTCTGGTCATGGGTTTCGAGGACGGCGTGTGCGCAGAACTGCGGAGAAGGCGCGCGTCAGGTGGCAAGCCGGGGCGTACCCGCGCGTACGCCCCGGCGCGTAAGAGATGTGTACGCGCCGGGGCAACCGTTGCCCGTGGGCCGCGACGTGCCACCGGTGGAGCCCGGTGGGACTCAGTAGGCGCGCGCGACGACCGCGATGCTATCGGGAGCGTCGTCCGCGTCGGGCACCGCCCCGTCCCCGGCTACCAGACACCGTACGGTCACCGCCTGCTCCGCGAGCCGGGCCTCGCCCTCCGTGCCGAGCGCCGCCCACGGGATGCGGGCCCAGCCCCCCGCGGCCGCCGCCTCGGCGGCCTCCTCGACGGTCGTCACGTCCGAGGTACGCGACTGCCGGCGCTCACGGGACTGCCTCAGAAGCAGCGCCTGGTCCTCCTCCAGGCATACGGGGAGGAGGGAAGCGAGCGAGTCGAGCCGGACGGGCTCCTTGCCGCCGGGGATGCGGCGCACCAGCATCGCGGTGCCGTTCACCAGGTCACGCGGTCCGATCTCGACGCGGAGCGGCACGCCCTTCAGTTCCCAGTCCACCGCGCGGCGCCCGAAGGGGATGTCCGTACGGTCGTCGACCTGGACCCGCACACCCGCCTCCCTCAGCGTGTCGCCGATCCGCCGGACCTCGGCCAGTACGGCGCCGTCGTCCTTGACGGCCGTGACCACGACCTGGACCGGGGCCAGGCGCGGCGGGACGCGGAGGCCGTGGTCGTCGCCGTGTGACATGACCAGCGCGCCGACCATGCGGGTGGTGCTGCCCCAGGAGGTCTGCCAGACCAGTTCCTGCCTGCCCTCCTTGGAGAGGTACTGCGTGTGGAAGGCTCGCGCGAAGTTCTGGCCCAGTTCGTGGCTGGTGCCCATCTGCAGGGCCTTGCCGTCGCCCATCATCGCTTCGAGGGTGAGGGTGTTGATCGCGCCGGCGAACCGTTCCGCCGGGGTCTTGCGCCCGGCCACCACGTCGATGGCGAGGACGTTGACCATGAAGTCGGCGTAAACGTCGCGGTGGATGCGGGCGGCGTAGTCGCGGGCCTCCTCATGGGTGGCGTGCGCGGTGTGGCCCTCTTGCCAGAGGAACTCCGTCGTACGGAGGAACACCCGCGGCCGCATCTCCCAACGGACGACGTTGGCCCACTGGTTGATGAGCAGGGGGAGGTCGCGGTAGCTCTGCACCCACTTGGAGAAGTATTCGTTGACGATGGTCTCGGAAGTGGGCCTGATGACGGCCGGCTCCTCCAGTTCCTTGCCGCCGCCGTGGGTGACCACCGCCAGTTCCGGCGCGAAGCCCTCGACGTGCTCGGCCTCCCTGGTCAGGTACGACTGCGGGATCAGGAGCGGGAAGTAGGCGTTCTGGGCCCCGGCTTCCTTGATGCGCGCGTCCAGCTCCTGTTGCATCCGTTCCCAGAGGCCGTACCCGTACGGTCGGATGACCATGGTGCCGCGCACCGGCCCGTTGTCGGCCAGCTCGGCCTTGCTGATCAGGTCCTGGTACCAGCGGGGAAAGTCGTCCGCCTGGGGAGTGAGAACGGGGGCCTTTGCCATGGCGCGCATGGTACGGGCGCGACACCCTGCGTCGGCAAACGAAATTGCACCCCGGCGCACCGAGGGGCGCGCGGGAGACAACCCCGGCGCACCCCTGGACTCCGAGCCGGATGGGGAGTTGTCTGGAATGCGGGGGCGCACGACGCGAACACAGGGGCGGGACACGGGGGAGATCGACCACTGACAGCTTCGGGTTCTCGGCGGATTGGGGCGCTTTCGATGACACCCACGCTCGTACGGCATCACCTCCGGCAGTCCGGTTCTCCCGGTTCTCACGACCCCGGCGCACCGGCCGGATCCTGTGGACGCGCCCGCGACTGGGCCGAGATCCAGGAACGGATGCTGGTGCCGCTGTACGAGGCCGTGTACGACCGGGTGGACGTCGGGCCGCACACCAGGCTGCTGGGGCTGGGCTGCGGTTCCGGGCTCGCGCTGCTGATCGCCGCGGCCCGCGGCGCACAGGTCTGCGGGGTGGACACGGACGAAGAACGACTGGATCTGGCACGGGAACGGCTGACTCCCGAGGCCTCCGGTGAGGCCCACGACGGCGCGGCGCGTGCCACGGTGCTGGCGTGCGGCGGTCCCGAGCAGGCGGCCGGTCCCGGCGGCTCCGCCTTCAACCTGGTGACGGCCTTTCACCCGGTGGGTTGCGTCCGCAGTATCGAGGGGTTGACGGCTGCGCTGGTGACCGCCGCCGGTCTCGCGGAGCGCGGAAGCCCCGTGGTTCTGGGCGGCTGGGGGCCCGTGGAGCGGTGTGCCACGGCGAGTGTGCTGCGGGTGGCCCAGCGGCTGGCGGACCCGTTGCGCACGGCGGGCGGCTGGCGGCCCAGCGGCCGGGACGACCTCGAAGAGCTGGCCGACCGTGCGGGGCTGCGGCCCGACGGGTCGGGGCGGGTGGCCTGCCCGTTCGGTTACGGGGACCTGTCGAGCGCGGTGCGCGGGCTGCTGTCCACGGGACTGTTCGACGCGGCGCTGGAGGTCACCGACCAGGCGCAGGTGGAGAAGGAACTGAGCGAGGCGCTGCATCCGCATCAGCGCCCGGACGGCACGGTCTGGATGGCGAACGTGTTCCGCTATCTCGTCGCCCGCACATGATTTCTGCCGACTCTCCGCTCTCCCGGCCGCCTCCGCTCCCGCTGATTCGCCCCCTCACCCCTTCGGCCTGTTCACTTTCCTGACCGCCGGCAGCCGGGCGTTTCCCCGTTCGGCTTTCACCCGGCTTTCGCCGGGCCTTGTCGCTGTGGCGCTTGCGCCGGACCGTTTGGGCGGCGCCTGGGCCCGGTCGCCGTCCGCTTCTCGTTCCCCTTCCGCCCCTTTGCTTCAGCGAGACCGTGCGCGGGACTGCGCGCGTCAACGCTGAGACTTCGGGCATTCACCCGTTCGAGGTATACCCAATATCCAGAATTCTGTTTACTGTCATTTCCATGAACAGCATCGACGAACGGTTCCTGACCCGCAACGGACACGCGGCCCGGCGGCTCTCCGCCCTCCTGATCAACCGGCCCACCGAAGGCGACGCAGCCCGCCTGCCGCGGGTGCGCGACCTCGCCGCGGAGCTCGGCGTCGGCAACGGGACGGTGCAGGCCGCGCTCCAACTGCTGGAGGAATCGGGCGCGATAGAGACTGTGGCCCGCGGTCACCTCGGCACCTTCCTCGTGCGCGCGGACCGCGCCATACTGTGGCGCCTCTCCGGGCTGGGCACCGTGCTCGCCGCGATGCCGTTGCCCTACTCACGTCGCTACGAAGGTCTGGCCACCGGATTGCGGTCCGCCTTCGAGGAGGCCGGTGCGCCGTTCGCGATCACCTTCATGCGCGGCGCCGCCGCGCGGGTGTCCGCTCTGCTGGACGGAAAGGTCGATCTGGCAGTGCTGTCCCGCTTCGCCGCCGACCAGTTGATGGAGCGGCAACCGATCGATCTGATAGCGGATCTGGGACCGGCCACCTACGTCGGAGCTCACGGACTGCTGCTGCGGCACGGCGTCCAGCTCGACACCGAGGGACTGCGGGTCGCCGTGGATCCCGCGTCGGAGGACCAACGGTCGCTGGCCGAGCGGGCGTTCGGCGGCCGAGAGGACGTGACATGGCTGGAGAGCTCGTTCATACGGCTCCACGACCTGTTCGCGCACGACCGGGTCGACGCCACCGTCTGGAGCCTGGACGAGGTGCAGGGAAAGCTGGGCGACGAGGTGGAGGTGCTCCCGCTCGGTGACGAGATCCCCGGCGATCTGTCGCTGCGCAATTCCAGCGCGGCGCTGATAGCCCGCAGTGAGGGCAGCGAAGCACTGGCAGCGGTGAGCGGATCGCTCGACCTGGAAACCGTCACCAGCCTGCAGGCCGAGGTCCTGCGGGGGGAGCGCACCCCTGCCTACTGAAGCGGTCGTGCCGACCACCTGAGTCAGGAAGGAAGGACGGGCGTCGCCCCGGAGGGCGGGCATCGGTCCAGAGGGACGGGCAGCGGTCCAGAGGACGGGCTTCGGCCGGAGGGCGGGCTTCGGTCCGCGCTGTCATCGGGAGGTCTGCCCTCAGGCACTCCCACGGAGCTTCATGCCCATGCGCAAGACATCGCGTTCTGTCCATCGATCACCAGGGGACGACCATGGAAGCCCTGCTCGCACAGCGCATCCGGATCTTCGTGGAGAGCGGTCAGGTGCGGCCCGGGATCGCCGAGTTCGTACGGGCCGAACTGGACGCGCTGGCCGCCGAAGGATGCGCGGTCACCGAGGAATCCGCCGGGATGCTCACCAGCCACCTGCTGATGGCACTGACCCGGCTGCAGAACGGCGAGCCGGTGGAAGATTTCCGCACCGACAACACAGCGGCCGCGGAACTGGCGGACCACCCCCAGGCCGTCCGGCGGGCCCGCGCCGTCTCCATACGGGTGCAGCGCGCCCTCGGCTCTCCGCTCCCCGAGTCCGAGATCAACTTCCTGGCGATGCATTTCGCCCTCCTGCGAAGGGACACACCATGACGACCATTCTCACCGGCGGCGTCGGCAAGACCGAGGTCGCGGGTGCCGTGGAGCGGCTGGCGCTGGACGGCGTCGAGGTCGTGGTCAGCAACGACATGGACGCGGCCGCGCGGCTGCGGGCCGGCCGGGCCGACTACTTCCTGGGCACCTGCCAGACCGGGGCCGGGGCGTCGCTGGGCGTCCTGGTCGGGCTCATGGGCTCCGCCGTATGCCACACCTTCGGCCGTTCGGTCCCTTCGGAGGACGAGATCGACGCCCTGCTGGACCAGGGCAAGAAGGTGTTCGGCTTCGCCGTGGACCAGATCGACGCGATCACACCCGCGCTGGCGGAAGCCATCGCCGCCCGTACCTGACCGTGCCGGGGCCCGCCCACGGGCCCAGCGCGCCCGGCCCCCGTGGGCCATGCGACCCGATGACGTGCCAGGGCACAAAGGAGTGACCCCGTGAGCAGCACCGTTCTCGCCGCGAGCACCGGTCTCGACTTCTCGCTCGCGCAGCAACTGACCGTCGTGGCCCTGTGCGCGCTGACCGCTTTCCTCTCACACCTGGCGCTGGCCGTCTTCAACGACGGTGTGCGGCCCTTCATGCTCGACTTCATCCAGGGCCGTACGACCCGGAGCGCCACCACAGCGGTGTCCTTCGGGCTCTCCGCCGGGTTCATCTTCGGGCTGGGAGCGCCGATGGCGCTCTCCTCCGGGGTGCTCAATCCCTGGCTGGTGTTCCTGCCCACCGACGTCCTGGGCATTCTCGCGCCGAAGAAGTGGCTCGCGCCGCTGTTCGGTGGCGCGTGGGGCGCGGTCGTCGTGTTCGGTCTGAACGGGGCCAACGACCTCGCGCACGATCTGCCGGTCGACTTCCTGACGGCCCTGCAGCAGATGGCGACGCCGATCCTCTTCCTCTTCACGCTGTTTCCGGTGCTGGCGATCACCAAGCAGTTCGGGCGGCTGCGCGGTGCTCTGGCCGGTGTGGTGGAGCTGGCGCTCGTGGTGCTGACGATGAAGATGTGGCCCGATGTGTTCGCGGGGGCGCCGGCCATGGCGGTCGGTGTGCTGCTCCTCATCGGGTACGCGGTGGCCAGGGACGTACGGCAGCGCCGGGCGGAGCGCGTTGCTGCGGGCGTTGTGCCATCCGCGCGCGGAAAAGCCCCAGGAGCCCCGACCACCGGTGGGGCGTCTGAGGACGTGGATCCGGAGGACGTGGATCCACTGGCGTCACTGTTCGGCGCCAGTGCGGCCCGGCTGCGCCGGCACCTGCCGTTGTTCATGGTGCTGGGCGCCGGTGTCTGTCTGCTGGCCCAGCTGCATGTGTTCGGCGGCGGGGAGGCCACCAGCTTCCTGATCGCCAAGGGGCAGTACGCGGAAGCGGCGCAGGTCGACTTCTACCGGGCCCTCGGGTTCATCCCGCTGATCGCCACCACCGCACTGGCCTCCGGGTCGTACGGCATCGTCGGGTTCACGCTTGTCTACCCGATCGGGTATCTGCTGCCCAGCCCGTGGCTGGCGGTGGTCTGCGGGGCACTGGTCTTCGCCGCCGAGGTGCTGGCGCTGAGCTGGATCGGGAAGCTGCTGGGCGGGCTTCCTTCGGTGCGTGACTCCTCGGAGCACCTTCGCGGCGCCATCGGCGACACCCTGCAACTGGCCATTCTCTTCGGCTCCTTGATGGCGGCCGAGGCCATGGGCGGTGGGCTGGGGATCCTGATAGCCGGCGGCCTCTACCTGTTCAACGAGGCAGTGGGCCGGGTGGTGGTCCGGATGGCCGCCGCTCCCGCGGCGGTCGTCGTCACCGGCATCGCCCTGAATCTTCTCCACTGGCTGCACCTCTTCACCCCGGTCAAAGGCTGAGCAGGCGAGCGGGGACGCCAGGAAGGAAGCACGTCATGAACTCTCTTCTGCAGACCGTCACCGGGCCGCTGCCCGCGAGTGCCGTGCGAGGCCCCGTACTCGCCCACGAACACCTGGCCCTCGACCTCAGCCGGGACACCGACCGCACAGCCTTCCTGGGGTCCCGGCATGCCACGGCCATTGCCGGTGAACTTGTCGACGCCCGGGAGCAGTTCGGGATGTCGCTCGTCGTCGAACTGACCTGTCGCGGGATGGGGCGGGACCTCGCGGCGCTGGCCCGCATCTCCCGGGCATCGGGGGTCGCGGTGATCGCGGGCACCGGTTGGTATCACGAGGCGTTCCACCCGGCCGGGGTGGACGGGGCGAGCGTAGAGGACCTGGCGGATTCCCTGGTCGAGGAGATCACGGGTGGGGCAGGCACCGGCGGCATGCGCCCTGGTGTCATCGGGGAAGCCGGCAGCCATGGCCACGCGCCAAGCGAGCCGGAGGTCCGCACGCTCACCGCGGCTGCCCGTGCTGCTGTCGCGACCGGGCTGTCGCTGGCCACTCATGCACAGCTGGGGCTCGGTGGCCCCGCCCAGTTGGAGTTGCTGACCTCGGCCGGGCTGGCGCCACACCGGATCTCCATCGGGCATCAGGACCTGCTCGACGATCCCGTGGTCCACCGGGAGCTGGCGGCGGCGGGCGCGTACGTCGCCTTCGACACCATCGGCAAGGAGAGCTACCGGAGCGACACAGACCGGTTGCGGTTACTGCTCGCGTTGCTGGAGGCCGGGTACGCCGATCGCGTACTGCTCAGCTGCGACATCTCCCGGCACAGCTATCTGGTCGGTGCGGGCGGCCAGGGATACGGGCACCTGTTCCGGTCGTTCCTGCCGCGCGTGCGGGCCGCCGGAGCCGATGAGCAGTTGGTCGATCTGCTGACCCGCCGCAATCCGCTGCGTTTTCTCACAGGCGGGGACGGCGCCCCCGGGCACGCGACAGCCGGACAGCCCGCCCGTGCCTGCCCGGCTGCGAGTCGCAACTCCGGCCCCGGCGCCCAGGGGCCGGCCCAAGCCGAGCCCGAGTCTGAGCCCGGGACCGGGACCGGAGCCGGAACCGGGAATGGCTCAGTGGGAAAGGAGGCGCTGACATGAGTGTGCGGTTGCCCAGGACGTTCCCGTTGCCGACGGTCGCGGTGGAGGACGCGGTGGAGGACCAGTTCCGGCTGGTGGAGTGTGTGGCCCGGCATTTCGAGGGCCAGCAGCTGTTCGAGGCGGACGCGGGGGTGGTGCCGGGGCTGGGCCGACCACGTACCACCGCGCAGGTCGAGTCCGTCCTCGCCGACTTTTTCGGAGCCCCCGCCGCTGCGCTGGTACAGGGTGCCGGGACGGGCGCCATCCGGGCCGCACTCGGCGCCGTGCTCGGTGCGGGCGATCCGCTGCTCGTGCACCGCGCGCCGGTCTACCGCACCACCGGTGTCACCCTGCGCGGGCTGGGAGTGGAGACCGTCGAAGCGGACTTCGACGACCGTGCCGAGCTGGACCGGGCACTGTCTTCCGGCCGGTTCCGATGGGCGTTCGTGCAGCACACCCGGCAGCGGGCGGCGGACTCCCACGATCCGGGCGAGGTGCTCGCCGCTTGCCGGGCCGCCGGCGTGCGCACGATCGTGGACGACAACTACGCGGTCCTGCGTGTCCCGGCGTGCGGCGTGCAGATGGGCGCGGACGCTTCGTGTTTCTCGCTGTTCAAGCTGCACGGTCCGGAGGGGGTGGGCGCGGTCGTCGGCTCGCGGGAGCTGGTCGGGCGCGTGCACGACGACAACTATTCCGGAGGCGGCCAGGTACAGGGGCACCAGGCACTGGATGCGCTGCGGGCGCTCAGCCACGTTCCGGTGATGTGGGCGGTGCAGTCCAGGACGGGTGCCGAGATCGCCGAGCGGCTGGCGGCAGGGGAAGTGCCCGGTGTCGCCGAGGTGCGGATCGCCAACGTCCAGGACCGTTGTGTGCTGGTGCGGCTGGACCGTCCCGTGGCCCGCGCGTTGCCGGCCGCCGCGGCCCGGTACGGCGCCGCGTCGTACCCCGTCGGTTCCAACTCCCGGTACGAGATCGCTCCGCTCGTCTACCGGATGTCCGCTTCCGCCCTGGAGGACGCACCCGAGCTCGCCGAATGGACGGTGCGGGTCAATCCGATGCGGGCAGGCGCGGACCTGGTGATCGACATCCTCCGCCGGGCGCTGCGCGACCTGGGCGCTGCCCCGGCCACCTCTGCGGGGACCGGGGCCTCACCCGTACGTGGTCCCGAACGTACTGCACCACCCGACCCGTCCGAGCCCGCGCCGCTCCCCCCATCCGCCGCGCCGCTCCCCGCATCCACCGCACCGCTTCCCGTATCCGCGCCCGAGTCCACACCGGCCGCACCCGAATCCTGCTCCACCACCCCGTGTGCCGGCCACACCACACACGGCCTGCCCGGCCTCCGGGAAGGGAGCTGACCGCCATGTTCCTCGACACCGTCCTCACGCGTAACCCGCAGCTGGTCGACCACGCCGCAGAGCTGCACCACAGCGGCGCGGTGCAGCCGGACACGTACGTCCTGGACCTGGATGCCGTCGAGGCCAATGCCGCACTGCTGGCCGGTGAGGCCAGACGGTGGGGCCTCGGCCTGTGGCCCGTGGTCAAGCAGGTCGGCCGCAACCCCGAAGTGATCCGGGCCGTGGCCCGGCACCTGCCGCGCTTCGCCGCCATCGACGCACCCGAGGCCCGCGCTCTGCACGCGGCAGGTGCGCGAGCCGGGAATGTGGGCCACCTGGTGCAGGTGCCGCACCGCGCGCTTCCGGAGGTCCTCGCCCGGCGCCCCGAGGCGGTGACCGTCTTCGATCCGGCCAATGCCCGCGCCGTCTCGGATGCCGCACGCCAACTGGGTTGTGTGCAGGACGTTCTGGTACGGATCGAAGGTGCACCCGGCTCGGTGCACCCGGGGCAGGAGGGCGGCGTACCGCTCGGTGAGCTGGCAGGGTTCGCGGCCGAGGCGGAGCAGTTGTCCGGCATCCGCGTGGCCGGGGTCACCGCGTTCCCCTGCGTCCAGTGTGTTCCTGGGTCCGGGCAGCCGCGTCCGACCGCCACTTTCGCGCTCGCCCGCGAGGCCCGTGGGGTGCTCGCCGCGCGCGGGCACGCGGACCTGAAGCTGAGCGCCCCGGGCGTGACCTGCGCGGCCACTTTGCCGCTGCTCGCCGAGCTGGGCGCCACGCATGGCGAGCCCGGTCATGCCCTCACCGGCACCACTCCCCTCCACGCCGTCGACCGGGAGCAGCCGGAGCAGCCCGCCTACGTCTACGTCACCGAGGTCGCGCATGTCCTCGCCGACGGGCGGCTCGCGCTGCACGGCGGCGGCTTCTACCCCAGGTCAGGTGTCGAGTCGGCGCTCATTCCCCGTACCGGCGCCCGGCTCGCCGTCCAGCAGGCTCCTGCCGAGAGCATCGATTACTACCGTTTGCTGGCTCCTGGTGACGCCCGGCCCGGCGACACCGCGGTCCTCGCGTTCCGTACCCAGATGTTCGTGACCCGCAGCACCGTCGCCGTCGTCGCCGGTCTCGCCACCGGATCCCCGCGGCTGATCGGTCGCCATGACGCACTGGGCCGTCCGCTCCCGGAGGATGCGGGCGGGGAAGGCACGGACGGGGAAGGCACGGGTGGGCCATGAGCAGGACCGTCATCCTCGTCATCGACGGCTTCGGCATCGGTGCGATGCCCGACGCGGATGTGCCGCGCCCCGGTGACGCTGCCGCCGACACTCTGGGCCATCTCCTCGACAGTCACCGTGCGGCGACCGGCCGCCGCCTCCCGCTGCCCTCCTTGGAAGCTCTCGGCCTCGGCCTCGTCCACCCGCATCCGGATCTCGCACGGGCGCCGTCCCTCCCGGTGGCCGCGGGCCGGGCGGCGCTCGGCTACCCGGGCGCCGATACGTACGCCGGGCACCAGACCATGATGGGGGCCGATTTCAGCCGGGTGGCGGTGGCCCGGCTCGCCGGGCACCTCGACGAAGTCGCCGCGGCCCTCCGGGCAGACGGGCACCGCACGGGCCTCCTCGGCGGGCGGCCCCTGCTGGTGGTGGATGGGCGGATCCTCGTCCACGACAACCTGGAGGCGGATCCGGGCGTCAACTGGAACGTCTCCGGACGACTGGAAGACGTCTCGTTCACGAGCGTTCTCCGCGTCGCCCGGGTGGTGCGTTCGGTGGCGCCCGTCGCCCGGGTGATCGCCGTGGGCGGCCATGCGGACGCTCCGCTGCACACCTTCGTACGGCGGGGTGCCCTCGGTACGGTCGGTCTGGACACCCCGGCGAGCGGCTTCTACCGGAACGGCGGGCTGGCGGTGCGGCATCTCGGTGCGCCACTGGACCACGCCCGCCGGCTGCCGGAGGTGGCGGCGGAAGCGGGCGTCCCCGTCACCCTCGTGGGCAAGGCCGCGGATGTCCTGGCCTGCGACGCGGCGGTGTGCTGTCCGGCCGTCGGCACCACCGAGGTCTTCGCGCTCACCCTCGACGCCCTCCGCGGGGCCCCGAAGACGGCCCTGATCGTCAGCAACGTCCAGGAGACCGATCTGGCGGGTCACCAGCAGGACGCCTCGCGTTACGCCTCCGTGCTCCGGCGAGCCGACGCGGGGGTGGGTTCGCTGCTGCCGCTGCTCTCGTCCCCCGGCGACCGTCTGATCGTCACCGGCGACCACGGCAACGACCCGGTGATCGGCCACGCCTGTCACACGCGTGAGTACGTTCCGGTGCTGATCCACCGCCCTGAGGGCACCCGCCCGGATCGCCTGCCATCGGCCCGGACCTTGGCTGACGTGGGGGCCACAGCGGCGGTCACGCTCGGGCTGGATGCCACCGCGCTCGGCGGCGGTACTCCGCTGTTGCGACCTGCGGCCGGATCGGCGGGTGCGCCGAAATGACCACACGCACGAGCACCACTCGCACGAGCACCACTCGCACGAGCACCACTCGCACGAGCGCCACACGAACGAGCCCCCGGCCGGGGCTCCGGCCAGGGGCTCGATCACACGCCTACGCGCCGATCGCGGCCCCGAGGGCGGCGCGAGCCGCCCAGGGGCCGGGGAAAGCGCTAGCCCATGAACTTCTTGAACTCGTCGGGAAGTTCGAAGTTCTTCGCTTCGTCACCCTGCGGCAGGCCCAGCGGGTTGCCGGACTGGGCGGCCTCGCGGCGGGCGGCAGCGGCCTCCTCGTCGGCCTTCCGCTTCATGGGGTTGCCGCTCTTGCGCTTGCCCTTGGCCTGCTTCTGCTGCTTCTTCTTCTTGGCGCCACCGCCACCCATGCCCGGCATCCCCGGCATGCCAGGCATTCCCGGCATGCCGCCGCCCTGGGCCATCTTCGACATCATCTTGCGGGCGTCGAAGAAGCGCTCGACCAGGTTCTTGACCGCGCTGACGTCGACACCGGAGCCCTTGGCGATACGGGCCCGGCGCGAGCCGTTGATGATCGTCGGCTCCTGGCGCTCGGCCGGCGTCATCGACTTGATGATCGCCGCCGTACGGTCGACCTCGCGCTCGTCCAGGTTGTTGATCTGCTCCTTCATCTGCCCCATGCCGGGCAGCATGCCGAGCAGCTTGGAGATGGAGCCCATCTTGCGGACCTGCTCCATCTGGGCCAGGAAGTCGTCGAGCGTGAAGTCCTTGCCCTTGCTGCTCGCCAGCTTGGAGGCCATCTTCTCGGCCTCTTGCTGGCTGAAGGTCTGCTCGGCCTTCTCGATCAGCGTGAGCATGTCGCCCATGCCCAGGATGCGGGACGCCATGCGGTCCGGGTGGAACGCGTCGAAGTCGTCCAGCTTCTCGCCGTTGGAGGCGAACATGATCTGCTTGCCGGTGACGTGCGCGATGGAGAGCGCGGCACCACCGCGGGCGTCGCCGTCCAGCTTGGAGAGCACCACGCCGTCGAAGCCGACGCCGTCGCGGAACGCCTCCGCGGTGTTGACCGCGTCCTGGCCGATCATCGCGTCGACGACGAAGAGGACCTCGTCCGGCTTGACCGCGTCGCGGATGTCCGCGGCCTGCTGCATCAGCTCCTGGTCGATACCGAGGCGGCCCGCGGTGTCGACGATGACCACGTCGTGCTGCTTGGAGCGGGCGAACTCGATCGAGTCCTGAGCGACCTTGACCGGGTCGCCGACGCCGTTGCCCGGCTCGGGCGCGAAGATGGCGACGTCGGCACGCTCGGCGACGACCGAGAGCTGGTTGACGGCATTGGGGCGCTGCAGGTCACAGGCGACCAGCAGCGGCGCGTGGCCCTGCTGCTTGAGCCAGTGGCCGAGCTTTCCGGCGAGGGTCGTCTTACCGGCACCCTGCAGACCGGCCAGCATGATGACGGTCGGCGGGTTCTTGGCGAAGCGCAGCCGACGGGTCTCGCCGCCGAGGATGCCGACGAGCTCCTCGTTGACGATCTTGATGACCTGCTGGGCGGGGTTCAGCGCCTGGGAGACCTCGACGCCGGTCGCCCGCTCCTTCACCTGCTTGATGAAAGCCCGGACGACGGGCAGCGCGACGTCGGCCTCCAGCAGGGCGATACGGATCTCGCGCGCCGTGGCGTCGATGTCCGCCTCGCTCAAGCGGCCTTTGCCCCGGAGGTTTTTGAAAGTACTCGCCAAGCGGTCGGAAAGCGTATCGAACACGGCGGTCGTCGATCCTCGGGGTCGGGGGCAGGGTCAAGTCGGCTTCTAGGGTATCCGCACAGGCAAGCAACGTGTCCCTGCCCGCCGGGAAGGGCCGCCTGGACGGGGCTCCGCACGGCTGCGGGTACGGTGCGCAACCGGCGCGGGCGCCCGCTGCGTACCCCGCCTCCACCGTCTCACGGAGGTGGGGGGACCGGGCAGCCCGTGCCGCCTTCGAGGACGGTTCGGCCTTCAGGGACGGTTCGGCCTTCAGGGACGGTTCGCCCTCCGAGGACGATCCGGTCTTCGAGAAGGGTTCCGTCTTCGAGGACGGTTCCGTCTTCGAGACCGGTTGCGTCGGTGGCAACTCCGCCGGGGGCGTTTCTTTCCGGTGGGGTGGGCTCTTCTCTGCGGGCCTCTCCGGCCGAGCGGCCTGCCCTGGCGCCCGCCCCCGGCCTGGCCTCGAACCTGGCTGCGGGCCCGGCCCCGGCCCCGGGCTCGCCCCCGGCCTCGCCCCCGGCCTCGGGTCCGGCCTCGGGTCCGGCGCGGGTCGACCGGCCGGTGTGGCTACTTCAAGGCGCGCTCCACCGCTCGCGCCACCTCGGCGGCCACCGGATCCGGCAGTGGATCTCCCTTCTCGTCCGTGACGTAGAACGCATCCACCGCGTTCGCTCCCAGCGTGCTCACGTGGGCGCTGCGTACGGTGACCCGTGCGGCCTCCAGCGCGCGGCCGATCCGGTGCAGCAGGCCCTGGGCGTCCTGGGCCCGTACCTCGATCACGGTCGCCAGCTGCGACGTCCCGGGGGCGACCGTCACCCGGGGCGGCGGGGCCTGCACCCCACGCGAGCGACGCGCGTACGCCTGCTCGCGCTCCGCCAGCCGGGCCGGCACGTCCAGCGAACCGTCCAGGGCCCGGACGAGATCGGCCCGGAGCCGTACGGTCTGCGGGAGCGAGCCGTATTCGGCGGCCACCCGCCAGCTCAGCAGCAGCACCGACCCCTCGCCGACAGGGTCGGTGCTGCGCAGGTCGGCGGCGCGAACGGTCAGGCGGTGCATGGCGAGGACGCCTGCCGCGGCGGGCAGCACACCGGGCTGTTCCGGTACGGCCATCAGCAGTTCGACGCCCACCGGCTCCGGCTCCGGCTCCGTATCCGTCTCGGGCTCGGGGGCCGGTCCCGTCCCCGTACCCGCATCCGCCCGTGCACGCGCGCCCGTGTCCGCTCCCGCACCGCCCGGACCGGAGGCTGGGTCCGTTTCGCCTTGGCCTTCGGCTCGGGCGTGCAGGGCGAGCACCGGGCCGCCGGTACGCCATGCCTCGGCGGCCATGCGTTCCTGCTCGGCGGTCGGCTCGTCCGCCGAGTGCTTCCGTGGTGCGGCCTCCCCCGCCAGCCGCGCCGTGACGCGTTTCACCAGGTCGGCGACGAGCGATCCGCGCCATGCGCTCCAGGCGGCGGGGCCGGTCGCCAGTGCGTCGGCCTCGGTGAGGGCGTGCAGCAGCTCCAGCGTCCCGGTGTCACCCACCGTGTCCGCCACCGCGTCGACCGTGGCCGGGTCGCCCAGGTCGCGTCGGGTGGCCGTCTCGATGAGCAGCAGATGGTGGCGTACGAGCGTGGCGATCACCGTCACGTCCCGGGCATCGAAGCCGATCCGGGCCGCCATGTCCCGGGCGATGGTCTCGCCGGAGACGGAGTGGTCACCGGGCCAGCCCTTGCCGATGTCGTGCAGCAGGGCCGCGACCAGCAGCAGGTCCGGGCGGTGCACACGGCGGGTGAGCGCCGAGGCGCGGGCGGCCGTCTCGATCAGGTGCCGGTCCACGGTCCACCGGTGCACGGCGTTGCGCTGCGGGCGGCAGCGCACCCGCTCCCAGTCGGGCAGCAGCCAGGTGACGATCCCCTCCGCCTCCAGCGCCTCCCATACGGGTACGGTCTGGGCGCCCGCGCCCAGCAGTGTGACCAGCTGTTCGCGGGCCTCGGCCGGCCACGGCACGGGCAGC
Organism: Streptomyces sp. CB02923; assembly: GCF_001905005.1. Taxonomy (GTDB): domain Bacteria; phylum Actinomycetota; class Actinomycetes; order Streptomycetales; family Streptomycetaceae; genus Streptomyces. Next base: position 68,722 of record NZ_LWKZ01000006.1, on the reverse strand, counting down.
GGCCGGGTGGTGGCGGCCGTACGCAGCCGGCGCACGGCGTGCGGGGACAGGGGCAGTCCGGCCTGCGCGGCGGCGGCCGCGGCGCGCAGGGGAAGCACCGGGTCGCGGTCCGGGCGCGCCGTCCGGGCCAGGACGACTTCGCCGTCCAGCTCGACCACGCCCTCGGCGAGCGGGGACCGCTCTCCCCGGCCCGGCCCGCCTCCGGCCGTACGGCCCCTCAGCAAGCCACGCAGTACGGGTCGTACGGACCGGGACCTCAGCACCCGCCCGACTTCGCGCCAGGTGACGTCGCTCGCGTACGAGATGGTGCGGGCGGATTCGTAGACCTGCCGCAGCAGTACGTCCGCGTCCAGTACGCCGAGCGCCTCGGCGACCTGGTCCTGTTCCTGGAGGGAAAGGCGGTCGGTGGCGCGGCCGGTCGTCAGGTGCAGCGCGTCGCGTACGTCCAGCAGGCGGGTGCGGGCGGCCTCCAGTCCCTCGCGCGGTGCGTCGGCCAGCCAGGAGGCGGCGACCGCCCGCAGTGCGGTGGCGTCCCGCAGCCCGCCCCTGGCCTCCTTCAGGTCCGGCTCCAGCAGGTACTGCAATTCGCCCTGCCGCGCGGAGCGTTCACGGCAGAGATCGCGCAGTTCGGGCAGGCGCTTGGGGGCCTGTTCGCGCCAGTCGGCCAGCGCGGTGCCGCGCAGGGCCCCCGTGAGTTCCGGGTCGCCGGCCAGGTGGCGGGCGTCCAGGAGACCGAGCTGGACCTTGAGGTCCTCGCGGGCGGCTCTGCGCGCCTCGGCGGGGGTCCGCACCGAGTGGTCGAGGGCGAGGCCCAGGTCCCAGACCGGATACCAGAGTTCGTCGGCGAGCGCGGCCACCGTGCGGGCGCCCGCTTTGCCGTCGTGGAGCAGGAGCAGGTCGAGGTCGCTACGGGGGGAGAGTTCGCCGCGGCCGTAGCCGCCGACGGCGACCAGCGCGATGCCGGAGCCGACACCAGCACCGGCTCCGACGCCGACACCGGCTCCAGATCCAGCACCGGCACCGGCACCGGCACCGGCATCAGGTCCAGCACCGGCACCGGCTGCGGCGTCGGGTTCGGCTGTCGCGTGGGTGAAGAGGTCCACCAGCCACTCGTCGGTGAGGCGGGCGAGGGCGGTCCGGCGTCCGGGGCCGTCCTGCCCGGCGGTCTGCAGGAGCCGCAGCCGGGCCGCGGGAAAGCCGCCTTCGTCAGCGGAGGGCGCGGGTGGCGCCGCCTCCCGGCCGCCGGCCTGGCCCGCCTCTCGCGCCACGCCTCCCTCGGCCGGGCTTCCCTCGGCCACGCCTCCCTCGGCCGGACTTCCTGTACCCGAGCCCGCACCCAGCCGCAGCCCCAGAGCCGGATTCAGACCCGGTCCCAGCCCTCGCCCCGCCGACTCCGTGCGCTCCGTGCGCTCCGTACGCCCCACCGGGTCCGGAGCACGGTCCTCCGCTGTCTTCTTCGGGCTCTCGGTCAACTCAGGCGCTCCTTGGTCACATCGGCCCCCACAGCCCCCGCCGCCCCCAGGTACCAGCCCTCTTCAGGCCCTCGCCCTCGCGTGCTCCCCCGCCCTCGCGTACTCCTCCGCCTGCGGTCGGGGCGCCGCCGGACCGTCCCGACCGGCCCATGGGGCCGACCGGAAGGGCGCCCCGGCTCCACCCGTGAGGCCGCTCATTGCCGGGGGCGGAGCCGGGAGCCGGAAGTCGGGAGCGTCCCGTCCCTGCACGCCCCTTCGCGCCCCTCCACGCCCCTACAGCGCGTCCAGTCCCCGCTCGCCCGTGCGGACGCGGACCGCCTCCTCGACCGGGAGGCTCCAGACCTTTCCGTCGCCGATCTTGCCGGTGCGGGCCGCCTTCACCACGATGTCGATCAGCTCCGCGGCGTCCGCGTCGTCCACGAGCACCTCGATACGGACCTTCGGCACCAGGTCGACGGTGTACTCCGCGCCGCGGTACACCTCCGTGTGCCCGCGCTGCCTGCCGTATCCGCTGGCCTCGGTGACGGTCAGGCCGTGTACGCCGAACGACTGCAGGGCCTCCTTCACCTCGTCGAGCCGGTACGGCTTGATCACTGCCGTGATGAGCTTCACGCGTCCACCCTCTCGTCACTGCCGGAAGCCGGAGTCGAGCCCTGGCCCCCGCCCTGGCCCTGGTCTTTGCCCTGGCCCTTCCCCTGGCCCTTGCCTTCGTCCTCGTCCTGGCCCTTGCCGTCGTTCTCGTCCTGGCCCTTGCCGTCGTTCTCGTCCTGGCCCTTCCCCCGCCCCTTCCCCGGTCCTTTTCCCCGGGACGGGCCGTCACCGCGGTTCCGTACGGCGGCCGAGGCCACCCCCGTACCCGTGCCCCCGGCACCCGCGCCGCCCCCGCCGCCCGCGCCCGTGCGCGCCACGACGCCTCCGCCCGTGCCGCCGAAGTCGTACGCCGTCTCCGCGTGCGCGGCCTGGTCGACGCCCGCGACCTCCTCGTCCTCGGAGACCCGGAAGCCCATCAGCAGGTCGATGGCCTTGGCAAGGAGGAAGGAGACGACCAGGGAGTACAGGAGCACGCAGACGACACCCACGGCCTGCTTGCCCAACTGCTCCAGACCGCCGCCGTAGAAGAGGCCCTTGGCGTCGCTCTGTACACCGCCGGTCGCGAACAGGCCGACCAGCAGGGACCCGGTGACGCCGCCGACCAGGTGGACACCGACCACATCGAGGGAGTCGTCGTAGCCGAACCGATACTTCAGGCCCACCGCCATCGCGCACAGCACACCGGCGATCACACCCACCGCGATGGCGCCCAGCGGGCTGACCGCGCCGCACGCCGGGGTGATCGCGACCAGCCCGGCCACCGCACCGGAGGCCGCTCCCAGGGTGGTGAAGGAGCCGTGCCGGATCTTCTCGTACGCGAGCCAGCCGAGCATCGCGGCGGCCGTGGCGACCTGGGTGTTGACGAAGGCGACCGCGCCCACCCCGTCGTCGTTGTTCAGCCAGGAGCCCGCGTTGAAGCCGAACCAGCCGAACCACAGCAGCCCGGCACCGAGCATCACCAGCGGCAGGCTGTGCGGCCGCATCGGGTCCTTCTTGAAGCCGATGCGCCTGCCGACGACCAAGATCACGCCGAGGGCCGCGGCGCCCGCGTTGATGTGTACGGCCGTGCCGCCGGCGAAGTCGATGACCCCCAGGTCAAAGAGCCAGCCGCCCTCGGCCCACACCCAGTGCGCGACGGGGAAGTAGACGACGGTGGCCCACAGGGCGACGAACAGCGCCCAGGCCGTGAACTTCACGCGGTCCGCGAGGGCGCCGCTGATCAGCGCGGGTGTGATCACCGCGAACATCAGCTGGAAGACCGCGAAGACGTAGACCGGGATGGAGGTGGTGCCCCACAGCTCGGTCAGGCCGATGCCGCTGAGCCCGGCGAAGTCGCCGGTCCATCCGAGGAAGCCGCCGCTGTCCTGGCCGAAGGCGAGCCCGAAGCCGTACAGCACCCACAGGACGGTGACGATCCCCAGGCTGATGAAGCTCATCATCAGCATGTTGAGCACGCTCTTGACCCGGACCATGCCGCCGTAGAAGAAGGCGAGTCCGGGGGTCATGAGCATCACCAGGGCGGTGCAGATCAGCATGAAGCCGGTGTTGGCCGGACTCAGGGTGGCCTTGTCTGCCGCGAGCGTCATGATGCCTGGGGGCATCGGCGTCTCCTGTCGTCGATGCGGCCCGTGCGGGCGTGGTTCCGGGTGGGCCGACTTTCGCCACGAGGCTGTCGCAGCACCGTTTCGGCCATGACCCGCCGGTGTTTCCCCGCGGTGACGAAGCCCTCGCCAGTGTTACGCCCCCATGAACTCCGAGATCGGCCCGCCACGCCCGGCGCCTGCCGCAACCCACCGAAACGACCATGCCCGCCCGGCGCGCCACGCCCGCGCCACACCTCCCCCGCCCGCGCCCCACGACAGCTCAGGAGCACCGTCCCGGGACAGCTCAGGAGCACCGCCCCAGGAACGTACGGAAAGCCATCGGCAGCCGGGGAAAGCCATGGCAAGCCGCAGAGCGCGGCCGCAGAAAGCACAGCCGCGGAAAGCCCTGCAAGGCCACGGAAAGCCCTGCACGACCACAGCGGAGCAGCCGCAGGGAGCAAGGCCCCCGCACAGGCCGACCGCGGCTGTCACCCGTATGACCTGGCGTGGGGGAGCCGAGTCGGGCTGTACGGGGTGACGGGCCGCGGCCGGGGTCTGTGGGAGTGCGGTCAGACGGCCTCCGCGCCGGTTTCCGGCAGTTGCTGGGACAGCTCGTCGCTGAGCTGGATCACCTCGGCCACGCCTTCGAAGTTCCGCGCGGCCGTGTCCACGGTCTTGCGCAGCCGGGTGTTGACCCGCTCCGAGCGGACCTTCTTCGCCAGCGGTATGGCCTGCTGCGCGAGGACGGCGCACTGCTCCGGCTCCTTCTGGAGCAGGTGCACCGTCGCCATCCCGATCAGGTTCAGTGCGTACGAACGCTGGTGCTCCGCGTCCTGTGCGAAGAGCTCCACCGCCCGCTGCATGACGGGGTTGGCGAGGGAGGCGTACGTCGGGCTGCGTCCGGCCACGTAGGCGAGGTCGCGGTAGGAGTGGGCGTTCTCCGCGTTCAGCTCGGCTTCCGAGAAGAAGCGGATCCAGTCCGGCTCGGGTTCGCCGGGCGCCACGTCGCCGAAGGTGTCCTCGGCCATCCGCACGGCGCGCTTGACCTTGCCCGGCTGGCCCATGCTCGCGTAGGCCCGCGCCTCCATCGCATACAACATCGCCTGCGTACGGGGCGTAGCCGATTCGCGGCTGCCGTACTGGGCGAGGTGGATGAGCTCCAGCGCGTCGTCCGGCCGGTCGAGGTGGATCATCTGGCGGCTCATGCTGGAGAGGATGTACGAGCCCAGCGGGCGGTCGCCGGCCTCTTTGGAGGCGTGCAGCGCCAGCACGAAGTACTTCTGCGCGGTGGGTTGCAGGCCGATGTCGTAGCTCATCCATCCGGCCAGCTCGGCCAGTTCTGCGGCGACCTTGAACAGCCGTTTGGATACCTCTTCGCTCTGCGGTTCCTGCAGCAGATCGGTGACCTCGTGGAGCTGGCCGACCACCGCCTTGCGACGCAGCCCGCCACCGCACTGGGCGTCCCACTTGCGGAACATCTCGGTCGTCGACTCCAGCAGGTCCAGTTCCGGCTTGGACAGCCGGTTGGAGCGCCGCGACCGCTCCTGGGCCGTCTGCTGGGCCGCGGACGCCTGCCCCGGGGAGACCGGCACCAGCCAGCGCTGCATCGGCTCGATGAGGGCGGGCCCGGCGGCCAGTGCCAGGGAGGTGCCGAGGAAGCCACGACGCGCCAGCATCAGGTCGCTGCGGGAGAACTCGCTGATCAGGGAGACGGTCTGCGGACCGGCCCAGGGCAGGTCGACGCCGGACACGGACGGGGACTGGTGCGCGGAACGCAGGCCGAGGTCCTCGATACCGACCACGCACCCGAACCGCTCCGAGAACAGTTCGGAGAGGATGCGCGGGATGGGCTCGCGCGGCTGCTCGCCGTCGAGCCAGCGCCGTACGCGCGAGGTGTCGGTGCTGATGTGGTGCGCGCCCATCTGGCGTGCGCGCCGGTTGACCTGTCGTGCCAGCTCGCCTTTCGACCAGCCGCTGCGCACGAACCAGGAGCCCAACGGTTCGTTGGGGCGCTTGTCAGCGCCGGTGCCGCCACTGCCGCCCACTGGAACGCCCCCATTCCGCTTGCTGCCTTGCTTCACTGCGTCGCGTCATCGCTTCGCATCGTCGCTCTTCGCCGCTTCCGAGTTTCTTTTCCATACGTCCGCTACATACGGTCCGGACCGCTTCGATGCCTCACTGCGCCGATGCGGTTGTCGCTGCCGCGGCCGCCGCTCCCGTCCGGTGCGGTACGTGGTGTGCCGCTCCGGCGGTGCCCGGCCGTGCCGTGCCCGCTGCGGCCTGCTTCCGCCGCGGCGTCCACGGTGTGGTGCTGGTCATTCCGATGTTGGTCATTCCGGTGCTGGTGCTGGTTATTTCGGTACAGGCTGCTTGTGTTGGTGCTGATACTGCTTCTGCTGCTCGTCCAGCGAATCTGCTCGCTCTACGGGGTTTCCTCGCCCGGAAACCACCCGTGCACGGCCCGCGGATTCACTTGCCCTACGGGCCATCTCACTCCTACGGGCCTTCTCACTCCAGCGGGCCATCTCACTCCTGCGGGCCTGCTTGTTCCACGGGTTGCGCCAGTACGTCCGTTTCCGCCGGTGCTTCGGTTTCGGTACTCCGCGTTCTGCCGCTGCTTCCTGCGCCTGTGGTGCCGCGCGTTCTGCACGCGCTCCCGGCCTCGCTCGCCCGGTTGCGTCTCCCTGTTTACATACCGCTCGTCGTTTCCGTACCGGCCGTCCTGCTGCTGCCGCTTCTCTTCACGTCGGCCGTTCTTCGCCGGCCGTTCTTCGTCGCCGCCTCTTCGCCGGCTCTTCGCCTGCGCCGCGCCGCCGTACGCGGCACCGCGCTTCTTCGTACCGGGCCGCCGCCGCACTGCTCCGCACGGCCATCCTGCCGCTGTGCGTCGCGGCCGTGTCCCGTGAACCTCCCACAGGATGCCGTCTGTTGCGTCGACCGGTACGGGAAGGACCTACCCGACCACGGAATCCGGCCAACCCGATTCGCGAGGGTTCACCCGCCGGTGCGTTGCCCGCGGCATACCCACGCCCGCGGCACTTCGCCCCAGGTCGTGCACTGAAAGTAATCCTACGATCACGCCCCCGGCGAGGGCGATCCGCTAAACGCCACCATTCGCCACCCCTTTGAATGAACTCCCCGACCGGTCCTCGCGATTGACTTGACACAGGTCGAGAGGAGACGGACGGAAAGGGGTGCGCGAGGGCGCGCGCCGCGTGTCGCACCACCCACCGCACCACATCGCACCACGAAATCCGACCTCCCATGACGGAGCGTCACGATTTCACTCCGGCACGTAACCACTGACACACACCACCCGTTGGAGGAGGCATGGGCTTCACGATCGGCGGCATCCGCGACATTCGGTCCGGTTCACGGCGTCGCGCCCGCTCGACCGAGAGCACGGCGGTGGCGGAGTACACGGGGCTGTGGGGCTGGGACGTGGTGCCCGGAGCCCGCGCGGCCCGCGGCGCGAACGGCCGGACGGTCTGTTCGTGCGGTGCGGACGACTGCGCCGCCCCCGGCGCCCACCCGCTGGCCTTCTCCGACGGCTTGGCGGCCGGCGCGACGCTCGAAGAAGCCGCGGACGTGTGGGCCAGGACGCCCGGCGCGGCCGTCCTGCTCCCTGTCGGCCGGTCCTTCGACATCCTCGAAGTGCCGGAGGCCGCGGGACGCAGCGCGCTCGTACGGCTGGAACGGATGGGCCTGCCGCTCGGCCCGGTGGCCGCCACGCCGACGGGCCGCGCCCTGTTCTTCGTGGCGCCCGGCGCCGCCACCGGTCTGCCCGGCCTGCTCTACCGGATGGGCTGGGACGACGCCGCCCTCGACCTGTGCTCACGCGGCCCCGGCGACCACGTCACGGCCCCGCCGTCCGACCTCGGCGGGCTCGGTCCGATGCGCTGGCTGCGGCCGCCCACCCTGGACACGGCCGGGCAGCCGCCGCAGGCCCGGCTGCTGCTGGGCACGCTCGCGTACGTGTGCCACCGCTCGGCCGCGTAATCGGACAGGCGTAACCGGCCACGGACAACCGGACACGGCCCCCGCCTCCGCCACACCCCGCATCCCGCATCCCGCACCCCGCACCCCGCACCCCGCACCCACAAGCCACACCCCACCCCGCCAACCCCTCACACCACCCCACTCTCACACCACCCCCCACACTCCCCCACCCACCAAAAAGCCCCGCAGCGCACACTCCCCGCTGCGGGGCTCTTCGTTCCGGACCGTGCCGTAAGACCATCGGTGCGTCCTAGCCGCCGATCTAGTCGCCGATCAGGGCGTCCACGAATGCCTCCGGCTCGAACGGCGCCAGGTCGTCCGCGCCCTCGCCGAGGCCGACGAGCTTGACGGGTACGCCCAGCTCACGCTGGACGGCGACGATGATGCCGCCCTTGGCCGTGCCGTCCAGCTTGGTCAGCACGACACCGGTGATGTCCACGACCTCCGCGAACACCCGGGCCTGCACCAGACCGTTCTGGCCGGTGGTGGCGTCCAGGACGAGGAGGACCTCGCCGACCGGGCCGTGCTTCTCCACGACCCGCTTGACCTTGCCCAGCTCGTCCATCAGGCCGGTCTTGGTGTGCAGGCGGCCCGCGGTGTCGACGAGGACCACGTCGGCGCTCTCGGCGATACCTTCCTTCACCGCGTCGAAGGCGATCGAGGCGGGGTCGCCGCCCTCCGGACCGCGGACCGTACGGGCACCGACCCGCTCGCCCCAGGTCTGGAGCTGGTCGGCGGCGGCGGCACGGAAGGTGTCGGCGGCGCCGAGGACGACCGACTTGCCGTCGGCGACCAGGACGCGGGCCAGCTTTCCGGTGGTGGTGGTCTTGCCGGTGCCGTTGACGCCGACGACCATGACGACGCCGGGGATCTCCTGGCCGTCCTTGCCCAGGGCGTTGTCGGTGGCGACCGCGCGGTCCTGCTCCGTACCGATCAGCTTGAGCAGTTCCTCGCGCAGCAGGCCGCGCAGCTCGTCGGGGGTACGGGTGCCGAGCACCTTCACGCGCTCGCGCAGCCGCTCGACCAGCTCCTGCGTGGGCGCGACGCCCACGTCGGCGGTGAGCAGCGTGTCCTCGATCTCCTCCCAGGTGTCCTCGTCGAGGTGCTCGCGGGAGAGCAGGGTGAGCAGGCCCTTGCCCAGCGAGTTCTGGGAGCGGGAGAGGCGGGCGCGCAGCCGCACGAGGCGGCCGGCGGTCGGCTCCGGGACCTCGATCTCGGGGGCGGCGGGCGCCTCGGCCACCGGCTCCTCGGCCGGTTCTTCGACGGGCGCCTCGGCCGGCGGCAGGTCGACTTCTTCTATGGTGCGACGGGATTCGTCGCGGGGGGTCTCGGCGTCCTCACCGACCTGCGGCTCCGCAGGGGGCGCGGTGACGGACGGGGTGGTCGGCGGGGCCGGCGGCAGCTGCTGCTTCTTCTTGCGGCTGCTGACGACGAGCCCGCTGATCGCGCCGAGCGCGACCACAGCGATGACTACAGCAAGGATGACGATTTCCATAACCCACCCAGTATCGGTCACACCCTGCCGTGCGGGACCGCACACGCCGAACCTGGACTCCGCTTGTCCGGGTTCACCCTGCCGCGGGCCCGGTCGAGGCGGGTGGAGGAAAAGTCCGGACATCGCGTAGCACGGCCCGGAGCGGGGCCCCGTTGGCGCGTGAAGGCCGTCCGGCACCGCCCGGCCTCCTCGCGCCTACACCCCCGCGCCGCGCGCGCCTCCGGATTTCGCCGCGGCGGACGCCCGTCGAGAAGCACCGACCCCGCCGCCGCGCATACCGCCTGACCTGCGGATGAGCCGGACCTGCGGGAGGCTCGAACGAGTCCGGCGGCTTCCCTTGGTCGTCGTTGGACACAACAAGGCGTATGAACCGAAGTTGGATCAAAGTACGATAGCTCTCGGCTGCGCAACGCGCGTAGAGTCCTGGCAACCCCCTCCCCTTCGCCAGGCATCACAGCCGCTGCCTGAACCCGCACGGAGACACCTGCACCATGGGCACCACGTCCACGGACACCATGTCCGCTCCTGAAACCGAAGGCGCCGTCGAGCAACGAGGCATCGAGCCCGTCCCCGACCATGAACGCCACGGCCGCGTCCGCGAGCTCTTCCCGACCTGGGTCGCCGCCAACATCAGCGTGCTGCTGCTCACCATGGGTGCCTCCCTGGTGATCAGCAACGGTCTGAACTTCTGGCAGGTCCTGATCGTGGCCGCCATCGCCTCCGTCGTCTCCTTCGGCATGGTCGGCGTGCTGTCGGTCTCCGGCAAGTGGGGCGGCGCGCCCGGCGCGATGCTCTCCCGGGCCGCCTTCGGCGTGCGGGGCAACTACTTCCCGGGCGCGATCCTGTGGGTGGCCCGGTTCGGCTGGGAGACGATCAACGCGGTCAGCGGCGCGTACGCGGTGCTGACCGTCCTGAAGCTGCTGTTCGGCATCGAGGCCAACAACGTCCTCACCGTCGTCACGCTGCTGCTCTTCGTCGCCACCACGTTCGTGGTCAGCGGTCTGGGCCGCAAGGCGCTCAACATCTGCAACAAGTACTCGACATACCTGTTCAGCGTCTTCAGCATCATGGTGCTGGTGTATCTGATCGCCGAGATGCCGTGGGGGAAGATCTTCTCCCAGTCGGCGGGCAGCACCGCGCTGATGATCGCCGGTATCGGCACCATCGCGGCGGGCGGCATCAGCTGGGTGCCCACCGGCCCGGACTTCGCGCGCTACCTGCCGCGCGCCGCCTCCGGCAAGAAGATCGTCGGTACGACCATCTCCGGCGCGGCCCTGGTGCTCGTACCGATGGTGCTGATGGGCGGCATCATGGCCGTCTCCGAGCCCGACCTGGCCAACCAGAACACCGACCCGATGTCGTTCCTCGGCTCGGTGCTGCCGACCTGGCTGGCGGTGCCCTACCTGATCACCGCGCTGGTCGGCATGCTGCTGATCAACAGCCTGTCGATGTACTCGGCCGGTTTCACCGCGCAGACGATGGGCGTCAAGCTGCCGCGCGCCCTGGCCGTGAGCATCAACGCGGTCATCAGCCTGGTCGGCGGCGCGTTCATGATGCTGGTGGCCAAGGACTTCATCGGCCAGTTCATCACCTTCCTGACCCTGCTCGCGGTGTCCTTCTCCGCCTGGATCGGGGTGTACGCCGTCGACATGGCGCGCCGCCGGAAGATGGCGGTCCGCTACGACGGCGACAGCCTGATGAACACCGGCCGCACCAGCCGCTACTGGTACACGGGCGGCTTCTGCTGGCAGGCGCTGACGGCCTGGGCCGCGGCGCTGGTGGTGGGCCTGTGCCTGACCAAGGTCACCTGGTTCACCGGCCCGCTGGCCGGCACCTGGCCGGGTGAGCACGGCCTGGGCTGGGCGGCCACGATCGTGATCGCCGCGGTGGTCTTCGCGGTGCTGCCGAGGCCCAAGGAGACGGTGCCCGCGGACGCCGCGGCTCCCGCCGAGGAGCCGGCGCCGGTCGGCTGATTCGGCTCCCGCACCCTGGTCACCTGATGTGACGTCAGCTAGCGTCCCCTTCGCCAGCCGGGCCCACCGCCTCGGTGAAGGGGACGTTCGCCATGCCCGTAACGGTCCTGCGCTTCAACCTCGCCGCCCCCTCCCCCGCCCCCGCCGCACTCAGCGCGCGCTACCGGGCGGCCGTCGAGATGGCCGCCTACGCCGACGACCGGGGCCTGACCACGGTCCAGACCGAAGAACACCACGCCACGGACAACGGCTGGATGCCCGCGCCGCTGGCCTTCGCCGGCGCCGTCCTGGGCGCCACCCGGCGGATCACCGTCACCGTCTCCGCGCTGATCACACCGCTGCACGACCCGCTGCGGCTGGCCGAGGAGATCGCGGTGCTGGATCTGCTGGGCGGCGGCCGGCTGGTCACCGTGGCGGGCATCGGCTACCGGCCGGAGGAGTACGCGGCGCACGGCCGGGACTGGCACTGGCGCGGCAAGCTCCAGGACGAGGTGCTGGAGACGCTGCTCGCCGCCTGGAAGGGTGAGCCGTTCCGCTACCGGGGCCGTACGGTACGGGTCACCCCGCGCCCGTACACGCAGCCCCACCCGCTCCTGCTGGTCGGCGGGAGCTCCCGGGCCGCCGCGCGCCGGGCCGCTCGGCTGGGGCTGCCCCTGTTCCCCAGCGCGCACCTGCCCGCGCTGGAGGCGTACTACCACGCGCGGCGCGCCGAGTACGGGACCGAGGGCTGGGTCATGCAGCCCTCCGCCCGTACCTGTCTGCTGCACGTGTCCGAGGATCCGGACCGGGCCTGGGCTGAGTTCGGCGGGCATCTGCTGTACGAGGCGCGTACGTACGCGGCGTGGCAGACCGCCGGGACGGAGTCGGCCGTACGGTCCACGGCCGAGGACACCGGGGCGCTGCGCCGGGAGGGGGTCTACCGGATCGTGACGCCCGCGGAGTGTGTGCGGCTGGCGGGTGAGGCGGGGGCGGCGGGGTCGCTGATCCTGCATCCGCTGTGCGGCGGGATGCCGGTGGACGAAGGCTGGCGTTCCGTACAGCTGTTCGCGGAGCAGGTCGTTCCGTACCTGAAGGAGACCTGAGGCACCGGCCCGCCCCTTTGCTTCAACGGAAAACCATTCGCGAGGAAAAGAAGTGCCCCGAAGACCCGGCGCGCAATAAAGGAGCTGCCCCGGTCCGTCGGACGGACCGGGGCAGCTGCCCACAACTGAGGAGAGGGGCTGGCGGGGGGGTGTTAGCCCATCTCCTCCAACGCCTTGCCCTTGGTCTCCTTCACGAATTTCAGCACGAAGGGGATCGAGAGCAGAGCGAAGATCATGTAGATCACGTACGTACCCGAAAGATTCCAGTCGGAAAGGCTCGGGAAGCTGGCCGTGATGGCCCAGTTGGCGATCCATTGCGCACAGGCCGCCACACCGAGCGCGGCGGCGCGGATCTTGTTCGGGAACATCTCACCGAGGAAGACCCAGACCACGACGCCCCAGGACAGGGCGAAGAAGAGCACGAAGCCGTGGGCCGCGATCAGGGCGACGGTGCCCTCGGCGGTCGGCAGCGTGCCGGACGCGCTCTTGGCGGAGAAGGCCCACGCCTCCAGCGCGAGGGCGACGGCCATACCGGCGGAGCCGATCAGCGCCAGCGGACGGCGGCCGATCCGGTCCACGAAGACCATCGCGATCACGGTGCCGATGATGTTGATGATCGACGTGGTGAAGCTGTAGAAGAACGAGCTGCTCGGGTCGATGCCGACGGACTGCCACAGCGTCGAGGAGTAGTAGAACGCCACGTTGATGCCGACGAGCTGCTGGAAGACCGACAGGCCGATGCCCACCCACACGATCGGCAGGAAGCCGAACCTGCCGCCCAGCAGGTCCTTGAAGCTGGACTTGTGCTCCCGGCGCATCGCCTCCTTGATCTCCGAGACGCGGGTGTCCAGGTCGATGCCCTGGCCCTCGACCTCGGCCAGCACCTCCTTGGCCTTGTCGGTCTTGCCGACGGAGATCAGGAAGCGGGGCGACTCGGGGATCGCGAAGGAGAGCAGACCGTAGAGCACGGCCGGGACGACCATCACGCCGAGCATCCACTGCCAGGCCTCCAGGCCCGCCACCTTGCCGCGCTGGTCGCCGCCGGCGAGGTTGAGGATGCCCCAGTTCACCAGCTGCGAGATCGCGATGCCGATGACGATGGCGGCCTGCTGGAAGGAGCCCAGCCGCCCCCGGTACGCGGGCGGCGCGACCTCGGCGATGTAGGCCGGGCCGATGACCGAGGCCATACCGATCGCGATGCCGCCCAGGACGCGCCACATGGCCAGGTCCCACAGGGCGAACGGCAGCGCCGAGCCGACCGCGCTGATCGTGAACAGCGCCGCGGCGATCTGCATCACGCGGATGCGGCCGATGCGGTCGGCGATCCGGCCGGCCGTGGCGGCTCCGATGGCACAGCCGATCAGCGCGATGGCGATCACCTGGGCGAGCCCCGCGGAGCCCACCTCGTAGCGGCCGCGGATCGCCTCGACGGCGCCGTTGATCACGGAGCTGTCGTAGCCGAAGAGGAAGCCGCCCATCGCGGCAGCCGCGGTGATGAAGATGACGTGGCCGAGGTGATCCGGCTGGGCCTTGCGGCCTTCCGAAGTCGTCGGCTGCGCGGTGCTGGTCAACGTGTACTCCAGTGCCCGGCTGCGCTGCCGGGCGTAGGGGGCTGGCCCTTCCAGTGGCGCATAGGTTGGGGGTACCCACCACTTGAAGGTAAAAGCAACGTTGCAGACCCTATGCCTTCAAGTTTCGAAGTCAATAGGTCGTGATGAATTTGTTTCGGCCCGGCTTCGCGGTCATTGCGTTCAAGTTATGAACCGTAGCGGGCCGTAGTAATCGTGTAGGTCACACCGGTTCCCCGCGCGCCGGACCGGCTGCCGGGCAGCGGTCAGCGCAGCCGCTGACTGATCACCTTCGAGACGCCGTCGCCCTGCATCGACACCCCGTACAGCGCGTCGGCGACCTCCATCGTCCGCTTCTGGTGCGTGATCACGATCAGCTGGGAACTCTCCTGGAGTTCCTCCATGATCCCGATCAGCCGCTGCAGGTTGGTGTCGTCCAGCGCCGCCTCGACCTCGTCCATCACGTAGAACGGGCTGGGACGCGCCTTGAAGATCGAGACCAGCAGCGCCACCGCGGTCAGCGAACGCTCGCCGCCGGACAGCAGCGACAGCCGCTTGACCTTCTTGCCCGGCGGGCGGGCCTCCACGTCCAGGCCGGTGGTGAGCATGTTGTCCGGATCGGTCAGCACCAGCCGCCCCTCACCGCCCGGAAACAGCCGGGCGAAGACGCCCTCGAACTCCCGCGCGGTGTCCTGGAACGCCTCGGTGAAGACCTGCTCCACGCGCTCGTCGACCTCCTTGACCACCTGAAGCAGGTCGGACCGGGTCTTCTTCAAGTCTTCAAGCTGCTCGCTGAGGAACTGGTGACGCTCCTCCAGCGCCGCGAACTCCTCCAGCGCCAGCGGGTTCACCTTCCCGAGCTGCTGATACGCCCGCTCGGCGGCCTTGAGCCGCTTCTCCTGCTCGGCCCGTACGTAGGCCACCGGCCGGTTGCGCGGATGCTCCGGGTCCTCCGGCAGCTCCTCGCCCTGCGCCGCGGGGGACGGCGGTACGGGCTGGTCGGGACCGTACTCGGCCGCCAGCGCGGCGGGCTCGACGCCCAGCTCCTCCAGCGCCTTGGTCTCCAGCTGCTCGATGCGCATCCGCTTCTCCGCACCCAGCACCTCGCCGCGGTGCACCGAGTCCGTGAGCTTGTCCAGCTCGCCCTTCAGCTCCCGGCTCGCGTTGCGCTCGGCCACCAGCGCCTGCTCGCGCTCCTGTTTGGCCAGCTCGGCGGCGAGCCGCTCCTCCTCGGCCCGTACGACCGAGACCTCGACGTGGGCCAGCAGCTGCCGCGCCCCGGAGGCCACCGCGGACGCCACCGCCGCCTCGTGCCGGGCCCGTGCGCGCCGCTGCTCCGCGCGGGCCCGCGCGTCGCGTTCGGCCCGCGCCGCGCGGTCCAGACCGTCGGCCCGGCCGGCGAGCCCCTTGACCCGCTCCTCGTGCGTACGGGCCTGGAGGCGGGCCTCCATCTCCGTCTGCCGCGCGTTGGCACCGTCCGCGGCCAGCCGGTCGCGTACGGAGGTGTCGGGCTCCTCGTCGCCCGGTTCCTCCTCGGCCACCGCCAGCCGCGCGGCCAGCTCCTCGGCCTCCTCGGCCGCCCGTTCGAGCGCTTCCTCGGCCTTCGCGGCGGCGGCGGCCGAGCGCTCCGCCTCGTCGGCGGCGCCGCGGGCCTGACCGCCGAGGCGGCCCAGGTCACCCGCGACCCGGGACTTCTCGTGGTCGGCGGCCCGGCGCCGCTCCCCCGCCTCCTCGGCCGACTGCGCGCACTCGTCCCGCCGTCGCCGCGCCGCTTCCTGGGCGTCGGTCAGCTCCACGCAGCGGTCGCCCAGTTCGGCGGCCTCGGCCGCGGCCTCGTCGACGGACGCCTGCACCTCCAGCAGGCTGGGCGCGCCGGCCGAACCGCCCTGCGCGAAGTGCGAACCGAGGACGTCGCCGTCGGCGGTCACGGCCGTCAGCTCCGGCCGGGCCGCCACCAGGTCCCCGGCGTCCTCCAGTGAGCCGACGACCACGACGCCGCGCAGCAGCCACCGCACGGAGCGCATCAACGCATCGGGCCCCTGGACCAGTTCGGCCGCGAACGGTACGCCGCCGGAGTCCATATCCCCATGCGTCTCCGCTCCCGGACCCGCCCCCAGCACCATCGCCGCACGTCCCGCGTCCTCCTTGCGCAGGAGGCGAATCGCTTCGGCTGCCGTGGCCGGGTCGGCCACCGCCACGGCGTCCGCCGCCGCGCCGAGCGCCGCCGCCACCGGCACCTCGTACCCAGGGGCGACGGTCAGCAGCTCGGCTGCCGGGCCGAGGAGGCCGGTCAGCCGGTCGGCCGCGCCGAGCAGCGCGCCGGTGCCGTCCTTGCGGCGCAGTCCGAGGGCGAGTGCCTCGTGCCGGGCGGAGACCGCCGCGCGCTGCCGCTCCGCGGCCGTCAGCGCGTCGCGCGCGGCGCTCAGTGCGGCCTCGGCGTCGGCCAGGTCCTGCTTCGCGGCCTCGTGCTGCCGCGACAGGTCCGCGTCGTCCGCGTCCAGCCCGTCGACCTCGGCCTTGAGGGTTTCGTACTGCTCCTGGGCGTCCGCCGCGCGCTGCCGCGCCTCGTCCCTGGACGCCGCCAGGCGCCCGATCTCGGCCTGTGCCGACGCCGCCCGGCCGCGCGCGGCGGTGACCTGCCCGTGCAGCCGGGCCAGCCCCTCCCGCCGGTCCGCCATGGCGCGCGCCGCGTCCCGCAGCCGCCGCTCCTCGTCCGCCAACTGCCGTTCGAGTCCGGCCCGGTGTTCGGCGGTGTCCTCCAGTGCCCGGCTCGCCGCCTCCAGCGCGGCCTCCAGCTCGGCCTCCTGCTCGCGGACCCGGGCCGCCTCCCGCTCCAGTTCCTCCGGGTCGCGGCCGCGCCGCTCCTCCGGCGGGGCGGCCGTGGCGCTCTTGACGCGCGCGTCGGCCAGCGAGACCGTGCCACGCACCCGCTCGGCGAGCTGCGACAGCTCGTAGTACGTCTGCTGGGCCCGCTGGAGCCGCGGTGTCAGCGTCCGTACCTCCTCCTCCAGGACGGCCTCGCGCCGCGCCGCCTCCTTGAGCCGCTGCTCGGCGGTCTCCTTGCGCTGCTTGAGCGCCGCTTCGTCGGCGATCTCCGCGCGTAGCGCCTCGCGCAGCGTCACGAGGTCGTCGGCGAGCAGCCGCAGCCGGGTGTCGCGCAGGTCGGCCTGGATGACGGCGGCCCGGCGGGCCACGGCGGCCTGCCGGCCCAGCGGCTTGAGCTGGCGCCGCAGTTCGTCGGTGAGGTCCTGGACACGGGCCAGGTTCGCCTTCATCGCCTCCAGCTTGCGCAGCGCCTTCTCCTTGCGCTTGCGGTGCTTGAGGACGCCGGCCGCCTCCTCGATGAAGGCGCGGCGGCCCATCGGGTCGGCGTGCAGGACGGAGTCGAGCTGCCCCTGCCCGACGATGACGTGCATCTCGCGGCCGATGCCGGAGTCCGACAGCAGTTCCTGGATGTCCAGGAGGCGGCAGGTGTCGCCGTTGAGCTGGTACTCGCTGCCGCCGTTGCGGAACATCGTCCGCGTGATGGTGACCTCGGCGTATTCGATGGGCAGCGCGCCGTCGGAGTTGTCGACGGTCAGCGAGACCTCGGCGCGGCCCAGCGGTGGCCGGCCGGTCGTCCCGGCGAAGATCACGTCTTCCATCTTGCCGCCGCGCAGCGACTTCGCGCCCTGCTCGCCCATGACCCAGGAGAGGGCGTCGACGACATTGGACTTGCCCGACCCGTTGGGGCCCACGACACAGGTGATGCCGGGTTCAAAACGCAGTGTCGTGGCGGAGGCGAAGGATTTGAATCCTCGCAGTGTCAGGCTCTTGAGATGCACGCCGTTGGACTCTACCGCCCGGCCCCCGCCGGGGACCGCCCCGGCACTCCCGGCCGGGGCGAGGACCGCCGGAGCGTGTGCCGGTGACCGCCCGGAAGGTCCGCTCGCCTCGCGCATATTCGATTTCGGTTTCGCCGCTGAAGGTGCAGGGCACATCAGACGGTGAGGGAGCCCCGGGAGCGAAAGACTGAGCGAACGGAAAACGACGAAGGGACGCCGAAGCGTCCCTTGAAGATCTTGCTTAGCGGTGCCTCAAGCGGCTGGGTTCCAGCCCGTTGGCCCCGGGGGATGGGGTCAGGTGAGCGCGGGCTCCGCCTGGGGTACGTCGATGCCGTCGAGCATCGAGTCGTCGTGACGTGCGGCAGCGGACAGCATGTCGTTTTCGGCCTGCATCCGAATGAGCTCGGATTCGAGGTCCTGGACGCGCTGCTGAAGCCGTCGCATCTCGGAGAGGACTCGGGGGTCGGAGCCGCCGACGTAACCGAGAAGCGCCTTTGCCATGATGGATGGTCCTCCACACTGAGTGACCGACCGAAGCGGTGTGGGTCGTGAGGGATTCGCACCCGCGGTGCTTGTCATTATCCTGCGAGCTCAATGCCAAACAGCTAAGGTGCGCGGGGCTTCCAGAGTCTCACCAAAAGGTTTGAGGGTCAACACGATCACGCCCCGTATCCTTGGGCGCCCGGGAGCCCATGGCCGCGGCGACGCGGGACCGGCTCCCCAGAAAAGCGCCTCGGGGGCGTGGAGATCATCCTTACAGCGGCAGCCTTCCACGGGTCGGCCGAGTTGGCAACCACCAGGTCATGACTGCAGTGTGCATCTGACGGGGACACGCGAAACCGGCCCCGCGGCCGGTTCCCGGATCCCCCGCACCGCACCGGGTCAGCGGATCGCAAACCCGTCGTAACCGCCACGCGGAGTGTCCCAGATCTCACCGACCCCTTCGACCCGTCCGGGTGTGTCGCCGGTACGCAGCCATTCCAGGAGTTCCTCGCACCGCTCCCGGGGGCCCTCGGCGACGACCTGGACGCGTCCGTCTTCGAGGTTGAGGGCGAAACCGGCCAGGCCGCCGATCCGCAGGGCGTTGGCCCGGGTGAACCACCGGAAGCCGACACCTTGGACCCGGCCCCGCACCCAGGCGGTCAGGCGGACATCTTCGTTCATGTCTGCACGCTAACCGGCCAATTGCCCGTCGGGCACATCGGCCCCACACGTCATGGCGTACAGTCGCCCGGCAACGAGACTCACCCTTACGAGTGAGGCACGTTGACGCTCGTGTGGACAGAAGGAAGGCAGTGGATGGGCCGCCATCGACGCTCCGCTCCCGTATCACCCGACGCCGCCGGAATCCCCGCCGGAGCCCCGGTCCAGGCCGGAAGCCCGGCCGCCGCGCACTCCGGCCGCCACCGCGGCCCCCGCCCCGCGCACGACCGCCGTACCGCTCCGGTCCGCACCGGGCTGCTCGGCGCGTCGGCCGCTGTGGCGATGGGCGCGGTCGCCGTCGCCTCGGGTCTGCTGCCCGGCGGCAGCCAGTACGAGTGGGGCGGCAGCGGTGGCTCCGGCGAACGGGTACGCGCCGGATCGCTGCCGCACACGCAGACGCCCGACGCGGTGTCCGTGACGCCCACGGACCGCGGCACCGGCCAGGCCAGCCGCGGCGAGTCCCGCCCCGGCCTCCCGGACCGGGCCCGCCCCACGTCGTCCGCGGCCCCTTCGGCCACCCCGGTCCCCCGGCAGCCGTCCACGCCCGCGGCGGACACCGCCGCCCCCGGCCGGGACCGCACGGAGCGGCCGGACCGTACGGCCCCCGCGCCCACACCCCCGAAGAGCACGCCGACCGCCTCGGCCGCCACGCCGGGCACTCCGCCCTCGGACGCCGAGTCGCAGGTGCTGGCCCTGGTCAATAAGGAACGCTCGAAGGCCGGCTGCTCACCGGTGCGGGCCGACCGCGAACTGGGCGGCCTGGCCGGTGATTTCAGCGCCGACATGGCGCGCCGCGGCTTCTTCGACCACACCGACCCGGACGGCCGCAGCCCCTGGGACCGGGCCAAGAAGGCGGGCATAGACAACCTGGGCGGCGAGAACATAGCGCGCGGCCAGGCCGACGCCCGCGCGGTGATGGACACCTGGATGCACAGCACCGGGCACCGCGCCAACATACTCAACTGCGAATACCGGACCCTGGGCGTCGGGGCGCACTTCGGCGCGGGCGGACCGTGGTGGACACAGGACTTCGGCTTCTGAGGTTCTCGCAGGCCAGAGGCTTGCCGATCTCCTCGGGCCTGTGTCCAGGCCGCCAGTTGTAGCCTCTCACTCCACCTCCAGAAACCCCTGCATCCGTCTGGGCACTAGCTGCCAGGTCCATTCCCCTCCGGCGCTGGAGGTTCATCCGGGTTGAACGTCTGATAGAAGCCGATACAGCACATGATCAGCGACAGGAGCAGGAGAGCCACGAACAGGGTCCAAGACCACCAAGCCTCTGGAAGCGCCAGCAGCCACAACAGCGGAAAAGCGAGGACTACGACCAGGACCACAGCGCCGAGGCTGGCCCAATTCCTCCGATGCTCGACATACCTGGTCTGACGAGCAGTCACCGCAGCCACCTGACGCCTCACAAGAACCTGAAGCTGCGCGATCTCATGCTCCCAGGCGCTCGGTTCGTCAGCTTTGAGCTCACTGAGAAGCACCCGGTTCCTTTCAAGATCAGCGGTCAGCCGAGCATCTCGACGGTTCTGGATCATGCCTGTCACCAGTGGCCCCGCTGCCGCAGCGATCACCACCGCAATGCCACCCAGAATCGGAGTCAGCACCGTAGCCACGCACCTTCCCGCCCCAGCTGCTCAGGACGCCTTCCGCGTCCGCATGCGTTGCAGGCACCTTAGAGCGCGCCACTGACAGCACGGCGTGTGGACACCCTGGTGCCCCATGCTCGGAGCGCTTGGAGGGCACCTGCGGACGGCAGATGCTGGCGACTATGGACGGATTATCCGCAGGTCACAGTATTGATCGACCACGAAGGCGCAGGCCGCGACGCCATCACGCCACCACTTCGGCTTCCGGCCCGGTTCTGATCCCATCTACGCCACCGTCGGCGGCGCAGACACTTGCGCTCAGCCCTCCTCGCGTTCCGGAAGGCTGTCCCACTCCGGGCCCTCGCGGTAGAGCTCGTAGTCGTGCTCGGCGGCGATCTCCTCCGCGTGGGCGCGGCTGCGCACCGTGACCTCGTGCCGCTCGCTGACGACCTCGCCGTGTACGCCGCCTTCTTCGACCACCTCGATCGCGTGTGTCTCGTACACGACGCCGTCGGGCGCCGCCGAGCTCCAGACCAGATGCATACTCGTCGCCATCGGATCCCAACCTCCGAAGGTATGGCCCCCTGGCTACAGGGTCGCATCTCCATCCGTACGAAAGCACGCGTATGCGGGTGGGTCGGCGTGTACAGGTCTTCACGTACGGGCGGCACGCCGGGCACGGGGCGCGCGAGCCGGGCGTGCGCCATACCCGCGAGCGCCCGGTACCGGCGGGGCCGTCAGGCGGCGGCGCGGCCGGCGGTGAAGACGGCGGCCTGGTCCGCGACGCGGCGGCCGAGGTGTTCGGCGGTCGCGAGGTCGGCCTTGTGGACACCGTCGGGCCCGCGGTCGTTGTCGGTCTGGGCGGCGGCACCCAGGAAGAAACCGAGGCGGTTGAGGTCGTTCTCGGAGGCGGTGGTGGCGTTCCAGCCGGGCAGCAGGCCGAGGTTGACCCAGTGCATCCCGTGCTGGGCGGCCAGTACGGAGAAGAACTGCAGGGTGTGCAGCTTGTCGCCGCTCTTGGACGCGGAGTTGGTGAAGCCGGCCGCGAGCTTGTCCTGCCAGGCG
The DNA here is from genome assembly GCF_001905005.1 of Streptomyces sp. CB02923. Classification (GTDB taxonomy): domain Bacteria; phylum Actinomycetota; class Actinomycetes; order Streptomycetales; family Streptomycetaceae; genus Streptomyces. The sequence continues at coordinate 47,278 of NZ_LWKZ01000006.1, read as the reverse complement.
CGGGCCGCCCAGCGCTTGGCGGTGGCCTCGGCGAAGACGTGGAAGGCGCCGGACGCGGTGCCCATGTAGGTCGGCGAGCCGAAGACGATCGCGTCGGCGGCGTCGAGGAGGCCCCACTGCTCGTCGGTGATCTCGTCGACCTTGACCAGGTGGACGGTCGCGCCCGTGTCGGCGGCGCCGGTGCGTACGGCCTCGGCGAGTACGGCGGTGTGGCCGAAGCCCGAGTGGTACGCGATGGCGACGACGGGGGCGGGGGCGGGCGTGGTCATGGGAGGGCTCCTCGGCATCGTGCCGCGCGGCGGAGTGCGGCGCGGTGCGGTAACCAAAGAAAAGCACTAACTAAAAGAAAGCGCAATGGATAAGTTAGCGCTGCGCGCGAGTAGGGTGGCCGTATGGCGAAACAGGGCGGCCCGCAGGAGGTCCCGGGGTGCGGGACGGAAGCGCGGACGGAGGAGGCGTTCGACGTCTTCGCGCGCTCGTGTCCGTCGCGCGACACCCTCAAGCACGTCACCGACCGGTGGGGCAGCCTGACGCTGGGCGCGCTGCACCAGGGCACGTTCCGCTTCAACGAGCTGCGCCGACGGGTCGACGGCGTCAGCGAGAAGATGCTGTCCCAGACCCTGCACGCCCTGGAGCGCGACGGGCTGGTGCGCCGCGAGGCCCAGCCGACCAACCCACCGCGGGTGGACTATGCCCTGACGCCGCTGGGGCGGGAGGTGGCCGAGCGTCTGCTGGGGCTCATCGGACTCCTGGAGAACCGGATGTCGGCGGTGCTGGCGGCACAGGAGCGTTACGACGCGGCGCGCGCGGAAGCCTGACCCCGGGCCCCGAGCCCCCGGGCCCGCCGCACGGAAGCCCGCCCCTGGGCCCGCCTAGAGCGGGCCTACGGGCGCGCCGAGAACAGGCCTACGGGCGCGGCGGCCGCTGGCAGCGCGGGCAGAAGTAGCTGGAGCGGTTCATCCAGGGGCGGCGGCGCATGGCCGTACCGCAGCGGCGGCACGGCTCGTCCTCGCGTCCGTACGCGTCCAGCGACCGTTCGAAGTAGCCCGACTCGCCGTTGACGTTGACGTAGAGGCTGTCGAAGCTGGTGCCGCCGACGGCGAGCGCGGCGCTCATCACGTCCCGGACGTGGCCGAGGAGTTCGGCGGTGCGGGGGCGGGTGAGGGCGGCGGTCGGCCGCTCGTAGTGCAGCCGGGAGCGCCACAGCGCCTCGTCGGCGTAGATGTTGCCGACGCCGCTGATCAGCGACTGGTCCAGCAGCGCCCGCTTGACGGTGGTCCGGCGGCGGCGCAGCGCGTCGTGGAAGGCGGCGTCGTCGAAGGCCGGGTCGAGGGGGTCGCGGGCGATGTGCGCGATGACGTCGGGGAGCCCTTCGGGGTCGCCGGGCACGGCGTCGTGCAGCGACAGCCCGCCGAAGGTGCGCTGGTCGACGAAGCGCAGCTCGGTACCGGCGTCGTCGTCGAAGGTGAAGCGGACGCGCAGGTGCTTCTCGTCGGGAGCGTCCTGCGGCTGGACCAGGAGCTGCCCGCTCATGCCCAGGTGGGCGAGGACGGAGAGGCCGTCGGTGACGGGCAGCCACAGGTACTTGCCGCGGCGCCGGGCCTCGCCGATCCGCTGCCCCCTCAGGCGCGTGGCGAAGTCGACGGCGCCCGCGGTGTGCCGGCGGACGGCCCGCGGGTGCAGGACCTCGACGGCGGAGACGGTCCGGCCCCGTACCCAGCGCTCCAGTCCGCGGCGTACGACCTCGACCTCGGGCAGCTCGGGCACGGCTCTCCTCGTCATGGGACGTCCGCCGCGGGCGGGCGGGGACGCGGTACGGATGATGCGGACCGGGCGGTACGGATGGTGCGGACGGGCGGGGCGGCGGGCTCCGTACCGCACGGTACGGCCCCGCAGAAGCACTGCCCGGCCCCGCAAAGCACTGCCCGGCCGCCCTCCCCTGTGCGGGGCGGACGGCCGGGAGTGCCGAGAGCGGATGCTCAGCCGGAGACGGGCGGCTCCCCGGCCGGGGGAACCGCGGGCTCCTCCGCCGGGGGAACCACGGGCTCCCCGGCCGGCGGCGCCTCCGCGGCCCGCTCGGCCGCTTCGTCCGCCGCCGCGCGGATCGCCCGCCAGGCGGACTCCGCCGCCTGCTGCTCGGCTTCCTTCTTGCTGCGGCCGGTGCCGGTGCCGTACGAGACACCACCGACGCGGGCAGCAGCAGTGAAGGTCTTCTCGTGGTCCGGACCGGTCTCGGTGACCATGTACTCCGGAACGCCGAGACCTTCGGTCGCGGTGAGTTCCTGGAGGCTGGTCTTCCAGTCCAGGCCGGCACCGAGGCCGGCGGACTTCTCGATGAGCGGGTCGAAGAGCCGGTGCACCAGCTCGCCCGCCGCGTCGAGGCCCTGGTCGAGATAGACCGCGCCGATCACCGCTTCAAGGGTGTCGGCCAGGATGGATGCCTTGTTCCGGCCGCCCGTGCCTTCTTCGCCCCGGCCGAGGCGGATGAAGGCGCCGAGATCGAGGCCACGGCTGACCTCGGCGAGCGCACGCGAGTTGACCACCGCGGCCCGCAGCTTGGCCAGCTGGCCTTCGGGCAGGTCGGGATGGGTGCGGTACAGCGTGTCCGTGACCACCAGGCCGAGCACCGAGTCCCCGAGGAACTCCAGCCGCTCGTTGGTGGGCAGACCGCCGTTCTCGTATGCGTACGAGCGGTGCGTCAGCGCACGCACCAGAAGGGCGGACTCGAGGTGGTACCCGAGCCGCCCTTCCAGAAGCGTGTGGGACGAGGCCGTGTCCGCCGTTGCCGTGTCGGCCCCGCGCTTGCGGGGTGACGTAGGGGCGTCTGACATAGAGCCTGTCACCAGCCGATCAGACCTCGAGGACCTGTCGCTTGTTGTAGGTGCCGCAGCTCGGGCACGCGATGTGCTGCTGCTTCGGCTCGTGGCAGCGCTCGCACGCCACCAGGGTGGGGACCGCAGCCTTCCACTGCGACCGGCGGTGGCGCGTGTTGCTGCGCGACATCTTCCGCTTCGGAACAGCCACGGCTACTTCTCCTGCTTCTCGTCGACGCCCGCTTCGGCGCCGCCCATGTTGTCCTTCTCGCCGTCCTGGTCGGTGGCGAGTCCCTGCAGTGCCGCCCAACGGATGTCGACGGCGTCGTGGTGGTGGTCCGGGTCGTCCGCGAGCCGCTCTCCGCACTGGGAGCACAGGCCCGGGCAGTCGTCCTGGCACACCGGCTGCATCGGCAGTGCGAGCACCACCGCATCACGCAGCACGGGTTCGAGGTCGAACAGGTCGTCCTCGAGGAAGAGGGTGTCCTCCTCGTCCTCGGCGTCGTCGCCGGGCTCCGCTGTGCGGGTCCTGGCATCGGCGTCGGGGTAGGAGAACATCTCCTGGAAGTCCGCCGTGAGCTCACGCTCCAGCGGCTCCAGACACCTTACGCACTCCCCCTGGACCGATGCACGGCCGGTGCCTGTGACAAGCACCCCGTCCATGACGGACTCCAGGCGGAAGTCGAGTTCCACCGGCGCGCCCACGGGCACTCCGATGACCTCGTTGCCGAGGTCCCGGGGGGCCTCGACGGTGCGGGAGAGCCGCTGCAGCGCGCCGGGACGGCGTCCCAGATCGCGCGTGTCGAACACGAGCGGGGAACGGTGGTCGAGGCGGGCGTTGATGGCTTCCTGCTTTCTCTGCTGACGTACGAGCCACCCTGTCGCCGAGCAGGCAACCGGGCAGCGCAGATCGCGGACGTACACGCGACCGAAGAGCCAGGATACTGGAACGGTCCCGATAGGCCCAATCCGCTACTGGCGCCCCTCCTCGTACTGCCGCAGCCGGTCGAGATCGATCATGCTCGTGTCGAAGAGGCTGGTCTCGTCGAGCGCGGCGGGCTGCGCCGCCTGCCCCACCGGGGCCTGCCCGGGGAGCTGGGCCTGCTGGTGCTGCTGGAGGTAGGCCGCGTTCGGGTCGTAGGGCTGCTGGTGCTGGTGCTGCTGCGCCTGCGGGTCCTGCCAGCCGTAGCCGTACGGGTCCTGCTGCGCGTACGGCGCCTGCGGGTAGCCGTAGGCGTCCTGCTGCTGGTACTCCGGGGCGGCGTAGTAGTCCTGCTGGAGCACGGGCTGCGCCTGGGGCGGCACGGTGGGCTGCGGCGGGGCCTGCGGCTGCGACGGCACGGGGTCGGCCAGCTCGGCGAGGCCGGCGAGGTACTCGGCGTCGCCCGTGTGCCCCGGGTGGCGGCCGTCGGGCTGTGCGGCCAGGTGGGCACCCAGCTCGTCCGTCGGGCGGGCGCCCTGGAGCTTGAGCCGGCCGCGGCCGACGGCCTCCAGGGTCTTGGTCAGTACGGCTTCGAAGGCGCCGAACTTGGCGTCCACGTACCGGTCGGCGCGCTCCTTGAGGGTCTGCGGGTCGGCGCTGCGCTCGGGGGCCTGGACGCCGTCCTCGTCCGCGTGGCCGTCCTCGCCGGGCGCGCGGCCGAGCAGCTTCTCGCGGCCGCGGTCGACCGAGCCGATGGTCTTGGTGAGGACGACCTCGAAGTTGGCCAGTTTGCTGTCGACGTAGTCGTCGGCCTCGGCGCGGATCTCCTCGGCCTCGCGGCGGGCCTCGGCCAGGATCCGGTCGGCCTCGGCCTGGGACTGCCGGGCGACCTCGGTGTCGGAGATCAGCGAGCCGCGGTGGGCGGTGGCGGACTCGATGATCCGCTCCGCCTCGGCACGGGCCTCCTCGACCATCTGCTCACGGCCGCCGATCAGCTCCTGGGCCTGCGCGAGCGACCCGGGCAGGGCGGCGCGCACCTCCTCCAGCATGGCGAGCAGCTCGGCGCGGTTGACCACGCACGAGGCCGACATGGGCATGGACCGGGCGCTGCCGACGGTCTGCACGATCTCGTCGAGCTTCTTCTGCACGTCCACCTTGGACTCGCCACTCTCTGGGGTCGGTACGACGGAACGGGGACGACTGTACGTCCACAGCGCCCCGCCCCGACACCTGCTGACGGGATGTCAGCCGCTCACCCGGCGCCGAGCCGCTCGGTCAGCTCTTCCAGGACGAAGGGCGGTACGAGGTGGGACACGTCGCCGCCCCAGGCCGCGACCTCCTTGACCAGGCTGGAGGAGAGGAAGCTGTAGGTGGGGCTGGTGGGGATGAAGAGGGTCTCGATGCCGGAGAGACCGTTGTTCATCTGGGCCATCTGCAGCTCGTAGTCGAAGTCGCTGACCGCCCGCAGCCCCTTGACGATGGCGGGGATGTCGCGCTGCTTGCAGAAGTCGACGAGCAGGCCGTGGAAGGACTCGACCTCGACGTTGCCGTACTCGGCGGTGGCCCGGCGGATCAGGTCGATCCGCTCGTCGACCGAGAACAGGCCCTTCTTGGCCTGATTGATCATCACGGTGACGTGGACCACGTCATAGAGCCTGGAGGCACGGGCAATGATGTCCAGGTGCCCGTTGGTGATGGGGTCGAACGACCCCGGACAGACTGCGCGGCGCAACTGAGGTTCCTCGCTCTCCGGTCCGGTCATGACGCGTTGTCGCACGTCGAAGCGGCGCGACCGTACCAAAGCGTCCCCTCGCCGTAGCGCCGGGACCGGATGGCCTCGAACCCGGCAGGCCAGGGGAACGGACCGCCTCTGGTGCTCCGCTCCACGGTGACGAGTGCTCCCCCGGCACACCAGCCCCGTCGGCGGAGTGTGAGCAGGATCTCCCCAAGATCGTCGTCGCCGACGGCGTACGGCGGGTCGAGGAAGAGCACGTCGTACGGCTCGTCCGGGGCCGCCTCCGCGGCCACCTGCTCGGCCTTGCCGGGGCGCACCTCGGCGCCCGGCAGGCCGAGGGTGCGGACGTTGTCGCGGATGGTGCGGACGGCGCGGGCGTCGGCCTCGACCAGCAGGACGTGCGCGGCGCCGCGGGACAGCGCCTCCAGGCCCACGGCGCCGGAGCCCCCGTACAGGTCGAGCACCCGGGCGCCGGACAGCGGGCCGTCCAGCGACTCCCAGGTGGAGAACAGGCCCTCGCGCGCCCGGTCGGAGGTCGGGCGGGTGCCGTTGCCGGGGGGCACGGCCAGGCGCCGGCCGCCGGCCGTGCCGGCGATCACGCGGGTCATGGGTCCTCGGTCCTTCGTGCTGCGGATGGGGCGGCCCGCCTGCGCGGACCACTCCCCCACGATATGGCGTCGGGCGGCGCGGGGCCGCGCCGCCCGGGCCGGACGCGGGTCAGCCCTTGTCCAGGTACTGCTCGCGCTCGGCGTCCAGGAGCGCCTGGAGGGCGATGCGCAGCTCCGGGTAGCCGGTCAGCTCGGGGTCGGCGGCGACCACGGAGGTGGCTTCCTCGCGGGCGGCCTCGATGACCTGCTCGTCCTCGATGACGGCGAGCATCCGCAGGGACGTACGGGCGCCGGACTGGGCCTGGCCGAGGACATCGCCCTCGCGGCGCTGCTCCAGGTCGATACGGGACAGCTCGAAGCCGTCGAGGGTGCCGGCCACCGCGGCGAGCCGGGCCCGCGCGGGGCTGGCCTCGGGCATCTCGCTGACCAGCAGGCACAGGCCCGGGGCGGCGCCGCGGCCGACGCGGCCGCGCAGCTGGTGCAGCTGGGAGACGCCGAAGCGGTCCGCGTCCATGATCACCATGGCGGTGGCGTTGGGCACGTTCACGCCGACCTCGATGACGGTGGTGGCCACCAGCGCGTCCACCTCGCCGGCGGCGAAGCGGCGCATCACCGCGTCCTTGTCGTCCGGATGCATCCGGCCGTGCAGCACCTCGACGCGCAGTCCGGCGAGCGGGCCCTTGGTGAGCTGTCCGGCGATGTCCAGGACGGCGAGCGGGGGCCGCTTGTCCTCGCCCGCCGCGGCCTCCTCCTCGCTCTTCTTCTTGGCGCCCTTGGCCTTCGGCGCGTCCTCCTCGTCGCCGATGCGGGGGCAGACCACGTACGCCTGGTGGCCGGACTCGACCTCCTCGCGCACCCGCTCCCAGGCCCGCGCGAGGAAGTGCGGCTTGTCCTTGGCGGGCACGACGTGGCTGGCGATCGGCGAGCGTCCGGCGGGAAGTTGGTCCAGTACGGAGGTCTCCAGGTCGCCGAAGACGGTCATCGCGACCGTACGGGGAATGGGGGTCGCCGTCATGACCAGCAGATGCGGCGGCTGCTTGCCCTTGCCGCGCAGCGCGTCGCGCTGCTCCACGCCGAAGCGGTGCTGCTCGTCGACCACGACCAGGCCCAGGTCGTGGAACTGCACCTTGTCCTCGATCAGCGCATGGGTGCCGATCACGACGCCGGCCTCGCCGGTGACGAGGTCCAGCAGGGCCTGGCGGCGGGCGGCGACGCCCATCGACCCGGTGAGCAGCACCACCTTCGTGCCGTGCTCGGCCCCGCCCAGCATCCCGCCCTCGGCCAGCTCGCCCATCATCTCCGTGATGGACCGGTGGTGCTGCTGGGCGAGCACCTCGGTGGGGGCGAGCATGGCCGCCTGACCGCCGGTGTCGACGACGGAGAGCATGGCGCGCAGGGCGACCATGGTGTTGTGCGTGACGGTGAAGTGGTCGGTCACGTACGCATGGCTCGGGTGCGCGACGCTGATGCACTGGACCGGTTTCCTGCCGACGTACTCGACAGCTCGAATGCCGCGTCGGAACGTGTTGTCCTTCGGACGCCCCCGCATCCGTTCCGCCTTCCGCGCCAGCCTGAACGGCGGGTACTCATCGGGCAGCGCCACGGATACGTTGAAGGCTTCTCGCTCGGGCAGGACACGCGCACGGCCGCCCAGCGAGCGCACCAGCCACGCGACATCGTCGGCGAGCCGGCGGGAAGCCGAGCAGAAGGAGACTGCCGAGCCCGTCTTCTGGACGGTGCCGTCCGTGTCCATGAGTCCTTGCAGGAGAGCCAGCCGGTCCTTGGCCGGTGCGTTCTTGTAGCCGGGGGGGACGAACTTCGTGTGCGAGGAGGCGCCCCACAGGCCCAGTCCGCGCAGGGCCTGGATCACGGGGTTGCGGCGCGTCCCGTCCTTCGAGCCCGTCGTACGAAGGGTGTGGTCGCAGTTCTCCCCCGGTACGGAGGCCGGTTCACAGGCCGGAGCCACCGCGGCGGTAACCGCCGTCAGGAGGCTGTCGTCCACGCTGGAGAACCGCAAGTCGTGCCGGAAGGAGCCGTCGCCCAGAAGGAGCCCCATCAGATACGGGTCCAGCGGACGTTCATCGCCGCTTTCGAGATCCACCACTCCCGCGGGCGCGATGTACCACTTGGACGAGCCGTCGGCCTTGAAGGTGTCGTGCCGGATCTCCCGAGTCGTCATGACCTCCGGCTGTTCGCCACGGTCCCACGCACAACTGGTCGCGACGATCCACAAGTGCTCGTCATCGCACTCGACAGCGCTCCCGTCCGACAGCACGAGGCGCCAGACATCCCGCTCCCCCTGTGGGAAGACTCCGTCCAGTACCGCGATGTCCCCGTTGGGCACGACCACCTCGTCGCCCGGAGCCATGTCGCCCATGCGGCGGAACCCCTGCGGGGTGAGCACCGAGGAATCGAGCGGCTGAGCCTTGCCCGAGCCCACCTCCCCTTGCAGCAGCCGGTGCATCGGGTGGTCCGTCGCCAGGTCGTCGAAGATCTCGCGGCTGACCTTCTGCTGGCCTTCGGTGAGGGTGAAGGGGAGCTTCGCGTCGAAGGCGTCGAGCAGGCCGTCGGGGGTCAACGGGCGGGGGGTGGCGGCGAGTTGGGTCTCGGCCATCCGGCGTCGGGCCAGGGCGACCTGGAGGACGAACGCCTCGTCCCACTTCAGGCGGGAGCGCGCGTCCTCGATGTCGGCCTTCGTGCGCGGCCGGTGGACCTTCTCCAGGGCGTCCGGGAGCGGCAGCAGGGCCCGGCCCGCGCGCAGCGCCTCCGGCAGCGGGTCGAGCGCCTCGCGCGCGCTGGGCAGCACCGCGTCGACGGCCTTGGTGATCTTCCAGGAGGCCATCTGCTGGCAGGCCGGGTAGATCGGCATGAGGCGGCCCGCGAAGGCGTCCACGGCCTCCTCGCCGGCCTCGGCGCCCTCGCCTTCCAGCAGCGCGTATTCGGGGTGGGCCAGCTGGAGCTTGCGGTTGAAGACCGAGACCTTGCCCGCGAACATCGCGCGGCGTCCGGGCAGCAGGTCCTTGTGCGGTTTGTGGATGCCCTTGCCGAAGAAGACGAGCTGGAGGCGGCCGCTGCCGTCGGTGAGGGTCACCTCCAGGCGCTGGCCGCGGCCGTTGTTGAACTTCAGCACCCGGGCGTCCGCGACCCGCGCGACGACCGTGACGTGTTCGTCCAGCGGCAGGTCGGAGAGCCGGGTCAGCTCACCGCGCTCCGCGTATCTGCGGGGGTAGTGGTGCAGCAGGTCGCCGACCGTGTGCAGACCGAGATGCTCGGCCATCACCTTGGCGGTGGTGCCACCGAGAATCTTCTTCAGGGGTTCGTCGAGCGCGGACACGCAGACCATTGCACACCACACCACTGACAACCGGTGGCACGCCCCGGGATTCCGCCGGTTCCGGTACGGCTTTCCGCGCCGCCCCTCCGGGCGCTATTCGACGCCGATGAGAAGGCGGGCGCCGCGCTGCCCGCCTTCGTAAACGACGGTGTCGACGGCCAGATAGCGCTCCCGTACGTGCCTTTCCAGGCGCTCCGCCACGGATTCGGGGAAATCCGCGCCCAGGACGAGGGTCACCATTTCCCCGCCCGCGGAAAGCATCCGGTCCAGTACGGTCGCCGCGGTCGCGGCCAGGTCCGCGCCGATCACCGCCACGTCCCCGTCGATCATTCCGAGGAAGTCCCCGGCCTGGCAGACCCCGGCCATGGTCCAGGACTGCCGTTCGGCGACGGCCAGCTCCGCGTAGCGGGTGGCGCCCGCGGCCGAGGTCATGGCCACCACGTCCTCGTCGAAGCTGCGGGCCGGCTCGTGCACGGCCAGCGCGGCGATGCCCTGGACGGCGGCACGGGTCGGGATGAGGGCGACCCGTACGCCCTCGGCACGGGCCTGCTCGGCCGCCGCGGCCGCCGTGTGCCGCAGTTCGGGGTCGTTGGGCAGCAGCATCACCTCGCGGGCGTTCGCCTGCCGGATGGCCTGCACCAGCTCGCCGCTGGCGGGCGGCTCCCCGGGGCGTACGGTCACCGCGCTCGCGCCGGCCTCGGCGCACAGTCCGGCGAGTCCGTCGCCCGGCACCACGGCCACCACGGCGCGCGCCACCGGCTCCGGCTCGCGGCGGCGGGGGCCGCCGTCCGGCGTCCCGAAGTGGGTGATGCGGATACGGTACGGGCGGCCCGCCTCGATGCCCGCCTCGACGGCGGCGCCGGCGTCGTCCACGTGGACGTGCACGTTCCACAGGCCGTCGCCGCCGACGACGACCAGGGAGTCGCCGAGGCCGTCCAGCCGGGTCCGCAGCCGGGTGACGGCGGCGTCGCCGGCCTCCAGGAGGTAGATCACTTCGAAGGCCGGTCCCTCCGGTGCCCCGCTCCCGTCGTCCCCGCACCCGTCGTCCGCGCAGCGCTCCTGCGGGGCCCGGCCGTCTCCGTCCGCCGCCGGGCGGCCGCCCGCCACCGGGACGGGAGCGTCCGGCCGGACCGTGATCGCCGCCGTCGGCACCTCCCCCGACAGCGCCCCGGCCAGCGCGCCCAGCAGGGCGACCAGGCCGCAGCCGCCCGCGTCCACGACGCCCGCCCGGCCCAGGACGGCCAGCTGTCCGGGGGTCGCCTCCAGGGCCGTACGCGCCCCTTCGTAGGCGGCCCGCGCCACCGCCGCCGGGGTCCCGTCGGCCCGCTCCGCCGCCTGCGCGGCCACGGTGGCGACGGTCAGCACCGTGCCCTCCACGGGGTGCGCCACCGCTTCGTACGTGGACTCGGCCGCCCGCCGCAGCGCCTGCTTCAGCACCGCGGCCGAGCCGGGGGCGCCGTCCGCCGCCGGGCCGCCGGGCTCCGTGGTCCCGTCTCCCAGGACCTCCGCCATGCCGCGCAGCAGCTGGGCGAGGATCGTCCCGGAATTGCCGTGCGCCCCGATCAGGGCTCCGTGCGCCATGGCCCCGACGGCGTCGGCCAGGCCCGGCGCGGTGCCCGAGGCCCCGTGTCCGTCGAAGGCGGCCTCGACCGCGCGGGCCGCGGACTCCACGGTCAGGTACAGGTTGGTGCCGGTGTCCCCGTCGGCCACGGGGTAGACGTTGATCGCGTCGATCCGCTCACGTTCGCGCCCCAGGGCCTGGAGCGCGAGGGCGCACCAGGTGCGTACCGCATCGGCGTCGAGCGGGTGCGGCACCGTTCGTCCTCCTAGGCCAGCGGCCCGTCGCGGGCTCGGCTCGGTCATGCGATCCACCGCACAGTAGTCGCGCGGGACCCGGCGGGCGGGGCGGGGGCCGGGTCGCTCATGGTAGTTTCGTTCTACGGGAGCGGTCGTTGTATGCTGCTCCGGTTGCCCGATGCGAATCGGGCCATTCCTCTCCTGGCGAATCGGGTCGGTTCAATGCACTCCGCTCGCCGGGATTCACCGTAAGTGCATCTGAAGTCTTTGGAGTGACCCGTGGCTGCCAACTGCGACGTCTGCGGCAAGGGGCCGGGCTTCGGCAAGAGCGTTTCCCACTCGCACCGCCGTACCAACCGTCGTTGGAACCCCAACATTCAGACGGTCCGCGCGGTCATCGGGCGCACGCCGAAGCGGCTCAACGTCTGCACCTCGTGCATCAAGGCCGGCAAGGTCTCGCGCTGACGTCCTAGTCGTAGCGCAGCCCGAGCCGGTTGCCTGAAAGCCGGTCCACCTCGGTGGACCGGCTTTTTGCCGTGTCCGGAGCCGGTGCCCCGGGCGACGTGTCCGGAGCTGGTGCCCCGGGCGGTGGGCACCGGGCGTCTCAGCCCCGCATCCGCCACCCGTGGTCCACCGGTCCGATCCCCGCGCCCAGGCGGAAGCCGCCCTCGATGGCGCCGGTGACGTACTCCTTGGCCGCCGCCACGGCCTCCGGGACCGTGTCCCCGAGGGCGAGCCGGGCGGCGACGGCGCTGGCGAGCGTGCAGCCGGTGCCGTGGGTGTGCCGGTTGTCGTGCCGTGGCGCGCGCAGCCAGTGCTCCTCGGTGCCGTCGGTGAGCAGGTCGACGGCGTCGCCTTCCAGGTGCCCGCCTTTGATCAGCGCCCAGCGCGGTCCGAAGCCGAGGACCGCGGCGGCGGCGCGCGGCAGGTCGGCCTCCTCCCGTACCCGTACGCCGGTGAGCTGGGCGACCTCGTCGAGGTTGGGGGTGGCGAGGGTGGCCGTGGGCAGCAGCGCGGTGCGGACCGCGTCCAGCGCGGAGGCGGCCAGCAGCGCGTCGCCGTGCTTGGAGACGCCGACCGGGTCGACGACGACCGGTGCGGACACCCCGGCGAGCAGTCCGGCGACGGTTTCGACCAGTTCCGGTGAGGAGAGCATCCCGGTCTTGACGGCCTGGACGCCGATGTCGTCGACGACGCTGCGGAACTGGGCCCGTACGGCTTCGGCGGGCAGCTCCCACGCGCCCTGCACGCCCAGTGAATTCTGCGCGGTGACGGCGGTCAGCACGCTCATGCCGTGCGTGCCGAGTGCCAGCATCGTCTTCAGGTCGGCCTGGATGCCCGCGCCGCCGCCGGAGTCGGACCCGGCGACGGTCAGGACGCGTGGAGGTGTGCGCATACCGGCGAATCTACCGGGGCCCTGCGCGGGGCCTTCCCGCGGTCCCTCAGGCGCGGAACCGGCGTGCGACCGCTAAGGCGCACCCGGCCCGCGCTCCTCAGGCGGGTATCCGTCCAGCGGTCGCTCAGGCGCCGGCCGGATCGTCGTCCTGGTCCGCGCCGAAGTGGTCCCAGCCCGCGTTGGCCCACGGCGCCCCGTCCACCGTCACCTGCGGCAGCGCCGACGGGTTCAGCACCTCGCCGATCACCTTCCAGCGGGCGGGCAGCTTCACGTCCGGGGGGAACGTCGCCACGATGGCGTGGTCCTCGCCCCCGTTGAGCACCCACTGCATCGGGTCCACGCCGACCGCCGTGCCGATGTCGGACATCTGCGAGGGGATGTCGATCTGGCCCGAGCGCAGGTCGATACGGACCTTGCTGGCCTCGGCGATGTGGCCCAGGTCGGCGACCAGGCCGTCGCTGACGTCCGTCATGGCGGTGGCGCCGAGACCGGCCGCCGCGGGGCCCGCGTGGTACGGGGGTTCGGGGCGGCGGTGCGCCTCCACGAAGGCGCGCGGGGAGCGGAAGCCGCGGGTGAGGACCGCGTAGCCGGCCGCCGACCAGCCGAGCCAGCCGGTGACGGCGACGACGTCGCCGGGCTGGGCACCGGATCGGGTGACGGGTTCCTGGTTGCGCAGGTCACCCAGTGCGGTGATCGCGACGGTGATCGTGTCGCCGCGTACGACGTCGCCGCCGACCACGGCGGCGCCCGCCACCTGGCACTCGTCGCGCAGCCCGTCCATCAGCTCGGTCACCCAGGTCGCGGGCAGTTCGGCGGGCACGACCAGGCCGAGCAGGATGGCGGTGGGCACCGCGCCCATGGCGGCGATGTCGGCCAGGTTCTGGGCGGCGGCCTTGCGGCCCACGTCGTAGGCGGTGGACCAGTCGCGGCGGAAGTGCCGCCCTTCGAGGAGTACGTCGGTGCTGGCCACGACCCTGCGGTCGGGCGCGGTGACCACCGCGGCGTCGTCGCCCGGACCGATCCGTACGGCCGGGGTGGCGGTGAGCCGGGAGGTCAGCTCCCTGATCAGGCCGAACTCTCCCAGCTCGCCCACGGTGCCCTTCATGCTGCTGCCCTTCCGATGCGTACGGACGTTCCGTACTGCGCTGCCGATCCGTACTGCGCCACCGCGTGGCCGGCCCCCGGCCCCCCTGGGCGGCCGGTCCCCGCGCCGCGCGCCGCGTTCCCCGCGCGGGTCTCCCCGGCGCGCGCACCGACGCGGTACCGTGGCGTCCCTTCTTCCCACATGATCCTCGAAGCTGCCCTGGAGGTCCCGTGGTACAGGCGTACATCCTGATCCAGACCGAGGTGGGCAAGGCGTCGGCCGTAGCGGAAGTGATCGCCAAGATTCCCGGCGTGATCCAGGCCGAGGACGTCACCGGCCCGTACGACGTCATCGTGCGGGCCCAGGCCGACACGGTCGACGAACTCGGCCGCATGGTGGTCGCCAAGGTCCAGCAGGTGGACGGCATCACCCGCACCCTGACCTGCCCGGTGGTCCATCTCTAGCTCCCCCGTATGCTCGGCCGGGTGATCTCCTCGTCGCGCCGGCTGCTGACTCCGGCCCTGCTCACCGTGGCGTTCGCCGCGGTGGGCTGCTCGTCCTCGGTCCCCGTCGCCGCCCCCTCGCCCACGGGCGAATCCGCGCGGCAGTGCCGGGCGCTCCAGAAGGAGTTGCCGCGGACCGTGGACGGGCTGGAGCGGGCCACCGCCGATCCGGTCTCGGACTTCACCGCCGTCTGGGGCGATCCCGCCGTCCGGCTGCGCTGCGGGGTACGCAAGCCCGTCGTGCTGACGCCTGGGAGTGAACATTACAACCCTGGTGCGGACGCGGCGGAAGTCAACGGTGTCGAGTGGCTCTTCGAGAAGCAGGACGACGGGTACCGCTTCACGACCGTACTGCGCAAGACGTACGTCGAGGTGAGTGTGCCGGGGAAGTACACCCCGGAGGTCGATGTGCTCACCGACCTCGCGGACGCCGTCAGGAAGACGGTGCCGGCCGGGGTCTGAGGACGCCGGCCGGCCGCTTCAGCGCAGGCCCGTGGAGCGCCGCAGCGCGGCCTGGACCAGCTGGTCGATCAGCTCCGGGTAGCTGACGCCGCTCTCCTGCCACATCCGCGGGTACATCGAGATGGGGGTGAAGCCGGGCATCGTGTTGATCTCGTTGATGACGAACTCGCCGTTCTCCTGCAGGAAGAAGTCGGCGCGCACCAGTCCCTCGCACGAGGCCGCCTCGAAGGCCGCCACGGCCAGCTCCTGGACGCGCGCGGTCTGCTCGTCGGTGAGCGGCGCGGGCACCAGGCCGGCGGCCGAGTCGATGTACTTGGCCTCGAAGTCGTAGAAGGAGTGGTCGGAAACCGGCGGGATCTCGGCTGGGACGCTGGCGCGCGGGCCGTCCTCGAACTCCAGGACGCCGCACTCGATCTCCCGGCCGCTCAGCAGCGACTCCACGATGATCTTGGGGTCGTGGCGGCGGGCCTCCTCGACGGCCGCGTCCAGGCCGGAGACGTCGTCCACCTTGGTGATGCCCATGGAGGAGCCGGCGCGGGCGGGCTTCACGAACAGCGGCCAGCCGTGTTCCCCGGCGAAGTCCACGATCTTCTTGCGGGCCGCCGCGGGGTCCTGCTCCCACTCGCGGGGGCGGATGACCTCGTACGGGCCGACCGGCAGCCCGAAGGAGGTGAACACCCGCTTCATGTAGTCCTTGTCCTGGCCGACGGCCGAGGCGAGCACCCCGGAGCCGACGTAGGGCACGCCGGACAGTTCCAGGAGACCCTGGAGGGTGCCGTCCTCACCGTACGGGCCGTGCAGCACGGGGAAGACGACGTCGACCTCGCCGAGCACCTTGGGCGCCGTGCCCGGCTCGCTGTAGACGACCTCGCGGCTGGTCGGGTCCACCGGCAGGATGACGGCGCCGTCGGCCGACTCGCTCAGCTCCGCCACGCTCGGCAGCTGCCGGTCCGCGATGGCCATCCGCTCCGGGGCGTCGGCGGTCAGCGCCCACCGGCCGTCGGCCGTGATGCCGATGGGCAGCACGTCGTACTTCTCGCGGTCGATGGCGGCCAGCACGGCGCCCGCGGTGACCACGGAGATGGCGTGCTCGGAGCTGCGCCCGCCGAACACGACGGCGACGCGGGGCTTCTGGGGAGGGGTCTCGCTGCTCATATCGCGTTGAGCGTACCTGCTGCCCCAGGAGGAGTCAGTGCCGCGGCCCCGGGAGTCGGCGCGGGCGCTCAGTGCCGCTCGGGCTTGGCGCTGCGCGACATCAGTTCCTTGAGGGCCACCAGCGGCGGCTTGCCCTCGTGGACGATGTCCACGACCGTCTCGGTGATCGGCATGTCGACGCCGTGCCGCCGGGCGAGATCCAGTACCGACTCGCAGGACTTGACGCCCTCCGCGGTCTGCTTGGTGACCGCGATGGTCTCCGCCAGCGTCATGCCGCGGCCGAGGTTGGCGCCGAAGGTGTTGTTGCGGGAGAGCGGCGAGGAGCAGGTGGCGACCAGGTCGCCCATCCCGGCGAGGCCGGCGAAGGTGTGCGCGTCGGCGCCCATCGCCAGGCCCAGGCGGGTGGTTTCGGCGAGGCCGCGGGTGATCAGGGAGGCCTTGGCGTTGTCGCCCAGGCCCATGCCGCCGGCCATGCCGACCGCCAGCGCGATGACGTTCTTGACCGCGCCGCCCAGCTCCGCGCCGACCACGTCGGTGTTGGTGTACGGGCGGAAGTAAGGGGTGTGGCAGGCGGCCTGGAGGCGCCGGGCGACGGTCTCGTCCGCGCAGGCGACGACCGCGGCGGCGGGCTGCCGGGCGGCGATCTCCTTGGCGAGGTTGGGGCCGGTCAGCACCGCGACCCGCTCGGCCGGGGCCTTGGCGACCTCCTCGACGACCTCGCTCATCCGCTTGGCGGTGCCCAGTTCGACGCCCTTCATCAGGGAGACCAGGACGGTGTCGGCGGGCAGCAGCGGCGCCCAGGCGGTGAGGTTGTCGCGCAGTGTCTGCGAGGGGATGGCCAGGACGGTGAAATCGGCGCCGTGCGCGGCCTCGGCGGGGTCGGTGGTGGCCCGTACGGACTCCGGCAGCTCCGCGTCCGGCAGGTAGTCGGGGTTGGTCCGGCCGGTGTTGATGGCGTCGACCAGGCCCGCTCTGCGGCCCCACATCGTCACCTCGCAGCCCGCGTCACCGAGCACCATCGCGAATGCGGTACCCCAGGACCCCGTGCCGTAGACGGCGCAGCGCGTCACTTGCCTTCATCCTCCTGTGTCTTCGGTGCCTGGTCGTCCAGTTTCACGCCCTGCTCGTCCAGTTTCCGGGCCCGCTCGGCGGCCTGCTGTTCCCGGCGGGCCCGGCTGCGCCGGACGGCGTCCTTGCGGTGGTCGTACGGCTCGGCGGGCACCGGTTCGTCCCGCACCTCGGCGAGGATCGCGGTGACGGCGGCCATGACCTTGTCGGTCACCGCGCGCAGCACCTCGGCGGTCGGCTCCTTGCCGTAGAACTCGCTCAGGTCGACCGGCGGCCCCGCCTGGACCCGCAGGGTCTTGCGCGGCAGGAGCCGCAGCTTCTTCTCCTTGGCGTAGGGCGGCATCACCTCGTTGGCGCCCCACTGCGCCACCGGGATGACCGGTGCCTTGGTGAGCAACGCCACGCGGGCGGCTCCGGTCTTGCCCTGCATGGGCCACATGTCGGGGTCGCGGGTGAGGGTGCCCTCGGGGTAGAAGGCGACGCATTCGCCCTTGTTGATGGCGGCCACGGCGGCGCGGAAGGCCACCGCGGCGTCGGCGGATTCCCGGTAGACCGGGATCTGGCCGGTGCCGCGCATCATCAGGCCGACGAAGCCGCCCTTGAAGAGCCCCGACTTGGCGAGGAATCGCGGGACCCGCCCGGTGTTGTACTGGTAGTGCGCATACGACAGCGGGTCCAGATACGAGTTGTGGTTGACCGCGGTGATAAATCCGCCGTCGGCGGGAATGTGCTCCATTCCCTTCCAGTCCCGCTTGAACAGAACCAGGAGCGGCGGTTTGCAGATGACCGCGGCCAAGCGGTACCAGAAGCCGATTCTGCGGCGGGACACTGGGACACCCTCCTTGTGGGATCTGCTGAGCTGCTGCGACCCGGCAGCCGCACAAGTGTCGCCCCAGGTACCCGCTATGTCGAGAACACCGTAACCCCGTCGCTCACGGTCGGCGGTGACGGCAGGTGAGAATGGGGGCGATGCGAAGAGACGGATCGGACACGGGCTGGAGCCTGGTCGTGCCGCTGAAACCCCTGGTACGGGCGAAGAGCAGGCTGTCCCGGGCGGCGGGGGAACAGCTTCGGCCCCAGTTGGCACTGGCGTTCGCGCTGGATACCGTGACGGCCGCGCTGGCCTGCGAAGACGTCCTGGATGTGGCGGTTGTCACGGACGATCCGGTCGCCGGGGAGCGGCTGGCGGCCCTCGGAGCGCGCGTCGTCGCGGACGTGCCGGGCCGTGGTCTGAACGCGGCGCTGGCGTACGGGGCGGCCATGGTGCGGCAGCGGCGCGCCGCCGCGGCGGTGGCGGCGCTGAACGCGGATCTCCCGGCGTTGCGCCCCGCGGAACTGCGAGCGGTGCTGTCGGCGGCCACCGCATTTCCCCGGGCTTTTCTCGCGGATGCGGCGGAAATCGGGACGACGCTGCTGTGTGCGGCTCCGGGAGTGGAATTGGCACCCGCTTTCGGGGGGCCGTCCCGGGCGCGTCACCGTGAATCGGGGGCGCGCGAGATCCTGCTGCCGGGCATCGAATCCGTCCGCCGGGACGTGGACACCGGTGAGGACCTGCTGGCCGCGCTGGCACTGGGTGTGGGGCGGTACACCGCCCGCTGTGTGCCGCGGATACGGGCCCGCGCGGCGGGGGAAGGCGTCAGAACGTCTGGAGGGTGACGAGCACGATGCGGCGCCCGTCCGTCTCCTTGCCGGTGCCGGCCTCGCCCTCGACGTCGATACGGACCCGCTGGCCGGGGCGCAGCAGCCGCAGGCCGCCCGCGTCGAAGGCGGCCGTGCCGAAGGGCAGCGGCGTGCCGTCGTCGAGCAGCACGCTGCCGGAACGGGTCTGGGCGTCGTAGGTGTACGCGGTGGCCTGCATGGCCACCAGCCTAGACGGCACACGGCGTCCGGGCCGCTCCGCACCCGGGTGAGCGGCGCGGGACACACCGCGGGCCGGGCTCCCCGAGGGGAGTCCGGCCCGACGCGTGGCGTCGCCGCTGCTGAATTACCGCTTGCGGGCGGTGGTCTTCTTGGCGGTGGTCTTGCGGGCCGTGGTCTTCTTGGCCGGGGCCTTCTTGGCCGTCGCCTTGGTCGCGGGCGCGGTCTTCTTGGCCGTCGCCTTCTTGGCGGTGGCGGTGGCCTTCTTGGCCGGGGTGGCCTTCTTGGCGGCGGTGGCCGTGGTCTTCTTGGCGGCCGCCTTCTTGGCCGTGGCGGTGGCCTTCTTGGCCGGGGTGGCCTTCTTGGCGGCGGTGGCCGTCGCCTTCTTCGCCGTGGCGGTGGTCTTCTTCGCCGGGGTGGCCTTCTTGGCGGCGGTGGCCGTCGCCTTCTTCGCCGTGGTCTTCTTGGCGGTGGCCTTCTTGGTGGCGGCCTTGGCCGTCGTACGGGTGGAAGAACCGCCCGAGAGGCTGCCCTTGGGTGCCTTCTTCACGGCCACGTCGTTCTTCGGGAGCTTCTTCGAGCCGCTGACCAGGTCCTTGAAGCCCTGACCCGCGCGGAAACGCGGCACCGAGGTCTTCTTGACCCGTACCCGCTCACCCGTCTGCGGGTTGCGGGCGTAGCGGGCCGGACGGTCCACCTTCTCGAACGAACCGAATCCGGTGACCGATACGCGGTCGCCGGAGACAACTGCACGGACGACTGCGTCCAGTACCGCGTCCACCGCGTCCGCGGCGTTCTGACGGCCGCCGAGCTTGTCGGCAATGGCTTCTACGAGCTGCGCCTTGTTCACGTCTTCCCCTTCGGAGACATTGCTGGAACGAAAGTGTTCAAGCCTTTTCGCACGTTAGGCAGATATATACCGCAAATCAAACACGAAACGGGCTAATCACCCTTGTGCCGCAACGAACTCGACCTTCACGGAGTTCCGTCGGCGTGCACGTCTACGGGAAAGCGACCCTCGTCGAGGTCGTTCATGAACCACTCCAGACGCCTTGCCGCGTCCGCCAGATCGTGTTTCGCCGCCGCCGTGATGACGAGCAGCTTCCGGGTCAGCGCCATGCGTACGCCCTCCGGGACTTGCAGTGTCCGCACTCGTGTGTGTGCGTCCTTGAGTCGGTCGGCGACAAGACCGTAGAGCTCGAGTTGGTCGTCGCGTTCCATGCGCTAATTGTGCCATCTGCGGCGAGTTGTCGCTTCACGGGGCCTCAACGGCTGCCTTCACACGCCGATGCGCCCCCTGCCAACTAGCAAGGGGCGCATCGTACGCAATAAGGCTTTGAGCCAAAAAACCCGAGGTCAGACTACTACCGTACGCGGCTTGAACGACGGCCTGTTCGCCTCGTACCCGGCGATGGCCTCCTCCTCCCGAAGAGTGAGGCTGATGTCGTCCAGTCCCTCCAGCAGCCGCCAACGTGCGTTCTCGTCCAGCTCGAATCCTGCGGTGATGCCCGGTGCCCGGACCTGCCGGCCGACCAGGTCGACGGTGACCTCCGCCGCCGGGTCCGCCTCGGCGAGCTGCTGCAGCGCCTCGACGGTCTCCTGCGGCAGCACGACGGTCAGCAGTCCGTTCTTCAGCGAGTTGCCCCGGAAGATGTCGGCGAAACGCGAGGAGATGACGGCTTTGAAGCCGAAGTTCTGCAGGGCCCACACCGCGTGCTCGCGCGAGGAGCCGGTGCCGAAGTCGGGTCCGGCCACCAGGACGGTCGCCCCCCGGTGGACGTCCTGGTTCAGGACGAACCCCGGATCCTTGCGCCAGGCCTCGAAGAGCCCGTCCTCGAAGCCGTCGCGGGTGACCTTCTTGAGCCAGTGGGCCGGGATGATCTGGTCGGTGTCGACATTGCTGCGGCGCAGCGGCACGGCCCGGCCGGTGTGCGTGATGAAGGCTTCCATGGTGGTTCAGACTCCCGCGGGCGTGCGTACGTCGGTGTCGGCGCCGGACAGGTCGGCCGGCGATGCCAGATGGCCGAGAACCGCCGTTGCGGCGGCAACCTGGGGCGAGACCAGGTGGGTGCGGCCGCCCTTGCCCTGCCGTCCCTCGAAATTGCGGTTGGAGGTGGACGCGGAGCGCTCGCCGGGCGCCAGCTGGTCCGGGTTCATGCCCAGGCACATCGAGCAGCCGGCGTGCCGCCACTCGGCGCCGGCCTGGGTGAAGACCTTGTCGAGGCCCTCCGCGACCGCCTGGAGGGAGACCCGCACGGAGCCCGGTACGACGAGCATCCGGACGTTTTCGGCGACCCGGCGGCCCCGTACGACCTCGGCCGCGGAGCGCAGATCCTCGATCCGCCCGTTGGTGCACGAACCTACGAAGACGGTGTCCACACGGATGTCGCGCAGTGGCTGACCCGCCGTCAACCCCATGTATTCCAGGGCCTTTTCGGCGGCGAAGCGCTCCGATGCGTCTTCGTACGAAGCGGGGTCGGGGACGGCCGCCGAAAGCGGTGCGCCCTGGCCCGGATTGGTGCCCCAGGTGACGAACGGGGCCAGCTCGGAGGCGTCGACGACGACCTCGTGGTCGAAGACCGCGTCGTCGTCGGTGCGCAGGGTCTTCCAGTACGCGACGGCGGCGTCCCAGTCGGCCCCCTGGGGGGCGTGGTCGCGGCCCTGGAGGTAGGCGAAGGTGGTCGCGTCGGGGGCGATCATGCCCGCTCGGGCCCCCGCCTCGATGGACATGTTGCAGATGGTCATCCGGGACTCCATCGAGAGCTTCTCGATGGCCGGGCCGCGGTACTCGATGACGTAGCCCTGGCCGCCGCCGGTGCCGATCCGGGCGATGACGGCGAGGATCAGGTCCTTGGCGGTGACGCCGTCGGGCAGCTCGCCCTCGACGGTGACGGCCATGGTCCGGAAGGGCGCCATCGGCAGCGTCTGGGTGGCCAGCACGTGTTCGACCTGGCTGGTGCCGATGCCGAAGGCCAGCGCGCCGAAGGCGCCGTGGGTGGAGGTGTGGCTGTCGCCGCAGACCACGGTGGTGCCCGGCTGGGTCAGTCCCAACTGCGGTCCCACTACGTGGACGACTCCCTGCTCGACGTCGCCCAGCGGGTGCAGCCGGACGCCGAACTCCGCGCAGTTCTTGCGCAGGGTCTCCAGCTGGGTGCGGGAGACGGGGTCGGCGATGGGCTTGTCGATGTCGAGGGTGGGGGTGTTGTGGTCCTCGGTGGCGATGGTGAGGTCGGTCCGCCGCACCTGCCGGCCGGCCTTGCGCAGGCCGTCGAACGCCTGCGGGCTGGTCACCTCGTGCAGCAGGTGCAGGTCGATGAAGAGGAGGTCGGGCTCGCCTTCCGCGCGCCGGACGACGTGGTCGTCCCAGACCTTCTCCGCGAGTGTCCGTCCCATCGCTTTCCCTCCGGCCGGCCGCACTGCCGGCCCAACTCGACTGTGTGCGCAGCGTCCGCCCCCCGGTTCCGGACGTCCTGCCGGGCCCTGGTCGGGGGCCGTCACTACAGATTGGCGGCTTCCTCGGAAAATTGAACTTGCGTTTCACACTGTGAGACGCGAGTATCGTTGCATGGACAACTCTAGCGGCGTCGGCGTTCTCGACAAGGCAGCTCTGGTACTGAGCGCTCTGGAGTCCGGTCCGGCCACCCTCGCCGGGCTGGTCACGGCGACCGGGCTCGCACGACCCACGGCACACCGGCTGGCCGTGGCACTGGAACACCACCGGATGGTGGCGAGGGACATGCAGGGCCGGTTCATCCTCGGCCCGCGGCTGTCGGAACTGGCCGCGGCGGCCGGCGAGGACCGCCTGCTGGCCACGGCCGGACCGGTGCTCACCCACCTGCGCGACGTGACCGGCGAGAGCGCGCAGCTCTACCGGCGTCAGGGCGACATGCGGATCTGCGTGGCCGCGGCGGAACGGCTGTCCGGACTGCGGGACACCGTCCCGGTCGGCTCCACGCTCCCCATGAAGGCCGGCTCGGCCGCCCAGATCCTGATGGCCTGGGAGGAGCCGGAGCGGCTGCACCGCGGCCTCCAGGGCGCGCGCTTCACCGCCACCGCGCTGTCCGGCGTACGGCGCCGGGGCTGGGCCCAGTCGATCGGCGAGCGGGAGCCGGGCGTGGCGTCGGTCTCCGCCCCCGTACGCGGCCCCTCGAACCGCGTGGTCGCCGCCGTCTCGGTCTCCGGACCGATCGAGCGGCTGACCCGCCACCCGGGCCGGATGCACGCCCAGGCGGTCATCGACGCGGCCGCCCGGCTCAGCGAGGCACTGCGCCGTACGGGCTGACCTGCTGACCTGCTGACCTGCTGAAACGAACGACCGGCCGGTGCGGCGGCCGACGCCCGCACCGGCCGGTCGGCCGTACCGCCTACGCCGCGTTCTGCGCCGCGCTCACGGGCACGTCCCGCTCGGCGCCGCGCCGGCCGAGCGCGACGACGCCGTGCGCGGCACCGAGCCCGGTGGGCGGCATACAGTTGTACAGCGTCGTGTACGCACCGGCCGGGACGACGTACGTCTCGTGCCAGATCCCGACACTTCCCTTGCCGTCCCGCGCGCGGCGGTTGAACGCCGCCCACGCGGGGCGGTGCTCCTTGTCCGGGTCCGACGCGTAGGCGTACAACTTCTCCCGCGACTCCCAGTATTGGACGACGGTGAAGACGCGCGGCCCACCGTTCACCAGCTGGAAGCCGAGCAGCCCCGCGCCCGGCTCACGCGCCAGCTCTTTGAGCATCCGCGGCATCGCGCGCGCCACCGGCAGCCAACTGCGCACCGCCCGGAGCCGGTTGATGCGCATCCCGATCATGAAGACGACCACTTCCCCGTCGGCGTCCGCCGCCATGCGCCCCTGCACGACCCTGTCCCCCATGACGATCCCCTGCCTCCCGAATCTTGGATAGCGTCACTATCCATACGAGCCATGCTTGGATAGTGGCACTCTCCAAAGAAGGGCGCAAGCGGGATGCGACTGGCGGAACTGAGCGGACGCAGCGGGGTACCCACCGCCACGATCAAGTACTACCTCCGGGAGCGGCTGCTCCCGCCCGGCGAGCGGGTCACCACCACGACCGCCGAATACAGTGACGCCCACCTGCGCCGGCTGCGCCTGGTGCGGGCGCTGGTCCAGGTCGGGAAGATGCCGGTGGCCACCGCGCGCGAGGTGCTGGCCGCGGTCGAGGACGAGTCGCTGGATCACCACATGCGCCTCGGAGCGGCCGTGTGGGCCCTGCCGCACGGCCCCGCACCCGCGGAGGAGACCCCGGAGGCCGCCGCCGCACGCCGGACAGCGGACGAACTTCTCCACCGCCTGGGCTGGCGGTACGGAGCGGAGCAGGGCGCCGC
Organism: Streptomyces sp. CB02923; assembly: GCF_001905005.1. GTDB lineage: Bacteria > Actinomycetota > Actinomycetes > Streptomycetales > Streptomycetaceae > Streptomyces. Next base: position 23,209 of record NZ_LWKZ01000006.1, on the reverse strand, counting down.
CTCCCCCGCGTACGGGATGCTGGTGAACGCCCTGGCCGCACTCGCCCGGCTCGGCTACCCGCACACCGTCGAGGACGTGCTGCCGTACGGCCGGATCGCCGGTGAACTGGCCGTCGCCGACCTGGATTTGGTGGAGGAGTACGAGACGCCCGCCGAGCAGGTGGAGGCCGCGGTGGCGCTGACCGTACTGCTCGAACCGGTACTGCTGAGCCTGCGGCGGCTCGCGGAGACGGAGGAATCCCACCGCCGCTTCAGGGGCGACGCCTGATTCCCGGCCCGCGGGGGACACCCGTCCCCTTCATACAAAAAAGCCCTTCCCTGACCGGGAAGGGCCTCTTCATTGCGTACCCCCGACCGGATTCGAACCGGCGCTACCGCCTTGAGAGGGCGGCGTGCTAGGCCGCTACACAACGGGGGCTAGCTTGCAGAACCACAGTCTGACCTGCGGTTTCGCGCTGGGCTACCAGGACTCGAACCTAGACTAAATGAACCAGAATCACTCGTGCTGCCAATTACACCATAGCCCATGGTGGTTTAGACCAGTACCCCCGACCGGATTCGAACCGGCGCTACCGCCTTGAGAGGGCGGCGTGCTAGGCCGCTACACAACGGGGGCCCTAGCGATCCTTGCGTCGTCGCATCCGGGAGCGACCCGGAGGTGACGGTGAGAAAGGATCTGTACCCCCGACCGGATTCGAACCGGCGCTACCGCCTTGAGAGGGCGGCGTGCTAGGCCGCTACACAACGGGGGCCTGGTACTGCATGATCAAGAGACCTTCGGAAGATCTCTTGCTGGGCTACCAGGACTCGAACCTAGACTAACTGAACCAGAATCAGTCGTGCTGCCAATTACACCATAGCCCACCGTGACGCAACCCCCTGGGGGAGTTTTGTTCGGCTTGCGCTTCCCGGCCCGGCCTTTCGGCCCTCTCGGGCGGCGCAGAAAGAACATTACCCGAAGGTGGACGACGCTCCAAAACCGATAAGGCCGCGCACCAGCCCCGGCAGCTCACCGAGCCCCCCGATCCGCGTCACCCCGTCCGGCACGTCCCCCGCCGTCACCTCCGCCTCCGCGCCGGCCCGGTCCACCCACACGGCACCCAGCCCGGCATCGCGCGCGCCGATCGCGTCCACGTCCAGCTTGTCACCGACGTACACGACACGGTCCGGCTCCAGCCCCAGCGCGTCACAGGCGGCCCGGAACGCCTCCGCCGCCGGCTTGGCGTGCCCCACCTCGTCGGCGCACAACACCACCTCGAAGTGATCGCGTATGCCGAGCGCCCGCAGCTTGCGCTCCTGATTACGGACGGACGAGTTCGACAGCACGCCCTGCCGGGCCAGCGGCGCCAGGTCCGTCAGCGCCTGCTCGGAATCCGGAAACAACGTCCAGGCCGCCTCGTACAGCGCCACATACCGCCCGAACCAGGCATCCGCCTCGTCATCACTCAGCGCCTCCCCCAGGAAGGACCGAGCCCGCTCCCTACGATGCTCCATGAACCCCACCTCCCCCGCGAGGAACCGCGCGAAGGCGGCCTCCATACACTCCCGCCACCGCCCGAGCGCACACTCCGCGTCCGAGTACCCACCAAGCAGCCCTTCGGCCTCGATGTGGCGCAGCGCCCCCACCCGGTCCGAGCCGGTGTAGTCGAAGAGGGTGTCGTCCACGTCCCAGAGGACGGCGTCGATGGTCATGAAACCGACGGTACCGGGGCCGACCGCGCGAGTGCCGAAGTTTTTGCCCTGCCCACGCCAAGGACGAGGCATGCTGAGGCGCGCTCGCGCGCCGAAGGCGACGTGGGGTCCGGCGGCCGGGGTCCGGCCCGCCGGCTCCCCGCGCGTGCTCAGCGGTTACGTACGGGCGACCGCGCCCCGTGCCCTTTGATCGCGGCCAGGAACGCGGCCAGGCCGTCGGGGGTGGTCGCGAGGATCACCTGCGGATCATCGCTCTCCCGCAGACGCGCGGTGCCGTCGGGCGCAGCGGCGATGTTCACGCAGTTCACGCCCTCGTTGCTGTACGAGGACTTCTGCCACTGATAGTCGTGCATCGTCAATGCCTCACAGGC
>NZ_LWKZ01000006.1:0-21093 GCF_001905005.1 Streptomyces sp. CB02923 | reverse complement strand
TTGTGGATGAAGTCACGGCTCTCGACGGGATCGAGTGCACACAGCTGCATACGGTCCAGCACCGCCTGGTAGCGGGCCAGGTGGGCCTCCGCGTAGAAGATTTCGCAGCCGTGGTCGGTGTCCAGCAGCACGGTGTCAAGTTGCGGCAGGGGCCCGCACGTGTAAGTGATCGGCTGACCCGCCGCGGGAAAGTCCGCCCGCCCGAACGGGACAACCTGGATCGTGACGTGCTGGTGCTCGCTCATCTCCACGAGGTGCCGAAGCTGCGCACGCACAACGCCCCTCCCGCCGATCCCCATCCGTAGCGCAGCTTCGTGGATGATCGCCGTATAGGGCAACGACGCTTCCCTGTACAGGACGCCTTGGCGCCTGATGCGGAACGCTGTGCGGTGTTCGACCTCGAACGGGCGAAGCGCAGGCACGCTCTGGTTGTACGCGGCGCGGATGTGCTCAGGGGTCTGCAGAAGACCGGGCATGGCCACGAGCACAGCGACCCGCAGTGCCGTGGCCTCGTGTTCGAACTCGGCGACCTCGACCATCGGCATAGGCAGCAACTCGCGATACTCGTCCCACCAGCCACGCGTACGGCCACCGGTCAGCGCGGTCAGCGCCTGAACAAGGGCCTCGTCCGAACACTCGTAGAGACGGGCCAGCGCCCTGACACGGTCCGCGCTGACCGCGTAGTTGCCCGCCTCGATGTTGCTGATGCGCGACTGCGGCGCACCGAACAGTTCCCCGGCGCGCGTCGCAGACAGGTCCGCGCGTTCCCGAAGGCGGCGCAGCTCGGCCCCCAGACGCCGTTGTCTGACCGTCGGTGGAACCTTTGCACGGGCCATGTCTTCTGCCTTTCACTCACAGGAGTGGAAGCGGTACGGAATCTAGCCAATCGTTGGCCTACATACCAGCAACCGCCCTAGTCTCCTCACCATCAGCCACACAACTCCGCCTACAAGCAGGAGACTTCACATGGCCACCGTATCCCCACCCCCGCCCCTCCCCGACCCACCCAACGGCTTCGCCCAAGAGGTCCAAGAACTGGTCGACGCCACCGCGCCACGCCTCTTCGCCGTCGTCGAGGAGTTCGGCATCTGCGGCCTGCGGGACGCTCGGGTCGCCGCCTGGGGGCTTGCCTACGAGGACGGGCGGGCGGATGTCGCGGCCGTGAACAGCGGCTTCCGGATGTCGGTGGTGGCGCCGGACCGCGCGGCCCGGTTCGTTTCGTTGCGGCCGGGCGTTCTGGGGAGCGTCGTATGGCCGGGGGCGTGAAGGCCGAACCGGACGGGCCGATTCGGCCGTCGCCGGTCAAGATGCATCCGCCGGGGCACGGAAGCCCGGATCTCCTGGATGCACGCCCCACCGCCGCCTACCGTGGGTCCCGCCCTGCCTACACGTACCGGAGGTCGCCGGCCATGGACAGAGAGATCGAAGTGGACCGGAGCGCCTGCGAGCGGACCCCGGACGCCATTCGTACGGCGTTGCAGCGGCGGCCGGACTGGCTGCAGTACTTCGAGCAGGACTGGCTCAGCGCGGCGGCGGAATTCGACCGTGCGGAGCTGGACCGGGTCGTCGACAAGTGGTTCCCCTTCGCTTGCGCGTGCGCGACGCCCGGCTACCTGGATCAGGTGGAGCAGATGGCCAAGCGCCTGGCGGAAGGGGACACGGAAGGCATGGTCTTCCGGGACGCCGAGGGCAACGCGTACGACGCCGAGAACAATCCGATCGACGTCGGCAGGTGCCCATGACCGCTTACGTCATCAGGTACGCGGACCGCGCCGCACGGTGCAAGGCGGCCCTGGGCACCGCGCAACGGGCCTCCTTGGAGGAGCTGGAGAAACGGCTCAGCCTGAATCCGTTCGGCGCGCCCGCCAAGAGCCATCGGGACAACAGCTGGTCGGCCACCTTCGAGGGAGGCTTCATCCAGTACGTGGTGTCCAACACGCACGTCGTGATCAACGTCATCGATCTCGTGGCAGCGTGAACCGGCCCCGCCACACGCGAAGGGGCGGCCACCGAAACCCGGTGGCCGCCCCTTCGGCGTACGGAGTGACAACGTACGGCGTCAAGCCTTCGCGTTACGCGCCCAGCTTCGCCAGTGCCGCGTCGATGCGGGCCAGTGTGCGGTCCTTGCCCAGGATTTCCAGGGACTCGAAGAGCGGGAGGCCGACCGTGCGGCCGGTGACGGCCACGCGGACGGGGGCCTGGGCCTTGCCGAGTTTGAGGCCGTGGGCCTCGCCGGCGGCCAGGACGGCCTCCTTGAGGGAGTCGGGGCTGGACCAGTCGGCGCCGGAGAGCTTCTCGCGGGCGGTGGTGAGCAGGGCCACCGGGTCGCCCTTCATCGCCTTGGTCCAGGACGCCTCGTCCTCGACCGGCTCCTTGCGGAAGAGGAAGTCGACGTTGGCGGTGATGTCGGAGAGGACCGTGAGGCGGGTCTGGGCGTGCGGGGCGATGGCCTGCCAGGCCGTCTCGTCGAAGTCGGCCGGGTCCCAGGTGGCGTGGGGGGCCTGGAGCCAGGGGCGGCAGGCTTCGGCGAACGCCTTCACGTCCAGGCGGCGGATGTGGTCGGCGTTGATCGCCTCGGCCTTCTTCAGGTCGAAGCGGGCCGGGTTGGCGTTGACGTCGGCGATGTCGAAGGCCGCGACCATCTCCTCGACGGAGAAGACGTCCTGGTCGGCGGAGAAGGACCAGCCGAGGAGGGAGAGGTAGTTGAGGAGGCCCTCACGGAGGAAGCCGCGCTCGCGGTAGAGGTTGAGGGATGCCTGCGGGTCGCGCTTGGAGAGCTTCTTGTTGCCCTCGCCCATGACGTACGGGAGGTGGCCGAAGTGGGGGACGTACTTGGCGACGCCCAGGTCGATCAGGGCCTTGTAGAGGGCCACCTGGCGCGGGGTGGAGGAGAGCAGGTCCTCGCCGCGCAGGACGTGGGTGATCTCCATCAGGGCGTCGTCGACCGGGTTGACGAGCGTGTAGAGGGGCGCTCCGTTGGCGCGGAGGATGCCGTAGTCGGGGACGTTCTCCGGGGTGAAGGTCAGTTCGCCGCGGACCAGGTCCGTGAAGGTGATCGGCTCGTCCGGCATCCGGAAGCGGACGATCGGCTCGCGGCCCTCGGCCTCGTACGCGGTGATCTCGTCGGCCGTCAGGGCGCGGCACGTGCCGTCGTAGCCGGAGGGCTTGCCGGCGGCGCGGGCGGCCTCGCGGCGGGCGTCCAGCTCCTCGGTGGAGCAGTAGCACTTGTAGGCGTGGCCCGCGTCCAGCAGCTTCTGCGCGATCTCCTTGTAGAGGTCCATACGCTGCGACTGCCGGTACGGCTCGTGGGGGCCGCCGATCTCGGGGCCCTCGTCCCAGTCCAGGCCCAGCCAGCGCATCGAGTCGAGCAGCTGGTTGTAGGACTCCTCGGAGTCGCGGGCCGCGTCGGTGTCTTCGATGCGGAAGACCATGGTGCCCTGGGTGTGCCGGGCGTAGGCCCAGTTGAACAGGGCGGTGCGGACCAGGCCCACGTGGGGGTTGCCGGTCGGGGAGGGACAGAAACGGACGCGGACGGGGGTCGCGTTAGCCACGCTTGATCACCTTGTTGGTGAGAGTGCCGATGCCTTCGATGTGGACGGCGACCTCGTCGCCGTCCTGGAGGGGGCCGACCCCGGCCGGGGTGCCCGTGAGGACGACGTCGCCGGGGAGCAGCGTCATCGCCTCGGTGATGTGCACGATCAGGTCCTCGACGGAGCGGACCATCTCGCTGGTGCGGCCGAGCTGGCGCTGTTCGCCGTTGACGGTGCACATGATGGTCAGGTCGCCGGGGTCCAGCTCGGTCTCGACCCAGGGGCCGAGCGGGCAGGAGGTGTCGAAGCCCTTGGCCCGCGCCCACTGCGCCTCGCGCTTCTGCACGTCGCGCGCGGTGATGTCGTTGGCGCAGGTGTAGCCGAGGACGACGTCCTTGACGCGTTCGCGCGGGACCTCGCGGCACATGCGGCCGATGACGACGGCGAGCTCCGCCTCGTGGTGGACCTCCTGGGAGAAGGAGGGGTAGATCACCGGGTCGCCGGGGCCGACCACGGAGGTGGAGGGCTTGAAGAAGGTGACCGGCGCATCCGGGACCTCGTTGCCCAGTTCGCGCGCGTGTTCGGCGTAGTTACGGCCGACCGCGACGACCTTGTTGGGCAGGACCGGCGGCAGCAGGCGGACCTTGTCGAGGGGGACCTTGTGACCCGAGCGCTCGAATTCCGCGAATGGGTGTCCCTTGATGACGTCGATGTCGTCGCCGTCGAGGACGCCGAAGCCGACGTTGCCGTCGATGGAGAATCTGGCGATGCGCACGGGTTGCCGCTGCCCCTCATAGATCACTGGCCGGAGTTGACACTCCAGGCTATCGCGGGGCCGCGGCCGGCCCGCTTCCCCTTGGTCAGACGGCCGCGTCCGGCGCGGCGGCGGCCTGCGCGGGGACGGTCTGCGGTGCCGGGGCGTCCATCAGGACGGTGCGGCGGGGGTTGGCGGTCTGGGTGGGCAGCTCGGCGGCGTGCTCCGGCGCCTCGGCGGCGGTCTGGAGCTCGTCGGCATCCTTGAGATGCGCGAGGGTGGTGCGCCGCGGGTTGGCTATGTTGCGGAACATCATCGTGGTCTTCACTGCTTCATGCCTCGCGTAAGGACGTCGGGGAGCAAGGCCGCTTCCCCGCACGCAGCAGGAATGCGGCCTTGTCATTTCGGGCAACTGTGTAAAGCGTCAGGCTATGCACGCTATTCCCCGGGCCGCTCCGGGAAAGTCGACAGGGCGCCTGTGAGTTTCCTCACGAAGTGTGTGACAAATGCCGCATTTCCCATGATCAACAACCAGGGGCGAAACGGACATTGCTGGATTGAAGGCCATGTTCCGCTCCCGATCACCGCACCTGGGACAGGGGGCACGCGTGAGCGACTCGCGGGTATAAGTCCGTTATCGACAGCGCCACTCTCTACGCTTTGTGACGCGTTCCGTACATTGCGTCACGCATGTCACAGGGGACGGTACCGCCCTTGTTGGAGATCCTGCACTGTGCTGGAATTCCACGGACCGCCGCAGGTTTCAGCCGGACGGCGCGCAGGGGGCGCAGCGACGCGCCGCGCGGTGGTGCCGCTCTCTCGGCCAGAGGGGGCAGCTCGCCGGTCATTCACGACCGCCAAACGGGGGCCGCGGTCCCCTACGACTCGACAACCGTCCCGCCGTTCGCGCGGAGGGGCGCCTGGTCCAGAGGTTGCGACGCTAGTGCAGGGACGTTTCAAGAGGGATGGGTCTCCCCAGGCCCGCCAGGGCCAAGGGGAAGCTGCGGCGGACCCGGAGCTGCGCGGCGGAAGCGACCGCGCCTCCTCGCCCCAGCATGGCTCGGGCAACGGCCCGACGGCCGGGGGCGACTCCGGCGACGGCGCCGCGCCCAAGCCGTCGAAGAGCGCCAAGGAGCCGAGCGGCCCCGGCGCGCGAATAGCCATGCGCAACTGGCGCATCAGCACCCGCCTGGTCTCCCTGCTGGCGCTCCCCGTCATCACCGCGACCGCGCTGGGCGGGATGCGGATCTCCAACTCGCTGGACAACATCGAGCAGCTCGACAAGATGCAGCTGCTCACGGAGATGACGCGGCAGGCCACCGTGCTGGCCGACGCGCTCCAGGTGGAGCGGGACAAGTCGGCGGGCCCGATCGCGGGCAGCGGCAACGTCAAGGACGACGCCAGCGTCGTCGCCCCGCGTCAGGCGACCGACCGGGCCAGGCTGGCGTTCAACAAGGCCACCGGTGACGTCCAGCGCGACGACCCGACGACGTCCGGCGTGCAGGCGACCCTGCTGGACATCGGGCGCCAGCTCAACACCCTCAACGAGATCCGCAACAACGCGTACAAGGACGGCGACAACTCCGCCCGTACGGTCAGCAGCTACAACCAGCTGATCACCTCGCTGCTCGCGCTGTCCCAGGACATGGCGCAGGCGACCAGCAACCCGGAGATGATCCGCAGCACCCGTGCGCTGGCGGCGTTCTCCTCCGCCAAGGAATACGCGTCGATGCAGCGCGCGCTGGTCAGCGCCGGCCTCGCGCACAAGGGCGGACCGGCGCTCTCCTCCAATGACCGGCTGGCCGGACGTACCGCCGAGGACAACGAGAAGGCGGCCCGCAACCGCTTCTCGCAGATCTACGAGGGCGCCACCGACCTGACCAAGGGTCTGGACGGCAACAACGACGACATCAAGGCGGCCGTCGCCTTCGCGCACCGGACCTTCGCCAGCGACGGCGGTATCCACAGCGAGGACTACAAGTACCTCGACTGGTACGACACCGACACCGTCAAGATCGAAGAGATGGGCCGTATCGAGAGCTCGCTGCTCTCGCAGATGGAGCAGAAGTCCCGCGAGCTGCGCAACGAGGCGACGCGGGAAGCCATCATCAACGGTGCGATCGTCCTGCTCGTCCTGGGCATCTCGCTGGTCGGCGCGTTCGTCGTGTCCCGGTCCATGGTGCGTTCGCTGCGCCGCCTCCAGGACACCGCGCAGAGGGTCTCGCAGGAGCGCCTGCCCGAGCTGGTCAAGCAGCTGTCCGAGGCGGACCCGCAGGACGTGGACACCTCCGTGGAGTCCGTCGGCGTGCACAGCCGTGACGAGATCGGCAAGGTGGCCGCGGCCTTCGACGACGTGCACCGCGAAGCCGTCCGTCTGGCGTCCGAGCAGGCGCTGCTGCGGGGCAACGTCAACGCGATGTTCACCAACCTCTCGCGCCGCAGCCAGGGCCTCATCCAGCGTCAGCTCTCGCTCATCTCCGAACTGGAGTCCCGCGAGGCCGACCCGGACCAGCTGTCCTCGCTGTTCAAGCTGGACCACCTCGCGACCCGTATGCGCCGTAACGGTGAGAACCTCCTCGTCCTCGCGGGCGAGGAGCCGGGCCGCCGCTGGACGCGCCCGGTCCCGCTGGTCGACGTGCTGCGCGCCGCCGCGTCCGAGGTGGAGCAGTACGAGCGCATCGAACTGAGCGCCGTCCCGCAGACCGAGGTCGCCGGCCGGGTCGTCAACGACCTCGTGCACCTCCTCGCCGAGCTGCTGGAGAACGCCACCTCCTTCTCCTCCCCGCAGACCAAGGTCAAGGTGACCGGTCACGCGCTGCCCGACGGCCGGGTGCTGGTCGAGATCCACGACACCGGAATCGGTCTGTCGCCGGAGGACCTGTCCGCGATCAACGAGCGGCTGGCCAGCCCGCCGACGGTGGACGTCTCGGTCTCCCGCCGCATGGGCCTGTTCGTGGTCGGCCGCCTGTCGCTGCGGCACGGCATCCGTATCCAGCTGCGGCCGTCCGACTCGGGCGGTACGACGGCGCTGGTCATGCTGCCGGTCGATGTCGCGCAGGGCGGCAAGAAGCCCCAGCCGGGCGGCAAGACCGGCCCCGGCGGCGGTCCCGTCGAGAGCGCCCCGAGCACCCCGAACGCCTCCGCCAACCGTCTCGCGGGTCTTCAGCCGCGCGGCCAGGTCGGTGCGGGCGGCGCGCGTCCGGCGCTGCCGGGCCGCGGCGGCATGGGCGGTCCCGGTGGCCAGGGCGGCCCGGGTGCCGGTGCGTTCGGCGGTGCGCCGGGCGGCCGTACGGGCAACGCGCCCGCCGGGCCCGCGAAGACCGGCCCCGGTGCCGGTCAGCAGAGCGGCGGGCGTCCGGCGCTGCCGACCCGTGGCGCGCCGGCCGGCGCGAACGCGGGCGCCGACGCCGGTGCGAACGCCGGTGCCGGTGACACCGCGCAGATGCCGACGGTCGCACCCCCGACGGGCGCGCCCCACCGTGACGAGCGCCCGCAGCTCCCGCAGCGCGGTCCGGCGGGCGAGCTGACCGGTGGCACGGACGCCGCCGGCGGTACGCCGCAGCCCGGCACCACGAGCTGGGGTGCCCGCCGTGAGCGCGGCACCTCGGACGACTGGCCGATGACGCCCCGCCAGGCGCAGGACCGGCCGCGCGGTCACGAGGAGCCGGAGACCACCGGCGGCTTCGCCCGCCCGGCGGCCGGCGGCCCCGGTGACACGGCGGAGTTCGCCCGTCCCGACTTCGACGCCCCGCCGCCCGGCGCAGACCGCGCCCAGGCGGACCGCGGCCCGGGTGACACCGGCGAGTTCGCGCAGCCGGGTGCCTTCGGTACCGGCACGCCGCGGCACGACGACCGGGCGACCGGTCAGTACGAGCTGCCCGCCGACCTGCGCGGCGAGTCGCCGCAGGGCACCGGCGACACCGGGCAGTTCGCCCGTCCGGCCGCCGAGCGCGGCGGCTTCGGCGAGTACGGCGACACCGCGTACGAGAACAACGGCTACGGCGCGAACGCGGGCAGCGCCTTCGAGGGCGGCAGCGCCTTCGGCGGCGGCGCCCCGCAGCAGGGCGCCGGCACCACCGGCGAGTTCGCGCTGCCCGCCGACCTGCAGAACGGGTCGCAGCAGGGCACCGGCGAGTTCCCCGTACCGCCGCAGGACCGGCAGCGCCAGGACGGCGGCTCCGGTGACCTGCTCGGCGGCGGTTCGCCCGCCGGTCCCGGCGACGGCCGTACGCCGATCTTCGACACGATCGAGTCGAACTGGTTCAGCCACCCGGCGTCCGGCGCGGCCGCCGTGCCGCAGCAGGCCGCCGACGAGCCCTCGGTCCCGTCGGCGGAGCGCTCCGAGCCGCCGCTGCCGCGCCGCGACCCCGGTGCCGCGAGCGGCGGTCCGTCCGGCGCGGGTCTTCTCGACGGCGCCGACCCGGACGGGCGTGCGCAGGGCCAGCAGGGCCAGTGGCGCGCCTCGCCCAACGACGAGCGCTGGCGGCAGGCGGAGCAGATCCGCCAGCCCGCCGCCGGCGGCGTCACCACCTCCGGACTGCCCCGCCGCGTGCCGCGCGCCAACCTGGTCGCCGGTACCGCGCAGCAGCAGTCCCACCAGACCGGTCCGCAGGTCTCGCGTGCGCCCGACGACGTGCGCGGCCGTCTGACCAATCTTCGTCGGGGTATCCAGCAAGGCCGTTACCGGGCCGAGGAGAACTCCTCCACCGGCAACCACGGCATTGTCGACCCCACTCACCAGCAGGAGCGTTAGTTGAGTCCGATGAGCCAGGCGGCGCAGAATCTGAACTGGTTGATCACCAACTTCGTGGACAACACACCCGGTGTGTCCCACACGGTGGTGGTCTCCGCGGACGGACTGCTCCTCGCCATGTCCGAAGGCTTCCCGCGCGACCGTGCCGACCAGCTGGCGGCGGTGGCTTCCGGGCTGACCTCGCTGACCTCGGGTGCGTCGCGCATCTTCGAGGGCGGCACGGTCAATCAGACCGTGGTGGAGATGGAGCGCGGCTTCCTCTTCATCATGTCCGTCTCCGACGGATCGTCGCTGGCCGTACTGGCGCACCCCGAGTGCGACATCGGCCTCGTCGGTTACGAAATGGCCCTGCTGGTCGACCGCGCGGGCACGGTACTGACGCCCGACCTGCGCGCCGAGCTCCAGGGCAGCCTGCTGCACTGAGTCCCGCCGAACGTCACGACCCGACCCACCGACCACCGTGCCGCACCCCCCACCGGCCCAACCCGACGACAGTCAGTTGTCCCGTCCGGAGGACCCCATGACCCCGCCACCTGCCTCGCCCGGCCCGTACGGCGCCTACAGCCAAGCGCCGTACGGGGGCGAAGGTGACCAGCCGCTGGTCCGCCCGTACGCCATGACCGGGGGACGGACCCGGCCGCGCTACCAGCTCGCCATCGAGGCACTGGTCAGCACGACCGCCGACCCGTCCCAGCTGCCCGGCCTGCTGCCGGAGCACCAGCGCATCTGTCACTTGACCCGCGAGGTGAAGTCGGTCGCCGAGGTCTCGGCGCTGCTGCACATCCCGCTGGGAGTGGCCCGGATCCTGGTCGCGGACCTGGCGGAGGCCGGCATGGTGGCGATCCACCAGCCGGGCGGCAGCACCGAGGCCGGCGGCACGCCCGACGTGACGCTGCTGGAAAGGGTGCTCAGTGGACTTCGCAAGCTCTAGCGGCGCCGGGCCCGCCGCCGCTCAGGGCGGCGGGTCCACCACGTCCGCGAAGATCGTGGTGGCGGGCGGCTTCGGCGTGGGCAAGACCACGTTCGTCGGGGCCGTCTCAGAGATCAACCCGCTGCGTACGGAGGCCGTGATGACCTCCGCCTCGGCGGGGATCGACGACCTGAGCCATGTGCAGGACAAGACCACCACCACGGTGGCGATGGACTTCGGACGTATCACCCTGGACCAGGACCTGATCCTGTACCTCTTCGGTACACCCGGTCAGGACCGCTTCTGGTTCATGTGGGACGACCTCGTCCGCGGCGCCATCGGCGCCGTCGTCCTGGTCGACACCCGACGCCTCGCCGACTGCTTCCCCGCCGTCGACTACTTCGAAAACAGCGGACTGCCCTTCGTCATCGCCCTCAACGGCTTCGACGGACACCAGCCCTACACACCCGACGAAGTACGCGAAGCACTCCAGATCGGACCCGACGCCCCGATCATCATCACCGACGCCCGCCACCGCAGCGAAGCCAAGAGCGCCCTCATCACCCTGGTCGAACACGCCCTCATGGCCCGCCTGAAGTGACGCGTTCAAGTCACCTCGCCGGAAAGTAAGTTGCCTCGGGCAATGAGAGGCCGGACCGGCGCCGCCGGGCGCCGGAAAGGCCGCGCCCCGGCGGCGGTTCCCGCGCGGGCGCCGTGGATCTGTGTCCTTGGCCACGCCGCCGCCCGTGTTCATAACGTTTCGACAGAGAATTCGCCCGCCGCCGACACCCGGCGCGCACACGCGGCTCCGCTGCGCTCACATTTCTCCCGCCTTTTGCTGCCCCTCGCCCTTAACGCCCCTTTTATCTGACGCGCTCAGCGCGTTGCCGCGCCTTTGCCCAGTGTTTGGAACGCACGGTCCTGACGTGCTGAAATTCGCTGAACTCCGGAGTAGTAACGCCCTGAAGAAAACGGCACAGCGCAAAAGGGTGCGGTGCCGGCGCCGAGAGGTTGTTGGTCGAGTGAGGCGAAGCAAGTCGAGCCCCGAGCCGCAGGAAGCGCGGCGGGGCAACTTCACGCCACCGTCGCACAGCGCGGCACCGGCGACCGGCGTGCCCGAGAGCCCGGTCGCCACCGTCCCCGTGAGCGGCGGACGGTTCTCCCCGCGCAACTGGCGGGTGGCCACCCGCCTCAACGCGATCCTGCTCATCCCCGTACTCGTCGCCCTGGTCTTCGGCGGCCTGCGCGTGAACAACTCGGTCGAGACCTGGCAGGAGGCCCAGGACGCCGAGGCCACCGCCAAACTGGTGCGCGCCGCGGCCGCCTACAGCCACGCCATCATCGACGAGCGCGACCGCACCGCCGAGCCGCTGCTCACCGGCAAGCGTGACGACCCGGTGGTGAGCGAGGCCCGCGGGGCCACCGACACCGCGGCGGAAGCCTTCCACACCGCGGTCAAGGACATGCCCGCCAAGGAGGGCCTCAAGCGCCGCCTGGCCGCCTTCGAGAAGGCCGAGCCGGGCCTGAAGAAGCTGCGCGAGGCCGCGTTCACCCCGCAGCTGTCCGGTGTGGCGACCGAAGAGGGCTACGTCGCCATCCAGCACCCGCTCATGGAGTTCGCCAACGAGCTGGGCCTGGGCACCGGCAACATCACCTCCTACGGCCGCACGGTCTACGCCGTCTCGCTGGCCAAGGCCGCCGAGTCGCTCACCCGCTCCATCGGTACGCACCTGCTGGTCGACCCCGCGTCGCCGCAGGGCGGCAAGGAGCACAAGAAGCAGCTGTCCGCGTTCGCCTCGTACAAGTACCTGGAGAACATCGCGATCGGCGAGTACACCTCCGGCGGCACTCCCGAGGACGTACAGCGGCTGAAGAACGACGCCGGCAAGCTCAAGAAGCAGGGCGAGGAAGCCGCCGCCAAGGCGCGGCAGCGCGCGGAGGGCGCCGGGCAGCAGTTCAAGGCGCCCCCGGCCTTCGACGCGATGGCCTCCGCCATCGGCTCCGGCGCCTCCCCGCAGCAGCTCGCCGGGCAGGGCATCACTCCGCAGGCCTGGTTCACCGCGGCCACCGGCAAGTTCGCCATGTACCGCGCCATCGAGAAGGACCTCGCGGACAAGGCGGTCGACGAGGCGGCGGAGATCTCCGCGGACGCCCGGCAGTCCACCTTCACCGACTCCGCGATCGTGATCGCCGCGCTGTTCGTCGCCTTCGTGGTGGCCGGGATGATGGCCCGCCGGATGAGCCGGAACATGCGCCAGCTGCGCACCGCGGCCTTCGGCATCGCCGAGCAGCGGCTGCCGACCCTGGTCGACCAGCTCTCCCGTACGGACCCGGGCCGCGTCGACACCCGCGTACAGCCCATCCCGATCCACACCACCGACGAGATCGGCGAGGTCGCCCGCGCCTTCGACCAGGTGCACCGCGAGGCCGTCCGGCTCGCCGCCGAGCAGGCGCTGCTGCGCGGCAACGTCAACGCGATCTTCACCAACCTCTCGCAGCGCAACCAGGGCCTGATCGAACGTCAGCTGACCCTGATCACCGAGCTGGAGAACAACGAGGCCGACCCGGACCAGCTGGAGAGCCTCTTCCGGATGGACCACCTGGCCACCCGTATGAGGCGCAACGGCGAGAACCTCCTCATCCTCGCGGGCGAGGAGCCGGGCCGCCGCTGGAACCAGCCGGTGCCGCTGATCGACGTGCTGCGCGCGGCGACGTCCGAGGTCGAGTCGTACGAGCGGATAGAACTGTCCGGCGTGCCGGACGGCGACATCCACGGCACCGCCGTGACCGACCTCGTGCACCTGCTCTCCGAACTGCTGGAGAACGCCACCACGTTCTCCTCGCCGCAGACCAAGGTGCGGGTCGCCGCCACCCGGCTGCCGGACGGCCGCGTCATGATCGAGATCCACGACAAGGGCATCGGGCTCACCCCCGAGGACTTCGCGGACATCAACCACAAGCTGGCCAACCCGCCGACCGTGGACGCCTCGGTCTCCCAGCGCATGGGCCTGTTCGTGGTCGGCCGCCTCGCCGACCGGCACGGCATCCGCGTCCAGCTGCGCCCATCCGGCGAGCAGGCCGGCACCACCTCCCTCGTCATGCTCCCCGAGCCCATCACGCACGGCGGTGGCGGCGAGGAGGGCTACGACGACGACTTCACCGTCTCCCGCATCGTCCCCGAGCACGAGCAGCGCGCGTACGAGAGCGACGGCCGCTCCGCCGCCGAGCTGGGCTTCGACGAGTTGGGCCTGAGCCACGGGCAGCACGGCGCCGCCGCGCAGCTCGACCCGGTCAACCGCTCGCTGATGCGCGAGGAGCGCCGTGCGGCACTGGAGGCGCAGGCCGGCGGTCCGGGCGCCCAGCCGCACCACCCCGCGCCGGGTATCTACCAGGACCCCTCGGCGCCGCTGTTCCAGGACCCGGCCCAGCAGTACGGCGCGGGGTACGGGAACCACCCGGGCCAGGCATATGCGGAACCGGCCCAGGGCCCCTACGGCGACGGTTCGCCGCTGGGCCCGGGACTTGCCGAAGTCGGTTATGACCAGGCCGCCGACCAGCAGCCGTACGCCCCGTACGAGCCGCAGCGGCAGGACGACCGGCCCGAAAACGGAGCGCACACCGGCTACTCGGGCCAGGAAACGGAAGCCGAGCGGTATCAGCCGTCCGCTCCCGCGGACGGTCCGGACCGCGTAGCATTCGACCGACCGGATCCCACCCCGAACGACCCGCCGTCGCTGACCGACGCCGGCCTTCCGCGCCGCGGAGCCGCCGGCCGGCCCCAGGCTCCGCAGGAGCAGTGGCAGCCGTTCGAGGAGGCGTCCTCCAGGCCCCGTGTCCAGGAGGAACCGGCGGCCGCCCCCCAGGGGAACGCGCCGGAGCCCGGTACGGACGACTCCGAGTGGCGCTCGGTCAACGACGAGCGCTGGCAGCGGGCGGAGCGGCTGCGCGAGCCGAAGGCGGGCGGGGTCACTCCCTCCGGTCTGCCCCGGCGGGTGCCCAAGGCCAACCTGGTCGAGGGCACGGCGGAGCAGAGCCCGCAGGGCGGCCCGCAGGTCTCCCGCGCTCCGGAGGACGTCCGCGGCCGGCTGAGCAATCTGCGGCGCGGGGTCCAGCAGGGGCGCAACGTGGGCACGGACCACTCGGAGGTCCCCCAGAATGACCAACAGGGCTTCGGCCCCGGCAGCACCTACGATCAGGAGCGTTAGTGTGAGCCCGATGAGCCAGGCGGCGCAGAATCTGAACTGGTTGATCACCAACTTCGTGGACAACACACCCGGTGTGTCCCACACGGTCGTGGTCTCCGCGGACGGTCTCCTCCTCGCCATGTCCGAGGGCTTCCCTCGGGACAGAGCCGATCAGTTGGCGGCGGTGGCCTCCGGCCTCACCTCGCTGACCTCCGGCGCCTCCCGCATCTTCGAAGGCGGGAGTGTCAATCAGACCGTGGTGGAGATGGAGCGCGGCTTCCTCTTCATCATGTCCGTCTCCGACGGATCGTCGCTGGCCGTACTGGCGCACCCCGAGTGCGACATCGGCCTCGTCGGTTACGAAATGGCCCTGCTGGTCGACCGCGCGGGCACGGTACTGACGCCCGACCTGCGCGCAGAACTGCAGGGCAGCCTTCTCAACTAGCAGACAGGCAGTGCGTTTCCCGCCACCGCGCCATAGGGTTCGGTGGCGCGACCGGCGTCAGATTGGCAAGTTGAAGGAGGAGACGTGGCAACGCCCCCGAGCGGATACCCGTACGGCCCCGGACAGCAGTCCGAGCCCCAGGGCGAGCACCGGCACAACCGCTTCAACTTCCCTTCCGCGCCGACCCGCCGGCAGCAGCGGCCACCACAGCCGCCGCAGCCGGGGCAGCCGTACCAGCAGCGGCAGCCGTACGACTCCCGGCAGCCGTACGAGCCGTCGGCGTACGAACAGCCGCGGGCGCCCCGCATCCAGCCGGTGCAGCCCCATCGGCGCGCGCCCGCGCCTTCGGCTCCCACCGGAGGCGCGCACAACCCGCTCGTGCGCCCGTACGCGATGACCGGAGGCCGGACCCGGCCGCGCTACCAGCTCGCCATCGAGGCACTGGTCAGCACGACCGCCGACCCGGCCAGGCTGCAGGGCCAGCTGCCGGAGCACCAGCGCATCTGCCACCTCTGCCGCGAGATCAAGTCAGTGGCCGAGATCTCGGCCCTCCTCTCCATCCCCCTCGGCGTCGCCCGAATCCTCGTCGCCGATCTGGCCGAGGCCGGGCTCGTCGCCATTCATCAGCCCGGCGGAGACGAGACCGCCGGCGGACAGCCAGATGTGACACTGCTCGAAAGGGTGCTCAGTGGACTTCGCAAGCTCTAGCGGTGCAGCCCGCTCCACCACCTCCGCGAAGATCGTGGTGGCGGGCGGCTTCGGCGTGGGCAAGACCACGTTCGTCGGGGCCGTCTCAGAGATCAACCCGCTGCGCACCGAAGCCGTGATGACCTCGGCGTCGGCCGGCATCGACGACCTCACGCACGCCCCGGACAAGACCACGACGACCGTGGCGATGGACTTCGGACGTATCACCCTGGACCAGGACCTGATCCTGTACCTCTTCGGTACACCCGGTCAGGACCGCTTCTGGTTCATGTGGGACGACCTCGTCCGCGGCGCCATCGGCGCCGTCGTCCTGGTCGACACCCGACGCCTCGCCGACTGCTTCCCCGCCGTCGACTACTTCGAAAACAGCGGACTGCCCTTCGTCATCGCCCTCAACGGCTTCGACGGACACCAGCCCTACACACCCGACGAAGTACGCGAAGCACTCCAGATCGGACCCGACGCCCCGATCATCATCACCGACGCCCGCCACCGCAGCGAAGCCAAGAGCGCCCTCATCACCCTGGTCGAACACGCCCTCATGGCCCGCCTCCGCTAGCAGACGGCACCACGGAAGCCCCCGCATCGTCGATGCGGGGGCTTCCGTGCTGTCGGCGGAGGGCCGTGGGGCCCTCCGCCCCGCTACCGGTCCAGGTGACCGGCGATCGCGGTGAGCAGGAGTGACAGCGACACCGCGCCGGGGTCCGGGTGGCCATGGCCCAGGGGGCCCATGCGGGCGGCGCGGCCACGGGCCGGGGTGAGGTCCGCGGTGGCGGCCGCGGCGCGGGTGGCGGCCTGGGCGGCCGCCTTCCAGGCGCCGGGGAGGGGTTCTCCGGCACGGGCGCGGAGTTCGGCCCGGAAGGGGTCCAGCGCGTCGAGCATCGTCTTGTCGCCGACCCGGGCACCGCCCAGCTCCGATACGGCCCGCTGCGCGGCCTCGGCGGCGTCCGCGAACAGGGCGGTGGAACAGGTCCCGGCCTTGGTGAGCACCGCGCCGGTCTCGGCGAGCAGCGTGCCGTACAGGGCGCCGGACGCGCCGCCCGAGGCGTCGGCCAGGGCGAGACCGGCGGCGAGCAGCGCGGTGCCCGCCGAGCGGGGGTCGGCGGGCGGCCCCGGTTCGGCCGTGCGGGCCGCGGCGACTGCGGCGCGCAGGCCCCGGACGATGCCGATGCCGTGGTCGCCGTCCCCGGCGACGGCGTCCAGCCGTCCGAGCTCGTCCTCGTTGGCGGCGATCAGGTCCAGGGCGGCCTGGAGGGCGGCGGTGGCGGGGAGGTCGGTGTCCGAGGGGGCGGACCGGGCCGTGGGGGCGGCGGAGGCGGCGGCCGGTACGGAGTCCGGCGGGCGCAGGTCGTCGGCGTCGGTGTGGCCGCCGGGGAGGCTGCGGAAGGCGGGGGTGTCGCAGGGCGCGTCGTAGAGCGCGGCGAGTTCGTCGTCGAGGAGCATGACGGACAGGGAGACGCCCGCCATGTCGAAGGACGTGACGAATTCGCCGACCTCCGGGCGGTGCGGGCGCAGTCCGGCGGCGCGCAGGCGGCGGTTGACCTGCCGGTAGACGACGAACATCTCCTCGTACTTGGTGCGGCCCAGGCCGTTGAGGAGGACGGCGACCCGCCCGTCGTTCCCGGCGGGCGGTTCGGGCAGCTCCTGGAGGAGGTTGTCGACGAGCTCGTCGGCGAGTTCGGCGGCGGTGAGGTGGCGGGTGGTGCGCAGGCCGGGCTCGCCGTGTATGCCCATGCCGAGTTCGGTCGTCCCGGCGTCGACGGTGAACAGGGGTTCCCCGGCGCCCGGGAGCGTACAGCCGGCGAACGCGGCGCCGAAGGTCCGGGTCATCGCGTTGGCGTGCCCGGCCGCCCGTGCGACGCCCGCCAGGTCGTCGCCGCGTTCGGCCGCCGCGCCGGCCACCTTGAAGACGAAGAAGTCGCCGGCCACTCCGCGCCGGTCGCGCGCGGGGTCGATCTCCTGGCCTTCGACCGGCGGCGGGCCGCTGGCCACGTCGTCGGTGACCAGGACCGTACGGACGTCGACGCCTTCGGCGGCCAGGCGGCGGGCGGCGAGGCCGAAGTGCATGACGTCCCCGGCGTAGTTGCCGTAGCTGAAGAGGACGCCCGCGCCGCCGTCCGCCGCGCGGGCGGTGCGGTAGACCTGTTCGGCGCTGGGGCTGGCGAAGACGTCGCCGACGGCCGCGGCGTCGGCGAGGCCGGGGCCGACGAGCCCGGCGAAGGCGGGGTAGTGGCCGGAGCCGCCGCCGATGACGACCGCGACCTTGCCGGCGCGCGGCGCGTGCCGCCCGACGACGCCGTCCGCGTCCGGGACCCGGCGCACCGTGCGGGCGTAGGCGTCGGCCAGTCCCTCCAGCCAGTCCTCTCGGAAGGTCCCGGGGTCGTGGCCGAGGCCGGCGGCGGGGGTGGTGGTCATCGGGCTCACTCCTTTGTTTCGTCCCTGTTGGATTTAACACCCAGATCACACATCCGTCACCCCTTCTGGCGTAAATCACGGCCCAAGTTGCGTGAAAGACGCCAGAGAAAAGCTTGCATCACATCTTGCGTGTGAAGTTCACAGGATTCATGCTGCTCGCATCACACCGCATCGCCGCACGTACCGCTGTCACGCAGCGCACCGCACCGCACGGAGGCAGGTCATGGCCCCACCGAAGCTCTCGCTCCCCGACCGGCTCGGCATACCGGGCCCACTGGTCCTCGGCTATCTCGGCGTGCTGCTGTTCATGGTGGGTGACGGCGTCGAGTCGGGCTTCATCGCCCCGTACATGGCCGATCACGGCGCGGGCACCGAGGTGCACGCCTCGTACGTCATCACCGCGTACGGCGTGACCGTGATGCTCGCCTCCTGGCTCTCCGGCGCCCTGTCCGACCTGTGGGGCCCGCGCCGCGTCATGCAGCTGGGCCTGGCCGTGTGGGTCGTCTTCGACGTGCTCTTCCTGGTCTTCGCCCTGGGCCCCGGGAACTACTCCCTGATGCTGGTCTTCTACGGCCTGCGCGGCTTCGGCTACCCGCTCTTCGCCTTCGGCTTCCTGGTGTGGATCACCGCGACCGCGCCGACGGCCCGGATGGGCACCGCGGTCGGCTGGTTCTACGTCGCGTTCACCGGCGGCCTGCCCACCCTCGGCTCGCTCGTCGCGGGTGTCACCAACCCGTGGTTCGGCCAGTTCGGCACCCTGTGGGTGGCGCTCGGCATCATCGCGCTGGGCGGCGCCTGCTGTCTGCTCGGCGTCCGGGAGCGCACCGGGTACGCCCGGCTGGCGCCGCCGGAGGTCCGTCCCGTGCAGTCGCTGCTGTCCAGCCTGTCCATCGCCTGGACGCACCCGAAGGTCGCCGTCGGCTGCGTCGTCCGCATCATCAACACGGCGCCGGAGTTCGGCTTCCTGGTCTTCCTGCCGACCTTCTTCGGCAAGGAGCTGGGCTTCGGGCAGGGCCGCTGGCTGACCCTGCTGGCCGTCATCTACGGCACCAACGTGCTGTGCAACCTGCTCTTCGGCGCGATCGGCGACCGGATCGGCTGGCGGCGCACCATCGCCTCCTTCGGCGGCCTGGGCTGCGCGGTCACCACGCTCACCCTCTACTTCGTCCCGAAGGCCGTCGGCGGCAACTACACGGTGGCGATCATCGTGGGCATGCTGTACGGCGTCACGCTGGCCGGATTCGTTCCCATCTCCGCCCTGATCCCGGCTCTCGCACCGGACAACAAGGGCGGCGCGATGGCTCTGCTCAACCTGGGCGCGGGCGGCGCCGCCTTCGTCGGACCGGCCATCGTGAGCGTCTTCCTCGGCCCGCTCGGCCCCTCCGGCGTCGTCATCGTCTTCGCCGCGCTGTATGTCGTCTCCGCCGTCCTGACCCTGTATCTGAAGCTGCCGGAGCAGCCGGCGGAGAACGCCGGGGCGCCCGCCACCGCTCCCCCGGTGGCGGGCGCCCCGGCCGGCGCGCCACCCGCCGAACCGTCGGCGGTCCGCGCCTGACACCCGCACGGGTCCCGCGTACACCGGTGTACGCGGGACCCGCCGCCGTGCGGGGCGCCTGCGAGGACGTCTACGGCTTGGGGCACTGCTTCCACGCGAAGTGGTACTTGGTGTTGATGCTGCCGTCGGTGGAGTCCATCGCCATGTAGCTGGTCAGCTTGGGGTCGGAGCCCTTGACGTCCACCCGCAGTTCGGTGTTGATGTTGAAGTAGCGCTTCTCGCCGCAGGGGGCGTAGACCAGCGCGTCGATCTCGGTCTCGTCCGAGGACTGCCAGTTGGCGTCGTACGGACCGGTGAAGCGGTGGCTCTTGCGGGAGGTCTGCGAGCTGCCCTGGAAGTAGTAGCCCGCCTGCTCCAGGCCGACGGCGCCGGGCGCGAGCTGGGCGTAGCCGCGGTAGTCGGCCTTGGCGATGGCGTAGGTGAAGCCCTGGGGCACGTGGACGTTCAGGGCGATCTGGCAGTTCTTGCGGGAGTCCGTGGGTCTGCTGTCCTTGCCCGCCTGGGCGAGGTATTCGCTGTACGTCACGGTGAACGCGGTGTTGTCGGGCGAGACGGCCACCGCGGCGCTGCCGGGCCGGCAGCCCGAGCCGTTGACGGTGGCGACCGTGATGGTGATCTGGCCGTCCGGCGGCGTGTCGCCGTACCGGGACGCCTGTGCGGAGGCGGGGGACGCCGACCCGGCGAGGAGCAGCAGCGATGCCGCGGCGGCACCGACACCCAGTGTGCGGAGCATGGGCTTTCCTTCCGGTCGTCCTGCGATCCGCTCCCGGGACCCGGGTGGGCGGCGCCGGGAGCGACATGACGAGCGCATGTCAGCACGGGGATCACGGATTGGACAGCTCCCGGCGCCGGAGTCGGTGCGAACCTACGCCTTTATTCGGCCGTCGCAGCAACGGTGTACGACCCACGAAGAAAGCAGTCGGACCCGGTACTCGCCGTGAGTACCGGGCCCGGTGGTGACGCGTGTGCTCAGCGCTGCCAGCTGCCGGCGCTGCGGAAGCCGTGCTGGCGCTCCAGGCGCCGCCAGCGCGCGGCGGTGGCGTGCCGGCGGGCCGGCGCGGCGGCGTCCGGCCGGTGGGC
Organism: Streptomyces sp. CB02923; assembly: GCF_001905005.1. Taxonomy (GTDB): domain Bacteria; phylum Actinomycetota; class Actinomycetes; order Streptomycetales; family Streptomycetaceae; genus Streptomyces. The sequence goes on along the minus strand of NZ_LWKZ01000006.1, from coordinate 759 downwards.
GGCACGGGCGAGCAGGACGGCGGTCAGCGCCGCCAGCTCCTCCTCGTTGGCCTCGCCCTTCTCCACGCGGATGGAGCTGGTCTGCACAGGAATGGTCACGTCGTTTCTCCGGTCTGCGAAAGGTCCGGTCGGGGGCCGGTCGGTCGGCTGCCCGCGCCTTACTGGGGCGGGTTGCCGTGTTTGCGTGCGGGCAGGTCCGCGTGCTTGTTGCGGAGCATGTCCAGGGAGCGGATGAGGACCTCACGGGTCTCGACGGGATCGATCACGTCGTCGACCAGACCCCGTTCGGCCGCGTAGTACGGATGCATCAGCTCGGACTTGTACTCCTTGACCATCCGCCCCCGCATCGCCTCCGGATCGTCCGCCTCCGCGATCTGCTTGCGGAAGATGACATTGGCCGCACCCTCCGCACCCATCACCGCGATCTCGTTGGTCGGCCAGGCATAGGTCAGATCCGCACCGATGGACTGCGAGTCCATGACGATGTACGCACCGCCGTACGCCTTGCGCAGCACCACCGAGATCCGCGGCACCGTCGCATTGCAGTACGCGTACAGCAGCTTGGCGCCGTGCCGGATGATGCCGCCGTGCTCCTGGTCCACGCCGGGCAGGAAGCCGGGCACGTCCAGCAGCGTGACGATGGGAATGTTGAACGCGTCGCACATCTGCACGAAGCGGGCGGCCTTCTCGCTGGCCTCGATGTCCAGCACCCCGGCCAGCGACTGCGGCTGGTTGGCGACCAGCCCGACGACCTCGCCG
>NZ_LWKZ01000005.1 GCF_001905005.1 Streptomyces sp. CB02923 | reverse complement strand
CACCCACCCCCTCCTCCTCCACCACCACCTCGTTCTCAGGCGCAGCCTGGTCTTGGCCCTGGTCCTGGCCCTGGCCCCGGCCCCCAGCGTTCATGTCTGGAGACCGTAGAAGGGCTCGTGCAGATGAGGTCGTGTCGGTTCTGCGGCTGACCAGCCTTGACGGCGTGACGAGTTTGGCTGTCGGCCTTGGTCGATGCCGGACAGCAGGCCCCAGCCTGTGGTTGGCCAGCGCGCTCTGCGTCGCTGTAGAGCGCGTTGGGTCATCGGTTGTGGCTGGCGCCCGTCCTTGAGCCCTTGAGCAGCGTGCCCCTCGTTGCTCGTAACCGGTGCATCACCGAAGCCAATAACTGGGCCCGCGCTCATGTTCGGCACCGATGCCACAGATGGGCCCGCGTCTACGTCCAGCGTTGGTGTCGGCGGCTGTGCTCGCGCCTATGCCCAGTACTCACTTCCTGGCTCCTGGGGTGGTGTCGGACCTCGCTTTCGTTTGCGCTTGCTTCGGTGGCGTTCCTGTGGCTGCGCTTACGTGTCCGCCCCAGCCGCAGTCGCCCACCGCCCCTCTCTCCGGTCGCTCCGAGCCGGTCTGTGTTCGGTGTTCCTGGGGGCTTGTGAGGTGTGGGCTTTCTCCTCCTGTCGGCGTCGTTCGGTGGCGTTTTTGTGGGTGTCGGCATGGACACATCGTGATGCGGAGTGCCGTGCCAGGCGTGCCATCCGTACAGTGGTGACGTGCCCAGGATTCGAGCGGCCTCTGTGGCCGAGCACCGGACGATGCAGCGTGGCGCCCTTCTGGACGCCGCCCGCACCCTGCTGTCCGAAGGCGGGACCGAGGCGTTGACCTTCCCCGCCCTCGCCGAGCGCACGGGTCTCGCGCGCTCCTCCGTCTACGAGTACTTCCGTTCTCGCGCGGCCGTCGTCGAAGAGCTCTGCGCTGTCGACTTCCCCGTGTGGGCAGCTGAGGTCGAGGCGGCGATGGAGCGGGTCGAGACGCCCGAGGCCAAGATCGAGGCGTATGTGCGACAGCAGCTTGCGTTGGTCGGCGACCGGCGTCACCGGGCCGTCGTCGCGATCTCGGCAGGCGAGCTGGACGCAGGCGCACGGGAGAAGATCCGCGCCGCGCACGGCGGGCTGATCGCGATGATCGTGGAGGCCCTGGCTGGCCTCGGCCACGATCAGCCGCGCCTCGCCGCCATGCTGCTTCAGGGAATCGTCGACGCCGCTGTCCGCCGTATCGAGCTCGGGGCCGCGGAGGACCCGACGCAGATCACGGAGGCTGCGGTCGCCATGGTTCTCGGTGGCGTAAGAGGCTGACCGGTCGGTCCAACCCTCCTCTCGCGAGGTGGCGGATGGATGCGATTGGCGTGGTGGCGGTGGATCACGGCGTCCTGAGGTGTCACTCGGCTCGGGTACGCCGATTACCGGGAGTAGCCGCGAAGGGCCGGGGCGCAGTATCGCGGCGGGGAGCAGGGACAGCGGATCCAAGTAGGTCCTGTCGCGGAGCAGGCCCCAATGCAGGCACGGGGCGGAGCAGTGGAAAGGGCCTGGACCGAGGGTGGCTACCGGCTGACCTGCGGTGACCTGGTCGCCCTTCCGGACCGTCGGGCGGACCGGCTCGTAAGTGGTGCGAAGCGGCGGCTGGCCGGATGCCGAAACCTCGATCGACAGGACGCCTCGCCCCGCCACCTTGCCGGCGAAGAGCACACGGCCGGGGGCGGCGGCTCGTACCGTCGTGTCCTCGGCCGCGGAGAGATCCACTCCCCGATGGCCGGGCGCCCAGGGGGCGGGCGGAGGCTCCCAGCCGCGCGCGACGGTGGGTCGCGCGCCGTTCGGCCCGGTCACCGGCCACGCCCGGTCGCCGGTGGTTCCCGGGGCGGTGCGGTCTGGGGCGGTACCGGAGGGATTGGATGGATCGGACGGGCGGGCAGGTATCGGATGCGGTTCTGGAGATTTTGCAGGCTCGGTGGCGCTGGGTGGGGCATCCCTGGCAAATGCCACGCTTGACGCGGCGGCCGTGCCCGCCCCACCTGCCGTGCCCGCCGCGCCTGCCGCGCCTCTCATGCCTTCTGTGGCAGCTCCGGCGGACAGTACGGCTAATGCGGTAACCGCTGCGCACAGGGCCAGGAGGCGGGCTGCTGGGGGAGCTGGGCGCCGGGCGCGTTCCGCCCGTCTGGCGCGATCCCCGTCGAAGGGCTGGCCGGAGTGATCGGAAGCTCTGACGAGGTCGCACCCGGAGTCACCGCGCTCGGAGCCTTCAGCAGCCGACGTACGGGCAGAGCCGGCGTCGGAAAGCACCTGCGTACGGTGGGCGTCGCAGATGCGTGCAGCGCGACGTGTCGGATGCTCGGTGATCATGGTCTGCACGGTCTGGAAAACGGTTCGTTGTCGCATGTCACGACGATGACGTGGGCGTCCGCCGCTTGGGGATCTTGAACCGGATCGGTGGATTACCGACGGGTTGTGTACAACGACGTCACCCGTGCGGTACCACGGAAGGCGGTGCGGGTGCGGGTGCGGGTGCGGATGCAGGGCCCAGGTTCCGGGCGCGAGCACAGCCCCAGGAGCGAGACAGATCGCCCCCACCACCCGGCCGAAGGAGCGTGTCGCCCGTCCCTTCGGCGGTCCCGTACACTTCTTGTGGCGATCCGGGTCACCGGGTCGACTTCGCACGCCCCGCCACCGTTGCAACAGTCCCTTTCGGGCAGCGCGGTGGACGCGCCCCTCGGTCCTCGGAAGGCCCCGCAAGGTCCCTTCCCCGGCAGAGCGCGCCGGGGCGTCAGGCACCGCGGCCGACCGGCCGCAGTGGAACCGAGTAACACGAGGAGTACGGCCATGGCCGTCGTCACGATGCGGGAGCTGCTGGAGAGCGGCGTCCACTTCGGGCACCAGACCCGCCGTTGGAACCCGAAGATGAAGCGCTTCATCTTCACGGAGCGCAACGGTATCTACATCATCGACCTGCTCCAGTCGCTGTCGTACATCGACCGCGCCTACGAGTTCGTCAAGGAGACCGTCGCCCACGGCGGCTCGGTGATGTTCGTCGGCACCAAGAAGCAGGCCCAGGAGGCCATTGCCGAGCAGGCGACCCGCGTGGGCATGCCCTACGTGAACCAGCGCTGGCTCGGCGGCATGCTGACCAACTTCTCGACCGTCTACAAGCGCCTGCAGCGCCTGAAGGAGCTCGAGCTGATCGACTTCGAGGATGTGGCCGCGTCCGGCCTCACCAAGAAGGAGCTCCTGGTCCTCTCCCGCGAGAAGGCCAAGCTGGAGAAGACCCTCGGCGGTATCCGCGAGATGCAGAAGGTGCCCAGCGCCGTCTGGATCGTGGACACCAAGAAGGAGCACATCGCCGTCGGCGAGGCGCGCAAGCTGAACATCCCGGTCGTGGCGATCCTCGACACGAACTGCGACCCGGACGAGGTCGACTACAAGATCCCGGGTAACGACGACGCGATCCGCTCCGTCACCCTGCTCACCCGCGTGATCGCCGACGCCGTCGCCGAGGGCCTCATCGCCCGCTCCGGCGTCGCCACCGGCGACCAGAAGCCGGGCGAGAAGGCCGGCGAGCCGCTCGCCGAGTGGGAGCGCGACCTGCTCGAGGGCGACAAGAAGGCGGACTCCGAGGACGCCGCCAAGGCCGAGGACAAGCCCGCCGAGGCCCCCGCCGCCGAGGCCCCCGCTGCCGAGGCGCCCGCCGAGGCCGAGGCCCCCGCCGCTGCCGAGGCCGAGAAGCCCGCCGAGCAGGCCTGACGCCGCACCACCGGTTGACGACGGCGGGGGAGGGCGCCACGAGCGCCGCCCCCGCCGTCCACCCGTAGATCTTTCGACTGTCGAGATTTCGAGAAGAGATTCACAGACCATGGCGAACTACACCGCCGCGGACGTCAAGAAGCTCCGTGAGCTGACCGGCGCCGGCATGATGGACTGCAAGAAGGCCCTGGACGAGGCCGAGGGCAGCGTCGACAAGGCCGTGGAGATCCTCCGCGTCAAGGGCCAGAAGGGCGTCGCCAAGCGCGAGAGCCGTTCGGCCGAGAACGGCGCCGTCGTCTCCCTCATCTCCGAGGACAAGACCTCCGGCGTTCTGCTCGAGCTCAAGTGCGAGACGGACTTCGTCGCCAAGGGCGAGAAGTTCCTGGCCGTCGCCAACGCGCTGGCCGCGCACGTCGCCGCCACCTCCCCGGCCGACCTGGAGGCGCTGCTCGCCTCCGAGATCGAGGCCGGCAAGACCGTCCAGGCGTACGTCGACGAGGCCAACGCCACGCTCGGTGAGAAGATCGTCCTGGACCGCTTCGCGCAGTTCTCCGGTGGCTTCGTGGCCGCTTACATGCACCGCACCATGCCCGACCTCCCGCCGCAGGTCGGCGTCCTGGTCGAGCTGGACAAGGAGAGCGCCGAGACCGCCAAGGACGTCGCGCAGCACATCGCCGCGTTCGCGCCGAAGTACCTCACCCGTGAGGACGTTCCGGCCGACGTCGTCGAGAACGAGCGTCGCGTCGCCGAGGCCACCTCGCGCGAGGAGGGCAAGCCCGAGGCCGCCCTCCCGAAGATCGTCGAGGGTCGCGTCAACGGCTTCTTCAAGGAGAACACGCTGCTGGCGCAGCCCTTCGCGAAGGACAACAAGAAGTCCGTCGAGAAGGTCCTGAACGAGGCCGGTGTCACGCTGAAGCGCTTCGCGCGCATCCGCGTCGGCGCCTGAGCCCAGCCGTGGGCCTTGTCGCCAAGGCCAGCGAATGACCTACGGCCCCGCTAGGGTCGTACGCAGTCGGCCGCGTACCGGCCGACCGCAGATGTGACGAGGAGGCCATTGCCGTACAGGGATCTGAACAGGACCCCCGGCAATGGCCTTCTTCGTATGTGCACGAGGAGAGCATGATGAATCAGGGTGTCGACGGCGCGGACACAGCCCTCAAGGCCGACAGTGGTGGGAAGGGACGCTTCCTGCTGAAGCTGTCGGGCGAAGCGTTCGCCGGCGGCGGCGGACTGGGTGTCGACCCCGATGTCGTGCACGCCATCGCCCGCGAGATCGCAGCCGTGGTCCGCGACGGCTACGAGATCGCCATCGTGATCGGCGGCGGAAACTTCTTCCGCGGCGCCGAACTGCAGCAGCGCGGCATGGACCGCGCCCGCTCCGACTACATGGGCATGCTCGGCACGGTCATGAACTGCCTGGCCCTCCAGGACTTCCTGGAGAAGGAGGGCATCGACTGCCGCGTCCAGACCGCCATCACCATGGGACAGGTCGCGGAGCCGTACATTCCGCTGCGGGCCGTCCGCCACATGGAGAAGGGCCGCGTGGTCATCTTCGGCGCGGGCATGGGCATGCCGTACTTCTCCACCGACACCACCGCGGCCCAGCGCGCCCTCGAGGTCGGCGCCGAGGCCATGCTGATGGGCAAGAACGGGGTGGACGGGGTCTACGACGCCGACCCCAAGAAGTTCCCGGACGCGGTGAAGTTCGACGCCCTGGAGTACGGCGAGGTCATCACCCGCGACCTCAAGGTCGCCGACGCCACCGCCGTCACGCTCTGCCGTGACAACAAGCTGCCGATCCTCGTCTTCGAACTGCTCGCCGAGGGCAACATCGCGCGCGCGGTGAAGGGTGAGAAGATCGGCACGCTCGTCAGCGATCAGGGCACCCGGGCCTGACGGCCCCAACTGCCGTATTGCCGTACGGGCAGGGCACCGTACGGGCGGCAACCCCGGGCCGCGGGAAGACCCCGGCACGGGGATGGACAACGGCCTGCCGGTCGGACACCGTGCAGGAGAAGACGCGCGGCAGGGGCGAGGCTCTGCTTCTTACCGAAAAGACCAGGAGCAAGTGGTGATCGAAGAGATCCTCCTCGAGGCCGAGGAGAAGATGGAGAAGGCCGTCGTGGTCGCCAAGGAGGACTTCGCCGCGATTCGCACCGGGCGTGCGCACCCGGCGATGTTCAACAAGATCGTGGCGGACTACTACGGCGCCATGACGCCGATCAACCAGCTGGCGTCGTTCTCGGTGCCCGAACCGCGGATGGCCGTGGTGACCCCGTTCGACAAGAGCGCGCTGCGCAACATCGAGCAGGCGATCCGGGACTCCGACCTGGGCGTCAACCCGAGCAACGACGGCCATATCATCCGTGTGAACTTCCCGGAGCTCACCGAGGAGCGCCGCCGGGAGTTCATCAAGGTCGCCAAGAACAAGGCCGAGGACTCGAAGATCTCGATCCGCAGCATCCGGCGCAAGGCCAAGGAAACCCTCGACAAGCTCGTCAAGGACAAGGAGTCCGGCGAGGACGAGGTGCGCCGGGCGGAGAAGGAGCTCGACGACACCACCGCGAAGTACGTCGCGCAGGTGGACGAGCTCCTCAAGCACAAGGAATCCGAGCTCCTCGAGGTCTGATGAACGAGTCATCCTGGGGGGCCCCGCCTGGCGTCGGCCAAGCCGGTCAATGGGGACCACCCGACCAGGGACCCGCCGGTTCGGCGGGTCCCGCGCACGACTGGGGTGCGGCGGCGCAGACTCGCCCCATGCCCATCGTGCCCGACGCAGGCGGACACCAGGACGACGACCGGAAACCTCTGGACGACGACCGGGACCACAGGGACGACCGGGGGGCCTCTCGGCTGAGCGGCCCCCTGTTCCGCGACGAACAGCCGCAGGAGCCCATGCCCACCTCTTTGCCGGGGCCCGACAGCTCACAGCAACCCCCCAAGCCGCAGAAGAAGAGCGCGGGACGCAACCTCCGGGCCGCCATAGGGGTCGGCGTCGGCCTCGGCGCGGTCATCCTCTTCTCGCTCTTCGTCTACAAGCCGCTGTTCGTGGGCGTGATAGTCATCGCGGTGGTCGTGGGCCTGTGGGAACTGACCTCGCGGCTGTCGGAGCGCAAGGACATCCGGGTGCCCCTGGTCCCGCTCGCGCTCGGCGGTACGGCGATGGTGGTGGCCGGCTATGTGCGCGGCGCCGAGGGCGCGTGGGTGGCGATGGCGCTCACCGCGCTCGCGGTCCTCGTCTGGCGCATGACGGAGACTCCCGAGAACTACCTCAGGGACGTCACGGCAGGCGTCTTCGCGGCGTTCTACGTGCCCTTCCTGGCGACGTTCGTGGCGATGATGCTCGCTGCCGACGACGGGCCAGAGCGCGTCCTGACGTTCCTGCTGCTCACCGTCGTCAGCGACACCGGCGCGTACGCGGTGGGCTGGCGCTTCGGCAAGAACAAGCTCGCCCCGCGCATCAGCCCCGGCAAGACCCGCGAGGGACTGCTGGGCGCGGTGCTGTTCGCCATGGTCGCGGGCGCGCTGTGCATGGAGCTGATCATCACCGACGGCGCCTGGTGGCAGGGCCTGCTCCTGGGCATCGCCGTCGCGGCCAGCGCCACGCTCGGCGACCTCGGCGAGTCCATGATCAAGCGGGACCTCGGCATCAAGGACATGGGCACTCTGCTGCCCGGCCACGGCGGCATCATGGACCGCCTGGACTCCCTCCTGCCGACCGCCCCGATCGTCTGGCTGCTGTACGTGATCTTCGTCGGGTCCGGCTGACCAGCGGTTTTCCGTACGTGTGAAAGGCCCGCCACATCGCGTGGCGGGCCTTTGGCATGCCGCACGCGCGCCCCGGATCGCGTCGGCGATCGTCACTTCGTACGTCTGCGACACTGGAAGAACCATGCCTAAGCCCGGAGAACTCACTTTCGTCGCGCCGCGCGGAGCCAAGAAGCCCCCGCGGCACCTTGCCGATCTCACCCCCGCCGAGCGGCGCGAAGCCGTGGCCGCGGCCGGTGAGAAGCCGTTCCGCGCCAAGCAGCTGTCGCAGCACTACTTCGCGCGGTACGCGCACGACCCGGCGGAGTGGACCGACATCCCGGCCGCGGCGCGGGAGAAGCTGGCCGCGGAGCTGCTGCCCGAGCTGATGAGTGTTCTGCGGCACATCTCCTGCGACGACGACACGACCCGTAAGACCCTGTGGAAGCTCCACGACGGCACCCTCGTGGAGTCCGTCCTGATGCGCTACCCGGACCGGGTCACGATGTGCATCTCGTCGCAGGCCGGATGCGGCATGAACTGTCCGTTCTGCGCGACGGGGCAGGCCGGGCTGGACCGGAACCTGTCCACCGCCGAGATCGTTCATCAGATCGTCGACGGTATGCGGGCGCTGCGCGACGGCGAGGTTCCGGGTGGGCCGGCCCGGCTGTCCAACATCGTCTTCATGGGCATGGGCGAGCCGCTGGCGAACTACAAGCGGGTCGTGGGCGCGATCCGCCGGCTGACCGACCCCGAGCCCGACGGGCTGGGCCTCTCCCAGCGCGGCATCACGGTGTCCACGGTCGGTCTGGTCCCGGCCATGCTGCGGTTCGCGGACGAGGGCCTGAAGTGCCGCCTCGCGGTCTCGCTCCACGCACCCGACGACGAGCTGCGCGACACCCTCGTGCCGGTCAACACGCGCTGGAAGGTGCGGGAGGTACTGGACGCGGCCTGGGAGTACGCGGAGAAGTCCGGGCGACGGATCTCGATCGAGTACGCCCTGATCCGGGACATCAATGACCAGGCATGGCGCGGTGACCTGCTGGGCCGCCTGCTCAAGGGCAAGCGCGTGCACGTGAACCTGATCCCGCTGAACCCGACGCCCGGCTCGAAGTGGACCGCCTCGCGCCCCGAGGACGAGAAGGCGTTCGTGGAGGCCATCGCCGCGCACGGAGTGCCGGTGACCGTCCGCGACACGCGCGGGCAGGAGATCGACGGCGCCTGCGGACAGCTCGCGGCCTCGGAGCGCTGACCGCCCGCTGGTACTGTGTGATCGAACAAATGCACATTCCGACAGGGGAGCGCCACAGCGCTGAGAGTGCGGCAGTGTCACGGACCTAGCGTCACGGACACAGAGGTGCCGCAGACCCTTGAACCTCGCCCGGGTCATTCCGGGTAGGAAGTTCGGTCGTCACTCATGCTGTTGCGCCCTGCCCGGCCTTCGACGCGAAGCGCCGGGCGGGGCCGCGTCTCTTCCTGGCCAGCCAGGAGGAATCCAGTGAGCACCACCAGAAGGATCACGGTCACCGCGCTGGCCGTCGCGGCCGGCATGACGGCGCTCGCCGCGTGCGGCACGGGCGGCAGCGGCGCCAGCAAGGACCCGAAGACCGTCACGCTCGTCAGCCACGACTCCTTCAACATCTCCAAGTCCGTGCTGGAGGAGTTCACCCGCCAGACCGGCTACAAGGTCGACGTGCTCAAGGGCGGGGACGCGGGCAAGGCCGTCAACCAGGCGATCCTCTCGAAGAGCAACCCCCAGGGCGACGTCTTCTTCGGCATCGACAACACGCTGCTGTCGCGTGGCCTGAAGGAGGGGATCTTCAGCCCGTACCAGGCCAAGGAGCTGGCGAGCGTCCCCGAGGAGCTGCAGCTCGACAAGGCGGAGCACCGCGTGACGCCGGTGGACTACGGCGACACCTGCGTCAACTACGACCGGGCCTACTTCGCCGAGCACAAGATCGCGCCGCCGCAGACCTTCGACGACCTGCTCAAGCCCGCCTACAAGGGGCTGCTGGTCACCGAGAACTCCGCCACGTCGTCACCGGGGCTCGCCTTCCAGCTCGGCACCATCGCCAAGTACGGCGAGTCCGGCTGGCAGGACTACTGGAAGAAGCTCAAGGCCAACGGCGTGGAGGTCGTGGACGGCTGGGAGCAGGCGTACAACGAGCGCTTCTCGGGCTCGGCGGCGGGCAAGGGCAAGGGCGACAAGCCCCTGGTGGTCTCCTACGCGTCCAGCCCGCCCGTGGAGGTCCTCGGCAAGAAACCGGAGCCCGAGGAGGCACCGACCGGAGTCGCCACCGGCACCTGCTTCCGGCAGATCGAATTCGCGGGCCTGCTCAAGGGCGCCGGGAACGAGAAGGGCGGCAAGGCGCTGCTGGACTTCCTGCTGAGCAAGAAGTTCCAGGAGGACGTGCCGCTCCAGATGTTCGTCAACCCGGCGCGCAAGGACGCGAAGGTGCCGGAGCTGTTCACCAAGTACGGCGAGAAGATCGACAAGCCGGGGACGGTGGCTCCGGAGACGATCACCGAGAACCGCGAACAGTGGATCAAGCAGTGGTCCTCGCTCGTCCTGAAGTAACCGGCCGCGAGAAGCGGGCGCGCCGCTCACGCGGGACGGCCACGCGGCTGGCCCTGATGGCCCTGCCGCTCGCCTTCTTCGCGCTGTTCTTCGCCTACCCGGTCGCCGCGATCGTCGGGCGCGGGCTGAAGGACGGCGGACAGTGGCAGCTGGGCCGGGCCGGTGAGGTGCTCTCCGACCCGGACGTCCTGCACGTCCTGTGGTTCACCGTCTGGCAGGCGGCGGCCTCGACCGGGCTCACGCTGCTGATCGCGCTCCCCGGCGCGTATGTCTTCGCGCGCTTCGAATTCCCCGGAAAGCGGCTGCTGCGGTCCGTGGTCGCGGTGCCGTTCGTCCTGCCGACGGTGGTGGTGGGCTCGGCGTTCCTGGCACTGGTCGGGCGCGGCGGCGTGCTGGACGAGCTGTGGGGCGTACGGCTGGACACATCGGTGTGGGCGATCCTGCTGGCGCACGTGTTCTTCAACTACGCCGTGGTCGTACGGACCGTCTCCGGCCTGTGGGGGCAGCTCGACCCGCGGCAGGAGGAAGCGGCCCGGGTGCTCGGGGCGTCCCGCTGGGGCGCCTGGCGGCGGGTGACGCTGCCCGCCCTGGCCCCAGCCGTCGCGGCCGCCGCACTGATGGTCTTCCTCTTCACCTTCACCTCCTTCGGGGCGGTGCAGATCCTGGGCGGCCCGAAGTTCTCCACACTGGAGGTGGAGATCTACCGGCAGACCGCCGACTTCCTGGACCTGCCGACCGCTGCCGTTCTCACGTTGCTCCAGTTCGCCGCCGTACTGGCGCTCCTGGGCCTGCACGCCTGGACCGTACGGCAGCGGGAGTCCGCCCTCACGCTCGTCGACCCGGCGCAGACGGTACGGCGGCCCCGCGGCGCCGGCCAGTGGGCGCTGCTGTGGGGAACGCTCGTCGTGATCGCCCTGCTGCTGGTGATGCCCCTGGTGGTACTGATCGAGCGGTCCTTCGCCGGGCCGGACGGCTACGGGCTCGTCTTCTACCGGGCTCTGCAATCCGCCGCCTCGATGGACAGCACGTTCGCCGTCGCCCCGCTGAACGCCCTGTGGAACTCGCTCGCCTACGGGGCCGCCGCCACGCTGATCGCCCTGGTCGTGGGAGGGCTGGCGGCGGCCGCGCTGACGAAGCGGGGCGGCCGGCTGGTGCGGGGGTTCGACGCGTTGCTGATGCTGCCGCTCGGAGTTTCGGCGGTGACCGTCGGCTTCGGTTTTCTGATCACTCTCGATCAGCCGCCGCTCGATCTGCGCTCGTCGTGGTGGCTGGTGCCGCTGGCGCAGGCCCTGGTCGGTGTCCCCTTCGTCGTACGGACCATGCTGCCCGTGCTGCGCGCGGTGGACGACCGGCTGCGGGAGGCCGCGGCGGTGCTGGGGGCCTCACCGTGGCGGGTGTGGCGCGAGGTCGACCTGCCGCTCGTGCGGCGGGCGCTGCTGATCGCCGCGGGCTTCGCGTTCGCCGTGTCGCTGGGCGAGTTCGGCGCGACGGTCTTCATCGCCCGGCCGGACAACCCGACGCTGCCGGTGGCCGTGGCGCGGCTGCTGGGACGCGCCGGAGAACTCAACTACGGGCAGGCGATGGCACTGTCCACGATCTTGATGGTGGTGTGCGCGGGCGCGCTGCTGGCGCTGGAGCGCATCCGTACCGATCAGGCCGGAGAGTTTTAGATGGCGGAACACGCCGACCGTACGGCGGACGAGGCACTGCTGCGGCTGGCGGACGTCACCGTCCGCTTCCGCGACGGGCAGCCGCCGGCACTGGACGCGGTGGACCTGGACGTCGCCGCGCAGGAGATCGTCTGCGTGCTGGGGCCCAGCGGCAGCGGGAAATCCACCCTCCTCCGCGTCGTGGCGGGGCTGCGGCCCGCCGACGCGGGGCGCGTGTACCTGGAGGGCCGCGACCAGTCGGGCGTCCCCACGCACCGGCGCGGCGTCGGGCTGATGTTCCAGGACCACCAGCTCTTCCCCCAGCGGGACGTCGGCGGCAACGTGGCCTTCGGCCTGCGGATGCGCGGGGTGTCCCGCGCCGAGCAGGAACGTACGGTGGCCGGCCTCCTGGACCTCGTCGGCCTGCCGGGTGCGCAGCGGCGCGCCGTCGCCGCGCTGTCCGGTGGTGAGCAGCAGCGGGTCGCGCTGGCCCGGGCGCTCGCGCCGCAGCCCCGGCTGCTGATGCTGGACGAGCCGCTCGGCCAGCTCGACCGCGGCCTGCGGGAGCGCCTGGTCGTCGAACTGCGCCGGGTCTTCGGGGAGGTGGGGACGACCGTGCTGGCGGTGACCCACGACCAGGGGGAGGCGTTCGCCCTCGCCGACCGGGTGGTGGTCATGCAGGAAGGGCGGATCGCGCAGAGCGGCACACCGCTGGAGGTCTGGCAGCGCCCCGCCACCGAGTTCGTCGCCCGTTTCCTCGGCTTCGACAACGTGGTGGAGGCGACGGTACGGGGTGGGACCGCCGACACTCCGTGGGGCAAGCTCCCGGTGCCGGAGGGCACGGCGGACGGGCCGTGCCGCCTGCTCGTACGTCCGGCGGGCGTACGGATCACGACCGCCACGGAAGGGCTTCCGTGCACGGTCGCGGCCCGCACCTTCCGCGGCACCCACGTCACGCTCCAGCTCCGGCCCGCTTCCGGACCGCAGCTGGAGGCGGCCTGCGCCCTGCGCGACGCCCCCGAAGACGGGAAGAGGGTGGGGGTCCTCTTCAGCGCGGAGGACGTCGTGGTGCTGGACCGCTGACGGGCGGGGGGCGGGTGCCTCCCGGCCGCCGGACTGCTGAGGCGGCGGGTGAGCACCTCCTGGCCGCCGGGCCGCTGAGGCGACGGGTGCGTACCTCCCGGCCGCCGGGCCGACGGCTGACTTCCGGCCGCCCGGCCGCAGCGGGCGAGCGGCTGCCTTCCGGCCACCGGACCGTGACCGCTCCTACGAGCCGGCGCGGTTGCCCGCCGGGCGGGCCGGCTCGGCGCCGGACCGGACGTCGCCGTCCGCCGACTGCCCGGCCAGGGCCGTGTCCGGGGCTTCCGCCGGAGCCGGCACCGCGGCATCGGCCGTACCGGTCGCGGAGCCGTCTTCCGGCTCGCCGAACCAGGCGACCGCGACGGCACCGGCCACCGCGACGACGAAGCCCAGCACGGCCATCCAGGCGAAGCCCGGCCGGGAGGAGTCGCCGAGCCACAGCACCCCGAGGATGCCCGGAACCACCGTCTCGCCCACCACCAGTGCCGCCGTGGCGCCGTTGACCGAACCGATCTGGAGGGCGACCGTGTGCAGGTACATGCCGCCGATGCCGGCGACGAGAATCGCGTAAAGGGCCGGGTCGGCCAGGAGCGTGGGCAGGTGGAACGGGTCGACGCCGTTCAGTACGCGCACGCCGACGCCGAGCGCGCCGAAGCCCAGGCCCGACAGCAGACCGGCGAGAATCGCGGCGCGGCTGCCGAGCAGCCGGACGATCAGCGTCCCTCCGCCGATCAGTGCCACCGAGGCGGCCAGCAGCCACCAGTGCGTGGTCGTCGAGGAGTCACCGCCGCCTTCCGGCCCTGCCGCCGTGGCCAGCAGGACCAGCGCCGAGCAGACCACGGCGATGGAGGCCCACTCGGGACGGTTCAGCCGGATGCCGAGCAGCTTGATGCTGAGCACGGCGGTGATCACGAGGTTGGCGCTGATGACGGTCTGCGAAAGGAAGAGCGGCAGCAGCCGGGCGGCCAGCGCACCCAGCCCGAACCCCACGAAATCCAGCACAGTGCCGACCATGAACTCCCAGGTCACAGCGGCTTTGGCGGTGGAGGAGAGGCTGGGGCCGCCGTGCTGGGTGACGCCGGTCGTGGACGCGGCGGCCGCCTCCCGGCGCGCGGACTTGCGCGATCCCACCGCTTGCAGGACCGACCCCGTGCCGTAGCAGGCCGAGGCCGCTACCGCCGTCAGAAGACCGATGAGCACCAAGAACTCCGTTCGCGCACTGCATGGATTTACCTGTTCATTACCTGGCTAGGCAGACGTGGATTCGGGGGCGGGAGTTGCCTCGGACGGTCAAACAGATGCCGCGGGGCAAAGGACGGGCCGGCTCTCCGGAAGGTGTGCGCCGCCGTCGGCCGACACGTTCGGCTACCGCAAGGGCAGCACCAAACACGGTCTCCTGCCGGTTGCGGATCAGGGCGACTCCGAGACACCGGGTCTGCACAACACCGGCCGCTGACCGCCCTCGCCGCCCAGCGTCCACGGCGCCGGGCGGCGTGCGGTGTTCTTCACCCCGCCGTGGCATCCGCGAGGCGGGCCAGCGCCTCCGGGGCCTCTTCCACCGAGTCGACCAGAGCGATCTTGGCGGACATGGCGCGCTCCGCCGCGAGCGCCTGCAGCAGCGGCCAGGCGGGCAGCCTCTCGGTCCAGTGGGCACGGTCCACGAGCACCATCGGGGCCGGCTCGCCCCGCGACCCGTAGTAGTTCGGGGTCGCGTTGTCGAAGATCTCCTGCACGGTGCCCGCCGCGCCCGGCAGGAACACCACCCCGGCGTTGGAACGCGCCAGGAGGCCGTCCTCACGGACCGCGTTGACGAAGTACTTGGCGATGTGCGCCGCGAAGGCGTTCGGCGGCTCGTGCCCGTAGAACCAGGTGGGGATGCCGACCGAGTCGCCACCGCCCGGCCGGCGGGCGCGCACCTCGAAGGCGGCCCGCGCCCAGTCCGTCACCGAAGGGGCGAAGTGCGGCGTCTTGGCGAGGAGCGCCAGGCTCTCGTCGAGCATGGCGTCGTCGAAGGGTGCGGCGTAAGCGCCGAGGTTCGCGGCCTCCATCGCCCCCGGGCCGCCGCCCGTGGCGACCGTCAGACCGGCCCGGGTGAGCCGTCGGCCGAGCCGGGCGGCGCCTTCGTAGGCGTCGGTCCCGCGCTCCAGCGCGTGTCCGTCCATGACACCGACGACGCGGGCGCCGGTGAGGTGTTCGTCCAGCGCGTCGGAGACGGCGTCGTCGTGGATGCCGCGCAGCATCGAGGCGAAGACGTCGCCGTCCGACATGGTCCGCCGGTACCAGTCGTACGCGCGGGCATCGGGCGTCGCCGCGTAGCCGCCGTCGGTGGCGAGGCCCTCGAACAGCTCGTCGGACGTGTAGAGACTGCCGCGGTACGGGTCGAAGGGCAGATCCGGTACCGGCGGGAAGACCAGCGCACCGCCCGCCCGCACGCTCGCGGCGGCCTCCGGCTCCATCCGGCAGCCGAGGAAGACGGCGTCGGAGACCGGCGTGCCCAGCAGGGCGGACGTGCGGCCGGTCAGATCGACGGACTGGACGCGGAAACCGCGGAGACCGCCCCCGGCCAGCACGCGGTCGAACGCGACGAGTGACTCGATCTCGCGGTCGCTGCCGCGGCGGGGCGACCGCGCGATGGGGCGATGGGACGCGGAGGACTCGGAGTTCGGCTGCACGCCCGTCATCGTAGGCGGGCGTTCCGAGGGTCGGGGACGCCCGGGGGGGGGAGGGGCGCGAGGAATGCGAGGTGGGTGTCAGTGGAGCAGAGGGAGGGCGGCGAGCTCGGCGATGGCCCAGGTCAGCGGCCCGAGGACGAGCAGGAGGGCCAGGATGCGGAGGGCGGAGGCGCGGTGCAGGAGGGAGCGGGGCGTACCGAGGCGGCGGAGGGCGGCGGTGGTGTGCGTACGGGCCCAGCGGGCTTCCAAAGCCGCCGTGAGGGCGCTGGCCGTCACACAGGCCAGGACGAGCGCCGCGCCCAGCCCCGTGAGAGGGCCGAGGGGCCGGGTGGGGGCGGCGTCGTACACCATCGCCGCCGCGTACGTACCGGAGGCGACCGCGCAGAGCACGCCGAGCGGACGGCCGATGCGCCGGGACTCCTCCTGCAGGACACGGCCCGCGAGGAGGCGTACGGCGCCCGGACGGCCGGCGGCGAGCAGCCGGCCGGACAGCTGCGTCAGGCCCGGACCGGCCAGGACCAGGCCGAGGGCGGACAGCGCCCAGCCCGCCAGGACACCCGGCGGGCTGCCGATGAGGCGTTCCGGCAAGGGGAGGAGTGTGTCGGCGTCGGCGGAACCGCGGCTGACGTAGACCTCCAGGGCGAGTCCGGCTGCCGTCAGCGTGATCCCCCACGGGAGCGCGGCGGGTACGGAGGAACGGGTGCTGTTGGTGTCCATGGCGGTGAGCGGGTCGCCGGTGCCGGTGGCTGCCCGGACCCCGCGCCGGCCGGCGCGGGCGTCCTTGCGGGGCCGCAGGACGACGGCGGTGGCGGCGGCCGCCATCAGCGGGACGACGGCGAGGAGTATCAGCGCACCGGCCAGGGGCAGCGGGCTGCCCGCGCCGAGGAGCTCGGTGGCGGAGCCGGTCGCGGTCGCGCCGCCCAGGTCGCCACGGAGCGCGAGGAAGACCAGCAGCGCGAAGAAGCTGCCCAGGACACAGGAGACCGCGGTGGAGGTGGCAGCGATCAGGGTCAGCCGGACGGGCCCCAGGCCGGCGGCGGACATGCCCCGCTGCGGACGGGAGGCGGGGTCGGTACGGGCCGCGGACACGGCGAGCTGGGTGGTGGCCGCGACCGGGACGGCGCACCAGAGGAGGCGTACGAGAGCGTCGGTGGCCGTCGCCGGGTGGGCGGCGGCGTGGCCCAGTGCGGCCAGGAGGAGGAAGCCGGTGCCGGCGGAGGCGGCGGCCACGAGCAGGCGGCGCAGGAGGACGAGGGGGTGGGCCCCGCGGGCTAGACGGAGAGCGAGCACTCTGCCCTGCTTTCCTTGTCGGAGGCGGGGGCCTTGGTGCCGACGCGCCGGCCGTCGAGGAGCGCCACGGTGCGGTCCGCGAGGGTCTCGGCCTCGGGCTCGTGGGTGGCCAGGACGACCGTGATGTCGTGGGAGCGGGCGGCCGTGGTGATGGCGCGCAGGACCTGGGCGGCGTCGGCGCGGTGCAGCGGCGCGGTGGGCTCGTCGGCGAACAGGACCCGCGGAGCGCAGGCCAGGGCGCGGGCGATGGCGATGCGCTGACGCTGTGACTGGTCGAGGCGGCCGGGACGTTGGCGGGCGCACATGCCCACGTCCAGCCGGTCCAGCCATTCGCCGGAGGTCTGCTTGGCGGCGCGGTGACCGACTCCGCGCAGCAGCAGGGGGAGGGCGGCGTTCTCCCAGGCGGTCAGCTCGGGGACGAGATGCGGTTCGGTGTCCACCCAGCTGAAGCGGTCCAGGCGCAGCCGTTCACGGCCGGCGGCGGAGAGTGTGTGCACGGGTGAACTGTTGAACCAGATCTCGCCGCTGTCCGGCGCAAGTTGGCCGGAAAGGCACCGCAGGAGCGTCGTCTTGCCGCAGCCGCGAGGCCCGGTGACGGCGAGGATCTCGCCCTCGCGGACACCCAGGGAGACCCCCACGAGCGCGGGGGATCCGGCGTAGGTGTGGTGCAGGCCGCGCGCCCAGAGAACGTCGTTGTCAGGTGGGGCCACCATCTGCGCACCTCATGCTCGTCGCGTCCGATCGTTCCCCCAACCGGGTGAACGACCATGGAGAGTATCGGTCACTGGCACGGTAAGGAGTGGCGACCCTCGGTATTCGGCGCTCGCCGCGCACCACGGCTCAGGTTCACTCAAATGGCGGCTTATATGAAGAACCCGGCCGGGTGTGCCGTTGCCGGTCGGCTTCGGTCGCCTTCGCTCGTCGACCGGGCGGGCCGGGGCGGGCCTGGGCTGACGCGGGCGCGGACCCGTCCCCCGGTCCCCGTTCGTCAGAGCTTCGACCAGGCCTCCGTGAGCGTCCCCCGCAGGATCTGCTCGATCTCGTCGAAGACCGGCTGGTCGGCGATGAGCGGCGGGGCGAGCTGGATGACCGGGTCGCCGCGGTCGTCGGCGCGGCAGTACAGGCCGTTGTCGAAGAGGGCCTTGGAGAGGAAGCCGTACAGGACCCGCTCGGTCTCCTCGTCGTTGAAGGACTCCTTGGTGGTCTTGTCCTTGACGAGTTCGATGCCGTAGAAGAAGCCGTTGCCGCGGACGTCGCCGACGATCGGCAGGTCGTGGAGCTTGCGCAGGGTCGAGAAGAAGGCATCCTCTTTGTCGAGCACGTGCTGGTTGAGGCCCTCGCGCTCGAAGATGTCGAGGTTGGCGCAGGCGACGGCGGCGGAGACCGGGTGGCCGCCGAAGGTGTAGCCGTGCAGGAAGGTGTTGTCGCCCTGGTAGAACGGCTCGGCCAGCCGGTCGGAGATGACGCAGGCGCCGATGGGGGAGTAGCCCGAGGTCATGCCCTTGGCGCAGGTGATCATGTCGGGTACGTAGTCGAACTTGTCGCAGGCGAACATCGTGCCGAGGCGGCCGAAGGCGCAGATGACCTCGTCGGAGACGAGCAGCACGTCGTGGCGGTCGCAGATCTCGCGTACGCGCTGGAAGTAGCCGGGCGGGGGCGGGAAGCAGCCGCCCGCGTTCTGCACCGGCTCCAGGAAGACGGCGGCGACGGTGTCCGCGCCCTCGAAGAGGATCTGCTGCTCGATCTGGTCGGCGGCCCAGCGGCCGAACGCCTCCGGGTCGTCGCCGAAGAGCGGTGCCCGGTAGATGTTGGTGTTCGGGACCTTGTGCGCGCCGGGGACCAGCGGCTCGAACGGGGCCTTGAGGGCCGGCAGGCCGGTGATGGACAGGGCGCCCTGCGGCGTGCCGTGGTAGGCCACCGCACGCGATATGACCTTGTGCTTGGTGGGCTTGCCGGTGAGCTTGAAGTACTGCTTGGCCAGCTTCCACGCGGTCTCGACGGCCTCGCCGCCGCCGGTGGTGAAGAAGACCTTGTTCAGGTCGCCGGGCGCGTGGTGCGCCAGCCGCTCGGCGAGTTCCACGGCCTTGGGGTGGGCGTACGACCAGATGGGGAAGAAGGCCAGTTCCTGGGCCTGCTTGAGCGCGGTCTCGGCGAGTTCGGCGCGGCCGTGCCCGGCCTGGACGACGAAGAGGCCGGCCAGACCGTCGATGTAGCGCTTGCCCTTGTCGTCGTAGATGTCGGTGCCCTCGCCGCGCACGATCGTCGGCACGGGGGCGTTCTCGTACGACGACATGCGGGTGAAGTGCATCCACAGGTGGTCGTAGGCCGTCTTCGAGAGGTCAGCGGTCATGGCTATCTGGTTCCCCAGGTGTAGGTCTGCTTACGGAGCTTGAGGTAGACGAAGCTCTCGGTGGTCCGGACGCCGGGCAGCGTGCGGATCCGCTTGTTGATCATTTCCAGGAGGTGGTCGTCGTCCTCGCAGACGATCTCGATGAGGAGATCGAAGGAGCCCGCGGTCATGACGACGTACTCGACCTCTTCCATGGCCGTCAGGGCGTCGGCCACCGGGTCGAGGTCACCTTCGACGTTGATCCCGACCATCGCCTGCCGCCGGAAGCCGACCGTGAGGGGGTCGGTGACCGCGACGATCTGCATCACGCCTTGGTCGAGCAGTTTCTGTACGCGTTGCCGCACCGCCGCCTCGGACAGGCCGACGGCCTTGCCGATCGCGGCGTACGGACGGCGGCCGTCCTCCTGGAGCTGCTCGATGATCGCCAGGGAGACGGAGTCGATCGACTGGGTGCCGTTTCTGTCACGAGTGGCCACATCCCTCACTGTGCACGAGCCTCGTCAGTCCCGCAACCCCGATTCAATGAAATCAGTTGCCTGTCGCGCTCGATATCACTGATTTCGTTGTTCACCCTTTGTGGGTATGTCGAAAACGTTGCCTTCCTGACTAGGGTGGGCATCTCAACCACTGGACATCTGACTAGGAGGGGTCGCTCGTGACCACCGAACTGCGTCGGCTGCGCAACTACATCGACGGGGAGTTCCGGGACGCCGCCGACGGGCGGACCACGGAGGTGGTCGACCCGGCCACGGGTGAGGCGTACGCCACCGCTCCGCTGTCCGCCGCCGCGGACGTCGACGCCGCCATGGCCGCCGCCGAGGCCGCCTTCCCCGCCTGGCGCGACCTGGTGCCGGCCGAGCGCCAGAAGGTCCTGCTCAAGATCGCCGACCGCTTCGAGGAGCGGGCCGAGGAGCTGATCGCCGCCGAGTCGGAGAACTGCGGCAAGCCCCTCGCGCTCGTGCGCTCGGAGGAGATCCCGCCGATGGTGGACCAGATCCGCTTCTTCGCGGGGGCCGCCCGGATGCTGGAGGGCCGCGCGGCGGGCGAGTACATGGACGGCTTCACGTCGATCGTCCGGCGCGAGCCGGTCGGTGTCTGCGCGCAGGTCGCGCCGTGGAACTACCCGATGATGATGGCGGTGTGGAAGTTCGCGCCGGCGCTGGCCGCGGGCAACACCGTGGTCATCAAGCCCTCCGACACCACGCCCGCCTCGACCGTGCTGATCGCCGACATCATCGGCAGTGTGCTGGACGAACTGGGCCACAGCCGCGGCGTCTTCAACGTCATCTGCGGCGACCGCGACACCGGCCGCCTGATGGTCGAGCACCGCACCCCGGCGATGGCCTCGATCACCGGCTCCGTACGGGCCGGTATGCAGGTCGCCGAGTCCGCTTCGAAGGACCTCAAGCGGGTCCACCTGGAGCTGGGCGGCAAGGCGCCGGTCGTGGTCTTCGAGGACACCGACATCGCCAAGGCCGTCGAGGACATCTCGGTGGCGGGCTACTTCAACGCGGGCCAGGACTGTACGGCCGCGACCCGCGTACTCGTCCAGGAGTCCATCCACGACGAGTTCGTGACCGCGCTCGCCAAGGCCGCCGCCGACACCAAGACCGGCGCGGCGGACGACGAGGACGTGCTCTACGGGCCGCTGAACAACGCCAACCAGCTGGCGCAGGTCAAGCGCTTCATCGACGGCCTGCCCGCGCACGCCAAGATCGAGGCGGGCGGCCACCAGGTCGGCGAGAAGGGCTACTTCTACGCGCCGACCGTCGTCTCCGGTCTCCAGCAGGACGACGAGATCGTCCAGCAGGAGGTCTTCGGCCCGGTCATCACCGTCCAGTCCTTCCGGGACGAGGACCAGGCCGTCGAGTGGTCCAACGGCGTCGAGTACGCGCTGGCGTCCTCGGTGTGGACCAAGGACCACGCGCGGGCGATGCGGATGTCCAAGAAGCTGGACTTCGGGTGCGTGTGGATCAACACCCACATCCCGCTGGTCGCCGAGATGCCGCACGGCGGGTTCAAGAAGTCCGGCTACGGCAAGGACCTCTCCGGCTACGGCTTCGAGGACTACACGCGCATCAAGCACGTGATGACGTCGCTCGACGGCTGAGCGACCCGCCACGGCGGCGGGCCCGGCGGACCCGGCCCGCCGCCCGGCACACCGTCGTGGGCGGCGGCCCGGCAGCCGACGCTCTGTCGCTTGCCGCCGCCGCCCACGGCGCGTGAGAGTGCTCGCCATGGCTGAACTTTCGCGGCGTTCGCTGCTACGGAGCACGGTCGGTACGGGAACGGCCGGGGCGCTGGCCCTGCTGGCGGCCGGATGCGGAGTGCCCGCCGCGTACGTCGGCCCGGCCGACCGCGCCGCCCCGGACCGCTCGGCCCGCGACCGGCGCCTGACCTTCGCCAACTGGCCGCTCTACATCGACGTGGACGAGCGGGACACCCGGCGGCGGCCGACGCTGGAGGCGTTCGAGAAGCACACCGGCATCTCGGTCACGTACACCGAAGAGATCAACGACAACGACGAGTTCTTCGGAAAGATCAGCCCCGCGCTGATGAACCACCAGCCGACCGGCCGCGACCTGATCGTCATCAGCGACTGGATGTGCGGCCGCTTCGTACGCCTCGGCTGGGTGCAGGAGATGGACCGGGCCCGGCAGCCGAACGTCGCACGGCACCTCGACCCGCTGCTGCGCGCACCGCACTTCGACCCGGGACGCAAGCACTCCGTGCCGTGGCAGTCGGGCATCACCGGCATCGCGTACCACCGCAGGAAGCTCGGCCGGGAGATCCGGCACACCGCGGACCTGTGGAAGGACGACCTGCGCGGACGGGTGACGCTGCTGTCCGGGCTGGACGAGTCGTTCGCGATGCTCATGCAGGGCGACGGCGTGGACATCACGCGCTGGACGGAGAGCGACTTCTACCGGATGACCGGCCGCATCCGCCGCCTGGTGGCCGAAAAGCACATCCGGCGCTTCACCGGCAACGACTACATCAAGGACCTGGCCTCGGGGGACGTGCTCGCGGCACAGGCGTATTCGGGCGATGTCATCCAGCTCAGGGAGGACAACCCGGACATCGAGTTCGTGGTGCCGCAGGAGGGCGCCGAACTGTGGGCGGAGAGCCTGATGATCCCCGCCCGCGCGGAGCACAAGCGCAACGCGGAACAGCTGATCGACTTCTACTACCGGCCGGAGATCGCCGCCGAGCTGGCCGTCTGGGTCAACTACGTCTGCCCGGTGCCGGCCGCGCGGGACGTCCTCGCCTCCTCCAAGGACGGGGAACGTGCCGCGCTGGCCGAGGACCCGCTGGTCTTCCCGGACGACGCGATGCGCGAGCGGCTGGCCATCGCCCGCGACATCACCTCCAAGGAGCGCCCGGCGTTCGCCAAGGAGTGGAACGGGATCGTGGGGCTGTGAGGCGCCGGTCAGCGGGGGGTGCTGTGCGCGACCGTCCGCTCCAGGGCCGTGCGGAGCCGTTCGTACGTGGGGGCGAGGTCCCGTAGGGCCGCTTCCAGCGACGTGTCGTCCCCGGAGACGGTGGGGAGTTGCAGGCCGCCGAGGATGCGGGACTGTTCGGCCAGGAGGGCGGCCGGGGCTTCAAGGCCCAGCGACCCCAGGCACGCGGACGCGTCGTTGAGGCGGCGGGCGCCGACCTGGATGGCGAAGGAGCCGAGCAGGCCGCGGGCCTCGGCGGTCAGGTCGCCCTTGGCGACCTGGTCCGCCAGCGCCTCGACCGCGGCGGCCCCGCCCAGCGATCCGGGCGGGACCGGCAGGTCGTCGCGCCCGGCCAGCCACCGCACGGCGTCGGGCAGCGACCGCCGCAGGGCGTCGGCCGGGTCGGTCGCCCGCTCTCGTACGAAGGCGGAGCGCATCACGTACGCGTCGTCGGTGTACGGCACCGTCTCCGCGCGCCAGGCGGCGGCGAACGCCGGGGCGGGCAGTGTCGCGTACGGGTGTCCGTGCGGGTCGTGGAGGAGGATGGTGCCGTTCTCGACCGCGAGGACGACCACGTAGTGGTCGGCGCCGATCGCGGTGCCGGAGCCGGACTGGAACAGCAGCAGGCCCATCTCCAGAGGGCCGGCCAGGACCGGCCCTTCCGCGCAGGCGGCGCGCAGCCGGGCCAGTGCCTCGTCCTGGGTACCGCCCGCGTCGCGTACGCAGCGCAGGCCGAGCGCCGGTATGGCGGCGTCCAGGCCCAGCTCCGGGTCCCAGCCGTACGGGTCGAACAGCGGCAGGGTGCCGCCGATGAGCTGGACGCCGAACGGGGAGCCGGTGAGGGTTTCGATGACGGCGGTCGACGGGGCCGCGGGGCCGAGCACCATCGCGAGACAACTGCTGTAGCAGTACGGGCCGGAGCCGGTGTAGGTGAGCACGAGGGTCCTAGGTGAGGGGAGCAGGGGCGGACGGGCGTGTCCCTCAGTGGACGGCTTGACACCGTGACAAGGTCAAGTGCGTTCGTAAGTGGCCGGGTGTGAGCGGTATTTGGGCTTGTGCCAGACTCGGCCGTCATGTCGAAGACCACGCAGGACATGAGCCCCGCCGTCACGTTCGGGCTGCTCGCCGCCTGGGCGCTGCACGACGCGGAGGAGGTGGCTTTCGGGCCGCGCTGGATCCGGGCGCGCCTGCCGGAGTTGCGGAAACGGTTCCCCGGGGCGCCGGAACGCCTCTGGAAGGCGTTGGAGGGCGTCGACCAGCGGGAGTTCACGGTCGCGGTGGGCGCCATGGCCGTGATCGTGGCCGCCGCCTCGGCACAGGGACACCGCACCGGCGGCCGCTCGGCCTTCTTCCAGGGCGCGGTGGACGGATTCGGGCTGCACGGCCTGGTGCACCTCGCGCAGGCCGCCGCCGTACGCGGCTACACCCCCGGCTCGGTCACCTCACCGCTCATCGTCGTCCCGTACGCCCTGTGGGCGCGCGGCAGACTGCGGCACGCGGGGCGCCTCAGGCCCGCGGACGTGCGCGGCACGGTGAGCGGACTGGCCGTGGCCGGAGCGGCCACGGCCCTGTCCCACTTCGTCGCGCGGCGGCTGCTGCGGCGCTGAGCCGACGGGCGAGGGCCGGTACGCGTCAGAGCGCGGCGCGTACGGCGGCCACGCGGTTGGTCGTGACGGCGTCGACGCCCGCCCGTCCGAGGCGGCGCGCGGCGCGGAGCGTGTCGGTGGTCCAGGCGGCGAAGAGATAGCCGTCGCCGTGGGCCCTCTCGACCAGGTCCCGGGTGACCAGGCCGAAGTGGTAGTTGAGCCAGCGGGGGCGGACCCGGGCCAGCAGTTCGGGGCGGGGCGGGGCCGTCCGGCTCCAGGAAAGGGCGAGTTCGGCGGCCGGGTCGGCGGCGCGCACGGCCAGCATGGACCGGCCGCCGCCGCAGTAGTACGCGCGATCGGCGGCGCCGGACTCGTGGACCTCGGTGACGGCGGCCCGCGCGGCCGCGGGGTCCGGCAGGTCGACCAGGGCGCGGGCGGCCGGGTACCCGGCGGTGAGGGCGAGGGCGTCGCGCAGCGTGGGCACACCGCCCGCGGTGACCTCGTCCACCTGGGAGTACGTGAGCGAGGAGAGCCGGCGGTCGTGGCCCCACAGGCGTTCCAGCGTCGGATCGTGCAGCAGGACCGGTACGCGGTCGGCGGTCAGCCGTACGTCGATCTCGACCGCGTCGGCGCCCGCTTCGAGCGCCGCACGGAGCGAGGCGAGGGTGTTCTCGCGGTGGTCGTACGGGGCGCCGCGGTGCCCGATGACCGTGACCCGTCCGGCCCTCACCGCGGCCACGCCGCGGTGTAGTCGTCGATCTCGGTGGCCAGCGCCGCCTTGGCGGAGGCGTCCATGAACGAGGCCTCGACGGCGTTCTTGGCCAGGGCGGCGACCCCGGCGGCGTCCAGGTCCAGCAGGCGCGCGGCGACGCCGTACTCCAGGCACAGGTCCGTGCCGAACATCGGCGGGTCGTCGCTGTTGATCGTCACCAGCACCCCCGCGTCGACCAGCTCCTTCAGCGGGTGCTCGTCGAGGGTGCGCACGGCGCGGGTGGCGATGTTCGAGGTCGGGCAGACCTCCAGCGGGATGCGGTGCTCGGCGAGGTGGGCCAGCAGCTTCGGGTCTCGCACGGAACTGGTGCCGTGGCCGATCCGCTCGGCGCGCAGGTCGGTGAGCGCGTCCCAGACGGTCTGCGGGCCGGTGGTCTCCCCGGCGTGCGGGACCGAGTGCAGGCCCGCGGCGATGGCGCGGTCGAAGTACGGCTTGAACTGCGGGCGCGGCACGCCGATCTCCGGGCCGCCGAGCCCGAAGGAGACCAGCCCCTCCGGCCGCAGGTCGCAGGCGATCCGCGTGGTCTCCTCGGCCGCCTCCAGACCGGCCTCGCCAGGGATGTCGAAGCACCAGCGCAGCACCACGCCCAGCTCGGTCTCCGCCGCCCGGCGCGCGTCCTCGATGGCCTCGACGAAGGCGTCGTCCGGGATGCCGCGGCGGGTGGAGCTGTAGGGGGTGACGGTCAGCTCGGCGTAGCGGATGTTCTGCCGCGCCATGTCGCGGGCGATCTCGTACGTCAGCAGCCGGACGTCCGAGGCGTCACGGATGAGGTCCACGACGGAGAGGTAGACCTGGATGAAGTGGGCGAAGTCGCGGAAGGTGAAGTAGTCGGTGAGCGCCTCGGGGTCGGTGGGGACCGCGGAGTCCGGGTGGCGGGCGGCCAGCTGCGAGACGATGCGCGGGGAAGCCGATCCGACGTGGTGGACGTGCAGCTCCGCCTTCGGCAGTCCGGCGATGAAAGCGTCGAGATCGGACAACGGTTCCTCCTGGTCGAGGGGTGGAGCTGGGGTGCTGCGGACGGTGTTCATCGTAAGTGGGACCTGCTTCGGCGGACGGTGCAGGTCTTAGCATGGGCGGACAGTGAATGGGGGGGATTGTGGGGGTGTCGATGTCCGACAGTCAGGAGCCTGAGCCGCGCGACCCGTGGGCGCCGCCGGAGGACCGGGGGCCGCAGGCCGGGCCGGTGGCGGACGCGCGGGCCAAGGCCGCGTCCGCGGCGGACGGGCCCGGCGCTTCCGGCGCTCCGGCTGCTTCCGGCGGGTCAGGGGCAGCGGGTGAGGCGGGTGCTCCGGGCGGTCGGTACGACGTTCCGCCGCCGCCACCCGCGCCGGGCACGGCGGGGGCGTACGCGCCGCCCTCCGGCGCCCCGCCGATATCCGGCGCCGGGGCGAACGGGCAGCGCCCCGGGAACCCGTACGGCACCGCCGGGCCTCCGCACGACGGCGTCTCCCCGTACGGCACCGCCGGGCCTTCGCACGGTGACGGCGTCTCCCCGTACGGCACCGCCGGGCCCGGCTGGGGCGGCGCTCCCTACGCGGGCGGTCACCCGGGGCAGCAGCTGCCGCCCGGCTACCAGCAGCAGTGGATGCCTGCCGGGGCGAACAACGGGTTCGGCACGGCCGCTCTCGTCCTCGGGATCGTGGGCGCCGTCCTCAGCGTCACGGTCGTGCTCGGTGTCCTGCTCGGGGTGCTCGCGGTCATCTTCGGCGGTGTCGGACGGGCGAGGGCCTCCAGGGGCGAGGCGGACAACGGCGGGAGCGCGCTGGCCGGAGTGGTCCTGGGCGGGGTGGCGGTCCTGCTGAGCGTGTTCATGATCTGCTTCTTCGTGGTGGTCGACGCGACCTTCGCGGGGTACGGCGACGACCCCTGGGACCCCGGCTACTCCGACGGGTCGGGCTCCGACGGCCCCGGCCACGGCCCCGGTCACGGCGGCTCCGGTTCGGGCGGTGGCTCCGGTTCCGACGACGACGGCCCGGACACGTACGAAGCCGCGCCCGCCCCCGGCCCCCGTACGCACGGCACCGCGCCCGCGCTCGGACCGGCCGCCGTCCCTGCCCTCCCTGTCCTCTCTGCCCTCCCGGCCCGGTCCGGGACCCGGCTCGTCGTCCTCGCCTGAGCTCTACCCGGCCGCGGACCCGGCCCCCGCCGCCAGTCGCTGCCGGGCCTCCATCAGGGCGAAGCCGAGGAGGTTCAGCCCGCGCCAGCGGGCCGGGTCCTGTGCGCGCTCGTCGTCGGCGGCCAGTCCGATGCCCCATATGCGGTCCAGCGGGCTGGCCTCGACGAGCACGCGGGTGCCCGTGCCGAGGAGGTGGTCGCGCAGGGCGGCGTCCTGGCCGAACTTGTGGAAGCTGCCGTCGGCCACGTACCCGAAGCGGTGCCGCTCCCATTGCGCGCCGTCGAAGCCGCGCACCGAGCGGCCCGCGTCCTTCGCCCGCTTCGGGTGCCCGGCGGACAGCGCCCGCTGCTCCGCCTCCGCGTCGCCGAACAGCCGGGCCTTGCAGGCCATCATCCAGTGCTCGGCGGTGGCGTACCGCACGCCGTCGACGGTGAACGGCGAGGGCCACCACTGGCTGAAGCAGCTCGCGCCGAGCCGCCCGTCGCGGCGTGGCGCGTGGCCCCAGAAGCAGAGGTAGTCGAATGGCTCGCCCGCGGCCGCCCGCGCGGTCAGCTCCCCGGCCGAGCGCGGCCCGTCGGCAGCGGCTCGCGCACCCTCCGCCGCACCGGCCGCCGTCTGGTCCCGTGTCTCGCTCATCCCCGCACCCCCGTGCTGCCGTGCATCATGCCGGGATTCTGTCAGCGGGCACTGACAACGGGGCGGGGTGCCTCACGACGGAAAGCGCAGAATCCGTCGCGTAACCAAAAGGCAACAACGGAATCCCTTGTTGAGGCCCTGTTGCTCTGTCAAGATCAGCCATCGATTCCGGAAAGAGCTACGCCTGGGTGAGCCGCCGAGCGGCCCCGGCGCCCGGCGGAGGAGAGCACCATGGTTCAGCGATTCGACGTGAACGAACGATTCGCCGAGGGCGCGCAGTACATCGGCGGAGAGCTCCGGGACGGCAGTTCCGGCCGTACCCAGCAGGTGGTCGATCCGGCCACCGGCGAGCAGGTCCATACCTACCGTCCGGCCTCGACGGCGGACGTGGACGCGGCCGTACGGGCCGCCGGGGACGCCTTCCCCGCCTGGGCCGGCGCGACCCCCGGGGAGCGTTCCGACGCCCTCCACCGCTTCGCCGCCGTCCTCGGGGAGCGGGCCGGCGAACTGGCGTACGCCGAGTCGCTCCAGTGCGGAAAGCCGGTCAAGCTCAGCGAGGAGTTCGACGTACCGGGATCGGTCGACAACGCGGCCTTCTTCGCGGGCGCCGCACGGCACCTGGAGGGCCGGTCGGCGGGGGAGTACAGCCCTGACCACACCTCCGTGATCCGCCGCGAGCCCATCGGCGTCGTCGGCTCCATCGCGCCGTGGAACTACCCCTTGCAGATGGCGGCCTGGAAGGTGCTGCCGGCCATCGCGGCAGGCAACACGGTCGTCCTCAAGCCCGCCGAGATCACCCCGCTGACCTCGCTGATGTTCGCGCAGGCGGCGACCGAGGCGGGCATCCCGGACGGCGTGCTCAACATCGTCTCCGGTACGGGCCGGGAAGCGGGCGAGCACCTGGTCGCCCACCCGGGCGTCGCCATGACCTCCTTCACCGGTTCGACGGCGGTCGGCAAACGGGTCGCCGAGATCGCCACGAGCACCGTCAAGCGGCTGCACCTCGAACTCGGCGGCAAGGCGCCCTTCGTGGTCTTCGACGACGCCGACCTGGCGGCCGCCGTGCACGGCGCGGTGGCGGGCGCCCTGATCAACACGGGCCAGGACTGCACCGCCGCCACCCGCGCCTATGTCCAGCGCCCGCTCTACGACGCGTTCGTCGGCGGCGTCGCCGACCTGATGGCGACCGTACGGCTCGGCGACCCGTTCGACCCCGCCACCGACCTCGGCCCGCTGATCTCGCACACCCAGCGCGACCGGGTCGCCGGATTCGTCGAGCGCGCCCGCTCGTACGCCACCGTCGTCACCGGCGGCGAGTCCCCCCAGGGCGACCTGGCCAAGGGCGCCTACTACCGGCCCACGCTCATCACGGGCGCCGCGCAGGACAGCGAGGCCGTACAGAGCGAGATCTTCGGCCCGGTGCTGGCCGTGCTGCCCTTCGACAGCGACGACGAGGGGATCGCGCTGGCCAACGACACCCCGTACGGCCTCGCCGCCTCCGCCTGGAGCCGGGACGTCTACCGCACCGGCCGCGCCACCCGCGAGATCAAGGCGGGCTGCGTCTGGGTCAACGACCACATCCCGATCCTCAGCGAGATGCCGCACGGCGGCTACAAGGCCAGCGGCTTCGGCAAGGACATGTCCGCGTACTCCTTCGAGGAGTACACGCAGGTCAAGCACGTCATGTACGACAACACCGGACTCGTCAGGAAGGACTGGCACCGGACCGTCTTCGGGGACCGCACCTGAGACGCGGGCTCCGCACAAGGCGGCAGCCGCCGCACAGCCGCACCGGCCGACCACCGGGCTCATCCTGAAAGGGCACCGCGCATGGAGGACACCCGGCAGCCCGGGAGCCTGTCCCCGCCCGAACTCGCCGCCGTGCGGCGCAGCCTCACCGACGGCCGGATGGCCATGACCCGGCGGTCGCTGCTGCGCGCGAGCGCGGCGGGGGCGTTCGCGTCCGGCGGCGTCGGCGCGCTGTCGGCCTGCGGCATCCCGCCCGCGGGCCGTACGGACGCCGGACGGTCCGAGGACCACTCCGGACCGGAGAAACGTGTCGTCTTCTCCAACTGGACGGAGTACCTCGACGTCAGCGACGACGGCAGGCGACGGCCGACGCTGGACGCCTTCACCCGCCGCACCGGGATCGCGGTGAAGTACACCGAGGACGTCAACGACAACGACGAGTTCTTCGGCAGAATCCAGGCGCAGCTGGCGGCGGGCCAGGACACCGGCCGGGACCTGATCGTGCTCACCGACTGGATGTGCGCGCGGATGATCGGGCTCGGCTGGATCCAGAAGCTGGACCCCGCCGCCCTGCCGCACGCGAGGGCTCATCTCTCCCCGCAGTTCCGCGACCCGGACTGGGACCCCGGCCGCGCCCATTCCTACCCCTGGACGGGCATTCCGGCGGTCATCGCGTACAACGCCGAGGCCACCGGCGGCCGCACCGTCGACTCCGTCGGCCAGCTGCTGGACGACCCGCGGCTCAAGGGCCGGGTCGGCTTCCTCTCCGAGATGCGCGACACCGTCGGGCTGACGCTCCTGGACATGGGCAAACGCCCGGAGGACTGTACGGCCGACGATTTCGACGCCGCCGTGGCCCGGCTCCAGCAGGGCGTCGACAGCAGGCAGATCCGGCGCTTCACCGGCAACGACTACATCAACGACCTCAGCAAGGGCGACCTCGCCGCGTGCGTGGCCTGGGCCGGGGACATCGTCCAGCTCCAGCACGACAACCCGGACATCAGGTACGCCGTGCCGAAGGCCGGCTACATGACCTCCACGGACAACCTGATGGTGCCGAACCGGGCCCGCCACAAGAGGAACGCCGAACGCCTCATCGACTACTGCTACGAGCCGAAGGTGGCGGCGCGGATCGCGGCGTACATCAACTA
The DNA here is from genome assembly GCF_001905005.1 of Streptomyces sp. CB02923. GTDB lineage: Bacteria > Actinomycetota > Actinomycetes > Streptomycetales > Streptomycetaceae > Streptomyces. Next base: position 94,253 of record NZ_LWKZ01000005.1, on the reverse strand, counting down.
CGTGTGCCCGGTCGACGGCGTACGCGAGGAACTGGCGAAGATCGACCGGGAGCTGGCGGACAACCCGCTGATCCTGCCCGACCGGGACATGGCCGCCCGGTCGCACTCCTTCCGCGCCCTGAGCGGCGAGGAGAGCAAGGACTTCGCCCGGAAATTCGCCGACCTCACGGGCGCCTGAGCCGGGTCCGCCCCGCCCGCCGCCCGGCCATGAACCGGCCCGCGCCCGCCCTCCGACCCCACGGGACCACCCATGACACCGACCTCCGGTGGCGACGTCCGCCTCTCCGGGATCAGCAAGACCTACGGCTCCTTCACCGCCGTCCACCCGCTCGACCTCACGGTTCCGGCGGGCTCCTTCTTCGCGCTGCTGGGCGCCTCCGGCTGCGGCAAGACCACCACCCTGCGCATGATCGCGGGCCTGGAGGACCCGTCCGGCGGCACCGTCGAGCTGGACGGCAGGGACGTCACCGGGCTGCCCCCGTACAAGCGCCCGGTCAACACCGTCTTCCAGAACTACGCGCTCTTCCCGCACCTGGACATCTACGAGAACGTCGCGTTCGGCCTGCGCCGCCGCGGCATCAAATCCGTGAAGAAACAGGTCGGGGACATGCTCGACCTGGTCGAACTCGGTCCGATGGCGCGCCGCAAACCACAGCAGCTCTCCGGCGGCCAGCAGCAGCGCGTCGCGGTGGCCCGCGCCCTGATCAACCACCCGCAGGTGCTCCTCCTGGACGAGCCGCTGGGCGCCCTCGACCTCAAGCTGCGCCGCCAGATGCAGCTCGAACTCAAGCGCATCCAGACCGAGGTCGGCATCACCTTCGTGCACGTCACCCACGACCAGGAGGAGGCCATGACGATGGCCGACACGGTCGCGGTGATGAACGGCGGCCGCGTCGAGCAGCTCGGCGCCCCCGCCGACCTGTACGAGAACCCGGGCACCACCTTCGTCGCCAACTTCCTGGGCACCTCCAACCTCATCGAGGCCGAGGTGGTGACGGCGGGCGGCGACGAACTGCTGCTCACCGCGGGCGGCGGCAAGCTGCGGCTGCCCGCCGGACGATGTCGCGCCACGGCCCGTACCGGCGGCACGGTCCTGGCGGGCGTACGGCCGGAGAAGATCACCCTCGCGCACGCCGACGACGCGGGGACGATCGACGACGGCCGCAACCGGCTGCCCGGCCGTATCGAACACGCCGGATTCCTCGGCGTCAGCACGCAGTACGTCATCGAGTCCCCGGGCGCCGGCCGCCTCGCCGTCTACGAGCAGAACGTCGAACGCGACCCGCGCCTGGTGCCCGGCGCGGAGGTCGTCCTGCACTGGAACCCCGCGCACACCTTCGGCCTGGACGCCTCCCAGGACATCGAGGCGGGCGCGGACACCGGCGAGGAGGCGGCATGACGACGACCACCGAGGCGCCGCCACCGCCCGCCTCCGGGGACGTGCCGGAGGCCCGCAAGCGCGGCGCGCGGAAGCGGCTCGTCCCGTACTGGCTGCTGCTCCCCGGCATCCTGTGGCTGGTCGTCTTCTTCGCCGCCCCACTGGTCTACCAGGCGTCCACCTCCGTCCAGACCGGCTCCCTCGAAGAGGGCTTCAAGGTCACCTGGCACTTCGCGGCCTACTGGGACGCGCTCGGCGAGTACTGGCCGCAGTTCCTGCGCTCGGTCGGTTACGCGGTCACCGCGACCGTGCTCTGCCTCGTCCTGGGCTACCCGCTGGCGTACCTCATCGCCTTCAAGGCGGGCCGCTGGCGCAATCTGGTGATGGTCCTGGTCATCGCCCCGTTCTTCACCAGTTTCCTGATCCGCACGCTGGCCTGGAAGACGATCCTGGCGGACGGCGGCCCGGTGGTCGGCGTACTGAACTCGCTGCACGTCCTGGACGTGACCAGCTGGCTGGGGCTGACCGAGGGGCAGCGGGTGCTGGCCACGCCGCTCGCGGTGGTCTGCGGCCTGACGTACAACTTCCTGCCGTTCATGGTGCTGCCGCTGTACACCTCGCTGGAGCGCATCGACCCGCGGCTGCACGAGGCGGCCGGGGACCTGTACGCCCGCCCGGTCACCACCTTCCGGCGGGTGACGTTCCCGCTGTCCATGCCGGGTGTGGTGGCCGGTACGCTGCTGACCTTCATCCCCGCCGCCGGTGACTACATCAACGCCGAACTGCTCGGCTCCACCGACCAGAAGATGATCGGCAACGTCATCCAGTCGCAGTTCCTGCGCGTCCTGGACTACCCGACGGCCGCCGCGCTCTCCTTCCTCCTCATGGCGGCCATCCTCGCCGTGGTCACGCTCTACATCCGCAAGTCCGGGACGGAGGACCTGGTCTGATGGCCGTGCTCCGGTGGCTGCGCCGCCACCTCGTCGTGCTCGCGGGCCTCGGTACGCTCGCGTACCTGATCCTGCCCAACCTCGTCGTGCTGGTCTTCTCCTTCAACAAACCCAACGGCCGCTTCAACTACGCCTGGCAGCGCTTCTCGGCGGACGCCTGGACCGACCCGTGCGGCGTCGCCGACCTGTGCGGATCGCTGGGTCTGAGCCTGCGGATCGCCGTCTGGGCGACGGTCGGCGCGACCGTGCTGGGCACCATGATCGCCTTCGCGCTGGCCCGCTACCGCTTCCGCGCCCGGCCCGCCGTCAACACCCTGATCTTCCTGCCGATGGCGATGCCCGAGGTGGTGATGGCCGCGTCGCTGGCCACCCTCTTCCTCAACATGGGCATCCGGTTCGGGTTCTGGACGATCCTGATCGCGCACGTCATGTTCTGCCTGAGCTTCGTCGTCACGGCGGTCAAGGCCCGGGTGATGAGCATGGACCCACGTCTGGAACAGGCGGCCCAGGACCTCTACGCGTCCCCCGCGCAGACGTTCCTGCGGGTGACCCTGCCGATCGCCGCGCCCGGTATCGCCGCCGGAGCGCTGCTGTCCTTCGCGCTCTCCTTCGACGACTTCATCATCACGAACTTCAACGCCGGCTCCACCGTGACCTTCCCCATGTTCGTCTGGGGATCGGCGCAGCGCGGCACACCCGTTCAGATCAATGTCATCGGAACGGCGATGTTCCTCATCGCCGTGGTCTGCGTCCTGGGGGCACAGCTGCTCTCCGGACGCCGGAAGAGGAGCTGAGAACCATGGCACGAGCTGCCATGACCACCCCTGTCCACGCCCTCGCGGACGCCGCGCCGACCTCGTTCTGGCTGGACGACGCGGCGCGCCCCGCCGCCCTCCCCGCCCTCGTCGGCGACGCACGTACGGACCTCCTCGTCGTCGGCGGCGGCTACTCCGGCCTGTGGACCGCGCTGCTCGCCAAGGAGCGCGACCCCGGGCGCGACGTCGTCCTCGTGGAGGGCCAGGAGGTCGGCTGGGCCGCCTCCGGCCGCAACGGCGGCTTCTGCGCCGCCTCCCTCACCCACGGCCTCGGCAACGGCCTGGACCGCTGGCCGGACGAGCTGAAGAAACTCGAAGAACTCGGCGCCCGCAACCTCGACGCCATCGAGGACGCCGTCACCCGCCACGGCATCGACTGCGCCTTCGAGCGCACCGGCGAGATCAGCGTCGCCACCGCACCCCACCAGGTCGCCGAACTGAAGGAGGGCGCCGAGCAGGCCGCGCGCCTGGGCCTGCCCGGTGTGGAGTTCCTCGACCGCGAGGCACTGCGCGAGCACGTCGTCTCGCCGACGTTCCTGGCCGGCCTCTGGGACCGTACGGGCGTCGCCATGCTCCACCCCGCCCGCCTCGCCTGGGGGCTGAAGAAGGCGTGCCTGGACCTGGGCGTACGCATCTACGAGCACACGCCCGCCACCGCGCTCGCCGCCGACGGCGTGGGCATGGCCGCCCGCACGCCGTACGGCCGGGTCTTCGCCCGCCGGGTCGCCCTCGGCACCAACGTCTTCCCGTCCCTGGTGCGCCGCGTCCGCCCGTACGTCGTCCCCGTCTACGACCACGCGCTGATGACCGAACCGCTCTCCGCCGGGCAGCAGGCCGCCATCGGCTGGCAGGGCCGCCAGGGGCTGTCCGACAGCAACCACCACTTCCACTACTTCCGCCGCACCGCCGACGACCGCATCCTGTGGGGCGGTTACGACGCCGTCTACCGCTTCAACGCGTCGGTCCGGGCCGAGTACGACCACCGTCCGGCCACGTACGAGAAGCTGGCCCGGCACTTCTTCCGGTGCTTCCCCCAACTGGAGGGCCTGCGCTTCACCCACGCCTGGGGCGGCGCCATCGACACCTGCTCGCGCTTCTCCGCCTTCTTCGGCACCGCGTACGCCGGCCGGGTCGCCTACGCGGCCGGCTACACGGGCCTGGGCGTGGGCGCCACCCGCTTCGGCGCCGAGGTCATGCTCGACCTCCTGGCCGGGGAGCGCACCGAGCGCACCGAACTGGACATGGTCCGCAAGAAGCCGCTGCCGTTCCCGCCGGAGCCGCTGCGCTGGGCCGGGATCGGCCTGACGCAGTGGTCGATGACGCGGGCCGACACCCACGGCGGCCGGCGCAACCTGTGGCTGCGCGCGATGGACAGGGCCGGGCTCGGCTTCGACAGCTGAGGAGCCCGGACGGGCTCGGACCGGCTCGGACCGGCCTCCGGTCGGGACGGGGCGGATCGGCCCCGAAGGTTTCCGGGCGCGCCCGTCTTCCCTGGGCGCGCCCGCATCGCACTCCCCGCGCGTCCGCTCACCACCCCGCGCCCCCGGCTGCTTCCGTCTTCCGTGAAAAACCCCGGCAAACCCGTGTAAGGATGCCGCCTCCGCCGCCTCTCAACGGGCGGACAGCGGTCCGAGCGGACCGCGGAAGCGAGGAGACATGGACGTCGCGGGGGCCAAGAACGCAGTGGAGTGGCTGGTGACGGCGGCAGCGGACCCGGACGCCTGCCGGTGGGACTGGGAGCGCAACCCCCTCGGGGTCGCCCTCCTCCCGGCCGGCCGGCTCTGGGACGTACTGATCGTGCCCGGCGCACTGGGACGGCCGACCCTTGACGTACTGACCCACGTACTGGACCTGCCGGGCCCGGTCCTCGGAGATTTCGGGGACGCCCGTACGGGATTCTTCGTGCCGCCGGGTACGGCCGCGCGCTGGCTCGGGACGGGGGTGCGCGGCGCGGGCGACGGCAGCTGGATCGTGGTGCCGTACCCGGGGCGGGCGACGGGCGGCGTGCGCTGGCTCGTCGTCCCGGACGGCACGGGCCGGCTCACCGAACCGGCGGTGCTCGAACTGGCGATGCACGAGGCCGCCGCACGGCTCGCCGGGGACCGGTGAGGGGCCGGGACGGCGGAGTGAGACGGGACACAGATGCGCCGTGGCCGACGCGGAGCTGAGTTTTTCGGGCCCCTGGATCCGTGGTCCGGGGTGGGAAGCCCGTCAAGGCTCCCCGACGGCCGGGCGCGTGGGGCGCCCGCCGCCCGGACCAGGTGCCGCATCTCAGGGGGAAGAATCATGCGCACGTCGGAGCACGTTCTCGGACGGCTGGGCGTCGAACCGGCGACGGAATCGGTCTACCGCGCCCTGCTGGCCCAACCGCACGCCTCCGCCACCGAGCTGGCGTCCCGTACGGGAATGGCCGAACGGGACACCGGGCGCGCCCTGGACCGGCTGGCCGCCCTCGGACTGGTACGGCCTTCCACGGAGCATCCGGACCGGCTGTACGCGGTGAGCCCGCGCCTGGGCATGGACCTTCTCCTCGCCCGCCAGCAGGCCGAACTCGCCGCGCAGCAACAGCGGGTGGAGGAGAGCCGGGCCGCCGCCGCCCGGCTGGTCTCCGAATTCTCCGCACACCAGCACTTCGCCGCCGACCACGGCGTGCACCGGCTGGCGGGAGCCGACCGGATCGCCGACCATCTGGCGGAACTCGCCACCGCCGCCGAAGAGGAGGTCCAGGTGTTCGCCGCCGGGCAGCCGTGCACGTCGTCCGGACCGCCGGCGTCCCGGCGGCTGTTCGAGGACGTCCTCGCGCGGGGAATCCGGGTGCGCACCGTCTGCCTCGACAGCGCCCGGTACGACCCGGAGGCCGTGGCGTACGCCGAGTGGCTGGCGTCGGCCGGCGCCGAGGTCCGTACCGCTGCCGTGCTGCCTACCCGGATGGTCGTCGTCGACCGGCGGTCCGCGCTCGTCTCCACCACCGGCGAAGGCGGCGCCGAGGCCGCCGTCTCCGTACGGGTGCCCGGCGTGGTGGCCGCGCTGAGCACGCTGTTCGACGCCGTGTGGGCAGCGGCGGAACGGCTGGGCCCGCCCCCGCCCCGGCGCACGGCGGACGGCTTCACCCGGCAGCACCTCGCCGCGCTGCAACTGCTCGCCGAGGGCCACACGGACGCCACGGTCGCCCGGCGGCTCGGCGTCTCGGCCCGGACGGCACGCCGGATCGCGACCGACGCGATGGCCGGGATGAAGGCACGCAGCCGGTTCCAGGCGGGGGTGCTCGCGGCGCAGCTGGGCTATCTTCCGGCGTCGTCCGCCTGACCTGCGGCACGGGAATTCCGGCCGGTGCCCCGGCACCGGCCGGAATTCCCGCCCGCTGTACGGGGCCGCGTCGTGGACCGAAAGGGACACGGCCGGTTCGGTCCACCGGCCGCCCCTTTCCCGCGTACGGCAGCCGCACCGACACTCCTTTTCCATGAAGGCTCTGGTGTTGTCGGGCGGGACGGGAACCCGTCTTCGCCCTTTCACGTACTCGATGCCCAAGCAATTGATCCCGATTGCGGGCAAGCCGGTATTGCGGCACGTCCTGGAAAACCTCCGGAAGGCGGCCGTGACGGATATCGGCATCGTCGTCGACTCCCGTGACCGGCACATCGCGGCGGCCCTCGGCGACGGTTCGGACCTCGGCGTCCGCCTCACCTATCTGCGCCAGGAACGGCCTCTGGGACTGGCCCACTGCGTGGCCCTCGGCCGGGATTTCCTCGGCGCGGAGGATTTCGTGCTGTACCTCGGCGACACCATGCTGCCCGCGGGCATCGGCGCGCCCGCCGCGGAATTCGCAGCCCGCCGGCCCGCCGCGCGGCTCGTCGTCCAGAAGGTGCCCGACCCGCGCCGCTTCGGCGTCGCCGAACTGGACGCCGACGGCGCGGTGCTGCGGGTGACGGAGAAACCGGACCGGCCGCGCAGCGACCTCGCCCTGGTCGGCGTGTATTTCTTCACCGCAGCGATCCACCGGGCGGTGGCCGCCACCGGGCCGGGACCGCGCGGCGAACGGGAGATCACCGACGCCGTGCAGTGGCTGATCACCGCCGGTGCCGAGGTCCGGGCGGGGGAGTACGACGGCTACTGGCGGGACACCGGCCGCGTCGAGGACGTCCTGGCGTGCAATCGCAGGCTGCTGGAGGACGTCCGGCCCGCGGTGGCGGGCGCCGTGGACGCCGCGAGCCGGCTGACCGGGGCCGTCGTCGTCGAGGCCGGGGCACGGGTCACCGGCTCGCGGATCGAGGGCCCCGCGCTCGTCGGCGCGGGCACCGTCGTCGAGGACAGCCGCGTCGGCCCGTACACCGCCCTCGGCCGCGACTGCGTACTGCGCCGGGCCGGGATCGAGGACTCCGTCACCCTCGACGGCGTGACGATCGACCGGGTCGGCGGCCTGCACGGCTCGCTGATCGGGCGCGCGGCGCGCGTCGGTCCCGGTGACGGCCGGCACCGGCTGGTGGTGGGCGACGACACCCGTATCGAGGTGGCCGCGTGAGGCTCCTGGTCACCGGCGGTGCCGGATTCATCGGCTCGCACTACGTCCGTGCGCTCCTCGGCGGCGGCTTCGGGGAGGACGGCGACGCGCACACCCGCCTCACCGTCCTGGACCGGCTCACCTACGCGGGCAGCCGCGCCAGTCTGCCCGCCCGCCACCCCCGGCTGGACTTCGTGCACGGCGACATCTGCGACCTGCCGCTGCTGCTCTCGCTCCTGCCCGGCCACGACGCCGTGGTGCACTTCGCGGCCGAGACCCATGTGGACCGCTCGCTCGCCCCGGACACCGCGCCCGACTTCGTCCGCACCAACGTGCTCGGTACGCAGACGCTCCTCGACGCCTGCCTGCGCACCGGCGTCTCCCGGATGGTGCACATCTCCACCGACGAGGTCTACGGCTCCCTCCGGCACGGCGCGTGGACCGAGGACCAGCCGGTGGCGCCGCGTTCCCCGTACGCGGCGTCCAAGGCCGCCGCCGACCTGTTCGCGCTGGCCTGCCACCACACCCACGGCCTGGACGTGTCGGTCACCCGCTGCTGCAACACCTACGGGCCGTACCAGCACCCCGAGAAGCTCGTCCCGTGCTTCGTGACCCGCCTGCTGGAGGGCCGCGAGCTGCCCCTGTACGGCGACGGGCGCAACGTCCGCGAATGGCTGCACGTCGACGACCACTGCCGGGCCGTCCACCGGGTCCTCCACCACGGCAGGGCCGGCGAGATCTACCACGTCGGCGGCGGCGTCCCGCGCACCAACCTCGCGCTGACCGGACAGCTGCTGCGGCTGTGCGGCGCCGACTGGTCCCGCGTCCGCCGGGTGCCCGACCGCAAGGGCCACGACCGGCGGTACGCGCTCGACACGACCAAGATCCGCACGGAGCTGGGCCACGCGCCCCGCACCGGCTTCGCCCGCGGCCTGGCCGACACCGTGGCCTGGTACCGAGACAACCCCCAGTGGTGGAAGGAGGCGGCACGGCGATGACCACCCGCGTATGGGACTACCTGGCCGAGTACGAGGAGGAGCGCACGGACGTCCTCGACGCCGTCGACACGGTCTTCCGCTCCGGGCAGCTGGTGCTCGGCGCGAGCGTGCGCGGCTTCGAGGCCGAGTACGCCGCCCGGCACGGCACCGCCCACTGCGTCGGCGTCGGCAACGGCACCGACGCCGTCACCCTCGCCCTCCAGGCCCTCGGCGTCCGCCCCGGCGACGAGGTCGTCACCGTCTCCAACACCGCCGCGCCCACCGTGCTGGCCATCGACGCGGCAGGCGCCGTCCCCGTCTTCGTCGACGTGCACCCCGGTACGTACCTCATGGACACCGGGCAGCTGGCGGCGGCCGTGACCGCGCGCACCCGCGCGCTGCTCCCCGTGCACCTCTACGGGCAGTGCGTGGACATGGCGCCGCTCCGCGCCGTCGCCGCAGCACACGGTCTGGCCGTACTGGAGGACTGCGCGCAGGCGCACGGCGCACGGCACCACGGCCGTCCGGCGGGAACGATGGGCGACGCGGCGGCGTTCTCCTTCTACCCGACCAAGGTCCTCGGCGGGTACGGCGACGGCGGCGCGGTTCTGACGCCGTACGCCCAAGTCGACGCCGCGCTGCGACGGCTGCGCTACTACGGCATGGAGGAGCGCTACCACGTCGTCCGCACCCCCGGCCACAACAGCCGCCTGGACGAGGTGCACGCCGAGATCCTGCGCCGCAAACTGCGCCGCCTGGACCGGTATGTCGCCGGGCGCCGCGCGGTCGCCCGGCGCTACGAGGAGGCGCTGGCGGACAGCGGCCTGGTGCTGCCCGTCACGGCCCCCGGCAACGAGCACGTGTACTACGTGTACGTCGTCCGCCACCCCGAACGGGACCGCATCCTCCGCGTCCTGAAGGAGCGGCACGACATCGCGCTCAACATCAGCTATCCCTGGCCGGTGCACACCATGAGCGGGTTCGCGCACCTGGACGTTCCCCAGGGCTCGCTGCCCGTCACCGAGGCACTGGCCGGTGAGATCTTCTCGCTGCCGATGTACCCGTCGCTGCCACGAGGCGTGCAGGACAAGGTGATCGACGCCCTGCTCGGCGTACTGCGGGGGCTGTGATGCACGCGCCCGCGACCGCCGCTCCCCGCCCGGCGGACCACCCGGCCCCCGCCCTGCCCGGCGATCTCGGCCGCTGGTTCGCCGAGGCCGCCGAGCGGACGTACACCCGCTCCCGGCGCATTGCGCTGGACGCCCTGGAAGGCTGGCACACCGACGCCCGCACCGGCGATCTCGTCCACGACCGGGGCGTGTTCTTCACCGTCGAAGGACTGGCCGTGTCGGCACCCGACGGCCCCGTCCGGCAGTGGGCGCAGCCCATCCTCGACCAGCCCGAGACCGGCATCCTGGGCCTGCTGGCCAAGGACTTCGGCGGAGTGCCGCACTTTCTGATGCAGGCCAAACCCGAGCCGGGCAACGCGGGCGGCCTCCAGCTCGCCCCCACCGTGCAGGCCACCCGCTCCAACTTCACCCGGGAGCACGGCGGCCGCGCGGTGCCCTACCTGCGTCACTTCCGTGCCCCGCCGTCCCGCCGGCTGGTCGCGGACGTCCGCCAGTCGGAACAGGGCGCCTGGTTCTACCGCAAGCGCAACCGCAACATGATCGTGCGCACGACGGAGGACGTCGAAGTGCTGCCGGGGCACCGCTGGATGACGCTGCCCCAGGTCAACGCCCTGCTCGCGGCCGGTGACGTGGTGAACATGGACGCCAGGAGCGTGCTCGCCTGCCTGCCCCCGCCGCCGGGACCCGCGGGCCGCGCGGCGCACTCCGGGCGGGAGATCCTGCGCTGGCTCACCGACGTCCGCAGCCGCGCCGGGCTGCGGACCCGGCCCGTACCCCTGCGCGGCCTGCCGGGCTGGCACCGCACCGAACACGCCGTCAGCCACGACAGCGGCCGCTTCTTCGACATCGTCGCGGTCGAGGTGCGGGCCGGCGGCCGGGAGGTGCGGCGCTGGACCCAGCCCATGCTGCGCCCGCGCGGCACCGGCGTCATCGCCTTCCTCCTCACCCGTATCGACGGCGTGCCGCACGTCCTGGTGCACGCCGCCGCCGAGCCGGGCAGCGTGGACGAGGCCGAACTGACCGCGACGGTGTGCTGCACGCCGGAGAACTACGACCTGCTGCCGCCCGGGGCCCGCCCGCGTTTCCTCGACGAGGTCCTGGAGGCGCCGCCGGAACGCGTGCTCTTCGACGCCCTCCTGTCGGAGGAGGGCGGCCGCTTCCACCACGCGCTCAACCGCTACCTGATCGTGGCGGTGGACGGCCCCGAACCGTACGAGGCCGCGGGGGACCACCGGTGGGTGACGCCGCACCAGCTCTCCGCCCTGCTGCGGCACAGCCACTACGTCACCGTCCAGGCCCGCTCCCTGCTCACCTGCCTGCGCAGCCTGACCGGCCCGGCCGGGGAATGGGAGTGACCATGCCGACGTGCCGGATCTGCGGAACCCCGCTGCGCACCTTCCTCGACCTCGGGCACCACCCGCTGTCCTCGGCCTTCCCGGCACCCGACGAGGCCCGCGACGAGGCCCGTGACGGGGCGTGCGGCGGGGCCGGTGACGGGGCGTGCGACGCGTTCCGCTACCGCCTCGCCGTCGGGCACTGCGGGCGCTGCGCCCTCGTCCAGCTCACCGACGACGTCCCGCACGAGCGCCGCCCCTACCCGGGCTACCCGTACCACTCGTCCGGCTCGGCGACGATGCGCGCGCACTTCCGCGCGACCGGACGGCGCCTGCTGCGTACCGAGCTGTGCGGCAAGGACGATGCCTTCGCCGTCGAGATCGGCTGTACGGACGGCGTCGTCCTGCGGACCGTGGGGGAGGCCGGAATCCGCCATCTCGCCTTCGAGCCCTCCGGATACGGCGGGGTACGGGTGCACCGCGCTTTCCTCACCGCCGACTCGGCCCGCGAGGTCGTCGCCGCCGAAGGCCGCGCCCAGGTCGTGTACGCGGCCAACACCGTCTGCGACATCGCCGACCTGCCGGAGCTCTTCGCGGGCCTGGACGGACTCCTCGCCGCCGACGGGGTGTTCGTCTTCGAGGACCCGTACTTCGGCGAGATCATCGGGCGTACCGCCTTCGACCAGTTCTACGACGAGCACCGCTACTACTTCACCGCGGCCTCCGTACGGGCCCTGGCCGAGCGGTTCGGGTTCCGCCTCGTCGGCGTCGAACGGCTGCCGGTGCACGGCGGCCAGCTCCGCTACACCCTCGCCCGCGCCGGCCGCCGCACCCCCGCCCCGGCCGTCGCGGAACTCCTGGCCGAGGAGGAAGCTCGGGGGCTGACGGCCCCGGCGGCACTGGCCGCCTTCGCGGACCGGGTGGACCGCGTGCGCACGGACCTGGTGACGCTGCTGGAAGGACTGCGCGCCGCGGGCCGCACCGTGGCCGGCTACGCGGCCACCGCCAAGAGCTGCACCGTGACCACCTACTGCGGCCTCGGCCCGCACCTGGTCCCGTACGTCTGCGACTCCACCCCGGCCAAGCAGGGCAGGCTGACCCCCGGCGCCCGCATCCCGGTCCGCCCGCCCGCCGCTTTCGCCGCGCCCTACCCGGACTACGCGCTGCTGTTCGCGTGGAACCACGCGGCGGAGATCATGTCCAGGGAACAGGCGTTCCGGGCCGCGGGCGGGCGCTGGATCCTGTACGTGCCGGAGGTGCACGTGGTGTGAGGCCGGGGACCGGCGGCGGCCTGCCACCGGTGCCCGGCCGCACGGGGTCAGGCCGTCACAGCCGTCACGAGGCCCGGCCTACGCCTGGTGGATCTTCCAGTCGGCCACGTCGGAGCTGCGGTTGAAGTAGGCGTTGGTGCACAGGTCGTACTTCCCGCCGGTGGCCGAGCTGTGGCCGTTGGTCTCCAGGAAGCCGCCGTTGTCGCCGTAGGTGTTCCACAGGAGGACCACGTCGCCCGCGCGGACGTTCCGGTCGGCCGGCGAGGAGCTGCGGGCGAAGATCCGCCAGCGGCCGGTGCCCGGGGCGCGGTCCCGGGACTGGGAGGTGGACACGTCGTACAGGGCTCCCGCGGTCTTCTGGGCGTCGGAGGCGTGGCCGTTGCTGTCGAGGTAGCCGCCGTCGCCGCCGTAGAGGTTGCGCAGGTGGACCAGGTCCCCGCTGACGACGGGCTGGCCGGACGCCTTGCCGGTGGCCGACTGGATCTCCCAGGTGCCGGTGCCCTTGCCGCGGGAGGGCGTGTCGGCGGTCGAGACCTGGTACTTGCCGCCCGAGGCGCTGCTGTGCCCGTTGGTGTCGAGGTAGCCGCCCTCCCAGCCGTTGTACCCGTTCTGCAGGTGGATCTGGTCGCCGTACTTGAGCTCGTTCGCCATGAGAATCCCCTCGGTGGACGATGCCGTGTGCGGTACCCGGACCGGGCCGTGGAGCCGGTGCCCGGCGTGCACGGTCATCCTGCCGACAATGTGCCCCTCGCCGACGGTGATGCGGGGACTTGTCCGGAACCCGCCCGGCGCGCCCGCGCTTCCCGCTCCTGTCAGGCCAGTTTCTCCAGGCGCGGCACGATGGCGGCGGGGGAGGGCAGGGCCGCCGTCTCGTCGCGGACCTCGGCCGCCGCGGCCTTCAGGCCCGGGTCCGCCAGCAGGCGGCGCAGCAGACCGGTGTCCACCGCGTCCGGGCTGCTGACCATGGCGACGCCCCGCCTGCGCAGGATCTCCGCCACCTCGAAGTCGTCGGCGCCGCCCGGCAGCACCAGGTGACGGACGCCCGCGCCGAGTCCGGCCAGGGTGGTGCCGTTGCCGCCGTGGTGGATCATCGCGGTGCAGGTCTCCAGGAGCGCGGTCAGCGGCAGCCAGCCCTCGGCCCGTACGTTGGCGGGCAGGCGGCCCAGTCCGGCGGGGTCGGCGTCGCCGAGCGCCAGGACGAAGTCGGCGTCCACCGCGCCGGCCGCCCGGACCACCGTACGCAGCTCGCCGACACCGCTGAGCTGCGGGCGCAGGGTGCCGAGGGTGACCGCGACCCGTGGCCGCGCCGGGCGTTCCAGCAGCCAGGGCGGCAGCACGGCGCCGGTGGTGTAGGGCAGGGCCCGCATCGGCCAGCCGCCCATGCCGTACGTGACGATGCTGGGCGGGCGGGTGTCGACCGTCGCCGCGGGCGGCAGCGGGCCGTCCAGGCCGTACCGCCGGTAGGCGTCCGCCAGCCACGGCCCGAAGCGGCTGCTGATCTGCCGGAAGTGGTGGCAGCTGATGGTGTGCTCGACGGCGGGCACCCCGAGCACGGCCGCCACTAGCGGCCCGGCGCCCTGGAGTTCGGTGTGGACGACGAGGTCGGGGCGCCACGACCGGGCGACCTCGACGGTCCGCTCCACGGTGGCCAGGGAGGTCTTGGCGAAGAGTTCGGCGGCCAGCGCCACGGCCGTCGGCGAGTCCGTACGGAACCGGTCGAAGGTCATGCCCCGCTCGGCCAGCAGCCGCCCGAAGATCTCCTCGGTGTCGGCGGCGGGGGAGGAGTCGAAGCCGTGCAGACCGGCACGCGCGACGTGTGCGCAGGAGGCGCCGGGGGTGGCGAACAGGACGTCGTGCCCCGCTGCGCGCAGCGCGTGCGCCAGCGCGACCGGCGGGAAGACGTGCCCTGCTCCGTGGGACGTGGTGACCAGGACGTGCATCGCTCCGCTCTCCTTCCTCGGAACCGGCCGGTCAGCCGGACGACTCGACGGCCTTGCGCAGCGCGGCGGCCACCGTGCGGACGTCGGCGTCGCTGAGCCCCGGGTGCAGCGGCAGGCACAGCGTCTCCTCGGCGGCCTGTTCCGCGCCCGGCAGGGCGGGACCGCCGGTCCCGTACGCGGGCACCTTGTGCAGCGGCGCGTAGCGGAAGGTCGTGTAGATGCCGTCGCGGAGGAGCGCGGCGGCCACGCCGTCGCGCAGCCGGGCCGCCATCTGCACCCAGTAGAAGAAGTACGAGGACTCGTGCCCGGCGGGCAGAGCGGGCGGCACCCGCACCGCGTCGCAGCCGGCCAGCTCCCGGTCGTACAGCTCGACGATCTCCTTGCGGCGGGCGAGGAAGGCGGGCAGCCGGTCCAGCTGGACGGCCCCGATCGCCGCGGTGAGGTCGTTGCCGATCTCCCGGCGGCCGGGCTCCGGCACGTCCAGCTCCCACCAGCGGTGCGAGACCCGCGCGTGGCCGAGCCCGGTCGGCTGCACCAGGCCGTGGTAGGCCAGCCGGCGCGCCCGTACGGCCAGTTCGGCGTCGCGTACGTGCAGCATCCCGCCGTCGCCGGTGGTCAGCACCTTGGCCGCGTCGAAACTCCACATCGCCAGGTCGCCGAAGGTGCCGGCCGCCTTGCCGTCGACGCGGGAGGCGACGGAACAGGCGCAGTCCTCGACCAGGGTGCGGCCCGCGGCGCGGCAGCGGGCGGCGATGCGGGCGATGTCGCCGGGGTAGCCGCCGTAGTGCAGCACCACGACCGCCTTCGTGCGGGACGTGACGGCGGCCTCGACGTCCTCGGCGGTCGGGTTCAGGGTCCGGGCGTCCACGTCGCAGAAGACCGGGCGGCCGCCGGCCCGTACGACCGCGTTGGCGGCGGCCACGAAGCTGGGCGACGGCAGCACCACCTCGTCGCCGGGCCGCAGACCGAGGAGTTCGGTGGCGAGGAAGAGGCCCGCCGTACCGGAGTTGAGGAACAGCACGTGCTCCGGCCGTGCCCCGATGTGGGCGGCGAAGGCGGCCTCGAAGGCGGTGCTGCGCGGTCCGTGGCCGAGCCAGCGGTCGGCGAACACCGCGGCCACGGAGGCCAGTTCGGCGTCACCGGCCTGCGGCTGGAAGAGATCGATCATGCCGGGTCCTCGCATCCTCGGGGGTGTTTCCCGGAGAGTCTGGTGCGGGCCGCGGGGGCGCAGAAGCGGGCGGCGCGGGACCGAACGGGCCACGGCCGGTTCGGGCCACCGGAGGTGTCTTTCGCGCACGCGGGGGGCGGCGGGAACGTCGTGGGTGTCAGCGAGATGTGGCCGCGACGTGGAAAGTTCTTGAAGTCTCAAGTACTGTCGCTGTCACCGCGCCCGGACCGACCGGTCCGGCGAGCCGCCTTCCGGAGAGGAACCATGACGTCCCAAGCCGTCCACGCGTCCGGTCCGACCACCGACGACGCCCCTGACGACACCCGGCCCTGGACGACCGCCGCCCCCGGCCCCTTCGGCGTCCTGATCACCGCGACCGAGCCCGGCACACCGGTCACCGCCGTCCCCGTGCCCTGGCTGCGCGACCTGACCCGCCGTCACCACCTCGTGGCCCTGCGGGGATTCACCGCCCCGGCCGACGCCCCGGCGCTCGACGCCTACGCGCGCACCTGGGGCGAGGTGATGGAGTGGCCGTTCGGCACGGTCTTCGACGTACGCGCCCACCAGGACCCCGAGGACCACGTCTTCGACACCGGCTTCATGCCACTGCACTGGGACGGCATGTACGTCGACTTCGTCCCCGAGTTCCAGGTCTTCCACTGCGTCGCGGCCCCCGGAGCGGCCGACGGCGGCGGCACGCTCTTCTGCGACACCACCCGCGTCCTCGCCGACGCCGACCCCGCGACCCTGGAACGCTGGCGCGGCCTGACCCTGCACTACCGCAACGCCAAGGTCTCCCACTACGGCGGACTCGTCGTCTCGCCCCTGATCGAACCGCACCCCGACGCCGGATTCCCGGTCATGCGGTTCCTCGAACCCGTGCCGGACGGCGAGCACATCATCAACCAGCCCGACGTGGGCATCGACGGGCTGGAGGGCGAGGCGGCCGCCGCCGAACTGGCCGCCATCCGCGACGCCGCGTACGACCCCCGGCACGTGTACGTCCACGCCTGGCAGCAGGACGACATCGTCATCGCCGACAACTACACCCTGCTGCACACCCGCGTGCCCTACCGCCGCGGACTGCCGCGCCACCTGCGCCGCGTCCACGTCCTGGGCGATCCCCCGCTCCCCAGCCATGTCCACGACCACCGGGGCACCACCGGGACCGACACCCAGCGGGGGACCGCATGACCGTGACGTATGAGCAGCCCGCCGAGCGCCACGAGCAGGGGGAGGACGAGGGGGACGCCGCGCACTTGGCCCGCACGGAGCAGTACTGCGCCCGGATCCTGGAACTGCTCCTGCCGCACCGCCGGCCCGTCGGCGCACCCGCGGACACACGGGCCGACGGCGGCGACGGCGCCGACAGAGCCGACGGCCACGCCCACGACAGCCACCCGCCCGAGCGGTGCTTCGCCGAACAGCTCGCCCAGATCCGCGCGTTCGTCGCCCGCCGCGAGCCGGTGCTGCTGACCCTGCCGGCCTTCCCCTGCAAGTCACCCAACCCCGCCAAGGTCGTCGGCCACCTGCCCGACCTCGGCGAACTGCTCTCGCTGCGCTTCCTGGACGACCTGTGCGCCGCGATCGGCGCGGTCTACCCGCCCGGCGCCCGGCTGCTGATCTGCTCGGACGGCCATGTCTTCGGCGACCTGATACGGGTCCCGGACGCGCACATCGACGCGTACGGCGAGGCGCTGCGCCACATGATCGACGCCAACGGCCTGCGGCACATCGACACCTTCGGCCTCGACCACGTCTACGAGAACCGCACCTACGACGAGAAGCGGGCGCGGCTGGAGGAGGACTTCGCGCAGAGCGTGGAGGAACTGCGGGCCGAGGTGCGGGCCGGCGGCCCGGCGCTCAGCCACTACCGCGGCACCATCCGCTTCCTGGTCGAGGACACCGCCGACTGGACCGGCTCCAAGGCCCAGTTGCAGCGCGAGTGCCGCGCCCGCGCGTACGGCGTCCTGCGGCGCAGCCGCGCGTGGGGCGAGCTGATAGCCCACCACTACCGGCGGACCGTACGGCTCTCCATCCACCCGCAGACCTGCGGTTCGGCGAAGTTCGGGATCGCGCTGCTGGAGGCGGCGGACAACTGGCTCACGCCCTGGCACGCCGTCGTCGTGCAGACCGGCATGGACCGCTTCCGGCTGATGAAGCGGCACGAGGCGGAGCGGGTGGGCATCCCGGCGGGCCCCAGCTGGCGCCCGAGCCACTACATCGCGTCGGAGCTGTTCGGCGCGGCGAACTGACCGTCCTGCGGGCGGTGCGGGCCGTCCTGCCTCCGGTACGGACGGTCCGCCCACCGCCCGCACACGGCCGCGCAGGCCGTGAGCAGCACCCCGGCCAGGCACCAACTGGCCAGCACGTCCAGCGGCCAGTGATAGCCGCGGCGCACCAGGCCGATGCCGACCGCGAGGTCGAGCAGCCCCACGGCGGCCGCGAGGCCGGCCGTCATCGGCCTGCGTGTTCGTGCCGGGCGGGCGGTCCAGGGCGCGGCGAGCAGCAGGGCCACCGCGCCGTACGCGACGGCCGCCGTCGCCCCGTGGCCCGAGGGGAAGAAACCGTCGTGTGCACCGCCCGCCATCTCCGGCGGGCCGGGCCGGGCCAGCCACCGCTTCAGGGGGACCACCAGCGCGGGCACCACGGCCATCGTCACCAGGGCGGCCGACGGCGGCAGCCACCAGCGCGGAGTGTCCGGCCGCTGGGGACCACCCGGCCGCTGGGGACCGTCCGGCTGTTGGGGACCGTCCGGCTGTTGGGGACCGTCCGGCTGTTGGGGGGCGTCCGGCCCCCGCGGCACGGCCGCCCGCCGTCCGCGCCAGGCCGCGTACAGCGCCGCGAGCGCCAGTACCGGCAGTGCGACGGCCGTATTGCCGAGGTCGGCGAAGAATTCCGCCAGGGCGGTGGGTACGGAGCTGTGCACGACCGCGCGGCCGAGGCGTTCGTCCAGCGCGCGCAGCGGACCGCCGGAGGCCACCTGCCAGGTGAGGACCGCGAAGAGCGCGGCGCACAGCAGGCCCGTCCACAGGAGGCGGTGGGGGAAGAAGGTCGGCCGCCTCGGAACAGGGGGGGTGGTTCCGAGGCGGCCGCGCTGACCGGAGCGCCGCGCGCCCCGGGGGGTTTGGGGCGGGCGGCCGTCCGATCGGTGAGGATTCCCGGGGCGCGGGGCCCCGGATGCGTGCACGAAGGCACGGCCTGGCCGGAGCTGGGGAAGCGCCGTCCGGGCGTCGCTCACAGTCTCCTGTGAGCGGGGTGTTTCTCTCATCTGCAGAAACCGTACGGCAGTGAGGCGGGACCGGACAGCCAGATCACCTGCCCACCATGGGCCCCGCACACATTCTTCACGACCTGCCGTCCCCTCCTTCGGTTCACACCGCCGCGAGCGCGCTCTCGATGATGTTCAGACCCTCGTTCAGCAGGTCCTCGCCGATGACCAGCGGCGGCAGGAAGCGCAGCACGTTGCCGTACGTACCGGTGGTCAGCACCAGCAGGCCCTCCTGGTGGCACGCCGCGGCCAGCGCGGCGGTCGCCTTCGGGTTCGGCTCCTTGGAACCGGGCTCCACGAGCTCGATGGCGATCATCGCGCCACGGCCGCGGACCTCACCGATGATGTCGTGCTTGTCCGCCATCGCCTGCAGGCGCGGCTTCATGATCTCGCCGATCCGCCGGGCCTTCGCGTTCAGGTCCAGCTCGCGCATGGTCTCGATGGAGCCGAGCGCCGCGGCGCAGGCGACCGGGTTGCCGCCGTAGGTGCCGCCCAGGCCACCCGCGTGCGCCGCGTCCATCATCTCGGCGCGGCCGGTGACGGCGGCCAGCGGCAGACCGCCCGCGATGCCCTTGGCGGTCGTGATCAGGTCCGGCACGATGTTCTCGTCCTCACACGCGAACCACTGGCCGGTACGGCAGAAGCCGGACTGGATCTCGTCCGCGACGAAGACGATGCCGTTCTCCTTCGCGAAGTCCGCGAGGGCGGGCAGGAAGCCCTTGGCCGGCTCGATGAAGCCGCCCTCACCGAGCACCGGCTCGATGATGATCGCGGCCACGTTCTCCGCGCCGATCTGCTTGGTGATCTGCGAGATGGCCTGGTCCGCGGCCTCCTTGGCGCAGTTCTCCGGGCCGGTCAGCCAGCGGTAGGGGTAGGCCAGCGGCACCCGGTAGACCTCGGGGGCGAACGGGCCGAAACCGTGCTTGTACGGCATGTTCTTCGCGGTCAGCGCCATCGTCAGGTTCGTCCGGCCATGGTAGCCGTGGTCGAAGACGACGACCGCCTGGCGCTTGGTGTACGCACGGGCGATCTTGACCGCGTTCTCGACGGCCTCCGCGCCGGAGTTGAACAGCGCCGACTTCTTCGCGTGGTCGCCCGGGGTCAGCTCGGCGAGCTGCTCGCAGACCTCCACGTACGGCTCGTACGGCGTGACCATCACACAGGTGTGGGTGAAGTCCGCGAGCTGCGCGGCGGCGCGGCGCACCACGGCCTCCGCGCTGTTGCCCACCGAGGTCACGGCGATGCCGGAACCGAAGTCGATGAAGGAGTTGCCGTCGACGTCCTCCAGGACGCCGCCGCCCGCGCGCTTGGCGAAGACGGGCAGTACCGCCCCTACGCCCCCGGCCACCGTGGCCTGCTTGCGGGCCCACAGCTCCTGGGACTTGGGGCCGGGGATCGCGGTGACGACGCGACGCTCCTGGGGGAGGGCGGGGCCTCCGGACAGTTCGGTCATGGCAGTCTCCTGGGGGTGGAACGGGTCGTACTGAAGGGGTTGTGCTCGCAGGCTAGGGGGAGGAGCGGGACGTCGGCATGTTCCGTTCGGGAGAAGTGCGCGTGTTGCGTTGTCCGCACCGGACATAGCGGCGCGCCACGGCCAGTAGATTGAGCGGCGGCGTACGCAGCGAACGGCAGGGCGCACGGGACGGACCGCATCCGTTCCGCGCCCGCACGTCTCAAGGGGGACGAGGGGCACCGGATGGACACCGAGGGCACGCAGCACGACGCACCGCACACCCGCACCGACCACCACGTACCCCGGCCCACGGCACCACCGGTCCCGTCCGCACCGCCGGCCCCGAAGATCCCGCCGGTGCCGCAGGCCCCGCCCGCCGCTGCCGGGGACGGCACGTTCCTGCGCTGGCTGCGCGCCCCCCGCCGGGCCGGCGCGCCCGGCATCTGGACGTACGGACACGTCCCCCGGCCCGCCGAGAACCCCGACCGGGTGCCCACCCGGCAGCTCGTCTCCGGCGCGCTGATCTCGTTCCTGTGCGGCTGGCTGCTGTGGTCGCTGCTCTGGAACGGCTATCTCGGCCCCTACTGGCTCTACCCGCTGCTGCTGCTCACGCCCGACTCCTGGCGCTCGGCCGGCGGCGACAAAATGATCTTCGTCTGGCTCACCTACCTCTACTACGCCCTCTTCGCGGCCCTCCTCGTCCTCGTCTTCGGCCGCCTCGGACGCTGGGCCGAACTGGGACGGCGCTGCCTCGGACCGGTGCTGCGCCGCGCCCGCGAGCGGGCCCCCGACGCCATACCGGAGCCGCAGGAGGACCGCGCCCAGTGGCCCGCACTGCGCGCGGGCGGCGCCCCCGACGCCGCCGACAAGCTCGCCGCCGAGACCCTCGCCGGCCGCCTGAACGACGTCGACGTGGCCCGCATCGAACGCGCCTGGCACTCGGTGCGCTCCGGCAGGAACTCCCTCGCCTCCTTCACCGACACCGTCCTGCGGCACGGCGCCGCCGCCTGCGCCCACCCCTCCGGCCTGCGCGACCTGCCCACCCGCGCCGCCCACCACGACCTGCTCGCCCACCAGGTACGCATCGGCACCGCCGCCGACCACCCGCGCAACCCCCACCAGCACCGCGGTACGGGCTTCGCCCTCGACCCGGCCCTGCTGGGCACCTCCCTCCTGGCCGTCGGCCCGCCCGGCTGCGGCAAGACCACCCGCGTGGTGCGGCCCGTCGTGGAAGCCATGTGCCTCCAGGCGCTGGCCGGGCGGAGCGCGGTGGTCGCCGTCTGCGCGGCCGGCTCCGCACCCGGCCCGGACGACGCGTTCGACGTGGTCGTACGGATCGGTGCCCCCGAACCGGACTGCGACCTCGACCTGTACGGCGGCACCACCGACCCCGACGAAGCGGCCGGCGTCCTCGCCGAGGCACTCGTCGGCGACCTGGCCGCCACCCTCCCCGGCGGCGACAGCCGGCGCGCCGCGACCGCGCTCGGCCAGCTGCTCGGACCGTTCCGCGCCGCACACGGCCGCTTCCCGTCCGTACCCGAACTGCGCGAACTCCTCGACGGCACGGCGACGGCCCTGGCCTCGCTGCGGACCGCGCTGAAGACCGCCGAGGCGCACACGCTGCTGCGCGAACTCGACGCCCGCGAACGGCAGTCCGGGCGCCCCGGCGACATCGGCGAACTCCTCGCCGACCGCGTCGCCCTCCTCGACCGCCCCGCCTTCGCGCCCTACTTCGACCCAGAAGGCGGCGACCGCCAGCTCTCGCTGCGCGCCCTCGACCACCCGCTGCGCGTCCGCATCGACCTGCCCGAACGCGGCCACGCGGAAGCGTCACGCATCCTGGCCCGGCTGGTGCTGGCCCAGTTCACCGAGTGCGCGGCCGCCCGCGGCGACCGCTCGCTCTTCGCCTGCCTGGTCCTCGACGACGCGGCGCACACCGTCACCGCCGAGTCGCTGCGCGGCCTGCAACGGCTGCGCGCCGCCAACGCGGGCGTCCTGATGACCCTGCGCTCCCTGGACGACGTCCCCGAAACGCTGCGCAGCGCGCTGCTGGGCGCGGTGGGCTGCCGGATGGCGTACGCGGGCGTGACGACCTGGGACGGGGCGCGCTTCGCCGAGGTGTGGGGCAAGGAGTGGGTCGAGACGCGCGACGTGACCGACCGGCAGATCATCGCGGAGGGCGCGGCGATGAAGGCGTTCCACATCTTCCGCCACCTGGTCACCGGCAAGGCGGCCACCGCCAAGGCCGTCACCGTCCGCACCGTCGAACGCGAACGCTGGTCCGCCTCCGACCTGGCCAACTCGGTCCCCCCGGGCCACGCGGTGCTGTCGGTGACGTCGGTACGGGGGGAGCACGCGCCGCCGGTGCTGGTGGATCTGCGGGGGTGAGGAGGCGGGCGGTCAGTCGTTGGACGTGGCGGGGCTCACGACCCGCTTCACGGGGAGTCCGGTGATCCGCGACACGGCTTCGTAGTCGCGGTCGTCGTGCAGCACGATGAGCCCTTCCCGCTCTGCTGTGGCCGCCACCAGCAGGTCGACGGCACCGGCGGAGCGGTGGAGCCCCGACTCGGTGAGTTGCTGCTGGAGTTTCTGTGCCCGCTCGAAGACCTGCTCGGGCATCGGCACCCAGGAGAACAGCTCACGCAGCAGTTCTTGCTTCTCCAGGCGATCAGCCAGCGACCGGGCGGAGTACAGGAACTCCAGTTCCACGACCGGGCACAGTGCGATGATCCCGTTGTTGATCTGCAGATGCCACCGTTCACGAAGTGGCTTGACGAGGATCCGGAACAGCGCGGAAGTGTCGATCAGGTAGAGGGCACTGCTGGTCACGGACGGTAGGCCGCCTTGTTGTTGATGAACTCGTCGAAGTCTCCGCGGTCGGCCATCTCACCGAGCCGCTCCAGGGCGCGGGCGCGGGCTATCCGCTGCGTCGCCTCACGCAGGGCGGTGTTGACCGTGTCCTTCTTCGTCTTCGTGCCGAAAACCTGGGCCGCCTGCTCCAGCGCCTCGTCGTCGATGTCCACCAGCATCTTGGTCATGCGATCACCTCCTGGATATATCAAGAATGTATCCAGGATATCCGCTGGCTTCAACCCACCCCCACCCCACCACTGAGGCAGAATCGGCAACGGCCGTTCATACGGGACGGCGAAGACGAAGCCCGCCGACAGCACGCCCGCCCGCCGACGCCCACCGAAGGTCCCATGCCGCACACGCTCGCCTCCCTGGCCCACCACTCCGCGCTCAAGCTGACGGTGCTCGCGGGCGCGGACCGGCTGGACACCCCCGTGCGCTGGGCGCACGCCAGCGAGCTGATCGACCCGGTGCCGTACATGGAAGGCGGCGAGCTGCTGCTCATCACCGCCCTCAAGCTGGACGCCGAGGACCCGCAGACGGCCCGCAGGTATGTGCGGCGGGTCGCGGGCGCCGGTGTCGTCGGGCTCGGCTTCGCGGTCGGCGTCAACTACGAGGACGTGCCGCCGGCGCTGGTCACCGCCGCCGCCGAAGAGGGGCTGCCGCTGCTGGGCGTGCCCCGCAGCACCCCGTTCATCGCCATCAGCAAGGCCGTCTCCGCCGCGGTCGCCGCCGACCAGTACCGCGCCGTGACCGAAGGCTTCGAGGCCCAGCGCGAGCTGACCCGGGCCGCCCTCGGCACCGAGGGCCCGGCCGAGCTGCTGGCCCGCCTCGCGGCGCACCTCAAGGGCTGGGCCGCGCTGTACGACGCGTCCGGCGCGGTGGTCGCGGCGGCCCCCGACTGGGCGGCCCGCCGCGCCGCCCGGCTCGGCGGCGACGTGGGACGGCTGCGCGAGCGCCCGGCCCCCGCCAGCTCCGTGGTCAGCGAGGCGGAGGGCGACGACCGTGTCGAGCTCCAGTCGCTGGGCACCGGCCGCCGCGCCCGCGGCGTCCTCGCGGTCGGTACGGGCGCGCCGCTCGGCACCGCCGAACGCTTCGCCGTGCACTCCGCCGTCGCCCTCCTGACCCTGACCACCGAGCGCTCCCGCGCCCTCCAGGAGGCCGAGCAGCGGCTCGGCGCCGCGGTGCTGCGGATGCTGCTGGCCGGTGAGCCGGACCACGCGCGGGCGGTCGCCGGCCGGCTGTACGGCGGGCTCCTGGACGCCCCCTTCCGGGTGGTGGTCGCCGAGCCGGTCGCCGCCGACGGCGCGGAACCCGGCGACGCGCCGCCCGCCCTGGACGCGCTCGCCGACGCCATGGAGTCGGCGGCGGCCCGCACCGGCGAGGCGGTGCTGGCCGTACCGGAGGGCGCCCGCCTGGTCGTGCTGGCCGCCGACGGCGGAGCCGCCGTCGAGGCGTGCGCCGAGCACACCGCCGTGGTCGAGGCCAGGTACGGCGGGCAGCAGGTGCCGCGCGGGCGCCCGGCGCGGCCCGGCCCGGGGCGGTCCGGCGAAGGGCTCGCCGTCGGCCTGTCCGCGCCGTCCGGGCCGCGGGACGCCGCACACGCCCACCGCCAGGCCGAACAGGCACTGTCCGTCGCCCGCCGCCGCGGCCGGGTGCTGGTCGAGCACGAGGACGTGGCGTCCGGATCGGTCCTGCCGCTGCTGGCCGACGACGCCGTACGGGCTTTCGCCGACGGCCTGTTGCGCGCCCTGCGCGAGCACGACGCCACCGGCCGCGGCGACCTCGTCGCCTCCCTGCGCGCCTGGCTGTCCCGGCACGGCCAGTGGGACGCGGCCGCCGCCGACCTGGGCGTGCACCGGCACACGCTGCGCTACCGGATGCGGCGGGTGGAGGAGATCCTCGGCCGCTCGCTGGACGATCCGGACGTACGGATGGAGCTGTGGCTCGCGCTGAAGACGACGGCGGCGGTGACGGAAGCGTACGGGGGCGGGTCCGCGGAGCAGCAGCCGTAGGCGGAGGCGGGAGCAGCGGCCCCGGGCACGCGCCGCGGCACCCCGTACGCCAATGCGGCGGGCCGCACCGTACGACTACTCCGTGCCGGACAAACGCCGCGGACACCCCCCGCCCCTACGGTGGACCCAGGCCCGCGAGGGCCGTCCGTACCACCCCCACTTCGGAAGGGCCGGGATCCTCTGTGACTTCCCCCACCGCCTTTTGGCTCGCCGGTCGCCAGGCCACCGGCGAGGACACCTTCGACGTCACCTCCCCCTGGGACGGCCGTCACGTCGGCACGGTGAGCGTTCCCACCGAGGCCCAGACCGAGGAGGCCGTCGCGGCCTCGGTCGCCGTGCAGGACGCGTTCGCCGCCACCCCGGCCCATGTGCGGGCCGCGGCGCTGGACCATGTGCAGCGGCGCCTGGTGGAGCGTACGGAGGAGATCGCCCGGCTCATCTCCGCCGAGAACGGCAAGCCCGTGAAGTGGGCCCGCGGCGAAGTCGGCCGTGCCGTGTCCGTCTTCCGGTTCGCGGCCGAGGAGGCCCGCCGCTTCAACGGCGGTGACGCGCAGCGCCTGGACACCGACGCGGGCGGCGCCGGACGGCTCGCCCTGACCCGCCGCTTCCCGCGCGGCACGGTCCTGGGCATCGCGCCCTTCAACTTCCCGCTCAACCTCTGCGCCCACAAGATCGCCCCGGCCATCGCGGCGGGTGTGCCGATCATCCTCAAGCCGGCCCCGGCCACCCCGCTGTCCGGTCTGATCCTCGGCGAGCTGCTGGCCGAGACCGACCTGCCGGCCGGCTCCTGGTCGATCCTGCCGGTGACCAACGACCGGATGCCGGCGCTGGTCCAGGACGAGCGGCTGCCGGTGATCTCCTTCACCGGTTCCGAGCAGGTCGGTTACGCGATCATGGACTCGGTGCCGCGCAAGCACTGCACCCTCGAACTGGGCGGCAACGGCGCGGCCGTGGTGCTCGCCGACTACGCCTCCGAGACGGACCTGGACTGGGCGGCGCAGCGCATCGCCACCTTCTCCAACTACCAGGGCGGCCAGTCCTGCATCTCCGTGCAGCGGGTGATCGCCGACGCGTCCGTCTACGACCGGCTGGTGCCGAAGATCGTGGCCGCCGTCAACGCGCAGGTCACCGGTGACCCGTCGGACGACGCGACCGAGGTCGGTCCGCTGGTCAGCGAGGACGCCGCCCGGCGCGTCGAGGCATGGGTCGACGAGGCCGTCGGAGCGGGCGCCAGGCTGCTCGCGGGCGGCAAGCGGGACGGCGCCTCCTACGCGCCGACCGTGCTGGAAAACGTGCCCGCCGGCGCGACCCTCGCCTGCGAGGAGGTCTTCGGGCCGGTCCTCACCCTGAAGAAGGTGGACGGCGAGGAGGCGGCGTTCGCGGCCGTCAACGACTCCAAGTACGGCCTCCAGGCGGGCGTGTTCACGCACGACGTGCAGACCGCCTTCCGGGCGCACCGCGCACTGGAGGTCGGCGGCGTGATCGTCGGCGACGTACCGTCCTACCGCGCGGACCAGATGCCGTACGGCGGCGCCAAGCAGTCCGGTGTCGGGCGCGAGGGCGTGCGCTTCGCGATGGACGACTACACGTACGAGCGGGTGCTCGTGCTGACCGGCCTGGACCTCTAGGCCCAAGCTGTAAAACCGGCCACGCCGGTCATGAGCAACGCGCTCCGGCACGCTGTCCCGGAGCGCGTTGCCTCCCCCGTTCCCCCGTGCGGCGGCGCCGTTCTCCCCCGTACCCCCGCACGTCTGGGGTGTTGTGCTGCGACCGTACGCGTCCGGCGCCCGCCGGGGCGTCCCGTCACGGGTGTAAAAGCGGGGGTGACTTCCGCGGTACTCCCGGTGCGGGCGTACGACTTCCGCGGTACGCGCGGGACCTCCTCCGGTTCGACGACCCGCCGTGCGCCCGGGGCTACGCTGCGGGCGTGCGCATGGGCGGGGTGGCCGGGGCGGTGCGACGGCGGGTGCGGAGGGTCCCGCCGCTGACCCTCGACGCGGCCGTGGCGGCCGGGTTCGCCACCGTCTCGCTGCTGCTCGGCCACGACAACGTACCCGCCGGGTGGGAGCGCCTGGACGGCCTCGGCTCCGCGCTGACCTGCCTGATCAACCTGCTGACCGCGGCCCGCAGGCAGGCGCCCGTCACCGTCTGCCTGGCCGTCCTCCTGCTGTGGTCCGGCTACATCGCGCTGGACTACTGGCCCGTCGTCAACAGCCTCGCCGGTCTGATGGCCCTCTACACCGTCGCCGCCCACCGCCCGCCGCGCGTCGCCGCGGGCTGCTCGGTCCTGCTGGCCGTGCTGTGGAACGTCGCCGGAACGACCGGCGACGAGAGTTCCTGGGCGACCACGCTCGGCCAGAGCGTCCTGTACCCGGTGATCCTGTGCTGGTTCGGCAACGTCGCCCGCACCTCCGCCGAGCGCAACCTCCGGCTCACCGAGATGGCCGGGCAACTGCGCCGCGAGCAGGAGGAGAACGCCCGGCGCGCGGTCGCCGAGGAGCGGGTGCGCATCGCCCGTGAACTGCACGACGTGGTCGCCCACCACATGTCCGTGATCTCCGTGCAGGCCGGACTGGCCGGATACGTCTTCGCCTCCGACCCGGGCACCGCCCGCCGCGCACTGACCACCATCGCCGGGACGAGCGCCGAGGCCCTGGAAGAGATGCGGCGGCTCCTCGCCGTACTGCGGGTCGACCCGCGGGAGATGACGGGCGGACCGGCCGCCGCGGACCGCGGGGAGACGGCCGGGCGCGCGGCGGCCGACGCCTACGAACCGGCGCCCGGCCTCGACCGGATCGACGAGGCCGTCGCACGGATACGGGCCGCGGGACCGACGGTCGCCCTGCGCACGACGGGGGAGCGGCGGCCGTACGCGCCGGGGCTGGAACAGTGCGCGTACCGCGTCGTCCAGGAAGCGCTGACCAACGCCCTCAAGCACGCGCGGACCGCCCGCGTCGAAGTGCGCGTCGACCACGGCGCCGACCGCCTCACGGTCGAAGTACGGGACGACGGCGGCACGGCCGGCGCACGCGCCGCGCACGCCCCGCCCTCCGGAGCGGCCGTTCCACCGGCGGCTTCCGGCCAAGTCTCCACCGGACACGGGTTGCTGGGGATGCGCGAGCGGGCCAGGATTTACGGGGGCAGCCTGCGGGCCGGTCCTCTTCCGGGCGGCGGCTTCCGGGTGCTGCTCACCCTGCCCGTCCACACCGCGGCGGGTCCGGCACCGCCGCGGAAAGGGACGACAGAGCATGATCAGGGTGCTGGTGGCCGATGACCAGGTCCTCATCCGGGCCGGCGTCGCCGCCCTGCTGCGGGCCGCGCCCGGCGTCGAGGTGGTCGGCGAGGCCCCGGACGGCGAGGAAGCGGTCCGGCTGGCCGCCGAGCACCGCCCCGACGTGATCCTCATGGACATCCGGATGCCCGGGGTCAGCGGCATCACGGCCACCGAGCGCATCCTGCGGGCCGCGGCCGGGTCCGGCGGACCGGCCCCGCGCATCGTGGTGCTCACCACCTTCGACCTCGACGAGTACGTGTACGCGGCGCTGCGCGCCGGTGCCAGCGGCTTCCTCCTGAAGGACACCCCGCCGCAGCGGCTGCTCTCGGCCATCGCCACCGTCGCGGGCGGCGACATGCTCTTCGCACCGAGCGTGACCCGCAGACTGGTCGAGGCGTACGCTCAGCGGCTGGACGAGCCCGCCCCCGAGGCGGCCGACGGGCCGGAGCCCCTCCAGGTGCTCACCGCCCGCGAGCTGGAGGTGCTGCGGCACACCGCCAAGGGACTGTCCAACCCCGAGATCGCGGCCCGGCTGGTCATCAGCGAGGCCACCGTGAAGACCCACCTGAACCGGACGATGGCCAAGCTGGGCCTGTGCAGCAGGGCCCAGGCCGTGGTGCTGGCGTACGAGACGGGGCTGGTCACGCCGGGCGCCCGCTGAAGGGTCCGAGGGGACGGGCACCCCGGTGGGCGGACGGCCGAAATCCGGACACCCGCGCCCACCCGTCCGCCCGCGTCCGTGCCGCGAAGTCTGGTGCAAGTCGAACGGAACGGGTAGAGACTCACAAGTAGCACTGACCGGTAGCCGGACGGCGGCGGGACGCCGTACGCCCGCCGGCCCGGCGCCGACCGGTACGGAACGCCGGATCCCGTGACCGGCCGGACGCACGGTCCCCGCAGACCGACGACCCACTCCGAGACCCCACTCCGAGACCCGACTCCGCGGCGAGGTGAGCCCCTCATGACCGCTCCATCCACCCGCAATGTGTCCGAGCGCGAGGCCCGGCAGGTCGCCGAGGCCGCCCGGGAACAGGACTGGCGCAAGCCCAGCTTCGCCAAGGAACTGTTCCTGGGCCGCTTCCGGCTCGACCTCATCCACCCGCACCCCACCCCCGCCGACGAGGACGCCCAGCGCGGCGAGGAGTTCCTCGCCAAGCTCCGCGACTTCTGCGAGACGAAGATCGACGGCGCCCGGATCGAGCGCGAGGCGCAGATCCCCGACGAGACCATCGACGGTCTCAAGGAGATCGGCGCGCTCGGCATGAAGATCGACACCAAGTACGGCGGCCTCGGCCTCACCCAGGTCTACTACAACAAGGCGCTCGCCCTCGTCGGCTCCGCCAACCCGGCCATCGGCGCGCTGCTCTCCGCCCATCAGTCCATCGGCGTACCGCAGCCGCTGAAACAGTTCGGCACCCAGGAGCAGAAAGACGTCTTCCTGCCGCGCTGCGCCCGTACGGACATCTCGGCGTTCCTGCTCACCGAGCCGGACGTGGGCTCCGACCCGGCCCGGCTGGCGACCTCGGCCGTGCCCGACGGCGAGGACTACGTCCTCGACGGCGTGAAGCTGTGGACCACCAACGGTGTCGTCGCCGACCTCCTGGTCGTCATGGCGCGCGTCCCGAAGAGCGAGGGCCACAAGGGCGGCATCACCGCCTTCGTCGTCGAGGCCGCCGCCGAAGGCGTCACCGTCGAGCACCGCAACGCCTTCATGGGCCTGCGCGGCATCGAGAACGGCGTCACCCGCTTCCACCGCGTACGGGTGCCCGCCGCCCACCGCATAGGGCCCGAGGGCGCCGGCCTGAAGATCGCGCTGACCACGCTCAACACCGGCCGCCTCTCGCTGCCCGCCATGTGCGTCGGCGCCGGCAAATGGTGTCTGAAGATCGCCCGCGAGTGGTCGGCGGCCCGCGAGCAGTGGGGCAAGCCGATCGCCCGGCACGAGGCCGTCGGGTCGAAGATCTCCTTCATCGCGGCCACCACCTTCGCCCTGGAGGCCGTCGTCGACCTCGCCTCGCAGATGGCCGACGAGGACCGCAACGACATCCGCATCGAGGCCGCGCTCGCCAAGCTGTACGGCTCCGAGATGGGCTGCCTGATGGCCGACGAACTCGTGCAGATCCGCGGCGGCCGCGGCTTCGAGACCGCCGCCTCACTGGCCGCCCGCGGCGAGCGCGCCGTGCCCGCCGAGCAGATCCTGCGCGACCTGCGCATCAACCGCATCTTCGAGGGCTCGACGGAGATCATGCACCTGCTGATCGCCCGCGAGGCGGTGGACGCGCACCTGTCCGTGGCCGGTGACCTCATCGACCCCGACACGTCCCTGGCCGACAAGGGCAGGGCCGCCGCCAAGGCCGGCACGTTCTACGCCCGGTGGCTGCCCAAGCTGGTCGCAGGACCCGGCCAGCTGCCGAACACGTACGCGGAATTCGGCGACCTCGCCGGGCACCTGCGGTACGTGGAGCGCGCCGCCCGCAAGCTGGCCAGGTCCACCTTCTACGCCATGTCGCGCTGGCAGGGCCGGATGGAGACCAAGCAGGGCTTCCTCGGCCGGATCGTCGACATCGGCGCCGAACTCTTCGCCATGAGCGCCGCCGTCGTACGCGCCGAGCACCTGCGCGCCACCGACGACCACGGCCGCGAGGCGCACCAGCTCGCCGACGCGTTCTGCCGGCAGGCCCGCATCCGCGTCGACGAACTCTTCGGCCGGCTGTGGACCAACACCGACGACCTGGACCGCAAGGTCGTCTCCGGCGTGCTGACCGGTACCTACACCTGGCTGGAGGAAGGCGTCGTGGACCCGAGCGGCGACGGCCCGTGGATCGCCGACGCGACGCCCGGACCGGCGACGAAGGAGAACGTCCACCGGCCGATCCGCTGACCGCCGCGGGGGCGGCCCCGCCCGCCCCCGCCACGCCGCGCCGACGGCGACAGCGTCCGGTTCCCTGTCCGTACCGTCCCACGCGTCACCGACAGTCCCCTGCGGCTCACGGCGCCGCCCGGACCGGCAACAATGGTCTCCATGACGGACACCCTCGCTGACCCGCATCTGCGCTTCACGCCCGCCCCGCTCCCCGGCAACGGCGCCGGGCCGCGTGACATCGTGATCCTCGGCTCGACCGGCTCCATCGGCACCCAGGCCATCGACCTGGTGCTGCGCCACCCCGACCGCTTCCGCGTGACCGCGCTGTCCGCGGCCGGCGGCCGGGTGGCGCTGCTGGCCGAGCAGGCGCACCGGCTGCGGGTCCATGCGGTGGCGGTGGCCCGCGAGGACGTGGTGCCGGCCCTGCGCGAGGAGCTGGCCGGCCGCTACGGGGCGGGGGAGCCGCTGCCGGAGATCCTGGCCGGACCCGACGCGGCCACCGACCTCGCCGCCTCGCCCTGCCACACCGTCCTCAACGGCATCACCGGCTCCATCGGCCTCGCGCCCACCCTCGCCGCCCTGGACGCGGGCCGCGCGCTGGCGCTCGCCAACAAGGAGTCACTGATCGTCGGCGGCCCGCTGGTGAAGGCCGCGGCGCGCCCCGGCCAGATCATCCCCGTCGACTCCGAGCACTCCGCCCTCTTCCAGGGCCTGCTGGGCGGCACCCGCCAGGAGGTGCGCAAGCTGGTCGTCACCGCCTCCGGCGGGCCGTTCCGCGGCCGTACCAAGGAGCAGCTGGCGGCCGTCACGCCGGAGCAGGCGCTCGCGCACCCCACCTGGGCGATGGGCCCGGTCATCACCATCAACTCCGCGACCCTGGTCAACAAGGGCCTGGAGGTCATCGAGGCGCATCTGCTGTACGACGTGCCGTTCGAGCGCATCGAGGTCGTCGTCCATCCGCAGTCCTACATCCACTCGATGGTGGAGTTCACGGACGGCTCCACCCTGGCCCAGGCCAGCCCGCCGGACATGCGGATGCCGATCGCGCTGGGCATCGGCTGGCCCGACCGGGTGCCGGACGCGGCCCCCGGCGTCGACTGGACCAGGGCCCACCAGTGGGAGTTCCTGCCCCTGGACACCGAGGCGTTCCCGTCCGTGCCGCTGGCCTGCCATGTCGGCGATCTGGGCGGCACCGCGCCCGCCGTTTTCAACGCGGCCAACGAGGAATGCGTCGACGCGTTCTTGCAGGGCGGGCTGCCGTTCACAGGAATTGTCGATACGGTCGCCGAGGTGGTCGCGGAGCACGGTGAGCCCGCCCGGGGAACCTCCCTGACGGTCGCGGACGTCTTGCAGGCGGAAACCTGGGCGCGCGCCCGCGCCCGTGAGCTGGCCGCCCGTGCGGCCCGTACGACATCGGAGGCTCGCGCATGACGACCTGGATGACCATTCTGGGCATAGTCGTCTTCGTCGTCGGCCTGCTCTTCTCGATCGCCTGGCACGAGCTGGGGCACCTGTCCACCGCCAAGCTGTTCGGCATCCGGGTGCCGCAGTACATGGTGGGCTTCGGGCCGACGCTCTTCTCGCGCCGCAAGGGCGACACCGAGTACGGCATCAAGGCCATACCGCTCGGCGGCTACATCCGCATGATCGGCATGTTCCCGCCGGGGGAGGACGGCGCCCTGCAGGCCCGCTCCACCTCTCCCTGGCGCGGCATGATCGAGGACGCCCGTTCGGCGGCCTTCGAGGAGCTGCAGCCGGGAGACGACAAGCGGCTGTTCTATACGCGCAAGCCCTGGAAGCGCGTCATCGTGATGTTCGCCGGGCCGTTCATGAACCTGGTCCTCGCGGTCGTGATCTTCATGAGCGTGCTGATGGGCTTCGGCATCAACACCCAGACCACCCAGGTCAGCTCGGTCTCGGACTGCGTCATCGCGGCCTCCGCCAAGACCGACAAGTGCACCGCGGGCGCCAAGGACTCCCCGGCCAAGGCCGCCGGCCTGCGCGCCGGCGACAAGATCGTCGACTTCGACGGCAAGCCCGTACCGGACTGGAGCGCCCTCCAGCAGAGCATCCGGGACACCACCGGCCCCGCGACGATCACCATCGAGCGGGACGGCAAGCGGCAGCAGCTGCACGCCGACCTCATCGAGAACAAGGTCGCCAAGACCGACGGCCACGGCGCGTACGTGCCCGACGAGTACGTCACCGCGGGCTTCCTCGGCTTCACCCCGGCCACCGGCGTCGTCCCGCAGACCTTCGGCCAGTCCGTGGACCGCATGGGCAGCATGGTCGAGCAGGGCTTCCAGTCGCTGGTCAACCTGCCCGCCAAGGTCCCGGACCTGTGGAACGCCGCCTTCAACGGCGGCGAGCGCAAGCAGGACTCCCCGATGGGCGTGGTCGGCGCGGCCCGGGTCGGCGGCGAGGTCTTCTCGCTGAACATCCCGCCGGAGCAGCGGGTGGCGACCATGCTCTTCCTGGTCGCCGGCTTCAACCTGTCCCTGTTCCTGTTCAACATGCTCCCGCTGCTGCCCCTGGACGGGGGCCACATCGCGGGTGCCCTGTGGGAGTCGGTCCGCCGGGCCTTCGCCCGCGTCTTCCGGCGACCCGACCCCGGCCCCTTCGACGTGGCCAAGCTGATGCCGGTCGCCTATGTCGTCGCCGGGATCTTCATCTGCTTCACGCTGCTGGTGCTGGTGGCGGACGTGGTGAATCCGGTGAAGCTGACATAGGTACCGGGGCGCTGCCCGTCCCACCAGCAGCGCAAACCGCGCACATGGGTGCTCCTCCTGCCTCCGACGGGGGGCAGGAGGGGATCGATGTGCCCACGGCGACCCTCGTGCCGTAATCTCGAAGGCCGGAGCCCGCCGATCTCGGGACCTAGATCCACACCTTGGGGTTGCTCGCCAGATGACTGCCATTTCACTGGGAATGCCGGACGTACCGACCAAGCTGGCCGACCGCCGGGTCAGCCGCAAGATCCAGGTCGGTCCGGTCGCCGTGGGCGGAGACGCACCGGTCTCGGTGCAGTCGATGACGACCACGCGTACCTCCGACATCGGAGCCACGCTCCAGCAGATCGCCGAGCTGACCGCCTCCGGATGCCAGATCGTCCGGGTCGCCTGCCCGACCCAGGACGACGCCGACGCCCTGCCGGTCATCGCCCGCAAGTCGCAGATTCCGGTCATCGCCGACATCCACTTCCAGCCGAAGTACGTGTTCGCCGCGATCGACGCCGGCTGCGCCGCGGTCCGGGTCAACCCGGGCAACATCAAGCAGTTCGACGACAAGGTCAAGGAGATCGCCAAGGCGGCCAACGACGCCGGCACTCCCATCCGGATCGGCGTGAACGCCGGCTCCCTCGACCGCCGCCTGCTCCAGAAGTACGGCAAGGCCACCCCCGAGGCGCTCGTCGAGTCCGCCCTGTGGGAGGCGTCGCTCTTCGAGGAGCACGGCTTCCGGGACATCAAGATCTCGGTCAAGCACAACGACCCGGTCGTCATGGTCAACGCGTACCGCCAGCTCGCCGCGCAGAGCGACTACCCGCTGCACCTCGGCGTCACCGAGGCGGGCCCGGCCTTCCAGGGCACCATCAAGTCGGCGGTGGCCTTCGGCGCGCTGCTGAGCGAGGGCAT
The DNA here is from genome assembly GCF_001905005.1 of Streptomyces sp. CB02923. GTDB lineage: Bacteria > Actinomycetota > Actinomycetes > Streptomycetales > Streptomycetaceae > Streptomyces. The sequence continues at coordinate 59,431 of NZ_LWKZ01000005.1, read as the reverse complement.
CGGCGACACCATCCGCGTGTCGCTGTCCGCGCCGCCCGCCGAGGAGGTCAAGGTCGGCCTCCAGATCCTGGAGTCGCTGAACCTGCGCCCGCGCCGCCTGGAGATCGTCTCCTGCCCGTCCTGCGGCCGCGCCCAGGTGGACGTGTACAAGCTGGCCGACGAGGTCACCGCGGGCCTGGAGGGCATGGAGGTGCCGCTGCGCGTCGCGGTCATGGGCTGCGTCGTCAACGGCCCCGGCGAGGCCCGCGAGGCCGACCTCGGCGTGGCCTCCGGCAACGGCAAGGGCCAGATCTTCGTCAAGGGCGAGGTCATCAAGACCGTGCCCGAGTCGAAGATCGTCGAGACGCTCATCGAAGAGGCCATGAAGATCGCCGAGCAGATGGAGAAGGACGGCGTGGCGTCCGGCGAGCCCACGATCGCCGTCGCCGGCTGACACCTCCGTACCGCCCCGCACAGCCTCCGTAGCGCCCTGGCGCCCCGCGCGCCCCACGAGCCCCGCCGCCGGACCACACCGGTGGCGGGGCTCGTGCGTAATCCGGGCCAGGAGCGGTACCCGCAGCGGATCCGCTGCTCCGCCGCCGGGGAGGTAAAGTGCCAGGACCTGCTATCGCCTGGCCTCCCAGGCCCGTAAAGGTGAGGCTTTCCGAGACGTGCTGACGACCACGACCACCAAGGTTCTGGAGCCCGGGGAGCTCGACGACGCGCTGGCGGTGCTCGACCGCGACCCGGTCGCCAACGCCTTCGTCGCCGCCCGCGTCCAGGTCGCCGGGCTGGACCCCTGGCGGCTCGGCGGCGAGATGTGGGGCTGGTACACGGGCGGCCGGCTCCGGTCGCTGTGCTATGCGGGCGCCAACCTCGTCCCCGTCTGCGCCACCCCCGAAGCGGTACGCGGCTTCGCCGAGCGCGCCCGCCGCCAGGGGCGGCGCTGCTCCTCCATCGTCGGCCCGGCCGGTCCGACCGCCGAGCTGTGGTCCCTGCTGGAGCCCGCCTGGGGCCCGGCCCGCGAGGTACGCGCCCACCAGCCGCTGATGGTCACGTCCTCCCTCGCCACCGAGGTCGAGCCCGACCCGTACGTACGGCGCATCGGCAAGCACGAGATGGACCTGATCATGCCCGCGTGCGTGGCGATGTTCACCGAGGAGGTCGGCATCTCGCCGCTGGCCGGCGACGGCGGGCTGCTCTACCAGGCACGCGTCGCCGAGCTGGTCGGCGCCGGCCGGTCCTTCGCCCGCATCGACGACGGCAAGGTCGTCTTCAAGGCCGAGATCGGCGCCGCCACGCAGCGGGCCTGCCAGATCCAGGGCGTCTGGGTCGCCCCCGAATACCGCGGCAAGGGCCTCTCCGAGACCGGCATGGCCGCCGTGCTGCGGCACGCGCTCACCGAGGTCTCGCCCGTCGCCTCGCTGTACGTGAACGACTTCAACACGGCGGCGCGGGCCGCGTACCGGCGGGTGGGGTTCGAGGAGACCGGCGCCTTCATGAGCGTGCTCTTCTGAAACACGGCGGCAGACCGCGGCGCCGCCGTACCGGGCCCACCGGCCGATCGTCTTCCACCCCGGCGCCTTGTACGCTCCCGACCATGGATGACGTCGCGGTCGGGCCCCTGGATCTCGCTGTCCGCGTGGACGACGCGCTCGCCGTGCAGGCGCTGGCGTTCGGACTGACCGACGACGAGATCGGCGTCCGCCGCCACATCGTCCTGCGGCATCTGAGCAGCCCGGGGGCCCGCGCCCTCGGCGCCACGACCCCCGCCGGGCGCCTGGTCGGCTTCGTCTACGGGATGCCCAACAGCCGTACGCACTGGTGGTCCACGGTCGTCGAGCCGTACCTGCGCTCCGAGGAACGCGACCACTGGCTCGACGACTCCTTCGTGATCACCGAGCTGCATGTGCTGCCCGCCTTCCAGAACCGGCGCATCGGCCGCGAACTGATCACCCGCATCACGGACGGCGTGCCCGAACCGCGCAGCATCCTGTCCGCCATCGACACCGACAGCCCGGCCCGCGGCCTGTACCGCTCCCTCGGCTACGAGGACCTGGCCCGCCGCGTCCTGTTCCCCAGCGCCCCGATGCCGTACGCGGTGATGGGCGCGCCCCTGCCGCTCAAACGCTGACGGAACGCGGCCAGGCGGCGGCGCATCCCATTTCCATGGGGCGCGTCCCTCCGGATAACCTCGCGGAAGTCACCTTTCTTACGCAGGAGAATCACCATGGCCCAGGTCCAGCGCATGTCCCGGTTGATGATCAAGACGCTGCGCGACGACCCGGCCGACGCCGAGACCGCCAGCCACAAGCTGCTCGTGCGCGCCGGCTACGTCCGCCGCACCTCCGCCGGCATCTGGACCTGGCTGCCGCTGGGCAAGAAGGTGCTGGAGAACGTGTCGCGCATCATCCGCGAGGAGATGGACGCGATCGGCGCCCAGGAGGTGCTGCTGCCGGCCCTGCTGCCCAAGGAGCCCTACGAGGCGACCGGCCGCTGGGAGGAGTACGGCGACCAGCTGTTCCGCCTCAAGGACCGCAAGGGCGCGGACTACCTCCTCGGTCCCACCCACGAAGAGATCTTCACGCTCATGGTCAAGGACCAGTGCACGTCCTACAAGGACCTGCCGGTGATGCTCTACCAGATCCAGACCAAGTACCGTGACGAGGCCCGCCCGCGCTCCGGCGTGCTGCGCGGCCGCGAGTTCCAGATGAAGGACTCGTACAGCTTCGACACCACCGACGAGGGCCTGGCCGAGTCGTACCGCCTGCACCGCGAGGCGTACCAGAAGATCTTCCAGCGCCTGGGCCTGGACTACCGCATCGTCTCCGCCGTCTCCGGCGCCATGGGCGGCTCGGCCTCCGAGGAGTTCCTGGCCCCGGCCGCGGCCGGCGAGGACACCTTCGTGGACTGCCCGGCCTGCGACTACGCGGCCAACACCGAGGCCGTCACGGTCACCGTCCCGGCGGTGGACGGCTCCGCGCACGGCCCCGTCGAGGAGCTGGACACCCCCGACACCCCGACCATCGAGACGCTGGCCGGGCACCTCGGCGTACCGGCCTCCGCCACGCTGAAGAACCTGCTGGTCAAGGTCGACGGCGAGATCGTCGCGGTGGGCGTGCCCGGCGACCGCGAGGTGGACCTCGGCAAGCTGGGCGAGCACCTGGCCCCGGCCACGGTCGAGCTGGTCACCGCCGAGGACTTCACCGGCCGCGAGGACCTCGTGCGCGGCTACGTCGGCCCGCAGGGGCTGGCAGGCAAGTCCTTCAAGTACCTCGCCGACCCGCGGGTCGCCCCCGGGACCGCCTGGATCACCGGCGCCAACAAGGACGGCAAGCACGCGCGGAGCGTCGTCGCGGGCCGTGACTTCGAGGTCGACGAGTACCTCGACGTCGTCGTCGTCGAGCCGGGCGACCCCTGCCCCGCGTGCGGCGCGGGCCTGCGCATCGACCGGGCGATCGAAATCGGCCACATCTTCCAGCTGGGCCGCAAGTACGCGGACGCCTTCGAGCTGGACGTCCTCGGCCAGAACGGCAAGCCCGTACGCGTCACCATGGGCTCGTACGGCGTCGGCGTCTCCCGCGCCGTCGCGGCCCTCGCCGAGCAGACCATCGACGAGTCCGGCCTGTGCTGGCCGCGCGAGGTCGCCCCGGCCGACGTGCACGTGGTCGCCGCGGGCAAGGCCAAGCAGACCGAGCTGGCCCTGGAGGTCGGCGACAAGCTGGGCGCCGCGGGCCTGCGCGTCCTGGTGGACGACCGGGCGGGCGTCTCGCCGGGCGTGAAGTTCACCGACGCGGAGCTGCTCGGCATCCCGAAGATCCTGGTCGCGGGCCGCCGCGCCGCCGAGGGCGTCGTCGAGCTGAAGGACCGCCGTACGGGCGAGCGCGAGGAGCTGACGGTCGAGGAGGCCGTGGCCCGGCTGAGCGCCTGACGGGCGAAGAGCGGTCCGGTGGCCGGGCGGGTCCGAGGAGTCGGACGCGCCCGGCCACCGGGCGTCTGCGGGGCACCGGGCGTCTGCGGGCCACCTGGCGTCTGCGGGGCACCGGAGGGGTCGCGGGGCACCGGCGTGGCCCGCGCGGGTCACCGGAGGGGCTGCGCCGCCTCTACAGCCACGTGGCGAACTCCAGCAGCAGTTCGCCGCGCTGCACGTCGCCGCCCGCCCGCGTCACCTCACGCACCCCCGAGTCCACCGCCCGGTACAGCGTCCAGCTGCGCAGCCGGTCGCGGTCCACGTCCAGGGAGTCGGCCAGCTTGGCCACCCGCCGCCGGGCCGCCGACGCGGCACCCGAGCCGGCCGCGAGGTCCTCGAAACGGTCCAGCACCAGCCAGGCCAGGTCGTACGCCCGCTCGCCGACCACCGGCGACGGGCCGACCGCCAGCCACGGCGCCCGCTCACCGGCCAGCACCTTGCCCTGCCGGAACGCGCCGTGCAGCAGGACGTCCTCGGAGGCGTCGGCCGGCAGCGCCCGGCGCAGCTCCAGGGTCTCGTCCAGCAGCGGCCCCTCGGCCTGGGTCGCCGACCCGAGGGCGCGCAGCTCCCCGACGGCCTCCTCCGTACGGCCTGCCAGCGACGCGAAGGGGTGGCCGTCGGCCGGTGGCACCCACAGCCGCCGTACCGTGCCCGCCGCCTCCAGCAGCGCCTTCGCCTCCGGCAGCGAGCGCAGCGACACCGCGCCCTGCAAACGCTCCAGGAGCAGCGCACCGCTGCCCGCGTCGGCGCGCAGCAGCCGCGCGGCGCCCCAGCCGTCCCAGTGCGCCAGCGCCGCGCCCTCGTGCGCCGGCGCCCGGCCGGGTGCCGGGAACTTCAGCGCCCCCGGCGTGCCGTCGGCCAGCCGCACGTGCACGAGCAGGCTGCTGCGCCCACCCGGCTCGTGCACCCGCTCCAAGGTCAACTCCCAGGCGTCCAGGCGCTGTTGCACCATCCCGGGCAGCGCTTCCAGCCAGGCACCGGCCGGGCCGTCCGGATCGCCGCCGAGCGCGCTCACCAGCCGTTGCGGCGGTTCGATGGGTGCCGTAGCCATGCCTGTGCTGTCCCTTTCGGTGGACGTTCGACGGACGTCGCGGTGGACGTCCCGGTGAGCCCCGGTGAGCCCCGGTGCGGGCGGGCGTCAGTGCCGGTCCGCCGCGGCGCCGGGCGCCGCGCCGGACGGGGTGCCGCCGCCTCCGGCCCGTTCCGCGAGCCCAGGGAAGGCTACGCCGCTGCCGCGCCAGCGCACCGCACGCACCGCGGCCTCCCGCAGCGCCCCGGCCGCGTCCCGGCGCCGGGCGCCGCCACCGTCCCGTACGAGATCGGCGTAGACGGCCGCCACCCGGTCCTCCAGCTCGGCGGCCAGCCGGGCCGCGGCGGCCGCGTCCGGCACCGGAAACGGCAGCTCGTACGCGGCCGCCGCGGCCTGCGGAGTGCCGCCCAGATCCCGTACGCCGCGCCGCAGCTCGTCCCGGCGCGCGCGGTGCGCGTCGTAGCTCTCCTGCGCCTCCTTGCGCCGGTCGTCGCCGATCCGGCCCCCGACCACGCCGTACCCGTAGACGGCCGCGTGCTCGGCCGCCAGCGCGGCCTGGAGCGCCCGCAGCTCGGCGCCGCGCGCCCCGTCCTCCTCCGCCGCGCCGGTACGCGCCGCCCTGGATGTCAGCATCGCTGTGCCCCTTCCGTGGCCAGGTCCCGGCCCGGCCGCTGTTCCGTGCCGAGTGCGGCTGCCGCTCCGGCGCGCCTCACGCGCCGTCCACCGTGAGCAGGTACGCGTGCGCGGCGCCCGCCGCCGCGACCGAAGCCAGCAGCCGGGCCAGCTCCGGCGTCGCGCTCATCAGGGCCGTGACGCGGGCGTCCGCGGTACGGCGCTCCGCCGCCGCGAGGTCCGTACGCGCCTGCTTCTCGTCCGGCGGGACGGCGGGAGCGGAGGGCGCGGAGGGCATGGAGGGCGCGGGGGAGGAGGCGGGCGGCGCGGAGGCCGACGAGTCCGCACGGGGCCCGGCCGAGGTCCCGTCGGACGGGCCGGCGGACGTGGACGGCGCGGGGGCGGCGCCGAACGCCGCCGCGTGCCGGGCCACTTCGGCGCGCAGGGGCCGCAGCCGTCCGCCGAGCCCGGGGTGCGCGTCGAGCGTCGCGTCGTACCGGGCGAGCAGCGCGGCGGTGTCCCGCGCGGCCTGCCCGCGCAGCCGGGCGTCCGCCGCGGCGTCCGCGGCGGCGTCCTTCCGGCCCCTGCCGGGCCCGGAATCCTCCGAGCAGCCGGTGAGCAGCAGCGCCGTCCCGCCGAGCACGGAGCCGGCCAGCAAGGTCCTCCTGCGCGTGAGCGCGACGTTGTGCACGTGTGACTTCCCGGGGTCTTCGGTGGGGGCGTCCGTAGTGATCACCGCAGGCGAGCGTAGCCGTGACCGGCCACCGAATCGTCAGTACCCCGCCGGAACAGCTAGGCTTTGACCCGACACGCGACCTTCCCACAACAGCACACGCGGCCGAGGAGTCACCCGGATGAGCACCACCCAGAGCGAGAGGCTGCGCGGACTGCTTGAACCGCTCGTCGCCGCGCGAGACCTGGATCTGGAAGAGATCGAGGTGACACCGGCCGGAAAGCGGCGTGTGCTGAGGATCGTGGTCGACTCCGACGACGGCGTGCAGCTGGACGAGTGCGCCGAGCTGAGCCGCGAGGCCTCGCAGGCGCTCGACGACTCCGACGTGATGGGCGGCGCCCCGTACACGCTGGAGGTCACCTCTCCCGGAGCCGACCGCCCGCTGACCGAGCCGCGGCACTACCGCCGCGCCGTCGGCCGCCTCATCAGGGCCCAACTCCACGAGGGCGGCGAACTGGTGGCGCGTATCACCGCCATGGACGACGAGGGCCTGGACCTTGAGGTACCGGGTGTGAAGGGCCGCAAGCCCACCGCCCGCCGGGTCGCCTTCGCCGAGATCGCCAAGGCGCGCGTGGAGATCGAGTTCAACCGCAAGCAGGACCAGGGGCGCGACGACCGCGCCGAGCAGAACGACGAGAGCCAGGAGGAGGCGTAGCCGTGGACATCGACATGAGTGCCCTGCGGGGTTTGGTACGGGAGAAGGAGATCTCGTTCGACCTGCTGGTCGCGGCCATCGAGTCGGCCCTCCTCATCGCGTACCACCGCACCGAGGGCAGCCGCCGCCACGCGCGGGTGGAGCTGGACCGCAGCACCGGGCACGTGACGGTGTGGGCCAAGGAGGACCCGGCCGACCTCGAAGAGGGCGCCGAGCCCCGTGAGTTCGACGACACCCCGTCCGGCTTCGGCCGGATCGCGGCGACCACCGCCAAGCAGGTCATCCTCCAGCGGCTGCGGGACGCCGAGGAGGAGATCACCTTCGGCGAGTACGCCGGGCGTGAGGGCGACGTCGTCATGGGCGTCGTCCAGCAGGGCCGGGACCCGAAGAACGTGCTGGTCGACATCGGCAAGCTGGAGGCCATCCTGCCGGCGCAGGAGCAGGTCCCCGGCGAGGAGTACACACACGGCACGCGGCTGCGCTCGTACGTGGTCCGGGTGGTCAAGGGTGTGCGCGGCCCGTCCGTGACGCTCTCGCGCACCCACCCCAATCTGGTGAAGAAGCTCTTCGCCATGGAGGTGCCGGAGATCGCCGACGGCTCGGTGGAGATCTCGGCCATCGCCCGTGAGGCGGGTCACCGCACCAAGATCGCCGTACGGTCCACCCGCTCCGGGCTGAACGCCAAGGGCGCCTGCATCGGCCCGATGGGCGGCCGGGTGCGCGCGGTCATGGCCGAGCTGCACGGCGAGAAGATCGACATCGTCGACTGGTCGGACGACCCGGCCGAGCTGGTGGCGCACGCGCTGTCGCCCGCCCGGGTCAGCAAGGTCGAGATCGTCGACCTCGCGGCGCGCTCCGCGCGGGTGACCGTCCCCGACTACCAGCTCTCCCTGGCCATCGGCAAGGAAGGGCAGAACGCCCGGCTCGCCGCCCGGCTCACCGGCTGGCGGATCGACATCCGCCCGGACACCGAGCAGGGCGCGGACCAGGAGTGATGCCGAGCCGTCGGCAGGCGCGGGGGAGTACCCGCGCCCGGCGGCGGTCCGGGGTGTACCAGGGTGCGGCCGCAGCCGAAAAATCGGTGGCGGCCCACCGGAATTTTGAGCGACCGTTCGGGCATTACCCCGTAGGGGTGAGGTCGGCGCGGGGAGGTAGACTTAAGCAGTGTCTGGCCGGACGCATGCCCGCGTATGCCCTGAGCGCACCTGTGTGGGGTGCCGGGAGCGAGCGGCCAAGGGTGATCTGCTGCGGATCGTGGTGATCGAGGGTGAGTGTGCCCCCGATCCTCGCGGTACGCTGCCCGGCCGGGGTGCTTATGTGCACCCGACACGGGTCTGTCTCGACCTGGCGGTCCGCCGCCGGGCCTTCCCCCGGGCCTTCCGGGGCCGGGGACCGTTCGACGCGACGGCCTTGCGCCGGTTCGTCGAGCGGGCGCATGTTGATCAAGCTACACCGGTTGATCAGGCAACACCGTAAGAAAGCACAGCGCACGGAGAACCGTGCGGTCAGGTACCTCGCGAGTCGGAAGTAGGTCGAGATTGCGATGAGCACTCGATGAGTACGCGATGAGTACGCCCATGAAGTAGCGACGGTCCGGTCGACACCCGGACCTAGAAGGAGCGAAGTGGCTAAGGTCCGGGTATACGAACTCGCCAAGGAGTTCGGAGTGGAGAGCAAGGCCGTCATGGCCAAGCTCCAAGAACTTGGTGAATTCGTCCGTTCGGCGTCCTCGACGATCGAGGCGCCGGTTGTTCGAAAGCTGACCGACGCTTTCCAGGCCGGCAGCGGCAACGGCCGCGCCGCCGGCAAGCCCGCGGCGCCGCGCAAGAGCGCGCCCGCGAAGCCGTCCGCGCCGTCTCCGGCGCAGGCCGCACGTCCGGGTGCCCCCAAGCCGGGCGCCCCCAAGCCGGGCCCCGCGGCTCCGGCGCCGGCCGCCCCTGAGGCGCCGGCCGCCCCCGAGGCACCGGCCGCCCCCGAGGCGACCCAGGCACCGGCGGCCCCCGCCGAGGCCCCGAAGTCGGCCCCGGCCCCGGGTCCGCGTCCCACGCCGGGCCCCAAGGCCCCGGCGCCCAAGCCCGCTCCGGCCGCGCCCGCGCAGCCCGAGTTCCAGGCCCCGCCGTCGGCTCCGGCTCCCAAGCCGGGCGCCACCCCCGGTCCGCGTCCGGCCCGCCCCCAGCAGGGCGGCCAGGGCGGTCAGGGCGGCGGCCAGGGTGGTCAGGGCCGCGGCAACGCGCCCCGTCCCGGCGGCGACCGCCAGGGCGGCGCCCCGCGCCCCGGCGGCAACCGTCCGTCCGGCCCGCGTCCGGGCAACAACCCCTTCACGTCCGGTGGCTCCACCGGCATGGCCCGCCCGCAGGCCCCCCGTCCCGGCGGCGCCCCGCGCCCCGGCGGCCAGGGTGCCCCCGGCGGCCCGCGTCCGCAGGGCGGCGGCCAGGGTGGCCAGGGCGGTCCCCGTCCGCAGGCTCCCGGCGGCAACCGTCCGTCCCCGGGCGGCATGCCCCGTCCGCAGGGTGCGGGCCAGGGCGGCCCGCGTCCCGGCGGCGGTAACCGCCCCAACCCCGGCATGATGCCGAAGAGCCCGGCCGCCGGCCCGCGTCCGGGTCCCGGCGGCGGCGGTGGCGGTCGCGGTCCCGGTGGCGCCGGTCGTCCCGGTGGCGGCGGTCGTCCCGGTGGCGGCGGCGGTTTCGCCGGCCGTCCCGGTGGTGGCGGCGGCGGTCGTCCGGGTGGCGGCGGCGGTTTCGCCGGTCGTCCCGGTGGCGGCGGTCCCGGTGGTGGCGGCGGCTTCGGCGGTCGTCCCGGCTTCGGCGGCCGTCCGGGTGGTCCCGGTGGCCGTGGTGGCACGCAGGGCGCCTTCGGCCGTCCCGGCGGTCCCGCGCGCCGCGGTCGCAAGTCCAAGCGTCAGAGGCGCCAGGAGTACGAGGCCATGCAGGCCCCGTCGGCCGGCGGCGTGATGCTGCCGCGCGGTAACGGTGCGACGGTCCGCCTGTCGCGCGGTACCTCGCTCACCGACTTCGCGGAGAAGATCGGCGCCAACCCGGCGTCGCTGGTCCAGGTCATGCTGAACCTGGGCGAGATGGTCACCGCGACCCAGTCGGTCTCCGACGAGACGCTGCAGCTGCTCGGCAGCGAGATGAACTACGTCGTCGAGATCGTCAGCCCGGAGGAGGAGGACCGCGAGCTTCTCGGTTCCTTCGACATCGAGTTCGGCGAGGACGAGGGCGGCGAGGAGATGCTCGTCGCGCGTCCCCCGGTGGTCACCGTCATGGGTCACGTCGACCACGGCAAGACGCGTCTGCTGGACGCGATCCGCAAGACGAACGTCATCGCGGGCGAGGCCGGCGGCATCACCCAGCACATCGGTGCCTACCAGGTCGCGACCGAGGTCAACGACGAAGAGCGTCGGATCACCTTCATCGACACCCCGGGTCACGAGGCGTTCACCGCCATGCGTGCCCGTGGTGCCAAGTCGACCGACATCGCGATCCTCGTGGTGGCGGCCAACGACGGTGTCATGCCGCAGACGATCGAGGCGCTGAACCACGCCAAGGCGGCCGACGTGCCGATCGTGGTCGCGGTCAACAAGATCGACGTCGAGGGCGCGGACCCGACCAAGGTGCGCGGCCAGCTCACCGAGTACGGCCTGGTGGCAGAGGAGTACGGCGGCGACACGATGTTCGTCGACATCTCCGCCCGCCAGGGCGAGAACATCGAGGCCCTGCTGGAGGCCGTGGTCCTCACCGCGGACGCCTCGCTCGACCTGCGCGCCAACGCGGAGCAGGACGCGCAGGGTATTGCGATCGAGGCCCACCTCGACCGCGGCCGCGGCGCCGTGGCGACCGTGCTGGTCCAGCGCGGCACCCTGCGGGTCGGCGAGACGATCGTCGCCGGCGACGCGTACGGCCGTGTCCGGGCGATGCTCGACGACAAGGGCAACAACGTCCAGGAAGCGGGTCCCTCGACCCCCGTCCTGGTCCTGGGCCTGACCAACGTCCCGGGCGCCGGCGACAACTTCCTGGTGGTCGACGAGGACCGTACGGCCCGTCAGATCGCCGAGAAGCGTGCCGCCCGTGAGCGGAACGCGGCGTTCGCCAAGCGCACCCGCCGGGTGTCCCTGGAGGACCTCGACCAGGTGCTCAAGGCCGGCGAGATCCAGCAGCTCAACCTCATCATCAAGGGCGACGCGTCCGGTTCGGTGGAGGCGCTGGAGTCCTCGCTGCTCCAGCTCGATGTGGGCGAGGAGGTCGACATCCGCGTACTGCACCGCGGCGTGGGTGCGGTCACCGAGTCCGACATCAACCTGGCGTCCGGCTCCGACGCGATCGTCATCGGCTTCAACGTGCGCGCCGAAGGCCGTGCCACGCAGATGGCCGAGCGCGAGGGCGTCGACGTCCGGTACTACTCGGTCATCTACCAGGCGATCGAGGAGATCGAGGCAGCCCTCAAGGGCATGCTCAAGCCGGAGTACGAAGAGGTCGAGCTCGGTACGGCGGAGATCCGCGAGGTCTTCAAGTCGTCCAAGCTGGGCAACATCGCGGGTGTGCTCATCCGCTCCGGCGAGGTCAAGCGCAACACCAAGGCGCGCCTCCTCCGCGACGGCAAGGTCGTCGCGGAGAGCCTCAACATCGTGGGCCTGCGCCGCTTCAAGGACGACGTCACCGAGATCCGCGAAGGCTTCGAGGGCGGTATCAACCTCGGCAACTTCAACGACATCAAGGTCGACGACGTCATCGCGACGTACGAGATGCGGGAGAAGCCGCGCGGCTGAGCCGTGTGAACTTCCTGCCCCAGCGGCGCCCGGACCACCGTCACCGGTGGCCGGGCGGCGCGCGGGCCCGGGGCCGGTCGGCGGGATATTCCGTCGATCGGCCCCGGCCGTTGCGTGTACGGTTCGAATGGTTCGTACATCTGGCATCTAGTGCCCCACGGGTGGCCTTACCCGCACCGCATGTACGTAGGGACGCTGTCCTTCGACCTCCTCCTCGGCGACGTACGGTCGCTGAAGGAGAAGCGCTCCGTCGTCCGCCCGATCGTCGCCGAGCTGCACCGCACGTACGCGGTCAGCGTGGCGGAGGTCGGCGAGCAGGACCTCCACCGCAGAGCCACCATCGGACTCGCGGTGGTGGCCGGGGACACGGGGCACCTCACAGACGTACTGGACCGCTGCGAGCGCCTGGTCGCCGCACGGCCCGAAGTGGAGCTGCTGTCGGTACGACGGCGGGTCCACGGCGACCATGACGACTGAGCGGGTCGTCGGCGCCACATGCACCATGGTGAAAGACACAGAAGGAGACGGACCAGTGGCCGACAATGCGCGGGCGAAGAAGCTGGCGGACCTCATCCGTGAGGTGGTCGCCCAGAAACTGCAGCGCGGCGTCAAGGACCCGCGGCTCGGCAGCCACGTGACCATCACGGACACCAGGGTCACCGGCGACCTGCGGGAGGCTACGGTCTTCTACACGGTCTACGGGGACGACGAGGAGCGCGCCAGCGCGGCGGCCGGGCTGGAGAGCGCCAAGGGCATCCTGCGCTCCGAGGTAGGCCGGGCGGCGGGCGTGAAGTTCACGCCGACCCTGACCTTCGTCGCGGACGCGCTGCCGGAGAACGCCAAGACGATCGAGGACCTGCTGGACAAGGCACGGGCCTCGGACGCCAAGGTGCGCGAAGCGTCCTCCGGCGCGAATTTCGCGGGCGAGGCGGACCCGTACCGCAAGCCGGGCGACGAGGACGAGGACACCACGGCGTAATGAAGCGCGAGAACACCGGCGCGAAGCGCGTGGAGCGCACCCGCGCCAAGCAGGGCGCGCCGGACGGTCTGGTCATCGTCGACAAGCCGGCCGGCTTCACCTCGCACGACGTGGTGGCCAAGATGCGGGGCATGGCCCGCACCCGCCGCGTCGGGCACGCCGGCACGCTGGACCCGATGGCGACGGGCGTGCTCGTGCTGGGCATCGAGCGCGCCACGAAGCTGCTCGGGCACCTCGCGCTGACCGAGAAGGAGTACGTCGGAACGATCCGGCTGGGCCAGACGTCGGTCACCGACGACGCCGAGGGCGAGATCACCGCGGCCAAGGCCGCGCACGGCCTGGACCGGGCGGCGATCGACGCGGGGGTCGCCGCGCTGACCGGCGCGATCATGCAGGTGCCGTCCAAGGTCAGCGCCATCAAGATCGACGGCAAGCGGTCGTACTCGCGGGTACGCAACGGCGAGGACGTGGAGATACCGGCCCGGCCGGTCACCGTCTCCTCGTTCGTCGTGTACTCGGCCGAGGAGACCGAGGCGGCGGACGGCACGCCCGTCACCGACCTGCTGGTCTCGGTGGAGTGCTCCTCCGGTACGTACATCCGGGCGCTCGCCCGCGACCTGGGGGAGACCCTCGGCGTCGGCGGCCACCTGACCGCCCTGCGGCGCACCCGGGTGGGCCCGTACAAGCTGGACCGGGCCCGCACGCTGGAGCAGCTGCAGACGGCCGTGGACGACGAGGCGGGCGGCGGCCTGCCGGTCATGCCGATCGGTGAGGCGGCGGCCGCGGCGTTCCCGCGCTGGGACGTCACGCTGGACCAGGCACGGCTGCTGACCAACGGCGTACGCATCCCGATGCCGCGCTTCGACGAGGGCGACGGCCCGGCGCGGCCCGCCGCGGCGTTCGCGCCGGACGGGACGTTCCTGGCGCTGCTGGAGAACCAGGGCGGCCGCGCGAAGAGCCTGGCGGTCTTCGCGGCGGTCTAGGGCGGCGCGCCTCTGACCACATACGACGGGCGGTGCCATGGCCATGGCACCGCCCGTCGCCGTAGCCGCGGGAGCGGAGCAGCGGACGCGTGCCGCGAGGCTCCCGGCGGACGCCGGGGCGCGGGCGGCGCGGTGTGCTCCGGCGCGCGGTGACACGCGCGGGCCGCGACAGCGCGACGCGCACCTCCGGGCGCCGCACTCCGCGGAGGCGAGGTGACCCTTCCCGCGAAGCGATGCGCGAGGCATGGCAGTCTTAGACCTGCGTAAGGCCGAGGGTGCCCGGATCCGACCGGGTTCTTCCCGGCGCAGTGACGGACGAGAGTTCTGGCGAGGAGCGGGCACAGTGCAGCGCTGGCGTGGCTTGGAGGACATCCCCGAGGGCTGGGGACGCAGCGTCGTCACCATCGGCTCCTACGACGGCGTGCACCGCGGGCACCAGCTGATCATCGGGAAGACGGTGGCGCGCGCCCGGGAGCTGGGCGTACCGGCCGTGGTGGTCACCTTCGACCCGCACCCCAGCGAGGTCGTACGGCCCGGCACCCACCCGCCGCTGCTGGCGCCGCACGAGCGGCGCGCGGAGCTGATGGCGCGCCTCGGCGTGGACGCCGTCCTGATCCTGCCGTTCACCAAGGAGTTCTCGAAGCTGGCCCCGGCCGACTTCGTGGTCAAGGTCCTGGTCGACAAGCTGCACGCGAAGCTGGTCGTCGAAGGACCGAACTTCCGCTTCGGGCACAAGGCGGCGGGCACCGTGGAGACCCTCACCGAGCTGGGCGGCACGTACGACTACGCGGTCGAGGTCGTCGACCTGTTCGAGCGCGGGACGGCGGGCGGCGGCGAGCCGTTCTCCTCGACCCTGACCCGGCGGCTGGTCGCCGAGGGCGACGTCGCGGGCGCGAGAGAGGTCCTGGGACGGCCGCACCGCGTCGAGGGCGTCGTGGTACGCGGTGCCCAGCGCGGCCGGGAGCTGGGCTTCCCGACGGCCAACGTGGAGACGCTCCCGCACACCGCGATCCCCGCGGACGGGGTGTACGCGGGCTGGCTGCACGCGGACGGCGAGAAGATGCCGGCGGCGATCTCGGTCGGCACCAACCCGCAGTTCGACGGCACGGCACGGACCGTCGAGGCCCATGCCATCGACCGCGTCGGCCTGGAACTGTACGGCCTGCACGTCGCGGTGGACTTCTACGCCTACCTCCGCGGGATGGAGAAGTTCGACACGCTCGACGGGCTGCTGGAACGGATGGCGGTCGACGTGAAGGAGACACGCGAACTGATCGGGGCGGCCGAGGCCGGGAGCTGACGGCCGGCCGACGACGGCCGTCGCGGCGTTCGCCGCGGGAACGGGGCCGCTGAAGAACGGGGCGAGGCCCGGCACTTGGGAGAGTGCCGGGCCTCGTTGTTTTCCGGGCTGCTGTGTCCGGTTTTCTGCCGTGGTGACGGCGACGGCTGTTACTGCTGCGGCGGGGGCTGCTGCGTCCACCCCGGCTGGAGTCCGGGCTGGGCGGGCTGCTGCGGCGCGTCTGGAGGCTGCTGCTGCCAGCCGGGCGGCGGCTGCTGGCCCTGGGGCTGCTGGGGCTGCTGAGTCCAGCCGCCCTGCTGCGGCGGGTACCCGGCGGGCTGCTGGCCCGGCACCTCCTGGCCCGGCTGCTGCGGGTACGCCTGCTGGCCGTACTGCTGCCCGTACTGCTGCTGCCCGTACTGCTGCTGGGCGTTCGGGTCGCCCGGCTGCATCTGCTGCTGAGCGGGGTCCTGCCAAGCGCCCTGCGCCTGCTGGGTCCGGGAGAAGTCCTCGGCCACCAGCGCGGACAGGTGGAAGTACGCCTCACGGGTCTTGGGACGCATCATGTCCAGGTCGACCTCGGCACCGGCGGCCAGATGCTCGTCGAACGGGACCACGACCACACCGCGGCACCGCGTCTCGAAGTGCGACACGATGTCGTCGATCTTGATCATCTTGCCGGTCTCGCGGACCCCGGAGATCACCGTGATACCGCGCTGTACGAGGTCGGCGTAGCCGTGCGCGGACAGCCAGTCCAGCGTGGTGCTGGCACTGGAGGCGCCGTCCACCGACGGCGTGGAGATGATGATCAGCTGGTCGGCGAGGTCCAGCACCCCGCGCATCGCGCTGTAGAGCAGGCCCGTGCCCGAGTCGGTGAGGATGATCGGGTACTGCTTGCCGAGGACGTCGATCGCGCGCCGGTAGTCGTCGTCGTTGAACGTCGTCGAGACGGCCGGGTCCACATCGTTGGCGAGGATCTCCAGACCGGACGGCGCCTGCGAGGTGAACCGGCGGATGTCCATGTAGCTGTGCAGCTGCGGAATCGCCTGCACCAGGTCACGGATGGTCGCACCGGTCTCGCGGCGGACCCGGCGGCCGAGCGTGCCGGCGTCCGGGTTCGCGTCGATGGCCAGGATCTTGTCCTGCCGCTCGGAGGCGAGCGTGGCGCCCAGCGAGGTCGTCGTCGTGGTCTTGCCGACACCGCCCTTGAGGGAGATGACCGCGATCCGGTAGCAGGACATCACCGGCGTGCGGATCAGCTCCAGCTTGCGCTGGCGCTCCATCTCCTCCTTCTTCGCACCCAGCTTGAAGCGCGAGGGCTGCGCGTTGGCGCCCGGCTTCTTCTTCTTGGGCTGGTTGCGGAGCAGGCGGTCGGAGGTCAGCTCGACGGCGGCGCTGTAACCCAGGGGCGCGCCGGGGGCGGCCCGCTGCTGTTGCTGCTGCTGGCCCGGCTGCGAGTACTGCGCGTAGTTGGCAGCGGCGTTCGGGTCGGCACCCTGGACGGGGGTGGGGGCCTGGGGCTGCTGCGGAACCTGGGGCTGTACTTGGGGCTGTTGCTGCTGGGGGTGCTGAGCCTGCTGGGGGTGGTGGGCTTGCGGCTGCTGTGCCTGGGGCTGCTGTGCCTGCGGCTGCGGCTGTTGGGGCTGTGCTTGCTGCTGGCCGTACCCGGGGTACTGCTGTTGCTGCTGGGCGGGCGCGGCCTGCTGCGGGTAGCCCTGGGCGGCCTGTGGGTAGCCGTAGGCACCCTGCTGCGGATAGCCGTAACCGGCCTGCTGCTGAGCCTGCTGGGGTGCTTGCTGAGGCGCCTGCTGCGGGGGCTGGGCCTGCTGCGGGTAGCCGTAACCGCCCTGCGCGGCAGCGGCGTTGGGGTCGGCCGGTGCCTGCTGCGGCATCGGGGCGCCTTGCTGGGGGTACTGCTGCTGCGGGTAGCCGTAGGCGGGCTGCGGGTATCCGTACGCGGCCTGAGCCTGGGCCTGCTGGGGTGCCTGCTGCTGGGGCTGGGGCTGGGCGTGCTGCTGCGGGTAGCCGGCCTGCTGCTGGTACGGCTGGGGCTGCTGCTGCTGTGCGTACGCCTGCTGCTGCGCCTGTTGCTGGGCGGCCTGCTGCTGGTACTGCGGCTGCTGAGCTTGGCCCGTCCGCGGGTCCGCAGGCTGGTACTCCGGAGGCAGCGGCGGCAGGTTCGCAGGCGCACCTGCCTGCTGCCCGGCGGCGGCACCCCAGGGCGCGCCCTGCTGGGGAGCCCCCTGCTGCTGAGGCATCTGCTCCGGCGGCATCTGCTGCGGCGACTGCTCCTGAGGCGCGGCCTGAGGCGCGACCTGAGGCGCGGCCTGTGGCGGCATCTGCTGCTGCGGCAACTGCCCCTGAGATGCGGCTTGTTGCGGAGCTTCCTGCGGTACGTCCTGCTGCACGGCCTCCGACTGCTGCTGGGCGTCCGGGGCCGGGTGCTGCTCCACAGGCTGCTGCTGTACGGGCGGCTGCGGCGCGGCGACCGGTGCCTCGCCTTCGGCCTCGGCGGGGCCGTCGGTACGGCCCGCCTCGTCGGCCTGCTGTGCATCGGCGACCGGCGCGGCCTCCACCGGAGCGGGCGCGGGGGCCGGTTCGGGCGCCGGGTCGTCGTCCCACAAGGACGCCGACGGGTCGACGCCGCGACCGGCACGTACGTTCCCGGCGTTCCCGGAGGCGGGCGTACCTGCCGGTGCGTCGGACTCCGCAGGTTCGGCGGGCATTTCCGGCGCGGCTTCGGCGACCGGCGCGGGCGGCGTCACGGGGGCCACCGGCTCGGGAGCGGGAGCGGGCGGCGTGGGTGCGAGGGGAGCCGGGGCGGTGGGCGCAACCGGCGGCGCGGTGGGCACGGGCGCCGGAGCGGCGTTGGCGGCACCGTCGTCGGGGCGCAGCGTCGGGAACCCGGGAGGGGCGGCAGGCGGCGCCGCAGCACCCTGCGGCACGCCCTGCGGGGCACTTTGGGCCGGACCGCTCTGCGGGGCGGCCTGGCCGGGTCCCGTCTGCGCGGGCCCGGTCAGCGGCGCGCCGGTCGGCGGCGTGGAGGGCGTGGCGGCGGGAGGTGTGGCCGGGGCGGCCGCGGCCGGACCGCCGCCGCTGGTGTCGTTGCTGGCGTACCAGGCCGGAGCCGCAAAGTCGATCTTGAATTCACCCGTCAGATCGAACTCGGACTGGTCGTCGTCAGGATCGTTCCCGTCCGGACGGAAAGCCTCCTGCTCCCTCACTGTGCCTCCTGGTGTACTGAAACGCACCTGAACGGCAGGACCGGATACAGGCGGATCGATCGGATGTAGCGGACGTCGGACCACACCACCCCGGGTAGCGCCAACACTAACTGTCTCCATCCCCGTATCGGCAGCCGCCGGTGTGCTCTTGCGGCTCTCCAATACAGACTAATCAACAGTCGGCCTCGAACGGCAGTCGACGGCATCTCGTCTTGGCAACCCGGCGGCGCACCGCGGCACACCGGTGGTGCGCCCGTTCACCGCGCCCGTGTGCGGACGGCCCGCCGCGGACCCCGGCGCGCGGCCGCGTGTACGACGCACTCGCGCGGGCCCGCGGACACCCCCTAAGAGGTACCCGCGAAAGCCCGCGCTGTACGTGTATCGCTTGCCGCTCTCGTCAGTCCATGCGCCGCGGCCCGCCCAGCAGATTCGTCTCCGCGTCGGTGGGCTGCGTCATCACGAACTGGTGGTTGTCGCGCGTGCACCAGAGCATCGCGTTGTCGCTGAGGGTCGGCAGCACCCCGCCGATCTGCGCCGGGAGCCGCATGATGCGCGTCACGACCTCGGCCTCCTCCGGTGACAGCCGCTGCAGGCAGACCAGGTCGGCGCGGGCCAGCAGCTGCGGCGACCGCGGGCCCAGGAAGGGCAGCACGGTCAGCACGGACTGCCAGGGGCCGGGCGCCAGCTGGTTGCGCGGCGGCCGCGCGCCCATGTCCCGTACGACCAGGACCGGGCTGGAGACCGACGCGCCCTGCGGCGCGATCTGCCGTACGTCGTGGACCGAGACGCACTGCTGCCCGCCGCCCGCGGCCTGCGCCATCTGCGCCCAGGCCGGCGGCCGCGCGGTCTCGACCGCGACCCGCGCGCCGGTGGCGACCGTACGCAGCGCCAGCACCTGCGCCAGCCACATGCTGCCCACCAGCACCACTTCGAGAGGACTGGGCCGCAGCAGGCTCAGTACCGCGGGCTGGTTCTGCGGGTCGATGCCGATGACGACGCCGTCCTCGGCGACCGGCAGGGACAGCGAACCGAGCGACTCCGGCGTCAGGACGTGCGGGCTGCGCCGCGGACCGCGCAGGCCGAAGCCCGGCTGCGGGCGCGGGCCGGTGGCCGCCGACTGCCGCTCGTCGGGACGGGGCTCGTGCGAGAGCCGCCGCCCGCCGCCCGCGGGGGCGCCGCCGATGGGGGGATTGCGCCAGCCGTCGCTGCTCGGAGTGGCGCGGGGCTGGTAGGTGGGCGTCGCCATCAGCGGGTACCTCCGAGGGGGAGCGTGGCCAGGAGACCGGGGAGCTGCTCACGGTCCAGCCGTACGAGCCCGACCTTCACGGAGCCGGAACGGCGCTCCAACTCGCCCTGTGCGGCGCTCAGTTCGTTCTCGCTGCGGGTCGAGAGGCGGACGTAGCCCGAGATGGCGGGCGCCCGGCCGCTGCCGTGCGAGGCGGTCAGCGAGAAGGTGCTGGCCATCGCGGGGGTGCTGCTCAGCAGCTGGACGACGCCCGCCAGCGGCGTACCGCCCTGGCCGAGCTGGGGCCAGCGGCCGATCCAGTACGTGGTGTGCCAGCGGTCGTCGCAGCGCATCGCGCGGACCGTCTCCTGGATGCGGCGCGCGGCGCGGCCGTCGCGGCCCATCGCGCCGTTCGCGGCCCGCGGGCTGACGCACACCGCGGTGCCCACCGCGGCCACCACCTCGCGCTCGGCGAGCACCTTGGCCCGTACGCCGTGCGCGGAGAGCCTGCTGACGAGCTGGTCGGCGGCGCGCAGCAGCGACCGCTTCGCGCCGTCGAGACCGCCGCCGCGGGCCTCGATGGCCTCCGCGCACAGCTCCGGGTCCAGCTTCAGCGCGATCCAGGTGAGCTGCAGGGCCGGGGTCTTCGTCTGTGCCTGCAGCGGCGCGTACGAGCGGGCGGCGACGGCCTGCTCGGGCAGGTGCGGGGCCGGGGCGGGCTGGGTGTACTGGACGAACTGCACCGATTCGAGGTGGATGTCCTCCACGTCCAGCGCGGTGTGCAGCACGTCCATCGGCAGCGGGCGGCTGCCGCTCGCCGGGCGCAGCGGCTCGTCGCGTCCCTCCAACTGAACGACGGCGGTCAGGAACGTACCGTCCCCGACGAATCCGATCGCGCGCTGCTCGGCGTCGGTGTACTCGTACGTCCGCAGCGCCGGGTCGCACTCCACCAGCGGCGCGAAGGCCGGGTCGACGCCGCCGGAGCCCGCGGCCGCACCACTCCGCTTGGCACGGCGCTTCATCGCACGCACGGTCGTGATCCACTCCGGCAGCGGGATGCGCCGGCGACGGCCGAGGGCGAAGACGACGAGCACCGCCGCCAGTACCGCCGCGACGGTCAGGGCGACGGGGTGGATCGCCCATCCCACCAGCACCAGCGCCGCGGCGATTTCGATGATCGCAAGCTGCTGGACGCGGACGCCGCCGATGTTTCCGGCCTGCGCGCGCAGCCGGGGAGCCACCGGACCGGCCGGCCGGTCCGCCGCTGCACGATCCTGATTTCCTCCATTGCCCGGAGCTATACCGTTTTGGCCCGCATTTCCCGCGTATTGCGGCGCAACGGAAGGCTGTTGCTGTTGCTGCCGCCCATTGCGGCGTCGAGCCCTGGTGGCGCTGGACATCCCCCGGCCTGCTCCTCTACTGGTGGTGTTGCTCCGAGCATTGTGCCTCTGAGCGGTATGTCTTCCCGGCCTCGGTACCGTCGTCGAGACTGGTGCACCGGAAGGTGGCACCCGTACCGTACGGGTCGATCGACACACGGCATAGTAGAGGGCGCTGCGGCCCGAGTGCCGGGGGCGGTCCACGGTGGATCCGACAGGCGGGGAGAGAAAGCAACAATGGCATCACGTCGGGACGAGCTGAATGCGTATTCGTTCGCTCGAAAGCGGACGACTGCGGCATTTCTGAAGCCGCTGCCGAACGGCTCGATCGAGAGCGCGCCGCGGCCGCTCAAGGCGGTGCTCCCGAGCATCCTGCTCGGCCTGGTGGTCACCGTGGGCTTCGGTGCCTGCGGCATCCTCAAGCCGGTGGCGCCGAAGGGCTGGGACACGCCGGCGCAAAACGTCATCGTCGGCGACAAGTCCACCACCCGCTATGTCGTCCTGAACAGCAAGGGCGAAAACGGAAGCAACCAGAAACTTCTCCACCCGATCCTCAACCTGGCCTCCGCCAAACTCCTTCTCGATCCGAAGAAGTTTCAGGTCGTAAAGGTGAAGGAAGAGGAACTCGACGGGAAAATCCCGCACGGTCCGGCCATCGGAATCCCGTACGCCCCCGACCGGCTGCCCTCCGAGAAGGAGGCCGGCGCCCCCAAGGTCTGGGCGGTGTGCGACCGTCCGGGCAGCGGCGAGAACAGCAAGTCCCAGCAGGCCGTGTTCGTCCTCGGCGGCAAGGACAAGGCCAAGGTGCTCGACCACGGCAAGCTGGACCTGCACCAGGCGCTGTACGTCCAGGACCCGCAGGGCGAGAAGTACCTGGTCGACGAGAACGGCGTGGCCTTCAAGTTCGACGCCCTCGCCGGCCACGCCCCCTCGCCGGAGCTGAAGGAGCAGCAGGACGACAAGCTGCGCCAGGTCATCTTCGGGGACGCACAGCCGCAGCAGGTGACCTCCGAATGGATGAACACCCTCATCAAGAGCCAGATGCCGCTCACGATGCCCCGCGTGGAAAAGGCCGGCACGCGCGCGGCCGTCGAGGGGGTGCCGAGCAAGTACAGCGTCATCGGCAACGTCCTGCAGGCCGGTGACAGCCAGAAGTACGTCGTGACCGCCGGCGGCCTGGAGAAGGTCTCGAACTTCCAGGCCAAGCTGCTGCTGGAGGGGCCGAACGCGACCGCCGTGAACAAGGGCGGCGAGAAGATGGACGCGGTCAAGGTCTCCACCGACAGCATCACCCCCAAGCGTGACGACAAGGACCAGGTCGTCCAGTTCATGTCCGAGTTCCCCGGCACGGCCCTGTGGCCCTCCGAGGCCGTCACGATGGCCAACGCCGCCGCGACGCAGCGCAGCTCCGGCATCGGCGACGCGGGCAAGGGCGCCGGCGTCGCCTGCAGCGTCTACCACGGCACCGGCACGGACTACGCGAACGGCGCGGGCAAGGCGCTCGGCTTCGACGGCGCCGTACCGAAGATGTCCACCTGGGTCGGCAAGGACTACCCGGCCGCCATCGCCGCCGGCTCTGCCTCGTACGTGACGCCCGGCAGCGGCCTGCTGTACCAGCAGGTGACGGGTACCGCCAAGGAGGGCACGCTGTTCCTGGTGACCGACACCGGCCTGCGCTATTCGGTGCCGCGCAGCAATGACAGCGCCACCAAGGCGGGCAACGCGGAGAAGGACCGCGACCAGGCGCAGATCCACCTCGGATACGAGGGCGTGCATCCGCCGACGGTCGACAAGGCGTGGTCGCAGCTGTTGTCCGAAGGGCCGGAGCTGGACGTCAGCAGCGCAAAGAAGCCGCAGAGCTCCTGATCCCGGGACCCTCACCACTCCTTCACATCCGAGTGAGTAGCTTCACCTAGACGCTTGACCGAAAGAAAGGCATCTGTCCGTTTCCATCGAATTGGCTTTCGGAGTCGGTCAGTTGCCATTGTTGTGATCGCGTCACAACTGCCCACCCGCTGTTGGGAACAGGCGTATGGAGTGGTTAAAGTGGCGGAAGGCGTCAACAGAAGATGCCGACCGGGGGAGCTCTTCACGCGAGTCCCCCGGCACGACGTACGAGTCTCATGGGGGACGTTGACTTATGGCTGGTCAGCAGTTCACAACCACTGAGGAGGAGATGGTCGCATTCAGCGGCCGTATCTCCTCCGTCAACCAGTCGATCCAGGGTGAGATCACTCGCCTCAACGGGGTCGTCGAGGGCATCACGGCTGGCTGGAAGGGCTCTGCTGCCTCCTCGTACCACCAGCTGCAGACCCAGGTGAATGATGACGCCAAGCGCCTGAACCAGCTGCTGAACGAGATCAAGGAAGCGATCGACTCGACCACGAAGAACTACGTGGCCTCGGAAGAGGAGCAGGCCCAGTCGATGTCCCACGTCTCCGCGCAGGCCTCGCCCTTCGGATGACGGGACCGCGCCGCCCACCGCGGCGCGCCCACTTCGCCGCAGCACGCACCGGCCCACCGCCCCGGCGGACCGTGGGCCGGCCGGCCTGCTGCGGCATGTGAATCGACCAGAGCTCAACTCCCCGAGGAGACCACATGTCCGGCCAGATCCTCGTCAATTTCGCGACGATCTCCCAGGCCAGCTCCGACGTGCGCGGAACGGCCAACAACATCCGTACCCAGCTCGACGACCTCGAGTCGGGTGTCAAGAAGATCGCCGCCAGCTGGGAAGGTGCCGCGCAGGAGGGCTACCAGGCCCGCCAGCGCGAGTGGGACCAGCGCGCCGCTTCCCTGCACTCGACCTTGGAAGCCATCGCCAAGGCCCTGGACCAGGCCGCTCAGAACTACCAGAGCACCGAGTCCAAGAACGCCAGCATCTGGGGCGGCTGATTCCTCGCCGTCCACCGACGGTACGGACACGGCACAACGGCTGAGCAGCCACGAAGGCTCGCACAGTGGTGAATGAGGGCGGGCGCGCTGCACCAGTGCGCTCGCCCTCACGCAGTCCACCCACTTCCTCCACCGCCTCCCCGGTTCCTCCCCCTCACCTAACCGAATCCGCCACACACGGAGAGCAGACACCTCGTGGGATCTCGTGCCAATGGTCACCGAGCCGGCCACCGCCGACGCGCGACGGTAGCCCTGGCCGGTGCGGCCTCGGCCGTCGCACTGTCCTGCGCGACGGCCGCGCCGGCGTCCGCGGACCCGAACGTGCCCCTGAACAGTGGACAGTGCACGTTCGGCACCGACGACATCAAAGAGACCCCGTGGTCGCTGCAACGCCTGCTCACCCGGCAGATGTGGGCCTACGGACGGGGTGAGGGCGTCAAGGTCGCCGTCATCGACACCGGCGTCGACGCCGGCAACGAACAGCTGCGCACCGCGATCAGCGGCGGCAAGAGCTACGTCGACAAGGGCAAGCCCACCGAGGACCAGGTCGGTCACGGCACGAAGGTCGCGGGCATCATCGCCGCCCGTACGAAAGCCGGCTCCGGCTTCTACGGTCTCGCCCCCAAGGCGACGATCATCCCCTTCCAGCAGACGGACAAAGAAAAGGGCGGTACGGCCGACAGCCTCGCCAAGGCGATCACCGACGCGGTCGCCGCGGGCGCCGACATCATCAACATCTCCCAGGGCACCAACGCGGACCCCGCGCGCCTGGGCAGCCTGCGCGCCGCGGTCACCGCCGCCGAGGCCAAGGACATCCTCATCGTCGCCTCGGCAGGCAACGGCGGCGCCAGCGGCGCCGAGCAGAGCATGTACCCGGCCGCCTTCGAGAACTCCAACGTCCTGGCCGTCGGCGCCTCCGACCGCAACAACGAGCGCGCCCCCTTCTCCCAGGCCGGCTCCTTCGTCGACCTCGCCGCCCCCGGCGTGGACATGGTCTCCACCGTCCCCAACGGCGGCAACTGCGTCGACCAGGGCACCAGCTTCGCCGCCCCGTACGCGGCCGGCGCCGCGGCACTCCTGGTCGGCCGCAACAAGGCCGAACACCAGAAGTGGAAGCCGCGCGAGATCATCTGGCACCTGGAGAAGACCGCCGAACGCGTTCGCAAGAACCGCGACCACAACATCGGCTGGGGCGTCGTCGACCCGGTAGCGGCCCTCAACGACAAGACCAAGCCGACCGGCGAGCCCAAGCCGGACACCGACTCCGACCGGGCCGACGCCGGCGCCAACATCCAGCCGGCCGTCCTGACCATCGGCGAATCCACCGAGGAACGACAGGCCCGCATCGCCATCTACATCATCGGCGGCGGCGCCCTAGCCGTCGCCACGGTCGTCGGCACCTCGATCGCCATGCGCGACTGGCGCCGCAAGACCGGCTACAACTCGAACGGGGAGGCCAATCATGGCTAACGATTCCTACCGCGTTGATCTTGACCGGTTGGACGAAGTGGTGAAAAAGCTCAACGCCGTACTGAAGGACATGCAGGGGGCTTCGGGCAAGGCTAAGAGTGGGACGCATCTGCCGCCTGGCGCGCTGGGGCAGGGGTTCTCGGAGGAGGGGGAGCTTCGGAATGCGCACGGCGAGATGAAGGCGCATATCGAAACGTATGTCCTCAAGAAGCTCGAAGACTTGATCGACGACTTGTCGAAGAAGACGGCCAAAACGCACGGCGCGTACCAGGACCGTGAGCAGGACACCAGCAACGCGATGAACCACGGGCAGTCTTCGTCGGGTAACCAGTACCGGTGAACCGTGACTGTGGATACTGGGAAAACTGAGCAGAAGAGGGGGCAGGCCCGTGGGTAGTTACGCGAACTCGAAGTACGCACCGCAGGACAAGTGCTACGCGATCGAGAACACGACGAAGTTCCACAACATCGACTTCGAATCGCTGAAGGCCATGGTGGCCAACGCGAAGCCCGACGATGTCGCCGGTGTCGGGCACGCCTGGGAACAGGTGCACAACCAGCTGGTCAGCGACAACGGTGGCGGCATCAAGGCCATGTTCGACAAGGCCATCAATGAGGTCCTGGAGCACTGGGAGGGCGACGCCGCCAAAGCCTTCCGCACCCGAGCCGAGAAGATCAGCAAGAACATCGAGAACGGTGCCTCCTACGCCAAGGTCGTCGGCGAAGGCATGAAGCGTTCGAGCGAAGCGCTGGGTGAGTACAAGAAGCACCTGGATGGGATGGAGTGGCCGAGCTGGGGCAGTCGCGCCTGGGACTGGGCCACGGACAGCGTCGGCCGGGACGACTCGAAGGCCAACTCCGCGCTGGCGGGCGGGAAGAGTGCCGCTCAGGTTGTCGAGGACAACGAGGACAACCTCTCCGCCGGTAAGGAAACCCAGCTGAAGGCTGCGGCGACCATGGAGTACCTGGGTGCCGCATACCGAACGAACGCGGCCGCGATTGGTAAGCCCCCGAACGCCAAATTCAACGATGACACTGATATTCCGCCGCCCAACACCGGACCTGCGGTCCCGCCCGTCCTCCCGCTCCCCGCAGCGGTAGCAAAGAAGCCCAAGCCGCTCGTGGGCGGACCGGGGGGCTCTCTGGGCAAGGGCCCCGGTTTCTCCTCCGACGGACTCCAGGCTCCCAAGACGGACGGCATCCACGGCGGCGTGGGCTCCGTCCAGCCCGGCAAGGGCGGCATGCCGTCCAACATCGGCACCGGCCTCGACAGCTTCAACCCGCCCAGCACTTCGGGCCCCGGCGGTGGTCTGACCAGCACCGGTCCAAGCGGCGGCGGCCCCGGTCTGGGGAATCCTGGCGGCGGCGGGCAGCTGAACGGTGGCCCCGGAGGCGGCGGACACCTCGGCGGCGGGCCGGGCATGCCTGGTATCGCGGGTGGCGGTAAAGCCGGCGGCGGTCCCGGTGGCACGTCGGCCAGTCGCATCGGAGGTCCCGGTTCCGGCAGCGGTTCCGGCACCGGAGGCGCGCGCGGCGGGCGTCAGGGAATGCCCGGCATGGGTGGTGCGGCAGGCGCCGGCGCAGGCCGTGGCGGAGGAGCCGCCGCAGGCCGTGGCGGCGCACTGGCTCGCCAGAAGGGCGGCGTGGTCGGCAGCACCAGCGGCAGCAAGACCGGCGGCGGCGCACAGGGCGGCGCGGGTCTGCACCGCAGCCGTGGTGGTGCGCAGGCGGGCACCGGCGGGAACGGCCGCCGTCCGATGGGCATGGCGGGTGCTCCCGGCGCTCACGGCGCCAAGGGCAACGACAAGGGCGAGAACGGGCAGCGCCCCGACTACCTCGTCGAGGACGAGGAGACCTGGACGCCGGAGCGTAATGTGGCGCCCAAGGTCATCGAGTAGGGACCAGTCGGTCTGACAGCCGGCGAAGACGAGACGGGGCCCGCAGTCCTCGGGCTGCGGGCCCCGCCCTGTTTCAGGAGAGGTGTACGGCATGAGCTTCACGCGGACGCTGCGTGCGGTGAGCGGCGCGGTCTTGGCGGGAGCGCTGGTCATCGGCACCGCACCGGCTGCTTCGGCGGACTACATCAGGGACGGGCAGTGGGCGCTTGGTGCGTTCGGAGCCAAGGACGTCTGGGGAAAGTCCACAGGTGAGAACGTCACTGTCGCTGTTGTGGACACAGGGGTCGACGGTAATCACCCCGATCTCAAGGGCAGCGTTCTCCCCGGAAAGAGTTTCGCCTCGGACGGCGGCACCGCTGACCAGGAGCCGGGGGACGGCCATGGAACCGGAATGGCGTCCCTGATCGCTGGTCATGGCCATGGTCCGAATGGCGCCGACGGTATCAAGGGCCTGGCACCCGGGGTCAAAATCCTTCCGATCAAGACGAAGGATTCGGAAGGTGGTGTCTCCTCGGAGAACGGCTTCGCCGAGCCGCTGCGCTACGCGGTTGATCACGGGGCGAAGATCGTCAACATGTCCTTCGGCGGCGTTGGGTTCGACCAGAAAGAGAAGGAAGCAATCAGCTACGCCCTGGCCAAGGACGTACTGATCGTCGCTGGAACGGGAAATGACGGCGTAGAAACGCCCATGTACCCGGCTGCGGCTC
Source organism: Streptomyces sp. CB02923 (assembly GCF_001905005.1). Taxonomy (GTDB): domain Bacteria; phylum Actinomycetota; class Actinomycetes; order Streptomycetales; family Streptomycetaceae; genus Streptomyces. The sequence goes on along the minus strand of NZ_LWKZ01000005.1, from coordinate 31,651 downwards.
CCGGAGTCCTCGCTGTAGGCGCTGTGGCCAAAGACGGGCAAGTCTGGCGCAAGTCCAACTACGGCCCGCATGTCCGTCTCCTCGCCCCCGGCGAAGGTATCTACTCAGCCGGCCTCGGCTCCAAATACCGGCAGGCGGACGGTACCTCCGACGCCACCGCTTACGTCTCCGCCGCCGCCGCGCTGGTCCGGTCCAAGTATCCGAACCTCACTGCCGGCCAGGTCGCCAATCGTCTGACGAAGACGGCGATCACTCCCGACGGCAAGTCGGACATCAGCACGCCGAGTCCCAAGTACGGATACGGCACCATCCGCCCGTACCGTGCGCTCACCCAGGACATTCCGGCCGGGTCCAAGTACGGCCCGCTCAAGGCTCCGGAAGTCACGGATCCGACTTCCGCCGGGAATGACGGAGCCACCCCCGGCAAGACCGGTGAGCAGAAGGCGAGTGGTGGCGGTATCGGAATTTCTCCGATCGTCGTCATCGGTCTCGTACTGGTTCTGCTGGTGGCGGCTCTGGTGGTCGTCATCGTCGTCGTGCGGCGCAAGAAGAACAATGGCGGCCCGCCGCCCGGTGGTCCCGGTGGCTACGGAGGGCCCGGTGGCAACACCGGTTACCCGCCGCACCAGGCCGGGCCGTACCAGCAGCAGCCGAACCCGTATGGGCAGCAGCCCAACGCCTACGGTTCCTACCCGTCGGCTCCGTCGGCTCCGCCTGCCCAGCCTCCGGGTCCGCCGGGACAGTAGTCACGGCATCGCGTAACGCCAGAAGGGGTCCGCAGCTCGCTGCGGGCCCCTTCTTTGCGTGCGGGGAGGGGGAGACGGAAAGAGTCGTCAGCGGAGTGCGCGCCGTTCGCCCGGATGAGTGAGGACTGAAAACGACGGGTGTGTGCCCAGTTTGTTTCGGTTGCTCGTCCGGGAGTGACTCGCTTTATGGCGTTCGGGTTCGAGGTGGTGACTGTATCGCCGAGGGGAACGTCTGCGCGGCATCGCGTCGCTGGGGCCTGATCGTGGCATGGTAAAGGTTTCTTCGGATTGTGTGAGCGGCGTGGTGCGGGGCGTCGGGGCGGGTGTGCGAGTGCGTTTGCCGTGTTCCGCTCACGGGTGCGGATGTTTGCCGCCCGCTTGGCGGCGTGGAAGGCTCTCGCCACTGATTTGGGCGGGCGGGGAGCCCGCTATTCCTTTTGCTGGCTACTTGTTCGAGCGAGTGGGGGCTGTGTGATGGGCAGGGTATTCGATGTCGACCCGGTCGGGCTCAGGCGTCAAGGGGCGGAGTTCGTCGATATCGGGACCGAGTTCGGGACCGCTTCCAGGCGGTTGCAGGACCGGCTGAAGGGGTTGGGAGAGCCGTGGCGGGGTGCTGAATTCGCGGAGACGTTCGCGATGATTTACGAGCCGGTCCGGGACGGCATGTTCAAGTCCATGGATTCGCTCGGCAGGCGGATGGCGGGCATGGGGGAGAACCTGCAGGAGATGGCGCGGGGGTACGAGACGGCGGAGCGGGAGGGGCTCCAGCTCGTCGGTCAGGTGGCGCGTGCGCATCCTTCCCCATGGGGTCCGTGATGGCGGCGGGGGCTGGGGGAGGAGGCGGCTGTGGCGCTGACGCTGCCTGGTGAGGTCGTGTGGGTGCTTGATCTGCTCGGGTATCACTGGCCCGCGGCGGACGAGGACAAGCTCATGGAGTGCGGGCAGGCCTGGCTGGAGTTCGCGGCTCAGGTCGGAAGGGCTGAGGGGCGGGGTGGATCGGCCGTACGGGAAGTCGCCACCGGTAGTTCGGGTGAGGCGGTGAGCCGCTTCACGGGCGAGTGGGAGGACTTCTCCGGTGGGCCCGGTTCCTGCCTGACCGATGCGCAGATCGCTGCCAACGTGATCGGTATCGCTTTCGAGGTGGCGGCGGTCGCGGTGTTCGCGGCCAAGGCCGAAGTCATCGTGCAGCTCGTCGTCCTGGCGGTCGAACTCATCGCGGCGCAGGCCGCCGCGCCTTTTACCCTCGGCCTCTCGGAAGTGGGGGCGCTGGGGGTGACCCAGGCCACCCGTCTCGTGGTGCGGCGGCTCCTGGACACGCTGAAACAGGAGGTCGTCGAAGCCGTCACCAAGGCGATGGCGGATGCCGCCGAAAAGGGCGTCAAGAAGATTGCCGCGGACTTCGTGCAGAACCAGGTCAAGGACTTCGCGACGGAGTATGCGAAGAAGACGGCCAGGGACATGGTTGTCACCCCCGCCGGGGAGAAGGTCACGGACATCGTGACCGGGGCGGGGCAGGACATCGTCCAGCAAGGGATCGAGGCCCGCTTCGGTGCTCGCGCCGGCATCGATCCGGGTGACGCGCTGGACGGTGCCAAGGAGGAATTCGCGAAGCAGTTCGGGGTGGTCGAGGGCGGGGAGTTCCGGCCCGGCGAGTACGTCGTCGGCGCGCCGACCGGCCCGGCGGAGAGGGCAGGCGGCCTGGCCGGTCTCCTCGACCCCGCGACGCATCGTGACCGTCTGCTCGATGGAGCGACCGAGGTGGGGACCAACGCCGTGGCGGCGAAGGCGCGGGACGCCACTCAGAGCGGAAGGGGAGGACCTAGAGGGCCGGGAGGGGTGGAAGGGGCTGGAGACAGGACTGGGAGCGGAGGTACGAGCGGGAGTACGAACGGAAGCAGCGGGGGAGGGGGCATCGCCGAGGACGTTCGTAACGTTTTCGGCTGAAGGGCGTGGGGGCGGCGCCGGGGTGCGGTGGCGCGTAATCAGGGAGGCGCGGAGTCAGGGAAGCGTGGATGAGGCGCGGAGGTGTGGGCATCGGCCGGTGGTCGGCACGGGCGGCCGGCATGCCCGCCCCCTCACCCGAACACGGCCCGCACTGAATCCTTGGCGCCGTCGGTGACGCCCTGGTGGCGGGTCGCGGCACCGCCGGTGCGGTGGTCCACGTGCTTCTGGGTCGCGTCGAGGCCGCGGTTGGTGAGGTCTTCCCTGGCGTGGTCGACGTACGTCTGGGGGTCGGTCAGGTTCTGGGCGCCTTCCTTGAGGCCGTCGACGTATTCGCCGGCTTTTTCCTTGCCGACGTCGGCGGTTTCGCCCCAGTCCATACCGTCGCGGGCGCCGAAATGGTGCTCGATGCCCTGCTGGGCGACGTTCTGTCCCATTTCCGTGGCGGCTTCGGTGGCTTTCGCCTTGCCCTCTTCGACGACCTTGTCCTTGACGGTCTCCTTGACCGTGTCCTTGACCGTCTTCTTGGCGTAGTCCGTCGCCAGCTGCCGGGCTTCCTTGGACACCGCCTTCTTGGCCAGCTTCTTGATGGCGTCCATCGTCGCGTGTTCCATGGCCTTGGTGGCGGCCTGGACGACCTCTTGCTTGATCTTGTTCAGGATCTCGCGGACGGCGACGCGGGTGATTTGCGTCGCGCCCGCCGCGCCCGCTTCGGAAAGACCGAACGTGAAGGGGGCGGCCGCTTGCGCGGCGATGAGTTCCACCGCGAGGACGACGAGCTGGGCGATGATCGCGATTTTGCCGGTGAGTACGGCGATGGCTGCCGCGTCGAAAGCCAACGCGATGGTCTCGGCGGCGATTTGGGCGTCACGCAGATAGTGGTCGGAACCGGAACTGCCGGAGAAAGCGCCCCATTCCTTGGTGAAGCCGTCGACCGCTTCGCCCGTGTTGGCCCCGACCACCTCGTTCGCCGCCGACGTGCCCTGCGAAGCCGCCTGTTCGACCTGTGTGGCGAAGTTCCGCCACGTCTCGGCGCACTTGAAGAGCGCGTCCTCGTCGGCTTCCGGCCAGTCGTACCCGAGGAGTCCGAGGACCCAGGAGACCTCGCTCGGCAGTGTCAGTGACACAGTGTTCGTCCCCCGTGCGGTTGCAGCCGTGTGCGGCTGGAGTCGTCGTGTTCGTGGTGTTGGTGCTGATCAGGGCTGCGGCGGTGCGGGAAGTGCGGAAGCGGAGGGAGCAGGGCGGGGCTGAGCGGGGGCGGGATGCCCGGAGCACGCACAGCCGTACCGACCCCAGCGGATCCGTACGGCGAGAAGCGTGAGCGTCTCCGCGGGGCCAGTGCGCCCGGGGTCGCGGCCTCAGACGGCGGGGCGGGGGACCGAGCTGACGACGTGGACGCCCTCTTCGTCGGACGCCGTGTACGTACGGGCCATGCCCTGAAGTTTGTCGCCGATGTCCTCCAGGCGTTCGCCCAGCGAATCCATGGAGGTGAACATGCCGTCGCGTATCGGGGTGTAGATGACGTCGAAGGTCGCGCCGAAGTCGGCGTCCTCCCACGGCTTTCCGAGACCCTCAAGATCATCCTTGAGTTTCTTGGCCGCCTTGGCGAACTCCGTACCGATGTTCACGAACGCATGGCCCTGCGTGCTCAGCACCGCCGGATCCACGTCAAATGCCTTGTCCGCCATCACGACCCCCGTCATTGCCCTGTCATTCACGCTTGGCGTGTTTGTCTCTCGACACGTCCAGCACGACCACTTTATGTGCTCTTAACGCAGGCATGTCAAGGCGAGCCCGCGGGGCGGGAGCCGGGGTGACGGGGTGGGCTTCGCGGGGGACAGTGGTGCAGAAATAGGGGACAACGGGGCACTGATGGCGGGCCGTTGAGGCATTCGGCAGTGCGGTATCCACTCGAATGGCGCTCGAATTCGGGGGGATTGACCGAGGTGGGGCATCGGCGACGGCCCGAATGCGGGCGGAAGGGGAGTGGTGCGGACGGGGAAAGAGGTGGTTAAGTTTCGGTACCTGCCCGGTCAAGAGGCCGCGCGCCCCGGGTGGCGTGCGTGCCCGGCCGTATGGCTGCCGGGCAGGCCGGCACTGTCCTCCACAGCATCGCGGTCCCACCATGCCAACGCAGCCCTTCATACGCACGCGCTTCCCGACCCGGCTGCCGTCCTCGGCGGGCAGGGTCGTCGGCGCCGGTCTCGTCCTCGCCGGGCTGTTCTTCGGCGGGATGACGGCCAAGGACATGGGCTACGCCAACGGCCATCGGGGCGACGCGGGCACGCTCACGGTCCAGGAGTGCCGTACGCAGTTCGACCGCGTCGGCTCGTCCCGGCACCGGCACGCGCGGCCCGTCGTCACCTGCACCGGCGCCTTCCAGGACGACGAGGGCGGCGCCGCGGTCGAGGATGCGACGGTCGAGACCGGAGCCAAGTTCGAGCCGGGCAAGCAGCTGGCGGTCCAGAAGACGGACTACAAGTTCGTCATGATCGAAGAGCAGTGGATCTGGCGGAGCCTGGCGATCGTCGGTGTCTCGGTGTGCGCGATCGTGGCGGGCCTGTTCTGCCTGCTCACCGGGTTCGGTACGCGCCGCGGGCCGGGCTTCCGGGACGCCTGGCACCGGGTGCCAGGCGGCACCGTCGTCCGTGCCGTACTGGCCGGGGCCGGCGGCCTGGCCGCCCTCGGTGCCGCCGCGGCGCTGCTCGTCGACGGGCTCGTCTGATGCCGCCACCGACGGCGCGCCGTACGCCGCTCGCGTCGCTCCGCTCGCTGAGTCGGGCCCTGGCCGCGGTGACCAGCCGCCGCAACGCCGCCCGGTACGTGGTGGGGCGGGTCACCGGCCTCGTCCTGGTGCTGCTGGGGGTGATGGTCTGCGTGATCTCCGCCAGGGAAGCGGCGCTCGCCGTCGGGTACAGCGGCACTGGCGGGACGTACACCGTTGAGGAATGTCACGAGCGCTACACGGCGGCGGGCGGCAGCGGCCGTCACGGCAGCCGGACGATCACCTGCACGGGCACCTTCCGAGCCGATCGTGACAGCGGCAGCGGCGGCAGCAGCGCGGACCAGGGCCAGGATCAGGGCAGCGGCACTACCGACCGGAACAGCGGCGGCAGGGGCAATCCTTTCGGAACGTTCCACCCCGGCACGGTGTACCCGCCGGGCGCCCGGGTCCCCGTACAGAGCGGCGACGGCGGAACATACGTGGCCGCAGGTTGGGAGCAGGCGTGGGGCGATGTCGCCGGGGTGTTCGTGTCGTTGCCGGTGCTCGCGGCGGGTGCTTTCTGCCTGCTGACCGGCTTCGGCGCCCGCTGGGGGCGCTCGTTCGGCGACAGCTGGGACGGGCTGCCCGGCGGGGCGGTGCTGCGCCCGCTGCTGCTGTCCGTCGCCGGGATCGGCATCCTTGGTGCAGCCGTCTTTCTCTTTTTGCAGCATTACGGGTGACACTGCGGGCCGCCTGGCCGGCCGGGCAGGTGCGTCCGGGCCGTAGGCTCGGCACATCGCGTAAGCCCGTACACCCCGCAAGTCCGTACGTCCCGTACGCGCGGTATGTCCGTCATGCCGATGTGTGCACCGCTCGTTTCGCACCTTCGCACGCCCCTGGAAAGGATCGCTGACCATGGCAGCACAGTCGGAACACACCAGGTCAGGCGCGTCCCGTGAGGCCGGCGTGGGCGGTGTGCCGGACGCGGCGGACGGGGTGAAGCGCGGCCTGGGGCGGCTGATCGGGGTGGGCGTCCTGCTGGCCGGACTCATGCTGATCGCGATCGGCGTCTACGTGGGTCCGTACTCGGTGTGGGTGGACGGCAGCCCCGGCAAGATCACCGTTGAGGCGTGCGCCACGGACTACCACTACGCGAACAAGCAGCATTCGGGGAACCGTACGCGCGACATCCAGTGCTACGGCACGTTCCGGTCGGACGACGGCAGGACGAAGGACCTGAACGCCAGCGTCGACTCCTGGCACCGGTTCAAGGAGGGCGACCTGATCGAGGTCCGCCAGGTCGGCCGCTCCAGCTACGTCCAGCACAGCTGGAACCGGCTGGCCAACGGCGTCCTGTGCCTCTGCGGCGGGCTGGTCGTCCTGGTCCTGGGCGTGCTCTGCACCGTGACCGGCTACCGTTTCCGGAGCGCCCCCACCTTCGACGACGCATGGCGGTCGGTCGGCCCCGGCGTACTGCGCACGCTGATGGTGGGGCTGATGGCCGCGGGGCTGATCGGCGCGGTGCTGTCCGGCGCGGTGCTCCTCTTCACGTAGGCCTGGCGTCCGGGAAGCGAACGCGGTCGTACGGAGCCGAACAGCCGTCCCGTACCATTCCCGCTCATGGACGCACCCGCCGATGAACAGCCCCTGCCCGCACGCCGCATGAACCTGACGCCCCGTCAGGCCCGGCGGGTACGGATCGTTCTGGCCTCCGTGCTGATGGCCGCGATGGCGGCCGTGCTCGTGATCCGCCTCGCGAGCCGCACATCGGTCCTGGTCGTGGGGGTGTACGGCGCCGCGCTGATCCTGTGCGGGATCGTGATCGAGCTGAGCCGCAACGGGCGTACGCGGCTGGGCAGCTGGCTGCTGGGCCTCGGCCTGGCGGCGGCCCTCGCCGCGGACTGGCTGCTGCCGCCCTGAGCACACCGCCGCCGAAGCAAGCAGAAGGCGTCCGGAAAGTGTCAGAAGAGCCCGTGCCACATCTGCTCGACGATCAGGGACCACCAGTTCTTGTCGCTGTCCAGTGACCACCCGTCGATCGCGACCAGCTGTTCCTGGAAGGCGGCGACCGCGGCGCCCGCCGCGCGCGGGTCCATGCCCCGTATCTGACGCCGGGTGGCCGCCAGCAGGACCAGGGACCGCAGGAACGCCGCGAGCGACGCGTTGACGAACCGGCCGCCGCCCGAGGACGGCTGGACCGCCCACACCGCGCCGATCAGCGCCCGGCTCTCCTCCGGTGCCGTGCACTGGACGGTGATCAGGTAGGCGCCGTCCGTACCGAGGCGGACATGGCCCGCCAGATTGCCGAGCGTCCCTTCGGAGGCCTCCGTGCCGACCGCGCGCAGATGCGTCGCCGCGTCCGTGAACAGACCCCCGGCCGGGGGACGGGCCGCCTCGTCGGCGGTGAAGAAAAGCGGCATCTCCACGGGCAGACCGGCCCAGGTCAGCGTCTTCTTGGCGGCCTCCGGCAGCCGGGTGTCCGCGATGTCGTCGGCATCCGGACGGAACACTCCCTGTGGACCGAAGGCCTCGGCGAGCTGCTTGCCGAGGGCCACGTCCCGTACGGGCTCGGCCCGCGGCACGCTGTCGGGTGACGGAACCGGCAGCCGGTGCGGCCGCGGCGGCGGCTGCTGTCCCGTGAGCTGGTGCATCGTCTCGACGTGCCGCAGCAGCCCGGCGACGCCCTCGGCGCGCTCCGCGGAGGTCGCGCCGTAGCCCTCGGTGCAGGAGAAGCGGGCGTTGGGGAAGGCGCGGAAGACGAAGCTCCCCGTATAGCCGCCGGGGAACAGGGCGGGGCGCAGGTCGGTGTGGACCGCGCGCACGTCCTCGCCGCGGACGCCGATGCGCCGCAGCTCGTCGAAGAGCTGGTACTCGGCGGGCGGCAGGCCGGGGCCCGACACCCGCACCAGGTTGGTCTCCGCACCACTGGACGGGTCGTCGTACGTGGCGACGGCGGTGTTGCCGGGGCCGGTGACCGGCGGCTCGGCGGGCGCCTGGGCAGGCGCGTCGCCGCTGCCCGCGCCGTGCTTCTGCCGGTACATCCGTACGACGTCGCCGGTCGGCACCGAAGGCCAGACGGTCAGCTCGCCACTGGCCCGGTCGACGACGCCGCAGGCGTTGCCCACCTCCGCCGGGGGCCGCCGCTGACCGGTCGCCGGATCGGTCTCGGGGGGCGGCGGAACGGCCCACACCACCCAGCCGAGGTCGAACTCCTCCATACCGACCCGGCGCGGCGGGCCCTGGTGCCCCTCGGGGTTGAGCCAGCGGTCGGCGGTGGCCTGGGCCTGCGCCTGGGTGATCACGTGCGGTCTCCTTCGCGGCCGTACGGGCCGGCGGGCGTGTCGGCGGGGGGAACAGGGGCGGCGGGGGCGGCAGGGGCCGGTACGGCAGCGCCGGACGTGGACGCGGAGATGGAGGCGGGCGCGGGCAGCAGTATCTGCAGTGCCTTGACGCCGCGCGCCGTGGCGACGACCAGGATGCCTTCGGGCGAGAGGTCGGCGCCCGTGAAGGGGACGTCGCTGACGAGGGCGGCCACCACCTCCTCACGCTGCCGGTCCCATACCCGCAGGTAGTCCGCGCCCCGGCTCAGCGCGAGCGGTGCCGCTGCCCGTATGTCCTCCGAGGGGCGCAGAACCTGCGCCGGATCGGCGTCCACGGGCCCGGGACTCAGCAGCCGGTGGACGAACACGGCGGAGTCACCCGCATCCGCGGCTCCGGCGGGGACCGCACGGGAGCCGGGGGTGCCTTCGGGGACGACGAAGGCGGCGACCGGCAGCGCGGCGGTGGCCGGTGCGCCCGCGGGGGCCGCCCCACCGCCGCTCGCCGGGGTCGGGGTCGGGGTCGGCGGGAGGCTGCCGACCGTCACGCCGGTGACTCCGGGCAGCGGCACACTCCACAGCGTGCGCCACGGCAGACCGAGGCCGAGCGCGTGCACCGCGTCCGCGTACGGTCCGAGGCCGTCCTCGACGAAGGCCGTCTCCAGGAGCGCCGCACGCATGACGACGGACGCCTGGGTGCGGGTGAGCAGCGGAGCGGTCCGCAGGTACGTACGGGCGGGGGCGCCCAGGGCCTCGTACGGCACGGCTTCGACCGCCGTACGCAGCGGCACCGGATCGGCGTGCACGAACAGGCCGGGGTCGGTGAGCAGTTGCGGAAGGAGGCCGGCGGCCAGCGTGTGTGCGGCGAGGTGGTCGCGGACGTACGGATCGGCCCGGGACCAGTCCTGCTCCGGTACGGCCTCCAGGAGCGCCATGGCGATACGGGTCTGCGCGTCGCGCGCGTCGGCCGGCCCGGCACGGACCTCGTCCGCGACAGCGGGGTGCACGAGGCGGAGCAGCGTACGGCCGCCACGACCGGCGTCCCCGGAGGCCGCAGCCGGTGCCTCGCCGCCCGCCCCGGCTGCTCCGTCCGACGCCGCCACAGCCCCCGGCACCTCGGCCGGTTCGACGAACGGTCCCGCCAGCAGCATCCCGTCCGCGATCTCCCGGCTCATGTCGCGCCCGGCGACGGCGGACGCCAGCGGTCCCCACAGACCGAGCGGCAGTCCGTCCCCCTCGGCGAACGCCAGCGGCGCCAGCATCAGCCGCAGCGTCCGCGGATCGGCGCCCAGCCGCTGTGCGTGCAGGTCCAGCGCCTCACCCACATCGCCCGGCAGCTGCGACACGTCGGCGGGGTCGAAGCCCTCCGGCCGCATGAGGACGCACCGTACGGCGAGCTGCGCGGTCAGCCGGCTGCCGTCGGCGCGCCCCGCGACAGCCTCGGCGAGTGCCCGGCGCGCCCCGGGATCTGTGGTGTACGGCAGCGCCGAGGCGCCGGACCCCGGGTCCAGCGACCTCTCCACCTGGAGGGCCAGCCCCTCGGGGTCGGCCCAGCGCGGCTCGTCGAGATCGATGATCTGTCCCTGCCCTGACGGCAGCGCCGCGATCACCTCGGCGGCCAGCGCGCGCGGCACGTCGGCGAGCAGCTGGACCGTGCCGGTCTCGGCGAGCGGCTTCAGCACGTCCCGGACGAGGCGCGCGGGCTCGTCGGCGGCCCGCACCGGCCCGGCCCGGTCGACGTCGGGGACGACGACCGTCACCGGGGCGGCGGCAGCGGCGAGTTCGGGAACGATGTCCGCGGTGCGGGCGGCACCCAGGCCGTGGTGGTCGGCGATGGTCCACAGGAGCTGGGCGGCGGTGCGGCCCGCCGGGTCCGGTACGGCGGGGGCGGGCAGGTCGGGCGGGACGGTCGTCGGGTCCAGGTCGTCCAGCGGCAGGCGTTTGCGGTACTCCGGGTCGCACAGCATGAGGAAGCCGGTCACCAGGCGCGAACGCCCGCTGCCCGGACTTCCGGTGACCACGACGACCCGGGGCGCGCCGGGCCACTGCATACGCCATGCGGCGAGCGCACGCAGGGCGGCGGTGCGGCCGCCGATGTGCGGATGCGGTGCGTAACCCCCCGTACTGCCGTGCTCCTCGTCCGAGGCGTGCATGAATTCCTCGTCCCCCATGAACCTTTCGCCTTCCACCGTCGCGGGTCGTCGCGTGTGTGTGCCGGCCGGCATGCCGTGCTGACCGTGCTGTTCCCGATGTCCGCGCCGCGAGCGCCGCTTGCCCGCACTCCCCGCGCTGCCCGTACTCCGTTCCTCGACTCCCGGCTGATCCTACGATCCGGCACTGACACCGGTACCGCTGCCCGCCGAGGCGCAGGTCAGCCCGCGGGTGGCGGACCGAAGCCGCCCTGCGGCGTCGGATACGCGCCCGGCGCGGGATACCCGTCGGGCGCCGGATGCCCGCCCGGCGCGGGGAACCCGCCCGGCACCGGCCCTCCGGCAGCCCCATGAGCGGACGCCCCGTACGCAGGATTCCCGTACGCAGGAACCGGCGCCCCGTAAGCAGGAGCCCCGTACCCGGGCGCCCCATACACGGACCCGCCCACGGCCCCCGCCATCCCCGACTGAACCGGCTCCCCGCTTCGCCCCATCAGCACCAGCAACAGCACAGAACCCACCAGCTCCACCACCATCTGCGCCCGGCTCAGCAGTGCGCCGCCCGGTGCGACGTCACCCAGCTCGAAGAGCGTTCCGGTACGGAGGTAGCCGCACATGCCCAGGAAGGCGACCGGCAGCAGAACCAGCGCCGGTCCGAGGGCGAAGCCGCGGGCGGAGACCCGGCGGGTGGCGGCCAGCAGCGCACCGGCCGCGCACAGCGGCAGGAAGGTCAGCCAAGCCCAGCCGGGCGCCAGGCCCAGCATGGCCAGGAGCAGGCCGCGGCCGGTGAACAGGACGTCCAGCGGTACCCCGTACCCGCTGCCGAGGGTCTGCACCAGCATGTAGCAGATCCAGGCCGCCGAGAGGAGCGTGAGCACACCCAGCACGATCGCGGCCACCGGACCCGCAGGCCCGGCGGGCCGCACCGGAGGCGCACCGGGCGCCGTGCCGGGCCGCGGCCAGGCACGGATGCCGGCCGGCAGGACGACGGCCGCGACGAGGGCCAGTGGCACCACCAGGCCCGCCGAGACGAAGACCGCCATGAGGGTCGCGTCGTCGCCGTCGCCCAGGCCGAGGAACCATCGGTTGGCCGAGGTGTGGTTGCCGGTGCTGACGACGGCCTGCACGCGCATCGAGAACGTCAGCGCCGTCGCCACGGCGAGCAGCCCGCCGGCCGTCCGCCTCCCGGCGAACGCGGCGGCCACGGCGGCGCCTTGCAGTACGGCCAGGCCGACGTCGTACGGAGTCGTGGCCGGATAGGCGGCCGCCGGAACGCCACCGCCACCGGCACCGGAAGAGCCGGCGGAACCACCGGAAGCGGGAGACGCGCCTCCCGTCCACAGATCCCACACCATGCCGGGACCGGCGGTTACCAGATCATGTCCCAGCCAGTACAGGGTGTGCAGGAGGAATAGCAGGCACAAGGTGCCCGCCGTGATCCGCGCGCCCTTACCGAGCACCCGAATATGTGGCATTTTGCTCCGCTCTCTCCCGCGTGCGCTTCTCCGGCAGCGCGTGATCGCGCACGATAGCAATGCCGGTCAAGATTCCCTTAGGGATGGACAACTGCCATCAAAGAGCCGATCGCATACCGGCGAATACGGTCAAACGTCGACCGCGGGAGAGCGGACAAGCGGGAAAATATCGTGGTGAGTCGGCACGCGAGAACCCGATGGCGTCGAAGTCGCCGAAGGCCCGTACCGGATACCGGGGCACCGGAGTGCCGGGCATCGGAGTGCCGGGCCTCGGAGTACTGGGCCTCGGAGTACTGGGGAACCGGAGTACCGGGCGGGCGAATCCCGCATGACGCACGAACAGCCATGAACGGACTCGCGCCCGCCCGGTGAACGGGAGTTCGGACCCGGCCGCCGACGGCCGGGCCCGCCGGTTCAGTTCCGGTGGCTCGTACCGCCCCGGCCGCTCCGCCGCGGCCCCGTCACGATGGCGCCCGAAGGGCCGTCGCGCTCGGCGCGCTCCTGGTCCTCCTTGGCCTCCTGCTCCTTCTGCCACTTCGCGAACTGCTCACGGGACGCCTCCCGCTCGGCCTGCGTCTGGTTCTCCGCCGCCCGCCGCATCTCGTTCATACGGTCGCCGATGGCACCCATGTACTCATCGGACTGGATGGCGTCCTTCATGCCGATCCGCCCGGAGAGCACCTCCTTGGCCATCTCCTGGAGCTTTCCGCCGACCTGGGGATTGGTGGCCAGCGTCTGCAGGGCCTTGCGCAGCCGGTGCGCCTGCTCGGGATCCTGGGCGACGTCCATCAGATCCTCGTCCTGGATCTGCCGCTCATTGCCCATGCCGCTCATACCGCTCATGTCTTCTGCCCCCAGTGAACTCGGTGGCACAGCAACCGCGTGTGCTGCACCGGCGTCATGAGTGTAATGACGGATCCGAACGATGCGTCAAGGAGGGTTGTTGGCATTGCGGGATATTGGTCCCTTTTCCCTCCTCGCCACGCCGTCCCGGCGCCTTCGGGCGCGGCGGTCGGCCCCTATCCGGATGTGCTAGACCTGGGGCCTTGTCCGGCAGGCCGCCGCGCTTTCGAGCCGCGTCATTCGGGCTGCGCCAAACAATTCGGGGAGAAAAGATGTCAGACGAGGTCCGGATCAGTACCGAGGAGCTGCACGGGCTCGGTGCCAAGTTCGAGATATCCGCGGACGACCTGGGCCGTCAGCTGACCGCTTTCAGACGGCGCAGTGACGCCGAGGCGCTGTGCGACGGGTTCGGCTCACGCGAGGCGGCCGGGCCGTACCTGGAGCTGTACGAGCAGGCCGAGCGCGCCCTGGAGCAGCTGCGGGAGCGGCTGACGGAGGTCGCCGACGGCATCAGGGAGACCGCCGTGTCGACCGACGCGGCCGAGGAAGAGCTCGTCAAGACGATCCGGGGTGTCCAGTGACCGAGCGGCACAACCCCCAGGCCCTGCACGAGGCGGCGGCCGGCTGGCGGGACATGGGCAAGCACCTGGACGGCCTGGTACGCGACCTCGACCGGCACGTCGGCCTGGCCGCGGCCGCCAACTGGCACGGTCCGGCGGGCGAGGCGTTCGCCGGGGAGTGGCACCGGCTCAAGCAGTCCGTCGACGAGACGCTGCCGGTCTTCGAGCTGGCCGCCGCCGACCTGGAGAACGCCGCCTCCCAGGACAAGGGGGCGCACGCGGGCGCGGACTCCGGCGCTCACGACGCCGCCCCGGCCGCCTCCCAGAACGACGGCTCGCAGTCGTCCGGCATGCAGACCGCGTACGGCTTCATGGCCCTCGGCCAGCTCGCCACGTCGCTCGGCGGTGTCTTCCGCGGCAAGGGCGGCAAAGGCGGCCAGGGGCAGCGGCCCCCGCTGACCGCGACGTGGGAGACCTCCGGCGCACCCCAGGGGCCCGACCCCTTCGGGCCGCCGCGGGCCGGTGACCCGAAGGGCGTGCGGGGCGGCGCGGGAGTCGCCAAGGGCGTACGTACGGGGGAGTCCGAGGCCGAGGGGGGTGGTGCCTCCGAGGGCACGCCCAAGGCGGCAGCCGGAAAGGCCGGTTCCGCGCCTTCCTCCGACGCGGACGCGGCCTCCCCAGCCTCGGAGAAGACGGCCTCAGGCTCTGAGAAGGCGGCTGCCGAGCATCCGTCCGACGCTCGGGGGCAGTCCGGCACCGGGAACAGGAACGACAAGGGCGCCAAGGACCAGGACGGCAAGGACACCAAGGACCAGGACGGCAAGGGCGAGGGCGGCCCCGGCGAGCCGTCCCCGGACGTCCGCCGCCACGGCGCCTTCGGCTGAGACCCGGCCCGTTACCCGTACCCCCGAGAACGGCGGTGGGGCGCCCCTCCCGAAGGAGAGACGCCCCACCGCCATTCAGTTGTGCGCATCAGCTGTGCGCCGGCAGCCATCCGGTCTGCACCAGCTGGGCACCGCGCTTGCGCGTGATGAAGTGCGCACGCCCCGGTGTCAGGCTGGTCGCCTTGATGTTGCCCATCAGCGGGCCCTCGCCCGGGTCACCCGAAAGGACCAGACCCTGGGCGCCGAGCTCCTTCGTCCGCTGCATCACGGGCTCGAAGGAGGACCGTCCCGCACCCGAGGAGCTGCGCGCCAGGATCAGGCGCAGTCCCAGGTCACGGGCGAACGGCAGGTACTCCAGCAGCGGCTGCAGCGGGTTGCCGCTGCTGGTCGCCACCAGGTCGTAGTCGTCCACGATCACGAACGCGTCCGGCAGGTCGTACCAGCTGCGGTTGCGCAGCTGCTCCGGCGTGACGTCCGGGCCCGGCATACGGCGGCCCAGCGAACCGGCCAGCCCGGTGATGACCTCCTGGAGCTGCGGCCCCGCGGCGCAGTACTTGTACAGGTGGCTCTCGGGGACCTCGCCGAGCAGCGCGCGCCGGTAGTCGGAGACCACCATGAGCGCCTTGTCCGACGGGTAGCGCTCCGCGATCTGCTTGGTGATCAGACGCAGCAGCGAGGACTTGCCGGACTCGCTCTCGCCGTAGATGACCAGCAGCGGGTCGGTCTCGAAGTCGATGAACGCCGGCGACAGCGTCGTCTCGTCGACACCGATCGCGATGCCGTGCTGCGGGTAGTCGCTGCCCTTGGGCAGGTCGCTCGCCGGGAGCAGCGTCGGCAGCATCCGCACCTTCGGGGCGGGCGCGCCCTGCCAGTTCTCCTTGACGGTCGCCACCAGGTGCGCCATGCCGTCGCTGAGGCTCTCGGCCTCCTGGACGCCGTCGATACGGGGCAGCGCCGCCAGGTAGTCCAGCTTCTCGGGGGACAGACCGCGGCCGGGGCGGCCCATCGGCACGTTCTCCGCGCGCTTGCGGTCGAACTCCGACTCCATCGGGTCGCCGAGCCGCAGTTCGACGCGGTTCAGCAGTTGGTCGCGCAGTGCCGGGCGTACCTCGGTGTAGCGGGAGGCGCCGAGGATCAGGTGGATGCCGAAGCCGAGACCGCGGCTGGCGATGTCCAGTATGACCGGGTCGAGCTGCTCGTAGTCGGTCTTGAAGGTGCCCCAGCCGTCGATGACGAGGAAGACATCGCCCCACTTCTGGTCCGGGAACGCGCCGGCGGCGCGCCGCTGGCGGTACGTCCCCATGGAGTCGACGGTGTTGGCGCGGAAGAACTCCTCCCGCTCGTTGAGGATGCCGACGACCTCGGCGACCGTACGGCGGACCTTCTCCGCGTCCAGCCGGGAGGCGACGCCGCCGACGTGCGGCAGCCCCTCCATGGCCAGCATGCCGCCGCCACCGAAGTCGAGGCAGTAGAACTGCACCTCGGACGGGGTGTGGGTGAGCGCGAAGCCCGCCATGGCGGAACGGATCAGCGTCGACTTGCCGGACTGCGGACCACCGACGACCAGGCCGTGACCGGCGCCCGCGGAGAAGTCCAGGTACATCACGTCGCGCCGCTGCTCGAACGGCTTGTCCACGAGCGCGACCGGCACGACCAGCTTGCCGAGCGCCGTGTACTCCGGGGCGTGCACGCCCCGCTCGGGCGTGACCGCGAGCGCCGGGAGCAGCTGGTTGACGGTGGGTGACTCGTCCAGCGGGGGCAGCCACACCTGGTGCGCGGGCGGGCCCTGGCCCTGCATCCGCTGGACGATCACGTCCAGGACGGTGTCGGCCAGCGCGTCGTCCTGCTGCTGGGTGAGCGACGGCTCCTCGGCGATGATCTCCTCGACGATCGGCGCCAGGACCGGCGACGCGGTGAACGGCACCGGCATCCGGTTCGTACGGCTGCCACCGCCGCCACCGCCGGCGCCCGGACCGCGGTACGGGCCCGACACGTACGCGGCCTTGAACTGCACCATCGTCTCGGTGTCGTACTTCAGGATGCCGGAGCCCGGCACGTTGGGCAGGTGGTAGGCGTCCGGTACACCGATCGCCGTACGGGACTCGGCCGCGGAGAACGTCCGCAGACCCAGCCGGTAGGACAGGAAGGTGTCCAGGCCGCGCAGCTTGCCCTCTTCGAGGCGCTGCGAGGCGAGCAGCATGTGCACACCCATCGAACGGCCGATACGGCCGATCTGGATGAACATGTCGATGAAGTCCGGCTTTGCGGTCAGCAGCTCGGAGAACTCGTCCAGCACCATCACCAGCGAGGGCAGCGGGTCCAGCGGGGCGCCGGCGGCGCGTGCCTTCTCGTAGTCGGTGATGTTGGCGTAGTTGCCCGCCGAGCGCAGCAGCTCCTGGCGGCGCTGGAGTTCACCGGTGATCGAGTCGCGCATGCGGTCGATCAGGCTGACGTCGTCGGCCAGGTTGGTGATGACCGCCGCGACGTGCGGCATCTCGGACATACCGGTGAAGGTGGCGCCACCCTTGAAGTCCGCGAGGATGAAGTTCAGCGTCTCCGAGGAGTGGGTGACCGCGAGGGCGAGCACCAGCGTGCGCAGCACCTCGGACTTTCCGGAACCGGTCGCGCCGACGCACAGGCCGTGCGGGCCCATGCCCTCCTGGGAGGCCTCCTTGATGTCGAGCAGGACGGGCTGGCCGTCCTTGTCGACACCGATCGGCACGCGCAGCCGCTCGTGCAGCGTGCGCGGGCGCCAGGTGCGCGAGACGTCCACCGAACCGGCGTCGCCGATGTTCATCAGGTCCGTGAAGTCCAGGTTGGACAGCAGCGGCTCCTCGCCGTCGGCGCCCGACCCGGCCCGCAGCGGCGCGAGCTGGCGGGCCAGCGACTCCGCCTCGGAGACCGACAGGGTGTCCACGGTGCCGTTGTAGACCGCGCCGCTCGACGACTCCAGCACCAGCTTGCCCGGCCGCACCTGGATGGCCAGACCGCCCCGGATCTCGTCCAGGTCGCCCGGTACGACCTCCAGGATCGTCACGCCCTGCAGGCCCTCGGCCCCGGCGATCACCGAGTCCATCGGCACCTCGCCGGCGTCCAGCACGATCACCACGTGCGGGGCGTCGGTGACCGGTGTGCCCTGCGGGTTGAAGCGGCCGCGGCCCTCCAGGTCGTCGGCGAGCAGCTCCTCGATCTCGCCCAGGTCACCGACGACCAGGCGCCGGGTCCCGGCGCCGTCGGTGGTCTTGTCCTGTACGTGGGGCAGCCACTTGGTCCACTCCCACTCGGCCTGCGCACCCGGCGCGGCCACCACGGCGACGACCAGGTCCTCCGGCGAGTGCAGGGTGCACAGCTGCGCGAGGATGGCGCGCGCGGACCCGTACACGGTGTCCGGCTCGCCCGAGACCGTCAGGTGGTAAAAGGCGCGCAGCGAAACGGCGAGCGGCAGCGAGTCCAGATGCCCGTGCTTGTCGAGGAACTCCTTCATCGCGTGCGCGGTGAGCGGTTCCAGTTCGTCGACCGGCGCGGTCTCCGGGGCTTTCAGGGGAGTGGCCAGCTGCTGCGGCCCCAGTCCCATGCGTACCTGTGCGAAGTCCGGGTCGGACGACCGGCGTTCCCATACCCGTTTGCCTTCGGCGACGATCGACCACAATTGGCCCGGATCCGGGTGGGTGAAAAGCTGTGCGTCCCGCTGTTTGCGCGCGGTGCGCCGTACTTCCTTTCGCTTCTGCGACAGGTATTTGAGGTAATCCTGGCGCTCCTGGAGCATTTGCCCGGAAGGCCCTTGACGGGCCTTGACGATCTGGACAATAGCCATCGCGAGGGTGGAAACCACCATCACGCCGCCCATGATCTTCATGAACGGCTGGGTGCCCATGAACAGGAAACCCGCCGAACCCGCCATGCCCATCATGGGCATGAGGTTCATCAGCATGTTGTCCTCGCCTTCGCGAGGCAGCTCCGGCGGAGCTTCGAGCGTCAACTCCTCCCCGGGGATTTCGGGTGGAAGCGCGCGGGGCGGGCGCTTGACGATGACAACGCTCACCGAGGCATCAGTCCTTCATGCATCTCGCAGTCTCGGACCGCCCCCGTTGGTTCGACGGTCCCCCGGACCAAGTCCATGGCCCGACGCAGGCGTTGATCCTACTGTTAACGGTCAAGTGCCGGGGCGGGTGGGGCGGCGGCCTAATTGGGGGGTACGCTGACGCCTCGCGAGCGCGCCCAAGGCCCCGTAACGACGTCCCTATATATAAGGCACGGTGGCGGCGCCCCTATATATAAGGCGCGCACGCGACAAACTGCCCAACGGATAGGGGGAACCGCCAGGTGAGCACGACTACAGGCACCGGCTTCTGCCGGGTCACAGTCGCCGCGCCGGACGCACGGATCGACGTGGCACTGCCGGAGGATGTCGCACTCGTCGATATTTATCCGGAGATCCTGCGACTCTCCGGCCAGTCCCAGGCGGAGGGCGCCCCCACCGGTTACCACCTGGTGCGCCGCGACGGCACCGTTCTGGACGCGGGGCAGTCCCTCGCGCAGCAGCGCATCCTCGACGGCGACCTGCTCCTCCTGCGGCCGTTCGCGGAGTCCCTGCCGCTGCCGGTCTTCGACGACGTCTCGGACGCCGTCGCCTCCGCGGTCAAGCGCAACCGCAACCGCTGGAGCGACGACCTCATGAACATCGTCGGCCTCACCGCCGGCGTCCTGCTGCTCGTCATGATGGCGTTCGCCCTGTGGTTCTCCAACCCGGTCGACCGCGACATGCACCGCCTGCCCGGCATCATCGCCGGTGTCACCGGCATCGTCCTGGTCGCCCTGTCCGGCGTACGGGCCCGGGTCTACGACGACCACGCCTCGTCCATCGCGCTGGGCCTGGCGTCGCTGCCGCACCTACTGCTCGCCGGCTCCGGGATCATGCCGGTGACCGACGGTGACGGCCCCGGCCGCCTGCAGTTCCTGGTCGGCTGCGTGACCGTGCTGATCGCGTCCGTCCTTCTCGTGGTGCTGCTGCCGCGCGGGGACGCGCCCTTCGTGGCGGCCGCCTTCCTGGCCAGCATCGGCACCCTCGCGGTCTTCGCCTCCATCCTCACCGAGGCCGAGCCGCGCGAGGTCGCCGCGGTCACCGCCATCGTCGCCATCGCCGTGGTGGCCTGGCTGCCCGGCCTGTCCTCGCGCTTCGCCCGGCTGCCCATCGGCTACAAGTCGCCCGACCAGATCGCGGCCGGCCCGCACACCGACGGCGAGCAGGGCCCGGCGACCGAGTCGGTCGACTTCGTCAAGATCGGCAACCAGGCCAAGCGCGGCCACGAACTCCTGCTCGGCCTGGTCGCGGGCTGCTCCGCCCTGGTCGTCGGCGCCGCCGGTGTCGTCCTCGGCTTCTCCGACAACAGCTGGGCGCAGCTGCTCGCCCTGGCCGCGGGCATCACGGTCATGCTGCGGGCCCGGCTCTTCGACTACACCGCGCAGGTCGCCTGCCTGACGATCGCCGGCATCCTGACGATCGTGCTGCTCATCCTGGGCATCGCACTGCACCCGCCGGTCGACATCCTCACCGACCTCGTGCGCTTCGGTGACTCCGGCCCGCTCAACATCCGTACCGTCTGGTTCGCCGCCAGCATCGCGGCCGGCGCCGCCATCCTGGTCGGTGTGGGTCTGATCGTCCCGCGCAAGGGCGTCACCCCCTTCTGGGGCCGCGTCTTCGACATCTTCGACGGCGTCGTCCTGCTGTCGCTGGTGCCGCTGTGCCTGGCGGTACTGGATGTGTACGGCACCGTACGCGGCCTGACCGGCTCCTCTTAGACGCCCGCGAAAGCACCACGTACGGATGATCCGCGTACGACGCGGGGTCACCCGTCCGCACGGCCCTCCGACCGCCCGGTCGGGGGGCCGTTTTCAGCTGGTACTCTGGGTGACGGCCTTCGGTGAGTCATCAAAGATCCCCTGTGAAGCAAATCCAGGGGCGCTCCCGGGCCCGATGGATTCCCAGAGGAGTACCGCGTGTCGCTCGACGCCGCTACGAAGAAGCAGATCATGACCGAGTTCGGCACCAAGGAGGGCGACACCGGCTCCCCCGAGGTCCAGGTCGCGATGCTCTCCCGCCGCATCTCGGACCTGACCGAGCACCTCAAGGTCCACAAGCACGACCACCACTCCCGCCGTGGTCTGCTGCTGCTCGTCGGCCAGCGCCGTCGTCTGCTGCAGTACCTGGCGAAGAAGGACATCACGCGCTTCCGTGCGCTGGTCGAGCGCCTGGGCATCCGCCGCGGTGCGGCGGGCGCCAAGTAAGACGTCGTGAAGGGAGCGGTTCCCACACCCGGGGGCCGCTCCCTTTGCCGTACGCGCCAGACGTTCGGTCCACTGCCCGGTGGACCGGAGCTTTGTAGTCTGGTCCCATAACGCCATAGCGAAGAGGTGGAGCGCCTTTCAGCCGCCGGTCCTCGGTAGTGGCCCCCGGATGGCGCGCGGACGAACCGCGCGACCCCGTATCCGGGTGCTTCGATCGAAGACCGGCCCGCAACCCCGGCGCTCCACCGACGAAGGTCCACCGCCACACGGGCGGTGGACGCAGACGAGGAGATATTCCTGGTGGAGAACGAGACCCACTACGCCGAGGCCGTCATCGACAACGGCTCCTTCGGCACCCGCACCATCCGCTTCGAGACGGGCCGCCTGGCCAAGCAGGCCGCCGGCTCCGCCGTTGCGTACCTGGACGACGACACCATGGTGCTGTCGGCCACCAGCGCGTCCAAGACGCCCAAGGACCAGCTCGACTTCTTCCCCCTGACGGTGGACGTCGAAGAGCGCATGTACGCGGCCGGCAAGATCCCCGGCTCCTTCTTCCGCCGTGAGGGCCGGCCCTCCGAGGACGCGGTCCTCACCTGCCGCCTGATCGACCGGCCGCTGCGCCCCTCCTTCAAGAAGGGCCTGCGCAACGAGATCCAGATCGTCGAGACGATCATGGCCCTCAACCCCGACCACCTCTACGACGTGGTCGCCATCAACGCCGCCTCCTGCTCCACGCAGCTGGCCGGCCTGCCCTTCTCCGGCCCGATCGGCGGCACCCGCGTCGCACTGATCAACGGCCAGTGGGTCGCCTTCCCGACCCACACCGAGCTGGAGAACGCGGTCTTCGACATGGTCGTCGCCGGCCGTGTCCTCCCGGACGGCGACGTCGCGATCATGATGGTCGAGGCCGAGGCCACCGAGAAGACCATCCAGCTGGTCAAGGACGGCGCCGAGGCCCCCACCGAGGAGGTCGTCGCCGCCGGTCTGGAGGCCGCCAAGCCCTTCATCAAGGCGCTGTGCAAGGCCCAGTCGGACCTGGCCGCCAAGGCCGCGAAGCCGGTCGGCGAGTTCCCGGTCTTCCTGGAGTTCCAGGACGACGTCCTGGAGGCGCTGACCGCCGCCGTCAAGGGCGAGCTGGCGCAGGCGCTGACCATCGCGGGCAAGCAGGACCGCGAGGCCGAGCTGGACCGCGTCAAGGCCGTGGCCGCCGAGAAGCTGCTGCCGCAGTTCGAGGGCCGCGAGAAGGAGATCTCCGCCGCCTACCGCGCGCTGACCAAGTCCCTCGTGCGTGAGCGCGTCATCAAGGACAAGGTCCGCATCGACGGCCGTGGCGTCACGGACATCCGTACCCTCGCCGCCGAGGTCGAGGCGATCCCGCGCGTGCACGGCTCGGCGCTGTTCGAGCGTGGCGAGACCCAGATCCTGGGCGTCACCACCCTGAACATGCTCCGCATGGAGCAGCAGCTGGACACCCTTTCCCCGGTGACCCGCAAGCGCTACATGCACAACTACAACTTCCCGCCGTACTCGGTCGGCGAGACCGGCCGCGTGGGCTCGCCCAAGCGCCGCGAGATCGGCCACGGCGCGCTCGCCGAGCGTGCCATCGTGCCGGTGCTGCCGACGCGCGAGGAGTTCCCGTACGCGATCCGCCAGGTCTCCGAGGCGCTGGGCTCCAACGGCTCGACCTCGATGGGCTCGGTCTGCGCCTCGACGATGTCGCTGCTGAACGCCGGTGTGCCGCTCAAGGCCCCGGTCGCCGGCATCGCCATGGGCCTGATCTCCCAGGAGATCGACGGCAAGACGCACTACGTCGCCCTCACCGACATCCTCGGTGCGGAGGACGCGTTCGGCGACATGGACTTCAAGGTCGCCGGTACGAAGCAGTTCGTCACCGCCCTGCAGCTGGACACCAAGCTGGACGGCATCCCGGCGTCCGTGCTGGCCGCGGCCCTCAAGCAGGCCCGCGACGCCCGTCTGCACATCCTCGACGTGATGAACGAGGCGATCGACGTTCCGGACGAGATGTCCCCGAACGCGCCGCGCATCATCACCGTCAAGATCCCGGTGGACAAGATCGGTGAGGTCATCGGCCCCAAGGGCAAGATGATCAACCAGATCCAGGAGGACACCGGCGCCGACATCACGATCGAGGACGACGGCACCATCTACATCGGTGCCGCCGACGGCCCGGCCGCCGAGGCCGCCCGCGCCACGATCAACGGCATCGCCAACCCGACCATGCCGGAGGTCGGCGAGCGCTACCTGGGCACGGTCGTCAAGACCACGACCTTCGGTGCGTTCGTGTCCCTGCTCCCGGGCAAGGACGGTCTGCTGCACATCTCGCAGATCCGCAAGCTGGCCGGCGGCAAGCGCGTCGAGAACGTCGAGGACGTGCTCGCCGTGGGTGCCAAGGTCCAGGTGGAGATCGCCGAGATCGACCAGCGCGGCAAGCTGTCGCTGGCCCCGGTCATCGAGGGCGAAGACGACGACGCGAAGGACGACGCCGCCAAGTGACGTCCCGTAGCTCACGGACGACGGCCCGCACCTCTTCGGAGGGGCGGGCCGTCGCCCGTACCCAAACGCTTCTCAAGGGGACGGGCGGCGCCGGCACGGTCCGCAAGACGGTCCTGCCCGGCGGCCTGCGCGTCGTCACCGAGACCCTGCCCTCCGTACGCTCCGTGACCTTCGGCATCTGGGCCAACGTCGGTTCCCGCGACGAGACCCCCTCGCTGAACGGCGCCACCCACTACCTGGAGCACCTGCTCTTCAAGGGCACCAGGGAGCGCAGCGCGCTGGACATCTCCGCCGCCATCGACGAGGTCGGCGGCGAGATGAACGCGTTCACGGCGAAGGAGTACACCTGCTACTACGCGCGGGTGCTGGACACCGACCTGCCGCTCGCCATCGACGTGGTCTGCGACATGCTGACCGGCTCGCTCATCGAGCCCGCCGACGTCGACGCCGAGCGCGGCGTGATCCTCGAAGAGATCGCGATGACCGAGGACGACCCGGGCGACTGCGTGCACGACCTGTTCGCGCACACCATGCTCGGTGACACCCCCCTCGGCCGCCCGGTCCTCGGCTCCGTCGACACCGTCAACGACCTCACCCCCGAGCGCATCCGCCGCTTCTACAAGAAGCACTACGACCCGACCCGCCTGGTCGTCGCCGCCGCCGGCAACGTCGACCACGCCAAGGTCGTCCGGATGGTCCGCGCCGCCTTCGAGAAGGCCGGTGCCCTCGACCGTACGGACGCCACCCCGGTGGCCCCGCGCGACGGCTCCCGCACCATCCGCACCGCGGGCCGCGTGGAGCTGCTCAACCGCAGGTCCGAGCAGGCCCACGTGATCCTCGGCGTGCCGGGCCTGGCCCGTACCGACGACCGCCGCTGGGCCATGGGCGTACTGAACACGGCCCTCGGCGGTGGCATGAGCTCCCGCCTCTTCCAGGAGGTACGGGAGAAGCGCGGCCTGGCCTACAGCGTCTACTCGTACACCTCCGGATACGCCGACTGCGGCCTGTTCGGCGTGTACGCGGGCTGCCGGCCGAACCAGGTCGACGACGTCCTGAAGATCTGCCGCGACCAGCTCGACCAGGTCGCGGCCGAAGGCCTCACGGACGACGAGATCCGCCGTGCGATCGGGCAGCTGCGCGGTTCGACGGTGCTCGGCCTGGAGGACACCGGCGCGCTGATGAACCGCATCGGCAAGAGCGAGCTGTGCTGGGGCGCCCAGATGTCGGTCGACGACATGCTGGCCCGGATAGCGGCGGTCACCCCGGACGAGGTCCGGGAGCTGGCCCGCGATGTACTGGGGCAGCGTCCGTCGCTGTCCGTCATCGGCCCGCTGAAGGACCGGCAGGCGGCCCGGCTGCACGACGCGGTCGCCTGACCTTCCGTATCAGGCGTACCCACGGGATCAGGCGTACCCACGGGTACAGGGAAAGAGAGAGCGGGAAACGATGAGCAAGCTGCGCGTGGCCGTACTCGGCGCCAAGGGGCGCATCGGCTCCGAGGCCGTACGGGCCGTCGAGGCCGCCGAGGACATGGAACTGGTCGCGGCCCTGGGCCGGGGCGACAAGCTGGACGCGCTGACCGAGGCCGGTGCCCAGGTCGCGGTCGAGCTGACCCACCCCGACGCGGTCATGGAGAACCTGGAGTTCTGCGTCCGCAACGGCATCCACGGCGTCGTCGGTACGACCGGCTGGACCGAGGAGCGCCTCGCGCAGCTGCGCACCCGGCTCGACGCGTCGCCCCGCACGGGCGTGCTCATCGCCCCGAACTTCTCCATCGGCGCGGTGCTGACCATGCGGTTCGCGCAGCAGGCGGCCCGGTTCTTCGAATCGGCCGAGGTCATCGAGCTGCACCACCCGAACAAGGCCGACGCCCCCTCGGGCACCGCGGCCCGCACGGCCAAGCTCATCGCCGAGGCCCGCGCCGCCGCGGACCGCCCGCCGCAGCCGGACGCCACCAGCAGCGCGCTGGACGGCGCCCGCGGCGCGGACGTGGACGGCATCCCCGTCCACTCCGTACGGCTGCGCGGCCTCCTGGCCCACCAGGAGGTGCTGCTCGGCGGGGTGGGGGAGACCCTCACCATCCGCCACGACTCGCTCCACCACAGCAGCTTCATGCCGGGCATCCTGCTCGGCGCGCGCCGCGTGGTGGCCACTCCCGGCCTGACCGTGGGCCTGGAGAACTTCCTCGACCTGGACTGACGGGCAGAACCGAGCGTGCGTGCAAAGATCACCTACTGCGTCCTCGCGGCGATCCTGGTCGTCTACTTCGGCCTCGTCGGCAGCCGCGGCGTCCTGCTCATCGAGCAGGGCACCGTACTGACCGTCGCGTTCGGCGTCGCCGTCCTGATCCTGCCGTTCATCGGCGTGTGGTTCCTCTGGCACACCACCCAGTTCGCGCGCAAGGCCGGCCGGCTGGCGCGCGAGCTGGAGGCCGAGGGCGGGCTGCCGGTCGACGAACTGAAGCGCACCCCGGGCGGACGCATCGACCGGGACTCCGCCGACGAGGTCTTCGACCGGCGCCGCGCCGAGACCGAGCGGGCGCCGGAGGACTGGCGCGCCTGGTTCCGGCTGGCGGTCGCCTACCACGACGCGCGGGACACCCCGCGGGCCCGTAAGGCGATGCAGCGGGCCATCGCCCTGCACGACGGCAAACCCGTACGGGTCTGAGCCGTACGGGTCCGGGCCGTACGACGTCCAAGCTGTACGGGCCTGAGCTGTACGGGTCCGGGGCGTACGTTCGGCGACGCCCACCGGGGCCGGTTCCACTCCAGGAGCCGGCCCCGGCGGCGTCTACCGGCGGTACTCCGCGGCCCACGCCTCCAGCACGTCCGCGGCCCGCTCGAACGCCTCGGGACGCGCGAGGAAGTCCCCGTTGTGGTCCGTGACCAGCGTCCGCAGCGAAGAGCCACCCTGCCGGTCGACGACCAGCGCCTGGCCCTGCACGGTCCGCGGCAGACCCAGCCAGCGCACCGGCCGCTGGACCGTACGGACCGCGGCGACCTCGCTCCAGCGCAGCGTCGTCGTGCGCAGCAGCTCCACCTGGCGCAGGCCGTGGGCGCTCACCCACACCCCCACCCGCAGGAAACGCAGCGCGAGCGCGATGA
This sequence comes from Streptomyces sp. CB02923, assembly GCF_001905005.1. GTDB lineage: Bacteria > Actinomycetota > Actinomycetes > Streptomycetales > Streptomycetaceae > Streptomyces. The sequence goes on along the minus strand of NZ_LWKZ01000005.1, from coordinate 5,128 downwards.
TCAGGACCGCGACACCGGAGCAGATGACGGCGGCGGGCAGCGCGCCCGCGGCGACGATGATCACCGCGGACAGCAGGACGAACGAGGCCAGCAGCAGAGACACGGCGGCCGCCCCCACCCGTCCGGGGCCCGGACGGTAGGGACGGCGCCAGTGGTCGGCCCCGGCATGGGGCAGCGGGACGGCGTCGGCGGCCCGGTCGTCGAGGTCGCGGTCGGCCGTCAGGATGGTCAGGGGCACGGCGGGTCCTCACTCCAGGCACGCAGACGAAGGCTGTGACCGGTGAGGTTATCGAGACTTACGTGCCGGAACCACTTCGTGCCGGACGGCCCGCGCGTCGATGGCGCGCGGGCCGTCCGGCCGGGTCAGCGGCCGTGCGACGCCTCGGACTGGTGCGTGCCGACGCCGCCGGTCTCCTGCTGGAGCGCCGGGACGCCGAGCAGCAGGGCGCCGGCGAGACCGCCGACGACCGTCAGGCCGATCAGTGACCGGCCCGCGAGCTGGGCACGACTGACGCGTTCTCGGGGCGGGGGCGCGACATTGCTGCGGAACCGGTCTGCCTCGGCGACAAAGGCGAACGGAACGGGCTCTCGCCGGCGGAACATTAGCGGGCTCTCCTTGGAACCTCGAAGTGGGCACTGTCACAGGGTTAGACGTCTGCCGCGTCCGTTTGGTGCCCGTTTTCTGCAAGTTCTGTGAAAAATATCAACCACAGGCCGAGCCGGGCACGACAGAGTCCGTTTTTGTACGGTACGCGGTATCCCGCCGTATTTCCTGGACTGTCGGTGGCGGGCCGTAGGCTGGGGCGCGCCACGTGGAATGAACGGAAGGAACCGTCGGTGTCCCCTACCCCCGCCGAGAGCATCGAAAGCTCCGAAGGCACAGCCCCCAGCTTCCGGAGCGAGGTGACGGTCGAGCTGGTCAAGCACAGCGCCGCGGACAGCGACGTGCTGTGGGCGGCCCGTGTCTCCACCGCGGGCGAGCAGTCGCTGGAGGAGCTGCAGAAGGACCCGGAGCGCTCCAAGGGCCTGATCAACTACCTGATGCGGGACCGGCACGGCAGCCCCTTCGAGCACAACTCGATGACCTTCTTCATCAGTGCGCCGATCTTCGTCTTCCGCGAGTTCATGCGGCACCGCGTCGGCTGGTCGTACAACGAGGAGTCCGGCCGCTACCGCCAGCTGGAGCCGACCTTCTACGTCCCCTCCGAGTCCCGCAAGCTGGTCCAGCAGGGCCGTCCCGGCAAGTACGAGTTCGTCGCGGGCACCCCCGAGCAGCACGCGCTCACCGGCAAGGTCATGGAGGACTCCTACCGGCAGGCGTACGAGGCGTACCAGGAGATGCTGGCCGCCGGCGTCGCCCGTGAGGTGGCCCGCGCGGTCCTGCCGGTCGGCCTGTTCTCGTCCATGTACGCGACCTGCAACGCCCGTTCGCTGATGCATTTCCTCGGACTGCGCACGCAGCACGAGCTCGCGGCCGTGCCCTCCTTCCCGCAGCGCGAGATCGAGATGGTCGGCGAGCGGATGGAGGCCCACTGGGCCCGGCTGATGCCCCTCACCCACGCCGCGTTCAACGCCAACGGGCGTATCGCCCCGTAAGGAACCGTCCCCGGCGGCGACCCGCCGGACCGGTGTGCGGACCGGCCACGGCCTTCCGGGGCCGTACCGGACCGCACAGACGTGCCCGGTGTCCGTATTGCGGCATTTTGAGAAGTTCATCTACGCTGAAGAAACGGACCCGGCACTGCTTGAACCCCCGAGCAAGCAGTGCCGGAGTCCACATCCCGGCTCCCCAGGGGCGCGACCCGAGGTGAGCTACGAGTAGCGTGGTGCCCATGGCTCCGACTTCCACACCGCAGACCCCCTTCGGGCGGGTGCTGACCGCCATGGTCACGCCGTTCACGGCGGATGGCGCTCTCGACCTCGACGGCGCGCAGCAGCTCGCCGCGCACCTGGTGGACTCCGGCAACGACGGTCTGATCGTCAACGGCACCACCGGTGAGTCCCCGACCACCAGCGATGCGGAGAAAGCCCAGCTGGTCCGGGCCGTGGTGGATGCGGTCGGAGACCGGGCCTTCGTCGTCGCCGGAGCCGGCACCAACGACACCGACCACAGCCTGCAGCTGGCCCGCGCCGCGCGCGACGCCGGAGCCCACGGCCTGCTCGCCGTGACGCCGTACTACAGCAAGCCGCCGCAGGAAGGTCTCTTCCGGCACTTCACGGCCATCGCGGACGCCACCGACCTGCCGGTCATGCTCTACGACATCCCCGGCCGCAGCGGCGTCCCGATCAACACCGAGACCATGGTGCGCCTCGCCGAGCACCCGCGCATCGTCGCCAACAAGGACGCCAAGGGCGACCTCGGCCGCGCCAGCTGGGCCATCGCCCGCTCCAACCTCGCGTGGTACAGCGGCGACGACATGCTCAACCTCCCGCTGCTGTCCGTGGGCGCCGTCGGCTTCGTCTCCGTCGTCGGCCACGTCGTCACGCCGGAGCTGCGCGCCCTGCTCGACGCCCACCTGCACGGCGACGTCACCAAGGCCACCGAGATCCACCAGAAGCTGCTGCCCGTCTTCACCGGCATGTTCCGCACCCAGGGCGTCATCACGACCAAGGCCGCGCTCGGCCTCCAGGGCCTGCCCTCCGGGCCGCTGCGCCTGCCGCTGGTGGAACTGTCCGCCGAGGAGACCGAACAGCTCAAGCGCGATCTCGCCGCCGGCGGGGTACAGCTGTAACCACAGACTTCACAACTGAACACGGAAAACAACCGCCAAACCGCAAGTGCACGAATGTCACGCGCGCCACGTGTGCCTCCGGGCGACGTGGCGCGTGTGGTGAGGAGAGTCTTTTGAGTCATCCGCATCCTGAGCTCGGCGCGCCGCCGAAGCTCCCCAAGGGCGGCCTGCGCGTCACCCCCCTCGGCGGTCTGGGTGAGATCGGCCGCAACATGACGGTCTTCGAATACGGAGGCCGGTTGCTGATCGTCGACTGCGGAGTGCTTTTCCCCGAGGAGGAGCAGCCCGGAGTCGACCTGATCCTGCCGGACTTCTCGTCCATCAGGGACCGCCTCGACGACATCGACGGCATCGTGCTCACGCACGGCCACGAGGACCACATCGGCGGTGTCCCCTACCTCCTGCGCGAGAAGCCGGACATTCCGCTGATCGGCTCCAAGCTGACCCTGGCCCTCATCGAGGCCAAGCTCCAGGAGCACCGCATCCGGCCGTACACGCTGGAGGTCAAGGAAGGGGACACGGAGGGCATCGGCCCCTTCGACTGCGAGTTCGTCGCCGTCAACCACTCCATCCCGGACGCCCTCGCGGTCGCCATCCGCACCCCCGCGGGCATGGTCGTGCACACCGGCGACTTCAAGATGGACCAGCTTCCGCTGGACCGCCGGCTGACCGACCTCCCGAAGTTCGCCAAGCTGGGCGAGGAGGGCATCGACCTCCTGCTGTCCGACTCCACGAACGCCGAGGTCCCGGGCTTCGTCCCGCCCGAGCGCGACATCTCCAACGTGCTGCGCACGGTCTTCGCGAGCGCCCAGAAGCGCATCATCGTGGCCAGCTTCGCCAGCCACGTGCACCGCATCCAGCAGATCCTGGACGCGGCAAACGAGTACGGCCGCCGGGTCGCCTTCGTGGGCCGCTCGATGGTCCGCAACATGGGCATCGCCCGCGAGCTGGGCTACCTGAAGGTCCCGGGCGGGCTGGTCGTCGACGTCAAGACCCTCGACGACCTGCCGGACGACGAGGTCGTGCTGGTCTGTACGGGTTCCCAGGGCGAGCCGATGGCGGCCCTGTCCCGGATGGCCAACCGCGACCACCAGATCCGCATCGTCCCGGGCGACACGGTGATCCTCGCGTCGTCGCTGATCCCCGGCAACGAGAACGCGGTCTACCGCGTCATCAACGGCCTGACCCGCTGGGGCGCCAACGTCGTCCACAAGGGCAACGCCAAGGTGCACGTCTCGGGCCACGCCTCGGCCGGCGAGCTGCTGTACTTCTACAACATCTGCAAGCCGAAGAACCTGATGCCGGTACACGGTGAATGGCGCCACCTGCGGGCCAACGCCGAACTCGGCGCGCTGACCGGCGTCCCGAAGGACCGGATCGTCATCGCCGAGGACGGCGTGGTCGTCGACATGGTCAAGGGCGTCGCCAAGATCGTCGGCAAGGTCCAGGCGGGGTACGTGTACGTCGACGGCCTCTCGGTCGGCGACGTCACCGAGTCCTCCCTCAAGGACCGTCGCATCCTCGGCGACGAGGGCATCATCTCGGTGTTCCTGGTCGTGGACTCCAGCACCGGCAAGATCGTCGGGGGCCCGCACATCCAGGCCCGCGGCTCGGGCATCGACGACGCGGACTTCGCCGCCGTGATGCCCAAGATCGACGAAATCCTCGCCAAGGCCGCCCAGGACGGAGTGGCGGAGCCCCACCAGCTCCAGCAGCTCGTCCGCCGGGCCATCGGCAAGTGGGTCTCCGACAACTTCCGACGGCGCCCGATGATCCTTCCGGTCGTCGTCGAGGTCTGACCCGCAGGGGCACGCGTACACAGGTACGAGGAGCGGGGCAACCGGATTTGCATCCGGGCGCCCCGCTCCAGTACGTTTACGGCTCCGCCTGAACGGGAACCCGGAACGCCTGTGCGTCCCGCGGCCACCCCGGAGGAGCGGAATTCCGACCCGGAGCAATCTGATAAAGTCGGATCAGCCGAAAGGCAAACCCCCTCCGATAAAATCGGAACCGAATTCGGCCCGGAAACGGACTGTGAATCGGATCTGATAGAGTCGGAAAGGCCGAAAAGCGAAAGCCGGACGGCCGCCCCGCTCCAGCAGGGAGCCGGATACGGAAAGCGGAAACGCCGAACGGATCTGGTAAGGTTGGAACCGCGAAGAAGCCGAAAGGCCGAAACGCACCGGCGGAAATCAGGACCGCGAGGATCTGATAGAGTCGGAAACGCAAGACCGAAGGGAAGCGCCCGGAGAGCCTGGTGAAACAGGCACAAAGGAAGCGTCCGTTCCTTGAGAACTCAACAGCGTGCCAAAAGTCAACGCCAGATATGTTGATACCCCGTCTCCAGCATCAGCTGGGACGAGGTTCCTTTGAAAAGCCCACCGGCATCGTTAGTG
>NZ_LWKZ01000004.1 GCF_001905005.1 Streptomyces sp. CB02923 | reverse complement strand
CGCCCGCTCACTCGGGCCGCGGCAGGCTTCGGCCTTCAGCTCCGCCAGCTCGTCCAGCAGGCCGCGGGCCGTGGGCCGGCAGTCGTCGGTGATCAAAGTTCTGCACGCTCCCTTGCTGCTTGCCGACTCTTTTGAAAGAGGACTCTTTGCGTATCCGAAGGCGTGCGCATTCCATGGTTCGTGCTGTTCGGGAATGCGTTCCGGTTCGGCCCGATCGGCCGGGTGCGCGTTGTGCGTCGGCACCGGCGACGGCTGCGCTCACCGAATCGGGCAGCAGTCCGTGGCTGTGCGGGAGAGAAAAGCACGCAGGAGGCATGTTCGCGGCGAGTTCGGGGCGGCCGGTCGGCCCGACGTATCGGGGGCAGTGGGCGCGCGAACCGTAGTTCCTCCGGAGGTATTCCTGTACAGCGGGTCAGGGTCCGGCGGGGTGCGATAGGAAAGACGGAGTAAAGGGGCCTGCCGCGTTCCGTCCCCGTCGTGAACTCCTATGCCCGTTCCCGCGCATGGCGGTCTGTTCCTGTACCGCCAATGCGTCTCGTTGCGCGTTGCGCGGAAAGTTCTCCTTGCCGTATCGGCCGCGGATCCGCCCACGGCCGGCGGTCTCCCGGCTGCCGCTGTGCCGCCCCACGGATGCTGCTGCCCGGGGCGCCGTGGGGCGCCGGGGGACGGGCGTGCACGGCAGTGGCGCCACGTCCGTCCTGCCCGGCGTGCTCAGGCGGCCGACGTGGCACGCAGCTGTTCGTTCACGGCATGGATCAGATCGCGCGGATTGGCGGCCTCCGTCAGCAGCTCGTCGGGCAGGGTGATGGCGTACTCGCGCTCGATCCGGGCGCCTGTCTCCAGTATCGCGAGCGACTCGTAGCCGAGCGCCTCGAAGTCGGTATCGAGAATGTCGTTTTCGAGGTCGACATTCTCGTCGGCGCCTGCCCCTTCGAGCAGAATGCGCTTGAGGTCGTCGATGGTGAAGTTCTTGAGGTCTGCAGGCATCGTCGTCCTGTCGGAATTCAGTCGTGGAGTTCGGTTCGGAATTCGAGAAGGAGGGTGCCCAGAACCGGCAGGGGACAACTGCCGCCCTTGGGGTCGGCGCTGCCGGAGCACCATCTGAATCATCCGCCGAATCAGCTGAACACAGCTGTCCGGAACGTAGTGAATAGCTTCTTCGCGGGCCCATCGTTGCGTCAAGGGCTGTCTCTTGAAATAGACATAAAGCAATGTCAAGCGATGTAAAAGTCCACAGAAGTCCTTCAAGAGCTTCAGGAAGATCATGAGAACCGCCGCGGGCGCTTCCGTGCCCGCTACGTTCCCGTCAGGGAGCACCAGGCGCTGCCAACAGAGGCTTTTCCGGAGGGAACGACAGTGGAGCTGGCCAAGCCCGACAGACCGTCCGACTTCGTCCGCTGCCCGGGTGCCGAGTGCGGCGGACGGCCGGGCGCGAGGAGCCGACCGGCACCGCAGGGCCCGCTGTGCCGGGACTGCCGAAGCGCGCTCGTGGCCGATCTGGAGAGGCTGCCGTCGCTCTACCGCGCCTGCGGGCAGGCGCTCGACGGGAGCGGCACCGCCGGAGGTCTGCGTGAACGCACTTCGGGGGGTGCGCTGCCCGGCATCCCCCTGAACACTGCCGCTTCCGACATCCGTTCGGACATCCTGGCGGTACTGGCCTCGTGGGCGGGGACGGTGGTGCAGGCGCGACGGGTGACGCCTCCGCGCCGTACCGTGGGGGCGCTGTCGGGTTTCCTGGTCCGGCACGCGGACTGGCTCGGGGCGCACGGCGCCGCAGGGGATGCCGCCACCGAGATCAGGAAGCTGGCCCGCAGGGCTTCGCGGGTCGCCGATCCCGCCGTCCACCGCCTCATCACGGTCGGCCCGTGCCCTGAATCCGGCTGCACGGGCTCCCTCCAGGCGCTGATCCGCCCCGGCGTCGCCACGGCCGCGGTGGAGATACGGTGCCGGGTCGATCCGGCTCACCGGTGGTCCGGGGAGCATCTGATGGAGCTGAAGCGGCGTATCCGCGCCGCTGCGAGCGGTACCGCCCCGGGCGCCGCGGCCGGGCCGGACTCCGCCCCCGCCCCTGCGTCCGCGCCTGCGGCATGGCTCAGCGCCGCCGACATCTCCCGTCTGTGGGGGACACCTGTGGGCAGCGTGTACCGGCTCGCCAGCCAGCGGGGATGGCGCCGCCGCAGCCAAGGCGGCCGTACCCGGTACCACGAGGCGGATGTCACCGAGGCCCTGTGCGGCCGGGCTTCCTAGCGCTTCCGACGGCTGCCGGGTCGTGGACGTCGTCGGCAGCGGAATCAGCGGGAGGAATCCTCGGAAGTCCTCAGGATTCCTGAGGAGCCCTGAGGATTCCTGAGGAGCCCTCAGGAATCCTCAGGCCCTCTTGCCGGCCGGTCCGGAGTCCTCGGCCCAGCGTTCGGCGAGCAGGCCGGGGCGTGGTGGCCGGCCGGGCAGCGGGTGCCGGTGTGCGGCCCGGAGGCCGTCGAGCGCGATGGCGATCACGCGCGCGTGGGCGGCGCGGGCCTCGTCGAGGAGGTCCGTACGGCCCTGGCGCTCGAACTGATCGACCAGGGAGAGCTTTCCGAGCTGCTCGATCAGCAGGCTGATGTCCTCCAGGGTGACGTCCGGCCGGAGCGCGCCCGCCTCGTGTACGCGGGTTACCAGCGCCTGGGCCAGCCGGTCGGCGCGTTCGAACTCCGCGGCCATCTCTTCGGTGATGGCGATCGTGCCGGCCAGCGGTCCGAGGGCGCCGCCGCTGAACTCGACGCTGGCGGTGACGTAGTGGACGAGCCCTTCCCAGGGCTCGTCGTGCTTGAGCCCGTGCTCGGCGGCGTCGATCCACTGGCCGAGTGCCAGCGCGCACAGGCGCTGGAAGAGTTCGTCCTTGGAGGAGTAGCGGCGGTAGAGCGTGGCGATGCCCACGCCCGCGCGCTCGGCGATAGCCGCCACGGAGGCGCGGGTGCCGTCCGAGACGAGGACCTTCTTCGCCGCTTCGAGCAGCGCGCGGTCGTTGCGTTCGGCTTCTGCCTGCCGAGGGGCCCTGCGAACCATGGTTCTCACTCTAGACCGCATTGCGAAGCGATTCGCTCCGTTATAGATTTCAAACGAAGCGAATCTATCCGTTTGGAGGACTCATGCGCGCTGTGACGATGGAGGAGTTCGGCGGTCCGGAGGTCCTGCGGTTGAAGGACGTCGAGGACCCCGTCGCCGGGCCCGGTCAGGTGCTGGTCGAGGTGAAGTGCGCGAGCATCACCTTCGTCGAGACCCAAATGCGGACCGGCAACGGCCCGTTCGGCAAGCCGCAGCTGCCGCGCGTACCGGGCAACGGCGTGGGCGGCCGCGTCATCGCCGCCGGCCCGGACACGGACCCCGCCCTCGTGGGCACCACCGTGGTCACCACCACCGGCGGCGAGGGCGGCTACGCCGAACTCGCCCTGGCCCGCGCCGAGGACGTCGTCCCCGTACCCCCGGGACTCGACCTCGCCGAGGCGACCGCGTTGCTGGCCGACGGGCGCACCGCGCTCATGCTCTTCCGCCAGGCGGCGGTCCAGCCCGGCGAACAGGTGCTCGTGGAGGCGGCGGGAGGAGGCGTCGGCAGCCTCCTCGTGCAGCTCGCGGCGGACGCCGGAGCGCACGTCATCGGCGCCGCGCGCGGTGCGCACAAGGCAGAGCTGGTCACGTCGCTCGGCGCGGCCGCCTACGTCGACTACTCCCGGCCCGGGTGGCTGCGGGAGGTCACCGAGGCCACCGGCGGCAAGGGCCTCGACCTCGTCTTCGACGGCGTGGGCGGACGCATCGGCACCGACGCGGCCGCAGCCCTGCGCGACGGCGGACGCATCAGCCTGTACGGCGTGGCCAGCGGAGCCGACGCCGAGCTCGACGAGACCGACCTCGACGCACGCTCCGTCCGCGTCATCGGGCTGGCCGGGCCCCCGAGCCCCACCGATGCGCGCACCCTCATCGCGGACGCGCTCGCCCTGGCCGCCGACAAGAAGCTGCGCCCCGTCATCGGCCAGACCTTCCCCCTGTCCGAGGCGGCCGCCGCGCACGCGGCGATCGAGAACCGCCGCACGACCGGCAAGACGCTGCTCCTCAGCGGCGCCGGTACGCGTGACTGAGAAGAGGCTCTCCGTGCCAAGCAAGCCCCCCGCCCAGCCCCCTGCCAGGGCAGGCGTCCGCGAGTGGACCGCCCTGGCGATCCTGGGCATTCCCGCCGTGCTGGTCATGATGAACATGACCGTGCTGTACCTGGCCCTGCCGACGCTGAGCCGGGACCTGGACCCCAGCGGCCCCCAACTGCTGTGGATCACCGACATCTACGGCTTCATGGTCGCGGGCGCCCTGATCACCTGGGGCACGCTCGGCGACCGGCTGGGCCACCGCCGCATCCTGCTGAGCGGTGCCGTCATCTTCACCGCCGCCTCGGTATTCGCGGCCTGCTCCACCAGCGCGGGCATGCTCATCGCCGCGCGGGCGATCCAGGGCCTGGCCGCCGCGTCCCTGGCGCCGGCCTCGCTGTCCATCATCCGCCACATGTTCCTCGACACCAGGCAGCGGACCCTCGCCATCACCATCTGGATGATGAGCTTCATGGGCGGCGGGGCGCTGGGGCCGCTGGTCGGCGGCGTGCTGCTGCAGTCCTTCTGGTGGGGCTCGGTCTTCCTGCTCACGGTTCCGACCATGGTGCTGCTGCTGGTCGCCGGCCCCTTCCTGATGCCGGAGTTCCGCTCCGCCAAGTCCGGCCCGCTGGACCTGATCAGCGTCGTGATGTCCCTGCTGACGCCGCTGGCGATCGTGTACGGGATCAAGAACCTCGCCGCCCACGGCCCCGACCCGACGTCCCTGGCCGCCATCGCGGCCGGTCTGCTCATCGGCGTGGCCTTCGTCCGCCGTCAGCGACGGCGGGCCAACCCGCTGCTCGACGTGAGCCTGTTCCGCATCCCCGCCTTCGCGGTGTCGGCCGTCGGCATGATCGTGGTCGGCATGCTGCTGTTCGGCACCAGCCTGCTGACCTCGCAGTACCTCCAGCTCGTGCTGGGCTTCCCCCCGATGACGGCCGGCCTGTGGCAGCTGCCCACAGCGATTTCCGGGACGGTCGTCGCCCTGCTGGTCTCCAGCCTCGCGAGCCGCTTCCCGCCCGCCGTCCTGATGAGCGCCGGGGCCCTCTTCGCCTGCCTGGGGCCGATCTCGCTCACCCAGGCCGACAGGAGCCCGGTCTTCATCGTCCTCGGCTCGGTGCTGCTCTTCGCGGGGCTGACCCCGTTCATGGCACTGGGCACCGGCCTGGTCGTCGGGTCGGCGCCCCCCGAGCGTGCCGGTGCCGCCTCGGCCGTCTCCGAGACCGGTGGGGAACTGGGCGGCGCGCTGGGCATCGCCGTTCTGGGCAGCATCGCGACCGCCGTGTACGGCGGCCACCTGGCCGGCCACATGCCCGACGGCGTCCCCGCCGGGCTCGCCGGGCGCGCCGGTGAAACCCTTCCCGCGGCGCTCGAAGCGGCGCGGCAGCTTCCGGGAGCGCTCGGGGAGCGGCTGGCCGAGGCCGCCCGCGACGCGTTCACCCACAGCGTCCACGTCCACGCGCTCATCCTGCTCCCGCTCCTGCTCGGCCTCGCCCTGGTGACTCTGACCCTGGCCCGTAAGCCCCGTAAGGACGCCCGGCAGTCCGAGGCGCCGGAGCAGGCCGGGCAAGGGGGCGCGGCAGCCCATGTGCCGGTCGGCGAGTAACCCGTCCCAGGCCGGATCCTGGCCGGAACCCGAAAGAGAAAGACGGAAGAACCATGCGAGTTGAGATCTTCTTCGATGTTCTGTGCCCCTGGTGCTTCATCGGCAAGCGGCGCCTGGACGGCGTGCTGGCGGGCCGCGACGATGTCGAGGTCGTCTGGCGCAGCCGTGAACTCGCCCCGGACGGGGACCCGGAGCCCGGCCCGACCGCCGCAGAGACGATCATGATGTATCAGGGGGACGCGGCCAAGGGAGCCGCCCGGGTCGCCCGGATCCAGGACGCGGGTGCCGCCGAGGGCCTGGAGCTCGCTCTCCACAAGGCCAGGCCGGTCAACACCTTCGACGCCCACCGCCTGGTCCACCTCGGTGCCGACGCGGGGCTGGCGGACGCGGTCGTCGAGCGATTTTTGTACGGTTACCACACCGAGGGCCGCAATATCGCCGACCCCCGGTGCCTCGTAACTCTCGCAACTGAGGCAGGTCTTGACGCCGACCGGGTGCGAGACGTGCTGAGGGGCGATGCCTACGCCGCCCGTGTACGGGACGACGAGGAGCGCGGCGCGCAACTCGGCGTGACGGGTGTGCCCTCGCTCGTCATCGACGGAGCGCCGCCGGTCTCCGGTGTCCAGGCCCCTGAGGAACTGGCGCGCCTCCTGGACCGGGCCACGCGTGCCTGAGACCTCCTCCGGCCCCGGTCGCTCACTGCTGCTGGCGGAAGCTGAAGCCGATCCCGCGGATCGTGCAGATCCAGCAGCTGCCCAACTTCCGGCGCAGAGCGCTGACATGGGTGTCGATCGTCCGGCTGCTCTGGAGACCGATCTTGCGGTCCGCGGGGTAGTCCCACACGTCGACCATGAGCCGGTGCCGGGGGAGGACCTCACCGGGGCGGCTGGCGAGGTAGTGCAGCAGGTCGAACTCCTTGCGCGTCATCTCGACCTGCTGCCGCGCCAGCCAGACCTGGCGGGTCGCGGCGTCGATGAGCAGCGGCCCGCTCAGGATGGCGCTTTTCGGCTCCTCCGGCTTGCAGATCACCTGCGGCCGGACGCGCCGCATCACGGCCTCCACCCGGGCCATGAGCTCGCGGAAGACGTAGGGCTTGCTGAGACAGTCGTCGGAGCCGGCCTGCAGGCCCAGGATCTTGTCGACTTCGGCGCCGGTGTCGGTGAACGCGATGATCGGCGTGTCGTCGGCCGATCGCATGCGGCGGCACACCTCGAGTCCGTCCATGTCCGGCAAGCCGATATCGAGCAGGACCAACTCTGCGTGCGGGTACGCGTCGAGAGCCTGCGCACCGGTTGCAGCTGCAATGGTGTCATGCCCGTGACGTTCAAGCCCTTGGATCAGTGGTTGTGCGGTTTCTTGCTCGTCCTCCACCACCAGGACACGCATGCCCTCCCCCTTACCTCACTGATGCCAGATGGCTCATTGTCATCGCAACGAGCAAGGTCACCAACCTGATCCAGCAAAACTTGAATGTGCTAAATCCGTCAAGTGCGTATTCTGGCGGCCCGGCTCTATGCCGTTCGTGGGAAACCGTCAAGACGCGGACCAGGCCGACACGTCGGCGTCGGCCCGGCGTGAGGGGCTGACGGTGGCCGTCAGGTGATGTCGCGGGCCTGTGTACGCCCCGCTTCCTCAAGGTTCCAGGTGATGACGCGCCGCGGGTGTACGCGGATCACGTCGTTGCTGAAGTAGCCGGGCGACATCGGGGAGCATCCAGGGTCAGCAGCTCGGCGACGCCGCGGATCTCCACGCCCCGCCCCCACCCGGCCGCGACCGGATCGTCCTCCGGTGCCAGGTCGTCCACGACCCGGCAAACCCCGTGCTGAGCTGGGGTGTTGCGGTATTTCCGGCTGGTCTTGAGGTGGGGCCCACCGATGTCCAGCGAGCCGTCCTCATTGAGCCGGAAGCCCACGGGGCGCACCTGCGGGCCCCCGTCCGGACCGATCGTCGCGAAGCGCCGCAACTCCTGGCCGGAGAAGTATTTGAGTTCTTTGGCGATAAATGTCATGGAACAAACGTATGTCATCAACTGCCGTGTTTGAACAGGGAGTTGCGGGGCGAGGAGCGGACCACGCAGGGCTTCGCCGGGAGCGCGGCGCGAGGGGCCGCGTGGGGCGGAGGGGCGGCCGCGGCGGGTCCTGCGGAACGCGCGCGGGAACACCCGTCGGCTTGCGGGTGAACACCCCGGTCGCGGACTGGTGAAAGGGGAACTCCGGGTGATAGGAAGAAGCGTGGTGCCCGGCACTCCGCTGTTTGTCCGGTAAAGGGATAGTGGAGGGCGACATTGCGGGCCTTTGGGGTCGCAACATTGGCTGGAATTACCTCGGCTCAGTGGCTCGATTCAGCCCGGGGTTACTCGTTGGTACGGTCAAACAGGGCGATGTCCGGCGTTGTCATTGGCGCTTTTCGATCGGGATCTGCGCGGAATCCCGGATACATACCGGCCGCCGACGTGATGGTTACCGGCCACTCCCACCGGAAGCCCCCGAGGACCGGCCGGGCGGCCTGAGGCGCAGGGCCTCGGCAACGCGCAACGCCGGCCCCGGCCCCTCGGAACGAGGGGCCGAGACCGGCGTCAGGTTCGACTCACCGCGGGTGCCGAGGTCGTTCAGCCGGTGGCCCGGTGGTGCTGTTCGTCGGCTTCGGGCTTGCTAGGAAGCCTTCTTGAGGACGATCCGTTCCTCGGTCTCCGCGGACATCGGGATGTAGAGGCCGTCCTTGGCTCCCTGGCCGTTCGCGCCCATTTCGACGGTGGCCTGCTGCTTGGGCCCGGTGCGCAGGGTGACCTCGATCTTCTGGTTCGCGAGAGAGGTCGTCCTCTTCACCATGGTCCATGTTCCGCTGCCGCTGAAGGTGGCGGTCGCCGCGCCGGCGGAACCCGCGTAGTCGTTGGGCACCTTCTCCCCGGTCACCGTCCCGTCCTCGCGCACGGTCAGCCGCGCACCTCCCGGACCGGCCCAGGAGCCGACGAAGTCACCGCGTTCCGCCTTGTACGGCTCCGCCGCATGGATGACGCGGAACAGCAGGAAGCCACCGCCGATCAACGCCAGCACGGACCCCAGGATCGCCAGCTTGGCTATCGTCTTCACTGGATGATCGCATCCTCTTCCCAGCGCACTATCTGCCGCACCCTTCTGCCCGGCAGGTTGTGCTCGTTCGCGTATGTGGTGAGCGGGTTGAGGACAGTATCCTCGACTTCCTTCCTCCACACCGGCGGGTGCAAAAAGGAAGTGATATCGGTGTCGTTCGAGAGCGTGATCGCCAATCTGGTCTTGCCGGACTTGGCGTCTCGCGAAAGGATCTTGAATTCGTATGTGTACGATCCGATGAAGACGGAAGACGTGGTGCCGTATCTTCCGCCCGTGTTCCTTGCCTGATTTCTGCCCGTGTAGCCGAGCGTCAACACATCTGCGAGGTCGCTTACCAGACGCCACGGCCCCTCTCTGTCCATGAGGCTGTAACCGCCGTTGTAATCGTCCGGTTTGCCCGCGAGGACCTTGGTGCGGATCTGCATGCGGACGAAATCCATCGAGTGGTCTTTGCGGAGCTGCTCGGTGTACTGGTCCCCGGCGTGGAAGACCTCGACCTTGTTCCCCATGCCGAGGAGCCACCCCATCCCCAGGAGCAGCGGGCTCGGCTTGAGACCTTGCCCGTCGTTCGCGCCGGCGGTCAGGCTCTCCCGCATTTTCTGGAGCTCCAGAAGTTCCGTCGGCGACAGGTCCCGCTCCTCCTGCTCGCGTTCCTCCGCCTCCTTCCGGCGGCGCTCTTCCTCCTCACGGACCTTGACCTCGTAGGACGCGTAGGCCTCATGGAAGGCGAAGTTGGCGGCGGCGGCATCCCGGCCTGCGGATATGGCCGAATCGCGCGCCCTCGCCGCCGCGCCGTAGGCGGAGTTCGCTTCGGCGCCGGCCTGGATCGCGGACAGGTTGGCCCGTGATGCTTCGTATTCCGCCCGGTTGGCGTCGAGTTCGGCCTGCTTGGCTGCCGCTTCGGCCGCCTGTGCCGACTTCTTCGCTTCGGCCGCCGACTTCTCGGCCGCCGTGGCGTATTTATCTGCTTCTACGGAATATTCCTTGGCCTTCTTCTGGGAGGCGTCGGCGTCGTCGGCCGCCTTCTTGGCGTCAACCGCGGACTTGGCTGCCTCCGCTGCGGCGAGGGCGGCCCCGGCCGCGTCCTTCTGTGCGTTGGCGGCAGTGACGGCCGCTTCGGATATGAGCTGTTGGATCACCGCGTTGTGGACAGCGGTGAGGTGGTCGAGGCGGGCCGTGGAGTACTGCCCGTTCTGGATGAACTCGTGCAGGCCGTACGAGTCGCCCTCCAAGGCGATTCTGGCCGCCGCCTTGGTTTCGGCGCCGCCGGTGCCCGCCAGGCGGGTGGCGAGGATGTTCTCGTCGGTCACCTGCGCGGTGTACTGGCCGACGGCCAGGAAATCTCGGATCTTGGTGATCGAGCCGTCCTGGAGCACCGCGTTGGCCGCGGCCTTCACTTCCGGGCCACCGCTTCCCGTCAGCTGCGTGACGCGAATGCTGTAGCCGGTCCGCGCCGCCTCGTCCGCGCCGGTGCGGAGGAATTCGCTGATCTGCTTGGCGTCGCCCTTGAGGGCGGTGTCCGCCGCTTTCCGTACGTCCTCGTAGGCGCTGTTGACCGCGAGGTTCTGCACGCGTGCGCGCTCGTCCCGCTCGACGGCCTGCTGCCAGCCCGTACGCAGGTATTCCCGGACGAACTCGTCCGAGCCCGTCAGCGCCGTCCTGGCGGCGGCCTGGCTCCACGGGCCGCGGGTCTTCATCGCCAGGACGGCGACCTTGCGCCCCTTGGCGGCAAGGTCGGCGACGTCGCCGCCGGGCTCCGCGGCTTCGGCGACCAGGCGCTTGGCGTCCTCGTCGGCCTTGCGCGCGGCTTCGGCCTGCTGAGCCGTCTCCCGGTTCGCCAGTACCTCGGCCCGCTGGGCGTCCCTGGCCTTCTGGACGCCGGTGTCGGTCCGGAGCCTGAGTTCCTCGGCTTCGACCTTGGCGGCGACGGCGTGGACCTTGCGGGCGGTCTCGACTGCCGCGGTCGCCTTGTCGGCGGCCTCCTTGGCCGCCTTGGCGTGCGCCTTGGACTCCGTGGCGGCCGTGGCGGCCTCGCCGGCGTGGTCCGCCGCCTGCTTCGCGGCAGCCCCCGCCTTCCTGGCGTGATCGGCCGCTTCGTGGGCCATCTTCCGCGCGTTCTCGGCGGCGTCGGCTGCTTCGTAGGCGAGATCCCGGGCCGCGGCGGCGGCACGGCGCGACGTCGCGGCGTGGGCGCGTGCCGTCGCTGCCCACCGCTTGGCCCGCGCGGCCTCGGAGCTGGCCGTACCGGCGTAGTTACCGGCCTGGTCAGCCGCGCTGGCGGCAGCGTCGGCGTTCGCGCTGGCCTTGAGGGCCGCGTCCGCCGCGTCGCCGACCGCTCGTGCGGCCTTCGCCACCTGCGAGGCTGCTTCTTCGGACTTCTCCGCCGCGGCTGCGGCGGTGTTGGCGTCTTCGGCTGCCCGGCGTGCCGCCGATGCCTTGCCGGCGTTGTTCGCCGCGTTGGCGGCGGCGTCACGGGCGCGCGCCGCTGCTGCTGCCGCCGCGGAGGCGGCGGAAGCGGCCTTCGCGGCGGCGTCGGCGGCCATCCGCGCGGCGTAGTTGGCAGCTTGAGCCGCGCCGATGGCTTCCTGGGCAGCGCTTGCGGCCTGCTGCGCCGCGTCCGCCGCGCGTCCCGCCCAGCCTGCGGCCAGGGTGGCGTTCTTGCCTGCGGCTTCTGTCTCCCTGGCTGCCTCGTCAGCCTTTTCCTTGGCCAGCTGAGCGGCTTCCTCCGCCAGTTTGGAGGCCTTCTTGGCTGCGGCGGTCTGCTGCTTGGCGACTTCGCCCGCCTGCTTCGCCTCCTCGGCCAACTGGGTGACGGTCGCCCGTTCGTGGTCGCGATTGCGTGCGACGTTCTGGCCCACGGCGAGGAATTCGCGGACGTCCTTGATCGTGCCCCGCAGTGCGGTGTCCGCGGCTTCCTTGGTCGCGGGCCCGCCGGCTGTCATGATCTGCGTGACGCGCAGCCGGTCGTCCGATTCCCGGGCCGGATACTGCTTCTCTTCAAGGAACTTGCGGACGTCCTCGACCGAGCCCCACAGTGCCGCCTGGCCGGCCTCCTTGACCGCGGGTCCGCCCGTGGTGGTGATCTGCGTGGCCCTGATCCGCAGGTCCGTTTCGGCCGGCCCCTTCCAGCCGTCCTTCATGAACGTGACGAGTTCTTCCTTGGACCCCTTGAACAGCACCGCGTGGGCGGCTTCGCGGACCGTCGCGTCGCTCTGCTGGAAGAGGCGCGTCGCGCTGGCGTTGAGGTCGGTCAGTTCGGCGAAGGCGAACCCGTCGGCAAGGAACTTGCGGACATCGTCGTCGGTCCCCAGCAAGGCCGCCTCTGCGGCCGCCTTGACGTAGGTGCCGCCGGTCGTCCACAGCTCCACCGCGCGTGTCCGGGCGGTGGTGCTCGCGTCCGGTGCTTGCGCGGCAACGGCGGGGCTCGTTCCGAGCATTCCCGCGACGAGCGCCGAGGGCAGCAGCGACAGACACAGCAGGCGTGTGCCGAGCCGGTATCTCTTTCTGGACCGCGCCGACTGGCGCAGACATTTCTTCACTTGTGGATTCCTTGCATTGCATGAGCGAGCAACTGCACTTCAGGGCAGTGATCATAGCTACGCGTCCGTGCAAGGCAGTGGGAATTGCGGACCTGGCGGCACGCGGGGTTGCACCGGGACGGGTAACGGAAGCGTCACGAATCCCGCAGGGTTGCACCGGAGAAGATTGCGAATTCATCACGTTACCCATTCGTTTCGTGCACCTGGGCCGACCCGGTGAAAGCCCGCGCGTAAACACTTAGGCAAGTCGGGAGTTGGGCCGAAATGGGGTGATACTCTCCAGCGATCTCCCTTGTCCTGTCCATAACACCTGGCTATTTGCCGGGACTTGAACGCTGAAAGGATTCCCCTGGTGATACGCCACGTGCGTAAGAAACTGCTGTCCACCGGTGCAATCGGGATCGCCGCACTTGTCACGGGCCTGACCGCCATGTCGGCCGGGTCCGCGGTGGCCGCGCCCGCGGCGGGCGAGGACGACGACTTCCCCTATGCCGTCGAGACGTTCGACTACCCGAACGCCGCGAAGATCCTCAAGGAACAGGGCATCGCCCTCCGCAAGGGCGACGGCCACATCCTCCTGACCGACTGCCTGGACCCCGACAAGGACATACAGGTGTCCACGTCGTTCCAGCACCCGGGGCAGACCCTCCCGGGCCGGTACTGCTTCAAGGTGACCGGGACCGGGAAGTCCGGCTACCTCTCGCTGGAGGTCCCCGCGGTCTACAGCGTCATGACGGGTGATGTCTCCGTCCGGGCCAGCCTCACCGCGGACGGCCGGACCGAATCGGTGGACGTGGGCAAGAACGTCACCAAGGGCCTCGGCACGGGCGCCACCCCGCCCGGCACTCCTCCGTACCTGGTCGAGCTCCGCGTCACCGGCTGACCGGCCCATCCCGCGCTCCACCCCCGGCTACGACATCCACCGTAGCCAGCATTCGAACTCAGACAGGAACATGCACATGCCTGCCAGACGTCCGCGCGCAGCTCTCGTCGCGGGGCTCCTCACCCTCACCGCTGCCGGCGGTCTGCTGACGGCCGCCCCGGCGGGCGCCGTGGTCGGCACCGCCACCAAGGACGGCTCCTACCCCTTCACCGCCAAGCTGGACATCGGCGGCCAGCGCAGCTGCTCGGCCGCCCTGGTCGACGCGCAGTGGCTGGTCACCGCCGCCAGCTGCTTCGCGGAGAACCCCGCCCAGAGCCTCGAAGTCCCCGCCGGGGCCCCGAAGACGAAGACCACCGCGACCGTGGGCCGCACGGATATGTCCCGCGAGACCGGCGGCACCGTCACCACCGTCGAGCAACTCGTACCGCGCGCCGACCGTGACCTGGTCATGGCCAAGCTGGCCAAGCCCGTCCCCGGCATCACCCCCGCCGAGATCACCGCCAAGGCCCCGCTGCCCGGCGAGGACGTCTTCGTCAGCGGCTACGGCCGTACCAAGGACGAATGGGTCCCGGACCGCCTGCACTACGGACGTTTCTCCGTGGGCGCCGCGAAGGCGGCCTCCTTCACCATCAAGGGCGTGGACAACGCCGCCGCCGTCTGCGAAGGCGACACCGGCGCTCCCGTGTGGCGCGACATCGGCGGCCGCTACGAACTGGTCGGTGTCAGCAGCCGGTCGCGGCAGGGCGGCTGCTTCGGCCACGACGACGAGACCCGCACCGACGCCCTCGCGTCCCGCACGGACGATGTCGCGGGCTGGATCCAGCAGATCCGTCTGTCGACGCTGATCCCGGACGTCACCTCGGTCATGACGTCGGCCGACTTCAACGGTGACGGGCGCGCCGACGTCGCCGCGGTGACCAAGGACGGCAACCTGCACGCCTTCTACGGGCGCGCCGACGGCACCCTCGAGTACGGCCGCCCGCTGTGGACGCTGGACGGTACCTGGAAGGGCACGACCAAGATCATCGGTGGTGACTTCGACGGTGACGGGCACGCCGACATCGCCGCCGTATGGGGCAACGGCTCGCTGCGCCTGTACAGGGGCGACTCGAAGGGCACGCTGGCCCCGAACAAGCCGATGTGGCAGGACGAGAAGACCAACTGGAACGGCATGCTCCACTTGGCCCGTTTCAAGTCCGGTACCTCCAAGCGCGACGGTCTGCTCACCGTGTGGGGCGGCGGCCCCAAGGGTGCCCTGTACGCCTACGACGCCGGACCCAGCGGCGTCCTGAACGGCACGAAGCACAGCATGTGGCGGGACGACTCCTGGCAGTACGCCAAGAAGATCGCCACCGGTGACTTCAACGGCGACGGCCGCGACGACATCGTCACCGTCACCAACGTCGGTGGCCTGTACCGCTACACCCGCTTCGACAGCAAGACCGGCGGCGGCCTCAGCGAGGGCGTGTCGATGTGGCACGACAACGGCTGGAGCGGCACCCAGATCCTGCTGGCCGGCGACTTCGACGGCGACGGCAAGACCGACATCGGCTCGCTGTGGAACGACCAGCAGCGTTTCAACTTCTACAAGGGCGACGGCAAGGGCGGCATCGCCGCCGGCAGCAACGCCTGGCCCCGCACCTCCTGAGTCCGGCTGCTGATCCGGCTGATGATCCTGCTTGCCGAGTCCGGCTGCTGATCCCGGTGGCGTACGGATCGGCGTACGGATCGGCGTACGGATCGGCGTACGGCTCGGTGTGCGCCACCGGTGGCAGCGAAGTGCACGGCCGTCCCGCACGGCCGTGCACGCGTCGCATGGACAACTCCTGGCAGAAATAAGGTCCAAAGCGGTCGAATTCGGCGACAGAAGGGGCGCGAGTCCGTCGAAAAGGGGGGCTCGCACCCCTACCACTTACGTAGGATCATTCAGCCTTTGCCCCGGAGCCGGCGTCCCGGCCGCCACGACCTCCGCCTGACCACACCTCCAGGAGTCCGACTGGATGTGATGACTGTTCCTCCCGAACCGACCGAGCCCGCGGGCCCGGAGACGCCCGACATCACAGGAGTCCCAGTTTGAACACGGTCGACAACGCGGCCGCGGACCTCGCCTTCGCCACCGGCCCGCGGCACGCATCCGACAGAAAACGCCCGTCGGTCGCCTTGCCGGTGGAGGTCAAGAGCAGGCGTCCGCCCCGCATAGCGGCGCTGGACGGTCTGCGGCTCATCGCCGCGCTGATGGTGGTGGCCTACCACTACATAGCCATCAGCCGGTCCTGGTCCCCGGACGGCAGCAACAGCTTCCCCAAGCTCTTCCCGTTCGCCGCCTACGGCTGGCTGGGCGTCCACCTGTTCTTCCTGATCAGCGGCTTCGTCGTGTGCATGAGCTGCTGGGGGCGGCCGGTCGGCGACTTCTTCGTCTCCCGCGTCATCCGCGTCTTCCCCGCCTACTGGTTCGCGATCATCGTCACCACTCTGGTCGTCACCCTGGTCCCCGGCGGCCTGGAACCGCGCAAGTGGCACGACATCCTCGTCAACTTCACCATGCTCCAGGAGCCCCTGCACGCCCCGCACGTCGACGGCGTCTACTGGACCCTCTTCGCCGAACTGCGCTTCTACCTGCTGCTCGCTGCCATGGCCTGGTGGGGGCTGACCTACCGCCGCCTGCTCGCCATGTGCTGCGTGTGGGCCGTCGCCAGCGCCCTGGGTGCCCGGTCGGAGAGCGTGATTCTGCGCCTGCTGATCATGCCGGATTACAGCTGGTTCTTCATCGCCGGTATCGCCTTCTACCTCATGTACCGCTTCGGGCCCAACATCCTGCTGGCCGGCCTCGTCCTGGTGTGTTTCTGCGCCGCCCAGCCCTCGGTCCAGACGGTATGGCGCTCCTCGCTGAAGAACATGGACCGCACCGTCCCCTACTGGCCGACGCTGATCATCCTGGCCACCTGTTTCGGCTTGATGGCTCTGGTCGCCACCGGAAAACTCTCCTGGTGCAACTGGCGCTGGCTGCCCGTGGCCGGTGCGCTGACCTACCCGCTGTACCTCCTGCACGAGTACGTCGGCTGGGAGATCATCCGTCACTTCAGGACCCAGGTTCCCCACCACGTCCTCCTCGTCGTGACGGTCGCCGCGATGCTCGTCGCCGCCCACCTCGTCCACCGGGGCATCGAACGCCCGATGTCCCGCTGGCTCAAACCCCGTATCAAGGCAGCGCTCCGCCAGCCCGCCCCGGCGAGCGCGAACGCCACTCCTTCGCACGGCAACGCGGACGCCGGACCGCGCCTGCCGTCGCCCCGTCCTCCTGAGGGGCCTGGGCC
This sequence comes from Streptomyces sp. CB02923, assembly GCF_001905005.1. Classification (GTDB taxonomy): domain Bacteria; phylum Actinomycetota; class Actinomycetes; order Streptomycetales; family Streptomycetaceae; genus Streptomyces. The sequence continues at coordinate 117,550 of NZ_LWKZ01000004.1, read as the reverse complement.
GGGCTGAGGCCGCGGCAGGCCACTGACGCAAATATTTTGCGTTAAGCGGTAAGGTGGAGGGGTGAGTGGCAGCATGAGTGAGACCTCTGGCCCCGGAAGTGGGCCCGTCGGCTCCGGAGCCGCGCCCAAGGGCAGCCGGAAGGGCGCTCGTCCCGGTGGGCGCAGTGCGCGGGTGCAGGAATCGGTGCACCGGGCCGTACAGGAGCTGATCGCGGAGCGGGGGCGGGACGGGCTGACCGTGCCGCTGATCGCGGCGCGCGCCGGGGTGACGCCGTCCACCGTGTACCGGCGGTGGGGGGACCTCCAGGAACTGCTGTCCGACGTGGCGGTGGAGCGGCTGCGGCCCGAAGCGCCGCCGGAGGACCACGGTTCACTGCGCGCCGATCTCGGCGCCTGGGCCGAGCAGTTCCTCGAAGAGATGGCGTCCGTGGCCGGCCGCGCGTACATCAGGGACGCGCTGGCGGGCGATCCGGACGGAAGCCACGCCGGGCGGTGCTCCGCATACGCGGCCGAACAGGTACGGATCATCCTGGACCGGGCGCGCGGGCGGGCCGAGACGGCGCCGGAGCTGGAGAGGGTCATGGACCATCTCGTGGCACCGATGATGTACCGCATCCTGTTCCGGCCGGGGCCGGAGACGGCGGTGAGGACCGAGACGGACCCCAAGGCGGAGATGGACCCCAAGGCGGAGCCGGGCGCGGAGCCGGGCACCGGCGCGGAACCCGGGACCGAAGCCGGGGCCGAACCCGAAGCCGGAGCCGCTCCGCGCTACGCCCGGGGGCTGGTGGAGCGGCTGCTGCCCGGCTGACGGCTACATCGACGCCGCTGCCGGCACCGGCCGGTGAGCGGTCTCGTACGCGTGGGCGAGCCGGAGGAGGGTGGACTCGGCCAGCGGGCGGCCGATCAGCTGCATGCCGATGGGCAGGCCCTGGTCGTCGAGGCCCACGGGGAGGGAGAGGGCCGGGAAACCGGTGAGGTTGGCGGGGGCGGAGAGCCGTACATAGGCGTCGGAGACCGGTTCGGCCGAGCCGTCGGGCCAGGTGAACGTCTGCTGGTCGGCGAGGGCGGCGGTGGCGGGGACGGCAGGTGCCACGATCGCGTCGATCCCCCCTGTTCCGCCGGTGCCGCCGGTCTCGCCGGTGCCGTCGAAGAGATCCAGCCATGCCCGGTGCATCAGGGTCCGGGCGCGCTGGGCGCGGATGTAGTCGGTGGCCGGGAAGAATTCGCCCGCTTCGAGCAGCATCCGTACGTCGTCGGAGTACAGGTCCGGGGCGGCCCGCAGCATGTCCTGGTGGTACGCCGTGGCCTCGGGGACCATGTGCCCCCACTGGGCGGCGTGCACGTACTCCGTCATGGGGACGTGTACGGGTACGGCGGTGGCGCCGAGTGCGGTGAGCGCGTCCACGGCGGCGCGGACCGCGGCCGCCACCTGGGGCTGTACACGGTCGAAGTAGTAGTTGGCGGGAACGCCGATGCGCAGGCCGGTGACCGGTGTGCCCAGGGCGCGGGTGTAGTCCTCGCGGGGGTGGTCGAGGGAGGCCGGGTCGCGCGGGTCGTACCCGGCGAGGGCCTGGAGGACCAGGGCCGCGTCACCGGCCGTACGGGTGATCGGGCCCACGTGGTCCAGGGACCACGACAGGGACGTCACGCCGTGGCGGGGAATCAGGCCGTATGTCGGCTTCAGGCCGACGACGTGGTTGAGCGCCGCGGGGACGCGGATCGAGCCGCCGGTGTCGGTGCCGAGGGCGAAGGTGGCCGTACCGGCCGCGACGGCGACCGCGGAACCACCGCTGGAGCCCCCGGCCACATGCCCGGGTGACCAGGCGTTACGGGTCTGCGGGGTGGTCAGGCCGTACGCGAATTCGTGGGTGTGGGTCTTGCCGATCAGTACGGCGCCGGCCGCGCGCAGCCGCTCCGTCACGGTGGCGTCCGCGTCCGGCGTGTGGTCGGCCCGTACCCGGGAGCTCGCCGTGGTCGGCACGCCCGCGACGTCGATCAGATCCTTCAGCGCCACGGGAACGCCGTGCAGCGGGCCGCGGTGGTGCCCGGCGGCGATCTCCCGTTCGGCTTCGGCGGCGGCGTGCAGCGCCGCCTCGGCGGTCACCGTCACGTAGGCGCCGGCCTTCGGGTCCACGGCGGCGATCCGGTCGAGGACGGAGGTGGTCAGCTCGACGGGGGACAGGGAGCGGTCCGCGATGAGGCGGGCGGCTTCGGTGAGGGGGAGCTGGTGGGGGAGTTGATGGGGGAGGGGGGTGGAGGCGGCGGTGCGGGAGGAGGCGTACGTCATGAGGTCTTCCGGTGGAGGGCGGCGCGGGGGGCGGCGGTGAAGACGGGGGCGGGCGGGGTGTCGTCCAGGGGCAGGGCGCGCAGGGAGCCGACGACGGTGTCGATGACCTGCACGGTGGCGGCGACGCCGGCCAGGCGGTCCTCGGGGAGCGGCAGCCCGGCGCGGCGGGCCAGGAGGGCGATGTCTTCGGGGGAGAGGGCGGGAGAGGGCATGGCGCCTCCGTATGGGGAGAAGGGCCGGCAGGGCCGGGTGCGGTCTAAAGCTAATGCTTTGCTTTTAAGGAGCGTAGAGGGCTAGTCTCGGTTAAGGCAAATATTTAGCCTTTGGATTCCGGCTCCAGCCCGCAGCCCCGTACGGAGGACCCATGCCCCGCCACCCCGAAACCCGCTGGCACGTCGGCGACGTCGTCGTACACCGCATCGACGAAGTCGCGCTGCCGCCCGAGACCGGCGCCTGGCTGCTCCCCGGGGCGACGCCGGAACTCGTCTCCGAAGTGCCGTGGCTCGCTCCGGAGTTCGCCCGCCCCGACGGCACCCTCCGCGCCGCCGTGCACACCTTCGCGCTGGAGATCGACGGCCTGCGCGTCCTGGTCGACACCGGCATCGGCAACGGCAAGACGCGCGCCAACCCCGCCTGGCACCAGCTCGACACGCCCTACCTCGACCGGCTCACCGCCGCCGGCTTCCCGCCGGACCAGATCGACTACGTGATCCTCACGCACCTCCACGCGGACCACGTCGGCTGGAACACCCGCCTGGCTCCCGACGGCAGTTGGCAGCCGACGTTCCCCCGCGCCCGCTACCTCACCTCCCGTACCGAGTACACCTACTGGTCCGGCGTCGAGATGGAGGAGAGCCGCCGTCAGATGTTCCGCGACTCGGTCGAGCCCGTACGCGAACACGGCCTGCTGGACCTGGTCGACGTCGCCGCCCCGGGCACCGAGATCCTCCCGGGCCTCACCCTCGTCCCGACGCCCGGCCACACGCCCGGCCAGAGCGCGGTCGTCCTGCGCAGCCGGGGGGAGTCGGCCGTCATCACCGGCGACTGCGTGCACCACCCCGTGCAGCTGGCGCACCCGGAGCTGTGCAGCAGTGTCGACATCGACCCGGAGGAGGCCGTACGGACGCGCCGGTGGCTGTTCGACGAGGTGGCGCGGAGCGGTGCGCTGATGCTCGGGAGCCACTTCGCGGCGCCGACCGGCGGGCTGGTGCGGCGGGACGAGGGTGCGGACGAGGGCGAAGCGGGGGACGGTGACGGAGTGACAGACGGGGTTAAAGCGGGAGACGGTGACGAAGCGAGTAATAGTGACGGAGTGGCGGACGGTACGGGTGCGGCGCGGTACCGGTTGCTGGCTGCCGACGGCGCCCGCTGACCCATGGCGCGCCGGGGCGCGCGCTCCCCGGAGTGCACGCCCCGCTTGGCGGCATTTTTGAATGCTTAAGGGCATATTGGGGCAAGGCTGTCGCTGTCGTTGCTGTCCGCGATTGGCGTGCCGGGAGGCCCCTCGATGAACCAGAGCTCGTTGCGTGTTGCGGCGGCCACCGGATGCGCACTGATGATCGCGGCTCTGACCCCCGTCTGTGCAGGTAGCGCGCATGCCAGCGCGGGCGCCGTCGGCCGGGCGGCGGCCCCGCTGGCCGGTGTGGTGCGCATTCCCTGGCTCTCCGGCCCGGTCGTCGTCGCGCACCGGGGCGCTTCCCAGGTGGCGCCGGAGAACACCCTCGCCGCGGTGGACGCCGCGGACCGCCAGGGCTTCACCTGGGTCGAGAACGACGTACAGCAGACCCGGGACGGGAAGCTGGTGGTGATGCACGACCCCACGCTGGCGCGGACCACCAACGCCCGGCGCCTGTTCCCCCAGCGCGCCCCCTGGCGGGTGCGCGACTTCACGGCCGCCGAGATCGCGCGGCTGGACGCCGGAAGCTGGTTCGGGAAGCGCTTCGCGAGCGAACGCGTGCCGACGCTCGGGGAGTTCCTGCGGCGTATGGAGGACCACGACCTGCGGCTGCTGCTGGAGATCAAGAGCCCGCAGCTGTATCCCGGCATCGAGGCACGCATCGTCAAGGAGCTGTCCGGCGCGGGCTGGCTCGACCGGGGGCACGCGCGCCGCCGGCTGGTGGTGCAGAGTTTCAGCGCGAGCAGCGTGCAGACGGTGCGCCGGCTGGTGCCCGCCGTCCGTACGGGGTTCCTGGGCAACCCGCCGCTGAACGCACTGGCGTCGTACGCGCGCTTCGCCGACCAGATCAACCCGCAGCTGTCCAAGGTGAACGCGCAGTACGTGGCCGCCGTCCACCGGCTGCGCGGCGTACACGGCCGCCGGATGGAGGTCTTCGCCTGGGACGTGCCCCTGCGGAACTACTCGCGCATCGCTTCCGCTTACGGCTTCGACGGGGTCATCGTCTGAGGGCACCGGCCGTCTCGTAGGGTCGCAGGGGGCGCTTCACCGGCCGCGGGTGAGCAGTCGCCGGCCGCCGCCCCACAGCGCCCGGCGCGGAAAGAGCAGAGGACCGATCATGACCGACACCGTCTGGGGCGGGGACCAGCTGGACCTCGACGCGTACCTCGCACGCATCGGATACGAGGGCGAGCGCGCACCGACGGAGACCACCCTGCGGAAGCTGCACGCCCGGCACGCCGCCACCTTCGGCTTCGAGAACCTGGAGATCGTCCTGGGGCGGCCGGTCCTCCTGGACGTGAAGTCCCTCCAGGAGAAGATGGTCGGCCGCCGCCGCGGCGGCTACTGCTACGAGCAGAACCTGCTGTACGCCGCCGCGCTGGAGCGCCTCGGCTTCCGGGTCACGGGCCTGGGCGCCCGCATCCGCATGGGCGAGGCCAAGATCCGGCCGGTCACCCATGCCCTGCTCACGGTGCGGCTGGACGGCGAGGACTGGATCACCGATGTCGGCTTCGGCGGCGAGGCGCTGCTGGAGCCGGTCCCGCTGCGCGACGGCTTCGAGGCCCGGCAGGGCGGCTGGACGCTCGGCCTGGTGCGGGAGGGGGACGACGGCACCTGGGTGCTGCGCTCGCAGCACGAGGACGGCTGGTTCGACCTGTACGCCTTCGGCCCGGAGGCGCGCCACCCGGCCGACTACGGCGTCTTCAACTACTACATCTCCACCCACCCGCGCTCGCCGTTCACCGGCCGGATGGTGGTCCAGCAGCCCGCCCCGGACCTGCGGCGCACCCTGATCGGTACGGAGCTGACGCTGACCCGCCCCGACTGGTCCCGCGAGGTGCGCCGGATTCCGGCCGAGGAGATCCCGGCCGTACTGGAGACGGACTTCGGGCTCGTACTGGACGAGCGGGACGCGGCCGATCTGGTGGCGCTGCACCGCGAACAGCCGGTGGCGTAGGGCCGACGGTGGTGTGAGGGCGGCCGGTGGTGTGGGACCGAACGGTGGCATGGGACCGAACGGCGGTGTGAGGGCGGCCGGTGGCGTGGGACCGGCCGGTGGCCTGGGGCCCGTGTGCGGCTATCGGACCACCGCGAAGCCCTCGATCTCCACGAGCGCCGCCTCGTCCCACAGCCGCGTAGCGCCGATCACCGCCATCGCCGGGTAGTCGCCGCCGACCAGCCGTTTCCACACCCGGCCGATGGCCGCCGCGTTGCTGCGGTAGTCGGCCACGTCCACGGCGAAGACGGTCAGTTTGGCCAGGTCGCCGGGGCCCGCGCCGGCGGCCGCCGCCGCGGTCAGGAGGTTGGCCAGCGCCCGTTCGAACTGCTCGACGACGCCGTCCCCGGCGATGCGGCCCGCCCCGTCCAGCGCGGTCTGCCCGGCCAGGAACACGATCGTCCCGGGCGCGGCCCGCACGGCGTGGCTGAAGCCGGTCGGCGGCGACAGCTCGGGCGGATTCACCCGCTCCAAGCCGCCACTTGCCCGGCTCCGGTCCCGGCTCCGGTCCCGGTCCCGCTCCCGGCTCCGGCCCTGCTCCCGCTCCCCGTCCCGTTCCCGCCCGTCACTCATGACCGATGCGTCCCCTCCGTAGCCAACTCGTACCGTACTCCCAGGGCTTGGAGCGCGTCCCGCTCCTCCTGTGGAAGCTGCTCGTCGGAGATGACGAGGTCGAAATCGGCCAGCGGCGCCAGCTCGTACAGCGCCTGGCGGCCGAACTTGGAGTGGTCCACCAGCAGCACCTTGTGCCGCGCCGCAGCCATCAGAGCCCGCTTGACCAGGACGTTCTCCTGCGCCTGGTGGTAGCAGTGGCCGTTGTCGACGGCGGAGGTGGACAGGAACGCGACATCGGCGCGGAAACTGCGGGCGATGTCGGCCGTGGACATGCCGAGGAAGGCGTTGAAGGCGGCGTGGTACTCGCCGCCCAGCGCGATCACCCGGATGTCGGGCTCCTCGGCCAGCTCGTTGATGACCTGGAGCGAGTTGGTGATGACCGTGTACGCGCCGCGCGAGGCGAGCGAGCGGGCCAGCGGCAGCGCCGTACTGGAGTCGTCGATGATCACGGCCTGGCCGGGCTCGGCGATGGCCAGCGCCGCCGCGCAGATCGCCTCCTTCGCCGCCACCTGCTCGTTGCCGCGCCAGCGCGCGTTGGACTCGAACAGCGCGTTGGGCGCGGCGGTCGCCCCGCCGCGCACCTTGCGCAGCCAGCCCTGGTGCTCCAGGGAGTCCAGATCACGGTGGACCGTCATCTGGCTGACGCCCAGCTCCTGCACCAGGTCCTCGATGCTGACCTGCCCCTCGGCCAGCACCCGGTCCGCGATCCGCTTGCGCCGGTCCTTGGGGCCCAGTTTGCCCTCGGGCGCCGTGGCCGGTGACCCGCCGCTCTTGGCGTTCTTCACGGGCGCTGCGGACTCCGCGGGCTTCGCCGGCCGTTCCGCGTCCGCGTCCGTGGCCGCTTCCGCGTCCGTGGCCGGTGCCGGTGCCGAGGCGTCTGGAGTCCCTCCGGTGTCGGCCAACGCTGATCCCTTTCCGTACGTTCTCGGCTGCCCGTCGAGTCTATGGCGTGGTCACGCCGGGGTCGCCGCTCCGGACGAAGCGTGCCCGACGGGCGCCCCGGCCACCGCGTACGGCGCGTCGGCTGTCACCGACGTCCCGGGACGTCACCAACGTCCCGGGACGACACACCTGGCCGCGACGGCAGCGGCATCCGGCTGAGTGCCGCGACGGCGGCGGCCGTCAGGGCACCGGCGCGGCCATGACGTACTCCTCCTCCCCGTGCAGCGCGGCACGCAGCAGGCCGGTCCAGTGGGCGGTCGTCTCCCGCGCGAGCCGGGAATCCGGTGCGAACATCTCGAAACCGTGCCAGGCCCCTGCCACGTAGTGCAGCGCGACCTGCACCTCGGCGTCCATCAGCCGACGGGCGTGGGCGAGCCCGGCGTCCCGGAGCGGGTCGAGTCCGCAGACGACGACGCAGGCGGCGGGCAGGCCGCGCAGATCGGTGGCGCGGGCCGCCGCCGCGTACGGGTACGCGGCGGCGCCCTCGGGCGTGTAGTGCCGCCAGCCCTGCTGGATGAACGCGCCGTCGGGCAGCCGCGGGTCACTGTCCGCGGGCGTCGGGCCCGTACCGGCCGCGTCGTCCAGGTCGGGCACGATCAACGCCTGGTGGACGAGGGCCGGGCCGCCCCGGTCACGCGCCATCAGCGCGACGGCGGCGGCGAGCCCGCCCCCGGCCGACTGCCCGCTGACCGCGAGGCGCGCGGCATCCACACCGAGCGCCGCGGCCCGGCCGGCCGTCCACTCCAGGGCGAGGAAGCAGTCCTCGGCCGCCGCCGGGCACGGGTGCTCCGGAGCGAGGCGGTACTCCACGGAGACCACCGCGGCCCGCACCTCGCGGACCAGCTCGATCGCCGTACGGTCCTCACCGGGCGGCGCCTGCCCGAACGTGTAACCGCCACCGTGGAAGTGCAGCACCCCGGGCAGCGGACCGGGCGCGTCCACCGGCCGGTAGACCTCCAGGGCCAGCCGCGAACCGTCCGGACGCGGCACGGCGAACCGCTCGCTGGTCACCCCGTCGCGGTCCGCCGGGAAGTGGCGGGCCAGCGCGTGCAGACCGGCGCGGGTGCCCTCGATGTCGGCGTACGGGTCGAGAAGCGGAGGCAACTCCTCCAGTACGGGCGCGAGCTCAGGATGTACATGCACGGCAGGCACTCACTCCTCTCCCTTCCTCCCCCACCCCTTCTCTTCCCCCTCTCCCCGCCTACCCCCGCAGCCTCACCACCTCACCACCTCACTGCCCCACTGCCCCACTGCCTCACCCCTCCCACTGCCTCTCTGCCTCTCTGCCTCCCCCCCGTCACTTCGCGTCGGCGTAGCACTCCACCACCGCCGTACTGAACGGGAACCGGACCGGCGTCTCACCGAACGCGACACGCCCCGCCAGCTCGGCGGCCTCCGCGACGGCCCCGGCCACCGTCGCCGCCTCCTCCGCGGGCGCGTGCACGATCACCTCGTCGTGCTGGAAGAAGACCAGCTCCGCCCGGAGCGGCGCCAGCGAACGGCGCAACGCGGCCAGCATCAGCAGCGCCCAGTCGGCGGCACTGCCCTGCACCACGAAGTTCCGGGTGAACCGTCCGCGGGCACGGGCACCCGCCGTACTGCCGTACGCCGGTGCCTCCTCCTGCGGCAGACCCGCCTCGTCGGGCGGCGCCACGGAGGCGGGCGGGCAGGTGCGCCCCAGCCACGTCCGTACGAGACGCCCCTCCTCGCCGGCGCGGGCGGCCACGTCCACGTACTCCACCGCGTCCGGGTACCGCCGCCGCAGATCCGCCATGTGCTTGAGGGCGTCCCCGGACGTCTGGCCGTAAATGGCGCCGAGCAGCCCCAGCTTCGCCTGCGCCCGGTCGCCCCCGAAAGCGCGCGCCGCCAGGTCGGCGTACAGATCGCGGCCACTGCCCGCCACCTCCATCAGCCCCCGGTCCCGGGAAACCGCCGCCAGCACCCGCGGCTCCATCTGCTCGGCGTCCGCGACCACCAGCCGCCAGCCGGGATCGGCCACCACGGCCCGGCGCACGACCTTGGGAATCTGGAGCGCTCCGCCGCCGTTGGTCGTCCAGCGGCCCGAGACCGTGCCCCCGGGCAGGTACTCCGGGCGGAAACGGCCCCCGTGCACCCACTGCTGCAACCACGCCCAGCCGTGCGCCGTGTGCAGCCGGTACAGGCTCTTGTACTCCAGCAGCGGCGCGACCGCCGGATGCCGCACCTCCTGCAACTCCCACTTACGGGTCGACCGCAACGCGATGCCGGCCCCGGCGAACGCCTTGACGATCTCGCCCGGCAGATCCGGGCGCACCCGTACGCCCTCCCCGAACGCCCGCGAGACCTCCTCGGCCAGCTCCGCCATCCGGCGCGGCTCCAGGCCGCCCGGATAACGCTCGCCGAGCAGCTCGTCCAGCAGCTCCCGGTGCACGTCCGCCCGCCACGGCAGCCCCGACCGCCGCATCTCGGCGGCGACGAGCATCCCGGCCGACTCCGCGGCCAGCAGCAGCCGCATCCGCCCCGGATGCCCGGCCCGCTCCGTACGCTCCAACTGCCCGGCGTACACCGCCAGCAGCGCCGTGAACTCGTCCACCCCCGGAGGCAGCGGCACCGGCCCCGGCTCGAACAGCGACGGCTGGGTCTCCGCGCCCCGCACCGGCGGGTCGTCGGGCACCGGCAGCCGGTGCAGGCGGGCCCAGGCCGCGGCCAGCGAGCGCGGCTGGCCCGACTGGCCCTCCTCATGCCCGATCAGCAGCGCCTCGGCCGCCTCGACGTCATAGCACCGCTCGACGCGGACGCCTGCCGCGAGCAGCTTCCGGTACGTCTCCGCCGTCGACCGCCACACCCACCGCTCCGCGTCGGGACACGCGCGCACGGCCTCCGCCACGCTCCCCGCCCGAACCGGCACCCCCACCGGCCGCCCGCCCGAATCCACAGCACAAGCCGACACACCCCCGTCCCCAGATCCCCCGACAATCCACCGCATACGGTCACTTTCCCATCCCCGCCCCGCACAAGCGCCCCGTAGAGGCACCCCATGCGGGCGCTCCGCACAGGCGCCCCGTACAGGCGCCCCATCCGGCCCTCCTCAGGCCGTGACCACCCGCACCTCCCCGTTCATTCCCCCATTGCACACCACCCCACTGACAACGCCCCGCCCCCGCCGCTTCCACCGTCCCTGCCCGACCGCCGCAACGCGGTGCCGCCGTGGCGCCGCACCGTCGTACCGCCGCAGCGTCAACGCGCCACGTCAAGTCGTGCCGTCAAGTCGGCACGTCAACTCCGACGTTGGCCGGTTATGTCCCCTACCCGGCCCACCTGACTAGGGGGAGAATGCGCGCGCCGACCCAGGTCACGCACCCCGCACGCGCCCCCGGGCGCCCCGCGCCCCGCAACCCGCACCCCCGCCCCGGCAGACAAGGGAGTCGCCCGTATGGCCATCGCGCACCGCGCCATCGGTTCAGGACCGCACCCGGTGATCGTCCTCCACGACTGGTTCGGCACCTCGGCCAGTTGGGGTTCCGTCCTGGACTTCCTCGACCGGGAGACCTTCACGTACGCCTTCCTCGACTGCCGCGGCTATGGCGACCGCAAGTACGTCCCGGGCCGCTACGACCTGTCGGAGATCGCCGGCGACGCGCTGGCCCTCGCCGACCAGCTCGGCTGGGACCGGTTCTCCCTGGTGGGCCATTCGATGGGCGGCAAGGCCATGCAGCAGGTGCTGGTCCGCGCGCCCCATCGGGTGAACCGGCTGCTCGGCCTCGCGCCGGTGCCCGCCTCCGCGTATCCGATGGACGACGCGACGCACGAGCTGTTCTACGGCGCCTCGACGGACCCGGACAAGCGCCGCGCCATCATCGACCTGGTGACGGGGCACCGCGCGAGCCGCGTCTGGCTGGACCGCATGGTGCGCCACTCCCTCGACATCTCCCGCGAGGAGGCCCACGCGGCCTATCTCGCCAGCTGGCAGCAGCTCGACCTCTCGGAGGCGGTCGCGGACGCGGCCAAGCGGTTCCCCGTCCCCGTACGGGTGGTCGTCGGCGCCCACGACCTCGCGTTGACCGCCGACCTGATGCGGGAGACCTGGCAGCGGTGGTACCCGCAGGCCGAGATCGTCACGATCGAGGGATCGGGCCACTATCCGATGCACGAGACGCCGGTGGCGCTGGCCACCACGATGGAGGAGTTCCTCCGCCCCTGACCGCCTCCGCCTCCGGGACCGGGCCCGCGAACAGGCCCGGTCCCGCATCCTCTGTCAGCATGGCTATGTACTGCCTATAACGCCGCATAACGTACGCAAGGCGGGTATAGCACCCACCGCGCCGCGCGGTGCGGCGGCACGGCAGGCGTGGCCGCCGACGGAGCGAGGTGCGGGAATGCGGGTGGCGCTGGCACAGACGGACTGCGCGCTGGGCGAGGTCGACGCGAACCTCGCCACCGCGCGGGAGGAGGTCGAGAAGTCGGCGGAGCAGGGCGCCGACCTCGTCGTCTTCCCCGAGCTGAGCCTGCACGGCTACCACCTGGGCGCCCTGCCCCTGGACTCCTCGATCGAGGCCCAGGACCCGCGGCTGCGCGACCTGAGCGTCCTCGGCCCCGACGTCCTCGTGGGCTTTCACGAGCACACGGTCCTGCGCGCCTACAACACGGCCGCCTACTACGCCGGCGGCGCGCTGCTGCACGCGCACCGCAAGCTCTACCTCCCCAACTACCTGTCCTGGGAGGAGCGCAAGCACGTCAGCCCCGGCCAGTCGCTGCGCGCGTACGACCTGACGAAGTCCCCCAGCGGCGGCCGGGGAGCGACGCTGGTCTGCAACGACGCCTGGCAGCCGGTGCTGCCCTGGATCGCCGTGCAGGACGGCGCCGAGGTGCTGTTCGTCCCCACCAACAGCGCGGCCAGCCTCGACCCGGAGGCCATGGACACCGGCCTGTACTGGGACACCCTGCTCTCCTACACGGCGCGGATGCTCCAGTGCTGGATCGTCTTCGTCAACCGGGTCGGCAGCGAGCACGGCGCCGCCTTCTGGGGCGGCTCCCGTGTGGTGGACCCGCGCGGCACGGTGGTGGCGCAGGCACCGAAGTGGGAGCCCGCGCTGGTCACGGTGGACATCGACCCCGCCGAGGCCCGCCGCCAGCGCCGCGCCGTCCCACTGGTCGCCGAGGCCCGCCTCGGCCTCATCGACCGCGAGGTCCGCCGCCTGATCGACGAGGGCGGGGACAGCTGACCGGAGGAGAGCATCCGGTCTGGTGCCCGATCGGATGAGAGATCACCTGAACGCCTGCGTGATGTCACTTACGCTGGCAGTGTCGCTCCGCACGAAGGAGGTCCCGTGGCATTGGCAGCCCCAGAGCGCAGTTCGTGTGCGACCGGTGACGCAGACACAGTCGCCTCGGTCGCGGATGCCTTCGAAGCGTTGAGCGCGGCAGCCCCCGAGGGGTGGCGCGTGGAACTGATCGAGGGGGAAATCCACGTGGTACCACCCGCCAATGGCGAGCACGAGGAAATCGTGGCGGAGGTCGCCGACCAGGTTTCCGGGCGCCGTAAGGACGCGAAACTGCGTACGCGTACCGGGCTCGGTCTGAACGTGCCGGGGGCCTCACTCACCGGAAAGGTCGTCCCCGACCTGGTGATCGCCCCGAAGGGGAGCTTCGGCGACGCGCTGGAGTACCACGATCCGTCGCCGGTGATGCTGGTCGGCGAGGTCACCTCGCAGTCCACCGCGCAGAACGACCGTGGCCCCAAGCTGCGCGGTTACGCTCGCGCCGGCATTCCTTTCTACCTGCTGGTGGACAGGGAAGCACAGCAGGTGACCCTCTACTCCGAGCCCGTGGGGCCCGTGTACACCCGCGAGACGGCGGTCGCCCTCTCCAAGACGATCGCCCTTCCCGCCCCGTTCGACTTCGAGATCGACACCGGGGAGTTCTGAGGCGCGCGGGCCCGTAGGGGGCGCCAGGCCACGGGCCCGCGCCGGGTCCCCGGCCCCGGCGCGGCCCCGTGGGTGCCCGGATGCGCGTACGGCCTACCAGCTCGACTTCCGCACGCCCGGCAGGAAGCCCGCGTGTGCCTGTTCGCGCAGGCTGACGCGGGAGAGGCCGAAGGCGCGGAAGTAGCCGCGCGGGCGGCCGTCGACGCTGTCGCGGTTGCGTACGCGTGTGGCGCTCGCGTCGCGCGGCTGGCGGGACAGTTCGCGCCGGGCGGCCAGCCGCTCCTCCTCGGGGGTGTGCGGACTGCGGATGACGGTCTTCAGCAGGGCCCGCCGGGCGGCGTAGCGCGCCACCGTCGCGCGGCGCTTCTCGTTCTTCGCGATCTTGCTCTGCTTCGCCATCAGACCTTGTCCCCTCGTGCGCGGATGCGGGCGACGGCCGCCTCGATCCCGATCGTGTCCACGGTCTTGATCCCCTTGGCGCTCAGCGTCAGCCGGACATGCCGGCCCTCGCTCGCCAGCCAGTAGCGCTTGCGCTGGATGTTGGGGTCGAAGCGCCGGGACGTGCGGCGGTGGGAGTGCGAGACGGATTTGCCGAAGCCGGGCCTGCGGCCGGTGAGCTGGCAGTGGGCGGACAAGGTCAGAACCTCCTAATGAAAATGGAAACCATTTCTGTATAGTAGCTCCTATGGCCCGCAACGAACTACGACCCGTCATCAAGCTCCGGTCCACCGCCGGCACCGGTTACACCTACGTCACCCGCAAGAACCGCCGTAACGACCCCGACCGGCTGGTGCTGAAGAAGTACGACCCGGTCGCCCGCCGCCACGTCGACTTCCGAGAGGAGCGCTGAGCAGCGCCATGAAGCCTGGAATCCACCCCGCGTACGGGCCCGTCGTCTTCCGCGACCGGGCCGCCGGCTTCGCCTTCCTGACCCGGTCGACCGCCACCGGCGACAAGACGGTCGAGTGGGAGGACGGCAACACGTACCCGGTCATCGACGTCGAGATCTCCTCGGCGAGCCACCCCTTCTACACGGGGACGGCGCGCGTGCTGGACACCGCGGGCCGCGTCGAGCGGTTCGAGCGCCGGTTCGGCAAGCGCGGGGCCCGCTGATGGGCGGCCCGCCGAAGGACGCGGCCCAAGGCCCCGGCGGCGGTTTCGGGGACCGGCTGCCCGTGGTGATCGTCGGCGGGCTGCACTCGGACGCCCGCCGGACCGCCGTCGAGCGGCTGCTGCGCGCCGTGCACGGCAGCGTCGCGCTCCACCACGACCTCGCCTCGGCCGCGGAAGGAACGGTTCGCCGGACCGTGCGGGACGCCGGGGGCGTGCTCGGCACCGGCGAGGCGCCACTGGTCAACGACTGCGCCTGCTGCGCCCTGCGCGAGGACCTGGTCCCCGAGCTGGAACGGCTCGCCGCCGGCCGGACCTGCCGGCTCGCCGTCGTCGAACTGTGGGACTCCGTGGAACCCAAGGCCATGGCCGAGGTCGTCACGTCCTGCGGCGGTGAGGCGCTCACGCTGACCGGTGTGATCACCGCCGTCGACCCGGCGCTGCTGCTGCCGTACCTGGGCTGCGGCGAGGACCTGGCCGAGACGGGGCTCGCCGCGGCGGCCTCCGACCAGCGGACCGTCGCGGACACCTGGGCCCGGCAGCTGGAGTACCCGCCGGTGCTCGCCGTCGTGCCGGGTGGCGAGGAGGAGGGCGACGCGGCCGATCAGGCGCTGCTCGCCCAACTGCATCCGACGGCACAGTTGGTGGACGCCGACTCGCCGGGGGAGCTGGCCGCGGCGGCCCTCGCCGGGTTCGACGTGGAGGCGGCGGCGGCCCGGCAGCATCCGGCGTGCGCACTGCTCCCGCAGGAGGCCGACGCGGACGGTGTCGGAACGCTCGTCTGGCACCGCACCCGGCCCTTCCACCCGGCCCGGCTGTACGCGGCGCTGGAGGACCTGACCTGTGCGGCGGCCCGCAGCCGCGGCCGCTTCTGGCTGGCGGACCGGCCGGACACGCTGCTCTCCTGGGACGCGGCGGGCGGCGCCCTGTGCGTCGAGAACGCCGGGCCGTGGCTGGCCGGGCTGCCGGACGCCGCCTGGGAACTGGTGCCGCCGGTACGCCGTGCCGCGGCCGCCCTGGACTGGCACCCCGAGCACGGCGACCGCGCACAGCACCTCGTCTTCACCTCGCCGGGGCTGGACCGCGACGGCCTGACGTCGCTGCTGGAGTCCTGCCTGCTGACGGACGAGGAGTACGCGGGCGGGCCGGGGGCGTGGAAGCGGCTGGCTCCCGCCTTCGACGAGCTTCTCGACCCCGTTTCGTAGGCGGTCGCCGACCGTACTCGCCGTCGCCCTCCGGGTCCCGCACCCTCGCCCCGCGCCCCAGCACCCCTGCGCTCACAGCACCGGGCCGCCGTCGGCCCCGTACTCCGTGCCCCGCACCCCCTCAGGAGCCCCCATGCCGCGCCGTCACGACCCCCGCAAGAAGACCGCTCCCCGTCCCAATCCGCTGGACGCCGCGGGCATCACGTACATCGACTACAAGAACACCGACCTGCTGCGGAAGTTCATCTCCGACCGCGGCAAGATCCGCAGCCGCCGGGTGACCCGGGTGAGCGCGCAGCAACAGCGGCAGCTGGCTCGGGCGATCAAGAACGCCAGGGAGATGGCGTTGCTGCCGTACTCGTCGAAGTGATGGGGCGGCCGACCGGCCCTCCGTGGCACCGAGAGGTGTTGCGGAAGGCCGGTTCTCTTGTTGCGGGGAACTCTGGCGTCCGCTGGTACGTCCCGTGAGCATGGTGATCGACGAGCTGTGACCGGGTTGCCACGGCCTGTCGTGCACGTGCATCCGACCATGCATCCGCATATGAACGCAGCTATGATCCCAACCAGTTGCAGTTGACACCGGTTTCCGCTGTGCGCACTGCTGCTGACAGCCCATCACCGACCGTTCAGCGCGCCACGACCTGTCACCGCTGACCACCGCATCCACCGGGAGACACCTGTGCCCGACGCATACAACGGCATGGCCGCAACGGATCTCCACGGTGTGGCCTGGCAGAAGAGCAGGCACAGCAATTCGCAGGGTTCGTGCGTGGAGTTCGCCCGGCTGCCGGGCGGGGACATCGCCGTACGCAACTCCCGCTTCCCGGACGGGCCGGCGCTCGTCTACACCCCGGCCGAGGTCGAGGCGATGCTCCTGGGGGTCAAGGACGGCGAGTTCGACCACCTGGTGCGGGATTGATCGCTTTCACGCGCCTGGCGGTACGCACCGGTAGTGCGCCGGGTACGGAGTGATGGACGGCGTCGGACGTATGCCGCCCCTGCCCGTGCCCGCGCGCCTGCCCGGACGGTCCACAGGCCGTCCGGGCAGGCCGGCGGATGCCCCGGGGCCCCCGGGCCCCGTGCCCCCGAGGCCCCGGAGCATCCACCGCTCAGGGCAGCCGGAACTGCGCCCACACGATCTTTCCGTGCGGCGTACCGGCCAGCGGGTGCCAGCCCCAGCCGTCGCTGAAGGAGTCGACCAGGTAGAGGCCGCGACCGGACTCCGCGCTGCCGTCGGCCTCTTCGGCTTCCGGTGACGCGTCGCTGGAGTCGCGTACCGCGCACACCAGGCGGGACGACCACCGCATCAGGTGCAGGCGGGCGGGGAGTGCGCCCCCGTCGTGAGGGCGCTCGCAAGCGCCGGAGTCACCGGCGGGCACGGCGTGCCGCAGTGCGTTGGTGACCAGTTCGGAGACGACCAGGGCGACGCCGTCGAAGATCTCCTCCAGCTCCCACCGGCAGAGTGTCTCCCGGGTGAACTGCCGTGCGCCGCGCACGGATTCGTACCGGGGTGCCAGCGAGTAGGAGACGGATCCGGAGACGGCCAGCGGGTCGACGGGAGGAAAGCCCTGCCATAACGGCTGGAGCATGGTCAAAACCTTGGTACCCATGCGAGGCACTCCTGGCATTCGCGGACGTCTGACCCTGGCCGGGGCAGACGGAGCCGGCGGCCTGGCGGATCTTTCACGAGCGTGCATGTGTGCGCTCCCCATGGTTCCCAATGCGTACGCCAGATGCAAGGGCAGATGCACGTGCACGCGACCGGTTTGGGAGCGGGAGTGCCACTTCGCGCGTATTTCTTCCTACGTGTTCTTGTGGAGCGGCCCCGCGGACCTCACGCATCCGTAACCGGATGAGCACTCAACGAAGCCCGGACGTGGCAGACTGCGGGCCACTGTTGGACGGGGTGGGCCATGGGAGGGTCTGAGAGGTGTCCGCAAGTGAATCGAGCGGGTCCGTGGTGCGGCGCATCCTGCTGGGGGCACAGCTCCGCAGGCTGCGCGAATCGCGCGGGATCACCCGCGAGGCGGCCGGCTACTCCATCCGCGCGTCCGAGTCGAAGATCAGCCGGATGGAACTGGGCCGGGTGAGTTTCAAGGCACGGGACGTGGAGGACCTGCTCACGCTGTACGGCGTGAACGATCCGCAGGAGCGCGAGTCGCTGCTGGTGCTGGCCCGTGAGGCCAATGTCGCCGGGTGGTGGCACAGTTACGGCGACGTGCTGCCCGGCTGGTTTCAGACATATGTGGGGCTGGAAGGAGCCGCTTCTCTCATCCGCGCCTACGAGGTGCAGTTCGTGCACGGTCTTCTGCAAACGCAGGAGTACGCGCACGCCGTCGTCCACCGGGGTATGCCGGGGGCGAGT
Source organism: Streptomyces sp. CB02923 (assembly GCF_001905005.1). Classification (GTDB taxonomy): domain Bacteria; phylum Actinomycetota; class Actinomycetes; order Streptomycetales; family Streptomycetaceae; genus Streptomyces. The sequence continues at coordinate 99,731 of NZ_LWKZ01000004.1, read as the reverse complement.
GCGGCGGAGGTCGACCGCAGGGTCGCGCTGCGCCTGGAGCGGCAGAAGTTGTTGCTGGCAGAGCGCCCGCCGGAGTTCCACTGCGTGCTCGACGAGGCGGCGCTGCGCCGCCCGTACGGCGACCGGGAGGTGATGCGCGGGCAGTTGCGGCACCTGATCGAACTCTCCGAGCGGCCGAACGTGCGGCTGCAGGTGATGCCGTTCAGCTTCGGCGGGCACGCGGGGGAGAGCGGTGCCTTCACCACGCTCGGCTTCCCCGAGCCCGGTCTGCCCGACGTCGTGTATCTGGAGCAGCTGACCAGCGCGCTCTATCTCGACAAGAGGGACGAGGTCGCGCAGTACGCGCGGGTGATGGACCGCCTCCAGGAGGACGGTCCGAATCCGGCCGAGACCAGAGACTTGATACGTGGTCTACTCCAACTGACTTAACCCGTAGGTAGCATGAGTTCCAATCAGGAGTCAGCACCCCCCGGCTAGGGCGCTCCGACCGGCGCCCTGTCCTCCAGATTGGGATTTCGCATGTCCTTCTTCGACGAGTTGGCGTACCAGTACATCGACGGCGAATGGCGGGCCGGAAGCGGCTCGTGGGACATCGTCGATTTCAATCCCTACGACGGGGAGAAGCTGGCGTCCATAACTGTGGCCACGGTCGACGAGATCGACCAGGCCTACCGTGCCGCCGAACGTGCACAGGGGGAGTGGGGGGCCACCAACCCGTACACCCGCCGGCTGGTCTTCGAGCGCGCGCTGCGGATCATCGACGACCGTGAGCAGGAGCTCGGCGCCGCGATCACCGCGGAGGTCGGCGGCACCCACGCCAAGGTGGCCTTCGAACTCCACCTCGTACGGGAATTCCTGCGTGAGGCGCTCCAGTTGGCGCTGCGGGCCGAGGGCCGCATCCTGCCGTCCCCGGTGGACGGCAAGGAGAACCGGCTCTACCGGCTCCCGGTCGGTGTCGTGGGCGTCATCAGCCCTTTCAATTTCCCTTTCCTGCTGTCGGTCAAGTCGGTCGCGCCCGCGCTCGCACTCGGCAACGCCGTGGTGCTCAAGCCCCACCAGAACACTCCGGTCTGCGGCGGCGGCCTGGTCGCGAAGGTCTTCGAGGAGGCCGGGCTGCCGGCGGGCCTGCTGAACGTGGTGGTGACCGACATCGCGGAAATCGGTGACGCGCTCATCGAACACCCGGTGCCGAAGGTCATCTCCTTCACCGGCTCGGAGAAGGTCGGCCGGCACGTCGCGACCGTCGCCGCCTCCCACTTCAAGCGCACGATCCTGGAACTGGGCGGCAACAGCGCGCTGGTCGTCCTGGACGACGCCGACATCGACTACGCGGTGGACGCCGCCGTCTTCAGCCGCTTCGTGCACCAGGGGCAGGTCTGCATGGCGGCCAACCGGGTGCTGGTCGACCGGTCGGTGGAGCAGGCGTTCACCGAGAAGTTCGTCGCCAAGGTCAAGAGCCTGAAGGTCGGCGACCCGAGCGACCCGGCCACCCACATCGGCCCGCTGATCAACGAGGGGCAGGCGGAAGCCGTCGCCGCGGTGGTGGACCGGGCCGTCGCCGAGGGCGGCACCGCGCTCGTGCACGGCACGGCGCGGGGCACCCTGGTCGAACCGACCGTCCTGGCCGGGCTGCCGGAGGGCTCCGTCGCCCTCCAGCAGGAGATCTTCGGGCCGGTCGTGTCGCTGGTCCCGTTCGACGGTGACGAGGAGGCCGTACGGATCACCAACGCCTCGCCGTACGGGCTCAGCGGCGCGGTGCACACCGCCGACATCGAGCGGGGCGTGCGCTTCGCCAAGCAGGTCGAGACCGGCATGATCCACATCAATGACGGCACGGTGCACGACGAGCCGATCGTGCCCTTCGGCGGGGAGAAGGCGTCCGGGCTGGGGCGGTTGAACGGCGACGCGATGGTGGAGTCCTTCACCACCACCAAGTGGATCTCCATTCAGCACGGCCGGTCGCGGTTCCCGTTCTGAACCTCCGGACCGCGGACGGCAGTTTCGGAGTCCCGGACGGTGACTTCGGAGTCGAGGACGGTGTCGGAGTCGAGGACGGATGAGGACAGTACCTGTCCTCAAGGGTTCGTAGTGTTCTTCTTGTCGGGCCGCGGCAGCAGCGCCGCGGCCCTCGCGAAAGGCGGACCTCATGCCCACTCACGTTCCGGCCGAAGCCCACGGTGACGAGCGCGGCGCCCTCCTGGCCTTCCTGGAGGCGCAGCGCGGCGGCCTGCGCCGGTCCGTCCTCGGTCTCACCGACGAACAGGCCGCGCAGAAGCCGTCCGCCAGCGAGCTGTCCCTGTCCGGCCTGATCAAGCACGTCGCGGAGGTCGAGCAGGGCTGGGTGGAGACCGCCCAGCAGAAGCCGCACTCCATCGAACGCGGCATGGACAACTGGCACCTGGGTTTCCAGCTGGAGGGCGCGGAGACCGTCGCGTCAATCCTCGCCTTCTGGGACGAGGTGGCCCGCAGGACCGAGGAGTTCATCCGGTCGCTGCCGGACCTGAACGCGACCTTCCCGCTGCCCGAGGCGCCCTGGTTCCCGCCGAAGGCGGAGCAGTCGATGCGCTGGCTCGTGCTGCACCTGATCGAGGAGGTCGCCCGGCACGCCGGGCACGCGGACGTCATCCGTGAGTCCCTGGACGGCAAGACCGCCTTCACCCTGGTCGACGAGGAGCAGGCGGCGCAGGGCTGAGGCGGGCCGCGGCCCGTTCAGTCCTCGCCTGCGCGCAGGTCCGCCGCCCGGCGCAGCGCGTCGCGCGCCGCCTGCCGGTCCGCGTCGCCGAGTTCGACCGCGTCCGCGCGGTCGAGCCAGGGTGCGGCTGCACGCAAGCCGTCCAACTGCGCAGCCATGTCGGCGCGCAGCACGAGGAGCAGTACGAGCTGGAGCGGGGACGGCCCGGCGTCGGCTCCCGTACCGGCCGTACCGCCGTCCCCCGTACCGGCCGTACCGCCGTCCAGGGCCCGGTCGATGATGCGGGCTGCCACGGCGTGGTCGCCCTTGGACTCCCCGATCAGCGTCGCCTGGTGCAGGGCGCGCGCGTAGCGCTCCTTGGGGACGGCCGTGTACTCGAAGCTGTCCGCGATGGGCCGGCCGATCCGTATGCAGTTTCCGCCGGGGTCGGTCATCAGGAACTGCCGCACGCCGTACGACATGTCCTTCAGCGCTCCGATCCGCGGCAGCCCGCGGGTCGGTACCTTGCCGAGCGCGGCTTTAAGGCCTGCGCGGAAGGACGCGTGGAGTTCGTCCACGTCGTCGGTCAGGACGTAGCAGGTGCTGTACGAGGAGGACGGGTCGTACGACTTCATCCCGAAGAACTGCAGCTCGATGCCGCGCAGGCGGACGCCGCAGTACGGGTTGGGGTTCTTCTGGTGCGAGGTCACCTCGAACCCGAGGGCCCGGTAGAAGTCGAGGATCTCGTCGATGGAGGGGCACGGGAGGATCGGAATCACGGTCTCGGCCATGCCCGCGAGAGTAGGGTGTGCGGAGTGGGTAATCAAACTTGATTAGAGAGGCCGTCTAGGCTGGCCGCAGCGCGAGCGCGAAGGATGCGAGGAGACGATGTCGGCGATCCGGCTGTTGGTTCTGGGGGCCGTGCGCCAGCACGGGCGGGCGCACGGTTACCAGGTGCGCAACGACCTTGAATACTGGGGCGCCCACGAGTGGTCCAACGCCAAACCGGGGTCGATCTACCACGCCCTCAAGCAGATGGCGAAGCAGGGGCTGATGCTCGCGCACGACATCGCACCCAGCACGGCCGGGGGCCCGCCGCGTACGGAGTACGAGCTGACCGAGGCGGGCGCGGAGGAGTTCTTCAAGCTGCTGCGCGGGTCCCTGTCGCAGTACGACCGCAAGGTCGACGAGCTGAGCGCGGCGATCGGCTTCATCGTCGACCTGCCCCGCGAGGAGGCCGTGGCACTGCTGAAGGAGCGGGTGCGGGGCCTGGAGGAGTGGCGGCTGTCGGTCACCGAGTACTACACACCGGCGGACGGCCCGGAGCAGCTCGGCCACATCGGCGAGATCATGAACATGTGGGTGAACTCGGCGGACAGCGGCGCCGAGTGGACGCGGGGCCTGATCGAGCGGATCGAGGGCGGGGCGTACGTCTTCGCGGGCGAGGGCGAGCCGTTCGTGGGCGTCCTCGCGGAGGGTCAGGAGAATCCGTACGCGACGGGGGAGCCTGACCCGGAGTACGGCTCCGGGAGCCGGTCTCCGGAGTAGCTGACGGCTGACGGCTACCCGTCGATGAGGGACCGCAGGTCGACGGAGACGGGGAACGGGACGCTCGTCACCAGCTTGCCGACATGCGTGGCACGCTCGGGGCTCAGGGCGTAGACACCCGTCTCGTGGTGCAGCCAGAACTCGTGCACCACCGGCAGGTCGTCCTCGCCGCGTTCGACGCGCCAGTAGGAGGGAATGCCGGCTGCGGCGTACAGCCCGTGCTTGGCGTGGCGGTCCTCGGACCGTGAGAGAGGAGAGACGACCTCGAAGGCCAGCACGGTGTTCTCGGCGGGGGTGCAGCCGAGGGCGCGGAGGTCGAGGCCGCGCTTGTCGAAGACGACGACATCGGGCTTGGGGACATTGCGTTCGTCGAGCAGGGTGCACCGCTCGATGTTGACGTTGAAGTGATCGGGCCGGGCGCGCCGGAGCCGGAAGGCCAGCTCGTCCCGGACCTGGTCGTGCCACCAACTGGTGACTTCGCGCACCCTGATCTTCCCGTCCAGGAATTCCCAGGCGAACGGCAGGACCGACTCCTTCACCTGGTCGAAGGTCCAGCCGTCCGCAGGCGGGTGCATCCAGTTCTCCGGAGTGACGGGTCGCGCACCCGGCTTGTCCAGCTCGTTCGCGTCTTCGGCGGCCGGTGTCTTTCCCATGATCGGATCGTGTACGTGCTGGTGGCCGTCCGTCCCGCAGACGGCCATGCGTCACCCGCCCGAGTGACGGGCCGGGCGCGCACCCCGCCGCCCTCAGTGATGGAACGACGTATCCTCCCCCGCCCGGCTCCCCAAAGGCCCGCCCTGTGCCCGGAGTTCCGGCAGCAGGCGCTCCAGATCGCCCATGAACAGATCGCTCAGATCGTGCGAGAAACCGTTTCGGCAGACGATGCGCAGGACGGAGAGGTCGTCGCGGTCGGGCGGGAAGGTGTACGCAGGGAGGAGCCAGCCCCGTTCCCGCATCCGGCGGGAGACGTCGAAGACGTCGAAGTCCGTCACGCCGTCGGCTGTGGTGAAGGCGAAGACGGGCAGCTCGTCGCCGTAGGTCAGCAGGCGGAAGTCGCCCAGCGCGCCGATGCGGTCGGCGAGGGACCGGGCCACGTCGCGGGTGGTCTGCTGTACGGCGCGGTAGCCCTCGCGGCCCAGCCGGAGGAACGTGTAGTACTGCGCGGCGACCTGGGCGCCGGGCCGCGAGAAGTTGAGGGCGAAGGTCGGCATGTCGCCGCCCAGGTAGTCGACGTGGAAGACCAGTTCCTCCGGCAGCGCCTGCTTGTCGCGCCACAGGGCCCAGCCCACGCCGGGGTAGACGAGCCCGTACTTGTGGCCCGAGGTGTTGACGGAGGCCACGCGCGGCAGCCGGAAGTCCCACACCAGGTCGCGGTCGAGGAATGGCGCGATCATGGCGCCGGACGCCCCGTCCACGTGGACGGGGATGTCCAGGCCGGTGCGTTCCTGGAGATCGTCCAGGGCGGCGCAGATCTCCGCCACCGGCTCGTACGAACCGTCGAAGGTCGAGCCGAGGACGGCCACGACGCCGATGGTGTTCTCGTCGCACAGCGCGGCGGCGGACTCCCCGTCCAGGTGGAAGCGGTCGCCCCGCATGGGCACCTGCCGCGCCTCGACCTCCCAGAACGCGCAGAACTTCTCCCAGCAGACCTGCACGTTCGCGCCCATGACCAGGTTGGGCCGGGCGGACGCCGGGTAGCGGTCGGCGTTCGCCCGGGACCAGCGGCGTTTGAGGGCCAGCCCGGCGAGCATGCACGCCTCGCTGGAACCGGTCGTCGAGCAGCCGACGGCGGCGGTCGGGTCGGGGGCGTGCCACAGGTCGGCGAGCATGGCCACGCACCGCTGCTCCAGTTCGGCGGTGCGCGGGTACTCGTCCTTGTCGATCATGTTCTTGTCGCGGCACTCCGCCATCAGCACATCGGCCTGCGGCTCCATCCACGTGGTGACGAAGGTCGCCAGGTTCAGCCGGGAGTTGCCGTCCAGCATCAGTTCGTCGCGGACGAGCTGGTAGGCCGCGTGCGGGGCGGTGGGACCGTCCGGCAGGGCGTGCCGGGGCGGGGCCGTGGTCATTCCCGTGACCGGGTCGGCCTCGCCGTAGAAGGGGTTGACCGACAGGCCCCGCTTGTCGTCCCCGGCGTGTGTGCCCTCATGGAGTGCCATGGTGGCCGCGTACCCCTCAGCCGTCCACGGAAAGCCCCGCCTTCAAGGCGCGGGTGAACTTCACGACACGCCGCGCCTGGATGCCGGCGGCGGTGCGGGCGTCGTCGTCGAGGGGGGTTTCGGGGCCGCCGACGTGCGAGGTGCCGTACGGGTTGCCGTCGGAGAACTTGGCGGGGTCGGTGTATCCGGGGGCGACGAGGATGCCGCCGAAGTGGTGGATCGTGTTGTAGAGCGCGAGCAGGGTGGATTCCTGGCCGCCGTGCTTGGTCGCCGAGGCGGTGAAGCCGCTGTAGACCTTGTCGGCCAGCTTGCCCTGCTGCCAGAGGCCGCCGAGCGTGTCGATGAACTGCTTGAGCTGCGAGGCGATGTTGCCGTACCGGGTGGGAGAGCCGAAGATCACGGCGTCCGCCCAGATCATGTCGTCGGGGGAGGCCTCGGCGACGTCCGCGGTCGCGCGGACGTTCTCGGCCCAGGCGGGATTCGACTCGATGGCGGCCTGCGGCGCGAGTTCGGCGGCCTTGCGCAGCCGCACTTCGGCGCCGGCCTTCTCGGCGGCGTCCGCGATGGCCTTGGCCAGTCCGGTGACCGTGCCGGTCGAGGAGTAGTAGACGACGGCGAGGCGGACGGTCCAGTCGCTGGGCTGGGGCATGGTGATACCTCCTACGGAGGCGACGATATGGGCATAAGGGGCATTTAGCGCGCATGTGGCCGCAGGTTTTCACATCCCGCCGCATCCCGCCGTACGGGCGCGCCGGGAGCGGCGTACGCACCCCTCCACCGTGACGCGCAATAGGTGAAGCGTCAACAACCGTATGCCGTATGGGCATTGCGCGAGTATTGCGCCGGCCCGTACAGGAACTTAGCCTTGCCTAACTCATTACGCGGGGACGGGGGAACGGATCCGCCGGACCCGCCGTGCCGTCACCCGGGCGGCCTGCCCGGTACGGGAACGGCGTCCGAGGCGACCCGAAGGAGCGGACGTGGAAGCGAACGAGGAACGGGCGACACCGGCACGCCAGGCCCGCGTCACCGTCTCCCGGCTGCTGTTCGGACAGCTGGCCACGTACGCCGTGGGCGCCGCCGTCCGGACCGGCGTGCTGGACCGCATCGGCGACGGCACCCGTACGGCGGCCGACGTGGCGGCCGCGTGCGGCACCCACCCGCAGGCCACGCTGCGCCTGCTGCGCGCGCTGGCCGCCATGGACCTGCTCACCGAACACGAGCCGGGCACCTTCGAGGCCACCGCCGCCGGGGCGCTCCTGCGCAGCGACGCCCCGGACTCCATGGCCGCGCTGGCCCGGATCTTCAGCGAGCCGGTCATGACCCGCGCCCGGGAACGCCTGGAGGACAGCGTCCGCAGCGGCGCACCCGCCTTCGACTCCATCTTCGGTACGGACTTCTTCAGCCACCTCAAGGGCGAACTGGAACTCTCGGAAGTCTTCAACACCGCCATGGGCCAGAGCAGCGGCATCGCCGCCCAGGACGTGCCGCACCACTACGACTTCGGCCGCTTCGCCACCATCGTCGACGTGGGCGGCGGCGACGGCACCCTCCTCGCCGCCATCCTGCGGGCCCACCCCGCGCCGCGCGGCATGATCTACGACAGCGCCGAGGGCCACGCCCAGGCGCCCGCGCGGCTGGCCGCCGCGGGGGTCGCCGACCGCGTCACGCTGACGACCGGCGACTTCTTCGCCGCCGCGCCGCCCGGCGGCGACCTCTACCTGCTCAAAAGCGTCATCCACGACTGGAACGACGACCAGTGCGCGGACATCCTGGGCCACATCCGGCAGGTGCTGCCCGCGGACGGCCGGCTCCTGATCATCGAGCCGGTCCTCACCGACACGGTGCAGCCCGGCGCGACGGCCCTGCCCTACATGAGCGACCTCAACATGATGGTCAACGTCGGCGGCCGGGAACGCACCCGCGCCGACTTCGAAGACCTGTGCACCAAGGCCGCCTTCAAAATCACGGGCCTCACCCCGCTACCGTCCCCGGACCCCTTCGTCCTGATCGAGGCGGCAGCGGTCTGAGGCGACACGGACCGCCTGGCTGTGCCGCCCGGTCCACGCGACGTCGCCCGGCGACGAAGCCCGGCCCCGGGACCGGGCGCGTTCAGTCCGCCGTGCGTATGCGCCTGTCGTGCCGCCGAAAGTGGTGAGGGATTTCGACGATCGCATGCACGAGGTGTTTCTCTAGGTGCGAAAGGGGGCATGCTGTGCGGCTGGGAATCACGGGGCACAGGGGATTGTCGGCTTCTGTCGAGCAATGCGTGCGGACTGAATTGTCGGAACGGCTGCGTCGTCACGAACCCGAGGAGTTGTGTGGCGTTTCCTGCCTCGCCGACGGACCCGATGCGTGGTTCGCCGAAATCGTCCTCGCGCTGGGAGGGCGTATCGAGGTGGTGGTGCCTGCTGAACGGTACCGCGACGGACTTCCCGAGGGGCACCACGCCGTCTACGACACGCTGCTCGGACGCGCGGCTGATGTACACGAAACCCAGCTGCGGGATTCCTCGTCAGAAGCCCATATGGCGGGGAGCGAGATGCTGGTGGGTCTGGTCGATCGGGTGATCGCCGTATGGGACGGAAAACCGGCCAGGGGATTCGGCGGGACGGCCGACGTGGTCGCGTACGCCCGGCGCGTGGGTGTACCGGTCGACATTATTTGGCCGGACGGGGCGGTGCGGGATTAGTGGGATGTGCGGCTGGGAGTGGTTTCTTATCTGCTTCCCCATTTCGCCTCCCGTTGCCGAAGGGTAGCGCCGGGGAGGTGTGTGCAGGGACTTCCCGCGTGCATCGTTGCTGTGCCTACGCGGACTGTGGGCGCCATTTCCGGGCGCTGCCGGTCACCCCGAACTTGCCAGTGACAATTTCGCCGCGAAGCCCAGGAATGCCGCGCCCGCGCCGGCCGACAGGCCCGCTGTCAGGCGTTTGCGGCGGCGGAAGGTGGCGGCGAGGTAGGTGCCGCTGAAGATGAGGATCGAGAGGTAGGTGACGCTGAAGAGCTGGGCCCAGGTGCCGAGGGTGAGGAAGGAGAGCACGGGGTGGGGGTAGTGCGGGTCGACGAACTGGACGAAGAAGGAGATGAAGAAGAGGATCGCCTTCGGGTTGAGAAGGCTGATCACCAGCGCGCGGCGGTACGGGCGTTCGCGGGCTTCCTTGGCGGCGGGGGTGTCCCCGGCCGTGGCCTTCTTGCGGAGGGACTTCGCGGCCTCCCGATTGCGCCACAGTGACCACGCGCCGCGCAGCATTCCCACCGCGAGCCACGTCAGATAGCCCGCGCCGGCGAATTTGACGATGGTGAAAAGGACCGGGCTGGCCTGGAGGAGCGATGCCACGCCGCCCGCCGAGAGGGCCATCAGCACGGTGTCTCCGCACAGCACACCGGCCGCCGCGCGGTAGGCCACGCGCCGGCCGCGCCGGGCCGCCACGGAGACGACGTACAGCGAGTTCGGGCCCGGCAGCAGAACGATGAGCGCGCAGCCCGCCAGGTAGGTCGGAAGATCGGTTATCCCCAGCATGTCGGCAGGATGCCACTGATGTTCCGTCCGCCCCACGGGTTTCCGGTATGCGGACTTGCACCTCACGTGGCGTGAGGACGCATCGTGGAGTGCGTACCGGAAAGGCCGGAAAGGAGGGCGGGGCAGTGGGTTATTCGGTGGGGCAGGTCGCGGGGTTCGCCGGTGTGACGGTGCGCACTCTGCACCATTACGACGGGATCGGGCTGCTGGTGCCGGGGGAGCGCAGCCACGCGGGCCACCGGCGCTACGGCGACGCCGATCTCGACCGGCTCCAGCAGATCATGTTCTACCGGGAGCTCGGCTTCCCGCTCGACGAGGTGGCGGCCCTTCTGGACGATCCGGACGCCGACCCGCAGGAACATCTGCGGCGGCAGCACACGCTGCTGCGCGCCCGGATCGGCAAGCTCCAGGCCATGGCCGCCGCCGTCGAACACGCGATGGAGGCACGCAAGATGGGCGTCAATCTCACCCCCGAGGAGAAGTTCGAGGTGTTCGGCGACTTCGACCCGGACGATCATGTCGAGGAGGTACGCGAGCGGTGGGGGCACACCGAGGCGTACCAGGAGTCGCAGCGTCGGACCGCCTCGTACACCAAGGAGGACTGGAAGCGGCTGACCGAGGAGTTCGACGCCGTCCACCGCAGGATGGCCGACGTGATGGAGAGCGGGCTGCCCGCCGAGTCGGCCGAGGCGATGGACGTGGCCGAGGAGCACCGCCGGTTCATCTCGTCCGGCTACTACGACTGCTCGCACGAGATGCACACCTGTCTCGGTGAGATGTACGTCGCGGACGAGCGCTTCACGGCCACCTATGAGGCCATCCGGCCGGGGCTGGCCGTCTACCTGCGCGACGCGATGCTGGCCAACGCGGTCCGCAACAGCTGAGCCCGTACGGGGCAGGGGCGCGCGCCCCCTGGCCCGTACGGCCGTACCGGCGGCCCCGCGGCCTGCGATCAGACACCGGCGGCCGGCCACCGGTTGTTCTCAGGCGTTCTTCGGGGCGATGACGACGGCGGTGCCGTACGCGCAGACCTCCGTGCCCACGTCCGCCGCCTCCGTCACGTCGAAGCGGAACATCAGCACCGCGTTCGCGCCGCGCGCCCGCGCCTGCTCCACGAGCCGTTCCATCGCCTGGTTACGGGTCTCCACGAGCGTCTTCGTCAGGCCCTTCAGCTCGCCGCCGATCATCGACTTCAGCCCGGCCCCGATCTGGCTGCCCAGGTGGCGCGAGCGCACCGTCAGGCCGAACACCTCGCCGACGACCCGCTGCACCTCGTATCCGGGAACGTCGTTGGTCGTCACCACCAGCACGTCCGCCTGCGCGGCCTGGCCGCCGCCGAACTCCTCGATGCCCATCGTGTGCCCGTCCCTCCGTGTGGTGAGCCGCCTGGGGGCCGGCTCCTCGCGGGGAGCGTCTCATGGGGGAGGGGAGGACGCGGGGAATCCGGTCGGGGGTGTCCGGCCATGGTGAAGCGGGTGGAGGCGGGGTGGAAGCGGGTGGTGGGGGCGACGGTGTGACGTCGGGGACGGTCCCGTGGGGCACGCCGAAGGGCCTCCGGGGGCGGCAGCGGGCGGCTGGAACCATGCCCCGTCATCCGGCGTTGATAGCTTTGGGCCGCACACTGCGCCTGCACACCCGTCGTACCGCACGATCCGGCGCCCTCGACCCAGGAGCCTTCACCCCGTGAATACTCTCGCGCTCGGCCCCCAGTGGCTGGACCCGGACTACCTGATCGGCACGTTCGGGCTGATCGGCGTGCTGATCATCGTCTTCGCGGAGTCCGGCCTGCTGATCGGCTTCTTCCTGCCGGGCGACTCGCTCCTGTTCACCACCGGCCTGCTGGTGACGACGGACAAGCTGGACAAGCCGCTGTGGCTGGTGTGTCTGCTGATCGTGCTCGCGGCGGTCCTCGGCGACCAGGCCGGGTACCTCTTCGGCCGCAAGGTCGGCCCCTCGCTCTTCAAACGCCCGGACTCCAAGCTCTTCAAGCAGGAGAACGTGGAGAAGGCGCACGAGTTCTTCGAGAAGCACGGCCCGAAGTCGCTGATCCTGGCCCGCTTCGTGCCGATCGTGCGGACCTTCACGCCCATCATCGCGGGCGTGAGCAAGATGAACTACCGCTCGTTCATCACCTTCAACGTCATCGGCGGCACCCTGTGGGGCGCCGGTGTCACCCTGCTCGGCGCCTCCCTGGGCAACATCGAGTTCGTCCACAAGCACATCGAGCTGATCCTCGTCGCGATCGTGCTGATCTCGGTCGTCCCGATCGCCATCGAGTACCTGCGCGCCCGCGGCAAGAGCAAGAAGGCCGCGGCCCAGCAGTCGTACGACCCGGCGGGCGCCGTCCAGCCGCCCCGCCAGCCCGGCAGCGACGGCCGCCGCGGCCGGCACGCCAAGCGCTGAGCGCTGAGCGCTGAGCCCGATCGGCGGTACCGCCGGCGGGTGACGTACGGCATTCTGCGTACGGCGGTGCCGGTGACCTGCGCAGGGTGGTGCCGGTGGCCGCCGAGCGACGCCTATGGTGCCGCCGGGCCGGGATTCATGGGTTTCCCCTGAGGCGCAGGGGACACTCGCAGCTCATATGAACCGTAGTAAGGGCCCCGCCACGCGCGCCCCTGCCGACCATCAGGCATCGTGTCCTTGACGGTCGGCAGGAGGCGTACGAGGAGCGAAGAGACGTGGCGTCGGACGCACAGCGGGGCCAGCGCGGAACCAACGGCACGAACGGGAAGAACGGCGTGAACGGCGTCAGAGGCGCATACGGCGCCGGTAATGGTACGAACGGTGGAAACGATCAGTCCGAGGACCGCAAGTCCCAGTCGGACGAAGCACGCAGCGCCTTCACCCCGCCGCTCGGCGTGCCGTACACGTATCCGCAGGTCCCCGAGGAAGAGCACCCCACCTCCGAGTTCGCCGTCCCCGACGGCCTGAAGACCGAGACACCGGCCGAGCCGGAGGGATCCGCCTTCACCCCGCCCGCCGGCACCACCAGCAGCACCACCGGCCAGCACCAACTGCCCGACCGGACCCCGGCGGGCTGGCCCTCCTTCACCCCGCCGCACGGCATCCCCGTCATCAACCTGACCAAGCAGACGCCCTGGCAGGACCGGATGCGCACGATGCTGCGGATGCCGGTCGGCGAGCGGCCGGTCCCGGAGCGGGCGGAGCGCGCCGAGGAGAGCGGGCCGGCGGTGCCGCGCGTCCTGGACCTGACCCTGCGTATCGGCGAGATCCTGCTGGCCGGCGGCGAGGGCGCGGAGGACGTGGAAGCCGCGATGTTCGGCGTCGCGCACGCGTACGGGCTGGAGCGCGTCGAGCCCACCGTCACCTTCACCCTGCTGTCGATCTCCTACCAGCCGTCCCTGGTCGACGACCCGGTGACGGCCAGCCGCACGGTGCGCCGGCGCGGCGTGGACTACACCCGGCTCTCCGCGGTCTTCCGCCTCGTCGACGACATCACCTCCGAGGGCATCACCCTGGAGGAGGCGTACCGCGGCCTGGCCGAGATCCGCCGTAACCGGCACCCCTTCCCGAGCTGGTCGCTGACCGTCGCCTCCGGGCTGCTGTCCGGCGCGGCGAGCATGCTGGTCGGCGGCGGGGCGATCGTCTTCATCGCGGCGGCGATCGGCTCGATGCTCGGCGACCGGCTGGCCTGGCTGGCGTCCAGCCGCGGGCTGCCGGAGTTCTACCAGTTCGTGGTCGCGGCCATGCCGCCGGCCGCCATAGGAGTCGCCCTCAGCTTCTCGCACGTCGCCGTCCAGGCGTCCGCGGTGATCACCGGTGGCCTGTTCGCGCTGATCCCGGGACGGGCGCTGGTGGCGGCGGTTCAGGACGGCCTGACGGGGTATTACATCACCGCCTCGGCACGTCTGCTGGAAGTCGGCTATCTCATCGTCGGCATCGTCATCGGCGTGCTCGCCGCGCTCTACATCGGCCTCCAGCTCAATCCGGAGTATCTCTATCCGGCGGCCGGGTTCGCCGTGTTCACCGATCCACCGGTGCAGATCGTGGCGGCCATGATGCTGGCGCTGGCCTTCTGCGTACTGCTCCAGCAGGAACGTCACACCGTCCTGTTCGCCACGCTCAACGGTGGTGTCGCATGGGTCGTGTACGGCGCGCTCGCCAACGTCAGCGGCATGAACGCGGTCCCCGCCACGGCCATCGCGGCCGGCCTCGTCGGCCTCTTCGGCCAGCTCCTCAGCCGCTACCGCTACGCTTCCGCGCTGCCGTACGTGACCGCCGCGATCGGGCCGCTGCTGCCCGGTAGCGCCACGTACTTCGGCCTGCTCAACTTCGCCCAGGGCGACATCGGCCCCGGCGTCTCGTCCCTCATCAAGGCCGCCTCCCTGGCGCTGGCCATCGCGGTCGGCGTGAACCTCGGAGGCGAGGTGGCGCGCCTCTTCATGAGGGCGCCCGGCGTGACCCAGGAAGAGCCGGGCGAACGGCGGGCCGCGAAGCGGACGCGCGGCTTCTAGCAGCCCGCGGGGGCTGCCCCGGACAGCCCTCCGGACCCCTCCCCGTCCCGCCCCGGACAACACGAAGGCGGCACCCGTCCAGCGGGTGCCGCCTTCGTCACTGCTCCACGAGCCGCAGGCTCAGTGGTGGGCGCCGCCCTGGGCCTCCAGGCGCTTGTACGACGCCTCGATCTCGGCCTCGGCCTCGGCGCGGCCGACCCAGTCCGCGCCTTCGACGGACTTGCCGGGCTCCAGGTCCTTGTAGACCTCGAAGAAGTGCTGGATCTCCAGGCGGTCGAACTCCGACACGTGGTGGATGTCGCGCAGGTGCTCCACGCGCGGGTCGGACGCCGGGACGCACAGCAGCTTGTCGTCGCCGCCGGCCTCGTCGGTCATCCGGAACATGCCGATGGCGCGGCACTTGATCAGGCATCCGGGGAACGTCGGCTCGTCCAGAATGACCAGCGCGTCCAGCGGGTCACCGTCCTCGCCGAGGGTGTTCTCGACGAAGCCGTAGTCGGCCGGGTAGCTGGTCGAGGTGAAGAGTCGACGGTCCAGACGGATCCGTCCGGTCTCGTGGTCCACCTCGTACTTGTTCCGCGAACCCTTCGGGATCTCGATGGTGACGTCGAACTCCACGGGTGGCTCCTCCATGATCAACACATACGTCTGGTGATTAAGTGTCCCCCACGCAGGTGTGTGGTGGCGAAAGGGGCTGGTCCTAGGTGCCGGAGACCAGGTCGTTGCAGGTCAGATGGCAGGCAGCGCAGCGGTTGGCGCAACGTTCCGTCCGGACGGCGGCGGGCTCGGCGCGGTCGGCGGGGTCCGCCGCCGTGTCCATGACCCGTTCGGCGGCCGGTTCGGCACGTTCGGCCTACCGGTCCGCGGCGGACTCCACCCGTAACGCCTGGTGGTCCGCCTCCAAACAGCAGCGGCAGACCGTACGGCTGACGGCCAGCTCCACCGTCCTCGGCCTGCTGGTCTCGGCCGGAGCGGTGGCGGCGGCCGGTCCGTGGGACTCCGGCCAGCGTACGGCCGAGCGCGCCCGCGCCGTGGCGCCCGGAGATACGCGTGGCGAGCATCACGTTCCCGGCGGTACCGCCCCGGCTCCCAGCGCGCCGCCCGTCCTGGCCGCGATCGGTGTGCCCCCGCGCGCCGGGAGTAACGGTCCGCCCAGCGCCAAGGGGGTGGCCGGCGTCCTCGCGCCGCTGATGAAGGACGACGCGTTCGGCTCGCTGCGTACCGCCTCCGTCGTGGACGCCGCGACCGGCCGCGAACTCTTCGGCGCGGAACCGGGCCGGAACGCCACCCCCGCCTCCACGGTCAAACTCGCCATCGCCACCGCCGCGCTCACCGCGCTCGGCCCCGAGCACCGCATCGACACCACCGTCGTCGAGGGCGCCCGCGGCGGCCTCGTCCTGGTCGGCGGCGGCGACCCCACGCTCACCGCCCGCGCCCCGGAGCACGGCGTCCAGGACCAGCCCGCCAGCCTCCGCACGCTGGCCGACGACACGGCCCGTGCCCTCAAGGAGCGCGGCACCGGCAAGGTCCGGCTCGGCTACGACCTCTCGGCTTACACGGGCCCGGTCCTCCACCCCATAAGCCCCAACGAGAACATCACCCCCGTCACCTCCCTCATGGCCGACGAAGGACGCCTCGACGAGACCCGGGCCGGCCCGGCACCGCGCGACACCGACCCGGCGGCCACCGCGGCCCGGACGTTCGCACAGCTGCTCAAGGACCGCGGCATCACGGTCGAGGGCACACCCGCCCGGACCACCGCCCCCGCCAAGGCCCGCCGCCTCGCCACCACCAGCTCACCGCCGCTCGCCGGTCTCGTCGAGCGGATGCTGACCAACAGCGACAACGACATCGGCGAGGCCCTGGCCCGCCAGACGGCCCTGGCCACCGGCGAACCGGCCAGCTTCGAGGGCGCGGACCGGGCCGTACGCAAGACACTGTCGAAGCTGAACCTGCCGCTGACCGGCGCCGTCTTCGCGGACGGCAGCGGACTGGACCGCACCGACAGGGCCTCGGCGGGCCTGCTCTCCCGCCTGCTCGCGCTGGCCACCTCCGCCGAACACCCCGAACTGCGGTCGGTCGCCACCGGCCTGCCGATCGCCGGATTCACCGGCACACTCCGCGGCCGCTACGCGAGCGAGCAGGCGGGCGCAGGCACCGTACGGGCCAAGACCGGCACCCTCACCGGCGTGAACACCCTGGCCGGCACGGTCCTGGACACCGACGGCCGCCTCCTGGTCTTCGCCTTCATGACCAACCACACCACCGACGCCCAGGCAGCCCAACAAGCCTTGGACAAGATGGCCTCAGCCCTGGCCAACTGCGGTTGCCGCTGACTCCAAGGCGCCACCGGGCCACCGAGATCAGCCCCCACCCACCTCTCTTCCCACCCCCCCAACGGAAGGGGGCGGGCCGGAGCGGCCTGCCGCGCAGGCCCGTCCCCGAACCAGACAGCCCCGCGCAGCGGCCACCGCCCGCCGCAGGCGCAACGAACCCGCACCCGAGGGCGAACCGTCACCACCAAACCGGCCAGGCCCGCCGCAGGCGAACCGCACCCGAGGGCGAACCGTCACCACCAAACCGGCCCGGCCCGCCGCAGGCGAAGAGCGGACCGGCACCGAAGAACCGGCAACCCGCGCCCAAAGGGCGCTGCGCTACCCCCAGCGGAAGCGCCCACGTACCGTGAACCCATGACGAGCATCGGTGGTGTGGAGATGGTCGACTGGAACCTCGCGGTAGCGACCGCGACCCGGTTCGTACGGCCGGGACCAGAGGTGAGCCGGGACGAGGCACGGGCGATCGTCGCCGAGTTGCGGAGGCACGCGAAGTCCTCCGAGGAGCACGTGCGCGCGTTCACCCGCATGGTGCAGCCGGAGACGGAGGGGCCGCCGGGGTCGGAACAGAGCCATGAGCAGGCGCACGACACCCCGGTCCTGGTCGTGGACCGGGCGGGCTGGATCAAGGCGAACGTGGCCGGCTTCCGGGCGGTGCTCAAGCCGCTGCTGCAGAAGATGGAGGAGCGGCGTTCCTCCGTGCCGGGCGGCGCGGTGCTGGGAGCCGTCGGCGGCAAGGTGACCGGCGTGGAGCTGGGGATGCTGCTGTCGTTCCTGGCCTCGCGGGTCCTCGGGCAGTACGAGACGTTCGCGCCCGCCTCCCGGGACCTGCCGGCCGCGGCGCAGGGCGGCCGGCTGCTGCTCGTCGCGCCGAACATCGTCCATGTCGAGCGGGAGCTGGAGGTGGACCCGCACGACTTCCGCATGTGGGTCTGCCTGCACGAGGAGACGCACCGTACGCAGTTCACGGCCGTGCCCTGGCTGCGCGACCACATCGAGGGGGAGATCCAGTCCTTCCTCGGCGAGACGGAGATCGACCCGGGCACGCTGCTGGAGCGGCTGCGGGAGGCCGCCCAGTCGCTGACCGGCGGCCGGCCGGAGGGCGAGGAGGCCGACGAAGGGGGCCGCAGTTTCGTCGATCTGGTGCAGACCCCGGCCCAGCGGGAGATCCTGGCCCGGCTGACGGCGGTGATGTCGCTGCTGGAGGGGCACGCCGACTACGTGATGGACGGCGTCGGCCCGGACGTGGTGCCGTCCGTCGCGGAGATCCGGGAGAAGTTCCAGAAGCGGCGCGCGAGCGGCGCGGGCCGGCTCGACCAGGCGCTGCGCAAGCTGCTGGGGCTGGACGCGAAGCTGCGCCAGTACCGGGACGGCGAGCGGTTCGTGCGGGCGGTGGTCGACGAGGTCGGCATGGACGGCTTCAACCGGGTGTGGACGTCACCGAACACGCTGCCGACCAAACAGGAGATCGCCAAACCGGCGGACTGGGTCGCGCGGGTGCACCGCTAGGGGGCGGAGCCCGGCGGGGCGGAGGTGTGAGCCGGGCGCACCGCGAGGCAGGTGAACGCTCCCCTCAATCACTCTTCTGAGGGACCGTGACCGCAGGATAGGCGTGCAATGCTCAGGGAAGTGCTCGTCTCTGTCACCATCTAGGCACTCTGTGTGACGAAAAGCCAGAGACGGCCCGAGGCCCTCTGCTGACGATTGGAAACGGACATGGGTCCCCATCCAGCGGTCGCCGCGATACGCGTGGCGGTCCGCCGCGTACTTCACGACGTACTGAACCACCACTCCTCGCACTCCTCGCACTCCCCGGCCTCCGCGCACCCCGCCCAGCAGCCGGTCGCCGCGGGCCCCGCGCGGCCCGCCGGGGCGCCGCTGACGGCCGCCGTGGCGGACGGGCCCCCGCTGGTGCTCGTCGCGTGCTCCGGCGGCGCCGACTCCATGGCACTCGCCTCCGCACTCGCTTTCGAGGCGCCCCGGCTGGGCGTACGGGCCGGCGGCATCACCGTCGACCACGGCCTGCAGGACGGCTCCGACGTCCGCGCCGCCGAGGTCGTCCTGCGGATGCGCTCCCTCGGTCTGGACCCGGTCGACGCGGTGGCCGTCGAGGTGGGCCGGGCCGGCGGCCCCGAGGCCGCCGCCCGTGACGCCCGCTACGCCGCGCTGGACGCCGCCGCCGAGCGGCACGGTGCCGCCGCCGTCCTCCTCGGCCATACCCGCGACGACCAGGCAGAGACGGTCCTGCTGGGGCTCGCCCGCGGCTCCGGCACCCGTTCGCTGTCCGGCATGGCGGCCAAGGCCGGCCGCGGCGGCCGCTACCGCCGCCCGTTCCTGGAGGTCGACCGCCAGACCGCCCGCAAGGCGTGTCTGATCCAGTCGCTGCCCGTCTGGGAGGACCCGCACAACGCCGACCCCCTCTACACCCGCTCCCGGCTGCGGCACGAGGGCCTGCCCGCGCTGGAGAAGGCGCTCGGCAAGGGCGTCGTGGAGGCCCTGGCCCGTACGGCGCAGCTCTCCCGGGACGACGCCGACGCCCTGGACTCCTGGGCCGCCGACGCGGAGCGCACGGTCCTCGACGAGCGCGGCACCCTCGACGCCACCGCGCTGTACGCGCTGCCCGCCGCCGTGCGCCGCCGGGTGCTGCGCCGGGCCGCCATCGCGGCGGGCGCTCCGGCCGGTTCGCTGTTCGCCCGGCACATCGAGGAAGTGGACCGGCTGATCACCGGCTGGCGGGGTCAGGGGACCGTCAACCTCCCCGGGCGCGTGGGTGTGCGACGGCAGGGTGGCAGACTGGTGATCCGGCAGGGCTGAGCCACAGGACACCGAAGGGCACCGCCCCGCTTCACGAGTCTCACGACACCGAACCGAGCGAGAGTGGCACGGGTGGACGACAAGGACATGGGTTCCGACCTTCAGTCGGTGCTCATCAGCAAGGAAGAGATCGACGCCAAGCTGGCCGAGCTGGCGGCGAAGATCGACGCGGAGTACGCGGGCAAGGACCTGCTCCTGGTCGGCGTCCTCAAGGGCGCCGTGATGGTCATGGCGGATCTGGCGCGCGCGCTGTCCACCCCCGTCACGATGGACTGGATGGCCGTGTCGTCGTACGGCGCGGGCACCCAGTCCTCCGGAGTGGTGCGCATCCTCAAGGACCTCGACACCGACATCAAGGGCAAGCACGTCCTGATCGTCGAGGACATCATCGACTCCGGCCTGACGCTGTCCTGGCTGCTGTCGAACCTCGGCTCCCGCGAGCCCGCGAGCCTGGAGGTCTGCACGCTGCTGCGCAAGCCCGACGCGGCGAAGGTCACCCTCGACGTGCAGTGGATCGGCTTCGACATCCCCAACGAGTTCGTCGTGGGCTACGGCCTGGACTTCGCGGAGAAGTACCGCAACCTGCCGTTCGTGGGCACGCTCGCGCCGCACGTCTACGGCGGCTGAGCGGCGCAGACCCGTCCGGCCGCCTTCGGTGCGGCCGGGGCCCGGGACCGACCGGTGCCCGGCGGCGGGAACCCCGTGGGGTCTCCCGCCGTTGGAGCAGGGAGAACGGCATCCGAAGCTGCATTGTTAACCGTGGGCGGCGTCGTCGGGTGACAATGCTGGGGTACCGTCCGAAGGTCAGTCTTTTTTCGGGCCAGTAATACACCGTACGCACGACCAGCCCTCCACAGGGCTGTTGTGCCTCACTGTGGCAGGAGGGACGGGGCCTAGACGGCTCCGTATGGATGGACGTGAAGCGATACTTCCGTGGGCCGGTCATGTGGATCGTGCTGGCCGTCCTCGCCGTGGTCGTGTTGATGCAGGTCGTCGGCTCGTCCGGCGGCTACAAGACGGTGGACACCGGTCAGGTCGTCAAGGCGATCACTGACAACAAGGTGAAATCCGCCGAGCTGACGACCGGCGACGAGAACAAGATCAAGGTCGAGCTGTCCGGCGACAACAAGGTCGACGGCTCCAACAAGCTGCAGGCCAGCTACATCGGCGACCAGGGCGTCGATCTGGCCAAGAACCTGCAGGCCAAGTACCAGACCGGCGAGATCAAGGACGGTTACACCGTCTCCCCGTCGAAGCAGAACCCGTTCGTCGGCGTGCTGCTCTCGCTGCTGCCCTTCGTGCTGATCGTCGTGGTCTTCCTGTTCCTGATGAATCAGATGCAGGGCGGCGGCTCCCGGGTCATGAACTTCGGGAAGTCCAAGGCCAAGCTGATCACCAAGGACACGCCGAAGACGACGTTCTCGGACGTCGCGGGGTCGGACGAGGCCGTCGAGGAGCTCCACGAGATCAAGGAGTTCCTCCAGGAGCCGGCGAAGTTCCAGGCCGTGGGCGCCAAGATTCCCAAGGGCGTGCTGCTGTACGGCCCGCCCGGTACCGGCAAGACGCTGCTCGCGCGCGCCGTCGCCGGTGAGGCGGGCGTCCCGTTCTACTCGATCTCCGGCTCCGACTTCGTCGAGATGTTCGTCGGTGTCGGTGCCTCCCGGGTCCGTGACCTGTTCGAGCAGGCCAAGGCGAACGCCCCGGCGATCGTCTTCGTCGACGAGATCGACGCCGTCGGCCGGCACCGCGGTGCGGGCCTCGGCGGCGGTCACGACGAGCGTGAGCAGACGCTCAACCAGCTCCTCGTCGAGATGGACGGCTTCGACGTCAAGGGCGGCGTCATCCTGATCGCCGCCACGAACCGTCCGGACATCCTGGACCCGGCGCTGCTGCGCCCCGGCCGTTTCGACCGGCAGATCGCCGTCGACCGCCCGGACATGCAGGGCCGCCTGGAGATCCTCAAGGTCCACCAGAAGGGCAAGCCGGTCGCGCCGGACGTCGACCTGTCGGCCGTCGCCAAGCGCACCCCCGGCTTCACCGGCGCGGACCTGTCGAACGTGCTGAACGAGGCCGCCCTGCTGACGGCCCGCAGTGACGCCAAGCTGATCGACAACAAGTTCCTGGACGAGGCGATCGACCGCGTGGTGGCCGGGCCGCAGAAGCGGACCCGCATCATGTCCGAGAAGGAGAAGAAGATCACCGCGTACCACGAGGGCGGACACGCCCTGGTCGCGGCGGCTTCCCCGAACTCGGACCCGGTGCACAAGATCACGATCTTGTCCCGCGGGCGGGCCCTCGGCTACACGATGGTCCTGCCGGACGAGGACAAGTACTCGACCACGCGCAACGAGATGCTCGACCAGCTGGCGTACATGCTCGGTGGCCGGGCGGCCGAGGAACTGGTCTTCCACGACCCGACCACGGGCGCCGCGAACGACATCGAGAAGGCGACCGCGACGGCCCGTGCCATGGTCACGCAGTACGGCATGACCGAGCGGCTCGGCGCGATCAAGTTCGGCTCCGACAACTCCGAGCCGTTCCTCGGCCGTGAGATGGGTCACCAGCGCGACTACTCCGAAGAGGTCGCCGCGCTGGTCGACGAAGAGGTCAAGAAGCTGATCGAGACCGCGCACAACGAGGCGTGGGAGATCCTGGTCGAGAACCGCGACGTGCTCGACAACCTGGTTCTGCAGCTCCTGGAGAAGGAGACGCTGAACAAGGAAGAGGTCGCCGAGGTCTTCAAGCACATCGTCAAGCGCCCGGCCCGCCCGGCGTGGACGGGTTCCTCGCGGCGTACGCCGTCGACGCGCCCGCCGGTGCTGTCGCCGAAGGAGCTGGCGCCCGCCAACGGCTCCGCCCCCTCGGCGCCGGCCGTCTCGACGGAGAAGGCCGAGGCCCCCGAGGACCAGAGCCCCGAGGGCTGACCGCTCGGCGAGCGGCCGCAACGCGAGAACCGGGCCCGTACGGAATCTTCCGTACGGGCCCGGTTCTCGTTCCGTGTGGCCCGATATGCCGGGTTCGGTACGAGGTCCACACCGGCCCCGGAATGAATGTGCCGCCTCACGGGTTCTAGCCTGGACGTGTGGTACTCCGCGTGCGGAGCGGGCGCAACAGGAACGAGGCACGAGATGACCGATCCGGTGACGCTGGACGGCGACGGCAAGGTCGGCGAATTCGACGAGAAGCGCGCCGAGAACGCCGTACGCGAGCTGCTGATCGCTGTCGGTGAGGACCCGGACCGGGAAGGTCTCCTGGAGACGCCCGCGCGGGTGGCGCGCGCGTACAAGGAGATCCTGGCCGGCCTGCGGCAGGAGCCCGAGGACGTCCTGACGACCACCTTCGACCTCGGTCACGACGAGATGGTGCTGGTCAAGGACATCGAGATCGTCTCGCTGTGCGAGCACCACCTGCTGCCGTTCCACGGCGTCGCGCACGTCGGCTACATCCCCGCCGACAGCGGCAAGATCACCGGGCTGTCCAAGCTGGCCCGCCTCGTCGAGGTCTTCGCCCGCCGCCCGCAGGTGCAGGAACGCCTCACCACGCAGATCGCGGACTCCCTGATGCGCATCCTGGAGGCCCGCGGCGCCATCGTGGTGATCGAGGCCGAGCACATGTGCATGTCGGTGCGCGGCATACGCAAGCCGGGCGCCAAGACGACCACCTCGGCCGTACGCGGCCAGCTGCGGGACGCCACGACCCGTTCCGAGGCGATGAGCCTGATTCTGGCGCGCTGAGCCCGAAGGCGGCCCTGAGCCGCTTCGCGGCCGTCGTACGACGCGGGCGGGGCCCGGTGGAAGTCCACCGGGCCCCGCCCGCGTCATGCCTCGCCCCCTGGGGCAGAGTGCCGCTACGCCTTGAGGTGGCCGCCCATCCACTCCAAGGCGGCGGGTATCTCACGGCGCCAGGTGTTGAAGTTGTGGCCGCCGCTGTCGAGGATGATCGACGCGATCCGGCCGGGGGACTTCGTCTGCTTGATGAACTTCAGCGTGTCCTTGTAGTTCTCCTCGCCCTGCTTGCTGGAGGTGACGAGGAGGTTCACCGGCGCCGCGGGAAGGTTCTTCTGCCGCCACATCAGGTCGTTCTCCCGCTCCAGCTGCTTGTCGCCGCCGAACAGCGCGCCGGTCGAGGCGTCGAGCGGGGCCTTGTACGCGCCGGAGAGGGCCACGCCGGTGGAGAACGCCTTCGGGTGGCGCATCGGCATCTTCAGGGCGCAGTAGCCGCCCGTGGAGTCCCCTATGACGCCCCAGTTGCTGGCGTCGGTGCCCACCCGGTAGTGGCTGGCTATGTCGTGCCGCACGTCATGGGTGAAGAAGGTCTCGGTCTGCGGGCCGTTCGGGATGTCCACGCACTCGGTGTCCCGCGGCGGCGCGACGGTCGGGCGCATCATGACCAGTATCGTCGGCTGCGTCCTGTTCTTGCGGACCAGGTCGTGCTGGGTCTGCGGGAAGTGCAGCTTCTTGTAGAGGGCCTGTGCGGTGCCCGGGTAGCCGGTCAGCACCACCGAGGCGGGGAAACGCTTCTTCGCGTACTTGGCCTGGAAGTACTGCGGCGGCAGGTAGACGAACGCCGGGCTGTTGATCTTGGACTTTTCGCCCTGGAGCATGACCTTGTCTATCCGGCCGCCCACATGCGGCTTGGACCCGCCGGGTACGCCGACGTGCTCGCTGCCGAGCATCTTCAGCTTGGTGCCGTTCGGGCCGGTCTCGTAATTGGTCACCACGCCCGGCTCCTGCTCCTTGCCGAACAGATCCGCCCACGATGCGTAGAAACCGAACGAATTGTTCGCGAAGAGGCCGATCGAGGCGAAGATCGACAGCTGGGTCGCCAGCAGCAGACCGATGCGGCCGAGGACCGTGCGCCAGTTGTGCCGGGACAGGCGCGGCCACAGCCAGATGGTGAGAACAAAGAGCGCTACTGCGAAAAGGACGGCCAAGAGCAGCACTTTTTTGCTGGTGAGACCCATGTGGTGCTTTCTTCCGGGCGGCCGGTCATCCGTGCCGCAGGTGGAACCCCGGGCCCTGAAACGCCGTCATACAGGGCGCAAAAGTCCAGATGCTGCGACTAACACTCGCACGTTCTCTCGACCGGGGCGACGGGAAAGTAATGTCTGACAGGCTAGATGGCGAAAAGTCCGGGACGGTTGCGTGGCGTCCGCCACGCTGGCTGCGCGGCCCCCGCCCGGAAAAGGTGCCGCCATTGGTGGGGACGGCCGGGGCGGTCGTCGGGCTGCTGAACCTGGTGGCCGGGCTCTTCCCCCGCTTCCGGCACAGCTGGCTGCACACCCTGGCGGAGTTTCTGCCGGGCACCGTGAGCGCCCTGGCGGCGGCCGCCTCCATCGTCGTCGGCATCCTGCTGCTGATGCTCGCCCACGGACTCAAACGGCGTAAGCGCCGTGCCTGGGTGGCGGCCGTCTCGCTGCTCCCGGTGGGCATCGCCGCCCAGCTCGTCTACCGGCACTCCATCGTCGGAGCGGCCCTCTCGCTGGCCCTGCTGGCCTTCCTGGTCTGGCACCGGCGCGCCTTCGAGGCCCTGCCGGACCCGCGCAGCCGGGTGAAGGCCCTGCTGAACTTCGTCGCCCTCGGCGGCATCAGCTTCGGCCTCGGCCTGATCATCGTGAACTCCCACCCGCACAAGATCATCGGTGATCCGTCGGTGTGGGAGCGGCTCAAGCACGTCATGTGGGGCCTCTTCGGCTTCGAAGGCCCGGTCCGGTACGTGAACAACGTCGACTACACCGTCGGCTACTCGCTCGGCGCGCTCGGCCTGCTGACCGCCGCCACCACCGCCTACCTGGCCTTCCGCCCCGAGCACCCGGCCGCCCGGCTCACCGAGCAGGACGAGGAGCAGCTGCGCGACCTGCTCGCCAAGCACGGCGGCCGCGACTCCCTCGGCTACTTCGCGCTCCGCCGCGACAAGGGCGTGGTCTTCTCTCCCACCGGCAAGGCCGCCGTCTGCTACCGGGTGATATCCGGCGTGATGCTCGCCAGCGGCGACCCGATCGGCGACGTGGAGGCCTGGCCGGGCGCCATCGAGCGCTTCATGGAGGAGGCCCGCGCGCACTCCTGGACCCCGGCCGTCACCGGCTGCAGCGAGACCGGCGGCCAGGTCTGGACCCGCGAGACCGGCATGGACGCGCTGGAGCTGGGCGACGAGGCGATCGTCGATGTGGCGGACTTCACCCTCACCGGCCGCTCGATGCGCAACGTACGCCAGATGGTCAAGCGCATCGAGCGCAACGGGTACGAGACCCGGGTCCGGCGGGTGCGCGACCTGGAGCCCGAGGAGCTGGCCCGTATCCAGCAGGCCGCCGACGCCTGGCGCGACACCGACACCGAGCGCGGCTTCTCCATGGCGCTGGGCCGCATCGACGCCGTGAAGGACGGCGACGCGGTCATCGCCACCGCCCACCTGGCGCCGGCCGAGGGCGAGGAGCCCGGCCCGTTCGGCGACCTGAAGGCGATGCAGCACTACGTACCGTGGGGCAAGGACGGCATCTCGCTGGAGCTGATGCGCCGCGACCGCAGCGCCGACCCCGGTATGAACGAGCTGCTGATCGTCGCCTCCCTCCAGGCGGCCCCGGACCTCGCGATCAAGCAGGTGTCGCTGAACTTCGCGGTCTTCCGCTCCTCCCTGGAGCGCGGCGAGAAGCTGGGCGCCGGGCCGGTCATCCGGATCTGGCGCGGCATGCTGGTCTTCCTGTCCCGCTGGTACCAGATCGAGTCGCTGTACAAGTTCAACGACAAGTTCCGCCCGCGCTGGGAGCCGCGCTTCGTGGTCTTCCGCAACAGCCGGGACATCCCGCGCATCGGCCTGGCCGCGCTCCAGGCCGAGGGGTACCTGGAGCTGGGACTGCCCCGCGCGCTGCGCCGCGGGAAGACCGCCGGGCCGCGTCCGTGCGCGCACACCACGGCGCCGATCAGGGCGGACGAGGTCGAGCCGGCGGCGTAGCGCCGCCTGGTCCCCGGTGCGCCGCCCGCCCCCTCCCGGGGGTGGGCGGCGTCTTCATGGGAGGCGCCTAGGCTGGGGACATGAGTACCTTGCGCGGCCGGGTGGCCGGACTTCCGGACTGGGGCCGCTGCGCGGTGATGGGCGTGGTGAACGTGACGCCCGATTCGTTCTCCGACGGCGGGCAGTGGTTCGACACCGAACTCGCCGTCAAGCACGGCCTGGACCTGGTGGCGCAGGGAGCCGACCTGGTGGACGTGGGCGGCGAGTCGACGCGTCCGGGCGCGGCCCGGGTGGACGAGGCGGAGGAACTGCGCCGGGTCGTCCCCGTCGTACGGGAGCTGTGCGCCGCCGGGGCCACGGTGTCCGTGGACACCATGCGCGCCTCGGTGGCCGAGCAGGCCGTGGCGGCCGGCGCGCGACTGGTCAACGACGTCAGCGCGGGCGCGGCCGACCCGGCGATGGTGCCGGTGGTCGCGGCGGCCGGGGTGCCGTTCGTGGTCATGCACTGGCGCGGCCGGTCCATCGACATGAACAACCGGGCCGTGTACGGGGACGTCGTCACCGAGGTCCTGGGCGAACTGCGCCAGAGCCTGGACCGGGCGGTCGACGGCGGCATCGACCCCGGGCGCCTCGTCGTCGACCCCGGACTGGGCTTCGCCAAGGAGGCCGGGCACGACCTCGCGCTGATCGCGCACCTGGCGCGGCTGCGGGAGCTGGGCCGCCCGCTGCTGGTGGCCGCTTCGCGCAAACGTTTCCTGGGCAGGGTGCTGGCAGGGGACGAGCAGGCCGCACCGCCGCCCGCCCGCGAGCGGGACGCGGCGACGGCCGCGGTGTCGGCGATCGTCGCGCGGGAGGGAGCCTGGGCGGTGCGGGTGCACGAGGTGCGCGCGAGCGCGGACGCGGTACGGGTCGCCCGTGCCGTCGAGAGCGCGGCGGACAAAGCCGGCGGGACGAGTGTGACGGGCGCCGCGGGTGCGGCGGACGCGACGGGAGCGGCGTGACTCCACGTACGGACATCGAGCTGGTCGAACAGGCGAACACCGACCTGTACGAGGCCATGGAGCGCGGTGACCACGCGGCCATGTCCGAGATGTGGATGGACGGCCAGGTGAGCGTGGTGCATCCGGGCTGGCCGGTGCTGCGCGGGCGCGGCGAGGTGCTGCGCTCGTACGCCTTGATCATGGCGAACACCGAGTACATCCAGTTCTTCCTGACGGACGTGGAGATCGACGTCCTCGGCGACACCGCGCTGGTCACCTGCACCGAGAACATCCTCAGCGGCGGGCCCGCCGAGGAGGACGGCTCGGTCGGGCCGCTGATCGGCCAGCTGGTCGTCGCGACCAACGTCTTCCGGCGTACGGAGGAGGGCTGGCGGGTCTGGTCGCACCACGGGTCGCCCGTACTGGCGGACCAGGACGACGACGGGGACGGCGACGGCGGCGAGACCGGCGACGACGGGCCGGGCGCCGGAGGCGTGGGCGGCGGGGTCTGAACGTGAAACTCGCGTGAAGTTCTCGCGCGGTTCCGCGGCAGCTGTGTGGTCGTTCCGTGGACGTACGGTGACCTTCGCCAGGTCGGCGGCCTGCGGAGATACCTGCGGACCCGTCAGCGGAATGCGTCAGCGAGGTCGACTCCGGCGCACCCGTTCGAGCCAAGTGCCGCACGGGTAGGGGTGGGACCGCGGGGCCACGGGTAGTGGCCGCGCGGATGACCGTGTGAATGCCCCGTCAGAAGCGCCCTAGCAGCCGTGCGGGGCCTTGTCCATGGCCCCCGTGGGCAAGCGCTGTCGGTGCTCGCAGGTAGATTCGATGATGGGGCGGCGTGCCGGGACGAGTCTCTGGTTCCCGCCCGTAAGTCCGACGATCAGTGGTACCAGAGGTGCCAATGGGACCAGTGGGAGTGTGATTCGCGTGGATCGTGTCGCGCTGCGGGGGCTGAAGGCCCGAGGGCACCACGGGGTCTTCCCCCGGGAACGCGAAGAGGGCCAGACCTTCATCGTGGACCTGGTGCTGGGTCTGGACACCCGCCCGGCGGCGGCGACCGACGACCTCGCGAAGACCGTGCATTACGGCGTCGTGGCGGAGGAGGTCGTGGCCGTCGTCGAGGGCGAGCCCGTCGACCTCATCGAGACGCTCGCGGAGCGTATCGCCGGCCAGTGCCTCAAGCATGAGGGGGTGCAGGAGGTGGAGGTGGTCGTCCACAAACCGGACGCCCCGATCACTGTCCCCTTTGACGACGTGACCATCACCATCACCCGGAGCCGAGTATGACCAGCAGTGACCCGACCGTACAGCCGGTGCCCACGTCC
Source organism: Streptomyces sp. CB02923 (assembly GCF_001905005.1). Taxonomy (GTDB): domain Bacteria; phylum Actinomycetota; class Actinomycetes; order Streptomycetales; family Streptomycetaceae; genus Streptomyces. The sequence continues at coordinate 70,955 of NZ_LWKZ01000004.1, read as the reverse complement.
GTGGTGGAGCGGGTGGACGCCGCGGACGTGACGCTCTCCAACCCGAAACGCGCCGTGATCTCCCTCGGCAGCAACCTCGGCAACCGCCTGGAGACCATCCAGGGCGCCATCGACGCGCTGGAGGACACCCCGGGTGTCCGCGTCAAGGCCGTCTCGCCGGTGTACGAGACCGAGCCGTGGGGCGTCGACCCCGGCTCGCAGCCCACGTATTTCAACGCGGTGGTGCTCATCAAGACGACGCTGCCGCCCGCCTCGCTGCTGGAGCGCGGCCACGCGATCGAGGAGGCCTTCGAGCGCGTCCGCGACGAGCGCTGGGGCCCCCGCACCATCGACGTCGACATCCTCTCCTACCAGGACGTCGTCTCCGAGGACCCGCTGCTGACCCTGCCCCACCCGCGGGCCCACGAGCGCGCCTTCGTGCTGGTGCCGTGGTACGACGTCGACCCGGAGGCGGAGGTTCCGGGCCGCGGTGCGGTGGTGGAACTGCTCTCGGCGGTCGGCCGCGACGGCGTCATGCCGCGCGTCGACCTGGAACTGCGGCTGCCCGAGTAGACGTTGGGACGGTACGGGCCCGTGCGTCTGCCGGACGCCCGCGCCGTACGCCGTACCGGACCTGCCACAACCCGTATATTCCGCAGACGATGGACAAGACCGCATTCCGCACCACACGTACGAGGACGAGGGCACAAGGGGCGAACGCTCGGTGAAGCAGCTACACATCAAGGTGCTGGTCGGGCTGTTCCTGGCGGCCGGGGTGCTGGCGTGGGCCGGCGCCCGGCTGTGGGACTCCCTCGGCACGCTCCCCAGCGTGCCGCTGGCGGCCCCCATCGTGCTGGCCCTGATCGCCGCCGTCCTGGCCGCCACCGCCCTGTCCCTGCGCTCCCGCCTGAACGCCCAGCGCGAACGCCGCCCCGGCGCCAAGGGCGTCGACCCGCTGGTCGCCGCCCGCGCCGTCGTCTTCGGCCAGGCGAGCGCCCTGGTGGCCTCCCTGGTGGCCGGCCTGTACGGCGGCGTCGGCGTCTTCCTGCTGACCGCCGGACTCGACGTCGACCCCCGCCGCGACCAGGCCTTCTACGCGGGCTTCTCGGTCCTGGCAGGCGCTGCGGTGGTGGCGGCCGCCATCTACCTGGAGCGGGTGTGCAAACTCCCGGACGACGATGACGAGGCGGGGGGCGCGAGTCCGGCGTAGGGGGAGGCGGGGGGCTTCGGGACCGGTGAATGGTCCCAGGTCTTTGTCAGCCCGTCCGGCGTTTGAGGACGAGCGGCCGCCAGGCCGCGACAGCCCCAGCCGCAGCGGTCCCGCACCCGGCCGGCGGCGGCCTCGCATCTGGCTGGCGGCGGACCCGTACCCGGCTGGCCGCGGCCTCGTACCCGGCCAGCGGCGGCCTCGCACCCGGTCGGCGGCCGGACCGCCACCCGCCAACCCCCGCGCTCCGCGCGGCTACGCGCCCGGCACGCTCTCCACCACGACCTCGCCGCGCGCCAAGCGCCCCGCGTCGGCCGCCGTGGACCGCCGCAACGCGGCATGGAGCCCCGCGGGCGTCAGTACACCGAGGAATCGTTCCTCCTCCAGCACCGCGATCCATCCGGCGTCGTGCTGGAGCATCGTGCTGAACGCCTGCTTCAGCGGCGCCCCGAGCGGCAGCCACGCGTCCATGCGCCGCGCATGGTCCCGCACCTCGCTCCCGGCCGCCCCCGAATTCCCGCTCCCCGCATTCCCGCTCCCCGCTTTTCCGCTTCCCGCTTTTCCGCTTCCCGCTTTTCCGCTCCCCGCAGCGCCCTTGGCGCTCTCGTCGCCCGCGGCGCCCAGGCCCGCCGCCGAGACCCACCCGTGCAGGCCCCCGTCCGCGTCGAGGACCACGGCCCACGCCGCCCCCTCCTCGGCGAGCCGCGCCGCGGCCCGCGCCGCGTCGTCGTCGAGCCGGACCACCGGCGGCTGCTCCAGGTCGCCGGTCTCGATCGGCGTCACCGAGAGCCGCTTGAGCCCGCGGTCGGCGCCGACGAACTCCGCGACGTACGGGGTGGCCGGCGCCCCCAGCACCGTGGCCGGGGTGTCGAACTGCTCGACGCGGCCCGTCCCGTAGACGGCGATGCGGTCACCGAGCCGTACCGCTTCCTCGATGTCGTGGGTGACGAAGAGCACCGTCTTGTGGAGCGCGGACTGCAGCCGCAGGAACTCCGTCTGGAGGTGTTCGCGCACGACCGGGTCGACCGCCCCGAACGGCTCGTCCATCAGCAGGACGGGCGGGTCGGCGGCGAGCGCGCGGGCGACGCCGACGCGCTGCCGCTGCCCGCCGGAGAGCTGCTCGGGGTAGCGGTCCCCGTACTGCGAGGGGTCGAGGCCGACCAGGTCGAGGAGTTCGGCGGCGCGGTCCCTGGCCTTCTTGCGCGGCCAGCCGAGCAGGTGCGGCACGGTCGCGGTGTTCTCCAGCACGGTCTTGTGCGGGAAGAGGCCGACCTGCTGGATGACGTAGCCGATGCGGCGGCGCAGTTCGACGGGGTCGATGGTCGATATGTCCGCGCCGTCGAGGTAGATGTGACCGCCGGTCGGTTCGATGAGCCGGTTGACCATCTTCATCGTCGTGGTCTTGCCGCAGCCCGACGGCCCGACGAGCGTGACCAGCTCGCCCTCCGCGACCTCGAACGAGAGGTCGTCGACGGCGGTGGTGCCGTCGGCGTAGCTCTTGGTGACGTGCTCGAAACGGATCATGGTGGTTCCCCAGTGTGGACGGTCGCCGGCCGGGTAGGCGCGCTGTGCTCCCCGGCTCCTACCCGCGGAATCCGTCCCGTCGCGTGTGACGTGTTACGACTGGATGGCGGGCCGGTCGGATTGTCAGTGGTGGGGGATAGGGTCGCAGACAGTCACCGAAAATGTGAGCGACAGGGCGGGGGAGGTGACCGTGGGTGAGTGCGCAGAGCTGCCTGGAGTCGAACGACTGGATCTGCGGTGAGTATGTCCGGACGCGCAGCCACGAGTTGGTGGACGCGACCGTCCAGCACGTGGGCATCACGCTGGTGTCCGTCGTCATCGGCCTGCTGGTCGCCTTCCCGCTGGCGCTCCTGGCGCGCCGCTGGCGGGCCGCCGCAGGACCGGTCCTCGGACTGACGACGATTCTCTACACGGTCCCGTCGCTGGCGATGTTCGCCCTGCTGACACCGGTCTTCGGGGTCTCGGCCGCCGTCGTCGTCACGGGACTCGTGCTGTATTCCCTGACGATCCTGGTGCGCAACATCCTGGCCGGGCTGGAGTCGGTGCCGCAGGAGGTCCGCGAGGCGGCGCGCGGTATGGGCTACGGGCCCGTGAAGCTGCTCTTCGGAGTGGAACTCCCGCTGGCGCTGCCCGCGTTGACGGCCGGACTGCGTATCGCGACGGTCTCGACGGTGGCGATGACGACGATCGGTGCCGTGGTCGGCTACGGCGGCCTCGGCAACCTCATATCCAGCGGCATGGAGGGCTTCTTCAAGGCGGAGGTGCTGACGGCCTCGGTGCTGTGCGTGCTGCTGGCGGTGGTCGCCGACGTCCTGCTGATCGGCCTCCAGCGGCTGCTGACGCCGTGGACCCGGGCGCAGGCACGGGCGCGCTCGCGCGCACGGCGCGAGCGGCGGGCGGCGGGCCGGGCGAAGAAGGCGGTGGTCTGAGGCGATGGACGCGATAACGGGCGCTTGGGACTGGCTTGCGGCCTCGGCCAACTGGGCCGGTGAGAAAGGGGTGTGGCACCGGCTCGGCGAGCACGTCTACCTCAGCGCGATGTGCCTGGCGATCTCCTGCCTGATAGCCCTGCCGGTCGCCCTGTACCTGGGCCACATCGGCAAGGGCGGGGCGCTGGCGGTCAACATCTCCAACGCCGGGCGTGCGGTGCCGACGTTCGCCGTACTGGTCCTGCTGACGCTCAGCCCGCTCGGTACGGCGGGGGACTGGCCGACGATCATCGCGCTGGTGCTGTTCGCGGTGCCGCCGCTGCTGACCAACGCGTACGTGGGAATGCGGGAGGCCGACCGGGACGTGGTCGAGGCGGCGCGCGGGATGGGCATGTCCGGGCCGCAACTGCTGCTGCGGGTCGAGCTGCCGCTCGCCTACCCGTTGATCATGACGGGGCTGCGCTCGGCCGGCGTCCAGGTCGTGGCCACGACGACCCTGGCCGCGCTCGCGGGCGGTGGCGGTCTCGGCCGCATCATCACGGCCGGCTTCGGCAACTACAACACGGCGCAGGTGGTCGCCGGCGCGGTGCTGGTCGCCGTACTGGCGCTGGTGGTCGAAGGGCTGCTGGTGCTGACGGACCGGGCCTTCGACCCGATGCGGCGGGGCCGGGGCCGGTCGCGGAAGTCCCGTACGTCGGCCGATGAGCCGGCCACGGCTGCCGGGAGCCCAGCATGAGCCTCGTATGAGCCCGGCGTGAGCCCGGCACGAGCCCGGTATGAACCCGGGCTGCCGCGTCGAAGGAGCCGCCGTCGGGGCCCCGGCCCGGCGGGGGCGATGGCCCGGCGGGGGCGCCGGGGGCTCGCCCGGTGGTGGGGCGGTCTCGCGGTGGGGTGGTCTTGCCCGGTGGGTGGGGCGGTCTCGCGGTGGGGTGGTCTTGCCCGGTGGGTGGGGCGGTCTCGCGGTGGGGTGGTCCTGCCCGGTGGGCTGGGCAGCCCGGTGACGGGATGGTCCCGTGACGGGATGGTCCCGTGACGGGGTGGTTCCGCGATGGTGTGGCCTTGCCCGGTGGGCGGGGTGGCGCCTCGGCGGGGGCCCGCGACGGTGGCTCCGCGACGGGGTGGCCCGGTGACGGGGGGCCTCGGCTGCCGGGGGCGGCCCGGTGATGGGGGCCTCGGCTGTCGGGGCCCGCACATGGACTTTTTCTTCTCTCCTCCTTGGATGGTGAACCGGTATGAACCAGGACCCGAACAGCCAGAGCAGCCCCAGCCACCACCCCCGATCCGGCCGTAGGCCGTCCCGTGCGGCGCGGGCCGCGCTCGTGGGGGGTGCGGTGCTCGCGCTGGCGGGTGGGCTGACCGCTTGCGGGGGCACGAGCCTGGAGGAGAAGGGTGGCGCCAAGAGCGGCGGCGGGAAGGGGGACCTCGCCATCGGCTCGGCCGGTTTCACCGAGTCGAAGGTGCTCGCGGAGATCTATTCCAAGATCCTTTCCGATGCGGGATACCGCACGACCGTCAAGACGCTCGCGAATCGCGAGCTGTACGAGCCCGCGCTGGAGAAGGGCCAGATCGACGTCGTACCGGAATACGCCTCGACCCTCGCCGAATTCCTCAACGCCAAGAAGAACGGGCCCGCCGCGAAGCCCGTCGCCTCCAGCGACATCACCAAGACCGTCGCGGCACTGAAGGAGCTCGCCGCGCCCCGCGGACTGAAGGTGCTGCCGGCCGGGGAGGCGACGGACCAGAACGCGTTCGCGGTGACCAAGGAATTCGCCGACCGGTACCACCTCAAGACGCTCTCGGACCTCGGCCGGTCCAAGCAGAAGATCAAGCTGGCGGCGGGCGAGGAGTGCGAGACGCGACCGTTCTGCAAGCCGGGCCTGGAGAAGACGTACGGCATAGACGTGACGGGCATCGACCCGAAGGGCGTCGGCACCACCCAGGCCAAGCAGGCCGTCAAGGACGGCACGGACCAGATGGTGCTGACCACGACGACGGACGCGACGCTCGACAACTTCGGCCTGGTGCTGCTGAAGGACGACAAGAAGCTGCAGAATGCCGACAATGTGCTGCCCGTGGTGAATGCCAAGAGCGCCGGCGACAAGGAGATCGAGGCGGCTCTCGGCAAGCTCACGGACAAGCTGACGACCGACGATCTGATCGAGCTGAACCGCAAGGTCGACGCGGAACGGCAGAAGCCGGTGGATGTCGCGAACGCATATCTGGAGTCGAAGGGACTGGCAAAGAAGTAACCACCGGGAAACGAACCGGCGGGCGGGGCCCCATACGCCCCGCACGCACGGTAAGTTTCAGGCCATGCCACGAGGACGCCACCGCCATTCGCCACCCCTGCACCGGCTTCTTCCCCCAGTGACGGTCGCCGGTGCGTCCCTCGCCTGCGCCTCGGGTGCCTGGTTCGTCGGTGATGACCTGGTCCAGCGCGTGCTCGCCACGGGCGCGGCCGCCGCCGCGGTCACCGGTTCCGTGCTGCTGCGCACCTGGGACCGTTCGGCAGGCAAGAGCGTCGCCGAGCTGAAGAACGCCCGGGTGCGGGACGAGTGGAAGACCGACGAACGCATAGCCGAGCTCGAATCGGACCTTGAGGAGTCCCGCGGGATACGCGGCAAGCTGGACACCAAGCTGCGGTCCAAGCGGGCCGAGCTGGCCCGGCTGCGCAGTGAGCACGCCGAGCTGCTGCGCCGCTACGCCACCGCCGAGACCGAGCGCGCCAGCGCCCTGGAGGGCCGCCGCCTGCTCGCGATCGAGTCCGGCACGCCCGCCAGGGAACTGTCGGCGCTGGCGGCCGGAGCGGCGGCCGACCCGGAGGGGAGTGTGCCGGGCGCGCTCACCGCGGTGATGTACCACCGGGCTGCGGAAGCGTTGCGGCAGCTGCCGGGCAACGCGGCCCGCCAGGCCGGGAGCGCACCGGACCGGGACGGTGAGGACGGCCAGGGGAATCCCGTGGCGGCCACGGAACGCCCGGCTGCACAAGGCCGGGGCCGTACGGCCGCCGATCCGAAATCTGTCGACCCGGAGGCTGTCGACCCGAAGCCTGTCGATCCGGAGGCTGTTGTTCCGAGGTCCGCCGGTCCGGAGTCCGTCGTTCGGGAGTCCGTCGATTCGGAGCCGGTGGCTTCGGAGGCTGTCGCTCCGGAGGTCGTTGACTCGGAGGCCGTCGCCCCGGAGGTCGTCGCCTCGGAGTCTGCTGATCCGGGGCAGGGGGCGTCGGAGCGGGCTGCGCTGGAGCAGGCGGTGTCGGAGCAGGCGGGCTCGGAGTCCGTTGCGGCCGGTCCTGGCGGCGCGGATGCGGTTGGGTCTGATGCCGTGGAGGGCGGAGAGCCCGGCCGTGGCCGGGCTCCCGTCGGGCAGGCGGCCACGCGGGTGGCGTCCGGTCTGCGCCCGGTTCCGGCCGCGGCAGCCGTCGCCGCGCCCGTACGGGCCCAGCGGCTGCCCACCTCCCGTGTGCAGGGCGGCTTCGACTTCTTCGGTACGGCCACGGGCACCGGTGCCGTACCGGGTGCGGTGCCGCAGGGCGGTCCGGGCGCGGGAGTGCCGTCGACCGTGACGCGGCGGCCGAAGCCGGGCCGGCAGTTGGAGGAGGACCTCGCCGACGTGGTCGGCGACGAGGCGGTCGCCGAACAGTCGGCGCTCGGCCGGGTCCGTACGACGGACGAGGTGACGTCCGGCGAGGGCAAGCCCGCCACCGGCGAACCGACGACGACGGCGACGGCGGCGACGGAAAAGACTGCGAAGGACTCGAAGGGTTCGAAGGACTCGAAGGGTTCGGCCGGGGACGCGGCCGAGGGCGACAGTGACGGTGACAGCGACGGTGGGGTCATCGACCTGACCGCGCACGACGAGACCGAGCAGATCGACATGGCGGAGCTGCGTACCGCCGTGTCCTCCTGACCTCTCCCGCCTGACCTCTCCCGCACGAGTCCGCGGTCCGGTCCGCGCCCCGGTCCGTGCTCCGGCCCGCGCTCCGTTCAGTTCCGACCCGGCCGGTGTACGGCCGTCAGCGCGGCGGCGGTCAGGGTGAACCCGGCGGCCAGCCACGGCAGCCGGGCTCCGCCCACCGTCTCCAGCCCGATGCCGCCCAGGCCGCCCGCCAGGGACACGGCCAGGTAGATGGCGGCCGCGTTGAGGGAGACGGCCACGGACTGCGCCTGCGGGGCGAGTGCGGCGATCCGGTGCTGCTGCGGTGTGGTCACCGAGAACGACACCCAGCCGGAGACCGCCACCGCGGCCAGCGCGGCGGGCAGCCACTCGCGGGTCAGCGGTACGAGCCCGAAGACCACGGTGAGCGCGAGCGCGGCGCCGAGGACCACCCGCCGCGGGCCGAAGCGGTCGGCGAGGTGCCCGGCGACCAGGTTCCCCGCCGTTCCGGTGATGCCGAAGACCAGGAGCAGGACGGCCGTCAGCCCGCTGCCCCCACCCCCTTCGCCCCCGGCACCCGCGCCGTGGCCGAGTACGGGCCCGTAGACGGCGCTGATGTACTCGAAGGGGATGTAGATACCGACGAACACCACGACGGTGACGCCGAGCGTGTACAGCACGCCGCGGTCCGCCAGTGGGGCGAGCCTGCGGCGCAGGCCGCGCGGGGTGTCGGTGTGGATGCGGGGCAGGCGGGCGGCGAGCAGCGGTACGACGAGCAGGGGCAGGGCGGTGACCAGCCACATCGTGGTGCGCCAGCCGTATGCGCCGCCGATGGCGGTGCCCAGCGGTGCGCCGAGGATCAGTGCGGAGGTCAGCCCGGTGTTCACCAGGGCGAAAGCGCGTCCGCGGGACGCCTCGCCCGCGAGGGCGGCGGCGGTGGCGGACGCGTTCGGGGTGTAGAGGGCGGCGCCGGCCGCCGCGACGACGCGGGCGGCCAGGGCCGACGGGTAGGTGGGGGCGAGGGCGGTGGCCGCGTTGCCGAGTGCGAAGACGGCCAGCGCGGTGATCAGGACCGTACGCCGGGACCAGCCGGCGGTGAACGCCGCGAGGAGGGGCGACAGCACCGCGTAGGCGACGGCGAACACGGTGACGAGCTGTCCGGCGGCGCCGAGGCCGGTGTGCAGGTCGGCGGCGATGTCGGGGAGGACACCGGCGATCACGAAGGCGTCGGTGCCGACGACGAACGTCCCGAGCGCGAGCACGGCCGCGTGGAAGCGCCAGCTTCCCGGGGGCGATGAAAGCGGCGAAGGGGATGAAGGAGGTAACGGGGATGAAGGAGGCGATGAGGGTGAGGGAGGCGGCGGGGATGCAGGCGGCGAAGGCGGCGTGCGTGGCAGAGGCGGTGGCTGATCGGATGCGCTGTTGCGGGGCATGCGGTCTCCGGCTCCGGGAGTGGTACTGATCGGTATCGTCTACTGGATGATTAATACGGTACCGATCGGTTCCGTCTGGTGAGTGGGCGAGACGGTACCGATCGGTTCCGTTCGGAGTCAAGGTTGGTTATCGTGGCCGTATGCCGACCAACGCCCGGGAACGCCTCGTCAGGGCAGCCGAAGATCTCTTCTACGCCGAGGGCATCCGCGCCGTCGGTGTGGAGCGGCTGCTCGCCACCTCGGGGGTGGGGCGGGCTTCGTTCTACCGGCACTTCGCGAGCAAGGACGACCTGGTCGTAGCCATGATCGACGGCTATGGCCGACGCTGGTTCGACTGGCTGCACACCGCCGTCGCCGAGCGCGGCGGCACGCCGCTCGCCCTCTTCGACGCCCTCGCCGAACGCTTCGCGTCCGACGACTACCGCGGCTGCGCCGCCATCAACACGATGGTCGAGATCGCGGATCCGGCCAGCGCGGCGCACCGCGCCGCCGCGGCCCACAAGCGCACGCTGACTTCGTACGTCGCCGAACTGCTCACCGGCGCCGGGTATACGCAGCGGACGCGGGAACTGGCCGAGCAGCTCACCCTGTTGATCGACGGTGCCCAGGTCACGGCCCTGCGCGAGCGCTCGGCGGCGCCCGCCCACCGCGCGAAGGCGGTGGCGGCCGCACTCCTCGGAGGCGCGTGACTCATCGGGCGGGCTTACGGGGGGCCGACCGGCGGCGCGAAGGCCGAGGCCGGTGAGAACGGCCGAGGCGGCGAAGAGGCGTTAATCCGGTCGACGGACACCGTGCGCGTTCGGCAGCATTCCGTCATGGAGCAGCCCCGCCGACACCACTGGCCCCTCTACGGAATCCGCATCCGCACACCGCGCCTCGAACTGCGCCTGCCGGACCTCGCCCTGCTCGACGAATTGGCCACGGTCGCCGCCGACGGTGTGCACGACGCGGCCGAGATGCCGTTCACCGTGCCGTGGACGGACACCACCGCCGAAGGGCGCGGTCGCGCGACGTTCCAGCACGTGCTCGCCACGGTCGCGGACTGGCGGCCGGAGGACTGGAATCTGAGCCTCGCGGTGGTGCGGGAGGGAAGGGTGGCGGGCCGCCAGGACCTGGTCGCCGCCGCGTTCGGGGTGACCAGGGAGGCGGAGACCGGTTCCTGGCTGGGGCTGGCCCAGCAGGGGCAGGGCGTCGGTACGGAAATGCGGGCGGCCGTCCTGCACTTCGCCTTCGAACAGCTCGGCGCGCACGCCGTGACCTCCGCCGCGATGACGGACAACCCCCGTTCCCTGGCCGTCTCGCGCAAGCTCGGATACGTACCGGACGGCATGCGGACCGTCGCGGTGCGTGGGCAGGCGCGGACGCTGCGGCGGCTGCGGCTGGACCGGGCGGGGTGGCAGGCGCACCGGGCGGTGCCGGTCCGGGTGGAGGGGTGGACGGCGGAGTGCCGGGCGCTGTTCGGGGCGTGAGTGCCGGGGACGGCGCCGGTGTGGGTGCCGATGCCGGTGCCGTTTCCGTACGGGTACGCTGGCGGCCGACTTGATCGGTACGAGGCACGCGCCGTACGGGGACGCGCGGACGCCGGGGCGAACGCGGGGTGGGGCAGTGACCGGAGCAGTGACCAGGAGAGCGGCCGGGCCCGTGAAGCGGACGGTGCTGGCGGCCGTGCTCGGCGTCGTGGCGTTCGCGGGCGCGGGCTGTTCGGCCGGGCCGGAGGAGAAGCCCGCGGCCAAGCCGAAGCCGTCCAGGACCGCGCCCGCCTGCCCCGCGGACGGCGTCGCCGTCAAGGGCCTCCCGGTGGACGCCGCCATGGGCACCCGCGCGATGGGCATCACCCTGACCAACTGCGGCAACCGCCCGTACAAGGTGAACGGTTACGCGGGCGTCCAGGTCCTCGACGAGGACCGCAAGCCGCTGGCCGTGAAGATCAGCCATGGCTCGGACATCGTGGACGACCGCGGCCCCGAGCCGCTCACCCTCAAGCCGGGCGAGCACGCCAGGGCCGTACTGATGTGGCGCAACCGCGTGACGAGCGCGACGGACCCCGCCGTGAACGGCGCGTTCCTGGCCCTCACACCGGCCGAGGGCGGCGGCCGTCCGCAGACGGTCCGTGAGCTGATCGACCTCGGCACCACCGGCAAGCTGGGCATCACCGCGTGGCACCGGGAGGACCCGAAGCCGCGTACGTAGGCGCGTACACAGCCGTGCACACAGCTTTGTAGCGGCCCCGCCCGGCCCCGCCCGGCCGGGCCCCCGCCGCTTGCCGTTCGCTGCCTGTCGCTACTTGTCGATGTCGCCGACCACGAAGAACAGCGATCCGAGAATGGCGACCATGTCGGCGACCAGCGTCCCCGGCAGCAGTTCGTTCAGTGCCTGGATGTTGTTGTACGACGCCGAGCGGAGCTTGAGGCGGTACGGGGTCTTCTCGCCCTTGGAGACCAGGTAGTAGCCGTTGATGCCGAGCGGGTTCTCGGTCCAGGCGTAGGTCGCGCCCTCGGGGGCCTTCAGGACCTTCGGGAGGCGCTGGTTGATCGGGCCGGGCGGCAGGTCGGCGATCCGGTCCAGACAGGCGTCGGCCAGGTCCAGGGAGTTGTGGGTCTGGTCCAGGAGGCATTCGAAGCGGGCCAGGCAGTCGCCCTCCTCGCGGGTGACCACCTTCAGCGTGTCCTGGAGGTCCGGGTAGGCGAGGTACGGCTCGTCGCGGCGCAGATCGAAGTCGACGCCGGAGGCGCGGGCGATCGGCCCGGAGACGCCGTACCCGTGCACCGCCGCGCGGCTCAGGACGCCGATGCCGCGGGTGCGGCCGCGGAAGATCTCGTTGCCGAGGACCAGCCGGTCGAAGACGTCCATCCGGGAGCGGACCTCGGAGACGGCGTGCCGGGCCCGGCCGAGCCAGCCGGCCGGCAGGTCCTCCTTGAGGCCGCCGACGCGGTTGAACATGTAGTGCATCCGGCCGCCGGAGATCTCCTCCATCACGTTCTGCAGCTCTTCGCGCTCGCGGAAGGAGTGGAAGACGGGCGTGATGCCGCCCAGTTCCAGGGGGTAGGAGCCGAGGAACATCAGGTGGTTGAGGACCCGGTTCAGCTCGGCGAGCAGCGTACGGGTCCACACGGCGCGCTCGGGGACCTCCATGCCGAGCATCCGCTCCACACCGAGGACGACGCCCAGCTCGTTGGAGAAGGCCGACAGCCAGTCGTGGCGGTTGGCGAGCATGATGATCTGGCGGTAGTCGCGCGCCTCGAAGAGCTTCTCGGCGCCGCGGTGCATGTAGCCGATCACGGGTTCGGCGTGCTGGATGCGCTCGCCGTCCAGGACGAGGCGCAGCCGCAGCACGCCGTGCGTGGAGGGGTGCTGCGGGCCGATGTTCAGCACCATGTCGGTGCTCTCCGCCGCGCCGCCGATGCCGACCGTCGTCTCCGTCATGGGGACAGTCTTGCAGCTCGGCCCGGCGGGGGCGGGCGGCGGTCAGCGGTCGCGGTGCCGGGCGTGGTGACGGCCGCGGTGCCGGTCGTGGCGACGGCCGTGGCGACGGCCGTGGTGGTGGCTGCGGTGACGGCCATGGCGGCGCGGGCCGGAGGTCACGGGGCGAGCAGGCCCGTACAGCTGCCGCCGACCGGTTGCAGGAGCCAGCCGAAGGCGCCCAGGCCCGCCGGATCGGTCAGCTCCGCCGCCGCACCCGCCGAACCGAGGGCCCGTACGTAGGCGGCCGGGTCGCTGGACGCGAGGGAGAGGGGCGGACGGCTGCCCTCGACGCCGAGGGCGTGCAGCGCCTGCCGCTGCGTGAGCTGCTCGGCGCCGGGGCCCGCGCAGGCGTCCAGGGCGACGTGGGCGGTGATGTCGCAGCTGCCGTCGGGTACGGGGCGGACCTCGCGGCCCTCGCGGAAGCCGGTGAGGGTGCCGTAGGGCGGGCGGGTGCCGCGGGTGTGCGCGTAGTCGGCGGTGGCGGCGAGGCCGGCGCGCAGGGTGCCGACCGCGCGGGCCCAGGCCGCGTCGCGCGGGTGGCCGATCTCGGCGCGCAGACCGGGGAGGGCGGAGCCGGGAAGGGCCTGAGACTCGGGGTCGGCGGGACCGGCGGAGCCGGGAAGGGCCTGAGACTCGGGGTCGGCGGAGTCCGTGGCGGCCGCCAGGGGCCACCAGCGGGCGAGCCACTCGGCGTCCGCGCCGCTGACCGGGTCGCCGAGCCGCTCGGTGCCGTCCGGGCGGACCAGTACGTGCCGCGGCACACCGTCCCCGTCGGTCTCGGCGACGTCGACGGGGACGTTGTCGAGCCACTCGTTGGCGAAGAGCAGGCCCGTCAGGGAGCCGGGTGCGGGCAGCTCCGCGAGCCAGGTGACGCGGTCGTCCAGACCGGCGGGCCGGGGGGCGCGTTCGACGGCGTAGGGGCGCACACGGGCGTAAACCGGCGCGGGCAGTGCCGCCAGTACTCCGGTCAGCAGCTCGCCACGCCCGGCGCCCACATCCACCAGCGCCAGTTCCGCCGGGCAGCCCAGGGACGTGTCGACGCGGCACAGCAGCGTGGCGAGCGCCTCGGCGTACCGGGGCGAAACGTGCACGGAGGTACGGAAGTGGCCGGCCGGGCCCGGCCCGTCGCCGCTGGTGTAGAAGCCGCCAGGGCCGTACAGGGCCTGCTCCGCCGCGTCCCGCCAGCCGCACCAGTCGTGTGTCACCGCACCACGGTACGCGGGCCGGAAGCGGGGGCATATGCCGGAGGTCCGCCTCCGCGCGGGCCCGCCGATCGGGCCCGGAGACCTCGGTGGCAGACCCGTCTCCACCTTGCGGAGTACTCCCGTCCTCCAGGATCGCCCGTCCGGTTGACCCGTACACCTATACGCCCTGCCTACGCTGGGTGACGTGCAGCGTCTCTACGACTTCTTCCGCAGGCATCCGACAGGAGTGGACACCTTCTGGGCCGTCCTCCTGTTCGGTTTCAACTGTCTGATGCTGGTGGCGTCGGCGGACGCGCAGAGCGAGCGCCGGACGGTTGCCGAGGCGCTCGCCGTCGGCGCGCTGTGCCTCGTCGTCGCGCTGCGGCGCAAGGCGCCCGCGAAGATGATGCTGCTGGCCCTCGCGGTCGGAATCTGCCAGATCGCGTTCAAGGTGCAGCCCACCATGGCCGACTTCGCGATGCTGGCGATCATTTATACGGTCGCCTCGGGCACGAAGCGCTGGGCCTCGCGGACCGCCCTCATCGGGGCCCTGACCGGCCCGACGCTCTACGCCGTCCGCTCCGGCAACGGTGACGCCCCGCCCCGCAGCCTCTGGGAAGGAGTGTTCATCGTCGGCCTGCTCACCATGCCCTTCGTGCTGGCGTGGGTGCTCGGCGACTCGGTCCGTACCCGCCGCGCGTACTGGGCCCAGCTGGAGGAGAAGGCCGCCCGCCTGGAGAAGGAACGCGAGACGCAGTCCCGGATCGCGGTGGCCGCCGAGCGCGCCCGCATCGCCCGCGAGCTGCACGACGTCGTCGCGCACAACGTGTCCGTGATGGTGGTCCAGGCCGACGGCGCCGCGTACGTCCTGGACGCCGCGCCCGAGCAGGCCAAGCAGGCGCTGGAGACGATCTCCGGTACCGGCCGGCAGGCGCTCGCCGAGATGCGGCGGCTGCTCGGCGTGCTGCGCACCGGCGAACAGCCCGAGAGCGGCGAGTACGTACCGCAGCCCGGCGTCGAGCAGCTGGCGGACCTGATCGACCAGGTGCGGGGGGCCGGGCTGCCGGTCGACTTCCAGGTGGCGGGCGAACCGCGCCCGCTGCCCAGCAGCGTCGAACTCACCGCGTACCGCATCGTGCAGGAAGCGCTGACCAACACCCGCAAGCACGGCGGCCCGGACGTCGGCGCCACGGTCCGCCTCTCCTACCGGGACGGCGAGCTGGACCTGCTGGTCGAGGACGACGGGCGCGGCGCCCAGCACGAGCTGTACTCCGGCGGCGGGGCGGACGGCCTCGGCCACGGGCTCATCGGTATGCGCGAACGCGTCGGCATGGTCGGCGGCAGCCTGGACGCGGGGCCGCGGCCGGGAGGAGGCTTCCGGATCAGCGCGGTACTGCCGCTCAAGTCGGGCCAGTGAGGCAAGCCGGGCCAGTGAGGCGAGCCGGCCGGGCCTGCCTGGTCGCTCCTCCTGCGTCCTGCCCTGCGTCCTGCCCTGCCTCCTGCTCCTGTCTCCTGCCGTCCCGTCCGTCCACCATCCGTTCCGGCGCATCCGCTTCCGTACGTACCCTGTTGCCGCGCCGCAGCCGGCCGGCCCTCCCGGCGCCGGGAACACCGGCTCCGCCACCCGCACCGCCGTTGAAAGGGACCTCCTGCCATGACTGTCCGCGTGATGCTCGTCGACGACCAGGTGCTGCTGCGCACCGGTTTCCGCATGGTGCTGGCCGCACAGCCCGACATGGAGGTCGTCGCCGAGGCCGGTGACGGGGTGGAGGCCCTGGAGGTGCTCCGGTCCACCAAGGTCGACGTCATCCTGATGGACGTGCGGATGCCGCACCTGGACGGCGTGGAGACCACCCGCCGCATCTGCGCGGGCGGGCAGCAGGAGGACGCGCCGAAGGTGCTCATCCTGACCACTTTCGACCTGGACGAGTACGCCTTCTCCGCGCTCAAGGCGGGCGCCAGCGGCTTCATGCTGAAGGACGTGCCGCCGAGCGAACTGCTGGCCGCGATCCGCGCGGTCCGCAGCGGGGACGCGGTGGTCGCGCCCTCCACCACCCGACGGCTGTTGGACCGGTTCACGCCGATGCTGCCGGCGACCGCCGCCGAGCCGGTCCGCCCGGAGATCGGGCGGCTCACCGAGCGCGAGCGGGAGGTGCTGCTGCTGGTGGCACAGGGGCTCTCGAACGGTGAGATCGCGGCGCAGTTGGTGCTGTCGGAGGCCACGGTCAAGACGCATGTGGGCCGCATCCTCACGAAGCTGGAGCTGCGGGACCGGGTCCAGGCGGTGGTGCTCGCGTACGAGACGGGTCTCGTACGGGCCGGTGGCGGCGCGGGCGCGTAACGGCGCACGGGGCCTCGCGCTTCGTACAGGCCGCGCTTCGTACGGCCCGCGCTTGAGCGGCTTTTCCGTCGTCCGTACGGCCGGTTCGCGCAGGCCCCGATACCCGACTCGGACTGGGCGAAACGCCGATAATGGCGGGTGTGGAAACACCCGCCGACGGCAGGAGTACACCCATGGCAGCAGGCGCCGCCGCCTCCTCCGCCCGCCCGTCTCCCGGTATGACCCCGCACTTCCCCGCGTCGCCGTTGCACGACCTCATGTACGGCCATGTCTACGCGTCCGCCCTGCGCGCCGTCGTGCTGCACGGCATCGCGGACCTGCTGGCCGAGGGGCCGCGGTCGGCCGGGGAACTGGCCGTGCGGTCCGGCACGCAGGCCGGCCCGCTGCACCGCGTTCTGCGACTGCTCGCGGCACGCGGCCTGTTCAGCGAAGGCGCTGACGGAACGTTCGGCCTGACGGAGGGCAGCGAGGCGCTGCGTACGGATGTGCCGGGCTCCCGGCGCGCCGCCGTCCTGCTGTTCACCCACGCGATGTACCGCCGGTCCGCGGAAGGGCTGGAGGACACCCTGCACACGGGGCAGCCCGGCTTCGAGGCCGCGTACGGGGTCCCGCTCTTCGAGCACCTGGCCGCCACGCCCGACGCGGGCCGCCTCTTCGACACCGCCATGACCTCGCTCACCGACGGCGTGGACGAACAGATCACCGGTAGCTACCCGTTCCCGGACAGCGGGACGGTCGTCGACGTGGCCGGGGGCCGGGGCGGGCTGCTCCGGGCGGTGCTCGGCCGGTCGCCGGGCCTGACCGGGGTGCTCTTCGACCGGCCCGGGACCGTCGCCGCACACCTGCTCGACACGGCGGAGCTGCGAGGCCGTTGGCGTACGGAGGGCGGGGACCTGTTCGAGGCGGTGCCGGAGGGCGGGGACCTGTACCTGCTCAAGAACATCCTGCACGACTGGCCCGACGAGGACTGCCTGCGCATCCTCGGCACCGTGCGCCGGGCCATGGCTCCCGGCACCCGGCTGCTGGTGATCGACGCGGTGCTCCCCGCCGACGGCACCCCGCATCCGGCCGTCGCGCTGGACATCGTCATGCTCATGGTGCTGCGGGGACGGGAGCGCAGCGCCGCCGAGTTCGAGGATCTGCTGACCCGCTCGGGGTTCCGGGTGCGCCGTATCGTGCCGACTCCGTCGCTGACTTCGGTCATCGAGGCGGAGGCGGTCTGATCCGGACACCGGTGCCGAAACGCCCGGAGGCCGGTGCAGAACGCCCGGAGGCTGGTGCCGAAACGGTGCCGAACCGGAACCGAAACGGTGCCGAACCGGAGCCGAAACGGTGCTGAATCGCTTCCGAACGTGACGTGTGGGGCGCGGAGTTGGTCATGGGGCGGGGTTGACGGGAGTGGGGGAGCGGAGGAGATTGGGCGCGCTCGGTAAGGAAACTTTCCTAACAGAGAGGCCCTCCTGTGCGCAGACGAACCTTCGCCCTGGCCACCGCCGCCGGCACCGCACTGCTCGCCGCCGCCGCACTGCCCGCCACCGCGCAGCCCACCACGGCCCGGACCGCCGCAGTCGCGGACGCCGCGAGCCGGCCCGGCGTGACCGAGGGCTCGGTCAGCGCCGCCGACCTGCTCGCCAAGGTCACCGACTGCTCGCAGATCTCCAACGGCAAGTACCGGACCGACGAGGAGACGTCGGCGACCGTCCCGGTCTGCGGCAAGAAGGGCGCCGTGTTCTGGAAGGCGGACATGGACATCGACTGTGACGGCCAGGTCACCTCCAAGTGCAACAAGGACACCGACCCCTGGTTCCAGCCGGACACCCGCTTCCACCAGTCCAACGGCAAGCCGCTGAACGCCGAGAAGCTGCCCTACGTCGTCGTCCCCTCGGTCAGCGGCATCTGGAACTACGAGTCGGCGGGCATCAAGGGCGGCGGCGTCGTCGCCATCATCTACAAGAACAAGGTCGAGTACGCGGTCGTCGGCGACACCGGGCCCAACAAGATCATCGGCGAGGCGTCGTACGCGGCCGCCAAGGGCCTGGGCATCGACCCCGACCCGGCCACCGGCGGCGCCGAGTCCGGCGTCACCTACATCCTGTTCAAGAACTCCCAGGCGTCCCCCATCGAGAGCCACAGCGACGCCGTCTCCCGCGGCGACGCCCTCGCCAAGAAGTTCCTCCAGGAGAACTGACCCCCGGCCGCAGAACCGGCGCAGGGCCCTTGTCCGCGACGGCCGGGAGGGCCAGGACGGCCGGAGCGACTGGAGCGGCCTAGGTGACCGGGACGGCCGGGAGCACCGGGACGGCCGCGACCACCAGGGCGGCCAGGGCCACTGGGACGGCCGAGACCACCGGGACGGTCTGGGTGACCGGGACGGCCTGGGTGACCGGGGCGACCGGATCGAGCTGTCGGCACCGAAACCGGCACCGAAACCGGCACCGAAACCGGCACCCAAACCGACTCCGCCACCACCCCTTACCGCAGCACCCCCTCCAAGAAGTCGCTGCCCAGGCGCGCCACCACCCGGACGTCCAGTTGGTGCAGCACGTACCGGCCGCGGCGGCGGGTCTGGAGCAGCCCGGCCTTCTTGAGGACGGTGAGGTGACGGGACACCTCCGGCGCGGATATGCCGAGCGCGGCGGCCAGTTCACCGGTCGCGTAGGCGGTACGGGCCAGGTAGCGGCACATCCGTGTCCGCATCGGGTGGGCGAGCGCGTCGAGCCGGGACTCGATGAGGGCGACCGACGCGGGGCCGGCCAGCTCCGGCGCCGCGACGGGGTAGTGGATCACCGGGCGCCAGCCCTGGGCGT
Organism: Streptomyces sp. CB02923; assembly: GCF_001905005.1. Taxonomy (GTDB): domain Bacteria; phylum Actinomycetota; class Actinomycetes; order Streptomycetales; family Streptomycetaceae; genus Streptomyces. The sequence goes on along the minus strand of NZ_LWKZ01000004.1, from coordinate 52,216 downwards.
GCAGCACGCTCAGGTGCGGCCAGCCGAACGAGGTGGGGACGAAGGTGATCCCGGCACCGACGGCCGGGTCCAGGGCCGTGCCGTGGCCGTGCGTCATCTTGTCGACGACGATGCGGGCCTGCCCCTCGTCCAGGGTCACCGCGGGCGACACCTCGGCCAGCGCCCCGGCCAGGCCCTTGTGGCGGAGCACCTCGGCCTTGTGGCGGGCGTCCGCGGCGAGCTGGACGCGCACCCGCTGCCAGACGTCCGCGAAGAACGCCTGCTCGCAGTCCTCCAACAGCCGCCGGATCCAGGCCCGTACGGCAGGCGGGTCGGCGAGCAGCCGCTGCGCGAAGCCGGCCTGCCGGGGGCCGCGCGCGGTGGCCCGGTCCAGCGCCAGCCGCCGCGACTCGGCGTCCACGAGCGGCGACGGGCCGCCGCGGCAGTAGCTGCTGGTGCAGTTGATCTCCAGCGCGGCGTTCACGAACAGCTCGTCGTCGAGCCGGTCGAGCAGGTCCAGGTCCTCGGCGAGGGTCGCGCCGGGCTGTCCGGCGGTGTCCGTGAGCGCGGCGAACGGCATCGACACGTCGGAGAAGGTCGGTCCCCACAGGAAGTCCGCTTCGCACAGCCGGTCGGCCAGGTCGGGTTTGAGCGCGCCGGCCGTCGCGGTCGTCCAGCCGTGCAGGCCGGGGTGGTGGCCCGGCTCGGCGAGCGCGTGCAGCGCGGAACCCAGCTCGGCGAGCGGCGAAGGGCTGAACGCCACCCGCTCGGCGGGCAGCCCCGCCACATCGATCCACACACTCATGTGCCTCTCCCCGTCTTCCGTGTGCCGCACTCACCGTCCAAGCCCGCCACCTGCGCGGACCCCCGTGCGCCGACCGGGTCGCGGCCCGGCCTCGGCTCCATCATGCGTGAGCCCATGACCTGCGCCCGGGTCGATTGACGGCTCCCGTCAATCGACGAGCCCTCCACCGCCGGACGGGCCCACCGTGGTGTCCATGAACGCATCCCAGCAGCACATGCTCGACGCCTACCGCGCTGCCCAGCGGGGCGAGATCGCGCCCGTCCTCCCCGGCGCCGGTGACGCCCGAGCCGTACGCGAAATACGCAGTTGGCTGCGCTTCCGGGCCGTGGTCACCGCCCCCGCAGACCGCTTCCCGGCCCGCTTCCGCCGCGCCGTACGCCGAGCCCTCACCCGGCGGCCGGTACGCCTCGGCCACCCGCGCCGAGCCGCACTCCCCACCCCGTCCGAGCCGCTGCACCACCCTCCCCTCGGTCCGTCCTCCGCTTCCGTCTCCACCCCCACCATGACGGGTCTCGCCCGCCTCGGCGACCCCTGTGGATAACCTCCGCGCGCAGCTCCGCCACCCCTGTGGAAAACCGTCGGGGACCCGCCGCCGGACAGCGCCGCGCACGCGCCCGGCGACGCGGTACGGCACGCGCCGCGAGACGCCCGTCTCACCTTGCGTACGGCTCTGAAGACCGCCGGGAACACTCGCGTAGCATGGCGAACGAATCGTCCGGTACCCCCCGCGGACTGGAACGGAAGGCCATCGCCGCGTGAACACAACCCCACCCACCGAGGCCCAGGACCGCCCCGCCCGGCTGACCGTCGGAGTCGTCGGCGCAGGCCGTGTCGGGCCCGCCCTCGCCGCGTCGTTGCAGCTCGCCGGGCACCGGCCGGTCGCCGTGTCCGGTGTCTCCGACGCCTCCGTACGGCGCGCTGCGGCACTCCTCCCCGACGTGCCCGTCGTCTCCCCGTCCGAGGTGCTCCGGCGCGCCGACCTGGTGCTGCTCACCGTGCCCGACGACGCGCTCCCGGGGCTCGTCGCGGGCCTCGCCGAGACCGGTGCCGTACGGCCGGGACAGCTGCTCGTCCACACGTCCGGACGGTTCGGTACGGCCGTCCTCGACCCGGCCACCCGCGCCGGGGCCCTGCCGCTCGCCCTGCACCCCGCCATGACCTTCACCGGTACGCGCGTCGACGTGCAGCGGCTGGCGGGCTGTTCCTTCGGGGTCACGGCGCCCGAGCCGCTGCGGATGGCCGCCGAGGCGCTGGTCATCGAGATGGGCGGGGAGCCGGAGTGGATCGAGGAGGAGGCCCGCCCGCTCTACCACGCGGCCCTCGCCATCGGCGCGAACCACCTGGTCACGCTGGTGGCGCAGGCCATGGAACTGCTGCGGGAGGCCGGTGTCGGCGCGCCGGACCGGATGCTCGGCCCGCTGCTGGGCGCGGCCCTGGACAACGCGCTGCGCTCCGGGGACGCCGCCCTGACCGGCCCGGTCGCCCGCGGCGACGCGGGCACCGTCGCGGCGCACGTCTTTGAACTGCGCAGGCACGCGCCGCAGAGCGTCGCGGGGTACCTCGCCATGGCCCGTACGACGGCCGACCGCGCCCTGGCGCACGGCCTGCTGAAGCCCGAGCAGGCCGAGGACCTGCTGGGCGTCCTGTCGGACGGCGGCGGCAACGGGGCCGCGGGCGAGCGGTCTCCCGACGACCACCGCGACGATCCCGACCACCCCGAAGAAGGCGGCCGATGAACGCCCCCCGCCCGCACCTGGTGCACACGGCGGACGAGCTGCGTGCCCTGCCGGGTCCTCCCGGGCGGCGGGCCGTCGTCATGACCATGGGGGCCCTGCACGAGGGGCACGCGTCCCTGGTGCGCGCCGCACGCGACCGGGTCGGCCCGGACGGGCAGGTCGTCGTCACCGTCTTCGTCAACCCGCTCCAGTTCGGCGCCAACGAGGACCTCGACCGCTACCCGCGCACCCTGGAGGCGGACACCGTGTTGGCCGGCCGGGCCGGTGCGGACGCCGTCTTCGCGCCCTCGGCGGGCGAGGTCTACCCGGGCGGCGCGCCACAGGTACGGATAGCCGCCGGTCCCATGGGCGATCTCCTGGAGGGCGTCAGCAGGCCGGGCCACTTCGACGGCGTGCTGACCGTCGTCGGCAAGCTGCTGCACCTCACCCGCCCCGACGTGGCGTTGTTCGGGCAGAAGGACGCGCAGCAACTGGCCGTCATAGAGCGCATGGTGGCCGACCTGAACTTCGGCGTACGGATCGTCGGCGTCCCCACCGTCCGTGAGGAGGACGGTCTGGCGCTGTCCAGCCGCAACCGCTACCTCTCCGCGGCGGAGCGCCGTACCGCTCTGGCCCTGTCCCGGTCCCTGTTCGCGGCCCGTGACCGGCTCGCGGCCGAGGAGGCCCTGCGGGACCGCGCCTCGTACGGGGCCCGCACGGCATACCGGGCGCACGACCGTTCCGCGGCCCTCGCCGCCCTCGGTGAGGACCGCGCGGCAGCCGACGCGCACGCCCTCGCGCACGCCGTCGCGACCCCGCTCCGCGCCCCCTCGGTGGCGCGCGCCGCGGCCCGTACCGTCCTGGAGGACGCCGCCCGCCTCGTCCCGCCGCTGGCGCTCGACTACGTGGCGCTCGTCGACCCGTCCGACTTCACCGAGGTCCCGGACGCGTACGAGGGCGAGGCCGTACTCGCGGTCGCCGCCAACGTCGGCACCACTCGTCTCATCGACAACATCCGCCTCACGTTCGGAGCACCCCGATGAACGGCACCGGCCCCACCGGCCACGGCAGTCCCGTCGGCCACGGCACCCCCATCGTCCGCCTCCAGGCCCCGGCCCCCGGCTGGTCCATCGAGGCCGACGTCGTCGTGGTCGGCTCCGGGGTCGCGGGCCTGACCGCCGCGCTGCGCTGCGCCGCCGCGGGCCGCCGGACCGTCGTGGTGACCAAGGCCCGCCTGGACGACGGCTCCACACGCTGGGCCCAGGGCGGCATCGCCGCGGCGCTCGGCGAGGGCGACACCCCCGAACAGCACCTGGAGGACACCCTCGTCGCGGGCGCCGGACTGTGCGACGAGACCGCCGTACGGACCCTGGTCACCGAAGGCCCGGACGCCGTCCGCCGCCTCATCGCCACCGGCGCGCGCTTCGACACCGACCCCGGCAGCGACGAGATAGCCCTCACCCGCGAAGGCGGGCACCACCGCCGCCGCATAGCGCACGCGGGCGGTGACGCGACCGGCGCCGAGATCTCCCGCGCCCTGGTGGACGCCGTCCGCGCCCAGGGCCTGCGCACCGTCGAGAACGCCCTCGTCCTCGACCTGCTCACGGACGCCGAGGGCCGCACGGCCGGCGTGACCCTGCACGTGATGGGCGAGGGCCAGCACGACGGCGTGGGCGCCGTGCACGCCCCCGCGGTCGTCCTGGCCACCGGCGGCATGGGCCAGGTCTTCTCCGCGACCACCAACCCCGCGGTCTCCACCGGCGACGGCGTCGCCCTCGCGCTGCGCGCCGGCGCCGAGGTCTCCGACCTCGAATTCGTCCAGTTCCACCCGACGGTGCTCTACCTCGGCCCGGACGCGGAGGGCCAGCAGCCGCTGATCTCGGAGGCGGTACGCGGCGAGGGCGCCCACCTGGTGGACGCCGACGGCACCCGCTTCATGCTGGGGCAGCACGAACTCGCCGAACTGGCCCCGCGCGACATCGTCGCCAAGGCGATCATGCGCCGCGCCCACGAGCAGGGCACCGGGCACATGTACCTGGACGCCCGGCACTTCGGCGCCGCCATGTGGGAGCAGCGCTTCCCGACCATCCTCGCCGCCTGCCGCGCACACGGCATCGACCCGGTCACCGAGCCGGTCCCGGTCGCGCCCGCCGCGCACTACGCCTCCGGCGGCGTACGCACCGACCTGCGCGGCCGGACGACCGTGCCGGGCCTGTACGCCTGCGGCGAGGTCGCCTGCACGGGCGTACACGGCGCCAACCGGCTGGCCTCCAACTCCCTCCTTGAGGGCCTGGTCTTCGCGGAGCGCATCGCGGACGACATCACCGCCGCACCCGCCCGCCGTCCCGGCCCGGCCGTGGCGCCCACCGCCGACCCCGTACCGCTGCTCGCCCCCGAGACGCGTCCCGCGATCCAGCGGGTCATGACCGCGGGCGCCGGAGTGCTGCGGTCCGCCGACAGCCTCTCCGAGGCGGCCACCGCACTGGCCCGGCTCCAGCACGCGGCCACCGGCGCGGCCACCGGCGGCGAGCTGGCCCCGGCCCCGGCCGACGGCCTCAAGCCCGCCGAGCCCGGCGTCGAGGCGTGGGAGGCCACCAACCTGCTGATGGTCGCCCGGGTACTGGTCAGCGCCGCCCGGCGCCGCGAGGAGACCCGCGGCTGCCACTGGCGCGAGGACCACGCCAACCGGGACGACACCGCCTGGCGGCGCCACTTCCTGGTCACCCACCGCCCGCCGCACACCCTGCACCTGCGTACGACCGACACCGCCGCGTTCCCCGCGACGACCGCCGCGAACACCACATCCGCGCCCGAAACGGAGCCGAACCAGTGAGCACCCCCGACGACCACCCCCTGCACCAGATCGGCCGTCCGGGCCAGGAAGCCGAGGCCCCGGAGGGCGGCGGCTGCGGTGACTCCTGCGGCTGCGGCGCCGGTGACGGCGCGTACGAACTCGATCCGCTCGCCTGCGGACTGGACCCCGCCCTCGCGGCCCTCCTGGCCGACGCCGGCCTGGACCCCGTCCAGGTCGAGGACATCGCCCACATGGCCGTCGAGGAGGACCTCGACCAGGGCGTGGACGTCACCACCGTCGCGACCGTCCCCGAAGACGCCGTCTGCACCGGCGACTTCACCGCCCGTCAGGCGGGCACCGTGGCCGGTCTGCGGGTCGCCGAGGCGGTGCTGTCCATCGTGTGCACCGCGGAGTTCGAGGTCGAGCGGCACGTCGAGGACGGCGACCGCGTCGAGGCCGGGCAGAAGCTGCTCAGCGTCACCACCCGCACCCGCGACCTGCTGACCGGCGAGCGCAGCGCCCTGAACCTGCTGTGCCGCCTGTCCGGCATCGCCACCGCCACCCGCGCCTGGGCCGACGCCCTGGAGGGCACCGGCGCCAAGGTCCGCGACACCCGCAAGACGACGCCCGGCCTGCGCGCCCTGGAGAAGTTCGCGGTGCGCTGCGGCGGTGGCGTCAACCACCGCATGTCGCTGTCGGACGCGGCCCTGGTCAAGGACAACCACGTCGTCGCGGCGGGCGGGGTGGCCGAGGCGTTCAAGGCCGTACGGGACCGGTTCCCGGGCGTGCCGATCGAGGTCGAGGTCGACCGGCTGGACCAGATCCCGCCGATCCTCGCCGAGGGCGCCGACCTGATCCTCCTGGACAACTTCACCCCGGAGCGGACCCGCCAGGCGGTGGCGCTGGTGGCCGGGCGGGCGATCCTGGAGTCCTCCGGACGGCTCACCCTCGACAACGCCCGCGGCTACGCCGAGACCGGCGTGGACTACCTGTCCGTGGGCGCGCTCACGCACTCGGCCCCGGTCCTCGACATCGGCCTCGACCTGCGTGAGGAGGGCTGACCTGCATGCTGCTCACCATCGACGTAGGCAACACCCACACCGTCCTCGGCCTGTTCGACGGCGAGGAGATCGTCGAGCACTGGCGCATCTCCACCGACGCCCGCCGCACCGCCGACGAACTCGCGGTGCTCCTCCACGGCCTGATGGGCACCCACCCGCTGCTGGGCGAGGAACTGGGCGACGGCATCGAGGGCATCGCCATCTGCTCCACCGTCCCCTCCGTGCTGCACGAGCTGCGCGAGGTCACCCGGCGCTACTACGGGGACGTTCCGGCCATCCTGGTCGAGCCCGGCGTCAAGACGGGCGTGCCGATCCTCATGGACAACCCCAAGGAGGTCGGCGCGGACCGGATCATCAACGCGCTGGCGGCCGTGGAGCTGTACGGCGGCCCGGCCGTGGTGGTCGACTTCGGTACGGCCACGACGTTCGACGCGGTCAGCGCGCGCGGCGAGTACGTCGGCGGGGTGATCGCGCCCGGCATCGAGATCTCGGTGGACGCGCTCGGCGTGAAGGGCGCCCAGCTCCGCAAGATCGAACTGGCCCGGCCGCGCAGCGTCATCGGCAAGAACACCGTCGAGGCCATGCAGTCCGGCATCCTGTACGGCTTCGCCGGGCAGGTCGACGGCGTCGTCCAGCGCATGGCGCGGGAGCTGGCGGACGACCCGGACGACGTGACGGTGATCGCCACCGGCGGGCTGGCGCCCATGGTGCTCGGCGAGTCCTCGGTCATCGACGAGCACGAGCCGTGGCTCACGCTGATCGGCCTGCGCCTGGTGTACGAGCGCAACGTCACCCGGGGGTGAACGGCACGGTCCGGCCGGGGCCGCCCGGACCGGCCGAACCCTCAGGGTGAAATGTCTAATTAGTCGCGTTACGTTCGCCAGTCAGCCTGAAGTGGCTTTTGCTGGCTAACGTGACTTACGCGACACTTGCGACGTTCTAATCGTGTTAAGCGGATTTTGTCCGTCGGCGACGTATGGTCGGCCCATGCCTATGCCATACGGATCCCGCGGCGGTATGGCCTTCAGCGCCGACGAGTTGCGCGTCCTGCGGCGCGCACTCGCCGCCGCCCTCCAGCCGACGCGCCGCACGACCGGTGCCCAGGACGCCCCGGCGGGTTACGACGCCGACGGCGCCCAAGAGGTCCAGGAGTACCTGCGGCTGGCCGAGGCGGTGGACGAAGCGGCGCGCGAGGGCGGGCGGCTGCGCGCCTTCCTCCTCGCCGACCTCGCCCGCTACCGGGAGGCCCTTCCCGGCTCCGCCGGCGGCTACCTGGGGCAGCTCCAGGAGGCCCTGGCGGCCGGCTACGACCCCGGCCCCGCCGACCTCGCCGCCCTGCGCTCCCTGTGCGCGCAGCAGCAGGGGCCGGACGAGCACGCGCGCCGCACCGCCCTGCTGCGCCGCTGCGAGAGCCTGGCCGAGCGCTCCGTACGGGCCCGGCTGCGCGCCCTCCCGGGCGGCCGGACCGCGGGCGAGTCCGCGCCCGCTCCGGTGCCGGTGCCGGGTCCGCAGCCGAAGGCGCCGCGCCCCGGCCGTCCCGTCCCCACGCCGGGCGAGGTCTTTCCGCCGCGCCGCAAGCCCGGTCCGCCCCCCGCGGCCCGGTCGGCGTGAGCGCTGCGTACTCTGGAAGCCTCACTCCCGAAGGAGGCCCCTGGTCATGGATTACGTCGCAGCGCTGGTACCGCCCGTGGTGATGGCCGTGGCGTTCGTCGCGCTCATCGTGACNAGAGCCAGGGTGGCGAGAACAAGTCCAAGGAGGACGCGGCGGTCGACGCCGCGCTGGCCCGCGCCGAGGGCGCCCGCCAGGAGCCCAAGGCCCACGGCGCCTGACCGGCGCCGGCCGGGCCCGTCCCGGCCGCGCGGGCGCGGTCCCGTGCCGCCGACGGGGTTCGTCCATCCGTTCGGCAGCCTGGTCGCCCTTTCGTATCGCGCACGTCTGTACGGCCCGGGATTGTGTATCCCGGGCCGTAACGCCTTTTTTCGGGGTAAATCCACCGGGTGAGAACCGGCAATCGCGACATCTCCCACTATTGTGCTGGTGTGCCACGACGCTTGGGTGATCTGGAAGACGCGGTCATGACGCGGGTGTGGGAGTGGAACCGCCCGGTCACCGTTCGGGAAGTCCTGGAAGATCTGCAGAAGGAACGGTCGATCGCCTACACAACGGTGATGACCGTATTGGACAACCTCCATCAGAAGGGCTGGGTGCGCCGGGAAGCCGAAGGGCGCGCCTATCGATATGAGGCGGTCTCCACTCGTGCCGCCTACTCGGCCGCACTGATGAACGAAGCGTGGTCCGCGAGTGACAACCCCGCGGCGGCCCTGGTGGCCTTCTTCGGGATGATGTCGCCGGAACAGCGCCACGCCCTGCGGGATGCCGTACGCATGGTGCAGGGTGACGAACCGGCGGAACCCGCACCGGCCCCGCCGCAGGCGGAACGAGAACCGCCCGCGCCCGCAGAAGGCCCGGACGTACCCGCGGCGGGATCCGGTGACCCGGGGCGATAGCGTCACGTCATGCCGCCGCTGACAAATGGACTCACCGTCCGCCGTGCCAGGACCAGCGATGTACCGGCCGTGCGCCGGCTCGTCGACGCCTACTCACCGGACGGCATCCTCCTCGACAAAGCCACCGTGACGCTTTACGAGGACATCCAGGAGTTCTGGGTGGCCGAGCGGGACGAGGACGCCGAGGTCGTCGGCTGCGGAGCGCTGCACGTCATGTGGGAAGACCTGGCCGAAGTCCGTACATTGGCGGTGGACCCGCGGCACAAGGGCACCGGCGTCGGCCACCTGGTCCTCGACAAGCTGGTGCGCACCGCGGGCTGGCTCGGAGTGCGGCGCATTTTCTGCCTCACCTTCGAAGTGGACTTCTTCGCCAAGCACGGGTTCGTGGAGATCGGTGAGACGCCCGTCGACGGCGATGTCTACAGCGAGCTGCTGCGTTCCTATGACGAGGGCGTTGCCGAGTTCCTCGGTCTCGAACGAGTGAAGCCCAACACCCTGGGCAACAGCCGGATGCTTCTGCACCTGTGATCAGCGTTCTATGTCCGAATCGCGCCCCTATCTCATAGCTGTGGAAGCAAGCGTTCCCCGGCCGTGGAGCAACTGAACCCAACCCAGGGGTTTGTGTTTTTCCCGGAAAAGCGGTTTGCTTTCCGTCGTAATCCGTATTCGATGAAAGGGAAACCGGTGGCACAGAAGGTTCAGGTTCTTCTTGTCGACGACCTCAACGGCGGCGAGGCCCATGAGACCGTGACGTTCGCCCTCGACGGCAAGTCCTACGAGATCGACCTGTCCGACGACAACGCGCAGAAGCTGCGGGAGTCGCTGGCCGAGTTCGTGAAGGCGGGCCGCAAGACCGGTGGCCGTTCCGGCGGTCGCGGCAAGGCGCGTGCGTCTTCCGGCGGCAGCCCGGACACCGCGAAGATCCGCGCGTGGGCGAAGGAGAACGGCTACAACGTCAATGACCGCGGCCGTGTGCCCGCGGAGATCCGTGAGGCGTTCGAGAAGGCGAACGGCTGACCGCCGTACCCGCGATCCGTTTGTCTTCGAGCTTGACGACAGCGCAGCAAACGGGCCCGGTGGCATTCCGTGGCCGCCGCGCTCACGAGTCGTACGAGGTCGGGGGCGCGCCCCTGGCGATCCGCGAGGGGAACCCCGTGGCCCCCGCGCCCTGCCCCTGTCCCCGTGGTGGGCAGAGTCGCCTCGACCTCGCTTCCCGGCTCGGGAGGCCGCACCCACCCCGCGGCCTCCCGTGGGCCGGATCCGTACGGCCGCCACGCGTGCGGTGACGGCGGGGGCGGTGACGGCGCGGGCATCCGGTCCCCGGTGCCGCGCGCGGTCAGATCCAGCCGTAGCGAGCCCCATTCCAGCCATTCCAGGAGTTCCGGCAGTTCCTCCGCGGAACCCGCGGCCACGAGCACGAGCATCCTGGGACCGGCGGAGCCGCCGCGGACGATCGCCACGGGTCCCGTGGGGCCCACCCGCCCCAGCACGGCCCGTCCCGCGTCGGCCGGCAGGTCGAGGGCGTCGAAGCGCACCCCGGTCGGCAGCTCCACCGGCTCCGCGCCGGTGGTCGGCCAGCCCAGCTCGTCCTCGTAGTACTGCCGTACGGCGGCGAGGGGGGAGCGGGAGCGCGGGAGCGCGACGGCCATACCCGGAGCAACTCGCGAAACTCCGAGAAGTTACGCTGTGTTGACATGTGGGTACGTACTGTCGCCAGGGAAGGGGGCGTGCGGGGGCGTGACGGCGTATGTGACGGCGCTCGGGTGTTCGCCCATAGCGGAGGGAACGGGCCCACGCCGCATGGAGTGTCCGGGGCGGCGGGTAAGACATTCCCAGTGGGGAGAGACGGTGCAGCGGCGTGCGCAGCGCGTTTTCCGGAGTGGCGGCGGACTCCGGGCGGGCGTGTCGGTGAAGGGTGCGTTCGCCACGGGCGTACTGGCCCGGGGCGTATATGCCTGGCCTGCGGGAACATCGTCTCGCACCATCGGGTTGGAGCAGATGTCGGCTGTTCGGCAGCAGATTTCCCCGCCGTCGCGGGGGTGATCCGGACGGATGTCGGCAGTTGGAATGAGCTGTCCCGTCCCACGGGACTAGCATGCGGAAGGACAGGGAGGGGACCGACCCCTAACTGCCTGACCGCTCTGAGGAGCGATTAACGATGTTCGAGAGGTTCACCGACCGTGCGCGGCGGGTTGTCGTCCTGGCTCAGGAAGAAGCCCGGATGCTCAACCACAACTACATCGGCACCGAGCACATCCTCCTGGGCCTGATCCACGAGGGTGAGGGTGTCGCCGCTAAGGCCCTGGAGAGCCTCGGGATTTCGCTCGAGGCGGTCCGCCAGCAGGTGGAGGAGATCATCGGCCAGGGGCAGCAGGCCCCGTCCGGCCACATCCCCTTCACCCCCCGTGCGAAGAAGGTCCTGGAGCTGTCGCTCCGCGAGGCCCTTCAGCTCGGCCACAATTACATCGGTACGGAGCACATCCTGCTCGGCCTGATCCGCGAGGGCGAGGGCGTCGCCGCCCAGGTCCTGGTGAAGCTGGGCGCCGATCTGAACCGGGTGCGGCAGCAGGTCATCCAGCTGCTCTCCGGCTACCAGGGCAAGGAGGCCGCCACCGCCGGCGGCCCGGCCGAGGGCACCCCCTCGACCTCGCTCGTCCTGGACCAGTTCGGCCGCAACCTGACGCAGGCCGCTCGCGAGACCAAGCTCGACCCGGTCATCGGGCGCGAGAAGGAAATCGAGCGGGTCATGCAGGTGCTGTCCCGCCGTACCAAGAACAACCCGGTCCTCATCGGCGAGCCCGGCGTCGGCAAGACGGCGGTCGTCGAGGGCCTGGCGCAGGCCATCGTCAAGGGCGAGGTGCCCGAGACCCTCAAGGACAAGCACCTCTACACCCTGGACCTGGGTGCCCTGGTCGCCGGCTCCCGCTACCGCGGTGACTTCGAGGAGCGCCTGAAGAAGGTGCTCAAGGAGATCCGCACCCGCGGCGACATCATCCTGTTCATCGACGAGCTCCACACCCTGGTGGGTGCGGGTGCCGCCGAGGGCGCGATCGACGCCGCGAGCATCCTCAAGCCCATGCTGGCGCGAGGCGAGCTGCAGACCATCGGTGCGACCACGCTCGACGAGTACCGCAAGTACCTGGAGAAGGACGCGGCCCTTGAGCGCCGCTTCCAGCCCATCCAGGTCGCGGAGCCGTCGCTGCCGCACACCATCGAGATCCTCAAGGGCCTGCGCGACCGCTACGAGGCGCATCACCGCGTCTCCATCACGGACGAGGCCCTGGTCCAGGCCGCCCAGCTGGCCGACCGCTACATCTCCGACCGCTTCCTGCCGGACAAGGCGATCGACCTGATCGACGAGGCCGGCTCCCGGATGCGCATCCGCCGGATGACCGCGCCGCCGGACCTCCGCGAGTTCGACGAGAAGATCGCCGACGTGCGCCGGGAGAAGGAGTCCGCGATCGACTCGCAGGACTTCGAGATGGCCGCGGGCCTGCGCGACAAGGAGAAGCAGCTCCTGGCCGCGAAGGCGAAGCGGGAGAAGGAGTGGAAGGCCGGCGACATGGACGTCGTCGCCGAGGTCGACGGCGAGCTGATCGCCGAGGTCCTGGCCACGGCGACCGGCATCCCGGTCTTCAAGCTCACCGAGGAGGAGTCCTCGCGGCTGCTGCGCATGGAGGACGAGCTCCACAAGCGCGTCATCGGCCAGAAGGACGCCATCAAGGCGCTCTCGCAGGCCATCCGCCGTACGCGGGCCGGTCTGAAGGACCCCAAGCGCCCCGGTGGCTCGTTCATCTTCGCCGGTCCGTCCGGTGTCGGTAAGACCGAGCTGTCCAAGACGCTCGCCGAGTTCCTCTTCGGCGACGAGGACGCGATGATCTCCCTCGACATGTCGGAGTTCAGCGAGAAGCACACGGTCTCCCGGCTCTTCGGCTCGCCTCCCGGCTACGTCGGCTACGAAGAGGGCGGCCAGCTCACCGAGAAGGTGCGCCGCAAGCCGTTCTCCGTCGTGCTGTTCGACGAGGTGGAGAAGGCCCACCCCGACATCTTCAACTCCCTGCTGCAGATCCTGGAGGACGGTCGCCTGACCGACTCCCAGGGCCGGGTGGTGGACTTCAAGAACACGGTCATCATCATGACGACCAACCTCGGGACCCGGGACATCTCCAAGGGCTTCAACCTGGGCTTCGCCGCCCAGGGCGACACCAAGAGCAGCTACGAGCGGATGAAGAACAAGGTCAACGAAGAGCTCAAGCAGCACTTCCGGCCCGAGTTCCTCAACCGTGTCGACGACACGGTGGTCTTCCACCAGCTCACCGAGGAAGACATCATCCAGATCGTCGACCTCATGATCGCCAAGGTCGACGAGCGCCTGAAGGACCGCGACATGGGCATCGAGCTCAGCGGTGAGGCCAAGAAGCTGCTCGCCAAGCGCGGCTACGACCCGGTGCTGGGCGCCCGCCCGCTGCGCCGGACCATCCAGCGCGAGATCGAGGACGCTCTCTCCGAGAAGATCCTCTTCAGCGAGCTGCGCTCCGGCCACATCGTGGTCGTCGACATCGAGGGTGAAGGCGAGAACGCCAAGTTCACCTTCCGCGGCGAGGAGAAGTCGGCGCTGCCCGACGCCCCGCCGGTCGAGTCCGCGGCCGGTGGCCCGGACCTGTCGAAGGACGCGTGACGGCAGGAAGTACGGACCGGGCGCCCAGCGCCTGACCGGTACGGCTGACGCCGCGGCCCGGGACCTGTTCCAGGTTCCGGGCCGCGGCGTTTTCGTGTGTCCGGGCCGTGGAGTTCCCGCGCGGTGTGCGCCCGGCGCGGTGAACGGAAGTGTTTTTCCGTACCGCGCGTGGACGGATATCCGTAACCGCCGGGACGCGGGACCCTGCTCCGGTACGGGAGCGGCCGCGGCTATTGCCTCTGACGTAAGCGCGCGTGGGTCACGGGCGTAAGCGTGCGTGGGGCATGGACGTAAGCGTGCGTGGCTCTCAGACGTAAGCGCGCGTACGTAATAGGAAAACGCCAATCCGGATTGCACCGGCGGTACCCGGCGCAAATGCGGAGGGGAATATTCCGGCCACCCGGGAACTCCAAGGCGGCACGCCAGGACCGGACCCACTAAGGCAGGTCCGCAGCCCTTGGGGCCGCTATATCAGAGCTCAATGACACGGATCCCGTCCGGTACGCCGGTGACGGGCGGCAGCCGGCGGCTGATCCACAGCTCCTCCAGCCGGGGGTAGGCGGTCAGCCACTCCATCGAGATGCCGAGGTGGCACGCCAGATGGAGCCGGATCAGGACATCCTGCGGGACGATGCCGCCGATCAGCTCACGCTTGGTGAACATCCCGGCGATCTGGAGGGACGGCCGGCCGCCGAGCCGGCCCAGGGTGTGCAGCTCGTCCACGTCCGTCACGGGGAAGAACAGGCCCTCCGGGTCCAGGTGGGCGATGATCTCCCGGGCGTAGCGGGCGGTGTCGTACCGCTGCCAGGCGCCCGCCAGCTGGGCCCGCACCTCGTGGTACGTCCGCTCGCGCAGCCCGGTCAGGTAGTCGATCGCCATGTCGTCGGTGATGGACGTGGCCGTGACGGCGAGCAGGTGCGCCTCGCCGTCCGAGACCCCGGCCGGCTCCGGCAGCATCTCCAGGACGATCGGGCCGATCCAGCCCAGCGCGCGGGCCCCGGCCACGGTGCTGGGGCGGACCATGTCACGCGTGAAGCGCCGCACCCGGTGGCGTACCTCCGGGTCGAGTTCGGCGGCGTGCTCCACGCAGGCCGCGGCGAGCAGCTTGCGGTGCCGGGCCTCCGCGGCCCGGATGCCGGGCCGCGGGGCCAGCAGGCCGTTCAGCAGCGCCGCGCACTCGTCGGGGCGGGCCAGCGCCACGGCCATCCGGATCACGTCCTCCCATTCGGAGAGGTGGGCGTGGTTCAGCAGCAGCCCGAAGTCGTGGCGCTGGACGGTGGCACGGGCGGCCAGGAAGTCCTGGAAGGTGCGGTGCACGAAGTCGACCGTGTCCGGGGCCGGTTCGCGCAGCAGCCCGGTCCGGTTGAGCAGGTGGCGGTAGATCTCCTCGGGGCCGCCCTGGCGTGCGGCGTCGGGGATGGCCGGGAGGTGCTGCGCGAGCGTGTCGACGGCGATCTCGCGGTCCATCTCCGAGCGCCCGTTGACCAGCATCCAGTGGGCCAGCTTCTGCAGCAGCTGGATCTTGGGCTGGCGCGGCAGGTCGATGCCGTCCGTGGTGCCCATGGCCCGCTCCCGGTCCCGCCGCTCCAGCAGCATCGACAGGGCGGCCTCGTACAACTCCTTGCGGCCGTCGGGCAGATAGCCCCGGCGGTCGCGGTGCAGCGCGCAGAGCATCCCGCACATCAGCGGGTTGGTGGCGAGCCGTCCCAGGTCGCGGGTGATGCGTACGGCGTTCAGGAGGGTCCGCTCGTAGTGGCCGAGGCGGTCCAGGTCCTCCGGCTCCTGCTGGGCGGCGGCGTGGTGCCAGCGCTGGATGAACGCGGCGATGTCCTCGTGGCTCATCGGGGCCAGCGACAGTTCGGCGAAGCCGTCGGCCGTCAGCCAGTCGGCGCGGACGGCGGAGGGGCGGGAGGTGACGATCCAGACGTTGCCCGGGTACAGGGCGGTCCAGTCGCGGAGTTTGCGGCGCAGCTTCTCGCGCTGGTCCTCGGGGGCCTCGTCCACACCGTCGATCAGCAGCAGTGCCCGGCCGGCCCGCAGGACGCGGTCGGCCCAGCCGGGCGGCTGGGCCTCGGCGCCCGGATAGCCGACCGCGGTGAGGAAATTGCCGGGGGAGGGCAGCCCGTGCCGGGCGAAGCGGCGCACCGGCAGGAGGAAGGGGACGCGGCCGTACAGGGCCCGGCGCAGCGCGGCGGGCAGCTCGCCGCGGGCGGTGGCGACGGCCAGCCACTGGAGCAGGGTGGTCTTGCCGGAGCCCGCCACGCCCCGTACGAGGATCCGGCACCGGCCGGACAGGGCGAGCTCGGCGGGGACGGGTGGCTCCGGGGTGCCGCCGCGGTCCGCGGCCGCCGGTTCGGCCTCGCAGCGCAGGCCCAGGTAGGCGGCGTCCAGCGGCCAGCTGTCCGGGGAGTGGGCGAGGTCGATGCCGAAGATGGTCAGGTGGTTGTGGAGGACGGCGGTGTCGTGGGCGTACCGCGTCTCGAAGTCGGCGTCCTCGGCGGTGCGGGACGGCAGCCGGGCGGCCAGCGTGCCGAGGGTGGCGTCCAGTCTGCCGAGGGTGCGCCGGTTCTCGGCGAGGGTGCGGGCGTCGAAGCCGGTCAGCCGGGTGAAGAACTCCAGGATGTGCAGCGACGCGGTGTCCAGCAGGATGCCGTGCAGCCGGGTGCCGTCATCGGTCAGTTCGCGGGTGGCGTCCGGGGCGGCGCGGCGGAGCCGGCGGGCGAGTTCGTCCGCCTCCAGCCGGACGTCCTGCACGAGCTCCATGTCGATGTCGCCGAGCGCCCAGAGGGTACGGGCGAGGGCCTGCGCCACGGCCCGGTCCTCGTCGGGGCGCACGGGCCGCTCCAGCTCCTCGCCGGTGGCACCGGGCAGCGGCGTCACGGCCCGGTCGACCAGCTTGGCGGCGATCCGCCGTACGTCGCGCTCTTCGAGGGTGCGCTTCTCGCCCCGGAAGGAGACCAGGCCGCAGATCCGTAACGGCCGGTCCACCAGTTTGGCGCCGGGACCCGGGCGCACGAGGAGTTTCCTGACGAGCGGCGCGACGACTTTCGGCAGCAGCCGGGCCATGATGATCATCGGGTCCATGTGGTGATCCCCCATCACCTGAGCAGCGCCGGCCGGGCCGGGCGCTGTGGATGCCAAGCCTAGGGGAGCCGGCCGCCGCAGGGGTCGGCTCGGGCCGGGGGGGCGGCGCACCGGGCCGGGCGCGCGCCGTATCCCTGTGTACGGGGCCGTTGGTCCCGATACGGACAGGCGAAGGGCCCGCCGGAAAGCGGGGAAAAGCGGGGGCGCGGTGACATGCCGCACAAGCCCGTCGGGGCCTACTACGCGGAATAGCGGCTGTTTCGCGAGGTGCTGCGGGCCGGTGCGGGCGCGGTGACGGCCGCGGTGCGGCCCGGGGGGACCGGGGTTCCGGGGCGGCTTCGTCCGGCGAACGGAATCCGCAGGTCAGAGGGTGGACGGCGGGGCCGTGCGGCGGCCCGGAGACGGCGGCGGACGCGGGGTTTGAGGCCGGGGGGCGAGGGTAGCCGCGCGGGTTTATTTCTCTGGCTTTTGCTACGGGATGGGGTAGTAGAAGCGGCTATTGGCAGCATGTCGGATTCGGGTTACCAAGGTGGAGCGATCCCGGTCGACGGCCGGGACCCCGTCTTTTTCCCCGGAGGTAGTTCCCGCATGACGAAGCACCACCCCCTGCACCGCCTGACGAAGAAGTCCACTCTCCGTACCCGCGCCTCCGTGCTTGCGGCGGGCCTGGGCGTCTCCGCAGCCGCGGGCGCCGGGGTGGCCGTGGCGGCGGGCAGCGACGCGCAGTCGATCACGCTGGACGGGCTGACGTCCGACATCCGCTCCTCGGTGACCGCGCAGGCCGACGCGCAGAAGAAGGCCGCCGAGACGGAGAAGCAGGAGGCCGAGAAGGCCAAGAAGGCCGCCGAGGAGAAGGCCCGCTCCTGGGTCAAGCCGGTGGACGACTACAAGCTGGGCATGACCTTCGGGCTGGCGGGCCAGCACTGGTCGCACAATCACAGTGGCCAGGACTTCGTGGTGCCCAGCGGCACCGCCGTGCACGCCGTGCACGGGGGCACCGTGGTCAAGGCCGGCCCGAACGGCGGCGGCGACGGTCCCGCGTACGGCAACGCGGTCGTGATCAAGCACGACAGCGGTACGTACACCCAGTACGCGCACCTGACCAGCACCGAGGTCAAGCCGGGCCAGACCGTGCAGACCGGCCAGGAGATCGCCAAGTCCGGCAGCACCGGTAACTCGACCGGCCCGCACCTGCACTTCGAGGTCCGTACCGGCCCGGACTACGGCTCCGGCGTCGAGCCGACCGCCTTCCTGAAGGCGCGCGGCGACGGCGTGTGAGCGTGTGATCCCTGCCGTCAGGCAGACCCAGGGGCGCCCTGACGTGTCGGGTGCCCCTCAGCCGCGGCTCGGCGGATGGGCCGCGGTGACCAGTTCGGTGGCGACCTCCAGGATGGCCTTGCGCTTGTCCTCGGGATCGCCTTCGACGTTCTGCATGGCGAACAGGCCCGCGTGCATCGAGAAGATCGCGGTGATGCAGCGGACCTGGTCCGTCAGCTCCGCCTCCGGCTCCCTGAGCAGCCCG
The DNA here is from genome assembly GCF_001905005.1 of Streptomyces sp. CB02923. GTDB lineage: Bacteria > Actinomycetota > Actinomycetes > Streptomycetales > Streptomycetaceae > Streptomyces. The sequence continues at coordinate 34,070 of NZ_LWKZ01000004.1, read as the reverse complement.
GTGAGGCGGTGCATGCGCTGCTTGAAGGTCTCCCCGATGCTCAGGTCCCGTACCGTCGCCTGGTTCTCCTGCATGAAGCGGAAGAGGGGTTCGGCGGTGCGCAGCGCCTCGCTGTAGCGGCGCAGGATCTCCTGCTTGGTCTCCACGGTGCGCGGCTGCCGGTCGGCCCATTCGGTCAGCTCGTCGATCGGCTGCGCCAGGTCCTGGAACAGGCTGATGACGATGTCTTCCTTGGTCTTGAAGTGGTAGTAGAGCGCCGCCTTCGTGACGTCGAGCCGTTCGGCGATCTCGCGCAGTGAGGTCTTCTCGTACCCCTGCTCGGCGAACAGCTCCAGGGCGATGTCCTGGATGCGCTGGCGGGTGTTGCCCCTGCGCGCGTGCGGTGTGCCCATGCTGCTGTTCTCCTGCGTCGATCGTCCCGGCCGGAGCCGTGGGGGCCACTCATTAACTTACTTGACGCCCGGCTAGTTGGCGATTACCTTCTTCACCGTACTGAACTAGCCGGGCGGCAAGTAAGTGGGAGAAGCGAAGATGGGGATGTCGCAGAAGAAAGCGACCCCGACGGGGGAGATACCGAAACCGGCCGACGCCGGGGGGAAGCAGCCGGCCAGCGTCCGCGTGGTGCTGTTCGCGCTGATGATCGCGATGCTGCTCGCGATGCTCGACAACATGATCGTGGGTACGGCGATGCCCACCATCGTCGGCGAACTGGGCGGGATGAGCCACCTGTCCTGGGTGGTGACCGCGTACACCCTCGCGACCGCCGCCTCCACCCCGATCTGGGGCAAACTGGGCGACCTCTACGGCCGCAAGGGCGTCTTCCTGACGTCCATCGTGATCTTTCTGATCGGTTCCGCGCTGTCCGGCATGGCGCAGGACATGGGCCAGCTCATCGGCTTCCGGGCCGTACAGGGCCTGGGCGCCGGCGGTCTGATGGTCGGCGTCATGGCGATCATCGGTGACCTGATCCCGCCGCGGGAGCGCGGCAAGTACCAGGGCATGATGGCCGGCGTCATGGCCGTCGCGATGATCGGCGGACCGCTGGTCGGCGGCACCATCACCGACCACCTCGGCTGGCGCTGGAGCTTCTACATCAACCTGCCGCTCGGCGCGATAGCCCTGGTCATGGTGACCGCGGTGCTGCACCTGCCGAAGAAGCGGTCGCAGGCCCGCATCGACTACGTGGGCGCCGTACTGCTCACCGTCGGCATCACGTCGCTGGTGCTGATCACCACCTGGGGCGGCACCGAGTACGACTGGCTGTCGGGCCAGATCATCGGGCTCGGCGTGACCGGCGTCGTCGCCCTGCTGGCCTTCGTCTTCACCGAGACCAAGGTCCGCGAGCCGGTGCTGCCGCTGCACATCTTCCGCAACCGCAACTTCAGCCTCGTCACGGTCATCGGCTTCGGGGTCGGGTTCGTGATGTTCGGCTCGATGACCTTCCTGCCGCTGTTCCAGCAGACCGTGCAGGGCGCCTCGGCCACCAACTCCGGCCTGCTGCTCCTGCCGATGCTGCTCGCGATGATGGCCGTCTCGCTGGTCGCGGGCCGGGTCACCACCTCGACCGGCAAGTACAAGCTCTTCGTGGTGGGCGGCGGCGGTCTGATCACCGCCGGGCTCGCGCTGCTGTCCCTGATGGACACCGGCACCACCCGCTTCACCTCGGGCCTGTACATGGCGGTGCTCGGCGCCGGCATGGGCTTCCTGATGCAGACCACGATGCTGATCGCGCAGAACAGCGTCGAGATGAAGGACATGGGCGTCGGCTCCTCGTCGGCCACCCTCTTCCGTACGATCGGCGGCTCCTTCGGCGTCGCGATCTTCGGGGCGATCTTCAACAACCAGGTGCAGGCGACGATGTCCGAGCGGCTCGGCGCGGCCGGCGCGAAGGCGACCTCGGGTGGCGCGCAGATGGACATCAAGGCGCTGGAGAAGCTGCCGGGAGCGGTCAAGGACGCGTACATGCACGCGGTCTCCAGCGGCACCCACCAGGTCTTCCTGTGGGGCGCGCTGATCAGCGTCCTCGGCTTCGCCGCGGCCTGGTTCCTCAAGGAGGTGCCGCTGCGCGGCGGCCCCGCCAAGCCGGCCGAGCCCGTCGACGACGGCGGCGCCCCGGCGGGCCGGGCGATGGCGGAGGCCCTCTGATCCGGTAACCGGTGATCCGGTCGGCGGCCCCCGGCGTTCGCGCCGGGGGCCGCCGCGGCGTTGTCGGGCCGCCGTCTCCGGGCCGTTGTCAGTGGTGCGTGCCACCATCGTGACGTGGACGGGAACGGGCACGGCGGGCATGGGAACGGGCACGGCGACGAGCGGGCAGGCCGCCCCTCACCTGTCCGGCAACTGGATGACCGGGAAGCTGCCCGTGTTCGTCGGGGCGTTCTCCGGCAGCCACAGCACGGACACGGCCCCGGTCGACCCGTCCGCCAGCTCGTCCGCGTTGCGGAAGGTCAGCCGGGCGCCCAGCACCCGGGCCTGGCCCGCCGCGATGGTCAGGCCGAGCCCGTGGCCGCGCCCGGCCCGGTCGCTGCTGCCGGTGCGGAAACGGCTCGGGCCCTCGCGCAGCAGGGCCTCGGGGAAGCCCGTGCCGTGATCGCGTACGCGCACGACCCGCCCCTCGACGGTCACCTCGATCGGCGGCTTGCCGTGCCGGGCCGCGTTGGCGATGAGGTTGCCCAGGATGCGTTCCAGGCGCCGCGGATCGGTGGAGACCTCGGCGTCCCGCAGGATCTCGATCCGGATGTCGGAGTTCAGGGCCCGCACCCGCCGGGTGACGAACTCGCCGAGCAGCACGTCCTGTAGCTCGGCCCGCTCGGCGTAGCCGTCCAGCCGGGCCACCTCCAGCACGTCCTCGACGAGGGTGCGCATCGCCTGCGCCCGGTCCCGTACCAGCTCCGAGGGGCGGCCCGGGGGCAGCAGCTCGGCCGCGGTGAGCAGCCCGGTGACCGGGGTACGCAGCTCGTGGGCGATGTCGGCGGTCACCCGGCGCTCCGCCTCGATGCGCTGCTGGAGGGCGTCGGACATCGCGTCCACCGCCCAGGCGAGGTCGTCCGTCTCGTCCCGGATGCGGCCGCCGACCTCGTCCCGGATGCGTACGGAGGTGTCGCCGTCGGCCAGCTTGCCGGCCGCCGCCGCGGCCTTGCGCAGCCGCTGGGACAGCCGCCCGCCGATCAGCACACCGAGCGCGCAGCCGCCGACCACGACCGCCGTCGAGCCGATCAGCAGCGCCTGGTCGAGGTCGTCGAGGACGGCGAACCGGTCGGGGAAGAAGCCCTGGATGGACAGCACCCGGCCGCCCGCGACCGGCGCCGCGGCCCACACCTTGGGCGTGGTCTGGCCGGTGTCCTCCAGGTAGGTCGCCCGCTTTCCGTTGGTGACCTCGTCCCGCAGTTCCTTCGGCAGCGCCGGGTCGTCCAGCTTCGCGCCGAAGCGCAGCTGGTGCGTGGATTCGTAGATCTTCTGCGTGAAGTTGAGGCGCTCGGTCTGCACGTCGCGGCTGTTGTCCAGCATCGAGCCGCGGGCCGCGTTGTGCACGACGAGGCTCAGCGCGATGGCGACCAGCGCTCCGACGAGCGCGATGGCGGCGCTGAGCTTCCACCTCAGTCCGGTACGCAGGGCGAGCCTGACCACCGCAGGAGTCAGCCTCTCAGCTTGTAACCGAAGCCGCGGACGGTCTCGATCCGGTCCTGGCCGATCTTGCCGCGCAGCCGCTGGACGTGGACGTCGACGACGCGGGTGTCCCCGCCCCAGCCGTAGTCCCAGACCCGCTCCAGCAGCCGGTCGCGGGAGAGGACCGTACCGGGCGAGTTCGAGAACTCCAGCAGCAGGCGCATCTCGGTGGGCGTCAGCGCGACCGGCTGACCGCCTTTGCGCACCTCCATGCCCTCCGTGTCGACCTCCAGGTCGCCGAAGCGCAGTACGGCCTCGGCGGGGTCGGCCGCCTCCGGGGCGGCGGCGCCCGAACCGTCCGGCCCCGAGGCGTGCCCGAAGCGGCGCAGCACCGCGCGGATGCGGGCCACCAGCACGGCGCCGTCGAACGGCTTGGTCACGTAGTCGTCGGCGCCCGCCTCCAGGCCCAGCACCACGTCGATGGAGTCGGCCCGCGCCGACAGCATGATCACCGGCACGGTGGACTCGTCCCGGATGCGCCGGCACAGGCTGACGCCGTCCAGGCCCGGCACCATCACATCCAGCAGGGCGATGTCGGGGCGGTCGGCCCGGAAGGCCTCCAGGCCCGCCAGTCCGTCGGGCATGGCGGTGACGACGAAGCCGTCCCGCTCCAGGGCGAGCTGGGTCGCCTCGCGGATGACGTCGTCGTCCTCGACGAAGAGCACATGGGTATCGGCCATGCGGTGTTCTCAATCCTCCGGTGCCGTGCTGTCCGGGGCCGCGGATTCCGTGCCCCCGGTCTTGCTGTAGTCGGTGTGGTACCGGGCGTACTCGACGAAACGGCTGCCCGTCCAGCGGTAGGTCATCACATCCTCGCCGGACGCGCAGCACACCTTGTCGCCGGTGTTGTAGGTCTGCTTGGAGACCTCCAGCTCACCCTTGTTGACACCCGCGTACACCGAAGGCTGCTCGTCGGCGAAGACATTCTCGTACGTCCCGCCCTTCTTACGGTAGACGTACGAGCCGATGCCCACGGAGTCCGCACAGGTCATCACGTTCACCAGGACGTCGGGATCCTTGCCGTGGGTGAGCGCGGCGTAGGTGACCTCGACCGGGTACTCCTCCGCGGCGCACGGCTTGCCGAGGGACTTCTTGACGTCGTCGCCGACCTTCGGGTCGTGCTTCATCAGCTCCACGGCGTCGACCTTCTGGTACGCGACGGACGTCGAGGGGGACGGGGACGGCGCATGGGCCGACCGGTTCGTGGGCGGCGCGGGGGTGCTGGTGGCCGTGCCTTCGGTCCGTACGCCCTCGCCGCCGGGACTGCAGCCGGCCAGCAGCAGGGAGAGGGCGGCCATCCCCGCGACGGCGGCTCCGCCGCCCGTCCGGAGGGCCGAGCTCCGCCGGGACCGCGACCGGTCCGCGGAGGCCCGGCGGCCCCGCTCCGGCGCCGGGCGCTCCGGTCCCGGCCTGCCGGGCCGCGCCCGCCGGGCGGCGGACCGCCCGAGACCGGCCCGCCAGCCGGTGACCTGCCCGATTCCCCTCCGTACGAACCGGGTCGGCCCCGTCCCGGGCAAGGCGCCGCCGGCCGGCGGGGGCCCGGCCGGCGTGCTCTGGGCCGGCCCGCCTCCGGCCGGCCTGTTCCTGGTCAAACCGCTCCCGCTCACAGTCCCTCTGGCTAAGCCACCGCTTCCGCAGCCGGTCAGGCCGCGCACCGCTCCCGCTCCTGCTCGCCGCGCTCCAGCATCCGCGCGTCGATGTCGCGATTCTCCAGCTCCTGGCGCAGCCGGGCCAGGGCCCGGTGCAGCGTGCTCTTGACCGTACCGGTGGACATGCCCAGCGCCGCCGCGGTCTCCTCGGTGCTCATCTGCTCCCAGTGTCGCAGCACGACGACGCTGCGCTGCTTGGGCGCGAGCACGCCGAGGATGTCCATCAGCAGCGCCCGGTCGGCGCGCTGCTCGGTGCCGTCGTCGACGCTGGCGTCCGGGAGCTGCTCGGTGGGCACCTCCTCCAGCTTGCGGGCGCGCCACCACTCCGTACGCGTGTTGATCATGACGCGGCGGAGGTAGGCGTCGGCGAGGGATTTGTCGGCGATGCCGTCCCAGCGCCCGTACGTGCGGACCAGGGCCGTCTGGAGCAGGTCCTGGGCGTCGACCGGGTCGGGTACCAGGCGCCGGGCACTGCGCAGCAGGGCATCCTGCCGCGTCCGCACGTACTCTTCGAAGTCCAGTACCTTGCCGCCGCTGGTCGCCATCCCGACGCCTCCGATCCGCTTGCGTTCCCCACGTTGACCGCGCTGGTGGTCATCTCCAGCACGAGGAAGACGCTACGGAGGGGGTGTTGCGGCGTAATGTGCGTGGGCCCCACAGAGAGTGCACGGAAGACCGTCGGTTGTGTAACAGCGCGCCGGGGGTCATACCTCCGGCTGACCGGGCTACGGAACGGGTCATCCTCCTGGGGGACAGCAGGGGTGGCCGGAAGAGCTATTCAGGAGCGACGCGGCCCGTGCGCTCCACTGTCACGGAGCGCACGCGGCCCGCGCTGTCGCTCCGCTGTCACAGAACGGTCAGCACGGCGCCTGTCAGCACGTCGCCCGTCATCACGTGGTGCTCCGGCCGAGCGGCAGGCGGTACATGCCGCCCGGCAGCGGCTCCACCAGGCCGTCCGACACAAGACCGTCGAGCGCCCGCGCGCGCTGCACCGGCTCGTCCCACACAGCGTCCAGCACGGACTGCGGTACGGGCCCGAGTGCTTCCCTCAGTACGGCGAGGAGCTTGCCGCGCACCTGGCGGTCCGTACCGGCGTACGTCTGGCCGCGCCGCGGCGGGCCGTCGTGCGCGGGCGAACCCGCCAGCCGCCAGGCGCACTGCGCGGAGATCGGGCAGCGCACACACTCCGGACCGCGGGCGGTGCACACCAGCGCGCCCAGCTCCATCGTGGCGGCGGCCCACTTGGCGGCGGTCTCCTCGTCCTGCGGCAGCAGCGCGCGGGCCAGCTTGCGTTCGGCGGCGGTGGTGGCGTTCGGCGGGTACTGCCGGCCGGCGACGGCGCGCGCGAAGACCCGGCGGACGTTCGTGTCCAGTACGGCGTGCCGCTGCCCGTACGCGAAGGAGGCCACGGCCGCAGCCGTGTACTCGCCGACGCCGGGCAGCGCGAGGAGCTGGGCATGCTCGCGCGGTACGTCGCCGCCGTGACGTTCCTGTATGGCGGAGGCGGCGGCGTGCAGACGCAGCGCGCGCCGCGGATAACCGAGGCGGCCCCAGGCGCGCACCGCTTCACCGGGCGGCTCGGCAGCCAGGTCGGCGGGCCGCGGCCAGCGCGCCAGCCACTGCTCGTACACGGGCAGCACTCTGCTGACCGGCGTCTGCTGCAGCATGAACTCGCTCACCATCACGCCCCAGGCACCCGCCTCGGGGCGGCGCCAGGGCAGATCGCGGGCGTGCTCGTCGAACCAGTCGGTGACGGGGCCGTGCAGCCGGACCCCTTCGGTGGCTTCGTTGGCGGCGGTGACAGCGGCGGCGCCGGTGGCGGCAGGAGTGGAAGTCATGGCACTGCCGATCCTGACACGGCGGCGCTCCGCCGGGAAACGCACCGGGCGCGCGCCACGATGCGCCCACCCGCACGCGGGAACGCCCGGCCGTGACACCGGCTGTGACACGGCCGGAGCGCCGACGGGAGCGGTGGCCGGAACGCCGACGGGAGCGGCGGCCGGAGCGGCGGCCGGAAGGCCCGTCGGCCGCCCAGCCCGGTGAGTGGCCCGGTGAGTGGCCCGTGGGCCGGAAGGGGTGAAGATGTCCCCATGATGTGGATACCGGCGCGACCGGCGGGAGAGCCGCGATGACCACCGCAAGCGACTGCCCGGAGACGATCCGCCGGGCCCTGGCCGCGCACACGACGCTGACCCTCGCCTACGCCGACGACGAGGGGCCGCAGGCGTGCGCCGTCCTCTACGCCACCGCGGACGGCCCGGCGCCCTCGCTCGTCCTCGTCACCGCGGAGTCGACCCGGCACGGCCGGGCCTTCGCGCGGGCCGCCGACGCCGGATCCGGGGCCCGCGTCGCCTTCACGGCCCAGCGCGACGGCCAGGAGTGGACCGCGCTGACCGGGGTGCAGGGCCGGGGCCGCTGCCACCGGCTGGCGGGCGCGGACCGCGCGGCCGGGTGGCGTACGTACCTGGAGCGCTTCCCGTTCGTCGCGGCCGACGGCCGGCTCGCCGCGGCACTGGAACGCACCGCACTTTGGGAAGTCCGCCCGGACTGGCTGCGATTGACCGACAACGGCCGCGGCTTCGGGCACAAGGAGGAGTGGCACGCGCCGTGAGGCGCCCGCCGGGGCCCCGGCGGGACTCCGGTGGGGCGCCCCGTTCCGTGGGGGCGGTTACGCCCGCACCAGGATCTTCCAGCGCCCCGACCCCAGCCGTACGACCAGCGCGGTCAGCGGCCGGGCGAGCAGCGTCACGCACAGCGTGGCGGTCAGGGTGCCCAGCGCCAGGCCGGCCACCACGTCGTGCGGGTAGTGCGCACCGACGAACACCCGCGAGAAGCCGGTCAGCAGCGCGATCGGCAGCACCAGCCAGGCCAGCGCGCGCCAGGCGAACACGATGCCGACGGCCAGCGCCGCCGCGATCGTGGAGTGGTTGCTCGGGAAGGACCAGTCGCCCTGCGGCGGGCACTGGACTATGGAGGCGGCGGCGCCCGCCACGGCCCGGCAGGGGCGTTCCTCGTTCACGAAGCTCTTGACGATCTCACTCACCAGGTAGGCGGCCGCCGTGGCGATCGGCACCAGGATCGCGAGCGCGACCAGCCGCTCCTCCCCCTTCCGGGACCGCCACCAGCCCAGTACGGCCAGGGCCATGAGCAGCAGGATGCCGCCTTCCGTGCCGCCTGCGGCCAGCGAGTGGATCCAGCCGGGTGTGTCGTGCGCGAAGTCGGTGACGGCGCGATAGAGATCGGTGCTGTACATGAACGCATACGGTACGGACTGTTACGGGAAAGCCGCACCCGACCATCGTCAAGGGGTACGCCTGACGAAGGCGGGTGGCGGGCGGGGATGCTGCCGAGGACCCGCTCCGGGACGATGAGCGGACCCGTTCCGGGACGATGATGTGAAAAGTTGCAGCTTCGTGCGGCGGGTACTGGCGGGTGTGCCACCTGATCTCTCGTAGAGTTTCCGCGTGGGATCTCTGCGCAATCCGATCGGGCCGCTTCCCTCCTCCATCTACTGGCGGCGGAGGGCCGTTGCGCTGGCCGTCCTCGCCGTGCTGGTCCTGTTGGTGGTGTGGGCCTTCAACTGGACCGGCAACGACGGGAAGACCGGCGACGAGGGCAAGGGGCCGGGCGGGCCGGGGCCCGCGACGTCCATCACGCCCGGCCCGAACGCCACGGACTCCGGGATCAGCCAAAAACCCGGCGGCCGCGACGAGTCGGGCAGCGGCGGTGCCGCCACCGGCGGCAGCGCGGGCGGCAGCGGCGGCGGCAGCGGCGGCTCGGGAGGCTCCGGCGGTGGCACGGGCGGCGGCGGTACGGGCGGCAGCGGCGGCGCCGCGGGCTCCGGCGGCACGCCCATGGGCGAGGGCAGCGGCGCCGTACCGGCCGGCTCGGCCCTCGCGAACTGCGCGCCCGACACCACCAAGTTGAAGCTGCGCAGCCTGAAGGAGACCTACGAGCCCGGCGACAAGCCCAAGTTCGAGGTCACGATAGAGAACTCCGCCGGCAGCGCCTGCAAGGTGGACCTGGGGCGCGGATACGCGGCCCTCACCATCACCGGACCCTCCGACGACGAGCGGGTGTGGTCCTCCGGCGACTGCCCGTCGGGCAGCGGCGGCACCGCACCCGTACAGGTGAACGCGGGCGGCTCGGTCACGCGGACCGTGGAATGGGACCGCAGGCCCAGCACCTCGGAGTGCGCGACGCCGGCCGCCGAGGCCGTCGGGCCCGGGACGTACCAGGTCGAGGCCAAGATCGGCGGGCTGGCCGCGGTGCGCGCTTCCTTCGACCTGGCCAAGGACTGAACCGCCGCCGGGCACTGACCGGCCGTCGGGCGCAGACCCGCCGTCGGGCGCAGACCCGCCGCCGGGCGCAGACCCGCCGCCGGGCGGAGCGCCCGGCAACGCGGTACGGGACGGCGGCGATTGCGCTCTGAGCGTGCAGCCGTTCCGCGGCCGCCCATGATCGGGCACAGTCGGCTTCATGAAGCTACTGATGCTGGGCGGAACGGAGTTCGTGGGGCGCGCGGTCACCGACGCGGCGCTGGCCCGTGGCTGGCAGGTCACGGTCTTCCACCGAGGACGGCACGATCCGCTGCCGGGAACGGCCGCCGTGCACGGCGACCGCACCGACGCGGCCACCCTCGCCGCACTCGCCGACGGCACCTGGGACGTCGTCGTGGACACCTGGGCCGGGGCGCCGACCGCGGTGCGCGACGCCGCCCGGCTGCTGGCCGACCGGGCCGGACGGTATGTGTACGTCTCCACCGGCTCGGTGTACCGGCACCCGGCCGGACCCGGGCACACCGAGGCCAGCCCGCTGGTGGACGGCTCCCCGGACGCGGACGCGGTGGCGTACGCGGAGGACAAGCGCGGCGGGGAGCTGGCCGCGCTGGCGGCCTTCGGCGACGACCGTACGGTGCTGGCCCGCGCCGGACTGATCCTCGGCCCGTGGGAGAACCTCGGCCGGCTGCCCTGGTGGCTGACGCGCATCGCCCGCGGCGGGCCGGTGCTCGCGCCGGGCCCGCGGGACCTGGGCCTGCAGTACATCGACGCCCGCGACCTGGCCGAATGGATCCTGCACGCCGCGGAGACGGGGCTGTCCGGCCCGTACAACCTCATCAGCGAGCCGGGTCACACCACGATGGGCGAGCTGCTGGAGGCCTGTGTGGAGGTCACCGGCTCCGGCGCCGAACTGCGCTGGACCGGGCCGGAGGAGATCCTCGGGGCCGGCCTGGCGCCCTGGACGGAACTGCCCGTCTGGCTGCCGCCGGGCGAGCTCTACGACGCGATCCACTGCGGTGACGCGACCAAGGCGCACGCGGCGGGCCTGCGCTGCCGCCCGGCCGCCCGGACGGTGGCCGACACCTGGGCATGGCTGCGGGAACTGGGCGGCGAGGCGCCGCTGCGGCCGGACCGGCCGCGGGTCGGACTGGCACCGGAGAAGGAGGAAGCGTTTCTGCGGGGGTGACATGCGCGGGCGTGGGGGACGGGCGGCCGGGGGGGGCGTGCGGACGGCCGGGGCATTCCGGCCCCTGGTCTCCGGCCTCCGGCTCCCGGCCCCCGCCGCCGCGGCAGTACCGCCTACCGCACACCGCGTACCTGCGTACGTCGGTACGCAGGTACGCCGCCCGTGAGCCCCTACACGTACCGTTCCAGGATCGACGACTCCGCCAGCCGGGACAGGCCCTCGCGCACGGACCGGGCGCGGGCCTCGCCGACCCCGTCCACCGCCTGGAGGTCGTCCACGCTCGCCGCGAGCAGCTTCTGCAGCCCGCCGAAGTGGTCGACCAGCCGGTCGATGACGGCGCCCGGCAGCCGCGGCACCTTCGCCAGCAGCCGGAAGCCGCGCGGCGAGACCGCCGAATCCAGCGTCTCGGGCGAACCGCTGTAGCCCAGCGCGCGGGCCACGATGGGCAGTTCCAGCAGCTCGGCGTGGCTGAGCGCGTCCAGCTCGGACAGCGCCTCCTGCACCGTACGGGAGCGCTTGGCCGTCGGCTCGGGGACGTAGTCGCGCACGACCAGCTCGCGTTCCGGTTCGACGCCCGCGATCAGCTCGTCCAGCTGGAGGGAGAGCAGCCGCCCGTCCGTGCCCAGCTCGACCACGTACTCGGCGATCTCGGTCGCGATGCGGCGCACCATCTCCAGCCGCTGGGCGACCGCGGTGACGTCCCGGACCGTGACCAGGTCCTCGATCTCCAGCGCCGACAGGGTGCCGGCGACCTCGTCCAGACGGAGCTTGTAGCGCTCCAGGGTCGCCAGCGCCTGGTTGGCGCGGGAGAGGATCGCCGCCGACTCCTCCAGGACGCGGCGCTCACCGTCCACGTACAGCGCGATCAGGCGCATCGACTGGCTGACCGAGACGACCGGGAAACCGGCCTGTATCGAGACGCGCTGGGCGGTGCGGTGGCGGGTGCCGGTCTCCTCGGTGGGGATGGAGGCGTCCGGGACCAGCTGCACACCGGCCCGCAGGATCTTGGTGATGTCCTTGTCCAGGACCAGCGCGCCGTCCAGCTTGCACAGCTCGCGCAGCCGCGTCGCGGAGAACTCCACGTCCAGCACGAAGCCGCCGGTGCACATCGACTCGACGGTCCGGTCGAAACCGAGGACGATCAGACCGCCCGTATTGCCGCGCAGGATGCGCTCCAGGCCGTCCCGCAGCGTCGTGCCGGGCGCCACCGCGCTCAGCGTGGCGCGCATCAGGCCGTCCGTGCCGCCGCTGTCGCCCGACCTCCGGGTGGGCGGCCCCCAACCGGACCTGCCACCAGACGACGATGCCCGGTCGTTGGCTGCCACTGCACTCCTCCGTCGCAAGGTCTGTCGGTGCCGCAGGCCGCCCGGCAGATGCCTTGGTCACGCAGCTCACGGGCTGCGCGGGCCGACGGCATGACTTCCTTGACAGGCGAGACCGGGGCAAAGTCTACCGGCGCCCAGGCTACGGGCTGTCTGCAAAGTCACGCCGTCCGTCCGCGAGGCGGGCACGTCCCCGTACGCGGACGCCTGCTCACGGGCGCTCAGGAGGCGGGCACCGCCCCGGAGAACCGCTCTTATCCGGCCGCGCTCTCCTCGCGCGGCGCCTCCCGGCGCGGCCGCTTGGGCAGGACCCGCAGCGCCTCGCCGACATCGGCCACCTCCAGCACCCGCATGCCCGCCGGGATCTTGCCCGGGTCCGCCGGGACCAGGGCGTGGGTGAAACCGAGCCGGGCGGCCTCGGCGAGCCGCCGCTGTACGCCCGTCACCCGCCGGACCTCGCCCGCCAGGCCCACCTCGCCGATCGCGACCAGATTCTTCGGCAGCGGGGTGTCACTGGCGGCGCTGGCCAGCGCGAGCGCCACGGCGAGGTCGGCGGCCGGCTCGGTCAGCTTCACGCCGCCGACCGTGGCGCTGTAGATGTCGCGCTTGCCCAGGGCGGCGATGCGCCCGCGCTGCTCCAGGACGGCCAGCATCATCGAGACGCGGGAGGTCTCCAGGCCGGAGGTGGTGCGGCGGGGGGAGGGGATCTGCGTGTCGACGGTCAGCGCCTGCACCTCGGCGACCAGCGGGCGGCGGCCCTCCAGGGTGACCGTCAGGCACGTACCGGGCACGGGCTCGTCGCGGCGGGTCAGGAAGAGGCCGGACGGGTCGGCGAGGCCGGTGATCCCCTCGTCGTGCAGCTCGAAGCAGCCGACCTCGTCGGTGGTGCCGTAGCGGTTCTTCACGCCGCGCACCAGGCGCAGCCGGGCGTGCCGGTCGCCTTCGAAGCTCAGTACGACGTCGACGAGGTGCTCCAGGAGGCGGGGGCCCGCGATGGCGCCGTCCTTGGTCACATGGCCCACCAGCAGGGTGGCCATGCCGCGCTCCTTGGACGCCCGGATCAGGGCCCCGGCGACCTCGCGGACCTGGGCCATGCCGCCGGGCGCGCCGTCGATCTCGGGCGAGGCCACGGTCTGGACGGAGTCCACGATCAGCAGGGACGGCTTGACCGTGTCCAGGTGGCCCAGGACGGCGGACAGGTCCGTCTCGGCGGCGAGGTAGAGGTGGTCGTCGATGGCGTGGATGCGGTCGGCGCGCAGCCGGACCTGGCTCGCGGACTCCTCGCCCGTCACATACAGCGTGCGGTGGGTGTCGCTCGCCGCCTTGGCGGCCACGTCCAGCAGCAGGGTGGACTTGCCGACGCCGGGCTCACCGGCCAGCAGCACCACGGCGCCGGGCACCAGGCCGCCGCCCAGCACGCGGTCCAGCTCGTCGACCCCCGTGGAGCGGGCGGTGGCCTGCCGGCCGTCCACCTGGCCGATGGGCACGGCGGCGGTCGTGACGCGGCCCGGCGCGGTCGTACGGACGGCGGGGGCGCCGCCGAACTCCTCGACCGTGCCCCACGCCTGGCACTCCGGGCAGCGGCCGAGCCACTTCGCGGTGGTCCAGCCGCATTCGGTGCAGCGGTACGAGGGCCGCTCCTTGGCCGAGGATTTACGAGTCGCCATGGTGTTCACCGTAGCGGCGGGGTGTGACAACGCCGGTGCGGGAGGGACGGGAAGGAGGGGCACAGCGGGCCGGGAGGGGCCGGGCGGGGCCGGGAGGGGGGTGTGAAAGCCCGCAACGCGCGCGAAACCAGACCACCGTGTCCCCTTTTGAGGGAGAACATCACCCGTATGGATTAAAAGTGTCCGTGCGGCGCGATAGTGCCTGCATCATCCGCCTACCGTCGCCGGGTGATGAGCAGCAGGTCCGATCACCCCACGCACGCCACCGGTGCACACCGGGCGCACCACGGCGTTCAGCGCCACGCCCGCACGCGGCTTCCCGAGCGGTACGAGCCCCACCTCGACGGGCTGTTCACCTACTGTCTGTCCGTCCTGTGCGAGCACGACGCGGCGACCGCCGTCCTCGGCGAGGTGCTCGCCGTCGCCGAACGGCACCACGGCCGGCGGCCGCCCGACCCGGGCCTGTACCGGTCCTGGCTGTACGCGCTGGCCCGATGGGCCTGCCTGCGGCGGCTGGCGGACCGGATACAGGGCGGCAGGGCGGACCGCGAAGACGGGACCGGCCCCGGAGCAGGCGCGGCGCCCGGAGCCGGCGCTCCGCCCGGAACCGGCGCTCCGCCCGGCTCGGGAACGGCCACCGGCTCGGGAACGGCCACCGGTACGGGAACGGCTTCCGGCTCGACCGTGACCACCGGCTCGACCACCACCACCGGCTCGACCACGGACCCGACCTCGCCCACGGGCCCGACCACGACCTTCGGTACCGGAGCGTCGTCCGGCCTGGGCACCGCCCCCGGCGCGGGCGGGCCGCCCGGCGACACCGCCGAAGCGGCCCGGCAGCGGCGCGAACTGGTGGGCCTGGCCTGGCCCGAAGCCGCCGGGACGACCCCCGAGCAGCGCGAGGCACTGGAACTGTCCGTACGCCACCGTCTGTCCCCGGAGGAGGTCGCGGCCGTCCTCGGCGGCGACCCCGACGCCACCCGCGCCCTCCTGGCCACCGCGTCCTGCGAGGTCGAGCGCACCCGGGCCGCGCTGGCCGTCGTCGAGTTCGGCCGCTGCCCGGACGTCGCGCAGCTCGCGGCCGACACGCAGATGCTGCTCGGCGTCGCCCTGCGCCGGGAGCTGGTCGGGCACGTGGACGACTGCGCGGAGTGCCGCCGTACGGCCGAGCGGGCCACCGCCCACGGGCCGTGGCCGGGCACCGCGCCCCTCGACCACGGCGCGCTGCCGCTGGTCACCGCCCCGCGCACGGCCGTGCACACGGCCATGTCGGCGGCGCGCAGCTCGCGTTCGGGGCGCGCCGAGGGAGTGGCGGGCGCGGGCGCCTTCGCCCGCTCCGGGCGTGCGGGGCGCACGGGTGGCGCAAACGGTTCTCCTCGCTACGACCGGCGCGGATTCCCCGTCCGGCCCAAGGACCCGGCGGCCCGCAGACGCCGGCGGCGGACCCGGGCCGTGACCACGACCGTGATCGCCACCGTCCTGGCGGCGCCGGTGCTCGCCCTGTGGGCCGCCTACCGGGGCGCGCCCCTGACCGGCGAGACCGAGGGCCCGTCCGTGACGGCCGGCGAACCGGACACCGGTCCGTTCGACGGTCATCCGTACGAGAACACGGGCAGCGCGCGGACGCCCGGCGCGCCGCACCCCCTGACGGCGAGCAGCTGGCCCGACGTCCCCGACGTCTCGGTGCAGGTCGTCGGCGCGGACGGCACACCGCTGCGGTCCGGCGAACCGGACCGTTCCGGTACCGGCCCCGGGCGGCTGACCGTCACCGCCGAACCGCGGGGCGGCGTCACGGCCGTCACCCTCACCGCGTCCGGCGGCGCACCCGTCCACTGGTCGGCGCGGGCGGGCGCGCCGTGGCTGCGGCTGAGCGCCGCGGCGGGTGTGCTGCGGCCGGGGGAGTCCAGCACGCTCATGGTGACCGTGGACCACGACCGGGAGCCGGACGGCTACTGGAACGCACGGGTCACCCTGGCGCCCGGAGGGACGACGGTGACGCTGGAAGGGTGGGGCCAGGGCAGCGGAGGCCACTGGCCGGGGCGGCCGCGGCCGACGGAGCCCGGCCACCGGCCCGGTCCGACGACACCGGCCCCCACGCCCACGCCCTCGCCCTCGCGGGAGCCGACCGGCGAGCCGCCGGCGACCGCCTCACCGAGCCCCACGCCCACGACGCAGGAGCCGACGACGGGACCGGGGCCGGGACGGGCCCCGGGGGAACCGTCCCCCGGCCCGTCCGGCCCGGCGCAGTGATCCCCGTACGGGCGCCGCCCCCGCCCGTCCCCTGCTTCGGGTCCGCCTGCTTCGGGTCCGCCTGCTTCGGGTCCGCCTGCTTCGGGTCCGCCTGCTTCGGGTCTGCCTACTTCGGCTCCGACTGCTTCGGGTCCGCCGGATGCGGCGCCATCGGCAGCGTCACCGCCAGGCGCTCCTCGCAGAGTTCCGCGAGGCGGTCGTAGCCCTCCTTGCCCATCAGCTCAATGAGCTCCGGGCCGTACGAGCGGTAGACCGGCTCGCCCGCGCCGTGTGCGGACGTCGCCGACGTGCACCACCAGTTCAGGTCGTGGCCGCCGGGGCCCCAGCCGCGGCGGTCGTACTCGCCGATGGTGACCTGGAGGATGCGGGTGTCGTCGGGGCGGTCGATCCAGTCGTAGGTGCGCCGGACCGGCAGCTGCCAGCAGACGTCCGGCTTGGTCTCCAGCGGCTCGCGGCCCTCGCGCAGCGCGAGGATGTGCAGCGAGCAGCCGGCGCCGGCCGGGAAGCCGGGGCGGTTCTGGAAGATGCACGAGCCCTTCCAGCGCCGGGTCTGGCGGTCGCCGTCCTCGTCCTCCTGGGTCCAGCCGGTGGACGTGCCGACGTCGTGGAACTGCCACAGATCCGGTGTGAGGCGCGCCACGTGCTCCGCGACCCGCTGTTCGTCCTCCTCGTCGGAGAAGTGCGCGCCGAGGGTGCAGCAGCCGTCGTCCGCGCGGCCCGCCTCGATGCCCTTGCAGCCGCTGCCGAAGATGCACGTCCAGCGGGACGTGAGCCAGGTCAGGTCGCAGCGGAAGACCTGCTCGTCGTCGGCGGGGTCGGGGAAGGTGACCCAGGCGCGGGCGAAGTCCAGGCCGCCGACCTCGTCGGCCCGAGCCCCTTGCGCCACCTGCGCCGCACGCGCCTCCCGAGCGCGCTGCTTTTCTGCCTTCTTCAGGGCTTTTTCCTGCTTCGCCTTGTTCGTCTTAGCCACCACTCCAGCCTAAGGCGACCGGAGCCCGGCGAAGTTCCTCCGCGGCCGGGGGCTCGCCGTCGGTTCCCGGCCAGTCGCAGTAGGTTCAACGGTATGAGACTCGGAGTCCTCGATGTGGGTTCGAACACGGTTCATCTGCTGGTGATGGACGCGCACCCGGGAGCGCGTCCGCTGCCCGCCTACTCGCACAAGGCGGAGCTGCGGCTGGCCGAACTCCTCGACGGGGACGGCGCGATCGGTGACGCGGGCGTGGACCGGCTCGTGGCGACGGTGCGGGCGGCGGTCGAGGTCGCGGAGGACAAGGGCGTCGAGGACGTGCTGCCGTTCGCCACCTCCGCCGTCCGCGAGGCGACCAACGGCGAGGACGTGCTGCGCCGGGTCGCCCGGGAGACCGGCGTCGAGCTGCGGGTGCTGTCCGGCGAGGACGAGGCCCGGCTGACGTTCCTCGCGGCCCGCCGCTGGTTCGGCTGGTCGGCGGGGCGGCTGCTGGTGCTGGACATCGGCGGCGGCTCGCTGGAGATCGCGTACGGGCTGGACGAGGAGCCGGACGCGGCGGTGTCGCTGCCGCTGGGCGCGGGCCGGCTCACCGCGGCCGACCTGCCGGGCGACCCCCCGGAGGCGGAGGACATACGGGCGCTGCGCAAGCGCGTACGGGCCGAAATCGCACGGGTGGTGAGCGATTTCACGCGCTACGGCACACCCGACCACGTCGTCGGCACCTCCAAGACCTTCAAGCAGCTGGCCCGCATCGCCGGTGCCGCCCGGTCCACCGACGGCCTCTACGCCCAGCGTGAGCTGGACCGCAAGGCGCTGGAGGAGTGGGTGCCGCGGCTCGCGGGGATGACCGGCGAGGAGCGCGCCGGGCTGCCCGGCGTCTCCGAGGGCCGCTCGCTCCAGCTGCTCGCCGGGGCGCTGGTGGCGGAGGCCGCGATGGACCTGTTCGGCGTGCGCACGCTGGAGATCTGCCCGTGGGCGCTGCGCGAGGGCGTGATCCTGCGCCGCCTGGACCACCTGCCTCCCGGGTAGGGGCGCGCCGGACGCCCGCCGTCGGCGGCCCGTACCCTGTCCCTCGTGACGGAGCCAGTGGTGCGCATCCCGGATGCGAAGGTCGCCCTGTCCACGGCCTCGGTGTATCCGGAGTCGACGGCGACGGCCTTCGAGATCGCCGCGCGCCTGGGCTACGACGGCGTCGAGGTCATGGTGTGGACCGATCCGGTCAGCCAGGACATCGAGGCGCTGCGCAGGCTCTCCGACTACCACGGGGTGCCGATCCTGGCCGTGCACGCGCCGTGCCTGCTGATCACGCAGCGGGTGTGGTCCACGGACCCCTGGGTGAAGCTGCAGCGCGCACGCAACGCCGCGGAGAAGCTCGGGGCCTCGACGGTGGTCGTCCATCCGCCCTTCCGGTGGCAGCGCAACTACGCCCGCGAGTTCGTACGCGGAGTGTGGCGGATGGAGAGCGAGACGGACGTACGGTTCGCCGTCGAGAACATGTACCCGTGGCGCTACCGGGACCGCGAGATGCTGGCGTACGCGCCGGACTGGGACCCGACCAAGGACGACTACCGGCACTTCACCGTCGACCTCTCGCACACCGCCACCTCCCGCAGCGACGCCCTGCACATGGTCGACCGGATGGGCGAGCGCCTCGCGCACATCCACCTCGCCGACGGCAACGGCTCCAACAAGGACGAGCACCTGGTGCCGGGGCGCGGCTCGCAGCCCTGTGCCGAACTGCTGGAGCGGCTCGCCGCCACCGGCTTCGACGGGCACGTCGTCGTCGAGGTCAACACCCGGCGCTCGATGTCCGTGGCCGAGCGGGAGGCGGACCTCGCGGAGGCGCTGGCCTTCACGCGGCTGCACCTGGCGTCGCCGACGTGGGTGCCGGGGTCGTGACCCCCGGCGGCACCGGCGCCGGAGGTACGGAACCGGACATCCGCCCCGATGCCGCGACCGGGGGTGCGGAACCGGGCATCCGCCCCGATGCCGCGACCGGGGGCCCGGAGCCCGGCGCCCGCCCCGCTCCCGCGCCCCGCAAGCGCGGCAGACCGTCCCGTACGGACGCGGTGGACGGCCCCGGTGCCCGGGAGCGCATCCTGGCCGCGGCCCGCGCCGAGTTCGCCGCGCGCGGGTACGAGAAGGCCTCGATCCGCGGCATCGCCAAGGCGGCGGACGTGGACCCGGCCCTGGTCCACCACTACTACGGCACGAAGGAACAGGTCTTCGCGGCGGCCGTCGAGGTCTCTTTCGCGCCCGCCATGAACGCGCCGGAGGCCGTGCTCGAAGGCGGCCTGGACGGCGTGGGCGAGCGGCTGACCCGTTTCGTCCTCGGCGTGTGGGAGAACCCGGTCACCCGCGAACCCCTGCTGGCGGTCGTGCGCAGCGCCCTGACCAACGACGTCGCCGCCGCGGTCTTCCGGAAGCTGGTCGCCCGCCAGCTGCTGCGCCGGATCGCGGCCGAGCTGACCGTCCCGGACGCCGACCTGCGGGCCGAGCTGGCGGCTGCGCAGCTGGTGGGGACGGCGATGCTGCGGTACGTGATCAGGCTGGAGCCGCTGGCGTCGGCCGATCCGGAGTGGATCGTCGCCCGGGTCGCGCCCGTCGTACAGCAGCATCTGACCGGCCCCTGACCGCGGCGCGCTTCCGGCGGTCGGCCCCTGACCGCGGCGCGCGCCCTTCCGGCTTCCGGAGAGGTGTCCGCACAGCGGTCGCCCGTCTCACATTCCGGATTCGCTGTCCAGATCTTGGAGCCGGGGCGTAGGCTCGACTGATTCACGTACGCCCGCGGATCAGGGCGCACGAGAGCCGTACACGCACCCGAGGGAGTGGATCCACGTGCCCGAGCTGAGGTCCCGCACCGTCACCCATGGCCGCAACATGGCCGGCGCCCGCGCGCTCATGCAGGCGTCGGGCGTAGCGCGCGAGGACTTCGGAAAGCCCGTGATCGCCGTGGCGAACAGCTTCACCGAGTTCGTGCCGGGCCACACCCACCTCCAGCCGGTCGGCCGGATCGTCAGCGAGGCGATCAAGGAGGCCGGCGGCATCGCCCGCGAGTTCAACACCATCGCGGTCGACGACGGCATCGCCATGGGCCACGGCGGCATGCTGTACTCCCTGCCGTCCCGCGACCTGATCGCCGACTCCGTCGAGTACATGGCCGAGGCGCACTGCGCGGACGCGCTGATCTGCATCTCCAACTGCGACAAGATCACCCCGGGCATGCTGATGGCCGCGATGCGCCTGAACATCCCCACCGTCTTCGTCTCCGGCGGGCCCATGGAGGCCGGCCGCGCCACCCTCGTCGACGGCACCGTCCGCAAGCTGGACCTGATCAACGCGATCTCCGACGCGGTCGACGAGAACGTCTCGGACGAGGACATCCTCCGTATCGAGGACAACGCCTGCCCGACCTGCGGCTCCTGTTCCGGCATGTTCACCGCCAACTCGATGAACTGCCTGACCGAGGCCATCGGCCTGTCGCTGCCCGGCAACGGCTCGGTGCTGGCCACCCACACCGCCCGCCGGGCCCTGTACGAGAACGCCGGCCGGACGGTCGTGGAGATCACCAAGCGGTACTACGACCAGGACGACGCGACCGTGCTGCCGCGCAACATCGGCTCCCGCGCCTCCTTCGAGAACGCCATGGCCCTGGACATCGCCATGGGCGGCTCCACCAACACGATCCTGCACCTGCTCGCCGCCGCCCAGGAGGCCGGTCTCGGCTTCGACCTGGACGACATCAACGCCGTCTCACGCCGGGTGCCCTGCCTGGCCAAGGTCGCGCCGAACGTCGCGCCCGGCGGCACGTACTACATGGAGGACGTGCACCGCGCCGGCGGCATCCCCGCCATCCTCGGCGAGCTGTACCGGGCCGGACTGCTCAACGAGGACGTGCACACCGTGCACAGCTCCTCGATGGCGGACTGGCTCAAGACCTGGGACGTGCGGGGCGGCTCGCCGTCCGCCGAGGCCGTCGAACTGTGGCACGCGGCCCCCGGCTGCAAGCGCTCCGCCACCGCCTTCTCCCAGTCCGAGCGCTGGGACAGCCTCGACGTGGACGCAGCGGGCGGCTGCATCCGCGACTTCGCCCACGCCTACTCCGCCGACGGCGGCCTGGCGGTCCTCAAGGGCAACCTCGCCGAGGACGGCTGCGTGGTGAAGACCGCGGGCGTCGACGAGTCGATCTGGACGTTCGAGGGCCCGGCCGTGGTCTGCGAGTCGCAGGAGGAGGCCGTCGAGAAGATCCTCGGCAAGCAGATCAAGGAGGGCGACGTCGTCGTCATCCGCTACGAGGGCCCCAAGGGCGGCCCCGGCATGCAGGAGATGCTCTACCCGACGTCCTTCCTCAAGGGCCGCGGCCTGGGCAAGGCGTGCGCGCTGGTCACCGACGGCCGCTTCTCCGGCGGCACCTCCGGCCTGTCCATCGGCCACGCCTCGCCCGAGGCGGCCTCCGGCGGCACCATCGCCCTGGTCGAGGACGGCGACCCGATCCGCATCGACATCCCGGACCGCACCATCGAACTCCTGGTGCCCGAAGCCGAACTGACGGCCCGCCGGGAGGCGCTGGGCGGCGTGTACGCGCCGAAGAAGCGCGAGCGCAAGGTGTCGCAGGCCCTGCGCGCCTACGCGGCGATGGCCACCAGCGCCGACAAGGGCGCGGTGCGCGACGTGACCAAGCTGGGCTGAGCCCTCCGGCCTCTCCCCTGAACCCCGTCCGCTCTCACCAGCGGGCGGGGTTCTCCGCGTCCGCGGCGAAGACCGAACCGTCCGGCGCCGCCGCGTAGATGCGGCCGCGCCGCGGGTCCGGCAGCGGCGCGGGCAGCTTCTCCAGATAGCCGCTGCGGCCGGTGGCCAGCCGGGGCGGCGTCTGGCCGAGCAGCGCGCCGCGCCGGGTGTCCACCGCCAGCAGCCGCCCGTCGGCACCGGTGAAGTACAGCCGGTCGCCCTTCGGCGCGAGCACCGGCGCCGACCCCCGGCTCACCGAGGTCTCCATGCTCCAGCGCCGGTTGCCGACCGCCTGGAGCGTGCCGCCTGCGGCGAGCAGGTAGACCGTCTCGCCGCGCACCACGGCCGCCACGTCGTCCACCGGCGCGTCCAGCGGCAGCCGCCGCACGCGGTGCGTGCCGGGGTCGTACCGGACGACGGCCGCGGTACGGGTGACGATCAGCGGGTCGGCGGCGGTCAGGTAGAGCGAGCCGGACGCGCCCGTACCGGCCGGGGTGAGCGAGCCGGGCAGCCGCCGCTCCCAGCGGACCGTGCCGTGCAACGGGTCGATCGCGGTGACCACGGTGGACGACGCGTCGGCCGAGACGGTGGCCGCGTAGGCGGTACGGCCGTCCCCGTACGCCGTGAACTGCCCCAGCGGCTGCGCCGGGTACCGGTGGTGCCAGCGCTCCCGGTGCGTGGCGCTGTCCAGGGCGGTGACCATGCCGTCCGACGCGGTCAGCAGCACGGTGTCACCCACGAACCGCACCTCCGGGTCGTACCCGGCCAGGTCCTTGCTCCAGCGCGTCGCGCCCTTCCCGCCGGCCGACGGGTCGAGCGCCTCCAGCCGCTTGCCGTCGGGCGTCCGTACGTAGAGCAGGCCGCCGGAGAACACCGGCGCGCCCGGCGGAGTGTCGCCCTTGCGGACCGGCCCGCTGGGCCGCCGCCACGACACCGCGCCGCGCTCCGGGTCCACCCGCGCGGCCTTCAGCCCCCGCTCGACGCAGAACAGGGCGGAAGACCCGTAAGCGCAGAACGGCATCTCGGCCGGATGCCCGGCGGGCCGCTGGACCAGCTGGGTGTGCCAGGGCCGGAAGGCCGCGGCGGTCTCACCGGCGGCGTCGCCGGGGGCGCGCGTCTGGAGCGCCGGGGGGCCGTCGGTGCCCAGGACCCGTATGCCCGTGAAGATACCCGCCCCGGCGAGTACGGCGGCCACGGCGGCCCAGAGGGGCCAGCGGCGGGCACGCGCGGTACCTGTCGCCGCCCCTGCCCTCGCCTCCGCCTCCGCTTCCACTTCGGCTTCCGCTTCCGGCCGCCGGTCCCGTACGTGCGTGTCCTCGGCCCGGTCCGGCGCGGCGGACGGCGCGTGCGCGGGCGCGGAGACGACCCGTACGGGCTCCCACTGAGCCGGTACGCGGGCGTTCGTCGGTACGCGGGCGTCCGTCGATACGCGCGCGTTCGTCGATACGGGGGCGTTCGTCGATACGGGGGCGTCCGTCGATACGGGGGCGTTCGTCGATACGCCCACGTCCTCCGCGAGCAGGTCGTCGTGGACCTCCGTGGGCAGCTCCGTGTGCAGCAGCCGCATCAGCATGTCCGGAGTGGGCCGGTCGGACGGATGCTTCGCCAGACAGGTGCGGATCAGCGGCGCCAGGTCCGCCGGAACGCCCGTCAGATCCGCCTCGTCGTGCACCACCTGGTACGCGACGATGTACGGGCTGTCCGAGTCGAACGGCCCCCGCCCGGTCGCCGCGTGCACCAGCACCGACCCCAGCGCGAAGACGTCCGCCGCCGGACCCACCTCGCGCGGGCGCTGGAACTGCTCGGGCGCCATGAACGGCGGCGTACCGATCAGCTTGCCGGTCTCGGTCCGCATCTCGCTGTCCGCCGGGCGTGAGATACCGAAGTCGATGACCTTGGGCCCGTCGGCGGCGAGCAGCACGTTGCCGGGCTTGAGATCGCGGTGCACCACACCGGCCCGGTGGATGTCACGCAGCGCCTCGGCCAGGCCCGCGGCCAGCCGCCGTACCTCGGCGGGCGGCAGTGGACCGGTCCGTTTCACGTGGGCGCCGAGGGTCGGCCCGGGGATGTAGAGGGTGGCCATCCAGGGCCGGTCGGCGTCCGGGTCGGCGTCCACGACCGGCGCGGTGAACGCGCCGCTCACCCGCCGCGCCGCCGCGACCTCCTGCCGGAACCGGCCGCGGAACTCGGGGTCCTGGGCGAATTCGGCGTGTACGACCTTCACGGCCAGGCGCAGCCCCGACGACGACCGCGCCAGGTGCACCACGCCCATCCCGCCGGAGCCCAGGCGTGCGTCCAGGCGGTACCGGCCCGCGTACAGCGGACGTTCCGCTTCCGGGTCCGTACCGGAACCGCGCAGCGGCGGCATCTCCCCACCCCCGTGTCCATGGGCCGCAGATGCGACGCACGGAGCCTAGTCGATGGTGCGTACGGGACAGGTGAGGCTTGCTAGCGTGCGCGGTGGACCGGCCCCGCGGCCGCGCGGACCGGTCCGTACCACGGCAGACCACTCGACGGGGGAGTACACATGAGCAGCACCCAGGAGAACACCGCCGGCCCGGCCGCTGACACCGGCACGGAAGCGGCCGCGGTGGTCGCGGAGGCCGAGGCGGTCACGGAGGCCGAGGGCGTCGCCGCCCAGGCGATGGCGGCGACCGCGTCCACCTACCCGGTCGCGCCGGGCTACCGCCTCAACGTCCGCAGCGGCCCGAGCAGCCGCGCCTCCCTCGTACGGCAGCTCCCGTACGGGGCCCGGGTCGCCATCCGCTGCCAGCGCCACGGCGAGCGGGTCGGCGGCCCGTACGGCACCAGCGACCTCTGGGACTGCATCGCACCCGGCCAGTACGTCTCGGACAGCTACATCCGCACCGGCAGCGACGGCCTCGTGGCCCCGCTCTGCGCGAACTGAACCCGGGCCGCCCCGGGCAACCGGCGCCGCCGGGGATAATCGACGGCATGAGCGACGAGACACGGCCCGCCCCGGACCGGTCCGGCCCCGAGCCGGCCGAGATCCGCTTCTTCGGGACGACCTGGGTGCACCACGACGGCGGCTACGGCCTGCGCCGGGCCGGGGCCGCCGCGGGCTCCCTGGCGCTCGCCGCGGCCGGCGCGGTGGTGCTGCGCTTCGCCTTCCAGGGCCTGGAGATCGCCGAGGTCGGCTCGTTCCTGAACGTCCTGGTCGTGGTCTGCTTCGCGGTGTGCAGCGCGGTCGCCTTCCGCCGCACCTGGGACCGCCTGACCCGCGGCACCGACGACGCGGCCCCCGAACGCCCGGCCGACCGTTCCGCGCAGAGCCTGCTGCTCATCGGCTTCATCGGCTCACTGCTCGCCTACTTCTGCCGCAGCCTCGTCGAGGCACCGGGGGAGCGGGTACGGCGCGCCGAGTACGAGGCGGAACGCGAACGCCACGAGCGCCGCCGGAAGGCCCGCACGGGCAACCCGGCGACCAAGAAGGCAACCAAGGCGAAGAAGAAGCGCGGCTAGGGCGCTCCTCCTCTCCCGGGTCACCGTGCGACCGCGTCGGCAGCCGGAGCCGGTCCCCGCAGGTGCGGGGACCATGTCGCCCCCGGTGTCGACGAGGAGTGCTACCCGGGACCACCCCCGCATGCGCGGGGACCATGTCCTGCGCATCGGCGTGACTCTGGCCCGCCAGGGACCACCCCCGCATGCGCGGGGACCATGGGACGCTGCGGCGCCGCGGTCCCGGTCCTGCGGGACCACCCCCGCATGCGCGGGGACCATAGGAACTCACCTGCCCGTTTACCCTGCCGCACCCGCACTTTTACTCGCTTCCGCGAAAACCGGAGTATCGGGAGAGTCAGGGCATCTGTGCGGCGAGTGCATCCTCCGGCCCTTCCAGCGCGCCCGCTTCCTCAGTACTCCCAGTCCGGCTTCCCGTCCCCGTACAGCCAGTCGTCGAAGAGGTCCGTCAGGTCGACGTCCGTACGGTCCTGGCAGAAGTCGATGAACTGCTGGGAGTCGGCGCTGCCGTGGCGGTGCTCGGCCGGCCAGTCCTTGAGGATCGCGAAGAAGACCTTGTCGCCGACGGCCTTCCGGAGCTGCTGGAGGACCATGCCGCCGCGCTTGTAGACGGGGTTGCCGGTCACGTTCTCCGCCGTGCCCGGGTCGCCGGGCGGGAAGCCCCAGATGTCCTCGTCGTCCTCGTCGGTCCCGTACAGCTCGTCGAACTGCTGCTGCGCCGTACGGCCGCCCTTGTCCTCCTCCCACAGCCACTCCGCGTACTGCGCGAACCCCTCGTTGAGCCAGATGTCCTTCCACGTCTTCGGCGTCACGGAGTCGCCGAACCACTGGTGCGCGGTCTCGTGCACGACGGTGCCCTCGTCGGGGGCCCCGGCGTAGAGCGGTTTGGTCTGCGTCTCCAGCGCGCCCCAGTCGACCCGCTCGGGCGTGTGGTCGACGATGGCTCCGGCGGAGGTGAACGGATACGGGCCGAACCGTTTCACCGACCAGTCCAGGATCTCGTCCAGCCGGCCCAGCGGCCCCGCGCTCTCCTTGGCCTCCGCCGGGTCCACGGCCGTGTAGACGGGCAGTCCGCTCTTCGTCCGCGACTCCGCGACGGTGAACTTCCCGATGGTCGCGGTGGCGAGGTAGGAGGCCATCGGCTCGGCGTTGTGCCACGCGAAGGTGGTCCGGCCCTGGTCGCTCTTCCTGCTGCGCAGCTCGCCGTTGGCGACGGCGGTGTACCCGTCCGGCACGGTGATCTTGAAGTCGTACGCGGCCTTGTCGCCGGGGTGGTTGTTGCCGGGAAACCACGTCATGGACCCGGCCGGCTGGCCCGCGACGAACGCCCCGTCCTCCGTACGGACCCAGCCCTCGGTCGCCCCGTCCTCGTCCGTCATCTCCTCGGGCCGGCCGTCGTACTCGACCGTCGTACGGAACGTGGCGCCCTTCTTCACGGTCTCCCGCGGGCGGACCGTCAGCTTGTGGCCCTTGCGGGAGAACTCGGCGGCCGCGCCGTCCACCCGTACGCCGTGCACCTTCATCCCCTGGAGGTCCAGCTGGAAGGAGGCGAGGTCGGCCTGCGCGGTGGCGCTGATCTCGGCGGTGGCGTCCAGTGTGCCGCCGGGTACGTCGTAGTCGAGATCGAGGCCGTAGTGCCCGACCTGGTAGCCGCCGTTGCCGAGCGCGGGGAAGAGCGGGTCGTGCACGCTGCCCGCGCCCTGCGTGCCGTCCAGCCGGGTGGCGCTCGTGCAGGAGGACAGCAGCAGGGCGACGGAGAGCGCGGCGGTCGCACCGCAGGAGCGGAGAGGCCGGCGGGTCACGGGGCTCCTCGGGTCGTAGGGCGGGTGGATCAAGCTCCCCGACCCTACGGCCCTTTGGCCCGCAACGCCGCCCCCTTCCGCTTAGCGGCGCTTATCGACCTTTATGTCGGGATGTTGGGGGTGAGGGTGGTGGCGGCGGAACCAGCGCCGGGAACCGCCCGCTCCGACGCTCCGGACCTCGGACCGGGCCCCGGACCGGACCTCGGACCGGCCCCCGGACCATTCCCCGCACCCGTACCCGTACCCGCACCCGGCCCCGGACCGGCCCCCGGCCCAGGCCCCGGCCCGGACCCGGACCCGGCACCGCCGGGGTCCGGATCGCCGGCCGGCCGCCGCCGCTCCGCCCAGCTGCCCAGCGCCGCAGCGCAGGCCCGGTCGAGGTGCCGCAGCCCGGAGAGGTCCAGCACCACGTCACGGTCGTGCGGCAGCGCCTCCAACTGGTCGAGCAGCCTGGGCAGCCGCAGGAAGGTGGCGTTCCCCAGGGCGCGTACGCGGACGGGCCCGGCCCCGGGCCCGCCGTCCTCCAGCCCCGACACCTCCAGGTGCGCGTGCGA
Organism: Streptomyces sp. CB02923; assembly: GCF_001905005.1. Classification (GTDB taxonomy): domain Bacteria; phylum Actinomycetota; class Actinomycetes; order Streptomycetales; family Streptomycetaceae; genus Streptomyces. The sequence goes on along the minus strand of NZ_LWKZ01000004.1, from coordinate 6,522 downwards.
GGTCTCCCAGGCGGACTTCGCGACCGCCATCAGCAGACCGATGACGACACCCTCGAACATGTTGGTCACCACGATCGCCACCGCCGTACCCGCGAGCACCACCGCCTCGCCCCGGTGCTCACGCCACAGCGGCGCGAAGTCCCGTACGGGCACCAGCTTGAAGCCCGCGTGCACGAGCACCCCCGCCAGCGCCGCCAGCGGCACGACCTCCAACGCCGCCGGGAACGCCGCCGCGAACAGCAGCAGCCACCCGCCGTGCAGCACCCGCGACAGCTTCGTACGGGCACCGGCCCGCACGTTCGCGGCGCTGCGCACGATCACCGCGGTCATCGGCAGCGCGCCGAGCAGCCCGCACACCGCGTTGCCCGCGCCCTGCGCCATCAGCTCCTTGTCGTAGTCCGTGCGCGGCCCGGTGTGCAGCCGGTCCACGGCCGCCGCGCTGAACAGCGACTCCGCCGACGCGATCAGCGTGAAAGCCAGCACGGTGCCGACCGCGCCGACCCCCGCCAGCCGGGCGAAGTCCGCCCCGCCCGGCGGCTGTACGGCGGCCAGCAGTCCCTCGACCTCCACCCGGGCCACCGGCAGGCCGAGGGCGGCGACGGTGACGGTGGCCAGCGCCACGGCCGCCAGCGGCGCGGGCAGGACGCGGGCCGCGCGCCGCCACCGGGGCCACAGTGCCAGTACGGCGATGGTGCCGACGCCGATCGCCGTCGCGGTCAGCGCCTGGTCCGACCAGACCGTGTCGGACGCCAGTTCCGGCAGGCCGCCGAGGTTGGCGAGCCCGGTGCCCGGAGGCTTGGCGTCGGTGAGCGCGTACAGCTGCCCGGCGATCAGGACGAGCCCGATGCCCGCCAGCATGCCCTGGACCACGGCCACGGAGATGGCGCGGAACCAGCGCCCCAGCCGCAGCGCGCCCATGGTCAGCTGCAGCACGCCGGCCGCCAGCACGAGCGCGCCCAGCGCGCCCAGCCCGAACTCCTGCACCGCCTCGTACACGAGGACGGTCAGGCCCGCGGCCGGCCCACTGACCTGGAGGCTGCTGCCGGGCAGGAAGCCGGTCAGGAGGCCGCCGACGATGCCGGTGACCAGACCGAGTTCGGCCGGGACGCCGGAGGCGACGGCCACGCCGACGCACAGCGGTACGGCGACCAGGAAGACGACGAGGGAAGCGGTGAAGTCGGCGCGTATGTCCGTTGTTTTCCGCATGGAATTGCCTCCAGCGCATGAGCGCATCGCGGTGGACCGCGCGGCGCGGACGTGCGCCGTGCGGAGGGAAGGGAGCGGATGTCCGGAATCGGCCCGTGCGCCGCGTACGGCGCGGGCACGGGGGAGTGGCCCGTGGGCGCCGGTCGGGGCGCCGCCGGGAAACCTTTCGCCGGGGGCGGGCTATGTGCCGGGGCCGCGCTGTTCGCCGGGGACGGGTTGTTCGCCGGGGACCGGCTGACGGCAGGCGTCGGTCAGCAACGGCACGCGTCGGTCAGCAGCGGAAGACCCGATGGCTGATCGGAAGCTGGCCCGAACGCGTCAGGGGTACGGCGCGGCGCCCGGTGACCGGGGCCGTCGGGGCCGGCCCGGTGGCCGGCGGGACGGTGGGATCGCTCGCGCACCTGGTCTGGTCGCCGGGGTGAGAAGCCGGTACGCCGGTCGCGGAGCGCGGGGTACGGCCGGTCGGGCAGCGCTCGGCCGCCGGGTCCGCCGGCCCGCCGTCCTCGTACGCGTAGGCCGCGGCGGCGCCGACGGTCTGCGTCCCGGCCCTGCCCCCGGCCGCCCGCGCGTACGCACCCTCGGCACCGGCCGGGAACGCCAGCAGCGCTGCCACGAGGAACAGCAGCACGCGGTGCATGGCGTCGGCCCCCTCCTCCGGCTGGTTGGACACTCAACTTCAGTGTGTCCAAAGCGGCATGACTTTGCGCGAGTCTCTGTGTAACCGTCATGTAAACGCTGAGTTATCGAACAGGAGCGGTCGAATCCGCGCACTCCGGTGGCCGCCGTCGTGCGCCCCGCCCCTTGACGCGCCGAGCCGCGCGCGCAATATTCAACACATGGTGAATTACGGCCGTGCTCCCGCCACTCCGGCCGACCCCGCGGACACCGACCCCGCGGACACCGCCGCCGGGACCCCCGCCGTCCGGGCCCGCGCCCTCACGGTCGTACGCGGCCACCGCACCGTCCTGGACGACCTCGCCTTCGACGTCCCGCCCGGCCGGATCACCGGCCTCCTCGGCCCGTCCGGCTGCGGCAAATCCACCCTGATGCGCGCCGTCGTCGGCACCCAGGACAAGGTGTCCGGCACCCTCGACGTCCTCGGCCGGCCCGCCGGCCACCCCGCCCTCCGCCCCCGCATCGGCTACGTCACCCAGGCGCCCGCGGTCTACGACGACCTCACCGTCCGCCAGAACCTCGACTACTTCGCCGCGGTCCTGCGCCCCGGCCGCGCCGCCCGGACCGAACGACGGGAGAGCGTGCGCCGCACCATCGAGGACGTCGGCCTCACCTCGCACGCCGACGCCCTCGCGGGCCGCCTCTCCGGTGGCCAGCGCAGCCGCGTCTCCCTCGCCGTAGCCCTCCTCGGCACCCCGGAACTCCTCGTCCTCGACGAACCGACCGTCGGCCTGGACCCCGTGCTGCGCCGCGACCTGTGGGACCTCTTCCACCGCCTCGCCGCCGACCGCGGCGCCACGCTCCTCGTCTCCTCCCACGTCATGGACGAGGCCGAGCGCTGCCACCGGCTGCTCCTGATGCGTGAGGGCCGCATCCTCGCCGAGGACACCCCCGACGCGCTGCGGGCCCGCACCCGTACCGACACCGTCGAAGAGGCCTTCCTCCACCTGGTCGACGAAGCCGAAGCCGCCGAAGCCGCAACCGCGGAAGCAGCCGCAGGCGCAGGCGCGGAAGCCGCAGCCGCCGAACCCGCCCCCGCCGCCCCGGCCCCGCACCCCCCGGAGCCCACCCCATGACCCGGCCATCACCCCCGCTCCCCTCCTCTTCTTCCCCTTCTTCCCCTTCCCCCTCCTCTCCCTCCTCCCTCCCCGTCTCCGGGGCCCGCGTCCTGGCCACCGCCGCCCGGGTGCTGCGCCAACTCCGCCACGACCCGCGCACCATCGCTCTGATGCTGCTCGTCCCGTGCGTGATGATCGCCCTGCTCCGGTACGTCTTCGACGCGCACCCCCGGACGTTCGACAGCGTCGGCGCTTCGCTCCTCGGCGTCTTCCCGATGATCACCATGTTCCTGGTGACCTCCATCGCCACCCTCCGCGAACGCACCTCCGGCACCCTCGAACGCCTCCTCGCCATGCCCCTCTCCAAGGCCGACCTCCTCGGCGGCTACGCCCTGGCCTTCGGCGCCCTCGCCATCGTCCAGTCCGCCCTCGCCACCGCCCTGTCCGTCTGGCTGCTGGACCTGGACATCACGGGCTCCCCCTGGCTGCTCCTCCTGGTCGCCGTCCTGGACGCACTCCTCGGCACCGCCCTCGGCCTCTTCGTCTCGGCCTTCGCCTCGTCCGAGTTCCAGGCCGTGCAGTTCATGCCCGCCGTCCTGATGCCGCAGCTCCTCCTGTGCGGCCTCTTCGCCCCGCGCGACACGATGCAGCCGGCCCTCAAGGCGCTCTCCGACGTCCTTCCGATGTCCTACGCGGTCGACGCCATGACCGAAGTCCTCACCCAGCCCACCCCCACAGCCGCCTTCCTCCGCGGCGCCCTCGTCGTCACCCTCAGCACCCTCCTGGTCCTCGCCCTCAGCACCACCACCCTCCGCCGTCGCACCCCTTGACCCACCCCAAGCCCCAAGCCCGACCCCGGCCACCCCCCTCGCCCACAACGTGAACGCCCCCGCCCGCCGAGGCACCACGATGCGAGGATGGCCGCGCAGCAGAACCCCCGTACACCGGCCGCCCAGGCCACCCCGTATCCACGCAGCCCCACCGGCGAGGTGAACCGCAACATGACCCAAAAGGTCGCCGTACTCGGCACCGGAAAAATCGGCGAGGCCCTCCTCAGCGGCATGATCCGGGGCGGCTGGGCTCCCAGCGACCTCATGGTCACCACCCGCCGCCCCGAACGCGCGGAACAGCTCCGCACCCGCTACGGCGTCACCCCGGTCACCAACCCGGAGGCCGCCAAGTCCGCGGACACGCTGATCCTCACCGTCAAGCCGCAGGACATGGGCACCCTCCTCACGGAGCTGGCCCCGCACACTCCCGCCGACCGCCTGGTCATCAGCGGCGCGGCCGGCATCCCCACCGCTTTCTTCGAGGAGCGGCTCCCGGCGCCCACCCCCGTCGTACGGGTCATGACGAACACCCCCGCCCTCGTCGACGAGGCGATGTCCGTCATCTCGGCCGGCACCCACGCCTCCGCCGCCCACCTCACTCGCGCCGAGGAAATCTTCGCCACCGTCGGCAAGACGATGCGTGCCCCGGAGTCCCAGCAGGACGCCGCGACCGCCCTTTCCGGCTCCGGCCCGGCGTACTTCTACTTCCTCGTCGAGGCGATGACCGACGCCGGCATCCTGCTCGGCCTGCCGCGCGACAAGGCCCATGACCTGATCGTGCAGGCCGCGATCGGCGCGGCGACCATGCTCCGCGACAGCGGCGAGCACCCGGTCACCCTCCGCGAGAACGTGACCTCGCCCGCCGGCACCACCATCAACGCCATCCGCGAGCTGGAGAACCACGGCGTACGGGCCGCCCTGATCGCCGCCCTCGAAGCGGCCCGCGACCGCAGCCGCGAACTCGCCTCCGGCAACGGCTGACCCACCCCGGCCGACGCGCTCCGGCCGACGCGTCCTGCCCCACGACCCCGGCCGTGGCCACCGCCGCGCTCATCCCGCGCGCCGGTGGCCACGCCACCCGGAGCCCACCCGGCCCGGCCACCACCGGAGCCACTCGACCCACCCGAGCCGCTTAGCCCACTCAACCCAGCCGAGCCACTCGGCTCACCCACGGTTCACACCGCCGGCATCAACCCCACCGCCCGGTACGCCGCGTCGACCCGCGGCCGCGCCATCGCGCGGGCCCGCTCGGCCCCGGCCCGCAGGACGGAGTCCACGTATCCGGGGTCCGTGACCAGCTCCGCGTGCCGCTCCCGCACCGGCCGCAGCAGCTCCACCACCGCCTCCGCCGTGTCCTTCTTGAGCGCGCCGTACGAGTCGTAGCCGCCCGCCAGCTCCGCCGGATCGCCCGCACCGCACGCCGCCAGAATGTCCAGCAGGTTGGCCACCCCCGGCCGCTCGGCCCGGTCGTACACGACGTCCGGCCCGGCGTCCGTCACGGCCCGCATCACCTTCTTCCGCACCACCTCCGCCTCGTCCAGCAGATAGACGATCCCCGCGGTACGGGCGTGCGACTTCCCCATCTTCGACGTCGGTTCCTGGAGGTCCATGACGCGCGCGGCCACCTTCGGCTGCGTCGTTCTGGGGACGACGAACGTCTGCCCGTACCGCTGGTTGAACCGCACGGCCAGGTCCCGTGTCAGTTCCACGTGCTGTTGCTGGTCCTCACCCACCGGCACCTCGTCGGCGCCGTACGCGAGGATGTCGGCGGCCATCAGCGCCGGGTACGTCAGCAGCGACAGCCGTACGCTCCTGCCGCGAGCCCGCTCGCGCTCCGCCTTCTCCTTGTACTGGATCATGCGCCGCATCTCACCGTCGGTGGCCGTGCACTCCATCAGATAGGCCAGCCGCGTGTGCTCGTCGACATGGCTCTGTACGAACAGCGCGCAGCGCTCCGGATCGAGCCCCACGGCCAGCAGCAGCGTGGCCGCCTGCCGACTGAGCCTGTGCACCCGCGCCGGATCGTGGTCCACGGTCAGGGCGTGCAGGTCCACGACGCAGAACAGCGATTCCGCGCGGTGCTGGTCCACGTCTGCCCAGCCGCGCAGGGCCCCCAGGTAGTTCCCCAGGGTCAGGTGCCCCGTCGGCTTCACACCACTGAAGATCCGCGTCATCTCTCTCGTCTCCCGAACTGCTGGTCCCGGGACCGCCGCGCCCACCGGCCGGCTGCGAGGAGATACGCAAAACGGCCGCCGAGGGCGGCGGCCGTTGTCTGCATGCACTGGGGGGCGGCCGCCGTCAGGCGGGCCACCACTGCTGTACGAGTGCACGCGTTGTCATGAGGCCCACCGTACGCCCGGATCCGCCTCCTGACACGGGTTTGAAGCGCCCCAACCCCTCGTGTAGTGTTCTCCGAGTTGCCACGGAGCCGACAGGCACCGCGACAGCCCCTCACGCCACACCGGCGGCACCATCACCACTGCATGACTCCCGAACGGGACCAATTTCGGCATGCCGGAATTCGGAACTGCGACTCGATTATGAGTCACCGGGAAAAGCCGCTAAAGTAGTGATCACGCCGGAAGGCGCGAACAAACCCCCTCCGACGGGGAATCGGATTCAAATTCGAACCGACAGCTTCCTTCACCGGAAGCCCGGAACGGAAAACGGATCTGATAGAGTCGGAAAGGCCGAAAAGCGAAAGCCGGACGGTCACCCCGCTCCAGCAGGGAGCCGGAAACGGAAAGCGGAAA
>NZ_LWKZ01000003.1:290942-332388 GCF_001905005.1 Streptomyces sp. CB02923 | reverse complement strand
TCCGCTTTCCGTTTCCGGCCCCTGTTGGAGCGGGTTTGTTTCGCGCCTTCCGGCGTGATCACTACTTTAGCGGTTTTCCCCGGTGACTGCTAATCGAGTCGCGGTTCTGAATTTCGGCATGCCGAAATTCATCCCGTTCGAGGGCCGTGCAGTGGTGATGGTGCCGCCGGTGTGGCGTGAGGGGCTGCCGCGGTTCCTGTCGGCTCCGTGGCAACTCGGAGAACACTACACGAAGGCCGGGGGCTGGAGACGCCCCCCTCCACCCCCACGCCGGGCGCCGATTCGATGGTCGGATCAGCCCGGTGCGCCGCGCCGCCCGTTCCAGAGGATGCCGTAGACGCCTGCGCTGCATTTCGCGGGCAGGATGTGGACGCTGTGCGAGACGTCCAGGGTGAGAGGCCGGATGTCGGACCGGTCGGCTCCGGTGTTCTGCCGGTAGTAGCCGTAGGCGGCCGACGGAACGTGCCGCGGGTGGAAGTAGATGTGCAGGAGGTACTGCCGCACGCTCAGGGGCAGGGTGCGCTCGTGGTGCTCCGAGGGCTTCCAGCGGAGGCCGACGTCGAGGGTGTAGTTGATGATCGCGGTTTCGCCGCGGCCGAGGGCGCGGCCGAAGTCGATGTCGAAGACCGCGGACCCCAGCTCCTGCCGGAACCGCAGGGCGCTCAGGCGCCCGCAGTCAACGGTCACCTGGACGGAGGGGGTGTCGGGGTCGTCCAGCTGGTGGTGGGCGGTCAGCCGGCGTACGCCGTCCCGTGTGGCCCGTACGACGTTGCTGACCGTGTAGCGCGCTATGCACCCGTAGGCGTCGAGGTGCACGGTTTCCTGGACGGAGAGGGAGACCAGGTGCTCGTTGAACCGGTAGGCGTCGGCGCCGAGCGCTTCCGGCAGCGGGGAGCCGGGCGGGTGGACGTGGGACAGGGCTTCGGCCATCTTGACCCCCGTGACCAGGGCATTGCCCCGCGGGCGGCGGTGGCTCAGGAGACTCTGCAGGGCGCCCGGCGCGGTGCCGAGGATGGCTTCGACCTCGCCCACGGCGCGCAGCGACTGCCGGCGCTCGGGCTGGCTGCGGCCACGCTGCCAGTGGCTCAGTGTCGCGGAGCTGATGGAGATGCCGCGTACGGCGAGGTGGTGGTGCAGCCGTTGCAGGGTCAGGCCGCTGGCCTTGAGTGCCTGGCGGAACGCTTCCCCGAACGTTTCGTGGACCGGCTCCCCCGCCCGTTCCGATATCCCTTCCGGCCGCGTGTCCGAGCTGCCCGGCCGCGTGTCCGGCCCGTCCGCCCACGCCGCCGCCCCGTCCGGTGGCTCCGCTGCCGGTTCTGGGTGATCTGACGGGTTCATCGGCGAGGTGCTCCCGGTCGGCGGAAGAAGTCGGCAGGACTGCCGCTCCGGAGGGAGGGCAGTCCTGCCGCTGCGGATCATCGGCAGAGTGTTACCGACGGTATACCTACGCCGTGCGGTGGGGCGCCGTCAGCCGGCCGCCGTACCGCGGTGTGCATCACCGCCCGGTCAGGCGGTGGTGAGGCGCAGTCCGTAGTGGTTCAGTGCGTCGTCGAGGGGCTGGAAGTAGGAGGTGCCCTCGCCGTACACACCGTTGCACCGGTTGGCGGTGAGGCCGCCGGAGGTCACGCCCTGGCCCTGATTGCCGGAGACCCAGGCGCCGCCGCTGTCGCCGCCCAGGGTGCACACGGTGCTCAGGCCCAGGTGGGAGACGAGGGTGTCGGGCTGCCCTTCGTCGGAGTAGGTCACCGAGTAGTTGTAGGACTTGATGGATCCGCAGGTCCAGCGTGAGGTGGCGCCGGATTTGCAGATGTCCGAGCCGACCGGTGCGCGTCGGCTGCCCTTGACGGCGACCTCGCCGCCGTTGCCCCACGTACCTATCCGGGGGGCGATGGCCGTGCCGGGGTCGACGGCGGCCAGCCCCATGTCGATGCTGTTCCGGCCGTGCTGGAAGCGGGTCGTGATGCCCTTGGCGAAGTGGGTTCCGTCGTAGGTGAGGTCCGGCAGGTTCTCGACGCAGTGCCCTGCGGTGACCAGGACCTGTCGGCCGGCGGAGTCGCGGGCGCCGAAGCCGACCGAGCAGTAGTGGTTGCCGTAGTCCATGCGGCTTCCCGGGTAGACGGTGGCGGCGGTCGTCGCCGCCTCGCCGTGGCCGCTCTTCAGCGCGACTGCCGGACCGTAGGACGCGGCCTGCCGGAGGAATGCCGGGTCGGCTGCCGCGGAGTCGCCGCTGAGCCGGACGACGACCTGGTTCGACGCGGGCTCCACACCCCAGCCCTGTACGCCGGCGGGCAGGTGGCGGGCGGCCGCCTTGTCGAGCGCTGCCTTGATCCCGTCCAGCTCGTCGGCGGTGTGCCGGACGACGCGTGCCGTGAGGCCGGCGGCTTCGACGTCATGGGCCGCCTGCCGGGCCGTGACGTTGACCGTGAGCTTGCCCTTGGCGTCGAAGAAGGCGCCTCGCGTGTCCGCGCCCGAGGATTGCAGCGATTTCTGCTGGGCGGCCTGCGAGTCCAGTCTTCGTACGGCGATGGTGTCGTCGATGCCGAGTGAGTCGGCGAGGGCCCGGACCAGCTGCTTCTGGTAGTGCCCCGGTCCGGTGGCGGAATCGGCCGGGGGAGCGCCGTGGGCCGTTACCGCACCTGCCGACATGAGCAGGGCCGCCGTAGCGGCGCCGGATACCAGGATTGCGCGTGGACGCAGCACGGTGTCTCCATTTCCGAGAGGCCGCTGACCGCGGCCCGGCGAGGGGGAAGGAATGCGGACCGGTGTGGGGGACCGGCCCGCATTCGAGGAGAACTCTCGTGGCGAGGCCCGTGCATGACAAGACTGGTGATCGAAGGTGAAATCAACAGAACCGCGGCCAACTGTTTACGGTGAAGTTCGGCGCCCCTTTTCCGGAATGGCCTGGACCAGTCGATTCCCCGGGTCTGCGGACCCGACCGCCACGCGCGGCGGTGCTGATCATGGCGCCGTCGGCGCCGGGGTTTCGCCCATCCGGCAGGCCCCCGATCCGGTGGAGGGGGCAGCCCCAGCCCTCGCGGCGTGGGTCATCGGTGCCGGTGCGGGTACCGGTACGGGCCTGGGACGGCTAAGGGAGGCGTGGCGTGGAACGGTGTCTGGTGACCGGGGCGACCGGGTACATCGGCGGGCGGCTGGTGCCGGAGCTGCTGGCGGCGGGGTATCCGGTGCGGTGTCTGGCGCGTACGCCGGGCAAGCTGCGGGACCATCCCTGGTCGGGGCAGGTGGAGACGGTGCGGGGCGACGTCACGGACGCGGAGTCGCTCACGGCGGCGCTGGAGGGCGTCGGGGTCGCCTACTACCTGGTGCACGCGCTGGGTTCGGGCCGGGACTTCGAGGACACCGACCGCCGGGCGGCCCGTACCTTCGCCGCGTGCGCGCGGAAGGCGGGGGTGCGGCGGATCGTCTATCTGGGCGGTCCGGTGCCGGAGGGCGTCGACCGGGACCGGCTCTCGCCGCATCTGCGGTCGCGGGACGAGGTGGGCCGCATCCTGCTGGAGTCCGGGGTGCCGACCGCGGTGCTGCGGGCCGCCGTGATCATGGGTTCGGGCTCGGCGTCCTTCGAGATGCTGCGGTATCTGACCGAGCGGCTGCCGGTCATGGTGACGCCGAGCTGGGTGCGTACCCGTATCCAGCCGCTGGCGGTACGGGACGTGCTGCACTACCTGGTGGGGTGCGCGGCGCTGCCGGAGTCGGTGAACCGGGGCTTCGACGTCGGCGGGCCCGATGTGCTGACGTACCGGCAGATGATGCAGCGCTACGCGCGGGTGGCGGCGCTCCCCCGCCGGCTGATCGTGCAGGTGCCGGTGCTCACGCCGGGGCTGTCCAGCCACTGGGTGGGGCTGGTGACGCCCGTGCCGGCGGGCATCGCCCGGCCGCTGGCGGAGTCGCTGCGCCACGAGGCGGTGGCCGCGGAGCACGACATCGCGCGGTACGTGCCGGATCCGCCCGGCGGGCTGACGGGCTTCGACCGGGCGGTGGAGCTGGCGCTGCGGCGCGTACGGGAGGCGCGGGTCGCCACCCGCTGGTCGTCGGCCTCGGTGCCCGGTGCCCCCAGCGACCCGCTGCCGACCGATCCGGACTGGGCGGGCGGCAGTCTCTACACGGACCGCCGGGCACGCGCGGTGGATGCCTCGCCGGAGGCGCTGTGGGAGGTCGTCGAGGGCATCGGCGGTGAGAACGGCTGGTATTCCTTCCCGCTCGCCTGGTCCCTGCGGGGGTGGCTGGACCGGCTGGCGGGCGGCGTCGGGCTGCGCCGGGGGCGGCGGGACGCCCAGCGGCTGCGTGCCGGGGACTCGCTGGACTTCTGGCGGGTCGAGGAGATCGAGCGGGGGCGGCTGCTGCGGCTGCGTGCGGAGATGCGGCTGCCCGGCCTCGCGTGGCTGGAGCTGCGGGCCGCCCGGGACAAGGCGGGCCGTACGGTCTACCTGCAGCGGGCGGTGTTCCATCCGCACGGGCTGGCGGGTCACGCGTACTGGTGGAGTGTCGCGCCGTTCCACACGCTGGTGTTCGGCGGGATGGCGCGCAACATCGCCGCCGCGGCGCGCGAGCGGGACGCGCAGCGGGCGCGGGAGGGGCGAGCCGCGTAAGCGCGGGGAGCCGCGTAGGGAAGCCGACGCCGCCCGCCGCCGGTCCGGCAGCACCCGCCGTACGCCCGGCTGCACCCGCCGTACGTCCGACACCACCCGTCTGCCGTCACCTCCCGTCCTCGCCGTTCCGACGAACGAGTGAATTACCGGGTGGGTGGCGTCCCCGGTCGGGCGCAGGGGCGGCGCGGCGTGCGGGCGGCGGTGGCGGGCCCTTGTACGTTCGGCCCCTCCCGGCAATGAGAGGTGCGCAATGCCCACATCCCGTTCCCTCACCGGCTGGAGACCGTCCGGCCCGTGGTATCCCGTACTGGTCTGCGGCGTCGTCGGCGGACTGGCCGTTCCCACAGCATGGGCGGCGGGTTCCGACGCCCACGACACGAAGTCACGGCAGTCGGCGGCGCAGCAGGCCGAGTTCCGGCAGGCCTCCGAGAAGGCGGCCGATTCCGGTCAGCGGGTGGAGGTGCAGTCGCAGCGCACCGACACCGCGCGTGTGTACGCCAACCCGTCCGGCACGTACACCACCGAGCAGAGCCTTTCCGGGCCGCGCACCCCGCGGGGCCCCGTGGGCCTGTGGACCAGCGTCAACAAGAGGTATCCCGACACGTCCTACTGGGCGAAGACGGGGGACGTGGCGCGCGTCGGCCACGAGAGCCAGACGGGCGGCACCTGGCGCTCGTTCATCACCATGGGCACCAGGGATCTGCAGCGGACCGGAAAGATCGAGAGTGCCAGGTTCCGGATCAGGAACACCTACTCCTGGTCGTGCGCCAAGCGGCCCGTCCAGCTGTGGGACACCGGCCGGGCCTACAAGAGCACGACCTGGAACAAGCAGCCGAGATGGTACAAGCTGCTGGACACGGTCAACGAGGCGAAGGGCCACGACAGGCGCTGCCCGGCCGGTGACCTGTCCTTCAACGTCACCGGCAACGCCCGTACGGCGAAGGCCAACAACTGGGCGGACATGACCCTGGGGCTGCGGGCCGCGAACGAGAACGACACCTACGCGTGGAAGAAGTTCGCTCCGAGCACCGCCAAGCTGGACGTCACCTGGACCAGGGGCTGAGTCCACCGCGTTTCCCCGGCCGCCCCGGTGACCTCACGGTTCGCCGGGGCGGCCGGCTGCTGTCCGCGGGCGGCTGCCGCGGCCCTGGCGCCCCATCAGCACCTCCCGTGAAGCCTCGTTTTGGAACCGGAGCCGGATCCTCACTACGATCCGGCGATGATCACAAGAAAACGGCTGGCGGCCGGGGCGTGCGGCCTGCTCGCCGCCCTGGCCGTGGGGCTCCTTCCCACCTCCGCCGCGGCGGCCGACGAACCGGATGCGAAGAAGCCCTCCCCCAAGGTCGAGCTGGTGCTCGACGTCAGCGGCTCGATGCGGGCCCGCGACATCGACGGGCAGAGCCGCATGTCGGCGGCGAAGCAGGCGTTCAACGAGGTGCTGGACGCGGTGCCGGGCGAGGTCCAGCTCGGTATACGTACCCTCGGCGCGAACTATCCGGGACCGGACCGGCAGACCGGGTGCAAGGACACCAAGCAGCTCTACCCGGTCGGGCCGCTCGACCGGACCGAGGCGAAGACGGCGGTGGCGACGCTCGCCCCCACCGGCTGGACGCCGATCGGCCCGGCCCTGCTGGGCGCGGCCGACGACCTCAAGGGCGGTGACGCGACCCGCCGGATCGTGCTGATCACGGATGGCGAGGACACCTGCGCCCCGCTCGACCCGTGCGTGGTGGCGCGGGAGATCGCCGCCAAGGGCATCCACCTGACCGTGGACACGCTCGGTCTGCTGCCGGACGCGAAGACCCGCAAGCAGCTCAGCTGCATCGCGGAGGCCACCGGCGGCACGTACACCTCCGTCCAGCACACCAGCGAACTGCGGGACCGGGTGCACCAGTTGGTGGACCGTGCGGCCGATCCGGTGGTGACTCCGGTGGCGACGCAGGGCGCGGACCAGTGCGCCAAGGCTCCGGTGCTCAAGCCGGGCCTGTACAGCGACCGGGAGAAGTTCGCCGAGCACCGCTGGTACCGGGTGGACGTACGGCCGGGTCAGGAACTGCGGGCTTCGGTGAGCATCGGCGCCGACCGCGCCGTCGGCAACGACTACGGCGTCCTGCTGCGGGCCTCGACCGTGCACGGCCGGGAGATCGTGCGCGGTTCGGAGGCGGGCGACGGGCGCACCGACGTCATCTCGTCCGGGCTGCGCTACCCGAAGGCGCCGCTGAAGAACGCCGACGGTGACGCGAAGGACGCGCCGGAGACCGTCTGCCTCCAGCTGAGCAACTCCTTCGCGGCGCCCGCGTCGGTCAAGACGGAGCCGGGGCTGCCCGTGGAGCTGGCCGTCGACGTCGTGGACGGTCCGTCGGACGCCTCGGACGTGGCGTCCTTCGGTCTGGGCCGCGGCTGGTGGCTGCTGGGCGCGCTGGCGCTGGCCGGTCTGGTGGCCGGTCTGCTGTGGGGCTGGCTGTCGCGCTGGCGTGTCGCCGTCTGGAGGACCAACTGATGCGTACGCGTACGTTCGTGACCGCCGCGCTGCTGGCGGGTACCGCGCTCTTCGGTGCGGCGGGCCCGGCGGGGGCCGACAGTCCGTCGCCGTCAGCGTCGCCGAGCGGCAGCGCCGCGGGGCCGACGGAGGCGGGTACGTCGTTCCGTACCGCGACGCCGGTCAAGGCGGGGCAGCGGGCGACGGCCGGGGCGTCCACCGGTGACTACCTGTACTGGGCGGTGCCCGTGGACACCGGGCAGCGCGCCACCATGAAGGCGAAGGTGTCGCTGCCCAAGGCGGCCCGCCACGGGGCGGCGACCTGGCAGCTCGACGTGTACGACGGGCTGCGGCGCCGTCAGGCGTGCTCGTACGGCGCGCAGACGAGGGCGGCGGCAGCGGACGCCGCTTCGGTGGAGCTGTCCTGCACGCTGCGGACGGTCCGTTCCTGGGCGGAGCAGTCGTCGAACGATCCGCTGCCGGGCACGTACTACGTGCGTCTGACGGTCACCGATCTGCCGCAGGACGATCTGGGGCTGCCGGTGCACGCCGAGTTCGAGCCGGTGGTCGACGAGGCGGGCGGTGCGTACGCGGTGGACGGGAAGCTGGCCGCGCCGCTCGTGCCGGGGGCGGCCACGGCGAGCCCGGAAGGCGTGCAGAGCGCGTCGCCGGAGCCGTCGGCGACGGGCAAGCGGTCCGCCGCCGCGTCCGAGCCGGACGGCGGCTGGTCCTCGGGCCGGTGGTCCGACCGGTGGGTGTGGACGGCGGTGGGCGGTCTGCTGGCGGCGCTCGCCGGGATCGGCGGGTACGCCATGACGCGCGGCAGGGGCCGCCCGTCGCGGGTGCCGCCGGGCGTCTGACAGCACCTCGGTCATACGGAGCGGGGCGGTGCGCGGAGTGGTCCGCGTACCGCCCCGCCGCCGTACGGAAGGGCGCCGGCGCTCAGCCGGTGACGCCGAGCAGCACCGCCCACTTCTCCAGGGCGGGCTCCTCCGACAGGTCGGTGACGGCGACCTCGATGCCGTGGTCGCGGTTCCAGCGGCCGGCCAGGGACATCAGGCGGACCGAGTCGAGGCCGTAGTCGACGAGGTTCTCGTCGTCGGGGATGTCGGCGGGGTCCTCGCCGAGGACGTCCGCCACGTCGTTGCGCAGCTGCGCCAGCGTCATTGCCATGGTGGTCAGTTCCCTTCGAAGACGGTGCCGGTGGTGGTGACCACGGCGCACTTGCCGGCCGCCCAGCGCAGCGCCATCGCGTGGTCGTCCGCGGAGAAGTCGGCCACCGCGTCGGCCACGAGGAACGCCTGGAGGTCGCGCATCCACGCGTCGCAGGCGGTCATCAGCACGCCGATGTGGGCGTAGACGCCGGTGATGACGAGCTGGTCGCGGCCCAGGTCGCGCAGTCGTTCTTCGAGGTCGGTGCGGACGAAGCCGCTGTACTTCCACTTGGTCAGCACGGTGTCGCCGGGTCCGGGGGCGACCGCGTCGGCGATGGCCGCCGCGTGCTCGTCGGCGGGCAGGCCGGGGCCCCAGAAGTCCTGCTGGAGGCCGCGTTCGGCGGGGCTCTGGCCGCCGGGCTGCGCGGTGTAGAGGACGGGGATGCCGAGCCGGGCGGCCTCTTCCTTCAGCGTTGCGACGTTGCGCAGCAGGTCGGTGACGGGGGATGCCTGGGTGTCGTAGGCCGTCAGGAAGTAGTTCTGCAGGTCGTGGACGATCAGGACGGCGCGCGAGGGGTCGGCCTTCCAGTCCACGCGGTTCGCGGGCAGGTCGCCGGCGGACGGCATGGGGTAGGGGGCGATGGCGGGCAGGGCCATGGTGCGGTGCGGTCCCTTCAGGACGGGTCGGTGCGGTGCGGTGCGGGGTCGGGCGGTCAGGACGGGTCGGCGGCGCCGGTGGCGGCGGACCTGAGGTCCTTCTTGGAGATCTTGCCGACGCCGGTCTGCGGGAAGGCGTCCACGAACACGACGCGGTCGGGCACCTTGTAGGCGGCGAGGCCGCGGGCGCGGATGAACTTCTTGACGGCGACGGAGGTCACCGGTTCGGCGCCGGAGCGCAGGATCACGTAGGCGAGGGTGCGTTCGCCCAGGTACGGGTCGGGTTCGGCGACCACGTTGGCGTCGTGGACCGAGGGGTGGGCGAGCAGGTGGTTCTCGACCTCCTCGGCGGCGATCTTCTCGCCGCCGCGGTTGATCTGGTCCTTGGCGCGGCCCTCGACGACGAGGTGGCCGGTGGGGGTGAGCCGGACGACGTCGCCGGTGCGGTAGAAGCCGTCCGCGGTGAAGGAGCGGGCGTTGTGCTCGGGTGCCTTCCAGTAGCCGCGGATGGTGTAGGGGCCGCGGGTGAGCAGGTGGCCGGTCTCCCCCACGGGCAGGTCGTGGTCCTGGTCGTCGACGACGCGGATCTCGTCGTCCGGGGAGATGGGCCGCCCCTGGGTGGTGACGATGGTCTCCTCGGGGTCGTCCAGCCGCGTGTAGTTCACCAGGCCCTCGGCCATGCCGAACACCTGCTGGAGGGTGCAGCCGAGGGTGGGGCGCACCCGCCGGGCGGCCTCCTCGCTGAATTTGGCGCCGCCCACCAGCAGGACGTCGAGGCTGCTCAGGTCGTGCGGCGTGTCCGGGGCGGCGTCCGTCCAGACCAGTGCGAGCGGCGGGACGAGGCCGGTGAGGGTGACGCGTTCGCTCTCGATGAGGGGGAAGGCCACTTCGGGGGTGGGCTGCGGGCTCAGCACGACGCGGGCGCCCGCGTACAGGGCGCCGAGGGAACCGGGCGAGGAGAGCGGGAAGTTGTGCGCGGCGGGCAGCACGCACAGGTAGACGCTGTGTTCGTCGACGCCGCACAGCTCGTTGGAGCCGCGCAGCGAGTAGATGTAGTCGTCGTGGGTGCGCGGGATGAGTTTGGGGACGCCGGTGCTGCCGCCGGAGAGCTGGAGGAAGGCGAGGTCGTCCGGTGCGGGCTCCTCCCGGGCCGTCGTGCCGGCGGGCGGGTCGGCCGGTACGGCGTCGAGCGCCTCGAAGGGGCCCGGGTCGCCGCCGGTGACGAAGACCTGGCGCAGGCCCGGGACCTGGTCCTGGACCGTCGCGGCGAGGCCGCGGTAGTCGTAGCCGCCGTGTTCGGCGGCGATGACGTAGGCGGCGGCGCCGGTGAACTCGCAGAAGTAGCGGATCTCGGTCTCGCGGTGTGCGGGCAGCGCGAAGACCGGGAGGGCGCCGAGGCGGAACAGCGCGAAGACGACCTCGAAGAACTCGGCGACGTTGGGGAGCTGGACCACGACGCGGTCGCCCCGGCCGATGCCGCGCGCGTGGAGTCCGGCGGCGAGCCGGTCGGCGCGGCGGTCGAGTTCCGCGTACGTCCAGCGGCGGCCGTCGCCGGCCGGGTCGACGACGGCGACCCGGTCCGGGTGGGCGGCGGCCCGGTCGCGCAGCATCTGCCCGAAGGTCTCGCCGCGCCACCAGCCCGCGGCGCGGTAGCGCTCGGCGAACTCCGCGGGCCAGGCGGGGGCGTGGGTGTGGGCGTAGGTGTACTGATCGGTCACAGCTCGGCTCCGACGGCGCTGAGGAAGGTACGGAACTTGGCTCCGGTCTCGGCGGTCTCGGCGCCGGGATCGGAGGCGGCGACGATGCCCGCGCCCGCGTACAGGCGCAGGGAGCGTTCCTCGGCCTCGGCGCAGCGGATGGTCACCACCCACTCGCCGTCGCCGGAGGCGTCGCCCCAGCCGACCATACCGGTGAAGAAGCCGCGGTCGAACGGTTCGGTGTCGGCGATCACCTGGCGGGCGGTGGCGGTGGGGGTGCCGCAGACCGCCGGGGTGGGGTGCAGGGCGCAGGCCAGTTCCAGCGCGGAGGTGTCCGGCGTGGCGAGGGTGGCGGTGACGGTGGTGGACAGGTGCCACATGGTGGCGGTGCGCAGCAGGGTGGGCTGCGCGGGGACGTCGAGGCCGGTGCAGTACGGGGCGAGTGCCCGGTGGACGGCGTCCACGACGACGGCGTGCTCGTGCAGGTCCTTGGCGGACTCCAGCAGCGCGGCGGCCCGGCGGACGTCCTCGGCGAGGTCGTCGCTGCGCGGGATCGAGCCGGCCAGCGGGTTGGCGACGACCCGCTGGCCGCGGCGCGAGACCAGCAGTTCGGGGCTGGCGCCGAGGAGGGTGCGGCCGGGTGCGGTGGGCAGCGCGAAGGTGTAGCCGGAGGGGTCGCGGCGGGCCAGGCGCTGGAGCATCGCGGGGATGTCGAGGGCTTCGGGGGTGGTCAGTTCGAGGGTGCGGGCCAGGACGACCTTGCTGAACTCGCCGCGCCACATGCGCTCGACCGCGGCGGCCACGCCGGCGCCGTACACCTCGGGGGCCGGTACGGGTCTGATGTCCCAGGCGGCGGCCGCGGGCGGGTCGGCGGGCAGCGCTATCAGCGGGTCGGCGGTCAGCGGCGGCGCGGTCTGCGCGGTGGCGGGTACGGCGAGGGCGGCGGGGGCCGTCTGGTCGAACGGTACGGCGCCCATGACCAGGGGCGCGGCGTGTCCGGCGGCCTGCGCGGCGTCGAGGGTGGCAGCGACCCGCTGCGGCAGGGGGCGTTCGTCGTGGGGGACTTCGCTGTGGGTGCCCTGCGCGAGGATGGTGCGCGTGGGCGTGCCGAGGAAGCGGGCGCCGGGGGTGTAGGCGCCCAGGAGTGAGGTGACTGCTCCTACGGCGGGGTGGGCCGTCTCGGCGAAGGGGACGTGCGTGGCGACTTCGGGTGCCGTCGGCACGGGAGCTCCAATTCTCGGAAGGGTGCGAGGTTCCGGGGAAGGCTGATACGGGTCGTGGTGCGCAGGGGTGTCCGGTGAGCGGTTGCGCGGTGGTGCGTGCGTCCCCGGCGGCCGGTGGGCGGCGGGGCGCGGGCGGGTCAGCGCAGGGTGGCGCCGCCGTCGACGTACAGCTCCTGCATGGTGATGTGCCGGGCCCGGTCGGAGGCGAGGAAGACGACGGCGTCCGCGATGTCGGACGGGTCGGCGATCCGGCCGAGGGGGATGCCGGTGCGGTACGTCTGCGGGTCGCCGGCGATCACGCGGCGGGGTGCGTCGTCGTCGGTCCACAGGGCGCGTTGCATGGCCGTGTCGGTGGAGCCGGGCGCGACGATGTTGCAGCGCACGCCGCTGCGGGCGAGTTCGAGCCCCAGGCACTTGGTGTACATGGCTGCCGCGGCCTTGGAGGCGGCATAGGCGGCCATTCCGGTACGGGGGACTCCGGCGGCGTTGGAGCCGACGGTGACGATGCTCCCTGAGCCGCGTTTGACCATGTGCGGTGCGATGGCCCGGGTGGTGTGGAAGACGCCGGTGGTGTTCACGGCGAAGGTGTCGGCCCAGTCCGCGTCGGACAGCTCGGCGGCCGGGCCGGGACGCAGGATGCCGGCCACGTTCACCAGGACGGCGATCGGGCCGAGTTCGCGCTCGACGCGTGCGACGGTGGTGTCGACCGCGGTGCGGTCGGTGACGTCCATGACCTCGGCGGTAACCGTTCCCGTGGTGCCGCTCTCGGGCGGCGGGACCGCGGGTGCGGTGCGGTCGGTGGCCACGACGTGGGCGCCCTGTCGCGCCAGGGCCGCGGCGACAGCGGCACCGATGCCCTGCCCGGCGCCGGTCACCAGCGCGATGCGCCCGGTGAATTCGGCGCGGCCCGGTATGTGCTCAGGCATGAGCAACCTCCCCATTTGTTAGGCAAGCCTAACCTAATATAGGACAGGAGCCCAGCCACTCCGGCATTCCGCGCGCACGCGGGGCAAATGGTTAGGCTAGCCTCACCTTATGCAAAAGCAGTGCACGGGTATAGCCGCCCCGCCCCACGAACACGGCGCCGAGGGCGGCACGTTGCCGGGCGCGGTGGCGCAAAAGGACGCCCGGCCCGCTGCCGATGACCCGCGCTTTGCCTCCGCGGAGCCCGGAGCGGCCCCCGGAGCGGAGCCCGGATCGGACCCCGGCGGCCGTCCCGCGGACAGCACGCGCCGGACCGTCGCGCTCGCCGTGGCGGGCTTCGCCGCCGCCGTCCTCGTCCTCGCCGCGGTGTCCCTGTGCGTCGGCGCCGGGGAGGTCGGCGCGAGCGGCGTCCTGGACTACCTGCTCGACCGCGGCGGCGCGCGCAGCGACCCGCGGCTGGCCCTGGTCGTCGGCGACCTGCGGCTGCCCCGTACGCTCACCGCCCTGCTCGTGGGCGGCGCGCTCGGCGTCGCCGGGTGCCTGCTCCAGGCCGTCACCCGCAACCCGCTCGCCGAGACCGGGCTGCTCGGCGTCAACGCCGGGGCCTCGTTCGGTGTCGTCGCGGGCATCGCGCTGCTGGGCCTGGACAGCGGCTACGCCTACCTCGTCTGCGCGTTCGCCGGGGCGGTCGTCGCCAGCGGTCTGGTGCTGCTCATCGCGGGCCGCCGGGGCGGCGGTTCGCCGATGCGGCTGGTGCTGGCCGGGTCCGCGCTGGGCGCCACCTTCGGCGGGCTGACCAGCGTGATCGTGGTGAACTCGGCCGAGACCTACGACCGGTTCCGGTTCTGGGTGCTCGGCTCGCTGGCGGGTGTCGAGGGCTTCGGCGAACTCGGCCGGCTCGCGCCCGTGCTGGCCGTGGGTTTCCTGGTGGCGCTGCTGGTCGCGCGGCCGCTGTCCGCGCTGGCGCTCGGCGACGACCTGGCCCGCAGCCTCGGCCACCGGCCGCCGGTGATCCGTACCGTCGTCGCCGTCGGGGTGACGCTGCTGACCGCGGCGGCCGTGGCGCTGGCCGGTCCCGTCTCGTTCCTCGGGCTGCTGGCGGGCTTCCTGGCGCGGGCGGTCGCCGGGACCCGGCTCGCCGCCCGGCTGCTGCTGGCCGGGCTGATCGGCGCCGCCGTCCTCGTCCTCGCGGACGTGGCGGCCCGGGTGGTCTCGCGCCCGTTCGAGGCGCCGGTCTCCGTCATCGTGGCGCTGATCGGCGCGCCCGTCCTCATCGGCATCGTCCGGTCCCGGCAGCTCACCGCGATGGGCATGACCGAGCCGGCCACCGAGGAGCGGGCGCCGGGCAAGGCGGCGCGCGGGGCGCTGCACGCGCTGCGGCAGCGTCTCCCCCGCCGCGGGCCGAAGTCCGCCCGGGTGCGCCCCGCCGACACGTTCGTGCTGCGCCGCGGCCCGCTCTCCTTCCTCGTCGCCCGGCGCGCCACGCTCGCGGCGCTCCTGCTGGCCGCGCTGCTCCTGCTGGCCGTGGTGCTCTCCGCGTACGCCGGGCAGAGCGAGATGGGCGTGGGCCGTACGTTTCGCGCGATCTTCGGGGAGGGGGACCGGTTCGACGTCCTGCTGGTGCAGAAGTTCCGGCTCGGCCGCATCGTGGCCGGGCTGGCGGCGGGCGCCGCGCTGGGCCTGGCCGGCTGTCTCACGCAGACGCTGGCCCGCAACCGCCTCGCCACACCCGAACTGCTCGGCGTCAACGACGGTGCCACCGCCGCCGTCCTGCTGTCCGTCACGCTCAGCGCGACCGGCACGTTCGGCGCCTGGTGGGCGGGTCCGCTGGGCGCGCTGGCCGCGGCGGTCGTGGTCACGGTGGTCTCCGGCGGTCTCGGGCAGCGCGGTTACCGCGTGCTCGTCGTCGGCCTGGCGATGTCCGCGCTGGCCTCCGCCGTCACCCAGGTGGCACTGTCCCGGCGCTCGCTCAACTCGGCGAGTTCGCTGTACGTGTGGACCTCGGGCAGCCTCAACGGGCGCAGCTACGCCGTCGCCGTACCCGTCCTGATCGGCCTGGCCGTCCTGGTCCCGCTGAGCCTCGCGGTCGCGCGCCATCTGGGCGTGCTGCGCTTCGACGACGCCACGGCCTCGTCGCTGGGTTCCGCTCCGGGCCGTACCCGCGCGGTGTGCCTGCTGCTGGCGGTGGCACTGGCGGGGCTGGCCGTCGGCATCTGCGGGCCGGTCGGTTTCGTGGCGCTGGCCTCCCCGGTCATCGCGTCGCGGCTGGCGGGGCCGCTGCGGGTGCCGCTGGTCGGCACGATGCTGACGGGCGCGCTCCTGGTGGTGGCGGCCGACACGGTCGGCAGGATCGTTTTCGCGGGCACGGAGGTGCCGGTGGGCGTCGTGACGACCGTGCTGGGCGGGCCTTTCCTGCTGTGGGTGCTGCTGGGCCGTTCGGCAGCCACCCGTGTATGACGAACGCGTCGTTCTGACGCCACCCCTGAGAGGAAGACGCAAGTGACCGCTGTCCGAAGCCCGCTGCTGCGCAGGCTCGCCGCCGACATGCGGGCCGGGCGCCCCGACGCCGAGGAGGAGTTCTGGCGCCGTGCCGCGGCGGCCGGGACGCCGCTCGTCGAACCGGACCCGGACGGCGATCCCGGGCACGCGCTGGTCACCTTCGTGTGGCGGGACGACCCCGCGTCCCCGGCCACGGACGTGCTGGCGCTCCTGCACACCGTCACCGACCGGGACCGGCACGCGGGCGATCTGACGCCGCACCTGATGACCCGCGTCGAGGGCACCGCGGTGTGGGCGCTCAGCCACCGGCTGCGGTCCGACCACCGCGCCTCGTACCAGTTTCGCCCCGGCAGCGGACCGCGCGAGGACCTTCTGCGTACGGACCGCAAGGCGTGGCTGAAGGTCCTGGACAGCGCCGTGCCCGACCCGTTGAACACCGCGCCCGTCCTGCCGTCGCGGGACGGCCGCAACCCGGCCTCCGTCCTGGAACTGCCCGGCGCTCCGGCGCAGCCGTGCACCGGGCGCAGGCCGGGCGCGGCACGCGGCACGTCCGTACGGACCGAGGTGGACGGCAGGCACGTCACGGTGCACCTGCCGCCCGGCCACCGTGACGGCGGCGGCCCGTACGCGGTCGCCGTGCTGCTGGACGGCGAGATGTGGGGGCCGGTCCTCGGCGCCGGTGACCTGCTGGACAATCTGCACGCCGATGCCGCTGTGCCGCCGACCGTCGCGCTGCTCGTGGACACGATGGGGCGGCGGATGGAGGACCTCAGCTGCAACGGTGAGTTCGTCGACTGGCTGGCGGACACGCTGCTGCCGTGGGCGGCCGACGCGTACGGAGCCGGCGCGCGCCCGGAGCGCACCGTCGTCGCCGGGCAGAGCGCGGGCGGCCTGACCGCGGCGTTCGCCGCGTTCCGGCGGCCGGACCGGTTCGGCCTGGCCCTGTCGCAGTCCGGCTCCTTCTGGTGGCCGGACGACGCGGAACGCGGCACCGAGTGGCTGACCCGCCAGTACGCCACCGCGGAACGCCGTCCGGTCCGGCTGCGGCTGGAGGTCGGTCTCCAGGAGTGGATGCTCCTCGCGGAGAACCGCCGCCTGCGCAACGTGCTGCGGGCCCGCGGCTACGACGTGGCGTACGAGGAGTTCAACGGCGGCCACGACTACGCGTGCTGGCGCGGCGGGCTCGCCGCCGGGCTGGGGGCGCTGCTGTCCGGCAGCTGACCCGCAGGCCATGGGCCGCGCCCCGGACCCATCCGCGGGTCCGGGGCGCGGTCGTTTCTCTCGCGACGGGGGTCAGCCCGCCGCCGGGGCCTGCGCCGCCTCCTCCCCCGCTTCCTCGTCGTCGAACGGCGGGGGCTGCGGCGGGTCCTTCGGCAGCCGCAGCGCGATCAGCGCGCCCACCGCGACCAGCGCGGCCGTCACCCACACCGCGACCCGGTACGGGCCCGGACCGGTGGCGCCGGTGCCGTGGCCGCCGATCACTCCCGCGCAGACGGCGATGCCGAGGGCGCCGCCCAGGGTGCGCACGATCTGGAAGAGGCCCATCGCGCGTCCCATGTCGGGCGGGGCGATGTCCTCGAACCCGGCGAGCTGGACGGTGAGCACGGCCGTGCCGAGCACCAGGCCGATGGCGAACATCAGGCCGCGTACGAGCCAGGCGCTGTCCGCGGCTCCCGGCACGGCGAGGGCCGCGAAGACCACCGCGGCAAGCAGCAGCGCGGGCACCGCGAGCCGCCGCGGGCCGATGCGCGGCAGCAGCCGGTCCACGACCTGGGAGGCGAGCATCAGGCCGACCGCTTCCGGGAAGACGCTCAGGCCCGCGTCCAGGGCCGAGGCGCCCAGTGCCGCCTGGTAGAGCAGCGGGAAGACGAACAGGACGCCCATCAGACCGGCGGCGGTGAGCACGGCGAGCGCGGAGGCCGTGCCGTACGCCCGGCCCGCCAGCAGCCGCAGTTTCAGCAACGGCTCCGGCGTGCGGAGCTGGTGGACGACGGCGGCGGTCAGCAGGGCCACGCCGAGCACGGCGCCGACCGCGACGGCGGGTTCCGTCCAGCCGTGGGAGGGGCCGAACCCGAGCGCGTACGTGAGCAGTCCGAGCCCCGGGGTGGCGAGCCAGAACCCGGCGCGGTCGAACGGTCCCGGTACGCCCTCGACGTGCTCGCGCAGTCCGACGACGCCGAGCAGGACGGCTGCGATGCCGATCGGCACGTTCACGAAGAACAGCCAGTGCCAGGACAGGTGCTGGGTCAGGAAGCCGCCCAGCGGCGGGCCCAGGGCGGGCATCAGGGCCGTCGGCACGATCAGGACCTTCGACAGCTTGGCCCGTTCGTGCGGCGCGAACGCGCGGAACAGCAGGGTCATGCCGACCGGGGTGAGCAGGCCGCCCGCCAGGCCCTGCACCGCCCGTGCCACGACCAGCGCGGGCAGGCCGGGGGCCAGGCCGCAGGCGGCCGAGGCGGCGGTGAAGACGGCGAGCGCGCCGAGGAAGACGCGTTTGGTGCCGAAGCGGTCGCCGAGCCAGCCGGCGGCCGGCAGGGCCAGTGCGAGGGCGACGAGGAAGGCGGTCTCGACGGTGTTGGCCGCGGAGACGGGCTGCCCGAAGTCGCCCGCGATGGTGAACAGGGCGGGGTTGACGATGGTCGAGTCGAGGCCGTTCATGCACATGGCGGCCGTGTAGACGAGGACGACGGCGGTCTTCGGGGACAGCCGGGGCCGGGTGGTCGGTGCGGTGGTCACCGGGTCACCCCTCCAGTTCGGTGAGGCGGTCGGCCACCACGCGGGCGATGTGCGCGATCGGCGCGGGCAGGGTCATGTCCTTGTGGGAGCACGCGATGTTCGTGTTGTCGATGCGGCCGGTGACGTAGGGGGTCCAGGTGTCGGGGGTGAGGGTGTCGTCGATGGTGTCCACGACGGCCCGGAAGAAGAGCACGTCGCCCCGGAAGACGCGGTGGTCGTAGGCCCGTACGAGGTCGTTGGTGTTGAGGTAGACGGTGCCGAGCGCCTTGATGGTGTCGGTGGACAGGGTGGACAGCGGGCTGCCCTCGCGTTGCAGGACCTCCACCACGTTGGCGGTGGTCAGCGGCTTGCCCTCCAGGCTGTCGGGTCCGTAGCCGCCCATGGTGAGCAGCGATTCGAGCGCTTCGGCCTCGTCGGGTACGGGCAGGCCGCGGAAGCCCTCGGCCGGGTAGGCGTCCAGGACCGCCAGCAGCTCGACCTCGTGTCCCTCGTCCTGGAGGTGGGTGGCCATGGCGTGCGCGATGATGCCGCCGGTGGACCAGCCGAGCAGCCGGTACGGGCCTTCGGGCTGCACCTCGCGGACGCGGGCGGCGTAGTGGGCGGCCAGTTCCTCCAGGGTGGCGGGCAGCGGCTCGTCCGCGGTGGCGGCGCCGACGCCCTGGGCCTGGAGGCCGTAGATCGCTACGTCGGCGGGCAGGTGGCGGATGAGTCCGGCGTAGCACCAGCTCAGGCCGCCTGCCGGGTGGACGCAGTGCACGGGGGTGCGCCCGCCCTCGGCGCTCGGGGCGATGGGGCGCAGCGGCAGCAGGACGTCGAGCGGGTCGTCGTGGCGTACGGCGTCCAGGGCGGCGTCGAGGGCCGCGACGGTCGGCGACTGGAAGACCGTACCGATGGACACCTCGGTGCCGAGGACGGCCTTGACGCGGCCGGCCAGCCGGACCGCGAGCAGCGAATGCCCGCCGAGGTCGAAGAAGTTGTCCTCGACGCCGACCCGGTCCAGGCCCAGTACCTCGGCGAAGACCGAGCAGAGCAGTTCCTCGCGGGGGGTGCGGGGCGGGCGGCCGGTGGCGGCCGGGCGGTCGGGCGCGGGCAGCGCCTTACGGTCCAGTTTGCCGTTGCCGGTCAGCGGCAGCCGGTCGAGCAGGACGACGGCGGACGGCACCATGTGGGCGGGCAGTTCCGCGGCGGCGTGGTCGCGGAGGGCGGCGGGGTCGGGGGCCGCGCCGGTGGCCGGTACGGCGTAGCCGACGAGCCGCTTGTCGCCGGGAGCGTCCTCGCGTACGACGACGGCCGTGTCCGCGACGGCGGGGTGTGCGGCCAGCACGGCCTCGATCTCGCCGAGTTCGATGCGGAAGCCGCGGAGCTTGACCTGCTGGTCGGCGCGGCCGAAGTACTCCAGGGCGCCGTCGGCGCGGCGCCGGGCGAGGTCGCCGGAGCGGTACATGCGGCTGCCGTGCCCGCCGAACAGGTCGGCGTACGGGTCGGCGACGAAGCGGGTGGCGGTCAGCTCCTCGCGCCCCAGGTAGCCGCGGGCCAGGCCCTCGCCCGCGACGTACATCTCACCGGTGACGCCCGGCGGTACCGGCTGGAGCCGGTCGTCGAGGACGTAGACGCGCAGGTCGGGGATGTTGACGCCGATGGTGCTGGAGGTGGCGCCGGAGGCGGTGGCGCGGTCGAGCGGGACGTACGAGACGTGCACGGTGGTCTCGGTGATGCCGTACATGTTGACCAGGACCGGCGCGTCGTCGGCGTGCCGCTCGTACCAGTCGCCGAGCCGTCCCAGCTCCAGCGCCTCGCCGCCGAACACCACGTACCGCAGGGCCAGTTCCGCCCCGTCGCTCTCGCGGTCGGCGGCGGCGAGCTGGTAGAAGGCCGACGGGGTCTGATTGAGGACGGTGACCTGCTCGGTGGCCAGCAGCCGCCGGAAGGCGTGCGGGTCGCGGCTGGTCAGGTGGGGTACGACGACGACCTTGCCGCCGTACAGCAGCGCGCCCCACAGCTCCCAGACGGAGAAGTCGAAGGCGTAGGAGTGGAAGAGCGTCCAGACGTCTTCGGGGCCGAAGCCGAACCAGTGATCGGTGGCGGTGAACAGGCGGGTCACGTTGTGGTGGGTGACGACGACGCCCTTGGGGCGGCCGGTGGAGCCCGAGGTGTAGATGACGTACGCGGCGTCGTCGGGGCGCAGCGGCCTGGTGCGGTCGGCCTGGGTCAGCGGTTCGGTGCCGTATCCGTCGGCCGCGCCGCCGTCCACGGTGATCAGCGGCAGGGTATGGGCCGGGAGCCGGGGCGCGGTCGCGGTGTCGGTGATCAGCGCGGCCGGGGCGGCGTCGCCGAGCATGTAGGCGAGGCGGTCGGCCGGGTAGCCGGGGTCGAGCGGCAGGTAGGCGGCTCCGGCGAGGGACACCGCGAGCAGGCCGGTGACCAGGTCGGCGGAGCGCGGCAGCGCGAGCGCCACGATGGCGCCGGGGCCGATGCCGCGGGCGGCGAGCAGCCGGGCCAGGCGGTGGGCGCGGGCGGAGAGTTCCGCGTAGGTGAGGGACTGGCCTTCGCAGCTGACGGCCGTGCGGCCGGGGTGGCTGCGGGCGGCGGCCTCGTAGACGTCGGCGAGCGTCGTGGCGGGGCGGACGGTGCGGGGCCCGGCGGGGGTGTTCCACTCGACGAGGGCGCGGTGGCGCTCCTCGGCGCCGAGCAGCGGCAGCAGGCCGAGCGGGGTGTCCGGGCTGTCGGCGGCCGCGGTGAGCAGCCGGGCCAGCCGGTCGGCGAGGCCCTGTACGGTCGCGCGGTCGAACAGGTCGGTACGGAACTCGAAGAAGCCGCCGATGCCGCCGCCGGGCTGCTCGCCCGCGTTGAGCGTGAGGTCGAACTTGGCCGTACCGGACGGCACGGCCGTCATCCGGGCGGTGGCCTGCGGACCCAGCGCGAACGCGGCGTCGGGCAGGGACTGCCAGGCCAGCATCGTCTGGAACAGGGGGTGCCGGGCCAGCGAACGCCGCGGGTTCAGTGCCTCGACGAGGTGGTCGAAGGGCAGCGTGTCGTGCTCGTACGCGGCGAGGGTGGCGGACCGTACCCGCTCCAGGAGCGTGCGGAACGCGGGGTCGCCGGAGGTGTCGGTGCGCAGCACGACGGTGTTGGTGAAGAAGCCGACGAGGGCGGCGGTGGTGTCGTCGGCGCGGCCGGCGACGGGGGTGCCGAGGGGGATGTCGGTGCCGCAGCCGTGCCGGGTCAGGAGGGCGGCGAGGCCGGCCTGCACCGTCATGAAGACGCTGGTGCCGGTGGACCGGGCGAGGCGCTGGAGCGCGGTGTGCGCTGCCGCGTCGAGGGTGAAGGGGACGGTGTCACCGGCGTGCGAGGCGACCGCCGGGCGCGGCCGGTCGGTGGGCAGGTCGAGCGTGTCGGGCAGACCGGCGAGGGCCTGCTTCCAGTGCGCGAGCTGGGCGGCGGCGAGCGGGGTGGGCTCGGCGGGCGTGCCGAGCAGCTGCTGCTGGCGGGCGGCGTGGTCGGCGTACTGGAGGGGCAGCGGAGCGAACTCCGGTTTCCGGCCCGCGCGTCTCGCGGTGTAGGCCGTGGCGAGGTCGCGGGCCAGGGGCGTGGTGGAGGCGCCGTCACCGGCTATGTGGTGCAGCAGCAGGAGCAGGGTGTGACGGTCGGGGCCTTCGCTGAACAGGGTGGCGCGCAGCGGGGGTTCGGCGGCCAGGTCGAAGCAGTGGCGTACGGCCTCGGTGAGGTCGTCGCCGGGCCCGGCGACGTGCACGCCCGGCCGCGACATCGGGTCATCCGCGGACAGTATCCGCTGGTAGGGCTGCTCTTCCCCGCCGTTGTCAGTGGTCGGATATACCGTTCTGAGTGTCTCGTGGCGAGCGGTCAAGTCGCGCAGGGCGAGCTGGAGCGCGCCACGGTCGACGGGTCCGTCGATGCGCAGCACGAGCGGGATGTTGTAGGTGGGGCTGGGACCTTCGAGCCGGTGGAGGAACCAGAGCCGCTTCTGGGCGGGCGAGAGGGGGAGGTGTCCGGTGCGGGGTACGGGGGACGCGGGCAGGGACGCGGACGGCTCCGCGGTGCCGTCCGCCGGGTCGGCGGAGTGGACGAGCGCGGCGAGCGCGGCCGCGGTGGGGTTGCGGAAGACGTCCGCGGTGCTCATGGGCGCCTGGAAGATCTCCCGAATACGGGCGGCCAGGCGGGCCGCCAGCAGCGAGTGACCACCCAGGTCGAAGAACCCGGCGTCCGCCGGGGGGCTCGTGTCCAGTGAGAGGAGATCGGCCAGCAGACCGCGGATGATGTCGGTGTGGGGGTTGCCGGTGAGGGCGGGGGCCGGGTCGGCGGGGGCGGTGTCGGGGGTGCTGCCGCTGCCGAGGCCGAGGCGGAGGCTGGTGTCGCTGCCGAGGTTGGTGCCGGGGCCGGTGCCGTCGGGGCTGCCGTTGCCGGGGCCGGGGACGCCCGGTTCGGGGTCCGGCAGGGCGCGGTGGTCCAGCTTGTCGTTGGCGGTGCGCGGCAGTTCGGCGAGCAGCGTCACCGTGGCCGGGACCATGTGCGCGGGAAGCGCCGCGGCGAGGTGCGCCCGGAGGGCGGCGGGGGTGGGGACGGGGGTGGGCGGGGTGGGGGTGGGGGCCCCGGGGGAAGCGGAGGACGGAACGTCGCCGGTCCCCGCGCCAACGGTCCCCGCGCCCACGGCCCCCGCGCCATCGTCCTCCGTGCCACCACCCCCGGTCCGCGGCACCGCGTACGCCAGTAGCCGCTTGCCCTGTGGGGTGTCGCGGGCGATCACCGCGGCGTGGGCGACGGACGGGTGCTGGGCCAGGGTCGCCTGGATCTCGCCGAGTTCGATGCGGAAGCCGCGGATCTTGACCTGGTCGTCGCTGCGCCCCAGGAACTCGACCGTGCCGTCCGCCCGGCGCCGTACGAGGTCCCCGGTGCGGTACATGCGGCTGCCGGGCGCGCCGTGCAGGGCGCCGTACGGGTCCGCGATGAAGCGTTCGGCGCTCAGGTCGGGCCGCCCGAGGTAGCCGCGGGCCAGGCAGGCGCCCGCCACGTACAGTTCCCCGGCCACGCCGTTGGGCGCGGGTCTCAGGCAGTGGTCGAGGACGTAGGCGCGGGAGCCCCGCACGGGCCGCCCCATGGGGGACGCGGTGTTGCCCGCGTCGGTCGCGCTGGCCGCGCCGGTCGTGCCGCTCGTGCCGCTCGTGCCGCCCGCGCCGGTCGCGCTGCCCGCGTCGCTCGTGCCGCTCGTGTTGCTCGTATCGCTCGTGGCGCGGTCCGCCGCGGGTGCCGTCCAGTAGTACGCGTCGACGGTCGTTTCCGTCGGCCCGTAGAGGTTGACCGCGTGCAGCCCGTCGGTCGTGGTCAGCCGTTCCCACAGCGGTACGGGTACGGCCTCGCCGCCGACGACGACCACGGCCGGGTGGTGCCGGCCGTCGTCCAGCAGCCCTTCTGCGAGCAGGGCTTCGGCGTAGGACGGGGTGACGTCGAGGTAGTCGATGCGGTGCTCGTCCACGTAGCGGGCGAGGGCGGCGGGGTCGCGGTACGACGCGTCGTCGAGGAGGTGCAGTTCGTGCCCGTGCACCATCCACAGCACCGGGTCCCAGGACGCGTCGAACGCGAACGACGCACTGTGCGCGACCCGCAGCCGTTGCCGGCCGGTGCGGGCGACGGCGGGGGCGATGTGGTCGCTGCCGTGCCCGGCGTACAGGTTGGCGAGCGAGGCGTGGGTGACGACGACGCCTTTGGGGCGCCCGGTGGAGCCGGAGGTGTGGATGACGTAGGCGGCGTGGCCGGGCGCGGGCGGAGCCGCGGGCGCCCCGGCGGGCTGTGCGGCGAGTGCTTCGGCGGTGGCGGTGTCGTCCAGCGCCACGGCGGGCAGGCCGTGCGGCGGGAGCGCGGCCAGCGTTCCGGTCGTACCGACGACGCATACGGGACGGGCGTCTTCGAGGACCGCCAGTGTCCTGGCCGCCGGGTGGCCGAGGTCGAGGGGCTGGCAGACGGCGCCCGCCTTGAGGACCGCGAGCAGCGACACCATCATGTCGGTGCCGCGCGGCAGCGCGAGGGCGACGGGGCGCTCCGGGCCCGCGCCCAGGCCGGCCAGCAGGTGGGCCAGCCGGTCGGCGGCGGCGTCGAGTTCCGCGAAGGTCAGTGCGGTGCTGCCGGTGCGGACGGCCACGGCGTGCGGGGTGCGGGCGGCCTGTTCGCCGAAGTACGCGGGCAGGGTGCGGGCGGCGGGCGGTTCGTCGCGCCCGGTGGTGGCCCGGCGTACGTCGGCGGCGTCCAGCAGGTCGATGGTGCCGACGGGGCGGTGCGGGTCGGTCAGCAGCAGCTCGGCGAGCCCGTCGAGGTAGTGCAGGAACGATTCCTGGTGCCCGGCGAGTTCGGCCTCGGCGTACCGTCCGGTGTGGGCGTCGAGGCTGATGCGCAGCCCGCCGTCCGCGGCGGGCGAGGCGGTGACGGCGAGGTCCTCGACGGGGCCTGCGGCGAGGTTGTGGACCGTACCGGTCAGGCCCGCGAAGTCGAGGCCGCCGTCGAACGGCTTGATGTTGACCATGGGACCGGTCAGCGGCGTACCGGCCGAGGAGAGCGCGAGGTCGCGGCGGATGTCGGCCTGCGGGTAGCGCTGGTGGCGGCGTACCGCACGCATTTCGAGGACGACGCGGCGCAGCAGACCGGCGCCGGTGTCCTGGGGGCGTACGGCGATGCGCAGGGGCAGGACGTTGACGGTCATGGCCGGGGTGCGCAGAGCGGCGGGGCCGCGCCGGTTGGTCAGCGGCAGGCCGAGCACCACGTCCTCGGCGCCGGTGACGCGGTGCAGGTGGCCGGCGGTCGCGGCGATGACGAGTTCCGCCCAGGTCGCCTTGACCGCTTCGGCGGCCCGGGTGAGCCGGTCCAGTGCTTCGGCGGGCAGGTCGGTACGGGTGCGGAGCACGTCGTCGGCGGCGATGGCGTCGGCGAGCGAGGCGGCCGACGGGGCCGAGGAGTCCGAGGCGGCCGAGGTACGGGGTGCTGCGGCCCCGGCGGCTCCGGCGGCCCCCACGGTCCCAGCAGACCCGGCATCCCCCACAGCCCCGCTCGCAAGCGTCACCGGCTCCGGCCGTCCCGCCATCCGGCCGGCCCAGAACTCCCGGTCGGCCGTGTACTGCTCGCCCTCCAGGTACCGCGTCTCGTCCTCGACCAGGTCGCGCAGCGGCGCGAACCGGGTGGCCGTGGGCTCCTGCCCGGTGGCGAAGGCGGTGTAGAGCTCGGCGACGCGGCTCCCGACGAGTTGCAGGGCGTACGCGTCGACCGCGATGTGGTGCACCCGCTGGTACCACCAGTACCGGTCGTCGGCGAGGCGCAAGAGGGCCTCGGTCGTGAGCTGTCCGGCCTGGCCCAGGTCGGCGGCCCTGGTGAGGTCGGCGTGTATCCAGTCGCGCGCCGCCTCCTCAGCGGGCCGGTCGGCGTCGCGCAGGTCGATGCGGTGCAGGAGGCGTTCCGCGTCCGGCGGTATGACGCGCTGCTGCGGAAAGCCGTCCGTCTCGCTCACACACACGCCGAGCGTCTCGGCCTCGGTGACCGTGCACAGCAGGGCACGCTCGAACAGCGCCTCGTCCAGGACGCCCTGGATCTCGACGACGTCCGCCGTGTTGAGTGCCGGGCTCTTGGGGTCCAGTTGACTTGCGTAAAGGATGCCGGACTGCGAGGTGAGCAGGGCGAAATCGGCGGGCTCCGCGGGCCGTGGCGAAGGGGCGCTGGGGCGCGACAGTGCCGCGGGGGCTGCCTGGTCGACCGGACGCTGATGCATGTGTGTGACAACTCCCAGGGAGAAAACCGACCTTCGCGGGCGGGCCGGCAGCCCGCGCACAAACTTAGGGAAGCCTAAGTTATTTTTACTCTTCTGCGGTGCCGAGGGCCGCCCCCGGCACCGCCACCGAGCCCGAAGAGGAGACGATGACGCCCGCACCAAGCTCCACCCCCGGCGCCACCCCCGGCCCCACCCCCGGTCCCGCCCCGCTCGACGCCGTCAAGGACGCCATACGGCAGCACATCACGGGCAAAATCGCCGCCCTGACCGACCTCAGCCACCGCATCCACAGCCATCCGGAGACAGCCTTTACCGAGCACCGGGCCGCCGCCTGGTGCGCCGGACTGCTGCGCGAGCACGGCTTCGAGGTGACCGCGCCCGCCCACGGCCTGGACACCGCGTTCGTGGCGACCGCCGGGTCAGGGCCGGTCACGGTGGCCATCGCCTGCGAGTACGACGCCCTGCCGGACCTCGGTCACGCCTGCGGCCACAACCTGATCGCCGCGGCCGGCGTCGGTGCGGCGCTGGGTCTGGCTCCGTACGCGGCGGAACTGGGCCTGACCGTGCGGGTCGTGGGCACGCCGGCCGAGGAACGCGGCGCGGGCAAGGCGCTGCTGCTGGAGGCCGGCGCGTTCGACGGGGTGGACGCGGCGATGATGGTGCACCCCTGCCCGTTCGAGGTGTCCGACTTCCGGTCCTTCGCGCTCGGCACCCTGTCCGTCACGTACACCGGCCGTACCGCCCATCCCAGCCTCAACCCGCACGAGGCCCGCAACGCGGCCGACGCGCTGACCGTCGCCCAGGTCGCCCTGGGCCTGCTGCGCCAGCAACTGCCGCCGCAGTGGCGGGTGCACGGCGTCACGACATCGGCGGGTTCCGCGCCGAACGCGATACCCGACCGCGCGACGGCCGAGTACGAGATCCGGGCGCTGGCCGCCGAGGACCTGCGCGAGCTGCGGGAGCGCGTCGAGGCGTGCTTCCGGGCCGGTGCGCTGGCGACCGGCTGCGAGGTGACCCTGGAGCGCCCGGAGCCCGACTACCTGGACTTCCGCGGCGACCCCGGGCTGATCGCCCTGTGGGAGGCCAACGCGCGCGCCCTGGGCAGGCCGGAGCCGGTGGAGCGCGGGCCCTTCGCCTGTACGGACATGGGCAACGTGTCCCACGTGGTGCCCGCCATCCATCCCGTGCTGGACATCAGCGGGGGCGCCTGCGGGCCGCACGAGCCGGAGTTCGCCGAGGCCGCGGTGTCACCGGCGGCCGGACAGGCCCTGTTCGACGGCGCGGTGGGCCTGGCCTGGACGGCCGCGGACTTCGCGTACGCCAGGAACGGCGGCGCGCCCCGGACGTGAGCGGGCACCGGCGGCGCCCCGGGTCTCCCGGAGGCGCCGCCGGCGCCACGACGGCCGCACGGGTCGCCGTACGAGTCGCCGTACGAGTCGCGATACCACCCGGCCGTACGATCAGCCCCGTACGATCAGCGCCGTACGGCCGCCCGGCTCAGGCCCCGGACAGTGCCTTGCTGATGTCGCTCATGACGACATCGCTGGCCAGCGGGCCGCCGCGGGTGGACCAGACGGAGCCGTTGACCGTCACCACGTGGCCCTTCTTCACCGCGCCCAGCTCCTTGTAGGCGGGCTTGGTCTGCACGTCCTTGAGGGCCTTCTCGCCGTCGGCGGTCAGGGTGGACAGGAACAGCCAGTCGCCGTCGATCTCGTTGATCTTTTCGAGGCTGAGTGACGGGGCGTGCGCGTTGCCGTCCTTGTTCTGGTTGGCGGGCCGCTGGAGGCCCATCTCCAGGGCGACGCCGCTGGCGAACTGCTTCTTCTCCATCCAGCTCGGCCCGTCCGGGTTCCAGCGCACGATGGAGACGGCGGCGCCCTTGCCCGCGCCCAGCTTCTCGCCCGCCTTCTTGGCGGCGGCCTCGTGGTCGGCGATGACCTTGTTGGCGTCGCCGAGCTTGTTGACGGCGTTGCCGATGCCCCGGAACGACATCTTCCAGTCGTCGGTGGGCGCCATGGTGACCAGGGTGGCGGGGGTGATCTCGCGCAGCTGCTTGAGCACCTGCTCGTCCTGCATGTCACCGGCGAGGATCAGGTCCGGCCTGGCCGCGACCACCTTGTCCATGACGGGCTTGAGCAGGCCGCCGACGATGTCGATGCCCTTGACCTTGCCGGCCAGGTAGGCCGGCGGCTCGTCCAGGCCCTGCCCGTTGGTGATGCCGACCGGCTTGATCTTCAGCGCGAGGACCGCGTCCAGGTCCTCCTGGGTGAGCGTGACGATGCGCTGCGGGTTCGCGGGCACCTCGACGACCTTGCCGGTGGCGTCCTTGACCGTACGGGTACCGGAGGCCGCCGCGTCCTTGCCGTCGCCCTTCGCCCGGTCCGCGCCGGAGTCCGAGCCGCAGCCCGTGAGCAGCAGCGCCGCGGCACCGAGGGCGGCGACGGCCGATGCGGTACGGCGTCGGGCGGTGAGAAGCGGGCGGCGGGACACGGTCATCGGGAACTCCGGGTTCAATGGGGCATGACGTGACGAGGCGTGCGCACGGCTGCCGCGGCAGCCGCACTTCCGCCGATTGGCGTTAAGGTTAGCCTTACCTTATGACAAATAGGCAAGAGGTGTGACCTCTCGCCCCGGGGAAAGGCCGGCTTCAGTGGAACTCCGCGTCGAGCAGCTCACCGCCGGATACGCCGGACACCCGGTCGTCGACCAGGTCGATCTGACGGTCGGTTCGGGTCAGGTGGTGGCGGTGGTCGGGCCCAACGGCTGCGGCAAGTCCACTCTGCTGCGCTGCATGGCCCGGCTGCACGAGCCCGCGTCCGGCCGGGTGTTCGCGGGCGACGCCGACGTCTGGCGGCTCAAGCAGCGGGAGGCGGCCCACCGCATCGCGCTGCTCCCCCAGTCCCCGCAGGCACCCGAGGCGGTCACGGTGGCGGGCCTCGTACGGTACGGACGCCACCCGCACCAGGGCCTGTTCCGCCAGTGGTCCCACGAGGACGAACGGGCCGTGACGCGCGCCCTGGAGGCGACCGGCACCACCGGCCTGGCCGGCCGCCGCCTCGACCAGCTCTCCGGCGGCCAGCGCCAGCGCTGCTGGCTGGCCATGGCACTCGCCCAGGAAACGCCCGTCGTCCTGCTCGACGAACCGACCAGCGCCCTCGACATCGGCCACGCCGTGGAGGTGCTGGACCTGGTCCGTGAGGTCGCGGCGGCCGGGCGGACCATCGTCATGGTCGTCCACGACCTCGCGGCGGCGGCCCGCTACGCCGACACGGTCGTCGCCATGCGGGCGGGCCGGGTGGTCGCCGCGGGCCCGCCGCGCAAGATCATCGACGCGGCGCTCGTGAAGGAGCTGTACGGCGTCGAGGCGGAGATCCTCGCCGCGCCCTCCGACGGCGCTCCGGTGGTCGTCCCGACGGCCCGCACGGCGGCGGAACCCGTCCGGTCCTGACGGCGCCCGACGCCCGGCCGGGCCGTCGCGCGTACGGCGGGAACGGTTCACGTCCCTCGGCCGGGCTCGTCATACGTACGGCGGGAACGGCCCGCGCCCCACGTACGGCGGCGGGAACGGCCCGCGCCCGCCCCGTCACACACACGCGCCCACCCCGTCGCACAGCAGAGGGACGGCGGCCCGCCCCGTGACGGGCCGCCGTCGTCCCCCTGCCGGTGAACGTCTCAGGCCACCAGCTTCTCCAGGTCGTCCACGACCTGCCCGACGTCCGGCAGGGCGAGGCTGGCCAGCTGTGCCTTCCGTACCCGGGCGGCGATGCCGCGGTCGTCCAGGATCTCCTGGCAGACGGCGGCCACGGCCTCGGGCGAGGTGTCGGTCAGATGCCGGCCCAGGCCCAGCTCCTGCACCCGCTCGGCGTTGGGCGGCTGGTCTCCGAAGTTCGGCAGCACCGCCATCGGCGTACCCGTGCGCAGCGCTTCCCTGATGCTGTTGTACCCGCCGTGGGTGAGGAACAGGTCGGCGCACTCCAGCAGCAGCGGCTGTGCGAGGCGGTCCGTGAGGTGGACGTGCGGGGCGGGTTCCGCGCCGGCCGGTTCGATGCCGCCGGTGGCCACCACGGCCGTGCAGTCCAGCCGGTTCAGGCCCGCGATGATGATTCCCAGCTGCTCGGCCGGGTCGGTCATCCCGACCGGCAGCGGGGCACCCTCGGGCAGCACCTCGCGGAACATCGGCAGCGCGGTGCCCACCGCGGCGAACACCAGCGGCCGGTCGGTGGGCAGTTCGGCGACCCAGCCGGGCAGCCCGGCGGTGCGGTCCACCACGGTGGTCTGGCGGTAGGCCAGGACCTTCGCCGGGAACCGGGCGAAGGAGTACGCGGCGGGCAGGTAGTCGAAGCGGCCGTGCGGGTAGAGCGAGCCGGGCGACTCCTGGACGGGCAGCCCCAGCTGCTCGCGCAGCCGGTTCAGCGCGGGCAGCAGGAGCGCCGGGTCGAGGACGTTGACCGTGCCCGCGGGGATGGGCAGCTGGGGTACGCCGAGCTGCTCGGCGAGCAGGCACGCGGCGACGTCCATGCCGTCCCGGATGATGGCGTCCGGGCGTACGGTACGGGCCAGTTCGGCCAGTACGCGGTGGCTCTCGATGGCCATGTCGCCGGTGAGCCGCTCTATCAGTACCCGCAGGTGCTGCTCCTGACCCGACTCCTCGCCCTGGCTCTGGTCCGACTCCTGGCCCGACTCCTCGCCCTGGCCCTGGGCCGCTCCGGCGTCCGTGCCCGTCGCGTCACCGGTGTCCTCCTGCTGGTCCGTCCCGAAGTCGAGCCGCGGCAGGCACGGCTCCACCGTGACGGCGTCGGCGGCGAATACGGACGCCACGTCGGTCGTCGTGGCCACGGTGACGTCGTGGCCGGCCCCGGCCAGCGCACGGGCCAGGGGCAGCAGAGCTCTGCCGTGCGACGGTGAGCCGGTCGCGGTGCACAGGACGCGCATGGTTCCTCTTCTCAGGGCGGGGGGGGAGGCGTGTGATCACCGTAGAAAGCGCCGAAATGGCATGTCAAAGCAGGCTGACGACTTACGGCGACATTGAGTCATCAGGCATGGAAGGGCCGTCGGGCGGGCAGTGCCCGGCCCCGGAGCCACCGCGACGGCCCCGTGCCGCGGACCGGGTGCGCGCAAGATGCGATCAGCGTCCGTCCCCCACACGATGGGACCACGCGTGCGCCACGGCGCACGCCCGGTAAAACCTGGCAGAACCCGGCAGAAACCGACAGAACCCGGCAGAGCCGGGCAAGGACACGGCAGGCCCCCGGCAGGAAGGCGGACATCCGACGTGGAGCACATCGACGACCGCTCGGCACCGTCCGGCACCGGTGGCGCGGCCGGGGCCGATTCCCCGGTCGAGGCCGCCCGCTCGTGCCTGACCCGCTCCTCCGTCTGCCTGATGTCCCCGGCCTCGGTCCGGGAGCAGATGGGCGCGGACGACCAGTCGTGGGCGCGCTTCGCCGCACACTGGGACGAGCTGGGCGAGGACCGGTACGCGGCCGAGCAGGGCACCCGCAGGCTGCGCCGTTACGGCCGGTTCTCCCTCACCCCGGCCACCGGGGAACTCGTCCAGCTGCCCCACACGCCGTTCGTGCAGCCGAAGGACACCAACCCGCTGTACGAGACGATGGACCGCGACTTCGAGCCGCTGACCGGCACGTTCGTCTCCGACCCGCTGCTGCGCCCGCTGTTCGCCCTGCTGGGGCGGGCGGCGGCCGCCCTGGACGACGCCGGGCAGTGGATCGTCAAGGTGCACCCCTTCCGGGTCGTCGCGACGGCCGACGACAAGGGGGACCCGACTCCGGAGGGCCGTCACAAGGACGGCGTCACCCTGGTGTCCTCCCTGCTCGTCAACCGCGAGAACGCCAGCGGCGGCCAGAGCAGCGTCTACACCCACGACGGGCGGGAACTGCTGTCCACCACCCTGCACCGGCCGGGCAGCCTGCTGCTGTCGGACGACCGGGACTCGCTGCACTGCGTCTCCCCGATCCGCCCCATGGACCTCTCACGGCCCGCATACCGCGACGTGCTGGTGACCACGCTCACCGCCGCGTGACGGCAGGCTCACCGCCGCGTGACGGCAGCCACCGGGCGCTCCGGTGCGCCGGCGGTCAGGTCCGCGAGGTCGTCCACGATGTCGCTCAGCCGTGATCGCCGGTTCCACGAGGCACGCTGGCGCTGGGCGCCGCTCCCGCGTTCCGCGAGGCGGCGCAGGAACGCCGTGACGGTGTCCAGGTCGCCGTACTCCTCCAGCTCCGGCCGTACGTGGCCCACCAGCCGGTCCGCCTGGACGCGGGACGGGAGCACCTCACCGCTCAGCGCGTCCACACCGTCGCCCGGCCAGCCGTCGCGCGCCGCGCGCCAATAGGCCGCCCGGACGAGCTCGCCGCACACCCGCGGGCCCCGGTCGCCGTCCCGCACCAGCTCGACCGACCGCGCCACCAGCGCCCTGACCAGCACCGCGAGGGCCACGGTGTCCTCGACATCGGCGGGTACGTCCATGACGCGGATCTCCAGGGTGGGATGGCGCGGGTTGGGCCGTACGTCCCAGAACGGCACATCGGCGTCGAGCATCGCCTCGGAGGCGTGCAGGGCCCGGGTGAGCTGCCGGTAGTCGTCGAGGGAGGTGACGTACGGCTGCGGACCGAGCGCCGGAAAACGGCCCCGGACGATGGTGCGCCAGCTCGCGTACCCCGTGTCACGGGCGTCCGCGAACGGGGAGTTGGCGCTCATCGCCAGCAGCAGGGGCAGCCAGGGCCGCAGGTGGTTGCCGACCAGCACGCCCAGGCGGCGGTCCGGCATGTGTACGTGGACGTGCAGGGCGCAGATGGCGTAGTCGTCGAGCATGACGCCGAACTGGTCCACTCCGGCCCGGTAGCGCGGGTGGTCCCCCAGCGTCGCAGGTCCCTGCGCGCCGAGTACGGGCGTCCCGGACGCGCAGATCCGTACGCCCTCCGCGGCCGCGGCACCGGCGACGGCCGCCCGTACCGCGCCCAGTTCGCGGCGCAGCTCGTCGGCGCCCGCGCACGGCGGTGTCTTCACCTCGGCCTGGCACGAGTCGAACTCTCCGGAGACAAGGTCACCGACTGTCCGTGCGGCCCGGGCGACGACGCGGCTGCCCGCCGGTACGAGGGCACCGCCGCCGGGGCGGACGAGGAAGAACTCCTCCTCCACGCCGAGGGTGGGCGCCTGCCCGGGGCCCGCCGGGGGTGGCGGCGGTCCGGAGCGCTGCGGACTGCTCACGTCCCCAGCTTCGGCCACCGGGATGGTCCTGTCGCGGCGCGTGGTGCGGACGAGACCGCCGTGCACTGCGCTGAAGGGCGAACCGCTTCCGTCCGTCGTGCAATGAATGATGCTTCCGGGGTACCCGTGGCGCGTGTTCTTCATCAACCCCCCCGGCGTGTACGCGCCGCAGGAAGACACCGGGATGCTGGCCGCGGCCCTCCGCCGGGAGAGCCTGCGGCCCGGCGCTGAGGTGCTGGACGTGGGCGCGGGCAGCGGGGCCCTGGCGGTCGCCGCGGCCCGGCACGGCGCCGGACGGGTCACCGCGACGGACGCCGCGTTCGCCGCCGTGCTCACCACCCTGCTCAACGCCTGGTTCGCCGGGCACGGGAACCGGGTACGCGCGCACCGGGGCGACCTGCTGCACCCCGTGGCCGGGCGTCACTTCGACCTGGTCATGGCGAATCCGCCGTACGTGCCCAGCGCGGCGCCCGTGCTGCCGCGGCGCGGCCGGGCGCGGGCGTGGGACGCCGGACCGGACGGCCGGGCCGTACTGGACCGGCTGTGCGCGCAGGTGCCCGCGCTGCTCGCCCCGTACGGTGTGCTGCTGCTCGTCCATTCGCAGATCTGCGACCCCGCCCGGACCGTGGGACTCCTGGCGGAGGCCGGGCTGGAGACCTCGGTCACCGACCGCAGGTTCATCCCTTTCGGGCCCGTGATGCGGGGGCGTGCCGCGTGGCTTGAGGCCCAGGGGCTGATCGTCCCCGGCCAGGACAAGGAGGAGTTGGTGGTGGTCCGTGCCCAGCGCGCCGCGTGAGCAGGAACCCGTACCCGGGAGCGAGGGGACCGGCGATACCGGAGAGGCCGAAGAGATCGGAGAGGCCGGAGAGGCCGAAGAGACCGAAGAGACCGGACGCGACGGGGCCGGGCACAGGGAGGCCCGCCGGGTCGTCCGGGACCCCGGAGGGCCGGTGCTCGTCGAAGGCCCCGTCGAGGTGGAGTTGGACGACGGGACGACGGCCCGTTCGGACCGCCCGTTCGTGGCGCTGTGCATGTGCCGCCGCAGCCGGACCTTCCCCTGGTGCGACACCAGCCACCGCGGCCGCAAGCGCTCCCCGGCCGCACGCACGGCCACGGCAGCCACGGCCGCCACAGGAACAACGGCAGCCACGGCCTCGCAACGGTGCGAACCCGCGCAGCGGTACGACCCCTCACAGCAGGGCGAACCCTCACAGCGGGGCGAACAGTGAGGACTCGTCCGCCTGCCAGGCGCTGAGCAGGTGCGCGCCCAGCCGGTCCTCCAGCAGACCAGTGGCCGCGATGCCGAACGCGACGTCCGGCGCGAGCGCGGGCTCCTCCCGCAGCAGCCCCTTCACGACCTGGTGGCGCACCACCTGTTCGTGCGCGGCGTCCGCCTCGACGTGCTCGGCGTAGAAGTGCACGGCCGCCGGGCCGGCCCCCAGCCGCTCCAGCGCCTGCGCGAGGCGGCGCGAGCCGGGGGACGAGGTGACCTCGACCCAGGCGAAGTGGCCGACCAGCGCGCCCCGGTGGGCGCGGTGCAGCCCGAAGAGCGACATCAGGTTGTTGACGGCCAGCATCTGCCGTGGACAGGCGCCCAGGTAGTGGCCGTACGCGCTGTCCAGGCCGAGGTCGGCCATCAGGTCGGCGTAGAGCCGCGCGTGCACCCGCTCCGCGCGGCCGGCCCCGAACTCGTCGTACTCCACCGCCATCATCCCGGCCTTGGCCTGACCCCACAGGCGCGGCACCACCCACAGGTGCGGGTCGGCCTCCTTGAGGTGGTACAGGGACCGCTGGGCGACGTACTCCCGCATCTGCCAGTGCTCGCCCCTGTCGCGCAGGAAGTGCGAGACGCCGCCGCCGTCCGCCGGCTCCACCAGCAGGCCGTCGAGCAGCGTGTCCACGTCCTCCGATGCGGGGGCGTCGGCGCGCAGCGCGACGAGGAAGGCATGCTCCAGGGCGGCTCGGAAGCGCAGCAGTTCCGGGTCCCACTCCCAGGTGTCGGGTACGGCGTCGAAGCCGCGGTAGTGCAGTTCGTAGCAGAGGGCCAGGGCGAGTTGCAGATCATCGCCGTACGGGTCCGACGCCGCCGCCGTACGGCTGTCCGGCAGGTGTGCGGTGCCGGGCGACTGCTCCAGCGCGGAGACGACCGCCGCTGACAGGTCTCCGCGCGCCGGGGGGCGTTTCACGTCGCGGTCTTCCCTTCACCCGTACGAGGGCACGGTGTGCCGTGTGGCTGACGGGTGCCCCTGGCGATCCCGGAGAAACGCGGTGGCCTGCCCTTATGCGGACGGGGCGGTGGTCGGCGGGCGTCCGGGGGGGGGGAGATCCGGGGGGGGAGAGATGGGAGGACGGGGGTCAGCGGGCGTCCGGGGGCCGAGCGGGGGCGTCGGCGGGCCCGGCGGAGCGGCCCTGAAGCCGTGGCTTCACCGGTTTCACCGGCTTGCCCTGCCGGTTCTGCCGGTCCTGCCGGTCCTGCCGCATCGGCTTGCCCTCCCGGCCCTGCCTCATCGGCCTGCCCTGGCCGCCCGGCTTCCCGGCGGCCGCGCGTTCCGGGGCGTCCGGCTCCGCGAACTCCGTCAGTTCGTGCAGCAGCTGCTTCATCTCCACGAGCAGTTCGCCGCTCGCCGCGGCCGCCGGCGGGTCGCGCTGTTCCCGGAAGTCGTCCGCGAGCCCGTCGTACAGCTCCTGGGCCCGCTCACGGGCCTTGCGGTAACGCTCCCCCGCTTCCGCCCGCTCGCTGTCCGCGATCAGGTCCGCCTCGGCCTGGCACAGCGTCGCCGCCTCGTCCGCAAGGTCGGCGTACCGCCGCAGGAACGCGACGCCGGGCGCGGTCAGCCGGGCCTTCTCCCCGGCGGTACCGGCCAGCGTGCGGGTGATGGCCGCCAGGTGGGCGGCGGCCCGTTCCCATACGGCGTCCGCCTTCTCGGGCGGTGGCGGGGGCGGCCCGGTACGGCGCAGCCGGAAGCCGGGGTTGAAACGGGAGCTCTCGGCGTTCCACTCCCGGGCACTGGCCAGGGCCCGCAGCACCTGGCTGAGGCGGCGCGCGCGGTCGTGCCAGCCGGCCGCGTCCGTGGCGCTCCACTCCTCGCCGCGCAGGCCCTCGGCCATCGTCTGCAGCAGCTCGGCGCTCTCCCGGGGCAGCCGGCGGAGCTGGTCGTGCACGTTGCGCAGGTGCACCGGCGGGAGGACCAGCGCGTTGACGGCGATGCCGATGGCCGCCCCGATCATGGTCTCGACGAGCCGGTGCCTGACCTCGGTGAGCGAGTAGGCGCCGTAGGTGATGACGAACAGGGCGGTGGTCGCGCCGTAGATGCCCTGGGCACCGAGTCTGCGGTGGGTGCCGACCAGCGTCATCACCGGCAGCACGATCAGCATGGCACCCAGCTTGCTGCCGTCGGTCACGGCCATCGCCGCGGAGGCCAGCAGGGCGCCGAGCACGATCACCACGAGCTGCTGGAGCCCGGACCGCAGCGAGCGGTAGACGGTGGCGTCGACCAGCGCCAGCGCGGTCCAGGGGGCCATCAGGGCCAGCGGCGCGTTCAGCCACCAGCCCGTCAGCGCCCAGGCCATGACCGCGGCGCCGGCCGCCTTCAGCGACTGGACCACGGTGTCCCGCTCCGGCCCGGACTGCCGCACCGCGTCCCGCACCGTGCGGCCGACCGCGGTCAGTTCCCACCACAGCCACCGCCACCCGGCCGTGCCCCTCGCCTCCGCCAACTCCGCCTCCCGGCTCACTCCTGCGCGGTCGGGTCCGCCGCGGTCACCGGTGGCCCGGCGCGCTGGGTACCCATGATCGTCCTGGCTAGTCGCGGCGGTCCCCCGGCCGCGGCCACCTGACAGGGGCGTACGGTCCTGAGCCGGCCGGCGCGGGCGTACGGGCCGGAGCCGGGCGACGCAGGTGTACGGGCAGGGCGGCACGGGCGTACGAGCAGGGCGACGCAGGCGTACGGACCGCGCCGCGCGAGCGTAAGAACCGGCACCCGCGCTGCCTTCGAACACGCCTGCCGCCTCTTCGGCCACCCGGGTGATCCCGGGCCCCCATAGGGGTGGTCGCGCGGACCACGGCGCTTCGTAACAGCGCGTGCCCGCCTTGACTTGAGTGCGCGCCTCGCTCGCGTCGCGTTCCGCTCTTCCGTCCTCCGCCCCCGATCCCCGTGGAAGTCCTCATCCTGATGCGTATCCGTTCCGCAGTCGTCACAGTGCTCGCCGCGGCCGGCGCGGCCGCCCTGGCCCCGCAGCCCGCCGCCGCGGACCCGGCGTCGAGTCCGGCGGTCTCCTCCCTCACCGAGTCCGAGGTCGTCGGGCTCCTGCGTATTCCGCTGAGCGAGTCCAACGTCAAGGCGGTCCTCGGCATCGTCGAGACGACCGCCCGGCCGCTCAACATGGAGAAGGGCGCCTCGCTCACCGGGAAGTGACGCCCGCAGGACCGACACCCATGGGGCGCACACACGTACGAGCCATCACGCGCGTGTGCGCCCCCGTCTGCGCCTGCCCGCCCCCTCGCCCCGGCGGGACCGTGGAGTACGAGACCGGTCCCCCCGGACCTTCGACGAGGAGAGCGATGTGATTCACATCAGCGAGACGCTCATGCTGCAGACGGTCGAGGAGTTCCTCACCGCGGAGGAGATCTCCCGACTGGTCAAGATCATGGACAGTGAGACGGCCGGCTGGCGGCCCCGCCACCAGGCCGAGGTCCTCACGGCCCCGGTGACCGCCCAGAACGTCCTGGCCGACGCCACGCAGCGGGCGCTGCCCGCGATCCGGCGCAGCATGCCGTCCATCGCCGGGGCCGGCCCCTGGGGCTACACCGAACTCGCCGTGGGCCAGGGCGTACCCACCCACCTCGACGGCATCAGCAGCCCGCGGACACCGCCCCGGCGCATCGGCCGGATCGGGGTGACGATCGCGGACGCGGCGGAAGGCGGCCGGTTCTACATCGAGACGACGT
Source organism: Streptomyces sp. CB02923 (assembly GCF_001905005.1). GTDB lineage: Bacteria > Actinomycetota > Actinomycetes > Streptomycetales > Streptomycetaceae > Streptomyces. The sequence goes on along the minus strand of NZ_LWKZ01000003.1, from coordinate 294,478 downwards.
CGGACTCCGCCCCCTGGACCGACACGATGCTGGGCGCGGCCGACGGGTACGAACCGGGCACACCGCTGAGCCACAGCCTGCCGCACGGCGCCGCGGTGCACGAGGAGACACCGCAGTGGCTGAGCGCGCCGCGCAAGAGCCGGTGGCTGACCGACGCCGGACCGGGTGTGGCCGTCGCCTACGGGGCGCAGGTCATCCACGGCGTCACGCCGGTGCTCCGCGGCCGGGTACGCAAGTTCGTCACCGATCTCGTGGACACGGCGACGGCCTGACGGCACCCTCCGGATGCGTGCCCGGCCCCACCGGGGCCGGGTGGGCCGGGCACCGCGCTGTCGCCGGACTCCGCGCTGTCCGCAACCGGCACCGCGCTGTCCGCCGTCGGCTCAGCGCCGTACCACCCGCACCCGCGACACTCCGAGCAGACCGGCCAGCGGCACCTCCGCCGACGTCTGCTCCGGGCTCACCGCGAGCCCCTGCTCCCGCACCATGTCCAGCAACCGTTCGGCCAGCGGCATGACCATGTGGCGCCCCCAGCACCGCTCGTTGGCGTGCCCGAAGGGCAGGTAGCCGGGCTGGTTCTCGGGGTCCAGCGTCTCCCAGCGCTCGGGGCGGAACTCGTCCGGCGCGTCCCACAGGGCCGGATCGCGGTGGCTGAGCAGCGGGAGCAACAGCACGTCGTCGGTGGCGCCGATCCGGTCGTCGAGGGCCGCGAACTCCGGCGACGCCACCCGCAGCAGGTTCCAGGACGGCGGCAGCAACCGCATGGCCTCGTACAGGATGTGGCGGTTCGGTACGCCGTCGTCGAAGGGCGAGCCGAGCCAGAGCGCGTTGGCGACGAGCGTGGAGACGGTGAAGCACACCGGTGCCGCGGCCCGCCGGTACAGGCCCATGGCGTAACGGCGGTCGCCGTAGCCCGCGGCGGCTGCGGTGAGCCCGGCCAGGCGGGAGACCGGCGCACCGGCCCCGGGGCACCCGGGCAGTGCGGCTCCCGCCGCGATCACCGTCCAGGTCAGTTTGGGTGTCCATTCCAGCTTGCGGTCCACCAGCACCTGGAGCCGGAAAGGGTCGGAGCCGAATACCAGGTCGCGCAAATACAGGTGCCCCGCCCGCGGCCATTCCCCGGAGAGGTCGACCGCTTTTCCACCGGGCTTTTCCGGTCCCGCTCCTGCTACTGCTCCTTCTCCGTCTCCCTCTCCATCGCCTTCCAATGCCGCACGGACGTCCTGGGAAACGGCTCGCATGACGGCGGAGGATTCCGGTCGGCTGACCGCCCTCCCCTGCAGGGGTTTGAAGGTCGGCCGTTCGGCCGCGTTGGCCGGTCTGCTGCGCAGCACGGCCTCGATCAGGGCGGATCCGGCGACGCCGACGGTGTCGGCCTCCAGCCGGAAGACGTCCGCACCGCGGTGTTCGCTCAACAGCCGGGCGAGCCGCGGTGTGAAGACCGTGACCCGGTCGCTCCGGTCCGTGCCGTACGTACGCATCGGCGGCCTCCGAGAGCCTGGATGGGGAAACTTCCGGGTCACGTGCCGATCAGTACCAGATGTACCAGGCGTACGCCTTCAGGCTCTTCTCGGCCTTGAACTTCTTCTTGAGAGAGTTGACGAGCTTCATGGCAGCACCTCCGAGGGACGGCGAACTGACTGAACTGCGCTCCGAATTCGGTGGGCCGGAACAGCAACAATCCATCGCTGCCGCAGAATCCGGCTTTCCGCTTGGAGTCACGGGAAAGTGAAGCGGAGCACGAAAGGCGCGTCAATGTGGTGTGGATCACCGTAAAATCCCGGTATTACGGGTTTCGTTCGCTCTGGTGACCGGACGGCCCATGGGTGTCCCCGGCCCCGGACGCCGCACGCGCGGACCGCCGTGAGAAATCGACACCACACGCACCGCTGACGGCAGGAATCGTCCAACGCGCCGCTCCGGCTGGAGCCTTCCGACGTCCACGCCCCACGCTGACTCGCGGCCGGTCCCGACGTCCTCACCCAGAGGCCGGGACGCGTACCGATCCCGCCGCCCTCACCCACCCAGAGGCCGGGACCGCGTACCGACAACCGTGGAGGGGATCCTGATGACTGCTGAGCGTGTGCTTCCGCCACCGGGCACGGCGCACCGCCGACGCCGGCCGGCCCTCGCCGCCCTGCTGCTCGGTGAGGCGATGAACCTGCTGGACGCAACGATCGTGCAGGTCACCGCCCCGGCGATGCACGCCGATCTGGGCGGATCGGCGTCCGACATCCAGTGGTTCACGACGGCCTACCCCCTGCCGTTCGCCGTGCTACTGATCACCGGCGGCCGCCGGCGGGCCAGGGCGTGCGGGCAGGTCCTGGGCCGAGCCCACGGTGGCGGTGAGCCGGACGAGCCACTGCGTCCGGCCTGCCTGTCGGGGGTCCGGAAGCCCTACGACACGTAACGACTCCTCCGTACGCAGCCGCTGGTAGCGGCGGGCGACGGTCTGGGGCGAGACGTCGAGGGTTGCTGCGATCCGGCTGAACGGCGCGCGCCCGTCGATGTGCAGCGCATGAATCACGGCACGGTCCAGCTCGTCGAGCATGTGCCCACCCTCCGGTGGCGGCCTGGCCGTGCCGGGCGGCACGTCGACCCAGGTCGCCGTCGTCTCGCAGGGTTGACTACCGCGCCCCCGTCCGACGCCGGGTCCGGGGCCGCCTCATCCGCCGGAGCGGTGGCGGTGCTGGCCCCGGCTGCTCTGCGCGTGCCGGGCAGCGGGCTGGGGGGCGGTGGCGTGGTCGAGCTGCCGTACGAACTGATGGAAGCAGAGCAGAACGGTCAGCGGCGGGAGCCCCGCCACGGCGATGCCCGCCGGGGAGGGATGCACACGGGCGATGCACAGCAGCGTGGCCACGGCGGCGAAGAAGATCACGACGGCCCAGGAGTGCAGCGTACGGCGCCGGTGGACGCGGGCCCGCAGGATCGACAGGGTGGCCACGACCCAGGGCCCGTAGATCAGCAGCGGCCACAGCGCCGCTACGTCCGACGGGGCCACGCCGGCCGCAATCGCGCGCAGCGACGGGTAGGACGCCACCGCGCCCAGCGCGGCGACGGCGACCGCGATGGCCGCCGTCATCAGCACGGACGTCGCACTCAGCAGCCGCTTCCAGGACCAGCCGTCGGGCTCGGCGCCGGAGTCCGCGCAGGCGTCGGCGGCCCGCGGAGCACGGTCCCCGGACCCGGCGGAACAGAACGCCGGCTCGTCCGAACGAAAGCCGTCCCCGGAGCCATGGAAAACAGCTTCACCCGGGTGGAACACAAGCCCGTCCCGCTGAAACCCGGTGCCGCCACGATGGAACCCCGCACCATCCCGGTGGAGTTCCGCACCACCCCGATCGAACCCCACACCACCCCGATCGCCCCCCGCCGCCCCGTCACGATCGAACCCCACACCATCCCGATCAAACCCCACCCCATCAGCCAGGAATCCGGCATCACCAGGATGAAAGGCATCCTCAGCAGGCGGAAACACCACCCCGCCGACCGAAAACGCACCCTCCCCAACCGGGAACACCCCCTCGTACACCCCG
>NZ_LWKZ01000003.1:184599-290836 GCF_001905005.1 Streptomyces sp. CB02923 | reverse complement strand
CCCCCGCCATATCCCCCCTCATACACCCCCTCGTACACCCCGCCATACGCCCCGTCATACACCCCGCCATACGCCCCCTCACCGTCCGGAAACGCCGACTCCGGGCCGCCGACCACGGGGGGCCGTTCCTCCGTGTCCCACAGCGACGCCAGCTCGGGGCCGAGTTCCGACACGACGGCGGCGTCCCACCCGTCGTCGGCCATCGCCTGGCCCATGGGCCCGCCGTGCGGGTACGGGACGCCGCCGGCAAAGGCGACGGGCTCCTCCGTACTCTGACGCGGCAGCCGGTGACGGCCGGTACCGGGAGGCACGGGGACCCGCGGGTTGTCGTTCACAACAGCTCTCACAGGAATCGGTGGTGGCCGGTGGGAAAAGGGGCCGGCCGACGCGCCGCCCATCGGGGCGGCGGGCGCCGGAGGAGCCGTTACCGGCCGTCGTCCGAGATGCCGTCGAGGGCGGCCAGCAGCTGTTCCAGCAGGTCACCGGTGTATTCCAGCCGGACGCGCTGTCCGGGACGCAGCAGGTGGACGTCGGGCCGGACGTCGGGCGCGCTGCGGGGCACGGTCGAACTCAGCTGCCAGGTGCCGAGCTGCCGCGTGGGGGAAACGATCGTCTCAGTCATACGTCGTCAACGAATGCGCCTCACAGCGGGTGACTGCGGCATACGGGCGAATGAGAATTAAGATAACTAATTCCTCATAACGGTGCTTCAACGACAGAACCGGAAGCAGCCGCACCATCACGAGTCGACCAGAACACCCGCCACAGACCCGACTCATCCCCCCGCCCCACCAGGCCGCCGCACTGACCAGCAACAACACCATAAGGGGAGAGTCTCCAACAAAGAGCCACGACTCCCACCAAACCCGACACAAATACGGACACACAGCGGCCGCACGGCGGGCCGGGCCGCACAGCGGTCGGGTTCCGGCGTCACCGTTACAACATCGCGTCAAGCGCCCGCATGCCGTCGCGAGCCGGCCATCCGCTCGGCAAGGGCCCGGATCTCGGCGAGGAGAACCGCTGAAGGCGCGCCCATACTCACAGCGTGCTGATGCAACATCACACCGGATCGGCGCACATGATGGCCGGCGTGCGGTGCGCTCCCCTTCGCGTACACCAGATGCCCTTCCCGCAATCCGAGGGCTGTGCAGTACGCCAGCATCTGATAAAGATCAGCGTCGGGATATCCCTCCGGAGTGCCGACCTTGTACTTCGCGTCGGCCACGGCTGCGGGCACCCCTGATTCCCCGTACCAGACGAAGTCCGGCCTCATCCGCACGGCGGCTTCCTCGTCGAGATGAACGTTCTTCGCCTGAAGCACACCACGACCGCCGTACGGGGCGAGGGCATTGTTCAATGCGACGCATACGAAGTCCTCGAACACCTTGTTCATGTCGAAGAGAAAGCCGTTCATCCGGATTCCGCCCGGCAGATGCTCGGCCGAAGCGCCGTCCAGCACGATCCGTGCCAGCTGGAGGGCGCGATGGTACCGGGCGTTGAGGCGATTCGGCCGCCATTCGGGGATCGCCTGCCCCCGGACGAGCGGCGCGGCATCCGCCAGTCGTGCCCGCTGATGCATCAGGCGCGCCCTTACCGCACGAGGCACACCCGGCAGCCGCAACAGCCGCTCCACCGCGGCACGCAGAATGCGATTCTCGGCGATGTCCGTGGTGAACTCGTCGTACGCGACTTCGACGGGCAGGGCGGCACCGAAACGGCGCCGTATCTGTTCGGCTTCCTTGATCCGGCCCCGCACCACGAAGGCCGTCTGCTCGGTCGCCCGGTAGCCCTGGAGAAGGCCCCGCCGCAGCGCGCGGTCCGTCTGCCGCTCCACGGCGTGGGCGAGCGCGGGCAGCAGCTCTTCGTGCTCGTCGGCCTCCACCTCACCGTCCAGCCATCCGCGCGGATCGAGGCTGTACCCGAGGAGGAAGAACAGGCGCGCGATCGGCACCTTCGGCGTGACACGCAAGGTGACCGGTTCGTCTCCCGGTACGTCGACCACGACAGCCCCGACCTTGCTCCTTGCCCGCAGCCGCCACAGTCCCGGCTCATAGGGGTCCGGCGCGGCGTCCACGATCTTCGAGGCGGCAAGGGCCCGCCCGGCCCCGTCCGGCAGCGGCACCCGTCGGGCCGGGGCGTGTTCGACAAGGTCGACGGTGGTCACGGGGTATCGGTTCGTTCCTCGGCAGCAGCTGTTCCCGTGGCCTTGCGCGCGGCCACCGCAGCCCGCAGCGTCGCCAATCCGTACCGCCGCTCGACGTCCACTCCTTCTCCATAGTGATGTTCTTCCAGCAAGGGCAGGATCTTCGTCCGCCACGTACGCGCCAGCCCGCCCTCCCGGTACACGCCAGGCTTCATCAGGTACGACGGGCCGATCCGGAAGTCCACGTCGTCGATCCGGGCGTTGAGGGCTTCCAGCAGGTCGGCCGGCTCGGTGTCCTTGCCCTCACCCGTCAGCCAGCGCCGCAGCAGCCCGCTGGTCGGCTCGATCCGCGGCGAGAGTTCCACGAAGGCGAAGCGCCGCCGCATCGCCGCGTCCACGAGCGCGATGGACCGGTCGGCGGTGTTCATCGTGCCGATGACGAACAGATTCCGCGGCAGGGCGAAGTCCTCGTTCGAGTAGGTCAGCCGGACCGACTTGTTGCGGTATTCCAGCAGGAAGTACAACTCGCCGAAGACCTTGGCAAGATTGGCCCGATTGATCTCGTCGATGATCAGGAAGTGCGGGATGTGCCGGTTGCTCTCCCGGCTGGCCAGATCGGCGAGCTCCCGCAGCGGCCCGGCGGTCAGCCGGAAGGCGACCTCACGCGTTTGCGGATCTTCCTGAGGCCGGAAACCTTCGAAGAAATCCTCGTACGCATAGCTGGGATGGAACTGCACCAGCTTGACCCGTTCCGGCCCGCCTCCCAGGAATTCGGCCAGTTCCTGCGCGAGGTAGGTCTTGCCCGTGCCGGGCGGCCCGTAGAAGATCAGCTGACGCTCGTCCCAGAGCAGGTCGCGCACCTCCCGCAGCCATGAGAGGCGGTCGACATTGAGCCGCGTCCGCAATTTCTCGTCCGGCTCGGGAAATTCCAGTTCACGGCGTGCGGTGAGGACCGATGCCTCGATGCCGGATATCCCGGTGCTCTCCTCGGCCGCCCTCGCCAGCTCTTCGTCGCTGACTCCGAGGCCGTCGACGATGCCCTTGACCGCGGTCAGATCGACCACGTCGTCCCGGACGGAGAGTTTCTGCTGGAGTTCTTCGGGCAGTTCCTCGTACGCGTACCCCTCGCTCCCCCACTCCACGGGACGTCGCAGACCGCTTCGCCCGTCTTCCAGCGTGATCTGCTCGGCATCTCCGGTGATCTCACCGACGTACAGCCTGTTGTCGACGAGCGTGCACACGCTGTCGCCCGGCCTCATGCGGGACAGGAAAGCGTGGAAACCCTCGACGAGCTGGGCCTTTTCGCTGTAGGTGACCGCCGCCCCGTAGTCCTCGTCGACGAAGGTCCGCACCTGTTCCTTGCTGGCCCTCGGGGGCACCCCCTGCCGCAGCCGGTCCGCCGCGAGAATCACACGGCCTTCTTCCAGCCACACGCGTACCAGATCGAGACTGGTACCCCCGGAGTCACGGACCAGCCAGACGCGGCTGGGCCCCGGCCACGTCTGCTCCAGGAAGTCGGCAAGCGGCCGGCCGGCGGCGGTCTTCCACGCCAGCCAGCCGTTGGAACTGCGGCCCACAAGAATCTCCGCCGCCGCGGACGGCGAATTGCACTCGACGTCCCGGAGGACCTCCAGCCATCCCGGGCGGGTGGACGTCTTCGCGATGACACCTTCGGTGATCAGTCTCTCCCTCAGCCTGTGGGAGGACGGCATGCGCAGGGGGAACGACGGCACGACATCGGGCCGAGCCGGCGAACCGGCGAGCACCACCATCTTCTGGCTCCCGTTGGTGCCCTTCTCCGTGAGCAACCGCCCGCGCGCCACCGGCCCGCCGTACGGCAGGCTCAGCAGGAATTCCGGGTATGCCTCAGCCATCGGTCTCCTCGGGCGCTGCGTCGGTGTCATGGGTGTTGTGTTGCGAACGTTGTGTTGCGAACGTTGTGTCACGGGTGTTGTGCGGTACGAGGTCATGGTGCTGTGAGGTACGCGCTCGCCACACACTCTGCACGCGGTGACCGAGATGCCCAGCCTCCGAGCGTCAGAGAATCCGCTGCGACGCGAGCGGCATCGAGCACGATGCCGAAGAATCGTACGAGCCCCGCTGCCGCCCTCCGCATACGGCCCCGAGAAGGACCACAGCGCGGCCTTCGGGGAACGCGGTGACGGGCCGGGCCTCGCGGCCCGGTTGTTTTCAGCGGTTGTTTTCAGCCGAAGCGGCCCCGGATTTCCTTTCTGCGCGTACGCCACCGATGATCTACTCCATCGTCGGACGGCACGAGGGGCAGCGGTGGGTACGGGTGAAGAAACGTCGGCGGTGGTGATGGCGACCGCAAAGTCGGAGACGGAAGACCTGTCGACGATGCTGGGGATGACCGTCTCGCAGATCGTCCAGGCGGTGGGCGGTTTCGAAGGTGATACGGCCGCGATGGTGCGGGCTTCCGTGCGCACGGCCGAGCGGGTGTTCGCCACGCTCGACACGTGCGACGACGTGATCGACGAAGCGTCCGCCACCGGCCGGGAGGCAGCCGGCCGGCTACGTGAGCTCCTCGCTTCCGAGTCCGCAGCGGACGTCGCCACCGAGCTGGAGAAGCTGGAAGCGGTCGCCGCACACGTACGGCGCACCGGCGAAAGCCGCCGTCTGATGAACCGTGTGCTCGGCCGGGAGGATCAAGACACCCCCATGGCCGGCGCCGGTCGCCTCACCATGGGCACCCTGCCGGCGCGTCCCTCCTTCTTCGGTGAGAACGACAGTGCCGAGGATCTCTTCGCGATAGCGATGGACCGCGAGCAGCAGAAGCCCCGGCTGAAGCACGTACACGCACAGCGGATCGACCATGTCGCCACGCATCTCGTCGCCGTCGTGACACAGGCCGCCGCAACGGGCTTCGCCGATGAGCGAGCCGCTTCCGAGTCCCTCGATGAAGCGCGTCTCGCATTCGACTTGTGGCAGACCTGCCTCGCCGAACGAGATCAGGACCTGGTGTGACGAACCAATGAAGAACCCGTCGCCGCCATGGTGACCGGCCCCTCCGGATCCCTGTCGTCGAGAACGAGAAACCCCTGAAGGCCCCTCATTTCCGGCCAAGTTGGCTCAGCAGGCGCCTTGCGCGACCGGGAGATCGTACGGTGGCGGCAGATCATCGGGGAGGGATCTTGCGGGCGGACACAGTTGACCTTCGGCGTATCTTCGGCAGGGACATCCGGTACACGGTGCCACTGTTCCAACGCCCCTATGTGTGGAACAGGGACGAGAACTGGTCCGCACTGTGGGAGGACATCCGCCGGACCGTGGAACGGGCCGAACAGGCGGCGCAGAGCGACGAGTCGGTGGCGCCGCACTTTCTCGGTGCGGTGGTGTTCAACGAGACCTCCTACCTGTCGTCGAACCTGGAAACCCGGGAGGTCATCGACGGCCAGCAGCGTCTGACCACACTGCAGCTCCTCCTCCTCGCTGCCCGCCGTTCGGCGACGGCGCTTGAGCACGAAAGGTCAGCGCGGCTGCTGGGCAAGTTCCTGGAGAACGACGAGGACCTCTTCGACAGTGACCAGGACCCCGATCACCGCTACAAGGTCTGGCCCACCAACGCCGACCGTGACGAGTTCCGGTCCGTGATGCTCGGCGAAGGGAACGGCGGGCGCCTCACGCAAGCCGTCGACTACTTCCAGCAGGAGATCGCGGCCTGGACCGCCGACACGGCCGAGCCCGGTCAGCGTCTCGAAGCGCTGGTGCAGACCATGCGGGAGCACCTGCGACTGGTCATCATCGACCTGGAGAAACACGACGACCCGCAGGTCGTCTTCGAAACGCTCAACAGCCGCGGGACGCCGCTGGAGCACGCCGACCTGATCAAGAACCTCCTCTTCCGCAGGGCCGAACACGCCGGCGCGGACGTCGGCCGGCTCTACGAGGAGCTGTGGGCACCTTTCGACCAGGACGAATGGCGGACCGAGCAGACCACGGGCCGCATCACCCGCAGCCGCCTGGACGTCTTCCTGACCCACTGGCTCACGATGCGCACCCGGAGGGACTTCACCACCTCGACCCTGTTCAAGGAGTTCGACCGGTGGCTGAAAACGACGGCCGCCCCGACCGAGGACGTCTTCTCCGAACTCGCCCGGTACGCCGAGATCTACGACAACATCGATCAGCACCCCTCACACGGGGTGGAAGGCCGCTTCCTCTACCGGATGCGCATCCTGCAAACCTCCACTCCGCTCCCCCTGCTGCTCTTCCTCTACGGCCTCGACGACACGGTGCTGCCGCGTGAGCGCCGCCTGCGCGCCATCCGCGCGATCGACAGCTACCTGGTCCGCCGGACGATCCTCAGCCTCGGTAACCGCGACTACAACAACGTCTTCCGGGAGCTCGTCGCCGCCGCCTCACTGAAGCCCGGGCAAGCCGACGAGGCGATCATCACGGCGCTCGCAGCCATGCACGGCCCCCACCGCCACTGGCCGACCGACACGGAGTTCCGCGCGGCGCTGGAGCACGAACCGCTCTATGTCCGTCTCTATCGCAGCCGGCTGCGCATCGTGCTGGAAGCGCTGGAGGACGCATTGCGCACCGACCACACCGAGCAGCTCACCGCCCCTGACGGTGACGAGCACCTGGGGGCGAAACTGACGATCGAACACGTCATGCCCCAGAGCTGGCGGGAACACTGGCCGGCGCCTGCCGACGACCCGAGCGACGGTGCCGACCGTGACGAACTCGTCCACACCCTCGGCAACCTCACCCTGCTCACCCAGGGGACGCGGGCCAGTGCAGCGTCGGGGTCGCCAGCGTCTGTCTCGGTCTGCACAGCCTGACGCTGAGCAAGGCAGCGGCCCCCTCTTCGCGGCTCTGCGCACGGCTGCCCCTTTTGGCCCGTCCGGCTATGGCTCCCCCCGCGCGGGCGCCCTACTGTCAACGGCAGACGGATCCAGGACCGCGGCCGTGAAGATCCGTACGTCGGTCGCCTGCCTCTAAATGAACCCCCGCACGCTCATCCGCACCGCAATTCCCGCTCGGAGCACTGCCGCCGACCAGCGCGGCCGTGCCGTTCCGGCGGGACGGCGAGAGGAAGGGGAGGACAGGTTCCTGCGCTGACCTCAGTGGTGGCACCGGTTGGGGTGCCGTCCTGGTGGGGCCATTCGGACGGAGGTAGCCATGGCGGGAGACATATCAGGATCACCGGACACCCCACCCCCGCACGCGGACACCACGAACACCTCGAACGCCGCGGACACCACGAACACCTCGAACACCTCGAACACCTCGGATATTGCGGACACCGCAGCAGCGGCCGAGGGTTCCGGTCCGTCGCCGAAGCCCCGTAAGCGCCGGAAGCTGTGGTCCGTCACGCTCCCCGGGAGCTGGGGCGCGCTCCTGTTCGCCTGCCTCTCCTTCACCCCGTCGCTGCTCCCCCGCGGCGGCATCCTGCAGGGCTTGATCTGTGGCATCAACGCAGCCCTCGGCTACGCGGCCGGTGTGCTCGCCGCGAGGATGTGGCGCGCCTTCGCCGACCGGGAACCGCGGCCCCCGCAGCGCAGGTCATGGCCCGCCTTCTTCCTCAGCGCCGTCATCCTGTTCGGCCTGTTCTTCGGCTTCGGGCAGTACTGGCAGTACCAGATCCGCCGGCTGATGGGAGTGAAGGACTACGACGTCCCCCTCGCCGTCGCCTCCCCCCTCATCGCCGCACTGGTTTTCTGCCTCCTGCTGCTGACCGCGCGTGGCGTCCGCGGCCTGTACCGCCGGCTCGTGCGCCTGCTCAAGCACTGGATCGGGCCGCGTGCCGCGTCCGCCGTCGGCTGGACCGCAGTTGCCGCCCTCGTCTGGGCGATCGTCACCGGAGTCCTGCTCGACGGCTTGGTCGGCCTCGCCAACCAGACCTTCTCGCTGCGGGACACCACGACCGAGGAAGGGGCGCAGCGGCCCACGACGACCCTGCGTTCGGGCGGGCCGGGCTCGCTCGTACCGTGGGACTCGCTGGGCCTGCAGGGGCGCAACTTCACCGGCACCGGCCCGTCGGCGGCTGCCATCGAGAAGTTCACCGGCCGCCCGGCGCAGGAACCGGTCCGGTCCTACGCCGGGCTGGCGTCATCCGGCAACGCGGAGTCCCGTGCCGCCAAAGCGGTCGCCGACCTGACCCGTCAAGGCGGCTTTGAGCGCAAGAACCTGCTCGTGGTGACGACGACCGGAAGCGGCTGGGTCGACCCGGCCGCGGTGGACACCTTCGAGTACCTCAGCGGCGGTGATTCCGCCACCATCGCGACCCAGTACTCCTACCTCCCCTCGTGGCTCTCCTACCTGGTCGATCAGAGCAAGGCCCGCGAGGCGGGCCGTGCTCTCTTCGACGCCGTGTACGACACGTGGTCGAAACTGCCGTCCGACCGGCGGCCCCGGCTGTTCGTCAGCGGGGAGAGCCTGGGCTCGTTCGGCGGCGAGACCGCTTTCAGCGGCGAGTACGACCTGCGCAACCGCACCGCGGGCACGCTGTTCGCCGGGCCGCCGGCCTTCAATACGCTGTTTCGGGAGTTCAGCGACCGCCGTGACGCCGGCAGCCCCGAGGTGCAGCCCGTCTACAAGGACGGGCGGACCGTGCGGTTCGCCAACAGTCCGGCCGCACAGATCCCGCCGTCGGACCGGCCCTGGAACGGCAGCCGCGTCCTGTACCTCATGCACCCGTCCGACCCGATCGTCTGGTGGAGCCCGCACCTGGTCTACCGCGAACCGGACTGGATCGGCCAGCACCCGGGCAAGGACGTGCTCGAATCCATGGTGTGGCTGCCGTTCGTGACCTTCTGGCAGGTCACCGCGGACCTTCCGTTCTCCACCGACGTCCCCAGCGGCCACGGCCACACCTACACCACCGAGTACGTGGACGCGTGGAACGCCGTGATGCGGCCCCCGGACGTCACCACGCAGGACCTCGGCCGCCTCAAAGACGCCATCACCGCCGAGAAGTGACCACGTACGCACCCTGCAGAAGTGGTACGGGCACGCACGCCTGCCCCCTGACCCGCCCGGTCACCGCAGCAGGAAGCCGGCCAGGTAACCGAACGCGTTGACCGCCCAATGCAGACCCATGGGCGCCAACAGGCTTCCGCTACGGCGGCGCAGCTCGCACAAGAGCACACCCGCCGCCCCGGTGAACAGCACCGCCGCCACCACGGCGACCGCCGCACCGAGCGCGGAACGCCCGAACAGCGGCGTCAGGGCGGGCTTGTCCGTCGCCAACCCCAGCGACGGCAGGACATGCCACAACCCGAACAGCACACTCGACACGGCCGTCGCCCACACCACGCCCCCGGCCCGGCGCACCAGGCCGTACAGCACACCCCGGAAGGCGACCTCCTCCAGCAGCACCGTCCCCACCGGCACCGTCACCAGGACACGCAACGCCACCTGGCCGCCGGTCAGCCCGCCGTACCGCTCATCCGCGAACAGACCCCGCGTGACCGGCAGCAGCGCCACCGCCGCATACCCCACGCCCACCAGCCCGATCAGCACCAACGCCCACCGCGCGCCCCGCTTCAGCGCCGCAGCATCGAGCCCCGCATCCGCCCAGGTGCCCCCGGCCCAAAACAGCACCCCCGCCAGCAACACACTGACCACAACAGCGGTCAGCACCCCGAACGACGGCGCCCACCGGCCGTTGACCAGATTGGCAAGCACCAGCACCACCACAGTGACACCCACAGCCGCACCGGTGCCCAACGACCGCGACGCCCGCGACGCCCGCGTGGCACCGCCAGACGAACCGTTTCCCTTTCGCCCCACGACACGCCCCCTGAGGAGACAGCCAACCGAGCACCACTGACGGGGTATCGGTCGCCTCACTCATCCTGCACCTGGCAACCGCCGCAGTCCACGGCCACCGGGCGAGCCGAGCGGCCGCCCAGAGCCACCTCGGCCAAATCCTCCGAACAGCGAGTCGGCACAAGGGTTCCGGCCAGCGGAGCAACACAACTGACGCCCCATCAGCACGAGCCCGTCACTCCGATGCGACTACCTCGCTCCGCTTGTAAAACGGCAGAAGCCCTGCCTTTCGGCAGGGCTTCTGCGGCGAGCTGCGGCAGTCAGTCGACACAGGAATCCGCATTCACCGTAAGCCACCAATCGGTAGCCGCATGCAGGCTACCGACTGATGCTGAAAGCCGGGATCTCGATGTCTTCGGGGTTGACGCACGAGGGGTCTTCGTACCCTTCGAGGATGAACCCGAAGAGTTCCCGCAGCGCTTCATTCCCGAAGTCTACGGGATGGAAGGGGAGAGCATATTCTGACTCTCCAGCGGAATGCTCCCCATTCCAGAAGGGCAGCTCGAACGGGAGATACTCGCCCAGATTTTCCGTGATTCCGGAGTCCGGGCTCAAACTCACCGAACGCACCAGCTCGCCGCCCGAACATACGGCGAAGGATGCCCAGTCGTCCGCACTGTGCATGAATACACCGTAGGCGGTTCGACCACCTGCACGACGCACGATATCTTCAGTCAGCTGACTGGGGTTCGGCTTTGCGAAGTTGCGAGAACAGATGACTTCGAGGCCTGAATAAGATGCCGCGCATACGGTCCCAGGGTCGGGCCAGGCCGCCAGGGACAGGGGAAGAATCTCCGATTCGCAGGCCGTCGCCCCGAGAACTCCCTCAGCCAGCAGCTTCGATTCACGCTGGTCAATCTTCAGATCGCGCCGGAACACCCCTCGCGAGTCTTCCTCCACGAACGCCACAATGACCGCTTTCGATCCCATCCGTTTTCCTTCTTTTTCTCTGGCGCGCTGAATTAAGCTGCTTTCCGCACAGTCCGCACTGCCACAGGGCGATCTCTACGCCCATTTTACCCCTGGCCCAGGCAGCACTGAACTCCCCAGGAATTCCGAGACGGCCGTACCGCTATACGCCACCTGACGACGGGCACAGTTCCTGTAGATCTCACCCCTGCCCGCGGGTACGGGATCCGAATTACGGATATGCCATCGCGGACCCGGCCCGCACCATGAGCGGTGAGGTGCGAACAGCACCGCTGTCACGCCTTCCGCCTCCTGACCGACCGGAAGGCACGCATGACGTGGTCGTCTCCGCCCTTGCGGGGCCGGCAGTAGCCGGCCCCGCAAGGGGTTTCTGCCGCCGCGTCGTCCCCGTCCCCTATGACAAACAGCAAATGACGTTGGCCTCAACAGCCTCGCTCATGGAGCGGATGACGTGCCCCTCTCCTCCTTCGTTCCGGCCACCGGAAGCACGTATTGACCGGCAAGGCGCGCCAGGTGCAGCGGCAGGGGCCGGGCGAGCGGCGGGTAGTCATCGTGGTAGCGCAGCTGGTGCGTGAGCGTCGCCCACTCCGCCGGGCGGTCGGGCAGGTCCCCTGCACGCCCCGAGTCCGCCAGCGCCTTCTCCGACAGGCAGCCGAGCACGGTGATCTCCAGCTGTCCGGGGTTCCAGGCGGTCTTCCCGGGTGCTGTCCGGCCCTGTGCCGTGGGCGCCAGCTTCATGAGTCCCTTCGGCAGTTTCGCCACCGTGTGCGGGGTCGAGGCCGTACTCGCGAAGACACGGCTTTCCGTCTCCGCCGTCCCCCACACTCCCTCGGCGAAGCCGACCCTGCCCTTGGTGTCGTGGGCGTACCACTCCGCCACTTCCTCCCGCGCGTTGGCGTCCCGTACGAGCACCACCCGCAAGTCGTCGCCGTACAGCGTGTGGCGCTGGGCGGGTTCGGTGCCGAAGCCGAGCATGTCGCGGACCAGTTCGCCGTTGCGCAGGCCGGGCCAGCACTGGCGCAGATTGCCCGCGTCCGCCAGCAGGAGCGTCGGGCGGTCGCGGAGCTGGAAGAGCAGCGCGCGGATCTGCCGCTCGGTCTCCCGCTGCCTGTGCTGCTCCACGCCCGGGCGGGCAGCGGGCCGGTGCCCTCCCCGGGCGGCCGCGCCATCATCAGAGCCTCCCGTCCCAGCCCTCTCCACCGCCACCGGTTCCACTGTCTGGGAGAGCAGCAGCAACAGCTTCGGGTAGGGCACCCATTCGGCGCGCTCGGCATCCCACCCCTCGATGACGCCCGGCCCGTCTCCGGGGCGGACCCGCACCGCGACCAGCCGGCGGGCGGGGCACCGCGTGGGTCCCTTCCTGGTGTGGCGTACAAGCCAGAGCGCCACGTACTGAAGATCGCCGGGAACTCCTGCTCCCACCCGGTGGGCGGGCGGGCTGATCGCGCCGAGCTGCCGGAAGGCGTCCAGCCAGGTCCACCTGGCCCGGTGCTCCAGGCCGCTGTCGGTGTCGTCGGGCAGGTTGACGAACTGGCTCAGCAGGCCCTGCCGCGCCCAGGCGATGCGCAGCGCGTGCTTGGGGTCGGAGTCGGGGACGGCGGCGAAGCGCTCCTTGCCGGCGATCTCCGCGAGCACGACTCCGGCCCCGGCGGGACGCGCGGCCGTCCGGTCCGCCACGAGCCGGCAGCGCCCTTCGACGGCTTCGGCCAGCCGGACGGCCCTGGGGCGTTTGCGCTCCCGGGAGACCGGCAGTGCGTCGGCCAGGGGCCCCGCGGGCCGGGCTCGTACACGGATCTCGATCCCCTCGGCCCGCCACTGCCAGGTGTCGTCGTCGGCCGGGCCCGCTTTCTCCCCGGGAGGGAAGCCGATGAGCTTGGGCAGTTCCGCGAGCAGTGCGGCACGGGTTTCCGGGGACTGCCAGAAGATGTCGATCTCCAGAGGGCGGCCGTTCAGTGCGCGCGTCAGCGCCGCCCGCCGCTGCAGGGCCAGCTGCGCGTCCCGGACGCCCGGACCACGGCCGGCACCCGAACGGGGCAACAGCGAGGGAGTATTGCTCCTGGTTACTCGCGTGAGATCGGGGACGCGGGTCAGCATGGGGCGCAGCCCTTCCTCGACCCAGGCGTCCAGATCCGCCCGCTCCCGTGGCATCAGCCCGGGTCCGACCTTGTGCGGGCCGATCGATGGGTGGTGGACGATGCCGGCGGCCACGTCCCCGGATCCGTTGATCCAGCGTTCCGGGTGGGTGAAGAGCGCAGTCGGCTGCGGGTAGTTGCGCACGATGTCCAGTTCGGGCACGAGCGGTGCGGGGCTGTGACGGCGCCAGGCCAGTTCGTTCAGCCGCCGGTCGTAGCCGAGGGTGTTCACCATCAGCCGGTGGCTCCGGTCCGGTCCTCCCGGCCACGGCAGCGGAGCATCGAGCAGGACGGTCGTGCCGCCGAGCTGGTGGGGGCGTACGTCAAGCCGGGTGGCCCACCGGCGTACCCGGGTGGACACGTGAACGCGGAACCGTGGGGCGAACGGCACCGTGTGGACCGTGATGTCGAGGCAGGCCGAGTAGTACCAGGTCTGCTCGCGGCGCTCGTACCGCTGGGGCGGCCAGGAGACGAGCCGCGCACCGTTGCCCGAGCTCTCGACGCGGAAGTGGAGTGTGGTGCCCCCGGTGCGGAACGTCCGGGCGGCCAGCCGGAAGGCGACCCATTCGGGCAGCAGGCCGTAGAGCCGTGCGGCGGGTTCGGCGGTTCCGCCTGCCGAAGTCACGGTCTCGGCGAGGTCGACCGGTTCGGCCTCCCAATGCGGCAGCTGGATCGCCTCGGCCGGGTCGCCGGAGCGGAGCCTCTCCTCCAGATCGGCGCCTTCGATGTCGTCCTCCTCCCGGTACATGCCCGCCGCCCAGGTGCCGATCACCGGGGCCAGCACCTCCGGCGGGACGGCTTCTCGCGCGTAGAGCCATGGCAGGCGGCCGTCCGTGCCGGCGTTGCGGCCGGTCGCGATGACACCGGGGGCCATCGCCTGGAGCAGGGAGTTGAGCCTGCGTACAGGGAGCCGGTCGGGGCGGCCGGAGCCCTTGTCGGTACGGCCGGAGCCCTTGTCGGCCTCGGCGTGCATCCTGGTCAGTTCGGTGTGCAACTCCTCGCCGAGGCGCAGCACCCTCATCTCCTGCCGCCACGGTCCATGGAGCGGGTCGGGCTCGTAAGCCGCGACACGAATGGTGCGATACACGAAATTGCCTCCTGAAAGCCGGGATTCGGCGCTTACGGGTGGGCCGGGGCGGGAGCAGGGGCGAGCAGACGGGTGAGCATGCGCCGGAGCGGTTCGTACAGGGCGCGGGCGATGAACTGCTCCTCTGCGCTCTTCGTGCCGCCGTCGAAGTACGGGTCCAGGACGGCGAGCACGCTGTGCAGCAGGCTGGACTCGGGGGTGTCGGTTCGCGGTGGTACGGCCCCGAGGTTCGGGGCGAAGGCGGCGTCGACGAAGACCACCCGGGCCGGTACGCCGCCGCGCACCAGCCGTCCGATCACCTGCCACATCAGGACCAGCATGTCCCAGGTGACCTGCTCCCGTACCTCGTCGTCGAGGCGGCTCCACGCCATCGAGCGGGCGAGCACCTGGTACCAGCGCGATCGGGCGAGGCGGCGGACCTCGTCGGCACCTTCCTCGACGGTGGCCTGTCCCCGTACCCAGGTGTCGAAGTCACCGCCGGTGATGGCGCGGACGATCCAGTCGTTGACGGCGTGTACGGCCAGGGACAGGTCTTCGGGGTGCGGATTGGGCCGTGCCAGGAAGTAGACCGTGCCGATGGCCGCCTCGTCGTAGTCGTTGAGGATGTTGTGGCCCCGCTCCACGGCCAGCAGGGGCGCCACGAGAATGTCCGCCTCCAGGTCCTTGAGGTGCTCGACGTCGCCCCGGCGCAGTGACCGGGCGCGGTAGGCGGACGGCGCCTCGTCCTCCGGGTCGATTTCCTCGTCGTCCGAGACCAGGCACAGCACGCTGTCGCGCCAGCGGGAGTTGAGGTTGTGCAGGGTGTCGGCCACTATGCGCGCCTCGGCGTAGCTGCCGACCAGCAGGAGGATCTGGTCGCGTCCCGAGGGAAGGGAGAGGAACTCGCGCTGCAGTGGGCCGCCTTCGGGGGCGTCGTACTCCCCCGCGCCGAGGTGGGTGGCGATGCGGCGCAGCTTCTCGGGGCGGTCGTCCGGGTGGGTTCCCGACAGGCGCAGCTTCTCGTCGCCGTCGTCGATGAACTCGAAGCGCATCAGGCTCTCGTCCGCGATACGTTCGGTCACCGCGGCCGGAGGTTCGATGATCACACCGACCGGGACGCAGACGTGGTAGCGGCTGGACGCGCCCGCCCAGCTGCTGCCGGACATGAGCAGCAGATGGGCGCCGGGCCTGCCGTCGACGGAGGCGAGGTGGGGCATGGCGCGCAGCAGCTCACGTCCGACGCCGCTGCAGCGGAAGAAGGTCAGCTCGCCGCTTCGGACGCCGCCCTCGTCCTCGCCCGGGACCCGGAACTGGAAGCCGAGTACGTTGCCCATCGGGGCCTCGGGCACCATCGGGCCGTAGTCGAGCGGCCTTCGGTACATCGTGTTGTAGCCCAGGCTGAGGGCGGCCTCGACGCGGGGCCACATGGCGTTGATCATGGCGAGCCGGGGTTCCAGGGCGCTGAGCAGCAGCGTGAACTCGAAGCGTTCGGCGAGCTTGTGCCGCCACTGCTCGGGGGTCTGGGGCGGTGGCTTGGGCTTCCGGCGGCGCCCGCGCTTGTTGTGCCGTTCCTCCTCCTCGCGCTGCCACTCTTCGTACGTCTCCTTGTACTCCTGTTTTCGGGCGGCCATGTACTGCGGGTCGATGTGGAAGACCTCGTCCATGACCTCGGCCAGATGGCGCCGGGTGTTCTCCGGGTTGCCGGTGTGGAGCAGTTCGTTGAGGACGGCGGTGAGCCGGCTGAAGTCCTCCTCCGTCCTGCGGCGGCGGTCGCCGAAGGGGTTGTCGCGGAAGGCGTCGAAAAGCTTGCCGAGGGCCTGCCTGGGGGCGTGGTTCCGGTGTTCCGGTCCGCTGCCGTCGGGGAGTTCGTAGCGTTCGTCGAGCAGTCCGAGCTGGAGCGTCCAGGCGCTGAAGTAGCCCGTCCGCACCCAGTCGCGCAGCTCGTATCCGGCGACGAGCATCGCGTACAGCCGGTCGGTGGCCGATCCGGCGGTGTTGAGGGCGGCGGCGAAGGTCTCCACGTCCCGTTCGGAGAGCTGGGTGCGTCCGCTCGCCGCGAGTTCACGGATCTTGTGCCGGCTCAGCTGGTCGATGAGGCCCTTGTCCTCGTCGCTGGCGAGGACGACGGCGGGTGCGAAGGTCTGGTCGAGCTGCATCTGCACGCGGTCCGCCTCGTCGACGATCACGAGGTCGCTGCGGCGGCAGGCGAGTTCGAGGTAGCGGATGCGCTCGCCGTTCTGGGGGCGGGGCGGCGCGGCGTCGATCAGTCCGGCCGGCGTGGCGACCCAGATCAGGGCGCCGACCAGGGCGCGGGCCCCGTGGTGCCGGGGGCAGGCGGACCAGTACGGGCAGGCCGTCGACCTCTTCTGCCATTCGGAGGCTCGTCCGCCGCCCTTGTAGCGCCGGGGGTCCGACGGTGGCCGGAGCCGGGAGCAGGGCGCCTCGCCGAAGGCAAGCGGCTCGGTGGACGAAGTGGCACCCTGCCGCTTGACGTTGAGCACGCAGGAGGTCCCGAGGTAGGCGAAGGCAGGGTCGTCGTGGGCGAGCAGCCGGTGCTCGCCCCGGCCCGCCAGGCGGCGGTGCAGCCGCTGAGCGTGCCGCTCCCGGCCGGAGGAGCCGAGCACGGGCGCGGCGGCGTCGTCGGTGTAGAGGTTGTAGAGCCGGACGAGCTTCAGCACCTCCGCGACGTCGGTGACCACGATGGTGGTGCGCTTGCCGAGCTTGGCGAGATGGACGGCGATGATGTCGCGCAGTGTGCTCTTGCCCGCGCCGACGATGCCGAGCAGGTGCTGGATCCCGTCGACCGTGAACGTGAAGTCCTCGTCCTTGCCGGCCTTGCGGAACGTACCGTTCTGCTTGGTGGACAGGTCGAAGGCCCGCAGCCGCTCCAGCCAGCGCGGCGGCCTTCCCTCGCCGGTGCGGGCGTGCGTGGCGTCCATCTCCGCCGCGGTGCGCTCCAGGCTCTTCCTGGTGAAGGCCAGGGGCTCTCCGCCGCCGACCGGTTCCAGGTCCATGTCGTGGGTGTCGAGGGGGGTGTGGGGGACGGGCGGCAGGTCGACGACGGCCATGGTGCGGCTGACGGGGAAGGCGTGCGGGCCCTGGCCCGCGACCGGCATGCGTTTGCCCGCCAGCGGCGGCGCGGCACGCAGCAGTTGCTCGTAGACGGGGAAGCGGTCGCCGGCGACGGAGAGTTCGCGGCGGATGGCGGGCGACTCGTTATCCGGTACGTCGTATCCGCGCACCCTGGGGTCGAACAGCTGGTAACTCTCCAGTGCCTCTTCCCAAGCACGGCTCCTGCGCAGGGTCCACAGCGAGTACCGGGCGACGCGCAGCGTCTGCGCGGCGTTCGGTGGCAGCGGCGTTCCGTACGCCTCGGCGAACCCGTATCCGCTGAACAGCACCCAGGCGCTGCCCGCGGGGCTGCCCGGCATCAGCTTCTGCTGAAGGTAGAGGCCGAGTTCCACCTGGCAGAGGGATTCCAGGGCGGGCTGAGGGACGGACGGCCCCAGGAACGCCTTGAGTGCGCTGAGCACGTCGGTCAGGGGTGAGGTGATGCTACGCATCGTCCTTCTCCTCTCTCCGGGCCCGCCCCAGGTCGGGCACGAGGTCCACGGGTGTGGTGAGCACCAGCCGGTCCCGCAGGAGCGCGGGAAGGGCTTCGGCGAAGGCCTCCCGGTAGCCGTCCCGCCCGGCGAGCGCGTCAGGGACCACGACGAAGGTGCGGTCCGCGAGGTGGGCGCTGTCGGTGAGATGTGCGGCAAGGAGGGCCGGCTGCAGGCGGTCGTACACCTGGATGTCCACGATTGCGGGGCCGGTGTCCCTCAGCCGGTAGGCGGACAGAGGCCCCGACAGGGCCTCGTGGTCGATCCCGGCGCGGCCCAGTGCGTCCCGGGCGGCCTCTTCGGTCCGGTACGGCAGTACGAGGAACGCCCGCAGCGAACGCCGCAGGATCCACGCCTGGTCCGGATCGCGGATCAGTTCCGGAGGGGCGGCACGCGGGCATTCCTCACCCTCGCACCAGATATCGGCATCGGTGGCGGACGGCCCGGGTACCGGCACGGTCCCGCCCCGGGGCAACGCGGGGAGCCCGCACGAGGGGCAGCGCAGGAAGACGCCGTCGACGAGCAGGGATTCGGGCAGCGGCCCGTAGAGGTCCTTGACCCGGTTCCAGATGGTCTTGCTCCAGCCGAGCCCGAAGCGGTCCCGCTGCTGGACCACCGGGTGGCGGGCCAGGAACCTCCGGCACTGCCGGTAGCGCTCACCCGCTCCGCACCGCGCTTCCAGGTCGCCCAGAAGCGCGCGGGCATGCGCCGCCACGCCCCCGTCCGGACCGTGGGAGGCGACTTCGAGGCACGACCTGGTCGGCATCCGGCCGATCGGGTGCACCAGCGTCGTGCCCGGGGTGACCAGGGAGCCGGGAACCGCGAAGAGCGGATCGCCGGCCGGCTTGGTCCGGCACCACTCCCACAGCTCCGGAAGGCTCCTCGGCGGTGTCTCCCCGACGTCGAGGCAGTGCATCACCGTGCGGTCCAGCGCACGCTGGGCGAGGCCGGGATAGGGCAGGGCGAACGAGCGGAGCCCCTGGACCTCGGCGAGGGCCGCCACCATGCGGGCGAGCTCGCGGAAGAGTTCGCTGCCCACGTCCTCGGGCGTCTCCCCGGTGTCCGGCCGGCCGGCCCGGCGGGCCGCCCCCGCCCTCATGCCGCGGCCTCGGTGGCGGGCGACGCCGAGCACCAGCGGGCCACTTCGCACCGCTCGCATGAGCGTCCGGGTACGGCCGCGTAGTGGTCGTCCCCGTGCCAGTCGGCCACCATCGCCCGCAGAACCCCCTCCGCCGCGGTCCGGTTGGCTGAGGCGAAAGGGTCGATGATCTCCAGGTCGGCACCGCCGGGGCGCAGCACCTCCAGCTCGACCCGGGCACGGGACGGAGCGCCGCCCAGGTCACCGCGGGAGATCAGCACGACCGCCAGGGCAAGTTGGGGGTAGATCTCCAGCAGGGAGCGGTGGGACCGCCGGTCGGTGGCAGAGGTCTTGGTCTCACGCCACACCCATGAGCCGGCGTCCCGGTAGAGCAGGTCGGGTGCGGCGATCACCACGACGTCGGCGGCGGTGTCGTGCCGCACCACCCTGGGTTCGGTCCGCACATCCGTCCCGTCCCCGACGCACCGCAGCGGGCAGACCGCGGCGTGCCGCCGCAACAGGAGGGCGCCGAGCGTGCGTTCGTGGTCGGGCAGATCGAATCCGTCCGGCACCCAGTCCTCGGGGATCTCGACCGTGCACGGTCGTGGCGATCCGTGGGCGTGCCGGTCGGCGAGGTAGGCGTGCAGGGCCCGGCCGCGCTCGGCCGTCACCTCGCGCTCGACGGAGTCCGCAGCGGGCAGGTGCAGCCGGCGCATGTGGTCGCGGGCCGGGCAGGCCCGGTAGTTGCGTCCGTTGGTCACCGACCAGGTGCGCCGGGGCCGGTCCGGCGCCTCGATGCCCAGCAGTCCCGGCGCCGCACGCAGGGCCGGGCAGACCGACAGGTAGGGGCATCCGCAGCAGGCGGAACCGGGGCGGTACTCCCGTCCGTCCAGCACGCGGGCCAGGGCGTCGGGGCCGTGCTCGCGGTACCGGGCGAGCGCCTGCTCCCGACTGCCGGCGAAGAGCTCTCGCGTACGGCCGTCGAGCAGCGCGAACTCCACGATCCGTACGTGCTCGGGCGGCGGCCCGGGGGTGCCCTCGGCCAGCACCAGGGCGACGGCGGCGGTGAACCCGTCGGGCGGCACGTCCCGGTTCAGGCGGTGCACGGGCAGACGGAGTTCACGGTAGGCACCGTCGGCGGAGGCCAGGCAGCGGCCCCACACGGTGAAGCGGTACTCCTGGGCGTTCCGCGGGTCGGGGCCGGACGGCCGGTAGCGGTACGTCCACGGCTCGGGGACCTCGCTCAGGGGGCGTTCCGGGTCGGCGGGGAAGGCCGCTTCGTACGCCTTCACGCCGTGGTCCGACCAGGTCCTCAGACCGTCGTGCGGGGGTGCGGTACGTGTCCGGAGCGGGCTGCCGGAGGGCCGGGAGCGGGCGTCGCAGGCGGCCATGAAAGGGCCGAGCGCGAAATGCTCCAACCGCTCGCGGCGGCGCGGTACGGGGTCGGCGGTGTGGTAGCCGCGGGCCTTGAGGGCGTCGGCGGCGGGGCACCGGAATTCTCCTCCCTTGAACATCCCGGCGGATACCGTGATGACTCCGGAGGTGCGGGTCGCCCCGTCGGGGGGCAGCCATGACTGTGACATTTCCTGCTCCATTTCTGTCCATTTCTGTACGGAGGGAAGAAGGGTGGCCATGAGGGAGATCGAAGAGATCGGCGATGTGAACAAGAGCTACGAAGTGCTGGACATGGTCGGTGACGGGGGTCAGGGTGACCTTTTCCTGGGCCGTGACCGCAGGAGCGGGGAGAGAGTGGCGCTGAAGCTCCAGAAGGCCCGGAATCTCGGCCCAAGAAGCATCTTTTCCGAGGCTGGAGAAGAGCTTCTCGAAGAGGGTTCTCGGATGAGGAAACTGACGGGAGTTCAGGCAATTCCCGAAATAATTGCAACCGGAACGCATCAAGGACGCCGGTGCCTGGTCATGGAATTCATCGAGGGACGCCAACTGCATGACGTCCTGTCGGACGCCCTGCCCGTCAGACGTCCTGAGGTCATCGCGTCCATCATCGGCCAACTGTGCGAAATCCTGCGGGACGTACACGACCAGAAACTGGTGCACTGCGACCTCAAGCCCGAGAACGTCATCGTGCAGCCGGACGGCCGTCTCCGCCTCATTGACATGGGCCTAGCGATCACGGTCGGGGAGGGGACGTCCGACAGCCGGGGTACGCGCGGCTGGGCCTCCCCCGAACAGTCCGACGCGTGCCCTTCGGGTCTGACACAACGGGCGGACATCTTCGGCCTCGGCTGCATGCTGCTGGAAATGACCGTCATGCGGCTGCCCTACGGCGGCCTGGAGGAATTGGCGGAACCGGGTGGCCCGGTGCTGCCTGACGAAAAGCTCGCCGCGCTCCCCCCGGAGTTCGCCTCCCTCGCACTGTCAATGGTCCGACGAGAGGCGAAGGAGCGCCCTGCAGATGTCCGCGAGGTGTTCGACCAGCTCCGCCCGTACCTGCCCCGGCTGGGCTCGCGGCGGCCGCCGAAGCGGCTGCGTCCCGACCCGACCGAGTACTACCGCACGTATCCGCCCCGGCTGTGACGGTGGTCCGGCAATCGCCGGCCGGGCGGGTTATCTCAGCCCTTCCAGTCGCTCCCGGACCTCACGTACGCCTTCGCCGCCCATCAGCTCGCGCAGCACGATGACTCTCTCCAACTCCCTTACCGCATCCTCGGATTCACCGGCGGACACCAGGACGTCCGCGAAGAGCAGCCGCGCCTTGTCCTCGTTGGGCCAGTTGTCTTGTTCGCGGTAGATGTCGCAGGCCTGCCGGTACAGGGTGACGGCCTCGTCCCGCTCGGAGCGGGCCAGGTGCACCTTGGCCAGGGTGAACAGCACGTCGGCCAGGCCACTGCGCTCCGTTGTGCGCTCCACCGCGCGAAGGGCGTCGGCACACCGACGGAGCGCCCGCTCGTGGTCGCCCCGGTCGAGGTGGAGCGCACCGAGAGCGTTCAGGGCGGCAGCCTCCCCCACCGTGTCGAACACCTCCCGGCACAACTCCAGTGCCTGGCACAGTGCTTCCTCCGCCCCCGCCCGGTCGCCCTGCTTGCGCAGGGTGAGCCCGAGCCGGTGCAGCGACCGGGCCAGACTCAGCCGGCCTTCCTCGCTGTGGTCCTCCTCGCTGAGCCGGACGGCCCGGCGCAGGTAGCCCACGGCCGAGTCGTACTTGCCGGACCGCCACTGCGTCCCTGCCAGCATTCGGTGAACCATGGCGCAATCGGCCGGGGCGGCGGCGGATTCCGCCGCGTCGGCGGCGTGCCGGAGGTTCTTCTCGGCGTCGTCGAGGAGGCGACGGTGCCACTGATAGGTGCCCAGGGCCATGGGAAGCAGCCATGCGTACCGTTCGATGCCCTGGTCGATGGCTAATCGGATGCATCGCTGCACAGTGGCGTACTCCGCGTCCAGGAACGCAGTCGCCTGCGCCGGATCCGCGGGGTCCGTGACCGTGACCATGTCCGGCTCGCCGATGGGCAGGGCGCGCTCGTGGTCGAGCACCCGGTCGCAGGCGCGGACGTTGTGCAGTTGATGTTCCATCACCTGCCGTACGGTCGCCCGCTCGATGTCAGTCACCTCCTCGCCCGGTTCCGGCCGTACGCACCGGCGGGCGAAGACCCGCACGAGGTCGTGCAGCACGTAACGGTCGCCCCGGTGTTCCACCAGGTTCGCCGTCACCAGCTCCGCCAAGGCCCGTTCGGTGCGCGCGCCTTCGCCCGCCACCCTCCCGAGGTCCATCACCGCCTCCCAGGAAGCGCTGGGTCCAGGGTGGACGGCGAGCTGCCACAACAGCAGCCGGGCTTCTTCACCGAGCACGCGTACGGAGCAGTTCAGCGCGGCACCGACCGACAGTTCATGCTCTGGCAGGTGCAAGGTCTCCAGCCTCGCCCGCTCCTCCTCCATCTCCCGCGCCAGGGCGCGGATCGTGCGCAGCGGGCGCACACCGCTGTCCAGGAGCCGGGCCACCACGGTGAGGGCCAGCGGCAGTCGGCCGCAGTGGCGGACCAGATCGCTGAAGGCCTGGGCGTGGATCGCCCGGTCCTTGGCCGACACCTTCTCCTGAAGCACCTCCAGCGCGTCCGCTTCTTGCAGCGGTTCCATTTTGCGAAACAGCACCTTTCTCTCGGACTGAAGGCGCAAGAGGTCGTTGCGGCTGGTGATGATCACGGCACAGGTGCCGTCTCCGGGGAGCAGCGGCAGCACCTGCTGGGCGTTGAGCGCGTCGTCGAGGACGATGAGTGCCGAGCGGTGGGCCAGTGCCGACCGCAGCGCATTGCTCTTGCTCTCCGGCCCGGTCACCGTGGTGTAGGGCGGCAGCGCGGCCAGGAAACCGCCCAGGACCTCGTCCGGTTCGGCGGGCCGCACGTCTTCGTGGGCGAACCCGTTCAGTCCGGCGTAGAGCACCCCGTCGGGGAACCGCTCCCGCAGCCGACGGGCGAGGTGGTGGGCCACCGTGCTCTTGCCGACACCCGCCATGCCGCTGATGAGGACCAGCGCCAGGTTGCCGGCGTCCTGTTCCTCGCACACGGCCTCGACGAGGTTGCAGATCAGTTCGTCCTGCCCGACCGGCCTGCGGCTGCTGCCGGGCAACTGCTTGGGTACGGGCGGCAGGAGCGTCCCGCCTGGCCGGCGGGCGACTCCCCTGACCAGGTCGATGGCACTCTGCAAGTTGGCGTCCGGATCACCGTTGCGCTCCGACCACACCTTGATGAGCTGTTCACGTCGGTGCTCCGGCAGGTCGTCGTGGGCGAGCAGGTAGTACCGGAAGACCTGGGACAGTTCCGGTGCGCGCTCGAACCATTTTCCCGTCTCCTCCCGGAGCCATTTCTCCTCCCTGGACCTCCAGGCGGCTTCCATCCGGGCGTACACGGCGGCCATCAGCTCGGCCCGCAACCCCTCCCGGCGCAGTTGGAAGCCGCGCTCGGTCAGCCCGCGCAGGGGTTCGCCGCCGTCCCACTCCTCCAGGGCCGCATCGAGTTGTTCGAACTGCTCCGGAGGGTTCAGCCCTGCGGCTCTCGCCACCCGGTCCCGGAAGCGGAGCAGGTCGACGGCGCCCTCCGGCACGCGAAGCGTGCAGTAACCGGACTTGCCGCCGTGGGGCACGACCTCCTGGCCCAGTTGCTTCCGCAGGTCGGAGACGGCACGGTTCACCCGCCCGTCGACCTTCTCGTCGCTCTCCCAGAGGACTTCGGCGATCTCTTTCCTGGTGCACCGGCAGCCGGGTGATGTCACCAGAAGTGCGAACAGTGCGCCCGCCTTCGAACCTCCGAAGACCTCTCCGCCGCCGTCCCCTTCGGCTCTGACCGGGCCCAGCACGTGCCCCTCCATCGCCCTTCCCTTCTCCGCGCCGAAAGCAGTGGTCCGGCCCCTTCGACGGTGCCCCTTCATCCGTGCGCTGCGGTGTGCCGCTTCACACGCGCTTGCTCCTTCACGCCCCCAGGGCTCAGTTTTCCCTCAGTTTCCGCTCCGCGGCCTCCTCCCGTCCCCGGGCACGATGGCACCAGCCGCTCGCAGAAGCGCGAGACGGCAGCTTGGTCACCCGTCGACCCATCAGGAAGGAATCGCAGCGCCTATGAACAACCGTCAGCGAAACCGTCGGGCGAGCCGTCTGCGCCAGTCGCCCGACTGGCCGCCGAGTCGCCGCCGCCGGGCAGTCGGCCGGACCGTGGGCACCACGCCGGCGACACCGCCCACCGAGGCGCCGGACGCCTCGTCCTCCGAGACCGCCTGAGCTCGACAGCTCGTGGGTGCCCGTCCCGGGCGGGCACCCACCCCTCCCAGCCCCATTCCTCTCGGCCCCACCCCTCCGAACTCCTCCGACCGGCGAGCCCGCGGCCTTTCCGCACCTGTCACACGCTCGCGGTCGAAGGCAGCAATTACCGGTCAACAAGACCAACACCGCATACGTACGCATACGTACGCATCAAATTGGGGCACCTGGGGCTACTTCCCGTTCCATCCATATCTGGGGTGATGTGACCACCCCGCAGTACTCCAGCCCGTCCAGCACCTCGACACCTCCGGCACCTTCGGCACCCTCAGTTCAGAGAGAGGATATTTCACGATGTATCCACCATCCAGCAGTATGTTCGCCTCGGTGAGGCGGCACTTCGACGAACCCCGGATCGGCGACGCGGTCCTTGTGCTCGTTCCTACGGATACCGAGGGGCGGGAGCCGGTCCGGCTGACCGCCGCCGAGACGCACGAGACCTTGTACGGGCCGGGCTCCGACCCGCAGTTCGCCACCGCGGTCTGGAAGGAGGTGATCCGCACCGCGCTGAGCGACGTCACTCCACACGGCACCGGGAAGCTCCTGATGATCTGGCTGGCCCTGCCCAGGCTGACCGGGACGGTCCACCGCGTCAGCACACGCCTGCGTGCCGATCGGTCGGACGTGGAGGCCGAGATGGTCCTGGCCCTGCTGGAGGAGCTGGCAGCCCCGGACGCCGCGAGCCGCCTCTCCGACTCCTCCCTGATCCACGCGGCGCGCACCAGGGCGTGGCGCTTCGCCCGCGACGGCCTGCGGGAGCGCCCCTCCACCCAGGTCGAGCGCATCACCCAGGACCGCGCGCTCACCACGTCCGACGGGGAGGCGGACGCTTCCGCCGAGAAGGGCTTGGACGTACGGGTCGACCGTCCGGACGGCCCGGACGGGCTGCACGCCCCGCTGCGCTTCCGGGTGCGCCCGGAGCATCTGCGCAGGGGAGCCGTCCCCGACACCGACCACAGGGCGGGGGACCGCTCGACGCGTCACGGTCCCTGCAAGAAGCGACGGTCCGGGCGCCGCGTGGGCACCCGGCCGGTCCGCCCTGCGGGGAGGCGAGCATGAGGAAC
Source organism: Streptomyces sp. CB02923 (assembly GCF_001905005.1). Taxonomy (GTDB): domain Bacteria; phylum Actinomycetota; class Actinomycetes; order Streptomycetales; family Streptomycetaceae; genus Streptomyces. Next base: position 265,260 of record NZ_LWKZ01000003.1, on the reverse strand, counting down.
CTGGTAGATGGCCGACTCAGTTTCACCGAGATGTTCGACCTGCCCGTCGCAGTGGACCTGCGGACGGCGGCCCGAGCGCTCGGGATCGCCTCGACGACCGCGTACCGGCTGATCCGCGAGGACGAGTTCCCCTGCCCCGTCCTCCGCGTCGGACGCAGGTACAAGGTTCCGACCAACGAGCTGATGCTCGCCCTGGGGATTGAGGACCGCCCGCTGTACAGCGTGGCCTTGGAACCGGACGCTGACGGCCCTGGGACCGGCTTCTGAGCAGGAAGAAGAGGAGGGGGCCTCGTGTCCCCACCACCGTGCGGCCCCGTGGTATCAGCCACGGGGCCGCACGGCCCTGACCACGCACCACCCGGGCTCCGTACGCGGGAGGGGACCTCTCCGTATGCCCACCGGGGAACGCAGTCAAGGCAGCCGTAGCCCCAGCCCCGGAGATACGCAATGAGTCGAGAACGAGCACTCCACGGAGTATGAGCAGCAGGCCGACATGCATGACACAACGTCAGGAGTGGCGTTGTCGGGTGCAAGCCTCGGCCTCGGTGAGATAGTGCTCCACCGGCCCGAGGGTGAGCATGCCGCTGGCTGCGCCCGCGTGTTCGGTTTGCGCGGTGCGCAGGGCCGTTGCTGCGCGGGTTGCGGTCTCGGGTTGGTTCAGGATGGCTGCGGCGTGCGCGGTGAGGGACCAGAGTGCTTCCTGCATATGGTCGCCGGGCGGTTCGGGTGCTGCGGAGAGGGCGTCGCGCGCTTCCTCGGCCTGGTCCTGTGCCAGCAGGATCAGCGGCGCCGCCCAGGGCAGGTACGGCCCCCAGTCGAGGGTGGGGTCGGTGGGCGCGGGACGGTGGTGCAGCAGTCGGAGGCCGAGCAGGGCGAGCGGGAGCAGGCCGCGGTGGAGCCCCGGCATACCGGCTGCGGCCAGGTCGTTGTCGGCGGCGCGGTAGGCGGCAGCGGCCATTGCGGCGGTCGGGCCGCCGGGTTCGGCGCTGCGGGCAGCGGTGACGCGGGCCCGGAACCATGCGGTGAGGACGGGGACGAGCGGGGATTCGTGGGTGGTGGCGAGCGTCTCCGCTGCCTCGGCGTGCTCGGTGGCCGTCGTGAGGTCACCGAACGCCGATGCGGCCTGCAGGCGTACGAGGTGGCCCAGGATTTCGAACGCCGGCAGCGCCTGATGGCTGGACAGTGTGAGGATTTCGGCGCCGATCGCGTCGCGCTGCGCGGCAAGGCCCGGACGCGTGAAGGACTGCAGGAACACGCCGTTGAGCGCGAAGGCGAGCAGGGCGGGGTCCTTCAGGTCTCGTGCCAAGGCCTCGGCGGCGCGTGCGGCCGTGTGTGCGTTTTCGAGGGCGGTGCCGGTGGCGTCGGCGCTGCGGCTCTCGTTGGCGATGGTGGCGAGGAGCCGGGCGCGCAGGTCGGCGGGACCGTCGGGGCCGACTTGGAGCAGGGTGCGTTCGGCCGCGGCGACGACGGCACGCGACTGGGCGGGGTCGTCGGCGCGGCTCCAGATCGCGGGAACGTCGTAGGCGCTGATGACGCGCGCGGTCAGCGTGACGTCTCCCGTACGTTCGGCGGCAGCGATGGCGGCCAGCCGGTCGCGGCGTGAGACGACGAGCGCGTCGCCGCCGGCCAGTGCGAGGGTGCGGGCCACTTCCACGGTCGTACGTGGGCCCAGCCTGGTCCGCTTGGCGTTCGGACTGCTCGGGGCCTGCTCTCCGGGCGGTTCCAGGTCGGGCGATCTGTTGAGGATGTCGGTCTCCAGGCGCTGCATCTGCGGGCTGGGGTCCAGTCCCAGCTGTTCCACGAGCATCGTGCGAGCCCTGCGCAGGGTGTCCAGGGCCTCGGCCTGGCGCCCGTCGCGGTGGAGCGCCCGTGCCAGCAGACCCCAGGCCGGCTCGCGCCAGGGGTGCTCGGCGACGTGTCCGCCCAGTTCGGCGACCAGGCCGGTGCTTTCCCCGGACGTGAGCAGGGCCTCCGCCCTCAGCTCCACGCTCTGCAGCCGCAGTTCCTCCAGCTGAAGGCGTTGCTGCCGGACCCACGGAGAGTCGGGAAGGTCGGCGTAGGCCGGACCGTCCCACAAGGCGAGCGTCTCGCCGAGGCCCGCCGCCTTGTCGGGAGAGCGGCGGGCTGCGGCCAGGGCGTCCCGGAAGCGGTGGACGTCCACGGCTTCACGCGGCAGCCGCAGCAGGTACCCGGTCCCCTGGGTGACCAGCACCCGTGCCGGTGTGCGCGGTGGCCGGTCCGGTTCGATGGCCCGGCGTAGCGCGGCGACGAAGGTACGCAGTGCGCCCACGGCGCCGGCCGGCGGGTCGGCCCACAGGTCGTCGACCAGGGTGTCGGTGGTGACCATGCGGCCCTGGGCGGCGACGAGGCGCCCCAGAACCTCCCGGTGGCGCGGTCCGCCGAGGTGGATCGGACGGCCGTTGTCGTGCCATGCCTGTACGGCGCCGAGCACAGCGATCCGCATGCTGTTCTTCCCTTCCGGATCACACACTAGGTCGTCGCGTGCTCAGCGGCGAAGCCGGGCGGCGGCTGCCTCGTACCAGGTCGCAGCAGCCGAGCCGTCGCACACGGCGCCGTACGCGAGCGCCGCCGTACGCGAGCGGCGCCGTACGCGAGCGGCGCCGTAGCTCGGCGGTGTCAGCGGGCCAGCAGGTCACGGATGGCCGCCGCGACCTCGTCGGGAGCCTCCTCCGCCATGAAGTGACCCGCCTGGGTGAGACGGTGATCCAGGTCAGGTGCCCAAGCCCGCCACACCTGCGAGGCGTCGTAGCCGAGCTGCGAGCCCCAGTCCTGCTGCATCACGGTGACGGGCATCGCGAACTGCGAGCCGGCGTCGAAGTCCGCCTGGTCCTGGGCCACGTCGATGCCGGCCGAAGCACGGTAGTCGGCGACGATCGAGTCCACCGCACCACTGCTCGCCCGCAGGTACTCGGCGCGCACATCGTCCGGAATCGCCGCCGGGTCCTTGGCCCAGGCGTCGAGGAACGAGCCGAAGAACGCATCCGCGCTGTTGGAGATCATCGTCTCCGGCAGGCCGGCGGGCTGCGCCATGAGGAACAGGTGGTAGCCGACCGCCGCGGAGCGGCCCCGCAGCACGTTCCACATGTCCAGCGTCGGCACGACGTCCAGGATGCCCAGGTGCGTGATGTTCTCCGGGTGGTCCAGGCCCGCCCGGAAGGCGACGAGGGCGCCACGGTCGTGGCCGACCAGGGCGAACTGCTCGTGGCCCAGTTGTGCGGCGACCGAGACGATGTCGGCGGCCATGGTCCGCTTGGAGTAGACGTCCTCGTCGGTGGCCTGCGGTTTGTCGCTCGCACCGTAGCCACGCAGGTCAGGGACGATCACCGTGTGACCGGTGGCCAGCTTCCGGGCGACGTGCCGCCACATCAGGTGGGTCTCGGGAAAGCCGTGCAGCAGTACGACCGGGCTGCCGCTGCCACCCACCGCGACGTTCAGCTGTACGTCATTCGTGCCCGGCAGCCGGGTGTACTCGAAGTCAGGAATCTCAAGTGCCATGGCAGGTACCTGTGCCTCTTGCTCTCGCTCGCTGTTGCTGTCAATCGCTGTCAATCCGGTGACTGACGAGAACCACGGTGCATGACGCGAATGAGCAGCGAATGAGCAGCGGAGCTACGCCGCAGCTTGCGGAGGCAGCGACTCGGGGTGGAATTGCTCGACGCGGTCCCGTTCGGTGTACATGTTCCAGTAGTGCTCGGCGAGGTCGTCGGGGTCGACGACCGGGTGGCTCGGCCCGTCGGCAGCCTCGAAGGCGGCCTGGGCCTTGGCGGTGACCTCGCTGCGGGCGATCAGGGCCGCGACGGTCAGGGCACCGGCGTAGATGCCCTTGTCTGCCAGTTCGGCGTTGAGGGAGTACAGGTAGTTGCGGGTGGCGGCCATGACCGGCCCCAGGCCGCTGAGGTGGGGCATCGGCCGCGCCGCCGAGTAGCCCTGGGCCAGCAGGAAGGCGCCGTCGCCGCGCTCGGTCCACTCCGGCAGCAGGGCCCGGACCACCTCGACCGGGGTGAGCAGCAGCAGCGGGACCAGGCCCTGCAGCGTGGCCGCGTCCAGTTCGGCGGCCGGGGTGAAGCCCTGGTCGCCGCTGATCGGCCCGTATGCCGCCACGTCGATCCGGCCGAAGCGGTCACGGATCGCGCCGACGAGGGCGGGTACCTCGGCGGGCCGGGAGAGATCGGCGGTGAAGGCGACCGCCTCGACGCCTTCACCGGCGAGTTCTTCGGCGAGTGCGTCCAGCGGGGCCTTGCGGCGGGCCACCAGGGCCACACGGAAGCCCTCGCGCCCGAAGCGGCGGGCCACGGACGCCCCCAGGCCGGTGCCGGCACCGAAGACGGCGATCACTTTGGACATGGTCTGCTCCTTGCTACGGTGAATTTCTTGACCGCCCGGTCAACTTATGCCCGAACGATAGCACCTAACTTGACCTTGGGGTCAAGTTAGGTGCTGGACCGGAGGTCGCGGCACCACCACCCGTCCGGTGACCGGACGATGCACCTACGGGTGGGACCATGGACGCCTCAATGCCGGGCTCCAGGCCTCAGGCCCCGGGGGCCAGAAGCCAAACGCCAACGCCAAACGCCAGACACCAACCCCCAAACCCCAGACCCCAGGAGGAACCACCGGATGCGGGCCGACGCGCAAAGGAATGCGGAGAAGCTGCGGGCGGCCGCCGCGGAGCTCTTCCAGGAGCGCGGCCTCGACGTGCCTCTGAAGGAGATCGCGCGCCGGGCCGGCGTGAGCCACGGCACGCTCTACAACCTCTTCGGCTCCCGCGAGGCGCTCATCGACGAGGTGGTGACCGACCTGGCCTCGGGCCGTCTGGGCAAGGTCGCCGAGCACGCACTGTCCTTCGAGGACGCCTGGGACGGATTCGCGTTCTACGTCGAGAAGGTCTGCGAACTGCAGAGCACCGACCCCGCGGTCGCCGACGTCGTCAGCGGCCGCTACCCGCGTGCCGAGCAACTGATGGCCGTCTGCGACCGGACACTGGACGCCACCACACGCATCGTCGAACGCGCCTGCCGGGCCGGAACGCTCCGCCCCGACTTCACCGCCGAGGACCTTCTGCTCGTCTTCGGCACCCACGCGCTGCTGGCTCGCGCCACCACGGACGCGGCGCCCGACGCCTGGCGCCGCCACGTGGCCTTCCTGCTGGACGGGCTCCGCGCGGAAGCGGCCCGAGGTCCGCTTCCCGCCGCCCCGCTGACCCCACCCCAGATGTTCGACCTGATGGGCGGGCTGACCGGCACGCCGTAGGCGCCGCGCCGCCACGCCCCCGCGCCCTTCATGACGAAGGTCCCGTACACGTAGCCGCCCATGCGGCCATTCCTCTGGGTGAGAGCGGGAGCCGGTTAGCTACGGGACCCTACGGGACCATGCCGTGCTGATAGGCCCAGATGACGGCCTGCACGCGGTCCCGGACGCCGATCTTGTTCATGGCACGTCCGAGGTGGGATTTCACCGTGCTGGTTTCGACCACCATCTCGTCGGCGATCTCCGCGTTGGACAGTCCCCGGGCCAGGAGCCGGAGAACCTCGGTCTCGCGGCCGGTGAGCGCGTGGCCGGGCGGGCGCGGTACGTCACTCGCGGGCGTACGGCGGCGGGCGAACTCGGTGATGACCCGCCGGGTGACGGCCTGGTCGAGGAGACCCTGGCCCCCGGCGAGGCGTCGGACGGCATCGACGAGGTCGTCGGGGGCGGCGTCCTTCAGAAGGAAGCCGCCGGCTCCGGCTTCGAGCGCGCCGAACACGTAGTCGTCCAGGTCGAAGGTGGTCACCACGAGCACCGACGGCGGGTGCGGCCCGGCCGAGACGATCGCGCGGGTGGCCTCGATCCCATCGCCGCCGGGCATCCGCACGTCCATGCACACGACGTCCGGTACGAGCCGGTGCGCCATGTCCACCGCGGCGGGACCGTTGGTGGCCTCGCCGACCACCTCGATACCGTCCGCGTGTTCCAGGATGTAACGGAAACCGGCCCGTACCATCAGCTGGTCGTCGGCCAGCAACACCTTGATCACGACTTTCCCTTCGCGCCGCTGCCATCCGCTGTGCCGATCCGCAGCGCAAGCCGGACTCTCCAGCCGCCGGAGCCGGTCGGTCCCGCGTCGAACACCGCGCCGATGAGGTCCGCCCGCTCCCCCATCCCGGCCAGGCCGAATCCGCTGTGCTCCCGCCGCGCCCGGGGGCGCGGCGACACCGCGTCGTTGACCACCGACAGGACCGTCTCGGCGGGCCGGTGATCGACAGTGATCCGGGTGAAAGCACCCGGCGCGTGGTCACGGACGTTGGACAGCGCTTCCTGCGCCACCCGGTAGAACGTGACGTCGGCGACCGGAGGCAACTCCCGGACACCTCCGGCGCGCACGAGTTCGACGGGGGTGCCCAGCTCCCGGACGGTGGTCACGAGGTGGTCCAGCACCGCCAGTCCCGGAACCGGAGCTCTGGCGTCGGCACCGGTCTCACCGATCCCACCAGTTCCACCGATCCCACCAGTCCCACCGGCCCCGCCGATCCCACCGTCGTCCCCGAGCCTGGATCCACGCAGCACCCCGACGACGAGCCGCAGATCGTCCAGCGTCTCCCGGCCCTGGCTCCGGATCCAGGTCGCGGTCTGTCTGGCTGCGGCGGGGTCGTTGTCGATCATCCGCTCCAGCACGGCGGCCTGGATCACCAGGCCGGACAGGTGGTGCGCCGCTATGTCGTGCAGTTCGCGCGCCATCCGGGCACGTTCCCGGCCGACGGCCTCCGCCTGCCGTGACCGCTGATTCTCCGCCGCCTCCCGCTCGCGCAGCCGGGCCAGCGCCGTATAGCGCCGCTGAACCGCGAACTGGGCGCCGACCATGGCCGCGACGCCGTAGACGAGCGCGGCGGCGACGGCTTGCTCACCGACGAGCGGAAGCATCGCGCCCCATCGGTCGGCGAATTCGGGGCCGGCCACCGCGTCGGCGCCGAAGAGGAAGTGGACCGCGACGTATCCGGCGGTCTCGGCGAGCACACCCGCGGCGACCAGGACAGCCGCGGCGCCGGGCGGAAGAAGGCTGCCGACGGTGTAGGCGGCGATGAGCTGGGGCGGGGTACGGATCGCGTCCCAGGGGTCCAGCAGAAGCATCACCAGCAGTTGGAACGCGACCACCGTATACAGGCAGGCGGCCGGACGGCGGCGCCGGAAGCACAGTGCGAGGGCCTGCACGACCAGCAGCGCGGTGATCGCGCCGGCATGCCGGCCGACCATGTCTCCCGGCTGCTCGGGGCCGGTCAGTGACAGCGCGAACAGTCCCCAGGAGCCGCAGGCCGCCAGTACGGCCAGCGCGCAGTCGCGGCGGAACGTGCCGTGCAGACCGAGTGAGGTGAGCACGCGATTGCCCAGCCGAGCCATCCCGAGCAGGCGGCCGGCCCCACCCTGCGGCGCCCCACCCTGCGGCGCCCCACCCCGTGGCGCCCCACCCCGTGGCGCCCCACCAGCTTCGGCACCCTGCTCGCCGACCGGTACGGCGCGGTCGGCGGCCTTCAGCAACATCACGTTGCGCATGCTACGGGGCGAATGACACCCCCTGGCCGGTCAGGGTGCTCGGCTCCCCCGAAGGCCGGGGACTCGTCTCCACCGAAGGTCGGAGGTTGGCCGCCAAAGGTCGAAGCCTCGGCCAAAAGCCGGAGCCCGAACTGTCGACCTGCGCGCGATGCGCCGGACCCCGGCCACCGAGCAGGCTGACGACGTCACAGCGAAGGCAGCACCCCAAGGAACGAGGAACGCCGGATCATGCACGACCAGACGGTTCACCCGGCCGAACCGGAACCCAAACCCGAACCCAAACCCGAACCCGAACCCGAATCCGAGCGGAATGGCCAGGAGCGCCGACGCGCCGCCCTCGGCGGGCTGAGAACGTTCTTCGTACTCCTCGTCATCTTCACCGGCATTCCGCACGCGTTCGCCATCGCCACCGGTCGGCAGATGCCCTGGCTTCTGCTGGGAATGTTCGCGCCGGCCGCCGCCTCGATCGTCACCCGGCTGGTGCGACGGGAGGGCTTCCACGACATCGCCTGGCGGCTGCGGCCGGTCTCCGCGCGACGGGCGATCGTCCTCGGTGCGGTGTACCCCTGTGCCATCTCGGTGATCACGTACGTCATCGGCTGGTCGACGCACCTGGTGAACCTGGTCGAGTCCCCCGCCCTGCTCGGAATCGACCTGCCCGGTCCCCCGGCGGCGCAGGTGACGCTCGCGGTCCTGCTGGTGTGGGTGCTGGGCGGGCTCTACGGACTGCTGTCCGCGCTCGGTGAGGAACTGGGCTGGCGCGGCTATATGCTGACGCGGCTGGTGAAGGCCGAGGTGCCCCGCCCGGTCCTGGTCACCGGCGTCATCTGGGCACTGTGGCACATGCCGATCATCCTCGGCGGTGTGTACCTGGCCGACAGCGGCGGCTCGACACTCGTGATCGCGCTGCTGTTCGCGCTGTCGATCCTGTTGCAGAACCAGATGATCTGTCACCTGCGCCTGTCCTCGGGCAGCGTGTGGCCCTGCGTCGCCTACCACGCCGTATGGAACGCCGTGATTCAGGGCGCACTCGCTCCGGCCACCACCGGCTCCCACGCCTGGTACCTCGTCGGGGAGCAAGGCATCATCCTGCTCACGGTCAACCTCGCCGGTCTCGCCCTGCTGATCGGGTCCCGGCTGGCACCACGCGGGCGGCCTGCCGTGCTCCACGCCGACCACTCCTGAGCGGACGCGGTCGGCGCCCAGTAGAGCTCCTCCATGCTGCCCTCGGTGCACTGCCGCCGGGCGACGATGCTTACTGGCCTCCATCGACGGAGACTGCCTTCTGGTGATCACTCAGCCGGTAAATGTGTCGCGTGTTGTTGCGGGTGTCGGGATACTGCGTCGATGATCTGCGCTGCACCGCTTCGACCGCTTCGGCCTCGGGCCCTGGCGCCGGGAGATCTCGTCGTCATCGCATCACTGTCCGGCCCGCTCGATATCGATCGCGTGCCGGACCTCGAACGGTCGGTGGCCGTGCTGGAGCGGATGGGATTCCGCGTGCGCCGGGCACCGCTGCTGGAAGCGGGGCGACACCATTGGTGGAGCGCCGCCCCGCCGGCGGAGATCGCCGAGGAGTTCAATGCTCTTCTGCGTGATCCCGAGGTGCGCGCGATCATCGCGCATGACGGCGGCCAGACGGTGCTCGGCTACCTCGACCTGATCGACGTCGACGCGATCACCGCCGATCCCAAGCCGATCCTCGGCTACAGCGACATCTCGCTGCTGCATCTGGTGCTCCACGCGCGCACGGGTCTGGTTGGGTTCCATGCCGACTTGGCCACGCCCGGCCTCGGCGGGGCGTGGCAGGCTGCGCCCGCAGCGCGTAGAGCGGAACTGGAGAGGCTCTACACGGCGCTGCTGACCGGTACGGAGGCGATCGGCGCGTTGCCCGTCAGCCCGTCGTGGGAGTGCTGGCGTGCGGGTCGTACCGAGGGCCGGCTGATCGGCGGGGTGCTCAATCGCATCGTGCTGGCGCAGGCGACGCGTTTCGCGCTGCCGCTCGAACGGTTCGACGGCGCCGTGCTGTTCTGGGACGAGATGGGCGGCCAAGCAGCGCATGTGTGGAGCTATCTCCAGGTACTGCGGCATCGCGGCATCCTCGATCGGATCTCCGGCATGGTCGTGGGTGTTCCGCGCGAGATCGGCGGACTCGGGGCCCACGGGTCCCCGACCCTCCCCGAGATAGTCCTCGATGTCCTCGGCGACCGCGACATCCCGGTCCTGGGAAACGTCGAGTTCGGGCATGCCGGCCCGAATCTGCCGATGCCGGTCGGCATCCACGTCGGCCTGGATGCGCAGCAGCGGAAGTTGTCGCTGCTCGAACCGGCGGTACGGCCGCCCATGATGACGGGGCCGGGCGGCTGAGTGCCTTGGGGAACTGAGTGCCGGGCAGGTCGGCAGTACAACGAGCAGGCCGGTAAACCCTCCCGGCCACCGCCCTAGGAAGCCTGTTCGCCCTCAAGGTGAGGGTGGGCGAGGGGCCCGACCATGTCGCGGGTGATCACTCGGTCGCTCACGCTGGTCGAGTACACGATCGTCGTCGTGATGGAGCCGATCTTCGTGATGCTCGCGGTGACTTCCTCCAGGTGGCCCATCGAGCGGGCCGCCACTTTGGCGACGAAGCAGTCACTGCCGGTCACATGGTGGCACTCCAGGATCTCCGGGCGGTCATTGAAGATGCGGACGTAGTCCCGGTAGTTGCCGCCGGGGAAGACGATGTTGACGAAGGCCAGGATCGGGAGTCCTAGTGCGGGCAGGTTGACCCGCGTCCGGTACCCCTCGATGATCCCGCACTGCTCCAGGCGCCTGACCCGCTCGGTGACTGCCGGTGGCGTCAGGGCGACACGTCGCCCCAGCTCACTGAAGGTGATGCGGGCGTTGGCCTGCAATTCACCCAGTATCTGCCAGTCGGTCGCATCCAGGGACGCTTTCAAATCCATAGCCATTGGGCAAAGATACGTGGCTTTGCATACCCACGAGCCCCGGATGCTTACAAGTTCCCCTGTGGTGCGGGCGGGTGACCGCCATAGCGTGAAGAGCGCACTCAAGGAGGACGGATGACGCGCACCACGCAGGCCCTACAGGCCGGCGACGACCGACAGGGACCGGTTCCCCCTGGAAGGCTCAACCTCGCCCAGGGCACCGCTTTGTATGTGGGAGCGGTACTGGGGACAGGGGTCCTCGCGCTCCCCGGCTTGACCGCGAAGGCGGCCGGTCCCGCGTCTCTGGTGGCCTGGTTCGCGCTCGTCTTCCTGTCCGTTCCGCTCGCCGGCACCTTCGCGGCACTGGCTGCCCGGCACCCCGACTCCGGAGGTGTCTCGACGTATGTGCGCCGGGCATTCGGAGGCCGCACCGCCACAGTTGTCGGCTGGTGGTTCTATCTGGGTGCCCCCGTGGGCATCCCTGCGCTGGCCTTCTTCGGCGCGTCCTATCTGGAACGGAGCACCGGCGGCGGCTGGGCGGCGTCGGCCGGCTACGCGGCAGGTCTGCTCATGGTGGGCTTCCTGGCCAACGCCTTCGGCGTACGGGTGTCCGGACGCGTCCAGCTCGTCCTGTCGGGCTCCCTGGCCCTCCTGCTCGTCCTGGGCATCCTGGTGGCACTCCCGTACGCGGACCCGGCGAACCTGCGGCCCTTCGCTCCGCACGGCTGGCCGGCGATCGGGCCGGCCGCGGCACTTCTCGTGTGGTCGTTCACGGGGTGGGAGACCGTCACGCACCTGTCCGCCGAATTCGCCCATCCGCGGCGCGACATCAAGCGGGCGACCGTCGGAGCGCTGCTCACCATCGGTGTTCTGTACCTGGGCCTGGCGACCATCACGGTGCTGGCGCTCGGCAGTGCTTCCGGAACGACGGCGACCTCGCTGGCTTCCCTGCTGGCACTCGGTTTCGGGCCGTTCGGCACGATTCTCGCCGGCGTGATCGCGGTCCTCACCACACTCGGCACCATGAACGCCTACATCGCCGGCACGGCCAAGCTCGGAGCCGCCCTGGCCCGCGACGGTGCACTGCCCCGCGCACTCGGAAGGGGCGCCGAAGCAGGCGGCTTGCCCCGGCGCAGCCTGTCGGTCGTCGCGGCGATCTCGGGAGCCGTCTTCATCGCCGCCGCCATCGCGCAGTCGGACGTACAACCCCTGGTACTGAGCACCACGGCGTGCCTGGGCGCCGTCTACGCCCTCGGTTCGGCCGCGGGCGCCCGCCTGCTGCGCCACAGCACCCGGTGGGGCACGGCCGCCGCCACGGTGTCACTCGCGATCATCGTCATCCTGCTCGTGCTCACCGGGTGGTACATGATCTGGCCGCTGGCCCTCACGGTCGCCGCGCTCCTCTGGTGCGCCCGGAACCGTCCGGAATCAACGGAACGGACGACATCGACACCCACGGGCGAACAGACAGAGCGCCCACATTCTCACAAGCCACGTATCAGTGGATGAAGAGCACCGATGAAACCACGATGGGACTGCAAGGAGCCATATGTCACTGCACGTACCAGTCGCCCTCGATACGGAGGGACGCAGGATTCCCGCTCATCAGCTGGGTGAGAAGGACATGCTGCGGGGCTTCCTCGAATTCGCCCGGACCACCGTGATCGCGAAGGCGGCCGGCCTGGAAGAGAAGGACCTGGGGCGCGCACACGTCGCATCCGGGATATCTCTGGGCGGAATTCTCAAGCACTTGGCGACCGGCGAAAACCACTGGTTCGCCAACGTGTTGGGCGGGCTCGAACTCCCCATGCCGTTCAGCGAGGACGATCCCGATGGCGACTGGCGGCTCGAAGCCGACGAAGGGCCGGACCGTCTGATCGCGGCCTACCGGGCGGCCTGCGACACCAGCGACGAAATCATCGCTTCGTTGGACCTGGACAGCACGGGCGCACAGGTGGGCGGTGATTACTCGTTGCGCTGGGCCCTGTGTCACCAGCTCGCGGAGACGAACCGGCATGCCGGCCACGCCGATCTCCTGCGAGAGATGACCGACGGATCCCGCGGCTGGTAAGCCTTCCCGGTCGTCCGGACCGCCGAACCGCCCCGGCACGTATGCCGCACCGAGTGAGCCCCCACCCGGAACACGGAAAGCCCAGCTCAGACCATGGCTGAGCTGGGACTGTCCGGTGCGGCGGTGTCAGCTGGCGAGAACCGCCTTGATCACCGTTCCTTCGCCGACGGCCGCCAGCGCCGCGGCGTGCTCGTCCAGCGGATACGACGTCACCAGATCGCGCAGGCCGAAGCGCGCGGTGAGTGCCGGGAGCAGCTTCACGTACTCGGCCAGGTGGGCGCCGGTGAAGGCCCAGGAGCCGACCACGTCGAGCTGGCGGTACACGATCTGGTGCGGGTTGAGGAGGGTGTCGCCCGCGTCCGTGTACTGGCCGATGATGAGGTAGGAGCCTCCCCTGCGGGCGAGCCGCAGCCCCTGCGCGACGGCGTTGGGCACTCCGGCGCATTCGATGACCAGGTCGGCCCCGTCCCCGCCGGTCGCCGTCCGCACCTGGTCCAGGAGCTGGTCGGTGTCCTCGGCGTCGGCGATGTTCAGGTGGACGTCGCCGATGCCCGCCGCCGCGGCGGCCTCCAGCCGGCCCGCGGGCCCACCGACGATGATCACCTTCGACGCGCCCGCGAGTCGGCTCAGCGCAGCCGCCGCGAGCCCGACCGGGCCGCTGCCCTGTACGACGACGACCTCACCGAGGCGGACCGGGCGCCGCTCGTACAGCGCGTGGACGACGGTGGGACCGGCGCAGGCCAGCGACATCGCGGCCAGCGGGTCGGTGCCGTCGTCGAGACGCACGACGGTGGTGCCCGCGCGCAGCGCGATCTGCTGGGCCCAGGCCCCGTTCAGGGCCGGCCCGTCGTCCAGTGAGCGGTTGACCCCGTAGGTGCGGCGGTTCCGGCACAGGGTGGGTTCGCGGTGCTGCGCGCAGGGGACGCACCGGCCGCAGGCAATGGACGAGGCCCACATCACGGTGTCCCCCGGCCGTAGTGCGGCGCCGGTCGAGTCGTGGGTGACGCCCTCGGCCAGCTCCCGCACCGTGCCCAGGCCCTCGTGGCCGAGGACCAGGGGCGTGGGGATGTCCAGGTGTCCTTCCCGGAGGTGCAGGTCCGTGCCGCAGATCCCGCCGTAGGCGCAGTCCACGGTCATGCCGCCCTCGGGAGGCGACGGGATGCCGAACTCGCGCACCGTCAGCGGTTTGCCGAACTCTTCCAGCACGACCGCCCGGCTCCGCGCGGCATCACGCGTCCCGCTCACGCCGCCACCGCCCCGAACTCGCCGAGGAAGGAGGAATCGAGGCTGCGCAGCGGCCGGGTGTCGCGGCACACGACGTACTCGGGGCGCGGCTCGCCCTCCCGCGTGGGGGCGTTCGCGCAGTCGTTGTAGGTGGCGATGAGGAGCCGGCGCGGGAACGGCGACATGTTCGGCGCGGAGCCGTGCACGATCTCCGGGGAGAAGAGGATCACGGAGCCGGCCGGGCCCTTCGGGCTCACCATGCCGCTGCGCTCGGTGAGTTCCGCCAGTTGCTGCGCGGTGAGCGAGATGTCGTCGGGGTCGAGGTGCTGTTCCGATTTGGCGGAGGTGTCGCGGTCGTCGCGCACGAGCCCGGCGCGGTGCGAGCCGGGGAGGTAGATGACGGGTCCGTTGAACTCGTCCACGTCGTCGAGGAACAGGCCGACGTTGATCAGGCGCGGGGCCGGCAGCCCGTCGGCGATCCGCCAGGCGGCGTAGTCCTGGTGCCAGGACCACTTCTCGCCGCCGAAGGCGGGCTTGGTGTTGATCTTGAACTGGTAGATGTAGACGTCGTCCGTCAGCAGTTGCCTGGCCGGTTCCAGGACGCGCGGGTCCCGCATGAGCGCGGCGAACTCCGGTTGCCGGTGGTGCGAGGCGTAGACGGCCCGGACCTCGTCGCTCTCCTCCTCACGTATGAGCTGGGGGCCGGGGACGGCGCAGTCCCGCTGAAGTGCCTCGCGCAGGCAGTCTGTTTCCCGCTGGTCCAGCAGAGACTCGAAGAACAGGAAGCCGTTCTCACGGTATTCGTCGATCTGCTTCTGCGTCAGTTGCATTCTTGTCGCTACCTCACATACTCGTTTCACGGAACCGGACGCCATCGTGCTCATCGGCCTCAGCCCATGAAATGACCGCCGTCCACGATCAGTTGCTGCCCGGTGATGTAGGAACTTCCGGAGGCGACCAGGAACTCCAGCGCGTCCGCGATGTCCGCGGTCGTGCCGATGCGGTTCCGTGGAATGCTGCGCACGATCGCCTCCCGTTTCTCCGGTACGTCCAGGCCGTACCGCTCGGTTACCTCGGGGGTGTCGGTGAAGCCGGGAATCAGGGCGTTGACGCGGACCGTCGGGGCGAGTTCCAGCGCCAGGCACTTGGTCAGATGCAGCAGGCCGGCCTTGCTGGCGCAGTAGTTGGCGCCGTCGCGGCGGGGGCGGATCGCCGTCGTCGAACCGATGTTGACGATCGTGCCGCGTCCGGCGGCCACCATCGCGGGGGCCAGGGCACGGCACATCCGGAAGGGACCGGACAGGTTCGTGGCCAGCACCTCGTCCCAGTCCTCGTCGGTGAGTTCGGCGAAGGGCCGGTCCCGGTTGCGGCCCGCGTTGTTGACCAGCACCTCGGGAGCGCCGTACTCGTCCAGGATGCGGCGGCAGCCCTCGCGTACCGACGTCGCGTCCGCCACGTCGAGGCACAGCGCCTCGATACGGCCCTCGCCCGCGGCCTCTGCCTGCCGCGCCGCCTCCTTGTCGCTCCGGTAGGGGGCGATCACCCGGTATCCGAGCGCGGTGAGCCGCAGGCTCAGGGCCAGCCCGATGCCCCGGGTGCCGCCGCTCACGACCGCTGTGGGGGAAGTCATGGAGATCACCGCCAGTACTGGAGAGAGCCGTCGTCGTGCCGCCGCGCCTTCATGGCGCGGCCCTGGTGCCCCGTGCCCCGCGTACGGTTCACAGTCCGACGCTCGCCGGTGTGAAGGCCGGGGCGCGCCGGACCGGGTGGGCGGACTCGAAGGAGTGCGCGAAGCGGATCAGGGCGGGTTCGCTCCACGCCGGGCCGGCGAAGGTGACGCCCACCGGCAACCCGTGGACGAACCCGGCCGGCACGCTGATCGCCGGGTAGCCGGCGAAGCCCACGGCGAGGGCGCTGCCCATGATCGGGGGGTCACCGTTGATCATGTCGATCTTCCAGGACGGCGCGCCGGTCGGCATCAGCAGCGCGTCCACCCGGTGCTTTTGCAGCGCCGCGTCGACGCCCTCGTCCCCGGCCACCCGGCGCACCGTGGTGACCGCCTGCTTGTACGCGGCGTCCGACGGCTTCCCCGGGTAGGCGGCCAGCATTTCCAGCACGCTCTGCCCGAAGTACGCCAACTCGGTGTCCGCGTGGTCCTTGTTGTACGCGATCAGCTCGGCCAGGCTGCGCGGATGCGTCCCCGGCGTCCGGGCCAGGTACTGCTCGAAATCGTGCTTCATCTCGGTCAGCTGGAGCGTGAGCGCCGCCGGGAAATCCCCCGTCAGCTGTTGGGCGGTGGGGATGTCGGCGTGGTCGACGACCGTCGCACCCGCTTCCTTGAGCACCTCGATGGCCTGTGCCAGCACGCTGTCGGCGTGCGGGCTGTAGCCGGCGAAGACCTCCCTGACGACGCCTATCCGAGCGCCGCGCAGACCACCCGGCTTGAGGCAGGGGGTGTAGTCCCGGCGGAAGTGGCCTTCGCTCGCCGCGGTGGCCGCATCGGTGGGATCGACCCCTGTGAGCACGCCGAGCAGCAGCGCCGCGTCGGCCACGGTGCGGCACAGCGGTCCGATGGTGTCGATGCTGCGGGAACCGGGGAACATGCCGGTGCGGCTGGTGAGCCCGGTCGTGGGCCGGATGCCGACCACACCGTTGGCTCCCGCGGGCCCCAGGAGCGAGCCGATCGTCTCGGTCCCGATGGCTCCGGCGCACAGACCGGCCGCGGTGGCCACCGCGGGACCCGCGCTGGAGCCGTTCGGCGAACGGTCGAGCTTGTACGGGTTGCGGGTCTGGCCGCCACGCTGGCTGTAGCCGCTCGAACCGCTGACCGGCGAGGTCAGGTTGCCCTTGCCCAGCAGCACGGCGCCGGCC
The DNA here is from genome assembly GCF_001905005.1 of Streptomyces sp. CB02923. Taxonomy (GTDB): domain Bacteria; phylum Actinomycetota; class Actinomycetes; order Streptomycetales; family Streptomycetaceae; genus Streptomyces. The sequence goes on along the minus strand of NZ_LWKZ01000003.1, from coordinate 248,625 downwards.
GCACGCAGCCGGGCGACGACCGTGGCGTCCTGTGCGGGACGGACGCCCAGCAGTGCCCGCAAGCCGCTGCTGGTGTGCATCTTGTCCGCGGTGTCGATGTTGTCCTTGATCAGCAGCGGGATGCCGTGCAGCGGTCCGCGGAGCTTGCCCGCGCGGCGTTCCGCGTCCAGCGTGGCGGCGAGTTCGAGGGCGTCCGGGTTGGTCTCCAGGACAGCGTGCAGGGCCGGGCCCCGGTGGTTCAGTTCGGCGATCCGGTCCAGGTAGAACCGCGTCAGCGCCACCGAGGTGAGCTTCCCGCCGGCCAGCCGGTCCCGCAGCTCGGTGAGGCTCGCCTCGTGCAGACCGCCGACCGCGGCGGACGAGCGGACGCCGGACGAGCGGACGGCGGGCGCGTCGGCGGCCCGTGCCCGGGGCGCGGAGAGCCCCAGCAGGGCGGGGGCCGCAGCCGCGCCGAGGCCGAGGATACTGCGGCGATGCAGGCCGGCTGTGTCGGAAAGGGGTGTCCCGTCCATGGTCTCGCTCTCGGGATCGGATATCGGCGGGTCGCCAGGACCGTATGGGGGCGCGGTTTTCTTTCGTTATCGGTCGTCCGGTGACGCACGGCTCCCCCGCTGCGGGCGGGGGGAACGGAGCGGTGGTCCGGCCGGCGCCCCGCGCGGGCGCCGGCCGGACAGGGGACCGTGGCTACCGGCCCCGCGCGGCGTCCAGGGCCCGCAGCTGCTCGGAGAGCAGCGCGCCGACCGTGGACAGTGCCCCGCCTTCCAGCAGGCTTTCGTGCGTGGCGGGGACGAGGTGGCTGACGACCTCGCCGTCCGTGAGGGGCTGCCACGCCGCGGGCATCGCGTCGTGGTCCGGGCGTCCGACGGTCGTGGTGAACAGCAGCAGGTCGCCCTTGTACACCCGCGGCTCGTACCGGCTGGTGTTCCCGACCGCGGCGATCATCGCGTCCAGCAGCCGGGAGAGCTGCTCCTCGGTCATGTCACCGGGCAGGCCGGGCCGGAGCGAGTCGATGACCTCCGTACGCTTGCGGGCCGGGTCCTTGGCCCCGCCGCCGTCCCCGCACAGATCCGTGTGGAAGCGGGCGAGGGTCTGGGCGTCGGTGAGCGGTACGGGTTCGACGTCTCCGCCGGGGTAGGCGTCGAGAACGGCCACCAGCTCCACCTCTTCGCCCCGCTCCTGGAGATGGGTGGCGAGCGCCTGGGCGATGTTGCCGCCCAGCGAGTACCCCAGCAGCCGGTAAGGGCCGGCGGGCTGCACCTGCTGGATGCGGGTGGCGTACTCCTCGATCATCTGCGCGAAGTCGCGCGGCAGTTCGCCCGTACCGTCCAGCCCCGGGCTCTGCAGACCGTAGAGCGGGCAGTCCGGGCCCAACTCCTTGAGCAGGCCGGTGTAGCACCAGCTCAGGGGCACGGTGGGAGGCGCGCAGAACAGCGGCGTACGGTCGCCGGTGGTCCGCAGCGGCAGCAGTACGTCCAGCCCGTTCCCCGGGGCGGCGGCACTGCCGGGCCCGCTGCCGTCGCGCCCGGTGTCCAGCCGCCCGGCGATGGCGGCGACGTCGGGCGCCGCGAACAGGTCGCGGACGCGGAAGTCCACGCCGTACATGGCGCGCACCCGCCCGACGAACCGCGCGGCGAGCAGCGAGTGCCCGCCCAGGTCGAAGAAGTTGTCGTCGATGCCGACCCGCTCCACTCCGAGGACCTCCGCGAAGAGCGCGCACAGCGCCTCCTCCCGCGCGGTCCGCGGACCACGGCCGCCCTCGGCGCCGGTGACCCGCGGCGCGGGCAGCGCCGACCGGTCCAGCTTGGCGTTGGGTGTCAGCGGCAGGGCGTCGAGGACGACGAAGGCGGACGGCAGCATGTACTCCGGAAGCACTCCGGCGACCCACTCCCGCAGCTCGGCGATGTCCAGACCGCCCGCACCGGCGCCCGGGGCTCCCGCAGGAGCCGTCCCCGCGCGGGCCGGCACGACGTAGGCGGTGATCCGCTTGTCTCCGGGGCGGCCCTCCAGCACGATGACCGCGGCCCGGCCGACGGCCGGGTGTTCGAGCAGGACGTTCTCGATCTCGCCCAGCTCGATGCGGAAACCCCGCACCTTCACCTGGCCGTCGACGCGGCCGACGAACTCCAGCTGGCCGTCGTGCCTGCGCCGCACGAGGTCGCCGGTGCGGTACATCCGCTCCCCGGTGCCGCTGTACGGATCGGCGACGAACCGGCCGGCGGTCAGGCCTGGCCGGCCCAGGTAGCCGCGGGCCAGTCCCCGGCCGGCGATGTACAGCTCACCGGTCACGCCCACCGGGACGGGCCGCAGCAGGTCGTCCAGGACGTGCAGCCGGGTGTTGAAGACCGGTCGGCCGATGGGTGTGCGGCCCGGCCCCTGATGCGGCCCGCAGAACGCGTAGCAGCTGTCCACGGTCGCCTCGGTCGGCCCGTACGCGTTGACCATCCGCCGCCCCCGCGACCAGTACGCGATGACGTCGGGCGGGCATGCCTCCGCGCCGACCATGAGCGAGGCGAGCCGTGGCAGCTCCCGGCGCGGCATGCCCGTCAGCAACGCCGGGGGCACATGGGCGTGGGTGATGCCCCGGCCGGCCAGGAAGTCCGCGAGCTCCTCCCCGGTCGGCTGTTCGGCCGGCATGACCAGGCAGGCGCCGGCCAGCAGGCCCATGGACAGCTCGGCCACGGAGACGTCGAAACTCGGCGACACCAGTTGGGAGATCCGGCTCCCCGGCCCGGCGCCCAGCCGTTCGGTCTGGTGCGCCGACAGGTTGGCCAGTCCCCGGTGGGCGACGACGACGCCCTTGGGCCGGCCGGTGGAGCCGGAGGTGTAGATCACGTACGCGGGGTGGTCCGGAAGCAGCCCGGTGGTGCGGTCGGCGTCCGACGGGTCGTGGTCGTCGCCGGGCGCGAGGGCCGCCACCGGGAGCACCGGCACGCCGGTCCGGGGCAGTCCGCCGGCCGCTCCGTCACCGGTCAGGATCAGGGCGGGCCGGGTGTCGGTCAGCATGTGCGCGATGCGGTCGGCGGGGTAGTCCGGGTCGACGGGCAGGTAGGCGGCGCCCGTCTTGAGGACCGCGAGGATCGCGACGACCAGGTCGACGGAGCGCGGCAGCACGAGCGCCACGATCCGCTCCGGCCCGACACCACGCCCGATCAGGTGATGCGCCAGCCGGTTCGCCCGCGCGTTCAGCTCCGCGTACGACAGCGTGACGTCCGCGAACTCCAGCGCCGGCGCCCCGGGGTCCCGGGCCACCTGGGCCTGGAACAGTTCCGGGAAGGTCGCCGCCGGAACGTCGTACGCGGTGTCGTTCCAGCCGGTGAGCAGCCGCTCGCGCTCCTCGGCGCCGAGCATGTCCAGCTCCCCGATGGGCCGGGCCGCGTCCGCCACGGCCGCACGCAGCAGCCGCTCCAGCCGTTCGGCGAACGCCCGCGCGGTCTCCGGCTCGAAAAGGTCCGTCGCGAACTCCACGACGCCGCGCAGCCCGTCGGGCTTCCCGTCGTCCCCCGCCCGCTCGGCGAAGTTGAACGCCAGGTCGACCTTGGCCACGCCCATGCCGTCGGGCAGGTGCTCGATCGTCAGTCCGGGCATCTCCAGCGCGGCGCCGGCTGTCTCCTCCAGGCCCACCGCCACCTGGAACAGGGGGTGACGGGCCAGGGTGCGGAGCGGGTTGACGATCTCCACGAGCCGTTCGAAGGGCACGTCCTGGTGGGCGTAGGCCGCCAGGTCCGCCTCCCGTACCCGTTCCAGCAGTTCGGCGAAGGTCGGATCGCCGGAGGTGTGGGTGCGCAGCACGAGCGTGTTGACGAAGAACCCGACGAGGTCGTCGAGTGCTTCATCGGCCCGGCCCGCGGTGGCGGTGCCGAGGGGGATGTCGGTGCCGGCACCGTGGCGGGTGAGCAGGGTCGCCACCGCGGCCTGGAGCACCATGAAGACGCTCGCCCGGTGCTCGCGCGCCAGTCGTGCGATGTCCTGGTGCAGCGCGGTGTCCCACGCGAACTCCACCGTGCCGCCCTGGTGGCCGGCGATGGCGGGCCGGGGCCGGTCGGTGGGCAGTTCGAGCTGGTCGGGCAGCCCGGCCAGGGTGTCCTTCCAGTACGCGATCTGCCCGGCCAGCACCGACCCCGGATCGTTCTCGTCACCTAGGACATCACGCTGCCACAGCGTGTAGTCCGCGTACTGCACCGGCAACGGCGCCCACGCAGGCGCCCGGCCGACGCAACGCGCCCCGTACGCCGTCGACAGGTCGCGGGCCAGCGGGCCCACCGAAGCCCCGTCACCGGCGATGTGGTGGATCAGCAGCAGCAGCGTGTGCTCCTCCGGGCCGGTCTCGAACAGCCATGCCCGGAGCGGGATCTCGCGCGTCATGTCGAAGGCGTATCGGACCGCCTCGGTGATGGCCGACGCCAGCTCGTCCGGGGCGGGGCGGACACACTCGATGGTGGGCGCCCCGGCCGCGCCGTGCCGGATGACCTGGTACGGGATGCCTTCCTCATGCGGGAAGACGGTGCGCAGGCTCTCGTGCCGTCCGGTCAGGTCGGCGAGCGCCGCACGCAGCGCCGGTACGTCGAGCGTGCCGGTGAGCCGCAGCAGCAGGGGCACGTTGTAGGTGGGGCTGGGGCCCTCCAGCTGGTGCAGGAACCACAGGCGGCGCTGGGCGAACGACAGCGGTATCCGCTCCGGCCGGTCCATCGGGGCTGGCCCGGAGTTGCCCTGCGGGGTGTCGGCCTGCCGGACGGCCACCCCCGCGACCGTGGGGGCCTCGAACAGGTCCCGGACGGTCAGCTCGATGTCGAAGGTGGTGCGGATGCGGCTGATCAGCCGCATGGCGAGCAGGGAGTGTCCGCCGAGGTCGAAGAAGTTGTCGTCGATGCCGACGCGTTCGACGCCGAGGACCTCCGCGAAGATGTCGCACAGCACTTCCTCCTGTGCGGTCCGCGGCCCCCTGCCGTCCGGCGCCGCGGCGGCCTCCGGGGCCGGGAGCGCGGCGTGGTCCAGCTTGCCGTTCGGGGTGAGCGGCAGCGTGTCCAGCACGACGAACGCGGACGGCAGCATGTATCCGGGCAGCACCTCCTCGGCGTGCGCCCGCAGCTGGGCGGTGTCCACCGTCCGGTGCCCGTCCGCGGGGGTGACGTAGGCGGTGATCCGCTTGTCGCCCGGCCGGTCCTCGCGGACGATGACGGCGCTCGGGCCGACCGAGGGGTGGGCGGCGACCACGGCCTCGATCTCCCCGAGTTCGATGCGGTAGCCGCGGACCTTGACCTGGTTGTCGACGCGGCTGACGAACTCCAGCTGCCCGTCGGCGCGCCATTTGACGAGGTCGCCGGTGCGGTACATCCGGGCGCCGGAGGGCGCGAACGGGTTGGCCACGAACCGGCCGGCGGTCTGGCCGGGGCGGTTCAGGTAGCCGCGGGCGAGGAGTTCGCCGGCTATGTAGAGCTCGCCGGTCACCCCGGCGGGCACCGGCCGCAGCCGGGCGTCCAGGACGTACATCTGCGAGTTCCAGACCGGCCGGCCGATGGTGACGACGCCGGAGGGGGCTTCGGCGCCGGGTGCGATCCGGAATTCCGTACAGCCGACGGTGGTTTCGGTCGGACCGTATTCGTTGACGACCGTGACACCGGGATGCCTCTGCCGCCACTCGTCCAGGACCTCGCCGAGGAGCGACTCGCCGCCCAGGACCAGCTGGCCGGTGGGGGAGAACCGCTCGGGCAGGGCCAGCAGCAGCCCCAGGTGGGAGGGGGTCGCCTTGACGAACGTGGGCCGCTCGGGCAGTTCGTCGGCCGACTCCTCGGTCAGCTCGATGAGCTGGACGCAGCCGCCTGCCGTCAGCGGCCCGAAGAGGCCGGTCACGGTCAGGTCGAAGGACACCGGCGAGTGCACCAGCGCCCGGCCGCCGACCGCCCCGTAAGCGCTGCGGGCCCACGCCAGATAGATGTTCAGCGAGCGGTGTTCGACGACCACGCCCTTGGGGCGGCCCGTCGAGCCCGAGGTGTAGATCACGAACGCGGGGTTCGTCACGCCCGCCGGGACCGGGCGGTCCGCGTCCACCGGGTCGCGTTCCGGCAGTCCGGCCGACGTCCCGGCCGTCCCCGGCACGTCCAGTACGGGTATCTCCGTACGCGGCAGCGTCCGCGCGGTCTCCGCGTCGCTCAGGACGAGCACGGGCCGGGCGTCGCCGAGCATGTACGTGATGCGGTCGGCGGGGTAGTCCGGGTCGACGGGCAGGTAGGCGGCGCCCGTCTTGAGGACCGCGAGGATCGCGACGACCAGGTCGACGGAGCGCGGCAGCGCGAGCGCCACGATCCGCTCCGGCCCGACACCACGCCCGATCAGGTGATGCGCCAGCCGGTTCGCCCGCGCGTTCAGCTCCGCGTACGACAGCTGCTCCCGGTCGTGTACGACCGCCACGGCGTCCGGCGTCCGCGCCACCTGGGCCTGGAACAGCTCCGGCAGCGTCGCCGCCGGGACGTGGTGTGCGGTGTCGTTCCAGCCGGTGAGCAGCTGCTCGCGTTCCTCGGAGGCGAGCAGTTCCAGCTCGCCGATCGGCCGGGTGACGTCCGTCGCCACGGCCCGCAGCAGCCGCTCCAGCCGCTCGGCGATCCGCCGCGCGGTGTCCGGTTCGAAGAGGTCCGCCGCGAACTCCACCGAACCGCGCAGCCCGGCCGGCGTCCCGTCGCCGGTGAGCTGTTCCTCGACGGTGAAGGACAGGTCGAACTTCGCCGCCACCGCGGACAGGATGTGGTCCCGGGCCTCGGCCCCCGGCAGATCGGCCTCGATCTCCTCGCTGTTCTGGAAGGTCAGGATGACCTGGAAGAGGGGGTGGTGGGAAAGCGAGCGGGTGGGGTTGAGGATTTCGACGAGCCGTTCGAAGGGCACGTCCTGGTGCGCGTAGGCCGCCAGATCCGTCTCCCGCACCCGCGCCAGCAGTTCGGCGAAAGTCGGGTCGCCGGAGGTGTCGGTGCGCAGCACGAGCGTGTTGACGAAGAACCCGACGAGGTCCTCCAGCGCATCATCGGTACGCCCGGCGATCGGCGAACCGATGGGGATGTCGGTGCCCGCGCCCAGCCGGGTCAGCAGCGCGGCGATACCTGCCTGCACCACCATGAACAGGCTCGCCTGGTGCTCCCGGGCCAGCCGCACCAGCCCGGTGTGCAGGTCCGCGTCCCACTGGAAGGCGACACTGGCGCCTTGGTGGCCGGCGATGGCGGGCCGGGGCCGGTCGGTGGGCAGTTCGAGCTGGTCGGGCAGCCCGGCCAGGGTGTCCTTCCAGTACGCGATCTGCCCGGCCAGCACCGACCCCGGGTCGTTCTCGTCACCGAGGACGTCACGCTGCCACAGCGTGTAGTCCGCGTACTGCACCGGCAACGGCGCCCACGCAGGCGCCCGCCCGGCACAACGCGCCCCGTACGCCGTCGACAGGTCCCGCAGCAGCGGGCCGGCCGACGCGCCGTCGCTGGCGATGTGATGGGCCACCAGCAGCAGGAGGTGGTCGTCCTCGGCCAGCGTGAACACATGGGCCCGCAGGGGCATCTCCCCCGTCAGGTCGAAGGGCCGGGCCAGCGCCTCCCGCACCTCAGCGTCCAGACGGTCCGCGTCGACATCGGCGGTTTCGAGCACCGGGCGGGCCGCGGTGCTCCCCAGCACCTGCTGGTACGGCGTGCCGTGGGCCTCGGGGAAGACGGTGCGCAGACTCTCGTGGCGCTCCGCCAGGTCGGCGAGCGCGGTACGCAGCGCCGTGACGTCGAGCGCGCCGGTCAGCCGCAGCGCCACCGGCACGTTGTAGGTCGCGCTGGGTCCCTCGAACTGGTGCAGGAACCACAGTCGGCGCTGGGCGAACGACAGCGGCACCCGTTCGGGCCGCTCGGCCGCCCGGGTCAGCGCGGGCCGCGCCCCCGCCACCCCGTCCAGCCGTGCCGCCAGCCGCGCCACCGTCGGTGCCTCGAACAGGTCGCGCACCGCCGGCTCCACCCCCAGTACGGCGCGGACCCGGCTGATCAGCCGCATCGCCAGCAGGGAGTGCCCGCCCAGGTCGAAGAAGGCGTCGTCGATGCCCACCCGCTGCACACCCAGCACACTTTCGAAAAGGCGGCACAGGATCTCTTCGCGCGGATCGCGCGGCCGCCGTGACCCGGCGGCCGCGCCGAACTCCGGGGCGGGCAGCGCGCGGCGGTCCAGTTTGGCGTTGGCCGTCAGCGGCAGCTTGTCCAGCACGACGAACGCGGCCGGCACCGCGTAGCCGGGCAGTGCTTCGGCGGCCCGTGCGCGCACCGACGCCACGTCCGGCTCTCCCTCGCCGGCGGGCACGAGGTAGGCGACCAGACGCCGGTCACCGGGCCGGTCCTCGCGGACCACGACCGCGGCCCGGCCCACCCGCGGGTCACCGGCCAGGACAGACTCGACCTCGCCCGGTTCGATCCGCTGGCCGCGGATCTTCACCTGGTCGTCGGCCCGCTCCAGGTACTCCAGCCGGCCGTCCGCCCGCCGGCGCACGACGTCGCCCGTGCGGTACAGCCGCTCGCCGGCCGCGCCGTAGGGGTGGGCGACGAACCGCTGCGCGGTCAGGCCGGGGCGGTTCAGGTAGCCGCGGGCCAGCTGGGCGCCCGCGACGTACAGCTCACCGGCGACCCCCACCGGGGCCGGGCGCAGCGCGGCGTCCAGCACGTACAGCCGGGTGTTCCACACCGGCTGTCCGATGGGCACCGTTCCGGTGTCGGCCGCCGGGTCGAAGTCGTGCGCCGTCACCTGGACCGTGGTCTCGGTCGGGCCGTACAGGTTGTGCACCCGCACGCCCCAGGCCGCGACCGCTGCCGCGGCCTGCCCGGACCCGATCGGTTCGCCGCCGACGAAGACATGCTCCAGCGGCGGTGCCGCGTCCACCGGCACGCGGAGCAGTTCGGCAAGCAGCGAAGGGACGAACTGGGCCACCGTGACGCGGTGCCGCGCGATGAACGCCATCAGGCGCTCCGGGTCCTTCACCACGTCGTCCGGCGCCACGCACAGGCCGGCACCGGTGAGCAGCGGGAGCCAGATCTCCCAGACCGACGCGTCGAAACTCACCGCCGTGCGGAACAGCACCCGGTCCTCCGGCTCCAGCGGGTACCTGGAGGCCATCCAGGCCAGGTGCCCGCTGACACCGGCGCAGGTGGTGAGGACGCCCTTGGGCCGGCCGGTGGACCCGGAGGTGTAGAGGGCGTACGCCGGGTGCGACGGGAGCAGGGGGGCGACGCGGTCGGCGTCGGACGGATCGGTGGCCGGCTGCGCGGCCAGCGCCGCCCGGGTGCCGGGAGAGTCCAGGACGAGCTGCGGGACGGCCGTCCCGGCCACCGCGCCGGCCGTCCCGGCAGCGGTGATCAGCGTGCTGGGGGCGGCGTCGCCGAGGGTGGACGCGATCCGCTCCCGTGGCTGGCCGGGGTCCAGCGGGAGGTAGGCCGCGCCGCTCTTGCACACGCCGAGCAGCGCCACCAGCAGGTCGGCCGAGCGCGGCAGCGCCAGCGCCACCAGCTGCTCGGGTCCCGCGCCCCGTCCGATCAGCAGATGGGCCAGCCGGTTGGCCCGCTCGTTGAGTTCCGCGTACGTCCAGCTGCCCCCGTCGTCCACCACCGCCGTGGCCTGCGGTGTCCGGGCGGCCTGTGCCTCGAACATGGCGGCCGGGTGGGTTTCGGGCAGGGGGTGAGCGGTGTCGTTCCACGTGCCGAGGACCTGCTCGCGTTCGGCCGCGCCGATCAGCGCGATCCGGTCCAGCGGGATGTCGGGCGTGTCGAGCACCGAGGCGAGCAGCGCCCGCACCCGGCCGAGGAGAGCGGTGGCGCGCTCCCGGTCCATGACGTCGGCGCGGTGGTCCAGGCGCAGCGCGAGCCGGTCGCCCACCAGTTCGCCCACGAGGTTGAGGGCGTAGTGCGTGGCGTCCCGGCCGTCGACCTCGGTCAGGCGCAGCCCGGCCACGACGTCCTCGTCGTCGGCGATGCCCAGCGGGTAGTTCTCCAGCAGCGCGGCGGTGTCGAAGAGGTCGCCGACGTCGGCCAGTTGCTGGATACGGCCCAGCCCCAGGTACTGGTGGGGCAGCAGGGCGCTCTGCTCCTCCTGGAGCCGTACGAGGTTGTCCAGCAGCGGCTGCCGCTGGTCCAGCCGCACCCGGACGGGAACGGTGTTGACGAACAGCCCGACCATCGACTCCGATCCGGGCAGGTCGGCCGGCCGGGTGGACACGGTCGTGCCGAACACCACGTCGTCCCGCCCGGTCAGCTGGGCGAGCGCGACCGCCCACGCGCCGTTCAGCAGGGTGCTCATCGTCAGCCGCCGCTCGCGCACCGCCGCGGTCAGCCTCGCGGTGTCCTCCCGCGGCAGTTCCAGCGCCACCCGGCCCGGCACCTCGGGTGTCCGGTCGGTGGCCGCCACCAGCGTCGGCTCCTCCAGGCCCGCCAGCGCCCGCTGCCAGGCGTCCTCCGCCGCCGCCTGGTCCTGCCGTCCCAGCCAGGCCAGGTAGTCGCGGTACGGGGTGACCCGGGGCATCCCCGCGTCGCTGCCCCGCTGTCCGTACAGCGTGAACAGTTCGCTCAGGACCAGTGGCGTCGACCAGCCGTCGAGGAGGACGTGATGGCAGGTCAGTGCCAGGCAGTAGCGGCGATCGGCGAGCCGGTACAGGGTCAGCCGCAGCAGCGGCGGGCGGGCCAGGTCGAACCGCTCGGCCCGGTCGGTGGCCAGCAGCCGTTCCAGCTCCGCGTCCTGTCCGGCGGGCCCGTCCGCGTACCCGGTCAGGTCGTGTTCCCGCCACGGCAGCGGCACCGCGCGGTGGATCACTTGGATCGGCTGGCCGTTCTTGCGGGTGCGGAATCCGGCCCGCAGGTTGGCGTGCCGGGCCAGCAGCGTGCCGGCGGAAGCGCGCAGCGCGGCGGCGTCCACCTCGCCCTCGATCCGCAGGATGAGCTGCACGTTGTAGATGTCGGGCGCCTGCCCGTCGTACAGCGAGTGGAACAGGAGCCCTTCTTGCAACGGCGCGAGCGGCAGGACGTCCTCAAGTGCGGACTGAGTCTTCACAGCATGTCCAATTCAGCTTCGAGGTCATTGATTTCGTCCTGGCTCATCGATTCCAGGGACAGGTCGGAAGGGGTGAGACCGCCGGCGTTCAGGTCCTCGCAGTGGGTCACCAGCGCGGTCAGAGCCGCGAGCCAGCTCTCGGCGAACGCCCGGACGTCCTGCTCGGCCAGCAGGTCCCGCGACCATTCCCAAGTGGCCGACAGCCGTGGTCCGCCGGGCAGGTCCTCGGTCACCGCGTTGATCGTCAGTGGGTGGCCGGCCGGCATCCGGGGGTCGGCGCCGGGCGGGGCCGGCGCATCCGCGACGACACCCCAGTCGTCGGTGGCGCCGCCCGCCGCTGCCGTCAGGCGGCCCAGGTAGTTGAAGCCGATCTGCGCGCCGGGCAGCCTGGACAGCTCGGCGGCGGTCCCGGGGTTGAGGTGGCGCAGCAGACCGAAGCCGATGCCGTGGTCGGGGACGGCGCGCAGCTGTTCCTTGATCCGCTTGACCACCTGGCCCGCCGCCGGGCCGCCGGCCCACACCTCGTCCCGGTCGAACGGCCCCGGGTCGAGCCGCACCGGATACAGGCTGGTGAACCAGCCGACGGTGCGGCTCAGGTCGGCACCGGGCACGATCTCCTCCCGGCCGTGCCCCTCCAGGTCGATCAGCACCTGGCTGCCGGCCTCGCCCCGGCTCCGGCGCCGGTCGACGGCGGCCAGCGCCAGCGCGGCCAGCAGGAAGTCGTCGACCCGGGCGTGGAAGGTTTCCGGCACCGCGGTGAGCAGCGCCGTCGTGGCCGGTACGGGCAGGGTGACGGTCAGCGACCAGGTGGTGCTTCCCACATCCCGGGTACGGTCCAGCGGCCGGCTGCCCAGCAGCGGCTCCTCGGTGCCCAGCAAGGCGGTCCACGACGGCAGTTCGGCCAGCCGCTCGGGACGGTGCGCGGCCGCCGGCAGCTGCCGCGCCCACTGTCGCAGGGAGGTCCCCGCGCGCTCCGGTGACGGCTGCTCGCCCGCTGCCACGGCCCGCCAGGCGGCGGCCAGGTCCGGCAGCAGGATCCGCCACGACACCCCGTCCACGACCAGGTGGTGCAGCATCAACAGCAGTCGGCCGGGTACGCCCGGCCCGGCGTCGAACCACACGGCCTGCACCATGGTCCCCTCGCGCGGCCGCAGCCGGTCCCGGGCCCGTTCGCCCTCGGCGGCCATCAGGTCGTCCAGTGCCGCGCCGTGCAGCCCTTCGGCAGCCACCCGCCGCACGCAGTCCCCGGCCGCCACCTTGCCGTGGGGCAGCACCTCGGGCTCCCAGTCCGGCAGCCCCGCGCCGTCGTCCGACGGCCGCTCCGTGAGGCGCATCCGCAGGGCGTCGTGGTGGTCGAGCAGCGACTGCACCACGTCGATGAGCTGCTGCTGGACCAGACCCGCCGGGGTCTGGAGGACCATCGACTGGTGGAAGCCGTCCATCGGCGCGTCCAGTTCCCGCAGCCAGTGCACGATCGGCGTCGGCGGCAGGGTGCCGACCGCGTCCTGCGGGTCCTCGGCGACCGCCGACGGCGCTTCGGCGGCGAACGCTGCCAGCGCCTCGGCGGTCTGGTGCCGCACGATCTCCCGCGCCGTGAGCACGATGCCCTCCTTCCGCGCCCGGGAGATCACCTGGATGGACAGGATGCTGTCCCCGCCCAGCGAGAAGAAGCTGTCGTCGACACCGACCCGGTCCAGGTGCAGTACCTCGGCGAAGATCCGGCAGAGCGTCTCCTCGCGTGCGGTGCGCGGTGCCCTGGTGCCCGCCGCCGCCGCGAAGTCCGGTGCCGGCAGGGACCGGACGTCCAGCTTGGCGTGGGTGGTCAGCGGCAGTGCGGCCAGTTCGAGGAACGCAGCAGGCAGCATGTAGTCGGGCAGCTGCCCGGCCAGGTGCGCCCGCAGCGCGCCGGCGTCCAGTGGGGCTTCCCCGGCCGTGACGACATAGGCGACGATGCGCTTGTCGCCGGGCCGGTCCTCACGGACGACGACGGCGGTCTCCGCCACTGCGGGGTGCCCCGCCAGGACGTTCTCGATCTCGCCCAGCTCGATGCGGAAACCGCGGACCTTGACCTGGTCGTCCGCGCGCCCGACGAACTCCAGCTGCCCGTCGGCGCGCCACCGCACGAGGTCACCGGTGCGGTACATCCGCGCTCCGGGCGCGCCGAACGGGTTGGCGACGAAGCGCGCGGCGGTCATTCCGGGGCGGTGCAGGTAGCCGCGGGCCAGCTGGACGCCCGCGAGGTACAGCTCGCCGGGCACCCCGGCCGGCACCGGGCACAGCGCGTCGTCGAGGACGTACACCCGGATGTTGCGCACCGGGCGGCCGATCGGCGGGGCGACCGGCTCGGACAGCGGCGGGCTCGATGTCACCCAGACCGTCGCCTCGGTCGGACCGTAGCCGTTGAACATCCGGCGCCCCCCGGCCCAGCGGGTGACGACCTCTCCGGTGAAGGCGTCTCCGCCGACCGTCAGCGACCGCAGCTCCGGCAGCGGTGTGGCCGGCACGCTCGCCAGCGCGGCCGGCGCCAGCACCGCGTGGTTGATGCGGAGTCCGGCCAGCTGCTGGGCCAGCACCTCACCGGCGAGCGGCCCGGCCGGGGGCATCACCAGGCAGGCGCCGGACAGCAGCGCCAGCCACAGTTCGAGTACCGACGCGTCGAAGCTGGGCGACGAGAACTGCGCCACCCGGCTGCCCGGCTCGACACCACAGCGGTCGATCTTGTCCGCCGCGAAGCTCGCCATACCGGTGTGCGCCACGACGACGCCCTTGGGCCGGCCGGTGGAGCCGGAGGTGTAGATGACATACGCCGGATGCCCCAGCAGCAGCGGCCCGGTGCGGTCGGCGTCGGCCGGATCGGTTCCGGGCCGGTGGGCCCAGGCGCCGGCGTTGCCGGGCACGGGCAGGGCGGCCAGGCCCGGTACGGGTGTCGCGGCGGCATCGGCCGTGGTGAGGACGAGGGCCGGACCGGCGTCGCGCAGCATGTAGTCGATGCGGTCGGCGGGGTACTCCGGGTCGACGGGCAGGTAGGCGGCGCCGGCCTTGAGGACCGCGAGCAGGGAGACGACCAGGTCCAGGGAGCGGGGCAGCAGCAAGGCCACGGTTTGCTCGGGGCCCACGCCCCGGCCGATCAGCTCGTGCGCCAGCCGGTTCGCCCGGGTGTTCAACTCCGCGTACGTCAGGACCCGGCCTTCGTGCTCGGCCGCCGGGGCGTGCGGGGTGCGGTCCGCCTGGGCCTGGAAGAGGTCCGGGAGGGTGGCCGGCGACACCTCGTGCGCGGTGTCGTTGCGCTCCACCAGCAGCCGGTGCCGCTCGGCCGGGGACAGCACGTCCAGCCGGGACACCGGCAGCGAGGCGTCCGCCACGACGGCACGCAGCAGCCGCTCCAGCCGCTCGGCCAGCGCCTCGGCCGTCTCCCGGTCGAAGAGGGCGGTCGCGAACTCCACGGTTCCCGTCATTCCCGCCGGAGTCCGCTCCGCGGAGTACAGCTCCTCCATGTTGAACGTCAGGTCGACCTTGGCGGCGCCGGTGTCGACGTCTTCCAGGGCGGCCCGCAGTCCGGGCAGGGCGAGCTGGGCGTCCTCGGTGTTCTGGAGGACCAGCAGCACCTGGAAGAGCGGGTGGTGCGCCATCGACCGGACGGGGTTGACGGCTTCCACGAGCCGTTCGAAGGGCACGTCCTGGTGGGCGTAGGCCGCCAGGTCCGTCTCCCGCACCCGCGCCAGCAGCTCGGCGAAGGCCGGATCGCCGGAAGTGTCCGTACGCAGCACGAGCGTGTTGACGAAGAACCCGACCAGGTCCTCCAAAGCATCATCGGTACGCCCCGCGATCGGCGAACCGATGGGAATGTCGGTCCCCGCACCCAGCCGGGTCAGCAACGCCGCCAGCGCAGCCTGCACCACCATGAACACACTGCACTGGTGCGTACGGGCCAGCCGGATCACACCGGCGTGCAGGTCCGCGTCCCAGGTGAAGGGGGCCTGGTCGCCCCGGTAACCGGCGACGGCGGGCCGCGGGCGGTCGGTGGGCAGCGCCAGCTCCTCCGGAACACCGGCCAGGGCCGTGCGCCAGTGGTCGATCTGGGCACGGATCACGCTGTCCGGGTCGTCCTCGTCGCCCAGCATGGCCTGCTGCCACAGCGTGTAGTCCGCGTACTGCACCGGCAGCGGCGGGAAAGCGGGCGCGGAGCCGGCCAGGCGCGCGGTGTAGGCGACGCTCAGGTCACGGGCGAGCGGCGCCAGCGAGGCGCCGTCGGCGGCGATGTGATGCACCAGGATCAGCAGTGCGTGCTCTTCGGGTGCCGTGGAGAACACCCAGGCCCGCAGCGGGACGTCCCGGGCCAGGTCGAAGGTGTGCCGGGCGGCCTCGGCGATCAGCTCCGGGGCCTGCCCGGCGACGGTCTCCACGGCCTCGACGACGGGCCGTGCCGCGGCGCCGTCCAGCACCAGCTGGTACGGCTTGCCGTCGACGTCCGGGAAGACCGTGCGCAGGCTCTCGTGGCGTTCCGTCAGGTCCGCCAGTGCCGCCCGCAGCGCCGGGACGTCCAGCTCCCCGGTCAGCCGCAGCAGCATCGGCACGTTGTACGTGGTGCTCGGCCCCTCCAGCTTGTCGAGGAACCACAGCCGCCGTTGCGCGAAGGACAGCGGTACCCGCGCGGGCCGCACCGCCGGCTCCAGCACCGCCCGTGCGCCCGCCGCGCCGTCCAGCCGCCCGGCCAGGCCGGCGGCCGTCGGGGCCTCGAACAGGTCCCGGACCGCCAGCTCCACCCCGAAGGCGGCACGTACCCGGCTGATCAGCCGGGTCGCGAGCAGCGAATGCCCGCCCAGCTCGAAGAAGTCGTCGTCGGCCCCGGCCCGGTCGATGCCGAGGACCTCCGCGAAGATGCCGCACAGGATCTCCTCGCGTGCGGTACGCGGCCCCCGGCTGCCGGTGTCCGGCTCGCTCTCCGGAGCCGGCAGCGCCGCCCGGTCGACCTTGCCGTTCGGGGTCAGCGGAAGGGCGTCGAGCACGACGAAGGCGGTGGGCAGCATGTACTCCGGCAGCAGGGTGCCCGCATGGCGCCGCAGCCCGGCCGACGCGGGCGCCGCGCCGCCGTGGGCCGGCACCACGTAGACCACGATGCGCTGGTCGCCCGGCCGGTCCTCCCGGACCAGCGCCGTGGCCTGCCCGACGGCCGGGTGCCCGGCGACAGCGGACTCGATCTCGCCCAGTTCGATGCGGAAGCCGCGGACCTTGACCTGGTGGTCGACGCGGCCGAGGAATTCCAGCTGCCCGTCGGCGCGCCACCGCACGAGGTCACCGGTGCGGTACATCCGCGCTCCGGGCGCGCCGAACGGGTTCGCCACGAAGCGTCCTGCCGTCACCCCGGGCCGCCCGCGGTAGCCGCGTGCCACGCCCCGCCCGGCGAGGTAGAACTCGCCCGGGACGCCGGGCGGTACCGGCCGCAGCCGCGCGTCCAGCACGTACGCCCGGGTGTTGCCGATCGGCCGGCCGATGGGGGCCGCGCCCTCCCCGGTGACGTCCGCGAGGGTCGACCAGATGGTGGTCTCCGTCGGGCCGTAGAGGTTCGTCACGCCGGCGGCGTGCGCGGCCAGGGCGTGCGCCAGCGGGGTGGGCAGCGCCTCGCCGCCGACCAGAACCCGCAGCCCGTGCAGCGCTTCGGGGAACTGGTCCACCAGGCCCTGCCACAGCGACGGGGTGGCCTGCATCAGCGTGGCACCGGAGGAGGTCAGCAGCGCGGCCAGGCGCGGGGTGTCGCGCACCTCCTCGGACGTGGCGAGGTGGACGGACGCGCCGCAGATCAGCGGCAGGTACATCTCCAGTCCCGCAATGTCGAACGCGATGGTGGTGACGGCGAGCAACCGGTCCGACGGTTGCGGAGCGAACACCTGCCGCATCGCGCCGAGGAAGTTGACCAGGTTGCCGACCGAGACGACGACGCCCTTGGGGCGGCCGGTCGACCCGGAGGTGTAGATCGCGTAGGCCGGGCTTTCCGGCGTCGTGCCGACCGGCTGCTCGGGCCCGGTGAGGCGGCCGTCCGGCAGGGCCGCCAACGCGGCCGTGGTGTCCGGCGCGTCGAGCACCACCCGTGCGGCCCCCGTGCCGGGGAGCCGCGGTGCGAGGGCACCGGTGGTGAGCACGCAGACCGGGGCGGCGTCGGCGAGGACGTGGGCGAGGCGGTCGGCGGGGTGGTCGGGGTCGACGGGCAGGTAGGCGGCGCCGGTCTTGGCGACGGCCAGCAGCGCGACGGGAAGTTCGACGGACCGGGGCAGGGCGAGGGCCGCATAGCTCTCCGGGCCGACGCCGTGGGTGCGCAGCAGGCGCGCCAGCCGGTTGGCGCGGGCGTCGAGCGCCGCGTAGCTCAGGCACGCGTCCCCGCAGCGCACCGCGGCGGCGCCGGGTGTCCGGTCGGCCTGGGCCTCGAACAGCTCCCGCACGCTCGCCGCCGGCACCTCGCGGTCCGTGGCATTCCACGTGACGAGCTGCCGGTGGAGCTCTTCCTCCGAGAGCACCGCCAACTCCCCGACCGTCCGTGACGGGTCGGCGAGTGCCGCTCGCAGCAGCCGTTCCAGCCGCCGCACCATCAGCTCGACGCTGCCCTTGTCGAACAGCTCCGTGGCGAACTCCACCTCGACGGCGATCCCCTCGGGTTCACCCGCGGAATCCAGCCGCTCCTCCAGGTCGAAGGAGAGGTCGAACTTGGCGACCCCGGTGTCGACACCGTCCAGCTCGGCCCGCAGCCCCGGGAACTCCGGCACGGCCTTGGCGTTGTTCTGGAGGACCAGCAGTACCTGGAAGAGCGGGTGGTGCGCCATCGACCGGACGGGGTTGACGGCTTCCACGAGCCGCTCGAAGGGCACGTCCTGGTGCGCGTAGGCCGCCAGGTCCGTCTCCCGCACCCGCGCCAACAGCTCGGCGAAGGCCGGATCGCCGGACGTGTCGGTACGCAGCACGAGCGTGTTGACGAAGAACCCGACCAGGTCCTCCAGAGCATCATCGGTACGCCCGGCGATCGGCGAACCGATGGGAATGTCGGTCCCCGCACCCAGCCGGGTCAGCAACGCCGCCAGCGCAGCCTGCACCACCATGAACACACTGCACTGGTGCGTACGGGCCACGCGCACCAGATCACGGTGCAGCCCGGCATCCCAGGACAGCGCGACCTGGTCGCCCCGGTAACCGGCCACCGCCGGCCGCGGCCGGTCGGTGGGCAGCTCCAGCTGGTCGGGAAGCCCGCCCAGCGTCTCCTGCCAGAAGGCGACCTGCTCGCTGATCAGGCTGTCCGGGTCGTCCTCGTCGCCGAGGACCTCCCGCTGCCACAGCGTGTAATCGGCGTACTGCACCGGCAGGGCGTCCCACCGCGGCGCCGCGTCCGTACGACGGGCGGCGTAGGCCACCGACAGGTCCCTGGTCAGCGGGGCGAGCGAACCGCCGTCGGCCGCGATGTGATGCACCATCAGCAGCAGGACATGAGCATCCGGTGCCGTCTCGAACAGCCACGCGCGCACCGGAATGTCCCGTGTCAGGTCGAAGGCGTGCGAGGCGGCCTCCAGCAGCAGCGCGGGCAGCCGCTCCTCGTCGGTGCGGACCGTCTCGATCACCGGACGGGCCTCGTCGGCCGCGAGCACCTGCTGGTGGGGGTTGCCGTCGTGGTCGGGGAAGACGGTCCGCAGGCTCTCGTGCCGCTCCACCACGTCATGGAGCGCGCCCCGCAGGGCCGCGACGTCCAGGTCGCCGGTCAGCCGCAGCAGCATCGGCAGGTTGTAGGCCGCGCTCGGTCCCTCGAACTGCTGGAGGAACCACAGCCGGTGTTGGGCGAATGACAGCGGAATCATGGCTACTTCCCAGTCCTCGACATCGGCCGCAGCGCAGGCCGTGCTCTGCGTTTGGCACCTGTTAGACGTTCGGCGAGCGCCGCCACCGTCGGCGCCTCGAACACCGTCCGGATGGACAGTTCGGCTCCCAGGTCCGTCCGTATCCGGTTGATCAGCTTGGTGGCGAGCAGGGAGTGTCCGCCCAGGTCGAAGAAGCCGTCGTCGATGCCGACCTCGGACAGTCCCAGCACCGCCGCGAAGATCTCGCACAGCGTCCGCTCCCTCGCGTCCCGCGGCCGCCGGCCGGTGGCCGCCGCCGTGTGATCGGGAGCCGGGAGTGCCCGCCGGTCCAGCTTGCCGTTGGGCGTCAGGGGCAGGTCCGGCAGCACCACGAACCCGGCGGGCACCATGTGCACCGGGAGCCCGGCGGCTGCGAGAGCCCGCAGCTCGGTGATGTCCACGCCGGTGTCCCCGGCCGGCACCGCGTAGGCCACCAGCCGCTTCTCCCCCGGTGTGTCCTCCCGCGCCACCACGGCCACCTGGCGCACGGCCGGGTGTTCGGCGAGCACGCTCTCGACCTCGCCCGGCTCGATCCGGAATCCGCGGATCTTCACCTGGTGGTCCCCCCGCCCGAGGTACGCCAGCTGCCCGTCGCCGTCCCACCGCACCACGTCGCCGGTGCGGTACATCCGCTCCCCCGGCGCGCCGAACGGGCAGGCCACGAACCGCTCGGCGGTCATCCGCGGCGCGCCCAGATAGCCCCGGGCCAGCTGTGCGCCGGCGAGGTACAGCTCCCCGGGTACACCGGACGGCACCGGCCGCAGCCGCTCGTCGAGCACGTACACCCGTACGTTCCAGATCGGCCTGCCCACCGGCGCGCTGGCCGGCCAGTCCTCGACCTGCTCCGGGAGCGTGTACGCGGTCACCAGATGGGTCTCGGTCGGCCCGTAGTGGTTGTGCAGCCGCCGCGCCGCGGCACCGCACCGGTCCCGCAGCGCCGGGCTGAGGCTCAGCGCCTCGCCGCCCTGGGAGAGGTCGGTCAGCGCGGGCAGGCCGATGCCCTGCGCGGCGGCCTCCTCCGCCACCGCGCCGATGACCAGGTTCGGCGCGAACAGCTCGGACACCTTCTGCTCGTCCAGCCACCGGGTGAGCGCCGCGGTGTCCCGGCGGGTGTCGTCGTCGGGGATGACCAGGGTGTTGCCGTGCAGCAGCGCCGAGAGCGTCTCCTGCGTCGCGACGTCGAAGCCCACCGCGGTGAACTGCGCGGTGCGCCGGCCGAAGCCCCCCGGCAGCGCCTCGGCGTGCCACGCCAGCAGATTGATCAGCGCGCCGGCGGGCATCACCACGCCCTTGGGCACCCCGGTCGACCCCGACGTGTAGAGGACATAGACCGGGTGCGACGGCAGCAGCGGCGTGGGCCGGTCGGTGTCACGCGGATCGCGGTCCGGCCGTGCGGCGAGCACCCCGGCCGCGTCCGGGCCGTCCAGCACGAGCCGCCCGGCCCCCGGACCCACCGGCAGCCGCCCGGCCACCGCCTCGTGGGTGAGCACATACGCCGGCCCGGCGCTCTCCAGCATCCGGGCGATCCGGTCGTCCGGGTGCTCCGGGTCCACCGGCAGGTACGCCGCGCCGGCCTTCAGGACGGCGAGGATGCCCGTCACCAGGTCCGCGGAGCGCGGCAGCGCCAGCGCCACCACGTCCTCGGGCCCGACGCCCTGCGCCAGCAGGTGGTGGGCCAGCCGGTTGGCGCGGGTGTTGAGTTCGGCGTACGACAGCACCGTCCCCGCGTACTCCACGGCCGGGGCCCGCGGCGTGCGGGCCACCTGCTCCTGGAACAGCTCCGGCAGCGCCGTCGGCGGCAGCTCGCGCGCCGTGTCGTTCACGCCGGTCAGCAGGTGCGTGCGCTCGGCAGGGGAGAGGATCTCCAGCTCGCCGAGTGGCCGGGTGGCGTCCTCGACCACCGCGCGCAGCAGACGCTCCAGCCGCTCGGCCAGCGCCTCGGCCGTCTCCCGGTCGAAGAGGTCGGTCGCGAACTCCAGCGCACCCACCAGACCCGCGGCGGAGCCGTCCTCGGCGTGCCGCTCCCCGATGTGGAAGGTCAGATCGAACTTGGCGGCGAAGGCACGGAACGGCCCGTCGGCCACCTCCAGTCCGCGCATCGCGAACTCGCCCTCGGTGGTGTTCGCCAGGACGAGCATCACCTGGAACAACGGGTGGTGTGCCAGAGAGCGCGTGGGGTTGACGAGCTCCACCAGCCGCTCGAAGGGCACGTCCTGGTGGGCGTAGGCCGCCAGGTCCGTCTCCCGTACCCGGTCCAGGAGCTCGGCGAAGGCGGGGTCGCCGGAGGTGTCGGTGCGCAGCACCAGGGTGTTGACGAAGAACCCGACGAGGTCGTCGAGGGAGCTGTCGGCGCGGCCGGCGGTCGGCGAGCCGATGGGGATGTCGGTGCCCGCACCGAGCCGGGTCAGCAGGGTGGCGAGCGCCGCCTGCAGCACCATGAAGACACTCACCTGGTGCTCCCGGGCCAGCCGGGTCACACCGGCGTGCAGGTCCGCATCCCAGAAGAAGTCGACGTCCTCCCCGTGGTAGCCGGCGACGGCGGGACGCGGGCGGTCGGTGGGCAGCTCCAGCCGGTCGGGCAGACCGGCCAGCCGGTGCTTCCAGTACTCCGCCTGGCGACTGATCACACTCTGCGGGTCGCTTTCGTCGCCGAGTACCTCGCGCTGCCACAGGGTGTAGTCGATGTACTGCACCGGCAGCGGCTCCCACCGGGGGGCGGTGCCCTCGCAGCGCGCCGCGTACGCCACCGTCAGGTCCAGTGTGAGCGGGTCCATCGACCAGCCGTCGCTGGCGATGTGGTGGGCCAGCAGCACCAGGACGTGCTGCTCGGGGCCGGTGCGCAGGAGCCTGGCCCGCACCGGCAGCTCCCGCGTCAGATCGAAGGCGTACCGCGCGGTCTCGGCGACCAGTTCCGCCACCTCGTCGGGAGCCGCCTCGGTCACCTCTACGGCGGGCCGCGCGGCCGCGCCCTCCAACACCAGCTGGTACGGCGTGCCGTCCGCCTCCGGGAAGACGGTGCGCAGGCTCTCGTGCCGCGCCGCCACGTCCGCCAGCGCGTCGCGCAGTGCCGCGACGTCCAGCGCGCCGGAGAGCGTCAGCACCATCGGCACGTTGTAGGTGGCGCTCGGTCCCTCCAGCTGGTGCAGGAACCACAGGCGGCGCTGGGCGAAGGACAGCGGGACCCGCTCGGTGCGTGGCCGCGGGGTCAGGGCCGCACGGGCCTCGCCCGCCGAGTTCAGCCGTGCCGCGACCCCGGCGACGGTGGGTGCTTCGAACAGGTCGCGGACGGTCAGTTCGGCACCGAACGCGTCGCGGATCCGGCTCAGCAGCCGTACCGCCGACAGCGAGTGCCCGCCCAGGTCGAAGAAGTTGTCGTCGGTGCCGAGCGTGGTCAGTCCCAGCGTCCGGGCGAAGAGACCGCACAGGATCTCCTCCTGCGGCGTGCGGGACCGGCGCCGCACCGGGGTCCGTGCCGTCCCGGTCTCCTCGGTGTCCGGCTCCGCCGCGGCGGCCGTCGCCAGCAGCCGGCCGTCGGCCGTCCAGCGGGCGCCCACACCGGTCGGGAACATGCGCGCCGGTGCCGCGGCGAACGGATCGGGCGTGCCGCCCTCCGGCGCCTGCCCGCACAGCGTCACACCGGACAGGTCGGTGCCTTCGGGGACGGTGACGACGAGCAGCCCCGGTACTCCGGCCGGCACCGGCCGGCCCTCCGTGTCCAGGACGTACACGCCCGCCCCCGCCGGCAGCGCCTCGCCGCCGGGCAGTTCCCGCACGCCGAAGGCCCGGCGGCCGAGCAGGTCGTCGCGCTCGGGCCCGGACACCAGGTCCAGTTCCTTGACCGGACGGGCGGCGTCCGCGACCGCTTCCCGCAGCAGCCGTTCCAGGCCCAGCGCGAGCGCCTCGGCCGTCTCCCGGTCGAAGAGGTCGGTCGCGAAGTCGAGCAGTCCCCGCATTCCGGCCGGCCGGCCGTCGGCGGTGGCGGTCTCCTCCAGCGCGAATTCCAGGTCGAACTTGGAGGTCTGGGACCCGATCTGCTCCAGCTCGCCGTCGATACCGGCGAAGTCCACCTCGGCAGGCGACGCCTCGAAGCTCAGCATGACCTGGAAGAGGGGGTGGTACGCCAGCGACCGGGTGGGGTTGACGAGCTCCACCAGCCGCTCGAAGGGGAGGTCCTGGTGCGCGTAGGCGGCGAGGTCGGTCTCCCGTACCCGGTCCAGGAGTTCGCCGAAGGTCGGGTCGCCGGAGGTGTCGGTGCGCAGCACCAGGGTGTTGACGAAGAACCCGACGAGGTCGTCGACGGCGTCGTCGGTACGGCCCGCGGTCGGCGAGCCGATGGGGATGTCGGTGCCCGCACCGAGCCGGGACAGCAGGACGGCGAGCGCCGCCTGGACGACCATGAACACACTCGCCTGCCGCTCCCGCGCCAGACCGGCGATGCCGGCGTGCAGTTCCGCGTCCCAGGCGAGCGGGACGCTGTCCCCCTGGTAACCGGCCTCGGCCGGACGCGGCCGGTCGGTGGGCAGTTCCAGCACGTCAGGCAGGCCGGCCAGCTGCTCCCGCCAGTAGCCGGCCTGGGCGGCCAGCGGGCTGTGCGGATCGCTCTCCTCGCCGAGGACCTCCCGCTGCCACAGGGTGTAGTCGGCGTACTGCACCGGCAGTGGTGTCCACTTCGGTTCCCCGCCCGCGCGCCGCGCGGCGTAGGCCGTGGACAGGTCGCGCACCAGCGGTCCCATCGACCACCCGTCACTGGCGATGTGGTGCGCCAGCAGCAGCAGGACGTGCTCGTCCGGTGCCGTCTCGAAGAGGCAGCCGCGCAGCGGCAGTTCCGCCGTCAGGTCGAAGACGTACCCGGCGGCCTGCCGCACCGCCTCGGCCAGGTCTCCGGCGGCGACCCGGACCACTTCCACCTGCGGCCGGGCCGCGGCTCCCTCCAGCACCTGCTGGTAGGGCGTGCCGTCGGTCTCCGGGAAGACCGTGCGCAGCGTCTCGTGCCGGTCCGCCAGGTCGGCGACCGCCGTCCGCAGCGCTCCGATGTCCAGCGGTCCGCTCAGCCGCAGCCGCATCGGCACGTTGTACGTCGCACTCGGCCCCTCCAGCTGGTGCAGGAACCACAGGCGGTGCTGGGCGGACGACAGCGGCACCCGCCGCGGCCGCTCCCTCGGCACCAGAGGCGCGACCGATGTCCCGTCCCGGTCCGCCAGCCGCTCGGCGAGCTGCGCCGCCGTCGGCGCTTCGAACAGGTCCCGGACGGACAGCTCCACGTCGAACGCGGCCCTGGCCCGGCCGATCAGGCGCATCGCCAGCAGGGAGTGTCCCCCCAGGTCGAAGAAGTTGTCGTCGATCCCGACGCGGTCGAGGCCCAGTGACCCGGCGAAGATCCCGCACAGGATCTCCTCCCGCGCCGTGCGCGGCCCCCGGCCGCCCGCGGCCACGGTGAACTCCGGGGCGGGCAGCGCGGCGGTGTCGACCTTGCCGTTGGGCGTCAGCGGCAGCGCGTCGAGCAGGACGCAGGCCGAGGGCACCAGGTACTCCGGCAGGGACTCGGCCAGCCGGGCCCGCAGTCCGGCCGGGTCCGCGTCGTGGCCCGCATGCGCGACGACATGGGCGACGATCCGCCGGTCGCCGGGCCGGTCCTCACGGACGGTGACCACCGCCTGGGCGACGGCCGGCAGCCCTGCCAGCGCGTTCTCGATCTCGCCCAGCTCGACGCGGAAGCCCCGGACCTTGACCTGGTTGTCGGCGCGCCCGGCGAACTCCAGCCGGCCGTCGGCGCGCCGGACGGCGAGGTCCCCGGTGCGGTACATCCGTGTCCCGGGCGGCCCGAACGGGTTGGCCACGAACGCGGACGCGGTGACACCGGGCCGGCCCAGGTAGCCGCGGGCCAGCCGCGGCCCGGCGGCGTACAGTTCACCGGCCACCCCCGCCGGCACCGGGCGCAGCCGCTCGTCGAGGACGTACACCTGGGTGTTCCAGCCCGGTCCGCCGATCGGCGGCGTCTCGTTCCCGGAGAGCCGTTCGCTGGCCGTGACCCACACCGTGGCCTCGGTCGGGCCGTACGCGTTGTGGACGGCATGGCCGGCCGACCACCGGTCGACGACCTCGCCGGTGATCGCGTCGCCGCCGGTGAGCAGCGTACGCAGCGCGGGCAGCGGCCGTACCGGCATGCTCGTGAGCGCTGCGGGGGTCACCAGCGTATGGCTGATCCGCAGCTCCGCCAGCGCCTCGGTGAGCGCTTCCCCCGCGAGCGGGCCGGAGGGGGGCACCACCAGGCAGCCGCCGGAGCCGAACGCCATCCACATCTCCAGCACCGACGCGTCGAAGCTGGGCGAGGCCAGTTGCAGCACCCGGCTGTCGTCCGCCAGCCGCCAGCGGTCGGCCATGTCCGCGGCGAAGGAGGCCATACCGGTGTGCTGGACCACGACGCCCTTGGGGTGGCCGGTGGACCCCGACGTGTAGATGACATAGGCAGGGTGGTCCGGGCGCAGCGGGGCGCGGCGGTCGCTGTCCGACGGGTTTTGCGCCGGGCGCCCAGCCGGGTCGTGATACGTCACCACGGGGGGCCCGGCCTCCGGCAGGCGGCCGGCCGTGGCCCGGTCGGCGAGCACCAGCACCGGCCCGGCGTCCCGCAGCATGTAGCGGATGCGGTCGGCCGGGTAGTCCGGGTCGACGGGCAGGTAGGCGGCGCCCGCCTTGAGGACCGCGAGGATCGCGACGACGAGGTCCAGGGAGCGCGGCAGCGCGAGGGCCACCACACCCTCGGGGCCGGTACCCCGGGCGATGAGGTCGTGCGCCAGCCGGTTCGCCCGCGCGTTCAGTTCCCGGTAGGTCAAGGCCGTCCCGCCCTGCTCGGCGGCCGGCGCGTCCGGGGTCCGCGCCACCTGCGCCTGGAACAGGTCCGGCAGGGGCGCCGGGGCGATGGCGCGGGCGGTGTCGTTCCAGCCGGTGAGCAGCTGGTCCCGCTCGGCGGAAGAGAGGATGCCGAGGGAGCTGATGAGCCGGGAGGGGTCCGCGGCCACGGCACGCAGCAGTCGCTCCAGCCGGCCGGCCAGCGTCTCGACCGTCGCCCGGTCGAAGAGGTCCGTCGCGTACTCCACCGTCCCGCGCATCCCGGCCGGGCGGCCTTGCGCGCCGTGCTCCTCCGTCACCTCGAAGGACAGGTCGAACTTGGCGGACGTGACGGCCAACGGGCACGCGCGCACGGCCACCCCGGGCAGGTCGAGCGCGGTGTCGTCGTTCTGGAACGCCAGCATGACCTGGAAGAGGGGGTGGTACGCCAGCGACCGGGTGGGGTTGACGAGCTCCACCAGCCGCTCGAAGGGGAGGTCCTGGTGCGCGTAGGCGGCGAGGTCGGTCTCCCGCACCCGGTCCAGGAGTTCGCCGAAGGTCGGGTCACCCGAGGTGTCGGTGCGCAGCACCAGGGTGTTGACGAAGAACCCGACGAGGTCGTCGAGCCCTTCGTCGGTACGGCCGGCGATGACCGAGCCGATGGGGATGTCGGTGCCCGCGCCGAGCCGGGTCAGCAGGGTGGCGAGCGCGGCCTGGACGACCATGAACACACTGGCCTGGTGCTCGCGCGCCAGCCGTACCAGGTCCAGGTGCAGCTCCGCGTCCCAGGTCAGCTCGACCACATCGCCCCGGTGGCCGGCGACTGCGGGCCGCGGCCGGTCGGTGGGCAGCTCCAGCTGTCCCGGCAGCCCCGCCAGGGTCTTCGTCCAGTGGGCGATCTGGGCGGACAGTACGCTCTGCGGGTCGTTCTCGTCGCCGAGGACCTGCCGCTGCCACAGGGTGTAGTCGGCGTACTGCACCGGCAGTGGTGTCCACTCCGGTTCCCCGCCGCGGTGCCGGGCCGCGTACGCTGCCGACAGATCTCCGATCAGCGGGTCCATCGACCAGCCGTCACCGGCGATGTGATGCACCAGCAACAGCAGCACACGCTCGTCCGGGCCCGTCTCGAACAGCCAGGTCCGCAGCGGCAGTTCCGCCGCCAGGTCGAACCGGTACCGAGCCGCCCCGGCCAGCTCCTCCGGCAGCCTCTCCGGGTCCGTCGGCACGACCTCCACGACGGGCCGGGCTGCCGCACCGTCCAGCACCCGCTGGTACGGAGTGCCGTCCTCCCGGGGAAAGACGGTCCGCAGGCTCTCGTGGCGCTCCGCCACGTCCGCCAGCGCCGCCCGCAGCGCCCCGATGTCCAGGGCGCCGGTCAGCCGCAGGGCCACCGGCAGGTTGTAGGCCGCCCGTTCGTCGCCCAGCTGGTCCAGGAACCACATGCGGGTCTGCGCGAACGACAGCGGGACGCGCGCGGGACGCGCCATCGGCACCAGCTCCGCCCGCGCACCGGCCGCCCCCGCCAGCCGGGCCGCGAGCCGGGCCGGCGTCGGTGCCTCGAACAGGTCCCGGATACCCAGTTCGGCGTGGAACGTGGCCCTGATGCGGCTGGTCAGCCGGGTCGCGAGCAACGAGTGGCCGCCCAGCTCGAAGAAGCTGTCGTCGATACCGACCTGCTCCACGCCCAGGATCTCGGCGAAGAGCACGCACACGATCTCCTCGCGGTCGTCGCGGGGCCGGCGCCCGGTTGCCGCGAGGGTGGCGTCCGGTGCCGGGAGCGCCTTGCGGTCGACCTTCCCGTTCGGATTGAGCGGGAAGGAGTCCAGCTGTACGAAGGCGGACGGCACCATGTACGGGGGCAGCGTCCGGGCCACCCGGTCGCGCAAGCCGGCCACGTCCAGCCGCTCGCCGTCGCGCACCGGCACCACATAGGCGGTGATCCGCTGGTCCCCGGGGCGGTCCTCCCGCACGACGGCGACCGTCTGGGCGATTGCGGGGTCCTCGCCGAGCGCGGACTCGATCTCGCCGAGCTCGATGCGGTAGCCGCGCACCTTGACCTGGAAGTCGGTCCGGCCAAGGTATGCCAGCTGTCCGTCCTGCCGCCATTTCACCAGGTCCCCGGTGCGGTACAGCCGCTCGCCCGGGGCGCCGTACGGGTGGGCGACGAACCGTCCGGCGGTCAGGCCCGGACGGCCTAGATAGCCGCGTGCCATGCCCTTTCCGGAGATGTACAGCTCACCCGGTACGCCCACCGGGACCGGCCGCAGGGCGTCGTCCAGGACGTACATCCGCATATTGCCGATCGGCCGGCCGATGGGGGCCGCGCCCTCGCCGGTGACGTCCGCGAGGGTCGACCAGACGGTGGTCTCCGTCGGGCCGTACAGATTGGTGACGCTCGCGGCCAGCTCCACCATCCGCCGGGACAGGGCGGGCGGTACCGCCTCCGCGCCGACGAGAATCCGCAACCCCTTCAGGGCCTCGGGGAACTGGGCCACCAGACCCTGCCACAGCGAGGGGGTGGCCTGCATGAACGTTGCGCCGGAGGAGGACAGAAGCGCGGCCAGACGCGGGACGTCACGCACCTCCTCGGTGGTGGCGAGGTGGACGGACGCCCCGGAGAGCAACGGAAGGTAGAAGTCCAGCCCCGCGATGTCGAACGCCACGGTGGCGACGGCGAGGAACCGGTCCGAGGGCCGGGGGCGGAACGTCCCGCGCATCGCGGCGAGAAAGTTCACCAGGTTCTCCCCCGTGATCACCACGCCCTTGGGACGGCCGGTGGATCCGGAGGTGAACAGGGCGTACACCGGGGATGCCGGGGACCAGCCGGCCGGCCGCTCGTCCGCGCCGAGGTCCCCGGCCGGCAGCTCCGCGAGAGCGGCACGGGTGTCCGGGTCGTCGACGACGATGACCCGGGCGTCGGTCAGCGGCAGTTGCGGCGCGAGCGCCCGGGTGGTGAGCACGCACGAGGGGGCCGCGTCGGCGAAGACCGCACCGATCCGGTCGGCGGGGTGCTCCGGGTCGACGGGCAGGTAGGCGGCGCCGGTCTTGACCACCGCCAGCAGGGCGGCGGGCAGGTCGACGGTGCGGGGAAGGGCGACCGCGACATAGCGCTCGGGGGCGGCGCCGTGCCGGATCAGCAGGCGTGCCAGGGCGTTCGCCCGGGCGTTGAGTTCCGCGTAACCGAGGAGGTCGTCCCCGCAGCGCACCGCGTCCGAGCCGGGCGTCAGCGCGACCTGCGCCTCGAACTGCTCCCGCAGGCTCGCCGTGGACACCTCGGAAGCGGTCGCGTTCCACTCGGCCGGCACCGGCCGGGGCGGCTCCGTGCCGACGCCGGGCGGCCCCTCATCCGGAAGGTCCGAACCGTGCATCGATGCTCCCACCATGCCGTCGACTCCTTGTGCGGTCCCGTGTCGAGGCCATGGGTGTTACGGAAAAGAGAACGGGCCTCGCGATTTCTGCGCCGGCGAACACGCGAAAGGAACCCGTGAAGTCACGGGTTCCATTTCACCAGCCGATCGGAAAGGTAGGCGGTCCAGCTTTCGTCTTGTTATCGCGGCTGCTTCGCAGTCAGGAAGCCCGCGCCTGCGCCCTCACCGGATCCACCGGACGCGACCGGCGGTCGGGAAACCCGGCGGCGCCGACAGTCCAACGATCAACGTCTCTTCCGGCGTATTCGCCGCCGGGCGGAGGGCGGCGCGGCACCGCGCAGGCCGATGTCCGCGCGCGGGCCCTGCCCTCGACGCCCGGCCGTTCCGTACCCCACCGTGACACCGCGCCCAGACCACATGTCAGCAGTAATTCCCGTGCACTCGGGGAACCGAAGAAGTGGTCCGGCAAGCCTTGATCCATGCGTCCCCGGGAATCCGATGAGCCGCTCACAGCTCAGATCGAGCGCACGATAAGAGAAGAGATTTCCTCCGGAGTGCCACGTCCCCGCACCCGGCTGCCGCCCAGGGCTCCGGCACCCTCATCACCCTGCCGCCCAGGGCTCCGGCACCCGCATCGCCCTGCCGTCCAGAGCTTCGGCACCCGCATCGCCCCGCCGCCCAGGGCTCCGGCACCCGCATCGCCGCGTACCTGGTGCCCGCCCCCGCCCTGCGGTGGGACTGCGGCCCTTCCCGTCCCCGTGGACGCCGAAGGCATCGACATCGAGGCGCCGGCCAGGACAGGCGCACGGGCGATGCACCGCTCGGTGCCGGTGCGCGGCGGTGGCGGTGCGCGGCGGAGCCGAACCGCCGTCGCGCACCTACCGGAGCAAATCGAACGGACTCGTCCCCCCACCTCGGGGGTTACCCAAGGCGGGTGGGCGAGAACCACGTCGGGGGCTACCCAAGGCGGGTGGGCCAGAACCACCTCGGGGGCTACCCAAGGCGAGTGGGCCAGAACCACCTCGGGGGCTACCCAAGGCGGGTGGGCGGGAACCGCGCCAGGGCGCGGCAGGGAACCGAACCGTCTCCGCCCTCCGGCCGGCGCCCCTTCCCCGGCAAGGGCCGTCGGTTCCCGCGCTGCGCCCGACCGCCTCCGACGGTATCCCCATGAGGATTTCACCGGCCCCGGGGACGCTGATAGTCCAGCGATAAGGGCCCCTTCTAGCGTCACTTCCACCAGGTGGGATCACTCGGTGATCCTGCGATCCGACAGATGTCCGGTGTGGGGTGCAGACTCGTGAGGGACAGCGCAGGCGGCAGTCAGGTCAGCGACGGTACGGCGGAGCAGGGCCTGTCCGTACTGCCCTCGGACGTCGCGGCCGGAATCGACCGGCTCGCCGTGGAGTCCGCCGTCGACAGCCGGACGGTATGGCTCGCGGCGCAGGCCAAGGTGGCCGCCGCGGTCACCGGGTTCCAGGAATGGCCGGCCGGCGGGGGCACCTGGCGCGACCTGATCGCCTGGGCCGCCACCGAAGAGGGCCGCGAGCAGGCCCGTGCCGCATGGCGGGCGGCCCAGGCCCAGGAGTACGTCGATGCCGATCGCATCGCCGCATACCTGGAGCGCGCCCTGCGCCGGATGACCACGGCCCCGAACGCCCCGCACCACCTCGACAGCCTGCTGTCGGCTGCCGAACTCGACCAGCTGCTCCTCGGGTTCGCGGGCCCGGTCAAAAAGCTGCCCGACCGCCGCTGCCACGAGCTGTTCGAGGAGCGGGTGCGCCGCCACCCCGACGCCGTCGCCGCTGTCCAGGGGGACCGCAGCTGGACCTACGCCGAACTCAACCGGCGCGCCAACATCCTCGCCCGGTCCCTGCACGAGCAGGGCCTGCGCCCCGAGGACATCGTGGCCGTGGTCTGCGAACGCAACCTGGAGTGGCTCGCCGCGGTGCTCGCCGTCTTCAAGGCGGGTGGCTGCTATCTGCCGCTGGAGCCCCGGTTCCCGGCCGAGCGGATCGCCACCGTCCTGGCGCGGAGCGAAGCCCGCTGGGTGCTCGCCGAACACGGCGTCCCCCACCTGGAGGAAGCGCTCACCGGACGCGAGCGCATCCGCACCGCCGTCATCGACGAGGTGCTGGCGCAGGGCGGGCCGGACGACGACCTCGGGCTGCCGGTCGCCGCCGACCAGCTCGCCTACCTCTACTTCACCTCCGGCTCCACCGGCGAGCCCAAGGGCGCCATGTGCGAGCACGACGGCTTCCTCAACCACGTGCTGGCCAAGATCGAGGACCTGGGCATCGAGGAGGGGTACGTCGTCGCGCAGACCGCCCCCCAGTGTTTCGACATCTCCCTGTGGCAGCTGGTGTCCGCACTGCTCGTCGGCGGCCGCACCCACATCGTCGAGCAGGAGGCGGTCCTCGATGTCAGACGCTTCGTCGACACCCTGGCCGACGGCGGCGTCCACGTGGCCCAACTCGTCCCCTCCTACCTGGAGGTGGTGCTGTCCGCCCTGGAGGAGGAGCCCCGCGCGCTGCCCCGGCTGCGCTGCGTCTCCGTCACCGGCGAGGCACTGAAGAAGGAGCTGGTCCAGCGCTGGTTCGCGGCGTTCCCCAAGGTGCTGCTGGCCAACGCCTACGGCCTCACCGAGACGTCCGACGACACCAATCACGAGGTCATGGACCGGGTGCCCGACACGCGCTCGGTCCCGCTGGGCAAGGCCGTCCGCAATGTCCGGGTGTACGTGGTCGACGAGTGGCTGTCACCGGTCCCGCTGGGCGTACCCGGCGAGATCGTCTTCTCCGGTGTCTGCGTCGGCCGCGGCTACATCAACGACGAGGCCCGCACCAAGGCGGCCTTCGGCCAGGACCCGCACCGGCCCGGGGAGCGGCTGTACCGCTCCGGTGACTTCGGCCGCTGGCTGCCCGGCGGCACCCTGGAGTTCCTCGGCCGCCGCGACTCCCAGGTCAAGATCAACGGGTTCCGCATCGAGATCGGCGAGATCGAGAACCGGCTGCTCCAGGTACCCGGCGTCCGTGATGGGGCGGTGGTCGTCACCGGAAGCCCCGAACGGCGCGCTCTCGTCGGCTACTACACCACGACCCGGCCGCTGGCCACCGACGAGGTACGCCGGGCGCTGGCCGCCGCGCTGCCCGCCTACATGGTCCCCGGACACCTCCACCACCGCGCCGGACTGCCCCTCACCGACAACGGCAAGACCGACCGCAAAGCGCTGGCCCACCTGGCGGAGGAGGCCGTGCGGCAGGCCGGCGGGGACGCCTCCGGCCCACCGGCGACCGCCACCGAACGCCGCGTCGCGGCGATCTGGGCCAAGCTGCTCGACATTCCGTCGGAACGCATCGGCCGCGACACGCACTTCACGGACCTCGGCGGCACCTCCCTGACCGCCATCCGCCTCGCCATCGCCCTGGACCGGGTGGTGACGGTCGCAGACCTCGCCGACACCCCGACCGTCGCCGAGGTCGCCGCACTGGTCGACCGCAAGACCGGTACGGCCCCCCGTACCGGGAAGGCGTCTCAGGAGGCGGCTCCCGCACCGGCCACGGACCCCACCGCCGACGGCCCCCGGCCCGTTCGGTCCGACAGCGGCCTCGCGGTGCTGACGGTGCCCGCCGGCGAGGAGGCGGCGACCGGCGCCGCCTGGGCCGAGCGGCACCGGGCCGCCGTACACACCGCCGTCGCCGAACACGGCGCCGTCCTGCTGCGCGGCCTCGGCGTGGCCACACCCGCCGAGGTGGCCGCCGTCGCCGCCGCCCTGGGCATCGAGGCGATGACCGAACGGGAGCGGTTCGCCCCCCGCGCGGACCACGGTCACGGCGTGTACGGGTCCTCCGAGTGGCCCGCCGCCGAACCGATGTGTATGCATCACGAACTGAGCTACGCCACCGAGGTCCCCGGTCTGCTCCTCTTCGGCTGCCTCACCGCACCCGCGAGCGGCGGCCGCACCGGGGTGGCCGACTCCCAGGCGGTGCTGCGCGCCCTGCCCGCCGATCTGGTCGACCGCTTCACCCGCGACGGCGGCTGGCTGCTCACCCGCATGTACCACGACATCGGCGTCTCCTGGACGGAAGCGTTCGGCACCGACGACCGCGCGCAGGTCGACGCGTACTGCGCCGCCGCCGCCCTGGAACACACCTGGCTGCCGGACGGCCGGCTGCGCACCCGGCAGCGCCGTGCCGCCGTCGTCCACCACCCGCGGACCGGCGCCCCGGTGTGGTTCAACCAGGCGGCGTTCCTCAACGAGCGGACGCTCGACCCGGTCGTCCGTGACTACCTCGTCGACGTGTACGGCCCGGAGGGCCTGCCCTTCAACACCGCCTACGGCGACGGCACCCCGCTCGACACCGAAACCGTCGAGACGCTCAACGCCGCCTACCGTGACGCGACCGTGAGCGAGCCCTGGCAGGACGGCGACGTCCTGCTGGTCGACAACCTCCGCATGGCCCACAGCCGCGACCCCTACCAGGGTGCCCGCGAAGTCGTGGTGGTCCTCGGCGACCCCGTCCGACTGCCCGGCCATGTCCTTTCCTGACCCCTCACCAGTGGAGTCCTCGATGCCCCCTTCCACCACAGCGCCCAGCTTCGCCGTGATCTCCGGCGGCCAGGTGCACCGCGCCCTCGAAGGCAGGCACCACGAGGTCGTCGGGGTCGTCGAGGCGGCCTACCGCGCCCACGGTGCCGGCGACACCGTCAACCCGCCCTCGTACTTCCTGCGCTTCGCCGACCGCCCCTCGTCCCGGATCATCGCGCTCCCGGCGTCGGTCGGCGGCGACACCCGGGTCGACGGGATCAAATGGATCTCCAGTTTCCCCGAGAACGTCGCCGCGGGCCTCCCCCGCGCCTCTGCCGTCCTCATCCTCAACGACCACGACACCGGTTACCCGCTGGCCTGTCTGGAAAGCTCCATCATCAGCGCCACCCGCACGGCCGCCTCGGCCGCGCTCGCCGCCGACCGGCTCAGCCGGGGACGCGAACGTCCGCGCCGTATCGGCTTCTTCGGCGTCGGCCTGATCGCCCGCTACATCCACGACTACCTGGCGGCCACCGGCTGGACCTTCGACGAAGCCGGCATCCACGACCTGTCCGCCGAGTACGCGGGCGGCTTCGCCGACTACCTGGGGCGGGCCACCGGCGAGGGCACCGCCATCACCGTGCACGAGCGCGCCGAGGACCTGGTCCGCGGCAGTGACCTGCTGGTCTTCGCGACCACCTCGGGAACCCCGCACGTCAGTGACCCCGCCTGGTTCGCCCACAACCCCCTCGTCCTGCACGTCTCGCTGCGCGACCTGTCCCCCGAGGTGGTCCTCGCGTCGGCCAACGTCGTCGACGACGTGGAGCACTGCCTCAAGGCGGACACCTCGCTGCACCTGGCCGAACAGGCCGTGGGACACCGCGGCTTCGTCGACGGAACCCTCGACGACGTGCTCACCGGCCGCCTCACTCCGCCCACCGACCGACCGGTGATCTTCTCCCCGTTCGGGCTCGGTGTGCTCGACCTCGCGGTCGGCAAGCACGTCTACGACACCGTGCGCGCCGCCGGAGACCTACCCATCGTCGAGGACTTCTTCCATGAACTGCGCCGCTACGGATGACGGGCCCACGCCCCTGGACCACGCGCCCACGCGGGAGGTGCTGTGCCGGTAATCTCGGCTCCGCAGGAATACAACGAGGACGACCTCTACGTGGACCTGCGGTCCTCCCTGGGGCTGCCTCTCTACCTGAAGTGTGAAGGGTTCAACTTCTCCGGCTCCATCAAGCAGAAAGCCGCCCTGGAGATGATCGAGGCGGCGGAGAAGGCGGGCCGGCTCACCGACGGGTCGGTGATCGTGGAGTCGTCCTCCGGCAACCTGGGGGTCGCGCTCAGCACGATCGCGGCGAGCAAGGGCTACCGCTTCGTGTGCGTCACCGACTCCCGCTGCAACGCGGCCACGCGACAGCTGATGGAGGCGCTCGGCGCCGAGGTGCACACGGTCGGCGCACCCGACCCGGAAGGCGGTCTCCTGGCCGCCCGGCTCGCTTATGTCCGCGCGCTGTGCGACAGCGACGAGCGGTACGTATGGCTCAACCAGTACGTGAACGAGGACAACTGGCGGGCGCACCACCGGCTCACCGCCCCGCACATCGCCGAGCGGT
Organism: Streptomyces sp. CB02923; assembly: GCF_001905005.1. Lineage (GTDB taxonomy): Bacteria > Actinomycetota > Actinomycetes > Streptomycetales > Streptomycetaceae > Streptomyces. The sequence continues at coordinate 213,383 of NZ_LWKZ01000003.1, read as the reverse complement.
TCCCCGCCCTCGATGTGCTCTTCGTCGGCGCCGGTACCACCGGAACGCTGATGGGCTGCGCCCGCTGGTACCGGGAACACCGCCCCTCCGTGCGCATCGTCGCGGTGGACAGTGTCGGCTCGGTCACCTTCGGCGGTCCCGCCTCGCCCCGGATGATCCCGGGCCTGGGAGCCGGGGTGCGTCCGCCGCTGTTCGACGAGTCCCTGGTGGACGATGCCGTGCTGGTTCCGGAGGTGGACACCCTCCGCGCCTGCCACCGCATGGTCGGCCAGGGGTTCCTGTTCGGCGGTTCCACCGGGACCGTCATCGCGGGCGCCACCCGCTGGCTGACCGTGCACGCCGCCGGCCGCGACGACATCACCGCCGTCGCCATCTCCCCCGATCTGGGCGAGCGCTACCTCGACACGGTCTACCGGGCCGACTGGGTGCGCCGCGTCTACGGGGCGGCACTCGACATGGACGAGGCCGCTCTCGCCGGACCGGTCTGACCCGCGCCGCCTGTTCCCGTCCGCACGACGCACCACCGAGAACACTGGAGAGACACACCATGAGCAATCCGTTCGAGGACACCGACGGCCGCTACCTGGTCCTGATCAACGACGAGGACCAGTACTCCCTGTGGCCCTCCTTCGCCGAGGTGCCGGGCGGTTGGCGCGTCGCCCAGCAGGAGGCGAGCCACGCGGAGAGCCTCGCCTACATAGAGGAACACTGGACCGACATGCGTCCGCGCAGTGTCGTCGAGGCGATGGGCTGATCGCGATGACGATGACAGCACAGTCCAGCGCCCGGCCGCAGACGGTGAAGGTGGCCGCCGCGGAGGCGCAGCTGGTCGAACGCGTCGCGGGGCGCCTCGCCGTGCCGGCCGGCTGCCTGATCGACAGTCCCGACTGGCTCGCGCGGGCGCGGCGGGCCTGGCCCCAGCTCCCCACCGGCCTGGTCACCGGCCTGCGCGAGTACCGCAGGGACTCCGGTCCCACGGGCACGCTGCTCGTCCAGGGGCTCCCCCTGGGCGAGGTGCCGCCCACCCCCGCCGAGCCCGGCTCGGTGCAGCGCGAGGGCACCGTCGCGGCGGCGGTGCTGGCCATGATCGCCTCCGGTCTGGGCGACCCCGTCGCCTACCGCCCGGAGAAGACCGGCGCGATCGTGCAGAACGTCGTGCCCGTTCCCGGAAAGGAGGACTACCAGAGCAACGCGGGTTCCGTGCTGCTCACCTTCCACACCGAGAACGCCTTCCACCCCCACCGTCCCGACTTCGTGATGCTGCTCTGCCTGCGCGCCGATCACGAACGGGTGGCGGAGCTGCGTACCGCGTGTATCCGTGAGGTGCTGCCGTTGCTCAGCGACGAGTCCCGGGAAGCCCTGCTCGCGCCGGAGTTCGTCACCGCGCCGCCGCCGTCGTTCGGCCTGCCCGGCGCCGGCACCGCACCGCACGCGGTGCTCACGGGGGCCCCGGAGGACCCGGACATCTGTGTCGACCTGGCGGCCACCGCACCGCAGACGCAGCGCGCCAAGGTGGCGATGCACGAACTGCAGGATCTCTTCGACCGCACCGCGCAGAGCGTGCGGCTGGTTCCGGGCGAACTGGCCGTCGTGGACAACCGTGTGACCGTCCACGGCCGGACGTCCTTCCGTCCCCGCTACGACGGCCAGGACCGCTGGCTCCAGCGCACGTTCGCCGCCACCGACCTGCGCCGCTCCCGCGGCGTACGGGACGCCGACGGCTACGTGCTCGACTAGGGACCGGCTGCGGAGCGACACGGTGGGCGCGCTGCCCGACGACGAGCGTGCCCACCGTGTGTCCTTTCGTGCCGGCCCGGACGGCGGAACTCTTCACCCGGTGCAGCTGGACTCCATCGGCGTCACCAGCAACGCGGACAGGTCCCGGCTGAGCTCGTCCATCCCGCACCAGGCCGCCTGGTCGATCACGGAGATCAGCGCGAGCCGCTCCGCGGCGAACCACTCGGACGCCGAAGCCGTCAGCTGGTCCAGGACGTCGGTGCCCAGGGTCCGCTGGAGCACCGAGCCGTGGTGCCGCCCCCCGTGGTGGCCCCGCTCCCGCCGCCGGGCGTGCGAGGCGATCGTCAGCCAGGTGCGGAACGCTCTGCCGAGCGCCTCGCGCTGCTCCAGGACGTCGCCCTCCCGGTGGGCGGCTTCTCGCGCGTAGAGCCGCGACAGGGTACGGAACCGGTAGCGCGGCCGTCCCGTGGCATCGAAGCCCATGGTGTGCAGCAGCTGGGCGTCGACCAGTTGTTCCATCAGGCTCTCCGCCATGTCGACGTCCTCGTCCAGCAGGGCCGCACCGACCCAGCCCGCGAAGTCCGTCGTCTCCAGGAGGCCCAGTCGCTGGTAGAGCTCGGCGGCCTGCGGGGTCAAGGACCGGTAGCTCAGCTCGAAGCTGGAGCGTAGCCGCGACTCGCCCGCGCTGAGTTCGTCCAGCCGCTGCTGCTCGTTGGCCAGCCGGGAGACCAGATAGCCCACCGACCAGTGCGGTTTGGCCGTCAGCTTGGCCGCCGCGATCCGCACGGTGAGCGGCAGGCTGTCGCACAGCTCGACGAGCCGGTCGGCGTCCGCCCTGGCGAACCGGACGCGCTCCTCCCCGATGATCCGCTCCAGCAGGCCGGTGGCCTCCTGCCGGGTCAGCGCGTCGAGGTCGATGCGCAGCGCGCCGTGCCGGACCACCAGCTGTTCCAGCTGGCAGCGGCTGGTGACCACCACGCAGCAGCACGGGCTGCCGGGAATCAGCGCGCGGATCTGGTCGAAGGTGCGGACGTCGTCCAGCACGATCAGCACCTTCCGGTCGGCCATCAGACTGCGGTAGAGCGCGATCCGCTCGTGCACACCGTCCGGGACGTCCGCCTCCGGGACGCCCAGGGACTGGAGGAACCGGCCGAGCACCGCCTCGGACGACACAGGCGGCCGGTTCTCGTCGTGCCCCGACATGTCGGCGTAGAGCAGCCCGTCGGGGAAGCGGCCGGCGACCCGGTGCGACCAGTGCAGGGCCAGTCCGGTCTTGCCCACCCCGGCGCTGCCGGTGATCAGGGCAGCCGCGATCGACCGCTGCCCGCCCCTGCCGTCGACGAGCCGGTCCAGCGCTCCCAGTTGCCACTCCCGTCCGCTGAACGCGGGTACGTCGGCGGGGAGTTCCAGCGGCGTCTGACGATCCTTCGGCATCGCCCTGGCGGCCGTCGCCGGGGGTTCGAGCGACGGGTCGTCGCGGAGGATCGCGTCGTGCAACCGCTGGAGTTCCGGGCCCGGTTCCAGCCCGAGGTCCTCGATGAAGTGCGCCCAGCCCTCCCGGAACGTCTCCATCGCCTCGGCTCGGCGGCCGGCCCGGTACTGGGCGAGCATCAGGGCGCCGCGCGACCGCTCCCGCAGCGGGTGATCACGTACGACCGTGACCAGGTCCGGGATCAGTTCCCGGTGGTGGCCGAGCTCCAGCTTGGCCGCGACGTACGTGTCGTAGGTGGCGAGCCGGAGCTCCTCCAAGCGGGCCGCCTCGTCCTCGACGAGCGCCCCGGCGACCCCCGCGAGGGCCGGCCCCCGCCACAGGGCCAGCGCCTGTTCGTAGGCGTGTGCCGCATCCACGACGCTGCCTTGCTCAAGGGCTTCCTGGGCCGCGGAGGTGAACTGCTCGAACTCCACCGCGTCGACGGAGTGGTCGTCCAGAGCGAGCAGATAGCCGGGGTGCGCGGTGACGATGACCTCGCCGTCACAGCCCTCGGCCTTGAAGCGTTTGCGTAAAGCGGCGATGCAGATCGCCACTTGGGTGCGTGCGGTGGCCGGCGGGTGTCCCTTCCACACGGTCTCTATCAATGTCTCAACAGAGACTATTTTTCCTGGGTTTAGCAGGAGAAGTGCCAGAATTGTCCGTTGTCTGGCGCCGCCGATGGCTATCGGGCGGCCATGCATCGCCACCGCAAGCGCACCCAATATTTTGAACTCGAGTCGTTCCCCCATGACGTCCCCCAGTAGCTCGACGATCACGTCCTCGCGAACGCGTGTACGCCTCAAGCATGTTACTGGAGTTTTCCAGAGATGCGATTGTTAACTATTGAGGTTACGTGGAGTGATCAGTTCCGTTTTTTTATTCCGGGATGATCCCGCACTTTTGAGAACGGTCGAAGACGGTCGGCGCTATCCCCGCCCGCGCCGCGAACACGCTGTACACAAGCGCGCCGGGCGGCCGGACGCCCACCGGTCACCTACCCCGCACAACCGCGCGGCAATGCGTCTCCGCCCCGCCACCACTATCGAAAGGCTACAGACGGTCAGTACCCCGAAGGTGCAGACCCGCAGGCATTACCCCCGCGCCGCGGTGTTAACGGGACCCGCCCGGGAAAGGTAATTGAAATCCGCCCGGTCCATTCTAGAGAAACGGCTTATCGTCTACCTATTGGCCCTGTTGGCCGCTCAGTCACCGGCCTGCACGAGACCCGTCTCATACGCGAAGACCACCGCCTGTGTACGGTCTCGCAACCCCAGCTTCACCAACACGCGGCTGACATGTGTCTTGACCGTCTGCTCGGCGATGACCAGGCGCTCGGCCAGCTCGGAATTGGACAGCCCCTGCGCTATCAGGCGGAGCACTTCCGTCTCCCGTTCGGTGAGCCCGGCCACCCGGCCGCGCCGCACCGTGCGCGACGCTTCTCCCCGGGCGAACTCCTCGATCAGCCGCTTGGTGACGGTGGGGGCGAGCAGCGCCCCGCCCATGGCCACCGTGCGCACCGCCTCGGCGAGCTGCTGCGCCGAGGAGTCCTTCAGCAGGAAGCCGTTCGCGCCGACCCGCAGCGCCTCGTACACGTACTCGTCCTCATCGAACGTCGTCAGCATCACGATCTTGACGTGCGGCGAGCTCCGGGTGATCCGGTGGGTCGCCTCCAGACCGTCGAGCACCGGCATCCTGATGTCCATCAGGACCACGTCCGGACCCAGCTCGGCGATCCTGTCGATCGCGTCCTGGCCGTCCACCGCCTCACCTATCACCTCGATGTCCGGCTGGGCGTTCAGCACGATGCCGAAACTCTCCCGGATCAGTCTCTGGTCGTCCGCTAGCAGCACCCGGATCGTCATACGCCCTCACTCCTGCTCTCTGGTGGGCAGGGACGCCATCACCTCGAACCAGCCGTCCTCGCGTGGCCCGATCCGTACGGACCCGCCGAGCATGGACGTTCTCTCCCATATGCCCACCACGCCGTGCCCGGTGCCCTTCCGCCGCACCGCACCGGGCGCGGCCGGGCTGTTGACCACACGTATCCCGATATCACCGGGACCGTAGGACAGTTCCACTTCGGCCCGGCATCCGGGCGAGTGCCGCAGCGCGTTGCTCAGCGCCTCCTGGGCGATCCGGAACACCGACAGCTCCACCCGCTGCGGCACCGGCCGCTCCGTACCGGAGATCACCGTGTCGATGCGCAGCCCCGCCGCCCGCACATTGGCCACCAGCTCATCGATGCTCTCCAGCGTCGGCTGCGGCGCGTACCGGGTGTCCGACTTCTCGTCCGGGGACCGCAGCATGCCCAGGATCTGCCGGAGTTCGGTGAGCGCGCTCACCGCGTTCTCCCGGATGCTCGCGAAGGAGTCCCTCAGTTCCTGGGGAGGCTCGGCCACCCGGTACGGCGCCGCCTCCGCCTGTGCGGCGACGACGGACATGTGATGCGCGACGACATCATGCAGCTCGCGGGCTATGCGGGTGCGCTCCTCCAGCAGCGTCCGCCGGGTCCGTTCGAACTCCGTCAACGCCTCCTGCTCCCGCAGCTCGCGGCGCGTCCGGCTGCGCCCCCGCAGCGTCGCGGCGGCCGCCAGTATGCACACCTGGAGCACGGTCAGCGGCAGCAGATCGCCGACGAACGACGGCGGTGACAGGACCGCGGTCAGCACCCCGCCGAGCAGCAGGGTCAGCAGCCACTGCGCGAGCGCCACCCCGACCCGCACCCGGCACGCGACCAGCAGCGTGACCCCCAGATACGCGATCAGTCCGGGCTCGGTCCACGGCCACGGCACCCCGGCCGGCGCCGCCGTGCCCACGACGGCCACGCCGATCGCGTACGGCAGCGACGCCGCGAACGCCAGCCACCAGGCGGCCACCGGGCGGAACAGCGCGAGCACCAGTGGCAGCGCCTGGGCGCCGGCGACGAGCGCGGCGGCCCACCACGGCAGCCCCAGCCGGTCCACGATGATGATCGTCCCGGCCGCGGCCAGGTCCGCCGCGACGAACACGGCGCACACCAGCGGAAGCTGCCGCAGGAAACGATTCCGCGCGCCGCGTAAGGGGGGTGAGGTCCGGCGGGAGGTGTCGCACAACTCGCGGCCCACCGCGCGAAGGGCGTCCCCGGGACTCCTCCGCTCACTCAGGTGTGCCCCCGGCTCATTCGGTACGTTCGGGTGTTCCCGTGTCACGCGCCCATCGTACGAGTCACCAGGGATCTTGCGGTGGGCCGCTCCCGGTGGAGTCCCCCCGTCCCACCACGGCCGACGCGGGCGGCCGGGCCGGGGCGGGCCGTTCCGCGCGTCCCGCGGCGGCGCCGTGACGCGTGATCCGGAACACCTTTTCCAGGTCCGGGGTGCGCGTCGCCGTGCGACGCCGCATGTCATACCTCAGAGCTACACCGGAAGATAGCTCCTACGCGTGACGCCCTTCCCGGCCGCGGAATCTAGGTTCGAGACAACCGTACGCACAAGAGGCGGACGGCGGACAAGAGACGCGTGGAGGGGAACGGCACAGTGCGAGCTGCCAGGTTGAGGAGAGGCGGGCTGACGGTGGCCATCGCCGCGGCCATCGTGGGGTCGGTCGCCGCCGGCACCGCGTCCCCCGTTCCCGGCACTCCCGCCCCGCCGCAGCTGCCCCCGGTCCAAGCGCGGACGCTCGACGAGCGGTACACCGCCAACCGCGACTACATCGCGGACGCCGAGCGCGCCGCCCACCGCCTGGGGGACTCCTACAGGGAACACCACCTGCGCGAGCTGCACGCATCCGGACGGCAGTTCCTCTCCTTCGACGCCCAGGGCGACGGACAGGCCGTCGAAGTGCTCGGCGACCTCGCCACCGCCGACCGGGTCGTCGTCCTCGTCCCGGGCTCGGACACCACCCTCGACACCTTCGACTACCTCGGCTCGCGACAGGCCTCCCTCAGCGGCGGCGCCCACGCCCTCCACGACGAGATGCGGCGGCTCTCCCCCTCCTCCGTCGCCGTGGTCGCGTGGTACGGCTATCAGGCCCCGCGCACCATGAGCCGTGACGTCGCCACCACCGCCCGCGCCGATGAGGGCGGCCACCGCCTGACCGCCCTGCTCGGAGAGTTGCGGACCGCCAACGCCCAGGCGCCCGTCACCTTCATGTGCCACTCCTACGGTTCGGTGGTGTGCGGCAGCGCCCTCAGCCGTATGGACACCCGGACGTCCGCCGGCCTGGCCGGGGCCGCCCTTTTCGGCAGCCCCGGCACCGGCCTGCGCTCCACCGCCGACCTGCCCGTCCACGTCCCCGTGTGGGCGACCCGCGGCACCCAGGACTGGATCGCCCGAGCACCGCACGTCAGCGTGAGCGTCTTCGGCACCACCCTCGGATTCGGCACCGACCCGACCTCGCCGTCCTTCGGCGCCCGCCCCTTCGACGCCGGGAACAGCGGCCACAGCGGCTACTTCGAACCCGGCAGCCTCGCCCTGCGCAATCTCGCCCTGATCGGCCTCGGCCGTGGACCGGAGGTGTCCGGTGACTGAGTTACGTCTGCGCCCCTCCGAAGAATCCCGGCGGACCCGCGCCACCGAACGGGTCGAGCCCCGCCCGCGCCCGGCCGGCCGGCTGCACCGGGCCGTACTCCGCATCGACGCGGCGACCCCACCGGACCGCGACCGGGCGATCGACGTCCTGCGGACCCTGTCCATCCTCGGCGTCGTGCTCGGGCACTGGCTGGTCAGCGCGGTCGTGCTGCACACCGACAACCATCTGCTGGGCGCCAGCCCGCTCCAGAGCATGCCCGCCCTCTCCCCCCTGACGTGGGTGCTCCAGCCGCTGGCGGTGTTCTTCTTCGTCGGCGGGCGGGTCGCGGCCCAGGGGTACGCCACCGCCCTCCGGCGCGGCGTCCGCTACCGGCCGTGGCTCGTCCGGCGTGCCCGCAGGCTGGCGCGCCCCACGGTGCCGCTGCTCTCCTTGTGGGCGCTGGTCCTGGTGGGCATGGCGGCCACGGGCACCGCCCACGAGACGGTGCACACCCTGCTCAACCTCGTCGTTTCACCGCTGTGGTTCCTGCTGGTCTTCGTCGTCCTGACCGCGGCCACCCCGCTGCTGCACCGCCACGGCATCCGGATCGCCGTCGTGGCAGGTGCGGTGGTGGCCCTCCTGGACCTCGCGCACTTCGCGGGCGGCGGCACCGCCTGGATCGAGCGGCTCCGCGATGTCAACATCCTCGCCGGCTGGCTCGTCCCGTACTGCCTGGGCGCCGCCTGGTCCGCCGGTGCGTTCGCCCGCCGCCGGTCCGCCGTCGCACTCCTCGTAGGCGGCGCCCTGGCCACCGCCGGGCTGATCCTGTGGGGCGGCTACCCCGCCGCCATGGTCGGTGTACCGGGCGCGGAGCTCTCCAACCTCAATCCGGTCTCCCTCGCCGCCGTCACCTTCGGCCTGGCGCAGTGCGGCGGCGCCCTGTTGATGTGCCGTCCGCTCCGCCGGGCGGTGGCGGCGCCGGGCCAGACCTCCAGGCCCCTGGCGGACACTCCCCTGCGTGCCCGCCCCGCTCAGTTCCTGTGGGCGGCGGTGGCGACGCTGAACCTTTCGGCGATCACGGTGTTCCTCTGGCACCAAACCGCCATGCTCGCCGTGACCACCCTGTTCCTGGGGCTCGGCGACCCCCTCTTCGGCCTGCACACCAGTCCCGGCACTCCGGCGTGGGCGGCTGCCCGCTGCGCCTGGGCCCTGGTCTTCGCCGTGGCGCTCCTCATGTTGTGCGCTGCCTTCCGGCAGGTGGAACGGGACGCCTCCGCACGAAAGGACGGCATCCGAGCGCTCACGAACGCCTGACGACTTCTCCCCCCTTTGCACGTGATGAACAGGACGGCTCGCCGGGCCGACCGGGCCCGCCCGTTGGAGGAACGCATGGACGCCATAACCACCGACCACATCCGCACGCTCTACCAGAAGTACGAAAAGGACCTGCGGGCGGTGCGCGATGCCCAGCGCCAGTTCCTCCAGGACCGCGGCAAGTCGATGAAGGCGCAGCTCGACGATTACGAGGCCGAGATCACCTATCTGCTTCTGCGGGACCTGCGCCCCGATGTCGTGGTGGAGATCGGCACCTTCTACGGCTGGTCCACCATGTGGATCCTCAGCGCCCTGCGGGACAACGAAGCGGGCCACCTGCACTCGTTCGACATCGTCGACAACGTCGTACGGAACGTGCCGGCCGAACTCTCCGAGGGGCGCTGGACGTTCACCAAGGGCGATGTGCGCGAGCACCTGGGCAAGGTCCCCGCCGAGGCGGACTACCTCTTCATCGACGCCGACCACGGCGCCCGGTTCGCCCACTGGTACATCGACAACCTCTTCCCGGCCGTTCCCCCGCACACGCCGACCAGCGTCCACGACGTCTTCCACGGCCGGCGCCCCAAGCCCTTCAGCGAGGGCTCGGTCATCGTCAAGTGGCTGGCCGAGAACGACATCGACTTCTTCACGGCCTCCACCGCCAAGGCGCCCGAGGTGACACGTGAACTCGCCGAGTTCAAGGCCGGGCTGGAGCTCGACGAGCCGGTGCGCGACAGCGACCACAACCCGATGATCTTCTTCACGCTGCCGTAGCGCGGCAGGGGCGCCGCCGGGCTCCCCACCCCCATGACAGACGCCGGTCGCCCGGCGGGAGAACCCCCGCTCCCGCCGTGGCGACCGGCGTCCTTGCGTAGGGAAGCGCACGATGCCCGTGCTCAGGACACGATGTCTCCGCGCCGCAGACCGGAGCCGGCCGGGACCTCCGCCGGATCGCCGCCCACGCTCACGGCACGGTTCTCCCCGTCCACGAAGACGACCCGCGGCTCCAGCTTGCGGGCGGCCTCGTCCTCGACCGAGGCGTAGGAAATGATGATCACGAGGTCACCGGGGCTGATGAGCCGGGCCGCGGCACCATTGATGCCGATGATTCCGGAATCCCGCGGCCCTTCGATGACATAGGTGGACAACCGCGCACCGTTGTCGATGTCCACGATATCCACCTTCTCCCCGGGGAGGAGGTCGGCCGCCTCCATCAGGTCGGAGCTCACCGTCAGCGAGCCGACATAGTGCAAGTCCGCCTGGGTGACGGTCGCCCGATGAATCTTCGACTTCATCATGGTCCGGTACACGTGTTTCCTCTTTCTGCGCAGGGATGGTGCGGATAACGGTTCAAAGCTCCCGGTGGCGGACACCGGGAGCTGCGAAGCCAGGGAGAGAGAATGGGCTGGGCGGTGCGGCCCGTCGGGTCACAGCAAGGCGGTGAGCCGGGCGCTGATATCCCGCACGACGTCCCGCTCATGCGGTACGAGGAAGAAATGACCGCCCGGAAAAGCGAGCGTTTCGCATCCGACGGTGGTGAGTTCCGACCAGGCCCGCACATCGTCCGGCGAGGGGCCGGGGTCGTCGGTACCGAAATAGGCTGTGACGGGTACGTCGACGGCCGGCGCTTTGGGGCCGGCCGCATAGGCGTCCAGCAGCTGGTAGTCCGCGCGGATCGGCGGCAGGAGCAGGTCCCGCAGCTCGGGCTCCTGGAGCAGCTCCGCCCCCGGGCCGCCGAGACCGGCGACCCTCGCCAGCAGTTCGTCGTCGTCCAGCTCGCCGTCGCTCATCCGTCGCAGCCGGTCGGGCGCGGCCCGGCCGGAGACGAACAGGGCCCGCGGGGCGGGGGCGCCGCGCGCCGCGAGCAGCGCGGTGACCTCATGGGCCACCGACGCCCCCATGCTGTGCCCGAAGAACACCGTCGGCACACCCATCGCCGGCGCCAGGACGTCGGCCAACTGCCCCGCGAGCTCCGCCATCGAGACGGGGCACGGCTCGGCTATGCGCTCTTCACGCCCTGGATAGCGCACCGCGCTCAGTTCCCAGTCCTGCGGCGCCCACTGGTGCCAGTTGCGGAAGAAACTCGCCGTCCCTCCCGCGTGCGGGAAGCAGATCAGCTGGATTCTCGGTGCGTCCACGGGCCGGAACGTACGCAGCCACGGAGTGCCTGAGGACGAGGCAGGGAAGGGAGCCATGCGCGCACCCTAAGCAGCGGCTCTATCGGTGCCTTATCGCCTGCCCGCCCGCCGTCCCGGTGCCGTGCGCCCGGGGCCGAGACCCGTACCCACGTGCACGGATACAGCACCCTCACACACCCGCAAATCGCCTCGGCAGCGGCCGGGAATCGTCGATAACGAAAGGAAACCCGGCCCGGCTAGCTTCACCGCAGACACAGCGGCCCACCGCCTGACGGGGTGTGGTCGGCACGATCCAGCTCACGTTTTCCACCAGCTGGTTCCAGTTCTTCGACGCAGGAGATAGCAGCGTGATCAAGTCAGTTGTCATTGTCGGCGGCGGCACCGCGGGCTGGATGAGCGCCTCCTACCTCAAGGCGGCATTCGGGGACCGCCTGGACGTGACCCTGGTCGAATCCGATCGGGTGGCCACGATCGGCGTCGGAGAGGCGACGTTCAGCACCGTCCGGCATTTCTTCGACTACCTCGGCCTGGACGAGTCGGAATGGCTCCCGGAGTGCTCCGGCTCCTACAAACTGGGAATCCGCTTCGAGAACTGGCGCGAGCCCGGCCACCACTTCTACCACCCGTTCGAGCGGCTGCGGACCGCCGACGGCTTCCCCCTCGCCGACTGGTGGCTGCGCGAGGGCGACCGCAGTGAGCCCTTCGACCGCTCCTGCTTCATCACTCCCGCCCTGTGCGAGGCCGAGCGCTCGCCGCGGATGCTCGACGGCTCGCTCTTCGCCGGTGACCTCGACGGCTCGCTGGGCCGCTCGACGCTGGAGGAGCAGCGCGACCAGTTCCCCTACGCCTACCACTTCGACGCGGCGCTGCTGGCGAAGTTCCTGACCAAGTTCGGCACCGACCGCGGTGTCCGGCACGTCGTCGACGATGTGCTCGATGTCGCGCGTGACCAGCGCGGCTGGATCAGCCACGTCACCACCCGCGAGCACGGGGACCTGTCCGGCGACCTCTTCATCGACTGCACCGGCTTCCGCGGTCTGCTGATCAACCAGACCCTGGAAGAGCCCTTCGAGTCCTTCGAGGACGTCCTGCCGAACAACCGCGCCGTCGCCCTGCGCGTCCCGCAGCCCAACCAGGCCGAGACCGGCATGAGGCCGTACACCACCGCCACCGCGATGGACGCCGGCTGGATCTGGACCATTCCGCTGTTCGGCCGCATCGGCACCGGTTACGTGTACTCCGACGCGCACTGCACGCCCGAGGAGGCCGAGCGCACTCTTCGCGCGTTCGCCGCCCCCGGCCAGGACGACCTGGAAGCCAACCACATCCGGATGCGCATCGGCCGCAACCGCCGTTCGTGGGTCAACAACTGTGTCGCCATCGGTCTGTCCAGTGCCTTCGTCGAGCCCCTGGAGTCCACCGGCATCTTCTTCATCCAGCACGGCATCGAGCAGCTGGTGAAGAACTTCCCCGACGCGCACTGGGACCAGGCCCTGATCGACGACTACAACAACCGGGTCGCCAACGTCCTGGACGGCGTCAAGGAGTTCCTGGCCCTGCACTACCGGGCGGCGCAGCGCGACGACACCCCGTACTGGAAGGAGGCCAAGGTCCGCGCCCTGCCGGACGGCCTCGCCGAGCGCCTGGCGCTCTCCTCGTCCCACCTGCTCGACGAGCACACCATCTACCCCGCCTACCACGGCTTCGAGCAGTACTCGTGGATCACGATGCTGCTGGGCCTGGGCCACGAGCCGGCCCGTCCGCGGCCGGCTCTCGCGCACATCGACCCGGCCGGCGCCCGCGCCGAGTTCGCGGCCCTCAAGGCCAGTACCCAGCGCCTGGTCGAGAACCTGCCGAGCTGCTACGAGTACGTCGCGTCGCTCAACGCCCGCCGCTGACCCGGCAGTTTCCCCCGCCGACGCCTGTCACCCCAGCACCGGTCACGGGCGTCGGCGCGCCCCCGTACACCCCGCGTCCCGACGGCGCGGGGCACGCCGCCGCACCGCCGCACCCCTCCTGAAGGGCGACCGAGCATGGCCAGCCGCCTGTCCGCATCCCACGCCGCAGTACCCGACGCTTCGCGCCTCCTCCCGTGGCAGCACCGGGACACCGTCGGTACGCCGGTACCGCTCGACGGCTTCCGGGCGTTGATGAGCGCCTTCCCGGCGGGCGTCGCGGTGATCACCACCTATGGTTCCGACGGCGACCCACGCGGCCTGACCTGCACCTCTCTGGCCAGCGTCACGGCCGAGCCGCCCATCCTCTCGGTCTGCCTGAACACCCGCGGCGAGACGCTCCAAGCCCTCTGCGACCGCGGCGCGTTCGCGGTGAACCTGCTGCACGACCGGGCACGGCACACCGCCGAGGTGTTCGCGAAGCCGGTCGCCGACCGGTTCGCCCACACCGAGTGGCAGCCCTCGCCCGAGGCCGGTCTGCCGTGGCTGACCGACGACGCGTTCGCCACGGCCGAGTGCGAGGTGGCACACCTGGCGGAGATCGGCGACCACACGCTGGTCCTGGGCCTGGTGACCGGCGTGGTCCGCGCGGCAGGGACACCGCTGCTGTACGGGGCGCACCGGTTCGCCGCCTGGCCCGGTGGCGAACTGCCCGAATTCCGGCGCGACACCGCGCTGCCCACCGTCGCCGCGGGCACCTCGCGCTGACCACGGTCGCTCACCACGGCGCAGGGCAGCCCGGACGCCCGGCACCCGCCGTCCCCCTGCTCGCAACGGAACCGCATCGGAGGAGTGAGATTCGTGTCAGCGAATGCTGCCGGTACGTCCCTCAGGACGCTGGTGCTGGCTCTCGTCGAGGAGGTACTGCGGGCGGGCCCGGTCACGGCCGAGGACAGCTTCTACGACTTCGGGGGCTCGTCCTTGCAGGCCATGCGCGTCTGCGTCCGCGTCCAGAAGGAGACCGGCATCGAGATCATTCCCGAGGCCCTCCTCGACAGCGACAGCCTCGGCGCCTTCGCGGACGCGGTGGTGGCGCGGGCAGCGGACGGATGAGCGGCCCAGGACCGATCCATGAGGCGGTGGCCCGGCAGGCGGCCACCAGGCCCGGGGCGACCGCCGTCATCGGCGGTGGCGAGCGCGTCGGTTACGCGGAACTCGATGCGGCCTCGACCGCTCTCGCCGTGCGGTTGCGCGACCGCGGTGTGGTGCCCGGCAGCCTGGTACCGGTGGCACTGCCCCGGTCGGCGCACCTCATCGCCGTCCTTCTCGGCGTACTCAAGTGCGGGGCGGCGTACGCCGCCTTGGACCCCCGATGGCCGGCGGCCAGGTTGCGCCGGCTCCTGGACGTACTGAAGCCGCCGCTCCTCATCGCCGCGGGGACGCTGCCGGGTACGGAGATGCCCACGTGGGCGCCTCCGTCGGGCCCCTTGGCGGCGCTGGCCGATCGCCACACCTCCGGCATCCTGGCGCCCGGTGTCACGGGCGACGACCCGGCCACCGTGTTCTTCACCTCCGGCACGACAGGCGCGCCCAAGGCGGTGCTCTCCCCGCACCGGGCGACCACCCGCCTGACCGGGATGACGGCCGGCTGGTCGGGGCCCGGCCGGACCATGGCCCAGGCGGCCCCGGCCTCCTGGGACGCCTACGCACTGGAGGTGTGGGGGACGCTCACCGCCGGGGGAACCTGTGTGGTGGCCGAGGGCGACCACCTGCTGCCCGGCACTCTGCGCACCCTGGTCCGCGAGCACGGCGTCGACGCGGTCTTCCTGACCACGTCCGTCTTCAGTCTCTTCGTCGAAGAGGACGTGGAAAGCCTCCGCGGGCTGCGCCACGTGCTCACCGGCGGCGAGCGGCTGCCGGCCGGGGCGGCCCGCAGGTGCCTGGCCGCCCACCCGGACCTCGCGCTGATCAACGGCTACGGTCCTGTGGAGAGCTGTGTCTTCGCCACCACCCACCGGGTGCGCCCCCAGGACTGTGCTGCCCCGTACATCCCGCTCGGCACCGCCGTACCGGGGACGGCGGTTCACGTACTGGCCGCAGACGCGCCGGCGGCCACCGGAACCGAGGCGGAGATCTGTATCTCCGGTGCCGGCCTGGCACTGGAGTACCTCGGCGCCCCCGGCCTGACCGCGGAGCGCTTCCCCGTGGTACGGCTCGGCGGCGTACCGACCCGGATCTACCGGACCGGGGACCGGGGGCTGCTGGACGACCGGGGAACCCTCCACTTCCGTGGCCGCACCGACCGCCAGGTGAAGATCGCCGGTCACCGTATCGAGCCCCGGGAGATCGAGGAGGCGGGCAGCACCGTCCCGGGTGTCCGGGAGTGCGTCGTCGAAGTGCTTCCCGACGTCTCGGGCAGCGGCCGCAGGCTGGCCATGTTCTACACGATGACCTCACCGGGCACCGGCGGACACCGGGACCTGCCGCCGCCGGCCATGCGGCGTGAACTGTCCGCGAGGCTGCCCGGCCACCTCGTGCCGCAGGTGCTGAAACGGTGTTCCGCCCTGCCCCTGACGGCCAACGGCAAGCTCGACCACGCGGCTCTGCTGGCGACCCTGTCCCCGCCCCGCTACCGGCACCGCCCCATGAACAGGAGCCTGTGATGACGCTCGACCCGGCCGGGGCGGCGGACACCACGGCATCGCTTCCCACCTACCCGATGTCGTACGAGCAGGAGTCCATCTGGCTCACCGATCAGTTCGACGGCAACGCCCACCAGTACGTCGAGTCCTGGGTCCACCGCCTCCGCGGTGACTTCAGCGTGCCCGCCCTGGAAGCAGCCCTGACGGGCATCGTGCGTCGGCACGAGTCGCTGCGCAGCCACCTGCACATGGCCGGGGGGACACCGAGCCAGACGGTGCTGCCTCCGATGCCGGTCCCCCTGCCAAGACGCCGGGTCACCCCCGACGAGCTGGACACCGCCGTACGAGAGGCGGTGGCACCGCCTCTCCCCCTGAACGAGCCGCCCTTGCTGCGGGCCACCCTCCTGGAAGTCGGCGACCGGGACGCGGTTCTCGCCGTGGCCGTCCACCACGCCGTCGTCGACGGCTGGTCGTTGCATCTGCTCGACGAGGAGTTCAGTGACCTCTACCGCGCTGCGCTGGACGGACGCGGTCCCGAAAGACCGTCGCTCCCGCTGCAGTTCGGGCCGTACGCACAGCGGCAGCGCAACGCCGGAACGCCCCGGGACGGCCTGCCGGCGTACTGGCGGAACACCTTGAGGGACGCGCCGCCGGAGTCGGCCTTCCCACTCGACCATCCGCGCCCCGACGTCGCGGTCCATCGCGGCGGTCTGGTCGAATTCACCCTGGACACCGAACTCACGCGCCGGATACGCCGGTTGTGCCGGGAGCAGAAGGCCACCCCGTTCATCGTACTCGCCGCCGCCCTGACCGCGCTGATCGGCAGGCACGGGGACCAGCGGGACGTGGTGCTCGGCACCCCGGTGTCCCGCCGCGAGGGGCCCGAACTCGAACCCATGATCGCTTGTCTGACCGATGTGATGCCGCTGCGCCAGACGGTGGACCCGCGGCAGTCGTTCCGCGACCTCGTCGCACAGACGAAAGACACGGTCCGCGCGGTCGTCGCGCACAAGGACGTGCCGTACACCAGGCTGGTCAGGGAGTCCGGGGAGCAGCGGACCCTCGCCCGCCTCCCCCTCTTCCAGGTCGTGCTGACCGTGGACGACGGTCAGCCTCCGGGCCTGTCCCTGCCGGGCGTGCGGAGCGAGCGCCGCTATCCGCACAACGGGACGTCGAAGTTCGATATCTTCGTCCATCTCATCCCGGAGAACGGCGGCTTCCGGGGGCGGCTGGAGTACGACACGGGCCTGTTCACGCCCGGTACGGCCGGGAAACTGGCACAGCGGTTCGCTCTCCTGCTCCGGGACGCGACCGAGCATCCGGACCAGGCCCTGGCGGAGTCGGCACTGCTGACAGACGACGACCACGCCGTGCTCCGTGAGTGGGGCGAAGGACCGCCACCGGCGACGGGCACACTCCTTGCCCACGAGGCGTTCGTCCGTGCCGCCCGGCGCACACCGGACCTGCCCGCCATGACGCACCGGGGCCGGCACCTCACCTATGCGCAACTCGACGAGGCTTCCGACGCGCTGGCCGCGCGGCTGGTGGCCGAGGGCTACGGGCATGCCCGGATCGGCATCCTGCTGGAGCGGGGGCTTCGGCTGCCGGTCGCGGTGCTTGCGGTCCTCAAAGCGGGCGGCTGCTGCGTGCCCGTCGACGCCGCGTACCCGGCCGACCGTATCGCCTTCATGCTGAGCGACAGCCGGGCCGGGGCCGTGCTGACGAGCGGCGCCCTGCTCCACCACACCGCCGGGCTGCCGGAAGTCGATCCCTGGCTTCTGGACACTCTCCCGGCGGCGGACAGCCCGAGGAGACGCCTTCCCTCCGTCGGCGAAGAAGCCCCGGCGTACCTGATCTACACCTCGGGCTCCACCGGCCGGCCCAAAGGCGTCGTCATGCCGCACCGGGCCCTGGCCGCTGTCACCGACTGGCAGACCCGCCGGTCCGCCGTCACCGGCGCGCTCCGCACCGCGCAGTTCGCACCGCTGAGTTTCGACGTGTTCTTCCAGGAACTGTGCTCCACCTGGGCCGCCGGCGGCACTCTCGTCCTGGTCGACAACGGGATACGCCGTGACCCGGCCCGCCTGCTGGCGTTGATCGGGGCCGAGTCGATCGAGCGGCTGTTCCTCCCGTATGTGGCGCTGCACCAGCTCGCCGAGTACGCGGCCGTGGATCCCCGCTCCTGCCCTTCGCTCAAAGAAGTCATCAGTTCGGGCGAGCAGCTGTTCATCACGCCGGCGATCCGCCGCTTCTTCACAAAGAGCACCGACGCCGTCCTGGACAACCAGTACGGGCCGTCCGAGACCCATGTGGTCACCGCGGAGAGGCTCTCGGGGCACCCCTCCGGGTGGCCCGACCGCCCGTGCATCGGCCGGCCCGTCCCCGGAGCCGGCATCCGTATCCTCGACGACCGGATGCGGCCCGTGCCGCCGGGGGTGGCGGGCGAGATCTGCATCGGCGGCAGGAGTGTCGCCACCGGATATCTCGGGCAGCCGGACCGCACACGGCAGACGTTCGCACCGGACCCCGCCCGGCCGGAGCCGGCCCGCCTGTACCGCAGCGGCGACCGGGGCAGGTTCCGGCCCGACGGCACTCTCGTCTTCCTCGGCCGACGCGACGACCAGGTGAAGATCCGCGGGTACCGCGTGGAACCCGGCGAGGTCGAATCCGTACTGAAGTCCATGCCCGGCATCGCCGACGCCGTCGTGACGGTCGACGCGTCCGATCCCCACGACAAGCGGCTGGTGACCCACTACGTCCCCGCCGACCGGGACGGTCCGGACGCGGGAGCGCTGCGCCGGCGTCTGCGGACCCGGCTGCCCGAACCGCTGGTCCCGTCGCTGTGGGTGCCGATGGCCGACCTGCCGTTGACCCCGAGCGGCAAGGTGGCCCGTACCGGCCTGCCCGTACCGCACCGGCACCCCGCACCGGCGGCCGACAGGGCGGCGGGAGCCGATGCGGAGCCGGCCGCCCCCGGAGACGCGCCGGCGCTCAGCGACGCGGAACGCCGGGTGGCGGCCGTCTGGAGCGACGTGCTCGGCGTCGGCGAAATCGCCGCCGACGACGACTTCTTCGCTCTCGGCGGCGACTCGCTCCTGGCCGTCCGGCTCCTGCTCGCGCTGCGTGAACGATGGGGCGTCCGCCTGCCCCTCGGAGCCGTCTTCACCGCCCCGACGCTCGCCCGCATGGCAGCACTCCTCACGGAGACGGCAACGCTCCCCGACGCCCCGGACCTGCTGCCCGACACCGTCCTCGACACCGCCGTCACCCCGACGCACGCCTTCACCCGGACCACCCGCGATCCGGCGCACCTGATGCTCACCGGAGCGACCGGATTCCTGGGCGCGTTCCTGCTGCACCGGCTGCTCTCCGCCACGGATGCCACCGTGCACTGCCTGGTCCGCGCGGGTGACGTGCCCTCCGGGATGATCCGGCTGAAAGCCGCGCTGGAACGGTACGAGCTGTGGGACGACACGTTCACCGGGCGGATCGCGGCGGCGCCGGGAGACTTGGCCCGTAAGCGACTGGGCCTGGCCCCTGAAGTCTTCGACACCCTCGCCCGCCAGGTGGACGCGGTCTACCACGCCGGAGCGACGGCCAACCTGGCCCTGCCATACGAACAGTTGAGGGGTGCCAACGTACTCGGCACAGCCGAGGTGCTGCGCCTCGCGGCCCTGCACCGCACCGTTCCCCTGCACCACGTCTCCACCGTGGGCGTGTACCCGGGCGTGGCCGCCGAGGGCGGCGGCCCGATCCGTCCGGAGGCACCCCTTCCGGAGGCAGGCGCGCTACGGAACGGATACGCACAGAGCAAATGGGCGGCCGAAACGCTCATCCACCGGGCGAGGTCGCGCGGGTTGCCGGTCTCCGTCTACCGGCCCACACGGATCAGCGGTGCCACAGGCAACGGACTGTGCCAGACGTCCGACTACCTCTGGCTGCTGCTGAAGGGGTGCATAGAGGCCGGACGGGCCCCGGGCGACCTGGAGACCGCTTTCGACCTCATACCCGTGGACCGTGTCAGCGACGCCCTGGTCGAACTCTCCCTCCTGCCACAAGCCGCGTCCCGCGTCTTCCACCTGGCGAGCGGACACCACATCCCCTTGTCGACCGCCGTCACCTGGTTGCGCACCTTCGGCTACCGCATCACGGAAGTGACCACCCGTTCCTGGCGCGGCACCATCGAGCAGGACGGTACGAACTCCGCTTTCCCTCTCCTCGCTCTCCTCCCGGCCGACGGGAAACCGGACGGAGCGGGTTCCGGACGCGATGCGGTGTTCGACGCGACGAGCACCTGGGACCTCCTGCGCGAAAGCGGCATCGAACGCCCCGAAGTGAACAGCGACGATTTCCTCCGCACGGTGCGCGCCTTCGTACGATCCGGATTCCTTCCCCCTCCCCCGCACGGGAGCCGGGAGCCGGGAGCCGCACCGAGCCCGACCGAGCAGCAGGGAGCTGTCGGATGAACACCCTCACCACGGCAGCCGTACTCCCCCTCGACCCGCTGGAACCACACACACTCCTGGTATTCCTGCTCCAGATAGGCGCTCTGCTCGGCCTGGCACTGGCGCTGGGCCGGCTGGCCCGGCGCCTCGGCATGCCGGCCATCGTGGGAGAGCTGGCCTCGGGTGTCCTGCTCGGCCCCTCCTTCCTGACCCAGGCCGCACCGGGCCTGGCCGGGTGGCTCTTCCCGCCGGACGCCCTGCAGATGCATCTGCTGGACGCCGTGGGACAGCTCGGCGTCCTGCTCCTGGTCGGCTTCACCGGCATGCACCTGGACCTGAAACTGGCCCGGAGGCACGGCGGCACGGCCACCGCCGTCGGCACCGCCGCCCTTCTGCTGCCGCTGGCGCTCGGCGTGTGGCTGGGTTACGCGATGTCCGGCCGGCTCAAGCCCCCGGCCGTCGACACCGTGACCTTCGCCTGCTTCATCGGCGTCGCCATGTGCGTCAGCTCGATCCCGGTCATCGGCCGGGTGCTCGTCGACATGAAGCTGATGCACCACACCGTCGGCCAGCTGATCCTGGTCGTCGCCACCATCGACGACGCGGTCGGGTGGCTCCTGGTCTCCGTCGTGACGGCCATGGCCACCACCGGCGTCGGAGCCCACGAAATCGCCACCCCGCTATGGCACATGGCCGTCCTCCTCCTCGTGGTGTGCACCGTCGGGCGCTGGACGGTGCACCGGGTGATGAGCTGGGCCGGCCGCTCCGCGTCCCCCGGAAACACCATCGCCGCGACCGTCATCCTGCTCGTCCTGTCCGGCGCGGGCGCCCAGGCCCTGGGCTTCGAGGCGGTGTTCGGCGCCTTCCTCTGCGGCATCCTCATCGGCGTCCGCGGCTCGGCGGACCAGACACGGAAATTGGAACCGCTCAACACCACGGTGCTGTCCTTCCTCTCCCCGCTGTTCTTCGCCCTCGCCGGCCTCCGCATCGACCTGACGTCACTGGCCGACACCACCGTCGCTCTGTGGGGCCTGGCCGCACTCGTCATCGCCGTGGCCGGAAAGTTCCTGGGCGCCTTCGTCGGCGGTGCCGCGGGCCGGCTCAGCCGCTGGGAGGCACTGGCGCTGGGCGCCGGCATCAACGCACGGGGAGTCGTCCAGATCGTGATCGCGGTCATCGGACTCCGCCTCGGCCTGCTGACCCCGGCCATGTACAGCATCATCGTCCTGATCGCCATCCTCACCCCCCTCATGGCACCACCCATCCTCCGATTCGCCATGAAACGCATGGAGGGCACGGCTGGAGGTGCACTGCACCCGGCCTCCCCTCTGCACGGCGTCGGCAGCACAGGGGCACGGGGTGAGGGGGCTACGCCCGCTGCCGCGGCCATCGACGGGCCCGGCGACCCGAGGGAGCGCCAGACGGCTGACCGGGCCTGAGCCACGCAAGTCAGCTGACCGGGCCTGAGCCACGCAAGTCAACGGGCCTGGGACACACGCCAAAATGACGCACCCGTACGCCAAGCAGGCTTCGCAGCCGGCCCGAACGCGATCGTCCCCCTTGACTGCGGGTCAGCGGGCGCGCCGGCCCCGAAGGAACGCCCGCCTGGGCAGGAGGAGCAGCAGCAGGCTGTAGTACTGCAGCACGGGTACGGCGAGGGCAAGGACAAGAGCCAGGACCAGAAGGAGGACGTTGAGACAGCTCACGGTATACAAATCGCTGATCTTCCGTCGGCCCTCTTCACCGTCCCCCTCGACCAGTCCCGGGGTGGTTTTGAGGATCCTCAGCATCGCCAGCCGGCACACCATGCTCGCCAGGAGAACCGTGTAGTAGAACGCCGCCACGAACCGGTTACGGCCGAAGGCGCCGATCATCTCCGTCGGCAGGGGAAGCACGACGACGGACAGCAGCCATCCCATGTTCCACACCGTCAAAGAGCGGGTGACCCTCGCGACCGACGAGAAGGTCCGGTGGTGCTCCTGCCAGATGTTTGCGATGACCGCGAAGCTGAGCAGGAAGCTCCAGATCTGGTCGAGGTGACCGGTGAGCACCTCGCTGGCCTGCTGGTGGGCGGACACGGCCTCCGGAACGAGATCGATCAGCGGCAGGATCAGCAAAGTGATCGAGATCGCGGTCACCGCGTCGGTGAACAACACCAGCCGTTCACCCGAGGCACCCCCTTCGCTCCTGCCCGGCGCGGGAAGCGGCGGCCGAGCCGGGTCGTATCCTCCCGTGCCGATGTGGTCGACGGTGTCGCTGGCACCCATGCGTGTTGCACCTTTCTTCTGTCCGGTCCGCCGGGCCGGGGTCTGCCGGCTGCGGCGGCTCCCACGACCGGGGCGAACCCCAATGCCTGGCTGTACAAGGGCTGTTGGGTAAACGGATTCGAGTTCGAGTACGAAGCAGCCGCTGCCCACGGGGCAGGCCGGGGCTCAGGGCTGCCCGGCGGCGCGCACCTTCAGCGCTGCCGAGCGGGTGAGCAGCGCGGCAATCGCCATGAACACCAGCCCGTTGGTGACGATCGAGGCGATGTCCTGAGGCGGGGCGCCGTGCCGGAAGAAGAAGCGGCCCAGCTCGGACTCGAACCAGTAGGTGGCGCCGATGGAGAACACCGAGCGGGCGACGATCAGGCCGATCCAAAGCGCCGCGTAGCTGCGGCCGGCCCGGGCGACGACCTGGCCGTCCGGCTCCCGGAAAACCTGGACCTGGCTGACGGCGACCAGCCCGAACAGCACACCGGCCGCGAGGCCGCAGATCTCGATGGCCAGGCCGATCCCGTTGTCGAAGAAGGTGTGGACGAACACGGGGACGATGATCACCGCGACGATCAGCGGGCGGAGCAGGCGTCCGCGGCTCACCGCCTTGGTGCCGAGGTCGGCGTGCAGGGTCGTGAGCAGCACGACGAGGTTGATGAGGAGAGCGCTCTGCAAGGTGGACATGGTTTCCGCCGGTAGGTGAGGGGGGTTCTTGTCCACACAGCGTCGGACCTGTGCCACGGCCCGGACGTCGGCCGAGGAACCGAGGAGGGTGGAGCGCGGATACCTCCACCCTTCTCCACCCTCCTCCACCTGCCGGCGGGCCCCGGCCCGGCTGCGGGGCAGAGGTGCATGCCAAGCTGAAACCATGGTCATGACCACCGAAGGCAAGCCGTCGTCGGCGCGCCCTGTGCCACCGCGACCGATCCTGCCGCGTGCTGACCTCTGGCAGCATGGGCTGCCTCGGGTGCTCGGGTTGGCTCTGGTACTGGTCGGCCTGCCGTTCTCGGACGGGCTTGTCTGGTCCGCCACCACCTGGGGGCTGGTGGTGCTGATGAGCGGCGCCTGGGCTCTGTGGTGCGCGGCCGGCTTCCGTACGGGATCTCCGGTGCCCGAGGCGTTGGCAGCGCCGATCCTGGGCGTCGCAATGATCAGCGGGAACCTCCTGGTCACCCTCGAACCCGAGGCCGTGCTGGCCACGGCAATCGTCGGCATGGCGGCGGTGTCGTCCGGAGCGATCCTGTCCACGCTGGTCAGCGCGGCCGTGCTGGCGGCCGGCGTCCTGGCGCTGGCGATCGGCGGGAT
The DNA here is from genome assembly GCF_001905005.1 of Streptomyces sp. CB02923. Taxonomy (GTDB): domain Bacteria; phylum Actinomycetota; class Actinomycetes; order Streptomycetales; family Streptomycetaceae; genus Streptomyces. Next base: position 189,696 of record NZ_LWKZ01000003.1, on the reverse strand, counting down.
CGTGGCCGGCTTCCCCGGGCAGGCATGGGCGCGCGTCGCCGCCTGGATCGCCGCCCTGCTGGCTTGCCAGCTCGCCGGCGCGACCCGACGCAGCATCGGGACTCAGCACGCGCAGGCGGAGGAACTGCTGCTGCAGACCCGGCGTGTGCACGAGGAGGAGCAGCGGGCCGCGGCGCTGGCCGAGCGGACCCGGGTCGCCCGGGAGATCCACGACGTCCTGGCGCAGTCGCTGGGTGCCCTGGCGGTGCAGTTGGACGTGACCGACTCGCTGCTCACCGCGGAGCCGCCGCGCACCGAAGAGGCGGTGGAGCGGGTCCGCAACGCCCGCCGGATCGCCGTCGACGGACTGACCGAGACCCGCCGCGCGATCACGGTCCTGCGTGCGGACACCCCGCCCCTGCCGGAGGCCCTCACCGCGCTGGTCCACGACCACCGCACCGCCTCCGGCGCGCCCGCGACCTTCACACCGGTCGGCACCCCGCGCGCTCTCGAACCGGACGTCGGGCTAGCGTTGCTGAGAGTCGCCCAGGAGTCCCTGGCGAACGCCGCCAAGCACGCCCGCGGACAGGAGCTGACCGCCATTTTGGACTACGAAGAGGACCAGGTGAGGCTGACCGTGCTGTCCGGGCCCGCCGGCTCCGGTGGCGGCGAGGCCGGCCCACGGCCCCGAGTGGCGGGGATGGACGGCGGCTACGGTCTGGCCGGCATGCGCGAGCGGTTGCTGCTGGTCGGCGGCGACCTGACGGCCGGCCCCACCCCGCAGGGGTGGCGCGTGCAGGCGGAGGTGCCCGCATGAGTACTCGGGTCGTGGTCGTCGACGATCAGCAGGTGGTCCGCGAAGGCCTGATGACCCTGCTGGACATGATGGACGGCATCGACGTCGTCGCCGGGGGCGCGAACGGCGAGGAGGCCGTCGCCCAGGTCGCCGCAACGCACCCGGACGCGGTGCTGATGGACCTGAGCATGCCGGGGATGGGCGGCGTGGAGGCCACCCGCCGGATCGTGGCGGCGCACCCGGACGTGGCCGTCGTGGTGCTGACGACCATGGCGGACGATCAGCTGATTCTCGACGCCCTGCAGGCCGGCGCCCGCGCCTACCTGACCAAGGACGCCGGCAAGACCGAGATCGTCCGCGCGATCGAGGCCGCGCTCGCCCGGCACACCACCTTGGACCCGATCGCCCAGGAGCGGCTGCTGGCCGCCGCCATGCGCGGCACCGACCATACGACCGAACGGCGGCGGGCCAAACCGTCCCAGGACCTGCTGACCCCGCGCGAGTCCGACGTACTGCGGCTGCTCGCCCAAGGGTTGTCGAACGGCGCGATCGGCCGTCGCCTGCTGGTGGGGGAGGCCACCGTCAAGACCCACATCAACCACCTGTTCGCCAAGCTCCAGGTCCGCACTCGCGCGCAGGCCGTCGCCTGGGCCCATGCCCACGGTTTCGGACCCGGTGCGGACGGCGTGCGCTCTGGCCAGCCCGCCGGGTGAGCGGCGCGCCGGGCACGTAGCTGAGCACGGCCGCCCGGCCGGGAGAGTGTGCAGCCGCTGAAGGCCTGCGTCGGTCGGCTCGCCGCGGGCTGCGTGGTGGAAGGCGATGGCGAGGTCGAGCAGGACCTGGATGGCGGTGAGTCCGGCGAGGTCGGCTTCGGTGCGCAGCGGGTGGGCGCGGTCGTCGAGCTGGGTGGTCGTGGTGCCGGCGTCACGGATGAGTGCGGCGATCTGCACGGTCAGGGATGTGGCGCGCAGGTCGAGGCCGGTCAGGTACTGCACGAGCGTCAAATGAGCGTCATTTCAGCGTCGAGACATCGCCCGTAACGCCCGCACCGCACATCATGCGCACCCACAAACCGCAGTTCAGGAGCCCTTTGTCGCCCTCTCAAGGATGACCACGCACTCCACGTGATGCGTGACCGGAAACAGATCGAACGCCCGCATCCGCCGCGGCACGTACCCCGCCTCCGCGAAGTACTTCAGGTCGCGGGACAGGGCGGCCGGGTCGCAGGCGACGTAGGCGATGCGGCGGGGGTTGAGGGCGGCGAGGTGGGTGATGGTGGTGTTGCCGGCGCCGGCGCGTGGGGGGTCGAGGACGACGAGGTCGACGTCGGTGATGCCGGTGCGCGGGAGGATCTGGTCGACCTTGCCGTGTTCGATGCGGACGCGGTCGAGGTCCTGGAGGTTGTGGCGGGCGTCCTCGACGGCGCGCTTGCTCGATTCGATACCGAGGACGGCGCCCTTGTCGCCTACGCGTTCGGCGAGGGCGCCGGCGAAGAGGCCGACGCCGCAGTAGAGGTCGAGGGCCATGTCGCCCTTCTTCGGCATCAGGCCCTGCATGACGGCCTCGACCAGGAGGTCGGCCGCCTTGGGGTGGACCTGCCAGAAGCCGCCGTTGCCGACGCGCCAGGTGCGGTCGGCGGCGCGTTCGCGGACGAAGGGGCGGCCGTGGACGCGGTGGACGCCGCCGTCCTTCTCGTGGACGCGGAGGACCGAGACGGGCTTGTCGAGTTCGACGATGGGGAGGCGGCCGCCGGGGCGGGGGGTCAAGACGACTTGCCGGTCGTTCGAGCCGGTGGCGGCGATGGCCTCGACGGTGGCGATCTGGGGCCAGTCGCGCTTTTCGATGCCGAGTTCCGAGACGCCGGGGGCGGCGATCAGGCAGTGGTCGACGGGCTGGACGTCGTGGGAGCGGTGCTTGCGCAGGCCGGGGTTGCCGTCGGCGTCCACGGCGTACTGGACACGGGTGCGCCAGGCGGGGACCTCGCCCTTGGCGACCTTGTCGCCGGGGGCCGGCTCGACGGTGCCGTCCCAGCGGGCCTCTTCCGGGGTGAGGCCGGCCAGGCGGGCCAGCTGCTCGGTGATGACGTCGGCCTTCAGGCGGCGCTGGGCGCCGGGGGCGGCGTGCTGCCAGTCGCAGCCGCCGCACTTGCCGGGGCCGGAGAAGGGGCAGGGCGCCTCGACGCGGTCCTTGGAGGGGGTGAGGATCTCGACGGCGTCGGTGCGCAGGAAGCGGGCGCCCTCCTCGCCGTCGGTGACGCGGGCGACGACGCGTTCGCCGGGCAGGGCGTGCCGTACGAAGAGGACCTGGCCCTCGTCCGTACGGGCGATGCAGTGGCCGCCGTGCGCGACGGGGCCGACCTCGACCTCGTACTCCTCGCCTACCAGCGACTTCTTGGGTTCTGTCTGCATGGTGGGAGGACTCCTGGGGTGGGACGAGGGAGGCGGGAGAGGGAGGGGGGAGAGAGGTGGTGGGGTTGTGGGGGGGTGCCCGTTCGCTGCCTGGGGTGCCAGTGGTGCTGCGGGCCGGACGCCAGCCGATAAGTCTACGGGGCGAAGAGCCGGAGGCCGAACCGGACGCAAGGCGGAGAGAACAGTCATGGGCCTGGCCCCGCCGCATGGCGGGGCCAGGCCCAGTGACGGAGCCAAGCCCAGTGGCTGCGCAAACGCCGATGGCCGTGCGCGCCGGCAGCTGTGCGGCCCCCCTACTTCCGCGTAGCCGCCTTCTCCTTCTTCGGCTGGGTGACCGGGCCGCGCCGCACCGCGCCCGGTGCGTTCCATTCGGCGCGCTTGCGGGCGCGGCGTTTGGCGGCCTCGGAGGAGTCGAGCTGCCAGGGGACGGAGGTGACCATGATGCCGGGCGTGAAGAGCAGGCGGCCCTTGAGGCGCAGGGCGCTCTGGTTGTGGAGGAGGTGTTCGTACCAGTGGCCGACGACGTACTCCGGGATGTAGACGGAGACGGCGTCGCGCGGGCTCTCGCGGCGCAGGGACTTGACGTAGTCGATGATGGGGCGGGTGATCTCGCGGTAGGGGGAGGCGAGGACCTTCAGGGGTACGCCGATGCCGCGGCGCTCCCACTCCGCCTTGAGGGCCTTGGTCTCGGCGGGGTCCACGTCGACGCTGACCGCTTCGAGGGTGTCCGAGCGCATGAGCTTGGCGTAGCTCAGGGCGCGCAGGGTGGGCTTGTGCACCTTGGAGACCAGCACGATGGAGTGCACGCGGGAGGGCCGTACGGCCTCGTCGCCGGGGACGTCCTCGGCGGCGATCTCCTCGGCGACCCGGTCGTAGTGGCGGCGGATCGCGGTCATGGTGGCGAAGAAGATGACCATGCCGAGGACGGCGACCCAGGCGCCGTGGCTGAACTTCGTGAGCAGGACGACGACGAGCACCAGGCCGGTCAGGGTGGCGCCGAAGGCGTTGATCGCCCGCGAGCGGTGCATCCGGCGGCGCTTGGCCGGGTCCTTCTCGGTCAGCAGGTGGCGGTTCCAGTGGCGGACCATGCCGATCTGGCTGAGCGTGAAGGAGACGAAGACGCCGACGATGTAGAGCTGGATCAGGCGGGTGGAGTCGGCGCCGTAGAGGTAGACGAGGACGATGGCCGCGCCGGCCAGCAGCACGATGCCGTTGGAGAAGGCCAGCCGGTCGCCGCGGGTGTGCAGCTGGCGCGGCAGGTAGCGGTCCTGGGCGAGGATCGAGCCGAGCAGCGGGAAGCCGTTGTACGCGGTGTTCGCGGCGAGGAAGAGGACCAGGGCGGTGGCGGCGGCCAGCACGACGAAGAAGAACGTGCCGTCGCCGAAGACCGCGGCGGCGACCTGCGAGATGACCGGGTTCTGGGTGTAGCCGGAGCCGACCGGGACGCCGTTGTGCAGCAGGTCCTTGGCCGGGGTCTCCGCCATCTTCACGTCGGTGGCCATGGCCAGGCCGATGATGCCGCAGAACATGGTGACGGCCAGGCCGCCCATCAGGGCCAGGGTGGTGGCGGCGTTCTTCGACTTGGGCTTGCGGAAGGCGGGGACGCCGTTGGAGATCGCCTCGACGCCGGTGAGCGCGGCGCAGCCGGAGGAGAACGCGCGCAGCAGGAGGAAGACGAGGGCGAAGCCCGCGAGGCCGCCCTGTTCGGCGTGGATGGTGAAGTCGGCGGTGGGCGCCTTCATGGTGTCGCCCATGATCGCGCCGCGCACCACACCCCAGATGATCATGATGAAGACGCCGGCGACGAAGATGTACGTCGGGATCGCGCAGAGCTTGCCCGACTCCTTGACGCCGCGCAGGTTCATCACCGTCAGCAGCGCGATCATGACGACGGCGCAGAGCGTCTTGTGTTCG
>NZ_LWKZ01000003.1:0-184578 GCF_001905005.1 Streptomyces sp. CB02923 | reverse complement strand
ACGTCGGGATCGCGAAGCGCTTGCCCGACTCCTTGACGCCGCGCAGGTTCATCACCGTCAGCAGCGCGATCATGACGACGGCGCAGAGCGTCTTGTGTTCGGTGACGAAGGGGATCGCCGAGCCGAGGTTCTCCACTCCGGAGGAGATGGATACGGCGACGGTCAGGACGTAGTCGACCAGCAGGGCGCTGGCGACGGTCAGCCCGGCCTTGGGTCCGAGGTTGGTGTTGGCGACCTCGTAGTCGCCGCCGCCGCTCGGATAGGCGTGCACATTCTGCCGGTAGGACGCCACGACCGTGAACATCAGCACCACGACCGCGACCGCGATCCACGGGCTGAAGTGATACGCCGACACACCCGCGACGGACAGGACGAGCAGCACCTCGCCCGGGGCGTAGGCCACGGAGGAGAGCGGGTCGGAGGCGAACACGGGGAGCGCGATGCGCTTGGGGAGAAGGGTCTCGCCCAGCTTGTCGCTGCGCAGTGCGCGCCCGATAAGGATCCGTTTGGGCACGTCGGTCAGTTTGGACACGCAGAGGATGCTAAGCCTTCGTCAAGGTGGTCGCCCACCCGCCACCCGTGCGGGCGGCGGCGATGTGCCCGTATGCCGGGACCGTAATGTGCGGCCACATCGGCCACCAGCGCATTCATCGTCCCTGCACAACGCGGACCAGCGCTCCCCGGCCCCTTCTTCTTCTCTACGACTTCTTAACGCCGCGGGATTTCCATGCCTTCGTAAAGGCCGCTGTTCAGCGCCCGGGGATTTCTACGTTTTCTTAACGGGCCGGGTCCCCGTACGCGGCCTCCGCGCCTGCCGGTGCCTGCCCCTGCGGCTACCCGGCCACCCGTGATCTCCACATCTCTTTCACCTCGGCCCAGCGCCGCGCCTGCTCGGGGCCGAGGCGGCCGCGCAGCTCGGCCAGCTTGAGGAGATTGGCTTCGGCGCCGGTGGTGAGGGTCTGCGCCTCGCCGCGGTAGTGATCGTCGACGAGGGAGGCCAGCTCCGTGTCGTTCATCGCGGGGACGATGCGCGCCGCCATCTTGCCGGTGTTGCGGTACGACCCCTGGAGGAGGAACGGCGGCTCGGTGCGGGTCGCGTCGGCCTGCGCCGCCGAGGCGATATAGGCGCGGTTGACGGTCAGCGCCACCTCGCGCACCTGGAGCAGTCCGCGCAGTACGGAGACGATCTCCCGCAGTTCGGCCGTGCCGTAGGGGTGGGCGAGCCGGTCGGCGCGTACGGAGTCGTCGCCTTCGGCCATCCGGACCAGCAGGGCGAGGTCGGCGCGGTCGCGGGCGGCGAGCGGGGCGAGGACGGGATTGGCGGGCAGCGCGTTCTCGATGTGGGAGTGGGCGAAGAGCGTCTCCTTGCCGCTGAGGACGTCACCGAGATTCCACACGTCGGCGCGGTTGGCGAGCATGTCCGGCAGCCGGAAGCGCTGTCCCGATTCGGTGTACGGGTTGCCCGCCATGCACACCGCGAAGCGCTTGCCGCGCAGGTCGTACGTCCGGGCCGCACCGTCCCGTACGCCGTCCATCCGCCGCTGCGCGTCGCACAGCGGGATGAACTTCTGGAGCAGTTCCGGCGAGGTGTGCTGGATGTCGTCGAGGTAGAGGAGGACGTTGCTGCCCGCCTCCAGCGCGAAGGAGATCTTCTCGACCTCGCGGCGGGCGGCGGCGTCGGGGGCCGCGGCGGGGTCGAGGGAGGTGGTGCGGTGGCCGAGGGCCGGGCCGTCCACCTTCACCAGGAGGAGGCCGAGGCGGGCCGCCACGTACTCCATGAGCGTCGTCTTGCCGTAGCCCGGCGGCGACAGCAGCAGGAGCAGGCCCTGGCTGTCGGTGCGGCGCCGCTCCCCCGCGGCGCCGAGCTGCTTGGCGAAGTTGTCGCCGATCAGCGGCAGGTACACCTCGTCGATGAGGTGGTTGCGGACGAAGCCGGACATGACCTGGGGGCGGTACGCGTCCAGGCTGAGCCGGTCGCGTTCGGCGGTGAGGAGTTCGGCGCGGCGGTGGGTGTAGGCGCGGTGCGCCGGTACGCGGCTGCGGCGGAACGCCTCGGTGCGGGCGAGCAGCTCGTCGAGCCGTACGGGGAGGGTGCCGCCGGTGGCGATCCGCGGATGGCTGCCGAGGAGGCCGCGCACGTCGTCGCCGGTCGGCGCGGTCAGCTCCCGGCGGTGCAGGGCCGGGCCGCAGACCTCGATCGCGACGGCTTCGGGCAGCGCGTCCGGCGCGGTGCCGCGCGCCTGGGCGTACGCGCCGAGCCAGGCGGTGACGAGCTGGTGGCGGGCGGCCAGGTCCCCGTCGAGGGCGCGCAGGTCCTCGGCGAGTTCCTTGACGGCGGGCGCGTCGGGGCCGCCCAGGGCGTCCTGGAATCCGGCCAGCAGGGCGCGTGCGGCGGCGCTGGTGGTGAAGCGGGGGCCGCCGCCGTCGGCCGGCTCTGTCAGCTCGGTCAGCTCGGCCATCAGGTAGTCGCCGAGGGGCGACGACGGGTCGGCCGTCTCTCCGGCGAGCTCCACCCCCGCCTCCCGCAGGAACCCGTACGCCGCCCCGCCCAGCTCGGCGGAGAGCGCGCCCCACCCCGTCGGCGGCCCGAAGGCGGACCGGGCGCGCGCGAGGGAGTGGGCGCGGGTGGCCCACAGCGCGCGGGCGCGGTCGTCGGTGCCGTACGCCCAGAAGAGCTGGGCGGCCGCGCGCAGGTGCGGCGGGTAGCGGAGCGGCCCGGCGGCGGTGTGCAGGCGGAGGAGGGCGGCGAGGATCGCGGCGGCGTCGTGGTCGTGGACGCCCCGGTCGTACCCCTCGTCGTAGCGGGTTTCGGCCACCTGGCGGACGAGGGGGAGGAGCGTGTCGGCGGCGGCTGCCTCCTGGAGCGCGGCGAGATCCGGAATCGGCGCGTCGGCATCCCGTGCGCCCGTGCCGTGCTCGGCCCCCGCGAGAATCAGCGCCGCCAGGTGCTCCGCCCGGTAGACCTGCGGCGATTCGGAGACCAGTGGCTGGTCCCAGAAGGCGCGGTGGGCCAGCAGCCGTGCGTCGTGGACGGGCGCGCGGTAGTCGGTGCCGGTGACGGCGTACGCGAGGTCGTCGCCGTGCGGGACCAGGGTCAGGTCGACGGGCTGGGTGTTGACGGCGAAGCGGTGGCGGCCCAGCCGGATGGTGCCGGTGGCGTCGTAGAGGTCGGTGCGGTCGCGCAGGGCGCGGGCCGCTTCCAGGCGTGCGGCCCGCAGGCGCCCGTCGAGTTCGTCGGCGCGCCCGCCGTCGCCGAGTTCGCGCAGTTCGCCGGTGGTGGCGTGGACCTTCGCGACGAGCGGGTCGGCGGCGAAGAAGGCGTTGATCTCGTCGGGGGTGGTGAGGGCCGCGGCCCGGCGGGCGACGGTGGCGAGGACGCGTCCGGCGGATCCGGCGAGCCGGTCGGTGTGCCGGGCGCGGGCGTCGAGCTGGGCCTGCTTGCGCGCGGCGAACGCCTCGTGGATCTCCTCGCGCTGGGTGGCGATCCGCTCCAGGTGTACGTCGGACGTGCCGAAGCGCGCTTCGAGGTTCTCCAGTTGCAGGAGCAGGCGGCCGAGTTCGTCGTCGCAGTCCTCGGGGGTGCCGGCCGCGGCCAGTGCCCCGGCGACGGCCTGGCCGAGCAGCGCGAACCGGGCCGCGAACTCCTCGCGACCCTCGGCGTCGAGCAGTTCGCGGCGCCGCGCGTCCAGGGTGGCGCGGGCGCGGTTGACGGCGCCGAGCACCTCTCCGGCGCGGGTCAGGATGGCGGTCCGTACGGTGGTGTCCGCGACGTCGAGGGTGCCGACGACCTCGGTGACGACGCGCAGCCCGTCGGCCTGCTCGTCGATGCGCGCGGCGAGCGGTTCGGCGTCGGCGGCGGTGGCCACCGCGGCGGCTTCCGTGGTCAGCTCGGTGACGGTGTGGTGGGTGGCGGCGAAGGCGTCCTCGCCGCTGAGGAACGCGACGGCCCGGCGTCCGGCGGCGGCCAGGTCGTCGGTGAGGCCCGCGGACAGTTCCGCGAGGCGGTCCAGGTCGATGTGGCGGGTTTCCCGCAGGGTTTCCAGGCGGCCCTGGGCGTGGCGGAGGGCGGTGAGGTTGCGGACCCAGGCGTCGGCGGTCGCGGGCTGTTCGCCGCGGATCCGCCGGACCAGCGCGGTGGTGCGGTCCGCGGCCTCTTCGAGGGCGGCGGCGGCCTGGCGGCGCAGTTCGGTGACGCGCGCGAACTCCTCGACGACCTGTACGGCGGCGGCCCGTACGGCTTCCAGCGGCTCGCCGAGCGCGCCGAGCGCGGTCTCGTCCAGCCAGTGGTGGCGGTCCGCGGCCCGCGCCGCCGCGGCGGCGATGGCTTCGAACACCGGGCCTGCGGGGGCCATGTCGGAGGCCATGCGGGCGACCGAGAGCGCGTCGGACACGCCGCGTACCAGCTCGGCGTTGCCGATCCGGGCCAGCGGTCCGCCCGCGGCCGGCTGCGCCGCGGCGTGCGCGTCGGAGGCGAAGGGGGTGTGCCAGATCTGGACGGGGTGGACGCGGCCCGGCTCGCGGGAGCCGCGCAGCACGGCCAGGGTGCCGTCGTCGAGGAGCGCGTGGCCGTACGCGGTCAGCGGGGCGGCGGCCTCTTCGCGGACGATGTTGTACGGGAGGAGGAGGGTGCGGCCTTCGGCGCGGTCGTGGAACGCGTAGAGGACGTCCTCGCCGTTCGGGGAGCGGTGTTCGCGGTCGAAGGCGAGGCCGGTGGTGTCGGTGTCGAAGGTTCTGGCGGTGCCGTTGGTGAGGTAGTGGCCGCCGGGGAAGACGATGCCCTGGTCCTCGGGCAGTGCGCGGCACGCCTGGCCGATCGCGTCGATCCGGCGCACGTCGCGGGTGCGGGTGTTGAAGACCAGGTAGCGGTCGGTGGTCTCGTTGTACGGGCGGACGCGCAGCAGGACCAGCGGTCCGACGCGGGCGTGGGCGACCTCGGCGTCGGCGAGGGACTGGAGGGGTTCGTCGACCGGTTCGGAGTAGAGGCCGTCGTCCGTCTCCGTGTCGCGCTCGGCCTTCAGGGTCAGCGAGCCGCCCGCGGTCGAGAGGAAGACCTCGCCCTGGACGGACAGCTGCGGATAGCGGCCGGGTACGTGGTCCTCGCGGGTGGCGGGGGTCCACGTGAAGTCGTGGGAGGGCGCGGCGGTGTGGTCGCGCTCGCCCTTGGCGTCCAGGTAGACGGGCGTGCCGGGCTCCGCCCCGTCCCCGGACGCGGTGATCTTCCAGCGCAGTACGCGGATGTCGTCGAGCCGTTCGCCGGTCCGGAAGACGGCGAGCAGCAGGGCTCCGGTGCGGTGGAGCCGGAGCAGGCGGGCCTGGCGGTAGTAGCGGTACAGCTCGTCGAAGTCCCGCTGGAAGCGCGGGTCGTCGAGGAGTCCGGGTACGGCGCCGGGCTCCGCCGGTTCGAGGCGTACGGCGTCGCCGGTGGTGTGGAGGCGGTGCAGGGCGAAGACGTCCGTGACGGTGACCGCGGGCGCGCCGGGCTCGGGACGGCCGTTGCGGCCGGTCAGCAGCAGGCCGCCGACCTGCGCGGCGTCCCGGATCACGGCGGCGTCGGCGGTGCGCAGGCCGTCGGTGCCGAGCAGGGCGAGTTCCGTACCGCCGAAGGTCTCGACGCGGCGGGCGTTGAGGGTACGGGCCCGGTCGGCGAGGTCGGCGGCGGCACCGGCGAGTCGGTCGCGCAGCAGCTCGTACGTGCCGTCGGCGAGGTCGGTGCCGGGGGCGGTGTCCTGGGACGGAGTGCCCTCGGAGCCGCGGTCCTGTCCGTCGCGGGTGCCTGTCTCTGTCACGAGGTCGTCCTGCACGAGATGCGTCTCCTGTCCCTGCACGCGGGCCGTCTCCCTGCCCGCACGGCCGCGCGCCCGCCTGCGCGCGCTTGCCGGCCAAACAGCTCTTACGTGTCCGTGGTGGCTGCTCTTACGTGTTTGTGGTCGCTGCTCTTACGTGTCCGTGGTGGCTGCGTACGGGGTCCGCCCCGTACGCAGCCGGTGTGCCCGCGGCGGCCGGGCCGCGAGGAAGCGCATCCCCCCGGAAGCACTTCCCCGCGGCCCGCTCCGCCCCGGGAGGCGGCTACTCGGCCGCCACCGCCGCGCCGTTGGCCGGGGACGGAGCCGTGACCGCGTCGGCGATCCGGGTGTCCGCGAGGCCGTTGGCGTGTGCGGCGTCCAGCAGGCTCCGGAGCTGCCCGGACTGCGGGCCGCCCCGGTCGATGAGCTTGGTCAGGGCCCCCGCCAGGGTCAGGTCGCGCAGCCCGGCCGCGCCGAGTCCGCCGAGCATGGTGGTGAGGTCCTTGGTGAAGGTGGACCCGTTCTTGTCCAGCCAGGGGCCGGCGGCCGTGCGGACCGTCTCGGAGCGCTCGACGAGCGCGTCCAGGCCCTTGGCGGCGCCGATCGAGCCGGCCAGCCGGTCGAAGAAGACGCTCTCCCCGCCGACGATGTCGATCTTCGCGTTCTCCAGGCCGGCGGACAGCACCTTCGCCTGCACCTCGGCGATCTGCCGCTGGGCGTCCAGGCCCGCGAGGCGGACCTCCTTGTCGGCCGCCACCCGCAGCCGGTACTCCTCGTGCTCCCGGCTCGCCGCGTCCAGCGCCGCCATCGCCGCGGCCTTCTCGGTGAGCCCGGCCGCCTCGGCCTTGAGCAGCGCCTCGGCCGCCTCCGCCTCGGCCCGGCCGGCCTTCTCGACGGCGACCGCGTTCATCTCCCGTACCTTCACCTCGGCCAGTCCGGCGGCGGCCGCCTCGGCCTGGGTGCCCTCGGCGAGCCGGATCTTGGCCTGGGCGTCCAGGTCGGCGGCCTTGCGCCGGCCCTCGGCCAGCGTCAGCGCCTCGGCGGCGCGGTGGGCCGCGGCCTGCTCGGCGGCCTCGGCCGCCTTGATGTCCTTGACCAGCCGCTGCTGTGCCTCGGCCTCGGCGCGGATGACGAGCGACTGCCGCTCGCGCTCCGCCTCCTCGACCGTACGGAGCTTCTTGATCTCCTCCTCCTGGGCGGCGACGGTCTTCTCGACGGCGATCCGCTCCCGTACGACGTCCGCGATCTCCCGCTTCTCGGCCTCGACCTCCTTGTCGGCGGCGATGCGGGTCAGCTGGGTCTCCCGCTCGCGGGCGATGACCTCCAGGAGGCGGTCCTTCTCGATGCGCTCGTTCTCGATGGCGATGACGCGTTCGCGGTTCTTCTGCGCCACCGCGATCTCCCGTTCGCGGTTCTCGTTCTGGACGCCGAGCGCCTCCTCGGTCTTCAGGTGCGCGGAGTGCGAGCGCAGCCGCTCCTCGGCCTGGACGCGGGCCGTCTCGGCCTCCTCCTTGGCGCGTACGGTCGCGATCTCGCGCTGCTGGCGGATCTCCGCGTCGGCCTGGCGGCGCTCCAGTTCCAGGACGGCCTCCCGGGCGTCGACGTTCTGCCGGGTGATCTCCTTCTCCTCGTTGCGCCGGTACTCGTTGGTGCGCACGTGCTCGATCGCGGTCAGCTCGGTGATCTTGCGGATGCCCTGCGCGTCGAGGATGTTGGCGGTGTCGAGCTGCTCCAGCGGGGTCTGCTCCAGGTAGTCGATCGCCGCGTCCTCCAGGCTGTAGCCGTTGAGGTCGGTGCCGATGACGGCGATGATCCGGTCCCGGAACTCGTCGCGCTTGGTGTAGAGGTCCTGGAAGTCGAGCTGCTTGCCGACGGTCTTGAGGGCTTCGGAGAACTTGGCGTTGAACAGTTCCTGGAGCGTGCCGACGTCGCTGGCGCGCTCGGTGCCGATGGCCTGGGCGACCTTCACCACGTCCTCGCGGGTCTTGTTGACCCGTACGAAGAACGCGATGCGGATGTCGGCGCGGATGTTGTCGCGGCAGATCAGGCCCTCGTGGCCGGTGCGGCCGATCTCGATGGTCTTCACCGAGATGTCCATCACCTCGGCCTTGTGCAGCACCGGCAGCACCACCGAGCCGGTGAAGGTCACATCGACCTTGCGGTACTTGGAGACGATCAGGGCCTGGCCCTGGTGGACCTTGCGGTAGAGGCGGGTGAGGGCGAGGAGCGTGACGAGCACGATCAGCACGGCCACGGCGACGGTCACGCCGATTCCTACGGTGATGGCATCCATCGGTGAATCAGTCCCTGCGGTGTGTCGGGCAGTCGACGGGCGCGGGCGACGGCTCCGGGGCCGCGGTGCGCTCCGGTCGGTGGTCGGTCGGCCCGGTCAGTGGTCGGGCGGCCCGGTCGGTGATCGGTCGGCCCGGTCGGTGATCGGACGGCGCTCAGACGGCCGGGCCGTACGGGTCCAGGGCGGCGTCGAAGGGCGCGACCCGGAAGAACTCGCCGTCGGCGTCGTAGTCGAAGATCAGCGCGCTGCTGCCGGCGGTGAGCCCGGGGTCCTGCGTACGGACCTGGACGATGGCCGTCGATCCGTCGTCGGCGCGCACCTCGGCCTGGCCGAAGTCGGACGAGACCCGGCCGGTGCGGATGACGCACACCCGGCCGACGAAGTCATCCCGTGAGGCCACCCGTTCAGGGGGCAGCAGGCGGCGGGCCAGGCGCACCGCGACACGGGTGCCGGCCCAGGCCGCGAACAGCGCGAGCACCAGTGCGGCGGCGCGCAGCGGCATGCTCTCGGTCAGCGCGGCACCGGCCAGGGACACGGCCCAGGCGATCAGGACGCCGAGCGAGAGGGTCACCGTCACGGGCAGTCCGGCGGTGCCGCCGTCGACACCCTCACCCCCGTCGAGGATGTCGACGCCTGCCCCGCCGATCAGCACCAGCAGCCAGTACGCGGCCACCACCAGCAGCGCGAAGGAGAAGAGGACGGCCGGGAAGGCGAGCGCGGCTCGTGCGAATGCCCCGAAGTCCCCCATGGCCGTCGTCCCCCGTTCGCGTCTGTGCCTTCCGGTTCCTTGATGATGGCAAGGGGGCGGGGGCCCGCACATTGCCTGATCCCGGCAATCTTTACGCGTTCCTAATAGCCTGTTAACGGGTCACGGTCTTGCCGCCGACGGTGGCCGGAGTGTAGAAGGAGCGGCCGGATTCCGCTTCCGCGACGTGCCCTACAGCGGCTTGTCCGGCCAGTCCAGCAGCCGCGCGCCCATCGCCGCCGTCTCCAGCGTGAAGCGCTGCAGGCCGTCCGACGGGTCGTAGCCGGTGAGGAACTTGATGCGCTCCAAGCGGTACGACAGGGTGCGCACGCTCACCTTCAGGCGGCGGGCGGCCTCGGCGTTCACGTATCCGGACGCCGCGAGCGCCCCGATGGTCGCCAGCAGCGGCCCGGCGCCGCCGCGCGACTGCGTCAGCGGCCCGAGGACCGTGTGGACGAGGTCGGCCATGGCCGCGCGGTCGCGCAGCAGTACGGGGAAGACCAGCAGGTCGGCGGCGCGCAGCACCGGCTCTTCCAGCTCCAGCTGCTGGGCCAGCTCCAGCGCCCCCAGGGCCTCCTCGTACGAGTGCACGACGCCGCCCGCGCCGGAGTGCACCCGGCCGATGGCGACCCGCCGCGCCCCGGGCCGGCCGACGTCGGGCCAGCGCGCGTACGTCGCGAAGGCGTCCAGCACCGTGCTCTCGCGGCTCGCGCCGACGCAGATCAGCCGGCCTTCCTTGGTGGTGATCAGCACATCGCGGTCGCCGAACCGGCCGAGCAGTTCGCGTTCGACCCGGCGGGCGACCGGGTGGATGTCGTCGAAGGGCTCCTCGCCCTCGGCGACGGCGACGGCGTGCTCGTGGGCCAGCCGCAGTCCGAAGCGTTCGGCGCGCTCGGCCAGCCGCCCCAGGTCGCTGCGCCCGTACAGCAGGTCGTCGACGAACTCGCGGCGCGCGGCCTCCTCCTGGCGTACGGCGAGCCGCTGCGCGCGTTCGTGTCCTTCGCCGAACGCGGCGACGGCGGCGTCCACCGCGCCCAGCACGGCGTCGCCGGTACGCGCCCGCTCCGCGGCGCCCGCGGCCCGCGCCACCCCGGGCAGCGTGCCCCACACCCGCCGCGTCTCCCCCAGGAAGAGGCCGACCAGTTCGCGGAGCCCGTGCCCCGACTCGGCGGCCCGCTCCCCCAGTTCCCGCAGTGCGTCCAGTTCCGCGCGCCGGGGCAGCCGCCCGGTGTCGGACACCTCGGCGAGGAGGGTGGTGTACCCCTCCAGGTACTCCGGGGACATCCCGCCGTCCTTCACCGTCCGTGCTCCCTGCCGCCGCGCCGTGCTCCGCCCCGGCCTTCGGAGCACGTCCATCCTGCCGGACGACGCGCGGCCGGACGGAACGGACCCGGCGCTCCGCCGCTGCCGGTCCCTACGCCTCCTGCCAGGCCGCTCCCCCGGTACGCGCATGCCGGGAGACCAGCTCGCCCAGTCCCTGGCGGGTGGCCACGAGCAGGACGCGGTCCTCGGGCCGCAGTTCGTATGTGTCCCCCAGCTCCTGTACGAGCCGGGCACGGCCGCGCTCCTGCGTTTCCTGGGCAGCGCCGGGCGCGGGGTCCGGCGGGCCGCCGGGGGCGGAGGTGTCCACGGCCAGGACGCGCAGCAGGCCGGGCCGGAACACGTCGGCGATGCGGCGGCCTTCCAGGGCGGCGTGGCCGCGTACCTCGACCCGGGCGACGAGCAGCACCCGCCGTTCGACGGGGATGGCGCCGATGATCTGGCGGCCCATCATCGCACCGGCGAAGGCGGGCGCGGCCAGGAAGCTGACGCTGCGGCTGCGGGTCAGCGCCCGGGGGTGCGCGGCGCGCAGGGTGCGGTAGACGGCCGTGGCGAAGCGGTCGTCGAACAGGCGCAGCGTCACCCGCAGCTGGGGCTTGACCGAGCGGGCGTAGAGGGCCGCCTCCAGGTTGATGGTGTCATCGCTGGTCAGGGCCAGCAGGCCGTGCGCGCGCTGGATCTTCGCGGCTTCCAGTACGCCTTCGTGTGTGACGTCGCCCACCACGGTCGGTACCCGCAGCCGACGCGCCAGCGCAATGCCGCGCGCTTCGGGGTCCGCCTCCACACACACCACGGGGATGCCCAGCTCGTGCAGCCGGGCCAGCACCCGCGTACCGACCTTTCCGAGTCCCAGCAGCACCACGTGCCCTGACAGCCCGCGCGGCGGACGCCGTAGCGCGGAGGCGTTGCGGAACGTGCCGAGCCCTTCGAGCGCGGCGGCCACCAGGACCGGCAGCAGCAGCAGACCGGTGAGGCCGGACAGGAGTTGCAGCACCTTGCGGGAGACCGGCTCGCCGATGGCCGGTTCGTTGATGGCGAAGAGGTCGAGGAGCGAGAGGTACGTGGCGTGCAGCGGGGAGTCGCCCGTCGTTAAGGAGGACGCGACGGCCAGCGCGAGGACGGTGCCGACGACGCCTGCCAGCGACCAGCGCAGCCTGCGGGAGAAGAAGGAGCCCAGCGGCACGCCCCGGCCCCGCAGGCTGCCCGGCCCCCACCGCACGCCCGCGCCGCCGCGCCCCTCCGGACGCCGTGGACGGCCCCGGCCGCCGGGGCGCGGCTGGCGGCCCTGGTAGGTGACGGTTTCCAGGACGACGGAGCCGCGCCCGGCCGCGGCCGCCGCGGTGACGTCGTCGGGGAGGAGTTCCGGGCCGTCGTCGGCGGACGGTCCGGTGTCCCCGCCCGGTGTGTCCGGCGAGTCCGCGGCCACGTCCGCCGTCGCGGACAGGATGGCGAGCGGGCACAGCCCGGAGGCGGCGGCCGGGCCCTGCCGGGCGGGGCTGCGTTCCACGGCGCGCAGCAGCAGGCCGTCGGCCTCGATGACCTTGCTGGTGCCCGCCACGGCGGTGGCCGCCAGCGCGGGGGCCACGGTGTCGGCGTCGGACAGGACCGTGGTGGACGCGTCGGCCCCTTCGGCGTCCAGGGCGCCGACCGCCGCGGCCTGGTCCAGCAGCTGTTCCAGGTACTGGCCGAGTTTGCGGTTGTAGAGCCGGATCACCAGCCGCAGCCGCGGGTTGAGCCGCCGGGCCCGCAGCGCCGCGTGGATGTTGGTCTCGTCATCGTCGTAGACCAGCGCGAGCGCGCCGGCCGCGCCGATGCCGGCCGCGGCCAGCGTGTCGTCGTCGGCCTCGGCCGCCTCCAGGACCCGCAGGGGTTCGTCGGGCGGCTCGTCGCCGCCCTGGGCCTCGCCGCCGGGGGCATCGGGTGCGCCGGACGGCGTCCGCACCATGGCGGCCGAGACCCGCCCCAGCAGGGCCTGGGCCCGCCCCAGGGCTCCGGCCGGCGGCGGGATGCGGGGCCGGTGCGGTTCTCTGGCGGAGGGGACGACGAGCGTCACCCGCTCCCGGTAGACGTCCTTGAGTTCGGCGGCGAGGCGGCGCGCGAGGGCGTCGTCACCGCAGACGACCATATGAGGGGCGGCTAGGCCCTGTTGGGGCTGCTGAGGCACGGTGGACACGGCACTCAGCGTGCCTTACGGAGCGGGCCCCACGCACGTGATCGCGGCCGGTCGCGGGCCCCGGATCGGGGCGAAGGGGGCCGGTCCCGGACAGGCCGGGCGCGCCCGCCGCGGAACGCCCCGCTCCCGGCCGAGGACCAGATTCCCGGCCGTACCGCAAGGAAACTTACCCTTCGCTTATGTTCTCTTGTCGCGTTCTTAACGCCGAAGAGGGCCGAGCGGGCGAACTGCGTGGATGCAGCGGTCCCCACGCCAGGTAGCGTGGTCGCCGAACACGCCAGGTCGAAGCAGCCGGCGTCACAGCACAGGGAAAGGTGCGAGGTAGGGGCCGATGCACATCGTCATCATGGGGTGCGGGCGGGTGGGTTCCGCGCTCGCACAGACCCTGGAGAGCCAGGGTCATACGATCGCGGTGGTCGACCAGGACCCGACCGCCTTCCGCCGTCTGGGCTCCGGCTTCGGCGGCCGCCGGGTCACCGGGGTCGGTTTCGACCAGGACACGCTGCGCGAAGCCGGGATCGAGGAGGCGGGCGCCTTCGCCGCCGTCAGCAGCGGCGACAACTCCAACATCATCGCGGCCCGGGTGGCCCGCGAGATGTTCGGCGTGGAGAACGTCGCGGCCCGGATCTACGACCCGCGGCGCGCCGAGGTCTACCAGCGGCTGGGCATCCCCACGGTCGCCACCGTGCGCTGGACCGCCGACCAGATGCTGCGCCGGCTGCTGCCCTCCGGGGCCGAGCCGCTGTGGCGCGACCCGAGCGGCGGCGTCCAGCTCGCCGAGGTGCACACCTCGCCGTCCTGGGTGGGCCACAAGATCAGTCAGCTGCAGGAGGAGACCGGCGTACGCGTCGCCTTCCTCACCCGGCTGGGTGAGGCGATGCTGCCGACGTCCCAGACCGTGCTGCAGGAAGGCGACCTGGTGCACGTCATGATGCGCACCGACGAGGTCGAGAAGGTGGAAGCGGTGTTCGCCGAAGGGCCCGAGGAGGCGCAGGCATGAGGGTCGCTATCGCGGGCGCGGGCGCGGTGGGCCGGTCCATCGCCGGCGAGCTGCTGGAGAACGGGCACGAGATCCTGCTCATCGACAAGGCGCCGACGGCGATCTCGGTCGAGCGGGTGCCGCTGGCGGAGTGGCTGCTGGCCGACGCCTGCGAGATCACGTCGCTGGACGAGGCAGCGCTGCAGCGCTGCAACGTCGTCATCGCGGCGACCGGCGACGACAAGGTCAACCTCGTCGTCTCGCTGCTCGCCAAGACCGAGTACGGCGTGCCGCGGGTGGTGGCCCGCGTCAACAACCCCAAGAACGAGTGGCTGTTCAACGAGGCGTGGGGAGTGGACGTCGCCGTCTCCACCCCGCGTCTGATGTCGGCACTGGTCGAGGAGGCGGTGAGCGTCGGCGACCTGGTACGGCTGCTGCGCTTCAGCCACGGCGACGCCAACCTCGTCGAGCTGACGCTGCCCCCGGAGGCGGCACTGGCCGGCACCCTGGTCGGCGACGTCCAGTGGCCGGAGGACACCTCCCTGGTCACGATCATCCGCGGCAACCGGGTGCTCACCCCCAACAAGGAGGACGCGCTGGAGGCCGGTGACGAGCTGCTGTTCGTCGCGGCCCAGTCGCGCGAGGAGCAGCTGGAGGACCTGCTGTCGGTACGCCGCGAGGCGTGACACCGGGCGGGACGCACCCGTAACGGCGAGGGGCCGGGAACCCATGGGTTCCCGGCCCCTCGCCGTTCGTACTCGTACGCGGCCCTTCGCCGTCCGTACGGCCCGGTGTCAGGCCCGGTGCCGCCCGGCCCGGCCCGGCGGCTCGGCGGCCAGCGCCTGCGGCGTGACGTCCTTGTAGAGGTCGTCGGCCACCCGGTCCAGGACGTCGTTCTCCGTCACCCGGCCCTCCCGCGCGGCCTTCGCCTCCTCCTCGGCCTTCTCCTTGGCCTCCATCTCGGCGAAGACGTCGATCGGCGCCGGCGCCTTGGCCAGGAACACCCAGGTGAGCCAGACCGCCAGCAGGAACGGCGGGATCTTCAGCGCGATCAGTATCCAGCCCAGGTGCGTGGTGTCCGCCCACCAGTACAGCGGGAAGAGGATCGCGCACTTGGCGAGCAGGATCGCGCCCCAGGCGTAGCTGGCCTTGGCGTACGCCTTCTTGCGGCCCGGGTTGCGGGTGCGCCAGGAGAGGTTCTCCTTGAACACCGGCCCCAGGATCAGGCCGATCAACGGCGCACCGGCCAGCGTGGTGGCGATGTAGGCGACACCCAGGCCCAGCGTGTAGAGCATGCCGGGCAGGTAGAAGTCCTTGGCGTTGCCGGTCATCATCGCGAAGACCACGCCGAAGGCCACTCCGAAGACGCCGCCGAAGGCGTGCTTGACGGTGTCCTTGCGCACCAGGCGGGCGACCGCCAGCACCAGCGAGACCGCCAGCGCGGCGATGGCGGAGCTGTGCAGGTCCTTGTTGACCGTGAAGATCGTGACGAACAGCAGGCCGGGCAGCACGGTCTCGACCATGCCGCGCACGCCGCCGAAGGCCTCGAACAGGGCGGCCTCGGTGACGGCCCTGCCGTCCGCTGCGGCGTCCTGCTCGTGGACCGGCTCGCCGGCCGGTCCGGTGGTTCGGTTCGGTCGGTCGTCAGACGTCACCGGCTACTCCTGTCCGAGTGGTCGGAGTTCGTATTTCGGATTGAACAGCACCCGGCGCCCGTGGCTCATGGAGATGCGGCCCGAGGCGATGAGCTTGCGGCCCGGCTCTATGCCGGTGATGGCACGCCGGCCGAGCCAGACGACGTCCAGTGCGGCGGAGCCGTCGAACAGCTCCGCCTCCAGGGCGGGCACACCGGCGCGCGGCCGCAGCGTGACGTGCCGCAGGGTGCCGGTGACCTTGACTATCTGCCGGTCGTCGCAGTCGCAGATGCGGGTGCAGCCGGTGTTCTGCGCGTCCTGTTGCAGCTCGGCGGACTCCAGCTCCTCCTCGGAGGAGGACAGCCTGTCGAGCATCCGGCGGAAACGGCCTGCCGGCTTCTCGGATCGGGTCCCAGCGCTCATGAGGCCAGCGTACCGGTGTGCGGGACCCGGGATCACGCCCCGCACGCCGCCGGACCGCCCGGCTGCCGCGGGCCCGCGGTCACTGCTCGAAGCGGTAGCCCATCCCCGGCTCGGTGACGAAGTGCCGGGGGTGCGAGGGGTCGCTCTCCAGTTTGCGGCGCAGCTGTGCCATATAGACCCGCAGATAGTTGGTCTCGGTGCCGTACGAGGGCCCCCAGACCTCCTGGAGGAGCTGCTTCTGGCTGACGAGACGGCCCGTATTGCGGACCAGGACTTCCAGCAGGTGCCACTCGGTCGGCGTAAGGCGCACGTCCCGGCCGTCGCGGTTGACCTTCTTCGCGGCGAGGTCGACGGTGAAGCCGTCGGTCTCCACGACCACCTCGTCCTCGGCGGGCCCGGTCGGCTCGGCGCGGCGCACCGCGGCCCGCAGCCGGGCCAGCAGCTCGTCCATCCCGAAGGGCTTGGTGACGTAGTCGTCCGCCCCGGCGTCCAGCGCCTCGACCTTCTCGTCGGAGGTCTGCCGGGCGGAGAGCACCAGGATCGGCACCCGGGTCCAGCCGCGCAGTCCCTTGATCACCTCCACGCCGTCCATGTCGGGCAGGCCGAGGTCCAGGACGATCACGTCGGGGTGGCGGGCGGCGGCCAGCTTGAGGGCGGTGGCCCCGTCGGGGGCGGCGTCGACCTCGTACTTGCGCGCCTTCAGGTTGATCACGAGGGCCCGTACGATCTGCGGCTCGTCATCGACCACAAGCACCCGGTTCACTGTCGTTCTCCTCGTGGTGGGGAAACCCGCCGGGCCGCGCCCGCGGGGTGTCGGCTGGATGGCGGCTCCAGGGGGCCGGGAGGCGGCACGCGCGGTGCCGCTCCGGACCCGGCGGGGCGCGCGCTCACGTCGTCGCCTGGGCCGGGAGATCGGGCCGCACCGGCGGCCCGCCGGGTACGGCACGGAGCGTGAGGACCATGGTCATGCCACCGCCGGGGGTGTCCTCGGCGGCGAGCGTGCCGCCCATCGCCTCCGCGAAGCCGCGGGCCACCGCGAGGCCCAGGCCCACGCCCGCGCCGCGCGGGGCGTCCCCGTACCGCTGGAAGGGCTCGAAGATGCGGTCCTTGGCGCTGTCCGGCACGCCGGGGCCGCGGTCGGCGATGCGCAGCTCGACGCGGTCGCCGAGGGCGCTGGCGGAGACCAGGGTCCGTTCGCCCTCGGGGCTGTACTTGACGGCGTTCTCGACCAGGTTGGCGACGGAGCGTTCCAACAGGCCCGGGTCGACGGCGACGATCGGCAGCTCCTCGGGGATGTCGAGGGTGACGCTGCCTTCGGGGACACCGCCGAGCGCCATCGGCACCACCTCGTCCAGGTCGATCTCGCGGATCAGCGGGGTGACCGTACCGGTCTGCAGGCGGGACATGTCCAGGAGGTTGCCCACCAGGTGGTCCAGCCGGTCGGCGCCCGCCTCGATGCCCTCCAGCAGCTCCGCCTCGTCCTCCTCGGACCAGGCGACGTCGTCGGAGCGCAGCGAGGTCACCGACGCCTTGATGCTCGCCAGGGGCGTCCGCAGGTCGTGGCTGACGGCGGCCAGCAGCGCCGTACGGATGCGGTTGCCCTCGGCCAGTTCGCGGGCCCGCTCCGCCTCGCCGACCAGCCGCTGGCGATCCAGTACGACGGCGGCCTGCGCGGCGAAGGCGGCCAGCACGCGGCGGTCCTCGGCGGGCAGGACCCGGCCGGTCAGCGCCAGCGCCATGTGGTCGCCGACCGGCATGTCCACGTCCGCGTCCTCGGGCCGCTGCAGCGGCCTGGCCTGCGGGTCGCCGTCCCCGCTGCCGCCGACGCGGCCGGCGCAGGTCCACGGCTCGACGTCGCCGGCCCGCTCCAGCAGCGCGACCGAGTCCATGCCGAAGGTCTCCCGTACCCGCTCCAGCAGCGCGTCCAGTGTCGTCTCGCCGCGCAGCACGCTGCCCGCCAGGAAGGAGAGGATCTCCGACTCGGCGCGCAGCCGCGCCGCCTGGTGGGTGCGGCGGGCGGCCAGGTCGACGACGGAGGCGACCGAGACGCCGACCGCGAAGAAGATCAGGATGGCGACGATGTTCTTGGGGTCGGCGATGGTGATCGAGTGGGTGGGCGGGGTGAAGTAGAAGTTCAGCAGCACCGAGCCGACGGCGGCCGCGGCGAGCGCCGGCATCAGCCCGCCGAGCAGCGCGGCGGCGACGGTCAGGAAGAGGAAGAGCAGGACGTCGTTGGCCAGTCCCGGGCCGTTGTCGATGGCGGTGAGCAGCAGCGACAGCAGGACCGGCGCGACGGCGCCGACCAGCCAGCCGGCGATGATCCGGGTCCGGCCGAGCCGGGCGCCGCGCGCCACGGGCAGGCCGCGGCCCTTGGCGACCTCGTCGTGCGTGACGATGTGGACGTCGAGGTCGGGCCCCGAGTCGCGGGCGACGGTGACGCCGACGCCCGGTCCGAAGATGTACTGCCAGGTCTTGCGGCGGCTGGAGCCCAGCACGATCTGCGTGGCGTTGACCCCGCGCGCGAACTCCAGCAGCGCGTTCGGTATGTCGTCGCCGATGACGTGGTGGAACGTCCCGCCGAGGTCTTCGACGAGGGTGCGCTGCACGGCGAGTTCCTTGGGCGAGGCGGAGGTCAGCCCGTCGCTGCGCGCGATGTAGACGGCGAGGACCTCGCTGCCCGACCCCTTGGCCGCCATACGGGAGGCACGGCGTATGAGCGTGCGCCCCTCGGGGCCGCCGGTGAGCCCGACGACGATGCGTTCACGTCCCGCCCAGATGGTCGAGACGCTGTGCTCGGTGCGGTACTGCTGGAGGTATTCGTCCACGCGGTCGGCGACCCACAGCAACGCCAGTTCCCGCAGCGCGGTCAGGTTGCCCGGCCGGAAGTAGTTCGACAGGGCGGCATCCACCTTGTCCGACTTGTAGATGTTGCCGTGCGCCATCCGGCGCCGGATCGCCTGGGGCGACATGTCGACCAGTTCGATCTGGTCGGCCCTGCGGACGATCTCGTCCGGCACGGTCTCGCGCTGCCGCACACCGGTTATCGACTCGACGACGTCGCCCAGCGATTCCAGGTGCTGGATGTTGACCGTGGAGATCACGTCGATCCCGGCCTCCAGCAGCTCCTCGACGTCCTGCCAGCGCTTGGCGTTGCGGGAGCCGGGCACGTTCGTGTGCGCGAGTTCGTCGACGAGCGCCACGGCCGGGGCGCGGCGCAGCACCGCGTCCACATCCATCTCGGTGAAGGCCGAGCCCCGGTAGTCCAGCTCCGCGCGCCCGGTCTGCTCCAGGCCGTGCAGCATGACCTCCGTACGGGGCCTGCCGTGGTGCTCGACGAACGCCACCACGGCGTCCGTACCGCGCTCCACCCGCCGGTGCGCCTCGGACAGCATCGAGTACGTCTTGCCGACGCCCGGTGCAGCGCCGAGGTAGATCCGTAGCTTGCCGCGTGCCATGGCCCCATTGTCTTACGTGAAGGCCGCCCCCACCGGGCTGAACCTGAGGCGACCCTACCGACCCCACACCGCCACAAAAGGTGCAGGTAGCGGCTTCGGGCCAGGTCTTGACGCGACTCTGATACGGGAATCCGGGGAACCGGACCCGGACACTCCCGCCCCTCCCCCGGGCCCCATTGACGCACCGAACTCCGGGAAACTACTTTCCTAGCAGGAAACAAGTTTCACTGGAGCAACCGGCCCTCAAGGGGACATCCATGGCATCGGCGCCCTCACCGTCCGGCCTCAAGGGCCTCGACGGCCTCGACGGCCCCCATCCCACGGCGGCTTTCGGACTGCTCGCCGTCGGCTACGTCGCACTGCTCAACACTCGCCGCGGCTCGGCCGTGCTGGGCCGGCCCGTACGCGGCGGCCGTCGCGCGGGAGAGAGCGCCCCCGATGGCACACGCTGACTTCGATCCGGTGCTCCTCGACCCCACCCGGCTGACGATCGTGTCCCTGCTCGCGAGCGCGCAGTGGGCCGAGTTCGGCTGGGTGAAGGAGTCGGCCGGGCTGTCCCCCTCCGCCCTGTCCAAGCAGATCAGCACGCTGGAATCGCACGGGTACGTCGAGGTACGGAAAGGCTACGTCGGCAAGCGCCCCCGCACCTGGGTGAACCTCAGCGACGGCGGACGGGCAGCGCTGGAGGCACACGCGGCGGCCCTGCGACGGATCGTCGAGGAGTCACGGCGCACGGCGGGCGGGGGCACCGACGGCGCAAGCCCTTGATGCCGAGGCGAGCGGTGAAAACACCTTCAGCCCGTACGTCAGCTCAACCCGTGCGTAGGTACACCCCATGCGCAGGTTCACCCCGTACGTCAGCGCGGAAGGTCACCTTGCGTCGGTATGCGGCGCAGGTTCAGCTCGGCCCTCGGGCGGGCGGGGACGCTGTGGTCCAGCTGCCAGCCGAGCGACGCGGCGATCTCCAGGGCGGCGCGCGGTCCGATGCCCCGATAGAGGTGGGCCCGGAGCGGCGCGGTGGTGATCTTGGGCTTCCGCCCGTTCAGCTCCTCTTCGATGCGGGTACGGGGGAAGCCGGGCTCTCCTTCATGGCGGATCTCCCGCCACGTCGCCCACCACTTGGGCCGGACGGGAACGAAGCTCAACGTGCGCTCCATCAGCCGCAGCGCAGGCTTCTCCAGGAAGAAGAGCACCGCGAGCACGATCTCCCCCACGAGCCCGAACGCGAGCACCAGGGCGAACACGGCGACCCACATCGCCACATGGACGGGGAAGTGAAGCAACATCCCGATATGACACAGAATCAGCACCGGCCGCGAGCGGGTGGACTTCGGCTCCCAGCCCGTATCCAGGCGCGGTGGCGGGCCGCTGGGCTGGGCGTACGGCTGACCGGGCGGGTACGGCGGGGCTGCGGGCATGCTCACCGAGCCATCCCATCACGGCGGAGCAGTACATGACAAAGCCACACGGGCAGCACGCCGTGACGCCATTACGCCGTCACGCCGCCCCACCCCCGCCAAGCTCCCCGACCATAGAAGGCATGACGGACGCACACACCCACCTCACCCCCACCCCCCTCACACGCACTCGCCTCGCGCACACCGCGGAACTCGACGCCCACACCCGCGCCGCGGCCAAGGCACTCCTCCAGGACGCCTTCGCGGGCGACATGTCCGAGGAGGACTGGGACCACGCGCTGGGCGGCATGCACGCCCTGGTGTGGGAGGGCGCGGAGCTGATCGGCCACGCCTCCGTCGTACAGCGCCGGATGCTGCACGCCGGCCGCTCCCTGCGCTGCGGCTACGTGGAAGGCGTCGGCGTCCGCGCGGACCGGCGCCGCCGGGGACACGGCGCCGCCATGATGACGGCCCTGGAACAGGTCATACACAACGCCTACGACCTGGGCGCCCTCAGCGCCTCCGCCGACGCCGTCCCCTTCTACACCGCCCGCGGCTGGCAACTCTGGCAGGGCCCCTCCGCCGTCCTCTCCCCAACCGGCCTCCAGCACACGAAGGACGAGGACGGCGCCATCTACGTCCTCCAGGGCAACACCCCCCTGAACCTCAAGGACCAACTGGCGTGCGACTGGCGGGACGGGGACGTCTGGTAGCCGCTTAGGGCGCTCCTGACGGATCTCCGCAGAATCGCGACGCCCACGGAGATCCATCAGAAACGCCCTGGCCGTCCCCGGCTCCCGGATTACTTGGTGAGTTCCCTCAACCCCATATTGAGCCTCAGCACATTCACCCGCGGCTCCCCCATGAACCCCAGTACCCGGCCCTGTGTGACGTCCTCCACCACGCGTTCGACCTTCGTGCGGTCCAGGTGGTTTTCTTTTGCCACTCGGGTGACCTGGAGTTCCGCGTATGCCGGGGAGATGTCCGGGTCGAGGCCGGAGCCGGAGGAGGTGACGGCGTCCGCCGGGATCCGGGACTGTGGGACGCCGTAGGTCCGGGAGACCCACTCCTTGCGTTCCTTGACCGCGGCGATGAGGTCGGTGTTGGTGGGGCCCTGGTTGGTGGCGCCGGAGACCTGGAGGTCGTACTGGGTGTTGACGCCGTTGGTCCGGTTGCTGCCGAGGCCCGCGGACGGCCGTGGCTGGAAGTACCGCAGGTCGGGGATCGGGTTGCCCTTGGCGTCCGTGCCCTTGTCGTAGCGCTGGCCGAGGAGTTCGGAGCCGACGGTCCTGCCGTCCTGCCGGACCTCGGAGCCGTTGGCCTTGTTGTGGAAGGCGGCCTGGGCGACGCCGGTGACCGCCAGGGGGTAGAGCACGCCGCAGATCACGGTCAGGACGAGCAGGGCGCGCAGGCCGGCGCCGAGGAGGCGGGCGTTGTTGCGTACCGCGTTGTTCATGAGGGGGTCACCCGATCCCGGGGATCGCAGAGATGAGCAGGTCGATGAGTTTGATGCCGATGAACGGGGCGATCAGGCCGCCCAGTCCGTAGATGCCGAGGTTGCGGCGGAGCATCCGGTCCGCGCTCACCGGCCGGTAGCGCACGCCCTTGAGGGCCAGCGGTACGAGCGCGATGATGATCAGCGCGTTGAAGATGATCGCGGACAGGATCGCGGTCTGCGAGCTGTGCAGCCGCATGATGTTGAGGGTGTCCAGGCCCGGGTAGGCCACCGCGAACATCGCCGGGATGATCGCGAAGTACTTCGCGACGTCGTTGGCGATCGAGAAGGTGGTCAGCGCGCCCCGGGTGATCAGCAGCTGCTTGCCGATCTCGACGATCTCGATGAGTTTGGTCGGGTTGGAGTCCAGGTCCACCATGTTCCCGGCCTCCTTGGCGGCCGAGGTGCCGGTGTTCATGGCCACGCCGACGTCCGCCTGGGCCAGGGCCGGCGCGTCGTTGGTGCCGTCGCCGGTCATGGCGACCAGCTTGCCGCCCGCCTGCTCCCGCTTGATCAGCGCCATCTTGTCCTCGGGGGTGGCCTCCGCGAGGAAGTCGTCGACGCCCGCCTCGTCGGCGATGGCCTTGGCCGTCAGCGGGTTGTCACCCGTGATCATGACGGTCTTGATGCCCATCCTGCGCAGCTCGACGAAGCGTTCGCGCATGCCGTCCTTGACGACGTCCTTGAGGTGGATGACGCCGAGGACGCGGGCGCCGCGCTCGTCCTCCAGGGCGACCAGCAGCGGCGTGCCGCCGGCCTCGGAGATGTGGTTGGCGAGCCGGTCGGCGTCGTCGGGGACGGTGCCGCCCCGCTCCCGTACCCAGGCGATGACCGAACCGGTCGCGCCCTTGCGGACCCTGCGGGCGGTGCCGTTCTCGGTCACGTCCACACCCGACATGCGGGTCTGGGCGGTGAAGGGCACCCAGGCGGCGTCGGCCAGTTCGCCCTGGTGGCGTTCGCGCAGGCCGTACTTCTCCTTGGCCAGGACGACGATGGAACGGCCTTCGGGGGTCTCGTCGGCGAGTGAGGACAGCTGGGCCGCGTCGGCGACCTCGGCCTCGGTCACGCCCTTGACGGGGACGAACTCGGCGGCCTGGCGGTTGCCGAGGGTGATGGTGCCGGTCTTGTCGAGCAGCAGCGTGGAGACGTCGCCGGCGGCTTCGACCGCGCGCCCGGACATCGCCAGCACATTGCGCTGGACCAGGCGGTCCATGCCCGCGATGCCGATGGCCGACAGCAGCGCGCCGATCGTCGTCGGGATCAGGCAGACCAGCAGCGCCAGCAGTACGATCATGGGCTGCTCGGCGCCCGCGTAGATCGCGAACGGCTGGAGGGTCACCACGGCCAGCAGGAAGACGATGGTGAGCGAGGCGAGCAGGATGTTCAGCGCGATCTCGTTCGGCGTCTTCTGCCGGGCGGCGCCCTCGACGAGGTTGATCATCCGGTCGATGAAGGTCTCGCCGGGCTTCGTCGTGATCTTGATGACGATGCGGTCGGAGAGCACCTTCGTACCGCCGGTGACCGCGGACCGGTCGCCGCCGGACTCGCGGATGACCGGCGCCGACTCGCCCGTGATGGCGGACTCGTCGACCGACGCGACGCCCTCGACGACATCGCCGTCACCGGGGATGATGTCGCCGGCCTCGCACACGACGAGGTCGCCGACGCGCAGCCCGGTGCCGGGGACCCGGGTTTCCGTACCGCCCTCCAGGCGCCGCGCCACGGTGTCCGTCTTGGCCTTGCGCAGGGTGTCCGCCTGCGCCTTGCCGCGGCCCTCGGCGACCGCCTCCGCCAGGTTGGCGAAGATCACGGTGAGCCAGAGCCAGACGGCGATGGCCCAGCCGAACCAGTCCGAGGGGGACGCGACGGCGAAGCAGGTGGTCAGCACCGAGCCGACCTCGACCACGAACATCACCGGGGACTTGACCATCACCCGGGGGTCCAGCTTGCGCAGCGCGTCCGGCAGCGACTTCACGAGCTGCTTGGGGTCGAAGAGACCGCCGCCGACGCGGCCGTCACCGTCCGGCTTGGGCCCGCCCGGTACGTCCTGGTGGGGCGCGCGGGTCGGGGTAGCGGTGGACATGGAGCGGCGCTCCTCGTGCTGTACGTCGTTTACGTCGGTGGTCATGACAGCCCCTCCGCGATCGGGCCGAGGGCCAGCGCCGGGAAGTACGTCAGGCCGGTGATGATCAGGATCGTGCCGGCCAGCAGCCCCGCGAAGAGCGGCTTTTCGGTACGGAGCGTGCCGGCCGTCTCCGGGACCGGCTGCTGCCCGGCGAGGGAGCCGGCCAGGGCCAGCACGAACACCATCGGCAGGAAGCGGCCGAGCAGCATCGCCAGTCCGATCGTGGTGTTGTACCAGGGGGTGTTGGCGTTCAGGCCGCCGAAGGCGGAGCCGTTGTTGTTGGCGCCGGAGGTGAACGCGTACAGCACCTCGGAGAAGCCGTGCGGGCCGGCGCCGAGCGCCTTGGTGTTGAGCATCGAGCCCAGCGCGTCCGGCAGCACCATCGAGGCGGCGGTGAAGCCGAGCACGAGGGTGGGGGTGACGAGGATGTAGCAGGCCGCGAGCTTGATCTCGCGGGTGCCGATCTTCTTGCCCAGGTATTCGGGCGTCCGGCCCACCATCAGGCCCGCGATGAACACCGCGATCACGGCCATCACGAGCATTCCGTACAGTCCGGAGCCGACACCGCCGGGCGCGATCTCGCCGAGCATCATGCCCAGCAGCTGGATGCCGCCGCCGAAGGCCGTGAAGGAGTCGTGGAAGGCGTCCACGGCGCCGGTCGAGGTGAGGGTCGTGGCGACCGAGAAGATCGACGAGCCGCCGATGCCGAAGCGGTTCTCCTTGCCCTCCATCGCCGCGCCCGCCGCCTGGAGCGCCGGGCCGCCGTGGGCGAACTCGGTCCACATCATCAGGGCGGTGAAGCCGAGCCAGATGACGCCCATCGTGGCGAGGATCGCGTACCCCTGCCGTACGTTGCCGACGAGCCGGCCGAAGGTACGGGTCAGGGCGAACGGGATGACCAGGATGAGGAAGACCTCGAAGAGGTTGGTGAAGCCGTTCGGGTTCTCGAACGGGTGGGCCGAGTTGGCGTTGAAGTAGCCGCCGCCGTTGGTACCGAGCTCCTTGATGACCTCCTGGGACGCGACCGCGCCCCCGTTGGTCTGCTGGGTGCCGCCCAGGAACTGTCCGAGACCGTGGATGCCGGAGAAGTTCTGGATCGCGCCGCACGCGACCAGCACGAGCGCGCCGACGACGGCGATCGGTATCAGCACCCGCACGGTGCCGCGTACCAGGTCCGCCCAGAAGTTGCCCAGTTCGCCGGTACGGGTCCGGGCGAAGCCGCGTACGAGGGCGATGGCCACCGCCATGCCGGTCGCGGCCGAGACGAAGTTCTGCACCGCCAGGCCGGCCGTCTGCACGACGTGCCCCATGGCCTGTTCGCCGCTGTACGACTGCCAGTTCGTGTTCGCGACGAACGACGCGGCCGTGTTGAACGCCTGGTCCGGGCTGATCGACGCGAAGCCGAACGACAGCGGCAGGACGCCCTGCAGGCGCTGCAGCAGGTAGAGGAAGAGCAGACCGGCCACGGAGAAGGCGAGGACGCCGCGCAGATAGGCGGGCCAGCGCATCTGGGTGTCCGGGTCGGCGCCGATGCAGCGGTAGATCACCTTTTCGACGCGCAGGTGCTTGCGCGAGCTGTACATGGCGGCCATGTGGTCGCCGAGGGGGCGGTACGCCAGGGCGAGCGCCGCGACGAGCGCGGTGAGCTGGAGCACGCCGGCCAGGGTGGGGCTCATCGGGACGCTCAGAACCTCTCCGGGAAGACGAGGGCGAGGACCAGGTAGCCGAGCAGGGCGACAGCGACGATCAGCCCGACGACGTTCTCGACGGTCACAGCTTCGTCACCCCCTTGGCGACGAGAGCCACCAGCGCGAAAACCGCGAGCGTGGTGACGACGAAGGCCACGTCGGCCATCGTGTGCTCCTAGTGGGTTCGGTGAAACGGACCCTTAGAGCAAACCCCCAACCTGACCGATTCCGACCACCGTTGACGCCTCCCTTACGGCCATTAGCGTCCCGTTGACGATTCTCATACGCTTACCGACCTGACCTGCGGAAACGCCGATGGGCCGCATCCCTTCACAAGGGGATATGGCCCATCGATACGCGGGTTTCGAGCCGCCGAGGCGCCCTCGGGGAGGCCCGGACGCGGCGACCGGCCTCAGGAGGACCAGACCGCCCGCATCAGCTCTCGGCGCTCCGCCGGAGCCTCGGCCCGCACGAAGGCGCCCGAGGTGTCACGGTGCACGCAGTCGATTCCGTAACGGTGCAGGAGAGCGAGATCCGCACGCGCCGGCGGGGCCGGAAGCAGCGCACTCAGCCGGTCGGGCGGCGCAGGGCAGTACGGCGCGTAGTCCAGCAGTTGGCCGAGCGCCTGGCGTACGCAGTAGTGCGAAGCCGTGCTCTTGGCCTCTATGAGCTCGGCGCCCTCGACATCCTCAAGGTAGAGGTCGCTGACACCCGACGGGCAGTAGAAGCGGTCGGCCGGCTCCCGTCCGCAGGATGCGAGATGCTCCTTGAAGGCGGCCACGAGCCGGGCTTCCCGGCGATCGACGACGATGAGCCGTCCGGTCCGCCGGTACGAGGTCTTCGAGGTGCGCATCTCTTCCGCCGCGGCCCGGCGGACGGCTTCCTGGGAGCCCGTGTCCGGCGCGCGGGCCGGTTCGGCACAGGCACGGCTGAAGAACAGGCCTGAAGTGATCATGAACTCGTCCAGCACCGACTGCGCCTTGTCGCCGCGCAGGACCATCTGTCCCGGGTAGTTGTGGTGGGGCCGGTAGCCGAGAACGGCGTTCAGTTCGGAGTACGGGATGTCCGCCTCGACCAGGTCCAGCAGGGTGTAGACGGTGTGCCAGCTGGGACCGCCCGGTTCCGGGGGCCATAAGAGATCGGCCAGTTCGGCGTTGCGGAAGATCACCCCGACCTCGGCCACCGCCCGCACCCGGCCCTGCCCGGTGAAGAACACGATGTCACCAGGCACGACGTCACGCATCTTCGTGTCGTGCGTGGGCACCGCGCCCCAGAAGCACGCCGTGCCGTCCGGGTGGACGGTCTGCAACCGGGCACGCTGCTCGGCACTCAGTGCGTGGACGTACCTGTCGTCGGTGAAGGTAACGGGCTGGTCGACGGTGTCGGCCCAGTGGCGACGTGTCGCTGAACTCCCATAGGACGGCGATATAAGAACGCGCACGGAAGCGCTTCCTCCGGTTCATGGTCTGGAGGGCGGGCACGAACCGCCCTGGAACAGGGGGAAGCCTGGCACAGCCGGGCGGTCTGCCGCGCGAGGAGTTGCCGCGGCCCGGTAACGCACTTCGCTCCCGCGACCGGTTCGGTCACGGGAGCGAAGTGAGGAGGCGTCAGCCGACGCCGCGCGTCAGCGGATTTCGGTGATTTCCGGGCCGCGTTCCAGGCGTTCGACGCCGCCGCCGAAGCGGGAGGTTTCCGCGGGCTCCTGCTGGACGCCGTCGGGGACCATCTGGGCGTCGTCGGGGAGCTTCAGGACGATGGGGTCGCGGGGGGCCATGGGGGACTCGCCGCGGACGACCACCGTGTCCTTGAAGATGTGCTCCAGGATGCCGGCGGCCTCGGGCTGGACCGCGCCCTGGCCGGAGATGACGCCGCGCAGGAACCAGCGCGGGCCGTCGACGCCGACGAAGCGCACGACCTGGACGCCGTTGGTCCCGTCCGGGAGCTGTACGGGGACCTGCGCGCGCAGTTCCCAGCCCAGCGGGCCCTCGATCTCGTCGATGACGCCGCCCTGCTGGGTGATCCCGACGCCGATCTCCTCGCGGACCTCGCCCCAGATGCCCTCCTTCTTGGGAGCGGCGAACGCCTGGAGCTGCACGGCGCTGTCCTGGAGGACCACGGTCGCCGCGACGATCGCGTCACCGGCGACCTCCACGCGCAGTTCCATGCCCTCGACACCGGGGACGAACATGCCGCCCAGGTCCACCCGCCCCTCGGCGGCGTCCGTGACCTCGGAGAGGTCCCAGGGACCGTCGGGCCGGGGAGCCGGAGGCAGGTTCAGCCGCCGCTCCTCCTCGCCGGGCCCGGCCGTCTCGTCCGCGGAGGTTGCGTCCGAGGCCGTCTCGTCGGCGGTTTCCACTGCCGACTCCGCGGGAGCCTCGTTCTTCTTGCGACGTCCGAACACGTCACTGTCCTTCCCGGTCGGCACCGACCGATGCGTATCCATTCCCACCCGTGGAGCCGTCCACCGCCGCATGACCGCCGGTGGAACCGAATCCCCCCTCGGCCCGCGCCGAGCCGGGAAGTTCCGCCACCTCGTGGAAGCGCACCTTCTCGACCTGCTGGACGACCAGTTGGGCGATCCGGTCGAATCTCTCGAACCGCACGCTGTCGCGCGGGTCCAGATTGACCACGATCACCTTGATTTCCCCACGGTACCCGGCATCCACCGTCCCGGGGGCATTCACGAGCGCCAGTCCGCACCGGGCGGCCAGGCCCGAGCGGGGGTGCACGAACGCCGCGTACCCGTCGGGCAGGGCGATGGAGACTCCGGTGGGGAGCACCGCCCGCTCCCCCGGCGCGAGTTCCGCCGCCTCGGTGGTCACCAGGTCGGCGCCCGCGTCGCCGGGGTGGCCGTAGGCGGGCAGCGGCACCTCCGGGTCCAGACGCCGGATCAGCACATCCACCGGATTGCGTACCTGACTCACGGGTTCACCTCAAAAGCACGAGCTCGTCTGACCTGGTCCGGATCGGCCATGGCGGCCTGGATCTCGGCCGGCCGTCCGTTGTCGATGAAGTGGTCGACCTTGACCTCCACGAAGACGGCGTCGGCGCGCACCGCGACCGGGCCGTCGGGCCCGCCGATGCGGCCCACCGCCGTCGAGTAGATCTTCCGGCGGTGCACGGCGGTTATCTCCGCGTCCAGGTGCAGCACCGTGCCGACCGGTACGGGCCGCAGGAAGTCGGTCTCCAGGCGGCCGGTCACCGCGATCACCCGCAGCAGCCAGTTCAGCGAGCCCAGTGTCTCGTCCAGGGCGGTGGCCAGCACACCGCCGTGGGCGAGGCCGGGGGCGCCCTGGTGGGCCTCCTTGACCGTGAACTCGGCGGTCACCCGGACGCCGTCCTCGGCGCGGGCCTGCAGCTGCAGGCCGTGGGACTGTCCCGCGCCGCATCCGAAGCAGTGGTCGTAGTGCGCGCCGAGGAGTTCTCCGGGCGCGGGGGCGTCGGGGTGCCGCACCGGGGCGACGGCGTCGGCCGGTGGCGTCAGCCGCGTCGGGGCCTTGTCGGTTCCACTCACGAGTGCAGACCCTACCCGCGCGCGTAACCGGCCCGCGCCGCCGTGCCAAGCTGGGGCCATGCAGTCGTACGAAGAACGCCTCACCGCGCCCCGCTCCTGGTGGGTGATAGCGGGCCTGATCGGCGTGGCCTGCGCCCTGATGCTGCTCCCGCTGGGGACGCTGCCGATGCTCGGCGGTCTGATCGGCGGCGCGGCGCTGTCCGCCGTGGCGGTCAGCTCGTACGGCTCCGTACGCATCCGTGTGGTGGGCGACTCGCTGATCGCGGGCGACGCCCGGATCCCGGTCGCGGCGCTGGGCGAGGCGCGGGCGCTGGACGCGGAGGAGGCGGTGGCCTGGCGTACGCACAAGGCCGACACCCGCGCCTTCATGCTGCTGCGCAGCTACGTCCGTACCGCGGTGCGGGTGGAGATCACGGACCCGGCGGACCCGACTCCGTACGCGTATCTCTCGACCCGCGACCCGGAGGGCCTGGTGGCCGCACTGGCGGCCGTACGGGCCTGAAACGCCCTGCGGGGGCTTGCCTGGCGGCCAGGGCGCCGTCGGGCGGCACAGCGGCCTTCCCGGGGGTGTGTGGCGGACGTCCGGCGGGGCGGTGGGCCTCGGCGGACGCTCAGTGGCCGTTTCCCGGCGACAGCGCCGCCGACATGGTGTCCGGCAGGGCGTCCCACGGCACCTGCCGGGCGCGCAGGTCCTTGCGGATCTTGTCCGCGAGTTTCCTGGTGTCCCGCCGGTTCATGAGCGCGCCGACCGCGGCGCCGACCATGAACGGCGTCAGGTTCGGCAGGTTGCGCAGCGTGCGCTTCATGATCTGCTGGCGCAGCTCGCGCTTCATCTGGCCGCCCAGCGCCGCGTTGACCGTCGTGGGCTTGGTGACGTCGATGCCGCGTTCCTCGGTCCAGGACGTGAGGTAGGCGGTGGCGCGCTGCCTGAGCTGTCCCGGGGGACGCAGGCCGTAGACCTCGTGGAGCTCGGCGATGAGCTTGATCTCCACGGAGGCCACCCCGACGATCTCGGCGGCGAGCTCGGCCGGCATGGCGGGCGGCACCGGCAGCATCGCCGCCGCGCCCACCCCCGCGCCCACGGTGGCGGTGCCCCGCGTGGCACCGGAGATCAGCTTGTCGGCCAGTTCCTCGGGGGTCAGGCCGGGAAACTGCCGGCGCAGCGTCGCCAGGTCGCGGACCGGGATCCGCGGAGCGTTCTCGATGATGCGCTCGGCGACGGCCGTCAGCCCCTTGCGGGCGCCCGTACGGCCTTTTCTGGTGCCGCGGCCCACTGCCGCCGCGAGCGAGGCCGCACGGCCTCGCTCTTCCAGTGCATCGGTCGTCCGCTCCGCGGGCAGGGCGGTCGGGTCGGCGGGCACGGGCGCGTTTTCGTCGCGTGATCGTGCGCCGGCCGCCGGGCCTTTCTCGCCCTTGCGTCCCTTACGGAACGGGTTCACGCCTGTCACGGCGTCGACCGGTCCTCAGGCCGCGCAGTCGCGGCAGATCGGCTGGCCGTTCTTGTCCTCGGCGGCCAGCTGGCTGCGGTGGTGGACCAGGAAGCAGCTCATGCACGTGAACTCGTCCTGCTGCTTGGGCAGCACCCGGACGGCGAGTTCTTCGTTGGAAAGATCGGCGCCGGGCAGTTCCAGGCCCTCGGCCTGCTCGAACTCGTCGACGTCGACGGCCGAGGCGGACTTGTCGTTCCGCCGCGACTTCAGTTCTTCGATGCTGTCCTCGTTGAGGTCGTCATCTGTCTTGCGTGGGGTGTCGTAATCCGTAGCCATGTCGCTCTCCCCCTCTGGGTGTCTGCGGTGTCTCCAGCGCACGTAACGCGTGAGAGGCCGGACTTGTGCCCGACCTGAGGCGGAGATTTTGCCTCACATCAAGGTCTGTTACTCAATCGACACCCAACCGCACCCCTGAAGAGGTGATCGGTTTGGATGGCGATCAGGACCGTACACGGTCCGAATGTCGCACCTCGCGCACGCCATCACGTGTACTTCCCGTGATCAAGGGCCCCGGAAACCCGGATTTTCCCGGCCTTCCGGCGACCATTCCGATCACGGAGAGTGGGTGGCTCGAATCTCGCGCCTGTGAGGGATCACACACGGACGGGCCGTCAGGCGGACCGTAAGAATTCAGCGCAAAGCGAACTCGGCGAAGGATCCATGGCCGCCCGCCGTCACGTCAAGCCGGGGTGGCCGGCGTGCGGAGGGCGACCAAGAGTGCCAAGAGGTGGGGTCCCGGGTCAAAAAGGACACCGGAACGGGCGGAGCCGCGAACGGGAGGCCGTGGCCCCCGCCCGCGGCCCTCATCCGCCCGCGGCTCCGTCCGCGGTCCTCAACCGCCCGCGGCTCCGTCCACGGCCCTCACAGGGGCAGGACGACCCGCATCTCCAGGCCGCCGCCCTCCCGGGGCGTCGCCGTGATGCTGCCGTCGTGTGCACGCACCACGGACCGCACGATGGACAGGCCGAGGCCGACGCCCTTGTCACTGCCGGTGCGTTCGGTACGCAGGCGCCTGAACGGCTCGAAAAGGTTTTCCACCTCGTAGGCCGGGACCGCCGGACCGGTGTTGGAGACCACCAGCACCGCACAGCCCTGCTGCAGCTCCGTGGTCACCTCCACCCAGCCCACCCGTCGCCCACCACCACCCTCCACCGGAAGCGCTTCGCGCTGCCCCTCTTGCGGCACGTTGTAGCGCACAGCGTTCTGTACGAGATTGAGCGCAATACGTTCCAGCAGGACGCCGTTGCCCTGGACGAACGCCTGCTGGCGTGCGCCGCGGATCTCCACGCCCTTGGCCTGGGCCTCGGTACGGGTCTGCTCGACGGCCTGCGAGGCCACCTCGGCCAGGTCGACCGGCTTCTTGTCGACGATCTTGTTCTCGCTGCGGGCGAGCAGCAGCAGTCCCTCGACCAGCTGCTCGCTGCGCTCGTTGGTCGCCAGCAGCGTCTTGCCCAGCTGTGTCAGCTCCGCCGAGGCTCCGGGGTCGGCGAGCTGGACCTCCAGCAGCGTGCGGTTGATCGCCAGCGGCGTGCGCAGCTCGTGCGAGGCGTTGGCGACGAAGCGGCGCTGCGACTCGAAGGCCCGGTCCAGCCGGTCGAGCATCTCGTCGAAGGTGTCGGCCAGCTCCTTGAGCTCGTCGTCCGGGCCGCCCAGCTCGATCCGGCGGTGCAGGTCCGAACCGGCCACCCGCTGCGCGGTCCGGGTGATGCGGCCCAGCGGCGACAGGACCCGCCCGGCCATCGCGTACCCGAAGGCGAACGCGACGACGGTCAGGCCGAGCAGCGCCAGCAGGGAGCGGTTGAGCAGGGTGTTCAGGGCCTGCGCCCGCTGGTGCTGGAGGCAGCTCTGGATCGCCTGGGTGAAGATCTCCCCGGAGGTCTGGCTGGGCAGGTCGCAGACGTTGCTGGTGGCCGCGAAATTGCCCCGGAGGATCTTGACGGGCAGTTCGCTGCCTTCCTGCAGCGCGTTGGCGGCCAGCATGTAGATGATCGTGAGCAGCACGATGCCGGCCATCAGGAACATGCCGCCGTACAGCAGCGTGAGCCGTATCCGGATGGTGGGGCGCAGCCAGGGGAAGGGCCGTACGTTGACCGGTTTTGGGTCCCAGGTGGGCATGGGCGGGGTGGTGGGCGGCGGGGTGGGCGCCTTGGACGAAGCGGGCATCGTCGATCAGATCCGGTAACCCGAACCCGGCACCGTGACGATCACCGCGGGCTCGCCCAGTTTGCGGCGCAGGGTCATGACCGTGACCCGGACGACGTTGGTGAAGGGGTCGGTGTTCTCGTCCCACGCCTTCTCCAGCAGCTGCTCGGCCGAGACGACCGTGCCCTCGCTGCGCATCAGCACCTCCAGCACCGCGAACTCCTTCGGCGCGAGCTGGACCTCCTTGCCGTCGCGGAAGACCTCGCGGCGGTTCGGGTCCAGCTTGATGCCGGCCCGCTCCAGGACGGGCGGCAGGGCGACCGTCGTACGGCGCCCCAGGGCCCGCACGCGGGCGGTCAGCTCGGTGAAGGCGAAGGGCTTGGGCAGGTAGTCGTCCGCGCCGATCTCCAGGCCCTCGACGCGGTCGCTGACGTCACCAGAGGCGGTGAGCATCAGGACCCGGGTGGGCATCCCCAGCTCGACGATCTTGCGGCAGACGTCGTCGCCGTGCACCAGCGGGAGGTCCCGGTCCAGGACCACCACGTCGTAGTCGTTGATCTCGATGCGTTCCAGCGCGGCCGCGCCGTCGTACACCACGTCGACGGCCATGGCCTCCCGGCGCAGTCCGGTGGCCACCGCATCGGCGAGCAGCTGCTCGTCCTCGACGACGAGAACACGCACGTCGCAAATCCTTCCTCACAGCCCTGGAAAGTTCCGGGGCACGGCAAACTCGGAGTCCCTCCATCCTGCCCCGAACAGCTGTAAACCGGCTGTAAGAGGGGTGGGTGGCGCCCTGCGGCGGCGCTTCCCGTGGTCTTGGGCCGGGGAGCCGCAGGTCCCGGAATGGGTCCCTCCGGGCGGTTTTCGAATTCCCGTGCCTGTTGAGGTTTCCGTGAGGTTGCCCATGGGGAGGACGTCTGCACACCCGCGATCACGCCCTGTACGGCGCCATGCCGCGCTCTGATCCATCGCAGGGACCACGCCGTGATCGCCCCGCCCGTCGGCACACCCCCGTGCCACCGACCCACGACGAGGGGGCGCACCATGGACGCGTTCACCGCAGGCATTCTGCAGCGCATACGGAACACCGAAGCCGATCTGGACCGGGCCCGCGAGTCGGGCGACGACTTCCTCGTCGAGGTGGAACAGGCCGAGCTGGAGGATCTGCAGCGCCTTGCTTCCGAGCACGGCGTGCAGGTCACCGCAGCCAGCGCCTGACCGCCTCCCGGCCACGCACGACGGCAGCGCCCCGGACCCTTCCTCGGGTCCGGGGCGCTGTCGCGTCGGGGGCGGGCCCTCAGTCGTGCCAGGCGCCCAGCTCCTCCAGCAGGGGCTGAAGGACCCTGAACACCTCCGGGGAGGCGGCCACGGCCAGGTCGTTCGAAGCGGGCTCGCCGGGGCGGCCGCCGGTGAGCGCGCCGGACTCGCGGGCGATCAGGGCACCTGCCGCCATGTCCCACGGGTTCAGCCCGCGCTCGTAGTAGCCGTCGAGCCGGCCGCAGGCGACATCGCACAGGTCGATCGCGGCCGAGCCGCCGCGGCGGATGTCGCGGACCTGCGGCAGCAGGGTGCGCAGCACCTCGGCCTGGGCCGCGCGGCGCTCGCTGAGGTAGGCGAAGCCCGTACCGATCAGGGCCTGGGACAGCGGCGGCGCGGGGCGGCAGTGGACCGGCTCCCCGTTGCGGAACGCGCCGCCGCCCAGGACGGCGTGGTACGTCTCGCCGCGCATCGGCGCCGCGACGACACCGACGACGGCCTCGCCGTCCTTCTCGGCGGCGATGGACACGGCCCAGGAGGGCAGCCCGTACAGGTAGTTGACCGTGCCGTCGACCGGGTCGATGACCCAGCGCACCCCGCTGCTGCCCGCGACGCTGGCGCCCTCCTCCCCCAGGAAACCGTCGGCCGGGCGGTGCTCGGCGAGGAAGCCGGTGATCAGCTTCTCGCTGGCGATGTCCATCTCGGTGACGACGTCGATGGGGCTGGTTTTCGTGGCGGCCACGCCGAGGTCGGCGGGGCGGCCGTCGCGCAGCAGCTCGCCGGCGCGGCGGGCGGCCTCCAGGGCGAGGTCGAGAAGTTCGTCCTGCAGCGGATCGGACACGGTGCTCCTTGCTCGTACGGGCCGGGGTCGTGACGGCCTGCGGGGCGGCTGCGCCGCCGTCGGGGATCTCGTTACGGGGCGAGCCGGGCTACCCCTGGACTCCGGCCACCGGGCCCGTCCAGTCCGCGCCCGCGGCGGCCGGGCGCGGGGCGCGGGCCGGGCAGCAGCCGACCGGGCACAGGTCGTGGCTCGGGCCCAGCGCGCCGAGGGCGCAGCGCGCCGGGGCGCGGCCCTGCTCGGCGGCGGCGCGCTCCAGGACCAGATCGCGGACGGCCGCGGCGAAGCGCGGGTCGGCGCCGACGGTGGCGGAGCGGGCCACCGGCAGGCCCAGCTCGGCGGCCTTGGCGGTGGCTTCGGTGTCGAGGTCGTACTTGACCTCCATGTGGTCCGAGACGAAGCCGATGGGCGCCATGACGACCGCGGGGACGCCCGCACGGTGCACCTCTTCGAGGTGGTCGCAGATGTCCGGCTCCAGCCACGGGATGTGCGGGGCGCCGCTGCGGGACTGGTAGACCAGCTGCCACGGGTGGTCGACGCCGGTCTCCTCGCGGACCGCCGCCGCGATCACCCGGGCCACGTCCAGGTGCTGGGCGACGTACGCACCGCCCTCGCCGGCCCTGCTGTCGTCGGTGTGGTCCTCCGGGCGGCCGGAGGTGTCGGCCGCGGCGGTCGGGATGGAGTGGGTGGTGAAGGCGATGTGCGCGCCGTCGCGGACGTCGGCGGGCAGCTCGGCGAGGGAGGCGAGGACGCCGTCGACCATGGGGCGGACGAAGCCCTCGTGGTTGAAGTAGTGGCGGAGCTTGTCCACCTGCGGCACCGGCAGGCCGTCGGCCCGGAGGGTGGCCAGCGCGTCGGCGAGGTTCTCGCGGTACTGGCGGCAGCCCGAGTAGGAGGCGTAGGCGCTCGTGGCCAGGACGGCGATGCGGCGGCGGCCGTCGCGGACCATCTCGCGCAGCGTGTCGGTCAGGTACGGGGCCCAGTTGCGGTTGCCCCAGTAGACCGGCAGGTTCAGGCCGTTTTCGGCGAAGTCTTTGCGCAGGGCGTCCAGCAGCTCTCTGTTCTGCGCGTTGATCGGGCTGACGCCGCCGAACAGGAAGTAGTGCTGCCCGACCTCCTTCAGCCGCTCGCGGGGGATGCCGCGGCCGCGGGTGACGTTCTCCAGGAAGGGGACGACGTCGTCCGGGCCTTCGGGGCCGCCGAAGGACAGCAGCAGCAGGGCGTCGTAGGGACCGGGGGTCCCCCCGGCGGTTGAAAGGGGCGGATCGCACTGTTCGGG
Organism: Streptomyces sp. CB02923; assembly: GCF_001905005.1. Taxonomy (GTDB): domain Bacteria; phylum Actinomycetota; class Actinomycetes; order Streptomycetales; family Streptomycetaceae; genus Streptomyces. The sequence continues at coordinate 148,548 of NZ_LWKZ01000003.1, read as the reverse complement.
CATGTCTTCGATCCTGCCACCAGCCACTGACAGCCGGAAAACCGGAGGCGGCCACGCGGAACCCTTGCGTAAGCTGTCTCGGCCCCAGACATACCTTACCGACCTCCGGGTTCCCCCGGCGTCGGCTCTTCACCGGCGGAGCCCCCATGCCAAGCCCGTACCGCGCGCTCTTCCACACGCCCGGCACCAAGTCGTTCACCGCGGCCGGGTTCCTGGGCCGGATGACGCTGTCGATGAGCAGTATCGGCATCGTCACCATGGTCTCCCTGATGACCGGCCGGTACGGCCTCGCCGGCGCCCTGGCGGCGACGGTCGCGATGTCCTCGGCGGTGCTCAGCCCGCAGGTCTCCCGGCTGGTGGACCGGCACGGCCAGCGCCGGGTGCTGCGCCCGGTGACGCTGGTCTCGGCGGCCGCCATGGCCGGGCTGCTGGTGAGCGCGCAGCAGGGCTGGCCGGACTGGACGCTGTTCGTCTTCACGGCCTGCGCGGGCTGCGTGCCGAGCGTCGGGTCGATGGTCCGGGCCCGCTGGGCGGCCGTCCACCCCAGCTCACCGCGCCTGCTGCACGCCGCCTACTCGTGGGAGTCCATAGTCGACGAGGCGTGCTTCATCGTCGGGCCGATCCTCTCCATAGGCCTGTCCACCTCCTGGTTCCCCGAAGCGGGCCCGCTGCTCGCGACGGTCTTCCTGGTGGCGGGGGTCTTCTGGCTGACGGCGCAGCGCGCGACCGAGCCGGCGCCGCATCCGCGCGAACACCACACCAAGGGATCGGCGTTGCGCTCGCGCGGCCTCCAGGTGCTGGTGGTCACGTTCGTGGCGACCGGCGCGATCTTCGGCGCGACCGACGTGGTGACGCTGGCGTTCGCCAAGGAGGAGGGCCACCAGGGCGCCGCCAGCCTGGTGCTGGCGACCTACGCGCTCGGTTCGTGCGCCGCCGGCGTGGTCTTCGGGATGATCCATTTCAAGGGCCCGGCCGCCCGGCGGTGGGTGGTGGGCGTATGTGCGATGGCCGTGAGTATGATCCCGCTCCAACTGGTCGGGAACCTTCCGTTGCTGGCCGTGGCGCTCTTCTTCGCGGGCCTGTCCATCGCGCCGACGATGGTGACCACCATGGCCCTCGTCGAGCAGCACGTACCGCGCGCGAACCTGACCGAGGGCATGACCTGGACCAGCACCGGGCTCGCGGTCGGGGTGGCGCTCGGCTCGTCGGCCGCCGGGTGGGTGGTGGACGCGGCCGGGGCCGGGCGCGGCTACCTGGTGCCGGCCGTGGCGGGGGCGCTCGCGGCGGCGGTGGCGTTCCTCGGATACCGCCGGCTGCGGCCGGCGCCGCAGCGTGAGGGGACGGGCGCAGATGGCCGAGGCACACAGGACGACCGGCGGGAACAGGACGACCGCACGGGCAAGGGCGATCCGCACGGTGCGGGCGGTCCGGGGGACCACACCCCGGCCGGCCTGGCGTAACTGGGCGGGCACCGTCGCCGTGACGCCGGCCCGGAGCGTCTCGCCGGCCTCCACCGGCGAACTGGCCGCGGCGGTGCGCGCGGCGGCGGCCGACGGGCTGACGGTCAAGGCGGCCGGCACCGGCCACTCCTTCACCGCGGCCGCCGCCACCGACGGGCTGCTGATACGGCCCGAGCGCCTGAGGGGCATACGGGAGGTGGACCGCGCCGCCGGCACGGTGACCGTGGCCGCCGGCACCACGCTCGAACATCTCAACCGGGTCCTCGCCTCGCACGGCCTGTCGCTGGCCAACATGGGCGACATCATGGAGCAGACGGTCTCCGGGGCGGCGAGCACCGGCACCCACGGCACCGGCCGCGACTCGGCGTCCATCGCCGCCCAGATCACCGCGCTCGAACTGGTCACCGCCGACGGCTCGGTGCGCACCTGCTCCGCCACGGAACATCCGGAGATCTTCGCGGCGGCCCGGGTGGGGCTGGGCGCCCTGGGCGTGATCACGTCCGTCACCTTCGCCGTGGAGCCGCAGTTCTGGCTGTCGGCCCGGGAGGAGCCGATGTCCTTCGCCCGGGTGACGGCCGAGTTCGACCAGCTCGTCGCCGAGAACGAGCACTTCGAGTTCTACTGGTTCCCGCACACCGGCAACTGCAGCACCAAGCGCAACAACCGCAGCCAGGGCCCCGCCGCCCCGCTCGGCCGGGTCAGCGGCTGGATCGACGACGAGCTGATCTCCAACGGGGTCTTCCGCGCCGCGTGCGCCGTCGGCCGCGCGGTGCCCGCCACCGTTCCGGGCATCGCCCGGCTCTCCAGCCGCGCGCTGTCGGCCCGTACGTACACCGACATCCCGTACAAGGTCTTCACCAGCCCCCGCCGGGTGCGCTTCGTGGAGATGGAGTACGCGCTGCCACGGGACGCCGCCGTCGAGGCGCTGCGGGAGCTGCGGGAGCTGATGGAGCGCTCGGACTTCCGGGTGAGCTTCCCGGTGGAGGTGCGGACCGCGCCGGCCGACGACATCCCGCTGTCCACCGCTTCCGGGCGGGACACCGCCTACATCGCCGTGCACATGTACCGGGGCACGCCGTACCGGGCGTACTTCACCGCGGCCGAGCGGATCATGACGGCGCACGGCGGGCGGCCGCACTGGGGGAAGCTGCACAGCCGTGACGCCGCGTACCTGTCCGGGGTCTATCCGCAATTCGGCGAGTTCGCCGCGCTGCGCGACCGGCTGGACCCGGAGCGCCTGTTCACCAATGCCTACCTGCGGCGCGTGCTGGGCTCATGAGGCCGGGGCCGGTCCGCAGGACCGCCCGGACGGCTGAAACGCCCATTCGGCCCAACGTCCCGCAGGGATGAAGGCCCGGCGGGCCCGCGGGCCGCGGCAAAACGGCCCGGACCCGGCTGTGCGCCGGGTCCGGGCCGGTCCGTTGACCGTCCGCGCGGGGCGGCCCGGCCCGTTCTCCCGGGCCGAATGGGATTCGGTCCGCACGAAGGAGGGAAATGCCGCGCCGGTTAAGGGGATTAGGTCCCCGTGCGGGACGGCATTACGTCCCGCACGGGTGCGGATTTCCGTCCCGCGTTCACGGGGATTTCGGGTCCGGTGCCTGCTGTCCGCCGGGCTCCTGCTTCTTCCCGTCGCCGGAATCGCCCTTGGAGTCGTCACCGCCCTTGCCGGTGTCGTCACCGGTGTTGCCGCCGGACTTCGACGGCTGCGGGCTCGGCGGCGGCGTGGGCTTGCCGCTCCGGCTCGCGTCCGGGCTCGGCGGCGGCGTGGACGGCTTTCCCGTACCGCCGGTGGAGCTGCCGTCGCCGGTGCCGGTGGAGCCGCTGGGGCCGGGCGACGGAGTGCCGCCGGTGCTGCCCGTCGTGCCGTCGCCGTGGGAGGTCCCGGGAGACGGCGAGTCCGTGACGGGCGGGGCCTGCGGCTCGGACTTGTGCCCGTTGCCCCGGAAGACGTTGCCCACCGAGGTGCCCGTGCCGCCCGCCGCGTCCTGCCCGGTGAGCAGCTCGACGCAGGTGACGGCGCCCATCGACAGCACGAAGATCGCCAGCGCGGCGAGCCCCGGCCGCTTCCAGCCGCGCAGCCGGGTGCCGTACGTGGCGGTGCTGACCTCGTCGGCCCGGCGCGGCACCGCGGTGGCGCCGGCCGGCGGGTGGTCGGGGCGTGCCTGCCCCAGTGCCATGGTCCGGTCGTCGAGGCGCGGCACCAGCTGCGTCTTGTCGGTGGCCCCGGCATCCGCCCCGGGACCGCGCGCCGCGTCGGCCTGCGGCAGCAGCTGCGTACGGTCCGGGTCCCCGGCCTGCGGCAGCAGCTGCGTACGGTCGGCGTCCCCGGCCGGGTCCCGGTCCTTGGCCGCGACGGACGTGATCTCGTCCTCCGCGCCCTGCCGGTCGAAGGTGGGCAGCACCATGCCGGTGCCGGATGCGGCGTCCGGCGGTCTGCGGGACACCGAGGACCGGCGCGGCTTCGGCCGGGTGCCGACGGTCGCGGCTTCCTTGAGCTGCTCGCCGGTCCGCCGGAAGAGATGCTGGAAGACCGAGCCGCCGGTCGTGGCCACGACACTCACCACACCCGCGCCGATGATGGTCCCGTACACGCCGAGCTTGCCGGCGAGAAACGCGGCGACCGCGGCCGCCAGGGCACTGCCGGCGACCTGAGGAACGCTCAGGTCGAGCCGTTTCCCCTTGTTTTTCGTGTCGGTATCGCTTTTGTTGTCCATCTCCAGCCTTTGATCGCCCCTTCGATCCATCTTGCACGGACAAGTGACCTATGGGCGAAGCCGGTAGTTCCGATTCTGCGGATTCTGTGAACCTCGCCACCCGTCACGCGGTGTAGAGAGATCGACAAGGCGACCAACTCCCTTGGCGTACGAGAACTTCGGCGGCGCGGCGGTCCACCTCAGTGGCCCGAATGGAGTACTGTGGCGAGCCCTGGCCCCGGAATCCCGTCCGGCTGCCCGGATACGGGAAGGGGCCGAAAGGTGGCACTCAACCCCCGGGTGCCGCCACCGGACACGGGTGACTGGGAGCAGGAACAGGACATGGTCACTGAGCGTTGCGAACAGGTAACCGTGTCATAACGGCGTTTCTGGGCCAAGCCTCGACACGCCGGGTAACTCGGCAATGTTGTGGCAGGCTGCACCCGGGCAGGCCACACTCGACTAGCGGAAGCAGCGACGCACGTGACGTCGGCAGGCACCACCCGGGAGGTCCCCATGCCCGAACTGCGTGTCGTGGCCGTCTCCAACGACGGCACACGGCTGGTGCTCAAAGCTGCGGACAGCACCGAGTACACGCTTCCGATCGACGAACGGCTGCGCGCCGCGGTCCGCAACGACCGCGCGCGGCTCGGCCAGATCGAGATCGAGGTCGAGAGCCACCTGCGCCCCCGGGACATCCAGGCGCGTATAAGGGCCGGTGCCTCCGCCGAGGAGGTCGCCCAGCTCGCCGGCATCCCGGTCGACCGGGTACGCCGCTTCGAGGGCCCGGTGCTCGCCGAGCGCGCCTTCATGGCCGAGCGGGCCCGTAAGACGCCCGTGCGCCGCCCCGGGGAGAACACCGGCCCGCAGCTCGGCGAGGCCGTCGCGGAGCGGCTGCTGCTGCGCGGCGCCGACAAGGACTCCGTGCAGTGGGACTCCTGGCGGCGCGACGACGGCACCTGGGAAGTCCTGCTGGTCTACCGCGTCGCGGCCGAGCCGCACTCCGCGAGCTGGACCTACGACCCGCCGCGGCGCCTCGTCCAGGCCGTCGACGACGAGGCGCGGGCGCTGATCGGCGAGACCGACGACACCCCGGAGCCCAGCTTCCCGTTCGTACCGCGCATCGCGCGGCTGCCGCGCGACCGGCCGCTGGACCGTGCCCTGGACCGTCAGACGTCCCAGGACCGGGACCGCGACCGGGATCGGGACCGTACGGGCGGCGAGGACGACGAGCAGGCGCGGGCCGAGGACGGCTCCGGCGAACGCGAGCGCGACTCGCTCACCAGCCTCCTGGAGGCGGTGCCCAGCTTCCGGGGCGACATGGTCGTACCGGAGGCTCCGAAGGCGCCCCCGCAGGAGGAGTCCGTCGAGGACGAGGAGCTGGAGGAGCCGGCCGCTCCGGCGGCCAGCGCGGGCGCGGGATCGGCCTACGCCGACGTGCTCATGCCACGGGCGGTGGCCGGCCACCGGGACCGCCTCACGGGGACCACCGACCGGCAGGCCGAGGCCGACGGTGTACGGCCGGGGCGGCGCGCCGCCGTACCGAGCTGGGACGAGATCGTCTTCGGGACGCGGCGCAAGAAACCGGAGTAGCTCCGGCGCACACGGCCGAGCGGCACGGGATGCCGCCCGGCCGTCCGCAGGCCGCTCTCAGCCCGCCTGCGCGCCGGTGGCCACCGGACGCGCCGGATCGGCGGACCACTCGCTCCAGGAACCCACGTACAGGGCCGCGGGAACCCCCGCCACAGCCAGGGCCAGCACCTCCTGCGCGGCCGAGACGCCCGAACCGCAGTAGACCCCGACCTCGGTGTCGGCGGTGGCTCCGAGGGCGCCGAAGCGCGCGGCCAGCTCCGGGGGCGGCAGGAACGTGCCGTCGGCGGTGAGGTTCTCCGTCGTCGGCGCGGACAGCGCGCCCGGGATGTGCCCGGCGACGCGGTCGATGGGCTCCACCTCGCCGCGGTAGCGCTCACCGGCCCGTGCGTCCAGCAGGACACCGCGCCGGGCCAGGGCCGCGGCCTCGTCCGCCGTCAGCAGTGGCAGCGCGCCGGGCACCGCGGTGAAGTCGCCGCCCTTCGGCGACGGTACGTCGGTGCTGAGCCCGCCGCCGGACGCGGTCCAGGCGGCCAGCCCGCCGTCCAGGACCCGTACCGAGGCGTGTCCGGTGTAGCGCAGCAGCCACCAGGCGCGGGCCGCCGACCACCCCTGTCCGCCGTCGTACACGACGACCGGCGCGTCCGCCGATACCCCGGCCCGGCGCATGGTCGCGGCGAACGCGTCGAGGTCCGGCAGCGGATGGCGGCCGGCCGGGCCCGCGGGCGCCGCGAGTTCGCCGTCCATGTCCACGTAGACGGCGCCGGGTACGTGCCCGGCCTCGTAGTCGGGGCGGCCGGGCGGGCCGCCGAGCCGGTAGCGGACGTCGAGAAGGACCGGCGGGTTCCCGGAGGCCAGTTCGTCGGCCAGCCCGGCGGCGGTGATGGTGACATTCATGGGGCTCATCCTCGCGCAGGGCGGGCCCGTGCTGAAGGCGGTGTCCATGGCGGCGACGGCCTTCCCCAGGGCCGGATGCCGCGCGTCCACGAACGGCAACATCACCGAAACGGGTGCGAAACATCAAATCGGGCATTCTCCCATGGGAACGCGCCGAAGACGGCGCGGCCGGGGCGCGCAGCGGATGAGGTGGTGCGAGCATCTGCACGGGACGGCGCACTCGCGCCCGGTCCCCGCACGGCCACCACCCCGATGGTCCGAGGAGAGAGTGACGATGACGACCGAGGCAACGACTCGGCGGACGCCCGGCGCGCCTTGCTGGGTGAGTCTCATGGTGCACGACCTGGCCGCGACAGAGCAGTTCTACAGTGCGCTGTTCGGCTGGGAGTTCAAACCGGGGCCGCAGCACTTCGGTCCGTACGTCCGGGCGTATCTCCACGGGCGGGAGGTGGCCGGGATCGGGGAACTGGCGCCCGACCGTCACCTGCGGGTCGCCTGGACGACGTACCTGGCGAGTGACGACGCCGACGCGGCCGCCGAGCAGATCCGCGGCTGCGGCGGCACGGTCGCCGTCGGACCGCTGGACGCGGACGACGAGGCGGGGCGGATGGCCATCGCCTCGGACCCGCAGGGCTCGGTCTTCGGGCTGTGGCAGGGCAAGGAGATGGTCGGCGCGGCGCTGGTCGGCGTGCCCGGGGCGCCGGTGTGGAACGAGCTGGTGACCCGGGAGACGGGAGTGACCGCTTTCTACGAGGCGGTGTTCGGCTACGAGACCCGGCCGGAGGCCACCGTCCCCGACTACCTGACGCTGCATCTGAAGGGGCAGCCGGTGGCGGGCGTGCACGGCGTGGGCGACGCGCTGCCGCGGGAGCTGGGGCCGCACTGGGTGACGTACTTCGCCGTCTCGGACACCGATGCCGCGGTGCGGCGCGTGGCGGAACTGGGCGGCCAGGAGGTCGAGGCGGCCTGGGACTCCGCATACGGGCGGGTGGCGAAGGTCGCCGACCCCGAGGGGGCGGTGTTCGCCGTACTCCAGCAGCCGGGCTGAGCAGCCGTCCGGCGGGGGCGCGCGCCGTGCTGCCGAGCGCGGCGCGCCCTCCGGCGGACCGGGCGCTACTCGGCGGCGTACACCGGCAGGACGTCCGGGGAGAGGGCTGCCGCATGGGCGGCGGCGGAGGTCTGGCGGCGCCGGTGATGGCGGCGGCAGAGCACCTCGTAGCCGACCTCGGCGGGCGCGCTCTGCACGTCGCCGATGACGACCTGCGCGCCCTCGACGACCATCTGGCCGTCGAGGGTGCGGGCGTTGTGCGTGGCGCGGGCGCCGCACCAGCACAGGGCCTCGACCTGGAGGACCTCTATGCGGTCGGCCAGTTCGACCAGGCGCTGCGAGCCGGGGAAGAGCTTGCTGCGGAAGTCGGTGCTGATGCCGAAGGCGAAGACGTCCAGTTCCAGGTCGTCGACGACGCGGGCGAGCTGGTCGATCTGGTCCGGGGCGAGGAACTGCGCCTCGTCGGCGATGACGTAGTCGACCCGGCCGCCGGAGCTCAGGGCGGCGACGATGTGGGCGTAGAAGTCCATCTCGTCCGTCGCCTCGACGGCCTCGGTGACCAGTCCGAGGCGGGAGGAGAGCTTGCCGCGGCCCGCCCGGTCGTCGCGTGTGTAGATCATTCCTTGCAGGCCGCGGGCCGAGCGGTTGTGCTCGATCTGCAGAGCGAGGGTGCTCTTTCCGCAGTCCATCGTTCCGGAGAAGAACACCAGCTCGGGCATGGGAGAACGCGGGCCTTTCGGGCTCGTATCGAGTGGGGGACGGCCGGGAGCGCGCGTGGGGTGCGCTCGCCGGGCGGCGGGGGCGGGGCGTGCGGGGCCGGGCTCGGGTGCACGGCGGGGTACGGGGTCAGGTACGGACTTCGAGGAGCGGTACGAGCTGTTCGGCCGGGGTCATCGAGCCGTGCATACCGACCATCGCGGACTCGCGCGGCTCCCTCTCGCTCGCCACGATCACCATGTCGGTGTGCGCGGCGGCGACGACGTCGCCGATACGGGCCCGGACCCGGTCGTCGACCCGGGGGCCGAACCAGCCGGCGGCGATGGCCTCGTCACGGCCCGCCACCCACATGTCTTCCCCGACCACCTCGCGCCATACCGCGAGCACGTCTCCGGCCGCGCCGGGGTGTGCGTACAGATGCCGCGCGCGCCCCTCGCCGCCCAGCAGCCGCACACCGGCGCGCAGTTCCCAGTCCTCGTCGAAGTCGATGCGGGACTCCGGACCGAACGGGATGTCGATCATGCCGTGGTCGGCGGTGACGTACAGGGCGCTGCGCGGCGGCAGTTGCTCGGCGAGGCGCTGGGCGAGGCGGTCGACGTACATCAGCTGGCCGCGCCAGGCGTCGGAGTCGGTGCCGTAGCGGTGCCCGGCACCGTCCACCTCGGCGTAGTACGTGTAGACCAGCGACCGGTCACCGGCGGCGAGCTGCTCGGCCGCCAGGTCCATGCGCTCCTCGCCGGCGAGCCGGCCGTGGAACGTGCCGCCGCTGAGCGCGACGTCGGTGAGCGGGGTGCGCTCGAAGTTCGGCGAGGAGACCTGGCAGGTGTGGATCCCGGCGGCGTGCGCCCGCTGGAAGACGGTCGGGTACGGCTGCCAGGCGTACGGGTCGGACCACGGGTACCAGCGCAGCTGGTTCATCAGCTCGCCGGTGTCCGGGTTCAGGCAGGTGTAGCCGGCCAGGCCGTGCTCGCCCGGCGGCAGGCCGGTGCCGACGGAGGCGAGCGAGGCGGCGGTGGTGGCCGGGAAGCCGGCGGTGATCGGGCGGCCGGTGCGGTTGAACGAGCTGTCCAGAAGGGACGTCAGGAACGGCGCCTCGTCCGGGTGGTCGCGCAGCAGTTCCCAGCCGAGGCCGTCGATGAGGAAGACGCAGACGCGGTCGGCGGGGTCCAGGGCCATGCCCGGCCCGCCCGCCTGCCCGGCGCCGGGCAGGGTCAGGCCCTGGCCTGCGGTGATGGTGGGCAGCAGGTCGGCGAGCGAGCCGGTGCCGTACGCGGGCACCGGCGCGCCGGTGAGGTCGAGGGGTTCCGGTTCCGGCCAGGCGGGGACGGCGTGTGCCATCAGCGGGTGGTGGCCGCGGTGGCCTCGGACAGCGACTGGGCGAAGGCGAGGGTCTGCCGGACGGTGTCCGGGCCGTCGCCGGCCTCGCTGACGCGCAGCGACAGGTCGTCGGCCGTCGAGGAGCCGGTGTAGCCGTGGTCGGCCTCGCAGTTGGGGTCGCCGCAGGTGGCGGGCTCCAGGTCCAGACGGGCTACGGCGCCCCAGCCGATGGTCAGGACGACCTCGCGGGGCAGCCGGCCCGGGGTGTAGGACTCGGGGTTGGCGACCACCCGGCTGAGCACGACGGAGGAGATCCGGCCGAGCTTCACGGACTCGGTGGAGGTCGTCGCGTACGGCGAGGGGGAGGTGTCGTCGGCGGACTGCTCGTCGGTGTGGCTGACGATGAAGCGGGTGCCGGTCAGGACCAGGACCGTGACGTGGCGGCGGACCTCGTTGGCGTCGAAGGTCGTCTCCTGGTGGACCAAGTACGACACCACCGGCTCGCCGCCGACCGCGGCCTGCACCGCCTCGGCCACCAGGGCCGGGTAATAGCCGCTGCGCTCGATCGCCGCGCGCAGCCCTTGGGTCGTCGTACCGGTCTTAGCCATGCGCCCCATCTTACGGGGCGTACCGGCCGGGGCGGGTCGGAGAGCCCGGGTCCGGGCCAGGGGCGCCCGGCAGGGCCCCGCGGCGCCCGCTGTCAGTAGGCGGGCATCCGGCGGGGGCCCAGGTCGGTGGTGGCCGGCGGGCGGGCCAGGCGGACGGTGGCGTCCAGGACGGCGAGGCCGTGTGCGGCGACGACGACGGGCTCCAGGTCGACGCCGACGACCTCGGGGTGGTCGTCGACCAGCCGGGAGACGCGCAGCAGCAGGTCCTCCAGGGCGGCGGTGTCCACCGGCTGGCTGCCGCGCCAGCCGAACAGCAGCGGCGCCGTGCGGATGGACCGTATCTGGTCGGCGACGTCGCGGTCCGTCGCGGGGATCAGGCGGTGGGCCGTGTCGCCGAGGAGCTGTGAGGGGGCGCCGGCCAGGCCGAAGGAGAGGACGGCGCCGGCGGCCGGGTCGATGGCGGCGCGGACGACCGTGTCGACGCCGCGCGGCACCATCGGCTGGACGACCGGGCGCAGCTCCTCCGGTTTGCCGAGGAAGTCGGTCAGCTCGGCGTAGGCACGGCGCAGCTCCGCCTCGCCGGTCAGGTCGAGTCGGACGCCGCCGAGGTCGGGGCGGTGCCGCAGGTGCGGCGCGGTGGTCTTCAGGGCGACCGGGTAGCCGAGGCGGGCGGCGGCGCGTACGGCGGTGTCCGGGTCGGGGGCCGGGTGGGCGGGGCGCACGGGAATGCCGTAGCGGGCCAGGAGGGCGTGGGCGTCGTCGGCCGGCAGCGGGACGGAGCGGGTGATGTCGGCGTGCCGGCCCAGTTCGTCGAGCAGCCGGTCGATGTCGGCGCCGGTGGCGGCCTCCTCGATGTCCTCGTATTCGGGCACCCGGCCCGGGTCGGTGGCGTCCCGGCGCCATTTCGCGTAGCGCACCGCCTGGGCGAGCGAGCGGACGGCGCGCTCGGCGGCGGGGAAGACCGGTATCAGGGGGGCGGGCGGGGAGGCGGGGGGTGTGGTGTCGGCGGGTGTGGTGCCTGGGGGTGTGCTGCCGGGTGGGGCGGGTGGGGCTGCGGCGGGGGTCTGCGGGGCTCCGGAGGCGCCGTCGGGGGCCGCGGGGGTGTCGGGGCGGGCCGGGGCGCCGCCGGAGGGCGGCGGGGCCGCCAGCGCATCTGCGAGGGCGTCCATGGCGAGGTGTACGACGGTGACCGGCTTGGCGGGCGCGGCGGACGAGGCCGCTTCGCGCAGCGCCGCGGCGAGGTCGGCGCCCTCCCCCGGGGAGGCCACGCCCTCCTCCCCCACCCAGGGGATGGCCGTCACCACGACGGCGTCGCAGAGCCCGTTGGCCAGGGCCGCGGACAGCGCCGTACGGAAGTCCTCCGGTGTGGCCGCGGCGGCGAGGACGTGCGGGCGCAGCGGGCGCAGCCCTTCGGTGAGGCAGGCGTCGTACGTCAGCAGGGCGAGGGACTCGCTGTTGCCGAGGATGGCCACGCGCGGGCCGTCCGGCAGCGGCTGGGAGGCGAGCAGCAGCCCGGCGTCGATCAGCTCGGTGACCGTGTCGACGCGGATCACGCCGGCCTGGCGCATCAGGGCGGAGACCGTGCTGTCGGGAATGCGGACCGTGGGGACGGTGTGGCCGAGCGGCGCGGTGCCGGTGTGGCGGGCGCCCTTGGCCACGACGACGGGCTTGACGGCTGCCGTACGGCGGGCGAGCCGCATGAATTTGCGCGGGTCGCCGATGGACTCCAGGTAGAGGATCGCGACGTCGGTGGCCGGATCGTCGTACCAGTACTGGAGCAGGTCGTTGCCGGAGAGGTCGGCGCGGTTGCCGGCCGACAGGAAGGTGGAGATGCCGGCGATCGAGCCGTCGCCGGGGCCGCGCCGGTGCAGGCCGCTCAGCAGGGCGATGCCGATCGCGCCGGACTGGGTGAAGAGGCCGATGCGCCCGGCGCCGGGCATCTGCGGCGCGAGGGAGGCGTTCAGACGGACGTCCGGGGCGGTGTTGATCAGGCCGAAGGCGTTCGGTCCGATGAGCCGCATCCCGTACGAGCGGGCCTGGCGCAGCAGGGCGCGCTGCCGCTCGCGGCCCTCGGTGCCGGACTCGGCGTACCCGGAGGAGAGGATCACCAGGCCGCGCACGCCGTGCTCGCCGCAGTCCCGGACCACGTCGGGGACCCGGTCGGCGGGGACGGCGAGCACCGCGAGATCCACGGGCTCGGGGATCTCGGACACCGAGCGGTGGCCGGGCACGCCCTCGGGATCGAGGCGGGTGCCGCCCTCGGGGAAGGCCCGGTTGACCGCGTACACCCGGCCCGGGTAGCCGGAGTCGAGGAGGTTGCGCAGGACGGAGCGGCCGACGCCGCCGGGGGCGCGGCCGGTGCCGACGACGGCGACCGAGCCGGGCGCCAGCAGGCGCTGTACGGAGTGGGCCTCGGCGCGCTGCTCGCGGCCGCGCATGACGGCCATGGACTGCTCGGTGGGCTCCAGGTCGAACTCCAGGCGCACCACGCCGTCTTCGAAGGTGCGCTGCTGGGTGTACCCGGCGTCCGTGAAGACTTTGATCATTTTGGAGTTGGCGGGCAGCACCTCGGCGGCGAACCGGCGGATGCCGCGCTCGCGGGCGACCGCGGCGATGTGCTCCAGGAGCGCGGAGGCCACGCCGCGGCCCTGGTGGGCGTCCTGGACGAGGAAGGCGACCTCGGCCTGGTCGGCGCCGGGCTCCTTGGCGGGGCGGCCGCGCTCGTCGATGCGGTCGTAGCGGACCGTGGCGATGAACTCGCCGCCCACGGTGGCGGCGAGGCCGACCCGGTCGACGTAGTCGTGGTGGGTGAAGCGGTGCACGTCGCGGTCGGAGAGGCGCGGGTAGGGCGCGAAGAAGCGGTAGTACTTCGATTCGTCGGAGACCTGTTCATAGAACGAGACCAGGCGCTGCGCGTCGTCGGGGGTGATGGGGCGGATGCGCGCGGTGCCGCCGTCGCGCAGCACGACATCGGCTTCCCAGTGGGCCGGGTAGACGCTGTCCGACGGGCTCTGCATGGGTGACAGCGTACGACCCGCCACCGACAACCGGCTCGGTGTGCGTGCCCGTACGGGCCGGGGCAGGCCGGGAGCCGGGCGGGGGCCGGGCGGCGGGTCCCGGATGGCGGACGGTCCGGCCGCGTGCCGGAGAGCTGCCGGTAGCGTGCCCACGGCCTGCGGAAAGTGCCGTCGCGAGTCCGGTACGGGTGCCGAGCAAGCGCCGTCGCGAGTGCCGTCACGAAGGCCGTCGCGAGAGCCGTCGCGAGGGCCGTACAAACGCCGTCGCAAGCGCCGTCGTGGCCTGCCGGAGCACTCCCGACAGCATGAGACACTGGTCTAGACAACCGTTACGACTTGAAGGGCAACACCATGGCTGAGCGCCGCGTCAATGTCGGTTGGGCCGAGGGTCTGCACGCCCGCCCCGCCTCGATCTTCGTCCGTGCGGCCACCGCCGCCGGGATCCCCGTGACGATCGCCAAGGCCGACGGCAACCCGGTCAACGCGGGCTCCATGCTGGCCGTGCTGGGCCTGGGCGCCCAGGGTGGCGAGGAGATCGTGCTGGCCTCCGACGGCGAGGGCGCCGACGCCGCGCTCGACCGCCTCGCGAAGCTGGTCGCCGAGGGCCTTGAGGAGCTCCCGGAGACCGTCTGAACCGCTTCGCGGGTCATCGTGTTCGCGGCTCCGCCGCGGTAGCCGGATCACCGGCGCCGGGCGGGGCCGCGTTTTTGTATGTTCCGGCTTGCGGGGGGGGGCAGGGGGTATTCACCCCACAGCAATCCGTGCCAATACCGCAATTCCGCAATACCGCATCGCCTGTACGGCACCGCGAATACCGCACCGGGAATCCGATTTCCCGGAGAATGCGCCTACCGCTTGCATACGGCTGTCGTGTTAATTCTGTTCGCGCGCCGTGTTTACGGTCTGTTTCGAATCCCTCACCGTTTGCCCGGGAACCGCCGGGCGCAGCCGGTACGCCGGGCGCGAGCGCTCGATGTGCGCCGCCATCAGGGACCGGGCCCGCTCGGCGTCCCCCCGGCTCACCGCGTCCAGCACCGCGCCGTGCTCCTCCCACGGCCGCGCGTCGCGGACCGGGAGTTCGACTGCGTACATCCAGTCGGTCTTGCGCCGCAGCTGGGTGAGCAGCGCCGCCATGCTGGCGCTGCCGGACGCCTGGGCGAGCGTCTCGTGGAACCAGCCGTCGAGTTGGCGCAGCTCCGCCCGGTGGCCGTGCCGGGCGCGCTCGCGGCCCAGCCGTACGACGCCGCGCAGGACCTTGATGTGCGCCTCGGTGCGGCGGACGGCGGCGCGCGCGGCGCCCAGCGGCTCCAGCAGGCCCCGGATGTCCAGGACGTCGGCCGCTTCGCGCTCGGTCGGCTCGGCCACGCAGGCGCCCGCGTGGTGCCGGATGACGACGAAGCCCTCGGACTGCAGCGTGCGCAGCGCCTCACGCACGGGGACGCGGGAGACCCCGTAACGGCCGGCCAGTAACTCCTCGATCAGCCGGCTTCCCGGCGGCAGAACGCCGGATACGATGTCGTCGCGGATCGCCGTGCACACCACATGAGCGGAAATGGTGCCTCGCATCGTCTGCGCCTCCGCCGTAATCCCCTGGGAACATCCGGAAATGCCGCCGGGCGGCGGCATGGGGTGTGACTCTATTCGACGGTAACGTGCTGTCCGACGGCCGCGGCGTATTCATGGATATTTTTGGCCAGGAACGCGCGGAACGGCATTCGGGCGGCCCGCCTGCCGAGCGGCCCCTGGAGCGGTCCCCGAAACGCAGACGCCCCGGCCGCGGGGGCCGGGGCGTCGTACGGGGGACGGGTGTGCGTCAGACGTTCACGCCGTGCGAGCGCAGGTAGGCGACCGGGTCGATGTCCGAGCCGTAATCGGCGCCGGTACGGGCCTCGAAGTGCAGGTGCGGGCCGGTGGTGTTGCCGGTGCTGCCCGACAGGGCGATCTGCTGGCCCGGGGTGACGGTCTGGCCGACCGAGACGCCGATGGACGACAGGTGGCCGTACTGGGTGTAGGTGCCATCGTTCATCTTGATGACGACGTTGTTCCCGTACGCGCCGCCCCAGCCGGTCTCGACGACGGTGCCGGAGCCCACGGCGTGGACGGTGGTCCCGGAGGCGGCGTGGAAGTCGACGCCGGTGTGGCTGCCGGAGGACCACAGGCCGCTGGAGGCCTTGTAGCTGGTGGAGACGTAGGAGCCGTCGACCGGGGCGACGTACGTGAGCAGGCGCTTGCGCTCGGCCTCGCGGGCGGCGCGCTCCTTGGCCTCCCGCTCCTTCTTCGCCTCCGCCTCGGCCTGGCGCTTGGCCTCTTCGGCCTGCTGACGCGCTTCGGCCTCGGCCTTGGCCTGCGCGGCGGCGGCCTCGGCGGCCTCCTGCTGCGCGTCGGCCTGCGCCTCGATCTGCTCGGCGAGCTCGTCGCCGAGGACGACGGCGTGGTGGAGGCCGGTGTCGTGGTTGCTCGCGTCGTCCGGGTTGCCGGCCGCCAGTGCCGGGGAGGCGACGGAGGCGATGACGCCGGACGCGGCGAGCGTGGCTATGCCGGCGAGGTTACGGGTCGTCCGCGCGCTGCGGCTCGGACCACGGTGCTTCCCGGTGGCACGGGTGAACGCCATGAGCTGGCTGTGTCCTTTCCTTCCCTCTCGCCTACCGGGTTAGCTGACGGGTTCGGAGCAGGAAGGTCTCCTACGGGCGCCTCCGGGAAGGCGTCCGATTCACCCCAAGGGACATGGGTCCCCGGCTCCCCTGGCTCGCGCCGTACGGGGACTCGGCGATGCCTGTCCGTGCCACGGTTGCGGCGGTGATCCTGCGGACAGCCGGATCGACGCTAAACGGGGCAACTTTCAATCGGCAAACAGAACCGCGGTTTTGTGCCGTACGCCACACGGGCACCTCGCAACCACCCCCAACAATTGGGGCATAAAGAAGATCCAGTGGCGCCTGCGCGCCACTGGATCCCTTATATGATCATTCGTCATCCGGACGGATCACGAGCCGTCGGCCTCCGGTGTCCGCCGACGGCCGCCACCGCGCCGATGACGTGCCGTCAGCCCTTGACGACCGTCACCTCTCCGATGCCGAGCGCCTTGACGGGCTCCTCGATCTCGGCGGCGTCGCCCACCAGGACCGTCACCAGCCGGTCGACCGGGAAGGCGTTGACGGCCGCCGCGGTGGCCTCGACCGTGCCGGTCTGCGCCAGCCGCTCGTACAACCGGGCCTGGAAGTCGTCCGGGAGCTGCTGCTCCACCTGGTCGGCGAGGGTTCCGGCGACGGCCGCCGCGGTCTCGTACTTCAGGGGCGCGACCCCGACGAGGTTCTGTACGGCCACATCGCGCTCGGCGTCCGTCAGGCCCTCCGCCGCGAGGGTGCGCAGCACCTTCCACAGGTCCTCCAGCGCCGGGCCGGTGGAGGCGGTGTCCACCGAGCCGCTGATGGCGAGCATCGCGGCGCCGTCCCCGTCGGCCGAGGAGCGCAGCACCTGCCCGAAGGCCCGCACCCCGTAGGTGTAGCCCTTCTCCTCGCGCAGCACCCGGTCCAGGCGGGAGGTGAGGGTGCCGCCCAGGCAGTACGTGCCGAGCACCTGGGCGGGCCAGACGCGGTCGTGCCGGTCGGCGCCGATCCGGCCGATCAGCAGCTGGGTCTGCACGGCGCCGGGGCGGTCGACGATCACGACGCGGCCGGTGTCGTCGGCGGTGATCGCGGTGGCCTTGACCGGTTCGGCGGGCGACCCCGTCCAGGCGCCGAGGGTCTCGGTGAGGGCCGCGTCCAGGTCCACGCCGGTGAAGTCGCCGACGATGACGGCCGTGGCCGTGGCGGGGCGCAGGTGGGCCTCGTAGTAGGCGCGGACGGCCGCCGCGTCGATACGGGTGACGGTCTCCTCGGTGCCCTGGCGGGGCCGCGACATCCGGGAGTCGGCGGGGAAGAGCTCCTTGGAGAGGGCCATCGCGGCGCGCCGGGCCGGATTGGCCAGCTCGTGCGGGATCTCGTCGAGGCGGTTGCGCACCAGGCGCTCGATCTCGCCGTCCGGGAAGGCCGGGGCGCGCAGGGCGTCGGCGAGCAGGCCGAGCGCCTGGTCCAGCCGGGAGACCGGGACCTCCAGGGAGACGCGGACACCGGGGTGGTCGGCGTGCGCGTCCAAGGTGGCGCCGCAGCGCTCCAGCTCGGCCGCGAACTGCTCGGCGTCGTGCTTGTCGGTGCCCTCGGACAGGGCACGCGCCATGATCGTGGCGACGCCGTCCAGGCCCGCGGGCTCGGCCTCCAGGGGCGCGACGATGTCGATCTCGACGGCGACGACCTGCTGGCCGGGGCGGTGGCTGCGCAGGACCGTGAGGCCGTTGGGGAGCTGCCCGCGCTCGGGGGCCGGGAAGGCCCACGGCTTGGGCTCGCCGCCGGCCGGCTGCGGATGGAACGTCATCGGGTTGCTGACGGCGTCGCTCACTGGGCCGCCTCCTCGTCGTTGTCCTCGGCGGCGGTCGGCTCGGTCGGCTCGTACACGAGGACCGCGCGGTTGTCGGGGCGCAGCCGGGCCTTGGCGACCTCCTGCACCTCCTGCGGGGTGATGTCCAGGACGCGCCGCACGGCGGTCAGGGCGAGCTGCGGGTCGCCGAAGAGGACCGCGAAACGGCACAGTTCGTCGGCGCGGCCGCTCGCCGTGGCCAGCCGGTCCAGCCACTCGCGCTCCAGCTGGGCCTGCGCGCGCTCCATCTCCTCGGGGCTGGGCCCCTCGGCGGCGAAGCGGGCCAGCTCCTCGTCCACGGCGCTCTCGATGCCGGGCACCTCCACGCCGCCGGAGGTCTTCACGTCCAGCCAGCCGAGCGAGGGGGCGCCGGCCAGCCGCAGCAGGCCGAAGCCCGCCGCCACGGCCGTACGGTCCCGGCGCACCAGCCGGTTGTACAGGCGCGAGGACTCGCCGCCGCCGAGCACCGTCAGGGCCAGGTCGGCCGCGTCAGCCTCACGGGTGCCGTCCTGCGGGAGGCGGTAGGCGGCCATCAGGGCGCGGGAGGGGACGTCCTCCTCGACGACCTCGCGCAGCTCCTTGCCGACGACGTCCGGGAGGGAGCCGTCGCGCGGCGCCTGCTTGCCCTCGTGGCCGGGGATGGAGCCGAAGTACTTCTCCACCCAGGCGAGGGTCTGCTCGGGGTCGATGTCGCCGACGATCGACAGGACGGCGTTGTTGGGCGCGTAGTACGTACGGAAGAAGGCCCGTGCGTCCTCCAGGGAGGCGGCGTCCAGGTCGGCCATCGAACCGATGGGCGTGTGGTGGTACGGGTGTCCCTCCGGATAGGCCATGGCCGTCAGCTTCTCGAAGGCCGTGCCGTAGGGGACGTTGTCGTAGCGCTGGCGGCGCTCGTTCTTGACGACGTCGCGCTGGTTCTCCAGGGACTCTTCGTCGAGCGCCGTCAGCAGGGAGCCCATGCGGTCGGCCTCCAGCCACAGCGCGAGCTCCAGCTGGTGGGCGGGCATGGTCTCGAAATAGTTGGTGCGCTCGAAGCTGGTGGTGCCGTTCAGGGAGCCGCCGGCGCCCTGGACCAGTTCGAAGTGACCGTTGCCCTTGACCTGGGCGGAGCCCTGGAACATCAGGTGCTCGAAGAGGTGGGCCAGGCCCGTACGGCCCTTGACCTCGTGACGTGAGCCGACGTCGTACCAGAGGCAGACCGCGGCGACCGGGGTCAGGTGATCTTCTGAAAGCACCACGCGCAGGCCGTTGGCCAGCCGGTGCTCGGTCGCTGTCAGGCCGCCGGAGCCGGCTTGTTCTGTGGCCGTGTGACCCATGGGCATGTACGTCCCTTCGATCCGCTTGCGAGGAAGTTCTGTCACTGTATGCAAGCGCGCCGAGCTATGGCGAAGTTCCCGGCCGGGCTGCCTCGTACGAGCGGACTTCCCGGCGACCCCGTCCGGGGGCTCCGGGGAGGGTCGCGGTCGGCGTTGTCAGTGGGGCGGGCCACAATGGTCCGCGAAAGACCCGAACGTTGATCCAGCATCGGCAAGCAGCAGGACGCAAGCGAAGGAGCCGCAGCCGCGATGGCCCGCCGTAGCACGAAGACCCCGCCGCCGGACGACTTCGAGGAGAGGATCCTCGACATCGACGTCGTCGACGAGATGCAGGGCTCCTTCCTTGAGTACGCGTACTCGGTCATCTACTCCCGCGCCCTCCCGGACGCCCGCGACGGCCTCAAGCCCGTGCACCGCCGCATCCTCTACCAGATGAACGAGATGGGGCTGCGCCCCGAGCGCAGCTACGTCAAGTGCGCCCGCGTCGTCGGCGAGGTGATGGGCAAGCTCCACCCGCACGGCGACGCCTCCATCTACGACGCCCTGGTGCGGATGGCGCAGTCGTTCTCGATGCGACTGCCCCTGGTGGACGGCCACGGCAACTTCGGTTCGCTCGGCAACGACGACCCGCCCGCCGCCATGCGGTACACCGAGTGCAAGATGGCCTCGGCCACGTCCCTGATGACGGAGTCCATCGACGAGGACACCGTCGACTTCGCACCGAACTACGACGGCCAGGAGCAGGAGCCGGTCGCCCTCCCGGCGGCCTACCCGAACCTGCTGGTCAACGGTGCGTCAGGAATCGCGGTCGGCATGGCGACGAACATGCCGCCGCACAACCTCGGCGAGGTGATCGCCGCCGCCCGCCACCTCATCAAGCACCCGAACGCGGACCTCGACACGCTGATGCGGTTCGTACCGGGCCCCGACCTGCCGACCGGCGGCCGGATCGTGGGTCTGGGCGGCATCCGGGACGCGTACGAGTCCGGGCGCGGCACCTTCAAGATCCGCGCCACGGTCTCGGTGGAGAACGTGACCCCCCGCCGCAAGGGCCTGGTCGTCACCGAACTCCCCTTCGCCGTCGGCCCCGAGAAGGTCATCTCCAAGATCAAGGACCTGGTGGGCGCGAAGAAGCTCCAGGGCATCGCGGACGTCAAGGACCTCACCGACCGCGAGCACGGCCTGCGCCTGGTCATCGAGATCAAGAACGGCTTCATCCCGGAAGCCGTCCTGGAGCAGCTCTACAAGCTCACGGCCATGGAGGAGTCCTTCGGCATCAACAACGTCGCGCTGGTGGACGGCCAGCCGCTGACGCTGGGCCTCAAGGAGCTGCTGGAGGTCTACGTCGACCACCGCTTCGACGTGGTGCGCCGGCGCAGCGAGTTCCGGCGCGGCAAGAAGCGCGACCGCCTCCACCTGGTCGAGGGCCTGCTGACGGCCCTCGTCGACATCGACGAGGTCATCCGCCTCATCCGCTCCAGCGACAACAGCGCGCAGGCCAAGGAGCGCCTGATGGACCGCTTCGCGCTGAGCGAGATCCAGACGCAGTACATCCTCGACACCCCGCTGCGCCGCCTGACCAAGTTCGACCGGATCGAGCTGGAGTCGGAGCGCGACCGGCTCAAGGCGGAGATCGAGGAGCTGACCAAGATCCTCGAATCGGACTCCGAGCTGCGCAAGCTGGTCTCCGGCGAGCTGGCCTCGGTGGCCAAGAAGTACGGCACGGACCGGCGCACGGTCCTGCTGGAGTCGGCGGGCGCCCCGGTGACCGCGATGCCGCTGGAGGTCGCCGACGACCCGTGCCGGGTGCTGCTGTCCTCGACGGGCCTGCTGGCCCGTACGGCCAACGGCGAGGTGAACTTCGACGCGGAGGCCAAGCGCGTCAAGCACGACGTGATCGTCTCGGCGGTACCGGCCACCACCCGCGGCGAAGTGGGCGCGGTGACGTCCACCGGCCGGCTGCTGCGGCTCCAGGTGGTCGACCTGCCGCAGCTCCCGGACACCGTCGCGGCGCCGAACCTGTCCGGCGGCGCGCCGGTCTCGGAATTCCTCGGCCTGCAGGACGGCGAGGAACTGATCTGTCTCATGACGCTCGACGAGTCCTCGCCGGGGCTGGCCCTCGGCACGGAACAGGGCATCGTCAAACGCGTGGTGCCGGACTATCCCTCCCACAAGGAGGAGTTGGAGGTCATCACCCTCAAGGACGGTGACCGCATCGTGGGCGCCGCGGAGCTGCGCACCGGCGAGGAGGACCTGGTCTTCATCACCGACGAGGCACAGCTGCTGCGCTACCCGGCGGGGCAGGTACGGCCGCAGGGCCGGCCGGCGGGCGGCATGGCGGGCATCAAGCTCAGCCCGGACGCGAAGGTCATCTTCTTCTCGGCCGTCGACCCGGCCGCCGACGCCATGGTCTTCACGGTCTCCGGCTCGCACGGCACGCTCGACGACTCGATCTCCACGGCCAAGCTCACCCCCTTCGACCAGTACCCGCGCAAGGGCCGGGCGACCGGCGGCGTGCGCTGCCAGCGGTTCCTGAAGGGCGAGGACTGCCTGTCCCTGGCCTGGGCGGGCGCCACACCGGTGCGCGCGGCGAACTCCAAGGGCGTACCGGTCGACCTGCCGGAACCGGACCCGCGACGGGACGGCTCGGGCGTACCCCTCACGAAGCCGGTCGCGACGCTGGCCGGGCCGGTGTAACGGGCGCGGTCCCGGTCGAAGGACGATGACGACGCCCCCGGACGGCTGCGGCCGGGCCGGGGGCGGTGTCGGGGCTTCGGGGCGTTGGGGCTTCGAGGCGTCGGGGGCGTCGTCTGGGTGGTTCGGTGTCTGGGGTGGGGCGGGTGGGGTGAGTGGGGCGAGTGGGTGGCTACCGGTCGTCGGACTCCCCGGGCCACTCCGGCTCATCCGGCTCATCCGGCTCGCTCGGCGCATCCGGAACTGCGAAGTCTCCGGGCTCTCCGGGCTCTCCGGGCTCTCCGGGCTCTCCGGGCTCTCCGGGCTCTCCGGGGGACGGTACGTAGCGCAGTACGCCCCACATGCTGCTCGCGGCGGCGCGTTCCGGGCCCGTCTCCCGGCAGTCCGTCAGCTCCTTGCGCAGTGCCGCCGCGTCGACCCCGCTGCCGATCAGGACGAGCTGGGTGCGCCGCTCCTCGTCCGGCTGCCACGGCGACGGGTAGAAGCGCAGGAAGCTGCCGACCGCGTGCACGGCGAACTTCTGGCGGTTCTCCGGTACGTCGAAGTGGACGAACCCCTTGATCCGGTAAAGACCGGCGGGCCTGCTGTCGAGGAAGGCCATGAGCCGACGGGGGTTCATCGGTTCGTCCGAGACGAACTCGACGCTCTCGTAGGCCGTGTGGAAGTGGCGGCCGGCCCCGTGGCCATGGCCACGGCACCCCGGGCCGTGCTCACCGCACGCATGCTCCCCGCCCGCCTCGGCCTCCGCTCCCGCCTCCTCTTCCGCCTCCGTCTCCTCGCGGAACAGGTCCTCGAAGGACAGCTGACGGGCCGCCTCGCCGTCCGCGTCGCGTGGTTTGCGGTCGAAGAACAACTCCGGGTCGATCCGCCCGTACGCGGCGGGCACGACCGGCGTCCCCGGGCTCAGCTCGGTGAGGGTGTCCAGGAGCGAGCGCTGCTCTTCCTCCCCGATCCGGTCGGCCTTGTTCAGGACCACCAGGTCGGCGATGGCCACATGCCGGTCGATCTCCGGATGCCGGGCCCGGGTGGCCTCGAACTCCGCCGCGTCGACGACCTCGGCCAGCCCGCCGTAGACGATGCGGTCGTTCTCGCTGGCCAGGATCATGCGGATGAGTTCCTGCGGCTCGGCCAGCCCGCTCGCCTCGATGACGATGACGTCGATACGGGCCGAAGGCCGCGCCAGGCGTTCCAGGTACTCGTCCAGTTCGCTGGTGTCGACGGCGCAGCACAGGCAGCCGTTGCCCAGCGAGACCATCGAGTCGACCTGGCCGGCCACCGTCATGGCGTCGATCTCGATGCTGCCGAAGTCGTTGACGACCGCTCCGACACGGCTGCCGCCGCTGCGGCCCAGCAGATGGTTGAGCAGGGTCGTCTTGCCGGAGCCGAGGAATCCGGCAAGCACGATGACCGGGATCTGTCGCGGGGCCTGTGGAGCCTGCAGGGCCAAGGGGGCGCCTCCATCGTCGTACGTCGGTGCGGCGGCGCGCCGTCGGTCCGGCACGCCGTCAGTTCAGCGCGGCGGGAACCGGCTGCGGCGGGGGCGGGCCCACATAGCGGGCCGCCGGACGGATGATCTTCGCGTCGTCCGCCTGCTCCAGGATATTGGCGCTCCACCCGATCACCCGGGCCGCACAGAAGGTGGGAGTGAACATCTCACGCGGCAGGCCGCACAGCTCCATCACCACACCCGCGTAGAACTCGACGTTGGTGTGCAGTTCCCGGCCGGGCTTGAGTTCGGCGAGCAGCGCCTCGACGCGCTCCTCCACCTGCACCGCGAAGTCCACGAGCGGCCCGCCGAAGCTCCGGGCGATGTCACGCAGCATCCGCGAACGCGGGTCCTCGGTGCGGTAGACGGGGTGCCCGAAGCCCATGATCCGCTCCCCCGAGCGGACCCGTTCGCGGATCCAGGCGTCGATACGGTCCGGGCTGCCGATGGCGTCGAGGGCGTCCAGGGCCCGGCTGGGCGCGCCGCCGTGCAGCGGTCCGGAGAGCGCACCGACCGCGCCCACCAGGCAGGCAGCGAGGTCGGCGCCCGTGGAGGCGATGACGCGGGCGGTGAACGTCGAGGCGTTGAAGCCGTGGTCGATGGTGGAGATCAGGTACCGCTCGATGGCCCGGGTGCGCGCGGGGTCGGGCTCCTCGCCGGTGAGCATGTACAGGTAGTTGGCGGCGTACGGGAGGTCGTCCCGCGGCTCGACCGGCGCCAGGCCCCGGCCGATGCGGTGCAGCGCGGTGAGCACGGTGGGCACCGCAGCACTCGCGGTGAGCGCGTCGGCGCCACGCTGCCGGGGATCGATGTCGTAGAGGGGCTGGAAGCCCGCCGCGGCGCCGAGCAGGGAGAGCGCGGTGCGCAGGCCGGCAAGCGGACCGCTGCGGGCACTGGCGCGGGCGATTCCGGGCAGCGCGTCCCATACGGCGCCGGGCAGGTGGCGCAGCACCGTGGTCTCCGTCCCGAAGGCCGCGCGCTGCTCCACGTCCGGCAGGCTGCCGCGGAGCATCAAGTGCCAGACGTCCTCGAAGGTACGGCTCTGGGCGAGCTCCACGGCGGAGTACTGGCGGTAGTGGTAGAAGCCCTCCCCGCCCCGTACGTCCCCCAGCTCGGTCTCGGTGACGATCACACCCGCGAGCCCGCGGGGCGCGTCGAAGGTCGCTCCGGCTCCGGCATTCGACATGACGGTCCTCCTGCTCTCCTGGCTGCTCTCCTGGCCACTCCTCATTGACTCGACTGTCTATTCTGGACTGAATACCTGTCAATATTGATTCAATCAACCTACAAGCAAGATCAATCGATACGGTGGGCGTCATGGCGGATCACGAAACGGACGACGGCCACGGCGGCAGTAGCGGCGACGGCCACGGCGGCAGCGGCAGCGGCCACCGTGGCGGCGATGGTGGCGACCGTGGCGAGCGGCGGCTGAGCACCCGGGAAGCGGCCGAACGGCTCGGCGTGAAACCCGAGACGGTCTACGCCTACGTCAGCCGCGGCCAGCTGACCAGCCGACGGGCCCCCGGCGGCCGGGGCAGCACCTTCGACGCGAAGGAAGTGGACGCACTCGCCCGACGCGGCGCCCGGCGCGAACCGCTCCCCGCCAACGGTGACCTGGCGTTCCGTACCGGCATCACCCTCATCGACAAGGGCCGCTGCTACTTCCGCGGCGTGGACACGACCGAACTGGCCGACCGTTACGGCTACGAGGAGGTCGCCGACTGGCTCTGGACCGGCCTGCTGCGCCCCGGCGTCCGCTTCAGCGCTCCGGAGGAAGCCCTCGCGGCCGCCCGCCGGGCCGTCGACGCACTGCCCGCCCACAGCAGTCCGCTGGACCGGCTGCGCGTCGCGGTGGTGGCGGCGGCCTCCGCCGACCCGCTGCGCTTCGACCTGTCCGAGGACGCCGTTCTGGGCACCGCGCGCGCCCTCATCCCCGTCCTCGTGGACGCCCTCCCCCGTCTGGAGGACGGGACCGACTGCACCTCGGCCCCGCTCCCCCGCCGCTTGTGGTCACGCCTCACCGGGGAACGACCCGACGACGCGTCACTGCGCGCCCTCGACGCGGCACTTGTCCTCCTCATCGACCACGACCTCGCCTCCTCGACCTTGGCCGCCCGGGTGGCCGCCTCCGCGCGGGCCCATCCGTACGCCGTCGTGTCGGCCGGTTTCGGCGCCCTGGACGGGCCTCTGCACGGCGCCGCGAGCAGCCTCACGCACCGCATGTTGCTGGAGGTACTGGAACGGGGCAGTGCGGCGGCCGTGGTGGCGGACCACCTGCGCGCCGGGCGCCGCGTACCCGGTCTCGGCCACCGGGTCTACCCGGGCGAGGACCCGCGCGCCCGCACCCTGTTCCGCCTCCTGGAGGACGTACCGCAGGCCGGCCCGGCCCTACAGGCAGCACGCGACGTGGTCGCGACGATCACCCGCCACCACGCGCTGCACGCCAACGTCGACCTCGCCCTCGCGGTGCTGACCGTCTCGGCAGGCATGACCGCCGAGGCCGGCGAAAACGTCTTCGCTGTAGCCCGCACCGCCGGCTGGATCGCCCACGCGCTGGAGGAGTACGAGGAACGCCCCATGCGGATGCGCCCCAGCGGCCACTACCAGGGCCCCCGCCCGCCCCAACCCCTACCGTGACCCACGACCACCGTCACCGACCACCTGCCCCCACCATCGACCACCGGCCCCAGGCTCACACCCGGAGCCCTGCCCCACCCCTCAGTCTCCGCGCCCGGCCCTCGCACAACTCATCTAGCCGCCGAAGGGATTCGTGACCCGCTCCAAGACCCTGGCCACCGCCCGGACATCGTGCTCGTCGATGGGGTCCTCGAAGGCGGACACCGAAAGGCCCTCGGAACCCGGCTTGGGGCCTGCGGCACTCGCGGCCATCGCGGTCGGGGACGCCATCGCGGCACCGGCCAGAGCGACCACCGCGACGAACGCGGGACGGATTTGCATGATTGTCTCCCACAGGGATTGAGCTCAACGAGCAGGCGAGCGGACCGACATGTCGCACGATCCGGCGAACCGGTCCACGGCTGTGGACGGGGCCCATCGTAGGGGCCATTAACTCCTCCTCTGGACAGATACGGGGCGTTTTCGCCCGACAGAACCTGGTTCGAACGAAGATGGGGAGACGGGGCGGCAAGGGCGAGCGGACACGGGAGAGGGGGGCGGGCGCGGAGGGGAGGGGGCCGGGCGCGGAGGGGCGGAGCCCGTGCCCCGAATCGACGGCTGACGGCTCGGTGCGGCTTCCGCGAGCGGAGTCGCTAGTGGAGTCACTTAGGGAGGCCGCGCGGTATCCGAGTCCGGATACGCACCCAGAGCCGCGCAGGATCCGCAAGCCCGGAGCCGCGCAGCATCCGCTGGCGGGGTCGCGCGTGGCTGCGGACGGGACCGCGCATGACCGCCGGACGGGGGCCACTTCGCTCCATGGGCGGAGCCGTGCGTGGGCTCGTGGACGGGAACCGCATATGGCTCGCAGGCGGGAGCCACATGCGGGCCCGTGGGCACAGTCACGCATGGCCCGTGGGCGGTGGCGGCGGACGACTCTCGCAGGCGGGCTTCGCGGGCGCTCCTCGCAAGTGGACGGGTGGCCGGGCCTGGCGGGTGATCCGGTTTTGAACTCCCTTGCCTCAGTCTCAAATTCCGGTGTTTTCGATTCTGGATTCCGGTCGCTCCGCGGCAGGTTAGGGTTACCTATGTGAGCACGTGCGCAACCGCTTCCCGCGATGCCGCCGAGCCCGTCGCGGGCACTTCCGCCACCGCCCGGACCTGGCTGCTCGTCGAGCAGACCGGCCCCTGGGGCACCGAGGCGCTGACCGAGAGCCATCTCGATCCCCGCATCGGCCGCGCCTTGGAAACCGCAGCCGACGGTACGGGCGTGCGCGTGGCCCTCGTCCGCCGGCCGGGCCGGCACGCGGACTGCCACGGATCCGTGGCCCGCCGGGCCTTTCTCGCACACACCGCGCCGGACCGCCCGTGGATCCGGACCGGCTCCGTCACCGAACCGGAAGCGCTGCTGCGCCTCGACTTCGCCCGGCTGGGCGCGGGCGAGCACGACGGCCTCTGGGACCCGTATGACGGCGAGCCGCTGGTCTTCGTCTGCACCAACGGCAAGCGTGACAGGTGCTGTGCCATTCTCGGGCGTCCGCTGGCCTCCGAACTCGCCGACAGCGGCGCCGAAGCGTGGGAAATCACCCACATCGGCGGTCACCGCTTCTCCCCCACCCTCTTCGTGCTCCCGTACGGCTATGCCTACGGGAGGGCTTCCGCCCCGCTGGTCAAGGACGCCGTCGCGTCGGCGCGCGAGGGGCGGATCCTGCTGGACCACTGCCGAGGCCGTTCGACCTGGGAGCGACCGGGCCAGGCTGCCGAACTCGCCGTGCGGGAACTGATACGCGAGGACCGGGCGGACGCGATCGACGTCGTGCACAGCGAAGCCGTACCGCCACCCGACGATGTCAGCGGCGGCAACGACGACACGGACGAGGGGGCGGCAGGCCCAGGCCACGAGGGCGCAGTCGCGACGGCTCCGATGACCCCGACGACATGGGCGACTACGCCACCACCGATGACTCCGAAGCCCCTGGCACCCTCCGTACCTCTGGGAGCCCCGGCAGCCCCGGCAGCCCCGGCAGCCCCAGGAGCCCTGGGATCCCCGGCAACCCCGGCCGCTCCGGCACCCCCGGCTGCCGACCGCCGCGCCGACACCCCCGCCCTCACCTGGGCCGTCACCATCGCGCACCGCGACGGCCGGACTTGGCGAGTCATGGTCGAACAGCGCGCCGACGGCGCCCCCGCGCCGGTCAGCTGCGGCTCCCCGCTGGGCAGGCCCGCCCGCATGGCCGTGCTCGCCGTACTCCCCCTCAGCTGCCCAGGTCGCGCGTCCGTGCCCTCCGCCCCCTCTCCCGACCACCCCACCCGCGCAACCGCACCTCCCGAGCTCCCCATCAGCCCGCCTTCCCGCACGACCACACCATTTGAGCTCCCTGCCGACCGCCCGACCCGCGCGCCCCACCCGACCCGCGCAACCGCGCCTTCCGAACTCCGTCTCGGCTGAGCCACCCGCGCGCCCGCGTCCCCCGCACCCCCTCCCGACCGCCCCGGCACCCCCTCTCGCCTGCGGCTTCCCGGGCCCGGCCACTTCCGCTCCCGTCGCGCCCTCCGTAGGACCTCTCCGCCACCTCCGCACGACGCGCCCCACGACACCGATCGACCTCATCTCGCCCCTCCCCCGCCTTTCCGAATCACCCCGGCCGTCGCGGACGGTGACCGTCCGTGACTCTGTGAGACTAGACAGGTGCGGGAAGGTTCCGAAACCCCTGTGGATAACCTCCGCAGCGCCTGTCCACAGGCCTCTCGATGACCGCGGCCACCGACCACCCCGCCCAGCATCCGGGCTGGTTACCCGACCGCCCTCCGGCCCACTTACTGTTCGTTCGTATGGGCATGAAGGGCGAGATCGACGCGCAGCCGGGAGCGGACCGGCCCGCCGGCAGCGGGCTCCGCGCCGTGCTGTCGGGGCTGCGTCTTCGCGTGGGCTGGCCGCGCCGCGTCTTCGCGCAGGTGCTGCTGATGCAGCTGGCCATCGCCGCCGGTGTCACGGCACTCGCCACCGGCCTCTTCCTCGCTCCGCTCGGCGCACAGCTCGACGACCAGGCGATGCGCCGGGCCCTGGCCATCGCCCAGACCACCGCCGCCGAGTCCCGCCTCGACGACGCGCTGGAGAGCTCCCGCCCCGGCCGTCGCGGCCCCGTCCAGAGCGAGGCGGAGCGGATCCGCCGTGCCACCGGAGCGGAATACGTCGTGATCATGGACACCCGCGGAGTGCGCTGGTCCCACACCGATCCGAAGCAGATCGGGCGGCGCGTCTCCACCGATCCCAGCGGCGTCCTCGCAGGCCGCGAGGTCATGCAGATCGACGAGGGCACCCTGGGCCGCTCCGCGCGCGGGAAGGTGCCGCTGCGCGATGAGAAGGGGGACATCGTCGGCGCCGTCTCGGTCGGCATCGCGTACGAGAGCGTGCAGCAGCGCCTCCTGGCCACCGTGCCGCAACTGCTCGCCTACGCGGGCGGAGCGCTCGCCGTCGGCGCGCTCGCCGCCTACCTGGTCGCCCGGCGCCTCCAGCGCCGTACCCACGACCTGGCGTTCTCCGACATCTCCGCCCTGCTCACCGAGCGCGAGGCGATGCTGCACGGCATCCGGGAGGGTTTTGTCGCGCTCGACGCGCACGGCCGCATCCGTCTGCTGAACGACGAGGCTCAGCGCCTCCTCGACCTGCGTTCCGAGGACACCGGACGCCCCGTGGACGATGCGCTGCCGCCCGGCCGCACCGCCGAGGTCCTCTCCGGCCGGGTCCGCGGCGCCGACCTGCTCACCGTCAGCGGGCAGCGCGTCCTGGTGGCCAACCGGATGCCGACCGACGACGGCGGAGCGGTGGTGACGTTGCGCGACCGTACCGAACTGGAGCGGCTGGGCCGCGAGCTGGACGGCACCCAGGGGCTCATCGACGCCCTCCGCGCCCAGGACCACGAGCACGCCAACCGCCTCCACACCCTGCTGGGCCTCCTCGAACTGGGCCTGCACGAGGAGGCCGTGGAGTTCGTGACCCAGGCGGTGGGCGTGCACCGGGCGACCGCCGAGCAGGTCACCGAAAGGGTGCACGATCCGCTGCTGGCGTCCCTGCTGGTCGGCAAGGCGACGGTCGCCACCGAACGCGGCGTCTCGCTGAGCATCGCGGCCGGCAGCCGGTTGCCCGACCGTGTGGTGGACCCGCACAGCCTGGTCACCGTGCTGGGCAACCTGGTCGACAACGCCTTGGACGCGACGGCAGGCGGCCCCGGGGGACGCGTCGAGGTGGATGTGCGCTCCGAAGGCCGCACCGCGGTCGTTCGGGTCCGCGACAACGGTCCCGGAGTGCCGGAAGCCCGGCGTGCGGAGATCTTCACCGAGGGCTGGACGACCAAAGAGCCCCCGGCACACGGGCAGCGCGGCATCGGCCTCGCGCTCGTACGCCGTCTGGCCGAGCGGTACGGGGGCTCCGCCGAAGTCGGCGAGAGTCCTGAAGGGGGCGCGGAGTTCACCGTCACGCTCCCCGACGCGCTGTCCGACGCCCTCTCCGACGAAGCGCCGGAGGAACGACCTGACAGCGTCACCCCCACGAACAGGGGCCCGGACGGTGCGGGCACGGACGACACAGACCCGGACGGCGCGGGCACTGGCGAAGGGGGCGAAGAGGGCGCAGGCGACGTGGACACGCGAGGCCCGAAGAAGCACACCCCCGAAGGCCGCGATCCCGGTGACGCCACGGAGGCCGCCCGATGATCGACGTACTGGTGGTGGACGACGACGTACGGGTCGCCGAGATCAACGCCGCATATGTCGCGAAGATCCCTGGGTTTCGCGTGAGCCGCCTCGCCCACTCCGCCGCCGACGCACTGGCCGCCCTGGAGGCGCTGCCCGTCGATCTCGTCCTGCTGGACCACTACCTGCCCGACGGGACCGGCCTCCAGCTGGTCTCGCGGCTCCGGCAGCGCGGCCTGCAGACCGACGTGATCATGGTGACCGCGGCCCGTGACATCGCGACCGTCCAGGCGGCCATGCGCCAGGGAGCGCTGCAGTACCTGGTCAAGCCGTTCACGTTCGCCGGTCTCCGTTCCAAGCTGGAGGGCTACGCGGCCCTCCACCGCACCTTCGAAGGCGGTGGCCAGGCCGAACAGTCCGAGGTCGACCGGATCTTCGGTGCTCTGGGGTCCGCCAACGCCGGCCCCGCGGAGCTGCCCAAGGGCCACTCGACGGCCACCGCCGACCGGGTGCGGTCCGTTCTGCGCTCGGCCGACGCGCCGCTCTCCGCCCAGGAGGTGGCCCGGCAGGCGGGCCTGAGCCGGCAGACCGCGCAGCGCTACCTCAAGCTCCTCGAACGTGCCGGGCGGGTCCGTCTCAGCCTCAGGTACGGGGAAACCGGCCGCCCCGAACACCGTTACGTCTGGGTCTGACGGCCGGACGCCGCACTGAGGGGCCATTCACCCCATCAGGTGATGGACGATCCGGGCGGTTGTGCGAGACCGTGCCGGTAGGCGTAGTGGATCGCCTGGGCCCGGTCCCGCAGCCCGGCCTTGGCGAAGAGGTTGTTGATGTGGGTCTTCACGGTCGCGTTCGAGACGTGCAGCGACCGGGCGATCTCCGGGTTGGACAGCCCCTCGGCGACCAGCCTCAGCACCTCCACCTCGCGCGCGGTCAGCCCGTCCGGGGGCACGGCCGGCGCTGCCGGGACGACGGTCCGTGCGGGCTCGGCGAACCGCTCCAGCAGCCGCCGCTGCACCTTCGGCGACAGCCCGGCCTCGCCCGACAGCACGTCCTCGATGGCCCGGACGATCTCGTCGCCGTCCGCGTCCTTCGTCAGATAGCCCCGGGCGCCGGCCTCCAGCGCGGGGAAGAGGTGGTCGTCGTCGGCGTAGGTCGTCAGTACGACGATTTCGGTGCCCGGGTGCTCCGTCCGGATCCTCCGCGTGGCCTCGACGCCGTCGCAACGGGGCATCCGGAGGTCCATCAGGACGACGTCCGGGGCCAGTTCCGCGGTGAGCCGCACCGCCTCCTCGCCGTCCCCGGCCGAGCCCACGACCTCGATACCCGGCAGCAAGCCCAGCAGCATCACGATTCCCTCGCGCACCACCGTCTGGTCGTCGGCGACCACGACGCGCGCCGTCATACCGGCACCCTCAACCGCACCGTGAAACCCTCCTCGTCAGGACCGGAGTCCAGCGTTCCACCGAGGAGTTCGGCACGCTCCCGCATCCCCAGCAGACCGTACCCGGAACCGGACGAGCCGAGATCACCGAGGGCCCCCGGCCTGCCACCGCGGAGTCTCCTGCGCGCGCCGGAATCCCGTACCTCCAGCTCCACTTCCCCCTCCCCGTAGGCGAGGCGCACGGTCACCCGTGCGCCCGGCGCGTGCTTGCGTACGTTCGTGAGCGCCTCCTGTGCGACCCTGCGCAGCGCGAGGCCGGCCTCCGGGGACAGGCGGCGCTGCTCCCCCGTCACCTCCAGGCCGGCGTTTTCGGCGGCCGTCAAGTGGCGCAGGTAGTCCTCCACCGGGGCCATCTCGCCCCGCAGAGCCGACAGCGCCTGACGTGTGCCGTCCAGCCCTTCCCTGGCCATACCGCGCGCCGCCACGACCCGCTCCAGGATCTGCTGCCGGTCCGCCTCCAGGTCGTCGCTCCGATGGATCAGCAGCCGTGCCGCCTCCAGGTGCACCAGCTGCGCGCTCAGACTGTGTGCGAGCACGTCGTGGATCTCGCGGGCGATACGGCTCCGCTCGTCCAGCGCGGCCGTCTCGGCCTCGGCCTTACGGGCGGCCCGCTCCTGGGTCAGCAGCCGCTGCGCGTTGCCCCGCGCCTCGGAGTCCAGGCGTACGACGTATCCGGCCAGCCCGAGCCCGATCACCGTCGCCATGATCGACAGCCAGCCGTCCGGGCTGCGCGTGGCGTACGCCCCCAGGGACACGACCATGCACGGCACCGCCGCCGCCAGCGGAAGCCGCGCCATCGAGACGATGGCGCTCGCACCCCACATCACGGCGGCCGGCACCCTCGCGCCTTCCATGTGGAACCAGAACGCGCCCGCCTCGAGAAGCGCCAGCAGACCGAGCGCCGGCCACAGCCGGTGCTGGAGCGTCGTACGGAAGAATCCCCACAGGACCAGGCCGCAGAGCGCGACCGCGGTCAGCCCCAGCATCACTCCCGTGTTCCGGAACGCCTGGTCCGCCAGCGTGCTCCACAGCAGCCCGACCATGATCACGAGGCGGATGGCCCTGCCGATCCACACCCGGGGACGGCTGAGGCCCTCCCGGGAAAGCGCTTCCCGCAAGGGCCAGCTCGTCCAGAAACTCAGCGGCACAAACGATCCTTCCGGCACGGTGCTCCCGGGGCCCGGCCACCGGCGTGTTCTGCCGGGGCCCGGAAACGCGGTCTCAGCCACCGGCAGCAACACGGTACGTCGGCCGGAGCGTCTGGGCGCGCCACGCCATGGTGCCCGTACGGGCGAGCAGCGTGGCGGCCACGGACAGCATCGTGGCCTGGGTGCCCAGGTGCACCCCCATCAGCACCGCGAGCCCGTACAGGCCGAACCGCAGCCCCGCTCCGACGACCCAGGCCACGACGGTCACCGCGCGGCCCGCGGACCAGACCTCCCCGTCCGCGTCGGTCCAGACCCGCGTGGTCCACGCCCAGGCCGCTCCGGTGAGCAGTCCGAGAATCACGCCGACGGCCAGCAGGACGGCGGATCCGGTGGGGTGCGCGCTGTCGGTCAGTCCCGGTTCACGGACCGCCAGGAAGGCGAGGACGGCCGGCAGCAGCCACCAGCGCTTGCCCTCCGTCTTCAGCCGCTGCGGCTTGAACTGCCGTACGACCACCAGAGCGATGACCGCGACGATGACGAGAACGTTGAGCGAGCCGCTCATGACCTGGGCCTCCGTGGCACGGGAACAACAACGGTCCCGACGCTACGAAGCGGGTCCCGCTGCCCGGATCGGCGTGCGGGTGGGCTCCGGGTGGAAAACGCGGCGGGCGCCTGTCCACCCGTGGGTGGACAGGCGCCCGTAACAGCGCGCACGGAGGGCTCACGCGCCCCCGCGGCGGCGCGTCACGTGTCGATGCGCGAGAAGTCCAGCGTGGAGGCGGAGCTGGTGATGAATTCCCGGCGCGGCGCGACCTCGTTGCCCATGAGCATGTCGAACGTCTTCTCGGCGGCCTCCAGGTCGCTGATGTTGATGCGGCGCAGGGTGCGGTGACGCGGGTCCATCGTGGTCTCCGCGAGCTGGTCGGCGTCCATCTCGCCCAGACCCTTGTAGCGCTGGATGCTGTCCTTG
The DNA here is from genome assembly GCF_001905005.1 of Streptomyces sp. CB02923. GTDB lineage: Bacteria > Actinomycetota > Actinomycetes > Streptomycetales > Streptomycetaceae > Streptomyces. The sequence goes on along the minus strand of NZ_LWKZ01000003.1, from coordinate 114,386 downwards.
TAACGGACGTTCTTGCGCTGAAGTTCCAGCAGCGTCTGGCGCAGCTCGTTGTCCGAGTAGGTGTAGATGTACTTGTCCTGGCCCTTCTTCGGCTGCGTGAGCTCGACCCGGTGCAGCGGCGGCACGGCCGAGAAGACGCGGCCCTGCTCGACCATCGGGCGCATGTAGCGCTGGAAGAGCGTCAGCAGCAGGGTGCGGATGTGAGCGCCGTCGACGTCGGCGTCCGCGAGGAAGATGACCTTGCCGTAGCGGGCCGTGTCGATGTCGAAGGTGCGGCCGGAACCTGCTCCTATGACCTGGATGATCGCGCCGCATTCGGCGTTCTTGAGCATGTCCGAGACGGACGCCTTCTGGACATTGAGGATCTTGCCCCGGATCGGCAGCAGCGCCTGGAACTCGGAGTTGCGCGCCAGTTTGGCGGTGCCCAGCGCCGAGTCGCCCTCGACGATGAACAGCTCGCTGCGGTCGACGTCGTCGCTGCGGCAGTCGGCCAGCTTGGCGGGCAGCGAGGAGGACTCCAGGGCCGTCTTGCGGCGCTGGGCCTCCTTGTGCTGCCGGGCCGCGATCCGGGTACGGGCCGCCGCCACGATCTTGTCCAGCACGGCGCGGGCCTGCTGCTTGGCGTCGCGCTTGGTGGAGGTCAAGAACGCCTTGAGCTCCTTGGCCACGACCTGCGCGACGATGCGGGAGGCGGCCGAGGTGCCCAGCACCTCCTTGGTCTGCCCCTCGAACTGCGGCTCCGCGAGCCGCACGGTGACCACCGCGGTCAGGCCCTCCATGGCGTCGTCCTTGACGACGTCGTCCTCGGCGACCCGCAGCAGCTTGGCCGTGCGCAGCGCCTCGTTGACGGTCTTGGACACCGACCGCTCGAATCCGGTCACATGGGTGCCGCCCTTGGGGGTGGCGATGATGTTGACGAAGGACTTGACCGTGGCGTCGTACCCGGTGCCCCAGCGCAGCGCGATGTCGACGCCCAGCTCCCGCGTCACCTCGGTGGGCGTCATGTGACCGCGGTCGTCCAGGACCGGCACGGTCTCCTTGAAACTGCCCTGCCCCGACAGCCGCAGAACGTCGCAGACGGCCTTGTCCTGGGCCAGGTACTCGCAGAACTCGCTGATGCCGCCGTCGTACCGGAAGGTTTCCTCCGTCGGCCCCTCGCTCTCGATGCCCCGCTCGTCCCGTACGACGAGGGTCAGGCCCGGCACCAGGAAGGCGGTCTGGCGCGCCCTCGCGTGCAGGTGCTCCAGGGAGAGCTTCGCATCCTTGAGGAAGATCTGGCGGTCGGCCCAGTAGCGCACGCGGGTGCCGGTCCGGGTCTTGGGGATGCGCTTGCCCTTGAGCAGGCCGTTGGCCGGATCGAAGGGGGCGTCGGGGCCGGACTCGGTGAAGATGCCGGGCACGCCGCGGCGGAAGCTGATCGAGTGGGTCTTGCTGCTGCGGTCCACTTCGACGTCCAGCCGGGCGGAGAGCGCGTTGACCACCGAGGCGCCGACGCCGTGCAGGCCGCCGGAGGCCGCGTAGGAGCCGCCGCCGAACTTGCCGCCGGCGTGCAGCTTGGTCATCACGACCTCGACGCCGCTCAGGCCGGTCTTGGGCTCCACGTCGACCGGGATGCCTCGGCCGTTGTCCCGGACCTCGACCGAGCCGTCGTCATGGAGGACGACGTCGATACGGTCGCAGTAGCCGCCCAGCGCCTCGTCGACGGAGTTGTCGATGATCTCCCAGAGGCAGTGCATCAGGCCGCGGCTGTCCGTCGAGCCGATGTACATGCCCGGACGCTTGCGGACGGCCTCCAGCCCCTCCAGGACGAGCAGATGCCGCGCGGTGTAGTTGGACCCGTCCCGGTCTGCCCCGGTCAGCACGGCGGTGGACGGCACGGACATCTCGGCGGTCACGCGGTTCGCTCCTCGCTGAATTACTGGTGGTCCGCATTCCGCGGACCCGGTCGTGGCGGTGTCGCCGGTGAGAGCGTACCGAGGCCCGGTAGAGCCGATGTGACGCCACCCGTGACGGTGGCCATGGTAGTAGACTTTCGTTCACATGTTCGATCCCTCGATGGGGTGAGAGTGCGGTGACGCGCACATCACGTTCCCTTCGAGGCATGAACCATTTAGGCTCCGGGCACGTCCTCTTGAACAACCGGCAAGCCAGCCGGGAGGACAAAAGCCCAGCAACCAACGTGAATCAGACCACCACGCAATACGGCTCATTCGCCGCCACCCGGCAACACCCGGCTTCCTTGGAAAAATTTTTTCAGGGAATAGGCACGAGCGGGAACGTTTTCGGCCTGGTTGGATGTTGACCCTGGTACGACAGCTCGTCGAGCTAGAGAAGAGGCGACGTGACTACTGTTCTGACCCCCGCGAGCCCGCTGACGGCCGCTGACCGCTGCGACCGCTGCGGCGCCCAGGCATACCTGCGCGTCGTTCTGATGTCCGGCGGCGAACTGCTCTTCTGCGCCCACCATGGCCGCAAGTTCGAGCCAGAACTCAAGAAGATCGCCGCGGAAATACAGGACGAGACGGAGCGGCTGACCGCCCCTCCCGCGTCTGCTTCCGATGAGGAACGCTGACACATCGCATCCGACGACGAGCGAGTAGCGGCCTAGGGCCGTGCGGCGGGCGGCCCCCCGGAACCACCGGGGGGCCGCCCGCACTCGTACCTTCTCTCGACCCCCGCTCCGGCCGCCATGGAACGTTGCGCCTTCAAGGGCCTTCTATGGCGCTCTGACGCCCCGCCGCCACCCGGCCCGCCCCGTGGCCCGCGGCGACTGTGCGCGGCGCTCAGCCGCCGCCATGGGCGGTCACATGTTTGATCATCGCCGAGATGCGCGTGTAGACACCCGGCTTCCCCACCTTCCCGCAGCCCGTCCCCCAGGACACCAGCCCCACGAGGCGCCCCCGCGCCACCAGCGGCCCCCCGCTGTCGCCCTGACAGGCATCCCGGCCGCCGTTCGCCGTACCCGCACACAGCATGGAATCGGCCAGATATCTGCCGTCCGCGTTGCCTGGGTATGCCCTACTACAAGCCGCATTCGAGAACACCTGGACCTGCGCCGAGCGGAGCGTCGACGCGTACGAGCCGTTTCCGGTGGTGTCGCCCCAGCCGTACACGTTCGCCTTGGTACCCGCCTTGTACGCGGCGTCACCGGCCTTGGCCATGGGAAGCGCCCGCCCCTTGGGCATCTGCTTGCCGAGCGTGAGCACGGCGATGTCCCCGGCATTGCTGTAGCTGTCGTACGTCGGGTTCACCCAGACCCGCCGGGGCACGAGCTCCTGCCCGCCCCTGCCCCGCATGTCCTCACGCCCCACGACGATCCGCAGGTCCTTGACCCGCTGCCACTCCACCCCCAGCACCGCACGGCTCAGGCAGTGCGCCGCCGTCACCACCGTCGCCCGGCCGACCAGCACTCCACCGCAGAACTGCCCGGAGCGGTCGGGGCCGAAGCGCGAACGGGAGGAGATGGCCACCATCCACGGGTTGTCGGAGACCTTCACCTGCCGGCCCCCCACGACCGACTCGTCCGCCTGCGCGGTGACCGGTACGGCGAGGACCAGGACGAGGGCCCCGATGACGGCCCGGACGTAGGCACGCATACACGCTCCTGACTGTGCGGAAGTGTTCGCACACCCAGGGTGAGACAGTTGGGCCCATCACGCACCCGGACACACCGCGGGCCCGGCCCCCGCTGAGGGGGACCGGGCCCGCAATGCACTCGTACGGCCGTCCGGAGCGGCCGCTTCCGGATCAGTCCAGGTAGTCGCGCAGAACCTGCGACCGCGACGGGTGGCGCAGCTTCGACATCGTCTTGGACTCGATCTGACGGATCCGCTCACGCGTGACGCCGTAGACCTTGCCGATCTCGTCCAGCGTCTTCGGCTGGCCGTCGGTGAGACCGAAGCGCATGGAGACCACGCCCGCCTCACGCTCACTGAGCGTGTCCAGGACCGAGTGCAGCTGCTCCTGCAGGAGCGTGAAGCTGACCGCGTCGGCCGGCACGACCGCCTCGGAGTCCTCGATCAGGTCACCGAACTCGCTGTCGCCGTCCTCGCCCAGCGGGGTGTGCAGCGAGATCGGCTCGCGGCCGTACTTCTGGACCTCGATGACCTTCTCGGGGGTCATGTCCAGTTCCTTGGCCAGCTCCTCCGGGGTGGGCTCGCGGCCCAGGTCCTGGAGCATCTGGCGCTGCACACGGGCCAGCTTGTTGATGACCTCGACCATGTGGACGGGGATACGGATCGTCCGGGCCTGGTCGGCCATGGCGCGGGTGATCGCCTGGCGGATCCACCACGTCGCGTACGTGGAGAACTTGTAACCCTTCGTGTAGTCGAACTTCTCGACCGCACGGATCAGACCGAGGTTGCCCTCCTGGATCAGGTCCAGGAAGAGCATGCCGCGACCGGTGTAGCGCTTGGCCAGCGATACGACCAGACGGAGGTTGGCCTCCAGCAGGTGGTTCTTGGCGCGGCGGCCGTCCTCGGCGATGATCTCCAGCTCGCGCTTGAGCTTCGGCGCCAGCTTGTCGGAGTTGGCCAGCTTGTCCTCGGCGAACAGGCCCGCCTCGATGCGCTTGGCGAGTTCGACCTCCTGCTCGGCGTTGAGCAGCGGGACCTTGCCGATCTGCTTGAGGTAGTCCTTGACCGGGTCGGCGGTGGCACCGGCCGCGGCGACCTGCTGCGCCGGGGCGTCGTCCTCGTCGTCGTCGGACAGGACGAACCCGGCGTTCTCGGCGCCCTCGGGCACCTCGGCCGCGGCCTCGCCGCCCTTGCCGGCGGGCGCCGCCTCCTCGATCGGCTCGTCGTCGAGGAGCTCGTCGACGTCCTTCTTGGCGGCGGACTTCTTCGCCACGGTCTTCTTGGCGACGGCCTTCTTCGCGACCGTCTTCTTGGCGGCGGCCTTCTTGGCGACCACCTTCTTCTCGGCCCCGCCCTCGGCCTCGCCGTACGACACGTCGCCCAGCGGGGCGGCCGCGGTGGTGGCCTTCTTCGCCGTGGCGGTCTTGGCCGCGACGGTCTTGGTGGCGGTGCGCTTCGCCGGACTCTTCGCTGCGACGCTCTTGCGGGTGCGCTTGGGTGCCTCTGCGGCACTGACCATCAGCGTCACACCCTCCTCGTCGAGGATCTGGTTGAGGCTGCGCAGAACGTTCTTCCACTGGGTTGGCGGAATCTGGTCAGCCTCGAAGGCCCGACGCACGTCATCGCCGGCGATCTGCCCATCAGCCTTTCCCCGCTCGATGAGCGCCATCACTGACTCGGACTCGGCGATCTCCGGCGGGAGCGTACGGGATGTGCTGGCCGACACGAACAACCTCTCGGAACGATGGAAACGGCTTCCGACCCCGTCCACGGTGGATCGGAGCCGACGACCGTCGGCGGGGATGGACCGACGGCGCAGGGGAAGCCGGGGAGTTGAACAGCGTCGAAAACGCCGCTCGCATTCCCTCCTCGGCTATCACCTCTTAAGTCATCGCGCCTCCCCGGCGAGCGTTACGCCCAATCTGCGTGGTCCGAGTCACACCGCATAACCAGACATTCCCCCCTCTACAGTGCGCAATCCTCCCAAGTGAACGCCGGGCCCGGATCACGCTCCCGGGCCCGGCGGCCTGACGTACACCGGCCCACGCCCGCCGCTCGCGCGCGGCGGCGCACTGCCGCGGGCCCCGCGTCCACGCCCGTGCGCTCCGTCGGCGTCCATACGCCCTGTGCGCCCCCATGCACTCCGTGCGCCTGGCATCCGCTCCCCGCGCCCCGGGTGGCTCGCGCGTTTTCAGACGGTCTGTCCCGTGCGGACACGCCTCCCGTTCCGTACGGGTACGCGCCCCTCGGCCGGTCCTTCCCGGCCGGTACGTGCCCTCCGGCGGGCAGGGTTCTTCGGCGGCGCCGGTCCTTCAGTGCTCGCGGGGCGGCGGAACGGTGTGGTCCCCGGCACCGCCGGCACCCTGCCCGCCGGCCTCGCCGTGGGCAGCCAGCAACGTGCGCATCGCGGACTCGGCGCCCGCGGCGTCACCGGCACCGATCGCGTCGACGATCCTCATGTGCTGGCTCACGGCCTTCTCCGCCGGGCGCTCGCAGCCACCGGACGGGCCGCCGGAGACGTGCAGGGCGGAGGAGACGATGCCGGAGAGGTGCTCCAGCATCCGGTTGCCGGCGAGCTGGAGCAGCAGGGTGTGGAACTCGACGTCGGCGCGGCCGAAGGTCAGCCCGTCCCCCTGGGCGGCGGCGTGCCCCATGATCTCGACCATGTCGGCGAGGCGCTGCTGGATGTCGTCGCGGCCGTGTCCGGCCGCGAGCCGCGCGGCGAGGGGCTCGATCGTCCAGCGCAGCTCGGACAGTTCACGGCGCTGGTCGTCGCGCTGCGGGCCGTACGCCCGCCACTCGATGATGTCGGGATCGAGCAGGTTCCAGTCACTGACCGGGCGCACCCGGGTGCCCACGTTGGGGCGGGCGCTGACCAGGCCCTTGGCCTCCAGGACGCGCAGGGACTCGCGTACCACGGTGCGGGAGACCTCGAAGCGCTGGCCGATCTCCTCGGGCACGAGCGGACGGTCCGCGCCGAGGTCGCCGGAGACGATCATCTGTCCGAGCTGCTGGACGAGTTGGCCGTGCAGCCCACGGCCGCGGTTGCCGGCCGCGCGGCGGCCGACCCGGGCCATGTCCGCGTCGGGCCCGTCCCAGACGGGCGGCATGCGGTCGGCCCGCTCGGCGCCCGGAGCGTGGCCGACACCGCCGGCGCCGGGTGCGCCCGCGGCGGCGTAGGAGTAGCGGTCAAGCTCGCCCGGGCCGGTGAGGCCGGTGTCGGCGGGGCGAGCCGCGGTCATCATGGTGTGCGCAAGGGTACTCACGCATCATTTGTCGGCGACGCCCCGGGACCCCTTGAGGTCTTTGGTGAAAAGCACACGAAAGGGTGATCGCCCATCATTCCCCAATTGACGCTTTATCGGAAAGAAAGGTGCTCCCCACGGGAGGGCTCGGCCATTGCCTCGCGAACTGCGGGCGAGAGCGGCCGATCAGGGTCGGCGGGCCCTCTTCCGTAGGGCGGTCAGGGCATAGGCGAAGAACAACGCGGCGAGCGACAACGTCAGTGCACCGCCCACCGGTTGAGCCGCCAGGCGCAGCGCCGCCCCGACCGCCTGATCGAACCCGGACGGCCACTGCACCACCGCCGCAGACCGCAGCCGGGCAGGGAGCCCCACCAGGGACCGTGCTGCCGGGACCTCCAACGCCCGTTGCACGAGCGGCAGAACGAGCACCGGTACGGCCAGTACCGCGGCCAGCCCCGTTGCGGTGGACCGGAAGACACCGGCCGCCAGCACACCTGCCCACGCGCAGCCGACCATGAGAGCCGTCCAACTGACGGCCAGCACCTTCCAGTCGCCCTCCGGAGGCAGGCCGGCGGAACCGAACAGACCGCGTACCGCCAGCCCGTCGAGCAGCAGCATCCCGATCGCGAGCAGCGCCGCGGCAGCACCGCTGACCAGCAGCTTGGCCGCGAGCAGACCGAGACGACGGGGCACGGTGCCCTGTTCGGGTGCGAGGGCCGGGTAGCGGAACTCCTGGCCGAAGGAGAGCGCCCCGATCAGACCCGCCGCGAGCGCCGCCGGAGGGAACGGAAGTTGACGCGGCCAACCGGTGAGCACATGCACCCGCGAGACGTCGCCGGCGCGGGCCAGCACCAGCGCGAAGACCAGGGCCACCGCCAGCGTGAGCACGGCCACGATCGGGCCGGCGGGGTCGGTCGTGGCGCGGCGGAATTCGTACCGCAGCGGCCACTCCGGGCCACGGCCGGACAGCCGCAGGCTGACGAGCCTCCGGGCCGCGTCCTCCGGTGGCGCCGGGGCGGGCCCGGGAGCGCCCGGGGAGAGGGATGTGCGGAGCGGCTTGAGGGGTTTGAAGGTGGAGGCGGGGGCTGATGGGGGTGGTGAGGTGGGTGGGGGGTTCTGGTGTGCGGGGGATGGATGGGTGGGGGTGGGGCTAGGGGTGGGGGTAGAGGTAGGGCTGGGCGCGCCGAGGGACGCGGGTACGGATTCCAAGGCGGCCGGGGTGGGCGTGGGCGCCGGGAGTACGTACGCGGAGGGCTTCGCGGTGGGAGGGGCGGGCGGGTCGGACAGGGCGGACGGGGCGGACGGCGGTGCTGAGTGGCTCGACGGGGTGGCGTCGATGTGTTGGCCTGTCACGGCATACGAGGGGCGCCCTGAGGGCGCTCGGCCACCGTCCGCGGGGCCGGCAGGGGCGGCGACCTCGGTGGACGCTGCCGTCACCACATGAGCCCTAGGCCCCCCGGGAACCGCGGTCGCATCGGGAGCGGGAACCCTTGCGGCATCGAAGGCTGCGGTGCCGAACACCGCTGTGGCAACTGATGCGGACGGGTCCGACGGGGCGACGTCCAGGGGCTGCGGGGCTGCACGGTTCCGGGCACGGCCGTCGGCGCGGGTGAGCGGGGCGACCGGGCCGGTGTCCCCCACCTCGTCGGCGAGGCGGTGCACGAGAATGCCGTGCCGGAACGCGGTATCACCCACGGCGGCGCAGCTGCTGCCGTAGACGGCGATCCGGCTCCCGCTCTCCCGTACGACTTCGACCGCGCGGCCCGCTTGGGGATCCACCCCCGGACGCGCGCGCTGCGCCTCGTCGACGAGCAGCGACGCGAGCCGGTCGGCGTGCGGGGAGCGGACGACGACGCGGGGGCGCAGCCGGGTCCGGGCGAAGTCGGTCACGGTCTGGTCCGCGACCAGCCTGCCCTCCTCGATGGTGACCACCCGGTGGGCGAGCCGGGCGGCCGCCCGCGCGTCGCCGGAGGTGACGAGTACGGCACCGCCTTGCGCCGCGTACCCCTGCAGCAGGCCGTGCAGCCAGGCCGCCTCGCGCGGGGAGACGTCCCGGGAGGGCTCGTCGAGGAGCAGGGTGTGCGGGTCACCGAGGAGGGCGGCGGCCAGGCCGAGCCTGCGGTCCATGCCCCGCGAGAAGGCGCCGAGTCTCTCGTCGGCCAGGCCGCTGAGGCCGACGACGTCCAGGACGTCGTCGGCCCGGGACGCCGGAACCCCCGCGGCGGCGCTGAGCATCCGCAGGTGACCCCGGGCCGTACGGGCGGGGTGGCCGGGAACGTCCCCGAAGACCACGCCGATCTCGCGGGCCGGGTTCGGGACGCGGTGCAGCGGGCGGCCGCGGAAGAGCGCGACGCCTCGGCCGCCCTCCAGCTGGAGCATGAGCCGCAGAGCGGTGGTCTTGCCGGCTCCCTCGTCGCCGAGCAGGACGGTGATCCGCCCGGCGGGAGCTTCGAAGCTCAGGTCGTCGACGGCGGGGCACCCTCCCTCGCGGGAGCCGCCGGTCAGCCCGATGGCCTGGATCATCGCGGCCCCCACAGGGTGCGGGACCTTACGGAAGCGGTGGGGAGGAGGTGGGGACTCACTGGGCCACGGTAACCCTGCATGTCCGTTTTGTCGGTAATGCCCCGCAGTTGGCGCCCTTGCGTGTCACGCTCCGCCGGCGTGGCGCCTTCGCATCTCGGTGCGACTGCCCCCACACCTGTGCCTCGGCACCTGTGACGCTCCGCTCAGAACCTGTGGCTCGCCGCTCAGACCTCCGGTCTCAGCATCGGCGGGTTGAGCAGGGTGGCGCCACCGGCTCTGAACAGCTGGGCGGGGCGTCCGCCCTGACGCGTCGTCGTCCCACCGGTAGGCACCAGAAAGCCCGGAGTGCCGGTGACCTTGCGGTGGAAGTTGCGGGGGTCCAGCGCCACACCCCACACCGCTTCGTACACCCTGCGCAGCTCCCCGACGGTGAACTCCTGCGGGCAGAAAGCGGTGGCGAGCGAGGAGTACTCGATCTTCGAGCGGGCCCGCTCCACCCCGTCCGCGAGGATACGGGCGTGGTCGAAGGCGAGCGGGGCGGCCTGCTCGCCCTCACGGCCGACGCCGCCGTCCTGGTCGAGGAGTGTGTCGACCGGCGCCCAGCGCGCACTGTGGGCGTCTCCGCCCGCCGTCGGTGCGGGCAGGTCGGGGGCGAGCACCAGGTGGGCGACGCTGACCACCCGCATACGGGGGTCGCGCTTGGGGTCGCCGTACGTGGCGAGCTGTTCCAGGTGCGCGCCGTAGGGCGGTGGCGGACCCGCCGGGCAGTGGGCGTGCAGTCCGGTCTCCTCGGCCAGTTCCCGGGCGGCGGCCGCCTCCAGGTCCTCGTCGCTCCGTACGAATCCGCCCGGCAGGGCCCAGCGTCCCTGGAACGGCGGCTCGCCACGGCGCACGGCCAACGCGCACAGCGCGTGCCTGCGCACGGTGAGCACGACCAGATCGACGGTAACGGCGAACGGAGGGAAGGCCGACGGGTCGTAGGGAGGCATGGCGCGATCATAGTCGTCCGCCTGACGATAATCAGGCCCTGGCGCACCTCAGGCCCCCAGTTGCAAGCCATTCGCGGCCTCCTCCACCAGTCCGAGGCCGAGTCTGCTGATCCGTACGGCGAACGGCTGCCCGGCGACGCTGAGCCCGGTGAACTGCATGGCTCCGAGCGGCGCGCTGCCGACCGGTCGCACCGCCACGGTCCCCGCCGGAACGTCGGGGCGCACCCCGGCCAGGGCGGTCAGGGCGTGCACCGCGCCCGCGGCGGCCACGGCCGCCGGGCGGCAGGCGGCGGGGTGCGGCACGGGGGCGCCGTCACGGGTGCGCTGCTCGCCCGCGTACATCTCGGGGAGCCGGTAGGCGAAACTCTGTGCCGCGTCGAGGAGCCCGCGGACCAGGGAGGCCGCCTCTTTCTCATGGCCGGCGGCGGCCAGCCCGGCGACGGCCACCGCCGTCTCGTGGACCCGCACGGCGCCGCTGCGGTGGCCGAAGGGGTTGTAGCCGCTCTCCATGGCGCCGAGCCCCCGCAGGCCCCAGCCCGAGTCCATGGCCGGGCTCCCCAGGAGGCGGGCGAGGCGCTCCGTCCGTGCGGGGTCGAGCAGGCCGACGGCTGTCCGTCCGCCACCGAGCAGTCCGGTGTCCAGGAGGTGGGCAGCGGCGGAACCGAAGTGCGGCAGCAGGCGCCCGCCCGGGGTCCGCAGCGCGGCCGGGCTGCCGCCGCTGCGGCTCTCCACCCAGAATTCCTCGCGGAACCGCGTCCGCAGCCCGGCCGCCCATTCCCGCAGCTCGGGCGCGCCCGGTCTGCCGCAGGCGTCGAAGAGGTCGGCGCCCAGGAGCGCGGCACGATGCGCGTGCGCCTGGGTCGCGCAGCGGTACGGCCCTCCGGGCGCCGGGTCGGGAACGTAGCCGCTGCCCTCGCTCACGGCTCCGTCGCCGGGCATGTCCCCGTCCCCTGCGGCCGTGCGCAGCCATCTCAGGCAGCCCTCCGCCGCCGGGAGCAACTGTTCCGTCTCGCGCTCGGACAGGCCCCAGCGACGGGCCTCGGCGAGAACGGTGGGGAACAGCAGTGTCGCCTCTACGCCCGTGCAACTGGGTGGCGCGTACGGCCCCGCGTCCCGCAGCGCGCCTGGAATTCGACCGGAATCCGCCCCTGAGCCGGTCAGTTGCACATGCGCGAGCGTGCGCAAGGTGTTTGCCGCGAGGCGGGTGCCCAAGGGCAGCAACATGCGGGCGGCCCAGAGAGCTTCGGCCGGTGAGAGGCCGCAGCGCCAGGGGACCCCGCCCGCGACGTACGTGTCCGTGGGGGCGCCGGGGCCGCGCATCAGCAGGCCGTGGAGATCATCGAGGCCGGCCGCCAGCAGCGCGTCGGCCCGGGGGTCGTCGCACTGGAGCCGCGCCGCCGACCACGGGCGGGGCGGTTGCTCACCGCCACGTGCGGCCGGGAGCGGCGGGCCCGGCCGACCGGCGTGGGCCCCCGATGTCGCGTACTCCAGTCGGACACGTACCTCGATGGTGTGCTGGCCGCCCGGTGGCAGGTCCACTTCCCAGCACAGCAGTCCGGCCGAGGCCATGACGTCCGAGGGTGCCGGACTCGCGGCGATCACGGCATGGGCCCCCGCGGCGGACCAGCGCAACCCCGAACCGTGCACGCTGGCAGGCAGTTCGGGCCCGGCGACACCGACAGCGATGGCGCCGAGCTCGGCGAGGTCCGTACCCAGCCGCAGCTCCACGGGCAGCCGCACCCGGCGCGGCGCGCTGCTGTGGAACGTGATCCGTTCGACGCCGTCGGCGCACCGCAGCCGTTCGACGCGGATCTCGGGGTCGGGGCCGCGGTCGACGGCCGTACGGACCGTACCGATGAAGCGCGCACGGTCCGATGCGACCAATCTGCCCTGTACGACCACGGGTTCGGAACCGCCCGCGCTCAGCTGGCACCGTGACAGGACCCGGCGCCCGGCGCGGTAGAAGCCGTCCGTCCCCTGGCCCGTGAGCTGGCCCTGTTCGGAGGAGATGGCGAGGGCCGGCAGGGCCACGCAGATCAAGGTCCCGTGGACAGGCTGCGGTTCCGGTGGCCGGGGCACCCCGGAACGATGATCTCCGGATGCCCGGCGGGCCGGCTGAGTGGTGGGGACCATGCCTGTCACTCTCTGCGCTCCCTGCTGGGGTCTGGGCTCCATACGGACTGCGCCACAGAGCTGAACGCCGGGGCCGGCGCCCAGGTCACGCCGGCGCCACCGCACCGGCGGGCTCACGGCCGGCTCCGGTCACCGTCTCGGCCGGCGCGCCGTCCGGCCCGGCCGGTGCTCGCGCGCGAGCCGGGGCGCCTACTCCCACGCGGCCCTCCCGGGCGGTCGGAGCCGCCACAACGTCCGCTGCCCGCGGGGCGCCCCGCCCTGTCGGGACCGTCCGATGCGGCGGGCCGCCGCGCCTCGTCGGTACGGCCTGCATCGCCCGGCCGGGCTGCTCCCGGGGAGGAGCCCGGCGTGGGCACGGGGCCGTCCACAAGCACCGGTACGGAGTCACTTCCGGACGCCAGTACGACGCTCTCTTCCGGCGTGCCACCGGCCCCGGCGGCCCGTTCGTCACGCTCCTCCCTCAGGCAGCGGCGCAGCGACTCCGGGTCCAGCCCTCCGTTGATGCCGCTGTGCAGCAGTTGGGCGAAGAGGCACTCGGGGTCGAGGGTCAGAGCCCTGCCGAGCGCGACGCGGGCGGACGGCTGGTCACCCGTCGCCCAAGCGACCCAGCCCGCCAGGGACAGGGGCGCCACTGCGTACTCGGCGTAGCCGTCGACGCAGCGGCGGGACAGCGCCTGCCACAGGCGCAGTGAGGGCTCGGCCTCCGGCCCTTCCATCCACTCCGCCGCCCGGTCCCGTGCGACGCGGTCCTGGAGCCCGATGATGAGACGGGCGGCCTCGGCGTCGGTCAGGAGCGCGTCGTCGCAGGCGTCCCTGGCCCGGCGGCTGCCCGTGGGCGGGTCCGTACGGAACCGGCGGACCAGGTCGCTCGCCCGCGCCAGGGTCTCCGCCCGTGTGGGGGCCGCCGTTCCTTCCTCCATCATGCGCGGGACGAGCGCATGGGCCTCGGCGTCCAGGGCGCGGGTCTGCCCCGCCGCGCGAGGGCCGGTCCACGCGGCCAGCCGGGCTTCCAGCTCGCGCAGCGATCCGCGCACCTGGATGCCCGCGTAGGCAGCGGCGGCGGCCATCACCGACGTACCCGGCGGGGTCAGGGGCGTGCCGACGGCGGGACAGCAACGGTGATCGGGACAGCAGTAGGACCAGAAGCGGCCGTCGGAGATGCACAGCGCGTCGAGCACCGGGACGTCCTGTGCCCCGCAGGCGATGCGCAGACTCTGTGCGAGCGGGCGGAGGCGCTCCTTCACGTCCCAGCCGCTCTCCCCCTCAGCCGGTTCCTGACAGAGGTAGACGATGATCCCTTCGGGGCGGGAGCGACGCTGTTCGCCGATCGACACGAGCGAGCCCGCGAGCTGCTCGGACACATAGGCCCACTGGGCGCGGTCGGTCGGGATGCCGAGGCGGGCCCGGCTTCCGAAGCGTCCCCGCTCGCCGTGCAGGCCGACGAGGACGATGCTGTCGTCCGGGAAGAAGCCGAGGAGATAGGGCAGCGCGTCGGCCAGCTCGGCCGGCCCGCGCAGGGTGACCCTAGCCGCTTCGGTCCGCTCGCCGTCCTCGGTGGTCTCCGCCGCCGCGTCCGCGGTGGCGGCCGCGACCGGGAAGGGCGGCGCGGTCGGCCGGGACGGGGTGGGCGGGCGCATCGGCGCGGAAGGCCGAGGCCGGTCGAGCCTGAAGGGCCGGTCGAGGCGGTCGAGGCGGTCGATGCGGTTGGTGCGGTCAATACGGTTGGTGCGGTTGGTGCGCTCGGGCCGGTCGGGGCGGGCCGGCAGGTCGGGAGAGACGGGCTGGCCGGGCCCGGTCCGGCCAGACTGGCGGGGCTGAGTGGGCTGGCTGGTCTGACTGGGCTGGTCGGGCTCGACTGCCTGGTCGGGCTGGACGGGCTGATCGACCCCATTCCGGTCTGACTGGCCGGGCTGGTGGGACTGGTCGGACTGGCTGGACGGTTCGCTGTGCTGGTTCATGGCTCGAAGATCCCGCGGACCGCCGCCCCGCCGCGACCCCTGTGGATAACTCACGGGTGACGGAAGTTATCCACAGCATCGGGCTGCGGTTCGCGCGTTGTCAGTGGCATCGGGTTGCATGGAGCCATGAGCAACGAAGACCTGCGCGCCTCGGCCGATGCCGTCCTCTCCCGCCTCGTCGGCGACCCCGGCGGCACCGCCCGGCTGCGCGAGGACCAGTGGCGGGCGATCGAGGCGCTGGTCGCCGAGCACCGCCGCGCGCTGGTGGTGCAGCGCACGGGCTGGGGCAAGTCGGCGGTCTACTTCGTCGCGACCGCGCTGCTGCGCGAGCGCGGCAGCGGCCCGACCGTGATCGTCTCGCCGCTGCTCGCGCTGATGCGCAACCAGGTCGACGCGGCGGCCCGGGCCGGCATCCGCGCGCGCACGATCAATTCCTCCAACACCGAGGACTGGGACACGATCCAGGCCGAGGTGGCGGCGGGCGAGGTCGACGTCCTGCTCGTATCGCCGGAGCGCCTCAACAACCCCGACTTCCGCGACCAGGTGCTCCCCAAGCTGGCCGCGGCCACCGGCCTGCTCGTGGTCGACGAGGCGCACTGCATCTCCGACTGGGGCCACGACTTCCGTCCCGACTACCGTCGGCTGCGCACGATGCTGGCCGACCTCCCGCCCGGCGTTCCCGTCCTCGCCACCACGGCGACGGCCAACGCGCGGGTCACGGCCGATGTGGCGGAGCAGCTGGGGACGGGCGAAGGGGCCGCGGAGGCCCTCGTCCTGCGTGGTCCGCTGGACCGGGAGAGCCTGAGCCTGGGCGTGCTCCCCCTGCCGGACGCCGCACACCGGCTGGCCTGGCTCGCCGACCATCTGCACGAGCTGCCGGGCTCGGGCATCATCTACACACTCACGGTCGCCGCGGCCGAGGAGGTCACCGCTTTCCTGCGGCAGCGCGGCCACACGGTCGCCTCGTACACGGGAAAGACCGAGAACGCGGACCGCCAGCAGGCCGAGGACGATCTGCTCGGCAACCGCGTCAAGGCCCTGGTCGCCACCTCCGCGCTGGGCATGGGCTTCGACAAGCCCGACCTCGGTTTCGTGGTGCACCTCGGTTCGCCGTCCTCCCCCATCGCCTACTACCAGCAGGTCGGACGTGCCGGCCGCGGCGTCGAGCACGCCGAGGTGCTGCTGCTGCCCGGCCGCGAGGACGAGGCGATCTGGAAGTACTTCGCCTCGCTGGCGTTCCCGCCGGAGGATCAGGTGCGCCGGACGCTGGACGTTCTGGCGGGCGCGGACCGGCCGCTGTCGCTGCCGGCGCTGGAGCCGCTGGTGGAGCTGCGCCGCTCGCGGCTGGAGACCATGCTGAAGGTGCTCGACGTGGACGGCGCGGTCCACCGGGTCAAGGGCGGCTGGACCGCGACCGGCCGCCCGTGGACGTACGACGCCGAGCGTTACGCCTGGGTGGCGCGGCAGCGCGAGGCCGAGCAGCAGGCCATGCGTGACTACGCCATGACCACGGGCTGCCGGATGGAGTTCCTGCGGCGGCAGTTGGACGACGAGGCAGCGGCTCCGTGCGGTCGCTGCGACAACTGCGCGGGAGCTCGCTTCACCACCGAGGTGTCCGCCGCCTCGCTGGACGCGGCGCGCGGTGAGCTGGGACGGCCGGGTGTGGAGGTGGAGCCGCGGCGGATGTGGCCGACGGGGCTGCCCGCCATCGGTGTCGATCTCAAGGGGCGCATTCCGGCGGGTGAGCAGGCGGCCACCGGGCGGGCGCTGGGCCGGCTCTCGGACATCGGGTGGGGCAACCGGCTGCGCCCGATGCTCGCCGCGCAGGCCTCGGACGGGCCGATTCCGGACGATGTCGCCTCCGCGGTCGTGACGGTGCTCGCCGACTGGGCGAAGGGTCCCGGAGGCTGGGCCTCGGGTGCGCCGGACGCCCCGGCGCGTCCGGCGGGGGTGGTGACGCTCGACTCCCGTACCCGTCCGCAGCTGGTGCGCTCCCTCGGAGAGCGCATCGCCGCCGTCGGACGGATGCCGTTCCTGGGGACGGTGACGTACGGGGAGCAGGACCCGGAGGCCCGGCTTCCGCGCAGCAACAGCGCGCAGCGACTGCGGGCGCTGCACGG
Source organism: Streptomyces sp. CB02923 (assembly GCF_001905005.1). Taxonomy (GTDB): domain Bacteria; phylum Actinomycetota; class Actinomycetes; order Streptomycetales; family Streptomycetaceae; genus Streptomyces. Next base: position 97,843 of record NZ_LWKZ01000003.1, on the reverse strand, counting down.
GTCGTTGAGTGTGCCGCCGGAGTTGGCTCAGGCCCTGGTGTCGGCGGGTGGGCCGGTGCTGTTGGTGGACGACTACGCGGACACCGGCTGGACCTTGGCCGTGGCCGCTCGTCTGGTGCGCAAGGCGGGCGCCGCCGGAGTGTTTCCGCTGGTCCTTGCCGTACAAGGGTGAGGTGAAGGGGGTGGTCGGGCGTCAGGGACCCGTGCGGCGGGCATGAATACGGCAGACGCGGCGCCCGATTCCGGCCCTGCGCGCGACGAGTTCATTGCCGCATGTCTGTACGAACGTAAGAATTGGACCCGCTTCCCCGTACCCGCCGTCCGCGGCTCGGTACGGCGGTGCCGCGCCCGCGCGGCGGCCCGCCGTCCTGAGTGCGGACGCGTAGACGAAGGGAGGACCGTGACCTTCGGCTTCGCCCAGCCCCCGGATGTTTCCCTGCCCACGTCCGCCGATTCCGCCGCCCGGCTGAGCCGCATGCTGGAGCCCTCCGAGTGGGCGTCGGCCGGCATTCCCCTGCTGCGCAACCCGCGTGAGGTCGTCACCGGCCTGCACGACCGCCATCTACCGGGCTTGTCGACGGCCGTCGTGGCGGTGCTCGGGGCCGAGGAGCGCGTCGTCGCCAGCGCGTCGTTCGTCCAGCGTGCTTCGGCTCCGGACGGCTGGGAGTTCCGCAACGCGCTCCTGACCCAGCTGCGCCGGGTGGTCCCGCACGATCTGCGGCTGCGGGTCCCGGTCCGTACGGCGGTCCTGCTCTACTGCCGCGAGGGAGACCCGCGTTGGACGGAGGCGGACGGCGCCTGGATGTGGGGGCTGCGCGACGCGTGCACGTTGCACGGACTCCGCTGTGGCGCGTACATCACGCTGACCCGCAGTGGCTGGCAGGTGCTGGGCGAGGGCCGCGGCGGCCGACGCCCGCGCTCCGTCACACGAATCGATCGCTCTCGCGGTATCGCTCACTCCCGCGGTACGGAGCAACCGCCGCACCGGCACGTACCGGAACAGGCCGGTCCGGCCGAGCGGCAAGAGGGGGCAGGACACACCCCACCGGGAGAGTCGGCGCAGGCCGATGGCGCCGCACCGCTGGAAGCGCGCGGGCACGACGACGGAGCACGACGGCCCGAATCACCGCTACCACCGCCGCCCGGCTCACCGGAACGGTTCGCTCCGGTGGAGCAGTCCCAGCAGTCCCAGCAGTCCCGCTCCGCGGAACGCACGCGTCCGCCCGCATCACAGCCGTACGCCAGGGAACCGCGGCCCCCTTCGGAGCCGCCGCACCACGACGAACGGCACACGCCGCGGCGCGGCACGGCCGGTGCGCTGGAGGCACGACGGCGCGCCGCGGCCCGCTGACGGACCGCGCGCACCCGGCGCGAGACGCCCGGACGGCCCATGGCCGCCGGGCTTCTCCCTGCCGGCACCCGTCAGGCGTTCACGCCCAGGAGGGCGTTGATCCGCTGCGGGTCGCCGCAGACGACCAGGAGCGCACCGGCCCGGGTCGACGCGGCGGGCAGGGCCCGGGCGACGGTCTCCTCGGCGCCACCGTTGACCGCGACGACCACGACGGGCCGTCCGGTCGCACGCTCGGCGGTGGCATCCGCGTAGAACACGTCGTCCGCGGCATCCTGCTGCGCCCAGTAGGCCGCTTCGCCGAAGGACAGTTCGTGCGCGGCCCACGGGTGCATCTCACCGGTGGTGAGCACCAGGATGTCGTTCGGCGCGCGTCCGGAGTCCAGAAGCAGGTCGACGGCCTCCTCGGCGGCGTCGAGCGCGCCGGACTGCGGGGCCGGGATCAGCTGGATCTGCGCTCCGGAAGCGGCGCCAGCGGCACCGGCGGTCGCAGTGGGCTGCTGGGGGCCCGGGCGCTGCGCCGGAGGGACGCCGGCCGGCCCGCGGGACGGCGTGGCGGGTCCGGGCTTGCCGGGGCGGACGCTGGCCGCGGGGGCACCGCGCGGAGGCGCGGGGCGGGGACCGGGACCAGGAACGGGACGGGGGGTCGACGCGGTGCGGCCGGCGGCCGGAGTTGCGCGGGGACCCGGGACACTCTCGTGAATCTGAGGCTCCTCGGGGATGAGAGGCATAAATGGATGTCTATCAAACGTAGGTGCGGGACACGTCATCGGGTACCGAATTGATGCCCGCACCGCTCAGAAGTCGAAGCCGAGTTGGCCACCGGCCTCCAGAGCGGCTGCTTCGGGGGTGCTGCGCACCTTCTTCAGGTGACGCCAGCGGGGCAGGGCGTCCATGTAGGACCACGACACCCGGTGGTACGCCGTGGGCCCGTATTCCTCCAGGGCCGCACGGTGCACGGGAGACGGGTAGCCGGCGTTCTCCGCGAAGGCGAAGTCGGCGTGCACGCCCACCAGTTCACCCATCATGGCGTCGCGGCGGACCTTGGCGAGCACGGAGGCCGCGGCCACCGCGATGCAGGACTGGTCGCCCTTGATGACCGTACGGACCTTCCAGGGGCCGCCGAGATAGTCGTGCTTGCCGTCGAGGATGACCGCGTCCGGCCGGACCGGCAGCGCCTCCAGGGCCCGCACGGCCGCGAGCCGCAGCGCCGCGGTCATGCCCAGTTCGTCGATCTCCTCCGGAGAGGCGTGCCCCAGGGCGTGCGCCGTGACCCAGCCGTCGAGCACTTTCGCGAGTTCGGTGCGTCGCTTGGGTGTCAGCAGCTTGGAATCGGTGAGTCCGTCCGGCGGGCGGCGCAGTCCGGTGACGGCTGCGCAGACGCTGACCGGGCCGGCCCAGGCGCCGCGTCCGACTTCGTCCACCCCAGCGATGATCTTGGCGCCTGTGGTGGCGCGAATCGATCGCTCGACGGTGTGGGTTGGGGGCTCGTACGGCATGGCGCCAGCAAGCGTACGCCTAATCGCGGCGGCCGTGCGCACCGGGTGCCACTTGACCGCGGCGGCCCCCTGCGCCGGTCACCGCCCGCGCCCCTGACAACGGTGGCGGGGTGGCTGATCAGCAGGTTTACGATCCCGCGCCGCCGGGACCGCGCAGCCCGGCGGAGAAGCTCCGGCCTCGGGGCGCTTCGGACGCCGCCAGGGGGTGTGCGGGACGGACCGCGGGAACAGCCGGGCCCATAACGATCTTGGGCGGGCGACTCTGGCAATCCACGGACCGACAGCCCCGACCGACAGCCGGACCAACAGCCGGACCGGTAGCCGGAAGCCCTGCCCCGGACGTAGATCAACTACGCGCTCGGAGACAGCTCTTGGCCCCCGACCAGCGTCCCTGAGCGCCGCCCCTGACAGCCGCCTCTGACCACCGACTTCGAGCGCCACCCCGACCGCCGCTCGCCTCGACCGCCGCTCGCCTCGACCGCCGCTCACCCCGGCCGCCCTTCAGCCCGAGAGCCCCGGCACCCAGCCCGGAAGCGGTTCCGTGCGGTCCAGCCAGTCCTGGGGCGGTGTGGCGCCGCCGGCCGCGACGATCCCCCCGACGACGGCGCAGGTCGTGTCCACGTCCCCGCCCGCCTGAGCCGTGGCCCAGAAGGCCTGCTTGAAGTCGCCGAGGTGGCGTGCGGCGGCCCACAGCGTGAACGGGACCGTGTCGTGGGCACTGGTCCGTCGCCCACAGCCCAGCACCGCGGCGACCGTGCCGGCGTCGCCGTAGTCGAGCATGTCCCGGGCACGCCGCAGACCGGCCTGCACGGCGCTGCGCGGGATCAGCTCCAGCACGTCGTCCAGCAGCGCCTCGGGACCGGTCGTACGGTCCGGGGCAGCGGCCAGCGCGGCCGCGGCGGCCACCGCCATCGCCCCGACCACCGCTTCCCGGTGCTGATGGGTGGTGTAGGCCGAGATCTCGGCCTGGTGCGTCGCCTGCTCGGGGTCGTCCGCGTACCAGGCGCCGAGCGGAGCGATGCGCATGGCCGCGCCGTTGCCCCAGGAGCCCTGCCCGTTGAAGAGCGCGGAGGCCAGCTCGCGCCAGTCGCCGCCCTCCCGGATCAGCCGGAGCATGCGGTTGACGGCCGGGCCGTAGCCGCGGTCGAAGTCGTGGCGGTCGGCGAAGGAGCGGGCGAGTACGTCCTGGTCGATGCGACCGTGCTCCGCGAGCACGGCGACGACCGAACAGGCCATCTCCGTGTCGTCGGTCCACTGCCACGGCGACGAGGGCAGCTCACGGCGCTTGAGGGCGGGGTAGTTGGCGGGAACGAAGAACTGGGAGCCGAGGGCATCGCCCAGGGAAAGTCCGCGCAGGCTCCTGAGGGCCCGCTCGAAGCGGTCTGCGTCACGGTGGTCGGCGCTCATCGGTGTGCACTCTAACCGGTGATGCCGTACGACTCCGGTTCACACCAGCGCTCGAACGGCCGGTCCAGCGTGTACCGGCCGTCCTGGCCCAGGAGCAGCGAGCGCCACTCCGCGTTCCCCGGATTGGACAGGGACTCGAACTCCGCCACGGTCCAGTGGAACCACCGCATGCAGAAGAGCCGCATGGTCAGGCCGTGCGTGACGATCAGGACGTTGGGCGGGTGGTCCGGGCTCTCGAAGCTGCGCCACAGGCTCTCCAGGAAAGCGCCGACGCGGTCGTACACATCGGCGCCGGACTCGCCCTGTGCGAAGCGGTAGAAGAAGTGGCCGTAGGCGTCGCGGTAGACCTTCTGCAGCCGTACGTCCTCCCGGTCCTGCCAGTTCCCCCAGTCCTGCTCGCGAAGCCGCGGCTCCTCGCGGACCCGGACCCGGTCCATGTCCAGGCCGAGCGCCTGGAAGGTCTGGTGCGTGCGGCGGTACGGCGACACGTACGCGGAGATCCCCTCGTCGCCGAACATCGCACGCAGTGAGCCGCCGGCCCCCTCGGCCTGCCGCAGCCCGTCCTTCGTGAGGCTCAGCGCGTGGTCGGGCTCCCGTTCGTAGACCGTGTCGTCGGTGTTCCCCTCCGATTCTCCGTGGCGAATGAGGACGATGCGTCGGGGCCGTGCCATGCCGCCACCCTAAAACGGTTGCTCTGTACATGCCTCAATGCCCGGGTACCCCGCCCCATCGGCACACCCACACCACCCCCGTCCGCCCGCCTCGTCCTCCTCTTCGGTCACCGGATGTCGCACATCGGCCGCCCGGCCCGTATCTCGCACCGCCGGCCGTCGAAACGGCGGCTGAGCAGCCGGTCGTGCGAGACGACGACCAGGGCGCCCGGCCAGGCGGCGAGCGCCGCGTCCAGTTCTTCCACGAGGTCGAGCGCCAGATGGTTGGTCGGTTCGTCCAGAAGCAGGAGGTCGGCGGGACGGGCCAGCAGGCGGGCCAGGGCCAGCCGGCGCCGCTGCCCCGCCGAGAGGGCCCCCACCGGCACCTGGAAGTCGCTCTCCCGGAACAATCCGAACGACAGCAGAAGTTCGGCGAGCTCCTCCGGGTCTCCGGAGAGGCCGCGGCCGAAGGCCGACAGCAGTCGCTCCTGCGGCCGGGTCACCGGTATCTCCTGGGCCAGGTAGCCGATGCGGCCCCGCCGCGCGACGGTGCCCGCGTCGGGCTGCTGCACGCCCGCCAGTACCCGGAGGAGCGTGCTCTTCCCCGCCCCGTTGGCTCCGTGGATCAGCAGCCGCTCCCCTGCGGCGACGGCCAGCGCGTCCACAGCCAGCCGGTCGCCCACCCGCACGCCGTCCAATTCGACGAGCACGCCCTCGGCGTCCCCGGTGGCCGGTCCGGAGTGGAAGCGGAGCGGCTCAGGAGGCCGGGGCACCGGGGCCGCGTGCAGTCGGCGGAGTCTTTCCTGGGCGTTGCGCACCCGGCCGGCCACCGACGCCTGGACCCGGCCGCCGGCGCGGTCGTACGCCATCTTGTTGTTGTCCTTGATCGCCCGCCCCTGGGCGACGTCGTGGGCGGCGCCGGCCGCGAACTCCGCCAGCCGCGCGGTCTCGGCACACCACTGCTCGTACTCCTGCTCCCAGCGACGGCGGGCCGCGGCCTTGGCGGCGATATAGGTGCCGTATCCGCCGCCGTACCGGGCCACGGTCCTGCGGCCTGCGTCAACCTCGACGATCACGCCGGCCACGCGCTGCAGGAAGAGGCGGTCGTGCGAAACCGCGACGACCGTGCCACGGTGGGCCGTCAGCGCACCTTCCAGCCAGTCCAGCGCCTCCGCGTCCAGGTGGTTGGTCGGCTCGTCGAGCAGCATTACCTCGGGCGACGCGGCGATCAGGCAGGCGATTCCCAGCCGGGCCTGCTCCCCGCCGGAGAGGCTGCCGAACCGCCGGTCCCGCTCGATATCTCCCAGCCCGATGCCGTACAGCGCCTTGTCCACCCGGGCATCGGCCTCGTACCCGCCGCGCAGCTCGAAGACGCCGAGCAGCCGGCCGTACTCCTCCATGTCCTCCGGTCTCCCGGCGCCGAGGCGCGCCTCCAGCGCGCGCAGTCGGTGTTCCATATCACGCAACTCGGCCAGGGCCGCGTCCACCGCCTGCTCGACCGTGCAGTCGCCCGGCAGGTCGGGGACCTGGCCGAGATACCCGACGCCGCCATCGGCGGTCAGCACGGCGCGCCCCTCGTCCGGCTGCTCCCGGCCCGCCACGATGCGGAGCAGAGTCGACTTGCCAGCGCCGTTCTCCCCGACGATGCCGACCCGGTCGCCGGGGCGCACGGACAAGGAGATGCCGTCCAGCAGAAGCCGGTCGCCGTAGGACTTCGACACGTCGTGCAATGAGATCTGAGTGGTCATGCGGTCCCCCTGACTCGCCGGTGCGGCACCGCACCACGCATTCAAACGCTACCCTTGTTGCGTTACGACGATGATGACACACGCCACCGCGCTAATGCAACAGGAGTAGCAGTTGTCTGTGGATCCGGATTCCCCGACCCCGAGCCCCGGCACCCGCCGCCCGGGCGGGCGCACCGCCCGCACCCGGGTCGCCGTCCGCGACGCCGTGCTGGCCGGCCTGGTCGAACACGGCTATCCCGGCCTGACCGTGGAGTACATCGCCGAGCATTCGGGCGTGCACAAGACGACGCTCTACCGCCGCTGGGGCAACCTCGAAGGGCTGCTGGCCGACACCCTCGACCTGGCCGGCGAAGACAGCTGGACGCCACCCGACACGGGGTCCCTGGAGGGCGATCTGCGCGCGCTCACCAGCGAGGTGGTGGAGTCGTTCGCCGACCCGGCCACGGCAGCTTCCGGCTCCGCGCTCATCGCGGCCGCCTTCCAGTCACGCCGGGCAGCCGACGCGCTGAGCGCCTACTACGGCGAGCGCTTCAAGCGCTGCGCGCCCATGGTGCAGCGCGCGGTCGAACGCGGCGAACTCCCGGCAGCCCGGGAGGACGGCATCGACGCCGGAGCGCTCTCGCGCGCCGCGTGCGCACCGCTCTTCTTCCGGCTCTTCATCACCCGTGAACCCATCGACGGACACACAGCGGACCAGGCCGTCGCAGCGACCCTGGCAGCCGCGCGCGCCGGAGCGTTCACCCCGTCGAATGCCGAGGTCACCGCCTCGTCAAGTACCGGTGTGGCCGCGCACGGGGAAGCGGAAACCGGCACGGCCACATAGCCGTGGACCGGGGTGTCCGCACCACCGGGGCAGACCCCCGTCACACCGTCCACGACGGTTCAAGATCGGCCACATCGCCCGTCACGGCCCGCACATCGGCCTCCGTCTGCGCGCGGAGGCCGAGCCGCTCCACCCGCTCCGGCCGGTACTTCCCCCGCTCGGCCGCCGACTCCCACATCGACAGGATCAGGAACTCCTCCCCCGGAGCGCGCCCCATCAGCCCGCGCAGCATCCCCGGGGAGCCGGCCATGGCCGGATTCCACACCTTCTCCTGCATCAGCATGAAGTGCTCGACCCGGTCGGCACGTACCTGACAATGGGCTATCCGCAGCACGTCGGCGTCCGCGAATACGGGCCGGAAGCCCACCTTCACGTCGAATTCATACTCGAACAGACGCACCCGGGAGTCCTTGAACGTACCCACCTGGGCCGCTGCCAGCCGGTCGTGCGAGCGCGCCATGAAGGAGTCGTAGAACGCCCGGCTCTCCCAGAAGGCGACCAGGTGCGCGACCGACGGCCGCGTCCGGCTCCATCCGCCGCCCTGCCCCCGGAAGCCCGGTTCGCCGAGCAGCCCCGCCCATTTCCGCTGCCCTCTCTCGAACCCCCGGCGGTCCACGACCGTGCATCTAATCCACTTGACCAGCACCGCGCCATCGTACGGCCCGACGGGGCCCGGCATCACCGCGTGTCACGCTCCCACCACACCGAACTCCCCTACGATCGCGGGTCGATGGGAGTGATCACCCCGAGCCGCCGCTCCACGGCCTCGGCCGCGGCCAGGCACAGGTCCTCGCGGTAGGCGCGGCCGACGAGCTGCACGCCGTACGGGAGCCCCTCCACCACCCCGGTCGGCACGGCCACCGCCGGTACGCCCACGAAGCTGGTGGCCGTACACAGGCGCATCGCCCGTTGGACACGCGCGTGCCCTTCCTGGTCACGTACCTCCAGCCCCGGTTCGAATGGCGGCTCGGTGAAGACGGGGCCCAGCAACAGCGGGTACGTGTCCAGAAATTCGGCCCATGCCCGCTGGATGCCGAGTCGCGCGCCGGTCAAACGCAGGCATTCCGGGACGTCCATCGGTACGGCGTCCTGCGCCGCCATCGACATCTCGATATAGCGATGCCCTTCCTTCCCCAAAAGGTTCCGCATCACGGGCCAGGTGGGGGCGAATTCGGCCAGCGTCATACGGCCGTACACCTCCAGCGCCTCGTCCAGACGCGGTACGTCCGGGACCTCGCACACCTCGTAACCTGCGTCGCGCAGCGCGTCCGCCGCGTGCTCGACGGCCTTGCGCACCGAGGGGTGCACACCTTTGCCGCCGGGGTCGGTGACCATCGCGACCTTCACCGGCCGCGGGACCGGCGCACCGTAGAGAGGCGCCGGCACCACTCGCGGATCCCGTGGGTCCGGGCCGGCGAGCGCCTCGTAGGCCAGCCGCAGATCGCCCACCGTACGGGCCACCGGCCCGTCGACCACCAGCACCTGCGTGGCCAGCGCCGGGTCCTCCGCGCCGAGGCGGTGGTCGGCAGGGAAGCGCCCGTATGTGGGCTTCAGGCCCGCGACGCCACAGAAGGAGGCCGGTATGCGCACCGATCCGCCGGAGTCGTTGCCGAGCCCCATAGCGGCCATGCCGGTGGCCACCGCCGCACCGTCGCCGCCGCTGCTCCCGCCCGGCGTCACGTCCGGGGCCCAGGGGTTGGCGGTGTCCCCGTACAGCTCGCTGCGAGTGTGGACGCCCGCGAGGACGAGTGTGGGCATGTTGCTGTGCCCGATCGGTACGGCGCCTGCGGCGCGCAGCCGTGCCACCGGGGGCGCATCGGAGTGCGCGACATGGTGACGGAAGCGTTCCGCGCCGTATGTCGTCGGCACGCCCTCGATGGCGGTGGTCTCCTTGACCGTGAAGGGCACCCCGGCGAGCGGGCCCGGGTCCTCCCCCGCGGCGATCCGCCGGTCCACCGCGGCCGCGCCCGAACGCGCCCGGTCGGCGAGGAGCTGTGTGACGGCGTTGACGACGGGATTGACCTCGGAGATCCGTTCCACGTGGCACTCGACCACCTCGACGGCGGTCACCTCTCCGCTCCGTACGGCAGCCGCCTGCTCTCCGGCCGACAACTCCCACAGCGCCCGCTGCGCTCCCATTTCGCACCCCTTCGCCCTCGAATGTCCCGCGATGGGCTCAGCCCATCACCCACACGTTCCGATGCAAGTGCATCACATCGTACTCTTGTCATCGATACGCACGCATCGCCATACCGGGAGCGCCCCATGCCCAAGCAGGTGGACCACGAGAGCCGCCGCCGGCAGATCGCCGAGGCCGTCTGCCGCCTCGCCGACGAGCACGGCCTGGAGGGCGTCACCTTGCGGGACGTCGCGGCACGCGCCGACGTGTCCATGGGGGCGGTCCAGCGCTGCTTCCGCACCAAGGAGGAGATGCTGGTCTTCGCGCTCGGCCACATCGGCGCACGGATCTCCGCACGGGTGGCGGCACGGCTCACCGAGTCCCCCGCGCAGTCGGCCCGCACCGCACTCGGACACGCGACCACCGAGATCTCCCTGCTGCGCCCCGGGCACCGGGCCGAGGCACGCGTCTGGCTCGTCTTCGTCGCCCAGGCCGCGGTCAGCCCGTCACTCGCCGAGATCCTGCGCACCAACTACGCCGACCTGCACGGCCTCTTCACCCGCCTCATCACGGAAGCCACCACGACATCCGACGCGGAGCGCGAGGCACGCACCCTGCTCGCCCTCACCGACGGCCTGACCACCCACGTCCTGATCGGCCACCTCACCCCGGACACGGCACTCGACGCCCTGGACAGCCACTTGGCGCGCCTCTGGAGCGATCCGGCCACCTGATCGCCCCCCGGGGGCGAAGCCCGTCAACTCACCGCCCACGGCGCCGACATCGCGAGGCGACAACAGAATCGTTCCGACCGGGGAAGCGACCTCCGCACCACCCATCAGCGACCCCCGAACGGGGCACTGGTGGAACTTCAGTCCTACTGAAAACGTCGGAGTAGCAGTACGCGTACCAGTCCTGCCGACCGGACGGCGTCGCCCCGACCGCCGGGGCAGGGCCTGCGGAGCGTGACACCATGGTGGACCGCCCTGCACAGCCCGGGAGTTGCAACACCGGAAGGGATCTCTGTGAGCAGCCTCAACAAAGGGATCGGCAAAGTCGAAGTGACCCTCAAGTGGGAGCCCAGCCCCGCGGGCACTCCGGCCCATGACCTGGACCTCATCGCCGCGACCTACACGAAGGACGACCCGCGGGGCGCGCCCGCCTACCTCGTGCACTTCGACAGCCGTTCCCCCGACGGCACCATCATCCTCAGCCGGGACAGCCGCACCGGGCTGGGCCTGGGCACCGACGAGGCCATGGTGCTGGAGCTGAACCGGCTGGCGGACACGTACGCACGGGTGGTCGTCGGCGTGGCCATTCAGCAGCGCGGCGGACGCAAGACGTTCGCGGACATCGACAACACCGCGGTCCGCGTGAGCGAGGGTTATGACGAATTGGCCGCGGACGACTTCTCGTCGGTCGCCGGAGCCTCCGCTGCGGTGATAGCGGAATTCGACCGGGACGAGTCCGGTGAATGGCAGTTCCATTCGTCCGTACGGGGCTTCGACACCGACCCGGAAACCTTCGTCACCGTCATGGGTGACTGAAGAAACACCCCACACTGACGCGGCGGGCACCACGTCGTCGGACAATTCCGTACCGCCCCGCATTCCGCCGGGCCGGCCGATCGGCCCCGCACACGAACGCAGGGTGGGGAACCGGAATTCCGGTTCCCCACCCTGGTCAATCATTCACCTCACGGGTGTCCGATCAGCTGCACCCGCTGGTCGAGCCGCAGCCCTCGCACAGGTAGCAGCTGCCCGCGCGCTGCATCTTCGTGCCGCAGGAGAAGCACAGCGGAGCGTCGGCGTTGATGCCGAGCTGCATCTCCACCAGTTCCGCGTTGGTGTGCGCCTGCTTGGGGGCCGGGGCCGCGCTCTCCTCGACGACCGCGGCCGTCGAGGTGGGCGCCGGCTCCGGACGGCTCGGCGCCGACCGGGCCAGGCTGTCGATGCCCAGCTCCTCGTCCTCGGCCGGCTCGTACGAACCGGTGTCGAGGTGGCGCTGGCGCTCCTCGACGGAGTGGATGCCGAGCGCGGAGCGGGTCTCGAAGGGCAGGAAGTCCAGCGCGAGACGGCGGAAGATGTAGTCGACGATCGACTGCGCCATCCGCACGTCCGGGTCGTCCGTCATGCCGGCCGGCTCGAAGCGCATGTTGGTGAACTTCGAGACGTACGTCTCCAGCGGCACGCCGTACTGGAGACCCACCGAGACGGCGATGGAGAAGGCGTCCATCATGCCCGCGAGGGTCGAGCCCTGCTTGGACATCTTCAGGAAGACCTCGCCCAGACCGTCGTCCGGGTAGGAATTGGCGGTCATGTAGCCCTCGGCGCCACCGACCGTGAAGGAGGTGGTGATGCCGGGACGGCCCTTGGGCAGGCGCTTGCGGACCGGACGGTACTCGACGACCTTCTCGGCCGGCTTGTCCTCGGCCTTCTTCACCGCCTCCTTCTTCTTGGCGGAGAGCGGCTGGCCGACCTTGCAGTTGTCGCGGTAGATCGCCAGGGCCTTCAGGCCGAGCTTCCAGCCCTCGAAGTAGACCTCCTCGACCTCCTCGACGGTGGCCGTCTCGGGCAGGTTGACGGTCTTGGAGATCGCGCCGGACAGGAACGGCTGGGCCGCCGCCATCATCCGTACGTGGCCCATGGCCGAGATGGAGCGCTCGCCCATGGCGCAGTCGAAGACCTCGTAGTGGGCGGGGTCCAGGCCGGGGGCGTCGATCACGTTGCCGTTGTCGGCGATGTGGGCGACGATCGCCTCGACCTGCTCCGGCTGGTAGCCGAGCCGCTTGAGCGCCTTGGGGACCGTGTTGTTCACGATCTGCATGGAGCCGCCGCCGACCAGCTTCTTGAACTTGACCAGCGCCAGGTCCGGCTCGACGCCCGTGGTGTCGCAGTCCATCATCAGGCCGATGGTGCCGGTCGGCGCGAGCACCGACGCCTGCGCGTTGCGGAAGCCGTTCTTGTCGCCGAGGCGGATGACGTCCTGCCACGCCTCGGTGGCCGCGGCCCAGACGGGGGTGTCCAGGTCGTCCATGCGCTTGGCGACGCCGTTGGCGTCCGAGTGCTGCTTCATGACGCGCTTGTGGGCGTCGGCGTTGCGGGCGTAGCCGTCGTACGGGCCGACGACCGCGGCCAGCTCGGCGGAGCGCTTGTAGGACGTGCCGGTCATCAGCGAGGTGATGGCACCGGCGAGGGCGCGGCCGCCGTCCGAGTCGTACGCGTGACCGGTGGCCATCAGCAGGGCGCCGAGGTTGGCGTAGCCGATGCCCAGCTGGCGGAAGGCGCGGGTGGTCTCACCGATCTTCTCGGTGGGGAAGTCCGCGAAGCAGATGGAGATGTCCATCGCGGTGATGACCAGCTCGACGACCTTCGCGAAGCGCTCGGCGTCGAACGACTGGTTGCCCTTGTCGTCGTCGCGCAGGAACTTCATCAGGTTCAGCGAGGCCAGGTTGCACGAGGAGTTGTCCAGGTGCATGTACTCGCTGCACGGGTTCGAGGCGGTGATCCGGCCCGACTCCGGCGAGGTGTGCCAGTGGTTGATGGTGTCGTCGTACTGGATGCCGGGGTCGGCGCACGCCCAGGCTGCCTCCGCCATCTTGCGGAACAGGCCCTTGGCGTCGACCTCCTCGATGACCTCGCCGTTCATCCGGCCGCGCAGGCCGAACTTCGAGCCGGTCTCGACGGCCTTCATGAACTCGTCGTTCACGCGGACCGAGTTGTTGGCGTTCTGGTACTGGACGGACGTGATGTCGTCGCCGCCCAGGTCCATGTCGAAGCCCGCGTCGCGCAGGGCGCGGACCTTCTCCTCCTCCTTCACCTTGGTGTCGATGAAGGCCTCGACGTCCGGGTGGTCCACGTCCAGGACGACCATCTTGGCGGCGCGGCGGGTGGCGCCGCCCGACTTGATCGTTCCGGCGGACGCGTCGGCGCCGCGCATGAAGGAGACCGGGCCGGAGGCGTTGCCGCCGGAGGACAGGAGCTCCTTGGAGGAGCGGATACGGGAGAGGTTCAGGCCGGCACCGGAGCCGCCCTTGAAGATCATCCCCTCTTCCTTGTACCAGTCCAGGATCGAGTCCATGGAGTCGTCGACGGAGAGGATGAAGCACGCGCTGACCTGCTGCGGCTGCTTCGTGCCGACGTTGAACCACACCGGGGAGTTGAAGCTGAAGACCTGGTGGAGCAGCGCGTACGCCAGCTCGTGCTCGAAGATCTCGACGTCCGCCGGGGAGGCGAAGTAGCCGTTGTCCTCGCCGGCCTTCGTGTACGTCTTGACGACCCGGTCGATGAGCTGCTTGAGGCTCGATTCCCGGGTGTCGGAGCCCACCGCGCCGCGGAAGTACTTGCTCGTGACGATGTTGACCGCGTTCACCGACCAGAACTCGGGGAACTCGACGCCACGCTGCTCGAAGTTGATCGAGCCGTCGCGCCAGTTGGTCATGACGACGTCACGGCGCTCCCACGCCACCTCGTCGTACGGATGCACGCCGGGAGTGGTGTGGATGCGCTCGATACGCAGACCCTTGCTCGCCTTGCTGCCCTTGGCGCGGGAGCCTCGTGCCGGGCCGCTCGTCGTCTCTGTCATTCCGCCTCCCTGTACGGGCAAACGCCCATATGTGCGCACTTCTTCCCGTGGCACGGTGTGTGTCTGTCTGGCACCAGGGCGCCTTCTTTTGCCCTGGTCAGGTCTGTGATGTGCCGATCTCAGTCGGCAGCGGTGGCGGGCACCGGGACCGCCGGGTGTCCGGCACCCCCTTCGCACCCGCACTCCCGCGCGGGCGGGCCCTGCTCGCTCTGCTCCCGCAGCTCGGCGATGGCCGCCTCGAAGTCTTCCAGCGAGTCGAAGGCCCGGTACACGCTCGCGAAGCGCAGGTACGCGACGAGGTCGAGTTCCTGCAGCGGGCCCAGTATGGCCAGCCCGACGTCGTGGGTGGACAGCTCGGCGCTGCCGGTGGCGCGCACGGCTTCCTCCACCCGTTGCCCCAGCTTGGCGAGGGCGTCCTCGGTGACCGGCCGGCCCTGGCACGCCTTGCGCACGCCGGCGATGACCTTGTTACGGCTGAAGGGCTCGGTGACCCCGCTCCGCTTGATCACCATCAGTGACGCCGTCTCGATGGTCGTGAAGCGGCGGGAGCAGTCCGGGCACTGGCGGCGCCGGCGGATCGAGGTGCCGTCATCGGTGGTGCGGCTGTCGACCACCCGGCTGTCGGGGTGCCTGCAGAAGGGGCAATGCATGAATTCACCCTCCTCACCCTCGAAAATTACGGTCGTACGCCCACGGTCCCGGCGTACGGCTGATGACCTCCGGGCCACCCTCACGGGCCCCTCGGAGCGATCCCAAGCATAGGCGATCCCCCGCGCCCCGAGAGACACCGGCACCACAACTTGTAGGCAGCTGTAGTCATCAAAGCACTAGATGTGGTGTCGGGAGGTCATCCGCACCCCCAGCGTGTCGCGGCGGGGCGGGCCGTCGGCGGCCGTTCACAGGGCCGTCGACGAGGGTACGGGACAGGACCCGGGGGCGGCTCCGGCGGGGCGGGGATGACAGAATCGGACACGTCGCGGCGGTCGGGCCGTACCCGGCTGGACGATGCGCGCCCCTAGCCATCGGCTCGGGCCGAAGAGTACCGCAATGACCCGAATTGCCTTTCGGCTATACACCTAAGCTCGTGATCAGGTCAGCTAATCCGGAAATTTTCACTCGAACGTGTGTTTGGCGCAACCTTTCGAAAGCAACTACCGTTGGCTAACTAGGGAGCACATTCCGAGAGGGGCCGACGTGACCACCACCGCAGACAGCGCCACCATCACCGCCCAGAGCCACTCCCAGAGCCGATTCGATCCGACCCGGAAACCGCCGATGGACGACGCAATGACCCCCGAGGGTCAAAAGCCAGCCCGCTCACTGCCCGGCCGTCCTCCAGGCATCCGCGCCGACAGTTCGGGACTCACCGACCGGCAGCGCAGGGTCATCGAGGTCATCCGGGATTCCGTCCAGCGCCGCGGCTACCCGCCGTCCATGCGCGAGATCGGCCAGGCGGTCGGGCTGTCCAGCACCTCGTCCGTCGCCCACCAGCTCATGGCTCTGGAGCGCAAGGGTTTCCTGCGCCGCGACCCGCACCGCCCCAGGGCGTACGAGGTCCGCGGCTCCGACCAGCCGAGCAGCGCGCCCACCGACACGACGGGCAAGCCCGCCGCGTCCTACGTCCCGCTCGTCGGCCGGATCGCCGCCGGCGGGCCCATCCTCGCCGAGGAGTCCGTCGAGGACGTCTTCCCGCTGCCCCGGCAGCTGGTCGGTGACGGCGAGCTGTTCGTGCTGAAGGTCGTCGGTGACTCGATGGTCGAGGCCGCGATCTGCGACGGCGACTGGGTCACGGTGCGCCGCCAGCCCGTCGCGGAGAACGGCGACATCGTCGCGGCCATGCTCGACGGCGAGGCCACGGTCAAGCGCTTCAAGCGCGAGGACGGCCATGTGTGGCTGCTCCCGCACAACTCCGCGTACCAGCCCATCCCCGGCGACGAGGCCACCATCCTCGGCAAGGTCGTGGCGGTGCTGCGGCGGGTCTGACCCACCCCTCGACCGAGCCCCGGGACCACTGCGCCGGTCCCGGGGCTTGGAGTTTTTGTGGGGGCCGTGCCGTGCCTCCGGGGGCGGAGGGGCCGCGCACCGTCACCGCTCTACCGGCCCCCTGGCAGGAAACTACGCCTGCTCCGCCGCCTTGGCCGCGGCGTCGATGGCGGCCAGGGAGCGGCGTACCTGGTTGCGGTCGGTCGTGTACCAGAACTCGGGCATGGACTTGCGCAGAAACGAGCCGTAGCGGGCGCGCTCGACCCGGGGGTCCAGTACGGCGACGACGCCGCGGTCGCCCGTTGCGCGCACGAGGCGGCCCGCTCCCTGGGCCATGAGGAGGGCGGCGTGCGTCGCCGCGACCGCCATGAAGCCGTTGCCGCCGGCCTCCTCCACGGCCTTCTGCCGGGCGCTCATCAGGGGGTCGTCGGGGCGCGGGAACGGCACCCGGTCCATGATCACCAGCTGACAGTTCGGGCCCGGCACGTCGACGCCCTGCCACAGGGAGAGCGTGCCGAACAAGCACGTACGGGCGTCCGCGGCGAAGGTGCGGATCAGCTCGCCGAGGGTCTCCTCGCCCTGGAGGAGGATCGGCACGTCCAGCCGGCCGCGCAGCGCCTCGGCCGCGGCCTGGGCGGCGCGCATGGAGGAGAACAGGCCGAGGGTCCGGCCACCGGCGGCCTCGATCAGCTCGGCCAGCTCGTCGAGCATGTCCGTACGGCTGCCCTCGCGGCCCGGCTGGGCCAGGTGCTTGGCGACGTACAGGATGCCCTGCTTGCTGTAGTCGAACGGCGAGCCGACGTCCAGGCCCTTCCACTGCGGGACGTCCTCGCCCTCCGTGCCCTCCGGGGCGAGCCCCAGGGACGCGCCGACGCCGTTGAAGTCGCCGCCCAGCTTGAGGGTGGCGGACGTGAGCACGACGGAACGGTCCGTGAAGAGCTTCTCGCGCAGCAAGCCGGAGACCGACAGAGGCGCTACGCGCAGGGAGGCGCCGAAGCGGTCGTGCCGCTCGTACCAGACGACATCGTACTCGGAACCGTTGGCGATGCGCTCGGCGACGGCATGCACACTCTCGACGGAGGCGATGGCCTGCTTGCGCACCGCGTCCTCGTCCTGGACGGACTTGTCGCGGGTCGTACCGAGCGCCGAGATCACCGTACGGGCCGCGTCCCGCAGCGCCATCAGGCAGTAGCCGAGGTCCTCCGGGATCTCTTCGAGGCGGCCGGGCAGAGCCAGCTCCATCAGCCGCTCGAAGGTCTCCGAGGCGGTCTGGAGCTGGTCGGCGGCCTTCTCGTTGACCAGCTTGGCGGCACGCTTGACGGCCCGGTTGACCTGCCCGGGAGTGAGCTCCCCGGTGGCCACGCCGGTGACCCGGGAGACCAGCTCGTGGGCCTCGTCGACGATCAGTACGTCGTGCTGGGGCAGCACCGGGGCCCCCTCGATGGCGTCGATGGCCAGGAGGGCGTGGTTGGTGACGATCACGTCGGCCAGCTTGGCGCGCTCACGCGCGGCCTCGGCGAAGCACTCCGCGCCGTACGCGCACTTCGAGGCCCCCAGGCACTCCCGCGAGGAGACCGAGACCTGGCCCCAGGCCCGGTCGGAGACGCCGGGGGTGAGGTCGTCGCGGTCACCGGTCTCGGTCTCGTCCGCCCAGTCGCGCAGCCGCAGCAGGTCCTTGCCCAGCTTGCTGGTGGGCGTGGCGTGCTCGAAGGGGTCGAAGAGGCCCTCCTCCTCTTCCTGCGGGACGCCTTCGTGCAGGCGGTGCAGGCACACGTAGTTGGAACGGCCCTTGAGCATGGCGAACTGCGGGCGGCGCCGCAGCTGCGGGTGCAGGGCGTCGACCGTGCGCGGCAGGTCGCGCTCGACCAGCTGACGCTGGAGCGCGAGGGTGGCTGTGGCCACCACCACACGGTCGCCGTGAGCCAGCGCCGGCACCAGGTAGCCGAGCGACTTTCCGGTGCCGGTGCCGGCCTGTACGAGCAGGTGGGAGCTGTCGTCGACCGCTTCGGCGACGGCTTCGGCCATGGCGATCTGGCCGGGGCGCTCGGTGCCGCCGACAGCGGTGACGGCGGCGTGCAGCAGATCGGGGAGGGAGGGCTTCGTCATAGCGCTGCCACCCTACGCGTGCCCACTGACAATCTGCTCGGTCACGGGTGGTGGAGCGGATTGGGCACGGTGCCGTGGACGGCGGCGTGCGGGCGCTGGGCGCGGTCGCGGTATCCGTCGAGGTGGAGCCGGTTGCGGTTCAGGCACAGCCGGGCGATGCGGGGGGTGAGCAGGTCGAAGGTCTCGTGGCGTTTCTTCAGGTGCGGGAAGCGTCCCTGGTGACGCAGGATCTCCGCCCGTACGAGGGACCAGAACTCGGCCTCCGGCACCGCCAGTTGCTGTTCGCACAGCGGGGCGAGGTAGCGGAAGACCCCGACGAACAGACCTGAATGGATGAACTGGGTGAGGAAGTCCGGCGGTTCGGTGAGCAGCACCGCGCGGACGTCGGCGGGCATGGTGGCGTGTTCCGGCAGCGGCTCGGCGCTGGTGTTGACGTCGTCGACGAAGTCCTTGACCGCGAGGCGGGTGGGGACGTCCTGCTGGTCGAAGACGACGATGGCGTTCTCGCCGTGCGGGGAGAAGACCGTGCCGTACTGGTAGAGGAAGTGCAGCAGGGGCGGCAGGAGGGCGGCGAAGAGGTGCCGCAGCCAGACGCGGGGCGACAGGCCGGAGCGGCGCACCAGCTCGGCAGTTAAGGCCCGCCCGTGCGGGTCGGTCTGCAGGAGCGCGGCCAGGGTGCGGGCCCGCTCCCCCGGGTCCAGGCAGCGGCTGAGCGGCTCGCGCCAGATACAGCCCAGCAGCTCCTTGTACTGGTACGGGACGCCGGGCAGCCGGTCGTACAGCGGATGTTCGACGGTGACGGACGCGGTTTCGCCGAGCAGGATCACCCGGGTCTCGTCCCGCAGGTACGGGTCGGTGTCACGCAGGCGGTGGACCCAGGCGGTGACGGCGGGGGCGGCGATGGTGCGTTCGGTCGGCAGGCCGCGCCAGACCAGGGTGTTGAGGACGGAGAGCGGCAGCTTGACCGTGCGGGCCCGGGGGCGGCTGATGTTGAGGAAGGTACGGATGGACTGCTGGGGCAGTCGCAGGTCGTTGTCAGTGGCGAGTGCGACGATGGATTTGTCGGCGAGTTGGGGGGCGAAGAGCGGCGCGACGGTCTCGTCCCACTGCCAGGGATGGACGGGGAGGTAGAGGTAGTCGGCGGGGTCGAGGCCCTGCGAGGAGAGGGTGCGGGCGAAGGCGGCGCGGGTTTCGGGGGTGAGTTCATCGGCGTAGAGACGATCGGGAGTGGCCAGGGCCGGGACGCCCCGGTAGACGGCCAGCCGACGGTGCGCGGCGATCCAGGGCAGGCGCTGCGGGGTGCGGGCCTCGGGTGACCAGACGGCGGCGTCGGACGCCGAGAAACCGAGCCGTCCCTTGTTGGCGACGAGCCAGGGGTGGCCGGTCTGGTGGCCTTCCAGAGCGGCGTAGTCGAGGTCGGCGAGCTCCGCCGCGCTGAGGGCCGTGGCGTCGAGGCGGGTGTCGGCGGCGAGGGTGGCCGTCAGCTCGCGGATGAGGTGGCCGGTCGTGTCACCGGACAGGCCCAGGACCGTGTCGTGGGCGTGGAAGAGGAAGTGAAGGGGGTCGCCCGTGGGGGTGATGGAGTCAGGGTCGACGCACCAGTGCCCGTACGCGCCACGGCGGGCCCGGAAGCGGTAGGTGACGTCTTCGGTCAGGCGGAGGCGGTAGGGGCGGGAGCCGTCCGCGGTGTGGGGGTGCGGGGTGGTTGGTGAGGGTGGTGGGGTGGCTGATGGAGTGACTGGTGGGGTGGTTGGTGGAGTGACTGGTGGGGCTGGTGGGGTGGTTGGTGGGGCTGTCGCTGTGGGGGCGGGGGTGGTGGTGTTGGAGGGGGGCGCGGGGGTGGCGGTTCCGGGGGTGGTGATCCTGGGGGTGGCTTCGGGAGCGGCGCCGGGGGTGGATTCAGGGTTGCGGTCCGGGGGGTGGCCGGGGTCACCGTGACCATCGCGAGGGCCGGGGAGGGAGGTGGTGTGGGGGTGGGGGTCGGGTTCGGGGGTGATGACCTCCTCGTACGCGAACTCCGCCAGGGTCTTGGCGAGCAGCCGGCGAGCGGCCCTCTGCCACGCGCGGTGGCTGTCTGCCTCACCGCCGGGGGGCTCGCCGGAGGATCCGGGGGCGGTGAAGGTGTGGTCGGGGACGGCGGCGTCGTCGTTGCCGGGGGCGGCGCCTGGACTGCCGGGGGCGGGGACGCTGTCAGCGGGGCTGGCGGCAGGACTGTCGGCACCACGGTTGCGGGGGCCCGTGCTGTCGCCGCCGGGATCGCCGGCACCGGAAGCGGGGCTATGGAGAGGTTCGGAAGAAGGACGCAAGGCGGGACTCCTGGGGACGAGACCTGAGCGACACGGACAGTGCGTGGGGAAATGGGGTCAGGTGTGGAGACGCGAACAGTGCGGAAGGCGCGGAAAACGCGGACGGCGCGGAAGATGCGGGAGATGCGGGAGATGGGGGACGGCGGGCGGGGACGGAACGGCCGTACCGGCAGGTGGTGTGGCACCGGCCAGCCGAAAGCGGCTGACGGGTGGAACTGGACCGACCGTCCGAGCGCGGTCGGCAGGTGGGAAAGGGCCGACCGTCCGAGCGTGGTCGGCGCGTGGGGAAGGGCCGACTGTCCGCACGCGGCCGACTGGCGGCACGCGGCGGGTAGGGCTGGGGCGGTAGGCGGGTTGGGTGAGCCGGATGGCGCGGTGGAGCCGGGTGATACGGCGGGGCTGAGTGATGCGGTGGGGCTGAGTGATGTGGCGGAGACAGGTGATGTGGTGGGGCTGAGCGATGCGGTGGAGACAGGTGATACCGAAGGGCGGGGTGATGCCGCGGGGCCGGACACAGCGGTCGGGCCGGTCAACGCGGTCGGGGCGGTCAGCGCGGTCAGCGCGGTCGGGGCGGGTGGTGTTCCGGTGCCAGGTGTAGCTGTGGGATCAGGTGAAGTGGGCCGGGCGGGTGGGGTGTTAGGGGTGGGAGGGGGTGGGGGTGTGGGGTGAGGGAAGGGCGGGCGGGAGTTGCCGGCGGGGGGATGTCGGCGGCTGGCGCGGGCGGTGGGGGCGGTCACAGGAGGTGGCGGTGTACGCGGTCGCGGATCATGAGGGCCGCACGTTTGGCGGGCAGGTCGATCTCGTCGGCGTAGCGGAATCCGGCGCCGAGGAAGGCGGCGACGGACGGGATGTTGCGCAGGTCGGGTTCGGCGATGACCCGGCCGCACTGCGGGCGGTGGTCCAGGACGAGGTCGGCGGTGGCGCGCAGCAGCGCGGTCCCGATGCCGCGGCCGCGGTCGGCGACACCCCCGACCAGCAGGTGCAGTCCCGTGTCGTGTGGCCGGGCCGGGTAGTACCGGGCGACCGGGTCCAGGTCGGCGCGGTAGATCTCCCAGTAGCTCATGGGGACACCGCTCAGTACGCCGAGGCAGGGCACGCTGCGTCCGTCGCCGTCGAGCTGGGCGCGCAGGTGGGCGGCGGTGGTCTCCTGCGGCCCGGCCAGTTCCCAGAACGCCGCGACGGCCGGGTCGTTCATCCAGGCGGAGACCAGCGGCAGGTCGCGCTCGATGCGTACGGGTACGAGCTGGAACGGTCCGGCGACGGTCGCTGCCGGGCCCCAGTCGGCGATGTGGTCCAGCAGGACTCCGCCGCTCGGGCTGTCGGCCGGGGTGGCGGAGAGGAGCTCTTCGCTGAACAGCGCGGTGATGTCAGGCGGCAGGTGCAGGTCGAGGGTGTCGTCGAGCGCGTTGTCCGGAGAGGCTTCGAGGGGGTGGCCGAAGGTCTCCTCGGATCCTGGGTCGATGCCGGATTCGGGGTCGATGCCGGATTCGGTGGGGGGCACGGTGGCGCTCTCTCCTTTCCGGGCCTCCTCACGAGGTCACGGGGCGGGCGGGCAGGGAATCGGAGGACAGCGGGTCGAGGACCAGCAGACCGGAGGTCAGCAGGCCGGAGGACAGCGGATCGAGGGTCAGCAGGTCGGAGACCAGCGGGCCGAGGGTCAGCAGATCGGGGG
This sequence comes from Streptomyces sp. CB02923, assembly GCF_001905005.1. Classification (GTDB taxonomy): domain Bacteria; phylum Actinomycetota; class Actinomycetes; order Streptomycetales; family Streptomycetaceae; genus Streptomyces. The sequence goes on along the minus strand of NZ_LWKZ01000003.1, from coordinate 75,598 downwards.
ACAGCGGGCCGGGGAACAGTGCGTCGGGGAACAGGAACAGGGCGGGGACGTCGGGGTGGGCGCTGCCCGGAGCGGCGGGTCAGGGGTGGAGGGGGTTGGGGATGGTGACGTAGACGGACTGGGTGTCGACGGGGCCGACGAGTTCGTCGAGGCCGCGCAGCCGGGTGAACAAGTTGGCCTTGCAGCGCAGGGTGCGGGTGTCCAGAAGTCGGCCGGGCAGCGGTGAGCGGTGTTCCGCGGGCCCGGTGGCGGCGTCGGCGAGGAAGCGCCGGAAGGCTGCGAGGAGCACGTTCTCGGCAGCCAGTCGCTGGGAGCCGAAGGCACCGATGAGGCCGAGGATGTTGTTGATGCCGAGGTAGTAGGCGAAGCGCTCGTCGGTGACCTCGTCGGTGACGAAGGTGTCGCTGGTGGCGCCGATGCCGGGCAGCCGCCGCTCCAGCTCCGTACGGCGCGACTCGCGGAAGTAGTAGCCCTGGTTGTCCCGGTAGCGGCCGCCGACGGGCCAGCCGTCGCGGTCCAGCAGGACGAGCGTGTTCTGCTGGTGGGCTTCGAGGGCGATGCCCGCGGTGCCGTCGAGCCAGAGGACGGGCCGTACCACCGCTTCGAGGTAGCGCAGGAACCACTCGGTGGCGACGGCGCCCGCGGGCCGCCCGGTGCGGGCGGTGAGCCTGCCGATGACGTCGGCGAGGCGGGAGCGGAGGCCGGTGTGGCCTGGCCAGGGGCGGGGCGAGATGAGGGCGGCGATGCAGACGGCGTCGTCCGTGGCGGCGAAGGGGTTGTGCCGGACGACCACGTCCAGGCCGGGCACCGGTCGGCCGTCGGCTCCGGTGACGCCGAACCAGGCCGGGTCGCGGACGATGTCGAAGCCCCGCGAGCCGGGGAAGGCGGCCCGCCACTGCGCGGCCAGGCCGGTACGGAGCAGCCGGTGCACCTCGACGCCGCGTTCCAGTTCCTTGCGGAGGTTGTCGCGGCGGGAGTTGGTGATGCGCAGGCCCAGGGAGAGCTTGAGCATGGCGTCGCAGCCGGGGCGGAAGACGGTGCGTACGGAGGAGGTGGGGTGCCAGGCGGGGCCGCCGGGGCCGAGGTCGTGAAGGCGGCCCGCCTCGTACAGCTCGGCGATGTCCGGGCGGTGGCCGAGCTGGTGGGCCTGCCACGGGTGCATGGGCAACGGCAAAGTGCCGACGGGCCCTCGTGGCGCTTCCTCCGCGAAGCGGGCGGCCAGCTGTTCGGCGGGGACGGTCCGGCCGCGCTCGGTCCAGGCCGAGTCGGCGGTGAACGCGTCCGGGTGTACGGCCATCCAGTGGAGGCGGAACGCGCCGCGCAGCTCCGGGGAGTAGGAGCGGGTCTCGGCGGCGGTCAGGCCCTCCCGGCTCTTGGGGGTCGGGTGCATGGGGTGGCCGAAGAGGAGGGCTTGTTCGGCGGCGAGGAACCGCGAGCCACCGTGGTCGTCGGCCGGGGTGGCGCGCCGGTCGGCGAGGAAGACCGCGGTGTGCCGTACGGAGTCGGCGACGCGCCCGACGAGGTCGGCGCTCTCACTGTCCGGCGGGCCGGAGGGGTGGCCGGGGACGGTGGGGTGGTGCGGGGCGGGGAGCGCGGCGGTGCCGCGTACGGCCTCGCGGCGCAGCAGGGCGGCAAGGGTCACCGCGTCCAGGGGCGCGGCGTCGGCGGCGCCTTCCAGTACGGGTGCGCCAAAACGGTGCCAGCCGGTGTCCGACCAGTACAGGACGGGGACACGCAGGGTCGCCGCGCTGGCGTCGAGAGGGATGCGCAGCCGGTCGCCGGACGGGCGGGGGGTGCCGCTCTCGCGGATCCAGCAGCGGAGCAGACTCTCGGCACCGGCCGCGTCGGCGGCGACGGCCGGGTCGGGATGCTCCAGCCTGTCCTGCACGGGATCTTGTGAGGGGCCCTGGACGGAGCCCTGGGCGGGGTCCTGGGCAGGGTCCTGGGCAGGGTCCTGGGCGGGGCTTTGTACAGAGTCCGGTACCTGGTCCGGTACCTGGTCCGAAGCCGGGTCCGGTACCTGGTCCGGTGCCGGGTTCTGCTCGGTGGCCTGATGGGTGACGGTGTCCTCTTCGACAGCGCACCCTTCCGTGGCGGATGCCCCGACCTCCGCCTCCGCCCCGGCCTCCGCCTCGACTTCAGCCTCCGTCTCCGTCTCCGTCTCACCGTCCGCGTACACGGTGACGACCCGGGTCGCCCCGAGGCCGTGGCAGTCATCGATCCCATGCCGTTCGTGATGTCCGAGCCGTACGGCGCAGCCGGTGTGGCCGCTGTGTTCACCGCCCTCGCCGGTGTCGTGCGTACCGGCGCGCCGGTTCTGGCGCGGTACGGCGGGTTCCCGGAGCCGGGCCAGGGGTTCACGGGGCAGACGTCGCTCGTCGGCCGGAGTCCCGTCGGGGCCGGGGCGTTCGTTCATCGGGGTGTGCCTCGCAGGGTCGGCGCGGTCGGCGCGGTCTGGACGGTGGTGGAGCGGTGGGCGAGCGTGCGGCAGCGGTGGGTGGGCGCGTGGCGGCAGGGCGGCGTACGCCCATGGGGAGGTGCGAGGCTGTGGCGGGCGGTGAGCCGCGAGGGAGGTTTGAGGCGGCAGGGACGTACCGGACGCCGGTTTGGACGTACCGGACGCCGGTTTGGACGTACCGGGCGCCGGTTTCCCCTGCTCACAGCGTCCCCCCGGGGAACGGCGCCTGCCGGGACGGCGTGTGGCTCTGCCCCTCTGGCGCGGGGGCGGCGTCCGCCGTCTCCCGCTCCCCCTGCCCCGCCCTCCGGCCGGGCACCGTGGGCCTTCCGGCCGCCGCACTGCTCGCTCCCGGTCCCGCCGCGGCCGCCAGCGCGTCGGCGAGGCGGTCGAGGACCGCGTCCGCCTGTTCGTCGGTGATGGTGAGCGGGGGCAGCAGTCGGATCACCGAGCCGTGGCGGCCGCCCAGTTCGATGATCAGGCCCCTGGCCAGGCACTCCTGCTGGACGGACGCGGCCAGCGCGGGGGCGGCCGGACGGGCCCCCGCCGGGTCGGGGGCGGCGTCCGGGTCGATCAGTTCCAGGCCGAGCATCAGGCCCCGGCCGCGTACGTCACCGATGCAGCCGTGCTCGGCGGCGAGCCCGCCGAGCCGGGACGCCATACGGGCGCCCAGGTCCGCGGCGCGCCGCGCCAGGTCGTTCTCCCGGACGTACGCGAGGGTGGCCGCGCCGGCCGCCATGGCGAGCTGGTTGCCGCGGAAGGTGCCGGCGTGCGCGCCGGGCCGCCAGGCGTCCAGTTCTTCTCGGTAGACGATGACCGCGAGCGGCAGGCTGCCGCCGATGGCCTTGGACAGCACGAGGACGTCGGGCACCACGCCGCTGTGTTCGACGGCCCAGAACGCGCCGGTGCGGCCCACGCCGGTCTGCACCTCGTCCACGATCAGCGGGATGTCGCGCATGGCCGTGATCTCGCGCATCCTGCGCAGCCAGCTGTCGGGCGCGGGGATCACCCCGCCTTCACCCTGGACCGGTTCCAGGATCATTCCGGCGGGCCTGGGCACCCCGCTCTTCTCGTCGTCCAGCACGTTCGCGGTCCAGTGCGCCGCCAGTTCGGCGCCGCGCTCACCGCCCGTACCGAAGGGGCAGCGGTAGTCGTACGGATACGGGAGACGGGTCACGGAGGTGTCGCGCGCGCCCCCTGACGCCGCGAGCGCCCCCGCCGTCATGCCGTGGTACGCGCCGGTGAAGGCCGCGAGCCCGTCCCGGCCGGTCGCGGTCCGCACCAGCTTGAAGGCGGCCTCGACGGCGTCCGTGCCGGCCGGTCCGCAGAACTGGACGCGGCCGTGGTCGGCCAGTTCGGCAGGGAGGGTGGCGAACAGTTCGGTGACGAAGGCGTCCTTGACCGGGGTGGCCAGGTCGAGGACGTGCAGCGGGGCGCCGGAGTCCAGGACGGAGCGGATCGCCTCCAGGACGACGGGGTGGTTGTGGCCGAGCGCCAGGGTGCCTGCCCCGGAGAGGCAGTCCAGGTAGCGGCGGCCGTCGGCGCCCTCGATGGTCAGCCCGCGGGCGCGCACCGGGACGATGGGAAGGGAGCGCGCGTACGTACGGGCGGCGGACTCGCGGAGCGACTGGCGCCGCAGGATGCCCTCGTGGGCGGGAGGGGGTGCCATCGGCAGAGGCTGGGTCAAGGCCACGGCGGTTCGGTCCTCCTGCTGCTGAACTCTTCTGTTGAACTGCGGGCGGGCCCGCCGCGCGCCGTCCGCACCCTGTCGGGCCGCTTCCGTCGCGCACCGGGCCTGGTTCGCTGTCGGCAGGTCGCCGGGCCCGGTCAGCGGGCCACTGCCCTGCCGCCGGACACGGCTCAGCCGTCCCCCGTACGTATCAACGACGCCGCCCGCGGGAGAACACGGCCTGCCGAAAGATCCTTGCCGCGCGCCTGACCTCCGGCCTTACGGGTTTCACGGCGAACGTCCCGGCGACATCCCACCGGAGCAGCTCCGAGCAGCTCCGAGCAGTTCGGAGCTGCTCGGGACAACTCGAAGCAGCCCGGAGCAACTCGAACGCCCTGGAACACACCGGCGCACCCTGGCGCGACTCGAAGGGGCCTCAAGACGCCCCGGGACGCCCCCGAACACCCCGGAGCGCCCGCACCATACGCGCCCCTCCCGCACCACCGGCATCACTCCCGCGGAGAGATCCGCGCCGAACCGGAACCGGGGACCCGCCCGCCGCCGTCCCCAACGGCACCGGCATAGTGGGGACCTGCTCCGGCTTCCCGGTGCATGACAAAACAGCAGATGCGGGCACGTCCGGGGCAAGACCGGCAGGACCACCCACGGCGCGGTACGGCCGCCCGGGGCCGGACGCGTGTCCGCGGCAGACCTGAACAGACCAGGGGGAGTTCACCCATGCGATCCATACGTCGGCCGGTCCTGGCCGCGGCCGCCCTCACCGCCGTGGTGGCGCTGACCGCCACCGGCTGCGGTCCCGAGGGCAACCAGGCGGACGGCAAGCCCGGCCAGTCCGCGGAACAGGGCAGCGCGGACGGGGGTGGCTTCACGATCCCCAAGGACATCCAGGACAAGCTCAAGGAACACGGCGTCGACCTGGACAAGTGGAAGAACGGCGAGTGGAAGAACTGGGACAAGGACAAGTGGCTCCGCGAGGCCAGTGAGTTCATCAACCCGATCATCAAGGGCCTGTGGGACCCGGACCGGGCGAGCAAGGCCAAGCCGCCGAAGGAGCCCACGCCCAAGGACATCTCCGGTGACCAGGGGCGGACCGACCCGGACCCGCGGCCGGTCCAGGCCAAGGCCGTCAAGCCGCCGTTCGGCCAGAACGCGCCCGGCCTCGGCAAGATCTTCTTCGACACGCCCGAGGGCCACGCGGTCTGCTCCGGCGCGGTGGTCGAGGACCCGGCGCACCCGGGCAAGTCCAACCTGGTGTGGACGGCGGGCCACTGCGTGCACGCCGGCAAGACCGGTGGCTGGTACCGCAACATGGTCTTCGCCCCGTCGTTCAACGACAGCGGCAAGTCCGCGGCCCAGCTGGAGAACGCCTCGCGTGAGCAGATGTTCCCCAAGGGCGTCTGGTGGGCCGACGGCGCGTCGACCTCGAACCAGTGGATCGGCCAGGGCGGCGCGCAGGGCAACGGCGTGCCGATGGCGCCGTACGACTTCGCGATCATGCACGTGACGCCGGAGAAGGGCGCGGGCAGCAAGTCCCTCGAAGAGGTCGCCGGCGGCGCCTTCCCGGTGGACTTCAACGCCTCGGCGATCCCGGACATCTCCAGCATGACCGCTCAGGGCTACCCGGCCGAGGCGCCGTTCGACGGCGCGACGCTGCAGCAGTGCACCGACAGGCCGGGCCGGCTCTCGCTGGACGCCAAGAAGCCGACCATGTACCGCATCGGCTGCCTGATGACCGCCGGTTCCTCCGGTGGCCCCTGGTTCGCCAAGGGCTCGGACGGCAAGCCCGCGCTGGTGTCCAACACCTCGATCGGCCCGCGTCCGGCCGGCTGGCTGGCGGGCCCGCACCTCGGCCCGGAGGCCAAGAGCATGTACGGCGCGATGAGCAAGAAGTTCGCGTCGAAGTAGCCGCGAAGGAGTAGCCGGGAAGCAGCCGCGATGAGCGGCGGGCACCCGGCCATGACGAAGCAACGGCGAAGGCCCGCTCCCGGAATCCGGGGGCGGGCCTTCGTACTTCCGGGAGCAGACCTTCGTACTGCCTACGTGCTGCCTACGTACTGCCTTCGCAGTGCCTACGGGCAGCCTCGATGCCTGCCGTAGGCGCCTACAGCTGCGGCGCCTACGACCGCATCGTCACGCGGCGGCCACGTACGGCCGGAACTCCGCGGCCAGTTCTTCGTGCACCCGCGCCTTGAGGACGGTGCCCTCCGCCACGTGCTCCTCGGAGATCACCTCGCCCTCGGCGTGCGCCCGCGAGACCAGCGCGCCCTGCGTGTACGGCACCAGTGCCTCGATCTCGACCTGCGGCCGCGGCAGTTCCTCGTCGAGCAGCGCGAGCAGCTCGTCGAGGCCCTGTCCCGTACGCGCCGAGACCAGCAGCGCGTGCTTCTCCTGACGCAGCAGCCGCTGGAGGACCAGCGGGTCGGCGGCGTCCGCCTTGTTGACGACGACGATCTCCGGTACGTCGGTGGCGCCCACGTCGCGGATCACCTCGCGCACGGCGGCCAGCTGCTCCTCCGGCACCGGGTGCGAGCCGTCGACCACGTGGAGGATGAGGTCGGAGTCGCCGACCTCCTCCATCGTGGAGCGGAACGCCTCGACGAGGTGGTGCGGCAGGTGGCGCACGAAGCCGACGGTGTCGGCGAGGGTGTAGAGCCGCCCGCTGGGCGTCTCGGCCCGGCGCACGGTCGGGTCCAGGGTGGCGAACAGCGCGTTCTCCACCAGGACACCGGCTCCGGTGAGGCGGTTGAGCAGGGAGGACTTGCCCGCGTTCGTGTAACCGGCGATGGCGACCGACGGGACCTTGTGACGGCGGCGCTCCTGCCGCTTGATGTCACGGCCGGTCTTCATCTCCGCGATCTCCCGGCGCATCTTCGCCATCTTCTCGCGGATCCGCCGCCGGTCCGTCTCGATCTTGGTCTCACCGGGACCACGCGTGGCCATACCGCCGCCCGCGGAACCGGAGCCACCGCCACCCATCTGCCGGGACAGCGACTGACCCCAGCCGCGCAGCCTCGGCAGCATGTACTGCATCTGCGCCAGCGAGACCTGCGCCTTGCCCTCCCGGGACTTGGCGTGCTGGGCGAAGATGTCGAGGATCAGGGCCGTACGGTCGACGACCTTGACCTTGACGACGTCCTCAAGGTGGATCAGCTGGCCGGGGCTCAGCTCACCGTCGCAGACCACCGTGTCGGCGCCGGACTCCATGACGATGTCGCGGAGCTCCAGGGCCTTGCCGGAGCCGATGTACGTGGCCGGGTCGGGCTTGTCGCGGCGCTGGACGACGCCATCGAGCACGAGCGCGCCGGCGGTCTCCGCCAGCGCGGCCAGCTCGGCGAGCGAGTTCTCCGCGTCCTGCGCCGTGCCCGTGGTCCAGACGCCGACCAGCACCACGCGCTCCAGGCGCAGCTGGCGGTACTCGACCTCGGTGACGTCTTCGAGCTCGGTGGACAGTCCGGCCACGCGGCGCAGGGCGGCCCGCTCCGTGCGGTCGTACTGCTCGCCGTCACGCTCCCCGTCGATCTCGTAACTCCAGGCGACGTCCTCTTCCATCAGGGCGTCGGCCCGGCGGCTCTCGGGGAGGCGCTGTCGGTCCTGTGGAAGGGAAGAAGAGGAGGTCATTTGATCCTTTGCGTCGTTGGGACGTCCCGTGCGGAGCCGTACGGCCCCGGGACACTCGATCGTGACAACGTCCGGACCGCCCGGGAGATTCCCGGCGGCCCCGTCATCGGCCAGACGATGGTCGCACGGCCACCGGGGGCCGTCACCCGGGTTTTCCGTGCGGCGTGGCGGGCCGCGTCTTCACCGGCTTCGCGCCGGGCTTCCCGGCTGCCTGCCCCCTGGCGGGCTTGCCTGCGGGCTTACCGGCCGACTGGCCACCAGCATTACCGGCGTTACCGGCCGGCTTGCTTGCGGGCTTGCCTGCGGGTTTCCCAGCAGGCTTCCCACCCGACTGCCCACCGCCCGGCTTCGCCCCCGGCTTGCGCGCCGGTGGCTGCGGGGTCCGGTAGTGGCTCCTCCAGTCCGGGTGCCCCGGCATCGGCGGCGTTTTCGCGTCGTACAGCCATCTGCGGAAGAAGCCGCCGAGGTCCCGGCCCGCGACGCGGGAGGCCAGCGCGACGAAGTCGGCGGTGCCCGCGACACCGTCGCGGTGCCGGGCCACCCAGGCGCGCTCCAGCCGGTCGAAGGCGGCGTGTCCGATCTTGGCGCGCAGCGCGTACAGCACGAGAGCGCTGCCGTCGTACATGACCGGGCGGAAGATGCCGGTCTTGTTGCCGGGGGTGGGGACCTTCGGTGCCCCGGGCGGGCCGCCTTCGGCCCGCATCCGGTCGGAGACGCTGTAGGCGCGCCGCGTCCGCTCGTCCATGGACATCTTGGCGTGCTCGTGCGCGTACAGCTCTTCGTACCAGGTGGCGTGCGACTCGTTGAGCCAGGCGTCCGACCAGATGCGCGGGGAGACGCTGTTGCCGAACCACTGGTGCGCCAGCTCGTGCACCATGATCGCTTCGATGTACCAGCGGGGGTACTGCCGCGTGACGAACAGCCGCTCCTCGAAGAGGGACAGCGTCTGGGTCTCCAGCTCGAAGCCGGTCTCCGCCTGCGCGAGCAGCACGCCGTACGTCTCGAAGGGGTAGCGGCCGACCTGCTTCTCCATCCAGGCCAGCTGGCCGGGCGTCTCGGCCAGCCACGGTTCCAGGCGCTTGCGGTCGGCGGCGGGCACGACGTCACGGAGCGGCAGGCCGTGCGGACCGGTACGCCGGACGACGGCGGAGCGCCCGATGGACACCTGCGCGACCTCGGTGGCCATGGGGTGGGCGGAACGGTAGACCCAGGTGGTGGCGGCCGGGGCCGCCCGCCCCTGCCGTACGTCCTGCCCTGCCCGGCCCCGGAGACCCGCAGGCGCGCTCCTGCCCGGCAAAGCACCCGGATAGCGCGCCACGCGCGATCCGTTGGCGACGACCGTCAGACCGCTGGGCGCGGTGACGCGGAAGGTGTAGAGCGCCTTGTCCGACGGGTGGTCGTTGCCCGGGAAGACGCGGTGTGCGGCGTCCACCTGGTTGGCCATCACCAGGCCGTCCTTCGTACGCAGCCAGCCGATCTCCTTGTCCTTGCCGCCCTTGCGGGGGCGCGGGTCGCTGGTGTGCCGGACGACGATGCGCACCGGGGTGCCGGCGCGCAGGGTGCGGTGGGGTGTGACGATCAGGTCCTCGCCACGGGTGACGTGGGCCGCGGGGCGGCCGTCGACCTCGACGGAGCGGACGGTGCCGTGCGCGAAGTCGAGGTTGATGCGTTCCAGACGGGCGGTGGCCCGCGCGGTGATCTTCGTGACGGCGTCCAGCGGCCGGTCGTTGTGTCCGGAGTAGGTCAGGGCGATGTCGTACGCGCGGACGTCGTAGCCGGGGTTGCCGAGGTGCGGGTAGAGCCGGTCGCCGATACCGAGCGGGGTGGCGTCCGGCAGGCCGGCGGCGACCAGTGAGGCGGCGGCGAGCAGGCCGAGCGCGCTCCGGCGGCGGGTCACGGCCCCCGGGAGGCGGCGCGGCCGCGGGCGGGGCGGGGCACCTCCGGGGCCCCGCCCGGAAGCGGGACCGGGATCGGGACCGGAGCCAGGGGCGGAACCGGAGCCAGGGCCGGAACCGGGGCCAGGGCCGGAACCGGGGCCGGGGGCGGAGTGGGACGAGGAAAGCGGCATGGCAAACCGCTATCAGCGCGGCACCCCCGCCCGTGGCCGACGCGACAGTACGGCACCCGAACGAGGGGATTCGTGCGCCCGTCGAGTCCGGAGTGACGCATGTGGGTGCCGGGTCCCACGCGCTACCGAGCCCCCGGGCGCCTCCCGGCCACGCAGAAAGCCGCACAGAAAGCCGCACAGAAAACAGAAACAAGCGCCCCGCAAGCGGGCAGAAACAGGCACCCCTCAAACACACAGAGCCCGGCCAAACGCACACAGAGCCCGGCACCTCACAAGAAGCGCGCGAGCCACCCCCTCAGGACCGCACGAGCAAGGACCGCGCAAGTCAGCCCCTCAGGAACGCACCGCCACCGTCGGCTGTGCCCGCCCCGCCCGCAGCACGTCGAAGACGCCCGGTACCTGCCGCATCGCCCGCATCAGGGACGGCAGCTTGGCCGCGTCCGGCAGGTGGAGGGTGTACGTGTGCCGTACCCGCTGCTCGCGGGGCGGCTCGACGTCCGCCGCCACCACGGCGGCCCCTTCGGCGGCGATGGCCTCCGTGAGGTCGGCGAGCAGGTGCGGCCTGGTGAACGCCTCCGCGAGGAGCGTGACCCGGCAGCCCTGTACGCGGTTTCCCGCGCCGCGCCAGCGTGCGCCGACCGGCTGTCGGCCGGACGCGGCCATCCGGGCCACCACGGGGCACAGCGCCCGGTGCACGGTGACGATGCCGCCCCGCACGGCGAAGCCGGTGACGTTGTCCGGCGGTACGGGGGTGCAGCAGCCCGCGAGCCGCACGGACGCGCCGGGAAGGTCGGTGGACAGACCGTCGGTGTCGCCGCCGCGGCGCCCGGACACCCCGACGGCCCCGGACACCCCGACTGCCCCGGGCACCCCGGCGCCACGCGTCTCACCGGCTCCGCCCGGCGCGCCCGCTTCCTCCGCTCCCTCGCCCATCCCCTCCCCCACTGCCTCGCCCGCTCCTTCGCCCGCCCCCGCTCCCGTCTCCGCTCCCGTCTCCGCCCCCGGATGAGCGTCCAGCCAGCGCGAGATGGCGAGGCGGGCCGCCGGGGTACGGGTGTGGTCGAGCCAGTCCGGTGAGGGCCCGGAGGCGGAGTCGGGAGCCATGAGCAGGTACACGCTGTCGCCGTCGCACAGGACCGTGGAGAGCGTCGCGAGGCGGCCGTTGACGCGCGCGCCGATGCAGTGGTGCGCGCCTTCGCCATACAGCGCGTACGCGGCGTCCACGCAGCTCGCTCCGGCGGGGAGGCCGACGGTGCCGGTGCGCGCCGTGCCCGTACCCGCGGGGTCGGAGGCGACCGTGCCGCTGCCGTCGTCGAAGCCGCCCTCCGCGCAGAAGACCGTGATCTCGCGGTCCTGGGCGAGGTCGTCGCGCAGCGAGGTCCAGAAGGTGTCCGGGTCGGGGGTGGCGCGCTGCCACTCCAGGAGCCGGCACAGCCATCCGGGCTGGGTCGGGTCGACGCGCTCGCCGTCCTCGGCCGCCGGGGCGCCCGCCGTGCCGTCCGCCACGGCCGCTGACGGGTCGGAGCCGTCAGCGGGGGCGTACGGGTTGCCCAGGGCGATCACCCCGGCCTCCGCGACGCGGTGCATCCGGTGCGTACGGATGAGCGTTTCGGCAACCGCGCCGTCCTCGTCCGTGACGGCGGTGTGCAGCGACTGGTAGAGGTTGAACTTCGGTGCGGCGATGAAGTCCTTGAACTCCGAGACCACCGGGGTGAAGCAGGTGTGCAGTTCACCGAGGACCGCGTAGCAGTCGGCGTCCTCGGCGACGAGGACCAGCAGCCGGCCGAGGTCCGCGCCGGTGACCGTACCGCGCGCCAGGCGCACCCGGTGCACGGAGACGAAGTGCCGCGGCCGGATGAGGACTTCGGCATCGATGTCGGCCTCGTCCAGGACGGTGCGCACCCGTTCCGCGAGGGCGGCGAGCGGGCCCTGGCGGTCGGCGTGGCCGAGGACGAGGGCGCGGGTGGTCGCGTACTCCTCCGGGTGCAGGATCGCGAAGACCAGGTCCTCCAGCTCGGTCTTGAGCGCCTGGACGCCCAGCCGTTCGGCGAGCGGGATCAGGACGTCGCGCGTCACCTTGGCGATCCTGGCCTGCTTCTCGGGGCGCATCACACCGAGGGTGCGCATGTTGTGCAGCCGGTCGGCCAGCTTGATGGACATCACGCGGACGTCGTTGCCGGTGGCGACCAGCATCTTGCGGAAGGTCTCGGGCTCGGCGGCGGCGCCGTAGTCCACCTTCTCCAGTTTGGTCACGCCGTCGACGAGGTAGCAGACCTCCTTGCCGAACTCCCGGACCACCTGATCCAGCGTCACCTCCGTGTCCTCGACGGTGTCGTGGAGGAGGGAGGCGGTCAAGGTCGTGGTCTCGGCGCCCAGTTCGGCCAGGATCAGGGTCACCGCGAGCGGATGGGTGATGTACGGCTCGCCGCTCTTGCGCATCTGCCCGCGGTGCGAGGACTCGGCGAGTACGTAGGCCCGGCTCAGGGTGTCCAGGTCGGCGTCCGGGTGGTGGGCGCGGTGCACCTTGGCGACGTGCTCCAGGGCGTCCGGCAGGCCGTCGCGGGGAGCCGGTCCGAGCAGCGCCGCCCGGCCGATGCGGCGCAGTCCGCGCAGTTCCAGGCGGGGGCGGCCACGTTTGCGGTGGGCGGCTTCCCCCAGCTCGGGCGGACCGGCCTGGACAGGCGCGACGGGGTTACCAGGGTTCGTGGCCTCTGCGCTCATGGGCACCTCCGGCGGCGTCGACCGGCGGTTGGGCGCCCGCAGTCAGTCGCCCGGGCCGGTGCTTGATGCTACCGAGCCCATCACGCAGCGCTGTCCCGCTCTCGCCCAGCGTGAACCGGATCACCCATTCGAGCGAAGTCTCAGCCGAGGGCCGTGACCAGCCACGCGGGGTCCAGCGCGCCCTGCGCGACGATGACCGCGGGGCCGGTCATCTCGACCGTGCCGTCCGGCAGCTCGGTGATCGTCAGGCTGCCGCCCGGTATGTCGACCGTGTACGTGACGGGGCTGCCGGTGACCGCGGGGTCGGCGCCGTCCCGGCGGGCGGTGGCGACGGCGACGGCGCAGGCGCCCGTACCGCAGGAGCGGGTCTCGCCGGAGCCGCGCTCGTGGACCCGCATCGCCACGTGGCGCGGGCCGCGGTCGACGACGAACTCGATGTTCACACCGTCCGGGTAGACGGCGGCTGGGCTGAACGGCGGGACGTCGCGCAGCTCTCCGGCGTGGTCGAGGTCCTCGACGAAGGCGACGGCGTGCGGGTTGCCCATGCTCACGTTGCGGGCGGGCCAGCTGCGGTCGCCGACGGTGACCGTCACACCGTCCGGGAGCAGCTCGGCGCGGCCCATGGAGATCGTGACCTCGCCGGTCGTGGACAGGCGCGCCGTGCGGACGCCGGAGCGGGTCGCGATGGCCAGCTCGCCCTCGCCGGCCAGGCCGGCGTGCTGGAGGTAGCGGGCGAAGACGCGGATGCCGTTGCCGCACATCTCGGCGATGGAGCCGTCGCCGTTGCGATAGTCCATGAACCACTCGGCTTCGCCGGCCATGGCGCGGGCCGCGGGGTCGGCGGCGGAGCGCACCACGCGCAGCAGGCCGTCGCCGCCGACGCCGGCGCGGCGGTCGCAGATCCGCGCGACGGCGTCGGCGGACAGCTCCAGGACGCCGTCCGGGTCGGGGACGATCACGAAGTCGTTCTCCGTGCCGTGTCCCTTGAGGAAGGTGATGCCACGGCCGGGGCCGCCCGCGGCGGTCGTCGCGGCATCCACTGCGGCCTCCGTGGCCTCTGCGGTCCCCTGTGCGTTGGTCATGACTGCATCGTACGGCGCGGCACCGACAGTCAGTGCAGGCGGGCGACCCGCCATACGGCCAGCAGGGCCAGTACGGCCACGACCGCCGCGTACGCCAGGACGACACGCCAGTCCGGGCGGCGGCCGGAGCCGCGGGCGGGCAGGCCGGGCCAGGTGTGGCCGACCCGACGGGCGGCCATCATGCCCCAGCCCGCGGCGCAGCAGAACAGCAGCAGGCCGAGCATGGAGATCACCGCGCCGCCGTCGCCGCCGAACTCGAAGGCGAGCGGGAAGGCGAACATCAGCGAGCCGAGGGCGGCCAGGCCCACGATGGGGGCGAGCTGCCAGATGCGCAGCCTGCGCGGCGGCCGCAGTTCGCGGAAGGACTCCCCGCCCTCGGCCGCTCCCTCCGGGCCGTCCCCGGCCTCCAGGGGCGCCGGGCGAACCGGTTCGCCGAGGGCGTCAGGGCCGTCGGGCCCGACGGCCGCGGCGTGGTCCAGAACAGGGCCGCCCAGGACGGAGTCGTTCAGTACGGAATCGCCCAGGCCGGAATCGCTCAGGACGGCATCGTTCAGAACTGAGTCGCTCAGGGCAGGATCGTTCAGGACAGCGTCGTTCAGGACAGGGCCACTCAGAACGGAATCGTTCGGTACGGAATCATTCAGCACGGGTCCGCTCGGCCCAGAGCCGTCCAGCCCCGGGCTGTCCAGCGCAGAGCCGTCCAGTCCCGGGCCGTCCGCCCCGGAACCATTCACCCCGGAACCGTCCGGCCCAGGGCTGCCCGGCCCGGCGGACCCGGGTCCGTCCTGAGTCGGCGACGCTGTCGCGTCCCGCTCTCCGTCTCTCGGCCCGTCCGGTTGCTGCGGTCTGTTGCGAGGGCCGGCCTCCATCGCCACGCGCCCTCCCCACTCCCGACTGCACGCCTCGATCGAAGGTCGATGATGACACGCTCCCGGCGGCCCGGATGACGGGCGGAGCGTCCCGATGCCATGACGTGATCAGGCTGTGACCGGTCGTTCGACCAACGTCAGCGCCCGCCCCAGGAGTTCCCCGCGGTCCGCGGCGGCACCGCTGAGCCAGTGGACCCTGGGGTCCCTGCGGAACCAGGAGTCCTGGCGGCGCGCGAACCGTTTGGTGGCCCGGACCGTCTCGGCCCGCGCCTGCTCCTCCGTGCACTCCCCCGCGAGCTGGGCGAGCACCTGCTGGTAGCCGAGCGCGCGGGAGGCGGTGAGGCCTTCCCGCAGCCCCTCGCCCTCCAGCCGCCGCACCTCGTCCACCAGGCCTTCCTCCCACATCCGGTCCACCCGGCGGGCGATGCGGTCGTCCAGTTCGGGGCGTGCCACGTCGACGCCGATCTGCACGGTGTCGTAGACCGCCTCGTGCCCGGGGAGGTTGGCGGTGAAGGGACGGCCGGTGATCTCGATGACCTCCAGGGCGCGCACGATACGGCGTCCGTTGCTCGCCAGGATGGCGCGGGCGGCCTCCGGGTCGGCGGCGGCGAGCCGGGCGTGCAGGGCGCCGCTGCCCTGCTCGGCGAGCTCGGCCTCCAGGCGGGCCCGTACCTCCGGGTCCGTACCGGGGAAGTCGAGGGCGTCGATGGCGCCGCGTACGTACAGGCCGGAGCCGCCGACGAGGACGGGGGTACGGCCTTCGGCGAGCAGCCGGTCGATCTCGGCGCGGGCCAGACGCTGGTACTCGGCGACGTTCGCGGCCCGGGTCACGTCCCAGAGGTCCAGGAGGTGGTGCGGGACGCCCTGCCGCTCGGGCACCGTCAGCTTGGCGGTGCCGATGTCCATTCCCCGGTAGAGCTGCATGGAGTCGGCGTTGACGACTTCACCGCCGAGGTGGCGGGCGAGCGCGACGCCCAGATCGGACTTTCCGGCCGCGGTGGGACCGACGACGGCGATGACCCGGGGTACGGGAACTGCGGTGTTCACCGGCCCAGTCTCGCAAACCCAGGGGCCTCATCTCGAACGAGCGACGTGACGGCTCGCCTCCGTGTTCGTTGCCTGTTGCGAGGTTCCGGCCGCCGGTTTACGGACCGGGGCCCGCGGGCGGCGCAATGGGACGCTCCGGGCACCCCGGGATTTCGCCCGCACGAGTAAGGTATGGAGTGGTTATGGGCGTGTTTTCACGGTTTCGTCGCCGCAAGGCGGAGGCATCGACGGAGGAAGCTGCCGCGCTGACGGCGGAGTCGTCGGCTCCGGAAGGCGGCGAGCCGGCCGCGGAGCGGGCCGCCGGGACCGGCTCCCCGGCGGAGCAGGACGAGGCGGCGGCGACGGGCGGGAAGCCGTCGGCGGCGCAGGCCGGTGAGGCGGCTGCCGCCGAGGGCGTCGAGATTCCCAAGCAGCAGTCGGCCGAGGAGGCTGCGGACAGCGAAGCCGGGGAAGGCGCCCGCAAGTAGCACGCACGCCGTACGAAGGAAGGTGGCCCATGGGTCTGCTGGACAACCTCAAGGCCAAGCTGGGCCCGCTGAAGGGCAAGGCCGGTGACCTCGCGCACCAGCACGGTGACAAGATCGAGCAGGGGCTCGACAAGGCCGCGCGGGCGGTCGACGAGAGGACCAAGGGCAAGTACAGCAGCCAGATCGGGACCGGCGCGGGCAAGGCCAAGGACGCCCTCGGCCGGCTGTCGGAGGAGTCCCGCCGATCCGGGGAATCCCGGCAATCCGGGGAATCCCGTCGGCCCGGGGACCACGACGGCTCCGGTCCGCAGGGGCCTGCCTCCTGACCTTCCCGTGACCTTCCCGCCGGGCCCGTCGCGGGACGGCGCGGGCCGGGCGGCATCACGGACCCGGCGGCACCACGGCCGCGGAGCGACGCGCTCCGCGGCCGTCGCGCACTCCGCCCGGCCCGCGCCGTCCCGTACGCCTGTGTCTACGCCTGCGCCTACGCCTCAGGACCAGGCCGCCACGAAGTACCCCACGCCGTACGGCGCCTCCTCGCGCAGCAGCTCGCCGCGCAGCCCGGCGCCCTGGGCGGCGCCCGCCAGTACCTGCCAGCAGGCCCGCCCCGAAACCTTCAGGGCGTCCGCCAGTTCCGCGTCCAGTCCGGTCAGCGCCTCGGTGTCGGCGGCGCCCAGGGCGCGCCCCACGACAGTGTCGAAGCCCTCGGCCCGCTCGTCGTAGTAGCCCGGCGCCTTCACCGTCCGGCATGCGCTGCCGTCGCCCATGACCAGCAGGGCGACCCGCTCCGCCGATGCCGCGATCTCCCGGCCGACCTGTACGCAGCGGTCGGCGGCCAGCGGCTCTCCGACGCCCAGCCCCTCCACCGGTGCGTCGGCCCAGTCCGTACGGGCCAGCAGCCAGGCGCCGACGGACAGCGACGGCGGCAGCGGGCGCTCCGGGGGCGTCTCCGCGGCGCCCAGGCTCACGTCCAGGTCCACGCCGAAGCCGCGGAACGAGCCCACCGCGCCCTGTCCGTGCGGCCCGCGGCCGGCCTCTTCGGCGGGGCCGACGACGACCAGCCGGTCCGGCCGGGCCGCCGCGAGCACGCCGACCGCGTCGAGGGCGGCGGCCCGCAGGCCGTCCAGCTCGGGGGCGGCTCCGGAGGCGACTTCCGGGACGAGCACCGGCGGACACGGGCAGACGGCGGCGGCGACAAGCATGGCTGGAACCCTAGCAAGGCCGCGGCGCGGGGCACGCGGGCTCGGGCGCGGGTCCGCGTCGCGTCCGGCGGCGTCCGGCCGGGACGGCGAACCGTTCCATCCCGCCGGGTACGTCGTCGCGTCCCGCCCGGTACGTCATTGCGTCCCACCCGGTACGGGGCCCCGTCCCGCCCGATACGCCCTCAGGACGTCAGTCGCAGCCGCAGCCCGAAGCCGGGGCCGGGGTGGGGGCCGGCGCGCCGATCGTCGGCAGGCCGAGCATCACGCCGGCCGGCTTGGCGGCCGCGGCGGTGTTGCGCTTCTCCCAGGCGTCACCCGCGCGCGTACGGCGGACGGCCTGGGCCGGGCCCTCGGCGAGCAGGTGGTGCGGCGCGGCGTAGGTGATCTCGACGGTCACGATGTCGCCGGGGCGGACCGGCTCCTCGGGACGGGTGAAGTGCACCAGGCGGTTGTCGGGCGCACGGCCGGACAGACGGCGCGTGGCGTCGTCCTTGCGCCCCTCGCCCTCGGCGACCATGACCTCCAGGGTGCGGCCGACCTGCTTCTTGTTCTCCTCCCAGGAGATCTCCTCCTGGAGGGCCACCAGCCGCTCGTAACGCGCCTGGACGACCTTCTTGGGGATCTGTCCTTCCATCTCGGCGGCCGGGGTCCCGGGGCGCTTGGAGTACTGGAAGGTGAAGGCCTGCGCGAAGCGGGACTCGCGGACCGTGTGCAGGGTCTGCTCGAAGTCCTCCTCGGTCTCGCCGGGGAAGCCGACGATGATGTCCGTGGAGATGGCGGCGTCCGGCATCGCGGCGCGCACCTTCTCGATGATGCCGAGGAAGCGCTCCTGGCGGTACGAGCGGCGCATCGCCTTGAGGACCGTGTCCGAGCCGGACTGCAGCGGCATGTGCAGCTGCGGCATCACGTTCGGCGTCTCGGCCATCGCGGCGATGACGTCGTCGGTGAAGTCGCGGGGGTGCGGCGAGGTGAACCGGACCCGCTCCAGGCCCTCGATCTTCCCGCAGGCGCGCAGCAGCTTGCTGAACGCCTCGCGGTCGCCGATGTCGGAGCCGTACGCGTTGACGTTCTGGCCGAGCAGGGTGATCTCGGAGACGCCCTCCGCGACCAGCGCCTCGATCTCGGCGAGAATGTCGCCGGGACGGCGGTCCTTCTCCTTGCCGCGCAGGGCCGGGACGATGCAGAAGGTGCAGGTGTTGTTGCAGCCGACGGAGATCGACACCCAGGCCGCGTACGCGCTCTCGCGGCGGGTGGGCAGCGTGGAGGGGAACGCCTCCAGCGACTCCGCGATCTCGACCTGGGCCTCCTCCTGGACGCGGGCGCGCTCCAGGAGCACCGGCAGCTTGCCGATGTTGTGCGTCCCGAAGACCACGTCGACCCAGGGGGCCTTCTTGACGATGGTGTCGCGGTCCTTCTGGGCCAGGCAGCCGCCGACGGCGATCTGCATGCCCGGCCGCGCGGCCTTCTTCGGCGCGAGCTGGCCGAGGTTGCCGTAGAGCCGGTTGTCGGCGTTCTCCCGCACCGCGCAGGTGTTGAAGACGACGACGTCGGCCCCGTCGGCGCCCTGGGGCGCGGGCACGTATCCGGCGTCCTCCAGCAGGCCCGACAGCCGCTCGGAGTCGTGGACGTTCATCTGGCAACCGTAGGTAACCACCGTGTAGTTGCGTGGGAGTTCCGTCATGGAAGAGATCAATCCTGGTCGGTCGGTCGGCGCGTTCGTTACCGCCACGCTCGGTGAACGGCTGGTACGCCAGTCTACGTCCCGGAGCAACCTCCGGACTCTGCGGCTCCTCGGCCTGTGGGCCGCGTCCGCGGGAGACGGCGCCGTCGGCCTGCTGCACGTGCTCCCGCCGCGCCTCGCCCCTCCCTTTCCCGGGCCGGGGCTGGCAGGATCCCGCCCATGGTTTCCGCACTTCCCCGCACCGGCGGTCGTCGGGCGCTGCTCGCGGCGGCCGCGGTGCTGGTCACGCTCGGCCTGGTGCTGTGGTGGCTGCTGCCGCTGGGCAGCCCGCCCGCGCCCGGCGGGCAGCTGACGCTGTCGACCGGCGTGCGCTCCGGTGTGTACGCGCGCTACGGGGAGCTCCTCAAGCAGGATCTGCGCCGGGACCTGCCGCGGGTCGACGTACGGCTGATGAACAGCGCGGGGTCGCTGGACAACCTGGACCAGTTGACGAACGGGAACGCCCAGTTCGCGATAGCGACGGCGGACGCGGTGGTCGAGCAGCAGCGCCGCGCCCCGGAGGCCGCGGCCCGGCTGCGGGCCTGCGCGCGGCTGTACGACGACTACATGCAGCTGGTGGTCCCCGGGGATTCCCGGGTCGGTTCGACCAGGGACCTGAAGAATCTGCGCGTGGGTGTGGGGGCGGACGGCTCGGGCGTACAGCTGATCACCCGGCGGCTGCTCGCGGCGGCCGGACTGGACTTCGACGACGACATCGAGGCGGTGCGGGCCGGTATCGACCGGATGCCGAAGCTGCTGGAGGACGGAAAGCTGGACGCCTTCTTCTGGTCGGGCGGGCTGCCGACCTCGGCCGTGCAGCAGCTGGCCCGGCGGACGCCCGTACGGCTGGTCCAGCTCGGTGATCTGATCCCGGCACTGCACCGGCAGGGCGGGCGGGCCCGCCACTACCGGGCGGCCGTGATGCCGGCCGACGCCTATCCGCAGGTCCAGAAGGGGCAGGCGATCAAGACGATCGCGGTCGCGAATCTTCTGGTGACCACCGACCGGCAGGATCCGGTGCTGACGGAGGCGATCACCCGGACCGTCATAAGGAGCCGGGACCGGATCGGGACCAAGGTGCACGCCGCCCAGCGGGTGGACCTGCGGACCGCGGTGTTCACCGACCCGCTGCCGCTGCACGAGGGCGCGCGGCGCTACTACGTGTCGGAGAAGCCGTAGGCCGGAGACGCCGTAGGCAGGGAAACGTAGGGAGGCCAGGCCAGGGGCCAGGGACCCGGCGCGGGGCGCGTACGGGATCTCCCGTGCGCGCCCCGGCGCGTGTCACGCCTTGGGCGCTCGCGGGGCGCGCGGCCCCTTGGGGGCGCGGGAGGGACGGCGGGACGGGCGGCCGCCGCCCGCGGCGGGGGTGCCGCCGCCCGCCGAGCCGCCGCCACCGGAGCCGCCGCGGCGCGGACGCCGCCGGCCGCTGCCCGCGGGCTTGGGCCGTTCCTGCTGTGCGGGGACGGCGAGCACCACCGGCTGCCCGGACGGGGCCTGTGCCCCGGTGATCCGTATCAGCTCGTTGTCGCCCGGCCGGACCCGCGCCGTGCCGGGGGTGATCTTCGCCCGGGACATCAGCCGGGACATGTCCCGGCGCTGGGCGGGTGTGACCAGGGTGACGACGGTGCCCGACTCGCCGGCCCGCGCGGTGCGGCCGCCACGGTGCAGGTAGTCCTTGGCCTCGGTCGGCGGGTCGACGTTGACCACGAGGTCGAGGCCGTCGATGTGGATGCCGCGGGCGGCGACGTTGGTGGCGATCAGCGCGGTGGCCTGGCCGGTGCGGAACTGCTCCAGAGTGCGGGTGCGCTGCGGCTGGGACTTGCCGCCGTGCAGCGCCGCGGCCCGTACGCCCTGCGACAGCAGGTGCTTGGTGAGCCGGTCGGCGCCGCGCTTGGTGTCCACGAACATGATCACGCGGCCGTCGCGGGCGGCGATCTCGGTCGTGGTGGCCCGCTTGTCGGTGTCGTCCACGTACAGGACGTGGTGCTCCATGGTGGTGACCGTCGCGGCCGACGGGTCCACGGAGTGGGTGACCGGGTCGGTCAGGAACCGGCGCACGAGCTTGTCGACGTTGCGGTCGAGCGTCGCGGAGAACAGCATCCGCTGGCCGTCCGGGTCCACCTTCTCCATCAGGCGGGTGACCTGCGGCAGGAAGCCCATGTCGGTCATCTGGTCGGCCTCGTCGAGGACCGTGATGGCGACCTGGTCCAGCTTGCAGGCCCGGCGGTCCAGCAGGTCGGCGAGCCGGCCGGGGGTGGCGACCAGGATCTCGGCGCCCTTGCGCAGCGCGTCGACCTGGCGGTTGATCGAGGTGCCGCCGACGACCGTGGTGGTGCGCAGGCCGACCGCCGTGGCGTACGGGGCGAGCGCCTGGGTCACCTGGGTGGCCAGCTCACGGGTGGGCACGAGCACCATCGCGAGGGGGCTCTTGCTCTCGGCGCGGCGGCCCGCCGTACGGCTGAGCATCGCCAGTCCGAAGGCGAGGGTCTTGCCGGAGCCGGTCCGGCCGCGGCCGAGGACGTCCTGGCCCGCGAGGGTGGCGGGCAGTGTCGCCGCCTGGATGGGGAACGGCTCGGTGACGCCCTGCGCGCGCAGCGCGGTGAGAAGAGCCGGTGCCAGCGGCAGCTCGTCGAAGGAGACGGCGGGCGGCTGGGGGGCCGTCCGCGTGGACGGCTTGGGCGCGGCGCTCTGTCGCGGTGCGGTCGCTCGGGTCACTGAAAGCCCTTCTGTGGCGGGGAGGCCGAGCGCGTACGGCGCGGTGCCGTGCGGTCTCGGGGCCGCATGGGGTACGAGACGTACGCATGCGGGTCGTGCGGCTGCGGTGCGGTCGTGCGGTGGGGGGCCCGTAGGGCCGGCGGGCCGCACGGATGCGGACGGGGCCCGCACCGGCCGGTGCGGGCCCCGTCCACGGACGTTGTGTCCGTCAGGCGGGGACGATGTTCTCCGCCTGCGGGCCCTTCGGGCCCTGGGTCACGTCGAAGCTGACCTTCTGGCCCTCCAGGAGCTCACGGAAGCCCTGAGCCTGGATGTTCGAGTAGTGGGCGAAGACGTCGGGGCCGCCGCCGTCCTGCTCGATGAAGCCGAAGCCCTTTTCCGCGTTGAACCACTTCACGGTGCCGGTAGCCATGTGTTTCTCCTTCTTGGGGCGCAAACCGGAGACCGCACTGCACGGCCTCCCTGTCGCCGAGATGATCGCCCCACACCGGAGGAAGGTCCGGAAAACAAGGAACGCCCGGGGCTTCCAGCCTCCGGGCGCGCACAAAGTTCATGGGTACCACAACTGCAACGCCGTCAACGGTAACACATGTCCTCGGCCACGAACGATGGTGCGAGGACGGGGCCGGGTCCCAGGTCACGGCGCGGTGCGCGGCATCACCACGGTCACCCGCAGTCCGTGCGGCCGGTTCGGCGCGAAGGAGAGGGTGGCGCCTCCGGCGGCGAGCAGCGCGCGGGAGATCGACAGGCCCAGGCCGGAGCCGGAGACGTTCTGGTGGCGGCCGCTGCGCCAGAAGCGGTCGCCGATGCGGGCCAGCTCGTCCGCGGTGAGGCCGGGCCCGTGGTCGCGGACGGTGATCCGTACGCTCTCGCCGTCGGGCGCCGCGCCGACGGTGACCCGTTCCCCGGCGGGCGTGAACTTCAGGGCGTTGTCGACCAGCGCGTCGAGGGCACTGGACAGGGCGACGGGGTCCGCCCAGCCCGTCACGGCCCGCTGGCCCTCGTAGGACAGCAGTACGCCCTTGTCGTCGGCGAGCGGGCGCCAGGAGTCGACGCGTTCGGCGGCGAGCGCGGCGACGTCGGTGAGCTGGAGGTCGGCGGCGGCGTGCTCGGCCAGGGCCAGGTCCAGGAGGTCGTCCAGGACGCGGGCCAGGCGCTTGCCCTCCGTACGGACGGAGGCGATCTCCGGGTTGCCGTCGGGGAGATCCAGGGCGAGCAGCTCGATACGCAGCAGCAGCGCGGAGAGCGGGTTGCGCAGTTGGTGGGAGGCGTCGGCGACGAAGGCGCGCTGCTGTTCCAGCACGTCCTCGACGTTGTCGGCCATCTCGTTGAACGATCGGGCCAGGCGGCGCAGTTCCGGTGGCCCGGAGGCGGCGGCGACCCGGGACTTCAGGCGGCCGGTGGCGATGTCGTGGCTCGCGGCGTCCAGGATGCGCACCGGGCGCAGTACCCAGCCGGTGAGCCGGAAGGCCGCGCCCACCGCGACGAGCATGGCCGCGCACTCCCCCGCTCCGATCAGCAGCCATCCGTGCAGGGTGCGCGAGCGCATCCGCCCGGTGGGCGAGTCGGTGACGACGACGGCCACCACGTCGCCGTCCCGGACGACGGGTGAGGCGACCGGAATCCGGCCGCCTTCGTCCCAGGGCCAGACCTGGCGGGGATCATGGCTGCGGCGGCCCGCCAGCGCCTCGCTGAAGGCCCGCGCGCCCTCTCCCCGCTCGGGTACGCGCCAGTCGGCGGGGGCGGCCGCCATGGGTGTCCCGTCGCGGAAGAAGACGCCCGCGCGAATGCCGTACAGCTCTTGGTAGCGCTTGAGTTCGGAGCCCAGCGTGGACTGCCGTTCGTCCTCGTCGGGGTTCTTGCGCCCGGCGCCCGGCCGGGCGGTGACGTACTGGGCGAGGGAGGCGAAGCGCGCCGCATCGTCGATCCGGTCGACGACCACCCGCTGCTGTTCGACTCCGGCGGTGATGCCGGCGAGCGGGAAGCCGAGTGCGAGCAGCACGCCGGCCAGCAGGACGATCAGGAGCGGGAGGAGTCGGGTGCGCACGGGTCGCTGCCGCCGGCCGTCAGGCGTCCGGGCCGGCCGGTGGCCCGGCGGCGGGGGGCGTGACGAGCCGGTAGCCGACGCCGCGCACCGTCTCGATCAGCGCGGGCATCCCCAGCTTGGCGCGCAGCGAGGCGATGTGCACCTCCAGGGTCCGGCCGGTCCCCTCCCAGCTGGTGCGCCACACCTCGCTGATGATCTGCTCCCGGCGGAAGACGACGCCCGGCCGCTGCGCGAGCAGGGCGAGCAGGTCGAACTCCTTGCGGGTCAGGGGTACGGCGGTGCCGTCCACGGACACCTGGCGGGTGGACAGGTCGACCGTGACGGCGCCGAGCCGCAGTCCGTCGCGCGGGCCGCTCTCCTCGGCGGGCGGCTCGCCCCCGGCGGCGGGCTCGGAGGCGCGGCGCCGGCTGACGGCGTGGATGCGGGCGAGCAGTTCGCCGGTGTCGTAGGGCTTGACGACGTAGTCGTCCGCGCCGAGGTTCAGGCCGTGGATCCGCGACCGTACGTCCGCCCGCGCGGTCACCATGATCACCGGGCTGCTGCTGATCCGGCGGATCCGTCCGCAGACCTCGAAGCCGTCCTGGTCGGGCAGGCCGAGGTCGAGCAGGACCACCCCGAAGGGGGACCGGTCACCCGGGAGCAGGGCCCGCAGCGCCTCCTCGCCGCTGCGCGCGTGGGTGACGTCGAAGCCGTGCCGGGACAGTACGGCGGACAGGGCGGCCGCGACATGGTCGTCGTCCTCCACGAGCAGCAGCCGCACCGGCCCCCTCCTCACGATGTGTGCCCGGCCGCGCATACCTGGACGCGCGGGTGCATAGGTGTACACCCGCACGCGGATGCGTACAGGCCACGGGCCGTCCACGGAGCGGCCAAAAGGCATCTATGACGATGGACGGCGCGCACGTCAAGGGGGTATTCACGGCGGGGCGGTTCCGTTATGCAGCCGGTACACCGGGGCGCCGGGTCCGCGCGCCCCGTTCACACCGCGTGTCCCTCCGCAGCCGTATCGTTATGCTCAAATCCCGCTCAGATGTAATGACGCTGGTCGCAGGGCGTTACTAGGGTCCTCCCCAACCGAGGAGGACGGAGCTGTACGCCGATGAGCGAAGTATCGGTGACCAAGAACGACGAGGGACCCGCGCCGGCGGGCGACCCGCTGGTCGTGCTGGACAACGTGAACAAGCACTTCGGCGCGCTGCACGTACTCCAGGACATCGACCTGACCATCCGGCGCGGTGAGGTGGTCGTGGTGATCGGGCCCTCCGGGTCCGGCAAATCGACCCTGTGCCGCACGATCAACCGGCTGGAGACCATCGACTCCGGCTCCATAGCGATCGACGGCAAGCCGTTGCCGCAGGAGGGGCGCGAGCTGGCACGGCTGCGCGCCGACGTGGGCATGGTCTTCCAGTCCTTCAACCTCTTCGCGCACAAGACGGTGCTGGAGAACGTGATGCTGGGCCAGACCAAGGTCCGCCGCACGGACAAGAAGGCGGCCGAGGAGAAGGCCCGGACCCTGCTGGACCGGGTGGGGGTCGGCACCCAGGCGGACAAGTACCCCGCCCAGCTGTCCGGCGGACAGCAGCAGCGGGTGGCCATCGCACGGGCCCTGGCGATGGACCCCAAGGTCATGCTTTTCGACGAGCCGACCTCCGCACTCGACCCGGAGATGATCAACGAGGTGCTGGAGGTCATGCAGCAGCTCGCGCAGGACGGCATGACGATGGTCGTGGTCACGCACGAGATGGGTTTCGCCCGCTCGGCCGCCAACCGCGTCGTCTTCATGGCGGACGGCCGCATCGTCGAAGAGGCCGAGCCGAACCAGTTCTTCAACAACCCGCGCAGCGACCGGGCCAAGGACTTCCTTTCGAAGATCCTCCACCACTGACCCCGCGGCCGGTCATCATGATTGCCAACTTCCGCTGAACCGAAGGATGTTCACCATGAGGATTCGTAAGACGGCCGCGGCGGGTGCGGTGGTGCTCGCGCTGACGGCGACGGCGACCGCATGCGGCGGCGAGTCGGGCACGGCCGGCGACAAGGCGTCCGGCACCAAGGTGTTCAGCGGGACGTACCCGGTCGACGACAAGGCCAACCTGGACTCGGCGACCTGGAAGGCCGCCCACAAGGCCCAGAAGATCACCATCGGCGCCAAGGCCGACCAGCCCTACCTCGGCTTCCAGGACACCACCGGCAAGCGGACCGGCTTCGACATCGAGATCGCCAAGATGATCGCCGCCGACCTCGGCTTCTCCGAGAAGCAGATCGAGTTCAAGACGGTCGACTCCAACGTCCGCGAGACCACCATCTCCAAGGGTCAGGTCGACTACTACGTCGGTACGTACACGATCAACGAGGAGCGCAAGAAGCAGGTCGACTTCGCGGGCCCGTACTACACCGCGGGCGCGGACCTCCTGGTCCGCCAGGACGACAAGTCGATCACCGGGCCGGACTCCCTCAAGGGCAAGAAGGTCTGCTCGATCGTCGGCTCCACCCCGCTCCAGGAGATCAAGAAGCCGAAGTACGGCGCGCAGACCACCGAGCTGGCCAAGTACTCGCTGTGCGTCAAGCAGCTGCTCGACGGCCAGGTGGACGCGGTCACCACGGACGACGCGATCCTCAAGGGGTACGCGGCCGAGCGGCCCAAGAAGCTGCGGGTCGTCGGCCAGAAGTTCACCAAGGAGCCGTACGGCGTCGGCCTGAAGAAGGGCGACAAGGTGCTGCGCGACGCGATCACCGACGCGCTGGAGAAGCACATCAAGAACGGCGACTACAAGAAGGCGTACGAAGGCACCCTCGGCAAGTCCGGGACCAGCTTCGTCCCGCCGGAGACGCCGCTGCCGCGCGGCTGACCCAGGTCGCGCACCCCTGTCGGCTCCGCGCGCCCCGTACGCCGCCTCGGCGGGCGTGCGGGGCGCGGGTGCCTGAGGATCCACGCGCCGGGCCGCCCGTGCGCACACCGTCGCGGGCCGCGCCCGCACACCCGGCCGTACATCTGTACGCCGCGCACGCAAACGCCCGTACGCCGGGCCGCGCTCCCGTACCCCGCGCGCCGCGCACGCCCCGCGCCGGCCCGTCCACCCGTCCGCCGCTGACCCTGACCGCTACCGCGGAGAACCCATGAACGTACTCCTCGACTACCTCCCCGAGTTCCGCGCCGGGTTCCTCGGAACCGTGTCGCTCACCGCGGCCAGCGGGGTGCTCGCCATCCTGCTGGGCCTCCTCATAGCCGGTTTCCGGGTCTCGCCGGTGCCTCCGCTGCGCGCCTTCGGGACGGCCTGGGTGACGCTGCTGCGCAACACCCCGCTCACCCTGCTGTTCCTGGTCGCCTTCTTCGTCGTCCCGCAGATCCTCTTCCCGGGCACCAGCCCGTTCGTCCTCGCGACCCTGGCACTCGGCTTCTACACGTCCTCCTTCGTCTGCGAGGCCGTGCGATCGGGCATCAACACCGTGCCGCTGGGCCAGGCGGAGGCCGCGCGCAGCATCGGGATGACCTTCATCCAGACGCTGCGCGTGATCATCCTGCCGCAGGCCACCCGTACCGTGATCCCGCCGCTGAGCAGCATCATGATCGCGCTCACCAAGAACTCGGCCATCGCGGGCGCCTTCAGCAACGCCGAGCTGTTCAACGTCTCCAAGCTCCTGAACGACCAGGGCCGGCCGATCGCCTGGATCTTCCTCTGGGTCGCCCTCGCCTACTTGATCATCACGTTCGCCATCAGCGGCATCTTCCGGCTGCTCGAACGCCGCCTGGAGGTGGCCCGATGACCAGCGTCCTGTACGACGCCCCGGGGCCCAAGGCCAAGGTCCGCAACCGTGTCTACACCGTCGTGGGCGGGCTCGCCGTCCTCGGCCTGATCCTCTTCGCCGTGCTGCGGCTGGCCGACAAGGGCCAGTTCGAGCCGGAGATGTGGAACATCTTCAACAACGCGGGCGTGCGGACCAACATCCGCAACGGCATCCTGACGACCCTCCAGGTCTTCGCGGTGGCCGCGGTGCTCTCCCTCGCGCTCGGCGCGCTGCTCGCCGTCGCCCGGCTCTCCGACCACAAGCCGGTGCGCTGGCTGGCGACCGGCTTCATCGAGATCTTCCGGGCCGTCCCGCTGCTGATCACGATCTACGCCCTGTGGGTGATCCTGCTCTCCTACAAGGAGGAGCTGGGCCTGACCGGCGACACCCCGCAGTTCTGGGCGCTGGTCGTCGGTCTGACCGTCTACAACGGCGCGGTGCAGGCGGAGGTGCTGCGCGCCGGAATCAACGCGGTGCCCAGGGGCCAGCGCGAGGCGGCGTACGCGCTCGGCATGAGCAAGACGCAGGTCATGACGACGGTGCTGATCCCGCAGGCCGTCCGGGCGATGCTCCCGACGATCATCAGCCAGCTGGTGGTGACCCTCAAGGACACCTCGCTCGGCTACGTCATCACCTTCGAGGAGCTGCTGTACACGATCCAGCAGATGGCCAGCACCATCGTCGTCAACGACGAGAACCCGTACGTCCCGATGATCATCGTGGCCGGTGCGATCTACGTGGCGATGTGCCTGGCGCTGTCCGGGCTGGCCAACTGGATCGAGCGGCGCGGCCGGCGGGCCAAGACCGGCATCGCCGTCGCCGGTGTGGGCGAGCCGATCACCGCGTCGGACGCGCTGGAAAGCGCCGACGGCACACTCGGCGGCCCGATCGACACCCGGCGGCCCCCGGACATCCCGCCCGTGGGCGGGGGCGGCGCCGGAGGCTGACGGTGTGACACCGTGGGCGGGGGCGGTGCCGCGTGCGCCACTGCCCCCGTCACTTGACGCGGGCGCCCGCAATGGGTTGCATACGCTGTGTGATCGCGCACCGGGTTCCAACTGCCAGTTCCTGTACGTCTCGTCAGTACCTGCGGACCGGGGGAGCCACGCCGTGGACCCGGTGATCGTCGTCGGGGCCGGCCCCGTCGGCCTCGCACTCTCCCTCTCCCTCGCCCGCCTCGACGTGCCGTGCGTGGTCCTGGACGAAGCTCCCGGAGCCTGCGACCCGCGGCCCGCCCGCACGGTCGTGCTGCGCCCCGACACCACCGCGTTCCTGGACAGGCTGGGCTGCGGCACAGCTCTGGACCTGGCGGGCACCCGCTGGACGGCCTGGCGCTCGGTGCGCCGACGGCGGCTCCTGGAGCGGGTGGAGTTCGGCCCGGACAGCCCCTCCCCCGTCCACGTGCCGCAGCACGCGCTCACCCGGGCGCTGCGCACCGCCCTCGCCGCGCAACCCCGCGTCCGGATCGTCGCCGGCAGCAGGCTCGACGAGCTGCGGCAGGACGAGTACGGGGTCAGCGCCCACACCCGCGGCACGAACAGCACCTGGTGGCGAGCCAGTTACCTGGTCGGCTGCGACGGCCCGCGCTCGACGGTCCGCAAGCTGCTGGAGATCCGCTTCCCCGGCCGTACGGCGGTCGAGCGCCATGCGGTGGCGGCGCTGCGTACGGAACTTCCCTGGCCCGGAGAGGCGTTGCTGCACCGTTCGCCGGCCCGGCAGGGCGGCGGCGGGTCCGGCGGCGAGGTGACGGCCCGGCCGCTGTCCGGCGGGGTGTGGCGGCTGGACTGGCTGCTGCCGCCCGGCCGGGACCTGGTCACTCCGGACGCGCTGGTGGCCCGTATCCGCGACTCGCTGGCGGTGTGGTCCGCGGAGGCGGGTACGGGTAGTGCGGCTGGGGTGGGGACGGGGATCGGTCCGGGAGGCAGCTTCGGGGCGGGGGCCGGTTCAGGGGTGGGTGCGGGGCAGTCGTACGGGCCTGGGGGCCTTGGGAGCCCTGGGGGCGCGGGTGATCCGCGCGTACCGGCCTTGCCACCGTACGAACTCCTCGACACCGGCGTGCACACCGTGCACCACCGGCTGGCGCGGCGCTGGCGGCGCGGGCGCGCCTTCCTCGCCGGGGACGCCGCCCACCTGCTCGGCGCGCTCGGCACCCAGGGCCTGGACGAGGGCCTGCGGGACGCCGAGAACCTCGCGTGGAAGCTGGCACTGGCCTGGCACCAAGGCGCTTCGGAAGCGCTGCTCGACAGCTACCAGGCGGAGCGCAGGGGCGCCGTCACGGCCCGGCTGCGCGCCGCCGACCGGGCGCTGCCGCTGCTCCGCGACGGCGAGCGGGGCGGCCGCTGGCGGGCCGTGCTCCCGGGAGCCGCCCGCGGGCACACGGCGATGCTCACCGACGGGCATTTGGGGCGCGGGCCGCTCGGTGCGCCCCCCGCGTACGCCCGCTCCCCGCTCGCCCCGGTCATCGACCCGTCGTGCGCGATGACGGTGGGGACGCAACCGGGCGCGCCGGTCGCGGACGTCCCCGTGACGACTTCGGACGGGTCCCTGGTACCGCTCCGCTCACGGCTGGGCCCACGGCTGCTGGTGGTGCTGGTGGCGCCGGGCACGGGCGTGTGGGACCAGCGGCACTGGAAGTCGGCCGGTCTGATGCCGCGGCTGTCGAAGACGGTGGAGGCGCTGCCGATGCGTGCCGAGGTGCTGGTCGCCGAGGCGTACCCGGGCGCGGTCGCGCACACGGTCCTGGTCGTACGGCCGGACGGGCACCTGGTCGCGGCGATGGGCGGCGTCCGCCCCGCGGAGCTGTACGCGTGCGCTGACGCGGTACGGGGCGGGGGATCGGGGGGGACTGGGAGTACTGGGAGTGCGGGAGGTACGGGGGGTGCAGGGGCCGGTGGGGCCGGGGCTGGTGATGGAGCCGGGGCCGGTGGGGCTGGTGCGGCTGGTGACCGGGCCGGTGGGGCTGGTGACGGGGCTGGTGGGGCTGGTGACGGGCCTGGTACGGCCGCGGAGGGGGCTTCCCAGGAGGCGGCACGGGCGGCCGGTGGGCCACCGGCCGCCGAAGGGGCGTACCCGGGGGCCGACAGGGATGTGTCCCGGGGAGTGACGGAGGCGCAGGTCCGGTCGGTCGGCGGTTGACCCTGCGGGAAGCCCCGTGCTTGACTCCGGAACGTGACGGAGAACGGTTCGCGCTTCTGGCGGAGGGTCCACCTGGACCTGGTCCGCTACGCGGGCTGTGTGTGTCGTCCGTCCTGCTGATCCGCATCCCTGCCCCGCGCGCCGCCGCGTTCCACGCTGCCCGCGCGCCTCTTCGCGATCACTCAGGACGGTTCCTGTGCCCGACGTACGTACCCCCGCGCGCCCGCGCCCTGCCGCCACCGGCGGTCCCAGCGCCGCCGAACTCCTCGACTTCGCCCGCCGTACCGCCGCCGACGCCCCGCTCGTCGCCTCCCTGCCCCTCGACCCCGAAGGCCGTACCTGGATCCGCCTGGAAGGCCCCGGCGGCAGCGAGGCGTGGCTGATCGGCTGGCCGCCCGGTACGGGCACCGGCTGGCACGACCACGGCGGCTCGCACGGCGCGTTCGCCACCGCCGCGGGCGAGCTGACAGAACAGTCGCTCGCCGCCCAACTGCCCACCGAGGGCTGGAAGACACTGGAACTGGCGGACGGCGTGGACCGGCAGCGGACGCTGCCCGACGGCCGCGGCCGCGCCTTCGGCCCGCACCACGTCCACCAGGTGCTCAACCTCTCCGATGGCGTGCACGCCGTTTCGGTGCACGCCTACTATCCGCCGCTGCCGCTGATGCGCCGCTACAGCCGCACCGGCCCCGTACTGCGCCTCGAAGAGGTCGAGCGCCCCGAGGCCTGGGTATGAGCGCCGTCGACGCGCTCCTGGAGGCGGCGCGCGCCGGGCTGGACCGGGTGTCGCCCGCGCAGGCCGCGGCGGTCCAGCGGGACGGCGGGCTCCTGGTCGACATCCGCTACGCGGCCCTGCGCGAACGCGACGGCACCATCCCGGGCGCGCTGATCGTCGAACGCAACGAACTGGAATGGCGCCTGGACCCCACCGGCGCCCACCGCGCGCCCGAAGCCACCGGCCATGACCTGGCGGTGGTGGTCGTCTGCAACGAGGGCTACGCGTCGAGCCTCGCGGCGGTCTCCCTGCAACAGCTGGGCCTGTACCGGGCGACCGACCTGGTGGGCGGCTTCCAGGCGTGGCGGGAGGCGGGGCTGCCGGTCAGCGGGTGAGGCGGGGGCCTGCCCTGGAGGGGCCGCTGGGGTGGGCCCACCGGGAGGTGCGGGGGCCCACCGGGGGGGTGCGGGGGGGCTCACCGGGGGGTCCGCCTGCCCTGGGCTGCCAGGAACTCCTCCAGACGGGTGGGCGTGCTGGTCCGGGCCGTACGAGGCTGCTCCATGCGGATGCGGCCCGTGTTGATGGCCTCGGCCGCCTCCATCATCATGCGTGCCACGTTCTCGGAGACACCGCCGTCCCGCAGGTGCCGGTGGAAGCTGTCCAGGCTGATCCGCTCGTAGTCGATCCGGCCGTACGCCAGAGCGTCCCGCCCGGAGGCCGCGGCCAGCATCTCGGCCGCCTCACGCATACTCAGATCCCGTTCGCCCTGGAGTTCCAGCACGTGCGTGCCGTGCCAGCCGCCCGCGGCCAGTTCGTGTGCGGCGCGGCGGCCCAGGTCATGGGTGGCGACGAAGGGCAGCGGCAGGTCCGGGTCGAGGGGGGTGGTGATACGGCCCCGGGTTTCCACGTCCGTCACGTGGTCCAGCAGGTTCTCCATGAAGTAGCCGGCGCGCAGCCACAGCACGTCGATGTCCGGCACGGAGGCGAGCCGCCGTTCGAACCGGTGCAGCCCGGCGACCGGGCCGGTACCGGAGGAGTGCTGCGCGCCCCAGCTGCTCAGCCCGACCACGCGCGGAACGCCGGACGCCGCGACCGCCTCCGCAAGGCTCTCCCCCACCCGGTCCTGGAAGGCGCCGAAGTCCGGGTGATCGGGCAGGTAGTTGGGCTGGAGCACCAGGTAGGCGCCGTCCGCGCCGTGGAAGGCCTCCGTCAGGGCGACGGGGTCGGTCGGGGCGGCTTCCCGCACGTCCGCTCCCCGCTCCGCCAGCGGCCGCAGGCGGGCCGCCGACCGGCCCACCACGCGCACGGGGTGCCCGGCGGCCAGCAGCTCCTCGGCGGCGGCGCGGCCGGTCCGGCCGCCCGCTCCGGTGATCACGAACATCGGTACTCCTTCGGCTCGGTACGCGCCGCGGCTCCGGGCCGTACGCCCGGGACGGGGCGCGACGCGGCCCCCACGCTAGAAACGGCCGACGACCGCGGGGTAGGAGTGCCACACCCACGCCCGCTCGTGCCACCGTCGGGGCGGGGCGTTGTCGGGGCGGGCCGTCGTGGGGCGGGCCGTTGCCGGGGCAGGCCGTCATGGGGGCGGGCCGTTGCCGGGGCGTACCGCCGTCGGGGCGGGCCGTCGTCGGGTCGGGCCGTCGTCGGGTCGGGCCGTCGTCGGGTCGGGCCGTCGTGGGACGGGCGGGCCGTACTCGGCGTGGTGCAAGTGGGGGCGTGGCACAGTTGTGGCATGGCAGCCGCACCGCCCGGCACAGGAGCCGGTCCACCAGTCGCCGACCGGCTTACGGCGAGGGCCGCCGCGTCCGCGCCGTCCGGCGTACGGGGAGCGGATGACCGGCGCGGGGAACTGGCCGCCTTCCTGCGGTCGCGCCGGGCGCAGGTCCGGCCCGAGGCGCACGGTCTGGCCGGCGGTCCCCGGCGTCAGGTCCCGGGGCTGCGCCGCGACGAGGTGGCGTTCCTGGCCGGGATCAGCACGGACTACTACATACGTCTGGAGCAGGGCCGGGAGGCCCGCCCCTCGGACGCGGTGCTGACGGGACTCGGCGGCGCCCTGCTGCTGGACCCGCTGGAACAGCGCCATCTTCACGTCCTGGCCCGCGCCGATGAGTCCGTACCGGAACCGCGCCTGGACACCGCGCGGGCCACGTCCACACGGCAGATGCTCGACTCCCTGCCCTTCCCGGCCGTCCTGGTCGACCACCGGCTCGACCTGGCCGCCCGGAACGCGGCAGCGACCGACCTGCTGGCACCACTGCTCTTCCCGTACGACGATCCAACTGCCGGGGACGCCGACTTTGAAGGCCCCGAAGGTCCCGAAGGCTCCAGAAGTCCCGGAAGCCCCGAAAGCCCCGGAGGCCCCGGCGGTCCCGAAGGTCCCAGAAGTCCCGGAGGCCCCGAAAGCCCCGGAGGCTTCAAGGACTACGGCGACAACTACGCCCGTGCGGTCTTCCTGTCCCCTTCCGCCCACGCGTTCTTCGAGGACTGGGCACAGGCAGCCCACTGCACCGCCGCGACACTACGGACCCAGACCGGCGGCAACCGGACATCCCGACGCCTGGCACAGCTCCTGACGGAACTGCACGAGCACAGCGAGACATTCACCCGCCACTGGGAAGATCACGCCCTGCACCGGAAGACCACGGGAGACAAGCGGTTCCACCATCCCCGCCTGGGGACGCTGGACCTCACACAGCACACGATGGACCTGCCGCACGGCGGGGGCCACAGCGTCTGGCTCTTCCAGCCCCGAAACGCGGCCACGGCCGAGGCACTGCGCTCCCTTCCCCCGTCGCCCGCGGACAACTGAGGCCGACAGGCGGACAAGGGCGGCCGACAGCCCCATGACCGCATCAGCCCCTGCCCCGTCAGCCCCCTGACCGTCTCCCCTCCCGCGCCGCTCCCCCGGCCCCGGCCCTCGCAGCCCCGGCCCTCGCAGCCCCGGCCTTCACGGCCTCCGCCCTTATGCCTCCACGCTTCCCCCTCATTCCTGCGTCCCTGGGCCTCCGCCCCTAAGCCTTCACCCCTGGGCCTTCGCCGCTTACTCTCTCTCCCCCCCGCCCTTGCGCCTCCCCCTTACGCTTTCGTCCTCACGCCTCCGGCATGTGGTACTCCATCAGTTCCGAATCCTCGCCCTCTTCCTCCAGCGCCTGCCGGACCACCCGCAGGGCGAGTCCTTCCCCGTAGCCCTTGCGAGCCAGCATCCCCGCGAGGCGGCGTATCCGCTTCTCCCGCTCCAGGCCCCGGGTCGTCCGCAGCTTGCGGTCGACCAGTTCGCGGGCCGTGCGCTCCTCCTGCTCGGAGTCCAGCTGCCCGAGGGCCTCGTCGGCCGTCGCCGGGTCGACGCCCTTGGTGCGCAGTTCGCGGGCGAGCGCGCGGCGCGCCAGCCCCCGGGCGTGGTGCCGGGACTCCACCCAGGCTTCGGCGAACTTCGCGTCGTCGATCAGCCCCACCTCCTCGAAGCGGGACAGCACCTCCTGCGCGGCGTCCGCGGGGATGCCCCGCTCGTGCAGGGCGTCGCCGAGCTGCTTGCGTGTGCGCGCGGACCCGGTGAGCAGGCGCAGGCAGATGGCCCGCGCCTGCTCCTCGGGCGTACGCGGCGGCCCCGCCTCGGCCCTCGACGAGGAGGAACCACCGCCGTCCTTGCGTCTCCTACGGTTCTCGGCGCCGCCCGCGGCGCTGCCGCTCCCGCCCCGGCCGTCGTCGTCACGCCCCCCGACGTGACCGACTCCGCCGCCGTGGCCGTAGCCGTGGTCGTCGGGCCATTCCGTTCGCCGCGTCACGATGGACTAGCTCTTGGCCGCGGCGGCCTTGGAACCCTTGGCGCCCTTGACGGCCGGTGCCGGTACGGACTTGGCCGGGGCCTCCGCGTCGGCCGCCGCACCCGCCGCGTCCGCGCCGGGCTCCGCCAGGGCCTCCGGCTTCACACCGATGCCCAGCTTCTCCTTGATCTTCTTCTCCACCTCGTTGGCGAGGTCGGGGTTGTCCTTGAGGAAGTTGCGGGCGTTCTCCTTGCCCTGGCCGAGCTGGTCGCCCTCGTAGGTGTACCAGGCGCCGGACTTGCGGATGAAGCCGTGCTCCACACCCATGTCGATCAGGCCGCCCTCACGGCTGATGCCCTGGCCGTACAGGATGTCGAACTCGGCCTGCTTGAAGGGCGGGGCGACCTTGTTCTTGACCACCTTGCAGCGGGTGCGGTTGCCGACCGCGTCGGTGCCGTCCTTGAGGGTCTCGATACGGCGGATGTCGATGCGCACCGAGGCATAGAACTTCAGGGCGCGGCCACCGGTCGTGGTCTCCGGCGAGCCGAACATCACGCCGATCTTCTCGCGGAGCTGGTTGATGAAGATCGCGGTGGTCTTGGACTGGTTGAGCGCGCTGGTGATCTTCCGCAGCGCCTGGCTCATCAGCCGGGCCTGGAGACCCACGTGGGAGTCGCCCATCTCACCCTCGATCTCGGCCCGGGGCACCAGCGCGGCGACCGAGTCGATCACGATGAGGTCGAGCGCGCCGGAGCGGATCAGCATGTCCGTGATCTCCAGGGCCTGCTCGCCGTTGTCCGGCTGGGACAGGATCAGCGCGTCCGTGTCCACGCCCAGCTTCTTGGCGTACTCGGGGTCGAGCGCGTGCTCCGCGTCGATGAAGGCGACGGAACCGCCGGCCTTCTGCGCGTTCGCCACCGCGTGCAGGGTCAGGGTCGTCTTGCCGGAGGACTCCGGGCCGTAGACCTCCACCACACGGCCGCGCGGGATGCCGCCGACGCCGAGCGCGACATCGAGTGCGGTCGACCCGGTGGGGATGACCTCGATGGGCTCATTCGGGCGCTCGCCCATCCGCATCACGGCGCCCTTGCCGAATTGCCGTTCAATCTGTGCGAGCGCGGCGTCCAGCGCCTTCTCGCGGTCAGTCCCTGCCATGGCTTCCACCCGGTTTGCTTGAGTCGATCGCTTCACGTCCATGACGCTAACGCCTGCCACTGACAATGCGCCCGGACCCGGCTCCGGCCTGTGGATAACTCCCGGGAACTCCGGGTGGAAACACGGGTCGGACGTCTCATAAGAATAGATGTTCGATTTTGATGTCAAGCGCACCACGCCCGGCCCATCGCACTGCCGCACCGCCGACCGCGGTCGCCGCGTGGCCGGCCGCAGTCGTCGCGCCGCTGATCATGGTCGCCGCGCTCCGCCCCGTCCGCTCAGTCGCCCTTGCCCCCGGCGCCCGGCTCGTCCCCGTCCTGCCGGTCATGGCCGTCCGGCCCCGGCCCGTCGGCACCGCGCCCGTCGGCACCGCGCCCGTCGGTTCCACGGTCGTCGGCACCGCGCCCGTCACCGTCCCGAGCGCCGCCGGTCCCCCGGCCCTCCAGCGGCGCGGCCGGGGGCTCGTCGTGCAGGGACCGGCGCAGCCGCCGCAGGGCCGAGGACGCGCTCCGGCGCCGTCCGCCGCCCCGTACCCGTACGTCGTCCGTGACCTCGTACCGCTTCACGTACGCCCCCAGGAACGCCTGCAGCGTCGCGGTCGCCGGGATGGCGATCAGCGCGCCGACCGCGCCCATCAGCGCCGTACCGGCGATCACCGAGCCGAAGGCGACGGCCGGGTGGATGTCCACGGTCTTGGCCGTGATGCGCGGCTGGAGCAGGTAGTTCTCGAACTGCTGGTAGATCACGACGAACCCGAAGACCCACAGCGCGAACCAGGGGTCGACGGTGAAGGCGATCAGGATCGGCAGCGCACCGGCGAGGTACGTACCGATGGTCGGGATGAACTGGGAGACGAGCCCCACCCACATACCGAGCGCCGGGGCGTACGGCACCCCCAGGACCTCCAGCAGGACGTAGTGCGCGACACCGGAGATCAGCGCCATCAGGCCGCGGGAGTAGAGATACCCGCCGGTCTTGGCGACCGCGATCTCCCAGGCGCGCAGCACCTCGGTCTGCCGGGACGGCGGCAGGACCGAGCACAGGGCGCGGCGCAGCCGGGGGCCGTCGGCGGCGAAGTAGAAGGAGAACAGCGCCACCGTCAGGAGGTTGAACAGGCTGCCCAGGACGGTCGCGGAGACGGCGAGCACGTTGTTGGCGCTGTCCTGGACGTACTTCTGGAGCCAGTCGGACTTCAGCAGATTGTTCTGCACCTCGACCCGCGAGAGGTGGGTGTGGAAGGTGGTGTTGATCCAGCTGATCACCGAGTCCAGGTACTGCGGGAACTCCTGGACCATATTCGCGATCTGGCCCGCGAGCATCGAACCGAGCAGTGCGAAGAAGCCCACGGTCCCGACGAGGATGCCGAGGAAGACCAGAGCGGTGGCGGCTCCGCGCCGCATTCCGCGGGCCGCCATCCAGTCCACGGCCGGCTCGACGGCCAGGGCGAGGAAGAAGGCGATCAGCACGTTCAGCAACAGCGAGATCAGCTGGTGGAACGCCCAGCTGGCGAGCTGGAAACAGGCCACGAGGGCGAGCGCCAGCACCATGGCGCGGGGCAGCCACCTCGGCATCCGCTGGGCGGGGCCCCCGGGTCGTGGGTCGTCGTGGCTGGTGGGGGGATTCTCGGTCGCTGGCACGGGCCCAGTGTCGCGCACAGGTCCGACAACGCCCGCCCTGCCCCGCTCACCACAGCCGCCCGCCGCCGCCGGATACCTCCGTGCGGCTCTTTTTCGCCCCCTGCACCGCCCCCGAACCGCCCCCCGAACCTCCGCCAGGCCCTCCGAGCCCCCTCCGGGCCATCCAGACCCTCCCGGTCCGCCCCGGGCCGCTCGGGTTCGTTCCGGTCCGCTCCGGCTCGTTCCGGCTCGTTCGGATCCGCCCCGGTCCGCCCTCCGTCAGCGCTTGTCGTACGGCACGTCCATCGTCCCGCAGACCACCCGCCACACGTCCTTGGCCTCCCACCCGTCCGCCAGCGCCTGGTGGACGGTCCGCCCGCCGAGCCCGGCCATCACATGATCGCGCGCGAACGAGTCGGCGTAGGACTCACCGAAGTGGTCCGCCATCCGCTCCCAGAAGACCGTCAACCGCATAAAACCCACTCCGCACTCGCTTTGCCTGCACGTTTCCCACGCTGCGCACTCCCCGCGGCCGGACGGCCTCCCCATGGTGGCCCGGCCTCCCCATGGTGGCGCGGAGCGCGTGCATGTACGCAGAGTAAAGCCCGGGTCGGCGTACCGGAGCCGTCGGGTGAGACGGGCGGCCGCCCCACCGGCCCGGACAGACAGCGCCCGCGGCCGGGCGGGAGCTTTCCGGGTTTGCGGCAGCCGGGGCCGGCCGACGGCGGGCCGTCCGCCGCCGGGCGTCCGTCAACCGCATACGTCCGGTACCCCGCCCCTGAGAGTGCAGCCGCGTCCACGCCGGTGCCGGGCGGCGTCCGCGGCCCTACCGTCGGTCCATGGCGGAAAACGGAGCACCACAGCCGACCTCACTGGCGCGTGCCGAGCGCTTCATCTGGCTCACTGCCCGGGTGCTCGAACAGCGCCGTTTCGCGTATCACTTCCTGGGCGGGAGCGCGGACGGTGTCGATGCCGCGCTCGCCGCGTACGCGAATCCTGACGGCGGTTACGGGTACGCCCTGGAACCCGACCTGCGCGGACCGGTAAGCCAGCCGCTGCACACCGCACACGCCCTGCACGTCCTCGACCTCATCGGGCGCTGCGGCGGACAGCGGGCCGAGCGGATCTGCCGCTATCTGACCGGGGTGTCCACCCTGGAGGGGGCGCTGCCCGCCCTGCATCCCTCCTTGCGCGGATATCCGGCCGCGCCGTGGATGCCGGTGCCCGACGACCCGCCGAGCGACCTCCTGGCCACCGGGCCCGTGGTGGGCCTCCTGCACCGCAACGAGGTGTGGCACGCCTGGCTGTTCCGGGCCACGGACTATTGCTGGCAGGCGGTGGAGTCCCTGGAGAAGACCCATCCGTACGAGGTCCAGGCGGCGCTCGCCTTCCTGGAGGGCGCGCCGGACCGGTCGCGCGCCGAGGCCGCCGCGCAGCGCCTGGGCACGATGGTGCGTGAGCAGCAGCTGGTCCTCCTGGACCCGGGCCGGGCGGCCGTCGCCCCCGTACCCGACGGTTACGCGCCCGGTGAGCACCACTTCGCGTACGACTACGCCGCCACGCCGGGCTCGCTTGCCCGCCGCTGGTTCACGGACGAGGAGACGGACCGGGCGCTGGACCATCTCGCCGCCCTTCAGCGAGAGGACGGCGGCTGGCCCGTGAACTGGCGTGTGTGGGCTCCCGGAACGGCTCTGGAGGGCCGGCCTGTGGTGACGGTCAAGGCGCTGCTGACACTGCGCGCGTACGGGCGTGTCACCGCCCGGTAGCGGGCGGCGGCGGGCCGGTCCCGTTCCCGTCCTCCTGGCGCAGCAGCAGAGCCGTCAGAGCGAGTGCGGTCCCGCGCGGCGATGTCAGGTCGATGCCGGTCAGTTCGGTGATACGGGCGAGCCGGTTGTCGACCGTGTTCGGGTGCAGTCCGAGGGCGCGGGCGGTCGCCCGGCGGCCCTGCCGCTTCTCCAGATGCGTGCGGAGGGTCCCGGTCAGCTCGGGCCGGCCGTCGAGCGGGGAGAGCAGCGCGGCGATGGGGCCGCTGCTCTCGTCGCGGCGCGAGAGGTGGTACTCAAGCAGCACGTCGTCGAGACGGTGAAGTCCGGCGGGCCGGCCGCAGGCGTGGGCTATACGGACGACTTCGGAGGCGGTGCGGGCGGCGTACGGAACGCCCGCGGGGCGCTCGGCGCGCGCGGCGGCGCACCGCACCTCCTCGCCGCACGCCTCGCGCAGCCGCTCCCCCAGACCGTCACGGACACCGGCTCCACCTGGTACAAGGGCGTGCCCGCCGTCGGCATCCATCAAGGAGAGCACCTCGGTACCGAACTCCCGGTCCAGTGCGGTCTGCAGGCGCCGCAGCCTCCTGCGTACGGCTACGGGGGAGGATGCCGCCTCGCGGGGAGCGGGCACGGCGCCCTCGGGGGACAGAGCGCCTCCGCCCTCAGGGGGCAGGGGGCCTGCGTCCTCAGGGGGTAGGGGGCCTGCGTCCCCGGGAGGTACGGCGGCTCCGCCCTCAGGAGACACGGGGCCTGCGCCCTCGGGCGGCGCCGGGCCGAGGCGTACGGCGATCACCGTGGCCGGGCCGTGCAGCCCCAGCTCCTCCAGAGCGGCCGGGTCCCGGTGCGGCACGCCGTCGAGGAGGCAGCGCGCCAGGGTACGGCGGTGCTCACGGCGTTCGGCGTCCAGGGCCGCCCGCTCGTCCAGGTAGGTCTCGGCGACCGCGCCGAGGATGCCGCCCTGGGCCCGGAAGAGGAAGTCGCCGAGTTCGATGAGCGCCTCCGCCTCGCCGGGGCCGGCCTCCTGGCGCAGCGCCTGCCACAGCGCGTACTCCCCCATTGCATGGGTCCGCAGCAGCAGCTGCAGCGACATGCCCTCCTCGGCGCGCTGCGCGGCACGCTCACGGAAGACGCCGTAGTCACCATGCCGCCCCTCGGGGTCGCGGACCCGCCGCAGGAACAGACGCAGGCCGTGCCGGGCCGTGGCGGCGACCTCCATGTCCTTCAGGTCGGCGGGCAGCTCGGCGTACCCGGGGAGGTCCTCGAAGTCGCCCCGCGACATCCGCCGGGCCAGTTCGTTGACCCGGGGCTCGCAGCGCAGGGCGAGGGCACGGGCGGCGTCGGACAGGGGCACGGTGGCTCCTTCGCTGCGGGACGGGGCGGTGCGATGGGGGCGGTGCGATGGACGCGTGCGGTGGGTGCGATGAGTGCGGTGCGGGTGACTGTGACGCGTCACAGTACGCAGCGGGTACGGGTGTGACACCGGCGGGTGCCGCCAGGCCCGGCGGGATACCAGAATCGTGCTCACGGGGGACCGACCGGAGGGCCGGCGAGGGGGCCGCCCGGAGGACTGCCCCGGAAGACCGCCGCAGCAGACCGCCCCGGAGGACCGATCATCGGGAACCTGTCAGCGCAGGTGTCCGGCGCACACGAGGAGCCGCTCGGCATGACGGATGGTATGACACAGCACAGTCCGCACACAGACACCGGCGTGACCTGTACCGAGACCGTCGGTACCGAGCCCCTCGGTACCGAGGCCCCCGGATATCTTGCCTACGCGGACCGCGTCTGGACGGGCGAGGACACCTTGATGGCCCACTTCGAGGGCTCGTACGCCGGTGAGGGCCTCGTCCGTGTCGGGGAGCGCACCGGCTTCTTCCCCGCCTTCGCGAACGTCGCGGTCTTCGACACCGGCCCCGAGGGGCTGGTCATGGTGGACTCCGGCGAAGCCCGTACCGCCGACCGGCTGTACGCGGCCGTGTCCGCGTTCGGCGGCTCTGGGCGCGAGGTGCGCACGGTCGTCCACACACACGGCCACATCGACCACGTCTTCGGCGTCGGCCCCTTCGACGCCGCCGCGCGGGCGCGCGGCACCGCGACGCCGGAGGTCGTCGCCCATGAAGCCGTTGCCGCGCGCTTCGACCGTTACACCGCCACCGCCGGGTACAACTCCTGGATCAACCGTCGGCAGTTCGGCGTCCCCGGCATCGAATGGCCCACCGACTACCGGTACCCGGACACCACCTACCGCGACCGTCTCACCCTGCGACGCGGCGAACTGACCTTCGAACTCCACCATGCGCGCGGTGAGACCGACGACGCCACGTACGTGTGGGTGCCGGAACTCAAAACCCTCTGTACGGGTGATCTGTTCATCTGGAACGCCCCCAACGCGGGCAACCCTCAGAAGGCGCAGCGCTACCCGGAGGACTGGGCACGGGCACTGCGCGCCATGAGCGCGCTGGGAGCGGAGGTGCTGCTGCCGGGGCACGGGGTGCCCACCCGGGGCGCCGGCCGCGTCGCGACCGCGCTGGACGACTGCGCCGGGCTGCTGGAGTCGCTGTGCACGCAGACCCGCGAGCTGATGAACGCCGGGCTGCGGCTGGACGAGGTGATCCACCGGGTGCAGGCCCCGGCGGGGCTGCTGGACAAGCCGTACCTGCACCCCGCCTACGACGAGCCGGAGTTCGTCGTCCGTAACCTGTGGCGCCTGTGGGGCGGCTGGTACGACCAGAATCCGGCCCACCTCAAGCCCGCCCCGGAACGGGCGCTGGCCGCCGAACTCGCCGACGCCGCGGGCGGCGCCCCCGTACTGGCGCGCCGGGCGCTGCGGCTGCTGGCCGGCGATGAACAGCGGCTGGCCGCCCACCTGGCGGAGACCGCGGCGCTGGCGGCCCCCGAGGACCGCGAGGTGGCCCGTATACGGGCCAAGGTGTACGCGGCGCGGGCCGCCGCCGAGCCGTCCACGATGGCTCGCGGGATCTTCAGCTGGGCGGCGGCGGAGTCGGCTGCCGTGGCGGAAGGGACGGATGTGGCGACCGAGTTGACACGTACCGAGGAAGGACGGCGGCGGGCGGCCGGCGCGATCAGCGTGGGCGTGGTCGACGAGGACGCGTGCTCCTGCGGAGGCGGAAGCGAAGGCGGAAGCGAAGGCGAAGCAGGCGGCGCGGGACGGGACGGGGGGACCGTGCGGTGACCCGTACGGCCGCCGGGGCCGGGGCGCGGCCCGGCGCACCTTCCGGAATGACCGCTTCCGTACGTCGGCGGGCCTGGCGCACCACCTGGCTGCTGGTCGCGTTCATGCTCATCAACTTCGCCGACAAGACGGTGATGGGCCTGGTCGCGAACCCGGTGATGGCCGAACTGCACCTCACCCGTGAACAGTTCGGCGCCGCGTCCGCCGCGTTCTTCGCCCTCTTCAGCCTGGCGGCACTCGGCGGCTCCTTCCTCACCCGTGCGGTGCGCACTCCGGTCCTGCTGCTCGCCATGGCGCTG
This sequence comes from Streptomyces sp. CB02923, assembly GCF_001905005.1. Taxonomy (GTDB): domain Bacteria; phylum Actinomycetota; class Actinomycetes; order Streptomycetales; family Streptomycetaceae; genus Streptomyces. The sequence goes on along the minus strand of NZ_LWKZ01000003.1, from coordinate 32,471 downwards.
CTCTGGTCCGCCGCTCAGCTGCCGATGCTGCTCGGCGTGGCCGGGTTCGGCGTCCTGGTCGCCACCCGGGTGCTGCTGGGCGCGGCGGAGGGACCGGCGACCCCGGTGGCGGTACACCATCTGCACGGCTGGTTCGAGCAGCGCGACCGTACGCTGCCGACCGCCGTGTTCCTGGTCGGCGCGGCGGCGGGTGTCGCCATCGCGGCGCCGGTGCTCGGCGCGGTCACCGCCGCGTGGGGCTGGCGCTGGGCGTTCGGCGTGGTCGGTCTCGTCGGCCTGGTGTGGGCCGCGCTGTGGTTCCGGTACGGCGAGGAAGGGCCGCTGGCGCCCCCGGTGGGGCGGCGGTCCACCGGGAGCGCCCCCGGGGGCGGCGGCTCCGCCCCGTACCGGAAGCTGCTGCTCTCCGGCACCTGGCTGTCCGCGGCCCTCGGCGCGTTCGCCGCCTTCTGGACGGTGTCGGCCACCCTCACCTGGGCCGCGGACTACTTCCAGGAGGTCGGTGGGCTGGGACTGCGCCAGGCGAGCCTGCTGATCATGCTGGCAGCCCTGGCCAAGGGCACCGCGATGCTGGTCCACGGCCTGCTCGTACAGCGCGCGGGCAGGCGTGCGGCAGCCGGTCTGCGCCCCCGCATCCCGCTCCCCTCAGGTGTGAAGAACGGGCTGGTGCTGCTGCTCTCCGGTGCGGCGACCCTGGCCTTCGCGACGACGGACGCGCTGTGGCTGAAGGCCGTCCTGCTGCTCGGTCCGATGGCCGTCTCGGACATCATCCTGACGGTGGCGCAGACCTCGGTCTCCCGGATCTCCCCCGCGGACCGGCGCGGCGTCGTCCTCGGCGCACTGACCTGTGTCTTCGCCCTCGCGGGCATCCTGGCACCGGCGGTGACGGGGCGGCTGGTGGACGCCGGGGAGACCGTCGCGGACGGGTACGTCGGCGCGTACGGGACGATGGCGGGCCTGACGATCGTGGCCGGGATGGCCGTCACGCTCTTCCTGCGCCCCGAGCGGGACGCGCGGCGACTGGGGGTGGCGGAGGCGACGGTGGTGAAGGGGTGAGGGCGGGGAGTGCGACGGGCCTTCGAACGCCGGGCGCTCGTCTCCGAACGCGCCCCGCGCCCGTACCCAACGCCTCCCCCCTCCCGCGCCCGTGCCCGTCTCCGACCGCACCCGTACCTCCGCGCCCCCCGCGCCCCTCGCCCCTCGCCCTTCGCACCTCTCCCCTTCACCCCTCACCCACCCAGCGCCCGCACCCCCGCCGTCACCGCCACCGCGACCGCCACGACCAGCAGGAACGGTGCGCGCAGCAGCAGTGCGACGACCGCGGCGGCGACACCCGCCACCCTGGCGTCGAACAGCAGCTGGTGTCCGTCGCTGAACGTCTCCTGCGCGGTGAGCGCGGCGAGCAGGGCCACCGGCAGCAGGGCGGCGAGACGCTTCACGAGCGGCCGTTCCAGGACACCCGCGGGCATCAGAAGGCCGAGGTACTTCACCAGGTAGCAGCCCACGGCGGTGACGCCGATCGCGATCCAGACACTCATCGTGCGTCCGCCTTCCGTGTACCGGTACCGGCCCGGCGCCCCTCCAGGTACAGGACGGCCGGTGCGGCGAGCGCCGCGACCAGGACCGGTACGCCCGCGGGCAGCAGCGGCAGCGTCACCAGGAGGAGCACGGCCGCGAGTCCCGCGACGGCGCGTTCCGCCGCCGGCCGGAGCATGGGCGCGAGCAGCGCCACGAAGACCGCGGGACCGGCCGCGTCCAGCCCCCATGTCTCCGTGTCACCGAGGGCTTCGGCGCCCGCGGCCCCGGCGAGGGTGGTGAGGTTCCACAGGACGTACAGGGCCAGGCCGGTGACCGTGAATCCGAGGCGCGCGCTGCGCCGGTCGGGCTGGGCCAGGGCGACGGCCGAGGTCTCGTCGATGACCCAGTGGGCGGCGAACGGCCTGGCCGCGGCCCGGTATCCGAGGAGACCGGACAGCCGCAGGCCGTAGAACGCGTTACGGGTGCCCAGGAAGAACGCCCCGGCCGCCGCGGTGAACGGGTTGCCGCCCGCGGCCAGCGCGCCGACCAGCGCGAACTGTGAGGCGCCGGTGAAGACCAGCAGGCTCAGCGCGCAGGCCTGCACCACCGTCAGCCCCGCGCCCGCGGCAGTCACCCCGAAGGCGAAGCCGGACAGCCCGACGGCGACGCCGACGCCGAGCGCGTCCCTGACGACCGCGGAGGGGGGTCTGGCGTCGGCCGCGGGTTCCGGAGCCGACCGTGTTCGCTGTACCCGCTCAGTTCCCTGTATCTGCTCAGTTCCCTGTACCTGCTCAGTTCGCTGTGTCACGCCCCGGACACTAGAAAGCCCTCTGCCCACGGGTCTTGTACGTTCTTGCGCCGCCCCCTGAGCCGTCACGCCGCCCGCCCACGTCGCTACGCCCCCGCCCGCCCACGCCGGTACGCGCCCGGCGGCACCCCCACGATCCGGGTGAAGTGCCGGTTCAGGTGCGGCTGGTCGGTGAACCCGACGGCGACGGCGGTCTCCGCCGGTGCCGTACCGGCCTCCAGGAGCAGACGCGCCCGGCGTATACGGGCGTCCGTGAGCCAGGCGTGCGGCGGCATCCCGTACGCGTTCTTGAAAGCGCGCAGCAGGGCGAACGGGCTGGTGCCCAGTTCCTGAGCCAGTTGCTCCAGGGTCGGGGGTGCGGTCAGCCGCGATTCCAGGAGCGCCCTGGCGCGTTCGGCGGTACGTGCCCCCGCCGCCTGGGGCGTACGGACCGGCAACGTGCCGCCGTGGCGCCTCAGCAGCCGGGCCACCACGATGCGTAACAGGCTGTCGGCGGCCAGCGCGTTGCCTTTTTCAGCCGCGCGGTGCACGCCGTTGATCAGGTGTACGGCGTGGGCGTCGTCCGTGAGCGTCTCGGCGAACGCGGCGGTGCCGGTCAGGCCGGTCGTCTCGGCGGCGATAGCGGCGACGAGCTGTTCGGAGGGGTAGAGCGTGGAGTACGCCCAGCCCTCCGGCGCGCCGGCCTGCGCGGTGTGCGGCACCTCGGGGTTGATCATGACGATGCCGCCGTGCCCTGCATCCGTGACGCCGTCCGGCAGCCCGACCCGCTCGACGCCGCCGGTGACGGCGGCCAGGACGTAGCCGTCGTGGGAGTGGCGGGGGAAGGCGTGCCGGACGTAGCGGGCGCGCAGCAGGTCCAGGCCGGGCAGCTCGGCGTACCGCCAGTGCCGGGCCCACTCGCCGCCCTTCCGGCCAGTGCGCGCCGGGGCCGGAGACCCGCCGACGGCGGCTTCCGCGTCCGCCGCCACGACGCTCTCCGCGCTCTCCGCGTCCTCCGCGCGTTGCGATCCCGCCGTACCCGCCGTGCCCTCCGTGGCCTCCGCCCCGTTCCCCGTCATGGCGTCATTGTGTTCCGGCGCGGCCCGCCCCGGTGCCCCCGTCCGGCACATGGACGCCGCCACCGCTCGGAGATCACCGCAGGTGAGCGGCGGGTCACCGCCGATTGTCAGTGGTCCGTTGCACGATGGGGGACATGGCCAAGGCAGCGCTCGACTCGTTCTCCCCCGCGACCCGCGAATGGTTCACGGGGGCCTTCCGCGCGCCCACCGCCGCGCAGGAAGGTGCCTGGCGGGCCATCGGCGAGGGCTCGGACGTGCTGGTGGTCGCGCCGACCGGCTCCGGCAAGACCCTGGCCGCCTTCCTCGCCTCGCTCGACCGGCTCGCGAGCGTCCCCCCGCCCGCCGAGCCGAAGAAGCGCTGCCGCGTGCTGTACGTCTCCCCGCTGAAGGCCCTGGCGGTCGACGTGGAGCGCAATCTGCGCAGCCCGCTGACCGGCATCCGCCAGGAGTCCGTCCGCCTCGGACTGCCCGAACCCGACATCCGGGTGGGCATCCGCTCCGGCGACACCCCCGCCGCCGAGCGCCGCTCCCTCGCCAACCGGCCGCCGGACATCCTCATCACCACCCCCGAGTCGCTCTTCCTCATGCTGACCTCCTCCGCCCGGGAGGCCCTGGAGGGCGTCGAGACGGTGATCGTGGACGAGGTGCACGCGGTCGCGGGCACGAAGCGCGGCGCCCACCTCGCCCTCTCCCTGGAGCGGCTCGACCACCTGCTGGAGCGCCCGGCCCGGCGCATCGGCCTGTCGGCGACCGTGCGCCCGGTGGAGGAGGTCGCCCGCTATCTGTCGCCGCAGCGCCGGGTGGAGACCGTCCAGCCCCCGTCCGGCAAGGAGTTCGACCTGTCGGTCGTCGTCCCCGTCGAGGATCTTGGCGAACTGGGCGGCTCCCCCGTCCAGGAGGGCGACACCGGCGAGAAGCCGTCCATCTGGCCGCATGTCGAGGAGAAGATCGCCGACCTGGTCCAGGCACACCGCTCGACGATCGTCTTCGCCAACTCCCGGCGCCTCGCCGAGCGCCTGTGCAACCGGCTGAACGAGATCGCGTACGAGCGCGCCACCGGCGAGTCGCTGCCCGAGGACCACTCCCCGGCCGAGCTGATGGCCGAGGCCGGTGCCGCCAAGGGGGCGCCGGCGCTGCTGGCCCGCGCCCACCACGGTTCGGTGTCCAAGGAGCAGCGCGCCCAGGTGGAGGAGGACCTCAAGGCAGGCCGGCTGCCGGCCGTCGTCGCCACGTCCAGTCTGGAGCTGGGCATCGACATGGGCGCGGTCGACCTGGTGGTGCAGGTGGAGTCCCCGCCGTCGGTCGCCTCCGGCCTCCAGCGGGTCGGCCGTGCGGGCCATCAGGTCGGCGCGGTGTCCCGGGGGGTGGTGTTCCCCAAGTACCGCGGCGACCTCGTGCAGGCCGCGGTCGTCACGGAGCGGATGCGCACCGGGTCCATCGAGTCCCTGCGCGTCCCCGCCAACCCGCTGGACGTCCTGGCCCAGCAGTTGGTCGCGATGGTTTCGATGGACACCTGGGACGTGCCGGAGCTGCTGAGCCTGGTCCGTCGTTCCGCGTCCTTCACGGCCCTGCCCGAATCGGCGTTCAACGGCGTCCTGGACATGCTCGCGGGCCGCTATCCCTCCGACGCCTTCGCCGAGCTGCGTCCCCGCGTCGTCTGGGACCGCGTGGCCCAGACGGTCACCGGCCGTCCCGGCGCGCAGCGGCTGGCCGTCACCTCCGGCGGCACGATTCCCGACCGGGGCCTGTTCGGCGTCTTCCTGGCCGGAGCCGACCCGAAGAAGGGCGGCGGCCGGGTCGGGGAGCTGGACGAGGAGATGGTCTACGAGTCCCGCGTCGGCGACGTCTTCACGCTCGGTACGACGTCCTGGCGCATCGAGGACATCACCCGCGACCGGGTGCTGGTCTCCCCCGCCCCCGGTGTGCCCGGCAGGCTGCCGTTCTGGAAGGGCGACCAGCTCGGCCGCCCTCTCGAACTGGGCCGCGCGCTCGGCGCGTTCCTCCGCGAGATCGGCTCGCTCGCTCCGGAGGCCGCCCGCGGGCGGCTGGCCGCCGCCGGCCTGGACGACTGGGCGACGGGCAACGTCCTCGCGTACCTGACCGAGCAGAAGCAGACCTGCGGCCATGTGCCGGACGACCGCACCATCGTCGTCGAGCGCTTCCGCGACGAGCTGGGCGACTGGCGGGTGGTGGTGCACTCCCCGTTCGGCGCGCAGGTGCACGCCCCCTGGGCGCTCGCCCTCGGCGCCCGCCTCTCCGAGCGCTACGGCATGGACGCCCAGGTCATGCACGCCGACGACGGCATCGTGCTGCGCCTGCCGGACGCCGACCTGATGGGCCTGGACCTGCTCGACAGCGACACCGGCGACTTCGACCCGGCGGCCCGCGGCCTGGAGTACGACCCGGAGCAGTCCCCGGTGGGCGCCGCCGACGTCGTCTTCGACAAGGGCGAGGTCGACCAGGTGGTCACGGACCAGGTGGGTGGCTCGGCCCTGTTCGCCTCCCGGTTCCGCGAGTGCGCGGCCCGCGCCCTGCTGCTGCCCCGGCGCACCCCCGGCAAGCGCACACCGTTGTGGCAGCAGCGCCAGCGCGCCTCCCAGCTCCTCCAGGTGGCGGGCGAGTTCGGGTCGTTCCCGATCGTGCTGGAAGCCGTCCGCGAATGCCTCCAGGACGTCTTCGACGTGCCGGGCCTGACGGAGCTGATGGGTGACATCGAGGCCCGCCGGGTCCGTCTCGTCGAGGTCACCACGCCCGAGCCCTCCCCGTTCGCCCGCTCCCTGCTGTTCGGGTACGTGGCCCAGTTCCTGTACGAGGGCGACTCCCCGCTCGCCGAGCGCCGGGCCGCCGCCCTCTCCCTGGACTCCCGGCTGCTGGCCGAACTCCTCGGCCAGGCCGAGCTGCGCGAGCTGCTCGACGCCGACGTCCTGGCCGAGCTGGAGAGCGAGCTCCAGTGGCGTACCGAGGACCGCCGGGTCAAGGACGCCGAGGGCGTCGCGGACCTGCTGCGGATGCTCGGCCCGCTCACCGACGACGAACTGGCCGAGCGCGGCGCCGACCCCGGGTGGGTCCGGGAGCTCGCCCCGGCCCGCCGGGCGATCACGGTCCGGATCGCCGGCCGGGACCACTGGGCCGCGATCGAGGACGCGGGCCGGCTGCGCGACGCCCTGGGCACGGCCCTGCCCGTGGGCGTCCCCGAGTCGTTCACCGAGCCCGTCAAGGACCCGCTGGGCGACCTCCTGTCCCGCTACGCCCGTACGCACGGCCCCTTCACTTCCGACCAGGCCGCCACCCGCTTCGGCCTCGGCACGGCCGTCACGGACGGCGCCCTGCAGCGCCTGGCAGCCGCCGGCCGCATCGTCCAGGGCGAGTTCCACCCCTCCGGCATCGGACAGGAATGGTGCGACGCCCAGGTACTGCGCCGGCTGCGCCGCCGTTCCCTGGCAGCGCTCCGGCACGAACTCGAACCCGTACCGCCCGCCGCCCTCGCGTCCTTCCTCCCGCAGTGGCAGCAGGTGAGCCCGCTCACCTCGAAGGTGCCGTACGGGAAGGGGGCACAGCGCGGCGGGTCGTACGGACTGCGGGGCATCGACGGCCTGGTCCGCGCCGTCGAGCAGCTGCAAGGGGCATCCGTGCCCGCCTCCGCCCTCGAAAAGCTGGTCCTGCCCTCCCGGGTCGGCGACTACGCCCCGGCCCTGCTGGACGAGCTGACCTCCACCGGCGAAGTGCTGTGGGCCGGCGCGGGGTCCCTGCCCGGCAAGGACGGCTGGGTGTCCCTCCACCTCGCCGACACCGCCCCCCTGCTCCTGCCACCCCCGCACCCGCTGGAGCTGTCCCCCCTGCACCACTCGGTCCTCCAGGCCCTCGCCCCCGGCTACGGCCTCTTCTTCCGCCAGCTCGCCGACCAGGTCCGCGCCACCACCCACCCCGACTGCACCGACCCGCAACTCGCCGACGCCCTCTGGGACCTGGCCTGGTCCGGCCGCCTCACCAACGACACCCTCGCCCCGCTCCGCTCCCTCCTCGGCTCGGGCCGCACGTCCGGTTCCACCGCCCACCGGGCCAAGCGCGCGGTCCCCCGCGGCCGGTACGGCACACTGACCGCGGCCACCGGCCGTACCGGCCGCCCCACCGCGTCCCGCTCCGGCCCGCCGACCGTCGCCGGCCGCTGGTCGCTGCTGCCCGCCCCCGAACCGGATCCCACCCACCGCGCCCACGCCCTGGCGCGCACGCTCCTCGACCGCCACGGCGTCGTCACCCGTGGCGCCGTCGCCGCCGAGGGCGTCGAGGGCGGCTTCTCCGCCGCGTACCGCGTCCTGGCCGCCTTCGAGGAGACCGGGCAGGCCCGGCGCGGCTACGTGGTCGAAGGGCTGGGCGCCGCGCAGTTCGCGATGGACGGCGCGGTCGACCGGCTCCGCGCCGTCAACACCAGCCGTGAGCGCGTCGCCGACGAGTTCGCCCAGGACGGCCCGGGAGACCGCCGCTCCGCCGGACCGCAGCGGGCCCTGGTGCTGGCCGCCGCCGACCCGGCGAACGCGTACGGAGCCGCCCTGTCCTGGCCCGAGCCGCCCGACGGCTCGACGCACAAGCCGGGCCGCAAGGCGGGCTCCCTCGTCGTCCTCGTCGACGGCGAGCTGACGCTCTACATGGAGCGCGGCGGCAAGACGCTGCTGGCCTGGACGCAGTCCGGTGACGGCACCGCGCCCGACAGCGGCTCCCCCGCCGGCACCCGCCTGCGGCTCGCCCTCGAAGCCCTCACCGACGCCGCCCGCGCGGGCGCCCTCGGCACAATCACCGTGGAGCGCGTCAACGGCACCGCCGCGCTCACCGCCCCGCTCGCCCCTGCCCTGGAGACCGCCGGATTCCACCCCACCCCACGCGGCTTCCGCCTCCGCCCCTGACCACCACGACCACCCCGCACGCCCGACCACGACCACCCGACGCGCCGCACACCCGATTACGCCCGCCCCACACACCGCACGCCCGATCACGACCACCCCACGCCGCACACGCCGTAGGCCACACGCCGTACGCCGTACGCCGCACTCCGCACTCCGCACTCCGCACTCCGCACTCCGCACTCCGCACTCCGCACAACACCCATCGCACGCCGCACGACATCGGATACGGCCCGATCAGCGCCCGCGCCCCACCCACGTGCGCCCGGCCGCCGCGCACGCCCCCACCCGGCACAATGTCCCCATGCCCGAAGGCGACACCGTTTGGCGCGCCGCCCGCCTCCTCCACGAAGCGCTGGCCGGCAAGCCGCTGACCCGAACCGACCTGCGCGTACCGAAGCTGGCCACCACCGACCTGTCCGGCCGTACGGTCCTGGAGGTGGTCCCGCGCGGCAAGCACCTGCTCACCCGCGTCGAAGGCGGCCTGACCCTCCACTCGCACCTGCGCATGGACGGCGCCTGGAAGATCTACGCACCCGCGGAGCGCTGGCGCGGCGGTCCCGCCCACCAGATCCGCGCGATCCTCGCCACCGCCGACCGTACCGCCGTCGGCTACCGCCTCCCCGTACTCGAACTGCTGCACACCGCCGACGAGGACGACGCCGTGGGCCATCTCGGCCCCGACCTCCTCGGCCCCGACTGGGACCCGGCCGAGGCCTTGCGCCGACTGCTCGCCGACCCCGCGCGCCCCCTCGGCGAAGCCCTGCTCGACCAGCGCAACCTGGCCGGCATCGGCAACGTCTTCAAGTGCGAACTGTGCTTCCTGCTGCGCGCCTCCCCCTGGCTGCCGATCGGCCGCCTGCCCACGCCCGAGCGCGCCACCACCCTCGCCAAGAAGCTCCTCGAAGCCAACAAGGACCGCCTCGCCCGCGTCACGACGCCGAGCGCCCGCCCGGACCGCCGCCAGTGGGTCTACGGCCGCGCGGGGCGCCCCTGCTTCCGGTGCGGCACACCGGTCCGTACGGGAGAACAGGGCCCACCCACCCAGGAGCGCGTCACCTACTGGTGCCCCACCTGCCAACCGGACGGGACACCCGCCCCGGCAGACGGCAACACCTCACCCGGCACGAGCACCTGACGGTACGTCACCCAACCGCCTCACCCGGTTCGAGCGCCTGACGCCCCGCCACTCGGCCACCTCTCCGGGACTCCATCAAGCCACCCTCGCAACGGCCGTCCTCCCCCACCCGCATCAGACCCACCCCCCTCCCGTCCGACAACACACCTCACCCCCGCTCCACGCACCCGTCTCCCCTACGCCAACCGGGTGACCCAACGACATCCGCCCGCCCCATCCACCCGTCCCATCACACCCACCAGCCCAAGCCCCCCCACACCCCCTACGCCCGACCACCAGCCCCTCCACCGCGCCCCCGACCCCGACCCCGACCCCGACCCCGCCCCCGGCGCCGCCACGCCTTGGTCCCCCCGTCCCCACCCCTGCCCCGCCTCCGCTCCGCCCACGGGACGCAGTGCACCGGCAGCAGGCTCAGCCCCCATCCCCCGGCCGCCACCATCCCCTCGACGGTCCCCGACGCATCCGGCCACAGCGTCATCCGCAGTACGGCCCAGCACCACAGGCCCCCCGCGGCGGCCCCGGCCGCCAGCCGGACCGGGGATATGCCGAGCCGGGCGAAGAAATCGCACCCCCTAGCCATGGCTGCCTCCTCCGGTCGACGCTAGACGGGCGCGGCCACCCAGCGGGAGGGCGCACCGGGGCACAACCGGCGCGAACGTTTCGACGGGGCCCGCTCGTCCATGCCCCGTTCTCCGGGATCTCGGTCTCCCCCGGTATTTTCGCCCCCCGCCACCCGGCCCGCATCCAGACGGCTGCCCGCGCCCGCCCGTCTTCGCACGCCAGCGCATACACGTGCCTCCCCGGCACGCCGCCCGGTGTCTCTTACGCTGCACTGATTGATCACCGCCCCGCGGCGGGCACCGCCCGAGATCCACCGAACGGAGGCCTTCCGTGAGCGCCGATTCCCCCGCCCGCGAGCTGCGCATCGGAACCCGTACCAGCCCCATGGCCCTCGCCCAGACCGACCACGTCACCCGGCTGCTGCACCGGCTCGACCCGCAGCTGCGGACCGTGACCGTCCCGGTCCAGACCGAGGCCGATCTCTGGCACGGCGACCTGTCCGGCACCGGCGGCAAGGGACTGTTCGTCAAAGCCATCGACGCGCAGTTGCAGAGCGGCGACATCGACCTCGCCCTGCACTGCCTCAAGGACGTGCCCGGCGACGTGCCGCTCCGCGCGGGTCTGGTCGTCGCCGCCCACTTGGAGCGCGCCGACGTCCGGGACGTCCTGGTCGTCCCCGCGCACTCGGCGGCGCGCCACCTCGACGACCTTCCGCCCGGGGCCCGGATCGGCACCGCCTCCGTACGCCGCCGGGCCCAACTTCTGCGTATCCGCCCCGATCTGCGGATCGTTCCCGTACGCGGCGCCGTCGGCACCCGCCTGGACCTCCTGGACGGCAAGCGGGACGCGCACGTCGAGCTGGACGCGATGGTTCTGGCGAGCGCCGGGCTGGCCCGGCTGGGCCTGACCCACCGGGTGCGGCAGGTCTTCGAGGTCGAGGAACTGCTGCCGGCCGTCGGGGCAGGCGTCCTGTCGCTGGAGTGCCGCCGTGCCGACGGTGACGTGGCCGCGCTGCTGGAGCGGCTCAACCACGAGCCCACGCTCACCGAGGCGACCGCCGAACGCGTCATGCTCCAGGGCCTGCGCGGCCACTGCAACAGTCCGATCGCGGGATACTGCGTCACCGGTTCCGACGGCCGGCTGTCCCTGCGCGGCCTGGTCTTCTCCCCGGACGGCACCGCCTTCGCGCAGGTGCACCTGAGCAGCGACGCACCGCACGACCCGGCCGCGCTCGGCGCGCACGCCGCCACCGAACTCCTCAGCCAGGGGGCACGCTCCCTGATCGACACGGGAACACCGCTCTGATCCCCCGCCCGTACGGCGCTCCGGCACCGCATCCCCATCCGCATCCCCATCCGCGTCCGGCATCCGCACCCGCACCCGCACCCGCACCCGCACCCGCACGAGAAGAGACCTCCCCGGGCTTCCCGGAGGAGGTCTTCCGCTCGTCGGACCACGACACGACCGTCAGCTCATCGGCCTCCGGTCGGACTTTGGCCGGACTCCGATCGGACTCCGGCCGTCAGCCGGCCTGGCTGCTGTCCTTGAGGGTGCCCCAGCCGTGCCAGCGGTCGATCTCGATCCAGGCGCTGACCCGGGCGCGGTCGCGCCGCGGGTAGGCATCGCCGAGGTAGTGGTGGGCCAGCCGGTCGATGTCGGCCAGGTTCTCGTCCTCGCGGAACTCGGTGACGCGGCCGATGATGCTGATGTGGGTGTACCAGCTCGACTCGTCGAGGATGGTGATCGTCACCCGGGGGTCGTTGCGCATGTGCTGCAGGCGCTTGCGGCCCTCGTCCATGTTGACCAGCACCCGGCCGTCGTCCCAGAGGTACCAGGTCGCCGTGGAGACCGGCTGGCCGTCCGACCGCAGGGTCGTGATGACGGACGGGTTGGCCTTCTCCAGCATGGCGACCGCCTCGCGCGGCAGCGGGGGTTTCGACATAGCGGACACTCCTCCATACGTTGCTGATCCGGCGTTCGTTTGCCCACCATGATCGTCCGCCCCCACCCTCCCGAACCACAGACACGCCACCCGCACGCTCACCCAGCCGGTTGCACGCCGAACATTTCTCTACGGCATCAGCAACGGCGCACGTCGGCTGCATCTGGGGACGATCATCCGCACCCGGTGCGCGGGGCGTGCGCCCTCCCTCCGGCCCGTCACGCTCCGCTACCGTCGGCACCTCGGACACGGCAACCAACGGGGCCGCATCATGGACATGAAGCACAGGAGCCCGATCGGGGATGACGGGCAGCAGCCAGGTCGGCCGATTCCGCCACCTGAACCGCAGCCCAAGCCGGACCAGAAGTGACCACCCCCACCCCAACCCCCGCCACCCTCCTCTCCCACCTGGCCAACGCCCTCGGCCACCCCGTTCCGGCCCCCTGGGCCCAGGCCGTGCACGCCGTGCCGCGGGACCGGTTCCTACCGGAGCGGGTCTGGATTCGCGACGGTGCCGGTGGCCATGCGCCCTGTGACCGCTCCACGGACCCGGTCCGCTGGGCCGAGGCCGCGTACAGCGACGTACCGCTCGTCACGCAGATCGCCGAGGACGACGACGGGTTCCGGGAGCCCACCTCGTCCGCTTCCGCCCCCGGCACGGTGCTGCGCATGATCGAGGAGGCCGCGCTCGCCGACGGGCACCGCGTACTGGAGATCGGGACCGGCACCGGCTACCACGCGGCTCTCCTCGCCCACCGGCTCGGGGCCGACCACGTGGTGAGCGTCGAGATCGACCCGGTACTGGCCGACACCGCCCGCGCCAACCTGACGGCCGTCGGCCTCGCCCCCACGGTCGTCACCGGCGACGGAGCCCTCGGCCACGCCGCCGCGGCCCCGTACGACCGGATCATCTCGACCTGCTCCGTACGAGCCGTCCCCGCGGCCTGGCTCGCCCAGACGCCGCCCGGGGCCCGCCTCGTCGTGCCGTGGAGCACCAGCTGGATCACGTACGGCACGCTGGTCCTCACCCGCGGTCCCGACGGCACGGCCATCGGGCAGTTCGCGGGCTACGGCTCCTACATGGTCATGCGCGGCCATCGCGCGACCGCCGACCTCGACCGCGACATCCTGAAGGCGGGGCAGCGGCCCAGCCGTTCCAGTACGGCACTGTCTCCCTGGGCCGTGGCGGGGAACAGTCTCGACGCACAGTTCGCGGTCGGCCTGCGCGTGCCCGACGTGTGGCACTCCTGGGACACCGGCACGGACGAAGCGCACACCCGCCTGTGGCTGGCCGACGACGACGCGACGTCATGGGCGTCGGTGGACTACGACGGCCGGCAGACCGCCGCCTTCCCCGTACGGCAGCACGGCCCGCGCCGCCTCTGGGACGAGGTGGAGGCGGCTCACCGGCAGTGGGCGAGCGTCGGCGAGCCGGCCATCGCCCGCCACGGCCTCGTCGTCACAGCCGAAACGCAGCAGGTCCGGGTTACGGCGACAGCGCCAAGCGCCCCCCTGGCCATGCCGGAGGGGCGCTGATGCGGCGCTGACCGCCGTGAGTGAGTGACCGTGAACGGTCAGGCGGACTCCGCCTGGAACATCCAGTGGTGCTTCTCCAGATCAGCGGTCAGGCCGATGAGGATGTCCTGGGTGACCGGGTCGGGCTTGTCCGTGGTGCCGATGCGCTCGCGCATCCGGGCGATCACGGCGCCGAGCGCGTCGACCATGACGCGTACGACCTCGGCATCCTTGATCCAGTTGTCCTGCACCGTGTCGATACCGCTGGTCTTCGCGACCGTCTCGGCCCGGCCGTCCGGGGACACACCGATCGCCGAGGCGCGCTCGGCAACCGTGTCGGCGTACGCGCGCGCCGTGTCCACGACATCGTCCAGCTGGAGATGCACGGACCGGAAACGCGGACCGATGATGTTCCAGTGGACCTGCTTCGCCACGAGCGAGAGATCCACCAGGTCGACGAGGGCTCCCTGCAGTGCGTCCCCGACCACCTTGCGGTCGTCGTCGGACAGCGTGCTCTTGACGACAGACATCCTTTTACTCCTTTTCGGGCGAATGACTCCGCTTCGCCCATCGTACAAACGATTAATCCTGTCTGTACGGATCGGGTACCCAGAAGCGACGCAGTAATGCGCGCACGTGTCCCACCCGATTCCACCTGATGACGAAAGTCCCAGCAGCCCCTGACGAAAGTCCCCGCACCCCCTTCCCTTCGGCCCGACCGAAGGCCCCGGAAAGCCCTGAGCCCCGTACAGCGGCTGCCGTACGGGGCTCTGGGAAGTCTTTGGGTCGCACTCAGGGAACGCCTACGGAGGCGCCGAGGCGAGGAAGGGAGTGGGGATCACGTTGGGGGGGGTGGGTGGCAGTGGGAAAAGCGAGGAGGCTGGACGGCCACGTGAGAGGGCGAACGCCGCCACTCCTCGCCGGACGCCGGAGGCGCAACCCCCGGGCCGACCGTCGGCAGCTGCCCACCGGGCCGAGCCACCGCCCGACGCACCACCGGCCGATGCACCCGCCGATCCGGCGGACGCGGCAGGCTCAGGCCGCGACGACGTCGACGGCCTCCGCGGGCGCCTTGATCGTCACGCGGTCCTCCGGGACCCCGGCCAGCGAGGCCACGGACACCGAGTTGAGCTTGGGGCGGACCGGCGCGGGCACCGGGTCGCTCGCGGCCGCGGACCGTGCCAGCTCCGCGAGTGCCAGTTCGTCGCTGACTTCCCGCATGAGCTCGGACATGCGTACATCGAGCGCGTCGCAGATCGCCGAGAGCAGTTCGGAAGAGGCTTCCTTCTGTCCCCGTTCGACCTCGGACAAGTAGCCGAGCGACACCCGGGCGGAGGAGGAGACCTCGCGCAGGGTGCGGCCCTGGCGCTGACGCTGTCGGCGCAGCACGTCACCCAGCAGGCGACGAAGCAGAATCATCGCTGGCTCCCTCCTCGGACCTCGGATCCGGATCCTTCTCGCCCCACCGTACCGCCTTGGGCCTCGGCCGTGCGGGGCGCGAGTTCGTGTTCACTCAGGGCTGCAAACATCAAATTTCCCCCCGTTGTTCCGTATCCTGTGCCGTCGCATTCTCTGTCAGTTCGCTCACCAGCAGCCGGAGCGCTGCCGCCACCGTGTCCTGCCGGATCCGCTCGCGGCCGCCGTCAAGCGTGAGGCGCAGCACGCCGCCCGCGCCGCCGGGGCCGTCGGCCGCGACGAAAACGGTGCCCACGGGCTGTCCGTCCTGAGGGTCCGGTCCGGCAACCCCTGTAGTGGCGATACCCCAGTGCGCGCCCAGCACACGCCTTACACCACGGGCCATCTGGCGGGCAACCTCCGCGTGAACAGCTCCGTGCGTGTCGAGGAGCGGCCCGTCGACACCCAGGATGTCCCGTTTGAGCCCGGTCGCGTACGCCGTCACGGAGCCCCGGAAGACCCGGGAGGCTCCGGGTACCCCGGTGAGCGCTCCGGCCACCAGGCCGCCCGTCAGGGACTCGGCCACCGCCAGGCTCTGCCCGCGCGCCGCGAGCACGTCGAGCGCCCGCGCCGCCACGGAGCGCGTTCCGGAGCCCTCTCCGGCCCCTCCGCCCGCTTCCCCACCGGCCCCACCGGCCCCGCCGGTTTCAGCGTGCATTTCCGCAGCCACTTCGGAAGGTCGCCCGTGCGGCCGCCGCCGGCCTCACCGCGCGGATTCCCCGTCGCGGTGCGCCTCCGCGGCCGTCCTGGCCCGCTCCTCGGCCTGTACGGCCCGTGCCTCGGCCAGTCCGGCCCGCCGCAGGACGACCGCCTGCCGTACGTAGTCCAGCCCGGTCACGACGGTCAGCGCCACTGCCACCGCCATCACCCACCACCGGAACGACGCCAGCGGCCCGGTCAGCACGAGCACGTACATGCCCACCGCGGTGCCCTGCGCGAGCGTCTTCAGCTTCCCGCCGCGGCTGGCGGGGATCACTCCGTGTCTGATCACCCAGAACCGCATCAGCGTGATGCCCAGCTCGCGGAAGAGGATGACGCCCGTCACCCACCACGAGAGATCGTCCAGCACGGACAGACAGATGAGCGCCGCGCCCATGATCGCTTTGTCCGCGATCGGGTCGGCGATCTTCCCGAAGTCCGTGACCAGGTTGTACTGGCGCGCCAGATGGCCGTCGAACAGGTCGGTGATCATGGCGATGGCGAACGCCGCCCAGGCGAACGAGCGCCAGGCCGGGTCGTAGCCGTCGCCGTGCATCAGCAGCATCACGAAGCCCGGTACGAGCAGCAGCCGCACCATCGTCAGGACGTTGGCGATGTTCCACAGCCCGACCGTCCGGACGGCCGGCGCCGGGCGGTGGTGCCCACCGGCCGCGGAAGCCGGGACTCCGGTCATCTGCCCGCCTCCTCAGTACACGGCGCGCCGTCCACCGACAGCACCTCGGCCACCAGGTCGACGCCTTCACTGGACACGACCTTTGCTTCGACCATACGACCCGGCGCAAGGTCGAGTGCGGTCCGCAGCAAGGTGACGCCGTCGGTCTCGGGGGCCTGGTGCGCGGCGCGCCCCACGATCCCGTCCTCCTCGTCGACGCTGTCCACCAGGACCGTGAGGGTCTCCCCCAGCCGCTCCTCGGCGCGCTGCGCGGTCAGCTCCTCGGCCAGCCGGGAGATGTGCGCGAGGCGCTCGGCGACCTCGTCCGGGTCGACCTTCTTCTCGTAGGTGGCGGCCTCGGTGCCGTCCTCGTCGGAGTAGCCGAACACGCCGATCGCGTCCAGCCGCGCCCCGGTCAGGAAGCGCTCCAGCTCGGCGACGTCGTCCTCGGTCTCGCCGGGGAAGCCGACGATGAAGTTCGAGCGGGCACCGGCCTGCGGCGCCTTCGTACGGATCTGCTCCAGCAGGCCCAGGAAGCGGTCGGTGTCGCCGAAGCGCCGCATGGCGCGCAGCACGCCCGGCGCCGAGTGCTGGAAGGACAGGTCGAAGTACGGGGCGACCTTCTCCGTCTGCGTCAGCACGTCGATCAGGCCGGGACGCATCTCGGCGGGCTGCAGGTAGCTGACCCGGATGCGCTCCAGGCCGTCGACGGCCGCCAGCTCCGGCAGCAGCGTCTCCAGCAGGCGGATGTCGCCCAGGTCCTTGCCGTAGGAGGTGTTGTTCTCGGAGACCAGCATGATCTCCTTCACCCCCTGCTCCGCCAGCCAGCGGGTCTCACCGAGCACGTCGGAGGGGCGGCGGGAGATGAAGGAGCCGCGGAAGGACGGGATGGCGCAGAACGAGCAGCGGCGGTCGCAGCCCGAGGCCAGCTTCACGGAGGCCACCGGGCTGGTGCCCAGGCGGCGCCGCAGCGGCGCGCGGGGGCCGGAGGCGGGCGCCACGCCTTCGGGCAGGTCCGCGGGGGCCGGGGCCGGGGCGGCCTCGCCGTGGCCGGGCAGGGCGACGCCCGCGGCGTCCTGACGCTCGGCCGGGCTGATCGGCAGCAGCTTGCGGCGGTCGCGCGGGGTGTGAGCCTCGACGTTGCCGCCGCTCAGAATCGTCCGCAGCCGGTCGGAGATGTCGCCGTAGTCGTCGAAGCCGAGCACGCCGTCGGCCTCCGGGAGGGCGTCGGCCAGCTCCTTGCCGTACCGCTCGGCCATGCAGCCCACGGCCACCACCGCCTGGGTGCGGCCGTGGTCCTTCAGATCGTTCGCTTCGAGCAGGGCGTCGACGGAGTCCTTCTTCGCGGCCTCGACGAATCCACAGGTGTTGACGACGGCGACATCGGCATCGGCGGCTTCCTCGACGAGGTCCCAGCCGTCCGCTGCCAGGCGGCCTGCGAGCTCCTCCGAGTCCACCTCGTTACGGGCGCAGCCAAGAGTGACAAGGGCGACGGTACGGCGTTCGGGCATGGAGTCAGCCTACTTTGTCCCGGCAACCTCCCTCGCTGCCAGGGTTGCCCCGTCCGCCCGGCGCCCCGGGACGGGCCTGTTCAGCCCGCCTGCGGGCCTGCCGAGTAGCTCAGCCGCTCGACCGCACCCTTGTCCCCGACCTTCTCGACCTCCTTGCCGTTGACGAACAGCTGCACGACACCGGCATTGCCGACGACCAGGTCGATCCGCTTCTTGTCCGTGAAGGTCTTCGACTCGCCCTTCTTGAGCAGGCCGTCCTCCAGCAGGCGGCCGTTGCCGTCCTTGGCGGAGATCCAGCTCTGCCCGTCCTTCGCGATGATCTTGATGGTGACCTTGCCCTTCGGTACGCCCGCGACGGCGCTCTCCGAGGGCCCGGGGGCGGTGGTGGGCTTGGCCGTCCTGCCGGACTTGCCGGCGGCGGGCTTGGTCGGCTGCACCGGCGCCACGGTGTTGTCACCCTCGGCGACCGCGCTCCCCTTGTCACCACCGCTGAAGAGGGTGAAGCCCACGAAGCCGACGACCGCGACGATGGCCGCGACCATCGCCGCCGTCCAGTTCGGGCGGCCCCGCTCGGGCCGGATGCGCTCGGCCTCGAAGAGCGGCGCGGCGGGGGTCGGCTCGGGGCGGCCGCCCCGGTCCCCGTCGAACTGCGCGATCAGCGGTTCCGGATCGAGCCCGACGGCGCGCGCGAGGGTGCGCAGATGCCCCCGCGCGTAGACGTCGCCGCCGCAGCGCGAGAAGTCGTCCTGCTCGATGCCCTGCACGATGGGCACGCGCACCCGCGTGGAGGCACTGACCTCTTCGACGGTCAGTCCTGCGTCGATACGGGCCTGCTGGATGGCGCGGCCGATGGAGGGCCGGTCGTCTTCGGGGGAGTTGCCGATGGACACGTGGGCGCCTTTCGAGCGTGAGCCACCTGCTGGAGGTTCAGTCTAGGGGTGTACCGAAAGGGTCGGGCAAGCGGAAGTGCGGTCTTTGTACGCCATCAGAAGGCCGCAGGAGGCCGCCGGACGCCCGGTCCGGGTGCCGATGCCGAGACATCCTCCCACCACCTCCCTCAAGTTGACGTATCGGCGGGAGAAACGGTTGCTTACGCTCTCGCACGCCTCCCTCGGACCGCTCGTACGAGTGAATCTGGAGCGTGGCTACTGGACTTCCGCGGCTACGGGGCTTCCGCCCTCGCCACCACAGGCGCCGCCCGTAGGGCGCCCTACGGGCGGGCAGCAGCCACGACGGCCCCAGGAGTGATCGGCGCTGCCCCGGCACGCCCCTAGGAAGGCGTCTCCCCCCGAATGACCGCCAGTACGCCCTCCAGTTCGTCGGGCTTGACCATGACGTCGCGCGCCTTCGACCCCTCGCTCGGCCCGACGATGTTGCGCGACTCCATCAGGTCCATCAGCCGGCCGGCCTTGGCGAAGCCCACCCGCAGCTTCCGCTGGAGCATGGACGTGGACCCGAACTGGGTGGAGACCACCAGCTCCGCCGCCTGGCACAGCAGGTCCAGGTCGTCGCCGATGTCCTCGTCGATCTCCTTCTTCTTGGCGGTGCCGACCGTGACGTCGTCCCGGAAGACCGGCGCCATCTGGTCCTTGCAGTGCTGGACGACCTCCTGGACCTCGTCCTCCTGTACGAACGCGCCCTGCATCCGCACCGGTTTGGTCGCGCCCATCGGCAGGAACAGGCTGTCGCCCTTGCCGATGAGCTTCTCCGCGCCGGGCTGGTCGAGGATGACCCGGCTGTCGGCGAGCGAGGAGGTCGCGAACGCCAGCCGGGACGGCACGTTCGCCTTGATCAGGCCGGTCACCACGTCGACCGACGGGCGCTGGGTGGCCAGCACCAGGTGGATGCCGGCGGCGCGCGCGAGCTGGGTGATGCGGACGATGGAGTCCTCCACGTCCCGCGGCGCGACCATCATCAGGTCCGCCAGCTCGTCCACGATGACCAGCAGGTACGGGTACGGCGACAGGTCGCGCTCGCTGCCCTCCGGCGGCTTCGCCTTGCCGCTGCGCACCGCCGCGTTGAAGTCGTCGATGTGCCGGTAGCCGTACGCCGCCAGGTCGTCGTAGCGCAGGTCCATCTCGCGCACGACCCACTGCAGGGCCTCGGCGGCCTTCTTGGGGTTGGTGATGATGGGGGTGATCAGGTGCGGGATGCCCTCGTACGCCGTCAGCTCGACGCGCTTGGGGTCGACCAGCACCATCCGCACCTCGTCGGGGGTGGCCCGCGCCATCACGGAGGTGATCAGGCAGTTGATGCAGGACGACTTGCCGGAGCCGGTGGCGCCCGCGACGAGGATGTGCGGCATCCGCGCCAGGTTGGCCGAGACGTACCCGCCCTCGACGTCCTTGCCGAGCCCGACCAGCAGCGGGTGGCTGTCCTCCACCGACTCCGCCGAGCGCAGCACGTCGCCGAGGTTGACCATCTCCCGGTCGCTGTTGGGGATCTCGATGCCGACCGCGGACTTGCCGGGGATCGGGCTGATGATCCGTACGTCCGGGCTGGCGACGGCGTACGCGATGTTCTTGGCCAGCGCGGTGATCTTCTCGACCTTGACCGCGGGGCCCAGCTCGATCTCGTAGCGGGTGACCGTCGGGCCGCGGGTGAAGCCGGTGACCGCCGCGTCGACCTTGAACTCCTGGAAAACGGTGGTCAGCGACGCCACGACGGCGTCGTTGGCGGCGCTGCGGGTCTTGCCCGGACCGCCGCGGGTGAGCAGGTCCAGCGACGGCAGGGAGTAGGTGATGTCGTTGGACAGCAGCAGCTGCTCGGCCCGCGAGGGCAGTTCGCCGGACGGTTCCGGCGCAGCCTTCGTGAAGTCCGGCACCGGGCCCGACTGCTTGTCCTCATTGCCCTGGCCCGCGCCCCGTGCGGGCGGCACCGAGCCGCTGTCCGGCTGCCGCCCGGCGGCGGACCGCTCGCCGTCGCGGCGTTCACCGTCGCGGCGCTCGCCGGAGATGCTGCTGCTGAGGTCGGCGACCAGCGGGGACGGCTGGACGCCGTGCAGGACGGCGCCGTCCAGCGAGGCGGCGGCCGCGGCGGCGACGTCCACCGCGTCCATGGGCCGGTCGGCGGGCTGCAGAGGCGTACGGCGCCCGCGGCGGCGCTTGGCCAGCGCCGCCTCCTCTATGGCGTCCGGGTCGTCCGCGGGCTCCTGCCCGGCGGCGCGCCGCGCGCCCCGCCCGGACCGGTCGCGCCAGTCCTCGGCGTACTCCTCGGGCTCCACGGCCACCGGCTCGGGCTCGTACACCTCGACGAGGCCCAGCCGGGCGCCGAGCAGCCGCAGCCGCTGCGGGATGGCGTTGACCGGCGTGGCGGTGACGACCAGCAGGCCGAAGACGGTGAGCAGCACCAGCAGCGCCACCGCCAGGGTCTGGCCGACGGTGAAGATCAGCGGTTTGGACGCGACCCAGCCGACGTAGCCCCCGGCGTCCTGCATGGCCGCTATGCCGTCGCCCCGGCCGGGCGACCCGCAGGCCATGGCGACCTGTCCGAGGATGCCGACGACCAGGGCGGACAGGCCGATCACGATCCGCCCGTTGGCCTCGGGCTTCTCCGGGTGCCGGATCAGGCGCAGCGCGATGCCGCCGAGCAGTATCGGCACGACCAGGTCCAGGCGGCCGAAGGCGCCGGTGATCAGCAGCTCGACCAGGTCGCCGACCGGGCCGCTGAGGTTGGACCAGGTGCCGGCCGCGATGACCAGGGCGAGTCCGAGCAGCAGCAGCGACAGCCCGTCCTTGCGGTGCGCGGGGTCCAGGTTCTTCGCGCCGCGCCCGACGCCGCGGAACATCGCGCCGACGCCGTGCGCCACACCGAGCCAGCAGGCCCGGACCAGGCGGTAGACACCGCCGGTGGGCGACGGCGCGGGTCTCGGCGGCGCCTTCTTGGCGGCTGCCTTCTTCGCCGGTGCGCGCTTGGCGGGGGCGGTCTTCTTGGCGGGCGCCCTCTTGGCCGGAGCCGACGCCTTCTTCGCCGGTGCTTTCTTCGCGGCAGCCTTCTTGGCGGCGCCCCCGGACTGTCCGGCGCGCTGCTTCGAGGGGCCCGCCGTGCTCTGGGAACCCTTGCCGGACGTACGTGAGGCCATGGTGACGAGATTACAGGCGACGGCCACAGTGACACGAGCGCTCGGGCCTTCACCCATCCGTGTCGCGCACCGCGTCGGACACTTCACGCCGACGGCTCACGACACCGGCCGTACACACGGCTCATGATGGCACGTCAGGCCGCGCCGGGCACCGGATGGCACCGGATGCCACCGCGACGGCCCGCAAGCCGCCCAGCGGGCCGCTGGAGCGCCTGTCGGCGCCGCGCGGGGCGTACCTAGGAAGCGCCGGTGCCCGTGCCGGGCTCCAGGGCGTCCAGCGCCCGCCGCAGTCCGGTGAGCTTGCGCTCCAGATGCGCCGCCGTCGCGATGGCCGCCGCGTCCGCCGACTCGTCCAGCTGCTTGGAGAGCGCCTCGGCCTGCTCCTCCACGGCGGCGAGCCGGGCGGACAGCTCGGCGAGCAGCCCGGCGGGCTCCTTGGCCTCGTCCGCGGCGGCCCGGCCGCTCTCCAGCTGGAGCCGCAGCAGTGTCGCCTGCTCCCGCAGTTGACAGTTCTTCATGTACAGCTCGACGAAGACCGAGACCTTGGCGCGCAGCACCCACGGGTCGAACGGCTTGGAGATGTAGTCGACCGCTCCCGCCGCGTAACCACGGAAGGTGTGGTGCGGGCCGTGGTTGATGGCGGTCAGGAAGATGATCGGGATGTCGCGTGTGCGCTCGCGCCGCTTGATGTGCGCGGCCGTCTCGAATCCGTCCATCCCCGGCATCTGCACATCGAGCAGAATCACCGCGAAATCGTCGGTGAGCAGTGCCTTGAGCGCTTCCTCCCCGGACGATGCCCGCACCAGCGTCTGATCGAGCGCCGAGAGGATCGCCTCCAGCGCCAGCAGATTCTCCGGCCGGTCATCGACCAGGAGGATCTTGGCCTTCTGCACCATGGCCCGTCCTCCTCGCCCCGGCAATGAACCGGACGCCGCCCCAGGGGACGGCTCTGTCATGCCGCCCGTCCTTGTGCCGGTCATCGTAGCCGCACCCCGCCTGTCGCCACACCCTGTCACCGCGATGTCACTGTGTACGTAGCACAAACGCAGTGAGAGACCAGAAGGTTCCCCGAATACCGCTCTCCCACACGTGGCCGGCCACACTGAGTCAACATGCGGGGAACCTTACGAGCCTCATTTGACGAACGTGTCACCGCGTGCGCATCCATTGCTCCATCACCGTCAGCAGGTGGTCGGTGTCCACCGGCTTGGTCACGTAGTCGGACGCCCCGGACTCGATGCTCTTCTCCCGGTCGCCCTTCATCGCCTTCGCGGTCAGCGCGATGATCGGCAGCCCGGCGAACTGCGGCATCCGCCGGATCGCGGCCGTGGTCGCGTAGCCGTCCATCTCCGGCATCATGATGTCCATCAGGACGAGCACCACGTCGTCGTGCTGCTCCAGGACCTCGATGCCCTCCCGGCCGTTCTCCGCGTACAGCACGGACAGCCCGTTCTGCTCCAGCACGCTGGTGAGCGCGAACACGTTGCGGATGTCGTCGTCGACGATCAGCACCTTCTCGCCGTGGAAACCGCCGTCGAAACCGGACGACACCAGGTCCTGGCCGTTGCCGATCCAGGGCTCCTCGGCGGGCGTCTGCGAAGGCGCCTCGACCGGCTGCGGTGCCGGCGGCGGCGTGGGCGCGGCCGGCAGCGCGGGCCGCGGCCCCGCAGCGGCGACCGGGCGACGGCGCCGGTGGTTGGGCCCCGGCCCGCTGCCCCGGGACTGCACGACGCCGGCCTGCGCGGCCTCCTCGGCGGCCGCCCGGCCGATCTCCGCGTCCCGCGCCTCGGCGTCCATCGCGAGCCCGCCCGCGACCAGTTGCGGGTAGCCCTGCGGCGGCAGCCCGCCCGGGTTGTGCGGCAGGTAGAGCGTGAAGGTCGAGCCGCGGCCCGGCTCACTGGCGGCGTGGATCTCGCCGCCGAGCAGCCGCGCGATCTCCCGGCTGATGGACAGGCCCAGGCCGGTACCGCCGTACTTGCGGCTGGTGGTGCCGTCCGCCTGCTTGAACGCCTCGAAGATCACCCGCATCTTGCTGGACGCGATGCCGATGCCGGTGTCCGTCACCGAGAACGCGATCATGTCGGCGTCCGGCTCGCGCAGCGCGCCGTGCTCCAGCAGGTGCTCGCGGATGTCCGCCGGCACGTCGTCACCGGCCGGCCGGATGACCAGCTCCACAGCGCCGCTGTCGGTGAACTTCACCGCGTTGGCCAGCAGGTTGCGCAGCACCTGGAGCAGCCGCTGCTCGTCGGTGTGCAGCGTGGCGGGCAGTTCCGGGGAGACCCGTACGGAGAAGTCGAGTCCCTTCTCCGCGGTCAGCGGCCGGAACGTTGCTTCGACGTAGTCGACGAGCTGGACCAGCGCGATACGCGTCGGGCTGACGTCCATCTTGCCGGCCTCGACCTTCGACAGGTCCAGGATGTCGTTGATCAGCTGGAGCAGGTCGGAACCGGCGCCGTGAATGGTCTCGGAGAATTCGACCTGCTTCGGGGAGAGATTCCCCTCCGCGTTGTCGGCGAGCAACTTGGCGAGGATCAGCAGCGAGTTCAGCGGCGTACGCAGTTCGTGCGACATGTTCGCCAGGAATTCCGACTTGTAGCGCATCGAAACGGCCAGCTGCTCGGCGCGCTCCTCCAGAACCTGCCGCGCCTCCTCGATCTCGGTGTTCTTCACCTCGATGTCGCGGTTCTGCGCGCGCAGCTGCTCGGCCTTCTCCTCCAGTTCGGAGTTGGACAGCTCCAGCGCCTTCTGGCGGCTCTCCAACTCACCCGAACGCTCCTTGAGTTGTTCGGTCAGCTCCTGGGACTGCTTGAGCAGCACCTCGGTCTTGGTATTGACGGAGATGGTGTTGACGCTGGTCGCGATCATCTCGGCGATCTGGCTGAGGAAGTCCTTCTGGATCTGGGTGAACGGCTGGAAGGAGGCCAGCTCGATCACGCCGAGCACCTTGTCCTCGAAGAGCACCGGCAGCACGATCACATTCGCCGGCGGTGCCTCACCGAGCCCGGAGGCGATCTTCAGATAGCCGGAGGGCACGTTCTCCACCAGGATCGTGCGCTTCTCCTCGGCCGCCGTGCCGATCAGGGTCTCCCCCGGCCGGAACGTCGTCGGCATGGTGCCCATCGAGTAGCCGTACGAGCCCATCAGCCGCAGCTCGTAGACGCCCGGCTCCCCGCCGTCCGAACCGATCTCCCTGCTGTCGCCGGGCTGCGCGGCGAGGAAGAACGCGCCGTGCTGCGCCGAGACCGCCGGGGACAGCTCGCTCATGATGAGCGTCGCCACGTCCTTGAGGTCGCGGCGGCCCTGCATCAGGCCGGAGATCCGGGCCAGGTTGCCCTTGAGCCAGTCCTGCTCCTCGTTGGCGAGGGTGGTCTCACGGAGCGTGGCGATCATGGTGTTGACGTTGTCCTGGAGCTCCAGGATCTCGCCCGCCGCGTCCACGTCGATCCGGACGTTGTGGTCGCCCAGGGTCACCGCGGCGGCGACGGCGGCAATCGCGCGCACCTGGCGGGTCAGGTTGCCCGCCATCTCGTTCACCGACTCCGTCAGGTCCTTCCAGGTGCCGGCTACCCCGCGCACCTGGGCCTGGCCGCCCAGCTGACCGTCGGTGCCCACCTCGCGGGCCACCCGGGTGACCTGCTCGGCGAAGGACGACAGCTGGTCGACCATCGTGTTGATGGTCGTCTTCAGGGCCAGGATCTCGCCCCGCGCATCGATGTCGATCTTCTTGGTGAGGTCGCCCTTGGCGATGGCCGTGGTGACCATCGCGATGTTGCGCACCTGGCCGGTCAGGTTGTTGGCCATCGAGTTCACCGACTCGGTCAGGTCCTTCCACGTACCGGCGACGCCGGGTACGCGGGCCTGGCCGCCCAGGATGCCGTCGGTGCCCACCTCACGGGCCACCCTGGTGACCTCGTCGGCGAACGACGACAGCGTGGTGACCATGGTGTTGACCGTGTCGGCGAGCTGCGCGACCTCGCCGCGCGCCTCGACCGTGACCTTCTTGGTCAGGTCGCCGTTGGCGACCGCCGCCGAGACCTGGGAGATGTTGCGCACCTGGATGGTCAGGTTGTTGGCCATCAGGTTGACGTTGTCGCTCAGGTCCTTCCAGATGCCGGTGACGCCGGGCACCCTGGCCTGGCCGCCGAGCTGGCCCTCGGTGCCCACCTCACGGGCGACGCGCAGCACCTGTTCGGCGAACAGGGACAGCTGGTCGACCATCGTGTTCACGGTGGTGACCAGTTCGAGGATCTCGCCCTTGGCATCGACGGTGATCTTCTTGGACAGGTCACCGCGCGCGACCGCGGTGGTCACCTCGCCGATGCTGCGCACCTGGGACGTCAGGTTGTTCGCCATGAAGTTGACGGACTGCGTGAGGTCCTTCCACGTACCGCTGACGCCCTGCACCTCGGCCTGGCCGCCGAGGATGCCCTCGGTGCCGACCTCGCGGGCCACCCGCGTCACCTGGTCGGCGAACGAGCCGAGCTGGTCGACCATGGTGTTGAGGGTGTTCTTCAGCTCCAGGATCTCGCCCCGGGCGTCCACGTCGATCTTCTGCGACAGGTCGCCGCGCGCGACCGCCGTCGCGACCTGCGCGATGTTGCGGACCTGGGCGGTCAGGTTGCCGGCCATGCCGTTCACCGAGTCGGTCAGATCGCGCCAGACGCCCGCGACGCCGGGCACCTGCGCCTGTCCGCCGAGCCTGCCGTCCGTACCGACCTCGCGGGCCACTCTGGTGACCTGCTCCGCGAAGGCCGAGAGCTGGTCGACCATCGTGTTGATGGTGTTCTTCAGCTCCAGGATCTCGCCGCGCGCGTCCACGTCGATCTTCTGCGACAGGTCACCGCGCGCGACCGCCGTCGTCACCTGCGCGATCTGCCGCACCTGGGACGTCAGGTTGCCCGCCATGAAGTTGACGGAGTCGGTCAGTTCCTTCCACGTACCGCTGACGCCGTCCACCCGGGCCTGACCGCCCAGCCGGCCCTCCGTGCCCACGTCCCGCGCCATCCGCGTGACCTGGTCGGCGAACGAGGACAGCTGGTCCACCATCGTGTTCACGGTGTTCTTCAGCTGGAGCATCTCGCCGGAGACGTCGACGGTGACCTTCTGCGACAGATCGCCGTTGGCGACCGCCGTCGTCACCTGCGCGATGTTGCGCACCTGGCCGGTGAGGTTGCGGAAGGCCGTGTTGACGGAGTCCGTGAGGTCCTTCCACGTTCCCGCGGCGCCCGGCACCGCGGCCTGGCCGCCGAGCTCGCCCTCCACGCCGATCTCCCGCGCGACCCGCGTGACCTCGGCGCCGAACGAGGAGAGCTGGTCGACCATCGTGTTGACGGTGTTCTTCAGCTCCAGCATCTCGCCCGCGACATCGACGGTGATCTTCTGGGACAGGTCACCGTTGGCGACCGCCGTCGTCACCTGCGCGATGTCACGGACCTGACCCGTCAGGTTGCGGAAGGCGTTGTTCACCGAGTCGGTGAGGTCCTTCCACGTACCCGCGGCGCCCGGCACCTGCGCCTGCCCGCCGAGCTGGCCCTCGGCCCCGACCTCGTTGGCGACCCGCGTGACCTCGTCCGCGAACGTGCGCAGCGTCTCGGTCATCGTGTTGATCGTGTCGGCGAGCTGCGCGACCTCGCCGCGCGCGCTGACGGTGACCTTCTGCGACAGATCGCCGTTGGCCACCGCCGTCGTCACCTGGGCGATGCCGCGCACCTGCGCGGTGAGGTTGCCGGCCATCAGATTGACGGAGTCCGTGAGGTCCTTCCAGACCCCCGCGACACCCGGTACCTGGGCCTGGCCGCCCAGCTCACCCTCCGTGCCGACCTCGCGCGCCACGCGGGTCACCTCGGAGGCGAAGGAGGAGAGCTGGTCCACCATCGTGTTGACGGTGTTCTTCAGCTCCAGCATCTCACCGGCGACATGGACGGTCACCTTGCGTGACAGGTCGCCCTTCGCGACGGCGGTGGTGACGAGCGCGATGTCCCGCACCTGCGCCGTCAGCCGGGACGCCATCGTGTTGACGGACTCGGTCAGGTCCTTCCAGGAACCGGACATGCCGCGCACCCGCGCCTGCCCGCCCAGCTTGCCCTCCGTACCGACCTCGCTGGCGACCCGCGTCACCTCGTCGGTGAACGCCGACAACTGGTCCACCAGGCCGTTGACCGTACGGCCCACCTTCAGGAACTCCCCGCGCAGCGGATGCGCCGAGGTCCCGTCCGTGCCGCGCGAGCGCAGGTCCATCCGCTGTTCGAGGTCGCCCTCGGACACCGCGGAGAGCACCCGGCCCACCTCGGACACCGGTCGTACGAGATCGTCGACCAGGGCGTTGGACGCGTCGATGGCCGCCGTCCAGGAGCCCTCGCAGGCTCCCGACTCCAGCCGTTCCGTGAGTTTTCCCTCACGTCCGACGACCCGGCGCACCCGCGCCAGCTCTCCCGTCAGGTGCAGATTGCGATCCGCCACCTCGTTGTAAACAGCGGCGATCTCCGACATCACTCCGTCGCCGGAGACCGTCAGCCGCTTACGGAAATTCCCGTCCCGCATCGAGACGAGAGCAGCCAGCAGCCGGTTCAGCGCAGCCGTATCCACCTCAGTCGTCCCGTTGCTCCGGGAACGTCCGCCTTTCGCGCGCGTGCTCGTGCCCCGCGCCGCTGCGCCAGACTCCACCGTGTCCCTCCCGCAGGGTCGACCGTTCTAACCGGGCCTTCTCTTTGAGCTTGCCCAGTGTTTCACCATGCCCCAACCAGGCCATAACAGTTCGGCAGCATCGCATACCGTCCCGAGCACGATCGGGGCGGAAACACACGTGACCGGCATCCGCACGCGCGGCGAAGGTAAGTAACCTGGCATCCGGCTGTCCACCCGCCCTGGCCGTCCAGCACGGGCAGTGGGCGAGCACACCAGGCTTTCGGAGGGGCGCCGCCATGGTGGGAGAGCAGATCACCGACACACGCATGAGGAGACCAGTGATCACCGCGCGGGCCGCTGCCACGTTCGAGCCGGTCGGCCGCTCGGTCGCCACCGCCCGCGCCTTTGTGCGCGACACCCTCCAGGGCTGGGGCTACGGCGACATCGTCGACGACGCCGTCGTCCTGACCAGCGAACTGGTCACCAACGCCGTCGTCCACGCGGGCACCGCCGCCGACGTACTGTGCCTGCGCACGGACGGTGGCGTACGCATCGAAGTCGCGGACCGCTATCCGGAGCGTGAGATCCCCCTCCAGAACACCGGCCGCGCATTCGCCCATCCGGATCGCGAGGGCGGCCGCGGGCTCCTGCTGTGCGGCGCGCTGGCCAGCCGCTGGGGCGTGGAGTACACCGCCTCGCAAAAGCACGTCTGGTTCCAGCTCGACCTGCCCGAACGCCCGGCCGGCACCCGCTCGGCGGGCCCCGCCCTGCCCGTGGACGCCCTGCCCGTCGCCGACAGCCGGGCCCGCGTCGCCGTCGTCCAGATCGACCGCGGCGGCTGCATCAGCTTCTGGAACGAGGACGCGCGGGACCTCTTCGCGTACGACCCCGAGCAGGTCGTCGGCAAGCCGCTCACCGACTTCGCCGCCTGGCCGCACACCCCCGGCACCGGCACCGGCATCGCCGAGGCGCTGCTGCTCTCCCGCTGGGAAGGCTCGTACGGAATACGGGGCGCCGACGGCCGCGTCGTCCCGGTCTACGCCTCCCACCTGCGCGTCCGCGACGCCGACGGCGAGCCGTACACGGTCTGCCTCCTGGTGCGCGACCATGAGCGCGCCATCCTGCAGAGCCCGCTGCGCACCCCCGCCCCGGACACGGCCGCCCAGCCGCCCGAGGGCCGCGGCCCCGCCGACCCGTTCGAGGTCTTCATCGGCTCGCCGGCCCCCGACGACCTGGACGGCCTGCTCCAGCGCACCGTCGAACGCGCCCGCGACATGCTCGACGGCGACGCCGCGTACCTCCTGCTGGCCACCGACGACGAGACCGAACTGGAGGTACGGGCCTCCACCGGCCTGCCCTCGGCCCGCCAGCGCTTCGCCCGGGTCCCGGTCGAGGCGGGCTCCGGCCGCTACGGCTCCGCCCGTATGCCGGCCGTCCACGAGGATCTGACGGCCGTCCCCGGCGCCGTCCCGCTGCTCTCCGGCACGGGCATGCGCTCGGTCGTCACGGTCCCCCTGAAGGTCGAGGGCCGCCTGACCGGCTCCCTGGGCGTCGCCGCCGAAGCCCCCGGCCGCTACACGAACGAGGAGGCCCTGCGCCTCCAGTTCGCCGCCGACCGCATCGCGCTGGCCGTCGAGCGGGCCCGCCTGACCGAACTGGAACGGCTGCGCCGCGGCTCCCTCTCCTTCCTCGTCGAGGCCTCCGACCTGCTCGCCGGCACCCTCGACCGGGACCAGACGCTGGCCCTGATGGCCCAGATGACGGTCCCCACCCTGGCCACCTGGTGCGCCGTGTACACCGTCGCCGACCAGGCGTCCGAGCCGGAGCTGTCCTACGTGCTGCACGAGGACGAGGACCGCATCGACGGCCTCAAGTCGCTCCTGATGAAGGTCGACCCGCCGGAGCCGGTGCCCACGCCCGGCGCCCGGCTGTGGAACGCGCCCACCGACGCCGCCCACGACGCGGCCCTGCGGACCTCCCTGCGCAGCCTCGGCCTGGGCAACTCGGCCCGCCCCTCCACGGGCCCCGGCGCCACCCTCGCGACCGCCTCGGCGGTCGGCGGCGAGACCGTCGTGCTGCCCCTGGTCGCCCGCAACCGCGTCATCGGGATGCTCACCCTCGGCAAACCCAGCGAGGAGCACTTCCGCCAGGAGATCCTGGAACTCGCCGAGGACCTCTCCCGGCGCGCCGCGCTCGCCCTGGACAACGCGCGCCTGTATTCGGAGCGCACGGCCATCAGCCAGTCCCTCCAGCGCAGCCTGCTGCCCCCTGAGCTGCCCGAGGTGCCCGGCGTCGAGGTCGAGGTCATCTACCGCGCGGCCGGCGAGGGCAACGAGGTCGGCGGTGACTTCTACGACCTCTTCCCCATCCGCGACGGCGCGTACGGCTTCGCCATCGGCGACGTCTGCGGTACGGGCCCGGAGGCCGCCGCGGTCACCGGCCTGGCCCGGCACGCGCTGCGCCTGCTCGCCCGTGAGGGCTTCGGCGGCCCCGCCGTCCTGGAGCGCCTGAACGCCGCGATCCTCGACGAGGGCGCCCGCAGCCGCTTCCTGACGCTGCTGTACGGCGAGCTGTGGCCGCAGCGCGACGGCAGCGCCGTCCTGAAGGTCGTCTGCGCCGGTCATCCGCTGCCGCTGCGCCTGCGCCAGGACGGCACGGTCGAGCCCGCGGCCGAGCCGCAGCCCCTGCTGGGCGTCATGGACGACCTGGAGCTGTACGAGCAGACCGTCACGCTCGATCCGGGCGATGTCCTGCTGTGTGTCACCGACGGCGTCACGGAGCGCCGTGAGGGCACCCGGATGCTGGGCGACGACGGGCTCACGGACGTCCTGACGACCTGTACGGGCCTGACCGCCGGTGCCGTGGCCGCCCGCATCCTGCGCGCGGTGGAGCGTTTCGCCGCCGAACCGGCGTCCGACGACATGGCCATCCTCGCCATGCGTGTCCCCGAGGTCCCGCTCACCGCGTGACCCGGGGGCCCGCCGGGCCTTCCCCCTGAATCTTTCCCGGGAATGCGAAAAGGCCCCCGCCATCTGGCGGGGGCCTTTTACCGTGGAGCCCCAATACGGAATCGAACCGTAGACCTTCTCCTTACCATGGAGACGCTCTGCCGACTGAGCTATTGGGGCGCGGCAACGGGATAAACCTTACCCGAACGAGGCCGGTAAACCGAATCGCGTCCCGCTCACCCCGAAGAGTGCATCCGCACTCCCCCGCAAAAGGGATTTTCAGAACGCCGGCTGCAGCAGTCCGCCGAGTGCGTTGCAGGCAGCGGCCATCCTTTGCAGCTCGCGCCGCGACAGCTCGGCACGCACCGGCAGCGCCAGCGTCTCGTCCACGGCCCGCTCGGTCTGCGGCAGGAACACGTCCCGCCGCAGCGCCGGCAGCCGGTACACGGGCGCCTGTACGGGCACCTTGCACGTGACGCCGCGCGACCGCAGGGCACGCGCGAAGGCGTCCCGGTCCGGCCTGCCGTTCCCCGGCACCCGCACGACGTACTGCTCGTACGTGTGACCCGCGACGGCATGCGGCGTCAGTACGCCGGTCAGCCGCCCGTCCAGGTAGGCGGCGCGATGCTGCCGACGCCGCACGCCGTCCCGGTCCGCCCCCTCGGCACCGGGTTCGTCGGCGGCCACCACGAGCAGGCCGTGCCGCCGCCCTGTCTCGCGGATCCAGCCCAGGTCCGCCGGCCGGCCAAAGCGGTGTACGGCGACGACCGCGGCCGTCCGCGGCGTGACCGCGTCGGCCACCGCGGCCGGGTCGAGGCAGAGGCTGTCCGCGTCCACATCGGCGTAGACCGGCAGCGCACCCAGCTCCACGACTGCCTCGGCGACCTCGGAGTTGCCGTACGCCGGCACCACCACCTCGTCGCCTTCGCGGACACCGGCCGACCTGAGCGTTCCCACTGTCCCCATACCGCGGATACTGACCACATGAAGTGAACATGAAGTAACGCGGCGGACTGCACCATGAGAACAAAAAAGCTCCGGTCCCTGA
>NZ_LWKZ01000002.1:209976-212071 GCF_001905005.1 Streptomyces sp. CB02923 | reverse complement strand
CGGGGTGCGGGGTGCGGGGTGTGGGGGGCTGTGGGGCGGGGCGGGAGCTGGGTGGTGTGTGCGTGTGTCGCGTGGTGCGTGCTGGGTGGCGGGTGGCGTGGCGCTGGGTGGCGAATGCCGGGTGGCAGACGGCGGCGGGAATGCTGCGGGAATGCCGCGGGCGCGTACGACGTTCTGGGGGACGGACATCGAGGAGGAGCGGACACTGTGTTGGATCCCCAGGGTTTGTACGAATGGGAGCCGAGCGGGCTCGCAGCGGTAGAGGCGATCACCGCGCGGGACTCCGCGGGGTTGGTGCTGCTGTACCACTTCGACGGCTACATCGATGCCGGTGAGACCGGCGACCAGATCGTGGAGCGGCTGCTGGGCAGCCTCACCCACCGGGTCGTCGCCCGCTTCGACCACGACCGGCTCGTCGACTACCGCGCCCGCAGGCCGCTGCTCACCTTCGAGCGCCACCGCTGGACCGCGTACGAGACCCCGAGCATCGAACTGAAGCTCGTCGAGGACGCCACCGGCGCGCCGTTCCTGTTGCTGTCCGGCCCGGAGCCGGACGTGGAGTGGGAGCGCTTCGCCGCCGCGGTCCGGCAGATGGTGGAGCGGCTCGGCGTACGGCTGGCGGTCAACTTCCACGGCATCCCGATGGGCGTCCCCCACACCCGCCCCGTAGGCATCACGCCGCACGGCAACCGCACCGACCTGATGCCCGGCCACGGCAGCTTCTTCGACGAGGCCCAGGTGCCGGGCAGCGCCGAGTCACTGATCGAGTTCCGGCTCGCGGAGGCCGGACACGACGTGCTGGGCGTGGCCGCGCACGTGCCGCACTACGTGGCCCGGTCCCCGTACCCGGACGCGGCGCTGACGGCGCTGGAAGCGGTGACGGCCGCCACCGGGCTGGTGCTGCCGACCGCGGCGCACTCGCTGCGTACGGAGGCGCTGCGCACCCAGGAGGAGATCGAGCGGCAGATCTCCGAAGGGGACGAGGAACTGGTCGCCCTGGTCAGCGGCCTTGAGCACCAGTACGACGCCGTGGCGGGCGCGGAGAGCCGGGGCAACCTGGTCGCCGAGCCGATGGAACTGCCGTCCGCGGACGAGATCGGCAGGGAGCTGGAGCGCTTCCTGGCAGAGCGCGAGGGCGAAGGCGGCGGAGCCTGAGGCCGCTAGCTGTTCCTGGGGCACAGCCGTCGCCATGGCCGGGGGAGGACCGGTCCGTATAGCGTGGGCCCCATGGTGAAGGTGGGGCTTACGGGCGGTATCGGCGCAGGCAAGAGCGAGGTGTCGCGGCTACTCGCGTCGTACGGAGCGGTGATCGTGGACGCCGACAAGATCGCACGCGAGGTGGTCGAGCCGGGCACGCCCGGTCTCGCCGCCGTGACCGAGGAGTTCGGCGCGGACGTACTGTCCCCGGACGGCACACTCGACCGGCCCAAGCTGGGCGCGATCGTCTTCAACGACCCGGAGAAACTCCAGGCGCTGAACGCGATCGTGCACCCACTGGTGGGCGCGCGATCGGCCGAACTGGAAGCGGCAGCCGGCCCGGACACAGTGGTCGTGCACGACGTACCCCTGCTCACCGAAAACGGCCTCGCCCCTCTGTACGACCTGGTCATCGTGGTCGACGCCACGCCGCACACCCAGCTCGACCGGCTCGTACGGCTACGCGGCATGACCGAACGCGAGGCGAAGTCCCGCATGGCGGCCCAGGCAACGCGCGAGAACCGCCTCGCCATCGCGGACCTCGTCATCGACAACGACGGCCCGCTAGAGGCACTGGAGCCCCAGGTACGCCAGGCATGGGAGCACCTGCGGGACCGGCAGAGCTGAACGAAGGGTGCGCGTCACGGCCCGCCACGTACGCGACTCCAAGCCGCGAGCCGCGGGCGGGGGGCAGACGGAAGACGGCGGGCGGGGGAGGTGCTGAGAAGACAGCGGAGCCCGCTGTGCCCAGACCTCAGAGGCAGCCCCGGCTACGGGGCAAACCGATCCCGAGACCGAAGGTCCGGCGTCGGAGCATGAGCCGGGCATCGACGCTCCGGTAACCCTCGCCACCAACAACCAACCTGATCTTGCCCCACCTCTTCCCTCTCCCCCCCCC
>NZ_LWKZ01000002.1:0-209954 GCF_001905005.1 Streptomyces sp. CB02923 | reverse complement strand
GGGCCGCCTGGCCCCGGGCATCGACATCCGCGGCGCCGGCGGCTACCTGGTCGGCCCCGGCTCCCGCACCTCCCGCGGCCGCTACCGCCCGGCCTCCGGCGTCCCCCGGTCCCCCGCCCCCGCCCCGCCCCCCCCACCCCCACCTCGCCCCTGCGCCTGACGCCTCCGTAGGCCCCTCCACCGGTTCCTCCACCGGCTCCTTCGTCTCCGCCGCCTCTCCCCCCTTCCTCAGCCGTCGTCGGATCACCCTCCGTCGGCTCTTCCACCGGCTCCTTCGCCGTCAACATCCCCGGCGTACCCGACTCGGACCTGGCCCCCGAGCCGCTGCACCCTGCGCAAACCGTCTCCGGCGGACCGGTGGTGACCGGCAAGGTTCTGCGGGAGTCGCCGGAACGGCAAGCAGATACGGGGAACCTGGCAGATCACCCCGGGCGTGGTCACGGACACCGAGGCGAACGAACTCTTCGTGCTCGTCAGCGGCCGAGCGACGATCGAAGTCGAGGTCGAGAACGGGCAGGTCTTGGAAATCGACCCGGGCGACGCCTGCCTACCGCGCGAAGGCGACCGTACGCGCTGGACCATGCACGAGACGTTGCGCAAGGCGCACCACATCAGCCCGCGACGCAGCCCGCGACGGTCACCGAGCCGCGCCCCCCGTACCGTCGGCAAGTGCCCCGCACGGCGCCCACCTCGCCACCAAGCCATCCCGCCACCGAGCCACCCTGCCACCGAGCCACCCCGTCACCGAGTCCCCCCAGGGGACCGGGCGAACACTTGACCTGGGGTTGCGGACTGCCTTCAGGTGGGAATGCGACGAGCGACGCGTTTGTTGTGCCGCACGTAACGCCCGCAGAGCGGGTGACGCATGTGCTTGCCCGTACTGAGGCGGCAAGTTACGTGCGGCTGATGGTCCGTGGTACGGAAGAGGAGACCGCCGTGGCCGAACGCAGCCCCGAGACGAACGTCATCAACTTCCGGGCCGCCGAGCAGTTGCTGGCGGCCCGCGACCCACGCGGCGCCGTGCAACTCCTGGACCCGGTCATCGCTGCCCACCCGGAGAACACCGCGGCCCGCCTGCTGCGCGCCCGCGCCTTCTTCTTCTCAGCTCAACTCCGTCCTGCCGAACTGGAATTCCAGATCGTCCTGGAACGCGAACCGGACAACGCCTTCGCCCACTTCGCCCTGGCCCGCACCCTTCAGCGCGCCAACCGTACGGACGAAGCCCTGCGCCACTTCCGCCTGGCCGCGGCCCTGGACCCCCGCCCCGACTTCATCGAAGCCGCCCGCTTCGAACCCCCGGCAAGCTCCGAAGAGCCATGACCCGCCCCGCCTGAGACGGTCGTCTTCCGCCCGCCGCCCGCCGCCCGCCGCCCGCCGCCCGCCGCCCGCCGCCCGCCGCCCGTCAGCGGTCGTCATCTCTCCGTTCGGGACCACCTCCTTCCCCGCTGTCGTCCTTGCTCCCGCCCGCGCCGGGGTGGTCGCGGCCGCTGTCGGCTATGCCATGCCCCCTCGGCCCGCGGCTGCCCCAGCTGAGATCAGCCCGACTGCGGTGTGGCGGCCCGATGGCTGAGCCGTGGTCGGGTTCGTACGGCGGTATGTCCTTTCCCGGTTGGTAGTGCGCACCCTGACGGATGTGCCGGATCACCACCGCCAGGTCCGTCGCCGCGAGTGCGGTCACTACTGCGCACGCTGCCGCCCATCCCGGCCTGCCCGCCAGCACGAAGGCCACCGTGCCTGCCGCAGCCCAGAACATCCCCCACAGCGCCAGCCCACGGCGCATCCTCAATGAACTGCGAGCCTGAAGAGGTTCGTTACCGGTGCGCATCGCACCACTCCCCATTCACCACGCATCGCTCGCCGCCACGCGCTCGCCGCCACGCGCTCGCGCGGCGTCGGATGGTGGCCGTTGATGTCGGTCACATGCACATGCGTCGCGGCTCTCCTTTCCAGGGTCCTCCCGATCGGTGGGCCGCGTCATGTGGGCGAGCCCCCCGCCCAGCGAAGCGCTACCGGGCCTTCATGCGACCGTCTCCTGGCCCGGCACCTCCGATGCGTCGCGCTCACGGTGCCCCCCGCGGCAGTCCCGGACTGGGGTCGCCGGCCGGGTGGCTGTTGAGCCATGCCAGGCCGCCGATGTCGAGCCGGGTCCGGGCCCGCGTGACGGCCACGTACGCCAGGCGTGCTTCCGCGAGGTCGATCGGCCCGGGGA
Organism: Streptomyces sp. CB02923; assembly: GCF_001905005.1. Lineage (GTDB taxonomy): Bacteria > Actinomycetota > Actinomycetes > Streptomycetales > Streptomycetaceae > Streptomyces. The sequence continues at coordinate 207,745 of NZ_LWKZ01000002.1, read as the reverse complement.
GGGGCTCACCGTCCGTATCCCGTTCGTCGAGATCGTCGGGGCCCGTGAAGTCGTCCGCGATCCGGACCGTCGGCCACTCCCGCCCCTTGGCCCGGTGCGCCGTCGAGACCGTGACCTCGGCTGTTTCCTCCTCCGACAAGCGGCCCAGCGCCTGCAGCAAGGCCTCCGTGCCGTGCTCGTCGACGAGTTCGACCAGCGGCAGCAGATCCCGTCCGGAGGGGTCGTACTCCGCGTACTCCCGCAGCTCTTCCCAGGACTCGAAGAGCATCAGCTCGGGATGGGACGGGCGGCGCCCCGATCTGAGGTCGTGCGCGGACTGCGCCAGCGCGGTCAGCGCCCCGCCGCCCCCCGCTAACGCCACCCGGCGGCTTTGTTCGAGCTGCCGTATCACCTCCACCATCGCTCCGACGTTGGTCCGGCACAGGACCGCGTCCGGCCGCGGGGCCCTCCCCAGCTCGGTGGCCAGCCACGGTGCGCCGTCGAGCCGGATCGGGGCGCCGATGATGCCCAGCCAACGGTTGGCCTCCGCGGCCAGCTCCGAGCCGAAACGGAAGGAACGGGAGAGGATCAGCTGTCTGCCGTCGAAGTCGCTCATCACGTCGCGTGCTCCGCGCCATCCGTAGATGGCCTGCGCGGAGTCCCCGACCATGACCAGTTGGGCATGTCCGCGCTGGGCGGCGAAGACCTGCTCGACCACGGGGTTGGTGTCCTGGGCCTCGTCCAGGAGGAGGAAGTCCGCCGTGATCTTCGGCTGGTTCAGCGCCCACATCTTCAGGTAGTGATCGTGCTCGAAGCGCACGCTGCCCCGCTCGGGGTGCTGGAGGTCCGCCCAGGCCTTGCGGGCGAAGGGCAGGACGACATCCGACAGCTGCTCGTGCAGCCCGTCCGCCTCCGCTCCGCGCAGCCGTGGCACATGCTGAGCCGTGAGATCCGGATCGGCGGACTGGCAGAACCGGGTCACGGTGCGCAAGGCCGAGTACGACAGCGCCCTGTTGCCGATCAGGCGTGCGCCGATGCGGACGGTCATCCCCGTGTCGATCCCCAGGGCGGCGCCGATGCGCCAGCCCGCCTGCCGCGGTGCGTTCAGCCGGGTCTGATACTCCCTTCCGACGGACGCGTACGCGAGGGCGTGTGCGGTACTGCACGTGACGTGGTCGGGGAAGCGCCGGGAAGCGTCCCGCGCGATCGTTCTGTTGAAAGCGATGTAGCGGCCTTGCCTGCACGGCGGGCGCCCGCGAGGGGGCGGGCAGTGGGCGAGCATCGCGAGCGTCGTGGTTTTGCCCGTGCCCGCTCCGGCCTGGATCACGAGATGGTCGCCCGCGCGGAAGGCATCCGCGGCGGCGGTCTGCTCGGCTGTCGGTCGGCTCACGCCGACGGTCGGACGGTGCATGTCTGCTCCTCACAGCGTGGATTCTTCGTCACTGTGTGTGACGACGGAATTCACGGTAGTCGATCGCGAGCCGGGCGTGGGATTTCTCTCGCGGCCTGTGGATAACTTCGGTCCGGGCCTCGTCGGGCAGGGCGTTGTCAGTGCTGTCTGCTTCCATCGATCTGACGCAGCCGAGCAGTTCCGAGGCCCGGCCGCGGTGCCATCGGCGCGGGTCCGGCTCCGGACCGTCACCGTCACCGGCCGGCATCGGAAAGGAGGGGTGGGCGTGGACGACCGTAAACTCGCAGGTCGGGGTGAGGGGCAGTCGAGAGGTGGGTGGCGGCCGGGCGGAGCGGGGCCGTGGGCGGGGACGGGACAGGCGCGAAGTACGCGAGGGAAAGGCAGCGGCATGGCGGAGAGCAGAGGGACGGCGGCGGGGCAGTGGCCGCCCGCGGCCGGCCCGCCGTCCGCCGGGAGCGTTGCGGGCCGTGCGCGGCGGGGAGAGCGGGAGGGCGCGGACGATTCCGTGTTCGCGCGCTGCGCCGTGATCTTCCTGCCCGCCGAGCCGCCCCGGGCAGGCCGGTTCGCGTTCTGGCGCCCGGACGATGGCCCTCTCCCGAGCGTTTCCGCGACCGGGGCAGGTAGCTCAGCGAGCGCGAGCGTGGACGTGGGCGCGGGAGTGGGGATGGGGGAGCCTGCCGAGGAGGGGGCGGGCGAGCCGGAAGCGGTCGGTGCGGCGGCCACGGCAGACGCGGCGGCAATGGCAGATGCGGCGGCAATAGCAGGCGCGGCGGCAGCGACCGGCTCGACGGGCTCGGCCGCCGTGGCGGAAGAGTCCGAGCTGACGGTTGCGCGCAGGCACGGCAACGGTGCCCGCAGACGTACGGTCCCCGCGGTGCTGCTCCCCCTCACCGAGGCGTTGCCGCTGCTGGCCCGTGCCCGGCACGACCCGTCCGCTCACCCCGCAGCGGCCTGCTGGGGAGCCGCCGTCCTCCACGCCCTGAACCTGGCCGCGCGCGGCCGGCTCCTGCCCGGACTGACCGCCCGGGACATCGACGCCTGGCGCGCCGGACCACTGGAGCCCGAGGACGCCGCACACCTGCGGGCGGTTGCCGCCGCCATGCCGCCCGAGGCGTACGCCGTTCCGCTGCCCGACAGCAGTCCCTTGCAGGTCCACGATCCGGCGCTGCTGGTCAGGGCCCTCCTGGACGCCGTGGCGGACGCGCTGCCCCGTACGCCCGCGGCGGCGCACCTGGCGGGCGCCCCCTTCGCGGCGACAGCGCCGCAGTACCTGCCCGGGGCGCGGGACTGGGCCGCGGAAGTGGCAGCCGGGGTGGATGCCGGAGTGCGGCTGTCGCTGAGGCTCGACCTGGCCGCCCACGGGCTCTTCGACATGCGGGAGGAGCCCGAGGACGGGAGGGACGGGGCCACCTCCGACGACGTGCCCGCATCGGCCCCTGCCGCAACGGAAGAACGCAGTGCCGCGGCAGCCGTCCTTCAGGTGCACAGCCTCACCGACCCCACCCTCGTCACCGACGCCGGCCGGCTGTGGGAGGGCGAAGGCCCCGATCACTTCGGCCCGCGCGCCCGCGTCGACACCCTGCTCGCCCTGCGCCGCGCCGCCCGGGTCTGGCCCCCGTTGTCCCGCTTCCTGGAGCGGCCGGTTCCCGACGTCCTCCCGCTGGCCGAAGAGGAGCTGTACGAGCTGCTCGGCGACGCGGCGCCCCGCCTGGCCGCCGCCGGAATCGCCGTGCACTGGCCGAAGGAGCTGGCCCGCGGGCTGACAGCGGCCGCTGTGATCCGCCAGGCCCCCGGCTCCGCGGCCGACGGATTCGGTTTCTTCGACACCGAGAAGCTGCTCCAGTTCCGCTGGCAGGTGGCTCTTGACGGCCTGCCGCTCTCCGAAGCGGAGATGGACACCCTCGCGGAGGCCCACCGGCCCGTGGTGCGGCTGCGCGACCAATGGGTGCTGGTCGATCCGGCGCTCGTCCGCAAGGCCCGCAAACGTGAACTGGGCTATCTGGACCCGGTCGACGCCCTGGCCGCGACGCTGAACGGCACCACCGAGGTGGACGGCGAGGAGGTCGAGGTGGTGCCTCTGGGCGCCCTCGCCGCCCTGCGTTCCCGCCTGACCCAGGAAGCGCCCGTCCCGCCCCAGCCCGCCGGGCTGCACGCGACCCTGCGCGACTACCAGCTCCGCGGCCTGGCCTGGCTGGACCGTATGACGACCCTCGGGCTCGGCGGCTGCCTCGCCGACGACATGGGCCTCGGCAAGACCATCACGGTCATCGCCCTCCACCTCCACCAGCGGCCCGCCGCCCCCGTCCTCGTGGTCTGCCCGGCCTCCCTCCTCGGCAACTGGCAGCGCGAGATCGAGCGCTTCGCCCCCGGCGTCCCCGTACGCCGCTTCCACGGCACCGGCCGCAGCCTGGACGACGTGGACGGCGGTTTCGTCCTGACCACATACGGCACGATGCGTTCGAGCGCCGCCACACTGGCCGCCCGCCCCTGGGCCTGGGTCGTCGCGGACGAGGCGCAGCACGTGAAGAACCCGCGGTCCTCCACCGGCAAGGCCCTGCGCGGCATCAAGGCCCCGGCCCGTATCGCCCTCACCGGCACCCCCGTCGAGAACAATCTGTCCGAGTTGTGGACCCTCCTCGACTGGACCACCCCCGGCCTCCTCGGCTCCCTGAAGACCTTCCGCGCCCTGTACGCGCGTGAGGTCGAAGGGGGCGAGGACCCGGAAGCAGCCGAACGCCTCGCCCGGCTGGTCCGCCCGTTCATCCTGCGCCGCAAGAAGTCCGACCCCGGCATCGCCCCCGAACTTCCGCCCAAGACGGAGACGGACCACCCGGTGGCGCTGGGCCGCGAACAGGCCGCGCTGTACGAGGCGGTCGTCCGCGAGACCCTGGCCCGTATCGAAGCGGCCGAGGGCATCGCCCGCCGCGGCCTCGTGATGAAGCTGCTGACCGCCCTCAAACAGATCTGCAACCACCCCGCGCAGTATCTGAAGGAGGCCGCTCCCGGCCTGGCGGCCCGTTCGGGGAAGCTGGAACTGCTGGACGAACTCCTCGACACGATCCTCGCGGAAGGCGGCGCGACACTGATCTTCACGCAGTACGTGGAGATGGCGCGGCTGCTGGAGAAGCACCTGACCGCGCGCGGTATCGGCAACGCCCTCCTGCACGGCGGCACGCCCGTGCAGGTCCGCGAGGAGATGGTCGACCGTTTCCAGTCGGGCCGCACGCCGGTCTTCCTGCTCTCCCTGAAGGCCGCAGGCACCGGACTCAACCTCACCCGGGCCGGCCACGTGATCCACTACGACCGGTGGTGGAACCCGGCGGTCGAGGAACAGGCCACCGACCGGGCCTACCGCATCGGGCAGACCCAGCCCGTCCAGGTCCACCGGCTCATCGCCGAGGGAACGGTCGAGGACAATATCGCGGAACTGCTCACCGCCAAGCGGGCCCTCGCGGACGCGGTCCTCTCCGGAGGCGAGACCGCCCTCACCGAACTGACCGACGCCCAGCTCGCCGACCTCGTCTCCTTGAGGAGGGCCGCATGAGCCGCCGCCCCCGCCCCTTCCCCGGAGACGGTGCCGACCGCTTCCCGGCACCCGGTACGGCCGCGTCCCCGGCCGCCCGCCCCGCCCGCGGCGCCGGGCAGGACCGCCCCGGGACCATGGACCGCTCCGACCGTTCCCGTACGTTCCCGCCGCTGCCGCAGCGTTCCGGCGCCCGGGGACTGTTCGCCGAGTCGTGGTGGGGGAGCGCCTGGCTGGACGCACTGGAGACCACGGCCCTCGACAGCGCCCGTCTCGCCCGCGGCCGTACGTACGCGCGCGACGGCAACGTCGACACGATCAACATCACCCCCGGGCGCATCGCCGCCTCCGTACGGGGCAGCAGGCCGCGCCCGTACAACGTGGTGATCCGCCTCCAGCAACTCGCCGCCGACGAGTGGAACGCGTTCCTGGACTCGGTCGCCGCCGAGCCGGCCCAGCTCACCGCCCTCCTGGCCAAGAAACTGCCCCGGGCCGTCGCCGACGCGGGCGTACGGCTGCTGCCCGGCCCGGGCGACCTCGTACCGCGCTGCTCCTGCCCCGACCACGGCAACCCCTGCAAGCACGCCGCCGCCGTCTGCTTCCAGGTGGCGCGGCTGCTGGACGCCGACCCGTTCGTACTGCTCCTCATGCGGGGCCGCGGCGAACACGAACTCCTCGACGAGCTGTCACGCCGCAACGCGACGCTCACCGCCCGCGAAACCCGCAGCGCCCGGCTCGCGCCGCCGGGCACGGTTGCCGGGCCGGCGCCCGACGTCCGCAGCGGCCCGCGCGCTGACGCCCGAGCGGCGGCTGCCGCGGCAAGGACGACGAAGGCAGCCAACGCCTCGCGGAGTTCCGAGACGCCGGAGGGGGAAGCGCCGGAGGGCGAGGGCGCGGGCGCGGGCGCGGGGGTGAAGTACGCGCCGGTGTCCGCGCCGTCGGCCCCCGCCGGGAAGCCCCGCTCGCCCAGCGGCGTACCGGCCCGTGAAGCACTGGCCGACCGACTCCTGCCGCCTCTCCCGCCACCCCTGCCCCTCCCGGCCCACCCCGGGCACGCCCATGCCCTCCCGGACGCCGAGGACCTTCCGCTCGACGCAGGCTCCCTCGAATTCCTCGCCACGGATGCCACGGCCCGAGCGCACGCCTACCTGAGCGCCATACAGGCCACCGCCTCGGAGCCACGGGTCGGCGACCCTCGCACCCCACCGCCGCCGACCGATGGCTCCGGGACGGACGTTCCGCACGCCTACGGACTGTCCCCGTTCCCCGCTCTCACGGCCTGGCAGGACGGTATACGGCTGGCCGCCACCGCCCACCCCACCGCCGGCCTGACCTCCACCACCCGCGCCCTCTACCGCGACCTCGCCGCGGCGACCGGCCGCACCGTGACGGACGTGGCACGCGCCGTCGCCGCCTGGCGTCAGGGCGGCCTCGAAGGGCTGACCCTGCTCGACGCCACCTGGAACCCACCGGCCGGCGACTACGACCGCGCACGCAGCGCCCTCATCGCCGCCGGCCTCCCCGCCCTCAGACCCCGGTACAACCACCTCACCGACCCCGTCCGCGGCATTCAGCTCCGCTTCGGCCACGACAACCGCTGGTACCCGTACGAGTCCGACCCCGGCACCGACGACTGGTGGCCCACCGGCCGCGCCGACGCCGACCCCGTAGGGGCCCTCACCACGCTGCTCGGCCAGTGACTAACCTCGGGGCCGTGGAAGGTCTCGACACACTCACCCGTTCTCTCGCACAGCGCGCCCCCGAAGAGCTGGCCGCCCTGCTCACCCGCCACGCGGAACCGCTGTCCCGCAGGCCCGCGCCCACCAGGCTGCGCGAGCTGGCCGGTGCCCTGTGGTCGTACGAAACCCTCCACCACACCGTCCTCCACCTCGACCACCCCCGCCTCCACCTCCTCGCCGCCACCGCCCGCATCAGCCAGGAACTGGCCCGCGGCGCCGCCCCCGCACCCGCGGCCCCCGCCGCCGGAGCCGACTACCAGTCGCTGATGGCACACCGGCTGTCGTTCCCGGACCTGGCCACCGAACCGGTCCCGGCGGACGACGCCTACCAGGCACTCGGCGCCGCCATCCCCGGCCCCGCCCGCGACGCCGTCACCGCCGCCCTGAACCTCCTCTACGCAGACGGACTCGCCGCCCCCACCGAGGACGGCGCCATCGTGGTCCCGCCCCGCACACCACAACTGCTGGCCGCCCACGACCTGGGAGCCTTCACCCCCGTAGCCCCGCGCTTCCCCGCACCGAGAACACCCGAATCCGGCACACCGGAATCCGGCACATCCGAATCCGGCAGACCGGAATCCGCAGCACCTGAAACCGACGGATCCGGACCCGCTGCACCCGGATCCGCCGCACCGGAACCCCCAGCTCCCGAAGTTGCCGCCTCCGCCGCCGCCGTTCTCAGGGGCGAGTCCCAGGCTGCCGCGTCCGCTCTCGCTGCCGCCCTGGACCGGCTGCTCGCCGCGCTCGCCGCCCAGCCCGCGGCCCTCCGCAAGTCCGGTGGCCTGGCCCTTCGGGAGATCAAGAGGCTGGCCAAGGCGGCGGACACGACCGAGGCCCGCACCCGCCTTCTGCTCGACCTCGTCCTCGCCGCCGGCCTCATCGCGCTGACCCGTACCCCCGCAGGCATCACGGCCGTGCCCACCGAGGCGTACGACGCCTGGCTGGCTCAAACTCCCGGTGAGCGGCTGGTCCCCGTCCTCACCGCCTGGGCCGCCCTCTGGGCCATCCCCACGTACACCCCCTTCGGCGAAACCCCCACCGCCCTGGTGCGCGGCGAAGACCGGCACGCTCCGGCCCTGCGCCACGCCCTGCTCAAGGCGTTGGCCACCGCGTCGGCCGACGCGGCGCCCTCCCGGCTTCCGGTCGGCACGTCCTTCACGTCCCGTGGGGCCGAGCGGTCCCCCTTCCGCGGGGCCGAGGCGTCACCACACCGCCCCGACCTGCCCGCTCTCCTCGAAGCCGCAGCCTGGCACCGCCCTCTGGCCGTCGTCGGCGAGCCGCTGGCCGAGGACCGCGCCGCCCACATCCTCGACGAGTCGGCCTTCCTCGCGCTCACCGCACACGGCAGCCTGACCTCCCTGGGTCACGCCCTGTTCTCCGCGACCCCGGCGAGCCCCGATGCCCTCGGTGCCGCCCTGCGCGACCTTCTCCCGCCGCCCGTCCAGCAGGCCCACTTCCAGGCGGACCTGACGGCCGTCGTACCGGGGCCCCCGTCAGCTGCCCTCGCCGGTCTGCTGTCCGCGGCCGCCGACCGCGAATCCGAAGGCCACGCCGTGACCTGGCGGTTCACCCCCGCATCCGTACGCCGCGCCCTCGACGCAGGCCATGGAGCAGACGGCCTGATCGCCGCCCTCGCCGAGGTGTCGGCGGCCGGCCCCCTTCCGCAGCCCCTGACCTATCTCGTCCAGGACGCCGCCCGTTCCCATGGCCGGATGCGTGTACTGCCCACCGCCTGCTGCATCCGCTCCGACGACGAGGCCCTGATCCGCGAACTCGCCGCCCACCGCACCCTCCGCCCCCTCGGTCTGCGCGTCCTCGCCCCCACCGTCCTCGCCAGTGCCCAACCGCCCGCCGCAACGCTCGAAGCCCTCCGCGGTGCCGGTTACGCCCCCGCACTCGAATCCGAATCCGGTACCGCATCCGTCGAACGCCGCCCCGGCCACCGCACCCGCACCGGCCCGTCCGGCACCGCCACCACCCCTCTGGACCTGGCCCGGCGACTCCTCGCGGGGTGACCGGCGGAACGAAGGACGGTGACTGTCAGTGAGGTCAAGTAGCGTAGGAGAACAGGAAGTCGGAGCGGTGGGCGGAAGGGGATCGTGAGGGAAAGTTCCCCCTTCGAGGGGCAAGTTTTCCCTTGACGTGACAGCGACGCACATCCGTTACATCTCGTAGGGCAGGAGCAAGGGGGGCCGATGGACGCGGAGTTGGCAGCACTCGCGACGGCGGGGGCGACGGCGCTGGTGCAGCAGATGGTGACCGAGGGATGGACACAGGCGCGGCAGCGGGTGGCGGCGTTCCTCTCACGGCGCCGGGACGGTGGCGAGGAAGAGGCTCTCGAAGGGGAGCTGGAGTTGTCACGTACGGAACTGGTGGCATCGCAGCGCAGCGGTGACGACGACGGCGCGGCCGACGTGGCGGCCGAATGGCGGGTACGGCTGCGGCGGGCGCTGCGCGACGACCCGGCCGCAGCGGAGGAACTGCGGCGGCTGCTGGCGGAGCTGCGGCCGGACGAGGGCGCCGGAACCGAAGTGGGAGAGGTGCACAACACCATCAGCGGCGGGGTGCAGCACGGGACGGTCATCCAGGCCGGAGTGGTCTCCGGGCTGAACCTGGGCGGCGGGACCGGGACTGGGGCCGGGGAGGGCTCCGCTCGTGGCTGACCCGGGGCCCGGCGGGCCAGGCCCTTTCCCCGCCCCTGAACCGGCCGCTCCGGAATCGGACGCTCCGGAACCGACTTGGGCCCAACCGGCTGGCTCCGAACCGGCTGGGTCCGGATCGGCCGGGCGGGTGGTCGTCGGGGTGCGCAACGACATCAGCGGCACGGTGTACGGGGCCGCCGTACAGGCCCGGAGCATCGGCACGCTGACCATCCAGGAGACCGCGCCGGCGATCGTGCCGGGCGCGCCGGTGCCCCGTACGCTGCCACCGGGCACCCGCCATTTCGTCGACCGCGACTCCGTACTGGCCGAGGTGACGCGCTTACTGGACGAGGCGCTGCCAATCGTCGGCGCCGAAGGCACGGGCGACGCCGGGGCGCCTCTCGTGGTGGTCCTGTGGGGTCCGGGCGGCGTGGGCAAGACGGCCACCGCCCTGCGCCTGGCCGCCGCGCTGCGGGGGCGCTTCGGACAGGGCGAGCTGTACACGGACCTGCGCGGGGCGTCCGCCGCGACGGCCGCCGGGCCGCCGACGGTGCTGTCGCGCTTCCTGCGCGACCTCGGTGTCCACCGGGACTGGATACCGGCCGAGCCCGACGCGCTGGAGAGTACGTTCCGCAGCGTGACGGCGGGGCGGCGCATCCTCACGGTGCTGGACGACGCGCATTCGGCCGCTCAGGTGAGGCCGTTGCTGGCCGCGTCCCCGGCCTCCCTGACGATCGTGACCAGCCGGACGGACCTGGGCCGCCTGGTGATCGAGTACGGCGCGCACGCCATACGCCTCGGACCGCTGCGCACGCCCGACGCGGTGGGGCTGCTCGCCCGTCTGGGCGGTACGGGCCCGGGAGTCGAGGCGGTGGCACGGCGGTGCGGCGGAATGCCTCTCGCGCTGTGTGCCATCGGGGCACGCGCCGCCGGTGCGCAACAGCCGGACTGGGAACTGCTGGAGCGCGAGATGGCCATGAGCGGCCAGGGCGACAGCGCACGCGGAGATGACGGGGCCGATGGGGCTGAGGGGGCTGAGGGGGCTGCGGGTGCCGGGGAAAGCGCCCTGGCCGCGGGCGCCGGGCGGCCGTCCGGCGAGGCGGCGCGTGAGCCGCATGGCAGCGGCGTGCCGGCTGACGCGTCGGCCGGAGGGGCGGACGAGTCGATGCGAAGCGCGATGGATGCCTCGTATGGGCACCTCTCGGAGGCCGCGGCCCGACTGTTCCGGCTGGCGAGCCTGCGGCCGTGGCGACATGTGACGCCGGGCGCCGCCGCAGCCGCGGCAGGCATACCCGAGGACGCGGCGAGCGCCCTGCTCGCCGAACTGGCCGACGCGCGGCTGCTGGAGGACGCGACCGGAGGGGAAGAGACGGCGCGAGCCGGGTCCGGAGAGGAAGGGGTGGCGCAAGCCGGGCCGGGAGCGGAAGGGGCGACGCAGGCCGGGCCCGACGGCCGGACCGACGTCTCCGGCCAGGCCGACGCCTCAGACCGGACCGACACCTCCGGCCAAGCGCGCTACCGGTTTCACGACCTGTGGCGGCAGTACGCGGAACGGCGCGTGCTGGCACAGGACGGCATCGCCGGGGCCGCGGCGGCAGTCCGCCGGACGCTGCTCTGGTATCTGCGCGCCGCAGCCTCGGCGGACGCGTGCGTGCTGCCGGGCCGCTGGCACCTGGGGCCCGCGTACACGCGGCTGGCGGGCCGTCCCGCCGCCTACGAGAACGGCCTCAGCGCGCTGGCCTGGCTGCGGGGCGAGCGGGAAAACCTGGCCGAGGCCGTACGGGCCGCGGCGGACCACGGACTCGACGACCTGACGTGGCAGTTGTGCGAGGCCATGTGGGGGCTGCACCTACGGCTCGGCTACCACCAGCAATGGGTGTCCACCCACCGGCTCGGCGTCGAGGCCGCCGCCCGCTGCGCGGAAGAATCCCCTGAAGCCGAAGGGCGGATGCGCGCCCAGCTCGGCTTCGCGCACCTGGGGCTGGCGGAGTACGCGCAGGCGCAGGCGCAGTTCGAGGGGGCGGCCGCCGCCGACCGGCGCGCCGGGCACATACGGGGCGAGGCGACGGCGGTGGAGTCCCTGGGGCTGCTGCATCTGAAGCAGGAACGGTGGGGCGATGCCGCCGAGTGCTTCCGGGCGGCCAGAAACCTGGCACAGCAGGTCGGTGACCCGCGCGCACTGGCCCTCCTCGAACATCACCTCGGGCGGTCGCTCCAGGGCATGGGCCGCCACGAGGAGGCGATCGGACAGCTGCGGCACGCACGGGACCTCGTGCGGGCACTGCCCGACCCCTACAACGAGGCCCGGGTGCTGATGAGTCTCGGGCGGACACTGCTCGACGCGGGGCGTGCCGCCGAGGCCGACGAGCCGCTCGACCGGGCCGCATCGGTCATGGCGGCGGAAGGCTCGGTCGTCCAGCAGGCGGATCTGGCGGAGCTGTGCGCCGACCGGGCCGGTCAGGCCGGGGACACGGCGGGCGAGATCCGGTATCTGCGGGCAGCGCTCGGCTTCCACGAGAGGACGGGATCGCCGAGGACCGGCGCTGTACGGGCACGGCTCGACCGGGTGGAAGCCACCCGGGGGAGGACCGCCGGGGAGGGCACTGCCCTGGAGGGAGCCGATGTGGGCGGCTGCGGGACAGGGGGAGGTGAGGGCGCGTCCGAAGAGGTCAGCGGGGAGGAGTGACCGTTACCTGGAGGTGGTGTTCGGCGTCGCCCGTCACCACGACCAGGCCGTCGGCCAGTTCTTCGACGGGCTTGCCGCGCTCGTACCAGGCGTAGAGAGCCGAGGCGTAGACGGCCGGATCGCACAGGTCGCGGTGGCCGTCCGCGCCGGGCGCAGCGGTGAGGGTGACGAGACGGCCGTCCGGTATGCGTACGAGGCAGGTGTCCGGCCCGGTGACACACGCGGCCATGGCGCAGTGCCGGTGGCGGTGCATGGCCGCCTGCGCCCACGCCCCGGGTTCCGGCCGGGAATCGTGGAGCACCACGTCGGCGAGGAGCAGCCGGGTCGCGTCGGGGACGTTCTCGTGGACGGCAGTGTGAGCGCCGGCGGTCTGGGACGCGGTGTGTTCCGGGCCCGGGGCTTGGTACGCGACCGTGCCGGGGCCGTCCGCATGGCGGGTGACGGTGATCTCCGGGAGCGCGGCGGGGCGGCGGTCGCGCAGGTGCGTCAGGACCTGAAGGGGCACCAGGAGCGGAGCGGCATTCGGAGCGGCATTCGGGGCGGCAGACGGGGCGGCGGAGGGCGGCTTTCCGTACGCGGGGTCGGGTAGACGTGGCAGGTAGGCCGGAGGGCCGGGCTCGGCGAGGCCCATGAGGCCGTAGAAGGCGCGCCGGAGCAAGGCGGCCGAGGCGCCTGGGGAGGAACTGGCCAGGGCGGTGAGCTGGGCATACCGGTCCGGGTGGTGGCCGGCGAGCAGCTTGTCGAGCTGGGGGAGCAGCGGTTCGTACGGGCGTAGCCGGGGAGCCGTACGGCCCAGCTCGGCGACGGGCGACGCCGGGTCGAGATCCTCTTCCGGGAACGCGCCGAGCAGGACGGGCGTACCGATGGCGGCCGCGTAGTACGTCACGCTGCCGTGGTCACCTATGACGGCGTCGGCGGCGGCCAGGACCTGCCGCCATGGGCCGAGCGGAGGTACGACGGTCAGCCCGGCCTGCTCGGCGTGCCGCAGCCACGCGCGCACCTGACCGGGGCCGTGGCCGTGCCAGATGTTCGGATGCAGGACGACGCAGCGGCGGTAGGTGTCGACGGGCGGTTCGCGGGCGAGGCATTCCAGGAGCCAGGGGAGGACGTCGTTGCTGTCGCCGAACAGCGAACGCGGTCCCCAGGTGGAGTTGACGACCACGAGACGCTGGCCGGCGGACACGCCGAGCGCGCGGCGGAAGCTGTCGCGGTGGGGGAGCGCGGTCAGCAGGCGGTCGAAGCAGGGGTCACCGGCGAGTACGGCGGTACGGGCAGCGGGCGGGCAGGCATGGCGGAGGCGTACGAGCTGCTCGGGGTGGGACAGTACGGTCGCCGTCGCGACGGGCTCGCCGTCCCGCAGCAGCCACTCCGGGGAGAGCCCGAAAACCGGTGCCCGCACAGCATCCCGCACCAGCCCGGGCCCCCGGTGTCCGGTGTCCGGTGTCCGGTGTCCGGTGTCCGGTGTCCGGTGTCGGCAGCCTCTTATTGTAGCCAATGCCGTGTGACAGGACGGCCAACTTCCCTTTGATCCGGTGCAGTTCGCCGCCGTAACTGGCGCTGACCGCGAGGTCGACCGGAGTCTCCACGGCCTGCTCCCAGGGCAGGACGGGTAGCCCGGCGTCCGCCAGCAGTTCCGGAACGCCGTGCAGGTAGGGCGAGGAGCCCGTACAGGTGGCCAGGCACTGGACGCGCGGGTCGGCGTCGAACAGGGGGAGCACGTCCAGAAGCCGGGTGGCGGAGGTGACGTTGTGCACCACGAACAGGACGCGCGCTGCTCCGGCCCGGGTCGACCACTGTGAGGCCTCCGGACCGACCGGAACCCGCAGCCATCGCTGCCCGGCCGCGACCGCTTCCCCCACACGCCTCTCCTCTCACCCCTGGCTCGACCGGCCACCCTAACCCGTGCGCCCGTCCGCCCGTCGGGCCCGGCAGAATGAAGGAGTGCGGCTCGAAGCGATCACCTGGGACCGGCTCGCCGACGCGCTCGCCGAGCACATCGGCGCGACGGCGGCGGCGGACGGCGGCCCGTGGCTGCGCGTCGCCGTCGACGGAGCGCCGGCCGCCCGGCCGGCGGACGTCACCGGGCGGCTCGCCGAGGCGCTGCGGCTGCGCGGCAGGCCCGTACACGCCGTCGCGGCCGACGGCTTCCTGCGCCCCGCCTCCCTCCGCCTGGAGTACGGGAAGGAAGACCCCGACGCCTACTACGACGAATGGTTCGACCGGCAGGCGCTCTGGCGGGAGGTGCTCACGCCGCTCGATCCGGGCGGTACGGGACGGGTGCTGCCGGATCTGTGGGACCCCCGGACGGACCGGGCGACACGCAGCCCGTATGCGGAACTGCCGCCCGGCGGCGTACTGCTGCTGCACGGTCCGCTGCTCTTCGGGCACTGGTTCCCCTTCGACCTGTCGGTCCATCTGAAGCTGTCGTCCGCGGCGCTGGCCCGCCGCACTCCGCCGGACGAGCAGTGGACGCTGCCCGCCTTCGCGCGGTACGAGGACGAGGTACGGCCGGAGGAGGCCGCCGACGTCGTCGTGAAGGCGGACGACCCGCACCGCCCGGCCTGGAGCGGACTCCGCTGACCGCCCGGTCACGGCCGTCGGCCCCCTGTCACGGCCGTCGCCCCCTGTCACGGCCGTCGGCCCCCGGTCACGGCCGTTGGCCCCCGGTCACGGCCGCCACCGCCCAGGTCAGCCGTGTCCACGGGCGCGCCGGGTCGGGCCGTGCCCAAGGGAACGAGTGACACCCCTGCCTCCTCCCCGGACCGCCGCCGTGGCCGCCCCTCCTGAAAACCGTACGACCCACCACTGACAATCCGTCACAGCCAAGGCCCACGCCGGTTAGCGTGAGGCGCTGACCATGACGTGCGGGAAGCCGGGAGGGGCGCTGCGCATGGAGGACATCGGCTGGGACACGAGCACGGCGCAGTGGCTGAACCCACCGCCGCAAGCGGTGCGCGAGCCAGGGGCACCGGCCGGCGGGCCGCTGGTCGTCACGGCCGCCGCGGGGAGCGACTTCTGGCGGCGGACCGGTTACGGCTTCGTCCGGGACACCGGCCACGCGCTGCTGACGGCCTTCCCCGCGGACTCGGCCGTCGAGGTGTCCTTCATCGCCGCTTTCGACGAGCTGTACGACCAGGCCGGGGCGATGGTGCGGGTGGACGCCCGTACCTGGGTCAAGGCCGGGGTGGAGATGAGCGACGGAGCGCCGCAGCTGGGCGCGGTGGTCACCCGCGAGTGGTCCGACTGGTCGCTGGCGCCCGTACCGGCCTGGGCCGGGCGCGAGGTCACGGTCCGTGTGAGCCGCAGCGGCGACGCGCTGACCGTACGGGCGCGGCGCGAGCAGGAGCCGTGGCGCATGCTGCGGCTGGCGCCGCTCGATCCGGATGCGAAAGCGTTCGCGGGGCCCTTCTGCTGCTCGCCGCGGCGGGCGGGCCTGAAGGTACGGTTCACGCGCTTCGCGGCAGGTCCGGCCGACACGTCTCTCCACTGACCCCGGCAGGCCGCCTCGGGAAACCCCTCGCCGGGCCCCCACCCGTGCCGCGTCAGGCGTCCGCCAGGGCCAGCAGCTTGGTGACCGTGTTCCAGTTGCGGGCCGTGGCCGTCACACCGAGCCGGGCGCGGGAGACCGCTTCGGCGAGTTTGGAGCGGCCGATTCCGTCCGGGCACCACAGATACAGCTCGCGGCCGATCAGCCGGAACCGGTCCGGGGCGTACGCGTCGGGGTCCAGCGCCTCCAGTGGGGACACGTCGCCGGGGACGGCGGACAGGAACGTCACATGCAGGGTCTTCGGCTCGGTCGCGGCCTGCGGGAAGGGGTTGGCCGCGACGGCGGCGGCCAACTCGTCGCGGGTCCGGACCATCACGGGGACGGGGAAGCCCAGGTCGTCGGCGATCCGGGCCTCGATGCGGCGCGCGGTCTCCTCGGGCGGCGTGCCCGGGTCGGCGAAGACGATGTTGCCGGTCTGCAGGAGGACCGTCACGTCCGTGTGGCCCAGTGACGCGAACAGCTCGCGCTGCCGCGCCATGGGGAACTTCTTGTGGCCTCCGACGTTGATGCCGCGGAGCAGAGCGATCTGGCGGGACATGACTGATGCGTGCCGTTTCTTCGGAGGGGCGGGGCGCGTACCGACAGCGAGAGCGTCGGCCGTCGAAGGACTCGGAGGTCTCGGAGGTCTCGGAGGTCTTGGAAGGTTCGGAGAAGGTTCAGAAGAGGGGCTGCGGGAGGACGCCCTCCAGAGCCAGCAACTGGCGCTTGGTCTCCAGGCCGCCACCGAAACCGCCGATGCCGCCGTCGCTGGCGACCACCCGGTGGCAGGGCACGACGACCGGGAGCGGATTCGAGCCCATGGCCGCGCCCACCGCGCGGGCGGCGCCCGGCTCCCCGACCCGGTCGGCCAGATCCTGGTAGCCGACCACCGTGCCGTACGCGACGTGGGCGGCCAGCTCGCGCAGCACCCGCTCGTTGAAGCCCGCGGACAGGGACCAGTCCAGGGGGACGGTGAAGGCCCGCAGCCCGCCGTCGAAATACCGGGCCAGCTCGTCGGCCGCCGTGGCCAGGTGGGGTATCTCGGGGAGAGGTTCCTGGCCGAACGCCTGCCGGAGACGGCTCAGCGTCCGGCGGGTGGTCCGCTCGTCGGCGTGGAAACCGACCAGGGCCAGCCCGTCGTGTGTCGCCGCGAGCAGCAGCGGTCCGATGGGGGTGTCCAGCACACGCCAGGCCCAGCGGATGGTCCGCCCGGCCTGCTGATCACGCTCTGCGTTCATCACGGCAGCAGCCTATGACCCACCACTGACAATGCCCCTGACCTGCATTCCAGGGGCATTGCCGCGAGGCTGCCGGTGCGCTTTCGACTGTCTCGGTGCTAGCGGCCGGAGCCCTCCAGGGCGTCGCGGACGACGTCCGGCTTGTTGCTGATGATGCCGTTGACGCCCTGCTCGGCGGCCTTGACCGCACTGGCGGCGTCGTCGATGGTCCAGGTGAAGACCTCCAGCGGCTTGCCGTGCGCGCCCTTGACCTTGTGCACGGCGGCGACGTACCCGGCGTCGATCGACTTGTACTGGGGGTTGATCTGGTCGGCGAAGGCCGCGTACTTGGGCAGTTCGGCGACGGCGGGCGTACCGAGGAAGCCCGTCTTGATGTCGGAGCGCAGACCGTGGACCTTCTTCACCGAGTCGGCGCTGAAGCTCTGCACGATCAGCCGGTGCTTGACGTGGTGGCGGTCCAGCCAGCCGTCCTCACGCAGCTCCTTGAGGATCTGCCGCTCGATGCCGGGGTAGAGCTCGGGCGCCTTGATCTCCATCAGCAGCTTCTGGCCGTTGTCCTCGACCGCGTCCATGTAGTCCTCCAGCGTCGGCACGCGCTCGCCGGCGAACTTCGGGCTGAACCAGCTGCCCGCGTCCAGCTGCTCGATCTCCTTGAGCGTGAAGTCGGCGACGTTCCAGGGCGCACGGCCGGGGAAGACCTGCTCGACGTCGGTCGTCCGGGCGAGCGAGGTGTCGTGCACGATGACCAGCTCGCCGTCCTTGGTGCGCTGGACATCGTTCTCCACCCACGCGATTCCGCGGTCGGCCGCCGCGTCGACGGCTGCGAGGGTGTTCTCGGGGGCGTAGGCGGAGGCACCCCGGTGGGCGATGGTCTCCACTCTGCGGTTGCTGTCGGCGGCCTGGGCGACGCCGGCGGGGAGCATGGACGCGGCGAGGCCCACGAGCACACCGGCGACCGAGGCAACAGTGGCGACAGGACGGATACGCATACGGACTCCTAGTGACGGCGTGGAGGCGAACGTGCGCCGGGGCCGGGCCCGCGGCGGGCCGGTCCGGAGCGGGGTACGCGGCCGCCGTCCCGGCCTCGGTGCGGCCGGTGGCGGAGCCGGAACCCCTGCGGGGAACGAGATGGATTCGGGGTGGGACGCGCAGAGGGTCGCAGTTGGGGTGTACCGGAAGACAGGCGTCTGATGGACAGAAATTGAACGAGAAGTGTTCTGTGGTCCGTGTTTGACCGTTCCGGTCCCGTGACCTCGTCAAAAGGCACGCAACGTACGCACGTGCCGGACCCGGCGCGGGGCGTGGAGGCCCGGCCTCCACGCCCACCGGCCGGGGAATCGGCCCGCCGGCCCCGCTGGCCGGTTCTGGGCTTGCGCCCGCCGCACCCCGCCGACTCCGCCGATCCCGCCGACGGAATCGCTGGTCGGAGCGTTTTCCGGCCGGTTGTCAGTGGGGAGTCGTACGGTTGGTTCCATGCGGCCCGTTTCCAAGATCGAACGCACGGTGGCGCCCTTCGAGGTCGTCAGCCCCTATCAGCCCAACGGCGACCAGCCGGCGGCCATCGCCGAGCTGGCGCAGCGCGTCAGCGGTGGTGAGAAGGATGTCGTCCTGCTCGGCGCGACCGGTACCGGCAAGTCCGCGACCACCGCGTGGATGATCGAGAAGCTGCAGCGGCCCACCCTCGTCATGGCGCCCAACAAGACCCTCGCGGCGCAGCTCGCCAACGAATTCCGCGAGCTCCTGCCCAACAACGCCGTCGAGTACTTCGTCTCCTACTACGACTACTACCAGCCCGAGGCGTACGTCCCGCAGTCGGACACCTACATCGAGAAGGACTCCTCGATCAACGAGGAGGTCGAGCGGCTGCGCCACTCCGCGACGAACTCCCTGCTCACGCGGCGTGACGTGATCGTGGTCGCCTCGGTCTCCTGCATCTACGGCCTGGGCACCCCCCAGGAGTACGTGGACCGCATGGTGCCGCTCAAGGTCGGTGACGAGATCGACCGCGACCAGATGCTCCGACGCTTCGTCGACATCCAGTACACCCGCAACGACATGGCCTTCACCCGCGGCACGTTCCGCGTCCGCGGCGACACCATCGAGATCTTCCCGGTCTACGAGGAGCTGGCCGTCCGCATCGAGATGTTCGGTGACGAGATCGAGGCGCTGTCCACGCTCCACCCGCTGACCGGCGAGGTCATCAGCGAGGACCAGCAGCTGTACGTCTTCCCCGCCAGCCACTACGTCGCGGGTCCCGAGCGCATGGAGAAGGCCATCGCCGGCATCGAGGCGGAGCTGGCCGAGAGCCTCGCCACGATGGAGAAGCAGGGCAAGCACCTGGAGGCCCAGCGGCTGCGGATGCGCACGACCTACGACATCGAGATGATGCGCCAGGTCGGCTCGTGCTCCGGCATCGAGAACTACTCGATGCACATGGACGACCGCGCCCCCGGCACCGCGCCGAACACCCTCCTGGACTACTTCCCCGACGACTTCCTCCTGGTCATCGACGAGTCGCACGTCACCGTGCCGCAGATCGGCGCGATGTACGAGGGCGACGCCTCCCGTAAGCGCACCCTGGTCGAGCACGGCTTCCGGCTGCCGTCCGCCCTCGACAACCGGCCGCTGAAGTGGGAGGAGTTCCTGGGGCGCGTCGGCCAGACGGTCTATCTGTCCGCGACGCCCGGCTCCTACGAGCTCTCGCGCTCCGACGGCTACGTGGAGCAGATCATCCGCCCGACGGGCCTGGTCGACCCCGAGGTGATCGTCAAGTCCACCGAGGGCCAGATCGACGACCTGGTGCACGAGATCCGTACGCGTACGGAGAAGGACGAGCGGGTCCTGGTCACCACCCTGACCAAGAAGATGGCCGAGGACCTCACCGACTACTTCGTCGAGCTGGGCATCCAGGTCCGCTACCTGCACAGCGACGTCGACACGCTGCGGCGGGTGGAGCTGCTGCGGGAGCTGCGGGCCGGCGAGTACGACGTCCTGGTCGGCATCAACCTGCTGCGGGAGGGCCTCGACCTGCCCGAGGTGTCGCTGGTGGCGATCCTGGACGCCGACAAGGAGGGCTTCCTCCGGTCGGGCACGTCCCTGATCCAGACCATCGGCCGGGCCGCCCGTAACGTCTCCGGCCAGGTCCACATGTACGCCGACAAGATCACCCCGGCGATGCGGAAGGCCATCGACGAGACCAACCGCCGCCGGGAGAAGCAGCTCGCGTACAACAAGGAGAAGGGCATCGACCCGCAGCCGCTCCGCAAGAAGATCGGCGACATCGTCGCGACGCTCGCGCGCGAAGAGATCGACACCCAGGAGCTGCTGGGCACGGGCTACCGCAAGACGGCCGAGGGCAAGGACGCCAAGGGCAAGGCGCCGGTGCCCGCGCTGGGCGGGAAGGCGGCCAAGGGCAAGGCAGCGAAGGGCGGTGGCGGTACGCCCACCGACCGGCCCGCCACGGAACTGGCCGAACTCATCGAGGAGATGACCGACCGGATGCGGGCCGCCGCCGCCGAGCTGCAGTTCGAGGTGGCCGCCCGGCTGCGCGACGAGGTGGGCGAACTCAAGAAGGAACTGCGGCAGATGAAGGAGGCCGGACTGCGCTGAGGGGATTGTGCGGGGGGGGAATTGCGCTGAGGGGGCTGCGCGGAGGGGATTGTGCGGGGGCTGCGCATAGGGGCAGCCTCGGTGCTGGTGCTGGTGCTGGTGCTGGTGCTGGTGCTGGTGCTGGTGCTGGTGCTGGTGCTGGTGCTGGTGCTGGTGCTGGTGCCGGTGCCGGTGCCGGTTGGAGTCGGCGCGGGATGGGAGCGGTTGCCGGAGTTGGTGCTGCTGTCCGTGCCGGAGTCGGTGTCGGCACCGGCATGGGTGCGGGCTGGGGGGGGGGCTGGGTGCGGAGTGCTGCGGGGCATCGGAGGGGTGATGGGGGCCCTGCGTCGGCTGGGTGCTTCTGTGGGCGGCCGGAGCGTACGGCTGTGTTGCAGGAGCGCCACAAAGCGCGGGGCGGATGCGTTCCGGGGGCGGGCCGTGCATAAGGTCGGGGAAGGCCGTCGGGGAGGCGGCAACGGGGAGAACAGAGCGAGAGGGGACGGCACGTGTCGGTCAACTTGTTCAAGGGGCAGGGCATCAGCCTGGCGAAGTCCGACGGGGGGACGCTGACCGCGGTACGGATGGGACTGGGCTGGCGTTCGGCGCCCCGCCGCGGCCTGTTCGGATCGCGGACCAGGGAGATCGACCTCGACGCCTCGGCGGTGCTGTTCGCCGACAAGCAGCCGATGGACGTCGTCTTCTTCCAGCACCTCGTCAGCGACGACGGTTCGGTGCGGCACACCGGCGACAACGTGGTGGGCGGCGCGGGGCAGGGCGGGGACGACGAGGCGATCCTCGTCGACCTGTCGCGGGTGCCGGTGCACATCGACCAGATCGTCTTCACCGTGAACTCCTTCACCGGCCAGACCTTCGCCGAGGTGCAGGACGCCTTCTGCCGCCTGGTCGACGAGACCACCGGCCAGGAACTGGCCCGCTACACCCTCACCGGCGGCGGTGACTACACCGCGCAGATCATGAGCAAGGTGCACCGCTCCGGCACCGGCTGGCAGATGACCGCGATCGGCGAACCCTCCAACGGCCGTACGTTCAAGGACGTGGTCCCGGGGATACTGCCGTACCTGTAAGCACGCACCAGGCCCCGTCGGCGAGCACGGGGCGCACGACACTTCGGGGGAACGACGATGACGGCCGAGCTTGTCCGCGGGCAGAACCATCCACTGGACCGGACCCGTTTGGAGATCAGGATCGCGGCGGGCGGACCCGTCGTCGCGGGGGTGACGCTCGCCGACGAAGAGGGCAACCTCGCGGGCATCGAGGCGGTCGCCCACCCGGGAGCGCCGCGCCGCAACGGCGTCGAGGTGCCCCGGCAGGCGGCCGGCGAGCACCGGATCGCGATGGACCTGGACGCCCTGCCCGCCGCGGTGCACCGGGCCGGCGTGCTGCTCGCGCTGCCCGTCGGCATCGGCGGGCCGACGGCCTTCGGCACGGCGGCGGCACCGTTCGTCGCGGTCACGGGCCTCGACGGTACGGAGATCGCCACCTTCACGCTCACCGACCTCGGCGCCGAATCCGCTGTCGTGGCCGTGGAGCTGTACCGCAGGCAGGGCGCCTGGAAGGTCCGGGCCGTAGGACAGGGGTACGCGGGCGGGCTCGCGGCGCTGCTCCAGGACCAGGGGCTGCCGCAGGCCGCCGCACTGGCCTCGGAGATCCAGCAAGCGGTACGCAGCGGCCACGCGCGCTCGGTACCGGCGTCGGAGCCGACCGCGACAGCCGACCGCACCGGGATGGCCGAACGCACCCCGGCCGCTGACCCCATCCCGGCCGCTGACCCCATCCCGGCCGCTGACCCCATCCCGGCCGCTGACCCCACCCCGACCACCGGCCCCACCACGACGGCCGCCCCCGGTCACGAGGCAGGATCGGGCCACGAGGCAGGATCGGGCCACGAGGCCGCCCACGGCCACAAGGCACGTACGGATACGGACCGCGCAGCCATCGACTACCGGCACCCGAAGCGCCGCTCCGCCGCCCCGCAGCCCCCCTCCGCCGCCCCGCACCCCCGCCAGGACGTCCCCACCCCGGCCGTGCCCTCGCCCGGCGGCGAGGCAACACCCGGCGGCGAGGCAATGCCCTCCGAGACCCGGCCTCCCGGCCCGGTCGCCGGTGACGCCGCCGGCCGGACCCTCGACGAGCGGCTCTACAACCAGGTCTGGGGGATGTTCGAAGACCTGGCGCGGACGGTCGCCGCCTACCGCAGCGCCATGGACTTCGCCCAGTCCCGCCTGGCGAAGGAGCTGGACGCCGTCAACGCCGACCCCCGCAACCGCGTCGGGCCGGCCGCCGACGCCGCGCGGGCCGCCGCGCACGACAAGCACGCCCGTCTGGCGGCCCAGGCCCGCGAGGTGCTCGACCGGGACCTCGCCCAGCTCACCGCCGAGGCCGAGGTCGTCGAGCCCGCCCTGCCCCCGGCCTTCGCCTCCTGGAGCAGCCCCGTCTGGCAGGGCTACCGGCCCCCGGAGGAGTACCCGACGGCGGTGCGGCTCGGTGACCTGCGCCTGCCGGAGTGCCCTGACCTGCGCATTCCCATGCTCGTACGGCTGCCGATGGACCGCGGTCTGTGGATCGACAGCGGACAGCCGGAGACGTTCGGCCGGACGGGGTCCCCCGACGACGCGTTCGCGAGCGCCTTCGGCCTCGACGACCTCGGCGGCGGTCCCGACGGTGACGGTCCCGACGGCGGCGGTCCGGATGACGGCGAGCCGCTCGACGCGGCCGAGGTACGGCGCCGGGCGATGGACACGGCCGTCACGCTCGCCGCCCGCCTGCTGGCCGCCCATCCGGCCGGCGAGCTCACCGTCCAGGTCATCGACCCGGCCGGTGCCGCGGCGCCCGCGCTGGCCCCGCTGCTGGAGACGGGCGCGCTTCGCGAACCCCCGGCCGCCGGCGCGCAGGGCGTCACCGCGGTGCTCGGCGAACTGACCCGGCGCGTGGACCTCGTACAGATGGCCGTCCGCAACCGGGCGGCGGAGGCCCTGCCGCCGGATCTGGACACCGCCGAGCAACTGCTGATCGTCCACGACTTCCCGCACGGCTTCGACGACCGCGCCGTCAACCAGCTCCGCTATCTGGCGGACGAGGGCCCGTCGGTGGGCGTGCATCTGCTCATGGTCGCCGACCGGGCCGAGGCACGGGCGTACGGGCCGGTGCTGGACCCGCTGTGGCGTTCCCTGCTGCGGATCACGCCGGTGCCGGACGCCCATCTCGCCGACCCCTGGGTCGGTCACGCCTGGACGTACGAGCCGTCGCGTGTACCGGACGGCAGCCAGGTGCTGCGCCAGGTCCTGGGCGATCTGGCCGAAGCCCGCCGGTCGCAGGGGCACACCCGGTCCCGCGAGAGCTGAGCCGTCCGCCAGGGGCGGGCAGACGACCACATCACCGGTCGCCTGCCCGCCCCTCGCGCTTGCCCCGGGGCGCTTCTCGGGGGCGCCCGCCTCGAGACCCGCCCCAAGGCTCCAAGCCCGCAGTCCCAAGCCCTCAAGCCAACCCCAAGCCCCCAAGCCCTAAACCCAACCCCAAGCTCCCAGCCCCAAACCCCAGGGCCCTGACCAGCTGATTTACCCACCCCTTTACTATTCATTGCCTTTCCTTTACTCTCATGGTGCGGAGGGGAGTATTCCCTCGCGACGTACCCGTCATCACGGATCGCACCACTGACGAGATCCCGGGGCGTCGGCCCATCGCGGGGAGCGCGCATCAGCGCTCTCGGGTGGAAGAGACCTCCGGCAGCGACGACGCTGTTAGTGCCGTACGACTCTGCCGGAGGAGCAGTGGACGTTTCCCTGACCCTGTGGGTGCTGACCATCGTCGGTCTGTGCGCCCTGATCACCGCCGATTTCTTCATCGGCGGCCGCAAACCGCACGAGGTCTCCGTCAAGGAGGCCGGCGTCTGGACCGCCGTCTGGATCGCCCTCGCCGGGCTCTTCGGCCTCGGCCTGCTGCTCTTCGGCGGCGGGCAGCCGGCCGGCGAGTTCTTCGCGGGCTTCATCACCGAGAAGTCGCTGAGCGTCGACAACCTCTTCGTCTTCGTCCTGATCATGGCGAAGTTCGCGGTGCCGGCCATCTACCAGCAGCGGGTGCTGATGGTCGGTGTGCTGATAGCCCTGGTGCTGCGCGCCGGGTTCATCGGCGCGGGCGCCGCGATCATCGCCAACTTCTCGTGGGTCTTCTACATCTTCGGCGCGTTCCTCATCTGGACGGCCTGGAAGCTCATCCAGGAGGCACGTTCCGGGGAGCAGGACGAGGAGTTCGAGGAGAACCGCTTCCTGAAGCTGGTCGAAAAGCGGTTCCCGTCGACCGACCAGTACCACGGCACCAAGCTGTTCATCGTCGAGAACGGCCGGCGTCTGATGACGCCGATGCTGATCGTCATGCTGGCGATCGGCACCACCGACGTGCTGTTCGCGCTGGACTCGATCCCCGCGATCTTCGGCCTCACCCAGGACCCGTACATCGTCTTCACCGCCAACGCGTTCGCCCTGATGGGTCTGCGGCAGCTGTACTTCCTCATCGGCGGTCTGCTGAAGAAGCTGGTGCACCTCTCCTACGGCCTGTCGATCATCCTCGGATTCATCGGTGTGAAGCTGGTGCTGCATGCCCTGCACGAGTCGGGCGTGAGCGTTCCGGAGATCAGTATCCCGGTCTCGCTGGGCGTCATCTGCGCCGTCCTCGTCGTCACGACAATCACGAGCCTGCGGGCCTCGAAGAAGCAGGCCAGGGCGGAGGCGGCGGACGCCGCAGCCAAGAGGGAAGCCGAAGGTGCCGAAGATGCCAAGGATGCGATAGACGCCTGACGAGTTGTCCGGAGACGCCTGACCGGCCGGCCGGGCGGATGGCCGATCCGCCGCAAGGCGTTGAGCGAGGTCCCGCGGGTGTACCGCAGGGCCTCGCCCGCATGCGCCGGGCAGACGTAGGCCAGTCGCAGGGCATATGCGTACGTCACATATGTCCGCGGTGCGCCACAAGCCCGTACAGTGCGCGCATCGTTGGTCGCGCGCCCGTAGGGAGACCGACGCCCCACCGGCCTCGGCCCGTCGGCGCGCACTGTCCCGAGGGGGGACCATGCGTCATCACAACAAGGCGGCCGCCGCTGCCGCACTCGCGATAGCCACGGCGGCCGGAGGGCTCGTCACGGCAGCACCCGCGTCCGCGGCCGGATCCGTGCACCTGTCGAAGATCTACTACAACAGCCCCGGCAGCGACAACCGCTCCAACGCCAGCCTCAACGCCGAGTGGGTGCAGATCAAGAACTCCACCTCGCGCGCCGTCAGCCTCAAGGGCTGGAAGCTGACCGACACCTCCCGCCACACGTACACCTTCGGTACGTACAGCCTGGGAGCCGGGAAGACCGTGACGGTGCACACCGGCCGCGGGCGCGACACCGCCGCCCACCGCTACCAGAACCGCCGTGCCTACGTGTGGAACAACACCAAGGACACCGCGACCCTCAAGAAGCCGTCCGGCGCGCGCGTCGACAGCTGCGGCTACAACAACGCGCGCCGGTCCTACGTCACCTGCTGACGGACCACCCGCCGGGCGGCCGGGCACGGACCGGCCGCCCGCACCGGCCCAAGCGTCTCTGCCGGTGCGGGCGGCCTACGCGTCCCTGCCGGTGCGGACCGGTCCAAGCATCTCTGCCCGTCCGCACCGGCCTACGCGTCCCTGCCCGTCCGCCCGTCCGTCACCAGCCGCGTTCGCGCCACTCGGCGAGGTGCGGGCGCTCCGCGCCGAGCGTGGTGTCCGAGCCGTGCCCCGGGTAGACCCAGGTCTCGTCGGGCAGCGCGCCGAAGAGCTTGGCCGAGATGTCGTCGAGGAGGCTGGTGAACCGCTCCGGGTCGTCCCAGGTGTTGCCGATGCCGCCGGGGAAGAGGCAGTCGCCGGTGAAGACGTGCGGGTGCCCGTGCGGGTCGTCGTAGATCAGGGCGATGCTGCCCGGGGTGTGTCCCGCCAGGTGGCGGGCGGTCAGCCGGACCTCGCCGACGGCGATGGTGTCGCCGTCCTCGACGGGCACGTCGGTCGGTACGGGGATGCCTTCGGCGTCGTACCGGCCCGCGTACGTACGGGCGCCCGTCGCGTCCACGACCTCGCGCAGCGCGCCCCAGTGGTCACCGTGCTGATGGGTGGTCACCACGGAGGCGATGCCGCTGTCGCCGATCAGGTTGACAAGGGTGGCCGGCTCGGCGGCGGCGTCGATCAACAACTGCTCGCCGGTGGCGCGGCAGCGCAGCAGATAGGCGTTGTTGTCCATCGGGCCGACCGCGACCTTGGAAATCATCAGGTCGGCCAGCTCGTGTACGTCGGCCGGTCCGCCGACCTTCACTGCTCCCGTGTAGCTCATGGGTCCACCCTAAAGCGGGGGGAGGCCCGGAAGGGGGCCGCCCCGGGTGTCGAGTCCGGTGCCCTTGGCCCGTCCGGTGAGCCAGCCGACCAGTTCGTTGGGGGAGCCGGACACCACCAGGTACGGGACGTCTCCCGTGCGCTCCGTGACCACACCGGTGTGCTCCGTACGGCCGGTCCGCCACCGCCGTCCGTCGGGGGTGCGCAGTTCCAGGGCCGGTACGTCGACGTGCCCCGCGAACTTCTTCCCCGTCATGAACGCCAGTTCGGCGTCGACGAAGGCCGTCGGCAGCTGCTCGATGCCGTAGCCGACTCCCAGGTCGATACGGTGCAGCTCGACCTCGGCCAGCCGGCGGAACGGCAGCCGGGCGGCGCGTTCGAGGACGCCGTTGCGCATCTCCAGCTCGTACTGGCGGCGGGCGGGCGGCACGGCCGCCGCTGCCGCGTCGAAGCGCTCGGCGCTGGTCCGCAGGTCGTCCAGGTGCACGGCGAGCGGCCGGTCGGCGCCCTCGGCGATGTCGGCGTCCCGGGCCTCGGCGCTCGCGTACATCGGGGTGCGGACGCCGGTACGCGCCCAGGTCAGCAGGTTGACGAGGGCATCGGCGTTGCGTGCGACGTGGGCGAGCAGGTGGCCGCGGGTCCAGTCGGGCAGCAGTGACGGTTCTCCGATCGCCTCGTCGTCCAACTTGCCCACATCGACGAGCAGTCGGTCGGTTGCCTCACGGACGGAGGCGGTGTCCTGTGCAAAACCCGGCACGGAGTCGGGCACGTTGTCGGTCATGGTCCGAAGCTAGCGCCGCGGTGGCGTCTGCGGGAGTCGGCCTGCACAGATCCGGGCGTACGCGGGTGGCGCCGGCGGCGTGGAACGGCCCCGTCCGGCCCGGTGGAGGCGGGCCGGACGAGGCCGTGGGGGCGGAACCTGCCGGGGCCGAAACCGCTACCCGGCCGTCCGCCCGTCCCCCTCGGCCCCCCCGACTACCCAGCCTCCCCATCAGGAGCGCCGAACCACCGCCGCAACGCGTCGCCGAGAGCGGCCGATTCGTCCGCCGTGCAGGTCGCGGACGCTGCCGCTGCCGTTCGCGTGGCGGTCGCCGCGCCGCCCGTACGGACACGGACGGTATCCCCGTCCGCCGTCCCGACCGCCCCGACCGCCTCACCGCTCTGCCACGACGCGACCGCGGCCTCCCCGTTCCGGGCCGTACGGGCGGCCTCCTCAGCCGCCCTCTCCGCCGCCTTCTCAGTCGCCCCCTCAGCCGCCCCCTCAGCGTCCCGCCGTACGTCCGTACCGGAGGCCCAAGCCGTGATCCCGTCCGGCCGTACCAGCAGCCCGGCCAGCTCCGGACGCCCCGGGCAGCGGCCCGTCACCACGCGCACCCGCCCCTCGTACCCGGCGGCGTGCTCCGCGGCCTGCCAGGCCGCCTCCGGGGCATCGGAGAGGACGAGCAGCAGCCCCCGCCCGTCCTGGAGGTGGGCGGCGAGCCGGGTGCCGTCGGCCAGTTCGAGGTCGGGGGCGCTGCGGCCGGTCAGCGGGTGGTCGCCGGGCAGGTCGTAGCCCTGCCACACGCCGGAGATCTTCTTGGTGAAGTAGGTGGTGCCGGTGACGGTACGCGTCAGGTCGCGGACCACCTCGCGCAGCGCACGGGCGTGCGGGTCCGGCCGCATCACCGCGATCTGGGCGCGGGTCCACTCCAGCACCCACGCGCCGATCGGGTGCCGCTCGGTGGTGTACGTGTCCAGCAGCCCTTCCGGCGCGTGGCCGTGGATCGTGGCGGCCAGCTTCCAGCCCAGGTTCACCGCGTCCCCGATGCCCAGGTTCAGTCCCTGGCCGCCGAACGGCGAATGCACGTGCGCCGCGTCGCCGGCCAGCAGGACGCGCCCGGAGCGGTAGTCGGGGACCTGGCGGGCATTGTCGGTGAAGCGGGTGGCGGTGAGCACCTTGGTGATCGTGACGTCGGTCCCCGAGACGCTGCGCAGGCTGGTCTGCAACTCCTCCAGGGTGATGGGGGCGTCGCGGTCCTCCGGAGGGCCGTCGAACTCGACGGTGAGGATGCGGCCGGGCAGCGGGCCGTGGGCGTAGATCCCGGTATCCGTCTCGTTCCAGCCCGCGCCGAGCTTCTCGGACCCGGTCAGCTCCACCATCGCCTGGTGGCCGGTGATCTCCGGGTCGGTGCCGGGGAAGGGGAACCCCGCGAGCCTGCGGACCGTACTGCGCCCGCCGTCGCAGCCCACCAGCCAGCCGGCCCGGACCGTCTCCGGGGCCGGGCCCCCGGCCGCCCCGTCCCCGCTCCCGGCCGCCCCGTCCCCGCTCCCAGCCGTCCCGTCCCCGTCCCCGTCCTCCGCGACCGGCCGCAGCCGCACCGTCACGCCGTCCTCGGCCGCGTCGAAGCCGGTCACCTCCACGCCACGGCGTACGACGACCCCGAGTTCGGCGGCGCGTTCGGCGAGCAGCCGTTCCAGTGTCAGCTGCGGCACCAGCCCGACGTCGCCGGCCGGTCCGGCGCCGTGGAAGTCGGGGTCGGACTCGTCCAGGAGGTCGGCGCGCAGCATGATGCCCGCGAAGTGACCGGCGAACTTCGGCACCGCGCGTACGGCCGTCGCCCCCGCCGCCTGCCGCTGCCGCACGAAGGAGCTGAACCGGCCGATCGCCTCCTTCTGCACCTCGGCGAGCGCGGGCAGCAGCCCGCGCCGGTAGAACGCCTCCGCACTGGGCGTGTTGATGGCCCCTGCCTTGATCGTCTCGTCCGGCGCGGTCAGGCGCTCCAGCACGACGACGCGCACCCGGCGCAGGGCGAGTTCGCAGGCGAGCATCAGTCCTACGGGCCCGGCGCCCGCGATCACCACGTCCGGACGCGTGTCCGTGCGGTCGGTTGTCTCCATGTCCATGCGAAGAAGTGTAGTGACTAAAAATTTGTTTCGGCTAAAATTTTGGTCATGGGTGACGGTGCGGAGAAGAGCGGGCGGACCGGCGGCAAACGGGGGACCGCGGACGTTGGCGGGCTCTCGCTGCGCGAGCTCAAGAAGATCCGGACCCGCGAACGGATCTCCGGCGAGGCGACCCGGCTGTTCGTCGAGCGAGGCTTCGAGCACGTCACCGTCGCCGAGGTCGCCCGCGCGGCCGAGGTCTCGACGATGACGGTCTTCAACTACTTCCCCCGCAAGGAAGACCTCTTCCTCGACCGGGTTCCCGAAGCCGTGGAACTGGCGACGCGCGCCGTACGGGAGCGGGGTGAGGGGTGCTCGCCACTGGAGGCGCTGCACCGCCTCACGCTCGACCTGCTGGAGCAGCGGCACCCGCTCGCCGGGGTGGGGCCGTGGGACAGCTACTGGTGGCGGGTGCTGGCGGAGTCGCCGGCGCTGCTGGCCCGCGGGCGCGAGGTCGTGGAGGAGTTCGAGGCCACGCTCGCCGGACTGTTCGCGGAGGCCGAGGGTGCCGGGCCGGACGAGTACGGGCCGAGGCTGGCCGCGGCCCTGACCGTGGCCGCGTACCGCTCCGTGTACGCGGCGGTCATCCGGAAGCAGCTCGCGGGTGTTCCCGTCGAGGAGATCGCCGCGGCGGAGGGGGAGCTGCTGCGGCACACGTTCGACGTACTGTCGCGGGTAGTACGGACGGAGCCACCGGCGCGCGAGGCCTGAGCGCCGGACGGAGCCACCGGCGCGCGAGGCCTGGGCGCCGGACGGACAGTCCGGAGAAGCGCCTGAGCGCCGGACGGAGGGCCTGGAGAAGAGCCTGAACACCGGACGGACAGCCCGGTGAGGCGCCCGGGAAATCGAACACCAGCCACTTCACCCGTGACTTCGGACACCTTTGCCGTTCCGCCGGATGGCGCCCTGGCGGCCCCGGTACGCGGGGGAACCGGAGGCGTCCGGGAGGCGTGGGTGAAGGGGAGAGCGGTCTGTCGATGATCGCGAGGAAGAGACGCGGGCTGCCGCGTGTTGAGATCAGCGACCACACGTTCGGGTGAAGCAGTGCGACGGACCCGGTAATTCGAATGCGCGTGCTATAGGCTCGTGTGTGGCATCAATAAGACATCGCCGCGGCGGCCCCCATACCCTGGGGCAGGGGCTCCGCTCAGCTTCCGTGCCCACCGGCTCGGCGCCCGGACGACCGGGCCGCCCCGCCGCCGTCGACCGGGCCCGTGCAGGCTGAGCCGCGGCCTCCCGCCCCTCTCCAGAAAGGTGCCGACCGGCGTGGCCGACCGTCTCATCGTCCGTGGCGCTCGCGAGCACAACCTCCGCAACGTCTCGCTCGACCTCCCCCGGGATTCCCTCATCGTCTTCACGGGGCTCTCCGGGTCGGGCAAGTCCTCGCTCGCCTTCGACACGATCTTCGCCGAGGGGCAGCGCCGCTATGTCGAGTCGCTCTCCTCCTATGCCCGGCAGTTCCTCGGGCAGATGGACAAGCCCGATGTGGACTTCATCGAGGGCCTGTCCCCCGCGGTCTCGATCGACCAGAAGTCGACCTCGCGCAACCCGCGCTCCACGGTCGGCACGATCACCGAGGTCTACGACTACCTCCGCCTGCTGTTCGCCCGTATCGGCAAGCCGCACTGCCCGGAGTGCGGCGACCCGATCGCCCGGCAGTCGCCGCAGGCCATCGTGGACAAGGTCCTGGAGCTGCCCGAGGGCAGCCGCTTCCAGGTGCTGGCCCCGCTGGCGCGTGAGCGCAAGGGCGAGTTCGTCGACCTCTTCTCCGACCTGCAGACCAAGGGTTACAGCCGCGCCCGCGTCGACGGGGAGACGATCCAGCTCTCCGACCCGCCGAAGCTGAAGAAGCAGGAGAAGCACACGATCGAGGTGGTCGTCGACCGCCTCACCGTCAAGGACAGCGCCAAGCGGCGGCTGACCGACTCCGTCGAGACCGCGCTCGGCCTGTCCGGCGGCATGGTCATCCTCGACTTCGTCGACCTCGACGAGGACGACCCGCAGCGCGAGCGGATGTATTCGGAGCACCTGTACTGCCCGCGCGACGACCTGTCGTTCGAGGAGCTGGAGCCCCGCTCCTTCTCCTTCAACTCGCCCTTCGGCGCCTGCCCCGACTGCACCGGCATCGGTACGCGCATGGAGGTCGACCCGGATCTGATCATCCCGGACGAGGAGAAGTCCCTCGACGAGGGCGCCGTCCACCCCTGGTCGCACGGCCACACCAAGGAGTACTTCGGCCGCCTGGTCGGCGCGCTCGCCGACGCCCTCGGATTCCGTACGGACATCCCCTGGGCCGGGCTGCCGCAGCGCGCCAAGAAGGCCGTCCTGAACGGCCACCGCACCCAGATCGACGTGCGCTACCGCAACCGGTACGGCCGCGAGCGCTCGTACACCACCGCGTTCGAGGGCGCCGTGCCGTTCGTCAAGCGGCGCCACCAGGAGGCGGAGAGCGACAGCAGCCGCGAGCGCTTCGAGGGCTACATGCGCGAGGTGCCCTGCCCCACCTGTGAGGGCACGCGCCTGAAGCCGATCGTCCTCGCGGTCACGGTCAAGGGCCACTCCATCGCCGAGGTCTCGGCCATGTCGATCAGCGACTGCGCCGACTTCCTGCGCGAGATGAAGCTCGACGCCCGCGAGAAGAAGATCGCCGAGCGGGTCCTCAAGGAGGTCAACGAGCGGCTGAAGTTCCTCGTCGACGTTGGCCTGGACTACCTCTCGCTCAACCGCGCGGCGGGCACCCTCTCCGGCGGCGAGGCCCAGCGCATCCGGCTCGCCACCCAGATCGGCTCCGGCCTGGTCGGCGTGCTGTATGTGCTCGACGAGCCGTCCATCGGCCTGCACCAGCGCGACAACCACCGCCTCATCGAGACGCTGGTGCGCCTGCGCGACATGGGCAACACCCTCATCGTCGTCGAGCACGACGAGGACACGATCAAGGTCGCCGACTGGGTCGTGGACATCGGTCCGGGCGCCGGCGAGCACGGCGGCAAGGTCGTGCACAGCGGCCCCATGAAGGAACTCCTGACGAACAAGGAGTCGGTCACCGGGCAGTACCTGTCCGGCAAGAAGGCCATCGTGACGCCCGAGGTGCGGCGCCCCGCCGACCCGAAGCGGCAGCTGACGGTGCACGGCGCGAAGGAGAACAACCTCCGCGACATCGACGTCTCCTTCCCGCTCGGTGTGCTCACCGCGGTCACCGGCGTCTCCGGCTCCGGCAAGTCCACGCTCGTCAACGACATCCTCTACACCCACCTGGCGCGCGAGCTGAACGGCGCCAAGTCGGTGCCCGGCCGCCATGTGCGCGTCGAGGGCGACGACCTGGTGGACAAGGTCGTACACGTCGACCAGTCGCCCATCGGCCGTACGCCGCGCTCCAACCCCGCGACGTACACCGGCGTCTTCGACAACGTCCGCAAGCTGTTCGCGGAGACGATGGAGGCCAAGGTCCGCGGCTACCTCCCCGGGCGCTTCTCCTTCAACGTCAAGGGCGGCCGCTGCGAGAACTGCGCGGGCGACGGCACGATCAAGATCGAGATGAACTTCCTGCCGGACGTGTACGTGCCGTGCGAGGTCTGCCACGGCGCGCGCTACAACCGGGAGACCCTGGAGGTCCACTACAAGGGCAAGTCCATCGCCGAGGTGCTGGACATGCCGATCGAGGAGGCGCTGAGCTTCTTCGAGGCCGTGCCGACCATCGCCCGGCACCTGAAGACGCTCGACGAGGTCGGGCTGGGCTACGTCCGGCTCGGGCAGTCCGCGCCGACGCTCTCCGGTGGTGAGGCGCAGCGCGTCAAGCTCGCCTCCGAGCTGCAGAAGCGTTCCACGGGCCGTACGGTCTACGTCCTGGACGAGCCGACCACCGGTCTGCACTTCGACGACATCAGCAAGCTGATCAAGGTGCTGTCCGGCCTGGTCGACAAGGGCAACTCGGTCATCGTCATCGAGCACAACCTCGACGTGATCAAGACCGCCGACTGGGTCGTGGACATGGGTCCCGAGGGCGGCAACGGCGGCGGTCTGGTCGTCGCCGAGGGCACGCCGGAGCAGGTCGCGGCCATCCCCGCCAGCCACACGGGCAAGTTCCTGCGCGACATCCTGGGCGACCGGGTCAGCGACGCGGGGCCGGCCACGACCGGCGGGGCGAAGAAGCGCGCGGCCCGTAAGACGGTCGCCGCGACGAAGGCCCCGGCCAAGAAGACCGTCTCGGCGAAGACGGCCACCAAGACGGCCACCAAGGCGACCGCTGCCAGGACGACGGCCCAGAAGACCGCCGCCAAGCCCGCGGCGGCCAAGAAGGCGGCCGTGAAGACGGCCGCGAAGCCGACGGCTGCGAAGAAGGCGACGCGGGCCCGCAAGGCCTGACGGCCGCACCGTTCCACCGAACGGGCCGCCACCCACTAGGAGAAGTGGGTGGCGGCCCGTTCGCGTACGGCCAGGTCCCCGTCAGCTCCGCCGCGTACGGCCAGGCCCTATCAGCTCCGCCGCGTTCGGTTCAGGCCCCCGTCAGCTCCACCGCGTACGGTCAGGCCCCGTCAGCTCCGCCCCATACGCTCAGACCCCCGTCAGCTCCGCCCCATACGCTCAGACCCCCGCCAGCTCTGCCGCATACGGCGGCTCCGCGCCCGGTCGTGAGCAGGTCACCGCCGCCGCGCGGGCCGCGAAGCCCAGGGTGTCCCGCCAGGCCGCGGGGGACAGGGCGGCGACCGCGCCGGGGGACAGGGCGCCGTGCGCGTCGAGGCGGTGCAGCAGCGCCGCGTTGACCGTGTCGCCCGCGCCGATCGTGTCGGCGACCTCGACCCGCTCGCCGGGCGCCGTGATCTCCACCCCGCCCGGCGTCAGTACGGACAGCCCGTCGCCGCCGCGCGTGAGCACGACTGCCGCGGGCCCGGCCGTCAGCCATTCCTTCACCGCGGCCGCGGTGCCCTGGGAGCCCGCCAGCCAGTCCGCGTCCTCCTCGGAGAGCTTCAGCAGCGCGATGTGCGGCAGCCAGGAGCGGAAGCGGGCCCGGTAGGCGTCCGGGTCCGCGATCAGTCCGGCGCGGATGTTGGGGTCGAGCGCCGTGAAGACGCCCGCCTGCGCGGCCCGGCGCATCAGGGACTCGTACGCGCTCGCACCCGGCTCCAGCACCAGCGAGCAGGTGCCGAACGAGAACGCCCGTGCTCCGGCGGGCAGTCCGGACGGCAGGGTGAACAGCCGGTCGGCGGTGCCGTCGGCGTAGAAGCCGTAGCCGGCCGAGCCGTCCGGGCTGATGTCCGCGACGGCCAGGGTGGTGGGTTCGGCGCCGCGCTGGACGAGCGAGGTGTCCACGCCGTCCGCCCGCAGCCCGCGCAGCAGTTCCTCCCCGAACGTGTCGGTGGACACGCGCGAGCAGAACGCGGCGGGCGAGCCGAGCCGTCCGAGGGCGAGGGCGGTGTTGTACGGGCCGCCGCCCCGGCGCGGCAGCAGCGCGGGCAACGGCCCGTCCCCGGAGGGCGATTGCGAGCTGGGCACGAGGTCGATCAGGGCCTCGCCGGCGACGACGATCACGAGAGTCCTGGCCTTTCTGGGGGAGGGGAGAGGGGCGGGCGGGTCAGCGTCCGGCGCCGGTGCAGCCGCAGGAGTCGCGGTGCACATAGGTGCAGGGCAGCCGCAGGGTGCGCGGCGGGCGGTCCGGTTCCTCCAGCCGCTCCAGGAGCAGCCGGACCGCGGCGGCCCCGATCTCCTTGCTGGGCTGGGAGATCGCCGTCAGGCGCGGGGCGAAGAGGTCGGCCCAGGAGAAGTCGTCGAAGCAGGCCAGCGCGATGTCGCGGGGGACGTCGAGGCCCAGGTCGCGCAGTGCGCGCAGGGTGCCGATCGTCATCGCGTTGTTGGCGGTGATGATCGCGGTGGGCGGTTCGGGGGCGGCGAGCAGGTGCCGGGTGGCGTCCTGGGCGCCCTCGGCCTCGGAGTTGCCGCCCGCCAGGAGTTCGGGGGCGAAGGGCAGGCCGCGGGCGCGCAGGCCCTCGCGGTAGCCCTGGACGCGCTCGGTGGTGGTGCTCAGTCCGGGCAGCCCGGCCACCAGCCCGATGCGGGTGTGGCCCAGGTCGGCGAGGTGTTCGACGAGTTGGCGTACGGGGGCGGTGTTCTCGGCGCAGACCTGGTCGTACGCGTCGCCGACGAGCCGGTCGAGGAAGACGGCCGGCACCCGGCGCCGGGTCAGGTAGCCGGCCATGCCCGCCGGTTCGGCGGACGGCGCGACGATCATGCCGTCCACCCGGCGTTCGTGCAGCAGCCGGACGACTTTCTGCTCGTGTGCGGGGTCGTCGTGCGGATCGGCGATCAGCAGGCTGTAGCCGGCCTCCAGGGCGCCGGCCTCGACGCCCTGGAGGATCTCGGTGAAGTACGGGTTGCTGATCGCGGAGACCGCGAGGCCTATGGAGCGGGTGCGCGAGGTGACCAGGGAGCGGGCCAGCGTGTTGTGGGTGTAGCCCAGTTCGTCGATGGCCTTGAGGACGGCGGCGCGGGTGTCGGGGCGTACCGGCCGGGTCTCGTTGAGCACGTGCGAGACCGTGGCCACGGAGACCCCCGCCTGCCGTGCCACGTCGACCATCGTCGTCATCCGGTCCGTCTCCCCGAGTCCGTCGCCCTGTTTCGCCGGCAGGAGGTCGTCCGGCTGCCGGTACGTAGTCCATCACAGCCTAGACGTAAACGCTTGCGCAAACGTTTACCCCCGGGTTACGTTCACGCCGCCCCATCCCGTAACACCCGCAACACCGCACGAAGACGTGAGGAGGCGCCGATGCGCGCTGTCGTGGTCACCGAGCCGGGCCGTACCGCCCTGACCGAAGTTCCCGATCCCCGGCCGGAACCCGCGGAAGTCGTCGTGCGCGTCTCCTCCTGCGGGCTGTGCGGCACCGACATGCACATCCTCGGCGGAGAGCTGCCCGCCGTGCCCTACCCGCTGACCCCGGGGCACGAGCTGACCGGCGAGGTGGTGGCCGTGGGCGAGGGCGTCAGCAGCCCCGCCGTCGGCGACCGCGTCGCGGTCAACCCGAACATGCCGTGCGGCGCCTGCCACTACTGCCGCATCGGCCGCGCCAACCTCTGCGAGGACTATCAGGCGATCGGTGTCACCCAGGCGGGTGGTTTCGCCGAGCTGGTCGCCGTCCCCGCGCGCTGCTGCCACCTCGTCCCGGCGTCCTTCTCCGAGGCGGCGGCGGGCCTGATCGAGCCGCTGTCCTGCGCGGTGCACGGCCTGAACCGGCTGCCCCGCCGTCCCGGCGAGCACTACCTCATCTACGGCGCGGGCACGATGGGCCTGATGATGGCCGCGCTGGTCCGCACCGCGGGCGCCGCCTCCGTGTCCGTCGTGGACCTCAACAAGGACCGGCTGGCCTTCGCCGAGAGCTTCGGCCTGGACGCCGCCGTCACCGGCGCCGACCAGCTGGGCCGCACGCCCGGTTTCGAGGTGGTCATCGACGCGACCGGTGCCGTTCCGGCCATCGAGGACGGCCTCGGCCGGGTCCGCAAGGGCGGTACGTTCCTCCAGTTCGGCGTCACCGACCCGGCCCGCTCCGCGAAGTTCTCCCCGTACCTCGTCTACCACCACGAGATCGACATCATCGGCTCGATGGCCGTGCACAACAGCTTCCAGCCCGCCATCGACGTGCTGGCAGCGGGACTCGACCTCGACCCGCTGGTCAGCGACGTCTTCGGGCTGGAGGACTTCGACGAGGCGGTGGCCCGCTTCCGGGCCGGCACCGGCCGCAAGATCCACATCGCGCCGCAGCAGGGCTCCCGGACGCCGCGGCAGGGCTCCCGTACGGCGGGCCCGCAGTCCGCGCGAAAGGGGTGACGGGCCGTGCCCGCACGCATCAAGAACGCCCTGATCTGGGTCTTCGGCGCCCTCGGCGGCATCCTGTGGGGCTATGACACCGGCGTCATCTCCGGCGCCATGCTCTTCATCAAGAACGACATCGCGCTCACCCCGCTCCTGGAGGGCATGGTCGTCTCCGGCCTGCTGGTCGGCGCGATGCTTGGCGCGGGCCTGTCGGGACGGCTGTCCGACTCCTGGGGCCGGCGCCGCCTGATCCTCGCCGCCTCCGCCGTCTTCATCCTCGGCACCCTCGGCGCCTCCCTGGCCACCGGCCCCTGGACGCTGATCGCCTTCCGCTTCGTCATCGGCACCGGCGTGGGCATCGCGTCCGTCGTCGTACCGCTGTACCTGACGGAGCTGGCGCCCAAGCACCTGCGCGGCGGGCTGACCTCGCTGATGCAACTGCTGGTCACGGTCGGCATCTTCCTCGCGTACGTCACCGACTACCTGCTCGCCGGCGCCGAGGCGTGGCGCTGGATGATCGGCCTGGGCGTGGTGCCCGCCGCGATCCTGGCGCTCGGCATCATCACCCAGCCCGAGAGCCCCCGCTGGCTGGTCGGCAAGGGACGCAACGACGAGGCGCGGCACGTGCTGACGCGGCTGCGCGGTACGGGCGGCGCGGCCGACGCCGAACTGGCCGAGATCGAGGAGACCGAGCGCGTCGAACGGGCCGAGAGCCGCTCGCTGACCCTCAAGGACCTCACGGCGCCGCGGCTGCGGCCGGTCCTCCTCGTCGGGATGCTGCTGGTCTTCTTCCAGAACTTCGTCGGCATCAACACGATCATCTACTACGCGCCGACGCTGCTCACCGACATCGGCTTCGGCTCCGACGGCGCGATCCTCGCCAACGTCGGCATAGGCCTGCTGAACATGCTGATGACGCTGCCCGCCATGCGGCTCATCGACCGCAAGGGACGCAAGCCGCTGCTCCTGTACGGCGCGCTCGGCATGTGCACGGCCATGCTCGTCCTGGCCGCCACCAACCTGTCCGGCCTCGGGTACGGGGCGGCGCTGTCCGTCCTCACCCTCTTCGGCATCGCCCTGTACATCGCGTCCTTCGCCATGTCCTGGGGGCCGGTGCAGTGGGTGATGCTGCCGGAGCTGTTCCCGATGCGGATCCGGGCCGCCGCCGTGAGCCTGTGCGTGATGTTCAACTGGCTGTTCAACATGGTCGTCTCGCTGGTCTTCCCGACCCTGCTGCGTGCCTGGGGCGCGGGCGTCAACTTCCTGTTCTTCGCCGTGACCACGTTCGCCGCCTTCGTCTTCGTACGGAAGCTGCTGCCGGAGACCAAGGGCCGCAGCCTGGAGGAGATCGAACGCGACCTGCTCAAGGGCCGCCCGGGGCAGCCAGGGGACCACGGACAGGGCCGGTCGGGGCAGCCGGAACCGGACGGATCAGTACCGGTATCGTCAGGAGCCGACGCCGCACCGTGACGCCGCGCCCCTGACCCCGTTCCTGGGAGTACGACATGAGCCAGCCCCCCGCCCGCCGAACCGTGCTGCGAGGGGTCGCGCTCGTCGGCGCGGCGGGCTTCGGCGTCGCCGCCTGCTCCGGCGGCGACGCGGGCGAAGCGTCCGCGACACCCGCCGAGCCCGTCGCCCTGGGCGCCGCCACCGAGGTACCGGTCGGCGGCGCCAAGCTCTACCGCGAGAACCGCCTCGTCGTCTCGCAGCCCGAAAAGGGCCAGTTCAAGTGCTTCAGCGCCAAGTGCACCCACGCGGGCTGCGTACTGGACAAGGTCGAGCGGAACCAGGGCAACTGCCCCTGCCACGGCAGCCGGTTCGACGTCACCAACGGCAAGGTCATCCAGGGGCCGGCCACCAAGCCGCTGCCGGAGGTCCCCGTCAAGTCCGAGGGCGGCAAGCTGATCGCCGGCTGAGCGTGGGCACCGTAAACCATCACGCAGCGTGGCTGGCTGGAAACGGACTGCTCGCGGGCGGGGGCCTGACAGGGGGCCGGGTGAAGATCTACGATCGCACGACACGTCGCACGGATGGCGCACGAGGGGGTGTCGGCGTGCTGGATTCCCCGTGTCACCGGCCGGCAGCATGACCGGGCGTCGCTACCGGGTCGTCTGCCCTCCTGTACCCACAAGCCATGGAGTATCTCCCGCGATGCACTGGAGGCGAGTGCGCCGCCGCTGCCGGCGCGTGATCGACGAGATACCGCTGCCCGAGCCGTTCTCCGCCCAGGAACTGTGCGCCCGGCTCGCCACGGACCGGGACCGCCCGTTACGGCTGATGACCCTGCCCACCCCGACCGGGCTGGGCATGCCGACGGGCATGTGGCTGGCGACCGAGGAGGGCGACTACGTCTTCTACGACGCGCAGACCAGCCCGCTCCACCAGGAGCACATCATCCTCCACGAGGTCGGCCACCTGGTGTGCGACCACCGCATGGCCGTCGAGGACCCGGCGCTCTTCCGGTACATCGACATCGAGGACCCGGCGTCCATCCGGCGGGCGCTGGGCCGCACCCGCTACTCCGACCGGCAGGAACAGGAAGCGGAGATGATCGCCAGCCTGATCCTGGAGGGTGCGGGACGGGTGCCCGCGCCGACGCTGCTGTCCGGCACGCTCGGCGGCCTGGCGTCCGGCATGGGCCTGCGCGACACCCGCGACCCGGGGGCACCGTGCTCACCTGGCTGACGGACCTCGCCTGGCTGGAGAACGCCGGCATCGTCGCCCTGTGGGCCGTGGTGATCGCGCGAGCGCCGCAGGGCCTCAAGGACCGGGTGCAGCGGCCCCTGTGGTTCGCGATCGTGATGATCGCGCTGGCCATGTCGATGCACCTGGAACCGGTCACCGCCGTCCTGGCCCGCCTCGTGCCGGGCGCCCACTGGGTCGACCTGTCCACGCACCTGTTCAGCATCGTCGACGCCGCCGCCGTGCTGTGGTTCATCTTCCAGGCGGCGGGGCGGCAGCGCCGTACCGTCCTGGTGTTCGGCGCCGCCCTGGCCGTCATGCTGGCGCTCGTCGCGCTCGACCTGGCCGGGCCGCCGCACGCGCGCAACCAGATCACCCCCTCGCCGGACATCCCGAGCGTGCCGGACGCCTACTGGTACGTCTTCTTCGCCTTCCATCTGACGGCCGACACCACCTGCGGGTTCGTCTGCTGGTCCCAGGGCCGGACCGGCGCGCCCCGGCTGCTGCGGTACGGGCTGCGCCTGTTCGGCACCGGCATCCTGCTGGCGTCCCTGCTGTGGGTGCTCAAACTGGCCTACCTCCAGACCCGTTCGCCGGTCTTCGGCCCGCTGTTCTCGCCGGTCACCGGCGTCGAGGCGCTGTTCATCGCGGCAGGCGTGGCACTGCCCGTACTGGCCGGCATCCGGCAGCTGTGGCGGGACCGCGCCTCCTACCGGGGGCTGGCCGTCCTGTGGCGGGAGCTGACGGCGGTCACGCCCGACGTGGTCCTGGGGGCGGGCAGCCGGCTGCCCAACGCGGTGCTGCCGCTCCAGCTGCGCCTGTACCGGCGGGTCATCGAGATCCGCGACGCGATGATCGTGCTGCGGGACTATGTCACCTCCGACACACTCGACGGGGTCCGCCGGCACGTGGACGAGCAGGACGTCCCGGAGCACCTGGCCGACGCGCACGTCACGGCCTGCTGGCTGGCCGCCGCCCTGCACGCCCGGCGCGCGGGGGAGGCGCCGCAGGCGCAGACGGCCAATCTCGCGGGTCCGGGCGCGGGTGACCTCGGAGAAGAGGTCCGTCATCTGCTGCGGATCGCGGATGCCTACCGGTCTCCCGTGGTACGCGCATACCGGGCGGCTCACGTCGGCACCGGGTGACGGTGCCGCGCCGCGGCCCGCCGTATTCCGTACGAGGAGAGGAAGACCGTGCTCATTGCCTTCGCCCTGACGCCCATGGGCGTGGAGGAGAACGGCGCGGCGTACGTCGCCGACGCGATCAAAATCATCCGGGAGTCCGGGCTGCCGAGCCGCTCGGACTCCATGTACACGATGATCGAGGGGGACTGGGACGAGGTCATGGACGTCGTCAAGCGCGCGACCGAGGCCGTCGCCGCCCGGGTGCCGCGCGTCCAGGTCAGCATCAAGGCCGACGTGTGGCCCGGGATGGACCGGCCGCTCGACGGGAAGATCTCGATGCTGGAGCGGCGCGTCGCGGACAACGCGGCCGCCGCCGGGGCCCTGGACGGCAGCGCGGCGGCCACGGACGCCGACGCGTCGGGCGTCCCGGCCACCGGGGCGGGGCCCACCGCCTAGCGGGCCCCGGGGGACGGCCGCCGCCGCCCGGAGGCCCCGGGCGGCCGCCGCCCGGATCACCCCCAGTCCCAGCCGATCCCCACGATGCCGGGCCGTACGCCCTGCTCCACCAGGTGTACGGTCCGGTGCTGCCCGCTCAGCGTCAGCTCCTGCTGCCCCGCGCGGGGCGCGCCCGCCTTGGTCCGGGTGAAACGGCGGCAGCGCACCGGCAGCGCCGCCTCGTCGAAGCGCACCTGGAGGACGTACTGGCCGCCTGCGAAGCGGAAACCGCGTACGTACTCCGCGCTCTGGCCGCCGCTGCCGTCCTCGAAGGCGTGGCCGAAGACGTGGGTGTCGCCCCTGCGCAGCCGGACGTCGAAGAGCAGCTCGGCGACCACCATCGCGGTGGCCGGGTGCCGTCGTACCCGCCCCAGGCGGCAGTTCTCCCCGGCCGTGACGGTCACCCGTGACGTGTCGCAGCCCGCGTCGCCCTGGTGTATGGCGATGTAGCGGTCCACGCCGTCCCGGTGGGCCCGTACGACCTGGAGGGAGCTGCGCCCGCTGAGTTCGCGGCCGGCCCCGATGTGCACCCATTCGTGATGGCCGACCGTGTGCAGACCGCCGTCCGCGGGCGCCTCCAGCTCGGCGAGGAGCCCGTGCAGGGCGTCGGAGGGGTCGAAGAGCGAGCGGTAGGAGCGGGCGGCCGGGCGCTCCTTCGCTTCGGCCCGGGGGGTGCCCTCCGGGACCAGCAGCCGGTGCAGGGAGCGTGCGGGCAGGTCGAGGACCTCCTCCAGGGCCCGTACGGCGCGCAGCGATTCGGGCCGCTGAGGCCGCCGCGCCCCTTGCTGCCAGTAACTGAGGCTCGTCACGCCGACCTTGATGCCGCGCTGTGCCAGCTTGTGCTGGACGCGGTGCAGGGCGAGGCCGCGCGCGGCCAGGGCAGCCCGCAGGGCCATGTGGAACGGGCCGGTCCGCAGGACCTGCGTCAGTTCGGCCAATTGGGAGGAAACCGGGGCGTTTTCCGGGTGCGCCCGGGGTGTCTGGTACGGAGTTTTTTCGTGCGCTTCCTGATGTTCATGAGGTGTATGTGGTGCCTGATGTGTCATGTGCTGTGTCATCGCCCAACCCTCCGGCGCGCGCGGTGAACGTTCACAACCGGACTTCACACCGTGCGCTGCCCCTGCCTGTCCGCTGCAGTACGCCGGGCACGGGCCGTTCACACCCGGCACCGGACGTCCACACCCCCATGTCATCCCGCATTGAAGCGTGTTGACCTGCTCCGGACAACACCCGATGCTCCTGACCAGCATCCGGATGCGTTTCTCCGTCCCCACCCCCCTCATACGGGAGAGGAACGCCATGACCTGCGCACCACGCACACGCGGCTCCCGCCGCAGATGGCTGTCGGCCGCGGCACTGTCGGCCGCCGCACTGACCGCCGTACCCGCAACACCCGCCACCGCCGCGCCCGCCCCCACCGGCACCGCGGCCCAGGCAGCACCCGCCGCGCCCACCCCACAGGGCGTGCTCGCCGCCAACCGCCTCAACATCTCCATGCAGGCCCAGGAGAAGACCAACTGGTGCTGGGCCGCCTCCGGCAACACCATCGCCACCTTCTACGGCAGGAAGTACAGCCAGAACCAGTTCTGCAACGCGGCCTTCAACCGCTCGCAGAACAGCGCCTGCCCCAACAACCAGGCCACACTCGGCAACGTGC
Source organism: Streptomyces sp. CB02923 (assembly GCF_001905005.1). Taxonomy (GTDB): domain Bacteria; phylum Actinomycetota; class Actinomycetes; order Streptomycetales; family Streptomycetaceae; genus Streptomyces. The sequence continues at coordinate 164,381 of NZ_LWKZ01000002.1, read as the reverse complement.
AGACCGCCCTCGACTGGGCCGGCATCAACCGGGGCTCCTACGTCACGGGCTACCTGCGCTACGGCACCGTCCAGAGCGAGATCAGCGCGGGACGCCCCGTGGAGACCCGCATCCAGTGGTCCTCGGGCGGCGGGCACATGCACGTCATCTACGGTTTCGACACCGCGAACAACTGGGTGTACTGGGGTGACCCGTGGGGCTCCAACACCCGCTACAACTGGGGCGACTACAACTACTACGTCAACGGCGACTCCTTCTCCTGGACCCACTCCCTCTACCGGATCGGAGCCTGAGGCCATGACCGAGCACAGAGCTCCGGCCGTATCCGCCACCGCCGCCGGACGCGGCACCCCGGCGCGCCGCGCCGCCATACGGGCCGCCGCCACCGGCGCGCTCACCGCCGCTCTCCTCGGCCTCGCGCCGCAGGCCGCGCTGGCCGCCACCCCCGCACCGCCGGCCGCGCCCGCCGCGTCGGCCGTCACCGCCGCCCGCACGGCGGCCAACGCGCCGGACACCCTCGGAACGCTCTCCCGCTTCTTCGCCCGCGACGGCGCGGTCGCCCTGGCGAAGGCGCAGCCGCGGATCGAAGGACGGACCGTCCCCGTCTACGTGCTCTCCGCCGACTTCGTACGCGGCAAGGCCGGTGCCCCCGTCTCCCAGCTGGAATTCCTGGCCAGCACGGCGGTCTCCGCCGACGGGCAGAAAGCGTCCGTGTGGACCGCCGAGACCGGCGGCGCCTGGAAGGTCGTCAACATCGCGACCGGCGACGACGAGGCCCGCTACAGCGCCGCGGGCCACGGCGGCACGGTCTTCCAGGAACCGCAGATCAACGCGTGGTACGAGCAGCGCGGCGACCGCGTCCGGCCGCTGGACGCCGAAGCGCGCAAGGCGATCGGCGCGGGCGGCACCACCGTCGCCGCGTACCAGAAGCGCGTGGCGAAGGCGTACGGCGACAAGCTGCCCGGCTCCGCGTACGACCGGCGCGGCGCCGCGGGCGGCTACGGCCCGCAGGCGGCCGGTGAGGACGGCGGGGCCGCCGGGGCGGGCACGCACGGGCAGCCCGTCGCGGCCGGAACCACGTCCGGCGCCTCGGCGGGCGACAGCAGCGGCCCGGTGACCGCCGCCTCGGCCGTCGCGGGCACCGCCGCTCTGCTCGCCCTGGGCCTCTCCGGCACCGCGGCCCTGCGCAGGCGCCACAACCGCTGAGCCCCGCACGGACCGCCACCGCCGCCGATACCCCCACCGGCCCGGACGGACCCCCCCGTCCGGGCCGGTGCCCCGGCGCCCGCACCGGCCGCCGGTGGCGCGTCCGCCCACCCCGCGCCACCGGTGTGCGCACCCGCCGCCGCCCACGGTCCGCCCGCTGTCACCGCCCCCAAGTAGGGTGGGCGGCATGGCAGACCCCAGCAGTTACCGACCCAAGCCGGGACAGATCCCCGACTCGCCCGGGGTCTACAGATTCCGTGACGAGTACCGCCGCGTCATCTACGTCGGCAAGGCCAAGAGCCTGCGCCAGCGCCTGTCCAGCTACTTCCAGGACCTGGCCAACCTCCATCCCCGTACGCGCACGATGGTCACCACCGCGGCCTCCGTCGAGTGGACGGTCGTCAGCACCGAGGTCGAGGCCCTCCAGCTCGAATACACCTGGATCAAGGAGTACGACCCGCGGTTCAACGTCAAGTACCGCGACGACAAGAGCTATCCGTACCTGGCCGTCACCCTCAACGAGGAATACCCCCGGGTCAGAGTCATGCGCGGCGCCAAGAAGAAGGGCGTGCGCTACTTCGGCCCGTACGGCCAGGCCTGGGCCATCCGCGAGACCGTCGACCTGATGCTGCGCGTCTTCCCTGTACGGACCTGCTCCGCAGGGGTCTTCAAGCGCTCCGCCCAGATCGGCCGCCCCTGCCTGCTCGGCTACATCGGCAAGTGCTCGGCCCCCTGCGTCGACCGCGTCTCCGCCGAAGAGCACCGCGAACTGGCCGAGGAGTTCTGCGACTTCATGGCCGGCCGCACCGGCGCCTACATCCGCCGCCTGGAGAAGGCCATGCAGGAGGCGGCCGAGGAGATGGAGTACGAGCGGGCGGCCCGCCTGCGCGACGACGTGGACGCGCTCCGCAGAGCGATGGAGAAGAGCGCCGTGGTGCTCGCCGACGCCACCGACGCCGACCTGATCGCGCTCGCCGAGGACGAGCTCGAAGCGGCCGTCCAGATCTTCCACGTCCGCGGCGGCCGGGTGCGCGGCCAGCGCGGCTGGGTCACCGACAAGGTCGAGAACGTGGACACCGCCGCCCTCGTCGAGCACGCCCTCCAGCAGCTGTACGGCGAGGAGAGCGGCGACGCCGTCCCCAAGGAGGTGCTGGTCCCGGCCCTGCCGGACCCGGTCGAGCCGGTCCAGCAGTGGCTCACCGAACGCCGCGGCTCCAACGTCTCGCTGCGCATCCCGCAGCGCGGCGACAAAAAGGACCTGATGGCCACCGTCCAGCGCAACGCCCAGCAGGCCCTGGCCCTGCACAAGACCAAGCGGGCCTCCGACCTGACCACCCGCTCCCGCGCCCTGGAGGAGATCGCCCAGGCCCTCGGCCTGGACTCGGTGCCGCTGCGCATCGAGTGCTTCGACATCTCCCACCTCCAGGGCGACGACGTGGTGGCCTCGATGGTCGTCTTCGAGGACGGCCTGGCCCGCAAGAGCGAGTACCGCCGCTTCCAGATCAAGACCTTCGAGGGCCAGGACGACGTCCGGGCCATGCACGAGGTCATCGGGCGCCGCTTCCGGCGCTACCTCCAGGAGAAGCAGCAGACGGGGGAGTGGGAGGAGGAGACGCCCACGGGGTCGCTCGCCGGGCCCACCGAGCCGTCCGCCGGGCCCACCGGCGAGGACGCGCCCACGGCCACCGGCGAGCACGCGCCCACAGCCGTCGGCCAGGGCGCGCCCGCGACGGCCGGGACGGGCACTCCCGCGGCCCTCGGGACCACCGACGAGGACGAGCCCCTGGTCACCGGCCCCACCGACGACGACGGCCGGCCCAAGCGCTTCGCGTACCCGCCCCAGCTGGTCGTCGTCGACGGCGGCCAGCCGCAGGTCGCCGCCGCCCAGCGGGCCCTGTCCGAGCTGGGCATCGACGACGTGGCCGTCTGCGGACTGGCCAAGCGCCTCGAAGAGGTCTGGGTGCCGGACGAGGACGACCCCGTGGTGCTGCCCCGCAGCAGCGAAGGCCTCTACCTCCTCCAGCGCGTCCGTGACGAAGCCCACCGCTTTGCCATCGCCTACCAGCGCAACAAGCGCGGCAAGCGCCTCAAGGCCGGGCCGCTGGACAGCGTCCCCGGCCTCGGCGAGAGTCGCCGTCAGGCACTGCTGAAGCACTTCGGCTCGCTCAAGCGGCTGCGGGCCGCGCGCGTCGAGGACATCTGCGAGGTGCCGGGCATCGGCCGCAAGACGGCCGAGACGATCGCGGCGGCCCTGGCCGGAGCGGCCCCGGCCGCCCCGGCGGTGAACACCGCCACAGGAGAGATCATTGAGGATGACGCGACCCCGCCGGCCGCGTTGTCATCAGAACGGGGGCAGGAACGATGAGCAGCACAGAGCAGGACAAGCACGACATGCGGGAAGCCCAGGACACACAGCGCTCCCGCGCGACCGAGAGAGACGGTGCACAGGTGAGTACGGGCACGATGCGCGATGCCGACGCGGGCGAGAGCGCCGCCATCCCCGAGCTGGTGATCATCTCCGGGATGTCCGGGGCCGGTCGCAGCACGGCCGCCAAATGCCTGGAGGACCTCGGCTGGTTCGTCGTCGACAACATCCCGCCCGAGCTGATCCCGCCCATGGTCGAACTGGGCGCCCGCTCGCAGGGCAACGTGGCGCGGATCGCCGTCGTCGTGGACGTCCGCGGCCGGCGCTTCTTCGACAACCTCAAGGAATCCCTGGCCACCCTCGACGCGCAGAGCGTCAAGCGCCGCATCGTCTTCCTGGAGTCCTCCGACGAGGCCCTGGTGCGCCGCTTCGAGTCGGTACGCCGCCCGCACCCCCTCCAGGGCGACGGGCGCATCGTGGACGGCATCGCCGCCGAGCGCGACCTGCTGCGCGAGCTGCGCGGCGACGCCGACCTGGTCATCGACACCTCCAGCCTGAACGTCCACGAACTGCGCGCCAAGATGGACGCCCAGTTCGCCGGCGAAGAGGTGCCCGAGCTGCGGGCCACGGTCATGTCCTTCGGCTTCAAGTACGGCCTGCCGGTCGACGCCGACATGGTCATCGACTGCCGCTTCATCCCGAACCCGCACTGGGTCCCGGAGCTGCGCCCCTACACCGGCCTCAACGACGAGGTCTCCGGCTACGTCTTCGGCCAGCCCGGCGCCAAGGAGTTCCTGGACGGCTACGCGGAGCTGCTGCGCATCGTCGCCGAGGGCTACCGCCGCGAAGGCAAGCGGTACGTGACCATCGCCGTCGGCTGTACGGGCGGCAAGCACCGCAGCGTCGCCATGTCCGAGAAGCTGGCCCACCGCCTGGTCTCCGAAGGCGTCGAGACCGTCGTCGTCCACCGGGACATGGGGCGCGAATGACCGCCCGTCCCCTGCGGCTGCGCCGGGTCCGCAAGCTGGTCCCGGGCAGCCGCTCCGGCAAGGGCGCCACGCCCAAGGTCGTGGCGCTCGGCGGCGGCATGGGCCTGTCCGCCTCGCTGGCCGCGCTGCGCCGCATCACCGGCGACCTGACCGCCGTGGTCACGGTCGCCGACGACGGCGGCTCCAGCGGGCGGCTCCGCGACGAGCTGGGCGTCCTGCCGCCCGGCGACCTGCGCAAGGCGCTGGCCGCGCTGTGCGGGGACGACGACTGGGGCCAGACCTGGTCCCGGGTGATCCAGCACCGTTTCACCAGCGAAGGCGACCTGCACGACCACGCCGTCGGCAACCTCCTCATCGTCGCCCTGTGGGAACAGCTCGGCGACCACGTCAAGGCCCTTGACCTGGTCGGCAAGCTGCTCGGCGCACACGGCCGGGTGCTGCCCATGTCCGCCGTCCCCCTGGAGCTCCAGGCCCTGGTCAAGGGGCACGACGAGACCCGGCCGGACGAGATCTCCACGGTCCGCGGCCAGGCCACGGTCGCGCTGACCCCCGGCGAGGTGCAGTCCGTGCACGTCGTCCCGGAGGACCCGCCCGCCGTACCCGAGGTCGTCGCCGCGGTCCGCGACGCGGACTGGGTGGTGCTCGGCCCCGGCTCCTGGTTCTCCTCCGTCATCCCGCACCTGCTCGTGCCCGAGCTGCGCGAGGCACTGGAGGAGACCAAGGCCCGCAAGGTCCTCTCACTGAACCTTGCACCGCAGCCGGGCGAAACCGATGGCTTTTCCCCGCAGCGTCATTTGGAGGTTTTGGCCCGACACGCCCCTAAACTCGCCTTCGACGTGGTGCTGGCCGACCGGGCCGCCGTGCCCGACATCGAAAGCCTGACCGTCGCTGCCAAGCAGCTCGTCGGCAGCGAGGTCGAGCTGGCGACGGTCGCCGCGCCCGGCAGCTTCTGCGGCACGGCGGAGACCCACAAGGGTGCCGCCCGGCACGACCCGGAGCTGCTGGCCGCCGCGTACGACCGTATTTTTCGGATGCATGGAAGGATCGGCCCATGGCGATGACGGCAGCGGTGAAGGACGAAATCTCCCGGCTCCCCGTCACCCGGACCTGCTGCCGGAAGTCGGAGGTCTCGTCGATCCTGCGGTTCGCGGGTGGTCTGCACCTGGTCAGCGGACGCATCGTGATCGAGGCGGAGCTGGACACGGGCATCGCCGCCCGACGGCTGCGCAAGGACATCCTGGAGATCTTCGGCCACTCCTCCGACCTGGTGGTGATGGCCCCCGGCGGACTGCGGCGCGGCAGCCGCTACGTCGTACGGGTCGTCGCCGGCGGCGACCAGCTCGCCCGCCAGACCGGCCTGGTCGACGGCCGCGGCCGCCCCATCCGGGGCCTGCCCCCGCAGGTGGTCTCGGGGGCCACCTGCGACGCCGAGGCGGCCTGGCGCGGAGCGTTTCTCGCCCACGGCTCGCTCACCGAACCCGGCCGCTCCTCCTCCCTGGAGGTCACCTGCCCCGGGCCCGAGGCAGCCCTCGCCCTGGTCGGCGCCGCCCGACGGCTCGGCATCGGCGCCAAGGCCCGCGAGGTGCGCGGCGTGGACCGCGTCGTCGTCCGTGACGGTGACGCGATTGGCGCGCTGTTGACGCGCCTGGGTGCCCACGAGTCCGTACTGGCCTGGGAGGAGCGGCGGATGCGCCGCGAGGTCCGCGCCACGGCCAACCGCCTCGCCAACTTCGACGATGCCAACCTGCGCCGCTCGGCGCGAGCCGCTGTCGCGGCGGGTGCCCGGGTTCAGCGCGCCCTGGAGATCCTCGGCGAAGAGGTTCCCGAACACCTGGCGGCGGCCGGACGCCTGCGCATGGACCACAAGCAGGCATCCCTGGAGGAACTGGGCGCTCTCGCCGACCCGCCCCTCACCAAGGACGCCGTCGCGGGCCGCATCCGCCGCCTCCTGGCCATGGCGGACAAGCGCGCCCAGGACCTGGGCATCCCCGGCACGGAGTCCAACCTGTCGGAGGAAATGGCAGACGGCATGGTCGGCTGACGCCGCGGAGTTTCGACGACCGTTACCGGCCCACGCGCTGCCCGTACCGGGCGACGCCCCCGCAGCCGGGCACGGGCCCAGTCCTCCGGACTCCGTCCTGCGGCCCGCTCCCTCCCGTCGTACGGCGATCGACGGCCGGTGGGGGCAGGTGTCCCCCCACCCACGCCGCGGAAGCCGAACGCGTACGGGAGGGTCCGGAACCGTAGGACGAAGTCCGTAGGGGCCGGTCCCGCACCACTGCCGTGCTGCCCGCAGTCCGACGGAGTTTCGGAGCCCGACGGCGGGCCGGACTCCGTGGCCGACTGGCTCCCACGTGCCGGGCGGCGCCCGCCAGGGACCGGGCACGGGCCCGGTCCTCCGGACTCCGTCCTGCGGCCCGCCCCCTCCCGCTGTACGGCGATCGACGGCCGGTGGGGGCAGGTGTCCCCCACCCCCGTACGTGTCAGCCGAACGCGTACGGGAGGGTCCGGAACCGTAGGACGAAGTCCGTAGGGGCCCCGGTCCCGCACCACTCCCGGCCTGCCCGCAGCCCGACGCACTTTCGGCGCCCGACGGCGGGCCGGACTCCGTGGCCGACTGGCTCCCACATGCCGGGCGGCGCACGCCAAGGACCAGGCACGGGCCCGGTCCTCCGGACTTCGTCCTGCGGCCCGCTCCCTCCCGTCGTACGGCGATCGACGGCCGGTGGGGGCAGGTGTCCCCCACCTTCGTACGTGTCAGCCGAACGCGTACGGGAGGGTCCGGAACCGTAGGACGAAGTCCGTAGGGGCCCCGGTCCCGCACCACTCCCGGCCTGCCCGCAGCCCGACGCACTTTCGGCGCCCGACGGCGGGCCGGACTCCGTGGCCGACTGGCTCCCACATGCCGGGCGGCGCACGCCAAGGACCAGGCACGGGCCCGGTCCTCCGGACTTCGTCCTGCGGCCCGCTCCCTCCCGTCGTACGGCGATCGACGGCCGGTGGGGGCAGGCGTCCCCCCACCTTCGTACGTGTCAGCCGAACGCGTACGGGAGGGTCCGGAACCGTAGGACGAAGTCCGTAGGGGCCGGTCCCGCACCACTCCCGACCTGCCCGCAGCCCGACGGAGTCCTCCGCTGCTGCACGGCGGTGGATCGACCAGATGCGCTACTACCTGAGCACGGACCCGGGCGGCTGCTGGGTCGCGGCGGACCCGGACGCGGGCCCGGACCACGTCGTGGGCTTCGCCGTCTCGCAGAACCGCGAGTCGCTGTGGTACCTCGCCACGTACGGCGTGCTGCCCGGCCACCAGCGGCGGGGCATCGGCAAGCGCCTGCTGGACGCCGTTCCGGCGCACGCCGACGGGGGCCCGGCCTCTTCTCCTCCAGCGTCCACCCCGGCGCCACGCCGGCTTCTCGCTCCACCCGCAGATGCGCACGACCGGGACCGTCGACCGGTCCGCCCTGCCCGCGGTCGACGGCCTCCGGGAGGGCCGCCCGGACGACGTCGGGTGGATGGACCGCCTGGACCGGGACCTGCGGGGCGCCGGACGCGGCCCCGACCACGGCCGTCTGCTCGGCACCCACCGGCTGGTCGTGTCGCGGGACCGGACCGCGCCGGGGTACGTCTACCTGGACGAGCGGGGGCGGGCGGTGCTGCTGGCCGCCCGGCGTACCGGCACGGCGCGGCGGCTGCTGTGGGAGGCGCCGGCCGCGTCGTACGGAGACACGCTCGTCAACTGCATCACCACCCCCAACGAGTGGGCTGTCGACATCGGCCTCGCCGCCGGGCTCATCATCGGCCAGGAGGGTTATCTGGCCGTCCGCGGCATGCCCGTTCCGGCGCCGCACCTGGCCGACGGCCATTTCCTGTGAACCGCGCGGGCACCGGTGGTTCACCGCCGCGCGGCGCCGTGGGGGGTTTCTCGGCCACACCTGCATTTCGACACCCTCCGTATTGACATGATCATGCAGCGTCACCAGTCTGTCGAACGTCCATTCACGAGATGGAAGACGGCAAGGGGGGCTCATGAGACGCAAGGCGAGATCCTTACTCGCGGCAGCATCGTTGCTGCTGGGAGGGGTGGTGGCGGTGCCCGCCGCGCAGGCGCAGGCGGGGGAGGGCGGGCAAGGCGTCGGAGACGCCATCGCGGTCTGGACCGCCGAGGTCACCAAGGCGCAGGTGCCGCTGCTGCTCAAGGCAGGGGTGGACGGTCACGAGCTGACCGCGCAGGTGCCGCGGACCGGTAAGGCGCAGGTCGAGGTGTACCTCTCCGCCGGGCAGGCCGCCGGTCTGCGCCGCCAGGGCGTGGAACTGACGCGCAGGATCGTTTCTCCAGAGACGCGGCGCAAGCTCAAGGCCCAGGGTGACGGGGTCTTCCGCCCGTACACGGGTGTCAACGGCCTGATGAAGGAGATGATCGACACCGCCCGGTTCCACCGGAAGCTGGCGAAGGTCGTCAGTATCGGAAAGACCGTCAAGGGCCGCGACATCTTGGCCCTGAAGCTCACCAAGAACGCCGACACGGCCAAGGACGGCGCCAAACCCGCGGCGCTGTACCTGTCCAACCAGCACGCGCGGGAGTGGATCACTCCCGAGATGACCCGTCGGCTGATGCAGTACTACCTGGCGGGGTACGGCAAGGACCCGCGCCTGACCAAGATCCTCGACACCACCGAGCTGTGGTTCGTGCTCTCCGCCAACCCGGACGGCTACGACTACACCTTCGAGAGCCCGCAGAACCGCCTGTGGCGCAAGAACCTGCGCGACAACAACGGCGACGGCAAGACCGCACCGGGCGACGGCGTCGACCTCAACCGCAACTTCTCCTACAAGTGGGGCTACGACAACGAGGGTTCCTCCCCGAACCCCGCGGGCGAGACCTACCGCGGCCCGGCCGCCGCCTCCGAGCCGGAGACCAAGGCGCTGGACGCCTTCGAGAAGCGCATCGGCTTCCGGTACGCCATCAACTACCACTCCGCCGCCGAGCTGATCCTCTACGGCGTCGGCTGGCAGGTGGCCACCCCCACCCCCGACGACGTCCTCTACCGGGCCCTGGCCGGCACCCCGGAGAAGCCCGCGATCCCCGGCTACCGCCCGCAGGTCTCCTCCGAGCTGTACATCACCAACGGCGAGGCCGACGGCCACGCGTCCAACGTCAACGGCATCCCGATGTTCACCCCGGAGATGTCCACCTGCCAGACGGCCTCCAACGCCGACCCGAACGACGAGTGGAACGCGGCCGACTGCCAGTCCGTCTTCAACTTCCCCGACTCCGAGAAGCTCATCCAGGCGGAGTTCGCGAAGAACATCCCCTTCGCGCTCTCCGTCGCCGAGAGCGCCCAGCACCCGGACCAGCCCGTCTCGTCCGTGGACATGAAGGCGCCCGACTTCACCCCGCACGCCTTCGCCACCTCCTACGCCCGCGGCGAGAATCAGGAAGTCGCCGTCACCGCGCGCAGGTCCGTACGCGACAAGGAACTCAACTACCGCATCGACGGCGGCCGCCGGCACACCGAGGAGCTCGAAGCCTGGAAGGGCGGCGAGACCTACGGCGGCGAGGACAACCTCCACTTCGACCAGTACCGGGCCTCCGTAGAAGGCGCAGGTCCGGGGGACAAGGTCGAGGTGTGGTTCTCCGGCCGTACACGCGACGGCAAGGCCACCAAGAGTGAACCTTTCACCTACACCGTCGCCGAACGGCCGCGCGCCGACACCCTCGTCCTCGCCGAGGAGGGCGGCACCACCCCCGCGCGGCACACCGCCGCCTACACCGAGGCCCTCGCCGCCAACGGCCACCGCGCGGCGGTCTGGGACGTCGCCCGGCAGGGCACCCCGGACGCGCTCGGCGTCCTGAGCCACTTCGAGAACGTCGTCTGGTACACGGGGGCCGGCCGGCCGGGCGGCGCCACCCTGCTGGCCGTACGCGACTACCTCAACGAGGGCGGCAAACTGCTCACCGCCGGTGAGCAGGCGGGCGGCAGCGCCGTGGTCGGCCGTGCCGTGACCGACGACTTCAGCCAGTACTACCTGGGCGCCGGCAGCCGCGTCCCCGTGAAGTCGCCGCCCGCGTTCAAGGGCGACGGCAAGCTGGCCGGAGCGGACGTGAAACTGGGTGACGCGCCGGGCAACCCGCTGGACTCCGCGGGTGCCCACTCGGTGATCTCGGATGAGCTGCCGCCTGCGACGTTCCCCCAGTTCACCAGCGCAGCGGCCGGTACGTACCCGGGCGTGCGGACGCCGTTCCAGCCGTACGAGGGCGACTGGTTCGCCGCCGCACAGCACCGCGACACCTCCTATATGCGGCTGTCCCGGACCGTGGACCTGACCGGCGTGACCGCGGCCGACAAGCCCGCCCTCCAGTTCATGCTCAGCCACGACACCGAGGCGGGCTACGACAACGCCGTCGTCGAGGCGCACACCGTCGGCAGGGACGACTGGACGACGCTGCCGGACGCGAACGGCGGCACCGGCACCGACGTACCCGCCGAGTGCGGAGCCGGCTACTACCTGGCCGCGCACCCCTTCCTCCAGCACTACCTGACCCGCACCGGCAGCGAGTGCCGCAACACCGGCACCACCGGCGCGTGGAACCGCTTCACGGGCGCCTCGGAGGGCTGGCGGCCGGTCGCCGTCGACCTCGCCGCCTACGCCGGGCAGCGCGTCGAGCTGGCGCTCTCCTACATCACCGACCCCAGCACCGGCGGCCGGGGCGTCTTCGTCGACAACACCAGGCTCGCCACCAGCAGCGGCGGCGAGCCGCTGGTGGGCTTCGAGACCTCCCTCGGGCCCTGGACCGTCCCCGGGCCGCCGGCCGGCAGCCCGCCCGCCACGGGTGACTGGTCCCGCTCCAAGGAGCTGTTCCGGGCCGCCGCCGCGGTGACCACCCGGAACACCGTTCTGCTGGGCTTCGGCCTGGAGCACGTACAGACCGCCGCGGAACGGGCGGAACTGACCGGCGCGGCGCTCAAGGCGCTCGACGGCTGACCACGCCGTACTCTCTCGGCGAACAGGGCGGCCCGTGGCCCCAGAGTGGGCCCGGGCCGCCCCTGTCAATGTCACGTACGTCTCGTATTGGGGGTAGGGTCGGAGGCGGTCGGGGACATCCCATACAGCTCGCCGGTACTGAACCGGCGCACCAACGAGGAGATCGGTTCGTGACGATCCGCGTAGGCATCAACGGATTCGGCCGCATTGGTCGCAACTACTTCCGCGCGCTCCTGGAGCAGGGTGCGGACATCGAGATCGTCGGTGTCAACGACCTGACCGACAACGCCACCCTGGTTCACCTGCTGAAGTACGACACCATCCTGGGTCGCCTGAAGCAGGACGTCAGCCACACCGACGACACCATCACGGTCGGCAAGCAGACCTTCAAGACGATGGCCGAGCGCGACCCGGCGAAGCTGCCCTGGGGCGAGCTGGGCGCCGACATCGTCATCGAGTCGACCGGCATCTTCACCAAGAAGGCCGACGCCGAGAAGCACATCCAGGCCGGCGCCAAGAAGGTCCTGATCTCCGCGCCCGCCAAGGGCGAGGACATCACGATCGTGATGGGCGTCAACCAGGACAAGTACGACGCGGCCAGCCACCACGTCATCTCCAACGCCTCCTGCACCACCAACTGTGTGGCGCCGATGGCCAAGGTTCTCGACGAGAACTTCGGCATCGTCAAGGGCCTGATGACCACGGTGCACGCGTACACCAACGACCAGCGCATCCTGGACTTCCCGCACTCGGACCTGCGCCGCGCCCGCGCCGCCGCGGAGAACATCATCCCGACCACGACCGGTGCCGCCAAGGCCACCGCGCTGGTCCTCCCGCAGCTCGAGGGCAAGCTGGACGGCATCGCCATGCGCGTCCCGGTCCCCACCGGCTCCGTGACCGACCTGGTCATCGAGCTGGAGCGCGAGGTCACCAAGGACGAGATCAACGCCGCGTTCCAGAAGGCGGCCGAGGGCCAGCTCAAGGGCATCCTGGAGTACACCGAGGACCCGATCGTCTCCTCGGACATCGTCAACTGGCCGGCCTCCTGCACCTTCGACTCCTCCCTGACCATGGCGCAGGGCAAGAGCGTCAAGGTCATCGGCTGGTACGACAACGAGTGGGGCTACTCCAACCGCCTGGTGGACCTGACCACCTTCGTCGGCGGCCAGCTCTGACACCTGCCTGACCAAGGCCAGGGCACGTAGATGTGCGGAAGGGGCTCGTAGGGCGCACCGAAGCGCCGTACGGGCCCCGTCCCATGACCGACCTACGCAACGGAGTCACTTCGCATGAAGACGATCGACGATCTCGCCCAGGAAGGGCTGTCCGGCAAGCGGGTCTTCGTCCGCGCGGACCTCAATGTGCCGCTGGACGGCACCACCATCACCGACGACGGCCGGATCCGCGCCGTCCAGCCGACGATCGCCAAGCTGGCCCAGCTCGGCGCCAAGGTGATCGTCGCCTCCCACCTGGGCCGCCCCAAGGGCGCCCCGGACCCGGCCTTCTCGCTGCGCGCCGCCGCCGAGCGGCTCGGTGAGCTGATCGGCCGCGACGTCGCCTTCGCCACCGACACGGTCGGCGAGTCGGCCCGCTCCGTCGTCGACGGGCTCAAGGAGGGCGAGGTCGCCGTCCTGGAGAACCTGCGTTTCAACCCGGGCGAGACCAGCAAGGACGATGCCGAGCGCGCGGCCTTCGCGGACCAGCTCGCGGCCCTCGCGGACGTGTACGTCGGTGACGGATTCGGCGCCGTGCACCGCAAGCACGCCTCCGTCTACGACCTCCCGGCCCGCCTGCCGCACGCCGCCGGCGACCTGATCGCCGCCGAGGTCACCGTCCTGAAGAAGCTCACCGAGGACGTCAAGCGCCCGTACGTGGTCGTGCTCGGCGGCGCCAAGGTCTCCGACAAGCTGGCCGTCATCGACCAGCTCCTCGGCAAGGCCGACCGGCTGCTGATCGGCGGCGGCATGGCGTACACCTTCCTCAAGGCCAAGGGCTACGAGGTCGGCATCTCCCTCCTCCAGGAGGACCAGATCCCGACCGTGACCGAGTACATGGAGCGCGCCGAGAAGAACGGCGTCGAGCTGGTGCTGCCGGTCGACATCCTGGCCTCGGCCGACTTCCCCGACCTGAAGACGAAGGCCCCGGCCGACTTCGTCACGGTCGACGCCGACCAGATCCCCTCCGACAAGGAGGGCCTGGACATCGGCCCGAAGACCCGCGAGCTGTTCGCTTCGAAGATCGCCGACGCCGAGACCGTCTTCTGGAACGGACCCGTAGGCGTCGCCGAGCACCCGGACTACGCCGGTGGCACCACCGCCATCGCGCGGGCCCTGCTGAACTGCGACGGCTTCACCGTCGTCGGCGGCGGCGACTCGGCCGCCGCGGTGCGCTCGCTCGGCTTCGACGAGAACGCTTTCGGCCACATCTCGACCGGTGGCGGCGCCAGCCTCGAATACCTCGAAGGCAAGACGCTCCCCGGCCTTGCCGCTCTGGAGGACTGAAGAACCGTGACTGACCGTACCCCGCTGATGGCGGGCAACTGGAAGATGAACCTCAACCACCTTGAGGCCATCGCGCACGTCCAGAAGCTCGCCTTCGCGCTCGCCGACAAGGACTACGAGGCCACCGAGGTCGCGGTCCTGCCGCCCTTCACCGACCTGCGCTCGGTGCAGACGCTGGTCGACGGCGACAAGCTCAAGATCAAGTACGGCGCCCAGGACCTGTCGGCGCACGACTCCGGTGCGTACACCGGCGAGATCTCGGGCGCCATGCTGGCCAAGCTCAAGTGCAGCTACGTGGCCGTCGGGCACAGCGAGCGCCGCCAGTACCACGGCGAGAACGAAGAGATCTGCAACGCCAAGGTCAAGGCCGCCTTCGAGCACGGCATCACCCCGATCCTGTGCGTCGGCGAGGGCCTGGACGTCCGCAAGGCCGGCAACCAGGTCGCGCACACCCTCGCCCAGGTCGACGGCGGCCTCGACGGCATCCCGGCCGAGCAGGCCGAGACCATCGTCATCGCCTACGAGCCCGTGTGGGCCATCGGCACCGGCGAGGTCGCCACGCCCGAGGACGCGCAGGAGGTCTGCGGCGCGATCCGCGGCCGTCTCGCCGAGCTGTACAGCCAGGAGCTGGCCGACAAGGTCCGCATCCAGTACGGCGGCTCGGTCAAGTCCGGCAACGTCGCCGCGATCATGGCGCAGCCGGACGTCGACGGCGCCCTGATCGGCGGCGCGGCACTGGACGTGGACGAGTTCGTCAAGATCGTCCGCTTCCGCGACCAGTAGCGGCTATGACGACGGGCCCGGCCCGTCGTACCCTGTCGGGGCCGGGTCCGGCGTCATGCGCGCCGCCCGGCCCCGTACCATTCGATCTTCTTCGGTACGTCCCGTCCGTCAGTCCTAGAGAGTTGGTCCAGCCGTGGTCATCGGGTTCTCGGTAGCCCTCATCGTCTTCAGCCTGCTGCTGATGATGCTGGTGCTCATGCACAAGGGGAAGGGCGGCGGCCTGTCCGACATGTTCGGCGGAGGTATGCAGTCCTCGGTCGGCGGTTCCTCCGTCGCGGAGCGCAACCTGGACCGCATCACCATCGTGATCGCTCTGCTCTGGTTCGCCTGCATCGTCGTGCTCGGCGTTCTGATGAAGCTGGACAGCTGACACGACGTCGGGGACGCGGCCTATCATGAAGGCGGCGTCCTCGGTGAGGGGTGTAACTCCTGTCACTGGACGCGCGTTGGGCCTTACGTAGACTGGGGCGCTCGCAGCGCGACTGCTGTTCGATGCTTCGCAGCACCATTACGCAGGGAGTTACAACCGTGGCAAGTGGCAACGCGATCCGAGGAAGTCGGGTCGGGGCGGGGCCGATGGGGGAGGCGGAGCGGGGCGAGTCCGCACCGCGCATCCGCATCTCCTTCTGGTGCTCGAACGGGCACGAGACTCAGCCCAGCTTCGCCGGCGACGCGCAGATTCCTGACACCTGGGACTGCCCGCGCTGCGGCTTCCCGGCAGGCAAGGACCGGGACAACCCGCCGGACCCGCCGCGCACCGAACCGTACAAGACGCACCTCGCGTACGTCCGGGAGCGCAGGAGCGACGCCGACGGCGAGGCGATTCTCGCCGAGGCCCTCGCCAAGCTCCGCGGAGAGATCTGACGGACAGCACACACACGTCGACCGGCCCGGCCGGAGGGGAAACGCCCTTCCGGCCGGGCCGTCCGCGTATCCGGCCTGTCGGCCGGGTACCGGCGGGAGGTGCCGAAACGGTTCGCCGGGGCGGCCGACAGCGGGGGGACACCTCATCCCGCGCCCTGATCAATTAGGTTGGGAGACGGCGGGGCCGGTACGAGAAGAAGAAGGCTGATGTCCGAGATGAACGCAGAAGGCCGCAACAGGCTCGACCAGACGCCTGAGTGGACCGCGCTGAACAAGCACCGGGAGCAGTTGGGGGAGGTGCACCTGCGCGAGCTGTTCGACCAGGATCCGGACCGCGCCGGACGCTACACCCTCAAGGTCGGCGACCTGCACCTGGACTACTCCAAGCACCTGGTCACCGACGAGACGCTGCGCCTGCTGCGCGAGCTCGCCGAGGCCCGGGGTGTCGCCGCCCTGCGGGACGCGATGTTCCGCGGCGACAAGATCAACGTCACCGAGAACCGGGCCGTGCTGCACACCGCGCTGCGCGCCCCCGAGTCCGCCACGATCACCGTCGACGGCGAGAACGTCGCGCCCGCCGTGCACGCCGTACTGCGCAAGATGCAGATCTTCACCGACCGGGTGCGTTCGGGCGAGTGGAAGGGCCACACCGGCAAGCGCATCAAGACGGTCGTCAACATCGGCATCGGCGGCTCGGACCTGGGCCCGGCCATGGCGTACGAGGCGCTGCGCGCCTACTCCCACCGCGACATGCAGTTCCGCTTCGTCTCCAACGTGGACGGCGCCGACCTGCACGAGGCCGTCCGCGACCTCGACCCCGCGGAGACGCTCTTCATCGTCGCCTCGAAGACCTTCACCACCATCGAGACGATCACCAACGCCACCTCCGCCCGCAACTGGCTGCTCACCGGCCTGCGGGCTGGCGAGGACGCGGTGGCCAAGCATTTCGTCGCCCTGTCGACCAACGCCGAGAAGGTCGCGGACTTCGGCATCGACACCGACAACATGTTCGAGTTCTGGGACTGGGTCGGCGGCCGCTACTCCTACGACTCCGCGATCGGCCTCTCGCTCATGATCGCGATCGGGGCGGAGCGGTTCCGCGAGATGCTGGCCGGCTTCCACCTCGTCGACGAGCACTTCCGCTGCGCGCCCGCCGAGGAGAACGTCCCGCTCCTGCTCGGCCTGCTCGGCGTCTGGTACGGCAACTTCTGGGACGCGCAGTCGCACGCGGTCCTGCCGTACAGCCACTACCTCTCCAAGTTCACCGCGTACCTCCAGCAGCTCGACATGGAGTCCAACGGCAAGTCCGTGGACCGCGAGGGCAACCCGGTGCGCTGGCAGACCGGGCCCGTCGTGTGGGGCACCCCCGGCACCAACGGCCAGCACGCCTACTACCAGCTCCTCCACCAGGGCACGAAGCTCATCCCCGCCGACCTCATCGGCTTCGCCAAGCCCGTCGAGGATCTCCACTCCGGCCTGGTGGCCCAGCACGACCTCCTGATGGCCAACCTCTTCGCCCAGGGCCAGGCGCTGGCCTTCGGCAAGACCCCCGACGAGGTCCGCGCCGAGGGCGTGGCCGAGGAACTGGTCCCGCACAAGACCTTCCAGGGCAACCGCCCCACCACCACGATCCTCGCCGAGGAACTGACGCCGTCCGTGCTGGGCCAGCTGATCGCGCTCTACGAGCACAAGGTGTTCGTCCAGGGCGCCATCTGGAACATCGACTCCTTCGACCAGTGGGGCGTCGAACTCGGCAAGGTCCTCGCGAAGCGGGTCGAGCCCGCGCTCACCGCGGGCTCGGAGGTCGAGGGCCTGGACGCCTCGACGCGGTCCCTGGTCGCCACGTACCGCGCGATGCGGGGCCGCTGATGGCGGCGGACGAGGTGGTGCCGGCGTTCCTGGACCTGCTGACCCCGGAGAACCGGGCGTGGCTCCAGGCCCGCCCGGAGACCGAACAGCGCGAGGTGGCGACCCGTCACCTGGAGGTTGTCCAGGGCGACAAGGAGCACGTCCTGGGCGCCTACGACACCCACGACACGGAGGTCGTGGGCGTAGCGGTGGGCGACCTCCAGGACCCCGCCCACCTCGCCAACGCGATGGTGCGCCAGGAACAGGAACGACGGCCGTGACCGGCTGAGCACGGCTGGAACGGGCCCGGCCCCTACGGACTTCGTCCTACGGTTCCGGACCCTCCCGTACGTGTTCGGCTGACACGTACGGGGGTGGGGGGACGCCTGCCCCCACCGGTAGAACGTCGCCGTACGGCGGGAGGGGGCGGGCCGCAGGACGGAGTCCGGAGGACCGTTCCCGTGCCCGGTCCTTGGCGGGCGCCGCCCGGCACGTGGGAGCCAGTCGGCCACGGAGTCCGGCCCGCCGTCGGGCGCCGAAACTCCGTCGGACTGCGGGCAGGCCGAGAGTAGTGCGGGACCGGCCCCTACGGACTTCGTCCTACGGTTCCGGACCCTCCCGTACGTGTCAGGCTGACGCGTACGGGGGTGGGGGGCGCCTGCCCCCACCGGTAGAACGTCGCCGTACGGCGGGAGGGGGCGGGCCGTAGGACGGAGTCTGGAGGACCGTTCCCGTGTCCGGTCCCTGGCGGGCGTCGCCCGGCGCGTGGGAGCCAGTCGGCCACGGAGTCCGGCCCGCCGTCGGGCTCCGAAACTCCGTTGGACTGCGGGCAGCACGGCAGTGGTGCGGGCCCGGCCCCTACGGACTTCGTCCTACGGTTCCGGACCCTCCCGTACGTGTTCGGCTGACACGTACGGGGGTGGGGGGACACCTGCCCCCACCGGTAGAACGTCGCCGTACGGCGGGAGGGGGCGGACCGTAGGACGAAGTCCGTAGGGCCGTTCCCGTGCCCGGGTACGGGGGTGCGCCACCCGCCGCCGGGAACGAGTCGGCCACGGCGCCCGGCCTGATACCGGGCGGCGAAACCCGCCGGACAGCATGACGACGGCCCCGCTCCCACGAGGGAACGGGGCCGTCGTACGTTGACCTCAGGCCGAAGCCGGCGGGTACAGTCCGCGCGGCAACTGTGAAGCTGCCGCCTCGTCCAGGAGCCACAGCGTGCGGCTGCGGCCGTGCGCGCCCGCGGCCGGGGCCTGGACCTCTCCGGCGCCGGAGAGCGCCATCGCCGCGGCCTTCGCCTTGTCCTCGCCCGCCGCGAGCAGCCAGACCTCCCGTGCCGCGCGGATCGCGGGCAGGGTCAGCGAGATGCGGGTGGGCGGGGGCTTGGGCGCGCCGTGTACGGCGACGACCGGGCGTTCCGTCTCCCGTACGGCGGGCAGCTCGGGGAAGAGCGACGCGACGTGGGTGTCCGGGCCGACGCCCAGGAGGAGGACGTCGAAGGACGGGACGGGGCCGTGGTCCTCGGGGCCCGCCGCGGCGGCCAGTTCGACCGCGTACGCTTCCGCCGCGGCGTCCGCGTCGCTGCCGTACGGGCCGTTGGACGGAGCCATCGCGTGCACCCGGGCGGGGTCCACCGGAACGCTGTCCAGCAGGGCCGCACGGGCCTGCGTGTAGTTGCGCTCCGGGTCGCCGTCCGGCAGGAACCGCTCGTCGCCCCACCACAGGTCGAGGCGCGACCAGTCCACCGCGTCCCGGGCGGGCGCCTCGGCGAGGGCCGCGAGCAGCCCGTTGCCGTTGCGGCCGCCCGTCAGGACGACGGAGGCGGAGCCGCGGGCGGCCTGGGCGTCCACGATCTTCGTGATCAGCCGGGCCGCGGCGGCCTTGGCCATCAGTTCCTTGTCGCGGTGGACGACGACCTGCGGCGCGCTCACTCGGAGGCCGCCTTGGAGGCCGCCTTCTTGGAGGCGGACTTCTTGGCCGGGGCCTTGGCCTTGCCTTCGGTCTTGTCCGCGGACTCGTCGGACGTGGCCTCCGCCGTCTCCGTCGCTCCCGCCGCGTCAGCGGCAGGCTCGTCGGACGACTCGGCCGCCTTCGCCGCCAGCGGCGTCTGCGTCCGCTGCGGTTCGCCGAGCCGGTCGACGCCGTACTTCAGCGTGGAGGCGTACGTGTCGTCCGGGTCGAGCCGGCGCAGCTCCTCCGCCAGCAGTTCGGAGGTCTCGCGCCGCTTGAGCGCCACGTTGCGGTCCGGCTGGCCCTGCATGGAGAGCGTGGCCAGCGAGCCGTCCGCGCGGTCCAGCGCGACCGGGCCGCAGTCCGTCTCCATCCGGACGGCCGTCAGGCCGGGGCCGGCCGAGAGGAGCCGCCGGACGGGTACGCCCAGCCGGTCCGCGAGCCACATGCCGAGGAGTTCGACGCTGGGGTTGAACTCCTCGCCCTCGACCTCGACCTCGGCGACCTTGCACGGCAGCTGGTCCAGCGCCGCCGCCAGCATCGAGCGCCAGGGGGTGATGCGGGTCCAGGACAGGTCCGTGTCGCCGGGCGAGTACGCCTCGGCGCGCTCGGCGAGTTCCCGGATCGGGTTCTCGGCGGTGTACATGTCGGTGACGCGCCGCTGGGCGAGTGCGCCGAGCGGGTCGCGCGCCGCGTCCAGCGGGGCGTTGACCGGCCACCACACGACGACCGGGGCGTCCGGCAGCAGCAGCGGCAGCACCACGGACTGGGCGTGGTTGATGGCCTCGCCGTAGAGCCGCAGTACGACCGTCTCACCGGTACCGGCGTCCGCGCCCACGCGGACCTCGGCGTCCAGGCGTGCCTTGGCGCGGTCGCGGGGCGACCGGCTGACGCGCTTGATGACGACGAGGGTGCGCGAGGGGTGTTCGCGGGACGCCTCGTTGGCGGCCTTCAGGGCGTCGTAGGCGTTCTCCTCGTCGGTGACGATGACGAGGGTGAGCACCATGCCGATGGCCGGGGTGCCGATGGTACGACGGCCCTGGACCAGCGCCTTGTTGACCTTGCTGGCCGTGGTTTCCGTCAGATCGATCTTCATGGCCGACGCCAGCTCCGTCCGTCTCGTGCGAGCATTTCGTCCGCCTCGTCCGGTCCCCAGGTCCCGGCCGGGTACTGCGCGGGCTTGCCGTGCCGGTCCCAGTACTCCTCGATCGGGTCGAGAATCCGCCAGGACTGCTCGACCTCCTCGACGCGCGGGAAGAGGTTGGCGTCGCCGAGCAGCACGTCCAGGATCAGGCGCTCGTACGCCTCCGGGCTGGACTCGGTGAAGGACTCGCCGTACGCGAAGTCCATCGAGACGTCCCGCACCTCCATGGAGGTGCCGGGCACCTTCGAGCCGAACCGCATGGTGACGCCCTCGTCCGGCTGGACGCGGATCACCAGGGCGTTGTGCCCCAGCTCTTCGGTGGCGGTGTGGTCGAAGGGGGAGTGCGGCGCGCGCTGGAAGACGACCGCGATCTCCGTGACGCGGCGGCCGAGGCGCTTGCCGGTGCGCAGGTAGAAGGGGACGCCGGCCCAGCGGCGGTTGTCCACCTCCAGCTTGATCGCCGCGTAGGTGTCGGTCCGGGAGTTGGGGTCGATGCCCTCTTCCTCCAGGTAGCCGACGACCTTCTCGCCGCCCTGCCAGCCGGCCGCGTACTGGGCGCGCACCGTCTCCTTGCCCAGGTCGGCGGGGAGCCGTACGGCGCCCAGCACCTTGGTCTTCTCGGCGACGAGCGCGTCCGCGTCGAAGGAGGCGGGCTCCTCCATGGCGGTCAGCGCGAGCAGCTGGAGCAGGTGGTTCTGGATGACGTCACGGGCGGCGCCGATGCCGTCGTAGTAGCCGGCGCGGCCGCCGATGCCGATGTCCTCGGCCATGGTGATCTGGATGTGGTCGACGTAGGACCGGTTCCAGAGCGGCTCGAACAGGGTGTTGGCGAAGCGCAGCGCCAGGATGTTCTGGACCGTCTCCTTGCCGAGGTAGTGGTCGATCCGGAAGACCTCTTCCGGCGGGAAGACCTCGTGGACGATCCGGTTGAGCTCCTGGGCGCTCTCCAGGTCGTGGCCGAAGGGCTTCTCGATGACCGCGCGGCGCCAGGAGTGCTGGCTCTGGTCGGCCAGTCCGTGCTTCTTGAGCTGCTGGACGACCTTGGGGAAGAACTTGGGGGGCACGGACAGGTAGAAGGCGAAGTTGCCGCCGGTGCCCTGGGCCTTGTCGAGTTCCTCGATGGTGTCCTTGAGGGTCTCGAAGGCCTCGTCGTCGTCGAAGTTTCCCTGGACGAACCGGCAGCCCTGGACGAGCTGCTGCCAGACCTCCTCGCGGAACGGCGTACGGGAGTGCTGCTTGACGGCCTCGTACACCTCCTGTGCGAAGTCCTGGTGCTCCCATTCGCGGCGGGCGAAGCCGATGAGGGAGAAGCCCGGCGGCAGCAGCCCGCGGTTGGCCAGGTCGTAGACGGCAGGCATCAGCTTTTTACGGGACAAATCGCCCGTGACACCGAAGATGACCAGGCCCGACGGCCCCGCGATACGCGGGAGCCGTCGGTCTGCAGTGTCACGCAGCGGATTGCTGCTGGACAAGGTGGGTCAGCCCTCCGAAGGAGCGAGGCGCTTGAGCTCCGCCTCAGTGGACTTGAGCAGGTCGTTCCAGGACGCCTCGAACTTCTCGACGCCCTCGTCCTCCAGCACCTGCACGACGTCGTCGTACGAAATGCCGAGCTTCTCCAGCGCGTCGAGGTCGGCCTGGGCCTGCTCGTAGGTGCCGCGCACCTTGTCACCGGAGATCGTGCCGTGGTCGGCGGTGGCCTCCAGGGTGGCCTCGGGCATGGTGTTGACCGTGTTCGGCGCGACCAGTTCCTCGACGTACATGGTGTCCTTGAGCGACGGGTCCTTCACGCCGGTCGAGGCCCACAGCGGACGCTGCTTGTTGGCGTGCGCCTTGTCCAGCGCGGCCCAGCGGTCCGAGGAGAAGACCTCCTCGTACGCCTGGTAGGCGAGGCGCGCGTTGGCGACGGCGGCCTTGCTCTTGAGGGCCTTGGCCTCGTCGGTGCCGATCGCGTCCAGGCGCTTGTCGGTCTCGGTGTCCACGCGGGACACGAAGAAGGACGCCACCGAGTGGATCTTGGACAGGTCCAGGCCCGCGGCCTTGGCCTTCTCCAGACCCTCCAGGTACGCGGCCATCACCTCGCGGTAGCGCTCCAGCGAGAAGATCAGCGTGACGTTGACGCTGATGCCGCGGGCGATCGTCTCGGTGATCGCCGGCAGACCCGCCTTGGTGGCCGGGATCTTGATCAGCGCGTTGGGGCGGTCCACCAGCCAGGCCAGCTGCTTGGCCTCGGCGACGGTGGCGCGGGTGTTGTGGGCCAGGCGCGGGTCGACCTCGATGGAGACCCGGCCGTCCTGGCCGTCGGTGGCGTCGAAGACCGGACGCAGGATGTCGGCCGCGTCCCGGACGTCCGCCGTGGTGATCATCCGGATGGCTTCCTCGACGGTCACCTTGCGGGCCGCGAGGTCGGTGAGCTGGGTGTCGTACCCGTCGCCCTGCGAGATGGCCTTCTGGAAGATCGACGGGTTGGTGGTGACACCGACGACGTGCTGCTGGTCGATCAGCTCGGCCAGGTTGCCGGACGTGATCCGCTTGCGGGACAGGTCGTCCAGCCAGATCGCGACGCCTTCGTCGGAGAGGCGCTTGAGTGCGTCTGTCATGGGGTTTGCATCTCCTACTGGGTGGTGTACGGGCGTCAGCGCGTGGCCGCTGCGAGGGATTCCCGGGCCGCCGTGGCGACCGCGTCGGCGGTGAAGCCGAACTCGTGGAAGAGGACCTTGGCGTCCGCCGAGGCACCGAAGTGCTCCAGCGAGACGATGCGGCCCTGCGTGCCCACGTAGCGGTGCCAGGTCAGACCGATGCCGGCCTCGACCGCGACCCGGGCCTTGACCGTCGGCAGCAGCACGCTGTCGCGGTACCCCTGGTCCTGCTCCTCGAACCACTCGACCGACGGCATCGAGACGACGCGCGTCGGGATGCCCTCGGCCTGGAGCGCTTCGCGCGCCTCGACGGCGAGCTGCACCTCGGAGCCGGTGCCGATCAGGATGACCTGCGGTTCGCCGCCCTCGGCCTCGAACAGCACGTAGCCGCCCTTGGCCGCGGCCGGGTTCGCCTCGTACGTCGGTACGCCCTGGCGGGTCAGTGCGAGGCCGTGCGGCGCGGGCTTGCTCTGGTGGCGGCGCAGGATCTCGGACCAGGCGGTGGCGGTCTCGTTGGCGTCGGCCGGGCGCACGATGTTCAGGCCCGGGATGGCGCGCAGCGCGGACAGGTGCTCGACCGGCTGGTGGGTCGGGCCGTCCTCGCCGAGACCGATGGAGTCGTGCGTCCACACGTACGTCACCGGCAGCTGCATGAGCGCGGCGAGCCGGACGGCGGGGCGCATGTAGTCGGAGAACACCAGGAAGGTGCCGCCGTAGATGCGGGTGTTGCCGTGCAGCGCGATGCCGTTCATGGTCGAGCCCATGGCGTGCTCACGGATGCCGTAGTGCACCGTGCGGCCGTACGGGTTCGCCTCGGGCAGCGGGTTGCCCTCGGGCAGGAACGACGAGTTCTTGTCGATCGTGGTGTTGTTCGAGCCGGCGAGGTCGGCGGAGCCGCCCCACAGCTCGGGCACGACCGCGCCCAGCGCCTGGAGGACCTTGCCGGAGGCCGCGCGGGTGGCGACGCCCTTGCCGGTCTCGAAGGCGGGCAGCGCCTTCTCCCAGCCGTCCGGCAGCTCGCCCGCCTGGATGCGGTCGAACTGGGCGGCGCGCTCCGGGTTGGCGGAGCGCCAGGCGGCGAAGGACTTGTCCCACGTCGCGTGCTCCTGGCGGCCGCGCTCCCAGGCGGCGCGGGTGTGCGCGAGCACCTCGTCGGAGACCTCGAAGGACTTCTCCGGGTCGAAGCCCAGCACCTTCTTGGTGGCCGCGACCTCTTCGTCGCCCAGCGCGGAGCCGTGCGCGGCCTCGGTGTTCTGGGCGTTCGGGGCGGGCCAGGCGATGATCGAGCGGGCCGCGATGAAGGAGGGGCGCTCGGTCTCGGCCTGCGCCGCCTTCAGGGCCTCGGCCAGGCCCACCGGGTCGAGGTCGCCGCTGGGCAGCTGCTCGACGCGCTGGACGTGCCAGCCGTAGGACTCGTAGCGCTTGAGGGTGTCCTCGGAGACCGCGGTCTCGGTGTCGCCCTCGATGGAGATGTGGTTGTCGTCCCACAGCAGTACGAGGTTGCCGAGCTTCTGGTGGCCCGCGAGCGAGGACGCCTCGCCGGAGACACCCTCCTGGAGGCAGCCGTCACCGGCGATGACCCAGACGGTGTGGTCGAACGGCGAGGTGCCGGGGGCGGCCTCGGGGTCGAACAGGCCGCGCTCGTAGCGGGCGGCCATGGCCATGCCCACGCCGTTGGCGACGCCCTGGCCGAGCGGTCCTGTGGTGGTCTCCACGCCGACCGTGTGGCCGTACTCCGGGTGGCCCGGGGTCTTGGAGCCCCAGGTGCGGAAGGACTTCAGGTCGTCCAGCTCCAGGCCGTAGCCGGCCAGGTAGAGCTGGATGTAGAGGGTCAGGCTGGAGTGGCCGGCGGACAGCACGAACCGGTCGCGGCCGGTCCACTTCGCGTCGGCGGGGTCGTGCCGCATCAGCTTCTGGAAGAGAACGTAGGCGGCCGGCGCGAGGCTCATGGCGGTACCAGGATGGCCGTTACCGACCTTCTGCACGGAATCCATGGCCAGGACGCGAACGGTGTCGACGGCCCGCTGGTCCTGATCGGTCCACTCGAAATCTGTGGTGGTCGGCTTGGTGCTCACCCTGAGTCAGGGCTCCTCTCCACATGTCGAATGCCGGGGACGGTATGTCCGCCGGGCGTTGTCGAGCCTACCCCTGCATCTACGGCCATCTTTTCGACGGAGCGTCGACGGCTCGTCCTGGTGAAACTCGACGCCTTAGGCAACCAAATCCGGACTCCGGGCATTCCTGCCCCGGACGAGACGGCCACCACTCAAGACTGCCGGGCGGTGCCCGCATCCGCCTCCTGAACGGCGTGAACGGCGGGCGAAGCGTGCACCAAGACGCGCGGGGCGCAGCGGACGGCGGCGCGTGGGCGACGGGCCGGAATCCCCGCGCGGCGCGCGCGGGAACCGGTGGGGGGTACGGCCCCGGCGGCCCCGGCGCCGCCTCAACACGACCCCACCCCCGCGAAGGCCGTCGTATGGCCAACGTCTAAAGTGGCGTGGTACGCGCAAGCCTTAACCGGGTTTTCACAACCGGGAATGCTTGCTGGCCTTATCTTCGCGGCGCAAGCCGCTGATGTTACTTCCAGGGGTGTGCGTGACGGCCGTCGAATCCCGTCCTGCGGGTGTCCTGGCCCAGGGCCCGCAGGGTTCAGGTCACCGTCCGTTCGGGGCCCGTGTCAAGGCTTTCGTGGCACTGACCAAGCCGCGCGTCATCGAGCTGCTGCTGATGACGACGATCCCGGTGATGTTCCTGGCCGCCGGCGGCGTCCCCGATCTGTGGCTGGTACTGGCCACCTGTATCGGCGGTTATCTCTCCGCGGGCGGTGCCGCCGCCTACAACATGTACATCGACCGCGACATCGATGCCCTGATGGACCGCACCTCGCAGCGGCCGCTGGTCACCGGAATGGTCTCGCCCCGCGAGTGCCTGGTCTTCGCGACCGCACTGGCGGTCGGTTCGACGGCCTGGTTCTGGTTCCTGGTCAACCCGCTGTCGGCGGCGCTGTCGCTCGGTGCCCTGCTGTTCTACGTCATCGTCTACACGATGATCCTCAAGCGGCGTACCGCGCAGAACATCGTCTGGGGCGGCATCGCGGGCTGCATGCCGGTCTTCATCGGCTGGTCCGCGGTCACCAACACCGTCTCCTGGGCCTCGGCCATCCTCTTCCTCGTCATCTTCTTCTGGACGCCGCCGCACTACTGGCCGCTGTCGATGAAGGCCAAGGACGACTACGAGCGGGTCGGCGTGCCGATGCTGCCGGTCGTCGCGGGGAACAAGGCCGTGGCGCGCCAGATCGTGGCGTACAGCTGGGTGATGGTCCTGGTGTCGCTGCTGCTCCAGCCGCTGGGCTACACCGGCTGGTTCTACACGGTGGTGGCGGTGCTCTGCGGCGCCTTCTGGCTGAAGGAGGCGCACGCCCTCCAGTCCCGCGCGAAGGCCGGGATCACCGGGCCCAAGCTCAAGGAGATGCGGCTCTTCCACTGGTCGATCACCTATGTGTCGCTGCTGTTCGTGGCCGTCGCCGTGGACCCGTTCCTGCGGTAGGGCACGTTCCGCCGAGTGTCCCGAGGGCCCGCCACGACGCGTTCGTGGCGGGCCCTCGGCGTTCCGTCCGGCACTTCCCCCGCTGATTACCGGCGGGTAGCATCCTGTCCATGGCAGACACTCAGCAGGCGGACGCGGCGGACGAGCAGGTCGACGGGGGCCGGACGGACAAGCGGGCCGAGCGGCGGACCGCTCGGCTGGCCAAGGAGATCGCGGCCTTCGCCGCCTCCCACGGCGGCAGCGCCGACGGCCAGCTCGCCCACATCGCCCGCGGCAGCATCCGGATCGCGCTGGTCGGCGCCGACGGCGAGTGGGGCAACCTCGTCGCCGGTACGCAGGACATCGCGCGGGCCGCGGCCGGGCGGGCCGGCGTCACCCTGCACGACGCGTTCGACGGCGAACTGGCGGCCAAGGTGCGCACCGGTCCGTACGAGTGGTCGCGGATGGCGGGCATCCAGGTGGGCGGTCCCTCCAACACCTGAACCCGCGGCCGGGCGCCGGACCGCCGGTTCCGCCCGTGCGGACCGCGTCGAACGGCGTCGCGGCCCGGCCGGGACCGCTACCTGACGACCGCGTCGTCCGTTGAGCCCATCAGGGGCGGCTCCACGCCGCGCCGGGTGGGCTTTTTCGGCTTTTCGGCTTTTTCGGCGCCACGGGCGTCGTCGGCTTCGGCGAGGAGGGGCGGATGGACCACCTGCCACCGCTCGTGGACCAGCACAGCCACGGCGCGCTCCACGGGGACCTCGGGCTGGGCGCCTTCGAGGCGCTCCTGGCCGCCGCCTCCGGCGGCCACGGCCCGGCGCCCGTCGGCACCACCTTCTTCGACAGCTGGACCGGCCTCGGCGTACGCCGCTGGTGCCCGCCGCTCCTGGGCCTGGAGGCGCACTGCCCGCCCGCCCGCTACCTCGCCCGCCGACGGGAGCTGGGCGCCTTCCACGCCGGCCGCCTGCTGCTGCGCGGCGCCGGCATCGGCACGTTCCTGCTGGAGACCGGCGCACCCAGCGACCTGACCTCGGCCGGTGAGCTGGCTGCCGCCGCCGGGGCCCGTGCCCACGAGGTCATACGGCTCGAACCGCTCGCCGAACAGATCGCGGACACCTCCGGCAGCGTCGACTCCTTCATCGGCTACACGGCCGAAGCGATCTACGCGGCAGCCCAGGGCGCGACCGCCTTCGCCTCCGGCGCCGCCTTCTGCGAGGGCCGGGCGCCCGAGGCAGGTGAGGTGCGGCGCGCTGCCGACCGGTGGCTGCGGGGCCGCAGGCCGGGGGAGCGGCTGGCCGAGCCGTCGCTGCTGCGGTACCTGCTGTGGAGCGCGGTCGCCACCGGCGTACCCGTACAGCTGCACGGGCCCGATCCGCGGCCGCTGGAGGGCTTCCTTGCGGCGACCGCCGGTATCGGTACGGACCTGGTGCTGCTGCCGCAGTCGCCGCACCACCGCAGGGCGGCGCAGCTGGCCGCGGTCCACCCGCACGTTTACGCGGACGCCGGGCCGCGCCCCGAGGAGACGCTTGTGCAGGCCCCGTTCGGCAAGCTGCTGTTCTCCACGGGGGCGCGGGCGCTGCCCGAGCTGTACGTGACGGGTGCGCGCTTCTTCGTACGGGCCGTGGAACGGGTCGTACGGGAGTGGGCGGAGGAGGGCATGTGCGCGCGGGAGGACGCGGGGCGGATCGCCGCCATGGTCGCGTCCGGGACCGCGCGCCGCGTCTACCGGCTGGAGGCGGAGGTGCCGGCGGCCGGCTGAGGCTCGGCGGGAGCGGGCACCTCAGGGCTCGCTGCCGCCGCGGGCCCACCGTCGGCAGTGGGGGAGCCGAGCTCACCGTCCGGTACGGGACCCCGGTCGCGCAGCGCCAGGTGAATCCGCAGCACGCAGATCCACACCAGCGTCGAGACCAGCATGTGCAGGCCGACGACGATCTCCGGCAGGCCCGCGAAGTACTGGGTGTAACCGATCACGCCCTGGAGCGCGATGCAGCCGAACAGCTCCAGCATCATGCGGCGCGGCGCGGCCGGAGCCTTGACGGCGCGCAGCGTGAACCACAGGGCCACGGACAGGCCGACGACGATGTAGACGAAGTCGACGTGCAGCTGGGTGATCTCGCGCCAGTCCACCGGGATGCGGTGGACCTCCTTGGCGTCGCCCGCGTGCGGTCCGGCGCCGGTGACGACCGTACCGAGGACGGTGAGGGCGCCGGTCGCCAGGACCAGCAGCCCGGCGAGCTGGCGCACCGGCCGGGAGACCAGGTCCCGCGGCGCCTCGTCGCCCTCCGCGGCCCGCCGCCAGGCCAGCACGGAGACCGTGAGCAGGGCGGTGGTGAGGAGGAAGTGCGCGGCGACCAGGTACGGGTTCAGGCCGGTCAGGACGACGATGCCGCCCCAGACCGCGTTGCCCATGACGATCCAGAACATCGCCCAGCCGAGCCGGGTGAGCGAGCGGCGCCGGGGCGCGCGGGCGCGGGCCGCGATGATGAACACGCCGATGAACGCGCACAGCACGTACGTCAGCAGGCGGTTGCCGAACTCGATGAGGCCGTTGATGCCCATCGCGGCGGTCGGCGTCAGGCTGTCCGGGGTGCACTTGGGCCAGGTCGAGCAGCCCAGCCCGGACTGGGTGAGCCGGACGGCGCCGCCCGTCACGACGATGACGACGGACATCACGACGGTGGCCAGCGCGGCCCGCCGTACGAAGGCGGCGCTGGGCTGCCAGCGGCGCGCGATCAGCTCAAAGGGGTTCCACGTGTTCGGCACGCAGCCATCGTAGGCGGCGGCTTGTGCAAAGTTTCACGAGGGGGGTGCGCAACGCGCGGGCCATTCCGTACCCGCAGGTCACGCCATTCCCGGCGGAAGAACTACTCCCGGCAGAAGATCCGCTCCCGGCAGAAGAACCACTCCCGGCGGAAGAACCACTCCTGGCGGAAGAACTACTCCCAGCGGAAGAACTTCGCCGCCGCGCCCAGCCCCAGCACCGACCACACGGCCAGGATGCCCAGGTCGCCCCAGGGAACCCCCGCGCCGTGCTGGAGGACGTCCCGCAGACCGTCCGAGAGCGCGGAGATCGGCAGCAGCCCGAGCACCGACTGCGCCGCGTCCGGGAACTTGTCCAGCGGAACGATCACGCCGCCGCCCACCAGCAGCAGCAGGAAGACGAGATTGGCCGCCGCGAGCGTCGCCTCCGCCTTGAGGGTGCCCGCCATCAGCAGACCGAGGCCGGAGAACGCCGCCGTGCCCAGCACCAGCAGCAGCACCACCGACAGCGGGTTGCCGTGCGGGGACCAGCCCAGCACGAACGCGATCACCGTCAGTAGCACGATCTGGAGGATCTCGGTCACCAGCACCGAGCACGTCTTGGCCGTCATCAGCGCCCAGCGGGGCAGCGGGGAGGCGGCGAGCCGCTTGAGGACCCCGTAACGGCGCTCGAAGCCGGTGGCGATGGCCTGCCCGGTGAAGGCGGTGGACATCACGGCCAGGGCCAGGATGCCCGGCGTGAGGAAGTCGACCGCCTTGCCCGCGCCCGTGTCGACGATGTCGACGGCGGAGAACAGCACCAGCAGCAGCGTCGGGATGACGACGGTCAGCAGCAGCTGCTCACCGTTGCGCAGCAGCATCTTCGTTTCGAGGAGGGCCTGGGCGCGGATCATCCGGGACAGCGGCGCCGCGCCCGGCCGGGGAGCGAAGGTGCCGGTGGCGCCGGCCGCGCCGCCCCAGTCCGTCGTGCCGGTGGCGGTCATGAACGCAGCTCCTTGCCGGTCAGTTCGAGGAAGACGTCCTCCAGGGTGTGCCGCTCGACGGCCATGGCGTCCGGCAGCACGCCGTGCTGCGCGCACCAGGAGGCGACGGTTGCCAGCAACTGCGGGTCGATCTTGCCGGACACGCGGTACGTGCCGGGCGTCAGCTCGGCCGCGGCGCTGTCCGCGGGCAGCGCCTTGAGCAGCGCTCCCAGGTCGAGTCCGGGCCGGCCGGTGAAGCGCAGGGTGTTCTCGGCGCCGCCCTTGCACAGCTCCTCCGGGCTGCCCTGGGCGACGACCCGGCCGCCGTCGATGATCGCGACGTCGTCGGCGAGCTGTTCGGCCTCGTCCATGAAGTGGGTGGTCAGTACGGTGCTGACGCCGTCGGCGCGCAGTTCCCGTACGAGGTCCCAGGTGGCGTGCCGGGCCTGCGGGTCCAGGCCGGCCGTCGGCTCGTCCAGGAAGACCAGCTCGGGGCGGCCCACGACGGCCATGGCCAGCGCGAGCCGCTGCTGCTGCCCGCCGGACAGCCGCCGGTAGTTCGTGCGGCCGCAGCTGCCCAGGCCCAGCCGGTCGATGAGCAGGTCCACGTCGACGGGGTGGGCGTGCAGGCTCGCGGTGTGCCGCAGCATCTCCTCCGCACGGGCGCCCGCGTAGACGCCGCCGGACTGGAGCATCACGCCGATACGGGGGCGTAGCGTCGCGGCGTCGGCGACCGGGTCCAGACCCAGGACGCGGACGGTGCCCGCGTCGGGGCGGCGGTAGCCCTCGCAGATCTCGACGGTGGTGGTCTTCCCGGCGCCGTTGGGGCCGAGGACGGCGGTCACCGAGCCCGCCTCGACCCTGAGGTCGAGGCCGTCCACCGCGGTCTTGGTCCCGTACCGCTTGACCAGGCCGGTGACCTCGACGGCAGGCGGACGGCCGGGGGTCCGGGGGGTGTCCCCGGAGGAGGCGCTGCGCATGACCGGCAGTCTACGAAGCGCGGGGGTGTGCACAGGAGCGGGGGCGAAAAGGCGCGGGTGTCCTTCGGGTGGGGGAGCGGGGTGCCCTGTGCGGGGCGTAGATCGTCCGGGCTCCGGACCGGGGGTGCGCGGCGGTCCGTCGGAGGCGTTCGGCATCGATGAACCAGCAGGTCAGAATGGGTGCGAGTACCCCCGTACGAGGTGCTGCGACCACCGCGATTAGGTGACCCTAAGTGATCGAGGCCACCTGTCCGTGATCCGGTCGAGGGTTGTCTCGGCCTGAGGAATTACGCAACAATGGCGTTGTGAAATACGCGAGCGAGGACCAGGAAGGCACCGTGGCCCGTCCGGCCGGCGGGCCGGACCGCCCCGCGCCCGCGAGGGCGCCGCGGTCCGCCACCGGCGCCGCGCCGCACCACGACGAGCAGCAGGGCACGCGCAACCGCGTCGCGCGCTCCATCCTCGACCACGGTCCGTCCACCGCGGCCGAGCTGGCCCTCAGGCTGGAGCTGACCCAGGCGGCCGTCCGCCGCCACCTCGACACCCTCGTCGCGGAGAACGTGGTCGAGCCCCGCGAGAAGCGCGTCTACGGCGCGCGCACCCGCGGCCGCCCGGCCAAGGTCTTCGCGCTCACCGACTGCGGCCGGGACGCCTTCGACCAGTCCTACGACCAGCTCGCCGCCGACGCGCTGCGCTGGATCGCGGAGAGCGCCGGCGGCGGCGAGCTCGGCGGGGCCGCGGTCGCGGCGTTCGCCCGCGCCCGGTTCGCCGCGCTCGCCGAGGTGTACCGCGAAGCCGTCGAGGCCGCGTCGCCCGAAGGCCGTACACAGGCCCTGGCCGAGGCGTTGACCGCGGACGGGTACGCTGCTACGGCGCGCAGCGCGCCCAGTCATCAGCTAGGTGAGCAGCTCTGCCAGCACCACTGCCCGGTCGCCCACGTCGCCGAGCAGTTCCCGCAGCTGTGCGAGGCGGAGACCGAGGTCTTCTCCCGCCTGCTGGGGACCCACGTGCAACGTCTTGCCACCATCGCCCACGGCGACGGTGTCTGCACGACCTTCGTCCCGAAGGGCCGCGAGGCCGGCAAGACCGCCCACAGCACCACCAAGACCACCAATGCTTCTGCAAGCACGGCCGGGAGGAACCCCGCATGACTCTCCCCACGGAGACTGCTCACCCTGAGCTTGAGGGCCTGGGCACGTACGAATACGGCTGGGCCGACTCCGACGTGGCCGGCGCTTCCGCCAAGCGCGGCCTGTCCGAGGAGGTCGTCCGCGACATCTCGGGCAAGAAGAACGAGCCCGAGTGGATGCTCAAGCTCCGCCTCAAGGGCCTGAAGCTCTTCGGCAAGAAGCCCATGCCGAACTGGGGCTCGGACCTGTCGGGCATCGACTTCGACAACATCAAGTACTTCGTCCGGTCCACGGAGCAGCAGGCCGCCTCCTGGGAGGACCTGCCCGAGGACATCAAGAACACCTACGACAAGCTGGGCATCCCCGAGGCGGAGAAGCAGCGGCTGGTCGCGGGTGTCGCCGCGCAGTACGAGTCCGAGGTGGTCTACCACCAGATCCGCGAGGACCTGGAGCAGCAGGGCGTCCTCTTCCTGGACACCGACACCGCGCTCAAGGAGCACCCGGAGCTCTTCCAGGAGTACTTCGGCACGGTCATCCCGGTCGGCGACAACAAGTTCGCCTCGCTGAACAGCGCGGTGTGGTCCGGCGGCTCGTTCATCTACGTGCCCAAGGGCGTCCACGTCGACATCCCGCTCCAGGCCTACTTCCGGATCAACACCGAGAACATGGGCCAGTTCGAGCGGACGCTGATCATCGTCGACGAGGACGCCTACGTCCACTACGTCGAGGGCTGCACGGCGCCGATCTACAAGTCCGACTCGCTGCACTCCGCGGTCGTCGAGATCATCGTGAAGAAGGGCGGCCGCTGCCGCTACACGACGATCCAGAACTGGTCGAACAACGTCTACAACCTGGTCACCAAGCGCGCCGTCGCCTACGAGGGCGCGACCATGGAGTGGGTCGACGGCAACATCGGCTCCAAGGTGACGATGAAGTACCCGGCCGTCTACCTGATGGGCGAGCACGCCAAGGGCGAGACCCTGTCCATCGCCTTCGCGGGCGAGGGCCAGCACCAGGACGCGGGCGCCAAGATGGTCCACATGGCCCCGCGCACCTCGTCCAACATCGTCTCCAAGTCGGTGGCGCGGGCCGGCGGCCGTACGTCCTACCGCGGCCTGATCGAGATCGGCGAGGGCGCCGAGGGCTCCAAGTCCAACGTGCTGTGCGACGCCCTGCTCGTCGACACGATCTCCCGCTCGGACACCTACCCGTACGTCGACGTCCGCGAGGACGACGTCACCATGGGCCACGAGGCGACCGTCTCCAAGGTCAGCGACGACCAGCTCTTCTACCTGATGGCGCGCGGCCTGTCCGAGGACGAGGCGATGGCGATGATCGTGCGCGGCTTCGTCGAGCCGATCGCCCGCGAGCTGCCCATGGAGTACGCGCTGGAGCTGAACCGGCTGATCGAGCTGCAGATGGAAGGCGCGGTCGGCTGACGCCGCCGCACGCAGCGACTGAATTCTCACGAGGAAGAGAGCACGACGACAGCCATGGCTGAGGCTCAGACAATCCCGGCGGGGTCCACGACCACCGGCTCGATCGCGGTGGCCGCCGAGTCCACCGTCGCCACCCGGATGAGCGCGCCGCCGTCCTACGACGTGGCGGACTTCCCGGTTCCGCACGGCCGCGAGGAGGAGTGGCGCTTCACGCCCCTCGCGCGCCTGAAGGGCCTGCACGACGGCACCGCCGTCGCGTCCGGCGCCGACCTGAAGATCGACATCAAGGCGCCCGAGGGCGTCACCCACGAGCTCGTCGACCGCGCCGACCCCCGCGTCGGCAAGGCCGGCAAGCCCGTCGACCGGATCGCCGCCCAGGCGTACAGCTCCTTCGAGAAGGCGTCCGTCATCTCGGTGCCCAAGGAGACGGTGCTCACCGAGCCGATCCGGATCTCCGTGCACGGCGAGGGCGGCACGGCCTACGGCCACCAGGTCGTCGAGCTGGGCGCGTTCGCCGAGGCCGTCGTCGTCATGGACCACACCGGCGGCGCCACGCTCGCCGCCAACGTCGACTACCTCATCGGCGACGGCGCCAAGCTGACCGTCGTCTCGGTGCAGGACTGGGACGACACCGCCGTCCACGTCGCCCAGCACAACGCGCTGGTCGGCCGCGACGCCGGCTTCAAGTCCGTGGTCGTCACCTTCGGCGGCGACCTGGTCCGGCTGCACCCGCGGGTCACGTACGCGGCCCCCGGCGGCGAGGCCGAGTTCTACGGCCTGTACTTCACCGACAACGGCCAGCACCAGGAGCACCGCCTCTTCGTCGACCACGAGGCGGCCAACTGCCGCTCCAACGTCGTCTACAAGGGCGCCCTCCAGGGCCAGGACGCACACGCCGTCTGGATCGGCGACGTGCTCATCCGGGCCGCCGCCACCGGCACGGACACCTACGAGCTCAACCGCAACCTGGTGCTGACCGACGGCGCGCGGGTGGACTCGGTGCCCAACCTGGAGATCGAGACCGGCGAGATCGTCGGCGCCGGCCACGCCTCGGCGACCGGCCGCTTCGACGACGAGCAGCTGTTCTACCTGATGGCGCGCGGCATCCCGGCCGACGAGGCCCGCCGCCTGGTCGTCCGCGGCTTCTTCACCGAACTCGTCCAGCAGATCGGTCTGCCGGACGTGGAAGAGCGCCTGATCGCCAAGATCGAGGCCGAGCTGGAAGCGTCCGTGGCATGAGCCCGGCCTATGTACGTGTCTGCGGGCTGGGCGAGCTGGAGGCGGACAGCCCCAAGCGCGTCGAGATCGACGGTGTGCCGGTCTCCCTCGTCCGCACCGAGGGGGAGGTGTTCGCGATCAACGACATCTGCTCGCACGCGAACGTCTCGCTGTCCGAGGGCGAGGTGGACGACTGCTCGATCGAGTGCTGGCTGCACGGCTCCAGCTTCGACCTGCGCACCGGCAAGCCGTCCGGCCTCCCCGCCACGCAGCCCGTTCCCGTATACCCCGTAAAGATCGAAGGAGAGGGCCCGGACGCTTCCGTGCTCGTCTCCGTCACCCAGGAGTCCTGAGTCCCCATGGCAACGCTTGAGATCCACGACCTGCACGTCTCCGTCGAAGCCGAGAACGGCTCGCGCGAGATCCTGAAGGGCGTCGACCTGACCGTGAAGCAGGGCGAGACGCACGCCATCATGGGCCCCAACGGCTCCGGCAAGTCCACCCTCGCCTACTCGCTGGCGGGTCACCCCAAGTACACGATCACCGGCGGCACCGTCACCCTCGACGGCGAGGACGTCCTGGAGATGTCCGTCGACGAGCGCGCCCGCGCCGGCGTCTTCCTCGCCATGCAGTACCCGGTCGAGGTCCCCGGCGTCTCGGTCTCCAACTTCCTGCGCACCTCGGCCACCGCCATCCGCGGCGAGGCCCCCAAGCTGCGTACGTGGGTCAAGGAGGTCAAGGAGGCCATGCAGCGCCTGTCCATGGACCCCGCCTTCGCCGAGCGCAACGTCAACGAGGGCTTCTCCGGCGGTGAGAAGAAGCGCCACGAGATCCTCCAGCTGGAGCTCCTCAAGCCGAAGATCGCGATCCTCGACGAGACCGACTCCGGCCTGGACGTCGACGCGCTGCGCGTCGTCTCCGAGGGCGTCAACCGCGTCCGCGAGGGCGGTGACGTGGGCACCCTGCTGATCACCCACTACACCCGGATTCTGCGGTACATCAAGCCCGACCAGGTGCATGTCTTCGCCAACGGCCGGATCGCCGAGTCCGGCGGCCCGGAGCTCGCGGACAAGCTGGAGGCCGAGGGCTACGAGGAGTACGTGAAGGGTGGCGCAACCGCGTGACAAAGCTGCCGGGCCTCCTCGACACAGAGGCGATCCGCAAGGACTTCCCCATCCTGGACCGACAGATCCACGACGGGAAGCGGGTCGTGTATCTGGACAACGCGGCGACCTCTCAGAAGCCCCGCCAGGTGCTCGACGCGCTGAATGGGTACTACGAGCGCTACAACGCCAACGTCCACCGCGGCGTGCATGTGCTCGCCGAGGAGGCCACGGCGCTGTACGAAGGCGCGCGTGACAAGGTCGCCGCCTTCATCAACGCGCCGAGCCGCGATGAGGTGATCTTCACCAAGAACGCCTCGGAGTCGCTCAACCTCGTGGCGAACATGCTCGGCTGGGCGGACGAGCCGTACCGGGTCGACCACGAGACCGAGATCGTCATCACGGAGATGGAGCACCACTCCAACATCGTGCCGTGGCAGCTGCTCTCGCAGCGCACCGGCGCGAAGCTGAAGTGGTTCGGGCTGACCGACGACGGCCGGCTCGACCTGGACACGATCGACGAGGTCATCACCGACCGCACGAAGATCGTCTCGTTCACGCTGGTCTCCAACCTGCTGGGCACCGTCAACCCGGTCGAGGCGATCATCCGCCGCGCCCAGGAGGTCGGCGCGCTGGTCTGCATCGACGCCTCGCAGGCCGCCCCGCACATGGTGCTGGACGTGCAGGCGCTGCAGGCCGACTTCGTGGCCTTCACCGGCCACAAGATGTGCGGCCCGACCGGCATCGGCGTCCTGTGGGGCCGCCAGGAGCTGCTGGAGGACCTCCCGCCGTTCCTGGGCGGCGGCGAAATGATCGAGACAGTGTCCATGCACTCCTCGACCTACGCCCCGGCCCCCCACAAGTTCGAGGCGGGCACGCCCCCGATCGCGCAGGCCGTCGGCCTCGGCGCGGCCGTGGACTACCTCACCTCGATCGGCATGGAGAACATCGCCGCGCACGAGCACGCGATCACCGAGTACGCCGTCAAGCGGCTGCTGGAGGTCCCGGACCTGCGCATCATCGGCCCGTCCACGGCCGAGGACCGCGGCGCGACGATCTCCTTCACGCTCGGTGACATCCACCCGCACGACGTGGGGCAGGTGCTCGACGAGCAGGGCATCGCGGTCCGGGTCGGCCACCACTGCGCGCGGCCGGTCTGCCTGCGGTACGGAATTCCCGCGACCACGCGAGCGTCTTTCTACCTGTACTCCACTCCGGCCGAGGTCGACGCCCTCGTCGAGGGGCTGGAGCACGTCCGCAACTTCTTCGGATGAGGACGAGGACTGACTGAGCCGTGAAGCTGGATTCCATGTACCAGGACGTCATCCTGGACCACTACAAGCACCCGCACGGGCGCGGTCTTCGGGACGGCGACGCAGAGGTGCACCACGTCAACCCGACCTGCGGTGACGAGATCACCCTGCGCGTACGGCTCAACGGTGCGACCGTGGAAGACGTGTCGTACGAGGGCCAGGGCTGCTCCATCAGCCAGGCCAGCGCGTCCGTGCTCAACGACCTGCTGGTCGGCAAGGAGCTGGGCGAGGCGCAGAAGATCCAGGAGACCTTCCTGGAGCTGATGCAGTCCCGCGGCCAGCTGGAGCCGGACGACGCGATGGAGGAGGTGCTGGAGGACGCGGTGGCGTTCGCCGGCGTCTCGAAGTACCCGGCACGCGTGAAGTGCGCGCTGCTGAGCTGGATGGCCTGGAAGGACGCCACGGCCAAGGCTTTGTCCGAGGAGGCGAAGACCGCATGACCGACGCAGTGACCACGAAGCCGGCCTCGGAGGAAGAGGTTCGCGAGGCCCTGTACGACGTCGTCGACCCCGAGCTGGGCATCGATGTCGTCAACCTGGGCCTGATCTACGGCATCCACGTGGACGACGCCAACATCGCCACCATCGACATGACGCTCACCTCGGCGGCCTGCCCGCTGACCGACGTCATCGAGGACCAGGCGAAGTCCGCCACGGACGGCATCGTCAACGAACTGAAGATCAACTGGGTCTGGATGCCCCCGTGGGGCCCCGACAAGATCACCGACGACGGACGTGAGCAGCTCCGGGCACTGGGGTTCAACGTCTGACCGGTCTTTACCTGATCTGATCTGTTCAGGCTGTGCCCGCCGGGTCCTCCTCGGCGGGCACAGCCATTTTCCGTTGCCTACGGGGCTTTACGGGCGCGCCGCGCGGAACACCTCGGTCATCTGCATCGCGGTGGTGAGATTGATCCGCCCGGTCTCGATGAGATGAGCGGGCGCACCGAGCCCCGCAACCGGGTGCGGATCCAGCCGCAAACTGGGGAACTGCACACCGACGGCACGCGCGGCCTCACCGAGGTCACACATGATTTCGCGGGCGGTTTCGGCGGGGGAGAGGTTTTCGAAGCGGGTGGTCATGGGGGTGGTGCCTCCGTGGGGGGTGTGGGCGAAGCTTTTCGTCAGTCTGTGGCGTCAACGGCACACGCGATTATCGAGCAGACCTCATGGCTGGTCGGCCGGTCCTCTGGTACGGGACTCAGCATGGCGTCAACAAGCTTGCCGAAGATGCCCGGAATCTTGACCGGTCGGTGTGGCTTGGTGGCGATTGCCTTTCGCTGCACTGTGCGCGGAGCATCATCCGGATACTCAACGTGCCTCCATCCTGTGATGCTGATGAACAGCGACGCACCGAACCCGTATACGTCGGATGCCGTTGTGGGGACGGCGGTGCGGCTGTCCAGAATGCTGCGGGAAATTTCCGGGCTCTCGTAGTGGACGAGGCATCCGGGATAGGGGAACTCCAACTCGTGCGGCAGTAAACCGCCTTGTGCCAGGGCGAGGTCGATAATCGCGGCAGCGCCATCGGGCCCGATGATGAAATGAGCCGGCTGGATGTCCCCGTGAACCCACCCGCTGTCATGCAGCGCGGCGAGTTTCGTCGCGCACGCGAGAGCGGAACGCAGGTCGAGCGGGATTCCGGTCTCTCCATTGCGCTGGGGTTTCCACAACTCGTGCAGGTCGGTCCCCGCGTGCCACGGTTGGGCGTTCCACGTGCCGTACTCCCATGTGCCGTAGACCGCAGACGATTGCAGGTGCTGCAAGATCACAGCTTCACGGGCGGGTGCGATCCCGGTCCAGTCATGTCCGGGGTGATCGTCCGACGGGGGAACGGGGCGCCCGACTTTCACGGCGTACCGCTCCGCTTCGGTACGCACGTCCCAGACAGTGGACCCGCGGCGGTTGACCACCAGTCGGGTACCGACCGGTTCGAGTGCGTGTGCTACACCACGCGGTAAAGGGCAGGGGGCCGGGGGTTCCACGGTGGTGTTCCTTTCGCTGGGTGAGCCGACCCCCACGAAGGGGCCGGCTCGTTGCCTGGCAGGTTGCGCTACACGGCGTAGGGACGTCCGTCGTCCGAGTCGCACTGACCGGCGGACAACCCGTTTACGGTCCACAGATCCTCATGGACCAGGAACCCGGCCGCCTTCACGGCATGCGCACTCGCCGATACAGCGGCGAACGAGCGGCTGAGCGGGCCGGGCCCTGCCGGAGAGTGGTGCAGGAACCGCCCGCCACGCTGCTCGCAGAATTTCGCGTACTCCCTGGTGTGCAGGATGAACGCGTGCAGCCCCTTGTCCACGTCGTCCGAGGGAACCAGGGGGATGTCGGTACCGCCGACGGATGCCACGAACGCGACCGCCTGATCGATGATCTTCTCGGCCTGGTCCCGCGACTCGCCGTTGTGTACCACGACGAAGTGCGCCAGGCGGTCGAACAGATCCTTGTCGATCAGTTCGCGGCCGGTCCGTTGTTCGGTCGCCATCGTTGTCATGCGCTGTGCTCCTCTACTTGGGGGGTGAAGCCTGTTTCGTGCACCGCTCGAATGCCGCCCTACGGCTGTGATCGCGCGGGGTTGGACCTCACTCGCGTTCGCCATCGGCGGGCCGCAGCAACCGCCGGCCGCCCAACACGTCGCAGTACTCGCCGAAATGGTCCCCGGCGGTGTCCCCGACCAACTCGCCAACGGTCGGCTCTCGCGACTGACGAGCGGCACGTCGCCGTGACGGGGTCCCCCGTACGGGGGTGTCCGCGCCCGTGCTGATGCCGGTGTACTCAGTCATCGCCTGCCCCTCCTGCGTGACGCTTGCTTGACCAGCCAACTCCCGTACGCGCAACGGCGGTACCGTTGGCGCGGGGGCACGTGTTTAAAGCCTTTAAACCGGGAGTCGGGCATGGCCGGACGGACACCGAACACCGAGTTGCACAGGCTGTTCACGGAGAGCGGTTGGACCCTTGACCAGTGCGCGCGAGCTGTGAACCGAGTGGGCACCGAGGGGGGTACGCCCCTGCGGTACAACGGCAGTGCCGTGCACCACTGGCTTGGCGGGACCATGCCGCGCGAGCGCGTACGCCGCCTCATCCTTGAGACGTTCTCCCGTCGGCTGAATCGTCCGATCACCCATACACAGGCGGGGTTTTCCGCTCCAGCCGATCAAGTGTCCGAGCCGGTAGGTACGGTGGAGAGGCTGATCGAGCTGGGGAGGATGGACGTGGATCCGTCGCGGCGTGGTGTGCTCGGGGCTGGGTTGTTCTCTGTCGCGTTGACAGTTCCTGGCTGGCCTGACGTTGTTGCCAGGGCCGAAGGCTTGCAGACTGGGAAGACCGCGCGAATCGGCATGAATGACGTGCAGATGGTCACGGCCATGACGGAACGTGTCAGTGACCTGGACGACGAGTTCGGCGGACGCTATGCCCGCCCCATGGCGGCGTCTTTTCTGATCAACACGGTTGCCCCTGCTCTGCACGCGGACGGCCCGGAAGATGTTCGTGCCGCTATGCGTTCCGCTGCGTCCGACTTGTGTTACCTCACCGGATACATGGCCGTGGACGAAGGGGAGCATCACCTGGCGCAGCAGTACTACCTCAAGGCGCTGGAACTCGCGGGAGCGGCAAACGACCACTTGACGTACTGCACCACGCTCCGGGGCATGAGCGTGCAAGCGGTCGATCTCGGACATGGAACCCAAGCCATGAGGCTCGCCGACGCCGCTGCCGCCGCGTCACCTCAGGCGGGGCCGCGGATGCGGGCCTTCTTGGCGGGGCAGCAGGCGCACGCTGCCGCGCAGACGGGGGACCGGGTGAACGCCCTTCGGTATATAGACGAAGCGGAAGTGGCGATGGACCGGGCCGAATCGCGAGGGAAGGCGTTGGGCTCGTATGATCCCGCGTCTCTTCATTACCACGTCAGTCAAGTTCGCTTCGAACTGGGCGACTTTCGCGGGGCAGTTGAAGCGTTGCAGGAATCGGACCGGGAGCGCCTGAGTGTCTACAGGCGTGACCGCGTTCACCGCCGCGGATTGCTCGCCGAGCGTCAGTTGCAAGTCGGTCACTTGGAGGCAGCTTGCCAAACGTGGAGTTTGGCGCTGGATGAATACCCCATGGTGAAATCCGGACGCGCTGACGAGCGAATGAAGCGAGTGCCGACGCTGCTGCACCCGTACCTGAGGAACTCCACTGCTCGTGACCTGTACGACCGGGCGCGACGGGCCATTACGGCGTAGTGTCACTCGCTGAGGCCGCCGTTGCTCATCAATAGTTGGCCGTTGATCCACTCGCCCTTTCTGGAGCACAGGAAGTCCACCA
Source organism: Streptomyces sp. CB02923 (assembly GCF_001905005.1). GTDB lineage: Bacteria > Actinomycetota > Actinomycetes > Streptomycetales > Streptomycetaceae > Streptomyces. The sequence goes on along the minus strand of NZ_LWKZ01000002.1, from coordinate 122,372 downwards.
GGTGTGCGGTGTCCTGTGGAGTGCCGAGTCGGCCTAGCGGGCTGTTGCGGGTGCAGTGGTCCCGGAGTTCTTCGGGCATCCAGCCGGTGTCGACCGGGCCCGGGTTGATCGCGTTGGCGGTCACGCCGAGGTGGGCGAGTTCGTGGGCGGCGGCCAGGGTGATGCGGTCCAGGGCTCCCTTGCTTGCCCCGTAGGGCAGGTTGCCGACCGTGTCATCACTGGTGAGGCTGATGATCCGGCCGGTTCCCCGTTCCGCGGCGAAGCGGCGTCCGAACTCGCGGATGAGCAGCCAGGTGGCGCGCGCGTTGACGGCGAAGTGCCGGTCGAAACTTTCGACGGTGGTCTCCAGCAACCCGGAATCGACGGACTCGCAGTGGCACATCACCAGCGCGGTGATACCGCCCATCCGCTGCTCGACCTCGTCGAAGACGCGTGCCGAGGTGTCGGGGTCGGCGAGATCCGCCTCGATCGCGAAGGCGGATGCACCTTGTTCCACGAGGGCTTGGCTGATCACTTCGGGTGCGCCGGGCTCTCTGCCCCAGCTCATGCGATCGTCGTAGGGGCTCCAGTAGGTGAAGGCGATGTTCCAGCCCGAAGCGGCCAGCCGGCGGGCGATGCCCGCACCGATACCGACGGTGCGCCCCACGCCGGTGATCAAGGCGAGCGGACGGTCGGCCGGAGGGCCTTGTTCACGGGAGCGTTCGTCATGGTCGGTACTCGTCGTCACGGTCCGGAATCGTTCACGAACGGCACCGGACCGTCAATCGATTTCGCGTGGCCGCCCGCGCGCCGCGATGCGTACGGTCGTACGCAACGTTGTGTACGCTCGTACATATGGTGTACCTGACGCTCGCCGGAGCGATTGTTTCCGAGATCCTCGCGACGACCGCGATGAAGTACAGCGACGGCTTCAGCAAGCTGTGGCCCTCGCTGGGGACCGTGCTGGGGTACATCGTCGCGTTCACGCTGCTCGCGAAGACGCTGAAGACGATGGACGTCGGCACGGCGTACGCGATCTGGGCCGGGGCCGGGACGGCGGTGGTCGCCGCGATCGGGATGGTGTTCCTGGGGGAGGCGGCGAGTGCCGCGCGGATCGTCGGGTTGCTGCTGGTGATCGCGGGGGTCGTGGTGCTGAATCTGGGGGGTGCGCACTGATGCCGCGCCGCTACGATCCGGACCGGCGGCAGCGGATCACCGACGCGGCGATCCGGGTGGTGGGCGAGCGCGGCATCGCCGGGCTCAGTCACCGGGCGGTGGCCGCCGAGGCGGACGTACCGCTGGGGTCGACCACGTACCACTTCGCCTCGCTGGACGACCTGCTGGTGGCGGCGTTGCGGCAGTCCAACGCGACGTGGCTGGCCGGGATCGAGGAGTGGGAGCGGGGCGTGGACCCCTCGGCTCCGCTCGCCGACGAGCTGACGCGGCTGGTGGCGGATTCGCTGGCCGGTGACCGGTCGCGGGTGGAGCTGGAGTACGAGCTGTATCTGGCGGCGCTGCGGCACGAGGTGGTACGTCCGCTGGCGGCCGAGTGCCTCGACGCCATGGTCGAGCTGTTCGAACGGCGGACCGGCGATGTGGGCACCGCGCGGGCCCTGGTCGGGCTGATCGACGGGCTGATGTTGCAACATCTGCTGACGGGGCGGACGTTCGGCCGCGCGGAGGTACGGGATGCGCTCGCACGGGTGATCGGCTGAGGCGGCCTCGGGGACCTGAGGCCGCCTCGGCGACCTGCGCGCGTAATCGTTCGGGGCGTCGGGGCGTCGGGGCGTCGGGGCGCGAGGTCGCGAGGTCGGCGATTGTGCCCGCGAGAGGTACGACGGCGACAGCGCCCGCGAGGGGTGCGACGCGTACCGGCCACCCCCGTACGGCGCGGCGTGGCCGATGCGCGTACCCCCGTCCGCGCGCCGCGTCCCGGCGCCCGGGACCGGTTCGCCTCCATGGCCCCCCTCCGGTTAGGTTTTCGGCATGACCGATGCTGCTACTCCCCGTACCACCGGCGCCGTCGCCGCCGGGCTCGCCACCGTCACCACCGACGGCACCGTCCTCGACACCTGGTTCCCCGCGCCGGAGCTGGTGGCCGGCCCCGGCCCCGCCGGGACCGAGCGGCTGTCCGACGAGCGTGCCGTCGAGCTGCTCGGCGAGGCCGCGCCGAAGGCGGTGGGTCCCGACCCGCGCCGTGGTGTCGAGGTCGTGGCCGTCCGTACGGTCATCTCCTCGCTGGACGACAAGCCGCTGGACGCGCACGACGTGTACCTGCGCCTGCACCTGCTCAGCCACCGGCTGGTCAAGCCGCACGGCCAGAGCCTGGAGGGCATGTTCGGCCTGCTGGCCAACGTCGCCTGGACCTCGCTGGGCCCGGTGCCCGTCGACCAGGTGGAGACCGCGCGCCTGAACGCCCGCGCCGAGGGTCTGCATCTCCAGGTCACCAGCGTCGACAAGTTCCCGCGGATGACGGACTACGTCACCCCGGCGGGCGTACGGATCGCCGACGCGGACCGTGTACGGCTCGGCGCGCACCTCGCCGCCGGCACCACTGTCATGCACGAGGGCTTCGTCAACTTCAACGCGGGCACCCTCGGCACCTCGATGGTCGAGGGCCGTATCTCCGCGGGCGTCGTCATCGGCGACGGTTCGGACATCGGCGGCGGCGCCTCCACGATGGGCACCTTGTCCGGCGGCGGCAAGCAGATCATCTCGATCGGCGAGCGCTGCCTGCTCGGCGCGGAGTCCGGCATCGGCATCGCGCTGGGCGACGAGTGCGTGGTCGAGGCCGGCCTTTACGTGACCGCGGGCACCCGCGTCACCATGCCCGACGGCCAGATCGTCAAGGCCGCCGAACTCTCCGGCGCCGACAACATCCTCTTCCGCCGCAACTCCACCACCGGCACCGTCGAGGCCCGCCCGAACAAGGCCAACTGGGGCGGCCTGAACGACGTGCTGCACAGCCACAACTGAGTACGCGCGCCGCACACGGCACGTACTGCGGCCCGGTGGGAGCTCCCGCCGGGCCGCAGTCGTGTGCGGCGGGCGCTGTGGCCGGTATCGGACGGTGGCAAGCGGGGGTTTCGTGGGCACCATGGCGGGATGGTGTCCAAAGGAGCCCGGGGGAGCCCAAGGAAGCCCAAGGAAGCCCAAGGGAGTCCGAGAGGGTCCAAGGAGCCCAAGGGAGCCCGAGGAGACCAGGACGACGGACCGATCCGTGCCGGGAGGCGTCATGAGGCTGGGTAAAGCGCTCGCTGTCGGTGTCGCGGAGGAGAGCGTGGAGTGCGCCGAGGAGACGGTCGTGGAGACGGCCGTGGAGGCGGCGCTTCCTGACGAGGCGGCGGCCGTCGCCGTACCGGAGCAGGAACCGGTGCCGGCCGGCCGATGAGGCTGCGGCTGCCGGAGGAGCGCCCCGCCACGCCGCCCCTGGGGTTCAAGCTCGCGCATCCCGTGATCTCGCACGACGGGAGCCGGACCGGGTTCGCCGGGGTCTCGCTCGGCGGCGCGCTGCCGTACGGGTTCGTCGACGAGGCCCGCTGTGTGTACGGCAGGCGCCACCCGTGTCCGGCTTTGCGCTGCGACTGCGGTTTCTACTGCCTGCACACGTTCGACCAGGCGCTGGCGCTGGCGTGTGCGAGTGAGCATCGGAGAGCGGTGCTGCTGGAGGTCACCGTTCTCGGTGCGTACATCCGCTTCGAGCGGGGGATGCGCTACGCGCGGCAGCGGGTGAGGGTGGCCAGGGTCGGCGCGTGTACGTGCGGCCGGATGCCGTGCGCGTTCGCGGACGCGGGCTGGGGGCGTACGGGCTGGCGGGTGCTGACGGCGGTCTGCGCGGAGTGCGCGGCCCGGCGTGCGCGTACGGCGTTCGCGCCCTGGACGGCGGTGTCCTTCGCGGAGTTCGTACGGCGTGGGGGCGGGCCGCTGCGCATCGTCGCAGGCGGCGAGCCGGAGGCGGAAGAGGAGGACGTCGCGGAGCGGGTGGTGTCCGGAGTCCGTACCGTTCCGGAGCTGGTCGCCGAAGCCACGCTCATGCAGGCCCGCCTCGACTGGTTGCAGCGTCAGCTGGCGCGGTTCACCGGTGGGGGCAAGGGCTCGTAACCATATGCGCCGGTGGGGCGAGGCTTCGTAGCCGTAGCCGTAGCCGTAGCCGTATCCGTATCCGTACCGTACGGAGACGGAGGCGTGCTGGGCGCCGATTAGGCTGACGCGCATGCGCGATCTTGTGGCGGGAACGGGGTACCTGGGGAAGGGGCAGCGCTGGGTTGCCCGGCACGGCCGGTGGTGGGGGTTCGGGATGATTCCCGCGCTCATCGCCCTCGTGCTGTACGCGGGGGCGCTGGTCGCGCTGGCGTTCTTCGCGGGTGATCTGGCGTCCTGGGCGACGCCTTTCGCCGACGGCTGGGGATCGCCCTGGCAGGGCCTGCTGCGGGGGCTGTTCGTCGCCCTGCTCTTCGCGGGCGGGCTGCTGCTGTCCGTACTGACCTTCACCGCCGTCACGCTGCTGATCGGCGACCCGTTCTACGAGTCGCTGTCGGAGGGGGTCGAGGAGTCCGAGGGCGACTGCCCGCCGGGCCCCGGCCTGCCGCTGTGGCGGGAGCTGTGGATCTCGCTCCGGGACAGTGTGCACGTCCTGCTGCGCGCCGCCGGTTTCGGTCTGCTCTTCTTCGCCCTGGGCTTCATCCCGGTCGTCGGGCAGACCGTGGTGCCCGCCATCGGCTTCTGCGTGTCGGGCTTCTTCCTCACGGTGGAGCTGACCTCGGTGGCGATGCAGCGGCGCGGCATTCCCGTGCGGGAGCGGCTGCGGATGCTGCGCGGCCGCAAGGCGCTCGCCGTCGGGTTCGGCACCCCGCTGGTGCTGCTGTTCCTGGTGCCGTTCGTGGCCGTGTTCCTGATGCCGGGCGCGGTGGCCGGTGCGACGCTGCTCGTCCGCGATCTCACAGGGGAGGGCGAGGAAGCGGTGGAGGAGGAAGGTACGGGAGAGACGGGCGGGGTTACTGCTGCGCCGTCTTCAGGGCCGTCGCCAGCTCGCTGGTGACCTCCGGCCCCGCCGCCAGCAGCGGCGCGCGGACCGGCCCGGCGGGCAGCCCGAGCGCGTTCAGCAGCGCCTTGGCGGTGACCGTGCCGGGGTGCTCGGTGCCCGTCATCGCTTCGACGAGCGGTACGAGGCGGAGGTAGCGGCGGGTGGCCTCCGCCGGGTCGCCCGCGTCGTACGCGTCGAGGACGGCCCGTATGTCCCGGGGCGCGGCGTTGGCCACCGTGCTCACGCAGCCGACGGCGCCCATGGCCCGCAGCGGGAGGGTCTGCTCGTCGCAGCCCGCGTAGTAGGCGAGGCCGGTCGCGGCCAGCACCTTCGCGGTCTTCATGAGGTCGTACGCGCAGTCCTTGACGCCCTGGACGCGCGGGTGTTCCGCGAGCCGCAGCAAGGTGTCCGCGGTCAGCGCGGTGCCGGTTCCGGTGCGTCCGGGGATGTCGTAGAGCATGACCGGCAGGCCGGTGGCGTCGGCGACCGTCCGCAGGTGGTGGGCGACGGCCTCCTGGCCGGGGCGGGAGTAGGCGGGGGCGGCGACGAGCAGGCCGTGGGCGCCCGCTTGTTCGGCGGTGCGGGCCAGTTCGACGGTGTGCCGGGTGTCGCTCGTGCCGACCCCGGCGGTGATCCGCGCACGGTCGCCGACCGCCTCGACGACGGTCCGGAGCAGGGCCTCCTTCTCGGCATCGGTGGTCGTGGGCGACTCGCCGGTGGTGCCGCTGAGGACGAGTCCGTCGCAGCCCTCGCCGACGAGGTGGACGGCGAGGCGCCGGGCGCCGTCGAGGTCCAGGCGGCCGTCGGCGCGGAACGGAGTGATCATGGCGGCGGCGGTGCGGCCGAAGGGCGGTGGGCCGGCAGTGCCCGGAGCGCCGAAGGGCGGTGGGCCGGCAGCGCTCGGAGCGTCGAAAGGGCTCATGGAGCGGAGTCTGGCCCTACCGCAGTCTTCAGGTCTACTTAGTTGTGCTCTGGCGAATGGTAAGCAGTGCTACGGCTTTCGGTGGATTCCTACGGCTTCAGGCGTAGCACCTGCGGGTCGTGGTCGCTCGACTGGTCGGCGTACTCCGCGTTGATGTGGACGATGTCGTAATCGGTGCGACGCAGGTGGCGGCTGGTGAGCATGTGGTCCAGCACCTGCGAGTTGCCCTGGTAGACGTAGCCGTACCGCTCGCCGCGCGGCAGGCGGTCGACGAGGTCGGTGAGGACGCCGCCGCGGGTGAGGGTCTTCAGGGCGGGGGAGAACTGGAAGTCGTTGAGGTCGCCGGCCACCACGATGTCGGCCTTCGGGTCCTTGGCGAGCACGTCCTCGACGAAGCCGCGTACCGCCTCGGCCTGCTGGACGCGCTGGGTCTCCGACGTACGGGCCGGGGGCTGGAAGCGGCTGTCGAGGCCCTGGTCGCCGCCCTTGGAGTTGAAGTGGTTGGCGACGACGAAGACCGGGCGGCCCCGGAAGCAGAACTGGCCGGCCAGCGGCTTGCGGCTGTTGGCCCAGGCGGCGTTTCCGGGGTCGATGCGGCCCGGCGAGGCGGAGAGGCGCGGCTTTCCGGGGGAGCCGGTCACCTTGACCGGGGTGGTGGCGTCACCTCCGGCGACGTCCGTGAACGAGACCCGGGCCGGGTTGTAGAGGAACGCGGTCCGGATGTTGCCGCCGGGCTGGCCGCCGTCCTGGTTGTTCGCCGGGTCGATCTGCCGCCACGCGTAGGAGGGGCCGCCGGCCGCCTTGACGGCGTCGGTGAGCCGCTGGAGCGTCGCGGCCGCGGAAACGGTTCCGTCGTCGGTGGGGCCGTTGTCGTCCTGCACCTCCTCCAGCGCCACGATGTCCGGCGAGGCCAGGTTCTTCACCAGCGCCTCGGCCAGCCGGGCGAACTTGGCGGGCGGCGTCTTCGGGGAGAGGTTCTCGACGTTGTACGTGGCCACGGCCAGCTCGTCGGCGGTCTGCTCGCGGGTGGTCTCGCGGGCCGGGCCGCGGTCGTCGAGCGTGCCCAGTTCGGTGGCGGCGATTCCGTACCCGCCGAAGTTGTCGTAGTCCAGCGGGCCCGCGGTGGTGCCGGTCAGCCGGTCGCCGGTGTCGGCGACCGGGAAGGGCCGCTGGGCGAAGGGGACGAGCGACGTGATCTTGACGCGGCCGGGGTTGGGGTCCTGGTACGAGCCGTAGAGCGCGCCGCCGCGCACGGTGCGGCCGTGGCGGGGCTCGGCGGTCGCCCACAGCTCGTTGTGCGTGGTGGTCGGGCCGACGACGGAGGCGTCCGTGAGCGAGGCCCGCATGCCCTCCAGCGACTCGTAGCGGTCCAGGGCGTACGAGCGGGGGCGCAGCGGCAGGCCCTCGATGCTCTTGCCGCCCGCCGACGGGGCGTACCGGTCCGGCACGCTCGCGGCATTGAGCTTGAAGGCGGCCGGGAGCGGGTTGCCGGAGGACGCCACGGTCCAGGCGGCGTCGGTGATCTCGGTGACGGACTGCAGTCCGGCCCGCTCGCCGCCCGGGTAGTACTCGCTGACCGTGCCGGAGACCCGTACGGAATCGCCGACGGCGACCTTCGGCGTCTGCTTGCCGGTGAAGACGAAGACCGCCTCGCTGGTGGCCGGGTCGCGGTCCGGCTGCGGGTCCTGCACCCAGAAGCCGCGGGCCGCGCCGAAGGCCCGTACCGCCGTGACCGTGCCGGGCACGTCGGCGACCTGTTTGCCCGCGAACGGCGAGACGCGGGTCGTGCCCTGGATGTCGTGGATACGGGTGACCGCGGCCGAGGCGGTCTGCGGTACGGCGAGCAGCCCGCCGGTCAGCGCGGCGGCGACCACCGCGGTCAGCGTGGCGGACCTGCGCAGCGCGCGGCGGCGGGGCGTACGGATCGGTGCGTGCGGCGGTATGTGCGCGGACACGGCGGGCCTCCGGAAGGCGGGCGAGGGGGTGGGGAACAGCGTCAAGAGGGTGGGGAACAGCGTCGGAGAAGGCGCGAGCGCAGCGGAGCGGAAACGGTCCGGCAGTCTCTACGCGCGTCAATCTCTTGTGTGGTCACGGCAGTTGTCAAGGCTCGCCGGGTGTACGGGAACGGAAACCAAGGTGAACCGCCCGAGATGCACGGAATTCCGTCTACGCTGGGCCTTCGCACGAGCCGTAGTCCGCACGAGGAGCTGAACCCGAGATGTCCGCAGACCGCCCGACCCTGCCGCCGGTGCGGCTGCACTCCGACGCGGAGCTGGCGCGGGACGCGCTGAGCGCACCGCTCTTCGCACGGGCCGCGCAGCTGGCCCGCTGGGCCGAGCCCGGCGTCCCCGTCGGAGTCGGCGGCGAGCTCCTCCAGGAGCAGGTGGCCACCGCCGTCGAGCACCTCGGCCTGGCCGGGGACGAGGACGCCGACGCGTACGTCGCCGAGGCCTGGCAGCTCGCGGTCGACACCGGCCTGGTGGAGATCGACGAGAGCGAGGAGACCGCCGAAGAGGGCGCCGACCGGCCCGACGACGCCCAGGCCGGCACCGCCGCCCCCGGCGAGGAGCTGCCGCTGCTGACCTCCGGCAGCCCGCAGGACATCCTCGACATCTGGCTCGGCGGCATGGAGACCGTACTGGCCGACGCCGTGGCGCCCGACCTCTCCGACATCGCCGACCAGATCGCCGAGGGCGGCGAACTGGACCTGGACGCGATCGACTGGAACCCGGAGGAGGAGGCCGAGCTGCTGGACGGCATCCTCGGCAACCTCTACCTGCTCACCGCCCTGAACGACGACCCCGGGCAGGCCGTGCCGCTGCCCGCGCTCGCCGCCTCCATGATCGTGCCGGACGACATGGACGAGCCGACCGACGACATCCTCGAAGAGGTCTCCGAGGCGATGATGCGGCTCGACGACCAGTTCCGGGTGCTGGAGCCGATCGGACTGGTCGCCTACCAGCCGGTGGACGAGGCGCTCATCGAGGAGCTGGACGAGGACGGCGCGACGGTCCGGGCCGCCGAGCCCCTGAAGGACGAGGACGTCTCCCGCTACGGGATGGTCCGCCTCACCCCGCTGGGCATCTACGCCGTACGCACCCGGATGCTGGACGCGGGCGTCGACGCCCCGGCCGTCGGCGACCTCACCGACAAGGGCGCCGACGTCCTCCTGGACGCCCTGCCCGGCTACCCGGAGCCCCTGGCACAGGCCGAGTCCGAGCAGTGGCTCGCCGCCCGCGCGCCCGCCGACGCCGCCCGTGACCTGCTCTCCGCCGCCCGCGGCAACGACGAGAGCGGTCCGCTGCGCCGGCTGGCCTGCCAGCAGACGCTGTCGCTGGCCGGGCCGGAGGCCGAGCCCGCGCTGCGCGAGGTGCTCGACGACCGGGAGCTGGGCGGTCTGGCCCGGGTGTGGCTCGCCGAGCACGGCGCCGCCGACATCCCCGAGCCGACCCAGGACATGATCTTCTGGCTGACCGTGGACACCATCGCCGCGCAGCTCGGCGCCGCCGAGGCCGACGAGGAGAGCGCGGCCGAGCTGCGCGGCCTCGTCGAGGGCGTGGTCGGCCAGCACAACGGCTTCTTCGACGCGGCCTGGCGGGTGGACCACCCGGCGGCCGCCGACGTACTGGAGGCCATGGGCCGCCTCCACCCGGACAAGAAGGCCGCGAAGGAGGCCCGTAAGGCCGCCTTCAAGGCGCGGTCGCGGCAGGGGAGCTGAGCGCTCGCGTAGGGGACGCGCGGGCGTGCGCGCCGGGTGTCCGTACATGGGCGCCGGGTGTCCGTACGTGCGTACTGGACGCGCGCGCTCGCACGCCGGGCGTGCGGGCTCGCGCACCGGACGTCCCCGCTCCACGTGACCGGCGGGCGGCCGGAGCACTTCGGTGCTCCCGCCGCCCGCCGGCGTGTTCCGCGGCGGTGCGCCGTCAGCACACCAGCTGCGTCGTGTGGTTGAACGACGTGGACTGGCCGTTGAACCCGTAGGTGCCGCGGTAGGACAGCGGGACCTGGAACTGGCCGATGATGGTGACCGTCGTGGCGCAGTTGCCGCCGGTCCCCGGACGCTTGGCGTCGATCCGCAGCGAGGAGCCGATCGAGCCGCCGGTGATGTCCCACGGGGCGCCGCAGATGCCGGAGGTGATCCGGCCGCCCGTGATCACGTTGGTGTTCGGGTTGTAGTTGACCTCCATGTCGAAGGTGAGCGCCTGGTTGTGCAGCGCCATCTTCTGGGTGACCTGAAGGGCCTCGGCGGAGACGTCGCGCTGTACGGCGAACGCCTCGTCACGGGTCTTGACCTCGGAGCCCTGGGCATTGACGAACTGGTGCTCGTGGCCCGGCCCCTTCTTCTTCTGCGCTGCGCTTGTCATGGCTCTCCCTCAGGCTCGGTGGGTCAGGCCAGCTGCTCGGCGACCTCGACGCGCAGCAGCGTGCGGACGGTCTCGATGTGGTTGACGATGGTGACCGTCGAGGAGCCCGCGAAGAGCAGACCGACCGCGACGTTGTCCAGCGAGGTGACCAGCGAACCGGAGTCGCCGCCCGCCGAGATGTTCGTGGTCATGATCTGGTCCTTGAAGCGCGCCGTGCCGGCCGTGCCGTAGTTGACGTCGACCGTCGCGTCGGTGGAGACGATCCGCCCGAAGCTGATGTTGGTGGTCCGGCCGGTCTTCTTGACCAGGTCGCCCACCGCCACCGCCGACTTGCGGCGCCACGCGCGCGGCGCGCCGCTGAAGTACTGCTGCCGGGTGGCGTCCTCGAACTCGACCTTCGCCAGCGCCGCGTCCACCACGTTGTTGTGCTGGGTCAGCGGGATCTGCGGAGCGAACTGGATCGAGATGAAGCGGTCCAGCGTGCCGATCCGGTCCGCGGGGTCCGTACCGCCGTCGAACTTGCCCGGCTGCAGCACGGAGCTGCCCAGCGGCGCCCGGTTGGAGTCCGCCAGGACGTGGTTGTTGCTCAGGATGTAGAACTTGCCGGGTACGCCGAGGCCGGGCGCCGGCGGGTTGGTCTGCGCGCCGGGCAGGAAGTCGTACACCACGCTGCCCAGCGTGCCCGCGGTGACCTGCACGTTGCCGACGGAGAAGCCGGCCGGGCAGGGGCGCATCCGGCGCTTGAGGAGTTGCGGCTCCAGGGCGCTGCCGAGCTGGCTCAGCTCTTCGAGCAGCGGCTGGGCGAGCGCGCTCATCCGGCCGCCGTTGCCGCCGAGGCTCTGCTCCTGCCCCATCATCGACCGGCTCTGCCCGCCCGGTACGCGCTGCTGGGCCTGCGCGGAGATGTGGCCCACGGCCAGGACGTCGGTCGGGGTACCGTCGTCCATCTCCCGCGGGATCACGTCCCGTTCGGGGAGCATCGACTCCGGCAGCTTCTGCGTGACGAAGACCAGGACGGCTTCCTCGCCCGTGGGCTCGCCGTTGGTCCACTTCACGCCGTGCCCGAAGCCGACGACGTTCGCGGTCGGGTTCTGCGGGTGCATGAAGTCGGAAAGTGCCTGTTGGCGGGAGGTGTCACTGACCTGACCGCCGGTGGGTCCGCGCATCATCTCGGGCTGGTTCACACCAGACCACCTCTTCCCCGGTGGGCGTCCCGCGCGGCTCTCAGCCGTGCGCCCGGACCGTTCGAGCGGGAGCGCTCCTGTGAGCGGGAGTGCTCCTGCGTACGGGCGCGTACGGCTGCGGGCGGGACCGCGTTCGCTTCACGAGCCCGGGCCGCCCACGGCGGCGGGCTCTCAGGGGAGGGCGGGAAACCCGGCACGGACTGCTCCCCGGGCAACTCCGTGCAGCCGCGGGTCCTCCGCACTCCCTACGGGTGATGCAGGTAGGGACTGTCTATTGCCGTGCCGGGCGGCGGTCAAGGAGGTACGCGATAAATCTTGCGCTTACTGCGCAGATGCGGCTGATGACCTTGTTTGCCATGGTTTTCCGGGCCGGGGAGAATCGCTTCCCGACATCGCGGCGTTGTGCGGGGTTCAACCGCTGTTCGCCGCGGCGCGCGAGGGTGTGCGGCGCAGGGGCGCGTCCGTACCGTGCCGTCGTCCGCCGGAGGGCGGAACCGTACGGGCACGCCCGGGACAGGGCACATCGAACCCGCCGTCCAGGAGATGACATGCCGCTCACCCGCAGAGATTTCGCCAAACGCTCCGCCGTCGCCGGTGCCGGCGTCGCACTGACCGGCAGTGTGGGTGTCCTGGCCACCGCGCCCGGCGCCATCGGACAGGAGGTCCCGGAAGCGGACGCGCCCGCCCCGGCCGCCGGCGCACGCGGGCGCGGACCGGGATACGGGCCCCTGATCCCGGACCCGGCGGGCCTCCTGGCCCTGCCCGCCGGATTCACGTACCGGATCATCACCCGGACCGGCGTCACCAAGCTGGAGAGCGGCGAATCCACCCCCTCCCACCACGACGGCACCGCCGCCTTCGAGGGCCCGCGCGGCACCACCCTCCTCGTCAACAACCACGAGCTGAAGGGCCCGCGTGCGAAGTGGCCGCACCCGGTACCGCTCGCCGACGGCCTCGTCTACGACCCGGCGGCGGCCGGCGGCTGCACCGTCGTCGAGGTCTCCCGGGACGGCACGCACGTCACCGAACGCGTCGGCATCGCGGGCACCTCCACCAACTGCGCGGGCGGCCGCACCCCCTGGGGCACCTGGCTGACCTGCGAGGAGACCGAGGACAAGGCCGGCCAGAACGGTATGACCAAGGACCACGGCTACGTCTTCGAAGTCGACCCCCACGACATCCGCGCCGCCCGCGACCCCCGCCCCGTCAAGGCCCTGGGCCGGTACGCCCACGAAGCGGTCGTCGTCGACCCCAAGCGCGGCCACCTCTACCTCACCGAGGACGCCGACCGCCCCAACGGCCTCTTCTACCGCTGGACCCCGCCACACGGCTTCCGGCACGGCCGCGGTCGGCTGCGCACGCTCGCCGACGACGCGGGCACACTGGCCGCGCCCCGCTGCTACGACTCCGGCGGCCGGTTCGTCGACGACCTCTCCCGCGCGACCAGGCCCGGCACGGTGTACGGCGTCGACTGGGCCGAGGTCCCCGACCGCGACGCGCGCACCACCCCCGTACGCAAACAGTTCGGCGACCAGGACGTCACCCGCGCCCGCAAGCTGGAAGGCATGTGGTGGGCCGACGGCGGCGCCTACCTCGTCTCCTCCTTCGCCCGCGAGGAGAGCCCGGTCCGCCACGACGGCCAGGTCTGGTTCTACGACCCGCGCCGCCGCACCCTGACCCTCAAGGTCCTGCTCGGCGTCAACCCCGACCCCGGCGAGGACGGCGCCTTCGACGGCCCCGACAACATCACCGTCTCCCCGTACGGCGGCCTGATCATCGCCGAGGACGGCGAAGGCGTCCAGCACCTCTTCGGCGCCACGGACGACGGCCGTACGTACCCGATCGCCCGCAACGAACTGAACACCGGCACCGCCGACGACCCCGCGTACAGCGAATTCACCGGCCCGGTCTTCTCTCCCGACGGCCGCACCCTGTTCGCCAACATCCAGGAACCGGGGATCATGCTGGCGATCACGGGGCCCTGGCGGCGGCAGCGGTGACCGCTGCGCGGTCGTAGGGGCGGACGGGGCGTGCCCCGGGCGACGGGGCGTATGGGGCGGGCCGTGTGCCAGGTACGTTCGGTGATCGGCGCGCCCCTCCAGGAATCCCGACCGGAACGCGCACGTTGTACCGAGGGTGAGCACGCGGAGCAGCACGACGACACAGACACCCGAGACGACGGCGGCCGGGCCCGGAAACCCGTCCAGCGCCTCCGGCGACCGGGCCGACCGCCTCCGCACCACCCCCTTCTCCCTCCTCGACCGCTCCCGCACCCGCCAGGGCCACCCGGAGGCCGAGGCACTCCGCGACACGGTGGACCTCGCGCGGCACGCCGAAGCACTCGGCTACCACCGCTTCTGGGTCTCCGAGCACCACAGCGTGCCGGGCGTCGCCGGGTCGGCACCGACCGTGCTCGCCGCTGCGGTGGCCTCCGCCACCTCCCGCATCCGGGTCGGCACGGGCGGCGTCATGCTGCCCAACCACCGCCCGCTGGTCATCGCCGAACAGTTCGGCGTCCTCGCGTCCCTCTTCCCCGGCCGCATCGACATGGGCCTCGGCCGGTCCGTCGGCTTCACCGACGGCATCCGCCGCGCCCTGGGCACCGACAAGGACGCCGCCGAATCCTTCGCCGCCCAACTCGCCGAACTGACCGCCTACTTCACCGACGGCCCGCGCCCCCACCCCCAGGTGCACGCCCGCCCGGCGGAGGGCCTGCACGTCCCCGCGTTCGTCCTGGCCACCGGCGCGGGCGCGGACATCGCCGCCCGCGCGGGCCTGGCCCTGGTCATCGCCGACCTGCGCGGCCGCGACGCGATGCGGGCCGCCATCGACCGCTACCGCTCCACCTTCGCACCCTCCCCGCTCTGGCCCCACCCGTACGTCATCGTCTCCGGCACCGTCGCCGTGGCCGAAACCCGCGACCGGGCCCGCGCCCTCCTGCTCCCCGAAGCCTGGTCGATGGCCTACTCCCGCACCCACGGCGTCTTCCCGCCCCTGGAACCAGCCGAGTCAATCTCCGCCCGCGAACCCTCCCTGCCCCCGAAACAACGCGACCTGTACGAATCCGCCCTCACCGGCCACATCCACGGCACCGAGCCGGAGGTGGCTGCCCAACTCGACACCCTCCTCACCGAAACCGCCGCCGACGAATTCCTGGTGACTACCAGCACGTATGACCGGGTGGGGCTGATGGAGTCCTATGAGCGGTTGGCGAGGGTGGTGGGGGTGGCGGGATAGCGGGGCGGGCGGCCGGAGCGTGAGAGGGTCGCCGGAGCGGGAGCGGGGAGCGCCTCACGGACCGCTCCCGGCCAACTCCTCGACCGTCTCCAGCGCCAGCCGCCACGGATACCTGTCCAACTGATCACCACCGGTGCCGGGCGCGTGCGGCTCCCAGGAGCCCGGCCCGTACAGCACACGCACGCCCAGGTCACACAGCACCCGCACCGACCGCCGGGTGGCCGGGTGCGCGTCCAGCGCCGTCGACCAGAACGGCAGCGCGACCACCGGCAGCCCGAGCCCCACCGCCTCGGTGAGCAGACCGAGCGCGTACGTGTCGGCGATGCCCGCGGCCCACTTGTTCACGGAGTTCATCGTCATGGGCGCGACGATCACGGCATCGGGCGGTGGATTGCGCTTCGCCTCGCCCGCTCGACGCCAGTCACTCCGCACGGGCCGGCCGGAGGCGGCCTCCACCGCGGGTACGTCGATGAACGCGCCTGCCTCGGCCGCGGGCGTGGCGATGACGCACACTTCCCAGCCGTCGGCTACGGCGGCTTCGACCAGGCGGACGAGTTGGGACGCGGGGCCGGCGGCGCAGGCGATGATGTAGAGCACTCGCGGTGTGCTCATACCGGTACCTGTGCCCGGTTCGCCAGCGCGCGGAGCCAGGGAGCGCGTCCAGCGCGGTCACGTTGCAGCAATTCTCTGATCAGTGCGCGCGTCACAGAACGGGACCGTACCTCCTCCGGAGCGGCTTTCTCCGCGGCCAGCAGCGCACGGGCCGCCGCTTCCGTACGGCCGCAGATGTGCAGAGCGCGAGCTACGTCCGACCAGTACGTGGCCTGCCTCTCGGCCACGGCGAGCTGGGCAGGAACGACGGTCTTGGCCGCTTGCAGGGCGTGGCCTGCGTCGCCGAGTGCGAGAGCGATCGACATTCGGTGCAGCGCTACGTTGTTCGCTCCGAACGCGGTCCACTGACGGTTCGTCGCCTCTTGCAGCAGCGCTGAGGTTCGTTCAGCTTCGTCGAGCAACTCCGCTGCCGCGTCCCGGTCCTCGTCCAGCGCGGCGGCCCATGCTCCGCGTAGCAGCAGCGCGCCGAAGACCGCGACGTTGTCGGGGGCTGATCTGGACACCCGCCCACTGAGATGGTCGACACCTGTTACCGCCACGCGCACCGCCTGCCTTCGGTGGCCGACACCGGCGACAGCATGGGTCAGGATCCGGTATGCCGAGGCGATGGCCGCCGGGGCCTCGGTCCGCCGGGCGGCTGTCGCTGCCTTTTCGGCCGCGATCCAGGCCGAAGCCGCGTCGTCGTACTTGAGGAGCAGGGTTGCTGCCACGTGATAGCCATGGACCGCAAGCAGGTCCATGGCGCGCTGCTCGGGCCGTGCGGACCCGGGGCACTCGAACCGGGCGAGGAGAGCGGGCAATTGCCGTGCGAGCCGCGCGTAGCCACATGCTTGAACGAGCCGCTTGGCTTCCGCGATGTCCCGGCGCAGTGACTCGATGGTGCCCGGTTCCTGTGCACCTACCGTGCCGGTGAGAACGTCCCGGATGCCGTCCAGTGGATCGGCACCGAGGACGTGAAGCACATCGTCGGGGCCGGCGGGGATCGCTGCTGAGCCGACCACGGCAAGAGAGTGGGACACGAAAGTCCGCCGCAGCATCTCTCCTTCGTCCTGGGGACGTGCGGAAGCGCCATTCGCCTCAAGGGGCAGAGGCCGGACGCGGCGCCGGAAACCGAGAGCCTCGGGCGGGCATCCGAAGAGAGCTGTGAGTACGGTCCGTGCTGTGGGGTGGGGCCATCCCGGCGCCAAGGATTCCCACCGTCGTACTTGGCGTACCGTCACCGTCGCGTCGGTGCCCAGCTCGAATGCCTTGTCCTGGAACGCGATGACGAAGTCATCCTGGGTGTGCAGGCCGGCCCTGATACGGGCCCTGACCAGAAGCGGGTTCCCCGGTGGGGCCGGCATGGCGTACCTCCGCGTGCTGCGTCTCGGCCCAGAGTAAGGGCGCGGAGTGATGGCCGGGACGTGAATGTCCTGGCAAATGTCCTGAAGGATTGCCTCTCGTGCTGCCTCGTACGAGAGTGGTGGAAGCGGTGTTCTTGGCAGCATGACGATTTCCGCGAAGAGCAGCGCCTCCGTCTCCCTCCCCGACTGGATTCCCCGTGGAGCGGGGCTGCGAGTGGTGCGCGACGTGGCCGCGCTCGGGGTGGATGTGGTGTGGCTGGGGCTGCCGACGGGGAAGCGGGTCTTGGATCAGCTGGGTGGCAGGTCCGGGGCGGTCATCGAGGACCACCGGCGTCCGGCCGGGATGTGCTGGATGGTGCCTGCCGGTACGGCCGGTGGGGGGCGGCTGCCGTTGTGGGGGGATGCGGGGGTGGGTGCGGCCCTGTATGTGCCGGGGCTGGAGATGTGCAGTGAGCGGCTGTGGTGGCGGGTGCGGCCGGAGGTGGGGGCGCTGGTCACGAGTGCGGTGGCCTTGCGGGCGGCGGTTATTGCCGTGGAGGGCGTGCTGTGATCGGGTGTGCGGACTGTGGTGCCGTACGGAACGTGACCGTCATCGGTACCGTGCACGCGGCCAGTGGGGGTGGGGCCGACATCGGGCTGTGTGCGCGGTGCGATGAGAAGCGGGAAAGACGCCTCAGGGGCGGCACCCGCACGCGCGGGGCCGCCCCTGAGGGAAGGCAGGCGGTCAGAGCGCCGCGCCGCCCGGTTTGACCATGCCGTGGCGCGGCGCCTGGGGCCGGAGTGGGTCGTGCGCTACTGGGACGCGCGGCACGGCACGGCGATGTTCGTGTGCTGGGGGTGCTCACGCCTGCACTGGACTCTGGAGTCACGATGAATCGTTACGTGGCGGAGCGCGACGAAGAAGGGAATGACGCTCGGCGTATCGAGTTGGAAGGCAGGGGCGAGGAGTTGGCTTATCGGGTCGCCTGTTCGCTGGAGCCGGGGTGGACGGTGGCGTATGCAGGCCTTGCCTGATGCCTCTCATGCGCGAGGTGTTTCTTCCGCTTGCTCAGCGCATGGCTCGTGGGCTCCCGGCTCCAGGAACGCTCCTCAGTGGCCCGTGCGATTCCCTGCCCACACCGGGGGAATTCGGCCCGTCCACGGGCTTGCCTGTTCGAGCTGGCCGGCGAGGCGGAAGAGGCGGCTTTCGCGGCCGTATCCGGCGGCGAACTGCATACCGATCGGAAGTCCCGTCTCGGCGTCCGCCGTCACCGGCACGGACATGGCGGGTGTGCCGGTCATGTTGAAAGGCATGGTGAACGGCGAGCGGTCGAAGACGCGGTCGATCCAGCCGAGGCCGTCCAGCGTCTGCGCGCTCTCGGTATCGGCGCCCAGGGGCGCGGGAAGCTCCGGCACGGTCGGGGTGAGCAATATGTCGTAGGTGTCGAAGTGCCGTGCCAGGCTGCGGGCGACCCGGTTGCGGATCGTGAGAGCGGTGACGAACTGGGCGCCGCTGATCCGCTGCCCGTAGTGGTAGCCGGCCAGGGTCGCCGGTTCGAGGGTGGAGGAATCGATGGGCCGGTCGAAGGCGGCAGCCAGTTCGTCGAGCGAGGCCGCGAGGTTCGCCGTGAACAGGTGAGCGTTGGCCAGGACGTACTCCTCCCAGTCGGCTCCGAGGCCGACCTCGGCCTCCTCCACCCGGTGGCCGAGGGATTCGAGCAGACGGACGGTGCGAGAGAGGGCGTCGGCCACCGGCGTGGTGGTGCGGCGTCCGCCCCATGCCTGGGTGAGGACACCGATCCGCAGCAGGCCCGGGTGGCGGGTGACTTCCTCCGTGTACGGCCGGGACGGCTGCTGGGCGAAGTAGGGGTCACCCGGTTCCGGGCCGCGGATCTGGTCGAGCAGGGCCGCACTGTCGCGTACCGTGCGGCTGACGCTGCCGTGCACGGCCAGGCCGCTGAAGAGCTCGTCGAAGTCGGGGCCCATGGAGACCCGGCCACGGGTGGGCTTCAGCCCGAAGAGGCCGTTATAGGCGGCGGGGATACGGAGCGAGCCGGCGGCGTCGGTGCCGTGTGCGATCGGGACCACTCCGGCCGCTACAGCCGCGCCCGCGCCCCCGCTGGATCCGCCCGCACTCCGCTCAAGGTTCCACGGGTTGCGGGTCGCGCCGTACAGCACTGGTTCCGTCGTGATGCCGTAAGCCATCTCTGGTGTCGCGGTACGCCCGAACGTCACGAGGCCGGCGCGACGCAAGCGCAGCATCAGGGAGGAGTCGGCGCGCGCGACGCCGCCGGCCGCAAGTCGGCTGCCCAGCTCCATGCGCCGCCCGGCCATGGCGACTCCGATGTCCTTGATCAGGAAAGGGACCCCGGCCAGCGGTGTGCTGCCGGGGTTGGGCTCGTCGTCGGTCGGCCATGTCTCCACGATGGCGTTGATCCGCGGATTGACCGCGTGCGCGGCCTCGCGTGCGGCTGCTTGCAGCTCGGCGGGGGGCACCTCGCCTTTGGCCACCAGCTCCGCGAGCCCGACTGCGTCGAAGTTGACGTACTCGGTAACTCTCACTCTCATCTCCTAGCGGAAAGAGCGATACTGCTGAGTCTCTGACGATACCCAACGGTATCGTATGGAGCGGACTGGTACCGTAAGGGCAATGAGGTAAGGGGTCCCGCACCCGACCGGACGTCACGGAGCAGTCATGGCATCGACCACCAGAAGGCCGAGCAGAGTGGCGAAGCTGCCGCCTCGTGAGCGCATCCTCGACGCGGCGGAAGAGCTCTTCCAGAACGAGGGAATCCGGCGAGTGGGCGTCCAGGCGATCGCCGAGAAGGCCGCGACCACCAAAATGGCGATCTACCGGCACTTCGAAACCAAGGACGCGCTGGTCGCGGAGTGGATGCGGATCGTCGCCGCCGACTACCAGGCGGCCTTCGACCGGGTCCAGATGGAATACCCCGGCCGGCCCAGGGAGCAGATCATGGGCTTGGCCCGCTTCATCGCCGAGGGATTGCCGGCTACCTCGCACCGGGGCTGCCCGTTCATCAACTCCCTCGCCGAATTGCCCGACCGCTCCCATCCCGCACGGCAAGTGATCGAGAAGCACAAGGCCCACCAGACCCGCAGGCTGGTGGGCATGTGCGCCGAGGCCGGGCTGCCCGACCCCGAGCAGGCCGCCGCCGAGATCACCTTCGTACTCGAAGGCGCGCAGGTCAGCACGCAGAACGGAAGCATCGATCAGGCGGGGGACCGCCTGATGAGAATCGTCGAGGGGATCGTGGATCGGCACCGTTCCCCCCTCGGTGCATCTCGGCCGGCCAACGGCTGACAGCCTCGAATCCGTGTCCCCAATACCGAGAAACCGGTGCGCGTTCGCCCAAGTTCACGGGAACACTTGTCGCCGAGTGCCGAGTGCCGAGTGCCGAGTGCCGAGTGCCGAGTGCCGAGTGCCGAGTGCCGATGCCCGAATCCCCGGCGCCTGTGCCCATCCGTCCTGCTCGGTGGCCCGCTCCGCTGTCGCGGTAATCAGCGCATTCGTTGCGACAGCGGATCGCCCCGATCACGTTTCCACGGGTGAGGCGTTCCCCTTTACCCCGACAGGTCTCTACCCCGACAGGTCTTTACCCTGACAGATCCTGATGGCTCGTCACTCTCAGCTGCATGTCCGTCTGTTGTAGCTATTCGAGAAACCGGCTGTGGCGCGGGCAAGGCGGAGTCCTTCGGTGCTCAAGCAGCTTGGCCGGGGCCGGCAGCGGTCAGGTCCTGCTCGCGCAATGGCACGTATCTCGGGCACACCCCGTACGGGGATGTGACCGTCAGCGGAAGAAACGCCCCAGGGGCGGCACCCGCGTGCGCGGGGCCGCCCCTGGGGGAGTCGGAATGGTCAGAGCGCCGCGCCGCCCGGCTTGACCATGCCGCGGACGGTGCGGGAGTCGACGAATTCGCCCATGGCGGTCATTTCCCATTCGCCGGAGAACTGGCGGATGAGTTTGGCCATCATGACGCCGGTGCGCGGTTCGGACTGGGTGAGGTCGAAGCGGACCAGTTCCTCGCCGGTCTGGGCGTCGATCAGGCGGCAGTAGGCCTTGGCGACGTCGGAGAACTTCTGGCCGGAGAAGGAGTTCACCGTGAAGACCAGGCCGGTGACCTGCGGGGGGATGCCGCCGAGGTGGACGGTGATGGCCTCGTCGTCGCCCGCGCCCTCGCCGGTGAGGTTGTCGCCGGAGTGCTGGATGGCGCCGTTGAGGATCTGGAGCTTGCCGAAGAAGCAGTTGTCGACCTTTTTGCGGTCCGGGCCGTAGGCGATCACGGACGCGTCCAGGTCGATGTCCTTGCCGCGGTAGGCGGGCTCCCAGCCGAGGCCCATGCGGACCGAGGACAGGAGCGGCCGGCCGCCCTTGACCAGGGAGACGGTCTGGTTCTTCTGGAGGCTGACGCGGCCCTTGTCGAGGTTGATCTTGCCGGTGCCGGGCGCGGGCGCCGGGGCGGCAGGGGGTGCGGCGGGCGGCGGGGCCATGGGCGCGGGGGCGCCCGTAGGCGGGCCCCACTGGGCGGCGGGAGGCGCGGCCGGGGCGGGAGGCGCGGCTGGGGCCGCGGCCGGAGGGGCCGGGGGCGCCTGTGCGGCGGGTGCGGCGGGTTCTTCGACGCTGACGCCGAAGTCCGTGGCGATGCCGGCCAGTCCGTTCGCATAGCCCTGGCCGACCGCGCGGACCTTCCAGGCGCCGTTGCGCCGGTAGATCTCGACGACCACGAGGGCGGTCTCCGCGCCGAGCTGGGGCGGGGTGAAGGAGGCGATGACGCTGCCGTCGTCGGCGCTGCGGACCGTGCCGGTCGGTTCGGTGCCGGCGAAGGTGGCGCCGGGCGCGTCCAGGCTGGCGGTCACGACGATCTTCTCGATGCCGGCGGGCACCGCCGCGGTGTCCACCGTGATCGTGTCGCCCGCGCCGCTCGCGCCGGACGTGTGGGTCACGCCCGGACCGGCCGGCTGGTTGTAGAACACGAAGTCGTCGTCGGAACGCACCTTGCCGTCGGCGGTGAGCAGCAGGCCCGACACATCGAGCCGCACGGGCGCGGTGACGTCCACCGCCACCCGCGAAGCGGTGAGTGGGAGGTTCGAGCCAGGAGTCATAGCGGTCATGCCGGGGATAACGAGTGGCCTTCCTTTGCGGTTCCATTACCGAGGGCCGGTCGGGGCGGCTGCCCCGCGGGCCCTCAGCGGCGCTCGCGGCTGTTGCCGAACAGCAGGCGGTAGGCGATGAGCAGGACCAGGGAGCCGGCGATGGCGGCGATCCACATCGACGGGTCGAAGAAGTCCTTCGGGATCGGCTTGTCCAGGATCTTCGTGGAGAGCCAGCCGCCGATGAAGGAGCCGACGATGCCGATGAGGGTGGTGCCGACGAGCCCGCCCGGGTCCCGTCCGGGCAGCAGGACCTTGGCGATGACGCCTGCGATCAGTCCCAGTACGAGCCAGCTGACGATACCCATGGTGCGTTCCTCGTTCCTGCACGGTTGCGCAAATGATTGATACGCACACAAGGACGCCGTGAGGCGGGTGAGGGTTGCGTCGGCCGGCCCGGCGTGGCCGAGGCCACGGCCGCTCAGTACGGCCAGATGGGCGGGTCCACGCAGAAGGCGCCGCCGAGGTGCGCGTGTTCGGGATTTTCGGGGTCGAGCGCGCCGTGGGCGCCGACGAGTTCGGCGGCGTACGGCTCGGAGTCGTCCTGCGGCGCGTAGCCGAGCGAGCGGGCCGTGGTCAGGTCCCACCAGAGGCGGGTGTTGGCGGAGGAGCCGTAGACCACGGTGTGGCCGACGCCTTCGGCGGTGAGCGCGGCGTGCAGCAGGCGTGCGCAGTCGGGCGGGCTCAGCCAGATCGACAGCATCCGGACGGTGGTGGGCCGGGGGAAGCAGGAGCCGATGCGGACGGAGACCGTCTCGATCCCGTGCACGTCCCAGTAGAGGGAGGCGAGATCCTCGCCGAAGCCCTTGGAGAGTCCGTAGTACGTGTCGGGGCGGCGCGGGGCGTCCACCGGGATCGCGCCGGAGCCGTCGGCCGGGCGCGGGGTGAAGCCGACGGCGTGGTTGGAGGAGGCGAAGACGACGCGGCGCACGCCCGCCTCGCGTGCCGCCTCGTAGAGGTTGTAGGTGCCTTCGATGTTGGCGCGCAGGATCTTCTCGAAGGGGGCTTCGAGGGAGATTCCGGCGAGGTGGACGATCGCGTCCACGCCGCGTACCGCTTCGCGCAGGGCTTCCTTGTCGGCCAGGTCGGCGGTAACGGCCTCCGGTTCGTCCTCGATGGTCCGCTGGTCGAGGAGGCGGAGGCGGTAGCCGTACGGGGGCAGCAGGTCGCGCATCAGGGTGCCGAGGCCTCCGGCGGCGCCGGTCAGCAGGACGGTGCGGGGTACGGGCATGGGGGCTCCTCCGGGCGGGCTCGGTCGTACGGCTTCATCCGCGGATGGCGTTCAGGTAAGTGGACGTTCAGGTAAGTGGACGGGCGAAGTCACCGTAGGAAGGCGCGCCGGACAGGGTCAAGATGCTTGACGGACCGGCCAAATCCGCTTGCGGGGCGGGATTTTCGGGTGTCCGGCGGGAGTTTCCGGCCCTTGACCGGCCAGGGAGCGCTGCCCTAGCGTGCATACGTTCATGAGTATGGACACCAGTCAGGGACGTGTACGCGCAGCGGTGGCGCCGTGACGTGCGCGCCTCCTGCACGAGCATGTCAGGGAGAGCCCGTGACCTCAGCCCCGCCGCTCGCCGAGCGCCTCGACGGACTGCTGTTCTTCCCGGTGACCGCCTACGGCCCCGACGGCGCCCTGGACCCGACCGCCTTCCGCGCCCACGTACGCGCCGGCGTCGACGCGGGCGCGGCCGCCGTCTTCGCCTGCTGCGGTACGGGCGAGTTCCACGCGCTGACCCCCGAGGAGTTCCGGGACTGCGTGGCCGCCGCCGTCCAGGAAACGGCCGGGCGGGTCCCGGTGCTGGCCGGCGCCGGGTACGGCACGGCGCTCGCCGCGCGCTACGCCCGGCTCGCCGAGGAAGCGGGCGCCGACGGGCTGCTGGCCATGCCGCCGTACCTCGTCGCCGCCGACCAGGCGGGCCTGCTGCGCCACTACACCGACCTGGCCGCCGCCACCTCCCTGCCCGTCATCGTCTACCAGCGCGACAACGCCGTCTTCACCCCGGACACCGTCGTCGCCCTCGCGCGCACCCCCGGCATCATCGGCCTCAAGGATGGCCTCGGCGACCTCGACCTGCTGCAACGGACCATCAGCGCCGTGCGGACCGAGGCGCCGGAGCGGGAATTCCTGTACTTCAACGGGCTGCCGACCGCCGAACTCACCGGCCTCGCCTACCGCGGCCTCGGCGTCCGCCGGTACTCGTCCGCCGTCTTCGCCTTCGCCCCGGAGATCGCCACCGCCTTCCACCGGGCCCTCGCCGACGGCGACGACGAGGTGGTCACCCGGCTGCTGGACGGCTTCTACCGGCCGCTGGTCGAGCTGCGCAACCAGGGCCGCGGCTATGCGGTCTCACTGGTCAAGGCGGGGGTACGGCTGCGCGGGACGGACGTCGGGCCGGTCCGGCCGCCGCTCAGCGAACCGGCTCCGGAGCACGTCGAGGCGCTGGCCGCGCTGATCGAACAGGGCCTGGCGCTGGTCGGCGCCCCGGCGGGCGGCCGGTGATGCGCGCCGCCGCGTTCCTGTACCCGTGGGACGTGGCGGGCGACCCGGAGGCGGCCCGCCGCGTCGCGGACCTCGGCGTCCAGCAGGTCACCCTGGCCGCCGCCTACCACTCCACACGGGCGCTGACCCCGCGCCACCCCCGCCACCGCGTCGTCACCGCCCGGCACGCGGCCGTCCTGTACCCGCACGACACCGAACGCTGGGCGGGCCGCGCCCTGCGCCCGTACACGCAGGACTGGGTGGCGGGCCCGGACCCCTTCGGCGAGGCGGCGCGGGCGCTGACGGACGCGGGCCTGGAAGTGCACAGCTGGGTCGTGCTGGCCCACAACGCGCGCCTCGGCGCCGAGCACCCCTCGATCGCCGTACGCAACGCCTACGGCGACCGGTACCCGTGGGCGCCCTGCATCGCCCGCCCCGAGGTCCGCACCTACCTGCGGGACCTGGCCGCGGAGGCGGCCGCACGCCCCGGCGCGCGCGGCACCGAGCTGGAATCCTGCGGCTGGTACGGGCTGACGCATCTGCACGCGCACGACAAGACCGGCGGCGTGCCGCTCTCCGGCGCCGCCCGGTACCTGATGTCGCTGTGCTTCTGCGAGGTCTGCGAGACGGGGTACGCGGAGCTGGGGGTGGCGGCGGCGGAGGTCAGGGGAGCGGTCGTACGGGCGCTGGAGCCCGTGTGGGCGGGGGCGGACGGCAGCGGTGAGGAGGCAGGCGGGGGCCGGGCGGGGGAGTGGCGCGCCGTCGAGAAGCTGCTGGGGGGCGAGCTGTCAGGGCTCGTACGGCGCTGGCGCGACGGGGCCGCGCGCACGCTTCAGCGGGAGGTCGTGGCGGCCGTACGGGCTGCCGCGGGCGACGGGTTTCGCGTGCTGCTGCACGCCGACCCGGCGCCGCACCGCTGCGGCGCGAACGCGGGCGTCGACCCGGCGGACGTCCTTGCGCACGCCGACGGGGTGGTGGTCCCGTGCGCAGGTGACGATGCTGCCCGTACGGATGCGCTGGCGCCGTTCGCGGGCGTGCACGCCCGCGCGGCGGGACGTCCGCAAGCCGGGGCGCGCCCGGCCACGCCGGACGCGCCCCCCGCCCCCGTCGTCGCCGCCAACCTCACCGTCGTCACCGCCATGGGCGGCAGCCCCGGCACCCTCGCCGCCGACGCCGCGCACGCCGCCGCCCTCGGCGCCGGTGAGCTGCGCCTGTATCACGCGGGCCTGGCGGGCAACAGCGACCTGGCAGCCGTACGGCGCGGGCTGGCTGCCGTACGGAGTGGACTGGCAGCCGTACGGAGTGGGGCGGCCGACGTACGGAGTGGGGCGGCCGACGTACCGCGCGGGCCGGACGACGTACCGGCCGCACCGCGCTGAACAGCGCCGACAGGCGTCCCGCCCATTCCGGTCGGCCCGCACCGCACGGTGATCTACTACAACGCGTTCCGTTGCGCGGCCGTGGTTCCCGCGGTACGGCCCAGGGCCGCGCACCGGAGACGTCACCGTGCTCGCCGCCGCGTGCACCCGAGCGTGTGCCGCGCGCACGACCGCGAGCACGACCACGAGCAGACCCTGGAAGGAACGTCATGACACAGCGCATCCTCGACCTCGACCGGGAGGAACTGGCATCGCTGCGGGGCCGGGAGCTGACCGAGGCGGTCGCGGCCGCCGAGGGCCGCACGATGATCGCCGAGGTCTTCGCCGAGCGCGCGGCGCTCTCCCCGCACCCCGGCGGCGACGCGGGAGTGCACAACATCGAGCTGGTCTCCGCGTTCGGCGCGGACATCGTGATCCTCAACCTCATCGAACGGGCCTGGGACGGGGAGCGGCTACGCCTGCCCGGCCTGGGCACGTTCACCAGCTTCGCCGACCTCGCCTCGTACGTGGGCCGCCCGGTCGGCGTCAACCTCGAACCGGGCGACGTACCGGAGATCCGCCGGGCCGGCCCCGAGCAGGCCCGCCGCCTGGTCGACATGGGCGCCGCGATGCTCTGTCTGACCGCCAACCCCGGCACCGGCGGCAGCTTCGAGGGCCTGGCCCGCGTCACCGACGAACTGCGCCGGGGCCTCGGCGACGACGTGGCGCTGTGGTCCGGCAAGATGCACCACGCGGGGCACCCCGAGCGGATCACCACCGGGCGGCTGACCGCGCTGGTGGACGCGGGCGCCGACGGCGTCGTCCTGCCGCTGCCCGGCACCATGCCCGGCCTCACCAAGGAGCGGGCCGCCGAGGCGGTCGCCGCCGTCCAGGACGCGGGCGCGGTGGTGATGGGCGCGATCGGCACGAGCCAGGAGGGCGCGCACGCAGACATCGTGCCCCAACTGGCGCTGACCGCGAAGGAGATCGGCGTGGACGCGCACCACTTCGGGGACGCGTTCCTGCCGGGCATGTGCGATCCGGAACTGCTCTACGCCTACTCCGTGGCGGTCCGCGGCCGGCGGCACACCTGGAACCGGATGGCGCTCAACGGGCGCGGCAACCGGATTCCGGGCTGAGGGGCTCGGTGCTGAGGGTCCGTGCTGACAGGCTCTGTGCTGAGGGGCCGTGCGGAGAGCCTGCGCCATGACCCCGGCCGTACGGCTCAGCCCGCCATGCGTGCCGTATGGGACGTATGGGCCGTATGTGCCGTACGGCTCAGCCGCCGTCGCCGCGCGGGGCGGGTTCCCGTTTCGTGCCGGTGAGGTGGGCGAAGACGACCACGTTGCCGAGGTATTCCTGCCGGGACTTGTTGTAGCCGCCGCCGCAGGTGATCAGCCGTAGTTCGGGGCGGGGGGCCGGGTCGTAGACCTTCTTGTCCGGGAAGTCGTCGCCGTCGTAGACCTCGACGGCGTCGATGGAGAAGACGGCGGTCCGGCCGTCCGCGCGGGCGATCTCCACCGTGTGGTTCTTCTTCAGGGAGCCGAGGTTGTAGAAGACGGCGGGCCCGGAACGGTTGTCGACGTGTCCCGCGATCAGCGAAGTGCCGGTGGTTCCGGGGGTGTTGCCGTCCTGGTACCAGCCCGCCAGGTTCTCGTCCTCCTGCGGCGGGGTCGCCAGGCCGCCGTTGTCGTCGAGGCCCAGGCCCGTCAGCGGCGCGTCCAGGCTGATCGACGGGATGCGTACCCGCAGGGGCCGGGAGGCCGGCATCGGCGGGGGCGGGGGCGCCGGGGTCGCGGACGGCCGGGAGCCCGGCGGGCCGGCGGCGAACCCCTGGTCGGCGGACGGCTGCGGCGGTGGCGCCTGGGCCTGGGCGCCGTGGCCGATCAGCCAGATGCCGGTACACATCGCGCCCGCGGTCAGCAGGGCTATGACGCCTTGGCCGCCGCGGGAGCGGGGGGTGTGTTCCATGGCGGTCGTGCCTCCGGGTCTTCTGCGGACGGGCGGGGGCCGGGCCGGGAGCGCGGCCCCCGCTTCCGGGCGTACCGGATGAGGCTCCGGGCGTACCGGATCAGGCCGAGTCGTCCGCGCGACGGCGGCGTACCATCCACACGCCACCGGCGGCGGCCGCCAGCAGGACGCCCGCACCCGCGATGATCTCCGTGGTGTTGGAGTTCTCACTGGTGGTGCCCAGGCCGGTCCTGGTCTTGCCGTGGGGGGTGGTGCCGGCGGTGACCCGCACCGTGCCGGAGATCTCCGCGCCGTTGGAGCACTTGCCGCCGATGCCGTAGTGGCCCGGCTTCGTGCTGGTCGGAACCCGCAGCGAGCCCTGTACGTTTTCGGTGTGCGTCTGGCCCTTCGACGACAGCATGATCTTCCCGGCGCCCAGGGTGCTGGCGTCGACGGTGGCCGAGCCGTTCTTGCCGCAGGCGCTGCTGTTGAGGTTGACCGTCTTGCCGGCCTGGACCGGGTTGGGCGTCACCTCGATGCTGCCGGTGGCGGCGAAGGCCGCGCAGGTGGAGAGGCCGAGGGCGGCCACGGACAGGGCAGCACCGGTGAGAACGCGAGTGGAACGCATGTGACGAACCTCCACGAAGCGCGGACCGCGGCACGCCACTGCGCCGCAAAGGAAGTTGAGGGGAGTTCCGCGCCTCCTGCATCCGAGGTAAACGGCCGGGCGCGCCGCGAGCCTGTTGACGCGATGTCAGAACTCCCGCGCCCGGTCGGCGTGTCGCGCATGATCGGTTACGTTTTGGCAGGTCAGCGGCGGGGTGGTCGTGACGTTCGGTGATGTTGCGGATTGCGATGAACGGGTGACGGATATTTCGCGCGAGATGTGGTAGTGGCGCTGCGTAATCGGGTGTTACCGAGGGTGGTCGCGGTGGGTGGTGGGGGTCCTGGGGGTCATGACTTTTCGCGCCGCATCCCGGCCGCGGCCGCCCCGTCCCCCGGCCACGCTCGCTCCGTCCTCCGGCCGCTCTCGCGTCGCCCCCCGGTCTCGCCCCGCCTCACCCCGGCCGCACGAACCCGCTCTCGTACGCCGTGATCACCGCCTGGGTCCGGTCCCGTACCCCCAGCTTGGCCAGCACGCCCGCGACGTGCGTCTTGACCGTCGCGGGGCCGACCGTCAGCCGGTCCGCGATCTCCGCGTTGGTCAGGCCCTTGGTCATCAGCCGGAGTACGTCCGCCTCGCGGTCGGACAGGCGCGCCCGCAGGGCCCGCGCCGTTTCCCGCGCGGTCCGCGCCCCCGCGTACCGGGCGGCCAGTTCCCGTACCGCCGCCGGGAACAGGAGCGAGTCGCTGCGTGCCACCATCCGCACCGCCTGCACCAGATCCTCCGCGCCGGACCGCTTCAGCAGGAAGCCGCTGGCGCCGGCGCGCAGCGCGTCGTACACGTACGCGTCGTTCTCGAAGGTGGTCACCACGATGATGCGGGGCGGCTCCGCCATGCCCGCCAGCACCTGTTCGGTCGCGCGGATGCCGTCGATCTCCGGCATCCGTACGTCCATCAGCACGATGTCCGGGCGCAGTTCGCGGACCATCGGAACCGCCTCGGCGCCGGTGGCCGCCTCGCCGACGACCTCCATGTCCGGCTCGGCGCCGAGGATCGCGCGCAGCGCCGTACGCACCATCCGTTCGTCGTCGGCGAGGACGATGCGCAGCGGGGGTGTGGTGGTGCCGGTGGTGCCAGCGGTATCGGTGGTGTCGGTTCGGGTGTCCGTGTGCCGCTCGTCCGGGCCGCTCATCGGTCCGACCCCAGGGGGAGCCGTACGGTCAGCCGCCACACGCCGTCCTGGCCCGCGGCCCGTGCCTCGCCGCCCAGCAGCCGTGCGCGTTCGGCGATGCCGCGCAGGCCGCGGCCGCCGCCGGGGCGGGATGCGCCCGCGGCCGTATCGCTCCCCGCGTCCGCCTTCGCGCCCTTCGCGGTCTTCACCGTGTCCCCCACCATGCCCCCCACCGCGTTCTCCATCGGATTCTCCACCATGATCCTCAGCCCGTCCGCTTCCAGGGCGATCCGCAGCCGGACCGGAACGGCTCCGGCGTGCCGCAGTGCGTTGCTGAGACCTTCCTGCACCATCCGGTACGCCTCCCGCGAGACCAGCGGCGGCAGCCGCCCGCAGCCGTCGTCGATGTCCGCGTCGATCCGCAGCCCGGCGGCGCGGGAACGGTCCAACAGCCCGTCCAGATCGTCCAGCGTCGGTGCGGGGGCCATGGACCGGTCGTCGCCGTCCTCCCGCAACAGGCCCAGTACGGTGTCGAGTTCGGCGACCGCGCCACGGGTCGTCTCCTCGATGGCGGTGAGCGCCTGCCGCGCGAACTCCGGGTCGGAGTCCAGCACCCGGCGGGCCGCGCCCGCCTGGAGGGTGACCGCGCTGAGCGCGTGTCCCACGGAGTCGTGCAGTTCGCGGGCGAGCCGGTTGCGGGAGGCGAGGTCGGCGGCCCGCCGTTCGGCGGCGGCCAGCCGGTCGGCGGGTGTACGGCCCAGCAGTACGGGCGCCAGGCGGGCCAGCAGCGTGCCCGCCAGCCAGGAGGTGCCCGCCACCAGGGCGAGCAGCCCGAGCCCGGCCAACGGGCCGAGGACGCCCTCCATCGCGGGCCAGCCCTGTTCCTCGTGCCGCAGCGGGTCCGCGACCGGCAGGAGGAGCAGCACCACGGCGGCGGGCGGTGCCGCCAGCGTCATGCCGCTGACGATGCCGCCTGCGGTCAGGTGCGCCACGAACCACAGAGCCGTACGCCGCCGGGCCGCCCACGAATCGGCGGGCTCCTCGGCGAGTTCGGCCGCCACCGCCGGGGTCAGGCCGCACAGGGACCGCGTCGCGGTCGACTCCAGGGTGCGCAGCGCAGGGAAGAGCAGGGCGCTGAGGGCGCCGAGCGGCAGCGCGGCGCCGAACGCGACGAACTGCCACGGGGCTTCGGTGAACGCTGTCACATCGCGGACGAACAGCATCGTGAAGACCGTCGCCAGGAGGAAGTACGGCATCAGCAGGGCGCCACCGAGCACGAGGTGCACCCAGCGGCGGAAGGTCACCCGCATCGTGCGGCCTCCGTGGTGGTGCCGGTGACGGCGACGGGCATCCCGGCGAACATCTGCACAGCGTAGGCCAGGCTCACGGGCGGCGTGGGTGCCGTCGGCCGCCCGCGCCGCCCGCCCGTCCGCCTGTGCCGCCCGTCCGCGCCGCCCGCCCGTCCTCAGAGGCGGCGCGTCGCCAGCGTCAGCCGGTCCCGGGCGTCGAACAGCGCGTCCTTGATCAGCTGTTCGTGCCCCGGCGTCAGCCGGGCCACCGGCACCGAGCAGCTGACCGCGTCCCGTGCCGGGGTGCGGTACGGGATCGCCACGCCGAAGCAGCGCAGGCCCAGCGTGTTCTCCTCGCGGTCCACGGCGTAGCCCTGCTCGCGCACCAGGCGCAGTTCCGCGATGAGCTGCTCGCGGTCGGTGATGGTGTGCTCGGTGAGGGCGTCGAGCTTCTCCGGGAGGAGCGCCCGTACCTGCTCGTCGGTGTACGTGGCGAGCAGCGCCTTGCCGAGCGAGGTGGAGTGGGCGGGCAGGCGGCGGCCGACGCGGGTGAAGGGGCGCAGGTAGTGCTGGGACTGGCGGGTGGCGAGGTAGACGACGTTGGTGCCGTCCAGCCGGGCCAGGTGGATGGTCTCGGTGGTGTCGTCGGAGAGCCGGTCCAGGGTGGGGCGGGCGGCGGCCACCACCTCGTCGCCGTCGATGTACGAGGTGCCGACCAGCAGCGCGCGGACGCCTATGCCGTACCGGGTGCCGGTGGCGTCGGTCTCCACCCAGCCCAGGTCGACGAGGGTGCGCAGCAGCATGTAGAGGCTGGACTTCGGGTAGCCGACGGCCTCCTGGACGGAGGCCAGGCTGTGCATACCGGGGCGGCCCGCGAAGTACTCCAGCAACTCCACCGTGCGCACAGCGGATTTGACCTGCGCTCCGGTGGTCTCGGCAGCGGACATCGGCCTTGACCCCTCAGTTCGGACAGCCATAGAGTCCCAGCGGGACCATTCACCAGCTGGGACAGCGTTCAGCATACCGAACGGCGTCCCGGGCGCGGCAAGAGTTCGCTGGGAGGAATGCGCGGTGGCAGCAGCACCAGTCTGGAGTGCCGACCCCCGGACCGGGAAGCGGCGCGAGCAGGTTGCGGTGGAGGCCACGGCGGCCGAAGTCGACGCCGCCGTACGGGCCGCACACGACGCCGGGGGCGCGCTCGCCGACCGCGGCGTCCGGGCCGCTCTGCTGCGCCGCGCCGCCGACCTGCTGGACGGCGCGGGTGAACGGATCGTCGAGGCCGCCGACGCCGAGACCGCACTCGGCCCCGGCCGGCTCACCGGTGAACTCGCCCGTACCACGTACCAGTTGCGCGCGTTCGCCGACGTGGTCGAGGAAGGCGCCTTCCTCGACGTCCTCATCGACCACGCCGACCCCGCGCTCACCCCGCCCCGCCCCGACCTGCGCCGCTACAAGATCCCGCTCGGCGTCGTCGCCGTCTACGCGGCCAGCAACTTCCCGCTCGCCTTCTCCGTGCCCGGCGGCGACACCGCCAGCGCGCTCGCCGCCGGGTGCCCGGTCGTCGTCAAGGCCCACCCCGACCACCCGGCGACCTCCGAACTGAGCGCCGCACTGCTGCGCCGCGCCGCCGCCGAAGTCGGCCTGCCCGTCGGCGTGATCGGCCTGGTGCACGGCTTCGACGCGGGCCTCGACCTGGTCCGGCACCCGCTCGTCGCCGCTGCGGGCTTCACCGGATCGGTACGCGGCGGCCGCGCCCTGTACGACGCGGCGGCCGCCCGCCCCCGCCCCATCCCCTTCCACGGCGAACTCGGCAGCCTCAACCCGGTCGTGGTCACCGAGGCAGCCGCCGACGAGCGCGCCGAGCAGATCGGTACCGGCCTGGCCGGTTCGATGACCCTCGGCACCGGCCAGTTCTGCGTGAAGCCGGGGCTGGTCCTCGCCCCGCACGGCCCGGCAGGCGACCGCCTGGCGCGCTCCCTGACGGAAGCCGTCAGCGACACCGAGGCCGGGGTGCTCCTGGACCACCGGATGCGGGACGCCTTCATCGACGGCGTACGGGAACGTGCCGCGCTGCCGGACGTGCAGGCGCCCGTGACGCCCGGCGCGGGCGGCGCGCACACCGTCAGCGCGGGCTTCCTCACCGTCCCGGCCGCCCGGCTCGCCGGGGACGAGGGCACCCACGACCTGCTCCTGGAGGAGTGCTTCGGCCCGGTCACCGTCCTCGCGCGCTACACCGACGACGCCGAGATCGGCGCCGTACTGGCCCGGCTGCCCGGCAACCTCACCGCGACCCTCCAACTGGGAGCGGCGGAGTGCGAGGGCGGGGACGCGCGGCCGGATGCGGATGCGGATGCGGACGCGGGTGTGGGGACGGACGCGGGTGCGGATGTGGCTGAAGGCGGTACGGGACCGGCCGGGGACGGCGGCGGGCGCGGCGCGCGGCTGCTGGCCGCGCTCACCCCGCTGGCCGGCCGGATACTCGTCAACGGCTGGCCGACCGGCGTCGCCGTGGCCCCCGCCCAGCACCACGGCGGCCCCTACCCGGCCACCACCTCCACCGCGACCTCCGTCGGCGGCACGGCGGTCGAACGGTGGCTGCGGCCGGTCGCCTACCAGGACACCCCGCCCGCCCTGCTCCCGCAGGAACTGCGCGAGGACAACCCGCTGAAACTCCCCCGTCGCGTCGACGGCCGGGCCGAAAGGTGACGCACGCGCACATGACCCACGCCACCATCGTCCGCGATGCCACCACCGCCGACGTCGGCGCCATAGCCGACCTGCACCAGCGCGCCCGCGTGATGTACTACCGCGGCCGCGTCCCCGACGCGCAGCTGGACGACCCGGCCGACCGCGACCGCTGGCGCGACGGCTGGCAGCGCTCACTCGCCCGTATGGACGCCACCGTGCTGTGCGCCGAACGGGCGGACGCGGTCGTCGGTGTCGCCTTCTACCGCCGCGAGGACGGCGCGCCCGAAGACACCGTCACGCTCTTCCAGCTCCACGTGGACCCCGACAACTGGCGCGACGGCATCGGCACCGCCCTGCACCGCGCGTGCGTGGCCGGGTGGCAGGAGGCGGGCGTCACCACCGCCCGCCTGGAGGTGTACTGGCACAACCAGCGGGCCCGCGCCTTCTACACCCGGCACGGCTGGCAGCCCGACGCGTCCCGCCGTCCCGCGCCGGACGCCACCCACCTCGACCTCGTGCTGCCGCTCAGCCCTGTCGCCGCCCGATGATCTGAAGCCGCTCGACGGTATGGCCGTCCAGCGTCGCGACGGTGTCCGTGCGCTCGGCCTCCACCGTGAAGCCGTGCGCACGGACCAGCCCGCGCAGCCGGTCCGGCTCGTGATGCCGGAACACGCCGCCGTCGGGCGTCTCGAACACGCCGTACGTCCCGTACCGGTCCGCGTACTCCCCGTACCGCGCCAGGTTCCGCCGGTCGCTCTGCAACGGCACGTCGCTGAGATACAGCACTCCGCCCGGCCGCACCAGCCGCCCCAGCTCCGCGACGATCTCCCGCTGCGCCCCGGAACCGGGCACACACGTCAGTACGGCGAACAGCAGCGCGGCCCCGAAAGCCCCGTCCCCGAACGGCAGCGGCAGCCCCGGCCCGTGCACGAGCCGCACCCCCGGATGCTCCCGCCCGCCCCGCTCCACCAGCGCCCGCGACACGTCCACCCCGCACACGTCCGCGTACCCGGCCGCCACCAGCTCGGCGGTCAGCCGCCCGTACCCGCACCCGTAGTCCAGCACGGGCACCGCACGCGGCACGTACGCGTCCAGCAGATCCGCGTCCAGCGGATGCGTGAACGTCTTGACGGCCCCGGCACGCTCCCAGAATCCCAGCACTTCCCGCGGCATCTCCATGGGCGGACGCTACTCCGGGCGCGGCGGTCAGCCACTCGTTTCGGCAACTGCCGCATCCGGGGGCCGGGGGTTCGGTGATTTCAGCGACCGTGCTTCGAGGCGGTGTTGACGCGCTCTTCCGTGTGTTTCTTGTACTTCGTGTGTCCGGTCTCGTCCGCGTGCGCTCGGATCCAATTGTTCATTTGTGCGGGGGAGTCCCAAGGGCTGGAACACATACCGCACTTCTTGTCTTCGCTTTCGGTCACGCAGCTGGCGACGTGCTTCCGGCTTTCGGATCACGGGTTGTCGAGGGCAACAGAACCGCCTTCACCGGTACGCAAATGAAGCACGCCTGCGCGTCCGTGCGGGCGCATGAGGCGGGCGAAGTGCTCCCGGTACGCCCGGCTACGGGCCACGCTCAGCAAGTGCGGTGCCCCCTGACTGGTTCGCGCCGTACCTCGACCTTGAATCGAAAGCGGTGCAGATCGCAGATGCACCACCTTGTGGAAGCCGCAGCAAACCCACACTTCACGTTGCAAGTCCTGCGCTTCAAGGCGGACTTCCCCGCGTCCTCCTCAGCCTTTACGCTGCTTATGCCAGACGAGGGGCAACTGTCCTGTACTCGGAGACCAAGGAACAGGGGCACGTATACGACCCGGTGGCAGCGGTAGGCAGCGCGCGGGCACGTGCGAACCCCTTCGTGCTGCCGCGTCGCCACCTGACGAATCCGTGGCTCTCTTCCGTAGCCTTGCGGAGGAATACACCAGATGAGCAGCACCCCAGGCCCCGTACGCGCTACGCGATGGGTCAAGAGCAGTTACAGCGGCGGCGAAGGCGGCCAGTGCATCGAGTGGGCGCCGGAGCATGCGGTGGTCACGGGTGAGTTTCTGGTGCGGGACAGCAAGGTCCCGGACGGTCCCCGCCTGACGCTCACTGGTGAGGCCTTTGCCGGGCTCGTCCGGTTCGCTCGGCAGGGCACCGTCTGATCTCGGCCGGTCGGCCCGCGAGCCCGGTCCTCCCCGCAACGGGGGCGGCGGGGCTCCGCTACGCCGAAGCGCTGTACCGTGCGGCACCGCGCGAAGCGATCAAGGAGTACGCGCGATGAAGATAACGAAGCCCATCCGTTGGGTGAAGAGCACCTACAGCAGCGGGGACGGCGGCCAGTGCATCGAGTGGGCGCCGGAGCATGCGGTGGTCACGGGTGAGTTTCTGGTGCGGGACAGCAAGGTCCCGGACGGTCCCCGCCTGACGCTCACTGGTGAGGCCTTTGCCGGGCTCGTCCGGTTCGCTCGGCAAGGTGCCGCCTGACTTCGGCAGGTCGGCCCGCGAGCCCCGTCATCCCCGTAACGGGGGCGGCGGGGCTCTGCCATGTGACGCCCCACACCCGTACACGCCGCCGCGCCGGGGAATAGCCGCCGCCCTCCGAAGGTTTTCCGCGACTGTCCGCATTCGTACCGATCATCTGAGGAAACACCTGACATGCGCGTCGAGATCTGGGCCGATATCGCCTGCCCCTGGTGCTACATCGGAAAGGCACGCTTCGAGAAGGGGCTGGCCGGGTTCGCGCACCGGGGCGAGGTGGAGATCGTCCACCGGTCCTTCGAACTCGACCCGGGCGCGGCGCCCGCCGACGGCGTGCCGGTGCTGGAGATGCTCGCGAGCAAGTACGGGGTGTCCCGGGAGCAGGCCGAGGCCATGGAGGCGCGGGTGGCCGAGGCGGCTGCGGGGGAGGGGCTCGGATACCGGTCCGACCGGATTCACGGGAACACCTTTGACCTGCACCGGCTGCTGCACCTGGCCAAGGAGCGGGGCGTGCAGGACGCGCTGCTCGGCGCGCTGTACCGGGCCAATTTCGCGGAGGCGCGTCCGCTGGGGGACACGGAGGCGCTGACCGGCGTCGCGGTGGCCGCGGGTCTGGCGGAGCAGGACGTACGCCGGGTGCTGGCGGACGGGGACGCCTACGCGGCGGCGGTGCGGGCCGACGAGCGGGAGGCGGCGGAGCTGGGGGCCCGGAGTGTTCCCTTCTTCGTCATCGACCGGCGTTACGGGATTTCCGGCGGGCAGCCCGCCGAGGTGTTCCGGCAGGCGCTGGAGCGGGCGTGGGAAGAGGGGGAGACGTCCGCGCCGGTGGACGGCGGCGGCCAGGCGGACGCGCCGGGGTGCGAAGGCGACGTGTGCCGGCCCGGTACGGAGAAGTGATCCCCGGCCCGGTACGGAGAAGTCATTCCCGGCCGGGTCCGGGCATCGGGTAGGCGCTGAGCTGCGCGGATAAGGGCCGCTTGGCGCCGTTCCAAGAACATTCGCCATGGACGGCGGGCGGCCGGGCGGCCACAGTGGGGACATGCAGCGAATCGAACCACTCGGCGGGGACGAGTTCGCGCCCCTGACGACGTACTTGAACTCCGCGTCCAGCGGCCTGATCCCCGCCCGTGCCGCCGCCGCTCTGCGGGCGGCCGTCGAGGAGTCCGTCTCCTACGGGAGCATGGGCCGGGACTACTTCGGACCGGCGGACGCCTCCCGGGCCGCCTTCGCCCGGCTGGTGCGGGTGGCGCCGGAACGGGTCGCGATCGGCGGCGCGGTCGCGGTGCACGCCGCGCTGATCGCCGGGTCGCTCCCGGACGGGGCCGAGGTGCTGGTTCCGGAGGGGGAGTTCAGTTCGCTGGTCAACCCGTTCGCCGCCCGGCACGGGATCAAGCTGCGTACCGCGCCGCTCGCGCGGCTGGCCGACGCGGTGCGGCCCGGTACCGCGCTCGTCGCCTTCAGCGCCGTACAGGCCCTGGACGGGCGGATCGCCGACTTGGAGGGGGTGCGGGCCGCCGCCGGTGCCCATGGGGCGCGCACCCTCCTGGACGTCACGCAGGCCGCGGGCTGGCTGCCGCTGCGGGCCGGCGACTTCGACTACGTGGTGTGCGGGGCGTTCAAATGGCTGCTGTGCCCGCGCGGCGCGTCCTTCCTGGTGTGCGGGGACGACGGGCCGGAAGCGCTGCACGCCGGGTGGGTGGCCGGTGCGGACCCGGCGGAGTCCAACTACGGGCCGATCAAGGAACTCGCGCCCGGCGCGCGCCGTTACGACGAGCCGCACGCCAACTACTCGTACGTCGGCGCCGCGCAGTCCCTCGCCCTGCTGAACGAGATCGGTGTCGAGACCGTGCACGCGCACAACACCGCGCTCGCCGACCGGTACCGCGCGGGGGTCAGGGCGCTCGGCCACACCCCGCTGCCCGCACCCGGCTCGGCGATCGTGTCCGTGCCGGGGCTCGCGGACGCGGCGGACCGGCTGGAGGCGGCGCGGGTACGGGTCTCCGTGCGCGCGGGCAGCCTCCGCGCCGCCTTCCATCTCTACAACTCGTCGGACGATGTGGACCGGTTGCTGGAGGTGGCGGGGGAGGGGCGGTAGCGGGGAGGTGGCGGGGAGAGCCCGCCCCACTGGCCCGCCCCACTCTGCCCGACTCAGATCTCCCCGGTCGCGGATCTCTCCGGCCGCGGATCTCCCCGGTCGCGGATCTTCCCCGCCTCAGATCTCCCCCGCCTCAGATCTCCCCGCGGACCATCCGCCGCAGGCGGTCCAGCACCGCGCCGTCGCTGACCCGCAGCCCGTCGTGCTCCCACTCGTTGGTCACCCAGGTCCGCAGCCCGCGGGTCTCCCGCGCGGTCTCCAGGGAGTGGGCGACGTCGACGTACATGTCATCGGCGTAGACGGCGGCCGCGGCCGGGACGTCGTTGGCCGCCAGGCGGTCGGCGTCGTACAGATCGGGCCAGTCGGTGCGCTCGGCCAGGGCCTCCGCGGTCTCCTTGAGGGGGCGCAGCGACGGGTCGGTGTCGAACAGCCACGGGTAGACCATCTCACCGGTGAAGTGGACCGGCCGCCCGCCGTCCAGCGCAGTGTCCACGTCGAACGCGGGGAACTCGGTGCGGACGCGCTGGGCCGCCCAGCCGGTGCTCTTGGGGTCCACCGACCGCTGGGCGTAGATCGCTTCGTGGAGGACGGCGTACAGCGGGACGGCGGTGTGGGAGAGGTGGCTCTGTACGGCCTGAAGGAAGGATTCCGCCAGTTCGGGGCCCGTGGGGCCGGTCACCCACGCGTCCTCCAGCAGGTAGTGCAGGACGTACGAGCCGGTGCCCGTTCCCAGCATCTTGCCCAGCGCCTGGAACGCCTCCGTCGTCAGCCGGCCGCCGCCGGGCAGCCGGACCGTGTGTTCGCGCAGGTGCGCGGCGATGCGGCGGGCGCGCTCGATGTCCTGCGGGTAGCGCGCGTAGTGCGCGGCGTTCTTGCGGGCCACCCGCGGGTACGCGGCCCGGTAGACGTCCTCCGCGCTCGCCCGCAGCCCCGGCAGGCCACCCGTGATCATGACTTCGCGCAGGCCCTCGGGCGCGTACGAGAGGTAGGTCATGGCGCAGAAGCCGCCGAAGCTCTGCCCCAGGACGCTCCACCGCTCACCGGGACCGGCCAGCTCGCGGCGGAACATCTCGGCGTCCCGCACGATCGCGTCGGCGCGGAAATGCGCCAGATACGCGGCCTGCTCGTGCGCGCCGCCGCGCAGCGCCAGCGTCTGCCGGTTGGCCGGCGCGGAGCGGCCGGTGCCCCGCTGGTCCAGCAGCAGCACCCGGTAGTGGTCCAGTGCGCGCACCAGCCAGGAGTCCCGGCCCAGCGGGCGCGGCGACGCGCAGCCGGGGCCGCCCTGGAGGAAGAGCAGCCAGGGCAGCGCCTCGTCCTCCCGGCCGGGGGCGACGGCCTCGCGTCCGTACACCGTCAGCCGTTCGCCGTCCGGGGCGGCGTGGTCCAGCGGCACGTCCAGGAAGTGGTCGGTCAGTACGACACCGGGCAGCCGGTCGACGCTCATGTACGCTCCTTGGTCTTTTCGAACCGCGCGTCCCTCGGACGCCCTGGGGATCGTGCGGCACCCGCCGGGCGCCGCGCAATTCGGCCGGACGGACGGCTACCGCGAAGGAGGGCGAAAGGCTAGGAATGTCACCACACACTCACGAGGTGGTGCCGGTGGACGGGACAACCAGGTACCCGCCGCGCGACCGGGAGCTGCACCGGCGGCTGGTGTACGGCGACGAATCCGCGCTGGGCGAGGCGTACGACGCCTACGGAGCGCTGGTGAGGGCGGTGGCCCGGCGGGTCACCGGCAGTGCGGCGGTCGCCGACGAGGTGACGCAGCGCGTCTTCATCGAACTGTGGACGTGCCCGTACGCCTTCGAGCCCGGCCACGGCTCGCTGCGCGCCTGGCTGAGCATCCGCGGGCACCACGGCGCGGTGATCCGGGCGAGGGAGGCGGAGGCGGAGCGCGCGGCGGGCGGTACGGAACCGGAGGCGGCGCCGGAATCCGTCGAGGAGGCGCGGGCGGCCCTGCACACCGCGCTCACCGAACTGCCCCTGCCGGAGCGCGAAGCACTGCACCTGGCGTGCTTCGCCGGACGCACGTACCGGCAGGTCGCGGTGGAGCTGGGCATCGCGGAGGCGGCGGCCACCGCCCGGCTGCGGAACGCCCTGTGCGGCCTGGCCGACCGGCTCACCGAGCCGCCCGCCGGTCCGGGCAGCCCGGCCGACGAAGCACGGGACGAGTGCTGAATGCCGGGCGGCGCCCGCGGGCAACTAGGGAAGCGACAGGGTGCGCGCGCGGACCGGCCGGGCGGCGGAACAGGGAAAAGGGGCGTGCGATGGCTGCTGGAGGCAGGAACGGCCGGAGCGGTACGGGCGGTGCGGGCGGGAGCGGAGGGCCGGAGGACCCGGGAAGCCCGACCGGTCCGGACGGCCTCGGCGAACCCGGCGGCCCGTCCGCGGCACACGAAGAGGTCAGCGCGCTGCTCGCGGCATGGGCGCTCGGCGCCGGCATGCCGGGCGACGACGCGCGGGTCCACGGCCACCTGCACGACTGCGCCCCCTGCGCGGCCGAGGCGCGGCGGCTGCGGGAGACCGTACGGCTGCTGGACGAACCGGCGCCCGGTGGGACGGGCCGCGGAGCCGGACGCAAGGCGAACGCGGGGATGGCGCGCGGCCGGCTGATGGCCGCCGCCCGTGCCGCCAGGCCGGGCCAGGTACCCCTGGCCGCGCACGCCGCCCCGTACGCCGGGGCGGTCGCCTGCCTGGACGCCCTGCTGCGGGAGCTGGACCGCGCGCCCGCCCGCTGGGGCACCCCCGTCGTGCACGACTGGGACGTCCAGGGCACCGTCGCGCACCTGGTCGCGGCCGACGAAGTGCTGGCCGAGCGGCTGGGGCTGGCGCCGGTGACGGAGGCGGGCACGGGCCTGGGGCCGGTGCCCGGGGCACGGCCGGAAGGGGGCTTCGGACCGGAGGGCCCGGAGGCCGGTACCGGGCCGGGCGAGCTGCCCACGGGCCGGGCGGCCGGTGCGGGTGCTCCCTGGGAGGCGCGCTGGGCGGCCCGTACGAACGAGGTGGTGGCCTACGAGCACACCCGGCCGCCCGCCGAGACCCGGGAGGCGTGGCGTACCCAGGCACACGGGCTGCTCGCGCTGCCCGAGGCGGGCGACGAGCAGCTGGCCGCCATGGCCACGACCCTGATGGGCCTGCGGCTGCCGGTCGCCGACCACTACGTGATCCGCGCGTTCGAGACCTGGGTGCACACCCGGGACATCGGGCGGGCGCTGGGCCGTACCGTACCGCCGCCGCTGCCGACGCACCTCCAGCGGTTCCTGGGGCTGGCGGTGCGCATCCTGGACCTGGCGCTGGGCCCGGACGCGCGGCCGGTGCTGCTGTCGGTGGAGGGCGAGGCGGGCGGCGACTGGGTGCTCGGCTCGGACGCCGAGCCGATCGCCGCCGAACTGGTCCTGGAGGCCACCGACTTCCTGCTGCTCGTCGGCGGGCGGCAGAGCCCGGACGAGATCGCGCGCGGCCAGGCAGGCGACGCGGCCGCCTCGCAGCGGCTGCTGGAGACGGCCACGTCGCTGGCCTGGCTGTGACGCCGTGCCGTGGTGCCCCGCCGGCACCGTACGGCGTGGGCGCTACCTCACGGGCGTGAAGTCACGCGCGCCGATGTAGTCCGGGCGCGGGACCGGCGCCGCGAAGGGGTCCACCGCGGTGTTCTCCACGCTGTTGAACACGACGAAGACGTTGCTGCGCGGGTACGGCGTGATGTTGTCGCCGGAACCGTGCATGCAGTTGCAGTCGAACCAGGTGGCCGAACCGGCCTTGCCGGTGAACAGCTTGATGCTGTGCGCGTCGGCCATCTTGGTCAGCGCCTCGTCCGAGGGCGTGCCCGCGTCCTGCATCTGCAGCGACTTCTTGTAGTTGTCCCGCGGCGTCTCGCCGGAGCACCCGAGGAAGTGCCGGTGCGACCCCGGCATGATCATCAGGCCGCCGTTGGTGTCGAAGTTCTCCGTCAGCGCGATCGAGACCGACACGGCCCGCATGTTCGACAACCCGTCCTCGGCGTGCCAGGTCTCGAAGTCGGAGTGCCAGTAGAACCCGGAGGCACCGAAGCCCGGCTTGACGTTGATCCTGGACTGGTGGACGTAGACGTCCGAACCGAGGATCTGACGGGCACGACCCACCACGCGCGGGTCGGCGACCAGCTTGGCGAACACCTCGCTGATCTTGTGCACCTCGAAGACGGACCGGATCTCCTGGGACTGCGGCTCGACGATGGAGCGGGCGTCCGCCCGCATCGCCGGGTCGTTGACCAGCCGGTCCAGTTCGGCGCGGTACACCGCGACCTCTTCCGCCGTCAGCAGCTCCCCGATGGCGAAGAAACCGTCGCGTTCGAAGTCGCTCAGCTCGGCCGGCTGGAAGGGTCCCTCCGTGCCGGGCTGCGACCACACCACCGGGTCCTGTCGCGGGGTGATCACCTCGGTGGCTCCCCGGGTCGGATACAGGTCGGCGGTGCGCTCGGGTGCGGTGGTCATGGTGTTGCCTTCCTCTCCTCTCGTACGTGCTTTCCTTCTCGCGCCTTCCTCAGCTGCCGGACGGGGCAGGGGTTCGCGCCGAGCGCGTCAGGCGTGCTGCGCCGACGGCTCCGGCTCGGGCTCGGTGAGCAGCGGGTACACACCGTTCTCGTCGTGGTCCTCGCGGCCTGTCACCGGCGGGTTGAAGACACACACGCAGCGGAAGTCCTCCTTGATGCGCATGGTGTGCTTCTCGTGCCCGTCGAGCAGGTACATGGTGCCCGGGGTGATGGTGTGCTTCTCACCGGTCTCGTCGTTGGTGAGCTCGGCCTCGCCCTCCGTGCACAGCACGGCCTCGATGTGGTTGGCGTACCACATCGACGTCTCGGTACCCGCGTACAGGGTGGTCTCGTGCAGCGAGAAGCCGACGCGCTCCTTGGCGAGCACGATGCGCTTGCTCTCCCACGTGCCCGACTTGGCCTTGACGTGGCGGTCGGTGCCTTCGATGTCCTTGAAGGATCGGACGATCACGGTGTTCTCGTACCTTTCTGTGGTGCGGACCAGGAATGGTGCGGTCGGTCTGCGCGGTGCGCTCAGGCGCAGTCGCGGACCGCGCGGGCGAGGATGCGCAGACCCTCGTCCAGCTCCTCGGGGGTGGTCGTCAGCGCCGGCAGCAGCTTGACGACCTCGCTCTCCGGGCCGGAGGTCTCGATGAGCAGACCCAGCTCGAAGGCGCGCTTGGCGATCTTGTTGGCGAGCGGCTTGTCGGAGCACTCCAGGCCCCAGACCATGCCGCGGCCGCGGTACTCGGCGAT
This sequence comes from Streptomyces sp. CB02923, assembly GCF_001905005.1. Lineage (GTDB taxonomy): Bacteria > Actinomycetota > Actinomycetes > Streptomycetales > Streptomycetaceae > Streptomyces. The sequence goes on along the minus strand of NZ_LWKZ01000002.1, from coordinate 79,202 downwards.
GGAGGCGGGGTGCTCCTCGACGATGGCGCGCAGATGCGACTCGATGATCTCGCCGCGGGCCAGCGTCTGCTTCTCCATCTGGCCGTCGGCCCAGTACGTGTCCAGGGCCGCCGCGGCGGTGACGAAGGCCGGGTTGTTGCCGCGGAAGGTGCCGTTGTGCTCGCCCGGCTCCCACACGTCCAGCTCCGGCTTGAACAGGGTGAGCGCGAGCGGCAGGCCGTAGCCGCTGATGGACTTCGAGACGGTGACGATGTCCGGCACGATGCCCGCCTCCTCGAAGGAGAAGAACGCGCCGGTACGGCCGCAGCCCATCTGGATGTCGTCGACGATCAGCAGCATGTCGCGGCGCTTGCACAGCTCCGACAGGGCACGCAGCCACTCGGCGCGGGCCACGTTGATGCCGCCCTCGCCCTGCACCGTCTCGACGATCACGGCGGCCGGCGTGTTCAGGCCGGAGCCGCTGTCCTCCAGCAGGCGCTCGAACCAGAGGAAGTCCGGGTAGGTGCCGTCGAGGTAGTTGTCGAACGGCATGGGCGTGCCGTGCACGAGCGGGATGCCGGCACCGGCGCGCTTGAAGGCGTTGCCGGTGACCGCGAGGGCGCCCAGCGACATGCCGTGGAAGGCGTTGGTGAAGGAGACGATCGACTCGCGGCCCTTGACCTTGCGGGCCAGCTTGAGCGCGGCCTCCACGGCGTTGGCGCCCGTCGGGCCCGGGAACATGACCTTGTACGGCAGGTCGCGCGGGCGCAGGATGGTGTTCTGGAAGGTCTCCAGGAACGCGCGCTTGGCCGTGGTGGACATGTCCAGGCCGTGCGTGACGCCGTCCCGCTCGATGTAGTCGATCAGGGCGCGTTTGAGTACGGGGTTGTTGTGCCCGTAGTTGAGCGACCCGGCGCCGGCGAAGAAGTCGAGGTACGTGTGGCCGTCCTCGTCGTACATGTGGCTGCCCTGCGCGCGGTCGAAGATCGTGGGCCAACCGCGGCAGTAGCTGCGGACCTCGGACTCCACGGTCTCGAAGACGCTCAGGTCGGGCTGGGTGATGGTCACAACATGCTCCTGGGAGATGAGTGGCGTGAGCGGGGAGAAGTCTGCGGGGGCTGCGGGGTGGTCGGTCAGGGCCGGTGCCCGGCAGGGGGACCGAGCGGGCCGATGCGGTGGAGCACCTCGGCGTGGTGCCCCTGCTCCGGGAAGTGCCCGGCGTCGAGGAGGACCTCGCGGGTCAGGGACGCTCCGTGGCGCTCGGCGAACGAGGTGAAGAGACGGTTGGACGCCGCGTTGTCCTCGGTGATCGTGGTCTCGATGCGACACACGCCCAGTTCCACGGCGGCTCGGGCGACCAGCCCGTCCAGGAGGGCGGCGGCCAGTCCGTGGCCGCGGTGCGCCTCGTCGACGGCGACCTGCCAGATGAAGAGCGTCTCCGGGGACTCGGGGCGGAGGTAGCCGGTGACGAAGGCGGCCGGCTCGCCCTCGCCGTCGCGGGCGACGACGGAGGTGGCGGCGAAGTCGCGACACCACAGCAGGTAGCTGTAGGAGGAGTTCAGGTCCAGGGTCCTGGAGTCGCGGGCGATGCGCCAGATCGCGGCTCCGTCCTCCACGCGCGGTGTGTCGAGCTTGAATCCCTCCGGCATTTCTCTGATATCGCTTCGGGCACCTGCATGGTCTGCTTGTGCGGCGGTCATGCGAATTCAATTTACCCAGGGAAAAAGGAAAATGCATCGCGGGGAGGGGTTACGTGGCGTGGGGTTCTTGTGTTACCGCGCGGGGGCGCACGAGCGCGCGAATCGACCGCATTATGTGCCGGTTTGCCCGGAAAATACGGGGCGAAGCGGACTGCTTGTGTGGTCGGTCACAACCCCGTAACGTCCTGGTGACCGCTCGGAATTACCTACTCCGGCGGTAGCGAAATCTTGGCGTTTGAGCTGCGAAAAAGCGGGCAGAAGAATACGGGAAGCTGCGCACTGGAGAATTGGAAATTCGCCGGTAAAAGGTGTACCGCAAGAAAAGGCCGGGCGTCCACGGTGTTTCTGTGAAGCGGAGTGCGGGGTGAGGCGTCAGGGGCGCGGTACGGGTGCGTTCCGCTTCCGCCGGTGGCCCCGTCCGGGACCCGTGGCCCGTGCACCGGTCCCCGTGCCGCCCGCCGTACCGCGCGTCATACAGTGCGGCCATGAGTGAGAGCGTGGTGCTGCACATCAAGGGCAGGGTCCTGACCGGGCCGGACGACGTGCGCGACGAACTCTGGGTCGTCGACGGCCGGGTGACGTACGAACGGCCGACGGGCGCGCGGGAGGTGACGACCGTTCAGGGCTGGGCGCTGCCCGGCCTGGTCGACGCCCACTGCCACGTCGGGCTCGACGCCCACGGGCCGGTCGACGAGGCGACGAGCGAGAAGCAGGCGCTGACCGAGCGGGAGGCGGGAACGCTGCTGCTCAGGGACGCCGGTTCGCCGTCCGACACCCGCTGGATCGACGACCGCGAGGACCTGCCGCGGATCATCAGGGCCGGCCGGCACATCGCCCGTACCCGCCGCTACATCCGCAACTACGCCCACGAGATCGAGCCCGCGGACCTGGTCGCCTACGTCGCGCGGGAGGCCCGGCGCGGCGACGGCTGGGTCAAGCTGGTCGGCGACTGGATCGACCGCGAGACCGGCGACCTGTCGGCCTGCTGGCCGCGCGGCGCCGTCGAGGCGGCCATCGCCGAGGCGCACCGCCTCGGGGCCCGGGTGACGGCCCACTGCTTCGCCGGGGAAACCCTCGCCCCGCTGGTCGAAGCGGGCATCGACTGCATCGAACACGCCACCGGCCTCACCGAGGAGACCATCCCGCTGTTCGCCGAACGCGGCGTCGCGATCGTCCCCACGCTCGTGAACATCGCCACCTTCCCCACCCTGGCGGCCGGTGGTGAAAAGAAGTTCCCCGCCTGGGCGAGCCACATGAGGAGCCTGCACGAGCGCCGCTACGACACCGTACGCGCGGCGTACGACGCCGGGGTGCCCATCTTCGCCGGCACCGATGCGGGCGGATCGCTCGCACACGGCCTGATCGCGCAGGAGGTCGCCGAACTGACCAAGGCCGGAATCCCCGCGGTGGACGCGCTCGCGGCGACGACGTGGGGCGCGCGGCGGTGGCTGGGGCGGCCGGGCCTGGAGGAAGGTGCCCCGGCGGACCTCGTCGTCTACGAGGGGGATCCGCGCTCGGACGTACGGGTTCTGGCTGCGCCGAAGCGGGTGGTGTTGCGGGGGCGGGTGGTGGGATGACCCGCTTGCGGGTCGGTTTTTCCGGTGTGCGGTGGCCGGGGGCCGGCCGGGTGTGGCGGTCACCCGCCGTGGCGCGGGTCCGGGCCCTGCGGACTTCGTCCTCCGGTCCCGGACCCTCCCGTACGTGTTCGGCTTTCGCGGCGTGGGTGGGGGGACGCCTGCCCCCACCGGCCGTTGATCGCCGTACGGCGGGAGGGGGCGGGCCGTAGGACGGAGTCCGGAGGGCCGTTCCCGTGTCCGGTCTCCGGCGGGCGTCGCCCGGCACGTGGGGGCCAGTCGGCCACGGAGTTCGGCCCGCCGTCGGGCTCCGAAAGTCCGTTGGACTGCGGGCGGGTCGGGAGTGGTGCGGGTCCGGCCCCTACGGACTTCGTCCTACGGTTCCGGACCCTCCCGTGCGTGTTCGGCTGACACGTACGGGGGTGGGGGACGCCTGCCCCCACCGGCTGTTGGTCGCTGTACGGCGGGAGGGGGCGGGCCGCAGGACGGAGTCCGGAGGGCCGGGTCCGTGTGGTGTGGCGGCTAGCGTTCGCGTTCGCTGCGGGCCATCCATGCCGCCACCACCGCGCCCGAGATGTTGTGCCATACGGAGAAGACGGCTGCGGGGAGTGCCGCTGCCGGGCTGAAGTGGGCGGTGGCCAGGGATGCCGCGAGGCCGGAGTTCTGCATGCCGACCTCGAAGGCCATGGCCCGTCCGGCCGGTTTGCCCAGCCGGGCGAGCCGGCCCGCCGCGTAACCGAGGGCCAGGCCCAGGCCGTTGTGCAGGACGACCGCGACCATGACCAGCGCGGCCGCGTCCTTGATGAGGGCGGCGCTGCCGGACACGACGACGAGCACGATCGCCGCGATCGTCACGGCGGACAGCCACGGCAGTGCGCGCAGCGCCCGGTCGACCCAGCGGCCCGCGACGAACCGGACCAGCAGCCCGCCGAGCACCGGCAGCAGCACGGTCTTGAGGATGTCGGTGACCATGACCCCGGCGTCCACGTCCAGGAACTGCCCGGCGAGCAGCAGCGTCAGCGGCGGTGTGATCAGCGGCGCGAGGACGGTGGAGACCGTCGCCACCGAGACGGACAGGGCGACGTCGCCGCGGGCCAGGTAGGTCACGACGTTGGAGGCGGTGCCGCTGGGCGCGCAGCCGACCAGGATCACGCCGGCCGCGAGCTGCGGCGGCAGGTCCAGGACGGTCGCGATCAGCCAGCCGAGTCCCGGCATGATCACGTAGTGGGCGACCAGGCCCAGGCCCACCGCCCAGGGCCGCTTGGCGACCGCCGTGAAGTCCGGCGGCGTCAGCGTCAGCCCCATTGAGAACATCACCACGCCGAGCAGCCACGGCACCGCGGGCGCCCAGCCCGTGAACGGGGCGGGCCACAGCAGCCCGGCCGCGCCGGCCGCTATGACCAGCAGGGGGAAGACGGTGACGGCCCGCCGCGCCGCCCGGTCGGAGGCGGGCAGGTCACCGGCGGGTGCGGGGCGCGGGCTCAGCTGTTCGGTCGGCACGGCGGCACCTTAGCGCCGGGCTGCGTGTACGAGACAACCGGTTTCGGATGGTGGACGGGGCGGCCTTCGTGCGTACGGGCGAGGTGGTCAGGCGGCGTCCTCATCCGCCGCCTTGAGCAGTGCCGTCAGCAGGCCGGGGAAGCGCGTCTCCAGGTCCTCGCGGCGCAGCGAGATGTAGCGCTCCCGGCCGATCCGGCGGGTGTGCGTCCAGCCCGCCTGCCGCAGCACGCGGAAGTGGTACGAGCCGGTGGCCCGCGTCACCGGCAGGTCGATGTCGCCGCAGCCCGCCTCGCCGTCCGCCGCGAGCCGCCGCACGATGTGCTGGCGCAACGGGTCGCCGAACGCCTGGAGGAGCGGGCCGAGGCGGATGGCGGTGGTGTCCGGCTGGTCGGGATCGGCCGGGGGAGAGGCGGTGGGGGGCGTGCTGCGGGCGGTCTCCGAGGGAGCCATGTTTAGAGAGCCTTCTAAGTGAGTGATACGGTCCGGACCGTCGACGCTTCGACGATCCTCTAACTGTTTGCGCGAGGCAAGCCGCCGCGCCTCCGCCGCCCGCCCCCTTCGGGCACGCGTCCTCCCGCCGCCGTACGAGACGAGGTCCCACCATGTCAGCCGCCGCACCGACCCCGCTGCGCACGCTCTTCTGCATCGGCGTCACCCAGGAGTTCTTCAACGCCGGGGACGAGGAGCGGGCCGCCGTGGCCGCCGCCATCCCGCCCGCCTTCGACCGGCTCGCCGACCGCTTCGGCGTCCGCGTCCTCGGCACCCTCGACGACGACCAGCTCATGGTCGGCGCCTCCACCGCCTGGCCCTGGACCTCGTACATCCTCGCCGACGTCCCCGACCTGGACACCGTGTCGAAGATCTGCGGCATCGTGCGCGACACGGAGGTGGGCGCCGGGGGCGTACGCCTGTGGCGCTACCTGCGCGTCGAGGCGCGGGCCGGGCGCCCGCTGTTCTTCGGCACCGAGTGATCACCCCCGTCCGTCCGACTCCCGGAAGGAGCACACCGTGCTCGACACCGGCCTCTCCGGCCGCACCGTACTGATCACCGGCAGCGCCCAGGGCCTCGGCGCCGCCCTCGTCCGCGCCTTCCACGCCGAAGGCGCGTACGTCGCGGCCCTGGACCGCGACGACACCGCCAACCGCGCGCTGGCCACCGGCCTCGACCCGGACGGCGAACGTGTCCTGCCGGTCCACGCCGACCTGCGCGACCTCGCCGCCACCGAGGCCGCCTACCGCACGGTCCGCGCCTGGCGCCCCGTGGACGTCCTGGTCAACAACGCGGCCCGGCCCCTGGCCGCGTCCCTGTGGGAGATCACCCCGGCGGAGTGGGACGAGGTGTTCACGGTCAATCTGCGCGCCGTCTTCTTCCTCACCAGGGCCGTCGCCGGGGACATGCGCGAGCGCGGCTACGGACGCATCGTGAACATGGCCTCGATCGCCGGGCAGACCCCCCGGCCCACCGGCGCCGCGTACGGGACCTCCAAGGCGGGCCTGATCGCACTGAGCCGGGTCTTCGCCGCCGAGCTGGCCGGTGACGGCATCACCGTCAACACCGTCGCGCCCGCGATGATCGACACGCCGATGGTCCGGTCCGTCCCGGCCGAATCGCTGGCCGGGCTGACCGCGCAGGTGCCGCTCGGCCGGATCGCCACGCCGGAGGAGGTCGCCCGCGTCGCCGTCTTCCTGGCGTCGGAGGAAACATTCGTCACCGGCGCCACGTACGACGTCAACGGCGGCGCGTTGATGCGCTGAGGCTGCCGGGGGCTGCCGACGGCCGGGGGTCAGCCCGTCAGGGCTTTCTCCAGGGCCTCCGTGAAGCGGTCCGTCGTCGTCCGGTCCCGCACCGCCAGCCGCAGCCACTCCGGGCCCAGCCCCGGAAACGTGTCGCCGCGCCGCACCGCGAAGCCGAGCGTGCGCAGCCGGGTGCGGACGGCCGCCGCGTCCGGCAGCCGCACCAGGACGAAGGGCCCCTCGGCCGGGGCCGCCGCGTGCACCCCCTGGCCGTCGGGCCCGCGCACCGCCGCCAGCCGGGCCAGCAGATGGTCCCGGTCCGCCGCGATCCGCCGGGCCGCGTCCGCCGCCTCGGCCAGCGCCGGAGGCTCGCAGCACGCCTCGGCCGCGGCCAGCGCGGGAGCCGAGACCGGCCACAGCGGCTGGGCCCGCTCCAGGTCCGTGATGATCTCCGGAGCGGCCAGTACGTACCCGATCCGCAGCCCCGCCAGGCCCCACGTCTTGGTCAGGCTGCGCAGCACCACCAGCCCCGGCACGTCCGTACGCGACGCCAGCGACGCGTGCTCGCCGGGGACCGCGTCCATGAACGCCTCGTCCACCACCAGCGTGCGGCCGGGCCGCGCCAGCCGGGCGATCTCCTCGGCGGGGTGCAGGACGGAGGTGGGGTTGGTCGGGTTGCCGACGACGACGAGGTCCGCCTCGTCGGGGACCGCGTCCGCGGCCAGCCGGAAGCCGTTCCGCTCGGTGAGCAGCAGCCGCCGCACCGTGTGCCCGGCGTCGCGCAGCGCCGCCTCCGGCTCGGTGAACTGCGGGTGCACGACGAGCGGCCGCCGGGCCCGCACGGCACGGGCGATCAGCACGAACGCCTCCGCCGCGCCTGCCGTCAGCAGCACCCGCTCCGGCGGCAGGCCGTGCCGCGCCGCCACCGCCCGGCGGGCCGGGCCGCCGTCCGGATACGCGGCGAGCCCGTCCAGCGAGGCCGCGATGCGCGCCTTGAGCCAGGCGGGCGGCGTACCGGCGCGCACATTGACCGCGAGATCGGTCAGCGCCGCGTCCGCGCCGCGCACTTCGGCGTCCCCGTGATGGCGCAGGTCCGGTTCGTGCAGGTGAGGGCCGGGTATGCCGCAGGGGGCGGCGGACGGCGGGGTGGTCACAACGTCTCCTTGGTACGTACTGGGCCGGGTGCGGGCACGGCGCCGCCCCGCGCCACGGCGCAGGTGGCCCGCGCCCCGGGCACCGACGTGCGTTTGCCGGCGACGAGCCGGGCGGCGCCGGGACCGCCGCCCGCGCCGGCCAGCGCGGCGGCCTCCGCGACGCTCGGTGTCCCGGTGGCGGCCAGCGCCGCCGCGGACGGATGCGGTACGGGTACGGCGGCCAGCACCGCGGCCGGATACACCAGCAGCGGCACACCGAGCCGTTCCGCCGCCCCGGTGAGCCCCGGCTCCGCCGCCTTGGCGTCCACCGTCGCGAGCGCGGTGACCGCGTCCGGCGCCAGACCCGCGGCGGCGAGGCTGTCCAGGACGAGCGCCAGCACCTCGGCGGCCGGGACGCCCCGGCGGGCGCCGACGCCGACGACGACCGGTGCGGCGCTCACCGGGCCCGCCCCGCGTTCCGGACATGCGGGATGCGCGGCCGGTCAGTAAGCAGGAGTGAGGGGGTCCGGAACCCCGGGGAAGGGGTGAGACCGTGCCGGTGGTCATCGCGCTGGGCGCGTTCCTGATGACCCTGGTCGGCGGCTGGGTCGCCCACCGGGTCACCGACCGCCGGCACCTGGTCCTGGGGCTGGCCGGCGGCCTGATGCTGGGCGTGGTCGGCCTCGACCTGCTGCCCGAGGCGCTGGAGGCGGCGGGCGGCGAGGTGCACGGCGTTCCGGCCGCGCTGCTCTGCTTCGTCCTGGGCTTCCTCGCCGCGCACGCGGTGGAACGGCTGCTGGCGGTCCGCAAGGCGGCACACGGCATGGACCCGGAGGAACGGGTGCCGCAGGTCGGTCTGACGGCCGCCGCGGCCATGGTGGTGCACAGCTTCATGGACGGCTTCGCGATAGGCCTGGCCTACCAGGTCGGCCGGGAGATGGCGGTGGCCGTGGCGCTCGCCGTCATCGCCCACGACTTCGCGGACGGCTTCAACACGTACACGATCACCAGCCTGTACGGGAACGCCCGCAACCGGGCGCTGACCATGCTCGGCGCGGACGCGCTCGCCCCGCTGGCCGGTGCCGCCGCCACGCTGCTGTTCACCCTTCCGGAGCAATGGCTCGGGATTTACCTGGGCTTCTTCGGCGGCGTCCTGCTCTACCTGGCGACCTCCGACATCCTCCCGGAGGCGCACCACGACCACCCGGCGCTGTCCACGTTGCTGTGCACCGTGGCGGGCGTCGGGTTCATCTGGCTGGTGGTCGGCCTCGCGGGCTGAGCCGGTGCGCCGGGCGTGCACGGCACCGGGAACGGCGGTCACGGCGCGCCGGCTCCCACACCGACCGACACCGGCCCGTTGCGCCCGTCCAGCACGGCCGTCAGCCCCGGCTCGTCACCCGCCTCGACCCTGAGCGTGGCGCCCAGGGCGGTCAGCTCGGCCTGGATCGTCGACGGGTCGGGATGCGTACCGCACAGCGACCGCAGCGGCACGACCGGCAGCCCCTGCCCGGAAGCCGGGTGCGGCGCGTCGCCCCAGTCCAGCAGGAACGGCACCAGCCCGCCGCCCGTACGCGGCGGCGTCAGCGTCCAGGAGAGGGTCCCGCCGTCCGGCGTACGGCGGGACATCGCCACCGGCTCGCCCGGGTCGTAACCCAGCGCGCGGGCCCGCGCGACGTGCCCGGCGATGCCGTGTACCCGTACCGCCCAGTGGGCCAGCCGCGGCCCGCGCAGCACGTCGATGCCGAACCAGCGCGGCGCCTCGGGGGCGGGCTGCGCGGGATCGGGACCGATGATCTCCAGGTAGGCGCCGTTGCCCAGGCCCAGCAGCGCGTTGCGGGTGCCGAGGCCCGGATGGCCGCCCCCCGGCACCGGCCGCACGCCGGTCAGCGCGGCGACCTCGGCGGCGGTGCTCTCCAGGTCGGGCGTGGCGAGGACCAGATGGTCCAGTACGGCGTCAGCCACAGCGGGCCTCCAGCGGCGGGCGGACAGCGGCGCTCGCGGCCAGGCGGCGGGCCAGCGACGGCTCGGCCGCCCAGTGGACGTGCAGGTACGAGGCGTGCACCCCGTCCTGCACGTGGCCCTCCACCCGGCGCGCGGGGTGGGTCATGCCCCAGGCGGGGGACGCGCCCGCGCCCGGTTCCAGCACCGTACGGTGGAATTCGTGGCCGCGCACCCGTGTGCCCTCCACCGCCAGCGCGTTGTCGCTCAGCGCCACCGCCTCCCGGTAGCCCAGCGTGAGCCGCTCCGACATCCGCGCGTCGGCGGGCAGCACCCCGCACATCGGCCTGCCGTCGAGGGACCGCGACAGGTACAGCAGCCCCGCGCATTCCGCGACGACCGGCGCGCCGGAGGCCGCCAGGTCGACCACGGCGCGGCGCAGCGGCTCGTTGGCCGACAGTTCGGCCGCGTACATCTCGGGGAAGCCGCCGCCGATCACCAGCGCCTGCGTCCCGGACGGCAGCCGCTCGTCGCGCAGCGGGTCGAAGACGGCCACTTCGGCCCCGGCGGCCGTCAGCAGTTCGGCGTGCTCGGCGTACGAGAACGTGAACGCGGCGCCGCCCGCGACGGCCACCACGGGCCTGCCGGGGACGGTGGCCGCGCCGTCCGTGCTCCGGGCGACGGCCAGCGCCGGGTCCCAGGCCGTGCCGGGCAGCTCCGGCGCGCTGTGCGCCAGCGCCAGCAGCGCCTTGAGGTCGCAGCCCTCCCGCACCTGGGCGGCCTGCGCCCGTACCGACTCCACCGCGTCGGCCTGCCGTTCGGCGACCGGGATCAGGCCCAGGTGCCGCGACGGCGTCTGCACCTGCGGCGCCCGGCGCAGCGCGCCCAGCACCGGCACGCCCGCCTCGTCCAGCGCCGCGCGCAGCAGTTCCTCGTGCCGGTCCGAGCCGACCTTGTTCAGGATCACCCCGGCCAGCCGCACCTCCGGGTCCCAGGACGCGAAGCCGTGCACCAGCGCCGCCACCGACCGGGACTGCGCCGAGGCGTCCACGACCAGCACCACCGGCGCCCGCAGCACCTTGGCGACCTGCGCGGTCGAGGCCAGTTCGCCGAGCCCCGAGGCGCCGTCGTACAGCCCCATCACGCCCTCGATCACCGCCAGGTCGGCACCGGCCGACCCGTGCAGGAACAGCGGCGGCACCTGGTCGGGGCCGCACAGGTACGCGTCCAGGTTGCGGCCCGGCCGGCCCGTCGCCAGGGCGTGGTAGCCCGGGTCGATGTAATCGGGACCCACCTTGTGCGCGGAGACCGTGAGCCCGGCCTCGGTGAAGGCCGCCATCAGGCCGGTGGCGACGGTCGTCTTGCCGCTGCCCGAGGCGGGCGCGGCGATGACGAGCCGGGGGATCGTGCTCACGGGGTGACTGCTCCTGGTCCTGCTGTGCCCGGCGCCGGGGTGCCCGGCGCCGTCCTTCGGGTCGCCGCGCGGCGGGGTGCCGCGCTCACCACTCGATGCCCCGCTGGCCCTTCTGGCCCGCGTCCATCGGGTGCTTGACCTTGGTCATCTCGGTCACCAGGTCCGCGTGGTCGCACAGCACCTGCGGCGCGTTGCGGCCCGTGATGACGACGTGCTGGTTGCCCGGCCGGTCGCGCAGGACGGACACGACCTCGGCGGGGTCCACCCAGCCCCAGTGCATCGGGTAGGCGAACTCGTCGAGCACGTACAGCTTGTACGTCTCGGCGGCCAGGTCCCGCTTGACCTGCTCCCAGCCCTCGCGGGCCGCCTCCTCGTTGCTGAACTGGGAGTCGCGCTGGACCCATGACCAGCCCTCGCCCATCTTGTGCCAGGCGACCGTGCCGCCCTCGCCGGTGTCGCCGAGTACCCGCAGCGCCCGCTCCTCACCCACCTTCCACTTCGCCGACTTCACGAACTGGAACACCCCGACCGGCCAGCCCTGGTTCCAGGCCCGCAGCGCCAGCCCGAAAGCGGCGGTGGACTTGCCCTTGCCGGGGCCGGTGTGCACGAGGACCAGCGGGCGGTTGCGGCGCTGGCGTGTGGTGAGTCCGTCGTCCGGTACGACGGTCGGCTGTCCCTGCGGCATTACGCGGCCCTCCGGGTGGTGTGGTGGTTGCCCTGCCCGCGGACGTCGCGGACGAGCGCGGAGACGCTGTCCGCGCGCAGCTCGTCGAGGGTGACGGCGGTGCCCTGGAGGTCACGGGCCAGCTCGCCCGCCAGCCCCAGCCGTACCGGCCCCGCCTCGCAGTCCACGACCACCGAGGCGACGCCCTCCGCGCCCAGCAGCCGTGCCGCGCGGGACGTGCGCACCAGCGGTTCGGGGCCGCCGGTGGACCGCCCGTCGGTGACGACGACCAGCAGCGGGCGGCGCGAGGCGTCCCGCAGCCGTTCCACGCGCAGCACCTCGTGGGCCTTGAGCAGGCCCGCCGAGAGCGGCGTCCGGCCGCCGGTGGGCAGCGTCTCCAGCCGGGCGGCGCCCGCCTCCACCGACGAGGTCGGCGGCAGCGCGAGCTCGGCCTCCGACCCGCGGAAAGTGATCATGCCGATCTTGTCGCGCCGCTGGTAGGCGTCGAGCAGCAGCGAGAGCACCGCGCCCTTGACCGCGCTCATCCGCTTGCGCGCCGCCATCGAACCGGAGGCGTCCACGACGAAGAGCACGAGGTTGCCCTCACGGCCCTCCCGCACGGCCTCCCGCAGGTCGTCCCGGCGCACCACCAGCCCCCGGCCGCTGCGCCCGCGCGCCATCTGGTGCGGCGCGGCGGCCTGCACGGTCGCGGCCAGGTGCAGCTTGGTCAGGGTGCCCTGCGGACGCCGGGCACCGGTGGTCCGGCCGTGCGCGGTACGGGCCCGCGAACGCCGGCCGTCCGCGCCCTCGCCGAGCCCCGGCACGTCCAGCCGCCGCGTACGGAACGGCTCGCCCGCGCCGACGGCGGCCGTCTCGCCGCCTTCACCGGGCGCGTCCTCGCCGCGCTCCTCGCTCCGGGCCCGGGGGTCGGCCGGTGCGGGGTCCGCCTCGGGGGCCTGCGGCTGCTCGGGCAACTGCGGCTGGTCGTGGGGCTGTTCCTGCGGCTGCTCCTGCGGTGCCTGGGCGTCCTCGCCCTGTGGCCCGTCCGTACCGCCGTCGCCGTCCTGCGGAGGCTGCCCGCCGCCCGGCCCGTCGGGGCCGCCGTCCGGGTCCGGCTCCGGGTCGTCGTCCTGGTCCGCGGCGAACTCCTCCAGCGTCTGGTCGAGTTTGTCCTCGTCCAGGCCGGGGGCGTCGAAGGGATTGCGGCGGCGCCGGTGGGGGAGCGCCAGCAGGGCGGCCTGCCGTACGTCCTCCTCGCGGACGTCCGTACGGCCCGCCCACGCGGCCAGCGCGCAGGCGGTGCGCGCCATCACGATGTCGGCACGCATGCCGTCCACCTCGAACGCGGCGCACACCGCGGCGATCTGCCGCAGCACCGCGTCCCCGAGGACCACGTCGGGCAGCAGCGCCCGCGCGGCGGCGATGCGCTCCCGCAGCTCGCCCTCCTCGACGGCCCAGCGCGTCCCGAAACCCGCCGGGTCCGCGTCGTACGCCAGCCGCCGCCGGACGACCTCCACCCGCTGGTCCGGCTCGCGGGACGCGGCGACCTCCACGGTCAGCCCGAAACGGTCCAGCAACTGCGGGCGCAGCTCGCCCTCTTCGGGGTTCATGGTGCCGACGAGCAGGAAGCGCGCGGCGTGCCGTACGGAGACGCCCTCGCGCTCCACGTAGGAGGCGCCCATGGCGGCGGCGTCCAGCAGCAGGTCCACGAGGTGGTCGTGGAGGAGGTTGACCTCGTCGACGTACAGGATGCCGCGGTGCGCGTCCGCCAGCAGGCCCGGCTCGAACGCCTTCACGCCCTCCGACAGGGCCCGTTCGATGTCCAGCGCGCCGACGAGCCGGTCCTCGGAGGCACCGACGGGGAGTTCGACCATGCGGGCCGGGCGCTCCTCGGCGCCGCCCGACTCGTGGGGGCCGTCCGGGCACGCCGGGTCCGGCGCGGCGGGGTCGCAGGAGAAGCGGCAGCCGGTGACGACGGGAACGTCCGGCATCAGCGCCGTCAGGCCCCGCACGATCGTCGACTTCGCGGTGCCCTTCTCGCCGCGGACGAGCACCCCGCCGATGGCCGGCGAGATGGCGTTGAGCAGCAGGCTCAGCCGCATGTCGGCCATGCCGACGACCGCGGTGAACGGGTAAGGGACCGATGCCATTAAGAAGTACCCCCTTCGAGGGACGTGCGGTGTGCGGGCGCGGGGGAGACCGCGCTTGGTGCGTCGGAGCCGGGTGCGGCCGGTGTGCGGGGTGGCGGTATCGGCGGCGCCCCCGGTGGTACGAACGGCAGTCCCGCCGGTACGCCGTCCTCGATGAGCCGCAGCAGCGCCTCCGTGTCCGCGTGCTCCTCGATGAGGTCGCCCAGCCGGTCGAGCTGCTCCTCGCGCAGCGCGGCGAAACTGGTGTCGGGCGCCGGGACGAACGCGCGGCCCGCGTCGGCCGCCACCCGCCGCAGGAACGCCCGCCGGAAGCCGTCGCTCTCCAGGGAGCCGTGCCAGTGGGTGCCCCAGACCGCTCCGGACCGGCAGCCCTCCAGGAAGGGCTCCCCGCCGGTGACCTCGGCCACGCCGTGGTGGATCTCGTAGCCCTCGACCGGCTCGCCCAGCGCTTCGCCGGACGGCCGGGCCAGGGTCTTGTCCGCCGCGAACCGTACGCGTACGGGCAGCAGGCCCAGCCCGTCGACCGTTCCGGCCTTCGACTCGACCTCGTCCTCGATGCGTTCGCCCAGCATCTGGAAGCCGCCGCAGATGCCGAGCACCGGGCGGCCTTCCGCGGCCCGCCGCCGTACCGCGTCGGCGATGCCGCGCTCGCGCAGCCACTGGAGCGCGCGGACGGTGCCGCGGGTGCCGGGCAGCACGACGAGGTCGGCGTCGGCCAGCTCCTCCGGGCGGTCCACGAACCGCACCACGACGCCCGGTTCGGCGGCAAGCGCGTCCACGTCCGTGAAGTTCGACATCAGCGGCACGGCGGCCACGGCGACGCGCAGCACGTCCGCACCGTGCGGCGGCGCGACGACGCTCTCGCGGACCGCGCCGCGCAGCGACACCCGCAGCCCGTCCTCCTCGTCGATGCCGAGCCCGTGCGCGAACGGCAGCACCCCGAGGGTGGGCCGCCCGGTCAGCTCCTTCAGCATGTCCAGGCCCGGCTCCAACAGCGTCACATCGCCCCGGAACTTGTTGACGAGATAGCCCGCCACCAGCGCCTGGTCCTCCGGGGACAGCAGCGCCGTGGTGCCGAAGAACGAGGCGAACACCCCGCCCCGGTCGATGTCGCCGACCACCACGGCCGGTATCCGGGCGGCCCGCGCGATGCCCATGTTCACGATGTCGGTACGCCGCAGATTGATCTCCGCCGGGCTGCCCGCGCCCTCGCAGATCACCGCGTCATACGTACGCCGCAGCTCCTGGAGGCAGTCCGTGACCGTACCGAGCAGCTGCTCCTGACGCCCCGCGTGATAGCCGCGCGCGCTCAGCTCGCCCACCGGCCTGCCCATCAGCACGACCTGGCTGCTGCGGTCGCTGCCCGGCTTCAGCAGCACCGGATTCATCAGCGCGCTCGGCTCGACGCGCGCCGCCGCGGCCTGCATGGCCTGCGCCCGCCCGATCTCCGCGCCCTCGCGCGTCACGAACGAGTTCAGCGACATGTTCTGCGCCTTGAAGGGCGCCACCTTGACGCCCTTGCGGGCCAGCCAGCGGCAGATGCCCGCCGTCACCACGCTCTTGCCCGCGTCGGACGTGGTGCCCGCCACCAGCAGCCCGCCGCCGAGCGCTGCTTGACCCGGTCCGTTCACGTGGCACTCCTCGCCGTCCGCCGTACGCTGCTCACTTGGCCCTCCCGGCCGTACGGGCCCGCCGCACGGCCCCCGCCGCGCACCGGCCCGCGACCGTGGCCGCCAGCGCCAGCACACTCACCCGGCGCGACAGTGTCACGGCCCGCTCGATGTCCGGCACCGCGACGGGCCGCCCGGCGGCGCCGTTGAGCACCGGCCGGTGCTCGACCCGGCCGCCGTACGCCAGGGTGCCGCCCAGCCTTACGCCCAGCGCTCCCGCGAACGCGGCCTCCACCGGGCCCGCGTTGGGGCTCGGGTGGGACGGGCCGTCCTGCCGCCAGGCGCGCCACGCGCCCCGCCGGTCCGGCCCCGCCAGCACCGCCAGCGCGGCGGTCAGCCGGGAGCCGGGGCAGCCGGCCACATCGTCGAGGCGGGCCGCGGACCAGCCGAAGCGGCGGTAGCGCGGCGACCTGTGACCCACCATCGCGTCCAGCGTGTTGACCGCGCGGAAGGCCAGCAGGCCCGGCACACCGGCGACGGCGCCCCACACCAGGGCACCGACCACTGCGTCCGAGGTGTTCTCGGCGACGGACTCGACCACCGCGCGCGCCATCTGCTGCCCGTCCAGGGCCTGTGGATCACGTCCGCACAGGTGCGGCAGCCGCTCGCGCGCCACGTCGAGGTCGCCCGCGGCGAGCGCGCCGCCGACGGCCCGCGCCTCGCGGCCCAGCGAGGTGCCGCCCAGGACGGCCCAGGTGGCGGCGGCGGTCAGCGCGACGGAGACGGGCAGGGCGGCGGGGGAGCGGCGTACGGCGCGGTCGAGCAGCGCGGCACCGGCGGCGGTCCCGCCCGCGCACAGCGCGGTGTGCAGGGCGCCGCGCCCGCGGTCGTCGCGCCACAGACGGCGTTCCACGGCGGCCGCTGCCCGCCCGAAGGCGGCCACGGGGTGACCGCGCCGGGGGTCGCCCACGACCAGGTCGCCGAGGAAACCGAGGGCCGCGCCGCACGCGTAGCCGGCGTGTTCGGCACGCATCGGATCAGACCGCCGTCACGCCTCGGAGGGGCAGTACGGGGAAAGGTTCAAGCGATCTCGAACTGCGGCCGGGCATGGCGGTAGGTCCTCACTCAGGGTCCGCGCCCTGGTTCGACGGGTACGGCGACGAGAGTCTCCTGGCTCCCCGGATCGGCGCTTCCCCCGGCCTTCCAGTCCGTACGGGAACCTGCGTCGCGGGACGCGGACCGTGGCCCTTGGTGGAGGGGCGCTCCCCGGTGACAGTGGCGGGACCGCGCCGGATTCTCACCGGACTTCCTCATCTGTCGCCGAATGGCTCCGGCAGTCCACCACGCTCCGCGAAGCCCGTCAACTCGCGCTTGACCTGCGGCGCAGACCTGTGGCAGCGCCTGTGTCCAAGGACACAGCGACGGGACACGGCGAGGGGCACGGCACCGGGGCACGAAGGCGGGGCGCCCGGTGGCCGCGGCGGGATGCCGCGCCCACCGGACGCCCCGGTGTGCCGTGCCGTCGGGTCAGGCGGCGACGATCAGGTAGATCCCGTACGCCACGGCCGCCGCGCACAGCGCGAAGCAGGCGTACGCCCCGGCCCGCGCCGCGCCGCCGCCGGTGGCCGGCGCGCCCTCCGTCCGCGGCGTGCGGGACGTGCCGACGATGCCGAGGGTGAACAGGCCCACGATCCCGACCGTCACGAACAGCGTGACGCCGAAGACCTCGCCGAGAGCTGCCCAGTCGATGCTCATTGCGTTCTCGTTCCTTCGTGGGAGCCGTACGGCCCGGTCAGCCGGCGGCCGAGCCGGCCTTGGCGCGGCGCTGGGCGTGTGTGTCGTGCGGATGGGCGGCCACCGGCTCGGCGATCACCGGGGCGGTACCGACCGGGTCCGCGAGCGGCGCGCCGGCCACCGCGGGCGCGGGGACCGTGACGACGGCCGTCGCGGGCTGCGCCACGACCGGGCCGGCGGGCGGCGGCGAGACGGCCTGCAGAGCGGCGGTGACGACACCGGCGGGCTCCGCCGCAGGGCCCTCGTTGACGTTGGTGTGGTCCACCGGCTTGCGCCGGGACGCCACCCAGATCGCGCCGCAGACCGCGAGCGCGAGGACGGCGACGGCCGCGATGCCCCAGTCGCCCTGGTCGGCCAGGAGCGCGGCGCCCGCCGCGACCAGCCCGGCGGCCGGCAGCGTCAGGCCCCAGGCGGCGGCCATCCGGCCCGCCGTGGACCAGTGCACGACGCCGCCCTTGCGGCCCAGCCCGGAGCCCATGACCGCGCCGGAGCAGACCTGGGTGGTGGAGAGCGCGAAGCCGAGGTGGGAGGAGGCCAGGATGGTGGCCGCGGCGCCGGTCTGGGCGGCGAAGCCCTGCGGCGGCCGGATGTCGGTGATGCCCTTGCCCATCGTGCGGATGATCCGCCAGCCGCCCAGGTACGTACCGAGCGCGATGGCCAGACCGGCCGAGGCGATGACCCACAGCGGCGGGTCGGCGTGCGGGGCGACCACACCGCCGGTGATCAGCGCGAGGGTGATCACACCCATCGTCTTCTGGGCGTCGTTGGTGCCGTGGGCGAGGGAGACCAGCGCGGCCGAGGCGATCTGCCCGGCGCGGTAGCCCTTGGCGGTGTCCTCCTCGGCGCGGTTGCGGGCCAGCCGGTACGTCAGCCGGGTCGCGGCCATCGAGGCCAGACCGGCCACGATCGGGGCGGCGACGGCCGGGATGAGGACCTTCATGACCACGGCGCCGCCGTGCACGCCGCTCGCGCCGACGGACACCAGGGTGGCGCCGATCAGACCGCCGAAGAGGGCGTGCGAGGAGCTGGAGGGGAGCCCGGCCAGCCAGGTGACCAGGTTCCAGACGATGGCGCCGACCAGCCCGGCGAAGATCACTTCTGGTCTGATGCCGGCGGTCTCGTCGATGATCCCGCCGGAGATGGTCTTGGCCACCTCCACGGACAGGAACGCGCCGACCAGGTTGAGGGCCGCCGACATCGCCACCGCGATCTTGGGCTTGAGCGCCCCGGTGGAGATGGTGGTGGCCATGGCGTTGGCCGTGTCGTGGAAGCCGTTCGTAAAGTCGAACACCAAGGCCGTGACGATCACGATCCCGATGAGAAGCGTGATGTGTTCCATTCACCCAGGCAATCAGTTCGATGGTCAGTAACGCTCGGGACCGTACGGACGACGGGTGAACGGAAGGTGAACTGGAACGGGCGCCGCAGTGACGCCCCCGCAGGGGTAGCGCGGAGGCGTCCATACCGTCACCCGGGCCCCATGCGCACCAGCACAGCAGACCCGCGTGTTCCAGGTGTACCAGGGCCGGGTTTCCGGCGTGCCGGCTCCGGGTTCTCGGCGTGTCAGCTCCGGGTTCCCGGTGTGTCAGCCCCGGGTTCTCGGCGTGCCGGCTCCGGGTTCCCGATGTGTCAGCCCCGGGCGAAGCGCCTGAGTTGTGCGGCCGTGCCGTTCCACTTGTTCTGGTCGCCCGGCAGCGCACCGGCCCCGGCGTACTGCCAGAAGCTCGGGTACGCCCAGCCGGACGGCAGGGGACCCGGAGTGCTGTGCCAGTTCGCCAGCCACAGCGGGTGGGTGACGGCGAACGCCCGGCTGCCGCCGGTGCAGCCGTTCCACCACCGGGCCGTCGTGTAGATCACCGGCCGCCGCCCCGTCTGGCGCAGCACCTCGTTGCTGAACCCGCGGACCCACCGGACCAGCGCGGTCCCGCTCATCCCGTAGCAGGCGTGCTCCCGGTCGTACGGATTGTGCTCGATGTCGAGCGCGGGCGGCAGCGTCCAGCCGTCCGCCTTCCAGCGGCCGCCGTTGCGGAGGAAGTGCCGGGCCTGTGCGCGGCCGGAGGAAGCGTTCGGCACGCCGAAGTGGTAGGCGCCGTGCAGCAGACCGGCCTTGCGCGCGCCGCGGTACTGCCGTGGGAAGTGCGGGCTGCGGTACCAGGTCGACTCGGTGGCCTTCACGTAGACGAACCGGCCGCCCTTGGCCCGGACGTCTCTCCAGTCGACGTTCCCCTGGTGCGAGGAGATGTCGTGCCCGGTCGGCTTTCCGGCGGCTGCGGCGACGGGCGTTGTGGGCAGGGCGCTGTACAGAGTGCCGGTGAGCGTGCCCAGGGCCAGGGCTCCGGCGGCCAGTCGGCGCAGGTGGCCGCGTGGACGGCGGAGGCCGCGCGGATGGCGGAGCGCGCGCAGCGGGGCGTCCGGACGGCTGGACGGGTGCTGCGGGCCGGGCAGGCGATTGCGGTCACGGGCCATGGTTCCCCCCGGAATTCCCCCGGATGGCAACGTGCATGACAAATCTCCGGAAGGGTACCGGGAGATCCCCGCAAGACGGTTGATGCTCGGTCAATCCGTGCCCGTACGCCCCCAGTCGGACATGGGGGATACCGGAGGACGAGGATCCGCCCCACAGGCCCGCACCCGGCCCGTACGGTGTCGGCAGCCCCGCGCGCACCACATCCGCGCGCCCCCCGCCGGGCCCCGCCCGCACCGCACACCGGAGGCACACGATGACGGACCGGGAAGCCATCGGCCGCGCCTGGGACGAACTGGTCGCCACCGCCCGCCGCACGGTCACCGACGGGCTCGTCGTCGGCACCTCCGGCAACGTCTCCGTCCGCGTCGGAGACCTCGTCCTGGTCACCCCCAGCGGCGTCCGCTACGACCGGCTCGGGCCCGGCGACCTCACCGCGGTGGACCTCGACGGGCGCCCGGCCCACGGCACGCTGCGGCCCACCAGCGAACTCCCCATGCACCTGGCCGTCTACCGCGCCACCGGCGCCACCGCGATCGTGCACACCCACGCCGCGCACGCCACCGCCGTCTCCACCCTCGTCACCGAACTCCCGCCGGTGCACTACATGACCGCGGCCCTCGGCGGCCCCGTGCGCGTCGCCCCGTACGCCCTCTACGGCACCGAGGAGTTGGCCGGGAACATGCTCGCCGCACTGCGCGACCGCACCGGCTGCCTCCTGCGGAACCACGGCACCATCGTGTACGGCGACACCCTTGACGAGGCGTACGACCGCACCGCCCAGCTGGAGTGGATGTGCCGCGTCTGGCTCGCCGCCAGCTCGCTGCCCGGCCGCGAACCCGCCCTGCTCACGCCGGAACAGGTCGACGCGGCCGGCGAGCGGCTGCGCGGCTACGGGCAGCGCCGCTGACGCACGCCGCTGCTGGCGTACGCCGCTGCTGACGCACGCCGCCGGACCCGGCTGTCCCGTCTCCGCCCGCCCGTTTCCGCCTGCCCGGTTTCCGCCCGCCTGTTTCCACCTGTCCCGTCTCCGCCTGCCCGGTTTCCGCCCGGCCCGGCCGCATCCGGCCGCATCCGGCCGCGTGCCGCCGCGCCCGCCGTCACCCGGCCGCTCCCGCCCACTGGCCGCGGCCGCGGTGCCCGCCCACACTGGGGAGGATGCGTCTGGGTACCGCGGCAGCAGCCGCCACCACGGTGATCGGTACCGGCGCGGCCGCGGTGGCGGCCGGCCGGTACGCCAGCGACATGGTCCTCAAACCCGCTCTCGACCGGCCGCTGCCGGGCGACCCCCGGCTCACGGTGCACGCCACCGGCCCCGGGCGGATCACCCTGACCCGCAGCCTCGCCTCGCTGCGGCCCGGCACCTACGGCCTCACCGGAGCGGGCAGCCACGCCGTCGTCGGCCCCCTCCTGGACGACGTGCCGCACCCGGCGGACACGGTCGTCCGCCGCCTGGAGGGGGTCACCCACGGCACCCTCCAGCCGGGCGCCCGGATGCGCCTGACCCCCCAGGTGCACATCGGCAACCCACGCGACGCGCTCGGCATCGACTGCGCCGACGTCGACATCCCCGGGGAACTGGGCGCCCTGCCCGCCTGGTTCGTGCCGGGCATCCGGGACACCTGGGTCATCACCGCTCACGGCCTGGGCACCACCCGGGAACACCCCATGGTGGTCATGCCGTTCCTCGCCGACCAGCAGTTGCCCGTCCTCGACCTCGCCTACCGCAACGACATCGGGGCCCCGCCCACCGCCGACGGCATCAGCCACCTCGGCGACTCCGAGTGGCGCGACCTGGACGCCGCGATCCGCTACGCCGTCCAGTACGGCGCCGAACGTGTCGTCCTGCACGGCTGGTCCACCGGCGCGTCCATGGCCCTGCGCGCCGCCGCCGGCTCCGCGCTGCGCGACCGCATCGCCGGCCTTGTCCTGGACTCGCCGGTCCTGGACTGGCGGGCCACCGTCCGCGCCCTGGCCGCCGCCCGCCACGTCCCCCGCCCGCTGCTCCCGCTGGCCGTCCGCGCCGCCGAGGGCAGCACCGGGCTGCACGCCGGCCGTCCGGCCGAAGCAGGGGCCCCGGACCTGCTCACCGTGCCGACCCTGCTGATCCACGGGCCGCACGACACCCTCGCCCCCTGGGCGGCCTCCCGCGAACTGGCGGCCCGCCGTCCGGACCTGATCACGCTTCACCCGGTGCCGCACGCCCCGCACGCCGCCATGTGGAACGCCGATCCGGCCACGTACGAGGAGACTTTGCGCCGCTTTCTCACACCCCTCATGTGAGCCGCTGTCACGTGCCTTCGGGGAGGCCGCAGAGCTGATCCGCACGGGCGGGCACCCGCGTCCCGCACGGCCCGCCGCACCTTGACCGGTCTGTCGCCTGACGTACGATCTGCCGTGTCCGGCATGGTCCATAGTGCCCTGCCCGTGATGTGGCGGACTGTCCATGTGGCCCGCAGGACCCGGGGCAGCCCGTGCGGACCTGCTCGTACAGCCGGTGGCCACACCCGGCACACCCTGGGACGACCCTCCGTACGGCCTGCGGCCACTCCCCGTACAGCCTCCGGTGACCCGCCCGTACGGCCCGCGCCGACCGCCCCGTGCGCCCCTCGTGCGACGAGCCGCCGGAACGTACCGACCGTTCCGATTGGGCTTTCGGGCCGTCAGCGGGAAGACTGCACCCTGTGACGTCCCGTACTCCGCGCGACTCCCGGCTCCGACTCGTCCCCCGTCAACCGATTGCCGCCGCCCGCCGAGCGGTGAGCACCCGGGCCGCCCGGCCGGCGCCCCGGCCGCCCCAGGGCACCCCGCCGCCCGCGGAACTGGCGCGGCAGGCCCGCGCCGGCCTGGCCGGCGCCGTACGGCTCGCCCGCTGGGCCGACGGCGAGCACGGCGCGGGCGCCGGGCTGCGGGCCGGAACGGACGGCGCCCTCCCGGCGGACGTCGCCGAACAGGCGGCGCACGACCTGCGGCTGACACCGGACCAGGTCCGTACGGACTGGGACCTGGCCCGGCTCGCCGGACTCGTCGAACTGCACGGCGGCGTGGCCCGCCCCGGCTGGCGGCTGCGCGCCTGGGAGCGCGACGACACCGCGGCCCTGCGCGGCTGGGTCGCCCTCTTCGACGCCTGGTCGCTGGCGCGCCCCGCGCCGCCCGGCGCCGGGCCGACCGCCGTCGCCGAGGTCGTCGAGGCCGTGCCGCAACTGCTGTCCCTGCTCCACCTGTCGGCCGGTCCGGTCCGGCTCCCGGTCCTGCTGGACATGCTGGAACAGCGCGTCGCCGAACTCCGCACCGAGCGCTGCGAGGTGCCGTACGGACCGGACCGCGGCGCGGACCCGGGCCCCGCCCGGACCGGACGGGAACCGCACCCGGCGCCGGACGGCCCCAAAGCGGATGGCCTCAAAGCGGATGGCCTCAAAGCGGACGGCCCCGAAGCGGATGGCCCCAAAGTGGGCGCCCTCAAGGCGGACGGCCCCCAAGCGGACAGCCCCGAACCGGACGGCCCGAAGCCGGACGGCCCGAAACCGGACGGCCCGAAGCCGGACCGGGCCGGAGCGGCGGGTGACACCGCGGGGGTGTCACTCGCGGTGCTCCTGGACTGGTCGCTGGACGGCCTCGCCGCCGTGGGAGCGCTCGTCGTACGCGACGGCGCGAAGACCGGCGTGCCCGCCGAACGCGAAGCCCTGCTCACCCCCCTCGGGAACTGGTCGGTCTGGGTCAAACTGGAGCAGATCTGCGTCGCCGCACAGAGCCCGGCGGGCAACATCGAGCAGTCCGCCGAGGCGATGCTGCGCGGCTGCGCCCGGCTGACCCCCGGCCCGGCACGCGCCGAATACCGCGCCTGGCTCGCCGCCCGGTCCGCGGGCAGCGCGGTCGAGGAACTCCTCGGCGTCGCCCGCGGCGAGGACGCACTGCTGCGCGGCCTCGCCTTCGAGGCGCTGCGCGCCGTCGGCGCGCCCGCCGAGCCGGCCGTGCGCGCCGCCGCCGACGAGGCGGCCCTGCGGCCGTACGCCCTGCTCTGGCTGGTCGAGCACGAGGGCGGCGACCCGGAGACCGCGCCGGACGTGCTCACCCGCGAGGAGTCCACCTGGCTGTGGGTGGACACCGCCGCGGCCGTCGCCGACCACGGCGAGAGCCAGCTGCTGGTCCGCCACCTCGACTCGGCCGTCCAGGGCTCGGTCCCGCGCCTACTGGAGGAGGTACGGGCCGTCGGCCACCCGCGCACCGTGCAGGTACTGGTCGCCCTGGCCGCCGCCCACCCCGACCCGGCCCTCGCCAAGGCCGTCCGCCGCGCCGCCTTCCAGGTCCACACCGGCGGAGCGTGACGCTCCCGGGGGCGTCACGCCCCCGGGTGTGGGGGCCCGGCATGGGCGTCCGGGACCGGGCCGCGGCGACCGGCGCCCCGCCCCTTCAGCCCTGCGGCGCCCCTTCAGCCCTGCGGCGCCCCCTCAGCCCTGCGGCGCCGCGGGCGCGTACGTCCCGAAGGTCCAGAGATTGCCCTCCAGATCGCGGGCCGTGTACTCACGGGAGCCGTAGTCCTGGTCCGTGAGCGGCAGCACTATCTCCACCCCGGCCTGCTCGGCCCTCCGGTGATGGGCGTCCGGGTCCGCGACGGTCGCGTACACACCAACCGGGCTGCCGTCTCCCAGTGCCTTTTCATACGCTCCGCCGGAGCCCTTCGAGCCCAGCATCACCACACCGTTGCCGAAGGCCAGCTCGGCGTGCAGCACCGTGCCGTCCTCGCTCTCGTACAGCGCGCTCTGCGTGAAGCCGAAGGCTTCCGTCAGCTGCTTGACCGCCGCCTTCGCGTCTCGGTAGAGCAGCGTCGGGCAGAACGTCGGCGCTCCTGCCGCCTCACCGGTCATCGCGATCACCTTCCCTGCCTGCGATCAGATCCTCCGGGCCCCGTTCTTGAGACCCACATCACAGTCTGGCACCAGGGTCTGACAACGCCCCCGGCCACCCGGCGGACGCCCCGGAGCGCGTCACGAAGGGCCCGTACCGCCGGTCCGCGGCCGGACGGCAGCCCGCGAAAACTGGTTGCACGTCACCGCTAGACTGGTCCGTATGGCAATTCTCCTCGTGCATTAGACGGCGCCGGTACGCCGCCCACGCCGCCCGTCAGCACAGGCTTGTGCCGTGTACGGGGCGCGCCGCGCGGCTGTGATCATCCCCGTCCCTTCCGCTGTCCTCATCTGCCCTGGAGTCTTTCCGTGATCACCGCCTCCGGCCTGGAGCTGCGCGCCGGCGCCCGCGTCCTCATCGAATCCGCTTCCTTCCGCATCGCCAAGGGCGACCGGATCGGCCTGGTCGGCCGCAACGGCGCGGGCAAGACGACCCTCACCAAGGTCCTCGCGGGCGAAGGCATCCCCGCCGCCGGCACGGTCACCCGCTCCGGCGACGTCGGCTACCTGCCGCAGGACCCGCGCACCGGCGACCTCGACGTACTCGCCCGCGACCGCATCCTGTCCGCCCGCGACCTGGACTCGGTCCTGCGCAAGATGCGCGAGAACGAGGACCGGATGTCCAACGGCAAGGGCGCCACCCGCGAAAAGGCGATGAAGAAGTACGAGCGCCTGGAGACGGAGTTCCTGACCAAGGGCGGATACGCGGCCGAGGCGGAGGCCGCGACCATCGCCGCCAGCCTGGGCCTGCCGGACCGCATCCTCGGCCAGCCCCTGCACACCCTCTCCGGCGGCCAGCGGCGCCGCGTCGAGCTGGCCCGGATCCTCTTCTCGGACTCCGACACCCTGCTCCTGGACGAGCCGACCAACCACCTCGACGCCGACTCGATCGTCTGGCTGCGCGACTACCTGAAGACGTACCGCGGCGGCTTCGTCGTGATCTCCCACGATGAAGACCTGGTCGAGACCGTGGTGAACAAGGTGTTCTACCTGGACGCCAACCGCTCCGAGATCGACATCTACAACATGGGCTGGAAGCTCTACCAGCAGCAGCGCGAGGCCGACGAGAGGCGCCGCAAGCGCGAGCGCGCCAACGCCGAGAAGAAGGCCGCACAGCTGCACTCGCAGGCCGACAAGATGCGGGCCAAGGCCACCAAGACCGTCGCCGCGCAGAACATGGCCAAGCGCGCCGACAAGCTCCTCGCCGGACTGGACGCCAAGCGCGCCTCCGACAAGGTCGCCAAGCTGCGCTTCCCGGACCCCGCGCCCTGCGGCAAGACCCCGCTCACCGCCGAGGGCCTGTCCAAGTCGTACGGCTCGCTGGAAATCTTCACCGATGTCGACCTGGCCGTCGACAAGGGCTCCCGGGTCGTCATCCTCGGCCTGAACGGCGCGGGCAAGACGACGCTGCTGCGGCTGCTGGCGGGCGTGGAGACGCCGGACACCGGCGAGGTGCGCCCCGGGCACGGCCTGAAGCTGGGCTACTACGCGCAGGAACACGAGACGCTGGACCCGGACCGCACGGTCCTGGAGAACATGCGCTCGGCCGCGCCGGACATGGACCTGGTCGACATCCGCAAGACGCTCGGCTCGTTCCTCTTCTCCGGTGACGACGTCGACAAGCCCGCCGGCGTGCTCTCCGGTGGTGAGAAGACCCGGCTGGCGCTGGCCACCCTGGTCGTCTCCTCCGCCAACGTGCTGCTCCTGGACGAGCCGACGAACAACCTCGACCCGGCCAGCCGCGAGGAGATCCTCGGCGCGCTGCACACCTTCACCGGCGCCGTGGTGCTGGTCTCCCACGACGAGGGCGCGGTGGACGCGCTCCAGCCGGAGCGCATCATCCTGCTGCCCGACGGCGTCGAGGACCTCTGGGGCCAGGACTACGCGGACCTGGTCGCGCTGGCCTGATACCGGCGCCCCGGGCTGCCGCCGGCGACCCGGCCCGAGCCCGGCGACCTGCTCCGGGACCGGTGTCCGGTCCTTCTTCGGACCGGTGTCCGGGACCGCTTCGGACCCGTGTCCGGCCCCTCTTCGGACCGGTGTCCGGCCCCGCCTCCGCGACCCGTTCACCCGTTTTCCGTGCCCTTCGGATTCCCGTGGGCGGCCCGGGGCCGGGAGGAGATCAAGCACGTATGGATCATTCGGCCGACGGGTGATCCATCATCTGAGTGAGTGCGGCTCGTACATCGGCGAGCCTCCCTGTGACGGCCGGGCCCCGTGGGCCCGGCCGTCATCATTTCGTACCAGCCCCCTCTGACCTGCCTGTTCGTCAAGAATTCCATGGTCGGAGCCTTGTAATTCCGAGCGGAACCCCTAATTCCAAGAGTCAATACGGCGCCTTCAGCGCCAAAGGATGTCCCACGGACCTTGCTGAATGGGTGGCCAGGAAGGCCGTGAGGGGTGATCATGAGAGTCCAGAGCGCACTTCCCACGAGGAGGCACGGGTGGCCGAGACTCTGAAGAAGGGCAGCCGGGTGACCGGCGCCGCGCGCGAGAAGCTCGCGGCAGACCTGAAGAAGAAGTACGACTCCGGAGCGAGCATCCGGGCGCTGGCCGAAGAGACCGGCCGCTCCTACGGGTTCGTGCACCGGATGCTCAGCGAATCCGGTGTGACCCTGCGTGGTCGTGGCGGAGCCACCAGGGGCAAGAAGGCTGCCTCGGCCTGACCGAGGCGGTCCGCTCCGGGAGCTACGGTGCCACCCGGTCGGTCGAGCAGGCGACCGGGTGGTTACTGTTCAGTCACTTAAGCACGCAAGTGCGGTCGGCTGACTCGGAGGCGCCCCATGACTCTGCTCGACAAGGACGGTGTGCGGCTCACCGTGGACGACGTGATCGCCACGGTGACCCTCGCCGGACCGGCCAAACGCAACGCGCAGTCGCCCGCCATGTGGCGGGCGCTGGCCGAGGCCGGATCACTGGTGCCGGGAGACGTCCGGATCGTGGTGCTGCGCGGCGAGGGCAAGTCCTTCTCCGCCGGCCTGGACCGGCAGGCGTTCACGCCCGAAGGCTTCGACGGCGAACCGTCCTTCCTGGACATGGCACGCGGTCCGGACAGTGAACTGGACGCCACGATCGCCGAGTACCAGGAAGCGTTCACCTGGTGGCGGCGTAACGACGTGGTGTCCATCGCGGCCGTCCAGGGCCATGCGATCGGCGCGGGCTTCCAGCTCGCGCTCGCCTGCGACCTGCGGGTGTGCGCCGACGACGCGCAGTTCGCGATGCGTGAGACGAGCCTCGGTCTGGTGCCGGACCTGACCGGCACCCACCCCCTGGTCTCCCTGGTCGGCTACGCTCGCGCGCTGGAGATCTGCGCCACGGGCCGCTTCGTGCACGCCGACGAGGCCGAGCGCATCGGCCTGGCCAACCTCGTCGTGCCCGCCGCCGATCTGGACGGCGCCGTCGCCGACCTGGCAGGAGCCCTCGTCGCCGCGCCGCGTGACGCCGTCATCGAGACCAAGGCCCTGCTGATGGGCGCCGCTTCCCGTACGTACGAGGAGCAGCGGGCCGCTGAGCGCGCCGCACAGGCACGCCGCCTGCGCGACCTGGCGGGCCTGGGCGAGTAACCCCGCAGCCCCGCGCCGTTCAGGAGGCGGCCGGCGCTTCCAGGGCGGCGACGAGCACTGCGACCGTGGGCCGCTCCCCGCCCGCCGCCTCCTCGACCGCGCCGCGCACCGCCCGCGCCACGTCCAGCGCGCGCCGGTCCGGCGCGACGGCCAACTGCACCAGTACGTGCCCGTCGTCCTCGCGCACCGGCCGGGACAGCGCCCCCAGAGCCGGTACGAGCCGGACCACCCCCGGTACGCGCAGCACGGCCGTCTCCAGGGGACCGGCATCCTCGGCGGTGGACCCGCCCCCGCCCGCCGCGCCGGACGACGCCGTCCCGCCACCCCCGCTCCGGCCGCCCTCTCCGCCTTCGTCCTCCTCCAGCAGGTCGGTGACCCGCAGGTCGACGGCGGCCACCTCCAGACCCAGCCGATCCGCCGCACACGTCAGCAGCGCCTTCCGGAGCAGGTCGGCGGAGGCCGGGACGGGGCGTCCGGCCGTGGCCGCGAAGTCCGCCTCGACCAGCAGGGGGCCCGGCGGCAGCGCGCTCGGCGGCGCCGGGACCGATGGCTCCGGCGCGGCATCCGCGTCCGCCAGGGACAGCCGGAGCGTACCGACGCGGAGCCCCGGCAGCGTGTCCCCGGTCTCCCGCAGCACTCCGGCGGCCGCCCGTTCGGCGATCCACGCCCCGTCCGCCGGACCGCCGAGCGGCAGCAGCCGGCCCAGTCCGAGCTGCCGCCGTACCGCTGTCACCAACTGGTCACCGGCCACCGGCCGTCACCTCTTTCCCGAACAGTCCCTCCACCTTGCCGCACACCCGGCCGGGCGGCAGGGCCACGTACCCGAATGGCGGTATCCGGTCCACCCCGCTGCCGCATCCCCGCAGCGGACCGGGGGAAGCCGACTTACTGTGGAAAAACGGAGCGGCTTCGAGCTCCGCCCCCTCGGAAAGGGACGATCGGCGATGACCGAGAGCGCACAAGGCAACCGGCCCGAGCCGCGGACCGGCGACTCGCAGGGCAAGACGCTGGGGACCAAACGGGGCGGCGGCGACCCCGCGACCCGCGGGCGTACGACCATCGCCGACGGCGTCGTGGAGAAGATCGCCGGAATGGCCGCCCGCGACGTGATGGGCGTACACGCCATGGGCAGCGGCTTCGCCCGCACGCTCGGCGCGGTGCGCGACCGGGTGCCCGGCGGCAGCAAGTCGGTGACCCGCGGCGTCAAGGCCGAGGTCGGCGAGGTGCAGACCGCGCTGGACCTGGAGATCGTCGTCGAGTACGGCGTCTCCATCGCGGATCTCGCCAGGGCCGTACGGGAGAACGTCATCTCCGCCGTGGAGCGGATGACGGGCCTGGAGGTCGTCGAGGTCAACATCGCGGTGAGCGACGTGAAACTGCCCGACGACGAAGAGGACGAGGACGACGAGGAACCGCGCCTCCAGTAGGCGGGGCGGTTTTCCAGACAAACGCGCCGGGGCTTCGCTCCGCAGGACCCGGCCGGGGTGGTAGCGAAGGGAAGCGCGTACATGAGCATGGCCGTGATCGGTCTGTTGGCCGGAATGGCGCTGGGCTTCGCCGGATACTTCGGCGGTTTCGGAGCCTTCGTCCTGGTGGCGGCACTGGGCGCCATCGGATTCATCGTCGGGAAATTCGTGGACGGCGACCTGGAGCCCGGAGAGTTCTTCCGGACGCGTACGGGCGACCGCGACGACCGGCGGAGGTGACGCCCGGTGGCGACCGTGTCCCCCGCGGCCGCGGCACCCGGCGCCGCCCAACCGGCCGTACCGGCCGGTGAACGGGGCGCCACGAAAATCGCGGACCGGGTCGTGGCCAAGATCGCCGCGCAGGCCGCGCGCGAGGCCCTGCGCGACGCCTCCACCGGTCGCAGCGCCGCCCACGCGTCGGTGACGGTACGCCGGCGCGACGGGCGCCGGGACTTCGGCGAAGCCCGGGTACGGGTGGCCGTGGAACTGGGCTACCCCTCCGACATCGGCGCCCAGTGCGGCGCCGTACGGCGGCAGGTGACGCGGCGGGTACGGGAACTGGCCGGCATGTCGGTGCCCGAGGTCGCCGTCCAGATCGAGCGGCTGCACTCACCCCAGACGGAGCGGGCGGGCCGGGAGAGGGTGCGATGAACGACGACGATCCCGATCAGCGGAACACCCGGCGGCTGCCCACCCTCGACAAGACGGCGGGCGCCACGGCGGACGCGCCCGGCGCCGGGCCCACCGGCGCCGCCCCACCGGACGGGCAGACCGGCCCGGCGGACACCGGGCAGCCGCCGTGCGAAGAGACCGGCGGCGGGCGCGCCCACCGCTTCTGGGCGGCTCGGCGGGTGCCGTCCGCGCTGGTCGCGCTCGTCGTGCTCGGCGCCGCGGGACTGCTTCTCTACGACGTGGCCGCGGTGCGCGCCGACCGCCCCGCGATGGCCTGGCGCAAGCGCCTCGCCTCGGAGCTGGCCTCCCGTCACCTGGACGACGTGTGGGTGCTCACGGGCGCCGCGGTGGCCGTGGCCCTCGGCCTCTGGCTGCTGGTGCTGGCGCTGACGCCCGGCCTGCGTGGTGTGCTGCCGATGCGGCGCACGTCTGCGGACGTCCGCGGCGGCCTGGACCGCGCGGCGGCCGCACTGGTCCTGCGCGACCGGGCCGTGGAGGTGCCGGGCGTGCAGTCCGTACGGGTCGCCGTCGGCCGCCGCAGGGCCAAGGCGCGCGCGGTCTCGCACTTCCGCGAACTGGACGAGGTACGGCGCGACCTGGACACGGCACTCGGCGACGGACTGCGGCAGCTGGGCCTCGCCCGGCGGCTCACGCTGTCCGTACGGGTGCGCCGCTCGGCGAAGAGGTGATCACGGCGATGCGCAAGGTCCTGCGAACGGTCAACCGGGTGCTGCTGGGCCTGACCGGCCTGGTCCTGATCGGCGTCGGCGGCACGGTGCTGCTCGGCGGCTTCGACCTGCCGGACAAGTGGGGCTTCGGCACGCCGTCCGGCGGGCGCTGGACACGGCCCGACGACGTCCTGCTGCGCGACACCGACCGGACGCGCTGGACGGACCGCGGCTGGTGGTGGCCGGTGGTCATCGCGGCCCTGGCCGTGCTCGTGCTGCTGGCGCTGTGGTGGCTGCTGTCCCAGCTCCGGCGGCACCGGCTGCGGGAGATCCTGGTCGACAGCGGCGACGGCGAGGGCGCCCAGCTGCGCGGCCGGGCACTGGAGAGCGTACTGACGGCCGAGTCCGAGTCCCTGGAGGGCGTCGACCGGGCCAGGGTGGCCCTGACCGGCCGCCGCACGGAACCGCGCGTACGGGCCGGCCTGGCACTCGCCCCACACGCGGAGCCCTGCGCCGTGATCGCCCGCCTCTCATCGGAGGCGGTAACCCACGCACGCCTCTCGGCCGGCCTGAAACGACTGCCCACCGAGGTACGACTACGAGCGGTCAAGCACCGGGCGGAGCGGGTGAGTTAGGCACTGGGTGGGGGGCAGCGGGCGGGACCCGGTGACATCTGCTTTGTAAGAGCAGAGCTCACCCCCCCACCCCACCCTCAAAACCCCCGCCGCTTCCCCCCGTCCACCGGCACCATCACCCCGGTCACGTACGAAGCTGCCGGGGACAGCAGGAATGCGGTGGTTCGGCCGAATTCTTCTGGTTTGCCGTAGCGGCGGAGGGGGATGGTTGCGCTGTTGCGGGCGCGGGATTCTTCCGGGTCCCCGGAGAGGGCGTCCAGCTGTGTCATGCGGTCCGTGGCGATCCGGCCCGGCAGGACGCCGAAGACGCGGATGCCGCGTGGGCCCAGTTCGTCGGCGAGGGCCTTGGCGTAGCCCGCGAGGCCGGGGCGCAGGCCGTTGGAGATGGCCAGGCCGTCGATGGGCTCGTGGACCGAGCCGGACAGGACGAAGCCGATCGCGCCGTCGTCGCCGAGTGCGGCGGACGCCGTGCGGGCGAGCCGTACCGCGCCGAGGAAGACCGACTCGAACGCCGCCTGCCACTGGTCGTCGGTGTTGCCGGTGGGCGTTCCCGGGGGCGGGCCGCCGACGCTGATGAGGATGCCGTCCAGGCGGCCGAAGCGTTCGCGGGCCGTGTCGACCAGGCGCGTGGCGGCGGCGGGGTCGGCGTTGTCGGCCGCGACGCCGTGCGCGCGGTCGCCGAGCGAGGCCGCGGCGGCCCGCGCGCTCTCCTCGCTGCGGCCGCTGAGGACGACGTTCGCGCCGTCGGCGGTCAGTTCCCGCGCGGTGGCGAAGCCGAGGCCGCGGGTGGCGCCGGTGACGATGTAGGTCCGGTCGGTGAGTCCTAGATCCATGGGGGTCAGTCTGCCCCGTCGCACCCGAACATGGTGAAGGCGGTACCGATCAGGCCGATGTGGCTGAACGCCTGGGGGAAGTTGCCCAGCTGGCGGCCGGCGACCGGGTCGTACTCCTCGGCCAGCAGCCCCAGGTCGTTGGGCAGCTCCAGCAGCCGGTCGAACAGCTTGTGGGCCTCTTCCGGCCGGCCGGTCAGGTGCAGGGCCTCGGCCAGCCAGAACGAGCAGACCAGGAAGGTGCCCTCGCCGCCCGGCAGCCCGTCCACGGTGTCGGCGGCGGTGCTGTAACGCCGTATCAGGCCGCCGTGTGTCAGCTCCTCGCGGACCGCGTCGACCGTGCCGACGACCCGCGGATCGTCCGCGGGCAGGAAGCCGAGGCGCGGGATCAGCAGCGTCGCCGCGTCCAGCAGGTCCGAGCCGTAGGACTGGGTGAAGGTGTTGCGCTCGGCGTCGTATCCCTTCTCGCACACCTCGCGGTGCACCTCGTCGCGCATCGCGCGCCAGCGTGCGACGTCCCCCTCCAGCTCGGGGCGGGACTCGGCCGCCTTGACGGCGCGGTCGGCGGCGACCCACGCCATGATCTTGGAGTGGACGAAGTGCCGGCGGGGCCCGCGGACCTCCCACAGCCCCTCGTCCGGCTCGCGCCAGTGGGACTCCAGGAAGTCCAGCAGCGAGCGCTGGATGTTCCAGGCGTGCGGCTTGGACGGCAGGCCCGCGACGCGCGCGATGTGGAAGGAGTCCAGCACCCCGCCGTAGACGTCGAGCTGCCGCTGCTCGACGGCGGCGTTGCCGATGCGTACGGGGGTGGAGCCGGCGTAGCCGCCGAGCCAGGGCAGCTCGGCCTCCGGCAGCCGCCGCTCGCCGCCCAGGCCGTACATGATCTGGAGGTCGGCGGGGTTGCCCGCCACCGCGCGCAGCAGCCAGTCCCGCCAGGCCGCCGCCTCCTCGGTGTATCCGGCGGTGACCAGCGAGTTGAGGGTCAAGGTGGCGTCGCGCAGCCAGCAGAAGCGGTAGTCCCAGTTGCGTACGCCGCCCAGTTCCTCGGGCAGTGAGGTGGTGGGTGCCGCGACGATGCCGCCGGTCGGTGCGAAGGTCAGGGCCTTGAGCGTGATCAGGGAGCGCAGCACCTCGGCCCGGTACGGACCGTCGTAGCGGCAGTGCGCCGCCCACGCCTGCCAGTCCTCCAGGGTGTGCTCCAGCGCCTCGTACGGATCGATCTCGGCCGGGCGTGCCTCGTGCGAGGGGTGCCAGGTCAGGATGAACGCCACCCGCTCCCCGGCGGCGACGCCGAAGTCCGAGCGGGTGCTGAACCCCTCCCCGTACGTCGTGACCTCGGGTTCGGTGCGCAGCCACGCGGAGTCCGGCCCGGCCACCGCGACACGGCACCGGCCGACGTGCCGCACCCAGGGCACGACCAGGCCGTAGTCGAAGCGCAGCCGCAGTACGCCCTGCATCGCGACGTCGCCCTCCAGGCCCTCCACGATGCGGACGACGTCGGGCGCGTGGTCGCGCTGCGGCATGAAGTCGGTGACCTTCACCGAGCCGGTGGGGGTGTGCCAGACGGTGTCCAGGACGAGGGAGTCGCCGCGGTAGGAGCGTTCGGGACGGGCGTCCGGGTCGGCGGGGGCGAGCAGCCAGTGCCCGTTCTCCCGGTCGCCGAGCAGTGCGGCGAAGCAGGCGGCGGAGTCGAAGCGGGGCAGGCACAGCCAGTCGACGGAGCCGTCCCGGCCGACCAGGGCGGCGGTCTGCAGGTCACCGATGAGCGCGTAGTCCTCGATGGGTGCGTGCACGCGGCGCCCCTTCCGTCAGCGGCCGGCGGCTATTCGGTGCTGGCGACTGTACGGCTCAACGGCTCGGCGGGCGCGGATTCGGCGCTGTCGGCGCCTTCGCCGCCACCACCTTGGCGGCCTTCGCCTTCGCCGCTGCCTTTGTCACCGCCGCCGCCGTCGCCCGCGGCCCCGGCGCTGTCCGCGGCGGCGAGCCGGTCCTTGCGCTCCCGGCGGGCCAGGACGAACCAGCCGACGGGCACGGCCGCGGCGAACAGCCACCACTGGACCGCGTACGCCATGTGCGGGCCGATGCTGTCGTGGTCCGGCTCGGGCACCAGTTCGGGCTTGCCGTCGGCGGGCCTCGGGGCGGTCTGCTCGATGTAGCCGCCGAGCACCGGCCGGTGCAGGGCCTCGGCCTGCCGCTCGCTGTTGATCAGCATGACCTGGCGCTCCGGCAGGCCGCGCTTGTCCTTGATGCCGCTGCCCTCGGTGGTCTCGTCCGCCATCATCCGGCCGGTGACGGTGACCTGTCCCTGGGGCGCGGCGGGCACCTCGGGGAAGCGGGTGAGGTCGTTGCCCGCGGCGATCCAGCCGCGGTTGACCAGGACGGTGGCGCCCTTGCGCGGCCCCTGGTCCAGTACCAGCGGGGTCAGTACGTAGTAGCCGATGGTCTGCTCGTCGGCGGCGGTGCGCTGGCGGACCACGACCTCGTGCCGCGCGTCGTACGTGCCGGTGGCGGTGACCCGGCGCCACATGTCGTCGCGGGGGAGCGGGCGGCCGGGCGCGGTCAGGTCGGTGACCGGCACCGGGGTGGCGGCGAGGCTGTCCGCGATGAGCTGGTTCTGCGCGACCCGGTGTTCGTGGCGGTGGTACTGCCAGAAGCCCAGCTTGATCATCACTGGGATCAGGACGAGGCCCACGAGGGTGAGGATCACCCACTGCCGGGACAACAGGAAGCGGTACACCCCACGAAGGTACAACTCCGGCGTCCGGGCCCCCGGCGGCGGGGTCCGCCTCAGACCCTGTCGACGATGCCCGCCTGCCCCTCCGCGCGGGCGCAGTGGGCGCCGCAGAACCACCGTCCGGCGGCCTCCACGCCCTGGCCGATGATCTGGCACCGGCAGTGCTCGCAGATCGGCGCCATGCGGTGGATGGCGCAGGAGAAGCAGTCGAAGACGTGCACCGCGCCCTGCGCGCGCACCTCGAACGTCATGCCGTATTCGTTTCCGCAGACCTCACAACGTGCCATGCGCCACAGCCTGCGGGCGGGGCGGGCGGCGGGGCGAGCCTGCGCCGGGCGTGTTGTGGGGCTTCACCCGGACGCGGGCGCCGGGGCCACGTCCTGGAGGAGCTGCATGAAGGCCGCCTCGTCGATCACCGGCGTGCCGAAGGAGGCGGCCTTGGCGGTCTTGGACGTCCGCGACCCGGGGTCGTTGGTGACCAGCAGGCTGGTCAGCCGGGAGACGCTGGTGGCGACGTGCAGGCCGGCCTCGATGGCGCGGTCCTCCAGCAGGTCGCGGTCGACGGAGGTGTCGCCGGAGAACGCCACCCGCATGCCCTGCACCAGCCGGGTGCCCGGCTCGTAGCGTCCCGGGTTCGGGTACGGGCAGGCGGGCCGCTTGCGCGCCGGGCGCCAGCTGGTGGGCCGGTAGGAGGCCGCGGCCGTCCGCTGCCGGGGCGCCGCGGGGGAGTCCGCCCATTCCGTGAGCGGCTGGCAGGCCAGCAGCGGCAGCCGCAGGTTGGCCTGCGCGGCCAGCCGCAGACTGGGGCGGAACGCCTCCGCCAGCACCCGGGCGTCGTCGAGCGCGTGGTGGGCGTGCTCCTGGGTGACGCCGTAGTGCGCGGCGAGGGACTCCAGCTTGTGGTTGGGCAGCGGCAGCCGCAGCTCCTTGGAGAGCGCGATCGTGCACAGCCGCTGCCGTACGGGCGCCTCGGCCTCGGCGCGGGCGTACTCCCGGGCGATCATCGACCAGTCGAACATCGCGTTGTGGGCGACCAGGACGCGTCCCTCCAGCCGCTTCGACAGCTCGGGGACGATCTCCGGGAAGAGCGGGGCGGTGGCGAGCACGTCGCTCGTCAGACCGTGGATCCACACCGGGCCCGGGTCCCGCTCCGGGTTGACCAGGGTGTACCAGTGGTCCTCGACCTCGCCGTGGGTGTCGAGCCGGTACACGGCGGCGGAGACTATCCGGTCGTCGCGGGCCAGGCCGGTGGTCTCGACGTCGACGACCGCGTACCCCTGCGGATACGCGTCCGGCCAGGAGGCGGCCGCCTCCGGAGGGGACGGCTGCTGCCCGATCGCCGGGGTGATCGGGCGGGCTGCTGCCATACGGTCTTCGAGCATGGTCACTGAGGATACGGGCCACCACTGACAGCGCCACCGCCCTCCCCGTACCGTCCGTCTCCCCGGCAGCGTCCGTGACCGTGCGGGCAGGCTCCGACGTGCGCGAACGGTGCGCGGGCCGCGGCCCGTTGGTCCCCGAACGGGGGAAGGGGGCACGCGGTGGCGCGCGGCCCTCTCCCGTGGCATGCCGGCACCCTCGCCCTTCCTGTGGCGTTACGTCACAAAGGTCCGGTTCGACGAGGAGGTGGACGGACCGGAATGCGCCCGTCGCTGACACTCCTTCTTACATACTTATCGGTAACAACCCCTAGCGAGGGCCCCGTCGGCGCCTCTATGGTGCGGGACATGCCGCACCTGCCCGATGTCGTGCTGTGGTCCGTGCCCGCTTTCGTCCTGCTCACCGTGGTGGAGATGGTGAGCTACCGCCTCCATCCCGACGAGGACTCCGCCGGGTACGAGGCCAGGGACGCGGCGACGAGCGTCGGTATGGGACTGGGCAGCCTGGTCTTCGACGCGCTGTGGAAGATCCCGATCGTCGCCGTCTACTCGGCCGTCTACACGCTGACGCCACTGCGGGTGCCCGTCCTGTGGTGGACGCTGCCGCTGATGCTGCTCGCCCAGGACTTCTTCTACTACTGGTCGCACCGCGGGCACCACGTCATCCGCGTCCTGTGGGCGTGCCACGTCGTGCACCACTCCAGCGAGAAGTTCAACTTCACCACCGCGCTGCGCCAGCCCTGGACGACCTGGACCGTCTGGCCGTTCTACGTGCCGATGATCGCGCTCGGCGTGCACCCGGCCGCGGTCGCGTTCTGCTCGGGGGCCAACCTCGTCTACCAGTTCTGGGTGCACACCGAGCGCGTCGGCAAGCTGCCCAGGCCCTTCGAGTACGTCCTGAACACGCCCTCCCACCACCGGGTGCACCACGCCTCGCAGGGCGGCTACCTGGACCGCAACTTCGGCGGCATCCTCATCATTTGGGACCGGCTCTTCCGCTCGTTCGTCCCGGAGACGGAACGGCCCGTGTACGGACTCACCAAGAACATCCACACCTTCAACCCGCTCCGGGTCGCCACCCACGAGTACGCGGCCATCGCGCGTGACGTGCGGGCGGCGGACAGCTGGAGCGAGCGGGCCGGGCGGGTGTTCCGGGGGCCCGGGTGGCAGCCTGCGGGGTTCACGGAGAACAAGGCTCCGGAGAAGACCGAGGCGCGTAAAGCCACCGAAGCCGCCAAGACCACCGCCCCCGCGAAGGAGCCCGTCGCGTGACGACCGCCGCGCGCACCGCGCGGGTCCTGCTCGGCGCCTTCGCCGTGCTGACCGCCGTCCACCTCGGCGCGCTGCTCGCCGGCGCCACCCCCGTCGTCCACCTGACCAAACCCGCGCTGATGCCGGTGCTGGCCGCCTGCGTGCTGGCCGCCGGCGCGCCCCGGCTGCTCGCCGTCGGACTGCTCCTCGGCTGCGGCGGCGACACCCTCCTCCAGACCGGCGACGACGGGCTGTTCCTCGTCGGCATGGGCTCCTTCGCCGCCGGACACGTCTGCTACCTGGTGCTCTTCGCCCGGCGCGGCGCCTTCCCGGGCGGGCTCCGGCTCTCCGGGCCGCTCGCCGCCGGGTACGCGGCCGCCTGGCTCGGCACCGTCGCGCTGCTGTGGCCGGACCTGGCGGCGGACATGCGGCTGCCGGTCGCCGCGTACAGCCTGCTGCTCACCGCGATAGCGTTCGGCGCCCTGCGGCTCGGGCCGTGGGCAGCCCTCGGCGGGCTGTTCTTCCTGCTCTCCGACACGCTGCTCGCCACCGGTCTGGCCCACTGGCAGCAGCCGCCCGCCGCCCAGTTCTGGGTCATGCTGACCTATGCGGCGGCCCAGTACGGGGTGGCCGACGGCGTACGGCGTACGTACGCGGCAGGCGGGCGGTCCGGGGACGCCGGTACCACGCGGGCGTACGGTGAGGTGCGTAGTACGCCTGTCTGAGCGCGAGGAACGTCCGCACGCGGGCCACCACCCTCCACGCACCCCGTGGAATGAAGGAGCTGGTCAAGCCCTGACCAGGGAAAACAGTCGGGGGCTTGAGTCTCCCTCCGGGGGAGACCGGACAGTGGACGGCATGAACGAGGACGGCGGCGGCCTGCTGACGATCGGCGCGCTGGCCCGGCTCACCGGAGTACCGGTGAAGACGGTCCGGCGCTGGTCCGACGAGGGCCTGCTGCCGCCCGCCGCCCGCACCCCCGCGGGCTACCGGCTGTACGGCCCCGACGCCCCCGCCCGGCTGGAGACCGTGCGCACCCTGCGCGAACTCGGCATCGGCACCGCGGAGATCCGCGCCGTACTGCACAGCGAACGCACCGTCGCCGACTCGGCCCGGCACTGGGCCGACGCGCTCGACGCGCAGATCCGCACGCTGCGGCTGCGGCGCGCCGTGCTGCGGGCGGTGGCCGCGCGGGGGACCGCAGCCGAGGAGCTACCGGACGTGCACCGACTGGCCCGCCTGACCGCCGCCGAACGGCGCCGCGTCATCGAGGAGTTCATCGCGGACGCCCTCGACGGCGTGGACGCCCCCGCCTACCGCGCCGGCCTGCTGGCCGCCGCACCCGACCTGCCCGAGGACCCGGCGCCCGACCAGCTCGGCGCCTGGATCGACCTGGCCGAACACGTCCAGCGCCCCGCGGTGCGCGCCGCGCTGCGGCGGCTGGCCGAGTACAGCGCCCGCACCACCCCCGCCACACCGTCCGCGACGGCCGCCGAGGACGCGGCGCGCGTCGCCCATCTGATGCGCGAGCGCGGCGAGGCGGCCCTCGCGGCCGGGATCGCCGCCGACTCCGCGGCGGCGGAGCCCGTCGTGGCCGCACTGGTCGCCGCCTGGCTGCCGACCCAGGCGGACACGGCCGACCCGCCCGCGCGGGACGACGCCGGGGCGCGCCGCGGACTGCTGGAGCAGCTGGAGGCCGCCGCCGAGCCGCACATCGAGCGGTACTGGCAGCTGATGTGCGTCGCCACCGGCCGCCCGCAGCCGCCCCGTTGGGACGCGGCCGCCGCCTGGACCGCCGCCGCGCTGCGCGCCCACCCCGCGCCCGGCCCCGGCCTCGTCCTGCCGCCCGCGCCGGACACACGGCGGGCGCTGTACGTGTACGAGCGGGTGGCCGCGCACGTCACCGCGCTGGTCGACGCCGTACCGGAAGAGGCGCTGGACGGGCCCACACCGTGCGACGGCTGGACCGTACGGCAGCTGATCGACCACATGACGTGGGAAAACCTCATGATCACCTCGATCGCGCGGGACGCGCCGCGCACCGACCCGGACGCTGATCACCTGGGCAACGACCACGCCGCCGCCTTCCGGGAATCGGCGGACGGCCTGCTCGCGGCCTTCACCGGCAGCGGGATGCCGGAGCGTACGTACGGCCCGTACGAAGCCCCCGGCGCCCTGTTCGCGCAGCAGGCCGCGGTCGAACTCCTCGCGCACGGCTGGGACCTGGCCCGCGCCCTCGGCACCGGCACCGACCTGGCGCCGGAGGTCGCCGGCGAGGTGCTGGAAGCGGCCCGCTGCATCTACGGGGCGGCGCCGCGCACCGAGGGCGGGTCGTTCGCCCCGGAGCGGCCCGCGGCGGCGGGGGCGAGCGGCGCGGACCGGCTCGCGGCCTATCTGGGCAGGTGAAACGGCGCAGGGGCCGGGCGGCACGCCGCCCGGCCCCTGACCGGGACCGTCACCGGTCCCGCAGCGGCGTCAGTCCTTGACCGCGTCCAGCGCGTCCACGATGCCGTAGCCGTAGTGGCCGTTGACGTGCTGCGTACCGGTGCACGTCTTGTCGGCGGCCGGGCAGCCCGGGTTGTCAGCCTGCATCTTCAGGAGCCACTGGATCTCCTGCGGGCTGGACTTGGGGTGGGTGCTCTTCAGCAGCGCCACGACACCGGCCACGTGCGGGCTGGCCATCGAGGTGCCCTGGAGGTAGCCGTAGTCACCGCCGGGCATGGTCGACAGGATGCCGCCGTGCTTGGCGGGCAGGTCCGGGACCTGGCGGGAGTCGCCGCCCGGCGCCGCCACGTCGATCACGCCGTTGCCGTAGTTCGAGAAGTACGACTTCAGGCCCTTGACACCCGTCGAGGCCACCGTGACGGTGCCCGGCAGCTGGGTCGGGACGTCCCAGCACTTCTTCGGGTCGATCGTCCGCGAGACCGGCGTGGAGTCGTTCGGGCTGGAGGTGTCGGTCAGCTGCGCCGCCGCCAGGTCCATGTTGGAGTTGCCGGCCGCGGCGACGTTCACCACGCCCTTGCCCTCGGCGTACTTGGCGGCCCGGCCGACGGCGTCCACGATGGCGCCCTGGTCCAGGTCGTCCTTGCAGTTGAACATCCACGGGTCGACGTAGTAGCTGTTGTTCGTCACCTTGGCGCCGTGGTCGGCCGCGAAGACGAAGGCGCACACCACGCTCTCGGCGTAGAACAGGCTCGTCTTGGGCTCGCTGACCTTGATGGCGGAGAGCTTCACGCCCGGCGCCACACCGGCCACGCCCACGCCGTTGCGCGCGGCGGCGATGGTGCCCGCGACGTGCGTGCCGTGGTAGTCCTCGGCCGGGTCGTACGGGCGCCAGGCGCCGGGGGAGGTGTCCGGCACGCCGCCCACGCAGTTCGCGGACTGCTTGGCGGCGAAGTTGGCCTTCAGGTCCGGGTGGGTGTCGTCCACACCGGTGTCGATGACCGCGACGGTGACCTTCTTGCTGCCCTCGTCGATCTTCGCGGCCTGGTCCGCCTTGATGGCGGGGATGTCCCACTGGAGGGGCTCCAGCGGCTCCTTGTCGTCGCCCGCGGCGTTGGCCACGCGGGCCGCCTTGGCCGCCTTGTCGGCGGAGAGCCGCTCGACCTTCTGGGGCTTGCCGACGTCCGTGGTGGCGGACGACTTCAGCGGGGTCGTACGGGTGGCGCCGGCGGACTGTACGCCCGGCGCCTTGCGTATGGTGGCCGCGAAGAGCGGATTCGCCGAGTGGACGACGATCACGCCTATCTTCTCGTGGGCGACGATCACCTTGCCGCCGGCCGCCTTGATCGCCTTTGTGACCTTGCCGACCGAGGCGTGGCCCGGCGTGGCGTTCACGACGTACGAGAGCTGCGGGCCGTCAGCGGTGGCGGCGGCCGCCGGGGCCGCGTCCTGGGACGCGGCGGTGGCCGCGGCCGGCAGGAAGCCGAGGGATGCCGTCAGAGCCAGACCGAGCGGCACGGCAAGCGCCCGCACCCGTCTGGATCGGGGATGCGCCATGGGTACTCCACATCATCCGTGAGACCGCCCGCGCGCCGATTGCGCGCGGGCAGGTGCATACCGCCGTCCGGGGGAATGGCCCCCACGCGCGGCAAGTCCCCGTGAAGTTATCCGTGTCGACCACGGAACATCAATGGATCAGGGAGAAAACCTGTCACAAGCCGCGGATTGACATCCCGTCAGTCACGGGTGCGGACGCAGCCACAGGGGTACCGGACGGGCCGCCGGGTCGCACGCCGTGCGGGCCCCGGCACGGCCTCAGGGCTCGCGCCGCAGCGACGCCAGGCTCAGCGGCAGCAGCACCGGCCGGTGGCCGTACCAGCGCCCCGGCACCGTCCGTGCGGGCCGCCGCGGGGCCGGGGCCGCCGCTACCGGGGCGGCCAGCCGCACGGTTCCGTACGGGCGGCGGCCCGGCCCGGGGGGCTCGGCGTGCGGTGTGGACATCACACCGTGCCCAACGAACGGGCCCGGCCGCGGTGGCGGCCGGCACCCGTGCTTCCTGCGGAATTCAACCAACCGACCTCTGTCGCATCGAATGCCACCCCTCTACGATGCGTGATCCGTATCACTTACGCACTCTTTATCGCCGGGCTCCGTCATCCGTCCCTACGCCACCAGGAGATTCCGTGAGCACCGCACCGCCGCCCACCGACCCGGGGCCGCACCGGCCACCGGACTTCACCGAGGTCCAGGCGAGCCCGGAATTCGGCGAACTGCGCCGTTCGCACCGTTCGTTCGCCTTTCCGCTCACCGTCGCCTTCATCGTCTGGTACCTGCTGTACGTGCTGCTCTCCAGCTACGCGGGCGGCTTCATGGGCACCAAGGTCTTCGGCAACGTCAACGTCGCCTTCGTGCTCGGCATCGCGCAGTTCGTGACCACCTTCCTCATCGCCTGGTGGTACGCCCGCCACGCCGCCGCGAAGCTGGACCCCAAGGCCGAGGCGATCAAGACCCGTCTGGAGCGTGACGCATGAGCCCGGCCGAGCGGATCACCACCGGCGCGGGCCGGCTCGCGGACGGCACCGCCCAGCTCGCCGCGGGCGGCGCGGGCGAGCACCGGACGCTGATCATCACACTGTTCGCGGTCTTCGTCGCCGCGACGCTGGGCATCACCGTCTGGGCCGGCCGGCAGACCAAGGGCGCCGAGGACTTCTACGCGGGCGGCCGCCAGTTCAGCGGCTTCCAGAACGGCCTGGCGATCTCCGGCGACTACATGTCCGCCGCGTCCTTCCTCGGCATCGCCGGCGCCATCGCCCTCTTCGGCTACGACGGTTTCCTGTACTCCATCGGCTTCCTCGTCGCCTGGCTGGTGGCGCTGCTGCTGGTGGCCGAACCGCTGCGCAACTCGGGCCGGTTCACGATGGGCGACGTGCTCGCCTACCGGATGCGCCAGCGCCCGGTGCGGACCGCCGCGGGCGTCTCCACCATCATCGTCTCGATCTTCTACCTGCTCGCCCAGATGGCGGGCGCGGGCGCCCTGGTCACGCTGCTGCTCGGCATCACCAGCGAAGCCGGCAAGATCGTCGTGGTGGTCCTGGTCGGCATCGTGATGATCCTGTACGTGTCGATCGGCGGCATGAAGGGCACCACCTGGGTCCAGATGGTCAAGGCCGTCCTGCTGATCGCGGGCACCCTGCTCATCACGTTCCTGGTGATGCTCAAGTTCAACTTCAACATCTCCACGCTGCTGGGCAGGGCCGCCGAGGAGAGCGGCAAGGGCGCCGCCTTCCTGGAGCCGGGACTGAAGTACGGCGTGACCGCCACCTCGAAGATCGACTTCATCTCGCTGGGCATCGCGCTGGTCCTGGGCACCGCGGGCCTGCCGCACATCCTCATCCGCTTCTACACCGTGCCCACGGCCAAGGCCGCCCGCAAGTCCGTGAACTGGGCCATCGGCATCATCGGCGTCTTCTACCTGATGACCATCGCGCTGGGCTTCGGCGCCGCCGCACTGATCGAGCCCGCCACGATCATCGCGTCCAACAAGGCGGGCAACACGGCGGCGCCGCTGCTCGCCCAGGAGATCGGCGGCGGCGCCGACTCCACCGGCGGCGCGATCCTGCTCGCCGTGATCTCCGCGGTGGCCTTCGCGACCATCCTCGCCGTCGTCGCCGGGCTCACCCTCGCCTCGTCCTCGTCCTTCGCGCACGACCTGTACGTCAACGTCATCCGCAAGGGACAGGCGACCGAGAAGGAGGAGGTGCGCGCGGCACGCTGGGCGACCGTGGGCATCGGCGCCGTCGCCATCGTCCTCGGCGTCTTCGCGCGCGGCCTGAACGTCGCCGGCCTGGTGGCCCTCGCCTTCGCCGTCGCGGCCTCCGCCAACCTGCCGACCATCCTCTACAGCCTGTTCTGGAAACGGTTCACCACCCAGGGCGCGCTGTGGTCCATCTACGGCGGCCTGGCCTCCTCCGTCCTGCTCGTGCTCTTCTCGCCGGTCGTCTCCGGCAAGCCGACCTCGATGTTCCCCGGCGTGGACTTCCACTTCTTCCCGCTGGAGAACCCGGGCCTGATCTCCATCCCGCTGGGCTTCCTGCTGGGCTGGCTGGGCTCGCTGCTGTCCAAGGAGGAGCCGGACGTGAAGAAGTACGCCGAACTGGAGGTCCGCTCCCTGACCGGCACCGGAGCGCACTGACGCGCGGCGTCCCGGACCTCCGCACCACCGGCGGGCGGGGCGGCGTCGTAGCTCTCCACGACGCCGCCCCGCCCGCCTCGTGATTTCTCACCCGTGCTCGCTGTCAGACCCATCGCGTAGGCTCGAAGACGAACTGATCGGACTCGGGCTGGGGGCTTCAGTGCTCATCGACACATTCGGGCGTGTGGCCACCGACCTGCGCGTCTCGCTGACCGACCGGTGCAACCTGCGCTGCACGTACTGCATGCCGGAAGAGGGCCTGCAGTGGCTCGCCAAGCCCGACCTGCTCACCGACGACGAGATCGTCCGCCTCATCCGCATAGCCGTGACCGACCTGGGCATCGAAGAGGTCCGCTTCACGGGCGGGGAGCCGTTGCTGCGCCCCGGCCTCGTCGGCATCGTCGAGCGGGTGGCCGCCCTTGAGCGCCGCCCGCAGATGTCGCTGACCACCAACGGCATCGGCCTGGAGCGCACCGCCACCGCCCTGCGCGACGCCGGCCTGGACCGGGTCAACGTCTCCCTCGACACGCTGCGCCCCGACGTCTTCCGCGCCATGACCCGCCGCAAGCGCCACGAGGACGTGCTGCGCGGCCTGGAGGCGGCCCGCG
Source organism: Streptomyces sp. CB02923 (assembly GCF_001905005.1). Taxonomy (GTDB): domain Bacteria; phylum Actinomycetota; class Actinomycetes; order Streptomycetales; family Streptomycetaceae; genus Streptomyces. Next base: position 34,204 of record NZ_LWKZ01000002.1, on the reverse strand, counting down.
CCGCCGGCCTCACCCCCGTCAAGGTCAACAGCGTCCTGATGCCGGGGCTCAACGACGACGAGGCCCCCGACCTGCTGGCCTGGGCCGTCGCCAACGACTACGAGCTGCGCTTCATCGAGCAGATGCCGCTCGACGCCCAGCACGGCTGGAAGCGCGAGGGCATGATCACCGCCGGTGACATCCTGGCCTCGCTGCGTACCCGCTTCACGCTGACCCCCGAAGACCAGGGCGAGCGCGGCTCGGCGCCCGCCGAGCGCTGGACGGTGGACGGAGGCCCGCACCGCGTCGGTGTCATCGCCTCCGTCACCCGCCCGTTCTGCCGCGCCTGCGACCGCACGCGCCTGACCGCCGACGGCCAGATCCGTACCTGCCTGTTCGCCACCGAGGAGACGGACCTGCGCGCGGCACTGCGCTCGGACGCCCCGGACGCGGAGATAGCCCGCATCTGGAAGCAGGCGATGTGGGGCAAGAAGGCCGGGTCGGGCCTGGATGACCCGTCATTCCTCCAGCCCGCGCGCCCGATGTCGGCGATCGGCGGCTAGGGCGCGCGCCGGGCGTCGCGATGCCGCGGGGATCGGTCAGGCTGCGCCCTGGACGCGGCGCACTCCTGACCGGTCAGGACCGGACGGGCGCGTCCTGCCAGAGGCCGGACCAATGGCGGGCCACCGGGCCGATGGCGGCCACTGGGCCGATGGCGGTCCACCGGCTCGATGGCGGTCCACCGGACCAATGGCGGGTCAGCCGTCGGCCGGGCGGTCGGTGGCGGCCTCGTCCCACTCCTCCAGCGTGACGACGTCCTTTAAGAATCCGCGCAAGTTAAGGAAGTTGGACAGGTGTTCGCGGTGCTCGTCGCACGCGAGCCAGGTCTTGCGGCGCTCCGGCGTGTGCAGCTTCGGGTTGTTCCAGGCCAGCACCCACACCGCGTCGGCGCGGCAGCCCTTGGCCGAGCAGACCGGTGCGCCGGGGACGGCGTCCGGCGCTCCGCCCGCCGGGCCCAGGAAGCCGGGCAGGCCGGGGAAGTGCGGTGATGCGGCGTCGCCGGAGGAGTCGGGATGCGGGGCGTCAGGGGAGTTCACGGCCTCAACCCTACGTCGCCACCAGGGCGGACATGGCGACGCCGGGCAGCCACGGGGGGAGCCGCCCGGCGTCGGTCCGTCGCTCCGACGGGGGATGCGGAGCGCGTACGCAGTATGTCACGCGGGAGTGGGCCCGGTGCACCGGAACCGCATGATTGATCTGAGCTTTTCTTGAGCTTTGCAGACCGCGGGCGGCTCAACTCCGCTCCTGCCGCGGTCCGTCCGCATCCGGCCCGGCCGCTTCCGGGACCGGTTCCGCCGGGCCGGCGGAACCCCCGGGACCCAGCATCGGCCGAGTGGGTGCCGGTATGAAGGTGGACGGCAGTGAACGTACGTTCTCCCGGCCCGCGTTGGCAATGACGACCGCGACGTACGGAAGGACGATGCCCAGCACCAGGGTGGCGATGGCCACGTGACGCTCGATGTTCCAGAGTACGGCCGTGAGGACGACGGCCACCGTCCGCAGCGACATCGAGATCACATAGCGCCGCTGCCGGCCCCGCACATCCTCGGTCAGCCCCTGCCGCGCTCCCGTGATCCGGAAGGGCTGGGCGCCGGTCTGCTTCCGCATCACGTTCCACCACCTGCTTGTCGCGCCGGATTCTCCCCGGTTCCGCACCGATCCCACGTTACGCCGCGTCTGCGCCGCCTTCGAGACCGGGGCGCGATACGCCGTGGCCGGGTCCGCACCGCCGTCCCGCGTACGGTCCGCTCCGGCGTGCGGCGTAGCCCGGCCGGGGCGAGACTGGCTGGGCACGATCACGTGCGCGCGCCGCTTTAGGAGGCGACATGACTTGGTTGTGGGCAATCATCGTGGGCCTTGTGCTGGGCCTGATCGCCAAGGCGATCATTCCGGGCAAGCAGCAGATCCCCCTGTGGCTGACCGTGGTCTTCGGCATGCTGGGCAGCGTCCTGGGCAACTGGCTGGCCACCGGCATCGGGGTGAACGACACCAAGGGCATCGACTGGACGCGGCACCTGCTGCAGCTGGTCGGCGCGGTCGTGGTCGTCGCCGTCGGCGACCGGCTCTGGACGGCCATTCGCGGCCACGGGAGAGAAACGACCTGACGGGGTCCCGGTACGGCGACGGCCGGTGCGCACATGACGCGCACCGGCCGTCGCCGTACCGGGGGACGGAACGTTCGCCCGCAGGCCCCCGTCCGTATCCCTAGCGGCCTTCGAGCTGTGCCAGCTTGCGGCCGGCCTTGAGGTAGGCCGCGCCGGAGAGGCCGGCCAGCTTCTCGGCCAGCACCTCGCCCAGCGGCCGGATCACCTCGGCCTCGGCGAGCACCAGCGTCTGCTGGCCCTCCTCGGCCTCCACGACCAGGCGCAGCGCGTTCTGCTTGGCCAGCCGCCGGGCCGCCGAGGCGCTCGGCGTGAACTCCAGGACCTTGGTCAGGACCGCGGCCACCGTCTCCGCGCCGTGCCCGGCGACATCCACCACCGGCAGCGTGCCGACGTCGGTGAAGGACTTCTTGGAGAACTGCGCCACGAACCCGGCGCGCGCCGCCATCGCCGCCTCCAGGCCGTACAGTGCCGTCACGACCTCGCCCGCCAGGACCTTCTTCAGGTCCATCGGGTGCAGGCTGCGGTCCGCGACCCGGGCCAGGACGACGGCGACCTCCTCGTCGGTCCACTCCGTCCACGCCTTCAGGTACGGCTCCATCAGCCGGTCCGGCACCGACATGATCTTGCCGAAGACGTCGTCGGCGGGCGCGCTCAGCCCGACGTAGTTGCCCTTGGACTTCGACATCTTGGCGCCGGTGCCGTCGGTGCCCTCGATCAGCGGCATCGTGACGACCAGCTGCGGCCGCTGCCCGCGCAGCTCCATCAGCTTGCGGCCCATCTGGAGGTTGAGCAGCTGGTCGGCGCCGCCCAGCTCCACGTCGCACTCCAGCGCCACCGAGTCCAGGCCCTGCGCGACCGGGTACAGCAGCTCGGTCATGGTCAGACCGGAGCCCGCGGCGAGGCGGTTCCTGAAGTCCTCGCGCTGGAGCAGCTGCGAGACCGGCACCTGCGCGAGCAGGCCCAGCAGCTCGGGGAAGGTGTACGGCGCCAGCCACTCGCTGTTCTGCCGGAAGGCGACCTTCTCGAAGTCGAAGAACGGCCGGACCTGCTCGCGGTAGCTGGCCAGGTTCGCGGCGATGTCCTCGTCGGTCAGCGGCGGGCGCTCGGCGGTACGGCCCGACGGGTCGCCGATCTTCGCGGTGAAGTCGCCGATGATCAGCGTCACGGCGTGTCCGAGCCGCTGGAACCGGCTCAGGATGATCAGCGGCACGGCGTGGCCGAGGTGGACGTCGGTGGCCGTCGGGTCGATACCCAGCTTGATGTGCAGGCCCTTGCCCTCGGCACGGCGCTGCTCGATCCGCTCGGCGAGCCGGTCCACGCCCGGCAGCACCTCGACGGTACGGGAGGCGATCAGCGCCGCCTGCTCCTTGGCGGGCAGGTCCGTCAGGTCGAGATAGCGCCGCTCGCCCGTCTCCTTGAGCAGCTCCGCGACGGTGGCGTCGGCGGAGAGGTCTGCGGAGAGCAGCGAGCTGGCGCGGGCGACGGATTCGCCGAGGCGTGTCATGGCGTTCCTGATCGGTCGGTGTTCCCGTACGGGAGGACGAAGGGAGAGTCTATTAGAGCCGCCGGCCTGCCCCGGGCGGGCGCCCCGGGGCAGGCCACCGGCTGTGTCCGCCCGGTCCCCGGCCCCGCTCAGCCCCAGCGCTTCACGAACTCGATCGCCGCCGAGTCGACCTCGGCGGGGTGCGAGGCGCTCAGGAAGTGCTGCCCGCCCTCGATGATCTCCAGGCGTGCCTCGGGGGAGCGGGTGAACATCCGGATCTCCTCCCGGGCGTTCGGTACGGAGTACACCTGGTCCGCGGTGCCGTGCAGCCACAGGACGGGGCAGCCGACGTCGTCGAGCCTGCCGTGGAGCCCGTCGCGGTCCCGCAGGTTCACCGTGCTCAGGCGCAGTCGGCGGCGTCCGGCGTCACCGGCGTAGTTCGCGCGGTAGGCGGTGAGCCAGAACTCGCGTTCCCCGGCCGGGATGCCGCCCATGGCGGTGCCGAACACGTTGTCCACGACCTCGTCCGGCACGACCCAGTCCTCGCCGACGGGGCCGGCGAGGTCGTCGATGAGCGGCGTGTTGAACCCGATCCCGTCCCAGCACCCCAGGTCACGGCTGCGCGGGCTCTCGAAGTCCATCGACGTGCCGAGCGTGATGAGGCCCTTCACGGTGTCCGGGGCGAGCAGCGCCATACGGACCGCCACCCAGCCGCCCTGCGAGGTTCCCAGCACGAAGGCCTCGTCGATCCCGAGGGCCGCGAGGGCCTGGAGATTCGCGACCGCGCTGTCCCAGTAGGTGAAGTGCCGGTACGAGGCCCTCGTGCGGCCGTGCCCGTAGGGCTCCAGGGCGAGCAGGTTGACCGCGGACCCGAGCGCCGGATCGGCGAACTGCGGCCGGTACAGCTCGGCCGACGTGGTGTACGAGTTGATCAGGACCAGCGTCGGGAGCGCGGGATCGTACGGCCTGCCGAAGGTGTACCCGACGGTCGACCCGCCGAGGTGGGGGACCTCGACGGTCTGCTCGATCTTGCTCATGGATCAATCCTCCATCCGTACGCGGGAAAACTCTGAGGACGGGCAGCGGAGCGGTGGACCGGAGCCCGGAGCGGCCGGACGGCCACCGGGTTCACTCCGCTCACTCCCGCCCCAACACGCCCCCGTCCCCGGCACATTCCCGTACGGCACCACCGCCCGTCACGGAGCGTCACAGATCATCGCTCCCGGCGCGGCCCCCTGAAAGACCCCCGAACCGCTCACACACCCGCACTGACCGAACTCATGTTGAAGTCCGGGATCCGCAGGGCCGGCATCGCCGTACGGGTGAAGTAGTCGCTCCACTCCCGGGGCAGCGTCCGCTCCGTACGGCCCGCCTCCACCGCCCGCGACAGCAGGTTCACCGGCGACTCGTTGAAACGGAAGTTGTTCACCTCGCCGGTCACCTCGCCGTTCTCGACCAGGTAGACCCCGTCCCGGGTCAGGCCGGTGAGCAGCAGCGTCGCCGGGTCCACTTCGCGGATGTACCACAGGCAGGTCAGCAGCAGCCCCCGCTCGGTGTCCGCCACCATCTCCTCCAGCGACCGGGTACCGCCGCCCTCCAGGATCAGGTTGTCGACGCCCGGCGCCACCGGCAGCCCGGTCAGTCCGGCACTGTGCCGGGTGGTGACCAGCCGCCGCAGCTCGCCGTCGCGCACCCAGTCGGTGGGCTCCAGAGGCAGCCCGTTGTCGAAGACGGAGGCGTCGTCGCCGGAGGCGTGGGCCAGGACGAACGGCGCGCACTCCAGACCGGGGGCGCCGGGGTCGCTGCGCAGCGTCAGCGGCAGCTCCGCGAGCTTCGAGCCGACGAGGGTGCTGCCGCCGGGCCGGGAGAAGACCGTACGGCCCTCCGCGGCGTCCCGGGCCGCCGCGGACCACTGCTGGTACACGAGCAGGTCGGCGACGGCGGTCGGCGGCAGCAGGGTCTCGTACCGCCCGGCCGGCAGCCCGGTGCGCCGCGCGGCCCAGCCGAGCCGGGTGGCCAGCTCCGCGTCCATGGCCAGCGGGTCCGCGTCGCGGAAGTCACGGGTCGACCGGCCCGCCCAGGCGGACCGGGTGCGGTCCGGGGACTTGGCGTTCAGCTCCAGCGTCCCGGTGGGCTGGTCGTGCCGCAGCCGCAGCCCGGTGGACGAGCCGAGGTAGGACGAGACGACCTCGTGGTACGCGAAGCCGTACAGCTCACGGCCGCCGTCCCGGGCCCGCCCGAAGGCCTCGCCCAGCGCCGGCGCGAAGGCGTCGAAGACCGCCGAGTCCGTCTCGGCGGCGGCATCCGTGAAGTGCGGCGACGGCGCGGTACCGGCGACCAGCGGCGTGGCGTCCTCGGCGGGACCGGCCTCCCGGGCGGCGGCCTCCGCCTCCCGCACCAGCGGCTCCAGGTCGGCCGCGGTCACCGCACTTCGCGAGACCACACCCGAAGCGGTGCCCCGGGCACCATCGACGGTGGCGACGACGGTCAGCGACCGCCCGCGGGTGACACCGTTGGTGGTCAGCGCGTTGCCCGCCCAGCGCAGGTTGGCGCTGGAGCGCTCGTCGGCGATGACCACGCAGCCGTCGGCCCGGGACAGCTCCAGGGCCCGCTCGACGATCTCGTGGGGCGCGTCCGTCCCCGGCGTACGGCTGCTCATCGGCCCGCCTCCCGTGCCGTGTTCAGAATGCTGACACCGGTGAACAGCGCCGACGGACACCCGTGCGACACCGCGGCGATCTGCCCCGGCTGCGCCTTCCCGCAGTTGAAAGCGCCTCCGAGGACGTACGTTTCCGGGCCCCCGACGGCCTCCATCGACCCCCAGAACTCCGTAGTACTTCCCTGATAGGCAACGTCCCGGAGCTGCCCGCAAAGCCGGCCGTCCCGGATGAGATATGCCCTCTGCTGTGTGAACTGGAAGTTGTACCGCTGCATATCGATCGACCACGACCGGTCCCCGACGACATAGATGCCGTGTTCCACCCCGGAGATCAGGTCCCGGGTGGACGGGCCGTCCGGGGCGGGGTGCAGGGAGACGTTGGCCATGCGCTGGACGGGGACGTGTGCGGGGGAGTCCGCGTAGGCGCAGCCGTTGGAGCGGGGGAAGCCGGTCAGTCGGGCGGTGCGCCGGTCGAGTTGGTAGCCGGTGAGGGTGCCGTTCTTGATCAGGTCCCAGGACTGGGCGGCGACGCCCTCGTCGTCGTAGCCGATGGTCGCCAGGCCGTGTTCGGCGGTCCGGTCGCCGGTCACGTTCATGATCTGGGAGCCGTATGCCAGTTCTCCGAGCTGGTCGAAGGTGGCGAAGGAGGTGCCCGCGTACGCCGCTTCGTAGCCCAGTGCCCGGTCCAGCTCGGTGGCGTGCCCGATCGACTCGTGGATGGTCAGCCACAGGTTGGAGGGGTCCACGACCAGGTCGTAGCGGCCGGGTTCGACGCCGGGGGCGCGCAGCTTCTCGGCGAGGTGGTCCGGCATCCGGGCCAGTTCGGCGTCCCAGTCGTAGTGGCCGCCGGTCAGGTATTCCCAGCCGCGGCCCACCGGCGGGGCGAGGGTGCGCATGGAGTCGAATTCGCCGCTCGCCGGGTCCACCGCGACCGCCGTCAGTTCGGGGTGCAGCCGTACCCGCTGCTGGGTGGTGCTGGTGCCGCCGGTGTCCGCGTAGAACTTGTTCTCCTGGACGGTCGTCAGCGAGGCGTCCGCGTGGGCCACGCCGGGCGCGGCCAGCAGCCGGGAGCTCCACTCGGCCAGCAGCCCGGTCTTGTCCGCGTCCGGTACGTCGAACGGGTTGATCTCGTACGAGGAGATCCATGTACGGTCCGGATACGCGGGCTCGTCCGCCAGTTCGACCCTTTCCGCCGAGCCCGCCGCTTCGATGACCTTGGCCGACAGCTTCGCCATCGCCACCGCCTGCCCGGCCACCCGGGCCGCGGCGTTCATCGTCAGGTCCACGCCGGACGCGAACCCCCAGGCCCCGTTGTGCACCACGCGCACCGCGTAGCCCAGGTCCGTGGTGTCGGACGTCTCCGACGGCCTGGCGTCCCGCAGCCGCCAGGACGCGCTGCGCACCCGCTCCAGGCGGAAGTCCGCATGGGTGGCGCCCAGCGCGCGGGCCCGCGCCAGCGCGGCGTCGGCCAGCGCGTGCAGCGGTAGCGCGAGGAAGGTCTCGTCGATCGAACGAGGTGTGGCAGGCAAGGCGTCCTCCCGTGGTCGGCGCCATGAATCATGCCCTGCCCGGGGCGCGCGGCCCACCCCGTGGGGCAACCGTACGGCGAAGCCTTCTGTAGGGACCCGACAGCGACCGGCGTGCGCGCCTGTCCGAGCTCGATTCTCCGTACGGGGCCGGTGACCGATAGTTTCGTAGCGAACGCAGGTCGGACAGGACACGGAAAGGGTGATCTCTTGAGCCGCTCGGTTCTGGTCACCGGAGGCAACCGCGGCATTGGCCTCGCCATCGCCCGCGCCTTCGCCGAGGCAGGCGACAAGGTCGCCATCACCTACCGCTCGGGAGAGCCGCCCGAGGGATTTTTGGCCGTGAAGTGCGACATCACGGACACCGAGCAGGTCGAGCAGGCCTACAAGGAGATCGAGGAGAAGCAGGGCACGGTCGAGGTGCTGGTGGCCAACGCCGGCGTCACCCGCGACCAGCTGCTCATGCGGATGTCCGAGGAGGACTTCGCCTCGGTCCTCGACACCAACCTCACCGGCACCTTCCGGGTGGTCAAGCGCGCCAACCGCGGGATGCTGCGGGCACGCAAGGGCCGCGTCGTGCTGATCTCGTCCGTCGTGGGCCTGCTGGGCTCCGCGGGCCAGGCGAACTATGCCGCCTCCAAGGCCGGCCTGGTGGGCTTCGCCCGTTCCCTCGCGCGTGAGCTGGGCAGCCGTAACATCACCGTCAACGTCGTCGCGCCCGGTTTCGTCGACACCGACATGACCCGCGCGCTCACCGACGAGCAGCGGGAGGGCATCGTGAAGCAGGTGCCGCTGGCGCGTTACGCCCAGCCCGAGGAGATCGCCGCCTCGGTCCGCTTCCTGGCCTCCGACGAGGCCGCGTACATCACCGGAGCCGTCATTCCCGTCGACGGCGGATTGGGCATGGGTCACTGATCAGCATGAGTGGAATCCTCGCAGGCAAACGCATTCTCGTCACGGGCGTGCTGACCGAGTCCTCGATCGCCTTCCAGACCGCCAAGGTCGCCCAGAACGAGGGCGCCGAGGTCATCCTGACCGGCTTCGGCCGGCTCTCGCTCGTGGAGCGGATCGCCAAGCGGCTGCCCAAGGAAGCCCCCGTCATCGAGCTGGACGTCACCAACCAGGAGCACCTGGACGGGCTGGCGGACAAGGTCCGCGAGCACCAGGGTGACGACGCCCGCATCGACGGCATCGTGCACTCCATCGCCTTCGGCCCGCAGGGCGCCTTCAACTTCCTGGAGGCGAGCTGGGAGGACGTCTCCACCGCGGTGCACGTCTCGGCGTACTCGCTGAAGTCGCTGACCATGGCCTGCCTGCCCCTGATGGGCGCCGGCTCCTCGGTCGTCGGCCTGACCTTCGACGCCCAGTTCGCCTGGCCGAAGTACGACTGGATGGGCGTCGCCAAGGGGGCCCTGGAGTCCACCAGCCGCTACCTGGCCCGCGACCTGGGCCCGAAGGGCATCCGCAGCAACCTGGTCTCGGCCGGTCCGATCAAGTCGATGGCCGCCAAGTCGATCCCGGGCTTCGAGGAGCTGGCGGACGTGTGGAACCACCGCGCCCCGATCGGCTGGAACCTGGCCGACCCGGAGCCGGCCGGCCGCGGCGTCGTCGCCCTGCTGTCGGACTTCTTCCCGAACACCACCGGCGAGATCGTGCACGTCGACGGTGGCGTGCACATGATGGGTGCCTGACACCCGTAAGCGCTCGGAACGCCGCAACGCTGCCCGCCCCGGTCCGCCGGGGCGGGCAGCGCGCGTTCGTATGGGATGCGTCGTACGGGACGCGTCGTACGGGATGCGTCGTACGGGATGCGTCGTACGGGTACGGGTGTCAGCCGCCGGTCCGGGTGCCGGGGCGGCAGCCGAAGGGGTGGATGCTCGCCTCGGCGGCGGCCCGTTCGGCGTCGCCGTCGTGGATCGCCGCCACCAGCCGCCCGTGGTCGAGGTGCGCTTCGGGCCGCAGGACGTCGCCCACGTCGGCGCGCAGGAACTCCCGCAGCACGCCCCCGAGGTCGGCGTACAGCTCGGCCAGCACCTCGTTGTGGGAGGCCGCGACGACCGCCATGTGCAGCGAGGCGTCGGCCTCCACGAACGCCGCCGCCGCGCCGGAACCCCAGGCCCGCTCGCGCCGCTCCAGCGCGGCGTCGATCTGCCGCAGATCCTGATCGGTACGGCGCCGGGCGGCCAGCCGGGCCGCCGTCGCCTCCAGCGCGCTGCGCAGTTCCGCCACGTGTCCGGGGTCGGCGTCCGCGAAGCGGCGGTTCATCACCCCGGCCAGCTCGCTGGTCGCCGCCACGTACGTACCCGAGCCCTGGCGGATGTCCAGCAGGCCGTTGTGCGCCAGGGCCCGTACGGCCTCCCGGACGGTGTTGCGGGCCACCCCGAGCTGTTCGACCAGTGCGGGCTCGGTCGGGATGCGGGAGCCCACCGGCCATTCACCGGAGGTGATCTGTGCCCGCAGCTGCGTGATCACCTGGTCCGCCAGCGCGGAGCGCCGGGGTGAGGTCAGTGGCATGTCGGCGCTCCAGGGAGGGCGGGGGCCGAAGGCCCGTCGGTAGGCACCGCGAGAGGATAGCGAGCCTGCCGGGCACGGGAGCCGGACGGTGGACCTGGACAAGCATTCATCCCATGATTCTATGATGAGGCCCATGCCAGACGACTCCCTCGCGACACTCGGCTCCGGCGCCGGGACCCCCGGCACGCCGCCGGAACCGCACGCGACCGCATCGGCTACACCGGCCGCACCGAACCCGTTGGCCACACTGGCCACATCGGCCGTACCGGACCCGCTGGCCACACCGGCCGCATCGACCGACGCACCGACCGCCGCACCGGAACCGGCCCGCGCCCCGGCCACCGGCCGGGCGGTGCCCTTCCTCATGGTCGCCGGGCTGGCCCTGGCCGCCCTCAACCTCCGCCCGGCCATCACCAGCCTCGGCCCGCTCATGGAAGAGGTACGGTCCGGCCTGGGCATGAGCGCGACCGTCGCCGGGCTGCTTACTTCCGTACCGGCCCTGTGCTTCGCGGTCTTCGGCATCGCGGCCCCGCGGCTGGCCCGGCGCTTCGGCCCCGGCGCGGTCGTCTGCGCCGGGATGGCCGCCATCGCCGTCGGCGTCGTCGTACGGCCCTACACCGGCAGCACCGCCGGATTCCTCGCCGCCACCGCCCTCGCCCTCGCGGGCATCGCGGTCAGCAACGTCCTGCTGCCGGTGGTCATCAAGACCTGGTTCCCGGACCGCGTCGGCCCGCTGACCGGCCTGTACTCGATGGCGCTCGCCCTCGGCAGCGCGCTCGCCGCGGCACTGACCGTCCCCGTCACGGCCGTGCTCAGCGGCAGCTGGCAGTCCGGTCTCGCGGTGTGGGCGGCGCTCGCCGTCGTCGCCGTCCTGCCCTGGCTGACGGTCGTCCGCGGTCGCAAGGCGGCGGACGGGACGACCGCCCGGCCGCCCGCCGCACCGGTCACCGGGCTGCGGGTCAGCACCTCGCCGACCGCCTGGGCCCTGGCCGTCTTCTTCGGCCTCCAGGCCACCGCCGCGTACATCACCATGGGCTGGATGGCGCAGATCTTCCGCGACGCCGGGGTGCCGGCGGGCACCGCGGGCGTCCTGCTCGCCGTGACCATGGCGATCGGCATACCGCTGTCCTTCGCCCTGCCCCGGGTGGCCGCCCGGATGCGCAACCAGGGCCCGCTGGCCGTCGGGCTCGGCCTGTGCGGGCTGGCCGGTTACGCCGGCCTGTGGCTGGCCCCGGCCTCCGGAGCCTGGGTCTGGACGCTGCTGATGGGCCTCTCCAACTGCTCCTTCCCGCTGGCCCTGACGATGATCGGGATGCGTTCGCGCAGCGCCGAGGGCGTCGTACGGCTGTCCGCCTTCGTACAGAGCGTCGGCTATCTGATCTCCATCCCCGGGCCGCTCCTGGTGGCCGCGCTCTACCAGCACAGCGGCGGCTGGGGGCTGCCCATCGCGCTGATGGCCGGGCTGATGGTGCCCCAGATGGCGGTCGGGATGCTGGCGGGCCGGGACCGCCGGATGGAGGACGAGGCCCGGGTGCGACACTGAAGCCATGCCAGTGCTCGAACCGAATCCGCCGGGCGGACAGAAGAAGCTGCTCCTCGTGCTGGGCGCGATGCTCGCCGTGACCGTCGTGATCGCCGTCATCGCGAGTCTCGCCTCCCCCTGACGTACCGCGGCCGCCGTCGCCGTCCGGCGTCCGGCCGCGGCGGGGTGGGGGCAGCCCCACCATCCCCTAGGGGGCCAGGGTCAGGGGCAAGTGGGTGGCATGCCGGATGGGAACGGCCGCCACGGGACCGTAGGTTCGCAGCACACCGTGCCGCTGCGGTGGGCGCGGCCGCACCACGCGGCCGTGCCGTCCCCGCCAACGCCCCCGGAGGCCACCGATGTCCGCCGTCTCCAGCAGGCCCTCCGCCTCCCGCCGCCCGGGCGCGCGCACGGGCCTGCCGTGGTGGGCCCTGACCCTCGCCGTCGTCTCCTTCGTCGCGCTGCTCGTCGTCATGACGGCACCGCCCCAGGCGCACGCGGCGAGCGCGTCCCAGAGCCTGGCGCCCGTGCTGGCCTTCCTCGCCCGCCTCGTCGGCATCGGGGGCTGAGCCCGTGCCGGAGCCCGCCGTGCCGGAGCCCGCCGCACCGGCGTGGGCCGGTCCGGCCGGGGTCCGGAGACCGGCTCCGGGGCCGGTGGCGGCGCGGCGTCCGCGGCACGTTCACCCTGCGGAGGGAGCGCCCCAACACCTCGCGCCCCGCGCTGCGTTTCGTGCGAAGCTGGACACATGAGCGCCGAAACACCTCGCCGGATTGTCCTTCTCCGCCATGCCAAGGCCGACTGGTCGCAGGAGAGCGACCACGAGCGCCCCCTCGCGGAGCGAGGCCGCAAGGAAGCCCCGGTCGCCGGTCACTGGCTGGCCGGAGCCGGGATCTCTCCCGATCTGACCCTGTGCTCGACCGCCGCCCGAACGCGCGAAACCTGGAAGCTCGTCGTGGGCGAGCTGCCGCAGCGGCCCCGGACCGTCTACGAGGAGCGGCTGTACGAGGCCTCCCTCGGCGAACTGATCGCGCTGCTGAACGAGACCTCCGACGAGGTGGACGACCTGATGCTGGTCGGCCACAACCCCGGGATGCACGCGCTCGCCGACGCGCTCGCGGGCGAGGCGGAGGGCGACCTGCTGCCCCGGATGAACCGCAGCGGCTTCCCGACCGCCGCCATCGCCGTCCTGTCCTTCACCGGCTCCTGGAAGACGGTCGAGCACGGCGTCGGCCGCCTGAGCGCCTTCTGGGCGCCGCACGCATGATCCGGTGACCCGGCAACGCCGCCGTACGGAAGAGGGCTCCGACGCCGTGTGCGCCGGAGCCCTCGTGCGTATGCGGGTCCTCGTGAGTACGCAGGTCCTCGTGCGTACGCAGGTCCTGGTGTGTACGCAGGTCCTCGTGCGGACGTGAGCCCTCAGTCGTCGTGGGTGTCCGCCGCCTCGACCTCTTCGCGGGTGATGCCCAGCAGATACAGCACGGTGTCCAGGAACGGCACGTTCACCGCCGTGTGCGCGGCCTGGCGCACCAGCGGCTTGGCGTTGAAGGCGACGCCCAGGCCCGCCGCGTTCAGCATGTCCAGGTCGTTGGCGCCGTCGCCGATCGCGACGGTCTGCGCGAGCGGCACGCCGGCCTCGTGCGCGAAACGGCGCAGCAGCCGGGCCTTGCCCGCCCGGTCCACGATCTCGCCGGTCACCCTGCCGGTGAGCTTGCCGTCCACGATCTCCAGCGTGTTGGCGGACGCGAAGTCCAGCCCCAGCTCCTCCTGGAGCGCGTCGGTGACCTGCGTGAAGCCGCCCGAGACGACACCGACTTGGTACCCGAGGTGCTTGAGGGTACGGACGAGCGTCCGCGCGCCGGGAGTCAGACGTACCTCCTTGCGCACCAGCTCCACCACCCCGGCGTCCAGCCCCTCCAGGAGCGCGACGCGGGCGTGCAGCGACTCCTCGAAGTCCAGCTCGCCGCGCATCGCCGCCGCGGTGACCTCGGCGACCTGCGCCTCGCAGCCCGCGTGCGCCGCGAACAGCTCGATGACCTCGTCCTGGATGAGGGTGGAGTCGACGTCCATGACGACCAGCCGCTGCGCCCGGCGCTGCAGCCCGGAGGCGACCACCGCGACGTCCACGCCGAGCGCGGCCGCCTCGGTGGCCAGCGCGGTGCGCAGCGGCTCGGTCGCCGTGCCGGATACCGCGAACTCCACGGCGGTGACGGGGTATTTGGCGAGCCGGAAGATACGGTCGATGTTGCCGCCGGTCCCGGTGATCGCGGCCGCGATGGCGGCGGTGCACTCCGCGGTGAGCGGGTGGCCGAGCACGGTGACGTGCGAGCGGCCGGTGCCACGCGGCCGGTTGTCGCCGATGCCGGAAATGATTTCGGCCTGGAGGTTCAGCGACTCGGCCCAGCTGTGCACGGTGGCGCGCAGGTCGCCCTCGGTGACACCGGACGAGCCGCCGGCCGGAACGGGGGAGGTGACCAGCACGCACAGCACGATGCGGCCCCGGGTCACCACCTGCTCGATGTCGACGACATCGACGGAGTAGGCGGCGAGGGTGTCGAAGAGCCCGGCGGTGATGCCGGGCCGGTCCTTGCCGAAGATCTTGACGAGAAGGGTCGGTACGTCGTCGCCCGGTACGGCGGTGGCAGGCGGGATCTGCGATGCGCTCATGGTGCTCTTACGGTAACCGGCCCGCGCCGGCCCCCGTACAGGTGTCCGTGGTACGGACGCTCCGCAGCTCAGCGCCCTTCTTCCGGCCGCACGGGCGGCGGTGGCCCGTCGGGCGGGTCATCGCGCCGCTGCCGCGGCCTGCCGCGCGGTTTCGGCGGCACCGGGGGACGCGGGGGAGGGGGCGGCCCGTAACCGCCGCCCACCGTGGGGTGCGTCTCGGGCGCCGGGGGAGCCTCCGGCGGCCTGCTCCCGGGGCGGCGCGCCGTCGGCGCCGCGTGCCCGGCGGGCGGCGGGCCCCAGTCCTGGGTGCGCGGGGGCTGCGCGGGCGGCGGCGGCCAGGTCTGCGTCTGCGGAGGCTGCCCCGGCGGTGGCGGCGGCCAGCTCTGCCTGCGCGGAGCCTGCGCGGGCGGCGGACCGCCCGGGGGAGGGGAAGGGGACCTGGACGGCTCCTCGCCCGGCGGCGGACGCAGGTACGGGTTCGTGTCGGCGTGCGACGGCCGGTACCCGGGTGAGGGGCGGTACGGGCCGGGCCCGTAGGCGGCGTCGGGATAGTCCCGGGAATCGGAACGGCCGTACTCCCGCATCCGGGCGGCCGAAGCATCGCCGTACCCCTGTACGCCCTCCTCCCGTACGCCCCCCGGCGGCGGTTCCGCACGGTCCGGCAGCCGTACCGCCCGCCGCCCGGCAGCCCCGGTGGCACACGCCAGCAGCCCGCCCACCAGGCCCGCCACCGCACCCCACACCGCCCCCAGCGCGAACGCCGCCGCCACGCTCCCGCGCAGCTCCAGGCCGGCCCCGAAGGCGTCGAACCCGAAGACGGACAGGCTCGCGTTCGCCGAGACGCCGGTCAGATGCACCAGCAGCGGCAGGGTCAGTGCCGTCAGCGCGCCCAGCCCCGCCGCGCAGCGCAGCACGAACGGCAGCGTCCGGGCACCGTCGCGCGGCGTACGGACCGCCGTGAGCACGCCCGCGAGCAGCATCATCAGCGCGGCGGCGACCGGCAGCAGCCACACACGCCCGTCCAGCTCGGCGAGCCGCCCGATGGTCAGCTGCGCCTCGTTCCGCCCGTCGAGCAGCCGGTCCACCGGATCGGGGAGGAACCGGGTGAGCACGCCGGACGCACTGCCGTGCCAGGGGACGAAGAGTCCCAGCGGAATCCCGAGCCACACGCCGTTCGGCGCGGCGAGCAGCGCCGCACCCAGCACGCGCCGGGGGTGGTCGTCGCCGACAGCCGCGTACCCGGCGGCCGCCAGCCCCGCGGCCACCGCCACCAGCGCCACCGTGACCAGCGCCGACGCCGCGGGCCGTACGGAGCGGTGCGCCGCCTCCAGCGCGCGGGGCAGCGGCGCCCGCCGGGACGCCAGCACCGTGATGGCCAGCACGCCCAGCACCCACACCGCGCCGCCGGCGAGGGAGGCGCCGGTGTTCACCGCGAACCCGACGGACGCCTCGGCGCCGATGAGGTCGGCGATCCGCTCCGGCAGCCCGCCGCTGTCGCCGCCGCCCCCGCCCCCGTCCCCGATCCCGAGGCCGCCCAGGCCGTCCCGCAGCCGGTCCAGCAGGCCGCCGTCACCGCTCCCGCCTCCCGTGCCCCCGTCCCCGACGAGCCCGCCCAGCCCGGCCAGCGTCTTGCCGTCGATCGTCACGGAGTCGTGCCCGGCCCAGGCCAGGAAGGCCAGCAGCGCGACGAACAGCGCCGCCGACGCCGCGGCCCTGGCGGCCAGTTCGCCTCCGCCGATGGTCGCGCCGGCCCGGCGCAGCGAGCGGGCGAACACCCACCCCAGCACCAGGGCACCCACCAGGCTCACGCCCAACGGGGCGATGTCGACGGCGGACCGGGCCGCCTGCCCGTCCAGCCCGAAGGCGCTCACCTCGCCCGACGGTGTCACCGAGCCGCCCACGGCCAGCACCACCGCCGCGGCCGTCAACGGCCCGAGCGACGCCGCCGAGTCGGCGCCCAGCAGGTGCAGGCCCAGCGCGGCCACCCCGGCCATCGCCAGGAATGCCCAGCTGACCGCGGCGACGGCGGACAGCACCACGTCGCCCCAGCGGATTCCCGCGGTCCTCGCGGCGGTCATCGACAGCCCCCCGATCCGAGACGGGTCGCCCCGAACGCGCGAGATGCCATGATCCGTATGCATCCGTGGGCACTTACCACTCTCCGTGGGCCTTTCGCCGCCGTCAACGCACGCGGCTCAGGACCTTGCGCGGCGGGTTTTTTGGCTCCGGGCACCGCGCCTGAAATAGTTCCTCACGATGTTCGCCATCCCTAGACTTCCCATACAGGGCGTCACTCGGGGGACTATGTAATGGGGCATGGAGTGCCTGAACTCGTACTCGAATTGAACGGACGGACCTGGACGCTCGACCCGTCCCGGTCCTACAGCCTGGGCAGAGATCCGCAGGGCGACATGGTGCTGGACGACGCCAGGGTCTCCTGGCGGCACGCCACCGTGCGCTGGGGCGGGCGCAGTTGGGTCATCGAAGACCAGGGCAGCACCAACGGCACGTACGTCCAGGGGCAGCGCATCCACCAGATGGAGATCGGCCCCGGCTCCGCGGTGCACCTCGGCAACGCCACGGACGGCCCGCGGCTGAGCCTGTCCGGCAGCGCCGCGCCGGCCCCCGGCGTGCACGGCGCGCAGACCGCGATGGCCTCGCCGCAGGCCCGGCCCGCGCCGCAGCAGCAGGGCGGCCCCGGCTGGGCCGCGCCGCCGCAGGCCCAGCAGCCGCCGGTCCACCAGGCGCCCGCCCATCAGCCCCCGGCCCATCAGCCCCCGGCCCATCAGCCCCCCGCACACCAGGTACCGCACCAGGCCCCGGCCCACCAGGTGCCGCAGCAGGGCTGGAACCAGCCGCCGCAGGCCGCGTACGCCCCGCAGCAGCCGCCCCACGGCGGGCCCCCGGCCGCCCAGCAGCCCTCCGCGGACCGCTCCCACGCCGCCGCCCCGCCGGTCTACGGCGACCGCAGCCCGACCACCTTCCACCGCCTCGACCTCGGCCGCGTCATGCGCATCGGCCGCGCGCTGGAGAACGAGCTGGTCGTCTCCGACCTCCAGGTCTCCCGGCACCATGCCGAGTTCCGGGCCACGCCCGACGGCCGCTTCGAGATCCACGACCTCGGCAGCCACAACGGCACGTACATCAACGGCCAGCCGGTCCCCAGGTCCGGCAAGGCCCCGGTCGGCCCGAACGACATCATCGGCGTCGGCCACTCCACGTTCCGGCTGGTCGGCGACCGGCTGGAGGAGTTCGTCGACACCGGCGAGGTCTCCTTCTCCGCCCGCCACCTGACCGTGACGGTCGACGGCGGCAAGCAGATCCTCAAGGACGTCTCCTTCGGCGTCCCGGAGAAGTCGCTGGTCGCGGTGATCGGCCCGTCCGGGTCCGGCAAGTCCACCCTGCTCAAGGCGCTGACCGGCTACCGGCCCGCCGACCAGGGCGACGTCCTCTACGACAACCGCAACCTCTACAAGCAGTTCGCCGAGCTGCGCCAGCGCATCGGCCTGGTCCCGCAGGACGACATCCTCCACAAGGAGCTGACCGTCCAGAAGGCCCTCAAGTACGCGGCCAAGCTGCGCTTCCCCGGCGACACCGCCGAGGCCGAGCGCACGGCCCGGATCGACGAGGTGCTGCGCGAGCTCAAGCTGGACATCCACAAGGACAAGAAGGTCACCTCCCTGTCCGGCGGCCAGCGCAAGCGCGTCTCGGTCGCCCTGGAGCTGCTGACCAAGCCGTCCCTGATATTCCTGGACGAGCCGACCTCCGGCCTCGACCCGGGCATGGACCGCGACGTCATGCAGCTGCTGCGCGGCCTCGCCGACGACGGCCGCACGGTCCTGGTGGTCACCCACTCCGTCGCCGAGCTGGCCCTGTGCGACAAGCTGCTGGTGATGGCGCCGGGCGGCGGCGTGGCCTACTTCGGACCGCCGGAAGAGGCGCTGAACTTCTTCCAGTACGACACCTGGGCGGACGTCTTCTCCGCCTTCGAGAACTACCGTGACTACGACTGGATGGGCCGCTGGCGCGGCTCCCCGCACTACCAGATGTACGCGGCGGACATCGACGCCGTCGCCCCGCAGTCGGTGTCGGTCCAGGCACCCCCGGCCCGGATGCAGAAGTCCCAGAGCTGGGGTTCGCAGCTGTGGACGCTGATGCGGCGCTACGTCTCCGTGCTCGCCTCCGACCGCGGCTTCCTGGGCCTGATGCTGATCCTGCCGGCCGTGCTCGGCGTGGTCTCCATCCTCATCCCCAGCCCGAACGGCCTGGGATACGGGCCCAAGGGCCCCAACCGCGACGCCAGCACGATCATGCTGATCCTGGCGGTCGGCATGTGCTTCTCGGGCGCCGCCAACTCGGTCCGCGAGCTGATCAAGGAGCGGGTCATCTACGAGCGCGAACGGGCCACCGGCCTGTCGCGCTCCGCGTACCTGATGTCCAAGGTCATCGTGCTCGGCGTGGTCACCGCCTTCCAGGGCGTGATCATCGCGGCGATCGGCTTCACCCCGCGCAAGATGCCCACCGAGGGCGTGCTGTTCACCCACGCGCCGGCCGTCGAGATGGGGCTCGCGGTCATCGCGCTCGGCTTCACCTCGATGATGTTCGGCCTGATCATCTCGGCGCTGGTCAAGACCGCCGAGAAGACCATGCCGCTGCTGGTCATGTTCGCCATCGTCCAGGTGGTCTTCACCGGCGTGCTCTTCCAGCTCTTCGACACGGTCGGTGTCGCGCAGGTGGCCTGGCTGATGCCGTCGCGCTGGGCGGTGGCCGCGATGGGCGCGACCGCCGACATGAACACGCTGCTGCCGTGGGAGGCGGGCAACCCCGACCCGCTGTGGAAGCACGAGGCGAGCGTCTACGGCATGGACATGATCATCCTGCTGGCGCTCGGCGTGGCCCTCGCCTTCGTGGTGGCCCGGCTGCTGCGCCGCCACGAGCCGGAGGTCATGCGCAAGTAGCGCACGGCACGACGACGACCGCCGAGGGGCGGCACCCACCACTGGCGGGTGCCGCCCCTCGGCGGTCTCGCGTCCTGAAGCGGACGGGCGGCGGGCCTGCGCGGCGCGCCGGTCCGGCTCAGTACGCCGAGTCGACGTTGTCCATCGAGCCGTAGGTCGCGGCGGCGTACTTGCACGCGGCGGTGATGTTGGCGACCGGGTCGAAGATGTCCCAGGACGTGCCGTCGACGTGGTACGCCTGGAAGGTCGGGTCGATGACCTGGAGCAGGCCCTTGGACGGGGTGCCCTGCTGCGCGTTGGAGTCGTAGCCGTTGACGGCCTGCGGGTTGCCGGTCGACTCGCGCATGATGTTGCGCTGGATGCCCTCGTACGAGCCGGGGATGCCCTGCTTCTGCATGATGTCCAGCGACTCCCGGATCCAGCCGTCCAGGTCGTTGCTGTACGTCTTGGCCTGCTCGGGGGCGGGCGCGGCGGCGCGGTCGGAGGAGCGGCTCGCGGTCTCCTGGTCCTTGCGCTCCTGGTCGGCCTTGGCCTTGGCGTCGGCCTCCTCCTTGGCCTTGGCCTCGTCCGCGGCCTTCTTCTTGGCCTCGGCGGCGTCCTTCTCGGCCTGCTGGGCGGAGGCGTCCGCCTGCTTGCCGATGGTGTCCTGCTGGGTCTTGGCGGCGTTGTCGACCGCGCTGAAGGCGACCGGCTTGACGTTCTGGACGGCGGCCTGGTCGTTGCCCTCCTTGGCGTCGGCCGAACCCGGTACGACGGCGAAGACCAGGGCGGCGGCACCGGCTGCGGCGACGCCGGCGGCCGAGAGCTTGTGCGTCCGGTTCAGGCGGGCGTAGCCGGGGATGGCGTGCTTGGGCATGCGGGGTCAGACCTCTTCCAATGGGGTGCGCCGCTGTGGCCGGGGGAGGCGATGCACGCCGAGTTCTGTCCACGGCGCCGAGCGACGGGAGTCATTGTTAGCGGCCGAAAATTCGCCGAGCAAAGAGCCGATTTACGATCCCGGTTAGTGGAACCCGGGGTGCTGATCTCGCGTCCCGGCCGGGTCCGCCCCAGGTGTACCCCGCATCATCCGAAGGTCATACGCCCGACATAAAGCCACTAATGCCGTTCGTAAGTGACCTGGGTCCTATGTGCGGCGTCACACCGGGCAAGAGGTTTAATTGCCCGGTGTGATTGCGCCCGCACACTGTGTCAGTGAATTAGATCTCCACCAGCACCTGGTCCAGGGTCTTTCGGACCAGATCCGGTACGCGACAGTCCTTCGCCGGATATCCGACCGGGATCACGGCGAACGCCTTCTCGTTCGCGGGCCGCCCCAGCACCTCCTGGAGGAAGCGCATCGGGCTCGGTGTGTGCACCAGCGCCGCCAGGCCCGACAGGTGCAGCGCGGACAGCAGCATCCCGACCGCGATGCCCACCGACTCGTCCACGTAGTAGTGCTTGTGCTTGGCGCCGTCCTCGCCCAGCCAGTACCGCTGCTCGAAGACGACGATCAGATGGGGTGCGTCGGTCAGATGCGGTTTGATCTCGTCCGTGCCCAGCGGCCGCAGCGCCGCCAGCCACTCCGCGCCGAGCCTGCCCGCGTAGGAGACACGTTCCTCCTCCTCTGCCGCCTCCCGGATGCGCCGCCGCACCTCCGGGTCCTTGACCAGGACGAACGTCCAGGGCTGCTGATGCGCGCCGGAAGGCGCGGTGGCCGCGCAGGCGATGGCGTCCCGCACCACCTGCTCCGGCACCGGATCGGCGGAGAACTGCCGGACCGTCCGCCGCCGGTCCATCCGCTCGCGCAGCTCGGCGGCACGGGCCAGCGATTCGCCGGCCGGTATCCGCTCGGGGTGATACGGCACCGACCGGTAGGGATCGCCGTGGGTCGGTGTCCAGTTCCTCGTGGGTGTCGACATGCTCCGAGTCTGGTGCTCAGGACGGCAGCACGAGATGGAGATCCCCGAACTCGTGCCACAGGTAGCGGTGCCGTACGGCCTCCGCGTACGCCCGGCACAGCGCGTCGCCGAAGGCCGCGCCGCCCGCGGCCGCCCGCCCGACCGCCTCCAGCATCAGCAGATGCGACGCCTGCGGCTCGTGCAGCCCGGTCAGCAGCCCGTCCACCGCCCACACCCCGCGCTCCGGGGTGACGACCAGATCGGTCCACCCGGACGCCGCCCGGATCCGCCCGTCCACGCCGGCCGCGCTCTCCAGCGCCCGTACGGCCGTCGTCCCCACCGCGACAACCCGGCCGCCACCCGCCCGCGCCGCGTTGATCTGCCACGCCGTGGACGGCGGCACCGCGAACCGCTCCGGGTACGGCGGCTCGTACGCCTCCGCCGACGCCACCCCCGTGTGCAGCGTCACCGGCGCGATCTGCACCCCCCTGCTCACCAGCCGCGCCACCAGGGACGCGGTGAACGGCCGCGCCGCACTCGGCATCTCCGCGCTGCCGCCGCCGTCGGGCGAACCCACCGAGAACACCGTCTGGTACGCGGACAGCGGCTGGTCCCGGTCCGTGTAGCCGTACCGGATCGGCCGCCCGTACCGGCGCAGCAACTCCTGGACCGGCGCCCCGGACGCCCGCGCCCACCACAGCCGTACGCTCCCGGGGTCCACCGGCGCCCGCAGCGTCAGCCGCGCGCCGCCCGGCAGCCGCACCTCCGTGCCCGCCGGGCCGCCCGCCCGCTGCCGGGTACTGCCACAGCCGTCCGGCGTCCGCAGCTCCACCGCCCAGTCCCCGGCCGCCGCCTCCGGCCGCGGGTACCGGCGGTCCGCCCGCGTCGAGAAATGCACCACCACCGGCTCACCACGGCCCCGCCCGTCCCCGGTCCGGCCGTCCAGCGCCGCCGCCAGGGTGCGCGACGTGTTCACCACCAGCACGTCCCCGGCCGACAGCAGCCGCGGCAGCTCCCGGAACGCGTGGTGCGCCGGCTCCGCCGCGCCCCGGCTGACCAGGAGGCGCACCGCGTCCCGCCCCCGGCCGGGCGCGCGCTGCTCGGCGGGCTCCCGGGCCGACAGCTCCGGCGGCACCCGGAGCACCTCGGCGGTCACCGGGCACCGTCCAGCAGGGCCGAGGCCGCGTACCGTCCGCTGGCCGCACCGGCGTCCAGCAGCCGCAGCAGCGCCGGTACGACCGTCTCGGGCAGCGGGCGCGTGGCGCCGTCGTCGGAGGGCACGGCCGCCGCGTACAGATCCGTGCGCATGTCGCCCGGATCCACCCACCACACCCGCAGCCCAGGCTCCTCGACCGCCAGCACCGCCGAGAGCTGGTCGAGCGCCGCCTTGGCCGCCCCGTAACCGCCCCAGGCCGGGTACGCCTCGGCCGCCGCGTCAGAACTGATGTTGAGCACGGCCCCACCGGCGCCCGGCGCTTTGCGGGACTCTGCCCCCATATAAGAAGAAGGAGCATTGCCGTCCCCTATATAAGGAGAAGCCGTCGACGCCCCAAAGAGCGACGAGCCCCGCAGCAGCGGCAGCGCCTCCTGCACGAGCCCCAGCGGCGCCACCGCATTGACCTCCAGCGCCGCCCGCAGCCCGTCGAGCGGATGCTCCTCCAGCCGCACCAGCGGCTCGACGCCCAGCACACTCGCGTTGTTCACCAGCAGATCCAGCCCGCCCAGCTCCCGCGCCGCGGCCACCAGCTCCGCCCGGTGCGCCGCGTCCGTCACGTCCCCGGGCCGCGCCACCACCCGCGCCCCCGCCCGGCGCAGCCCGCGCGCCGCCTCCTCCAGCGGCCCGGCCGACCTGGCGTCCACCACCAGATCCCAGCCACGCCCGGCCAGCGCCGCACCCAGCGCACGCCCCAGCCCCTTCGATGCCCCCGTGATGACCGCCACCGGCATGCCCCCGTACCGCCTCTCCGTCTCGGCTCCGTCTCGACGCGCTTCCTTGCCACTCACGCTAGGAACCGGGCGGACCGGGCCACCACGGGCAGCGGGCGGGGCGGCGCAGGGCACTTCGCCCTAGGGCGGTGGACCTAACCGAAGAGCGCCGGTGGTCCGATACGGGCGGCACGGGCCGCCGGTACCGTGAAGCCATGACCAACGGACCGGGAGACGGACGCGGACCGGGAGACGGGCCGGGCGCCGGAATCCCCGCCGTGAGCAGCGCGATCCTCGCCATGAGCCGGCACCTGGAGGTACGCGACGTCCTCAAGACGATCGTCGCCTCCGCGCGCGAACTGCTCGACGCCGAGTACGCCGCCCTCGGCGTGCCCGACGACCACGGAGGCTTCGCCCAGTTCGTCGTCGACGGCGTCAGCGAGGAGCAGTGGAAGGCCATCGGCCCGCTGCCCCGCCAGCACGGCATCCTCGCCGCGATGCTGCACAACGCCACCCCGGAGCGGCTCGCCGACGTCCGCGCCGACCCCCGCTTCGGCGGCTGGCCCGCCGCCCACCCGGACATGTCCGACTTCCTCGGCCTGCCGGTCGCCGACGGCGACGAGATCCTCGGCGCGCTCTTCCTCGCCAACAAGAGGTGCCCCAAGCCCGCGGGCGGCTGCGGCTTCACCTCCGAGGACGAACGGCTGCTCGGCATACTCGCCCAGCACGCCGCCATCGCCCTGACCAACGCCCGCCTGTACGAGCGCAGCCGCGAACTGACCATCGCGGGGGAGCGCGCCCGGCTCGCCCACGAACTGCACGACGCCGTCGCCCAGAAACTCTTCTCGCTCCGGCTGACCGCCCAGGCCGTCACCGCCCTCGTCGACCGTGACCCGGCCCGCGCCAAGGACGAGTTGCAGCAGGTCGCCGCCCTCGCCGCGGAAGCCGCCGACGAACTGCGGGCCGCCGTCGTCGAACTGCGCCCCGCCGCCCTGGACGAGGACGGCCTCGTCGCCACCCTGCGCTCCCAGACCCAGGTCCTGGACCGCGCCCACCACGCACGCGTCACCTTCGAGGCCCAGGGCGTACGGGCCCTGCCCGCCGCCCAGGAGGAAGCACTGCTGCGCGTCGCCCAGGAAGCCCTGCACAACGCCCTGCGGCACTCCGGCGCCGACCGCGTCGAGGTGACCCTCGTACGGCACGGCCAGGGCGCCCTGCTGCGCGTCGCCGACGACGGCTGCGGCTTCGACACCCGCGCGGTCCGCCGCGCCGGGCGGCACCTGGGCCTGGTGTCGATGCGCGACCGGGCGAGCGGCGTCGGCGGCCGGCTCACCGTGAAATCGGAGCCCGGCAAGGGCACCGCTGTCGAGATGGAGGTACCCGGTGGGTGAAGACGCGAGGGGCGCGACGGGGGTCCCCCCGGACGAAGCCCGGGGGAGTGCCGAACGGAGGGCGGGGACGGCCGACGGGCGGGCCATCCGGGTCCTGCTGGTCGACGACCACCAGGTCGTCCGCCGCGGGCTGCGCACCTTTTTGGAGGTTCAGGACGACATCGAGGTGGTGGGGGAGGCGTCCGACGGCGCCGAGGGCATCGCCGCCGCCGAGCAACTGCGCCCGGACGTCGTCCTGATGGACGTCAAGATGCCCGGCATGGACGGCATCGAGGCCCTCCGCAAGCTGCGCGAACTGAACAACGCGGCCCGCGTGCTGGTCGTCACCAGCTTCACCGAGCAGCGCACCGTCGTACCGGCGCTCCGCGCGGGCGCCGCGGGCTACGTCTACAAGGACGTGGACCCGGACGCGCTGGCCGGTGCCATCCGTTCCGTACACGCCGGACACGTCCTGCTCCAGCCCGAGGTGGCCGGCGCGCTGCTCTCCCAGGAGGAGGGCAACAACGGCCAGGGCCGCGGGACGTCGCTGACCGACCGGGAGCGCGAGGTCCTCGGCCTGATAGCGGACGGCCGCTCCAACCGCGAGATCGCCCGCGCGCTGGTGCTGTCCGAGAAGACCGTCAAGACCCACGTGTCGAACATCCTGATGAAGCTCGACCTCGCGGACCGGACCCAGGCCGCCCTCTGGGCGGTCCGGCACGGCATCGGCGCCTGACGGACCGGGCCCCGGACCGGACCGGGCCGGACGGCCGGTCCGGGGCCCGGGACCGGCGGTGATCCGACTATCAGGGCACGGGCCGGTCCGGCGTCATCCCATCCGAGATTCATACCGTCGGGTGGACGTCACCCGTGTGGCGCAACCCACCCGGCGTCCGGCCGTTCTCCATGGCGTGCCGCGGAAGTCGACCGCGGCCGTTGTGAGGAGAGGTCAGAGAAGTGAAGAACATCAAGAGGGCCGTGGCCGTCACGATCGCGACCGGCGGGCTCGCCGTCGCCGGTGCCGGTATCGCCTCCGCCCAGGGTGTCGCGCAGGGCCACGCCGTGAACTCCCCCGGCGTCGCCTCCGGCAACCTGCTCCAGGTCCCGGTGCACATCCCGGTCAACGTCACCGGCAACTCCGTCTCGGTCGTCGGCGTCCTGAACCCGGCCTTCGGGAACCGCAGCCACAACTCCTGACCGCCTCCGCGTCACCGGCCGGCCCGGCCACCCACCCCCGACGGGCCGGCCCCGCCGCGCAGCCGACGACCACCACCCCACGGCCCCGGGCCGACACGTGAGGAACACTTCCATGAACACCGCCAAGAAGGCCGCCCTCGTTCTCGCCACCGCCGGGCTGGCCGCCGGTGCCGCCGCCGGCTCCGCCGCCGCGACCGGGCACGCGCACGCCAACGGCGCGGCCGTCAAGTCCCCCGGCGTCCTCGCGGGCAACCTCGTACAGATCCCCGTGGACGTGCCCGTGAACATCTCCGGCAACACCGTCAACGTCGTGGGCGTCCTCAACCCGGCCCACGGCAACACCGCCGCGAACCACTGACCCACGGCACACCCTGGACCGCGCACCCGCGTCCACCCGAAGGCCCCGCCCGACCGCACCCCGGCCGGCCGGGGCCTTCCCCGTACGGCCAGGGTTTCCCCGTACGGCCGGGCCTTCCCCGTACGGCCGGGCCTTCCCCGTACGGCAGCGGCCGGAGCGGAGATCCTGCGGAAGCGGACCGCCCCGCCCGGCCCGCCGCCCCGGCTCACCCCCGGCGCCGCTCCGCCTCCTCCACATACGCGTTGTACGCGGCGACCTGCGCCCGCCGGGCCGTGCGCTCCACCGGGCGCAGCGCCTCGGCCCGCGCCGCCATCTCGGACGCGCTCACCGCCCCGCCGTGCTCCTGCCCCTCACCACCCGCGCCCCGCGCGATGCCGATCAGCGCACCGACCCGCTGCGCCAGCTCCAGCACCCGCACCGCCCGCGGCGGATAGCCGGGCGCCAGCACCTGCCGCCCGGCCTCCGCCCGCGCCCGGTACGCCTCCAGCGCCGCCTGCGCGACCGGCCCGGAACCGGCCACGTCCAGCCGGGAGAGCACCTCGGTGGCCTCCCGCAGCGCCTCCGCCAGCTCCCGCTCCGCCTCGCCGAGCGAGGGCACGTCCGCCGGAGGCGCGTCCCGTATGGGCAGGCAGTGCCAGACCACCTCGACATGCACGTCCTCGCGCGCGAGCGCGGCGCCCTCGGGGCCCGACTCCCACACCTCCGGGACGAGCCCCAGCGCTGCCCCGGACGCCAGCACCGCCTCCTCGGCCTCCATCGCCCGCGCGTTGAACTCCGGGGGGCCGCTCAGCCCCAGCGGATGTCCCGGCACCGGCAGCGCCACCCGCAGGCCCGTCGCCCCCAGCGTCCGCAGCCGCCCCAGCGCGAGCGTCAGCCCGACCGGGCCCGGCTCCCCGGGCAGGCCCCGCACGCGGTGCACCGCGTCGTCGTCCGCGATCCGCTGCGCGGCTTCATCAGGTGAGACAAGCCCGGCCAACAGGGCATTTCCCCACGCGGCCAGGCGTCCCGAACGAGGTTCATCGAGCATGTCCCCAGCCTAAGGACAGGCACTGACATCGAGTGGCGTAGGTTTGCAGGGGGGATGCGCCCACAGGCGCACGAGACGACCGATGATGCAATGGGAGACAACGCGCTCATGAGCGATGTGCTGGAGCTGGTGGACGTATCCGTGGTCCGCGAAGGACGGGCTCTGGTGGACCAGGTCTCCTGGTCGGTCAAGGAAGGCGAGCGCTGGGTGATCCTCGGCCCCAACGGCGCCGGCAAGACCACCTTGCTCAACGTCGCCTCCAGCTACGTCTTCCCGAGCACCGGCACCGCCTCGGTCCTCGGCGAGACCCTCGGCAAGGTCGACGTCTTCGACCTGCGCCCGCGCATCGGCGTGGCCGGTGTCGCCCTCGCCGACAAGCTGCCGCGCAGCCAGACCGTCCTGCAGACGGTGCTCACCGCCGCGTACGGCATGACCGCCGGCTGGCGCGAGCAGTACGAGGACATCGACGAGCAGCGCGCCCGCGCCTTCCTCGACCGCCTGGGCATGAACGACTACCTCGACCGGAAGTTCGGCACGCTCTCCGAGGGTGAGCGCAAGCGCACCCTCATCGCCCGCGCGATGATGACCGACCCCGAGCTGCTCCTCCTGGACGAGCCCGCGGCCGGCCTCGACCTCGGCGGCCGCGAGGACCTCGTACGCCGCCTCGGCCGGCTCGCCCGCGACCCGTACGCTCCCTCCATGATCATGGTCACGCACCACGTCGAGGAGATTCCCCCGGGCTTCACCCACGTCCTGATGATCCGCCAGGGCAAGGTCCTCGCCGCCGGACCGCTCGACCTGGAGCTGACCTCCAGCAACCTCTCCCACTGCTTCGGTCTGCCGCTGCTCGTCGAGCGCCACGGCGACCGCTGGACCGCCCAGGGCCTGCCGCTCTCCTGACACCGTGACCGGACGGCCCCTGTCCCGGGCCGTCCGGCGGATCTACCATGAAGGCGTGGATCCATGGGTGTGGTGGCTCATCGCCGCCGTAGGGCTGGGCATTCCGCTTGTCGTGACCGCGATGCCGGAGTTCGGGATGCTCGCGGTCGGCGCCGTCGCAGGCGCCGTGACCGCGGGCCTCGGCGGGGGCACGGTCATGCAGTTCATCGTCTTCGCCGCCGTCTCGGTGGCGCTCATCGCGGTGGTACGCCCCATCGCCAACCGCCACCGGAACCAACGCCCGCAGCTGGCCTCGGGGATCGACGCCCTCAAGGGCCGCTCGGCCACGGTCCTGGAGCGGGTCGACGCCGCCGGCGGCCGGGTCAAGCTGGGCGGCGAGGTCTGGTCCGCCCGCGCGCTGGACGCGGACCAGGTCTACGAACCGGGCCAGAAGGTGGACGTGGTGGAGATCGAGGGCGCCACCGCGGTCGTCATGTGAGCGTTCAAGCCAGTCGTCATACGAGCGCACGGATGAGGCGAACCGCCAGCGCGCCGGCCGGTCGCTCTGGAAGACTCGATCAAGACAGGGCCGGCCCAGGCCGCCGAAGCCAGTAACCGAGGGGACCGGGGAGCCGCAGTGGAACCGATCATCATCGTCCTGATCATCCTGGTGGTGCTCGTTTTCATCGCACTCATCAAAACGATCCAGGTCATCCCGCAGGCCAGCGCCGCCATCGTCGAGCGCTTCGGCCGCTACACCCGCACCCTCAACGCGGGCCTGAACATCGTCGTCCCGTTCATCGACTCCATCCGCAACCGCATCGACCTGCGTGAACAGGTCGTCCCCTTCCCGCCGCAGCCGGTGATCACCCAGGACAACCTGGTCGTCAACATCGACACCGTCATCTACTACCAGGTCACCGACGCCCGCGCCGCGACGTACGAGGTCGCCAGCTACATCCAGGCCATCGAGCAGCTGACCGTCACCACCCTCCGCAACATCATCGGCGGTATGGACCTGGAGCGGACCCTGACCTCCCGCGAGGAGATCAACGCGGCCCTGCGCGGCGTCCTGGACGAGGCCACCGGCAAGTGGGGCATCCGCGTCAACCGCGTCGAGCTCAAGGCGATCGAGCCGCCCACCTCCATCCAGGACTCGATGGAGAAGCAGATGCGCGCCGACCGTGACAAGCGCGCCGCCATCCTCCAGGCCGAAGGTGTCCGGCAGTCCCAGATCCTCACCGCCGAAGGTGAGAAGCAGTCCTCGATCCTGCGCGCCGAAGGTGAGGCCAAGGCCGCCGCGCTGCGCGCCGAGGGCGAGGCCCAGGCGATCCGCGTGGTCTTCGAGTCCATCCACGCCGGCGACCCGGACCAGAAGCTGCTGTCCTACCAGTACCTCCAGATGCTGCCGAAGATCGCCGAGGGCGACGCCAACAAGCTCTGGATCGTGCCCAGCGAGATCGGCGACGCCCTCAAGGGCCTCGGCGGCGCCATCAACAGCTTCAACCCCGCGGGCGGCGGCGCCCCGGCCGCCGGTCCCGGCATGACCAAGTCCGCCCCCCACCGCGAACAGCCGACCATCGACTGACACGGTCCCGTCCAGGGCCCGTCTCCGGCAGCGCGCGCAAAGCGCTGCCCCGGGGACGGGCCCTGGTGCATGATCGGGAGACCGTACCGATCATGCACGAGGGAGCTCGTATGACCGTCTGGGAAGCGCTCGCCGTCTTCGCGGCGGGCGGCGCCGCCGGTGCGATGAACGTCGTCGTCGGCTCCGGCACCCTGGTCACCTTCCCGGTCCTGCTGGCCACCGGCCTGCCACCGGTCACCGCCAACGTCTCCAACACCCTCGGCCTGGTACCCGGTTCACTCAGCGGCGCCATCGGCTACCGCCGCGAACTGGCCGGCCAGGGGCGCCGCGTACTGCGCTTCGCCGCCGCGGCCCTGGCCGGCGGCCTGATCGGCGCCGCCCTGCTCCTGACGCTGCCCTCCGAGGCCTTCGACGCGATCGTGCCCGTCCTGATCGCCGTGGCACTGGTCCTCGTCGTCGTCCAGCCCCGCCTCGCCACCGCGCTGCGCGCCCGCCGCGAACGCAACGGCACCACCGCCCGTACGGACGGTGGTGCCCTGCTGCTGACCGGCCTGTTCCTCGCGAGCATCTACGGCGGCTACTTCGGCGCCGCCCAGGGCGTCATCTACCTCTCCCTGATGGGCCTGCTGCTGAGCGACGGCCTCCAGCGCGTCAACGCCGTCAAGAACGTCCTGACCCTGCTCGTCAACGCCGTCGCCGCGCTCTTCTTCCTCTTCGTCGCGCACTTCGACTGGCTCGCCGTCGTCCTCATCGCCACCGGCTCGGCCCTCGGCGGCCTGATCGGCGCCAAGATCGGCCGCCGTCTGCCGCCGGCCGTACTGCGCGGGGTGATCGTCGCCGTCGGCATCGTGGCGATCACCCAACTGCTGCTGAAATGACCCGTACGGGCGCTACGCGGGCAGCCCCAGCCACTCCGGCAGCTCCTCCCGTACGGAACCGGCCAGCGCCGCCACCAGAACGTCCGCGGGCGTCGGCTCGAACGGCCGGGTCAGCAGCCGCATCCCCGCCTGCTCCGGAGTCCGGTCCGCCTTGCGGTGATTGTCCTCGGCGCAGGACGCGACCGTGTTCAGCCAGCTGTCCCCGCCACCGCGCGACCGCGGCACGATGTGGTCCACGGTCGTCGCCCGCCGCCCGCAGTACCCGCACCGGTGCTGGTCGCGCACCAGCACACCCCGCCGCGACCACGCCGCCTGTCTTCGGAACGGCACCCGTACGTACCTGCTGAGCCGGATCACCCGCGGCACCGGTACGTCCACCGCCGCGGCCCGGATCCGCAGCCCCGGATGCGCCTGCTCGACCACGGCCTTGTCCTGCATGACCAGCACCACCGCGCGCCGCAGCGACACCGTCGCCAGCGGCTCGAAGCTGGCGTTGAGCACCAGTGTCTCGCGCATCCCGTCCACCTCCCGGTCCCCGTTCGCCGCTCGGCGAAGTGGCTCCACTGTGCAGCTCCAGTGATCCCCTGGACAACGCAATTTCCGCACGCCACAAGGGAGATGAGAGATGACGGGGAGGTGAAGGTACGAGTGCGCGAAAGGGGGCGGACAAAAGCACGCCACGGCGCGAAGCGGGCGGCACGCTCCGGGGCCCCACCCCCGTGCGTTCGCCGGGACCCCGGAGCGTATGGCAGCCGGCGCGGCCGTCCGACACGAGAGCGGACTCCGGCAGGCGACCGGCGACACACCTGCGCCCCGCCACCTCCGCCGCTGCGGTGCCGGCTGCCCGACGGCCGTCCTGCGAGCCGTTTGCCAGCCATGCACCACTGTGCGAGCGGAAGCGCCGGGGCGCAACGGATTTAGGGCCGGTGTCCGGCCCGTCCACTTCCGGACGGCCCGGACACCGGTCCCCTGCTCAGCTCCCGGCCGGCACCTCGTACTCGCCGATCAGCTGGGCCCGCCCGATCGTGTGGAACCGCAGCATGAAGCCGACCACGGCCGGCGTCGCGTCCGCGTCCGGACCGAGCCGGTCCTGGTCCACCGCGTACACGGTGAAGACGTAGCGGTGCGGCCCGTCACCGGGCGGCGGCGCCGCACCCGTGAAATCCAGCGACCCCGCGTCGTTGCGCACGTGGACGGCGCCCTCCGGCAGGCCCTTCATGTCACCGCTGCCCGCACCGGCGGGCAGCTCGGTCACCGACGCGGGGATGTCGAAGACGGACCAGTGCCAGAAGCCGCTGCCGGTCGGCGCGTCCGGGTCGTAGCAGGTGACGGCGTAACTGCGGGTCCCCTCCGGCGCGCCCTCCCACCGCAGGTGCGGCGAGGTGTTGCCCTCCGCCTGCACCTGCGCCGACGGGAGCGTTCCGCCGTCGGTCACCTCGTCGCTCACCACGGTGAACCCGGCCACCGGCGGATGGAAATCGTGCGGGAGCGGCCGACGCTTGAGCTCGGACACCTGGGCACCTCCTGAGTCGCGAATGGACACCTGTCCGGCCAGGTTAGAGCCTGTGCGCCGGACGGCGGGCGCCCGGCCGGGGGCGGCACCCGGCCGCCCGGCCGGAGGCGGAGCCCCGGCTCCTACAGCCAGTTCCGCCTGCCACCGACCTCGGCCAGCCACTGGTTGAGGTACGCCGCCCAGTCGGTCGCCTCGAACCCGTTCAGCGGCACCACGAACGAGCGGTACGTGTCACTGCCCTCGCTGAAGAGCCCCGGCTTCTTGTCCATCTCCAGCACCACGTCCATCTCCCGGTCGTCCGCCACGAAGGACAGCTCGACCTGGTTCAGACCGCGGTACTGCTGCGGCGCGTGGAACTCGATCTCCTGGTAGAACGGCAGCCGCTGCCGGGTGCCCCGGATGTGCCCCTGCTCCAGGTCCGCGCTCTTGAAGCGGAACCCGAGACGGCCGAAGGCGTCCAGCAGGGCCTGCTGCGCGGGCAGCGGATGCACGCTGACCGGATCGAGGTCGCCGGAGTCCACCGCACGGGCGATGGCCAGCTCCGTGGTCACCCCGATGTGCATCCCGTGCAGCTGCTGCCCGAGGAACGTCGTCACCGGCGTCTCCCACGGGATCTCCAGCCCGAACGGCACCGTGTGCACCGCACCGGCCTGCACCTCGAAGGCCCCGCCCAGCTGCAGCCGGGTGAACTCGACGTCCTTCTTGTACTCCTCCTGGCCGCTCTCCACCTCCACCCGCGCCTGCAGGCCCACCGACAGCTTCTCGATCTGCTGGGCGACCGAACCGCCCTGGATCCGCACCTCGCCCTGCACGACTCCGCCCGGCACGACGTTCTCCTCGAAGAGCACCGTCTCCACCGACGCGCCTCCGGCCCCCAAGCTGGCCAGCAGCTTCTTGAACCCCATGCTCGTTCCTCCCCAGGCAGACGCCTGTACCTCGTGTGATGCGCCGTGATCCCGGCCGGTCCGTCAGCTACCCACGCCGGGCGGGGTCGGCCGGTTCCGTGAGCGACACCATCCCAACGGAACGCCCCGGTGGCCAGTCGCCCACACGGTGCTTCGCGTCGCTCTCCGTTACCCTTGATCCGCATGATCGTCGCACCGGACCGCCGTCCCCTCACGCGGGACTTCTTCGACCGTCCCGTCCTGGACGTCGCGCCCGAGCTGCTCGGCCGCACCCTCGTACGCCGTACTCCCCAGGGGCCGATGGAACTGCGCATCACCGAGGTCGAGGCCTACAACGGATCCTCGGATCCGGGCTCCCACGCCTACCGGGGACGCACCGAGCGCAACGCCTCGATGTTCGGACCGCCCGGCCACGCGTACGTGTACTTCATCTACGGCATGTGGTTCAGCCTGAACCTGGTCTGCAACAAGGAGGACACCGCCAGCGGTGTCCTGCTGCGCGCCGGTGAAGTGCTCACCGGAACCCGGCAGGCGACCGAACGCCGCCCGAAGGCACGCAACGCCCGCGAACTGGCCAAGGGCCCGGCCCGGCTCGCCACCGCCCTCGGCATCGACCGCTCCCTGGACGGTACGGACATCTGCTCCACCGACCCGGACCAGCCGCTCACCGTCCTACAGGGCCACCCGGCGGACACCGCGAAGGTGCTCAACGGCCCGCGTACGGGCATCAGCGGCGAGGGCGCCGTGCACCCGTGGCGCTTCTGGATCGACGGCGATCCCACCGTCAGCCCGTACCGCGCCCACGTGCCGCGCAAGCGCCGGAGCAGGGCTGCTTGACTCTGCCCTCCGGACCGCCTAACGTGGCCCGAGCCGCTTGAAACGGGCAGCGCTGTCTGCGCAGGCCGCCGAGCGACGCGAACCCACTACCTACGAACGATCACCCCGGCGGGGTCTTTTTTCGCTTGCCGAAAATCGACACCACGGCGCGATTATGCGCTGCACGGGAATTCGCCTAAAGTAGTGATCACGCCGAAAGGCAAGCAACAAACCCCGCCGACGGGGAATCGGAACTGAATTCAGACCGGAAACGGACTGCGAATCGGATCTGATAGAGTCGGAAAGGCCGAAAAGCGAAAGCCGGACGGTCACCCCGCTCCAGCAGGGAGCCAGATACGGAAAGCGGAAACGCCGAACGATCTGGTAAGGTTGGAACCG
>NZ_LWKZ01000001.1:3774-1452656 GCF_001905005.1 Streptomyces sp. CB02923 | reverse complement strand
GACCCTGTGGGAGAGTAGGACGCCGCCGAACAATTTTTCAGCTCCGGTCCCTGAACCCTTGTGGTTCAGGGACCGGAGCTTTTTTGCGTTCCCGGGGAATTTACGACGACTCTTCGTCGGCCTTCTTCCAGAGCACCCAGGTGGTGAGGGAGAAGAGGAGCAGGTTGGCCACGCTCAGCGCGGCCCCTTGCAGGGCGGTGCCTATGGCGCCGGGCCAGAGCTTGGTGACCAGCGTTCCGATGAGGGCGCAGACCAGCGGGTTCGCGATGCACATCCAGCGGGGGAACACGGTGCCGCCACGGAGTACCAGGACGGCCAGCCACACGGAGCCGACAACCCAGAGCGCCAGGAGTACCGCGTACGGGATGAAGAGCACAGTGGCGAGGTCACCCGGAAGAGTGGTCAGGGCGTCGGACGCGGCACCGGACTCATGAACCGCCTTCGCGGCCTGTCCCCAGTAGAAGAACGAACCGTGGGCGAAGGGCGCGAGCGCGTAGCCGGCCGTGAGGATCAGATAGAGCGGCAGGGAGATGCGGCGGGGCTGCGGGAGGAGGGCCCGGCGGAAGTGGCGGCAGGCGACGAGGTAGAGCGGCCCCGTCAGGACGCCCAGCAGGGCTCCCCAGGCCAGCCGGGTGGTGGAGGCGGGCAGCATCGCGGCGAGGGAGTCGCGGGGCATGCCGTCGTACGAGCTCAGGATCGGGTACTGGTCCGCGGAGCCCATGGGCTTCCCGAGCAGCAGGATGTCTCCGATGAGCCAGGCAACGGACGCCGCGATCCCGGAGACGCCGGCCAGGCGGAGGGCGAGGGACCCGGTGCCGGGTGACGAAGGTGGGGCAACGGCGGTGGGGCCGGCCGAGTTGACCGCTCTGGTGGTTCTGGCGGGGTTTTGGGCTTCGGGCAAGGGAGTGTCTCCGTAAGTGGCAGGGTGGTTAGGTGAGGCTAGCCTAACTAGAGGGTGGTGGGGGTGAAGGGAGAACTGCGTGTGGCCAGGGGGACGGACTGCTGGGATGCTGGCCCGATGGAGTATCTGGTCAGGCCGGTGAAGGCGGACGAATGGAAGCGGCTCAGGGAACTCCGGCTGGCGGCGCTCGCTGATCCCGTCTCACGTATCGCCTTCAACGAGTCCTTCGAGAAGGTCGCCGCGTATCCGGACGACGTGTGGCAGCGGCGGGCGGCGCAGAGCGATGAGGACCAGGACCCGCTGACGTTCATCGGCGAGGGGCCCGACGGCAGTTGGGGCGGCATGGTCGTCGTACTCGTCGAGAAGGAAGGCGCGGACGAGCGGGACGGCGAGGAGCCGTGGGCGCACATCGTCGGCGTGTACGTACGCCCGGAGCACCGTGGCACGGGGCTGGCGCGCGACCTGTTCGGGGCCGCCGTGGGCTGGGCGTGGAGCCGGTCCGAGCCGGCGGTGGAGCGCGTACGGCTCTGGGTGCACGAGGAGAACGAGCGTGCGGCGGCGCTCTACCGGTCGCTCGGCTTCGTCGAGACCGGCCGGACGATGACCGATCCGAAGGGCGGGGCGGCCATCGAGCGGGAGATGGCGTTGGAGCGCGCGTAACCGGACTCTCAGGGCGGACGGGCGCGTACGGCTGCGGGTGGCGACCGGTCAGGCCGGCAGGGGTGTGTGCGGCCAGCGGGCGCGGGCCTGTTCCTGGGAGCGCAGCGTGGCGAGCGTCAACATGCCCTGTGCGCGGCCGGATTCGAGGAGGCCGGGCAGCGCGGGGAGTGGCGCCAGCGCCGCGATGTCGTCCAGGACGAGGGTGAGTGGTGGGTCGAGCCGACCGGCGGATGACCGTTCGGCCATGCGGCGGCCGTGCTCGACCACGTTGGAGAGGAGCGCGATGAGCAACGGCATCGCGCCCGGAGTGGTTCGCGGATCCTCGATGGATTCCCCTACCACGTAGAGCGTTCCCCCTTCGTCGATGAAAGATTCGAGAAGCAGGGCATCGGATCGCGCCGGATTGCAGGCGTCCCGGATGTGGATCGAGGAGAGGGACGCCAGGGTGCGGGAGACCAGTTCGTGTGCCATCTCCCGGCGTTCCGCGTGCGCGGTCAGTACGGACTCCAGCTCGCCGGCCTGGCCCGCCGACGCCTTCCGGTTCGTCCGCAGGATACGTACGGGCTCGTGGGCGGCGCCCTTGGCGTGGGCCCAGCGGTGCAGTTGGCGGAAGGGCCGGCCGTCCACGGCGGCGGCGTGCAGCCAGCAGCGCAGCAGGGTCGTCGCGGCGTCGGCCACCGCGGAATCGAGGACGCTGGAGGGGCGTACGGGGGTGAGGAGCGCGGCCGCCCGTGCGGCGGCGGTGCCGATGTCCTCGCAGCCGGACGTCGGTGACCAGCGCATCCGGGCCGGGGTGTCCAGGAGGTGCTGCGGATCGTAGGTCAGCAGCGGGCCCAGTTTGGCGCGGGCGTCCTTGGTGTCGGACCAGAGGGAGGGATCGGTGGTGGCGACGACGAGGGGGCCCTCGGCCGCGGTGATGGCGGCCGTGGCGAGCACGCCGGCCTGGCGGCGGTCGGCGCCGTAGTGCACGAGCGGGGGGAGGTCGGGGACGTTGGCGGGGGGTGTGGGTACGGGTGTGGGTGAGGGTGTAGGTGCGGGGGAGATGGTGGTGGCTGGAGTGGCGGGTGGGGCCGGTGCGGGGATCAGGGCCGACGGTGTAGCGGCCTCTGGGGCTGGAGGGGCTGCGTCAGCCGCGTGAGGCGGTGCTGCTGCGGTGGTAGGGGCGGGTGCTACGGGCGCTGCGGGTGCGGCAGGAACCGTCGGGGGCGCGGCGGGCGTTGCACGGTCGGCGGCGGGCGCCGGGCCGCCTTGGGCTTGCACCCCGTCCCACCCGGCATCCTTGGCCCCGGACCGCCCGGCATCCATGGCCCCCGTCCGCCCGGCATCCTTGCCCCCGGCCCGCCGGTTGGCCCGTACGACCCGGTAGCGGGTGATCGTCCCCATGGCGAAGACCGTGAGGACGACCAGCACCAGCAGTTCGCTGATGAGGATGCCCCAGAACAGCCCGTACCCGGGGAGTTGTGCGGCGGGGGTGCCGGACCAGGCGGCCGGGAGGTCGTGCGGGGCGCCTATGAGGCTGCGCAGGGCCAGGGGCGTACGGGTGAAGGTCACGCCGTCCGGCCAGGCGCCGTGGGTGAAGAGGCCGGCCAGGCCCGTCGCCGCCCATGCCAGGACCGTGAGGCCCAGGAGGAAGGCGAGTACGCCGATCAGAAGGGAGTCGGGGACGCCCCGCCCCCGTCCGCCGCTGCGGCCTCCCGTGCCGCCGCCCGGGGCGTCCGTACCGCCGTGCCCGTGCCCGTATCCCCGCGTCACGCCACCGTCTCGCTCGACTCGTCCCGGAACTGCCGCTGCATCGCCAGCGCTTCGGCCCGCTGCTCGGCCTCCGCGTCGGCCGCCCGCCCGATCGCGAGCGCTTCGTCGGTCATCATCGCGGAGCTCTCGGTCATCGCCCGGTCGGTGTAGACCAGCGGCCGTTCCGCCTCGGTGATCAGGTGTTTGACGACCTGGACGTTGCCGTTGACGTCCCACACCGCGATGCCGGGGGTGAGCGTCGGGATGATCTCGACCGCCCAGCGCGGCAGGCCCAGGACGGCGCCGGTGGCGCGGGCCTCGTCGGTCTTCTGGGCGTAGATCGTGCGGGTGGACGCCATCTTCAGGATCGCCGCGGCTTCCTTGGCGGCGGCGCCGTCCACCACGTCGCTGAGGTGGTGGACGACGGCGACGAAGGACAGGCCGAGGCGGCGGCCGAACTTCAGCAGCCGCTGGAACAGCTGGGCCACGAACGGCGAGTTGATGATGTGCCAGGCCTCCTCGACGAGGAAGATCCGTTTCTTCCTGTCGGGGCGGATCCAGGTGTGCTCCAGCCACACGCCGACGATGGCCATCAGGATCGGCATCGCGATGGAGTTGCGGTCGATGTGCGAGAGGTCGAAGACGATCAGCGGCGCGTCGAGGTCGATACCGGCGGTGGTGGGGCCGTCGAACATGCCGCGCAGGTCGCCGTCGACGAGCCGGTCGAGCACCAGCGCGACGTCCAGGCCCCAGGCCCGTACGTCGTCTATGTCGACGTTCATGGCCTCCGCCGACTCCGCCTCCGGGTGGCGCAGCTGCTCGACGATGTCGGTCAGCACCGGCTGCCGGTTGGTGATCGTCTCGTTGACGTACGCGTGCGCGACCTTGAGCGCGAAGCCGGAGCGCTCGTCGAGGCCGCGGCCCATGGCGACCTCGATGATCGTGCGGAGCAGGGCGAGCTGGCCGGTGGTGGTGATCGACGGGTCGAGGGGGTTGAGGCGGATGCCGCCGTTCAGGGCGGCGGTGGGGTCCAGGCGGATGGGGGTGATGCCCAGCTGCTCGGCGATCAGGTTCCACTCGCCGACGCCGTCCTCGCCCTGCGCGTCCAGGACGACCACCTGCCGGTCGCGGAAGCGCAGCTGCCGCAGTACGTACGTCTTCTCCAGCGCCGACTTGCCGTTGCCGGACTCGCCGAGGACGAGCCAGTGCGGGGCCGGCAGCTGCTGCCCGTAGAGCTGGAAGGGGTCGTAGATATAGCCCTTGCCGCTGTAGACCTCGCGGCCGATGATCACGCCGGAGTCGCCCAGGCCCGGTGCGGCGGTCGGCAGGTAGACGGCCTGGGCCTGGCCGGTGGAGGTCCGTACCGGAAGCCGCGTCGTCTCCACCTTCCCGAACAGGAAGCCGGTGAACGCCTCGGTGAGCGCTGCGAGCGGATCGAGCATGGCCATGACGTACGCGCCTCCCAGCGGCTTAGCGGCGGATCCCGGTCGCGAACGGCAGCGTGTTGACGAAGGCGCGGTGGTGTTCCCGGTCGCACCACTCCAGTTTGAGGTAACTCTTGCCCGCCGAGGCGCGGATGGTGCGCTTGTCGCGGGCCAGCGCCTCCGGGGAACGGGAGGAAACGGTGATGTAGCCGACGAGGTTGACGCCCGCGGCGCCCGAGGCGAGGTCCTCGCCGCGCTGGTCGACGCGGCCGTGGTGGGCCACGTCGCGCGGGTCGACGACCCGGTTCATCTTGGCGGCCCGGCTGGCCTCCGCGTCGTCGTTGGTCTTCTCCGTCAGCATCCGCTCGATCGCGATCTCGGTGGGCTCCAGGT
This sequence comes from Streptomyces sp. CB02923, assembly GCF_001905005.1. Lineage (GTDB taxonomy): Bacteria > Actinomycetota > Actinomycetes > Streptomycetales > Streptomycetaceae > Streptomyces. The sequence continues at coordinate 1,447,547 of NZ_LWKZ01000001.1, read as the reverse complement.
CCATGCAGACCGCCACCGTACGGATGACATCGGGAGTGTGCACCAGCAACGGTGCCAGGAAGTTGACGCCGACCGGCGTCAGCGGCCACTCCTTGACCCAGGCCGTGGCGTGGCACCACGGCGCGCGCGTGGTCGACTCGCGCGTCTTGGCCTGGAGGTACGTCGGCTCCATCGCGTCCAGCTCGGCCGGCCAGGCGTTGCGCTGGCTCATCGCCTGGATGTGGTCGATGGGGTGGTCCGGGTCGTACATGGAGTGCACCAGGGAAGACAGCCGGCTCTGCCCCAGGGGCTGACGGACGCGGATGTCGGCCTCGGCCAGGCGCGCGCAGATGTCGGTCAGCTCGCGTGCCATGACGACGGCCAGGCCCGCGTCCCGGTCCAGTTTCTTGCGGACCAGACCGCCGCGGTGCAGGTGGGCGGCGCGCGCCATGGTGTGCGCTTCGGCGGCCAGTTCGCGGGTGTAGTGCATACAGGCGACGAGGTAGGCGCGGTGCTGCTCGGAGGAGGTGGAGACCATGGACTGGAGCTGGTCGTACGACTCCTGGAGCCAGTCGGGCGAGGCGGCGTTGCCGCGCTGGGCGACGTCCTTGGCGTGCGCGTCCGGGTCGGCGGGGAGCGTACGGGCCAGCATCTGCAGGCGCGTGACGAAGCCGTCCCCGTTGGCGACGTGCTTGAGCAGCGTGCCGAAGCGCTCGACCAGGGCTTCCTGGTCCTCGCTGTCGCGCAGGCCGACACCCGGGCCCTCGATCTCGATGGCGGCGGTGACCGTACGGCGGTCGGCGTGCAGCAGGACGGCGATCTCGTCCGGGCCGAACGGCGCGGACAGCCAGTTGATGCGGCCGATGCCGGGCGGCGGGCCGATCTCCACCTCCCGGCCGTCCAGGCGCACGCCCGCCTCGGCAACGCCGGAGCGGTACGTCGTGCCGCGGCGGACCGTACGCCGGTAGCTGCGGTTGATCTCGAACCACTTGTAGAACGTACGGCCGCGGTACGGGAAATAGACCGCGGCGATGGCCAGCAGCGGGAAGCCGGTCAGGGTGATGATCCGCGCGGACAGCACCGGCACCAGCAGGCCGCAGATCATGCCGACGAACGCACCCGCGATGATCAGCGCGATCTCGCCGGTCTCGCGGTTCTTGCCGACGATCGCGTTCGGGCGGGCGCGGCCGATCAGGTACGTGCGGCGGGGCGTGATCGGGTGCGACTGGGTCGTCAACGCCCGTCACCTCCTGAAGTCTTGCCGGTGCGGGCGTTTCCGGCGGAGCCTGGGCTCGAACCGGGGGACGGGCGCGGACGGGATGCGGGGGAGGCGGGGGCCGGGACACGGCCGCCGCCGGAGTTGCCGGTGCGGCTGCTGTGGGCGGCCACGCCGCCGGACACCGCGTCGGCGGGCCGGGACTGCCCGCCGCCCTGGTCCTGCCCGCCGCCGCCCCCGCCGGACCTGCGGGAACTGTGCGTCTTGATGCCCTGGGACACCAGTGCGGCGGGTGAGGAGATCACGGCGGCGGCCTGCGAGCCCTCGGTGGCCTGCTTCTTGTTCGTACGGGCCGAGACCATCTCGTCGCCGAAACCCGGGACGAAACGGTAGATCACGGCGCTGGCGAAGATGGCGAGCAGGATGATCGCGAGGCCGGAGACGACGGCCGAGATGGCGTTCGGGCCGCCGCCGGTGGTCAGCGCACCGGCGATACCCAGGACGACCACGATGACCGGTTTCACCATGATCACGGCGATCATGATGCCGGCCCAGCGGCGGACGTGCCCCCACATGTTCTTGTCGACCAGGCCCGCGTAGACGACCGTACCGAGCAGCGCGCCCACGTACAGCAGAGCCGCCCGGATCACCAGCTCCAGCCACAGCACACCGGCCGCCAGCACCGAGACCAGCGAGACCACGATCAGCATGATCGGGCCGCCGCCGATGTCCGTGTCCTTCTTCAGCGCCGCCGAGAACGCGCCGAAGAACGTGTCGGTCTGCGCGCCCGTCCCCTTCGCGATGATCTCCGTGATGCCGTCGGTCGCGGAGACCACGGTGTACAGGATCAGCGGCGTGAAAGCGGACGCCAGCACGGTCAGCCACAGGAACCCGACCGCCTCGCTGATCGCCTCCGTCAGCCGCACGCCGCGCACGGCCCGCTTGGCGACGGCGAGCAGCCACAGCACGAGCGTCAGCACGGTCGAGGCGGCGAAGACGACGGCGTACTGCTTGAGGAACGCCGCGTTCGTGAAGTCGACCTGCGAGGTCGCCTTCACGGCATCGGACAACTTGTTGACGATCCAGGCGGCGGCGTCCGCACAGCCCTTGGCGAGGGAGGTGAGGGGGTCGAGGGGGTTGTTGTCGGTGAGGCCGCCGGGGGATTTGGGGGTGGAGTTGGCTTTGTCGCCGTTCTGGCAGTAGTCCTTGGCGAGGCCGCGGATGAGGTCGCAGGGGTCGTTGCTCGGCGAGGGGCTCGCCGAGGGGCTGCCCGTAGTGGTGGGGGTGGGAGACGGACTCGGCTCCGCGAAGGCGCGTGACGCCAGGAGGAGGACGGCCGTCTGCACGCCCGTCACCAGAGCGGTGAGGGAGAGGGCGCGACGACGATGGTTAGCGGGCATACGTGAACCCTCCGAAGCCTTGCACAGCCTTGGACATCTCCTCGGCCGACGACGCGGCCTGGTCCCGGCCGACCGGAGCCGGGCCGTTCTTCTGCGTGAAGTCGGTGATCTTCCAGTCGCCGTCGATCCACTGCAGGTCGAAGGTGTTCGTGTACCAACCTTCCGCGACCGGGTTCTTGGAGTCCGCTCCGGCGATGCCGAAGAGGGCCGAATACCAGACCGATACCTTGGCCGCGGTGCCGGAGAACTTCTCGACCTTGGTGCCCACGGGATTGGCGCGGGAGACGAACGTCGAGCCGTCAGGGGCGCGGCCGTCCGGCTTGAGCCCGATCCGCCCGAGGAACGTCGGGTTGCCGTATGCCTTGTCGAGCGCGCTCTCGCGGGCCGCCGCCACGTCCGGTGCGTACACCGTCGTGACTATCGTCTGCCGCCGGTCCTTCGTGTACATCCCGTCACTGTTGAGCGCCACCGCATAATTCGCCGCCGCCGACTGCGCCCCCTGCTCCGTCTTCGCGAAGCCCGACGCGATGCCGCCGTTCTTGCCTGTGACCGGCTTCGTGCCGGTCGGGGCGGTGGGTTGGGTGTCCGTGTCCTTCGCCGTGCCTTCGGAGGATCCCTGTTCGCCGCCGCCCCGGTTCGCGAAGGCGATGGCGGCGATCAGGAGGACCACCACGCCGACGATCGTGATCAGGTTCCGGCTGGAGGAGCCCGTTCGGGAGCGGCGGCCGGCTCCGTACGTGTCGCCGTCGCCGTCCGGGAGTCTGGTGCGGGTCTGGCCGCCCGTGTCCGGGCCGCCCGGCTCGCCACCGCCGTAGCCACCGCCATCGCTGAGACTCATCGCGCCTGTGCCCCCTCAACCGGCATAGCCGTCACTGCTGTCGTTTTGCCGCCCAGATATGACCGTAGCCGCGCGGGCAGCGTCTCGGGCGCAGTGGTACGAGTACATCTCACCGTGACGGGACCTCAGATGTCGGACGGAAGAGGCGAATGGGGGACTCTGCGGCATTTGCGGCCACCCCGTTGGCCGCGGACGCCGCTCGGTCCCCGCCATGCCCTTGTGTCCCCGCCCGGTGCGCGGCCCAATCGGCCCGTTGCTTGCCAGGGTGGCGCAAAGCGGAACGGGGCGACGGCGGGTGAGTGGGCATCAGGGGGTGCTCTCGGCGAAGGGGTGCGGCCGGTGGTGCGGGAGGGGTGGAGGTGCGGGGGGCCGGAGGGGCGTGCGGGCGGGGGAGGCCCGGAGTGCGCCGCGCCGGGGGCGTGCGGGGCGCCGGTGTGTGACGGGAGGGGGGCGGGGTGGTGGCGGTGGGCCGCTCGCGCGGGGCGGCTGCGGCTTCGCGCTCGGTGCCCGGCCCGGCGGTCACGGGTGCCCCGTGCGGGTTCCGGCGGCCGGCGGCCCGCGCCGTCCCGGCGGGGCTGCGCCGGCCGCCCCGGCTACACGGCCATTCCGTACACGATCGTGAAGAGCGTGCCCAGGGACCCGATGATGAAGACGCCGGTCAGGCCGGCCACGATGAGGCCCTTGCCCTGTTCGGCACTGAACGTGTCGCGCAGCGCGGTGGCGCCGATGCGCTGTTTGGCCGCGCCCCAGATCGCGATGCCGAGACAGAGCAGAATCGCTACTGCCATGACCACTTCGATCATCACGCGGGCTTCGTTGCCCAGCGTTCCGAAAGGTCCCCAGTCCGGGGCGATTCCGCCAATGATGGTGGTGATGTCGCCCTTTTCGGCCGCCAAGTGCATGAATGAACTCACCGCCCCTTATGGGTCGTTGTTTACCCGCGCCACGCGGTACGGGCCAGCATCCATCTTCGCTGACAAATCCGCCACCAGATGTCGACTTGGCGGCTTTCTTTGACGGATCCCGTGGGGATTGCGTGTGCGCGGGGGCGCACGGCGCCCGGGGACCCGCCGGTATCACCGTGTGTATCACGGCCGATCACGCCGGGCAATGTTCGAAGGAAGGGGGCAGGTGGCGCTACAGCCCCACGAAGTGGTCGAACTCGCCGGCCTTCACCCCGAGGACGAACGCGTCCCACTTGGTGCGCGTCGTGGTGACGATGTTGTCGGGCTCGGTGTTCGTCCGCAGGTACACGTGGTCATCGTCCCCGAAGGCGACCTCGATGTATTCGGGCGCGCTCTCGTCGTCCGTGGCCTTCTGCCAGTCGAGGTTCGCGGGGGGAGTGGGGGTGGTCGGCATAGGTTCCTCCGTCGGGCCCGCGGTGGGCGGTGACCTCGTGCACTCACTCGTATGCGGAGGACTTTACGGCCCGTCAGGGGTGGTCAGGAGACGGGTACGCGCCGCTCCGGGGACACGTGACCCGCCTTGACGTCCCGCAGGAAGGCGCCCCACACGGGCCGGGCGCAGCGGCCGACGGCGGCCGGAAGGTCGCTTTCGCGGTACAGGACGGGGCCGCCGGGCTGGGTGGCCACCTCTACGCAGTCGTCCTGGCCGCTGCCGCTGTACGAGGACTTCCGCCAGGTGTGCCGGGGCATTGCGTTCTCCTAGGAGGCGTACATCAGGTGCTGGATGAGGGTCAGTGAGTCCCGGCCCTCATGAGACTCAGGCTTTGCCTCCGGGTCAACTCGCGGCAGTGCGAGTTCGGTCAGCCTCGTGAAGATCTTGCCGTAGCGGCTGGTGTCGTCCTCGTCGCGCAGGATCGCGGAAGCCACCGCCTGTTCCAGGCGGACGGTGTCGAGAGCGGGCGTGGGGCCGCCGAAGATGCTGAAGGAGCGGCTCACTCCGGAGTAGGGCCCGGCTTCGAAGGGGAAGACCTGCAACGTCACGTGGGGGAGCCGGGCGATCTCGATGAGGCGGCGCAGCTGCCGCCGCATGATCTCCGGGCTGCCGACGCGGGTGCGCAGCGCCCCTTCCTGGATGACCGCGTGGTAGGGGGTGCCGGACCGCTGTTCCAGGATGCGCTGTCGATCCAGACGGAACTGGACGTACCGGTCGATCTTCGCATCGTGCTCGTCGAACGTCTCGCACACCGACCGGGCGTATTCGGCGGTCTGCAGCACTCCCGGAATCACGAGTGGTTCGTGGTTGCGGATGTGTGCGGCACGCGACTCCAGTTCGGCCAGGTCGAGGGCCGGGCGGCCCATCACGTCCCGGTACGCGTCCCACCAGCCCCGCCCCCGGTCGTGCGCCATCGCCATCAGCGCCTCGAACAGTGGGCCCGCCGCGCAGCCGTAGGAGCGCAGGAGGTTGTAGAGGCCGTTGCGCGGGACGTCGACGCGGCCGGTTTCGATGTGGCTCACGCGCTGGCGGTCAGCGCCGATCAGGGCGGCGGCCTGGTCGCCGGAGAGGCCCGCGGCGAGGCGGAGTTTGCGCAGCTCGGTGCCGAGGCGCCGTTGGCGCTCGGTGGGCTGGGTTCTGGGAGCCATGGCGTCCTCCTCGGTGTCCGGCCGCAGTTTGGCGCGATCCGGCGGCGGGGGGACACGGTTGGGACGGGCGGCCACTCGTCCGGGGGAGAATCCGGGGACGCGGTTGCAACTGCCTCAACATCGTCCCTAGCTTCGACGCACGGCCCGGACCCGTGCGCCCCGCGCGGCCGGGCACGGTGACCCCAGGAGGCCACGCCATGTGTCCCAGCACCGAGGCCGCGCGCCGGCCGCTCACGTCCGGTGACTTCTCGCTCGTCTTTCCGCCGGATCCGGAGTGGGTGCGTACGGCCAGGGACGCGGTCGGTACGGCGGTGCGGGCCGCCGGGCGGGGTGACCTGGCGGAGACCGCGCTGCTGCTGACGTCCGAGGTGGTGACGAACGCCGTCAACGCCTGTCGAGCCAGTGGCTGTTCGGAGCCGGTGACGGTGTACGGAGCGTGGCAGGGCGCGGGCACGCTGCGGGTGCTGGTGCACGACGGGGCGCCGGGGCTGCCGGTGCGGCAGTGGCGCGAGCACGACGCGACGGGCGGACGCGGGCTGTATCTGGTCGGGGCGTGCGCCGACGGGTGGGGTGTGTGCCGGCACGGGCCGGGGGACGGGAAGTCGGTCTGGTTCGAGCTGGGGGAGTGAAAGCCGGGGCGCGGGGCGGGGCCGGGCGGCCTTCGGGGGCGCGGGTGCCGGCCCGTGCGGCCGGGTGTGGTGAGGTACATGCCGAAAGCGGCGGTGAAACGCGCCCGTATGGGGGAGGGTTGTGGGGTGCGCAAATTCTGGGTGGCCGGTGGGCTCGGGGTCGGGCTGGTGCTCTGTTTCCTCGCGCTGCTCGTGGTGGGCACGTACTCGGCCGCCGCGGGCCTGGCAGGCGGCGCGGGCCGGGCGGTGGGCCTGGCGAAGGGCGCCGTGCCCGCCTCGTACCAGCCGCTGGTGCAGAAGTGGGGCAATCTGTGCTCCGCCATCAACCCGGCGCTGCTCGCCGCCCAGCTGTACCAGGAGAGCGGCTGGAACCCGAAGGCGCAGAGTCCGGCGGCGGCGCAGGGGATCGCCCAGTTCATTCCCGGTACGTGGGCCTCGCACGGCATCGACGGGAACGGGGATGGCCGGCGGGACGTGTGGGACCCGGCGGACGCGATCCCGTCGGCGGCGTCGTACGACTGCGAGCTGGCGAAGTACGTGAAGGACGTGCCCGGTGACCCGGCGCACAACATGCTGGCGGCGTACAACGCGGGCGCGTACCGGGTGATCAAGGCGGGCGGGGTGCCGGCGATCAGCGAGACCCGGAACTACGTGAAGATCATCACGACCCTCGCCAAGAGCTTCGAGGCACCGGTGGGGCGGGTCGCGCCGTCCCGGCAGGCCGCCTCCGCCATCTACTACGCGCAGGAGCAGCTCGGCACGCCGTACCTGTGGGGCGGCAACGGCACGCCGGACCAGGACGGGCGCTTCGACTGCGCGGGGCTGACGAAGGCCGCGTACCACTCGGTGGACATCGAGCTGCCGCGGGTGGCCAACGACCAGTGGAACGCCGGGCCGCATCCGAAGCGGGACGAGCTGCTCCCGGGGGACCTGGTGTTCTTCGCGTACGACCTGAACGATCCGCGGTCCATCCACCACGTGGGGATCTACGTGGGCGGCGGCTACATGATCAATGCGCCGTACACGGGCGCGGTGATCCGGTTCGACAAGATCGACACTCCGGACTACATCGGTGCGACCCGCGTCACCGAAGATGGCGCGAAAGCGTTGCCCCGGCCGAACGCTGCGTGAACATGGGCCCCTGAACTGCGGACATCAGTCTCTCTTCGATAACGTCCTGGTGATCATCCGGTGGAAGCTGGAACGGCTCGGCAGCACATCGCGTTTCCTGGACATGGAGACATGGCGAGGCCGTGGAGGCCCGGCCACGCTCGACGACCACGGGGGTTGGCAGCACTCACACGGCGCTCGCGCGCGCGAAAGGTAAGGGGCCGCGGCAGATGGCTGGACTCGCAATGGACGGGTCGAACCCCGATGTGGACGTGCTCGACGGCATCAACGGCCTCGCGAAGGACGCACCGGAGTGGCTCAACCGCGCCATGAAATTCGTCGGTGAGTACGGCATCATCGCCGCGCTCGCCGTGCTGTGCCTGATCGCCTGGTGGGGTGCGCGCAAGCGGCCGGACGCACCGGCCGCGCTGGCGGGCCTGGTCTGGGCGCCGCTGGCCGCTGGTGTGGCGCTGCTGGCCAACATCCCGATCCGGGCGGTGGTGGAGCGGCCCCGGCCGTTCCGGGTCCACGCGGGCCTGGAAGTGATCATCCCCGGCAAGACGGACTTCTCGTTCGTGAGCGATCACGCGACGCTGACCATGGCGGTCGGTGTGGGGCTGTTCATCGCCCACCGCGTGTACGGGCTGATCGGTATCGGCCTGGCGCTGCTGGAAGGGTTCTGCCGGGTGTACATGGGTGTGCACTACCCGACGGACGTCGTCGGGGGCTTCGCACTCGGTACGGCGGTGGCGCTGCTGCTGGCGCCGGTGGCGCAGGCGATGCTGATCCCGGTGGCCACCGCGGTCGGGCGCTCGCCCGCCTGGTGGCTCGTACGGGCCGGGGGGCCGGTGCCCCGCGCGGTGTCCGAGCCGGTGGCGGCCGTGCCGTCGGCGCCGCGGGAGGAGCGGGACGAGGACCTGGCGGCTTAGGGCGCTTCTGACGGATCTCCGCGGCATCGCGACGCCCGGCACTCCCCCAAGCTCTTCGAGCAGGGGGGACCCCCACTCGCCGCACGGCGCAAAGGGACAGGTGGCTCCGCCACATGACCCTTCACACCGCACACCGAGAGCACGCACCGAACGCCGCTCCGTCCCCCACGGAGATCCATCAGAAACGCCCTAGCCGCAGGCGCGGATCATGATGCCGAGGGAGGACCGGGGCCGACAGCCCGGTCCTCCCTCGGCGTTTGAGGGGGCGGGCCGCTACAGGGCCTGTCCCCGACGTCTGAGGGGACGAGCCGTTACTGGGCCTGTCCCCGACGTCTGAGAGGGCGCACGGTCACAGGGCCTGCGGGAACGTCCTGAACAGCCCGCTCGGGTCGTACTGCCGCTTGAGCTGGGTGAGGCGGTCGGCGGCCGGGCCGTAGTAGGACTTCTTCCAGTCGGTCAGGGCCGCGTCCGCGTAGTTCTGGTAGGCGGCGCCCGAGGCGTAGCGCTGCATCGCGCTGTGGATGCCGTTCAGCCACGCGCTCTGCGCTGAGCCCGTACCGCCCGCCTTCCAGGACGCCAGGTACTGCGCGAGGAAGCGCGAGCGGCGGTGCACGAAGGCGGTGTCGGTGGGGCGGACCCGGTTGATCGCCCCGCCCAGCGCGGTCAGTGACGCGTTGCCGCCGACGCCCTTGCGGCTCGCGGTCTCGATCTGGCCCAGCAGGGCGCGGATGCCGGCCGCGCCGAGCGAGCGGTCGTAGAAGTCGGAGCGGGCCGCGTACGTCTCGCGGGCCAGCTTGCCGGACGCGCTGCGGCCGGGGAGGGCGCCGGGCAGGTGGCACTGCTCGGTGGTCTTCGTGGAGCAGCCCGCGTACGACTCCATCGCGTCGAGGTACGAGCTGGGCGTCAGGCGCACCGACTTCGCGGGCCCGGGGCCGCCCGCCCGGTCGGCCAGCTTGTCGACGGCGTTCTGGAGGTCGCCGTACGAGCCCAGGGAGAAGGCCGCGACGGAGACGGACGGGGTGCCGCCGGGGTGGGCGTCCAGGTGCAGGGAGGACCATATTTCGTCGGGCTGGGTGGGGCCCCACTCCTGCCAGGACTGGAGCAGGGCGGTGGCCTTGGACCAGGGCCAGGTCAGGTAGGCCATGACCGAGCGGGGCGCGGCGTGGGTGCGGAAGCGGAGTTCGGTGACCACGCCGAAGTTGCCGTTGCCGGCGCCGCGCAGGGCCCAGAAGAGGTCGCTGTTGCGCTTGGCGTCGCACTCGACGGTCTTGCCGTCGGCGGTGACGACGGTGGCGCCGACGAGGCTGTCGCAGGTCAGGCCGTACGCGCGGGACGCGACGCCGTGGCCGCCGCCGAGGGTCAGGCCGGATATGCCGACGGACGGGCAGGAGCCGCCGGGGATCGTGACGTTGTGCTTGCCCAGGCCGTCGTAGACCTCGATGAGCTTGGCGCCGGCGCCGATGCGGGTGATGCCGCCGGACGGCGCGGAGACGGAGTTCAGGGCGGACACGTCGATGATGAGCTTGCCGTTGCCGCTGGACCAACCGGCATATGAGTGGCCCCCGTTGCGTATCGCGACGGGGGCGTTGTAGCGGCGGGCGAAGGACAGGCACTCGGCTATGTCGGCCGGGTGGCGGACGTAGGCGACGGCCGCGGGCTTGAGGTTGTCGTAACGGGTGTTGTACAGGCGCCGGGCGGCGTCGTACGAGGCTTCGCCGGCGCGTATGAGCTTGCCGTCGAGGCTTTTGCGCAGTGCGTCCCAGGATGCCTGGGCGGCCGGGGGCTTGCCGGTCTGTGAACTGGTGGTGAGGCCGACGCCGCCGGATGCCGTGCCGCCCGGGGCGCTCGCGTGGCCGGTGCTGCTGCCGCAGGCGGTGGTCAGGCCGGCGGTCGCCGCCGCGAGTCCGCCGCCGGCTGCCAGGATCGTGCGCCGCTTCATTATGAATTGCCCCTTTTGGGGCCCCTTTGGGGGCCCGCGCGCCGTGGATGCTTCCCCCTACCCAGATGGAACGAGGGCCCGGGGAGGTTCCAGGGGCATGGCTCCGGGGCCTGCCGGGCGGGTGCGGCGCGCCCGCCCGGGGCCGGTCTCAGGGGTTCCCGCTCACCCCGTCCGGTGGTGCTGTTCCGCGTCCGTCCGTGCCTGGGAGCGGGCCCGGCGGGCCGGGCCGTGCCAGCCGCAGCTGCAGCGGGCCAGGCAGAAGGAACCTCGTTCGGTGGTGGTGGTCCGGTGGTCGGGCGGCCCGGGGGGCCGCGGCGTCGGCTCCTGCGCTGCTCGGTCGTGCACGGCGCCACGCTACGCGCCCGGGGTGTACGGGCGTGACGAAGCGGCCTGAACGGTCGTTGAACGAAACGGGTCGTGATGGGCCGGGACAACCGGAACGTCCCGATCCGCGACTTCACGAGCAGAGCGGCCGAGGGGGCTCGTACGTGATGGTGGTGCAGGACAGGCGAGGCGGTGCCGTCGCGGCTGCCGTCTGCGGAGTGGGCCTGGCGGTCGGGCTGCTCACCACGGGCTGTTCCCCGAACGGCGCGGCAGCCGACGACCACGCCTCGGCCGGCCGCTCCGCAGACGGCCCGGTGGGCGGGTCGGCGGCCGGTCCGCCCTTCACCGACCGCGCCCGCCCACCGGGCGCCCGGCCGCGGGACCCGGCCGGTCCGTCGGCCGCCGGAGCCCCGTCCGGCCGTACGGACTACGCCGCCGCCCTGCGCGCCTGCGCCGACGCCCTGGTCCGGGCCGGCAGCTCCCGGGTGCGTACGGAGATGGAGACCGTCAGCGGCGGCACCCGCGTCGCCATCCGGGGGACCGGCGGCCACGACTACCGCAAGCGGACCGGTCGGCTGAACGTACGGCTTCCGGACACCGGCGGCGGGCGGGGCGCGCCGCACACGATCACGGAGATCCTCACGCCGTCCGCGCTCTACATGAAGAACCGCGGGGCGGGGGTGCCGGCCGACAAGTGGGTGCGGGTGGACACCGCCTCGCTGGCCGACGGCAATCTGGTCACCGGCGGCGCGACCGATCCGATGGCCGCCGCCGAACTGCTGCGCGGGGTGCGGGAGGTGACGTACGAGGGGCGGGAGCGGCTGGACGGGACACCGGTGCGGCACTTCAGCGGCACGACGGACATCGGGTCGGCGGCGCGCGCGGCGTCCCCCGCGGTCCGGCCCGCGCTGACCGCGGCGGAGAAAGGCTTCACCACGGACGTGGTGGCCTTCGACGCGTATCTGGACGACGCCGGACGGCTGCGCAAGGTCCGCCAGCGCTTCCGCTTCGCCAACGGCACCACGGGCGGGACGTCGGTGACCTCGACCACGACGCTGTACGGCTTCGGGGCGCCGGTTCCGGTACGGCTGCCCGACCGGGACGACATCTACACGGGCAGGGTCGCCGCCACGGGCGGCTGAACGCGGTCGCCGCGGGCGGCCGGGCGGCACGGCCGGCGGGAGCGGCGCGGACCGGGCAACCGTGTCCGTGGCACGTGACCACGGCGTGTGTGAACTGGCGGAAATGGTCCATCCGTGCCATGCGCGGAGCGTGCGCCCGTACCTACTCTGGGCGGTAACCACCAGAAGAGTGGGGAGGCGCTCGAAGGAGGAGGTGTTGTACGTGGCCGGACACCGCAACTCGACGGTTCAGGACCACGTCGCCCTCGTCGAGATCGACCTGACTGGTGAGTTGATGATCGCGGCGGCCGCCGCGAGCGAGGATCGGCTCAGCTCGGACCGTATCGACGAGGTGCTGGACGTGGACGCGGACCGCGTACGACCGGGTCCGGGACCCGGGAACCGCAGGTGACCGGGCGGCGGCGCCGGGCGTGACGGTGCGTGGCACCCGTGCGTCCGGCATCCGCCGTCAGGTGCGCAGCATCCGTTCGATCGCCTTGGTGGCTTCCTTGACCTTCTCGTCGATGGCCTCGGGTCCCTTGACGGCGGCGTCGGCGACGCAGTGCCGCAGGTGTTCCTCCAGCAGCTGGAGGCCGAAGGACTGCAGGCCCTTCGTGCTCGCCGACACCTGGGTGAGTATGTCGATGCAGTACACATCTTCTTCCAGCATCCGCTGGAGGCCGCGGATCTGGCCCTCGATCCGGCGCAGCCTTTTGAGGTGTGCGTCCTTTTGCTGCGCGTAACCGTGAATGCCCAGGTCGTGATCGGTGACGGCGGCGGGGTCGGTTCCGAGGGCGGTTTTCGGCCCGTCGGCGTGGTGGGCCGCGGCGGCTGCGGTGGTGCCGTTGGTCTCGGCGTCCGTGGTCGTCATGGCCTTCTCCCGTGGTACGTAGGCGTTCCATATACCCCTAGTGGGTATATGGTACAGAAATTCCCGGGCGCGGGCGGTACCCCGTGCAGAGCATGGTGCCCGATGGGCGACACTGAAGGAATGCCGGTTAGCTGTGGCTGGATGATGCGCCTAGCATCAACTCGACCGAATCCGATGCACCCCGAGGATTTCACGTGCGCTTTCGTCTGACCCCCAGGGAGACGAGCTTCTACGACATGTTCGCCGCGTCCGCGGACAACATCGTCACAGGCTCCAAGCTCCTGATGGAACTGCTCGGGGCGGACGCCTCCGCGCGGACAGAGATCGCCGAGAGGATGCGGGCGGCGGAGCACGCGGGGGACGACGCGACCCACGCGATCTTCCACCAGCTGAACTCCTCGTTCATCACGCCGTTCGACCGCGAGGACATCTACAACCTCGCCTCGAAGCTCGACGACATCATGGACTTCATGGAGGAGGCCGTCGACCTGGTCGTCCTCTACAGCATCGAGGAGCTGCCCAAGGGCGTCGAGCAGCAGATCGAGGTCCTGGCGCGGGCGGCGGAACTGACCGCCGAGGCGATGCCGAACCTGCGGACGATGTCCAACCTCACCGAGTACTGGATCGAGGTCAACCGCCTGGAGAACCAGGCCGACCAGATCCACCGCAAGCTGCTCGCGCACCTGTTCAACGGCAAGTACGACGCCATCGAGGTGCTCAAGCTCAAGCAGATCGTGGACATCCTGGAAGAGGCGGCCGACGCCTTCGAGCATGTCGCCAATACGGTCGAGACGATCGCGGTCAAGGAGTCCTGACCTCCGGTGGACACCTTCGCGCTCATCGTGACCATCGGGGTCGCGCTCGGATTTACGTACACGAACGGCTTCCACGACTCCGCGAACGCCATCGCGACCTCGGTCTCCACGCGGGCCCTGACCCCGCGGGCGGCGCTCGCGATGGCCGCGGTGATGAACCTCGCCGGTGCCTTCCTGGGCAGCGGGGTCGCCAAGACGGTCAGTGAGGGACTGATCTCCACACCCGAAGGCTCCAAGGGGATGGGCATCCTCTTCGCGGCGCTGGTCGGAGCGGTGGTCTGGAACCTGGTCACCTGGTACTTCGGCCTGCCGTCGTCGTCCTCGCACGCCCTCTTCGGCGGCATGGTGGGCGCGGCGCTGGCGGGCGGCACGACCGTCTACTGGTCGGGCGTCATAGAGAAGATCGTCGTTCCGATGTTCCTCTCGCCCGTGATCGGCCTGGTCCTCGGCTATCTCGTGATGGTCGTGATCATGTGGCTGTTCCGGAAGTCCAACCCGCACAAGGCCAAGCGGGGCTTCCGTATCGCCCAGACCGTCTCGGCGGCCGGCATGGCGCTCGGGCACGGTCTCCAGGACGCCCAGAAGACGATGGGCATCGTGGTGATGGCGCTGGTCATCGCGGACGTCCAGAGCGCGGGCGACGCCATCCCGGTCTGGGTGAAGATCGCCTGTGCGCTGACCCTGTCGCTGGGCACCTACGCGGGCGGCTGGCGCATCATGCGCACGCTCGGCCGGCGGATCATCGAGCTGGACCCGCCGCAGGGCTTCGCGGCCGAGACGACCGCGGCGTCCGTCATGTACACCGCGTCGTTCATGTTCCACGCGCCGATCTCCACCACCCACGTGATCACTTCGGCGATCATGGGTGTGGGCTCGACGAAGGGCTCGCGGGCGGTGCGCTGGGGCGTCGCCAAGAACATCGTCATGGGCTGGTTCATCACCATGCCCGCCGGAGCGGCGGTCGCCGCCCTGAGCTACTGGTGCGTCCACCTCGTGTTCGCGTGACGGCGGGCGGCCCGGTGCCGCGCGTGACGGATTGTGGGCCCGCCCTCCGATGCCGGAGGGCGGGCCCACGTCCTTGCGGTGGCACCGCCATGCAGCACCGCAGGACGTGAGGGGCCGGTCGGCGCGGGGCGCGCGGGGCCGGTCAGCCGAAGCGGCCGGAGATGTAGTCCTCCGTGGCCTGGACCGACGGGTTGGAGAAGATCCGCTCGGTGTCGTCGATCTCGACCAGCTTGCCGGGCTGGCCGACCGCGGCCAGGTTGAAGAAGGCCGTACGGTCCGAGACGCGCGCCGCCTGCTGCATGTTGTGCGTGACGATGACGATCGTGAACCGTTCCTTCAGTTCGCCGATCAGGTCCTCGATGGCGAGGGTGGAGATCGGGTCGAGGGCGGAGCACGGCTCGTCCATCAGCAGGACCTGCGGCTCGACCGCGATGGCGCGGGCGATGCACAGCCGCTGCTGCTGGCCGCCGGACAGGCCGGAGCCGGGCTTGTTCAGCCGGTCCTTGACCTCGTTCCAGAGGTTGGCGCCCTTGAGGGACTTCTCCACGACCGCGGACAGCTCGGACTTCTTGTACGAGCCGTTCAGGCGCAGTCCCGCCGCGACGTTGTCGAAGATCGACATGGTGGGGAACGGGTTCGGGCGCTGGAAGACCATGCCGACGGTACGGCGTACCGCGACCGGGTCGACGCCGCTGCCGTACAGGTTCTCGTCGTCCAGCATCACCTTGCCCTCGACCCGGCCGCCGGGGGTGACCTCGTGCATCCGGTTCAGGGTCCGCAGGAACGTCGACTTGCCGCAGCCCGAGGGACCGATGAAGGCGGTCACCGAGCGGGGCTCGACGGTCATGGAGATGTCGTCGATGGCCCGGTGGCTGCCGTAGTAGGCGGAGAGGCCGCTGACGTCGATTCGCTTGGCCATGGAAATCACTGCTTCTTTCGTGGAGCCCACGCCGTTCAGGCTGTGAGTGGGGGTCCCCCACGCCGTACAGGCTGTGGGGGAGTCAGCGGCCGGTCTTGGGGGCCTTCCAGCGGGCGATGCCGCGGGCCACCAGGTTGAGGATCATGACGAAGGCGATCAGGACGAGGGCCGCGGCCCACGCACGGTCGTACGAGGCGTCGGAGCCCTGCTGCCACTGCTGGAACACATACAGCGGCAGTGACTGCTGGGCGCCTTCGAAGGGGTTGTTGTTGATCGTCTTCGCGCCCCAGACCAGCAGCAGTACGGGCGCGGTCTCACCGGTGATCCGGGCGACGGCCAGCATCAGGCCGGTGGTGATGCCGCCGATCGAGGTCGGCAGGACCACCTTGAGGATGGTGCGCCACTTCGGCACGCCGAGGGCCAGGGACGCCTCGCGCAGCTCGTTGGGGACCAGCTTGAGCATCTCCTCGGTGGAGCGCACGACCACCGGCATCATCAGGATCGCCAGGGCCATCGCGCCGGCGAAGCCGGACGGGCCGAAGCCGAGGATCAGAATCCACACCGAAAGGACGAACAGGCCGGCGACGATCGAGGGGATGCCGGTCATCACGTCGACGAAGAAGGTGACGGCCTTGGCCAGCTTCCCGCGCCCGTACTCGACCAGGTAGATCGCGGTGAGCAGGCCGATCGGCGCGGCGATCAGGGCGGCCAGGCCCACCTGTTGCAGGGTGCCGATGATCGCGTGGTAGATGCCGCCGCCGGGCAGCGCGTCGGGCAGGGTGCCCATCGAGTGGCTGAGGAAGTAGCCGTCGAGGACCTTGACGCCGCGCACCACGGTCTCCCAGATGAGGGAGGCCAGCGGCACCACGGCCAGCAGGAAGCAGATCCAGACCAGGCTGGTGGCGAGGCGGTCCTTGGCCTGCCGCGCGCCTTCGACGGCGGTGGCGATCACGAACGTACCGAGAATGAACAGCAGGGCGGCGATCAGGCCCCACTGGATGCGGCTCTCCAGGCCGGCGGCCAGGCCGATGCCGCAGCCGACGGCGACCGCGGCCGCGGCGAGACCGGCGGGGGCCCAGCGGGGCAGCCGGGGCTGCTTGAGCGAGACCGGGAGCGGCGCGTCGTCGGCGACGGGCCGCGGCGGGGTGACCGTGTTACTCATGCGTTGGCCCCCGAGTACTCCTTGCGGCGCGCGATGATCATGCGGGCCGCGCCGTTGACGAGCAGTGTGATGACGAAGAGGACGAGGCCGGAGGCGATCAGGGCGTCCTGCCCGAACTCGTCGGCCTCGCTGAACTTGCTGGCGATGTTCTGTGCGAAGGTGCCGCCGCCCGGGTTCAGCAGGCTGAGGTTGATCAGGAAGCTGGGGGACAGCACGGTGGCCACGGCCATCGTTTCGCCGAGCGCGCGGCCCAGGCCCAGCATCGAGGCGCTGATGATGCCGGAGCGGCCGAACGGCAGCACCGACATGCGGATGACTTCCCAGCGGGTCGCGCCGAGCGCGAGCGCGGCCTCCTCGTGCATCTTCGGCGCCTGGAGGAAGACCTCGCGGCTGACGCTGGTGACGATCGGCAGGATCATGATCGCGAGCAGGATGCCGACGGTGAACAGCGCGCGCGGGGCCTCGTCGGCGTAGGAGAAGATCCCGGTCCAGCCGAAGTAGTCGTCCAGCCAGCTGTAGAGGCCGGTCAGGTGCGGGACGAGGAAGAGGGCGCCCCACAGGCCGTAGATGATGCTGGGCACGGCGGCGAGCAGGTCGATGACGTAGCCGAGCGGGGAGGCCAGCTTGCGCGGCGCGTAGTGCGAGATGAACAGCGCGATGCCGACCGCGACCGGGACCGCGATGACCATCGCGATGACCGAGCTGACGACGGTGCCGAAGGCGAGGACGGCGATGCCGAACTTCGGCTCGGGGCCCGAGGTGTTCCACTCAAGGTAGGTCAGGAAGTTCGCGTGGTCCCCGGAGATGGCGATCACCGAGCGGACGGTGAGGAAGACCGCGATGGCGGCCATGATCACCAGGAGGGCGATGCCGGAGCCGCGGGACAGGCCCAGGAAGATCCGGTCTCCGGGGCGGACCGCCTTGCCGGACACCGCGGAGGCGGCGGGACGCGCGGGCGGCGGTGGTGGTGCGCTGGGTATCGAGGGTGCTGAATTCATGGTTTCTCCGGTCTGCGGAGCCCGGCGGAGGGCTCCTGGCGCGGCGGTGCACCGGACGGGCGGCGGCCTGCGCGGGGCGCGCGGGCCGCCGCCCGGTGGGTCAGGAGAGCGAGGCGACGGTCGAGCGGACCTTGTCGGCGATCTCGGTCGGCAGCGGCGCGTAGCCCAGGTCCTTCAAGGCGTTCTGGCCGTCCTTGCTGGCGATGTAGGTCAGGAAGGACTTGGTGGCGGGCAGGGTCTCCGCCTTGTTGCCCTTGTCGCAGGCGATCTCGTACGTGACGAGGGTGATCGGGTAGGCGTCCTCGGCCTTGGTGGTGTAGTTCAGCTTCAGGGCCAGGTCGCTGCCCTGGCCGACCTGCTTGGCCTCGGAGATGGCCTTGGAGGCGTTGTCGACGGTGGCCTCGACCGGGGCCTTGGCGCCGGTGTTCAGCTTGACCGTGTTCAGCTTGCCGGCCGTGGCGTAGGACAGCTCGAAGTAGGAGATCGCGCCGCTGGTCTGCTTGACCTGCGAGGACACGCCGGCCGAGCCGGACGCGGCCTGGCCGCCCTTGCCTTCCCAGGTCTTGCCCGGCTCGTGCTTCCAGGCGGCGGGGGCGGCGCCCTTGAGGTACTTGGTGAAGTTGTCGGTGGTGCCGGAGTCGTCGGAGCGGTGGAACGCCTGGATCTTGAGGTCCGGCAGCTTGGCGTCGGGGTTGAGCTTCTTGATCGCCTCGTCGTTCCACTTGGTGATCTCCGAGTCGAAGATCTTGGCGAGGGTCGGGGCGTCCAGGACGAGGCTGTCCACGCCGGGCACGTTGTAGCCGACCGCGATCGGGCCGCCGACCATCGGCAGATTGACCGCCTGGCCGCCCTTGCAGATCTTCTTGGACTTCTCGACCTCCTCGGGCTTGAGCGCCGAGTCGGAGCCCGCGAAGGAGGTCTGGCCCTGGAGGAAGGTGGTGATGCCCGCGCCGGAGCCGGTGGGCTGGTAGTTGATCTCGGTGTCCTTGCAGGCGCTGGAGTACGCCTGCACCCAGGCGTCCATGGCGTTCTTCTGCGCGGACGAGCCGGAGGCGAGCAGCTTGCCCTTGCCTTCGCACTTGATGTTGCCCGTCTTCGCCGCGGAGGCCGCACCACTGCCACCACTGGTGTCGTCGGAGCCGCACGCCGTCAGGGCCAGGGCACCGGTGACGGCGAGAGCGCCAACGGCGAGGGCGCGAACCCGGTTCTTGCGCTGCTGCTGCTTCACTGTCGTGAGTTCCTTCCTGGGGCGCGCCGCTTCTTCGGCGTGCGGGGTGGAGATATGGGTGGTCGCCGGTGCGGCGACCGGGGGATGACGGTGGGGTCACTGTGCGGCGGCCGCAGGGGTCGGGCAAGGGTCGCAGGGGCGGCTCGCCCGGTGGTTCAGCAATGCCGTACGGCGTTCGCTCCAAAGGAGTGGCGCGCCGTTCGGTACGGCCGAAATTAGGCAGATCAGGTGAAGCCGCCGATGGAGGAGAGTGAACGCAGGGTGAACCTCGGCCGTCGGATGGGGGCGGCGTACGAACGGCCCGGAATCCTCCGCATTGCTCTGTCGGATTACCCGCCGGTATGGCAGCATCCGCGCGTATAGAGGTGCACGAATCGGTGCGGACCGACCGGAGGTGGCTGGTGGGGCGGCAGGGGGCAGGGCGGGGCGATCGTGGTGAACACGGCAAACGCAACATAAAGGGTGCGCGTGGTGTGCGGAGCGTACGGCGCGTACAGGGGCTGCGCGGCGCGGTGGTGGCCGCGACGGCGGTGGTACTGGGCGTGACGGGCATCCTCGGCGGGACGGCTCCGGCCGCGTACGCCGATCCCGGCCCGTCCGTGTCCGAAAAGCGCCTCGAAGAGGTCCGACAGGAACTCGAAGGCCTCTACCGCACGGCGGAGCAGGCCACCGAGACGTACAACGCGGCGAAGGAGCAGGTCGGCCTCCAGCAGAAGGAGATCGTCAAGCTGGCGCAGACCATCGACCGGACCCAGCGGCGGATGGACGAACTCAAGCGCCAGGCGGGCGCGCTGGCCAGCGCGCAGTACCGGGGCGGCGGCATTCCCCCCGAGGCCCGGCTGATGCTCAACAAGGACCCCGAACGCTTCCTCGACAACGCCGCGCTGGTACGCAAGGGCCAGCAGGCCGCGAAGGACCTGACCGCCGAACTCGCGCGCACCAAGTCCGCCTTGGAGGGGTACGCGCAGGACGCCACCGACCGCTGGGAGCGGCTGGAGGAGAACCGCAGGAAGGCGGAGACCGCGCAGCTCGACGTCCGCAAGAAGATCGAGACCGCGCAGCGGGTGGAGTCGGAGCTGGCCGCCGAGGAGAAGGAGCGGCTGAAGAAGCTGGAGGACGCGCGGGCGCTCCAGGAGCAGCAGAAATGGCTGGACTCCGGAGTGCTGAAGGACATCGGCGCGCACGCTTCGGAAGCGGGCAAGAAGGCGGTGTCGTACGCGACTTCGCAGATCGGCAAGGACTACGTGTGGGGCGCGGAGGGCCCGGACACCTTCGACTGCTCCGGGCTGACGATGCGTGCCTGGCAGGCGGGCGGCCGGCCGATCCCGCGGACGTCGCAGGAGCAGTGGCGTCAGCTGCCGCGGATCGGCCTGAAGGACATGCGTCCCGGTGACCTGATCATCTATTACCCGGACGCGAGCCATGTCGGTATGTACCTCGGCGACGGCGCGATCGTGCACGCGCCGCGGCCGGGCCGGCAGATCACCGTCACCGGGGCCGGTTCGATGCCGATTCTCGGGGTGGTGCGGCCCGACAAGTAGGGGTGCCGGGGGCGGTTCGCGGCGCCCCGGGGCCCGGTGCGCGCGGCGGGGTTCGCGGCCCGGTACGCGGCGTGCGGGGTACGTGCGTTTCGTCACGGAGCGCCGGGGGCCAACCTGACGCTGTCGAGGTGATGTTCGTCATTCCGCATTCCTCCCTTCCCAGGTCACCAGGCGTGTGGGCAAAGGCATATGACAAGTGCCGGGGGCTGTCGGCCATTCCGTAAGCCTCCGGGCTACCGCTAGGGTCGCCTCTCGGTGCCCGGTGGCGCACCGCCCGGACCGACCGCCGGGCGGCGGCGGAACCGGGCACAGTGGCGCGCCGTTCGGCGGGCCTGTGCACCCTCGGGGGGAGGGAAGGAAGCAGAGCATGTCCGTACCCATTCCGCGCCAGCGGACGGCCGTGCTGCCGCAGGAGGCAGCGGCGGCGGGCGACGCGCGCGACGGCGCGGCCCGCGCGGCCGGGCCTGCGGCGGAGTCCGAGGATGCCGCGGTCGCCGCGGGCTCCCCGGAGGCCCCGGGCACCCCGGACGCCTCTGATCCCTCCGACCCGGCCTCCACACACTCCGACCCCTCCGCCCCCGCTCCCTCTGCTTCCTCCGCAGCCTC
Organism: Streptomyces sp. CB02923; assembly: GCF_001905005.1. Lineage (GTDB taxonomy): Bacteria > Actinomycetota > Actinomycetes > Streptomycetales > Streptomycetaceae > Streptomyces. Next base: position 1,426,371 of record NZ_LWKZ01000001.1, on the reverse strand, counting down.
CGCCGCCTCCCGCTCCGGCGACACCGGGCTGACGCTGCTTCTCATAGGCGAGGACCCCACCAGTTCCGTGCCGGAGATGCGGGACGGGGAAGGCCGCAGGGTCCGCGTCCGTACGGCCCGCAACCTCACCGAGGCGGAGCGGCTGCTCACCGACGACGTGCACTGCATCCTGCTCGACCTGGCGCCCGCGGAAGCGGGGGAACGCCCCGACCGGGACGGGCCCGCGCCCGAGGAGGACGGCGGCCACGACGAGCTGGGCGCTCTGCGCTCGGTGCTGCGGATGGCCCCCGCCCACGCGGTGCTCGCGCTGACCTCCGAGGCCGACGCCGAGCGGGCCGCCGAAGCCGTCCGGGTCGGCGCGCAGGACTACCTCTTCCGGGACGAACTCGACGGCGCGATCCTCAGCCGGGCGGTGCGGTACGCCGTCGAGCGCAAGCGCGCCGACCTCGCGCAGCGCCAGCTCACCGAGTCGCGGATGCTGGCCCAGGAGAACCGCCGGCTGGAGCGCGGCCTGCTGCCCACACCTCTCCTGGACGGCTCCGACCTGCGTTTCGCGGCCCGCTACCGCCCCGGCCGCAGTCGCGCGCTGCTCGGCGGCGACTTCTACGACACCGTACGGACGGCCGACGGCACCGTGCACGCGATGATCGGCGACGTCTGCGGCCACGGCCCCGACGAGGCCGCGCTCGGCGTCGAACTGCGCATCGCCTGGCGTGCGTTGACCTTCGCCGGGCTGTGCGGCGACGCCCTGCTGTCCACCCTCCAGAAGGTGCTGGAGAACGAACGCGCGGACGACGAGATCTTCGCGACCCTGTGCCTGGTGGACATCGCGCCGGACGGGCGGCACGCCGGGGTCTGCCTGGCCGGCCACCCCGCGCCGCTGCTCGCCCGGTCGGGCGGGGCGCCGCGGCTGCTCCCGTACGAGGAGGGCGGCCCCGCCCTGGGCCTGCTGCCGCGCGCCCGCTGGCCGCGCCGCCAGGTCACGCTGGGCGGCTCCTGGAGCCTGATGATGTATACGGACGGCCTGATCGAAGGCCGCGTCGGCAACGGCAACCAGCGCCTCGGCCAGGAGGGCATGACCGAGCTGGTGGGGCGTCGGATGGCGGCCGGGCTACGGGGCGAGGTACTGCTCGACGCCGCGGTCACGGAGGTGCGGGACCTCAACGGCGGGGAGCTGACGGACGACGTGGCCGTCCTCCTGCTCGACCGGGGACGCGTACCCGGCTGAGGCGCGGCCCGTGCGTCGTGGGCCTCGGGCCCCTTGGACCTCTCGGGTTCCTTGTTCCCCTCGGGCCCCTCGGACCTTTCGGCCGCTGCCGCCCGCTACCGCCCGCCGTTGAACGGCCCGTACGGCCCGTCCGAACTCGACCCGCCGCGGCGCGGCCCCCGGCCGCCGGTGATCCCCTTGATCGCGGGCCGCACGTCGACCGTGTAGACGATCACGGCGATCAGCCCGATGATCGGCAGGAACGACATCAGCGGCAGCAGGAACAGCAGCGCGGTGGCCAGCACCAGGAAGATCAGCCACATGCCCTTGGTCTGCTTGCCGGCCGCCCGGTAGGCGTCCTCCCGCCGTACGGCCGCGTCGACGAGCATGGCGGCGGCATACACGGCCAGGACCAGCTGCACCCAGCTCAGCACGTTCTGGAAACCGTAGATCAGCACTGCCTTCTCCCGTTCGACTCGGTCCGCCGTCGGCCCACCGTACCCGGATAACGGGCCGGACACGCGTGGCGTGCCCGGCCCGCTCCGCTGCTTTCGTTACTTGCCGTTCTCGTCCGGCGCGGCGGTCTTCTTCGCCGTCGTCTTCTTGGCGGCCGGGGCCTTCTTGGCCGCGGCGGACTTCGGCTCGGTGCCGCCCTCGGCCTTGTCCTCCGCCGCGGGCTCCTGCTTCGGCTCCGGCTCGATCGCGACCGCGAGTTCCTCGGTGGCCTCGGCGGTCTCGTTACGCCACGTCTGCACCGCGCCGCGACCGCGCTCGGCCAGCCCGTCGTAGCCCTCGCGCAGCTTGACGGCCGCCTCGGCCGCGCGGCCCACGCCCTGCAGCGCCAGGTCCTGCGCCTGCTGGCTGAGCTTCTTGAAGTCGGAGTCGAGCGCGCCCAGCAGCCTGGTCAGCCGCTCCTGCGCGTCCTTCGCCTCCTTGGACACGCGGTCCTGCACGACCTTCGGGTCGGTGTTGCGGGCGGCCTCGAAGCGCTTCGGGGCCTCCTGGCGGATCTTCTCGACCAGGCCCGGGATCTCCTTGGCCTTCTCGGCGGCGAGGTCCACACCGCCGGCGAAGGCGTACAGCGGAGTCGGGTCGGTGAGCGCCTTGCGGACGTCGTCGGTGATGGCCATGGCGTGGTTCCTCCTGGAATAGGTGGTCGGTCGCTCAGGTGGCGTGCGGGCCGCCGTCGGCCTCTCGGGCGTCCGGAGCGGGCTCGTGCGCCTGCGCACCGCCGCTCTCGCCGCGCCCGCTCCCGTGTCCGTTCTCCTTGCGGAAGGACTCGTAGATCTGCAGCAGCACCTGCTTCTGCTTCTCGGTCAGCGCCGGATCGGTGAGGATCGCGGTGTGCACCTCGACCCCGTCCACCTTCCGCTCGTCGAGGATCCCGGCCTGCACGTACAGCGTCTCTGCGGAGATCCGCAGCGCCTTGGCCAGCTGCTGCAGGATGTCCGCACTCGGCTTGCGCAGTCCGCGCTCGATCTGACTGAGATACGGATTGGACACCCCGGCGGCATCCGCGAGCTGCCGCAGGCTCAGCTGCGCATTGCGCCGCTGCTCCCGCAGGAACTCGCCGAGGTTGCCGACGTTGAGTGATGCCATGCCCCGATGGTGCGCCATCGTGCTAACTATTGCAAGCGGCTGCTAGCAAAAGTGACGCCGGTGGATCCGGCGCGGGGTCCTGACGGCAGGCAGCTGTCTGTCGCCGGATCTGCCCGCGCCGCGACGTCCCGACGCGGGCCTCATGGGCGCGTCACAGTTCCGGGAAGAGGTCCGTGAACGGATCGGCCGAGGTCGAGATGCCCCGGCTGAACGGTGCGTCGAAGTCCCAGACGAGGAAGAGCAGGAAGGCGATCAGCGCGCTGAAGAGGGCGGCCATCAGCAGCTCGCGCGCCGACCGGCGGATCTGCAGGGTGAAGATCAGCCCGATGGTGATCGCGGCACCGGTGATCAGCCCGAACCAGACCACCGGCGGCAGGGTCGGATCGATGCTGTCCGCCCGCGCGTTGCGGGCGTCGTCCGCCGCCGCGACCTGGTCGAGCAGCGGCTGGTAGGACTGCGCCTCGTAATCGTCCCGCGGCCGGTAGTCGGTCACATCGGCCCGTACCTTGTCCAGCAGCTCATTGCCCCGGTCCGTGACCTCCCCCCGCTCGGCCATGGCCGGCCACTCCTTGTGCACGACGTGCGCGACATAGGCGTCGACGTCCGCGCGGATGCGGTCCCGCGTGGCCTCCGGGTAGGCCCGTACCCGCTCGCTGACCTCGTGCAGGGCCTGCGCCTCGGTCCGTACGGTGTCCCCGGCCGTGCCCCGGGCTTCCCAGACGCCGGCGATGGCCAGGCCGAGGACGATCGCGTAGACCACCCCCACCATCATCGTCATGTACTCGATGACATCGGGTGTTTCGGACGGGTCGTCGTCCTCCCCGATACGGCGCTGCTTGAGCACCGTGATGCTCAGGACGACGGCGCAGACGGCCGCCATCGCGATGGTCAGCACCAGCCATTCCGACACGGTGGCCTCCTACGAGGAACGGCGCCCGGACGAGCCGGACGAGCTGGACGAACGGGGACGCAGCGCGGCGGCCGCCAGCACGGCGGGCGCGGTGAGCAGCAGCATGGTCGTGACGGCCGACCGGCTGTTGTGCTGCTTACGGGCGGACGGGACGTATGTGCGGGGCAGCGCCGCCGACGGAGTCGTGGACGGTGCGGGGCTCGGCGACGTGGGCGGGGTGGCCGGTGGTGCCGCGGGAGCCGCGGATTCGCCGGGCACCAAACGGGACGGTACGGGCGTCTGCCCGGGAACGGAGGGGGCGGGCGACTGGCGCTGCGGGCGCGACGGGGCGGGGGAGGACGTGGGGCGGCTGGAGGGCGGAGGGGGCTGTGCGGGCGTGGGGGAGGACGGAGGGGTTCGAGTGGCCGTGGGGGACGGCGTAGGCGTGGTGGTGGGCGGCTTGGTCGGCGTAGGCGTCGGTGTCGGTCTCGGCGTCGGGCAGGACCAGAACAAGTCCCAGCGCCAGCCCGGCGGCATCGGCCAGCCGGTCGGCAGCTCGCAGACCCACTCCCAGCCCGGTGGCGCAGGCCGGCCAGGGTGCGCGCGCACCGATGGCGTCGCCCGGCCGGGCTGTGCGCGCGCCGGCCCGTCCGTATCCGCGCAGGTGTTCGCGCACGCGTCAGTAGGCCGGACGGGCGCCGCGTGCGCCCCGGCCGACGTCGACAGCACTGCGACTGCGACCAACAGCGGTAAGAGAAGCACCGCAGGTTGGAGGCTGAGGAAACGTTGCGATCCCTTCACGCCGTGATGTTGCACAAGACGGGCCGTCGTCAGCCGCCGGTCGGGTCCGATTCCCCCGAACGACGGAATATCGTACGGTCGCCTGCGTGGAAGCTGTCGCTGTATTCACACCCGATACGTACGCCGACGCTGTCCCGTACGAACTCTTCCGCGAGCTGCGCGCGACCCGGCCGGTGTGCTGGGTCGAGGAGCCCCCGGTCGGCGCCTGGCCCGCCGGGCCCGGCTACTGGGCCGTGCTGCGGCACGCCGACGTCAGACACGTCCTGCGCACCCCCGAGATCTACTCCTCGTACCTGGGCGCCACCCAGATCCGCGACCCCGACACCGAGGACGACCTCACGTTCGTCCGGGCGATGATGCTCAACCAGGACCCGCCGGACCACGCGCGGATCCGGCGGGTCGTCGCCGCGGCCTTCACCCCTCGTGCCGTAAGGGAGTTGGAGAAGGTCATCGACGCACGGGCAGAGCACCTGGTGGCGGAGGTGGCACGGGCGGGCGAGGCGGACTTCGTCAGCGTCGCCGGCGACCTCCCCGTCTGGACACTGGCCCATGTCATGGGTGTCCCGGAGGAGGACCGGCAACTCCTCTTCGACTGGTCGAACCGCGTCATCGGCTACCAGGACGACGCGTACGCCACCTCCAGCGCCGCCGATCCCGCCCGGCTCAGCCCGATGGGCCGCGCCGCCCTCCGCGCACGCCCCGCCCCGGCCCACCGCCCGGACGGCCGCCCGGCCAACCCCCGCTCGCGCCACGCACTCGCCGACATGTTCGCGTACGCCCACGCGCTGGCCGGCAACCCGCGCCCCGGCACCGTCATGGCACACCTGCGGGAAGGCGGCCTGAACCGCGCCGAGTTCGAGAACATGTTCTTCCTCTTCGCGGTGGCCGGAAACGAAACCCTGCGCAACGGCATCCCCGGCGGCCTGCTCACCCTCCTCCGGCACCCCGACCAGTTCGCCCGCCTCCGCCGGGAACCGGAACTGACCGGCAGCGCCGTGGAGGAGATGCTGCGCTACTGGCCCCCCGTGATCGACTTCCGCCGCACCGCCACCCGCGACACCGAACTCGGCGGTCAGGCCATCCGCCGCGGCGAAAAGGTCGTGGTCTACCACGCCTCCGCCAACCGCGACGAAACCGTCTTCCACGACCCCGGCCGCTTCGACATCACCCGCACCCCGAACGACCACGTCAGCTTCGGCTTCGGCCCGCACTTCTGCCTGGGCAGCCACCTCGCCCGCGTCCAGATGCGGGCGGTGCTACGGCATGTGGTCGAGCAACTGCCCGGCCTGGAGCTTGCCGGTGAGCCGGTCCGCCTGGTCTCCAACTTCCAGAACGGGCTGCGGAGTCTGCCGGTCAGCGTGAGGTGAACCTGAACCTGCCCACCCCGAAGCCACTGCTCATGCACCGCGTGTTCGCCACCCCTGAACATCCATTGCCCGCAACGGCAGGCGTGGAGTGGTCAGCCCTCCTGGCTGATCTTCAACCGGCTGAGCCGGAAGCGGGCAACCAGACGTCCTGCCGGAGCCTCGGCGACGGCCGCTACGAGAGCCGCCCCGCCGCCGCGGCCGACCAGTCGCTGCCCCGGGCGGACAGCAGATCCACTGGACCGCCCGGCTTCGAATCCGTTCCAGCAGAACTGACCAGGCCCGCGTCAGAGACACTTCCTCGCTCCAGATCTCTGACGGGACGGACGCCTGAGTTCCGGCCTCAACGGGATTCTAGGGAAAAACGGGAATCACCCGTCATACCGTTCTCCTTGATCTCCGAAAGAGCCGAGGTGGCCCGCTGGGGGCGCCGATCCTGCGCCTGCTCGCCAGTGAGGTCGTCCGCGGGTGTGCCCGCCGGCTCGGAGGACCACCCGTCCCCGGCCGAACCGGCGCACCGCGTGCGCACGCTGCCCGGCGATCACTTCACCATCCTGTTCCGGCACGCCGACCTGATCTCAGCGAATCTGCACGACTGGACGACGGAGGTACAGCCCCTATGACGACCGTTCCCGATCTTCCCGGCGCCGCAGCGGCACTGGAGCACTTCCCCTTCGACGACGGCCGCGGCATCGAGGTCAACGAGCGCTTCCGGGAGCTGCGGCAGCGCGAGGGGCTGCTGCGGGTGCGGCTCGCCCACGGTGAACCCACCTGGCTGGTCTCCCGCTACGCGGACGCCCGGATGGTGCTGGGCGACGCGCGGTTCAGCCGCGCGATGTCGGTCGGCCGGGACTTTCCGCGCCAGGAAGAGGCGACGGACCTGGCCGGACTGATCACCCTGGACGCCCCCGAACACACCCGGCTGCGCACGCTGTTGGTCAAAGCTCTCAGCAGATCCCGTATCGAAGCGCAGCGCCCGACGGTGCACGCGGCGGCGGACGATCTGCTGTCGTCGGCGATGAACGCCGGACCGGGCATGGACATCGTGGTGGACTACGCGCAGCCGATGAGCGTGCTGTCCATCTGCGACCTGCTCGGCGTGCCGGTCTCGGACCGGGAGGTGTTCGAGTCGACCAGCGCGGCGCTGATGCCCGGCAGCGCCGTCGGAGCCGAGGACATGATGCGGCGGTTCGGTGCCCTGCGCGCCTGCACCGAGCAGCTCATCGCCGAGCGTCGGGCCCGCCCCCGCGACGACCTGATGTCGGCGATGACCCAGGCCCGGGACGAGGAGGACCGGCTCACCGACGACGAGCTGATCGAGCTGGTCGTCAGCATGCTGCTGGCCAGGTTCGAGGCGATCATCACCCAGATCCCGAACTGCGTCTACGTGCTCACGCGGGGCGACCGTGCGCTCTGGAACCGGCTGCGTGCGAACCCGGCCGAACTGCCGTCGGCGGCCGAGGAGCTGCTGCGCAACAACGCCTCCGCCGGTGCCGGCCTGTTCGTCCGCTACGCGCGGGAGGATGTCACCGTCGGCGGCACGCTGGTGCGCGCGGGCGAAGCCCTGACCGTCGCCGTCGAGTCGGCCAACCACGACCCGGCCCGGTTCGAGGACCCCGACGCGATCGACTTCACCCGGCCACCCGGTGGACACCTCACCTTCGGCTATGGCGCGCACTACTGCGTCGGCGCCCAGCTCGGGCGCATCGACCTCCAGGAGGGACTGCGCGTGCTGCTCGCCAGGGCCCCGGAGCTGACCGTCCGCGACATCACGTGGAGGGAACGGCCGCACATCCGGGGGCCGGAGGCGATGCGCGTGACCTGGCGGGGCGGCCCGGAATGACCGCCACCGGCACCGGGGGTTGGGCTGGCGGCTTCCGGTGGGTGGTGGCAGGTCGGCTGGTCCGGCGCGGCTGAGACTCGCTGGAATGGCCGGTGGTGTGTTGAGGAGGGTCGGGCTTGGTGTAGGTGTCGGTAGGGCGTAGCGGCCCGGCGCGATTCTGTGCTGGTCAGGGCCCGTTCGAGAAGCCACTTGGGCAGGGAAAACGCAACTTCGACATGGCCCGCAGAGACGGCTACCTTCACCTGGTCTTCGGTGATCGCCCACGGTCACGCAGGGGTTCCTTCAGGCTGAGCCCCGCGCGGCGGGATGAGTTGGTCACGCCGCACCCATCTTCGTCCCGTGCGTAAGCCACCGAACCGGGTCCACACCAGGCACCCACCACCAGGGAGAGACGCATGCCCCATCTTGCTCTGTACACATTCGGCGTCCTGAAGTCACCTCTCGCCGATACCGGACCTCTCACGCGCGAGTTCTACGACCGTGGTGAGGCCGTCTACCGGAAGATCAGCCAGCACCCCGGGTACCTCGCTCGTGCCGAAACGGCCGAGGGCGAACGGGGCTTGCACTTCGGCGCGGACTGGGGCCCCTGGGGAGAGTTCGTCGTACCGGCCTGGTACGACAAGGGCCGTACGGTGGAAACCACCGCCCTGGCCGCGACCCTCTCCCTCTGGACCGGCCTGCGTCCCGCCTTCGACGCCATCTACACCGGTCTGCACCGCGAGGCGCTGAACAGGCGATACGACTGGTTCGAGAGGTCCGGGCACGCGAATTACGTGTGCTGGTGGGTCTCCGACGGAGTGATACCCACCTGGCAGGACGGGGTTTCCAGGCTGGAGCACCTCCACGACCACGGCTCCGTGCCGCACGCCTTCACCTTCCACCACTCGTTCAGTCCGGAGGGAACTCCCGCCAGGATCAGGGACATCGGGCCGAAGGCCGAGCAGGTGCACTGACAAGGCAGCGGGTCAACGGCGGCTCCACAGCGGCTCCACAGCGGGTCAGACGGTGAGGACGAGTTTGCCCTGGAGGTGGCCGCCGTCGAGCAGCCGGTGCGCGTCGGCGACGCGTTCGAACGGGAACGTCTCCTGCACGTGGACCCGGAGCCTGCCCTGTTCGACGAGGTCGACGAGACCGCGCAGGGCGACCGGGTCGGGGTCGACCGCGATGCCGCTGAAACGCATTCCGGCTGCCTCGTACGTGGCGGCGAGCGCCGCATCCTCGTCGGCGACCGCCGTCACTAGGTGACCGCCCGGTCGGAGGACTCCGAGCGACCGCTCGACGGTGTCGCCGCCGATCGTGTCGAGCACGACGTCGATGTCGCGGACCGCCCCGGTGAAGTCGACCGCCGTGTAGTCGATCACCTCGTCGGCGCCGAACCCCTCGACGAACTCCCGCTTGCTCCCGCTCGCGGTCGCGATCACGTGCGCGCCGAGCGCCTTCGCTATCTGGACCGCGACGTGGCCGACCCCGCCCCCACCGCCGTGGACCAGGACGCGGTCGCCCTCGGTCACGCCGCCGAGGTCGACGAGTCCCTGCCACGCCGTCAGTCCGACGATCGGCAGCGCCGCCGCCTCGACGTGCGTGAGCGACGCCGGTTTGCGTACCAGGTGCAGCGCCGGTGCCGCCACGGCCTCGGCGTACGCGCTCGCCGCCCGCGGGAACAGCGGCATCCCGAACACCTCGTCGCCGGGCCGGAACCGATACGTCAGCGACCCCTCCCCGACCATGCCGCTGATGTCCCAGCCGAGGATGAACGGCGGCCGGCCGATCAGCGGGAACTCGCCGGCGCGCAGCCGCGCCTCCAGTGGGTTGAGCCCGATCGCCTTGACGTGGACGAGAACCTCGGTCGGAAGGGGCCGGGGCTCGGGCGCGTCCACGATGGTGAGCACCTCGGGACCGCCGAGCGTCTGCTGCGTGATGACTCGCATGACTCGCATGACTCTCCTGAGCTTCGAGAGGTTTGAGAGGGGGAAGTGAACCCAGGCTAGGTTTCCGACAGGAACCCGCAGGTACCTTTGGCGCCATGAGCGGTTTTGGTCCCGGTGATCCCTTTCTCGCCGACTGCCCGGCGCGTATGGCGGTCGAGTTGATCGCCGACAAGTGGACGGTGGTCGTGCTCTACGGCCTCAGCAGGGGCCCGGTGCGCCATGGCGACCTGATCGGGCTGATCGGCGGCATCTCCCGCAAGATGCTCACCCAGACGCTCCGGCGGCTGGAGGCGCACGGCCTCATCCGCCGCCAGGCCTACGCCGAGGTGCCGCCCCGCGTCGAGTACGAACTCACGCCGCTCGGGGCGACGCTGATCGAACCGATCCACGTGCTGACCGAGTGGGCGAGGGCGAACGGCGACGCGGTGCTCGATGCGCTCGACGCCGGTACCGAGCCGGTCGCCCACAGCGACCGAGCAGCCGAAGCGGCTCAGCCCGGCGCGTCCATCAGGGCGGTGACATAGGCGTCCAGCCGCTCCTGGACGGCGCGCGTCGTCAGCTCCGTCCTCCCGGCCGCCCGCCACGGCCGCGCCACCAGCTGCACTTCCTCCGAGGACGCCAGCCCGTCCCGCACCTTCCAGTACAGCCGCTCGCTCGCGGTCGCGGCCAGCACCCCGCCGGCCTCCTCGTACGCTTCAGCGAACCGCAGGCCCCACGCCGGTCCGTGCAGCAGCGCGAGATTGACGGAGCAGTGCGCCACGTCGAGATCCGCCGGGCCCCAGGAGGTGGCCGCCCAGTCGACGACGCCGGTGATCCGGGCATCTGCCGGGCTTGCGGGCGGCACGTCGAACAGTACGTTGCCGGGCTGGAAGTCCCGGTGCAGGAAGCGCCCTTCGTAAGGCGGCGCGGGCCTGCGGATCATTTCGATCGCCGCAGCCCAGACCGCCGCGTCCGCGCCCTTCGGGGGCACGACGGTGTCGGCGGTCGTCAACGCCACGTACCCCCGGGGCCTCGCGGCGGGCCGCAACGCGTGAATCTCCACGAGCTGACGGGCCAGCAGCGGGACGCGCGTCTCCAGACCCTCGTCGTCGAGGACCGTCCGTCCCGCCATATGCGTCATGAGGAGCGACGGGTACTCGCAGTGCGCGGCCGTCGGATCAACCGCGACCAGTCCAGGAGCCGGCACTCCGGTCCCCGCGAGCAGGGTCAGGGCGCCGGCCTCCCTGTCCAGCCAGTCCTCGGCGTGCTCCACGTCGACGAAGGACCGCAGCACCAGGTCACGGGTGCCCCCGTGCCGCGCGCCGACGGTCAGCCGCCGCATGGCGGCAGTGATGCCGCCGTGCAGCGACTCGGTCCTGACGACCCGTTCGCCGCGCTCCAGATGCCGGCTCACCCAGGCCAGGGTCCTCGGTCCGGCAGCCGTCGCTTCATCGTGGTGGGTCACCGTGCCACGTCATCATCCGGACGGCTGCACGCGCGAGTTCTTTTACGGGAAGCGGCGGATGTGCCGTCGGGGCCGAGGACCCTGGAACCTCAGGCCAGTGACCACCAGTTGACGTAGAGGTCGGAGTCATCGGTGATGACGAAGGCGTAGGGCCGCTGTGCGGCGCTCGGGTTGTCCTGCATGGTGAGCGTCTCGCCGGGGCGTTCGATGACGCGTCCGGGCGGGGTGCCCTGGGCGGCCCAGTTCCACTTGCTGCCGTCCCACCAGTTGACGTAGAGCTTGGAGTCGTCGCCGAGGACGAAGACGTAGGGGCGGGTGAAGGCGTTCGGGTCGTCCTTCATGGTGACCACGCCGACGGAGTCGAGGATGAGCCGCCCGCCGGGCGCGCCCTGGTCACTCCAGTTCCACTTGCTGCCGTCCCACCAGTTCACGTACAGCTTCGAGTCGTAGCCCTGGACGAAGGCGTACGGGCGCTGCTGTGCGTTCGGGTCGTTCTGGACGCTGACGGCGCCGACGCCCTTCTTGACCGGCTGCCCCGACGGTGCGCCCTGGTCGCTCCAGTTCCACTTGCTGCCGTCCCACCAGTTCACCCAGACCCGGGAGTCCTCGGTGATGACGAAGGCGTAGGGGCGGGTGAAGGCGTTCGGGTCGTCCTTCACGGTGGTGACGCCGAGGGGGCGGGAGATGGTGTGGTTCGGCGGTGCGCCCTGGTCGCTCCAGTTCCACTTGCTGCCGTCCCACCAGTTCACCCAGAGCCGGAAGTCGTCGGTGAGGACGAAGACGTACGGGCGCTGCTTGGCGCTCGGGCTGTCCTGGACGGAGACCACGCCGACGCCCTCGCGGACCAGGCGCCCGCTGGGTGCGCCCTGGTCGTTCCAGTTCCACTTGCTGCCGTCCCACCAGTTGACGTGCAGGTGCGAGTCGTCGGTGATGACGAAGGCGTACGGGCGCTGCTGCGCGTTCGGACCGTCCTGGACCGTGACGGCCCCGACCCGCTCGATGACCGTGCGCCCGGCCGGCGTGCCCTGGTCGCTCCAGTGCCATGCCTTGCCGTCCCACCAGTTGACGTGCAGGCGCGAGTCGTAGCCGCGCACGAAGACGTACGGCCGCTGCGCGGCCTGCGCGTCGTCCTTCATGGTGACGGCGCCCATCGTGGCCCGGACGCCGATGGTGGCGGTGGGGCTCTCCTGGTTGTTCCACTTCCATGAAGCCATCGCGTTCCTCCCCGGCCCGCACCCGGCTCTCGCGGGGCGGGCCTGCGCCAGAAGTGACGCAACAGAGCGTAGTTGCGCAAACTCATAAAGTGAATACCGTGAGAGAGGATTGACCTGATTTCTGGGGTACGCCAGGCGTGTGCGCGCCCCGCCGTGGAGGCCGTCACGGACCGCCCGCACTACTTCGCCGACGCTGCCCGCGCGTTGGCGTCCGGCATGCACCTCACCGATGAGGGGGAGCGCGGTGGTCAGGCGTTGTGCCTGGTGTGGTGTCACGGTGGCCTCGTTGTGCGGCCGTCCGGTGAACAGGGCGACCAGGTGGTCCTCCTGGGACCGGATGGACGTGGCGAGCCGGGAGCCGAGGTCCGGCCCGGCGGGGACGGCCTGCTCGATCTCTTCGTAGTGCGGCCGCGGGGAGTCGGCGACCAGGGCGATCACCAGGCCGTTCTTGCTGCCGAACGGTGAGTAGACGGCGCCGGTGGTCAGGCCGGCCCGTTCGGCGATCTCGTCCAGCCTGGCCCGGTGCCCGTCCCGGGAGGCGACCGGGAACGCGGCGTCCAGCAGGGCCCGGCGGTTGCGTTCCTTGGCCTCGGCTCTCGCCCTGGCGGCCGTCGTCGGCCTCCTGGCGGCGTGGCAGGGCGGCAGCGCCGGAGGCGAGGTGTGGACCGGATACCAGGCGTGCGCAGCCGCCGCGTTCGCGGCGCTACTGGTGGCGGCGAAGCCGTCGCAGACCGAGTCGGGCCGAGGTGGGCGGCGACGCTGACTAACGTTGTGCCCATGACCCTCCTTGACGGCGACAACGCTGACGACCCCGGCCTGACCATCCGCTGTGAGGAACACGCCTCCGTCGGCGTGACATTCGGCGGTCGGTTCAGTTTCGACGAGGACTCCGTGCACTACGCCGTCGACGTGTGGGCCCCGGGGCTGACGGCTCGCGCCGACGAGGTCGTCGCCTGGATCTGGGACAGCGACCCTCGCCTGGCGGCTGACGTCCGAGGCTTTCTCGTCGGGGAGCAGCGGTGACCCCCGCTCCTCGCCTCACCTGGACGCTGGCGGGGCGTGGGTGGGCCGACTGTGCTCTTGAGGATGACCGGGGGAGGGTCGGGCTCGGTGCGTCGGATATCAGTGATGCGCCTGAGGAGCTTCTGGGGGCGATGGCCCGGGTTGTTGCGGGTGAGGTGGAGAGCCGGGTTCAGTTCGAGGCCGAGCCGACCGCGTATCGGTGGATCTTCTACCGGGGAGGCGGGGACGTCTGGGTGCGCGTGCTGCGGCTGGCGCACGGTGGTGAGCACGACAACAAGGGGGTCGAGATCTGGTCGGCCCAGCTCCCCGTCGGCGTGCTGGCCGGCGCGGTGATCCGCTGCTTCGACGAGGTGGCCCGGTGCTACGGCGAGAGCGCCTACCGCAGCACGTGGGGTGAGCACTTCCCCAGGGCGGAGCTCGAAGACCTCAGGCGCCTGTGGGAGGCCGATGCCGATGCCGGAGAGCCGGACAGCTGAAGGGGTGGGGGCTGGGGGGCGGGGGAGTCTGAAGGGGCGGGGGCGGGGGAGTTTGAAGGGAGAGGTGTCGTCGTATGAGTGCGGTGCATGTGACGGTGTGGGATGAGACCGGCGGGGCGGGAGTTCCTGTCGTGTTCGTGCACAACATTTTTACGTGGGGGAGTGACGAGGCGTACGGGTTCGCGGCCCAGCGGTCGCTGGCCGACCGCTACCGGCTGCTGCTGGTGGACCGCCGCGGCTACGGCCGCAGCCCGGACACCGGCCGCAGTGACTTCGACACCGATGCCGACGACCTGGTGGAGCTGCTGGCGCGGCTGGACGGAGGCGCGCACCTGGTCGGGCACGGCAACGGTGGGCTGGCGGCCATGCTCGCGGCCGGGCGCCGGCCCGGTCTCGTACGGTCCCTGACGCTGATCCAGCCGTCCGCGTTCTCCGCGGCCGCCGGTCATCCGGCTGTCGAGGCCCTGCTGGAACGGGTGCGGGACAGTGCCGGTGTGCCGGAGTCGGTCACCCCGGAGCAGTACCTGCGCGCCTCCACCGAGGGCATCGGCATGGCCATGCCCGACCCCGGTCCGCAGCGGCTCCGGGCCGTGGCGACGTCGATGCGCGAGCGCCCGGTGTGGGAGGCGGCCGTACCCCTGGAGCCGTTGCGGGCCGCACCGTGGCCGACGCTGGTGATCTGCGGGACCTGGCAGGACGCGCCGGAGCCGTACCGCACGTATGTGGGCGAACCGCTGGTCGCCTGCGCCGAAGCCGTGGCCGGAGCCGTCGGCGCCCGGCTGCTCCGCGTGGACGGCTACTACCCGCACACCCAGCAGCCCGCCACCGTCAACGCCGCCCTGCGGGAGCTGTGGGGCTAGTCAGGGGCGGCCCCCGCCTGCCCGGTCTGCCCCGCCTGCCCGGTTCCGGCCAGGCTGTCCGGTCCGGCCTGGCTGTCCGGTCCGCCCCCGCTGTCCGGCCAGTGCCGTGTCCGCGGCCTTGAGGATGTTGCCGAAGGTGCGGGTGATGACCGGCCGCGCGACGAGCCGGGTGAGGAGGCCGCCGAGCAGCGGCAAGGGGATCTCGGCGCGGGTGGTCCACCGCACGTGGGTGCCGCCGCCGGTCTCGGCGAACGTCATACGGCCGAGTTCGTGCCGGGACGGCGGCAGGCTGCGCTCGACGGTGTACTCGGTGGCGTACGGCGGGTCGTAGAGGGTGATGCGCTCCCGGAACCAGCCGATCATCCAGAGGTGGTTGCGCACCGCGCCGACGCCGTAGGGCGCGGACTCGCCGTGCCGGGCCAGGCGGCAGCGCACCACCAGGGGGGAGCAGGTGTAGTTGGTGGTCGTGGTGAGCCAGGCGAACACCGTCTCGATCGGGGCGTCGATGACGCGCTCCACGGTCATGGTTTCCACGGTGGGGGTCCTCCTCTGTCGAGTGTGCGCACCGCGTCGGCGTGGTGCAGCTTGTCCGGGTTGCGCATGCCGTAGAGGCCGGTGATCCGGCCGTCGTGGATCTCGAACGCCACCAGCCAGCCGAGACCGCCGTCCGTGACGAACCGCGCCGCGGGCATGCCGTTGTACGTGGCGGGTTCGACGCGGGCCGCGGCGGTGCCGGTGCGGTACGCGCCGAGGACGAACCGGGCGACCTCGGCGCGGCCGGTGACCGGGCGGCGGACGGCGGCCGCCTTCCCGCCGCCGTCGGAGATCACCACCACATCGGGCGCCAGCAGGTCCATCAGCGCCTGGACCTCGCCGGTCGCCGCCGCGGACAGGAATCGCTGGACGATCCCGGTGGCGTCGGTGCCGGGCTCGTGGCGGCGGCGCCGCGCGTGGACGTGCCGGCGCGCGCGGTGGGCGATCTGCCGTACGGCGGCCTCGGACTTGCCGACCGAGACGGCGATCTCGGCGTGGGGGTAGCCGAACACCTCGTGCAGCACGAACACCGCGCGCTCGGTCGGGTTGAGTGTCTCCAGGACGAGCAGCATGGCCATCGACACCGACTCGGCCAGGATCACGTCGTCGCTCACCCCGGGTGCCGTACGGATCGGCTCGGGCAGCCACATGCCGACGTAGTCCTCGCGCCGGGCCCTGGCCGCGCGCAGGTGGTTGAGGGCCTGGCGGGTCACCAGGCGGACCAGGTAGGCACGCGGGTGCCCGACCACGGCCGGATCGACCGCGCTCCACCGCAGGTAGCTCTCCTGGAGGACGTCCTCGGCGTCGGTGGCGCTGCCCAGCATCTCGTAGGCGATGGTGAACAGCAGTGGACGGTGTTCGGTGAAGGCGTCCTCAGCCATGTCCCGCCCCCGCCGCGAGCGCCTCCGCTGCGAGCGTCCCCGTCGCGAGCGCTTCCGCCGCGAGCACGTGCTGACGTCCCGGCATGGCGTCCGGCTCCTCTCCTCGGATGTCATGGAGACACTCCGCGCCGGGGAAGCGTGACAGTCCCAGGGTGTGGCGTGCCTCACAAAGGGGGTGTGGCTCGCAAGGGGGCGTGCCTCACAAAGGGGGTGTGCCTTGCGGGGGCGCGCTCGCCGGCCTAAGGCGAGCCCGGCGCCCTGGTGCCGATCGCGACGGTGGCGCAGAGGTCGTCGTCCGTCGCCAGCCGGGCGGCGAGGCCGTTGCGGCGGAAGGCCGCGAGGGTGTGGGGGGCCTGGCGTTCGCTGGTCTCGATCAGGAGGTGGCCGCCGGGGGCGAGCCACGGCAGTGCCTCGGCGGCGACCCGGCGCTGGACGTCGAGGCCGTCCGCGCCGCCGTCGAGCGCCAGGCGGGGTTCGTGGTCGCGCGCTTCGGGCGGCAGCAGGCCGATCGCGTCGGTGGGTACGTAGGGGGCGTTGACGACGAGGATGTCGACGCGTCCGCGCAGGGCGGGCGGCAGCGGGGCGTAGAGGTCGCCCTCGTGGACCTGGCCTGTGGCGGGCGGGATGTTGCGGCGGGCGCACCGTACGGCGGCGGGTTCGATGTCGGCGGCGTGGAGTTCGATCGGGGGCGGGGGCGTTGAGGGCGGGGACGCGGGCGGTGCGGCGGCCGGGGTTCCGGCCGCGGCGCCGCCCACGTTCGCGGCGCCGCTCATGGCCGCGGCGAGCGCCGCGCCGACCGCCCCCGTACCGCAGCACAGGTCGACGACGACGGGCCGTTGCCCGGCCGCTGCGTGGGCGCGGGCGAGCGCGGCGGCCTGTCCGGCGAGGAATTCGGTGCGGCGCCGGGGGACGAACACGCCGGGGTCGACGGCGATCCGGAGGCCAGCGAACTCGGCCCAACCCAGGACGTGTTCAAGGGGCTGCCCGGCGATGCGGCGGTCCGTCATGGCGGCGAGTCCCGCCGGGGTGCGGGCCGTGGAGGCGAGGAGCCGGGCCTCGTCCTCGGCGAAGACGCAGCCGGCCGCGCGGAGCCGGGCGACGAGCCCGGGGAGGGCGGGCGAAGGAGCGGAAGCGGGGGAGGAAGAAGGGGAAGGCAAGGGAAGTGACATGCGCGTTCGGGCCTTTCGGGGTGCCGAAGGGCGCTCTCGCGGTCACCTGCCTCGGAGGGACCGTACAGCCGTGGGGTGAGAGCACCCAGCCTGGACAGCGGTAATGGGTCTCACCTCCTTGTTCGTCCACCGTGTGGGCTGGTCACCTTACCCGAAGCGGGCAGCGGGGGCAGGCGCGGCGCCGCAGGCCGGGGCTCCGGGAGGGGGCGCGCGGCGATGGTCTTCGCGCCTGCCGGGCCGTCGCCGGTCTCGACGTGGCGGTGCCGTGGCTGGAGGGTGGGAGCGGGGTACTGCCGCGGGAGGTGGTGGCCGGGGGGTCACCGCGGGGCGGAGCCGGGAAGGCGGGCGGCGATGGCGGGTGCCGGAAATCCCTATATGCGAGGGCTGTTCGCTCCGGTGCGGGAGGAGACCACCGCGTACGACATGGCCGTTACCGGCCGGATTCCGGAGGAGCTGGAAGGGCGCTATGTGCGCAACGGGCCCAATCCGCTGGGGGTCGAGGACCCGGCGGCGTACCACTGGTTCAGCGGCGACGGGATGCTGCACGGCGTGCGGCTGAGCGGCGGCCGGGCCGAGTGGTACCGCAACCGCTGGGTGCGGTCCGACGCGATGGCGTTGCGCCTGGGGGAGAAGATCCTGCACGGGCCGCGCCACCTGGACATGGACTTCGCCCCGAACACGCACGTCACGCGCTTCGCCGGGCGTGTCCTCGCGCTGGTCGAGGGCGGCGCGCTGCCGTACGAGCTGGACGGCGAGCTGGACACGGTGGGGCCCTTCGACTTCGCCGGCACCCTGCCGGGCGGGCTCGCCGCGCACACCACCATCGACCCGGACACCGACGAACTGCACTGCGTGGCGTACTGCTGGGCCTGGCCGTACGTGCAGTACCTGGTCGCCGGGACGGACGGCCGTATCCGGCGGCGCGTGGACGTCCCCGTCGACGGGCGGCCGATGATGCACGACTTCTCGCTGACCGGGCGGCATGTGCTGCTGTACGACCTGCCGGTGGTCTTCAACCCGGGCGGTGTGGGGATCGGCCCGTCCTTCCCGTACGTGTGGGAGCCGGACCGGCCGGCCCGGCTGGGCGTGCTGCCGCGGGAGGGGCAGGCGTCGGACGTGCGGTGGCTGGAGCTCGACCCGTGCTTCGTCTTCCATCCGATGAACGCGTACGAGACGGAGGACGGCAGCGGTCTGCTGGTCGTGCATCTCGTGCGCTACGAGCGGCTGTTCGCGAAGGGGCGTACGGGCCCGGACGGGTCGTCGCCCGCGCTGGAACGCTGGACGGTCGACCTCCGGGCGGGCCGGGTGCGGCGTGAGCGGGTGGACGACCGTCCGGTGGAGCTGCCCCGGGCCGACCCGCGGCGGCTCACGCTGCCGCACCGGTACGGGTACGCGGTGCTGGAGTCCGGGGACGCGGACGTACGGGTGGCGCGGTTTCCCGGCATAGAGCGGGTGGGCGTCGGCCTGGTGAAGTACGACCTGGAGCGCGGCACCAGCGAGGTGCGCCGCTTCTCGCCGCAGGGCGGCGTGGGGGAGGCCGTGTTCGTGCCCGCCGGTCCGGACACCGCCGAGGACGACGGCTGGCTGCTGGCGTACGTCTACAACCCGGAGCGCGACGCCACGGACCTCGTCATCCTCGCGGCCCAGGACTTCACGGGCGAGCCGGTCGCGCGGGTGCACCTGCCGGTGCGGGTGCCGGTCGGGTTCCACGGTGCCTGGATTCCGGACCGGGAGTGAGCGGAGCGGGGCCGCCGAGGAGCGGGTCTGACCGCCGGATGCGCGGACGGTCCGCGTCCGCGCGCGACGTGAGGCACGCGCCCGACCCCCGTACGGGACCGTGCCTCACGCGGGAAGGGCCGGGGCCGGGAGGCCCTCAGGGGCTCAGCCCCCGTACGGGCGGGCCTCCCGTGCCTCGCGCAGCGCCTGGGCCCACCAGGCCAGCTGGTCCAGCAGTGCGGTGGCGGCCTGGTCGGCGTCCAGGGGTTCGCGCAGCCGCCCCTCGTCGTCGAAGAGGCGCCCGGCCATCGGAAAGCTGACCGTTTCGCGCACGGTCGTCGCGTGCAACTCGGCGAACACGAGCCGTAGTTGTTCGACGGCGCGCAGGCCGCCGGAGATCCCGCCGTATGACACGAAGCCGACCGGCTTGGCCTGCCACTCCTCGTGCAGCAGGTCCACGGCGTGCTTGAGCGGGGCGGGGAAGGAGTGGTTGTACTCGGGGGTGATGACGACGAAGGCGTCCGCCGCGCCGACGCGCTTGGCGTAGGCCGTCATCTCCTCGCTGCCGTACCGCAGTTCGTACGGGCGGATCTCGTCGAGGTCGATCACGTCGGTGACGACGTCCGCGCGGCGGCCGGCGTGTCCGGTGAACCAGTTCGCGACGACGGGCGCGAAGCGGCCCTCGCGGGTGCTGCCGACGATGACGGCGAGGGTGAAGGGGCGCTCGGGCATGGCGGGTCCTCCTGGAAGCGGTGGGGCGGAGCCGGGTGCCGGCTCCGGAACCAGACGCTAAAACCTCAACCAAAGTTCATGTCAATGCCTGGCCCAGGGATCACACCGGACCGGGCGCCGCCCCGGCGCTCCGCACCCGCCGGGCCCCGCTGCCCGGACGCCCCTTCAGCCGCTCACCGGCCGCCCCGCGTCACTCCGCCCCGAAGAGCGTGAGCAGGTCCGTCTTCTGGAACATCCGGGCCGTGTCCACCGCCGACGGGGTCCCCGCGGCCGGGTCGGCGCCATGCGCGACCAGCAGCCGTACGACGGCGTCCTCGCCCTTGAAGACGGCGCCGGCCAGCGGCGTCTGCCCCCGGTCGTTGGTGCGGTCGGGGTCGCCGCCGCGTTTGAGCAGGGCCGCGACCGTGTCGGCGTGGCCGTGGTAGGCGGCGAGCATCACCAGGGTGTCGCCCTTGTCGTTGGTGAGGTTGGCGGGCACCCCGGCGTCCACGTACGCGGCGAGGGTGCTGGTGTCGCCGTGCCGCGCCAGATCGAAGACCTTGGCCGCGAGCTGCAGCACCTCGGGGTCGTGCGCGTGCTCGGTCGTGTCGGGACCCTGCGGCTCCGTGTTCGCGTCACTCATGGTCGCCGGCCTCCTGCTCTGGTGGTGGGGGCGGTGTCCTGCAACTCCCGCCTGGGCCTTTACTTGTCCCCGCCACCTTATTCAGCACACCTGCGGTGCGGCCCCCGGCGCGCTCCGCGGCCCCGCCCGGCGGCGCGTCAGAAGAGGTCCGGGCACCACGGGCGGCGTGCCGTGTGCAGCAGGAGGTCGGCGGTGGCCAGGGCGCCCGGCCGCTCCTCGTCGACGCGGCCGAGGGCGGCCAGCCGCGCCGCGGACTCGTCGCCCAGGTAGAGCGCCGCGAAGGCGCCGACGTCCAGGGTGAGTTCCGCGCTGCGGCCGGTACGCGTACAGGTCGCGCCCGCCGGACCGGCCTCCAGCAGGAACCGCCCGCCGGCCAGTTCCGCCCCGTCCCGGACCTCCAGGACGAGGGAGCCGCTCACCGGATACGTACGGGCCTCCAGCAGCCGGGGGACGTCCAGCGGCCGGATCCACAGGTAGTCGGCGTGCTGCACGATGCGGGCGGCGCGCGGGTCGCCGAGGTGGTACGGCAGCAGGTCGTCGGGCCCGCGCGTCCCCGTCCTGATGTGCAGGGCCCAGTCGATCGAGCACAGGAACCGCCACAGGGCCCGTTCGGCGGCCGGAGTGGTCGCGGTCAGACGGTCGACGGTGACGGTGTTCTGCGGCAGCTTGTGCTCCCACACGTCGTCCGCCCGGTACGTGGCCAGGCCCTGGGCCTCGCCGGACGCGGACCGGTGGATGACGTGGAAGCGGTCCCTGGCGGGATGGCGCGGGAGCGGGACGGCACCGGTGTGGGTCTGCCACCAGGCGCCGGACAGGTCGATCGCGCCGGGCTGCCCGGCGCGGAACCGGTCGTGCAGCGCCGGGCCGGTCTCGCGCACCTCGGCGGCGTCGGCGAAGTCGATCCGGCCGCCGTCGTCCGGGCCCGCGTGGCGCGGGTCCAGCGCGGCGCGCGCCACGTCGATGTGCCACTCGGTGCACCAGGTGGCCGGACCGAAGCCGTACCGCCCGTAGATCGGGCACTCCGCGGCGATCAGTGTGGCGACGGCGTCCCCGCGCTCCTTGGCGGCCCGCAGGTCGTTCGCCATCATCCGGCTGAGCAGGCCGCGCCGCCGGTGGGTGGGGGAGACCGTGACGGACGTGACGGCGTCGGCGGGCACCCACGCGCCGCCGACGACGGTCAGTTCCTGCGGGAAGCTGCGGAAGGTGGCGACCCAGCGGCCGTTGTCGTACGCGCCCTGGGTGCGGTCCGGGTCGTAGTGGCCGCGGCGGTGCTCGATCTCCTCGTCGGATATCTCCGACGGCGGCAGCAGGAAGCCCGCCTTCATGGCCCGCATCCAGTCGGGGATGTCCGCGTCGCCGACCGTACGCACCTCGATGCCCATGTGCGTACGGTAGGCAAGGTCCCGGCCCGGCGTCGCGGGAATATCGGGGGGCCGGGCGCCCGGGAGTCCGGGCGCCGCACCGCCTCAGAACGCCGCGCGGATCTCCCCGACGCGCTCGGCGCCGCCCAGCAGCGGCGCCTCCCCGATCCGGTCCAGCACCGGCGATTCCACACCCATCAGCCGCAGCACCCGGCCGAGTATCGGCCCGAGCGTGCGGGTGGCGCCGTCCTCCACCTTGAACGCCAGCGCCCGCCCGTCCGGCAGCGCCACCGCCTGCACGGCCTCCGCGCCCATCTTGGACAGCACGCCGGGCAGCGCCCGCATCAGCCAGGTGTCGGGGCGGCGGGTACCGGCCACGTACTCCGGGTGCGCGCGCATCGCGTCGGCCACGCGCCGCTCCGGCGTACCGGCACCGGCCAGCACGAAGTGCCGGAACGAGCGGGCCAGACCGGTCAGGGAGATGGCCATCAGCGGCGCGCCGCAGCCGTCCGTGCCGATGTGCTCGACGCGCTCGCCGCTCGCGGAGCGCACCGCCTCCAGGGCGAGCTGCTGGAGCGGGTGGTCCGGGTGGAGGTAGGTGTCCAGCGGCCAGCCGTTGGCGGCGCAGGCGGCCAGCATGGCGGTGTGCTTGCCGGAGCAGTTCATCGTCAGGGGGTCGCGCACCCGCCCGGACGCCAGGTACGTCTCCGCCTCCGCCGGGTCCAGCGGCAGGTCCGCCGGGGTCTGCAGCAGTCCGGCGGACAGGCCGTGCTCGCTGAGCATCTTCTGGACGAGGTCGAGGTGGAAGCTCTCGCCGGAGTGGCTCGCGGCGGCCAGCGCCAGCCGCTCGCCCGACAGGTCCAGGCCCGCCCGCAGGATGGCGGCGGCCTGCATCGGCTTGTTGGCCGAGCGCGGGAAGACCGGGGAGGCCACGTCGCCGAGCGTGGTCTCCACGCTGCCGTCCGCCGCCAGCACCACCAGCGATCCGCGGTGCCGGCCCTCGACGAAGCCCGAACGCACGACTTCGGCGAGGACGGGGGATATACCGGCAGGGGCGGGCCCGTCGGTAACGGTGGTGGAGCTCATCGGCGGCCTTCCGGAAAGGGGCCCGCAGTCCCCCCGCGGCCGCGCGGCAGCCGGGTCAGGAGAGCAGGTCGTCTACTTGTGCTTCGCCTTCACGGTACCTGCGGGCGATCTCCGCACTGCAATCGTCGGCGGTCCGCTGGAGGGTCTGGCGCCGCCGGGAGACTTGCTGCTCGTAGCGGACCAGGCGGCCCATCGCGTCGTGCAGCTCCTGGTCCGTACGGGCCGTGAGGTCCGACAGCTCCACCTCGCCGAGCATCTGCTCCGCCAGCTGGCGGTACTCCTCGCTGTGCGGCATGCCGAGCGTCACGTGGCGGGCCGAGGAGCGGTGCTGCGACGGCCCGTCGGTGAGGATCTCGGGGAGGCGGTCCAGCAGGGGGGAGTGCGGGGCCGTACGGCGGGTGCTCTCGGCGCGCAGGATGTCGATCCGGCCTTGCAGCAGCCGCCGCACATAGCTCAGGTCGGCCTCCTCCTGCTGGGCTTCGCGGCGCAGTACGCGCAGGTCGGGCAGGGTCAGCAGGTGCAGGTCGGGCCGTGGGACCGGGCGGAAGCGGTCGCGTTGCAGCGGGGCCCGGTGCGGTGCCGTGCCTGCCTGGAACATGGGACCGTCCTCCGTGCGGGCGGGCCCGGCGGGTGCCGGGGCCTGCGTGGTCGTACGGGCCGGCGTCGGCGCCGTACGGGCGATCGGTACGGGACCGGGAGTGCGCCCGGGACCGGCAGTGCTCATGAGTGGTTCCGTCCCCTCGTCCGGTGCGGTCGCACGGGCAGGGTGTCCGCGCGACGCACCGCGTGCACGCATCGTGCCACTGCGGGCGGGCCCCCCGCAGGGCCAGCCATGGCCATGGCACCCGAACGGCCCCGGGGAGGTACGGCTGTCGGAGTCCCGGGCGTGCCGTGCATCATGGGCGGTATGCGAGCTGTGGTGCAGAGGGTCGACGGCGCACGCGTCGTGGTGGACGGCGAGACGGTCGGGGAGATCGTCGGTGAGGGGCTGTGCGTGCTGGTCGGGGTGACGCACGACGACACTCCGGCGAAGGCGGCGCAGCTCGCCCGCAAGCTGTGGTCGGTGCGCATCCTGGACGGCGAGAAGTCCTGCTCGGACACGGGTGCGGGCCTGCTGGTCATCAGCCAGTTCACTCTCTACGGTGACGCCCGCAAGGGCCGTCGGCCCACCTGGAACGCCGCGGCCCCCGGCCCGGTGGCCGAACCTCTCGTCGACGAGGTCGTCCATCAGCTGCGCGCGCTGGGCGCCGAGGTCGGCACGGGCCGCTTCGGCGCGGACATGAAGGTGACGCTGACGAACGACGGCCCGTTCACGGTGCTCCTGGAGGTGTGAGCCGCGGGCACCGGCCCGCGGCCCGGGTCAGCCGGGTACGGGCCGGTCCGGCTCCTACGGCTCGACCACGACCTCCTGGGCCGCCGCGGTGCTCTCCGCGAGGAGCTCCGCGTCGACGGGGACGTTGCGCTTGACGAGGGCCAGCGCGATGGGGCCCAGCTCGTGGTGGCGGGCCGAGGTGGTGATGAAGCCGAGCTGGCGGCCTTCGGCGCCGTCCGCGGCGAGGCGTACGGGCGCGCCGTGCGGCGGCAGGTGCACCTCGCTGCCGTCCAGGTGGAGGAAGACCAGGCGGCGCGGCGGCTTCCCCAGGTTGTGGACGCGGGCCACGGTCTCCTGGCCGCGGTAGCAGCCCTTCTGGAGGTGCACGGCGGTGCCGAGCCACCCCAGCTCGTGCGGGATGGTGCGGTGGTCGGTCTCCATGCCCAGCCGCGGCCGGTGCGCCTCGACGCGCAGGGCCTCCAGGGCCAGGGTGCCGACGGCCGGCCCGTTGGCCGCGGCGAAGGCCTCCAGGTCGCCCCGGGGCAGGAAGACGTCCCGGCCGTGCGGGGTCTCCCGGACGACCGCGTCCTTCGGCGTCTCGGCGATGGAGCCGGCCGGCAGGTGGACGACCGCGTAATCGTCCGTACGGTCGGCGACCTCGACGCGGTAGAAGAATTTCATGCTCTCCAGGTAGGCGATCAGCGCCTCCTCGTTGCCCGGCTCGGTGTGCAGCCAGGTCGTCTCGCCGTCGTCGACGAGGTAGAGGGCGTGCTCGATGTGGCCGTTGGCGGAGAGGATCAGCGCCTCGGTGGCGTGGCCCGGCGCGAGGTCGGTGACGTGCTGCGTCAGCAGCAGGTGCAGCCAGCTCAGCCGCTCCGGGCCGCTGACGGTGACCACACCGCGGTGCGAGAGGTCGACGAGACCGCGGCCGTCGGCGAGGGTGCGTTGCTCCCGGAACAGGTCGCCGTAGTGTGCGGCGACCCCTTCGTCGGGGGCCTCGGCCGGAACGGCACCCGGCAGCGACAGCAGCGGACTGGCTTCACGTTGGCGCGGCATACCCCCAGCCTACGACCGGCGTGGTGGTGACCTACGCTCCGGACCCGGGCTTCGGCGCCGCGCACTTGGCGGTGCACGCCGCACAGCGCCCGAAGATCGCGAAGTGCTTCAGGTCCGTGTCGAAGCCGAACGTTTCCCGCAGCGTCGTCGTGAACGGTTCGGCCACCGCCAGATCGGCCTCGATCACTTCCGTGCAGTCCCGGCACACCAGGTGGATGTGGTGGTGCCGGTCGGCGAGGTGGTACGTGGGCGCGCCGTGCCCGAGGTGGGCATGGCTGACCAGGCTCAGCTCCTCCAGCAGCTCCAGCGTCCGGTAGACGGTGGAGATGTTGACGCCGCCCGCCGTCTTGCGCACCTCGGTGAGGATGTCGTCGGGGGTGGCGTGTTCGAGCTTGTCCACAGCCTCCAGCACGAGCTGGCGCTGCGGGGTCAGCCGGTACCCGCGTTTACGGAGGTCGCTCTGCCAGTCGCTGCTCACCACGCCCCCAGTGTAGGAGCGCGCTCAGTGGCCGCGTACGTCCCGCAGGTAGCCGGACAGCGCGGTGACGGCCGCCGGGTTGCGCGGGCTCTCCACCAGATCGGCGTAATCCATGACGTAGATGCGGTTGTTCTTGACCGCCGAGACGTTCTTCAGCGGCGCGTACGACTTCAGGAAAGACTTCTTCTGTTCGGCGGTCGGCGTGCCGTAGTCGTTGATGACGATCACGTCGGGGTCGCGCTCGACCACCGTCTCCCACCCCACCGTGGTCCAGGTGTCCTTGAGGTCCTTCATGACGTGGTCGCCGCCGGCCTTGGTGATGATGTCGTGCGGCCCGGCGAAGCGGCCGGAGGTCAGCGGCTTGTCCTGGCCGCCGTCGTAGAGGAAGACGGAGGGCCGTTCGCCGTCCTTCGGCGCCTTGGCCTGCGCGTCGGCCACCTGCTTGCGGTACGTGGCGATCAGCGCGTCCGCCCGGTCCTCGACGTCGAAGATCTTCCCCAGCGTCTTCAGGTCGGTGTACAGCGCGTCCAGCGGCGGCATCACGCCGCGGGCGCTGCCCTGGCCGCCGTCGGTCCCGTTGCGGCACGACTCGGTCAGGACGTAGCTGCCGATGCCGAGCTTCTTCAGGGAGGCGGGGGTGACGTCGCTGTCCTCGCCGAAGCCGTAGTTCCAGCCCGCGAAGACCAGGTCGGCCCTGGCGTCCAGGGCGATCTCCTTGGTGATCGCCTTCTTGGAGAGCCAGGGCACCTTGCCGTACGCGTCCTTCCAGGCGACGGCGTCGATCCTGCCCCGGTACGCCGGCATGACGTACCCGGCCATGTGGTCCTCCAGCCCGAGCGCGAACATGATGTCCGCGATCCCGACGTCGTTGGTGACCACGCGCCGCGGCGCCTTGTCGTACGTCGTCTTCGTACCGCAGTTCTCGATCGTGACCGGGTAGCGCCCGGACCCGGACGCCTTGGCGGCGTCCCCCTTCCCGTCCTCGGCCACGTGCGCGCCGCAGCCGGTGAGCGCGGCGAGTGCGAGGGCGGTGAGCAGGGCGGCGGAGCGGTGGCGGGTGCGCATGGGGGTCCTCAGGGGGGATGTCACGAGACGGCCGGCTGGCCGGTGCGGGCGGGCAGGCGGTCGAACAGCAGCTGTACGGCGCCGGTTTCCGGGTGCGGTACGCGGTGCGCGCGCACCCCGAACACCTCGGCGAGCAGCTCCGGGGCCAGTACGTCGTGCGGCGCGCCGGAGGCGACGATGCGCCCGCCGGAGATGACGTACAGCTCGTCGCAGTGCCCGGCGGCCAGGTTCAGGTCGTGCAGCGCGGTCAGCACCGTCAGCCCGCTGTCGCGCACCAGCGCCAGCAGCTCCAGCTGCTGCGCGATGTCGAGGTGGTTCGTCGGCTCGTCCAGCACGAGTACCCGCGGCTCCTGGGCCAGCGCGCGGGCGATCAGGACGCGCTGCTTCTCGCCGCCGGACAGGCTCAGGAAGGCGCGTCCGGCGAGGTGCGCGGCGCCGGTCCGGGCGAGCGCGTCCTCACACACGCGAAGGTCCGCCGCGCTCGGCCGCCCCGTCCCGCGCTGGTGCGGCAGCCGCCCCATCCCGACGACCTCGGCGGCCGTGAAGCCGAACTCGGTCGCCGACTCCTGGGGCAGCGCGGCCAGCCGGCGGGCCCCTTCGCGTACGCCCATGGCGTGCAGGTCGGTGCCGTCCAGCCGCACCGTTCCGACGGCCGGGCGCAGCGCGCGGTAGGCGCAGCGCAGCAGGGTGGACTTGCCGCTGCCGTTGGGCCCGACCAGCCCGACGACCCGGCCGCTGCCGGCGTGCAGGGTGATGTCGTGCACGAGCCGGGTCCCGGCCACGTCCACGGACACCGCGTCGATGTCGATACGCATCAGGAACCGCCTCCGAAGGTGTAGCCGCGGCGCCGCATCAGCAGGACGAAGGCCGGCACGCCGATGACGGCGGTGATCACTCCCACCGGCAGTTCGACGGGCGCCAGCAGCACCCGGGACAGGATGTCCACCCACACCATCAGCACCGCGCCCAGCAGCGGCGCCACGGCCAGCACCCGGCGGTGGCCGGCGCCCACCAGCATCCGGGTCACGTGCGGCACCATCAGCCCGACGAAGCCGATCGCCCCGCTGACCGCGACCACCGCGCCGGTGACGGCCGCGGTGACCGCGAACAGCTCCCGGCGCAGCCGCCCGGGGTCCACGCCGAGGGCGGCGGCCGACTCGTCGCCCATGGCGAGCGCGTCGAGGCGGCCCGCGGAGAGCATCAGGTACAGCAGCGCGGCGGCCACCGCCGCAGCGGCGACGGGCAGCGAGCCCCAGCCCGCCCCGCTGAGGCTGCCGAGCAGCCACATCATGGCGTTGCGCGCCGCCTCGCCCCGGTCGGCGGCGAAGACCATCAGGGTGGAGAGGGCGGAGAAGCCGTAGTACATCGCGGAGCCGGTCAGGACCAGGCGCAGCGGGGTCAGCCCGTGGGCGCTGCGGGCCGCCGCGTACACCAGGGTCATGGCCAGCAGCGCCGAGCCGAAGGCGGCGGCGGACAGGGCCCAGACGCCGAGCGCGGTGAGCGCTCCGAAGAGCAGGACGGCGTTGGCGCCGACCGCGGCGCCGGAGGAGATGCCGAGCACGAAGGGGTCGGCGAGGGCGTTGCGTACCAGGGCCTGCACGGCGACGCCGATGGCGGAGAGCCCGGCGCCGACGACGGCGGCCAGGACCGCGCGCGGGAAGCGCAGCTCCCACACGATGGTGTAGGCGGAGACCTCGTCGGGCGTGATGGTGCCGCCGCTCAGTCCGGCGCCGAGGTGGTGCAGCACCTCGCCCCACCCGACGCCGGAGGCGCCCAGGCCGACGCCGCACACCACCGAGGCGAGCAGGGCCAGCGCGAGTCCGGCGACCAGCGGCACGGTGGGTACCGGCGCGCCGGTACGCGGCCGGGCGCCGGCCTGGTCCGCGGGGGCGGGTTCGGCGGTGCGTGCGGAGGCGGTCAAGGGACGTACGCCTTCGGCTCGGGCCGCGTCCGTACGGTCAGGGGTGACGGCGCGTGGCGCGAGGCCGGCGGCGGAGTCCCCTCGCAGTCCACGGCGAGTTGTTCAGGAACGGGCGCCCCCGCGGGTGATCGGGCTGGCGGAACGGATGTTCCGCACACCGTTGCGGGTCAGCGCCGGACTCTCACCGGACTTCCCCCGCGGGGCGCTCTGCGACCTGTGCAGGTCGGCTTGTCTACGTGAAGATCGTATCTACGTGAAGGACGTGTCTACGTGAAGAACGTGTCTACTTGAAGAAGGCGATGCCGTCGTCCGGCAGGTCCTTGATGTCCTTGGCCCACTCGCGCGGGTCGACGACCTTCTTCAGGTGCGCGGACATGTACGGGCGCAGCGGCACCTCGGGGGTGGCCTTCTCGCCGACCCACATCAGGTCGCTGTTCACATAGCCGTACAGGCGCTTGCCGCCGGTGTACGGGCCGGCGGCGGCGGTCCGCGCGACGGCGTCCGTGGCCAGGTCGATCTGCGGCTTCTGGTCGGCCAGCTCGCCGTACCAGACCTCGGCGACACCGCCGTCGCGGATCATCACGATCTCGACCTTGCGGTCCTTGTCGATGCGCCAGTAGCCGGACTCGGTCTCCAGCGGAGCGACCTTCTTGCCCTCGCCGTCGAGCACCCAGCTGTGCGAGGTGTATTCGAGGAAGTCACGGCCGTCGTGCGTGAAGGTGACCTCCTGGCCGAAGTTGCACTTCTCGGCACCGGGGAAGTCGGCGACGCCCGCGCCCTCCCAGTTGCCGAGCAGGAAGGCGAGGGGCACGAGGGCCGGGTTCAGGTCGGACGGGATCTCGATCATCAGCTCAGGCGATCTGTGTCGGGGGAAGGTTCTGGGTCTCTAGCGCTGGCCCTGGTACAGCTTCTTCCAGGTCAGCCCGGCGAAGGCGACGACGCCTACGGCGACCAGGACGAGCAGGGTGGTGAAGACTGCCTCAAGCACGAGCGCGCTCCTCGGACGGAGTGAGGTGTTACGGACCGGAAGCGAGTCTAGTCGCCGTGGCCGGGAGCAGCGCTGTGAGGTCCGCCGCGCGCCTAGAGTGGCCGTATGGCGAAGAAGCTGGTGATCAAGGTGACGGCGGGGGCGGACGCCCCCGAGCGGTGCTCGCAGGCGTTCACCGTGGCGGCGGTGGCCGTGGCCAGCGGGGTGCATGTGTCCCTGTGGCTGACCGGGGAGTCCGCGTGGTTCGCGCTGCCGGGGCGCGCGGCGGAGTTCGAGCTCCCGCACGCGGCGCCGCTGCCGGACCTGATGGACTCGATCACGGCGGGCGGCGGCACGATCACCGTCTGCACGCAGTGCGCGGCCCGCCGGGACATCGAGGAGAAGGACCTCATCGAGGGCGCCCGGATCGCCGGGGCGCAGGTCTTCGTGAGCGAGGTCATGCCGGACGGGGTGCAGGCGCTCGTCTACTGAGCGCGTCCGTCAGAAGCGCGGCCGCCGGGGCGCGGCTCAGCGGCGGTCCGGGCCGCGGTCGTCGCGGCGGCCGGGGCCGTGGTCGTCGATCTCGCGCCACCACCGGTCCGACTCCGGGTCGCCCGACTCGTCCCACCAGCGCTCACCCGGCTCCCGGCGGTTGCCGATGATCGCCGCGAACGGCGGGATGACCATGGCGACCACGCACATCGCCACGGCCGCCGGGACGGACCACAGCCGTACGACACCCCACGCCAGGACGAACAGGGCGATGCACACGCCCATCAGGACGAAGTACCGGCGGTGCCGGCGCTGCGCGGGCGGACGCTGATGCGCGGACATGGTTCCACCGTAGATCCGGCCGGGGCGCCTGGGAAGCGCGGCGGGCCGCACCCCGGCCAAGGCGTCCAACCCCCTGGGGTGCGGCCCGTCGGCCGTACGTGTGTACGTATCGTCGGCCGTCGTCAGACGGCGATGGCGACCTCCGCGAGGCCACCGTGCTGGGCGACGACGGTACGGTCCGCGGTCGCGCCGGGAACGAGGGCGCGCAGCGTCCAGGTGCCCTCCGCCGCGTAGAAGCGGAACTGTCCGGTCGCCGAGGTGGGGACCTCCGCGGTGAACTCGCCGGTGCTGTCCAGCAGGCGCACGTAACCGGTGACGGGCTGGCCGTCGCGGGTCACGCTGCCCTGGATGGTGGTCTCGCCCGGCTTGACGGTCGAAGCGTCCGGGCCGCCGGCCTGTGCTCCACACATGTCGGTACTTCCTTGGTGGCTAGGGGGAAACGGGGAGGCGGTACTGCGGCGGTGTTGTGGCGGTGCCGCGGCGGTGCGCCTACTTCGCGGCGCCGAGCTCGATCGGCACGCCGACCAGCGAGCCGTACTCGGTCCAGGAACCGTCGTAGTTCTTGACGTTGGTCTGGCCGAGCAGCTCGTGCAGCACGAACCAGGTGAGCGCCGAGCGCTCGCCGATGCGGCAGTAGGCGATGGTGTCCTTCGCCAGGTCCACGTCCTCGGCCTCGTAGAGGGCCTTGAGCTCGTCGTCCGACTTGAAGGTGCCGTCGTCGTTGGCGTTCTTCGACCACGGGATGTTGCGGGCGCTGGGCACGTGGCCGGGGCGCTGCGACTGCTCCTGCGGGAGGTGCGCCGGGGCGAGCAGCTTGCCGCTGAACTCGTCGGGGGAGCGCACGTCGACCAGGTTCAGGTCGCCGATCGCGGCGACGACGTCGTCACGGAAGGCGCGGATGGAGGTGTCCTGGGCCTTCGCCTTGTAGCCGGTCGCCGGGCGGTTCGGCACCTGCGAGCCGTCGACCAGGTCGCGGGAGTCCAGCTCCCACTTCTTGCGGCCGCCGTCGAGCAGCTTGACGGCGTCGTGGCCGTAGAGCTTGAAGTACCAGTACGCGTAGGAGGCGAACCAGTTGTTGTTGCCGCCGTAGAGGACGACGGTGTCGTCGTTGGCGATGCCCTTCGCGGAGAGCAGCTTCTCGAAGCCCGCCTGGTCGATGAAGTCGCGGCGCACCGGGTCCTGGAGGTCCTTCTGCCAGTCGATGCGGACGGCGTTCTTGATGTGGTTCTTGTCGTAGGCCGAGGTGTCCTCGTCCACCTCGACGACGACCACCTTCGGGTCGTCGATGTGGGCCTCGACCCAGTCGGCGTCGACCAGGACGTCGCTACGGCTCATGTTGTTCTCCTCCGGGGCAGTTACGGGGCACGCGTACGCCGGTGCACGCTGCGGGCGGGGAACGCGGCGCTGCGTGGGGCAGTGGCAGGGATGGCCTCAGGGGCCGGGCGGAGGACGGGGGAGAGACCGCCCGTCAGGCAGTGCGACAGAGCATGGCGGCGACGCGGCACAGATCGACTGCCCGCCGCTTCGTGAGATTCGCCTGTCCCCGCGACCGGAGACCGCTCAGAGAGCTCTGCATGCGACCGATCGTAGGGAGGGGCGGCCGGGCGTGTCACCGGTGTGTCGGATGTTGAGACGACTTGGTCCGTATGGCGGTACGCGTGGGGAGTGGGGGCGGGCTGCGGGGCGTATCGCCGGAGCCCGCGCGCCGGTGTGGTCTGGCGTGCGGGACGGGGTGTCTCAGTGCATGGACGAACGGGTGGTTCGTGGTGATTCGCGCCGTTGCCGGCCGGGGGTGGGGGTGCCCCGGCCGGGCGGCGGGAGGGTCAGCCGGAGATCTTGACGTTCTGGCCGCTGGCCGCGAGGGAGATGCCGTCCCGCGTCGTGACGACCTTGTCCAGCTTCAGGCCGCCGGGCAGCCGGTTCAGCTTCCACTCGTGGTCGGTCTGCGCGCGGACCTGGTCACGGCAGGCGGACAGCTGCGAGCACAGGGCCGGGAGCTTGTCGGCGCGCAGCCGCACGGTGTCGCCGTTGACGACGCTCACCGAGCCGGTGACCTCCAGCGAGTTCAGCATCGGCAGGTCCGGCAGGTTCGG
Organism: Streptomyces sp. CB02923; assembly: GCF_001905005.1. Taxonomy (GTDB): domain Bacteria; phylum Actinomycetota; class Actinomycetes; order Streptomycetales; family Streptomycetaceae; genus Streptomyces. Next base: position 1,393,896 of record NZ_LWKZ01000001.1, on the reverse strand, counting down.
GGAGATCTTCACCTGGCTCCGGCCGTCCTTCTCGCCGCCGTAGCTCACCGTGACGTTCTTGCCCGAGGCGGTGGTCAGGTCGGCGTACGAGATGCGGGCCTCGCCGGTGGCGCTCGCGGCGCTCTCGATCGAGGTGTAGTCGCTGGTCAGCTTGACGTCGTGGAACTGTGCCGACAGCTCCTGGATGCGCAGCGTGTGACCCTCGGCGGTGGCGTTCAGACCGTCGATCCTGGCGTCCACCCGGTCCAGGCTGCGGCCCGCGACCTGCGTCAGGAACGGGAAGCCGGTGATGGACACCTCCGGCGTACGGTCCAGGCCCTGGCTGCTGCGGATCTTGTCAGCGGCCTTGTCCTCGGCGATGTTCACCGCCACGCGGTCGGCGGCCACGAACAGGCCGCCGAGTATCACGACGATCACCAGCAGCACTCGCAGTGCGCGCATCGAACCACTACCCCCAGGCGTGGGGCCGATATCGGCCCGGTTGTTCCGGTTCAGACCCCCGGTCTGTTGCGTGTGAGCCTAACCGGACCGCGGGGGGCGGTGCTTTTGGTGCCCTTTGGCACGGGCGTGCCGGGCGGGCCCGGGCTGACGCCGGGCCCGCCGGAGAGCGGGGATCAGACCAGCGCCCGCCCCAGTACGTAGATCGCCGGGGCCGCCAGCGCCAGCGGCAGGGCCACGCCCGCGGTCAGGTGGACGAAGCGGGACGGGTAGTCGTAGCTGGCCACGCGGAGGCCGATCAGGGCGCAGCCGCCCGCGGCCAGGCCGAGCAGGGCGCCGGACGCGCCCAGGCCGGTGAGCTGGCCCGCCGCGATGCCCGCGCCCGCGCCGCCGAGCAGGGCCACGACGAGCGAGGCGGCTCCCGGCAGCGGCAGCGCGCGGGCGAGGGTGGCCACGGCGACCGCGACGCAGCCCACGGTCACCGCGTTCGCCGCGGCGGCCAGCTGCCCCGCGGCCAGCACCGCGAGGGCGGTGGAGGTGAGGCCGGCGGTCAGCGCGTACATCCGTTCGTCCGCGCTGCTGCGGTTGCGCAGCTGGAGGATCAGGATGAACAGGCACCAGACGCCGAGGGTGCCGATGGCGACCACGGGCGCCTGGTCGCGCTCGGTGGCCAGCAGCGCGATGTCGGTGGTCACGCCCGCGAGGAAGGCGAGCGCGATGCCCTGCCGGGCCGGCCACATGCCGTTGAGACGGAACCAGCCCGCGGCGGTGACGGCCTGGAGGAGCACCACCGGCACCAGCAGGGCCGCCCGGGGCAGCGGGGCGGCGAGGGCGAGGAGCAGGGCGAGGGCCGCGGTGAGCGCGGCGGGCTGCAGGCCGGGCGGGATGATCGGCGAGCGGCCTTCGGCGCGGGCGCGCTGGTTGGGCGCGAGCCGCGACAGGTCGGGCGCGGGCTCGGAACCGGCCGCGGGCCGTTCGGGCTCCGCCGCGGGCGGTGCGGCCCGGTGCTGTGCCCGGCCGCCGGGCTGTGCCCGGTGCTGCTGCGGGGGCTGCTGCTGCGGGTCGCGGGCGGCGGCCGGAGCCGGGCTCATCTTCGGCAGGTACGCGGTCTCCGCGGCGGACGGGTCCGGTGCCGCCGCCGGTTCCGGCGCGCCCATGACGGGCAGCTGGACGCTGGTGTCCCAGGTCGGCGCCGTCCAGATCTGGGTCTGCGGGTCGTCGTGGCCGCCGCCCGCGGCGTAGGCGTCGTGTCCGTACGAGGCGGTCCCGGCCGGGCCCTGGCCGTAGGCGGGCCGCCCGTCGGGGCCGGTGGCGTACTGGCCGGACTGACCGGTCCGGTCCTGCTGTCCGTACTGGCCGGTCTGCTGCTCTTGTCCGGCCGCCGCGGGCCAGGCGGTCTGCTGCGGCTGCCCGTAACTGCCGTAGGTCTGCTGGGGGTGTTGCTGGGGTTGCTGCTGGGGTTGCTGCTGCTGGGCGTAGGGCTGGGTTCCGTATGACTGGTGGCCGTACGGCTGCTGCGGCTGCTGTCCGTAGCCTTGCTGCGGCGACTGGCCGTACGTGCCGTCGTAACCGCCGTACGGCTGCGCGCTCTGCGCCGCCTGTGCCCCGTACGCGCCGTCGGCCCCGTAGGAGCCGTGCGCCTCGTACGGGGGCTGCTGGTCGGCCGCGGGCTGCTGCGGCTGCCGCTGCTGGTCCTGCGCCTGGTACGGGTCGTAGGACCCGTACGGATTCTGCGACTGGTTCTCGCTCATGGTTTCGCTCATCCTCCCGCGAACGGCGGCAGGACCTCGACGGTGCCGCCCTCGGCCAGCCGGACGGCCGCGTGGTCGCGGCCGCCGACCGGGTCGCCGTCCACCAGGAACGAGCAGCGCAGCAGCACGCGGGCGAACTCCGGGTTCGCGGCGTGCCGCTCGCGTGCCGTGGCCAGTGCCTCGGCGAGTGTCGCCGCCGCGTACGGCTCCTCCGCGGTGCCGGCGGCGGCCTTCGCCGCGGCCCAGTAGCGCACGGTGCCAGTTGTTGTCACGGCGGCCTCTTCATCGTCGTTCGTCGTGCGTCGTCAGGGGCCTCCATGATGGCGTACGCCGCGACGGGCCCCGTTCCGGGCAAGTCCGGCGGGTGTCCGGACAAGTTCTGGCAAAACCTCCTCGTCCGTTCGAGTGGCGTGGGGAAATTCGATTGCCGCCGGTGGCCGCTCGCATAGTCTCGAAAGGTGTTGGTCCGATTGGCGCGGGCGCATCTGCGGCCCCACATGCGCCCGATATCCCTGATCGTGCTCCTCCAGCTCGTCCAGACGCTGGCCACCCTCTATCTGCCCACCCTGAACGCCGACATCATCGACGACGGTGTCGTCAAGGGGGACATGGGCCGCATCCTCGGCCTCGGCGGCGTCATGATCGCCGTGACGCTGCTCCAGATCGTCTGCGCCGTCGGCGCCGTCTACTTCGGTGCCCGGACGGCCATGGCGCTGGGCCGCGACATCCGGACCGCGGTCTTCGACCGGGTGCAGTCCTTCTCCTCCCGCGAGGTGGGCAGGTTCGGCGCACCGTCCCTGATCACCCGGACCACCAACGACGTGCAGCAGGTCCAGATGCTGGTCCTGATGACGTTCACGATGATGGTGGCGGCGCCCATCATGTGCGTCGGCGGTGTGGTGATGGCGCTCAACCAGGACGTGCCGCTGTCCGGTCTGATCCTGGTCATCGTCCCGGTCCTGGCCGTATTCGTGTCGCTGATCGTGCGCCGGATGCGCCCGCTGTTCCGCGGGGTGCAGGACCGTATCGACACCGTCAACCGGGTGCTGCGCGAGCAGATCACCGGCATACGGGTCATCCGCGCCTTCGTCCGCGACGGCTACGAGCGCGAGCGCTTCACGGGCGCCAACCACGACCTGTACGACGTGTCGCTGCGCGCCGGCCGGCTGATGTCGCTGATGTTCCCGCTGGTCATGCTGGTGGTGAACGTCTCCAGCGTGGCCGTCGTGTGGTTCGGCGGCCACCGCATCGACAGCGGCGGCATGCAGATCGGCGCGCTGACCGCCTTCCTGAGCTATCTGATGTACATCCTCATGTCGATCATGATGGCGACGTTCATGGTGATGATGCTGCCGCGCGCCGAGGTCTGCGCCGAGCGCATCCAGGAGGTGCTGGCCACCGACACCAGCGTCACCCCGCCGAAGGCACCGGTCACCGAGCTGCGCCGGCACGGCGAACTGGAGCTGCGGGGCGTCGAGTTCCGCTTCCCCGGCGCCGAGGAGCCGGTCCTCAAGGACATCTCGCTGACCGCGCGGCCCGGCGAGACCACCGCCGTCATCGGCTCGACCGGAAGCGGCAAGTCCACCCTCCTGGGCCTGGTGCCCCGACTGTTCGACGCGACCGGCGGCGCGGTGCTGGTGGACGGCGTGGACGTGCGCACCCTCGCCCCCGAAACGCTGGCCACCGCCATCGGCCTGGTCCCCCAGAAGCCCTACCTCTTCTCCGGGACCGTCGCCACGAACCTGCGCTACGGCAACCCCGACGCCACCGACGAGGACCTGTGGCACGCGCTGGAGACCGCGCAGGCCCGCGACTTCGTCGAGCGCATGGAAGGCGGCCTGGACGCGCCGGTCGCGCAGGGCGGCGGCAACGTCTCCGGCGGGCAGCGCCAGCGCCTGGCCATCGCGCGGGCGCTGGTCCGCAGGCCGGAGATCTACCTGTTCGACGACTCCTTCTCGGCCCTGGACTACGCCACCGACGCCGCGCTGCGGGCCGCGCTGGCCCGCGAGACCGGCCGGGCCACCGTCGTGATCGTCGCCCAGCGCGTCTCCACCATCCGCGGCGCCGACCGCATCATCGTCCTGGACGAGGGCCGGGTGGTCGGCACCGGCACACACGCCGAACTGATGGCGGACAACGAGACCTACCGGGAAATCGTCCTGTCCCAGCTCACCGAGCAGGAGGCCGCGTGAGCAGCCCCAAGGCCCCGCCGCAGCGCGGCCCCGCGCCGGCCGCCGGACCCGCCCGCATGATGGGCGGCCAGCCCACCGAGAAGGTCATGGACTTCCGCGGCTCCGGCCTGCGCCTGCTGCGGCAGATGAAGCCCGACCGGGCGGTCATGTGGGTGGCACTGGTGCTCGGCGTGCTCAGCGTCGCCCTGTCCGTGACGGCCCCCAAGGTCCTCGGCCACGCCACCGACCTGATCATGGCAGGCATCGTCGGCCGCCAGCTGCCCGGCGGCATCAGCAAGGACCAGGCCGTCGAGCACCTGCGCGCGCAGGGCGAGAAGGGGCTGGCCGACATGCTCGGCACGATGCCGGTGGTGCCCGGCCAGGGCATCGACTTCGGCGCCGTCGGCGTGGTGCTGATGTGGGTCTTCCTGATCTACGTCGGCGCCTCGCTGTTCGGCTTCGTGCAGGCCCGGATCGCCACCTTCGTCGTCCAGCGGACCGTCTTCCGGATGCGCGAGCAGGTCGAGGGCAAGCTGGCACGGCTGCCGCTGCGCTACTTCGACAAGCAGCCCCGCGGCGAGGTCCTCTCCCGCGCCACCAACGACATCGACAACATCGCCCAGACCCTCCAGCAGACCCTGTCCCAGATCGTCGCCTCGCTGCTGACCATCCTCGGCGTGCTGGCGATGATGTTCTTCATCTCGCCGCTGCTGGCCCTGGTCGCACTGATCACGGTGCCGGTCTCGGTGGTCGTCGCCACCAAGGTCGGCAAGCGGGCGCAGCCCCAGTTCGTCCAGCAGTGGAAGACCACCGGCAAGCTCAACGCGCACATCGAGGAGATGTACACCGGCCACTCCCTGGTCAAGGTCTTCGGCCGCCAGAAGGAGTCCGCCGAGCTGTTCCGCAAGCAGAACGACGAGCTGTACGCGGCGGGCTTCAAGGCCCAGTTCATCTCCGGCATCATCCAGCCCGCGATGATGTTCATCGGCAACCTCAACTACGTCCTGGTGGCGGTGGTCGGCGGCCTGCGCGTCGCCTCCGGCGCGCTGTCCATCGGCGACGTGCAGGCGTTCATCCAGTACTCCCGGCAGTTCAGCCAGCCGCTCACCCAGGTCGCCTCGATGGCCAATCTGGTGCAGTCCGGCGTCGCCTCCGCGGAGCGGGTCTTCGAGCTGCTGGACGCCGACGAGCAGGAGCCGGACGGCGCCCGCCCGCAGCGCCCCGGACACATCAGCGGACACGTCGTCTTCCAGGACGTGGCCTTCCGCTACGAGGACGACAAGCCGCTCATCGACGACCTGTCGCTGGCCGTCCACCCGGGCCAGACCGTCGCGATCGTCGGCCCGACCGGCGCCGGCAAGACCACCCTGGTCAACCTGCTGATGCGCTTCTACGAGGTACGCGGCGGCCGGATCACCCTGGACGGCGTGGACATCCAGGCGATGAGCCGCGAGGAACTGCGCTCCCACATCGGCATGGTCCTCCAGGACACCTGGCTCTTCGGCGGCACCATCGCCGAGAACATCGCCTACGGCGCCCCCGAGGGCACCTCGATGGACAAGATCGTCGAGGCGGCGAAGGCCACCCACGTGGACCGCTTCGTACGCACCCTCCCCGCCGGCTACGACACCGTCATCGACGACGAGGGCGACAACGTCTCGGTCGGCGAGAAACAGCTGATCACCATCGCCCGCGCCTTCCTCGCCGAACCCGCCATCCTCGTCCTGGACGAGGCCACCAGCTCGGTCGACACCCGCACCGAGGTCTACATCCAGCACGCCATGGCCCAGCTGCGCACCGGCCGCACCAGCTTCGTGATCGCCCACCGGCTGTCCACCATCCGCGACGCCGACCTGATCCTGGTCATGGAGTCCGGCGCCATCGTCGAACAGGGCACCCACGACGCACTGCTCGCCGCGGACGGCGCCTACGCACGGCTGTACGCGGCACAGTTCGCGGAGCCGCTGGCGGAGACGGAATAACCGGCAGTCGGACAAGCGGCCGGCAACCCGGCGGCGGCCCGTACCTTTCCCGGTACGGGCCGCCGCCGTGATCACGCCGCCAGGTCCGCCACCCGTTCGGCGGTCCACGCCGCGATCCGTTCCAGCAGTTCCGCGGGCGCCGCGTTCTCCGCGTGGCCGAATCCGGGCTCCAGCCACAGGTCGCAGCCGTCCGGTCCGGCGGCCCCGGCGAGCATCCTCGGATGGTCCAGCGGGAAGTACGGATCCTGGTCGCCGTGCACGATGAGCAGCGGGGTGGGAGCGATGCGCGGGACGGCCGCCACGGGGGAGAGCGGTACGGGGTCCCAGTCCTCCGGGTGGATACGGGTGCGCAGCCCCAGGCGCGACACCAGGCGTCCCGTGGGCCGCGTCACCACCCAGTGCAGCCTGCGCATCGAAGCCGTACCCCGGTAGAACCACCGCGCGGGAGCACTCACCGACACCACCATGTCGGTGTGCGCATCCGTGCGCCCCTCGCGCGCCCCTCCGTACAGCGCGGCGTGCCGCAGGACGACCGAGCCGCCCATGGAGAAACCCACGGTCGCGACCCGTCGGTACCCCAGGGCACGCGCCCAGCCGACCGCCGCGGCCAGGTCCAGCACCTCCCGGTCGCCGACCGTGGAGCGCCCGCCGGACCGCCCGTGCCCGCGGAAGGAGAACGTGATCACGGCCGCACGCTGGGCGAAGACCTCGGCCGCACGGCGCAGCGCGGGCCGTTCCAGCGCGCCGGTGAAGCCGTGCGCCAGTACGATGGCGAGGTCGTCCGCAGGGGTGCCCGCGGGGGCGCGTGGAGGCGTGCGGGAGGCGTCGATCCGGACTCCGTCCTCCGTCAACAACGACGTGCGCCGGCCACTCGTTGTGATCGACGGAACACAAGATCGCGCAAAATCGGCCTCGGGTCCGGAAGTCATGTGGGCTATTCTGCTGGGCAAGAAGGATCCGGGCAGCGTTGCCCCCGGGTCCTTTTGTGCTTTCCCCCGCGTTCACGCGCGGATGAGCACACCGGCGCTCCACAGGGCCCCCGGGGGCCCCACGAGCCGCCCCGTACGAAGCAGTGCCGCAGACGCCCCCATGGCCAGGAGCGGGCATGGGAGGGGCCCCGTTCGCAGGGACCGAGGAGGAACCAGACGTAATGGGCGAGCGAAGCGTGCAGGACAACAAGGGCAGTAAACGACCCGGCGGGACCGGGGCGGGTGATCGGCGATGAGTTCGCTGCTGCTCCTGACCAACGCCCTCCAGCCCTCGACGGAGGTGCTGCCCGCGCTCGGCCTGCTGCTGCACAGCGTGCGGGTCGCCCCCGCGGAGGGACCGGCCCTGGTGGACACCCCCGGGGCCGACGTCATACTGATCGACGGGCGGCGCGACCTGCCGCACGTACGGTCGCTGTGCCAGCTGCTGCGGTCCACCGGGCCCGGCTGTCCCCTCGTGCTGGTGGTGACCGAGGGCGGCCTGGCCGCCGTCACCGCGGACTGGGGCATCGACGACGTACTGCTCGACACCGCGGGCCCCGCCGAGGTCGAGGCCCGGCTGCGGCTGGCCATGGGCCGCCAGCAGATCACCGTGGACGACAGCCCGATGGAGATCCGCAACGGCGACCTGTCGGTGGACGAGGCGACCTACAGCGCCAAGCTCAAGGGCCGGGTCCTGGACCTGACCTTCAAGGAGTTCGAGCTGCTGAAGTACCTGGCCCAGCACCCGGGCCGGGTCTTCACCCGCGCCCAGCTGCTGCAAGAGGTCTGGGGCTACGACTACTTCGGCGGTACGCGCACGGTCGACGTCCACGTACGGCGCCTGCGCGCAAAGCTGGGCCCCGAGCACGAGTCGCTGATCGGCACCGTACGCAACGTCGGCTACCGCTTCGTCACGCCCGAGAAGCCCGAGCGTGCGGCGGAGGACAAGGATCCGCAGGGCAGGCGCGGGGGCCGGGCCGCGGTGAACGGCGACGGCCCGGAGGGCGGCGCGGGCGCGGGCGCGCGCCGCTCCGCGCCCTCGCGCGCCGGTGCCGGGATGGAAGCCGCCACGGTTCGGCCTGCCAAGAGCTGAGGCGACCCGCGTAGACTGCCGCGCGTGGCCAAGGTGACGCGGGATGATGTGGCAAAACTGGCGGGTACCTCGACCGCCGTGGTGAGTTACGTCATCAACAACGGACCGAGGCCGGTCGCCCCGGCCACGCGCGAGCGGGTGCTTGCCGCGATCAAGGAGCTGGGGTACCGCCCGGACCGGGTCGCGCAGGCGATGGCGTCCCGGCGTACCGACCTCATAGGCCTGATCGTGCCGGACACCCGGCAGCCGTTCTTCGCGGAGATGGCGCACGCCGTCGAGCAGGCTGCCGCCGAGCGCGGAAAGATGGTCCTGGTCGGCAACGCCGACTACCTCGACGAGCGCGAAGTGCACTACCTCCGCGCCTTCTTGGGCATGCGGGTGGCGGGGCTGATCCTGATCAGCCAGGGCCCCAGCGAGCACGCGGCGGCCGAGATCGACGCCTGGGACGCCCGGGTGGTGCTGCTGCACCGGCGGCCGGACGCCATCGACGACGTGGCCGTGATGACCGACGACGTCGGCGGCGCGCAGCTGGCGACCCGGCACCTGCTGGAGCACGGCCATCCGTACGTCGCCTTCCTCGGCGGCACGGAGCAGACGCCGAAGTCCGGCGACCCGGTGACCGATCACCTGGAAGGCTGGCGCCGGGCGATGGAGGAGTCCGGAAAAACCCTCGAAGGGCGTTATTTCCAGGCGCCGTACAACCGCTACGACGCCTACAAGGTCGCCCTGGACCTGCTCACCGGACCGCACCGGCCGCCGGCCATCATGTGCGCCACCGACGATCAGGCGATCGGCGTCCTGCGGGCGGCCCGTGAGCTGCGTATCGACGTACCCGGCGAACTGGCGGTGGCCGGGTTCGACGACGTCAAGGAGGCGGCGCTGACCGACCCGCCGCTGACCACGGTCGCCTCCGACCGGGAGGCGATGGCCAGGGCGGCGGTCGACCTGGTGCTGGACGACGGCCTGCGGGTGGTCGGGTCGCGGCGTGAGCGGCTGCGGCTGTTCCCGGCGCGGCTGGTGGTCCGGGGATCGTGCGGCTGTGGCCCGGCCGCCGGCGCCTCGATTCCGGGCATCGGCCGCGCCGCCCTCAACTGATCTTCTTTATACCGGGCATACCGACTTCTGTCGGGCCTCTCAGGGCGTTCTCAGACGGTTCTCATGGTCAGATCTCACGATCGGGTACATGACCGAGACCTACCGCCGAAGCGGCGACGAGACACCTCAGCACCAGGGTTACGCCCACGGGCCGCAGGCGCAGGGCGGGACGGACCCGGCGGGCTACCCGCCGCCGCCGACCCACCCGCCGTACGGCGCGCAGCAGTCGGCGTTCGGTACCCCGGCGGGCCCCGGCGCCCCCGGCGGCACCGCGGGTTTCGGCGGTACGGGCGGCCCCGGCGGCCCGGAAGGCCCTGACGGAACCGGCACCGGCGCCCCCGCACCGCGCCGCCGGGCCCGCCGTCCCGTCGCGCTGATCGCGGCCGTGGCGCTCGCCTCCGGTCTGATAGGCGGCGGCAGCGCCGCGCTCATCGGCAGCGCCACGGACCGGCAGCAGAGCAGCACCACCACCCCGGCCGTCAACGCGGGCTCCGCGAAGAGCAGCAGCGGCGGCGTCTCCGCGGTGGCCAAGGCCGTCACGCCCGCCATAGTCGAGATCAAGGCGCGGACGTCGAGCGGCGAGTCCACCGGATCCGGCGTGGTCATCACCCCGGACGGCGAGATCGTCACCAACAACCACGTGGTGGCCGGCGCGGACTCGGTCGAGGTCACCTTCAGCGACGGCAGCAAGAAGAAGGCCGACGTGGTGGGCACCGACCCGGACAAGGACCTCGCGCTGATCAAGGTCCAGGGCGCCAAGAACCTCACCACCGCCTCGCTCGGCAACTCCGACAACCTGGCGGTGGGCGACGAGGTCGTCGCGATCGGCTCCCCCGAAGGGCTCACCGGCTCCGTCACCAGCGGCATCGTCTCCGCCCTCAAGCGCGATGTGACCGTCCCCAAGGACGAGGGGCAACAGCAGCAGGAGCAGGGCAGCCCCCGCTGGCCCTTCGAGTTCGGCGGCAACCAGTACAACGGCGACACCGGACAGTCGAAGACCACGTACAAGGCCATCCAGACCGACGCGGCGCTCAACCCCGGCAACTCCGGCGGCGCGCTGATCGACATGAAGGGCCGGATCATCGGCATCAACTCCGCGATGTACTCGCCCAGTTCCGCGCAGGGCAGCAGCTCGGCGGGGAGCGTCGGCCTCGGCTTCGCCATCCCGATCAACACCGTCAAGGCGGACCTCGCCAACCTGCGGGCGGGCGGCAGCAGCAAGAGCTGAGACGGCGGGACCCCTTCCCCCCGAACCTCACGTACGCACGAGGAGGCCACCATGGCCAGCAAGATCACCGTCCCGGTCCACCACGCCCGGCGTGCCGTCGCGGCCGTCATCGCCTGGAGCGCGGGCGAAAAACGGCGCAGCGCGGGCGTACTCTCCGTCGACCACGGAGCGGACACCGCCACCGGGCCCGCCGACCTGGACCTCGCCCTCGACCTGGCCGAGGCCGCCGCCCGGGTGGAGCGGGCCCGCACCGAGCGCCCCACGGAGGTCGCGGCGGCGCACCCGCGTACCGGGCGCCGTGCGGAGCACCGGCAAGACCGTGCCGGGCGGCGTGCCCCGGCCGCCGACGTGCGACGCTGACGGGCAGGACCGCGGAATCCCCGGTCAGCCGTCCACACCCACACCCGAGGTAGTCACAGCGATGAGTCCCGCCGAGCACGATGATCAGCCCGCCCGCATCCTGATCGTCGACGACGAGCCGGCCGTCCGGGAGGCGCTCCAGCGCTCCCTCGCCTTCGAGGGGTACGGGACCGAGCAGGCCGTCGACGGACTCGACGCGGTCGAGAAGGTCGCCTCCTACGACCCCGAACTGATCGTGCTGGACGTACTGATGCCCCGGATGGACGGGCTGACGGCCGCCCGGCGCCTGCGGGCGAGCGGCGTGACCGTACCGATCCTGATGCTGACCGCCCGCGACACGGTCGGCGACCGGGTCACCGGGCTGGACGCCGGGGCCGACGACTACCTCGTCAAACCCTTCGAGCTGGACGAACTGCTGGCCCGCATCCGCGCGCTGCTGCGCCGCAGCTCGTACGCGGCGGCGGCCGGCGCGCAGCCGGCCGAGGGCGAGGCGCTGACCTTCGCCGACCTGCGGATGGACCTGGCGACGCGGGAGGTGACCCGCGGCGGACGGCCGGTCGAGCTGACCCGTACCGAGTTCACGCTGCTGGAGATGTTCCTCGCGCACCCGCGGCAGGTGCTCACCCGCGAGCAGATCCTGAAGGCCGTCTGGGGCTTCGACTTCGAGCCGACCTCCAACTCGCTGGACGTGTACGTCATGTACCTGCGCCGCAAGACGGAGGCGGGCGGCGAGCCGCGGCTGGTGCACACGGTGCGCGGCGTCGGGTACGTGCTGCGCGCCGAGGGCGGCACCGAATGACCGGCGCACCGCTTCCGGGCGCCGGAACCACCGGTACGCCACCGGACGCCGGAACCACCGGTACGCCACCGGACGCCGGAACCACCGGTACGCCACCGGACGGCGGAGCGCCCCCGCGCCCCGGCCTGAAGGAGCGCATCGTGCGCCGCTACCGGCAGCTCCCGCTGCGCTCCCGGCTGGCGATGCTCACCGCCGTCGCCGTCGCCATCGCCGTGGCCGCCGCGGCCGCCGCCTGCTGGCTGGTGACCCGCGACCGGCTCACCGAACAGCTCGACGAGACGCTGAAGAGACAGGACGTGGCCGCCGAGTACGTGCAGGCACTGGGCGCCAGGTGCAACAACCCGGTGCCGGGTGACGTACGGCTGCGGCTGCCCACGCAGTACACGGTCCAGATCGTGACGGCCGACGGCAACGTCTGCACGTGGTGGGAGAAGACCCGCATCCCCGTCCAGCAGGCCGACGTGGCGGTGGCCAAGGGCGAGTCCGAGCAGGCGCTGCACACCACCCGGGCCAACGACGGCAACGAGATGCGGGTGATCACCCGCCCCTTCCGCGGCCCGCTGACCGACGCGACGGGGCACCGCTTCGCGGTCTCCATCGCGACCCCGATGGAGCCGGTCAGCGAACCGCTCCAGCAGCTGGCGCTGATCCTGCTGATCGTCACCGGCGTCGGCGTGCTGGGTGCCGCGACGGCGGGCCTGTGGGTGGCCCGCGCGGGCCTCAAACCCGTCGACCGGCTCACCGAAGCCGTCGAACATGTCGCCCGTACGCAGGACTTGACGATCCGCATTCCCGCCGAGGGCGAGGACGAGATCGCCCGCCTCTCCCACTCCTTCAACTCCATGACCGCGGCGCTGGCCTCCTCCCGCGACCTCCAGCAGCAGCTGATCGCGGACGCCGGGCACGAGCTGCGCACGCCGCTGACCTCCCTGCGTACCAACATCGACCTGCTGGTGCGCAGCGAACAGTCCGGCCGCCAGCTGCCCGCCGAGGACAAGCAGGCGCTGCTCGCCTCGGTGAAGGCGCAGATGGGCGAGCTGGCCGCACTCATCGGCGACCTCCAGGAGCTCTCCCGGACGCCGGAGACCGGACCGGACGGCCAGGCCGCCGTACCGGTCGTCGCGCTGCACGACATCGTGGACTCGGCCCTGCGCCGCGCCCGGCTGCGCGGCCCGTCGCTGCACATCACCGCCGAACTCGACCCCTGGTACGTACGGGGCGAACCGGCGGCCCTGGAGCGCGCGGTGGTCAACCTGATGGACAACGCCGTCAAGTTCAGCGCGGAGGACGGCGCCGTCGAGGTGAGCCTGCGCAAGGGCGAGCTGCGGGTGCGCGACCACGGCCCCGGCATCCCCGAGGAGGAACTCCCGCACGTCTTCGAGCGGTTCTGGCGGTCGCCGTCCGCCCGCAGCCTGCCGGGCAGCGGGCTCGGCCTGTCGATCGTCGCCCGTACGGCGTACCAGGCGGGCGGCGCCGTGGAGCTGCGGGCGGCGGCGGGCGGCGGCACGGAGGCCCTGCTGAGCCTGCCGGGAGCCGCCACGCCACCGCCGGAGCTGCCGGAGCTGCCGGAGCCGCCGGAGGGGTAGCGAGCGGGGGGCGGGGGATCCGGGGATCCGGGGAAGCCGCCTACTTCCCCTTCTCCTTCCCCTCTCCCTTCCCCTTCTTCTCCTTCGCCGCGCTGCCGATCGGCAGTCCGGAACCGGAGATCTTCACCCGGATTCCGTCCTTCTCCACGGAGATGTCCCGGAGCCGCACGTCACCGGGGGTGTCGGGGAGCCGGAAGGACAGCGACAGCCGGTCGGCCAGCTGCGGCTTGGTCAGGCCGGACAGCGCGCCCAGGATCTTCGGGTCGATACCGACCTTCTGGAGCAGCCACGGGTGGTCGACCACGACATCGACGAGGTTGACCTTCATCAGCTGCTCGATGAAGCGCGGCGCGCCCGTCAGCTCGTGCAGCTTCTTCTCGTTGCTCAGCGCGTCGTCGATGGTCTGCTGCGGAATGCCGATGCGGTCCGCGATGGCCGGCACGCCCAGCAGCGACTTCACCTTGGCGGCCTGCCGGCTGACCTCGGCCGCGGCCTTGCGGGTCAGCCGCAGGCCCTCCTCCTTGCCGGTCCCCGGGCGGTAGACGGCCACGTCGGCGATGTCCAGGCGCATTTTGCTGATGTCGGTGGAGATCCCGCGGTCCCCGGCCTGCCGGATATGCGCCTCCGCCCGTACCCGCAGCTCGTGCCCGGCGATGGGCAGCTGCCCCACGGCCCGTACGGAGTTGGGGCCCAGCTCGCTGAACCGTACCTGGGAGGCGCCCAGTTCCCGGTTCATGTCGTCGAACGACAGCAGTACGGTGCCGTCCATGGCGCCGACCGTCGCGCCGCTGATGGAGGTGGGCAGGTCGCCGTCGAGCCGGACGTCCCGCGCGCTCGCCTCGACCTTGGCCAGCGAGACCCGGTCGGCCGCCAGGTCGGGCACGGTGACGTCCACCTGCTCCAGGCGCTTGCCGAGCACCTGCGTCAGGAAGGGGAAGCCCTTGATGTCCACTTCCGGGTTGGCGTTGAGGTGCAGCGAGTTCTTCAGCTGCTCCTCGGCCTTGTTCTGCGCGTACAGCACGGCGAACCGGTCCGACAGCGCCAGGAACGCCACACACACCAGGACCGCGATCAGCAGTTTCACCGTCTTCGACACCGCCGCGAACCGGCGGAGGCCGCGCTTGCGGCGGCGGTGGTTCGGCGGCGTCCAGGCGTGCGGGTCGTCCTCGTCGGAGCGCAGCCCCAGGCCCAGCGGGTCGTCGCTCTCGTCGCGCTCGTTGAGGTAGGTCCGCCGGGTCAGCGGCGCCGGTCCGGCCGGGGGGCCCGCGTCGGGCTCCGGTTCGGGGTCGGCGAGCGCGGCCAGATCCGCGTACGGATTGATCTTCTCGAACCGGGCGGTGTCGCGGGTGTCGCGGCCCTGGTCGCGGTCGCGGTCGCGGTCGCGGTTGCCGTCATGACCGCTGCCGGTGCCGCCTATGCCGCCCGTACCACCTATGCCGCCTGTACCGCCCGTACCGCCTATATCGCCTGTACCGCCCATGTCGCGCGTGCTGCCCTGTTCGTCACGCGCGACCGCGGTGGGGGATCGCCGGTCCGCCGATGCCGTCTGCGCTGTTGTCCGTGCTTCCGATGTGTCCGGTGTGGGGGAGGGGTTCGAGGAGGGTGAGGGTATGCGTGTGGGGATGCGCATCAGACCATCCCACCATGGCGATGACCCTCGAACGCAAGTCCTACTGGTGGTAAGTGAGGTATACGAGGGCTTGTCCCGCCCCCTTGGCCGGAAGCCGCCGGTGCGCCGGGCCGTGCGCGCCCCGCGGACCGCCACCGCCGGGAATTCCCCGCGCGGCCCGATGTTGATCCGAGTCAGCAGTAGACGTACGACGTGTACGTGTCATCACGCCTCCTGAAAGGCCGCAGCGATGATCGTAGTAACCGGAGCCACCGGCAACATCGGCCGCAGTCTGGTCGGGCAGCTGCTCGCGGAGGGCGCCCCGGTGCGCGCGCTGACCCGCGACCCCGCCCGCGCCGGGCTGCCGGCCGAGGCCGAGACGGTACGGGCCGACCTGACCGACCCGGCCTCGCTGGAACCGGCGCTGCACGGCGCCGAAGCGCTCTTCCTCAACCTCGCGGCGGGCGGCGGCGAGGCGGCCGCGTCCGTCGTCGGGGCGGCCGTGAAGGCCGGGGCGCGCCGTATCGTCCTCAACTCCTCCATAGCCGTCACCGACGCCCCGGAGGACAACGACAACTTCCTCGCCCGGATGCACGGCTCCGTCGAGAGCGCGGTCCGCGCCTCCGGCCTGGAGTGGACCTTCGTACGCGGCGGCGCCTACGCCACCAACGCCCTCCAGTGGGCCCAGGAGATCCGGGAGAGCGGCGTGGTCCGCGACCCGCACCCGGGCTCGGCCACCGCGCCCGTGCACGAGGACGACCTCGCGGCCGTCGCGGCCGCCGCCCTCCTGGACCGCACCGGCGCCCACACGGGCAAGGCGTACGTCGTCACCGGACCGGCCTCCCTCACCAGGGAGGACCAGGTAGCCGTCATCGGCCGGGCCGTCGGGCGCCCGGCACGGGTGGAGGTGGTCTCCGAGGAGCAGGCGGCCGAAGAGCGCGCGACGCCGTCCGTCTCCAAGGAGACCCTGCTCCAGCTCTTCCGCCTCTTCGCCTCCTCCGTCGGTACGACGGCCCCGGTCACCGACACCGTCCAGCAGGTCACCGGCCGCCCGGCCCGCACCTTCGAACAGTGGGCGCGGGACCACGCCGGCGACTTCAGCTGACCCGCCTCCCGCCGGCCCGGCCTGCGGCCCCGGCCCGGTCTGCGGCCGTGGCCCGCTCGAACGCGACGGTCACCGGCACCAGCACCACCGCCCCCACGAAGAAGTAACCATTGATGGCCATACCGGCCCAGAACGCCCCCGAACCGGTATCGGCCAGCTCGGCTGCCCGCCCGAGCAGCCCGCGCGGGGTGAGCCCGGTCGCCGTCGTCACGTTCTCGACGAGGCCGGGCACGCCCCGTACGACGAGCAGCACCGCTCCGAACCAGAGGGGCAGCCGGATCATCCACACCGGAATCCGGCTGCCCCACGGCCGTACCGCAGCCAGGACGATCACGGCCCCGGCGGCCGACATCGCGGTGATCAATCCGTCATAGGCGAGAAACAGCCACACGGGCGCCTCTTCACTCCCCGCCCCCATGGCCCGCCGGTAATCCACCCCCATCCACAGATGCCACCCGAAGCTCGTCACCATCCACCCGAACGCTGCCCAGGCCCACCGCTCTTGAGGTCGCATACCCCGACGCTACGAACGCCCCACGGCTTCGGCGTCCACCCGCGGTAGCGTCCCCCTCCCCCGTCCGGGGGAGGGCGGACCAACCGGGGGGCGCATCAGCCGGAGGGCGCGCCACCCACTACCCAGCACCGCCCCCCGCCTCGGGCCGCGAAGTCAGAAGTGCCCGAGGCGGCCCAGCCGATGTCAGAACATCCGGTCGGCGACGCGTACGCGTCGGGAGTGGGTGAGGGCGGCGCGCAGGCCCTCGGCCGGGACCGGGAGGGCGGGGACGTCGGGCAGGCGGGTGTGCGGTACGTCCGGGTCGGCGGCGTACAGCCGGATGCAGGCGGTCGATCCCGGCTCGAACCGCCAGCTCGCGGCCAGCGGCCCGGCGTCCACCGTGTCGAAGCCGAGCCGGTCGATCAGACGCGCCGCCGAGGCCTTCGCGTCGGCGTCGTCGCCCGCGAGGGGCAGCGCGGAGCGGTCCGGAGCGCCGGTGGGGCGGGCGAGTTGGGGGATGTGGTGCGCCAGGATGGTGTTGAACGCCTTGACCAGGCGGGCTCCGGGGAGGTGCTGCCGGACGAGTTCGCCGGTGGTCAGTTCCTCGCGGTCGAGCGGGGTGATCCGGCCGTCGCGGTGCGGGTGGTAGTTGGTGGTGTCCAGGACGGTCCGGCCCCGCAGGGCGTCCGCGGGCAGGGTGGGGACGGCTGTCAGCGGTACGCACGTCAGGGTGAGGTCGCCGGCCCGTGCGGCCTCTTCGGCGGTGCCCGCGTCGGCGAGCGGTCCCAGCTCGCCGGTGAGTCGGGCGAGGCTGTGCGGGCCGCGGGAGTTGGCCATCACGACCGGGATGCCGGCCGCCACCGCCAGGCGGGCGATGGCCGTGCCGATGTGTCCGCTTCCGATGATTCCCAGAGTCGGCATAGCCCCTCAACCTCACTGCTGTCGTGACGGATCGTCGGTCCGGCCGCCACCCTAGCCCATGTTCACTTTAAGGTGAACATGGGCGGGATGCGGGCGAGCCTCAGAAATCCACCCGCGCGCGGTCGTCCACGCGCGCCACCGACTCCTGGCCGAAGCGCTTCATGTAGGCGGCGCGGATCTGCTCGATCTTGGCGTCGTTGGGGCGGGTCTCGGAGGCCGGGTAGAGCAGGGTCAGCTCGTACGAGCGCTCGCGCTCGATCGTGCCGTGCGAGTCGAGGTACTGGCCGTAACCGTCCTGGACGGTGAGGCCGCCGGGAAAGCGCGGCGTGACGAACTCGTCGACGAAAGCGTGGAATTCCTTGTCGGTGACCGGCGGGCCCCCGTCGGGGCGCGCGGTGCCGAACAGGAGGCCGGTCTCGATGTACGGGCGGCCCTCCACCGTCTTCTGGGGCGCTGCGGCGCTCGTGGCCGCGGGCCGTTCCTCGGCGGCGAACGCCGCGTACGCGGTGGGGGCTCCGGCCCCCAGGAGCGCCGCGCTCAGCGCGAGGGCGGCCAGACGCAGGCGGGGGCGGGAGTCGGGGCGGGAGCCGGGGCGGGCGGAGGGCGTGCCGGGTCGGGGGTCCGTCGTCATGGGGGTGTCCTTCAGGGGTCGGGGTCGGCGTCGGGGTCGGGGTCGGGGTCGGGATGGGGGAGGAGATGTGCGGTCGCTGAGGCTAGCCAGCTGTCGATGCCGACGCGCTGCTCGTTCTGGACATCTCGTGAGGGACGGTTCCGTGGGCGGGGTGTGGGTTGAGAGGGTGGGCGGTGTCGCACGTGTGGCCGATGGGGGAGCGGACTTGTGATGCGGAGCGGAAGAGGCCGCTTTCGCGGCCCGGCGTGGGCTGGAGCCGTCATGCTGCTGCTGGCCGTACTGCCGGCTTGCGGGGCGGAACCGAAGGCCGGTGGCACGGCAACCGAAAGCGCGACGACCGGTGAGCCGGATCCGGGGACGGAGCCGAGTCCGGATCCGGAGCCGGAGCCGGAACGGTCCTCTTCCGGCGCCGTGTTCATCGGAACGCACTGGAACGTCGAACGGCTGACCCTGGGCGGCGTAACGGCCCCACCGCTCGGCTCGGCCTGGATCACGTTCGACGGCCGTGGCCACGCCGAGGGCAGTCTCGGATGCCACCGTTTCCGGGCCGATGCCGAGGTCGACGGGGAGCGGGTACGGATCGGTCGGGTGCGGGTCTCCGAGGAGGTCGCTCCCGCCGCCACGGTCGCCTCTTCCCTTTCCGAGGGCGGCGAGCAGACCTGCAACCATCTGCGCACCACGTTCGAGAAATACATGAAGACGCTCCTGCGCGGCGACCTGCGGGCCGACCTCGGCCCGTCGGGAGAAATGGTGTTTCTGGTCAACAGCAGCAAGGACGGTTTCCAGTTGCAGCGCGGCCGCCCCGCGCCGCTCATCGGCACGCGATGGACCGTGGAGACGCTGATTGCGGGCGATACCCAGTTCTTGACGACGGATGTCGCCCCGGACATCGCAGAGGTGCATGTCGTCTTCGGGAAGGACGGCACCGTGCACGGCAATCTGGGGTGCAACGACTTCGAGGCGAAGGCCGAGATCGACGAGAAGACCATGAAATTCTCGGACGCGGCCATCACGACCGACCATACGTGCGACGACCGTTCCAAGGCGGTGGAAGCGGACTTGCTGGACGAATTCCACAAGGACGCCGACTACTCCATGGGGCACGATCAAGTGTCCGTTGTCACCGACAGTGGTACGCCGCTCATGTCCGGCGGATTCATGGCGAAAACAGGGGACAAGGTGAGGGCGAAGAAGGAGGGCGAGCGTAAGTGATACGGGCGCGGAGCGGGCGGGCGCGGCGGCAGTGCGGCGCGCTGGTGTCCGTGGTCCTGCTGGCGGGGCTGGTCGGCTGCGGGACGGACAGCGGGGGCCAGGGCGGACGGGAACGGCCGGGCGGACCGGAAAGGACAGCCGCGTCGCCCCCCTCCTCCCCCTCCTCTTCCGCACCCGCCGACGAGAATCCGCTGCCGTTGGCCGGTCCGCACTGGGACATCTGGGAGGTCTCCGTCGAAGGCGGCGGGCTCAAGCGGGCGCCGCGCGGTGCGGCCTGGGTGACGTTCGACGGCGCGGGCAAGGCGTCCGGTGTTTTCGGCTGCCATGCGTTCCGGGCGAAGGCCGATATCCGCGGCAATACGGTGACGGTGAGCGACCGGGAGACGAAGCCGGGCGAGGGCGGCGGGGAGCATTGCGATGCGAGACACCTGGATTACGAGAAGGACGTGCAGCGGGTCCTCAACGGCCGGCTGAACGTCACCACGGAGTACGCCTGGGTGAACCTGACCGACGCCCATGGTTCCAAACTGGTGCTGCACAAAGGGCGGCCCGCTCCCCTCGTCGGCAGCAAGTGGAAGATTTCCAAGCTGAGTTACAGCGACGACGAGTGGTCCGTCGACCGCGACGCCCCGGGCATGGACGAGGTGTATGTCGTTCTGGGTGAGGACGGCACTTTCCGCGGCCATTTCGGCTGCAACGACTACCGGGGGAAGGCCGAGGCCGGCCCGAAGACCATCACGTTCTCCCAGGCCGCCCCCACCACGGACAAGCGGTGCTCCAAGGCCGTCACGGAGACCGAGCAGTCGGTGCGGGAGCGGCTCGACCAGGCGGTGGGGTACCAGCTGGGTCCGGACTACCTGGTGGCCACCACGTACCCGTACGACAACCTGGCCACCGGCTTCGTGGCGGGAGCCGAGGGGAAGTGAATCCCGTCGGAAGCACTGCGGCCCGGCGGGAGTTTCCCGCCGGGCCGTGCGTACGCCATGGGCGCCGTCGCGTGTCTCGCGTGTCTCGCGTGTTACTTCACGACCGTGATCCGGTCCGCCTTCGGGGGCGCGAGCGGCGCGGTGGCCGAGGAGTGCGCCGTCAGGTACGCGGTGAGGGCGTCCAGGTCGGACGGGCCGACGTACTTGTCCTTGCCCTCCTTGAGGGCGGGGAAGCCGTCACCACCGCCGGCCAGGAACTCGTTCATGGCGACGCGGTAGGTCTTCGCGGGATCGAGGGGAGCGCCGTCCAGCCGCACCGTGTCCGTGAGCACGCGGTCGGCGCCGGATTTGGTGAGGTCCAGGGTGTACGTCAGCCCCTGGGACACCTGGAGGATCTTCGGTGACGCCGCGTTCGCGCCGCTGACCTGCTGCTGGAGCACGGTCAGCAGTTGCGCGCCGGTGAGGGACACGACGTTGGTCATGTTGGTGAAGGGCTGCACGGTGAAGGCCTCGCCGTAGGTGACGACGCCGTCGCCCTCGCTCCCGGACGCCTTGTACGCCAGGTCGGAGCGCACACCCCCGGGGTTCATCAGGGCGAGCTGCGCTCCGCCCTTGCCGTCGGCCTTCGTGGCCTCCAGCTGCGCGTCGGATATCAGGTCGCCGAGCGGTGTCTCCGGGGAGGCCGCGTTGCGGCTCGGTACGTCGGCGGATATGTAGCCGACGGGCTTGTTGGCGACCGGCGCGGCCAGCTTGTTCCAGCGCTGGATGAGCGCGGTCATGTCCGCGGCCTTGGGCTGGGTGCGGTTGACGACGCGGTTGCGCGCGGTGGCCGACTTCACCGTCGTACGGACGATGTCCTTGGTGCGGCGGTCGTACGTGAGCGTGGTGTCCGTGTAGAGCTTGCCGAACGAGGCGGCGGAGGTGACCGTGCGGGGCATCCCGGACGGGTCCGGGATCGTGCACGCGTACGCCTGGTGGGTGTGGCCGGTGATCAGCGCGTCCACCTTCGGCGTGACCTTCTTGGCGATCTCGGCGATCGGCCCGGATATCCCGGCGCCCGGCCCGGGGCTGTCGCAGTCGTGGTTGTACGCGCTGGAGGCGGGCAGGCCGCCCTCGTGGATCAGCGCGACGATCGACTTCACGCCCTGCCGGTCCAGCTCCTTGGCGTACTTGTCGATGGTCTCTGCCTCGTCGTGGAACTTCAGTCCCTTGACGCCGTTGGCGCTGACCACGTCGGGCGTGCCCTCCAGCGTGACGCCGATGAAGCCGATCTTGACGCCCTTGTGCTTCCAGACCGTGTACGGCTTGAGGATCGGGCGGCCGGTCTTCTCGTCGGTGACGTTCGCGGCGAGGTACGGGAATCCGGCGCCCTTGAAGCGCTTGCCCTTCTCGTAGCAGCCGTCCGTGGGGTGGCAGCCGCCCTTCTGGAGGCGGGTCAGCTCGGCGCGGCCCTCGTCGAACTCGTGGTTGCCGACGGAGGTGACGTCCAGGCCCAGCTTGTTCATGGCCTCGATGGTCGGCTCGTCGTGGAAGAGCCCGGACAGCAGCGGGCTGGCCCCCACCATGTCGCCGGCCGCGGCGGTCACCGAGTACGGGTGCCCCTTGCGGGCCGTACGCAGCGACTGGGCCAGGTACTCGACGCCGCCCGCCTCGACCTTCTTCCTGCTGCCGTCGGGCTGCAGTTCCTCGACGGTGCCGGACGAGCCCTGCGGGGGTTCGAGGTTGCCGTGGAAGTCGTTGAACGAGAGCAGCTGTACGTCGACGGTGCGGGAGGCGTGGCCCCCGCCGTGCCCATGCCCGTGGCCGTGCCCGTGGCCGGTGTGGCGGGCGTGGGCGGTGGTGGCAGTGGCGGCGGATTCGGCGCCGGCCGGTGCCGCGGCAGTGATGCCGACGGCGGCGGCGAGCACCGCCGCTCCGGCCGACAGTCTGCGCGTGGCGCGCCGCCGCTGCGGTCTCGGTGACATGAGGAGGGTCTCCCTTGTGGGCTGGTGTCCGAGCGGACGCAGCCTACGGTCAACGCGCGTAGCGGAACAGGGGGCGGCAGGTGACGGACCGGTGTGCATCGGGTGTACCGGCAGCCGGGCCGTACGCTTCGAAGCATGACTGACGCAGCACAGGACAAGGGCCGGACGGGCCGGCGGATCGAGGTCGCGGACGAGCTGACGCCGGACGCGGCCGCCGCCGCCCTCGCACTGATCGAGGAGGCCGCGGCGACGGACGGGCAGCCCGCCGTGTCCGAACAGGGGCGGCTCCAGCTGCGCGGCGGGCGGCGCGAGGGCGTACGGCACCTGCTGCTGTACGTACCGGGCGGTCCGGACGACGAGGCCGGGCGGCTCGCCGGGTACGCACAGCTGGAGGACACCGACCCCGTGGAGGCACCCGCCGCCGAACTGGTCGTGCACCCGTCGTACCGCGGCCACGGCCACGGGCGGGCGCTGGGCACCGGGCTGCTGGAGCAGTCCGGCCGCCGCCTGCGGGTGTGGGCGCACGGCGGCCACGCCGCGGCCAGGCACCTCGCCCAGACCCTCGGCATGACGCTCTTCCGCGAACTGCGGCAGATGCGCCGCCCGCTGAGCGGCCTGGACCTGGCGGAACCGGTGCTCCCGGAAGGGGTGACCGTACGGACCTTCCAGCCGGGCACGGACGACGCGGCCTGGCTGGAGGCCAACGCCGCGGCCTTCGCCCACCACCCCGAACAGGGCTCACTGACCCAGCGGGACCTGGACGACCGCAAGGCCGAGCCGTGGTTCGACCCCAAGGGCTTCTTCCTCGCGGAGCGGAACGGCCGGCTGGCCGGCTTCCACTGGACGAAGATCCACGCCGATGAGGGCCTGGGAGAGGTGTACGTGGTCGGCGTACGGCCGGACGCGCAGGGCGGCGGGCTCGGCAAGGCGCTCACCGCGATCGGACTGCGGCACCTGGCGGGGCAGGGCGTACCGACGGCGATGCTGTACGTCGACGCGGACAACGGGCCCGCCGTGACCGTCTACGAGCGGCTCGGATTCACCACGCACGAGACGGACCTGATGTACCGCACGGAGACGTGAGGGGGCCGCAGACGCGGCACGGACCGGGAGCGAGGCGGCCTCGCCCGCCGGGCAACGCAACCAGCACAAGGGCCTCCGGCCTGGCCATGCCAGACCGGAGGCCCTCTTCGCTCCCTCATCCGGCGACGTCGCCCTTCTTCACGGCTGCCCTTCGGCGGGCCTGGTGTAGACGTTGACCGAATCCTCCGTGTGCTTCACGAACGTTTTGTGCTCGCACTCGTTCGCGTGAGCGAGGATCCACACGTTCAGGTGCATTGCGGTGTCCCAGACGTTGGAACGGGCGCCGCACCGCGCACCGTTGATCTCGGTGACGCATTCGGCGACGTGCTTCCGGACGCCGGTGATCTGGACTTCCCTGCGCGTGGGCACGGGGGCGGATGCGGACGCCGTCATGGACCTGCCTTCGGATCGGAGGATGCCGAGGGCGGCGTCACTGCCGCCACCGGTGCGCAGAAAGAGCACGCCGTCGTATCCGCATGAGCGCATGAGCCGGGTGAGGTTCTCCCGGCCGGGGTTGGGGCTGAAGCCGGACAAGACCCACTCCTCTCCGTAGTCGCACCACTACCGGACGGCAGTAGGTTGGCCTACAGTCGCCTTGTCTTCAACGTTCCAGAAGCGGGGAGCACGTTGGTAAACCTGAAGCAGTTGAATCCGGATGCGTCTCCCCAAGCGGCCTACGGTGCGCGTTTGCGTAGTGCGCGGGAGGCGCGCGGGTGGAAGCAGGATGATTTGGCCGAGCGGATGGACTACTCGGGGAGGCATATTTCGGCGGTCGAAACAGGTTGCAAGCCGCCAACTCTGCGCTTTTCGCGCGCCTTGGACGTCGCCCTTGGGCTCGCGGGGTCCGCAGAGTCATTCGAACGCGCGTGGGCGGAGATCCGGAACGGCAGCCTGCTGGAAGGCTTTCCGGAGTACCTGGGGCAGGAAGCCCGCGCGGCGGAGATCCGGCTGTTCGAAGTAGGAGCGATCCCCGGGTTGCTCCAAACACCGGAGTACGCAAGGGCCCTGGAAAACGGCAACGTGAAGCGCGGAACACTCAGCCCGGAACAGGCCGCCGAGAGAGTTGAGTTCCTGGCGGAACGCCAGGCATCTCTAGTGCGGCGCGTTGCTCCCATGGTGATCGTGGTCCTGGACGAAAGCTGCATTCGGCGGCCGATCGGTGGGCCTGCTGTCATGGACGCCCAGTTGGCTCGGCTGGTCGAGTTCGCCGACCAGCCGACCACCACACTTCAGGTGGCTCCCTACGCCATAGGTGAGCGTCGCCCGTTCAATCGCCTGGTCAACCTGCTGACCCTGCCTGACCGCTCCGTGGTTTCCTACGTCGAGTCGGAGACCCACGGCTGCCTGGACAGGGAACTCACATCCGTGCTGCCGCTGGTGAGGGCCTACCATCAGTTACAGGCCGAAGCGCTCTCCCAGGCGGAGTCAGCAGCCATGATCCAGAAGGTACGAAAGGGCATCTCGTGACGATCGACCCCCAGACCCTCATCTGGTGCAAGTCCTCCTACAGCGGCAACGGCGGCTCCTGCGTCGAGTGGGCCCCGACACAGGCCACAATCACCGGGATAGTTCCCGTCCGTGACTCCAAGGACCCGAACGGGCCCGCCCTCTCCGTGCCCTCCCGTTCGTTCGCTGAGTTCATCGTGGGCGTCAGGGGCGGCGCGTTCACCGCTACGTGAATGTGGCTCTACCGCATCAATCAACCCTGAGCCCCGCCACTCCCTCACCGGAGCGGCAGGCCCCGTTCGCCGGCCTCGCCGTGTCGAGGAGCTTCATCTCCCGGCGGGCGCAGCGATCGAACAGGTACGAAAGGGTGCCTTGTGACGACTGACTTCCGATCTCTCACCTGGTTCAAGTCTTCCTACAGCGGCAACGGCGGCTCCTGTGTCGAGTGGGCCCCCACACAGGCCACAATCACCGGCATAGTTTCCGTCCGTGACTCCAAGGACCCGAATGGACCCGTTCTCTCCGTCCCCTCCCGTTCGTTCGCTGAGTTCATCGCGGGTGTCAGGGGCGGCGCGTTCACCGCTACGTGAATGTGGCTCTACCGCATCACCCAACCCTGAGCCCCGCCACTCCGTCACCGGAGCGGCGGGCCCCGTTCGCCGGCCTCGTCGGGTCGAGGAGTTTCATCTCCCGGCGGGCGTCGCGATCAAGCAGGTACGAAAGGGCGCCCCGTGACCACCGAATTCCCCCGTTGGGCCAAGTCCTCCTACAGCAACAACGGTGGCGACTGCATAGAGGTCGCCACGAACCTCGTCGCCTCGTGTGGCGTGGTTTCCGTCCGTGACAGCAAGGACCCGAGCGGTCCGGCCCTGTCGCTCCACCCCACCGCCTTCAGCGGACTGGTCGAGTTCGCCCGGCGGGCCGCCGTCTGACGTGTGCGGCTGGGCTTGTCCAGCCGCACAACGGACACAACCGATCATCATCCGACGCACAGTGATCGATGCCCGCCGTCGTCCCGTACTCCGGGCCGACGGCGTCGTACGTCCCGCTACCCTCCCGCCTGAGTGCTCCGCGAGCACTCGGTACGGCCAGGCCGAAACGGCGGCAGACGTAGGAGAGTTCCTTGCCCTTCCATGCCGAAGAGCACACCCGCATCGTGTCGGTGGAGCGCCTGCGGCCGGGGGACCACGCCTTCGCGAGCTACGTCGACGACGAGTCGCGCTGGTCCACGATCGGCTCGTTCGCGCAGACCGGTATCACCCGCGGCGAGCGGGTCCTGCTCTTCGCGGACCCCGCCCTGCCCGCGTCGTGCGTACTGGAGCACCTGGAGGCGTACGGCCCGCCGGTCGGAGAACCCCTGGAACGCGGCCAGTTGAAGCTGCTGACCATGGACCGGATGTGGCTGCCGGAAACGATCTCGGTGGAACGGCAGATGGCCGGGCTGCGGCGGGAGGTCGAGGAGGCGCTGGACGCCGGGTACGCCACGGTCCGCAGCGCCATCGACATGGCCTGGGTGGCGTCCTTCGGAGCCGACATCGAGCAGGTGCTGTGGCGGGAGACCGAGGGCTGCCACTACCTGTTCACCGACGCGCACTACACCGAGATCTGTACGTACGACGAGACCCGGTTCAGCGATGACGTGCTGGACAAGGCGGCGGCCGGGCACCCCACCACCCTGCTGAAGCGCCCCGGCACCCTGCTGGCCCTCCCGCTCACGGAGGCCGCCGGACCCGGCACGTACGGGCTGCGGCTGGTCGGCGAGGCCGACCTGTCCACCCGTGAACCGTTCAACGAGGCCCTGCGCGGCATCGCCGCGTCGAACGCGCCGCGCATCCTCCTGGACCTCACCGAGCTGACCTTCCTCGACGTCTACTGCGCACGGGCCGTCCTGCGGCTGACCGCCGAGGACGGCAGACGTGCCGTCATCCGGTGCGACGGCATACACGCCCACACGTTCCTGCTTCTGGGGGCGCTCGACATCCCGCAGCTGACCGTGGAAGGCGAGTGACGCATGGGACCGACGACCCAGGGCCCTCCCGCCGGGGACCCACAGCGGCCGCCAGGGCCGATCGCGGAGCTTCCCGCCGACTGCTGCCTGGAGACCGGCTTCACCTCGGCCGACCTGTCGCGATTGCGCGTCGTGCTCGGCGCGTACGCGGCCCGCCTGGGCCTGGCCGGGCGCCGCCACGACGCCCTGCTGCTGTCCGCCAACGAACTGGCCGACAACGCGATCCGGCACGCCGGGGGCGGCGGATTCCTGAAGCTCTACCGCAGGGGGGCGCTGGTGTGCTGCCGTGTCTCCGACAGCGGGCCGGGCTTCGACGCGTCCGTCATCCCCGAACGCCCGCCCGGACTGGGCAGTTCCACGGGGTGGGGCCTGTGGACCGTACGGCAGCTGACGGACGGTCTGGAGGTCGGGCCGGGCAGCGGCTCCCGGCCGCGGGGCGCCGTCGTCACCTGCTGCGTACGGCTGATGCCCGTGTACGGCTGACGCCCGCGTCCTGCTGGCCCGGATGCCATGTCCTCTTGGCCGGGCGTCAGCACCGGTCAGCGGCCCGGCTGTACGCGGTGCGCGCGTGTTAGCGGGGTGTTAGCGGCGCGGCAGCCTGGCGGTAGTGGCCCTGACCAGAGTGGGTGTCGTACGGAGGAGAGACCGACACCGACTTCCCGGGGGGACCCGAAATGAGCGCGAACATCACTGCCCGCATCACCCGTCGCCGCACCCTGCGCGTTGCCGCCGCCGCCCTGACCGCAGCCGCCGCGCTGTCCCTGACGGCCTGCTCCGGCTCGGATGCCGCAGCCTCCAAGCCCGCGGCCCAGGCGGGTACGGGCGGTGCCGCCGAGGCCGGTGGCGCGGCCCCCGCCGAGGACGGTGGCGCGGGTTCCTCTGCCGGGGAGCAGGGCACCGGTGCCCAGCCGGACAGGGCCAAGCCGAACTCCGGTGACGGCGCTTCGTCCCGTGCCGGTTCCGGCGGCGGCGCCCCGTCCCGTGCCGGCTCCGGGAGCGGTGCGGCGAAGGGCGCGGCGAAGAGCAAGTTCTGCCGGACGAACGAGCTGAACATGGAGGCCGTGGACAGCTCGCCGGACCAGCAGACGGGCGACGTCACCATTCAGATGACGAACAAGGGTTCGAGGACCTGCTCGGTGACCGGCTTCGCGGGCGTCGACCTGAAGGACGCCGACGGCACCTCCGCCCCTGTTCACCGCGGCGGTGAGCAGCCCCGCATCACCGACCTGAGGATCGGTGACACCGCCACCTTCAGCATCTCGTACAAGGTCGACTCCAGTGGCGGCAACCTCGCGACCCCGACCAACCTCATCGTGACGCCGCCGAATGAGACCCACAGCGTGTCCCTGAAGTGGCCCGCGGGGGCGCCGAAGCTGGCCGGCCCGTACGACGAGAAGATCCAGGTGCACCCGGTCGGCATCGCCAACTGACCACGGCGAGGACCGCGGCACGGCCGCAGCGGCAGGGTCCAGCGGCACGGCCCCAGCGGCACGGCCCCAGCGGCACGGTCTCTTCCAGGAATCGCAGGAATCGCAGGAATCGCAGGAATCACGAAGCCCCCGGCGCGATGCCGGGGGCTCGTGGTGTTCGTTGGCACCTTACGGCTCCGGGGCTCCGGAGGGGGCGCACGCCGGTGCGGGCGCACGCCCCCTGTGCGCCCTGGGGCGCGCCCCGGGAATCGCAAGACACGGGAATGTAAACACCGGGGAGTAGCGGCCCGCTTGCCTGGCCGCCACGTTCGCGTTACCGGCGATTCAACGTCGCTTGCGAGCATCACTGAATGCAGCCCGCTGTCCCGAATGCCGCCGGCCGCCGCCTGCGCCCCGTACCGACTCCGTCCGACGGGCTGACAGAGCCCCCGGCGCGGAAGAATAAGGCCATGAACCAGCAGCCCAGCGCCCAGGACACGGACCGGACCGAGACGACCACGTCCCGGACGGCGGCCCACCTGCCGCCATCCGCGCAGCCGTCGGTGGGCTCCATAGCGGCGCACCGCCCGCACGCGGTCGCCGTGCCGGTGCCCGAGCTGGAACCCGACCTCGACGCGGATCTGGACGACTACGAGGAGTCCGGCGCGGCGGGTGCCGACGGCGAGGAACTGCCCGGCGGGCGGTTCCTGGACCGCGAACGCAGCTGGCTGGCGTTCAACGAGCGGGTACTGGAACTGGCCGAGGACCCGGCCACCCCGCTGCTCGAACGGGCCAACTTCCTCGCGATCTTCGCGAGCAACCTCGACGAGTTCTTCATGGTGCGCGTCGCGGGCCTCAAGCGGCGTATCGCGACCGGTGTCGCCACCCGCTCCGCCTCCGGCCTCCAGCCCCGCGAGGTACTGGACCTCATCTGGACCCGCTCCCGCGAACTCATGGCCCGGCACGCCGCCTGCTACCAGCAGGACGTCGCCCCCGAACTCGCCGACCACGGCATCCACCTCATCCGCTGGCCCGAGCTGACCGAGAAGGAGCAGGCCCGCCTCTTCACCCTGTTCCGCCAGCAGATCTTCCCCGTCCTCACCCCGCTCGCCGTCGACCCGGCCCACCCGTTCCCGTACATCTCCGGCCTCTCCCTCAACCTGGCCGTCGTCGTACGCAACCCGGTCAGCGGGCACGACCACTTCGCGCGGGTCAAGGTCCCGCCGCTGCTCTCCCGCTTCCTGGAGGCCGCGCCGCAGCGGTACGTGCCCATCGAGGACGTCATCGCCGCCCACCTGGAGGAACTGTTCCCGGGCATGGAGGTGCGGGCGCACCACATGTTCCGGGTGACCCGCAACGAGGACCTCGAAGTCGAGGAGGACGACGCGGAGAACCTCCTCCAGGCGCTGGAGAAGGAACTGATGCGGCGCCGCTTCGGACCGCCGGTCCGCCTGGAGGTCGAGGAGTCCATCGACCCGGGCGTCCTGGACCTGCTCGTCCAGGAGCTGAAGGTCTCCGACGCCGAGGTCTACCCGCTGCCGGGCCCGCTGGACCTGACCGGTCTGTTCGGCATCGGCGCCCTGGACCGGCCGGAGCTCAAGTACTCCAAGTTCGTGGCGGGCACCCACCGCGACCTCGCCGAGGTCGAGTCGGCCTCCGCGCCCGACATCTTCGCCGCGCTGCGCGCGCGTGACGTCCTGCTGCACCACCCGTACGACTCGTTCTCCACCTCCGTACAGGCGTTCCTGGAGCAGGCCGCCGCCGACCCGGACGTCCTCGCCATCAAGCAGACGCTCTACCGGACCTCCGGCGACTCGCCGATCGTCGACGCGCTCATAGACGCCGCCGAGTCCGGCAAGCAGGTGCTCGTCCTCGTCGAGATCAAGGCGCGCTTCGACGAACAGGCCAACATCAAATGGGCACGCAAACTGGAGGAGTCGGGCTGTCATGTCGTGTACGGACTGGTCGGCCTCAAGACGCACTGCAAACTGTCGCTCGTCGTCCGCCAGGAAGGCGAGATGCTGCGCCGCTACTCACATGTGGGGACGGGGAACTACCACCCCAAGACGGCGCGGCTGTACGAGGACCTGGGGCTGCTGACCGCCGACCCGCAGGTGGGCGCCGACCTCTCCGACCTCTTCAACCGGCTCAGCGGCTACTCCCGCCGGGAGACCTACCGGCGGCTGCTGGTCGCCCCCAAGTCCCTGCGTGACGGCCTCGTCCAGCGCATCACCAAGGAGATCGCGCACCACCGCGCCGGGCGGCCCGCCTACGTCCGCATCAAGGTCAACTCGATGGTCGACGAGGCCGTCATCGACGCCCTGTACCGCGCGTCCCAGGCCGGTGTGCCGGTCGATGTATGGGTACGCGGCATCTGTGCCTTGCGGCCCGGCGTCGAAGGGCTCAGCGAAGGCATCAGGGTACGCAGCGTGCTCGGCCGGTTCCTCGAACACTCCCGGTTGTTTGCCTTCGGCAACGGCGGCGAACCCGAGGTCTGGCTCGGCAGCGCCGACATGATGCACCGCAACCTGGACCGGCGGATCGAGGCGCTGGTACGGGTCACCGACCCGGCCCACCGCGCCTCCCTCAGCCGGCTCCTGGAGATCGGCACGTCGGACGCCACCTCGTCCTGGCACCTCGGCCCGGACGGCGACTGGATCCGGCACGCGGTCGACGCGGACGGCGCGCCGCTGCGCAACGTACAGGAACTGCTCATAGACGCCCGGAGGCGCCGGCGTGGCTCAGCGACATGACTTCCCCCCGCTCCGCCACGAGCCCGCCGGGCCCGGCGGCGCGCCTGCCGCGGTGGCCGACGGACCGGCCAGGCCCGGGGCGCAGCCGCGCCCCGCAGGCCGTCCGCGCCCGTACGGAACCGACGGTTCCGCACTGACCGGACGCACCGCCCGCGACGTCCTCGCCGCCTACCTGCACCACCAGGCGGCGGACTTCCTGCGCAGCCTGCGCTCCCACCGCGAGAGCGGCCCGGACGCGGAGAGCACCCGCGAGGCAGCCCGCCACCTGCGGTCCTCCGCACGGCGGATCGGCGGCGCGCTGCACACCTTCCGCCCGCTCATGGACGAGAAGTGGGCCGATCACCTGCGCGGCGAACTGGCCTGGCTGTCCGGGACCCTGGCCCGCGAGCACGCCAGCACGGAACGGCTCGACCGGCTGCTGGGCGCGCTGCAACGGCTGACCGGACGGGGGGAGCGGGAGGAGCGGGAGGAGCGTACGGAACGGGGAGAGCACGGGGACCGAGGAAGCCGTACGAACCAGCCGTCGCCCCCCGACGAAGCCGAAGCCCTCCTCTCCGCCGGGGCCGCGCGGGCCGGTGCCCTGCTGGAACGGCAGATCACCCTCGCCCGCACCCGCGCGCACTCCGCCGCCCTCCAGGCGCTCGGCTCCTCCCGCTTCCACGCCGTCGCCGACGCCGTGGCCGTACTCGCCTCGGAGGCACCGCTCGCCGCCACGGCCGACCGGCCCGCGGCGGAGGTGCTGCTGCCCCTGGCGGAACAGGCCCACCGGCGCCTCGCCGAGGCCGTCGCGGCCCTGCCGCTCGCCCGCGCCGGACACGCGTACGCCGACGCCCGTACCGTCGGCTCCCGCCAGGACGCGTCCTGGCACCAGGTACGGCTCCTGGCGCGCCTGAGCCGGTACGCCCAGGAGGTGAGCGACCCCGACGGCACCGACCCGCGCCTCGCGGAGGCGGGCCGCGCGCTGGAACGCCACCGCGACGCCGCCGAAGCCGCGGGCGCGGCCGCCGCGGCGGCCCGCACTCCGCGCATCGCCCCTGCCACCGCGTACGCACTCGGCGTCCTCCACGCCGACCAGCGCCACGAAGTCGAGGCAGCTCGCTTCGTCTTCGGCCGGTCCTGGCTCTCCGCACCGGTGCCCGAGCCGGTGCTGCCGGCGCGATCCGAGCCCGTTCTGCCGGCACGGAAGGTATGACGGCACCATGACCTCACCCATGACGTCACCCACGCCGTCACCCCAGAAACCGGTCAGGGCGGCCGGCTGCGTCCTGTGGCGCCGTTCCCCCGCGAACGGCGGCCTCGAAATCGCCCTCGTACACCGACCGAAATATGATGATTGGTCCCATCCCAAGGGCAAGCTCAAACGCGACGAGGACTGGCTCGCCGGCGCCCTCCGGGAGGTCGCCGAGGAAACCGGCATGCAATGCAGCCCCGGCACCCGGCTCCCGACCATCCACTACCTGGCCAACGGCCGCCCCAAAGAGGTCCGCTACTGGGCCGCCGAAGCCACCCACGGCAGCTTCGACCCGACCATCGAGGTGGACCGCCTCCTCTGGCTCCCCCCGCCCCAGGCCCGCCGCATCCTCACCCAGGAACGCGACCGGCAGCTCGTGGACGCGCTGCTGGAGGCGTTGCGGGAGGTGGGGCGGGGGTAGGGCCCGGGGGTGAGAGGGGTAGGGGCGGGGGCGGGTGCGCGGTCCTCGGATCCGGCCCTCCGGGTCACCCCTCGTACCGCCCCTCGCACCGGCCCTCACACCGGCGCGACCGCCTCCCACCGGACGGTGACCTCGCCCTGCCGCCACCGCCGGGGCCCGTCGGCCAGCGGCCACGTCGTACTCAGGGCGAGCACGCTGCGCATCCACCGCTGCCGTGCTCCCAGCGACGCGTACGGGGCGGCCGCCGCCCACGCCCGGTCGAAGTCGCGCAGGAACGCGTGCACGGGCTGGCCCGGCACATTGCGGTGAATCAGCGCCTTCGGCAGACGTTCGGCCAGGTCGGACGGGGTATGGAGGGCGCTGAGGCGGGTCGCGAAGGTGACCGTGCGGGGCCCCTCGGGGCCCAGTGCCACCCACACGTGCCGCCGCCCGATCTCGTCGCAGGTGCCCTCCACGAGCAGCCCGTCCGGTGCCAGACGCGCGCACAGCCGCTCCCATACGGCGGCCACCTCGTCCTCCGCGTACTGGCGCAGTACGTTCGCCGCCCGGATCAGCACCGGCGCCCGCCGCCCCGGCAGCGGTACCTCGAAGCCGCCGTGGGCGAAGGTCAGCCCCGGGCACTCGTACGGCGCGGCCGCGGCGACCCGCGCCGGGTCGATCTCGATGCCGACGACCTGTACGTCCGACCGGACCGTACGCAGCCGGGCCAGCAGTTCCACGGCGGTCCAGGGAGCGGCTCCGTAGCCGAGGTCCACGGCGACGGGCGCGGGGCCGCGGAGCAGCGCGGGGGCGTGCGTGGCGGCGATCCAGCGGTCCATGCGGCGCAGCCGGTTCGGGTTGGTGGTGCCGCGGGTCGCGTTTCCGAGGGGGCGGGAGGGCGGGGGAGCGGCGGGCGTGCGGCGGACCATGTCCTGACCTTATGTGCCCACCTGCCCCACCCGTCCCGCCAGGCACCCCGCACCCCGCCAGGGTCACGCTTTGGCAAAGAGAAAGGAGAGCGGGCTCACAGGGAAATGGACACGCCGGTTCCGTTGTTACGGGCTTCGGAGGCGCCGCACGCCCCGGCCAAGGCCGTACCGGCTAGGAGGTAGCCCGCAGTGAGCCAATACGTGTCCAGGCTCCGCAGCCGTTCCCACGGTCCGTTCCCGGGCCGCTCCGGGCTGCGCCTGCCGGGCGCGGCCCGCCGCCCGCGCCGGGTCGCCATGCTGAGCGTGCACACCTCGCCGCTGCACCAGCCGGGCACCGGCGACGCCGGCGGCATGAACGTCTACATCGTCGAGCTGGCCAGGAAGCTCGCCTCCCTCAACATCGAGGTCGAGATCTTCACCCGCGCCACGACCGGCACGCTGCCGCCCGCCGTCGAGCTGGCCCCCGGCGTCCTCGTACGGCACGTGGACGCGGGCCCGTACGAGGGCCTGGCCAAGGAGGAGCTGCCGGCCCAGCTCTGCGCCTTCACCCACGGCGTGATGCAGGCGTGGGCGGGCCACCGCCCCGGCTACTACGACCTGGTGCACTCCCACTACTGGCTCTCCGGACACGTCGGCTGGCTCGCCGCCGAGCGCTGGGGCGTCCCGCTCGTGCACGCCATGCACACCATGGCCAAGGTCAAGAACGCCGCCCTGGCCTCGGGCGACACCCCCGAACCCGCCGCGCGTGTCATCGGCGAGACGCAGATCGTGCGTGCCTCCGACCGGCTGATCGCGAACACGGAGGAGGAAGCCGGGGAGCTGATCCGCCACTACGAGGCCGAGCCGGGCAAGGTCGCCGTCGTACACCCGGGCGTGAACCTGGACCGGTTTCGCCCCATGGGTCCGTCGGGCTCCACAGGTACCGCACGTACCGCAGGTACCGCCGACCTCACTGGCCACGGCGGTACGGGTGGACCCGCCGGGCCCTCGGGCTCCGCAGGACCCACTGATCCCTCCGTCCCCGTTCCCGCCCCCGTCACCGACGAGGACACCTCCGCCTCACGGTCCGCCGCCCGCGCCCGCCTCGATCTGCCGCAGGACGCCCTGATCCCGCTCTTCGCCGGCCGCATACAGCCGCTGAAGGCCCCCGACATCCTGTTGCGCGCCGTCGCCGTCCTGCTCGACGAGGAACCGTCCCTGCGGTCCCGCCTGGTCGTCCCGGTGGTCGGCGGCCCCAGTGGCAGCGGCCTGGCCAAGCCCGAAGGGCTGCAGAAGCTGGCCGCCCGCCTGGGCATCGCCGACGTCGTCCGCTTCCGCCCGCCGGTCGGGCAGGAACAGCTCGCCGACTGGTACCGCGCCGCGTCCGTCCTGGTCATGCCGTCCTACAGCGAATCGTTCGGCCTGGTCGCGATCGAGGCCCAGGCCTGCGGCACCCCGGTGATCGCCGCGGCCGTCGGCGGCCTCCCGGTGGCCGTACGCGACGGCGTCAGCGGCTTCCTCGTATCCGGCCACGACCCGGCCGACTACGCCCGCGCCCTCGGCCGCTTCGCCCGCGACACGTCGCTGGCCGGCCGGATGGGCGGGGCCGCCGCCCGGCACGCCCGGTCCTTCGGCTGGGACACCGCCGCCGCCGCGACCGCCGAGGTGTACACCGCCGCGATGCAGGAAAGACGCCGTCACCTACGATCGCCCCATGGCTGACGACGCGGCACGACAGGTGATCGAGGCGGCTCTCGACGAGGCCGGCCTGACGTGGGAATCGCCCGCCGACGGCACGTACGTGGTGACCCTGCCCGGCACCCGCAAGCTCTCCACGACCTGCTCCCTGATCGTCGGCAAGCACTCCCTCTCCGTCCAAGCCTTCGTCGTCCGTCACCCGGACGAGAACCACGAGGCCGTGCACCGCTGGCTCCTGGAACGCAACACCCGCCTGTACGGGGTGAGTTACGCGATCGACAAGCTGGGCGACATCTACCTCGTCGGCAAGCTGCCCCTCGCGGCCGTCACACCGGACGAACTCGACCGGATCCTCGGCACGGTCCTGGAAAACGCCGACGGCAGCTTCAACACCCTCCTGGAGATGGGCTTCGCCTCCGCCATCCGCAAGGAGTACGAATGGCGGGTCGCGCGGGGCGAATCCACGCGCAACCTGGAGGCTTTCACCCATCTGACGCAGCGGCCGTCCGCTTAGACGCGTACGCCCAAGGGGCGTCTGCCCGGCGGCGCCTGCCCAGGGACGCCCGCGCCGTCACCCTACGAACCGGACCTCCGGGAAGCGGCGCGACGGCCCGAACATCCCGACCGCCCGCAGATCCAGCACCCCGCTCAACCTCCGCGGAAGCGCCACCGGCCGTGCCGCGCGACCCGCGCGCCCGTATGCGCATCACGCGCGCCGCGTATACATCCGGCTCATCCCGTCTCTCCCCGTCTCCCCGTCTCCCCGTTGTCTCCCCGCTCCGGCTCCCTCCGCCCAGCCTCCCGGAGCCGCACGCGCCGCGCGATGGTGCCAGCACCCCCATCACCGCACCGGCCACCATGAAGCCCCCCGCCCCCCGTGCCTCGCCCCCCGGCACACCTCACACCCGCCGCGGCGAGCCCATGGCCGGAAGTGGATTACGCTCGAAGGCATGGCCGACGCACCGTACAAGCTGATCCTCCTTCGCCACGGCGAGAGCGAGTGGAACGCGAAGAACCTGTTCACCGGCTGGGTGGACGTCAATCTCAACGAGAAGGGCGAGAAGGAGGCGGTCCGCGGCGGTGAGCTGCTCAAGGACGCCGGCCTGCTCCCCGACGTCGTGCACACCTCCGTCCAGAAGCGCGCCATCCGCACCGCGCAGCTGGCCCTGGAGTCCGCCGACCGCCACTGGATCCCGGTCCACCGCAGCTGGCGCCTGAACGAGCGCCACTACGGAGCGCTCCAGGGCAAGGACAAGGCGCAGACCCTCGCCGAGTTCGGCGAGGAGCAGTTCATGCTCTGGCGCCGCTCGTACGACACGCCGCCGCCGGCCCTCGCCGACGACGCCGAGTTCTCCCAGATCGACGACCCGCGCTACGCGGTCATCCCCAGCGAGCTGCGCCCGCGCACCGAGTGCCTCAAGGACGTCGTCGTACGGATGCTGCCGTACTGGTACGACAGCATCGTCCCGGACCTGGCCACCGGCCGCACCGTCCTGGTCGCCGCCCACGGCAACTCGCTGCGCGCCCTCGTCAAGCACCTCGACGGCGTCTCCGACGCGGACATCGCCGGCCTGAACATCCCCACCGGCATCCCGCTCTCCTACGAGCTCGACGCCGACTTCCACCCGCTCACCCCGGGTGGCACCTACCTCGACCCGGACGCCGCCAAGGCCGCCATCGAGGCCGTGAAGAACCAGGGCAAGAAGAAGTAAGCACCGCGACCACGCCCCTCACCTGCACGTTCGGTGCAGATGAGGGGCGTGGTCTGTTAGCAGTACGGATGCGTCCGCCCGCAGACCCTCAACCTGTCCGCCGCGTGGCCATCCGTTTAATCTGCTCCGCCAACCCCGATCGGGAACATCCGACGGGGCTCTACTAGGCATTATTTGAAAAAAACACTAATAGATCCGAGGCACGATCCCGGCTGTAGGCAATCCGGCCTATGACGACGACGGGAGTGCCGAGATGTGTGGAATCTCCGGCTGGCTCGCTTTCGACCGCGACCTGACCAAAGAGCAGGCGACGGTGGACGCGATGACCGACACCATGGCCTACCGGGGCCCCGATGGCAGGGGCACCTGGGTGGACCGGCACGTGGCACTCGGCCACCGCCGGCTGGCGGTGATCGACATCGAGGGCGGCACGCAGCCGATGCGTGTCGACACCCCCAACGGCCCGGTGGTCATCACCTACAGCGGTGAGGCGTACAACTTCACCGAACTGCGCGAGGAGCTGCGCGGTCGCGGCCACCGCTTCCGGACGTCCAGCGACACCGAGGTCGTGCTGCACGCCTACCTGGAGTGGGGCGAGGCCATGGCCGACCGCCTCAACGGCATGTACGCCTTCGCGATCTGGGACTCCCGGCACGAGAAGCTGGTCATGATCCGTGACCGGATGGGCATCAAGCCCTTCTACTTCCACCCCACCGCCGACGGCGTGCTTTTCGGCTCGGAGCCCAAGGCCATCCTGGCCCACCCGATGTTCAAACGCGTGATCGACGCCGAGGGCCTGTTCGAGCTGCTGAGCGTGTGCAAGACGCCGGGCAACGCCATCTGGTCCGGCATGCGCGAAGTCCGGCCCGGC
The DNA here is from genome assembly GCF_001905005.1 of Streptomyces sp. CB02923. Taxonomy (GTDB): domain Bacteria; phylum Actinomycetota; class Actinomycetes; order Streptomycetales; family Streptomycetaceae; genus Streptomyces. Next base: position 1,356,045 of record NZ_LWKZ01000001.1, on the reverse strand, counting down.
AGCCTCGTGGTCGTCGACCGCTCCGGTGTGCGCGAGCGGACGTACTGGAAGCTGGAGTCCCGGGAGCACACCGACGACCTGGACACCACGATCGCCACGATCCGTGACCTGCTCGGCGACACCGTGCGGCGCCAGCTCGTCGCGGACGTGCCGCAATGCGTGCTGCTCTCCGGCGGACTGGACTCCAGCTCGCTCACGGCGCTGGCCGCGCGGGAGCTGGCCGCTCAGGGCGAGAAGGTGCGCAGCTTCTCCGTCGACTTCGACGGACTGGCCGACAACTTCCGTCCCGACGACATGCGGGCCACCCCGGACTCGCCGTTCGTGCACGACGTGGCCGACCACGTCGGCTCGCTGCACGAGGACATCGTGCTGCCCCACACCGCGCTCACCGATCTTGACGCGCGCAGGGCCGTCATGGCCGCGAAGGACTTCCCCAGCGGCATCGCCGATGTGGACGTATCGCTGTACATGCTGTTCAAGGCGATCCGCCAGCACTCCACGGTGGCGCTCTCCGGTGAGACGGCGGACGAACTCTTCGGTGGCTACCCGTGGTTCCGGGACCCGGTGGCGCAGCGCGCCGGCATCTTCCCGTGGATCATCCCCGTGATGTCCGCGTGGACCAAGGCGAACCCGAAGGGGGCGCTCAACCCGGATCTGGTGGCCAACAACGGCCTGGTGACGTACCTCAAGGACCGGTACAGCGAGGCGGTTGCCGAAGTCGAGGTGCTGCCCGGAGAGGACGAGCAGGAGCGGCGCATGCGTGTCATGAGCCACCTGCATCTCACCCGGTTCCTCCAGATGCTGCTCGACCGCAAGGACCGGATCAGCATGGCGGTCGGCCTGGAGGTCCGGGTGCCGTACTGCGACCACCGGCTGGTGGAGTACGTCTACAACACCCCGTGGTCGATGAAGAGCTTCGACGGCAGGGAGAAGAGCCTGCTCCGCGCAGCCGCCGGCGATCTGCTTCCGCGCTCGGTGGTGGAGCGGCTGAAGAGCCCCTACCCGTCCACCCAGGACGCACGCTACGCGAGCGGGCTGCAGCAGATGGGCAAGCAGCTGCTCTCCGAGCAGGACCACCCGATCTTCCAGGTCGTCACGCGGACGACGATCGACGAGATGGTGAAGCTGGACCCGGCAACCATGCCCGGCCCCGCGCGCGAGCAGCTCGACCGAATGATCGACATCGCCACCTGGATGGACATGCACCAGCCGGATATCCGAGTCGCCTGACCAGCCGGCGCCAGGGACGGAACCGGGCCTGCCAGACCCCGGACAAGAAGCCGTAAGCCCCTTGGCCCCGAGCCCCCTGCCTGCGGTTTTGCCGCGAGTAGGGGGGCCGGTCGGCGCTGGGCGGTCTTGGGTGGTCAGGCGCGTTCCGGGCGCAGGTGGCGGGAGGCGGCCAGGCAGGAGGAGAGCCAGGTGGTCTCCGCACGGTCGATGATGAGGCCGGCGACGGTGATCATTCCGTCCAGTGGGCCGTCGACCCGTATCGAGTGGTCGCCGACGTGGAACATTTCCCACTCCGCGTCGCTGTGCCACAGCCGGGCGGTCTTCTCGCCTCGGCGTTGCGCGAATACGAGTTCTTCGCCGTGCTCGTTCCGGAAGTAACCGACGTAGTCCTGTGCGGTGATGGCGCCACCGCTCAGGCGCGCCAGGACGGGTTCGATCTCCGAGGGGGCGTGGTTCATGCGGCAGTCTCCTCGCCCGGCTCGGACGAGGCCGAGTCCCGCCGTGCCGACGAGAGGGCCAGCATCCGCTCCGCCGACTCCAGCAGAGTCCCGTACGTGATCACTTCTATGCGTGCGGCGTGCGTGTTGTAGGTACGCAGCGTTTCCGCGATCTCCTGTGGCGTGACGCTCCCGCTCACATACCGGGGATGCCCGATCACGACGGTCGCCGACGCCCTGCGGGTGTCGACGCCGTGCTCCGCGAGAATCCCAGGGCGGTTCTCGTCCATGACCCGCAGGTAATTCTGTGCCTGCGAGACCGCGTGATGCGCCGGGGCGCCCAGCATGAGGTGGCCGCTGCGCCGGATGACGAGGTCCTTGATGTGGGCGCGTTTGAGTTCCACCACGTGCAGGGAGCCGTCACCGCGCAGCAGCGGGATGTCGAGGATGGTGTCCGGGGTGTACTGACGGCGGGCCAGCTCGGTCACGTAGGCCCCTCCGAAGATCCACTCCTGGTTCTTCAGGCAGGCATGGAGGGCACTCTCGGAACTGTCCGGGTCCTCCACCGCGGAACGGAGGGCCTCCAGGCCGGCTCGCCTGGCTTTCAGTTCGAGCAGTTGGGCCAGCATTCCGGCATCGATGTCCGCCAGCACATCACTCATCATCCGCGCGGCCTCAGGGGAGGCCGGCCGGGGCAGATTACGGAGAACCAGCTCCATGTGCCCGTACTCCTGGAGGTACCGCACGTCCTTGGTGGACAGCTTGACGCCGCCCTCCCCGGTGCCGATCCCCAGATGCCCGGTGGCCCGGGCAACGCCTCGGAAGAGATCACGCGCGTCGGCGGCGGTCGCGTCGGGCCGGTCCCGGCACAGGACATCCAGGGCGGTGACCGCCCGCTCCGCGCCCATGGCGGTCATCCGCCGCATGAATTCCTCGCTGCGCCGCCGCGCCTCCTCGTCGTAGTGCATCTCCAGGACGTCGAGGAACAGGTCGCCCCTGGCGTATCCGGCGAAGTGCTGGAAGCGCCGGGCGAACCCTAAGTCCGCGTGCAGAAGGGCCTCTTGGGCCACGTCCTCCAAGGCGTCCACCAGGCGTCTGCCCTTGCCGTACGCCGTGCCGTGGCGGCCGCTCATGATGTCCAGTACCGCGTCGATACGCTCGTGCACCTTCGCGTGGCCGGTGAGCTCCCGCGCCGTCCTGACCATGCTCCAGAGCGTGAAGCCGGAACGAAATGTCGTCATGCGGGTCACCATAGGACCGGGCACTGACAAGGCACCCGCGTACCGGTACGTACGTATCGGCACGCGCGTATCGGCGCAGCTCAGGGCCCCGCCCGGCGGAACTGCCGGGCGAGGCCCTGTACATGCCGCGGTCGCGGCCGCAGCGGCCGCCGGAAGGGGGCCGCAACCGCGGCCGGACGTCAGCCGAAGCCGGCCTCGGGGGTCAGCTGCAGCCGCCGCCGCACTGGCAGGCGCCGCCGGCCTGGCAGCCGCACTGGCAGCCGGGGCCGCAGGCGCAGTTGCCGGGAGCCGGGTTGGGGGTCGGGGCAGAGGAACGCGTCATGACTTGTCTCCTCGGGGAGAGGGCCGTCCGGATGTCGTTCGCTCTCCATTGGATGCCCGCTCGACGCGGCGCATCAACGGCGCGTGGTGGCACGGCGCGCCGCCGAGCGGCACCTGGCCGGGGCGGGCGTGCCGTGCCGCGCGCGGCCGGGCGCCGCTACGCGCCCTCCACCGTGGTCGGCGGAGCGATCTCGTCCGCGTGCTCGCCGGTGACCAGGTAGACGACGCGCTTGGCGACCGACACCGCGTGGTCGGCGAACCGCTCGTAGTAGCGGCCCAGCAGCGTCACGTCCACGGCCGTCTCGATGCCGTGCTTCCAGCGGTCGTCCATCAGGTGCTGGAAGAGGGTGCGGTGCAGGAGGTCCATCGCGTCGTCGTCCTGCTCCAGCTGGAGCGCGAGGTCGACGTCCTTGGTGATGATGACCTCGGCGGCCTTGGCCATCAGGCGCTGGGCCAGCTGGCCCATCTCCAGGATCGTGGCGTGCAGGTCCCGCGGCACGGCCGTCTCCGGGAAACGCAGCCGGGCCAGCTTGGCCACGTGCTGGGCCAGGTCGCCGGAACGTTCCAGGTCGGCGCTCATGCGCAGGGAGGTGACGACGATCCGCAGATCGGTGGCGACCGGCTGCTGGCGCGCCAGCAGGGCTATCGCCCGTGCCTCCAGGTCGCGCTGGAGATCGTCGACCTTCTCGTCGGCGGCGATGACGGCCTCGGCCAGCTTCAGGTCCGCGTCGAGTATCGCCGTGGTGGCGCGCCCGACCGCGGAGCCGACGAGCCTGGCCATCTCGACGAGGCTCTCGCCGATCGAATCCAGCTCCTCGTGGTACGCGTCCCGCATCAGTGACCTTCTCTCGCTTCGAGTGGTGGTGGGGGGCCGGAATCCCCACGCTCCCACGTTCGGGCCGGAACGCGACCGGTTCTGACCTCCGGAATGAACCAGCACCGACACCAAGGTGAACTCTGGGCGACGTATGTTCGAGCAGCCCCTCGAACGGCTGGGGAGATGTCACAGGTGACGCATAACCTGGAGTCATGAACGTGGACGCGGCCGTCGCCGCAGTGGCAGCGATCGCCGGACTGTGCACCGGCGTCTTCGCCATGCTGGCGTTCCGCTGGAGCGAGCGGGATCAGGCCAAGCCCACGCGTACGTCCCTGCACACCGACGCCGTCCTGCCGCCCGGCGTGGACACGGTCCTGTCGGTGCTGCGCTCCTCGGCCGTCGTCCTGGACGAGGCCGACGCCGTGGTCAAGGCCAGCTCGGCGGCGTACGCCCTGGGCCTGGTGCGCGGCGGGAAGCTGGCCGTCGAACCGATGCTCCAGATGGCCCGCGACACCCGCCGCGACGGCGAGATACGCCAGATCGAGCTGGACCTGCCGCGCAGGGGGACGGGCCGGGGCGGCGACGCCCTGGCGGTCTCGGCGCGGGTCGCGCCCCTCGGCTCGCGGCTGGTCCTGCTGCTGGTCGAGGACCTGACCGAGGCTCGGCGCATAGAGGCCGTACGGCGCGACTTCGTCGCCAACGTCAGCCATGAGCTCAAGACCCCGGTCGGCGCCCTGTCGCTGCTGTCCGAGGCCGTCATGGACGCGAGCGACGACCCCGAGGCGGTCGAGCGCTTCGCGGGCCGTATGCAGAACGAGGCCACCCGCCTCACCAACCTCGTCCAGGAACTGATCGACCTCTCCCGGGTGCAGAACGACGACCCGCTGGAGGACGCCGAACCGGTCCGGGTGGACGAGCTGGTCGCGGAGGCGATCGACCGCTGCCGCCAGCAGGCGGGCAGCAAGCAGATCACCATGGCCGCCGCCGGCACCGCCGACCTGCACGTCTGGGGCAACCGCGGCCAGCTCGCCGCCGCCCTCGGCAACCTCGTGGAGAACGCCGTCAACTACTCGCCGGCCCGTACCCGGGTCGGTATCGCGGGCCGCCGTGTCCAGGCGCACGGCGGCGACCTGATCGAGATCGCGGTGACCGACCAGGGCATCGGGATATCCGAAAAGGACCGGGACCGCGTCTTCGAGCGGTTCTACCGCGTGGACCCGGCGCGCTCGCGCGCCACCGGCGGGACCGGCCTCGGCCTCGCCATCGTCAAGCACGTGGCCGCCTCGCACGGCGGGGAGGTCACGGTATGGAGCGCTGAGGGACAGGGCTCCACCTTCACCCTGCGTCTCCCGGAGGCCGGTGCCGTGCGCGACCGCGCGCGTGCCGCCTCCGACCTGTCGGCGGAAGGCCTCGACGAAGAGGACCGCCCGTACGAGACCTTCAACGATCCGCTCCCTGCTCATCCTGCCCCGGAGGTCCTTCCGTGACCCGAGTGCTCGTCGTCGAGGACGAGGAATCGTTCAGTGACGCCCTGTCGTACATGCTCCGCAAGGAGGGCTTCGAGGTCGCCGTCGCGGCCACCGGCCCCGACGGCCTGGACGAGTTCGAGCGCAACGGCGCCGACCTGGTCCTGCTGGACCTGATGCTGCCGGGCCTGCCCGGCACCGAGGTCTGCCGTCAGCTGCGCGGCCGCTCCAACGTCCCGGTCATCATGGTGACCGCCAAGGACAGCGAGATCGACAAGGTGGTCGGCCTGGAAATAGGAGCCGATGACTACGTCACCAAGCCCTTCTCCTCCCGCGAGCTGGTCGCCCGGATCCGCGCGGTGCTGCGCCGCCGCGGGGAGCCCGAGGAGGTCACGCCGCAGGCGCTGGAGGCCGGACCGGTCCGGATGGACGTGGACCGGCACGTCGTCACCGTCTCCGGCGGCAAGGTCGACCTGCCGCTGAAGGAGTTCGACCTCCTGGAGATGCTGCTGCGCAACGCGGGCCGGGTGCTGACCCGTATGCAGCTGATCGACCGCGTCTGGGGTGCCGACTACGTGGGGGACACCAAGACGCTGGACGTCCATGTGAAGCGCCTCCGGGCCAAGATCGAACCGGACCCGGGCGCGCCGCGGTACCTGGTCACGGTCCGTGGCCTGGGGTACAAGTTCGAGCCGTAAGAGGCGGGCGGCGCGCGCTTGGGTCTGGGGGCTTGACCTGGGGCTTTGACCTGGGCCTTGGGCTCTGGGTCCTGGGCTTCCGGGACCCGTCGGCCTGGTGGGCCCCGTAGGCCTCGGCCGGTGCTGGTCGCCGGTCCGGGCGGCGGGGCCCCGGCCGTCTCCGGCTGTCCCGGGACGTGCGAGATGTACGCGAGCGCCGTGCGGCCGGGAGATTCCGGCCGCACGGCGCTCGCGGTGGTACTGCGGTGGTGCTGTGCGCTTTGTAACGCGATGGTGCGGTGCTGAGCCGCTCTACGGGCAGCTGAGGAGCTGCCGTGGAGCGGCTAGGGGCTTCAGCGGCCGGCTTCCTGCGACTGCGACGTGCCGCTGTTCGGCGAGGCGTTGCCGCTGCCATTGGCGTTGCCGTTGGCGTCGGCCGCACCGCCCGGCGTGACCGTCGGCGACGGGTTGCCGGTCTGCGAGGAGGGGCCGCCGGACGGGCGGGTCGCCCCGGACGGCGACGGCACCTCGCTCGGGCCGTATTCCTTGAAGTAGCTCTTGGCCGGGACGACGAACGCCCGCAGGCTGACCTTTCCGGCGGCGCTGAAGTCGAAGGTCACGGACTGCGCGTCGCCGTTCTTCACGGACTCGCTGCCGCTGGCCAGTACGGCGGTGGCGTTGTTCTTGCCGCCGATCACGATCGAGCCGCCGGCCGGGACCACGATCGGCCCGGAGCCCTTGGCGGGCGACAGCTTCGCTTCCTTGTTCGTGCCGTTGACCTTGATGGACTGCAGCGTCTGGTCCTCGCTGCCGTTGTTGAAGACCGTCGCGGTCACCACGGCCGGACCCTTGGCGTCCGGGTCGGGCTGGGTGACGACGGAGGCGTTCTGGATCTTGAGGTCGCCGACGCTGGTCGCGGCGTTGTCCGGCTGGACCTGGAGCGTCTGGGCGTCGTTCCCGGCTCCGCACGCGGAGAGCGTGGCGATCGAGAGCGTGAGAACGGTGGCGGCGAGGACGCCGCGTCGAAGGCTGCGGCTCACGGCGGCGGCATCTCCTTGGACGAACTACGGCGGCCGAACTTCGAGCCCGGTCGCGGATGGGCGGCTGGGCGGCCCGTCCGCGGTAGCCGTACCGGCATCCGCGTAAAGCCGCCCTAAGGGTGTGTCAGCGCCGCTAGGTTACCGAGCCGTCCCCGGGCCGCCGCACCCGACCCGCCCCCTGGACGATCACACCCTCGTCATATCGTGCCGCGGCCCGCCCCGACGCGCCGCCGCCGTCCGCCGTCGTGCGTCCGATTGCCCCGCACCGGCCGCCGCCGCGGGCGTGTGCCGTGGGCGCGTGCCGCGGGCGTGTCCTGCTTCGCGCAATGGAAGAACATGAAGATCACGACTGGCGCCGGGAAGAAACCCGAATATCCGACCAAGCGGCCGTTCGGGTGAAGCCCGGCCGGTTTCCCCGCAGGTAAATCGGCATTCGCAGGGAATGCGCCGGCTACCCGAAATTGATCACGTACGGCGGCCGGTGCGCAGGGGCCGCTCGGCGTTCGCACGGTGATCGCGCAGTGATCAATTAACGAAACGGCGGACACCTGACCTCTGAAACCGAACGGAGTAGCGGAAGTGCGACATCCGGATTCCGGCAAAACGGGACGTACAGGCGCCGCTTCCGGTGCTCCCAGGGGTGTGACGTACGTGTTTCAGGCTGCGCGCGAAGCGCCTCCGACCTGCGAATTCCTGCACCCGGAGGGTTGTCGCAGCACGTTCCGGCCGTTGTTGTCAAGCCCCGAGATATGCCCTGACCTGCGAAAACGCCATTCAGAACGGCCCGTTCCCGTGTTAGCATGGATAGCCACGGAAGGGGTACCTGTCACATGACGTTCAAGGTTGGCGACACCGTGGTCTATCCCCATCACGGGGCCGCGCTGATCGAGGCCATCGAAACTCGCCAGATCAAAGGCGTGGACAAGACCTACTTGGTGCTGAAGGTCGCCCAGGGCGACTTGACTGTTCGTGTGCCAGCGGACAATGCGGAGTTCGTCGGCGTACGCGACGTGGTCGGCCAAGACGGGCTGGACCGGGTCTTCGAGGTGCTGCGCGCACCGTATGCCGAAGAACCGACGAACTGGTCCCGTCGTTACAAGGCAAATCTGGAGAAGCTCGCTTCGGGTGACGTGATCAAGGTCGCCGAAGTCGTGCGAGACCTGTGGCGCCGTGAGCGGGAGCGCGGTCTTTCCGCCGGTGAGAAGCGGATGCTCGCCAAGGCGCGCCAGATCCTGGTGAGCGAACTCGCCCTCGCGGAGAACACCAACGAGGACAAGGCCGAGGCCCTGCTCGACGAGGTCCTCGCGTCCTGACGACGTACGAATGCCGCGGCGCCCGAGTGGCGGCCGACTCCGGCCAGGAGCGGTCAGTTGCCGGGCGCTGCGGCATATCTGCATCGACGCACCCGTCTCGGTGTACTCGCACCCGCCGGACGCGCACCTGCCGGACCGGCACATGCAAGCCCCGCAGTTGCAAGCCCCGCGTCTGCAAGTCCCGCGGCTGCAAGTCCTGCATCTGCAAGATCCGTATCCGCAGTACCCACAGTTGCGCGCGGCGCCCGCAGGCATGGCCCACAGGCTTGCGGAAGCCGTGCACCACTACAGAACCCTGTGATCGTTCCCCGTGGTGATCGCCCCCGTGCTCGTCCCCGAAAAGATCCGCCGTCTCGCCGGCAAATGGCGTGCCGGGCCCGGGCAGCTGTCCCGACCGGTGTCACGGAAGGGTCCGGATCGGGGCGTCGCGCCCGGCACACTGCGGCCATACCCATGTCGGCTCAGGAAACAAACCTGTCTGCGCTAATTCCGGGGTCTCCCCGGGCTTCGGAGCAACCGATGTCAGACGTATCCCCAGATTCCGCCGTCCCCTCCGGTACCCCCCGGATCCGCACCGCGGCCGTGATCCCCGCCGCCGGACGCGGCGTACGGCTGGGACCGGGCGCCCCCAAGGCGCTACGTGCGCTGGGCGGCACCCCCATGCTCGTCCACGCCGTACGCGCGATGGCCGCCTCCCGCGCCGTCTCCGTCGTCGTGGTCGTCGCCCCGCCGGACGGCGCCACCGAGGTCCGCAATCTGCTGGACCAGTACCCGCTGTCGGAACGCACCGAGCTGGTGGTCGTACCCGGCGGCGAGACCCGCCAGGAGTCCGTCCGCCGCGGCCTGGAGGCGCTGCCCGCGGCCATCGACGTGGTGCTGGTGCACGACGCCGCGCGGCCCCTGGTCCCCGCCGACACGGTGGACTCGGTGGTCGCCGCCGTACGGGACGGCGCCCCGGCCGTGGTGCCGGCGCTGCCGCTCGCGGACACCGTCAAGCAGGTCGAGCCGCGTACCGGCGAGCGGGCCGGCGAGCCGGAGCCCGTGGTGGGCACGCCGGAGCGCGCGCTGCTGCGCGCCGTACAGACTCCGCAAGGCTTCGATCGGGCGACCCTGGTCAAGGCGCACGAGACGATCACGCTCCAGGGTGACGGCGCGACCGACGACGCCGGGATGGTCGAGCAGCTCGGCGCGCCCGTCGTGGTGGTGCCCGGACACGAAGAGGCGTTCAAGGTGACCCGGCCGCTCGACCTGATCCTCGCCGAAGCCGTACTCGCCCGAAGGAGGGCCACCGATGGGTATGTATGAGCCGCAGCCGCAGCTGATGCCACTGGTGGGCATCGGCACCGACGTGCACGCCTTCGAGAAGGGCCGCGAACTGTGGGTGGCCGGACTCCTCTGGGACGACGCGGCGAGCGACGGGTACGGACTCGCCGGGCACAGTGACGGCGACGTCGCCGCCCACGCGGCCTGCGACGCGCTCTTCTCGGCCGCCGGCGTCGGCGATCTCGGCGCGCACTTCGGCACGAGCCGCCCGGAGTGGTCCGGCGCGTCCGGAGTGACGCTGCTGTCCGAGGCCGCCCGCATCGTACGGGCCGAGGGCTTCCTGATCGGCAACATCGCGGTGCAGGTCATCGGCGTACGCCCGAAGGTCGGCAAGCGGCGCGCCGAGGCGCAGAAGGTCCTGTCGGAGGCGGCCGGCGCGCCGGTCTCGGTGTCCGGCACGACGTCGGACGGCCTGGGGCTGACGGGGCGGGCGGAAGGTCTGGCCGCGGTGGCTACGGCGATGGTGTTGCCGGTGGGGTAGGGGGTGGGGCTTGGGGGGTGCGGGCTTGGGGGTTCGGGCCGGCTGTAGGGGGCGCCGGGGCCGGGGGCGGTGGTGTGGCGCGGGTGGTGAGGTCGGCGGCTGGGGCGGGAACTCCGGGCGGGGCACGGGAGTTGTGCAGAGTGACCGGGGTCGGGCGCTCGGACCGTGACCTCGCAGCCGTACCGCAAGGGGGCGTCGTGGCAACCGCAGCAGAAGAGCCGACTCTGCCCGCAGGGCCTGCCACTTCGGGAGGGCCGGCAGGACCGGTAGCACCGGTAGCGTCCGCAGGGTCGGCCGCATCGGGAGGGTCGACAGGGCCGGCAGTGCCCGCGGGACCGGCAGCGTCTGTCGTGCTGGCCGACTCGCTCAGGGCCCTGCTCGACGGGCCGGTCTTCGTCATCGTGGCGACGGTCCAGCCCGACGGCAGCCCGCAGCTCACCCCCGTCTGGGCGAAGCGGGACGGCGACGACGTCCTCTTCTCCACCACCGAGGGCTGCCGCAAGGCGCGGAACCTCCGGCGGGACCCCCGCGTGACGGTGCTCGTGCAGCCGTCCGACGCGCCGTACACCTACGCGGAGATACGCGGCTCGGCCGTCCTGAGCAGCGAAGGCGGCCGGGAGCTGATCGACGAGCTGTCGCACAAGTACACCGGTAAGCCGTACGCCGAGTTCAACCCTGGCGTGCCGGACAACGGGGAGCGTGTCGTCGTACGGATCACCGCGCGCAAGGTGGTCGGCCGGCTCTGAGGCGGGCTCTGGGGCGGCACCGGCGAGTGGGGCGGACCGCAGTTCCTGTGGGTGAACGGCAGTCGCTGTGCGTAAGCCGCAGTTCTTGTGTGCCGAGCATGGTCCTCTGCACGTCGTACGCGGCCTTCGCGCTCCGTCCGCCGCGAGGCTCGCACGCGTCGTGGTTGTGTGGGCGAGTTGTCACGCTTCTGTGTCCGAGGCCCCGGGGGGCGCAGGGCACTGTCCGGTTCGGACTACCCTTGATGCGTGACTATTCGGCTGTACGACACCAGCGCCCGGCAGACTCGCGATTTCACCCCGCTCACGCCGGGCTGTGTCTCGATCTACCTGTGCGGCGCGACCGTACAGGCCGCCCCGCACATCGGGCACATCCGGTCGGGACTGAACTTCGACATCATGCGCCGCTGGTTCCTGCACCGCGGCTACGACGTGACGTTCATCCGCAACGTGACGGACATCGACGACAAGATCATCAAGAAGGCCGTCGAGCAGGACCGCCCGTGGTGGTCCATCGGCTACGAGAACGAGGTCGCGTTCAACACGGCCTACGACACGCTCGGCTGCCTGCGCCCGACCTACGAGCCGCGTGCCACCGGCCACATCCCCGAGATGATCGAGATGATGCGGGGCCTGATCGAGCGAGGTCACGCGTACGCGGCCGACGGCAACGTCTACTTCGACGTGCGCTCCTTCCCGGACTACCTGGAACTGTCCAAGCACGAGCTGGACAACCTGCTCCAGCCCTCCGCCGAGGGCGAGACCGGCAAGCGCGACAAGCGCGATTTCGCCATGTGGAAGGCGGCCAAGCCCGGCGAGCCGAGCTGGGACACGCCGTGGGGCCGCGGCCGTCCCGGCTGGCACCTGGAGTGCTCGGCGATGGCGCACAAGTACCTGGGCGCCGCCTTCGACATCCACGGCGGCGGCATCGACCTGATCTTCCCGCACCACGACAACGAGATCGCGCAGGCCAAGGCGTACGGCGACGACTTCGCCGCGTACTGGTGCCACAACGCGTGGGTCACCATGAGCGGCGAGAAGATGTCCAAGTCCCTGGACAACTCGGTGCTGGTCTCGGACATGGTCAAGCGCTGGCGCCCGATCGTGCTGCGCTACTACCTGGGCACCCCGCACTACCGCTCGATGATCGAGTACAGCGAGGAGGCGCTGCGCGAGGCCGAGTCCGCGTTCGCGCGGATCGAGGGCTTCGTCCAGCGCGTGGTGGAGAAGGCCGGGCTCGTGGAGCCCGCCGCCGAGGTGCCGCCGGCCTTCGCCGAGGCGATGGACGACGACCTCGGCGTACCGCAGGCGCTCGCCATCGTGCACACCACCGTCCGCCAGGGGAACTCCGCCCTGACGGCCGACGACAAGGAATCGGCCGTCGCCCGTCTGGCGGAGGTCCGCGCCATGCTCGGCGTGCTGGGGCTGGACCCGCTGGACGACCAGTGGTCGGGCGGCAGCCAGGATCGCGGCGAAGACCTGCACGGCGTCGTCGACTCCCTGGTCAGGCTGGTCCTGGAACAGCGCCAGGCGGCCCGCGCACGCAAGGACTACGCGACCGCCGACGCCATCCGCGACCAGCTCCAGCAGTCCGGGCTGGCCATCGAGGACACTCCTTCGGGCCCGCGCTGGTCGCTGACCTGAGCCGGACCGTGTCCTGAGCCGTCGGCCGGAGGCCGGGCGGACCGCGGCTGGGCAGGGTCGCCTGCGGCCCGTGCGGTGCCCGGCCGGTGCCGGTCCGATATCGGATCGGTGCCCGCCCGGTGCCGTGCCGGTGGGTGCCGGTTGGCAGTACCGGCCGCCTCCGGGCGACACTTCTTGCAGAGGCACGCACAGCAGAGGCACAGCAGAGACGCACCAGTCACGCAGCGAACACGCGTGAAGCACACATCGGGCGTGCACCGAGCACACCGAGCACACACATCCGTACGTACGTATCCACTCCACGTCGCGAGACGTCGAGAGCAGTGAAGAGACAGGTGACCCATGGCCGGCAACAGCCAGCGCAGGAACCGCCGCACGTCCAACAAGAAGGGTATGCAGGTCGGCAGCGGTGGCCAGCGGCGCCGGGGCCTGGAAGGCAAGGGCCCGACCCCGCCCGCGTCCGCGCGGAAGGGGCATGTGAAAAACCGCGTCGCCAACGCCCAGGCCAAGCAGGCGGCCAACCGGCGCCCGGCCCCCCGGCGCGGCGGCGCCAAGGGCACATCGGAGCTGGTCGTCGGCCGTAACCCGGTCTTCGAGGCGCTGCGCGACGGCGTGCCCGCGACGACGCTGTACGTGCAGCAGTTCATCGAGAACGACGAGCGGGTGCGCGAGGCGCTCCAGCTCGCCGCCGATCGCGGCAACATCAACCTGATGGAGGCGCCGCGCCCCGAGCTCGACCGCATCACCAACGGGCTCAACCACCAGGGCCTGGTGCTCCAGGTGCCGCCGTACGAGTACGCGCACCCCGAGGACCTCGCGGCCGCCGCCTTCGACGACGGCGAGGACCCGCTGATCGTCGCGCTCGACGGCGTCACCGACCCGCGCAACCTCGGTGCCGTGGTGCGTTCCGTCGCCGCGTTCGGCGGACACGGCGTGGTCGTACCGGAGCGGCGCGCCGCCGGCATGACGGCCGGCGCGTGGAAGACCTCGGCGGGTACGGCGGCCCGTACGCCGGTCGCCCGTGCCACGAACCTGACGCGCGCCCTGGAGGGCTACCAGAAGGCGGGCATGACCGTCGTGGGCCTGGCGGCGGACGGCGAGATGGAGCTCCAGGACCTGCAGGTGCTGGACGGCCCGGTCGTCATCGTCGTCGGCAGCGAGGGCAAGGGCCTGTCGCGGCTGGTCGGCGAGACCTGCGACGTACGCGTACGGATCCCGATGCCGGGCGGCGCGGAGTCGCTGAACGCGGGCGTCGCGGCGGGCGTGGTCCTGTGGGAGGCGGCGCGGCGCCGGGGGTGAGGCCGCGCCTGTGAGGCGATGAGGTGATGGGGCGATGGGGCGATGGGGTGGTGAGGGCGCGCGGGCGGAGGCTCGGGCCGCGTGCACGCCCCATTACCTTGGTGCACGCCCCTTTCGCCCGGTGTCGACTCCGCACTGGCTCCGTACCGGCCTCGTACCGGCTTGCTGCCGGCGCCCCTCGCAGTGCTCTCGTACAAGAGTGCGAAACGTCCTCCGGAAGGCTGTTCGGCGGGTTGCGTGACGATCCGGCGGCCGGGGCGCCGAGGCCGCCTTGCGGAGGTCATCCGCGGGGCCGGCGCCGTTCCCGCGTTTCCTTGACGGGTCTCGGACAGTTCAGGATGGTCAAGGCAGTGTCTTAAACGCGGGTCACTCGGTTAGATGAGCGTGGACACCAGAACACCCCGCACACCTACGGGGGGACGCTCGCCGGGCTTCGATGACGAGCCGGTGCTGAGCTCGGTCAAGGTGCCGTGCGATCCCGCGCAGGTCATTGTCAATCACGCCAGCTTCCGCGTGCAGCTCGCCGCGCCCGCCGCGAGCAGCAGCGCCATGGCCGACACCGCGCGCATCCCCATGGTCCGGGAACCGGCAGGCGGCAGACGCCGCGCACCCGTGGTGTGGAGCGGCCGTACCGAACCGGGCGGCACCACCGCTGCGACCAGCCAACTTCTCCATGCCGTACGGAAGTCGGGCCGGACCACGGTCACCGCCGACCGGAGCGACGACGTCGGCACCACGACCCAGGTCCTGCCCAGGGTCCGGCTCGACGAGTCGCAGCCCGGCGCGGGCATGGGTACGGGTACGGATACGGGGACGGGCATGGGTACCGGCATGGGCGCGGGCTCCGGCTCCGGCAGCCCCGCCTCGACCGTGGTCGGCCAGCGCGGCCCGGTGGACGCGGACACCACCCTGCTCAAGGGCGTGCGGCCGACCACCGGCGCCTACGACCACTACGACGACGAGCCGCCGTACTCGGACGAGGAGATGGCGGCGTACGAGCGGTACGGCGACGGAGCCAAGCGGCGCGGCGGCGACACGATCCGGCACGCGTACTACCCCGGGCGCCGGATGAACCTCGGCGTCGTGCTGCTGCCGCTGCGCGTCTTCCTCGGCTTCATCAGCGTGTACGCGGGCATGGGCAAGCTCTGCGACCCCGTCTACTTCGACGGCGGCGAGCGCGGCTCGATGGTCAAGTGGCTCCAGTCGCTGAACCCCTGGACGGTCGTCGCGCCGCTGCGCGACTTCGCGCTCTCGCACCCCGTGGGGGCCGGTCTGACCGTGGCCTTCCTCCAGGTCGTGGTCGGCGTGCTGACCATGTGCGGGCTGTGGCAGCGGGTCGCCGCGTCGTTCGGCGCGCTGCTCTCCACGGCCCTGCTGATGACGGTCAGCTGGCGCACCGTGCCGGTCTACGACGCGCCGGACATCATCTACCTCGCCGCCTGGAGCCCGTTGGTCATCGCGGGCGCGCCGGTCTACTCGATGGACGCCCGGCTCTCCGGGGAGGCGTGGCGGCGGCTGGGCCCGCGCGTCGAGTTGTGGGACCTGCGGCGCCGGGTACTGCGCCGCGGCGCCGTCCTGACGGCCGTGGTCGCCGGGCTGACGCTGCTGGTCGGATCGCTGCTGGGCGGGGCCGTACGGTCCGCCTCGGTGCCGTCCGTACCGAAGCCGGGCGAGCCCGCGACGAACAACCTTCCCGGCTCGCCGCTGCCGCAGCAGTCGCAGCCCGGCGGTTCGAAGGCGCAGCACGGCCCCGGGCACGCCGGCAAGACGCCGAAGCACTCCGGAAAGCCGTCGGCCGGCGCCTCGCACAAGGCCGGCTCCCCGAAGTCGAAGACCCCCTCGGCATCGGCCCCCGGCACGGCACGGGCCACGGGCAGCGTGAGCGGATCGGCGCCGGAGTCCGGCCGCACCTCAAGCGGCACGCCGCCGCGCCAGTCCGCACCGACGCGGGCCCCGGCGACGACCCCCCAGGCACCGTCCGTCGGCGGCACCTCCGGCGGCACCAACGGCGGCGCGAGCGACAGCGGTTCGAGCAGCTCCAGCAGCGGCCGGGGGCACGGGGGGACGTTGGGCGGGTTGCTGGGGTGAGGGGTGGGGCCTTGGTGGGGTTGTTGGCATTGTTGGCTTTGTGGGGTGCGAGGGGCTCTGGGGCTCTCTGAGGGCCCGTGAAAGCCTCTGACGGCCCCTGAGGCCCCCTGGCCCCCTGAGTTTTCCTGGGGCCTCCTAGGTCGCCCTGGTATCGCGTAGCGCGTAGCGCGTAGCGCGGGGCAGGGAGTACGGCCCCGCCGCCCCCTCCCGGACGCAGATGAACGAACCGCCCCCATGGCCTGGCCGAGGCCGTGGGGGCGGTTCGTTGCGTGGGCCGGCGCACCTCGGGTCCGGCGCGCCTCTGGGCTCGTATGGGCTCGTACGGGCATGTACGGGTATGTATGGGCTCGTACGGGCTCGTACCCGGTACTCGTCGATCCCGGCCCCCGTACGCCCCCACGTCCCTCTACAGGGAGCTACCTCAACAACCCCCGCCACAACCTCAAGCGCGCGGCCCGCCGAGCTCCTTGGCGGCCTCGGTGAGGTCCTTGGCCGTGTCGATGGCCCGCCAGTACGCGCCGTTCGGCAGCGGGAAGCCGGCCAGTCGGCGTTCCCGGGCCAGGCGGGGGAACGTGGTGCGCTCGTGGTCCCCGCGCGCGGGCAACAGCCCGGTGAAGGCGGCGGAGAAGACGTAGACACCGGCGTTGATCAGATAAGGGGAAGGGGGCGACTCGATGAAGTCGAGGACGTGGCCGAACTCGTCGGTCTCCACGGCGCCCCAGGGAATGCGCGGCCGGGCCAGCGCGAGGGTGGCGTCCGCGCCGCGCTCATGGTGGAAATCCGCCATCTCGCGCAGCGAGAAGCGGGTCCAGATGTCACCGTTGGTCGCGTACCAGGGCTCTTCGGGCCGGGGGAGCGAAGCGGCGGCGTACTTGAGACCGCCACCGCGACCGAGGGGTTCGGTCTCGACAACGGTCGTGACACGCAGCGGCAGTTGCGCCTGGGACAGCCAGTCCTGGAGCACCTCGGCGAGATGGCCGCAGGAGACGACCGCGTCCGTGACGCCCTCGGCGGCCAGCCAGGTGAGCTGGTGGCCGATGATCGGGGTCCCGGTGCCGGGGATCTCGACCATCGGCTTGGGGCGGTCGTCGGTGTACGGGCGGAGCCGCGAACCCTGGCCTCCGGCCAGGACCACGGCCTGCGTGGGGTGCGGGTACGGGGCTGTCATGGGTCGCACCCTATGCGGTGCGAGCCGGGCTCACTGGACAGAGGCGACGCCGGTGGCGAACGACGTATCGCAGACCGGCCGGGACCACGCCTGCGCCCGGTGCGCGGCACCGCCGTACTTGGCGACCGCGGCACGGCCGAGGGCGCGCGCGATGGCCACGCAGTGTTTGGCCAGCGAGGGGCGCTTGGTGGTCTCCTCCTGGAGGTGGGTCAGAGCGACACCGGGGTTCTTGTCCTGGAGTTCCACCAGGAGCCGGTCACGGAGCACGTCCTGCGGCGCCCGGGAACCGGCCTTGGTGGAGGCGTTCTCGGAGGACGCGGTCAGCATCTGCGAGTCCGTCCCGGGAGACGCCCACGGAACGCGGGTGACCGCGAGCGTCCCGGACAGGACGAGCACGACGGGAAGGACAAGGGCGAGGGTTCGGCCGATACGGCGGGCTGCGGAGTTCACGGGGCGATGGTAGCGAGTAGTGATGATTTGGCGACATTTAGTCACCGAATCGAGGGATGTTTTCGCTCGATGTGCGCTCGTGATGTTGACGTACGGGCTCGAAATGACGGCTCTGCCGGGGTATTTGTCGACACGGTGGGTGTGGTGGCGGGGTGGTCCGGGGTGGGTGGTGATCCGGTGCGGACGGCGCCGCCATGGTGCGTACGACCGCAGCGGCCGCTGCCGCTTCTGCGGCTTCTGCGGCTTCTGCGTACGGGGCGTACGGCGCCCCGTACGCCCGTGTGCGCCCGTACGCAGAAGCGGCGGTGCCGCCCCGAAGGGCCGACACCGCCGCTCAGCGAGGATCGCTCAGTCGCTCAGTCGCTCAGTCGCTCAGTCGCTCAGTCGCTCGCCCGTCGAGGTGGAGAAGACGTGCGTCTCACCCGGCCGCGGTACGACGTGCAGCTCGGTGCCCTTCTCCGGGACCTGCCGCCCGTTGACGCGTACGACCAGGTCCATGTGCTCGTCGCCGACGACCGCGGACCCGTACACGTACCCGTCGGCGCCGAGCTCCTCGACGACGTTGACGGTGACGGCCAGGCCCGCCGGGGCGTCCGCCGCCTCCTTGGAGAGCGACTTCGCCGCGCCGCCGTTCTGCTCGACGATGTCGAAGTGCTCGGGGCGGACGCCGACGGTGACCGTACGGTCGCCCTTGTCGGCGGCGGCGGCCAGTGCCTCCCGGCTGACCGGCACGACGCTGTTGCCGAACTTCACGCCGCCGTCCGTGATCGGCACCTCGACCAGGTTCATCGCGGGAGATCCGATGAAGCCCGCGACGAAGAGGTTGCTGGGACGGTCGTACATGTTGCGCGGCGAGTCGACCTGCTGGAGCAGGCCGTCCTTGAGGACGGCGACCCGGTCGCCCATCGTCATGGCCTCGACCTGGTCGTGGGTGACGTAGACCGTGGTGATCCCGAGGCGGCGCTGCAGGCCGGCGATCTGCGTACGGGTCTGCACGCGCAGCTTGGCGTCCAGGTTGGACAGCGGCTCGTCCATCAGGAACACCTGCGGCTCCCGGACGATCGCCCGGCCCATCGCCACACGCTGCCGCTGACCGCCGGAGAGCGCCTTCGGCTTGCGGCCCAGGTACTCGGTCAGGTCCAGGATCTTCGCCGCGTCCTCGACCTTCTGCCGGATCTCCGCCTTGTTCACGCCCGCGATCTTGAGCGCGAAGCCCATGTTGTCGGCGACGGACATGTGCGGGTACAGCGCGTAGTTCTGGAACACCATGGCGATGTCCCGGTCCTTCGGCGGCAGGTGGGTGACGTCGCGGTCCCCGATCCGGATCGCGCCGTCGTTGACGTCCTCCAGCCCCGCCAGCATCCGCAGCGACGTGGACTTCCCGCACCCGGAGGGCCCGACCAGGACGAGGAACTCGCCGTCCTCGATCTCGATGTCCAGCTTGTCGACGGCGGGCTTCTCGGAACCCGGGTAGATGCGGGTTGCCTGGTCGTACGTGACCGTAGCCATGGTGTGTCCCTTCACCGGCAGGAACGTGCCGGACGATCCGAGTAAAAGGAGTGGTGTAGTCCACTGCTGTGGACTGACCGTGACGGTACCCGGGCCGACGCCCGGTGTCAGTAGCCCGCGGGTCACGAAATAGCGGCGCCAGGTAGGCTGCCTGCCTGGGTACACTTCACCAGGACACGCCTCCTTAGCTCAGCTGGCCAGAGCAACGCTCTTGTAAAGCGTAGGTCGTCGGTTCGAATCCGACAGGGGGCTCAGCGAGTGGGGAGCCCCAGGTCACGGCGTGATCTGGGGCTTCTCTCATCACTTGGTGCGACGCCGGCGGCGCGCTGGACCCACGCGTACCTGCGCCGGTGAACACTCCGTCGGCGTTCGCCGTCTCCGACGCCTCGGTCCTGCTGGCGGTCTTCGACCCCGGGGTCGCAACTATCGCGCCGCCTGCGAGGTGCTGGGGCCCGCCCACGGGCGAGCTCCACGTACATGGACAGTCCAACGGCGCACCTAATGGGCGAGGTGGCTTTTCCATCTACATCAACCAATGCCCGTCTGTCGGAAAAATCCGCACCCTCCTCGGCGCCCCTGCCGGAATCAATGATTTTCGCACTGCGTACGACGTCACAACCCTGGCCGGTGCCAGCACGTGCCAATAATCTCGGACGCGGGAAAACCGTTCATCGCAAGATGAGGTAGAGGGCAGGTGATCGCGTGGTGGAACAGGCGCCGGCAGGGCAAGCCCTGGCGCGCTCGTACACCACTGGTGACGGGCAGGTCAGGTTCGAGATTGCCGATCTGTCCGTGCAGCATCACGAAAACCGCAGTATCACTTTCACGTACCGGATCACCGTCGTGCGCCAAGGGCACCAGGACGAACACTGGGAAGTCGCTCTCCCGTGGAACGACAAGTCCTTCACCGATGTGCTCACCTCCCCTCAGCCCGATCCTGTTCGGCTAATGCAACTTGCGGACTTGGTCCGCAGCTTGCTCGAAGAATGGTGGGACACCAAGGGACACAGCCGGCAGTCGGCGAACATGGGTCGACAACTGAGCTGACGCGTCACCAGTAGACCCACCCTTCGCGCGGGCGGAATGCGCGAGGGCCCGGAGCCCCGGCAGCGGCTCCAGCACCGACAACGGCGAGTGGAGTACTGGCCGAAGTCGACGCCCGCCTGCGGGCTGTCGAGGGCAGTGCCCGCGCCCTGTACGCGCAACTGTCCGTGCCGCACGCCCCGGCCAGCGCCCCTGGCCACCGCTGCGGCCCTGGTCGAACAGCTCACCCGGCTGCGCCAGCACACCGACCTCTTGCTGGAGCGCGCTACCCCGCTCCCCGAGCACCGGCTGTTGCCCGGTAGCGGAGCTTGTTGTTCCGGGCGTGGTGGGCAGGTTGGTGGTGTCGGGTGTCGTGGGGCTTTGCGTTGTGCGGGAGTGGGGAGTTGAGGGTTTTTAGGCGCTCAGTGGTATGTCGCGGGTCGTTTGGGTCTTGGCGGCTGTTCGGGCGGCTTGTACGAAGGGGGTGCGGGATGCGGCGAGGCTGCGCGGGTGCCAGGCGAGGACCAGCATGGTGCCCGGGTCGTCGGCCATCGGTACCGCGACCACACCCGGGCCCAGCCGGCGTTTGATGCTCTCGCCCACTACCGTGGTGAGTTTGCCGAGCGCCACCAGGTCGACGATCTCGTCGATCGCGGCGTGCGGGGACGGGCCCTGGAAGAAGGGGTCCCGGAGCAGTTCGCTGCGGTCGACCGTGGGGCGGGTGGCCAGGTGGTGCCCGGAAGGGAGCAGGGCGACCGGTCGTTCCGGCGCCAGGTCCTCGCTGTGCAGTCCGTTGAGGTCGTCGGTGCTGCAGAGCAGGCCGATGTCGGCTGTTCCGTCGCGTAGCGCGCCCGCCTGGTTGTCGGTGAAGACGATCTCGGTGGGCAGCGCGCCGCTGCGGCCCGTGTAGACCTGCATGACGTCGGCGAGCATCCCGGTGGCCGTACCCGGGCGTACGGCGACGACGAGCCGGTCGGCGCGGCCTGCCTGCCGCGCGCGCCGAGCGGCGGTGTCGACGGCGTCCAGGACCGCGCGGGCGTCCGACAGGAAGATCTCGCCGGCCGGCGTCAGTTCGACCCGGCGGCTGGTGCGGTGGAACAACTCTGCTCCGATGCGCCGTTCGAGTCGGGCAATTGCGCGGGAGAGTGGTGGCTGGCTGATGCCGAGCCGTTCCGCAGCCCTGGCGAAGTGGAGTTCCTCCGCCACGGTGACGAAATAGCTGAGTTCGCGGGTCTCCAACCGATCCATACCTTCAGGGTATCGAACGTGATCAGAACCATCATGGCTCCGGCGGCCGCTCGGTGTTTGAGTGGGAAACGAAACGCCCTTCGGGAGCAGACGGGTGAGCAATCGGGTGAGCGGTCGGGTGAACAGCTGGTTTTCCGGCGGGCGGAAGATGTGAGACCCGGGGCGTATGAGGTCCTGGCGTGAACCGGAATGCGGGCCGGATGGCGGTTCTGAATGTGGATGTGGATCTGTGCGAGGAGAGATCGTGAGCAATATTCCTACGGCGGCCGGGGTCGTCGAATCCGAGCAGCTCGGAAAGACGCTCGTGCATGAGCACGTGTTCGTCATGGGGGAGGAGTACCGGCTCAATTACGACAGGGAATGGAACGAGGAGGAGAAGGTTGCCCAAGCGGTTTCGGACCTGAACGGGCTGAAGGCCCTGGGGATCGATTCGATCATGGATCCGACCGTTCTCGGGCTCGGTCGCTACATACCCCGTATCCAGGCCGTGGCCCAGCAGACGGACCTCAATATCGTGGTCGCCACCGGACTGTACACATGGAACGATATGCCGCAGCAGTTCGGCTACCGCGGGCCCGGTGAGATCATCGACCGGCCTGAGCCGCTGACCGAGTTGTTCGTCAGGGACATCACCGAGGGAATTGCCGGCACCGGGGTACGCGCGGCCTTTCTCAAGTGCGCCATCGACGAGCCGGGACTGACCCACGGCGTGGAGCGGACGATGCGCGCGGTGGCGCGGGCCGGAGTGGAGACGGGTGTGCCGGTCACCGTCCACACGCACGCCGCTTCCCGGTCGGGCCTGGTGGCTCAGCGGCTCCTGCTGGAGGAGGGTGTGGAAGCGGGAAAAATCATCATTGGCCACTCGGGGGACTCGACCGATCTCGCATACCTCATCGAGCTAGCCGATAACGGTTCGCTGCTGGGGATGGACCGCTTCGGTGTCGACGTTTTCTTGCCGTTCGAACAGCGGGTCGCGACCGTGGTGGAACTTGTCCGCCGTGGATATGTCGAAAGTCTGGTGCTCTCGCATGATGCCTCGTGCCACATCGATTTCTTCGATGATCCGAAGGTGATGGGTGAGAAGTGGAATTATCGGCACATCAGTGAGGATGTTCTTCCTGCGTTGCGGGCGGCAGGGGTGAGTGAGGACGAAATCCACACGATGTTGGTGACGAATGTTCGGCATCATTTTGGGTGAGTTGGGTGTGTGGGGGGAGGGGGGCAGCCCCGCCGGGCCGTCCGGCGGGGCTGTGGTTGCGCATCGGGTGGGGGTCGGTTCCGTACGTGAACTGGGTGACCGGATTCGGAGTCGGATTTCGATTTCGCGATCCGATCTCACGTATCAGCTGGGAACTGCCACCCGTTCCACGGGAATCCACAGTTCGGCATCCGCCTGGGTGCCGTCGTCCGAGATGCGGGTGCGCAGGATCTCGGGTCCCGGCCTGCTCTGGTACGGGTTGGACGGGAACCACTCCGTGAACACGTCCCGCCACAGAAACTGAAGCGCTTCGGGGAACGGTCCGGAGTTCTCGAAGACCGCCCAGGTTCCTGCCGGGACGGCGAGCGTGTCGAGGTCTCTGAGGTCCTCCGGGGTATTCGGCATATTCGGGGTGCCCGGCGTGCCCGCCTGGGTCACCACGCCGTGGTAGTAGTCGAGTTCGGTGCCCTCTGCGCGGCTCGGATCGAGGTCGTCGCTCACCGCTACGATCCCCTCCGGCTGCTGATCGGACAGTGCGGCGATCCGCTGCATCGTCTCCCGGTCGATACTCCGGATGAAGTCCGCGATTTCCGGGTTCACCCCTCGGTGGAGGAGCGGAACCCGGGCCTTCTTGCCGACGACGTGGAACTGGTCCTTCTCCACGACCCTGTATCGCATGCTGCTGCTCCCTTCGACAATGAGACGGAAGGACATCCGGGGCTGGGAATGCAGCGCAGCGCCGTTCCTCCGGGCTTCGCCGGGACCCACACCGTGTACGGCCCGGAACGCCCGCGCGAACGCTTCGCCCGAGCCGTATCCGTACCGCACCGCGATTTCCAGCAGCGTCCGATCGCCCGTGAGCACCTCGGCCCCCGCAACCGTGAGCCTGCGGCGTCGGATGTATTCCGACAGTGGAATCCCGGAGAGTGCGGAGAACATTCGGCGGAAGTGGTATTCCGACGTCATGGCGATCCTCGCCAGCTCGGTCACCTCGATCCGGCGGCAGATATGCGCCTCGATGTGTTCCAGGGCCTCGTTCAGCCGTTCCAGCACTCCGGTCTCCTTCCCTTACTCCCTTGACGTTAGGAGGACTGCATGGTCTCGCACCCGACATCCTGTGCCCGGTTCGGTGGGGTGCAGTGGAGTGCAGTGCAGTGGGGTTCGGCGGGGTGACATCTGCGCGTGGCGGCGTAGGTTCGCGCCATGGCGAGTCCGATGCGGTGCGGGGACTATGAGCGGCGGATGGCGCGGGCGGCCCGTGCCGCGGAGGACGCGGGGCTGGCGGGGATGATCGTGACGCCGGGGCCGTTGATGGTGTGGCTGTGCGGGTACACGCCGGTGCACTTCCGCGGGTTGGTGACCGCACTGGTCGTCTCGCCGCAGGGTCGCCCGCAGTTGCTGGTGCCGGCGGACGAGAGGGGCGTCGCGGAGCGGGCCGTGGGGTCGGGCCGCTGGAGTTGACCGCTTGGGCGAGGGAGGCGGACAGCGCGGGCCCGTACGGCCTGTTGGCCGAGTGGATGCGGCCCGGCGGGCGGCGGGAGAGCGAAGTCGCGGCCGGCATCGTGCGGTTGCTCATGGAGAGCGGGCACAGTGCGGTGGCTTTCGCGGTCGTCGGGTCGGGTGCGCACGGCGCCGATCCGCGCCACGAGGCATGCGAACGGGGCATCGGGAGTGGCGACATGGTCGTACTCGACGTCGCCGGCCTGAAGGACGGTTACGGGTCGAATACCGGCCGGACCGTTCGCGTGGGCTCGCCGCCGTCGGCTGAGGAGCGGAGGGTGCACGAGGTCGTACGGGAGGCTCAGCAGGCGGCCTTCGACGCAGTGCAGCCGGGAACAGCCTGTCAGGAGATCGACCGGGCTGCGCCGCGGGTCGTCGAGGGGGCGGGATACGGGGAGTACTTCACCCACCGTACGGGGCGGCGCATCGGTGCCGTCACGCACGAGCCGCCGTACCTGGTCGAGGGCGAGCAACTGCCGCTGGCGCCCGGGATGTGCTTCTCGATCGAGCCGGGCATCTATCTTCCAGGGCGGTTCGGCGTGCGGATCGGGGACATCGTGACATATACCGAGACGGGTGGGCGGTGGCTGAACGGGAGTGACAGGGAGCTGTTGAGGGTGGTGGATTGACGGTGGGGACATATCGGAGGCGGAGGAGGAGGGGAAGGCGGGTGCGTACGGCAGCCAGGTGCGGGCTGTGTGTGGCGTGGTTCTGACTGCCGGGTTCTGACTGCCGTACGCAGCTGAGTCGGCCGTAAGCGACGGCTTACGGGATCAGGACGACCTTGCCCATCGTGCCGCGACTCTCCAGGGCGCGGTGTGCGGCCGCTGCCTCGGCGAGCGGGAAGCGCTGCACGTCGGGTATGAGACGGCCGGCCGCTGCCTCGGCGAGGGAAGCGGTCTCCAGCGTGCGCATCGGGTTGTCGCCGCCTGCCTTGGCCATCATCACCGGGCCGAGTACGGACTCCGAGGTGATGCCACGTTCGGCCAGCTCCCCCTCGGCGAACTCCGGCGGACCACCGGCCCGCAGCCCGCCCGAGGACCAGCCGAAGACGAGGTGACGGCCGCCGCGGGCGAGCAGTTCCACGGCGGCGCGGCCCGGTTCGCCGCCTACGGAGTCGAAGACCAGGGTGGCGCCGTCGGCCCCACGCTCGTCCAGGAAGGCGCGCACCTCGGCGGGCCAGTCGGCCTCCTTGTAGTCCACCGCCAGGTCGGCCCCGAGCTTCCGTACGCGTTCGGTCTTGACCGGGCCGCCCGCGAGGCCGATGACGGTCGCGCCGGCGTTCTTCGCGTACTGGACGAGCAGCGAGCCGATACCGCCGGCCGCGGCCGGGACGATCGTGATGTCGTCGGCGGTGAGGTCGGCGAAGAGCAGGATGCCCATGGTGGTGCGGCCGGTGCCGATCATGGCTACGGCCTGGGCCTCGTCGAGATTGCCGGGGATGTCGTGGAGCTTTTCGGCGTCGACGACGGCCTGTTCGGCGTAGCCGCCCGGGTTCATGCCCAGGTGGGCGACGACGCGTCGGCCCAGCCACGCGGGGTCCGTGCCTTCGCCGAGGGCGTCCACCGTGCCCGCGACCTCCCGGCCGGGGACGGTCGGCAGGTCGGGGAGCGGAGCCGGGCCGCCGGTGAGGCCCTCGCGCAGGGCTGTGTCGAGCAGGTGGACACCGGCCGCCGCCACGGCGATCCGGACTTGCCCGGGGCCGGGGCGGGGGGCCGCGGTCCGCTCGTACGTGAGGTTTTCGGCGGGGCCGAAGGTGTGCAGGCGGATCGCGTGCATGGTGGTCTCCTGGTGAGGGTGGGGTGGGGTGGGGTGGGGTGCTACTGGCGGGTGGCGGGTGGCGGGTGGTGTTGGTCGCTGGAGCTGGAGCTGGAGCTGGTGGCCGGTGGCCGTATGAGGTGGCTGTCCGGGGGGTGTTGGCCTTCACTCTGGGTCCTCAACTTTGGTTGAGGTCAAGCCTGGACGGTCCTGAGGTATTTCCTGGGGCGCGCCAAGATCACGATGGTCTGAAGCGCACGGCGGTGGCGCTGTCGATGCGCGCGTTCGAGGGGGCGTTTTCGCTGGTCAGAGGGTGGTGCCGAGGGATTGTCAGTGGGGTGGTTCACGATGGGGGCAGTTGGAGGTGCGGGGCGGGCTCGGGCCGGGAGGCCGGACGGGAATCCGGAGCGGGGAATCGGGAGCGGGAGTCCGGGGCGGGATCTGGGATGGAAGACAGAAAGGCGGTGGGCGGGCGTGAGGGAGCGTGACGGCGGGACGAGCCGGTCGGTGCGGCAGGACCGGGCGGTACGTCAGGACCGGGCGATACGTCAGGACGGAGCGGGGCGTGAGGGCGGAGCGGCTCGGCAGGGCGGAGCGGGGCGTCCGGGCGGAGCGGGTCGTCCGGTGCGGGAGGTGCGGCGGCCGACGGTGCGGCTGCCGGAGCTGGAGCCTTATAAGGACGCCGAGTTGGAGACCGAGGGGGATTACGACGGGCTGGAGTTCGCGGACGCCGACCTGGTGGGGCAGTCGGGGCACGGGGCCCGGTTCATGGACTGCGCGCTGCGACGGTGTGCGCTGGACGAAACGGCCTTGAGCCGGGCGCGGTTCATCGACAGCGTGCTGGAGGGGGTGCGCGGGGTGGGGACGGACCTGTCGCAGGCGTCGCTACGGGACGTCGAGGTCCTGGACGCGCGGCTCGGCGGTGTTCAGATGCACGCGGCGGTACTGGAGGGGGTGCTGGTGCGTGGCGGGAAGATCGACTTCCTCAATCTGCGCAAGGCGAAGCTGAAAGATGTCACCTTCGAGGGGTGCGTGCTGGTGGAGGCGGACTTCGCCGGCGCGGAGCTGGAGCGGGTGAGCTTCGATGACTGCACGCTGTCGAGGGCGGACTTCAGCGGTGTACGGATGCGCGATGTGGACCTGCGCGGGGTGGACCGGCTGGACATCGCACGGGGGATCGACCGGCTGGCAGGCGCGGTGATCAGCGCGGCGCAGCTGATGGAGCTGGCACCGGCGTTCGCCGCGGAGATAGGCGTACGGGTGGAGTGACCCCCCGGGGCCGCGGGGGTGAGTCACGGGGCAGCAGGGCCATCAGCACCATCGGGATCATCCATCAGGACCAGGGGGAAGCGGGCAGCGGGCCGGGGGAGGGCGAGCGGGGCCGGGAGGCGTAGCAGGACCAGTAGGCGGGCCGGAGCGGCGGTGGAGGCTGGAGCTGGGATGGAAGGGGGAGGAGCAGGGATGGAGTCGGTAGCCGGGGCGGGTACGGCGGCGCGCGGGGGCGAGGCGGCCGGACGGGTGCTCAGACGCGGGGGAAGCGGGCCTGGAGGTCCCATACGGCCGGGTTGTCACCGAGCCCGTCGTGCAGGTCGGTGAGGTCCGCGATCAGGTCGTGCAGGAAGTCGCGGGCCTCGCGGCGGAGCGCGGAGTGCTGGAAGGTGAGCGGGGCTTCGTCGGCCGGCATCCAGTCGGCGTCGACGTCCACCCAGCCGAAGCGGCGTTCGAAGTACATCCGGTCCGCCGATTCGGTGAAATCCAGCTCCGCGAACTGCGGCTGTGCGGCGCGGTTGCCGAGGGGATCGCGGTCGATCCGTTCGACGATGTCACACAGGGCCCAGGCGAAGTCCAGCACCGGCACCCAGCCCCAGGCGGTCTGGACCTCGCGGTCCGCCTTGGTGTCGGCCAGGTAGACGTCGCCGCAGAAGAGGTCGTGGCGCAGGGCCCGCACGTCCGCGGTGCGGTAGTCCGTCTGCGGCGGGTCCGGAAAACGGCGGGAAAGGGAGTAGCCGAGGTCGATCACGTCCCTGATGGTGTCACGCTCATACGTTCGGCGGTGCCGTCGCGGTCGTCGGAGTCGTCCGCCGGACCGGTGGCTGGAGGAGGAGGTGGGGCAGGAAGGGGCGGCCGACCCGCCCGTGCACGAGCGACAAGCCGGTGAGCCGGTGAGCCAGCGGGCCAGCGGGCCAGCGGGCCAGCGGGCCGGCGGGCCAGCGAGCCGGCGGGTTGATAAGCCAGCAGGTCAGCGGGCCAATGAGCAACGAGTCAGAGGTGGGGATGGATCATGTCGGGTTCCATGACCAGACGCTCGGGTGTCGCACTGCTCGCCGCCGCGGCACTGGCGGCGCTTCCGGTGCTCGGTACGGAGCGGGACGCGGCCGCGGTGACCGCGTCGGCGCCCACGGCGGGGGCTGCGGCGGTGGCTGCGGGAGCGGGAGAAGGGACGGGGACGGGAACGGGAGAGGGGAGTGCCGGGGGCTCCGGTGCAGGCCTGAGCAGTGGCCTCGGCAGCGCTCATGGAACGGGTGACCTCGGCAACGGCCGCAGCGGCAGTGGCGAGCGCAGCCCGGGAAATGATCGCGGCAGCACGCAGCGCTGGAGGGGCGGTTGGGCGGCCTCGGCGCAGGCGCCGCACGGGCGGGTTCCGAACTGGTCGACGAAGGGCTTCACCGACCAGACGGTGCGGCAAGTCGTCCGGGTCACCACGGGCGGCGCCAAGGCGCGTATCGAGCTGTCCAACCGTTACGGCCGTACGCCGCTGACGGTGACCGGCGCGACCATCGCCCGTGCGGGCAAGGGGGCGTCGGTTCAGGACGGAACCGTACGGAACCTGCTCTTCGGGCGGCAGCGGTCGGTGACCGTGCCGGCGGGCGGCGAGGTGCGCAGCGACGGGCTGCCGATGAAGGTCACGGCACTGGAGAAGCTGGCCGTGACGCTGTACCTGGCAGGGCCGACCGGGCCGAGCACCTTCCACCAGTCGGCCTACGTCACGACGTACCGCGCGGCGGGCGACCACCGTGCCGACATCGGGAGCGCGGCGTTCACGGAGCAGAGCCAGTCCTGGTACTACCTCTCGGGAGTGGAGGTGGCCGGAGGCAAGGGGGACGCCTGCCGGGGCGCGGTGGTGGCCTTCGGCGACTCCATCACCGACGGCTACGGCTCGACGGCCGAAGCGTACCGCCGCTACCCCGACGTGCTGGCGGAGCGCTTCGCGGCCACCGGGCATCCGCGCAGTGTGCTCAACCAGGGCATCGGCGGCAACCGGATCACCGCGGACTCGACATGGGCCGGGGAGAAGGGCGTGGCCCGCTTCCGGCACGACGTACTCGGCGAGCCGAACGTGGGCTCGGTCATCGTGCTGGAGGGGATCAACGACATCGGAGCCAGCGCCTCACCGGACTGGCCCGGAGGCCCGGCCCCGGACGTTTCGGTTGCCGAACTCGTCAAGGGACACCGCGCGATGATCAAGCAGGCACACGAGGCGGGGGTCAAGGCGATCGGCGCGACGCTGCCGCCGTTCGAGGGCGCCGCGTACTACTCCGAGCGGGGCGAGGCCAAGCGGGACGCGCTCAACGAGTGGATACGGACCTCCGGTGAGTACGACGAGGTCGTGGACCTGGACCGGGCCCTGTCCGACCCGGCCGACCGGGACCGCCTGGCCCCTGCCTACGACTCCGGCGACCACCTGCACCCGAGCGACGCCGGATACCGCGCCATGGCGGAGGCGGTCGACCTGGACGAACTGTGACGAGGTGAGGGCCCGCCGACAGGCGAGTCCTGGCGAGGGGAGGGCCGGCCGACCGTGAGGCATGGCGGGGAGGGGGAGGTCTGGTCGACGGTGAGGCCTGGCGAGGGGAGGGGGAGGCCTGGTCGACGGTAAGGCCTGGCGAGGGGAGGGCTGGCCGACCGTGAGGCATGGCGGGGGGGGGAAGGCCGGTCGACGGTGAGGCCTGACGAGGGAGCCTGATCGGGGAGGGCCGCCGGTGGCTCACCGTTAGCTCAGCGGCGGCTCACCGGTTGCTCACCGGCGGCTCAGTCAGCGGCCCGGCTGGCGGACTGGCCGGTGGCCCGGCCCGGTAGCGACCAACCGGCCCGGTCGCGACCGGCCGGCTCGGCCGCGGCCTCTTGGCCCGGTGGCAGCCTCCCGGCCCGGCGGCAGCTGTCCGTCCGACAGTGACCGCCAGGCCCGGCAGCAGCCGACCGAACTGGCCGCGGCCGGTCCTGCCCCGCCGCTCCCGCCCGGCCCGGCAGCTGCCCCCGGCCCGGCAGCTGCCCCCCGGCCCGGCAGCGGCCGCCCGGCCCCGCAGCAGCGGATGCCTTGCCACGGCAGATGTTTTGGCGGGATCGGTCGCCCGCGATACGTCCTGCGGTGCGCCCCCCGATACGTCCTGCGATACGTCCTGCGGTGCGCCCCCCGATACGTCCCGTGATACGTCCCGCGATACGTACCGCGCCCCGCCGGGATGGAGTTCTCGGCGGGGCGCGATGCGTGGCTGTCTGTCCGGGGGCAGGCCGCTCAGGAGTGGGCTGCGCCGGGGAGGGCCGTGTGGGGTCAGACGTTGACGCCGAAGTCCTTCGCGATGCCGACCAGGCCGGAGGCGTAACCCTGGCCGACGGCGCGGAACTTCCACTCGGCGCCGTTGCGGTAGAGCTCGCCGAAGACCATGGCGGTCTCGGTCGCCGCGTCCTCGCTCAGGTCGTAGCGGGCGATCTCGGCGCCGCCGGCCTGGTTGACGATGCGGATGAAGGCGTTGCGCACCTGGCCGAAGTTCTGGCTGCGGTTCTCGGCGTCGTAGATCGAGACCGGGAAGACGATCTTGTCGATGTCGGCCGGGAGGGCGGCCAGGTTGACCTTGATCTGCTCGTCGTCGCCCTCGCCCTCACCGGTGACGTTGTCACCGGTGTGCTCGATGGACTGGTCCGGCGTGACCTTGTTGTTGAAGAAGACGAAGTGCTGGTCCGAGAAGACCTTGCCGCTCGGGTTGACCGCGATGGCGCTCGCGTCGAGGTCGAAGTCCGTGCCGGTGGTGGTGCGGACGTCCCAGCCGAGGCCGACCGTGACGGCGGTCAGGCCCGGTGCCTCCTTGGTGAGCGAGACGTTGCCGCCCTTGGACAGGCTTACAGCCATGGGGATGTCCCTTTCCTCGTCGAATCGTCGGGCTCCGTACTGCGGACGAAGCTACCGTCACCCTGCACAACGTCACGGAGGGACCGTCGGGTTCCAGCTCCCTTTACTTTCTTTGCCAATTCCTGATGCCGGGGGGCGAGGAGGGGCGGCAGGCGAAGGAGGGGCGGGCGCGGCGGTGCGGCAAAAGAAGGTGACGCGGGCGGGCGGAAGCGGGATCATGGGGGCATGTCAGGGCCCTATGTCATCCGCGGTTCGGTCGTCCTTCCGGAGGCCGAGCTGGTGTGGCGTTTTTCGCGTTCCTCGGGCCCCGGCGGACAGCACGTCAACACGTCGGACAGCCAGGTGGAGTTGCGTTTCGACGTCGCCGCCACCGCCGTGCTGCCGGAGGTGTGGAAGGAGCGGGCGCTGGAGCGGCTCGCCGAGCGCGGCAGGCTGCTGGACGGCGGGGTGGTGTCCGTACGGGCCTCCGAACACCGTTCCCAGTGGCGCAACCGGGAGACCGCCGCCGTACGGCTCGCCTCGCTTCTCGCCGAGGTCACCGCTCCGCCGCCGAAGCCGCGGCGCAAGAGCCGAATACCGCGGGGGATCAACGAACGCCGCCTGCGGGAGAAGAAGCAGCGCGGCGACGTCAAGCGTGGGCGCTCCGGCCGCGACTGGACGTGATCCCCGGCCGCGACCTGGCCGCGAGCGGACGGGATCCCTGGCCGCGCTGGACGTGACCCCGGCCGAGACCGGACGTGGCCCCGACGGCCCGACCCCGGCTGACCCCGGCCGACCGCCCCCAGCTGTGGCCCCGACGACCCGGCCCCCGCCGATCGCCCCCGGCCACTCACCCCCCACCCCCCACCCCCTCACCCCAAATGCCGATACTTCCCCCGGAAGTAGGTGAGCGGTCCCTTGTCCTCCCCCTGGGCCGCCGCCGACAGCACCCGGCCGATCACCAGCGTGTGATCGCCGGCCACGACCCGCTGTTCCGTACGGCATTCCAGGTGCGCCAGTGCTCCGCCGATCAGGGGCGCTCCGGCCTGTTCGCCCCGTTCCGCAGGAATGTCCTCGAAGAGCAGTCGGTCGCTGATGCGGTTTTTCATGGCGAACCGGCCCGCAATGTGCCGCTGCCCTTGCGACAGCACCGAAACCGCCCATAGAGGCTGGTGTTCCAGAAGGTCGTCCATGCGGGAGTCGTTGCGAACGCTCACCATCACCAAGGGCGGTTCGAGCGACACCGACAGGAAGGCGGTGGCGGTCATGCCCACGTCCTCGCCGCGCGGTCCGTCCTCCGGATCGTGCGCGGTGATCAGTACGACCCCGGCGGCGAGCCGGGACAGGGCGGCGCGGAACTCGTCGTCACTCACCCCTCCAGGATGGGGGATCGTCCCACCACCGGGCGCGGAGAGTGGCGTGGTGGGCGCCGCGGGACGATCGTCGGGCGTGGCGGCGGAGGTTTTCGTGAACACGCCATGAACGCTAGTGGGGGTCGTAGGCTGCCCGCATCGGGCCCGGGGACCAGACGCGCCCTAGGTCCGGCGGCCGAGCTCGCCCTTGCGTCCGGATTTGCGTTCAGGAATTGTAGAAGTGCCCCCAGCGACGCCTTTTCGGAGGCCGCCAAGCAGTCGCCACGCTCTGTGACTTGAGTCACAGCAGCCAGTAATTGTTGACCCTGTGTACCGAGTGAACAGCTCACTGTGATTCAGTGGCCGTGGCAATCGGACGACACAGAATCCTGGAGTTGCTGTCGAGGTCTCGGGGAGAGCGAGCGATGGAGACCGAGTCGGAGCCATACGTCCGCCTTGCGACCCTGCGGCAGCTGCACCAAGTGGTCGCCGAGCTGAACACCGCACGCAGCCTCGCAGACACCCTGCAGACCGTCGCCGACGGAGTGATCACGGGGCTCGGGTACGAGCTCGCCGCGGTCAACCTCGTACGGCCGGACGGTGACCTCGTGGTGGCCGCGGTCGCCGGCAGCGCCGGTGCCGAGGCCCTCATGGCGGGCCGGGTCGGCTCCCGCGCTTCCTGGGACCGCCGCCTGAACATGGGCGAGCGCTGGGGCGGCCTGTGTTTCATCCCGCACACCGAGGGCTGGGTGCTGGACGACGACGATGTGCCCCAGTGGCACGCCGCCGGACCCGCGCCGCGCTTCCCGGACGAGTGGCATCCGATGGACCGCCTGCTCGCGCCCATGTACACGGCGGCGAACGGCGGGGGCGAGCTGCTCGGCGTGATCTCCGTCGACAAGCCGCGCAACGGCCGCCGGCCCGGCGCCTGGGGGCAGGAAGCCCTCCAGATGTACGCGTTCCAGTCGGCCATAGCGATCAGCAACGCCCGGCTGCGCGCCAACATGCAGCGCGCGCTGGTCCGCCTGGAGCGTGAGCAGCAGGCCCTGCGCGCCAGTGAGGAGAGCTTCCGGCAGGCGTTCGACTACGCGCCCAGCGGCATGGCCATCGCTGAAATGGGCGGTGACCAGCACGGCAGGCTCCACCGTACGAATGACGCGCTGTGCCGCCTGCTGGGCCGCCCGGCCTCCGCGATGCGCCGTTACTCGTTCTCCGACCTCGTCCACCCCGAGGACATCGGCACCCTGCTGCGGACCTCCGCCGAGGGCGGGCGCGCCGAGCTGCGTCTGGCCCGCCGCGACGGCACGTACGTGTGGGTCTCGCTGCGCAACTCCGTCGTGGCCGACACGGCCGACGGCCCGCGCTTCCTGCTCACCCACGTCGAGGACATCGAGGAGCGCAAGCGCCACGAGCTGCAGCTCGCGCACCGCGCCAGCCACGACGCGCTGACCGGCCTGCCCAACAGCGCCGAGCTGCGGGCCCGGCTCGGCGCCCGGCTGTGTTCGCGCCCGCCCGGCTCGGACGCGGACGCGTACGCCTCGGCCGCCTCCGCCGCGTCGGTCGCGGCCTTCCAGGAGGCGCACGGGTTCGGCTCCGACGGCCCCGAGGTCTTCGACGGGTACGACGTCGCCGACGGCCCGGAGCGTGTGCCGGCCGGCCC
Organism: Streptomyces sp. CB02923; assembly: GCF_001905005.1. Classification (GTDB taxonomy): domain Bacteria; phylum Actinomycetota; class Actinomycetes; order Streptomycetales; family Streptomycetaceae; genus Streptomyces. The sequence goes on along the minus strand of NZ_LWKZ01000001.1, from coordinate 1,321,955 downwards.
GTACGACCACCATGTCCACGTCATCGCGCCGTCGGACGGGCCGGAGGACGACGGGGCCAAGGGGCTCGCGGTCCTCTTCTGCGACCTGGACGGCTTCAAGTCGATCAACGACCGTTTCGGGCACCACACGGGTGACGCGGTGCTCATCGAGGTGGCCCGGCGGCTGACCCACGGGGTCCGGGACGGCGACACGGTCGCCCGGCTCGGCGGCGACGAGTTCGTGGTGCTCGCGGACGGCCTGGGCAAGGCCGACGCGCAGGACCTCGCGGTACGGCTCCGCAGCAGCATCATCCCGCCCATCCGGGTGGACGGCCGGGGGGTGCGGGTCGGCGCCAGCTTCGGCATCGGCTGGGCGTCCTGCGGGATGTCGGCCGAGGAGGTCCTGCAATCCGCCGACCAGCGGATGTACGTGGAGAAGCGGTCCCGCTCGAAGGCGAGCCGGCGCGCGGGCTGACCGGTACGCGGCCCTGCGGACCGGTACGCGGCCCTGCGGACCGGTACGCGGCCCTGCGGACCGATGCGCCCCGGACGGCACCCGCGCGCCGTCCGCAGCACGCGTCCGCAGCGGTCCTGTGGCCGTTATGGATCGGCGTGCCGTCGCCCGAACGGGGTAGGCTGCGCCGATGCGGCGGGGCGCCGCCGGGGGCCTGAAGATCAACACAGCCATCTCGCACAGACCGCTGGGGAGTGACACGGAATGACGGCCGGCAACAACGGTGCGGGCACGCCCGAGGACGACGACCCGTTCGCCCACCTCTACCGCTCCGAAGGCGGCGAGGGCGACGCACAGGGCGCGGCGGGCGGCGGCTCGGCAGCGCGTCGGCCGGGCGTACCGCGTGCCTCGTACAACCAGGTGCGTGCGGTCGGCGAGCGCCAGTACGGGCAGCGCCAGTACGGCCAGCAGCAGGTCCCCGCCCAGCAGCCGTACGGGCAGCAGAACGCCCACTACGCGGCCCCCGAGACGCTCCCGGGCGGCGACAATGCCCGCCAGGGCCCGCCTCCGGGCAACGGCGGTGCGCCCCGGCGCAACCACAAGGGCCTGCTGATCGGGGCCGTCGCGGTCGTCGCGGTGGTCTGTATCGGCATCGGCGCGGCGATGCTCACCAACCAGAACAGCGACAAGAAGGACGAAGCGGGCGGCGGCGACCCGACACCGACGGCCGGCGAGTCCGTCCAGCCCAGCAACAAGCCGTCCGGCAAGCCGTCCCAGGGTCCGCTGCCGAAGGAGGCCGCGGCGGCGCTCTCGCTCAGCCCGGAGGCGAGCACGGACAAGTCGGTACCGGGCGCCAAGGCGGCGAACGGCGCGTATGTGTCGCTGAACAAGGTCGGCGCTTCCGCCACTTGGTCGGTCGACGTCCCCAAGAGCGGCGAGTACACGCTGCTCGTCGACTACGCGGTGCCGGGCAAGGACATGAAGACGACGCTCGGGGTGAACGGGGGCAAGAACGACCAGATCAACATGTCGAACTTCGCCCATGCCGCCGAGGGCGCCTGGGACAAGGGCTGGACGACCACCTTCCGGTGGATCACCCTCAACGAGGGCACCAACACGATCAAGATCTCCTGCGAGCAGGGCGACCAGTGCGAGGTCAACCTCGACCGGGTCTACCTCAAGGCGGGACACGTCAAGCGCTGAGGCGCGGCGCGCGTCGACGGCCCGCGGGAGCCGTCGACGCGATGGCGATCGGTACCTCAAGCAGTAATCGGTACCTCAAGCAGCAGCCGCCGCGATGGCGGCCGGTATCTCAAGTACGCCGAGCAGCCGCGACGCTGACCGCCTCTCAAGCAGCCGCCGGATGCTCCGTGACCGTGATCCGCTCCAGCAGTTCCTCGTACGTCCCCCGGTCGAACTCGCCCGCCGCCGGGGCCCGTACGGTCGCCGCCGACAGGGCCACCGCGCGGGCCAGGCGGGCCGGCCAGGGCAGGTCCTCGACCAGGCCGGAGAGCAGGCCGGCCACCGCGGAGTCACCGGCGCCGGTCGGGTTGCCGGCGATGCGCCGGGGCGGCGCGGCCTGCCAGGCGCCGTCCGCGGTGACCACGAGCATGCCGTCCGCGCCCAGGGAGGCGGCCACCGTGTGGGCGCCGCGGCGGCGGGCGTCGCGGGCGGCGCGCAGGGGTTCGGTGGAGCCGGTGAGAGCGGCGAGTTCGTCGGCGTTGGGCTTGGCGAGGTCGGGGCGGGCGGCCAGGCCGCGGCGCAGCGGTTCGCCGCTGGTGTCCAGGAGGACGGGGACGTCCGCCGTACGGGCGGCACGGGTCAGCCGCGCGTAGACGTCCACGGGGACGCCCGGCGGGAGGCTGCCGCACAGGGCCACCGCCCGCGCGTCGACGAGCAGTTCGCGGTAGGTGGACATGAACGCGTCCCACTCGGCGGGGGTGACGATCGGGCCCGGCTCGTTGAGCTGCGTGGTGTCGCCGGTGGCCTCGTCCACGACGGCGACGGTGCGCCGGGTCGCGCCGCCGACCGGGACCAGCGCGTCGGTCACCGACGTCTCCTGGGCGAGCAGCGAGCGCAGGGCGTCGCCGCTGCCGCCGCCCGCGAAGCCGGTGGCGACCGCCTCGTGGCCGAGCGCGGTGAGGACGCGGGCGACGTTCAGGCCCTTGCCGCCCGGTCGCTCGGAGACTTCCGTGACGCGGTTCGTGGAGTGCGGCTGGAGCCGGGGCACGCGGTAGGTGATGTCGAGGGCTGCGTTCAGCGTGACCGTGAGGATCATGGTTCCCCCTCCCCGGAACGTACGTGGACGGACGGCGGCACACCGGGCCGGCGGCCGGTGGGTCCGTGCGGGACGGACAGGTGCGCGGGTGCGCGAGTGCGCAGCGATCATGCCATCGCGAGCGGCGGTTGGCCCAGCCCTTGGGCCAACCGCCGCACGGTCGGTACCGCTCCGGTCGTGCCGAACCGGCCATGTGCCACCTGAGAGGCGGTACGCCTCACCCGTCCCGGCGACGCCCGGCGCACCCCCTCAGGGACGGCGCCCGCGTCCCGTCCCGCGCCTCACAGGACGGCGCCCGCGCCCCCGCCTCGCGCCCCTCCGGCACGCCGTCCGCCCGGCAAGCCGTCCGCCCGGCAAGCCGTCTGCCCGGACGCCAGCCGCCCGGACGCCGTCCGCCCGGCTCACACCCCCGAAGGCCGTACCACCCAAGCGCCCCGCCGCACCACGCCCACCAGGTCGTACGAAGCGTCCAGGACGACCAGGTCCGCGTCCTTGCCCGCTTCGATCGAGCCGGTGCGGTCGCCGATGCCGATGAGCCGGGCCGGGTTCCCGGACAGGGCCCGTACGGCCTGGTCGACGGTCAGGCCGTCGACGGTGAGCGCGCGCTTGAAGGCGAGGTCGAGGGTGAGGGTGGAGCCCGCGATGGACCCGGCGGTGGGGCCTTCGCTGATGCGGGCGACACCGTCCTTGACCTCGACCGTCATCGGGCCGAGCGGGTACATGCCGTCCTCCATGCCGGCCGCGCCCATCGCGTCGGTGATGAAGGCGACCCGGTCGGCGCCCGCCTCGCGGAAGGCCAGCTCCAGGACGGCGGGGTGCAGGTGCGTACCGTCGTTGATCAGCTCGACGGTGATCCGCTCGTCCTCCAGGAGCGCGGCGATCGGTCCCGGCGCGCGGTGCCCGAGCGGCGGCATCGCGTTGAACAGGTGGGTGGCGACGGTCGCGCCCGCGTCGATGGCCTCGCGGGTCGCGTCGTACGTGGAGTCCGTGTGGCCGATGGCGGCGATCACGCCGGCGTCGGCGAGCAGCCGTACGGACTCCAGGCCGCCGGGCAGTTCGGGCGCCAGGGTCATCATCCTGGCGGTGCCGCGCGCGGCGTCGACCAGCTTGCGCACGTCCGCCGGGTCGGGGTCGCGGAGCAGGCCGGGCTGGTGGGCGCCGCAGCGGTGCGGGGAGATGAACGGGCCCTCGAAGTGGATGCCGTCGAGGTCGCCCTGCTCGGTCAGCTCGGCCAGCACGGCGGCCTGCCGGGCCAGGTCGTCGAGGTCGCCGGTGACGGTCGAGGCGAGCAGGGAGGTGGTGCCGCGCCGCCGGTGGGTGTGGATCGCCGTCAGGCACTCCTCGGTGTCGGCGGACGAGAAGGAGCCGCCGCCACCGCCGTGTACGTGGATGTCGACGAAGCCGGGCACGACGAGGTGGCCGGTCAGGTCGATCACCTGGTCGCCGGGGGCCGGGGCGGCCGCCCCGTCGGCGCGCGCGGCGTCGGTGATGCGGGTGCCCTCGAAGGCGACCAGGCCCGCGTCGGCCACGCCGGACGGCAGGGCGACCCGGGCGCCGGTCAGGACGGTGCGCCGGGGGGTCGGGGCGCTGTCCCCGGACTGTTGCAGCGGCATCAGGCAGTTACCTCCGTGGAGAGAAGATCCCAGGCGAGCAGACCTGCGCCCAGGCAGCCGGCGGCGTCCCCGAGCGCAGCCGGAACGATCAGGGGGAGCCGCTGGAAGGTCACCCGTTCGCGGACCGCCTCGCGCAGCGGCTCGAACAGCGTGTCGCCCGCCTCGGCGAGTCCGCCGCCGATGATCAGCGTGTGCGGGTCGAGCAGGGTGAGCGAGGTGACCAGGCCGTCGGCGAGGGCGTCCACCGCTTCCTGCCACACGGCACGCGCGCGGGCGTCGCCGGACTCGACGGCCTTGGCGGCGTCCGCGGCGGTGGCCTTGGGGTCGCCGCACGCCTCGGCCCAGGCGCGGCCGACGGCGGCGGCGGAGGCCAGCTTCTCCAGGCAGCCGCGCTGCCCGCAGCTGCAGGCGGGGCCGCCGGGCCGGACGACGATGTGGCCGATCTCGCCCGCGCTGCCGTGCGCGCCGGCCTCGATACGGCCCTCGATGCCGATCGCGCCGGCGATGCCGGTGCCCAGCGGTACGAACAGGAAGCGGTCGGCGCCCCGGCCCGCGCCGATGCGGCCTTCGGCCAGGCCTCCGGTGCGTACGTCGTGGCCGAGCGCGACCGGGACGCCGCCGAGGCGCTCGGAGAGCAGGGTGCGCAGGGGGACGTCGCGCCAGCCCAGGTTGGCGGAGTAGACGGCGATGCCCCGCGCGTCGTCGACGATGCCGGGGACGACGACGCCGACCGCCGCCGCGGCGGTGCCGAACCGCTGCCGTCCGGTCTCGCGCAGGTCCTCGGCGAAGTCCAGGACCGAGTCGACGACCGCTTCCGGGCCGCGTTCGCGGTCGGTGGGGCGCCGTGCCTCGTGGAGCAGTGTGCCGTCCGCGCCTGCCAGGGCGGCCTTCATTCCGGTGCCGCCCACATCAAGGGCGATGACGTGTCTCACGGGAACAGTTTCGCGCGATCAGCCGCGAAAGGTCTAGTCCACTCGCGGGGATGGCGTGGTTCCGCTCCGGAAAGGCGTGGTCGCGACGGCGTGACCAGCGTGTGTGACAGGCGATACGCAAGCGAAATGAGGGGTGGTGTAGACCTTGTGTGGGTAAACGGGGGAGACTCGTCGTTCATGCCGGTTGAGGGCGGGCCCCTGAAGCCACGGGGCATTCCCCGGCAAGCACGGAACATTCGGGACAAAAGGCGGTAATGGCAGTGCAGCGGCGGTACTTGAGCCTGGCGGCAGCGGGACTCACCACGGCCATGACGCTTTCCTTGTCCGCCTGCGGCAGCGGCGCGGGCGACGGCGGCGACGTCACCCTCAAGCTCGTCGCGGCGGACTACGGCGACAACGAGGCGAACTCCTCGCAGCACTATTGGGACAAGCTCACCAAGGACTTCGAGAAGAAGAACCCGGGCATCAAGGTCGACGTCTCGGTCTACAGCTGGAAGGACGTCGACAAGAAGGTCGAGGACATGGTCAAGTCCGGTAAGGCACCGGACATGGCGCAGATCGGCGCGTACGCGGACTACGCGGCCGAAGGCAAGCTCTACAGCGCCGACCAGCTGCTCGGCATCCCCGTGCAGGCCGACTTCGTGCCCGCCCTCGCGGAGGCCGGGGAGTACCAGCGCATCCAGTACGGGATGCCCTTCGGCGCCAGCACCCGCCGCCTCTTCTACAACAAGAAGCTCTTCGCCGAGGCGGGCATCACCGACCCGCCCGAGACCTGGGCACAGGTCGCGGCCGACGCGGCCAAGCTCAAGGCCAAGGGCGTGAAGATGCCGTACGCGCTGCCGCTGGGCCCGGAGGAGACGCAGGCCGAGACGCTGATGTGGATGCTCAGCGGCGGCGGCGGCTACACCGACAGCATCGGCAAGTACACGGTCGACTCGCGCGAGAACGTCAAGACCTTCGAATGGCTGAAGAAGGACCTGGTCGCCCCGGGTCTGACCGGCATCGACCCGGCCAAGCTCAACCGCCAGGACGCCTTCAACGCCTTCGCGGCCGGTGACGTGGGCATGCTCAACGGCCACCCCACCCTGATGAAGCAGGCCGAGGCCAAGGGCGTCGACTACGGCACCGTCGAGCTGCCGGGCCCCAGCGGCAAGGCCCGCACCACCATGGGCGTCGCCGACTGGATGACGGCGTTCAAGCAGAACGGCCACCGCAACCAGGTCGGCAAGTTCCTGGACTTCGTCTACAACCAGAAGAACGTCATGGACTTCTCCGGCGAATACGGGCTGCTGCCCGTCACCACCTCCGGGTCGCACGCGATGCTCGCCGACAACAAGTACGCCAAGCTGCACAGCTTCCTGCGCCAGCTGGACAACGCCGAGTTCTACCCCGCCAACAAGACCTCCTGGCCGCTGGTCAGCAAGACCGTCAAGGCGAAGATGGGCACGGCGGTGGGCGCCAACGGCAACCCGGCCGGTGTGCTCAGCGACATCCAGAACACGGCGAACGAGGCGGACAACAGCGGCAAGTGACCCGCGGCGGAGCACGGACGCGGAGCCGCGGAACGGCCGGGCGGCCCCGGCGCGCCGTGCGCCCCGGGCCCCGGGCCGGCGGCGGGGGATTGTCGTACCGCGGCCTTATCGTGGACGGGTGATGACGAGCGAAGGCACCAGCGGCGGCACCGGAGGCGGTGGCATAGGAGCACTGTCCCCCCAGGACGAGGCGGTGCTCGGCGTCGAGCGCCGCTCCTGGCCCCGGCCGGGCGCCAAGGAGCGGGTCATCCGCGAGCGGCTCGGCATCTCGCCGACCCGCTACTACCAGCTGCTCAACGCGCTGCTGGACGACCCGCGGGCGCTCGCCCACGACCCGGTCACGGTCAACCGGCTGCGCCGCGTCCGCGAGGCCCGGCGCGGTCGCCGCTGAGCTCCGGCTGCGGTCACACGGCCACCGCAGAGCCTCGGCCACCCGGCCCGCCGGGCCCGGTGCACGGCCCCCGGTGCCGCCGTGGTGCGCCGATGCGCCCGTAGACCCGTCACGTGCCCGCGCCCGCCCGGTAATGTCGTCGCCATGGGCAGCCCCCCGAACTCCTTGCCGACGCCGGTCACCGCAGCGGGCCGGGACGGCCTCGCCGCGCTGCTGGACAGCCCCGGCCGGGCCGTGATCGCTCTCGACTTCGACGGCACGCTCGCCGGCATCGTGCCCGACCCCGACAAGGCCCGCGCCCACCCCGGCGCCGTGGCGGCGCTCGCCCGCCTCGCGCCGCTGCTGCGCTCCCTGGTGGTCATCACCGGCCGCCCGGCCGGTGTCGCGGTCCGCCTCGGCGGCTTCACGGACGCGCCGGGCCTCGAACGGCTCGTGGTGCTCGGCGGCTACGGCGCCGAGCGCTGGGACGCGGCCACCGGCACGGTACGGGCCCCCGCGCCGCCCCCCGGCGTCGCCGCCGTACAGGCCGAACTCCCTGGTGTCCTGGACAAACTGGGCGCCTGGCACAACTCGTGGGTGGAGGACAAGGGCCGCGCCATCGCCGTCCACACCCGCCGCGCCGAGGACCCGCAGGCCGCCTTCGAGCTGCTGCGCGAGCCCCTGTACGCGCTCGCCGAGCGGCACGGCCTGATCGTCGAGCCCGGCCGCTACGTCCTCGAACTGCGCCCGCCCGGCATGGACAAGGGCGTCGCGCTCGCCGCATACGTACGGGAGACCGGCGCCACCACCGTCCTGTACGGGGGCGACGACCTCGGCGACCTCGCCGCCTACTCCGCCGTGGACAAACTGCGCTCCGACGGCCTGACCGGGGTCCTGGTGTGCAGCGGCAGCGCGGAGGTCGCCGAGCTGGCGGGCCGGGCGGACCTGGTCGTCGACGGCCCGGCGGGTGTCGTCGCCCTGCTGCACGCCCTCGCGGACCGCTTGGGGGCACCCGCCTGACGGACGAGGGCCCCGCCGCTACCGCTCCAGCGCCCGCAGCTGCTGGAGGAACCACCGGTCCGGCGGCAGCGCGGTGGCCGCGGCGGCCAGCCGCTTCGTGCGCTCCGCCCGCTCGCCGTCCTCCATGGACAGCGCCTCGTGCAGCGCGCGGGCGGTCGCCGAGATGTCGTACGGATTGACGCAGACCGCGTCCTCGCCCAGCTCCGCGTACGCCCCGGCCTCCCGGGACAGCACCAGCGCGCAGCCCGCCTCCGAGATCACCGGGACCTCCTTGGCGACCAGGTTCATCCCGTCCCTGATCGGGTTGACCAGCGCCACGTCGGCGATCCGGTAGGCGGCCAGCGACCGCGCGAAGTCGTCCTTCACGTGCAGTACGACCGGCTGCCAGCCCGGGGTCCCGTACTCGTCGTTGATCTCCTCGGCCAGCCGCCCGACCTCGTCCGTGTACGCGCGGTAGACCTCCAGGTCCTGCCGGGACGGGTAGGCGAACGCGACATGCACGACGCGCTCGCGCCACTCGGGGTGCCCGGCCAGCAGCGCACGGTACGCGCGCAGCCCGCGCACGATGTTCTTGGACAGCTCCGTACGGTCCACGCGCACGATCGTCTTCCGGTCCGGGCCGCCGATCTGCTCGCGCAGCGCCGCCAGCCGCTCGTCCACGTCCGGGCGGTGCGCCCGCTCCCGCAGGAACTCCGCGTCCGCGCCCAGACCGTGCACGCCGAGCCGCGTCGTACGGCCCTCGTGGACGACGCTCAGCCCGCCGTCCGCGCCGTGCCGCACCTCGGCACCCAGCACCGCCGTACAGCACTCCGCGAACGCCTCCGCCCAGCGCCGCGTCAGGAAAGCGGCACGGTCGCCGCCCAGCATGCCGCGCAGCACCGCCTCGGCGACGTCGTCCGGCAGCATCCGGAAGTAGTCGGCGGGCGCCCACGGCGTGTGCGAGAAGTGGCCGATGCGCAGGTCGGGGCGGCGGGCGCGGAGCAGGCCCGGCACCAGCGTGAGGTGGTAGTCCTGCACGAGGACGACGGCACCCGGCGCGGCCTCGTCGGCGAGCGCGTCCGCGAAGGCCGCGTTGTACGCCTCGTACGACGCCCACTGCGCGCGGAACCCGTCGTCGAAGGAGGGCTCCAGCGGAGTCTGGTAGAGCAGGTGGTGGACGAACCAGAGCACCGAGTTCGCGATGCCGTTGTAGGCGTCGGTGAAGACATCGGCGGGGATGTCCAGCATGCGTACATGCTGGCCGCCCGTGTCGGCGGGGTCCAGGTGGCCGCCGCTGCGCCGGGCGGCCTCGCGGTCGCCGTCCGCGAGGGCGGCGCACACCCACACCGCCCCGGCGTCGGGGCCGATGGCGGAGAGTCCGGACACCAGCCCGCCACCGCCGCGTCTGGCGGTCAGCTCGCCGTCCTCCCTCACCGCGTACGAGACCGGGCCGCGGTTGGACGCGACGAGAACCTGGGCACCAGAACGCTCGGAGACCATGTTGCGAGACTAGCCCGCCACCCACCCGCTCAAACGTGCGGAGCGTAGCCGGAACGTCACGGTTGCCGCGGCGCCCCGCGCCGGGCCCTGGGGCGGGCGCCTCAGGCCGCGCGGCCCCGCAGCGACCGCCTCAGGCCGCGCGGCGCTCCGCGTACTCCGGTATCTCCGTCATCGGCGGCCGCTCCTCGGTGTCCACGTCCGTGGTGCGGGCCACGAAACCCGCCTCGCCGCGCTCGAACTGGGTCAGCCGCGGGCGCACCAGATGACCGCGGGCCAGCCGCAGCTGCGCGGTGCGGTAGATCGCCGCCGCCATCCTGCCGAGCGCCTGGCCACCCTGGTGGCGGTGCTTGCGCACCCCGACGTCGACCTGGGCCAGCGCGTCCAGACCGGCCGTGTGCAGCGCGTCGACCAGCAGGCCCAGCTCCACGCCGTACCCCACCGGGAACGGCAGCCGCTCCAGCAGCGACCGGCGGGCCGCGTACTCACCGCCCAGCGGCTGCACGAACCCGGCGAGCTGCGGCCAGTGCAGGTTCAGCAGCGGACGGGCGACCAGCTCGGTGACCCGGCCGCCCTGGCCGGCCGCCTCGCCCAGCGGACGGTCGTACATGCCCTTGACGAACTGCACGTCCGGGTCGGTCAGCAGCGGACCGACGATCCCGGAGACGAAACCGGCGGAGAACTCGCGCAGGTCCGCGTCGACGAAGCAGACGATGTCGCCGCCGGTGGCCAGCAGGGAGCGCCACAGCACCTCGCCCTTGCCGGGCAGCGCGGGCAGCCGCGGCAGCACCTCGTCCCGGTGGACCACCCGCGCGCCCGCCTCGGCGGCGACCTTGGCCGTGCCGTCCGTGGACCCGGAGTCCAGCACCACCAGCTCGTCGACGAGCGGCACCGACGGTGTCATCAGCCCGGCACGGATCGCCTCGACGATCGCGCCGACCGTCGCCTCCTCGTCGAGCGCCGGCAGCACGACGGAGACCGTCTGCCCCGTCTCGCGCTTCGCGGCCAGCAGCCGGTCGAGCGGGCGGTCCGCGGCCGACCAGGACCGGCTGGCCAGCCAGCGCTCCACCTCTTCCAGCACGTGCGCTTCTCCTTCGTTCCCGGACCAGCGATGTGATCCATCTCGCGGTGCGGACGGCTGTCTCGACCGCCCACCCCTTCGGCTACAGTCTTGAACAACGCGATCGTCCCGGACATGCCGGGGTCGGCGCGACAAACGCCTGGGTCCCGGCCCAGCGCCATACCGCTCATCCAGAGGGGCAGAGGGATACGGCCCGTTGAAGCCCCGGCAACCCTCCAGCCGGTCTCCGTCGCCGCACATCGCGTGCGGCCCGCGAGGCTCCCGGCTCGGGAAGGTGCCAATTCCGTCTCGTGGCGAGATGCGTCGCGAGGAAGATGAGGAGAAAGGGCCTCGCCTCCATGGCTGTGCAATCCGCTGAAAGCACCACGTCCGCCAGCGTCTCCCTGGGTCCCGCCGTCGCGCTGTCCTGCCGCGAGTGCGGCGAGCGTTTCGACCTCGGCCCGATCTTCGCCTGCGCGTCCTGTTTCGGGCCGCTGGAGGTGGCGTACGACCTGCCGACCGGCGACCCCGAGGGGCTGCGCAAGCGGATCGAGGCGGGCCCCAACAGCATCTGGCGTTACGCGCCGCTGCTGCCCGTCCCGGCCGACGTCGCGGACAAGCCCAACCTCAACCCCGGCCTGACCAAGCTGGTCAAGGCCGACAACCTGGCCCGTGAGCTGGGCGTCACCGGCGGCCTGTACGTCAAGGACGACTCCGGCAACCCGACGCACTCCTTCAAGGACCGCGTCGTCGCCATCGCCGTCGAGGCCGCCCGCGCCTTCGGCTTCACCACCCTGTCCTGCTCCTCCACCGGCAACCTCGCCGGCGCGGTGGGCGCCGCGGCGGCCCGCGCCGGCTTCCGCTCCTGTGTGTTCATCCCGCACGACCTGGAGGCGGGCAAGGTCGTCATGGCCGCGGTGTACGGCGGCGAGCTGGTCGGCATCGAGGGCAACTACGACGACGTCAACCGCTTCTGCTCGGAGCTGATCGGCGACCCGCTCGGCGAGGGCTGGGGCTTCGTCAACGTCAACCTGCGCCCGTACTACGGCGAGGGTTCCAAGACCCTCGCCTACGAGATCTGCGAGCAGCTCGGCTGGCGGCTGCCGGACCAGATCGTCATCCCGATCGCCTCCGGCTCCCAGCTCACGAAGATCGACAAGGGTCTGAAGGAGCTGATCGCGCTCGGACTGGTCGAGGACCGGCCGTACAAGATCTTCGGCGCCCAGGCCGAGGGCTGCTCGCCGGTCTCCACGGCCTTCAAGGCGGGCAACGACGTCGTACGGCCGCAGAAGCCCGACACCATCGCCAAGTCGCTGGCCATCGGCAACCCGGCCGACGGCCCGTACGTGCTCGACATCGCCCGGCGCACCGGCGGCGCGGTCGAGGACGTCGACGACGCGCAGGTGGTCGACGCGATCAAGCTGCTGGCCCGTACGGAGGGCATCTTCGCGGAGACCGCCGGCGGTGTGACCGTGGGCGTGACGAAGAAGCTGATCGAGGACGGTCTGCTCGACCCGGCGCTGACCACCGTCGTGCTGAACACCGGCGACGGGCTCAAGACGCTGGACGCGGTCGCGCCGACCACCGGGCCCACGGCCACCATCCGGCCGAGCCTGGAGGCGTTCCGCGCCGCCGGTCTGGCGAGCTGACCGCCGCGCGCGGCGGTTCACCCCGTACGCCGCCGTACACACCCGTACGCGTCGGCATGCCTCCGTCCGCGCCTGCGGGCGCCGGTGCATCCGCGCCCGCCCCCTACGTACCCCTCCCGCAAGCTGGAAGGCAGAACACCATGAGCGTCAACGTCCGCATCCCGACCATCCTGCGCACCTACACCGGCGGTCAGGCCGAGGTCGCCGCCGAGGGGGCGACCCTCTCCGAGGTCATCGAGAACCTGGAGAAGAACCACGCCGGCATCGCGGCCCGCGTCCTGGACGACACCGGCAAGCTGCGCCGCTTCGTGAACGTCTACGTCAACGACGACGACGTGCGCTTCGAGCAGGGCCTGGCGACGCCGACGCCGGACGGCGCGGGCGTCTCGATCATCCCGGCGGTGGCCGGCGGCTGCTGAGCCGGCCGCCCGGAACGCCGTAAGGATCTTTTTCGGCCCTTCCCCGGGCCGACGGCTGGAATCGCCCCGTCCGCCACGATGCGGACGGGGCGATTCCATGTTGTTAAAGGCGATACAGTTGGGGTGATTCCCCGTCCAGCGCGTGCCGAACGCATATGAGACCCCGGCAAGTTGTGCGCGAAGTGTGGACATGATTTGTCGCGTTGGTGAGCTTTGCCCGGCCCGACTTGCCCTGGAACAAGGCCTTTTCTCCACTTATGCGCGATTGTTCGCGAGCAGAATTCTCGTCCGACTGACCTGTTGCGCTGGGCAGTTGGACAGATACATTCAGCGGCGGTCGACGCGTTCCGGCGCACACCCCCTCCTGTCGGGGGGTGAGGTCTGACCCGGGTCCGCGGAGTGCGGTCCTGTGCAAGGGCCAGTAATAGGGGAGTTAGGCATGGCTCAGGGCACCGTCAAGTGGTTCAACGCGGAGAAGGGGTACGGCTTCATCGCGGTCGACGGTGGTGCGGATGTATTCGTCCACTACAGCGCGATCCAGATGGACGGTTACCGCACCCTTGAGGAGGGTCAGCGGGTCGAGTTCGAGATCTCGCAGGGCCAGAAAGGGCCGCAGGCGGACATGGTCCGCGTGGCCGGCTGAAGCGCCGACCGACTGCTGCGTACGAAGGTCCGCGTCCCCTGCGGGGGGCGCGGACCTTCTGTGTTTGGGTGGGGTGGAGGGGCGTGCCGTGGGGGAGCGGCAGGTCGCCGGGGGGAGGCGCCAGGTCGACCGGGCGTCTCCGGTTTGACACCCGTCCTCCGCGGGGATGGCTCCCGCCAACGCGCTTGCACTCTCATGGGTCGAGTGCTAATCATTGCGTTAGCACTCTACGAGTGAGAGTGACAGCTAAGGACCGACTCGGTGAGGTCCGCGGGCAGGTGGGGCAAGGAACCACCGGCACGCAGACCGTCCGTCGCGGGCGCCAGCGCGGTCCGGAGTATCCACCCTCCCCCAGACGTAGTCCGGGGGGACCCCCAGTCCGGGAGGACCACTTCACATGGCCAAGATCATCGCGTTCGACGAGGAGGCACGGCGCGGTCTCGAGCGCGGGATGAACCAGCTCGCCGACGCCGTCAAGGTCACCCTTGGCCCCAAGGGCCGCAACGTCGTCCTCGAGAAGAAGTGGGGCGCCCCCACGATCACCAACGATGGTGTGTCCATCGCCAAGGAGATCGAGCTCGAGGACCCGTACGAGAAGATCGGCGCCGAGCTGGTCAAGGAGGTCGCGAAGAAGACGGACGACGTCGCCGGTGACGGCACGACGACCGCGACCGTCCTGGCCCAGGCCCTGGTCCGCGAGGGTCTGCGCAACGTGGCCGCCGGCGCCAACCCGATGGCCCTCAAGCGCGGCATCGAGCGTGCCGTCGAGGCCGTCTCCGCCGCCCTGCTGGAGCAGGCCAAGGACGTGGAGACCAAGGAGCAGATCGCTTCGACCGCCTCCATCTCCGCCGCCGACACCCAGATCGGCGAGCTGATCGCCGAGGCCATGGACAAGGTCGGCAAGGAAGGCGTCATCACCGTCGAGGAGTCCCAGACCTTCGGTCTGGAGCTGGAGCTCACCGAGGGTATGCGCTTCGACAAGGGCTACATCTCGGCGTACTTCGCCACCGACATGGAGCGTATGGAGGCGTCGCTCGACGACCCGTACATCCTCATCGTCAACTCGAAGATCTCCAGCGTGAAGGACCTCCTTCCGCTGCTGGAGAAGGTCATGCAGTCGGGCAAGCCGCTGCTGATCATCGCCGAGGACGTCGAGGGCGAGGCCCTGTCGACCCTGCTGGTCAACAAGATCCGCGCCACCTTCAAGTCCGTCGCCGTCAAGGCCCCGGGCTTCGGTGACCGCCGCAAGGCCATGCTCGGCGACATCGCCATCCTCACCGGCGGCACGGTCATCTCCGAGGAGATCGGCCTCAAGCTGGAGAACGCCGGTCTCGACCTGCTGGGCCGCGCCCGCAAGGTCGTCATCACCAAGGACGAGACCACCATCGTCGACGGTGCCGGTGACAGCGAGCAGGTCCAGGGCCGCGTCAACCAGATCCGCGCCGAGATCGAGAACAGCGACTCGGACTACGACCGCGAGAAGCTCCAGGAGCGTCTGGCGAAGCTGGCCGGCGGCGTGGCCGTCATCAAGGCCGGTGCCGCCACCGAGGTCGAGCTCAAGGAGCGCAAGCACCGCATCGAGGACGCCGTTCGCAACGCGAAGGCGGCCGTCGAGGAGGGCATCGTCGCCGGCGGTGGCGTCGCCCTGCTGCAGGCCTCCTCGGTCTTCGAGAAGCTGGAGCTGGAGGGCGACGAGGCCACCGGTGCCGCCGCTGTGAAGCTGGCCCTGGAGGCCCCGCTGAAGCAGATCTCCGTCAACGGCGGCCTTGAGGGCGGCGTCGTGGTGGAGAAGGTGCGCAACCTGACCGTCGGCCACGGTCTGAACGCCGCGACCGGCGAGTACGTCGACATGATCGCCGAGGGCATCATCGACCCCGCCAAGGTCACGCGCTCCGCGCTGCAGAACGCCGCGTCGATCGCCGCGCTGTTCCTGACCACCGAGGCCGTCATCGCCGACAAGCCGGAGAAGGCCGCCGCGGGCGGCGCTCCGGGCGGCATGCCGGGCGGTGACATGGACTTCTGATCCTCCCGGATCATCTGTCCTCAGATCGCTGGGGCGGCACTCCCTCTCCCAGGGGGGTGCCGCCCCAGCGGCGTTTCCGTGCGGGTTCCGGTGCGGGTTCCGGTGCGGTTTTCCGTAGGGCTCCCGGTGCGGCTTCCGGTGGGCTTCCCATGCGGCTCTCCGTGCGGCTTTCCGGCGCGGCGATTCCGTACGGCCGAGGTGTGCCGGTTCCGTACGGCCGAGGTGTGCCGGTTCCGTGCGGTGGTCCTTGCGCGGTTCCCGGCCCGGCGGGGCACGATCACTCCATGACGACTCGAAACGGGCAGACCGCCCGACCGGACCGGTTCACCGCGGACACCGTCGCCCTGATCACCGGCGGCAGCAGCGGAGTGGGCCTGGCCGCCGCCCGGCGGCTGCTCGCGGACGGCGCGCGGGTGGTGGTGTGCGGACGGGACCAGCGCCGCCTCGACGCCGCCGTGGCGCAGCTGAGGGAGCAGGCGCAGGAGGCGGTGGCGGGTGGCGAGGCGGCCGTTGCGGGCGCAACGGAGACGGCCGGTGCCGCCGCCGGCCGGGTGCTCGGCGTACGGGCCGACACGGCCTCGGTCGCCGACCTCGACGCCGCGGTCCGGACCGTACGCGACCGCTTCGGGCACCTCGACATCATCTTCGCCAACGCGGGCCGGTACGCCGCCGCGCCCTTCGAGGAGATCACCGAGGACGACTTCGACCGGGCGGTCGGCGTGAACTTCAAGGGCGTGTTCTTCACCGTCCAGCGGGCGCTGCCGCTGCTGCGGGACGGCGGCGCGGTCGTCATCAACGCCTCGTCGCTCCTGCAACGCGGGCAGGCGGACGCCACCGTGCACTCCGCGACCAAGGCCGCCGCGCACAACCTCGCCCGCACGCTCGCGGCGGCACTCGCCGAGCGGCGTATCCGCGTCAATTCGGTCAGTCCCGGCTATGTCGAGACGCCGATGATCGCGGGCTCGGACATCGGCGCGGCGGAGGTGGAGAAGCTCAGCGCCCAGACGGCGGCGGGCCGGTTCGGGCGCCCCGAGGAGATCGCCGACGCGGTGGCCTTCCTGGCCTCCGGCGAGGCGTCGTACATCACCGGGCAGGACCTGGTCGTGGACGGCGGGCTGCACGGCTGCGCTGTGTGAGGGCAGGGCGGAGCGGGCGGGGCGTCGTTACGGGAGGCGTGCGGGGTGGGTGGGGCAGGCAGGTAAGGAAGATGCGTAGATGAGGGCGTAATGCCGGTTTATGGTGCCTTGTGTGAGATGAGGCACGTAAGGCTCGCTGGTCCTGTTATGGCAACGGCGTCCATACTTTGCGGAGCCTTTCCGGATGGTGATCTTCCGGTACGGCCCGCCCCGCACCCGGACGCCCCGTTAAGGACGCCCATGAGCACGCTCGATTCCCTGATCGTCGGCATCAACGACGGTCTCTGGACCTACCTGCTGATCCCGCTGGTGGTCTGCGCGGGTCTGTATTTCACGGTCCGCTCCCGGGCCGTACAGCTGCGGCTCTTCCCGGAGATGCTGCGCGTGCTCAAGGACAAGTCGCAGCCCAGGGCGGACGGCACCAAGCCGGTCTCGTCCTTCGGCGCCTTCACCATCTCGGCGGCCGCGCGGGTCGGTACGGGCAACATCGCGGGCGTCGCCACCGCCATCACCCTCGGCGGCGCGGGCGCGGTGTTCTGGATGTGGGTGATGGCGCTCGTCGGTGGCGCCTCGGCGTTCGTCGAGTCCGCGCTGGCCCAGCTCTACAAGGTCCGTGACGGCGACGGTTCCGGTACGTACCGGGGCGGCCCCGCGTACTACATGCAGCGCGGGCTCGGGAAGCGCTGGCCGGGCGTCCTGTTCGCCGTCGCCATCACCGTGACCTTCGGTTTCGTCTTCAACGCCGTGCAGTCCAACACGATCACGGCGGTCGCCTCCGGGTCCGTCTCCGGCGGCGGTCCGTCGTGGTTCGCCCCGGCGGTCGGCCTGCTGCTGGCCGTGATGCTGGGCATCGCCGTCTGCGGCGGGGTGCGCCGCATCACCTCGGTGACGACCGTTCTCGTACCGGTCATGGCAGTCGTCTACCTGCTGCTGGGCACCGCCGTCGTCCTCCTGAACCTCGACGACCTGCCGCGCGTCTTCGGCGACATCGTCGGCGGCGCCTTCGGCTTCAAGGAGCTGGCGGCCGGCGGGATCGGCGCGGCGATCCAGCAGGGCATCCGGCGCGGCATGTTCTCCAACGAGGCGGGCCTGGGCTCCGCGCCCAACGCGGGTGCCGCCGCCGAGGTCACCCACCCGGTCAAGCAGGGGCTCGTGCAGTCCCTCGGCGTCTTCTTCGACACCCTGCTGATCTGCTCGATGACGGCCTTCATCATCCTGACGACCACCCCGGAGCTGGGCGGCCGGCAGGGCGCCGACCTCACCCAGACCGCGCTGACCGACACGCTCGGCGGCTGGGCCGGTCACGTGCTGACGGCCGTCGTCTTCCTGCTCGCCTTCAGCTCCATGATCGGGAACTACTACTACGGCGAGTCCAACATCGGCTTCATGACCCGGCGCACCTGGGTCCTGCCGGTCTACCGCGCCCTGGTCCTCGCGGTCGTCTTCCTGGGCGCGCTGGGCTCGGTCGGCGTCGTCTGGAACCTCGCCGACGTCTTCATGGGCTTCATGGCCCTGGTCAACCTGCTGGCCATCATCCCGCTCTCGGCCATCGCCTTCCGTCTCCTCGACGACTACACGGCGCAGCGCCGGTCGGGCCTCGACCCGGTCTTCACCAGCTCCCGGATGCCGGACCTGACGGGCGTGGAGTGCTGGCCGGACCCGCAGCCCGCGGTTCCCACGGGGAGCGGAGAGAGCGGGAGGAGCGCGGAGAACGAGGGCAAGGGGGAGCGGACGGCGGCGGGCGCGCGCTGAGTCCTGCGGGTCTCTTACGCCGGCTGCCCCTGGCGCCCGGCCCCGGAAGCGGCCTCAGAGGCGCCCCCGGACCTGGACGCAGCCCCCGGCCTGGACGCGGCCTCAGGGGCGGCCCCGGCCCCGGCGCAGTCCCGCGACGCCTTGAGATTGGCCTTCTTCACCTTGTTGCCGCAGGTCGCCATGGAGCACCAGCGGCGTCGTCCGCCGCGGCTGGTGTCGACGAACAGCCCTCCGCAAGTGGCCTGTTCGCACCGCTTGAGTACGCCGTCCCGCTGGCCGCCGAGGGTCGCGACGGCGTCCAGGGCGACGACGGCGAGCGCGGCGCGGGCGGGGTCGGCGTCCGGGAGGTGCCACTGCGCCTGCCCGCCGCAGAGCGAGAGCCGCGCGCGGTGCCGTGCGCCCCAGCGGTTGAGCAGTTCCTCGTCGGCCGCCTCCGGCACGCCGCCGCAGGCGACGGCGGTACCGGCCCGGTGGATCGCCTCGCGCAGCTCGCGGGCGTCCCGCAGGAGGGCTTCGGTGACCGGTGTGTCCGTACCGCCGAGTCCGTTGGCGGCGAGCCAGGCCCGCAGCCGTTCGGGGGTGGCGATCCGTTCCACGGGATCGGCGCGCCGCTCGCCGAGCGTGGCGACGAAGCGGAACGCGAGGATCTCGTTGCCGAGCCGGAAGCCCTCCGCGCCGCGCTGAGCGGCGGCCGGACAGGCCGGGGAGGACGTGCTCGGGTCGGCGGGTGAACCGGTCATGGTGGTTCAGCCTAGCTGCTCCGCAGTCATCGGGCCAGCGGTTGACATCGTCCGGGCGAACCGCCTTAATCGGTTCTAGCGAACCGCTTTGAACGGTTCGCGAAGCCGCGATGGCCAAGGAGACGACATGACCTCGACGATCACCCGGCCGCTCACCGGATTCGGCACCGTGAGCGGCGTGCCCTGGCTCCCCGACGGCTTCACGGACGTCTTCGACAGCAGCCTCGTCCGCGTCGGCGAGGTGGACCTGCACACCGTGCAGGGCGGCGCCGGACGGCCCCTCCTGCTCGTCGGCGGCTGGCCGCAGAACTGGTACGTGTGGCGCTTCGTCATGCCGTTCCTGGCGGAACGTTTCCGGGTCGTCGCGGTCGACCCGCGCGGCGTCGGGCCGTCCGGCAAGCCGCACACGGGATACGACACCGGCACCGTGGCGGCCGAACTCACCGCCCTCATGCGGACGCTCGGCCACGACCGCTTCGCGATGGCCGGGCACGACATCGGCATGTGGATCGGCTACGCCCTCGCCGCCGACCACCCCGAAGCGGTCGAGCGCCTCGCCCTGATCGACGCCACCATCCCCGGCCTCGCGCCCGCCACCCCCCTCTTCGGCTCCGAGGCGCAGAACGACCTGTTGTGGCACTTCGCCTTCAACCGCAAGCGGTCGGTCAACGAACAGCTCGTCCGCGGCCGGGAGCACATCTATTACGGCGACCAGTTCCGCAACAAGGCCGCGCGCCCGCTGCCCGAATCCGCGATCGGCTTCTACGTCGAGAGCCTCGCCCGCGACCCCGAGGCCCTGCGCGCCAGCTTCGAGTACTACCGGGCCATCGACGAGAACATGGCCCAGAACGAACGGCGCAAGCGGCAGCCGCTCACCATGCCGGTGCTCGGCGTCGCCGGCGCCCAGGGGCAGGGCGAGCGCCTCGGCGCCTACCTCGGACCCGTGACGGAGCGGCTCGACAGCGTCGTCCTGCCCGACTGCGGGCACTACGTCCCCGAGGAGCGGCCCGAGGCGCTCCTCGACCACCTCCTGCCGTTCCTCCGCGGCTGAGCGGCGCGCGGGGCGGGCCCGGTCAGACGGCCGTCGGCTGATGACTGCCGTGACCGGAGCCCGGTAGGCCGCCCTCCGGCCGGGACGCGGCCGGTGCGGCGGCGGGCCGGGGCGTGGCGGAGTTCAGGTCTGCCAGGGCCTGCTTGCCGAAGCCGAAGAAGTACGTCGCCAGGAAGCCGGCCGCGTAGCCGATGAGCAGCCCGAAGGCGTAGACGGCGAGGGTGGCGCCGAGCGGCCGGTCGCCCTTGAGCAGGGGGAACAGGGCCCAGCCGGACGGGCCGATGGCGGTGGAGCCGACCGCCGTGCCGAGCTGGCTGAACAGGCCCACGAAGCCGCCGCCGAACGCGCCACCGACGCAGGCGGTGACGAACGGGCGGCCCAGCGGCAGCGAGACGCCGTAGATGAGCGGCTCGCCGACGCCGAGGAAACCGGCGGGCAGCGCGGACTTGATCGTCGTACGGACCGAGCGGTTGCGCGGCAGGCGGACGTAGACCGCGAGGGCGGCGCCCACCTGGCCGGCGCCAGCCATCGCGAGGATGGGCAGCAGGACCGTGTAGCCCTGCTGCTCGATCAGGGTGGTGTGGATGGGGATCAGGGCCTGGTGCAGCCCCAGCATGACGAGCGGGAGGAAGAGCCCGCCGAGCAGGAACCCGGCCGCGGCACCGCCGTGCGCCAGCAGCCAGTTCGCGCACGTGCCGATGGCGGTGGCGACCTCACCGGCGACGAACATCAGGCCGAAGAGCGTGACCAGGCCGGAGACCAGCACGGTCACGGTGGGCGTGAGCAGCACGTCGAGCGCCTCGGGGACGTACCGGCGGCACCACTTCTCGATCCGTACGGCCAGCAGCGCCGCGCCCAGCGCCCCCAGGACGCCGCCCTGGCCCGGCGAGAGCTGCTGCCCGAAGGCGCTCACCTGGGCGACGCCCGCGTACACGATGATCGCGGCGACCGCGCCGCCCAGGACGGGCGTGCCGCCGAACTCCTTCGCGGTGTTGTGGCCGACGAAGACCGCGATCAGGGACATGAAGCCGGAGGCGATGGCGGCCAGGGCCGGGACGAGGGCGGGCAGCACCCCGAAGTTGGTCAGCAGGCCGTTCAGACCGGCGATGATGCCGCAGCCGATGAGGGCGGGGATCAGCGGGACGAAGATGTTGGCGATCCGGCGGAGGAAGAGCTTGACCGGGGTGGCGTTCCTGGCCTTCTGACGGGCCTTCAGGGCGGCGCCCTGGGTGGCGAGGGCTTCGGCGGTGGGGGGTGTGGATCCGGCCGGGGGCGACGGGGCCGGGTCCGTGGTCGGCGCGGTCGGGTCCGGTGCGGCCGGGTCCGGGGCCGGTGCGGCAGCCGGTTGCGGGGCAGGGGCCGCGTCGCGTCCGGCTTCGACCAGAGCGGTGAACTCCGGGGTGACGCGGGCGACCGTGCCGGGACCGAGCACGATCTGGTACGTGTCGTCCTCCACCACGCCCAGGACGGCGGGCAGCGCCTTCAGGGCGTCGTCCCGGACCAGCGAGCGGTCCTCGATGCCCAGGCGCAGCCGGGTCATGCAGTGGGCGACGGACGTGACGTTGGCGGCGCCGCCGACCAGGGGGAGGATCGCGGCGGCGGTGGCGCGGTTCTTCTCATCGGACATGTGGGGTGCCTTGCTGTGCGTGCCGGGACGGGCGGGAGGGCGGGGGCGGTGCGGCCTGCGGCCCGGGTGCGTCAGCCGTCCTGCGGGGGCGGGGTGTGCAGGGCGGTGTGCAGCGCGGCCCGCAGATGGCCGCGGGAGCCCGCCAGCAGCCGGGCCGCCGCCGGCCCGTCGACCCCGGCCAGGACGACGAGGATGGCGTTCTTGACCTCGCCGTCCGTGGCGGCGAGCGCGGCCTCGATCTCCGTGTCCCCGGCGCCGGTGGCCAGCGCCACGATGCGGCGCGAGCGGGCCCGGAGCTTCTCGTTGGAGGCGCGGACGTCCACCATCAGGTTCCCGTAGGTCTTGCCCAGCCGGATCATGGTGATGGTCGACAGCATGTTGAGGACCAGCTTCTGCGCCGTACCGGCCTTCAACCGCGTGGATCCGGTGAGGAGTTCGGGCCCGACGACGACCTCGATGCCGTGGTCGGCGGCGGCGGCCAGCGCGGAGCCCGCGTTGCACGACAGGCCGACGGTCAGCGCGCCGCAGGCCGCGCGGGCGTGCTCGACGGCGCCGATCGCGTACGGGGTGCGGCCGGAGGCGGAGATGCCGACCACCGTGTCGTCGGCGGTCAGGCCCAGCGCGTCCAGATCGGCGGCGGCCAGCTCCTTGCTGTCCTCGGCGCCCTCGACGGCGGCGACCATGGCGGTGGGGCCGCCCGCGATCAGGCCCACCACCTCGCACGGGTCGGTGTTGAACGTGGGCGGGCACTCGCTCGCGTCCAGCACGCCGAGGCGGCCGGCCGTACCGGCGCCCGCGTAGACCAGGCGGCCGCCGCGGGCCATCCGCTCGGCGGTGGCGTCGATGGCGGCGGCGATCTCGGGGAGCCGGTCGGCGACGGCGGCGGGGACGGTGGTGTCCTCGCCGTTCATCGTGCGGGCGATCTCCAGGGTGGACAGCCGGTCGATCTCGGCGAGTTCGGGCCGGAAGGCTTCGGTGGTGAGCGTGTCCAGCTGGGCGCGCAGCTGTGCGTACTCGGCGGGGGAGGTCATGGTGGTGGCGGCTCTTTCCGGGCTCGTACGGCTCTGTACGGGGGAGCGGAGACGGCTGGCGGGCGGATTCACGGGGGCGGACGGTGCGGCCGGGACCGACGGGCGGCCGGCGGGCCGGTGATCAGCGGTGGGGGGTACGGGGGGAGTGGCGGTGGGCGAGCGCTTCGTAGGAGGCGGACAGGGCGGGCGCGGCGGTCTCGTACGTCCGCTGTGCGACCCCCACGAACAGGCAGTCCACGACGAGCAGCTGGCTCGTACGGGACGACATGGCGGCGGGGCGCAGCTCGCTCTCCCGGGCGGTGGAGGTGGTGAGGACGTGGTCGGCGTACGAGGCGATGCCGCCGTCCGGGCGGCCGGTGATCGCGATGGTCGTCGCGCCGTGGTCGAAGGCCACCCGCAACGGCTCTATGACGTCGGTCGTACCCCCCGAATGGGTGATCGCGATGGCCACGTCACCGGCGCGCATCTGGACCGCGTTCGTCACGGCGAGGTGCGGGTCGGAGTGGGCGTGCGCGATCAGGCCGATCCGCAGCAGCTTCTGGACCAGGTCCTGGCCGACGAGGTTCGAGGCCCCTATGCCGTACACGTCGATGCGCCGGGCGGCGGCCAGCGCGCCGACCGCCGCCTCCAGCTGCGTCATGTCCAGCCCGGCCGCGGTGTCGGCCAGGCACTGCTGCTCCTCCTGCGCCAGCTTGGCGACCACGTCGGGGAGCGTGTCGTCGACCGCTATGTCGGCGGTGACGGCGGGCGCGCGGCCGGTGGCCTGCTGGGCGGCGAGGGCGGCCAGCGCGAGGCGCAGGTCGCGGTAGCCCGGGTAGCCGAGCAGGCGCGAGGTGCGCACGACGGTGGCCTCGCTGGTGCCCGTGCGCTCCGCGAGGCCGGTGACGGTGAGCGCGGCGCAGCCGGCCGGGTCGCCCGCGACGGCCTCCGCGACCCGCTGCATGGACCGGGTCATGGACGGCGCCAGCGTACGCACCTTGGCGGCCAGGGCCGCGGGGGCGGGCGGGCCCGGGGCCGCCCGGACGGCGGCTCCGGAGTCCTTGAAAGTTTCCTTCAGGTCAGGGCTCACAGCTGAAAAATAATTTCACCGCCGGTCCGCGTCAATACCCCGCACGTGCCTGTGGACGGACGGCCGGACGGGACCGGAGCGCCCGGCGGGGCCGCCGCCGCGGGCAGCCGGGGCGGTTGTCAGTGGTGCGGGAGAGAATGGGGCCATGGAGCTCGAACAGGCACTGCACGCGGCCCGCGCCCTGGTCCTCGCGGATCTGGTGGCGGGCGAAGTCGCCGACGCGGAGATCGTCTCGCTCGTCGAGGATTCCGTGGCGCACCGGCGATGGTGGGTCGAGCAGTGGCCCGAAGGCGTCGAGTTCGTGTCCGGGCTGATAGCGCAGGACGTCCAGGACGCGCTGCTGGAGCGCTACGGCCGCTGGCCGCTGTGCCCCGTCTGCATGCACGGCGGCGACCCCCACGCCCTCGACGTCGAGCCCGAGCTGGGGCCCGACCCGCACTGGGTCTGCCCCAAGACGGCGGTCTCGGTGGCGCGGGTCGGCTCCCTGGGTGCCCCCCAGGGAGGCTGACATGGCCCTCTACATCGACCCGCCGACCTGGCCGGGACACGGCCGGATGTGGTCCCACCTCGTCAGCGACGCCTCGTTCGAGGAGCTGCACGCCTTCGCCGAGCGCATCGGCTGCCCCCGCAAGGCGTTCGACCGCGATCATTACGACATACCGGCGGAGCGCCACGCCGACGCGGTGCGCGCGGGCGCGGCGGAGGCCGACAGCAAGGAGATCGTGCGCCTGCTGCGCGCGGCGGGCCTGCGGCGGCCGAAGAGCCGGGAGGGCGGAGCGGTGGGCCGGTAGGCCGCGACGCGCTCCGGCCCCGCGACGCGCTCCGGCTCCGGCCCCGCTCCGGCCCCGGCCCGGCTCCGGCCCGGCCCCGCCTCGGCTCAGACCCGGTCTGCCGCGCCTGTGGCCTCTGCGGCCTCTGCCGTCTGCGTCGGCGCCGGTGTGTGCGTCGCGTCGGCCGAGGAGGCGACCAGGCGGGAGGCGCTCTTCGTACGGTGCAGCCGCAGGGCGACGACCGTGGTGCCGACGCCCAGCGCCGCGAGCGCCGCGGCCGTCCACGCGACGGCCGGGTAGCCCCAGCCCGCGCTGATGACGAGCCCGCCGAGCCACGGCCCGAGGGTGTTGCCCATGTTGAAGGCGGAGGTGGTGGTCGCGCCGGCCAGCGTCGGCGCGGCGGTCGCCACGTTGAACATCCGGGCGTTCAGGGCCGGAGCGGTGGCGAACGCGGTGATGCCGAGCAGCAGGGAGAGCGTGACGGCGGCGACGGAGCTGTGCGCGGTCAGGGCCAGCAGCGCCAGCACGGTGGCCGAGGCGCTGATGCCCCCGATGATCGTTCCGAACGGGTGCGCGTCCGCTATCCGCCCGCCGACGAACGTACCGATCAGCGCGCCGACGCCGAACAGGGCCAGCACGGTCGGCACGCTGCCCTCGGACAGGCCCGCGGTGTCGGTCAGCAGCGGCGCCAGGTAGGAGAACAGCGCGAAGACCGCAGCGCCGTTCAGCGCGGTGCCGATCAGTGCCAGCCAGACCTGCTTGTCCCGGTAGATGCTCAGTTCGCGGCGGAGCACCGGCCGATCGTCACCGGTCGGTACGGCCGTCCGCGGCACCAGCGCGATCACGCCGACCAGGCCGATCGCCGACAGGGCCGCCACCGCCCAGAAGGCGGACCGCCAGCCCGCGTGCTGCCCGAGGAGCGCGCCGGCCGGTACGCCCGCGATGTTGGCGACGCTCAGCCCGCCGACCATCACGGCCATCGCCTTGGCGCGTGCCGTGACCGGCACCAGCGACACCGCGACGGCCGCGCCGACCGCCCAGAACCCGGCGCAGGCGAGCGCGCTGACCACGCGCGAGACGAACAGCACGGTGTACGACGGCGCCACCGCGCCCGCCACCTGCCCGAGCCCGAAGACGGCGAGCAGCGCGATCAGTGTGGTGCGGCGGGGCAGTTGCAGGGTGGCCGCGGCGAGCACCGGCGCGCCGACCACCATGCCGATCGCGAAGGCCGAGACCAGGAGACCGGCCTGCGGAATGGTCACCCCCATGTCCCGGGCCAGGGGCTGGAGGATGCCCGACAGCATGAATTCGCTGGTGCCGAGGGCGAAGACGGAGAGGCCGAGGACATAGACGGCGAGGGGCATACGGGCGCGATCGGGATGGTCTTGCATGTCACGCACGAACAGCGCCGACACGCCTGACATTCCCTGCCGCGGTGTCGAAACCGGAACGGTACCGGGCGGTTCCGGACGGGTGGCCGGGTCGCGTCCTCGCGCCGTTTTGCCCCGGGGGCCCGGGGTACCCCGGCCGCTCCGCCCGGCCCGCGAAGGCGAGGAGGTCCGTATGAGGCGTTCGAGGACGGTGGTCGGCGGCGTGCTGACGGGGATCGGCACGGCCGCGTTCGTCGACGAGACGGTGTTCCACCAGCTGCTGCACTGGCACCACTTCTACGACCTGTCCACCACGGACGCGGGCCTGGTCTCCGACGGGCTGTTCCACGCGGGCAGCTGGCTCGCGATGGTGGCGGGCCTGGTCCTGTACGCGGACGTCCGGCGCCGCGGGGCGCTGGTGCCCGCGGCGTGGTGGGGCGGGCTGTGTCTGGGGCTGGGCGGGTTCCAGCTCTACGACGGAACGTTCCAGCACAAGGTCCTGGGCATCCACCAGATCCGGTACGGCGTGGACCTGGCGCCGTACGACTGGACGTGGGGCGGGATCGCCGTGCTGTTCCTGCTGGCCGGCGCGCTCCTGCTGGTCCGCGCCCGGCGCACGGCCCCGCGCGCCGCGTCGTCACGTACCGCGTCGCCGACCGCCTCGCGCAGCCGATGACGTCCCCGGCCCTGCCCCCGCCCTTCACCGGGGCCGTCACCGCCGCCGCCGTCCTCGGCTGCCTCGCCTACCTGGCCGCCACGGCCAGCCTGCGCGCCCGCGGCGACGCCTGGCCGTACGGGCGCGACGCGCTGTTCTGCGCGGGCGGCGCGGTCCTGGTGGCGGGCGTCGCCGAGCCCTGGGGCGCCGCACCGCCGTTCACCGCCCACATGCTCACGCACCTGTGCGTCGGCATGGTGGCCCCGCTGCTCCTGGTGCTCGGCCGTCCCCTGACGCTGGCCCTGCGCACCGCGCCCGTACCCGTAAGGCGCCGGCTGGTGTACCTGTCCCGCGCGCGCTGGGCGACGGTCTGGGCCCTGCCGCCGGTGGCTGCCCTGCTCGACTTCGGCGGGCTGTGGCTGCTGTACCGCACCCCGCTGCTGTCCGTCAGCCACCACCACCCCTGGCTGAACACGGCCGTGCACGTCCACATCCTGCTCGCCGGTGTCCTGTTCTCCTTCGGACTGCTCGCCCTGGACCCCGTACGCCACCGCCCCGGCACCGGCCTGCGGGCCGGAGTGCTGCTGGCCGCGGGGGCGGCGCACGCCGTCCTCGCCAAGTCCCTGTACGCGGCGGGCCCGCCCGGCACCTCCTTCGACGCCGCCGACCTGCACCTGGCCTCGCAGGCCATGTACTACGGGGGCGACGCCGTCGAGCTGGCGCTGGCGGTCGTCGTGGCGTGCCGGTGGTACCGGGCGGAGGGGCGCGCCCAGCGGCGCGAACGGCGCGGGCCGGGGCGCGCGGCCGCCGCCGCTACCCCGCGGTGAGCAGCTCCAGCTCGGTGGTCAGATTGCGGCGGGCCACCCGCTCCCACTGCTGCTTGCCGTACAGGGTGCGGAACAGGCTCGCCATGTCCAGGAGCTGGCGCAGCACGTCGGCGCGCCCGGCGCGGAACTCCCGGTCCGGCACGAATGCGTACTCCTCGCGGACGGCGGCGGCGTAGGCCGCGTACTGCTCGGGCGCTCCGGCCAGGACCGCCAGGTCCGCGTCGCACAGGGCCGCGCCGTTGTGGTCGTCGGGGGCCGGGTCGTGGCCCGCGGTGAGGCGTACGAGACGGGCGACCTCGGCCGTACAGGTGTCGTCGATGCCCAGTTCGGGCAGCGCGCGCTCGGCGAGGGCCGCGCTGCGCTCCTCGTTCTCGGAGCGCTCGGGCCGGTAGACGGCGTCGTGGAACCAGGCGGCGAGGCGGACGGCGTCCCAGTCGACGGGGACACCGGCGTCCAGGTCGGTCGCGTGCACGGCCAGCTCGTCGACGCGGTCCAGTACGGCGATCAGGTGGCCGGTGGTGTGGTAACGGCGCTGCGGTTCGGACCAGCGGCCGAGCAGGTTGTCCGCGTACGGGGCCGGGTCGGGGTCGGCGGGGCCGCTGCCGCCCCGTGCGCCGGCGACGGCGGTGGCCCAGCGGTGGTGCAGGTCCGGGAACGGATCGGCGCCGCCACCGAAGTGGGTGTGGGCCGTACCGGACGGAGGTGTCGTGCGAGCCATACGGCCCATTGTGCCCGCGCGGAGGTCAAGAGGGGGTTTCCGGTCGAGTACCGGGGCGTTGTGGTCCTTGGGGGCGGGTCGGCCCGTACCCTGGGATATTGGACTAGACCTGTCGTCCTCGTGCTGTCCGTGTCGGCATCCCGTCTCGTCCTGCTGAAGTCGTCACGTCGAAGGAATGGGGACCCATGACCAAGCGCGCACTCCTGGAGGTGATCGCGCTCGACGCCGCCGACGCGGTGGCCGCCCAGGCCGGCGGGGCGGACCGCCTCGAACTCGTCAGCGACATGGCCGCCGACGGCCTCACCCCGTCGCCGCGGACCGTCGCGGAGGTCCGGGCGGCCGTCGACATCCCGGTACGGGTGATGCTGCGGGCCGCCGACGGCTTCGCGGCGGGCGAGGTGGACGCCCTGTGCGCGTCGGCCGCCGCACTGCGGGCCGAAGGGGCGGAGGAGTTCGTCTTCGGCTTCCTCGACACGGACGGCCGCCCGGACCTGGCGGCCGTACGGGCCCTGGCCGCCGCGGTCGACGGCTGCCGGTGGACGTTCCACCGGGCCATCGACCGGGCCGCCGACCGCGACGCGCTGCGCAAGGAACTGGCCGGGCTGCCCGGCCTGGACACGTACCTGACGGCGGGGTCGCCCGCCGGGGTCGAGGACGGCCTGCCGACGCTGCTGGCCGAGCGCGCCCGTACGGCGGACGGCGAGCCCGGCTACGAGCCGCGGCTGCTGATCGGCGGCGGCCTGGTGCTCGCGCACCTACCGGAACTGCTGGCGTCCGGAGTGGACGCCTTCCACATCGGCGGCGCGGCGCGCCCGTCCGGCTGGGAGGCACCGGTCGACGCGGAGGCCGTGGCGGCGTGGCGGGGGGCGTTGGAGGGCGTGCCGGTCTAGAGGCGGGCAGGTGCCGCGTTCCCCGTACGGGAACGCGGCACCCTTCTCAGGCGCGGGCGGCGGGGCCGCCCGTCGCCGGAACGCATGCTGCCGGAGCCGGAGCCGGAGCCGGAGCCGGAGCTGGAGCCGGAGCCGGAGCCGGAGCCGGAGCCGGAGCCGGAGCGGTCACCCGGCGGACGTGCCGAGCCGCTCCGGCAGGGCCGCCGCGTGGAGCACCGTCAGCCCGGATACCGGGCGGGTCAGGCAGACGTACAGACGGCGCAGGCCGGTGCGTTCGTCCGGCTCGCCGTCGATGATCGCGGCGGGCTCGTCCAGCACCACGTAGTCGTATTCGAGACCCTTGGCGAGCGTGGCCGGGACCAGGGTCAGCCGGGCCTCGGCCGAGGTCTCCTCGCCGGGCGCCAGGACGGCCAGCCCCGCCGCGTCCAGCGCCGCGCGCAGCGCGGGCAGCCGGGCCTCGGCCGCGATCAGGCCGATCGAGCCCTCCTTGGCCAGCGCTTCCCGGCAGGCGGCGACGACCGCGTCGTCCAGCTCCGCCGCCTCCACCGGCCGGACCGCGAAGTCGCCGGCGGACTCGCGGATGGAGGTGGCCTCGGTCAGCTCCGGGGCAATCGCGGGCAGCAGCCGCGAGGCGTACCCGATCACCTCGCGCGGCACCCGGAAGCCCAGCGTCAGCTCCTCGATCCGCGCGCCCGGCTTGCCCAGGTGGGCCAGCGCCTCCTCCCACGTGTCGGTGGACCACGGCGTGGTGCCCTGCGCGATGTCCCCCAGGATCGTCGCCGAACCGGTCGAACAGCGCCGTCCCACCGCCCGGTACTGCATCGGCGACAGGTCCTGCGCCTCGTCCAGCACCACATGCCCCAGGGAGTGCGTACGGGAGACCAGGTCCGCCGCCTCGTCGATCAGCACCGCGTCCGCCGCCGACCACTTGGCGCTCTTCACGCTGCGCGGCGGCTTCGCCCACAGAATCGCCTTCTGCTCCTCCGGCGTCAGGATGCCCGCCGCCTGCCCGGCCAGGAACTCCGCGTCCCCCAGCAGCCGCAGCACCAGCCTGGCCGGGTCGACCGGCGGCCACACCTCCTTGACCACGGCCTTGACCGCCGCGTTGCGCGCCACCGTGTCCTGCACCCGGTCGTCCGGCGCCTCGCCCGCCTGCTCCATCCGTACGAGCACCGCGTGCGCGATGCGCTGCGGCAGGGCCTCCCGGGCGGCGCCGTAGCGGATGTCGCGGCGCAGCAACTCCTCGACGATCTCCTCGATCTCGTACGCGGGCACCCGCCAGCGCCGCGAACCGCGCACCACCACACACGCCTCGGACGGCATCCGCACATGCGACCGCACCGCCCGCCGCAGCACCTCCGCCAGCCGCGCGTCGCCCTTGACCGTGGCCGCCACCGCGTCGTCCGTACCGCGCACCTCGACGTGCGCCACCAGGTCGTCGACCGTGGCCTGCTTGACCTCCAGCTCGCCCAGCGCCGGCAGCACCTGCTCGATGTAGTGCAGGAACGAGCTGTTCGGGCCGATGACGAGGGTGCCGGAGCGGGCCAGCCGCTCGCGGTGCGCGTACAGCAGGTACGCGACCCGGTGCAGGCCCACCGCGGTCTTGCCGGTGCCCGGCGCCCCCTGGACGCAGACCGTGCCGCCGATCCCGGCGCGCACGATCTCGTCCTGCTCCGGCTGGATCGTCGCCACGATGTCGCGCATCGGACCCACACGAGGCCGTTCGATCTCGGACTGGAGCAGCTTGCTGTGCTGCTCCGCCTCCGCCGGGTCGGTCAGGTGCTCGTCCTCGTACGCGGTCAGCCGCCCGCCCGTGTAGCCGAAGCGGCGGCGCAGCTCCAGGTCCATCGGGTCCTTCTTGGAGGCCCGGTAGAACGGCTGCGAGACCGGTGCGCGCCAGTCGATGACCATGGGGTCGCCGTCGGCGTCGTGGACGTGCCGGCGGCCGATGTAGAAGTTCTCCCCCTCCGCGCCCTCGGCGTCCGCCCCCGGCGCGTGCCGGTAGTCCAGGCGGCCGAAGAAGAGGGGGGTGTGCGCGAGGTCGGCGAGCGCCTTGATGCGGGCGTCGACCTCGCCCTGGAGCACTTCGGCGTTGACCCAGTTCGCGGTGACGTCCGCGATGTTGAGCGCTTCGGCGTCCCGGCGCATGGCGCGCAGCGCCGCCCGGGAGTCGGCGAGGTGGGCGCGTTCGCGCTCCAGGGGGTCGGGCTGGTCGGTGGCCTGCTGCTGGGTCCGGGCGGGTGCCTGGTCGTGGGCGTGCGAGGGCACGGTGTTGCCTCCGGCGGGTCCGGCTACGTCCGTACGTGACGGCGTACGCGTAGGCGTCTTCAGATGCGAGCAGATGCGTGAAGCGGGAACCCGGCCGGTTTCCGTGCGGCCGGTGGCACTCCGCTGAGGGAGGCGGGCAGACCGGCGATTGTAGTCAGCAGGTATCGGGGGCGCCAACGGGTTTCTCCGGGGCCGCCCACCAGCGGCGACGTGGACATCCGCCACCGTCGCCGCGACGATCGTCGCGGCGACCCTGAACTTTCCGCCCCGGCCCGTACATCTCCCGTAGGGGACGGCATGGGTCCAGCGGGTGACCGAAGACCACTCGGGGATGCACCCGTGGGCCGATGTGCGGCCGCTCCGCGAAAACCATCATGGAGACATGAGCAGCGCAACCATCACCCCAGGCCCCCTGCACCCGACCCACGGCGCCACCGCCCTCGGCCCCGACGCCGCCCACACCCCGCACTCCCACGAGCAGCGCCACATCGTCGGCAACGTCTTCCGTGCGTTCAAGGTCTTCGCCGCCGCCGCGGTCAGCGTCGTCCTCCTCGGGGAGTACGCGGAGGACTGAACCAGCCCTTTCCCAGCCCTTTCCGACCCCCTCCGGCCCTCGACTGATACGCAACCAGCATCCGGATGACCGGAAACCGTTACAAGCAGTCGGTCTCGATCGACTAGCGTCGCCGCAGACAGCATGCGTCCGGTGACGAGGAGGGGCCAAACAAGTGTCTGCCGCCGAGGGGACGCGGTCGGTACCGCACAGACGGCCGTGGACGCGGCATCTCACCCGCCCGGACAAGAAGACGATCGCGACAGCGGTACTGCTCGTGGTGTCCCTGGCCGCGCTGGCCACCGTATTCCGGCTGGTATCACTGTCCATGTCGGACATAGTGGTCTACCGCGCCGAAGGTGAGGCCGCGGCGACCGGCAGTGATCTGTACGGCTTCACCGTCACCGAGTGGAACCTCCCCGCGACGTACCCGCCCTTCGCCGCTCTGCTGTTCATCCCGACGGCCTGGGTCCCCATCGGTGCCCTCAAGGTCGCCTCCGTCGTCGTCAACGTGGCCCTCATCCCGGTCCTGCTGCACCTGTCGTACAAGGCCGCGTACACCACCGGCACCCGCGAAAGCGCGGGTGCGTCCCGGCTGCGGCGCGTGCGGACACTGCCCGTCGTGCTGGCCGCCACCGCGCTCGCCATATGGCTCGAACCGGTCTTCCAGACGCTCGTGTTCGGGCAGATCAACATCGCCCTGACCTGCCTCGTCCTGTGGGACCTGGCCCGCCCCGACGGCGCCCGCCTGAAGGGCTTCGCCGTCGGCCTCGCCACCGGCATCAAGCTCACCCCGGCGGTGTTCGCCGTCTACCTGCTGATCACCGGCCGGGTACGGGCCGCCTTCACCGCCCTGGCCGGCTTCGTGTGCTCCGTGCTGCTCGGGGTGCTCGTCCTGCCGGACGCCAGCGTGGAGTTCTGGACACGGCGGATGTTCGAGACCGGCCGGGTCGGCCAGCTGTGGATCGTCGACAACCAGTCCCTCCAGGGACTCCTCGCCCGCTGCCTGCACACCACGGAACCGGGCCTGCTGTGGGCGGGCGCCGCCCTGCTGACCGGCATGGCCGGACTCCTCGTGGCCCGGCGGGTGTACCTGCGGCACGGCCTGGACTCCTGGGGCGTGCTGTGCACCGCCGTCACGGCCCTGCTCATCTCGCCGATCAGCTGGTCCCACCACTGGGTGTGGTGCGTGCCGCTGCTGGTCGCCCTCGGCGCGCACGTCCGCGGCGTACGGTGGCGGCAGGTGCTGCTCGCGGCGGTGGCGGTCGCCTTCATGGCCCGCACGATGTGGGTGCTCCCGCACCAGGGCAACCTCGACCTGAAGTTCTCCTGGTGGCAGCAGCCGCTGGCGGCCCCGTACCCCTTCCTGGGACTGGCGATGCTGGCGGCGGCGGCCTGGTGGAGCCGCCGGCCCCCGGCCACCCCGCTGTCCACCCTGGGCCGCCGCCCCTTTCCGCTGCCCCGCGCCGCCCGCCCGGCCCGCGAACTGAGCACCCGCGTCCCCGAACGCTGACGCGCGCCCGGGGGCGGGGCGAACGCCGACGCGCGCCCGGGTCCGGGCGAATGCCGAAGCCCGTCCGAAGCCCGCCCGGCTCCGGGCGAAGGCCGACGCCGTCCGGCTCCGGGCCCTCACCGCGTATCCCGGCTCACCCCTCCGCCAGCAGCTCCGTCGCGTCCACGATCCGGTACGCGTACCCCTGCTCCGCCAGGAAGCGCTGCCGGTGCGCCGCGAAGTCCTGGTCGACGGTGTCGCGGGCGACGACCGAGTAGAACCGCGCCTCGTGCCCGTCCGCCTTGGGACGCAGCACCCGACCCAGCCGCTGCGCCTCCTCCTGCCGCGACCCGAACGTGCCCGACACCTGGATCGCGACCGTCGCCTCCGGCAGGTCGATCGAGAAGTTCGCGACCTTGGAGACCACCAGCACGGAGATCTCGCCCTCCCGGAACGCGTCGAAGAGCTTCTCGCGCTGCGCGTTGGACGTCTCGCCCTTGATCACCGGCGCGTCCAGGTGCTCGCCCAGCTCGTCGAGCTGGTCGATGTACTGCCCGATGACCAGGGTCTGCTCGCCCTTGTGCCGCCGTACCAGCGCCTCGGTCACGCTCTGCTTGCTGGCCGTCGTCGCGCAGTACCGGTACTTCTCCTCGGTCTCGGCCGTGGCGTACGCCAGCCGCTCCGACTCCGTCAGGCTGACGCGTACCTCGACACAGTCCGCCGGCGCGATGTACCCCTGCGCCTCGATCTCCTTCCACGGCGCGTCGAAGCGCTTGGGGCCGATCAGCGAGAAGACGTCCGACTCGCGCCCGTCCTCGCGCACCAGTGTCGCCGTCAGCCCCAGCCGCCGCCGGGCCTGGAGATCGGCCGTGAACTTGAAGACCGGTGCGGGCAGCAGATGCACCTCGTCGTAGACGATCAGCCCCCAGTCGCGCGAGTCGAACAGCTCCAGGTGCGGGTAGACGCCCTTCCGCTTGGTCGTCAGCACCTGGTACGTGGCGATGGTGACCGGCCGGATCTCCTTCTTCGTACCGCTGTACTCGCCGATCTCGTCCTCGGTCAGCGACGTCCGCTTCACCAGCTCGTGCTTCCACTGCCGCGCCGAGACGGTGTTCGTCACCAGGATCAGCGTGGTGGCCTTGGCCTGCGCCATGGCACCGGCCCCCACCAGCGTCTTTCCGGCACCACACGGCAGTACGACCACACCGGACCCGCCGTGCCAGAAGCCCTCCACGGCCTGCTGCTGGTACGGCCGCAGCGACCAGGTGCGCTCGTCGAGCTCGATCGCATGGGCCTCGCCGTCCACGTACCCGGCCAGGTCCTCGGCCGGCCACCCCAGCTTGAGCAGCGTCTGCTTGATCTGCCCGCGCTCGGACGGATGCACCACGACCGTGTCCGGGTCCAGCCGCGCCCCCACCAGCGGCTGCACCTTCTTCGACCGCAGGATCTCCTCCAGCACCGGCCGGTCGGTGGTGGTGAGCACCAGCCCGTGCGCCGGGTGCTTGGACAGCGTCAGCCGCCCGTACCGCGACATGGTGTCGGCGATGTCCACCAGCAGCGCATGCGGCACCGGATACCGCGAGAACCCGACCAGCGCGTCCACGACCTGCTCGGCGTCGTGCCCGGCAGCCCGCGCGTTCCACAGCCCGAGCGGCGTCACCCGGTACGTGTGCATGTGCTCGGGCGCCCGCTCCAGCTCCGCGAACGGCGCGATGGCCCGCCGGCACGCCTCCGCCTGCTCGTGGTCGACTTCCAGCAGCAGCGTTTTGTCGCTCTGGACGATGAGAGGTCCGTTCACGCGCCTCGCCTTTCGCGTCACCTGCACCCGGCCGTTCCCCAGCCCGACCGCGGCACCCGGCCGTCCGTACGGCCAAACGTCCAGTGTGCCGCATGGGCGGTGAGGAACGGGACGGTGCCGGGAACGGGTGCCTCACACCGGTCGGAAGGGAGCACCGTGCCCGGCCGCGCGCGTTCCACGGCCCCGGGCGTTGCCCGGTATGTGTGGAAGCGGCGTCGCCCGCTACGTGTGGAGGTGCCCGTGTGGAGGTGCTCCGTACGCGTAGAGGTGCTCGGGCGCCCGCACGGCGAAAGCGCCCCTCCCCGAAGGGAAAGGCGCTTCTGCCCGGGGACTTCGCTCAGCCGGCGGTGACGTCGAGCATGCGCGACGTCGTCCGTGCCTGGGGATTCTTCTCGGGGCCGCCCCATACGATCACCACGCCCCCGCCCGTGGGCGCGTCGGCGGCGATCCGCAGCCGGACGTCCATGGTCCGCAGCTCACCCTTGGCGAGCTTCGGCGGGTTCAGGGAGCCAAGGATGCCCATCGGCTGGATACGGGTGACCTTCCACGGCTGCCACGGGGCATCGGGGGAGGTGCGGTACTCGAACTCGGCCTGGCCGGGCTGAGCCCTGCCCGCGAGACCCACGCTCATGAGGAGCTTGAAGTTCGCGATGTCCGCCTCGCCCCGGCGGTTGTCCAGGACGAGCTGGAACTGCCGCCAGTCGCCACCCGCCCGGATATCTGACTTGGGGGGCAGCCCCCTGAACGCCACTCGGGTGCTGTGGTCCGTCGCCTTGTCCGGGGGAACCTGGACCCCGTCGGCGGGCTGGACGTCGAAGCTCAGGGAGGTGCTGCCGCCCCACCCGGTGTGGGAGCTCGAACCCACGAGCGCGTTGAACATGCCGTGGCCGGAGACATGCGACGCGTACCGTATGCGCGCTTCGATGGTGAAGACGGCGCCCTTCTCCACCCGGCCCCATTCGATCGAGTGTGAGTTGCCGCCGAACGTGAAGGGCTGCTGCCAGGAACCGTCCTTGGCCCGGTATTCGAGCTCGGAGTCGCCGTCCTTGAAGTCGCTGGCCGACACAAAGGTATCGATACCCGCGTAAAGGTCCTCCATGGTCCTGCCCGCGCGGTTGTCGACGGTCAGCTGCAGCTCCGTCCAGACACCCGCGGTGACGTTCCCGGGCACCTTGGCGGAAATGGCGGCGCGCCCGTCCTCCGCGACGACGGCCGACTGCGAACCGGCCGTGGCCGCAGGCTTCCCGGCCGCCACGGCAGGAGCCGACAGCAGAAGGGCCGGGGCTATCGCGGCTGCGGCGACGGCAACCGCGATTCGATGAGACTTCACGTGAGGTGACCACCTGGTGTTGACGTACGGGAACAGGAGCCGAACGGCTGTGCGACCCCTTGAGCGGTGATCATCGTATGTCGGTAATTAGGGCAGCGACAGCGCATTTACGGCCTGCTCGGCGGCTCGTCGTGGTCGAGATCGTCCCGTCGTCGTCGCCCTGACGCCGCACCGGCCGCGTGCCCTGTCAGCCGAGGTACGGCCGGTCCCGGTCCTCCAGATAGTGCCGGAGCCGCAGCCGCTGGGTGTGGTGCATGGACAGGGCGTCGAGCTCGGGCGGTGCGACGAAGCGGACCTCCGTCGACTCGTCGGAGACCGCCAGGACGCCTCCGGTCACGCGGGCCGTGAAGCAGACGTTGAACTGCCGCCGCACCTCACCGTCCGAGTACGCGATCACATGACGGGGATCGGTGTAGGTGCCGACGAGCCCGGTGATCTCCACGTCCAGCCCCGTCTCCTCCTTGACCTCGCGTACGGCGGCGCCCGGCAGGGAGTCGTCCATCTCCATTCCCCCACCCGGCAACGCCCACAGGCCGCTGTCCCGGCGCCGCTGGAGGAGGATGCGCCCGGAACCGTCCGCGACGACCGCGGAGGCGGCGACCACCAGGCTGTTGGGCTCGGGGGCCGTGGAATCGTCGTAGTACTCGGTGCGCGCCATCGGCTCACTCGTCCACGGGGC
Source organism: Streptomyces sp. CB02923 (assembly GCF_001905005.1). Lineage (GTDB taxonomy): Bacteria > Actinomycetota > Actinomycetes > Streptomycetales > Streptomycetaceae > Streptomyces. Next base: position 1,284,751 of record NZ_LWKZ01000001.1, on the reverse strand, counting down.
GGGCGGCGGCGATCAGCATGGCCCGTCCCTCCCTGTCCCGTACGGGGACGTCTGAGGGACGTTCTACACCGCGCGGGACGTCCCGAAAGGGGAAAGGAACGAGGTTCGGGGTGCGATGCCATGCGCGGGTGTCGCGCGAGGGGTGAGGCTGCTTCGCTGTCCCCTCACGAAGCCGTTTCGTCTGCCAGTTCTGCGACGCCGGTGATGCGGTGGAGGGGGAAGGTGCGGACCTCGTCGGCGGTGTGGTCGTAGGCGGTGACGAAGCCGCCTTCGACGCGGACGGGGGCGATCACGCGTTGGCTGGCGGCGCCGTCGGCGTTGACGTAGCCGATCCAGAGGGTGGCGTTGGTCAGGACGGCGGCCTGCATCGTGGCGAGGGTTTCGGCGGAGGTGGTGCGCGGGAGGCCGCCGGGGGCCGGGGCAGCGGGGGCGGTGGAGGGCTTGCGTTCGGCGGTGGCGGCCAGGTCGCCGGCGCGGATGGCGCGGACCGCCGCTTCGAGGAGGGTGGTGTCGGGTGCGGGCGGGCCCTCGGGGACCGGGGCCGGTGCGGTGCGCGGCGGGGTGCGGTAGGCGTCCGGGCGGGCGATGAGGACGTCGCCCTCGGCGGACTCGGCGGCGGGGGCGTAGCCCATTGCGCGGAGGCCCTCCAGGAGCTGGTCGGGCGGGGCGGCCGAGGCCAGCACGGTCGGGGCGAGGCGGCGCAGGCGCAGGCCGATGGCGCGGCGGTCGGCGAGGATCTCGGTGAGGAGCGCGTCGTCGTCGCAGCGTACGTACGCGGAGGCCGCGCCGACGCGGAGCCGCCCGTGGCGCCGGGCCACGTCGTCGATCAGGTAGGCGAGCGGCTGCGGCACCGGGGTGCGGGAGTGGGCGGTGAGGAAGGACTGGAGCTCGGCGGCGGACCGGCCGGCGTCCAGGGCGCGGCGTACGGAGGCCGGGGTGAAGCGGTAGACCGTGGCGCCGCCCTTGGACTCGACGTCGGCGAGGACGCCGAGCGCGTCGGCCAGGGGCCGCTCCAGGGGGCCGGGGGCGACGGCGGTCAGGTCGGCCTGGAGGAGGACGTGGTCGAGGGGCTCGGGGAGGAGGGGGGAGAGGAGGGCGGCGGCGCGTGCGGCGGGGGCCGTGGCGTCCGCGGGGTCGGCGGGGTGGGTGGGGTGGTCTGTGGGGGCGGCTTCCAGGAGGGCGCGGGTGTGGGCGGCGAGGGCGCCGCGGCCGGTGATGCCGAGGAGTTCGGCCTCGGTGAGCGTCCAGCGGGCGATGCGGGAGCGCAGGTCGTCGGTGGCGTTGGCGGAGGGGGAGGCGTTGGCGGCTGTGGACGCGTTGCGGGCGGCGTTGGCGTCGGCCGCGGCGGCCGGGTCCGGGCGGCGGGCGGGCGCCTTGGCGCCGCTGTTGGCGGCGGAGTCCGGCGCTGTGCGGGCCGCGCCGCGCAGCGGGCGTTCCCAGCGGAGCCGGTCCAGAACGGCCTCTGCCGGTACGGACGTGCCGGGGGACAGGGACGCGAGCAGGGCGAGCGTCCGGTGGCGTACCTCGGGGGCCGCGGACCGGTCGAGGTTCGGGCCGAGCGCGGACAGGGTGCGGCCCTTCGGGTCGGGGGTGCCGACCAGCCCGGCCGTACGGGTCGCCGAGAGCCAGGCCGTGGCGAGCCGCGCCCAGCGCTCCGCGTCCGGGAGCCGGCGCCAGTCCTCCGCGGCGGGGGTGGGCGCGTACCGCTCGTCGGCTTCGCCGTCGGATGCCAGCAGTCCGGCACCGTAGGCGAGTTCGAGCCAGAAGGCGGCGAGCTGTTCGGTGCAGTCCAGGGCGGCGGCGGTCCGCTTGAGGTCGCGGACCGACAGGCCCCCGGCGCGCAGCACGCCCGGCCCGCCGAGGTCCCACTCCTTGAGGAGTTCCTCGACGGTGTCCAGGGCGGTGAACGCCTGGCCGGCGGCGGCCCTGTCCACAAGCTGTGGATCACGCTCGGTGGCGGGCGCGAGGGCGGGCGGCAGGGGCTCGGGCACCCGGTGCGCGCGCCCCGCGCGCAGGTGCAGCGCGGCCTCGCGGGGGAGGACGACGTTGCGCGGTCCGGCGGGCAGCAGCAGGCCGCGGTCCAGCAGCCACTGGAGGTGTGCGGCGGGCCGGTCGGTGACGGCACCGTAGGGCGGGCCCCAGACCAGCCGGTCCAGTACGGCCCGCGCCTCGGCGGGCGCGGCGGCCAGCAGTTCCGCCATCCGCGTACGGTCCTCGAACAGCCCGGCCAGAGCGGCGACGGCGGTCACCGGGTCGTGGGTCGCGGCCAGTCCGGCGGCGGCCAGGATCTCCTGGAGGCGACCGGGCGACATGCCGGACGAGGCTTCGGCGACGGTCGGCCCCAGGCCGGTGGGGGAGGGGTGCGCGGGTCCGGGCGCGAGCAGTTCGCGGGCCGTACGGACGAGGCGCAGCCGGTCGTCGCCGCCCCAGACCAGCGCCTGGTCGCGCAGGGTGCGCAGGGCGCGGGGCAGCTGGGTGGTGATGGCGTCGCCGTCGCCGTCCGTGCCCGCGTCTCCCGCCATCAGACCGAGCAGCGTCTCGTACGGGCAGGGGTCCGGCGCGACGGCCAGCGCCTCGGCGGCCTGTAGCGCGAAGCGGTCGAGGCGTTCCACGGCCCGTACGACCGAGGCGCGGGTGCCGGCCCGGGTGGCGAGCTGGGTCAGATCGCCGGGGACCGGGCTGAGGAGGTCGGGGCGGGCCCGCAGCAGGCCGGCGAGCCCGCTGTCGGGGCGGGTGCGGAGCTCTTCGGCGAGCGTGCGGGGTGTTTCACTCATCCGCTACACGGTAGCGGGGGCATGTGACGTTGTCGGGTGCAGCGCCGCGCCCGCCGTCCGGCTGACACGGCCGGGGCAGGCGGACGGGGCGGGAGCCGGGGCACGCAGGCGGGGCGGGCCGGTCGGCGCCGCCGCCCCCGTAAAAAGGGCGATCAGGGGTACCGTCTCCGGAGGAACCGGGCTGTGCCACAGGGGATTTCGTGGGGATCGAGAGCGACCAGCTGGTCTTTGACTATCTGAGCCGGGTCGGTGATCTGGCCCAGCAGCGAGGGCTGTCCTCCGGGGCGCGGATGCGCCTGGTGGCCGAGCTGCGGGCACAGGTGGACGCGGTGAAGCCGGACACGGTGCCCGGGGTGAGACGCGTACTGTCCCGCCTCGGTACGCCCGAGGCGGTGGTGACGGCGGCGGGCGGCAGCGGACCGTCCGCGGTGCCGGGGCCCCGGGGCGCGCCGGAGCCGGAGCCGCGGCCGGGCCTGCGCGACAAGCTGGGCGGGGCCGCGCGCCGCTTCGGCACGGGTGGTGCAGGCGATACGGGCGGTACAGGCGGTACGAGTGGTGCGGGCGGCAGCGCGGCCGGGCCCGGCGAGCCGGGTGGCGTGACCGGACCAGGCGGCGGCCAGGGCAGCGGCATCGCCAAGCCCAGCGGCATCGCCAAGGGCAGCGGCATCGCCAAGCCCAGCGGCACCGCCAAGGGCAGCGGCATCGCCAAGGGTGGAGGGCTGCCCGGATTGCCGGGGCTGCCGGGCCTGTCCGGCCTCGGCGAAGGACTGCGCGGCCTCGCCGGAAAGGTCCCCGCACCCCGCGACGGCAAGCGGCGCTCCGCCCGTGCGCGGGAACCGGAGCCGCCGCCGACCGCCTCCCCGCCGCACCTCGCGGGCTTCGACGAGCTCGGTGACAGCACCGTCGCCTTCGGGGAGGGCGCCGACGAGCCCGACTGGTGGCGCGTGGAGGAGGGCCCGTTCGCGGCGTACGGGTCGTACGAGCCCGGCGAGACGGTGCCCGGCTTCATCGGCGGCATCGAGATCCCGGAGATCCGTGAGCGTCCGCCGGGCGAGCGCAAGGACGGCCCGCTGTCCCTGGAAAAGGACGGGCGGGACGACGACGGTGAGGCGGCGGACGACGAGGAGACCGAGGACGGAGAGGCGGGCGGCGAGCACGGCGAGGAGGCGGCCGAGGCGCCCCGCACCGGCGTGCTGCCACGGGTGCTGCCGCGCGTGCTCGCGTGGCGGCGGCAGCGGGCGGCCGTGCCGGAGCCGTACGCCGAAGAGCCCGAACCGGTGGAGTACGTGCCGGCCGCGCGGCCCCCGCTCAGCCCCGTCCTCCTGCTGGCCGTGCTGCTGCTGGTGGCGGGCGCGGTGCTGGGCTCCTGGCTGGCGCTCGCCGGTGGCTGGGTGATCGCCTACACCTCCCGGCGGCTGCCGCGCGGCGAGGCGAAGTTCGCGGCGCTCGGCGTGCCGGGGCTGATCGTCGGCGGGCTGGTGGTGTGGCTGTGGGGCCGTGTGGACGGGCGATGGGGCGAGCCCATCGCCGACGGGCAGCTGGGGCACGAGCTGACCGGGGTGCTGCCGGTGATGGTCCGCGTCGCGGCCGTCGCCTCCGCGCTGTTCCTGGTGTGGCGGATGCGGCGGCAGCCGCGCTGAGCGGCGGCGGGGACCGGGGCGGCGGCGGTGACCGGGGCGGCGGGACAGGCGGGCCGCAGCGGAGCCGCCCCGACCTGCCCTCCCGGCCCCTCCTCCGGCCACTTCGTGACCCCGTCCCGCCTCCGGCCACTCCGTGGCCCCGCCCCTCCTCCGGCTACTTCCTGGCCAGCTTCTCCTGCAACTGGGCCAGGATCTTGTCGGCCGCCGTGTAGCCGATGCCCTGGATCCACAGTTCGTCGTCGACGCGGAAGGTCCGGCCGTTCCTGGCCGCCTTCATGTTCTTCCACAGCGCCCCGCCGGTGACCTGTGTCTCCTTGGACTTCTCCGGGCTGCCGTACGCCGTGTAGAAGACCGCGTCCGCGTCGGCCTTGGTCATCTGCTCCGCGCTGACCTCGATCATCATGCCGTCCGGCGCGTCCTGCACCACGCTGGTCGGGCCGGTGCCGACGTCGTTCAGGACGGTGCCGATGTAGCTGCGGCAGCCGTAGACACGGGTGTCGGCGCCCGCGACGAAGCGGACGACATTGGTCGTGGTCCGCTTCGCCGCCGCGGCCCCGCCGAGCGCCTCGGTGACCCGCCGGGCGTGTGCCCCGTACGCGGCGACCGCCCGCTTCGCCTCCGGGATCTTGCCCAGCGCGTCGGCGTGGGTGGCGAAGTTCTGCTTCCACGGATAGCCGGTGGTCTCCGTCATGACGGTGGGCGCGATGGCCTTCAGCTGCGCGTACCGCCCGCCGTCGCGGACCTTGCTGGTCAGGATCAGGTCCGGCTTCAGGGCCGCGACGGCCTCCAGATTCGGCGCGCCGATCTTGCCGACGTCCGCGATGCCCGCGACCTCGTCCTTCGGCAGGTAGCTCAGGAAGCCGCCCGCCACGTCGGACCGGGTGGCACCGACCGGCTTGACCCCCAGGGTGATCGCGGAGTCCAGTTCCGCGGTGTCCAGCACCACCACCCGCCGGGGCGCGTCGGGCACCTCCACCTCGCCCTGCGCCGTACGCACCTGGTGCCTGCCCCCGCCGGACGCGGGCTGCGCCCAGGTGGTGGCGGGCTGGGCCGGGCAGTCGGCGGCCTCGGCCGAGCTGTCGCCGGAACGGCCCGTACCGGACGATCCGTCCGCACCGCAGGCGGTCAGCGCCACGGAAGCGGCCAGGGCGGAGACCACGGCGAACGCGGCACGGCGTCGTCCCGCCCGCGGAACCGGGCGGGGAACTGCGGAGAGCGGCATGACAAGCCCTTTCGGCTGGGAGCGGCGCGGTCACTCGGACCCGGGCGCGGCGAGGGCCGTACCCGGAGCCTGCCAAGGCCGCCCCGGCACCACCAGGGGCGAACCCGTCACCGGGTCCGGTACCACCACCGACTCCAGCCCGAACACCTCGCGCACCAGGTGCGCCGTGACGACCGCCGTCGGGCGCCCCTGTGCGACGATGCGCCCTTGCTTCATCGCGACGAGGTGGTCGGCGTAGCGCGCGGCCTGGTTGAGGTCGTGCAGGACGGCGACGACGGTGCGCCCCCGGTCGTGGTTGAGCTGCCGCACCAGGTCCAGCACCTCGACCTGGTGCGCGATGTCCAGGTACGTCGTCGGCTCGTCCAGGAGCAGCAGGCCGGTCTCCTGCGCGAGGGCCATCGCGATCCACACGCGCTGCCGCTGGCCGCCGGACAGCTCGTCCACCGGCCGGTCCGCCAGCTGCGCCACATCCGTACGGTCCATGGCCTCGGCGACGGCCCGTTCGTCCGCCTCGGACCACTGCTGCCACCAGCGCTGGTGCGGCTGGCGGCCGCGCGAGACCAGGTCGGCGACGGTGATCGCCTCGGGCGCCACGGGGGACTGCGGCAGCAGCCCCACCGCCTGGGCGATCTTCCTGGTGGGGATGCGGGCCAGGTCCGTACCGTCCAGCAGGACGGCGCCGCGGCGCGGCTTGAGCAGCCGGCCCAGCGCCCGCAGCAGCGTGGACTTGCCGCAGGCGTTGGGGCCGACGACGACGGTGACCGCGCCGTGCGGGATGTCGAGGTCGAGCCCGTCGACGACCGTGCGGTCCTCGTAGGCGAGCGTCAGATCCCGGGCCGTGAGACGGCTGCCGACCACCGGCACTGCCTCCCCGGCACCTCCGGTACCCCCGGTACCCCCGATGCCCCCCGTGCCTTCGGTGCCCTCGGTCACGCTCGCCCTCCCACGGCACGGCTGCGGATGATCAGGTGGATCAGGTACGGGGCACCGACGGCCGCGGTCAGCACGCCCACCGGCAGTTCCGTCGGCGCGAGGAGCTTGCGGGCGAGCAGGTCGCCGAGGACGACGACGACCGCGCCGAGCAGCGCCGAGCACAGCAGCGGGATCTGCGCCGTACGCGTCAGCCGGCGGCCGGTCTGCGGGGCGAGCAGCGCCACGAAGTCGACCGGTCCGGCCGCGCCGGTCGCCATCGACGCCAGCACCACGCCGAGCGCGACCAGCCCGAGCCGGGTGCGGTTCAGCCGTACTCCGAGGGCGGTCGCGGTGTCGTCGTCCATCGGGACGGTGCGCTGCGCGCGGGCCGCCCACAGGACGGCGGGCAGCAGCACCAGCAGCGCCCAGCCGAGCGGTGCGGCCTCGGCCCAGCCGCGCCCGTTGAGCGAGCCGGTCAGCCACACCTGGGCCTGCTGGGCCACGGTGTAGTCGCCCTTGATGAGGAAGAGGTGGGTGACCGAGCGCAGCGCGACGGCGAAGCCGATGCCGATCAGGACGAAGCGGGTGGCGTGCAGGCCGCCGCGCCAGGCGAAGACGTAGCCGAGGGCGGCGGCGAGGACGCCGCCGGCGACCGAGAGGTACGGCAGGACGGCGTACGAGGTGATGCCGTACGTAATGGCGCCCACCGTCAGCGCGCTCGCGCCCTGGGTGACGCCGATGACGTCCGGGCTGGCGAGCGCATTGCGGGCCACGGTCTGGATCAGCGCGCCCGCGACCCCGAAGGCCGCGCCGACCAGCAGTCCGGCCACCATCCGGGGCAGCCGCAGCGTCCCGACGACCAGTCCGGCGGACGACGGCTGCCCGAAAGCGGCCTTCAGGGCCTCGCCGGGGGCCACGAAGGACTCGCCGACGCACAGGTACGCCAGGCAGACGGCGGCGAGCAGGACGGCCAGGGCCGTGGCGACGGCCGCCGCCCGTCGATGTACGAGGAACGACGCGCGCCCGGCGCGCACGAGGGCGTACCCCGTGGGCCGCGCGCGCCCCTGCCGTACCGGGGCGCCGGAGCCGGCGACCGGTGCCGTCACGCCGGCACCCCCTTCCGCCGTACCAGCGCGACCAGGAACGGAACGCCGATCAGAGCCGTCAGCACACCCGCCGGCACCTCGGACGGCGGGAACAGCACGCGCCCGACGGTGTCCGAGACGAGCACGACGACCGGGCCGAGCAGCGCCGCCATCGGCAGCAGCCAGCGGTGGCCGCCGCCCACGGCCGCGCGGGCGAGGTGCGGTACGGCGAGGCCGACGAAGGCGATCGGCCCGGCGGCCGCGACGCCCGCGCCGGTCAGGACCGCCGCTCCCAGCCCGGCCACGACGCGTACGGCGGCGACGTTCTGCCCGAGCCCCCTGGCCGCGTCCTCGCCGAGCGCCAGCGCGTCCAGGCCGCGCGCGACGGACAGCACGAGCACCGCGCCCGCCAGCAGGAACGGCCAGATCTGCGCGGCGACCGCACTGTCCCGGCCGGTCAGCGAGCCGACCTGCCAGAACCGGAACTCGTCCAGTGCGGCGGCCTTCGTCGTCAGCACCGCCATCGTCACCGCGACGAGCAGCGCGTTGATCGCGGCGCCGGACAGGGCCAGCTTCACCGGCGTCGCGCCGCCCCGCCCGCTGGAGGCGATCGCGTACACGGCGACCGCGGCGGCCCCGGCTCCCGCGAAGGCGAACCACACGTAACCGCCGAGGGTGTGCACCCCCAGGAAGGACAGCGCGAGGACCACGCCCACCGAGGCGCCCTGGCTGATGCCGAGGACACCGGGGTCGGCGATGGGGTTGCGGGTGATGCCCTGCATGGCCGTGCCCGCGAGGGCGAGCGCGGCGCCGACCATCAGGCCGATCAGCGTGCGCGGCAGCCGCAGGAAGCGCACCACCTGTGCCGCGTCGCCGTCCCCGCCGTACAGCACCGCGTCGAGCACCTCGGACGGCGCGAACTGCCTGCTGCCGAACGCCAACGAGAGGAGCACCGCCAGCAGCAGGGCGAGCACCGCCGCCGCCGTCCAGCCGACGCGGTGCCTCACCAGGGAGGATCTGGGGCGGCCGGCCCGGACGACTGGCATCGGTTCCCCTTCGCGACGGCGCCGGCGCGGGCAGGCGACAGGGGCGGGTGCGGAGGGGCAAGTGTAGGGCCCGGCCCACTCCCGGTCATCGGCCACAATGGCCACCATGGCTTCGCACACCCCGGTACCCGACCCCACGGTCGCCACGGCCGCGCAGACGCTCACGGTCGGCTTCGACCTGGACATGACGCTGATCGACTCCCGCCCCGGCATCAAGGCGGCCTACGAGGCGCTGTCCGCCGCCACCGGGACGCACGTCGACGCCGACGCGGCGATCACCCGGCTCGGTCCGCCGCTGGAGCAGGAAATCCGCCGGTGGTTCCCCGAGGAGCGGGTCGCGGAGATCAGCAACCTGTACCGGGAGCTGTACCCGGAGTACGCGATCACCGGGACGCTCGCGATGCCGGGCGCCCGCGAGGCGGTGGCCGCCGTACAGCGCCACGGCGGCCGGGCGATCGTCGTCACCGCGAAGTACGAGCCGAACGCCAAGCTGCACCTGGACCACCTGGACATCGCCGCGGACGCCGTCATCGGCTCGCTGTGGGCGGAGGCCAAGGCCGAGGCGCTGCGCGCGCACGGCGCGTCCGTCTACGTCGGCGACCACACCGGTGACGTACGCGGTGCGCACACCGCCGACGCGCTGTCCGTCGCCGTGGCCACCGGGCCGTGCGGCGCGGACGAGCTGCGCGCGGCCGGCGCCGACGTGCTCCTCGGCGACCTGACCGGCTTCCCGGCCTGGCTGGAGGAGTACGCGGCGCAGCGGTCCCGGCGGAACGTATGAGTCCGGAAGGCGCGGGCCGCTACGCCGTGGACGACCTCGCCTGGCGGCGCTGCGCCGCGACGGAACGCAGCACTCCGGCCCCGGCGATCAGGAACCCGGCGCCCATCAGCATGCACACCCAGTAGAAGACGGACGGCAGCGGCTCGGCCCCCACGAACAACGGGGCGACGGTGGCGAGAGTGGCCACCGCGCCAATCAGGAAAACAATCGCGCCGATCCGGACCAGCAGATCCCCTGCCTGGGGAGTTTCGTCAGACACAGGACCAGGGTAAGTCCGGGCCAGAAGCGCGGAGGAACCACCCGGCGACGTCTTGTCACCGGGCACCGGACCATTAGCCTTGGGGGGTGGCGGGTCCGGTGGCCCGCTGCACTGCTATCCAGAGCTGTTTTTTCCCGCAGAAGACGCAGAAAACGCAGTACCCAGACCCCAGTGGTTTTCCGACGAGTACGAGGACGAGGACAGACGTGCCTACCGGCAAGGTCAAGTGGTTCAACAGCGAGAAGGGCTTCGGCTTTCTCTCCCGCGACGACGGCGGTGACGTCTTCGTGCACTCGTCGGTGCTGCCCGACGGCGTGGACGCACTCAAGCCGGGCCAGCGCGTCGAGTTCGGCGTGGTGGCCGGCCAGCGCGGTGACCAGGCGCTTTCGGTGACGATCCTCGACCCCGCGCCGTCGGTGGCGGCGGCCCAGCGCCGCAAGCCGGACGAGCTGGCGTCGATCGTGCAGGACCTCACCACGCTGCTGGAGAGCGTCACCCAGCAGCTGGAGCGCGGCCGCTACCCCGACAAGGCGCACGGCGGGAAGATCGCGAACATGCTGCGGGCGGTCGCCGACCAGCTGGACGTGTGACGGCGCCCGCACCGGACCGGGCCGGGCGGCCCGGCTAGCCGAAGTTCAGCGCATCGCGGCCGAGGGGCGGTACGAGCCCCTCGGCCGCGGCGCGCGTGAGCAGGCCGCGTACCGCCGCGTAGCCGTTCTCGCCGAGGTCGGCGGTGAACTCGTTCACGTACAGGCCGATGTGCTGGTCGGCGACGGCCGGATCCATCTCCTGCGCGTGCTCCAGCACGTACGCGCGCGATGCCTCGGTGTCGTCCCAGGCCATCCGTACCGACTCGCGGGCCGCCGCGGCCAGCTCGCGCAGCCGCTCCGCGCCCAGCGAGCGCTTGGCGATGATCGCGCCCAGCGGGATCGGCAGCCCCGTCGTGAGCTCCCAGTGCTCGCCCATGTCGGCCAGGCAGCTCAGCCCGTAGTTCCCGTACGTGAAGCGCGCCTCGTGGATGACCAGCCCGGCGTCCACCCGGCCGTCCCGTACCGCCGGCATGATCTCGTCGAACGGCAGCACCTTCACCTCGCCGACGCCGCCCGGCACCTCGTCCGCCGCCCAGAGCCGGAACAGCAGATACGCGGTCGACCGCTCGCTGGGCACCGCCACCGTCTTGCCGGCCAGGTCCTTGGCCTCGCCCGGCTCCCTGGTGAGCACCAGCGGCCCGCAGCCGCGGCCCAGCGCGCCGCCGCACGGCAGCAGCGCGTACTCCTCCAGCACCCACGGCAGCACCGCGTACGAGACCTTCAGGATGTCCAGCTCGCCGCGCTCGGCCATGCCGTTGGTGATGTCGATGTCGGCGAAGGTGACGTCCAGCGCGGGCGCGCCCGGGACCTTGCCGTGCGCCCACGCGTGGAAGACGAAGGTGTCGTTCGGGCACGGCGAATAGGCGATCTTGAGCGCGTCGCTCATGGCGTCCTCCAGGAGGTCGGGGCCCCGGCCGCCGTCAGGACGCGGGGGAGCGCGGCGCAGGCGGCGGAGAGCGCGCCGAGCGCGTCCCCGATGCGCCACGCGGCACGATCGCGCGGGCCGACGGGGTTGGAGACCGTACGGATTTCGAGCACCGGCAGGCCCTGCGCGGCGGCGGCCTCGGCGACGCCGAAGCCCTCCATCGCCTCGACGAGGGCGCGCGGGTGGCGCGCGGAGAGGCGCGCGGCGTGTTCCGCGCTGCCGGTCACGGTCGAGGCGGTGAGCACCGCGCCGCACGCGGCACCGGTCGCCGCGGCGAGGGACCGTACGAGGTCCGGCGGGGGGACGTGGACGACGGTCCCGAAGCCGAGCTCCGTCACCGGAACGAAGCCGTCCGGGGTCTCGGCGCCCAGATCGGCCGCGACGATCTCGTCCGCGACGACCGCGGAACCGACCGCGGCGCCGGGCCTGCCCGCGTCCGGACCGGGCACGAAACCGCCCCCGATCCCGGCGGAGATGACGAGGTCGTAACCGGCTCCGCAGCAGATTCCGGCGGTCAGCGCGGTCGCCGTCCCGGCGGCAGCGGCGGCCGGGCCGACACCGGCGGCGAGCACGTCGACGGCCACACCGGCCCGCTCGTCCGCGGGCGGCGCGGCGGCCCGGACCCGGTGCAGCGCGTAGCCGCCCGCCGGCAGCGCGACGACGTCCGCGCCGCCGCCACCGGCCACTCCCGCGACCACCGCGTCGCGCTCGGCCGCGACGGCGGTGACGACCAGGACTCGCGTCTCCGTCACCTCGCCACCACCAGCCTCACGCGTACGCCGACGGAATTCAGGATTCCGCGCGCTCCAGCTTGATGTTCCACACGCCCGTGTACTTGCCGCCCTTGGTGGCCACGACGGACACCACGGTGGAATCGGCCAGGCTGCGGGTCTGCTGGTTGACGAAGAGCTGCTCCGCGCTGTCGACGACCTGGTACGTCTGCTTGCTGACGTTGGTGATCGGGCTGCTGTTGGACAGCGCGATCCAGCCGTCCTCGGCCACGTCCGGCTCCACACCGAGCCGCAGCTTCTCGCCCGGGTGCACCGTGAGCGTCTTCTTGGGCGCGGTGGTCAGGCACTTGGCGAACTCGGCCTGCGCCTTCTTGTCACTGGCGGCCAGATCGCCCAGCACCTTGCCGTCGTCGTAGCAGGCGGCCTCGGCCGTCACGGTGTCCTTGCCGGCGGTCACCGTGGCGAGCGGGGTCGGCTTCTCACAGGCGGAGAGGGTGACGAGACCCAGGGACACGGCACCGAGGGCGGCAGCGGCACGGCGGCCTGTGCCCCAAGAAGAGAACGCGGTCATGCGGGCAGGCTATCGGTCGGCCCCGGTCACGCCACACGAGGGTGGGGCGCGCCGTGCCGCGCGGCGCCCAGCAGGCCGCGCACGGCCAGCAGCGCGCCCGCCGTCAGCAGCGCCGCGCCCACCGCCAGCCCCACCGTCCCGTTCAGCGGCAGCGCGATCCCCACGGCGCCGCCGACCACCGAGGACAACTGCAACGCCGTCTCGGAACGGGCGAACGCCGAGGTACGGACCGGCTCCGGCACATCGCGCTGGATCAGCGCGTCCAGCGACAGCTTCCCCAGCGCCTGGCACAGCCCCGCCGTCGCCGCCACACCCGTCACCACCACGATCGCCAGCACCGCGTAGAAGGCCGCCGCCGTGACCACCACGGCCAGCGCCAGCCCCAGCACCACCGCGATGATCAGCTCGGGGGCTCTGGCCCGCAGCCACGCGCCGACCGCCGTCCCCAGCGCGTTGCCCGCGCCGGCCGCCACCGCCACCAGCCCCAGCGAGACCTGCGGCCCCAGCCCGCCCAGCGGATGCTCACGCAGCAGGAACGCCAGGAAAAACGTCAGCAGGCCGGACAGCGACCGCAGCGAACAGTTGGCCTGGAGGCCGTGCAGCACCGAAGGGCCGACCGTCCGCAGCCCCGGCCGCCGCCCGCCGGCCAGCGCCTTCCCCGGCCGCTCGGCGGCCGCCCCCGCCGGCCGCTCACCGTCGTCCCCGGACGCCAGCCGCGCCCGCCCCTCACCCTTCGCCGAGTCCACCTTGTGCGGCAGCGAGAACGACAGGAACGTGCCCACCACGAACACCGTGAACGCGCCGTACAGCGGCCAGCCCGGACCGATCAGATGCAGCGCCCCGCCCACCGGCGCCGCGGCCCCCGTCGCCAGCAGCCCGGCGAGCGTCACCCGCGAATTGGCCTTCACCAGCGGAATGCGGGGCGGCAGCAGGCGCGGTACGACGGCGCTCCGCACCACCCCGTACGCCTTCGAGCACACCAATACACCCAGTGCCGCCGGATACAGCTCCAGCCCGCCGCCCGCGACCGCGCCCGACATGGTCAGCGCCAGCAGCGCACGGGCCAGCATCGCCCCGGCCATCGCGGCCCGCCGGCCGTGCGGCACCCGGTCCAGCAGCGGCCCGACCACCGGCGCCAGCAGCGCGAACGGCGCCATCGTGACGACCAGGTAGAGCGCCACCCGGCCGCGCGCCTGGTCCGTCGGCACCGAGAAGAACACCGTCGAGGCCAGCGCCACCGTGATCAGCATGTCACCGGCCGAATTCACCGCGTGCAGCTCGATCAGCTTCCCGAGACCCGACTCGCCCGCGCCGTGCGCGTGGGTGGCGCGCCGTATGCCGCGCCCGGCCGCCGCGAACGGGCGGCGCAGCGCCCGGCCCGCGGCACGGCACGCGCGGCCCGCCCCGCCGCCCTCCCGGCCCGGTCGTGTGGACGCCGTCGAGGCCCGCGCTCCCTTGGAGACCCGCGGGCCGGTGGAGATCCGCGAGGCCTTGGCGATCCGCGGGGCCCGGGCGGCCCTCGCGGTCCCCGCCCTGGAGACCCGCGACGCCCGCGACATCCGCGGCAGCCTCGGCTTCCTCGACGCCCGTCCGGCAGCCACGCAGCAATAGTGCCCCAACTCGCCCGGGACATGGCTCTTTCCGGGGCCTGTCGCGCCGGACCGCACGGCCGCCGGACGCTGCCGGTGACATTTGCCGCTCCCGGCGAGGGGTCGTACACCGTTGAAGGGGTAGCGTGTGTAGCGCGCCACCGGCGGTCGTCCTTGGCCGCGCGCCTTGCCGCGATCCCGCAGAATGGTTCGTAAGAGGTGCGCTCGACCGAGATGACCGGGCGCGGACGTCGACGCGGTCCCCAGGTCCGCTCCGCCCGCCCCGGCACGCCGGTCGTCCGGACAGGACAGGACAGCTCCGGCTGGCGCACTCGTGAGACGGCGTGGAAGAGAGAATCGATTCTTGTGAGTGCTGCGATGCGAAGCCGTACCCCGGACCGCCTGTGCGCCGAGGCGGTCGACCTTGCCCGCGCTGCGGCCGAGGAGGCCGCGGCGCCGGGAACGGTCGGCGAACACGTCGACGCCGTCGTCGACGGGGACCGGGTCGTCACGCACCTGTTCGAATGCAAAGAGGCCGGCTACCGGGGCTGGCGCTGGGCCGTGACCGTCGCCCGCGCCTCCCGCGCCAAACACGTCACCCTCGACGAGAGCGTCCTGCTGCCCGGCCCCGACGCGCTGCTGGCCCCCGAATGGGTGCCGTGGAGCGAGCGGCTGCGACCCGGTGACATGGGCCCCGGCGACCTCCTCCCCACCGAGGCGGAAGACATCCGGCTCGAACCCGGCCACGAAGCGGTCCGGGAGGCCGCGGAGGGCACCGGGACGGGCGGAGAGCCGGTCCCGGCGGGCGTCACCGAGCTCGCCGACGCCGAGGACGCCGATGTCGAGCCCGGCTCGCCCGCGGCCCAGCCCGAGACGACCACCCGCGGCAGCATCGCCGCGGTCGCCGACGAGCTGGGCATGGGACGCTCCCGCGTCCTCTCCCGCCATGGGCTGCACGCCGCGGCGGACCGCTGGGAAGAGGAGTACGGCCCCAAGACCGCGATGGCCCAGGCCGCCCCCGCCAACTGCCTCTCCTGCGGCTTCCTGGTCCCGCTGGCCGGCTCCCTGCGGCAGGCCTTCGGCATCTGCGCCAACGAATTCGGACCCGCGGACGGCCACGTCGTCTCCCTCGGCTTCGGCTGCGGGGGCCACTCCGAGGCGGCCGTCATGCCGAAGCCTCCGCGGCCGGCGCCGCCGGTCATCGACGAGACCGTCGTCGATCCGTTTGCGCTGCGGCCCGATCGCACGGGGGGGTCTGTGGAGGAGACCGGGCCGGGCGAAGAGTTCGGCCACAGCTGAGCCGTTACGGAGGCGCGGCCGACGATGTACCCCGGGCGGGGTGGGCCTGGTTCGCGGGGTCACGCCCTGGGGGTGGGCGTCTCGCGCTTCGCGCGAGGGGTTCGCTGGCGCGCGGGTCGCATTGTGTGGTTCCTGGGGGCGGGGGCGCGCAGGGGGCCAACTCCTCGACACCGTGTACGGCAACGGTGACTACATCGTGAACCCAGATACCCGGCTGCTCTGCGGGGATGGCCCCCTACGCACCCCCTCAGGTCGTTTGGCGACTGCGGCCAGCTGGGGGGAATTCTTCGATCACCCCCGTGCCCGCCCACCACGTGGTGAGGCTCACGGGGTGGAGGCGGGGACGGCCATGGCGTCACCCGGCGGTGGGTGCGTACCTCATGGCATGCCTGGCCCAGCCGCCACGCTCCGCGTGGCGGGCCCAGCCGCCGCGCTGCGCGCGGTGGACGCGGCCCCGGCCCCTGCGCTGCGCGCAGGGGTATGTGAGCCACGATGGCGGGAGAGCCGCAATCCGGCCGGGCTCGGGTCCACGCAGGGGTCTCCCCGCAGAGCAGCCGGGTATCTGGGTTCACTATGTTTTCGCCGTTGACGTACACGGTGTCGAGGAGTGACCCCTGCGTGGGCCCGAGCCCCCCACCCACCGGACCCCACGCGCACAACGCCCACCCCCACCGGGCCGACCGCGCAAACGCGCGCACCCCACCGGGCCATAGACGCCAGACGCCCACACCCACAAGGCCGTACCCCCGCGCCCCCCGCCCCCGCCCCCACCCGGTAGAAAGAGAAGTTCGGCTCGGACTACGGGAGAGAACGTGAGCGAAGCGGCAGAGGCAGATCCGTTCGGGACGGCTCGGCTGCGGCGGGGGGTGCTCGATGCCTGGGCGGCCTCGCCGGCCCGGTTCCGGGAGGACGCGAACGCCGAGGAGGACCTCGCGCTCGGCGGCTACCGGGACCGGCTCGCCGTGGAGCTGGCGCAGAACGCCGCGGACGCCGCGGCCCGCGCCGGCGTACCCGGACGGCTGCGCCTGACCCTGCACCCGGCCCGCGGCACCGACCCCGCCGTGCTGGTCGCCTCCAACACCGGCGCCCCCATCGACGCCACCGGCGTCGAATCGCTGGCCACCCTGCGCGCCTCCGCCAAGCGGGAGACCGAGACCGCGGTCTCCGTCGGCCGCTTCGGCGTCGGGTTCTCGGCGGTGCTCGCGGTCAGCGACGAACCCGCGCTGATCGGCCGCACCGGCGGCGTCCGCTGGTCGCTGGCCGAGGCCCGGGAGATGGCGGGCAAGGTCGCGGCGCACAGTCCCGGCCTCGGCGGCGAGCTGCGCCGCCGGGACGGCCACGTACCGCTGCTGCGGCTGCCGCTGCCCGCCGAGGGCTCCGCGCCGCAGGGCTACGACACGTCCGTCGTGCTGCCGCTGCGCGACGGTGCCGCGCACGAGCTGACGGTGCGCCTGCTGGCCGGTATCGACGCCGCGTTGCTGCTGACATTGCCCGGTCTGTCCGAGGTCGTCGTGGAGAGTCCGGACGGCGTACGGGAGATGAGGCGGCGCCAGGAGGGCGCGTACGTCGTCATCGAGGACAGTGAGCGCGGCACCTCGCGCTGGCGCGTCGTGAGCGAGAGCGGCGGGCTGGACGCGGAGCTGCTGGCCGATCGCCCGGTGGAGGAGCGGCTGCGTCCGCACTGGGCGGTGACCTGGGCGGTCCCGGTGGACGAGGAGGGCGCGCCGGTGCGCCCGGCGACCGTGCCGGTCGTGCACGCGCCGACCCCGACCGACGAGCCGCAGGGCCTGCCGGCGCTGCTGATCGCCTCTTTCCCGCTGGAGCCGACGCGACGCCACGTCGCGCCGGGCCCGCTCGCCGATCACCTGGTGCGGCGCGCCGCCGAGGCGTACGCGTCGTTGCTGGCCGGCTGGCAGCCGGTGTCGGCGGGGACCATCGATCTCGTACCGGGTCCGCTGGGCAAGGGGGAGCTGGACAACGAGCTGCGGCGGCAGGTGCTGGAGCTGCTGCCGCGGGTGCGGTTCCTGCCGAGCGCGGCGGCGCCCGCCATGGGCGGTGAGCTGTCCCTGGAGGCGGTGCCGGGGTCGAGCGGCCCGGACGAGCTGGCGCCGGGCGAGGGCGGCGGCTGGGGCGGTGCCCGGGGTGAGCAGGACGCGTACGTCCTGCGGCCGGTGGACGCCGAGCTGGTCGAGGGGGCGGGGGCGGGCACGGTCCGCGTGCTGGCGGAGCTGTTCCCGAGCCTGCTGCCCGCCGGGCTGGAGCGGCGGCCGGAGCTGCGGGCGCTGGGTGTGGCCCGGGTGCCGCTGGGCGAGGTCGTCGACCGGCTGGCGGGCGTGGACCGGTCGCCCGCGTGGTGGTGGCGGCTGTACGACTCGCTGACCGGTACGGATCCGGAGCGGCTGAGCGGACTGCCGGTGCCGCTGGCCGGGCCCGCGGGTGAGGAGGGCCGGGCGGCGCGGACGACGATCGGTCCGCGGCAGGTGCTGCTGCCGCTGTCGCAGAGCGCCGGTGACGGCGACGGCGCGGCGGAGCGGCACGGGACGCTGGCCCGGCTGGGGCTGAAGGTGGCGCACCCGGACGCGGTGCACCCGCTGCTGGAGAAGCTGGGCGCCACCCCGGCGGCTCCGCGCGCCGTGCTGACGACTCCCCAGGTGAGGGCGGCGGTCGCGAACTCCCTGGACGCGGAGGACGACGACTACGCCTTCGGCTTCGACGGCGAGCCGGCCGGGCTCGGCGGCGAGGAGCTGGCGGAGACCGTGCTCGGTCTGGTCCGGGACGCGTACCTGGCGCCGGGTGACGAGCCGTGGCTGGGGGCGCTCGCGCTGCCGGACGAGGACGGTGAGCCGGCGCCCGCGGGCGAACTGGTGTTGCCGGGGAGTGATTTCGAGCGGGTGATCCGTGAGGGTGAACTCGCCGCGGTGGATTCCGGGCTGGTGGAGCGCTGGGGGGAGCAGCCGCTGACCGCCGTGGGCGTGCTGGCGGGCTTCGCTCTCGTACGGGCTCCCGACGTGGTGCTGGATCCGGACGAGCTGGAGCCGCGGGACGGCGATTTCACCGAGCCGGACGACGTCGGCGTGCTGGATGCGGTGGACGTGTGGTGCGAGGACGTTCTCGACGGGCTGCCGGAGACGCCGGTGCCGCCGGTCGCGACGGAGATCGTGGCCGTACGGGACCTGGATCTGGTCGACGACGATGCGTGGCCGCAGGCGCTGGCGATGCTGTCGCGGCCGCCGTTGCGGGATGCGCTGACCGCGCCCGTACGGGTGCTGCTGCCGGACGGTACGACCGAGTCGGTCCGCCCGTACACGGCGTGGTGGCTGCGCGGGCACCCGGTGCTGGACGGCCGCCGGCCGGCCGGTCTGCGGGCCGCGGGCGGTGACCCGCTGCTGGCGGGGCTGTACGAGTCGGCGGACGCGGGCGACGTGGACGCCCAGGTGCTGCGTGCCCTCGGCGTGCGGACCTCGGCGGCGGCGCTGCTGGAGGAGCCTGGCGGCGCGGCCGAGCTGCTGGCCCGCCTCGCGGACCCGGCGCGGGAGGTGGGCTCCGCGCAGCTGCACGCGCTGTACGGGGTGCTGGCGGACCTGGACCCCGAGCAGGTCACGCTCCCCGACGAGCTGCGGGCCGTCGTCGACGGCGAGGTGCAGGTCGTGGACGCGGCCGAGGCGGTCGTCGCGGACGCTCCGGACCTGATGCCGCTGGCCGCCGGGCTGCCGCTGCTGCCGGTGACCCCGGCGCGTGCCGGGGATCTGGCGGAGCTGTTCCAGGTGCGGCGGCTGAGCGAGGTCTTCGCGGCGCCGGTGGTCTCGGAGGGCGGTCGGCACGAGGTCCCGGAGCCCGTACGTACGCTGCTGGGCCCGGACACGCCGCGGTCGTACGTCGAGCACGAGGAGCTGACCGTCGAGGACGGCACCGAACTCGACTGGCGCTGGACGCCCGACGGCACGCTGCACGCGGCCACCCTGGAGGGCGTCGCCGCGGGCCTCGCCTGGGCCGCGGGCCAGTGGCCCCGCCGTTTCGAGGCGGCGGCCCTGCTGGAGGACCTGGACCGCGCGGAGGAACTGGCGGAGGCCCGCTGGTTCGACTAGGGAGCGCCCGGGGGTGCGGGCAGGCCGGTGACCGCTGGGCCGGTGGTCTGCCCGCGCACCGGCCTGCCCGGCGGCGCGCGTACGTACCGGAGAAGCCGCCGGCGAAGCCGGCTACGCCGGGAAGCGCCGCCCGATGATCCGCCACGCGATTTCCAGCAGGGCCGCTGCCGCGACGGCGATGCCCACGGCGGTCCACGGCATGGTCGTGCCCACCAGTTTCAGGTCGAAGAAGTTCTGGAGCCAGGGGACGACGAGGACGATGAGGAAGCCGAGGCCCATGGTCAGGACCAGGCCGATGCGCCACCACGTGTACGGGCGCGCGATGATCGCCAGGACCCACATGGCGCTGAGGAACAGCGTGAGTGTGGCCGCGCTGGTTTCGGCGGGGAGGGCGTCCGGGCCGGTGTAGTGGCTGCGGGCCAGGAGGTATGTGGCGAAGGCGGCGAGGCCGATGATCAGGCCGGAGGGGACCGCGTACCGCATCACCCGCCGTACGAAGTGGGGTTTCGCGCGCTCCTTGTTGGGGGCGAGGGCGAGGAAGAAGGCGGGGACGCCGATGGTGAGGGTGGACAGCAGCGTGAGGTGCCGGGGCAGGTAGGGGTAGGGGATCTGGCAGCAGGCGACGAGGACCGCGAGCAGGACCGAGTAGACGGTCTTGGTGAGGAAGAGGGTGGCGACGCGGGTGATGTTGCCGATCACCCGGCGGCCCTCGGCGACGACGGACGGCAGCGTCGCGAAGCTGTTGTTGAGCAGCACGATCTGGGCGACGGCCTTGGTGGCCTCGCTGCCCGCGCCCATGGAGACGCCGATGTCCGCGTCCTTGAGGGCGAGGACGTCGTTGACGCCGTCGCCGGTCATCGCGACGATGCGGCCGCGCTTCTGGAGCGCTCCGACCATGTCCCGCTTCTGCTGCGGTGTGACGCGGCCGAACACCGCGCCGCTCTCCAGCGCTTTGCCCATTTCTTCCGGGTCGTCGGGGAGCTTGCGCGCGTCCACGGGCGAATCGGCGCCGGGCATGCCGAGTTTTCCGGCCACCGCGCCGACGGAGACCGCGTTGTCGCCGGAGATGACCTTCGCCTGGACGCCCTGCTCCTCGAAGTAGCGCAGGGTGTCCATCGCGTCGGGGCGCAGCCGCTGTTCGAGGACGATGAGGGCGGTGGGGCGTACGTGGTCGGCGACGGAGGGGGCGTGGAGGTCCTGTTCGGCGCGGGCCAGGAGGAGGACGCGCAGGCCCTGGGCGTTGAGGTCGTCGATCTCGGCGAGTGCGTCGTCGCCGGAGGGGAGCAGGACGTCGGGGGCGCCGAGCAGCCAGGTGGTGCGCTCGCCGTCCGGGTCTTCGAGGGCCGCGCCGCTGTATTTGCGGGCGGAGGAGAAGGGGAGCGCGTCCTCGGACCGCCAGCCGTCGTCGGCCGGGTACGCGTCGATGATCGCCTGGAGGGAGGCGTTGGGGCGGGGGTCGGACGCGCCGAGGGCGCCGAGGACCTGCTTGAGGTGGCCCTCGTCCGTACCGCCGAGCGGCCGCAGCTCGCTGACGTCCATGCCGCCCTCGGTCAGCGTGCCGGTCTTGTCCAGGCAGACCACGTCGACGCGGGCCAGGCCCTCGATGGCGGGCAGTTCCTGGACCAGGCACTGTTTGCGGCCGAGCCGGATGACGCCGATCGCGAAGGCGACGGAGGTGAGCAGGACCAGGCCCTCGGGGATCATCGGGACGATGCCGGCGACCATCCGGCGGACCGCCTCGTCGCCCGCCATGTTGAGCGTGAACAGGTGGCTGAGGATCAGGCCGAGGGCGGTCGGCACCATCATCCACGTCACGTACTTGAGGATCTGGCTGATGCCGCTGCGCAGCTCGGAGTGGACGAGGGTGAAGCGGGACGCCTCTTCGGCGAGCTGCGCCGCGTACGCCTCGCGCCCGACCTTCGTGGCGGTGAACGCACCGCCGCCGGCGACCACGAAGCTGCCGGACATCACCTTCTCGCCGGGCTGTTTGACCACCGGGTCGGCCTCGCCGGTCAGCAGCGACTCGTCGATCTCCAGGCCGTCGCTCTCCAGGACCTCGCCGTCGACGATGACCTTGTCGCCGGGGCCGAGTTCGATGACGTCGCCGAGCACCACCTCGGAGGTGGGGATCCCGGCGGACCGCCCGTCGCGCCGTACGGACGGTTTGGACTCGCCTATGACGGCGAGGCTGTCCAGGGTCTTCTTGGCGCGCAGCTCCTGGATGATGCCGATGCCGGTGTTGGCGACGATGACGAAGCCGAACAGGCCGTCCTGGATCGGCCCGACGATCAGGATGATCACGAACAGGACGCCGATGATGGCGTTGAAGCGGGTGAAGACGTTCGAGCGGACGATGTCGGCGGTGGAGCGCGAGGACCGTACGGGGACGTCGTTGACCTCGCCTCTGGCCACCCGCTCGGCCACCTCGGCGGCGCTCAGGCCGCGGTGGGCCGTGCCGGTGGCGGCGCCGTTCGCGGTTCCGGCGCCCTGCTCAGGTTCCTCGGCTTCGGTCTTGGCCCGCTCAGTCATGCCTTCGACGTTACGGGCGGAGCGGACACTTCACCCGCTGGATGCGGACAGGAAGGTGGCGGAAGTTGTTGGAGGGGTCCGTGTCAACCGGGGCGAAGCGGGGTGCGTCCCCCTTGGGGGGAAATCGCCGACGCGCGTCAGACTGCGTCCGCCGGGGACCGGTCCGTGCCCGAGGCTGCCGCCGCGCGCTTGATGGCGGCGTCGCGCTTGCGGACGTACCAGATGCCGAGGATGCCGAGGCTGCCGCCGGCCAGGCAGGTCCAGACCCACCAGGTGCGGTCGTGGTCGGCGAACCAGCCGTAGAAGGGGAGCTGGGCCAGGAAGAGCACGAACCAGATGATGGTGCCGCCGGTGATCGTGCCGACGACGGGACCCTCAAGAGGCTCCGGGGCCTCGCGCAGTTCGGACTTCTTCCACATGGGGCCAGCTTACGGGCAGCCGCTGACAGAGCCGATCCCGGCAGGGCGGTGAGCGTGCGGCGCCCCGGCCGCACCGCGGAAGCCTGCCGGTCCTTTCCGCACATGGGTCTACGCGCGGAGATAGCGATCATCGCGTTGTTTATTCATACTGAACCTATCCGGTTCTGACTGGTTTGATTCGTTGAATCCTCCAATCCGATCCGGCTTGTTTGTGTTCTGGGCCCGATCCGGGGCCCCCACGCCTCTCCCAGGCCCGTACGACTGAGGTTCGCGCATGTCCCCCTCGGCCACCACGCCGGTCGACGCCGTCCAGAGCCCAGGCCCGCAGCCGCCGAAGAACGGTCTCGACCGGTTCTTCAAGATCTCCCAGCGGGGATCGACGGTCTCCCGGGAACTGCGCGGCGGTCTCGCCACCTTCTTCGCCATGGCGTACATCGTCGTGCTGAACCCGATCATCCTCGGCGCAGGCCAGGACAAGTTCGGACACCAGCTGGACAACGGCCAGCTGGTCACCGCCACCGCACTGATGGCCGGACTGTCCACGCTCCTGATGGGCGTCATCGGCAACGTGCCGATCGCCGTCGCCGCCGGCCTCGGCATCAACGCCGTCGTCTCCCTCCAGCTCGCCCCCAAGATGAGCTGGCCGGACGCGATGGGCATGGTCGTGCTCGCCGGTCTGGTGCTGATGATCCTGGTCGCCTCCGGCCTGCGGCAGCGCGTCATGGACGCGATCCCGAACGGGCTGCGGCGGGCCATCGCGATCGGCATCGGCCTGTTCATCGCGCTGGTGGGCCTCGTCGACGCGGGCTTCGTCAGCCGCAACCCGGACGCCGCGCACACCACGGTGCCGCTGGCGCTGGGCCAGGGCGGCCAGCTCCAGGGCTGGCCGGTGCTGGTCTTCGTCGTCGGCCTGGCGCTGATGTTCCTGCTGACCGTACGGAAGACCAAGGGCGCGATCCTGATCGGCATGGTCGTGATGGCCGTCGTCGCGGTCGTCATCAACGCCGTCGCGGACATCCCCGACGCGAGCTGGGGCCTGGCCGTCCCGAACGTGCCGGACAGCATCGTCGGCGCGCCGGACTTCGGCCTGGTCGGCCAGATCAGCCTGTTCGGCGGCTTCAAGGAGGTCGGCCTGCTGACCGGCTGCCTCTTCGTCTTCACCGTGCTGCTGTCCGGCTTCTTCGACGCGATGGGCACGATCATCGGCGTCGGCGAGGAGGCCGGGCTGACCGACGAGAACGGCAACCTGCCCGGCATGGGCCGCATCCTGATGGTGGACGGCGTCGCGGTCGCCGCGGGCGGTCTCGGCTCGGCCTCCGCGAACACCTGCTTCGTGGAGTCCACCGCGGGCGTCGGCGAGGGCGCCAGGACGGGCCTGGCGAACGTGGTGACCGGCGGGCTCTTCCTGCTGGCGCTGATCTTCACGCCGCTGGCGACGGTCGTCCCGTCGCAGGCCGCGACGCCCGCCCTGCTGGTCGTCGGCTTCCTGATCATGTCGGCCAACGTCCGGGACATCGACTGGAGCGACTACACCGTCGCCGTCCCGGCATTCCTGACGATCATCTCGATGCCGTTCACCTACAGCATCACCAACGGCATCGGCATGGGCGTGCTGGCCTTCATCCTGCTGCGGTCGGCGACCGGCCGCTTCAAGGAGATCCCCTGGCTGCTGAACGCCGTGGGCGTGGCCTTCCTCGTCTACTTCCTGCTCAACCCGATCGAGCAGGTGCTGGGCGTCCGCTAGCCGACGGCCCTCAGAGCGGCGGAGCCGCGTAGAACCGCTCCGTCCGGTCCACCGACATCTTGAAACGTTCGTCGAAGTCTTCACGGATGAGCGTCCGGGTCACATAGTCCTGGACGCTCATTCCGCGTTTCGCGGCGTGCTGCCGAAGGCGCTCCAGCAGTTCCCCGTCCATACGCAGGCTGAGCACTCCCGATCCCATACCGCCACGGTCCTCTCACGCCCTGGTCAGGCGGGTCGCTTTCCGCTGCGTCCTCACTCGGAAGGGTGATGCGGGTGGTCACAGGTGTACGGGCTTTCATTAGAGAGGGTAATGAGTTATGCTAACGAACATGCCGGAACTGTCCCTTGGCGACGACGCTGCCGCCGTGAACGCTCTGCGGTCCGCCGTGATGCGACTGTCCCGCCGACTCAAGCACCAGCGGGTCGACGAGTCGCTCAGCCCCACCGAGATGTCGGTGCTCGGCACCCTCGCCCGGTGCGGTCACGCCACCCCCGGCGAGCTGGCGCGCAAGGAGCACGTCCAGCCGCCGTCGATGACCCGCATCGTGGCGATGCTGGAGGCCAAGGGCCTGGTCCGGCTCGAACCGCACCCGGACGACCGCCGCCAGAAGGTCGTCACCCAGACCGAACAGGCCGAGGCGATGCTCGAAGAGAGCCGCCGCAAACGCAACGCGTGGCTGGCCGAGCTGACCTCCGGGCTGGACGAGGACGAGTGGGCCGCACTGCGGACCGCCGCACCCGTGCTGGAGAAGCTCGCCCAGCTGTAGAGACCGAGCGCCGAGGAGGCGAACCCACTTTGAGTACGGGATCCGGAGCAGACTCCGCCCCCGCACCGCACTCCGACGACACCACCGCCACCGACGCCGCGACCGCGCCCCCCACAGGCTCACCGGGCACCGCCGCCGAACCGCGCGGGGGCATGTTCCGGTCGCTGAGAGTCCGCAACTACCGTCTGTTCGCCACCGGCCAGGTCGTCTCCAACACCGGCACCTGGATGCAGCGCATCGCCCAGGACTGGCTGGTCGTCAGCATCACCGGCTCCTCCGCCGCCGTCGGCATCACCACCGCGCTGCAGTTCCTGCCCATGCTGCTCTTCGGCCTGTACGGCGGTGTCATCGCCGACCGGGTCTCCAAGCGCAAGCTGCTGCTGATCACCCAGGCGTCGATGGGCCTGACCGGCCTGGTGCTGGCCGTACTGACCCTCAGCGGGCACGTCGCGGTCTGGCACGTCTACCTGATGGCCTTCGTGCTCGGCCTGATCACCGTCGTCGACAACCCGGCACGGCAGGCGTTCGTCGTCGAGATGGTCGGCCCGGACGACCTGCGCAACGCCGTCAGCCTGAACTCCGCCAACTTCCAGTCCGCGCGGCTCATCGGCCCCGCCGTGGCCGGCGCGCTGATCACCTCACTCGGCAGCGGCTACGCCTTCCTCCTGAACGGCCTGTCCTTCATCGCGCCGCTCGCCGGACTGCTGCTGATGCGCACCCGCGACCTGCACGAGGTCGACCGCACCCCGCGCGGCAAGGGCCAGCTGCGGGAAGGCGTGCGCTACGTCGCGGGCCACCCCGAGCTGATCTGGCCGATCGTCCTCGTCGGCTTCATCGGCACCTTCGGCTTCAACTTCCCGATCTGGCTGACCGCCTTCGCCGACAAGGTCTTCCACGGCGGCGCCGGGATGTACGCCTGGTTCAACGGCCTGATGGCGGCCGGCTCGCTCGCGGGCGCGCTGCTCGCGGCCCGGCGCAGCACGTCGCGGCTGCGGCTGCTGGTGGGCGCGGCGCTGCTGTTCGGCTTCCTGGAGATGGCCGCGGCCCTCTCCCCGGCCGTCTGGATCTTCGGGGCGCTGCTGATCGTCATCGGCGTCGTCGGCCTGACGATCAACGTCACGGCCAACTCCAGCGTGCAGATGGCCACCGACCCGCTGATGCGCGGGCGGGTGATGAGCCTGTTCATGATGGTCTTCATGGGCGGTACGCCGCTGGGCGCGCCCCTGGTCGGCTGGGTCACCGACGCGTACGGCGCCCGGCTCGGCTTCCTCGCGGGCGGCCTGGTCTCCGCCCTGGCGGCGGCCGGCGTGGGCCTGGTGCTGACCCGTGCGGGCGGCCTGCGGGTACGGATAGACCTGCGGCGCGGCCACCAGCACGTACGGTTCGTGCCGCGCGAGCGGGAGAGTGAGCCGGAGCGGCTGGCCGCGGCGGCCTGACGGACGCCCGGTGCCCCGGCCGCGACGCGGCAGCCGGGGCACCCCGGCCCCGTCCCGGGTACGGGCCCCGGCGATCATCCCGTGCGCGACACTGACCGCATGAGACTCTTCGCCGCCGTAGTGCCGCCCGAGGCCGCCGTCGACGAACTCGACGCCCGGGTACGCCGGTTGCGGGCGCTGCCCGGCGCCGGACGGCTGCGCTGGACCGGGCGGGCCGGCTGGCACTTCACCCTCGCCTTCTACGGCGAGGTGCCGGACACCGCACTGCCCGATCTGCACGAACGGCTGGCCCGCGCCGCACGGCGGCACGAGCCGCTCCCGCTGCGGCTCAAGGGCGGCGGGCGCTTCGCCGACCGGGTGGTGTGGGCCGGGGCCGAGGGCGGCCTGCCGGCCCTGCGCAGGCTGGCGGACTCGGCCACGGCGGCGGCCCGCCGGGCCGGGATCGAGATGTCCGGCCACCGCGCGTACACCCCGCACCTGACCGTCGCGCGCAACCGCGCGGAAGCCCTCGACCTCACCCCGTTCGTCGAGGGGCTGGCGGACTTCGAGGGCGGCCCGTGGACGGTGCGGGAGCTGGCGCTCGTACGCAGCCGTCTGCCGGCCTCGGGCGTGGCGGGCGAGCAGCCCCGGTACGAGACGGTGGCGGCCTGGCCGCTGGGTCACTGAGCCGCTGAGCCGCTGGGCGGCTGGACAGCAGGGCGGCCGAGCAGCCGGGCCGCCGGGAGCGTGCCGGCCGCTGCCCGCCGGGCCCCGGAGGCCGCCTGGCCGTCGGTGCGCCCGGCGGGCCGGTTACGCTCGAAGGGTGGACCCCAAAACCCGTAACCGGATCATGTCCGGTCTCTTCGCCGTGCTGCTCGTCGTCGTGATCGTGGCGGCCGCCCTGCGCTGAGACGCCGGACGGCCCCCCATCACACCGGCACGGTGTGCGCCCTGAACCTCACCAGGCGAACGCCTCCGGCGACGGCCCGGTACCCGGGAAGATCTCGTCCAGCGAGTCCAGCAGCTCGGCCGACAGCTCCAGCTCGACGGCGCGCAGCGCGGATTCGAGCTGACCGGTGGTCCGCGGGCCGACGATGGGCCCCGTCACACCGGGCCGGGTGAGCAGCCAGGCCAGCGCGACCTCGCCGGGCTCCAGCCCGTGCTTGTCGAGCAGGTCCTCGTAGGACTCGATCTGCGCGCGGATCGCGGAGTTCGCCAGCGCCCCGGCCGAGCGGCCCCCGCTGGTACGGGCTCCGCCGCCCTCGCGCTCCTTGCGTACGGCGCCGCCGAGCAGACCGCCGTGCAGCGGCGACCACGGGATGACGCCGAGGCCGTAGGACCGCGCCGCCGGGATCACCTCCATCTCGGCGCGCCGCTCGGCGAGGTTGTACAGGCACTGCTCGCTGACCAGGCCGAGGGAGCCGCGGCGCGCGGCGGTCTCGTTGGCCTGGGCTATGTGCCAGCCCGCGTGGTTGGAGGAACCGGCGTAAAGGATCTTGCCCTGCTGCACCAGGACGTCGATGGCCTGCCAGATCTCGTCCCACGGCGTGTGCCGGTCCACGTGGTGGAACTGGTACAGGTCGATATAGTCGGTGTTCAGGCGCTTGAGGCTGGCGTCCACCGCCCGCCGGATGTTGAGCGCGGAGAGGCGGTCGTCATTGGGCCAGACCTGCCCGCCGTCGCCGCCCATGTTGCCGTAGACCTTCGTGGCCAGCACGGTCTTGTCGCGGCGGCCGCCGCCCTGGGCGAACCAGGAGCCGACTATCTCCTCGGTGCGGCCCTTGTTGTCGCCCCATCCGTAGACGTTGGCGGTGTCGAAGAAGTTGACGCCCGCGGCGAGCGCGGCGTCCATGATGGCGTGGCTGTCGGCCTCGTCCGTCTGGGGGCCGAAGTTCATGGTGCCGAGGACCAGTCGGCTGACCTTGAGTCCGGTGCGTCCGAGCTGCGTGTACTCCATGGGGCCTTAGCCAACGCCTTGGAGTGGGCTCGAATCAAGGAGTGGGTCCGGATCGAGGAGCGGGCCCGCTCTCAGCCGTCCGCGGGCGCGTAGGCGGCGCCCACGTCCCACGCCTGGTGCAGGGCGTCCGCGAAGGCGGCCGCGAGCAGGTGCTCGCCCGACGCGGAGGGGTGCGTTCCGTCGTAGGTGTCCCGGTCCAGGTCGTAGCCGTCCGGGTGGGAGGCCAGCAGCAGCGGCGAAGCGGGGGTCGACAGGTCCGCGACCGCCTTGGCCAGCAGCTCGTTGAAGCGCTCGCACTCGGTGGCGAAGGGGGCGTCGGACAGAGCGCGGGTGTTGGGGATGACGGGCATCAGGACGGCCCGTACGCCCGCGGCGGCGTCCCGGGCCTCCGCGACGAAGCGGCGGACGTTTTCGGCGGTCTGCTCCGCGTCCGTGTAGAAGCCGAGGTCTATCAGGCCGAGCGAGACCAGCAGGGTGTCGGCCTTGTGCCTGCGCACCGCGTCGCCGATCAGCGGCGCCATGTGGCACCAGCCCTCGCCCCACCCGGCGAGGTGGCGCCGGGCGCGCTCGGGGAAGTCCGGGTCGCGGTAGGCGTACGAGACGGCCGCGTCGGCGGACAGGTCGTACAGCTCGGTACGCGGTCCGACGATGCGGTACGGGCCGCCGAAGGTCCGGTTGAGGTGCTGCCACATCCGGTAGCGCCACGTGAAGTCACCGGCGCTGCCGATCGTCATCGAGTCACCGACGAACATCACACGCATACGACCTCCCGGCCGCCCGGCCCGGGTGCGCCGGAGAGCGCTGTCGGGGTGGTCATGCGGAGATCATAAGGAGCGGGGAGCCGAGCGACGAGGGCGGGGCGGTGCCTGCGTTCGCAGTTTCGAAACCCATCTCTTCGAGCGATGGCAGTTCCGCGTTTCGGCGCCTACCTTAATCCATGTGAGACCAGTCGCTCATGAGTCGCATCCGCGCTGGTGCGGCTGCTGATCCGACCGCTGGGTCTGCGCAATCGGGAGCGAGTTCACCACACATGCGAAGAGCGAGGGAAGAGCGAGGAACGTAAGACGGTTTACCGGACCGATGCCGATGCCGATGCCGATGCCGCCGGTGGAGAGAATTCCGAGTGCGTGATCGTGATGGTGATCGCGTCCGAAATGCGGTCGGCGCACTCCGGGAAGTGAACCCTGCGCACCGGAAATTCCCGGAGACCGATCCCGAATCCGAATCCGATCCCGATCCGATCCCGATCCGATCCCGATCCGATCCCGAATCCGTGAGCTGAATGTGTGGGCGAGAAGCCGGCCGCCGGGTCCATCGGCGGCCGGCCTTCTCGCGTCCGGCCGTCGGCCGTCGGCCGGCGCCCGGTCCGCGAGGGCGGCCCGCGAGGCCGGGCGCCACCGCCGCGCCCCCGAAGTGGGAAGCTGTGCCCATGCGTTCACTCTTGTGCGCGGCCGGGGCCGCGGGAATCGTGCTGTTCGCGGCGGCCGGGCCTGCGGTGGCCGACGGCGGGGGAGGGGCCGACGGGTTCACGATCGAGGACACGCGGATCACCGAGTCCAGCGGGCTGGCGGCCAGCCGGGCGCACCCCGGCGTGTACTGGACCCACAACGACAGCGACGACGGGCCGTACGTCTACGCCGTGGACGGCCGGACCGGCCGCACGGTCGCGACCGTCACCCTGCGCGGCATCGGCGACCCGCGCGACGTGGAGGCGATCTCGGTCGGCCCGGACGGCAATGTCTACGTCGGCGACATCGGCGACAACCTCGGCGGCACCTGGAACCACGTATGGATCTACCGCTTCCCCGAGCCGCGGAAGCTGCGCGACCAGACCGTCACCGCCGCGCAGTTCACGGTCAAGTACGACGGCGGGCCGCGGGACGCCGAGGCGATGATGGTGCATCCCAAAACCGGGCGGGTCTACATCGCCAGCAAGAAGAAGAGCGGCGGGGCGGCTCTGTACGAGGGGCCCGAGCGGCTGGCGGCGCGCGGCACGAACACCTTCCGCCGGATCGCCGGCATCGACCAGTGGGTGACGGACGGCGCGTTCTCGCCGGACGGCACGCGGCTGCTGCTGCGCGGGTACTTCGGCGCGGAGATGTACCGGTGGGAGGGCGGGCGCCCCAAGGACATCGGCAGTGTGGGCGTGCCGTTGCAGATGCAGGGCGAGTCGGTGACCTTCGCTCTCGACGGGCGGACGCTGCTGTTCGGGTCGGAGGGCAAGAGCAGTCAGGTGCAGCCGGTGGGGCTCAGCGGCGATCAGCTGCCGGAGTCGGCGAAGGCGTCCGACGGGAAGAGCGGCGGCGGCGACGGCACCGGCAAGGGGGACGCTGCCGACGGGGGTCAGGAGGCGGGGGGCAAGAACCGCAACGTGCTGCTGGCGGCGGCGACGTTCGGCGTGGCGACGGTGGTGGTGCTGGCACTGCGCCGGATGTTCCGCCGACGTTAGACACCGGCTCGTGCACCGCGGCGGACAGCGGGCCCGTTTCGCGGTGCGGGGCGGGTGCGCTCTCCGCTCCGCACCGCGGAACGGGTGTCTTCCGCTTCAGCCGCCGTGCCGGTCGATGTACGTGGCGAAGCCGTCGAGCAGGCGGCCGAGTCCCAGTTCGAACGCCGCGTCGCCCTCGGTGTCGTCGTCGGGGTCGAAGGTGAACGTGTTCTCGGCGAGCCGCGCGAGATAGGGGTAGCGGCCGCTCTCCATCGCCCGCGTCAGTACGGGTAGCTGCGTCTTCCACCACGCCTCGTTGCTCATGCCGGTGCGCTTCTCGGCCATCGCCGAGTTCAGCCCGGTGCGGGCGGCGCCCGCGACGTAGCCCTCCACGGTCATCAGCATCTGCATTTTCTCCCGGTCGGGGAGAGCGAGTCCGGACAGTCCGCGCAGGGTGAACTCCAGGCCGTCCAGGGAGTTGGGGCCCAGCAGCGGGCGCGTCTGGTCGATCTGGAGCAGCCAGGGGTGCCGGTGGTGGAGCTGCCAGATGCCGCGTGCGACGGTCTCCAGGACGGCGCGCCAGCCGGCCTCGGGCCCGGGGAACGCCACGGCGTCGAGCTCGACGATCTTGTCGAGCATCAGGTCCAGCAGCTCGCCCTTGCCCGGCACGTAGCGGTAGAGCGACATCGTGCCGACGCCCAGTTCGGCGGCGACCCGGCGCATCGACACGGCGCCGATCCCCTCGGCGTCGGCGACCGCGACCGCGGCGGTCACGATCCGGTCGAGGGTCAGGCCGGGCCGGGGCCCGCGGCTGGGCCGCTCGCCGGTTCCCCAGAGCAGCTCCATGCTGCGTGCCACATCGCCGCTGCCGCTGTGTTCTGTCGTCATGGTGCCGCCCAGTCTAAGCCGCCGCACAAAAACCGAGTACGTCGTACGCGTTATCGGGTACGGTGTACGCGTAACTGGGTACGCCGTACCTGGATTGCGGGTGTGCGGCGTACCCGATCCGAGCGCGGGGAAAGGACGGGGGAACCCATGAGGACATCCGAGACAGCGGTCCTGGCGGAGGGCCTGGCCAAGCGGTACGGGGACAAACGGGCGCTCGACGGCTTCGGCCTCGCCGTGCGGCGCGGCACCGTGCAGGGCCTGCTCGGCCCCAACGGCGCGGGCAAGACCACCGCCGTACGCATCCTGGCGACGCTGCTGCGCCTGGACGGCGGACGGGCCACGGTCGCCGGGTACGACGTGGCACGCGAGCCGCACGCCGTACGCAAGCGGATCGGCCTGGCCGGGCAGTACGCTGCCGTGGACGAGATCCTGACCGGGCGGCAGAACCTGGAGATGTTCGGCCGGCTCTTCCACCTCGACGGCCGGCGGGCGCGGGCCCGTGCCGACGAGCTGCTGGAGCGCTTCGGCCTGTCCGACGCGGCCGGCAAGCAGGTCAGGCACTACAGCGGCGGCATGCGGCGGCGCCTGGACCTGGCGTCCAGCGTTCTGCTCGCACCCGAGGTGCTGTTCCTGGACGAGCCGACCACCGGACTCGACCCGCGCAGCCGCAACGAGGTCTGGGAAACCGTCCGGGACCTGGTCGCGAGCGGCACGACGGTCCTGCTGACCACGCAGTACCTCGACGAGGCCGACCAGCTGGCCGACCGGATCGCCGTCATCGACCACGGCCGGACCATCGCGGAGGACACGCCGGACGGGCTCAAGCACGGCATCGGCGGCGACCGCGTCGAGGTGGTGCTGCGCGACGCCGCCGAACTGCCGCGGGCGGCGGGGCTCGTGGCCAGGGTGGCCGCGGACGGCGTCGCCCCGGAAACGGACTTGGCGGAACGGCGGGTCGGTGCGCCCGTCGCGGACGGCGTGGCGGCGCTCACCGAGGTGGCGCGGGCGCTCCAGGACGCGGGGCTGGACGTGGCGGACATCGGGCTGCGGCGGCCGACGCTGGACGAGGTCTTCCTGCGGCTGACGGGACACCGTACGGCCGACGCGGCCGCCCCCGCGCACCGGACGGAGGCCGCCGCATGAGCACCCCCGCCACCGGCGCCCCCGGACCCCTCCCGGAGCGCCGCCTGTACTGGGCCTTCGCCGACTGCTGGACCATCGTCCGCCGCGACCTCACCCACCTCGTCAAGCAGCCCGTCAACATCGCCTGGCAGCTGGGCTTCCCGATCGTCTCCGTGCTGCTCTTCGTCTACGTCTTCGGCAGCGCGATGGACGTCGGCGGCGAGGGCTCCTACCGGGACTACGCCATGCCCGGCATGTTCGCGATGACGATGGCCTTCGGCTTCATGAACACCGCGATGCTGGTCGTGGTCGACAAGGACCGGGGGGTGACCGACCGTTTCCGCTCGATGCCGATGGCGCGTTCGGCGGTGGTCAGCGGCCGGGGCGTGGCGGACGTGTGCGGCGCGGCGCTGGACCTCGCGGTGCTGGCGGTCATCGCCGTCGTCGTGGGCTGGCGCTCGGACGGCGGCGCGCTCGCCACCCTGGCGGCCTTCGCCCTGCTGCTGCACCTGCGCTTCGCGCTCATCTGGGTGGGGGTGCTGCTGGGCCTGCTGGTGCCCAACCAGGAGGCGGCGGGCGGGCTGTTCGCGCTGGCCTTCCCGTTCGGCATGATCTCCAGCGTCTTCACGCCGCCGTCGATGATGCCGGACTGGCTGGGGGCCATCGCGATGTGGAACCCGGTCTCCTCGACGGCGAACGCCGTACGCGAACTCTTCGGCCGGCCCGGTATGACCGGCGGCAGCTGGATCGAGGAGCACGCCCTGCTGATGGCGGTGGTCTGGCCGCTCGCCCTGACCGCGGTCTTCCTGCCGCTCGCGGTACGCCGCTTCCAGCGTCTCAGCCGCTGAACGGGGGCCGCCACGGTGGCGTGGCGGCACAACGGCCGGGCCCCGGCGGGTGCGTCCCGCCGGGGCCCGGCCGTTGTGCCTCGGCGGTTCCTACAGCTTGCCGATGACGTAGTCGATGCAGGCGGTCAGCGCCTCGACGTCCGCCGGGTCGATCGCCGGGAACATCGCCACCCGCAGCTGGTTGCGGCCCAGCTTGCGGTACGGCTCGGTGTCGACGATGCCGTTGGCGCGCAGCGCCTTGGCGACGGCGGCCGCGTCGATCTCGTCGTCGAAGTCGACGGTGCCGATGACCTGGGAGCGCTTGGCCGGGTCGGTGACGAACGGCGTCGCGTACTTGGAGTCCTCGGCCCAGCCGTACAGCGTGCGCGAGGAGGCCGCGGTGCGCCGTACCGCCCAGTCCAGGCCGCCCTGGCCGTTGATCCACTCCAGCTGCTCGTTGAGCAGGAAGAGGGTGGACAGCGACGGGGTGTTGTACGTCTGGTTCTTCAGCGAGTTGTCGATCGCCGTCGGCAGCGAGAAGAACTCCGGGATGTGCCGGCCGGAGGCGTGGACGGCGCGGGCGCGCTCCAGGGCGGCGGGGGAGAAGACGCCGATCCACAGGCCGCCGTCGGAGGCGAAGGACTTCTGCGGCGCGAAGTAGTAGACGTCGGTCTGCGCGATGTCCACGGGCAGGCCGCCCGCGCCGGAGGTGGCGTCCACCAGCACCAGCGAGCCGTCGTCCGCCCCCGGCACGCGCTGGATCGGGGCGGCGACACCGGTGGAGGTCTCGTTGTGGGTGAGGGCGTAGACGTCCACGCCCTCCTCCGCCTTCGGCTCCGGGTGGCTGCCCGGGTCGGCGGAGATCGTCGTGGGCTCGGCCAGCCACGGCGCCAGCTTGGCGGCCTTGGCGAACTTCGAGGAGAACTCGCCGAACGTCAGGTGCTGGGACCTGTTCTCGATCAGGCCGTGGGTCGCGATGTCCCAGAACGCGGTGGAACCGCCGTTGCCGAGGACGACCTCGTAGCCCTCGGGGAGCTGGAAGAGGGTGCGTACGCCGTCGCGGACCGTGCCGACCAGGTTCTTGACCGGTGCCTGGCGGTGGGACGTACCGAGCAGGGAACTTCCGGTGGCGGCGAGGGCGTCGAGCGCCTCCGTACGCACCTTGGAGGGGCCCGCGCCGAAGCGACCGTCGGCGGGCTTGATGTCAGCGGGAATCTGGATATCAGCCACGGGCGAAGCGTAATCCGTCACGGGGCCGGCGCAGGACCAGGGTCCACCGGGTGAGACGGAACGGATGCCTCCGTCGGGCGGGCGTCCGTCGCTCGGGACTCCTTGTACGGGCCGGTCCCTTCGTCCGGGCGGGCCCCTTCGTACGGTTCGGTCCATTCGTCCGGGCGGGCCTCGTCGTACAGGGCGCCGACCGCGGCGGCGGCCCGCGCCAGCTCCACCCGCGCCTCCGGCGGCTCCAGCACCTCCAGCGACGTCGCGAACTGGAGCAGCTGGCGGACGGCCCGCAGCTCCTGCACCACCAGTTCGACCGTCACCCACGTCCCGCCGGTGTCCTCCGGCGGCTCCACCAGCGCCGCCGCCATGATGCGGACGAACAGGTCCAGACGGGTACGCAGCACCCGGGCCGTCACCCGCAGCCCCGCTGGCCGGGTCTCCACCTGCTGCCGCAGCGCCTCCCACGCGTCGGCCAGCTCCACCCCCGCACGGCGCCGCACGGGCGTGTCGAGCACGGTGGCCGCGGCCACCCGGTCGGCCCGGAAGAGCTGCGCGCGCCGCCGCCGGTCCGCGACGAGGTACCAGGTCCCGGCCTTGGAGACGAGCCCGTACGGATCGACGGTGTACGTACGCGGCTCGGTCTCGCCGCTGTGCCGGTATCGCAGCCGCAGCCGCCGGTCGGCGAAGACCGCGGTGTGCAGGGTGTCCAGGTCCACGGCCGGGCGGGGCCCGGACCGCCAGCGCCCGGCATCGACCAGGATGCGGCGGCTGGTCAGCTCGGCGGCGGGCCGGTGCGGCGCGGGCAGCGCGGCCATCACCTTGCGCAGCGCGGACCCGAGCGCGTCGTCCAGCCCGAGCGCGTGGTGCGCCCCCTCGGCGGCCAGCACGAACAGCGCCCGCGCCTCGTCGGTGGTCAGCCCGGTCACATCCGTACGGAACCCGGGCAGCAGCGCGATCCCGCCGTGCCGCCCCCGCTCCGCGTACACCGGCACCCCGGCCGCCGACAGCGATTCGACGTCGCGGTAGATCGTCCGTACGGACACCTCCAGCCGCGTGGCCAGCTCGGCGGCCGGCACCCGGCCACGCGTCTGGAGGAGCAGGAGGACGGAGAGGAGGCGGTCGGACTTCACGCCGTCCAGTCTTCCGGAAAACTTGACGGAAGGTGTCAGGTTATGGCGCCACAGTCACCCGCATGAACACGACGCACAGCGCCCGCATGAACACGACGGGCAGCGACACTCCCGCCGCCACCGCCGCACAGGCCGCTGCCTCCCCGGGCCCCTTCCCGGCCCCCTCCCCGGCCCCCATCTCCGCATCCGCCTCCGCATCCGCCTCCCTCGCCGAACTGACCGGCCGCGTCACCGGCGTGGTCTTCGTGCCGGGCGACGAGCAGTACGACGCCGAGCGGTCCGGCTTCCAGAGCGGCTACCGCCACCGTCCGTCGGTGATCGTCGGAGCGGCCACGGCGGCCGATGTCGTCGAGGCGGTGCGGTACGCCCGCGCCAACGGCCTGCCGGTGTCCGTACAGTCGACCGGGCACGGGCTGGCGGCGGCGAACGACGGGGGCCTGCTGGTCAGTACCCGCCGCATGGACGGGGTGCGGATCGACGCCGGGGCGCGCACCGCGCGGGCCGGGGCGGGCGCGCTCTGGGCCGAAGTGATCGAGGAGGCCGCGCCGTACGGGCTGGCGCCGGTGAACGGGTCGTCGCCCGGCGTGGGGGTCGTGGGCTACACGCTCGGCGGCGGACTGGGCATCCTGGGCCGGGAGTTCGGCTACGCGTCGGACCGCGTCCGGCTGGTCGAAGTCGTCACCGCGGACGGCGAGTTGCGCCAGGTCACGGCGGAACGCGACGCCGGTCTGTTCCGGGCGCTGCTCGGCGGCGGGCACGGGCTGGGCGTGGTGACCGCCCTGGAGTTCGGGCTGGTGCCCGTGGAGCGGGTGTACGGCGGGCAACTGGTCTTCGGCGGCGACCTGATGGACGAGGCGCTGGCCGCGTACCTGGCCTGGACCGAGGATCTGCCCGACACGCTGACCTCGTCGGTCGGCCTGATCGCGTACCCGGACATCCCGGTGGTGCCCGGCCACCTGCGCGGGCGCTACCTCGCGCAGATCCGGATCGCGTACACGGGGACGGCGGAAGACGGCGAGCGGCTGGTCGCGCCGCTGCGCGCGGTCGGGCCGCGGGTGGCCGACACGCTGCACGACATGCCGTACACCGAGGCGCACACCATCCACCAAGACCCGGACACGCCTCACTCCTACGACGGCGACAGCGTCCTCCTCAGCGGCCTGGACGCGGCGGAACTGCGCAAGGTCACCGCACTGACCGGCCCGGACGCCCCGCTGATGACCGTGGTGCAGCTCAACCACCTCGGCGGCGCCCTCACCACCGGCGGCGGCTCCGTCGGCCACCGCGACGCGCGCTACCTGCTGCGCCTGCTGTCCCCACTGGACGGCTCGGACATCGGGACCGCACGGACCCTGCACGCGGAGGTACGCGCGGCACTGGCGTCCAGGGCGGTCGGCCGCAGCGTCAACTTCCTGTTCGGTGATCACGGTGACGCGGTGGCCGACGCGTACGAGGAGGACCTGTACCGGCGGCTGGCCGCTGCCAAGGCGGCGTACGACCCGGAGCACCTGTTCCGGGCGTAGCCGGGCACAGAGCGGGCGAACGGGAGGGAGCGCCCCCGGCCGAGTGGGCAGGCTGGGGGCATGGCTGATCGTACGAGGACACGCGGGATGCGGAGCGGGAAACCGGGCGGGGCGCCGGACGGGGCGCGGGAACTGGCCCGGGAGTTGGCGGACGCCGTGCGCGGCGAGGTCTCGTCCGCCGCCGGGGACCGGGCGCTGATGACGATGGACGCGTCCAACTACCGCCGGGTGCCGCGGGCGGTGGTCGCCCCACGGGACGAGGAGGACGTCGCCGCCGTACTGCGGGTGTGCCGTGAGCGGGGCGTGCCGGTGGTGCCGCGCGGCGGCGGGACGAGCATCGCCGGGCAGGCCACCGGTGTCGGCGTGGTGCTGGACTTCACCCGGCACCTGCGGCGGATCGTGGCGCTGGACGCCGAGGCCGGTACGGCCGTCGTCCAGCCGGGCGTGGTGCTGGACGACCTGCGGGCGGCAGCCGGCGCGCACGGCCTGACCTTCGGGCCCGACCCGTCCACGCACAGCCGCTGCACCCTCGGCGGCATGATCGGCAACAACTCCTGCGGCTCGCACTCGGTGGCGTGGGGCACGACCGCCGACAGCGTGCGCGAGCTGGAGGTGCTGACGTACGGGGGCGAGCGGCTGCGCGCCGGGCGGGGCGCGGCGGCACTGGACGCGCTACCGCAGCGCCTGCGGGACGGCGTACGGACGCTCGTGGACGGAGACTTGGCGCTGCTGCGCACCGGTTACCCGGAGCTCCCGCGCCGCATCTCCGGCTACGCGCTGGACGCCCTGCTCCCCGAGCAGGGCACCGACCTCGCGCGGGCGCTCACCGGCAGCGAGGGCACCCTCGGTGTGCTGACCGAGGCCACCGTCGGGCTGGTCAGGCCGCCCGCCGCCAAGGTGCTGGCGGTACTCGGATACGTGGACGAGAGCGCGGCGGCCGAGGCGGCGCACACGTTGCTTCCGTACCGGCCGTTGACCGTCGAGGGCATGGCGGCCGACCTCGTGGGCAACGCGGCGGGCCTGCCCAAGGGCGGCGCCTGGCTGTTCGTCGAGATGGGCGGCGGCACGCCCGCCGAGGCGCTGGCGCGCGCCGAGGAGCTGTGCCGCGGCGCGTCCACGACCGACCACACCGTCGTCACCGACCCGGCGCGGCAGCGCGCCCTGTGGCGGGTGCGCGAGGACGCGTCCGGGACCGCGACCCGGATGCCCGACGGCTCCGAGGCGTGGCCCGGCTGGGAGGACTGCGCGGTGCCGCCCGCGCGGCTCGGCGCCTACCTGCGGGACTTCCGCGAGCTGCTGGGCCAGTACGGCCTGCGCGGCACACCGTACGGGCACTTCGGCGACGGCTGCATCCACGTCCGTATCGACTTCGACCTGCTGACCGCCCCCGGCATCCGCCGGTTCCGTGAATTCTCCTGCGACCTGGGCGACCTGGTCGTCGCCCACGGCGGGTCGCTCTCCGGCGAGCACGGCGACGGACAGGCACGCGCCGAACTGCTGCCCAAGATGTACGGCACCGAACTCGTCGGCCTCTTCGAACGCTTCAAGGACCTGTGGGACCCGGCGGGCGGCCTGAACCCCGGAATGCTCGTCCGGCCGGACCGGATGGACGAGAACCTGCGCTTCGCGCCGCTGCCGGAGCGCCCGGTGGACGTGGAATTCGGCTACCCGCACGACGGCGGTGACTTCTCGGCGGCCGTACGGCGCTGCGTCGGCGTCGCCAAGTGCCGCACCACCGCCCCGGGCACCTCGGCCGTCATGTGCCCGTCGTACCGCGCCACCGGCGAGGAACGGCACTCCACCCGCGGCCGCGCCCGGCTGCTGCACGAGATGCTGGCGGGCGAGGTGGTCACCGACGGCTGGCGGTCGGAGGAGGTACGGGACGCCCTGGACCTGTGCCTGTCCTGCAAGGGCTGCCGCAGCGACTGCCCGGTGGGCGTGGACATGGCCACGTACAAGGCCGAGTTCCTGCACCACCACTACGCGGGGCGGCTGCGGCCCGCCGCGCACTACTCGATGGGCCGCCTGCCGCGCTGGCTGCGTGCCGCGGCCCCGGTCGCGCCGCTGCTCAACGCCCTGGCCCGGACGCCGCTGGCCGGAGCGGGCAAGCGCCTCGGCGGCATCGCGCCGCAGCGGGCGATCCCGGAGCTGGCCGCCGAGCCGTTCGTACGGTGGTGGGCGAAGCGGGCGTCCACCGGGGCGCCCCGGTGGGCGCCCCGGTGGGCGTCCACCGGGGCGCCCACCGGGGGAGGGGCGGCCGACGGGGAAGGGGCGCACTCCGGGGCAGGAGCGCCTTCCGGGGCCGGAGCGGCCGACGCGCCCCCGGTCCTCCTGTGGCCGGACACCTTCACCAACTACCTCGCCCCCGAGGTGGGCCGCGCCGCCGTCCACGTCCTGGAGAGCGCCGGACTCGCCGTGCGCCTGCCCGCGGCGGGCCGCCCCCGTAAACCGCTGTGCTGCGGCCTGACCTGGGTCTCGACCGGCCAGCTCGACCAGGCACGCACGGTCATGCGCCGCACGCTGGACGCCCTCGACCCGCTGCTCACGGACGGCACCCCGCTGACCGTCCTCGAACCGAGCTGCGCGGCGGCCCTCCGCACGGACCTGCCCGAACTGCTCTCCGACGACCCGCGCGCCGCGCGCCTGGCCGCGTCCGTCCGCACCTTCGCCCAGACCCTGGAGGAACAGGCACCCGGCTGGGAGCCGCCGCGCGTCGACCGCCCGGCCGTCGGGCAGACCCACTGCCACCAGCACGCCGTACTCGGCGAAGCGGCCGAGCAGCGCCTGCGCGCACGGGCCGGGCTGGCGGGCGGACTGAGCGGCGGCTGCTGCGGCCTGGCCGGGAACTTCGGCTTCGAGCGCGGCCACTACGAGGTGTCGGTGGCCTGCGCGGAGGAGCAGCTCCTGCCGTCCGTACGGGAGGCGGAGCCCGGCACCGAGGTGCTCGCGGACGGCTTCTCCTGCCGCACCCAGATCGGCCAGCTCACCGACCGGCGCGCCCGGCACCTGGCCGAGGTGCTGGCCGAGGCGCTGCCGCCGCGGGGATGAAGGCGGGGATGAAGGCGGGGGTGAAGGAGCGGGGGCGAGGGCGCGGAGTGTCTCATTCCGGTCGTTATGCCCACCGGGCATAACGGCAAGTGAACAGGCATTTCACGGCGGGGAAGGCGGGCCGTAGCGTGGGCGTGTGAACGAATCGCGCCACGAGTCCAGCAGCCTGCCGCCCGCACCCCCGGTCCCGGAGCCGGTACCGTCCCCCGGGCCGGTCCCGGCCTCCCCCGAGGTCCGAGCCGCCGAGCGGGACGCGGCCGCGGGCGGTCGCCTGACGTCCGTGGCGCTGGTCATCGGCGGCATCATCTCGCTGCAGTTCGGCGCCTCGGTCGCCGTGCTCCTCTTCCCGCGGGCCGGTGCGCTCGGTGTGGTCACCCTCCGGCTGGTCGTCGCCGCGCTCGTCCTGATGACCGTCTGCCGCCCGCGGATGCGCGGCCACACCCGCGGCGACTGGGCCACGGTCCTCGCCTTCGGCGTCGCCCTGGTCGCCATGAACTCGCTCTTCTACGAGGCGATCGACCGCATCCCGCTCGGCGCCGCCGTCACGCTGGAGTTCATGGGCCCGCTGGTCCTGTCGGTGGTCACCGCACGGCGGGCGCTGAGCCTGCTGTGGGCGTCGCTCGCGCTGGGCGGCGTGGCCCTGCTCGGCCGGGAGGGCTTCGACGGGCTGGACCCGCTCGGCGCCGGGCTGGCCCTGGCGGCGGGCGCCCTGTGGGCCGCGTACATCCTCCTGTCGTCCCGCGCCGGGCAGCGCTTCCCGCAGGCGGACGGGCTGGCCCTGGCGATGTCGGTGGCGGCCGTACTGAGCCTTCCGCTGGGCATCGCCATCGCGGGCACGGCCCTGCTGGACCCGGTCACGATCGGGCTGGGCGCCGCCGTCGCCCTGCTGTCCTCGGTCACGCCGTACACCCTCGAACTCCTCGCCCTGCGCAAACTCCCGGCCTCCGGCTTCGCCGTGATGATGAGCCTGGAGCCCGCCGCCGGGGCACTGGCCGGATTCCTGGTCCTCCACCAGTCACTGGGCTGGGCCGAGACGGTCGCGATCGGACTGGTGGTCCTGGCGAGCGTCGGCGCCGTACGGAGCACGAGCGGGGGCGGGAAGAGCTGACGGCTTGTCGTCAGGTGGCGGGGGACGGGGACGTGCGCAGTGTTGCCGCTGTCGCCACGAGCAGGGTCAGGGTCAGGACGGCGGCCATGAAGACCTGGCCGTGCATGCCGAGGACGAAGAGGGTCCGGCCGGCGAACTCCGGGTCGTAGGTGGCGGTGCCGGGGAACAGGAGTGCGCCGATCATGCCGAGCCAGGGGACGGCCAGGAGCGCGGCGGCGCACAGCAGCCGGCCGCGGAGGTTGCGGCCCCGCCGCAGGGCGAGGGTCAGGCCGAGGAGGCCGAGGAGCACCGTCATCAGCATGTACTGGGCGTCGTGGAACTTGGCGTGGGGTGGCCAGCCGGGGTTGAAGGCGTGCTGGGCCGCCAGGCCGGGGACGACGAGATCGGCGAGTACGGCGCTGACCGTGGTGATCACTCCGACGAGGATGATCAGGATGCGCGGGAGGGGCATGTGCATGGGCTGGCCTCTTGGGGGTCGGTGGTTTCCCGGAAGTGACGCGCTGTCGCGGAGTCGGGCGGGTGGGGGCACGGACGGGGGCACGTGGGTGAGGGGCCTCAGGGCGTCCAGGTGTAGGCGGGGGTGATGGAGCGGTTGAAGAGGGATGTGGGCAGGAGGGGGAGGGCCACGTCGCGCAGGGCGGTCAGTGGCGGGGACGTCCAGTGCGCGGGAGCGCCGGCCTGCCGGGAGCGGCGGGTGATCATCTGGGTGCGCGGTCTGCGCACGCGGTCGTATTCCTCCAGCCCCGCACGTACGCCGAGGGTGTCCGCTGCCGCGGCGAGGGTGACCGCGTCCTCAAGTGCCTGGCAGGCGCCCTGCCCCAGGTTGGGGGTCATGGCGTGCGCGGCGTCCCCGAGGACCGCGACCTGTCCGGAGACGTAGGCGGGCAGCTCCGGCAGCTCGTAGGTGTCGTGCTGCAACACCGCGTCCGCGTCTGCGGTGTTCAGGAGTGCGGGGATGGGGCCGTGCCAGTGCGCGAAGCGTTCGCGCAGCCGGACCAGGTGGATGCGGGAGCCGATCGGGGCGTTGGCCAGCAGGTAGCAGTAGACGCGGCCGTCCGGCATCGGCACATGCCCGAATCGTTCGCCCCGGCCCCACGATTCCACGCTCCCCTCGACGGGTTGGGGCGGCGCGATGAAGCGCCAGGTGGTGTAGCCGACGTAGCGCGGCCCGGGGAGATGGGGCCAGAGGGAACGCCGCGTCACGCTGTGCACGCCGTCGGCGCCCACCACGAGATCCGCGGTGGAGGTGCCGCCGCTGTGGCGGACCGTGCCGTCGGGCCGCACCTGGTGCACCGCGGTGCCGGGCCGCAGCGCCTCCGCGGGCACGGCCGCGCGCAGGAGGTCGATCAGAGCGGCCCGGTGTACGGTCACCCACTGGCCGAAGCGGCGTTTCAGGCCGTCGATGTCGTTGCGGATCAGCCAGCCCCCGTTCGCGCGGCGGATACCCGCGGGCGGATCGGACAGTCCGCCGGAGCGCAGGAGATCGCCGAGGCCCAGCGTGTCCAGCGCGCGTAAACCGTTGGGCTGGATCGACACTCCCGCACCGATCTCGGTGAACTCCGGAGCGCGTTCGAGGACCTCCACCCGCCAGCCACGCTGATGGAAAGCGGCAGCCGCGGTCAGCCCGCCGATGCCACCGCCCACAATGATCGCCTTCATCGTCCGGTCTCCTCCGTGGTTGCTGGGTGCCGGTGTGCGCCGAGTGCGTGCCGGGCGGGCGCCGGTCCTCCGCGCCCGCACCTAGAGCTACTAAGGTCACTTAGAGGCATTAAGGAAACATAGATGCCCTAGGATGTCAACGGTGCTGACGGAGCGACAAGAGGGGTGACGGGCGATGTCCGCAGGGACCAGCAGCAGGCGGGAGAGGCTGCGCCGGGCGACCCTTGAGGAGATTCACGGGGCCGCGCGCAAGCTCCTGGTCGAGCAGGGATCGGCCGCGGTGACCATCAACGCGGTCGCCAGGCAGGTGGGTATGAGCGGCCCGGCCC
Organism: Streptomyces sp. CB02923; assembly: GCF_001905005.1. GTDB lineage: Bacteria > Actinomycetota > Actinomycetes > Streptomycetales > Streptomycetaceae > Streptomyces. The sequence goes on along the minus strand of NZ_LWKZ01000001.1, from coordinate 1,241,125 downwards.
TGTACCACTACTACGCGGGATACGGCGAGCTGGTCGGCGCGGTGACCGCGGACTTCTTCCGCGAGTTGGCCGCCGCCATGGAGCAGGCCCGTGACGCCCACACCGGCGCGCCGGTCGGCGAGCGCATCCTCGCGGCCTGCCGGGCCATGCGCGCCTGGGCGAGCGCCCATCCCGCCGAGTTCGGCTGGATCTTCGCCAGTCCGATCACCCCGGCGAACCGGCAGCCGGACTCGGCGCGTCGCCGGGCCGGGGAGCGTTTCGAGCAGGTCCTGCTGGATCTGACGGTCGAGCTGTGGGAGACGCGGCCGTTCCCGGTGCCCGATCCGGCCGGTCTGCCCGCGTCGCTGCGCGAGCAACTGGCCGTCTATTCGGCCACCCTCGACGGGCGCCTGCCGCCCGAAGCCGCGCACGTCTTCCTGACCTGCTGGACCAGGCTGTACGGCCTGCTGTGCATGGAAGTCCTGCACCAACTGGACTTCGCCTACTCCGACCTGGAGCCCGTCTTCGAGGAGTGCCTGCGCGACGTGGCCGACACTCTCGGTCTGTACGCGTAGGGGCATCCGCGGGCATCTGCGGGCATCGGGCTCGCAGACACCCCCTTCGCCGCCGATGGACCCCGGCCCCCGCCCACCCCCTTCAGAAAATCATGCATGCGTGCTTGATTGTTTTCCTCCGCGCTGTCACGCTCGGAAACCGCACCGCATGAGTCAATGTGCCCTGCCCGCGCGGCAGATGGCCGACGAGGGGAGTGCCGCGTGTCCGACGCCGATGCCGTACTGGCGGATCTGAGGGACGAAGGGTACGCGCTCGACGTGCTCGTCGCGGGCCTGGCGCCGGAGCGGTGGGCGCTGCCGACACCGGCCGAGCGCTGGACCGTCGCCCACCAGATCGGGCACCTGGCCTGGACCGACCGGCAGGTGCTGCTGTCCGCGACGGGCCCCGGCGCCTTCCAGGAGGCGGTGCGGCGGGCCCTCGCCTCGCCCGCGACGTTCGTCGACGAAGGCGCGGAGGAGGAGGCGCGGGCGGCGCCCGCCCAGTTGCTGACGCGCTGGCGGGAGGGCCGGGCCGAGTTGCAGAACGTGCTCGCCGCGCGGCCCGCCGGGGAGAAACTGCCGTGGTACGGGCCGCCGATGAGCGTCCCCTCCGTGGCGACCGGGCGGCTGATGGAGACCTGGGCGCACGGCCAGGACATCGCCGACGCGCTCGGTGTGACGCGCGAACCGACCGTCCGGCTGCGGCACGTGGCCCGCATCGGCGTGCGGGCGCGGAACTTCGCGTACGCGGCACACGGCCTGTCCGCGCCGGAGGAGGAGTTCCGCGTCGAGCTGCGCGCCCCGGGCGGCGGCACCTGGGCGTACGGCCCGGAGGACGCGGCGCAGCGGGTGACCGGTGACGCCCTCGGCTTCTGTCTGCTGGTGACCCAGCGCGCCCACCGCGACGACGTGGACGTACGGGCCGACGGGCCGGACGCCGACCGGTGGCTGGGCATCGCCCAGGCGTTCGCCGGCCCGCCGGGCAGGGGCCGCGAGCCGGGCGGCAGCGGCGGCCGGGAGGGTGCCCGGTGACCGGCGGCGACGTGCTGCGCGTCGGCAACGCCTCCGGCTTCTACGGCGACCGCTTCGACGCCGTACGCGACATGCTCACCGGCGGCCCGCTGGACGTCCTGACCGGCGACTACCTCGCCGAGCTGACCATGCTCATCCTGGGCCGCGACCGGCTCAAGGACCCCGCACGCGGCTACGCGAAAACCTTCCTGCGGCAGCTGGAGGAGAGCCTCGGCCTGGCCGTCGAGCGCGGCGTGCGGATCGTCGCCAACGCCGGTGGCCTCAACCCCGCCGGGCTGGCCGACGCCGTACGGGAGCTGGCGGCGCGGGTCGGCGTGGCGGTGCGGGTGGCGCATGTGGAGGGTGACGACCTGCTGCCCCGGTACGGGGGGCGCGAGGGCGTGCTGACCGCCAACGCCTACCTGGGCGGCGGAGGCATCGCCGCGTGTCTCCGGGCGGGCGCCGATGTGGTCGTCACCGGCCGGGTCACGGATGCCGCGCTGGTCAGCGGCGCGGCAGCGGCCCATTTCGGCTGGGTGCCCACCGATCACGACCGGCTGGCGGGCGCGGTCGTCGCGGGCCACGTCCTGGAGTGCGGCACCCAGGCCACCGGCGGCAACTACTCCTTCTTCGCCGCCCGCGACTTCGCCGCCCACGACCTGCGCCGCCCCGGCTTCCCGCTCGCCGAGATCGCCGCCGACGGCACCTCGGTGATCACCAAACACCCCGGTACGGGCGGCGCGGTGACCACCGGTACCGTCACCGCCCAGCTCCTCTACGAGACGGCCGGAGCCCGCTACCCGGGCCCGGACGTGACCGCGCGGCTGGACACCGTACGCCTCACGCAGGACGGCCCGGACCGGGTGCGTATCGACGGCGTGCGCGGTGAGGCGCCGCCGCCGACGCTGAAGGTGGGCCTGACCCGTCTCGGCGGCTGGCGCAACGCGGTGACGTTCGTGCTGACCGGCCTCGACATCGAGGCCAAGGCCGCCCTCGTACGGACGCAGATGGAGGCGGCCTTCGACGCGGCGAAGCGCCGCCCGGCGACCGTGGACTGGACGCTGGCCCGCACCGACCACGCGGACGCCGCCGTCGAGGAGGAGGCGAGCGCCCTGCTGCGGCTGGTGGTGCGGGACGCCGACCAGGACGCGGTGGGCCGGGTGGTCAGCGGGGCGGCGGTCGAGCTGGCGCTCGGCAGCATCCCCGGGTTCCATGTGACGGCGCCGCCGGGCAAGGGCGATCCGTACGGCGTCTTCGAGGCGGAGTTCGCGGACGCGGCGGACGTGCCGCACACCGCCGTCCTCCCGGACGGCAGCCGCGTCGACGTGCCGCCGCCCACGGAGACCCGTGAGCTGACGCCGCTCGCCGAGCCCGCCCTCCCCGAACCCCTCGCCCATGACGGCAGGTTGCGCCGCGCACCCCTCGGCCTGGTGGCCGGTGCCCGCAGCGGCGACAAGGGCGGCTCGGCGAACGTCGGCGTGTGGGCCCGGACGGACGCGGCCTGGCGGTGGCTGGCGCACGAACTGACCGCCGACCGGCTGCGCGAACTGCTCCCGGAGACGGCGGAGCTGCCCGTCACCCGCCACGTCCTGCCCCGCCTGCGTTCCCTCAACTTCGTGATCGACGGCCTGCTCGGCGCGGGCGTCGCCGCGCAGGCCCGCTTCGACCCGCAGGCCAAGGCCGTGGGGGAGTGGCTGCGCGCCCGCCACCTGGACATACCGGAGGTGTTGCTGTGACCGTGCTCGGCAGCCGGCTGGACCCGACAGGGCCCGAGTACGCGGCGAACCGCGAGGCGATGCTCGCCAGGCTGGCGGAGATCGACGAGGAACACGCCAAGGCCCTCGGCGGGGGCGGCGCGAAGTACGTCGAGCGGCACCGCAAGCGCGGCAAGCTGCTCGCCCGCGAGCGCATCGAGCTGCTCCTCGACCCGGACACGCCGTTCCTGGAACTGTCGCCGCTGGCCGCCTGGGGCAGCGACTACCCGGTGGGCGCGTCCCTGGTCACCGGCATCGGCGTCATCGAGGGCGTGGAATGCCTGGTCACCGCCAATGACCCGACCGTACGCGGCGGCGCCTCCAACCCCTGGACGCTGAAGAAGGCCCTGCGCGCCAACGAGATCGCCTTCGCCAACCGGCTGCCCGTCGTGTCGCTGGTGGAGTCCGGCGGCGCGGACCTGCCCAGCCAGAAGGAGATCTTCATCCCGGGCGGCGCCCTGTTCAAGGACATCACCCGGCTCTCCGCCGCGGGCATCCCCACCGTCGCCGTGGTCTTCGGCAACTCCACCGCCGGCGGCGCGTACATCCCCGGCATGTCCGACCACGTGATCATGGTCAGGGAGCGGGCGAAGGTCTTCCTCGGCGGGCCGCCGCTGGTCAAGATGGCCACCGGCGAGGAGAGCGACGACGAGTCGCTGGGCGGCGCCGAGATGCACGCCCGCACCTCCGGCCTCGCCGACCACTTCGCCCTGGACGAGCCGGACGCGCTGCGCCGGGCCCGCCGCGTCGTCGCCCGCCTGAACTGGCAGAAGGCCCACACCGATCCGGCACCCGCCGCGCCCCCCGAGTACGACGAGGACGAACTCCTCGGCATCGTCCCCGGCGACCTCAAGGCCCCCTTCGACCCGCGCGAGGTCATCGCCCGCATCGTGGACGGCTCGGACTTCGACGAGTTCAAGCCGCTGTACGGGCCTTCGCTCACGACCGGCTGGGCCGAGCTGCACGGCTACCCGGTCGGCGTCCTCGCCAACGCGCAGGGCGTGCTGTTCAGCGCGGAGTCGCAGAAGGCCGCCCAGTTCATCCAGCTCGCCAACCAGCGCGACATCCCGCTGCTCTTCCTGCACAACACCACCGGCTACATGGTCGGCAAGGAGTACGAGCAGGGCGGCATCATCAAACACGGCGCCATGATGATCAACGCGGTCTCCAACTCCCGCGTACCGCACCTGTCCGTCCTCATGGGCGCCTCGTACGGCGCCGGGCACTACGGCATGTGCGGCCGCGCCTACGACCCGCGCTTCCTGTTCGCCTGGCCCAGCGCCAAGTCCGCCGTCATGGGCCCGCAGCAGCTCGCCGGGGTGCTGTCGATCGTCGCCCGCGCCTCCGCCGCCGCCAAGGGGCAGCCGTACGACGACGAAGCCGACGCCGGACTGCGCGCCATGGTCGAGCAGCAGATCGAGTCCGAGTCGCTGCCGATGTTCCTGTCCGGGCGCCTGTACGACGACGGCGTCATCGACCCGCGCGACACCCGAACCGTCCTCGGCCTGTGCCTGTCCGCCCTGCACACCGCCCCCGTCGAGGGCGCGCGCGGCGGCTTCGGCGTCTTCCGGATGTGAGGAACCAGTGATCTCTTCCCTCCTCGTCGCCAACCGTGGCGAGATCGCCCGCCGCGTCTTCCGCACCTGCCGGGAGCTGGGCATCGCGACGGTGGCCGTGTACTCCGACGCGGACGCCGACGCGCCGCACGTCCGCGAGGCCGACGCCGCCGTACGCCTCCCGGGCGACGCCCCCGCCGACACCTATCTGCGCGGCGACCTGATCGTGAAGGCCGCGCACGCCGCCGGAGCCGACGCCGTCCACCCCGGCTACGGCTTCCTCTCCGAGAACGCCGGATTCGCGGCGGCCGTCACCGACGCGGGCCTGACCTGGGTCGGACCGCCGCCCGCCGCCATCGAGTCGATGGCCTCCAAGACGCGCGCCAAGGAACTGATGGCGGCGGCCGGGGTACCGCTGCTCGCCCCCGTCGACCCCGGCCGGGCCACCGACGCCGACCTGCCCCTGCTGGTGAAGGCGGCGGCGGGCGGCGGCGGGCGCGGGATGCGCGTCGTACGGAAACTGGCCGACCTGCCGGGCGAGCTGGCGGCGGCGCGGGCCGAGGCCGCCGCGGCCTTCGGCGACGGCGAGGTCTTCGCCGAGCCGTACGTCGTCGGCGGCCGGCACGTCGAGGTCCAGGTCCTCGCCGACGCGCACGGCACCGTATGGACGCTCGGCACCCGCGACTGCTCCCTCCAGCGCCGCCACCAGAAGGTCATCGAGGAAGCCCCCGCACCCGGCCTCTCCGACGAACTGCGCGCCACCCTGCACACGGCGGCCGCCGACGCCACCCGCACCATCGGCTACCGCGGCGCGGGCACCGTCGAATTCCTCGTCTCGGCCACCGGCCACGCCCACTTCCTGGAGATGAACACCCGCCTCCAGGTCGAGCACCCCGTCACCGAGGCCGTGTACGGCGTCGACCTCGTCGCCCTCCAACTGCGGGTCGCCGAGGGCGAACCCCTGCCGGACGGGCCACCCGCACCGCGCGGCCACGCCGTGGAGGCCCGGCTGTACGCGGAGGACCCGGCGGCGGACTGGCAGCCGCAGACCGGCACCCTGCACCACCTCTCCGTACCCGACGGCGTCCGCCTCGACTCCGGCGTGGCCGACGGCTCCGTCATCGGCGTCCACTACGACCCGATGCTCGCCAAGGTCATCGCCTGGGCGCCGGGCCGCGCCGAAGCCGTACGCAAACTGGCGGGCGCCCTGGAACGGGCCCGCGTACACGGCCCGGTCACCAACCGCGACCTGCTCGTACGGTCCCTGCGCCACCCCGAGTTCGCCACCGCCACCGGCCTGGACACCGGCTTCTACGACCGCCACCTCGACGCACTCACGGCGGCCCCCGACGACCCGGCCACCGCCCTGTGCGCGCTGGCCGCCGCCCTCGCCGACACCCACGGCCGGTCCCGCTTCGGCGGCTTCCGCAACGTACCGTCGCAGCCGCAGAGCAAGACGTACGCCTGCGGCGGCGCCGAGCGTGAGATCCGCTACCGCCTCGGCCGCGACGGCCTGCACGCCGAGGACTTCCCCGGCGTACGGCTGCTGGCGGCCTCGCCCGGCCATGCCGTCCTCGAAATCGACGGCGTACGCCGCGAGTTCACCGTCACCCGCCACGGCGACCGGATCTTCGTCGACTCCGCCGCCGGCTCCCGCACCCTCACCGCCCTGCCCCGCTTCCCCGACCCCAGCGCCCGCACGGAACCCGGCTCGCTGCTCGCCCCCATGCCCGGCACGGTCGTCCGGGTGGCCGACGGCCTGGCCGAGGGCGACCGCGTCGAAGCCGGGGCCCCGCTGCTCTGGCTGGAGGCGATGAAGATGGAACACAAGATCACCGCGCCCGCCACCGGCACGCTGACCGCCCTGCACGTCAAGGCGGGCCAGCAGGTCGAGGTCGGCACGCCGCTGGCCGTCGTCACCGGGTGAGAGACCGGCGCCGACGCCCTCCTCCCCCTGAAGGAGTCCCCGTGAGCAACCCCGTGATCGAAACCTCCGAACACCGCGCGCTGCGCGAAGCGGTCGCCGCACTCGGCAAGCGCTACGGACGCGAGTACTTCGCCCGCGTCGTCGCCGAGGGCAAGCACACCGACGACCTCTGGGCCGAAGCCGCCGAGCTGGGCTACCTCGGCGTGAACCTCCCCGAGGAGTACGGCGGCGGAGGCGGCGGCATCGCCGAACTCTCCATCGTGCTCGAAGAGCTGGGCGCGGCCGGCTGCCCCCTGCTCATGCTCGTCGTCTCACCCGCCATCTGCGGCACCGTCATCGCCCGCTTCGGCACCGAGGAACAGAAGCGCACCTGGCTGCCCGGACTCTCCGACGGCTCCCGCAAGATGGCCTTCGGCATCACCGAACCGGACGCCGGATCCAACTCGCACCGCATCACCACCACCGCCCGCCGCGACCCGGCCACCGGCGAATGGGTCCTCAACGGACGCAAGGTCTTCATATCGGGCGTGGACATCGCCGAGGCCACCCTCATCGTCGGCCGCACCGAGGACGCCCGCACCGGCAAGCTCAAGCCCTGCCTGTTCATCGTCCCCCGCGACGCCCCCGGGTTTGGACGCAGCCAGATCTCCATGGAACTGGCCGCACCGGAGAAACAGTTCGAACTGACGCTGGACGACGTACGGCTGCCCGCCGAAGCCCTGGTCGGAGACGAGGACGCCGGACTGCTCCAGCTCTTCGCCGGGCTCAACCCCGAACGCATCATGACCGCCGCGTTCGCCCTCGGCATGGGCCGCTACGCGGTGGACCGCGCCGTCGACTACGCCCGTACCCGCCAGGTCTGGAAGGAACCCATCGGCGCCCACCAGGCCGTCGCCCACCCCCTCGCCCAGGTCCACATCGAACTGGAACTCGCCCGCCTGATGATGCAGAAAGCCGCCCACCTGTACGACGCGGGCGACGACCTGGGCGCCGGCGAGGCCGCCAACATGGCCAAATACGCGGCGGCCGAAGCCGCCGTGAAAGCCGTGGACCAGGCGGTGCACACCCTCGGCGGCAACGGCCTGACCCACGAGTACGGCCTCGCCACCCTGATCACCGCGGCCCGCGTCGCCCGCATCGCACCGGTCAGCCGGGAAATGATCCTCAACTACGTCTCCCACCAGAGCCTCGGACTGCCCAAGTCGTACTGACCGGCCGCACCGGCATCGCGGTCGCCGTACTGACAACCGCACCGGCAACCGCGATGCTGCACGCACACGGACAGGAGCCCGCCCGCGACCGGGACCGGCACGGACGAGCGCCGCTGCTGAGGGGATGGCCATGGTCTTTCACAGTCAGTACGCCGATGTCGCACCCGTCGACCTGCCGATCCACGAAGCCGTACTGGGACGTTCGGCCACCGAGCACGCCGCGCTGCCCGCCCTGATCGACGGCCAGGACGGCACCACGGTCAGCTACGCCGAACTCGACGGCGCCACCCGCCGCATCGCGGCGGCCCTGGCCGACGCCGGCGTCCGCCGCGGCGACGTGCTCGCCCTGCACAGCCCCAACACCATCGTCTACCCGGCCGTCTGCTACGCCGCCTCCCGCTGCGGCGCGGCCGTCACCACCGTCCACCCGCTGTCCACCGCGGGCGAGTTCGCCCAGCAGCTGCGCGACTCCGGGGCCAACTGGATCGTCACCGTCTCCCCGCTGCTGGAGACGGCCCGCAGCGCCGCCGAACAGGTGGGCGGCATCACCGAGGTGTTCGTCTGCGACGGCGCCGTCGGGCACCGCTCCGTACGCGACATGATCACCTCCACCGCGCCCGAACCGTCCGTACCCGTCGACCCCGCCCAGGACGTCGCCGTCCTGCCGTACTCCTCCGGCACCACCGGCTCGCCCAAGGGCGTCATGCTCACCCACCGCTCCGTCGCCACCAACCTCGTCCAGCTCAACGAGCTGATCACCAGCGGCCCCGGCGACCGCGTCCTGGCCGTCCTGCCCTTCTTCCACATCTACGGCCTGACCGCCCTGATGAACGCCCCGCTGCGCAACGGCTCCACCGTCGTCGTGCTGCCCCGCTTCGACCTCGAACACTTCCTGCGCACCATCGAGAAGTACCGGGTCAACGCCGTCTACGTGGCCCCGCCCATCGTCCTGGCCCTCGCCAAGCACCCGGCCGTCGCCCAGTACGACCTGTCCTCGCTCGACTACGTCGTCAGCGCCGCGGCCCCGCTCGACGCCCGGCTCGCCGACGCCTGCGCCCGCCGCCTCGGCATCCCGCACGTCATGCAGGCGTACGGCATGACCGAACTCTCGCCCGGCACCCACGCCGTCCCCCGCGGCGCCGTGCACCCGCCGCCCGGCACGGTCGGCAAACTCCTGCCCGGCACCGAGATGCGCATCCGCTGCACGGACGCCGACAAGGACCTCGGCACCGGCGAGAGCGGCGAGATCCTCATCCGTGGCCCGCAGGTCATGAAGGGCTACCTCGGACGGCCCGCGGAGACCGACGCGCTGATCGACAGCGACGGCTGGCTGCACACCGGCGACATCGGACAGGTGGACGCCGACGGCTGGCTGTACGTCGTGGACCGCGTCAAAGAACTGATCAAATACAAGGGCTACCAGGTCGCACCGGCCGACCTCGAAGCGGTGCTGCTCACCCACGAGGGCATCGCGGACGCCGCGGTGATCGGCGTCACCGACGCGGACGGCAACGAGATACCCAAGGCGTACGTCGTACGGCAGCACGGCGACCAGGGGGCCCGGCTCACCGAGGACGACGTCCTCGCGTACGTTGCCGGGCAGGTCGCCTCGTACAAGAAAGTACGGCGGGTGGAGTTCACGGACGCCGTGCCACGCGCCGCCACCGGCAAGATCCTGCGACGCGAACTGCGCGCCAGGGAAAGGAGTTCCACGGCCTCATGACCGACGCCACACCGGACGCCACGCCCCAGGCCGCACCCGGCACCACACCGGACGCCACGCCCGATGCCGCACCGCTGGTACGGCACGCCCACGACCGGGGCGTGACCGTCCTGACCCTCGACTCCCCGCACAACCGCAACGCCCTCTCCCGGCGCCTGGTCGGCGAACTCCACGCGGCGCTGGAGGCCGCCGCCGGGTCCGCCGACACGCGCGCCGTGCTGCTCACACACACCGGGACGACGTTCTGCGCGGGCGCGGACCTGGCGGAGGCCACCGGAGCCGCGGACGGGGAAGCGGCGGCCGTCTCCGGCCCCCTCGGCCTCGCCCGCCTCCTCCGCGCCGTCATCGAACTCCCCAAGCCCGTCGTCGCCGAGGTCACCGGCCACGTACGGGCCGGCGGCCTCGGCCTCCTCGGCGCCTGCGACCTGTCCGTGGCGGGCCCCGACGCCACCTTCGCCTTCACCGAGGCCCGCCTCGGCCTCGCCCCCGCCGTCATCTCCATGCCGCTGCTGCCCCGCATGGACCCGCGGGCCGCCGCCCGCTACTACCTCACCGGCGAGCGCTTCGGCGCCGCCGAAGCGGCCCGGACCGGCCTGGTGACCCTCGCCGCCGACGACACCGGAACCGCCCTCGCACCACTCCTCGCCGGCCTCCGCAAGGGCTCCCCCCAGGGCCTCGCGGCCTCCAAGGCCCTGGTCACCGCCGAGGTCCTGCGCACCTTCGACCGCGACACCGCCGCCCTCGCCGACACCTCCGCCCGGCTCTTCGCCTCCGAGGAGGCCCGGGAGGGCATGACCGCCTTCTTCCAGCGCAGGGAACCGTCATGGGTACGGTGACCCCCGCGCGCAGCCCCAAGGAACCCCAGCAGGAACGCAGCCGCGCCACCCGCCGCGCCCTCCTGGAGGCAGCCGTCTCCTGCCTCGCCGAACGCGGCTGGAGCGGCAGCACGGTCTCCGTCGTCGCGGAACGCGCGGGCGTCTCGCGGGGGGCCGCCCAGCACCACTTCCGCACCCGCGAGGACCTGTTCACGGCGGCCGTCGAACACGTCGCGGAAAAACGCCAGGGCGCGCTCCAGGCCGTCGCCCAGGACCTGCCGCCCACCGGCTCCGCCGCCCGCACCCGCATCGTCGTCGAGGAGATCGTCAACCTCTACACGGGCCCCCTCTTCCGCGCCGCCCTGCACCTGTGGGTCGCCGCCTCCGACGAGGAACAGCTCCGCGACCGCGTCACCGCCCTGGAGGCCCGCGTCGGCCGCGAGGCGCACCGTACGGCGGTCGGCCTCCTCGGCGCCGACGAGTCCGTGCCCGGCGTCCGCGAAACCGTGCAGGGCCTCCTCGACATGTCCCGGGGCCTCGGCCTCGCCACCCTCCTCACCGACGACAAACCCCGCCGCGACCGCGTGGTGACGCAGTGGGCGCGCATCCTGGACACGGTGCTGAACGGGGACTGACGGGCCTCAGGAGGGCTGCTCGTCGGCAGCGGAAGGCTCGGCGGGGGACCCGGCGGCGTACGCGTCCAGGCGGCGGGACAGCGCCTGTACGAGACCGCGCAGCTCCGCGGGGCGCTCGATGACGAACGGCCGGTCCAGCGCGGCCAGTACGGGCGGAATCCAGTCCAGCCGCTCGGCCCGGATACGGACGTGCACCCAGTCCGGCCCGTCCTCGGACAGGGCGGCGATCCCGGCCGGGAGATGGCCGCGAAGGTGCTCGACGCTGCCGCGGACGCGCAACGACACGTCATGGGTCCACGGCGTACGGGCGAGATGGTCGAGGACGGTCGCCGCCGGATCGAAACCGTCCGGGACATCGAACGAACCGGACAGCGGGCGGACCGAGGCCATCCGGTCCAGCCGGAAGATCCGCATCTCCCCGTCGTCCCGGCGGGCACCGGTCAGGTACCACCGTCCGGAGTGCCCCACGAGCCCGTACGGCAGGACCGTACGGGCACTGTCGCTCCCTTTGCGGTCGGTGTACGCGAACGCCACCGGCCGCCGCCGTCGCACCGCCTCGGCGAGTTCGAGCAGCGCCGCCGCCTCCGGAGGGGTGGCGGGACGGGGCCGGTCGGTGAAGTCGGCCGTCTCCAGCAGCGCTTCGAGCCGCCGCCGCAGCGCCACCGGCAGCACCCGCCGCACCTTCGCCGCGGCGCTCTCACCGGCCGCCGCCGAGGCGGCGCCCGGCCCGCCGCGCTGCCCCGAGAGCAGGCCGAGCAGCACGGCCAGGGCCTCCTCGTCGGTGAGCATCAGCGGGGGCATCCGGTAGCCGGGAGCGAGCCGGTAGCCGCCGTGGCGCCCCCGCACCGCGTCGACGGGGATGTCCAGGTCCAGCAGGTGACCGACATAGCGGCGGACGGTGCGCTCGTCGACACCCAGGCGGACGGCCAGCTCGGGAACGGTGCGGATGCCGCCGCCCTGAAGGATCTCCAGCAGCGCGAGCACGCGGGCGGTGGTCGATGTGGTCACCCGGAAAGTCTCCCGCATATACCGGGCGGAACCTGTCCGGTATTGGTCCTAGCGTGGGAGACGCCCGCCGACGCCCGTCGGTCCGGGCCCCTCCCTCAGCAGGAAAGCCGAGCCATGAACTTCGTCTCCATCCGCGTGATCACCGATGACGTCGCCCGCCTCGTCGAGTTCTACGAGCGCCTCACCGGCGTACGGGCCGAGTGGGCGACCCCGGAATTCGCCGAGCTGGTCTCGCCCTCCTGCACGCTGGCCGTCGCCGGCAGCCGCACGGTGGCCCTGTTCGGCGAAGGCACCGCACGGGCCGCCGCCAACCACACGGTGATCACCGAATTCCGCGTCGCCGACGTCGACGCGGAACACCGGCGCCTGGCGTCCCTCGGCTGCGAGTTCGTCCAGGAGCCGACGACCATGCCGTGGGGCAACCGCTCCCTGCTCCTCCGGGACCCCGACGGCAACCTGGTCAACCTCTTCACGCCGGTCACCGCGGACGCCGTACGGCGCCAGGAGCGCACGGCCCGCTAAGCAGGCAGCGTGGGCTCGCCAGGCGGGCAGCGTGGGCCCGCTAAGCAGACAGCCGTGGGCCCGCTAAGCGGGCAGCGTGAAGCCCTCCACCGCCTCCGGACCCCGCGGCCCCGGACCCACGTACTTGGCCGACGGCCGCACCAGGCGGCCCGTGCGCTTCTGCTCCAGGATGTGCGCACTCCAGCCCGCCGTACGGGCACAGGTGAACATCGACGTGAACATGTGCGCCGGGACCTCCGCGAAGTCCAGGACGATCGCCGCCCAGAACTCCACATTCGTGGCCAGGACCCGGTCCGGACGCCGGTTGTGCAGCTCCTCCAGAGCCGCCTTCTCCAGCGCCTCCGCCACCTCGAAACGCGGCGCGCCCAGCTCACGGGCCGTGCGCCGCAGCACCCGGGCCCGCGGGTCCTCGGCCCGGTACACCCGGTGGCCGAAGCCCATCAGCCGCTCGCCGCGGTCCAGCGCCTGCTTCACGTACGCCGTCGCGTCACCCGTCCGCTCGATCTCCTCGATCATGCCGAGCACCCGGGACGGCGCCCCGCCGTGCAGCGGCCCGGACATCGCGCCGACCGCGCCGGACAGCGCGGCCGCCACGTCGGCGCCGGTCGAGGCGATCACCCGCGCCGTGAACGTGGACGCGTTCATGCCGTGCTCGGCCGCCGAGGTCCAGTACGCGTCGACCGCCGCGACGTGCTTGGGGTCCGGCTCGCCGCGCCACCGCTTCATGAAGCGCTCGACGATCGTGCCGGCCTTGTCGATCTCCTTCTGCGGCACCATCGGCAGGCCCTGCCCGCGCGCCGACTGCGCGACGTACGACAGCGCCATGACCGCCGCCCGCGCCAGCTCGTCCCGGGCCGTCTCCACGTCGGTGTCCAGCAGCGGTTTCAGGCCCCACACCGGCGCGAGCATGGCCAGCGCGGACTGCACGTCCACCCGGATGTCACCGGAATGGACCGGGATCGGGAACGGCTCGGCCGGCGGCAGCCCTGGGTTGAACGACCCGTCGACCAGCAGCCCCCACACGTTCCCGAAGGAGACCTTGCCGACCAGGTCCTCGATGTCGACACCGCGGTACCGCAGCGCGCCGCCTTCCTTGTCCGGTTCGGCGATCTCCGTCTCGAACGCGACGACTCCTTCGAGTCCGGGTACGAAGTCGGACATCAGGCGGCTCCTCAAGATGTGGACGACATGCGGCTCATGACCAAGATGCCGTGCGTGCAGGATCTGTCAGGTCGGGCTGGTCGGGTCGGGCGGTGCGGCCGACGCCGTCCGGAGTCCGGCACGGCGGCCGGGCGGCGGACGGCTCCGGTGGACCGCCGGGTCCGCTGGCCGCGCAGGGCATCGGACGGCTGGTCCGGGCGCCGGTCCGGTTACGCGGCCGTCCAGCGGCTCGCGGTCCGTACCGGTCACTCCCGTCATGCCCCGCGCGGGCGTTGGTCACCCGACCGGCACCCGTGGCTTCCCGCCCGGAGCACATCACTTCGATCACTTCAGGGCGGACACGATATCCCGCACCGCCCCCGCGCCACAGTGGCACGCGGCACGATTTTGGCCGGTCCGGCACGTGCCGGGAAGCGTGAGATCCGGCACACCGGGCGTTTCGCTTACGGGAGGGTTACGCACGGCCGTCCAAGGGCAGACTTCCCTGCCACCCGGCTGCCCCAACAGGCCGTCATGCTGCAAGATGTGGCCGTGCACTCCGCCGACACGCCCACCCCGGACCAGCTCGATCCCTCCGCCATGCGGGCGCAGTACCGCGCCGAGGGACTCGCCGAGGCAGAACTCGCCCCCAGCCCGTACGACCAGTTCGCGCGCTGGTTCAAGGAAGCGGCCACCAGCGGACTGCACGAGCCGAACGCGATGGTCGTCTCGACCGCCGACGCCGCGGGCCGCCCCAGCTCAAGGACCGTCCTGCTCAAGCGCTTCGACGAGCACGGCTTCGTCTTCTTCACCAACTACGGCAGCCGCAAGGGCCGCGACCTGGCGGAGAACCCGCACGTCTCGCTGCTCTTCCCGTGGCACCCGCTCGCCCGCCAGGTCATCGTGACCGGCACGGCCGCCCGCATCGGCCGCGACGAGACCGCCGCGTACTTCCGCACCCGCCCGCACGGCTCACAGCTCGGCGCCTGGGCCAGCGACCAGTCCGCACCGGTCGCCTCCCGCACCGAACTGGAGCGCGCCTGGAACGACCTGGCGGCCCGCTACCCCGAAGGGGAGCAGGTACCGGCACCGCCGCACTGGGGCGGCGTGCGGGTCGTCGCGGAGACCGTCGAGTTCTGGCAGGGACGGGAGAACCGCCTGCACGACCGGCTGCGTTACGAGCGGGAGAGCGGCGGGGAGGGCTGGTCCGTCGTACGGCTGGCGCCGTGAGGCCGGCGGGGCGGCGGCGCGTCCGTTGCCCCTTCTGGCCGTATGCCGCGGGCCGGTGTCCGTTCCTGACCGTACGCCGCGGGCAGGCGTCCGTTTCCGGCCGTACGTCATGGGCCGGCGTCCGTTTCCGGCCGTATGCGACGCGCCGGTGAACGCAGACGACCCGCGGGCTGCTTCCCCGCGCCTGAGGCGCGAAGGGGCCGGTCGGACGAACCGGCAGCCCGCGGGTCGGGTGACTGCTTGGGATTGGCCGGCTGCGCAGCTGTTTCCTGCGCTGGTCCGGCGCTGCACACTGAGTGCGACGACGGGCCGCTAGCCCGCAGTCACCTCACGCGTCCGGTGCGAAATCATCTGCCGAACCACCTCCCTTCTCGTGTGCCTCACACCCTAGGAACCGGTCCGGCGGCCGCACAACCGAATTTCCCGCGGCGGGATTTCGGCGAATGGGGTGTGGTCCGCGTCACGTTCCAGTTGAATGATCCGGCGTGCAGCACGTGTGGCCGCGTTCGTAGGGGGTGCCAGTGGCTGCTTCGTCTTCGTCCTCCTCGTCGTCCTCGTCGCACCGCTTCGAGCCCGTACCGCCCGGGGGTCAGGGCCGGGCCGCGGACCGGGGCGGCCCGCCTCCGGACGACGCGCGCGCGGACGAGTGCCCCGACGCGGAACCGGACCCGCAGCCGGACAGCGACGACTCCGGCCTGCTCGCCGCCCTGCTGGACGGGATGGACGCCGCGCTGTGCGCCTTCGGCGCGGACGGCACGGTCACCCACTGGAACCGCGAGGCGGAACGCATCCTCGGCTGGTCGGCGGGGGAGGCGGTCGGCCGCCCGGGGCTGGCCGGCTGGGCGGTCCGCAAGGAGGACGCCGACGAGGTGGAGGCCCGCCTCCTGGCGGCGACCCGGTCGCCGGGGCGCCAGGTCCACGAGTTCGCGCTGCTGACCAAGGACGGCCGCCGCGTCCTGGTGCGCACCCAGTCCTCCGCGGTGCTCGGGCCCGACGGCCGGGCGGCGGGCGTGTACTGCGCGTTCAGCGAGGTGCACACCCAGATCGACCTGGAACGTTCCATCGCGCTCAGCGAAGCGCTCTTCGTGGACGCCTCCTGGGGCGTGGTGCTGGTCGACGCCGACCTGCGGCCCGCCGTCGTCAACGCGCACGCCGCACGCGCCCTGGGAATGGGCCGTACGGCCGTACTGGGGCGCCCGCTGGGCGACCTGCTGACCCAGGGCGTGGAAGAGCTGGAGAGCGCCCTGACGCACGTCCTCGCCGAAGGCACGCCGCCCGCCGCCGCCGAACTGTGGGTCACCCTCCGGTCCGACGAGGCCGAACCGACCCGCCGGTGCTGGCGCAGCGGCTTCCTGCGGCTGGCCTCGCCCCTGGCGGAGGAACCCGTACCGCTCGGCGTGGGCTGGCTCTTCCAGGACATCACGGACGCCAAGCGCACCGAACAGGAAAGCTCCCTGCTGCGCTTCCGCGCCCAGCAACTGCACCGGGCGGGCCGGGCCGCGGGGGAGTGCGAGGACCCGACGGAGGCGGCGGCGGTCCATCTCGACTTCGCCCTGGCGGGGTTCGCCGATCACGGGCTGGTCGATGTGGTGGGGGGCGGGATCGGGAGCGCTGGTGGGGGCAGTGGCGAGGGCGGGGCCGGTGATCCTTCAGGAGGCGCGCCCAGCCTCGTACGGGCCATCGCCTCACCCGCGGGCGCGCCCGGCCCCTCCGAAGCGGTGCCGCCGACCGGCATTCCGGTGGCCTACGGAGCGGGCCACCCGGCCGCACAGGCGCTGGAACGGTGCGGCTCGGTACGGGCCGGCGCGGGCCCGGCCGTCGCGGAGGGCTGGGCCGCGGCCCGCAAATGGCCGGACGGCACGGTGCACGGCTTGTGCGTGGTGCTGCGCAGCCGGGGCCGGACGCTGGGCGTGGCGACGTTCCTGCGCGGCCCCTCACGCCGCCCCTTCGACCGGGCGGACGCGACGTACGCGGAGGACGTCGCCTCCAGGATCGCCGCGGCCCTCGATCTGTGTGACTAGGGCGCTTCTGACGGATCTCCGCGGCATCGCGACGCCCGGCACTCCCCCAAGCTCTTCGAGCAGGGGGGACCCCCACTCGCCGCACGGCGCAAAGGGACAGGTGGCTCCGCCACATGACCCTTCACACCGCACGCCGAGAGCACGCACCGAACGCCGCTCCGTCCCCCACGGAGATCCGTCAGAAGCGCCCTAGTGCCGGTAATAGATCCGGTCCGCGTACTCCCGCATCACCCGGCCGTTCCAGTCGTGGCCGCCGTCCACGTTGCCGGAGCGCAGCAGCGGCGGGTCGATGCCGCGGTCGGCCAGCACGCCCGCGGCCGTCGCGACGACGGACTGCATGATCGCGCTGGTGACGACCGTCGAGGCCGGGGCGAACGGCGCCTCGATGCCCGGCAGCGTCAACTCCGCGTCACCCACCGGGATCTTGCTGTCCAGGACGATGTCGCAGTGGTCCCGGAGGTGCGTACCGGAGACGTGCCGGGACCTGGTCTCCTCCGCGTACGCCACCGACGTCAGCCCGATGACCTTGAGGCCGAGCGCCCGCGCGTTCATGGCCATCTCCACCGGCAGCGAGTTGCGCCCGGAGAGCGAGATGACGATCAGCACGTCACCGGTCTCCAGGGGGCTGGTGTCGAGGACCGCCCCGGCCAGCCCGTCCACCCGCTCCAGCGCGCTGCCGAGCGTCGCCGGCCGCACGTCGACGCCGACGACGCCCGGCACGGTCAGCAGGTTCATGACGGCGAGGCCGCCGGCCCGGTAGACGGTGTCCTGCGCGGGCAGGGAGGAGTGCCCCGCGCCGAAGGTGAAGACCCGGCCGCCGGCCTCGACGGTGTCGGCGATGAGCGTCCCGGCCGCGCCGATCCGCTCGTCCTCCTCGTCACGCACCCGGCGCAGCAGGTCGATCGCGGCGTCGAAGTACTGCCCGGCCAACCGGTTGCTCTCGCCCATCGCCGCGGGGCCCCTCTCGTCGGTACTCATCGGTCTTGTACGTTGTTCCTCGTACATTTGTCCTACGTTCTGACGCATCCGGCGGCGCCGGCCGCCGCTGCTGGCAACGCACCGGTTTCCCGCCGATCCCCGGCTGTTTCCTGCCGTTCTTGTCCGTTCTTGCCGTTCCCGCCGTTCTCGCCGGGGCCGTCCGCGGTCCGGACGGTCCGGTGGCGGTTCCGGTGGCGGTTCCGGCGGGGACAGTCGTGGCGCGGATCACGTTGCGGTCTGGACCAGTGCCCTGTCAATACGGTGTACGTCGCCGCTCGCGACCGGACGGACACCTTCCGGTAGCCCGGACGTCGCCCGGTTGCCGCCTCGCCGCAGGGCGGGTGGCGCCGGGTCCGGGCTCCGGCGGGGCCCGGCCGGAGCGGGCGCGGGCCCGTTGTCGGTGGGATGCGTCAGAATTGAGGTCAGGGCCACCGCACGACACATCAAGGGGCACGCATGTCCGGACTGATCGACACCACGGAGATGTATCTCCGCACCATCCTTGAGCTGGAAGAGGAAGGCGTGGTCCCGATGCGCGCCCGGATCGCCGAGCGGCTCGAACAGAGCGGCCCGACGGTCAGCCAGACCGTGGCGCGCATGGAGCGGGACGGCCTGCTCACGGTCGCGGGCGACCGCCATCTGGAGCTCACCGAGGAGGGCCGCCGGCTGGCGACCCGCGTCATGCGCAAGCACCGGCTCGCCGAGTGTCTGCTCGTCGACGTCATCGGGCTGGAGTGGGAGCAGGTGCACGCCGAGGCGTGCCGCTGGGAGCACGTGATGAGCGAGGCGGTCGAGCGCCGCGTCGTGGAACTGCTGCGGCATCCGACGGAGTCGCCGTACGGCAACCCGATCCCGGGCCTGGAGGAGCTGGGCGAGAAGGCCGAGGCCGACCCGTTCCTGGACGCCGGCATGGTCAGCCTGATGGACCTGGAGGCCGGCGCGGACGGCAAGACCGTCGTGGTCCGCCGGATCGGCGAGCCCATCCAGGCGGACGCCCAGCTCATGTACACGCTGCGGCGGGCCGGTGTGCAGCCGGGCGCGGTGGTCAGCGTGACCGAGTCGTCCTCGGGCGTCCTCATCGGCAGCAGCGGCGAGGCGGCGGAGCTGGAATCCGAGATCGCCGCGCACGTCTTCGTGGCCAAGCGCTGACCCGGGCCGACCGCCCGCCACCCGGCTGACCTGGCACGACGTCAGCCCGGTGCAGTGGTCAACCGCTTCACCCGCGCGCGGAGTTGGCGGAACGCGAGCGGAGCGGCCGGAGGCATGTCACGCTGGCGCTGAGCGTGCGCGCGAAGGCCGCCGCGGACCGCGCGGTGGCAGATGGCAACCGCGCGGTGACAGGTGGCAGCAGGCACACGTGCGCGCGAGGACAGCGGACAGCGGGCTCATGACGTGTGGCGCCTAAGACCTGGGGCGAGGCGGCTGACGACCGACAGGGCGTGACAACACCTGCCGCCGCGGCCCCGGGTCGGGGAGGGGGCTCGGGTGAGGAGCAGTCCCCCGCGACCCCCGGCCCGCCCCGGGAAACCACCCCCGAAACCGAAGTACGCGACGACCCGGACGCGCAGGGCGACTTCGGCAAGTTGTGCGGGGGTGGGCGGAGGTGGGGGCGGGGACGGTGGTACGGGTGCGGGTGCGGGTGCGGGTGCGGGTGCGGGTGCGGGTGCGGGCGAGAGGGCTCGTGGGGGTTTTGGCGTTCTGCGTTGCGCGGTTGTCAGCGGGTGCGTTTTCGGGCCCAGGGGCGTTTGCGCTTTGAGGTGCGCCTTCGGCTTGAGGTGCGCCTTCGCTTTGAGGTGCGCCTCCGGCTTGAGGTGCGCCTTCGTCTTTGAGTGCGGTCCCGCCTCCGCTTTCAGGCGCGCCTCCGCCTTTGAGTGCGGTCCCGCCTCCGAGTGCGTTTTCGCCTCTGAGGGGGTTCTCGCCTCTGGGCGCGTCCTCGCTATCGGGTGTGTCCCCGTGTCCGAGGGCGTCCCCGCCTCTGAGTTCGTCCCCGCCTCTGAGCGAGCTCCCGCCCCTGAGGGGGTCCTTGCCTCCGAGGGCGTCCTCGTTACCGGGCGTGTCCCCGCCTCTGAGCGAGCCCCCGCCCCTGAGGGGCTCCCCGCCTCTGAAGGCTTCCCCGTTATCGGGCGTGTCCCCACCTCTGAGCGTGTCCCCGCGTCCGAGCGAGCCCCCGCGTCCGAGCGAGCCCCCGCGTCCGAGCGCGTCTCCGCCTCCGGGCGCGTCCTCGCCTCCGAGAGGGGCTCCGTCATCGGGCGCGTCCTCGGTCTCAACTGGGCTGCCGCCTCTGGGGGTAGCGCGGCTTCGGGGCAGCAGGTTGCCTCCGGGCGGCGGGTTGTTTCCGGACAGCGGGGTGCCTTCGGGCGGCGGATTGCTTCCGGGCGGCTGGTTGTTTCCGGCTGGCGCGCCGCTTCCCGGCGGCGCATCGCTTCGGGGGGCCGATGCACTTCGGGGCGTCGCCGCGGAAGGCGCATGCGAAGCGGGTTCGTCCGGCGCGACGGCGGCGGCCCCGTGAACGACCAGGGCCCCGGCGCTGCGAGCAGCCGGGGCCCCGCCTCCCCACGTCCCCCCGCCAAGACCCGGAGCCCCGAGCTCTCAGGGTCTTTCCCCGTGGGCCCCCTTCCCGGTGGGGCCCGCCTCCCGCTACGTGTCTCCCCTCGGCGAGGACCGGCAATCCTTGGGCGTGGTCACCCGAACGAGGGTTATTGGGCGCAGAATCAGCTTATTCGAATAGGGGTTCGATAGTGTGGGGCTGCTCGAAGACCGATTGGGGGTGCCAGGGCCCATGGTGCGGCGTATCGACGTGACGGGGGCCGGCGGCGTCCGGCTCGCCGCCTGGGAGTTCACCGACCCGCCGAAGGCCGGCCGGGGCGGGGAGGAGGGGGAGCGCGGTCCCGGCGTGCTGCTCCTGCACGGCCTCATGGGGCGCGCGTCGCACTGGGCCGAGACCGCCCGCTGGCTCGGCTCCCGGTGCCGCCCCGTCGGCCTGGACCAGCGCGGTCACGGCCGGAGCGACAAGCCCCAGGACGGCCCGTACGACCGCGAGGCGTACATCACCGACGGCATCGCCGCCATCGAGCAGCTCGGCCTGGCGCCCGCCGTCCTGATCGGCCACTCCATGGGCGCCCTGACGGCCTGGCAGGTGGCCGCCCGGCGGCCCGACCTCGTCAGCGCGCTGGTCATCTGCGACATGCGGGCCTCCGCCCTGGGCGCGGCCTCGCAGCAGGAGTGGGCGGACTGGTTCCGCTCCTGGCCGGTTCCGTTCGCCACCCTCGCGGACGTACGCAAGTGGTTCGGCGAGGACGACCCGACACTGGAGCGGTCCAAGCCGGCCCGCGGTGAGTTCTTCGCCGAAATCATGGCCGAACGCGCCGACGGCTGGCGCCCGGTCTTCTCCCGCCACCAGATGCTCACCGCCCGCGAGACCTGGGTCCACGACGCGCATTGGGAAGATCTCGCGCTGGTGCAGTGCCCCACGCTCGTCGTCCGCGGCCTGGACGGCGAACTGGGCCGCGCCGAAGCCCAGGAAATGGTCCGCGTCCTCCCGTACGGCGCCTACGCCGAGGTCCCGGACGCCGGACACTGGCTCCCCTGGGAAGCCCCCGCGGAGTGGCGGGGCGTACTGGGCCCCTTCCTCGACTCCGCCCTCCCGACCTGAGGCCCCTGGACGCCCCGGAACCACTCGACACTCCCGGAACCACTCGGGCCTGCCCCGGAACCACTCGGGGCTACCCCGGGCTACCCCGGGCTGACCGGGACCGGCCTGTCCGAGCTGTGCGGGACTGCCCTGTCCGGGTTATGCGGCACCGTTCGGCCCATGCGGGACCGCCCCCGGGCCGTTCGGGACCGCCCCCGGGCCGTTCGGGACCGGCCCCGGGCCGTTCGGGGCTTACTCGCTCCGGAAGGGGAACGACGCCCCCAAAGCACCGCGGCAGGCTTCGTCCAGCGCCTCTTTCCGGTCCCCTCCGGCGTTCGCCAGGAACTCCTCGTCCAGCTCGGACAGGATGCCCCGCGCCCTGGCGAGCAGCGAGCGGCCCTGTTCGGTCAGATCCAGCCGTGCGCGGTGCCCCTGCCCCAGCAGATTGCGCTCCACCGCCCCCAATTCCTCCAGCATGAGGACGGTGGCGCGCATGCTCTGGCTCGTGACACCCGCGCGGCGGGCCAGATCGCTGTACGACAGGTCGGCGTCGCGGGAGATGTGCCCGAGGGCCCCGAACAGCCGCATCGACAGGCCGATGTCGGCAAGCCGCGCTTCCAGCTGCTCCTGCAGGCGCCGTCCGGTGCCGATCACCAGCATGACCGTCGACAGCGCAATCTCCGGCGCCTTGCTCACCTGTGACTCCCTACCGATGTCCGCGCGTGGACTCTCCCGGTATCAGTGTCCCAGGCCGCCCGGCCCCGGTGATCAGGCCGACTGCACCGTGACGCCGAGCCGCTCGGCCGCCCGCTCCGAGACCTTGAGGAAGGGCGTCTTCATGCCGGCGGTCATGCCCAACACCGTCCGGGTGAGCTCAGGACCGGCCAGCTCCGGCGTGCCGACTCCGAACAGGGGCGTAGGCGCGTACTCCATGTTCAGCTCGGCCGCGCGCGCCGTCTCGGTTCCGAGGAGGTCCTGAACGAGCCGCAGGGCGATCTCGATGCTCCCGGTCACCGGGCCGGCGGTGATGCGGTTACGGTCCTCCACGACGGCGTTGGTCGATACCGCTGTCGCTCCGTAGTAGGGCAGCAGGTCGTACACATGGAGGTTGGTCGTGGCCCGGTATCCGCGGAGCAGGCCGGCCGCCCCCATCAGCAGGCTGCCCGCGCAGACGCCCGCGATCCACTTCGCGCGACTGCCCCGGTCGGCGAGGAACGCCAGCGTCTCGGCGTCCTCAAGAACCTCCGCGGGCACGGCTCCGGCACACAGGACGTCCAGATCGGCCGGGCAGTCCTCGAAGGTGGTGGTGGCGCGGGTGGGGAAGCGGGGGAAGCCCGAGATCTCGTCCAGGTTCTTCCAGACGAGATGCACGTTCACCCCGGGCAGCATGCCCAGGACCGTGTGGAGTCCGATGACGTCGACCGGCATGTAGTCGGGACACACCAGAATCGCGATCTCCAGCCTGCGCTGTTCGTCGGTCATGTTCGTCTTCTCCCTGCCTCGATCGAACTAACTTGCAGTCAAGCTACAAGCCTGCCTGTAAGTATCTGATAAGAGACCCGCCGCCGATCTATTCCCTGCCGGTCCCATCGACGCGTCGATAGTGTCGGCGACCATGCACCTTCTAGTTCTTGGCGGTACATCTTTCGTCGGCCGCGCCGTCGTCGAGGACGCCCTGCGGTCCGGTAACGAGGTGACCCTGTTCGGCCGGGGCCGCACCAACCCTGACCTGTTCCCCGATCTTCCCCGGCTCATCGGCGATCGTGACACCGGCGACTACTCCGCACTGCGGGGGAGGAGTTGGGACGCGGTCATCGACGTCAGCGGATACGTACCGCGCCACGTCGGACAGGCGATGGACGCACTGGGCGACCGCGTCGGCCGATACCTGTTCATCTCCAGCCACGCCGTTTACGAACGCACAGGCCTGGCCCCGGGCAGCGACGAAAACACCCCGCGCCGCCCACCCGTACGGGACACGGAAGAGCTGAGCGAAGCCACGTACGGCCCGCTCAAAGTGGCCTGCGAGGACGATGTGACCGCCCGGTACGGCACGCGGGCGACGATCGTACGGCCGGGAAAGGTGGCCGGGCCGCACGACTCGATGGACACGTTCACGTACTGGGTACGCCGCGCCGCGCGCGGCGGCCGAGTGGCACTGCCGGCCGACCCGGCCCAGCCGGTACAGATCATCGACTCGCGTGACCTGGCCCGCCTGGTGGTGCAGTTGATCACCGATGACCGCCCCGGCGTCTTCCACGCGGTGGGCCCTGCCGAACCGACGACACTCGGCGAACTCATCGAGACCTGTGCGCGAGTGGCGGGCACCCAGGTCGACATCGTGCCGGTCTCTCCGGACGGGGCGCCCCGAATGTTTCCGCTGGTACGCCCGAACTGGCCGACCCAACAGCGCAGCGCGGCCCGCGCCCGGCAGGCCGGCCTCCCGTCGACCCCGCTGGAAGTAACGGCCGCCGACGTCCTGGCCTGGGACCGCGCCCGAGGCGAACCCCCGCTCCGCCTCGGCTACACCCCCGAAGAAGAACAAACAGCCCTCACCACCCAAGCGGCCGCCCCGCCCCCCACCCCCTAAACGGGACAACACGAACAGCGGGACCTGAGCGGGCGGGTGGGTGGGGGGGCGGGGGAGCGAGTCTGGGGGCTTCCCCCCCGGCCCCCCCGCCCCCGCCCCCCACCCCTCCCCGAACCGGTGTACGTGTCGCGCGAAACGTGCACATCTGATGGGCCGAATAGACCGCCAGGGCCACAGGTACTGCAGGTACTACAAGGACTGCAGGTGCTGCGGGTACTGCGGGCACTACAAGGTTCGCAAGGACCGCATGAGCTGCATGAGCTGCATGAATCGCCTGTTCAACCCGTCTGCGGGCCCTGCCCCTGTCGAACCCACCTGCGGCCCTTCAATCGCGCCTACGGGCTGGCAGCGCACCTACGTTGCCAGGCGCGGGTGCCGACACAGGCGCCGCCGTCACTGGCGCCACCCCGCTGACACCACTGGCGGCACCGGCACCGGCACCGGCACCGGCGCCACCGGTACTGTCACCGGCGCCAAGACGTGTCTCTTCGATCAGGTGGATTGCGCCGCTGTGATGCCTCCTGCTCGTGGTGGTGGATGTGTCCGTTGAGTCTGGTAGGCCGCTACGGTCTGTCTCCGCAGGGGCCGTGCTGGAAGGCGGTCACGCTGCACATCACTGTCGGGCGAGTGGCTGCTATGCGAGGAGTGCCGTGATCATCATTGCCGGGAAGTTGTACGTGGATGCTGCTGCTCGTGACGCATACCTGGCCGGATGCTCGAAGGTCATCGAGCATGCCCGGGCCGCCCTCGGGTGCCTTGATTTCGCCCTGTCGGCCGATCTGGTCGAGCCTGACCGGATCAATGTGTACGAACGCTGGGAGACGGACGAGGATCTCGAACGCTTCCGTGGTGTGGGCCCGGAGCCCGAGCGGACAGCTCAGATTCGCGCAGCCGAGGTGAGCAAGTACCGGATATCTGGCGTCGAGGCCCCGTAGGTCAGCCCTTTCGATCATGATCGGAGCCAGGTGAGAAGCGCGGTGGCGGTGATGGTGACGGTGGCGGTGGCGGTGGCGAGATGGACGGATCCGCGCTGGTCATAGCGAGTGGCGACGGCCCTGAACTGCTTCAGTTTTCTGATGGCCCGCTCCATCGTGTTGCGCTTTTTGTGCCCGTCCGGCGCGGGACCCGCCCGGCCCTTTGCCTGCCGCACCGCCTCCTCCAGCAGGTCGTGCAGGATCACTGCCGTCGGCTGCTGCTGTTCCCCCGTCGCTGCATCCGGGCCATCTCGCGTTGGAGTGGGTAGCAGGTGGCTACTACGTACAGGGTGAAGAGTG
This sequence comes from Streptomyces sp. CB02923, assembly GCF_001905005.1. Lineage (GTDB taxonomy): Bacteria > Actinomycetota > Actinomycetes > Streptomycetales > Streptomycetaceae > Streptomyces. The sequence continues at coordinate 1,215,566 of NZ_LWKZ01000001.1, read as the reverse complement.
TGATGAGGGTGAGGCCTACCGGGCTCAGTAGTTCTGGTGGGTCGTTGTGTATCCATTGCCAGTTGGCGGTCCAGTTCGCGGTGGTGTCCGCGATCATTACTCCGCATGCCATCCAGGCGCCTGCTCTGCGTAGGCGTAGTACCAGGAAGGCGGTCAGCGGGTCGAGGATCACCAGGCTGATGAAGAACACCTGAAGCGGCACTTGAGGGAAGGCGGCGTAGGCGTGGACGCCGTCGCGTATCAGGTCGATGAGGTGGGCGCAGGTCCCTTGGATGAAGCCGTACGCGTATGTCGCGGCAACCCATCGTGCCCAAACCGGTAGTTCGCTCCAGCGGTGCTTGAGCTGTGAGAGGTGTGTGGGGCGTGAGGGAGAGGGAGGGGAGGGGGCTTGGGTGTTTTGGTTCATGGTTGGGGGCCGAGGGCGCGTTGGACGTGTGTGGTCAGGGAGGCGTCGGTCAGTAGGGAGCCGTAGCCGGTGGCTGCCCACACGCTGTGCTCCGGCGGCAGGTGGAAGTACGGGACGGGGCCGCCCGACGCCTGGTCCTGGTCGGTGAGGGTGTCCGGGCTCCGGCGGGTCCGTAGGGCACGTATGCAGGAGGCGCAGGCTCCCACCTGGAAGCGGTCGCCGTGCTCCGAGGGGCGCCAAGGTATGCGTCGGGTCGCGGTGCCGTGCAAGGGGTGGAAGAAGCACAGGGGGAGCGGAGCCGTTGACCGGTCGAGGGCGGCATAGCCCTCGTGGAGGAGGGCGAACACGCCCGCCAGGTCCGGAACTCCCCGCGCCCTCTGCAAGAGAGTGTCGGCCGTCGCGCAGGCCTCACGGGCCTGCTCCGCGGCAGCCGGTGCGGCAGTTGTGCTCCGCGTCTGCGCGGCCAGACGTATGACCTCCTCAGCGGCGCGCTCCCGTATCTCGGTTTCGTCGGCTCGGCGCAGAGCGGTGAAGACGGACCGGGGGACCGACAACGGGTGCGCGAAATCTCGTAGCCGGGTGCGGCGGCGGAGAAGGAGAGCGACGGCCGCTATGAGCAGGAGCGGTCCGGCGATCAGGAGGAGGAGTCGGGGGAGGGAGGCGGAATCGGGAGTGGTGGATGGGATGGCGGATGGGGTGTGCGTTGCTGCTTGGGCGGTTGTGGCGAGGAGAGTCAGTGACACACATGCCGTTGTCACGGCTGCCGTTGCCATCGCCGTTGCCGACAGGGAGCGTCTGCCTGTCCCTGTTCCTTCGGTCGGCCGCATGCTTCCCCACCCCCGTTCGCCGGACGAGCCGGCGGTTTCGCTGACGTCCGTGTCGTCTTGGCGATCGTTCTGTCGCCGTGATGCACGACGGTACCGGCCGTTTTCCCGGCGTGGGGAAGCCTGTGGATAACCTTCGGCGGCGACGGATTTCCGTCACCCGGAGAGCTGTTGGCGGCGGGGGAGCAGCAAGGACGGGAGGAGCGCCAGCGCCACCAGGGCCACTGCCCAGATGTAGGTGTGCTGGAAGGCCGCGGACAGTTGGGGAGCGAGGGCGCGTACCGCGTCGGCGGGCAGGTTGTGGACGGTTTCCAGGCCGCCGCCTCCGTCGGCCGGTGCCGGGAGCCGGGTGCTCATGGCGCCCGCGAGCAGGACGGACATCAGGGCCGCGCCCACCGAGCCCGCGAGCTGCGGGATGATGCTCAGCGTCGTCGAGGCGGCCGGGAGGCGGGCGTGGTCGATGCCGCGGGTGGCGGTGGCCATCGTCGGCATCATCGTCATGCCGACCCCGACGCCCATGACGGCGAGCGCGGCCGCGAGCGCCCAGTACGGGGTGTCCGCCGCGACCTGCGTGGTGAAGGCCAGGAATCCGGCCGCTGCCAGGCCCACGCCGGCCGGTACGAGCCTGCCCGCCGGGACCCTGTCGGCCAGGCGGCCCGCGAACTGCATGGTGATCCCCGTCGCCAGCACCTGCGGAATGCCCAGCAGCCCGGCGCCGGTCGCGCTCTGACCCCGTACGACCTGGTAGTACAGCGGCATCAGCAGCATCGAGCCGAAGTAGCCGCAGACGAAGAGCGCGAGGGTGGCGGCAGCCGGACCGAACGGGCGGCGGCGCAGCAGCCGGAGGTCGATGAGCGGGGACTTGGCGGTCAGCGCCCGTACGGCGAAAGCGGCGATGAGCGCGGCGCCCGCCAGCGTCGGCACCAGGGCGCCCGCGCTGGTGAAGGAACGTTGTTCCGCGCCGCTGGTCAGGCCGTAGATGAGGATGGCCAGGCCGGGAGAGAGCGTCAGCAGGCCGGGGAGGTCCAGGCGCGGGCCCCGGCCCGGAGCGTCGCGCCGGAAGATCCGTCCGGCCAGGGCGAACGCCAGGACGCCGACCGGGATGTTGATCAGGAAGATCCAGCGCCAGGAGACCTCGTCGACCAGGTAGCCGCCGAGCACCGGGCCGACCAGCGGCCCGACCAGGACGGGGATGCCGAGGACGCTCATCATCCGTCCCCGGCGGGCCGGGTCGGACGCCTGGAGGAGGATCGTCATGCCGACCGGCTGGACCATGCCGCCCGCCAGCCCTTGCAGCACCCGGAAGACGATCAGGGACTCGGTGTTCCAGGCGAGTCCGGCGAGTGCCGATCCGACGGCGAACAGCGCGATGGCGAGCATGTAGAGGCGCTTGGTGCCGAAGCGGCCGACGGCCCACGCGGTGACGGGGATGACGGTGGCCAGGGCGAGCGTGTAGCCGGTGGCCACCCACTGGATGGACGCCAGCGGGGCGTGGAAGTCCGCGGAGAGGCGGTTGAGGGCGACATTGACGACGGTGGTGTCGAGGACCGTCATCAGCGAGCCGAGGACGACGACGAAGGCCATCGCCATGACGCCGCGGCCTTGGCCGGGAGCGCGAGCGGGCGCCGGATCGGCTGGTGACGCCGGATCGGCTGGTGGCACCGGGTCGGCCGGTGGCGCCGAATCGACCGGTGGCGCCGAATCGACCGGCGGCGCCGAACCGGCTGACGGCGCCGCATCGGTCAGCGGCGCCGAACCGTCCGATGGCACTGAATTGGCCGACGGCACTGAACCGCCCGACGGCGTGGACGATGGCTGCGCAGGCGGTAGCGCTGGCGTGGGCATGGGTCGGCTCCCCGTGATGGCGGCCGGGCCCCGATGGCCGGCCGATCACCCACACCCTCGGACCTGAAGCAAACTTGAGGTCAAGCGAGCGGGGGAGCGAACTGCCCACTCCGCGGACGGGGGCGGGCGAGCTTTCCCCCCGCGGCCGGGGTGAGCGCGCTGCCCCCGCAGACGGGGGCAGGCGAGCCGCCCACCCGCCCCCAGCCCCTCACCCCTTGCTGACCGCCCCCAGAATCTCCGGCAGCCGTGCCGCCACCCGCGGCGCCGCCACCCGCATCCCCAGGAGCGCGATGCCGACGCCGTACGCCGCCCCCACGGGCAGCATCAGCCACAGCAGGCTGTGCAGGCCCGCCACGTGCAGCCACACCAGCAGCGCGACCACCGGGGCGGCCAGCACGCCGCTCGTCAGCATGCCGCCGAACAGGCTGAACCAGGCGATGGCGCCCTGTCCGGGGGCGATGTTCTTGTTGCTCTCCGCGGGGATCGAGTACGGGAACAGCGCCGAGGTCAGCGCGCCGGTCGCCACCAGAGCGCCCAGCAGGGCCAGCGACAGTCCGTAGACGTCGAAGAACGCGGACCACGGCCCCAGGGAGGCAGCCGCGCCGACCACGACCAGCGTCACGAACGGCACGCCGACCATGGCCAGTCCCAGGCCCCGCGCGCGCAGTTCGAGGAAGGCGTCGCGGGGTGTGGAGATCGTCGAGGCGACCATCCAGAACGCCGACGTGTCCTGCCCGAACTGGTTGTACATCTGCATCCCCAGCAGGGTCGACGCCGAGAACGCCGTATAGATGCTGCCGCCGCCCTGGAGGGCGGAGACGACCGGGACGAGCAGGCCCACGCCGAAGGCCATGGCCCACGACATCTTCGACTTCGGGTCGCGCCACGCGTAACGCATCATCCGCAGGATGACGGTGCCCGTACGGCCCTCCGGCAGCAGCCGCTGCAGACCGCCGCCCGCAGCGCGCTGCTTGCGCGCGCTGTCCTGCTCGACGGCCTGGAGGGTGGAGGAGTCGGGCGAGGTCATCACCCTGGTCAGGGTGCGGCTCCACCACCACAGCAGCAGGCCGAGCGCCACCGCGGCCAGCGCCAGGCCCAGCACGGCGCGCCCGTACGAACCCTCGCTCGCCGCGCGGACCGCGTCCACGGCCGAGGCGGGCGGCACCCAGCGCAGGACGTCGGAGACGGACTCCAGGGCGGACAGCCCGCCGCCCGACCCGAACAGCTTCTGCGTGCCGATGTTCACGCCCTGCGCGCCGATCGCGACGAACAGGCCGCTCAGCACGGCGAGGTCGCGGCCCCGGCGGCTGGTCAGCAGCCGTACGTTGGCGGTGGCCACGGCCCGCGCCAGCGCCACGCACACCAGGACGACCAGGACGACGGCGAGGACGCCGACGACCGCGGCGCCCGCGCTGTGCGCCATCATGATCGCCGAGCCGACGGCCAGCGCCAGCGTGAAGACCGGCCCGATCCCCACCAGCGACGTCACCAGCAGCGAGACGATCAGCGGGCGGGGCCGCAGCGGCAGCATGACGAGCCGGGTCGGGTCGAGGGTCTCGTCACCCGACGGGAAGAACAGCGGCATCGCCGCCCAGCCCAGCGTCAGCAGCCCGGCGAGCAGGACGCCCAGCGCGCCCGCGTGCTCGACGTCGCGCAGGGCGACCAGGCCGGCCAGCACGCCCGCCGCGCACAGCAGGGACACCACCAGCGACGCCACGTACGCGACGGTCCGGCCGGACGACTGACGCAGACCGTTGCGCATCAAGGACAGCTTGAGGCGGATGAAGACCGGGGTCAGCGACGGGCCCGGGGCCGCGTGCGGGGCGCCGGACGGCGTGCGGGCGGGCGCGGCGGGAGGAGAGGAAGCGGTCATCGGGCGCCCCCGCCACCCAGCCAGTCCAGGTTCTGCCCGGCCGCGCGCCCGTTGGCGCCGACCAGTTCGAGGAACGCGTCCTGGAGGGACGGCGCGTCACCGCGCACCTCCGCGAGCGGCCCGTCCGCCCTGATGCGCCCGCCGGCCATCACCGCGACCCAGTCGCACAGCGACTCCACCAGCTCCATCACATGGCTGGAGAAGACGACGGTGGCGCCGGAGGACGTATAGCGCTCCAGTACGCCGCGGATGGTCTGCGCCGACACCGGGTCGACGCCCTCGAACGGCTCGTCCAGGAAAAGGATCTCGGGGTTGTGCAGCAGCGCCGCCGCCAGCCCGATCTTCTTGCGCATACCGGTCGAGTAGTCGACGACGAGCTTGTTCTGCGCGCCCGACAGGTCCAGTACCTCCAGCAGCTGGTCGGCGCGCTTGTCGACCTCCGCGCCGGGCAGCCCCCGCAGCCGCCCGATGTAGGCCAGGAGTTCGCGGCCCGACAGCCGCTCGAACAGGCGCAGCCCCTCGGGCAGTACGCCGATACGGGACTTCACCGCGACCGGGTCGTGCCACACGTCGTGGCCGCCGATCTCCACCTGCCCGGCATCCGGGCGCAGCAGGCCGGTCACCATCGACAGGGTGGTGGTCTTGCCCGCGCCGTTCGGGCCGACCAGGCCGATGAACCGGCCCGCGGGCAGCGCCAGGTCGATCCCCGCGACGGCGACCTGCTCGCCGTACTTCTTCCACAGCCCCCGGACCCGCACGGCGGGCACACCACCGGGCGGTCCATCCGCCCGGACGGACGAGCCGTCCGGCGGCGCGACCGCGCCCGTCGGCTGGTCGATGTGTTCCGGCTCTTCGTTGGCCACCGGTCCTGCCCTTCCACGTCCCCGCAGGGGCCGGTCGGACCCCCGTCCTTGCGTCCCACGATACGGGCGGGCGTGTGACGGGGCCGGTGCGGCCGAACGGCCGGGCGTGCGGCGTACGGGAGGGGCGTGCGGGGCGCGGTACGCGCCGGGCGCACCTGCGCGGAATGGCGGCGTACCGGAGCGGGACGACGGCGCGGCGGGGGCGCCCCGTCCGGCTCCGCCGCCCCGCCCTCACCGTCCGCGTGCCGCGACGGCCTCCCGCCCGCAGGCATACGCCAGGGCGCTGATCAGTACGTCCGCGTCCGGCAGCCACCGGTTGGCGGCGGTGGGGCGGCGCACCCACTGCACCGCCCCGTGCGCCCCCACACGCGTCGGCGGCGCGGCGACGTAGTCGCCCTCGCCGCGCGCGACGAGGTCCAGCGACGCGGGCGGCCAGCCCAGCTGACGTACCAGGTCGGGCACCTTGACCGAGGCACCGGGAAGGACGAAGAAGAGCACCCGGCGGCCCGGGGTGCGGGTCACCGGACCGAGCGGCAGGTCCATCCGCTCCATCCGGGCCAGGGCCAGGCAGCCCGCCGTCTCGGGCACGTCGAGCGCCTCGAACGTACGGCCCGTGGGAAGCAGGATCGAGGCGCGCGGATTCCTGCCCCACAGGCGGCGCGCGGCCGTCGCGCTGCCCGTGGCGTGACCGGCCCAGCCGGGGACCGCGGGGTGCGCTCCGGGCGCGGCGCAGTCGGCCGCTCCGCACGAGCAGCGCGGCACTTCGCCCTCGTCCTCCAGCCATGCGCCGGGCAAGACGTCCCAATGCCGCTCTTCCGCGTAACGCACCGCAGTTTCGATCAACAGCTCGCCACGCTGCTGGGGTACCTGAGTGGCTCCTGTGACTCCGATGGTGTCTTCCACGTGCTGGACAACTTCCCCTGTCACCAAGGGTTACGGCCGACACGTGCACCGCCCCGGCGCATCGTTCCCGCACGTGGGGCGCATGGATGCATGGTTGGGGGCGCGTGCGGGGTAGCGCCGGAAGAACGGGTAGCCACCTGCGTGACGGGCGGAGAGGCCGCCCGGCGGCAGGCCGCGGCACAGCCGGTACGGCCCCCGGAGCGAACGGCCGGGACCGTACGGCGCGGCGGCGCCGCGAGCAGGACGCGGGTACCGCACGGCGTACCCCGGTTCCGTCGGTTCCCCGACACCACCGCCCCACCGAAGACCGGAACAGGAGCAGCACCAGCAGCAGGAACAGCCGAAGCCGGACCCATGGCGCAGGACCGGGACCTCGGCGGCAGGACCTACCGGAACACCGCAATCCGGCGGAGTGATCCGCCGGCCGGACGGTCCGACCGCTATCACCCCGGGAATGTCAAGGCTTTGGCGGACATGACGCACATCTGAGATATCCCGGATATCTGGCATATGCGAGGGGAATCGATCAACGGGTACGGCGTTCGCTGGTGAACGCGCAGCAGTAATCAGGGGGTGCAGTATGGCCGCCAGGCCACTCGTCGCGCGGCAGCCGAACGAACGGCTGCAGGCGCTCATTCAGGAAGCCGCCTGCTCCAACGCCGGGCTCGCCCGCCGCGTCAACATGTGCGGCGCCGAACACGGACTCGACCTGCGCTACGACAAGACCTCCGTCGCCCGCTGGCTGCGCGGCCAGCAGCCGCGCGGCCGGGCCCCCGCCATCATCGCGGAGGCGCTCGGCCGCAAACTGGGGCGCACGGTCACCATCGACGAGATCGGGATGGCCGACGGCAAGAACCTCGCGTCCGGCGTGGGCCTGCAGTTCTCGCCCACCGTCCTCGGCGCCATCGAGCAGGTATGCGAGCTGTGGCGCAGCGACGTCGGGCGGCGCGACTTCCTCAGCGGCTCCACCGTGGCCGCCTCAGCGCTGGTCGAACCGAGCCGCGACTGGCTCATCACCAGCGCCGACCCGCAGGTGGCGCGCAACGCCGGTGCGCGGGTGGGCATCTCGGACGTCGAAGCCGTACGGGCCATGACCACGGCCCTGGGCGAGCTGGACCACCGCTTCGGCAGCGGCCACGTCCGGCCGGTCGTCGTCCACTACCTCAACAGCGTCGTCTCCGGGCTGCTGGCCGGCTCGTACCGGGAATCGGTCGGCCGCGAACTGTTCGCGGCGGTCGCCCGGCTGACCGAACTGGGCGGCTACATGGCCGTCGACACCGGCCAGCCGGGACTGGCGCAGCGCTACTACATCCAGGCGCTGCGACTGGCGCAGGCGGCGGGCGACCGCGGATACGGGGGGTACGTACTGGCCGCCAGCATGAGCCACCTCGCCGCCTCGCTGGGCAACCCGCGGGAGATCGCACAGCTCGCGAAGGCCGCGCAGGAAGGCGCGCGCGGGCACGTCACGCCGCGTGCGGAGGCGATGTTCTTCGCGGCGGAGGCGCGGGGACACGCCCTGATGGGCGACGCGCGGGCCTTCCAGCTCGTGGCGGGCCGGGCCGTGGGCGCCATGGACCGCGCCGGCGGCACCCCCGGCTCCCCGGGCGCCGGCGAGGACCCGGTGTGGATCTCGCACTTCGACGAGGCCTACCTCGCCGACGAACTCGCACACTGCCACCGCGACTTGGGGCAGGCGAGCGCGGCACGCCAGCGCGCGCAGGAAGCGGTGGACGGGCATCCGGAAGGGCGGGCGCGGCGCCGCGCCATCGGGCTGGTGCTGCTTGCCAGCGCGCAGGTCCAGCAGCGCGAGATCGAGCAGGCGTGCCACACGGGCACCCAGGCCGTCGAGTTGCTGAGCGGGCTGCGCTCGAACCGCGGCGCGGAGTATCTGGAGGACTTCCAGCTGCGGCTGGAGCCGTACCGGGACGAGCCGGTGGTGCGGGAGTTCGGTGCCCGGCTGGAATTGCGGGCAGCCGCGTAACGGATTCGCGGCCCGCGGCAGCCGGGGGAGGGCTGGTCGGCGCCCGGGTCGCCTCGTCCTTCCGTGCCGGGCGGGCCGCGCAGGGCCCGCCCGGCACCCTCCCGATGCCCCGGAAGGGCTCCAGAAGGCCCTCAGAGGGGCCTTGTGGGGCGTCTCGGGCGGGTGTGACCAGGGGACATGGTCGAACGCGACTGCGACCCGGTAGCGTGAGCCGACGCTTCCGTAAGTCAGCAGATCGTAGGAGTCCCGGTGACCCAGAGCGGACAGGGCAACGACCCGCACAATCCTGCGGGCGAGCCCGCGCGAGAGGGCGTTGTGCTGCCCGCTCACGGTGATCCGTGGGTCCCCGGCCAGCAGGCCGCACCGCCCGCGGGCCGGCCCTGGGGGCAGCCCTGGGGCCCGGAGCAGCAGCAGGCACCGGGCGGCCAGCCGGGCCAGGGGCAGCCGGTTCAGGGACAGGGTCAGCCGGTCCAGGGCCAGGGACAGCCGGTCCAAGGCCAGCCGGTTCAGGGGCAGGGGCAGGTGGCCCATGGGCAGCCGGACCCCGGGCAGGCGTTCCAAGGGCAGTCGTACGGCGGGCAGCAGGCGCCCGGCCAGGACGCCTTCGGGCAGCAGATACCCGGGCAGCCTTACGGGCAGCAGCCGCCGCAGAGCCAGCAGCCGCCGCAGAGCCAGCAGCCGCCGCAGTTCCAGCAGCAGGCTCCCGGCCAGCAGCCCTTCGGCCAGCAGGTCCCGGGCCCGCAGCAGCCGTTCGGGCAGGACCAGTCCTACGGTCAGCAGCAGCCGTTCGGGCAGGACCAGCAGCTGTACGGCCAGCAGCCTCCCGTCCAGCAGCAGCTGTACGGGCAGGAGCCCTTCGCCCAGCAGCACCCGCCTGCCCAGCCGATGCCCCCGGTGCCTCCGGCGGCGCCGCCCGTCCAGCAGCAGCCGCAGCAGCCGCAACCCTCGTTCCAGCAACAGCAACAGCCACAGCACCAGCCCCCGGCCGCCCCGCCCCTGCCCCCGCAGGCGCCGCCCGTGCCGAACGCCGTCCAGCCCGGCCAGGCGCCGCCCCAGGACATGGAAGCGACCGCGCTGATCCCGCCGTTCGACCCGCAGTCCGGCGGCCCGACCGGTGCCCCCGGCGGGCAGCAGACCCCGTACGGGCAGCTCGTCCCCGCGACCCCGCAGGCCGGTGCGCCCATGCCGCCCGCCGCCGGGGACCCCGAATCGACGGCGCTGCTGCGCCCGATCAGCGGACAGCCGCGCAAGACGGGCGGAAGCCCCCAGACCGGACAGCCCCAGGCCGGACAGCCTCAGGCCGGACACCCCCAGACCGGACAGCCCGGCCCGATGCCCGGAGCCGCCCCGCTCCCCCCGGAGGCCGGCGGCCCCGCGGGCGTACGTCCCGAATCGCCCGGCGAGTCCACCCGTACGCTGCGCGCGGTCAAGCCGAACGGCCCGCAGCCCGGAGCGGCCCGGCCCGCGCAGCCCGGCGCCGACTCCGAGGCCACCCAGCTCATACCGCCGATAGGCGCCGGTACCCCCGCGCCGCCCGGCGGGCCCTTCGGCGTACCGTCCGGCGCGGCCGGAGACCGTGCGACACCGGCCGAGTTCGACGGACTGTTCCGCTCCGGTCCTGCCGGGGCCGCTCCGGCAGGGGCGCAGGGCGGCGTTCCGGACGCCACCGCCCAGCTGCCCCGCTTCGACGAGCCGGGACAGCAGCCGCAGGGCCCGTACGGCCGGCCGCCCTACGGGCAGCAGTACGACCAGTACGCGCCGGACCACGAGCCGGACGGCGGCGGCCGGCGTCGGCGCTTCGCGCCCGCCGTGATCATCGGCGTGGCCGTGGTGGCTCTGGCGGGCGCCGGACTCGGCGTCGGCTGGGCGCTCAGCGGAGGCGGCGACGACGGTTCCGCCAAGAAGAAGCAGGAGGACTCCGGCGGGGCGCCCGGCGCGGCGAAGGACGGCACGGACGGCAAGAAGTCCGAGCAGAAGCCGCCGCCCGCCGACCCGGTGGCCGTGCAGGCCAAGGACCTCGACGCGCTCCTGAAGGACAGCAACAACAGCCGCTCCGCCGTGATCGGCGCGGTCAAGAGCATCAAGTCGTGCGACAACCTCGACGGCGCGGCCAAGGACCTCCGGGACGCGGCGCAGCAGCGCAACGAGCTGGTGAGCCGTCTGGCCAAGCTCCCCGTCGACAAGCTGCCCGGCAGCGGCGCGCTGACCGCGTCGCTCAACGAGGCGTGGAAGTCCTCCGCCTCGGCCGACAACCACTACGCGGCCTGGGCCGGCCAGGTCAAGGGCAAGAAGGGCTGCCCCAAGGGCAAGGCCCGCGGCGGCAAGGAGCCCGCCCGGGGCAACGCGGACAGCGGCCGGGCCACGAAGGCCAAGCAGGAGGCGGCGAAGCTGTGGAACCCGATCGCGCAGAAGTACGGCCTGACCGAGCGCCGCCCGGAGCAGCTCTGACGGGACGGGCCGCCGGAGCGGCCCGGGAAGTCCGCCGGGTCCCGGCACGGGCCGAGGGCCGCGCGCGTCCGGTCGGCGGGCCCGTCGCCCCGCCGTCCGGTCAGAGCTGCCCGCCGCCGAACACCTCTGCCACGAGCCGGTCCTGCGCCTTCAGGAATGCCCCGGTCAGGGACAGCGCGGCGTCGTCCACGTAGTTCAGCGCGGCGGTCAGGGTCTTGCCGCCGTCGAGTGTGCTGTACATCAACGCCGCGTGGCCGCCTGCGCCGCCGTTGTGGAAGAGGACGGTGTCGCCGCCGGGGCCCGCGTCCTGTACGCGCAAGCCCAGCCCGAAGCCGGTCTCGGGGTGCGGCGTGCGCATCTCGGCCAGCAGCGGGGCGGGCAGGAGCTCGCCCCTGGCGAGTGCGGAGATGAACGTGTGGAGGTCCTGGGTGGTCGAGATCATGTCGCCGCCCGCGGAGATCCAGGAGGGGTTGTGGCGGGTGACGTCGACCGTCTCCTGGCGGCCGGCGTCCTCGTACCGGTAGTAGGCGTGGGCGTGCGGTTCGGGGATCTCCGGTGAGGTGCCCGGCACGACGGTGCCCGACAGGCCGAGCGGCTCCAGGATCCGCTCGTGCGTCTCCTCGGCGCACGAGCGGCCGGTGACCTCCTCGACCAGCAGCCTGGCCAGCACGTAGTTGGTGTTGGAGTAGCTCCAGTCGGCCCCCGGCTCGAACCGCGCCGGGTGGGACAGCGCCAGCCGTACCAGCTCTTCGGGCCGGTAGGCGGTGAACCGGTGGTCCACCCACTCCTTGCCCGAGATGGTGGAGGGGATGCCCGGTACGACCGTCCCGTCCTCGAAGTGCTCGCCGGTGAAGTTGAACACTCCGCTGGTGTGCTGGAGCAGCATCCGCACCGTGATCCGCCGGTCCAGCACGAATCCGGGCAGGTAGTCGTCCACCGGGGTGTCCAGGCCGATCTTTCCTTCGGCCACCAGTTGCAGCACCAGGGTCGCGGTGAAGGTCTTGGTGTTGCTGCCGATCCGGACGTGCCCGTCCGTCGGCGGTTCGCCGGTCCTGCCCACTTCGGCCGCCCCGGCGCTGCCGGCCCAGTGGCCCCGCTCGTCGTGGACGCGCAGCGACACCCCGGTGATACCGGAATCGACGATCTCCTGGATGGCCTTCCGCAGCTCCGGACGGTCCGGACCGGCGGCGGCAGCGGAGTTCTTCGCGGTGTGGAGGGACTCACCCATGGTCGTTCCTTATCCCGTGACAGTAGGTGCCGGGCACAGTCCGGCAGTGCGACGGCGGCCCTGGTGGCCACCGGCCCCTTCGAGGCGGCGATGTGCTGAGCGTGCACCCTGACCCAAGGTCAAGGTCAATCTCCGGCAGAAGGGGAGGAGATGACCGGCTTTGACGACAAGAGGTCCGGCCATGGCGGGCGTTGGCCAGGGCCCGGCCCTCAAGGGGGAACAGCCGCGCGCTAGTCTCGCCCCTGTGATCGCCCGCAGTCCGTACCGGCCCCGAGGCGAGCGCGAAGGCGGCCGGAGGCCCGGCCGCCCACGAAGCGGAGGTGCGCCGAACTGATGGCGGCAGGGCTCACGATCGGTCAGGCCGCGGCGTTCGTCGGCGTCACGGTCAAGACCGTGCGGCACTACCACCGGCTCGGCCTGGTCGCCGAGCCGGAACGGGACGGTTCCGGCTACCGGCGGTACGGGTCGGCCGACCTGCTCCGGCTGATCCAGGTGCGGACCCTGGCCGGGGCCGGTGTGCCGCTGGCCGGGATCGGGGACCTGCTCGACGCCGGTCCCGAGCGGTTCGCCGCCGCCCTGGACGACGTCCGGCACCGGCTCACCGAACAGATCGAGGACCTGACCGCGCGCCGCGACACGCTGCACCGGCTCACCCACGGCGACCGGGCCCTGCTGCCCGACCGGGCCTGCGCGGTCCTGGACCGGCTCGCCGGTCTCGGCTTCCGCCCCGACTACCTGGCCGCCCAGCGGGAGGCCCTGGTGCTGGTCCGGGCTCTGGTCCCGGAGCTCCTCGACAGCTTCCTGACCCGCCTCGAACTCCTCCTCGACGACCCCGAGTACGTCGACCTGACCAAGCGCGGCTGGGAGGCGGGCTCCTGGGACCCGGACGACCCGCGGATCGAGGAGCTGGCGTCCGCCCTGGCGGGCAAGCTGCTGGCCGACCGCGCGATGCTGGCGATGCCGGACGGATTCCGGAACCGCTCCGACGCCGCCTCCCGGTACGGCATGGTCAACCACCACCGGGAGGCCGAGGGGCCGTCCATCGCCCGGCTGAACGCGCTGGTCGAGGCGGAGCTGCGGGCGGCCGGCATCGACGTCCCGCGGCAGTGAAGGGCCGCGCCGCGGCTGCGGCGCGGCTTCTCACAGCTTGCCCGACCTCCGTTCCAGGAACAGCAGCCAGGCCAGGTACACGCCGCCGCCCACCCCCGTGATCACGCCGACCGGCAGGATGCCCGTACCGGAGACGCGCTGGGCCGCCCAGTCGGCGAGGGTGACCAGGACGGCGCCCATCCAGGCCGCGGGCAGGACGTTGGGGCCGGGGGAGCGGGTGAGGCGGCGGGCCAGCTGGGGCGCGGCGAGCGCGACGAACGGGATGGGCCCGGCGGCGGCGACGGACAGCGCCGTCAGGCCGGTGCCGGTGGCGAGCAGGGCCAGACGGCTGCGTTCGGGGGCGACGCCGAGGGCCGCCGCCGTGTCGTCGCCCATCTCCAGCAGGGAGAGCCGCCGGGCCAGGACCAGGACGGCGGGCGCCAGGGCGACGACGCCGAGCGCGGCCACGCCCACGTCGGACCAGCCGCGGCCGTTGAGGCTGCCGATCATCCAGGTGGCAGCCTCGGCGGCCTTGCCGATGTCGGCCCGTACGTACAGGTAGCTGGTGAGCGAGCCGAGGACCGCCGAGCCGCCGATGCCGACGAGCACCAGGCGGTAGCCGTGCACGCCGCGCCGCCAGGCCAGCAGGTAGACGGCGGCGGCGGTGGTCAGGCCGCCGAGCACCGCGCCGAGGGCGATCTGCGCGGTCCCGGCCTCCAGGACGATGACGGAGACGAGAGCGCCGGCCGACGCCCCGCTGCCGAAGCCGATGACGTCGGGGCTGCCGAGCGGGTTGCGGGCCAGCGACTGGAAGACCGCGCCGCTCATGCCCATCGCGAACCCGGCCAGCAGCCCGTCCAGCACCCGGGGCAGCCGCAGGTCGACCACGACGAAGTCCGCGCCGGGCGGGCCGTCCCCGAAGAGGGTCGCGACGACCTCGCCGGGGCTGAGGCGGTAGCTGCCCATGCCCAGGGACAGGACGGCGACCGTGATGCCGGTCAGCGCCAGTGCCGCGCAGACCAGCAGGGCACGGCGGCCCAGCCGGAGGGAGAGCCCGCCGCGGGTGCGCAGGACGGCGGGGCGCGGCGCCGCACGGCGTGCGGCGGGGGTGCGTACGGCGCTCACAGCTGGGCCACCTTCCGGCGGCGGACGAGGTGGATGAAGAGCAGGCCGCCGAAGAACGCGGTGACCACCCCGACCTCGATCTCGGTCGGCGGGACCAGTACCCGGCCGATGATGTCCGATCCCAGGAGCAGGACCGGCGCGAAGACGGCGCAGTACGGGAACAGCCACCGGTTGTCGGGCCCGCAGAAGGCCCGTACCGCGTGCGGGATCATCAGGCCGATGAAGCCGATCGGCCCGCACACCGCGGTCGCGGCGCCGGACAGCAGGGTGATGGCGACGATGGACAGCACCCGGGTCCGGCCCAGCCGGGCGCCGAGGGAGCGGGCGGTGTCCTCGCCCAGGGCGACCGCGTTCAGCGGGCGGGCCACCGCCAGCGCGAGGACGGCGCCCGCCAGCAGGAACGGCAGCGCGGTCAGCAGCAGGTCGCCGTTCCGGCCGGCGAGGGTGCCGATCGACCAGTGCCGCATGGTCTCCAGCGCTCCCAGGTCCGTCAGTTGCAGTCCGTTGACGTAGCCGAAGAGGGCGGCGTTGATGGCGGTGCCGGCCAGGGCCAGGCGTACCGGGGTGGCCGCCCGGCTGCCGCCGAGCGCGTTGACCAGGACGGCCGCCACACCGGCGCCGGCCAGCGCGAACCACAGGTAGCCGGTGAAGGAGGTGACGCCCAGCACGCTGATCGCGGTGACCACGGCGGCCGAGGCGCCCGCGTTGACGCCGAGGAGCCCGGGGTCGGCCAGCGGGTTGCGGGTGAGGGACTGCATCACGGCGCCGGCCAGGCCGAGGGCGGCGCCCGCCGCGACGCCCAGCGCGGTACGCGGCAGGCGCAGTTCCCGCACGATCCGGTCGTCGGCGGTGCCGGTCGACCCGAACAGGCCGTGCCACACCTGGTCGAGGGGGATGGCCTTGGCGCCCACGGCGATGCTGACCAGCACCACGACGGCCAGCAGTGCCAGGCCCAGCAGCAGCCCGCCCGCCCGCATCACCCGGCGCCCGGCGGGCGGCGCGGGCGGGGTCGCCGGGTCTGCGGGGGCGGGTGGTGCGGGTGGGCCGGTGCGCGCCGCGGTCGCGGTCGTCGTCACGCGGCGCTGCCTTCCCGGTCGGCGGCCCGGTCGGCGGCCCGGTCCGCGGTCAGGCCGGCGGCCCGGTGGCGTACGCACTCCTCGTACGAGGGCAGCAGGCCCAGCCGCTCGGCCTCCTCCAGGGTGGGCGCGTCGGCGTCCTTGCCGGACAGCAGCGGGGTGATACCGGCCGGCCAGGCGATGCCCAGGGCCGGGTCAAGCGGGTGGACGCCGTGTTCGCGGCGCGGCTGGTAGCCGGTGGAGCACAGGTAGACCACGGTGGCGTCGTCGGTCAGGGCCATGAAGGCGTGGCCGAGCCCTTCGGAGAGGTACACCGCGCTCAGCCCGTCCTCGTCCAGCGGGACGGCTTCCCACGCGCGGTAGGTGGGGGAGCCGGTCCGCAGGTCCACCACCACGTCGAGTACGGCGCCGCGCACGCAGGTGACGTACTTGGCCTGGCCGGGCGGCACCTCGCTGAAGTGCACGCCGCGCAGCACGCCGCGGCGGGAGACGGAGCAGTTGGCCTGGGCCAGCACGGGGGCGCGTCCGGTGGCGCCGGTGAACTCCGGCTGGGTGAACCACTCGTGGAAGGAGCCCCGGTCGTCCCGGTGGACGAGCGGTTCGCGGACCCAGGCTCCTTCGATGCTCAGCGGGCGCATGAGGCGGCTCCTTCCAGTGTCGCGGTCACCGCGGCGTATTCGGCGGCGAGGGCGTCGCGCCAGTGCCGGGGCGCGGGCAGCCCGGCGGCGGCCCAGCGGTCGTGGCCCAGCACGCTCCAGGCGGGGCGGCGGGCGGGGCGGTCCAGGGTGGTGCTGTCGGTGGGCCGGACGAGGTCCGGGTCGGCGCCCGCCAGCCGGTAGACCTCGCGGGCCAGGCCGTACCAGGTGGTCAGCCCGCCGGTGGTGGCGTGGAAGACGCCGGGCCGGGCGGGCCCGCGGCCCAGGGCGAGCAGCCGTCCGGCGACGTCGCGGGCCGGGGTGGGCTGGCCCGACTGGTCGTCGACGACGTTCACGGTGGCGCCGCGTGCGGCGCGTCCGGCCATGGTCCGGACGAAGTTGCGGCCGTGGGCGCCGTACAGCCAGGCGGTGCGTACGACGGTGCCGGTGTGCGGCAGTTCGGCGAGGACGGCCTGTTCGCCGGCGAGTTTGCTGCGGCCGTAGGCGGTGTGCGGGCCGGTCGGCGCGCCTTCCGTGTACGGGGTGGTGGCGTCGCCCGCGAAGACGTAGTCGGTGGACAGGTGGAGCAGCCGGGCGCCGCTGCGGGCGCAGGCGCGGGCCAGTCCGTGTACCGCGTCGGCGTTGATGCGCCGGGCCTGCTCCTCGTGGCTCTCGGCACCGTCGACGTCCGTGTAGGCGGCGCAGTTGACGACGACGGCCGGGCGGACGCGCAGCAGGGCGGCCTCCACGGCGCGGGTGTCGGTGAGGTCGAGGGACGCGCGGTCCAGGGGGAGGGCGCATTCGCCCTCGGCGGCCAGCAGGCGGCCCACCTCGCGGCCGAGCATGCCGCTCGCGCCGGTGATCAGCCAGCGGTTCACCGGGCGGCACCGCCCAGCGCGGGTGCCTGCGCGTCGGCGGCCGGGGGCGCCCACCGGTCGGGGTGGTCGCGGTACCAGGCGACGGTTTCGGCGAGCCCGTCGTCGAAGGAGTGCCGCGGTACGTAGCCGAGTTCGTCGCGGATCTTGGTCCAGTCCACGGAGTAGCGCCGGTCGTGGCCCTTGCGGTCGGTGACGTGGTCGACGCGGTCCCAGTCGGCGTCGCAGGCGGCGAGGAGGCGTTCGGTGAGTTCCTTGTTGCTGAGTTCGGTGCCGCCGCCGATGTTGTAGACCTCGCCGGGGCGGCCGCCCTCCAGGACCAGGCGCAGGGCCCGGCAGTGGTCGTCGACGTGCAGCCAGTCGCGGACGTTGAGCCCGTCGCCGTACAGCGGGACGCGCCCGCCCGCCAGCAGCCGGCCGACGAACAGCGGGATGACCTTCTCGGGGTGCTGGTAGGGCCCGTAGTTGTTGGAGCAGCGGGTCACCGACACGTCCAGGCCGTGGGTGCGGTGGTGGGCCAGTGCCAGGAGGTCGGAGCCGGCCTTGGAGGCGGAGTACGGGGAGTTGGGGGCCAGCGGCTCGCCCTCGGTCCAGGAGCCGTCCGGGATCGAGCCGTACACCTCGTCGGTGGAGACGTGCACGAAGCGGGCGACGCGGTGGCGCACCGCGGACTCCAGGAGGACCTGGGTGCCCAGGACGTTGGTGGACGCGAAGTCGGTGCCGCCCGCGATGGAACGGTCCACGTGCGACTCGGCGGCGAAGTGCACCACCGCGTCGTGATCGGCCAGCAGGTCGTCCACCAGCGGCTGGTCACGGATGTCGCCGTGCACGAAGGTGAACCGCGGATCGCTCTGCACGGACTGGAGGTTGGCGCGGTCCCCCGCGTAGGTCAGCGCGTCCAGAACGGTGACGACGTGCGGTCCGCCGCCGGGGCCTTCCGGGGCGAGCAGGGTGCGGACGAAGTGGGAGCCGATGAAGCCGGCACCGCCGGTGACGAGGATTCTCAAGGCGTCAGTCCAAGAAGGGGAAAAGGGGGACGGGGAGGCGCGCGGGCCGGGCCTCAGGGCGCTATCTGCACCTGGCTGTGGTCGCCGAGCACCAGGCGGTGGGCGCGGGGCGCGCGGGCGGCGCCGCTCATGCGGACCATGCGGCCGATGAGCGAGCCCTCGATCCGGCCGGCGTTCTCGATGCGGGAGTCGTCCAGGACGATGGAGAACTCCACCTCACTGCCGCTGATCAGGCAGCCGTCGGCGACGGAGGTGGACGGGCCGATGTAGGAGTCGCGGACGACGCTGCCCGCGCCGATGACCGCGGGGCCCACGATCCGGGACCGTACGACGCTGGCCCCGGCCTCGATGCGGACCCGGCCGATCAGCTCGCTGTCGCCGTCCACGTCGCCGAGGACGGCGGGCGGCAGGGCCTCCAGCACGGTGCGGTTCACCTCCAGCATGTCGGTGGCGTTGCCGGTGTCCTTCCAGTAGCCGGAGATGACCGTGGACTGCACGGTGCGGCCCGCGTCGACCAGCCACTGGAGGGCGTCGGTGATCTCCAGTTCGCCGCGCGCCGAGGGCTCGATGGCCCGTACGGCGTCGTGCACGCCGGGCGTGAAGAGGTAGACGCCGACCAGGGCCAGATCGCTGCGCGGGGCGCTCGGCTTCTCCTCCAGGCGCACGACGCGGCCCTCGGAACTGAGTTCGGCGACGCCGAAGGCGCTGGGGTCGGGGACCTTGGTCAGCAGGATGCGGGCGTCGGGGCGGGACTGCCGGAACTCGTCGACGAGTTCGGTGATCCCGCCGACCACGAAGTTGTCGCCCAGGTACATCACGAAGTCGTCGTCGCCGAGCCAGTCGCGGGCGATGAGGACGGCGTGCGCCAGGCCGAGGGGGCTCTCCTGGGGCAGGTAGGTGACGCGGGCCCCGAAGCGGGAGCCGTCGCCCACGGCCGCGCGGATCTCCGCCGCGGTGTCCCCGACGATGATGCCGATGTCGGTGACGCCCGCGGCGACCAGGGACTCGATGCCGTAGAAGAGCACCGGCTTGTTGGCGACGGGGACGAGCTGCTTGGCGGCGGTGTGGGTGATGGGCCGCAGTCTGCTGCCGGTGCCTCCGGAGAGGACAAGTGCCTTCATGAGCGGGTCATCCTTGGGTGAGGGGGGCGGGTTCGGCGGCGGCGGAGTGGTGGTGCCACAGCCGGGCGTACGCGCCGTCGGCGTCGAGGAGCTGCTGGTGGGAGCCCTCTTCGACGATCCGTCCGGCGTCCAGGACGACGATCCGGTCGGCCCGTGCGGCGGTGGCCAGACGGTGGGCGACCAGGACGGTGGTGCGGCCGGAGGCCAGGCGGTCCCCGGCGTCGAGCACGGTGCGTTCGGTGGCCGGGTCGAGGGCGGCGGTCGCCTCGTCCAGCAGCAGCAGTCCGGGGTCGACGAGGTGGGCGCGGGCCAGCGCGACGAGCTGGCGCTGACCGGCGGACAGGCGCTGCCCGCGCTCGCCGACGGGCTGGCGGAAGCCGTACGGCTGGGCGGCCACCGCGGGCAACGCGCCCACGGCGCGCACGGCTGCTTCGACCTCCTGGTCGGTGGCCTCGGGCCGCCCGTAGCGGACGTTGTCGGCGATGTCGCCGGTGAACAGGTGGGCTTCCTGGGGGACGACGCCCAGCAGCCGCCGGTAGGCCGGCGGGTCGTAGGTGCGGACGTCCACGCCGTCCGCCAGGACCTGCCCTTCGGTGGCGTCGTGGAAGCGGGCGAGCAGCTTGACGACGGTGGACTTGCCGGCGCCGGTCGCGCCGACGAGCGCGACCGTCTCGCCGGGCTCGATGCGCAGGCTGACCGCGTCCAGCGACGGCTGCCCGGCGCCCGGGTAGCGCAGGGTGACCTCGCGGAGCTCGATCGGTCCGCGCAGCCGTTCCGGTACGGGTACGGGGTCGGCGGCGGGCCGTACGGAGGGCACGACGCGCAGCAGCTCCAGGGTGCGGCGCAGGCCGACGGACGCCTGCTGGTAGCTGTCGAAGGCGAGCGAGAGCTGCTGGATGGGCGAGAAGAACATGCCGAGGAAGAGCGTGAAGGCGACCAGGACACCGGGGCTGAGACCGCCGTCCGCGACCCGGTACGCGCCGAACAGCAGGACGGTGGCCTTGGCGAGTTCGGCGGTGAGGTTGACGCACGGGAAGTACACGGCGGCGTAGCGCTGGGCGCGCAGCCGGGCGGCGCGGTAGCTCTCGGAGAGCTTGCCGAACGCCTCGGCGGTCTTGCCCTCGCGGCTCTGGGACTGGGCGACGCGCAGCCCCGAGACGTTCTCCTGGAGGCTGGAGTTGACCTCGCCGACGCGCTTGCGGGCATCGGTGTACGCCGCGGAGGACAGCCGCCAGAAGACGGCGGTGGCGACGGCGATCAGCGGGACGAGGGCGAGCGCCGTCAGGGCCAGCGGCAGGTCGACGGCGAGCATCGCCACCACGGCGCCGCACAGGGTGGCCAGGGCGGCGACGGAGGTCAGCAGGTGGGTCTGGAGGAAGGCGGAGAGCGCGTCGATGTCGTTGACCATGGAGGTCATGATCTGGCCGCCGCGTTCGCGCTCGTAGAAGTCCAGGCCCAGCCGCTGGAGGTGGGCGAAGGTCTTCACCCGCAGCCCGTACAGCACCCGTTCGCCGGCCCGCCGGGTGATGCGCGCCTGGAGGGTGAGCACGCCCCAGCCGGCCGCGACGACGAGCAGCGCGATCAGGACGGTGACGGCGAGCGCGCCGCCGTCACCGGCGCCGACTCCGGCGTCCAGGCCGTGCCGGACCAGGAGGGGCAGCGCGAGGGAGGCGAGGGAGTCGGCGACGACGAGGAGCAGGCCGAGCAGCAGGGCGGCGCGGACGGGCGCCAGCAGCCGCCGGAAGCGCGCGTCGGGGTCGGGGGCGCGCAGCCGGGCCTCGTCCAGGCGCGGGTCCTCGGCGGTCTCCTGCGCCGTGTCCGGGGCCGTGTCGGCGGGGGGTTCGGGCCAGAGATCCGGGGTGACGCCCCGGTCCGTGGTGTGCGGGTCGGTGGTGACGCGGACATCGAGGGAGTCGCCGGGCCCGGCCAGGAGTTCGCGGAACAGGGCGCAGCGCTCGGCCAGTTCCTCCTGGGTGCCGGTGTCCACCACGCGGCCCTCGTCCAGGACGGCGATGCGGTCGGCGAGCTGGAGGGTGGAGCGGCGGTGCGCGATCAGCAGGGTCGTGCGGTCGCCGGTGACGGCGCGCAGGGTGTGGTGGATGGCGGCCTCGGTGGCGGCGTCCACGGCGGAGGTCGCGTCGTCCAGGACCAGGACGCGCGGGTCGGCCAGCAGGGCGCGGGCCAGCACCACGCGCTGCCGCTGGCCGCCGGAGAGCGTCAGGCCGCGCTCGCCGACCTCGGTGGCGTAGCCGTCGGGCAGCGCGGCGATGAAACCGTGCGCCTCGGCGGCCTCGGCGGCGGCCCTGACCTGCTCGTCGGTGGCGTCCGGGCGTCCGTAGGCGATGTTGTCGCGGACGGAGCAGGAGAACAGGAACGGCTCTTCGAAGACGACGCCGATGGTGGAGCGCAGGTCGGCGAGCGACAGTTCGCGGACGTCGGTGGCCGCGCCGGGCGGGCCGACGCGTACGGAGCCGTCCTGCGGGTCGTAGAAGCGGGGGAGCAGCAGGGAGACGGTGGACTTGCCGGAGCCGGACGGGCCGACCAGGGCGAGCGTCTCGCCGGGCCGTACGGTCAGGGACGCGCCGTCGAGCACCGGGTCGCTGGGTGCGTACCCGAAACGCACGTCGTGCAGTTCCAGGCCGATCGGACCGGCGGGCAGGGCGACCGGGTCGGCGGGGTCGGTGATGTCGGGCCGGGCGTCGATGAGTTCGTTGACGCGTTCGGCGGCGGCGCGTGCCTGCTGGGCGGTGACCAGGAAACTCGCGAACAGCCGGGCGGGGCCGGCCAGCAGCGCCATGTAGGCGGCGAAGGCGAGGAAGGTGCCCAGCCCGATGGTGCCGCGCAGCGCCAGCCAGCCGCCGAGGGCGAGCACGCCGACCTGGCCGAGGGCGGGCAGTGCCGAGAGGGTGGCGGTGGCACCGGCCTGGATGCGCGCCACGCGCATCCGCCGCCCGAACAGGCCGCGGGCGGCGCGCGCCAGCCGGTCGGTCTCGCGGTCCTCCTGGCCGAAGCCCTTGACCACCCGTACGCCGGTGACGGCCTCCTCGACCTGCTCGGCGACCTGCGCGGCGCCGGCCTGCGCCGCGCGGGTGGCGGGCACGAGCCGGGCCCGGCTGCGGGCGGCGGCCCAGGCGGTGAGGGGCACCACGGTCAGCGCGACCAGGGCGAGCGGGGCGCACAGCCACAGCATCGCGCCGACGGCGACGAGGAAGAGGGCCGAGGTGCCGAGCGGGATGGGCAGCATCCCGAGCATGATCTGGACCTGTGTCAGGTCGCTGTTGGCGCGGGAGACGACCTGGCCGGTGCGCAGCGCGTCCTGTTTGACGCCGTCCAGGCGCTGGAGGGAGTCGAACACCTGGGTACGCAGCCGGTGCTGGACACCGAGGGCGAGTTTTCCGGCGGCGTACCGGCGGGTGAACTCGGCGCCGAACTGGACCAGCGCCAGACCGGCCATCGCGGCGGCGAGCCAGCCGATGCGGCCGGTGTGGCCGGCCACGGCGTCGTCGACGCCGAGCCGGGCCAGGAGCGGGCCGACCGCCTCAAGTCCCGTGCCGAACACGGAACTCACGGCGACCGCGAAGAGGAGTCGGGGGTGGTGCCGGCACGCGGCACCGAGCCTGCGTATCCAGCCGGGGGACGTTGTTGAGCTGCTGAGCACGTGGTTAGCTTAGGCTTGCCTAAGTGCCGGGTGGTCATCCGGGGTGTGTGACCTGGCGCACATCACGTGCGACCCGCCCGTCTCCGCCGTCCCGCCGCACCACCCGTGACCCGAAACCGTCTTGACGGACCGTCGGGAAAGAAAGCAGGTTGTCGATGCGTGTCCTGTTCGCCGGGCCCCCCTTCTTCGGGCTGCTCTACCCGATGGTGCCGCTGGCCCAGGCGTTCCGCGCCGCGGGCCACGATGTCCTCGTCGCCACCTGCGGACGAGCCGTCGGCCACACCGTCGCGGCCGGGCTCCCGGCCGTCGACTGCGCGCCCGGCATCGACCCCGACGCCCTGTACGCCGCCATGGAGAAGAGCCGCCAGGGCAAGCCCCCGGCCCCGGGCGAGAAGCGCACCGCCCCCAAGGGCAAGGGATTCTCCTTCTTCAGCGACGAGATGGCGGACACCATGGCCGACGTCGCCCGCGACTGGCGGCCCGACCTCGTCGTGCACACCCCCAACGGCGTCGTCGGCCAGCTCGTCGCCGCCGCGCTCGGCATCCCCTCGGTCGTGCACGCGGTCGGATTCGGCCACACCGGCCGGCACGTCGCGATGATGAACGACGCCCTGGCCGACGGGTACGCCCGCCACGGCCTCGACGGACCGGCACCGGTCGCCTCCTGGCTCGACGTCACCCCGCCCGGCATGAGCGTCACCGCCGAGCCGCACCGCCGCTACCTGCGCTACGTCCCGTACAACGGCGGCGGCACACTGCCCCGCTGGCTCTTCGAAGAGCGCAAGCGCCCCCGGATCGCCGTCACCCTCGGCACCGTCCGCCCGGTCGTGGACGGCGTCTCGCCCATCGAGTGGGTCATCGACGCCGCCCGTCAGACCGACGCCGAATTCGTCCTCGCGCTCGGCGGCGCCGACCTGTCGGCGCTCGGCCCGCTCCCCGAGAACGTCCGCCCCGTGGAGTGGACGCCCCTGGGCGCGCTGCTCGCCGGCAGCGACGCCACCATCCACCACGGCGGCGCCGGAACCACTTTGACCGCCCTGGACTCCGGCCTGCCGCAACTCGTCCTCGGCGAGGGCGCCGACCGCCCGGCCAACGCGGCGGCGGTCCGGGCACGCGGCTGCGGCCTGGTGCCGCAGGACCCGGCCGCCCTCGCGGGACCCGGCCGCCCCGGGCGCGAGCTGGTCCGGCGGCTCCTGGAGGACGAGACGCTGGCCACCGCCGCCCGCGAGACGGCCGAGGAGATGGCCGCGATGCCCAGCCCCGCCGACGCCGTACCCCGGCTGGTCGAACTGGCCCTCTCCCACGGAGCGAACAGATGAACCACGCGGACGACAGCACACCGGCCGGTGCCCGGACGGCCCCCGGCCGGAAGGTCCCCGACCTTGAGGGCCCCTCCTTCAAGGCCCCCTCCTTTAAGGACCCCGCTCTGAAGGACCCCGCCCTGAAAGCCCCCGTGAAACCGCCCGGCCTCCCCCGGCCCCACCCGGCCGAAACGGCGGACAGCCCACGGCTGACGCGCCTGGCCGCCGAGCTCGCCGCGGCCGGGCCCGCGGACGCGCGCGCCGGACTGCTGGCCCGGTTCTGGGCCGAGGCGGCGGAAACCGGCACCCCGCTGGTCGAACCGCTCGACGGCGACCCGGACCACCGCGGGGTCACCTTCCTCTGGCGCGGCGACCCCGCGACCCGCCAGGTCCTGCTGATGGTCAACCGGCTGATGGACCGCGCCGACCTCGCCTCCAGCCTGATGCGCCGACTGCCCGGCACGGACGTGTGGCACCTGACCTACCGGCTGCGCGTCGACCACCGCGGCTCGTACCGCATCGCCCCCGACACCGGGGACCACCCTGCGGGCGACCTCGGCGCGCTGTCCGCCACCGGCGTCGGCGACCCCCTCAACCCCCGTACCGTCGCCACCCGCTGGCACGGCCCGCCCAGCTCCGTCTTCGAACTCCCGGACGCCCCGGCGCGCCCCTGGACCCACCCCGCGCACTCCGGAGCCCCGCGCGGCACGGTACGGCGCGACCAGGTCGTCAGCGCCGCCCTCGGCTCGCAACGCGAGGTCTGGGTGTACGAGCCACCGGCCGGCCCCGCCACGGACCGCGCCCGGCCGCACACCGACACCCTCGTCCTGCTCGACGGCGACATGTGGTTCGGCCAGCTGCACCTGGAGGACGTACTCGACGGCCTCATCGCCGACGGCGCTATCCCGCCGCTGACGGTGCTCGCCCCGCACGCCGTCGACAACGCCACGCGCGCCCGGGAGATGGGCGGCCACCCGGAGTACGCCGCCTTCCTCGCCGGGGAACTGCTGCCCTGGGCTGCCGCACACCTGCCGGTCGCAACGGACCCGGCCCGCACCGTCGTCGCCGGGCAGAGCCTGGGCGGACTCGCCGCCCTGTACGCCGGGTACGCCGCGCCGGACCGGTTCGGCAACGTCCTGGCCCAGTCCCCCTCCATGTGGTGGCAGCCCCCGGGCGAGCCGTCCGCGGAGACGGCGTGGATCACCCGGCGGTACGCCGAAGGGGCACCGCGCGGCCTGCGGCTGCACCTGGACGTCGGCCTGCACGAGTGGGGCATGCTCGAACAGACCCGGGACCTGCGCCAGGTGCTCCGCGACGGCGGCCACCCCGTCACCGGCACCGACTTCAACGGCGGACACGACTACGTCTGCTGGACCGTCGCCCTCGCCCAGGGACTGATCACCCTCCTCGGCCCGGGAACACCACCGGCTTCCTGAAGCACCGGCACCGCCCCGGCCGCCGGCACCACCCCGGCCACCGGCACCCGCCGCCCCACCTCTTCCGCACACACAAGGAGCACCTCCGATGCGTTTCCGCCGACCCGCCGCCCTGCTCACCGTCGCCCTGGCAGGCGCCCTGACCCTCACCGGCTGCGGGGACGGCGACTCCGGCGGCAAGGACGGCGCCGACGGCAAGAAGGGCGGCTCCGGCACCCGTACCGTCACCGACGCCAACGGCAAGAAGGTGGAGGTGCCCGCCGCCCCCAAGAAGGTGGTCACGCTCAGCGAGCCGACCCTCGACGCCGCGCTCGCCCTGGGCACCGACCCGATCGGCGCCACCAGCGGCCGCGGCCAGTCCGGCATGGCCGGCTACCTCGCCCCGAAGGCCAAGTCCGCCGAGATCGTCGCCAATGTCGCCGAACCCGACCTGGACAAGCTCGCCGCCCTGCGGCCGGACCTGATCCTGCTCGACGAGACGGTCGGTGCCAAGCGCGTACAGGACAAGCTCAGCCGGATCGCCCCCACCGTCCTCACCGCCAAACTGAACGCCCCCTGGCGGGACGCCTTCACCGCGACCGCCGACGCGCTCGGCAAGAAGGCCGACGGCCAGAAGTGGCTCGCCTCCTTCGACACCCGCCTCAAGACGGTGAAGGGCGAGCTCGGGGCCAACGCCGGGGCCGTCACCAGCGTCATCCGCTGGCAGAACGGCGCCCCCTCGGTCGTCGGCAAGGGCAAGGGCCACGTCGGCGACACCCTCGCCGCGCTCGGCCTCGCGCGCCCGCAGGGGCAGCAGGGCGAGAGCACCGGCCACAGCGAGCCGGTGAGCCTGGAGCGCCTGGACACCATCGACGGCGACTGGCTCTTCCTCGGCGCGCTCGGCGACCGGGCCGCGGGGGAGAAGGGCCTCAAGGAGGCCACCGCCGTACCGAACTTCGGCAAGCTCAAGGCGGTCGAGAAGCACCACGTCGTGGTGATCGACGGCTCGGCGTGGAACAGCTCGGGCGGTCCGCTCGCCGCGCAGGACGTCCTCACGGACGTCGAGAAGGCGCTCGCGAAGAAGAGCTGAGCGAGGGGCGGCGCCGGGCGGACGGCACGGACGGCACAGGCGGCACGGGCAACCGCCGCGGGCGTCCTCAGCTGTCCGCCCGCGGCCTCTCCAGCGTCCCCGTGACGTTCACGAAGCCCTCCTTCGCCGCCACCAACTGTCCTTCCCGTACGGCCTGGTAGGTCACCAGGCCGTTCACGGTGCGCGGGAAGTCCTGCACCGCGAGCATGTCGTCGGAGCGCCAGCGCAGTTTCGGCGTCAGTCCGCCCGTGTCCACGGCTCGCTCCCCGCGGTCCAGCGCCTGCTGCACGGAGTGGGCCGTGACGTCCCCGACGCCCTCCTCGCCGAGCTGCTCTACGACCGCGCGCAGCACCGTGTAGGCGATCCACGTCGTCTGCACACCGGGGTCGGCCGGGTCGATGCGGTTGTCGCCGAAGGCGTGGTCGCGGATGACCTTGCGCATCGGATTCCAGCGCGGGTCGCTCGCGACGGGGTACCAGCCGGTCAGGTACGCGCCCTCCAGCGGCCCGGCCCGGCCGCCCGTACGGTCCACCAGTGCCTGCCCGACGCTGCCCAGCACCGAGGCGATACGGACCTTCGAACCGTCGGGCTGGAGGCGGCGGAAGGAGTCGAAGAACGTGTCGGTGCGCTCGCCGAGGGCGGCCGTCACGCAGCCGCCCGCCCCCTTCGCGGCGCCCGCCGGCCCTGTCCCGGCCGGTCCTGCCGACGAGGCGCCCACACCGTCCAGCGCGCGCCGGGCCGCGTCGTCGTAGTCGGTGCCGTCCTCGGGTGCACGGACGTCCCGGGCGGCGCTGCGGCTGCCGTCGGTCAGGCCCGCGCTGAGGAGGGCCGGCATCCGGTCGCCCTGGATGGTGTCCGGGCGCACCAGGGAGACCCGTTCGCAGACGCTCGCCAGCTGGCGGCCGTTGCCGGCCAGGAGGGACGCCTGCCCGCCGTTGACCGGGTACGACAACGGACTGGCGAACTCCTCGTCGGAGGCGCCGTAACCGCCGATGTAGGGGATGCCGTTCCGCTCCAGCGGCGAGATGAACGAACGGCCGAACTGGCTGTACGAGCCGACGACCGCGACCGCCCCGGCGTCGGCCGCGCGCTGGGCGCAGCGCGCGGCGGCCACCGAGTCGTTGTGGTCGTTGCACGTCATGACCTTCAGCGGATGGCCGTCGATGCCGCCCCGGGCGTTGACCCAGCGCGCGTACGCCTGCGCCATGGCGGGCATCCCCGGCATGTTGGTGGCCCTGGTGCCCACCGGCGCCCAGGTCATCACCGTGAGCGGCTCCTTCTCCCCGGAGCCTCCGGGGGCGCCGGGGAGGGAGCCGCAGGCCGAGAGCAGTGACGCGAGGGCCGCCGTGCAGGCCGTGGCAGCCGTGACGGCTGCGAAGGCGCGGGGGAAGGGGCGGGGGGAGGGGCGTCGCCGTCCGGTCATGTGCACGGAGCATTCCGCCCGGCCCGGAACGCGTGAGTGACGCCGGGGCAACGAGTGGTGACAGCGGGGTGAACTCCGGGGGGCCGCCAGTGATCATCCGTCGAGAACGTACGATCGAATACTGTGCAAGGTTCGGAGAAGTCTTCCCGTCGCGGCCGTCGCTCGACCACCATGGGCGCCATGCCGCTCAACGACATGCCGTGGTGGCGCTGGCGCAGCAATGTGCGCTCCGCGCTGCACATGCTCTCCGACCCCGTCTTCCAGCGGGAGACCTGGCTGGCCGGCCTCCCGGGGTACGGGGACGTCACCGACGCCGTCTACCGGCTCGTCGAGGACACCTGGCTGGACAACTGGTCCGCCGAGAAGTACGTCGGCACGATCTTCCGCGACTCCCAGGAGGCGTCCCTGGTCGACGTCGCCGTGCTGCGGGTGCTGCGCATCATGCACCAGGTCGGCCCGGACGCCCCGGTGACCGCCTACCTGGAGCACCACGGCTGGCCGGAGGCGGTACGCGCCGCGCGGGACGCGCACGTACGGATGGCGACGGCGGACGGCGCGGACCCGGACGAGGCCCCGCACTCGCTCGAAGTCCTGGCCGTCATGACACACGGCCAGGGCGCCGCCCCGGCCTGAGGGCGTCCCGGCCCCGTACCGCCGAAAGGTTTTGCCCGCGCCCGCGCCCGCGTCCGCGTCCGCGTCCGGAGGCGTTCCGCCGCGGGACGGACCCCGGCGGAACGGACCACGGCCGGGAGTGTGCGACCCTATGAGGTCATGAGCGACTCGCAGCCCAGTAGCCCCGACCAGTACGTCCTCACCCTCTCCTGCCCGGACAAGCAGGGCATCGTGCACGCGGTGTCCAGCTACCTGTTCATGACCGGTTGCAACATCGAGGACAGCCAGCAGTTCGGGGACCACGACACCGGGCTCTTCTTCATGCGGGTCCACTTCAGCGCGGACGCCACCGTCAGCGTGGAGAAGCTGCGCGCCAGTTTCGCCGCGATCGGCGACTCCTTCCAGATGGACTGGCAGATCCACCGCGCCGACGAGAAGATGCGCGTCGTCCTGATGGTGTCGAAGTTCGGGCACTGCCTCAACGACCTGCTCTTCCGCTCCCGCATCGGCGCGCTGCCGGTCGAGATCGCGGCCGTGGTCTCCAACCACACCGACTTCGCCGAGCTGGCCGGCTCCTACGACGTCCCCTTCCACCACATCCCGGTGACCAGGGACACCAAGGCCGCCGCCGAGGCGCGGCTGCTGGAGCTGGTGCGCGAGGAGAACGTCGAGCTGGTCGTGCTCGCCCGCTACATGCAGGTGCTCTCCGACGACCTGTGCAAGGCGCTGTCCGGGCGGATCATCAACATCCACCACTCCTTCCTGCCGAGCTTCAAGGGCGCCAAGCCCTACCACCAGGCGCACGCGCGCGGTGTGAAGCTCATCGGGGCCACCGCGCACTACGTGACGGCGGACCTCGACGAGGGCCCGATCATCGAGCAGGAGGTCGAGCGCGTCGGCCACGGCGTCACGCCGGACCAGCTGGTGGCCGTCGGCCGGGACGTGGAGTGCCAGGCCCTGGCGCGCGCCGTGAAGTGGCACAGCGAGCGCCGCGTGCTGCTCGACGGCACGCGCACGGTCGTCTTCGCGTAGCGGCCGCAAGCCCGTGCACCCGTCGGCGGGTGCACGGGCACGCTCACAGGCGCGACAGCGAAGCCGTGGCGAACAGGACGTCGCGGATCGCGTCCCGCTCGCCGTACTGCCCGGCGGCCGCCTCCTCAGGCGGGACGTGTCCGGCCGCCAGCTGGCAGAACTCGATGCTGTCCAGCGCGATGTGCGCCACCGTGCGGTCCGGTGTGCCGAGGGCGCCCGGCGAGTCCAGGGGTATGTACCAGTGACCGCCGCCGCAGCCCTCGACCTCCAGATGGAGCGTACGGCCGGGCGCGCCCGCCTCGACCAGGTGCTGCGGCGGCGCCGCCAGCCCGGCCCGGCGCCGGTGGGCCAGCGCGCCGGGCAGCAGCCGGGCCGCCAGGTCGACCATGAGGTGCAGATGCCCGGCCGCCGGGGCCTCGTACGGATAGTCCACCGCGTCGGCGATGTCGCCCGCGTGCACCCAGCACTCGAAGGCGCGGTCCAGGAAGGAGTCGCGCAGCGGCAGCCGGACGTCTCCGTAGGGCACGGCCAGTTCGGCGACGCCGCGGCCCGCGAAGGACACCGTCCGGATCAGGGTGTGGCTCTGGTCGCGCCACGGCGCGCGGGTGGCGTGCGGGGCGCGGCCGTCCGCCATCGCCTGCCAGCAGGCTTCCGTACGGTCACCGGGCCCGGCCGGTCCGGGCGGGGCGGCGGCGCCCAGCGGGTCGCCGAGGCCGAGCGCGGCGGCGACCAGGCCGTCCACGGCCATCAGATGCCCGATGACCCCGGCGACGGTGGTGCGCCGCTCGGCGGGCCGCTCGTCCTCGAACCAGCGCAGCCGTACCGGAGTCCGCCACTCCGCCTCGCCCATGTCGCTGAGCAGCGCGTCCAGCTTGGCCGCCTCGGCGTCGTACGGGGCCGCCCACGCGGGCACCGGGATACGGGCCGGGCGGCGGCCGAGACAGCCCTCCAGGACGCGCGAGCGCAGCAGCGGATCGAGGTCCAGCGGGTCGGTCGGGTGCAGCAGGCCGACCGCGTCACGCAGCCGCAGTGCCTCGTCCGCGCACGGCGCGCAGTCCGTGAGGTGCTCCTCGACGGCGGCCGTCTCCTCGGGGGAGCAGGCGGCCAGGGCCCACGCGCCCAGCAGGGACTTCAGGATGCGGTGCGGCGGGGGAGAAGCGGGCGCGGGGACGTGGGCAGGGACAGGGGCGGGCGGCTGCGGTGCCGGTGCTTCCGGAGCGGGTGCTTCCGGGGCCGGTGTTTCCCGTGCGGGCGCTTCCGGTACGGGTGTTTCCGGTGAGGTTGCGGGGGCTTCCGGCACGGGTGTTTCCGGTACGGGTGGGGGAGCGTCGGGCAGCGGCCCGTTGTCCTCGGCGGCGGTGCGCGGGGACGGTATGCGGGGCCGGCCGCCGTCGTGCGGGCCGCCCTGGCCGCGCGGGTCGTGGGGATCGCGGGGGTCGTGGGGATCCTGCGGGTCGTGCCGGTCGTCCCACCCCTCCGGGCCGTTCACAGCGGCCGTCCGTATCCGGGGCCGCGCGGTGGGGACTCCGCGGGTCCGGCGGGCGGCAGCGCCTGGTGGTTGTGCGCGGTGGACAGCAGCTGGAGGCCCAGGCGCAGGCGGCGCCGGGCCTCGTCCTCGGTGACGCCCAGGTCGGCGGCGGTCTGGCGGTAGTCGCGGCGCTGGAAGTACGCCAGCTCCAGGGCGGCGCGGAGCGGGGCGGGCATGGACGTGACGATGTAGTCGGCGCGGGCGGCGGTGGACGCCGCGCGGATCTGGCGCTCCAGCTCGGCGGGCGCGGGGGCGTCCTTGCCGCGGTTCGCGGCGGAGGCGGCCTCGGACTGGCGCAGGCGGTGCACGGACTGGCGGTGGGCGAGCTGGGCCACCCAGGAGCGCAGCGAGCCCTGCTTGGGGTCGTAGGAGTCGGGGTTCTCCCAGATGTAGCCGAAGACCTCACGGGTGATGCGGTCGGCGGCCCGCTCGTTGCCCAGGACCCGGCGGGCAAGGCTGTGCACAAGCGAAGCGAACCGGTCGTACAGCTCGCCGAGCGCGGCCGCCTCGCCGCGCGCCAGCCGCTGCTGCATCCGCCTGTCCCAGCGCGGTGGTGCGTCATGTCCCATCCGGCCCCCATTCCTCGCCGCCGCCGTGCCCCGGCACGGTCCCGCACCCCACCGTGCCATCGAATGTAGTGGGCCGGTGCGACATTGACGCCTCTTTGCGGCAAACCCGCCCTTGGTGTGGCTGACGGATGGTATGGAGGCGGTCACTTTTGGTGCTATTGCCCGTTCGAGGTGGATCGAAGCGGAACCGTTCGCGCCCGTATCTGCCGATGTGTTATCCGGGTGTGACCGCTTCCCGGGGAAAGTTCGCCGCTGAGTGGGCATAGCCTTGGAGAGGAACGGTCCGTTGCGCACAGAATTCTGAAGAGTTTCAGGGGAGAACGGCCGGGCAGTCGAGGCGGGAAGGGCGCATTCCGGTTGGTTCCGGGGGTGTCCCGTCCGCAAGCGAGCGAAAGGCTTCGAGCGCGTGTCGTTGAAGGTGGCAGAAGGCGAGCAGGGCCGCTGGGCCGTATTGCAGGTCTCCGGCGAAATGGACCTGGTCACGTCGCCGGCGGTGCGCCAGCACGTGCACGACGCGGTCGCGGAGGGCCGCCGCAGCGTGGTGCTCGACCTCTCCGAGGTCCGGTTCTGCGATTCCAGCGGCGTCGGCGTACTGATCGCCGCCCGCCGGCTCATGCGGTCCTGCCAGGGACGACTGCGGCTCATCCTGCCCGCACAGGGCGCGGTGGACGGTTCGCACGTCAACCGGGTGCTCGCGGCGCTCGGCGTCCGCCGCCTCTTCGAGGTGTACCCGGACCTGAGTACGGCCGTCGACGAAGCGGCCGCCCCGCTCTCCGCGTAATTCCGCAGGCCCCGCCGCGGAACGGGCCGCAGCCCCGTAATTCCGCTGGCCCCGTCGCCAGGGCAGGCCGCCGTCCGCAGCGCCGCCCATTCACCCGATATCGCCCTGTGTAATCAATTCACTACGCACGGTTTCCGATTATCCCGCGTCGCGCGGAAATTCCGCCCGTACGAGAAATCCGCCGTCCGCCGTGTGCCCGGCCTCCAGCAGCCCGCCCAGGATCTGGGCCCGCTCGCGCAGACCGACCAGGCCGTGGCCGCCGCCCGGCAGCGCCGGAGCCGGCGTTGCGGCGTCCGGCGGCCCGTTGCGCACCTCCACCCGCAGCCCCGGGGCCGCCACCGGCTCCTCCCCTCCGGGCTCCCGCTCCGCCCCCACCGCCGCGACCCGCACCCGTACCCGCGCGCCCGGCGCGTGCTTGCGTACGTTGGTCAGCGCCTCCTGGACCGTCCGGAAGGCCGCCCGCTCCACGGCCTTCGCCCCGCCCGCGCCGTCCGGCACCTCGTGCTCGTAGACGACGTCCAGGGCGCTCATCTCGATCAGCCGCGGCAGTTCGGCCAGGTCCGGCTGCGGCGCCGGCTCCCGCGCGCCGGTGCCGCCGCCGGCCGCCCGCAGGATGCCGACCATGTGCCGCAGCTCCTCCAGGGTCCGTACGGACAGTTCGCGGATCGTGCGGGCGGACTCCCGCGCGGCCTCCTCCCCGGTGCTCACCTGCACCGCCCCGGCCTGCAGGCTGATCAGGCTGACCTGGTGCGCGACCACGTCGTGCATCTCGCGGGCCAGCCGCGCCCGCTCGGTGGCCAGCACCCGGTCCGCGATCAGCCGGTCCTCGCGGCGCAGGCTGCGGGTCAGGTCGTCGACCCGGGCGGCGAGTTCGCGGCGGGTGCGTACCAGCAGGCCCAGGGCGATGGGGGCGGCGGAGGTCACCGTCGCGTCGATCAGTACCTGGATGTTCTCGCGGTACGCGCCCGGGTCCAGGTCGGAGACCGGGTAGGGGAAGAAGTGCGCGGCGATCAGCAGGGCGGCGCAGACGCCGAGCCGCACGCGGCCCGGCCGGAGCGCGGCGAGGGTGTAGAGGGCGATCATCGGCGCGAACCAGATGTACCCGATGTACAGGCCGGGGAGGGTGATCAGGAAGACGGCGAGCGGCAGCCGCCGCCGCAGCAGCAGCGCGGCGGCGGCGACCAGGGAGACGCCCAACTCCAGGCCCATGTCCAGACCGTTGACGAGGAAGGCGTCCACCATGGACAGCAGCAACGGCACGACGAGGGGCACGGCCCGGCGTATGCCGCCGGGGAGGCCGCCGCGCGCGCTCATCGGGGGCCGCCCGCGACGAGGCCCGCACGGTCCGCGAGGATCGCCGCCTGGACCCGGTTGAGGCCGCCCAGCTTCCCCAGCAGCGCCCGCACATGGTCCTTGACCGTGCTCGGTGCCAGCCCCATCCGCTCCGCGATCTGCGCGTTGCCCAGGCCCTCGCCCAGCAGGGCCAGCACCTCGGACTCCCGTGGCGTCAGCGCCCGTACGGCACGGACCGCCGCGGCCTGGTCCTCGGCGGTGAGGAAGCCGCCGATCACGGCCCGGGTGACGCCCGGGTCCAGCACGCTGCCGCCCTCGGCCAGGGTCCGTACGGCCCGTACGAGTTGTTCGGGGTCGGAGTCCTTGAGCAGGAAACCGGCCGCGCCCTCGCGCAGCGCCGCGGCCAGGTACTCCTGCGCGTCGAACGTCGTCAG
The DNA here is from genome assembly GCF_001905005.1 of Streptomyces sp. CB02923. Lineage (GTDB taxonomy): Bacteria > Actinomycetota > Actinomycetes > Streptomycetales > Streptomycetaceae > Streptomyces. The sequence goes on along the minus strand of NZ_LWKZ01000001.1, from coordinate 1,181,131 downwards.
CATGGCCACGGCGGGCGGTTCGGGGGCGGCGCGCAGCCGGCGCAGCACGGTCAGCCCGTCCACGTCCGGCATCCGGATGTCGAGCAGGACGACGTCCGCCGCGCTGTCCAACACGGTGTCCACGGCCTCGCCGCCGCCGCAGTCCGCGGCCAGCTCGATGTCCGGGGCGGTGCCCAGGATCATCCGCAGCCCCGATCTGACCAGCCGCTCGTCGTCCACCACCGCGACACGGATCACCGGCCGCCCCTCTCTGCATCGCGTCCTCGGGCCTGCCCGCCGCGTGGTGTGGCCGTCACCCCCGCCGGACGGCGGGGGTCGGTGCACGACCTGCGGAGGATGCCGTGAGGTGGCGCCCGCGGGCAGAGTGCCTTTCATGCTGCACCACCGAGGGGGCCACAAGCCGACCACGCGGTGCAGCTCACAGTAGTGACGGCCGCCGCGACCCCCACACGCGGCGGCCGTCGCCGTCGGTGCCGCGGGCCCGGATCCGGCCAGGCGGGCGGCCCGGTTCCGCTCACCTCCGGAACAACTTTCTCCCCGCCCGTTGCCTCCCGCCACTGCCGCCTCTAGGTTGTCCGCGATCCGCCGCACGCCCGTCCGTCGGGCGTTCCGCGGGCCACCACCCCCCTCGGAGCACGGCCCCCCCCGGGGCACGGCTCGGCATCGCTTCGGAGGCTTCTTCGTGCACAGACCCCGGCGTACCCCCACACCGCCCGGCACGTCCATACGGGCCCGTATACGGACCCGGGCGGCCACCCGCAGCCGTACGCGGGTCCGCCTGGCCGCGGCGGCGGCCGGCCTCGCGCTCGTGAGCGGCATGGCCGCCACCGCCTCGGCTTCCCCCGCCGCTTCCGCCGCTTCCCCCGCCGCTGCGCCCCCGCCCGCGGCCGCCCGCACCCAGCACGTCGAGTACTTCACCGGCCCGCAGGGCCACCCCCGGCACACCACCGTCCCGGTCGCCACTCCCAAGAGCCTGGTGAGCGCCCACCGCGCGCGCTCCGCCGCCGAACTGGCCGCCGACGGCACCGTGACCTCGGTCATCCGCAACGGCCCCACGGAGAAGAAGGTCGACGTCGTCGTCATCGGGGACGGCTACACGCTCGCCCAGCAGAAGGACTTCCACGACGACGCGAAGGCGAAGTGGGCGCAGATCTCGGCCGTCGAGCCGTACGCCTCGAACCGCTCGCTGTTCAACGTCTGGACCGTGGACGCCGTCTCCAACCAGTCCGGCGTCTCCGGCGACCCGTCCAAGGGCGTCGTCAAGGACACCGCGCTGGACGCCCGCTTCTGGTGCGACGACATCGAGCGGCTGCTGTGCGTGGACACCGGCAAGGTCGAGTCGTACGCCTCCAAGGCCCCGGACGCCGACCTCGTGATCGTCCTCGGTAACTCCGCCAAGTACGGCGGCGCGGGCTACAACGACATCACCTCGCCCGTCGGCTACGACGGCATCGCCACCGCCTCCTCCGACCACCGCGACTCCGCGCAGGTGGCGGTCCACGAGACCGGGCACTCCCTCGGCAAACTGGCCGACGAGTACGTGTACGACACCAACGGCACGTACACCGGGCCGGAGCCGGCCGCGCCCAACATCACCAAGCTGAGCGCCGCACAGCTGAAGGCCAAGAAGGCCAAGTGGTACCGCTACCTCGGCCAGAACTCGCCGGACGGCGGCACGGTGGGCGCCTTCGAGGGCGGCGGCTACTTCCCGCGCGGCCTCAACCGGCCCACCGCCGACTCGATCATGCGCACGCTGGGCCGGGAGTTCAACCTGCCCGGCCGTCAGGCCATGATCGATGGCTTCCACCGCCATACGGGCCGCTGAGCCGTGACTCGTACGCACCGTAGGCACTGAACGAGCGGCCGGTCGCCAGGACCACCACCGAGGTCGTGGCGGCCAGTTCGTAGGCCGTCATCACCAGCGACACGGCACTCTCACCCGTGACGAACGGGCCGCCGAAGAACCCGGTGACGGTCAGCAGCACCACCGTCCGCACGGTCAGGTACAGCTCGACCGCGGCGAACACCAGGAGCGCGCCGCGCACGTCGCGGTTGCTGCGGACGGCGAGCACACCGAGCACCAGCAGCACGGCCACCGACGAGAGCGTGGTGAACTCGCCGGACTGGGAGAGCTGGACGGCTCCTCCGTTCACGGAGCCGTCCACCGCTCTGCGCAGGTAGGAGCCCAGGTCGAGGTGTTCCTCGGCCATGCCCCACGCCGTCCAGGCGAGCCGTGCCGCGCCCATGACCAGGAAGAGCACCCCGCAGATGCGGGAGAGCCGGCGCCGCCACCAGGAGTCGGCGTCGGCACACGACCGCTTCGTTCCCCCGGGCCGGGCGCCGCGGCCCCCGCCGTCCGCGGAGGACACCGGCGGCGGGGAGGACGGGGACGCGGAGGATACGGAAGACGCGGCCCCGGCCGCTCCCGCCCGCCCGTCGGCCCGGAGCAGCGACACGACCACGACCAGCGCCGCCAGCAGCCCCAGGACCCGCGTCGCCAGCACCCAGCCGCCGAGCGGCTCCGCGGCGTACAGCTGCCGGTATCCGGCGTGGCACAGGCCGACGGCCTCGCGCGCGGACTGGGCCAGCATCACCCAGCCCAGCAGCAGCGCACCCGTACGCGCCACCCGCCGCAGGGCCAGCGCCCCGGCCGCGACCGCCAGCAGCGCGACGACCAGGGCCCATTCGCCGGGCCCGAGCGTCCACATGAAGAAGGAGGCGCGCGGGTTGAAGAGCCCCTCGAAGAAGTCCCAGAGGCTGCCGTCGCCCTGGACGATCCCGTACACCGTCCACGCGGTCAGCGCGCAGCCGTAGAGGGCGAGGGCGGCCCCCGCCGTGCGGTACGCGCGCTCGTCCCCGGCCGCCGCCCGGCCGGGGTCGGGACCGGGCCGGACGTCCACCGCACCGCCGTCCTGCATCACCATGTCCGACCCCCGATCCGCCGCGCCGTGCTCACCCGTGTCGCCCCGTGTGCTGCCGACTGCCCACTGATTACTGCCCTGTTCCCGTGCCGTGTGCTGCTGCCGCCTCACTGTTTCAAGGACGGCGGCAGAGGCGGCGGAGGTTCCCCCGCGTGTGTCGTGAGGCATTGCCGCACACGAGGCCACCGCGCCGCACCGCACACCGTCCGGCCGGGTTTCCCACTCCCTGCCCCCGGGCGCGCGCCGCAATCGTGCACAACCACCTCGTGCGCCTCTCGCGCATCGCGTGTCTCCCCGACAACCCCCGCCGTGGACCGGCCGGTGGGGCAAGATGACCCCATGGGGAGCTTGCGGGGCGAGGGCCGGCTCATCGCCGGCCGCTACCGCCTGGGCGAACGGCTCGGCCGCGGCGGCATGGGTACGGTCTGGCGCGCCACCGACGAGATGCTGCGCCGCCAGGTCGCGGTCAAGGAACTGCACCTGGACGACGGCCCGGCCGACGCGGACCCCGGCGTGCAGCGCGCGCGGGCGATGCGCGAGGCCCGGACCGTCGCGCGGATCAAGCACCCGAACGTGATCGTCCTGCACGACGTCGTCGAACAGGACGCCCGCCCCTGGATCGTCATGGAACTGGTCGACGGCGCCTCCCTCGCCGACCGGCTGACCAGCGGCGGACCGCTCGCGCCCCGCGAGGTGGCGCGCATCGGCCTGGCCCTGCTCGGCGCGTTGCGGGTGGCCCACGCACGCGGTGTCCTGCACCGCGACATCAAGCCCGCCAACGTCCTGCTGGAGGAGGGCACCGGCCGGGTCGTCCTCACCGACTTCGGGGTCGCCCAGGTGCCCGGCAGTACGACGCTGACCGAGGCCGGCGGCTTCGTCGGCTCGCCCGAGTACACCGCGCCCGAACGGATGTCCGGCCACGGTGCCGGGCCGGCGGCGGACCTGTGGTCGGTCGGTGTGCTGCTGTGCGCGGCGCTCAGCGGGGAGTCGCCGTTCCGCCGCGACACGCTGGGCGGAGTGCTGAGCGCGGTCGTGCACGACGAGATCGAGCTGCCCGAACCTGCCCGCCCCCTCCTGGCCGTCGTCCGCGGCCTGCTGGAGCGCGACCCGGACCGGCGGCTGGACGTCCCCGGCACCGAACGCCTGCTGCGCGGCTATCTCCAGTCGGGCCGCGCCCCCGAGACGCCGCCGGACCCGCCCGCGGCCCCCGAACGCCCGGCCGCCGAACGGCCGGGGCACGAGCCGGGCCGTACCCACGGTGTACCGATACCGGACGCCCTGGCGGACCGCGCGCTGGCCGCCGCGGCCCGCCCGCACACCGGACGCGCGCGCACCGTGCTCCTCGCGGGCCTGACCGTGTGCGTGCTGGCGGCCGCGGGGCTGGGGATCGCGGCCCTGGTGCTCGGGGACGGCGACGCGGACGGCAAGGGCGGCGGGTCCCGCGCCACGCCGACGCGGCCGTCGCAGGAACGTTCGGCCGCCCCCGGTACGGCCACCACGGCCCCCGGGCCCGGCAGCACCGCCCCGCCCGGCTACCGCATGGCGCGCGACCCCCTCGGCTTCGCCCTCGCCGTCCCGGACACCTACTCCCGCTCGTACGAGAAACCGCGCGTCTTCTACACCTCCGCGGACCGACGCCACCGGATCGGCATCCACCTCCGGGGCCGGGCCGCCGCCGGTCCGCTGGACACGCTGCGCCGCGCCGACGCGGAAGCCCCCGGCCGCTATCCCGGCTACCGCGACGGCACGGTCACCCGCACCACGCACCGCGGCCTGCCCGCCGCCCGGTGGGAGTTCACCTGGGACGGCGGGCCGGGGGACGGCGGCGCCCGGCACACCTACGACCTCGTCTGGGAGGAGGGCGGCAGGACGTACGACGTGTGGGTCTCGGCGCCGCTCGCCGAACGCGACCGGGCGGAACGACACTTCACAGTCGCTCTGCGTACATTTCACCTGGTGAAGCCCGCTCCAGGCGGCTGATCCCGTTCTGTGTGCAGGGGGCTCCCCGGGCGGACGGCGACGAGCTGTTCGCGAACCCGGTGAAGCTCCCGAAGATCCAGGGGGCCCGAGGGCGGTACCGGCCCCGCCCCCGGTCTCCGGTACGGCGTCGGACGGGGCGCCGGGCAGCCCCAAGACCCAGCGCAGCGGCCTTGTAGCCAGTGAATGCTGGCGCGATTGTGCCCGCGGCGTGAAAACTCGTTACCGGTGGGTACCCAAAGCGTCCGGCGCGTCATACGCTCGCCCGCATGACGGACTCGCAGGACACCGGAACCCGCCCCTCCGCAACCGTCGGCGCCACCTCCGCCGCCGACCGGAACGCACCCGCCGGCGGCAACCCCGTCGCCCGCGCCGCCGCCGGCACCCGCACCGCCGCCGACGTGGTCACCCCGCACCTGGTCACCCGCCTGACCCGCGGCGTGACCGGCAGCGGCCGGACCGCCAACCACACGCCCTTCACCGGCGAGAAGCTGGCGGACCTGCCCGAGTCCACCCCCGACGACGTCGCCACCGCCTTCGACCGGGCCCGCACCGCCCAGCGCGCCTGGGCCGACGTGCCCGTACGGCAGCGCGCCGCCGTCCTGCTGCGCTTCCACGACCTGGTGCTCCGCCGCCAGGCCGAGGTGCTCGACCTGATCCAGCTGGAGACCGGCAAGGCCCGGCTGCACGCCCACGAGGAGATCCAGGCCGTCGCCGTCGCCGCCCGCCACTACGGCCGCAAGGCCCCCGCGTACCTGCGGCCCCGGAGCCACACCGGTGTCGTACCGACCCTCACCAAGGTCACCGAACTGCGGCAGCCGCGCGGCGTCGTGGGCCAGATCGCGCCCTGGAACTACCCCTTCGAGCTGTCCGTCGGCGACGCGCTGCCCGCCTTCGCCGCCGGCAACGCCGTCGTCATGAAGCCCGACACCGAGACCGCGCTGACCGCCCTGTGGGCCCGCGAACAGCTCATCGAGGCCGGGCTGCCCCCGGAGGTGTGGCAGGTCGTCCTCGGCGACGGACCGGTCGTCGGCCCCGAAGTCGTCAAGCACGCCGACTACGTCTCCTTCACCGGCTCCACCCGCACCGGCCGCGAGGTCGCCCAGGGCGCCGCCGCCCGCCTGGTCGGCGTCTCCCTCGAACTCGGCGGCAAGAACGCCATGCTGGTCCTGGACGACGCCGACGTGGACAAGGCCGCGGCGGGCGCCGTACGCGGCTGCTTCTCCTCCGCGGGCCAGCTGTGCATCTCCATCGAGCGGCTGTACGTCCATGAGTCCATAGCCGACGCCTTCGTGGAGCGCTTCGCCGCCCGCACGAAGGCGATGCGCCTGGGCAACGCCCTCGCCTACGGCGCCGACATGGGCTCCCTCGTCGGCGAGCGGCAGCTGGAGACCGTCACCCGGCACGTGGACGAGGCCGTCGCCAAGGGCGCCACCCTGGTCGCGGGCGGCCGCCCCCGCCCCGACATCGGCCCGCTGTTCTACGAGCCGACCATCCTCGACGGCGTCGAGCCCCCGATGGCCGTCTGCGAGGAGGAGACCTTCGGACCGGTCGTCTCGGTCTACCGCTTCAGCGACGAGGACGACGCGGTGGCCCGCGCCAACGCCACGCCGTACGGCCTGAACTCCAGCGTCTGGACCAAGGACGGCCGCCGCGGCCGCGCCGTCGCCGCCCGGCTGCGCACCGGCACCGTCAACGTCAACGAGGCGTACGCCGCCGGATACGGCAGCGTCCAGTCCCCGATGGGCGGCATGGGCGACTCCGGCCTCGGCCGCCGCCACGGCTCCGAGGGCATCCTGAAGTACACCGAGGCGCAGACCGTCGCCCACCAGCGCCTCCTGCCGCTCGCCCCGTCGTTCGGCATGGACGACGAGAAGTACGCGGAGTTCATGAACCGCAGCCTGCGCGCGATGAAGGCGTTCCGCCTCCGCTGAGACACGGGCCCCTGAGCCCGCCCGAAGAACAAGGGAGTGCCAGTGCCCCAGGACCACCCTGCCCAAGAACAGCGCGACGCGTCCGAGGACGGGACCGGGTACGACTACGACGTGCTCGTCATCGGCTCGGGCTTCGGCGGCTCCGTCTCCGCGCTCCGCCTGACCGAGAAGGGCTACCGCGTCGGCGTCCTGGAGGCCGGGCGCCGCTTCACCCGCGCCACCCTGCCCAAGAACTCCTGGGACCTGAAGAACTACCTGTGGGCGCCCGCCCTCGGCTGCTACGGCATCCAGCGCGTGCACCTGCTCGGCAACGTCATGGTCCTCGCGGGCGCCGGGGTCGGCGGCGGCTCACTCAACTACGCCAACACCCTCTACGTACCGCCGAAGCAGTTCTTCGACGACCAGCAGTGGGGACACATCACCGACTGGCAGGACGAGCTGAAGCCGTACTACGACCAGGCACAGCGCATGCTCGGCGTACGGCTCAACCCGACCATGACCCCCTCCGACGTCCACCTCAAGGCCGCCGCCGAGAAGATGGGGGTCGGCGACTCCTTCCACATGGCGCCGGTCGGCGTCTTCTTCGGCGACGGCAAGGACACCGACGGCACGGCGAAGACCGCCCCCGGCACCGAGATCCCCGACCCGTACTTCGGCGGCGCCGGCCCCGCCCGTACGGCCTGCACCGAATGCGGCGAGTGCATGACCGGCTGCCGCCACGGCGCCAAGAACACCCTCAACGAGAACTACCTCCACCTCGCGGAGCGGGCCGGTGCCGTCATCCACCCGATGACGTCCGTCGTCACCGTCACCGAGGACTCGCGCGGCGGCTACGCCGTCGGCACGCTGCCCACCGACGACAAACGCAAGGGCAAGGGCCGCACCTTCACCGCCCGGCGGGTGGTCGTCGCCGCCGGAACGTACGGCACCCAGACGCTCCTGCACCGGATGAAGGACAGCGGCCTGCTGCCCCGCGTCTCCGCCCGGCTGGGCGAGCTGACCCGCACCAACTCCGAGGCCCTGGTCGGCGCGCAGACCGACGACCGCCGCTACCGCAAGGCGCACGGCGAACCGAAGGCCGACTTCACGCGCGGCGTCGCGATCACCTCCTCCATCCACCCGAACGACAGCACGCACATCGAGCCGGTGCGCTACGGCAAGGGCTCCAACGCGATGGGCAGCCTGTCCGTCCTCCAGGTCCCGATCGCCACCCGCGCACCCCGCGCCCTCGCCTGGGCGGCCAACTGCGTGCGCCACCCGCTCCTGCTGATGCGCTCGCTGTCCAACCGCCGCTGGTCGGAGCGGACCATCATCGGCCTGGTCATGCAGTCCCTGGACAACTCCCTGACCACCTACCGCAAACCGGGCGGCCTCGGCAAAGGACTGCTCACCGCCCGCCAGGGCCATGGCGCGCCCAACCCCCAGCAGATCCCCGAGGCCACCGAGGCGGCCACCCTGCTCGCCCAGGAGATCAACGGCTTCGCGGGCAGCAACGTCGGCGAGCTGATGGGCACCCCGCTGACCGCGCACTTCCTGGGCGGCTGCCCGATCGGCGAGGACGCCGACCACGGCGTGATCGACCCGTACCACCGCCTCCACGGGCACCCCGGCATCTCGGTCGTGGACGGCTCGGCGGTCTCCGCCAACCTCGGCGTCAACCCGTCGCTCACCATCACCGCGCAGGCCGAACGCGCCATGTCCTTCTGGCCGAACAAGGGGGAGGACGACGTCCGCCCCGCCCCGGGCCGCTCCTACCGACGGCTGTCCGCGGTGGCGCCGCGGCACCCGGCCGTCCCCGCGAAGGCGTTCGCCGCGCTGCAGCTGCCGCTGCTGCCCGTACCGGCCGTACCGCCGAAGGCGCAGGCGTCGGAGCAGACACCGGAGCAGGCTTCGTAGCCGGTGCGGGTGCCGGAGCAGGCATCGGCACCCGCATCGGCACCGGCAGAGGACTGACCTGCGGCCCGCACGTTACGTAGGTCCTCTACGCCCTCAGCCCGCGTCGGTGCCCTTGCGTCGGCGTACGGCGAACACCGCGCCCGCGCCGAGGGCGACTGCCGCCGCACCCGACAGCGCGAGGGTCGGCAGCCCGGAGGACGAGCCGGTCTCGGCCAGCTTCCCGGTGACCGGCAGCCGCGCCTGCTGCTTGGCTCCGCCCTGCGGGGCCGGGTGGTTGGGGCGCGTGCCGGGCCGCTCCCGGGCGTCCGGTACGTGGCCCGGCACGGTGCTTCCGGCGGGCAGGATGTCGAACGGGTAGTCGGCGGCCTGCGAGTAGCCGCAGGCGAGGTCCGCGTTCAGGTACCAGCCCACGCTGACCGCGCCGCCGTAGCTGGCGGGCGTCCGGGCGTCGGCCTTCAGCCGCATCCTGGCCTCCGCGTACTCCCCGGGCCGCAGGCCGTCGGCGTCACCGATCGTGGCGAAGTAGCCGTCGCCCTCCTCGGGACCCGCGACCGGTTTCCACCGGTCGGCCGCCGCGTCGAACCATTCGAGTGTCAGATGCCCGGACACGTCGTCGGACGTCTTGTTGGCCAGCGCGAAGACCTGCGCGAACGCCTGCACGGACAGGATGTGCCCGGTGGAGGTGTTGGTCGCGCGATAGGTGAAGCCCACCCAGCCGGACCCGGCGACGAGCTTGCCGGGCAGACCGCGGAGTTCGGCCTTGACCGACCGCTCGCTGGACCAGTCCTTGCACTCCGGGGTGGCGGTGGGCGTGGCGGGCGGCGTGCCGGTCCCGGTGGCCTTGGCGGGGATCGTCGCCTTGGGAGGGGCCGGAGCGGCGGTTCTCGTGCCGCCCCCGGCCGTCGGCGTGCTGGTCTGTCCCGGCGTCGGGGTGCCGGAGGGCGGGGTGGCGCCGGGCGTCGGTGTCGCGGTGGGCGTGGCGGTGGCGGTCGCGGTGGCCGCCGGGGGCTGCGGCTGCGCGGGTGTCTCGGTGGCGTACGCGGCGGGTGCCGCCAGCAGGGCGGCGGGGACCAGGGCGGCCGTCGTGGTGACGGCGGCCAGGGCGCGGCGGAGCTTCATCGTGAAGACCTCTCGGAGCCGAAGTGCCGTGACCACGGCACCAGTTCGGGACAGGCCGTCGCGGTGGGGCGCGGGATGGCCGGGCGATTGCAGATACTGACCGGCCGTGAGGGGAAAAGGTTGCACGGCTCGCCCGGCCACAGCGAAGGGCCCCGGGACGCCACCCGCGAGGGGGGTGCGGGCGGCCGCGGGGCCCTTGGCTTTCGGCGCCGGCGTCAGGGCAGCGTCGGCGCCGAGGGGGCGGCGCCGGGGGGGGGGGGATGGCGCCGCTGGCTCTCAAGTTGTCCGGGGGTGGGACCCCCGCGAGTGCGGCGTCCGCCGCTTCGGCGCCGGTGGCTCCGGCGTCCGTTCGCCGTGCGGCGGTCCGGACCGCCGACGGTGCGGCCGCGCGCTCAGGGCACGGCGTGCCGCATTCACTGCCTCGCTTCGGGCACGGTGTGCCGCTCTTCTGCATCGTGCTGGACGCGCCACACCGGGCGCAACCGTTTCGACCGGATGCGGTCGGCCCCAGGCGTCCCCAGGACCGACCGCCCCATCGGATGTGACCGGGCTGCTGTCCCCTGCTGACCGGTCACGACACCGCAACGAGGTCCCACGACGCGGACCGCTCCAAGTCGGCCGGCGTCTCATCGCTGCGGCGGATCCGCCCACGGGCGGCGTCTACGCGTAGTCCTGCGAACCGCACCTGGCTGGCGTGGCACCCGGAACAACGAAGCCCGGCGGGCGCCGGTCACGGCGCCGTACGGGTGAGTCGGCGCGCGGCGCACCGCCGGATCTCAGATCCGGCCGCGGCACAGCTCCAGCAGCGTCATCGCGAGCGCGGTACCGGGCCGGCCGAGCTGCCCCCGGTAGTGCTCCAGCACCTCCATCTCGCGCGACAGGTTCACCCGGCGCCCGCCCGAACCGATGCGCTCGCGCTGGATCACGGCCGAGACGGCCATGCGTTCCTGTACGAGGCCGATGATCCGGCCGTCGAGATCGTCGATCCGCGCGCGGGCGTCCGTGATCACACCCGCCGCCGCCTCGGTGCGCGCGCCGGTATCGGGCCGCACTGCGGCTTTAGCGGTGGGAGTGGCCTTCGCGGAGGATGTGGCCTGCCCGGCGGGCGTGGCCTGCTCGGGAGGCGTGGCCTGCCCGGGGGATGTGGCCTGCGCCACAGTGATGCCCGCCGGGTCCGTCACTGCCTGGATACCGCTCATGTCCGTCGCTCCTGGGGTTTTGACCCCCGCAGCCGCCGTCCGTACCGCTCCGGCCCCGCCACTCCCGCCAAACACAGAGCGCCCCGGGCCTTGTCGGCCCGGGGCGCCTGGGAAGTCGCTCGTCAGTTGATCAAGCAGCACGACCATGGCAGCCGGACGGGCCGGTGCCATAGGTAAAGACGAAGGTCAGCTGCTGGTACATGGCGCTCAGTATGAGCCCGTTAGAATCGAAAGTCCAACCCCTTGCACCACCACCGCCGGAAGGCCGCCGAAGTGCCATCAGCGTCACCTGCTGCCGCCCCCGACGTCGTCCTGGTAGTCGACTTCGGCGCGCAGTACGCCCAGCTCATCGCCCGCCGCGTACGCGAAGCCCGGGTCTACAGCGAGATCGTCCCGTCCACCATGCCGGTGGCCGAGATGCTCGCCAAGAACCCCAAGGCGATCATCCTCTCCGGCGGCCCGTCGTCGGTCTACGCCGAGAACGCGCCCAGCCTGGACCGCGCCCTGTTCGAGGCCGGCGTCCCGGTCTTCGGCATGTGCTACGGCTTCCAGCTCATGGCCACCACCCTCGGCGGCACGGTCGACAACACCGGCGCCCGCGAGTACGGCCGTACGGACCTGCACGTCTCGAAGAACGCCTCGACGCTCTTCGAGGGCACCCCGGCCGAGCAGCCGGTGTGGATGTCGCACGGCGACGCCTGCTCCGCCGCGCCCGAGGGCTTCACCGTCACCGCGTCCACCGACATGGTCCCGGTCGCCGCCTTCGAGAACGACGAGAAGAAGCTGTACGGCGTGCAGTACCACCCCGAGGTGATGCACTCCACGCACGGCCAGCAGGTCCTGGAGCACTTCCTCTACCGGGGAGCGGGCATCGAGCCGGTGTGGACCACCACCAACGTCGTCGACGAGCAGGTCGCGGCCATCCGCGAGCAGGTCGGCAGCGCGCGGGCGATCTGCGGCCTGTCCGGCGGTGTCGACTCCGCGGTGGCCGCCGCCCTCGTCCAGAAGGCCATCGGCGACCAGCTCACCTGCGTGTACGTCGACCACGGCCTGATGCGCAAGGGCGAGACCGAGCAGGTCGAGAAGGACTTCGTGGCCGCCACCGGCGTCCAGCTGAAGGTCGTCGACGCCTCGGAGCGCTTCCTGGACGCGCTGGCCGGCGTCTCCGACCCGGAGCAGAAGCGGAAGATCATCGGCCGCGAGTTCATCCGGGTCTTCGAGCAGGCCCAGGCGGAGATCGTCGCCGAGTCCGGCGCCGCCGGTGAGCCCGTGAAGTTCCTGGTCCAGGGCACGCTCTACCCGGACATCGTGGAGTCCGGCGGCGGCACCGGCACCGCGAACATCAAGTCCCACCACAACGTCGGCGGCCTCCCCGAGGACCTGGAGTTCGAGCTCATCGAGCCGCTCCGCCAGCTCTTCAAGGACGAGGTCCGCGCGGTCGGCGCCGAGCTGGGCCTGCCGGACGAGATCGTCCAGCGCCAGCCCTTCCCCGGCCCCGGCCTGGGCATCCGCATCGTCGGCGAGGTCACCCGCGAGCGCCTCGACCTCCTGCGCGAGGCCGACGCCATCGCCCGCGAGGAACTGACCGCGGCCGGCCTGGACCGCGAGATCTGGCAGTGCCCGGTGGTCCTCCTCGCGGACGTCCGCTCCGTCGGCGTCCAGGGCGACGGCCGCTCCTACGGCCACCCCATCGTGCTGCGCCCGGTCTCCTCCGAGGACGCGATGACCGCGGACTGGACCCGTATGCCGTACGACGTCCTGGCCCGCATCTCCACCCGCATCACCAACGAGGTCTCCGAGGTCAACCGCGTAGTCCTCGACGTCACCAGCAAGCCCCCGGGCACCATCGAATGGGAGTGACCCCGCAGTAGCTCCCCCAGGTCAACGCCGCAGCCGTCGCTCATCAGTTTGAGCGGCGGCTGCGGCGTTGTGGGTGGGTAGGGTGGCCGTACAGGCGAGACTCCGTCGCATGGGAGCAACCACGATGAGTGCCGCGCCCGAAGACGACCGGGACCGGCACCACGAGCAGTACGCGCAATGCGCCTACCCCGTCCCTCCCCCCGGCGGCTGGACCGCGGACGCCCTTGACCAGCTCCCCCATCTGCCCAGGCGCGCCGAGCTGATCGACGGAAGCCTCGTCTTCACGAGGCCGCAAACCCTCTTCCACATGCGAGCCATGCGACTCCTGGAGCGGACCCTGCTGGAGCAGGCGCCGGACGGCCTCGATGTCCTGCGTGAGTTCAGCGCCAAACTGGACGAGCGCAACCGCCTGGAGCCCGACGTGCTGGTGGTCCCACTCGGCGCCGACGTCGGGCCGAGGCAGACCTGCCTCAGGCGGCCGGAGGACGTCATCCTGGCGGTGGAGGTCGTCTCGCGCGACTCCGTCGAGCGGGACCGGGACGCGAAGCCCCGCAAGTACGCCGCCCACGGCATCCGGCACTTCTGGCGCGTGGAGGAGGGCAGCGAGGGTTTTCCGGTGGTGTACGTCTACGAACTCGACCCCGCCACCAGGGCCTACGTGCCCATGGGAATCCATCACAACCGCCTCAAGACCGCCGAGCCCTTCGCCGTCGACGTCGACCTCACCGCGATCAACCGGCGTCGATGACGACAGGGACCCCACGGCACTCGCCGGGCTCCCAGGGCTCGCCGGTACCACCGCCCGACGGCTACACCGTGCACGACCTCCTGTCGCCGCCCGACATTCCCGCGCATGTGGAGCTGCTCGACGGGTGGCTGTCGTCCGACGGGCCGCACGAGCGCTTCCACGGCATCATGACCGACCTGCTGGTGCAGTCGCTGCGCGGCACCGTGCCACCCCATCTGAAGGTGCAAAGTCGGATGACCGTGGTCATCGACGAGCGCAACGCTCCGGAGCCGGACATCACGATCGTGCGGGCCGCGGCGGTGCGGGGCGGGGACCAGCTGTATTTCCCGGTGCGGGATGTACTGCTCGCCGTCGAAGTGGTCTCTCCCCGCTCCGCCGCGCGGGACCGTGACACCAAGCCGCGCAAGTACGCCGACGCTGGGGTCCCGTACTTCTGGCGGGTCGGGAGGGAGGGCGTGGACGATGCCCCGGTGGTGCACGCTTACGCGCTCGACGCACGGACGCGCTCCTACCGCCTCGTCGGCACCTTCCACGACGAGGTGAAGCTCGACGCGCCTTTCGCCCTTTCCATCGACCTCACCGCGCTCGACCGCCTGTGAGCGTCGGCGCGGAGGGATGAGGCACCCGAGGACCCGGCGTGTCCGTAACGCCTGCCCGGGTGGCCTGCTCGGTCGCTCCTGCACGCACTCGTGAGCCCGCATCGGCCGACGCTCAGCGCCTCTGCGCCCCGTACCGCAGCCCGTCGACGAGGAGGCCGACCATCCGTCGCGTCTGGCCGTTGTCGTCCTCGTCGGCCGGCATGGTCAGGTTGGCGACGGCGCGCAGCAGTTCTTCGGGGTCCATGCCGGAGCGGATGTGGCCGGCGTCGGCCGCGGTGTCGAGGAGTGTGCCGAGGACGGGTACGAAGCGCTGCTGGAAGTAGCCGGGCAGGCTGTCGTAGGCCGGGTCTCCTGAGTGCAGGGCGCTGCTGAGGCCGCGCTTGGCGGCGATGAATCCCGCGAAGCGCTGGAGCCACCGGTCGAGGGCGTCGACCGGATCGCACGCGGCCGTGAGGGCGGGGGCGGCGTCGGCGCAGGCGTCGACCTCGTGGCGGAAGACCGCGGCGATGAGGTCCGCGCGCTGGGGGAAGTGGCGGTAGAGGGTGCCGGCTCCCACGCCTGCTCTGGCGGTGATCTGGCGTACGGGGGCGTCGACTCCCGCGGTGGCGAAGATTTCCGCGGCCGCGGTGAGCAGGGCGTCGGTGCTGCGCTGCGCGTCGGCGCGCACGCGCTTGCCGGGTTGCCCGTCCGACGTGGCGCCGGTGCCGGGGCCGTTGCCGGTCTTCCGCTGCGTGCCCTCGCTCACGTTCCTCCTCTTGCTAAGCGGAACACTGTTCCGTATTGTCTCGGCTGAACGCCGTTCCGTTTTCGCGTCAGGGTAGCGCGCTGCGCCGGACGCCCGCCATCACACCATGCTGCAAGAGGAGAGCCATGAGGTACCGCACACTCGGCAGGACCGGCATCAAGGTCAGCCCGTACTGCCTGGGCGCGATGATGTTCGGCGCCATCGGCAACCCCGACCACGACGACTGCGTACGGATCATCCACCGGGCCCTGGACGCGGGCATCAACTTCGTCGACACCGCCGACGCCTACTCGCGCGGCGAGTCCGAGGAGATCGTCGGCAAGGCCCTCAAGGGCCGCCGGGACGACATCGTGCTCGCCACCAAGGCGCGCCTGCCGATGGGCGACGACCCCAACCGGCAGGGCGCCTCGCGGCGCTGGCTGGTCCGCGCGCTGGAGGACTCCCTGCGCCGCCTGGGGACCGACCACGTCGACCTGTTCCAGATCCACCGGCCCGCGCCGGACACCGACGTGGAGGAAACCCTCTCCGCCCTCACCGACCTGGTCCGCGCGGGCAAGGTCCGGGCCATCGGCTCCTCCGCCTTCCCCGCCTCGGACATCGTCGAGGCGCAGTGGGCCGCCGAGCGGCGCGGCCTGGAGCGGTTCCGCGCCGAGCAGCCGACGTACTCGATCCTCAACCGCGGCATCGAGCGCGAAGTGCTGCCCGTCTGCGAGCGCCACGGCATGGGCGCCCTGGTCTGGAGCCCCCTCGCGGGCGGCCTGCTCACCGGCCGCTACCGCAAGGGACGGCAGGCCGACAGCCACCGCGCCGGCTTCGGCTTCCGGCACCTGACCGACGAGCACCGGCTCGACGTCGTCGAACAGCTCGTCCCGCTCGCCGAAGAGGCGGGGATGTCACTGACACACCTGGCGACCGCCTTCGCCATCGCCCACCCCGGCGTTACCTCCGCGATCATCGGCCCGCGCACCATGGAGCACCTCGACGACCTCCTCGCGGGTACGGGCACGACGCTGACCGACGAACTCCTCGACCGGATCGACGCCATCGTGCCCCCGGGCACCGACATCGGAACGCTCGACACGGCCTACCAGCCGCCCGCCCTCCAGCAGCCCGAACTACGCCGCCGCCGGCCGGACGACCGCTCCGCCGCCTGACGGCGACCGCGGGGCCGCGCGCCGCCCCTCCCGCCGGACGCATCGGCGACCTGACTCCGTCCGTCCGCCCGCCTCACTGGAGCCAGAAGCGCGTCCGCTCCAGCCACACGTCGAGCAACTGCCGGTCGCCGAGGGTCTCCACACCCCCGGCGACGGCGGGGCGTCCGTAGAGGAAGAGCACCAGGTCGGTGACGGTGCCACGGACGGCGACCGCGGCCTTCTCGTGGGCGGCGCGCCAGACGGGGGCCTTGCCGGTGAGGTCCACGAACCACTCCGCGTCCGCGTCCGTGGCGTGGAAGTGCAGGGTACGGCCGGGGCCGAGCAGGGACGGCACGCCGGGCTGGTCCTCGGCGATCTCCTCGACCGCGTGGAATCCCATCCACTCGTCGAGGGCGTCGCGGGCCACGTCCGCGTCGAGGACGTACTCCCGCCCGGCCGCCAGTGCGGCGTCGGCCCGGTGGAGGGCCGTTTCGTGCGTCATACGGCGAGCCCAGAAGACGGGTGTCCCGCCGGGCGCCACGGTCCACACCGCCACGTCGGGACCGGCGTCCCGCAGGGTTTCCGACAGCCGCGTGGCACCCTCGGCGAGCAGGGCGTCCAGCGCGGCCGGATCCTCGCCGGTCAGCTTCGGCATCTCGTTGACCAGTTCGTCGGAGACGGGCTCCGCGGCCCGGGTGCCCACGATCGTCGCGACCCAGCGGTGCGCGCCGTTGACGTGCCGGATCAGCTGGCCGAGGTCCCAGCCGGGGCAGGACGGCACCGGGGCCGCCGGGTCCGTGCCCTTGACGGTGGACCGCAGCAGATCCGCCTGGTCGACGATCTCGGCGCAGTAGCGGTCGAAACTCAGGGGAATACCGGGAGTGGCAGCCATGGGGGCACCGTAACGGCCGGTACGCCGCTCCCGAAGCGATTTTCCGGGCCCGGCAGAAGAGCCGCCACCCGAACTTCCGTCGCACGAATTGCCGCCGCCCGAACTGCTTCCCTATGCCCGGCTTCCGTACGCCCGGCCTCCGTACTCCACTCCCTGCTGCCCTACGCCCGGCTCCCGCACGTAATGCCGCCGTACCCCTGTTCACCCCCACTACCGGCAGGTAGCTTCCGATCCGAGCCCTACGCGCAAGGAGGAAGCCGCCATGGAGGAAGCCGCCGGGCCCGCGCCCACGCAGCCCACCCCTGTACCCAACGACCAGCTCCACTTCGCCATGCCGCCGCAGCACGCGACCGTCGAGGAGGAGCGCCGGTACCGCAAGGAACGTCTCGCGGCGGCGCTGCGGCTCTTCGGGCGGTTCGGGTTCGAGGAGGGGGTGGCGGGCCACATCACCGCCCGGGACCCGGAGTTCACCGACTGCTTCTGGGTGAACCCCTTCGGCATGTCGTTCAAGCACATCACGGTCGGTGACCTGATCCTGGTCAACCACGAGGGAAAGGTCGTCGAGGGCCGCTACCACGTCAACCAGGCGGCGTTCGCGATCCACGCGCAGGTCCACCAGGCCCGCCCGGACGTCGTCGCCGCCGCACACAGCCACTCGGTGTACGGCCGGGCCCTGTCCACCCTGGGCGAACTCCTGGACCCGATTACCCAGGACGTGTGCGCGTTCTACGAGGACCACACACTGTTCGACGACTACACGGGTGTCGTGGTGGACGAGGAGGAGGGGCGCCGCATCGCGGTCGCGCTCGGCCCGCACAAGGCCGTCATCCTGCGCAACCACGGCCTGCTGACGGTGGGCGACTCGGTCGACGCGGCAGCCTGGTGGTTCATCACGATGGAGCGTTCCTGCCAGGTACAGCTGACCGCCCGCGCCGCGGGAAAACCCGTACTGATCGACCACGAGAGCGCCGTACACACCCGGGAACAACTGGGCAACGACCTGGTCGCCTGGATCAACTACCAGCCGCTCCACCAACAGATCACACGCAGCGAGCCGGACCTGCTCGGCTGAGACGCGCCGGCTCGGCCGGGGCTCGGCCGGCGCTCGGCCGGGGCTCGGTCGGGGCTCGGCCGGGGCTTGAAGAAGCGCGTATCAAACGCCCTTCAGAACACGGTCAAGCGCCGCCCGGCCCGCAGGTCCCCAGTGCGGCTTGCCGCCGGGAAGGCCCCGGTCTCCATTCCGTCCCATGAGCATCAGGAAGAGGCTCTTCATGGCGGCCAGCCCGCGGGCGCGCCGGATGGCCGACTCGTCGGCGTGCCCGTACATGTCGAAGAACCGTGCGGCCGTGCCCGCGGGCAGCAGCACCCATGCGGCGGCGAGGTCCCATGCCGGGTCACCGGCGAACAAGTCACCGAAGTCGACGATGCCCGAGATGGTGCCGTCCGAGACGACGACGTTCGCGGGATGCAGGTCGCCGTGCACCCACACCGGCGGGCCCTCCCACCCGTGGGCCGCAACGGCGTCGTCCCAGACGGCCCGGACGTCGGCAGCGACGTCGTCGGGGGCAACGGCCTCGAAGAACTCCTCGAAGCCGCCCGTGCAGTTCCTGGGATGGGCGCCGCGGTCCGTGGCGACCGGCGCCTCGGCGGGCGCCTCCGCATGGAGCGCCCGGAGAAACCCCGCCAGCGTGTCGGCCGCGTGGGCGCCGCGGCTGATCGAGCCGTGGTCCAGCGGCTCGCCGGGAACCCACGTCATGACGGTCCAGTGCTTGGGAAAGGGCCCGGACGGTTCACCGAACCGCACCGGGGTCGGCACCGGGAGCGGCAGGCGCGGAGCCAGCACGGGCAGCCACCGCCGCTCCTTGAGCTGGAGCTCCGGGGTGGGATCCATACGCTGCATACGCACGGCCAACTCGTCCCCGAGGCGCCACATCTGATTGCCCCAGCCACCCGCCACCTCACGGATGGCCAGCCCCGCAAGGTCCGGATGCTGCTCCCGCAGCAGGTCGCGGACCAGATCTGCGGTGATCTCGAACTCAGTGTCGGTCATGCGAAGCCACAGTACCGAGACGGCAGACGGAGCGGCTCTTGCTCTGTGTTGTTCGTGGGGCGTGGGGGCAGGGGGTTGTTCTGGCGTTGTGGGCCCTGGCGTCAACTTGGTGGGGTGGCTGTCACCGGTGTTCATTGCCCGTCACCGCCCGTAAAGTCGCCCGCCCGACTTTTCGGGGTTGTTGCGTGCGGCACAATTCCCTCTCAGTACGGTGAAGTTGACGGCGACTGGTGGCTGGGGCGGAGCGGACGTGTCGGTGGAGACGGCGGGCGGGGCGACGGGGGCGTCCGGATCGCCCGGAACGCCCGGTGGGGCTGAGGGGTTCACTGCGCCCGGGGCGGCAGGAGTGACGGGTGCCGGAGCGGGTGGTTACGGCGGTGACTGCACCTGCGGGAAGTGCCCGCGTGGCGCGCGCGAGGGGCATCGCAGGGCGGTCGCCGCGTTCGTGGCGCTGCGTGAGGAGTATGCCGCGGGCCGCGGCGTGCCGGCCGCGCTCGCGCATTCGGCGGGTGCCGCCCGGCAATGGGTCTCGGACGAACTGGCGCTGTCGGCCCGCTCGGTCGCCGAGCGCGCGGCCGCCGAGGGCACGGCCTGGCTGGACGCCGTTTGGCGGCGCACGCTGCTGGTGCTGTGGGCCGGGATCGGCGTGCTGGTGCTCGTGCAGGCGCTCACCGCGATCGGTACGGGCTGGACGGCGCCGCGTACGGCGGCGCTGGCCGCCGCGATGGTGCTCACGCTCGCCCTGACGGGCGCGGGATGGCGGCACCGCAGCCGCGGCGGCCTGCTGGCGCCGCTGATCGGCGAGGACAACCGGCTCTCCACGTCACGCACGGTGGCGGCGGGCTGGCTGCTGCTGGTGGCGTACGCCGTCCTCGTGCAGGCCGTCCTGCTGACGGTGGTGACGGACGCGGCCGCCCGTCAGGCGCTCGTGGACGGGCTCGAACTGCCGCGCGGAGCCGGGCTGCTGTCGGCACTGGCGATCACCTGCGCGGTGGCGGTGCTGGTCCGCCGCGTCGTCGCCGTACGCATCCAGGGGCGGCGCCTGCAGAAGGTGCGCGCGGAGCGGCCGCGCGCCGGTGACCTGCTCACGGACGACGCGGGGCGCGGCAGCCTCACCGACACCCAGTTCCTGCTGCTGAACGTGGCTGCCGTGTCCTTCGCCGTGGTCCGGCTGGCCCGCGACCCGTCCCGGCTGCCGGACCTCCCGTGGTCGTTCGCCGTCGTCGTACTCGTCGGCGCGCTCATGTATCTGGCGGGCAAGTACGCGGAAGGCGGCCGTCCGGTCGTCCTGTCGGTCGTACGGGCCCGGGAGCCGGGCGACCTCGCCGCGCCCATCCGTACCGGCGACGACATCGAGATCCGCGGCACCGGTTTCGTACCGCCGGGTGCGCAGGGAGCGGACCTGCTGGCGCGCACGGTCGTACGGATCGGAGCGGTGCATGTGCACGTTCCGCTGGTGCCGGTCGCCGGTGGGTTCGGCAATCCGGCGGACGGTGTGCTGACGGTGCCCGTGCCGGCGGATGTCGAGCCGGGCCGGGTGGAGGTCAGGGTCGTCACGGCGGCGGGCGTGGAGACCAACGGTTACACGATCGATGTGCAGGACTGAGGCGGAGAGGGCTGGGACGGAGAGGACTGGGGCGTACAGGGCTGATGAGGGTGGTGGGGGTGGTGGGGGAGTGAGCTGCGGGGTGGTGGATGTGGCTCGGCCGTCGGAGTGAACGCGGGGTACGTGCGCGTCCGTACCCCTTGTGGAACACGGGGCCGCGGGCACACCATCGTCCGCGTCCGGCGGTGACGGAGAGGCGGGACGTCATGGCTCACGCGGATCGTGCGGTCGGCAGCGGCCTGGGCGGGGCCGGAGCGGGTGGGGCCGGAGCGGGCGGGGGAGGCGGGCCGCGCCAGGCGATGGCGCGCCATGCGCTGCTGCCGCTGCGGATCTTTCTCGGCGTCACGTTCGTCTACGCGGGTCTGGACAAGCTGACCGACCCGGCCTTCTTCGCGTCCGGCGGCACGGGTTCGGTCGGCGAGCTGATGCGGCAGGTACGGGACACCTCGGCCGTGCCCGCGCTGGTGGATCTGGCCCTGAAGAACCCGGCGGGCTTCGGCTACGCCATCGCCGCCGGTGAGCTGGCCGTCGGCATCGGCACGCTCGTCGGACTGTTCGCGCGGGTCGCGGCGTTCGGTGGCGCGCTGATCTCGCTGAGCCTGTGGCTCACCGTGAGCTGGTCGACCCAGCCGTACTACTACGGCAACGACCTGGCGTACCTGATGGCATGGCTGCCGCTGGTGCTGGCCGGGGCACCGATGCTGTCCCTGGACGCGGCCTTGGCGGCGCGGCGCAGCAGGCAGGGGCGGCAGTTGTTCGGGTGAGCGGCTGCCGGGGGGAAGGGGGAGGGGGCTGGGCTGGCGGGGGGCGTACGGCGTCTCAGCCCCGGGCCGACGTCGACTCGGGGGCCGCCTCCGATTCCGATGGCGATGTCGACCGGTGGCGGCGTACCGCGCTCCAGACGGCTGCCGTCACACCGGACAGGAACAGGCCGACCGGTACGGCCAGCATCGGCAGCGCGCCCGGCAGGTCCCACGCCCCGGCCGCCTCGCCCGCGTAGGCGCCGCCCACGCCCGCCGCGGTCAGGCCGGTGAGGAGCCGGGCGGGTTCGAAGGTGTGGCGCTTCACTGCTGCACTCCCCGGGGTGAGATGGCGGATGCGGGCGAGGTGACGGATGCGGGCACGGCGACGGATGCGGGCACGGCGACGGACCCGGGCACGGCGACGGATGCGGGCGAGGTGACGGACCCGGGCACGGTGACGGACCCGGGCGAGGTGACGGATGCGGGCGAGGCGGCCGGGGACGGTTCGGTTTTCGCCGGGGGCGGGGTGGGGGTCGCCGGCGGAGCCGCCCGCTCGACCTCCACCTGGCCCGCGCCCACCTTGAGGTCGAGGTCCAGTGTGCCGCGCGGCTTCTCGCCCTTCTTCAGGCCCGCCGCGGGCAGCGTGACGGTCTGGTCCTGGTCGGTCGCGATGTGGAAGTCGTCCGGCGATTCGCCCGGCAGCCGTACGTCGCCGAGGCCCACGTCGATGTGCAGCCGCGCGGTGACGCCGTCGGGCACGGTCACCCGCAGCTGTCCGGCGCCGACGCTGGCCCCGGTCCGTACCGTCTGCCCGTTCTTGAACGGTATGTGGCTCAGGTCCAGCTCCCCGCGCCCTGCCCCGAGTTCGTAACTCGGCTTCACGGAGGCGGCGTCCATCGGGAGCCACACGCGGTTGCGCCAGTCGGCGGTGACGTTGTCCGGCAGGACCGCGGCGCCGGCCAGCAGGAGGGACGTCAGGATCACCATGAAGACCGTGCCGCCGCCGGTCCGCCCGTACCAGGCGCTGAGGATCAGGCCGAGGCCGAAGACGATGAGCGCGGCGGACAGCGCGGCGACGAGGACGGTCGTCAGGTGGTGGTCCCGCGCGGCGGAACCGCCCGCCACCATGGCCGCGATCAGCGCCAGCAGGAACGTCCAGCCGCCGATCGGGCGGCCCACACGGCGGCGCCGGGCCGGTACTCCGGGCCGCGGCCCTCCGCACCCGCCCCGCGCGGGAGGGCCCCAGCCCGCCGCCCCCGCCGTCCCGCGTGCGCCGTACGCCGGCTCACGCTCGCGCCCGTACGGAGCGTCGCTCGGTCCCCATAGGTAGCCCACGCCTGCCGTCCCTTCCTTGGAGAGCGGGTCCCGCCACCAGGACGGGCTGTTGCGCGCGGGCGGCGCCGTCGTCTCGGGCGGCGCGTCCGCGACGGCCTGTGCGGTCGCGGCGTCGGCGGCACCCGGGCCGTCCGTCCCCGCCGCGCGGCGCTGCCGTGACCAGTACGCCGAACCGCCCACCGCCAGCGCGAGCATGAGGGTGAAGGTCAGCAAGCCGCGGTTGGCGAGGGAGGTCAGGAAGAAGCCGCAGCCGACCAGCGCGAACAGCAGCGCGGTCAGTGCCGTGCCCTCCACCCGGCCGGAGAGCAGTCTGCGTCCCTCGTTCTCGTCCTCGCCGTCCTGCGGGATCAGCAGCCAGGCGAAGCCGTACACGATGAGGCCGATGCCGCCGGAGACCGCCAGTACGGCCAGCACGATCCGGAAGATCACCGGGTCCAGGCCCCAGTGCCGGCCCAGACCTCCGCACACACCGGCGATCACCTTGTGCCGGCGGCTGCGGCGCAGGGGGGCCTGCGGAGCCGGGCGGCCCGGTGCGTCGTCGGACGGCGGGGTTCCCGGGGTGCCCGGGGAACCGGGAGTGCCGGAGGTGCCGTGGGCGCCGGACGCGGACCCGGTGGGCCCCGTCGTCTCCTCGGCGGGCGCAGCATCGTTCATGCGCCCATGGTGGCAAGCGGAACGGGCGGGTGGCATCCGTGGGAACCCTGGTTGGTCCCTGAGATCGTCCGGGCGCGGCGGGACGGTGGAGGGTCTGCGGCGGGTCAGCGGGCTTGGTCGGTGGGCTGAGCCGACGAGTCCGGCCTGGCTTGGCCGACGAGTTCGGCCGACGGCCTCTCCGCTCAAGCCGGAGGGCCGGGTGCGCCGCCCGCGGCGTCGGCGTAACGGCTGGCCAGGCGCGCGCAGGCGTCCCTGAGCTCGGCCGGTCCGACGATCTCCATGTCGGCGTCGAACCTGCCGATGGCGGCGGCCAGGGCCGGCCACGACCAGGAGCCCAGGACGAGTCGGCAGCGGTCCGGGCCGAGTTCCTCGACGATGCCGTCACGGGTGTACGGGGACACGGCGGCGGCGGGCAGGGCGAGGATCACCTCGCCGCGGCAGGGCCAGCCGCCCGCGCCGCCGGAGCCCTGGAAGGTGCTCGCGACGTAGCCGGCCACCTCACCTCCTGGCAGGTCGCGCGGGGTGAAGCGGGGGCCCGTGGGAGTACGGGGCGTGATCCGGTCCGCGCGGAACGTGCGCCAGTCCTCGCGGTCGAGGTCCCAGGCGACGAGATACCAGCGGCCTTCCCAGGTGACGAGATGGTGGGGCTCCACCCGGCGGGGCGGGTGGGGTTCCACCCGGCGGGGCGGGGGCTCGCTGCCCTTACCGGGGTCCTCAGCGGGTTCCTCAGCGGGATGCTCAGCTGCTTCCTCAGCGGGCTGCTCACCGGGTTCCTCAGCGGGGTCCTGACCGGGTTCCTCAGCGGATGCCCGTACGGGTTCCCGTACGGAGGCCGATATGGAGGCTGATACGGAGGCCGATACCGAGGCCGATACGTAGTCGAAGCGGAGGACCTCGCAGGCGTGGACGGCCGCGCTGAGCGCCATCAGCACATCGCTGCCGACCTGCGGGTCCGGTCGGGTGGCGGGCCGTTCGACGGCGGTGAACCGGAGGGCATCGATCCGGTGGCGCAGCCGTGCGGGCATGACCTGCCGGACGGTGTGCAGCGCGCGCGCCGCGGCTTCCTCGACGCCGACGCCGACGCCGACACCGGTGGTGGCGATCTGGAGCGCGACGGCGAGGGCGACCGCCTGCTCGTCGTCGAACAGCAACGGGGGCAGCTCCGACCCGGCACCGAGCCGGTACCCGCCGTCGGGGCCCTTGGCCGACGCGATCGGATAGCCGAGTTCGCGCAGGCGGTCGACGTCGCGGCGGACGGTGCGCGGGCTGACGTCCAGGCGTTCGGCCAGCAGCGCCCCCGGCCAGTCCCGGCGCGCCTGGAGCAGCGAGAGCAGGGCCAGCAGCCGTGCCGACGTCTTCTGCATGTCTTCCATCCTGCCCGGAGTAGAGGACAGATCCTGACCTCTGGCTACGGCAACGTGGGACTCGCAGGGCCGAGCGGGCCCTGCGGCCGTAGCCGTAGGCAAGGAGCCACCATGTCCGTCAACGCCGTGACCCACCTGAACTTCCGGGGCGACGCCCTCGCCGCGCTCACCTTCTACCGGTCGGTGTTCGGCGGGGACCTGGCCGTGGTCACGTACAAGGACGCCGGGAACGTGCAGGAACCGTCGGAGGCGGACCAGGTGATGTGGGGCCAGGTGACCGCCGGGAGCGGGTTCCGCGTGATGGCTTACGACGTGCCGTCGCGCCTCCCCTGGAACCAGGGCGAGAACGCGTTCTTCCTCTCGCTGCGCGGCGATACGGCCGAGGAGGTCACCGCGTACTGGGAGAAGCTCTCCGACGGCGCGACCGTCGTACAGTCGCTGGGCCCCGCGCAGTGGGCGCCCCTGTACGGAATGCTGAAGGACCGATTCGGCGTCACCTGGGTCGTGGACGTCGTCAGCCAGTACGACGCGTCCTGACCCACGGACGTAGACGTAAAGGGCGTAAGGGATACAAGGGGCACGGCAGTGAAGATGTGCGCGACGGTGATCCGATGACCGTTCTCGACAACCGTGCGCTCAACCGCGCGACGCTCGCCCGGCAGATGCTCCTCGACCGGGCCGAGATACCGGCCCTCGACGCCGTCGCGCACCTGTGCGGCCTCCAGGCGCAGGAGCCGCAGGAACCGTTCGTCGGTCTCTGGTCGCGGTTGCACGCGTTCGACCCGGCGGAGCTCTCCGGGCTGCTGACCGGACGAAGCGTGGTGCGCACCCACCTCATGCGCCGCACCGTCCACCTCCTCACCGCCGACGACGTCCTGGCCTGGCGCGCCCGCCACGACGCCATGCTGCGGCAGCGGGTGCTGGGCACCTACCGCCGCGAACTGGCCGGAGTGGATCTCGACGAACTCGCCGCGGCGGGCCGCGCGGTCATGGCCGACGGCGAGCCCCGCTCGATGTCCGAGCTGGCGCGGGCGGTCGCCGGGCGCTGGCCCGACGCGGGGCCGCGGCCGCTGGGGGAGATGCTGGTCGCCGCGCTCATCCCGATGGTGCAGCTGCCGCCGCGCGGACTGTGGCGTACGAAGGCCGGCGTACGGAACGTGCCGCTGTCCGCCTGGCTGGGCCGCGAGATCGACCGGCCTGGCCCGTCGCCCTCCGACGGGGCCGGTCCGGAGAGGGGTTCCGGTCCGGAGAAGGGGGCGGGTCCGGAGAACGCTTCCGACTCGGCCAACGGTTCCGGTCCGGTCAGCGGCTCCGGCCCGGTCAAGGGTTCCGATCCGGCCGGTGAGGCGCTGGTACGGCGCTACCTGGCCGCGTTCGGGCCCGCCGCCTCGGCCGACCTGCGCGCCTGGTGCGGCCTCGCCGGTCTGCCGCGCGCGGTCGCCGCCGTACGGGAGGAACTGGTCACCTTCCGCGACGAGCGTGGCCGGGAGCTCCTGGACCTCCCCGGCGCGCCGCGCCCCGACCCCGGCACGCCCGCGCCGGTGCGCTTCCTGCCCGCGTTCGACAACGCGATCCTCGGCTACCACGACCGCGGCCGGATCATCGACGACGCCCACCGCGGCCTCTCCGTCGCGGGGGAGCGCGTCGTTCTGGTGGACGGCCGGGTCGCCGCGACCTGGACCGCGGCCAAGGACGGCACCGTGGCGGTCGCCCCGCTGCGCCGCTTCTCCCGGGGGGAGCGCACGGCGGTGGCGGAGGAAGGGGAGGCGCTGGCGTCGTTCCTCTCCGACGGCGAGAGTCGGCGTGCAGAGGTCGCCGCCCTTTCCGGCTGAGCCGGAGCCGGAACGTGCATACGGAGGCGGATCGGAGTCGAAACGTAGATACGGAGCCGGAGCTGGAGTCAGAGCCGGAGCCGGAACGTTATTACGGAGCGTAATCCCCGCTACCGTTTTCGGCTGGTTCGCCGGTGCCGGGGTGAATGTGCCGGAACGTCGGCAGACGCCCGTACAAGTGTCCGAAGATCGCGCCCCGCCCCTCCGCCGGAGGCCGGAAGACGACTATCGTTGCGCCGGACACCTGTACGGGGGGAACCGAAGGGGCGCGGCGCGGTGACGGAGGCGGCGGTGGACGACGGGCGACTGGTCGCCGGGCGGTACCGCCTGGTGGAGGAGATAGGCCGGGGCGGTATGGGCACCGTCTGGCGGGCCCATGACGAGCTGCTCGTCCGGCAGGTCGCGGTCAAGCGGCTGCACGTCTCCCCGGAACTGGACGCCGACGATCTGGCCCGCCGCAACGAGCGCACCCGCCGTGAGGCCCAGGCCGCCGCCCGTATCAACCACCCCAACGTGGTCAGCGTCCACGATGTGGTCGACGACGACGGTCTGCCCTGCATCGTCATGGAGTACGTGCCGTCGGTGACGCTCGGTGACGTCATCAAGGAGGCCACGCTCTCGTACAGCTCGGTGCCGCCGGGCGAGGCGGCCCGGATCGGCCGCGGCATGATCACCGCGCTGCGGGCCGCGCACTCCGCCGGTGTCCTGCACCGTGACGTGAAGCCCGGCAACGTGCTGCTCGGCGAGGACGGCCGGGTCGTTCTGACGGACTTCGGCATCGCGGTGGCCACCGGCACCTCCACCCTCACCAAGACCGGCGAGCTGGTCGGCTCCATCGACTACCTCGCCCCCGAACGGGTCCGCGGCGGCACCCCCGGCCCGGCCTCCGACCTGTGGGCGCTCGGCGCGACGCTCTACCAGGCGATGGAGGGGCGGCCTCCGTTCCGTAAGGCCACGGCGGTCGAGACGGCGTACTCCATCGCCGTGGACCCGCTGGAACCGCCGCGCAAGGCCGGTCCGCTGACCGCGCTGATAGAAGCCCTGCTGGCGAAGGAACCCGCGGACCGCCCCACGGCCGAGGCCGTGGAACAGGCGCTGCGCACACCGGCCGCGTTCACGGACACCGCGTGGCTGGGCATGGCGGGCGGCCAGGGGACTGCCGGGGACGGCGGTTCCGCGGCGACGGGCGGCATGACGTCACCGCTCCAGGACCCGCGTGCGGGTACGGGTACGGGTACGGGCCCCGCGCCTTCGGCCGCGATGCCGCCCTCCGCCTCCGGCTCGTACCACCTCGCACCCCCGACCGGGGACGGTACGGCCGCCACCGGCGGAATGGCCATGGGCGGCATGGCCACCGGCGGCATGGGCATGGGCGGCGCGGCCACCGGCGGCATGGCCACCACAGGCGGCGCGGCCGCTGCGGTCTCCGCCGACGGCCCCACCGGCCCCACCTCCCCGGTCCAGCACACGACGGCCGGACCGGCCGCCGCGCCCAAGAAGAAGCGCGGCCGCACGCTGGTGCTGAGCGCCGTGGCCGTGGTCGCCGTACTGGCACTCACGGGCGGCACCCTGTACGCCCTCGGGTACGGCCGCGGCGGGGACGCGCAGGCGTCCGGCGGCACCCCGCAGACCGAGGAGCCGTCGCCCTCCGCGTCGAAGCCCAGCGCGAAGCCCACCCCCCGGCCGGTCCCCGACGGGTACCACCGGGTCACGGACCCCGCGTCCGGCGCCCGCTTCCCGCTGCCGGACAGCTGGACCCGCCAGAAGCAGGCCAACGGTTACACCTACCTCAACCCGAACCAGCTGGTCGGCCTGCGTATCGAGGTGCTCGACTTCGCGAGCGCGAACCCGCTGCAGCATTGGAAGGACAACGAGCGCGCCTCCATCAGCGAGGGCAAGCTCCCCGGCTACCAGCAGCTGCGGATGCAGAGCACGGTCTTCCGCGGCCGGCCCGCGGCGCTGTGGGAGTTCAAGTTCTCGGGGACCAAGCGGGACTTCCGCGCCATCGACCTGGGCTTCGGCCGGCCCGGCGAGAAGGAGTACGCGGTGTACCTCTCGGCGCCGGCCGCCGAGTGGGACCGGTACAGGAAGGTCTTCGACAACGTCCTGGCCGGCCTCCAGCTGCCCGATGAGCAGTCCGAGGGGGCGTCCGACGGCTCCTCCGACGGCGCGTCCGACGGCTCCTCCGACGGGTCTTCCGAGGAGAACGAGCAGTAGCCGAGGAGAACGAGCAGCAGCCGAGCAGCAGCCGAGCGGTAGACGAGCAGCAGCGGAGCAGCAGCCGAGCAGCCGCTGAGCAGCAGCCGAGCAGCAGAGGGGTGCCGAAAGTTACGGACGGCTAGGGGTGCCCTCAGGGTCGACCCTGATGCCTCGTACCCGCCCCACGTGTGACGATCGGTGTTATGACCACCGCGCCGCCCCGGCCCGAGGCGAGCTACGCCCCGGCGCCCGACCCCGACGATCCGCCCCTGCGCAAGCTCTACCGCAGCGCCGACGGACGGCTGCTCGGCGGTGTGGCGCGCGGGCTGGCCGGTCACCTGGGGCTGCCGGTTTCCTGGGTGCGGGTGGTGTTCGTCGCGCTGTTCATGGCCGAGGGCATGGGCGCGCTGCTGTACGCGGCTTTCTGGTTCATCGTCCCGCTGGGCGTCGGCGGCGTCGACGCGGCGCGGGCGAACGCGTCCGCCTCCGCCACCGGTCACCTGCCGTGGGGCCGTAAGAACCGTGCGGCGGGTGGCCGCAAGCCCGACAAGGGCCAGTTCTTCGCGCTGCTCGCGCTGCTCGCCGGGGCGGCCGTCGTGGCGTCCCGGTTCCAGCTGGGCCGGGCCAACGCCTACGTGTGGCCGGTCCTGCTGATCGGCGCGGGCGTCGCGCTGGTCTGGCGGCAGGCGGACAACGCGCGGCGCGCGCAGTGGCTGGAGATAGGGCGCCGCAAGGGGGTGCTGCCGGTCGCGCGCGGTGCGGCCGGCGTGATCCTGGTCGGCGTCGGCGTGACCGGCATCGTCGTCCTGCAAGGATCGGTCCGGCACCTCGGTTCGGTGCTCCAGGCGTCCCTCGCCGTCCTGGTCGGCATCGCGCTGCTCGCGGGCCCCTATCTCGTACGCATGACGCAGGATCTGTCCGAAGAGCGCCTGATGCGTATCCGCGCGCAGGAGCGTGCCGAAGTCGCCGCGCACGTCCACGACTCGGTCCTGCACACCCTCACCCTGATCCAGCGCAACGCGGAGGACCCGCGCGAGGTCGCCCGCCTCGCCCGCGCCCAGGAGCGCGAACTGCGCGCCTGGCTCTACAAGCCGGAGGGCCGCGGAAAGGACGAGGAGCAGGAACCGGACACCCTTGCCGAGGCGGTGCGCAAGGCCGCCGCCGAGGTCGAGGATCATCACGGCGTGCCGATCGAGGTCGTGGTGGTCGGTGACTGCCCGTTGGACGAGCGGCTGAGCGCGCAGCTGATGGCCGCGCGCGAAGCGATGGTCAACGCGGCCAAGTACGGCGGCGAGGGCGGCGCCGTGCAGGTCTTCGCGGAGGTGGAGGGCCGTACGGTCTTCATCTCGGTACGCGACCGGGGCCCCGGCTTCGACCTGGACGCGGTCCCCGACGACCGCATGGGTGTACGGGAATCCATCATCGGCCGCATGCAGCGCAACGGCGGCACCGCCCGGCTGCGGTCCGCGCCCGACGGCGGGACGGTGGTCGAGCTGGAGGCGGAGCGGATACCGGATGACGGATGATGAGGAGCGACGCCCCGAGCCGGGGCCGGGCCGACGCCACACGCCAACGACGGACGGACGGACGAGATGAGCAGCGACGCCGCACAGGATGACCAGACCGGCGGTCCCGCCCGCACGGTGCGGGTCGTCCTCGTCGACGACCACCGGATGTTCCGTACGGGCGTCCAGGCCGAGATCGGCCGCACCGACGAGACCGGCGTGGAGGTGGTCGGCGAGGCCGCCGACGTCGACCAGGCCGTCACGGTCATCGCCGCCACCCGCCCCGAGGTCGTCCTGCTGGACGTGCACCTGCCGGGCGGCGGCGGTGTCGAGGTGCTGCGCCGCTCCGCTTCGATGATGGCCGATCCGGAGCGTCCCGTGCGTTTCCTCGCGCTGTCCGTGTCCGACGCCGCCGAGGACGTCATCGGTGTCATCCGCGGCGGCGCCCGTGGCTACGTCACCAAGACGATCACCGGTACGGACCTGGTCGACGCGGTCTTCCGCGTCTCCGACGGCGACGCGGTCTTCTCCCCGCGCCTGGCCGGCTTCGTACTGGACGCCTTCGCCTCCACGGACGCGCCCCCGGTGGACGAGGACATGGACCGCCTCACCCAGCGTGAGCGTGAGGTGCTGCGCCTGATAGCCCGTGGCTACGCGTACAAGGAGATCGCCAAGCAGCTGTTCATCTCGGTCAAGACGGTCGAGTCGCACGTCTCGGCGGTGCTGCGCAAGCTCCAGCTCTCCAACCGGCACGAGCTGACGCGGTGGGCTACGGCCCGGCGGCTGGTCTGACACAGGCGGCGGGGACCGGCGCGTCCACGTCCGCGCCGGCCCCACCACCCGCGACGACGCGGCCGGTACGGCGCTCCGAACGGCCTGTACGGCGCTCCGAACGGCCCGTACCGGCCCTGCGGCGCTTCCGGCGCCCGAGCTCCGGCGCGAGGGAGACGATTCCCAGCGCCGCCAGCCCGGCCCCCAGCCAGATCGGCGCCCGCAGCCCGTATGTGCTGATGGCCATCCCGCCGACCAGCGATCCCACGATCACGCCCAGCGTGATGAACGACGAGTGCACGGTGTTCACCAGCGCCCGCGCGTTGCCGGTGCGCTGGACGCGGGTGACCATCGCCGGGTTCATGGTGACGCCGACCAGCCCGATCCCCATCATGAACACCACGGCCGGGACGGCGAGGTGCGTGCAGAGCGCGAAGCCCACCAGGAAGCCGAGGTTCAGGACCAGCCCGCAGAGCAGTACGGCGACGGTGTGCCGGTCGGCGAGGCGCCCGACGACGGTGTTCCCGACGACGGTCGCGGCCCCGTACGCCACGAGCAGCAGCGGTACGGTCCCGGTACCGAACCCGGTGACCTCGGTGAGGATCGGGTTGAAGTAGCTGAAGACGGAGAACGTCGCCCCGATGATGAGCGTGCTGGTCGACAGCGCCAGCCACAGCCGCGGGTTGCGGAACACGCCCAGCTCCGCCCGTATGCCGCCGCCCGCGTCGGCCCGCTCCAGCCTCGGTACGCCGACGGCCGTGCACACCGCCGCCCCCACCGTGAGCACGGCAATCGCCCAGAACGCCGCGCGCCAGCCCAGGTGTTCGCCGATCAGCGTGGACATCGGCAGACCGAGCAGCGTGCCGAGCATCAGCCCGTTCATGGCCACGGCGATGGCCCGGCCGCGCGCCTCCGGGGGCGTGAGCTGGGCACATACGGAGAGCGCCACCCCGAAGAACGCCTGCGAGGCGACACCGGTGACGACCCGCGCCGCCAGCATCACCCAGTAGTCCGACGCGACGGCGGCCAGCACGTTGCCCACGAGGAACACCCCGAACAGCACGGCAAGGGCCCGCTTCTGCCGCAGCCGCATGACGCCGACCGTCAGGAACGGCCCGCCGACGGCCATCGCCACCGCGAACGCGGTGATCAGATACCCGACCTGCGGGACGGTGGCGCCCAGCCCCTCCGCCATCTGCGGCATCAGCCCGGCGACGACGAACTCGCTGGTCACCATGGCGAAGATGCCCAGGCCCAGGACGTACACGGCGCGCGGTACGCGCATGATCCTCCTCTTTTCCTAACCGATCGTTCCAGTAATTGGGCGCGTGAAACCCCCGCTCGCCAAAGCGGGGGCCACCAGGCGCCGCGTCACCGCAGCGCGGTCATCCCAGAACCTTCATCGCCTGCTCCACGGCGTCGTTGAGCCGCCGCTCGTCGCTCGTCTTGCCGACGACGCGCATCC
Source organism: Streptomyces sp. CB02923 (assembly GCF_001905005.1). Lineage (GTDB taxonomy): Bacteria > Actinomycetota > Actinomycetes > Streptomycetales > Streptomycetaceae > Streptomyces. Next base: position 1,148,584 of record NZ_LWKZ01000001.1, on the reverse strand, counting down.
CCTGGATGAAGGTGACCAGGAAACGGGCCTGGGCGCGGACGTCTGCCCCCTCGTCCAGCTCGCCCTGTGCCTTCGCCCGGATCAGGGCGCCGGCGATGGCCGACTCCACCTCGTGCAGCGCCGTCTCGATACGCCGCTCCGCCTTCTCGTCCTGTGGCAGCAGTTCCACGGCGGTGTTCGTCACCAGGCATCCCTTGCGGTCCTGGTCCGCCAGCGACTCGTCGGCGAACGCGCGCACGAACGCGCGCACGGCAGGCAGCGCCGGACCCGGCTGGTTCAGCCGTTCCAGCGCCACCACCCCTTCGTTCTCGCAGTACCGGTCGAGCGCGCGCAGGTACAGCTCGCGCTTGCTGCCGTACGTCGCGTAGATGCTGCCCCGGTTGATGCCGAGGTGTTCGACGAGGTCCTGCATCGACGTGGCTTCGTACCCCTTGCGCCAGAACAGCTCCAGGGCGGCCTGGAGGGTGACGCGCGGGTCGAACTCCTTGGTTCTGCCCATGCGAGCACCCTAGGGGATAGTTGACCGACCATTCAAGAATCGTCAGGGTGCGAGACAGTTCTTCAGCTCGAACCACACGACCTTCCCGATGCCGTACGGGCGCGGGTACGCTCCCCACTCGTCCGCGAGCGCCGCCACCAGCGCCAGCCCACGCCCACCCTCGTCGTCGACGCCCGCCACCCGGGGCACGGGCATCCCGGAACCGGCGTCGGCCACCTCGACCCGCAGCCGCTCTTCGTAGAGCAGGCACCGCATCCTGACGTACCGCCCCCGCGGAGCCCGCGCGTGAACACAGGCGTTGGCCGTCAGCTCGCTGAGGATGAGTACGGCGGTTTCGGTCGCCTCGGCCTGCAACTGCCACACCTCCGCGAGATCACGCAGATACCCACGCGCCCGCCGCGCGCTACGGGGGTGGCGCGGCAGCCACCATTCGTTCTGGAGGGGGGAATTTCCGTCGTTCACGTCACTGAGCGTGTCGCCCCGGGCGTACCGTCAGCAGCCGCGACAAGGGTACGCATCTGGCTGTACCAGTCGTGCCGACAAAAGGGGGCACGGTGACGAACGAACCCTCGCAGCCGCCGATGGCGTGGCGCTACTGCGGAAACCAGCTCAAGCTGTGGCGCACCCGGGCGGGTGTCACCCGCGAGGAACTCGCGGAGGAAGCGAATTACGACGTCGAGTACGTCAAGTCCATGGAACAGGGCCGTCGGCGCCCGACGTTGCGTGTTCTCCAGGTCGCGGATCCAATGTGCGGGGCGCACGGGTTGTTGGAGGCGGCGCACGATTTTCTGCAGCCGGAGAAGCGCCCCAGGCACACCGACGAGTACATGGACCTCGAACGCACCGCCATCGGGCTGGACTGGTATGAACCTCTCTACATCCCAGGCTTGTTGCAGACCGAGGAGTATGTATGCGAGCTGATGACCCACGGGCCTCCGCCGTTGAGTGACGAGTTGGTGGAAGAGCGCATCGGCTTTCGACTCAAGAGGCAGGAGGTGCTGGGCGACAGGCCGGGCACGGTGTTCAACTTCGTCATCTACGAGGCCGCGTTGCGCACGATGGTGGGTGGCGCCGAAGTGATGAAGCGGCAACTCGAACGCCTGCTGGAGGTTCAGCGGATGCGCAACGTATGTGTGCAGATTCTGCCGGTCGACCGTGCCCCATACACCGCACTCGCCGGTCCGATCGTGCTTCTCGAAACCGCCGAGCACGAGACGCTTGCGTATTTGCCTGGGCAAGGGGTCAGCGTTTTGCAATCGGACCCGAGTGAAGTGAGCTGCCAGCGCCGCGCATACGGCATGATGCGCATGCAAGCGCTGGGGGTGGAGGACAGTGACGAGCGCATCCGGCAGGTGGCGAAGGAATTGTGAGCGCCCCGGCTGCTTGGAGATGGTCTCGCGCCCGTTGATTGCCGGAGCTTGAGCCCCGGGCTCCGGGTGGCGGGTGTCGAGTCCCTTGTCTAAGGAATGGGCGGGATGGCACAACCCACCCGCCCTCCCGACCCCCGCGCGGGCCAGCGCACATGACTTTTCGTGACCGGCTTGCCACCGACCGTCGCCACCCTCTACCGTTCGCGACAGTGCGTAACGGTTGCGCGTTGCGAGCAATAAACGACCCCGGCTGGTGCTACCAACACCGAACCGGGGTCTGACCTCCAAGATCGAAAAGAGCGATCTCGTGGCTGACGCCAAACTTACTACGGCGCCCTGCGCGCCCGCCGCCTCCCACCCCCGCGCCGCCCCCGGCTACGGCAAACGGTCCGCCCCGGACCAAGCCCGCCCCCGCCCGGACGCCTTCGCCCACCTCCCCGAACGCGAAGCGTTCATCGGAGCCTTCATCGACCGGCTTCCGGACGGCGCCGCGATGGACGTGAAGACACTCTCCGCAGCGCAGCCCCGCTACGGCCAGCAAGCCGTCCGTTCCGCGCTCACCCGGCTCTCCGCTGCCGGGCACCTGCGCCGCGTCCAGGAAACCGTCGGCAACGGCCGCTCCCAGTGGGTGTACCGGACGTATTTCACCCGCACCGCCCGCGACGACACCTGGTGGCACCGCTTCCTGACGGCCGACACGCCCCCACACGCCCAACCACGGCCTCAACCGCAGCCCCATCCGGAGCCCCAGCCACGGTCTCACCCGCAGACCCAACAGGAGCTCCAACCGCAGCCCCAACCGCAGGTTCAACCGGACGAGCGACCGGACGAGCGGCCGCAGTCCTCCCGCCACGTGGCGCACGCCAACCCCCGCCCGGCTCCACCGGCCCCCTCGGCCGCGTACGCAGCGCTGGCCACCCTCGGCACCGCCGACCCCCGCATGATCCTCTCCGCCGCCGAATGCGCCGCGCTCGAAGGCCTCGCCGCCGAGTGGCTGGCCCGTGGCGTGACGAGCGCGTACCTCGTCGCGGCCCTCACCTCCGGGCTGCCGCCCGAGGTCCACTCCCCGGCCGCCTTCACCCGTACCCGCCTCACCGACAAACTCCCACCAGTACCACCCCTTTCACCGACACCACCCCTCCCACCGACACCAGCCAACCCATCGGCACCCACTGGCTCACCGGCAGAATTCACCCCCACCCGCATCATGGAATGCACGGACTGCGGCGTGCCGGGCCGCCCCGAAGCTCTCCCCGGCGGCCTCTGCCGCCCCTGCCGAGGCGACACCCCACCCCCGGACCCGGCGACCGACCACCACCGCGCCGAACGCACCCATCACTTCGCACGCCTCTGCCGCACCCGAACCAGCGGCGCCCCCGCCGACGGCTCCGGCAACACGCCATCCGCGAAAGCCGTCTGCGCGAGCACGTAGGGTCTCGGCATGTCCCTACGTGTTCGTATGCGCCAAGCCCTCCCGGAAGCGATGCGTGCCCGCGACCAGGCCGCGGTGAGCGCCCTCCGCGCAACGCTCGCCGCACTGGACAACGCGGAGGCGTTGCCCGTGAGCGGCGCCGAGCTGCGCGGCCAGGCCATCGAACAGGCGCCGGTCGGTGCCGGCGCCACCGAGGCGGAGCGGCGTGAGCTGAGCGAAGACAGCGTGGCGGACATCGTGCGAGCCGAGGCCACGGAACGGCTCGAAGCTGCAGCTCAGTTGACCGACCCCGCGCACGCTGACCGAGCCGGGCGGCTCCGCGCGGAAGCCGCCGTCCTGTTCCGCTTCCTCAACGGCCACGGCGCCCCGTACACGGGCTAGCTGCACCCCCCACCCGGGTGCTGGCCCCATCGTCCTCGCTGTCTCCTTCCTGAAGAGTTGTTGCCGTACCGCACGTCACGCTCGGGTCCTGGGCCCGTTGCAGCTTCGGAGGGACCCATGAAGGCTTTGCTCTGGTTCGTGCTCGGCGTTTGTCTGCTGGGGAATGTGTGCGTCAGCGCGATGGTCGACGACGGTTTGCAGAAGGTTCTGCTGAGCGTGGCGTGCGGTGTCGGTGTGCTTGCCGCGGGGGCCGGGTTGTGGGTTACCCGGCCCCGGGATCGTCGTTCCTGACGTTCGTCAACCGGTGCGTGGTGACGCCGACTTGACGGTTGTGCCGGTTGTGCCGGTTGTGTCGGGCGTGTCGGAGTGGATTATCGGGTCGGGTGCAGTTGCGGGGTCGGAGGTACGGCCGGTGTGCTCTTCGCTCCCTTGGCGGGGGTGTCGCACAGGGCCTGGCGGATGTGGAACCACTTGGCGTAGTCGATCGGGCCCTCCTTGGGGGTCTGGCCGTCCGCCTCGATCCCGTAGTAGTTCGTCAGGTTCGTGCCGAGGGATACCTGGCGCTGTCCGTCCTCGCTGGAGAGGGCCATGGTCTCGGAGCCCCAGACGAGACCGTTGTGGCCCCAGAACCGGCCGCAGTTGGGCAGGTCCAGGGAGAAGAGGCCCAGGCCGTAACGCATGATGGGGCTTCCCGTCGGCACCGTGGTCTTCATCTGGCGCAGTTCGGACGGGCCGATGAGCTTGCCGGACAGCAGGGCCCGGGTGAAACGGTTGAGGTCGTCCATCGTCGAGACCAGCGCACCGGCCGTACCGGCCCAGGACACGTTGTAGTCGGTGAAGTCGCGCGGCGGGTCGAACAGTCCGTACATGCCCTCGTAGATCTTGGCGTGCGGTCCGGGCAGGCGGGCCGAGCGCGGGAAGTACGTGTGCCGCAGCCCGGCCTTGCGTATGACGTGCTCGGCGATGTACTCCTCCGGCGCCTGACCGGTGACCTTGCCGAGCAGCAACCCGGCTATCACGTAATTGGTGTTGGCGTAGTGATGGGCCTCGCCGGGCTTGCCCAACGGCTTGCCCGCCAGACCGATCCGGGCCACCTCGCGAGGGGTGTACTGGCGGTAGCGGTTGGCCTCCAGGTCCTCCGGCTTGGCGAAGATCACGTGGTCGTAGTCGTTGATCCCGCTGGTCTGGTCGAGCAGCATCCGTACGGTGATCGCCTGGCCGCGCTCACCCGGGACGAGGTCGGGCAGATAGCGGCCGATCGGCGCGTTGAGGCCGATGCGGCCCTTGCCGACCTGCTGGAGCACGGCCGTGGCGGTGAACGTCTTGGTGATGCTGCCTATCCGGTGTTCGAGCTGCGGTGTCATGGGGCGGCCGGTCTTCACGTCGGCCACGCCGGACGCGCCCTGCCAGGACGCGGCGCCGTCCCGCGCGGCGGAGTAGGCGCCGTACATGCCCGCGTCGTGCAGATTCTTCAACGTCCGGTCCAGCGCCGCGCGATCGAGGCCGGTGCGCTGTGCCGAGGCCGTCTCCGCCGACGGGGCGGGCGCGGCGGGCAGCCCGGCGGCCGAGGCTGGGAGAGCTGGTGCCAGCAGGGCCAGGAGGACGGCGGAGGAAGTGGCGGCCAGTCTCAAACGGCGGCGGTTCGGGCGGGACAGGGGCATAGGGCGTCTCCGTCAGGTCGTGACCGGCGGCTCCCGCGAGCCGCCGGCGGTGGTTACCGGTCCGGGCGATCTCTTCGCTTGCCTGCGATCTTTGCCGAGCACGCCGCTCCCGGGCATCAACCTTCAGGACGGGATCGTGCACACGTTCGGCTGACGTTTGTCAGGTTTACCGAGCGCGGCCGCCTGTCGTCCCGAGTGTCCGCCGCCCGCTCTGTGACCCATGCCACGCCACCCGTGCGCGATGACGTGGATGAACTGGATGAAGTGGGTGGAGTGGATGAACTGGATGAACGGGATGAAGTGACCGGGCGAAGAAGGTGCTCAGGGGGGCAACCGAGGCCTGTCGGATGACCATCTAATCTTGCGGAGAGGCTCGCTGCCGACGGCAGGGCCAGAACCATGCCCACGCCGCACCATGCCCTGGAAGCGAGATCCCCGATGAGCCTGACGGGCACGCCCTTCTTTCTCACTGCGATTTTGCTGCTGATCGTCGCCGTCGTGCTGCCGTTCGCGCTGTGGAGCCGCGTCCGCGGCCCGCAAGTGGTGCGGGGGCTGGCGCGCCTGGGCATGCTGGTGTTCGCGCAGGCCACCGCGATCACGCTGGTGTTCGTGGCCGTCAACAACGCCAACAGCCTCTACGACAACTGGGAGGACCTGCTCGGCACGTCCGACCACGTCGAAGCCGCCAAGGACCTCGGGCCGGACGGCCTGGGCGGGCTGAAGATCAAGGACGAGCCCAAGCAGCTGGTGCAGTTCGGGCCGGCGAAGGACTCGGTGGTCGGGGCGGGCGTCCAGGAGGGCGAGTTCAAGGGGCGGATCTCGGGCGTGAGCGGCGAGGTGTACGTGTGGCTGCCGCCGCAGTACGACGACCCGGCGTACGCGGACAAGAAGTTCCCCGTCGTGCAGATGCTGCCCGGGTTCCCCGGCTCGGCCAAGTCCTGGATGGGCACGCTGAAGGCGCCCGAACAGCTGAAGTCGCTGATGGAACGGGGCAAGGTCAAGCCCTTCATCCTCGTCGCGCCGCGCACCACCCTCCTGGGCAGCGTGGACACCGGCTGCGTCAACATCCCGGGCAAGGCGAACGCCGACAGCTGGCTGAGCGTCGACGTACGCCAGATGGTGATCGACAACTTCCGCGCCGAGGAGAAGGCCGACTCCTGGGCGCTGGCGGGCTACTCGGCGGGCGCGCACTGCGCCGCCAAGCTGGCGCTGGCCCACCCGGACCGCTATCGCGCCGCCATCAGCCTCTCCGGCTTCAACGACCCGAAGCTGGAGCCCGCGTCGCTCGCCGGGAAGGACCCCAAGCTGCGCGTCGCGAGCAACCCGATCAACATCCTGAAGTCCGCCAACAAGGCGGGCAAACCGCCGCGTACCGCGCTCTACGTCTCCGGGGCGGCCGGGGACGGCTACGAGGGCGGACTCGCCCTCAAGCAGCTCGCCAAGAAGCCGACCACGGTCAAGGTGAAGCTGATCCCGGCGGGTGCGGGCGGCCACGGCACGGCCGTGTGGAAGAACCAGATCCCGGAGGTCTTCCGGTGGCTGAGCGGTGTGGTCGCGCCCTGAGGGGCGCGGGGGTGGGGGCGGGAGTGGGGCAGGGGGCGGTCAGCCGGTGTCGCGGGTGGGGCCGGTTCCGGTAGCGGTGGCGGTCCGGGGGCCGGTAGCAGTCCGGGGCCCGGTGGTGACGGTGCTGTCCGCGGGTGGGGGGATGCGGGCGGCCGTGACCGGCGCGTGCAGGTCCCAGCCCAGGGAGCGGTAGAGGGACTGGCCCTCGGGGCTGGCCACCAGGATGCCGCGGGTGGCGCCCAGTTCGACGGCACGGGCGGAGAGCGCGTTCATGACGAGGCTGCCCAGGCCGCGGCGGCGGTGGCCCGCACTGGTGTGGATCATGTCGTAGATCACCGCGTGGGGCGTGGAGACGTCGGTGACCGCGGCCCGGCCCCGGGCGGCGAGCCCGCCGGTCGTGGCGTCCCGTACGCGGCAGGCGAGGACGCCGGTGCCGTCCTCGTCCACCGTCTCGACCGTGTAGCCGGTCGGGGCCTCCGGAGGGCCCGGCTTCTCGGGCAGTGCGGTCGACATCAGGAACTGCGGTTCGGTGAACTCCCAGCCGGAGGGCAGGAAGGGGGCGATCTCCGTACGCGGGGCGCAGACCTTGATCCACAGGTTGGGGACGGTGATCGAGGCGGCGAGGCCGCGCAGGACATCCGGGTCGACGGCGGGAAAGACGTAGCGGCCCGGCTGGTCGGGGAGGCCGATCTCGATGTGGAAGCCGCCGTGCGCGGCGACGGGGGCGGCGGTGCCGCGGCAGCGCGCCCAGCCGTGCACCCAGGTCCGGACGAGGCCCGGGGGGAGGTCCGGGAGGGCGCCCGGGGGAGGGGCCGGGAGAGGGTCCGGAAGGGGGGAGGTGTGCGAACCGGCCGTGTCTATAGGTGGGTTGTCTATAGGGAGGTTCATGGGATCGATCTTAAGGCGGGCCGCCGTGCCCGGCGCGGCAGCCGACGTCCCGGGGTGTCCGTCCGGGGCCGGCAGGCAGCGCCCTGGCGGGGTCCGGTGGTGGCCCGCTGGGTCCGGCGGCGGCCCGTAACAGGGGGAGCGGGCCGCCGCCTTTCCTCTCGGCGGGGACGGCCGACGGCCGCCGGGGCGGAATCCGGCGGGGGTGGGGAGTCGGCCGCCTGGTGAAGGACGCTAAACCTCGGCGGCACGGAAAGGCGGCCGGTTGCCGGGTATTGCGCGTTTTCGGCCCGGTGGTGGATGCGGATGTCCGAGCCCGAACGCCTTGGCGACGTGCTGAGCACGGACTTTGACCGGGGCTCCGGGAGAGGCATACCTAAGTGAGAAGTGCTGATATGCGAGGGCTACGATCCACCACTATGGACGTAGTAACCAAGGTCTTCGTGGGCCTGCACATCATCGGCATCGCCTCGCTGCTCGGTGGCTTCCTGACCCAGATGAAGCCGATGAGCGCGGGCGCCGCCCGCTTCACGCCGGCCATGCTGCACGGCGCGCTGACGATGCTGGTGACCGGCGTCGCCCTGGTCGGCCTCAACCAGGCCCAGGACCACTCGCTCGACAACGTCAAGCTGGGCGTCAAGCTGGCCGTACTGGTGGTGATCCTGGGCCTGGTCTACGTGAAGCGCGACGAGGAGAAGGTGGAGAAGCCGCTCTTCCTGGCCGTCGGGGTGCTGACGGTGGTCAACATCTTCATCGCCCTGCTGTGGACGTGAGCGGCGGGACGCATCGAGACGAGGCCGCGAGGGCGCATCGAGAGGAGGCCGCGGGGCACCTGCCCCGCGGCCTCCTCTCATGTGGCCGGCATCAGAGCCACATCTGATCGCTTCAGGCCCACTTCAGGCCCGCATCAAGCGGGCCGTACGCTCCCGTAGATCGGCATGTAGTAGATCGACTCGATCCGTACGCTCGCGCCGGGCTTCGGGGCGTGGATCATCTTGCCGTCGCCGATGTACATACCGACATGGCTGATGTCGTCGTAGAAGAACACCAGGTCACCCGGCTTCAGGTCCTTGGTCGCCACCCGGTCGCCGGTTTTGACCTGGTCCCAGGTGGTGCGCGGCAGGGAGACGCCCGCCGACTTCCAGGCCGCCTGGGTCAGGCCGGAGCAGTCGTACGAGTTCGGGCCGGTCGCGCCCCAGACGTACGGCTTGCCCATCTGCGCGCGGGCGAACGCGAGGGCCTTGGCGGCCTTGGTCGCGTACGAACCGTCGTCGGCCTGCCCGCCGCCGGAACCCCCGCCCGAGCCGCCGTCCGGTGACCCGGAGCCGGTGCCCTGGCCCGGGGTGTCGTGCTGCTTGCCGTCCTCCCGCTCCTTGCGCTCCTTCTCGGCCTGCTTGCGCGCCAGCTCCTCGGCCTTGCGCTTGGCCTCGGCCTCCTTCTTGCGCTCCAGCTCCGCCAGCCGCGCCTTCTCCTGGGCGGTCAGCCGGGACAGCAGCTGCCGGGCCTCGGCCAGCTTGCCCTGGACGGACCTCTTGGACTCCTTCAGGGACGCCTGCGTCTCGGTGAGCCGCTCCAGGCTCCGCGACGCCTCGGCACGCTGCCGTACGGCCGTGGCCTGCTGCTCCTGGTAGTCGGTGACGGCCTGCTTCTGCTTGCCGGACAGCCGGTCCATGAGGTGGCTCCGGTCGACGAACTGCTGCGGGTTCCGGGCCAGGAGCAGCTGCGCGGTCGGGTTCATGCCGCCGCTGCGGTACTGCGCCGAGGCCAGGGAGCCCAGCTCGCGCCGGGCGTCGTTCATCGCCTGGGTGCGCCGGGCGGTGTCGTCCAGGAGGCGGTCGACGGTGCTGCGCTGTTCGTCGGCCTGCTCCTTGGCGCCGTTGTACTGCTGCGTGGCCACTTCGGCCTGGCGGTAGAGGTCGTCGACCTTCTCCTTGACCTCTTCGATGCTCTGCTGCGGCTGCCTCGGCGCTGCCTGAGCGGTCTGCGACAGCAGGGTGACGGAGGCGAGGGCGGCGGTGGTGAGCCCGGCGGCCGTACGGCGGCTTCCGGGGGAGGTGAGTATGCGGGTGCGCGGCTTGCGGTGCGACGCCAAGGCCGGCGACTCCTTCCGTGGACCGCCTACCGGGTTAGCTGTCGGGTTCGGGCATGACGGAAGGCTTGCCCTACGGCCAGTGCGGCTGCGGGAGGGGTCCTGGAGGCTCCTGCCCCGAGGCATCTCCCGCCGTGTGCCGTACCGGCCGATTCACCCCGGTGGTACGTGTGGGTCCCCGGCTCCGGATGCCTGGTGGCAGGGCCGGACTCGGCGGGGGCGGCCCGTGCGGACGCTGTCGGCCGCGGGGACGCGGGCTGCCCGAGCGAGCACGGTAGCCAACCCGTGTGGCCCCTGTGAAGGCTGATGTTCGATTTGCCCGAAACCTTTTCGTTATCTGGTCGCGTCCGGGGCGTGTCCTGGCTCACTTCTGTCCGTACGGGAACAGGTGTGGCCGTATCTGTCCGTGCGGGAACAGGTGTGGCCGTAGCGATCGCCTCGTGCCGCCTCGCGGGACGCGTGCTAGCTCACACGGCCGGATTTCGCGGTACGGGCCGGGCTGTCAGTGCGGCGGCCTAGACTCGGTGGGCGATGAGCAGCCTCTTTGACGACAGCTTCCTGGCGGACCTCGAACCCACCGGCGAGGGGCCCCCGCCGCCTCCCGAGGACGAGAACGGTCCGGCACAGGAGGAGATCCCGGCCGACCTGTTCGGCGGGCGCTTCGACGTGCCGGGCGGCCTCCCGCACGCCGTGGGTCCGGGCCGCGACCCGTACTACCGCGACGGCGCCGCCCGCCCCGCGGTGGATCCGGCCGCCCTCCTGGAGGGACTCAACGACCAACAGAAGGCCGCCGTGGCGCATACGGGCGGCCCGCTGCTCATCGTCGCGGGCGCCGGCTCCGGCAAGACCCGCGTCCTGACGCACCGCATCGCGCATCTGCTCGGCGCGCACCGGGCGCACCCGGGCGAAATCCTCGCGATCACCTTCACCAACAAGGCCGCGGGCGAGATGAAGGAGCGCGTCGAGGAGCTGGTCGGCCCCCGGGCGAACGCGATGTGGGTCTCCACCTTCCACAGCGCGTGCGTGCGCATCCTGCGCCGCGAGTCCAAGAAGCTCGGCTTCACGTCGTCCTTCTCGATCTACGACGCGGCCGACTCCAAGCGCCTGATGGCCCTGGTCTGCCGGGACCTGGACCTCGACCCCAAGCGCTTCCCGCCCAAGTCCTTCAGCGCCAAGGTCTCCAACCTCAAGAACGAGCTCATCGACGAGGAGACCTTCGCCGACCAGGCGGCCGACGGCTTTGAGAAGTCGGTGGCAGAGGCGTACCGGATGTACCAGGCCCGGCTGCGCGAGGCCAACGCCCTGGACTTCGACGACATCATCATGACCACGGTCAACCTCCTCCAGGCGTTCCCGGATGTCGCCGACCACTACCGCCGCCGCTTCCGGCACGTCCTCGTGGACGAGTACCAGGACACCAACCACGCCCAGTACACGCTGGTACGGGAGCTGGTGGGGCCGGCCGAGACCGCCGGCGAGCTGTGCGTGGTCGGTGACGCCGACCAGTCGATCTACGCGTTCCGCGGCGCCACGATCCGTAACATCCTCCAGTTCGAGGAGGACTATCCGGACGCCACGACGATCATGCTGGAGCAGAACTACCGCTCCTCCCAGACGATCCTCAGCGCCGCCAACGCCGTCATCGAGCGCAACGAGAACCGCCGCCCCAAGAACCTGTGGACGGACGCCGGCGAAGGCCCCCGCATCACCGGCTACGTCGCCGACACCGAGCACGACGAGGCCCAGTTCGTCGCCGACGAGATCGACCGGCTGACGGACGCGGGCGACGCCAAGGCGGGCGACGTCGCGGTCTTCTACCGCACCAACGCGCAGTCCCGCGTCTTCGAAGAGATCTTCATCCGGGTCGGCCTGCCCTACAAGGTCGTCGGCGGCGTGCGCTTCTACGAGCGCAAGGAGGTCCGCGACGTCCTCGCGTACCTGCGCGTCCTCAGCAACCCCGAGGACACCGTCCCGCTGCGCCGCATTCTGAACGTGCCCAAGCGCGGCATCGGCGACCGCGCCGAAGCCATGATCGACGCGCTGTCCGCCCGCGAGAAGATCACCTTCCCGCAGGCGCTGCGCCGGGTCGACGAGGCGTACGGCATGGCTGCCCGCTCCGCCAACGCCGTCAAGCGCTTCAACACGCTCATGGAGGAGCTGCGCACCATCGTCGAGTCCGGCGCGGGCCCCGCCACCGTCCTGGAAGCGGTGCTGGAGCGTACGGGCTACCTCGCCGAGCTGCAGGCCTCCACCGACCCGCAGGACGAGACCCGCATCGAGAACCTCCAGGAACTGGCCGCCGTCGCCCTGGAATTCGAGCAGGACCGCGGCGAGGAGAACCCGGGCACCCTCTCCGACTTCCTGGAGCAGGTCGCGCTGGTCGCCGACTCCGACCAGATCCCCGACGAGGACGAGGACGGCTCCGGCGTCATCACCCTCATGACGCTGCACACCGCCAAGGGCCTGGAGTTCCCCACCGTCTTCCTGACCGGCATGGAGGACGGCGTCTTCCCGCACATGCGCGCCCTCGGCCAGACCAAGGAGCTGGAGGAGGAGCGGCGCCTGGCGTACGTCGGCATCACCCGCGCCCGCGAGCGGCTCTACATCACCCGCTCGACGATGCGCAGCGCCTGGGGCCAGCCGTCGTACAACCCGCCGTCCCGCTTCCTGGAGGAGATCCCGGAGCAGTACGTGGACTGGCGGCGCACCGGCCCCGCGACGCCCTCCGCCTCGATGGGCGCACTGTCGGGCTCGGGCGGCGGGGGCTTCGGCTCCGGACTGTCCTCGTCGCGTACGAAGGCGGGGCCGAGCGGCTTCGCGACCCGGCGCGCCAAGGACCGCGAAGTGGTCGCGCTGGCGGTCGGCGACCGTGTCACGCACGACAGCTTCGGGCTGGGCTCGGTCGTCGCGGTCAAGGGCAGCGGGGACAACGCGGAGGCGACGATCGACTTCGGCGGCGAGAAGCCGAAGCGGCTGCTGCTGCGGTACGCGCCGGTGGAGAAGCTCTGACGGGGCGGCGCTGAACGGTGCTGATCGGCGCCGAACGGTGCTGATCGGCGCTGATCGGCGCCGCACCGAAGCCGTCCGGCGCCTGGAGCGCCGGACGGCTTCGGTTTGCGTGCTGCGAGTGCGGCCTTTGCGCGCCGCTGGGCCGGTCAGTTCGGGTTGCCGGTCAGTTCGGGTTGAGGCCGTGGCCGCGCAGCCACGGCAGCGGGTCGACGGCCGAGCTGCCGCCGGGGCGTACCTCGAAGTGCAGATGCGGTCCGGTGGAGTTGCCGGAGCTGCCCGAGTAGGCGATCTGGTCACCGGCCTTGACCGTTCCTGACCGGATTTTGGTGCTGCTCAGATGGCAGTACCAGGTCTCGGTGCCGTCGGAAGCGGTCACGATCGCCATGTTGCCGTAGGCGGAGTTGTACTGGGTGCGCACGGTGCCGTCCGTGGCCGCCATGACGGGCGTGCCGTAGCCGACCGGGAAGTCGATGCCGGTGTGCACGGACATCCAGTTGACGCCCGCCTGCCCGTACAGCGCGCTCAGGCCGTGCTGCGCGACCGGCAGCGCGAACTTGGGGCGCAGGGCCTCCTTGCGCGCCGCCTCCTCGATCTTGCGCTTCTTCTCGGCGATCTGCCGGGCCTTGAGGTCGATGCGCTCCTGTGTACGGCTGGCCCGGTCGGCGAAGTCGTCGGCGCCCGCGCTCAGGCTGGCGAGCTGGGTGTCGAGCTTGTTGTTGGCCGCGGCCGGCTGCACGGTCCCGGGGTCTCCCGCGGCCTGGGTCGTCGTGTTGTCCTTGGCGCCGTTCTCGGCACCGCTGGTGACGGAGGCGGCGGCCACGGCGCACACGCCCATCGCGGCGACCGAGGGCACCGCGACGGTCAGCAGCGCGGAGCGCTTCGCGGTGCGGCGGCGGCCGCGGCCGGACGAACCGCCGCCCTGCGCCGCCCGGCGTGAACGGGAGGGGCGTGCGGCGGGCGCGGAGCCGGCGGCGGAGCTGCCGTCGGGCGTGATGTCGACGGCGTCCGGGGCGATGCCGTCCAGGCCGTCGAAGCCATCGGGACCGTCGAAGCCTTCGGAGCCGTTGAAGCCTTCGGGGCCGCCGGGCTCGCCGATTCCGCCGGGCTCGCCGGGCCTGGCGGGTCCGGCGAAGCCTTCGGGGCCGTGGAAACCGTCGGCGCCGTCGAAGTCGGGGCCGATGGCCGGGGTGGTCTGGGTGAGGGCCTCGGCGATGGCGGTTGCGCCGGGCTCCGCGGCGAATCGGTTGTCCGCCGTATCCGTGCCAGGAAACGCTTCGTACTCGCCGTAAGCGGACTCGTACTGATCGTTTGCGGTCGGGTTCGGGTATGGGCCGGAAGCGTAGGGTTGCCCGGTTTTATGCGGCTCGCTCCCGTACTGCCCCAGCCCTGGGCCGCCCGCCCAAGTCATGGTCTCCCACTGGGAACTGGCGTCGGCGTCGTACGGGTAGCCCGCCTGCGGTGGCGGGCCCGCCTGGGCCGGGATGCCGGTGACCAGGTCCTGCCCGACGGCGCCCCAGACCGCGGTGGCCTCGTAGGCATCCGGACCGGCCGGAGTCCCCGTTTGGTAGCCGCCGGTGTCGTACGCGGTGTGGGCGTACGGGTCGTAGGCCGTGGGGTGCGCAGCGGGGTACGCGGCGGAGTGGGTACCCGCACCGTCGCCGTAGCCGCCGTCATAGGCACCGGTGGCATATGCGGCGTACGCGTCGGTTCCGTATGCGGTGGTGTCGTACGCGGCTGTGCCGTACGGGGTGGTGCCGTATGCGGTGGTGTCGTACGGCGCGGCGTCGTGCGCGCCGGTGGCCTGGTGGCCGGGGAACACGCCGAAGTACGGATCGCCGCCACCGTATGCGGCGTGGCCGACCTGGGTGTCCTGGTATCCGTAGGACTCGTAGGCCGGATAGTGCGCATACGAGGCGTCGGGAGAGGGGACAGCCGGAGCGGGGGACTCCGGCGAGTGACGGTCGTTCACCACCACTTCTCTTTCGCCTCGGCAGCAGGAGAATTAGCGGCGACTGTACCCGGCAGTACGCGACGGCGACAATCTTCGGCAGGTTTCGGGCTTCTCGGTACCGGGCATTTGGCCGCCTTTCGGCGGAGAGTATGCGCGTTCTTGGCGCCGCGTTCGATGTGCGTTCGAGGTGAACGGGGGTGCGGAAGTGCGCACGCGAGCGGAAGTGCGCACGCGCAGATCGAATGGCGGGCACGGCGGAGCTCAGGTCACGGAACCCGTAAAGGTCAGGCCACCGATGCCGTGCTCGCGCTGCCCTGCGTCTCCTCCTCGGCGCCGAGCGCCTCCCGTATTCCGGCCGCGACCGCGCCGTTGACCGGGAGAGCGAGATGACCGACCCCGGATACCCGCACGCTACGGGTGATCAAATCCCGGTGATCGATACGCGCGGTCTCGACCGGGACCATCAGCTGGTCCAAGTCGCTCCAGAAGCAGACGAAATGCGTCCGGCAATTCGGGGCGGGCCGCGCCAACTCCACGATCACGTCGGAATGCGGGCGCATCTGCCGTACGAGCGGATGGGCCGACATCAGCGGCGCCACCCGGGTGCCGCCGTGCGGCGTGCCGAGGGTCACCAGGGTGCGCACGCGGAGGTCGCCGCCGAGACACTGGGTGTAGTAGCGGGCGATCAGGCCGCCGAGGCTGTGCCCCACCAGGTCGACCCTGCTGTGGCCGGTGCGCTCGCAGATCTGCTCGACATGGCGGCCCAGGAGCTCGGCGGCCTTGCGGAGGTCGCAGGTGAGGGGGGAGTAGTTGAGCGCTTCCACGTGCCGCCAGCCGTGCCGCAGCAGTGAGCGGCGCAGCAGTACGAAGACGGAGCGGTTGTCGATGAAGCCGTGCAGCAGGAGGACCGGAGGGTGGCCCCGGCCTTCCGTGGGCAGCAAGGTCGGCCTTGTGGAGGGTGTGGAAGGCGCGGAGGGCGCGGAAGGGGCGGAGGCGGTGGTGACGGTGTCGCCGTCGGTGTTCGGGGTGGCGGTGTCTGCGTCGGTGGCCGGGGTGGCGGCGTCGCCGCCGCGGCCGGTGCCGGACGTCGGGCCGCCGTCCTGTCCTGTGCCCGGAATGCCGGGAAGGGCTCTGGGCTGCTCCTGCTGGATGCCGGTCGGGTACAGCAGAAGGTGCCCGACGAGGATGGCCAGCTCGATCACCGTCGCGCGCAGCAGCGCGGAGGGGCGGGCCAGACAGCAGAGAAAGGGCAAGGCCTTCATGGCCGACCTCCCGAATGGCACGCGGGAGACGACTCTGTCCCCCGTGTGCCCTCATGGGCAGCCGTTTCCGGCAACGTACAAGTACGTGAACGAGCTGCTGCCCGGTCGTACGGATACGAAGACGGATGCGTTCAACGGCCGGACCTCCGTGCCGCGCGGCTGACGGCGCGGAGGTGCGGCGACCTCACTGCGGCTCCCCGTGCGTCCGTCCCGCTCATGAAGTGACGCGGAACGCAACGCGTAGCGAACGTGTCCCAATGTGTGATTTCCCCCTCCCTCAGTGTTACGAAACGGCTGGGTACGGGATGCTGGCGATAACGTTCGTTCACGCTTGGGGCGGCCGCCGCGGCCGCCATTCTGATGTCGGTCCGGCGGTCCTGCCCCGTGCAGGTGCCGTGTCGTGCCGTGCAGGGCTGGGAGGCAGTGATGGGTGTGCAGGGTCCGATCCGCGTGGTGGTGGCCAAGCCGGGGCTCGACGGTCACGACCGGGGAGCCAAGGTCATCGCGCGGGCGCTGCGCGACGCCGGCATGGAGGTCATCTACACGGGGCTGCACCAGACCCCGGAGCAGGTCGTGGACACCGCGATCCAGGAGGACGCCGACGCGATCGGCCTGTCCATCCTGTCCGGGGCGCACAACACCTTGTTCGCCAAGGTCATAGAGCTGCTCAAGGAGCGGGACGCGGCGGACATCAAGGTGTTCGGCGGCGGCATCATCCCGGAGGCGGACATCGCGCCCCTCAAGGAGCTGGGCGTCGCGGAGATCTTCACGCCCGGGGCGACGACCTCGTCGATCGTGGAGTGGGTCCGCGCCAACGTCCGCCAGCTGGCGGCCTGAGGACACGGCAGCACGGCGGCACGGCGGCCGGGTTGGACCGGCGGCCGTGCGGAGCGGTGGCGTGGGGGCCATGCGGAGCGGTGGCGCGGCAGCCGGGCGGAGCAGCCCGTGGTTACGGTTCACGGGGCCAGCTCCGCCCGCATCGTGGCGCGCAGCCGTAGCGTGCTCACCAGGCGCTGGAACGCTTCGGACCAGTAGCCGACCGCGCCGGGCGAGCCGTCCGCAGGCTCGTCCGGTGTCGCCGTGAGCATGGCGAGCCGGTCCGCCGCGTCCGGGTCGAGACACCGCTCGGCCAGGCCCATCACGCCGCTGAAGCTCCACGGATAACTGCCCGCGTCCCGGGCGATGTCCAGTGCGTCGACCACCGCACGGCCCAGCGGCTCGGACCACGGCACCGCGCACACACCGAGCATCCGGAACGCGTCGGACAGCCCGTGGGCCGCTATGAACTCCGCGACCCACCGCGCGCGGGCGTCCTCGGGCAGCACCGTCAGAAGCCGGGCCAGATCACGCGACGAACCGGCTGGGCCGCCGGGGGCCGTGGTGCTGTTCGGGGCGGCCGCTCCGGTGGCGTACGGGGCGGCCGCTCCGGTGGCGTACGTGCCGGTGGCGTACGTGCCGGAGTCCTGTGGGACGGCAGCCGGGGTGCCGAGCAGGGCACGCGTCCACGCGACGTCCCGCTGGCGCACGGCGGCACGGCACCAGGCGTCGTGCAGCTCGGTGTGCCAGCCGTCGGCCACCGGCAGGGCGACGATCTCCGCCGGCTCCCGGCCGCCCAGCCACCCGCTCCAGCACTCCAGCGGGGCGGCCTCCAGCAGCTGGCTCAGCCACCAGGCCCGTTCGCCGCGGCCGGTCGGCGGCTTCGGCACCACCCCGTCGCGCTGCATCGCCGCGTCACACTCGCGCGGAGCGTCGACGACGAGCGTCCAGCCGCCGGAAGCCTCCGCGCCGGGTGCGTCTGTGCCCTTCTCCGTACCCTTCCCGTTGTTCTTGTCCGTACGGATTTCCGTATGGGCCTCCGTGTGGGCCTCCGTACGGGCGAGGGTGATGCAGGCGCGGGCCCGGTCCGCCATCCGCGCGGCCAGCGCGGTGCCCGGCAGGGCCGACAGCAATTCGGCGGCGGTGCCCCGGACGTTGCGGCTGCGGTCGGCCAGCGCCTCCTCCAGGAACGGCTCGTCGGCCACCGACAGACCCTCCCGCAGCGAGTCGAGGAACATCAGCCGGTCCTCGGCGCGCTCGGTCGCCCAGGTGGTGGCCAGGAGGGCCAGCCCGGCGGCCGGGTCACGGCGGCGCAGCGCCGCCAGCAGGGAGACCCGCTCCGCGAACAGTCCCTCCTCCCACAGAGCCCGTACGGCCTCCGGCTCGTCGGCGCCGGGCAGCGCGGCCGCGCTCCCGATGCCGCGCAGCGCGAACTTCCACTCGTCGTTGAGCCGCGCCAGCCACAGCGCCCGGGGCCCGGCGAAAGCGAGGGCGGCCGCGCGCAGATCCGTCCGCGCGCGGGCCGCGTCGAGCAGCGCGGGCAGCAGCGCCTCGGGGGCGCGGTAGCCGTGCCGGGCGGCGGCGGTGAGCCACTGGGGCAGCAACTCGGTCAGGTCGGGCGCCGTGCCGCGGCGGTGACCGCTGCCGGTGCCGTTCCGGTCGGCGAGCAGCAGCGCGAGCCGGCGCCGCGCGGCCGGCGGCAGCGGTGGGCGCGAGTCGGGCGGGGCCGGTACGGGCCGCTCGCGGGCGGGCGCGGGGCGCAGGGCGGCCCGGCGCCGGACCGTGCTCACGGCGGCCGCGTCCAGCAGGGCGGCCGGGGTGCTTCTGCCCTCGCGGGCGGTGACGGGCGGCGTGCGGCGTTCCGTACCGAGGAGGGCCGAACTCACCAGCTCCTCCCAGGAGGGCTCGGCGAGGGCGGCCGAGCCGAGGTGGCTTCCGGTGCTGTGCTTTTCGATCATGGTCTTCCCCCGGACGGTGATCGGATATCGGGCGAGTGGATGAGGGGGCGGATGGATGAATGGATGAGGGGGTGGGCGGGGGCCTTGCGGGTGGGCGTGGGCGGGTGTGGGCGAATGGGTTCGGCGCCGTCTGGGCTGCCAGGGTCGCCGGGGGCGCCGGGGCCGCCGGTGGTCACAGCGTTACCGGGGCCGGGTCCCAGGTGGTCAGGGGTACGAAGCCGCGGTGCCCGCATTCGCCGAAGACCGTGACCGGTTCGCCGCCGGATATGGCGGCCAGGCGCCACAGCCCCGCCCGCTCCGCGCAGCGCGGGTCCACGGGCAGCGCCGACTCCCCGTCGGCGTCCGCCAGTTGCCACGGCTCGCCGCCGCGGCCCGGTATCGGTACGACGTCCGTCAGCACCACCGGCCAGGCGTCCAGCCAGGGGTCGTCGCGCAGCGCGTCGCCGTACGCGGCCAGGGCGGCGTCGGTGCCCCCACCGGGCGGTGGACCGGTGACCGGGACCGGGTCGGCGTGCCGCGCGCCCAGGACGACGCGCAGCGGACGCGCGCCCGGGTAGTAGGCGAGGTCGGCATCCAGGACGAGTCCGCACGGCAGGGAGAGGTCCAGGGCGCGGTCGGGCCCGCTGAAGGAGAGATGCAGCGCCATGCGCCCGGTCCGCTCGCCGCGCAGCCACACCCGGCGGCTGGTCAGCACCCCTTCTTCGGTGTCCTGTTGGGCGAGGACCAGCCAGCGGTCGCGGACGGTGGCGGTGTCCGGACCGGCGAGGACATCCGCCGCGTCGGTGGTCAGCCCGACACGGGTGCGGACCGTCGAGGCCAGTGCGGGCGGCAGGCGGTCGATGCCCAGGAACGCCTGGTCGAGGAGGTGGATCAGGGAGCACTCGGCGAGGAGGCGGGACGGCCAGTCCGCCCCGGAGGCCGCGGCGGAGCCCAACTCCCGTACGCGCGCGGCCAGGCCTGGCGCCTGGGCGTCGACCATACGGGCCGCCGTCTCGTCCCAGGCGCCGTACCCCGCACGGTCGGCGGTGGCCAGGCCGGAGCGCAGCAGGTCCTCCAGCCGCTGCTCCAGCTCGCCGGCACCGGCGGCGATCCGCCGGGCGCGCAGCGCCGCACGCCGGCGCGCGGCCTCCGGACCGGCGGCCGGCGCTGAACCCGCCCGTGCTGCCGTCTCGTCGGCTTCGCCCGGAGCCTTCTTCTGCTCGCGCTGCCGACGGGCGGTGAGCCACTCCTCCACCCAGGCGGGAGGCGCTCCGCTGGTCACGGCCGCTTCCTCACCCGCCCACATGAGCAGCAGGCCCAGTGCGTGTTTGCACGGGAACTTGCGGCTCGGGCAACTGCACTTGAAGGCCGGTCCGGCCGTGTCCACGACGGTTTGGTACGGCTTGCTGCCGCTGCCCTTGCACAGGCCCCACACCGCGCTCCCCTGTGTGCCGGTCTCCGGCCACGAGCCCGGCGTCGCGAGCCTGCTGCCCGCCTTGCGTGACGGTGCGTCGGGCGCGAGCGCGAGCACGTGATCCGACGTCCAGCGTTCCCCCTGCGGATTCATGCTCCAAACGCTACGAGCACCCACTGACAATCGCCCCGCTGCCCGCCTCCGCAACCACCCGGCGGGTATCGGCCTCGCTGCTGAACTAGCAGGTCAGGGCCGGTTTTCCGGTGATTGTCAGTGGTGTGGTGCAGGGTTGTTCACGCAAGCGGCCGGCGGAGGCGGGGTACCGGCCGCAGACCTTGCGACGAGGGGGAAACCATGCCTGAGAACAACACCGCAGGCGACGCCGGCAGCACCGGTACGGGAACCGGAACCGGCGCCGACACCGGTACCGACACTGCTACCGATACCGGCGCCGCTACCAGCACCGGCTCCGGCGATTCCGCGCAGGTGCTGCGTCCCCATGCGGAGGACGCGTTCGCCGAGGAGCTGAAGGCGCTGGCGGCGGCCGACGACCGGCCGCGGCCGGAGCGCTGGCAGCTGTCGCCCTGGGCGGTGGCGACGTATCTGCTCGGCGGCAGCCTGCCGGACGGCACGCTCATCACGCCGAAGTACGTGGGCCCGCGCCGCATCATCGAGGTCGCGGTGACCACCCTCGCGACCGACCGCGCGCTGCTGCTGCTCGGCGTGCCCGGCACGGCCAAGACCTGGGTGTCGGAGCACCTGGCGGCGGCCGTCAGCGGCGACTCGACCCTGCTCGTGCAGGGCACGGCCGGCACCCCGGAAGAAGCCATCCGCTACGGCTGGAACTACGCGCAGCTGCTCGCCCACGGCCCGAGCCGCGACGCGCTGGTGCCCAGCCCGGTCATGCGGGCGATGGCCCAGGGCATGACCGCGCGGGTGGAGGAGCTGACCCGCATCCCGGCCGACGTGCAGGACACGCTCATCACCGTACTGTCGGAAAAGACGCTCCCCATCCCCGAGCTGGGCCAGGAGGTCCAGGCGGTGCGCGGCTTCAACCTGATCGCCACGGCCAACGACCGCGACCGCGGCGTCAACGAACTCTCCAGCGCCCTGCGCCGCCGCTTCAACACGGTCGTCCTGCCGCTGCCCGCGACGCCCGAGGAGGAGGTCGACATCGTCTCCCGGCGCGTCGACCAGCTCGGCCGCTCCCTGGACCTGCCGCCCGCCCCGGAAGGCACGGACGAGATCCGCCGTGTCGTCACGGTCTTCCGGGAGCTGCGGGACGGCGTCACCACCGACGGCCGCACCAAGGTCAAGTCCCCGTCGGGCACGCTGTCCACGGCCGAGGCCATCTCCGTGGTGACCAGCGGCCTGGCGCTGGCCGCGCACTTCGGTGACGGCGTACTCCGGTCCGGGGACGTGGCCGCGGGCATCCTCGGCGCGGTGATACGCGACCCGGCGGCCGACCGGGTCGTATGGCAGGAGTACCTGGAAACCGTGGTGCGCGAGCGCGACGGCTGGAAGGACTTCTACCGCGCCTGCCGTGAGGCCGGCGCATGAACGCCCGTGCGGACCAGCCGCTGCTGCTGGGGGTGCGGCACCACGGACCGGGCTCGGCGCGGGCGGTCCGGGCGGCCCTGGAGCACCACGAGCCGCGCGCCCTGCTGATCGAAGGGCCGCCGGAGGCGGACGCGTTGGTGGCCCTGGCCGCCGACGCGGCGATGCGGCCGCCGGTCGCGCTGCTCGCCCACGTCCCCGCCGACCCGGGGCGGGCCGCGTTCTGGCCGCTGGCGGAGTTCTCCCCGGAGTGGGTGGCGATCCGGTGGGCGCTGGCCCGCGACGTACCGGTGCGCTTCATCGACCTGCCCGCCGCGCACTCCCTGGCACTCGGCGGGGAGGGTGAGGACGCGGCGGTTCCCGAAGGGACGACGGCTCCCGACGGGCCAACGGCTCCCGAAGGGACGACGGCTCCCGACGGGCCAACGGCTCCCGGCAGTACGCCCGGCGCCGACCGGGCGGCGGAGGTGCGTATCGATCCCGTGGCGGTGCTCGCCGAAACCGCCGGGTACGACGATCCGGAGCGCTGGTGGGAGGACGTGATCGAGCACCGCGCCCACGGAAGGGGGAACGGGGGCGGGGCCGGGAGCGGAAACGGCAGCGAGGCCGGGAACGGGAGGGGGAACGGGGGCGGGAGTGCGGCGGGCGTCGATCCGCTCGTCGGACCACTCTCCGACCCGCTCTCCGATCCGCTCGCGCCGTTCGAGGCGCTGGCCGAGGCGATGGGGGCGCTGCGCGAGGCGTACGGCGTCGGCGGGCACGACCGCGACCTGGTGCGCGAGGCCCATATGCGGCTCCGGTTGCGTGAGGCGCGCCGGGAGTTCGGGGACGGCATCGCCGTGGTGTGCGGGGCGTGGCACGTTCCGGCGCTGGCCCGGCGCACGACCGTGACCGCCGACCGGCAGCTGCTCAAGGGCCTGCCGAAGGTGAAGCCCGAGGTGACGTGGGTCCCATGGACCCACCGCAGGCTCTCGCGCCGCAGCGGATACGGCGCTGGCATCTCCTCGCCCGGCTGGTACGGCCATCTCTTCAGCGCGCCCGACCGCCCCGTCGAACGCTGGATGACCAAGGTCGCCGGGCTGCTGCGCGAGGAGGACTACGCCGTCTCCTCCGCCCACGTCATCGAGGCCGTACGGCTCGCCGAGGCGCTGGCCGCGATGCGCGGCCGCCCGCTGGCCGGACTGGCCGAGGCCGGTGACGCGGTGCGCGCGGTGCTCGGCGACGGGTCCGACGCGCCGTCCGCCCTGATCCACGACCGCCTGGTGGTGGGCGACGTACTGGGGGAGGTGCCGGACAGCGCCCCGGCGGTGCCGCTCCAGCGGGACATCACCCGTAGCCAGCGGTCCCTGCGCCTCAAACCGGAGGCGGCGGAGCGCGAACTGGAGCTCGACCTCCGCAAGGAGACGGACGCCGGACGCAGCCGGCTGCTGCACCGGCTGCGGCTGCTCGGTGTGGCGTGGGGCGAACCCGTACGGACACGTTCGAGCACCGGCACGTTCCGGGAGAGCTGGCGGCTCCGGTGGGAGCCCGAGCTGTCCGTGCGGGCCGCGGAAGCCGGCATCTGGGGCACGACGGTCGAAGCGGCCGCGACCGCCAAGGCGGAGTCCGACGCGCTGGGCACCTCGGCCCTCGCGGACGTCACGGCACTGGCCGAGCGCTGTCTGCTCGCCGGGCTCCCCGGCGCCCTGCCCGTGGTCATGCGGGTGCTCACGGACCGGGCCGCACTGGACGCGGACGTGGGGCATCTCGCCCAGGCGCTGCCCGCGCTGGTGCGTTCGGTCCGTTACGGCGACGTACGCGGCACGGACGCCGCCGCACTCGGCGAGGTGGCCACCGGACTGGCCGAGCGCGTCCTCGTCGGCCTGCCGCCGGCCTGCACGGGCCTGGACGCGGACGGCGCCGCGGACATGCGCCAGCACCTGGACGCGGCCCACCACGCGGTCGCCCTCCTGGACGAGGGCCCGACGAGCACTCCGGCAGCCGGGCCCGACAGCGCAGCCGGGTCTGACATCGCGGCCGGGCCCGACATCGCGGCCGGGGCCGAAAGCGTGGTCGGGGCCGACATCGCGGCCCGGGGCGGGGGGCTGCGGGAGCGCTGGGCGGTGGTGCTGCGGAAGCTGGCCGGACGGGAGACGGTGCCCGGTCTGCTGCGGGGGCGTGCGGTCCGGCTGCTGCTCGACGACGGGCGGCTGACCGCGGGGGACGCGGAACGGCTGATGGGGCTGGCCCTGTCCCCGGGGACGCCGCCGGCCGAGGCGGCGGGCTGGATCGAGGGGTTCGCCGGTGGTGACTCCGGGGGACTGCTGCTGGTGCATGACGAGAGGCTGCTCGCCCTGGTGGACGGATGGCTGGCACATGTACCGGCGGACGCGTTCACGGACGTACTCCCGCTGCTGCGCCGGACCTTCGCGGAGTACGAAGCCGGAGTGCGGCGCACGCTGGGTGAGTTGATACGCCGCGGTACGACGGCCGGGGCCGGCGGTTCCGCCGCGGGGCAGGGTGCGGGGCAGGGCGCGGGCCACGGCGGCCAGGAAGCGGCGATACCGGGCTTCGGGCCCGGCCTGGACCGTGACCGGGCAGCGGCCGTGCTGCCGACCCTGCGCGTTCTGCTGGGGCTCCAGGAAGGCATGTCGGAGGGCATGCCGGTGGACCGTTCGGGTGACATGGGCCGAATGGGTGACGTGGACCGTACGGGTGGCATGGACCGAACGGGTGGCATGGGTGACGTGGGTGACATGGACCGCACGGACGGTGTGAGCGATGCGGGACAGCGTGGTGGGGAGCTGCTTGGTGGAGGGCAGCGTGGCGAGGGGCCGGGGGAACGGATGACGGGGGTGGCCGGATGAGTGAGGCGCAGGAACGGCTGCGGCGGTGGCGGCTGGTGCTGGGAGGGGACGGTGCCGACGGGACCGGCTGCGAGCTGCGGGGGCAGGACGCCGCCATGGACGGGGCGCTCAGCTCGCTCTACGGCCGCCGGCCGGACGGGGCCGGCAGCGGGGGATCGCGCACGGCAGGTCTGGGCGCCTCGGCGCCGAACGTGGCCCGCTGGCTGGGCGACATCCGTACGTACTTCCCCACTTCCGTCGTCCAGGTCATGCAGCGCGACGCGATCGAACGGCTCGGCCTGTCCGCGCTGCTGCTGGAGCCGGAGATGCTGGAGGCCGTCGAAGCCGACGTCCACCTGGTGGGGACCCTCCTCTCGCTCAACAAGGTCATGCCGGAGACGACGAAGGAGACCGCGCGGGCCGTGGTGCGCAAGGTCGTCGAGCAGCTGGAGAAACGGCTGTCGACGCGCACGCGCGCCACGCTGAGCGGCGCCCTGGACCGCTCGGCGCGCATCAGCCGCCCCCGGCACCGGGACATCGACTGGGACCGTACGATCCGCGCGAACCTCAAGAACTACCTGCCGGAACACCGCACGGTCGTCCCCGAGCGGCTGGTCGGCTACGGGCGGGCCGCACAGTCGGTGAAGAAGGACGTGGTGCTGTGCATCGACCAGTCCGGGTCGATGGCCGCCTCCGTCGTCTACGCCTCCGTGTTCGGCGCGGTGCTCGCCTCCATGCGGGCCATCGCGACCCGGCTCGTCGTCTTCGACACCGCGGTGGTCGACCTGACGGACGAGCTCGACGACCCGGTGGACGTACTCTTCGGCACCCAGCTGGGCGGCGGTACGGACATCAACCGTGCGCTCGCCTACTGCCAGTCGCAGATCACCCGGCCGGCGGACACCGTCGTCGTGCTGATCAGCGACCTCTACGAAGGCGGCATACGCGACGAGATGCTCAAACGCGTCGCGGCGATGAAGGCGGCCGGGGTGCAGTTCGTGACGCTGCTTGCGCTGTCGGACGAGGGGGCGCCCGCCTACGACCGGGAGCACGCGGCGGCTCTCGCGGCCCTCGGCGCACCGGCGTTCGCCTGTACGCCGGACCTCTTCCCGGAGGTGATGGCGGCCGCGATCGAGAAGCGGCCGCTGCCGATACCGGACATGACGGAGCAACGGTAACGAGAGCCTCGGGGGGCTTGCGTGGCCCCTGGCCTGTCGTGCAAGGATCAGCGCACCGATCGATCACCGCTCGATCACCGCTCAATCACCGATCGATCACCGCGATGCGCGTGACGCCGGTGTCCGAGGCCGGAAGGCCCTCGGATTCGTGCCTTGGTGCTTGCCTCGGTGCTTTCGTGCCACGGTCACCGTTCCGGTCGGCTGCGTCTGCCACCCGTTCTCATCCGTTCCGTCTGATCCATTTCGCTCCATCTGTTCCTGTCGGGGTTTCACGCCCCTTCACTGCTGCGAAGGGTTTGCCCGTGTCCGCTGTGCCGGTCCCGTCTGTCGCTGTGCGCCTTCCGCGCACCGTGGCGGTGCGCCGTGTGCTGCTGGCGGGGCTGTTCCTGGCGGGGTTCGTGGCGCTGGGGTTCGCGTTCGGTGGCGGTGCGCATGCGGTGGACGGCCCGGTGGGCGTGGAGCAGCAGCTCGGGGCGTCGTCATCGGCGGTTCCGCAGACGTCCGTCAAGGCATCAGCGGCCGGGGCCGGGCGGGAACTGAAGCGCGGCGGAGGGCCGGACGCGGACACGATGGCCGGGACACCGGTCGTCGGCAAGGCCGTGCGTCCCGTTGCCGAGCGGACCGTACCGGCCGCTGGGCAGGCCGCCGAGCCGGTCACCGAGCCGGTCACCGCACCGGTACGGGATGTGGTGCGCGACGTGCGCCGGGCCGGGGACGCGGGGGCGCTGCCCGTAGAGCTTCCCGGTCGTCTTCCCGGTACGGACGATGGTGACGACGCCGACAACGGGCACGGCGACGGGCGCGGCGAGCAGCCGGGCCGGGGCTCCGGGCCGCAGCGCGGTGCCGGTCAGCAGCATGCCGGTGCCGATGGCGAGATGGTCGTCGGTGGCCTCAACTCGACGCTTGGCAAGCCCAGTTCGACGGGCTTGCGCGATCACCTTGACGTGTCGACGCGGAGCGCACAGAGCGCCGGTTCGGCGTCGGAACATCAGTCGGGTCAGGGTCAGGGTCAGGGTCAGGGCCATGGAAGCCTGCCGGCCCTCCCCGGTCAGTTCCCGCAGGGGCTTATATCGTCGGCCTCGCATACCGCCGGTGACGGCCACGGCCCCCGTAACGGGGACCAGTTCGCTGCCGTACCGGCGGGATCCGCGCACTTCGGGCTGGTGCCCGGAGGCGTCCTCGCGGCGGCCGAGCCGCCCACGCGGCGGCGTGCCGCCGAGATCCTCGAATTCCCGGGCTAGGGCAGACCTTCAGACCTCCGGCGTCTGAACATCCCCGTCCGCAGACGACGCGTCTGCGCAGGACTGCTCAGGACCTGCCGCGCGGGGGCGGAACAGGTCTGCCCGTCGAACCCCATGAATTCGAAGGACGTTTCATCATCATGCGTACGCACATCCGTCGTTCCATCGTCGTAGCCGCCGCCGCTTCCGGTCTGTGGGCCCTCGGCTCCGTCGCCGCCAACGCGGCCGACCTGCCCGGCACCGCCGACCTGCCCGCCGCCGCGAAGAAGACCGTGGACGGTGTGGCCGGTCAGGTCGCCGGGGTCACCGGTGGCGACGTACACACCCAGGACCTGCCCGCCACCCCGAAGCTGCCCGCCACCCCGGAGGTGCCCGCTACCCCGAAGCTGCCCACCATCCCGGAGGCGCCTGCGGCCACCGACCTCGGCAAGACGGCCGACCTGGGCAAGGTCGCCGACCTGGGTAAGGTCACCGACCTCAGCAAGACCGCAGACCCCGGCAAGGTCACCGGCCGCCTGACCGGTACTGCTCAGCGCGCCCTGGCCACCACCCGCCCGGTCGTCGACCCGGCCGTACCCGCCGTACCCGCCGTACCCGCCGTACCCGCCGTGTCGACCGACCTGACCAACGCCGCCAACATTCCGGCGCTGCCGGTCCTCCTGGGCGTCCCGGGCGTCCCGGGCGTCCAGGGCTTCCCGGCCCTGCCGGTTCAGGGCGTCTGACCGTTCCGTGCGGGGTCGGCGGCGTACGCGCAGGGTGGTGTCCGTACGCCCGTAACGCCGGCCATCCGCCGGGCGGACAGTGAGTGAGACAGCCGGGTGGCTTCCCGTGGGAGGGGCCGCCCGGCTTCGCGCTGTGTCCGAGGGCGGGCGGGGCGTGGGCCGTCTGCCGGGCGCCGGTGGTACCCCTGTGTGATGTGTGACCACCGTCTCTGTGACTGTTATCACCGCCGCAGTGTGATCTGCGATTTAGGGAGCCCGGTCCTGCGGGGATAACCTGCGAGACGGACATGCCGCGTACCGGTCACCGTGTACGCATCCCTCAGTGACAGCGCAGTCACGTTGCCCTTCGCGGCACGCCCATGCAGACAACGAACCGCGATCACTACGGCGATTCTGAGTAGACAAGGGACGGACGCGCGTGGACCTGTTCGAGTACCAGGCGAGGGACCTCTTCGCCAAGCACGGTGTACCGGTGCTGGCCGGTGAAGTCATCGACACGCCTGAGGGGGCACGCGCGGCGACCGAGCGCCTCGGCGGCAAGTCCGTCGTCAAGGCGCAGGTGAAGGTCGGCGGCCGCGGCAAGGCCGGCGGCGTGAAGCTGGCCGCGACCCCGGACGAGGCCGTCGCCCGCGCGACGGACATCCTCGGCATGGACATCAAGGGCCACACGGTCCACAAGGTGATGATCGCCGAGCTGTCCCCGGAGATCGAGGCGGAGTACTACGTCTCGTACCTCCTCGACCGCACCAACCGCACCTTCCTGGCCATGGCCTCGGTGCAGGGCGGCATGGACATCGAGGAGGTCGCGGAGAAGACCCCCGAGGCCCTCGCGAAGGTCCCGGTCAACGCCGTCGAAGGCGTGGACATCGAGAAGGCCCGCGAGATCGTGGCCCAGGCGAAGTTCCCGGCCGAGGTGGCCGAGGGTGTCGCCGAGGCCATGGTGACCCTGTGGAACACCTTCGTCGCCGA
This sequence comes from Streptomyces sp. CB02923, assembly GCF_001905005.1. Taxonomy (GTDB): domain Bacteria; phylum Actinomycetota; class Actinomycetes; order Streptomycetales; family Streptomycetaceae; genus Streptomyces. The sequence continues at coordinate 1,119,823 of NZ_LWKZ01000001.1, read as the reverse complement.
GGACGCGCTCCTCGTCGAGGTGAACCCGCTGGTGAAGACCAAGGACGGCCGCATCCTGGCCCTGGACGGCAAGGTCTCGCTCGACGAGAACGCCGCCTTCCGCCAGCCGGAGCACGAGGCCCTTGAGGACAAGGCGGCGGCCAACCCGCTCGAGGCCGCCGCGAAGGCCAAGGACCTCAACTACGTCAAGCTCGACGGTGAGGTCGGCATCATCGGCAACGGCGCGGGTCTCGTCATGAGCACCCTCGACGTCGTCGCGTACGCCGGTGAGCAGCACGACAACGTCAAGCCCGCCAACTTCCTCGACATCGGTGGCGGCGCCTCCGCCGAGGTCATGGCGAACGGCCTGGAGATCATCCTCGGCGACCCGGACGTCAAGTCCGTCTTCGTCAACGTCTTCGGCGGCATCACCGCCTGCGACGAGGTCGCCAACGGCATCGTCCAGGCCCTGGAGCTGCTCAAGTCCAAGGGCGAGGACGTCAACAAGCCGCTGGTCGTCCGCCTGGACGGCAACAACGCGGAGCTGGGTCGCAAGATCCTGAGCGACGCCAACCACCCGCTGGTCCAGCGCGTGGACACCATGGACGGCGCGGCCGACAAGGCCGCCGAGCTCGCCGCGGCTGCGAAGTAAGGGATAGAGGGAACCAGACCACCATGGCTATCTTCCTCACCAAGGACAGCAAGGTCATCGTCCAGGGCATGACCGGTGCCACGGGCATGAAGCACACCAAGCTCATGCTGGGCGACGGCACCAACGTCGTCGGCGGCGTGAACCCGCGCAAGGCCGGCACCGAGGTCGACTTCGACGGGACCTCCGTACCCGTCTTCGGCTCGGTCGCCGAGGCGATGGAGAAGACCGGCGCCGACGTGTCCGTCATCTTCGTGCCGCCGAAGTTCGCCAAGGCCGCCGTCGTCGAGGCGATCGACGCCGAGATCGGCCTGGCCGTCGTGATCACCGAGGGCATCGCGGTGCACGACTCCGCCGCCTTCTGGGCGTACGCGTCGAGCAAGGGCAACAAGACCCGCATCATCGGTCCGAACTGCCCCGGCCTGATCACCCCCGGTCAGTCCAACGCCGGCATCATCCCGGGCGACATCACCAAGCCCGGCCGGATCGGTCTGGTGTCGAAGTCCGGCACGCTGACCTACCAGATGATGTACGAGCTGCGCGACATCGGCTTCACCTCGGCCGTCGGCATCGGTGGCGACCCGGTCATCGGCACCACCCACATCGACGCTCTGGAGGCCTTCGAGGCCGACCCGGAGACCGAGCTGATCGTCATGATCGGTGAGATCGGCGGCGACGCCGAGGAGCGTGCGGCCGACTTCATCAAGGCCAACGTCACCAAGCCGGTCGTCGGCTACGTCGCGGGCTTCACCGCGCCCGAGGGCAAGACCATGGGCCACGCCGGCGCCATCGTCTCCGGCTCCTCCGGCACCGCCCAGGCGAAGAAGGAGGCCCTTGAGGCCGCCGGCGTCAAGGTCGGCAAGACCCCGTCGGAGACCGCGCGCCTGGCCCGCGAGATCCTCGTCGGCTGATCGCGGTACAGCGTCGGGCGCGGGCCCGTACTCCTTCACGGGGGTACGGGCCCGCGCCTTTTGCGCGGCGACGCGAGCGTTCCCGCCCGAGGGGCCGAGGGGCCGAGGGCCCGAGGGGACCGCACTCCCGGCTACCGCGCCCGGCCTGGGGCTACCGCACTCCCGGCCTGGGGGCTACCGCACTCCCGGCTACCGGGCCTCCGGCGCGATGAGACCGGGACCGGAACGGACCACCTTCCGGCGTGCCGGACCGTTCGCCCTGGCGTGCTGGGAGCGGCCGTGTTCGGCCTGCTCCGTATGGGTGCGGGGGCCCTTGGCCGCCGTGCCGGGCGTGGGGGACGCGGACAGGGCCGGGGGCCCGGCTTCGGGGCGGGTGGGCAGGGTGCCCGACTCGTTGACGAGGGTGAAGGCGGTCGCTGCCGCGATCACGGCGGTGAGCCCGAACGCGCCCTGCGTCATCCGGCTGACCGTCCGCTCGCTGCCGCTGCGTACGGTCCTGGCGGCCGACGGCGCCACCGGGTGCGCGACGGCGAGCCCGGCCAGCCGCTCGCGCAGGATCTCCCTTTGGCGTACCGGTGACTCGTCCGCCAGGCCGAGCTCCGGAACCCGGTCGGCGACGGCCCGGCGCGCGTGCAGCAGCCGTCCGGCCGTCGCCGGTGTACTGGCCTCGACCTCGGCGGCCGTCTCGCTAAGGTCCAGTCCGAGACCGTCGTGCAGGAACAGCGCCCGCCGGTAGGCAGTAGGCAGGCTGAGTACGGCGTCCCGCAGCGCGCGCTGCGGGGGAGTGGCGGGCGGCGGGGCGGGGACCTTGGGCGACGGCCGCCGCCCGGCCCGCCCACCTGGGCGCATACGGTGCCAGGGCGACAGCGCGTACTCGTGCACCATGGCCCGCACCCGGCCCGCCGGGTCGGGGTCGACCGCCACCTCGGGCCAGCGCTGCCAGGCCATCTGGAACGACCGTTCGACGGCTTCCTGAGAGAGGTGGGGATGGCCGGTGAGCACGATCGCCTGGCGGGTCAGGTCGGGAGCGTGCCGGGTGTAGAGGGCGTCGAAGGCGGCTGCGGGGGTGATGTGGGTACGGCCAGATGCTGACGTTTCGTCAAGCGCGCTTGCGGTGGGCGTTCCTGACGCCGTGTCGGGCTCGGTGTCGGCCATCGCTGAGGGGGTGGCTTTCTTCGTGCGTCCGGTGCGTCCGGTGCGTCCGGTCATGCCGACCTCTCCGTACGGGCGGGGGCGCGGGTGCGGGCGGCGGAGGTGCTGGGGTGCGCGTCCGAGGGGCCGGTGGTGTACGGACGACTCGGCGACATGAATAGGTACATAAACATATATTGAGCGACACGTCCGGTAATCGCCTGCTCCATGGCGGAAACGTGTGTTGTTGGCAGCATGGCGGTGTGAGCCAATTGACCGACCGCGGCCCGACGTTGTCGTCGCGCGGCCGTGCCTCCAGCCAGCGGTCCTCCGCGCTCGGCACCGCCTTCCTCGGCGGAGTGCTGGCGGCGGGGCTCGGACTCGGGGCCTTCGCCGTGGCGGTACTGCTGCTCTGGGTGGCCGCCCCGTACCCGGACAGCGACCCGTCCCGCGCCCTGCACCTCGCCGCCGACCTGTGGTTTCTCGCCCACGGCAGCGACCTCGTACGAGTCGTGGCGGCCTCCGGCGGCGCATCGCCCGTCGCCGTGACGCCGCTGCTCCTGATGGCCCTGCCCCTCTGGCTGCTCTACCGGTCCGCCCGGCACATCCTCGAACCCACCCACCCCCCGAAACCCCCCACTCCCGGCCCCAGCGACCCCCTTGGCCCCAGCGACACCTCCCCCTCCACCCCCAGCCTCCTCCACGCCGAGGACATCGACCCGGAGCCCGCCCCCCGCCTCCTCCTCGGCTGGCTGCTGGCCGGATATCTGCTCGTCGCAGGCGTCGCCCTCCTGTACGCCTCGGCGGGCCCGCTGTACGTCGAGCCGCTCAGCGCTCTGCTGTACGTACCGGCGGCCGCTCTCGCGACCTTGGCCGTGGCGGCCTGGCGCACCCTCGGCCGTACCGCCTTCGTCCCGCTGCCAGGACCGGTCCGGCGGGCCCATGACCGGCTGCCTGCCGGGCTGCGGACCTCACTGAGAGGCCGCTGGCCGGCCGTCGCGGCGCGCGCGGGGTCCGCTGCCGTCCTGGTGATGCTGCTCTGCGGAGCGCTGCTGGTCCTCCTCGCGCTCGGCTGGCATGCCCCCGCGGTCCGGTCCGACTTCCTGGCCCTCACGCACGACTGGGCGGACCGGTGCACCGTGCTGCTGCTCAGCCTCGTGCTGCTGCCGAACACCGTCGTGTGGGGGCTGGCGTACGGGCTCGGCCCCGGCTTCACGCTCGGCGCGGGCAGCACGGTCGGCCCGCTGGGTGCCGCCGGGTACCCGGACCTGCCGCACTTCCCGCTGTTCGGCATGGTCCCGGAGGCGGGCGGTACCGGAACGCTGCACTGGCTGACCGCCGCGGTGCCGCTCGCCGTCGGACTGGCGCTGGCCCGGTACTCCGCGCTCCCTGCGAAGGCGTACGCGGTCGCCGCGCGAGCCGGAGCCCGGACCGGGGCCGACGCCACGCCTGCCGGGGCCCCGGCGGACGCCGAGTGGACCGGCCCGCGCGAGACGGCCGCGGCCGCCGGGCTCGCGGCACTCGGCTGCGGGGCGGTCGCGGCGCTGCTCGCGGGGCTCGCGGGGGGCGCGCTGGGCAGCTCCGCGCTGGCCCGATTCGGTCCCAGCTGGTGGCAGACGGGACTGGCGGCGCTGGGCTGGACGCTGCTTATCGGTATGCCGGGCGCTCTCGTCGCGCGCGCCTGGTGGCTGCGCGGTGTCCCGCGCCCGCCGAGACCCGCACGGAAGCCGCGCGTGAAGCTCCGTACGCGAATGTGGCGCGGTGTGAAACGGCTCACCCCGGCAGTCCTCGGTACCGCCGGACGAGGGACGCGGGCTGCCTGCCGCTTCTGCATGCGGGCGCTGAGGCGTACGGCCACCCGTGCCCGCCGACGATTCGTCCAGCGCCTTGCCCGGCATCCCGCCAGGCCCCCTTCGACCCCCTATCCGCACTCTCACCCCCACCCCCACCCACATCCACACCCGACCTCCCCCACGCCCCCTTCACATTCATCGCCACCACCAGCCCTCTCACCCCCACCCCCACCCACCCCCTGGCACGACGCCAGCACCCGCCGGGCCCGCTGGTCGGAACTCCGCGCCTCCTCCGGCGGCCTGATGACGGACTTCGAACCCACCGCGTCGCCGTACGGAGAAGCTCCCGGAAACACCTCAGCCGCCGGCCCTGAGGGCGGCGGCTGAGACGGACGGCGGATGGCGGTCGGCGCCCGGCGGCAGGCGCGGGCTGCCGGGCTGGACGGCGGCTCCTACTCCTGCTGGGCGCTGAGCAGCGGACGCAGCTGCTCGGGGAGCAGCTTCTCGCAGGAGTGCTGGGCGGACCGGGTCAGGGCGTCGTTCACGCAGGTGAAGTAGTCGCGGTAGACGAGCTGGAGTGTGAAGGTGGCCGCCACCATGGCCAGCGCCAGCGAGGCGGTGACCAGGCCCGCCACCGCTGCGGTCGTCTGAGGACGGGTGGAGACGGGCGTCGGTGCGTGGCCCGGGGCGGAAGCGCCGGAGTCGGTACGGGACGGGGTCTGGCCCGCTACGTCGGCGGCCGTGGCGCGCGCGCTTCCGGACTGTGCGCCGCTGCCCGTACGTGCCGTCTTGGCGCGCAGGGAGCTGATGCCCCAGTACAGGGCGAGGACCGCCAGCAGGAGCGCGATCTCCGGCAGGTTGAACAGGACGAAGAAGAAGCCCCACATGCCGGCGAGCAGCGCGTAGCGCGCGCGGCGCTGTGCGGGGTCGGTCGGGTCCCAGCGCAGCCCGCCGGAGCCGCCGGGACCGCCCTGGCCGCCTGGGCCGCCCGGTCCCTGCTGGCCGTTGCGGCCGCCCTGCCGCGTACCGAAGCCGCCGCCCTGGCGGCCCGGCTGCCGGCTGCTCCACTGGTTCCCCCAGCCGGGCTGCTGCCGGTCTCCCGACCCGTCCTGGTCGCCGTCCTGGTCCTGCCCGCGGCGGGGCTGCCACGGCTGGTCGGGGGCGTCGGCGGGCGGCGGCGCGAACGGATTGTCGCCGCCCTGACCACCGCGGCCCTGACCCTGACCCTGCTCTTGCCCCCGGTCCTGACCGGCGGGACGGGAGTGGGCCCGCTCCCTGGCCGGCCCACCGGTCGTCCCGGACGTCCCCGATGACCCGGACGTTCCCGACGCCCCGGAAGAGTCCGACGAACCAGAAGAATCCGACGAACCAGATGAGTCCGGCGAACCCGATGAACCCGAAGGACCCGATGAACCCGATGAACCCGACGAACCCGGAGCCCCCGCGGCATCGGAGGACGGCTTGCGCTCACGCAGCAGCACCGCCCCGGGAGCGGCGGCGAGCTGGGGGCACCCCCCAGCGGTAGCTGTGGGAGGGAGGAGGAGGGCCGCGCGGCGGCGTCGGTCCGGCATCTGGAGTGTGTCTTCCCCTTGTCTCGTCCGTACGTCCGACAGGTGGGCCGGGCGGGCGGATACCACGAACAGCGTGCGTTCTCACGCCCGACGCTACCTCTCGCGTGCGCCCCCGTCCCGTGGGGGCCGCGCGGTGTGCCGGTATCGTTGCTGACGGTCGGCGCCTTCGTAGGGTTCCCCGGTTTTCGGCTACCCATGGTTTTGTACGACCGCACAACATCGCATCGCACACCGCCGTACAGCAGCACCGCGCGAGAAAGAGCCCCGCCGTGGCCTCCGCTTCCTCTTCATCCGCCGTTCCCGCCGCTTCACCGGCCCGTATCGTCGTGCTCGTCTCCGGTTCCGGTACGAACCTGCAGGCGCTGCTCGACGCCATCGCCGAGCAGGGGGCCCGTACGTACGGGGCCGAGATCGTCGCGGTCGGCGCCGACCGCGACGGCATCGCCGGCCTGGAGCGGGCCGAGCGGGCCGGGCTGCCGGTCTTCGTGTGCCGGGTCAAGGACCATGCCGACCGGGCCGCCTGGGACCGCGCGCTGGCCGGGGCCGTCGCCGCGTACCAGCCCGACCTCGTCGTCTCGGCCGGTTTCATGAAGATCCTGGGCGAGGACTTCCTCGCCCGCCACGGCGGCCGGATCATCAACACGCATCCGGCCCTGCTGCCGAGTTTTCCCGGTGCCCACGGCGTCCGCGAGGCCCTCGCGTACGGCGCCAAGGTCACCGGGTGCACCGTCCACTTCGTCGACGACGGCGTCGACACCGGCCCGGTCATCGCCCAGGGCGTGGTCGAGATCCGGGACGCGGACGACGAATCCGCGCTGCACGAGCGCATCAAGGAAGTCGAGCGCAAGCTGCTCGTCGAGGTCGTGGGGCTGCTGGCCCGGCACGGCTACCGCATTGAGGGACGAAAGGTACTGATCCCGTGACCGCCGAAGCAACGAAGCGGCCCGTACGCCGGGCGCTGGTCAGCGTCTACGACAAGACGGGCCTCGAAGAACTGGCCCAGGGGCTGCACGCGGCGGGCGTCCAGCTCGTCTCGACCGGCTCGACGGCCGCGAAGATCGCGGCGGCCGGTGTGCCGGTGACCAAGGTCGAGGAGCTGACCGGCTTCCCCGAGTGCCTGGACGGCCGGGTCAAGACGCTGCACCCCAAGGTGCACGCGGGCATCCTCGCCGACCTGCGGCTGGAGGACCACCGGCGGCAGCTCGACGAGCTGGGTGTGGAGCCGTTCGACCTGGTGGTCGTCAACCTCTACCCGTTCGGCGACACCGTGGCCTCCGGCGCCGAGCCGGACGCGTGCGTGGAGCAGATCGACATCGGCGGGCCCTCGATGGTGCGCGCCGCCGCCAAGAACCACCCGTCGGTCGCCGTCGTCGTCAACCCCGACCGCTACGCGGACGTGCTCAAGGGCGTCGCGGACGGCGGCTTCGACCTTCAGGAGCGCAGGCGGCTGGCGGCGGAGGCGTTCCGGCACACCGCCGAGTACGACGTGGCCGTGGCCTCCTGGTTCGCGGGCGACTACGCGGGTGACGGCGGCGAGTTCCCCGGCTTCCTCGGCGTGACGTACGAGCGTAAGAACGTACTGCGCTACGGCGAGAACCCGCACCAGGCGGCCGCGCTCTATGTGTCTCATGGCGGCTCCGCCGCGGGGGGCGGCTGCGGAGGTCTGGCCGAGGCCGAGCAGCTGCACGGCAAGGAGATGTCGTACAACAACTACACGGACACCGACGCCGCGCGCCGGGCCGCGTACGACCACACCGAGCCCTGCGTGGCCATCATCAAGCACGCCAACCCGTGCGGCATCGCGATCGGTGACGACGTCGCCGAGGCGCACCGCAAGGCGCACACCTGCGACTCGCTGTCGGCCTTCGGCGGCGTCATCGCCGTCAATCGCCCGGTGTCCGTGGCGATGGCCGAGCAGGTCGCGGAGATCTTCACCGAGGTCATCGTCGCCCCGGACTACGAGGACGGCGCGGTCGAGGTGCTGTCCCGCAAGAAGAACATCCGGGTCCTGCGCTGCCCCGAGGGCCCGCAGCCGCCGGCCGAGTTCAAGCCGATCGACGGCGGCGGCCTGGCCCAGGTCAAGGACGTCCTCCAGGCCGAGGGCGACGACCCGGCCAACTGGACGCTGGCGACCGGCGAGGCGCTGTCCGAGGGCGAACTGGCCGAACTGGCCTTCGCCTGGCGTGCGTCGCGCGCCGTGAAGTCCAACGCGATCCTGCTCGCCAAGGACGGCGCCACGGTCGGCGTCGGCATGGGCCAGGTCAACCGCGTGGACTCGGCGAAGCTGGCCGTGCAGCGGGCCGGCGAGGAGCGGGCACGGGGCTCCTACGCGGCCTCCGACGCGTTCTTCCCCTTCCCGGACGGGCTGGAGGTGCTGCTGGAGGCGGGCGTCAAGGCCGTCGCGCAGCCCGGCGGTTCGGTCCGTGACGAGCTGGTGGTCGAGGCGGCTAAGGCCGCGGGCGTGACGATGTACCTGACCGGGACCCGGCACTTCTTCCACTGAGTTCCACCGAGTTCCACCGAGTTCCGCCAAGTTCCACCGAGCCGTACCCAGGCGAAAGGCCCGTCTTCCGCGTACTGCGGAAGGCGGGCCTTTTCGCGTGCCGGACGTGCCCCGGACGTGCTCCTGACGCACCCCGGACGTGCCCCGGGTGCGTCCAGGACCTGCCCCGGCCGGGCGGAACCTCGGTGACCGGGCCTCAGCACCAGGGCCCCGGCGTCAAGACCTCAGTACCGCGGCCGCATGAACCACGCCTGGCTCTCCTGCTTCGCCGCGAAGACGATGACGAGGATGGACAGCGCGAAGTTGGGGATGCCGTAGAGGCTGAGGGCGAACGGAATGCTGCACAGGACCGACACCGCGCCGAAGATGATGCTGCCGATGCGGATGCCGTTGCCGCCCTTGGAGTACTGGAGCGCCAGTACCAGCGCGGCGGCCGCGTAGGCCGCCATGAGGATCATGACGACGACCAGGACGCCCTTGCCGGCGTTGAGCATGCTCTGGGTGTCGCCGCCGAAACCGTCGTACCGGGCCGAGTTGCTGCTCAGCTGGTTCAGGACGACGGTCACACCGATGATGCCGAAGACGCCCGTGGCGGCGAGGACGAAGAGCATGACGCGCGCGGCCTTGGTGTTGCCGGGCATCTGGTGCGGCGTGGGTATGCCGGGCATTCCGCCCGGACCCATCGGCCCCGCGGGGAACGGCGCGTACGGCTGCTGCGGCTGCATCGGCTGCTGCTGCGGGTAGCCGTACTGGGCGGGCGGGCCCTGGGGGTGGCCCTGCGGCGGCGGGCCCTGGGGCTGGCCCTGCGGCGCCCCGTAGGGGTTGTGCTGGTTCGGGTAGCTCACGAGCGGTGTCCTTCGAGCGGTGTGACCTGGTGTCAGCCGGTGCTGCGCGGTTCCGGCGGTTCCGGGTGAGGTAAGAGAGCGGTAAGAGCCTACGGGGGCGGCGAAGCCCCCTCGCCCTGACGGTGCGAGGGGGCTTCGGGCCGTGCCGGGGGAGGGCTTACTGCGTGCGGACGACCACCGTGCTGGTGATCTTGTCGGCGAACGTCTGCGACTTCTCGTCCCACAGCGGCCACCAGTAGCCGAGACCGCACAGCGGACCGTCCACCACGTGGCAGAGCTTGCGCCCGAAGGCCAGGCCGAAGCCGAGCTGCTGCCCGGTCGCCTCGCGCACGACGCGGATGTTCAGGGCCTTCTTGCCCGGGGTCTGGCCGGTGGAGCCTTCCTTGGCGACCAGGAAGAGCCAGCCGGCGAGGCCGAGCAGGGCGCCGAGCACGATGAGGATGATCGCGAAGGCGGGGGCGCCGGCCGCGTCGTTGGCGTTGTTGTAGGCGTCCTGTATGCACTGGTAGTCGGAGCCGCAGTAGGCCGTGTCCGGGACCGAGACGGTCGTGTTGGCGGCCGCCACGATCATTCCGACGACATACAGGATCGTCGGGACCACACCGACGATCAGGCCGTCGAGCAGGGTCGCGCCGACGCGCGCGCCCCAGCTCGCGAAGGCCGGCGGCCCGCCCATTCCCGGCATTCCGGGCTGGCCGTACGGTGCGCCCTGCTGCGGGTAGCCGTACGCCTGCTGCTGGGGCACCTGCGGCGGCTGGCCGTACGGGGACTGCGGCTGCGGCGGGGCCTGCTGGGGGTAGCCGTACCCCGGCTGGGCCTGCGGGGCCTGCTGCGGATAGCCGTACCCCGGCTGGGCCTGCGGCGCCTGCGGCGGCTGGCCGTACGGTGCCTGGGGCTGCTGGCCGTACGGGCCGGGCTGCCCCTGCGGCTGGCCGTAGGGATTGTTCGGGTCGCCAAAGCTCATTGGCTGGTTTCCTCCGTTGTTGTTCAGTGGGGGACGGCAGGGCGTGCTCGGAGGAAAGCCTGGGATCAGTGCCCCGCCCCCCGATGATGCCTGCGGCACTGAGCGGCAATCTTTCTAGTTGCGCAATATCGTTGTCCAGTCAAGAGGCTCAGGTGTTGTGCAAGTGCAATGATCGATTCCGTAAATTCATTTCGGTCATCTCCGGTCATCGCTCTTGTCAGTGGCCATAGCGCGCCCTGATTGGAACGGAAGTGGCTTCATCCGGGAGGATGGGGGGTATGAGCGCCCAGATTCTCGATGGCAAGGCCACCGCCGCCGCGATCAAGTCCGAACTCGCCGTCCGCGTGGAGGCACTGAAGGCCCGGGGCGTCACCCCCGGACTCGGCACCCTCCTGGTCGGTGACGACCCGGGAAGCCGCTGGTACGTCAACGGCAAGCACCGCGACTGTGCCCAGGTCGGCATCGCCTCCATCCAGAAGGAACTGCCGGACACCGCCACGCAGGAAGAGATCGAGGCCGTCGTACGGGAGCTGAACGAGGACCCGGACTGCACCGGCTACATCGTCCAACTTCCGCTCCCCAAGGGCATCGACACCAACCGCGTCCTGGAGCTGATGGACCCGGCCAAGGACGCCGACGGCCTGCACCCGGTGAGCCTGGGCCGCCTGGTGCTGGGCATCGACGGGCCGCTGCCCTGCACCCCGTACGGCATCATCCAGCTGCTGCGCCACCACGGTGTGGCGATCAACGGGGCGCACGTGGTCGTGGTCGGCCGCGGCATCACCGTCGGGCGTTCGATCCCGCTGCTGCTGACCCGCAAGTCGGAGAACGCCACCGTCACCCAGTGCCACACCGGCACCCGCGACCTGGCCGCGCAGCTCAAGCAGGCCGACATCGTGGTGGCCGCCGCCGGTGTGCCGCACATCATCAAGCCGGAGGACGTCAAGCCGGGCGCGGCCGTCCTGGACGTCGGCGTCAGCCGCGACGAGAACGGCAAGATCGTCGGCGATGTGCACCCCGGCGTCGCCGAGGTCGCGGACTGGATCTCCCCGAACCCGGGCGGCGTCGGCCCGATGACCCGCGCCCAGCTGCTGGTCAACGTCGTCGAGGCGGCCGAGCGCGCCGCGGGCTGAACCCGAACTCCCCGCAGCACCGGAACGGACACGGAAAGGGACTGCCACCCATGAGTGCCGAAGCGCACGCGGAAGGCGCCTCCGAGCCGCAGCGGCCCTCGCGCCGCTTCCCGCGGATCACCACCGACACCGCGCGGCCGGAGGGCGGCGCCCGTACCGCCCCCGGCAGCGCCGCCCCGCCCGCCCGGCAGTGGCCGCTGCTGGCCGTCATGGGCGGGGTGGCCCTCGGGCTGCTCGTCGTCGCCCTCGACGGCTTCCGTATCGGGTCGCTGCTGATCGGCCTGTCCCTGCTGGGCGGAGCGGTGATGCGCCGGATGCTGCCGAAGGTGGGCATGCTGGCCGTACGGTCCCGCTTCACGGACATGGCGACCTACGGCGGGCTGGGCCTGGCCATCGTCCTGCTGGCACTGATGGCGCAGCCCAAGCCGTGGCTGAAGCTTCCGTTCCTGGACGACCTGGTGCACTTCACGGTCTGGTGAGCCGGGGCCGTACGGGCCCCTCCACGCTCCCGGCCGTACGGGGAGGCCGGTGCGCTACGGGCCTCCCCGGACCCGGCCGTACGGGAGCTGTACGGCCCCGGCCGTACGGGGCCGTACGCGGCTCTCCCGCGCCATTCGCGTGACGTGCGCCCCCGCGCGCTCTCAGGGGCGGCCGGCGCGTCCCGCCGCCGAGTAGCTTGGCGGCCGAGGCACATCGACGTGTCCGGGACGCCGCCGGCCTCGCCGCCCCAGTCGTCGCGCGAGAGGGACGCCCCGCCCCATGGCCAAGATCAAGGTTGCCCAGCCCGTCGTCGAGCTCGACGGCGACGAGATGACCCGCGTCATCTGGTCCGCCATCAGGAACACGCTGATCCTGCCCCATCTCGACATCGACCTGAAGTACTTCGACCTGGGCATCGAGAACCGCGACGCCACCGGCGACCAGGTCACCGTCGACGCCGCCCACGCGATCGGGACGTACGGCGTCGGCGTCAAGTGCGCCACCATCACCCCGGACGAGGCGCGGGTCGAGGAGTTCGGCCTCAAGGCGATGTACCGCTCGCCCAACGCCACCATCCGCGACCTCCTCGGCGGTGTGATCTTCCGCGAGCCGGTCATCGTGCGGAACGTGCCCCGGCCCGTACCGGGCTGGACGGAGCCGGTCGTCGTCGCCCGCCACGCCTTTGGCGACCAGTACCGCGCCACCGACCTGAAGATCCCGGGCCCCGGCACCCTCACCCTGGCCTACACGCCCCGGGACGGCGGCGACCCGGTCGAGCTGGAGGTCCACGACTTCCCCGGCCCCGGCGTCGCGCTCGCCATGTACAACCACGACGCGTCGGTACGCGACTTCGCGCGCGCCGCGTTCCGCTACGGCCTGGCCCGTTCGTACCCGGTGTACCTGTCCACCAAGAACACGGTCCTCAAGAAGTACGACGGCCGGTTCAAGGACCTCTTCCAGGAGGTCTTCGACGCCGAGTTCAAGGCAGATTTCGACGCCGGGGGCCTGACCTACGAACACCGGCTGATCGACGACATGGCCGCCGCGTCCCTGCGGCGGTCCGGCGGTTACGTCTGGGCCTGCAAGAACTACGACGGGGACGTCCAGTCCGACGTCGTGGCGCAGGGCTTCGGCTCGCTCGGCCTGATGACCTCCGTCCTGATGTCCGCCGACGGCCGGACCGTCGAGGCCGAGGCCGCCCACGGCACGGTGACCCGGCACTACCGTCGCCACCAGCAGGGCAAGGCCACCTCGACCAACCCGATCGCCTCGGTCTTCGCCTGGACCCGCGGCCTGGCCCACCGCGGCGGGCTGGACGGCACACCCGAAGTCACCGCGTTCGCCCGGACGCTGGAGCGGGTCTGCGTCGAGACGGTCGAGGACGGCCGGATGACCAAGGACCTGGCGCAGCTGGTCTCGAAGAACCAGCCGTACCTGACCACGGAGGAGTTCCTCGACGCGCTCGACACCGGATTGCAGAAGGGGATGGCCGGCGCCTGAGCGCGGGCCGCGCGGGCCGCGCAGGGCAACCGGGGCACGGGCCCGTGACCTCGCCCGGCGCAAGCGGGCGGAAGTGTACGGGCGTGCACGTCCGCATGTCCGGTGCCCGAACGCTCCCATGCGCCCGGGAGATGGGAACTGGCATCCTGGCTCTGAGCATCCCTGTGAGTAACCACCGGGGCGGGCTGCGGGGGGTCGCGCCCCGGCGAAGGAGCGGACGCAAGAGCAAGGGACAGGCACGAGCAGGCGCATATGGGGGGTTAGGGGGAGGCAATGCCTCGCTGGAGGGCGCTACCGGAAGAACTCGATCCGCAGGTCAAGGAGTTCGCCAGTCAGCTGCGCAGACTCGTTGAGCGCAGCGGTCTGAGCGTGGCCGCCGTCGCGGACCGGACCGGCTACAGCAAGACCTCGTGGGAGCGCTACCTCAACGGAAGACTGCTGCCGCCGCAGCGTGCGGTGGTGGCGCTGGCCGAGGCGACCGGCGCGCACACCGGGCACCTCACCACGATGTGGGAGCTGGCCGAACGTGCCTGGAGCCGTTCGGAGATGCGGCACGACGTCACCATGGAGGCCATCCGGGTGGCGCAGGCGCGGGCCGCGCTGGGGGAGTTCGGCCCGGCGCCGGGCAAGGCGAAGTCCCGTACCAAAGAGAAGATCAAGGAAAAGGCGAAGCCCGAGGACAAGGACGAGGCCGGGGCGGGGGAGCGGGCCGAGGAGCCGGACGGCGGCCCCGGGAAGAACCCGGCCGGGGACCGGGACGGCCGGGACGCGGGGCAGGCCGGGACGCGGGGGCGCGGCGGCAGCGGCGCCGCGCAGGCCGCCACGGCGCCCGCCGCACCTCGGCAGCGCGGCGACGAACTGCCGTCCACCGCCGACTTCCCCGGCATGGCCGCGCCGTCCGCGGCCCCGGCAGCACCGCCGTCGGCCCCGGGCCGCAAGCCGCTGGAGCCCGCCGCGGCGGACCCCGACGACGGCCGGCCGGACCGGGTGTCCTGGCCCCGCCTGGCCGGCTATCCGGACGCCGTGCCGGTGGCCCCGGACGCCGCTCCCGTGGGCCATGCGGAGGGCCCCGGCGCGGAGCACCGCCCTGCGCCGTCCACGCCGTCCGCCTCGTCCGCGTCATCCGCCTCGTCCACGCCGTCCGCATCGTCCGCCTCGTCCGTGCCGCCCGCGGGCTCCCCGGACGACGCCGACCGGCAGCTGCGCCGTCGCCGCGTCACCATGTTCCTGGCGGGGGTGGTCGGCGCGCTGCTGGTGATCGCCGCCGCGGTGCTGCTGCTCGACGTGGGCGGCAAGGAGGACAAGCAGGCGGCGCCCGTGCCGTCCGCGTCCCCGAGCAAGAAGCCGGTGCTGCCCGCCGGGGTGAAGTGCGCCGGAGCCGACTGCGCGGGCAAGGACCCCGAGGCGATGGGGTGCGGCGGCCGGAACGCCGGCAGCCCGTCCCGTGGGTACGCCGGGGGCTCCCTGATCGAGGTGCGGTACAGCAAGGTGTGCGGCGCCGCCTGGGCCCGTGTCACCGGGGCCGCGCCGGGCGACCAGGCGTCGATCAGTTCGGCGGGCCGGACCGAGAAGGTGGCCGCCGGGCAGGACGGCGACGCGTACACCGCGATGGTCCCGGTGTCCGGGGACCCGGCGAAGGTCACCGCGTGCGGGACGACCGCGGCGGGCGTGAAGGGCTGCGCGGAGCCGGTGCCGTCGGGGCCGGGGCGGAGCGCCGGGTGAGGCGGGCCGGGGGTGGAGATTCAGCCACCGGTCAGTACATCTCGGACGAAATCCGCATACCGCCTGTTACGGGAAGGTGGGTACGGCAGGGGATTGCCCGCGCGAATCCGGGGCAGGGGCATAACTGACCCCCCACGGGTATGGCACCAACCGGCGGCCGTCCGCGCTCCCCCTCCTTGAGCGGGCGGCCGCCCGCCGCCTGCCCGCGGGGGCCCGCCGGACCTCCGCGGGGGGCCGGTGAGGCGTTCCACACCGGCCCGGGGGCGGTGCGGTGCGGCGGTCCGATAGCCTGACGGCCGGGTCTCTCGATACCAAGAGATCTCGGTAAACGGGCAGAGGTTCCCGCCGCCACCAACGCGGTGAGGGGGCTTGCCCCCAGGAACCCCAGAAAATATCGCGCAGGAGATCGCCATGACCCGCACTCCCGTCAATGTCACCGTCACCGGCGCGGCCGGCCAGATCGGTTACGCACTCCTCTTCCGCATCGCCTCCGGTCATCTGCTCGGCGCGGACGTGCCGGTCAAGCTGCGCCTCCTGGAGATCCCCCAGGGCCTGAAGGCCGCCGAGGGCACCGCCATGGAGCTCGACGACTGCGCCTTCCCGCTGCTGCGCGGCATCGACATCTCCGACGACCCGAACGTGGCCTTCGACGGCGCGAACGTGGCCCTGCTCGTCGGCGCCCGCCCCCGCACCAAGGGCATGGAGCGCGGCGACCTGCTGGAGGCCAACGGCGGCATCTTCAAGCCGCAGGGCAAGGCCATCAACGACCACGCCGCGGACGACATCAAGGTCCTGGTCGTCGGCAACCCCGCCAACACCAACGCCCTGATCGCCCAGGCCGCCGCCCCGGACGTACCGGCCGAGCGCTTCACCGCGATGACCCGCCTGGACCACAACCGCGCCGTCTCGCAGCTCGCGCAGAAGACCGGCACCCCGGTCTCCGAGATCCGCCGCCTGACGATCTGGGGCAACCACTCCGCGACCCAGTACCCGGACATCTTCCACGCCGAGGTCGCCGGCAAGAACGCCGCCGAGGCCGTGAACGACCAGGCGTGGCTGGCCGACACCTTCATCCCGACCGTCGCCAAGCGCGGCGCCGCGATCATCGAGGCCCGGGGCGCCTCCTCGGCCGCCTCCGCCGCCAACGCCGCCATCGACCACGTCCACACCTGGGTCAACGGCACCGCGGACGGCGACTGGACCTCCATGGGCATCCCCTCGGACGGCTCCTACGGCGTCCCGGAGGGCCTGATCTCCTCCTTCCCGGTCACCACCAAGGACGGAAAGTACGAGATCGTCCAGGGTCTGGAGATCAACGACTTCTCGCGCGAGCGCATCGACGCGTCCGTCCAGGAGCTGTCGGAGGAGCGCGAGGCCGTCCGCGGTCTCGGTCTCCTCTGACACCGGGCAGGACGCGCGTCCGCCGACGCGCCCCGCACGGCCGGAGCCGGTACGGAACCCCGCGGGGTTCCGTACCGGCTCCGGCCGTTGGTGTCACACCTTGGCGTGATCTTCCGGGCGTGCGCCTGACACGGCTCCCCGGCCTCCCTTATGCTGCGGCGTTCATGACACACAACCCGCCCGCCGGCGCGGGCGGTTGGTGCCCGGGGGGAATCACGTGACAGATCCGTACGTACCGCGGCAGTCCGGCCCGCAGTCCGGCTCCCAGCCCGGCCCGGGTGCCGAGGCGCCCCGGCACCTCGGTGCCAGTGAGGCCACGCGGCTGCTGTGCGCGGGCACCTACCTCGACCTCGCCTACCGCGACGCGGTGATCGACGAGCTGTACGTCCACGAAGAGCGCCTCGCGGCCCCGTCCCCGGGCTTCGACGCGGCCCGCGTGCTGGCCCACGCGCTGCGCGCCCGGCGCATCGAACTGGCCTGGGCCGCCGCCGTACTGCTGCTGTGGATCGTGTCCGTCCCGCTCTCCTCCGGGCTGACCCTGCTGTACCTGCTGCCGGTCGCCCTGCTCTCGCTGGCGCCCTTCGTACGGGGCCGGGCCGCGCAGCCGCCCTGGTACCGGCGGTTCGCGGGCTGGCTGCTGCGCTGGTACGGGCGCTTCAGCGCGGTGCTCGTGGCCGTGATGCTGCTGGCGACGGTGTTCGAAGGCGGCGGCTCAGGGGGGTCCGCGGGGTCGTCGTACGGCTACTCCGGCAGCTCACCGGACCTGTCGGACAACCCGCTGCTGCTGTTCCTGCCCACCGACCTCTTCGGGCAGAACATGATCGCGGCGCAGTCGCTGCACGCCTGGATCGCCCTGGCGCTGCCCTTCGTCCTGGCCTGGGCCGTCGGCGCGCAGCACGGACAGGTGGCCAAGGTGCTGACCACCGAGCTGTCCCGGGACCGGTTCCCGGACGCCGCCGCCGACCCCGCCGAACGGGCCGAGGGCGGGCGCTTCCAGCGGCTGCGCCACCGCATCCGTACCGAACAGCACGGCCCGCTGGTCATGTACCGCGCGGCCGACCCGTTCTGCGGCGCGGGCACGCCGTACCGGACCTGGTCGCTGTCGGTCGAACTGCGGCCCCGCAAGGACGCGGTGCCGGACGGGGCCGGGGCGGCCGACGGCGGGCCGGTGCCGCTGGACAACGACGCGGTCCTCCAGCGGATCATCCCGCTCGTCGCGGCACTCCGCGAACCCTCCGCGCACGGCTCCCCGCAGGCCGCCGCAGCGGTACGGGACCGGCTGCGCGCGCTGGAGATCGACGAGTGCGTCTTCCTGCCGGTGGCCGGGCTGCCGTCCCGGGCCGCCGCCCCGTACGGCCCCGACGGCTTCGCCGCGCACCGGGCCCGCGCGGTCGAGGAAGGCGGCGAGACCCGGCGGCACTTCCTGCGCGTGCGGGTCGGCGGCTGGGGCGAGGGCATCGTCACGACGGTCTTCGTACGGGTCCACACGCAGGGCGGGATGCTCATGCTGGAGGTCGCCCCGCACGTCCTGTGGCCGGTGCGCGCGCTGTACCGGGAAGCCGACCGGATCGCCCACCGCTACCGGCACAACAACCCCTTCGGCAAGGCGGTGTGGGCCCTCGCGCAGACACCGCGCTCCGCCGGGCGCGCGGTGACGACCCTGTGGCGCGGCTTCGTCTCCGCCTGGAGCCTGCTCACGGGCGGGCACGGCGGCGCGCTGCCCGACGGCCCGGCGGCCTCGGTCCGCGAACTGGGCTCCGACGGTGACGCCTCGCTCTTCCAGGAGATGGACGTCACCCGCTACTTGAAGAGCATCCAGGACCGCGTGGCGAGCGGCGTACGGAGCGCGCTGTACGAAGCGGGCTATCAGACGGACGAGTTCGAGCAGCGGATCGTCAACGTCACCGACGGCGGGGTGTTCATCGAGTCCGCGCAGGGCGCCATCGGCATCGGCGACCACAACACGATCAGCAGCAACGGCGGGCTGGGCGGCGCGGGAGGCACGGCGTCCGGTACGGCCGCCAAGCCCGCCGGGCCCGCCCCCGCCAAGCCCGCCGACGCGAGCCGGTGAACGGCCGGTACGGACCGGCACCCGCCGGGGCACAATCGTGACCACGGCCGGCGTACGGCAGCACAGCGGACGAAGGGGGAGGCAGACATGGCCACGGAAGACGGACGCCACCGCGGCATCCACATCGGCGGGGTGCACGGCGCCTTCGCCATCGGCGACCACAACACGGTCACCCACAACGAGAACGCGACCGGCCGCCCCGGCGCCGACCCCGCGCACGAGGAGCTGCTCGCGGCCGTACGGCAGCTGCGTCAGGACCTGGCCAGGGTCATCGAGACCCCGCAGGTCACGCTGCTGAGCGCGGAACTGGGCGATGCCCAGGAAGAGATCGAGACCACCGGCCGCACCGCGCCCGGCCGACTGGACCGGCTGCGCGCCGCGCTGTCGGACGCGGGCACGGTCACCGGAATGCTGGCGTCGGGCGCCGCCGTGGGGCAGGCCGTGGCCGCGCTGCTGGGAGGCTGAACATGAGCGAGCAGGGGGGCGGCGCGGCCGGGGCGCGCTGGAACGACGAGGAGCAGCGCTGGGAGACCGGCGGCCCGGCCCCGGCGCCGTATACGAGCCCGCCGCCGTCGAAGCCCGGCCACGTTCCGGGTCCGGGCGCCGCGCCGGTGCCGGGGCCGGACTTCTTCACCGACGCCACGGCCGACGCGACGCACCACCCGGCGCACTACCCGGCGCATCACCCGGCCCGTCCGCCGTCCGGCCCGCCGGGCCACGACCCGGCGGCGGCGCCCGGCGCCGGGCTGTCCGCCGCCCACCCGCGCTCCTGGCCGACGCCGCTCATCGTCGGCGCGGCGGTCGCCGTGGTCGCCGCGGGGTTCGGCGGCGGGTGGCTGCTGTGGGGCGGCGACGACGCCGTGCGCTCCGACGCCGGACCGTCGGTCTCGTCGACCGGCCCGCACCGCGCCACCGGGCCGGCCGAGGTGCCGACCGGCTCCGCCACGGACGGTACGGCGACCGACGGCGCGTCCGGGTCGTCCCCGGGCGCGGTCCCGTCCGGCTACCGCCTGGCGCGGGACAGCGCGGGTTTCTCCCTCGCCGTACCGGAGAAGTGGCAGCGCACCGAGCGCACGGACGGTGTCTTCTACACCGCCCCCGACCAGCGGTACCTCCTCCAGATCTTCGAGATCACCGAGCCCGACATCACCCCGCACGAAGCCCTCGCGGCGACCTCCCGCAGCCTCGCCGACAAGCCGGGGTACGTGGAGATGAGCCTGGGTTCCGTCACGGACATCGGGCTCAGTTCGGGCACCACCGAACTCGTCTACGGCTACGACAGCGAAAAACTGGGCGTCCGCGCCCGCGTCACCGACCGCGCCTTCACCGTCCCCGACGGCCGCCAGTTCGCCGTCCTGGTCCTGGGCCCCGACGCGGACTGGCCCGCGCAGAGCCGCATCCAGCAGACGGCGCTCAAGTACTTCGATCCTTGGCAGTCCTGACCTGCTGCTACGGCGTTTCAGACGCTTTTGCCCGTGAGGCGGCCGTGCAGAACCACGCCGCGGATCAGGCAGCCGAGGGCGGCCGTGGTGGTGAGGGTGCGGACGAGATTCCAGCGGGTCCAGGACGCCTCGAAGCGCGCGCGTGTCGTGGCGAGTGCGGTTTCCGTGAGACGGGACGGGTCTCCGGCCGCCGCGAGGGCGTTGTTCAGAGGGACGCTGAGACCGAAGGTGACGGCGAGCGTCACCGCGTAGAGAGCGAGGGCGGCGGCGATCCAGGGGAGCGCGGCGCGGGCGTCGCCCCGCAGGTGCAGAGCGGCGGTCGCCGCCGTGAGGAGCGGCGCGCCCATGAAGGCGAGGGCGAACCAGCCGTTCATAATGGCGGTGTTGACGTGCTGCATCGTGCTGACGAAGGTCCGGTCGCCGGCTGCGTGCAGGCCCGGCAGTACGGCGCAGGAGAACGCGAAGAACAGCCCCGCGGTCAGGCCCGTGGTCACGGTGGCGGCGAACAGGGTCGTGGTGCGGATCGAGTCGTACATGGGCGGGCGGTCCTCTGCTCGCGGTGTCCGGCGGGTCCGGCGCGCTCCCGTCCAGTCAAGGGCCGGGCGCCCGGCCCGGCCATGGGCGGACGGCTCGCTCCCATGTCCGTCCGTCCAGCCGTCCCACTACGCTCACGTCCATGGACGCCCTGACCGGACTGCTGGACGGGCCGCGAGCGCGCGGCGCCTTCCTCATGCGCTCGGTCCTCAGCCCGCCCTGGGCGCTGCGCATCCAGGACGAGGCGCCGCTGACCCTGATGTCGGTGGTGCGGGGCGGCGCGTGGGTGGTCCCCGGCGCGGCGCCGGAGGCCGCGGGCGGGGCGGGCGCGATTCGGTTGCTGCCCGGTGACGTGGCGGTGCTGCGCGGCCCCGACCCGTACACCGTCGCCGACGACCCGGCCACCGCGCCGCGCGTCGTCATCCACCCGGGCCAGGTCTCCGCGACCCCGGAGGGCGAGTGGCTGTGCGAGGCGATGGACCTCGGCGTACGGAGCTGGGGTGACGGCCCCGACGGCCCGGTGGTCCTGCTCAGCGGTACGTACCGGATGCGTGGTGAGATCAACCAGCGGCTGCTGCGCGCGCTGCCGCCGCTGGTACGGCTGCCCGCCGACGCCTGGCACTGCTCCCTCGTGCCGCTCCTCGAAGCGGAGATGGGCAAGGACGCGCCGGGCCAGGAAGTGGTCCTGGACCGGCTGCTGGACCTGCTGCTGACCGCCGCGCTGCGGGCGTGGTTCGCGCGGCCGGAGGCGACGGCCCCGGGCGGGCCCGGCGCGTACGGTGACCCCGTGGTGGGCCGTGCGCTGCGGCTGTTGCACGACGATCCGGCGCGGGCATGGACTGTCGCCGGGCTGGCGGCGGCGAGTGGCGTCTCCCGCGCGGCGCTGGGCCGCCGCTTCACCGAGCTGGTGGGCGAGCCCCCGATGACGTACCTGACCGGCCTGCGCCTGGCCCTCGCCGCCGACCTTCTGCGCGAGCCGGACGCCACACTTGGCGCGGTCGCCCGCCGGGTCGGCTACGGCAGCCCGTTCGCCCTGAGCGCCGCTTTCAAACGGGTACGGGGTATCAGCCCCCGCGACCACCGGCAGCGCGGCGGCCGGGTGATCTGAGCAGAAGGGCAGCGTCGGTGGGGACACCAGGTCCCGCCGAACGGACGTTCGCCCGCCCTGGCCGGTAGGCCGTAAGGGCCGACCACTGACCGGGATCGGACCCGGCAAACCTGCATTCCGGGGGCCGGAAGAGTGAGTCGGGTCACTTTCCGTGGACGTTTCGGCATAGGTAAAGGGCTTCCGGGGAGGGGTCCTCGTTGCTGGTGTGAACCAGTGGCAACAAACCGGAAGTCGAAAGGCAGAACAGACGTGTCGGCAAGCGAGACGATTCACGTAGACGGGGTGTGGCGCTCCGCCGTATCCGGCGCCACCCGGGAGATCCTGGACCCCGCCGATGCGAAGACGCTCGAAGTCGTCGCCGAGGGCGGCGCCGAGGATGCCGACGCGGCGGTCGAGGCCGCGCGCCGGGCGTTCGACGGCGGGACGGGCCAGTGGCCCCGTACCCTCGTCGCCGAACGGGCCGCGCTGCTGCGGCGGGTCGCCGACCTGCTCCAGCGGGACCGCGAGGTCATCGCCCTCATGGAGAGCCGGGACACCGGCAAGACCCTCGAAGAGGGCCGGGTCGACGTCGACGACGTCACCAACGCCTTCCGCTACTTCGCGGACCTGGTGATCAACGAGAGCGGCGGGCGGGTCGTGGACGCGGGCAGCCCCGACGTGCACAGCGTCGTCGTGCACGAGCCGGTCGGCGTCTGCGCGATGATCACCCCCTGGAACTACCCGCTGCTCCAGGCGAGTTGGAAGGTCGCCCCGGCGCTCGCCGCGGGCAACACCTTCGTCATCAAGCCCAGCGAGGTCACCCCGCTCTCGACGGTGCACCTGGTCAAGCTGCTCGCCGAGGCCGGACTGCCGGCCGGTGTCGCCAACATCGTCACCGGCGCGGGCCTGCCGGTCGGTCAGCGGCTGGCCGAGCACCCGGACGTGGACCTGTTCTCCTTCACCGGCGGCCTGGTCAGCGGCACGAAGGCCGGTTCGGCGGCGGTCGCGGGCGCCAAGAAGATCGCGCTGGAGCTGGGCGGCAAGAACCCGAACGTGGTCTTCGCCGACTCCTGCGCCACCGAGGAGGGCTTCGACACCGCCGTCGACCAGGCGCTGAACGCCGCGTTCATCCACAGCGGCCAGGTCTGCTCGGCCGGCGCCCGCCTGATCATCGAGGAGTCGGTGCGGGACCGTTTCGTCGCCGAACTCGCCCGCCGCGCCGAGAAGATCAAGCTGGGCCGCGGCACCGAAGAGGGCGTCGAGTGCGGCCCGGTCGTCTCGCAGCAGCAGCTGGACAAGGTCGAGGCGTACGTGGCAGCCGCCCTTCAGGAGGGCGCTCAGCTGCGGTGCGGCGGACGCCGCCCCGAGGCCAGCGAGGTCCGTCCGGCCACCGGCTACTTCTACAGCCCGACCATCCTGGACGGCTGCCACCGCGACATGAAGGTGATCCGTGAGGAGACCTTCGGCCCGATCCTGACCGTGGAGACGTTCACGACCGAGGACGAGGCCGTCGCGCTGGCCAACGACACCGAATACGGCCTGGCCGGCGCGGTGTGGTCGGCCGACACCGCCCGCGCGCGCCGGGTCGCCGCCCGGCTGCGGCACGGCACCATCTGGATCAACGACTACCACCCGTACCTGCCGCAGGCCGAGTGGGGCGGCTTCGGAAAGTCCGGCATCGGCCGGGAACTGGGCCCCGCGGGTCTGGATGAGTACCGCGAGAGCAAGCACGTTTACGAGAACCTCCGGCCGGAACCGGTTCGCTGGTTCGCGGGCTGAGGCCCCGTCTGTTCACCGCACCACGCTCGCACGAACTTTGCAGAAGGAGCACCACCTCATGCCCGTGTACGACTATGTGATCGTCGGCGGTGGCACCGCCGGATCGGTGATCGCCTCCCGCCTCACGGAGGACCCGGACCTCAGCGTCGCCGTCATCGAGGGCGGCCCGTCCGACGTCGACCGCGAGGACGTGCTGACGCTGCGCAAGTGGCTCGGCCTGCTCGGCGGCGAGCTGGACTACGAGTACACCACCACCGAACAGCCCCGCGGCAACTCGCACATCCTGCACAGCCGCGCCAAGGTGCTGGGCGGCTGCTCGTCGCACAACACCCTGATCTCCTTCAAGCCGCTGCCGTCCGACTGGGACGAGTGGGAGGCGGCGGGCGCCACCGGCTGGGGCGCGAAGGCCATGGACCCCTACTTCGGCAAGCTCCGCAACAACATCGTGCGGGTGGCCAAGAAGGACCAGAACCAGATCGCCACCGACTGGATCGAGGCCACCAAGAGCGCCCTCGGCGTGCCCGAGGTCGCCGGCTTCAACGACCAGCCGTTCGACGAGGGCGTCGGGTTCTTCGACCTGTCGTACCACCCGGAGAACAACAAGCGCTCCTCCGCCTCCGTCGCCTACCTCCACCCGCACATGGAGGCGGGTGACCGTCCCAACCTCACGCTGATGCTGGAGACCTGGGCGACGAAGCTGGAGCTGGACGGCACCACCGCCAAGGGCGTCCACGTCCGCACCAAGGACGGCGAGGAGGTCTACGTCGAGGCCGCGCGCGAGGTGCTGGTGTGCGCGGGCGCGGTGGACACCCCGCGGCTGCTGATGCATTCGGGCATCGGGCCGAAGAAGGACCTGGAAGCGCTGGGCATCGACTGCAAGGCCGACCTGCCGGGCGTCGGCGAGAACCTGATCGACCACCCGGAGTCGGTCATCGTCTGGGAGACCAACGGGCCGCTCCCGGGGAACTCCGCGATGGACTCCGACGCGGGCCTGTTCGTGAAGCGGGACCCGGACCACAAGGGCCCGGACCTGATGTTCCACTTCTACCAGATCCCGTTCACCGACAACCCGGAGCGCCTCGGCTACGAACGCCCGGAGCACGGCGTGTCGATGACGCCGAACATCCCCAAGTCGCGGGCGCGCGGCCGCCTCTACCTCACGTCCAAGGACCCCGAGGTCAAGCCCGCCCTGGACTTCAAGTACTTCGAGGACGAGGGCGACTACGACGGCAAGACCCTCGTGGACGGCATCAAGCTGGCCCGCAAGGTCGCCGAGGCCGAGCCGTTCAAGAAGTGGCTCAAGCGTGAGGTCTTCCCCGGCCCGGAGGTGACCGACGACGCGGAGATCAGCGAGCTGGTCCGCAAGGCCGCGCACACCGTCTACCACCCGGCGGGCACCTGCAAGATGGGCGCGAAGGACGACAAGCTGGCGGTCGTCGACCCCGAGCTGAAGATCCGCGGCCTGTCCGGCATCCGTATCGCCGACGCGTCGGTCTTCCCGACGATGCCCGCCGTCAACCCGATGCTCGGCGTCCTGATGGTGGGGGAGAAGGCAGCTGAGCTGCTGGTTGCGTCCCCGGCCCAGGGAGGTGGTGCGTGATGGCCGCCACCGCCCCCGAAGCCGGTATACCCCAGCCCCGCGAGGCCGCCGACAACGCGCCGGCCCAGGACCCCCGGGACCCCCGGGACGTCGTCTTCTCCGTCCGCAACCTGTGGAAGGTCTTCGGCCCGAAGGCCGAGCGCATTCCGGAGGACGCCGAGCTGACGGGTCTGTCCGCGCAGGAACTGCGCGAGCGGACCGGCTGCACGGCCGCCGTCCGCGACGTCAGCTTCGACGTCCACAAGGGCGAGGTCTTCGTCGTCATGGGCCTGTCGGGCTCCGGCAAGTCCACCCTGGTGCGCTGCCTGACCCGGCTCATCGAGCCGACCAGCGGCGGCCTGGACATGGACGGCGAGGACGTCCGCGCCATGGACAGGACCAAGCTGCGCGAACTGCGCCGCCGCCGCGCCGCGATGGTCTTCCAGCACTTCGGCCTGCTGCCGCACCGCTCGGTGCTCGACAACGTGGCGTACGGCCTGGAGATCCAGGGCATGCCGCGCGCCGAACGCCGCGAGCGCGCCGCCGAGATGGTGGAGAAGGTCGGCCTCGCGGGGCTGGAGAACCGCCGCCCCGGGCAGCTGTCCGGCGGTCAGCAGCAGCGCGTCGGGCTCGCCCGCGCGCTCGCCGTCGACCCCGAAGTCCTGCTGTTCGACGAGCCGTTCAGCGCGCTCGACCCGCTGATCCGGCGGGACATGCAGGAAGAGGTCGTCCGGCTGCACGAGGACGAGGGCCGCACCATGGTCTTCATCACGCACGACCTCGCCGAGGCGCTGCGCGTCGGCGACCGGATCGCCCTGATGCGCGACGGAAAAATCGTTCAGCTCGGCACGCCCGAGGAGATCGTGGGCTCCCCGGCCGACGCGTACGTCCGCGACTTCGTCCAGGACGTACCGCGCGAACAGGTGCTGACCGTACGGCGCGCCATGCGCCCCGCCGAGGACGGCGAGTCGGAGACCGGCGCCGCGCTCGCGCCGGACACCCTCGTCGCCGACGCCATCGAGGCCGTCGCCCGCTCCGGCGGCGCCGCCCGCGTGATGGACGGCAAGCGCTGCCTGGGCGTCGTGGACAGCGCCTGCCTGCTCAACATCGTCGCCCGGATAGACGCCGACGAGGTGGCTGCCTGATGTCCGCGCACACCAGCACCGCCGACTCCGCCCTCGCGGCGGCCGGCTGGCCTCCGACGCGGCGGCCCGTGCGGGTCGCCCCCGCCCAGGTACGGACCTTCGATCCGCCGACCCGGTTCCGTACCCGGCGCAGCCCCGGCACCCACTCCCTGGCGGACCGGCTCCGCGCCGCCGTGCGGCACCGCTGGCACGAGGCCCAGCGCGCCGCGGCGATGCACACGCCGGCCGGCACGGTGAAGCGGGGGCGCGCATGACGGCCGCCACCCCCACCGCACACACCACCGCGGCGCCCGACCGGCAGGGCGCCCTCCAGGCCGCCCTGCGAAGCCGCGGCCTCCGCAAGATCCTCGTGCTCGCCGTCGCCGCGGCGGTCCTCGTCCCGCTCGCCCACGCCAAGTGGTCCAGCGGCACCTGGCCGGGTGACCTGACCGTCGACCTGACCGGCCCGCTCGGCCGGACCAGCGACTGGATCATCGACAACCGCGACAGCCACCCGCTGTTCGTGTACTTCCTCGGCCACCTCAGCAACGGCGTCGTCATCTCCGTACGCGCCGTCTACCAGCTGCTCCTGATGCTCGGCTGGACCGGCGTCACCGCGGGCGTCACCCTCGTCGCCTGGCGCGTCGCGGGCGTCCGCATCGCCGCGACCGCGCTGATCTCCTTCGCCGTCAGCGGCGTCCTGGACATGTGGCTGCCGACCATGCAGACCCTCGCCCTGATGATCGTGGCGGTCATCGCCTCGGTCGTCGTGGGCGCGCTGCTGGGACTGGCGGGCGGCCTCTCGGAGCGGCTGTTCAAGATCCTGCGGCCGGTGCTGGACACCATGCAGGTGCTGCCGGCCTTCGCGTACCTGCTGCCCGTCGTGCTGGTCTTCGGCATCGGCGTGCCCGCCGCGCTGCTGGCCACCGTCGTCTACGCGGCTCCGCCGATGGCCCGGCTGACCGCGCTCGGCCTGCGCGGCGCCGACCCGGGCGTCCTGGAGGCCGTCGCCTCCCTCGGCGCGACCGGACGGCAGCGGCTGCTGACCGCCCGCCTGCCGCTGGCCCGCAAGGAACTGCTGCTCGGCCTCAACCAGACGATCATGATGGCGCTGTCCATGGCCGTCATCGCCTCCATGATCGGCGCGGCCGGTCTCGGTGACCGCGTGTACCAGGCGCTCGCCTCGGTGGACGTCGGCGCCGCGCTCGCCGCCGCCGTACCGATCGTGCTGCTGGCCATCGTCATGGACCGTACGACCGCCGCCGCCGGTGAGCGGATGGGCGCCGACCCGGCCACCCGCGGCCCGAAGCTGCTCCGCGGCTGGCGCGCCTGGGCCGGTATCGCCGTCCTCACCGCGCTGGTGACCGTCGCGGGCCGGCTGGCGGGCTCGACCGTCTGGCCGTCCGGCTGGACGGTGGCCATCGCCCGCCCGGTCAACGACTTCAAGGAGTGGATGGTCGACCACCTCTACTCCGGGGTCCCGGTCGTCGGCGGCACCGCCGACTGGGCCGCGCACTTCACCTCCTGGGTCCTGGACCCGCTGCGCGACGGCCTGACGGCGCTGCCCTGGTGGGGCGCGCTGCTGATCGTCGCCGCGCTGGCCTGGCTGATCGGCACTTGGCGCACCGCGCTGACCGCGACGCTCGCGATGGCCGCCATCGGCGTCCTCGGCGTCTGGAAGCCGTCCATGAACACCCTGTCCCAGGTCCTCGCCGCCCTCGTGGTGACCCTGGTGCTGGGCTTCGCCGTCGGCATCCTCGCGGCGGGCAGCAAGCGCCTGGAGGCGATCCTGCGCCCGGTCCTGGACGTCATGCAGACCATGCCGCAGTTCGTGTACCTGATCCCGGTGGTCGCGCTGTTCGCCGTGGGCCGCGCCCCGGCCGCTGCCGCCGCCGTCGTGTACGCGCTGCCCGCGGTCATCCGCATCACCACCCAGGGCCTGCGGCAGGTCGACCCGGCCGCGATGGAGTCCGCCCGCTCGCTCGGCGCCACCCGCTGGCAGACCCTGCGGCAGGTACAGCTCCCGCTGGCCCGGCCCGCGCTGCTGCTGGCCGTCAACCAGGGCGTCGTCCTCGTCCTCGCCGTCGTCATCATCGGCGGCCTGGTGGGCGGTGGCGCGCTCGGCTACGACGTCGTCACCGGCCTGGCGACCGGCGACCTGGCCCTCGGCCTCGTCGCGGGTGTGGCCATCGTGTGCCTCGGCCTGATGCTCGACCGGGTCACCCAGCCGACGCAGCGCCGTACCGCGGGGAAGGGAGCCTGACCATGTCCCGTACCCGTATACGAGTCGCCGGTGCCGCAGTGCTGGCGGGGGCGACGCTGCTCGCCCTCTCCGGCTGCGGCAGGGCCGACATGACCAAGCAGGGCTCGCCCTTCCAGGCGCCGGGCGGCTCCAAGTCCGTGACCCTGTCCACCCAGACCTGGGTCGGCGCGCAGGCCAACGTCGCGGTGGCCAAGTACCTGCTCGAACACGAGCTGGACTACCACGTCGACACGGTCCAGGTGGACGAGATCCCGGCCTGGGACGCGCTCAGCCAGGGCCGGGTGGACGCCATCCTGGAGGACTGGGGCCACCCGGACCAGGAGCAGCGTTACATCAAGGACAAGAAGACGATCACGGCGGGCGGCGGCAACGGCGTCACCGGCCACATCGGGTGGTGGGTCCCCAAGTACTGGGCCGACAAGCACCCGGACGTGACCGACTGGAAGAACCTCAACAAGTACGCCGACCAGCTCCGCACCTCCGAGAGCGGCAGCAAGGGCCAGCTGATGGACGGCTCGCCGTCCTACGTCACCAACGACAAGGCGCTGGTGAAGAACCTCAAGCTGGACTACGAGGTCGTCTTCGCGGGTTCCGAGGCGGCGCAGATCACCCAGATCCAGCAGTTCGCCAAGCAGCGGAAGCCGTTCCTGACGTACTGGTACGAGCCGCAGTGGCTGTTCAACCAGGTGCCGATGGTGGAGGTCAAACTCCCCGAATACACCGACGCCTGCGCGGAAAAGGGCGCGAAGGACCCCGCGTCCGTCGACTGCGCCTATCCGACGACGCCACTCCAGAAGTTCTTCAACACCGAATTCGCCAAGGGCGGCTCCGAGGCCGCGGCGTTCCTGAAGAACTTCCACTGGACGAAGGAAAACCAGAACGAGGTCTCCGAGATGATCGCCTCCGACGGCCTGTCCGCCGACGAGGCGGGCAAGCGGTGGGTGGAGAAGCACCCGGAGGTCTGGAAGAAGTGGCTGCCCGAGAAGTAGCCGCGGGGAGCCCTCCGGGGCCGGGCGGGTCCGTCTTCGGACAGACCCGCCCGGCCCCGCCTCCTTCTCAAGGTCCAGCGATTCCGCCACCGCCGTACGGATAATCGAGAGCATGCCCTTCACGTCGCCGACGCCCCGGCCGTACGAGGCCGCCCCGCCGCGACGGCGCAAGCGGCGCCGCCTGGCCGTCCTCCTGGAGACCGGCACGGCCTTCGGCTACCTGGGCGTCCTGGGCGCCCTGGGGCCGTACGCGATGGGCTATTTCGAGCTCCTGCCGACCGAGGTGAAACTGGCCCTGTGCGCCGGGGCGGCGGCGCTGCTGCCGTTCCGCAGGCGCTTCCCCGTCACCTGCCTGCTGGTCCTCGCCGCGTTCGCGGGCGCCCTGCCGATCTGCGGGATGCTCACCGCCCTCGTCGCCTACGACGCGATCCGCCGCGTCGACGGCCCCCGCCGCCGTACCGTCGTCCTCTTCACCGCCACCGTGATCCCCGTGCTCACCGCCATCGTCGGCACGGTCTGCGCCGGGTACGGAAGCTGGCGCTACGGCTTCGCCCAGGGCATCGTCGTCGGCGGCGTCGGCATCCTCGTCCCCGGCCTGGTCGGCAGCTCGCGCGGGCAGCAGGACCGCCTGGTGGTCGCCCTGCGGGAACGCGCCGCCGCGGCGGAGGAGGCCCGGCGGCTGATCGACAGCGCGTCCCGCGTCGAGGAGCGCTCCCGGATAGCCGCCGAGATGCACGACCTGGTGGGCCACCGCCTCAGCCTGATCTCCCTGCACAGCGGCGGCCTGGAGATGGCGCTGGCCACCAAGGCACCCGAGCTGAAGGACGAGGCCGCGCAGGTCCGCGCGGCCACCCGGGACGCCATGAACGAACTGCGCGCGGTCCTCGGCGTCCTCGGCCCGCTCGGCCGCGACACCGGCACCGAGGCCCTCACCGACGCCACCGGCACCCGCGCGGACATCGACGCGCTGGCCGAGGAGTCCCGCGCCGCGGGCATCACCGTCACCGTCCGCTGGCAGGGCACCGACCTGGACGGGCTGGAGCCGCGGGTACGGCGCGCGGTGCACCGCGTGGTCCGCGAGTCGCTGACCAACGTCCACCGCTACGCGACCGGCGCCGCCGTCGAACTGACTGTGGAACACACCGACGACCGCGTACGGGTCACCGTCCGCAACGGCGCGCCCCCGGCATCCCCCGAAGCCACCACCGGGCTCGGCACCGGCCGCGGGCTGACCGGCCTGCGCGAGCGGGTCGGCCTGCTCGGCGGCGAACTGCGGACCGGGCCGACCGGCGTCGGCGGCTTCCTGGTCGAGGCGACGGTCCCCGCCCGGCCCACCACGCCCGCGGCGTCCACCGAGCGCCCGGAGACCGCCACGGCCTTCCTGACCGCCGAAGAACACCGGCAGTCCGGCGCGCTGCCCGGCTTCCTGCGCCACCTGCCCGGCCTGGCGACCGGCGTCCTCGGACTCGTGGGGGTGGGGACGATGCTGGCGTTCGGGCTGAGTCTGGTGGAGAGCTCCCGGCCGGTCCCGGAGCCCCTCACCCAGGACAGCATCCACGTCGGCATGGACCGGCACGACGTCGAGTCCGCGTACCTGTACGACAACGACCTCGCCCGCGCGGCCGCCGCCGGCCACGAGCCGCGCCGGCCGGGCGGCACCGACTGCATGTTCCCGTATACCGGCGACGAGGCCGTCGGCGGACGCCTGAAACTCACCCGGTACTGCTTCCGCGCCGACGTGCTGACCGACATCGACACGTTCTGGGTACCGGCCGTCCGCTGAACGCGTCGGAGGACGGGTTCAGCATGCCGCCGGGGGTCTGCAGCCCCCCGGCAGGATGATCCGGCGGTCAGCTCAGCCGGGTCTCGGCGTAGTGGACCATCGCGTCGCGCTGGTACTCGGCCAGCCCTTCAGCGATCTTGTCGAAGTTCGCGCGCATCTGCGGGTCTTCGACGAAGTGCCGGCCCATCCCCTGGTAAGCAGCCGCGTCCGGGGTCCAGGTCCGGCACACGAACCGGTACTGGGCGTCCACTTCGGCCTGCACCGCGGGATCGGCCACCGGAGTGCCGGCCGCCATGAACTCCGCCATGCGGATCATCTGCGCCGTCACCTCCCGCTGCCACTGCTCCACGTCCTCGGCGCTCATCGCCCCCGTGGTCTGCCGGGACTCCCGGGCCTCCTCCCAGGCCTGCGGCCACCGCTCCCGCACCTCGGCCTCGGCGGTCTCGGCCGCGGCCGAGAAGTCGGCGGACTCGAAGCCCTCGAACAGGTTCTCCGGCTTGTTGATCTTCACCATGTCGTTGTTCTCCTTGCCTTCCTCCAGTTCGGCGATGGTGCGGCCGACCGTGCGGGCCAGCGTCTCCAGCCGGTCCCGTTCCGTGAGCAGCCGCCGGTGGTGCTCGCGGAGCACGGCCACCCGGTCGGCCTGGCTCTCCAGGACCGCCCGGATCTCGCCCAGCCCCACGCCCAGCTCCCGCATCAGCAGGATCTGCTGCAACCGCAGCAGATCGGCCTCCTCGTACTGGCGGTGCCCGTTGCTGCCGATCCACGCGGGCGGCAGCAGGCCGATGTCGTCGTAGTGCCGCAGCGTCCGGGACGTCACGCCGGACATCCGCGCCACCTCCGCAATCGACCAGGCCATTGCCCTGCCTCCCATCGCCGGGCCGGTCTCTCCGGCCCTGGAGAAGAACGTAGAAGTTGACGCAGCGTAAAGCGCAAGTCGGGACCGGCGGTGCGGGCGGGCTCGTCCGGGGCGAGAGGGACAGCTGCCTTCGCCGTCCCGTCCCGGCCCGCCCCGAGGACCAGGCCCGGCTCCCGCGGCGCCCCGTTAGCCTGGGCGCATGAGCGATCTCCACGGCGCGCGTGCCGCACAGCCCGTAAGAGTCCTCCTCGCCGACGACGAGGAGATGATCCGGCACGGCGTCCGCCTCATCCTGCGGCACGCCGAGGACATCGACGTGGTCGCGGAGGCCGCCAACGGCGCCGAGGCGGTCGAACTGGCCGCCCGGAACCAGGTCGACGTCGCCCTCGTCGACATCCGGATGCCCGTCCTGGACGGCCTCGCCGCCATCGAGCAGCTCGTACGGCTCGACCCCAAGCCGCAGGTCGTCATGCTCACCACCTTCGGCGACGAGGAGAACGTCACCCGCGCCCTCCAGGCCGGTGCCAGCGGCTTCCTGCTCAAGGACGAGGGGCCGCAGGAACTGATCAGCGCCGTACGGGCCGCGGCGGCCGGCGACGCGGTGCTCTCGCCCGGCGTCACCGGCCACGTCGTCAAGCGGATGCTCCAGGGCGGCGGCCGGATCGGCGGCGGCACCGGCGCGGGCGGCCCCGACCAGCGGCTCGCCGCGCTGACCGACCGGGAACGGGAGGTGCTGGCGATGCTCGGCCAGGGCCTGTCGAACCTGGACATCGGCAGTCGGCTGGAGATCGGCCTGGGCACCGTCAAGACGCACGTGGGACGCATCCTCGACAAGACCGGCACACAGAGCCGGGTGCAGGCGGCGCTGCTGGCCCACCAGTCGGGGCTGGCGGGCTGAACCGGGGCGTCACCGGGGAAACCGCATGACGTGAGGGGCGTCGTGCAGCGCGATGGGACGCGGCGCGTCGGCCTCGGTCAGCCACCGCGGCCCCCGCAGCCGCAACCGGCGTGTCCGCAGGTCACGGTCCGCAAAAATCTCCTCGGCGAGCGCAACCCCTCGTCACAGGCCCTGCGTGGAGCACAGGCATAGTAAGAAACGCCCCCGGCCGGGGGCATGCCAAGCGCATGACACCTCACCGGACGCACCAGGGGGAAACCGCTCCATGCCTGCCATACGCCGTACCGCCGCGGCCGCCGCCGCGGCGGTCACACTGTTCGCGACCGCCACCGCCTGCGGGCCGGGCGACGACAACGCCGCCGCCCCCGGACGCTCGGCCGCCGCGGACCGCCAGGGCGGCGAGGCGGGCGCGGACGCGGGCGGCCCGGACCAGCCGAACGGGACACCCACCGGCCCCGACGACACCAAGAAGTGGCAGAAGGGCGGCTGGAAGGACTGGGACCAGTGGGCCCGCAAGGCCTCCGAGTTCGCCAACCCCGTCATCAAGGACCTGTGGAACCCGTCCCGGATGGCCGAGGCCAGGAACACGCCGGACGTCACCACCCAGAGCACCGGTGACGCCGGCGGCAGCGACCCCGAACCGCGCCCGGTCCAGGCCCGGCAGGTCGCCCGCCCCTACCACCAGCACATGGCCCCCATAGGCAAGATCATGTTCGACAGCCCGCAGGGCCCGATGGTCTGCTCCGGCACCGTCGTCGAGGACCCGGCGCACCCCGGCAAGTCGAACCTGGTCTGGACCGCGGGCCACTGCGTGCACGCCGGCCGGAGCGGCGGCTGGATGCGCAACATCGTCTTCGTGCCGTCCTACAACGACCAGGGCCTGCCCATGAGCGAGGTCGGCCGGGCCCCGGCACAGGAGGTCTCGCCGTACGGGGTGTGGTGGGCGAACTGGATCACCACCTCCGGCGAGTGGATCGACATGGGCAGCACCAAGTCCGGCAACGCCGGTTCCGCGTACGACTTCGCCGTCCTGCACGTGAAGCCGGAGCGGGGCGGCGGCAAGTCGCTCCAGGAGACCGTCGGCGCGGCCCTGCCCGTGTGGTTCGGCGCGCCCTCCGCCGACCGCGTCAGCGGACTCCAGGCGTTCGGCTACCCGGCCGCGCCCCCGTACGACGGCGCGCGGATGATGAACTGCCCGGCGCGCCCCGGCCGCCTCACGATGTCCCAGGGCACGCCCGCCATGTACCGCATCGGCTGCACGATGACCGGCGGCACGTCGGGCGGCGGCTGGTTCACGAACTACGGCGGCCGCACGTACCTGGTCTCCAACAGCTCCATAGGCTCCCTCAACCACACGTGGCTGGCGGGCCCACACCTGGGCGCGGAAGCGAAGCGGGTCTTCACGGGCATCAGCCGCAAGTTCGCGTAGCGGACAGCCGACAGCGGGCCCCGCCACTCATGGGGAGCGGCGGGGCCGGGGTCAGATGGCGCTCTGCCGGGCGAACTGGATCAGGTCGGTCCATGCGTCTGGGAGCAGCGTCAGGGTCGGGCCGTTCGGGACCTTGGAGTCGCGGACGGGGACCATGCCGTGCGTGGCGATGAGGTTGGTGGCGGTCTCGATGCAAGCGCCGCCGTTTTCGCTGTACGAGGACTTGAACCAGCGGGGGGTTTCGGTGGTCACGGGGTGCCCTTCCGTACGGGGGTGTAGCGGGCCGGGGTCAGACGGATGCCTGCCGCGCGAACTGGACCAGGTCGGTCCAGGCGTCCGCGCTGAGCGTCAGGTGTGGGCCGTGGGGGTTCTTGGAGTCGCGGACGGGGACCATGCCGTGCGTG
Organism: Streptomyces sp. CB02923; assembly: GCF_001905005.1. Classification (GTDB taxonomy): domain Bacteria; phylum Actinomycetota; class Actinomycetes; order Streptomycetales; family Streptomycetaceae; genus Streptomyces. Next base: position 1,085,000 of record NZ_LWKZ01000001.1, on the reverse strand, counting down.
GTGAGGAGGTTGGTGGCGACCTCTATGCACTGGCCGCCGTTGTTGCTGTACGAGGACTTGAACCAGCGGGGGGATTCGGCGGACATGGGGCGCCCTCTCGTAACTGCTCGGATGCTAGGCCGTCAACGGGCATATCCCGCGGCTCGCGTGGGCGAAACATGAGAACACGCGAGAGCCCCGCCGCTCCGGTGAGGGAGTGACGGGGCCGGGGCCACTCTGCCGAGATCAGACGGTGGCCTGCCGGGCGAACTCGACGAGTTCGGTCCAGGCGTCGGGGCGCAGCGTCAGGGTCGGGCCGTTCGGGACCTTGGAGTCTCGGACGGGGACCATGCCGTGCGTGGTGAGGAGGTTGGTGGCGACCTCTATGCAAACGCCGCCATTTTCGCTGTACGAGGACTTGAACCAGCGAGGGGATTCGGTGGTCACAGGCTGCCCTTCCGTACGGGGCTGTGATCGGTGGGCCGAGGTCAGACAGCGGCCTGCCGAGCGAACTCGACCAGGTCGGTCCACGCGTCGGGGGTGAGCGTCAGGACCGGGCCGTTCGGGTTCTTGGAGTCTCGGACGGGGACCACACCGCGTGAGGCGATGAGGTTGGTGGCGGCCTCTATGCAAGCGCCGCCGTTGTTGCTGTACGAGGACTTGAACCAGTGGGGGGTTTCGGTGGTCACGGGGTGCCCTTTCGTAACTGTTCGAGCATGGCCATGGATGACGCTTGGGAGAGCGCTTCGGCCTGTAGCTGATGGTAGGCCGCCAACAGAGGCAGCACGGACGTCATGTCTCGTTCGAGATACCCACGTTGGGCGGACTCTGCGTACGACACGAGCTTGCGGTCCGGCAGCGTGAGGATGTACACCGGCAGGTCGAACGGGCGGCGCTCGCCCATGGTGAATGGGGCGATCTGGAGCACCGTGTTCGGCAGCTCGGCAAACTCGACCAGGCGATCCCACTGGGCGTCCATGACACTGGGGCCACCGATAGACGGGCGAATACAGCTTTCGTCCAGTACTACGAAGACCGTCGGTGATGGCGTTCGAACTAGCGCGGCCTGTCGTTGTGCAACGAGCGTCACTCGCTCGTCTGCCTGCTCAGCTGTGATCGCGCCTCGTTTTACGAAGCCCTCTGCGAGAACCGTCGCGTACTCCGGTGTTTGAAGAAGGCCGGGGATGACACCTACCTCATAGAGCCGGATTTCTGCTGCCCGCCCCTCGTGCCCCACGTACTCGGGGAACCCGTCCAACAGCGCGGGCTGACGTACGGACCGCCCCTGACGTTCGAGCTGATCGCCGGTTCCCAGCACCTTGTCCGCTCTTGCCGCGAATCGGGAAGTCGGAGGGCGCCGACCAGTTTCCACGGCGGAAATGTGCGTCGCGGAGTACCCCATGCGCTCCGCCAGTTCGTCCTGGGTCCAGCCGCGCTCGTCCCGCAGCTTGCGTAAACGTTCTCCGAAGCGTGCCTGCGGTGAGCGGTCAGGGTCCAGCTCTTTTCGGTTCAACAGCCACCACCCAACTCTCTGTGCGGAAACCGCAAGTTGAAGAGGGTCCGACTGTAGGCCACGCTGACTCCGTCCGGTAGTGGAACCGTAACGGAGAGGAGCGAACGTGTGACCAGTCCCCACCGGGACCACCTCACTCAGCTCATGCAGATGTGCGGCCATGACGGCGTGCTTCATGTGCGCACCAGTGGTGACAGTGATCCTGCACTCAGCCTGCCCCGACCGAAAGGTATGGCCATGACGACGCCCCCCGTAGCTACGCGTCTGGAAATCCAGATCACCGGCATCCGGAAGCACTTCGCCGAGTGCGTCACCGAAGTCAGCCGGGAAGAGTGCGGCGCCCGCTCCTCCTGTTGGGACAACCCCATGCAGCCGAACACGTGGATTCGCGAACACGGGGCAGAGACCGGCCACAAGCGTTTCACCAGGCACACGGAAGAACTCGTCAGCATCTTCTCCGCGCCCACCAGGGGGAAGGGAGAGTGATGGCTGCCCCCCGTACAGGTGATGGCCCGGGTAACAGGACCAAACCGGCGGTACAGGGGCGGAATACTCCGTCCTCACCTACCGGAGGGCGCGCTCATGGCTTGGATCTGCCCACGCTGCAATCGTGCTGAGGGGATCGCCTATGTGGCCAACGAAGACGGACTGACCCCATTTCCTTGTCTGCACTGCGACAAGAATGCCGTCTACCCGGCTCCGCCGGAAAGGCAGGCGGTCGGGGCCGCGCCGTGCCGGACCCATCAATGTCCGGGGGTGGTGCGCGACATCTTCGAGTACGGCCCGAAAGGCAGGCTCTACCGGGTCACGCGGGCCCCGTGCGGGCAGTGCGGCCAGTCACTGACCGCGAAGGTGGATCACGCCTGCACCGGCAGACAACGCGCCGCTCCCCGTGCCGGGGTGTGACGGGCCGCGAGCGGATGTCCACGGCCGAGGGCGGGACCGGAGCACGGGGGCTCCGACCTCACGGCCACGCCTACCTCGGCAAAGTGAGGATTTCGGCGCCGTCGGGGGTGATGGCGATCGTGTGCTCGCTGTGGGCCGTCCGGCAGCCGGTCGCGCTGCGGAGGGTCCAGCCGTCGGCGTCGGTGACGAGTTCCGCCGTGTCCGCCATGACCCACGGTTCCAGGGCCAGCAGCAGGCCGGGGCGCAGTTTGTAACCCCGGCCGGGGCGCCCGGTGTTCGAGATGTGGGGGTCCTGGTGCATCGTCGAGCCGATGCCGTGGCCTCCGAACTCGGTGTTGATCGGGTAGCCCGCCTCGCTGAGAACCGTGCCGATGGCGTGGGAGATGTCGCCGATGCGGGCGCCGGGCCCGGCGGCGGCGATCCCCGCGGCCAGTGCGCGTTCGGTCGCGGCGATCATCGCGACGCTCTCCGGGGGCTGCGTGTCGCCGACGATGAAGCTGATGGCGGCGTCCGCGGCGATGCCGGCCTTGGAGACGGCGAGGTCGAGTGTCAGCAGGTCGCCGTCCGCCAGCGTGTAGTCGTACGGCCGCCCGTGGAGCACCGCGTCGTTGACGGCCGTGCAGATGTAGTGGCCGAACGGGCCGCGTCCGAAGGACGGCTCGTAGTCGACGTAGCAGGACTGCGCTCCCGCCTCGACGATCATCTTCTCGGCCCACCGGTCGATGTCCAGCAGGTTCGTGCCGATCGTGCTGCGGCTCTTCAGCGTGTGCAGGATGTCGGCGACCAGGGCGCCGGTGTCTTTCGCCCGGGACAGCAGGGTGGGGTTCAGGATCTCGATCATGCGGCGTCCTTCTCGCGCTTCCAATAACTATACCGGGATGACTATACCGGTATTAGAATCGGGGTCATGGTCAGGTTGCCGCTCACCCCCGAAGAGATCGAACGCGGACAGCGCCTCGGCGCCCTCCTGCGTCTGGCCAGGGGGGAACGCTCGATGCTCGATGTCGCACTCGACGCGCGTGTCTCGCCGGAGACCCTCCGGAAGATCGAGTCGGGTCGGGTGGCCACCCCCGCCTTCCCGACCATCGCGGCGATTGCCGACGTTCTCGGCCTCTCCCTCGATGCGGTGTGGACCGAGATCAGCGGGCCCGAACGGGATGCCGGGCCGACCGGCTCCGGTCACCGCGCACGCGAGCGGTTGGCCTCGTAGGGCGAAGGGCGAAGGGCGAAGGGCGAAGGGTGCTGGGGCGGGTCAGGCGCCGGTGTTGCCCGGGGCGCCCGGAGTGGGCCGGACGAGGCGCCACTGTTGGGCCTTGTCCTTGCCCTCCCGGACGACGACGCCCAGCTCGGCCAGCTCGGTCCTGAGCTGTTCGGCGTCCTTCTTCTCGCTCTTCTTCAGGGCGTGCGCACGGGCTTTGAGCAGGGCGTGGGCGCCGCTGGACAGGTCGGGCTGCCCCGTGACCCAGCGGCGGAAGTCGGCGGCGTACGGATCACCGTCCGCCCGCCACGGGTAGGCGTGCCGCTCGAACGCGGCCGCGAACCGATCCGCGTCGAAGTCGCCGCGCAGGCGAGCGAGTTCGGAGGAGTCGTGGCCGAGCAGCACCAGGTGCTTGCCGTCCTGGAAGACCGCGGCGGTCGACGCGCGCGGCACCGTCCTGGTGACCTTGTCGACGGTCAGTACGGCCTGGTCGGGCCCGATGTCGGCGGTCACGTACTCAAGGTCGGCGACGAACGCGAGGCCCAGGCCGAGGAGCGCGCCGAGGACCAGGGCGACGATCGACAGCAGCGGTTCGGGCGCGGACGCGACCAGCTTGAACGGCCCCTGGAGCGGAGCCCAGGGCAGTGACGCCACCCAGCCCGCCGCCCTGCTGAGCAGCCACAGCGCCACCGCCCCCAGCACAGGGAACCCGGCCCACAGCACGGCCCGTTCGCCGGTGGTGGGGCCGACGGTGGTCCGGCCGTCGGACGGCTGGGGCTTCGACAGTGAAACCGCGAGGGCGTCGGACGCAGGGGTATTGGGGGCGGGGGGCTCGGTCGCCGGGGGCGCGGGTGCGGGGCCCTTGGGTGCCGGGTTGTCGTGGGACATCGGGCCGGTTCTCCCTCTGATGCGAGCTGATGCGGTGTGGAGCGGTGTGGGTCGTGCTGCGCGGGGCGGGGTGGTGCGGGTCGGGTTCAGGTGCCGGGTGGGGGCGGTGGTACGTCGGCGGGCGCGCCGGGTGTGTCCCCGCCGGTCAGCCAGGTGACGATCCGCCGCAGCTCGGCCGCGTGTGCGGCGGGGTCGAAGTCCGGTTCCCCGGCGGACAGGTAGGCCGCGTCCAGCAGTCCCTGGATCCAGGTGGCGACCCGTTCGGGAGGGAAGGGGAGGGGGCGCCCCTCCTCGGCGAGCCGCGTCGTCAAGGTGTCCAGGGCGGCCCGTACCTGAGCGGTGTCGGTCATGATCAGCCGGGCGAACTCCTCGTCCCGGTTGACCTGGAAGACGACCGCTGCCGCGAGCCCCGGTACGAGCGGGTCGGCGAGGTCGGTGAGCAGGTGGTCGACGAGGAGGCGGATGCCGTCGTCGGGCCGGTCCTCGGCCGTCGCGCGGGCGCAGGCCGCGGCGTTGCGCGGCAGGTCGTCGCTGAACAGCGCGTGGAAGATGTCGCGCTTGGTGGCGAAGTAGTGGAAGAGCGTGCCCGAACCGATGCCGGCGGCGCGGCAGATGCGCGCGGTGGAGGTGCCCTCGACGCCGTGCGCGGCGAATTCCCCGGCCGCGGCGGCGAGGATGTGGGCCCGTTTGCGGGCGTGCTCTTCGGGATTGACGGTACGCATCGCCGTAATAGTAGAGCAGGCGCTCTAGTAAAGCGAGATCGTCAACCGAGGGTTGACGCGACCCGTTCGTCAACCTACGGTTGACGCATGACGGAACCCACCCGCAGCACCCCGATCCGCCTCGACGACCTCATCGAAGCCATCAAGAAGGTCCACCCCGACGCACTGGACCAGCTGACCGACGCGGTGCTCGCCGCCGAACACCTCGGCGAGGTCGCGGACCACCTGATCGGCCACTTCGTGGACCAGGCCCGCCGCTCGGGCGCCTCCTGGACGGAGATCGGCGCGAGCATGGGCGTCACCAAGCAGGCGGCCCAGAAACGATTCGTGCCCAAGACGCCCGGTGAGGCGTCGGACCTCGATCCCAGCCAGGGATTCAGCCGGTACACCGACCGCGCCCGGAACGTGGTCGTGACGGCGCAGAACGAGGCCCGCGCCGCGGGCAACGCCGAGATCGGCACCCTGCACCTGGTGCTCGGACTGCTGGCCGAGCCGAAGGGCCTCGCCGCACAGGCGATCGTGGCGCAGGGCGTACAACTGGACGCCGTCCGGCAGCGCGTGGCCGAGGCGCTGCCCGGAACGGCCGAGGAGATGCCCGCGCTGGTCCCGTTCGACGCGCAGGCGAAGAAGGCGCTGGAACTCACCTTCCGCGAGGCCCTGCGCCTGGGCCACAACTACGTCGGCACCGAGCACATCCTGCTCGCCCTGCTGGAACTGGAGGACGGCACGGGCGTGCTGAACGGCCTCGGCATCACCAAGGAGGCGTCCGAGGCCGACGTCGTCGCGGCCCTGGCCGCGATCGTCGCGGGGCAGGACGCCGCGCAGAAGAAGCAGAAGTGACCGGGCGGGGGTGGTGACGGAAGCCGCCACCACCCCCGCAGAGTCGCTCAGTCGCTCAGCCGCTCAGCCGGTCGGCCGCTCAGCCGGTTCAGCCCGTCAGCCGTTACGGAGCGCCTCCGCCACCGCCCGTACCCCGTCCATCGCCCGCCGGTGCAGCCCGCCCCCGAAGGTGACCCGGGACGCGCCCGCCGTACCCAGTTCGCGCGGGGCCGGACCGCCCGGTACGGCGATGGCGTTGACCGGCAGTCCGATCCGGTCCGCCAGTTCCCGCAGGACCTGCGGCGGCGCGAGGATCGGATAGACGCAGTCGGCGCCCGCGGCGGCGTACCGCAGCCCGCGCCGCACCGCCTCCGCCACCTGCTCCGCCAGGTCCGTGTCGCCGCCCGCACCGCGCAGGAACACATCGGTACGGGCGTTGATCACCAGATCGCCCCCGGCCGCGGCCCGGATCTCCGCCAGCCGGTCCGCCTGCCGCCCGGTGTCCGTGAGCGTCCCGGTGCGGTGGTCGCTGTCCTCGATGTTGCAGCCCACCGCGCCGGTCGCGGCGATACGTTCCACCAGCTCCCGCGCGGGCAGCCCGTACCCGGCCTCCAGGTCCGCCGTCACCGGTACGTCCACGGCCCGTACGATCCGGGCGACCGCCGCGAACATCTCGTCCGGCGGCGTGCTGCCGTCCGCGTACCCGAGCGACGCCGCGATTCCGGCGCTCGGCGTGGCCAGGGCCGGGAAGCCGGCCGCCGCGAAGATCCGCGCGCTCTCCGCGTCCCATGGGCCGGGCAGGACGAGCGGATCGTCCGCCGCCCGGCCGTGGTGCAGGGCGCGCAGGGCCGCACCGCTCACGACAGGCTTCCGATGGGCTGGCGGATCGCGACGTTGATGCGGTTCCACATGTTGATGGTGGTGATCAGGGAGATCAGGTGGGCGAGTTCGCGCTCGTCGAAGTGCGCGGCGGCACGCTCGTACACCGCGTCCGGTACGAATCCGTCGGTGAGGACGGTGACGGCCTCGGTGAGGGCGAGGGCGGCCTGCTCCTTGGGGGTGTAGTGCCCGGTGGCCTCCTCCCAGGCGTTGAGGAGGTGGATGCGCTCCTCGGACACGCCGGCCTTCTGCGCGTCCTTGACGTGCATGTCGAGGCAGAACGCGCAGTGGTTGATCTGCGAGGCGCGGATCAGGACCAGCTCGGCCAGGACGTCGTCGCCCAGGCCCTTCTTCGCGGCGAGGTGCGCGTTCAGCAGGGGCTGGTAGATCCCCGGGGCGCGCTTGTAGAAATCGAGCCGGGCCGTGCCGGTGGTGGTCGTCATCATGCCTGCCCGGGGGTCATGCGGGTGGTCACGCCGAAGCGGTTCCACGCGTTGATGGTGGTGATCAGTGCGATGAGCTGGGCCAGTTCGGCCTCGTCGAAGTGCGCGGCGGCACGCTCGTACACCGCGTCCAGCACGAATCCGTCGGTGAGGACGGTGACGGCCTCGGTGAGGGCGAGGGCGGCCTGCTCCTTGGCGGTGTAGTGCCCGGCGGCCTCCTCCCAGGCGTTGAGGAGGTAGACGCGCTCCTCGGTCTCGCCCTCCTTGCGGGCCTCCTTGATGTGCATGTCGATGCAGAAGGCGCAGTGGTTGATCTGCGAGGCGCGGATCTTCACCAGGTGGACCAGCGCCGGGTCCAGGCCCTTCTTGGCCGCCGCGTCGAGGGCGACCATCGCCTTGTAGACCTCGGGCGCGTTCGGCGCGATGGCGATCCGTGGCCGGTGGTGACCGTGCTGTGTGTTCGTCGTCATGCCAGTGACGCTACGCCCCCATTGGCGCACCGGTATGGTCCATTCGTATGGACGATTCCTGGGCCACTTTCGGCCGTGACCTGCACCTGGACCTCGCCGGTCCCGGCGGGCTGCGGGCCTCTCTGATGCGGTCCCTGCGCGAAGCCGTCCGGACGGGCCGCCTGGCGCCCGGCACCCGGCTGCCCTCCTCCCGCACGTTCGCCGCCGACCTCGGCATCGCCCGCAACACCGTCGCCGACGCGTACGCCGAGCTGGTCGCCGAAGGCTGGCTCAGCGCCCGGCAGGGCTCCGGCACCCGCGTCGCCCGCCGCGCCGCACCGTCCCGCGCCGCACCGCCCGCCCGGCGCGCCGCCCCGCCCCGGCTGCCCGACCGCCCGCGCTACGACCTGCGGCCCGGCACCCCGGACGTCTCCGGCTTCCCCCGCGCCGCCTGGCTCGCCGCCGCCCGCCGCGCCCTCACCGCCGCCCCCAGCGAAGCGTTCGGCTACAGCCCCTCACTCGGCCGCCCGGAACTGCGCACCGTGCTCGCCGACTACCTGGCCCGCGCCCGCGGCGTACGGACCGACCCCGAACACGTCCTCGTCTGCACCGGATTCATGCAGGGCCTCGGCCTGCTCGCCCGCGTCCTGCGCGACACCGGCGTCCGCGGGATCGGCACCGAGTCGTACGGCCTCCGCTTCCATCGCGACGTGCTGACCCGCGCCGGCCTGCGCACCGCCCCGCTCCCGGTCGACGGGCACGGCGCCGACCCGGAGCGGCTGACGGACCTGCCCGGCGTACGGGCGGCGCTCCTCACCCCGGCGCACCAGTTCCCCACCGGCGTACCGCTGCACCCGGACCGCCGCACCGCCGTCATCGACTGGGCGCGCTCCAGCGGCGGCCTGGTGCTGGAGGACGACTACGACGGCGAGTTCAGGTACGACCGGCAGCCCGTGGGGGCCCTCCAGGGGCTGGACCCCGACCGCGTCGCCTACCTCGGCACCGCGAGCAAGAGCCTCGCCCCCGCGCTGCGGCTGGCCTGGATGGTGCTCCCCGACCACCTCGTCGACCCCGTGCTCGCCCTCAAGAGCACGGGGGAGTGGCAGACGGGCGCCCTGGAACAGCTGACCCTCGCCGAGTTCCTCGCGTCGGGCGCGTACGACCGGCACGTACGCGGCATGCGGCTGCGCTACCGGCGCCGCCGCGACCAGCTCGTCGCCGCGCTGGCCGAACAGGCGCCGCACATCCGGGTCAGCGGCATCGCGGCGGGCCTGCACGTCGTACTCGAACTGCCGCCCGGCACCGAGCAGTCCGTCGTCCAGGCCGCCCTCTGGCAGGGCCTCGCCCTGGAGGGCCTGGCCTCCTTCGCGCACCCCGCGCGCGCGGAAGCGGAGGGCGCGGCGCCGCGCGATGGGCTGGTCGTGACGTACGGCAGGCCGCCCGACCACGCCTTCGCAGGGGCTCTGGAAGCGCTGCTACGGGTCCTGCCGCCCGCGCCGTAGGCCGCTCGCGGCCGGTTCCCCGGGCGTCGCGTCGGCAGACTCCGCCGCACCCGACACCTCTGCCGCACCCGACACCTCCGCCGCACCTGACACCTCTGCCGCACCCGACACCTCCGCCGCACCTGACACCTCTGCCGCCCCCGGCACCTCTGCCGCCCCCGGCGTCTCCGGGGCCTCGCCGAAGCGCGCCAGCGCGAGCGCGCCCAGCACCGCCAGCGCGAATCCCGCGATACCCAGGGGAGCCAGACCGGCACGGGTACGGTCGCCGAGCCAGACGACGCCGACCAGCGCGGGCCCCAGCGTCTCGCCGATGACCATGCCCGCCGTGGCCGCCGTCACCGAGCCGCGCTGGAGGGCCGACGTCAGCAGCAGGAAGGCCGCGCCGCCGCCCACGAGCAGGGCGTACGTCGCGGGATTGGACACCAGCGCCCCTGGCGACAGGTCGGGGACCAGGCGGACGGCCACCTCCACGACCCCGAAGCCGAACCCGGCGCCGAGCCCCAGCGCCGCCGCCCGCGCCCGGCCGGGCAGCCGTCCGGCCAGCGCGCCCCAGCCCAGGACCGCCAGCGCGACGGCCAGCACGCCGAAGCGCAGGGCGGTCGAGCCCGTACCCTCGCCCTCCGCCCCCGAGGCGAGTCCGAGCAGGGCCAGCCCGCCGCAGACCACCGCCACGGCCGCCCACTCGGCGCGGCTGAGCCGCACGTGCAGCAGCGGTACGGCGACGACCGCGGTCACCGCGAGACTGGCGGCGAGGGCCGCGCCCACCGCGTAGATCGGCAGCGAGCGCAGCGCCACCAGTTCGAGGAGGAAGCCGCAGCCGTCCAGGGCGAGGCCGAGCAGATAGCGCCACTGGCCGAGGACGCGCAGCAGCAGTCTGGGGTCCACACCGGACCCCGAACCGGTCCCGGGCGCGGTGGCGCGGGCCGCCACCGCCTGAAGAACCGACGCGGTACCGAAGCAGACCGCCGAACCGAGCGCACAGATCATCCCAAGCAGCACACATCGACTGTAGGCCCGGTGCTCCGTGCGGGCCCGTTGCGGTGGCGCGGGCCGTGGCCTTTAGGCTGGCGTGGCTGAAAACTGTTGCCACGGATGTACGGGGGTAGGCAAGGGATGGCAGAGCACACGAAGGCCCGGCGGAGACTGCGGTCGAGCACGGTGATCCTGGGCGGCATGGGAGCGCTGGCGGCAGCGCTGACCTCCTGCGGCTCGGAGCCCGACAAGCGCTGCGTCGACCGGAACAGCTACGACGCGGTCAAGGGCTACCGCGTCATCGACTCCAAGTCCTGCAAGAGCGGGAGCGGTTCCAGCGGGTCGAGCGGTACGGGCAGTACGGGCGGCACGGGGTCGTCGTACGGCAAGAACAAGGGCACCGCCGGGCGCGGCCAGAAGGTCGACGGCCAGTGGTACTACGGCTCCGACACCAGCGGCCGGTACGCCGACTCCGGAACCTTCAGCCACAGCACGGCCGTCAACCGCGGCGGCTTCGGCTGCTCCGGCTCCAGCGGCGGGTGACGGCGGTGCCATGGACGACGAGAGGCGCCGGGGGGATGGCGAGGGGCGTCGGGCTGACGACGGGTGACTCCGGGCGAACGACAGGGATTTTCGGGGGGTGTTCCACGTGAAACGGCACACCACGCAGCCGCGTCCCGGCTGGCAGCAGACCGTCGAGGCGCAGGGCCTGATCTACCCGCTGACCCGCTACCCGGACGACTCGCTGCGCCCGTACTGGGACGAGAGCGCCTACTACTCCTTCTCGCTGCCCGAGGTCGAGGCACTGGAGGAGACCGTCGAGGAACTGCACACCATGTGCCTGGCCGCCGCCGCGCACATCGTCGAGCACCGGCGCTTCGCCGACCTCGGCATCGAGGACGGTCGGCTGGCGGACCTCGTCGCCGAGTCCTGGCACCGGCGCGCCGAACTTCCCAGCCTCTACGGCCGGTTCGACCTGCGCTACGACGGCACCGGGCCCGCCAAGATGCTGGAGTACAACGCGGACACGCCGACCTCGCTGGTCGAGGCGGCGGGCCCGCAGTGGTTCTGGATGGAGGAACGGTTCCCCGGCGCCGACCAGTGGAACTCGCTGCACGAACGGCTCGTCGACGCCTGGCGCAAACAGGCCGGACTGCTGCCGCCGGGCGCCCCCGTGCACTTCGCGCACTCGGCCGGCGACGAACTGGGCGAGGACCTCATGACCGTCGCCTACCTGGAGGAGACGGCACGCCAGGCCGGGCTGGAGACGGTGGCGATCCCCGTCGAGGACATCGGCTGGGACAGCCTCACGGGCCGCTTCGTCGACCAGCGGCTGCGCTTCATGCGGGCCTGCTTCAAGCTCTACCCGTGGGAGTGGCTGGCGACCGACGCGTTCGGTCCGCACGTCCTGGACACCCTCGACAACGGCGGCGGCACCGGCACCACCCTGTGGATCGAACCGGCCTGGAAGATGCTGCTCTCCAACAAGGCCCTCCTCGCGGTCCTCTGGGAGCTGTACCCGGGCCACCCGAACCTGCTGCCCGCCTACCTCGACGGGCCGCGCGAACTGGCTGACGGGCCCGGGTACGTGGCCAAGCCGCTGCTCGGCCGCGAGGGCGCCGGCGTCACCGTCCACCGGCCGGGCGCGGCACCCGACGTACGCGACGAGCCGTGCTGCTACCAGGAACTGGCCCCGCTGCCCGACTTCGGCGGCAACCGGGTGGTGCTCGGCGCGTGGGTCGTCGAGGACGAGGCGGCGGGGCTCGGCATCCGGGAGTCGGCGGGGCTGGTCACGGACGAGTACGCGCGCTTCCTGCCGCACGTGATTCTGTGAGGCGTGCGCCCTGCGACCTGCCTCGGTGATCCCGTGAGGCGTGCCCCCTACGGCCTGTAGGGGGCACGGCGGCCGGTCACCCGCCCAGCACCGCCCGCAGCTGGTCCAGCCCCCAGTCCAGGTCCTCCTTGGTGATGACCAGCGGGGGCGCCAGCCGGATCGTGCTGCCGTGGGTGTCCTTGACCAGCACACCGCGCGCCATCAGCCGCTCCGAGATCTCCCGGCCCGTACCCAGGGCCGGGTCGATGTCGATGCCGGCCCACAGCCCGCGCCCGCGCACCGCGTCCACCGCGCCGCCGCCCACCAGCAGGCCCAGCTCGTGGTGCAGGTGCTCGCCCAGCTCCGTGGCGCGCTGCTGGTACTCGCCGGTCCGCAGCATCGCGAGGACCTCCAGCGCCACCGCGCACGCGAGCGGGTTCCCGCCGAACGTCGAACCGTGCTCGCCCGGCCGCAGCAGGCCCAGCACCTCGCGCGAGGAGACCACCGCCGACACCGGCACGATGCCGCCGCCCAGCGCCTTGCCGAGCACGTACATGTCCGGCACGACGTCCTCGTGCTGACAGGCGAAGTCCCGGCCGGTGCGGCCCAGGCCCGACTGGATCTCGTCCGCGATGAACAGCACACCGCGCTCGCGGGTCAACCGCCGTACGCCCGGCAGATATCCGGGCGGCGGCATCAGCACGCCCGCCTCGCCCTGGACCGGTTCGATCAGCACCGCCACCGTGTCGTCGTCCACGGCGTCCTCCAGCGCCGCGAGATCGCCGTACGGCACGATCTCGAAGCCCGGCGTGTACGGGCCGTAGTCGGCGCGCGCCTCCGGGTCGGTGGAGAAGGAGACGATGGTGGTCGTCCGGCCGTGGAAGTTGTTGTCCGCCACGATGATCTTCGCTCGGCCGTCCGGGACGCCCTTGACCCGGTAGCCCCACTTGCGGGCGGTCTTGACCGCCGTCTCGACGGCCTCGGCCCCGGTGTTCATCGGCAGCACCATCTCCATGCCGCAGAACTCCGCGAGCTGCGTGCAGAAGTCGGCGAACCGGTCGTGGTGGAAGGCGCGCGAGGTGAGCGTCACCCGCTCCAGCTGCGCCTTGGCCGCCTCGATCAGACGGCGGTTGCCGTGGCCGAAGTTGAGCGCCGAGTACCCGGCGAGCATGTCCAGGTAGCGCTTGCCTTCCACATCCGTCATCCAGGGCCCCTCGGCGGAGGCCACGACGACGGGAAGCGGGTGGTAGTTGTGCGCGCTGTGGGCTTCGGCGACGGCGATGCTGCGTTCCGTGGACGTCGTGGGGGTCACCATTGACTCCGTTCGGTATGCGGGCGATCCCGGGCAAGAAAATCCCGTTGGGCGGACGGTATGCGAAGAAAGGTTGCTTCGGACACCCCCCGATAGACTGGCTCCGCGCACCGCGACTGGCGCACGGGGAAGCGACCCCGAGGGAGCGGCGCGCGGCTCTTCACCACCGGCCCACCGCGAGGTGCCGGTGGGTGGTGACGGCCACACCACGAGGTGCCGCCCGCCTGGGCACCCCGGGAGCACGACCGGTAAGCCCGCCGACCCGATCGCCCCGGAGGACCTCATGAGTCATCCCCTGCCCCACCCCGCCCTCGCCGCCGCCGACCCCGAACTGGCCGCCCTGGTCGGCGCCGAAGAGCGCCTCCAGGCCGAGACGCTGCGCCTGATCCCCTCCGAGAACTACGTCTCCACCGCGGTGCTCGAAGCCACCGGTACGGTCCTGCAGAACAAGTACAGCGAGGGGTACGCGGGCCGTCGCTACTACGAAGGCCAGCAGAACATCGATCTTGTCGAACGCCTGGCCGCCGACCGCGCCAAGGCCGTCTTCGGCGTCGAGCACGCCAACGTCCAGCCGTACTCCGGATCACCCGCCAACCTCGCCGTCTACCTGGCCTTCGCCGAGCCCGGCGACACCGTGATGGGCATGGCGCTCCCGATGGGCGGCCACCTCACGCACGGCTGGGGCGTCTCGGCCACCGGCAAGTGGTTCCGCGGCGTCCAGTACGGCGTACGGGCCGACACCGCCCGTATCGACTTCGACGAGGTGCGCGACCTCGCCCTCAAGGAGCGCCCGAAGCTGATCTTCTGCGGCGGTACGGCCGTGCCGCGCACCATCGACTTCGCCGCCTTCGCGGAGATCGCCCGCGAGGTGGACGCCGTCCTGGTCGCCGACATCGCGCACATCGCCGGACTGGTCGCGGGCGGCGCGCACCCCTCACCGGTGCCGCACGCCGACGTCATCTCCACCACCACCCACAAGACGCTGCGCGGCCCGCGCGGCGCCATGCTGATGTCCCGCGAGCAGTACGCGAAGCCCCTGGACAAAGCCGTCTTCCCCGGTCTCCAGGGCGGCCCGCACAACCACACCACCGCCGCCGTCGCGGTCGCCCTGCACGAGGCCGCGCAGCCGTCCTTCCGCGACTACGCGCACGCCGTCGTCGCCAACGCCGCGGCCCTCGCCGAACAACTGCTGGCCCGCGGCTTCGACCTGGTCTCCGGCGGCACGGACAACCACCTGATCCTGATGGACCTCACCCCCAAGGAGGTCCCCGGCAAGATCGCCGCGAAGGCCCTGGACCGGGCGGGCATCGTCGTCAACCACAACACCGTCCCGTACGACACCCGCAAGCCGTTCGACCCGTCCGGCATCCGCATCGGCACCCCGTCGCTGACCTCACGCGGCCTGGGCACCGCGCACATGCCGCAGGTCGCCGACTGGATCACCCGGGGCGTGACGGCCGCGGGCACGGGTGACGAGGCGGCGCTCGCCACGATCCGGTCCGAGGTGGCCGAGCTGATGGGCGCCTACCCGGCGCCGGGCCTGGTCTCCGACCCGTCCTGACCGGCCGCCGGCCGCGGCGGGTCCGCCGCGCCGAGGTCCCGGCCCAGCCGTACCGGAAGCTCCGTGACGCTGTTGCCCACGAAGGTGGGCAGCGGCGACAGGTCCGCCTCCGGTACGGCCAGGGCCAGGTCCGGGAAGCGGGCGAACAGCGCCCGCAGCGCCACACCGGCCTCCAGCCGGGCCAGCGGCGCGCCCGGACAGACGTGCGCCCCGTACCCGAAGGACAGATGCCGGACGGCGGGCCGCCGCGTCACGTCGAAGCGGTCCGCGTCCGGCCCGTACACCTCCGGATCGCGCCCGGCCGCCGCGTACGAGGCGAGCACCGGCGCACCCTTGGGGACGACCGTGCCGCCGACGTCCAGATCCCGGGTCGGATAGCGGAACGGGAAGTTGGCCACCGGGCTGTCGTGGCGCAGCGTCTCCTCGACCACGCCCGCCCAGTCCGCCCGCCCGGAGCGGACCAGGTCCAGCTGGTCGCGGTCCGCGCACAGGGCCCGTACGGCGTTGGTGATCAGGTCGAGCGTGGTCTGGTGCCCCGCGGCGATCATCAGCAGCAGGGTGCCGATCAGCTCCTTCTCGCTCAGCCGGGCATCCGCCTCGTCACATGCCGCGATGAGCGCGCTGGTCAGGTCGTCGCCCGGCTTCGCGCGGCGGGCCGCCACGACCTGCCCGAGGACCGCGACCAGCTCCCGGTTGGCCGTCAGCGCCGCCTCCGGGTCGATGTCGGTGTTCACGACCAGCCCGGACAGCTCGTGCAGCCGGTCCCGGAACTCCTCGTCCACGCCGATGAGTTCGGAGATCACCCGCATGGGCAGCGGGTAGGCGAAGGCCTGCCGGAGATCGACCGTCCCGCCGCCCTGCGCGGCCAGGGCGGGCAGGCCGTCGAGCAGCTCGGCGGTCAGCCGCTCCACCCGCGGCCGCAGCGCCGCCACCCGCCGGGGCGACAGGGCCTTGACGGCCGGCTCCCGCAGCCGCCGGTGGTCCGCGCCGTCGGCCGTGGTCATCCCGTCCACGGTCGCGAAGGTGGTGAGCGGCCAGCCGGGCGGGATACGGCCCTCGCGCAGCGCGGCGAAATGGCAGGCGCTCTTGGCCACTTCCGGGTGGGTGAGGAAGTCGCGCAGGGCGTGATGGCGGGTCACCGCGTGGCCGGGGACATCGCCGGGGAGCACCACCGGCACGGCGGGGCCGCGGGCCCGCAACTCCCGGGCGGCCTCGCGCTGACCGGCTCCGGTGGGGTCGAAGCGGTACGGCGGGGGCGGTGAGGGCGATGGGGACGATGAGGAGGGTGGGGTGGGCTGGGGCGGTGGGGACGTCGGGGACGATTTCATGGCTGATCCGGGTGCCGTACCGGACGAAGGGGCATCGGCTTCGGTCATGGACCCACGGTTCCAGCTCCGGTGTGCGGGGAACAGAGGGCGGACGCGCCCGGCGGCGGCCGTACGAGGCCCGGTCGGGCACCCCGTGCGCCCCTCCGGG
Source organism: Streptomyces sp. CB02923 (assembly GCF_001905005.1). Classification (GTDB taxonomy): domain Bacteria; phylum Actinomycetota; class Actinomycetes; order Streptomycetales; family Streptomycetaceae; genus Streptomyces. Next base: position 1,068,568 of record NZ_LWKZ01000001.1, on the reverse strand, counting down.
CGCCGCCGCGCGCCCGGTCCGCCACCCCCGGTGCCCCCGTCGCTGCCCGGCCCCGCGCCGGTCCCGTCCGCGGACCTGAGAGAATGAGCCCATGGCTCTCGACCGCCCGTCCGTCGCCCACCACCGCCCTCAGGGGGATGGCTCCGCCATGCAGCGTTTGCCGCGTGTACTCTCCGGGATTCAGCCCACCGCCGGCTCCTTCCACCTCGGCAACTACCTCGGCGCCGTCCGCCAGTGGGTGGCCCTGCAGGAGTCCCACGACGCCTTCTACATGGTGGTGGACCTGCACGCGATCACCGTGCCGCAGGACCCGGTGGCGCTGCGCGCAAACACCCGCCTGGCCGCCGCGCAGCTGCTGGCCGCGGGCCTCGACCCGGAGCACTGCACCCTCTTCGTCCAGAGCCACGTCCCCGAGCACGCCCAGCTCGCCTGGGTCATGAACTGCCTGACCGGCTTCGGCGAGGCCAGCCGGATGACGCAGTTCAAGGACAAGTCCGCCAAGCAGGGCGCCGACCGCACCAGCGTCGGCCTGTTCACGTACCCGATCCTGCAGATCGCCGACATCCTGCTCTACCAGGCCCACCAGGTCCCGGTGGGCGAGGACCAGCGCCAGCACATCGAGCTGACCCGCGACCTCGCCGAGCGCTTCAACGGGCGCTACGGCGACACCTTCACCGTCCCGGCGCCGTACATCCTCAAGGAGACCGGCAAGGTCTACGACCTTCAGGACCCGACGGTCAAGATGAGCAAGTCGGCCTCGTCGGCCAAGGGCATCATCAACCTCCTGGACGAGCCCAAGTCCTCCGCCAAGAAGATCAAGAGCGCGGTCACGGACACCGACACGGTGATCCGCTACGACGCCGAGGCGAAGCCGGGCGTCTCCAACCTGCTGACGATCTACTCCACGCTCACCGGCGAGTCCGTCGCCGACCTGGAGAAGAAGTACGAGGGCAAGATGTACGGCGCCCTCAAGACCGACCTCGCCGAGATCATGGTCGACTTCGTCACACCCTTCCGGGACCGTACGCAGGAATATCTGGACGACCCCGAGACGCTGGACTCGATCCTGGCCAAGGGTGCCGAGAAGGCCCGCGCGGTCGCCGCCGAGACCCTGGCCTCGGCGTACGAGCGGATCGGGTTCCTGCCCGCCAAGCACTGACCGGCCGGACCGGGGCCCGGCGCGCCCCGGTCCGCCGCCGTACAGGGCCGTCGGGCCCGGGTACGACGGGACCAAGGACAGTCGCCGCGGGGACGGCCCACCCGGCACACTGGCATCCGGGGCCGACGACAGCTTCAGGAGGGAGAACGCAGTGGGGACCGTAACGCTCGGCGTTTCGATCGCGGTCCCGGAGCCGTACGGCAGCTTCCTCCAGGAGCAGCGCACGGGCTTCGGGGACCCTCACGCACACGGCATCCCCACGCACATCACCCTCCTGCCGCCCACGGAGGCCCGTGCGGAGGATCTGCCCGCCATCGAGGAGCACCTCGCCGAGGTCGCCGCGGGTTTCGGCCCCTTCCGGCTCCGGCTGGAGGGCACGGACACCTTCCGGCCCCTGTCCCCGGTGGTCTTCGTCAAGCTGGCCGAGGGCGAGGCGGAGTGCGCCGTGCTCCAGGAGCGGGTCCGTGCCGCGTCCGGGCCCTGCGCCCGTGAGCTGCAGTTCCCGTACCACCCGCATGTGACCGTCGCGCACGGGATCTCCGAAGAGGCCATGGACCAGGCGTTCGTGGCGCTGAAGGACTTCGAGGCCGCCTGGACGATCGGCGGGTTCGCGCTCTATGAGCAGGGGGAGGACGGCGTGTGGCGGCTGGAGCGGGAGTACCCGTTCGGGGCGCCCGCCTCCGGTGTGCCGCGGCAGGCGGATCTCTCCCGGCCGCCCACGCCGACCCGGTAGCGCTCCGGCCCGCCGGATGCCGGGGGCGGCTTGCGCGGTCCCGGTTGTCCTGGTTGTCCCGGCGGTCCCGGCGGTGGTCTCACACCGGCGGTCTCACACCGGCAGCCTCCGGAAGATTGCCCGTGGCATATGCCGCAGTACGGCCATGACCGGCCGCAGCGCCCTCGGCACCCACACCACCTCGCTGCGCCGCCGCAGCCCCGCCTCGACCGCTTCCGCGACCGCCTCCGGCGTCGTGGCCAGCGGCGCGGGCTCCAGGCCCGCCGTCATCCGCGTCCGTACGAACCCGGGCCGTACCACCATCACGTGCACACCCGTCCCGTACAGCGCGTCCCCCAGCCCCTGCGCGAACGTGTCCAGACCGGCCTTGCTGGAGCCGTAGACGAAGTTCGAGCGCCGCGCCCGCTCGCCCGCGACCGAGGACAGTACGACCAGCGAACCGTGCCCTTGGACGCGCAGCGACCGGGCACACACGAGGGCCGCGGAGACAGCGCCGGTGTAGTTGGTCTGCGCGATCCGCACCGCCACGGCCGGTTCGGCCTCCGCGCGCGCCTGGTCGCCCAGGACACCGAAGGCCAGCAGCACCACGTCGATGTCGCCCTCCGCGAAGACCTTGCCGAGGGCCTCCTCGTGGCCGCCGGTGTCCAGCGCGTCGAAGGGCACCGTACGGACCTCGGCGCCCAGCGCGCGCAGCTGCCCGGCCGCGTCCTCCAGGGCGGGGGAGGGGCGGCCCGCCAGCCAGACCGTACGGGCGCGGCGGGCGACCAGGCGGCGGGCGGTGGCGAGGGCGATCTCGGAGGTGCCGCCGAGGATCAGGAGGGACTGGGGGGAGCCGAAGGCGTCCTTCATGGGGGTCCTTGGGGGAGTGGGCGGGTGCGCGCGAGTGGCCGGGGGCTGATCACAGCGCGAGGCGCCGGGACAGGTCCGAGGTGAAGACCCCGCGCGGGTCGATGCGCGCGCGCAGGTCGCGGAACACGTCCGCGCGGGGATACATGGCGTCGACCAGTTCGGGCCGCAGCCGGGCGTCCTTGGCCAGGTAGACGCGGCCGCCCGCCTCCGCCACCGCCTCGTCCAGCCCGTCGAGGAAGGCGCCGAGGCCCGGCAGCCCGGCCGGGATGTCCAGGGCCAGCGTCCAGCCTTCGCACGGGAAGGACAGCCACCCCGGGCCGCCCGCGCCGAACCGTTTGAGCACCGCCAGGAACGACGGACAGCCCCGGGCCGCGATCCGCTCCACGATGCGCCGCAGCGTCCCCTCGGCGCCGTGTCCGACCGCGAACTGGTACTGCACGAAGCCGCCGCGCCCGTAGACGCGGTTCCAGTGCGGCACCCCGTCCAGCGGATGGAAGAACGCCGGGATCTTCTGCAGCTCCCCGGTCCGGCGCCGGGGCGCCTTGCGGTACCAGAACGCGTTGAACAGGCCGACGGACCGGCGCCCGAGCAGCCCCTCCGGCAGGCCGCGCGGCGCGGGCGGCAGGCGCCCCGGGCGGAACGCGAGCGGGGCGTGGCGGGCGCGGGCCGGCAGCGCGGCCAGCGGCGCGTGGTCGCCGCGGGTCAGTACCGCGCGGCCGGTCGCCGCGCCGCGCGCGAGGAGGTCGATCCAGGCGACGGAGTAGCGGTAGCGGTGGTCGGTCGCGGACAGCCGTGCCAGCAGGTCGTCCAGGTCCGTCGCGCGTTCGGTGTCCACCGTCATCAACGACGTCCGTACGGGCACGAGGCCGACCGTCGCCGCGAGGATCACCCCGGTCAGGCCCATGCCGCCGGCGGTCGCGTCGAAGAGGTCCGTACCCGGCCGCACGGTACGCACCCGGCCGTCCGCCGTGAGGAGTTCGAAGGACCGTACGTGCCGGGTGAAGGAGCCCGCGACGTGGTGGTTCTTGCCGTGGATGTCCGCGGCGACGGCGCCGCCGACCGTCACGTACCGCGTGCCCGGCGTGACCGGCACGAACCAGCCCAGCGGCAGCAGCACCTCCATCAGCCGGTGCAGGCTGACCCCCGCGTCGCACACCACGGTCCCCGCCTCGGCGTCGATGGCGCGGATGCGGTCGAGGCCGGTCATGTCCCAGACCGCGCCGCCCGCGTTCTGCGCCGCGTCCCCGTACGCGCGCCCGAGCCCACGGGCGATGCCGCCCCGCGCCCCGCACTCCCGCACCGCCGCCACGGCCTCGCCGTACGAGCCCAGCCGCACCAGCCGGGCGGTGGTGGGGGCGGTGCGGCCCCAGCCGGTGACGGAGGCGGTACGGGAGCCGGCCGGACCGGCGGGCGACGACATGCCAGCGACCGTAAGTGTGGTGAGCGGGCTTCTTGCGCATTTCCGCCGCTCCCTCCCTCTCCCCGCACGAAAAGAGTGATTAATGGGGTGGATGGGCTAATCGCGACGGCACGGCGCTCGGCGCCGCCGGAGAGTCGGATGCGGAGCCCCCAAGGGCTTGAGGGATAGGCGCCGGGCGGACCGCACGAAGCGGGCGGTCCGCCCGGCGGGCCGGCACGAACCGGATCGAGGTGACCCCGCTGTCCCCGGAAGAGATGGATCACCGCCTGCTCGCGGCGCTGCGCGCCCGCGGTTGCGACCCGCGGGTGGCCGCCGTGGCCCGCGCCCTCTCGCACGGCGGCGAACACGGAGCGCTCTGGCTCGCCGCCGGGCTGGCGGGCGCCGCGGCCGACCGGCCCCGGCGCCCCGCCTGGCTCCGCGGCACGGCCCTGAGCTGCGGCGCCCACCTGATGAGCGTGGGCCTCAAGCGCGTCGTGCGCCGCCGGCGCCCCCTGCTGCCCGGCCACGCACCCCTCGTACGGACCGCGAGCCCGCACTCCTTCCCCAGCGCCCACGCCGCGTCCGCCACCGCCGCCGCGGTGGCGCTGGGCGCGCTGCGGCCGGTGGGCACGCCCCTGACCTTCCTGGCCGTGGCGATGTGCCTGTCGCGGCTGGTGGTGGGCGTGCACTACCCGTCGGACGTGGCGGCGGGGGCGGCGCTGGGCGCGCTCACGGCGTGCGTGGGGAGCGGGCGTGCGCGGGGCGTGAGCGGGAAGAATGCGCGGAGCGTACGCGGAGCGCGGCTGTGGAGCGTGCGCGGAGCGCGGCCGCAACGTGTGCGCGGGAGGCGGGTGCAGAGCGTGCGTGGGATGCGGGTGCAGAGCCGTGGGGCGCGGGTGCGGAGCATGGGTTGGGCGCCGCCGGGAAGCATGCGCTGGGGGCGATCGTGACCGAACGTTCCGCCGCCGTCCTGGAGGAACCGCCGCCTGGCCCCGGAGTGGCCACGGCCGCGCAGCCCAGCCCCCGGGCCCGCGCCCTCGCCCTCTCCCTGGGCCTGCTGCGCACCGCCCGCCCCCGTCAGTGGGTCAAGAACGTCCTGGTGGCCACCGCACCGGCCGCGGCCGGCGATCTCTTCCTCCACCGTACCCTCGTCCAACTGCCGGTCCTCTTCCTCCTCTTCACCGCCGCCGCGTCCGCCGTCTACCTCGTCAACGACGCGCGGGACGCCGCGGCCGACCGCGCCCACCCCGACAAGCGCCGCCGCCCGGTCGCCGCGGGCGAGGTCCCCGTACCCGTCGCCTACGCGGCCGGCGGCCTGCTCGCCGTCCTCGTCCCCGTCGCCGCCGCCGTGCTGTGCAACCCCGCCACCGCCGCCCTGCTCACCGCGTACCTCCTCATGCAGCTCGCCTACTGCGTCAGCCTCAAGAACGTCCTGGTCATCGACCTCGTCGTGGTCACCACCGGCTTCCTGATGCGGGCTATGATCGGCGGCCCCGCGCTCGGCATCCCGCTGTCCCGCTGGTTCCTGATCACCGCGGGCTTCGGCGCGCTGTTCATGGTCGCCGCCAAGCGCTACTCCGAAGCGCTCCAGATGGCGGAGAAGACCCGCGAGGACAAGGGCGCGACCCGGCCGCTGCTGCGCGAGTACAGCGACGGTTACCTGCGCTTCGTATGGCAGCTCGCGGCGGGCGGCGCCGTCCTGGCGTACTGCCTGTGGGCGTTGGAGAGCGGCGGCACGTCCGCGAGCGTCCTGCCGTGGCGCCAGCTCTCCATGATCCCGTTCATCCTCGCCGTGCTGCGCTACGCGGTCTTCGCCGACCGGGGCACGGCGGGCGCCCCCGAGGACGTCGTCCTGCGGGACCGCGCGCTGGCCGTCATCGGGGTGGCCTGGACCGGGCTGTACGCGATGGCCGTCGCGGACGTATGAACCGGACGAGCGCCGCCACGATGCCCCGGGACCCCGCCCGCCACAGCACACCGGACCGGTCGCCGGGCGGTCGGGGCAGCCGGGGCCGGCCACCGGGTAACGGCAGCCGGGTGCGGCCATCGGGCGGTGATCAGGGCAGCCGGGGCCGTCGGCCGCCGTGGCACCGCCTGCGCGCCCTCGCCCCCGAACTCCTCGGCTTCGCCGTCGCCGGAAGCTTCGCGTACGCCGCGGACCTGGCCCTGTTCGTCTGGCTGCGCGGCCCGTCCGGCTTCGACCCGTTCACCGCCAAGGCGCTGTCCTTCCTGGCGGGCTGCACCGTCGCGTACGCCGGGAACGCCATCGGCACGTACCGCGCCCGCACCCGCCCACCACCCCCGTACGCCGGGCGCGCCACCCGCACCCGCACCCCCACCCCCGTACGCATCCGCCGCTACGCCGCCTTCCTCGCCGTGAACCTCGCCGGTGCCCTGGTGCAGCTCGCCTGCCTCGGCCTCTCGCACCACGTCCTCGGCCTGACCTCCGCCACGGCGGACACCGTCGCGGGCGCGGGGGTCGGCATGGCCCTGGCGACGTGCCTGCGATTCTGGGGTACGCGGACGCTGGTCTTCCGCCACGCGGGCAACATACCTGTACAGATGGTGTCAAAGGCTGATGAAGGGTAGGCGGAGCCCATGGAATGGTTGAGCAAGCTCCCGGTCATCGGCCCGGCCGTGTCCTGGCTGATGACCACACACCTCTGGCGGGCGTACGAACGTATGCAGCGCGTCCACTGGACGCGGCTGGCCGCGGCGATCACCTTCACCAGCTTCGTGGCGATCTTCCCACTCCTGACGGTGGCCGCCGCGATCGGCGCCGCCCTGCTCAGCGAGCAGCAGCTGCACGAACTCCAGTCGAAGATCGCCGAACAGATCCCCGGCATCTCCGGACAGCTCGACTTCGGCTCGCTCGTCGACAACGCCGCCACCGTCGGCATCATCGCCGGCGTCGCCCTGCTCTTCACCGGCGTCGGCTGGGTCGAGTCGCTGCGCGACTGCCTGCGCGCCGTCTGGGAGAAGGACGACGAGGACACCAACTTCTTCGTCGCCAAGCTCAAGGACGGCGCGCTGCTCCTCGGCCTCGGCGGCACCGCCCTGGCCTCCATGGCCTGCTCCGGCTTCGCCAGCGCCGCGGTCGGCAAGGCGGCCAAGGCCCTCGGCCTCGCGGAAGGCGGCGTGGGCAGCGTCCTGCTGTCCGCCGCCGGCTTCTGCATCGCCGTACTCGCCGACTTCCTCCTGATCGTCTACGTCCTGACCAAACTCCCCGGCGTCCACCCGCCGCGCCGCGCCGTCGTCATCGCCGGCTTCATCGGCGCCGTCGGCTTCGAACTCCTCAAACTCCTCCTCAGCGGCTACCTCCAGGGCGTGGCCGCGAAGAGCATGTACGGCGCCTTCGGCACCCCGATCGCCCTCCTCCTGTGGATCAACTTCACCGCAAAACTGCTGGTCTTCTGCGCGTCCTGGACAGCGGCCCAACGCTGCGACCCGGAGTCCACCCGCAAGTCACTGGACTGCGACGAGGGGGATGAGAGGGATGAAGGGGATGAGAGGGATGAGGAGGTTGAAGGGACGGAGACGCGGGGCGTCAGGAACGCCGAGCCGAAGACCACCACGGCCGACGAAAGCGCGGGCGCGGGGGCGACCGCCACGGAGACCACGTCCCCTCCCCGCCAGACCTAAGAGCGCTTCGGTAGCCCTACGGGGACACGCCCCGGACCTCTCCGGCCTACCGGGGCGGCCGTGCCCGGACGACGCGGGCAGCCACCCAGACCGTGAGGTCGCCCGCTATCCGGTCGGCGCTGTGCCCGGTGACAGCGCTGCAATAACGAGCCCGCGTCGCGCCGGTCATCGCACCTGTCATCGCACCTCTCCCCCCCTCGAATCCCGCCGCGCCGACCCGACTCGGCCCGATCCGACTCGACCAAGGCCAGAATGACACGAGGGACTGACAACGCCGTCGGGCCACCGCCCGGCTCCCGGCCGTCAGCCCCTCGGCCCGCGCGCCGAGGCACCCGCGCATTCGAGGCACCCGCTCGCCCTCCGAGACACCCGCGCGTCCGAGGCACTTGCCTAGTGCTTGCCCCCACGGCGACGCATCAGCTCCGGGAGCGGCCAGCGCCGGTGTACCGCGAGGGCCAGGCCGCCCAGCACCACCAGCGCACCGCCGGTGATCGCCAGTGCCGTCCACACACCGCCGGAACTGCCGGACGTGTCCTGCATCCCGGCGCGCGCCTTGTCGCCGTCCAGCTTGGCGCCGCCCGCCCGCGCGTCGCCCTCCTCGCTCTTCGGGCCGACCAGCCTGCCGACCGGCTCGACCTTGTCCGCCGCCGCGAAGCCCCAGTCGAAGAGCTTGGCCGTCTCCTTGTAGACCTCGTTGTGCTCCTTCTTCTCCGGGTTCATGACCGTGACGAGCAGCTTGCGCTCGCCACGCTGGGCGACCCCGGTGAAGGTCGAGCCGGCGTTGGTGGTGGAACCGTTCTTCACGCCCGCGATGCCCGGGTACGGCTTGAGGTCGTAGTCGCCGCTGAGCAGCCGGTTGGTGTTCTGGATGCCGAACGACCCGCGCTTGCCGTCCTTGACCTCCCCCGGGAACTGCGTGCTCACCGTGGAGCAGTACTCCCGGAAGTCCGCGTTCTGCAGCCCCGCGCGGGCGAACAGGCTCAGGTCGTACGCGCTGGAGACCTGCCCCGGAGCGTCGTAGCCGTCCGGCGTCACGACGTGGGTGTCCGCCGCGTTCAGCGCCTCGGCCTGCTTCTGCATCTCCTGGACGGTCTTGGCCGTACCGCCGTTCATCGCGGACAGCGTGTGCACCGCGTCGTTGCCTGAGCGCAGGAAGACCCCCAGCCACAGATCGTGGACCGTATAGCTCAGGTTCTCCTTTATCCCCACCAGGCTGCTGCCGACTCCCATGCCCGCCAGGTCGGCCGGCTTGACCGTGTACTTCTGCGTCTTGGGGAACTTCGGCATCACCGTGTCGGCGAACAGCATCTTCAGCGTGCTGGCCGGCGGCAGCTGCCAGTGCGCGTTGTGCGCGGCCAGCACCTTGCCGCTCTCGGCGTCCGAGACGATCCAGGAACGCGCCGTGAGGTCCTCCGGCAGCTTGGGCGCCCCCGGCTTGAGCTGCACCTGCGTACCGGACCGGCCCAGCAGGCCGCCCCCGACCTTCGACATCCCGGCGGGCGGCGCCGGCGCTTTCGGCGCGTGCTGCCCGTCCTTGCCGTCCTTCGGCTTCTCGTCGGCGTGCGCGGCGGGAGCGGCGAGCAGGAGCGGCGGCAGCAGTACGGCGGTACCGGCCAGAGCGGCGCCCGTACGGGTGAGCACGGACCGCGCGGTGACGGCACCGCGCCGCGCGGCGGGCACGGCCGCGGACGCCACGGCGGTCGGATGAACGGCAGAAGTGGTCGGCACGTCGGTGAACGTACCCGCCGGTGCCTGCGGCCCGGACACCACCCCACGGAAGAGTGCCCCCGCGGCCCGCCGGATGGAGCCGCTGCCCATACTGGATTCCATGAAGCTCTCGCGCCCCGTCTCCTGGTTCCTGCTCGCCTTCGGGGTATGGAGCTGGTTCATCTGGATCACTTTCGCCAAAAACCTGTGGAAGGACGGGAGCGGCCTCGCCTTCGACGGCGCGGGTGACCCGACCGCCTACTTCTGGGTACACCTCGCACTCGCGGTGACGTCCTTTCTCTTGGGGACGGCAATCGGAGTGATCGGGTTCCGCGGCGTCCGAGCCCTCGGCAAGTCCACCGCCGAGACCACCGGCACAGCCCTCTGACTTCGGCCCCCGCACACCCCGGCGCCTCGTTGTCGGTGCGCCATCTCACACATGCTCGGTAGGGGCCGCCGGTATGCGCGGGCCGGGCGGCTGAGCCGAACGCCGACTCCCGGATCGGCCGAACGCCGAACCCTCGGGCTTGATGCGTCAGCTGTCCTTCGTCAACGAGGCGAAGTACAGCACCGCTTGCGCGTGGGACAGTGATGCGTCCAGCCGTTCCGTGTCCCAGGCGAACGAGCTGTAGCCCGAGGTGAACCTCAGCAGGGCACCGCCCAGCCCCCTCGGCCTGGACCGCCAGGTGATGCGCTTGGGCTTGTCCCACATCCAGCTCGAAGGACCTCCGCCGTCGTGAAGTAGCCCTATCACGGCAAACAGGGGCCACAGGGGCAATGTCGCCCAATACGCGAACCATCCGCGCAAACTGCCCTTGTAACCGGCGGCGGCCTGAGTGTCCGCTGAGGTATGCATCCGCCACGCCTGGCGAATCCCACGCGGCGAGCGTCCGTGGACAATGCGCCCCGCGTAGTCACCGGCGGGCCCGTGGACGGTGTATCCCTTTTCCTTCTGCTGCCCGGCGCCATCGGCCGGCGCACTGATCGTGCAGATCGTCCGGAAAGCTCCGGACGGGGAGGCGAGAAGGAAAAGCGGCCCCGTGGACACTTCTCCCTCGGAGCGGTGAACCCGCGCCAATACCTCCCCGTTGGTGAACTTCCCGGAGGTCAGGGTGCCCCAGGCCTGACATCCGGGAGGCGCGGCGAACTGCCGGGATTCCTGCGCCCGCGAGATATTGAATACGGTCCTGGACAGGGTGCCACCTCGTCATGGTCGCTCGGCCGAAAGGGCTGCGGACGGCATTGTGCCCGGTCTCGGGACGGGGTGGCCGCGGAGGGCGGTCCGTCCTGATTACGGGCCAATGCGACGGTTGGCCGGTCCTGGGGAACCCGAAAGGGGCGGCGCTCATGGGGTGTCGGGAGGGTGTCAAACGGGCATGACGTGCAGGGTGAGTTGTGGTGTGCGACGGGGCGGGTGGGGCGTTGCAGTGACGCACTTGCAAAGTGCAGTGATGTTTGGTGCGAAATCGGGCAAATCATGACTTCTGATCTTGCGTTTCGCCCTCTGGAACCCCTATTTTTTACACTCTTTGCGTTGCCTGCGCGCGCAGGCCGGATCGCCTTGCGGCGCCGGTCGTGACGGGTCCGCGCGGCGGCAGCAGGGAGTAACGGGGAAGGACTTCGATGGGCGAGCAGTACAAGGTCGATCTGCACGAGCTGGACAGCGTCGTGCGCAAGCTCAAGGGCTTGCAGGGTGACATGGACGAGCCGAGCCAGAAGGTCAAATACAGCACGAACATTCCGAAGACGGCCTTCGGGGCCAACTTCAACGAGGCTGCGAAGGTTGCCGCGGAGCACGACAAGATGCAGGAATACATGTCGCAGGTCGTCGACGCTCTCCAGGACCTCATCAAGGACTTCGGTGAGAAGGCCGAGCGCAGCCGTGGGGCGTACGAGGACCGGGAGCAGGACGCCCGTTCGTCGATGAACGGCTGAGGTCCCGGACGCACGACAACGAACAGAACGACGACCGAGGGGGAAGGTCATGGCCGGTGGCCCGATGGACACCGAGGGCAACAAGGCGTACGCGAAGTCGATCGACGAGAAGCACCGCAAAGAGAACCTCGGGCAGTTCAAGAACTACGATCCGGTGCCGGTCTCGGACTCGGACTTCCACCATCACGGAATCGACGCGCTCCGAGCGATGGTCGAGAACGCCAACCCGGAAGCGATGGAGACGGTCGGCGACCACTGGCGCGCGTCCGCCGACCGATTGGCCGGCCAGGACGGTGCCGGCGGCATCCGGAAGGCGTTCATGGACGCCGTCGAGCACGCCTCGAACCACTGGCAGGGCAAGGCCGCCGACGCGTTCCGGCGGGAGGCGGCAGAGGTCCTCAAGAAGATCGACAAAACGTACGGGCACGCCCGCAACGTCGAGTCGATGCTGATCGGCACCCGGTCCTCGGGTCCGGAGTCCGGTATCGCGCACAACCTGCGCCAGGCCAAGAAGACCATGGCCGGGATCGAGGACCCGGGCAAGGTCGAGAGCGCGTTCAACTCCTCGGGCGACGACTCCCAGTTCCACAAGGACATGGCGAACCCGAAGATGGACGCCAAGATGGCACTGGAGGCCAACCGCGACAAGCTCTCCCTGAGCAAGGAGCGCCAGGTCGAGGCGGTCATCGTCATGGAACAGCTGGCCTACCACTACCGGCAGCAGGTCGGGAAGGTCATGGACGTCGGCGAGCGGCCCGGCCCCGGACACGAATGGCCGAGCCAGCCGGGCAGCTATCCGCCGGTGCCGCCCGTCAGCATGCCGGTCGTCGGTGGCACCCGGCCCAAGCCCACTTCCGTTGCCCCGCACGGGTCGAACGGAGGCAGCGGCTACAACGGCCTCGGCGGCGGTGTGAACATCCAGCCGACGCACGAGCAGCCGGTACGGACCGGTCTGGACGGCCTCCAGGGCGGCACCGTCGCCCCGGTGGGCCCCGGGATCACCGGCGGCGGAAGCCCCGGCGGTACCGGCGGCGGGACGGGTGGCGGCCCGTCCGGCGGTGGCCAGTCGGGCGGATTCATCGCGCCCCTTCCGTACGGCAAGACCGGCGGCACCACCGGCGGGGGCTCGCGCTCGGTCCCCGGCGGCCGTGGTGGCGTCCTGGGCGGCAGCCGGTCCGGCGGCGCGGGTGCCGGACGCTCCGGCATGCCCGGCGGCATGGGCGGTGGCGCCGGTGCCGTGGGCAGCGGCGCGGGACGTGGTGGTGCGGCGGGCCGCGGTGGAGCCCAGGCCCGTACGCGCGGCGGAGTCGTCGGAGCCCCGGGCAGCCCGGGAGCCGGAGCCAAGCAGGGCGGCGCCGGACTGCACCGCAGCGCCGGCGGAAGCCAGGCGATGGGCGGCGCTGCGGCGAACGGTCGCGCCAAGGACAAGGAGCGGACCAAGAAGGAGCGCCCCGACTACCTTGTCGAGGACGAGGAGACGTGGACTCCGCAGCGCAACGTGTCCCCTCGCGTGATCGAGTAGGGATGTACGTGCCGTCGGCGTCGGCTGTATGACGTGGTACGAAGAAGTGCCCCGCACGCGCAGTGCGGGGCACTTCCGCAAGCCGGGACGCTCGCTCGACCGGGCGCCCCGCCCAGTGGCCACCGCCCGGCCCTGTCCGTCCGAACGGAAGCAGTGAGGATCAGAGCATGAAGGTCACCCGAACCCTGCGCGCGGCCGCCGGTGCCGCGCTGACCGGAGCGCTGCTCCTCACCGCGACGGGTACGGCTTCGGCGGACCAGACGCGGAGTGCGCTGTGGCCGTTCCAGGCTTTCGACGTACAGGGCATCTGGAAGCAGGCGACCGGCAAGGGCGTCACCGTCGCCGTCGTCGACACCGGTTTCCGCAAGACTCACCAGGACCTGGCCGGAGCCTTCCTGCCCGGCGAGGACTTCCCCAACCCCTCCATCGACAAGGGGAGGACCGAGGCGCCGGGGTCGGACATCCGCGACCATGGCACCGGCATGTCGGCGCTCATCGCGGGGGGCGGCCACGGTCCGGGCGGCAGCCAGGGCGTCAAGGGGCTGGCGCCGGGCGCGAAGATCCTGCCGCTGACGGCCGACAAGAAATTTCCGGCGGCGATCCGCTACGCGGTGGAGCACGGCGCCAAGGTGATCAACTTGTCGTTCGTCGGGGACGACAACACCCCCGACATGTGCGCGTCCATCCACTACGCGGTCGAGAAAGGCGTCGTCGTCCTCGCCGGTGTCGGCAACGACGGCTTGTCCGAGACCCGGTTCCCGGCTGCCTGCCCCGGTGCCATCGGTGTCGGCGCGGTGGACGAATTCGGCAAGGCCTGGGAGGGCGGCAACTACAACAAGACGGTCGACGTCCTGGCGCCCGGCGTGAAGATTCCGTATCCGAACGGCCAGAGCGACACGGGCTACTCCACCGGCGACGGCACCTCGGCGGCCACCGCCTACGCCTCCGCCACAGCAGCCCTCCTGCTGGAGAAGTACCCCGACCTCACTCCCGGCCAGATCGCCAACCGCATGGTCAAGACGGCGGGGCTGGCCAAGTCGGTGAAGGCGAAGAACCTCAAGCTGCCCGACGAGCACTACGGATACGGCTACATCCAGCCTTGGGCGGCGCTGACCCGCGACATTCCCGCCGGGCCCGCGGAGGGGCCGCTGCCCATGCCGCAGGGCAAGGCGTCGAAGGATCCCGTGGTCGCGGGTGCCGACAAGGGGCAGGACCCCGACCCGCCGATCGGCGGGAAGAAGATGATGATGTACGGAGGCATGGCGGTGGGCGGGCTGCTGCTGGTCGGGCTCGTCGTGATGGTCATCGTCCTCGTACGCCGCCGTGGCAACTCCGGGCCGCAGTCCTGGAGCTGACGCCCGCCGCCGTCCGCCCGTAATTCGGGCGACGCCCCGCGACTCCGGCTGTTAGTTTCCCCAGTCATGGATCCGTTGGGTGAAAAAGAGATACGTGCCTCCTTCGTCAATTGCTCGAAGGGGGAGGCGAGCCGGATCAATCTGCCCGCGGGGCTTTCCGGGATGTCGTGGGGGGAACTGGACTTTCTCGGGTGGCGGGATCCCGGGGCGCCGGACCGGAGTTATCTGGTGGCGCCTCGGGGGGACGGGATCGTCGGGGTGACGTTGCGGGTGCCGCAGGGGGTGCGGCGGAGTTTCACCAAGACGACCGTGTGTTCGCTGTGTCTGACCGGGCATCCCGGCTCCGGGGTGAGTCTGCTCGCCGCGCGTAAGGCCGGGCCTCTGGGGCGGCAGGGGAACACCGTCGGGACGTATGTCTGCGCCGATCTGGCGTGCTCGCTCTATGTGCGCGGGAAGAAGAAGTCCGAGCTTGCCGGGCGGCATGAGGAGACCTTGCCGGTGGAGGACCGTATTGCCCGGATGGTGAGGAACCTCGATGCGTTTGTGGAGAAGGTGTTCGAGGGGGAGTGAGGGTGTAGGGGCGCTCCGGGGTGATTCCGGGGTAATGGGGTCAGCCGTGTTCGGGTGGGGGAGGGGCGGAGGTTTTGCCGGAAGCCGGGCGGGCCGTGGCGCCTGCCGCTGCCGGGAGGACGAACTCGGCAATTACGTCGGTGACTTCGCGTACCAGGGGGCGCAGTACCCGGAAGCGTGACGCGGCGACCGCCCGCGCGACCAGGGGGGAGGTCCGCTCCGCCAGGCGGCGGCTGCGCTCGCAGTTCTCCGAGCGGTCGTGCACCCAGTACAGGATCAGGCCCATCTGCTGGAGCCACAGCAATTGGGGCAGCAGCTGCGCCAGTTCGGGGTCGGCCTTGGTGTCCGCGCCGGCCAGTACCTGCCGGTGCAGCGCGATGGCCACCTCGCGCGGCCCCTCGGAGGCGTCCGAGAAGGGGCTGAGCGGGCTGTCCGGGTCGGCGGCGTTCTTGAAGAACTGGGCGGCGAACCGGTGGTACGGGGCGGCGATGTCGAGCCAGGTGAGCAGCACGCCGCGCAGCCGTCCCGCCAGGTCACGCTCGCGCGCCAGTACGTCCGCGACGGCCGCTGTGTGCTCCTGGGTGATGCGGTCGTAGAAGCCCTGGATCAGGTGCTCCTTGGAGGCGAAGTAGTAGTACGCGTTGCCGACCGAGACGCCGGCCTCCTGGGCGATGGCCCGCATGGTGGTCTTGTCGTAACCGCGCTCCTGGAAGAGGCGGAGGGCGGTTTCGAGAATGAGGGTGCGGGTCCGGGAGCCGTGGGAGGTCCGTTCGCGGGGTTCAGCTGGTTCATGGGGTTCGCGGGGTTCACCGGGGCCGCGGAGATCCCGGTCTTCCTGGGGCTCGCGGGATTCCATCCGCCTCCGGCCCTCGCCGCCCCTGTCCGTCGCGCCCCGCGCCTCGCCGCTCTCGCCCGTCACGCCCCGGCCCTCGCCGCCCGCCGCGCCCGGTGCCCCGTCCGCATCCGTATCCGCCTTTGCCGCTTCGTCCACGTCACCGACCCTAATGCGGCCCGGTTCCGCTCCCGGGCCGCACCCCCGCCGGGGCCGGGCACGTGTCCGCCACAGCGTCAGCGGTTCCCCCCGACGCGCCGCCCCTACAGCCCCCGCTTCGACGCACCGCCCCTACAGCCCCCGCTCATCCAGGAACTTCAGGATCAGCCCTTCCCACTCCTCCGGCCGCTCCGCCATCGGAACGTGGCCGGTCGCTATCTCCGCGTACTCGGCGCCGGGGATGTGGTCGGCCAGGTAGCGCGAGTGGGACGGGTGGATCAGCTGGTCCAGCGTGGTGGCGATGACCAGCGTCGGTACGGTGATCCCGGCGAGGTCGCCGGTGGTGTCCACGTTCTTGACCAGCGCGGTCTGCTCCGCGGATCCGGCGGGCGGGCCGTCGGGGCTGTCGTCGAGCAGGGCGGCTAGTTCGGCGGGCGGCAGGGCGTTCAGGGCTTGGGGGGAGAGGCCGCTGAGCGCGCGGGCCTGTGCGAAGCCCGCGTAGTCGCCGCGCTCCAGCAGGCGCAGCCACAGGTCGAGCCAGATGTCCGCCCGGTGGTCGGGTCTGGCGAGCCCGGCGGTCAGTACGAGGCCGCGTACGCGTTCGGGGTGGCGTGCTGCGGCCCGTACGGATACGGCCGTGCCGAGGGAGAAGCCGATCAGGGTGAAGGTCTCGACGCCTGCCGCGACGGCCTCGGCCACGACGGCGTCGGCGAGGGCGTCGAGTTCCAGGGGGCCGTCGGCGCGTGGGGTGCGGCCGGAGCCGGGGTAGTCGGGTGCGACGACGGTGTGGCCGGTGGCCGCCAGTGCGGGGATGAGCGCGCCGTAGTTGCCGTCGATGCTGCCGGTCGCGCCGTGTGCGAGCAGGATGCCGTGGGGCGTGGGGGTGGCGGGGGTGGTGTCCGGGTCCGCGGGGGTGACGGAGGTGGACAGGGCGGGGAGGCGCGGTGCGGCCGCGGGAATCTTCGTCATGTGGATCAGGTTGACGCCTGACACCGGTGTGAAGGTCAAGTCACCGGTTCGGGGGTCCGGTCGCCCAGGGAGGCAGTTGATGGCACGGTCGGTGGGGGAGTGCGGGGGCGGGGCGGCCGAGGGGGCTCGCTGCGGATCGGTGAGCTGGCCGAGCGTTCGGGGGTCAGCGCGCGGTCGCTGCGCTACTACGAGCAGCAGGGCCTGCTGTGCGCGGACCGGGATGCCAACGGCTACCGCTGCTACGGCCCCGACGCGCCGGAGACCGTCGGGCGGATCCGCGAGCTGCTCGCCACCGGTCTGGGTACCGAATCGATCCGTGACCTGCTGCCCTGTTCCCAGGGCGGTCCCGGGCTGGTCCTGTGCGACTTCTCCGGCGGCGTGGTGGAGCGGCAGATGGCGCAGCTGGACGCGGAGATCGCTGAACTCGCGCGGAAGCGGGAGGCGTTGGCCGTGTATGCGCATCGGATGCGTCAACGGCGGGACCAGGACCGGGCGTTGGCCGCCATGGCGCTCCGCTCGCGTTGACGCGGTGCCGTCGGGCCGGGCCGGTCTCACCGTCGTGACCGGCGACGATGCCCTCTCATTCGTTTTTCATTGAACAAAGTTGGGGTCGACGGTGTGTACGGGTTGCGGAAAGCGGCCCGCGGGTCGGATCCTCGGGTGCACCGCTGTTCGGGGGAACAGGGGTGTGTTCACGGCATCGGGGGATCGAAGTGTTACGTGTCCATTTCACGACGGAGGACCTGCGCCGTACACGGATCGCCGAGGGGGCCGACCCCCTGTGGGAGACCGTGCTGAGCCTGCACCGGCTGCGCGAGAGCCGTAACGATCCGGCCCTGGCCGCGTGGCGGCAGCACGCCGCGCGGCACGGCCCCGGCCCGCTGCGGATGCTGCTGCCGCTCGTGCCGCCGCGCGGCTACTTCCCCGACTTCCTGACACCGCTGGCCGGCTCGGCCGGTGTGGAGCCGGGCCTGGAAGCCGTGATGACGACGCCCCGGCGCCGGCTGCGCGCCGAGATCGGCCTGCTGGCCGGGCAGGCGCACCGCCCGGGGCACGGGCAGCACGCCGCGCCGCCCTCCTGGATGCGCTCCCTGGCGGACGGCGAGCCGGCCGCGCTGCGCGCCCTCGCCCGCAGCCTGCGCACGTACCACCACACGGCCCTCGGCCCCGGCTGGCCGCTCATCGGGCAGCGCGTCGTGGCCGACCGTACGCTGCGGCTGCACGCGCTGCGCCAGGACGGTGCAGAAACCATGCTGCGGACCTTCGGGCCGGCCATGCGCTGGCGGCGCCCCGTCCTGGAGGTGACCTATCCGCGCGACGGTGACCTGCGGCTGGAGGGGCGGGGCCTGCTGCTCGTGCCGTCGTACTTCTGCGCCCGCCCGGTTGCCCTCGCCGACACCGCGCTGCCGCCGGTCCTGGTCTACCCCGCGGTCCCGCCGGTGCGGGCGGCGGAGGCGAAGCGGGCCGGGTCCGGACATGCCGAAGGGCTCCGCCTCCGTACGTACGGGAGCGGAGCCCTTCGCGGCTTCCAGACCCGGTTCGGGTCACTGACCGGAACCAGGTTCTGAGGACGGGCGCCGCAGGAGAACCGGCGGCGCCCCCGGGATCAGAAGCGACGCGTGATCAGCGCGCGCTTGACCTCCTGGATCGCCTTGGTGACCTCGATACCGCGCGGGCAGGCGTCCGTGCAGTTGAAGGTCGTACGGCAGCGCCAGACGCCGTCCTTGTCGTTGAGGATTTCGAGCCGCTGCTCGCCGCCCTCGTCACGGCTGTCGAAGATGAAGCGGTGCGCGTTGACGATCGCCGCCGGGCCGAAGTACTGGCCGTCGTTCCAGAACACCGGGCACGAGGACGTGCACGCGGCGCACAGGATGCACTTGGTGGTGTCGTCGAAGCGCTCGCGGTCCTCGGCGGTCTGCAGGCGCTCACGCGTCGGCTCGTTGCCGTTGGTGATCAGGAACGGCATCACGTCCCGGTACGCCTGGAAGAACGGCTCCATGTCCACCACGAGGTCCTTGAGGACCGTCAGGCCCTTGATGGCCTCGACCGTGATGGGCTTCTCCGGGTTGATGTCCTTCAGCAGCGTCTTGCACGCCAGGCGGTTCTTGCCGTTGATCCGCATGGCGTCGGAGCCGCAGATGCCGTGCGCGCAGGAACGGCGGAAGGTCAGCGTGCCGTCCTGCTCCCACTTGACCTTGTGGAGGGCGTCCAGGACGCGCTCCTTCGGGTCCATCTCCAGCTGGAAGTCCTGCCAGCTCGCGTCCTCGGAGACCTCCGGGTTGAACCGGCGGACCCTCAGCGTGATGGTGATGGCGTGCGAGGCGCCGTCCTCGGCCGCGTCCAGGGCCTTGGAGTGCTTTTCGAGGGTGGAGGTGCTCATCAGTACTTACGCTCCATCGGCTGGTAGCGGGTCTGGACGACCGGCTTGTAGTCGAGGCGGATCGACTCGGCGCCGTCTGCCGCCACCTCGCGGTACGCCATGGTGTGCCGCATGAAGTTGACGTCGTCGCGGTTGGGGTAGTCCTCGCGGTAGTGACCGCCGCGGGACTCCTTGCGGGCCAGCGCGGACACCGCCATCACCTCGGCCAGGTCGAGCAGGTTGCCCAGCTCGACGGCCTCCAGCAGGTCGGTGTTGAACCGCTTGCCCTTGTCCTGGATGGACACGTTCAGGTAGCGCTCGCGCAGCTCGCCGATCTTCTCGACCGCGGTCTTGATCGTCTGCTCGGTGCGGAACACCATGACGTTGGCGTCCATGGTCTCCTGGAGCTCCTTGCGGATCTCGGTGACCCGCTCGTTGCCCGAAGCCGAGCGCAGCCGCTCGACCTGGTCCTGGACCAGCTGCGCCGGGTCCTCCGGCAGCTCGACGAAGTCCGCGGTCGCCGCGTACTCCGCCGCCGCGATGCCGGCCCGGCGCCCGAAGACGTTGATGTCCAGCAGCGAGTTGGTGCCCAGGCGGTTCGCGCCGTGCACGGACACGCAGGCGACCTCGCCGGCGGCGTACAGGCCCGGCACGACGGTGGTGTTGTCGGCCAGCACCTCGCCCTCGACGTTGGTCGGGATGCCGCCCATCGCGTAGTGCGCGGTCGGCTGGATCGGGATCGGGTCCGTGTAGGGCTCGATGCCCAGGTACGTACGCGCGAACTCGGTGATGTCCGGCAGCTTGGCGTCCAGCTGCTCCGGCGGCAGGTGGGTCAGGTCCAGGTAGACGTGGTCGCCCTCGGGACCGCAGCCGCGGCCCTCGCGGATCTCCGTGTAGATGGAGCGCGAGACGACGTCACGCGAGGCGAGGTCCTTCATGACGGGCGCGTACTTCTCCATGAAGCGCTCGCCGTCCTTGTTGCGGAGGATGCCGCCCTCACCACGGGCGCCCTCCGTCAGCAGGATGCCCATCCGCCAGATGCCGGTCGGGTGGAACTGGAAGAACTCCATGTCCTCCAGCGGCAGCCCGCGGCGGTACGCGGCGGCCTGGCCGTCACCGGTCAGGGTGTGCGCGTTCGAGGTCACCTTGAAGAACTTGCCGGTGCCGCCGGACGCGAAGATCACGGCCTTCGCCTGGAAGACGTGGATCTCGCCGGTCGCCAGCTCGTACGCGACGACACCGGCGGACTTCTGCACGCCGTCCACGTCCTGGAGCAGCAGGTCCAGGACGTAGAACTCGTTGAAGAACTCGACGCCCTCCTTGACGCAGTTCTGGTACAGCGTCTGGAGGATCATGTGGCCGGTGCGGTCCGAGGCGTAGCAGGACCGGCGGACCGGGGCCTCACCGTGGTTACGGGAGTGGCCGCCGAAGCGGCGCTGGTCGATGGTGCCGTTCGGGGTGCGGTTGAACGGCAGGCCCATCCGCTCCAGGTCGAGGACCGAGTCGATGGCCTCCTTCGCCAGGATCTCGGCGGCGTCCTGGTCGACCAGGTAGTCGCCGCCCTTGATCGTGTCGAAGGTGTGCCACTCCCAGTTGTCCTCCTCGACATTGGCCAGGGCGGCGGCCATGCCGCCCTGCGCCGCGCCGGTGTGGGAGCGGGTGGGGTACAGCTTCGTCAGTACCGCGGTGCGGCTGCGCTTGGTCGACTCGATGGCCGCGCGCATCCCCGCGCCACCGGCGCCGACGATGACCGTGTCGTACTTGTGGATCTTCATGAGTCGGTTACCTCAGCCCCGGGGCCTAGCGGATGTTCGGGTCGAAGGTGAAGATCACCAGCGTGCCCAGAAGGACGGTGAACACCGTGGCGGTGTACAGGAGCATCTTCAGCCAGAAGCGGGTGTTGTCCCGCTGCGCGTAGTCGTTGATGACCGTGCGCAGGCCGTTGGCGCCGTGCAGCATCGCCAGCCACAGCATCACCAGGTCCCAGACCTGCCAGAACGGCGAGGCCCAGCGGCCGGCCACGAAGGCGAAGCCGATCTTGGAGACGCCGCCGTCCAGCACGAGCTGGAGCAGCAGGTGGCCGAGGACCAGGACGACCAGCACGATGCCGGACAGCCGCATGAACAGCCAGCCGTACATCTCGAAGTTCGTACGGGTCGTCTTGGGCGTCTTCTTCGTACGCTTGCGGGGCGGCTCGATCACGGGAGCCGGGTTGTCCACGTCGTACAAGGACACGGAGTCGTTCACAGCGGGACCTGCGGGGGATTGAGTTTCAGCAGACATCGCGCGTCATCAGCTCCCGAACAGCGTGCGCAGCGTGTGCTGCAGCACGGGGTAGAAAGCGCCGGCCATCAGGACGGCCCACACACCGACAACGGTCCACAGCAGCTGCTTCTGGTACTTCGGTCCCTTGGACCAGAAGTCGACGGCGATCACGCGGAGGCCGTTGAGCGCGTGGAAGAGGATGGCGGCCACGAGGCCGTACTCCATCACGTTGACAAGGGGCGTCTTGTACGTGGCAACGACGTCGTCATAGGCCTCGGGGGAGACGCGGACGAGTGCGGTGTCGAGGACGTGCACGAACAGGAAGAAGAAAATGAGGACGCCAGTGACTCGATGAGCCACCCAGGACCACATGCCTTCCCGGCCGCGGTACAGCGTTCCAGCCGGCACGGAAAAACCCTCCGGGAGCGGGGATTGGGGCCTGCCGGCTTCTCTGTCGGTCTGGCCCGGCCGGGTACGGTCCACCGGCCCTGGCCATCGTAGCGACGGACTGTCGGTTCCTCCCGCCGGGGTCCTCAGGTGTGATCAAACAGGCACGTACGGGCTATCCCCCGGGGGCGGGTCGGCCCTGTACGGGCGGGGGCGGATGCGGTACGGGGCGGGTGCTCCGGAGGGGTGATCCGGCCGGTCACCCGGCCGGGTGACCGGGCCGGGCGGCCCCGGGCCCCGGGCTCAGGCGCGGGACGCCACGAGCTGGGCGAGCCGTCCGCGCGCGATCCGGCGCAGCTCGTCGGCGGCGATGGCCCGCTCCTCCTCGGAAGCGTTGCCGAGCCGGTCGTGGATCGCGGTGAGCACCACGTTCAGCTGTTCGGTGTCGCGGAAGCCGTCCAGGCAGATGACGAAGGCGTGCCGGAACTGGCGCTCGTACTCGGCGTGCGCGGCGCGCAGCGCGGTGTGCGCCGCCAGCGTGCCCGGCCCGCGCGCGCCGACGAGCGGCTGCGGCGAGACGGTCTCCCCGGCCAGCGCCTCGTCCAGGTCGGCCGGGGTCAGGTCGTAGCTGGCCTCGTCGGCGGCGGCCAGCAGGGCCTCCACATCCGGGTACGGGCGGTGGTCGGCCAGGCGGCGGGCCCAGCGGCGGCTGCCGCAGCAGGTCAGCAGGGCCGCCTCGGCGGTGTCCGGGGCGGCGCCGTTCAGGCGTTCCAGGCCGGTCGTACGGACCGGGGCGGCGCTGCCGGGAGGCGGTGGCGGCAGCGGCGGCAGCTTCTGGGAGGGTGTGGCGGGCCGGGGAGTGCGCAGCGGTGTCGGCGGGGCGGCCGGGGTATCGCTGGGCTGCATGGGCTCCTCGGGGCGGAGAACGCTGATCAGGGCGGCGCCGGAGCGGCGGGGTCGCGGCGGATGCGCGGGGGGCCGTGGGCCCCGGGAGGGGTGAACGGGTTGAGACGCCACCGTAACGACGTCTGTCGAGCACTGTCCGATGGATGCACGAATTTCACCCGAATGAGAGAGCTTTCGCGCGCGTACTAGACGTGAACGTCTGTCACCTGGCAATACCTTCGCCCCGGAAAGGGAGGTTTTGCGTATATGAGGACCGGAAAACTGGCCACGAGCATCACCGCAGGAGTGACGGCCGCCCTCACGGCACTGGCCGTCGCGGGCTGCTCGGACGGCCGCACCCCGCCGAAGGGCGACGGCGGCAGCGCCTCCGCCGCCCCCACCCCCACCTGGGACCCGGTGCAGGGCCCGCCCCGCACCGTGCCCGCCGTACAGAAATTCAGCGCCGCCGACGGACGCGGCTGGCGGCCCGCCAAACAGGCCCGCGTCGTGGTGCCCGCGGGCGAGAAGAGTCCGCTCGCCGACGAGGCCCGGCGGTTCGCCCGGGAACTGGGCGGCCTGCGCACGGTCTGGGGCAAGCAGCCCGTCCGGCCCGGCGACGTCGAGCTGCGGCTGTCCGGCGGCGAGGACGCCGCCCGGCGCGCCGACAACGCACCGGTCTACGACACCGCCGAGGAGGCGTACACCCTCACCGCCCGCGGCACCCGCCTCACCCTCACCGCCCCCACCGACGCGGGCATCTTCAACGGCACCCGCACCGTTCTGCAGTCCGTACGGGCCTCCGGCGGCGTCCCCGAAGGAACCGTCGAGGACCGCCCGGACCGTGCGCAGCGCGGCTTCATGCTGGACATCGCGCGCAAGCACTTCGACGTGCAGTGGATCGAGGACCGCATCCGCGACCTGGCGGGCCTCAAGCTCAACCAGCTCCAGCTGCACTTCTCCGACGACCAGGCGTTCCGCATCGAGAGCGAGAAGCACCCGGAGATCGTCTCCGAGGACCACCTCACCAAGGACCAGGTGCGTCACCTCGTCGACGTCGCCCGCGGCCTGCACATCACCGTCATCCCGGAGATCGACTCGCCCGGCCACCTCGGCGCCGTCCTGAAAGCCCACCCCGACCTCCAGCTGCGCTCCGCCGACGGCCGGACCCAGAGCGGCGCGATGGACATCTCACAGCCCGGCGCCGCCGAGATCGTGGACGACCTGCTGCGCGAATACGCCCCGCTCTTCCCCGGCAAGCACTGGCACCTGGGCGGCGACGAGTACCGCGCGCTGGCCGACCGGGACCCCGCCGCGAACTACCCGCAGCTGGCCCGCGCCGCCCGGGAGAAGTACGGCGACGGCGGCACGATCGAGGACCTGGCCACCGGCTGGCTCAACGACCGGGACAAGACCGTGCGGGCCGCCGGGGCCCAGCAGGTCGAGGCCTGGAACGACGGCTACTTCCGCGACACGGACGTCGCACCGGACTCCGGCCGCACCGTCGCCTACTGGACCGGCAAGGAGATCGGCGCCCGCGAACCGGACGAATACCTGCGCGAGAAGCGCACGGTCGTCAACCTCAACGACGAGTACCTCTACTACGTGCTCGGCGAGCCCAACAACATGCCGTACCCGACCGGCGAACGGATCTACACGCAGTGGACGCCCGGGGTGCTGCGCGGTACCAAGGCCGTGCCGGAGTCGCTGTCCGGCCCCGACCGGGTGCTCGGGGCGCGTCTGGCGGTGTGGTGCGACCTGGCGGGCAAGCAGACGCAGCAGCAGGTGGCCGACGGCATCCGGATGCCGCTGCGCGCGCTCGCGCAGAAGGTCTGGGACCGCCGCGATCCGGCCCTGTCCTGGGCGGACTTCAAAAAACTGGCCAACCAGGTCTGAGCGGCCAGGGCCGGACGCGGCGAGAAGGGGACGACCGGGGCCGCCACCCCCCACAGGAGAGGCCCCGGCCGTCGTTCCAGGGGAGCCCGGTCAAGGGCCCCTGATCCTTACAGCGCCATGTGCCGCGAAAGCGTCACACGGGGTGCGGGCCGCGGCACGGCACACGCCGCGCGCCCGGCGCCCGGCCCGGTGCGGGTGCGCTCTGGACGCGGGGTGCGCCCTGGCCGTAGCGTGCGGGTCCGCGCCGCCCGGCGCGGTGGCCGTACGCACCTCCCGCCGGTGCGGAGGGGCAGGTCGGCAGGCAGCCCGGGTGCCCGGTGCGCGGGCGGCCGGGTTACCGTCAGCGGGGACACACGGGTTACCAGGAGTACCCGCGGTGCCCGAGAACAGCGAATCAGCGAGGACCGGGCGGCGGACTTTCCGCGTGCGACAGGATGGACCCGTGCGAGGGGACGACACTCAGCCGGACGACAGCCGGCTGACGGTCGCCGTACAGGCGGCGCAGGGCGGCGACGAGGCGGCGTTCCGTACCGTCTACCGTGCCGTGCATCCCCGGCTTATCGGATATGTACGGACCTTGGTGGGCGAAGCGGATGCCGAGGACGTGGCCTCCGAAGCATGGCTCCAGATCACCCGCGACCTGCCCCGCTTCAGCGGCGACGCCGACCGGTTCCGGGGCTGGGCCGCACGCATAGCCCGCAACCGGGCCCTGGATCACATACGGATGCGCGGCCGCCGCCCCGCCGTCGGCGGCGACGAGACCGAGCTGACCGACCGGCCGGGCGCCTCGGACACCGCCGACGAGGCCATGGAAGCCCTCGGTACCGGCCACACCTTCCGCCTCATCTCACGGCTCCCGCAGGACCAGGCCGAAGCCGTCGTACTGCGCGTGGTGGTGGGCCTGGACGCCAAGAGCGCCGCGGGAGTGCTGGGCAAACGGCCCGGCGCCGTACGGACCGCCGCACACCGCGGACTGCGGCGGCTGGCCGACCTCCTCGGAGCCGGCGGCGACGACGGGCCTGTGGGAGCGCCCATGGAAGGAGTGCCCGCACAGGGCACCGGACGAGGTGAGAGCGCGGCGGAATCGTACGTACCGGGTGTGACGGAAACGGCCGCACGAACGCAGAAGGACATGTGATGGCCGACGACCGGTACGACTGGCTCGACGAGGAGGCCGCGGAGCGACTGCTGCGCGGCGAACCGGCCGGTTCCCCGGACGGCACCGGCGCCGCGGAACTCACCGCCCTGCTCCACGCCGCCGCCACGGCGGGCCGAAGCACCGCCGGGGACACACCGCTCCCCGGCGAGGAAGCCGCCCTCGCCGCCTTCAGACAGGCACGCGGCCCCGCCCCGGCGACGGCCGCGGCCCCCGCGGCCGGCATCGCCGACATCACAGCCGCCCGCGCGGCGGACGCCGCCCCCACACCCCGCGGCGCGGGAACCGCCACCCACCGCCGCTTCGGACGCCCGCTGCGCCGCGGATTCATGGTCGCCCTGGCAGGCTGCGCGCTCGGCGGCGTCGCCGTGGCCGCCGGCACGGGCGTCCTGCCGACCCCCTTCCGCAGCACCACCGGCCCGGCCCCCGCCACCAGCGTCTCCGCCGCCGAAACCCCCGGCCCGCTCGCCACCGACGACACCGCCCCGGCCACCGGCGGCGCCTCCCGGATGCCGGACCCCGCCCCCGGCACCGACCGGCCCGACCCCCTCATCACCGACACCGGAAGCGACGGCGGCACCGGCGGCACCCCGCCCCCCGGCGCCGGACGGAACACCCCCGGCCAGGACGCGACCGGCGGCGGCACCACCGGAGACGGCGACAGCAGCCCCGACGACCCCAAGGGCAAGCCGGACGACAAGGAGAAGCGCCGGCTCGGTGTCGCGTTCTGCCGCACCTACGAATCCGGCCAGCGCTCCGTCCTCGACCAGGACACACTGCGCCGCCTGGAACGCGCGGCAGGCGGCCCGGAAAAGGTGCACGCCTTCTGCCGCCAGTACCTCTCCCACACCCAGGACGGCACCCAGGGCGGCGGCCGCTACGACGGCGACGGCCGCGGCAACCACGGCCAGGGCGGCCACGGCCACGGACACGGAGGCAAGGGCCACGGCGGCAAGGGCGACGACGAGGACGACGACCACCACGGATACGCCCCCTCCGCAGGCACCGCCGCCCCCTACCCCCGCGACCCCGCCGGCACCGTCACCACCACCCCCGCCGCACCCGACGAGCTGCGCATCCCCGGAGCACCCCTCATCGCACCGGTGTGACGTTTTCCGGCCCCCCGGCGCAGTACGTGGTGAAGCCGACTGGTCATCGGCTTGCGCGCGAGCCGGGGTTCCCCCCGTACCAACGGCTCGTCGCACCTGGCGCGGGCGGGGCACGTTCCCCCGGCCCTGCCCGCGCCCCTCTTTGCGCCTAAGCCGGCGCCGCTCTCGCGGATCTGGTTGCGGTGGGTGGGGGGTGCGCAATTGATGGCTGGGGTTACTGCGGGGGTGGGTGGGGGGCGGCGTGGGATTGAGTGGGCTTGGTGGGTTATTTGTAGATGACTACCTTGTCGCCGGGTTTTACCTCTTGGAAGAGGGTGGCCACCTTGGTTCTGTCGCGGACGTTTACGCAGCCGTGGGAGGCGCCGCGGTAGCCGTGGGCGGCGAAGTCGGCCGAGTAGTGGACGGCCTGGCCGCCGCTGAAGAACATCGCGTACGGCATCGGCGTGTGATAGATCGACGAGACATGGCGACGGCTCTTGAACGCGATCCGGAACGTGCCCTCCCGGGTCGGCGTGTACTGCGCGCCGAAACGGACGTCCATCGCCGAGCGCACCTTGCCGTTCACCATCCACGCGAGCGTGTTGCTCCGCTTGCTGATGCACAGGACGCGCCCCGTCATGCAGCGGCGGTCACGCCTGACGGCCGGCTTCCTGGGGGGCTTCCCGACCGGCTTCTTCGCGGTCTTCTTGGCGGGCGGGTGCAGCTGGGCGCGGGTGGGTGGGCGTGTGCGCGAGACCAGGGCGTTCCAGGTCGCGCGGTCCACGGTGCCCGTACGCCGCAGACCCCGCCGGCGCTGGAAGGCCGACACGGAGGCGGCGGTCTGCCGTCCGTAGAAACCGGTGGGCTTACGGCGGAAGAGTGACAACTGGGCCATGCGGGCCTGTAGTTCGCGCACCTTCGGGCCGCGGGCGCCGCGGGCGAGGACCGGCTTGGCCGTCCGGCGCGGCGCTTTGGTCGCGCGGGCGCGTCTGGGGGGCGCCTTGTCCGCCGTCTGCGCGGGAAACGCCTCCGCGCGCCCCGGCGCGGAGGCCGAGGGGGCCGATGGCGAGAGTCCGCCGTTCGGGGTGATCGTGATGGTTTTGCAGCCGGTCGTCACGGCCAGCACCAGCAGCCCGGTGGCCACCGCCTGTCCCTTGCGCACGCCGTGTCCCTTCCGCATCCGTGTCATGGCGTCACCCCCGTGGTGACACCGGCCTCTTCCAGGAACTGGATTCCCAGTGCCGCGACGACACGAAACTAAGGACACCCGGGGGTGAGGGGGCATGACGCCGTCAGAGGGCGCACACCCGCGGCGCACGCCCCCGCCCGGCCCCCGCCGTGCGCAGCGCGGGATGCGCACTCCTCCCGCGGGGTGCGATGCCCCCGTGCGCGGTACGCCCGGCCGCTCCGGGGGACAATGACCAGATGTCACCGCGTCGCCCGTGCCCCGTATGCAACCGAGAGATCGCCGTCGTAGGCGGACGCTACGCCCGCCACGACCCGCCGGGCCGCCGCACCGTGCTGGAACTCGTCTCGTGTCCCGGCTCCCGCCGCATCGCGCCGATGATGGCTCCCGCGGAACGGCTGTTCGACCCGGAGGAGCCTCCGTTCCCGGGGCAGCAGCCCCTGTTCTGAGCGGCAGGCCGCGCCGTTACGGCCGGTCCGCCTGCGACGCGCGACGCTCCGCCGCGGACGCCGCGAACGCCTCCCACTCCCGCCCGGCCAAGGGCCTGAGCACGCGGCGCCACCCCTCGGCCGCCTCCGGTCCGGCCTCCTCCAGCGCGGCGGCGAACAGTGCGCGCTGACGCTCGTGGAGCTTGCGTTCCAGCTCCGCGCCGCGCTCGGTGAGGTGGAGTTCCTTACGGCGGCGGTCCCGCGCCCCCGGTGTCACCCGCACCAGCTGTTCGTCGCTCAGCTTGCGCAGCGGCCCGTTGATGGCCTGTTTGGTGAGCGCGAGCGCCTGGCACAGCTCGCCGACGCTCATGCCGGGGGAGTGCGCGAGGAACGTCAGGACGCGGTGGTGGGCGCGGCCCATGCCCTGTTCGGTCAGGGCTTCGTCGGCCGCTCCGGTGAAGGCGCGGTAGGCGAAGTAGAAGAGGGTGAAATCGCGGTCGAAGGTGTCCGGACGATTAGGGTCAAGCATGTTGACATTTTATCCCGGGGTTCCGTACGCTCGCGACTTGGGTCAACCAACTTGACCTAAAACGTTTACGCGTGAAGAAAGGCCGGTAACCGCGATGTCGGACACCCCCTCGGACATCGGCCCGCAGGCCACCACCCCCCGGGCCGCGACCCCCCGTATCACCGTCGCCGACTACCTGCTCCGCCGTCTGCGCGAGCTGGACGTCGAGCACCTCTTCGGCGTGCCCGGCGACTACAACCTCGGCTTCCTCGACCAGGTGACCGCCTTCCCCGGCCTCACCTGGGTCGGCACCTGCAACGAGCTCGACGCCGCCTACGCCGCCGACGGCTACGCCCGGCTGCGCGGCGCCGCCGCCCTCGTCACGACCTTCGGCGTCGGCGAACTGTCGGCCGTCAACGGCATCGCCGGCGCGTACGCCGAATCGGTGCCGGTCGTCGCCGTCACCGGTATGCCCGCCACCGCGGTCGCCGCGGCCGGCCGCCCCGTGCACCACACCCTGATGGACGGCGAATACGGGCACTTCGGCCGGATGTTCGCCGAGGTGACGGTGGCCCGCGCCGACCTGACCGCGGAGAACGCCCCGGCGGAGATCGACCGCGTACTGCGGGCCATGTACCGGCACAGCAAGCCGGTTCACCTGAATCTGCCCACCGATGTCGTGCTGGCCCGGGTTCCGGAGCCCGCCGGGCCGCTGGTCGTGCCGGACGAACCGGCCGATCCCGGGCTGCTGCGGGACTTCCTCGCGAGCTGCGCGCGGATGCTGGACGGGGCGCGCAGCGTCACCGTGCTGGCGGGGCACGAGGCCGAGCGGTTCCGGCTGCGCGGGCCGCTGCGCGACCTGCTCGCCGCCGCGCCGGTCCGGGCCGCCGCGTTCTCCAGCGGGAAGGGCGTGCTGGACGAGACCGCGCCCGGCTTCGTCGGCGCCTACACCGGAGAGATCAGCGACAAGCGGGCCAGGGCGGCCGTCGAGGACGCGGACTGCCTGATCCTGGCCGGAGCCCCGGTCTCGGACAGCGTCACCGGCGGCTTCAGCCATCACTTCACCCCGGAGCGGACCATCGAGCTGCGTCCGGGGCGGGCGGCGGCGGGACGCGGGGTGTACGGCGGGATCGCCATGGCCGAGGCCGTCGCCGGGCTGGCCGGGCTGCTGCGGGGCGCGGAGCTGCCGGAGCCCGACGGGTACGGCGAGCCCGCCGCCCCCGCGGACGCCGCGACGGGGTCGGGTGCGGGGACAGGTGGACTGACGCAGCGTCAGTTGTGGTCCGCCATCGGCGCGTTCCTGCCCGTCGGCAGTGTGCTCGTCGCCGAGCAGGGCACCGCGTTCTACGGCGCCCAGGAAGTGCC
Source organism: Streptomyces sp. CB02923 (assembly GCF_001905005.1). Classification (GTDB taxonomy): domain Bacteria; phylum Actinomycetota; class Actinomycetes; order Streptomycetales; family Streptomycetaceae; genus Streptomyces. The sequence goes on along the minus strand of NZ_LWKZ01000001.1, from coordinate 1,038,217 downwards.
GCTGCCCGCGGACGGCCGCTTCGTCGGCCAGCCGCTGTGGGGGTCGATCGGGTACACCCTGCCCGCCACCCTCGGCACCGGGCTGGCCGCGCCGGACCGGCGTTCGGTGCTGGTGATCGGAGACGGCTCCCTCCAGCTCACCGCGCAGGAACTGGGCACCATGACCCGGTACGGCGCGGCGCCGGTGGTCGTGGTCGTCAACAACGACGGCTACACCGTCGAGCGCGCCATCCACGGCGCCACCGCCTCGTACAACGACATCGCCGCCTGGGACTACACCGCCCTGCCCGCCGCTTTCGGCGCCGGTCCCGGCACGGTCGCGGTGCGGGTGGAGACCCCCGCCGAGCTGGCCGACGCGCTCGCGCTGGCCGCCCGTACGCCGGACGAGCTGGTGCTGATCGAGGCGGTGCTGCCGCGCGACGACGCCCCGGAACTCCTGACGGCCCTCGCGCGGCGGTTCGCGGAGCAGAACGCCTACGGGGCCTGACGGCGGCGCGCCTCCCGCACGCAGGGGATCACCACGAGATCATCCGCCGTACGGGACGGGAATTCAGCGGTCGGCCACGAATTCCCGTACGGGGGACCACGGCACGGTGCCGTGGCCGCGCGCAACTACGGTGCGAGGACGTCCAGTTCGGCCATGGCGCCGGCGGTGATCTCGCGGGTCAGCGCTTCGGCGCGCTCCGCGTCGCCGACCCGTACCGCCTCGGCGACCTGGACGTGCAGGGTCACCGCGGCCGGGTCGGGGTCGGTGAACATGACGTGGTGGTGGGTGCGGCCGGTGAGGACCGCGGCCACCACGTCGCCGAGCCGGGCGAACATCTCGTTGCCGGACGCGGTGAGCACGACGCGGTGGAAGGACACGTCGTGCACCAGGTACGCGTCGAGCTGCTGGCCGCGCGAGGTGGCGACCATGCCCATGGCGTGCCCGGTCAGCTCGGCGCACTGCGCGGGGGTGGCGTGCCGGGCGGCCAGACCGGCGGCGGCCGGTTCGACGGCGGAGCGCAGCACGGTCAGGGACCGCAGCTGCCGGGGGCGGTCGGGACCGGCCAGCCGCCAGCCGATGACGCGCGGGTCGTAGACGTTCCACTCCTCGGTGGGGCGCACGGTCACGCCGACGCGGCGCCGGGAGGCGACCAGCTGCATGGATTCCAGGACCCGTATCGCCTCGCGGATGACCGTTCGGGACACGTCGAAACGTTCTTCGAGCGCGTCGGTGCGCAAGACCGTGCCCGGCGGGTACTCACCCGCGGTGATGGCGGGTCCCAGGGACTCCAGTACCCGCGCGTGCAGCCCCTGCCCCGCCCCCTGGTTCTCCATGGGATCAGCCTACGTTCCTTCGAGAGGTCCGCTTTTAAGTATGACTTTTACGTCACAGAGGCTTGAATACGTCGTATCCCATGGGTTTCAGTGGGGCGACAGACCGATGTCAAAGAGGACAGCGAGGTACACGGGATGAGCACCCCCCACGTCATCGTCGTGATGGGCGTGGCCGGCACCGGCAAGACCACGATCGGTCCGCTGGTGGCCGCAGGCCTCGATGTCCCCTACGCGGAGGGCGACGACTTCCACCCCCCGGCCAACATCGCCAAGATGTCGGCCGGCACCCCGCTCCAGGACGCCGACCGGTGGCCGTGGCTCGACGCCATCGGCGCCTGGGCCCACGACCGGGCGGGCCGGGGCGGCGTCGTCAGCAGCTCGGCGCTCAAGCGCGCCTACCGCGACCGCCTGCGGGCCGCCGCGCCCGGCGTCGTCTTCCTGCACCTGACGGGCGACCGGTCGCTGATCGAGTCCCGGATGGCCGAGCGCAAGGGCCATTTCATGCCCACCGCGCTGCTGGACTCCCAGTTCGCCACCCTGGAGCCGCTCGGCGCGGACGAGGCGGGCGTCGCCGTCGACGTGTCCGGCACCCCGCAGGAGATCGCCGACCGCGCCGCGACCGCGCTGCGCCGCTACGACACGGGCCGGTCCGCCCCCGCGTAACGCAGGGCCCCCACGACCGGTCCGCCCCCGCGTAACCGCAGGGCCACCACCACAACCAGCACCAGCACCCCTTAGGGAACAGCCGTGACACATCTCAGCGTCGAGATGCTGGCAGCGGACGCGACCGAGCCGATCACCTCGGCCGGTCACGCGCAGCTCGGCATCGCCGTCCTCGCGGGCATCGCCGTCATCGTCCTGCTCATCACCAAGTTCAAGCTGCACGCCTTCCTGTCCCTGATCATCGGTTCGCTGGTGCTGGGAGCCGTGGCGGGCGCACCGCTGGACAAGGCCATCGCCAGCTTCTCGTCCGGCCTCGGCAGCACCGTCGCGGGCACCGGCATCCTGATCGCGCTCGGCGCGATCCTCGGCAAACTGCTCGCCGACTCCGGCGGCGCCGACCAGATCGTCGACACGATCCTGGCGAAGGCCAGCGGGCGCGTCATGCCCTGGGCGATGGTGCTGATCGCGGGCATCGTCGGCCTGCCGATCTTCTTCGAGGTCGGCATCGTGCTGCTGATCCCGGTGGTGCTGCTGGTCGTCAAGCGCGGCAACTTCTCCCTGATGCGCATCGGCATCCCGGCGCTGGCCGGCCTGTCCGTCATGCACGGCCTGATCCCGCCGCACCCCGGCCCGCTGGCCGCCATCGACGCGCTCGACGCCAACCTGGGCGTCACCCTGGCGCTCGGCGTGGTCGTCGCCATCCCCACCGCGATCGTCGCCGGGCCGCTGTTCTCCCGCTACGCCGCCCGCTGGGTGGACATCCGCCCGCCGGAGAAGATGATTCCCGAGCGGGCCTCCGGCGAGCTGGACAAGCGCCCCGGCTTCGGCATCACCGTCGCCACGGTGCTGCTGCCCGTCGTGATGATGCTGGCCAAGGCCCTGGTGGACGTCGTCGTGGACGACAAGGAGACCACCGTCCAGCGCGTCTTCGACGTGGTGGGCTCCCCGCTGATCGCGCTGCTCACCGCCGTCATCGTCGCCATGTTCACGCTGGGCCGGTCGGCCGGCTTCACCAAGGGCCGGATCGCCACCACCGTCGAGAAGTCCCTCGCCCCCATCGCGGGCGTGCTGCTGATCGTGGGCGCGGGCGGCGGCTTCAAGCAGACCCTGGTGGACGCGGGCGTCGGCCAGATGATCCTGGAGCTCTCCAAGGACTGGAACATCTCCACGCTGCTGCTGGCCTGGCTGATCGCCGTCGCGATCCGGCTCGCGACCGGTTCGGCGACGGTGGCCACCATCTCCGCCGCGGGCCTGGTGGCACCGCTCGCCGCCGACATGTCCACCACCCACACCGCCCTGCTCGTCCTCGCCGTCGGCGCCGGTTCGCTGTTCTTCAGCCACGTCAACGACGCGGGCTTCTGGATGGTGAAGGAGTACTTCGGCATGAACGTCGGCCAGACGCTCAAGACCTGGTCGCTCATGGAGACGCTGATCTCCGTCGTCGGGATCGTGTGCGTGCTGCTGCTGTCGCTGGTGTTGTAGCGCGGCCGGCCAGGGCCCGGTGGGCGCCCGGCGTGTGCCCGAACGACCGGCGGAAGGCGTCGATGAAGGCGCTGGCCGAGGCCCAGCCGCAGCGGTGCGCGATCGAGGTCACGGGCAGCGCCGGGCCGTCCTGCGCCAGCAGCACCAGCGCGTGGTGCAGGCGCAGCTGCGTACGCCACTGGGGGAAGGTCATGCCCAGTTCGGCGCGGAAGAGGCGGGCCAGGGTCCGCTCGCTCGCCCCGGCCGCCGCCCCCAGCGCGGCGAGCGGACGCGGGTCGGCCGGGTCCGAGCGCAGCGCCGCGCAGACCGCCGCCAGGCGCGGGTCGCGGGCCCTGGGCAGGTGCAGGGCCTGGAGCGGGGCGTGGCGCAGCTGGTCGAGGAGTACGGCCAGCAGGCGCCGCGCCTCCGCCGTACGGCGGCTGCCCGTACCGCTGTACGTGATGATCAGCTCGCGCAGCAGCGGGCCGACCGCCAGGACGGCGGGCCGGTCCAGCCCCAGCGGGTCGGCGTCCAGGGGTACGCCGACGGTGTGCAGGTCGGTGTCCCCGTGTGCCCGGTGCTCGTGCACCGTCCCGGCCGGGATCCAGATCGCGCGGGTGGCCGGCGCCACCCAGCTCCCGGCGTCCGTGGTCACGGTGAGCACGCCGCGCCCCGCGTAGACGATCTGGTGGACGTCGTGCGCGTGGGCCGTCACCTCCGAGCCCTGCGGCAGGAAGCGGGTGACGGTCGTGACGTGCGGCGGGTGTTGGCGGAAAACCGGCATGACGTGGCAGCTTATGGGAAGCCTGCCACCGGGTGCGGTCACCACGATCGATACATGACAACCAAGCAGGTGACCGCTCCCCGGCGGCCGGTCGCGATGATGTCCGTGGGACACGCGGCGGTGGACTTCTACCAGGGTGCCGTCCCGGCCCTGGTGCCCTTCCTGGTGGCCGAACGCCACTACGGCTACGCCGCCGCCTCCGGCATCGTGCTGGCCGCCACCCTCCTCTCCTCCCTCGTGCAGCCCCTGTTCGGCTCGCTCACCGACCGCTGGACGATGCCCTGGCTGATCCCGGTGAGCACCCTCTGCGCCGGTCTCGGCATCGCCCTGTCGGGGCTCGGCGACTCGTACGGCCCGACCTGCGTCGCCGTCGCCCTCGCGGGGGCCGGCGTGGCCGCCTACCACCCGGAGTCCGCGCGGCTGGCCCGCGTCGCGAGCGGCGGCAGCCACGTCGCCATGGGCTGGTACTCCCTCGGCGGCAACATCGGCTTCGCCCTCGCCCCGGCCGCCGTCGGCCCGCTGCTCTCCGCGGGCTCCCTGAGCGCGTCGCCGTGGCTGGCGGTGCCCGCGGTGGCCGGTGTCCTGCTCACCGCTCCGGTGATCCGCCGCCTGGCGTCGCGGTCGGCCGTGGCCAGGGCCGCGGCGCGGCCGGGCCGCGACAACTGGCCGGAGTTCCTGCGGCTGACGGCCGTCATCGTCTGCCGTTCCGTCGTCTTCGTGGGCCTGAGCGCCTTCATCGCCGTCTACGCCGAGCAGCGGGTGGGCGGTGGCGCCGCCGCGGGTACGGCCGCCCTGTTCGTGCTCTTCGCGGGCGGCGCGGTGGGCACCGTGCTCGGCGGGCGGCTGGCGTCCCGCTGGGGCCGGGTCCGTACCGTACGGATCGCCTACGCGGCCACCGTCCCGGCCGTCGCCGGGCTGGTCCTGGTCCCCGGCCCCGCGCTGTACGTCTTCGCCGCCCTGACGGCCACGGCCCTGTACGTACCGTTCTCCCTGCACATCACCCTCGGCCAGGACCTGCTGCCGAACCGCATGGGCACCGCGAGCGGCGTCACCCTGGGCCTCGCCGTCAGCGTCGGCGGCATCGCCACCCCGGCCATCGGCGCCCTCGCCGACACCACGGGCCTGCGGACGGCCCTGCTGCCGCTGGTCGCGCTGTGCGTCGTGGCGTGGCTCGTCGCGCGGACACTGACCGAGCCGGGGGAGGGCGCCCGGCACCCCTCGGAGAAGGGCGCCGGGCAGGCTGCCTCTAGCGTGCCGCAGCCATGAGGACGCCGTACCGGACCAGCTCGTCCGGCAGGCCGGAGGCGTCGTCGGCGGCGTACGCCACGTAGCCGTCGGGGCGGACGAGGAACAGGCCCTCGCCGTACGCGTCCCGGGCGTGGCCCTCGGAGTCGAGCAGGTCGGGGGCCGGGCCGCCGACGCGGCACGTACGGATCATCTCGCCGTCGATCGCCGGGAGCTCGACGTCCCCGACGGCCAGGACGGTGAAGTGCGGGCCCTGGAAGACGTCGAAGAGGCGGCGCGGGGTGCCGTCGGGGGTGGTGCAGGGCGCGTCGGGGGCGCGGTTGCCGGCGCGCAGCCCGCCGTCGGCGAGGCCGGTGCGCCGCTCGGTGGCGAGCGGCCCGTCCGGGTAGCCGACGCCCATCTGGTGCAGGTCGCTGCCGCGCCGCATGTCGCCCGAACGGTGCAGCCGGGTGCTGGTGTCCAGGATGCTCTCGGCGACCGGCAGCCGCTCGGCCTCGTAGCTGTCGAGGAGGGAGTCCGGCGCGCCGTGGCGGATGACCTGGCCCAGCTTCCAGCCGAGGTTGTAGGCGTCCTGGACGCTGGTGTTCAGACCCTGGCCGCCCGCGGGGGAGTGCACGTGCGCCGCGTCGCCCGCGAGGAAGACCCGGCCCACCCGGAACTGGTCCGCCAGGGCGGCGTTCGGCCGGAAGGAGGAGGACCACAGCACCTCGCCCAGCTGGTCGAGGGAGAGATGGGTGCGCTCCGCTATGAGCTTGCGCACGCCGTCGGGCGAGGTGTCCGGCACGGTGTCCGGGTCCATGAAGCCCGCCATGAGCAGGAAGTAGTCGTACTTCGCCGGCGCGAGCAGCGAGACGAAGTCGGTGGCCCGGAACTCCCCCCACATGTGCCAGTGGTTCCGGTCCAGCCCGTCGAGGCGGATGTCGGCGAGGAGCATCGGGTAGGGCGCGACGGACTGGCCGGTCATGGTGACGCCGAGCGCCTTGCGGATCGCGCTGCGCCCGCCGTCGGCCGCGACGAGGTAGGAGGCGCGCACCGTACGGGCGGTGCCGTCGGCGTGTACGACGCGGGCCTCGACGCCGTCCGCGTCCTGGGTGAACGACTCCAGGTCCGCGCCGAACGCCACCTCGCCGCCCAGCCCGGTCAGCCGTGCGTACTGGATCTCCAGGTTCCGCCACTGCGGGAGCATCAGCATGGTGGCGTACGGAGCGGCCGCCGTCGGCTCGCCGGGCTCGACCATCACCCGCTCGTCGACCATGCGGTCGTCCGACCAGATTCCCTGCGGCGGGTACGTCCCGCCGGCCTCCCGGACGGCGTCGAGCACGCCGAAGTCCTCGTACACCTCCTGGGTGCGGGGCTGGACGCCGCTGCCGCGGGTGCCGGGCGCCAGCCGGTCCTGGCGCTCCAGGACGAGGGCGCGCACGCCGCGCCGGGCGAGGTCGAGGCCGAGGGCCAGGCCCGTCGGCCCGGCGCCGGAGATCAGTACGTCCACGTGTCCGGGCAGGGCGTCGGTGCCGGCCATGATGTCTCCTTAACGTCGTTAAGTCAGCTGCTTCCGAGCATGCGCTTAACGGTGTTAAGTTGTCAACGTGGCTACGAGACTCGACCGGAAACTGGTGGCGGAGACCGCCCTGCGGCTGCTGAACGACGTCGGCCTCGAAGGGCTCACGCTGCGCCGTATCGCCAAGGAGCTGGACGTCCAGGCGCCCGCGCTCTACTGGCACTTCAAGAACAAGCAGGAACTGCTGGACGAGATGGCCACCGCGCTGCTCCGGCGGATGACCGAGCCGGCCGCCGAGGCCGGTGACGGCCACGGGGGCGGCGACTGGCGGGCCATGCTCACCGAGTCGTGCCGGCAGACCCGGCACACCCTGCTCGGCTACCGCGACGGCGGCAAGGTCTTCGGCGGTACCCGGCTCGGCGACCAGTCGCTGCTGCGGCCGATGGAGTCCCTGCTGGCCGCCATGGGAGACGCCGGGTTCACGCCGGAGCGGGCCGCGCGCGCCTGGTTCACCACGTACGCCTACACCATCGGCTACGTGATCGAGGAACAGTCCGTCTTCCCGGTGCCCGGCGACCCGCGCCGCGACCCGGCGTACGACCAGGAGGAACGGATGCGGAGCGTAGGGGCCGACTACCCGCTCACGGCCGCGGCCGGGGCGGAGATGTTCGGCAACATCGCCGACGGCTTCGACGACGGCCTGCGCGCCGTCATCGCGGGCATCGAGGCCACGCTGCTGCACGGCCGGTAGACCGGGGCGTACGGGCGTGCCCCGCACGCCCCGGCCTCAGCGCTCTGGCCTCAGCGCTCCGGCCTCAGCGCCCCGGCCTCAGCGTCGCGGCCGCGGGTCGATCGCCCGCCTCAGTACGGGCGTCAGCGGGCGCTCCACCCACCGGTGCAGCACCCACGCCAGTGCCAGCATCAGCGCCAGCGTCAGGACGAACGTCGCGTACGCGGGTAGCCGCAGGCCACCGTGCAGCCCCTGCACGACCACCCAGCCCAGGTGCTCGTGGACGAGGTAGAACGGGTACGTCAGCGCCCCGGCCACCGTCAGCCAGCGCCAGTTCGCCCACCGCATCCGGCCCAGCGCGATGGCCGCCACCAGCGCGAAACCCACCGTGACGATCGCGATGATGACGAGCGACGAGCGGTAGGAGAAGGCACCCGGGGACGGCGGATGCCACAGCCCGGCCACCGCGAAGTGCTGGCCGGACAGCCAGCTGACACCCACCACCGCCCACGCCACCGGGTCACGCCCGCCGTAGCGGTGCAGCAGGTAGCAGCCGATACCGCCGATGAAGAACGGCGCGTACTGCGGCATCAGGACCACATCCAGCGCCGGAAGGTGCGTGGCCTGCGCCAGCGCCGCCGCCAGCGTCCAGCCCGCACAGAACAGCACCACCCGGCGGCGCGTCGCGCCCGGCAGCACCACGCACAGCGCGAACAGCGCGTAGAACCGCATCTCCGCCCACAGCGTCCAGCACACACCCAGCACCCGCTTCGCACCCAGCGGCTGCTGGAGCATCGTCAGGTTCGTCAGCACATCGCTGGGCCCCAGCGCCTTGAACGCCACCCACGGCAGCGCGAACACGGCCGTGACCAGCAGAACCGCCACCCAGTACGCCGGATACAGGCGCGAGACGCGGGAGGCGATGAAGGAGCGCAGCGAACGCCCCCAGCCGCTCATGCAGATGACGAACCCGCTGATGACGAAGAAGATCTGGACGCCGAGGCAGCCGTACGCGAACACGCTGTGCAGCGACGGGAACTGGCGTGCCGGAGAACTGCCCCACGCCTGGCCTATCTCGCCGCCCCGGCCGCCGAGATGGTACGCGGCGACCATGAGGGCGGCGCACAGCCGCAGCCCGTCGAGGGCGCGCAGGCGCGGTACGCCACGGGACTTCTTGCCGGGCGGGGCCGCCGCGCCGTTCCGTACACCCGGCACGGCGAGGTCGGGCCGGGTGAACAGCGCGGACACGGACGCAGAGGAAGAGCCGGGGGCCGCAGCGGGCGGCGGCGCCTCGGCCGGGAGCTGAGCGGTCATCCGAAAGCGGCCCGTTTCTTCAGACGCCGCTGCATCGCCCGCGCGCGCCGCGCGACCCTGCGCACGGCCGCGTTGCGCGGAATGAACGACAGCTGGGACGGCAGCGCGCCGGGCAGCGCGAGCGCGGTCAGCCGACGGCGCTTGAAGTACCGCCAGGTGCGCTCGTCCAGATGCGCGGCGAGGTAGCGCTCGGCGACCGGGCGCAGATCCGGGTAGATCTGGTGCTGCATCGCGTAACCGACCGCGCTGAGCAGCCCGTTGACGTGCGCCGGGACCGGCACCGTGCCCGGCTCGTCCGCCAGATCCGGGACCAGCGCGTCGACGAGGGTGACCGGCACCCGGTTGCTGTTCTGGTACGGGGTCAGGCGCTCCAGCAGCAGGTCCGTGCCGACGCGGGCGGTCGGCAGACCGTAGAAGGCGGAGGCCGTCAGCAGCGCCGTGGAGAAGCAGCCCACGACGAGCGCGGGCCGCCTGCGCTGGTAGAGCACCTCGGCCAGGACCGGCGTGTCCAGCACGGTCAGCTCGGCACCGAGCCGCTCCGCCTCCAGCTCCAGCGCGCGGGACCAGCGGGCCGGTGCCGACGGATGCGGCTTGAACACCACCTCGCGGTGCCCGCGCCGCACCGCGCCGCGCAGCATCCGGGCGTGCAACTCCTCCTCTTCCTCCGGCGTGAGGATGCCCAGCGCCGACAGGTACTGCCCGAGGAGCAGCGCGGCGCCCTCCGGTACGCCGTGCAGCGCCGGGCCGTCGAAGTCCGCGGCCAGGTCGGCGAGCACCTCCCGGAACGCGTCGGTCGGCACGGCCTCCGCACCCACGCCGAACTCGGTGAGCAGCAGGGGCTTCAGGCCGGGCACGAGATCCAGGTGCAGCAGACGGCGTACCCGGGTGCCGACCAGCGGGTCCAGCTTGCTGCGGGTCGGGCCGTAGCTCATCAGCCCGTCCGCGTACACGTCGAGCGGCGCGCCCGGGAAGAGCTGGGCCAGCGCGAGCGCCGGGTGGACCTGGATGGACTCCACGACCAGCTCGACCTCGTCCTCGCCCAGGTCCCACAGCAGCCGCAGGTACCGCTCCCAGAGCGGGACGTCGTCCTGGCGCGGCGACCAGCCGCCCGGGTGGAACGGGCTGATGGTCCCGTTCCACGACAGGACCCGGTCGAAGCGGCCGCGCAGCCGCTCGAAGCCGGGCATCCGGTCCACGGGGGTGGCGGTCTCCGGGGTCGCCGCGTTGTTGCTGACCAGCAGCAGCCGGCGGCCGGCCGGTGCGAAGCGGTCCGCGTCCAGCGCGGCGGCGAGCGTCGCCGCGCCGTACAGGGTCGACGCCAGGAAGATCTGCGTACGCGGCCGGTCCGGCCGGGGCGCGGCGTCGGTACGGGTGGCCATCAGACGGCCACCTCCGCCGCGACCGGGCGCCGGCGCAGCCGTCGCAGACGGGAGGCGCGCTGCGTATCCATCGAATCCAGTGCTTCCTTCAGTACGTCCTGCGGCATTCTCTTCATCGCCGCCGCGCTCAGCGCGCGCAATTTACGGGCGACCTGCGGTTCGAAACGTTCGATCGAGCCGAGGTGGTGGGCAATGATGGCGCAATAGGTGCGTACGGCTTTCGGCAGCAGCCGCTCCGCATCCCGGTCCTGCGCCGTTTCTTCGATGACCTGATCAAAAGCGCGGATGAAATCGAGCTGGCGTACGTCGCCGATCTGGGTGAGCGACGACGCCACTCCGCGCCGGTAGAAGACGCCGAGCAGTCCGGACACCGCCATCGACCCGGCCTCGCGGTGCAGCCGCCAGATCCATGGCCGGTCCTCCGCGGTGCGCAGGCCGTGCCGGAAGTGCAGCAGCCCGTCGTCCAGCAGCCGCCGGTGGTAGATGCCGGCCCAGGCGAAGGCGTAGTCGACGGACGTCGAGCGGTCGGCGGGCAGTATCAGCGCGCGCGGGTCCAGCACGGTGTTCCGGCGGCCGTGCGGCACACGGTGCACGGAACGGGCGCGCGCGGTGCACTGGACGTGGTCCGTACGGACGAAGTCACACCCCAACCCCTCGATGGTGGCGAGGAGTTGCTCGTAGTGCCCGGGAGCCAGCCAGTCGTCGCCGTCCAGGAACGTCACGTACTCGCCGTTGGCCGCGTCCAGGCCGGTGTTGCGGGCGGTGGCCAGGCCGCCGTTCTGCTCGTGCCGCAGCACCCGGGCGCCCGGCAGCTCGCCTTCGGCGCGCGCGAGGATCTGCGGCGTCTCGTCTCGCGAGCAGTCGTCCACGAGCAGGAATTCGAAGTCCTCGCGGGCGTTGGCCGCCAGGCTTCGCAGGGTGTCGGGCGCATATGTCTGCACGTTGTAGAACGGCACGACGACGGAGAGCTTAACCACCCGGGTGACGTTAGGCGCGGTCCCGGCATTCGTCTTGACGGGACGCGGGCCCCAGGGTGAACGAAGAATGGCGGGATGGTTAACCGGGCAATTCGGCCTGCCGGTTCGCTGTCCGGCGATGTGCTGTTAACCCGCTGTTGCGGCCCAGTTGGCCCGCTGAACGGAATGCCTTCCTAGCGTTTTCGACGTGCCCACTCGTACCACTTCCCAGCCGCGCATCGCGGTGCTCGCGGATTCGGATACCCGCTGGAAATGGGGCGCTTTGACAGCGTACCGCATTCAATCGGACATTCGTCTGGACGGATATCTGCTCCGCGGCCGAGCCACTCCCACGGTCCGCCAGCTCGACGAGGTCGGCGCCCGTGCCGAGACGCTGCGCGAGATCCGCGGCGCGGACTTCCTGGAGCTGATGAAGGACACCACGCGGTACGACGTGGTCGTCCTGGCCTGCGTCGGCGGCGCCGTCCAGGCGATGCTGCACGGCCTCGCCCGCGCCTGGAACGGCGCGGAGCGGCGGCCCGCCGTCGTCACCGGCTACGTCGGCGTCGTCTACGAGAAACTGGCGGACGGCCTGCTGCTGCGGCACGGCGCGGACGTCGTCCTCGCCAACTCCCGGCACGACGCCGACCGGTTCCGCGCGGTGTACGAAGGCGTCGGCGCGGACGGCGGCAGCGTCGTCGAGTGCGCCCTGCCCTTCCTGGGCGGCGCCCCGTACGGCCCGGCCCTCGGCGACCGCCCCTACACGGTCGTCTTCGCCGCCCAGCCCTCCGTACCGGACCGCCGCGACGACCGGACGTACCTCCTGCGCCGCGCCGCCGAACACGCCCGGCGGCATCCCGACCGCGAGGTCCTGGTCAAGCTGCGCAGCAAGCCCGGCGAACACACCACGCACATCGAGGAACTCCCGTACCAGAAACTGGCCGCCCGCCTCCCCGGCGGCCTGCCGCCCAACTGCCGCCTGGCCTACGGCAACATGGGCGAGGTCCTGGACCGCACCGACCTCATGGTGACCGTCAGTTCCACCGCCGCCCTGGAGTCCCTGCACCGCGGCATCCCCACCGCCGTCCTCACCGACCTCGGCATCCGCGAAGCCCTCGGCAACCACCACTTCCTCGGCTCCGGCTGCCTCGCCTCCTGGGACGAACTGGACGCCGGGCACCGCCCCGAACCCGACCCGGACTGGCTGGCCCGCCAAGGCGTCGCCCCCGGGGCCCTGTACGCCACCGCCTTCGACGCGGCCCGCGCCCGCGTCACCGCCCTGCGCACCGCCGACCGCCTGCCGCCCCTCACCCCGTACTACACACCCCGCACCGCCCCCGGCTACCTCCCCGGCATCCTCGCCCGCTACGGCCTCGGCCCCGAAGGCGAACCGCTGCCCGGCCAGACCGCCGAACCCACGGAGACCGGCGGACTGCGGCGCCTCGCCCGCGACACCGTGCGCGACGCCGCCCGCGGCGCGTACCGCCACGGCGTCCAGCGCGTCGCCCCCGCCATCCGCCGCTGGGGACAGCTGTGAGCGCCTCACCCATCCGCCCCCGGAGCCCGCACGGCCCCCGGAAGGAGCCCGCAATGCCGACCCCGCCCAGCCGCACGGCCGCGCCCACCGTCGTCGCCGTCATCCCCGCACGCGGCGGCTCCAAGGGCGTCCCCGCCAAGAACCTCGCCGCGGTCGGCGGCGTACCGCTGATCGTCCGCGCGGTCCGCGAATGCCGCGCGGCCCGCCTGGTCACCGACGTCGTGGTCTCGACCGACGACGCGGCCATCGCCGGCGCGGCACGCGGCGCGGGCGCCGTCGTCGTACGCCGCCCCGGCGCCATCGCGGGCGACACCGCCACCAGCGAAGCCGCGGTCCTGCACGCCATGGACACGTACGAGGCCGAGCACGGCAAGCCCGTCGACGCCGTCCTGCTCGTCCAGTGCACCAGCCCCTTCCTGATCCGCGAGGACATCGACGCGGTCGCCGCCGCGGTCGTCGAGACCGGCGCGGACAGCGCGCTGACCGTGGCGCCGTTCCACGGCTTCGTATGGCGCGAGGGCGCCGACGCGGCGGTCGAGGCCGTACCCGCACCCCCCGGCATCACCCCCGGCGGCACCGGCGTCAACCACGACACGACCTTCCGCCCCCGCCGCCAGGACCGCCCCCAGGACTTCCTGGAGACCGGCGCCGCCTACGCCATGGACGCCACCGGCTTCCGCGCCGCCGGACACCGCTTCTTCGGCCGTACGGAACTCGTCCGCACCGACCCGGCCCGCGTGCTGGAGGTCGACGACCCGCACGACCTCGCCCGCGCCCGCGCCCTCGCGCCCCTGCTGGACACCGCGCGCCCCGGCGCCCTGCCGACCCGCGACGACATCGACGCGGTCGTACTCGACTTCGACGGCACCCAGACCGACGACCGGGTGCTCGTCGACTCCGACGGACGGGAGATGGTCGCCGTGCACCGCGGCGACGGCCTCGGCATCGCCGCCCTGCGCAAGGCGGAGCTGAAGCTGCTCATCCTGTCCACGGAAGTGAACCCGGTCGTCGCCGCACGGGCGAAGAAACTGCGCCTGCCCGTGCTCCACGGCATCGACCGCAAGGATCTCGCACTCAAGCAGTGGTGCGAGGAACAGGGCATCGCGCCCGAGCGCGTGCTCTACGTCGGCAACGACGTCAACGACCTCCCGTGCTTCGGCCTCGTCGGCTGGCCCGTGGCGGTCGCAGGCGCCCACGACGTCGTACGCGGCGCCGCCCGCGCCGTCACCTCCACCCCCGGAGGCAGCGGCGCGATCCGCGAGATCGCCTCGTGGATCCTCGGCCCGACCCTCTGACCAGGTAAGGAACTCACCCAGATGACCAGCAACTCCCGCCTCCGCACCCTCGGCGACCGCCTCGTCGGCCCCGGCCGCCCCGTCTACGTCACCGGTGAGATCGGCATCAACCACAACGGCGACCTGGAGAACGCCTTCGCGCTGATCGACGCCGCCGCGGACGCCGGCTGCGACGCCGTGAAGTTCCAGAAGCGCACCCCCGAGATCTGCACCCCGCGCGACCAGTGGGACATCGAGCGCGACACCCCCTGGGGCCGGATGACCTACATCGACTACCGCCACCGCGTCGAGTTCGACGAGGACGGCTACCGCGCCATCGACGAGTACGCCAAGAAGCGCTCCATCGCCTGGTTCGCCTCCCCCTGGGACGTGGAGTCCGTCGCCTTCCTGGAGAAGTTCGACGTCCCCGCCTACAAGGTCGCCTCCGCCTCCCTCACCGACGACGAGCTGCTGCGCGCCATGCGCGCCACCGGCCGTACGGTCATCCTCTCCACCGGCATGTCCACCCCCAAGCAGATCCGGCACGCCGTCGAGGTCCTGGGCAGCGACAACATCGTGCTCTGCCACGCCACTTCGACCTACCCCGCGAAGGCCGAAGAGCTGAACCTGCGCATGATCCACACCCTCCAGGCCGAGTACCCCAACGTCCCGATCGGCTACAGCGGCCACGAGACCGGCCTGCAGACCACCCTCGCCGCCGTCGCCCTCGGCGCCGCCTTCGTCGAGCGCCACATCACCCTCGACCGCGCCATGTGGGGCTCCGACCAGGCCGCCTCCGTCGAGCCGCAGGGCCTGTCCCGCCTGGTCCGCGACATCCGCACCATCGAGGACTCCCTCGGCGACGGCGTCAAGAAGGTCTACGAGAGCGAGCTCGGCCCGATGAAGAAGCTGCGCCGGGTGACCGGCGTCGTCGCCGAGACGGAGGCCGCCGACCGCGAGCCGGTCTCGGCCTGACACCCGCACCCGCACGGGGCCGCACCCGCCCGCGCACGACAGCTCCTGACGCCTGACGAACGGGACGTACCCACCGTGAGCTCACCAGACGGGGCCTGTGGCCCGCCCCAGGAGGCGGCGGGAACTCCCGCCCGCCGCCTTCTGGGGGTACCCCGGCAGCGCCGCAGATCCGCCGCGAACCGGACCGGGACCGCCGCCGCGGCCAAGGACACGCGTGCCGCCGGGCGGGCGGCCAGACGGGAAGCCCGGCGCGCGGCCGCCGGCACCCTCGCCTTCGTCGAGAGCCCGGTACAGCTGCTCAACGTCCTGGAATGGGCGTACGGCGCACAGGCCACGTCCCTCACCGTCGTCGTCCTCGCCCCGCACGACCCGATGACCCGCGGACAGCTCCGCCGGATGGCCGAACTCGCCCGCGAGGAAGGGTTCTCCGTACGGTGGGAGGAGGCGCGCGGCGGAGCGGCCGCACCCCTGCGGACCATCGGCGGCCTCACCCCCCGCCTGCGGCGGGCCGGCCGGGTCGTCATCGGCGACCCCTTCTCGCGCTACGTCCAGCTCCTGCTGACCCTCACCCGCGCCCGCGACCTCGTCGTCGTCGACGACGGCACCGCCACGATGGAGTTCATCACCCAACTCGCCAACGGCGAACGCCTCGTACGGTGGCACCGCCACGGCGGCGGCCGCGGGCCGCGCGACCTGCTCTTCGCGCCCTTCTCGGCAGCCGCCCGCCGCCGGCTGGCCCCCGCCCCCGAAGGCGGGCGGCGCACCGTCGGCCTCTTCACCTCCATGCCCGTCGAACCGCCACCCGGCATCCGCGTCCTCTCGAACGAATTCGCCTGGACCAGACGGCGGTTCGGGCCGCCGCGGCTGACCCGCGGCACGGACATCGTCGGCACCTCCCTCGTCGAGACCGGCGTCGTCGACCCCGACCGCTACCTGGGAGCCGTCGCCGCGCTCGCCCGCGTCCACGGCGCCACCCGCTACTTCGCCCACCGGCGCGAAACCGCCGCCAAGCTCCACCGGATCGCCACCGAGACCGGACTCCAGGTCGTCCGCCCCGACCTGCCCCTGGAACTCATCGCCCGGCGGGGACCCGTCGGCCGCCTCATCATCAGCTTCCCGTCCACCGTCGTGCACACACTGCCGCTCGCCCTCACCGGCACCGGCGTCGGTGTCGCCGTCTGCGACATCGACCCGACCTGGCTGACCAGCAAGGCGTCACCGCGCGCCGAGGGCTTTCTGTCCGGCGTGACGGGGTCGGCAAGGGGCGTACGACGCCTCCCGGCGACGCCGGTGCGTGACCCCTGAGGCATCCGGCGGCCGTGATTCCGGAAACAAGCGGAACGGGTAGTGATACCCCCGTGATGACTGCTCCATGCGCCGGGCGGCCTAGATTTCCTTCCCCTAACGGGCTGAACTTTTGTTGATCGAGGGACAGTTGCCCCACCTGCCCCCGTACCCTTCAACGGGTGAACCACTTGATGTCCCGCGAGGCCGAAACCGAAGACGCTCCCGCCGGCGAACCACTGCCCGGCGCGCTGCCGGAAGAGCTGTGCGCCGAACTGATCGCGTTCCGCCGCGACTTGCACATGCACCCCGAGCTCGGCAACCAGGAGTTCCGCACCACCGCCGCGCTCAAGACGCGCCTGGAGCAGGCCGGCCTCACACCACGCGTCCTGTCCATCGGCACCGGCCTGATCTGTGACATCACGCCCGGCCTCGCACCCTGGGACGGCGGGCAGCCCCTGCTCGCCCTGCGCGCCGACATCGACGCGCTGCCGATCCCCGACGTGAAGACGGTGCCGTACCGTTCCACCGTCCCGAACCGCGCCCACGCGTGCGGCCACGACGTCCACACCACCGTCGTCCTCGGCGCCGGCCTGGTCCTCGCCCGGCTCGCCCGCGAAGGGCGGCTGTCACGTCCCGTACGGCTGCTCTTCCAGCCCGCCGAGGAAGCCCTGCCCGGAGGCGCCACCGACGTGATCGGCACCGGGGCGCTGGACGGGGTCGGCCGCATCCTCGCCGTGCACTGCGACCCGCGGGTGGACGCCGGGCGCATCGGACTGCGCACCGGCGCGATCACCTCGGCCTGCGACCGCCTGGAGGTCACCCTCGACGGTCCCGGCGGCCACACGGCCCGCCCCCACCTGACCACCGACCTGGTCACGGCCGCGGCCCGGATCGTCGTCGACGTGCCCGCGCTGCTCTCGCGGCGGGTCGACACGCGGGCGGGCCTCGCCGTGACCTGGGGCCGCCTGGACGTGGGCCACGCCTGCAACGTCATCCCCCAGCACGCGGAACTGGCCGGGACGGTGCGCTGCCTGGACCTGGACGCGTGGCGCGACGCGCCGGACCTGGTACACGCCGCGATCGACGAGGTCGCTGCGCTCTACGGGGCGAAGTGCCAGGTCAACTACGTGCGGGGGGTACCGCCGGTGGTGAACGAACCCGCCTCCACCCAGCTCATCCGCGACGCGATGGCCGCTCGTCGCGGCCAGCACTCGGTGGAAGGCACCGAGCAGTCGCTCGGCGGCGAGGACTTCTCCTGGTACCTGGAACGGGTGCCCGGGGCGATGGCACGCCTGGGGGTCCGCCCTCCGGGCAGCACGGTCCGCTACGACCTCCACCGCGGAGACTTCGACGTGGACGAGAGCTGTGTGCGCGCGGGGGTGGAGCTGTTCACGGCGGCGGCGCTGTTGGGGTAGCGCTTGCCCGGTGGGGGTGGGCGTTGTGCGCGTGGGGTCCGGTGGTGGGGGGCTCGGGCCCACGCAGGGGTCACTCTCCCCCAGCCTTCGGCCGGGGGGACCCCCACGACACCGTGTACGTCACCGGTGACTACATAGTGAACCCAGATACCCGGCTGCTCTGCGGGGAGACCCCTGCGTGGACCCGAGCCCGGCCGGATTGCGGCTCTCCCGCCATCGTGGCTGCAATACCCCTGCGCGCAGCGCAGGGGCAGCGTCCACCGCGCGCAGCGCGGTGGACTGGGCCCGCCGCGCGCAGCGTGGCGGCTGGGTCAGGCACGCCGTGGGTGCGCACCCGCCGCCGGGTGACGCCATGGCCGTCCCCGCCCCGCCACCGTGAGCTTCACCGCTAGGTGGGCGCCGATCAGGGTGGCGTGGGTGCACATCCGCCGCCGGGTGACGCCATGGCCGTCCCCGCCCTCCATCCCGTGAGCCTCACCATGTGGTGGGCGGACACGGCGGTGATCGAAAAACTCCCCCCAGCTGGCCGCAGTCGCCAAACAACGTGAGGGGGTGCGTAGGGGGCCATCCCCGCAGAGCAGCCGGGTATCTGGGTTCACGATGTAGTCACCGTTGCCGTACACGGTGTCGAGGAGTTGGCCCCCTGCGCGCCCCCGCCCCACGAGTCACACAATGCGACCCGCCCGCCAGCGCACCCCGCGCGCAGCGCAAACGCCCACCCCCACCACGGGGAGGAACAATCAGATAACGGCCACGCAGTGAAGGGTTTTGCGCCAGGTCTACGCGCGTTAATCTCCCGTAAAGCCAGCGCCAGCGTAGGCGCTTCGAGCGAAGGGAAGACCCTTGCGTCGGGTCACCAGGTTTGCCGCCGCGGCCAGCGCCTCCGCGCTTCTCGCGGTCACCGCCACCGCTTGCGGTCAGAGCTTCGCCGAGGCGAACCGGGCCAGTCATGCCGGTGTCGGGCTCGCGTTCGACATCGGCGGGCGGGACGACCACTCCTTCAACGAGGCGGCCGCCCGTGGCACCGAGAATGCCAGGAAGAAGCTGGGCGTCAACGTCAAGATGCTCACCGCGAAGAACGGCGAGACGGAGGCGGACCGTGAGCAGCGGCTCACGTCGTTCGCCGAGGCCGGGTACAACCCGGTCATAGGGGTCGGTTTCGCCTACAGCCGTTCGATCGAGAACGTCGCGAAGGACTTCCCGGAGACGACGTTCGGCGTCGTGGACGCGGTGCCGCAGGGCAAGAACGTGGACGCGATGGTCTTCGCGGAGCACGAGGGCTCGTACCTGGCGGGCGTCGCCGCCGCGCTCAAGAGCAAGAACCACAAGGTCGGCTTCATCGGCGGTGTGAACAACGCGCTGATCCAGAAGTTCCAGGCCGGGTTCGAGCAGGGGGTGCGCGACACCGACCCGAACACCAAGGTCACGTCGCAGTACCTGTACCCCAACAACGACAAGGGGTTCAACGACCCGGCCGCGGCCAAGGCCAAGGCGGGCGGCATGCTGGACAGCGGTATCGACGTGATCTATTCGGCGGCCGGCCAGTCGGGCGCGGGCGCCATCGAGGCGATCAGCAAGCGCAAGGGCGCCTGGGCGATCGGCGTGGACTCCGACCAGTATCTCCAGCCCGGCCTGGCGAAGTACAAGGACTGCATCCTGACGTCGGTCGTCAAGAACGTCGACGTGGCCGTCTTCGACCTGATCAAGAGCGTCGAGGACAAGAAGCCGTTGACGGGCGTGCACGCGTACGACATGAAGAAGAAGGGCGTCACGCTCGCCACGTCGGGCGGCTTCATCAAGGATATCCAGCCGCAGATCGACGCCGCCCGGCAGAAGATCGTCGAGGGCAAGGTGAAGGTCAAGGAGACGCCGTAGCAGGGTGGGAGGTGCCGGCCCGCAGCGCGGACCCGCACCGCCGTGCCCCACCGCGGCCGCGGCTCGCACCACGGCCGAACCACCCACGGCCGGGCCGTACCGCCCCATGCCCTTGACAGCGGCCGGCATCCGCCCCCGCCACCTGCCCAGAACACGCCGTCCGCCCAGGACCTGTCCGCCCAGGACACGTCCGCCCAGGACAATCCCCGAGGGGAGTGCGCCATCAACGCAGCACCCACGACCAGCCGCCCGGCCGAGCCGGGCCCCGCAGCCGTAGAACTGCGCGGTATCACCAAGCGTTTCCCCGGTGTCGTGGCCAACCACGACATCGATCTGACCGTGCGCCGCGGCACCGTGCACGCCCTGTGCGGCGAGAACGGCGCGGGCAAGTCGACGCTGATGAAGATCCTTTACGGTATGCAGAAGCCGGACGAGGGCACCATCACGCTCGACGGCGAGCAGGCGGCGCTCGGCACGCCCGCGGACGCCATCGCCCGCGGCATCGGCATGGTGCACCAGCACTTCATGCTGGCCGACAACCTCACCGTCCTGGAGAACGTCGTCCTCGGCGCGGAGAAGCTGCACGGCATCGGCGACCGGGCCCGTACGAAGATCATGGAGATCTCGGACGCGTACGGGCTCGCCATCCGCCCCGACGTCCTCGTAGAGGACCTCGGTGTCGCGGACCGCCAGCGGGTGGAGATCCTGAAGGTCCTCTACCGCGGCGCCCGTACGCTCATCCTCGACGAGCCGACCGCGGTCCTGGTCCCGCAGGAGGTCGACGCGCTCTTCGACAACCTGCGGGAGCTGAAGTCCGAGGGCCTGACCGTCATCTTCATCTCGCACAAGCTGGGCGAGGTCCTGTCGGTCGCGGACGACATCACGGTCATCCGGCGGGGGACGACGGTCGCGTCCGTGGAGCCCGCGAAGACCACGCCCAAGCAGCTCGCCGAGCTGATGGTGGGCAGTGAGCTGCCGTCGCCGGAGACGCGGGAGTCGACGGTGACGGACACGCCGATGCTGGGTGTGGAGGGCCTGCGGCTGACGGCCACCGACTCCGACGGGGTCGTACGGACCGTGCTGGACGGGATCACTTTCACCATCCACAAGGGCGAAGTGCTCGGCGTCGCCGGTGTGGAGGGCAACGGCCAGGCCGAACTGGTCGAGGCGATCATGGGTACGCGGGTCCTGAGCCACGGCACCGTGACGCTGGACGGGCAGGACCTGTCCGGCGCCAGTACGCGCACGCGGCGGGAGGGCGGCATCGGGTACGTACCCGAGGACCGCCACCGGCACGGCCTGCTGCTGGAGGCGCCCCTGTGGGAGAACCGCATCCTCGGTCACGTCACGGAGCGGCCCAACAGCAAGGGCCGGCTGCTGGACCTGGCCGGGGCCCGTAAGGACACCGAGCGGATCGTCGCCGAGTACGACGTACGGACGCCCGGTATCGAGGTGACGGCGGCCTCGCTGTCCGGCGGCAATCAGCAGAAGCTGATCGTCGGCCGGGAGATGAGCCACCGGCCCAAGCTGCTGATCGCCGCCCACCCCACGCGGGGCGTGGACGTCGGCGCGCAGGCGCAGATCTGGGAGCAGATCCGCGCCGCGCGCCGGGAGGGCCTGGCGGTTCTGCTGATCTCTGCCGACCTGGACGAGCTGATCGGGCTCTCCGACACCCTGCGGGTGATGTACCGGGGCCGGCTGGTCGCGGACGCCGACCCCGCGACCATCACCCCGGAGGAGTTGGGCTCGGCCATGACCGGTGCCGCCAGCGGTCACCTCACCGCTGAAGACGCTGACACGCGCGAGGGTGGTGACCGGGAGTGAAGACGCTGACCAGGTCGTTCACCAAGGACAAGGTGCTGCTGGCGCTCGCCGCGCCGCTGCTGGCCATCGCCGCCGCGTTCGTCATCAGCTCGCTGGTCTTCCTGGCCTCGGGCGAGAACCCGCTGCGCGCCTACGGGATCATGGCCGACTACGGCCACTACAGCGACAGCCAGGTCTGGATCATCAACAAGGCGGTGCCGTACTACCTGTCGGCACTGGCGGTCGCCATCGGCTTCCGGATGAACCTGTTCAACATCGGCGTGGACGGGCAGTACCGGCTGGCGGCCTTCGCGGCCGCCGCGGTCGGCGGCGCCGTCGCCCTGCCCGGCGCCCTCCAGATCATCCTGCTCATCGTCATCGCAATGCTGGTGGGTGCCCTGTGGGCGGGCATCGCGGGCGTACTGAAGACCTCGCGCGGCGTCAGCGAGGTGATCACCACGATCATGCTGAACGCCATCGCCGCCTCCGTGATCGGCTACTTCCTCCAGGACGGCCGCCTCGCCGTCAAGGACGGCAACCTGCTGCACACCGAGTTCCTGCCGGAGTCCAGCCACTTCTTCAGCTTCCCGACCGACCCCAAGCCGGTGTACGGCTTCGTGGTGATCGCGGCGCTGGCCGGTTTCGTCTACTGGTTCGTGATCAACCGCACCCGCTTCGGCTTCGACCTGCGCGCGGTGGGCGCCTCCGAGCCGGCCGCCGAGGCCAGCGGCGTCAGCGTCAAGCGGATGATCGTCATCTCCATGGTGCTCTCGGGCGCCGCGGCCGGTCTGGTGGGCATGCCGACGCTGCTCGGCGAGTCCTTCAACTACGGCACCGACTTCCCGGCCGGCATCGGCTTCACCGGTATCGCCATCGCCCTGCTGGGCCGCAACCACCCGGTGGGCATGGCCTTCGGCGCGCTGCTGTGGGCGTTCCTCGACCGCACCGGCTCCCGCCTGGAGTTCGAGGGGTACGCGCAGGAGATCGTCGGCGTGATCCAGGGCGTGATCGTGCTGTGCGTGGTCATCGCGTACGAGATCGTGCGCCGGTACGGGCTGCGCGCCCAGCAGCGCAAGGTCGGCGAGGAACTGGCCGCCCAGGCCCGTACGAACCCAGGTGAGAACGACAAGGCGGAGGCGACCGCGTGAGTACCGAACTCAAGCCCGCGGCCCGGCCGGGCGCCGGTGCGCCCGGCGGGGGTCGCCGCAAGCTGACCTACCCGGTCATCCTGCTCATCATCGCCGGGGCGATCGTCGCGGTGTCCGTGCTGCGCGCGGTCACCGGTACCGACGACCTGACCTCGGCGGGCCAGTTCAGCGCGGCGCTCGCCGCCGCCACCTCGATCGGGCTGGCCGGTCTCGGCGGCCTGTGGGCCGAGCGGGCCGGCGTGGTCAACATCGGCCTCGAAGGCATGATGATGCTCGGCTCGTTCGCGGCCGGCTGGGTCGGCTGGCAGCACGGCCCGTGGGCCGCCGCGGCCATCGGCATCCTCGGCGGCGCGCTCGGCGGACTGGTGCACGCCATCGCCACCGTCAGCTTCGGCGTCGACCACATCGTCTCCGGTGTCGCGATCAACATCCTGGCGCTGGGCGCGACGCAGTACCTGGCCACGCTGTGGTTCGGCGCGGAGGGCAGCGCGGCGATGCAGGCGGGCGGCAACGACAAGCAGTCGCCGCCGATGGCCGACATGCCGACGTTCACCGTCCCGGGGCTCGCGGACGCGCTGCAGTCCGTGGAGAACCACCACTGGTTCCTGGTCTCCGACGTCGCCGGTGTCCTCGGCGGCCTGGTCACCAACGTCTCCTGGCTCACCGTGCTGGCCGTGCTGCTCTTCGTCGGCACCTTCTTCCTGCTGTGGCGCACGGCCTTCGGGCTGCGGCTGCGCTCCTGCGGCGAGGCGCCGCTCTCGGCCGAGTCGCTGGGCGTCAACGTGTACACGTACAAGTACGCGGCCGTGCTGGTCTCCGGCGCGCTGGCCGGGCTCGGCGGCGCGTTCCTCTCCATCAGCACGCACTTCTACCAGGACGGGCAGACCGGCGGCCGCGGCTACATCGGCCTGGCCACGATGATCTTCGGCAACTGGCGGCCCGGCGGGGTCGCGATGGGCGCGGGACTGTTCGGCTTCATGGACGCCATGCAGCTGCGCAGCGGCGGCCCGACCGTGCACGCACTGCTGCTCGGCCTGGCGGCGCTGCTCGCCGTCCTCGCGTTCTTCCGGCTGCGCGCCGCCAAGCGCGCCCAGGCGGCGGTCGCGGGCGTCGGGGCGGTCCTCCTCGTCCTCTGGTACTTCCTGGCCGACACGGTGCCGCTGGAGCTGGTCGAGGCCAGCCCGTACATCGCCACGCTGCTGGTGCTGGCGCTGTTCGCCCAGCGGCTGCGGCCCCCGAAGGCCAACGGCAAGCCGTACCGGCGGGGGCAGGGCACATGACGCACGATGGCCGGATGAACGAGGTTCTGGCGCCGGTCGACTGGGAGCGGCTCCGCGCGGCGGCCCGGGACGCGATGTCCCGGGCGTACGCCCCGTACTCCGGCTACCCGGTCGGTGCCGCGGCCCTGGTGGACGACGGCCGTACGGTCGTCGGCTGCAACGTCGAGAACGCCTCGTACGGACTCGGCCTGTGCGCCGAATGCGGCCTGGTCTCCGCGCTGGCCGCGACCGGCGGCGGCCGGCTGACCGCGTTCACCTGCGTGGACGGGCAGGGCGAGCTGCTCGTGCCGTGCGGCCGCTGCCGTCAGCTGCTGTACGAGCACGGCGGCCCCGGCCTGCTGGTCGACGGCGGGGAGGCGGGCGTCCGGCGCCTGGACGACCTGCTGCCCGACGCGTTCGGGCCCCAGCATCTGGGCCGTTAGCGGCCCGTAGGCCCCGCACCCCGCTCCTGGGCGGTGCGGGGCCTTTCCGCGTCCGGAGCCTCTCGATCTCCGCGCTCTATGCGTGTAGAACTGTTCAGGCCCGCTCGCCGCGTCGTTCCCGGGTACAGGGACGGGCTGAGCCGGCCGTTCCACGAAAGGAAGCCCAGATGGACGTCATCTCGGTCATCCGCGCGAAGCGCGACAAGCAGGAGCTGACCCCCGAGCAGATCGACTGGGTCATCGACGCCTATACGCGCGGCGCGGTCGCCGACGAGCAGATGTCGGCCCTGGCGATGGCCGTCTTCCTCAACGGCATGAACCGTACGGAGATCGCCCGCTGGACCGCCGCCATGATCGCCTCCGGCGAGCGGATGAACTTCTCCGCCCTGGCCCGCCCGACCGCCGACAAGCACTCCACCGGCGGCGTCGGCGACAAGATCACCCTGCCGCTCGCGCCCCTCGTCGCCGCCTGCGGCGCGGTCGTACCGCAGCTCTCCGGCCGCGGCCTCGGCCACACCGGCGGCACCCTCGACAAGCTGGAGGCCATCCCCGGCTGGCGCGCTCTGCTGTCCAACGCCGAGATGATGGACGTACTGGACCGGGCCGGCTCGGTCATCTGCGCGGCGGGCGACGGCCTGGCCCCCGCCGACAAGAAGCTCTACGCGCTGCGCGACGTCACCGCCACCGTCGAGGCCATCCCGCTCATCGCCTCCTCGATCATGTCCAAGAAGATCGCCGAGGGCACCGGCTCGCTCGTCCTGGACGTCAAGGTCGGCTCCGGCGCCTTCATGAAGAACATCGAGGACGCCCGCGAACTGGCCACCACCATGGTCGAACTGGGCACCGACCACGGCGTACGCACCTCCGCCCTGCTCACCGACATGTCCACCCCGCTGGGCCGGACCGCCGGCAACGCCCTCGAAGTCCGCGAGTCGGTCGAGATCCTGGCGGGCGGCGGCCCGGCCGACGTCGTCGAACTCACCCTCGCCCTGGCCCGCGAGATGCTCGACGCGGCCGGCCTGAAGGACGCCGACCCCGCCAGGGCGCTCGCCGACGGGTCCGCCATGGACCACTGGCGCCGCATGATCCAGGCCCAGGGCGGCGACCCGGACGCCCCGCTCCCGGTCGCCCGCGAACAGCACACCGTCAACGCCTCCTCCTCCGGCGTCCTCACCACCCTCGACGCGTACGCGGTGGGCGTCTCCGCCTGGCGCCTGGGCGCCGGCCGCGCCCGCAAGGAGGACCCGGTCCAGGCCGGCGCGGGCATCGAACTCCACGCCAAGCCCGGCGACGAGGTCAAGGAGGGCCAGCCCCTGCTCACCCTCCACACCGACACCCCCGAAAAGCTCCCGTACGCCCTCGAAGCCCTCGACGGCGGCGTCCTCGTCGCCCCGCCGGGCACGGACTTCACCCCGAACCCGGTCGTGCTGGACCGCATCGGCTGACACCGCACCCCACCGCTGCCGTCGGGCGCGCTCCTCTCCGGGGGCGCGCCCGACGCGCGCCGCGCCCCGTCCGGTGATGTCCTGGAAGGACCTGACCGGGAGGAGACCGGCGATGGCGAAGAAGAAGGACGGCTTCCGCAAGGGCGACAAGGTCACCTGGAAGAGCCACGGCGGTGAGGCCGTCGGCGAGGTGGAGAAGAAGATCACGGGGCGTACGGAGGAGGCGGGGCGGACGGTGGACGCGTCGCCGGACGAACCGCAGTACAAGGTCCGCAGCGAGAAGTCGGGCGGCTCGGCCGTGCACAAGCCCGACGCCCTGAAGAAGAAGCGGTCCTGAGGGCATGGCGAAGGCGGAGGACGACCAGGACACCGTCTGGCACGACTTCCAGGACGCGGTGAACATGTCCCCGTCCGAGCTGGAGTCCTGGCTGAAGAAGGACGAGTCCAGGGAAGCCGGGCAGCACAAGGGCGGCGGCGAGTCGGTGGGCCACGAGTCGGGCCGCCGGCTCGTCTCCCTGCTCCGCACCAAACGCGCCGATCTTTCGGACGACGACTACGCCCACATGCGCAAGGTCACGGGTTATGTCCACCGCCATCTCGCCCAGCGGCCGTCGGGGGACGAGAAGGAGACGACGTGGCGGTATTCGTTGATGAACTGGGGGCATGATCCGTTGAAGGGGTAGCGATCTTCTCGTTCGGGTGAACGGTGTCGGTGGACCAGGCCGCTATACGTTCGGCATGCTGGAGTCGGTGACGTACCGATAGAGGAGACCGCCATGAGCGCACTCACCGTCGACCACGAGCCGGACAACGGCTGGGAGACACTCCTCCGGCTCTGGCAGGAGACGGAGGCACCCGAGAGCAGCAAGGTGGAGATCATCGAGGGGATCGTCACCGTGTCACCTGCTCCCGCGAACCGGCATAACAAGATCGCGTGGAAGCTGCAGCGCGCCTTGACCGGCGTTCTGCCCGAGGACTGGGGGATGTACCAGACGGTCGGAGTGTCCGTTCCCTCCCGCAGGGGCCTGTACATCCCCGACCTGGTAGTAGCTCCTGAAGCTGCACTGGATGAACCGGGCAACGCCATCCCCGGCGCTGCTGCCGAGTTGGTCGTTGAGATCACGTCTCCGACCAACGCCTGTCAAGACCGGATCAGCAAGGCCGCCGGATACGCGCGAGCCGGTGTGCCGCTGTACCTGTTGGTGGATGTCTGGGCTCCGGAAGCACCTACGGTCACCTTGTTCGGAGAGCCCAGGCGAGACGTGTACCAGGTGTTGCAAGCGGTGAAGTTCGGTGAAGACATTCATCTGCCGGAGCCGTTCGACATGGTTATCGAGACAAGCGGATTCCCGGGCAAAGAGTAGATCGCTCGCGAACGAAAGGCCCACCCCGCCAGGACAGGTGGCAGAGCGGGCCTTTCGGGTTCCGGGCGGCGAAGCCGCCTACGCGGCCTTCTGTACGTGCAGGACGCGCCGCTCCGCCGCCGCCTTCCGCGTCGCGTACAGCGTGATCGACGCGGCGCCGACCATCGCCGCCAGGCCCAGCGCGACGGTGGCCTCCCAGCCGCCCGCGTGGAACGCCATCGCGCCGAGCGCTCCGCCGATGCTGCTGCCGATGTAGTACGCGCACTGGTACAGCGCGGACGCCTGCGCGCGGGCGGTCTTCGCGGCGCGGCTGACCGAGGAGGACGCCACCGCGTGGCCCGCGAAGAAGCCCGCGGTGATCAGGACCAGGCCGAGCAGCACCGCGCCGAGCGACGCGGTGAGGGTGAGCAGCAGGCCCGCCGCCGTGGTGCCGACCGCGAGGTACAGCGCGCCGCGCCGGCCGACGCGGCCGACGAGGCGGCCCGCCGCGGCCGAGGAGACCGTACCGACGAGGTAGATGAGGAAGATCGAGCCGACGATGCCCTGGGGCAGGTTGAAGGGCTCGTCGACCAGACGGTAGCCGATGACGGTGTAGACGGCGCCGAAGACCATCATGAACAGGGCGCCGATGCCGTACAGACGGCGCAGCAGCGGGTCGGACAGGTGGCCGCCGAGCGTGCGGGCCAGTGCGCGCGGGCCGACCTTGCGGGGGGAGAAGTGCCGGGCCCTGGGGACCAGGAGGCGGAAGGCCACGGCGCACACCACGGCCATCAGGCCGACGGCGCCGAGCGCGGCGCGCCAGCCCCACGCCTGGGCCACCCAGCCGGTGACGATCCGGCCCGACATGCCGCCGATGCTGTTGCCCGCCACGAACAGGCCGATCGCGGCGACCAGCGCCTTGGCCCGTACCTCCTCGGCGAGGAACGCCATCGCGGAGGCCGGCAGCCCGGCCAGTGCGACACCCTGGACGGTGCGCAGCGCGATCAGCCAGCCCAGGTCGGGGGCGAACGGCACCAGCAGCGCGATGAGCGCGGCCACCGACAGGGAGGCGGTCATCATCGTGCGGCGGCCGAAGCGTTCCGACAGCGCGCTCAGCGGGATGACGGCCAGGGCCAGGCCGAAGGTCGCGGCGGACACGGTCCAGCTGGCCTGGTCGGGCGTGACGGCGAGGTCGGTGGAGATCGCGGGGAGCAGCGCCTGCGTCGAGTACAGGAGGGCGAAGGTGGCGACGCCCGCGGCGAAGAGGGCGAAGCTCATCCGGCGGTAGCCGGGGCCGCCCGGGTGCAGTTTGGCGGCCTCCGGGTCGGTGGCCGGGCGCGCGTCGGCGGCGGGCGCGGAGGAGGTGGCGGGGGACGACTGCGCGGAGGCGTCGGCGCGCGCGGCGGCCGACGCCCCGGTATCGGCGGGAGGCATGATCCGAACGTAAGCGCGCGGGTTTCATGCGTCCAATGCATAGAAACGCCATAATCGATGCTGTGGCACATAACAGCAGCTCACGGCCTTCTCTGTCGTACACCGGAAACAGAAAAGACATCCGGGGGCAGGCGGGCGAACCGGTGGAGACCGCCGATCTCGGGGTGGATTCCTGGGCCCTGGCCCTGACGCCGCGGCTCGCGCAGTTCGCCGCCGTGGCGCGCCACGAGCACGTCACGCGTGCCGCGCACGAGCTGGGGATGCCGCAGTCCACGCTGAGCCGTGCCATCGTCCGGCTGGAGAGCGACCTCGGCGTGGCGCTCTTCGCCCGGCACGGCCGGACGCTGTCCCTGACCCCCGCCGGCCGCAACTTCCTCGCCTCCACCGAGCGCGCCCTGTTGGACGTCGAGCGGGCCACCGAGTCGGTACGGGCCGACACCGACCCCACCGCGGGCAAGGTCGCCTTCGGCTTCCTGCACACCATGGGCTCGGAGACCGTACCGGGTCTGATCCGCACCTTCCGCGCCGACCACCCGCGGGTGCGCTTCCAACTCGTGCAGAACTACGGCGAGGCGATGATCGAGCGGCTGCGCGCCGGTGACCTGGACCTGTGTCTGACCTCGCCCGTTCCGGACTATCCGGACCTGGTCGCCCGCCGTCTGGACGAGCAGAAGCTGCGGCTGGTGGTGCCGGACGACCATCCGCTGGCGGCCCGCAGGCGGATCCGGCTGGCCGAGGCCGCGGGGGAGCTGTTCGTCACCCTGGAGCCGGGGTACGGGCTGCGCCGCATCACCGACGCGCTGTGCGCCGAGGCCGGGTTCACGCCGAAGATCGCGTTCGAGGGGGAGGAGGCCGAGACGCTGCGCGGGCTGGTGGCCGCCGGGCTGGGGGTGGCGCTGCTGCCGCCGCCGGCCGTGCCGCGCCCGGGTGTCGCCGAGCTGACGGTCACGGCCCCGCGTGCGGTCCGTGAGATCGGGCTGGCCTGGCTGGAGGGCCATCCCGACACGCCTCCGGTGGCGGCGTTCAAGAAGTTCCTGCTGGGGCGGCGGGGGCAGCTGATCCCGCGGTGAGGTGAGGGGCGGCCGCCCTCACGTGTAGGTCATGCCTCGCCCATGTCCTCCGGGTCGCCGTACGTCACGGTCATGAACTCGATGGCGATCGTGCCGCCCGGGTCGAGGACGTAGAGCCCGCGGCCGCCCCAGTGGTGGTTGATCTCGCCCTCCTTCTGGCGGTACGGGTCGGCCCAGTAGCGCAGCGACCGCTTCTGAATGCGGCCGAACACCGCGTCGAACTCGTCGTCGGTGACCAGGAACGCAAGATGGCTGCCGTTGATCGCGTCCGGCTCCACCGCGCTGTCGAGGAAGTCGATGCCGACGCCGTTGGCGGTCTGCACCTGGGTGAACGGGCCCCAGTCGGCGGGTGCGGGGCCGTCCATCAGCTCGCTCAGGAAGGCCGCGGAGGCCTTCTGGTCGTGACAGTGGACGATCATGTGGTCGAGCGTGTTCGGCATGCGTGCCTCCTCTGGTCGGTCGGTGAGCGCGCGGGAGCGGCGTACCCCCGGTGCTTGTGCGGCTCTCAGTGCTTCAGTGACTCCCCGAAGCCGGACGCCAGCGGCATCCGCAGGCCCAGCGGCGGCGGTGCCGCCAGCGCGTCCGCCACCGGCCGGGCGTAGCCGTGCGCGAAGAGCGATCCGAGCATGAAGTCGGCGGCCAGCGCCAGGACTTCGGAGCGGTGCTGGTACAGGGAGTGGCCGTCGGAGTGGACCTCGAAGCGGCAGACGTCGCGGTTGATCTTCTTGGCGCGCTCCGCGTAGCGGTAGGACAGGTCCGGGTCGGTCCGCTCGTCGTTCGTGCCGTGGACGAGCAGCACCTGCCGGCCGGCGAGCTGTTTCACCGGTACGGTGTCGGCGCCTTCCGGGCCCAGGTCGGGAATCCAAGGAGCCAGTGCCAGTACGGAGTTGACCGCCGGGTGGCCCGCTGCGTGCAGCGCGGCGCGGGCGCCCATGCCCGTACCGACCAGGCAGACCGGTACGTCGCCGTACCGCCGCACCACCTCCTCCAGCGCCCAGGCGGCGTCCGCCGCGGGGAGGGCCGCCGCGCCGTTCCAGCCGCGGCAGCGGTAGTGCACGACGTGGGTCACCAGCCCCTCGGTCCGTCCCGCGCGGGCCAGCCGGGCGGCCAGCGGCCGGGCCGCCATGGCGGACAGGGGGGAGGGCCGTCTGGTGCCCGACGGGCCGCCCTCGGGCAGTAACAGCGCGACGCCGCACACCGCCCGTCCCGCTCCGGCCGCTCCCCGCGGTTTCCCCAGCCGGGCACCGCGCACCGGCAACGCTTGCTGAGCCATGACGGAAACGATGGCAGAAGGCGACGCGCGGGCCACCCCGCGTACGGGTCACCGTTGCGTATCGTTCGTGAAGATCTACGCGCGTAGGGGCTAGAGTGCCGAGATGACGAGCGAGACCACCACCCTTCCGACCGTCGACCAGATCCGCCGCGCGCCCAAGGTGCTGCTGCACGATCACCTCGACGGTGGCCTGCGCCCCGCCACCATCGTCGAGCTGGCCCGTGAGGTCCGCTACGAGGGCCTGCCCGAGACCGACCCCGAGAAGCTCGGCGTCTGGTTCCGCGAGGCCGCCGACTCCGGTTCGCTGGAACGCTATCTGGAGACCTTCGCGCACACCTGTGCCGTCATGCAGACCCGCGAGGCCCTGACGCGGGTGGCGGCCGAGTGCGCCGAGGACCTGGCGGCCGACGGCGTCGTCTACGCCGAGATCCGGTACGCGCCCGAGCAGCACCTGGAGAAGGGGCTGAGCCTCGAAGAGGTCGTCGAGGCGGTCAACGAGGGCTTCCGCGAAGGCGAACGGCGTGCCCGCGCGGCCGGCCACCGCATCCGCGTCGGCGCGCTGCTGACCGCCATGCGGCACGCGGCCCGCGCCCTGGAGATCGCCGAACTGGCCAACCGCTACCGCGATCTGGGCGTCGTCGGCTTCGACATCGCGGGCGCGGAGGCCGGTTTCCCGCCCACCCGCCACCTCGACGCGTTCGAGTACCTCAAGCGGGAGAACAACCACTTCACGATCCACGCGGGCGAGGCGTTCGGCCTGCCGTCGATCTGGCAGGCGCTCCAGTGGTGCGGCGCCGACCGCCTCGGCCACGGCGTGCGCATCACCGACGACATGGAGGTGGCCGACGACGGCTCGGTGAAGCTGGGCCGGCTCGCCTCCTACGTACGGGACAAGCGCATCCCGCTGGAGATGTGCCCCACCTCGAACCTCCAGACCGGTGCCGCGACCTCGTACGCGGAGCACCCGATCGGTCTGCTGCGCCGCCTCCAGTTCCGGCTGACGGTCAACACCGACAACCGCCTGATGAGCGGTACGAGCATGTCCCGGGAATTCGAGCACCTGGTCACGACATTCCGATACACGCTCGACGACATGCAGTGGTTCACCGTCAATGCGATGAAGAGCGCGTTCATTCCTTTCGATGAACGCCTGGCGATGATCAACGATGTCCTCAAGCCCGGCTACGCCGAACTGCGGTCCGAGTGGCTGTTCCGGCAGGTGGACGCCGAGCCCGCGGTGATCAGCGAGTATCACTCCGCGTAATCGGAACGGATGCGGGAAAAGGGAACGGCCGGTGTGTCAAGCGCCGGCCGTTTTCCGTTCCCGCCGGGTGTTTGCGGCGTGTCGGCGGCGTCACTAGATTCCGGTCCGGTCGAACTCCCATCACAAGGATGTATTTCCATGAAGCAGGGAACCATCAGGACCCTCGGTGTCGCCGCGCTCGGTGTGGCCTTCGCCGCCTCGGCGGCCGGTACCGCCTCCGCCACCGCGACGGCCGACACCGTGCCGGTCGACGTCGCGGGGACGCTGCAGAGCCTGCCCGACACGGCGACCGCCGAGGGCGCCACCGGCGACCACGGCGCCAGCCCCAGTCTGAAGGCCAACAACAAGGGCAACCTGCTCGGCGGCCTGCCCGCCGGCGGCCTCACCAAGGCCCTGCCCATCGGCTGAGGCCCGTCGGCCGGACCCGTCGGCCGGAACCCGTCCCGGAGCGGGACATGGCCGTGCCCCGGTCCGTACACGAAGTACGGACCGGGGCACGGCCATGTCGTGTGTGCGGACGCCCGGGTGCGGGCGCGGGGGCGTGGTGCCTTCCGGCGGCTACCAGCTGGTGCTGCGGGCCTTGTCCTCCGACGGTATGAACAGCCACAGGCCCAGGTAGAGCAGGAACTGCGGGCCGGGCAGCAGACACGAGAGCACGAAGATCACGCGCATCGTGGCGGGCGAGGTGCCGAAGCGCCGCGCCAGTCCCGCGCACACTCCGGCGATCATCCTGTTGTTGCGGGGGCGGACCAGTGCGGCGGCCATGGATCTCGACTCCTTCTCGACCGGGTACGGGGCTGAATGCCCCGATGTCTCAAAGGTAGGTCCGGGAGCCCGACAGGGCGTCGGCCTGCGGTGCGATGTGAACCCTGGCCCTGGTGGGGGGCGGCCGCACAGGAGTGTCCTCCCTGCGGCGGAGCCGGGACCGCAACCCTGGTACGACCAGGAGGTGCGCCAGTACGACCCCGGTCGTGTTCAGCAGCACCATGTCCACATCGGGCACCCGGCCGGGCACCCCGGCCTGCAGCAGCTCGATGGCCAGCGAGATCATCGCGGCGGTGAAGACCGTACGCGTCAGGGAACCCAGCGGAGAAACGTTCAGGCGCCCGGCTGCCATCGGCAGCAGGATGCCCAGCGGCGCCAGCAGCAGCACCCCGCCCCCGAGACCCTGCACGGCCTCCCACGGACCGTGCGCCAGCTCCGCGCGGATCGTCGTCAGCGGCCGGAAGTTCGCGGCGGGCACCCAGGGAACCGTACGGGGGCGCAGCGTCAGCCAGCCGACGATCAGCAGATGCGCCACGAGGAGAACGGCTCCCGCGGCGCGTATACGGAGGACGGCGCTGTCGCCGCGGCCAAGACCCTGCACACAGGCCAGGACGCGCCGACCGGCGGCTGTGGTTCCGTAAGAGCCCGCGTCCGGAACCCGGCCGGGCGTCCGCCGCACAACTGCCGCCGCCGGAACGGAACCCGTCCCACCGGTTCCTGCGTCAACCTCGTTGATCCCTCATGCACCTCATTGCCCTTGGGCCTCCCTCGTTTCACCGACGAGGCCACCGGCCGGCTCACAGCCGCCCACCGGACGAGGCGGCAGGAGCGGGTGAGGGCGAACGGGAGAGGGAGAGCAGCCGGGAAGGACCGGCCGGAACGGGAATCGGGGAACACCGAATGAAGCGCATCATCATCGCCCTGGCCGTGGTCGTCGTACTGGCGGCCGGGGCGGGGATCGCCGTGGTCATGAACACGGACAACGGCGGGGCGGTCCTCACCGCGAGCGGAGCGGACCACACGGTCTCGCGCGCGGTGGTGGAGAAGCAGGCCAAGGACCACCCCTACCGCGACGAGAAGCCGGACTCGGTGAGCTGCGCCGGCGGGCTGCAGGCGAAGAACGGGGAGAGCGTGCAGTGCACCGCCGTCTACAAGGGCAAGAGCAGGCCGATGACGATCTCCGTGTCCGGAGTGGACGGCGACGAGGTGACCGTCGACTTCGCCGTGCTGGAAAACAGCGAGTAACGGCCCGTACCGCCGGGAGCCCGTACCGCCGGGCCGGTGCCTACGGAGCGGCGGGCAGCCCGGCGTTACGGGACGTCCGAGCCGGTGCTCAGCACACTGTCCGGATGGGCGCGCACCTCGGCCGAGCAGGGGTACCGCTGCGGGCGGCTGTCGCCGGGCCCGCCGAGCACCGCGGCGTGCGTACGGTCCAGTGCCGTGCTCTCGCCGAACGTGCACACGATCTGGGCCAGCGCGAAGGACGGCAGGTCCTCCGGCCGCGCACTCAGCCGCAGCGTGCCCGCGGGATCGCCCGCGCGCGGACCGGACAGCTCCAGGTCCTCGGGGACCGCCGTACTGAAACCGGCCTGCTCCTCGACGGGCCCCGGCTGCTGCTGGAGCTGGTCCAGCAGGGCGCGGGCCGTCTGGAGACGGCCCGCGGGCTGCTGCTTCGGGTACGTCGCGGTCCGCTCCACCGGCGCCAGCGCCGAGCTGCACTCCAGGTAGACCGTGACCCGCGAGCCGTCGGGCAGGGCCGGGGCCACCGAGCCCGCAGGAACCTTGCAGCTGACCCGGGAGGGCGCGCCCCCGGCGTCCACCGGCACGGACGTCCCGCGGATACCGCAGCTCGCGAGGGCCGGCACGAGGGCGCCCAGGGCCACGGCCGCCAGCGCGGCGGCCCGGCGCCGGGGCGTGAGCGTACGGGGACGGGTACGGGGCGTGGGCCGGGTACGGGTGCGCCGCGTCATCGGCCGTCACCGCCTTCCGTGCCGGAGCCCGCATCCCTGCCGGTGCCGTTGTCCCGGCCGGTGCCGGTGTCCGTCGCCGCGCCCGGGGCCGTGCCCGCGTCCCCCCGCGCCTCGCCGTGGCCGCGGCCCCGGTCCTCGCCGGGCTCCTCGTCCGGCCCGTCCTCCGCCGTGCCCGAGGTGCCCACCGGCAGCCGCAGGGTGAAGACCGCGCCGCCCTCCGCCGAGTTCGCGGCCGTGATCTCACCGCCGTGGATGTGCGCGTTCTCCAGGGCGATCGACAGGCCCAGGCCGCTGCCCTCCGACCGCGGCCGGGACGCGCTCGCCTTGTAGAAGCGGTCGAAGACGTGCGGCAGGACCTCCTGCGGGATGCCGGGCCCGTGGTCGCGTACCCGGATGAGCAGGTCCTCGCCGTCCGGCGTGGCCTCGGTGCGGACCGACACCCGGACCGGCGAGCCGCCGTGCTTGAGGGCGTTGCCGATGAGGTTGGCGAGGATGACGTCGAGGCGGCGCGGGTCCAGGCGGGCCACGATGCCGCGCTCGGCGTCCAGCTCGACCGCGTCCAGCCAGGCCCGCGCGTCGATGCACGCGGTCACCTGGTCCGCGACGTCCACCTCGTCCTGCACCAGGCGCGCCGTCCCGGCGTCGAAGCGGGTGACCTCCATCAGGTTCTCCACCAGGTCGTTCAGCCGCCGGGTCTCGCTGACCACGAGCTTCACCGCGGGCGCGATCATCGGGTCGAGGGAGTCCTCCTCTTCCTCCAGCACCTCGGTGACCGCCGTGATCGCCGTCAGCGGCGTGCGCAGCTCGTGCGACATGTCGGCGACGAAGCGGCGCGAGGACGCCTCGCGGCCGCTCAGCTCCTCGACCCGCAGCTCCAGGCGTTCGGCCGTCCGGTTGAAGGTGCGCGAGAGGTCGGCGAGTTCGTCGGTGCCGGTCACCCGCAGCCGGGTGTCCAGCCGCCCCTCGCCCAGCTGCCGGGCCGCGTGGCCCAGGCGCTGCACGGGCCGCAGCACGGTGGTCGCGGCGGCCTGCGCGAGCAGCGCCGAGCCGACCAGCGCCAGCGCGGTGGCGATCCCCAGCGACCAGGCCAGCGAGTTGAGGTCCTGCCGCTCGGTGGCGAGCGACTTGAGCATGTAGCCGGTGGGGCCGCCGCCGTTCATCCGGGCCCCGGCGACGAGGTACGGGGTCTCGTGCAGCTCCTTGCGCTGCCAGTACATGTGGTACGGGACGCGGTTGCCCTCGTCCAGCGACCGCTTCTCGTTGACCGCCGTCTGAAGAGCCCGGGGCACCATCGGGAGCGTGAAGAGGTCCTTGTCGGTGGACGCGACGCACTGCTTGCCCTCGCTGCCCTGCGTGACCAGCAGGACGGCGTAGTTCTGCGGCCCGCCCGCCATCTGCCGGGCAGCGTCGTCCAGCTCCGCGCACCGCGGGCGCAGCGGCAGCGAACGGGTGCTGTCCTCCAGCGACTTGCGGAAGTCGTTGAGGGCGGAGTTCTGGGTGCGGTCCAGCACGGTGTTGCGGTTGAGCCAGTACGCGATGCCGGAGGCGGAGACCGCCGCGGTCAGCGCGACCAGCGCGAAGACGAAGACCAGCCGCAGCCGCAGACTGGTCCAGCGCAGCAGGCCGAGCGCCCGCACGCACCGCCGGGCGAAGGAGGAGGGCCGCTCCGGCGCGCCCTCGCCGTCACCGGCCGCTTCGGCGCCCGTACGGCCCGCCGCGTCCTGTGTCACTGCGGGGTGTCCAGCCGGTAGCCGACACCGCGGACCGTACGGATCAGGGTCGGCGAGGACGGCACGTCCTCCACCTTCGCGCGCAGCCGCTGCACACACGCGTCCACCAGGCGCGAGTCACC
The DNA here is from genome assembly GCF_001905005.1 of Streptomyces sp. CB02923. Classification (GTDB taxonomy): domain Bacteria; phylum Actinomycetota; class Actinomycetes; order Streptomycetales; family Streptomycetaceae; genus Streptomyces. Next base: position 1,001,435 of record NZ_LWKZ01000001.1, on the reverse strand, counting down.
CAGGTAGTCGTGCTCCCACACCAGCCGCAGCAGCTGCTGCCGGGACAGCGCCTGCCCGGGGCGGCGGCTCAGCTCCAGCAGCAAGCGCAGCTCGGTGGGTGTCAGTTGCAGGTCCTCGCCGTTCTTGGTGACGGTCATGGCCGAGCGGTCGATGACCAGGGAACCGAATGTCGCCGCGTCGTTGGACTCGCGCTCCCCGCGCCGCAGCACGGCCCTGATCCGGGCGTCCAGCACCCGCCCCTGCACCGGCTTGACCACGTAGTCGTCCGCGCCGGACTCCAGCCCGACCACCACGTCGATGTCGTCGTTGCGCGCGGTCAGCAGGATGATGGGCAACTGGTCCGTACGCCTGATCCGCCGGCACACCTCGAAACCGTCGATGCCCGGCAGCATCACGTCCAGCACGATCAGGTCCGGGCGCTGCTCGCGCAGCAGTTTCAGGCCGTCCTCGCCCGTCGCCGCGGTCACCACACGGTGACCTTGGCGCGACAGGGAGAGTTCGAGGGCCGTGCGGATGGCGTCGTCGTCCTCGATCAGCAACAGGAAAGGCACACCGGCCATTCTGGCCCATGGGGGACCAGGACTTCGACCTGCACGGTGTCCGGGCGGTGTCCACGCCCCGACCCTCCCGCTGTGACAGGGCTGTGACAGACGGCAGACAGCGTCATGAAACTGCTCCGGCAGGCTTTTCCTCATCACGAACCAAGCAGGGTCTACCGAACGGGGGCGCGCGATGAACACACTGCACAGCACCACTACCAGCGCAGTCATCACGCGTCTGCACGATGTCGGGCGGACCGCCGAGAAGTCCGGTGCCGTGGGCGGGCGGGGGTGCGCTCGCGGCACCGGACGTCATCGCATCCCTTACATGGTCGCGATCGACGCGATGACGCAGCACGACGGGGGACACGGGGGGACCGACGGGGGGAACGGCGGTTCCGCCGGGGGGCCGGCGTACAAGGAAGGCACGGGGGAACGGCGCACCGCGTCGCAGGCGGGAGAAACGGGGGACGCCGCCGCGGCGTTCACCGCCTACGTCCAGGAGCGCCGCGCTTCCCTGTACGCCACCGCCTACCACCTGACCGGTGACCGCTTCGAGGCCGAGGACCTGCTGCAGAGCGCGCTGTTCTCGACCTACCGGGCGTGGGACCGGATCAGCGACAAGGCGGCGCTGGGCGGCTACCTGCGCCGCACGATGACCAACCTGCACATCAGCGCGTGGCGCCGCCGCAAGCTGAACGAGTACCCGACCGAGGAGCTGCCGGAGACGGTCGGTGACGCGGACGCGATGCGCGGCACGGAGCTGCGCGCGGTGCTGTGGCAGGCGCTGGCCCGGCTGCCCGAGACGCAGCGCACGATGCTGGTGCTGCGGTACTACGAGGGCCGCACGGACCCGGAGATCGCGGACATCCTCGACATCAGTGTCGGCACGGTGAAGTCCAGCATCTGGCGCTCGCTGCGCCGGCTGCGCGAGGACGAGGTCCTCAGCTTCGGCCGTGACGAGCAGGAGTCCTTCGGCGAGCTGGTGGCCTGAGGGCGGGGAAAGCGGGGGGAACCGAGGGGGGACACGGGGGAAACGAGGAGCGGGTTCGGCCGGCCGGGGGGTACGGCGCGAATCCGCTCCTTTGCCGTGCGGGGCCGTTCCTTCGCGGTGCGGCCCCGCTCCTTCGCCGTGCGGGGCCGTTCCTTCGTCGTGCGGACCCGCGACGCGCGAGCCCGCACCGTACGGACCTGCGCCGTTCAGGCGCAGACTTCCCTGGGGGTCGCCGAGGCCGGTGCGCCCTCGGTGCCCTGCACTTCCTGAGCGGCCTGCGCACCCGCGTTCCGCGCCGCGGCGATCCGCGCCAGCGCCTCCGGCTTCGCGCACGGATGGGCGCCCAGCGCGGCGTGCCGGGCGACGATCGCGCGTTCGGCGCGCAGCAGGCGCAGACCGCGCCGCAGCAGGTACGGGACCGGCTTGCGGCCCTCGCGCAGGTCGCGGGCCAGCCGCCGCCGGAAGGTCGTGGCGGGGCGGCCGCGCAGGCACAGCGCGTCGGCCAGCAGGCCCGCCGTACGGCACTGCTCGACGATGTCCGCGGCGAAGATGCCCTCCGCGACGAACAGGGGCGCCTCGCCCCGTTCCAGAACCGTTTCGCCGGTCCGTGCGCTCGCGGCGATGTCGTACACCGGTACGGCCGTACGTCCCGTACGGCACAGTTCCTCGATCGCGGCGACGGCGGCGGTGGCGTCCCACGACAGCGGTGAGTCCCAGTCGGCGCCGCCGCCGTCGGGAAGCGGCGGCAGCGTCGGGTCCGTGGCCTCCTTGTAGAAGTCGTCGAGGTTGAGCACGGGCAGGCCACTGCGGGCGGCGAGGGACGACTTGCCGGAGCCGGAGGGGCCGGTCAGCAGGACGACCCGGGCGGCGGGCGGCCGGGCGGCGGTGTGGGAGCTCACGGGGAGCCATTGTCGCGCATTGGGCCGAGAGGGTTACCCGGCGCGCCCGCACTGGAATGCCCCGGCACCACTCAACTACGCTAAGCGATCGTTCGATTACTCAAATGTCGTCACGTCACGACACACAGGCAGGTGGCACATGGCCTCATACGCTCATCTCCGGCACCGGCGCCGCGTACCGCGTTCGGTGGTGCGCGTCGGGCTGGCGCTCTCGGCGGCCGGCGCCGCCCTCGCGGCGGCCGGTACGGCGCCGGCGGCCGCGACCGCCCCCGAGCACGACAACCGCGCGGCCCAGACGGCCCAGGCCCTGACCGATGCGCTGGGGCATGCCCTGGCGGGCAGTATCGGCCCCGTCAAGAAGCTCAAGCTGGATCCGCTGGCCGGGACCGCGGCGGACCCGCTGACCAACAAGATCGGCACGCAGATCGCCGACTTCAAGCCGCTGACCACGGGCATCGTCACGGACCCGATCGCGGGCGGCGCCGCGCTGCAGGACCTGCCGCTGGTGGGCAAGGTCGTGGGTCTGCTGCCCGGTTGAGGGCGGCGGGCACCGGGCGGACAGCGGACCGCCCGCCCTCGTGGACGGACGAGGGCGGGCGGAGGCGTGTCACCGCGGGCGCGGACGCCCGCGGGCCGGGGGGTCAGACCCCCATCGGGTGCCAGACGGTCTTCGTCTCCAGGAAGGCCAGCAGCCGTTCCGTGCCGGGGTCGGCGGTCCAGTCGGCGACGCCGTCCACAGCCTGTGGACGCAGCACGCGCTTGAGGTTGTCGGCCGCGGCCGTCTCCAGCGCCTTGACCAGCTCCGCGTCGGCCGCGGCGCCCGCCAGGTCGATCGCGTTGACGTCCTGGTGCGCGGCGAGCGGTCCGCCCAGCTCGTTGACGCGGCCGGACAGCACGTTGACCACACCGCCCGGCAGGTCGGAGGTGGCCAGCACCTCACCCAGCGACAGCGCGGGCAGCGGCGACTTCTCGCTCGTGACGACCACGACCGTGTTGCCGGTGACGATCGCCGGGGCGATCACCGAGACCAGGCCGAGGAAGGACGACTCCTGCGGCGCCAGCACGGCGACCACGCCGGTCGGCTCCGGGGAGGACAGGTTGAAGTACGGCCCGGCGACCGGGTTCGCGGAGCCCGCGATCTGGGCGACCTTGTCGGACCAGCCCGCGTACCAGACCCAGCGGTCGATCGCCGCGTCCACCTGCGCCGCGGCCTTGGCCTTCGGCAGGCCCTCGGCGTCGGCGACCTCCGCGGCGAACTGCTCGCGGCGGCCCTCCAGCATCTCGGCGACGCGGTAGAGGATCTGGCCGCGGTTGTACGCGGTCGCGCCGGACCAGCCGCCGAACGCCTTGCGGGCCGCGACGACCGCGTCCCGGGCGTCCTTGCGGGACGACAGGGGCGCGTTGGCGAGCCACTTGCCCTTGCCCGCCGCGGCAGCGGCTGATGTCGCTGTGGTCACCTCGTACACCCGTCCGCTCTCGGACCGGGGGAACTTGCCCCCGACGTACAGCTTGTAGGTCTTGAGAACGCTCAAGCGATCAGACATTGAGGTACGCCTCCAGACCGTGCCGGCCGCCCTCGCGGCCGAAGCCCGACTCCTTGTAGCCGCCGAACGGCGAGGCCGGGTCGAACTTGTTGAACGTGTTGGACCAGACGATGCCCGCCCGGAGCTTGCTCGCCATCCACAGGATGCGCGAGCCCTTCTCCGACCAGACGCCCGCCGACAGGCCGTAGGGGGTGTTGTTGGCCTTGGCGACCGCCTCTTCCGGCGTACGGAAGGTGAGCACCGACAGCACCGGCCCGAAGATCTCCTCCTGGGCGATCCGGTGGGCCTGGGTGACGCCGGTGAACAGCGTCGGCGCGAACCAGTAGCCCGCGTCGGGCAGTTCGCAGGCCGGGGCCCAGCGCTCGGCGCCCTCGGCCTCGCCCGCGTCGGCCAGCGCCTTGATGCGGGCCAGCTGCTCGGCGGAGTTGATGGCGCCGATGTCGGTGTTCTTGTCGAGCGGGTCGCCGACGCGCAGCGTGCCCATCCGGCGCTTGAGCGCGTCCAGCAGCTCGTCCTGCACGGACTCCTGCACCAGCAGGCGCGAGCCCGCGCAGCAGACGTGGCCCTGGTTGAAGAAGATGCCGTTGACGATGCCCTCGACGGCCTGGTCGATGGGCGCGTCGTCGAAGACGATGTTCGCGGCCTTGCCGCCCAGCTCCAGGGTGAGCTTCTTGTCCGTACCGGCGACGGTACGGGCGATGGCCTTGCCGACCTCGGTCGAGCCGGTGAACGCGACCTTGTTGATGTCGGGGTGCGCGACCAGCTCGGCGCCGGTCGAGCCGTCACCGGTCAGGATGTTGACGACACCCTTGGGCAGGCCCGCCTGGCGGCAGATGTCCGCGAAGAACAGCGCGGACAGCGGCGTGGTCTCGGCGGGCTTGAGGACGACGGTGTTGCCGCAGGCCAGCGCCGGGGCGATCTTCCACGCCAGCATCAGCAGCGGGAAGTTCCACGGGATGACCTGGCCGGCCACGCCGAGCGGCTTCGGGTCGGCGCCGTAGCCCGCGTGGCCCAGCTTGTCGGCCCAGCCGGCGTAGTAGAAGAAGTGCGCGGCGACCAGCGGCAGGTCCGAGTCGCGGGACTCGCGGATCGGCTTGCCGTTGTCCAGCGACTCCAGGACGGCCAGCTCGCGGGAGCGCTCCTGGATGATCCGGGCGATACGGAAGAGGTACTTGGCGCGCTCGGCGCCGGGCAGTGCCGACCACTTCTCGAACGCCTTGCGGGCGGCCTTGACGGCGCGGTCCACGTCCTCGGAGCCCGCCTGCGCGACCTCGGAGAGGACCTCCTCGTTCGCGGGCGAGACGGTCTTGAAGGCCTTGCCGCCCGCGGCCTCGGTGAACTCGCCGTCGATGAACAGGCCGTAGGACGGCGCGATGTCGACGACGGCGCGCGACTCGGGCGCCGGTGCGTATGCAAAAGCTGAGCTCATCGGTTCAGTCCACCGTGACGTAGTCGGGGCCGGAGTAGCGGCCGGTGCCGAGCTTCTGGCGCTGCATCAGCAGGTCGTTGAGCAGGCTGGAGGCGCCGAAGCGGAACCAGTCCGCGGTCAGCCACTCCTCGCCCAGCGTCTCGTTGACCATGACCAGGTACTTCATGGCGTCCTTGGTCGTACGGATGCCGCCGGCCGGCTTCACACCGACCTGTACCCCGGTCGTGGCGTGGAAGTCGCGGACGGCCTCCAGCATCAGCAGGGTCACCGGCGGGGTGGCGTTGACGGCCACCTTGCCCGTCGAGGTCTTGATGAAGTCGGCGCCCGCGAGCATCGCGAGCCAGGAGACCCGGCGCACGTTGTCGTACGTCTGGAGCTCGCCGGTCTCGAAGATCACCTTCAGGTGGGCGGACGAGCCGTCCTCGCGGCGGCACGCCTCCTTGACCTGCTTGATCTCCTCGAAGACGGACAGGTAACGGCCGGACAGGAAGGCGCCGCGGTCGATCACCATGTCGATCTCGTCGGCGCCGGCCGCGACCGCGTCACGGGTGTCGGCCAGCTTGACGGGCAGCGCGGCCCGCCCCGCCGGGAAGGCGGTGGCGACGGAGGCGACGTGGATGCCGGAGCCGGTCAGGGCCTCCTTGGCCGTCGCCACCATGTCGGGGTAGACGCAGATCGCGGCGACCTTGGGGGTGCCGCCGTCGGTGGGGTCGGGGTGGATCCCCTTGGCGCACAGGGCCCGGACCTTGCCCGGGGTGTCCGCTCCTTCGAGCGTCGTCAGGTCGATCATCGAGATGGCGAGATCGATGGCGTACGCCTTCGCCGTGGTCTTGATCGAGCGGGTGCCGAGGGTCGCGGCGCGGGCCTGGAGGCCGACCGCGTCGACGCCCGGGAGGCCGTGCAGGAAGCGGCGCAGCGCACCGTCGGAAGCGGTCACGTCCGCCATCGACGCCAGACGCCCCGCGGCTTCCTTGCCGTATGCGGGAACAGTGGTGGGCATGGTCACGAGGGGAGCATATCTACGCGCGTAGCTGCATGTCACCCCCCGGCGGGCGGGCGATGATGGCGACGGTGGGAACAATTCCAGTTTTTCTGGCGACGTCCGGTCGATACCGGGCGTACGCCTTCCCGCGCCGCAGCCGTTACACGACGGGGATCCGCCGGTCACAGGCCGTCCGTACGGTATGTCCCACCGCCAGACCTCACGGCCCCACACGTCCGGGAGGCGGCATGCGAAGTCTTCGCTCATCCAGTCCGGCACGACCAGCCAGCGATGGAGTTCCCGCATGTCCGCTTTGGTTCCTCACCACCGCACGGTCCTGCGCGCCGCGGCGGCCTGCGCCGCCGTGACCGCCGTCGTCCTCGGGGCGGCCTCCGGGGCGTTCGCCGCGAGCCCGGCGGCAGGCACCGCCCGGCACACGGTCACCACGACGATCCCGTCGGCACTCCCCGCCGAGGGCGCGCACGCCGTCCACCGGGACGCGGGCGGCGGCACCTACGTCCGTACGGTGAAGCTGGCGGACGGCGTCTCCGTCGCCAAGATCTACCGGGTGGGCCCCGGCCACTACCGCGCCGAGGGCTTCGCCGACGGCTACTCGTTCGGCTCCATCGAGGCGACCCCGGCCCGGCCCTACGCGGCCGGCAACCTCAACGGGATGATCACCGCGCTGTCCTCGAAGGGCGAACTGGTCTCCTGGATCGTCAAGGTCAGCCCCAGTGGCCCGCACAACGAAACGCTCGCCGACGGGAAGACCGTCGCCCGGGTGACCCGGGCGGGCAGCGACGGCTACCGGGCGGTCCTCGTCGACGGCATGGGGCACACCCTCGCCACGATGGAGGCCGGCGGGGCGACGGTCCGCTCGGCGGTCAAGACCGGATCCCTGTGGGCCGTTCTGGAGGGCGACGGCAGCATCACCTCGCACGTGGCGCGCTGAGTTTCCGGGCACCCCCGCGCCGCTCGGAGCGACACGCCGAAGGCGCGCCGGCCGATGAGCAGTTCGAGCGGGTCGCCGGTTTCCGGCGGCCCGCTCCCCACGTGCGGGGGAAGCGCTCTGTAACAGGTGCGCGGGGGAGTGATGAGCTTCTGTGCTGCAGCCGTTACACAACGGCGGACGGGCTGTCACGGCAGTCCCCTACCTTCGATAATGCCGCACCGCACCGCAGCACTTTCCGGCCTTCCGAACGAAGGGCGGCGGATGTGGTCTCGTCGCCGAACGACCGACCATCCCACGGGGGTCCCCATGACCGCACAGTCCGCCCGCCGCACGCTGCGCGCCGCCGTCGCGTCCGCCGCGCTGGGGGCCGCCGTCCTCGCTCCCGTCTCCGGTGCCTTCGCCGCCACGCCCGGCGCGCCCGGCGCGGCCGCTCCCGCCGCGAGCTCCGCCGCCGCGCGGCCCGCCGCCGACGGCACCGGCCGCTACGAGGGACAGCCGGTCGCCATCGGCAACGGCATGGTGGCCGTGCTGCGCAACGTGCCCTCCGCGGGCGGCCCGGAGGCGTGGATCCGCTACGTCGGCCCCCAGTGGAAGCCGGGCGACTGGTACCTGGTCCGGGTGCTCGGCCTGCTCGACCGCGAGCACCCGACCGCGCACCTCAAGGGTCTGTCCCTGCGGCTGACCGGTGTTTCGGGCACGTCGCCGAAGCTGCGTGTCAGCGGTGGCACCGGTGGCGCGAAGAGCTACGCGCTGCCGAAGGCGGCCGCGCCCGCCACCGGCGGCAAGGTGACCGGCACGGGCGGCAGACACCAGGCCGGGCAGACGGCCGCGCACCGCCCCGGCAACGGCACCGCCTCCGGCAGCCGCAAGAGCTGCACCGTCACCCGCCGCGTGGCCATCGGCGGCGGCACCCTCGCCGTACTGACCCGCGGCCCCCAGGGCCCCGGAGCGTCGTTCGAGGACGGTCCGGGCAACGCGGTGCCGGGCACCTCCCTCGACCGTACGCACCCGTCCCTCGCCCGCTTCGGCGCGAAGATCATCGACCCGTACGGCGCCCGCCCCAAGCTCCGCTTCACGATGCAGGGCGCCAGCTACCCGCCCGGCACCGCCAACTTCCCCGCCCTGCCCCGGGGCTGCGCCCCCGCCGCGCAGCCCGGCAAGGGCGGCGCGGCCGACGGCCCGCACGGTGCCAAGGCGGCGGGCAGCAGGACCACGGGCGGCGTCGGCGCGCAGGCCGCACCGACCGGCAGCCAGACCAAGGTGCTGCCCAAGGGCGCCGTGGCCGCCGGTTACGACGTCGCGGACGTCGCGGAGGAGCCGGACACCACCCCGCTGTTCACCGCGGGCGGCGCGTTCGCCGCGGCCGGTGCCGCGGGCGTCGTCTTCGCGGTGCGCCGCCGCCGGCAGTCCGAGGGCGCGGGGTGCTGAGCCGACGCCCTCACCGGCGTCTGCGCGACCGCCTGCTGACGGCGGCCTGTCTGCTCCTCCTCGTGGGCGGCGGCGTGCTGATCACCCAAGGGGTCCTGGACAGCGGCGCCTCCGGCGTGGCGCCGCCCGTCCACGTCGCGAACACCGGAGCCCCCGCCGCGGGCCCCCGCGCGAAGGCCCCGGCCGCCCTGCCCGCCGCCAGGCCCGTACGCGTACGCATACCGGCCGCGGGCGTGGACACCGGCCCGGTCCTCGGCCTGGGGCTCGCCTCCGACGGCACGGTCCAGGTGCCGTCCGTGGCGCAGGCCGACCGGATCGGCTGGTACGACCAGGGCGTCACCCCCGGCGAGACCGGCCCCGCCGTCCTCATCGGGCACTACGACACCGTCGACGGCCCCGCCGTACTCCGCGACGTCGGCCGCATCGGACCCGGCGACCGGATCTACGTCGACCGGGCCGACGGGCGGACCGCGGTCTTCGCCGTCCGGGAGCTCCAGCAGGTGGACAAGAAGGCGTTCCCCACCCAGCGGGTCTACGGCGACACCGACCGGCCCGAGCTGCGCCTGGTGACCTGCGGCGGCGGCCTGGTGAACGGCCACCGGCCGGACAACATCGTGGTCTACGCCGACCTGGTGGCGGCCTGAGTCCGGGCCGCGGGGACCGGGTGTGCGAATGATGCCGTAACGCAATGTCCGGGTTCCGGACGCTCAGGCAGAATCGGCAGCATGACTTCGGAACAGCCCTCCACGCCGCAGGAGCAGTACGCGGACCGCAGCTACCGCTCGCCCGCGGCCCTCGCCGGCGGGGTGCTGCTCCTCGCGCTGGCCGCCTGGCTGGGCGGCGACGCGCTGGTGCGCGGCGCGGCCCACACCCGGCTGACGGCGGTGGCCGGGCTGCTGTTCGTGGTGCCGCTGGTGGTCGCCTTCACGCTGCGCCCGCTGGTGCGGGCGGGCGCGGACCGGCTGGTGGTGCGCAACCCGTTCCGTACGGTCACGCTGCCCTGGGCGGCGGTCGCCGACCTGCGGGCGTCGTTCTCCAGCGAGGTCTTCACGACGGACGGTACGAAGTACCAGCTCTGGTCGATCCCGGTGTCGCTGCGGCAGCGCAAGAAGGCGAACCGGCAGGCGCAGCGCGCCGCGGCCGGCGGCGGCGCGCCGCGTACCTCCTCGGCGGGGTCCCGGACGGAGCCGGCCGTGTCGCGGGCCACCGCCGACCGGTCGCTCGACGAACTGCGGGAGCTCCAGGAGCGGGGCGCCGGGCGGGAGGGCGCGCAGGGCGCTCCGGTGGTGAAGTGGGCGTACGAGGTGATGGCGCCGTGCGTGGTGGGCGCGGTGGCACTGGTGGTGCTCGTCGCCCTGTAGACGCGGTCGGCGCCAGGGCCGTCCCCGCTGTGGCGTCCGTGCCCGGGAGCGGGGCGTGCGGCGGTCCGTCACGGCGGCCCTCCGTACACCAGCGTCATGTACGCGCCGAAGTAGGCCGATCCCAGCGCGGCCGCCGACAGGGACAGGACGGCGACGCGGCGGTGTGCGCGGGCGACGGCCAGCGCCAGGGGGAGCAGCAGCGGGAAACCGGGGAGCAGGAAGCGGGCCCGGGGGAAGAAGACGCCGCCGCTGCCCAGGACGATCAGCAGCAGGACACCGCTGAAGATGAGCAGCGGCAGGGGCTGCCGGTCGCACACGCCCAGCACGAAGAGCGCCACCGACGCGATCAGGACCAGGGCCACCACGACCATGAAGAGCGGCGGGTTCGACAGGTAGACGAACAGGCCGCGCAGCGCACGGAACGTCTCCTTGCCGCCGTCCCACTGATTCGTCCACTGCCGCTGGACCGCGAAATAGCCGTCGGCGCGCCCCAGGCGCAGGCCCACCCATCCGACGTACGCGAGCCAGCCGAGCGGCGCGAGCAGCGCGCCGAGGACGATCCGGCGCACCCGGGCGCGGTCCGGGTCCGGGTTCGCGTGCGGGTCCGGACCCGGGTTCGCGTGCGAGGCCGGGGGCAGCTCCGGCGCGGTGCCTGGCGCGGGATCCGGCGCGTACGCCGGAGCGGGCAGTGGAGCGGGCGCGGGGACGGCGGCACGGCGCAGGCGCCACAGGGCGACGGCGGCGCTGCCGCAGACCGCGGCGACGAGCGCGAGGCCGGTGGGGCGGGTGAGCCCGGCGAGCAGGCAGAGCGCGCCGGCCGAGACCCAGCGGCCGCTGAGCACGGCATACAGGGACCAGGCCACCAGCGCCGTGAACAGCGACTCCGTATAGCCCATCCACTGGACGGCGGCGACCGGCGTGGCACCCCACAGCACGGCCAGCACGGTGCCGGTCCGCGCCCCGTGCAGCCGCTCGCCCACCGCGAAGATCCCCCAGGCGGCCAGCAGCGCACAGCCGCCCGCGACGACCAGCCCGACGGACGCGCGGGAGCCCGGCGTCACCCACGCGACGGCCTTCACCAGCACCGGGTACAGCGGGAAGAAGGCGAGGTTGCTCTCGTTGAGGCCGTGCTCGTCGAACGCGTAGGCGTAGCCGTGGTCCGCGATGCCCAGGTACCAGCGGGAATCCCACTGGTTGGCGAGCAGCGGCCACACACCGTGGTGCTGGAGGTGCGCCCACTTCATCAGCACGAGGATGCCCAGCAGCCGTACGGCGGTGTAGCCGAGCAGCGCCGGCCCGGCGCGGCGCAGCAGGTTCCGGGCCGCTCGTGCGGCGGAGCCGCGGGAGGCGGGGTCCGCCGCCGGTGCGGCGGTGGCGGCCGTGCTGGGCGCGGTCGGGAACACTGCGGCAACTCCGGGGTGGGCCGGGCAGGTTGTCGGACCAGACCAGCGTGTCCCGGAGCGGGGGCGGCCGTGGGGGCGCGTTCCGGCAGGTGCAGTACGGCTGTCACTCGTACGGGGGGAAAGGGTCGGGCCCCGGAACTCTGCGGTTCCGGGGCCCGTCGTACGTGACAGCCGTACGTGACAGCCGTGTGCGCGGCCGGATCAGATGCCGGCTGCCGCCGACAGGTCCGCCTTGAGCGCGCCGAGCACCTCGTCGGCCTTGGCGCGCGCCGCGCCCAGCCCCTGGGCGTCCGCGACCGGCACCACGACCTCCAGGTAGCACTTCAGCTTGGGCTCGGTACCGCTCGGACGGACCACCACCCGGCCGCCCTCGACGCCGTCCTGCTCCGAGCCCGCGAGGTAGTAGCGCAGGCCGTCGGTGGGCGGCAGCGTCTCCGTCCCCTGGGAGAGGTCGTCGGAGGACGACACGGCCAGCCCCGCCAGCGTGGCGGGCGGCTGCTCGCGCAGCCGCCGCATCGCCGAGGCGATCAGCGACAGGTCCTCGACGCGGACCGACAGCTGGTCGGTGGCGTGCAGGCCGAACTCCAGCGCCAGGTCGTCCAGCAGGTCCGGCAGCGTGCGGCCGGACTGCTTCAGCTCGGCCGCCAGCTCGGTGATCAGCAGGGCGGCGGTGATGCCGTCCTTGTCCCGGACGCCGTCGGGGTCGACGCAGTAGCCCAGCGCCTCCTCGTACGCGTACCGCAGGCCGTCCACGCGGGCCAGCCACTTGAAGCCGGTCAGCGTCTCCTCGTACGGCAGCGCGGCCGCGGCGGCGATCCGCGACATCAGCGAGGACGACACGATCGTGGTGGCGAAGGTGCCGGACGCCTGCTTGCCGACCAGGTGCGCGGCCAGCAGCGCGCCCACCTCGTCACCGCGCAGCATCCGCCAGCCGTCCTTGGTACCGGGGGCCGGTACGGCGACGGCGCAGCGGTCCGCGTCGGGGTCGTTGGCGACGATGATGTCCGGGCCGACGGAGCGGGCGGTCGCGAAGGACAGGTCCATCGCGCCGGGCTCCTCCGGGTTGGGGAAGGCCACGGTCGGGAAGTCCGGGTCCGGCTCCGCCTGCTCGGCGACCACGGTCGGCGCCGGGAAACCGGCCCGCGCGAACGCGGCCACCAGCACGTCACGGCCGACGCCGTGCATCGGCGTGTAGACCACCTGCGTGTCGCGCGGCGAGCCCGGGGTGAGCACCGCGTCCGTCCGCTCCAGGTACGCCTGGAGCACGTCCTCGCCCAGCACCTCCCAGCCCTCCGCGGGCCGCGGCACGTCGTCGAGCGACCCCACCGCCGCGATCCGGTCGGCGATCAGGCCGTCCGCGGGCGGCACGATCTGCGACCCGTCGCCCAGGTAGACCTTGTAGCCGTTGTCGCGCGGCGGGTTGTGGCTGGCGGTGACCTCGACACCCGCGACGGCGCCCAGGTGCCGTATGGCGAAGGCGAGGACGGGGGTGGGCAGCGGGCGCGGCAGCACCGCGGCGCGCAGTCCCGCACCGACCATCACGGCCGCGGTGTCCCGCGCGAAGTCCGCGCTCTTGTAGCGGGCGTCGTACCCGACGACGACCAGGCCGCCCTCCTGCCCCTGGTCCTTCAGGTACGCGGCCAGCCCGGCAGCCGCCCGGATGACGACGGCGCGGTTCATCCGCATCGGACCGGCGCCCAGCTCACCGCGGAGCCCGGCGGTGCCGAACTGCAGGGTGCCCGCGAACCGGGCCGACAGCTCGTCCAGGTCCTCGGCGTCGATGAGCTTGCCCAGCTCTTCGCGGGTTTCGAGGTCGGGGTCCTCGGCCAGCCATGTCTTCGCCCGGCTGATCAGCTCCGCGGGATCGGTTGCCACGTGATGCTCCTGCCTCTGGTTGCGGTGGTGGAGGAAGCGCTCGGCGCGTAACGCTTACCCATTGCGCGCGACTGTTCGACCGGCGGGCGCGCGGGCACCGGCCGCGCGCGCCCCGCCGGGAACACGTACGGGGCGTCCGCGAACGCCCCGTACGTGTGTCCTGCTGTGTTCCTGCTGTCCTGCTGCTGCTCAGAGCTTGCCGAGCACCTGGGCGAGCAGGTTGCCCATGCGGGTCGCGGAGTCGCGCCCGGCCTGCAGGACCTCTTCGTGGTTGAGCGGCTCGCCGGTCATGCCCGCGGCGAGGTTCGTCACCAGGGACAGTCCGAGCACCTCGGCGCCGGCCTCGCGGGCGGCGATGGCCTCCAGGACGGTGGACATGCCGACCAGGTCCGCGCCCAGGGTGCGGAGCATCTTGATCTCGGCCGGGGTCTCGTAGTGCGGGCCGGGGAGCTGGGCGTACACGCCCTCCTCCAGCGACGCGTCGACCTCCTTGCACAGCGCGCGCAGCCGCTGCGAGTACAGGTCGGTCAGATCGACGAAGCGGGCGCCGACGATCGGGGAGGTGGCGGTCATGTTCAGGTGGTCGCCGATGAGGACCGGCTGGCCGGGGCTCATGCCGTCGCGCAGGCCGCCGCACCCGTTGGTGAGCACCACGGTCTTGCAGCCGGCGGCGACGGCGGTCCGCACGCCGTGCACGACGGGGGCCACGCCGCGGCCCTCGTAGTAGTGCGTACGGCCGAGGAAGACCAGGGCCCGCTTCTCGCCCAGCTTGTACGAGCGGACCTTGCCGCCGTGGCCCTCGACGGCGGGCGCCGGGAAGCCGGGCAGCTCGGTGACCGGGAATTCGTGCTCGGGCGCGCCCAGGGCCTCGGCGGCCGGGGCCCAGCCGGAGCCCATCACCAGGGCGACGTCGTGGGTCTCGGCGCCGGTCAGCTCGCGCAGGCGGGCGGCGGCGTCGGCGGCGGCGCCCTGCGGGTCGCTCGCGATGTCCGGGGTAACAGATGCGTTCACGCGGACGAGGGTAGCCGGTAAATGCCTACGCGCGTAGATGTCCTCGCCGACGGCATCACGCGGATCTGTTCGTAGATCTCTACGAGACGGCGCGGGCCCGGGTGGCGTCCCGGGCCCGTTTCCGTCAGCAGGGACGCTTGCGCAGTTCCATGACGTAGTCGTGCGGGGCCCCCGCCGACTCCGCCGCGTCGGCGATCTCGCCGAGGTAGCGGGCGGCGGGCAGGCCGCCCTCGTAGCCGTTGAGGACGTACAGCCAGGCGGCCTCGTCGCCGTCGAGGGTGTGGACCCGTACGCGCATCCGGCGGTAGATGTCCATGCCCACGCCCTCCCAGCGGTCCATGGACTCCTCGTCCATGGGCGCGATGTCGTAGAGCGCGACGAAGACCTGTGAGCGGGGGGCCTCGACGATCGTCGGCAGCGCTCCCTCCCAGCCCATCTGTTCCCCGCCGAAGGTGAGCCGCCAGCCGTTGAGCCAGCCGGTGCCGCGCAGCGGCGAGTGCGGAGCGCGGCGGGTCATCAGCCGCGCGTCGAGGTTGCCGGCGTACGCGGCGTAGAGCGACATGGTTCCGAGGGTACGGGAGGTCAGGGGGTGGGCTCGTGGTACGTGAGGTTCGAACGGCGGCCCCCGGGGGGTGACCCGGCGCGGGCGTACGGGACAATGGAGTACGTGACTCGGATCGTGATCATCGGTGGCGGACCCGGCGGATACGAGGCGGCCCTGGTGGGCGCCTCTCTCGGCGCGGAGGTGACCGTCGTCGACTGCGACGGTCTGGGCGGGGCGTCGGTACTGACCGACTGCGTCCCGTCCAAGACCCTCATCGCGACGGCCGAGGTGATGACCACCTTCGACTCGTCGTACGACGAGCTGGGCATCATCGTCGAGGACGACACCCCGCCGGTCGACCGCCCCGCGCGCGTCGTCGGGGTGGACCTCGGCAAGGTCAACCGCCGGGTGAAGCGCCTCGCGCTCGCCCAGTCGCATGACATCACCGCCTCCGTCACCCGTGCGGGTGGCCGGGTGATGCGCGGCCGCGGCCGTCTGGAGCCGGGGCAGTCGCCGGACGGCTCGCGCACGGTCACGGTGACCGCGGCGGACGGTACGGAGGAGACGCTGACCGCGGACGCGGTCCTCGTCTCGACCGGCGCGCACCCGCGCGAGATCCCCGACGCGCTGCCGGACGGCGAGCGCATCCTGAACTGGACGCAGGTCTACGACCTCGACGAGCTGCCGGAAGAGCTGATCGTGGTCGGCTCCGGCGTCACCGGCGCCGAGTTCGCGGGCGCCTACCAGGCGCTCGGTTCCCGCGTCACGCTCGTCTCGTCCCGCGACCGCGTGCTGCCGGGCGAGGACCCGGACGCCGCCGCGGTCCTGGAGGACGTCTTCCGCCGCCGCGGCATGAACGTCATGGCGCGCTCGCGGGCCGCCTCCGCCAAGCGGGTGGGGGACCGTGTCGAGGTCACCCTGTCGGACGGCCGGGTCATCACCGGTACGCACTGCCTGATGGCGGTGGGCTCCATCCCGAACACCGAGGGCATCGGGCTCGAAGAGGCCGGCGTACGGATGAAGGAGTCCGGCCACATCTGGACGGACAAGGTCTCGCGCACCTCGGCCCCCGG
Organism: Streptomyces sp. CB02923; assembly: GCF_001905005.1. Classification (GTDB taxonomy): domain Bacteria; phylum Actinomycetota; class Actinomycetes; order Streptomycetales; family Streptomycetaceae; genus Streptomyces. Next base: position 985,400 of record NZ_LWKZ01000001.1, on the reverse strand, counting down.
CGTCTACGCGGCGGGTGACTGCACCGGCGTCTTCGCGCTGGCCTCCGTCGCGGCGATGCAGGGCCGGATCGCGATGTACCACTTCCTCGGTGACGCGGTCACGCCGCTGAACCTCAAGACCGTCTCCGCGAACGTCTTCACCGACCCGGAGATCGCCACCGTCGGCTACAGCCAGGCGGACGTGGACGCGGGCCGTATAGACGCCCTGGTCGTCAAGCTGCCGCTGCTGCGTAACCCGCGCGCGAAGATGCAGGGCATCCGCGACGGTTTCGTGAAGCTGTTCTGCCGTCCCGGTACGGGCATCGTGGTGGGCGGTGTGGTGGTCTCACCGCGCGCCAGTGAGCTGATCCACCCGATTTCGATCGCGGTCGACAACAACCTGACGGTCGAGCAGATCGCCAGCGCGTTCACGGTCTATCCGTCGCTCTCCGGTTCGATCGCCGAGGTGGCGCGGCAGCTGCACACGCGCAAGATGTCCAGCGAATAGACCGCGGCCAGCCGGATGAACGGTGCCCGCCACGGCCGGCGCGGCGCCCCCGCGGGACGGGGTGCGCCCGCTCGCCGGGCGGGCCGGTTCCGTACCGCCTCCCGCGCCGTCCGCGGCCGTTCTGCGACGGAAGGCGCGCGGCCGGCGCCGGTTCGTGGCAGTGTGGTGTCCCTGAGTGACCGGCCAGCGGCATATACCACGTGCGAGGGTCGGGAACGAACAACTTCCGTTAATTGGTGCAACCTGCTGAAACCAGACGGTCGTTGGCGTTACTGTCAGTTTCGTGTTCGCTGCAGAACGTCGCCAACTGATCCTCGAAATGGTGCGAGCGAACGGAGCGGTGTCGCTCCGTGAGCTCGCCCGCGTCGTCCAGACCTCCGAAGTAACCGTACGGCGGGACGTGCGGGCGCTGGAGGCAGAAGGACTGCTCGACCGCCGGCACGGCGGTGCGGTCTTGCCGGGCGGTTTCGCCCGGGAGTCCGGCTTCCCTCAGAAATCCCATCTATCGACCGCGGAGAAGACGGCCATCGCCGATCTCGCCGCCGGCTTCGTCGAAGAAGGCGAGGCCATCGTGGTCGGCGCCGGTACCACCACGCAGGAGCTGGCCCGCCGGCTCGCGCGGGTGCCCGGTCTGACCGTGGTCACCAACTCTCTCCTGGTCGCCCAGGCGTTGGCCCACGCCAACCGTGTCGAGGTCGTGATGACCGGCGGCACCCTGCGCGGCTCGAACTACGCACTGGTCGGCAGCGGGGCCGAGCAGTCGCTCCAGGGGCTGCGGGTCTCCCGCGCCTTCCTCTCGGGCAGCGGCCTGACCGCCGAGCGCGGCCTGTCCACGTCCAACATGCTCTCCGCGAGCGTGGACCGGGCGCTGGTGCAGGCGGCGGCGGAGGTCGTGGTCCTCGCCGACCACACCAAGCTGGGTACGGACACCATGTTCCAGACGGTGCCCACCGACGTGATCACCCGGCTGGTGACCGACGAGCCGCCGGGCCACGACGACCGGGCCGCCACCGAACTGCAGGCCCTCGCCGACCAGGGCGTGCAGATCGCGGTGGCCGGCGGCCCCGGAGCGGGAGCCGGCCAGCCGGCGCCGGAGGTGGTGGCGGCCGACCGCCGCGGTCCACGCAGGGACGTGCCGCTGCCCGGCCAGCGGCGCAACCTGGCACCGGGCGGCGGCGGTTCCGGGCCCCAGCTGCGCACGGCCGCGCCGATGGCGGAGCCGCCGGGCGGCCGGGTCGCCGACCTGGCACCGCGCCGCCGCTGAAGGGAGCCGGCGCGCTTCGGCCGCGCCGGCCTCCGATCGCTTCGGCCGCGCCGGCCTCCGAGGGGGTGTCCTGTCCGACGGTCCGGTGCCGGCACCCCCCCTAAGCCTTCTCGGCGCGCAGCCCCGTCAGGGTCAGGGTGAGCAGCCGGTCGGCCAGGTGAGGGTCGTCCGGTGACTCCTCCACGGCCAGGGCGATGCCGTTGGTCAGCTGCATCAGATCGCTGATGCCCACATCGGACCGTACGGCACCGGCTTCCTGCGCGCGGCTGAGCAGTTCGCCGCCCGCCTCGCGCATCGGGACGCTGCACCGGGACAGTCCCGAACTGGCGTCGCCGGGCGCGGCCATCAGCGCCCGCGACAGCCCGCGGTAGGTGCTGGCGTGCGTGATGATCGCCCGCAGCCACTCCACGAGCGCCGCGCACGGCTGCGGCGCGTCGCTCAGCTCGCGCGCGTGCGCCAGCAGCGCGTCCACCTCGCCCTGGAACACGGCGCCCATCAGGGCCGTCCGGTTGGGGAAGTGCCGGTAGAGCGTGCCGATCCCCACGCCCGCGCGCCGTGCGATGTCCTCCAGCGAGGTGTCGGTCCCGTGGTCCGTGAAGGCCGTACGGGCCACCGCCAGCAGCCGCTCGTAGTTGCGGCGCGCGTCGGCACGCATGGGTCGTACGGATTCCTGCCCTGCCGTCTCGGTCACCATCGCCGTCCTCGCCGTCCTCCCTGAGCGTGGCCCTCCAGCGGACCGGTGCCCCCAGGATGCCACTGCCCCCGCCGCACCAGCCGTCGGACCGGTGCGGCGCCCCGGCCGTCCCGCGCCGCCCGGCGCGCGGGGTGGACGGCAGGCGGCCCGCAGGTGACGGGGAGGCAAGGCGGCGCGGGCGCCTTGGGGAACAAGTGGGCAAGGTGGCAACGCGGCGCGGCCAGGGGACATCAAACCTGGCGCAATGGGGTCTTCGGAGACCGTCCGAACGCGTGCGGGAACACCTGGGGAAGCAATGGAACTGACCAGCCGATCACTGCTGTACACCATGATCGCGGTCGCTGTGGTGTGTGTGGGACTCACGCTCTGGCAGTGGCCGCGCTTCGCCAAGCGCGGCCCGCTGGCCTGGCTGGGCCGCATCGGGTCGATCCTCGCCACCCAGCTGTCCATCGTCGCCGCGCTCGGCCTCGTGGTGAACGCCAACTTCCAGTTCTACGGATCCTGGCACGAACTGCTCGGCCTGTACGACGACGCCCCCGGCGCGGTCGCCAAGTGGGGCGACGGGGGAGCGGGCCCGGCCGGCGACCCGTCGAAGGGGCTCGTGCAGCCCGCCGGGACCGAGGGCCTGGACAAGGTGCACGGCCTGCCGAAGGGGGCGCCCGACAAGGTCGGCCGGGTGGAGTCCGTACGGATCGTCGGCAAGCGCACCAAGGCCGTGGACCCGGCGTACGTCTACCTGCCCCCGCAGTACTTCCAGAAGCAGTACGAGCGCCAGCGCTTCCCCGTCATCGTCGCCATCAGCGGCTACCCCGGCGGCCACTTCCTGCTGGGGCAGCACCTGCGGGTGCCGCAGACCAGCGGCGACCTCATCGGCAAGGGGAAGATGCAGCCCACCGTCGTCGTCATGCTGCGGCCGACCATCGCGCCGCCGCGCGACACCCAGTGCGTGGACGTGCCGGGCGGCCCGCAGGCGGAGACGTTCTTCGCGAGCGACCTGCCCACCGCGCTGAAGGAGCACTACCGGGTCGGGCACGACCCCAGCGGCTGGGGCCTGCTCGGCTACTCGTCCGGCGGCAGCTGCGCCCTCCAGCTGGCCATGCGGCATCCCCGTACGTACACCTCGGCGGCGGCCCTGTCGCCCGACTATAAGGTCAGCAGCGACCCCACCACCGGCAACCTCTTCGGTGACGGCAGGGACCGCGCCCAGCGCAAGCGGGAACACGACCTGATGTGGCGGCTGGCGCACCTGCCCGCGCCGCAGGTCTCGGTACTGATCGGCACCAGCCGGGAGGGCGAGAAGAACTACCCGGCGGCCAGGGAGTTCCTGAGCGCGGTCAAGCCGCCGATGAAGGCCGAGTCGATCATCCTGGACCAGGGCAGCCACAACTTCGCGACCTGGCGGCGCGAACTGCCCGCCGCGCTCCAGTGGATGAGCCGGCAGCTGACGTTCCCGGAGGACGTGGTGGGCACCTCGTGACCGCGTGATCCCGTGACCGGGGGATCTCGTGGCCGCGTACGTCAAACGGCCTGCTCCGGGCGGGTGAAGAGGCGGCCGTCCGACCAGATGTAGCGGGCACGGCCCCATTCGGCGGCGGACGCGACGTCCGGGAAGAAGCCGCGTCCGCCGAGGTTGGCGCTGGTGTTGCACAGCACGGGGACGCCGGTCAGTTCCTCGTGAGCGGTGAGGACACGTGCGATGGCGCTGCGCGACGTGGGGCTGACCGTCTGGAGCCGTGCGGTGCCGTCGAGGTGGATGACCGCCGGAATGCGGCTCACCCAAGGCGGACGTACCCGGTGTTCGAAGAGCATGAACGGGTCGTCGCAGCCCGGATCGAAGACCTCACGGGCCCGGTGCGCGAGACAGACCGGCGCGACCGGGCGGTAGGCCTCCCGCCCCTTCACCGCGTTGAGCAGGTCCTTGGTCCCGGCGTCGGTGGCGGGGGCGATGATGCTGCGGTTCCCCAGCGCCCTCGGCCCGATTTCTGCCCGGCCGGAGAGGACGACGACGGGTGAGCCGTCGGTGTGCAGCAGTCCGGCCAGGTGGCGCTCGTCGCAGGCTCGCGAGCGCCACCCCTCCGGCAGGGCCCGGTCCCGGCGGAGGCGTGGACCGCTGTAGACGTCCCAGGCGAGGGAGCGGTGTCGCGTGCTGTGCACCATTTCGCAGCAGGCCGTGCCGAGGGCGGCGCCGGAGTCATTGGGAAACGGCGGAACCCAGATTTCCTCGAAGAGCCCGGTGGCCCGGATAGCGGAATTCCATTTGATGTTGAGAGCGCAGCCGCCGGCCGTCACCAGGCGCGGACGCCGGCCTTTGTGCCTGCCTCGCACCACGGTTGCGAGGGCGGATACGAGAGCGCGGCCGAGGTACTCCTGGAAGGTCGCGATGAGGTCGGCGTCCGACATACCCGGAAAGAGATGCGCACGCCGGGCGGTCAGCTCTCTGCCCAGAGCGGGGCCGCTGTCCCTGGCGGCCTCGGACATGCCGCCGAGGAAAGCGTCGAGAGCCGGGAACGCGTCCTGCTCGACATGGCCCAGTGCCGCGTAGGCCATTGCCTTTCCGGGAATGGAGCGGTAGCGCCAGTCCGCTCCTATGCCGGTCTTCGGGGCGATTTCACGAAAGGGCCCCAGGTGGGAACTGAAGAGAGCGAACAGCCTGCCGCGGAGCGGCAGCAGGCGGGCCACGGGCCTGACGGCCCCTTGCGCCGGTGCGATCCCGTACAGCCTGGCCGTGGTGCCGCCGTCCCATACGAGGGCGAGCGCGTCCTGGCCCCGCGCGGCGAAGGGGCTGGAACAGTAGGCGCCCAGCAGGTGGTTCGTCACATGGTGATAGCTGACGTAACCGGGTGTTCTCTTGCCGAAGTCGTGCGCGGTGAAGGCATAGCGGTGCAGCGGGTCGGCCGACAGGAATCCGTCCTCATAGGGCGCCACCGGCAGGGCAATGGGCTCTCCGTCCTTGGACGTGGATACGGACCACGGGTTCTCGGCCGACGATTTCCAGCCGTCCACGACGAAGCGGTCGATGTCCGCGGGCTCCAGACCCTCGGACCTGAGGAGGTCCGGCACCCGGCGGAGATCCCCCAGTGGGCTGTGGCGTGCGGAATTGCCGATCTTCTCTGCCTCGACGCTGAAGAGCAGACGGTTTCCGTCGATGACCGCGATTCCGCCGTCATGCGAGAGTTTGATGCCACAGATCAGCACGGCGGTGCCCTTTCTCGTGGCAACAGGGCCGGCCCGGACCCCGTCGGAGCCGGCTTGAGCGTCCCGCCGCCCGTTCGGCGCCGTCAAGCACCGGCCGGCCGCAGGACGCCCGTGGCACGGCGTCATTCGTGGCGAGCGGCCCGTCGGTCCCCGCGGAAGGCGTCCGCGTGCTCCGCGGCCCACTGGGCGAATGTGCGGGCCGGGCGCCCGGTGACCTTCTCGACGGTGCCGACGACCGTACGGCCCACCTCCGGGGTGTTCCCGTACGCCTCGACCAGGAAGCCGATGACCTCCTCCGAGTGGCCGGCGGCCCGCCACTGCGCGACGGCCTCCTCCTCGGTCAGTTCGACCAGGGCCGTCTCCCGGCCGCGGGCGGCGGAGATCGCCGCCACCTTGTCCCCGACGGTCAGCAGTTCGGGTCCGGTGATCACGTACTCCTGGCCGCCGTGACCCTCCTCGGTGAGCGCGACCGCGGCGACGGCGCCGATGTCGCCCTCGTGGACCATGGCACTGAGCCCGGAGACGAACGGCGCGCGGACCTCGTCCGAGGCCACGATCCCCGGTGCCCACTCCAGGGCGTTCGCCATGAACTCGACCGGCATCACGACCGTCCAGTCCACGCCCTCGTCGGCGCGTACCCCGTCCTCCAGCAGGGAGGGGCCGCCGCCGTGCAGCACGGTGACCCGGCGTACACCGGCCGCGCGGGCCAGCTCCAGGATGCGCGGGCCGGTCTCCAGCGGGGCGAAGTAGGCCCCGCCGAAGGTGATCAGGTGGAGGCCGGTGACGCCCTCCAGGGCCGGAATCAGGCTGTCAGGGTCGCTCAGGTCGCCCTGGACGGCCTCGACGCCGGCCGGGAAGACGGCCCGGGACACGTCCCGGGTGAGGGCGCGGACCGCGTGGCCGCGGGCGAGGAGTTCGGCCACGACCTGACGGCCGACGGTTCCGGTGGCGCCGGTGACCAGGATCTGCTGCTTCTGCGTCTGTGTCTGCGTCATGGGATGACCATAGGAAGCCTTGCGGACAGCTTCTGTCCGCAAGGGGCAGGGGTGCTCGATCACCCGTCACCCGTAACCCGTGGCCGTCCCCTGCCACCCGCCACCCGCCACTCCGCCTCAGCGCGGCGCGTCGTCCGCCGTGCTCCAGCGGGCCAGCAGGTCCCGCAGCGGGCCCGCCACGGCGGGCGAAGCGCGCAGCAGGCGGCGCAGGCGCGCCCGCCAGCCGGCCTCCACGTCGGCGGCCGCCGCGATGTCGCCCTCCCGCCGGGCGGTCAGGAACTCCTCGCGGGAGTCCTCCAGTTCGTCGGTGAGCGCCTCGCGGTCGACGCCGCCAGGGCTGAACCGGGCGAGCAGGCCGGTCAGTTCGTCCCGCGACCGGTGCCACCGGTCGGTACGCGACCGTGCGAACAGCTGCTGGGCGGCGGCTGCCGCGAGGGCCGCGAGATGCGCATCCATGCATCTCATGAAAAGCGCGGGGGCCCGCGGCACTCAAGTGCCGCGGGCCCCCGCGCGAACGGACGGGACGGGCCGGTGCGCGCGCACCGGCCCGTCCCGTACCGTCCGTCAGTCCTTGATCTCGCAGATCACGGCGCCGGACGAGAGCGAGGCGCCGACCTCGGCGGACAGGCCCTTGACCGTGCCGGAGCGGTGCGCGTTCAGCGGCTGCTCCATCTTCATCGCCTCCAGGACCACGACCAGGTCACCCTCGGCGACCTCCTGGCCCTCCTCGACGGCGACCTTGACGATGGTGCCCTGCATCGGCGAGGCGAGCGTGTCGCCGGAGGCCGCCGAGCCGGACTTCTTGCCCGCCTTGCGCTTGGGCTTGGCGCCCCCGGCGACCGCGGCGCGGGCCAGCGGCATGCCCAGCGAGGACGGCAGCGAGACCTCCAGGCGCTTGCCGCCGACCTCGACGACGACCGTCTCGCGGGTGTCCGCCTCGGCGTCGTCCGTGCCGGGCGCGGCGAACGGCTTGATCTCGTTGACGAACTCGGTCTCGATCCAGCGGGTGTGGACCTGGAAGGGCTCGGCGGAGCCGGACAGCTCGGGCGCGAACGCCGCGTCCTTGACGACCGCCCGGTGGAACGGGATGGCGGTGGCCATGCCCTCGACGGTGAACTCGTTCAGCGCGCGGGCGGCGCGCTGCAGCGCCTGCTGACGGGTGGCGCCGGTGACGATCAGCTTGGCGAGCAGCGAGTCCCAGGCCGGGCCGATGACCGAGCCGGACTCCACGCCCGCGTCCAGGCGCACGCCCGGACCGGCCGGGGCCTCGAACGTGGTGACCGTGCCGGGCGCGGGCAGGAAGTTGCGGCCCGGGTCCTCGCCGTTGATGCGGAACTCGAAGGAGTGGCCGCGCACCGCCGGGTCGTCGTACCCCAGCTCCTCGCCGTCGGCGATCCGGAACATCTCGCGGACCAGGTCGAGGCCGGTGACCTCTTCGGTGACCGGGTGCTCGACCTGGAGGCGGGTGTTGACCTCCAGGAAGGAGATGGTGCCGTCCTGGCCGACCAGGAACTCACAGGTGCCCGCGCCCTCGTAGCCGGCCTCCTTGAGGATGGCCTTGGACGCGCGGTACAGCTCGGCGTTCTGCTCGTCGCTCAGGAACGGCGCGGGCGCCTCCTCGACGAGCTTCTGGTGGCGGCGCTGGAGCGAGCAGTCACGGGTGGAGACGACGACCACGTTGCCGTGCTTGTCGGCCAGGCACTGGGTCTCCACGTGCCGCGGGCGGTCCAGGTAGCGCTCGACGAAGCACTCGCCGCGCCCGAAGGCCGCCACGGCCTCGCGTACGGCGGAGTCGTACAGCTCCGGGACCTCTTCCAGGGTGCGGGCCACCTTCAGGCCGCGCCCGCCACCGCCGAAGGCCGCCTTGATGGCGATCGGCAGGCCGTTCTCCTCGGCGAAGGCCACGACCTCGTCCGCACCGGAGACCGGGTCGGGGGTGCCGGCGACCAGCGGGGCCCCGGCGCGCTGCGCGATGTGACGGGCCGCCACCTTGTCGCCCAGGTCGCGGATGGCCTGCGGGGGCGGGCCGATCCAGGTCAGCCCGGCGTCGAGGACGGCCTGCGCGAACTCCGCGTTCTCGGAGAGGAAGCCGTAGCCGGGGTGGATGGCGTCGGCACCCGAATCCGCGGCGGCGGCAAGCACCTTGGCGATGTCCAGGTAACTGGTGGCAGGAGTGTCACCGCCCAGCGCATAGGCCTCGTCTGCCGCGCGGACGTGCAGGGCATCCCGGTCGGGGTCGGCGTAGACGGCCACGCTCCCGATTCCGGCATCCCGGCACGCCCGGGCAACGCGGACAGCGATTTCGCCTCGGTTGGCGATGAGCACCTTGCGCACGGTCGGTTCCTCCTTGGCGCTTCGCCGCAACAAATTAGGACGTCGCGAGTTTAGGGACTGGCGACACTGCATGCCGACCCGTTCCCGGTAGTGAGCTTGCCCACACGGAGCGTGTGCCCGGTGCGGATGCGGGACCGAAGTCCCCTGGTGTCCCAGGGTAGGCCCGTATTTCCGGGGCGGTGGGGTGATCAAGATGTGGGCAAGGTCTCGCTTCCCGTTCGTTCACCGGAACCCCGTTTCTTTGTGGAGTCCCTACGAATGGGCGAAGGAATCTTTGCCCACGTCTGTGGTCCGGGTCCCGCCCGCCCCCGCCGCGGGCCCGGTCCGGTTCCGCGCCGGCTCCCCTCCGGTCCTGCTCGGGTCCCGCTCCGCCTCCGCTTTCCGGGGTCTTACCCGGCTCCGGGGCCTTGTAGAGCGGGGGGTACTCAGGAGTAGCGTGCGCGGTGTTCTTTCGTACTCGCGGTAACAGCGCAACGGGGAAGTGGGTGGGCGGGGTGGCGGCACGCAGGCCGGTGGCGTGGCTGACGGCGGTGGTACTGGTGCTGGAGGCGTGCGGCATCCTCTTCCTGAACTGGGTGCTGAGCATCGTCGTGGACAAGCAGCAGATGTCCATGGCGGGCGTCGACCCCGCCGCGATGTCCACCGGCGCCTGGGTGCTCGGCGCCGCCTTCGCTCTCTACCTGGTGTGCTGCGCCGCCCTCCTGGCACGCACCGGCGTGCGCGACCGCCCGCCGGGGACGTTCGGGCGCATCGCCCTCGTCTGCTGCGCGGTGGTGCACGCCGTCCTGGGGGCCTTCGCGGTCGGGCTGGTCGGATGGGCGGCGTTCGCGGTGATGATGGCCGTCCTCGCGCTGCTGGTGCTGACACTGACGGCGTACGGCGCGTCGTACGGCGGGGACACCGGCCGTACGGCCCCGGCTACCGCTCCGGCTCGCCCCACGCCCTGACGGCCACTCCGTCCCCCACGGACAGCTTGCCCGGCCGCAGCACGGCGAACTTCGCGCCGAACACGACGCCGCCCGCGGCCGCGCGCCGGTACCGCGCCAGGGTCCGCAGCGGCTCCGGACCGGTCCGCGCGCCCGAGTCCTGCTCGATGGTGGTGACGGCGCACCGCACGGCGAGCTTGGCGTACCCCAACTCGGCGTCCCCGACGGTGATCCGGCGCGCCCGGTCCTCGGTGTGCGGCGCGTCCCAGCCGTCGACCACGATGTTCGGGCGGAACCGGTCCATCGGCAGCGGCGCCGCGCCCTGCTCCGCCAGATGTGTGTGCAGCAGCTCCAGGGACGACCGGGACAGGACGTGCAGCGCGCAGCTGTCGGCGTACCCGGAAGTGCCCGGAGTACGGCCGTCCGTCACCCGGTCGTGCTCCGGCGGCACCCGCACCAGCCTGCTCGGCACGCCCAGCACCTCCGTCAGCCACCCGGCGACGGCGTCGCCCTGGTCGATGCCCCGATAGGCGGTCTTGAACAGCTGCACGTCCCGGCGGGCGGACGTGGTGTCCACCTCCAGGCTCAACGGTCCGGCGCCCGGCGCACGCAGCGTCAGATGGCCGCCGTCGGAGGTGATCTCCGGGCGGATCAGCGCCAGCCCGGGATCGCGCCGCTGACTGCGGAAGACCCCGTCGGGGCCGGTGACCATGAAACTGCGGTCGTGCGCGAGCCCGGCGGGCCCGATCTCCGCCACGCGCACCGACACCCCGGCGCACCCTTTGAGCGGGTAGTACGTCAACTCGGCCACGGTGGCCCCACCGGTCATGTGCGATCCCCCAGCTCTTCGCGGATCACCATGGTCGCACCGCCGGAGCGCCGCGCCACCGGAACGGGCACGACGACCGGCCACCACCCGCACCGGCGTGGCGGCTCCTCAGGCCAGCGCCGCCGCCTCGCGCCGCAGCGCCTCGGTCAGCGGGGCGCGCAGCCGCGCGAAGTCCTCCAGGGGCAGGGCGGCCGACACGGCGGTCAGCGTGGCCGGGGTGCCGGGCCCGCCGGGCCGTACCGGCACCGGCACGGCGACGCACGCCATGCCCGACGCGGCCTCCTCCCGCTCCACGGCGAGCCCGTCCCGGCGGACCCGGCGCAGCTCGCGCTCCAGGCGCTCCGGGGCGGTGATGGTGCGCGCGGTCCTGGCCCGCATCCCGCGGGCGGTCAGGTACTGGCGCCGGGTGGCGGCCGGGAGGGCGGCGAGCAGGGCGCGGCCGTGCGCCGTGGCGTGGGCGGCGGTGTCCTGGCCGACCGAGAAGGCGGAGCCCTGCCCGGCGGCGCCGTCCAGCACGGCGATCTCGCCGTCCCGGTAGGTGCTGAAGAAGACGTCGGCGCCGGAGGACCGGCGCAGCCGCAGCAGGACCTCGTGCACCCGTTCGTCGACCCGCAACTGGCGCTGGAAGGCCTGGTGCAGGGCCGGTACGCGGTAGCCGAGGGTGTATCCGGCGGCCGTACGGGCCAGGTGGCCGCGTTCGGTCAGCGCGCCGAGCAGGTCGTAGACCGTGGACAGCGCGCAGTCCAGCTGCCGGGCCAGGGCCTTCGCGGTCACCGGCTCCGCGGCCCCGGCGACCGCGTCGAGCAGGTCCAGGGCACGGTCGACGGACTGCGGCATGGCGGTCTCCCTCCGGGACGGGGTGCGGGGCGTGCCGGTACGCGGGCGGCGCCGCGCGCGTACGGCCTTCCAGCGTCGCACAGCTCCACCGGTCTTTCGGAAGTACGCTGGGCGGACCCTGGACAATCCGCGCCCGTGAATTGCCCGCGCGAGAATGGGGAATGCGGGGGCGCGAAGAAGCGGCACGGCGGCGAAGTGAAGAAGCAGGGAAGTACGGGTCCCGCGGCGAAGAGTCCGCGGCCCGCGGTATCGAAGGTGGAAACGATGGACCGGCGGGCCGAACTGCGCGAATTCCTCCGATCGCGGCGGGCCCGGGTGCGCCCCGAGGACGCGGGCATCACACCGGGCACCGGATTCAGCGGCCGCCGCCGGGTGCCGGGCCTGCGCCGCGAGGAACTCGCCCAGCTCTCCGGGGTCAGCGTCGACTACTACGTACGCCTGGAGCAGGGCCGCGGCGGCCACGCCTCGGCCGAGGTGCTGGACGCCATCGCGCAGGCCCTGCGGCTCGACGCGCACGAGCGGGCGCACCTGTACGCCCTCGTACGCGGCGAGGAGAGCCGCCACGAGGACGCCCGGCAGCCGGCCGAGGGGCCGGACCAGCAGGTGCGGCCCGGGGTGCTGCGGCTCCTGGAGACGTTCGAGCACGCGCCCGCCTACGTGGTCGGCCGCCGCCAGGAGGTACTGGCCTGGAACGCGCTGGCCCGCATCCTGATCGCCGACTTCCCCGCGCTCCCGCCCGCGGAGCGCAACCTCGCCCGCCTGACGTTCCTGGACCGGTCGGCCCGCCGCCGGTACGTCCACTGGCAGCAGAAGGCCGACGACACGGTGGCGTTCCTGCGGCTGGACACCGGGCGGCACCCGGACGACCCGAAGCTGGCCGCGCTGATCGGCGAACTCACCGAGCACAGCGAGGACTTCCGCCGCCTGTGGTCCGACCACAACGTCCGGGACAAGACGTACGGCAGCAAGCCGCTGCACCACCCGCGCGCCGGCTCCCTGGACCTGTCCTTCGAGACGCTGCGCCTGCCGGACGAGCCGGACCAGGCCGTGGTCGTCTACCTGGCCGAGCCGGGTTCGGCGGCGGACCGGGAACTGCGCCGGCTGGCCGCCGAAGGCTGAAACACGGGCGGTCGGCGCCTCGGATTCCCGGGTGGCAGCGCCATTACCAGGAATGCGGTTCCTGGGAGGGAAAGGGGCCTGGGCAGCCGCCGAATTCTCCGGCACCGTGACGGTGGTCACCGCGCGCGAATTCTCGGAATGCGCGCGGGCCGGTCGCCGTTCACTCAGAACGGTCGCCCCACCGGGGATCACGGAACAAGCTCACCAGGAGTTGTTGAATGCAGTGCTTCGACTGTGCGGAACTCGGCAGCGAGACCGCCGCACTGGCCGTCTGCGCGGACTGCGGAGCGGCGGCGTGCGCCGCGCACGCCGCCGCCGTCCCGCGTACGGTCCACCGTACGGCGGGTCTGGGCCGCAGCACGGCCCACTCGGCGGGCCGCCGCCTGCTGTGCACGCACTGCCGGCACACCGCGACGGCAGCGGCGTGACCCCGGGCGGCCGCGCAGGTCAGGGCGCCACGAGGCGCACGGTTTCGCGCGGCCGCGCCTCCCGCTCGTCGTAGGCGACGTCGAGTCCGGGCGTCGCCTGTACGGCGGCGAGCGACGCGGCCGACGCCTCCGCCGACTCCCACTGCACGATCGAGACGACCGCGTCACCGTCCGCGGCCAGCCAGCAGTCCGCCGACAGACACCCCGGCGTCCGCCGGAACTCCTCGGCCACGCGCTCCACGCGCGCGACGAACTCGGCGCGGTGCTCGGCGTGCGGGTAGTGGTAGGCCACCATGCCGACCTTCATGACGCTCTCCTCCACGTTGCCTGCGGTGGGCGGTGCGGTGCGCGTCCGTGCGGTCGCCGGGCCGGTACGGAAGCCCGAGCGCGCCGGTCACGAGAGACGCATCGTACGGGGGTGAGGCGCAGTCCGCTGCGGCTCACCCCCGTACGGGGCCTGCGTCATGCTCCGCGGCCGTGGCCGGCCACGGGCCGGGGTCAGGAGTCCTGCAGGGTTCCCGGCAGGTCGAACTGCTTGGTCTCGCCCGTGGCGAGGTTCACGCGGGTCACCGTGTTCTCGGCGTAGACGAGCCAGCCGGCCTTGGTGGGGGTGATGTTCAAGGACGCGGCGAGGTCCTTGATCCGGGCACGGTGCAGCTCCTTGCCGCTGGTCGCGTCGACCTCCACCAGTTCCGTGTCCTTGCCCTTGGCCGCCGCCACCACGATCGACGAGCCCGCGGCCTGCACCGCGTCGACCCGGCCGCCGTTCACCGAGACCGTCGTGGCGTCCGCGCCGCCGTCGACCGAGACCTTCACCTGCCCGGACTTGCCGTCCGCGTCCGAGCCCGCGACGACCGGGCGCCCGGCCTTGCACGCGAGGGCCTTGACGTCGAAGCCGTCCGGTACGGCCACGGGCGTGACCTTGCCGTCGGTCAGGTTCGCGACGGAGACCTCGGTGCGGTCGTCGGAGCCGCTGCCCAGGCAGACGGTGTCCGAGGCCGGGTCGGAGGCGGCGAAGCCGATGGTGCCGGAGACCTTCAGCTCGCGCTTGGTGGACCAGTCCGCCGGGTCGCGGGCCAGCACGGTGGAGGCCGGGCCGCCGCTCGCGGTCCGCGCGTCCGGCATCCCGGCGGCCTCGCCGACCAGCGTCTTGCCGGGCAGGATGCGGCGCAGCCGCTCGTCCCCGGCCGTCACGCCGTCCAGGGTGTGGTCCTTGCGGTTGACCAGGTAACGCCGGTCGGGCCGTTCGTCCTTGCGGGGCACGGTCACCATCCAGCGGCCGTCGGCCAGCCGGGCGATGTGCGGGCTGACCGCGTCCTCGTCGTCGGAGTGCTGGGGCACGGCCACCAGGCTCTGTGCGTGGGCCCGGTCCGGGTTGATCCCCACGACCGTCACCAGGCCGTCGACCTTGGCGAGCGCGAAGGTACGGGAGCCGTCCCAGTCGTCGCCCAGTTCCACCCCGCCCGGACCGGCGGAACAGGCCGTCGTCAGCGCGGCCGTCGAGCCCAGTGCGGCCAGGAGGAGGGCCGCCCGGACCGGACCGGACGGCCTCCGGTGGTGCTTGCGTGTCGTGAGGTAGGGCATGGCTTGACTCACCAGTCCTTCATTGCGTCTGTGGGGGACATCCTCGCGGCCCGGCGCGCCGGTGCCAGCGAGCCCGCCGCCACCACCAGCACCGTCAGGCCGAAGAGCAGAAGCAGGGTGCCGGCCGGCGGCAGCAGCACCCAGCCCTCGACGTAGGGCGCCAGGTCGGTGCTGCGCCGCAGCACCGCGGCGGCACCGCTGCCGAGCGCCGTGCCGAGCACGGTTCCGATCAGCGCGGCCACGGCACCGGCCAGCGCCATCTCCGTGACCAGCATCGTCAGCACCGACCTGGTCCGGAAACCGACCGCCTTGAGAATGCCGATCTCCTGCGCCCGCTGCCGTGACAGCGCGCCGGTGACGGTGACGGCGCCGACGAACGCCAGCACCCCGAGCACCCCGAGCAGCACCCGGCCGACTGTTTTGATCATTTCCAGTACCCCGGGCAGGGCACTGAGCTGCTGCTGGAGGGTGACGGCCGGATAGCCCAGCTTCTGCACCGAGGCGGTCACGGCCGGCACGTCCGCCGCGGTCCGTGCGACCACGGTCAACTGGTCGTACCCCGTGGTGCGCAGGTAACTCTTCTCCGGCTGCCCGCTGCGCTGCGCCGCCCACTTGATCACGGTGGGGTCGGCGGCGTACGCGGCGTCCGGGTTGTCCATCTGCCAGGTCGGGTCGTACACCCCGACGAGGCGGGCGTGGCCGGTGACCCCGGTGCCCTCGCCCTGCCGGACGAAGCGGGTGGTCTCGGTTTCGAGGTCCTGGCCCACCAGCTTGCTCAGGTCCACGCCCTGCGACAGGGCCGGGGCCACGATCTCCCCCGGCCGCAGGGGGAAGAGGTCGTCACGTACGGACTTGGTGACCGGCGGGGGCAGTGCCGGGCGGTGGGTCGTCGCGTACAGCAGTACGGTGTCGCCCTCCTTGGTCATGACCCCGAACGACACCTGCACCCGGTGCTGCACGGATTCGACGTGCGGCAGCTTCGCGAGCCGGGCGGCGGCGTGCTCCGTCAGCTGGGGGGCGTCGGGGCGCTGGTCGGGGCGGTCGACGGTGACGCTGCGGTTGGCGCTGCTCTCCTTGACGTCCGTGTCCGTGGCGCTCTGCGCCCGGTCGGCGATGCCGAGCGCGCCGATGCAGACGGCGGCGGCGACCGAGACCAGCGCCACCAGGCCGAACAGCCGTCGGCGCAGGGCACGGACGTTGGCCAGCGCCAGACTGAAGATGTTCATTCCGTACTCTCCGTCCTGGTGACCGGCTCGTCCTGCGCGTCCCGCGTGTCCGTGGGGGTGAACGTGCCCTCTTCCAGGCGGTGCACCACATCCGCGAACTCCGTCACCGTCGGGTTGTGCGTCACCAGCAGCACCGCCCGCCCTTCGTCCGCCAGCTCCCGGAACAGTCCGAGCAGGACGGTCTCGCTGCCGGTGTCGAGGTTGCCGGTCGGCTCGTCGGCCAGCACGACGGGCGGATCGTTGATCAGCGCCCGCGCCAGGGCCACCCGCTGCTGTTCGCCGCCCGACAGCTCACCGGGCAGGTGGTCCGCGCGCTCCGCGAGTCCGACCCGGGCCAGCAGCTCCCTGGCGCGGGTCTCGCCCTCGCCGCGGCTGCCCAGGAAGGGCAGGACGACGTTGCGCAGCGCCGAGTGCTGCGGCAGCAGGTTGTACGACTGGAACACGAACCCCAGGCGCCTGCGGCGCAGATCCGCCAGCGCCCCGTCCGAGAGGCCCGACGTGTCGACGGGCCCGGTGCCGTCGGCCCCCTCGACGAGCACCCGGCCGCTGTCCGGCGGGGTCAGCAGCCCGAGGATGTGCAGGAGCGTGGTCTTCCCCGATCCCGAGTGGCCGACCAGGGCGGTGATCTGCCCTCCCGGTACGTCGAGGGAGACGCCGCGCAGGACGTCGACCCTCCTGCCGCGCAGGGTGTACGACTTGCCCACGCCGTCGGCCCGCAGCAACGGGCGTGCCGGACTCTCGCTCACTTCTTGTCCCTCGGGTTCGTGGCAGGCAGCCATCCCATGGCGCCGTGCAGTTGTCGGTCCAGCGTCCACACGCCCCAGGTGGTCTTCAGGTCGCAGGCGGAGTCGCCGCCGCCGACCTGGTACAGGTCGGGCAGCTCAGGGCAGCCCTTGTGCTGCGTGACCCCGCGCCCGAGCGCTTCGCGCAGCGCCGCGTCCGTTTCGCCGCCGAGCAGCGCATAGGCCCGGACGACCAGGACGTAGCCGTACACGGAGTCGATCCGGTCCGGATGGCGGGCCCACTGCGCCAGGGCGTCAGCGGTGATCCAGGCCGGGATGCTGTCGCGGTGGTCGCTGTCGGCGAGTCCCACGGCGACGGTGGCCGCCGCCACCACCCGGTCCGGGGTGTCCAGGTGCCAGCTGCCGATCTTCGGGGTGCCGACCGGGGCACCGGCGTCGGCGCAGTTCAGGGCGGTGCGCTGCCACTGGGTGGCGTTCTGTTCGGTGACGGAGCCGGGCAGCACCCGCGGGTCGGCGCACAGCTGCCGCGCCGGTTCACCGGCGTCACCTCCGGCGGTGACCTTGCGCAGGGCGGCCCGGTTCAGCCGCTCGGCGCTCTCCTGGCTCACGTCGTGGGACTTCTCCTCGCGCTCCAGCGCCGTCAGCAGCCCGGCGTCCTCGCGCGACCAGCCGGCCAGGGCCCGCAGCCGCTGTACGAAGAGGGAGGCGTCCGGGTTGCCGAGGTAGGCACCGGGGTCGCGGACCGTCCCGTCGTCGAGCCGTTCGCCGTCGAGCCGCTTCTCCACCGGCGCGAACACGGCCTTCGGCGAACCGGCCGCCTTCAGGATGTGGACCAGCTTGTAGAGCTGCTCGTGGGGGAGCGTCGCGGCGCCGTCCCTGAGCACCGGCTCCCAGACCTTGCGGTCCGGCGCGGGCCGCTTCCCGGCCGCTTCCTGCACCACCACGTAACTGTAGGTGTCGGCGAGCCGGGACGCCCGCGCGTCGGGTGTCAGCCGGGCGAAGTCGTCCGTGCGCGGCGCGGCGGCCTGTGTGAGCGCGCCGGGGACCGGTTCCTTCAGCAGCTGGAGGCAGCGGGCCAGCGCACTGCTCTGGTCGACGGGGCGGGGCTCGGCGGCCAGCGACCGCAGCCAGTCGAGGGTGGCCGACCGGTCCGCCGACGGGAGAGCGTCCAGGCGCCCGAGTGCGTCGAGCACTTCGAGGGCGGCCCAGGTGGAGCCGAGGCGCGCCGCGTCGTCCTCGTCACCGAGGGCGGAGTCGACGTACCAACCGCCCTTGTTCCGCGTCTTGTTCACCGCTTCGGCGTCGCCCGCGCCCAGCACCTCACCGGCACCGGCCTGGCGCAGCGCGATCATCCAGTTGCGGCCCCAGAGCGAGGAGGTCTCCAGCGCTCCCTGGCGGAATGACTCGGCCTGGGCCGAGTCCATGCTGGTTTTGGGGGAGCTGCCCAGTTCGGTGAGGGTCCGCAGTGCGTAGGACTGTGCCTGGGGGCCGGCCGGGGACTGGCGCAGGAACGGGTGGTAGTAGTAGCCGTTCTCTTTGCTGACCAAGAGGTCGAATTGCCGGGCGGCGGCCGGGTCTTGGGCCTCCGGCTCTTCCGGCGTGGAGGTGCACGATGCCATGAGGGCGACGCACACGGCGGCCCCGGCAAAGCGGGTCGCCAGTTTTCCGGCAATTGCCGTACGGAATTTCACGAACGCCCCCGTGCGTCTTCTCTCCAGCTCACGAAAAAGTGCCACACCGTCGGGCCCTGACGGTGTGACACCTTTACTCAGTCCACGCACCGCCTCGGCTCAGCCGAAGCTGAATGCGATCAGGCGGCGCCCGCGTAGGCGCACTTCTCGCTGACGTTGATCGAGTTGGTGATCTTCGCCGAGCCGCAGCTCTTGGTCGACACGTAGGTGGTCATGCCGCCCGGACGCATCTGGCCGTGGGTGTCCGAGATGTTGGCCTTGGTGTTCTTCCACCGGACCTCGCCCAGGGACTTGCTCTTCATCGTGAGCGTGGCCTCGGGGTTCTTGGAGATCTTGATGGAGACGCTGACGCCGTGGGCCTGCAGCTGGGCGCGGTTCTGGATCCACTTCGCCTTGCGGGGGTTCTTCCCCGACATCTTCGTGGAGGCCTTCCAGTCACAGGCGGAGGTGTAGAAACCGCAGTGCCAGGCGTTGATCGAGATCTTGTTGCCACCCGGGATGCCGACCGAGGTCGAGGCCGAAGTGGCGTGCGCCGGCGACGTGGTCAGTACGAGCGCCGAGGCAGCGAAGGCGGCAGCGGCACCGGACAGCAGGCGCGTACGTATACCCTTATTCATTTACTCAACTTCCCCGTGAGTTACCGCGAACGGCCCCGAGATAAGGAGCCGTAGAGGTGCCGCGCCCCTTATCCCCGGGCGCGGCGGTCGTTCCGAATTCAACACGACACAGCATTCCCGGTGCAACCCGCCGGAACATCGGAAAGAGTGCCCTGGGTCACGCCGGGAATAGAGCCGGATTGTGGTGGGGCCCGGCCGGGCCGGTTATTGGCCCCGGCTCAAATGCGATGGAAGCCGGACATACGCCTTTGTCGCGCCGGCCGGCCGGCAGGCCGGGAACGCACCGGCGAAAGGGTGTCCGACCGGTCAAGCCCAGAGATCGGTGATCGCGACATCCAGGTCCGCCAGCAGGCGCCGCAGCAGCGGCAGGGACAGGCCGATGACGTTGCCGGGGTCGCCGTCGATGCCGTCGACGAACGGCGCGGACCGGCCGTCGAGCGTGAAGGCGCCCGCCACGTACAGGGGCTCGCCGGAGGCCACGTACGCGGCGATCTCCGCGTCGCTCGGCTCGCCGAAGCGGACGGTGGTGGAGGCGGTGGCCGACACCCGGCGGCCCCCGTCCGCCGTGTCGATCACGCAGTGGCCGGTCTGCAGGACGCCGGAGCGGCCGCGCATCGACTTCCAGCGGGCGGTCGCGTCCTCGGCGTCGGCGGGCTTGCCCAGGGCCCGCCCGTCCAGTTCCAGCACCGAGTCGCAGCCGATGACCAGGGCACCGGCGGCTTCGGGGCGCGCGGCCACCGCGGCCGCCTTCGCCTCGGCGAGCACCAGGGCCAGCTCGGCGGGGGAGGCCGCGCTGATCGCGTCCTCGTCCACGCCGCTGACGACGACCTCGGGCGCGAGCCCGGCCTGGCGCAGCAGGCCGAGCCGGGCGGGGGACTGGGAGGCGAGGACGAGACGGCGGGCGGCGCCGGGCTGAACGGTCATGGCCGCCATCGTACGGAGCGGGGCGGACACCGTCCGGTGCCCGCCCCGCTCCGCTGCCGCTCCGCTGCCGCTACGGCCCGCCCCGGCTCACTTGCCGAGCACGGCCTCCATGACCTTCTTGGCGATCGGGCCGCCCAGCTTGCCGCCGGCGATCTCCGAACGCGGGATGTCCATGTCCGACGGGTCGACGAAGACCGCGACCGCGACCGGCGAGCCGTCGCCCTGCTTGGCGTACGAGACGAACCAGGCGTACGGGCGCTCGTCGCGGACGTCCGCGCCGTGCTGGGCGGTACCGGTCTTGGCGCCGACCTTGACGCCGTCGATCAGCGCCTTCTTCGCCGTGCCGTTCTCCGCGGTGTTCTCCATCATCTCCTGCACCTTCTTCGCGGTGCTCTCGGAGACGGCCTGGTTCAGCTCCTTGGGCTCGAACTTCTCGATCGTCGACAGGTCGGGGCCGCGCGTCTCCTCGACCAGGTACGGCTGCATCACCTTGCCGTTGTTGGCGAGTCCGGCGACGACCATGGCCATCTGGAGCGGCGTGCTGGTCAGGCTGCCCTGGCCCATGCCGGTCAGCGCGGTCTGCGGCTTGTCCAGCTTCTGCGGGTAGCCGCTGGTGGCGGTGCGCACGGGGGTGAAGAGCTTCTGGTTGAAGCCGAACTTCTCCGCCGTCTCCCGCATCTTGTCCTTGCCGAGCCGGTTCGCCGCCTCCAGGTAGGTGTTGTTGCAGGACCACTGCATACCGACCTTGAGGGACGCGTTCTCGCACGGCGCGGTGGCGATGTCGTTGCCGACCTTGGTGGACGTCTGGGGCAGCGTGTACGGCACCGGGGACTTCACCGGGGTGTCGATGTCCGGGACCATGCCGTGCTCCAGCGCCGCGGCGGCGGTGAGGATCTTGAACGTGGAGCCGGGCGGGTAGATCTCCAGCGACGCCCGGTTGTTCATCGGCTTGGTCTTGTCCTTGATGAGGGCGGTGTACTTGTCGCCCTCCTTGAAGGAGCTGCCCGCGAAGACGGACGGGTCGTAGGACGGCGTGCTCGCCATGGCGAGGATCTTGCCGGTGCCCGGCTCCAGGGCGACCACCGCGCCCTTGGCCTTGAGGTCGGTCAGGCTCTTGTACGCGACCCGCTGCGCCTTCTCGCTGATGGTCGTCAGCACGTCGCCGCCGCGCGGCTTCTCCCCGGTCAGGATGTCCTTGGCGCGCTTGAGGAAGAGCTTGTCGTCCTTGCCGCTGAGGATGTCCTTGTAGACACCCTCCAGGAACGTGCTGCCCTGCGACTGCGAGGCGTAGCCGGTGATCGGCGCGTACATCGGGCCGTCCTTGTAGACCCGCTTGTACTTGAAGTCGCCGGACGTCGCGACCGACCCGGTGATCGGCTTGCCGCCGACGATGATGTTGCCGCGCGGGTAGGAGAACGCCTCGATCTTCACCCGGCGGTTGTTCTCGTCGTTCGCCAGCGACTCGGCCTGGACGAACTGGACCCAGGTGACGCGTACCAGCAGAGCCAGTACCAGCACCCCGCAGAAGACGGCTATGTGTCTCAGAGGCCTGTTCATCGCTCTCCACTCCCTTGCCGTACGGCCCGGCGCCGCGCGGACCGGCCGTACAGACGCCCGAATTGCGGCCTTCAGCGGTAAAGGATGTCGCAAGCGGGCGTGGCGGTTGCAGTCGGGGTGTGTGAGCTGATGCTCTTCGTCCGTTTTTCGCCGTGCGGGGCTTGAATCCGTCGTGCGGGGTGCCGTCCGCGCGCGTAGGCCGCTTTCCGGCGCTCAGGCCCCGCTCGCTTTCCGGCGCTCAGGCCCCGCCCACGAGCATCACCATCAGCACGACCGCGGCGACGGCCAGCACGATGCCCATCCGCCGGAGCATCGCCTGTACCTGGCGGAGCTCCTCGGGAGGCTCGTCGGGCGGATCGGACCACAGCATCCTTCGATCCTGCGCCCGGAACGCCGACGGCGCCTGAGTACGCGTACTCAAGCGCCGCCGGGTGCCGATACCACGGCGTGCGGCTGCCGGGCCTCAGCGGGGCCAGTAGCTCGTACGCCAGGCCCGCGGGCCCGGGTGCGGCAGCCGGCGGCGCGGGACCGTGGACGCCGGGTCGGCCCATTCGTCCGTACGGTCCGCGCCGGGCGCGGCGGAGGCGGCGGCAGCGGCCGCCGCCGCGCGGGTGCGAACCACCGCCAGTGCGGCGGCCAGCTCCTCGGGTGTGGGGTTGCCCCGGACGACCTTGATCATGGTCAACCGACCTCCTGGAGGGGTTGCGGCGAGCGGCGGGCTGCGCCGTCGGTGGCGGGCACGGGCGGTCCTACAGCGGAATGTTGCCGTGCTTCTTCGGGGGCAGCGCCTCGCGCTTGTTGCGCAGCGTGCGCAGCCCGCGGACGATGTGCCGACGGGTCTCCGACGGCATGATCACCGCGTCCACGTAGCCGCGCTCGGCCGCCACGTACGGGTTGAGCAGGGCGTCCTCGTACTCCTGGATCAGCTCCTGGCGGCGGGTGTCCTGCGCGGCCGGGTCCTCGATGGCGGCCAGCGTGCGGCGGTGCAGGATGTTGACCGCGCCCTGCGCGCCCATGACCGCGATCTGCGCGGTCGGCCAGGCCAGGTTCAGGTCCGCGCCCAGGTGCTTGGAGCCCATGACGTCGTACGCGCCGCCGAACGCCTTGCGCGTGATCACCGTGATCAGCGGAACCGTCGCTTCCGCGTAGGCGTAGATCAGCTTGGCGCCGCGCCGGATGATGCCGTCCCATTCCTGGTCCGTACCCGGCAGGAAGCCCGGTACGTCCACGAACGTCAGCACGGGCACGTTGAACGCGTCGCAGGTGCGCACGAACCGCGCGGCCTTCTCGCTCGCGTTGATGTCCAGGGTGCCCGCGAACTGCATCGGCTGGTTGGCGACCACGCCGACCGCGTGCCCCTCCACCCGGCCGAAGCCGGTGACCATGTTCGGCGCGAACAGCGCCTGCGTCTCCAGGAACTCGCCGTCGTCGAGGACGTGCTCGATGGCGGTGTGCATGTCGTACGGCTGGTTCGCCGAGTCCGGGATCAGCGTGTCCAGCTCGCGGTCGTACTCCGAGGTCTCCAGGTCCGCCTCCTCGGGGAAGGCGGGCGGCTCGGAGAGGTTGTTGGACGGCAGGTAGGACAGCAGCGCCTTGACGTACTCGATGGCGTCCTTCTCGTCGCCCGCCATGTGGTGCGCGACGCCGGAGGTGCTGTTGTGCGTACGGGCGCCGCCCAGCTCCTCGAAGCCCACGTCCTCACCGGTGACGGTCTTGATGACGTCGGGCCCGGTGATGAACATGTGCGAGGTCTGGTCGACCATGACCGTGAAGTCGGTGATGGCGGGGGAGTAGACCGCGCCGCCCGCGCACGGGCCGACGATCAGCGAGATCTGCGGGACCACGCCGGAGGCGTGCACATTGCGGCGGAAGATCTCCGCGAACAGGCCGAGGGCCGCGACGCCCTCCTGGATGCGGGCGCCGCCGCCGTCGTTGATGCCGACGACCGGACAGCCGTTCTTCAGCGCGAAGTCCATCACCTTGACGATCTTCTCGCCGTAGACCTCGCCCAGCGAACCGCCGAAGATGGTGAAGTCCTGCGAGTACACGCAGACCGTGCGGCCGTCGACGGTGCCGTAACCGGTCACGACACCGTCGCCGTAGGGCCGGTTCTGCTCCAGCCCGAAGTTGGTCGAACGGTGCCGCGCGAACTCGTCCAGCTCGACGAACGAGCCCTCGTCGAGCAGCAGCTCCACGCGCTCACGCGCCGTCAGCTTGCCCTTCGCGTGCTGCTTTTCCACGGCCCGCGCCGACCCGGCGTGGGTGGCCTCCTCGATCCTGCGCTGGAGGTCGGCCAGCTTGCCCGCGGTCGTGGTGATGTGTGCTTCCGGCTCGGACATCGGGATGCGGCTCCTGCTCGTCCTGGACTGGTGCTCGTACGAGGCTGGACTGGTGCTCGTACGAGGGGGGTACGGGGGTTGAACGGGGTTGGCTACCGCTTCGTAGCGTATCGGCGGGACTGCTCAGCGGCACTGCGTCGTTGACCACACCTAGGCTGGGGCCATGACGCCTCAACCACCGGAAAACCAGGACAAAGACCGCTCGGGCGGCGGCGACGGCGATGCGGCGCGCGAAGAGCGCGGCGCCGCGGCGGGGCCGGGAGCGGGTCAGGGAGCGGGTCCGGAAGCGGGTGCGCGGGCCGGGCAGGGTGCGGGGACGGGGCCGGGCGGCGGTGCGGCCGGGGGGCGCTGGTCCGACCTGGAGCGGCCGCCGCTGAACCGGACGGCGCTGCGGCGCGCCCTGCTGCGGCCCGGGTCGCTGTGGACCGACATCGACGTCGTGCCCCTGACCGGCTCGACCAACAGCGACCTCGCCGCACGGGCGGCCGGAGGCCTGGCCGAAGGGGCCGTCCTCGTCGCCGAGGAGCAGTCGGCCGCGCGCGGCCGACTGGACCGCAGGTGGTCGGCGCCGCCGCGCTCGGGCCTCTTCTTCTCCTTCTACCTCACCCCGCGGGTCCCCGTGGAGCGCTGGGGCTGGCTGCCGCTGCTCGCCGGGGTGGCGACGGCCAGCGCGGTGGCCCGCACCGCGGGCGTGGACACCGCCCTGAAGTGGCCCAACGACCTGCTGGTCACCGTCGGCGAGGAGGAGCGCAAGGCCGGCGGCATCCTCGCGGAGCGCGCCGGTGACGGCGTGGTCGTCGGCATCGGCCTGAACGTGTCGCTGCGCGCCTCGGAACTGCCCGTACCCGGCGCCGGTTCGCTGGCCCTGGCCGGTGCCGGGGTCACCGACCGGGACCCGGTGCTGCGGGCCGTGCTGCGGTCGGTCGAGGACTGGTACGGGCAGTGGACCGCGGCGGACGGCGACGCGGCGGCCTGCCGCCTCCAGGACGCGTACGCGGCCGGGTGCGCCACGCTCGGCCGGGCCGTACGGGCCGAACTGCCCGGGGACCGGGAACTGCTCGGCGAGGCGGTGGCCATCGACGGCGACGGGCGGCTGGTGCTCGCCACGGAGGAGGGCATGCAGCGGCCGGTCGCGGCGGGGGACATCGTGCATCTGCGGCCGGCGCCGGGGGCGTAGCGAGCGGCCGGGGGAACAGGTCGGCGGAACGGCCGACGGAACGGCCGACGGAATGGCCGAGGGAATGGCCGAGGGAATGGGCTGAGAGAAGCGGGCCGAGGGTACGGGCTGTCCCCGGGGCGGGAGTCCTGCTCCCCTCCCGGGGTGTCCAACTGCCGTCCAACCGTCGGCGGCGGAGTTCCGGGCGCTCTCCCGCGGCGGCCGGGCCGGTGGCGCCGATGCGCGCCTTCGCTCCTCCCCGCGTCCGCATGGCGGTCAGAAATGATCAGATCCTGGTCAAGAAGGCACGGGAGCAATCGCACTTATGTGTCGATCGGGGCGATAGCGACGGGGCGTGAGAGTGAGCCAGAGCACACCTGCCGTATCGTTGAGGCCGTCCGCCGTGGAGCGGGCGAACGAACGAGCAGTGATCGGAAGGGCAGTGCGCAGGGAACGGACAGGGAGCGAGCGGTGACCGCCGACGACGCGGGAGCCGGCCCGCGCGAAGCGGACATCGCCCCTCGTGAGACGGGGGCCGCTCCTCGTGAGGACGGCCCGGCGCCTGCGGACGGCGCGGCACGCGCCGACGGCGCGGGGGGCGAACCCGACGACGACACCATCGCCATCCGCCTGGAACAGCTGATCCTCGGCTCCGACCGCCGCTACACCCCCTTCCAGGCGGCCCGCAGCGCCGGTGTCTCCATGGAGCTGGCCTCCCGCTTCTGGCGCGCCATGGGCTTCGCGGACATCGGCCAGGTCAAGGCGCTGACCGAGGCCGACGTGCTGGCGCTGCGGCGGCTGGCGGGCCTGGTGGAGGCCGGTCTGCTCAGCGAGGCGATGGCGGTGCAGGTGGCCCGCTCCACCGGGCAGACCACGGCCCGGCTCGCCGACTGGCAGATCGACTCGTTCCTGGAGGGCCTGACCGAGCCCCAGGACTCCGGCCTGACCCGTACGGAAATCACCTACCCCCTCGTCGAACTCCTCCTGCCCGAGCTGGAGGAGTTCCTCGTCTACGTCTGGCGCCGCCAGCTCGCCGCCGCGACCGGCCGCGTCGTGCAGGCCCAGGACGACGCGGAGATGGTCGACCGGCGCCTCGCCGTGGGCTTCGCCGACCTGGTCGGCTTCACCCGGCTGACCCGCCGCCTGGAGGAGGAGGAACTGGGCGAGCTGGTCGAGGCGTTCGAGACCACGGCCGCCGACCTGGTCGCCGCGCACGGCGGCCGGCTCATCAAGACGCTCGGCGACGAGGTGCTGTTCGCGGCCGACGACGCGGGGACGGCGGCCGAGATCGGCCTCCGCCTCATCGAGACCATGGCCAACGACGAGACGATGCCGGAGCTGCGCGTCGGCATCGCGTTCGGGACGGTCACGACGCGGATGGGCGATGTCTTCGGTACGACCGTGAACCTGGCCAGCCGCCTCACGTCGATAGCCCCGAAGGACACGGTGCTGGTGGACGAGGCGTTCGCGGAGGAGCTGGGGCGGACGGGCGAGGCGCCGGTCTCCGAGGCCGACGCGAAGGCCGCCGCCGCGGCGGCCGAGGGCGGCGCGGGACCGCTGCCCGAGTACCGGTTCGCGTTGCAGCCGATGTGGCAGCGGCCGGTGCGGGGGCTGGGGGTCGTCGAACCCTGGCTGCTCAGCCGTCGCGGCTGAACGGTACGCCCCCGGTCCGGCGCGCCCCCTGGTTAAAGTGACGGAACGATCGTTAACCAGGGAGGGTGCTGCATGGACACGCAACGCTTCGGGGACTTCGTCGGCGTACACCGGCACGGCCACGTGGCCGAACTGCGGCTCGACCGGCCGAAGGCGATGAACGCCGTGTCCACGGCCATGGCCGACGGCATCGGCGCCGCCTGCGCCGCGCTCGCCGCCGACCGGGACGTACGCGTCACCGTGCTGACCTCCACCCACGAGCGGGCCTTCTGCGTGGGCGCCGACCTGAAGGAACGGAACTCCTTCAGCGACGCCGACCTGATGCGGCAGCGCCCGCGCGCCCGTGCCGCCTACACCGGCGTCCTGGAACTGCCGATGCCGACCATCGCGGCCGTACACGGTTTCGCGCTCGGCGGCGGGTACGAGCTGGCGCTGTCCTGCGACCTGATCGTGGCGGACCGCACCGCCGTGGTCGGGCTGCCCGAGGTGTCGGTCGGCGTCATCCCCGGAGGCGGCGGCACGCAGCTGCTGCCGCGGCGGGTGGGGGCGGCCAGGGCGGCCGAGCTGATCTTCACGGGACGCCGGGTGGAGGCGGCGGAGGCGCGGGAGCTGGGGCTCGTCGACCAGCTGGTGGACGAGAGCCAGGACACCCCGGAAGCCCTGGCCCTCGCCGGACGCATCGCCCGCAACTCCCCGGTCGGCCTCCGCGCGGCCAAGCGCGCCCTGCGCCTCGGCCACGGCCTCGACCTGCGCACCGGCCTGGACCTGGAGGACGGCGCGTGGCGCAGCGTCGCCTTCTCGGCGGACCGGGCCGAGGGCGTCTCCGCCTTCAACGAGAAGCGGCGCCCGGAGTGGCCGGGCGAGTAGGCCCCCGGTCCGCGCCGGGCGCGGGCACCGCCGCCGGGTATCGCCTCCGGACGCCGCCTCCGGGCCCGGCCCGGCGGAAAAGGGCGGACGCCCGCCATCGTTCCTACGCTGTAGTGACACGAAGTGCTCACGGTGACGGAATGTGAGGTCCGGTGACGGGCGAGGGCGATGACAGGCTGCGGGCCGTGGTGGCACTGGCGCAGGCCATGGCGGCGGCGCACACCCCGCGCGAGTCGGTGCGGGCCGCCGCGGAAGGGGTGCGGGCGGCCCTGGGGGGTTCCTTCGCGGCGATCTCGGCCTGGGAGCGGGAGCTGGGACAGCTGAAAGTGCTGGTCAACGTCGGGGCACTGGCCGAGGGGGAGACGGAGTACCCGGAGCGCGAGTCGTACCCGGTGCACGAGTTCCCGGAGATCGTCGGGTTTCTGCACGAGCAGTGGGCCGGGGGCGGCCAGCCCAACGCCTGGGTCGAGACCGCCGGGGACGGGACGGACGACGGCCCGTACAACCACCAGCGGGTGGCCGCGCTGCGCCGCCGGGGCCGCGGCTGCTGCGTGGTCGCGCCGATCGTGCTGCACGGGCGCGCGTGGGGCGAGCTGTACGTGGCCCGCTCGGCCGGGGAGCCGGTCTTCACCCGTGCCGACGCGGATTTCGCCACCGTACTGGCCGCGGTGACGGCTGCCGGGATCGCGCAGACGGAGCGGCTGGCGGAGGCGCGCCGGCTGGCGTTCACGGACGCGCTGACCGGTCTCGCCAACCGGCGCGCGGTCGACATGCGGCTCGACGAGGCCCTGGAGCGCCACCGCCGGGACGGCGCGGTGGTGAGCCTGGTGGTGTGCGATCTGAACGGGCTGAAGCGGGTGAACGACTCGCGCGGGCACGCCGTCGGCGACCGGCTGCTGGAACGATTCGGCTCGGTGCTCTCGCTGTGCGGCGCCATACTGCCGGGCACCCTCGCCGCCCGGCTCGGCGGCGACGAGTTCTGCCTGCTCACGGAGGGGCCGTCGGCCGACGAGGTGGCCAAGGTGGCCGGGGAGCTGTGCGACCGCGCGGCGGAGCTGGAGCTGGGCGAGGGGGTGGCGGTCGGCGTCGCGTCGACCGGCGACCCGATCGGCCCGGTGCGCTCGGCCCGGCGGCTGTTCCGGCTGGCGGACGCCGCCCAGTACCGGGCGAAGGGGGCCGGTTCGCGGGCCCCTGTGGTCGCGGGCCGGGACGGCGGAACGGGCGACCCGGTGGTCCGCCTGGCGGATGCCCCGGAGCCCGCCCCGTCGACGGAGCGCCGCCGCTTCCGGCGGTGAGCCGCCCGCTCGGCGCCGGGTGAGCCGTCTCCCGCGCAGTGGCGGCGGAACGGCCGCTCGGCGGCCGGCCTGCTGGAAATCCAGTGGTGACATCCAGGGATTCAGTCTCTAGGGTGCCTGAATATGGATATGCACACTGTGGTGCTGGGGACGTCCGGCACGACCGCACAGGACGTCATCGCCGTCGCCCGCGGCGCCGCCCGTATCGAGCTGTCCGAGGAGGCCATGGCGGCCGTCGCGGCCGCCCGCGCGGTCATCGACGACCTCGCCGCCAAGCCGGAACCGGTGTACGGCGTCTCCACGGGCTTCGGCGCCCTGGCCGTACGCCACATCAGCCCCGAGCTGCGGGCCCAGCTCCAGCGCAACATCGTGCGCTCGCACGCCGCCGGCATGGGCCCGCGGGTGGAGCGCGAGGTGGTGCGCGCGCTGATGTTCCTGCGCCTGAAGACCCTGGCCTCCGGACGCACGGGCGTCCGGCCGCTCGTCGTCGGCACCATGGCCGAGATCCTCAACGCCGGGATCACCCCGGTCGTCCACGAGTACGGCTCGCTCGGCTGCTCCGGCGACCTCGCACCGCTGTCGCACTGCGCGCTGACGCTCATGGGGGAGGGCGAGGCGGAGGGCCCCGACGGCGTCGTACGGCCCGCCGGCGAGCTGCTCGCCGAGCACGGCATCGCGCCGGTCGAGCTGCGTGAGAAGGAGGGCCTGGCCCTCCTGAACGGCACCGACGGAATGCTCGGCATGCTGGTCATGGCCTGCGCCGACCTGGCCCGCCTGTTCACCACGGCGGACATCACCGCGGCGCTCTCCCTGGAGGCGCTGCTCGGTACGGACAAGGTGCTCGCGCCGGAGCTGCACGCCATCCGCCCGCACCCCGGGCAGGCCGCCTCGGCCGCCAACATGCTCAAGGTCCTGGCCGGCTCCGGACTCACCGGCCACCACCAGGACGACGCGCCGCGCGTCCAGGACGCGTACTCCATCCGCTGCGCCCCGCAGGTCGCGGGCGCGGGCCGGGACACCCTGGACCACGCCCGCCTGGTCGCGGGCCGCGAGCTGGCGGCCGCCGTGGACAACCCGGTGGTGCTGGAGGACGGCCGGGTCGAGTCGAACGGCAACTTCCACGGCGCGCCGGTCGCGTACGTACTGGACTTCCTCGCGGTCGCGGCCGCCGACCTCGGCTCGATCGCGGAGCGCCGTACGGACCGCCTGCTGGACAAGAACCGCTCGCACGGCCTGCCCGCGTTCCTGGCCGGCGACCCGGGTGTCGACTCGGGCCTGATGATCGCCCAGTACACGCAGGCGGCCCTGGTCAGCGAGCTGAAGCGGCTGGCCGCGCCCGCGTCGGTGGACTCCATCCCGTCCTCCGCGATGCAGGAGGACCACGTCTCGATGGGCTGGTCGGCGGCGCGCAAGCTGCGTACCGCCGTGGACAACCTGACCCGGGTGCTCGCCGTCGAGCTGTACGCGGCGACCCGCGCGGTGGAGATGCGCGAGGGCCTGACCCCGGCGCCGGCCACCCGTGCGGTACTGGACGCCGTACGGGCCGCGGGCGTCCAGGGCCCGGGGGAGGACCGCTTCCTCGCGCCGGACCTGGAGGCCGCGTACGACTTCGTACGAGGCGGCCGGCTGGTCGAGGCGGTCGAGGCGGTCACCGGCGAGCTGGCCTGACGGCGGGGCCGGGGAGCGGGCGGACCCGGCGGCGCGAATAGGTCCGGAGGGGCGGACAGGGCCTGGGGACGGGCGGCGCCGGTCCGGGGCGGGCGTGGCCCGCTTCGCCGGGCTGCCCCGCCCCCGGAGATCCACGCTCCGTCGCGCCCTTACGCGGCCTGGCGGGTTTTCGCGCGCCGACGCGCGTATTCCGTGCTTCTTCCGTACTTCTTTGCCAGGTCGGGTTGCTCAGAGCGCGTCGCCGCGCGTGCGGCGGACGGAGAACCCGACCAGCCCGGCGCCGAGGCCGAGGAAGGCGGCACCGCCGATGACGTACGGCGTGGTGTCGAAGGCGCCGGTGTCGGCGAGGAGCGTGTCCTGCTCGTCCCCGGCGCCCTGCTGGGCCTGACCGGGCTGCGCGGCGGCGTTCGACTGCGGGGTGGCGGCCTGCTGGGCCGGATTGCCGTGCGTCTTCCGGTCGCCGTGTTCGACGGTGGCGTTCGCGGACGGTACGAACCACAGGGCGAGCAGTACCGATCCCGCGGCTGCGGCGGTCAGCAGTGGTCGACGAGCGGTCACGGGCACGGAAACGATCCCCCTTGTGGGCTCGGCAAATTGACCGTTGACAACAGATGTTAGTGACAGCCGCGGGTCGTGGGGAAGTCAGGAGCCGGTGGTGCTTACGCTCCCAGACATGAGCAATGACGAGACATCACGGTTTGTCCGGCTCCACGTCGAACTGGTCATGGAGGTCGCCGATTCGGACCGGCTGACCGGCGCGGCACTCGACCACATCAACGGTGACCCTTCTCTACCCGCGGAGGAGCGCGGGCATGCGCAGGAAACGGTCCGGACCGATCCGGCGGAGGCGCTGGCGTACCTCGTGGACCCCTTCGACCTGGTCGAGAGCGTGCCGGGGGTGGAGCTGACGCAGGCGTCGTGGAGCAGCGAGGAGATCGACTACGACGCCGACGCGGAGTGGGTCCTCGGGCACGACGCGGAGGACGACGACGTCCCGGAGGACGAGGACTCCGAAGGGGCCGGGGGCGCCGGGAGGGCCGGGGACGAGGTGCGGGTCCGCTTCTGAGGCCGGGACGGCCCGCCCCACGGACATCCGCCCCGCGGCCGCCCGCCGCACAGCCGCACGCCTCGCGGGCACCCGGCCCCGCGGACGCCACGTGATCCCCGTACGACGGCCGTCGCCGTACGGGGGTTGCGTGGCGTTTCCCACAACCGAGCCATGTATGGAACGGACGAAACGGAACAGACGTTGCTGAGGTGTCGGACCGGCAGTCTGCGGTGCGACGCCCGGCTCGGGGGTTTCCGGGTTCGGCAGCAAGGCAATGGAGAATCGTGTGATGACGGACAGCAAGCGTCGCAAGGGCCTGATAGCCACTGCCGCGCTGCTCGGGGGTGTGCTGACACTCGGGGCATGCGGTGGCGGCGACGGCGGTGACGGGGGCGGCCACGACAACACGAAGAAGGTCGACGAGGCGGCGGCCAAGGACGCCTCGGAAGCCAAGATCAAGATCGAGCCGAAGAACGGCTCGGACGACGCGGGCATCAACAGCGCCGCCAAGGTCACCGTCGACAGCGGCAAGCTCACCGACGTCAAGATGACCTCCGGTGAGAACAAGAAGCCCGTCGAGGGCACGCTCGCCGCCGACGGCAGCTCCTGGAAGCCGAAGAAGCAGCTGGAGCGCTCGACCAAGTACACGATCACCGCCCACGCCGCCGACTCCGAGGGCCGCAAGGCGGTGGAGCACTCCACCTTCACCACGGTGTCCCCGAAGAACAGCTTCATAGGGAACTACACCCCGGAGGACGGCTCGACCGTCGGCGTCGGCATGCCGGTGTCGGTCACCTTCGACAAGCCGGTGAAGAACAAGAAGGACGTCCAGTCCGCGATCAAGGTGGCGTCCAGCAGCAACCAGGACGTCGTCGGTCACTGGTTCGGTGACCAGCGCCTGGACTTCCGCCCGAAGGACTACTGGAAGCCCAACTCCAAGATCAGCGTGGACCTGAAGCTGGACGGCGTCGAGGCCGCGCCCGGCGTCAAGGGCGTCCAGAACAAGTCGGTGAACTTCCAGGTCGGCCGCTCGCAGGTCAGCACCGTCGACGCCAAGACCCACCAGATGACCGTGGTGCGCGACGGCAAGACGATCAAGACCATCCCGATCTCCGCGGGCAGCAAGGACCACCCGACGTACAACGGCAAGATGGTGGTCTCGGAGAAGTACCAGCAGACCCGGATGGACGGCTCCACGGTCGGCTTCACCAACAACGACGGCAAGGGCGAGTACGACATCCCCGACGTGCCGCACGCCATGCGCCTGTCCAACTCCGGCACGTTCCTGCACGGCAACTACTGGGGCAAGGGCATCTTCGGCAACGCCAACACCAGCCACGGCTGCATCGGCCTGGAGGACGCGAAGGGCGCCGGCGACCCGGGCACGGACGGCGCCTGGTTCTACCAGAACTCGCTGGTCGGCGACGTCGTCCACATGGTCAACTCCCCGGACAAGACCATCAAGCCCGACAACGGCCTCAACGGCTGGAACATGGACTGGAACGAGTGGGTGGCGGGCAGCGCCGTGAAGTAGCCCTTCCCGGCCCCACGCCTCCCCCCCCCGCGTACGCGCCGACGGGCGGTTCCCTCGATGACCGGGGGAGCCGCCCGTCTCCGTAAAGTGGCCGGGTGAGCAAGCGCAAGGACGGACAGCGGCAGCAGGGCCGGGCCGCGGCCGGTGAACTGATCGGCACCGTGGTCGGCAGCGTCCGGTACGCCGAGGACGGGGCACCCGCCGAAGACGCGCTGGAGGCCGGCGCCTCGATGCTGGCAGCCGCGCCCGCAGGCCCGGCGGCCGTCAGCGCCGCACTGCTGGCCGCGGCGGAGGACGGCGTACGCCGTTGCTGGCAGGGCGGCTGGCAGCCCGCCGACCTGGAGCGGATCGTACGGCGCGAGACGGGCGGCGGCGCGCCCACCGCCGTCGTCGTGGACGCGATGGCAGCCGAGGCGCAGTGCGCGGGACGGGCGGCGGAGCGCGCCCGCGGCCCCCGCTGGACAGCGCAGCTGCGCGACCTGGACGCCGAGGTCTGGTGGGCGTCGGAAACCGGTTACCTGGAAGAGCTTGCGCACCGCCGCCGCAGCTCGCGCTTCGAGACGACGTACGACGTGCTGGCAGCGCTGCGCGTCCTGGGACGGCTGCCCCGCATCACGCCCCTGCCGGCCCCGCAGCCCGTACGCGCGGGCACCCCCGCCGAGTCACGCGCCCTCGGCCGCATCCGGGGCCTGCTGGCCAAGGCCGAGGGTACGGACTACCCGGAGGAGGCCGAGGCGCTGTCGGCCAAGGCCCAGGAGCTGATGGCGCGGCACAGCATCGACGAGGCGCTGCTCGACCACGCCGGAGCGGCCGGTGGCCACGGCGGCGGCCCGGCCGGCGCGCCCTCGGCCATCCGTATCGGCATCGAGGGCCCGTACGAGCAGGCGAAGGCGCTGCTGCTCGACGCCGTCGCCGCCGCCAACCGCTGCCAGGCCGTCTGGTCCGGTGACGTCGGCTTCTCCACCCTCGTCGGCTTCGAGGCCGACCTGGAGGCGGCCGAGCTGCTCTACACCTCGCTGCTCCTCCAGGCCACCACCGCCATGCACCGCGCGGGCGACGAGCACCACAGCCGCGGCCGGTCCCGCCGCACCCGCGACTTCCGGCAGACCTTCCTCGTCGCGTACGCCGACCGCATCCGCGCCCGCCTGGCGGCGGCCACCGACGAGGCGACCGCCGAGGCCGCGGGCGGCGCGCCGGACCTCCTGCCGGTACTGGCCGCCCGCGAGGTCGCCGTGGCCGAGACCACCGGCGAACTGTTCCCCGACACGGCCGCCGTCCGCATGCGCGGCGTACGCGACGCCGCGGGCTGGGAACAGGGCGCCGCAGCCGCCGACCGCGCAAGACTGAACCACCACCCCTGACCCCAGCCCTCCAGCTCTCCCCCCATCTCCCTTTACACCCCCAACAACCCCGGCTCCCCCGCCAGCGCCCGGAAGTACTCCGCCGGACCGCCGACCAGCTTCCGCGCCGTCAGGTCCATCAGCCCGCCCACCGCCGTCACCCGGGCCGCCACCGCGCCGTCGTCCACCCGCCGGATCTCCTGCTCCATCCGGAACGTCTTGCCCTCACCCCACACGAACGCGCAGGTCACCTCGGCCTCGTCACCGGCCCGCAGCTCCCGCAGATACCGGACGGTGGTCTCCAGCGTGACCGGCCCGACTCCTTTGGCCAGCAAGTCGCTCTGCTGGATACCGGCCGCCTGCAACAGCGACCACCTGGCGTGCTCCGCGTACTGCAGGTACACGCTGCTGTTCAAGTGCCCCTGGGAGTCCGTCTCGTACCCGCGCACGGAAACCCGCACGGCGAACCCGCCCCGACCTGCGCCCACGCGCCCTCCTCCACCCTGCCGCCATGACCTCAGCCGTTACCCCCGGGGTAACGCCTCCGGCCCTCTCCCCGACCACACTGACAACAACAACCAAGCCTCACAAGCCACTTACGGGGCCCCAGGCTCGCCTGTGTCCCTCACGTCGGCTCAGTGAACGACAACACCGGGGACGAGAGCGACGAGTCCGGAAACGAAGCTCCCCAGCCCGGCCAGCGTGACGACCGTCGCCTTGCCGTCCGAGAAGAGACCGGCGCAGAAGGCGCGCACCTGTCGGCGGACGACCAGCATCTTCAGCTTCTGCCAACGGTGTTGGCGGATGTGGCAGCCCAGCAGGAGCCCGGAGGCATTGTTGCGGCAGCCGTCCGCATGCCCCCGTACCGGGGCCCTGCACGTCACCGGCGCCTGGAAGAAGCTCCACAGGAACACGACGGCGGACAGCGTGATCACTACAGCCGGACCCGCGGCGGAATTGACCCATGCCGCGATCAGTAAGGCGCCGGCCAGAACACCCCACCACTGCCCCAGTCCGCCGAGACGACCGCCGCGTGCCCCCGAAGTAGCCATGAGGAAATGGTGATGCCTCGGAGGAGCGACGGCGCCCTGGAACGGTCATTCGTCCCAATGTGAGACGGCGGCTTCCGCCGGGCTCCCGCCCAGGTGCTGCCGGCCTCTCTACTCAGCCATCCCGGCCGTTCCGGCGGGCAATTCCGCCTCGATGAGGTCAGCCGCCCGGCGGGTGCCGCCCTCGGTGGCCATCTGCCGTTGGATGGTGGCGAGGCGGTGTCCCACTTCCGGGTCGTCGAGGAGGGCGAGCACCGCTGTGCGGAGGGTGGTGGCGTCCGCCTGGTCCATCGGGATGTGGCGGGCCACGCCCAGCTCCTGGAGCGTGTCCGCGTTGCCGAACTGGTCGACGGCCTGCGGGACGGCCACCATGGGCGTCGCGGTGGCCAGTCCCTCCTGGCTGCCGCCGGCTCCGGCGTGGGTGATGAAGGCGTCCGCCTTCCTCAGGATCGCCAACTGCGGTACCCAGTCGCGCACGTCGACGTTGGCGGGGACCTCCCCCAGCTCGTCGACGGTGACGTGCTTGCCCACCTGGAGTACGACGTGCCAGCCCGGCAGGTCGCCGAACGCCTTGATGCACTCGCGGTAGAACCCGGGCTGCTTGGTGAACGACGAGCCGAGCGAGACGAGCAGCACACGCTCGGCGTCCGCGGGCCGCTCCCAGCCGTCCTGTGCGGCCTGATCGCCCTGGCAGGCGCCGACGAAGGTGTGCACCTTCTCGTCGACCCGGTGGGCGTTCGGCTGAAGCGCCTTGGGGATGAGCACGATCGACCGGCCCGGACGGCCGACGAACGGGTCGGGGTGCTGCGTGATCCCGTTCTCCGCCAGCCAGTTGGTGAACTTCTCGTAGTACGCCCTGCCGCGCCCGGTCGCCTTGGGCTCTGCCCACATCGGCTCGGCGACCTCCTCCTCGTACCCCTGCCACGCGACGAGGTTCGGCGAGAGGGAGATCGCGGGCACGCCCCAGCGGTGGGCCAGGACGCGTGCCGGGTACGAGGTGATGTCGTGCAGTACGAGGTCCGGCTCGTCCCCTCGGTACGCCTCGATGAGCTGCGGCAGCGCCTGGATCGCGTCGTCCAGGAACGGCTCGACGTTGTCGAGCAGCGTGGTGCCCCACGCCGACGGGTCGCTGTCGGGTGACGGCAGCGTCGTGCGGTACGGGACCGGCTCGGCGCCGGTCCCGGCGATCTTCTCCGCCAGGAGGGGAGGGATCGCGTACGTGACGCGGTGCCCGCGGGCGACGAGCTCCCGGATCACTTCGAGGCTCGGGTTCACGTGCCCGTGGGCGGCGATGGAGAACATGGCGATATGGGCACGTTTGTCTTGCTCTTGGTTCGGCACGTCCTCAAGCTAAGCGAGACGAAACGTCTCGTTCAACTTCTTTTCCGGACCCGGCCCGGAGCCGGATC
Organism: Streptomyces sp. CB02923; assembly: GCF_001905005.1. Taxonomy (GTDB): domain Bacteria; phylum Actinomycetota; class Actinomycetes; order Streptomycetales; family Streptomycetaceae; genus Streptomyces. The sequence goes on along the minus strand of NZ_LWKZ01000001.1, from coordinate 948,592 downwards.
GGCCCCGGCTCGCAAGACCGGAGCTCATCCGCCGGCAGCTCACCCGTCGGCGGGCGCCACGCCCACCGGGCACGACACGCCCGTCCCGCCGATCCCGCAGTACCCCGCCGGGTTCTTGTCCAGGTACTGCTGGTGGTAGCCCTCGGCCGGATAGAAGGGCCGGTCGGCGGACGGGAGGATCTCGGTGGTGATGTCGCCGTAGCCGGAGGAGGCCAGGACGGACTGGTAGGCGGTGCGGGAGGCTTCGGCCGTCTGCTGGTCGGCGGGGGAGTGGGTGTAGACGGCGGAGCGGTACTGGGTGCCGGTGTCGTTGCCCTGGCGGAAGCCCTGGGTGGGGTCGTGGGACTCCCAGAAGACCTTCAGGAGGGCGTCGTACGAGACCTTGGCGGGGTCGTAGACGACGCGGACCGCTTCGGTGTGGCCCGTCAGGCCGCTGCACACCTCTTCGTAGGCAGGGTTCGGGGTGTGGCCGCCCTGGTAGCCGGCCAGGGTCGTCCAGACGCCCTCGGTCTGCCAGAACTTGCGCTCGGCGCCCCAGAAGCAGCCCAGGCCGAAGTCGGCGATCCGCAGGTGCTCGGGGTAGGGGCCGAGGAGCGGGGTGCCGAGGACCGTGTGCCGGTCGGGGACGGCGAAGTCGCGCTCGGGGCGGCCCTTGAGGGCCTCCTCGGCGGTGGGGAGGGCGTTCTTGAAGCGGTTGAAGAGCATGGCGTCTCGCTCCAGGGGTTGCGTGGGAGGGCGGTGGCGGCCTGTCGGGACAACATCGGGAGGGGGAGACGCATTCCGGGGCGGGTGCCCGCCGCCGGGCCGCCGGTCACGGCTGCGGGCGGAAGTCCGAGGAGGCGCCGCCGCCGCGCTCCCAGCCGGCCACGGCCAGGGCGCGGTACGCGGCGTACTCGGCGGCGGGACTGCTGCCGTACGACCACGGGACGGCGCCGACGTGGCCGTCGACCAGGCGGAGCTGTTCCACGGCTTCCTCGTAGCGCTCGGCGCGGACGAGGAACCAGATGAGCAGATGCCGGACGTGCGGGGCCATGGGGTGGTCCGCCGGGGCCTCGCGCAGCGCGAAGTGCGCGCCCTCCACGGCCCGTTCGACGACGGCGCTCTGGTAGAGGCCGCGAACCATGTTGGCCTCGGGCAGGTGGTCGTAGACGGCGAAGAGCGGAAGGGCGGGGAGCAGGCTCCTGGCCGGGGCGGCCGCTGCGGCGCTCTCGGTGAACGCGGCGGCCTCCTCCTTGGAGCCGTGCCACTTCTGCGACCAGTAGGGCAGCGCGGCGAGATGCGCGCCCATGTGGTGCGGGGCACGCTGGGTGATCTTCGACCACAGTGCGTCGTAGTCCGCGCGGCGGTCGCCGAGGCCGCGGGCGACGGCCAGCTCGGTGATGTACGAGACGGGGCTGCCGGGGGCCAGCAGGGCCGCCTCGTGGCAGACCGTGCGGGCCTCCTCCAGGATCATGCGGAAGTCTTGCGAGGAGGGGTCGCGGAGCGCCTGGATGACGAGGAACTGGGCGTGGGTCTGCGCGCCGCCCGGATCCTTGGGGGCCTCGGAGCGCCACGTACGCAGCCAGATGCCGCCCTGACCGGGCCGCTCCGCCAGTTCGAACGCGGCGGCCCCGGCGAGCGTCTGCACGCGCTGCCAGCGGCGCTCCCAGTCCTCGCCGGTGGCCTTCAGCAGCTGCGCGGCCGGGCGCCAGTCGTGGGTGCGCCGGATCTCGTCGAGGGCCTCCTCCAGCTCCTGGTCGGGCCCTGGCAGCCGTACGTCGAGCTCCTGGGCCGGGACGAACCCGTAGCCCGCCATGGGGTCGGTGGCCACCGCCAGCCCCTGCCGGGCCTGCTGCGCGGCCTGTCGGCGCCGCAGCCAGGGCAGCAGGACGAGGCCGCCGAGAGCGGCGGCGGCGAAGAGAACCAGCAGAGCGTCCATGTGGTCAGTCTCGGATTCCGGTAGGAGGAGGGCGGCGGGGAGGCGGGGTGGGACGGGGTGAGTGGGGCCGTGGGCGGGCTCGGGCGGGGCGCGGATGTGTCTTGTATGTATCCACTATCCAGCGAAGCAGAAAGTTCCGAAAAGTTCGCGGGTGTGGACGACTACCCTCGGCAGATATGAGCGATCAGCGCGAACAGCGCCCCCAGAATTTCGAAACCCTTGCCATTCACGCAGGTCAGGAGCCCGACGAGGCGACCGGCGCGGTGGTACCGCCCATCTACCAGGTGTCCACCTACAAGCAGGACGGCGTGGGCGGGCTGCGCGGCGGCTACGAGTACAGCCGCAGCGCGAACCCGACCCGTACCGCGCTGGAGGAGAACCTGGCCGCCCTCGACGGCGGCAGCCGCGGTCTGGCCTTCGCCTCCGGGCTCGCGGCCGAGGACTGCCTGCTGCGCACCCTCCTGGTCCCCGGCGACCACGTGGTCATCCCCAATGACGCGTACGGCGGCACGTTCCGCCTGATTTCGAAGGTCGTCGAGCGGTGGGGCGTGGAGTGGTCGGTCGCCGACACCTCCGACCCGCAGGCCGTACGGGACGCCCTGCGCCCCCGTACGAAGGCGATCTGGGTGGAGACGCCCAGCAACCCGCTCCTCGGCATCACGGACATCCCCGCCCTCGCGGCCGTCGCGCGCGACGCCGGAATCCGTCTCGTCGTGGACAACACCTTCGCCAGCCCCTACCTCCAGCAGCCGCTGGCCCTCGGCGCGGACGTGGTGGTCTACTCCACGACCAAGTACATGGGCGGCCACTCCGACGTGGTCGGCGGCGCGCTCGTCGTCAACGACACCGACCTCGGTGACGAACTGGCCTACCACCAGAACGCGATGGGCGCGGTGGCCGGACCGTTCGACTCGTGGCTGGTGATGCGCGGCCTGAAGACGCTGGCCGTACGGATGGACCGGCACAGCGCCAACGCGGCCCGCATCGCCGAGCTGCTCGCCTCGCACGACAAGGTGACGCAGGTCTACTACCCGGGCCTGGAGGAGCACCCCGGCCACGAGATCGCGGCCAAGCAGATGCGTTCCTTCGGCGGCATGGTGTCCTTCCGCGTCGTGGGCGGCGAACAGGCCGCGGTGGAGGTCTGCAACCGCGCCCGGCTGTTCACCCTCGGTGAGTCGCTGGGCGGCGTGGAGTCGCTGATCGAGCACCCGGGCCGGATGACGCACGCCTCGACGGCGGGCTCCCTGCTGGAGGTCCCGGACGACCTCGTACGCCTCTCGGTCGGCATCGAGTCGATCGACGACCTGGTCGCGGACCTCACCCAGGCGCTGGGCTGAGCGGCACGCACGAGCCCGGAGCCGCGGCTCACCACCCTTCCAGCGGAGGGGTGGTGTGCGCCGGCGGCGGCAGCCACGGCTGGTCGACGGCCGCCCAGACCAGGAACGCAGCCAGCGCCAGCACGGCCAGCAGCCAGAGCGCCTGACGCGCGAGCCGCCGGTGGACCAGCAGCCTGCGGCCGTTCGCGGCGGCCCGCAGTGCCAGGTCGGGCGGGACCGGCGGATGCGGTCCGTCCAGCATCCGCCGCACCTCGGCCTCCTTGCGGTCCGGCAGGCTCATGGCGCGGCCGCTTCCGTGCGTGGGGGCGGGGACGCAGGAGGGTGCGGGGGCGGAGCCTGCGGCCACGGTCGGTCCGGCACGCCGTCGGGCCCCGGTACGCCGTCCCGCTCCGGCATGCCATAGGGCTCCGGTACTCCGTCCGGCTCCGGTGCCCGCGCGCCGACCGGCACCGGCGTTCCCGTGTATCCGCCGGGGGGATTGCTGCGCATGTGCCCGACGGCCCGCAGGCACAGCGTGTGGACGCGTTCGGCGGGCAGGCCCAGCTGCGCCGCGGTCTGCTCCTCGGCCACGCCCTCGTACAGGCGCAGGACGAGCACCAGCCGTTCCTGGGGGGACAGCCGCCCCAGGAGGCCGCCGGGCGGTGGACGTCTGCCGTGCCACAGGGCGCGGGGCAGGCGTTCGCGCCAGGCGGAGTGCGCGAAGCGGGCGGCCATCTCCTGGCGCGTCCGGTCGTACGGGTCCTCGCCGCGCAGCCGGTCCCAGGAGGCGTACGTACGGGCCAGCGCGAGCGTGAGCAGCCGCTCGGCGGCGGGGGCCGGACGGCCCTCCGGCTCGGCGGTCAGGAGGGTGGCGGCGCGCAGCAGACGTCCGGCCGCACCCGCGACGAACGCCTCGAACTCCCGGGCACGACGGCGTTCCTGGGCTGTCCGCCGCTCTCGCACAGCTCCATGGCACGGCAGGCCCGGCATGCGGTCAAGAGGCGGCCGGGAAAAACCGGGGGGCCGTGCGGAGCGCACACTCCGGGGCGCACACCGGGGCACGCGCCGTGACGCGGGCGCCGCGAGCGCCCGCGGGTCCGGCCGCCTGCCGGTACGCCCTGTTCAGGGCCCGGCGGCCGGTTCCCGCCGTCCGCTCAGGAGCTGGACGGCACCGGGGGCAGGGTCGCGGTGACCGTGGACAGGGAGGCGTTGAAGCGCGTCAGCAGCGTGCAGAACGCGTCCCGCTCCGCCTCCGTCCACTCCTCCGTGACCAGCGCCATCAGCGCGCGGCGGGAGGCCCGCACCTCCTCCAGCCGGGACCGGCCGCGCTCGGAGAGCTGGAGTACGACCGCGCGCCCGTCCTCGGGGTGCGAGGCGCGGTTGACCAGACCGGAGTCGACCAGCGGGGCGACCTGCCGGGTGACGGTGGAGGAGTCGATGCCCATGCCGGCGGCCAGCGCCTTGACACCCATCGGGCCTTCGTTGTCCAGGCGGTTGAGGAGCAGGTAGGCGGCACGGTCCATGGAATTGCGTGCCTGGCCGACGCCGCCGAGCCGGCTCTGTTCGGCGCGGCGGGCGAAAACGGCGACTTGGTGTTGCAGCGCGTCGAGAAGAGCGGGGTCGGTGTGGGTCGTCATGTCCGAAGAGGTGGGCATGGCCGGGAGCTCGCTTCATGGGATGCGTACGGATTGGGGGACAGAGTACGCGGCCCCGGCGCGGCCCGTACCGGCGCTGTCCAAAGACGTGCCCCTCCGGAACCGGTCCGGCGGCCCCGCGCACCCGCCGCGGGCCGAACTGTAAGACTGGGCTTCATGGACGATCACACGCCGCACGAGTCCACTTCCGCCTCCGGTTCCCCTTCGGGTTCCGCTTCCGGTTCCGCCGCCGGTCAGCGGCCCGGTTCGGCATCAGTCCCGGCAAGTGCGGAGGCGCCCGGTACGGGTGGGGCGCCGGCGTCTGATTCCGGTTCCGCCTCCGTTTCCGGACCGGGTGCGCCCCCGGTGGCCACCGCCCCCGCCGCGCTCACCGTCGAGGACATACGCGAGGCGCAGAAGATCCTGTCCGGTGTCGCCCGGTCCACCGCCCTGGAGGGGAGCCGGCACCTGTCCGCTTCGGTGGGCGCGCCGGTGCATCTGAAGTGCGAGAACCTGCAGCGCACCGGCTCCTTCAAAATACGTGGCGCGTACGTGCGGATCGCGGGCCTCTCCCCGGAGGAACGGGCGGCCGGCGTGGTCGCCGCCAGCGCCGGCAACCACGCGCAGGGCGTCGCGCTGGCGGCCTCGCTGCTCGGGGTGCGCTCGACGGTGTTCATGCCGGTCGGCGCCCCGCTGCCGAAGGTCGCCGCGACCCGCGAGTACGGCGCCGAGGTGCGGCTGCACGGCCAGGTCGTGGACGAGACGCTGGCCGCCGCCCAGGAGTACGCGCGCCGCACGGGCGCGGTCTTCATCCACCCCTTCGACCACCGGGACATCATCGCGGGCCAGGGCACGGTCGGCCTGGAAATCCTCGAACAGTGCCCGGAAGTGCGCACGATCGTCGTGGGCATCGGCGGCGGCGGGCTCGCGGCGGGCGTCGCGCTGGCGGTCAAGTCGCTGCGGCCGGACGTGAAGATCATCGGAGTGCAGGCGGCGGGCGCGGCGGCCTATCCGCCCTCGCTGGCGGCCGGGCGGCCGGTCTCGATCGAGGCGCCGGTGACGATGGCGGACGGCATCAAGGTCGGCCGGCCGGGCGATGTGCCGTTCAAAATAGTCGGCGATCTCGTCGACGAGGTCCGTACCGTGTCCGAGGACGAACTCTCCAGCGCTCTGCTGCTCTGCCTGGAGCGGGCCAAGCTGGTCGTGGAGCCGGCGGGGGCGAGTCCGGTGGCGGCACTGCTGTCGCGGCCCGCGTCCTTCGAGGGGCCGGTGGTCGCGGTGCTGTCCGGGGGGAACGTCGATCCGCTGCTGATGCAGCGCATCCTGCGGCACGGCATGGCCGCCGCGGGGCGCTACCTGTCGCTGCGCCTGCGGCTGACGGACCGGCCGGGGGCCCTCGCGACGCTGCTCGGAGTGCTGTCGGAGGTCGACGCCAACGTCCTGGACGTGAGCCATGTGCGGACCGATCCGCGGCTCGGGCTCACGGAAGCGGAGGTGGAACTGCACCTGGAGACCAAGGGCCCGGAGCACTGCACCGAGGTCGGCATCGCGCTGCGCGCGGCGGGTTACACCGTTATGGGCTGATGTCTGGCGGGATGGGCTGATGCCTGGCGGGGTGGGCTTACGTCCGGCGGTACGGGTTTCCGTCCGTCGGGATGGGCTGACGTCCGGCGGGGGTGTGGGCTGACGTGCGCAGAGGCGCGCGGCCGAGAGAGGCGCGTACGCAAACGCCGTCTGGCGTATATCGCGATGTATCGCGTGTGCGCTATGGTCCGGGGCGAGGCGGGGTGCCGACGTGTGTCCGGCGCCCGCCCGATACCGGGCATGTACCCGTAGAGCGGGTGATGTCCGGTCACAGTAAAATTCTTCCTGGAGTCAACCCATACCTTGGGAGTACCCACATGCCAGGCGCCATTTACGCCGAGGGTCTGGTCAAGACCTTCGGCAAGGTGAGGGCTCTGGACGGCGTCGACCTCGACGTCCCCGAAGGAACCGTCCTCGGACTGCTCGGCCCGAACGGAGCGGGTAAGACCACCGCCGTACGGGTTCTGACCACGCTGCTCCGGCCGGACCGCGGCACCGCGGTCGTCGCCGGTATCGATGTCCTCAAGCACCCCGACGAGGTGCGCCGCTCCATCGGCCTGTCCGGCCAGTTCGCCGCCGTCGACGAGTATCTGACGGGCCGCGAGAACCTGACGATGGTCGGCCAGCTCTACCAGATGAGCGGGCGCGACGCGAAGACCAGGGCCGCCGACCTGCTGGAACGTTTCCATCTCGCCGACGCCGGCGACCGGCCCGCCAAGACCTACTCCGGCGGTATGCGGCGCCGGCTCGACCTGGCCGCCGCGCTGGTCGTCAGCCCGCCCGTGATGTTCATGGACGAACCCACCACCGGCCTGGACCCGCGCAACCGCCAGCAGTTGTGGGAGGTCATCCAGGAACTGGTCGCCGGCGGTACGACCTTGCTGCTCACCACCCAGTACCTGGAAGAGGCCGACCACCTCGCGCACGACATCTGCGTGGTCGACCACGGCAAGGTCATCGCCCGCGGCACCTCCGACGAGCTCAAGGCCCGTACGGGCGGCGAGCGGGTGGAGGTCGTCGTGCACGCCACCGAACACATCGCGACGGCCGACGAGGTGCTGCGCGGCTTCGGCAAGGGCGAGAGCAAGATCGAGCAGCACACGCGCAAGATCACGGTGCCGGTGGCGGGCGGCGCGAAGCTGCTCGCCGAGGTCATCCGCGAACTCGACGTACGCGGCGTCGAGATCGACGACATCGGGCTGCGCCGGCCCACCCTGGACGACGTGTTCATCTCGCTGACCGGCCACGCCGCCGAGACGGCGGAGGGCAACGGCGACGACGGGGACGGCAAGGACGCCGGGGGAGGACCCGCCGGGCGGCGGGCGGGCCGGGCGCCGAAGCGGGACCGGAACACCGAGGAGGCTGCCAAGTGAGCGCCATTACGCAGACGGGGCCGCGGGTCGGGGTACCGAAGCGGCGCGGCGCGGTCAGCCAGTCCGTCCGGGACTCCCTGGTCGTCGCCAAGCGCAATCTGATCCGCATGCTGCGCATCCCCGAGATGGTCATTTTTGGCCTGATACAGCCGATCATGTTCGTGGTGCTGTTCAGTTACGTCTTCGGCGGGTCCATAGCCGTCGGCGGCAGCACCTCGCCCGCGGCCTACCGCGAGTTCCTGATGGCCGGCATCTTCGCCCAGACCGTCACCTTCGCCACCGCCGGAGCGGGCGCCGGCATCGCCGACGACATGCACAAGGGCCTGATCGACCGGTTCCGCTCGCTGCCGATGGCGCGCGGCGCCGTCCTCACGGGCCGCACGCTCGCGGACCTGGTGCAGACCGCGCTGACGCTGGTCGTCCTCGCCGTCGTCGCCTTCCTGGTCGGCTGGCGCTCCCACGAGAACATCGGCAAGGTCGTGGCCGGGTTCGCCCTGCTGCTCCTGCTCGGCTACGCGTTCTCCTGGATCGGTGCGCTGATCGGCCTGTCCGTACGGACGCCGGAGGCCGCCACTTCGGGCGGGCTGATCTGGCTCTTCCCGCTGACGTTCATCTCGAACGCCTTCGTGCCGTCGGACAACATGCCGACGTTCCTGCGGCACATCGCGGAGTGGAACCCCTTCAGCGCCACGGTCCAGGCCGCCCGCCTGCTGTTCGGCAACCTGCCGCCGAACTACAAGGCGCCCGACGCCTGGCCCATGCAGCAGCCGGTGCTGGCGTCGCTGCTCTGGTCCGTCGTGATCATCGTGGTCTTCCGTACGCTCGCGGTGCGCAAGTACCGGTCGGCCACGGCCTGAGGCGGAGGCAGGCCGGGGCCCACCGGGCCGTACGCGTCGGGCGGCCGTCCCGTATATGGGGTAGCGGTACGCGGCCGCCCCGTATACGCGGTAGCGGTACGCGGCCGCCCCGTACGCGACATGCGACACGCGACCGTCCCGTACGCGACACGCGACCGGCCCGGAGCCGCTGGGGCTCCGGGCCGGTCGTCGTCAGGCTGCGGGCGGGCGCCGCGCGGCGCTCAGCCCGTGTACGGCTTGGCTTCGAGGATCTTCACCGAAGCCTTCTTGCCGTTGGGGAGTTCGTACTCGGCGGTCTCGCCGATCTTCTTGCCGTTCACCCCGGAGCCCAGCGGGGACTGCGGGGAGTAGGTCTCGATGTCCGAGCTCGCGTACTCCCGCGAGGCCAGCAGGAACGTCAGGGTGTCGTCCGGGTCTCCGTCGAACGCGATGGTGACGACCGTGCCGGGGGCCACGACACCAGTGGCGGCGGGCGCCTCGCCGACCTTCGCGGTCTCCAGCAGCTGCTTGAGCTGGCGCATCCGAAGGTCCTGCTTGCCCTGCTCTTCCTTGGCCGCGTGGTACCCGGCGTTCTCCTTCAGGTCACCTTCCTCGCGGGCCGCCGCGATCTTTTCGGTGATCTCGGCGCGTGCGGGACCAGACAGGTACTCCAGCTCGGCCTTGAGCTGGTCATACGCCTCCTGGGTCAGCCAGGTGACGTTGTCGCTGGTCTGGGTCACAGGTGCTCCTCGTCGGTGCTGGGGATAAATCAAACGCCCTACCAGGAAGGCTGCGCCTTCTCGGGTGGGCGAAACCACGAGCCTAACAATTCCGGCACAAAACGGGGAAGGGGATTTCACCGGGAACGTCATCGGCCCGGATCGTGGCCGGTCAGCGCGACGGCCCCGGGCGGACCCGGCGACACACCGGGATGTCGTACACCGGGATGTCGTACGGGGGCCGAGGGACGGGGCGGGCCGTAGGGGCGCGTACGGCTTGGGCGGGCTGCGGGGACGGACGGCGCGGCTGTGGGGGCTGTGGGGCTGTGAAGGCTGGGCTGCGGGGCGAGGCCGCGCCGGGTCGGCTGCCGGTCACCGGCCCCCGGTCAGCTGCCGGACGTGCAGCCGACCAGTACGGCGTTGGTCGCCCGTGCCGTCGTACGCACCGTGACCTCGACGTCCACCTGCTCCTTCGGGGCGTCGACGGTGACGTCCTTGCGCCCGACCTCGGCGCCGTCGTCGGACTGCGAGCGCAGCGTGCACACGCCGGTGTCGTCCTTGCCCTTGACGACCTCCAGATGCACCTTGACGGCGCTGTCCGAAACGCGGTTCCAGGTGATCACCCGGCCACTGAGGTCCTGCCCGGAGATGTAGGAGAATCCGGACCAACCGACCACGCCGAGGAGCGCCACGCCCAGCACGGCGCCGACGATCTTCAGCTTGCGGTCGGCGCGCTGGTCGGCGGAGCGGCCGTAGCGTCCGTCGGGCAGCCCTTCGCGCACCGCGGTCATGATCGCTCCTCCTGCCGGGGGCTCCGGAATTATTCGCCCCGCGCTTCGGTCACTATAGGAAACATCTTCTCCGGCCTTTCACTGAGGATCGAGTCTTGACTGAGCAGCTGCGACTGATGGCAGTGCACGCCCATCCCGACGACGAGTCGAGCAAGGGCGCGGCCACCATGGCCAAGTACGTGTCCGAGGGGGTGGACGTGCTGGTCGCCACCTGCACGGGCGGGGAGCGCGGCTCCATCCTCAACCCCAAGCTCCAGGGCGACCCGTACATCGAGGAACACATCCACGAAGTGCGGAAGAAGGAGATGGACGAGGCCCGGGAGATCCTGGGCGTCCGGCAGGAGTGGCTGGGATTCGTCGACTCCGGGCTGCCCGAGGGCGACCCGCTGCCGCCGCTGCCCGACGGCTGCTTCGCCCTCCAGGACGTGGACGCGGCGGCGGAACCGCTGGTGAAGCTGATCCGCGAGTTCAAGCCGCAGGTCATCACGACCTACGACGAGAACGGCGGCTACCCGCACCCCGACCACATCATGACCCACAAGATCTCGATGGTGGCCTTCGAGGCGGCCGGCGACCCGGAGAAGTACCCGGAAGCGGGCGAGCCCTGGCAGCCGCAGAAGCTCTACTACAACCAGGGCTTCAACCGTCCGCGCACCGTCGCGCTGCACGAGGCGCTGCTGGAGCGCGGCCTGGACTCCCCGTACGGGGAGTGGCTGGAGCGCTGGAAGGAATTCGAGCGCCGCGAGCGCACGCTGACCACCTACGTGCCCTGCGCCGACTTCTTCGAAATCCGCGACAAGGCGCTGATCGCGCACGCGACGCAGATCGATCCGGACGGCGGCTGGTTCCGGGTGCCGATGGACATCCAGCGGGAGGTCTGGCCGACGGAGGAGTACGAGCTCGCCAAGTCCCTCGTCGACACGTCCCTCCCCGAGGACGACCTCTTCGCGGGCATCCGCAACAATTGACTCCATGATGAGCGCGACTAGCACCCTCGCCGTGACGCACTTCGTCACCCTTGCCGACAGCTTCGACAAGGACAAGGTGACCCCCGGCGTCCTCGGCTTCATCGTGTTCGCGGTCATCGGCGGCGCCGTATGGCTGCTGATGAAGTCCATGAACAAGCAGATGAAGAAGGTCGACTTCGAGGAGACCCCGGAGGCGCCCGCCGCCTCCGGCGGCACGGAGGCGGCGAAGGGCCGGGCGAAGAGCCAGGCGAAGGGGCAGCCCTCGGGGAAGGCACAGCCCAAGGCAGGCTGAGCGGCACCCCCGGACGCCGGGCGGGGTGGCACGCCGTCCACCGACCCGCCCGGCGTCACAGCGACGAGTGGATCTCCCGCGCCACGGTGACGAGGGGATCTCCGCGTCACCGCGACGAAGGGGCCGCCCGCGTCACCGTGACGAAGGGGCCTCTCCCGTCACCGCGACGAGCAGATCTCCCTCCTCACCGCGACGACGAGGGGACCTCTCGCCGCCGAAGTGACGACGAGGTGACCCAACCCCCTCCTTGTCACTGCGACGAGGTGACCCAGCCCCCTCCTTGTCACTGCGAGGAGGGGACGCACCTCCCCTTCGTCACCGCGACGAGGGGACGCACCTCCTCCGCGTCACTGCGACGAGGGTATGGACACCCCCATGACCTCGCGCGCGTGGCGGTTCGGGACCATGCCGAGCCGCCATGCCTCCCACCCCGTTTCCGGCTCGACGCCGCGGTCCAGCAGCAGCGCGAACGTCTCCGCGCAGTCCTCCACCTTCGAGTCGCGAGTCGCGTGCCCGTCCTGCGCGAGCTGGGCCAGCTCCTCCTGCGCGACCGCCGCGCCGACCACCGAGCCGCCCGGTGAGGCGAACGGCAGCAGCGTGCAGCGCAGGAACCGGGCCCAGTCCTCGCCGCGCCGGTCGCCGTAGCCGGCGAACGTCCGTGCCGCCTCGTCGGCCAGCTCCAGCGCCTGCGCCGTCCGGCCGTTGCCCGCGTCGATGATCACCAACTCCAGGCAGGACCACGCCTCCCCGTGCGGAACGCCGATCCGCTGGAAGTCCTTGCGGGCGTCCTGGAGCAGCTGCCGGGCGAAGCCGCTGTTGCGCAGCGAGCCGGTCTGCGCGGCCCGCAGGTCCCGGGTGACGCGCCCCGAATGGTGCCGGGCACAGGCGAGGCCGTAGCCGTCCTGCATCCGGCTGAACATCGTCCGGGACCGCTCCAGGTGCCGCAGCGCCGCGTCCAGGTCACCCTGCTCCTCCAGCGACTGGCCGAGGTAGTACAGCGTCCAGGCCTCGCCGCGGGCGTCCTCGTAGCGGCGGTGCAGGGGCAGGGCCTGGCGCAGCTGGTCCGCCGCCGGGTTCGGGTCGCCGTCCACCAGCCGGGCCCGCGCCAGCTGGGTCACCGCCCAGGCCTCGCCGCGGTCGTCGTGCGTACGGCGGTACAGGTCCAGGGCCGCGTGGAACGCGCTCTCCGCCCGCGGGACCTCGCCCATCCGCAGATACACCTGGCCGAGCTGGAAGTGCGCCCACGCCTGTCCGTGCAGGCTCTCGCTCTCCCGGTGCAGCTTCAGGGACTCGCTCAGCAGCGCCAGCGCCTCCGCCACCTGCGCCCGGTCGCGCTCCACCGCGGCCAGCGCGTGCAGCGTCCACGCCCGGTCACCGCGCACGTCCGCGCCGGACTGCATCTCCATGGCCTCGCGCAGCTTGGCCGCGGCCTCCGTCAGATTGCCCTGCTGCTGGAGCGTGATGCCCAGGTCACGCAGGGCGCGCGCGGCGCCGACCGGGTGCTGCGCCTCGAAATACAGGTCGACCACCGAGGCCAGCGTCGTACGGGCCTTGTCCAGCTCGCCGAGCTGACGGGCCGCGACGCCGGTGCGCCACTGCACGGAGCGCACGAGAAGCCCACGGTCGGCGGCCTTGGTCAGCTCGCTCAGCTCACCGAGGCGGTACAGGTCGCCGCGCAGCAGGCAGTAGTCGGCCAGCGCGCCCAGCAGGTGGGAGACGGTGGCCTGGTCCACGTCCTGGTCGGCGTGGCGCAGCGCGGCGGTGATGAAGCTGGTCTCGTCGTCCAGCCACTGGAGCGCCGCGTCCAGGGAGGTGAAGCCGTGCGAGCCGAAGCGGTCGGCGCGGGTGGACGTACGGCCGTCCACCAGGCGGATCACCGAGTCCGCCAGCTCCGCGTAGCTGCGGATCAGCCGCTCCTGGGCCGTGCTGCGCTCGGCCGGGTCCTCCTCGTCCACCAGACGCGCGTGCGCGAAGTGGTGCACGAGGGCATGCAGCCGGTAGCGGTCGCTGCGCACGTGCTCGATCAGGCCCGCGTCGGCCAGCGCGGACAGCTGCCGCTCGGCCTCCGCCGCGTCCACGCCCAGCAGCGCCGCCGCGGCGGCCGCCCCCAGGCTGGCCCGCCCCACCAGGGCGAGCCGGCGCAGCAGCCGCCGGGCCGTCTCGGACTGGTCCCCGTAGCGCAGCCACAGCGCCGCCTCGGCCGGGGTCGCCCGGCTCCCGGAGGCCGGGTGGCGCGCGGCGCTCTCCTCAAGATCCGCCGCCAGCGTGGCGGGCGACCGGGGGCCCAGCGAGGAGCCGGCCACCCGCAGCGCCAGCGGCAGCCCCGCGCACAGCTGCGCTATCCGCTCGACGGACTGGTGGTCGTACGGGCCGGTCTCGCCCTCGGACTCGTCGGCCGCGGCCCGCAGCAGCTCCTCGGTGCCCGCCGAGTCCAGCGCGCCCACCGGCAGCTGGTGCACCCACGCCTGGAGGTCGCCGGGCAGCTCCATGGGCTCGCGAGTGGTCACCAGCACCAGGCTGTCGGAGCGGTCCGGCACCAGCAGGCGCACCTGCTCCGGGTCCGAGGCGTCGTCCAGCAGGACCGTCACGGGCAGGCCCGTCAGATGCTTGTGGTACAGCTCGGTGAGCCGCTTGACGTGCTGCTCCTGGGAGGGGCGCTCCCGGAACAGGAGCTGCTCGCGCGGCGCGCCGAGCCGGTTGAGCAGGTGCAGCAGCGCGTCCCGCGTCGGCAGCGGCGTCTCGCCCGGTGTGTCCCCGCGCAGGTCCACCACGCACGCGCCGCGGAACTGGTCACGGAGCTGGTGCGTGGCCCGCACCGCCAGCGCCGTACGCCCCGCGCCCGGCTCGCCGTGCAGCACCACGACCGTGGGCCGGGTCTCCGTGCTCGCGCGGGCCGCGTGCACCCACTGCGCGATCTGCGTCAGATGCGCCCGCCGCCCCGCGAACGGCTGCTCCGGCTGCGGCAGATGGGAGAAGGACTGCTCCAGCACGGACCGCTGGCGGGCCGCCGCGCTGCGGTCCGCGCCGCGCAGCTGCGGCACCCGGGTGCCGCGGGAGGCCGCGGGCGCGCCGGAGGAACCGCCGCGCGTCGCCGCCGTCAGCATCCGCTGCTGGTCCAGGAACGGCCGGATGCCGCGCACCTCCAGCGCCGTGAGCCACTGGAGCCGCAACTGCTCGGGGCCGCCCGGCTGTCCGCGCATCCCCGCCTGCCGGTGGGCGGCGGGCCAGTGCCCCGCCGTCAGCTTCACGACCGTCGCCGCGGCGCCCGCGGCCACCACCGAGACTCCGACGCCGAGGGCCGCGCCGGGGCCCGTCCCGTACGCGAGGTCCGTGCCGAAGGCGGCGACCGCCGCGACCAGGGTGGCCACCGCGGGCGTGCTCAGCTCCTTGCGCGTCAGCCGCTCGGCCAGCGGGCGGTGTCCGGCCGCCGCCTCGTCCAGCGCGTGCACGTACGCGCCGTACTCCTCGGACGCGGTGCCGGCCAGATCGTCCAGCACCGCGCGTGCCCGGGACAGCAGGACGCCCCGGTCAAGGGTCCCTTCCGAGCGCCGGACCTCTTCCTCGACGGCCCGCGACAGCAGCCCCTCGGCATCCGCCCGGTGGCTGTCCCGCAGCACAGCCGGTGAGCTCGCCATGCCTTCCCCCTCCTGCAGTTCCCAGCGTCCCGGCAGGTTCCGGTGCTCCCGGAATCCTCCGGCCTCCCAGCGCTTCCCGGCGGCCGGGGCAGCGCCCCCGCCCGGCCCGCGGTGATCGGTTCCCGTACCCACAGTGTTCCGCTTCCGCGCCGAATCCGGCAGGCCTCTGGATAACTCCCCGCCCACCCCCTCCGCCACCCACCGCGGGCCGCCGTCGGGAAAGACACCCCACACCGAACCGCCCGAACCGCCTGGCTCAGGAGGCTTCCCCGTATCGGCCCCGGCACGCCGGGGAGGGGCGGATCGGTGGGGCGGGGTTCCGCCGGCGGTGTTGCGCCTCGGCGCAGGGAGGCGAGGCTGCTCGGGCGGGGCAGTGGTCGCGCTGTATAGCTATCGCTATACTCATCCGGTGAGCGCTGAGTGGGAGATCTTCCTCGTCGACGAGGTCCGTGAGTGGATCGAGGGCCTCGACGAAGCGGCATTTGCCCGGGTGGTCCAGTCCTTGGACGCGCTGGCCGAGGGAGGCCCTGGGCTGGGACGCCCGCTGGTGGACACCATCCACGGCTCGTCGATGGCGAACCTGAAGGAACTGCGCCCGGGTACGGTGCGCATCCTCTTCGCTTTCGACCCGTGGCGCAGCAGCATCTTGCTGATCGCAGGCGACAAGTCGGGCCGATGGTCCGAGTGGTACGACGAAGCGATTCCGCTGGCCGAGCAGCGCTACAAGACCTATGTGGGAGACCGGGCTCGGGAAGAAGGTGGACGATCGTGAGTGGATACACGCGTTGGCAGGACATCCGCGCTGGGCACGTCGCTCGCGCCGGTGGCGAGGACGCCGTACGGGCGGGCAAGGAGGAACTCCTCGCCGAGACGACGGGGCGCCGCCTCGCGGAACTGCGGAAGGCCCGCGGGCTGACTCAGCAGGACGTGGCCGACCGGATGGGCGTCACGAAGGGGCGGGTGTCGCAGATCGAGCGGGGCCGCATCTCCGGCCAGGACGTCCTCGCCCGCTTCGCCGTTGCGCTCGGCGGTCGGCTGCACCAGGCCATCTACTTCGACGACGGGGACATCGCGGCGATTGCCTGAGTGCACGACACGCCCGTTCCGGCACCGCTGATCGGCGAGAAGGGCCACAGCCCGACCCGGCGGTGGGCGTCGTTGTGCTCGCCTGCCGGGTGTGCGTGGCCTCGGTCGTCAGGTGGCCTGCAGGTCCACGGTGACGGGGAAGGGGGCGGCGGTCTTGATCACGCCGGTGAACATTTCGCCGTCCCGGTAGGCCTTGGTGGCGGGGTCGAGAACGTAGGTGTAGATGATGGGGACACCGGTTGCGGCCTGTTCGATACGCCAGTAGAAGGGGATGCCGGCCTTGGCGTACTGGTCCACCTTCACGATGCGGTCGGTGGTCTCCGAGCCGGGCGATACGACCTCGACGACCAGGAGTACGTGTTCGGGGCGGGTGGGCGTGAGGTCGATGGTCTCCGCCCGGTAGACGATGACGTCCGGACGCCGGTTGGTGAGCGGAACGTCCTGCAGGCGGACGTCGAAGTCCGTGTCGGCGTTCCAGTCCGGCCCTGCGGCGGCGTCCAGGGCATTGGCCAGGACTCGGGCCAGCCGGTTGTGCCGCTTGGACTCGCTCGGCCTCACGACGGCCATGCCGTCCACGATCTCGATGCCGGCGCACTGTGCCTCGGGCCAGGAGTCGTACTGCGCCGCGCTGATCCGGGTGTGCATCTACGCGGGCGCCACCATCTCGGCGGTCATGGCGTGCCTCCTTCGAGGAGCCTCAGCAGACCCATCGCTGCTGTGCCCAGCCTACTGTCCTGTGACGCGGAGGCGCGCGATGCCGGTAGGGCGCGATTGCCCCTCTCTGTCTCTTCTCCGGTTCGGCAGACCGACGATCCCGAGGCCGGTGGGATCCTTGCCGGACCCGTCGAAGCCCCCGGCGAGCCACCCCAATTGAATGCTTGCCCCAAGCGAGTTGTGGCGGGTGGGGAGGCGGTTGCCCCCGCGTGATGGCACGTGAGCGCAGTTCGGCCAAGCGAGGCAGCCCCTGTGCGGGCCTCACCGACGGGACCGGGCGCTGTGAGAGGCTGGATCGCATGAACCGGCTAGCTGGTGTGACCTCGCCGTATCTGCTTCAGCACGCTGACAATCCGGTCGACTGGTGGCCCTGGACGCCGGAGGCTTTCGAGGAAGCTCGGCGGCGTGATGTGCCCGTCCTCCTGTCGGTCGGTTACTCCGCGTGTCACTGGTGTCACGTGATGGCGCACGAGAGTTTCGAGGACGAGGGTGTCGCCGCGCTGATCAACGAGCACTTCGTGCCCGTGAAGGTGGACCGCGAGGAGCGGCCCGATGTGGATGCCGTCTACATGGAGGCCGTGCAGGCCGCCACCGGGCAGGGTGGCTGGCCGATGACCGTCTTCCTGACGCCCGGGGCCGAACCGTTCTACTTCGGTACGTACTTCCCGCCCGCGCCGCGCCACGGGCTGCCCTCGTTCCCGCAGGTCCTTCAGGGCGTACGGAGCGCCTGGGCGGACCGCCGCGACGAGGTGGGCGAGGTCGCCGGGCGGATCGTCGCCGACCTGTCCGCACGGTCGGTCTCCGCGTCGCCGGCCAAGGGTGATCCGGTGCCGCCGGGCCCGGAGGACCTGGCGTCCGCGCTGCTGACGCTGACCCGCGACTTCGACGCCGTGCACGGCGGATTCGGCGGGGCGCCCAAGTTCCCGCCGTCCATGGCGCTGGAGTTCCTGCTGCGCCACCACGCCCGTACGCAGTCCGAGGCGGCCCTGCAGATGGTGCAGGCGACCACGGAGGCGATGGCCCGCGGCGGGATCTACGACCAGCTCGGCGGCGGTTTCGCGCGCTACGCGGTGGACGCGTCGTGGACGGTGCCGCACTTCGAGAAGATGCTGTACGACAACGCGCTGCTGTGCCGTACGTACGCACACCTGTGGCGCGCCACCGGATCGGACCTGGCCCGCCGCGTCGCCGTCGAGACCGCCGAGTTCATGGTGCGCGAACTCCGTACCGAACAGGGCGGATTCGCTTCCGCGCTGGACGCCGACTCCGACGACGGCAGCGGCAAGCACGTCGAGGGCGCGTACTACGTATGGACGCCCGGTCAGCTGCGCGATGTCCTGGGGGAGAAGGACGCCGCGATTGCCGCGCACTACTTCGGCGTGACGCAGGAGGGCACCTTCGAGGAGGGCGCCTCCGTCCTGCAACTCCCCGACACCGACGACCTGGTGGACGCGGAGCGGATCGCGGGCATCAAGGAGCGGCTGCGCGCGGCCCGCGACGCCCGGCCCCGCCCCGGCCGGGACGACAAGGTCGTCGCCGCCTGGAACGGCCTGGCCGTCGCGGCCCTCGCCGAGACCGGTGCCTACTTCGACCGCCCGGACCTGGTGCAGGCCGCCACGGACGCCGCCGACCTGCTCGTACGCGTCCACATGGACTGGCAGGCGCGGCTGCACCGCACCTCGCGGGACGGCGTGGCGGGCGACAACACGGGCGTCCTGGAGGACTACGCGGACGTCGCCGAAGGCTTCGTCGCGCTCTCCTCGGTCACCGGGGAGGGCGTCTGGGTGGACTTCGCCGGCCTCTTCCTGGACACGGTGCTCGTGCACTTCACCGCCGAGGACGGCTCGCTCTACGACACCGCCGACGACGCCGAGCAGCTGATCCGCCGCCCGCAGGACCCCACCGACAACGCCACGCCGTCCGGCTGGACCGCGGCCGCCGGCGCGCTCCTGTCGTACGCGGCACTGACCGGCAGCGGCCCGCACCGGGACGCCGCCGAACGCGCCCTGGGCGTCGTCAAGACGCTGGGCGGCCGGGCGCCGCGCTTCATCGGGTGGGGGCTGGCCGCCGCCGAGGCGGCGCTGGACGGGCCGCGCGAGGTGGCGGTCGTCGGCCCGGACGGTGACCCGGCCACCCGGGCGCTGCACCGCGCCGCCCTCCTGGGGACCGCGCCCGGCGCGGTGGTCGCCCTTGGGGAGCCCGGTTCGGAGGAGGTGCCGCTGCTGAAGGACCGCCCGCTGGCCGACGGCCGGCCCGCCGCGTACGTCTGCCGCCACTTCACGTGCGAGCGCCCGACGACCGACCCCGAGGAGCTGGGGGAGAAGCTCCGCGACGGATGACAGGGCAGGGGGGAGACGGGGTGAGGGGGCAGGGGTATACGGGTGTGAGCATGGCCGGGCGCGGGCATGTTCCCGGTCCCGCCCCCGCCCCACCGTCCCGCCACCCCCTCCGTCCGAAGTCCTAGGCCGCAAAGCGGGGTTGAACTTCACGCGGGCGTCAACTTTTAGCGTGACGGCATGACGAACCGCACGCACCACACCGGTGGCGGCCTCCCCGCCACCCACCACGAAGTCCGCCTGACCGGCCGCCCGCAGGGCCCGCTCACCGACGACCTGTTCGAGGTCGTCGAGGTGCCGGTGCCCGAGCCGGAGTCCGGGCAGGTCCTCGTACGCAACACCACCATGGCCGTGGCCGCCGTGATGCGGACGCTCATGGACGAGGACACCTCCGTCCCGATGCCGTCCTTCGTGCCCGGCGAGGCGCTGTACGGGTCGGCCGTCGGCGAGGTGGTCGACGCGCCCGGCACCGACTTCGCCCCCGGTGACCTGGTGGAACACCACTTCGGCTGGCGGGAGTACGCCCTGGTGGACGCCGCCGCGGTGCAGCGCCGGGACCGGGACCTGCTGACCGACCCGGCCGCTTACCTCTCCCAGGGCCCGACCGCCTACATGGGCATCGTCCGAGGGGCCGAGGTCCGCGCGGGCGACACGGTGTTCGTGTCCGGGGCGGCCGGCGGGGTCGGGTCGCTGGCCGGGCAGATCGCCCGGCTGCGGGGCGCCGTACGGATCATCGGCAGTACGGGATCGCAGCGCAAGGCCGACCACCTGGTCAAGGAGCTGGGCTACGACGCGGCGGTGATCCGCGGGGCCGGCCCGATCGAGGAGCAGCTGCGCAAGGCCGCTCCGGACGGCGTCGACGCGGTCTTCGACAACGTGGGCGGCGAGCAGTTGCAGGCCGCCATCGCGCTCGCCAACCGGGGTGCCCGTATCGCGCTCGTCGGCGCGCTCTCCAGCCAGCTCTCCGACTCCGGCACGCACACCACCGAGATCGACACGCTGTCCCTGCTGGCGCGCAGCATCACCCTGCGCGGCGTCGCGCTCTACGACCACCTCGACCTGATCGCCGAGTGGAACGAGCAGTTCGGGCGCGGGCTGCGGGACGGCACGCTCACCTTCCCGCACGCGCGGCTGCACGGCATCCACGAGGCGCCGCGCGCCCTGCGGGAGCTGATCGAGGGGCGGCACCTGGGGGCCGTGCTCGTGGAGTTGTGAGCAGCCTCCCCGTGGCGCGGGCCCGTCGGTGTGCCTCCGGCCGACGACGTACGGTCTGAGTGAGTCGACGTACGCAGCGGGGTGCCACCGACCGGCCGGGCCCCGGCGGGGGAGGACCGGATGCGCATCGGGGACGCCGCGGCCGCGGCGGGCATGACGGCCAGGGCACTGCGCTACTACGAGGAGCAGGGACTGGTGATCGCCCGGCGTACGCCGTCGGGGCACCGGGTGTACGGGCCGGAGGACGTACGGCGGCTGCGCACGGTGCGTGAACTGCTCGACGCCGGGCTGACGGTGGGCGACATCCGGTCCTTCGCGCCGCTCCTCGACGCGCTGCCGCCCGACGGCCTGCCGCGGCTCCTCTTCGCGGGGGACGGCGGCCGTGGCGCCGCGGTGGGCGGCGGGCCGGAGTGCTGCCGTACGGCGGAGGAGGTGGCCCGCCGCCGGCTGGCCGACCTGGACGCCCGGATCGAGCGGCTGACGCGGCTGCGCGGGCGTCTGGCCCAGCGGCTGGGGGAGCCGGCCAGGGTGCCGGGGCGGGTGGCTCCGTACGGGAGGGCCCTACGGGAGTGAGGCGGGGCGCGCGTTCACCAGGTCAGGCCCCGGGCGAGTACGTGCATCGCCCGGTCGACGTGGGGCCCGAGGTCGTCCCGCGCGCCGTCCGCGACCCAGTGCATCAGCGCTTCCTGGAGGCCCGCCAGGACCGCCGTGGCGATCACCCGGACCTCCAGGTCGTCGGGGGAACGGCCGGTCCGCTCCGCCAGTACGGCGCTGATCATCGCGCTGTCCCGCGCGGTGTTCTCGGCCGTACGGCCGCGGATCGCGGGCACCTCCCGGACGAGGCGGATGCGCTGGACCAGGTCGCCGCGCTCCTCGGCCGTGAGCCGCCGCAGTGCCTCGACGGCCACGTGCCGTACGGACTCGGTCATCGGTTCACCGGCGGGCCCGGCCCGCAGCCCCGCCTCCAGGAGCGCGTCGTACTCGTCGGTGAGCACGATGTCTTCCTTGGCGGGGAAGTAGCGCAAGACCGTACTGGGGGAGACGTCGGCGGCCTCGGCGATCCGGTCGACGGGAGTCGCGTCGTACCCCTGCTCCTCGAAGAGCCGGTAGGCGGCCCGGCGGATCGCCTGCCGGGTCTGGATCTTCTTCCGTTCCCGCAGCCCGGCCTTGGGGGCGCCGGGCCGCGTCGCGGACTTCTGTGCAGAGGGCATGGGCGTCATTGTCGGGCATCGCGCGGGCCGGGTGCGTGGCGAGAGGGGCGGGGGCGGGGCCGGGGCCTGCGGTGTTCCTTGATGTCTCCTTGTCTGTCAGTGGGGTGTGTAACGCTCTAGACAGGGAATGGTCACCGTCAGTGATGCTTGGAGGGGGTGTTGCGGGTATGCGTCCTGCGATCGATGGGTTCGCCGTGTTCGCGGCGGCGCTGTGCGTCGGCGGGTTCCTCGTCGGCGGCACGGCCGCGGTGGTCGCGCTGGTCCTGGCCGGGGTGGCTGCCCTGACATGGCAGGTGGCCGCGGCCTCAAGGCCACGGCCACGTGCGGGCGCCGGGTGTGCGCGCCGGCGGGGCGGGGGTGCCGGTTCGCGCGGCGGGAAGGGCGTTCCGGGCGGTGCGGGTGCCGCTCCGGGTGCCTCAGGAGTGCGAATAGGCCACCAGTGAGATGCCGACGTAGTGCACCACGAACGCCGCCAGTGTCAGGGAGTGGAAGACCTCGTGGAAACCGAACCAGCGCGGTGAGGGGTTGGGGCGCTTGATGCCGTAGATGATGCCGCCCGCGCTGTAGAGGACGCCGCCGACGACGACGAGGACGAGTACGGCGATGCCGCCCTTCTGGAGGAAGTCGGGCAGGAAGAAGACGGCCGCCCAGCCCATCGCGATGTAGCAGGGTGTGTAGAGCCAGCGTGGCGCGCCCACCCAGAAGACGCGGAAGGCGATGCCGGCGAGGGCGGCCGCCCACACGGCCCACAGGAGTATCTGCCCGCGGGTGCCGGGGACCAGCAGCATGGTCAGCGGGGTGTAGGTGCCCGCGATGATCAGGAAAATATTGGCGTGATCCAGCCGTCGTAGCAGGGCTCCGGTGCGCGGGCCCCAATTGCCGCGGTGGTAAAGGGCGCTGACCCCGAAGAGCAGGCAGGCCGAGAGGGTGTAGACGGCGCAGGCGATGCGGCCTCGGGTGCTGTCGGCGAGTGCCGTGAGCACCACGCCGGAGAAGAGGGCGGCGGGGAACATCCCCGCGTGCAGCCAGCCCCGCAGCTTGGGCTTGAGCGGCGCGGCCACCGCGGCGACCGCGGATACTGCGTCGGCGGCCGCGCTGGTCACGGGGGACGTGTGGCTTTCGGCGGCGTCAGGCGCGGAAGTCATGGCCGCAATGCTACCTACGCGACCGTAAGTTACGGATTGGTCCGGAAGTGGTGACGGTCACGAGAACCTCCTCTGGACAGATGGGGATCGGGATCGGATGATCAAATGAGTGCGGTCGGCACCGGATGAGCGGTCGCGAAGCATCCGGGTCGCAGCCCCCAAGGGGCAGACATCTTCCGAAGCGGGCTCTGCAGGCATGTGCACGGGCAGTGGTCCGCCCCGAACCCTCATCTAGGAGCGATCGTGGCGCGCGACAACGCGGCTCCCTCCCCCGTACCGACCAACCACCAGGAACTGATCTCCTGGGTCGACGAGATCGCAGCCATCACCGAGCCGGACCGCGTCGTGTGGTGCGACGGCTCGGAGGCGGAGTACGAGCGCCTGTGCGAGGAGCTCGTGGCGAAGGGCACGTTCAAGAAGCTGGACCCGATCAAGCGCCCCAACTCGTACTACGCCGCGTCGGACCCCTCGGACGTCGCCCGGGTCGAGGACCGCACCTTCATCTGCTCCGAGAAGGAGGAGGACGCGGGCCCGACCAACCACTGGAAGGCCCCGGCGGAGATGCGCGACATCTTCACCGGCGAGCAGGGCGTCTTCCGCGGCGCGATGCGCGGCCGGACGATGTACGTCGTCCCGTTCTGCATGGGCCCGCTCGGCTCCCCGCTCTCCGCGCCCGGCGTGGAGATCACCGACTCGGCGTACGTCGCCGTCTCGATGCGCACCATGACCCGGATGGGGCAGGCGGTCCTGGACGAACTGGGCGAGGACGGCTTCTTCGTCAAGGCCGTGCACACCCTCGGCGCTCCGCTGGCCGAGGGCGAGGCGGACGTGCCGTGGCCGTGCAACTCCACGAAGTACATCTCGCACTTCCCCGAGGACCGTGAGATCTGGTCGTTCGGCTCCGGCTACGGCGGCAACGCCCTGCTGGGCAAGAAGTGTTACGCGCTGCGCATCGCCTCCGTCATGGCACGCGACGAGGGCTGGCTCGCCGAGCACATGCTCATCCTCAAGCTCACCCCGCCGCAGGGCGAGCCGAAGTACGTCGCCGCCGCGTTCCCGAGCGCCTGCGGCAAGACCAACCTCGCGATGCTGGAGCCCACGATCTCCGGCTGGACCGTCGAGACCATCGGTGACGACATCGCCTGGATGCGCTTCGGCGAGGACGGCCGTCTGTACGCGATCAACCCCGAGGCCGGGTTCTTCGGTGTCGCGCCCGGCACCGGCGAGCACACCAACGCCAACGCCATGAAGACCATGTGGGGCAACTCGGTCTTCACCAACGTCGCGCTGACCGACGACGGCGACGTGTGGTGGGAGGGCATGACCGAGGAGCTCCCCGCGCACCTGACCGACTGGAAGGGCAACGACTGGACCCCGGAGTCCGGCACCCCGGCGGCCCACCCCAACGCCCGCTTCACCGTCCCGGCCGGCCAGTGCCCGATCATCGCGCCCGAGTGGGAGGACCCCAAGGGTGTGCCGATCTCGGCCATTCTCTTCGGCGGCCGCCGCGCCAGCGCCGTACCGCTGGTGACCGAGTCGCTGACCTGGCAGCACGGTGTCTTCCTCGGCGCGAACGTGGCGAGCGAGAAGACCGCGGCGGCCGAGGGCAAGGTCGGCGAGCTGCGCCGCGATCCGTTCGCCATGCTGCCGTTCTGCGGCTACAACATGGGCGACTACATGGGCCACTGGGTCAAGGTCGGCGCCGACAAGGACCAGGCGAAGCTGCCGAAGATCTACTACGTCAACTGGTTCCGCAAGGACGGGTCGGGCCGCTTCGTGTGGCCGGGCTTCGGCGAGAACAGCCGGGTGCTCAAGTGGATCGTCGAGCGCCTGGACGGCAAGGCCGAGGGCGTCGAGACGCCCATCGGCATCCTGCCGACGAAGGAGGCGCTGGACACCGAGGGCCTCGGCCTGGACGACGCCGCGCTGGACTTCCTGCTCACCGTCGACAAGGACGTGTGGCGCGACGAGGCGGCGCTCGTCCCCGACCACCTGAACACCTTCGGTGACCACACGCCGAAGGAGCTGTGGGACGAGTACCACGCGCTCGTACGCCGACTGGGCTAGGGACGGAACGCCCCGGCGCGGACCGGGGCGTCAGCCGTCAGCGGCCGGAGCCCCGCACACCATGTGCGGGGCTCCGGCCGTTGCGTCATGCCCCGGGTGCTCGGCGGATACGCGGTGGGTCAGTACTCAGGCCGTGGCCAGCTCGTGTACCGGCGCGGGTGCCTCCGTATATGCCGCCGCGTGTGCTTCCATCCGCTCCGCCGCCAGCGCGGCGGCCGCGGCGTCGGCCCGTGAGGTGGCGACGGCCAGGGCGCTGCCGGCCAGCATCCGGGCCCGCCCGTGCAGCCGGGGCGCGCGGGCCGGGTCGCCGCCGCCGGTCGGCGCGGCCCGCAGCGGGTAGGCCCCGCCGCGCAGCCGCGCCACCTGCGCGGCGATGCGCTCGGCGGCGTCGTCGAGCGCGGGGTCGCGGACGGTGGCGCGCAGCTCGTCGGTGACGGTGAGCAGCGCGGTCAGGTGGCCGGCGAGCCGGATGTCCAGTTCCTCCGTGCGGGAGCGGTGCGGGACGTCCTGGTCGGCGGCCATGGAGTGGACCGACGGGGTGCGGATCGGTTCGTACACGGGACGGCCTCCTGGCAACGCGGAACGGCTAGGAGACCATCCTAGCTTAGACAGAGTCTAAAGTTGAGAACCGTATAGGTGCGGCGTCGTCCCGGGTCGCGCTCAGTACTGCCCGTAGCCGTCCAGGAACCGGCCGATGCGGGTCACCGCGTCCGTCAGGTCGTCCTTGTTCGGCAGGGTGACCAGGCGGAAGTGGTCCGGCTCCGGCCAGTTGAAGCCCGTACCGTGCACGATCATGATCTTCTCGGCGCGCAGCAGGTCCAGCACCATCTGCCGGTCGTCCTTGATCTTGTAGACCTTCGGGTCCAGCCGCGGGAAGGCGTACAGCGCGCCCTTCGGTTTGGTGCAGGTGATGCCCGGGATCTGCGTGAGCAGGTCGTACGCGGTGTCCCGCTGCTCCACCAGGCGGCCGCCCGGGAGCACCAGGTCGTTGATCGACTGGTGTCCGCCGAGGGCGGTGGCCACGGCGTGCTGCGCGGGCATGTTCGCGCACAGCCGCATGTTGGCGAGGATCGTCAGGCCCTCGATGTACGAGGCCGCGTGCGCCTTCGGGCCGCAGACCGCCATCCAGCCGCTGCGGTAGCCCGCCACCCGGTAGGACTTGGAGAGCCCGTTGAAGGTCAGGGTCAGCAGGTCGGGGGCGAGCGAGGCGAACGGGGTGTGGGTGACGCCGTCGTAGAGGATCTTGTCGTAGATCTCGTCGGCGCAGACGATCAGGTTGTGCCGGCGGGCGATCTCGGCGATGCCGCGCAGCAGCTCGTCGTCGTACACGGCGCCCGTCGGGTTGTTCGGGTTGATGACGACGATGGCCTTGGTGCGGTCGGTGACCTTGCGCTCGATGTCGGCGAGGTCGGGCATCCAGTCCGCCTGCTCGTCGCACCGGTAGTGCACCGCCGTACCGCCGGACAGCGAGACCGAGGCCGTCCACAGCGGGTAGTCGGGCGCCGGTACGAGCACCTCGTCGCCGTCGTCCAGCAGCGCCTGCATCGACATCTGGATCAGCTCGGAGACGCCGTTGCCGAGGTAGACGTCGTCGACCGAGAGCTCGATGCCCTTGGTCTGGTAGTGCTGCATCACCGCGCGCCGGGCGGAGAGCAGGCCCTTCGCGTCGCCGTAGCCGTGGGCGGTGCCGACCGTGCGGAGGATGTCCTCCAGGATCTCCGGCGGGCACTCGAACCCGAAGGCCGCCGGATTGCCGGTGTTGAGCTTGAGGATGCGGTGTCCCGCTGCTTCGAGCCGCATCGCCTCCTCAAGGACCGGGCCCCGGATCTCGTAGCAGACGTTGGCGAGCTTCGTTGACTGGATCACCTGCATGCCAGCCACCATACGGGCGCGTAACACGCCTCGCCTGGTGTTTTTCTTCACCCTGGACACCCCGGCGGTGTGGGCTTGCTCACCCGCCGTGACGGACCGGGTGCCCCGCATCGGTGCGGGGGCGTGCGCGAACGGCTCCCGCGCCCGGCGCACCGGCGGTACGCTCCGGGGCGGTGAGCGGACGACCACGGGGGCGGCATGGTGTCATCGGAGCGACGGCTCGCGCTGCTCAACGACGAGCCGGTGGACTCGGCCGGCACCGACCTGCTGGGCGCGGGCCACGCCGCCCGCCGGCTCGCCGACCTGCTGATCGCCTCCCGGTCCTCCACCCCGTTCACCCTGGCCGTCGACGCCGGGTGGGGGATGGGCAAGAGCAGCCTGATGCGCCTGGTGGACGCGGAACTGGGGACGGTGCCCGAGGTGCACACCGTCTGGTACAACGCCTGGACCTCGTCCGGCGCGGACGCCCTGGAAGGGCTGATCAAGTCGGTGCTGATGCGCTTCGACCGCAGGCTGCTGCGGAGGGCGCTGCACCGGGCCTCCGAGCAACGGGCGCTGCTGCGCGTGCTGCGGGCGCTCGCCACCCTCGCGGCCGGCCCGCTGGGTGCCGCCGGGCTGGTCAACGAGCTGTGGGACAACCTGTCCGTCAACTCCCAGGCCCGTAACGAGATGCGCGAGGCGATCCGTGACCTGGCCCAGGAGTGGGCCGAGAACGCGACGTACTCGCCGCGGCGGATGCTCGTCGTGTTCATCGACGACCTGGACCGCTGCTCCGAGGAGACGGTGCTGGCGGTGTGCGAGGCGGTCAAGGTCTACCTGGACGTGCCGGGGCTGGCGTTCGTCATCGGCTGCGACCGGTCGGCGATGGGGCCGAGCGGGCTGCTGCGCGATCTGTCGCCGGCCGGCGCCACGTTCATGGAGAAGATCTTCCAGACCAGCTACCGCATCCCGGTGGCCGGCGGCCAGGGCGTACGGGAGTACATCACGTGGTGCGCGCGCACCGCCGGTATCGAGCGGCTGCTCGATACGCCCCTGGTCGACCTGCTCGCCGAGCGGTCGGCCCGCAACCCGCGCCGCATCAAACGGCTGGTCAACGGCTTCGTCCTGGAGGCGACCCTCAACCCGATGTGGGCCGACCACCCGCCGGAGGCCGTCCTCCGCACGTTACTGATCCAGTACTTCTACGCCGACTTCTACCGGATGATGACCAGCCCGCCGGGGGCCGACAGCGGCGACGTCATCGCGGACTTCCGCACGTACCGGCGGGTGCGGACGCTGCTGCGGACGTCGGCGACCGTGCCCGACGAGGAACGGCCGGTGGTCGACGCCTTCCTGGCGCAGCGGGACGTACCGCGGAACCCGGCCGACCCGTACGCCGAGCTGGAGCAGCTGGAGCGCGAACTCCCCACCGTCTTCCCCGACATGGTCACCGACGCCGGGTTCAACTCGCTGCTCGACGGGCTGCTCGGCCTGCCGCGCTCCGCCGAACTGGTCCGCAGGCTGCGCGAGGGGGCCCCGGCGCTGGTGACCCTGCCGCAGCGGGAACCGGACCCCGGGACGGCGCAGCCGGGGGCCGGGGAGGGATCGCTCCCGCCCGTCCGCGTATCGCTCGCGGGCCGCACGCTCCTCTGGGTCGACGACCATCCCGAGAACAACGCCACCCTGGCCGCCTGGTTCCGCAGGGAAGGGGCGGCCGTGCAGATCGCCGTGGACTCCTGGGCGGCCGACGCCGCCATCGCCGTCCAGACGCCGTCCCTGATCATCTCCGACATCGCCCGCGGAACGGACGACCGGGCCGGCTTCCGGCAGGTGGAGGCGCTGCGCCGGGAGGAGCGTTTCACCGGCCCGGTCGTCTTCTACGCGGGCCGGGTCACCCCCGCCCGCCAGGAAACCGCCCGCGCCCTGGGCGCGCTGGGCGTGGCAGCCGACGGCGACGAACTGGTACGGCTGGTCAGGAGCGCGTTCGCCGGACCGAGCGCCCCGCCAGTACATCCGTCCGCCGACCGTCCTCGATGACGAAGCGGCCGTCGATCAGGACGTGCGGGATGCCGGTCGGCAGGGTGCGCGGCGTATCGAAGGTGGACCCGGCGGCGACCGTGTCCGGGTCGAAGAGGACCAGGTCGGCGCGGTACCCCTCGCGGACCAGGCCGCGGTCGGGCAGCCGCAGCCGGGCCGCGGGGCGCGAGGTCAGATGCGCCACGCACTCCTCCAGCGGCAGCACGCCCAGCTCCCGTACGTACGTGCCCAGGTACTTCGGGAACGTGCCGTACGCCCGCGGATGCGGCTTGTTGCCCTGGAGGATGCCGTCGCTGCCGCCGGTGTGCACCCGGTGGCGCATGATCGCGCGGACGTTCTCCTCGTGGCCGACGTGCTGGAGGATCGTCGAGCCGAGCCGGTCCTCCAGCAGGAGGCGGCGGGCCGTCGTCCAGGGCTCCTCGCCGCGCTCCCGCGCCGAGCGGGCGACCGTCTTGCCGACGTACCCCTCCAGCGCCGGGTCCGAGACGCCGGAGATCTCGATGGCGTCCCACTCCATCGGCACGCCGTGGCAGCCGTCCGCCCCCTCCACCTCCATGACGTGCCGGATGCGCTCGGCCGCCGCGTCGTCCCGCAGCCGGTCCAGGATCGCGGCGGGCCCGCCCTCGCTCGCCCAGCTCGGCAGCATGGCGACCAGGGTCGTGCAGCCGGGCGTGTACGGGTAGGTGTCGAGGGTGATGTCGGCGCCGGACTCCAGGGCGCGGTCCAGGAGGGCGAGGAGTTCGGGTGCGCGGCCCTTGTTCACGCCGAAGTTCATGGTGGCGTGGGCGAGGTGCAGGGCGCAGCCCGCCTGGCGGGTCAGGCCGACCATCTCCTCGTACGCGCCGAGGGCGCCCGCGCCGTACGAGCGGTGGTGCGGGCAGTAGTAGCCGCCGTAGCGGGCCACCACCCGGCACAGCTCGGTGAGTTCGGCGTCATCCGCGTACATGCCGGGGGTGTAGGTGAGGCCGGAGGACAGGCCGACGGCGCCCTGCTCCAGCCCTTCGGCTACAAGCCGCTGCATCCGGGCGATCTCGGCGGGCGTGGCCGCGCGGTCGTCCCAGCCGAGGGCGAGCATCCGGACCGTGCCCTGCGGAATGAGGTACGCCGCGTTGACGGCGATGCCCTGCCCGTCGAAGCCGTGGTCGAGGCGGTCCAGGTATCCGCCGACCGTGCGCCAGCTGAAGTCGATGTCCGAGCCGTCCCCGTTCCAGCCGGTGATCTGCGCGCGGACCTCGGCGAGCGTCCGGTCGTCGACCGGCGCGTACGACAGGCCGTCCTGCCCGATGACTTCGAGGGTGACGCCCTGCGCCGCCTTCGCCTCGTGCGACGGGTCGCGCAGCAGCGCCAGGTCGCTGTGCGCGTGCATGTCGATGAAGCCGGGGGAGAGGGCCAGTCCCGCGCCGTCCACCACACGGGGGGCGCCGGGGCGCGGCCCGGAGTCCGTCTCCCGGCGGATCTCGGCGATCCGGCCGCCGTCGAGGGCGACGTCCGCCCGGTAGGAGGGGGTGCCGGTGCCGTCGATGACGCGTACGTCGCGGACCACGGTGTCCATGACCGAACTGCCTTTCCTGTGAGCCGAGCCGAGCCGGGCTGAACCGGGCTGAACCGGGCCGGGCGCCGAGCCGGGCCGGGCGCCGGTCCGGGCCCGGAGCCGATCCGGGCTGCGGGCCGGTCCGGGAGGAGCATCCGGGCCGGGCGCCGGTCCGGGAGGGGCCGCGCCGGCGGCCATGGGGTGCGGGGCCCGCTCCGGTGACGGGGGGACGCACCGGAGCGGGACCCGGGCGCGCCCGGGGGTGGGCGCGCCGGCCGGGGGCGGGGGTGCCCCCGGCATTCGGCGCGGGACTCGGGGGTGGTGCCCCGCACCGAAGTCCTGCGGCCCCGGGTGAGGGGGCCGCCGCGGGTCCGTCAGAAGAACGTACGGACGTAGTCGACGACCGTACCGTCCGCCTCGGCCACCGGGATCAGCTGCCACTTGTCGAAGGACGTGCACGGGTGCGACAGCCCCAGCCCGACCCAGTCGCCGACCTCCAGGTCACCGGCCCGTTCCGTGCTGACCCAGGCGTGCTGGTCGGACAGCTTGGTCACGGTGACGCCGTCCGCGGGCCGCTCGGTGCCGTCCCGGCCGGACCGTACGGCCTGGGCCTGCGGCAGGTCGAGGTCGTACGCCGCGTCGCGCTTGCCCGCGTTCAGGAACGCCTGCTCCGGGGTCGGGCGGGAGACGACCTGGGACCAGAGCCGGAAGGCGGGCCGCAGGGCGCCCTCGTCCGGGACGCGGTTGAACGGGGTCAGACGGCGGTAGTGGCCGTCGTCGTGGGAGACGTACGCGCCGGAGCGCAGCAGCTTCAGCAGCGGCCGGGACAGCGCGGGCGCCTCGTCGAAGACCTCGGCCACCGCGTCGAACCAGGCGCTGCCGCCCGCGCTCAGCACGATCTCGTCCAGGTCGGCGAAGCGCCCGGACGCGTCGAAGGCGACGGTGAGCGCGAGCAGCCGGCGCAGCCAGGCGGTCACCCGTTCGTGGGTCGCGTCGGGCACCTCGCCCTCGTAACCGGCGACGCCGACCAGGCGCAGCGTGTCCACACCGGCCAGCGCGTCGGCCAGTTCGACGCATTCGGCATCGGTACGGACACCGGTGCGGGCGCCCTCGCCGGCGGCCAGCTCGATGACCACGTCCACCGGGCGGGTGGCACCGGCCTCGCGCAGGGCGGCGTCCATCAGCTCGATGCCGCGCAGCGAGTCGACGTAGCAGACGCAGTGGAAGCCGGGGTCGGCGTCCAGCTCGGCGGCGAGCCAGCGCAGCGCGGGGGCGTCGACGACCTCGTTGGCGAGGAAGATCCGCTGGATTCCGTAGGCGCGGTAGACGCGGACCTGGTGGGGGACGGCGGCGGTGATGCCCCAGGCGCCGCGTGCGAGCTGGCGGGCGAAGAGCTGCGGGGCCATCGAGGTCTTGCCGTGCGGGGCGAAGGCCAGGCCGTGCCGCTCGGCGTAGGTCTCCATCAGCGCCAGGTTGTGATCCAGCGACTCGGCGGACAGGGCGAGGACCGGTGTGGTGAAGCCGCCGGTGAACAGGTTCCGGCGTTCGGCCGCCAGCTCGCCGACGGTACGGCCGTCGGCGTCCGGGGGAAGCCCCTTGAAGCGGTGGTCGACCCGCTCGTCCGCGAGGGTCCTCGCGCGGCGCTCGGCGGTGGCTGCGTCGGCGCCGGGAGCGGCGCCGGTGGCGCTGCGGTCGGCGTGGGGCGCGGCGGCCATGGGGGCCTCCTCAAGATCTTGTTGCACCGTGTGCAACACCCATTGCGCATATCGCTTACTGCTGTCTAACATCCGAGCCATCGCCGGGTCAATGGTGCGTAACACGTCGCGGAACGGCCCAACGGGCCCGTACGCAAAGGAGTGCAGCAGATCGTGACCACGTCCCAGAACGTCAGCGCCGACGGCAACGACGCCACGGACGGCACCGCGCCCGCCCGGAACGACGCGACGGACGGCACCGCGCCCGCCCGTCCGGGCGCCGATGTCGTCTGCCTCGGCGAAACCATGGTCACCTTCATGCCCACCGGGCCCGGACGACTCGCCGACGTGCCCACCTTCGAGCGCGGAATCGGCGGCGCCGAGTCCAACGTCGCCTGCGCCCTCGCCCGCACCGGCCACCGCACCCGCTGGGTCTCCCGCGTCGGCGCCGACGCCTTCGGCGACCACGTCCGCGACGCCGTCGCCGCCTGCGGCGTGGACGTCACCCACGTCCAGCGCGACCCGGCCCGCCCCACCGGCGTCTACTTCCGCACCGCCGGCGAACGCGCCACGGGTACGGAGACGCAAGCCGGCGCCGCCGAGGTGGCGTACTACCGCGCCGGGTCCGCCGCCTCCGCCATGTCCCCCGGACTGCTCGACGACGACGCCCTGCGCGACACCCGCGTCCTGCACCTCACCGGCATCACCGCGGCCCTGTCCGACACCTGCCTCGACGTGCTGCGCACCCTCACCGCACCGGCCCCCGGCCGCCCCCTCGTCTCCTTCGACGTGAACTACCGCGTCGCACTCTGGCGCGACCGCACCGTACGCGGCCCCGAAGTCCTCCTCGACCTCGCCCGCCGCTGCGACCTGGTCTTCGTCGGCGAGGACGAGGCCGCGGCCGCCTGGGACCTGCACGGCCCCGACGCCGTACGCGCCGCCCTGCCCGAACCCGCCGTCCTCGTCGTCAAACAGGGCGCCGACGGCGCCACCGTGCACGCCCGCCAGGCCGACGGCACCGACACGGTCACCACCGCCCCCGCCCTCACCGTCGACGTCGTCGCCCCCGTCGGCGCCGGAGACGCCTTCGCCGCCGGATTCCTCTCCGCCACCCTCCGCGACCTGCCCGTCTTCGCCCGCATCCGGCACGGCCACCTCATGGCCGCCGCCTCCCTCACCGTCCCCGGCGACCTCGGCACCCCGCCCGCCCGCGACCTCGCCGACCGCCTTGCGGGCCTCGACCCCGCCGACTGGGGGAGACTGCGACTCGGCCCCGGCTGGACCACCGACGGTGACGCACCCACTGACCGCAGCAGCGGCACCACCAGCCACGGGGTGCACAACCCACGGGTGGAGGTCCGTACCCCATGAGTCAGACAGTCGACCGCGCACTGAGCATCCTGCCCCTGCTGGCGGAAGGCCCGGCCAACCTGGAACAGGTGGCGGGCCGCCTCGGCGTGCACAAGTCCACCGCCCTGCGGCTGCTGCGCACGCTCCACGAGCACGGCATGGTCTACCGGCAGAGCGACCAGCGCTACCGCCTCGGCGCCCGGCTCTTCGCCCTCGCCCAGCAGGCCGTGGAGAACCTCGACGTGCGCGAGATCGCCCACCCGCACCTCGTCGGACTGAACGAGCAGTGCGGGCACACGGTGCACCTCGCCGTGTACGAGGAGAACGAGGTCCTCTACATCGACAAGGTCGAGAGCCGCTACCCGGTACGGATGTACTCCCGTATCGGCAAGCCCGTCGCCATCACCGTCGCGGCCGTCGCCAAGCTGCTCCTCGCCGACCTGCCCGAGCCCGAGCGCCGCGCGCTCGCCGAGAAGCTCGACTACCCCCTCTACACGTCCCGTTCGACACCCAGCGCTCCGGCCTTCCTGGCCGAGCTGGCCAAGGTGCGCGAACAGGGCTGGGCCACCGACCTCGGTGGCCACGAGGAGTCCATCAACTGCGTCGGGGCCCCCATCCGCGGCGCGGACGGCCGGCTCGTCGCCGCCATGTCGGTCTCCGCGCCGAATGTCGTCGTCACCGCCGAGGAACTCCTCACCCTGCTCCCGCTGGTACGCCGCACCGCGGACGCCATCAGCCGGGAGTACTCCGGAAACACCCCCGTATCCGACACGCAAGACATGAAGGAAGCCCGACCATGACCGAGAAGACCGCCCTCACCCCGGCCACCCACACCACCCCGCCCGCCAAGTTCTCGCACGGCGTGAAGAAGGGCAACATCCTCCAGGTCGCCGGCCAGGTCGGCTTCCTGCCCGCCGTCGAGGGCCAGGCACCCACCCCGGCCGGGCCCACCCTGCGTGAGCAGACCCTGCAGACCTTCGCCAACGTCAAGGCGATCCTCGAAGAGGGCGGCGCGAGCTGGGACGACGTCATGATGATGCGCGTCTACCTCACCGACACCGACCACTTCGCCGAGATGAACGAGATCTACAACGCCTACTTCGAGGCCGAGGGCCTCAAGGAGGCACCGGCCGCCCGTACCACCGTGTACGTCGGCCTCCCCAAGGGCCTGCTCATCGAGATCGACGCGCTCGCGGTGCTGAGCTGACCGGGACACCCCCTTGCCGTTACCGCCGCTGAACCCGCCGCACGGTACGGCGCCCCGTCCGCCCGGGGCGCCGTGCCGCGGTCCCCCCTGCCTGGAACTTCCCTGTCTGACAACGGAGTCATCACATGGTCCACGCTGTCCTCGCTGCCGCGGCCCCCGCCACGCCACCCCACACCGGCGGCCTGCTCGCCCTGATACCGGGAACGCCCGGCCTCCTCACCGTGGCCGCCCTCGGCATCCTTCTCCTGCTCTTCCTCATCATCAAAGTCCGCCTCCAGCCCTTCGTGGCGCTGCTGGGCGTCTCCATAGCCGTCGGCCTCGCCGCCGGTCTCTCCGTGACCGAACTCTTCGGTACGGTCCAGAAATCCAGCCTCCCCTCCCTCATCGAGAGCGGCATGGGCGGCATCCTCGGACACGTCGCCATCATCATCGGCCTGGGCACCATGCTCGGCGCGATCCTCGAAGTCTCCGGCGGCGCGGAAGTCCTGAGCACGCGTCTGCTCGGCCTGTTCGGCGAACGCCGCGCACCCCTCGCGATGGGCCTGACCGGCCTCATCTTCGGCATCCCGGTCTTCTTCGACGTGGGCATCTTCGTCCTCGCCCCCATCGTCTACGCAGCGGCGAAACGAAGCGGCAAATCCGTCCTCCTCTACTGCATGCCGCTGCTCGCCGGCCTCTCCATGACCCACGCCTTCCTCCCGCCGCACCCCGGACCGGTCGCCGCCGCCGGCCTGTTCAAGGTGGACCTCGGCTGGATCATCCTCATGGGCATCGTCTGCGGCATTCCCGCGGTCCTGGCCGCCTGGGCCTACGCCGCGTGGATCGGCAAGCGGATCTTCGTCCCCGTACCGCAGGACATGGTCGAGGCCGCGGAGGAGGCCCGCGCCGCGGTGACCGCCGAACAGAACGCGGCGGGTGTCGCACCCCGCGAGAAGCCGGTGGCCCTGGGCACCGTCCTCACCATCATCGGCACCCCCCTGGTCCTGATCCTCCTCGCCACCTTCTCCTCGATCGCCCTGGCCCCCTCCACCCTCCGCTCCGTCGTCGAGTTCTTCGGCAATCCCTTCGTCGCGCTGACGATCGCCCTCCTGCTCGCGTACTACCTCCTCGGCATCCGCCGCGGCTGGTCCCGCAAGTCCCTGGAGACCGTCTCCACCGCGTCCCTCAAGCCGGTCGGCAACATCCTGCTGGTGGTCGGCGCGGGCGGCATCTTCGGCGCGGTCCTCAAGGGCAGCGGCGTCGCCGACGCCCTCTCCGACACCTTCCACAACGTCGGACTGCCCGTCATCGTGCTCGCCTGGCTGGTCTCCGTCGTCCTGCGCGTCGCCCAGGGCTCGGCCACGGTCGCCATCGTCACCACGGCGGGCATCGTCCTCCCGCTGGTCGACGGCCAGCACCTCTCCCAGCCCCACCTGGCCCTGGTCATCATGGCCATCTCGGCCGGCTCGATCTTCGCGTCGCACGTCAACGACGGCGGCTTCTGGATGGTCGCCAAGTACTTCGGCATCTCCGAACGCGACACGCTGAAGTCGTGGACCGTCCTCGAAACGGTCCTG
This sequence comes from Streptomyces sp. CB02923, assembly GCF_001905005.1. GTDB lineage: Bacteria > Actinomycetota > Actinomycetes > Streptomycetales > Streptomycetaceae > Streptomyces. Next base: position 912,526 of record NZ_LWKZ01000001.1, on the reverse strand, counting down.
TCCGTCGTGGGGTTCGCGGTGGCGGCGCTGGTGAGCCTGGCCGTCTGAGAACCGCCCCGCGGGCCGCGTCAGCCGGTCCACCGTCCGGTGAAAAAGGTCAGGGCGAACACGGTGCTCAGGGGCGCGACCACGCAGAGGTACGCGGTCTTGAACCGGGGGCTGCGCAGACTCCAGCCGGCCAGGATGATCCACAGGGGCCACCACAGGAGGACGGCGCGGGGGACGGAGACGTACCAGTACGACGTCCCCAGCGCGCACAGGCTGAGGGCGACGTAGACGGCCTCGGGCCAGCGGCGCCTGCGCGCCAGCACGACGAGCAGCGCCACACCGAGGAGCATGGCGACGATCTCGGCCTGGAACATGAAGGCGTAATTGGTGCTCTGGACGTGGTCGAAGGCGTTGTTCCAGGTGTTGGCCCAGGCCTCCCAAGGCGTGTGGAAGACGCGGTACCAGCCGCGTTCCTGGGCGTGCTTCCAGGACATCCAGTCACCGGTGTGGGCCTGGAGGTACCAGCTGTAGAGGACCAGGGGCAGCGCGGGCAGGGCCAGCCAGGGCAGCGGGCGCAGGTCGCGGGTGCGGCGCAGACCGAGCAGGAAGTGGACGGCGAGGGCCGCCGCCAGGAAGAGGCCGCTGACGCGTACGGCGGTGGCCGCGGCGGTCAGCGCCATGGCCAGGGGCCAGTTGCGGCGTCGGGCGGCGAGCCAGGCGGGCAGCGCCAGGGCCAGGAAGAGGGACTCGGTGTAGCCGACGGCCAGGAAGACGGCGCACGGGGAGAGCAGGAAGAACAGGACGGCGCGCTGTCCCCCCGCGGTGTCGTGCAGGTGGTGCCGGGCGATGCGGGCCAGGGCCAGTACGGCGACGGCCCCGGAGACGAGGGAGACCGACAGCCCGGCCAGCGCCCAGTCCGGCACGAGGAAGTGGACCGCGCGCAGCACGAGGGGGAAGCCGGGGAAGAAGGCTTCCCGGTTGTCCCAGTCGTCCAGCCACGGCCCGGCCTGCCCGGGGAAGTAGCCCTGCTGGGCGATGTGCTGGAAGTGGTCCCAGTCCCAGTGCTGGAACGGCGCGAGGAGCGGGCCGGGGTCCTGGGACGCGGAGTCGGAGGGGAACAGCCACCGGGCGCAGTAGGCCGTCACCCAGATGCCTATTCGCGTCGACAGGTACAGCCACAGGACGTCCCGGTCCGCGGAGCCGAGACGCCAGGTCGCACGGCCCCGCATGCCCCAGCGCACACGGCCGGTCCGCACGTCGGGCCCCGGGTCGCCCAGCGGGCGCCGGGGCGTTTCCGGGAGGCGGGAGGGCTCGCGTACATCGGTGGATGAAGGGGGCATTACGGGTTCCTTGGGTGGGGGGAGGCAGGCCGGACCGCCCGGTGGCGGTCCGCCGGGTCACGGAGCGAACCGGCTCAGGGCGGTGACGTGGCCGACCCTCGACCGGCCTCCGGAGGGGAAGAGCCGGCCATGGTCCCCGGAGGGGAAGAACCGATCGTGAACTCCGGAGAGGGGGGCAGGGTGGGGGAGTCGGTGGGGCTCGGCGAGGTGAGCGCGGGGGACGGCAGCCGCTCCGGGGACGGCCTGCCGGGCGACGGCGGGCCCGCCGGGCCCACCGGGACCGGCGCCCGGGAAAGCAGCGCGGCAGCGGTGGCGCCGCCACCGCCGACGACCAGACACGCCGCCGCCACCAGGGCGCTGACGCGCCGTCGGCGCCTCCGCCGCCCGCGCGCGGCGATCTCCGCGACCGGCGCCGCCGCGGCGCGGGACTGCCCGGCACCGGCAGCTTGCTGGAACAGGGACCGCAGCGGGTCCTGGGGCTCAGACACCGGGCGCCTCCTCGATGCGCAGGTCGTGCAAACGGTCGGCGAGCGCCGTGCGGCCACGGCTCAGATGGGTCTTGACGGTGCTCGCCGACAGCCCCGTCTCACCCGTGATCTGTTCGACGGACAGATCACACAGGTAGTGCAGGGTGAGCGTGCGGCGCTGCTGGGCGGGCAGGTCACGCAGCGCCTCGACCAGCACGACCTGCGCCGGCTCCGGACCTTCGACGTGAGGTGGGGCACCGCTGCGCTTCCACGCGTCGGCGCTGCGGCGCAGGTGCCGCCACCGGCTGACCGCCAGCCGCCAGGCGACCGTGCGGATCCACGCCTCGGGCTGCCCGTTCCGGTCGAGCTGCCGACGCCGGTTCCAGCCCCGGACGAACGCCTCCTGCACCACGTCCTGCGCCTCGTGCAGGTCGCCGAGCATCACGAACAGCTGTCCCGTGAGCCGCGCGACCGTCTGGGCGTAGAACTCTTCGAACTCCTCGACGGTCAACAGCCACTCCCGGATCTTTCGCTTCACCTGCCATACGCCCGCCGGGCGGTGTTCGGTCGACACGCACGGCGGAAAAACACCGTGACGCTCGTCACGGAACGGATCGCCGCGGCGCGCCTCACCGCCGGCCGGATCAGCTCTCGAACACGCCCCGCAGGGCCGAGCCTGCCTGGTCGCGCAGCCATGCGTGGGCGCGGTCGTTGTCGTGGCGCCGGTGCCAGACCATATGCAAGGGGACCGGCGGCATCGTGAAGGGCAGGGGAAGGGCCCGCAGGCCGAGGCCGCGCAGGGCGGAGCCGGTGACGGCCTGCGGGACGGTGACGACGAGGTCGGTGTCGAGGACGAGGGGGAGGGCCGCGGCCGTGTTCGGTGCCGCGGCGACGACCCGGCGTTCCAGTCCGAGGGCGGTGAGCGCGTCGTCGACGGGGTCGCGCAGCCGTCCGCGCCGGGAGATGGTGACGTGTCCGGCCGCGGCGTAGCGCTCGGGAGTGAGGGGTCCGTCGGCCAGGGGGTGGCCGGGGCGGACCGCCGCGACGAGGCGGTCCGCGCCGATGAGCCGGTGGCGGATGCCGGGCACCGAGGGCTCGGCGGAACTCGATTCGAGGTCGGCCTCCCCGCGCCGTGGTTCCGGGGTGCCGGAGGTCGCCTCGGCCACCAGGCGCAGCCGTACGCCGGGGGCCTGGCGGTGGACCGCGGCGAGCAGGGCGGGGCCGCAGGCCGAGGCCAGGGCGTCGTGCCAGCGGACGGTGAAGGTGCGGCGCAGGGTGGCCAGGTCCAGTTCCCGGTCCCGGCTGAGGAGCTGACCCGCCTGGTGGACGAGGTCGTGAACCTGTGCGCGCATCTCCAGGGCGTGCGGGGTGGGGACCATCGTCCGGCCGGTGCGGACCAGGATCTGGTCACCGGTGACCCGGCGGATCCGCCCCAGGGTGCGGCTCATCGCCGGGGACGTGACATGCAGCCGGGCGGCCGCGCCGGCCACGCTGCCTTCTTCCAGGAGCGCGTCCAGCGCGGTGAGCAGATTCAGGTCCAGTTGCATGCGGGTAATGTTACGTGTCGCAAGCATGCACTTGCTGTTAATCAACTGGCCGCCCACGGTCCCCCCGCGGACGACGTCGCGCAGCGCGCCGATCCCCGGAGCCCGGCGGCGGGCCCGGGGGGCGGGGTGCGGGGGCTTACGGGTGGTACTTCTCCTCGACCGTCTCACCGGCGCCGGACTTGGTGCTCATGGTGACGCGGACGGTCACGCTGCCCGACTTCGCGGCCTTCTCCAGCTGGTCGACGGTGCACTTGGACGTGCCGTAGCCGTCGTCGCCGATGGAGACGCTGCCGGGGTCGTCGGAGCAGATCGCGGCCGCGCCGAGGATCTTCGTGGCGTTGGCGACGAAGAAGGCCTGGTCCATGCCGCCGTCCGCGGGCTTGACGATGAGCTTGCCGGGGGCGAGGTATTCCAGCTTGCCGACGAGCGTGCGGTGGTTGCCCGCGTGGGCGACGCCGCTTCCGTCGGGGGCGGACTTGCTGCCGGTGGCCCGCGCCGGGGCGGACTGGCCGCCGTTGCGGCCCTGGGAGGAGGACGTGCCGCCGTCCTGGGCCTGCGGGGCGGACTGGCCGCCGTTCCGGCCCTGCGGGGCGGAGTCGTGGGCAGCGGAGTCGCCGGAGGGCTGGTCCGTGGCCGGGGCGTGCTGCGAGCCGGACGCGCTCGAAGAGCTCGCGGGGCCGGTGGCGCCCGCCGTCCCGGAGTCCTGCCCGCAGGCCGTGGCCCCCAGGCCCAGCGCCGCGGCGGCGACGACGGTGGTGGCGATGCGGCGGCCGGCGCGGCCGCGGAAGCGGCGGCTGATGGCGGTGTTCATCGTTTTCTCCGTTGCTCTGTTCTCTCGGTTCGCTTCCGGACGGGATCCAGCGTCGAAGACCGGGTTGGTGTTCCACTAACAGACCGCTAATACGGAGCGGCGACGCTGCCGGAACCGCTCCGGCACACGCGACCGGGGCCCGCCCCCATGGGCAGGCCCCGGCCGTGAGCGATGTGTCACCTCACCCCGTCTTGCAGTACTGCGCCTCCTTGCCGATCGAGCGGTACATGCAGTCGCTGTTCTCCAGGAGCTGGAGGACGGCGTCGCGGTTGCGGGAGGTCTCGCGCTGGATCACCGAGTCGCGGGGGTAGAAGCCGCCCTGGCCCGCCGAGGACGGGTACATCTCGAAGGTGTAGCCGAAGATCTTCTGGTTGCCCCAGAGCCAGTCGTCGATGGAGCCGTCGGTGATGTAGAGGTCGCTGGACTGCTCGGGGGTGTAGCCGTTGCTGGCGGCCATGGACTTGCCGACGGCGGCGAACGCGTCGCGGTCGTCCTGGGTCAGGCCGGGGGCGGTGTCGTTGTAGGTGTAGCCGTAGGGCCACAGGACCAGTTCGCTGTACGTGTGGAAGTCGATGGCGGTCTTGATCTGCTGGACGCCGCCGACGATCCGGCTGCGGACGAAGTCGGCGACGACCTTCACCTCGGGCGCGGAGGCGGCGGACGGGCCGCGGTAGGTCTCGGAGCCGGTGCTGCCCGACGAGCCGCCGCAGCAGCCCCACTTGAAGTCCCAGTTGCGGTTCAGGTCGGTGCCGACGTTCGAGGAGCCGGCGTTGGGCTGGCGGTTCTTGCGCCAGCTGCGGAAGGAGCCGGAGGCGATGTCGTACGCGCCGCCGTCCGGGTTCACGTCCGGGACGACCCAGATCTCGCGGGAGTCGAGCATCTTGGTGACGCGCGGGTCGCTGCCGTACTTGGACGTGTAGTCGTTGAGCAGGTAGAGGGCCATTTCGACGGTGAGGTGCTCGCGCGCGTGCTGGTGCGCGGTGAAGAGGACCTCGGGTTCGTTCTCGTCCTGGGCGACGTTCTTGCTGAGCTTCAGGGCGAGGACGTCGCGGCCCTGGTAGGTCTTGCCGATGACGCGCTTGCTGAGGATCGCCGGGTACTTGGCGACGAGCGCGTTGATCTCGGAGGTGGCCTCGGCGTAGTTGTGGTAATTGCCGTAGCCGGAGGGGAAGTCCTTGATGCGGTCGCCGGTGCCCGCCGGGGGCGCGGGCAGGGCCCGCAGCCGGTGGCCCAGGCTGCGTACGAGGGCGGCCTGCGCGGCGTCCGCGGTGATGACGACGGTGCGGCCGTGCACCTCGTCGATGGACACGCCCGTCGAGGCGAGGGCGCTGCGCTGGGCGGCGGTGGCGAGGCCGGTGATCTCGTACTGACGGGGTGTCGCGGTGTCCGCCACCGCGGTGCCGGCGGCAGCGGCGCGGGTGGACGTGTCCTGCCTGGGGGAGTCCTCCGCGCGGGCGGCGAGGGGTGCGGCCAGAGCGAGGGAGACGAGCGCGGTGAGGACGGTGGTCCGTCTGCCGCGTGAGCGTGGTCGCATGGCGAGTCCTCCGTGGGGTGTGAGGCGGGCGACGGCGCCAGTGTTTTGCCTTGGCATGGCTCGGTCAATGCCTCGCGTTGACACAAATCCGCCAACTTCCCTCGTGTTTCCGGCGGATTGTTGCCAGGGATCTCTGCCGCACCAACAATGCGCACGACAAGTCCGGCGCAACGCCGGACGCACCAGCGTGAGAGGACCCCCACATGAACAGACCTCTCGTCGGCGCCCTGGCCACGGCAGTCCTGGGCGCCACGGCGCTTCTCGGCGCCACCGGCACGGCCAGTGCCGTCACGACGTCGGACGCGGCGACAGCCCGGACCGCGGCGGCGCCGCAGCTCCAGAGCGTTGCCGAGGCCGCGGCGCCGAAGGCGAAGGCCGTCACCTTCGCCGGTACGGTCGCGCTCAACAACTGCTCGGGTTCGATCGTCCGAATGCCCACCTCGACCGACAACGATCCGGCCCTGGTCATGTCCAACGGCCACTGCCTGGAGAGCGGCATGCCCGACCCGGGCGAGGTCATCGTCGACCAGCCCTCCAACCGCTCCTTCACCGTGCTGAACGCCTCGGCGGGCAACCTCGGCACGGTCCGCGCCACCAAGATCGTCTACGGCACGATGACCGACACCGACGTGTCGTTCTACGAACTCTCCTCCACCTACGCCCAGATAAAGCAGCGCTACGGCATCAAGGCGCTGGACATCGCCACCACCCACCCCGCCAAGGGCGCCGGCATCACCGTCGTGTCCGGGTACTGGAAGAAGACCTACTCCTGCAACATCGACGGCTTCGTGCCGCAGTTGAAGGAGGGGGGATACGTGTGGAAGGACTCGGCCCGCTACACCGCCGCGTGCAAGACCGTCGGCGGTACGTCCGGGTCGCCCGTCATCGACACCGCCTCCGGCAAGGTCACCGCCATCAACAACACGGGCAACGAGAGCGGTGGCCGCTGCACGATGAACAACCCGTGCGAGGTCGACGAGAACGGCAAGGTCACGGTGCGCAAGGGCATCAACTACGCCCAGCAGATCTACACCATCCCCAAGTGCTTCGGCACCGGCAACAAGCTGGACCTGGGACGGCAGGGGTGTGTCCTGCCCAAGCCGTGAGGCGCGGGAGGACTGCCGCTAGGCCGTAGAACGTGAATGACCGGCCGCGCGCCGCTCGAAGCGCCGCGCGGCCGGTCGCCGGCCGAGGGGCCGGCCGGCTGCCGTGCGTACGGTTACGGCAGCTTGTGGACGTGCGCCCCCACCTGGTTCGCGAACGCGTTGCCGTCGGCCGCGTCCCAGTTCGTGGACCAGGCCATCGCGCCCCGCAGTCCCGGGTACGTCTTCGACGGCTTGAACGAGCCGCAGTTCTTGCCCTGCGTCAGACAGTCCAGCGCCGCGTTCACCACGGACGGCTCCGCGTAGCCGCCGCCCGCCGCGCGGGACGACGCCGGGACGCCGATGCCCACTTGCGACGGGGCGAGTCCGCCCTCCAGCTGGACGCAGGCGAGCGAGGTGAGGAAGTCCACCGTGCCCTGGGAGTACACCTTGCCGTCGCAGCCGTTCATCGAGCCGCTGTTGTAGTACTGCATGTTGACGACCGTGAGGAAGTCCTTGATGTTCAGGGCCGTCTTGAAGTACTCGTTCTGCGGCGACTGCATGTCGACCGTCTGCGGTGCCATGGTGACCACGACGTCGCTGTGCCGGTCGTGCACGGCCTTGAGCGCCTTGGTCATATAGGTCGAGTTGAGGCCGTTCTCCAGGTCGATGTCGACGCCGTTGAAGCCGTACTCGTCCATGAGCTTGCCGAGGGAGTCGGCGAAGTTCTTCGCGGAGGCGTCGTCGCTGACGGACACCGCGCCCTTCTCGCCGCCGACCGAGATGATCACCGACTTGCCGGCCGCCTGCTTGGCCTTGATGTCCGCCTTGAACGCGTCGGCGGAGCCGTAGCCGACCGCCGGGTCGAGGTGGAAGTCGAGCCCGCCGGGCGTCGTGGTCGCCTCGGCGAAGGAGACCGCGATGATGTCGTAGGCGTCCGGGACGTCCTTGAGCTTCTGGACCGTGGCGCCGTTGTCGAAGTTCTGCCAGTAGCCGGTGACGGCGTGCTTCGGTACGGCCGCTGCGTGCGCCGCGGTGGGGGCGTGCGCCGCCGGGGCCTTGGCCGTGCCGGACGCCGGGGCCGCCTCGGCCGCGCCCGCGGTGCCGGCCGCGACGAGACCGGCCGTGGTCAGTGCCGCGGCGGCGAGTCCCGCGAGGGCCCGTGCGGCGTGCCGTGCCGGACGTCCCGGGTGTGCTGCTCTTCCTGATCGTGCGCGTACCACTGGTGCCTCCGTGGGGGGAGTTGGGCAGGGTGGTGCTGCTGCGCGTTCAGGGGCCCCTGAGCTGCTGTGGTGTTGATGTGGTGCGTGGTGCGACTACTGGCGTACAAGGTGGTCCAGACCAATGTGCATGTCAAGAGGTGGCGCGGAATTCGGGATTCCCCGCGGCCGGACGCGGGGTGACGGCGGCCCGGCGCGGCGAAAGGAGGGTGGGAGATGCCAAGGCGGGTGTCCAGTAACCCGGAACGTGTTCTCCGGGGCGGAACTCGTCGATAAGGTGCTGAGCCAACAGCAGTGCCGACAGCGCCAACAGTGCCGACAGCGCCAGCAGCGCAGTGGGGGACGCGACGTGCCGACCGCGATTGCAGTCACCAGCGCCGATCTCGCGCTGCCCGCCACCGACCGGCAGACCCCGGCCGCCGTGGTCGTCCGGCCCCCGCACGCCCAGCCGTTGGACGAGGCGCTGGCCGAGGCCGGCGCGGTACTGGAGCACCACGGCCACCTCGTCGCCCTCTGCTCCACCGCCTGCCCGCCGGATCACGTCCGGCGGCTGCACACGCTGCGCGCGGTCCTGGAGAGCGACCGGTTCGCGATCGTGCCGCTGGACCTGCCGCCGCTCGGCCTGGCCGTACTGGCCCACCAGCTGCGGCAGTTGTCCCTGTGCGACTTCAGCCCCGGACTGCTGGCCTGCGCCGCCCGCCTGCTGGCCCACTACGTGCACGCGGGCGCGCTGCTGGGCAGCGTCGCACGCCTCGACAGGGTCGCGACGGACCTGCGTTCCCACCTGCGCTCCTGGGTGCCCGGCACGCACTTCGCGGTGCTCGCGAACCCGGAGCCGCACCTCGTCCACCTCGACCGGCACGCCGAGCGCGCCACCGAAGCGGGCCTGCGCCCGCCCGGCTTCGCCACCCGCCTCGTCTACGCGCGCGGCCAGCTGTCCGGCGAGTGGGTCGACGGCGTCCTGGCGCGGTCCTGGCAGGTGCAGGGGACGTACGAGGTCCCGCTGCCCGCCGAGTCGGCGGCGTGGTGGGGCACGCACAAGGTGACCGAGTTCGCGGCGGCCATCCCGGATCTCTCGGTGCTCTACCAGCTCGTGGCGTCCGTACGGAGAGAGGAGTGCCGCTGGTGCGGTCTCGAACTCATCGGCGACCGGTGTGCGTTCTGCTCGGCGCCGACCACCGCACCGTCTGCGGGCACGGACGCCGGGCGCCGTACGGGCGGGACCGCGGCATCCCGCACGGGGCCGGGCGCGGCACCGGCGGCCACCGCCTCGCCCGTCTCCTCCCTGCTGCGGCGCCGTGGCCTGGCTCCGGTGGCTCCGGGCGGCGTCCCCGGTCCCGAGCCGGGAAGGCGGGCGGCCGTACGGGCGCGGTGATCCCACCCGTAAGACGGCCGTACGGGCCTGCCGGGCCGCCCGCGCCGGACCGGCACGGAGCCCGCCGGGCCCGGCCGCCGCGGCCCGGCCCGCACCGACGGCGCCACCGGCCGACCCGCCCGGCCCCGGCCGCCGTCACCGCCCCCGCCCGCACCGATCCCGACGAGGTCCCGCACTCATGAATTCACGCCAGCGCCGTGGAGTGATCCTGCTGCTCCTGTCGGTCCTCTGTGCGCTCGGCGCGTTCGTCGGCGTGCTGTCGGTGATCCGCAACGTGGAGTCCAAGGTCGGCCCGGAGCGCACCGCGTACCGGCTGAAAGCGGACGTGGCCGCCTACCAGGCCCTCGAACCCGCCCAGTTCGAGAAGGTGGACATACCCGAGCGCTGGCTGCCGTCCACTGCCGTCACCGACCTGGCCCGGGTCCGCGGGAAGATCGCCGTCACTCCGCTGCACAAGGGCTCGCTCCTCCAGGACGACATGGCCGTCGACCGCCCGGCGCTCAAGCCGGGGCAGCAGGAGATCGCCATCATGATCGACGCGGCCACCGGCGTGGCCGGGAAGATCAACCCCGGTGCCCGGGTGAACATCTACGCCACCTTCGACGGCAAGCGCGCCGAGGACCGGCCCGTCTCCAAGGTGATCGTGGCGAACGCCCAGGTCATCGACCGGGGCAAGCTGACGCCGCTGGAGAGCAAGGACCCCGGCGACACCCGCCCCTCCAGCACCCGCCGCGCCGCCGACGCCGTACCGATCACCTTCGCGCTGAGCACCCAGGACGCCCAGCGCGTCGCCTACGCGGAGTCCTTCGCCACCCACGTACGGCTCGCCCTCGTCGCCCCCGGCACCGAGGCCGGCATCCCGCCCGCCGAGCGCACCTACACCCTCGACGGCGACAAATGACCCGGAGGCACTGGTGACCATCCGCATCCTCCCGGCCGTCGGTGACCCCGACGCCGCCCGCGCCGTGTCATCGCTGCTCAGCCAGTTGCCGGGCGCCGAGCCCGCGCCCCCGGTCGCCGACTCCACCGCCCTGGCCGACGCCCTCGACCGGGCCGCGTCCCGTGCCGCGGCGGGCTCGGCGGACCTGCCGGGGCCGCCACCCGCCGCCGTGGACGAACTGCCCGAAGTCGTCCTCGTCCACGAGCGCATCGGCCCGGTGCCCGCGCTGGAGCTGATCCGCGACATCGCGCTGCGCTTCCCCGCCGTCGGCGTCGTGCTGATCACCACCGACGCGGGCCCGGCCCTGTTCGCCGCCGCCATGGACGCGGGCGCGCGCGGCATCGTCGGACTGCCGCTCGGCTACGACGAACTGGCGGCCAGGGTGCAGGCCGCGGCCCAGTGGGCTTCTGGCGTACGGGTCCACCTGGGCGGCGGGCACGAGACGGCGTCCGGACCGGCCGGCACGCTCGTCACCGTCACCGGCGCCAAGGGCGGCGTCGGCACGACAGTCACCGCCGTACAGCTCGCGCTCGCCGCGCGCGCCGCCGGGCGCAGCGTCGCACTGGTCGACATGGACCTCCAGTCCGGCGACGTGGCCTCCTACCTGGACGTACAGTTCCGCCGCTCGATCGTCGACCTGGCGGGCATCCAGGACATCTCCGTACGCGTCCTCCAGGACGCCGTGCACGCCCACCACACCGGCCTCGGCCTGCTGCTGGCGCCGGAGGAGGGCGAGCGGGGCGAAGAGGTGGACGACCGGGCCGCCCGTACCGTCCTGGCGGCGCTGCGCTCGCGCTACGAGCTGGTGGTGGTGGACTGCGGGTCCCAGATGCAGTCCGCCGGTGCCGCCGCAGTCGAACTCTCCGATGTGGCCCTGCTCGTGACCACACCGGACGTGGTGTGCGTACGGGCCGCCAAGCGTCTCGTACGGCTGTGGGACCGGCTCCAGATCCGCAAGGCGGAGGACACCACGACCGTCGTCAACCGCCTCACCCGCAACACCGAGATCCAGCCGCCGCTCGTCGGCAAGGCCACCGGCACCCAGGTCGCCCGGACCCCCGTACCGGCCGGCTTCAAGGAGCTCCAGCCGTACGTCGACGCCGGCCGGATGCAGGACCTGGACGCCCGGTCCGCGGTCCGGCAGGCGCTCTGGGCGCTGGCGGGGGAGCTGGGCCTGATCGACGCGCCGGCCGCGGCACGGCAGGGGCGGGGCAGCCACCGCGCCCGTACGCCGCTGACCGGGCGGCGGCGCAGGGCGCTGACGGCCGGGCCCGCCGCCGGGGAGCCTGGGGCTTTCGGCCCGGCCGGCCCGTACGAGGAGGGCTGAGGGATGCGCCGCCCACCGCTGGGCGACGACCGCGGCCAGGTATCCGTCGAATTCCTCGGTCTGACGCCGCTGATCCTGGCCGTTCTCGTCCTGCTCTGGCAGTTCGTGCTGGTCGGCTACACGTACACCCTCGCCGCCCACTCCGCCGACAAGGGCGCGCGGGCGGGCACCGCCACTGAGACCGGCGGCGCGGGCGCGTGCGCGGCGGCGGCCAAGGAGGACCTGCCCGGCGCGTGGGCGGGGAGCGCCACGGTCGGCTGCGGCGCCGAGGGCGGCCTGTGGAAGGCGACGGTCGGGCTCAAGGTGCCGGTGCTCTTCCCCGGCGCCGGGACCTTCCCGTGGACCGTCACCGGCACGGCGGGCGCGGCGGAGGAGGGATCGTGAGGGGTACGGGGCGGATACGCGCCCGGCGGGGCGGGAGCGAGCGGGACACGGGGACGGTACGGGGCCGGAGGCCGCCCCCGCGGCGCGACGACCGCGGCCAGGTCTCCGTCGAATTCCTCGGCTTCCTGCCGGTCCTGCTGCTCATCGCCCTCGCCGTGATCCAGCTCGGCCTGGCCGCGTACGCCGTCCAGCAGGCCGGTACGGGAGCGCGCGCCGCCGCCCGTACGGCCATCCTCGACGAGGCCGACCGGAAGACGACGCCGGAGGCGGCGGGCAAGGCGGCCATGAGCGACTGGGTCGGCGCGGACGCCAGCGTCCAGGCGTCCGAGGGCGGCGGCGAGGTCGAGGCGACCGCGACCGTCGAGATCCCGTCCGTCATCCCCGGCGCCGGCCCCTGGCACGCCACCCGCAGCGCCACCATGGCCCTGCCCGCCGAACCCGGAGGCACCACCCCATGAGCCTCAAAGCCCGCATCGCCGCGCCGGAGGCTCCCCCGGCGGGCCGCGAGGACGGCCACCTCGTCGCCGTCTACCGCGCCAAACTGCTGGAGGAGATCGACCTCGCCGAGATGTCGGCGCTGGCCGCCGCCGAGCGCCGTACCCGCCTGGAGCGCGTCCTCGGCCACATCATCAGCCGCGAGGGCCCGGTCCTGTCCACCGCCGAACGCGCCCAGCTCATCCGCCGCGTGGTGGACGAGGCGCTCGGTCTCGGCGTCCTGGAACCGCTCCTCGAAGACGCCTCCGTCACCGAGATCATGGTCAACGGGCCCGACCAGGTGTACGTCGAGCGGCACGGCCGGGTGGAACTCGTACCCGTCCGCTTCGCCTCCCACGAGCAGCTCATGCAGACCATCGAACGCATCGTCTCCACCGTCAACCGCCGGGTGGACGAGTCCAACCCGATGGTCGACGCCCGGCTGCCCTCCGGCGAGCGCGTCAACGTCATCATCCCGCCGCTCGCCCTGAACGGCGCCACCCTCACCATCCGCCGCTTCCCCCGCGCGTACACGCTGCCCGAACTGATCGGCATGGGCACGCTCGACGACCAGATGGTGATGCTGCTCGCCGGGCTGGTGCGGGCCAAGTTCAACGTCGTCGTCTCCGGGCCCACCGGCGCCGGCAAGACCACCCTGCTCAACGCCCTCTCCGGCCTCATCCCCGAGGGAGAGCGCATCATCACCGTCGAGGACGCCGCCGAACTCCAGCTCCAGCAGACCCACGTCATCCGCCTGGAGTCCCGGCCGCCCAACGTGGAGGGCAAGGGCCGCATCACCATCCGCGACCTGGTGCGCAACTCCCTGCGCATGCGCCCCGACCGCATCATCGTCGGCGAGGTCCGCGGCGGCGAGACCCTCGACATGCTCCAGGCGATGTCCACCGGCCACGACGGCTCGCTCGCCACCGTGCACGCCAACAGCGCCGAGGACGCCCTGATGCGCCTCCAGACACTCGCGTCCATGTCCGACGTCAAGGTGCCCTTCGAGGCGCTGCGGGACCAGATCAACAGCGCCGTCGACTGCCTCGTCCAGATCACCCGGCACGCCGACGGCTCCCGCCGCATCGGCGAGATCGCCCTCCTCGACTCGCGCGGCCACACCGGCTACCGCCTCGCCACCGTCTGCCGCTTCGAGGCCGAGCCGAGCGGCGCCGACCGCACCGTACGCGGCCGCTTCCGCTACTTCCCGCTGCCGCGCCGCGTCGCCGAACGCCTCCACCTCGCCGACGAACCCGTACCCCCGGCCTTCGGCGTGGCGGCCACCGCCGACCGGCTCGCCACCCGCGAAGCCTCGTGACAGCTCACCATCGGAGGACGGACCCGCGCCCATGTCCCTGGACAGCATCGCCCTGCTCACCCTCGGCACCGCCCTGCTCTGCGCGGTGCTGGCCGTCGTGGGCCTGCGGCTGTACGCGACCGGACGCGAGCGGCACCGGGCCCTCGTCGACCGGCTCTCCGACGACCGCGGCCTGCCGCCGGGCCACGGCCGCCGCTTCTCGGCCGTCGACCGGCGGCTGCGCGCCACCCGGTTCGGGCGCGGCCTGGAACTGCGGCTGGCCGCCACCGGCCTGGACGTGACCCCCGGAGAGTTCTTCGTCGGGCTGCTCGCCGTGGTCGCCGGGGTCTGGATCGTCGCGCAGGCGGTCCTGGCGCCCTTCTTCGGCCCCATCGCGGCCGTGGCGGCCGTCTGGTCGGCGTACGCCTTCGTCAACTGGCAGCGGCAGAAACGTATCGAGAAGTTCATCAACCAACTGCCCGAACTGTCCCGCATCCTCGCCAATGCCACCCAGGCCGGGCTGGCCCTGCGCACGGCCCTGGGCATGGCGGCCGAGGAACTGGAGGCGCCGGCCGGGGAGGAACTGGCCAAGGTCTCCGACAAACTGGCCGTCGGCCACTCCCTCGACGAGGCCCTCGACGAACTCGCCGCCCGCCTGCCCTCGCGCGAACTCGTCGTCCTCGTCACCACCCTGGTGCTGGCCAACCGTGCGGGCGGCACGGTCGTCGGCTCGCTGCGCAACCTCACCAAGACCCTGGAGGAACGCAAGGAGACCCGGCGCGAGGTGCGCACCCAGCTCTCCCAGGTCGTCGTCACGGCGTACGTCGTGCCGTTCCTCGGCCTGGGCACCCTGCTGCTGATGAACCGCATCGCGCCCGGGGCCATCGACCGGATGACGGCCACGTTCCCGGGCCAGGCCGCGGTGGTCGTGGCCTGCGTCCTGTACGCCGTCGGCTTCTTCGTGATCCGCCGCATCTCCAAGATCGACGTCTGACGGCTCCGGCCGCACCCCGCCCGGCCCCACACCCCACCTCGAAGGCACCCACCCATGGGAATCGGAACGACCGGACTGCTCCTCGCCCTCGCCCTGGCCCTCTCCGTGGCGGGCATCTGCCACGGCGTCGCCCTCTACCGCCGCGAGGCCAGGCTGCCCCCGGACATCGCCGTCGCCCTGGAGGTCGGCTCGTCCCGGACCACCGTCGTCGGCTCTGCCGTGGACCGGGCGGGTATGCGCTACGCGCCACTCGTCCTACGCCTGATGGGGGAGAAGCGGGTGGCCCGGGTGCGCAGGCGCATCGATCTGGCGGGCAACCCCGGGGGCCTGACCGTGGACCGCTACGCCGCCCGCCGGGCGGTCTACGGCTTCCTGGGCTTCGGCGGCGCGTTCGTCATGCTGCTGCGCTCCCAGTTCCTGCTCGCCCTCCTTCTGGTCGCCTTCGGCCTCTTCTGGAACGAGGTCGGGATCTGGGCCGCGATTCGCCAACGCAAGGACACCATCGAACGCACCCTGCCCGACTTCCTCGACGTACTGGCCGTCGTGGTCAGCGCCGGGCTCGGCTTCCGCCAGGCCCTGGACCGGGTGGCCGACAAGTACGAAGGGCCCTGGGCGGACGAACTGCGCATCACGCTGCGGCAGATGGACATGGGCGTCAGCCGCCGCGAGGCGTTCGAGGAACTGCGCAGACGCAACGACTCCGAACAGGTGGCCCAGTTCGTCACGGCCCTCCAGCAGGGCGAGGAACTCGGCTCCCCGATCGTCGACACGCTCATCCAGATCGCCGACGACATGCGCCGCACCGACGCGCAGAACGCCCGGCGCCGCGCCGCCCGCGCGGTGCCCAAGGCGACCATGGTCGTCACCACGTTCATGGTCCCCGCCACGATGATCCTGCTCGTCGCGGGCTTCTTCCTCGGCTCGGGCACCAACTTCGGGTCACTGATGGGTGAATGACGGGGTGCGGGCGGGGGCGGTCCGTCCCGCGTGCCCCGGTGGCGTCTTCCGCGTCTCGAATCGGCTCCTGTTGGGCAAACACCCTTCGCGTACGCAACGGTATATGGCACAGTCTGCATCCGTGTGTTCCCCGGCCCCGGCCGCACCGCCGGGCACACCGGGACGGGTGGCAACGGCGCCGCCGACGAGGACGGGCGGGGGTGGGAAGGATGCCGTCGGACGGGACGAGCGCACCGGATGAACCGGGCGCACCGGAGAGTCCTGGCTTATCGGGCGAACAGGGTGATGTGGTCGGGCCCCGCTCCCGAAATCACCGGCCGAGGCTTCAACGCGCGCCCGATGGAAAGGAATGCGGGCGGACGCCCTGTTCCGGGACCGGTGTTCCGGCGTACTTTTCTCGTGTCGCGAGCGTGCGGGTGCGCAGCGTGCTCACGTCCGGTGTACGCGTGTTCGGTGTGCGCCTGTACGGCGTCCGGCCGTACGGCGACCGGCCGTTCGACGCGTGCGTACGGGGCGACACCACGGGGGCAGACCATCCGGACCGCAGCGGCCCGGCCGCCCATGGAGGGGAACACGATGGCGAAGCGGTTGTTGTCAGACGACCGGGGGCAGACCTCGATCGAGTACCTGGGCATCATCGCCGTGGTCGTGGCGATCGTGCTCGTTCTGTCGACCACGGACTTCGGCAGTCAGATCGCGACGGCCATCTCCAACAAGATCTCCGAGGTCGTGGGCATCTGACCCGAGCGGCGTCCCACCGCCGGCAGCGGGACGCCGGCCAGGCGTTTCCCCTGTACATCGTGGCCGTGGCGGGCCTGCTCTTCCTCGCCTTCGCGTTCTTCGCGGTCGGGCAGGCCGCCGCGACGCGCAACTCCGCGCAGACCGCGGCGGACGCGGCCGCGCTGGCCGCCGGGCAGAAGTACCGGGACCAGCTGACCGCGAAGCTCCTCGACGCGATCCGTACGGGCGCGCCCTGGGAGGACCTCCTCGGCGGCCGCGGCGTCCCGGGCGGCGAGGCGTGCGCCAGCGCCCAGTGGTTCGCGGGCCGCAACGACGCCGATGTGACGTGCACGGCCGACTCGTACCCCACCTCGTTCGCCGTCCGGGCCGACACCCGTAAGACCGTGGGCCGTTCGGTGATCCCCGGAACCGAGAGCACGCACGCCTCGGCGCGGGCCAGGGCGGTGGTCGAGCCGCGGTGCGGCCCGGGGCCGGAGCCTGAGCCGAAGCCGGGGGAGGGCGGCGAGCCTGGGCCTGGGCAAGGGCAGGGCCAGGGGCAGGGAGATGGCCAAGGCGACAGCTCCGGCGCGGGCCAGGACGAGGGCGGCGACCCGCCCGCCACACCCTCCGCCGTCAACCTCGCCTGCGAGGACGGCAAGGACTGGAGCGTCGACCCGGCCGACCTCCGCGACCTGCCCGGCGCCGCCGACCTGTTCTCCGTACGCCTTGCCGAATGACCAGCCGACGACGAGCAGAGGGAATCGCATCCATGGATACTGGGCGCCCTTCGAAGGCCACCAGGAGAGTGGCCGCCGCGGCTGTCGCCGCCGGCCTCGCTCTCGTCGTGAGCGGCTGCGGCGGGGACGGCGGAGGCGCGGACGGCAAACCGTCGGCGCGGGCCGCCGCCCCCAAGGACACCGGTCGCGGAACCCCCGCCGCCGACTCCCAGCAGGCCATCGGCGAGGTGAAGGGGCCGGACGGGGTGTCCGTCACCCTGCACTCCGCGGTCCGCGACACCGGCGGCTTCGTCACGGTCACCGGCACCGTCACCAACCACGGCTCCAAGATCTTCAACGCGATCAACTGGCGCTCCAACGAGACCGGTATGCGCTCGCGCTCCTCCGTCTCCGGCGCCACCCTGGTCGACAAGGCCGGCAAGAAGCGCTACCTGGTCCTGCGGGACACCGAGGGCGAATGCCTGTGCACCACCGGGCTGAGCGGCCTGAAACCCGGGGAGAGCCGGCCCGTCTTCGCGCAGTTCCCGGCCCCGCCGGCGAAGGTCACCGAGGTCGATTTCCAGCTGCCGACCATGCCGCCCGCCACCGTCTCGATCTCGGACTGACCCATGACCACCACGTCCGGGACCAGGACCCGCGCGGCACGGGCCGCCGTCACCACGGCCGCCGCCCTCCTGTTCACCCTCCCCCCGGCCCCGCCGGCCGCCCACGCCGAGGACCCGCCCGGCGTCTCCGAGGACACCACCGCGCCGGTCAGGATCGACCCGCGCGACCCCGACCTACGGATGGTCCAGGGCGCGACCCTCGCCCCCGCCAAGGTGCTCAACATCAAGTCCATCGTGGAGACCGACGACGGCGCCGAGCGGCGGCAGGACACCAACTCCAATGTGACCTTCGCCCTCCAGGCCGAGGTCCTCTTCGCCAAGGACAGCGCCGAACTGTCCCCCGACGCGCTGTCCCGCATCGGCACCATCGCGGCCGAGATCAAGAAGCAGAACGCCACCAGCCTGCGGGTCTTCGGCTTCACCGACAATCTGGGCACGGCCGCGCACGGCCTGGTGCTGTCCAAGGACCGCGCCAACGCCGTCCAGCGCGAACTGGCCAAGGGCCTCGGCTCGACGACCACGTTCCAGATCCGGGGGTACGGCGAGCAGTACCCGATCTCCGACAACGCCACCGAGGAAGGCCGCAAGAAGAACCGGCGGGTCGAGGTGAGCTTTCCCCGTACGGGGTCGTAGGGGCGAGGCGGGGCGGACCGGGCAGGGCCGAGGGTGAGGCGGACCGAGGCCGGTTGGAGCGGGCCGGCCCTGTCGACATCATGACCCGGCTTTTGCTGCACCTTGGTTGCAGGTGCACACGGCCCGGCGTGACGCTGGCACCGGCTCGCCGTACGGCCTGCCGCCGCCCAGCCAAGGAACCGCGCGCCCCATGAGCACCACCCCCACCCCCGCCTCCGCGCCGTCCGCCACGGGAGCCGGACCGGGACGGCGAGGACGGCGCGGTCTGCGGGGGCTGCGGGGCTCCATGTCGCGACAGGAGTGGACGCGGCTCGGCGGCATGGCGGCGTTCATCCTCGCACTGCACGTCATCGGCTGGTTCACGCTCGTGGTGATCGTCGCGCCCGCGCACTACAGCCTCGGTACGAAGTCCTTCGGCATCGGCATCGGCGTCACCGCGTACACCCTCGGCATGCGGCACGCCTTCGACGCCGACCACATCGCCGCCATCGACAACACCACCCGCAAACTGATGGGCGACGGGCAGCGCCCGCTCTCCGTCGGCTTCTGGTTCTCCCTCGGCCACTCCAGCGTCGTCTTCGGCCTGGCCTTCCTCCTCTCCCTCGGTGTCCGGGCGCTGGCCGACCCCGTACGCGACGACGGTTCACAACTGCACAACATCACCGGCCTCATCGGGACCACCGTCTCCGGCGTCTTCCTGTACGTCATCGCCGCCGTCAACCTCCTCATCCTCGCCGGGATCTGGAAGGTCTTCCGCCGGATGCGCTCCGGCCACTACGACGAGGCGGCACTGGAGGAACAGCTCGACAACCGCGGCCTGCTGAACCGCCTCCTCGGCCGCCCGATGAAGTCGGTCACCAAGCCGTGGCAGATGTACCCGCTCGGCCTGCTCTTCGGTCTCGGCTTCGACACCGCCACCGAGATCGCCCTGCTGGTCCTGGCCGGCACCGGCGCCGCCTCCGGCCTGCCCTGGTACGCCATCCTCTGCCTGCCCGTGCTCTTCGCCGCCGGCATGAGCCTGCTCGACACCATCGACGGTTCGTTCATGAACTTCGCGTACGGATGGGCCTTCTCCAAGCCGGTCCGCAAGGTCTACTACAACCTCACCGTCACCGGTCTGTCGGTTGCCGTCGCCCTCGTCATCGGCACCGTGGAACTCCTGTCCCTCCTGGCCGACAAACTCTCCCTCCACGGCCCCTTCTGGGACTGGATCGCCGGCCTCGACCTCAACACCGTCGGCTTCGTCATCGTGGGGCTGTTCTTCGCCACGTGGGTGATCGCGCTGGCGGTCTGGAAATTCGCCCGCATCGAGGAGAAGTGGACGGGGGAACTGCGCCCGTCCACCGCCCCTGCGGACGGCTGTGCCCCGCCCGACTGATCGGCCCAGGTATTAGACCGACCGATCCAATACGTGTAGTGTCGCCCGTATGGCCCGGCCCAGGAAGTTCGACGAGGAGCGGGCGGTCGACGCGGCGGTGTCCGCGTTCTGGGCCGCCGGTTACGAAGCCACGTCCACGCAGGACCTGTGCGAGGCGACCGGCCTCGGGCGCAGCAGCATCTACAACACGTTCAAGAGCAAGCACGAACTCTTCGGGCGGGCGCTGGACCGCTACATGGCGGAGCGGAACGGCGAACTGTTCGCGCTGCTGGAGAGCGATCTGCCGGTGCGGGAGAAGATCCGCGTGCACCTCCGGCGGATCGTCGACGAGGAGTGCGGCGGCGAGGATGCCCGGCGCGGGTGCCTGGTCGTGAACACCGCCGTCGAGGTGGCGGCCCGTGACGAGGAGGTCGCGGGCGAGCTGGCGCGGGATTACCGGCTGCGGCTGGAGGCGATCCGCGCCGCCGTCGAGGCCGGGCAGCGGGACGGCGACATCGACGCGGGCAAGGACGCGCGCACCCTCGCCCACCTGGTCATCGCGGCTGTCGGCGGCCTGCGGGTCTCGGCGCGCTGCGGGGTCGGCCGCGCGGAGCTGGAGGGGATCGTGGAGGGTTTCATGGCGGCGTTCTGAGGGCGTTCCGAGGGCGTTCCGAGGGGTGGGCGGGTGTCGCGGTGCACCCCGCCTGTCGGACACCTCACTCGCGGCCCGACCGGGTCGCCTTTTCTTTTGGCTTCATTTTGGACTGCTCGATACATAACACTGCTCGATACATAACATGAACGGAAGTACGCAACCCATGCCCATAGCCGTCTATCTCCTCGGACTGGGGATCTTCGCCCAGGGGACCTCCGAGTTCATGCTCGCGGGGCTGCTGCCCAATATCGCTGCCGACCTGGGGGTTTCCATCCCCGACGCCGGGCTCCTGGTCTCCGCGTTCGCCATCGGCATGGTCGTGGGCGCGCCCGTGCTCGCCGTCGCCACGCTGCGGCTGCCGCGCCGGACGACCTTGGTCGCGTTCCAACTGGTGTTCGTGGCCGGGCACGTGGTCGGAGCGCTGGCTCCGGGGTACGGCGTGCTGTTCGCGACGCGGGTCGTCAGCGCGTTCGCGTACGCGGGATTCTGGTCGATGGCCGTCGCGACGGCGGTGAGCCTGGTGCCCGCCGACGTCAAGGGCAAGGCCCTGTCGCTCGTCGGCGCCGGCCTCACGCTCGCCACGATCGTGGGCGTACCGGCCGGCACGGTCGTGGGCCAGTACATCGGCTGGCGAGCGGCCTTCTGGGGCGTGGTGGCCCTCACCGTGATCAGCCTGGCGACGCTCCTCGCCGCGCTCCCCGCCGGGCGTGCCCCGGAAGCCGAACTCCCCTCCGTACGGCGCGAAGTGCGCGGCATGGCCCGGCCCGCGCTCTGGGTGTCCTACCTCGTCACCACGCTGACCTTCGGCGCCGCCATCGTCACCTTCAGCTATCTCACGCCCCTGCTGACCGAGGTGAGCGGACTGCCGGCGGGCCTGGTGCCGGCCGTGCTCTCGCTCTACGGCGTCGGCGGCCTCATCGGGATGACACTCGGCGGACGCACCGCCGACCGCAGCCCGCTGCGCACGCTCTTCCTCGGCGTCGGCGGGCTGACCGTCGCATCGGCCCTGCTGGCCCTGACGGCGGGCAACCCGGCCGTGACGATCGTGCTGGCCTTCGTCCTCGGCCTGACCGGCTACGTCACCAACCCGGTACTCCAGTCCCGGGTGTTCACCCTCGCCCCGGACGCGCCGACACTGGCCCCGTCGGTCAACACCTCCGCCTTCAACGTCGGCATCACCCTCACACCGATGCTGGGCGGCCTGACCATCGACGCGGGCCTCGGCTTCACGTCGGTGGCCTGGGTCGGCGCGGCAGTCGGCGCGGCGGCACTGCTTGCCGCCGTGTGGGCTGCCGCAATCGCACGCCGAACGAAGGGCCGTACGACGACGAGCCACGCCCCCGCCCCGGCGGCCGCCGTCGACACCGCCACCACTCCCACCGCCAGGCCGGACGCTTTGACAGCGGCCGAGTGAACAATCGGTTCGGATCGACACGGCCATCATGCACGAGGCCGCGCTGCGCGTGGAGTTCGGCGGGCACTCTCTTACGCGGAAACAGCTTGAGCACATCGTGGCCATGAGTGAGCGGGAACAGATCGCGGACACGGTGCAACTCGGCACAGGGCGGTATTCGAGCCAGCGGATTCCCAACTGGACAGGTACCGCACGTTCATGAGGTGCTTCGAAGCCATGGCGCTCGGAGAGCCCGCTTCGCCAGACTTCATTAACGACATCATCACCTACCTCTGAGAGGGATCGGCCGTGTCCATACCCGACTGGCAGAAGTCTTCTTACAGTGGTAACGCGAGCAACTGCGTCGAACTCGCGGCGGCACCAGGTGAATTGGTGCTCATTCGTGAGAGTGATGAGCCGGCGGTGCGCTTCGCCGCCACTTCGGCCGCGTTGATGCGATTCCTTCGCTTCGTGCGGACTGATGAGAAGGGGGAGTGAGGTCGTGACCGTGCTCGACTGGCAGAAGTCGACCTACAGCAGCGAAGGCAACAATTGCCTGGAGATCGCGGCGGACGCCGAAGGTGCGGTGTTCCTCCGGGAGAGTGACGTCCCGTCCGTGGTCGTCAGTACCAGCCCTGTGGTGATGGAAGGTCTGGTGCGGGCTGCCCGAAGCGGTGTGATCGAACGCTGAGTACACCAATCGCTTCGGCGGCGGGCCGTGACCGAGTCGGTCGCGCGTCCGCCGCCTTCGGGGCGGGTGACGCGCCGCCGCTGCCCGGTCATGCCTGGGTTGACGGACTGGAGGCGTGTTCCTTGGGGCCGCCGGGTCCGGGTGCCGACTGGAAGGGGTAATTGCGTCGCGAAGGGAGGTGAGTTGGTGCTGGAAGATAGTACATATGCGGGTATGTGCCCTATGGTCGGTTTCGCACCGCTCACACGCGATCAGCTGGAAGCGCATCGCGCGGGCCTGCCTGCTTGCTCCTGCCCTGGGAGAGGCCGGTCCGCCGCAGGGAGACGAGCCACCAGCTGATGCGGCGTGCCGGCGGTGCCGAGCTGTCGGGCGGGCGGAGGCCGGACCGGAGGGTCAGGGGGTGTCGATCGTGAGGCGGGTGCCGGGGCGCAGGTCCCAGCGGGCCATCGCCCCGGCTTCCGCCTCCAGCACGTGCCGGGCGCGGAGGCGGGGGAGTCCGAGCCGCCCCGGCCGCATGGTGCGTACGGCCAGGACGGTGAGGTCGCGGGTGAGGTAGGCGACGTCGATGGGGAAGCGCATGCGGAAGGTGTGTACCGCGCTCGCCGGGGTGAGCAGCAAGGCACCGTCGATGCCGTCGCGCCCCAGCAGGCCGCGGGTGCGGGCGGCGTAGGAGGCGGCGATCTCCAGGGGGATGGGCGGGTGGTACGCCCGTGCGCCGGCGGCCCCCGCCGGTGCGGGCGTCGTTTCTGCGTCAACGGTCTGTTCGAAGCGGAGCGTTCCTGATCCGTTCTGCCAGCGGGACATGGGAAGCGTTTTATCAGCCTAGGGTCGGCCGTGTGCCTGTGATGCTGATGGTTCTCGCCGCGGGGTACGGCGCGGCGGCCGGTCTGCTCGTGCCGCGTCCCGCGTACCGGCTGGCCGTGGAGCCGGGGGAGGCGTGGCGCGGCCACTGTCCTTGCGGGCGGCCGGTCGCCGGTCCGGCGCGGGGGTGGGTGGGGCCGGGGCGCTGCGCCGACTGCGGTCCGTACGGACCCGGGGCGGTGGTGACCGCCCTGGTCACGGGTCTGGTCTGTGCGCTGCTCGCCGCCGCCACCGGCGCGCGGCCCGAGCTGGCGGTCTGGCTGGCGGCGGTTCCCGTGGCGGCGCTGCTCGCCGTCGTCGACTGGCGGGTGCGGCGGCTGCCCGACGTGCTGACCCTGCCGCTGGCGGCCGGTGCCGTGCTTCTGCTGGGGCTTGTCGCGCTGGGTGGGGGAGAGGCGGGGGCGTGGGGCGGCGCGCTGCTCGGAGGGCTCGCCCTCGGAGGGTTCTATTTCGTCCTATATTTGGTCAATCCGGCAGGGATGGGGCTCGGTGACGTCAAGTTGGCGATCGGGCTGGGGGTCACTCTTGGGTGGTACGGCTGGGCAATTCTGATCACTGGCGCATTCGCGGGGCTGCTGCTCGGCGCGCTCTACGGATGCGGCCTGCTGCTGAGCCGCGCCAGGGGCGCGGATCGCCGCAATGATGGGCTCAAACAGGCCATGCCGTACGGCCCTTTCATGATCATCGGGGCGCTGCTCGGAGTCCTTCTGGGAGCCGCGGCGGCGCTTTGATCCAAAATCCGGGCGCGCCGTTCCGGCCGAAGTTGCACGGAGCACCCCCTCGGTGGGGTTATGGTGGAAACCCCCCCTCGGGCCGGTCCGTATCCCCCCCCACGGACCGGCCCGCTTTTTTGTGCCCGGGTACGGATCTCGCCATGATCACGCCAGTACAGGTTTCGTACACGGATCGTGCGAACGTCTCTACGGGGCGTAGGCGGCGCCCCGTAAAGAGGTCACGGACCGAACAGAATCAGCCGCGCTTCGCCCAGATGTTCACACCGTCGGTCGACTTCGCGAACTCCTCGATCTCGGACAATTCCTCATCCGTGATCTTCGGTGCGCCCACCGCCGCGATGTTCGCCTCCAGCTGCGCCACGCTGCTGGCCCCGATCAGCGCCGAGGTCATCCGCTCGTCCCGCAGGACCCAGGACAGCGCCAGCTGGGCGAGCGACTGGCCGCGCCGCCCGGCGATCTCGTTCAGCCCGCGCAGCCGCCGCCGTACGTCCTCCGACAGCAGACCCGGATCGAGCGACTTGCCCTGCGACGCGCGCGAGCCCTCCGGGATGCCGTCCAGGTACTTGTCCGTCAGCAGGCCCTGTGCGAGGGGCGCGAACGAGATGCAGCCCATGCCCTCCGTCTCCAGGGTGTCCAGGAGGGCGTCCTCCTCGGTCCACCGGTTGATCATCGAGTACGAGGGCTGGTGGATCAGCGGCCGTACGCCCATCTCCCGCAGGATGCGGGCGGCTTCGCGGGTCTGCTCGGCGGAGTAGGACGAGACGCCGACGTACAGCGCCTTGCCCTGCTGGACGGCGGACGCCAGGGCGCCCATCGTCTCCTCCAGCGGGGTCTGAGGGTCGAAACGGTGCGAATAGAAGATGTCGACGTAATCGACACCCATCCGCTTCAGTGAGGCATCCAGCGACGAGAGGAGATATTTGCGCGAACCCCATTCGCCGTACGGGCCGGGGTGCATGAAATATCCGGCCTTCGTGGAGAGGACGATCTCGTCGCGGTAGGGCCGGAAGTCCTGCGCAAAGATCTTTCCGAAGTTCAGCTCGGCCGAGCCGGGCGGCGGGCCGTAGTTGTTCGCCAGGTCGAAGTGGGTCACACCCAGGTCGAAGGCGCGGCGCAGGATCGCCCGCTGGGACTCCAGGGCGCGGTCGTCGCCGAAGTTGTGCCACAGGCCCAGGGAGACGGCGGGGAGTTTCAGACCACTGCGGCCGGTGCGGCGGTACTCCATGGAGTCGTAGCGCGTTTTCGCGGCAATGTGGACGGAGGTGTCAGTCATGGTCATCTCCTTATCACGGAGTTGTGACACACCTGATTGGGCTGCCGGGACGTGCGGGACGTAAAGTTGCCGACTCGAGGCGACGGGGGCGACCGCCATTTGCACGGAGGGGCTTGACCACACATGCTGCGATCTTCCGGGGTGCGCATCCCGTACCCGCCCGCGTTGCGCAACCTCGTCTACAGGCTCTACGCCCGCCGGGTCGAAGGCCGCCTCGATCACGACCAGGTCCCCAAGCACATCGGCGTCATCCTCGACGGCAACCGCCGCTGGGCGCGGGCCGACGGCCGGACCACCGTGCAGGGCCACCAGGCCGGCGCCGACAAGATCGCCGAGCTGCTGGGCTGGTGCGAGGAGACCGACGTCGAGGTGGTCACGCTGTGGCTGCTGTCGACGGACAACCTCGACCGGCCCGAGAAGGAACTGAACCCGCTGCTGGGGATCATCGAGAACACCGTGCGGGGCCTGGCCGCGCACGGCCGCTGGCGGGTCCACCACGTCGGCAACCGCGATCTGCTGCCCGCCGGCACCCAGCAGGTGCTCAAGGACGCCGAGCAGGCCACCGCCGACCACACCGGCGTCCTGGTGAACGTCGCCGTCGGCTACGGAGGCCGGCAGGAGATCGCGGACGCGGTGCGCTCGCTGCTCCTGGACCACGCCGAGCGCGGCACGTCCTACGAGAAGCTGGCCGACATCGTCGACATCGACCTGATCTCTGAACACCTCTACACCCGCGGCCAGCCGGACCCGGACCTGGTGATCCGCACCAGCGGCGAGCAACGGCTGTCGGGCTTCATGCTCTGGCAGAGCGCCCACTCGGAGTACTACTTCTGCGAGGTCTTCTGGCCGGCCTTCCGCAAGGTGGACTTCCTGCGCGCCCTGCGCGACTACGCCGCCCGCCACCGGCGTTACGGGTTTTAGGCCACCCGGGCCGCCCCTTCCGGCGCGTGGGCACTCCCGGGCCAAATCCGTAACCAAGCGTTCACCGACCGTGCGTCATATGCCATTGCATGGGTGCGCACGTTCGCGGGAATATCCCTTCCAGGTCGGTATCCGGCAGGACCAGTCATCGGATGCCGTATCTCAGCGGACGGCACGGGGCCGTCCGCCCGGGAGGCCCTTTGCACATCACGGACGACCGTGCGGACCGCACGGACGACGCGGAGGGCCGGCGCTCGGCCCGTGCAGCGTGGCCCGAGCCCGGTCCCGTCGCCCGCCGCCTGACGGCGCGGCGGCTCCACTTCCGCGACGCCGTCGCACCCCGACCTCATCCGAGGGGGTACGTCCACCCGTGGTGAACAGCAAGCAGCGCCGTGAGAACGGCCGGCGAACCTATGTCCTCGACACCAGCGTGCTGCTGGCGGATCCAGGCTCCATGTCCCGCTTCGACGAGCACGAGGTCGTGCTGCCGGTCGTCGTGGTCACCGAACTGGAGGCGAAGAGGCATCATCCGGAACTCGGCTATTTCGCCCGGCAGGCCCTGCGTCTGCTCGACGAGCACCGGGTACGGTGCGGGCGGCTGGACGCCCCGATCCCCATCGGGGACCTGGGCGGAACGCTCAGGGTCGAGCTGAACCACGCCGACCCCGGGGTGCTGCCGGCCGGCTTCCGCCTTGGCGACAACGACTCGCGGATCCTCGCGGTGGCCCGCAACCTCCAGGCGGAGGGCTACGACGTCACGGTCGTCTCCAAGGACCTGCCCCTGCGCATCAAGGCGTCGGCGGTCGGCCTGCTGGCGGAGGAGTACCGCGCCGAACTGGCCATCACGGACTCCGGCTGGACGGGCATGGCGGAGCTGACCGCGACCGCCGGGCAGATCGACGACCTCTTCGCCGAAGAGACCACGCGTCTGCCCGAAGCCGAGGAGCTGCCCGTGCACACCGGGCTCGTGCTCCAGTCCGAGCGGGGCAAGGCGCTCGGCCGGGTCACGGCGGACGGCAGCGTACGGCTGGTGCGCGGCGACCGGGAGGCGTTCGGCATCCACGGGCGCAGCGCCGAGCAGCGGATCGCGCTCGACCTGCTGCTCGACCCGGAGGTCGGCATCGTCTCGATGGGCGGCCGGGCCGGTACGGGCAAGTCGGCGCTGGCGCTGTGCGCGGGCCTGGAGGCGGTGCTGGAGCGGCAGCAGCACCGGAAGGTGATGGTCTTCCGGCCGCTGTACGCGGTCGGCGGGCAGGAGCTGGGGTATCTGCCGGGCACCGAGGCGGAGAAGATGAGCCCGTGGGCCCAGGCCGTCTTCGACACGCTGTCGGCGGTGACCACTTCGGACGTCATCGAAGAGGTGGTGGGCCGCGGCATGCTGGAGGTGATGCCGCTGACCCACATCCGCGGCCGGTCGCTGCACGACGCGTTCGTCATCGTCGACGAGGCGCAGTCGCTGGAGCGCAACGTGCTGCTGACGGTGCTGTCCAGGATCGGCGCCAACTCGCGCGTCGTGCTCACCCATGACGTCGCGCAGCGCGACAACCTGCGGGTCGGCCGGTACGACGGCGTGGTGGCGGTCGTCGAGAAGCTCAAGGGCCATCCGCTGTTCGCGCACGTCACCCTCACCCGCTCGGAGCGGTCGCCGATCGCGGCGCTGGTGACCGAAATGCTGGAGGACGGCAGGATCTGACCCTTTGTGGAGTACGGCGCCGTCCGGCAGGGGCGCAGGAGCTTAGCCGGGCGGCGCTGCGCTGCGCGGGCGTTTCCGCAAATCACCTGTGGCAAACGGGGTGTGAGCTTTCCCACGCAACGATGAATTGATTCCGCGCGTCCGGTTCGGGCAGAGTCTGGGTCCTGTCAGGCCCCGCATACGGCACACCAGCACCCCCAGCGGTGCGGAACCCCAGAACTGCATAGCGTCGCCGTATGCCGCCCGAGCACCACGCGGACCCCGAGGGGGACGTACCGGGCCCGTGCCTCCCGTGACCAGCCGTCCCCGCCGCTCAATCGGGGCCGGAACAAGGGGAGACCAGCGCCAGGGGCACGATTGCGTCCGCGAGGTCACCTATGCGGACGATGCTGGAAGGAAAGCGTGTGAGCCGGATTTCGGTCCGGGGATTCGCCGTGGCCTCCGCCACCGCGGTCACCACCGTCGGCGCCGTTGTCGGTGTCGCGTCAGGCCAGGAGCAGGGCTCGGTCGCCAACACCGAGGCCGCCGCGGCCGACGCGACGATCGCCGACATACCTGCGGGCCTCCAGGCCCAGGTGCAGACGGCCTCCCTGACGCAGCAGGCGGACGAAGCCTCCACCCAGGCGGATGCCGCGGCGCTGAAGTCCGCGCAGGAGTCGGCCCGCAAGGCCGCCGCCCAGGACGCGCAGGACAAGAAGGACGCCGCGGACAAGAAGGCGAAGGCCGAGAAGGACGCCAAGGAGCGCGAGAAGGAGAAGGAAGCCTCCCGCTCCGCCGCGCGTGACGCGAGCAGCTTCACGGCCAAGGGCTCCTACTCGATCGCCGAGACGCAGTCCATCGCGCGGCAGATGCTGCCGGGCGACCAGTTCCAGTGCTTCAGCAACATCGTGGACCACGAGTCCGGCTGGAACTACCGCGCCACCAACGCCTCCTCCGGCGCCTACGGCCTCGTCCAGGCACTGCCCGGCACCAAGATGTCCTCCGCGGGCTCCGACTGGCGCGACAACCCGGCGACCCAGATCAAGTGGGGGCTGAACTACATGAACAGCCGCTACAACAGCCCGTGTGGCGCCTGGTCCTTCTGGCAGTCCAACCACTGGTACTAGAACCGGTGGGCGGAGCACCGCGTAAGGTGGTCCGCCTCTCCGCTTCGTACGCGAAACCCCCGGCCGCGACGGCGTCGGGGGTTTCGCGCGTCCCGCACCGGTAACGTCGTCCTGACAGCACCGGGGGGCGGGAGGGGAAGAGGAAGCGACATGTCCAGATTGCCTCAGTGGGTCGGCGGCCTCGGCGCCGGTCTGACGCGGTTCGCGCAGCGGCTGGAGGACCAGCGCCGGCGCGCGGAGGCCGCGGCGGAGGAGAATGACCCGGAAGAACTGAGGCGCGCCGGGCACACGGCCGGTTCCCGGACGCCGCACGACGCCGCGTACGCCGGTACGGCCCGGCCCGCGGCCCCGCCGGACGGTCCGGACCCCGGCCCGTACGTCCCCGCGCGAAGCGACGGCGGACCGGGCCGCGCGCCGGATGCCGCGAAGGACACCTCGGAGGACACCGCTGAGGACGCCTCGGAGGACGCGCACCGGCAGCCGGACTCGGTCCCGGCCCCGCCGACCTACGCTCCCGCCGTCGCGCCCCGGCCCGACCCGGTGGCCGCCGTGCCGTGGGGGGTGCGGGTCGCCGCGGAGGCGAGCTGGCGGCTGCTGGTCCTGGCCGGGACGATCTGGGTGCTGGCCAAGATCATCACCTCCATCCAGCTCGTGGTGCTGGCGTTCGTCGCCGCGCTGCTGATCACCGCGCTGCTCCAGCCGACCGTCGCCTGGCTCAAGCGCCGGGGGCTGCCGCGCGGGCTGGCCACGGCCCTGACGTTCATCGCCGGGTTCGTCATCATGGGCCTGGTCGGCTGGTTCGTTGTGTGGCAGGTCCAGGACAACATCGACTCGGTCTCCAGCCGTATCCAGGAAGGCATCACCGAGCTCAAGGGCTGGCTCCTCAACAGCCCCTTCCACGTCACCGAGGACCAGATCAACAACATCGCCAAGAACCTCCAGGACGCCGTCGGCGCCAACACGGAGGCGATCACCTCGGCCGGCCTGGAAGGCGTCACGGTCGTCCTGGAGGTGCTCACCGGCATCCTGCTGGCGATGTTCACCACGCTCTTCCTGCTGTACGACGGCCGGCGCATCTGGAACTGGGTGCTCAAGCTGGTGCCGAGCGCGGCGCGCGAAGGCGTGGCGGGCGCCGGGCCGCGCGCCTGGCGCACGCTGACGGCCTATGTGCGCGGGACGGTGATAGTGGCCCTGATCGACGCCATCTTCATCGGTATCGGCATCTACTTCCTCGACGTGCCGCTGGCCGTGCCGCTCGCCGTCTTCATCTTCCTGTTCGCCTTCATCCCGCTGGTGGGCGCGGTGGTCTCGGGCGCGCTGGCGTGCGTGGTCGCGCTGGTGACGCAGGGCGTGTTCGCGGCGCTGATGGTGCTCGCGGTGGTGCTGGCGGTGCAGCAGATCGAGGGCCACATCCTCCAGCCCTTCATCCTGGGCCGCGCGGTACGGGTCCATCCGCTCGCCGTCATCCTGTCGGTGGCCGCGGGCGGCCTGGTCGCCGGCATCGGCGGCGCGGTGGTCGCGGTCCCGCTGGTCGCGGTCACCAACACCGTCGTCGGCTACCTGCGCTCCTACTCCAAGGAGCAGGCCCTCAGGATGACGCCGCCCCCGCACGGAGCCACGGCACTGGACGTCGCGCCGACCCGGTCGAAGGGCACCGGCGGCCCGCAGGACTGACCGGACGCCAGGACCGGGCGCCAGGACCGGATGCCAGGACCGGATGCCAGGACCGGATGCCAGGACCGGATGCCGGGACCGGGCGCCGAGGCCGGGTGCCTCTGGTCGGGCGCCAGGCCCGCGAGCCGGGGCCGGGCGCTCAGTACGGGGCGTCCTTGGCGCCTTCGTACGCCCGCAGCCGGGCCGTGTCCCGGTCGGTCCAGCCCGGCGGCGGGACGACCGCCGCCCAGCCGTCCACCGCCCCGGTGCCGTAGCGGTGTCCGTGCGGCGGCGGCGCGCCGAAGGACACCGCCAGGTCGACGGTGGTCTGCCAGAAGGTGATGACCGGCCAGAAGCGCATCTCGTCGGTGACGTCCGGGCCGAGCGGCCGGCCCAGCCAGGCCGGCCGGTGCAGGAGCAGGCCGGGTGACCACCACACCACGGGGTCCGAGGCGTTCTGGAGGTAGACCACCCGGGGGTGCTCCCACGGGCCGTCAGGGCGCGCGAGGTCCCGCTCCGGGTACTGGGCGAAGCGCACGTGCCGCCCGTGGTCATACACCGGCCGCCACACCGGGCTGCCGGGATCGCGCCCGGCGGTCACCTCGTTCCAGACGGGGCTGACGTTCGGCGGCCCGGCCAGCAGCGCGCCGTCCACCTTGCCGAGCATGTCGTCCAGGCCGTCGAAGCCCGCCTCGGTGGCGTACGTGCCGAGGCTCTCGCCGCCGACGACCAGCTTGGGCCGGTCGTCGGCGGGCAGCGCGGACCACTTGGCGTACACGGCGTCGAACACCGCGCGGGCGTCCCGCGCCGCCTTCTCCTTGTCGACGAGGAAGGAGATCCACGACGGCAGGTACGAGTACTGGGTCGCGACGATCGCGGAGTCACCGCCGTACATGTACTCCAGCGGCTCCGGCATCCGCGGGTCCACCCAGCCGCTGCCCGTGGTGCCCAGCAGCGCCAGCACCTTCCGGTCGAAGCCGCCGGTGCGCTCCAGCTCCTGTACGGCGAGGTCGGCGGTGCGCCGGAAGTGGGCGTCGCCGCCGTCCTGTTCGCCGACGTACACCCGTACCGGGTCCTCGGCGGGCCGGCCGGTGAAGGCGGCGATGTCCTGCCTGCGGGGGACCGAGCCGATGAAGTTGCGGCCCTCGGCGCCCAGTTCCTCCCAGTCGACGACGGAGGTGGGGCCGCCGGAGACGTACGCGGAGGCGGGCTGGGTGATGCCGTCGGCGGTGCTCAGGTTCGCGGCCTTGGAGATCCGGTCGACGATGTCGATGAAGCCGCGCTCGTACAGGACGTCCTTGGAGCCGACGGTGACCAGGAGGGCGGTCAGCGCCACCCCGATCGCGTACGCGGCGGGGCGCGGCACCCAGCGGCCGAAGAGCCGGGCGAGCCGGCGGGCCACCAGGCGTACGCACCGGGCGAGGAGCACGAACAGCGCGCAGACCGCCACCGCGATCAGGATGATCATCGGTGTGTGCCAGACCAGCGAGGGTTCGACCTCCTGGAGGCGGCGGAGGCGGCGCTGCGCCTGGGCGCTCCAGGAGACGGCCGTCGTGGACAGTGCGATGCCCAGGACGTGGAAGGCCAGCCAGCAGCGGGCGCGGGTGCGTTCGGCGGGGCGGTACCGGAACAGCGCGCGGAAGAGGCTGCCCGCCGTGGCTCCGGCGGCGTAGCCGATGGCGGCCGTGATGCCGCCGACCAGGCCCTGGAGGTACCAGGGGCGGGGGAGCAGCGACGGCGTGAGGGAGAGCCAGAAGAAGAGCGCCGCGACGCAGCAGGCGGTGAGGTCGGGCCAGCGGCGGACGATCCAGGCGGGGTCGGGGGCGTCCCAGTACGGGCGTCTGAGCCACCGGGCGACGAAGTACAGGACGGACATTTGCTTTCATTATGCGCAGAGCCCCGCGGACACGTGGTCCGCGGGGCTCTGCTGTACCGGCCGGGCGCCTATAAGGGCGCCTCCGGTTCACCTACTCGGCGAGGACGGCCTCGGAGTCGAGGGTGGCGCCGACGGCCTGGAGGACGGAAGCGATCTTGATGGCCTCAAGGATCGTCTCGCGGTCCACGCCCGCCTTGCGCAGCACCTGCTCGTGCGAGTCCAGGCACATGCCGCAGCCGTTGATGGCCGAGACGGCCAGCGACCACAGCTCGAAGTCGACCTTCTCCACGCCCGGGTTGCCGATGACGTTCATCCGCAGGCCGGCGCGCATCGTGCCGTACTCCGGGTCCGACAGCAGGTGCCGGGTCCGGTAGAACACGTTGTTCATCGCCATGATGGCGGCGGCGGACTTGGCCGCGGCGTAGGCCTCGTCGGAGAGGTTGGCCTTGGCCTCCGGCTCCAGCTCACGCAGCACCTTCGGCGAGCGCGAGGCGATCGCGCAGGCCAGGACGGTGCCCCAGAGCTGCTGCTTGGGCAGCTCGCTGTTGCCGATCACCGAACCGAGGTTCAGCTTCAGGTCCTTGGCGAAGTCCGGAACGGCGGACTTCAGTTCGTCGAGAGCCATGTCGGATCTCCTTCCGCTTCGCTAGCCGCAGTTCACTCGCCCGAGAGCAGCGCGACCGGGTCGAGGGTCTCGTCGCCCTTGCTCCAGTTGCAGGGGCACAGCTCGTCGGTCTGCAGCGCGTCGAGGACCCGCAGGACCTCCTTGGGGTTACGGCCGACGGAACCGGCGGTCACCATGGTGAACTGGATCTCGTTGTTCTGGTCCACGATGAAGACGGCACGCTGCGCGAAGCCGTCCTCGCCCTCGATGCCGAGCGCGCGCATGAGCTCGTGCTTGGAGTCGGCGAGCATCGGGAAGGGCAGGTCGGTCAGGTCCGGGTGGTCCTTGCGCCAGGCGTGGTGCACGAACTCGGAGTCACCGGAGAAGCCGAGGACCTGGGCGTCGCGGTCGGCGAACTCGTCGTTCAGCTTGCCGAAGGCGGCGATCTCCGTCGGGCACACGAAGGTGAAGTCCTTGGGCCACGCGAAGACGATCTTCCACTTGCCTTCGTAGGTCTTGTGGTTGATCTGGTCGAACTCCTTGCCGCTCTCCAGCGACACGCAGGCGGTCAGATCGAACTCGGGGAACTTGTCACCGACAGTGAGCACGTGCTCTCCTTCGTGTGCCGTAAGTCCTGTTGAGGGGCTTACGCGAGGGGTTGGACGGTTCCCTACAGTGCCACAGGGGTCATTGATCGGGGAAATAGCCAGATCATGCCGCGTTGATCGGTGCTGGCTATCAGTCGCCGGAGCGGGGGTGGCGCGCTCCGCGGGCGGTCCCGGCCGTCGTGATGTACGGACGCTCGTGCACAACAATGCCGGATCGGTCGAAAAGGGGCGGGAATCTAGGGAATCCACCGGCTATCTCCGAAACGATGTTCCCCGGTTCGTGCACCTCGCCAAAGATTCGCCCCATGGCGAGCCGTGAGACGTACAATCACCCGCATGGCACAGAAGATCGTCACTATTTACACGGATGACCTCACCGGCGAAGAATCCGCGGAGGTCGCCACGCACTCCCTCGCGGTCGACGGTATTGCATACGAGGTCGACCTCGCCCCGGACAGCTACGACAAGCTGCTGGAGGCGATCGGCCCCTTCCTGAAGGCCGGCCGCCGCACCGGGCGTATGAAGACGGGTGCCGGGTCGCGCAAGGCGGGCTCCGCTTCGGGTTCGGGTTCGGGTTCGGGCGAGACCGCGAAGATCCGCGCCTGGGCCAAGGACAACGGTTACGAGGTGAACGAGCGCGGCCGTGTGTCGGCCGATATCCGTGAGGCGTACCAGAACGCCGGAAAGTAAGACCGGAACGCCGGGAAGTAAGCGTCGCCCCACCGGCCGGGGACACCGCGACAGCGGGCGGATTTCGGCCGGTCCAGGCCCAGGGCCTGATGAACGGTGCTGGTGGCAGCCGGTGCGCCGGAAAATCGGCGCCGGCTGCCGCCGTCCGGATCGTGGTTGATTGCAGTCGCCGGAAAGCCGGCGGCGCGGGTTTCGGGGACGGTCCGTATCCGCGCGACGCCCTATCCGCGGCGGCGTCGCCGACGGCATGGCCGCGCGCGGCGGGCCGCGCTCCGCGGTCGAAATGCGGTGCCGTGTCCGGGGAATCCCGACCGGTCGGCCGGTCCGCAATCCCGTGGTGAACGCCGAAATGAGGGGACGGGGAATCCCCGCCCGTGGAATGCGCCGCGTGACGCCGCACGGCAGGCTCCCTCGGACATCCACCCCGAAACCCGCCGCCGTGCCACCACACCCAAACCGGCCGGTAACGCCGTGCGGCAATTGTCCGGCCCGCCGTCGGCCCCGGACCCCCGAAAAGTCCTCCCCCGCGGCAGGCGCCTCCACGCCATTAGACTGGATCACTCTGATCGGAGGTGGCTATCGGTGGCATCCCCCACGAATCCCGGGACCCGGCCGCGGCAGCCCAGTCTGGCGCAGCTGCGGGCCTTTGCCGCCGTGGCCGAACACCTG
Organism: Streptomyces sp. CB02923; assembly: GCF_001905005.1. GTDB lineage: Bacteria > Actinomycetota > Actinomycetes > Streptomycetales > Streptomycetaceae > Streptomyces. Next base: position 877,310 of record NZ_LWKZ01000001.1, on the reverse strand, counting down.
CACTTCCGGGAGGCCGCGGCGGAGATCGGCATGAGCCAGCCCGCGCTGTCCGGCGCCGTATCCGCGCTGGAGGAAGCCCTCGGGGTGCAGCTGCTGGAGCGCACGACGCGCAAGGTCCTGCTCTCGCCCGCCGGGGAGCGGATCGCCGCCCGCGCCCGTACCGTCCTGGAAGCGGTGGGTGACCTCATGGAGGAGGCCGAGGCGGCCCGTGCGCCGTTCACCGGCGTGCTGCGGCTCGGGGTGATCCCGACCGTCGCCCCGTACCTGCTGCCGACCGTCCTGCGGCTGGTGCACGACACCTACCCCGACCTGGAGCTCCAGGTCCACGAGGAGCAGACCGGCTCGCTGCTGGACGGCCTCCAGCAGGGGCGGCTGGACCTGCTGCTGCTCGCCGTGCCGCTCGGCGCTCCGACGGTCACCGAAATCCCGCTGTTCGACGAGGACTTCGTGCTGGTCGCGCCGAAGGACCACTGGCTGGGCGGGCGCGGGGACATCCCGCGCGAGGCGCTCAAGGAGATGGACCTGCTGCTGCTTGACGAGGGGCACTGCCTGCGCGACCAGGCGCTGGACATCTGCCGGGAGGCGGGCCGCGTGGAAGGCGCGCCGGTGACAACCAGCGCGGCGGGCCTGTCGACGCTGGTGCAGCTGGTCGCGGGCGGCCTGGGTGTCACCCTGCTGCCGCGCACCGCGCTGCGCGTCGAGACGGCCCGCAACGACCAGCTGACGACCGGGTACTTCGCCGACCCGGCGCCGTCCCGGCGCATCGCGCTGGCCATGCGGTCGGGGGCGGCACGCCAGGGCGAGTTCGAGGAGTTCGCGGCCGCGCTGCGCGAGGCGATGAAGGACCTTCCGGTACGGATCGCCGGGTGAACCCGGCCGTACGGCTGCCACCGCCCGACGGCACATCCGTACGACCACGCACCCGGACGTGACCGGGCCGCGCGCACGCGTCCTTGACGGCCCTGCCCCTGCTACTCCGTCCGCAGTCCCTCCGGCCGCATCAGCCGCCACAGCAGCGGCAGGCTGAGCGCGGTCACCGCGAGGATCACCGCGCCGGCCGTGCCGGTGAGGGCCGCGATGCCGGTCCAGTCCGGCAGCGCCGGCTTGTTCACCAGGCGCAGCAGCAGGAGGCCGACGCCCAGTCCGCAGCCGACGGCGAGGGCCAGGCCGAGGACGACGGGGATGGCGGTCTGCCACAGCACCGACCGGCCGAGTGTGCGGCGTGGCGTCCCGAAGGCGTCGAGGGCCGACAACAGCAGCCTGCGTTCGCGCAGTTGCTCCAGTACGGAGATGAGCAGGCCCGCCCCGATGAGGCACAGCACCGCCATCCCGCCGGCCTGGAGCGCCGCACCGACGATGTCGAACAGCCCGGCCTCGCTCCGGCCGTTCAGGCCCTCGCCCAGCGCCATGACGGCCAGTCGCGGGTCGATCTGCGCCGCGGTGTTGCGTACGTATTCGACGGCTTCCGGCCGGTCCGGGTCGAGGTGGATCTCGGCCTCGGCGGTGGGGTCCCGCAGCAGCGCGGGGTCCAGAGCGCCCGGGGTGGCGAGGATGTTGGCGTCGTGCAGGGAGAAGTAGTTGGGGAGCGTGCCGACGGTGTGCGCGGTGCGCGGGACCGTCCAGGCGGCGGGGCGGCCCCCGGCGTCCGGGGAGACGGCCAGCCGGGTGCCGGAGTGGGGGGCCGGGGGTGCGTCGGGGGCGGGCAGGCCGGTTTCCGTGCCGTCCTCCCGTACAGCCGTGGGAGGGGTGTAGAACACGTCGCCGTCGGCGCACCGGTCGGCGCGGACCATGCGGCGAAGGGTGTCGCAGTCGGCCACGGTCAGCCGGTAGGGAGGCGGGTCGGGCACCGCGTCAGGGCCGGATTCCGCGGCGGCCCGGCGGCTGCCGGACGGCAGCGGGCCCGCGCTGCTGAGCAGTGCGCCGTACGCGCTCCGCACGCCCGGCGTCTCCCGCAGCTTCCGGTACATCTCGTGAGCGCCGGCCGACGGCAGCTCTCCCTGCCGGGCGGCGACCATCATCTGGTGCCTGTCGGACGGCCGGAGCTGGTCCGGCAGGTCGTTGGTCTGGATACCGGCCAGCAGCAGCTGCACCGCGACGACTCCGGCGACCGCCACGGTGATACCGCTGACCGAGCGGGCCGCCGCGGTGGTGCTCAACTGGAGCCGCCGCACCGCCAGCTGCCAGGACGGGCTGCCGCCCGCGCCGGTCCGGGAGACGACGGCGTCCAGCAGCCACGGCAGCAGCGCCGCGACGCCCAGCAGGAGCAGCGAGGTGCCCGCGACCACCTGGGCCCCGGCCGCGTCGCCCACGATCGCCGTGTGGCCGGCCGCCATGGGCCACAGCAGCGCGACGCCCGCCGCGGGCAGCAGCAGCCGCCACCACAGACGGCGCCGCACCGGCGGCGCCGACCGGGTCACGCCGAGCGGTTCGACGGTGATCCGGCGCATCGTCAGCAGCGCGACGCCGACCGAGCAGGCCGGGACGGCCAGCGCCACGAGGGCGGCCAGCAGCGGGTCCGGTACGACGTCGGAGGGGAAGACCCCGAAGTCCAGCACCCGTATCCCCGACAGCGGGTAGCGGGCGGCCAGGAAGACGACGGCGCCGGTGAGCAGGCCCAGCAGCGCCCCGGCCAGCGCCTCGCCGGCCGCGATCCGCCGGGTCGTGGCGCGGTCGGTGCCCACCAGGCGCAGCGCCGCCAGCCGTCGGTCCCGGCGTTCCCCGCCGAAGCGCACCGCGGCGGCGATGAACACGGCCACGGGGGCGAGCAGTGCCACGCTGCCGACGAGGATCGCCAGCAGCAGCTGGGGATTGGTGACGGGCAGGGCGCCGTCGGGGACCTGTCCGAAGGCGGCGATCCGCGTGGTGCCTCCATGGGGGCCGGTGAGCCGGTCCGACCCTTGGTAGTACGCCAGTTCGTCCGGCCCGGTCAGCCCGTCCGTGCCGATCCGCCCCACCGTACGGACGCCCTTGAAGCGGTCGCGCAGGTCCGCGCCGTCCGAGGAGGACAGCAGGTCCGCGAGGGCGGGCGAGACGACCATCTCGCCGGGTCCCGGGAGCCGCGGCACGCCGGGCGGGGTGGCGGGCCGGTCCCCGTCGGGCCGCACCAGGCGCCCGCGGACGGACTGTCCGCGGTAGGCCGTGTCGGTGTCGGAGACCAGCAGGGTGCGGGCCGTGGCGGCGGTGACCACGCCGAACGTGTCGGAGCGGGCCTGGTCGCGGGCGACGGCGGTGCCGACGGCCTGCGGGACGGCGGCGGCGATCAGCAGGACCGCGACGCCCAGCCCCACGCCGAGCGCGGTCAGCGACGTACGGATCCAGCCCTCCCGGCCGCCGCCGACCGCGAACCGTACGCCCATGGCGAGGTCGCGGCACCAGCGCCCGACCAGGTGCCGTCGGGGCTCGTCCACCACGTGTGTTCACTCCGTCCGTAGGCCGTCCGGCCGCATCATCCGCCACAGCGGCGGCAGGCTGAGCACCGTCACCAGCAGGATCACCGCGGCACCGGCGCCCGCCATCCCCGCCACCACCGGCCAGTCCACGAACACCGCGCTGTCGATCATCCACAGCAGCAGCGTGCCCAGCGCCAGCCCGCCACCGACGGCGAGCACCAGGCCCAGGGCGACGGGGATCGCGGTCTGCCACAGGACCGACCAGCCCAGCGTCGCGCGCCGGGTGCCGAACGCGTCCAGCACCGACAGCAGCCGCCGGTGCTCGTGGAGCTGCTCCACGGTGGAGATCACCAGGCCCGCGCCGATCAGCAGCAGGGTGATCACCGCGCCGATGAACAGCCCGGTGCGCAGGCTGTCGTACTGCCCGTCGTGCCGGTTCTCGGCCAGCGGGACCACGCCCATCGACGGGTTGACGCGCGCCGCGGCGGTACGGATGTGTTCCACCGCGTCCGGTACGGCGGGGTCGTAGCGGACCGTCAGGTGCATCAGGGGCCGGTACATCCGGTGCACGTCGACCGCGGACGGGGTGATCAGGATGCCGTGGACCGGCAGGTCGTCGCTGTCCGTGCGCGCGAGCACGGTGCGGGCCGTGGCGGGCAGCGTCCACAGCTGCGGCGGGCGGCCGGGGCCGGAGCCCTCGGGCGGGTCGAGGTTGAGCCGGGCACCCGGTTTCGCGACGGCGCGGTCCCGCAGGTTGTCGGTGAGGAAGACGTCGCCGTCCCGGCAGGGGCCGACCTCGGCCAGCCGGGCCAGCGCGGCGCAGTCACCGACCGTGGCGAACACGCTGTCCGTCACGCGGAAGTCGCTGCCGTCCATCAGCCGGCCCCGGTCGCCCGCGGCCGCCACCGAGGACTCGATGGTGCCGTCCGCCCGGCCCACCCCCTCGGCGCCGCGCAGCGCCGCGAGCGCGCTCCGGGTCTGCTCCCAGCCGCTGGTGCCCCCGGTGATCTCGACCACCGGGCGGCCGGTGCGGGTGTAGCTCTCGGCGAACCCGGCCTGCATCCCGGTGAAGGTCATGTGGACGGCGATGGCCCCGGCGACCGCGACGGTGATGCCGCCGACCGCGCGGGTGGCCGCCCCGCTGTTCAGCTGGAGCCGCCGGGTGGCCAGCTGCCAGGGCACCGGGCCGCCGCGCAGCCGCCGCACCACCGCGTCGGCCAGCCACGGCAGCAACGCCGTGACGCCGAGCAGCAGCAGGGTCGCGCCGATGGCGAGGCGGGCCGTGTTCAACGGGCTGTCCACCCGGTCGACGTCCCGCGAGACGGTCACCAGCAGCCCGGCCCCGGCCAGCGGTACCAGCGGCCGCCACCACAGGCGGCGCCGTACGGGCGGCCGGTTGCGGACGACGCCCAGCGGCTCGACCGTCACACCGCGCTGCGCGAACAGCGTCACCAGCACGGCGGCGGACGGCACCAGCACCGCGACCAGCGTGGCCAGCAGCGGGTCCGGGGTGATGTCCGACGGGAAGACGTTGATGTCCCACAGGGTCACCACCGAGGCGAACTGCCGCCCCCCGAGGAAGAATGCGGCGCCCAGCACCAGGCCCGCCAGCGAGCCGAGCAGCGCCTCCCCGGCGGCGATCCGCCGGGTCGTGCGGATGTCGGCGCCGACCAGGCGCAGCGCGGCGAGCCGGAGTTCGCGGCGCTCGTTGCCGAACCGTACGGAGGTGCCGATGAAGACCATGACCGGCGTCAGCAGCGCCACACACGTCATGATCACCAGCACCACCGCGGGGGCCCGCATCGGGCGCCGTTCGAATGCCGACCCGAAGTGGTCGATGCGGCCGGCCCCGAGCCGTTCGGTCAGCGCGGAGCTGCCCGCGAGATACGTCAGTTCGGCGGGGCCTTGCAGTCCGTCGTCGCCGATGGTGCCCACCACGCGGTACGGGAGCCGTTCGCGCAGGGCCGTGCCGCCGGGCGAGTCCAGCAGCTCCTTGAGGGCGGGGGAGGCCAGCATGGTCCCCGGGCCCGGCAGGGCGGCGACGCCCGGCGGAGCCGGCGGACGCGTCCCGTCGGGCTTGACGAGCCGGCCGCGGATGTTCTGGTGGTGGTAGCGGGTGTCGGCGTGGGCGTACAGCAGCGTGTCGTCGGCGGGGCGCGGCTCGTTCGCCTGCCCCAGGTTCTCGCGGGCCTTCTCCCGGCCGTGCCAGGAATCGAGCAGGGACGGTGCGGACGCGCCGAGCAGCAGGACGGCGACGCCGAGGCCGACGCCGACGGCGGTCAGCGCCGTACGGATCCAGCCTTCGCGGCCGCCGCCCGCGGCGAAGCGCAGCCCGGTGGCCAGGTCGCGGGCCCAGGCGACCGGGCCGGCGGGAGGCGGGCCGGGCGGGGCCGGGTGCGCGGGACGCCGGGTGCCGCTTTTGCCAGGACCGGCGGACCCGCCCTTCGTACGGGGGCCGAGCAAGGTCATCCGGCGGTGCCGATCGGGGCGCGGGCCCCTCCCGCGCCGGACCGGGCCGAAGGGTCGGGCAGGCTCATATCAGGCCCGCCAGCATGTCCTTCACCTTGCCGTCGCGGACGACGATCTCGCGGTCGGAGTAGGCGGCGACCCGGGATTCGTGGGTGACCAGGACGACGGCGGCATTGGTGTCGCGGGCGGCGTCGGTCAGGAGGGTCATGACGCGTTCGCCGTTGAGGGAGTCCAGGGCGCCGGTGGGTTCGTCGGCGAAGATCACGCGGGGCCGGGCGGCGAGGGCGCGGGCCACCGCGACGCGCTGGCCCTGGCCGCCGGAGACCTCGCCGGGCCGCTTGCCTTCGGTGTCCTCGACCTCCAGGCGCTCCAGCCACTCGCGGGCGTGCCGCTGCGCCTCCTTGCGCTTGACGCCGTTCAGGCGCAGCGGCAGGGCGACGTTCTCCAGGCAGGTCAGTTCCGGGACGAGCTGCCCGAACTGGAAGACGAAGCCGAAGTCGGCGCGGCGCAGGGCGCTGCGCTGCGCGTCGCTGAGCTGCGTCACGTCGTGGTCGCCGTAGCGGACACTGCCGGAGTCCGGCAGGACGATGCCCGCCAGGCAGTGCAGCAGGGTCGACTTGCCGGAGCCGGAGGGGCCCATGACGGCGACGACCTCACCGGGGTGGATGGAGAAGTCCACCCCGTCCAGCGCGGCGGTCTGGCCGAACGCCTTGTGCAGGCCCTCGGCGGCCAGCAGCGATCCCGCGGGCGTCACGGGCGGATCACCGCGGCCAGCTTGTCCAGGCGGGCGGCGGTCAGTTCGAGCCAGCGCAGGTCGGCCTCCAGGTGGAACAGCGCGTGGTCGCAGATGAGCTGGTCGGCGAGGTCGCCCCTGCGCTTGCGCTCGGTCAGGCCGCGCATCAGGCGCAGGTGCTCGGCGCGCTGGGAGTCCAGCAGTTCGGCGGCGTCCCGGCCGGTGAGCAGGGCCATCACGACCTTCGTGTACAGCGTCGACTGGAGGTACGGCTCGGGCTTCTCGGGCCGGGCCAGCCACTGGGCGACGTCGGTGACGCCGGCGTCCGTGATGGCGTAGCGCTTGCGCTCCGGGCCGGCGCCCGCCTCGACGCCGTCCACCTCGACGAGGCCGTTCTTCAGCAGGCGGGACATGGTCGAGTAGACCTGTCCGTAATGCAGGGGGCGATCGTGGCCGAAGTGCTCGTCGAACGCCCGCTTGAGGTCGTAGCCATGGCGGGGCCCGGACTCCAGGAGGCCAAGAAGCGTATGACCGATTGACATGCCGACCACCTTACTTCGTCGCTACAGCCGTGGTGTATACGCGTCGTGCATAGCACCGCCGGTGCCCCGGGGCCCGTGGTACGGACCCCGGGGCACCGGCGCCGGGTCACTCCGTACGCAGCCCGTCCGCACGCATCATGCGCCACAGCGGCGGCATGCTCAGCAGCGTCACGAGTACCACCAGGCCGCCTCCGACCAGGGGCAGCGGCCACACCGCCGACCAGGCGACGCCGCTCTTGTCCGCCAGCATCAGCAGCACCCGGCCGAGTCCGAGACCACCGGCCACCGCGAGCACCAGGCCCAGGGCCATGGGGATGGCGGTCTGCCACAGCACCGACCAGGCGAGCGTGCCGCGCCGGGTGCCGAAGGCCACCAGGACCGACAGCAGGCGGCGGCGTTCGCGCAGCTGCTCCAGGGTGGTGACCAGCATGCTGGCGGCGATCAGCGTCATGGTCGCGATGGACGCGATCATCAGGCCCCGGCGCACGGTCACGTAGCGCGGGTCCTCCTTGCTGTCCGACAGCTGGAAGACGGTGGATGCCAGGTCGGTGCGGGCCGCGGTGTTGCGGGCGTACTCGGCGGCGTCCGGGACGGCCGGGTCCAGCCGGATCATGGCCCTGGCCGTGGGACGGGCCAGCTTCGCCATGTCGACCGCTCCCAGGGTGGCGTACAGGCCGGTGACCTGCTCGCCGCTCGGGTCCGGCCGGGCGTCGACCGTGCGGATCGTCCGGGGCAGGGTCCAGGGCCTGGGCTTGCCCACCCGCTTGCCGTCCTCGTCGAAGTCGTTGAGGAGCACCGTGCCGCCGGGGTGCACGACCTTGGGCAGGTCCTCGTCGGTGAAGGAGCCGGCCCCGCCCTTGATCACGAAGACGTCGCCGTCCTTGCACGTGCCGCCCGGCCGGGCGATCTCCTGCAGGGTCGCGCAGGAGCCGACCGAGACGGAGGTGCTCAGCGGGTAGCCGCCTTCGTTGCGCTCTCCCTTGGCGGACAGGATCTGCGAGCTGACGGTGGCGATGACACCGCTGACGCCCTTGGTGTGCTTGAACTCGTCGATCATCTTCTCCGTGGCGGCGCCGTCCCGGGCCGGCAGCATGACCTGGAGCTGCGCCCGGGAGGAGTCCTGCCCGGTTCTCTCCCGGTAGTCGCTGCCGACGGCCGCGAACAGCATCTGCAGCGCGATGGCACCGGCCACGGCGACGGTGATGCCGCTGACCGCGCGGGCCGCACTGCTGCTGCTCAGCTGGAGCCGGCGGGTGGCCAGCTGCCACGGGACCCGGCCGCCGTTGAGCCGCGTCACGACCGCTTCCACCAGCCAGGGCAGCAGCATGGTCAGGCCCAGCAGCGTCAGGACCGCGCCGCCGCCGATCTGGTACGGGTTGATGGACTTCGTGTCCTTGTCGACCGTGCCGTACATCGCCAGCAGCGCCAGCCCGATGAGCGGGATCGGCAGCCGCCACCACAGCCGGCGCCGGCGCGGGACGGCGTTGCGGACGACGCCCAGCGGCTCGATGGCGACGCCGCGCAGCGCGAAGAGCGAGACCGCGACGGCCGACGCCGGGACGGCCAGCGCGATCAGGACGGCCAGCGCGGGGACCGGCGTCAGGTCGGCGGGGAAGGCGTTGAGGCTGCTGATGTCCAGCTTGTCGATGAACTGCCGCCCGAAGAGGAACAGCCCGACGCCCACGGCCAGCCCGAAGAGCGAGCCGAGCAGCGCCTCGCCCGCGGCGATCCGGCGCGTCATGCGGTTGTCGGCGCCCACCAGGCGCAGCGCGGCCAGCCGCCGGTCGCGGCGCTCACCGCCGAAGCGGACGGCGGTGGCGATGAAGATGGCCACCGGCATCAGCAGGACGACGCAGCCCACGAGGATCAGGACGAGCAGGACCGGGTCCATGGGCCGCGACTGGAGGCTGTCGCCGAACCCGGTGGTGCGGGCGACGCCGCCGCCGCTCCCCGGATCGAGGGTGAGACTGGCGCTGCCCGCGTAGTAGCGGTGCTCGGCGGGCCCGACCAGGCCCTCGTCGCCGATGGTGCCCACCACGCGCCACGGGAGCCGGTCGCGCAGCAGTTCGCCGTCCGGGGACTCCAGGAGCTTCTTCAGGACGGGCGAGACCACCATCTCGCCGGGACCCGGCATCCGGTCCACGCCGGGCGGCAGCGCCGGGCTGCCGCCTTCCGGGCGCAGCAGGACGCCGTCCACGTCGGTGCCGCGGAACTTGGAGCCCAGGTTCTCGTAGAGGACGGTGCTGTCGGAGCGCTTCGCCTCGTGTTCCGACATGACGATCTGGCGTGCGGTGCCGCGGTCGCTGCGGTGTTGCAGCAGGGTCGGTACGGAGGCGGCGCCCAGCAGCAGGGCCGCGCCGAGGCCGACGCCGATGGCGGTCAGTGCCGTACGGGCCCAGCCCTCGCGGCCGCTGGCGACGGCGAAGCGCATGCCCATGACGAGGTCGCGGAACCAGACGGCGAGGCCGGCCGGGGCCTTGCCCTGCTGCTCGTCGTGGTCCGCGGGGCGGTGGTCGACGGCGGTCATGAGGTGCCCGCCATTTCCCGGGCCTGGCCGTCGCGGACGACGATCTCGCGGTCGGAGTAGGCGGCGACCCGGGCCTCGTGGGTGACCAGGACGACGGCGGCGCTGGTGTCGCGGGCCGCTTCGGTCAGCAGGGTCATGACGCGTTCGCCGTTGAGGGAGTCCAGGGCGCCGGTGGGTTCGTCGGCGAAGATCACGCGGGGCCGGGCGGCGAGGGCGCGGGCCACCGCGACGCGCTGGCCCTGGCCGCCGGAGACCTCGCCGGGCCGCTTGTCCCGTACCGCGCCGACCTCCAGCCGCTCCAGCCACTCCAGGGAGCGCTCCTCGGCCTCCTTGCGCTTGACGCCGTTCAGGCGCAGCGGCAGGGCCACGTTCTCCACGCAGGTCAGTTCGGGGACGAGCTGCCCGAACTGGAAGACGAAGCCGAAGTCGGCGCGGCGCAGGGCGCTGCGCTGCGCGTCGCTCATCTGCGTCAGGTCGCGGGAGCCGTAGAGCACGCTGCCGGAGTCCGGGCGGACGATGCCGGCGAGGCAGTGCAGCAGGGTCGACTTGCCGGAGCCGGAGGGGCCCATGACGGCGACGACCTCGCCGGGGTGGATGGAGAACTCGGCGCCGTCGAGCGCGTGGGTCGAGCCGTACGCCTTGTGCAGGGCGCTGGCCTTGAGGAGGGAACCGGCCGGGGTCATAAGAGGGCCTCCGGAAGTGCGGACAGGGGCGGTCCGGGCGGCGGGGCCGGGGCTCCGCCGGCCGGGGCGCGCCCTGGGGCCGCGCAGGGCGCCCGAGACTGCCCCGGTAGGACATGCGGAGCACTCTACATGGTGTGTATACCTGTGGTGTATACCCGGGCCGTAAGCAGCCGGAGGCCCCGCCCGCGAACGGGCCGGACCTCCGGCTGCTTCCGTCGTCACCCGCCCGGACCGGCCCCCTCCGGAGGCTCCGGCTCCCCGTCGGCCGCCGGCTCCACGGCCTTCGGCGGCCGCCCCCGGCGGGGCATCCCGCCCGCGCCCTTCGGCAGCCGCCCCGCGTCCGCCAGGGCCTTGCGCAGCAGGAACTCGACCTGGGCGTTGGCGCTGCGCAGCTCGTCGTCGGCCCAGCGGGCGAGCGCGTCGTGCACCAGCGGATCGAGCCGCAGCAGCATCTGCTTGCGCCGCTGCGCCCGCCGCTGCGCCGCCTGGCCGCCGTCCGCGGGCCCGGCGGCCCCGGGGGCGTCCCGGGGCGCGTCCCGGGAGCCGCCCTCGCTCACTGGTAGAGGGAGCCGGTGTTCAGTACGGGCTGGGCGGCCCGGTCACCGCACAGCACCACCATCAGGTTGCTGACCATGGCAGCCTTCCGCTCCTCGTCCAGTTCCACGATGCCCTGCTCGTTGATGCGGGCCAGCGCCTGCTCGACCATGCCGACCGCACCCTCGACGATCTGCTGGCGGGCCGCCACGACCGCGCCGGCCTGCTGCCGCTGGAGCATCGCCGAGGCGATCTCAGGGGCGTACGCGAGGTGGCTGAAGCGGGACTCGATGATCCGTACGCCCGCGGCCTGCACCCGCGCGGTCAGTTCGACGGCCAGCTTCTCGGTGATCTCCTCGGCGTTGCCGCGCAGCGACAGCGCGTCCTCGTCGTGCGCGTCGTACGGGTACTCGATGGCGATGTGCCGCACCGCCGCCTCGGTCTGGGTGGCGACGAACTCCAGGAAGTCGTCGACCTCGAACAGCGCCTGCGCGGTGTCCTCGACCTGCCACACCACGATGGAGGCCAGCTCGATCGGGTTGCCGTACGCGTCGTTGACCTTCAGGACCGCGGTCTCGTGGTTGCGGACGCGGGTGGAGATCTTGCGGTCGGCGGTCAGCGGGTTCACCCAGCGCAGGCCGTCCTCGTGGATGGTGCCGACGTAGCGGCCGAAGAGCTGGATGACCCGGGCCTCGCCGGGGGCGACCATCTTCACGCCCGTCATGCAGAACAGCGAGCCCACCAGCAGAAGGACACCGACGATGATCATCGGCACGCCCACCGGCTGGTTGCCGCCCGAGGCGAGCACGCCGCCACCGATGATCATGCCGAGCCCGGCGAACACGCCGAGGACGGTGAGCAGCAGGCCCAGGCCGCCCGGGATGCTGTGCGCCACCGTCTCGCGGACCTGCGGGCGGGGCATGTCGGGGGCGTCCGCCGCGAGCTGCGTCCCGCCGCCGGTCCCGTCGGTGCCGCCGGCCGGAGTCTGGTCGGTCATGTTTTCTCCCCGTTCCTCGTGAGAATCCCCGTGATCCGCGCCGGGTCGCCGCACGGCTGTGCCGTGGCCGGATCCGTGCGGATCGACTGTGCTTACGCCAGCTTAGCAAAGTGATAGCACTTTAAGAGGGCTCTCAGACGGATACGGCATCCTCACCGGACGGTTCCCCCGGTTCGGGTGCTCTTTGTCACGTCAGGAAAAGCCTTGATCGATGAGCATTTGTTGACAGATGCGGTGTTAGCTTCGTGAGCTGAGTTATTGGGGGCGGAACGACTGGAGTTGCGGGAGCGATGGGGCGAGCGGACGCGAGGCGAGCGGCTCAGGGGCGTAAGCGCCGGGCGAAGCCGAAGGGCAAGAAGGGGGGCATACGCCGCTTCTTCACCTGGAAGAAGCTCCTCGGGGCCTTCCTCGGCGTGTGCCTGCTGGGCATCCTCGGCTTCGTCGGGCTGTACCTGTACGTGGACGTGCCCGACGAGGGCAACTTCCAGGCCACGAGCCAGAGCAACGTCTACAAGTACGCCGACGGCACGATCATGGCCCGCAAGGGCGCGGAGAACGCGGTGAACCGCGAGACCGTGAAGATCGACCAGATCCCCAAGCACGTCCAGCACGCCTTCGTCGCGGCCGAGAACAAGACCTTCTACCAGGACTCCGGCGTCGACCTGAAGGGCACCCTGCGCGGCGTCCTCAACACCGTCAGGGGCCAGGGCAAGCAGGGCGGCTCCACGATCACCCAGCAGTACGTCAAGAACTACTACCTGAGCCAGGAGCAGACGGTCAGCCGCAAGCTCCAGGAGATCGTCATCTCCCTCAAGGTGGACAACAAGCTGAGCAAGGACGACATCCTCGCCGGCTACATGAACACCAGCTACTACGGCCGCGGCGCGTACGGCATCCAGGCCGCGGCGCAGGCGTACTACGGCGTCGACGTCGACAAGCTGACCGTCAGCCAGGGCGCCTACCTGGCCTCCCTGCTCCAGGCGCCCAGCCAGTACGACTGGGCCATCGCCTCCCCCGCGGGCCAGAAGCGGGTGCAGGAGCGCTGGGCGTACACGCTCGACAACATGGTCGAGATGACGTGGCTCGACGCCGCCGACCGGCAGAAGCAGACGTTCCAGAAGCCCATCAAGCCGAAGCCGATGCCCGGAGTGGCCGGACAGGTCGGCTACTTCATCGACGCCGCCAACCGGGAACTGATCGCCAAGGGCGTCGACGAGAAGGAACTGTACGCCGGCGGCTGGACCATCACCCTGGGCATCGACAAGAAGAAGCAGCAGGAGCTGGAGAAGGCGGTCAAGAACAAGCTCACCGACCGCCTCGACCCGACCCGCCGCAAGGCGGACCGGGACGCCCAGCTCGGCGCCGTCTCGGTCGACCCCGCGACCGGCCACGTCCTGGCGATGTACGGCGGCGCGGGCTACACCAAGCACTACATGAACAACGCCACGCGGGCCGACTTCCAGCCCGCCTCCACGTTCAAGCCCCTGGTCTTCGCCTCCGCCCTGGAGAACCACGCCAAGACCCAGGCCGGCCTGCCGATCACGCCCGACACCATCTACGACGGGCGCAACCGCCGTCCGGTCGTGGGCAAGAACGGCCCCGTCGGGTTCGCCCCGCCCAACGAGGACGAGCACCCGTACGGCAAGATCAGCGTCCAGCAGGCCACGAACAACTCCGTCAACGCCGTCTTCGCGCAGATGGGCGTGGACGCGGGCCTGGACGAGGTCAAGAAGACGGCCGTCGGCATGGGCCTGAACGACAAGTTCCCGGTCCGGCCCGCCATGACGCTCGGCACCATGGGCGCCAGCCCGCTCCAGATGGCCGGCGCCTACGCCACCCTCGACAACCACGGCAAGAAGGTCGACCCGGCCCTGGTCGTCAAGGCCCAGCACGGCGCGCAGGAGACCGAGCTGCCCGACCCCGTCGGCTCCCAGGTGCTGACCCGCGAAACCGCCGACACCGTCACCTCCGTCCTGCGCGGCGTGGTCAACGACGGTACGGCCAAGTCCGCGATCGGCAGCACCGACTACCAGGCGGCGGGCAAGACCGGCACCTCCGACGACAACAAGTCGGCGTGGTTCGTCGGCTACACGCCGAAGCTGGTCACCGCGGTCGGCATGTTCGGCGAGGAGGCCAAGGGCGGCAAGCAGGTCACGCTCAAGGGCACCGGCGGCGGCGGGCGCGTCAACGGCGGCGGCTACCCGGCCGAGGTCTGGGCCACGTACACGGCCGCCGCGATCGGTGAGAACACCGGGGAGAAGTTCGACCTCGACACGGACCTCGGCGCCGGGGTGCCCCCGACCAACACCCCGCCGCCGAGCAACCCTCCCTCGCAGACGCCGTCCCAGACCCCGTCCCAGACGCCGTCGCAGACCCCGTCGCAGACGCCTTCGAAGTCGCCGTCGCAGACGCCCTCGAAGCTGCCGTCCCACACGCCGTCGCGGACGCCCACGCAGACTCCGGAGTCGCCTCCCGTCTCCCCGTCGTCCGGTGCGGGCGGCAGCAACGGACGGCCGGACGGATTCGAGGACTTCGACTGACGGACGGCCTGCGCCGCAACGCCGTGGCCCCCCGCCTCCTGGCGGGGGGCCACGGCCGTTCCGCTCTTCCGCCGCTGGTCAGCCGCCGTTGAACCGCGCGGCGATCCGGTCGCCGACCGCCTTGTCCACGTTGCGCCAGTACTGCAGGGCCCGCTGAAGCACCGGACGGCTCACGCCCTTCGACAGGTGCCCGGCGACGTTGTCCACCAGCCGCCCGCGCGCCGCGTCGTCCAGTACGTGCCGCACCTGGGTGCCCGCCTGCCCCCAGTCGTCGTCATCGCGGCGCAGCTTGTACGCCTCGCGCACCATCTCGCCCGCCGCGTACCACCCGGCCGGGTCGCCGAAGTTCTGCGTGTCGGCCGCCGGACCGCCGTACGAGTTCGGCGCGTACGGGCGGGCCGCGTTGGACGGCTCGTAGCGCATCGGGCCGTCCTTCGCGTACGAGTTGACCGCCGAGTGCGGGCGGTTGGGCGGCAGCTGCATGTAGTTCGGGCCGATGCGGTAGCGGTGGGTGTCCGGGTAGGAGAAGAGCCGGCCCAGCAGCATCTTGTCCGGCGACGGGCCGATGCCCGGCACCATGTTGGACGGCTCGAACGCGGCCTGCTCGATGTGGACGAAGAAGTCCTCGGGGTTGCGGTCCAGCGTCATCCGGCCGACCTCGACCAGCGGGTAGTCGCCGTGCGGCCACACCTTGGTCAGGTCGAACGGGTTGAAGCGGTAGTCCGGCGCGTCGTCGAACGGCATCACCTGGACGTACATCGTCCACGTGGGCGCGTCGCCGGCCGCGATCGATGCGTACAGGTCGCGGCGGTGCAGGTCGCCGTCCTCGCCCGCGAGCCGGTCCGCCTCCTCCTGCGTCAGGAAGTCGATGCCCTGGTCGGTCTTGATGTGGTATTTGATCCAGAACCGCTCGCCGCCGCCGTTGACCCACATGTACGTGTGCGAGCCGTAGCCGTTCATGTGCCGGTACGTCTTCGGGATGCCGCGGTCGCCCATCAGCCAGGTGACCATGTGCGCCGACTCGGGCGACAGCGTCCAGAAGTCCCACTGCATGTCGTGGTCGCGCAGCCCGCTGTCCGGGCGGCGCTTCTGCGACCGGATGAAGTCCTGGAACTTGCTCGCGTCCCGCACGAAGAAGACCGGCGTGTTGTTCCCGACCAGGTCGTAGTTGCCGTACTCGGTGTAGAACTTCAGCGCGAAGCCGCGCGGGTCGCGCCAGGTGTCCGGCGAGCCCTGCTCGCCCGCGACCGTCGAGAAGCGGGCCAGCATCTCCGTGCGCCGGCCCGGCTGGAAGAGGTCCGCCTTGGTGAACTGGCTGACATCGTTCGTCACCTCGAAGAACCCGTACGCCCCGCTGCCCTTGGCGTGCACCACCCGCTCGGGCACCCGTTCGCGGTTGAACTGGGCCATCTTCTCGATGAGGTAGTGGTCCTGGAGCAGCACTGGTCCGTCCGGCCCCACGGAGAGCGAATGCTCGTCACTCTCGACCGGGACACCGGCGTTGGTCGTCGTACGCGGGACGTCGTGCGCGGAGCTGGTCATGGCGGAGCGCCTCCCGGTGGGGTCGTCAGTCCCTTATGTCCACCCCAGCAGTCAACTCCGCCGACGCGGTGTCGGCAACCGTTGGACGCCGTCCGGTTCGAGACGAAGTCCGGCCGCCGGTACGCCCTGCGGCGGCCCGGCGGCCCCGTACACCGACGCCCGGAACACCCCGCCTACGGGGCGTCCCCGAACGGCATGGACAGCTCGAACCACACCACCTTGCCCGTGCTCAGCCGCGTCGCGCCCCAGCGCCGGGCCATCCGGTTGACCAGGTACAGACCGCGCCCGCCCTCGTCCGACGGCCGGGCCTGGCGCAGCCGGGGCAGCTGCGGGACGTCGTCGCCGACCTCGCAGCGCAGCACGTCGGTACGCAGCAGCCGCAGCGTGATCGGCCGCTCCGCGTACCGCACCGCGTTCGTCACGACCTCGCTGACCAGCAGCTCCAGCTGGTCGGTCAGCTCCTCCAGGCCCCACCGGGACAGCGCCCGGCGGGCCAGCCGGCGCGCCTGCCCGGCCGTCTGCGCCTTCGGGTCCAGGTACCAGTACGCGACGTCGCTCGGCGCGATCCCGTCGAACCGGGCCGCGAGCAGCGCGATGTCGTCGTCCCGGTCACCGGGACCGAGCATGTCCAGCACCTCGTCGCACAGCGGCTCCAGCGGCGGCGGGTTGGGCCCGGTCAGCCGGGCCGTCTCCGTCAGCCGCTCGCGCAACTGCTCGATGCCGGTCCACACGTCCCGGATACGGGACTCCACCAGGCCGTCCGTGTACAGCACCAGCGTGGCGCCCGCGGGCGCGTCCAGCTCGACCGCCTCGAAGTCCACCCCGCCGACGCCGATCGGCGCGCCCGGCGGTACCCGCAGCACCTCCGCGCGCCCGCCGCGGTGCAGCATCACGGGCGGCGGGTGCCCGGCGTTGGCGACCATGATGCGGTGCGCCACCGGGTCGTAGACCGCGTACAGACACGTCGCCATCCGGTCCGAACCGAGCCGCTGCGCCTGCTCGTCGAGATGGTGCAGCACCTCCTGCGGCGGCAGGTCCAGACCCGCGAGGGTCTGCGCGGTGGTGCGCAGCTGGCCCATGATCGCCGCGGAGGTCATGGAGTGGCCCATGACGTCACCGACGACCAGCGCCACCCGGCTGCCGGGCAGCGGGATCGCGTCGTACCAGTCGCCGCCCACCCGCGCCGTCTCCGCGGCGGGCAGATAGCGGCTGGCCAGCCGCACGCCGGTGGGCTGCGGCAGCGAGTCCGGCAGCATCGTGCGCTGCAACGCGTCGGCGATGTACGCCTCGCGCCCGTACAGCACCGCCTTGTCGACGCCCAGCGCCGTGTGCGTCGCCAGCTGCGCCGCCACCAGCAGGTCGTCCGCCTCGAAGGCCGGACGGTCCGGGCGGCGCAGGAACACCGCCGCGCCGATCACCCGGCGGCGGCCGCGCAGCGGCGCCAGGATCACCCGGTGCCCGGCGGGCAGGTGGGTGAGCGGGCCGAGCAGCTCCGGCAGCGCCGCACGCGCCGCCTGCACCTCGCCGAACAGCGGCCGCACGCCGCGCAGCACCTCCGCCAGCGGCCCGCCCGGCAGCACCTCGGACAGCTCCGCCGCGCTGCCGCCCATCGCCGGGCTCAGGTCCGGCTGCGCGGGCAGCATCGGCAGCCGCCCGCCGTTGGTGTCCGGCTCCTCGGGAATCCGGTCGGTACGGCGCAGCCGCAGCACCACCGGCCCGGTCGGCCGCTCGTCGCCCACCGGCAGCGGGTCGCGCAGATAGACCAGGATGGCGTCGGCGAACGTCGGCACCGTCGCCCGGCACAGCCCCAGCACGATCTCGTCGAGGTCTATGCCGCGGGCGATCCGCCGGGTCGCCGCGCCGATGAACCGCAGCCGGTCGCCGCCCGCCTGACGCGCCGCCAGCAGCTCGACGCTCTCGGCGGGCTGCGCGGGGTGCGCGGAGCGGGCGGGCGGCGCGTCCGGGCCGCCCGCCTGGTCGGGGGCCCGTCCGGCCGTCTCGCCGCGCGCGCCGGAGTCCACCGGGACGCCGTGCGGTGCGGCGTGCGGCGGGACCCCGGGCGTCTCCTCGGGGCGCGGCCGGCCGGCGCCGTCGCCGCCCGTACGGCTGCCGTCCCGCGGCCGGCCGATGCCGCCGGTGGCGCCGGCGGGGTCGCTGTCGCCGGGGCCCTGCCGGGGTGCGGCCCCGGCGCCCGGCTCCTCGCGGCGGTTGTCCGCGGCGTACGCAGAATCGTCACCGCGCGGCGCCGCTGGAGCCATGTCAGCCACCTCGGCCGGTCTGCGGGCCGCCCGGCCGGAGCCGGGCGGCGTGGACTGCCCCGCGAGGCCGCGGGGATCGGCGGCCGTGCCGGACGGCGCCGGCTCGGGCAGGCCCCCGTGCGGGGTCGCCGAGGACGCGGCAGGCGGGGCGGCCTGCCGCGGTTCGTGGGAGGTCGGGTGCTCCGTCACGCGTGGGATTCCATCCGTCCGGGGCTGCGCGCGTGGCGCGCCGCGTCTCAAGCGCGTCGCAGGTGCAGGAAGAGCTGGATCTCGGGTGGGGTGTCCGTACTGGCCGGGGCATACGCATACGATTCCTCCCCGGTGACTTCGAAGCCCGCGTCGTGCACGACCTGGCGCAAGTCGTCCCGCAGGTAACCGGATACCCGGATCGCGCTGCCCAGGAACGGAATCGCGCAGTCGTCCAGATCGGCTTCGACCATGGACAGGGCGAGCAGCCCGCCGGGCCGCAGCAGGGCGTGCAGCATCCGCAGGGTGTACGGGATCTCCGCGCGGGGCAGCATCAGCAGCGAGAAGAAGGCGGCGGCCCCGTCGAAGGAGCCAGGGCCGCCGAGCCGGCCGTCGCGCAGGTCGGCGATGTCCAGCCGGTGGAATTGGGCCGCGGGGACGTTGTCCCGGGCCAGTCCGACCATCGAGGGGGAGAGGTCCACACCCACGACCGTGTGTCCCGCGTCGGCCAGCTGACGCGCCGTCGGCACGCCCGTGCCGCAGCCGACGTCCAGTACCCGCGACCCGGGCGGCAGCGCGGCCGCGAGCCGGGCGCCGGCCGCGAGCTGGCCGTCCTTGTGCGGGAAGGCCTCGTCGTAGCGGTCGCCGATCGCGTCGAACGCCTCCGCCTGCCCCGCCCGGTCCAGGACTAACCCGTTCAGGCCCTCGTATCCGTCGTAGCCTTCAGCGCTCACGACCTCGCCTCTCCTGCGACCGCGGTCAAGTTCGGGGCTCCTTCGGAGCCACGTCCGTGCAGTTCCGTGCAGTCTTGAGTTACGCCTGTGCAGTCTTGTGGAGGACGATCCTACGGTTGATCCCCAGGGGCGCATCAAGGGGGCTCACTCGCACGCCACGTCACGCCCGTACCTGCTCACCGGTACGCCCGGAGCCGGCCCGCCCCCGGCTGGGCGGCAGCGGCGGCCAGCGCGCGGGCACACCGGACGCCCGCGGGCCCCTGCCCGCGGGCGTCCGGTCACTCCCGTGGGCCGGGCAGCGCCCGGCCCCAGTCCTCCGGCAGACCCGGCACGGCCCACGCCGGATCGGGCCGCCAGTCCTCCCAGCCGGAGTCGAACGGCACCCCCCACGCGGCGATGTGCTCGACCGCCGCGCGGCCCGCCGCCCGTACGTCCGCCGCCAGCGCGGGCGGCATCAGCCCGTCCCGCTGGGCCTGCGCGAACTCGTCCTCGTCCCGCCACTCCCAATGCCGGTCCGGGTACACGCAGATGTCCAGGAAGTGGTCCTGGGAGTCGAGGCCGCCCGCCCAACGGCGACGCGGCTCCTCCAGGTTCACGTACCAGTTCTTGAAGTGCCAGCCGGGCTCCCAGAACAGCCACACCGACCAGGGGTCGCCCGGCCGGGCCAGCTTCAGCACGCCGGTGCCGAACCACTGGTCGCGGCTGGTGCGGCGCGGCTTGGTGTAGCGGCTGGTGAGCGGCTCGCGGTGGACGGGCGTCCCGTCGGCCAGCACCGGCTTGACGCAGGGCGTGCCGGGGGCCATCCACACCGCGAGCAGCTCGTCGGTGTCCTGTACGACGGTCATCGGACGGCAGATGTGGATACCGTCGCCGGCGTTGTCGCGGTAGCGCCACAGGATGTGGTCCCCGGGCGCCCAGCGTCCCGGTCCGTCCACGGCGGCCCGCATGCCCTTCGCCCCGGCGGCGCCCTTCCTCGTCTCCACCATGTCCGCTGTCATGAGCAGATCCTAGAGGGGCGCCGCTGCCCGTGCTGTGACGGAAGCCGCACGGACCGTCACGGATGTGTCATACCCAGTACATCCAGCGCCTCGTCCAACTGCTGCTCCGTCAGCAGGCCCTGGTCGACGTACCCGGACGCGATGACCACCTCGCGGATCGTCCTGCGCTCGGCGAGCGACTTCTTGGCGACCTTGGCGGCCTCCTCGTACCCGATGTACTTGTTGAGCGGGGTGACCACCGACGGGGACGACTCCGCGTACTCCCGGGCCCGTTCGGCGTTGGCGGTGATCCCGTCGACCGTGCGGTCCGCCAGCAGCCGGGTGACGTTGGCCAGCAGCCGTACCGACTCCAGCACGTTCTTCGCGATGACCGGCAGCATCACGTTCAGCTCGAAGTTGCCCGCGGCGCCCGCCGCGGCCACCGTCGCGTCGTTGCCGGTGACCTGCGCGGCCACCATCAGCACCGCCTCCGGGATCACCGGGTTGACCTTGCCCGGCATGATGGACGAACCGGGCTGGAGGTCGGGCAGGTTGATCTCGGCGAGGCCGGTGCGCGGCCCCGAGGCCATCCACCGCAGATCGTTGGCGATCTTCGTCAGGCCGACGCCGATGGTCCGCAGCTGCCCGCTGGTCTCCACGACCGCGTCGCGCGCGCCCTGCGCCTCGAAGTGGTTGCGCGCCTCGGTCAGCGGCAGCCCCGTCGTCCGCGCCACCTCGGCGATCACCGCGGCGGGGAAGCCGGGCGGGGTGTTGATGCCGGTGCCCACCGCCGTACCGCCCAGCGGCAGTTCGGCCAGCCGCGGCAGCGCGGACCGCAGCCGCTCGACGCCGTAGCGGACCTGTGCCGCGAAGCCGCCGAACTCCTGGCCGAGGGTGACGGGCGTGGCGTCCATCAGGTGCGTCCGGCCCGCCTTGACGACCTCGGCGAACTCCGACTCCTTGCGCTCCAGCGCCGCCGCCAGGTGTTCCAGCGCCGGGATCAGGTCGTGGGTGACGGCCGCGGTCGCCGCGATGTGGATCGAGGACGGGAAGACGTCGTTGGACGACTGGGAGGCGTTGACGTGGTCGTTGGGGTGCACGTCGCGGCCCAGCCGCTCGGTGGCGAGGGTCGCGAGCACCTCGTTGGTGTTCATGTTGGACGACGTGCCGGAGCCGGTCTGGAACACGTCGACGGGGAAGTGCTCGTCCCACCTGCCGTCGGCGACCTCCGCCGCGGCCTCCTGGATCGCCGCCGCGACGTCCTCGTCCAGCACGCCCAGCCCGGCGTTGGCCTTGGCCGCCGCGGCCTTGATACGGGCCAGCGCCTCGATGTGCGCCCGCTCCAGCCGCTGCCCGGAGACCGGGAAGTTCTCCACCGCGCGCTGCGTCTGCGCCCGCCACTTCGCGCGGGCGGGGACCTTCACCTCGCCCATCGAGTCGTGCTCGGTCCGGTACTCGCCGTTGTCGCCGCTCAGGCCGTTGTCGCTCATACCTGTGTCAGTGCCCGGGAACGGTGATTCTGTTCCCGGGCACCGGCAGCTTTCGTCCGTCGGACCGGCACGTTTCGTCCGTCAGGCGGTACGGGACGGGCGTACCCCCTGACGAGGCCGTACGGACGTCAGGCGGTCCGCACCGGAATGCTGGTGAAGGTCGGAGCGGGCGCCGGGTCCTGGAAGAAGTCGTTGCCCTTGTCGTCCACGACGATGAACGCCGGGAAGTCCTCGACCTCGATCCGCCAGACCGCCTCCATGCCCAGCTCCTCGTATTCGAGGACCTCGACCTTCTTGATGCAGTCCTGCGCCAGGCGCGCCGCCGGGCCGCCGATCGAGCCCAGGTAGAAGCCGCCGTGCGCGTTGCACGCGGCGGTGACCTGCTGGGAGCGGTTGCCCTTGGCCAGCATGACCTTCGAGCCGCCCGCCGCCTGGAACTGCTCGACGTAGGCGTCCATGCGGCCGGCCGTGGTCGGGCCGAAGGAGCCGGACGCGTAGCCCTCGGGGGTCTTCGCCGGGCCCGCGTAGTACACCGGGTGGTTCTTGAGGTACTCGGGCATCTCCTCGCCCGCGTCCAGCCGCTCCTTGATCTTCGCGTGTGCGATGTCACGGGCGACGACCAGCGTGCCGGTCAGCGACAGCCGCGTCTTGACCGGGTGCTTGGTCAGCTCGGCCAGGATGTCGTCCATCGGGTGGTTCAGGTCGATGCGTACGGCGTCGAGGTCCGGGCCCGCGCCTTCGGTCAGCTCCGCCTCGGTCGTCTCCGGCAGGAAGCGTGCCGGGTCCTTCTCCAGCTGCTCCAGGAAGACGCCCTCGGCGGTGATCTTGGCCACGGCCTGGCGGTCCGCCGAGCAGGAGACGGCGATGGCGACCGGGCAGGACGCGCCGTGCCGGGGCAGGCGGACCACGCGTACGTCGTGGCAGAAGTACTTGCCGCCGAACTGCGCGCCGATGCCGATCTTCTGCGTCAGCTCGAAGACCTTCTCCTCCAGCTCCTTGTCCCGGAAGCCGTGGCCGGTGGGGGAGCCCTCGGCGGGCAGCTCGTCCAGGTAGTGCGCGGAGGCGTACTTCGCGGTCTTCATCGCGTACTCGGCGCTGGTGCCGCCGACGACGATCGCCAGGTGGTACGGCGGGCAGGCGGCCGTGCCCAGCGAGCGGATCTTCTCCTCCAGGAACTTCATCATGCTCGCCTCGTTGAGGACGGCCTTCGTCTCCTGGTAGAGGAAGGACTTGTTGGCGCTGCCGCCGCCCTTGGCCATGAACAGGAACTTGTACGCGCCTCCGTCGGTGGCGTACAGCTCGATCTGGGCCGGCAGGTTGGAGCCGGTGTTCTTCTCGTCCCACATGGTCAGCGGGGCCATCTGCGAGTACCGCAGGTTCAGCTCGGTGTACGCGTCGTAGATGCCGCGGGAGAGCGCTTCCTCGTCACCGCCCGGGGTCAGCACGTTCTGGCCGCGCTTGCCCATGACGATCGCGGTGCCGGTGTCCTGGCACATCGGCAGCACGCCCGCCGCCGCGATGTTCGCGTTCTTCAGCAGGTCCAGCGCCACGAAGCGGTCGTTGGCGGAGGCCTCGGGGTCGTCCAGGATGCGGCGCAGCTGGGCGAGGTGGGCCGGTCGCAGATAGTGCGAGATGTCGTGCATCGCCTCGGCGGCCAGCTTGCGCAGCGCCTCCGGCTCGACCTTGAGGAACGTGCGCCCGTCGGCCTCGAAGGTGCTCACACCCTCGGAAGTGACCAGGCGGTAGGGGGTGTTGTCCTCGCCTACGGGGAGCAGGTCGGTATAGGCGAATGCCGGGCGGTCTGGGTGGGAGACGGGGGACATCAGGGCCATTCCTCACTGGGCGGTGGTTATCGGCTGACATCTGCGGCAGCGCCCGACCAGCGTAGAACCCCTGCTCCCGGTCGCCGCTGTGAGGTAAGGCTCACCTGGAATGCCGCCGGGGTCGCGCGTCCCCTAGTCGCGATCTATCGCGTTTCGGTAGTCTGCCTCCCGTGGACGAATCGTCGCTCGCCAAGCGAGCCCAGCAGCCGGTGAACCTGACCAAACCCGTGGCCGAGGCCGAGCTGAGGGCCTCCGACGCCGACCGGGACCGGATCGCGGAGATCCTGCGCGAGGCGCTGGCGGTGGGACGGCTGGACGCCGAGGAGCACTCCGAGCGCATCGACCTGGTCTACCGCGCCAAGACCATGGGTGAACTGGAGCCGCTGGTACGGGATCTGCCCGCGGAGGCCGGCGCCCCCGGGCCCCGGCCCGCGGCCGCCGCGTATGGGCCGGAGCCCGGCGGCGCGCTGCCGGACCAGAACCTGGTCGCGATCTTCAGCGCCTCGACCCGCAAGGGCCGCTGGCGGGTGCCCGGCCGGATCAACGCGGTCGCCGTCTTCGGCAGCGTGGAGATCGACCTGACCGAGGGGATCTTCCAGCAGCAGCAGGTCCGGATCAACGCCACCTCGATCTTCGGCAGCGTGGAGATCCGGGTGCCGGAGAACGTCACGCTGCGCAGCAGCGGTTCCGGTGTGCTCGGCTCCTTCGAGGTCGAGACGAACGAGTCGCTGGAAGCCGACGCGCCGGTCGTCCACGTCAACGGGTACGCGGTCCTCGGCAGCGTCGAGGCGAAGCCCAAGCGCGGCAAGTGGCTCCGCGACCTGCGTGACGACCTGCGCGACGTACGGCGCGCATGGCAGGAGCAGCGGCGCGACGAGCGCCGGTCGGCGCACGAACACCACCGGGACGAGCGCCGCGAGCGGCACGGGCGGCTGCACGGCGGCCGTCGCGACTGACCGGGCCGACAGACGTGACGGGGGTGACGGAGGGGCACACAGTGGCTGCAATGGAGCTGTGAAGGGGCGGGGGACCGCCATGGCCGACGCGACCGGACGGCGACCCTCCGGTCCGGTCCGGCCCTGGATCCGCACTGCTCGGGGACCGTTCGCAACCGTGTGCATAAGCACGCGTACAGCGGGTAGGGCTGGTGCATCGTCTCTCGTACGGCTGCGGGGTGCGAAAAGTCGTGCGCAGCGAGACGGGCAAGGGTGACTCTTCGCCGAAGCCGTCGTCAGGAGTAGACCGTGCTGCTACCGCATCAGCCTCTGCAGGACACCGCAGTTGTTCCGCCCCAGCGGGTTCCCTCTCGCGAAGAGGCCGGTCCCTGGCACGCGGAGGCGGTGTGCCGCCGTGACGAGGCGGGCCTGTTCTTCGCACCGTCCAAGGAGCCGACCGCCGCGCGCCTGGCGAGGGAGGAAGCCGCCAAGCGGGTCTGTGCCCGCTGCCCGGTGATGATCGAATGCCGGGAGCACGCCCTCGTGCAGCCGGAGCCCTACGGAGTGTGGGGCGGCCTGACCGCCGCCGAACGCCGGGTCGTACTGGCCCGCCGCCGGCGCCGGGAGACCGAGCTGCAGCGCTCGGCCCGTATGCAGGCCACCGGTTGAGCGGCCGGTGCGTCCGGCACGCGTGACGGGCCGGGACCCCGCCGAGGAAGACGGCGGAGTCCCGGCCCGCGCGTTGGTGTGCGCCGCCGTCGGCCGGGGCGCCCGGAGCCGCCGTCGGCTACCTGGGGCGCTCGAAGTCGACCGAGCTGTACGCGCGCAGCTTGGAGAGCCGGTGCTCGGAGTCGACCCGGCGGATCGTGCCGGACTTGGAGCGCATCACCAGCGACGAGGTGGTGGCGGTCTCGGCGCGGTAGCGCACCCCGCGCAGCAGGTCGCCGTCGGTGATGCCGGTGGCGACGAAGAAGACGTTGTCGCCGCGGACCAGGTCGTCGGTCTGCAGCACCTTGTCCAGGTCGTGCCCCGCGTCGATCGCGCGCTGCCGCTCGTCGTCGTCCTTCGGCCACAGCCTGGCCTGAAGGGTGCCGCCCAGGCACTTGAGGGCGCACGCGGCGATGATGCCCTCCGGCGTACCGCCGATGCCCAGCAGCAGGTCCACGCCGGTGCCCTCGCGGGCCGCCATGATGGCGCCGGCCACGTCGCCGTCGGAGATGAACTTGATCCGGGCGCCGGCCTCCCGCACCTCCTTGACCAGGCCCTCGTGGCGCGGCCGGTCCAGGATGACGACGGTGACGTCCTCGACGGCGGACTTCTTGGCCTTGGCGATCCGGCGGATGTTCACGCCGACCGGCGCGGTGATGTCGACGAAGTCGGCGGCCTCGGGGCCGGTCGCCAGCTTGTCCATGTAGAAGACCGCGGACGGGTCGAACATGGCGCCGCGCTCGGCGACGGCCATCACGGAGACGGCGTTGGCCATGCCCTTGGCGGTCAGGGTGGTGCCGTCGACCGGGTCCACGGCCACATCGCACTCGGCGCCGGTGCCGTCACCGACCCGCTCGCCGTTGTAGAGCATCGGGGCGTTGTCCTTCTCGCCCTCCCCGATGACCACGACGCCGTTCATGGAGACGGTGTGGATCAAGGCGCGCATGGCCTTGACGGCGGCGCCGTCGGCGCCGTTCTTGTCGCCGCGCCCGACCCAGCGGCCCGAAGCCATGGCCCCGGCCTCGGTCACCCGGACCAGTTCCAGGGCGAGGTTGCGGTCGGGAGCCTCGGGGCTGACCTCGAGTTGGGACGGCAGATGATGCTCGGTCATCGAGCGCACCTTTCTGTACGGCGACGGCCGGAATGGTGAGGGTGGGTATGACTTTATCGTTAGGCCGCCAAAATGAGCAGTGGGCCCTACGCATGAGCGGCGTCAAGGTGCGGTATGGGCGTGTCCCCGTACGGCGCGGGCGGGCCGGCGCACGGCAGGGGCCGCGTCCGCGCGGAGCCGGGGATGGGGGACCATAGAGGCGTGGCAGGTATGCGAGGCAAGCAGACGGTTCGGGACATGGTCCTGTCGATGGCGGTGATCGGCGCCCTCGTCGCGGGCATCTATGTCTTCATCCCGCACAACGACAGCAGGTCCGCCGAGGTGAACGCGGTCAAGACGGTCGACTACCGCGTGGAGGTCGCGACCGCCCGGCGCGCCGCGCCGTACCCGGTCGCCGCGCCCAAGGGGCTGCCCGAGGGCTGGCGCGCCACCTCCGTCGCGTACAAGGCGAGCAACGCCGGCAAGGGCGGCGCCTGGCACCTGGGCTTCCTCGACCCGGAGCAGGAGTACGCGGCGCTGGAGCAGAGCGACGCGCCCGCGAAGAAGTTCGTCCAGGACGTCACGCTGGGCGCGGAGAAGGCCGCGGGCAAGCAGGCCGTCGGCGGCGTGAAGTGGGACCGCTACAAGGGCGAGAAGTACCGCGCGCTGGTGCGCGAGGAGGAGGGCGTCACGACCGTCCTCACCGGCACCGCGCCGTACGGACGGCTCGCGGAGCTGGCGGCGTCCCTGGAGTCGAAGAAGGACTGACCGGCCGCCGGTCGGTGCGCCGGCCGCGCCGGACGTGTACGACGAGGCCGCCGCACCCGGGGTGGGTGCGGCGGCCTCGTCGTGTGTGGGCGCGCAGGCTCAGACGGTGGTGACGGCCTCGTCGAAGCCCAGCCGCGGCGAGCGCGGGCTGTGTCTGTCCGGGGGCGACCCCCGGACCCCCGGCCGGATCAGACGGTGGTGACGGCCTCGTCGAAGCCCAGGCGCGGCGAGCGCGGGCTGTGTCTGTCCGGGGGCGACCCCCGGACCCCCGGCCGGATCAGACGGTGGTGACGGCCTCGTCGAAGCCCAGGCGCGGCGAGCGCGGGAAGAACGCGTCGGTGCCGGGCTTGCCGAGGTTGATGACCATGAAGGACTTCTGCTTGCCGTCGCCGAAGAACTCCTTGTCGATGCCGGCGAAGTCGAAGCCGGTCATCGGGCCGGCGGCCAGGCCCGCCGCGCGGACGCCGACGATGAAGTAGCCGGCCTGCAGCGTCGCGTTCTGGACGCCGGCGACCTCGCGGGCGGCCAGCTCGGAGAAGTAGGCGTCCTTGATGCCCGGGGCGTGCGGGAACAGGGTCGGCAGCTTCTCGTGGAAGTCGAGGTCCGTGGAGAGGACCACGGTCAGCGGCGCGCTCAGCGTCTTCGGGCCGTTGGCGCCCATCGCGTGCTTGACCAGGCGCTCACGGGCGTCCTCGGAACGGACCATCGTGATGCGCAGCGGCGACTGGTTGAAGGCGGTGGGAGCGAACTTCACCAGGTCGTAGATGGCCTGCACCTGCTCGTCGGTCACCGGCTCGTCCGTGAACGTGTTGGCGGTCTGGGCCTCGCGGAAGAGGAGGTCCTGAGCGGCGGCGTCGAGAGCGAGAGACATAGGGCACCTCATGGGTCGGTGATTTTCCGTGTTCGTCATCAACTGTAACCAAGGTAGATTAAGTTTCAACTAATGCGGGGGAATCGTGACCCGATTCACAAGGGGCGGTTCGCGGACGGGGTCGTGGGGCGGTCCGCGGGCAGGGGCGTGGGGCGGTCCGGAGGGCCGGGGTGTGAGGTGCCGACGTACGCGAGGCGACCGCTATCCGGCCGCCTCCCCGCCCTCCCCGGGCTCTTCCTCCTCCGCCAGCGCCGCGTCCAGCCGCGCCCGCGCTCCGTCCAGCCAGCGGCGGCAGACCTTCGCCAGCTGCTCGCCGCGCTCCCAGAGCGCGAGGGACTCCTCCAGCGTGGTCCCGCCGGCCTCCAGGCTGCGGACGACCTCGATCAGCTCATCACGGGCCTGCTCGTACCCGAGCGCGGAACCTTCCGGCTGCGCCGCGTCCGCCGCGCCGTCCGCCACCGTGTCGTCCGTCTTCGCCTTAGCCATGGCTCCCAGCCTAATCCGGGGGTGTGACATCGGACGCCGTGCCGGACGCCCGTCCGTCGGACACTGTGCCGGGCTCCCGTCCATCGGCTGCCGTGCCGGACACCCGTACCCGGAACTCGCCCTCGGCGACCCGGGCCCGCAGCTCGTCGTCCGGCGCGACCTCGCCGGGGGAGCGCACGGCCGACCCGTCCGGCTTCTGGAGCACCGCGTAGCCGCGCTCCAGGGTGGCCTTGGGGGAGAGCGCGACGACCCGCGCCAGGGTGTGCGACAGCTCCGAGTCGGCGCGGTCGAGCAGATGCCCCAGGGTGCGCCGGCCGCGCTCCAGCATGGCCGTGACCTGGTCCTCGCGCTCCTCGACCATCCGGTGGGGCCGCTCCATCGAGGGCCTGCTCAGGGCCGCCGCCAGGCCCCGCTCCTCGCGGTCCAGGCTGCCGCTGACCGCGCGCAGCGCCCGCTCCCGCAGCTGCTGGATGCGTGCGGACTCCTCGCCGACGTCCGGTACGACCTTCTTCGCCGCGTCCGTCGGGGTCGAGGCGCGCAGGTCGGCGACCAGGTCCAGCAGCGGCGAGTCCGGTTCGTGGCCGATCGCGGAGACGACGGGCGTACGGGCCGCGCCCACGGCCCGTACCAGCTGCTCGTCCGAGAACGGCAGCAGATCCTCGACGCTGCCGCCGCCGCGCGCCACGATGATCACGTCGACCTCGGGCAGCGCGTCCAGCTCCTTGACCGCCTCGATCACCTGCGGCACCGCGTGCACCCCCTGCACCGGTACGTTGCGCACCTCGAAGCGGACCGCCGGCCAGCGCAGCCGGGCGTTCTCCAGGACGTCCCGCTCGGCGGCGCTGGCCCGGCCGCACACGAGACCGATCAGCTGCGGCAGGAACGGCAACCCGCGCTTGCGCTCCGCCCGGAACAGCCCCTCGGCGGCGAGGGACTTCTTCAGCTGCTCCAGCCGCGCCAGCAGCTCCCCGACGCCCACCGGCTTGATCTCGGCGGCCCGCAGCGAGAGCTGGCCGCGCGGGGCGTACCACTCCGGCTTGGCGTGCACGACGACGCGCGCGCCCTCGCTCACCACGTCCGCGATCTTGTCGAAGACCTGGCGGTAACACGTCACGCTCACCGAGATGTCGTACGACGGATCGCGCAGCGTCAGGAAGACCACCCCGGCGCCCGGCCGCCGGGACAGCTGGGTGATCTGCCCCTCGACCCAGACGGCCCCCAGCCGGTCGATCCACCCCCCGATGAGCCGCGACACCTCGCCGACGGGGATCGGCGCCTCCGCAGACGTCCTCACACTCATGCCACGAGCGTATAGCCCGGCACTGACAACGCCCGGCGGAGCGGAGAAGAGCCGGGGTCGGACGCGGGAGGGGGAAGAGAGAAAACCGGGAGCCGGGGGCAGTCGGGGGCAGGCGGGATCGGCCGGGGTGAGCTGGGAGCGGCCGGGGTCAGCCGGGGCAGCCGGGGTCAGCTGGGAGCGGCCGGGGCCGGCCGGGGTCAGTTGGGGTCAGCCGGGAGCGGTCGAGGTCAGCCGGGTTCAGCCGGGGTTCAGCTCCCCGCCGCCCCGCCCCGTCGGCGCCCGTACTGCACCCCCAGCACCACCAGCCCCACCGCCAGCCAGACCGCGCCGACGGTCTGCGCGGTCGCGGAGGCTTCCACCACGACCGCGGCCACCACCCCCAGCCCCAGCACCGGCACCAGCACGTGCTTGAGGACGCTCGGCCGCTCGGCCCGCTTGCGTACCCAGAACCAGCCGATCACCGAAGCGTGCAGCAGCCCGAAGGCGGTCAGCGCGCCCACGTTGACGATCGAGGACAGGTGGTCCAGCCCGTCGTCGCGGCGGGCCGCCCACACCGCCGCGACCAGCGTCACCACCGCGGCCCCCAGCAGTGCCCGCCGCGGCACCCCGCTGCCCGCGTCCACCTTCGACATCGCACCCGGCAGCCGCCGGTCCCGCGCCATCGCGAACAGCAGCCGCCCGGCCGCCGCCTGACCCGCCAGCGCCGCGAACGCCGCCCCGACGGCCTTGCTCGCCGCCACCAGCTTCTGCAGCCACTCCCCGGCGGCCGCGTTCGCCGTCGTATAGAAGGCGTCGCCCTGCTCGGCGGGCTTGTCCGCCAGCTCCGCCGCCGACATCGGCGCCAGCAGCGCCGCCAGGTACGTCTGCACGGCGAACAGCACCCCCGCCACAACCAGACAGGCCAGCACGGCCCGCGCCACGCGCACCCCACCCCCCGTCGCCTCCTCCACGAACGACGCGATGGCGTCGAACCCCAGGTACGACAGCACCGCGACCGACACCGCGGCCAGCACCGCGCTCATGGAGAACGCCCCTTCGCCGGTCAGCGGCGCCGACCAGCCGCGCTGCGCCCCGTCCGTGACCAGCACCCACACCGCCGCCACCACGAAGACCACCAGCACCACGAGCTCCATCGCCAGCACCACGAAGCCGGCCACCGCCGCCGTGCGTACCCCCAGGAGGTTCAGCAGCGTGGTGACGACCACCGCGAGCGCCGTCCACACCCACTGGTGCACGGACGGCACCAGCGCGTGCATGGCGATGCCGGAGAAGAGGTACGCCACCGCCGGGATCAGCAGATAGTCGAGCATCGCCATCCACCCCGCGACGAAGCCCGCCCCGTCGCCGAGCCCGGCCCGCGCATAGGTGAACACCGACCCGGCCTGCGGCGCGACCCGCACCATCTGCGCGTACGAGTACGCGGTGAAGGCCATCGCGACGGTGGCCACCACGTAGACGAGGGTGATCGCGCCGTGCGATTTGGCCTGGAGTGTGCCGAAGATCCCGACCGGCGCCATCGGGGCGATGAACAGCAGCCCGTAGACGACCAGGTCCCGGAAGGACAGTGTGCGCCGGAGCCCGCCGCCGCCGGGCGCGGCGGACGCGCCGCTCCCCGCGGCGGTGCCGGGGGACGGCGGGGACGGCGGGGAGGGCGGCGGCGGCTCGGACGGTGCGCTCATGACGGTCACTCCAGCGGGGGACGAACGGCCGACGATGATCGTCGGCTGTCTCCCAGCTTCGGGCAAGGCCGCGTCCCGGACGGTGTGGACGCGCCAAGAGGGGGACGGGGGTGTGGGGTACGGAGCGCGGAGCCACGCCCGCGCCCGCGTGACGCGCCATCCGCGCGCCCCCGTCGCGACGCGCGCCCCGTCCGCTCCCGGCGGCATCACGAACCGTGAAGTCGGCCCCGTACGATGGATCGTATGACTGCTGCTACGCCCAGCCCGTCGCCCGCCGCCGCTCCGGAAGGAGACGCCGCACCGCGTGAGGACCGCCGCCGGGTGCTGCTCGCCGCCCCCCGCGGCTATTGCGCGGGCGTGGACCGTGCCGTGATCGCCGTCGAGAAAGCCCTGGAGCAGTACGGCGCGCCCGTCTACGTGCGCCACGAGATCGTCCACAACAAGTACGTCGTCAAGACGCTGGAGAGGAAGGGCGCGATCTTCGTCGAGGAGACGGCGGAGGTGCCCGAGGGCAACATCGTCATCTTCTCCGCGCACGGCGTCGCCCCCGCCGTCCACGACGAGGCCAAGCAGGGCAAGCTGGCCACCATCGACGCCACCTGCCCGCTCGTCACCAAGGTCCACAAGGAAGCCGTCCGCTACGCCAAGGAGGACTTCGACATCCTCCTGATCGGTCACGAGGGCCACGAAGAGGTCATCGGCACCAGCGGCGAGGCCCCCGACCACATCACCCTCGTCGACGGCCCCGAAGACGTGGCGAACATCGAGGTCCGCGACCCGGACAAGGTCGTCTGGCTCTCCCAGACCACCCTCTCGGTCGACGAGACCATGGAGACGGTCGACGCCATCAAGGGCCGCTACCCCAACCTCCTCTCCCCGCCCAGCGACGACATCTGCTACGCCACGCAGAACCGCCAGATCGCCGTCAAGCAGATGGGCGCCGAGGCCGACCTCGTCATCGTCGTCGGCTCGAAGAACTCCTCGAACTCCGTCCGCCTCGTCGAGGTCGCCCTCGGCGCCGGTGCCCGCGCCGCCCACCTGGTCGACGGCGCGGAGGAGATCGACGAGAGCTGGCTGGAGGGCGTGACCACCGTCGGCCTCACCTCCGGTGCCTCCGTCCCCGAGGTCCTGGTGCACGGCGTACTGGACTGGCTCGCCCAGCGCGGATACGAGGACGTGGAGACGGTCAAGGCCGCCGAGGAGTCCATCACCTTCTCCCTGCCGAAGGAACTCCGCCGCGACCTGCGCTCCGAGGCGAAGTCCGCCACCGAGGGCTGAGCCCGGGGGCCGCCCGGGGCCGAGCCCGGGGCCGGGCCCTGGGTCCGGACCGGGGCGAAGCCCCCACAGCACAGCCAAAGGGCGAAGTCGAGGGGTGAACCGGCCCGTCCACGCCTAGCCTCTAGGCATGAAGGTCTTTGGTGTGGACATCGGCGGGTCGGGCATCAAGGGCGCTCCGGTGGACCTGGAGCGCGGTGACCTGGCCGACGAGCGCTACAAGGTGCTGACCCCGCAGCCGTCGACCCCGGACGCGGTCGCGGACTGCGTCCAGCAGGTCGTGGAGCACTTCGGCTGGTCGGGCCCGGTCGGCGCGACGTACCCCGGCGTGGTGACCGACGGCGTCACCCGTACGGCAGCCAATGTCGACAAGGCGTGGGTCGACCGGAACGCCGCCGCGCTGCTGGCCGGCCGCCTCGGCGGCGGGACCGGCGGCTGCCCGGTCACGGTCCTCAACGACGCCGACGCCGCGGGCCTGGCCGAAATGCACTTCGGCGCGGGCAAGGGACGCCGGGGCACGGTCATCGTGCTCACCTTCGGCACCGGCATCGGCAGCGCCGTCTTCTCCGACGGCGCACTGGTGCCCAACACCGAGCTGGGCCACCTGGAGTTGCACGGTCACGACGCCGAGAAGCGCGCGTCCACCAAGGTCAAGGACGACGAGGACCTGAGCTGGCAGCAGTGGGCGCACCGCGTGCAGAAGTACCTCGCCCACGTGGAGATGCTCTTCACACCCCAGTTGTTCGTGATCGGCGGCGGCGTCAGCCGCAAGGCGGCGAAGTTCCTGCCGCTGATCGA
This sequence comes from Streptomyces sp. CB02923, assembly GCF_001905005.1. Taxonomy (GTDB): domain Bacteria; phylum Actinomycetota; class Actinomycetes; order Streptomycetales; family Streptomycetaceae; genus Streptomyces. Next base: position 843,976 of record NZ_LWKZ01000001.1, on the reverse strand, counting down.
AGGGATCCGGGCGGAGATCGTGCCCGCCCAGCTGCAGAACAACGCGGGCATCGTGGGCGCCGCGATGGCCGCACGGGCCGCGTCCCGGGACGGTGCGGCGGCCCCCGCCGGCGCAGGCGCGTCGGCGGGCCCGGTGTCCACCGGCCCCGCTGCCGAAACCGACGCCGCTACGTCGCAGGTCGGCTGGCCGGCCGATCCCTGACCTGACCCGCCCGCTGACCGGCGGGCTGTCCCAGACCGCGGCCGGGGTGATGCGCGCCCTGACCCAGTCCCGGACGCTGCCCCGGCCCCGGACCCGGCCCCTGCTCCACCCGCCGGCGCACGCGCTCCTGCGCCGCGCCCGGCGCAGGCGCCTTGCCCGCGGCCTGCCCCCGGGAGGGCGCCCGGCCCGACGCACGCGCCGCCTGCCGCTGCGCGTGCCGCTCGGCCTGCCGCCGCGCGAAAGCCGCCGCCTTGCGTACGGCGACGATCAGCGCGCACGCCAGCGTCCCCGCGTACAGCCAGCCCGCCTGCGTCGCCATCACCGTGAAGACGCCCATCAGCAGCCCGGCGAACCCGCCCGTGTTGTGGCTGATCGGCACGGTTCCGAGGGTGTACGCGATGGGCAGCGCGACCGGGGCCGTGATCAGGTCGTACGGCCGTACCCACAGGCCGGCGCACACGCTCACCAGGACGAAGAAGCCCCCGTAGACCGCCGGCGCCCCGCCGAACAGCAGCCGGTCGAGGAAGGCGAAGACGAAGAGGGCGAGGGTGCCGAACAGGCCGCAGCCCAGGCCGGTGAGCCGGGGCGCGGGCAGCCGCTCGGCCGCCGCCGCCAGTGGCGCCAGCGGCCCGCGCCGGCGCGCGCGGACCCGGTAGACGGTCGAACTCTCCTCACCGAATCCGCCCGGACCGCCCGGACTGCCCGGACCGCGCGGGGCGCCTGGGGCCCGCGGGGCTCCCGGGGTGCCCGCCGCGTTCAGGGCATCCCGGGCGTCCCGGGCACCCGGAGCGTTCGGCGGCACGGCCTCCGCGGGGCGGGGGAGCCGTGCGTCCTGGCCCGCTGCCGGACGGCCGGCCCGGGGCGGACTGTGCTGGGGGCTGCGCGCTCTGTGTTGCTCCACTCGGCAACGGTAGGCCGCTAAGTGGGATTAATCGGTTACAGGACACGCGTTTTGACTGACCTGACCGGACCATTCGGCGTACAAATCACCCCACGGCCGTAACGCAGCGTACGCATACCCACCCTCGTGCCCTGCGAACCCCCTCCGCGGCCGCCCTGCCGTCTCCCCTTCTCCCTCCCCTCGCCCCTCCCCGTAGACTGGACGACCGGTCCCCCGCGGGCCCGCTCGTACATACCGCCGCCCAGTCCACTCTCCGGGAAGTCGCCACCGTGTCGCTCACGATCGGAATCGTCGGTCTGCCGAATGTCGGCAAGTCGACCATGTTCAACGCCCTGACCAAGAACGACGTGCTGGCGGCCAACTACCCGTTCGCCACCATCGAGCCCAACGTCGGCGTCGTCGGTGTCCCCGACACCCGCCTCGCCAAGCTGGCCGAGATCTTCGACTCCCAGAAGATCCTCCCGGCCACCGTCGACTTCGTCGACATCGCGGGCATCGTCCGCGGCGCCTCCGAGGGCGAGGGCCTGGGCAACAAGTTCCTGGCGAACATCCGCGAGTCCGACGCGATCTGCCAGGTCATCCGCGCCTTCAAGGACGAGAACGTCGTCCACGTCGACGGCAAGGTCTCGCCCAAGAACGACATCGAGACCATCAACACCGAGCTGATCCTCGCCGACCTCCAGACCATCGAGAAGGTCCTCCCGCGCCTCCAGAAGGAGTCGCGCATCAAGAAGGACATCGCACCGAAGGTCAAGGCGGTCGAGGAGGCCAAGGCGATCCTGGAGAAGGGCGACACCCTCTTCTCGGCAGGCATCGTCCAGGGCTCCGGCAACGAGGAACTCCTGCACGACCTGCACCTCCTCACCACCAAGCCCTTCCTCTACGTCTTCAACGTCGACGAGGACGAGCTGACCGACGACGACTTCAAGGCCGAACAGCGCGCCCTGGTCGCCCCCGCCGAGGCCATCTTCCTCAACGCCAAACTGGAAGCCGACCTCGCCGAACTCGACGAGGACGAGGCCCTCGAACTCCTCCAGTCCGTAGGCCAGGAAGAACCCGGCCTCGCCACCCTCGCCCACGTCGGCTTCAACACCCTGGGCCTGCAGACCTACCTCACCGCCGGCCCCAAGGAAACCCGCGCCTGGACCATCAAGAAGGGCGCCACGGCCCCCGAAGCAGCCGGCGTCATCCACACCGACTTCCAAAAGGGCTTCATCAAGGCCGAGGTCATCTCCTTCGAAGACCTGGTCGAAACCGGCTCGGTAGCGGACGCACGCGCAGCCGGCAAGGCACGCATGGAGGGCAAGGATTATGTGATGCAGGACGGGGATGTGGTGGAGTTCCGCTTCAATGTGTAGTGGGTGACGTATCGCCACGTCGCTGATCTGGCAAACATGCAGGTCAGAGAGGGCCCGGCTCTTCGGGGTCGGGCCCTTGGTTTTTTCACGTGCTGGGATGGTGCTGGGATAGCTGACCCCTCGTGATCTGTCGTCATCCCTGGTCATCCGTACCGTGCTGGGATGGTGCTGGGGTGGGATGAGGGTGCCCGTGCTGGGATTCGGGCAGCGATCTGCCCGATATGAGGGTGGGTGGGAGTGGCTTCACCCACACGCCTTCTTCACGCCCCTGGGAGGCGCGTGAATTCCGGCCGTGGCAGTTTTCCTACTCGTTTGACACAATCGGAGGCATGGCTGAGACGACGTACAGCATCGGGGAAGGGCCGGCGACGCGGGTGAGCCTGTCGCTGCCGGAGGGGACCGCGGAGGCGATCCGTGCGCGGGTGGGGAAGCGGGAGTTCTCCGCGTTCATCGCCGAGGCGGTTGAGCGTGAGTTGCGGGGGCAGGTCCTGGACGAGTACCTGGCGGACTACGAGAGCCGCAAGGGGCCGGTCTCTGAGCCGGCTCGTCATCGGGCGCGGCAGGTCTTCGACGAGGTGTTCGCCGAGGAGGCCGAGTGGCCCGCCGCAGGCTGAGTCACGAGGGGACGCTGGTCCTCGACAGCGAGGGGCTCTCGAAGCTGCTCGCTGACGAAGAGCAGGTGGTGGCCCTGATCGCTGAGGCGCGGTCGCGCGGCATGGAGGTCGTGATCAGTGCGCTCACCATCATCGAGGCCGTCCACGCGCGTACGAACAAGTCACGCCTGAACTGGGTGCTTTCCGGGCTGCGGGTCGTCCCGGTAGGTGACGAGGAGGCGAGGGCGGCCTCGAAGTTGCTGATGAATGCCGGGTTGCACGGGCACAAGTACGCGATCGATGCGGCGGTCGCCGAGGCGGCGCTGCGACAGCACCGTCCCGTGGTCATGCTGACTTCCGATATTGACGACATGGCCAAGCTGTGCGGCGAGCGGGTCCGGCTCGTGGCGGTGTGATTTCCCCTGGTCCGCTTCCTGCCTTTCGGCGGCTGCGTCAGTGAGTGGCGGTGGAGCTACCAGTATTCGGTGGATCACCGGTTTCGGTAACCGGCGGTCCACCGCTATGTTGCTGCTCTTCCGCACCTTGGTGAATTCCGTAGGTCGCTGGCGTAGCCAAGGCTCAGTATGAGCGGGGCCCGTAGGGGCTCCAGTGGCCGAGGAAGGGCTTGAGATCGTCGCCGCTGGGCTTCGGCGGTGTGGGCAGTTTCGGTGCGGAGACCGATTCGGTGAGGTGTTGGAGGTGCGCGTCTGCGAACTCGAGCCACGCCTCGATCTCGGCCCGCTCCTGCCCGGGCGGCAGTGATGTGGCGTGGTCGCTTACTGCTGCAATGTATTCGGTCAGACGACTGGCCTGGTACCAGGCGGCTGCCTGTTCTCCAAGGTGTTTGACGCGGTAGGCGTGGGCGTAGGCGGCGCGGGCTTCCTGCATGGCGGCTTCCCAGCGCTTCCGCTCTTCCTCTCTGGCTTTCTGGTCTGCAAGGCGTTTGCGCTCCGCGGCTTCGCCGCGGAGGCCGACCTCTTGCACGATCTCGGCGAGTTGTTCTTCCAAAGGCCGGTCGGGGAGATCTGCCCATTCGCTTGCACGGTGCGGGCTGCCGCCGCGGAGTATGAAGCGTAGGCGGCTGGAGGGGGTGTAGTCGAAGCGGGGGATACGCATCCATGAGTACTTCTTGGCGTCGGCGAGTTCCTTGTCTGTGGGGACGTGTTCGCTGCGGTCCTGTTCTTGGAGGACGAGGAATCCGACACTTTCGCCTTGGGCGGTGATGGAGAAGTGCGGTGGTGCCTTGCGGCGCCGATGGGGCGGGGGCGCGCCTTGTGTGGTTCCGAGCGATGCCTTGTGGCCTTGGGCTGTGGTGGCGGTGATAAGGGTTTGGATGATGCGCAGGGCTCGGCCCTGGAGGGGTTTGGTCAGGCCCATGGGCTGCGGTTGCTTTTGGAGGGCGGCCACGACGGCATGGGGTTTGGTGAGCCTGGCCGGCACAGGGAGCGGGGTGAGTTCCGCGAGGCGCCAGGCAGGGATTTCGACCAGCTTGATCTCGTAGCCGCGGTGGGTGCGGTATCCGTGGATTTCCTGCGTGTGGGGGATCTTGCCGGACTTGCGGGCGGCGTTGACCCGTGACGCCCAATTCACCGCGTGCGGGCCGGATTCGATGGGCTTGATGAGACAGCCGTCGTTCGCAACGGCCAGTTCATCGAGTAGCTGGTCCGCGTAGTTCGCAAGGGCCTTCGGCACGGCTCGGGGGTGCGGCGGTGCCGGTTTTCGGGCGGGGCGCTCCGGCGGTCGGGTGCTCTGCTCCACGGGGCGGATGCCGCGTTCGATGAGATGCTGCCGCCCCTTCTCGGTGAGGTGGGCGCTCCAATGCCCGCGGCGTTTGGTGACCTTGATGAGCCCTCGGTTATGCAGGGCTTGTCCGCTGGTCTTGTACGTGCTGTCTGGCCAGACTCCGTCGGGACACCCCTGGCCCACCCAGCCGAGCACGGCCTGCTGCCGCTTGTTGAGGGCCTGTTCCATATAGCCTCCCGCCGTTCCCTGGGTGCCCTGCCCTCGGAGACGATGCCCGCTGCCCTTGCGGGAATTCTGGGCTGTTGAAAGGACTCCTCGTTCGGGTGAGAGATATAGAGGGCGTGTTTACGGCGAGAGTAGTTATTCCTGGTATTGATGCGAAACGGCTTGGGTTCAGAGTCGTTCATAGGGATCTGGCTGAACTGGCTTGGGGTGCCGGGTGGACGTCCGGGAAGGGCAGTGGGCCGACATCGTGGTGCACGCAGCTGAGCCTGAGATCGGGCGTACGTGGACGTTGTCGACGGTCGCCGCGGTGCGCGTCTGAATCAGATCACCGTGGACGGAGCCGTCTTGCCGAGGTAGATCTTGAACGCCTCGCGGATCTGGCCGCGTGTTAGCCGACGGTGTTGACGTTGGCCGGTACGACCTCCCGCTCGTATCCGGGCTTGCGGGCGGACAGGTACTTGACCACGCTCGATGCTCCCGTGTTGGAGACGAACAGGTTGCGGGCTGACCTGCGAGTTTGTGCGACGGTGTGGGTGGAGGTGCGGGCGCGGGTGGTGCCGGTGGGAGCGTCGGCCGCTCGCAGGTAGGGGTGCGCTCAAGGGAAAGCGGATTCGGCCAGGCTTCGGGAACGCTGCACGTGGTGAGCGGGCCCGGGCGGCTATGCAGCCTCGTCGAGCATGGCGGACGGGGCCGACTCACTTTCGACGCCGATGACTTCGACGGTCACGCCGCGAGCAGCGAGGGCCTTCGCGGTCTGGGCCAGGGTGATGGCGGAGAACGGGAAGAGGGAGTCCGGCGTGAGCTTGGCTCCGTCCTTCAGAAGGATCGCGAAGACGACGCGGCGCGGAGTGAAGTCCTCGGGGATGCTGCGGGCCGGATCGCTGTTGACCTGTACGGACCGGGCGAACTCCGCGCGTACGGCCGCGTTCTCGAAGAGGAGCTCAACGGAGACGCGTGCCTGGCTGAACAGGTGACTCAGCGGGCTCGAGGAGTGCGCGGGCTTCACGAGGACAAGAGCGTCGTCCTCGGTGAACAGGTCGCAGATCTCGACGGAGTTGCTTGCCCGAAAGGGGTTGTGGACATTCTTCTTGTCCAGGCAGACCCAGCCGCGACGGGCCTGGGCGGCCAGCTTGTTGTAGTCGCCTTCGTCTACGGGACGCATCACGCGCATACCCTTCCTGTTGAGCTTCTCGGCGAGCGGCCAGCGGGGGAGATCGACGGAGGGCGCGTCGGGGAACAGGGGAGCCAGGGTCTCGTTGACGTTGCGCAGGTAGCCCGCCCCGAGCTCGTACCACTCACCGTCGAGCAGACAGAACGTGCGGGAGCTGAGGGAGAAGGTGGCCTCGATCCACTTCATGGCGGTTTCCTTGGACAGGGCTTCCAGGGAGGCGGTGCGCGGGGCGAGCGCGGTCCGTGCGGAGAGCGTGTCACGAAACAGTTCGACGGTGCCCTGCCGGAGCGCCGTGACGCGGGCGCCTGCCTGGATCACACGGGCTCGCTCCAGGACGTAGTCGAGACTGAACTCGTCCCGGAGGTGGGGCGGGCATGACCCGATCTTGATGGTGCAGGCGGTGGACCGGGGCAGGTCGGTGCTCTGGGAGAAGGGGACGGCGGCGATGATCCGGCCGTCTGCGGGACGGCCGAGCGTGGCGTCCAGTTCCGCGTCGAGCGCGTCGATGAGGGAAGGGTCCTTGACCGCGGTGATGTGCTCGACGAAGGCCAGGTCGGGGTGAGGAACGACGTGCTCGCAGATCGCGGCGATGGCGCGGATGTCCTTGATCAGTGTGGCGGGGGTGGTGCCGAGTTTGATACGGAGACCGATGCCGCCCTCCGCGGTCATGGCCCCGTTCCTGGTGCCGCTCCCTGCGGTGAGGTCGACTTCGTCGAGGTAGCCGCCGAGGTGGCGGATGATCCGCCCGTGGTCCCGGAGTCCGAGTGCCGGTACGGAGGCGCCGGCATGGATCAGGGAACTGTCGATGCGCGCCTGGCCGAGGACGCTGGCGGTGAAGTCCCGCACCTGACGCGGGTTGATGGCGCGGATACCGAAGGACAGACCGAAGTGCGCGTCCTTGAGCTGGGCGGGGAGAAGCCGGTAGCCCTGGTCGAAGCCGATCGCGTACACCACGTCGTCGACGGCGAGCACGAGCAGTGCGCCGGTGCGCTGCTCGCTCTGCAGCAGGTCCGATTCGGCGGCGAGCCGGAGGACATCCTTGCCCCAGGCGGCTTCCTCCTTCGCTACGGCGAAGGACACCGCGAGGGCGGGAACTCCCATGTGATCGCTGACGTTGCGCACGACCGCGTCCAGGGTGTCGAGGGCGCCGACGCCGAGGGCTTCGAGCATCGACTCAGGGGTCGCCCCGACGCGGGTCAGGCGGTACAGGGTGCGCTTCGACGCGGTGCTGGACACAGAGGTCTCCTGGGGCGAGGTTGCGGTGCGGTTCGGTAACACGAGCGGCCTTACGGGACGGGTGATGTCGAGGCGGACAGGGGTGAGTGCCCGGCAAGGGAGCAGAGGTGCGGCGATGAGGACGCCGGTGCGGTCGGACTCGTATGGGGCTGGCGTCCTGGCGGGTGGTGCCGGGGTGACGGTGACCAAAGTGCCAGAAAGCAGGTAAGGGAATGATTCGAGAACCTGATAACCCTCGTTATCAGCCGCAAGAGGAGCGCGAGACCCGACCGCCTGTAGCGTGTGAGGTGCACTGGGAGAAGCGCCCTTGACCGAGGGCGCGGCAGTCGTCACGAAGGGAGCGGAACCAGCATGGCTAGCGCACGTGAAACAACCGCTCCCATCCTGCCCGAGGAGATCTCCTGGCGGATCAGTTACGCCGAAATTGGGGCCTTGGCGCAGGTCCAACGTCCCGTCGTCACCACCTGGGCCCGCCGACACGCGGATTTCCCTGAGCCCGTCGCGTACGAGGGGGCCAGTCCGCTTTTCGATGGCGGGGAAGTCGCCGAATGGCTTCTGTCCACCGGCCGCGGCAATGCCGACGCCGACCAGATCCGGGCGGAACTTGTGCTGCACACCCTGTCTGCCTGGCGGCGCGTGATCCCCGCTCGCACGCTGGTCGACACGGTGACCGCGCTACTCTGCCTGCGTCAGCTCCTCGACGAACCGCTCTCCGACCTGCCCTGGCAGGCGATCCTGGAGCGTGCCGCCGAGACCGACTTCGACGACACCTTCCTCCGAAGAGAGCTGAGCGAACTGCCGGACGCCGAACGGCAGGGTCCTCTGCTCGCCGTGCTCGCCGACCAGCTCACCGAGGCCGCCTACACCCCGGCCGAAGCGCTTGAACGGGTCATGGACGCACGCCGCCGCCTGGGCTGCGACGACCTCGCCGCTGAGGAACCGATTCCGCTGGTGGGCCGGACGATGGCCCGCCTGACCGGCCTCGCGCGACTGAACGAGCGCGAGGAAGGAGCAACGGCCGCCGTCCTGCATCCCCGGAGCGGCGATCTGCTGGTCGCCCTGCGCGATTCCGTGGCCGACGCCGAGGATTCACCCTTCTTCCTCTCCGCGGACCCGATGCCGGACCTGGCCCGGCTCGCCCGCCGCCGCCTGATGGCGCAGGGCGTCCAGGAATTCGAGATGGACCTTGCGGACGGCGAGGAACTGGACACGGACGACTGGGGAAACCCGCACGTCATCGCCTGCTGCCTCCCCTACGAGGCGGCCGAGACCCGCAGCCCGCTCGCCGTCCTGCAGAGCCTGCAAGACCTCACCGACCTCCTCGCCGAGGACCGCACGGCCGTCGTCCTGGGCCCTGCCGACGCGCTCGTCCGGCCCCTGCCCGCACGCGGGGAAGCGGACCGCCTCCGCCGGGATTTCCTGGAACAGCACCTCCTCAAGGTCGCGATCGGCCTCCCCGAAGGCGTACTTCCTTTCCGCCCGGCCCACCGCACCGCGATCTGGATCCTGCACCGCACCCCTGAAGACAAGCGCACCGGCCAGGTCCTCCTCGCCGACCTCTCCTCACGCAGCCTCACCCCGCAGGCCCTGGACGCGCTGGCCGAGGACATCGACATCTTCCGCGATGCCGGTTGGCGGGCAGACAGCCGTCACGAACCGCGCAATGCTGCCGTCGTCCGGGCCACCGCGCTGACCGGCGCACCCGGTGCCGCGTTCACCCCGCAGCACCGCCCGCACGCCGACCGTTACACCCGCGCCGTCGTCGAACGCCCGGCCCGAATCTCCGAGACCGAACTCCGACTCCAGCAGCTGATCGATGCCACCCGTAGCGCCCTTGACCACGCGCCCACGATCCGCAGCAACGCCGTCCTGCGCCCCGACGACCGACCGGCCAGCCGTACCACCGTGGCTCGCCTGCTCAAGGATCGCCGCCTGCGCCGACTGCCCGGCCACCGCATCGCCGGCGAACACCTCCTCACCGGCGGCGCAGGCCACTACACCGTCCTCACCCCGGCCGAGATCACCGGCAGCGCGCCGGTCGACAGCCACCGCATCGACCGCGCCGTACTCCTCAACGCCTACGAGCACGCCTACTTCACCGAACCTGGTGACATCGTCGTCACCGCCACCCCGAGTTTCGGCGCGTACGTCGACGACGAGGGCCTGTCGGTGGTCGCCTTCCCCGCCCGCGTCCTGCGCGCACGGTCCGACGCCGAGCATCCCGTACGGCCCCGCGTCCTGGCAGCGCTCCTGCGGTCGGCGGCCACCGAACACCGGCGGGTGAACGGCGCGGTCCGCTCCGCCCGCCGCATAGAGGATCTCCTCATCCCCGACCTCCCCGGCGACGAGGCCGAGCGTTACGACGCCCTCCTGGCCGACATCGCCCGCCGCACGGCCCTGCTGCGCCAGCACGCGGCGGCCCTCGACGACCTGACCTCCCTGACCGCCGCCGGCCTCGTCGACGGCACGCTGACCCTCACCGAACCCCCTCTAGTCCGACCCCCGTCCGACTCTTGAAGGAGACCTGAGCGCCCATGCCGCCTCGGAAGAAGAAGCCCGCCGACCAGGCGGAGCTGTTCACCGCTTCCACGTCCAAGGAGATCCAGGCCATCCTCTGGAAGGCTGCCGACAAGCTGCGCGGCTCCATGGACGCCAACCAATACAAGGAGTTCGTCCTCGGCCTGATCTTCCTCAAGTACGTCTCCGACGCCTTCGAGGAGCGCCGCGAACAGCTCGCCAAGGAGCTCGCGGAGGAAGGCATCGCCGAGGACCGCCTGGAGGAGTTCCTGGAGGACCAGGACGAGTACACCGGGCACCACGTCTTCTGGGTCCCCGAGAGCGCACGCTGGTCCTCGATCTCCGCCAACGCCAAGAGCGGCAACGTCGGCGAGGTCCTCGACCAGGCAATGGACGCCATCATGAAGGCCAACCCGTCGCTGATCGGCGTCCTCCCCAAGATCTTCAACAAGGACAACGTCGACAAGAAGCGCCTGGTCGAACTCGTCGACCTCATCACCGACGCCCGCTTCGGCGGCAGTGATGACAAGCCCGCCCAGGACGTCCTCGGCGAGGTCTACGAGTACTTCCTCGGCAACTTCGCCCGTGCGGAGGGCAAGCGGGGCGGCGAGTTCTACACCCCGAGCAGCGTCGTCCGCCTGCTGGTGGAGGTCCTAGAGCCGTACGAGGGCCGCGTGTACGACCCGGCCTGCGGCTCGGGCGGCATGTTCGTCCAGGCCGCCAAGTTCATCGAGGCCCACCGCGGCCGCGGCCACAAGGCTGACATCTCCGTCTACGGCCAGGAGCTCAACGAACGCACCTGGCGCCTGGCCAAGATGAACCTCGCCATCCACGGCATCGACGGCAACCTCGCCGCACGCTGGGGCGATACCTTCGCCGACGACAAGCACCCGGATCTCAAGGCCGACTACGTCATGGCCAACCCGCCCTTCAACATCAAGGACTGGGCGCGCAACGAGTCGGATGCGCGGTGGAAGTACGGCGTTCCACCGAGGGGTAACGCCAACTACGCCTGGCTCCAGCACATGATCAGCAAGTTGGGGGAGCGGGGGACAGCTGGCGTCGTCCTCGCCAACGGCTCGATGAGCAGTCAGCAGAGCGGCGAGGGTGAGATCCGGCAGGCGTTGGTGGACGGAGACATGGTGGCGTGCATGGTCGCGCTGCCGGCGCAGCTGTTCCGGACGACGGCGATTCCGGCCTGTCTGTGGTTCCTGGCGAAGGACAAGTCGCCGGGGGGCGTGAAGGGGCAGAAGGTCGCGGCTGCGGACCGCCGGGGCGAGATCCTGTTCATCGACGCCCGGGACATGGGCGAGATGGCCGACCGCACCGAGCGCATCCTGAGGGAGGCCGACCTCGCGAAGATCGCGGGGGCTTACCACGCGTGGCGGGGGACGGCGAGCGCGAAGGACGCGGGGGAGTCGTATGCGGACGTGCCGGGGTTCTGCGCGAGCGCGGACCTGAAGACGGTGCAGGAGCACGGGTATGTGCTGACGCCCGGGCGGTACGTCGGGGCGGCTGAAGCGGAGGAAGAGGATGCCGAGGCAGTTGCAGAGAAGATCGCGCGGCTGACGGGGGAGCTGTACGAGCTGTTCGACAGGTCGGACGAGCTGGCCAAGACGGTGCGTGAGCAGCTGGGAGGACTTCGATGAGTCACCTGTTGCTGGAGGATCTATGCGAGCTCATCGTCGACTGCAAGAACCGCACGCCTCCAGAGGCCCGGCCAGGCACGTTGGTGGCAGGATTCGCTATTGGAACGCCCAATATCATCGATGGGCGAATTCGAATTGCTGAGGCTAAGCCGGTAGACCAAGAAACATTCAATACTTGGACCTCCCGAGCGATCCCTAGAGAAGGGGATGTTGTACTTACCCGCGAAGCTCCAGTCGGACGGGTTGGCCGTGTTGAGGCCGGGATGGATATCTGTCTAGGGCAGCGGACTATGTTGCTGCGGCCCAGTGCGGTGCGATCGGACTCACGCTTCCTTCACTACCTCCTGCTGAGTCCTGTAGTCCAAGATCTCCTTCATGGTCAGGCCTCTGGTTCGACGGTTGCGCATCTGCGAGTGGCTCAAGTTCGCGAACTGAAGCTCCCTGAGGTTCCCGACGCTTTCACCCAGCGACGAATCGGTGCCGTGCTCGGGGCGCTGGACGACAAGATCTCCGTCAATGAGCGCATCGCGGCCACCGCACGCGCCTTGGGAATGGCTCTTTTCGCTCAGGGTGCCCAGGGTGATGGAGCGGTAGATGTTGAGGTTAATTCGGTAGCGAATGCCTTGACGCGCGGCGTCGCTCCGAAGTACTCGGACGCCCCTGATGAACTTATCGTCCTGAATCAGAAGTGTATTCGCGATGGGCGAGTGAACCTGTCTCCGGCTCGTAGGACTCTGAGTGAGAAGGTTAAAGCCCCGAAGGTGCTGCACCGAAATGATGTGCTGGTGAACTCGACCGGAGTCGGAACGCTCGGGAGGGTGGCTCGCTGGACTTCCGATAGCGAAGCGACGGTGGACTCGCATGTAACCATCGTGCGATTCGACGCTCAGCAGGTCGATCCCGTCTGTGCAGGGTTCGCAATGTTGAGAGCTCAGCCGGATATCGAGGCTATGGGCGAAGGTAGTACGGGCCAGACGGAACTCCGACGGGCCCAGGTAGGGGGGCTAGAAATCACCTTGCCCAGCCCTTCGCGGCAGCGCGAACTCCGAGTCAAGCTTGACTCACTTGAAGACCGTGCCGACCAAGCGCTGATCGAGTCCATTGCCCTCGCCACCCTCCGCGACACCCTCCTCCCCCAACTCATGTCCGGCCGCCTCCGCGTCAAGGACGCCGAGAAGATTGTCGAGGACCACGTATGACCACACACGGCAACAGCGGCAGCGACACCCCCGACACCCCCACCCCCGACAACTTCCGCCCCTTCGAAATTGACTGGGAGCTCCTCGCCCTCGAAGAGCTCGTGGAACTCGACTGGCCCAAGGCCGAGGGCAACGAGCTCGCCCCCGGTTCCGGTCACCGCCGTTCCTGGGACGACCTGGTCCTCTACTCCGATCTCCGCGAGGCCATCGAGAGGCTCAACCCCGACCTCCCCCCGGAGGCCGTCCGCGAGGCCCTCGCGACCGCCGCGACCCCCACCTCGCAGGACACGTACGAGGAGAACCGGACCGCGCACGGCTACCTGACCGACGGCGTCCACTCCGTCACGTACACCGACGCGCTCGGTGCCGAGCACACACCGACCGTCCGGATCGTCGACCTGGAGAACGAGGACGCGAACACGTACCGCGCCGTCCGCCAGGTGACCGTGATTAGCGGTGAGAAGAACCGCCGCTTCGACCTCGTCCTGTACGTCAATGGCCTCCCGCTCGCCGTCATCGAGCTCAAGCGGGCTGGCGATCCGAACGCCACCCTTGCCGCCGCACACACCCAGATCCAGCACTACGTCGAGGAGTTCCCGACCGCCTTCCGCTATAACGCGGTCGTGCTGCTCTCCGACGGGATAACCGCGAAGTACGGCACCCCCTTCACCCCGTACGAGCACTTCGCCCCGTGGAACACCGACGAGTTCGGTGCCCGCGTGGACGCCCCGGGTGACTTCAGCGCCATCGCGGGCGCGGACGGTGACGACATCCTGACCGGCCAGGACCTCGCCCTGCACGGCCTGTTCACCCAGCCCCGCTTCCTCGCCCTCGTCCGGTCCTTCATCAACTTCGTGCCCGCCAAGCGCATGAAGCGCATCGCGAAGCCCCACCAGTACTTCGCGGTCGCCCGCGCCGCGGACGCCGTGCGCCGGGCCGCCGCGACCGACGGCAAGGCCGGCGTGGTCTGGCACACCCAGGGCTCGGGCAAGTCCGAGGAGATGGTGCTGACCACCAACCTCGTGATGCGCGACCCCGCCCTGCACAACCCCACCGTGGTGGTCGTCACCGACCGCACCGACCTCGACGACCAGCTCTTCGACACGTTCAAGGAGAGCGAGGTCCTCCCGGAACAGCCCCACCAGTTCCTCAACCGCTCCGAACTCCGCGAAGAGCTCGCAGCCAAGCGCACTGGCGGCATCCTCTTCACCACCCTGCAGAAGTTCGGCCGCACCAAGCAGGAGAAGGAATCCGGGACCGACCACCCGCTCCTCTCCGAGCGGCGCAACATCGTCGTCGTGGTCGACGAGGCCCACCGCAGCCACTACGACCACCTCGACGGCTACGCCCGCCACCTGCGCGACGCGCTCCCGCACGCCACGCTCCTCGCCTTCACCGGCACCCCGATCTCCGAGGCCGACCGCAACACCCGCGAGGTCTTCGGCGACTACATCGACACCTACGACCTCAAGCGGGCCGCCGACGACGGTGCGACCGTGAAGGTCTACCACGAGAGCCGCGTCGTCCAGCTCGTCCTCGACCACGACGTCGACCCCACCACCATCGACACCGAGGCCGACCGCATCACCGACGGCCTGGACGACACCGAGCGCACCCGCGTCGAGCAGGCCGTCGCCACCATGAACGCCATGTACGGCGCCCCCGCCCGGATACGCGACCTGACCCAGGACCTGGTCGAACACTGGGAAGCGCGCCGTGCGGCGATGCTGCCGTTCGTCGCGGACGCCGACGACGCACCCGGCGGAGCCCCTGGCAAGGCGATGCTCGTCTGCGCCACCCGTGAGATCTGCGTCCGCGTCTACGACGCCCTGAAGATCCTGCGCCCCGACTGGCACACGGACGACCCGACCACCGGCGCCATGAAGATCGTCTACTCCTCGGACTCCCGCAAGGACTCCAAGGAACTGCGCGCCCACGCCCTGCGCGACTCTCAGCGCAAGGCCGTCATCAACCGTGCCAAGGACCCCGAGGACGAACTCCAGCTCCTCATCGTCAACAACATGCTCCTGACCGGCTTCGACGCACCGTCCATCCACACCATGTACCTGGACCGGCCGCTGCGCGGCGCCGGCCTGATGCAGGCCCTCGCCCGCGTCAACCGCCGCTTCCGCAAGAAGGAGGACGGCCTCCTTGTCGGCTACGCCCCCCTCACCGAGAACCTCCAGAAGGCCATCGCCGAGTACTCCGCCGACGATCAGGCGGACCAGACCCTCGGCCAGGACATCGACCGAGCCCTGGACGAACTCCGCAACGAGTACGACATCCTCGACCGGATGCTCCTCGGCTGGAACTGGCGCGAACGCCTCTCCCGTCCCGACCCGAAGTCCTTCATCAAAGCGGCCTACACCACGGCCGAGTACCTGCGCAGCCCCGCCACCCCGGGCAACAACCCCGACCAGCTCGACGACCCGAACCAGACGCTCAGCCGCCGTTTCCGTGAGCACGGCTATCGCCTGGAACGCTTCTTCGCCCTCGCTGGCTCCTCCGCCGACGTCGGTTCCCGTTTCCCCGACCAGCCCTGCTGGAAGCGCGACATCCAGTTCCTCGTCGAGGTCCGTACGTACATGGCGAAGCTCGACGCCATGGACCGCGAAGCCCAGGGCCTGCCCGTCGCCCGCGACGTCGCCCTCTACCTCTCGCAGCTCACCTCAGCCGTCGTGGAGACCGGCGGCGTCACCGACCTCTTCTCCGAGGCCGGACTGGACAAGGCCGACCTCACCCACCTCAACGACGCACTCGTCGGCCGCCTGCAGAACAGCGAAACCCCGCACCTGGCCGCCGAAGCCCTGCGCCGCCTCGTCGAGCAGAAGATGCGAGAGCAGACCCGGCACAACATCGTCCGCCAGACCGCGTTCTCGGAACGCCTCCAGGATCTGATGGCCCGCTACATGCGGCAGCAGCTCACCAGCGCCGAGATCATCGCCCAGCTGGTGGAACTGGCCAGGACAGTCGCCGAGGACGCCCGGCGTGGCGAGAAGTTCACCCCGCCGCTGGGTAATGACGAACTCGCCTTCTACGACGCGGTCGCCGACCTCGGCAGCGCTCGCGACCTCATGGGCGACGAGATCCTCTCTGGAATCGCCCGGGACCTAGTCGTCCAGGTCCGCAAAAATCTCAAGAAGGACTGGATCGCCCGCGAACCCGTCCGCGCCAAGCTCCGGGCCACCATCAAGCGCCTTCTGGCTCGCCACGGCTACCCGCCGGAGCAGTCGGAGGACGCGATCAAGCTGGTGATCCGTCAGATGGAGCACTTCGCCGACCGGTGGTCCCAGGACGGCTCGGCCGCCGACGCATAGCCCTCGTCCGTATTGGCTCCTTGCCCCGGCACAGCGCTTGCTTGGCGCGGCGGTTCTCTGCCCGGTTGGATGCCCCGTGTTGAGACCGGCATCGGACGTGCCCGCTCCCCTTGCTCAAAAGCAAATTCCAGTGCTGCGCGACGCGGAGAGCGCCCGGCCGCTACTTTCGAGTCCGCGGAACGGTCCGCAGAACGGTAGAGCAGTCTGGGGAGTTAGGGCATGTCGCAGAGAGCGCTGCTGTTGATGGTGGTCGTCCTGGCGTCTGTGGTGGTGGGGCTCGTGGCAGGCATTCTCGAGTTTGCGGGCGCGGGGAAGATTGTCACAGCTGTCAAGTACGGCGGTGGTGCCTGTGGAGTCGCCATGCTCATCGGACTGGCCACTGTTACGTGGCTGATGTCGTCGTGATCTCGAAGGAGCGAGGGAGCGAGCTGGGGCGCCTGAAGTACCGGCGAGTGCTACTGGCCGTTGAGAAGCTGCGCAGCACGACTGATGCCGAGACGACGTACCGACTCGCCTTTCAAGTGGTCTACCTCCACTGCTGGTCCAGCCACGGAGCAGCAGTGGAGCCCGGGCGCCTGTGGCGACCCGGCTCGGGGTCCGCGGGCGCGATGCTGAATGCGATCTGGCCGCGTACGCCCGTCGCTCGTACCTACAACCTGCCCGCGTGCCGCGACGAAGGCGTGAGCCGTCCCTTCGAGCTCATCGATCCGGCTCTCCACGAGCTGATCGTGGAGGTTCGGCGGCTGGAGCCCGACGTGGGGCTCTTCGATGTGTTGCTCGACATGTACTCGACGCGCTATTCGCGCGGCGATGACTACTTCACGCCGAATGATCTGGCGTACCTCTTCGCAGGACTGGCCGCTCCCCGAGGAGGCGAGGTGGTTCGGGACCCGGTGTGCGGAAGCGGGCGACTACTGCGAGCCGCCGCCTACCGGGCTCGAACCCAAGGTGGCGAGGTGCGCTTGTCCGGAGCGGATCTCAATCCGACTGCACGCTATGCCGCGGCCGTCAACCTTGCCCTGCACGGATTCCATGCCGACCTCGGCAAGGGAGAAGCTGACAGCCTCCGGGCTGGGACGTCGCCGGAACCGGCCGACGTGATCGTCGCCAACCCTCCTGTGAACCTGCGAGATTGGGGGCATGGCGAACTCAAGGACGACAGACGGTGGACCCTGGAGGTACCACGGTCGGGCAATGCGAACTTCGCCTGGGTCCAGCACATTCTTGCCGACCTGACGCCGCAAGGGCGGGCCGTTGTCCTGCTCTCCCCCGGAGCAGCCCACAGCAGCAATAGCACCGACGGACTGATCCGTCGCAGGTTGCTCGAAAACGGTCTGGTTGTAGGCGTCGTGGCTTTGCCGGCATGGCTCTTTCCCCACACCAGCACGAGCATGGCGCTGTGGCTGCTCGCCAAAGGGGAGCGGCGGAACACCCATCGGGCCCTGTTCGCGGATGCAGGAAAACTGCCGACAGCGAGGGACGGGTCACGGCGCATTTTCGACCAGGACTCGGTCGAGCGCCTTCTGCAGATCTTCGGTGAGTGGCAGGGCCTCCGACGCTGTGAGGACGAGGGCGCTCCTGAATCCGCGCCATGGTGCCGTGCGGCGAGTCTTGAGGAAATCGCTGATGCGGGCTTCGACCTGACTCCCGCACGCTACGTACGGAACGGGGGCACCGCGCAGTTGCATTCAAGCGACGGAGACCGGAACCGGAAGGCCGAGCTGTATGAGTGCATGGATCGTAGCGCCGCGGCCAGGAACCGAGTCCGTGATGCCCTGGAGAGCAGGCATGACTACAGAGTCGGATGATGTCCCCACTCCGTGGCCCGTCGTTGAGTTGCGTGAGTTCCCTGGGGTCGAGTACGCCGCCTACGGAATTGCGCGACAGCAGAAGGCATCCGGCGGAATCCCTATGATCCGCGCCACAGAGATTGTCGAGGGAGGTGTGCACGTCCAGGAGTTCACATTTGTGCCTCCCGATGTGGCCAGACGCCACCCACGCAGCACGCTGAGGTCTGGAGACCTCCTTGTCGTGCTCGTGGGGCGTGTGGGGGAGGCAGCAGTTGCAGGGGAGGAGCACGCAGGATGGAATGTCGCCAGGTCGCTCGCAGTCGTCCGCTGGACACCAGAGGGCCGCGCCCAACAATGGGATCTGTGGCTTCGATGGTGGCTGAAGACCTCGCAGAGCCACAGCTACCTCACGCTGTCCTCGTCGAACGCCGAGCACATGACCTTGCCTCTGCAGGCACTCAACCGACTTCCCGTGCCAGTGCCTCCAGCGCCGGCGCGGGAGAGGCTGCTTTCGCTGATCTCGCTTGCTGAGCACAAGAATGCGTTGAACACCCGGATTGTGTCTTGCGCGACGGAACTAGCGGATGCGCATTTTGTGGAAGCGCTGCAGACGTGCGGGCAAGGTCCGGCTGCCGAACGTGCAGTGGGCGAAGTGTGTCAGGTTACGGCTGGTGTGGCACAGTCTCTGCCGGACAGCGAGCAGTCGGCTATGCCGTGGGTGTCTCCCCGTGAAGTACTGAACTGCAGGACAGTACATCTGGGTGCAGTGTCTTCACGCACCGTGGCGCAAGCGGAGGTTGTATGCCCGTCCGGCAGCCTCTTGATCGCGCCCCGTCCCGGGGAGGTGCGGACCGTGCTCACCACTACCCCGGCAGTGCCAGGTCGGCGGATGCTCGCGATTTACACGGAGTCAGAGGTCGATCGGATGTGGTTGTTGCACTCGCTGCGTTACCGGAGGCGGGAGTTGACGGCCGTTACGCAGGGCGAGCAGGCCCGCGCGATGAGGCGCAAGGACTTTTCCCGTTACAAGATCCCCTGGCCGACCGATGCGGTGAGGCGGGACTTCGCCAGGCGTGCTACTGCCCTGCACGACCTCGCCTACGCCTCCGCCAGGGAGCGACACGTGATGGAGGAGCTGGTGGTGCACGAGCTGGAGAAGGGGGGCCTGGCGCGTCTCGCTTCGGCCAGCTGAATGCCGAGCTGATCCACGTTGCCCCTCTCTGGAGCACGGAATCCAACGCTTTGAACGAACGGCGCAGTATCGCGCGCACCGTTTCTCCGCTGGCGGTCCGAGAGCGCCCTGACCAGCCATGTTTGGGGCGCCCCCGGCAGGACTCGAACCTGCGGCCAAGCGCTTGGAAGGCACCTGCTCCACCCGCTGAGCTATGCAGGCTGACCTGCGACAGCGCGGAAGCTTCTGACTATGCCCCGCCAAACCGGGGGTATACGGGACCTGTAACGCTCGCGCCGGCCCCGAGGTCTGGACGTGCATTCTGGGCGGCGGCCAGGCATCGGAGCTGGCCGCTGGCGTCCGGGGAGACCGCGAGTGAGTGCGAGGGCTGTGCTGCTCTGCGAGGTTCGGTGCGGTGGCACGAGCCTGATGTGGCGCTCGTAGAGGTTCCGCAGACTTCAGGCATGTGCGGGCGCTTCCGGGTAGCGTTGGCGATCTTCGGTCTTCTTGTACTTTGTTGCGCATCCCGTGCTGGGATGGTGCTGGGATGCGCCCGCATTTCCGCAGGTCACAGCCTTGTGGTGGAGTTCCGCTTCAATGTGTAGTGGGTGACGTAGCACCACTTCATACGCGCCAAGCATTCATTTCAAGGGGCCGACTCCTCCGGGGTCGGCCCCTTGTTGTGTCCCGTGCCGAGTTTCAGAAAACGGTGGCCCTCGCCGAAGAGGTCGCTGGCCCCACGCAACCTTGCCCTCCATGCCCACCCCCACACTCGATCTGCGTGAAAACGCTGCCGCCCGGCACGCTCTTCCCGCTGCCGACCATGAGAACAAGTGCTGCCGGATCACTGAACCCGTATCAACGGTTCGGCGGGCCTTTCAGGCGCGCACGATGCCACTCATCGAGCGTGCTCGGGGTGGCGTGGCCACGGACCGCATCGGACGGTCGTGGATCACTTGACGCGGTCGGCCCGTCGCAATCATCACCCATAAGTGTCGATGGCGGGCAAATTTAGAAATCATCTGTTCCCGGGATGAGTGGCGAGGTGGCGCGCCATACCTTGTCAGGCCTCGGAGAGCGAAATTCGGAGGACAGATAGATGGGGCCTGACGTCTTCGAATGCGTGGCAGCTTACGTCCGTCGCGTCTGCGGTGAAGAGCCGATCTGTGTCCACGTGGATGATGCGCAAGAGTGCCGGATCAGGCAGCACCTGAACTATGCGAAATTCCGCTCCCGGGCTGTAGTCGCACGAGCCGCGCAGAGGCCATCTCGGCTCTGGAATCCATGGTCGCCATGGGGCGTATGGCCGATATGTGCGGCGATAACAAGTGGCGGATGATCGTCGTGGACTGTCTCACCCCCGCCCTCCGAGCGCATTCTTGGAAGATCTTCCGGGATTTCTACTGCGATCTGAGAGATGTGCGATCAGACATGTTCGAAGTCGCCCTCGATGCTTGGGAGGGGGCAGCTGTGGGCGTTCCCCCTCGGGAGGTTCCGAGATTGATGATATCGGAAGCTATCAAAGCCGCTTATCGACGTGCGAAGGTTCATGAAAATGAAAGTTTGACCAGTGGCATAGAAACCCTGTTGGCTTCCGAAGGGGCCGTTCCTGATTCCACACTCAAGGCATCTTCGATTATTCACGACGCCGATCCGAGAGATCCGGCTGTCGTCGAACAGATTCGAGGTGAGCGTATCGGTTGGCCTTCCGGCTGCTACCGAAGCGCTGGGAATCGCTGAATCCACTGCTTACCGGATGATGAGAGCAGGGTCTTTTCCCTGTCCGGCCACATGCATGGGGCGCAGTTATCAGGTGCTCACCAGGGATCTGATGCACTCGCTGCCCATTGCGGACGTCGTCGTTCATCCCGATGACGTGGAAAACGGGGCGGCTCATGCCGGCGGGGGCTGACTCCGTCCTTTCATGCATGTCCTTCGTGGTGGAGCGGGCGACGTGGTGGCGATGTGCAAGCGCATGTCAGCCCGACTGCCTCGGTGTCAGCTTGTCGAGATTGAGGTCGATCTTGAATGGGAGGGGCCGCTGGAGTGCGTGACGGAAGATTCCTGCCGGCGCGTACGAGCCGGTCGGCTCGTCGAGCTCGTACACGTGCACGGCGGGGGTGGTGTTCTCGTCCTCGATGCACCAGTAGTGCCGGATTCCCGCCTCGGCGTACTTGCGCAGCTTCACCGTCCGGTCACGGTGGGCGGACTCGGGTGAGACGACCTCGATGACGAGCTGGACGTCTTCCGGGGCGAACCAGGTGCGGTCTGCGTCGTACGACGCAGTGGTCAGAAGCAGGTCCGGCTCTGGGCGGTTACGGGCGTCGAGGCGAATGGTCATTTCCCGTTCGACTTCGAAGCCGTCGGGGGCTTGGGCCATGAGCGCCACCGTGAGACCGGTGACGAGGCGACCGTGCCACGACCGCTGCGGGAACATCATGAAGACGAGTGCTCCATCGATCAGCTCAGTGTGGCGCGGCGCCTCGGGGAGACGGTCCAGATCCTCCGCGAACCAGCCTTCCGCGCGTGGCGGGCGCATCCAGTCGGGCAGTGCGGTCATGAGCCAACCCTAGCGATTGTGACCGCCGCAGGGGCTGCAGCGCTGCTGATCCATACAACTGTGCCGACGGGCTTCCGGGGGAGGGGCTGGCCGGAGCAGGGGTGCTGAGAGGTGGTTCAGGTTCAGTGCGAGCCCGGAATTCAGTCAGGGCTCCCGACTAGCATGATCATAGTGAGTGCCACCCTGCTTCATCTCGTCTCCGAAGACCCGTATTTCTCGCCTTTGCCCGCTGTGAGCGAGGCTGCGTTCGCGTTGTTGCGGCGGCTTGTGCCTGGGGCGTCGGGTGGGCATGAGGTGCGGGAATTTGCCGGTGTGGCGTTTATCGATCCGGGCGGGAATTGGAGTGGGGTCCGCTGCCCCGAGTGTGCCTCCGACGTTGAAGACTGGTGGGTCGGGGCGATGGAGCGGGCGGCTGGGGCGGATGGGTTTTTCGGCTCGCTTGCCGTGATGACGCCGTGCTGTTCTGCGTCGACCGATCTGAACGCTCTCGATTACGTCGAGGCTGCGGGGTTCGCCAGGTACGGCCTGGTGGTCACTGATCCGGAGCGTGAGCTGCCGCTGGCTTCGGCTGATGTGCGGGCTCTCGGAGGCGTCCTCGGCACGGACCTGCGTCAAGTCATCGCAAGGTACTGACGTCCGCGTGGAGGGGCGGGGGTGTTTGGTGTCGCGGTGAGCTGGGGGTGTGGGTTGTGGGGAGTGCGGGGTGGGGTAAGTCCAGTATGGGGTGCGTGGGGGTGGGAGTTCTACGTTCTGGAGGAGGATTTTGGGGGGAAGCGGGCGGTCTAGCGTGGGCGCATGACTGTTGTGCATGGGGTTGGGGATGTCCGTGTCGTTGTGCCGGGCGGTGTGGAGATTGCCGTGCGGGATCACGGTGGGGAGGGGACGCCGCTGCTGCTTCTGCATGGGGCCGGGCGGACGTTGGCGGATTGGGAGGCCGTTGCTCCGTTGCTCGTCGGGCGGCATCGGGTGGTGGCGATGGATCTGCGGGCGCATGGGAAGTCGGGGGGCGGGGACGGGGCGTGGACGTTCGCGGGGGTGGTTGCGGATGTGGCGGCTGTGGTGGAGGAATGTGGGATCGCCGGGGCTTTTGTGGTGGGGCATTCGTTGGGCGGGATGGTCGCGGCGTGCTGCGCCGAGGAGTTGGAGGGCACGCCGGGTGCGGTGAATCTGGACGGGCACGGGATGGGGCGGCCTGAGCAGTACGTGGGGATGGAACGGGGTTATGTGGTGCGGCGATTGGAGGAGGTACGGGAGTTCGCCGAGGCGGCCATGGGGAGGCCTCTGCCGGAAGGCGGGTTGGACGGGGTGTTGGCGTATCACGCTCTCATGGCGGAGGAGTTGGGGATCGAGCGAGAGCTGATGGAGGCGGGAGTGCGGCGTGGAATCGGGGAGACCCCTGATGGGCAGGTCTACCTGCGGCCTGAGCGGGTGGCGGGGCTCGGGATGCAGGAGGCGATGGCGGAGATTGATTTGTTCGGGCTTTACCGGCGGTTGCGGCGGCCGTTGCTGATCGGCCGGGCGCTGCGTCCGAATCCGTCAACGCCCGGTATGCCGTGGGTGGATGAAATGATGGCGGCTTATGTGAAGGGGCTGCACGCCGATCTGGACGAGCTGGCGCGTACGCAGCCGTGGGTCGAGGTGGCGGGTGTGGACGCGACGCACGCCATGCTGCTGGAGCGGCCGCGGGAGGTGGCTGACCTGGTGCTGGGGTTCGTGGCCCGGGTGGCGGAGGGGAAAGCGGGGGCGTCGCGGGCTTCGTGAAGGGATGCGGGTCAGCGGGGGTAGAGCTGGAAGAGGGTGGCGGGGGTGCCGCGGTATTGGTTGCCGGATGCGTGGAGCATGGGTTCGAGGAAGTTGCGGGCGTAGGCGGCTGGGTCCTGGCCCGCGCCTTCCAGGCCGGTGATGTACGCGTGGTGTTCGGCCAGGGAGGCGATGGCTCGGTCGATGCCGGGGCCGACTTCTTTCGCGTGGGTGGGGTAGGGGGAGCCGGCCACGGCTACCCAGCGGACGCCGTTCCAGGGAGCGAGGCCGAGTTCGGTCGTCAGGTCGGGGAAGATCCAGCGGTTGCCCGCGTCGCCCGCCGCGTCGAGGGTGGCGCGGCCGACGACTCGGTGGTCGGGGGTGTTCCAGGACACTCCGCCCCAGGTGTCGTGGTGGTTGAGGGTGATCAGCAGTTCCGGGCGGTGCCGGCGGATGGCGGCCGCCAGGTCACGGCGCAGGGGAAGCCCGGCCTCGATCACGCCGTCGTGGTGGCGGTCCAGGAACTCCACCGTCCCTACGCCGACGGCGCCGGCGCTCGCCCGCTGCTCCGCCTCGCGGATTGCGGCGCACTCCTCGGGGCCGAGGCCGTCGATGCCCGCTTCGCCGCGCGTGACCAGGAGGTAGGTGACCTGGCGCCCGGCGGCGGTCCACTCGGCGACGGCGGCGGCCGCGCCGTATTCGAGGTCGTCGGGGTGGGCGACGACAGCCAGGGCCCGCTGCCAGTCCTCCGGCATGGGGGAGAGGGCGGGGGAGGGGGAAGAGGGGGAGGTGGACGTGGTGGGTTCGCTGGTGCCGGGGGTGGGGGTGTCGGGCACGGTGGGCTCCTTCCCGTACCGCGCGGGCGGCGTGTCGTACCGACTTTCGCACGAATGGGGTGGCCGTGCCGGGCGGCCGGGAACGCGTGTCCGCGAGTGGTCAACTTCCATGATCAGCACGCCGGTTGAGCTGGGCTTCATCACATCGAGTGAATTTCTGGCCCAGGCTTGCGGTCAACAACGAGCGGTTGCCACGCTGTTGCTGACTGTCAAGCTGTTGGGAGGGGCATGTGCCTTTCGGTGAGCAGCCCGCGTACCTCCGCGTCGCCGGCGACCTGCGCCAGAAGATCGTCGAAGGTGTGCTGCCCCCGCACACCCGCCTCCCCTCCCAGGCCCGCATCCGCGAGGAGTACGGCGTCTCCGACACGGTCGCCCTGGAGGCCCGCAAGGTTCTGATGGCCGAGGGGCTGGTCGAGGGCCGCTCCGGGTCGGGGACGTATGTACGTGAGCAGCCCGTCCCCCGCCGTATCGCCCGCGCCGGTTACCGCACCGGCGTCGGTGCCACGCCCTTCCGGCAGGAGCAGGCCGACGAGCGGGTCAAGGGGACCTGGGAGTCCAGCAGCGAGCGGGAAGAGGCCAACCCGGCCGTCGCGTCGCGGCTGCGCATCCAGGTGGGCGACCGCGTGATGCGTACGCGCTATCTCTTCCGGGCGGAGGGGGAGCCGGCCATGCTCTCCACCTCCTGGGAGCCGCTCGACCTCACGGGACGCACGCCGGTGATGCTGCCGGAGGAGGGGCCGCTGGCCGGGCGCGGGGTGGTCGAGCGGATGGCGGCCATCGACGTGATCGTGGACAACGTGGTCGAGGAGGTCGGGGCGCGCCCCGGGCTGGCGGAGGAGGCCATGGCGCTGGGCGGGGTGCCGGGCCATGCGGTGCTGGTCATCTCGCGTACGTACTTCGCGGGCGGCCGCCCCGTGGAGACGGCGGACGTCGTGACGCTCGCCGACCGCCATCGGGTGGCGTATCACTTGCCGGTGCATTAGGCCGCTGGCCGCTGGTTGCTGGCCGTCGGTATCAGTCCGCGCACGGGGGCTGGCCGTCGGTGTCAGTCCGCGCACGGCAGCAGTCCGTCGGTATCAGTCCGCGCACCGGAGCAAGGCTGAGTGCGCAGGCGCGCACGGGTGCGGGGCCGCGCACGGGGGCGGCACGGTATCCGAGCTTCACATCGGGCCGGTTGCCGGTCATCGATTGCCGATTGCCGATATCCGGTGGTCGGCTCCGGGGCCGCGTAGCTGCGTATCTGAGGCGTCGCCGCTGGAGCGGGGGCGGCGGCTGCGCCCCGGCGTCGTGCCCTCGCGTCTGTCCTGCCGCTCGATCTGTCCCTTTTCCCCTTCCCGCGTTGGCCGAAACCCGTCCCCACCTACCAATTTCCTTGGTGCTCTCACCAAGATCGCACGTTGTGTACTGACGCGTAACCCGCCAGTAGCCACCCCTTAAGTGCGTGTATGTCGGTATTTGGGTGGCCAATTGGCGTGTTGGAAACCTCACACACCTTCAGCCAGACCCGAGTTTTGACCCCGCTTGGGAATCCGATCTTCCAATTCGCTCTTACGATGGCGAAGTTTGTGCACGGCACGGGGGAAGATCAGGAGACCAAGCACGTTGAGCACGACGCAGACCCAGAGCGCGGAGCAGGGCTCCCACTCGAATTACCGACGGTCCCTCGGGACCATTGCCCTGACCGCCACGGGTCTTGGGTCGATCATCGGCTCCGGCTGGCTCTTCGGGGCCGAGCGGGCCGCCGCCATCGCCGGTCCCGCCGCCATCCTCGCCTGGGTCATCGGCGCGGTCGTCGCGCTCACGATCGCCCTGACCTACACCGAGCTCGGCTCGATGTTCCCCAAGGCGGGCGGCATGGTCCGCTACGGCCAGTACTCGCACGGCTCGCTCGCCGGCTACCTCGCCGCCTGGGCCAACTGGATCGCGATCGTCTCCGTCATACCCGGGGAGGCCACCGCCTCCGTCCAGTACATGAGCTCCTGGAACTTCGAGTGGACCAAGGGGCTCTATGACGGCAAGGAGCTGACCGGCAGCGGCGTCGCCCTGGCCAGCCTCCTGCTGATCTTCTACTTCTTCCTGAACTGGTTCGCGATCTCGCTCTTCGCGAAGACCAACACCGCGATCACGGTCTTCAAGGTCGTCGTCCCGATCCTGACGGCGAGCGCCCTGATCATGGCGCACTTCGACACCAGCAACATCAAGGACCACGGCGGTTTCACGCCGAACGGCTGGAGCGCGGTCTTCACCGCCGTCGCCGTCTCCGGCATCGTCTGGGCCTACAACGGTTTCCAGTCGCCGCTGAACATGGCCGGCGAGGCCCGTAACCCGGGCAAGTCGCTCCCCAAGGCCGTCATCTACTCGATCCTGATCGCGCTCGTCATCTACGTCGCGCTCCAGGTCGCCTTCCTGATGGCCGTCCCCGGCGGCAAGCTGGAGTCCGCCGGCGGCTGGGCCCACCTCGGCTACAACTCGCCGCTCGCCGACCTCGCCATCGCCTGGGGCCTGAACTGGCTGGCGATGCTGCTGTACGCGGACGCCTTCGTCTCCCCGTCCGGCACCGGCATGATCTACGCCGCGACCACCTCGCGCATGATCCACGGCGTGCAGGAGAACGGCCACCTGCCGAAGATCTTCGGCCGGGTCGACAAGAAGACCGGTGTGCCGCGCCCGGCGCTGGTCCTCAACCTCTTCATCGCCTTCCTGTTCCTCGCGGTCTTCCGCGGCTGGGGCTCGCTCGCCGAGATCGTCTCGGTGGCGACCGTGATCTCGTACATCACCGGGCCGGTCGCGGTGATGTCGCTGCGCCGCCTCGCACCCGACCTCAAGCGCCCGGTGAAGCTGCGCGTGATGCCGTTCATCGCGCCGGTCGCGATGGTCTTCGGCTCGCTCGTCCTGTACTGGGGCCGCTGGCCGCTCACCGGCAAGGTCATCCTGATCATGGCGGTCGGCCTGCCGGTCTGGGCCTGGTACGAGCTGCGCAAGCCCTGGGCCGAGCTGAAGCCGCACCTGAAGGCGGGCGCCTGGATGGTGGCGTACCTGCTGGTCATGGCGTGCGTCTCGTACATGGGCGGCGAGGACTTCGGCGGCAAGGGGTACCTGCCGGAGGGCTGGGACATCCTCGTCGTGGCCGTGATCGGCCTGGTCTTCTACGTATGGGGTGTGCGCAGTTCCTGGCGCAACCCGTCGCTGATCGAGGCCGAGGCGGAGTCGCTGGCGGCGGCCGAGGCCGAGGCGGCCGAGGAGCGGTCCGCGGCCGGCGGCACGTCCGGCGCGGCGCGCGAGGCGGGCAAGGTTTAACGCTTCTTCGGGCAGAACGCGACGGGCGCCGTCGGTGGCAGGAGCCACCGGAGGCGCCCGTCCGTATTCGCGCCCGGCGCGTCCGTGGGGGCGTCCGCGAAGGGCGCGCGGGCATGACCGCGCGCCCTTCGTGCATTGTGCGATGGCCGGTTCGGTATCTCTTTGTGCAAAGCCGTATCCGGTGCGTGAAGGTCGGGCGTAGGCTCGGGCATATGCGGAATGCGGTTTCGGCATCAGTACAGGAGGGGCGCGCGACGGCGCGCTGGACGGCGGACGGAGGGGCGCAATGACCGACAGTGGCGCGGTGCTGCCCTGGCTCGTCATTCGTCAGGACGAGGGCGGCAACCGTTATCGCGTCGGCCGCTACGCCACGCGCGCGGAAGCGGAGCAGGTGGCCGACCGGCTCGACACCCGCAGGCACGGGCGGCTCTATGTCGTGGAGCGGGTGGGGCACGCCGCCACCTGAGAGGGAGGCGCGGCAGCGCGGGACGTAGGCTGCGGCGCATGACGGACGTGCGTGTGGTGGTGGGCGGAGCGGTGCTCGACGGGGGGAGGCTGCTGGCCGCGCGGCGCAGTGCTCCGGCCGCGCTGGCCGGCCGCTGGGAGCTGCCCGGCGGCAAGGTCGAGCCCGGTGAGACGCCCGAGGAGGCGCTGACGCGCGAACTGTGCGAGGAGCTGGGCATCGAGGCCGAGCCGCTGGAACGGATTCCAGGGGAGTGGGCGCTGCGCCCCGGTCTCGTCCTGCGGGTGTGGACGGCCCGGCTGGTGTCCGGCCAGCCCCGGCCGCTCCAGGACCACGACGCGCTGCGCTGGCTGGCGCCGGACCAGGAGCACGAGGTCGACTGGCTGGACCAGGACCGCCCGGCGGTCGCCGAGGCGATGCGCCGCCTCGGATCCTCGTACGCTGCCGGCGCCTGACCTGCCTGACCTGCCTGACCTGCCTGACCTGCCGGGCCCGGCAGGCCGGTCATCTTGTCACCTCACCCTTCCCCCGTACGGGCCGATCATCGGATCGGGGGAGTCCCCCGTACGGGGCTGCCGCCGCGGTGGCGGCGCGCCGGAGTGCCCGCGCGGCTCACGCGGCGTACGCGCCGTGATACCGCCCGTCCCAGTACGCCGTTTGTGCCACAGTGCGCCATTGAGGGCGATATTGATGCGCTGATACCGGGTATGTGCTGTTTACCCCTTCAACATGGACAATCCGGAGGGCGTTCGCATCGGGCTGGGAAGTGATCGGCGTGAGCGACAGTGCAGCGGCAGGGGTCCCCGAATCCGCCCCCTGCGCACCCCGGCGCGGCATGATCCCCGGCTCCCCCATCGCCGAATGGAGCCTTCCGGCCGAGCCCGGGTCCGCCCGTACCGCCCGCGCCGCGGTCCGCGAGACGCTCCAGGACTGGGGGCTGGACACCGCCGTCGACCTGGCCGTTCTGCTCGTCAGCGAGCTGGTGACCAATTCGCTGCGCTATGCCAGCGGGCCCATCGGCGTGCGTATGGTCCTCAAGAGCGGGGGTGATCTGCTCGTCGAGGTGTCCGATCCGCTGCCCGATCCGCCTCGGGAGCGCACCGCGAGTCCCGAGGACGAGGGGGGCCGGGGGCTGCAGCTGGTGGCGTGCACGTCGAGGTGCTGGGGCACCCGGCACGGCAGGACAGGTAAAACAGTGTGGTTCGAGCTGTCTGTGGCGGGTTAGGAGTCTGGTGGCGGCCTGATCGTTGCCGTTTCATTGACATTCTGTGGACGGCCTGCGATCGAGACTGTGCTGTGATCGTGAAGACCGTGTTCCGGATAGCCGCGGTGCTGGATACTCGGCTCGTCCGGTCCGGGCACGATGAGCTGGAGGGGACGGGGCTCGTGAGCGAGAAGTCATCTGGCGGGGCAGGACCCGCGCAGCCGGCCGGGCCGGGTGGTACGGACGGTCCGGCCAATCCGGAGCGGCCGTCGGGGCCGGACGGCCCGGAAGGCCCGCCGATATGGCAGAGCAGCCCACCCGGCTCCATCTATGACTACATCCGCGTCGCGTCCTTCTCCCTCGGCCCCGACGGACGCATCGACCGGTGGAGCGAGCGCGCCGCCGAGATGCTCGGCATCCCCGCCGCCGACGCGGTGGGCAAGGACCCGGTGGCCGCCTTCGTTCCGGACGAGCTGCACGAACGGGCCCACCGCACGGTGTCGAAGATCCTGGACGGCCGCGAGTGGACCGGCCTGGTCCCGTACCGCACCCGGGAGACGGAGCGCGACGGTGCGCCGGACGCCGGGGGGAGCCGGCTCGCGGAGATCTATGTGATGCCGTCCGAGACGGCGGACGGCGAGCGGGCCGCGGTCTGTCTCGTCGTCGACGTCCGCGCGCTGCGCGGCATCGAGACCGACCTCGCCGCCTCTCAGGCCGTTTTCGGACAATCTCCCATGGGTTTCCTGCTCTTCGGTACGGACCTGCGGATCCGGCGCGTCAACGAGCGCTTCGCGACCGTTTTCGGCGGCCCCGCGGCCAAGTACCGAGGTGGCGGGCCGCACGACTTCCTGCCGCGGTCCGAGGCCGAGCGGCTGCAGGGGGCGCTGCGGCGGGTGCTGGAGTCCGGCGAGCCGGTCGCGGAAATGCAGCTCGTCGGTACGGTCCCCGCGCCCGCGCAGGCGCCGTCCGCGGCCATCCCGGCCCCCACGGCTCCCGCGTCCTCAGCCCCTTCCGGCACGGCGCCTCCCTCGGCCCCCTCCGGTATGCCCCCCTCCGGTACGGCGTCCCCTCCCGCCCCGCCCGGGGACGCCGACCGCCGCCGCTGGTCCGTGTCCCTGTACCGCCTGCACGGCGCCAGCGGCCGCCCCATCGGGGTCGCCGCGCTGGCCGCCGACGTCACGGGCCGCCGCCGGGCCGAACGGGAAGCCGCCAGCGCCCGCCGCAACCTGGCGCTGCTCAACGAGGCCGGTGCCCGCATCGGCAACTCCCTCGACCTGGAGACCACCGCCCGTACGCTGCTCGACGTGGCCGTACCGCAGTTCTGCGACCTGGCCTCCGTGGACCTCTACCAAGGCCTGCTGGCCGGTGACGAGGCTCCGCCGGGGATGGCCGACGGCAGCGCCGAGCTGCGCCGGGTCGCCTTCTCCAGCGCCGTGTCGGACGCGCCGCTGGCCACCATGACCTGCGGCGTGCCCGAGGGCGAGAACGGCCCGGTCGCGGTCGGCGCCGTCCACCGCTACCCGTTCAACTCCCCGTGCGCGGGCGCGCTGCGCACGGCGCAGGCGCAGATCATCCCGGGCCGGGAGAACGAGGAGCGGGCCGAGCTGGGCGCCGTGGTGCACTCCACGCTCGCCGTGCCGATGGTCGCCCGTGACACGGTGGTCGGGCTGGTGCAGTTCTCCCGTACTAAGGGCAGCGAGCCGTTCGGGGAGCGGGACACCGCCCTCGCCGTGGACCTGGCCGCGCGCGCCGCGGTCTGTATCGACAACGCCCGGCTGTACCGCAGGGAGCACGAACGCGCCCTGATCCTCCAGCGCAGCCTGCTGCCCCCGGGCGACCCCGAGGCGGCCGGCCTGGACATCGCGTGCCGCTACCTGCCGGGCACCACCGCCACCGAGGTCGGCGGCGACTGGTTCGACGTCATCGAGCTGCCCGGCCACCGCACCGCCCTCGTCGTCGGCGACGTGATGGGGCGCGGGCTGCGCGCCGCCGTCGCGATGGGCGAACTGCGTACGGCCGTACGGACCCTGGCCCTGCTCGACATGGAACCGGCCGAGGTGCTCTCCGCGCTCGACGAGATCGCGCGCGGGCTCGGCGCGACTGGCGGCGGCGCCCGTACGACCGCGCGCGCCCCGCGCAGCCGGTCCGCGGCCCCCGGCGCGCAGGCGGGGCGCACGGCGGAAGCGCCGCGCTCCGGCTCCGGGACCGCCGACCTCTCCGAGGTCTACCTCGCCACCTGCGTCTACGCCGTGTACGACCCGGTCACCCGGCGCTGCACCTTCGCCAACGCCGGGCACCTGCCGCCCGTCATGGTCGAGGAGGGCGAGGATGCCCTGCTGCTGGACGTACCGCCGGGTATGCCGCTGGGCGTCGGCGGCGAGCCGTTCGAGGAGACCGAGGTCGAACTGCCCGACGGCGCGCTGCTCGCCCTTTACACGGACGGACTGGTCGAATCCCGCGACCACCCGCTCGACGAGGGCCTGCGCGCCTTCCAGACGGCCCTGTCGGAGGCCGGGCGCCCGCTGGAGGACGTCTGCGACCACGTGCTGAACGCGCTGGACACCCGGCACGGCGAGGACGACATCGCGCTGCTGATGGCCCGGGTGCACGGCCTGCCCAAGGACTCCGTCGGCGACTGGAACCTGGCCCCCGAGGCCCGCTCGGTCTCCCGGGCCCGTGAGCTGGCCCGCGACCAGCTCACGGACTGGGGCCTGGAGGTCCTGGTCGACACCACCGAGCTGCTCGTCAGCGAACTGGTCACCAACGCGCTGCGGCACGGTCACGGCGAGATCCGGCTGCGCCTGCTGCTGGACCGCACCCTGGTGTGCGAGGTCTGGGACGCGGACCTGGCCCAGCCCCGCCGCAGGAGGGCCCGGGACACCGACGAGGGGGGCCGCGGCCTCCAGCTCGTCGGGCTCCTCAGCGCCGGCTGGGGCAGCCGCCGTACCCCCCGCGGCAAGACCGTCTGGTTCGAACTGCCCCTCCCGGACGGCGACACCGCCCTGCCGGACCCGGCGGACGCCCTGCTGAGCCTGTTCTGACCCGGGGGCCCGCCCCGCCCGCCGGTCACCTCTCGCAGCCGACGCCGTCTCCGTCCCGGTCCAGGCGCCTGCTGTAGCCGGGGTCTCCCGCGTGGATGGGAGCGGCGCCCGCTGCCCGCACGGCCGCGCAGTTGGCGTACTCGACGTCCGCCGATCCGCCGGAGGCCGCCCCGCCGCCGGAGCCGCCAGAGTCGCCGGACCCGTCCGAGCCGCCGGACGGCGCGTCATCCGCCGGCGGCGGCGCGGCGGTCACCGTCACCCGCGCGGTCGCCGTCACCGTCGCCGTCACCGTCACGGTGGGTGCGGGGGCGGCCTTCGCGGGCGGCGCGGTGACCGTCACCGTGGCCCTCGGCATGATCCGGTCGGCGGCCTGCACGGACGTACGCTCCGGTGCGTCCTGTCCACCGGCGGTCAGGGCCCCGGTGCAGCCGCCGAACAGGAAGCCCAGGGCGAGCAGCCCCCAGACCCGGCCGCGGCGGAACCACGGCGGCCGAGCGACGGCGGAGGGGGAAGGAGAGGGGGAGGGCGAAGAGGACGGCGAACGGTCGTACGGATTGGCCATGGCGGTACCCCCGTGTGCGCGGGTAGCCGGTCGGGTGCCCAGCCGGTGGGGGGAGGGCGGCGGAGCGGTCTGTACAGCCCGTCATCGGAGCGGGCCACCGGTTACCGGGTTCCATGAAGGTAGCGGTCCGGCGGCGGCCCGTCATCCCCTGTGCACACGGGAGTTGGCTCCCGCACCACGCGCCGCGCGGGTACCGCCCGTCAGCTCATTCCTTCCGCCTCCGGATCTTGTTCCCCAGCCATACCAGCGGGTCGTACTTCCGGTCGGCCGCGCGTTCCTTCAACGGGATCAGGGCGTTGTCCGTGATGCGGATGTGCTCGGGGCAGACCTCGGTGCAGCACTTGGTGATGTTGCAGTGGCCGAGGCCGTGGTCCTCCTGCGCGGTGCGCTTGCGGTCGAGGCCGGTCTCGGAGGCGGCGTCCAGGGGGTGCATGTCGAGTTCCGCGACGCGCATGAGGAAGCGGGGCCCGGCGAAGGCGGTCTTGTTCTCCTCGTGGTCGCGTACGACATGGCAGGTGTCCTGGCACAGGAAGCACTCGATGCACTTGCGGAACTCCTGGGAGCGGCCGACGTCCTCCTGCCGCATCCGGTACGCGCCCGGTTCCAGGTCCGGCGGCGGTACGAAGCTGGGGATCTCGCGGGCCTTGGCGTAGTTGAAGGAGACGTCCGTGACCAGGTCGCGGACGACCGGGAAGGCCCGCATCGGGGTGACGGTGACCGTCTCCTCGCGCTCGAAGACGGACATCCGCGTCATGCACATCAGCCGGGGCCTGCCGTTGATCTCCGCACTGCACGAGCCGCACTTGCCCGCCTTGCAGTTCCAGCGCACCGCGAGGTCGGGGGCCTGGGTGGCCTGGAGGCGGTGGATGATGTCGAGGACCACCTCGCCCTCGTTGACCTCCACGCGGAAGTCCGCCAGGCCGCCGCCGTCCGCGTCGCCCCGCCAGATCCTGAAGTGCGCCTTGTAGGCGTCGGACTGCGCGCTCACCGGCCCGCCCCCTCGTCGTCCGCTGCTCCGGTGACGGGTGCCGCCGGTCCGGTGTCCGCCGTCAGTTCGGCGTCCGTCAGGTACTTCGCCAGTTCGTCCCGTTCGAAGAGGTCCAGGAGGTCGGGCCGGACGGGCGGGGTCTCGCGGCGGGTCAGGCGGATCTGGCCGACGGCCGGGTCCCGCGGGGGGAGTTCCGTGCCGTCCTCGGCCAGTTCGCAGACCAGGTTGACCCGGCGCCAGCGCCGGTCCATCTCCGGGTAGTCGTCGCGGGTGTGCCCGCCGCGGGACTCCGTGCGCTCCAGCGCCGCACGGGCCACGCACTCGCTGACCAGCAGCATGTTGCGCAGGTCGATGGCCAGGTGCCAGCCGGGGTTGTACTGCCGGTGGCCCTCGACACCGGCCCGGCGGGCCCGTACCCGCAGGTCGGCGAGGCGCTCCAGGGCCTCTTCCATCTCGCCCTGCCTGCGGATGATGCCGACCAGGTCGTTCATCGACTGCTGGAGTTCCTGGTGGAGGGTGTACGGGTTCTCGGCGGGGCGCCCGGCGTGGTGCGCGTCGGGTCCCTCGGCGCTGAACGGGCGCAGCGCCTCGGCCTCGGCGGCGTCGAGCTGGAGCGGGTCGGCGGCCGGCCGGACGGCGCGGGCCCGCGCGTACTCGGCCGCGTACAGCCCCGCGCGGCGGCCGAAGACCAGCAGGTCGGACAGGGAGTTGCCGCCGAGCCGGTTGGAGCCGTGCATCCCGCCGGCCACCTCGCCGGCGGCGAAGAGGCCGGGGACGCCGGTGGCCGCCGCGGTGTCCGGGTCGACCTCCACGCCGCCCATCACGTAGTGGCAGGTCGGTCCGACCTCCATCGCTTCGGCGGTGATGTCCACGTCCGCCAGCTCCTTGAACTGGTGGTGCATGGAGGGCAGCCGCCGCCGGATGACCTCGGCCGGCATCCGGGTGGAGACGTCGAGGAAGACGCCGCCGTGCGGGGAGCCGCGGCCCGCCTTGACCTCGGCGTTGATGGCGCGGGCGACCTCGTCGCGGGGCAGCAGTTCGGGCGGGCGGCGGTTGTGGTCCGGGTCGTCGTACCAGCGGTCGCCCTCGGCCTCGGACTGGGCGTACTTCTCCTTGAAGACGTCCGGGATGTAGTCGAACATGAAGCGCTTGTCGTCGCTGTTGCGCAGGACGCCGCCGTCGCCGCGGACGGATTCGGTGACGAGGATGCCCTTGACGGAGGGCGGCCAGACCATGCCCGTCGGGTGGAACTGCACGAACTCCATGTTGATCAGGGGCGCCCCGGCGAGCAGCGCGAGCGCGTGCCCGTCGCCGGTGTACTCCCAGGAGTTGGACGTCACCTTGAAGGACTTGCCGATGCCTCCGGTGGCCAGCACCACGGCCGGCGCCTGGAGGACGAAGAAGCGGCCGGACTCGCGTTCGTAGCAGAACGCGCCGGCGACCCGGTCCTCGTCCTTGAGGACGCGGGTGACGGTGCACTCCTGGAACACCTTCAACCGGGCCTCGTACGAGCCGTGTTCGCGCTCGTCCTCCTGCTGGAGGGAGACGATCTTCTGCTGGAGGGTGCGGATCAGCTCCAGGCCCGTACGGTCGCCGACGTGCGCGAGGCGCGGGTACTCGTGGCCGCCGAAGTTGCGCTGCGAGATCCGGCCGTCCGGGGTGCGGTCGAAGAGCGCGCCCCAGGTCTCCAGCTCCCAGACCCGCTGCGGCGCCTCGCGGGCGTGCAGTTCGGCCATCCGCCAGTGGTTGAGGAACTTGCCGCCGCGCATCGTGTCGCGGAAGTGCACCTGCCAGTTGTCGCCCTCGTTGACGTTGCCCATGCTGGCCGCGATGCCGCCCTCGGCCATCACCGTATGGGCCTTGCCGAACAGCGACTTGCAGATCACGGCCGTACGCATGCCCTGCTCACGGGCCCCGATGGCGGCGCGCAGTCCGGCGCCGCCCGCGCCCACCACGACCACGTCCCACTCCTGCCGGTCCAGCTGCGTCATCACAAGGCACCCTTCCTAGAAGAAGCGCGGATCGTCGAAGGCCCCGGTGGCGAGCAGGAAGACGTAGAAGTCGGCGGCGGCCACGCTGATCAGCGAGGCCCAGGCCAGCGCCGCGTGGCGGGCGTTGAGCTTGCCGACCCAGCCCCACAGGCGGTAGCGCACCGGGTGTCGGGAGAAGTGCCGCAGCCGGCCGCCGATGATGTGCCGGCAGGAGTGGCAGGAGAGCGTGTATGCCCAGATGAGGGTGATGTTGACGAGGAAGACGAGGGTGCCGAGGCCCATGTGGCCCCACTCGTAGTGCGCGTCCCGGAAGGTGAGGACGGTGTCGTAGGTGAGGATGCCCGCGACGGCCACCGCGAAGTAGAAGAAGTAGCGGTGGACGTTCTGCAGGATCAGCGGGAAGCGCGTCTCGCCGGTGTACTTCTTGTGCGGCTCGGCAACCGCGCAGGCCGGTGGCGAGGCCCAGAATCCGCGGTAGTACGCCTTGCGGTAGTAGTAGCAGGTCAGCCGGAAACCCAGCGGGAAGATGAGGATCAGCAGGGCGGGGGACAGGCCCCACCAGCTGCCGATCACGTCCCAGTTGGGCCCGCCGCGCATGGGGTGGCAGTTCTCCGCCAGGCACGGCGAGTAGAACGGTGAGACGTACGGCGCGGCGTAGTAGTCCGCGTTCGCGAACGCCCGCCACGTCGAGTAGACGACGAAGGCGAACAGGCCCGCCGCGGTCGTGGCCGGGTACAGCCACCAGCGGTCGGTGCGCAGGTGGCGGGCGGGGATCGCGGCGCGCGAGGGGGCGTGGACGCCGGTGCCCGGGGGGCCGGCCGCGCCCTTCGCGCCGCTGGTGTCGGTATGCGGTTGGGGTTCGGTGCCAGTGGCCAACGTCGGTCTCCGTAGACGGCTGTCCGGGGGTGGGACGGGTGGCGCTCAGCGGCGGTACGGAGGTGCGGCTTACGGCGCCCGGCGGTCGCGCGCGCCGAGACCCTCGTCCTCCGCGTCGGTCCACAGGGCGGTGTCGTACGGCGCGTCCGGGATGGTCACCATCTCGGGGGCGGGGACCGGCGGGCGGGCGGTGCGCGCGCCCAGGCCGTACGCGGAACGCCCGCCGGGCGCGCCAGACGTGCCGTCCCGCAGCAGTTGCAGGCTCTCCCGCAAGTGGTCCGTGTCGCTGCGCACGCGCCGGATCTCCAGACTTCCGCCGACCTGTGCCTCCAGGCGGCCGACCGACTGTTCCAGGGCGTCCAGGCTGCGTTGAGCTGCCGTCAGATCGTCCTTCAGGGACATGACGTGCCTCACCTCCGCGATGTGGTCGGCGTGCCCTCACCGCCGCACCCGGACCCGGTCCGGGAGCAGCGGCGCGCGCCTGCGAGTGTCGCGCGTCACAGTCGCGATTGGGAAGGGATCTGTCGTGATTGCGGAACCGGACCGGCATGTTTCGGCACGTGTGCGCCGTCGGGCCGGGCCGGCGGGTGTCCTTTTGTACGGCGGCGCGTACGCCCGCGGGCGCCGCCCCGTACGCCCTCCGGATGCGGGAACGCGCGGGCGGCCCGCCCCGGACCTCGTGCTGCCCGCCGCACCGGGACGCCCGCCAGGAACCGGGACCGGTTGGGCCGGGCGGGTGGCCTTCGCGGGGGCGGCCGACGTGTCGCCCGCCCCCGCGGCGGCCGGTCCCCTTCAGTGGTGGAGCCATAGATGTGATGAGCCGCAAAGTCGGCCGAACGTGATCCGTGGCCCCGCGGACCGCCGCGGCGGCGCGGCGCGGGCGAGCCCCGGAGGTAACCGTGATGACCCACCCCGTCAGCTCAGGCGGCGCGGCCTGCCGCAGGCGCCGCTGCGCCGCGCTCCTCGCTGCCGGAGTGCTGCTGCCGCTGCCGGTCCTGACCGGCTGCGGCGGAGGCGACGACGCCGAGGAGGCCGGTCCCGGCGCCCAGGACATCGCCGTCACCGCCCGCGACCGGGTACGCCGGGGCGGCACGCTGCGCTGGGCCGTGGACGCCGTGCCCGGCACCCTGAACGCCTTCCAGGCGCGCGCGGACGCGGCCACGCGGCGCGTCACCGACGCGGTACTGCCCCGGCTGTTCACCCTGGACGAGCGCGGCAGGCCGCAGCGCAACCCGGACTACCTGACCGCCGCCGACGTCACCGACCGCGAGCCCCGGCAGACCGTCGTGTACAAGATCAACCCGAAGGCGCGGTGGAGTGACGGGCGCGCGGTCGGGCCGGAGGACTTCGCCGCACAGTGGAAGGCGCTGCGCGGCAAGGACAACGCGTACTGGAGCGCGCGCAACGCGGGCTACGACCGTATCGAGAAGGTCGAGCAGGGCGGCAGCGCGCACGAGGTCGAGGTCACCTTCGCGAAGCCGTACGCGGACTGGACGTCGCTGTTCACGCCGCTGTACCCGAAGAGCGTGATGGGCGACGCGCGGGCCTTCAACGACGGCGCCCGCGAACGGCTCGCGGAGACGGCCGGGCCGTTCACGGTGCGGGGGCGGGACGGTGGGGACGGCGGAGATGGCGGGGACGGTGGGGGCGGCACCCTCACCCTCGTACGCAACCCGAAGTGGTGGGGCGCGCCCGCCAAGCTGGACTCGATCGTGCTGACGGCGCTGCCGCGCGAGGAGCGGGCCGCGGCGCTGGCCGCCGGGAAGGCCGACCTGGCCGAGGTGGATCCGGCCGACGCCCGGAAGATCACCGCGGCGGGTCGGCCCGCGGCATCGGGATCGGCGAGCGCCGGGTCACCGGGCGCGGGCTCGCCGGGCGCCGGATCACCAAGCGCGGGTTCGCCGGGTGCCGGTTCGCCCGGCGCCGGGGCGCCGGACGGGGCCTCGGAGGCCGGGCGCGTCGAAGGCGCCGAGCACGAAGCCGGGCATTCCCCGGCCGCGGGCGGCGACGACGCACCGCCGCGCGGCGCGTCCGCCGCAGAGCGGGACGCCCTGCGCCGCTACACCGTCCGCAAGGCCCTGGAGCCCGCCTACACGCAGCTCGCCCTCAACGGCAGCGCGCATCCGCTCAACGACGACCGGGTGCGCCGTGCGGTGGCCCGCGCCGTCGACCGGCAGAAGCTGGCCGACTCCGTGCTCAAGCCGCTCGGCCTGCCGAACCGGCCGCTGGGCAGCCATCTGCTGATGGCGGGCCAGCCCGGCTACGCGGACCACAGCGGCGCCCTCGGCGGCCCGGACACCACGGCCGCGCGGGCGATGCTGGCGGACGCGGGCTGGCGGGCGCCGGGCGGTTCGTCCGCACAGCCGCAGAAGCCCGGCCAGGAGCCGGAGAAGAGGGTGGACGCCGACCGGGGCGGCTCCGACGACGGCAAGGCGGGCGACCCGGAGCGCGCGGCGGCCGCACCGGCGGCGCCGCTGTCCTCGGCCGGTGTGCGGTCTGCCGACCTCCAGCGGTCCGCGCTGCTGCGGCAGAGCGCCGGCCTCTACAAGGACGTGGCCGCGAACCGGCGTGCGGCGGCCGCGGGGGACACGACCGCCTCGGCGTACGCGGACTACCGGCGCTACGAGATGCTCGCGGCCGACGCGCTGAGCATCGCCGAGATGATCGAGGTGGCTCCCGCGCCCGGCGGCCGGGGCGCCGAGCAGGCGGACGGGGTCAGGGCGGCCGACGGCAAGCCGGTCGAGGGCGGCCTGGCCGCTCCGGCGGACGCGTACCGGGCCGCCGACCCCGCGGCGCGCGGGCCGGTCCCCGCCCTGAAGAAGGACGGCAAGCCGCTCGTCCTGCGCTTCGTGCTCCCCGACGGACCGGGCTCCGAGCGGCTGCGGACGGTGGCCGACCGGATCTCCGGGATGCTCGCCAGGATCGGCGTGCAGACCGCCGTGCAGAAGGTGCCGGACAAGAGCTACTTCGAGGACCACATCGCGGCCGGCGACTTCGACCTGGCGCTCTACACCTGGCCGGGCTCCGCCTACCCGGCCACCGACGGCCGCCCGATCCACGCCAAGCCGCAGCCCGCGGCCGACGGCAGCCTCACCGTCGAGCAGAACTACACCCGGGTCGGCACCGACCACATCGACCAGCTCTTCGACCAGGCGGCCGCCGAACTGGACGAGGACGCCTCCCGCGAGCTGATCGAGCGCGCCGACGCGCGGATCTGGGCGGCGGCCGGGTCCGTACCGCTCTACCAGCGGCCCGAGGTCGTCGCGGCGCGGAAGGACCTGGTCAACGCGGGTGCCTTCGGCTTCGCGACGCCCCGTTTCCAGAACATCGGTTACAAGAAGTGACGGACCGGGCGTAACGGACCGGGTGTGGCGGCCGACCGGAGCGGGTGACCGCCCGGCCGGCCGCCGTGCGTCCCGGGCCGCCCGGCGGGGCGTACGGCCCGGTCACGGAAGGTGACACCCGGGCGAAGAGGGCGTGATCCCTCGGCGTACAGTGGTCGTTCGAACACGTATCGCCGCAGGTCAGAGCCGGTTCGGACGCCCTGGGGCGGCCGACACCGCGGCAGCCCCGTACCATGGGGTGAGGCCGTGGCGTCTTCATGCCCGGCAGGTACACGTACCGGACCGTACGTGCCGCCACCCACGATCCGGGAGAAGCGCCGCAGTATGCCCACGCGCCACGACATTCGTAACGTCGCCATCGTCGCTCACGTCGACCACGGCAAGACCACGCTGGTCGACGCCATGCTCAAGCAGGCCGGCTCCTTCGCCGCGCACGCAGCCGAGTCGCTCGACGACCGCATGATGGACTCGAACGACCTGGAGCGTGAGAAGGGCATCACGATCCTGGCCAAGAACACGGCGGTGAAGTACCACCCCAAGGATGGCGGCGACGTCATCACCATCAACATCATCGACACCCCCGGCCACGCCGACTTCGGTGGCGAGGTCGAGCGCGGCCTGTCGATGGTGGACGCGGTCGTGCTCCTGGTGGACGCCTCCGAGGGCCCGCTGCCGCAGACCCGCTTCGTGCTGCGCAAGGCGCTGGACGCGAAGATGCCGGTCATCCTGTGCATCAACAAGACCGACCGCCCGGACTCCCGGATCGCCGAGGTCATCGACGAGACCTACGACCTGTTCCTGGACCTGGACGCGGACGAGGACCAGATCGAGTTCCCGATCGTCTACGCCTGCGCCCGTGACGGCGTCGCCTCGCTGACCAAGCCGGAGGACGGCACGGTCCCGCAGGACAGCACCAACCTGGAGCCGTTCTTCAGCACCCTGCTGGACACCGTCCCGGCCCCCGAGTACGACGAGTCGGCGCCCCTCCAGGCCCACGTCACCAACCTCGACGCGGACAACTTCCTCGGCCGTATCGCGCTGCTCCGTGTCGAGCAGGGCGAGCTGCGCAAGGGCCAGACCGTCGCGTGGATGAAGCGCGACGGGTCGGTCCAGAGCGTGCGCATCACCGAGCTGATGATGACCGAGGCGCTCACCCGCAAGCCCGCCGAGGTCGCGGGCCCCGGTGACATCTGCGCCGTCGCCGGCATCCCCGACATCATGATCGGCGAGACGCTGGCCGACCCGGAGAACCCGGTCGCGCTGCCGCTGATCACGGTCGACGAGCCCGCCATCTCGATGACCATCGGTACCAACACCTCGCCGCTGGTCGGCCGTGGCGGCACCGGCAAGGGCGCGGACGCCAAGGCCGCGACCAAGGACCGCAAGGTCACCGCCCGCCAGGTCAAGGACCGCCTGGAGCGCGAGCTGATCGGTAACGTCTCGCTGCGCGTCCTGGAGACCGAGCGCCCCGACGCCTGGGAGGTGCAGGGCCGCGGTGAGCTGGCGCTGGCCATCCTGGTCGAGCAGATGCGCCGCGAGGGCTTCGAGATGACCATCGGCAAGCCGCAGGTGGTCACCAAGGAGGTCGAGGGCAAGACCTTCGAGCCCGTCGAGCGCATGACCATCGACGTGCCCGAGGAGCACATGGGCGCCGTCACGCAGCTCATGGGCGTCCGCAAGGGCCGGATGGACAACATGTCCAACCACGGCTCCGGCTGGGTCCGCATGGAGTTCGTCGTGCCGTCCCGCGGCCTGATCGGCTTCCGTACGGAGTTCCTGACCAACACCCGCGGCACCGGCATCGCGCACTCCATCCACGAGGGCCACGAGCCCTGGTTCGGCACGCTGAGCACCCGTAACAACGGTTCGCTGGTCGCCGACCGGTCCGGCGCGGTCACCGCCTTCGCGATGACCAACCTCCAGGAGCGCGGCGTGCTGTTCACCGACCCCGGCACCGAGGTGTACGAGGGCATGATCGTCGGCGAGAACTCGCGCGCCGACGACATGGACGTGAACATCACCAAGGAGAAGAAGCTCACCAACATGCGCTCCTCCTCGGCCGACTCGTTCGAGGCGATCGTGCCGCCGCGCAAGCTCTCGCTGGAGCAGTCGCTGGAGTTCTGCCGCGACGACGAGTGCGTCGAGGTCACCCCGGAGGCGGTCCGTATCCGCAAGGTCGTCCTGGACCAGAAGGAGCGCGGCCGCACCGCTTCGCGCGCCAAGCGGTAACACCGCCGCGGCACCGGGAAATCACGCTGGGTAATTCCCTGCGGGTGACCGGCGATTACGCTCCGAGAGCGCCCCATCGGATTTCTGATCCGGTGGGGCGCTT
This sequence comes from Streptomyces sp. CB02923, assembly GCF_001905005.1. Classification (GTDB taxonomy): domain Bacteria; phylum Actinomycetota; class Actinomycetes; order Streptomycetales; family Streptomycetaceae; genus Streptomyces. The sequence continues at coordinate 801,670 of NZ_LWKZ01000001.1, read as the reverse complement.
TCCGTTTGCGGGCGCGGCTCGGCTATTAGCCCCTTCATGCTTACGGTGTCAACGGGATTCCGGTTGCGATCCGGCCATGGTGAGTCCGAATTGCGGACGAAGATCATCATGCGACGCGTCGGCGGTCCGTTTCGTTACCGTCTGGATGGTTTGGTTTGTCCGGATTCCGAACTCCTGGAAAACGGATGTGACCAAACCGAGACCCCTTACACGTGGTTTATGGGGCGAAGGTGACTAAGACTGGGGTGCATTGAGCTCGGGTCAATGGGTCACGCGCTGTGGGGAGCGCCGACTCACGAGCAGCAGGAGCTGGTCGCTGGCTGTCAGGGGTGTCAGCTGCGGGCAGCTCCTTTCCATGTAGTGAATGGACTCATGAGGAGGCAGTCCCATGCGCGGTGCCAAGAGCGCCACTTGGGTGGCAGGTGCCATAGCGGTGGCGATGACCGCCACGGCCTGTGGAGGCGGCAGCGGTAGCGGAGGAAAGGCGGCCGTTGACCCCAACGGCACCTACACCTACTACAACACCGAGCCGCAGAACCCGCTGATCCCGACCAACACGAACGAGGTCGGTGGCCACTACATCCTCACCAACCTCTTCCGCGGCCTGGTGGACTACGACGCCAACGGCAAGCTGCGCCTGCAGAACGCGGAGAGTGTCGAGTCCTCGGACAACCAGCACTTCACGGTCAAGCTGAAGAAGGGCTGGAAGTTCCACAACGGCGAGCCGGTGACCGCCGCCTCCTACGTGGACGCATGGAACTGGGGCGCGAACGCGAAGAACGCGCAGCTGAACTCCTCCTGGTTCGAGCCCATCAAGGGCTTCGAGGAGATCCACCCGGCGAAGGGCGACCCCGAGACCGACAAGATGTCGGGCCTGAAGGTCGTCAACGACAACGAGTTCACCATCGAGCTGTCGAAGCCGGTCTCCACCTTCAAGGAGCGTCTGTTCTACGACGCCTTCCTGCCGCTGCCCAAGACGTTCTTCAAGGACCCCAAGGGGTTCGGTGAGCACCCGGTCGGCAACGGTCCGTACCAGCAGGACGGGAACTGGGAGCACAAGGTCCAGTTCAAGACGAAGAAGTACGCCGACTACAAGGGCACGGACAAGCCCAAGAACGGCGGCGTGACCTTCAAGTTCTACAACACCGACGACAGCGCCTACAACGACCTGGTCTCCGACAAGGTCGACATCATGTACAAGGTCCCGAACTCGGCGACCAGCAAGTTCAAGGCCGACCTCGGCGACCGCGCGGTGAACGAGCCCTACGGCGGCAACACCACCATCGGTTTCCCGATGTACGACAAGGAATGGTCGAAGCCGGAGAAGGCCAAGGTCCGCCAGGGCCTGTCCATGGCCATCGACCGCGAGACCATCGTCAAGACCGTGCTGAAGGACGCCTACGACGCGGCCGACGGCTGGGTGCCGAAGGTCGTCGAGGGCTACAAGAAGGACGCCTGCGGCGAGTTCTGCAAGTTCAACCCGGCCAAGGCCAAGGAACTGATCAAGGCAGGCGGTGGCGTCCCCGGCAACAAGATGACCATTGCCTTCAACAACGACGGCGGCCACCGTGACTGGGCCGAGGCGGTCTGCAACGACATCAAGCAGAACACCGGTGTGAACTGCTCCGCCCAGCCGCGTCCGACCTTCCAGCAGGTCCGTAACGAGATCACCGGCAAGAAGCTGGACAGCGCCTTCCGTATGGCCTGGGTCCACGACTTCCCGAACATCTCCAACTTCGTCTCCGAGCAGTACCGCACCGGAGCCGGCGCCAATGACATGGGCTTCTCCGACCCCGCGCTGGACAAGCTGATGGACGAGGCCAACAGCGCCAAGACCATCGAGGAGTCCAACAAGATCTACGGTCAGGCCGAGGCCAAGCTGGCGGAGCAGATGCCCTCCATTCCGCTCTTCTTCGACCACACCCTGGGCGGTTACTCGAACAACGTGCAGAACGTGAAGTTCGACACCTTCCGCCAGGCGATCTGGACCGACGTCGAGGTCAAGAAGAAGTAATCGGGACGCTGCATGTGACGCAGGCCCAGTAGCCGCCCGCCCCACCCACCCCCGGGGCGTGGCGGCCGCTGGGCCCGTCAGCGACAGGAGGAACCATGGGGCGCTACGTCGCGAGGCGACTGCTCCAGATGATCCCGGTCTTCATCGGGACCACTCTGCTCATTTTCTTGATGGTGTATTCGCTGCCGGGCGACCCCATCAAGGCACTTTTCGGCGACAAGGCCGCCGACCCGGCCACGGTCGCCAGACTGCGGCACCAGTTCGGGCTGGACCAGCCCATGCTGACCCAGTACTGGAACTACCTGACCGGCCTGTTCAAGGGCGACTTCGGTCAGAGCTTCACCGGCCGTCCGGTCGCCGACCTGATCGGCGAAGCCTTCCCGGTGACCATCCGGCTGGCGCTCTACGCGTTCGCCATCGAGGTCGTCGTCGGTATCGCGCTCGGCATGCTCACCGGCCTCAAGCGCGGCAAGTTCATCGACCAGCTGGTCCTGGTGCTCACCCTCGTCGTGATCTCGGTCCCGGTGTTCGTGCTCGGCTTCCTCGCCCAGTTCTTCCTGGGCCTGAAGTGGCAGCTGATCACACCGACGGTTCAGGACTCCATGAACCTGGGGCAGCTGACCGTACCGGCGATCGTGCTCGGCGCCCTGTCGCTCGCGTACGTCACCCGGCTCACCCGTACCACCGTCGCGGAGAACCTCCGCGCCGACTACATGCGCACCGCCCTCGCCAAGGGCCTGCCGAAGAGCCGGCGCCTGGGCGTGCACCTGATGCGCAACTCCCTGATCCCGGTGGTCACCTTCCTCGGCACCGACCTCGGCATGCTGATGGGCGGCGCCATCGTCACCGAGGGCATCTTCAACGTCCAGGGCATCGGCAACACGCTGTACCGGGCGATCCAGACCAGCGAAGGCCCCACCGTGGTCGGCATCGTGACGGTGCTCGTCCTCATCTACCTCGTGAGCAGCCTGGTCGTGGACCTGCTGTACGCCGTTCTGGACCCGAGGATCCGCTATGCCTGAGAAGACAACAACCGTGAACCCCGGCAGCGTCGCGGGTCCGGGCACCACCGGCGACACCGTGGACCTGGCGGCACCCGGCGTCGGCGCTGCCGCGGCCGAGGCCGCCGGCGGTGGCCCCAACAAGCCCCGCAGCCTCGGCCAGGACGCGTGGCGCGAGCTGCGCGCCCGGCCGATGTTCTGGATCGCCGGCGTGCTGCTCGTCCTGCTGATCCTCATGGCGATCGTGCCGTCGCTGTTCACGGGCGCCGACCCCGCCCACGCCGACCTGCGCAACCACTACCTCGGCGAGCCCCAGTGGTCGCACCTGTTCCAGGTGGACTGGTTCGGCTACAACAAGCAGGGCCAGAGCGTGTGGGCCCGTACGGTGTACGGCGCCCGCGCCTCGATCATCGTCGGTGTCTGCGTGACCTTCGCGGTCACCGTCTTCGGCGGCCTGCTCGGCATGCTCGCCGGCTACTTCGGCGGCTGGGCCGACGCCCTCCTGTCGCGCATCACCGACGTGTTCTTCGGCATTCCGCTGCTGCTCGGCGCGCTCGTACTCCTCCAGGCGTTCACCAACCGCACCGTGTGGACCGTGACCCTGGGCCTGTCCGTCTTCGGCTGGATGCAGCTCGCCCGCGTCATGCGCGGCGCGGTCATCACCCAGAAGCAGTCGGACTTCGTTACGGCGGCCAAGGCGCTCGGCGCCGGACACAGCCGCATCCTGTTCAAGCACATCCTGCCGAACGCCATCGGGCCGGTCATCGTCGTCGCCACCATCGCGCTGGCCGGCTACATCTCCGCCGAGGCCACGCTGTCCTACCTGGGCATCGGCCTCCAGCCGCCGGCCATCTCCTGGGGCGTGGACATCTCCGCGGCCAAGGACGTGCTGCGCGACGCCCCGCACGTCCTGCTCATACCTTCGGCGTTCCTGAGCATCACCGTGCTGGCGTTCATCCTCCTCGGCGACGCGGTGCGCGACGCCCTCGACCCCAAGCTGCGCTGAGGGAGGCGTACGTGACCACCACTACCAAGACCGCGGACGTTCCCGCACAGGGGACGGACGCCGAGGACAGCGGTCCGCTGCTCGACGTCCGTGACCTGCATGTCGAATTCCACACCCGGGACGGCGTCGTCAAGGCCGTCAACGGTGTCAACTACAACGTCAGCGCCGGCGAGACGCTCGCCGTGCTCGGCGAGTCCGGCTCCGGCAAGTCCGTCACGGCGCAGGCCGTGATGGGCATCCTGGACATGCCGCCGGCGAGGATCCCGCAGGGCGAGATCCTCTTCCGCGGCCAGGACATGCTGAAGATGTCGCCGGAGGAGCGCCGCCGGGTCCGCGGCGCCAAGATCGCGATGATCTTCCAGGACGCGCTGTCGTCGCTGAACCCGGTACTGACCGTCGGCTACCAGCTCGGCGAGATGTTCCGGGTCCACCAGGGCATGTCCAAGAAGGACGCCAAGGCCAAGGCCGTCGAGCTGATGGACCGGGTGAAGATCCCGGCCGCGGCGGCCCGGGTCTCGGACTACCCGCACCAGTTCTCCGGCGGTATGCGCCAGCGCATCATGATCGCCATGGCGCTGGCCCTGGAGCCGGACCTGATCATCGCGGACGAGCCCACCACGGCGCTCGACGTGACGGTCCAGGCGCAGGTCATGGACCTGCTGGCGGACCTCCAGCGCGAGTACAACATGGGCCTGATCCTGATCACCCACGACCTGGGTGTGGTCGCCGACGTCGCCGACAAGATCGCGGTGATGTACGCGGGCCGGATCGTCGAGAACGCTCCCGTGCACGAGCTGTACAAGAACCCCGCGCACCCGTACACGCGCGGCCTGCTCGACTCCATCCCGCGCCTGGACCAGAAGGGCCAGGAGCTGTACGCGATCAAGGGCCTGCCGCCCAACCTGCTGAACATCCCCACGGGTTGCGCGTTCAACCCGCGCTGCCCCAAGGCGCAGGACGTCTGCCGTACGGAGGTGCCGCCGCTGCACACCGTCGCCGACGGCCGCGGCAGCGCGTGCCACTTCTGGGAGGAGACGATCAATGGCTGAGCCGAAGAAGGACACGCGGCGCGAGCCCATCCTCGAAGTCCGCGACCTGGTCAAGCACTTCCCGCTCACCCAGGGCATCCTGTTCAAGAAGCAGGTCGGCGCCGTCAAGGCCGTCGACGGCATCTCCTTCTCCCTGTACGAGGGCGAGACCCTCGGCATCGTCGGCGAGTCCGGCTGCGGCAAGTCCACGGTCGCCAAGCTGCTGATGAACCTGGAGCGGGCGACGTCCGGCGAGGTCTTCTACAAGGGCGAGGACATCTCCAGGCTGTCGGGGCGCGCGCTGAAGGCCGTGCGCCGCAACATCCAGATGGTGTTCCAGGACCCGTACACCTCGCTGAACCCGCGGATGACGGTCGGCGACATCATCGGCGAGCCCTTCGACATCCACCCGGAGGTGGCGCCGAAGGGTGACCGGCGCAAGAAGGTCCAGGACCTGCTGGACGTCGTCGGCCTCAACCCGGAGTACATCAACCGCTATCCGCACCAGTTCTCCGGCGGTCAGCGCCAGCGCATCGGCATCGCGCGCGGCCTGGCGCTCAACCCCGAGATCATCATCTGCGACGAGCCGGTGTCGGCGCTGGACGTGTCCGTCCAGGCGCAGGTCATCAACCTGATGGAGAAGCTCCAGGACGAGTTCAACCTCTCCTACCTCTTCATCGCCCACGACCTGTCCATCGTCCGGCACATCTCCGACCGGGTCGGGGTCATGTACCTCGGCAAGATGGCGGAGATCGGCACCGACGGGCAGATCTACGACCACCCGACCCACCCGTACACCCAGGCCCTGCTCTCCGCCGTCCCGGTCCCGGACCCGGAGGCGCGCAACGGCCGCGAACGCATCATCCTCTCCGGCGACGTGCCGTCCCCGGCCAACCCGCCGTCGGGCTGCCGCTTCCGCACCCGCTGCTGGAAGGCCCAGGACAAGTGCGCCGAGGAGGTGCCCCTGCTCGCCGTACCGGAGCGCTTCGCCTCCACGGACAGCCTGGCGGCACACGACTCGGCCTGCCACTTCGCCGAGGAGAAGGACGTGGTCGGCGCGGCCTGAGCCGGCCCGTACGCGTGTACGTGGGGGCGCCCGGAGCTTCGTGCTCCGCGCGCCCCCGTACGCGTTCCCGGCCGCAGACCTCCCGCCGGCCACCGCGGCGCTACGACCTCTCCCCTTTGGGCACCACGGTGAACCACACCGCTTTGCCGTTCGGACAGTCCCGCACCCCCCAGCTGTCGGCACAGGCCTCCACGATCCCGAGCCCCCGCCCGTACTCCTCGTCGGCCGCCGCCTTCTGCCGCTCCGGGACGCCCGGCCCGGTGTCCCACACGGCGATCGTGAGGTCGAACGGCGAGCGGTCCACACTCACATAGGCATCGGTCTTCGCATACTGGTACGAGTTGGTCACCAGCTCCGACACCATCAGCTCCGCCGTCTCCACCAGGCAGCTCAGCCCGGCCCCGTCCAGAATGTGCCGCAACGCGGCCCGGACGACACCCACCGCCCGGGGATCATGCGGAATGAACAAGCCGTAGGACCAGGTCTCGCTGGGCGTGCGCATGAGGCAGCCTCCAGGTGAATGCAGTCTGTAACTGGTGCCACACGTACGGTAGCGACTAGGGTTGTCTATTCACAACCCCATTGCTGTCATGTGGAGTTGCGGAATACTGCCCGCGAGCATCGAGGGAGGGACCGATGGGCCTGCGCGCCAACCCCACGTACCGACAGCGACGCTTCGGGGCGGAAGTCCGGAAGCTGCGCGAGCGCGCGAAGCTGTCGGTGGGGGAGAGCGCCGCCGTGATGGGGATGCACCAATCGCACATCAGCAATGTCGAGAGCGGGCGCACGAGCCTGTCCGCCGAGCGGCTGCGCCGGCTCGCCGACGAGGCGGGGGACATCGACGCCGCGTACGTCGACGCCCTGACCGACCTCGGACAGCAGTCCGGAAAGGGCTGGTGGAGCCTGTACCGCCACAGCGTCCGGGCGCCGCTGCTCGACTTCGCCGAGCTGGAGGCGGGAGCCGAGACCATCTCCTGCTACGAGCCGATGTTCGTCCCCGGCCTGCTGCAGACGAGGGCGTACGCCACCGCCGTACACCGCGGCGGATACGTGGAGGTGCCCCGCAGCGCGGAGACGGCCGCGGTGGAATTCCGGCTGGAGAGGCAGCGGGTCCTCTCGGCGGAGGGGGCGCCGAGGCTGCATGTGGTCGTGCACGAGGCCGCGCTGCACGTTTCCCTCGGAGGCCGCCAGCTCATGCGGGACCAGCTGCTGCGCCTGGTCGAGGCGTGCCACCTGCCGAACGTGACACTCCAGGTGCTGCCCTTCGACGGGCCGGTGCCCTTCGGCGCTCCCTTCACCGTGATGATGCCGCCCGTGCGGGAACTGTCGACGGTGGTGGTCCCGCACGTCGAGAATTCCCTGTACCTGGGGGAAGTTGACGCCGTCCACCGGTATGCACAGACGTTCGCTAAGCTGGCGGAGGCGGCACTTCCGCCCGCGGCGCGGCATGCCAAGGACACGGTCAGGCTCATCGAGCGACTCCTGTACCCCCTGCTCTGAGAAGGTGTACATGTCCCGGTTCGAGTGGCAGAAGTCCAGCTTCAGCGAAGGGCACACCGAGGCCTGCGTCGAGGTGGCGGCCGGCCCCGGCGGAAGCCGTCGGGTGCGCGAAAGCACCGGACCCGAAACGGTGCTGGGAGTGTCCGCGGAAGCTCTGGCCGGACTGCTCCGCACGCTGAAAGCAGGAATGCCCGACCGGCCCTCCGGATGATCCACAGGCGAGTCCGGGGCGGTCGGCGCAGACTGGAGGCGTAGGTTCGTTCCACCGGGTGGGGTGAGGCCCATGCGCCGCCATGGCATCACGACGTCCGCCGCCGTTCTCGCGGCGGCCGCGACCGTGCTGGCGGGCTGCGGCTCCTCCGGCGGGAGCGCGCCGGACGGCGGGGAAGCCACGGTCACCAGCACCCGTACGGTCACCGGGGAGCCGACGCCCACGCCCTCGGGCACGGGGACGGCCGGGACCCCCGCGTCACCGGAGCCGGGGCCGACGACCACCGTGCGGGACGCCGCATCCGTCGTCGAGGACTACTACGCGGCCGTCAACGCCCGCGACTTCCGCCGCGCCTGGGACCTCGGGGGCAAGCGCCTCGGCGGCTCCTACTCCGCCTTCGTGGCGGGCTTCGCGGACACCGTCCGCGACACCGTGCACATCGTCGGTGTGAGCGGTGACGTGGTGACCGTGACGCTCGAAGCCGGGCAGCGGGACGGTTCCGTGCGGTCCTTCGCCGGTACGTACACGGTTCGCGACGGGGGCGTCGTCGCCGCCGACATCCGGGCGGTGGCGAGTCCGACGCCGGATGACGGGGGCGGGAGCCGGGGCGCGTACCCTCCCGGGCCGCCGGCCGGTGTGCCGGATGTCGACTGTTCGGATCTTGGCGGGCCCGTGCATGTCGGGCCCGACGATCCGCACCGTCTGGACCGGGACCACGACGGGGACGGGTGCGAGCCGGACGAGGAGTGACCGCAGGGCCGGCCGGAATGCCTCGTCGGGGCTGCCGCGTCGGGACGCCATGCGGCCCCGGCCGTCGGTGGACGGGCGGGGCCTGCGGGGAGCGGTGGAGAACCGCCGGGGGCGGATGCGGCGTGGCTGCCTCAGCCCGGTAGCGGGCGTGCGGCGAACATTACGCCGGCCTCCGCTCCCCTCGACATGTTGAGCACCAGGTTCCCGCTGTTCACGTCGGCCTGGCGCAGCAGCGCACCGGCGTACTCGTCGTCGAACACCAGGGGGCCGAGGGACATGTGGTGCTCACGCTCATGGGCGCCGTCGAAGGAGCGGTACCGCCACAGGTCCGCCAGCCGCGCCTGGCAGATCCACCCGTCGCCGGACGCTGCCGCGGTGTCCAGCAGCGTCCGCCACTCCGCGTCGGACAGCCGGTCGCCGAAGTGGATGCCCCGTCCGCCGTACTCGGACGCGGGTTTGAGGACCAGGCCGTCCTTGCCCTCCAGCGCCTCCTGGTACGTCTCCGGGGTGACCCGGAACGTCCTGGGGACGTAGGCGCGGATCAGGGCCAGCTCGCTGTCGGTGAAGTACTTCCCGAACGCGGGCGAGGTCAGCACCTCCAGGTTCTGCTTGTTGTCGAACAGGACGCTGACCAGCGGCGCGAAGAAGTCGATCCGGCCGTCGGCGTCCGCGTCGACGAGCGCGGTGGTGACGTCCCGCGGCACGAACCTCCGGGTCTCCGACCAGGTGTACATGGCGAAGACGACGTCGATCCGCCGGCCGGCCGAGAAGACGCCCTCGGCGCGGACGTCGAGATCGTGCACGAGCCCGTTGGCGTAGTCGAACCCGTGCGAGCGCACGAGCCGTTCGAAGGCCGTGCGTCCCGCGTTGATGTCCGCGCTGTCGGCGATGGCCTCGTAGATCACCGGCCGGCGGTCTCCCTGCGCCGAGGCCCGGACCAGCTTCCGGAACGCCGCGCCCCAGACGCGCGACATGTCGGGGGCCACCGCGTCGATGCCCTGGCTGTGCAGGTAGCGGTGGAAGTCCGAGTCGCGGAAGTGGCGGGCGTACGGATCGAGGGTGTTCAGCCCGCCGAGGTTGGACGAGACGTTGATCTCGACCAGCTTCGGGCCGTCGGCGGTCATCACGAAGTCCGGCCGGGCGAACTGCCGGGCCACCCGCATGCCGCGTGCCGACAGCGCGTGCCGGATCAGCGCCGCGTCCTCGGGCGCCAGGTCCAGGAACTCCATCCACGCCCCGACGTCCGAGCCGTAGACCCGCTCCGGTATCGAGTACAGCAGGCGCAGGATCTCCCGGGAGGCGTCGGCCACCTCGGCCACGAACTCCTCGGAGAAGAGCGGGGGCGGGAAGAAGTACGGCCACGCCTTCCGGTGGACGGCCGCCTTGAACCGGTCGACGTCCTCCAGCGCCGCGGGGCCGTTCTCCGCCAGATACCGGTCCCAGCTCCCGGCGGCCGCGCGGCTGAGCGGGGCGCGCTCCCCCGCGTCGCGCGTCACGCGGAGACCGGCTTCACACGGCCGTCGCGCTCCAGGGCCGCCAGCAGGTGCTTGATGACGTCCGGCGCCTTGTCCACTCCGGTCGAACGGATCGTCCAGTTAATGGCGCCCGGGTTCTCCAGGTTCAGTTCCAGGACGTAGGGGAAGGCCAGGTCGATGCCGGCGAAGTAGATGCCCTGCTTCATCAGGGAGGCACCGAGCTCGCGGCAGTAGGCCTCCTCGTCGTCGGTCAGGACCAGCTCCGCGAACTTGTTGCCGAGGGTGGCGTTGGCGCGGTGGTCGTCGTCGTTGTGGAACCGGCGGAAACCGCAGATGGGCTCGCCGCCCGCCAGGAGGACGCGCTTCTCGTTCTCCTTGACGGTCGGTACGTACTCCTGCATGGTGACGTACTTCCGGGACAGGCCGATGTTCGAACGCCCGTAGTTCTCGTACCGGGAGACCTCGTTGCCGGTCGCCGACTGCAGCAGGGCGCGGTGGTTCTTCTCGCGGGCGTTGAGGAAGTAGATGTCGGCTCCGCAGCCCTCGTTGCCCGGCTTGATGATCCAGGAGCGCTCCGGGTCCGAGGTGACGACACCGTGGAGGTCGTCGAACTGGCTGGAGACGTACGACTCCGGAAGGTGGTCCCGGTCGATGCCGGCCGGCAGGGCGATCTTGCTGTTGAGGAAGAGAACCGACGCCGCGTCGTTGACGAACGGAACCCGCTGGTTGAGCACCCAGAGCAGCTGGTAGGTCTCCAGGAACAGGGTGGGGTGCGGGCTGGTGAGCAGCCAGACCAGGTCGAAGGATTCGGCGCTGCGCCGCCTGAGCAGCTTGTGCGGGAACGGTTCGCCCGACGCGTACTCGCGGTCGAACGCGAACATGTCGCACATGACGGTGCCCGCCTGGACGCCCAGCGTCTCGATGTCCGCGACATGCACCTCGTGCCCGGTGCGCACGAGGCCGTTCGGAATGAGCAGGTGGTTGTCGAGACGGTACTCGTCCATGCGGGAGACGAAGACGAGGATCTTGTGGCCCATGGTGAGGAACTCCAGGTTGTCGCGGGTGCGTCAGTTGCGCAGTTGGCGGGCGAGCTGGTCGAGGTCGTCGGTGATGCCGTCCGGCCCGGACGCGGCCAGGAGGGCGTAGCCGACACGGTCGTAGTTGGTGCGTGCGTGTCCGTCGGAGGCCCGGGTGAACTGCGGCACCCGCCCGCGCCGGAAGGACGGCAGCCGCTCCAGGACCGCGGAGAGGTCCTGCGACGTCCAGGAGGCGGGTACCTCGTCGGGGAGCAGGAACCGGGAGCAGGCCGCGGCGAACTCCGGTGCCGGGTCCGGTGCCGGCGTACCGGCTCCCAGATGGAAGTCCAGATAGCGGCCGACCAGGTCGATGCCCGTGCACCACTGGACCAGTTGGGTGATGTGACCGCCGGGCAGCCGCGGATTGATCTCGATCAGGTGGGCGGTGCCCTCCTTGATCCGCAGTTCGACGTGCGCCGCCCCGCAGCGCAGGCCCACGGCACGGACCCAGGAGAGGGCCTGCCGCTCGACCTCCGTGCGGAGTTCCGCCGTGAGCGGGGCGGGGAAGACGTGTCCGCACTCCACGAAGTGCGGCGGGGCACCGAGGGCCTTCTGGGTGACACCGGCGACGCGCCATCCGTCCGCGCCGTCCCAGAAGAGCTCGCAGCTGTACTCGTCCCCCTCGACGTACTCCTCGAAGAGCATGGCCCTGGTCGGCCGGTAGCCCCGGACGTTCACCGTGTGGGCGCGGTAGTCCTTCATGACCGCGAGCGCGTCGGCCGGGCCGTGGCAGAGCCGGACCGACACGCTGCTGCTCTCGTCGACGGGCTTGGCGATCACCGGGTAGGGGAACGTGTCGAGGTCGGCCTGGTCGACGGTGTCCTCCGCGATCACCCGGGACCAGATGCCGCCGCGCAGCTCGCGGGTCCGCTCACGGGCGACGTCCTTGTACCGGGCGGCGGTCAGCCCCCGGACGTCGGCGTGCGGCAGCCCCAGCGCCATGGCGCACAGGGCGGCGACCACCAGGTGGTAGTCGTCGAAGGAGATGACGGCCTCGACGTCGACCGACCGGACGGCGCGCAGGATCTCGGCCACGTTGTACGTATCGCACGTGATCACGTTGCTGCACAGTTCCAGGGGATTGTCGGCGAGCCCCTCGTAGAAGTCCTGCTGCATCGTGACGAACACGGTGTCGTAGCCGCGCTCTTGCGCCTGCCTGATGGCATCGGAGGTGGTGCCGGTGTTGTTCGCTTCGAGGAATACGATCGCCATGCGGGAAACCTTGCTGCTCGGTAGGTGACATGCGGATTGCGCGACCGGCGGCGGGGCATGGCGGAACACCCCGCCGCCGGTCCGGCCGGCCGCCTGCGGTCAGCTCGTGACGAGGGTGTTCTCCAGCGGTTGCTCCACCGACTCCTGCGGGTGGCTGGGGGCGGCCGCCGCCGCCAGCAGTTCCTGCGGAGTGGTGATCGGAGCGGCCCCGTCACGGGGGACGATGCCCCGGGTGCTCAGCCATTCGGGGTCGAAGGATTCGCTGAGGTAGTTGTGGCCGCCGTCGGCGGCCATCACGACGATCCTGCTGCCCGGCCGGCGGTGCGCCTCGTGCAGCGCCGCGAAGACCGCCGCTCCCGCCGACTCGCCGATCAGCAGGCCCTCGTGCGCGGCCACCATGTGCGCGGTCATGATGCCCTCGTGGTCGCTGACCATGTGATAGCGGTCCACGACGGACAGGTCCAGGTTGCCGGGGCGCCAGGCGAGGCCCATGCCGCGCATCGCGTATCCGGTGAACGGGTGGCCGAAGACCGCCGATCCGAGGGCGTCCACGCCGATGGTCCGGACATGCGGCAGGACGCGCTTCACCGTCGTCGAGATGCCGCTCAGATGGCCGCCGGTGCTCACCGCGGCGATCAGGGTGTCAAAATCCGGTACGTCTTCCAGGATTTCCCGGGCCGTCACCTCGGCATGGATTCCGGGATTTTCCGGGTTGTTGTACTGGTCGGGCCAGAAGGCTCCCGGTAATACGGTGAGCATCTGCTGGACCCGTTCGATGCGGGCCCGCTGGAATCCGCCGTCCACACCCGGTGTGTCCACCATGATGATTTCGGCGCCCAGTGCGGTGACGAAATCGACCATGCTCCTGGGAGCTTTCGGGTCGATCACCAGGATGACCCGGTATCCCTTTGCGGCGCCGATGAGCGCCAGCGATTTCCCCAGGTTTCCGGAGGTCGATTCGATGATCGTGCCATGCGGCTTGAGCAAGCCGTTGCGCTCGGCCTGAGAGATCATCGCGAGCGCGGCCCGGTCTTTTATGCTGCCGCCGGGGTTGAACGACTCCAGCTTGATCAGGATTTCACTGTCACAGTCCGTTTTGAGCTTTCGCAATCGGACCATGGGCGTGCCACCGATTGCTTCGGTAATGGTTCTGTACAGCACCTTTTCCCCCGCAATGATGAGTTGTCCGGAACGTGAAGGGTGCGGGTGCTGATTACAGTTCGTCCTCGTCGACGGGCGTGATCGGCGTGGTGTCCCGGCTCACCAGGAACTCGGGGCGGGGGGAGGGGGCCGGGGCGTTGCTCACCGCGTTGTAGGTGATCAGCAGGAGTCCCCGGCGGTCGGGTGAGCGGTTGTCCGAGGAGGAGTGGACGATGCTCGGGTGGAAGGCGTACACCGTGCCGGCCGGCCCCAGGGCCTGCTGCCGGGGATTCTCCTTCTCCAGCTCGTGCACCTGCTCCAGGGGCACGGTGTAGGTGAGGTCGGTCGAGACGTGCCGGCGCCAGTCCCCCTGGCCGCCGGAGGCCGCGTCGCCCAGGAGTCCGAGCGTGTGGCTGCCGGGCACGACCTGGAGCGGCCCGTTCTCCTCGTGGGTGTCGTCGAGGAAGACCGCGATGTTCACGGCCTTGGGCTCGGTCATGGCGTCCTCGTTGCGCCAGAAGGCGAAGTCCTGGTGCCACGGCCACGGCTTGCCCTCGTGCGGCTGCTTGAGGTTCACCTTGAACTGGTAGACGTACACCGGCTCGCCGATGAGAGTCTCGGCCAGGCGCACCAGGGACGGAAGGCGCACCAGGCGGGCGCAGGTCTCGTCGAAAAGGTGGCATCCGTGAATCGCGCGAACGGTGACGTCGTCCTTTTCGTGGACGACTTCCGGCCTGCGCTGCCGGCTGATCTCTTCGACGCTCTCACGCATTTTCTTGATGTCGGAATCGTCGAAGGATTCGGACAATTTATGCCAACCGGAGGCATCGTACTCGGCCTTGGCATTCCGGATGGAGTCGGTCGACACGAGCATGAAATGGCCCCCCAGCCAATTAGATCATCTAGGTCATATGACTCTGACATCTCTCGTGGATCACAGCGAGGCTACCATGAGCGTTGTTGATTGATCAGGATTTCTTTGAGTCACGCACTTGGCTGGAATTCGATTCCGAATGGCGAGGATACGGCCGGTGAACGAGTGGAGTCCGGCCAAGTTGCTGGTCGCGCTTCCTGGCCGGGAGCTAAGCTCCGTGTAACTTACGCACCCGGGTGGCGGTACTTACCGACTCGCGGGGTGCCCGTCGTCGAAACGAGGAGGACCGGGTGCGCGCTCTGCCCACCCCACGCTCGGGGAGCCAAGCGCTGAGGAAGGCCGTTTCGGGCCTCCCTCGCGAGTTCTGGTGGCTTTGGACGAGCACTTTGATCAACCGGCTCGGTGGGTTCGTCACCACATTCCTCGCGTTGTACCTGACCGCGGACCGGGGCTATTCGGCTACTTTCGCCGGAATGGTCGCCGCCCTGTACGGGCTGGGCGGAACGATATCTTCCGTGGTCGCGGGGGTACTGGCCGACCGGTTCGGCCGACGGCCCACGCTTCTGGTCTCCCAGCTCGCCACGGCGGGGGCCATGGCCTGCCTGGGCCTGCTGCAGGAGGGCTGGACCATCGCCGCGATGGCCACCGTCCTGGGCATCACCGCGAACGCCGCGCGGCCCTGCATCCAGGCCATCATCGCCGACCTGGTTCCGGCCAAGGACCAGGTCCGGGCCTTCTCCCTCAACTACTGGGCGGTGAACATCGGTTTCGCCGTCGCATCGGTGTCCGCCGGCCTCATCGCCGAGCACGGCTACCTGTTGCTGTTCTTCGGCAACGCCCTGTCCGTGCTGGTCTGCGCGGTGGTCATCTACTGCCGGGTCCCGGAGACCCGGCCGGACCTGACCGCCGACGCCAGTGCCGACGCCGGGAAGCAGTCCACCGGCACCGCCCCGGAACCGGTCCGCGTCGGCCTCGGAGTGGTCGTACGGGACGCGAAGTTCCTCAGCGTGGTCGGCCTGTCGTTCCTGATCTCGATGGTCCTCATGCAGTACACCACCTCGCTGCCGGTGAGCATGGGTCAGGCCGGACTCTCCAGCGCCGAATACGGTGCGGTCATCAGCGTCAACGGCCTGATGGTCGTGGTCGCCACGCTCCCGCTCACCAGGGCCGTGCAGAACCAGCAGCCCGCCAAGGTGCTCGTCCTCGCCTGCCTGCTGGCCGGTTTCGGCTTCGGCATGACGACCTGGGCCGAGACCGTGCCCGTCTACATGCTGACCGTCGTGGTGTGGACGCTCGGCGAGATCATCAACTCGCCGACGAGCATGGCCCTGGTGGCCGCGCTGTCGCCGGTGAACGCGCGCGGGCGCTACCAGGGGGTCTACGCCATGGCGTTCTCCGCCGCCACCTTCACGGGGCCGCTGCTCGGCGGCATGGTGATCGACGCGTTCGGCGACGACGCCCTGTGGCTGGGCTGCGCGGGCGTCGGCACCATCGCCGCGGCCGGGTACTGGATCCTCTCCCGTCACGTGGTCACCCCGCAGGCCGTCCCGGCCCCGAAGGCCCGGCCCCAGGCCGAGCCGACGACGGCGAGCGAACCGGTCTGATGCGGGCACCCCGGCCGCGGAAGGGGCGGCCGACACCGTGAAGCCGCCCGCTCTGCTGAAGAGGTGGCGCACCGCCCTGGTGGCCGAGGTGTGCTGCCCCGCGTGCGTCGTCATCCTCTCCCGGGGCCTGCGGCCCCCGGACCCCCACCACCGGGCGGGAGGGCCGCGGCCGGGCGGCGGCCGTCCGGCGCACGCACCGGAAGATCGCTCGTAAGGGGGGTTCTGGCCCGTGTTGCGCCCGGCTGACGGGCGGTGGGGTGTACGAGGTGCCAGGTTGGGGCCGGTAGGCCGGGCGGGTGGGTGCCCGGGGTCGCAGCTCTGAGGAGGCAGCTCGTTGCGCGGAGCCCTGCGCGCCGGTCCGGCGTGCTTCGTGGCCGCCGCGGTCGCCCTGGCGGCCGCCGGGTGCGGCGGGGGCGGCCAGGACCCCAGTGTCGTACGGGCGTCCTGGGGCGACCCGCAGAACCCGGTGGAGCCGGCCAACACCACCGACGTGCAGGGCGGCAAGGTGCTCGACCTCGCCTTCCGGGGGCTGAAGCGGTACAACCCGCGGACCGCCGTCGCGGAGAACATGGTCGCGGAATCGGTCCGGTCACCGGACGCGCGGAACTTCACCGTGAAGATCAAGCCGGGGTGGACGTTCACCAACGGCGAGAAGGTGACCGCCCATTCCTTCGTCGACGCCTGGAATTACGGGGCGCTGGTCACCAACCGGCAGCAGGGTGCGCCTTTCTTCAGTTATGTGGAGGGGTATGAGGAGGTGCACCCCGAAGGGGCCGGGGCAAAACCGGCCGCCGAGACGATGCGCGGCCTGCGGGTGCGGGACGAGCTGACCTTCACGGTGCGGCTGAACCAGAAATTCGGGCTGTGGCCGGACATGCTCGGCTACAACGCCTTTCTGCCGCTGCCCCGCTCGTTCTTCACCGACCACGACGCGTGGCTGGCAAAGCCGGTCGGCAACGGTCCGTACGCCGTGCAGTCGTACGCCAAGGGCGGGATCATGCGGCTGCGGACCTGGAAGAAATATCCGGGACCGGACCGGGCGAAGAACGGCGGGGTCGACCTCCAGGTCTATACGGACAACGACACCGCCTATACCGACCTGATGGCGGGGAACCTCGATCTCGTCGACGACGTGCCGGCTCCGCAGCTGAAGCATGTGCAGAAAGACCTGCAGGGGCGGTACATCAACCAGCCCGCCGGGATCATCCAGACGCTGTCGTTCCCGATGTACGACGAGAAGTGGTCGAAGCCGGGAGTGGAGAAGGTCCGGCGGGGCATTTCCATGGCCGTCAACCGGCCCGCGATCACCCGGCAGATCTTCCGCGGTACGCGTACGCCCGCCACCGACTGGTCCGCGATGGCCCTCGGCGAGCACGGCGGCTACCAGGCGGGACTGTGCGGTACGGCCTGCACGTACGACCCCGCCGCGGCCCGGAAGCTGGTGGCCGAAGGGGGCGGGATTCCCGGCGGCTCGATGAAGGTGACGTACAACGCGGACACCGGCTCCCACAAACTGTGGGTGGACGCCCTGTGCAACAGCGTCAACAAGGCGCTGGGCCGGCATGTGTGCGACGGAAACCCGATGGGCACCTTCGCCGACTACCGGACCAAGGTCACCAAGAAGAAGATGAGCGGCCCGTACCGCGCCGGCTGGCAGATGGATTATCCGCTGATCCAGACCTTCCTGCAGAGCCAGTACTTCACCGGCGCGTCGTCCAACGACTCGGGCTGGAGCAACAAGGAATTCGACCGGCTGGTGAGCCGGGCGAACGGGGAGAGCGAGCAGCGGCAGGTCAATTCCACGTATCACCGGGCCGAGAAACTGCTCGTACGGGAAATGCCCGCGATTCCGCTCTGGTACCAGAACGGCAGCGGCGGCTACGCGGACCGGGTCGAGAACGTCGCCCTGAACCCCTTCAGCGTTCCGGTGTACGGCCAGATCACGATCAAGGACTGAGGGACGGGCGGACGGCCATGGGGCGTTATGTGATCCGGCGGCTGCTGCAGATGGTGCCGGTCTTCATCGGTGCCACCTTTCTCATCTTCGTGATGGTGTACGCGCTCGGCGACCCGGTCGCCGCCCTTTCCGGCGACCGCGCCCCCGACCCCGCGACCGCCGCGCAGATCCGCCGCGAACTCCATCTGGACCGGCCGCTGTGGCAGCAGTACCTGCATTACATGGGCCAGATCTTCAGCGGCGACTTCGGCACCACCTTCGACGGCCAGCAGGTCCTGGACAAGATGGGCACCGCCTTCCCCGTCACCCTGCGGCTGACCGCCGTCGCCGTCGTCGCGGAGATCGTCGTCGGAGTGACGCTCGGCGTCCTCAGCGGGCTGCGGCGGGGGCGGCTGCTGGACTCCGGCGTGCTGGTGCTCACGCTGATCGTGGTGTCCGTACCGACGTTCGTCAGCGGGTACGTGCTCCAGTACCTGCTGGGCGTGAAGTGGGCCTGGGTGAGCCCGGCCGTCGCGCTGGGCGCGCCCCTGGACGAACTGCTGCTGCCGGGCTGTGTGCTGGCGCTGGTGTCCCTGGCGTACGTCACCCGGCTCACCCGGACGTCGATCGCGGAGAACGCCCGCGCCGACTACGTCCGTACGGCCGTCGCCAAGGGGCTGCCCCGGCGCCGGATCGTCGTACGGCACCTGCTGCGCAACTCGCTGATCCCGGTGGTCACCTTCATCGGTGCCGACGTCGGCACCCTGATGGGCGGGGCGGTGGTCACCGAGCGGATCTTCAACGTGCACGGCGTCGGCTACGAGCTGTACCAGGGCATCGTCCGCCAGAACTCCCCGACCGTCGTCGGTTTCGTGACCGTCCTGGTCATCGTCTTCCTGCTGGCGAACCTGATCGTCGACCTCCTGTACGCCGTGCTCGACCCGAGGATCCGCTATGCCTGAACCGCACGAGCGCCCGGAGCCGTTCCAGCCGTCGGGCGTCGGGACGCCGCTGCCCGCCGTGGAGGCGGAGGCCGTGGGCGGGAGCGCCGGAACACCGGAGGTGCCGGGCGCCCCCGGATCACCGCAGGGGGCCGGCGTACAGCCGGGCAGCGGCCGGGCCCGCAGCCTGTGGTCGGACGCCTGGCACGACCTGCGCCGCAACCCGGTCTTCCTCGTCTCCGGCCTGCTGATCCTCTTCTTCCTGCTGGTCGCCGTATGGCCGTCCCTGCTGACCGGCACCGACCCGCTGGACTGCGACATCACCCTGTCGCAGGAGGGCGCGCGCGCCGGACACCCCTTCGGTTTCGACACGCAGGGCTGCGACGTCTTCGCACGGACGGTGTACGGGGCTCGCGCCTCCGTCACGGTCGGCGTGTGCGCCACGGCCGGGGCCGCCCTCCTCGGCGGCGTGCTGGGCGGCCTCGCCGGGTTCTTCGGCGGCTGGTGGGACGCGCTGCTCTCGCGCATCGCCGACATGTTCTTCGCCATCCCGATGCTGCTGGGCGGCCTGGTGTTCCTGTCCGTCGTGCCGTCCGGTTCGGTGTGGCCGGTCGTCGGGTTCATCGTGCTGCTGGGCTGGCCGCAGCTCGCGCGGATCGCCCGCGGCTCCGTACTGACCGTCAAACAGGCCGACTTCGTGCAGGCCGCGCGGGCGCTGGGGGCGGGCAACACCCGCCTGCTGCTGCGGCACCTGGCGCCCAACGCGGTCGCGCCGGTGATCGTGGTGGCCACCATCGCCCTCGGCACGTACATCGCGCTGGAGGCGACGCTGTCCTACCTGGGCGTGGGCCTGAAACCGCCGACGGTCTCCTGGGGCATCGACATCTCCGAGGCGTCCAAACAGATCCGCAACGCGCCGCACATGCTGCTGTGGCCCGCCGGCGCGCTCAGCCTGACGGTGCTCGCGTTCATCATGCTCGGCGACGCGGTCCGCGACGCCCTCGACCCCAAGCTGCGCTGAGGAGACGGTGGATGACGACTGAGGGGACGCGGCAGGAGGTCAGGGGTGACGGCGGCGCTCTGCTGGACGTCCGTGACCTGAAGGTGGAGTTCCGTACGCGGGACGGCGTGGCGCACGCGGTCAACGGGGTCAGCTACCGGGTGGGCGCGGGCGAGACGCTGGCCGTGCTGGGCGAGTCGGGCTCGGGCAAGTCGGTGACCGCGCAGGCCGTCATGGGCATCCTGGACACGCCGCCGGGCCGTGTCACGGGCGGCGAGATCCTCTTCCACGGGCGTGACCTGCTGCGGATGGGCGCCGAGGAGCGGCGCAGGACCCGCGGCACCGAACTGGCGATGATCTTCCAGGACGCGCTGTCGGCGCTCAACCCCGTCCTGAGCGTCGGGGCGCAGCTCGGGGAGATGTTCGAGGTGCACCGGGGCGCGTCCCGCAAGGCGGCGCGCGCCCGTGCGGTCGAGCTGATGGACCGGGTGCGCATCCCGGCCGCCGGGAGCCGGGTGGGCGACTACCCGCACCAGTTCAGCGGCGGGATGCGCCAGCGCATCATGATCGCGATGGCGCTGGCCCTGGAGCCGGACCTGATCATCGCGGACGAGCCCACGACCGCGCTCGACGTGACGGTCCAGGCGCAGGTCATGGACCTGCTGGCGGAGCTGCGGCGGGAGTACGCCATGGGCCTGGTCCTGATCACGCACGACCTGGGCGTGGTCGCGGACGTGGCCGACCGGATCGCCGTGATGTACGCGGGCCGCATCGTGGAGACCGCCCCCGTGCACGACCTCTACCGGGCACCCGCGCACCCGTACACGCGCGGCCTGCTCGACTCCATCCCGCGCCTGGACCGGAAGGGCCGCGAACTGTACGCGATCAAGGGCCTGCCGCCCAGCCTGACCGCCGTCCCGCCGGGCTGCCCCTTCCACCCCCGCTGCCCCAGGGCGCAGGACGTCTGCCGTACGGACCGGCCGCCGCTCTTCGACGTGGCACCGGGCCGGGCCAGCGCCTGCCACTTCTGGCAGGAGACCGTCAGCGAGCAAGGAGACCGCCGGTGAGCGCCGCGACGCACGCCCGCGCCGGGGAGCCGGTCCTCGACGTACGGGACCTGGCCAAGCACTACCCGCTCACGCGCGGCATCGTGCTGCGCAAGCAGATCGGCTCGGTCCGGGCCGTGGACACCGTCTCCTTCGCGCTGCGCAAGGGGGAGACGCTGGGGATCGTGGGGGAGTCCGGCTGCGGCAAGTCGACGGTCGCCAAGCTGCTCGTCGGGCTGGAGAAGCCGACGGGCGGACAGATCCTGTACCGGGGCGAGGACGTCACCAGGCTGTCGGGGCGCGCGCTGAAGGCCGTGCGCCGCAACATCCAGATGGTGTTCCAGGACCCGTACACCTCGCTGAACCCGCGGATGACGGTCGGCGACATCATCGGCGAACCGTACGAGATCCACCCGGAGGTGGCGCCGAAGGGTGACCGGCGCAGAAAGGTCCAGGACCTGCTGGACGTCGTCGGCCTCAACCCGGAGTACATCAACCGCTATCCGCACCAGTTCTCCGGCGGCCAGCGCCAGCGCATCGGCATCGCGCGCGGCCTGGCGCTGCGCCCGGAGGTGATCGTGGCGGACGAGCCGGTGTCGGCGCTGGACGTGTCCGTCCAGGCGCAGGTCGTCAACCTGCTGGAGCGCCTCCAGGACGAGTTCGACCTGTCGTACGTCTTCATCGCGCACGATCTGTCGGTCGTCCGGCACATCTCCGACCGGGTCGCGGTGATGTACCTCGGCCGCTTCGCCGAAGTCGGCACGGAGGACGAGATCTACCGCCACCCGACCCACCCGTACACCCAGGCCCTGCTCTCCGCCGTGCCCGTACCGGACCCGGAGGCGCGCGCCCGGCGCGACCGCATCCTGCTGACCGGCGACGTCCCCTCACCGGCCGACCCGCCGTCCGGCTGCCGCTTTCGCACCCGCTGCTGGAAGGCGCGGGAACGCTGCGCGCTGGAGGTGCCCGCGCTGGCGGTGCCGGAGGGGTTCGAGGAGGCGACGGGCCCGGCCCGGCACGCCTCGGCGTGCCACTTCGCGGAGGAACGGCAGGTCGTGCCGGGCGGGTGAGGGGCAGTGCGGCTTCAGGCCCCCGGGACCGGCCGCCTACCGGGGCGTCTGCTGCGGGGCGTCAGCTGCCGAACGGCACGTCGGCGTTCGTGGCCATGCGCCGGTCGGCCGGGTGCCCGGCGACATAGCCGGTGATGGCGGACAGCGCCTTCTTCACGGAGGACTCGCCGGTGCCGCAGCCGCCGCGCCACTTGGACGTGCCGTCCGGGTAGCAGGCGGCCCGCGACCCGTAGATGAGGCCGTCGGCGTCGGCGCCGCCTGCCGCATACGGTGCCAGCAGCTTGCCGACGTGCTTTCCGTCACCCGTACCGACCGTCCAGCCGGCCGTCCAGGCGAGTTCCTTCCTGTCCCGGGCCTGCGAGGCGGCCCGGAGTTCGGACGCGATCCTGCGGGCGTCGAGCGGGATGCTGAAGAGGCCCTTGTCCATCGTGCGCTGGTTCCCGGGGATGTGCGGGCCGTGGGCCGCGAAGGTCTTCGCCACGTCCTCGGCGTCGCCGCTGACGTCGACCCCTTCGAGCGGGCGCAGGCCGGTCGAGACATCCTTCCAGCCGGTGCCTCCCTCGGTGCCGTAGAACCCGTAGAGCACGCGTACGCCCTGCTTCTCGACGGTGCGGCGGGCCAGGTCGCGCAGTGCCGCCACCGAGCAGTGCCGCCGCGCGGGGTCGTCGCTGTGGCAGTGGTCCGGGTTCTTGATGTCGAGCCATACGAAGTTGACGGTCCGGCCCTCGCCGCGCCGCTGGGCGATGCGCTTGAGCATGGCTTCCAAGGTGTCACCGGCGCTGGTCGGGGTGCCGTCGTGGTCCGCCCACCACCCCTTCTTCCAGGCGGTGGCGTCGATCTCGACGGCGTTGGCCCCGTGCCGCAGCGCCGTGTCCACGCCGTCGGCGGTCAGCACCCGGTGGGCGATGGCGTAGGTGGGGCGCGGTGCGGTCCGGTGGGGACCGGTGGCGGCGGTCGCGGCCGGGGCGCTCGTGCAGAGGAGCGTCAGGACTCCGGTGGTGGCCAGGAGGGGGACACGGGTGCGTATCCGGGCCGGAGAGCGGTGAGCCATGTGTGTCATCTGTCCTTGTGTGGATCCATTGCCTCCTCGGCACATGCCCCGGACGGCTGATCCGACACCGGGGACGCGGGCGGGGCCCCGGCCGCTCAGGAACCCGCGTCGGCCGCCTCCGGCCCGGGTGCCGCGTCCTCGATCGCCGCCAGAGCCGGGTCCAGCACGATGTCCTCGTCCCGCGCCGCCGTCGTGGGCTCCTCCGGGAAGTGGCAGGCCGTCAGGTGGCCGGTGGCGTTGCCGGTGATCTGCACCAGCGGAGGCTCCTCGGAGGCGCACTTGTCGCGCGCCTTCCAGCAGCGGGTGCGGAACCGGCAGCCGGACGGCGGGTTGATCGGCGAGGGTACATCGCCGGCCAGCCGGATGCGCTCGCGGTCGTCCGCCTCCTCCTGCGCGTCCAGCAGCCTGGCCTCCGGGACGGCGGAGAGCAGTGCGTGGGTGTACGGGTGGCGCGGCCGGCCGTAGATCGAGTCCCGGTCGCCGATCTCGACGATCTTGCCCAGGTACATCACCGCGACGCGCTGGCTGAAGTGCCGTACGATCGCCAGGTCGTGCGCGATGAACAGGAACGCGATGTTCAGTTCCCGCTGCAACTCCTGGAGCAGGTTGACCACTTGGGCTTGGATGGAGACGTCCAGCGCGGAGACCGGCTCGTCCGCGACGATCAGCCTCGGCTCCAGGGCGAGCGCGCGGGCGACGCCGATGCGCTGGCGCTGGCCGCCGGAGAACTCGTGCGGGAAGCGGTTGTAGTGCTCCGGGTTGAGGCCGACGATCTCCAGGAGTTCGCGGACCCGCTTCTCCCGGCCGCCCTCCGGGGCGATGCCGTTGATCTCCATCGGCCCGCCGATGATGGTGCCGACCGTCTGCCGCGGGTTGAGCGACGAGTACGGGTCCTGGAAGATCATCTGGATCTCGGAGCGGACCGGCGCCAGCTCCCTGCGCCCGGCGTGGGTGATGTCCCGGCCCCGGTACGTGATCGAACCGGCGGTCGGCTCCAGCAGCCGGGTCAGCAGCCGCCCGGTGGTGGACTTGCCGCAGCCCGACTCGCCGACCAGCCCGAAGGTCTCGCCGCTGTGCACGGTCAGGTCGATGCCGTCGACCGCCTGCACCGCGCCGATCCGGCGCTTGAACGGGAACCCGGCCATGATCGGGAAGTGTTTGATCAGGCCCTCGGTGGCCAGCAGCACCTCGCCGGGTCCGGTGGCGGCCGGCCGGGGAGCGGGGGCGATGACGTCTTCCGGTGCGTTCATGGCGTCGCTCCTAGCCCAGCCGGGGCTTGATCTGCTCGGTGAAGAGGGTGTGTTTCTGCTCGGGGTCCAGGTGGCAGGCCGCGGCCCGGCCGGGGGCCAGGGGCGGGCGCTCGTCCTGGCAGCGGGTGCCGCCGACCTCGGAGACGAAGCCGCAGCGCGGGTGGAACGGGCAGCCCGGCGGCGGGGCGAGCAGGCTCGGCGGCGCGCCGGGGATCGGCGTCAGCGGCTCGTCCACGCTCGCCGACAGCCGCGGCATCGAGCCCAGCAGGCCCCAGGTGTACGGGTGTTGCGGTGCGGTGAGGATCTCTTTGACGGTGCCGCGTTCGACGGCCCGCCCGGCGTACATCACCAGCAGCTCGTCGGCGGTGTTGGCGACCACGCCCAGGTCGTGGGTGATCAGGATGATCGCGGAGCCGAACTCCTGCTGGAGGTCCTTGAGCAGGTCCAGGATCTGCGCCTGCACGGTCACGTCCAGCGCGGTCGTCGGCTCGTCGGCGATCAGCAGGGACGGGTTGCACACCAGCGCCATCGCGATCATCGCGCGCTGCCGCATCCCGCCGGAGAACTGGTGCGGATAGTCGTCCACCCGCAGCGTCGGCTGCGGGATGCCCACCTTGTCCAGCATCTCGACCGCGCGCCGCCGGCCCTCGCGCTTGCTCGCGCCGGTGTGCTTGACGAACGGCTCGGCGATCTGGCGGCCCACCGTGTAGTACGGCGACAGCGCCGTCAGCGGGTCCTGGAAGATCATCGCCATCTTGTTGCCGCGCAGCTTCTCCAGGTCCCGCTCCCGGGCGCCGGTCAGCTCGTCGCCGTCCAGCATGATCTCGCCGGTGATCGTCGTGTAGTTGGGGCTGTGCAGGCCCAGGATGGCGAGGTTGGTGACCGACTTGCCGGAGCCGGACTCGCCGACGATACCGAGGGTGCGGCCGCGCTCCAGGTCGAAGGAGAGGTCGTCGACCGCCTTGACGACGCCGTCCTCGGTGGCGAACCGCACGTACAGGTCGCGTACGGACAAAAACGGGTCGGAGGTGGCCGGGACCGGCGCGCCCGCGGGCTGGGTGAGTGTGGACACGGGGTCTCCTAGGACAGCCGCACGCGCGGGTCGATGAACGCGTAGCAGGCGTCCACCACGATGTTGAAGAGGATGATGAAGGTCGCGGCGAACAGCATCACGCCCATGGTCATGGGCAGGTCGGTGTTCTGCACCGACTTCACGGCGAGGGTGCCCAGGCCGGGCAGTGCGAAGGTGTATTCGGTGATCATCGCGCCGCCGAAGAGCGAGCCGAGGTCGATGCCGAAAATGGTGACGATGGGAATGAGCGAGCCGCGCCAGGCGTAGCGGAAGAAGACCGTACGGGAGGCCATTCCCTTGGCCTTGGCGGTCCGTACGTGGTCCTCCTGCAACTGTTCGATCATCGACGAGCGGGCCATACGCGTGTACTGCGCGGTGAAGATGACGGACAGCACGCACCAGGGAATGATCAGCCCCAGGAACCAGCCCAGCGGATCCTCCGTGATCGGCACGTATTTCGGCTGGCCGAACCAGCCGAGGTTGTAGACCAGCAGGGCGAGCACGATCGGCCCGATGAAATAGATCTGCATCGAGGAGAGCACCAGCGACGACGAGCTGAAGATCTTGTCGACGAGCCGGCCCTGCTTCCAGGCGGCGATCATTCCGGTGCCGACGCCCACGCCCAGGAACACCGCGGCGGCGCCGATGGTCAGCGAGATCGTGGTGGGGAAGCGGTCCACGATCGTGTCCCAGACGGGGTCGCCGTTGGCGAACGAATAGCCGAAGCAGGGGGCCGAGCAGTGGCCCACGGCGAAATCCCGGCCGGTGACGATGCCGGACATGAATTCCCAGTACTGGACCGGGACGGGCTTGTCGAGCCCGAGATTCTTGTGGATCACTGCGATGGCGTCGGGCGTGCAGTTCTTTCCGCAGGCCAGCAGCGCGGGATCCCGGGGGGCGGCGAAGAAGAGGAAGAACGTGAACGCGCTGATGATCAGCAGGATCACGATCGCGCCGAGGGACCGGCGGAAGAGAAAACGCAGCATGGCAGTCGCAGCTCTCTTGGGCAGCCAGAGGGGCGGGAGTGCGCCGGGCGGCCGGTGCGCCCGCCCGGGACGGCGGGCACACCGGGCGCGGGCGGCGCACGGCACGAGGGCGCCGGAGCGCCGGCTTCGCTACTTCTTCACGAACATCTTGGTCGGGTCGACGGAGCTGATGATGTCGTTGTTGACGACCCCGCCGACCTTGGAACCGTGCAGCTGGACCTGCTTGTAGTAGAAGGTCGGCAGCGCCGGCAGGTCGTTCTTGAGGATCTTCTCGCCGAGCGAGAACCAGTCGTGCGCGGCCTGCTTCTGGTCGGTCAGCTGGGAAATCCGGTCGATCTCCTTGTTGGTCGTGGGGTTGTTGTAGTGCGAGTAGTTCGGCGCGTTGTCCTGGATCTGCCGGCCGTCGTAGACCGGCGGGATCACGGTCAGCGAGCTGGGCCAGTCGGCGCCCCACGCGGAGGGGTAGATGTCGAACTGGTTGTTGACCTTGCCGATGATGTCGTAGTACGTGTCCGACGGCAGGTCCTTGTTCTGCACGTCGAAGCCGGCCTTGCGCAGGTTGTCGGCGACCGCGACCGAGTACTTCTGCGGCTCGGGCGCGTTGGTGTACGCGAAGGTCAGCTTCATGCCGACCTTGCCGGCCTCCTTGAGCAGCTTCTTGGCCTTCTCGATGTCGCCCATCGGCTTCTTGAGCTTGCCGTACGGGTCGATGTCCTTGTGGCCGGTGAGCGTCGGGCTGATGTAGCTGCCCGCCAGTTCACCGCCGCCCGGTGTGCCGTACGCGTCCAGGACGGCCTGGATGGGGATCGCCTGGGCGATGGCCTCGCGGACCTTCTTGTCCTTCAGGCGGCTCATGTTGAAGTTGATGACGCCGACGTAGGGCTGGTAGCCGGTGGTGGAGCGCTTCTTGACGTCCGGCTCGCCGGCCACCTGCTGGAGGCTGGCCGCGTCGACCTGGTTGTTGAAGCTGACGGCCGTCTTGTTGTCGGCGCTGTCGGACATCAGCCGCTGCGTCGAGTCCGGGAAGGAGACGCCGAACTGGATGTCGAACCTGTCGACGTACTGGTGCCGGGTGATGTCCGTGTTCGGGTCCCAGTTGGGATTCTTGATCAGGGACATGCCCTTGCCGGACTTGAACGACCCGGCCTGGATCTTGTACGGCCCGGAGGAGACCGGAGCCTTGTCGTACCGCTCCTTGGTGTCGCCCTTCTCCGGTACGACGGCGTAGCCGTGCATGGCCAGCGCGTAGGGGAGGTCGCCCACCGGCTTCTTGAAGTGGAAGCGGACGGTGCTCTCGTCCGGCGTCTCCAGCACGCTGTCGGGCAGGTGCTTGCCGCCGTACGGGCCGCCCGGCAGCAGCTTGCGGTACTCGTTGCCCTCCGCGTCGGCCAGCCAGCGCTGGATGTACGTCGGGCCGTTGGAGATGTAGTCCGCGAAGGTCCGCTCGAAGGTGTGCCGGATGTCCTTCGAGGTGATCGGCGAGCCGTTCTCGAACTTCAGGCCCTTCTTCAGGGTGTACGTCCAGGTCCGGCCGCCGTCGGTGGACTTGCCGCTGTCCGTCGCCAGGTCGCCGACGACCGTGTACTTCCCCGCGTTGTCCAGGTGGTAGGAGGTCAGTCGGCGGAAGAGCAGCGTCGAGAGGGTGCCCTCGTCGCTGACGTAGATCTGCGCCGGGTCCAGGTGGTCGTAGGTGTCCCGCTGGTAGACCTTGATGGTGCCGCCGGGGGTCGCCCCGGGCACCGCCTCGGCCGGTCCCGTGGACGCCTTGGCGTCGCCGAAGGCGATCTGGGCGCGCTGGCTCTCGGCCTTCTCGCGGCCCTGGTCGTCCTCCGCCCCCTGGCCGGCCCCGCTGCTGCAGGCGGTCAGGACCAGGGCCCCCGCGGACAGCGCCACGACCGTGGCGCGCGCTCTGTGCGTACGGACTGTCTTCATGGTGGTGGATGCACCTGCCTGTCGTAGTTCCGTGGCCGCTGCCTGACGTGTGCGGTGCTGGGGTGGCAGCACCCCCCGTGGAACACGGTTCACCGGGCGCGCTTCGGGTCGAAGGCGTCCCGGACGGAATCCCCGAGGAGGTTGAACGCGACGATGAAGACCACCATCGCGATGCCGGGGAAGAACAAGTACGTGATGTCGTTCCGGTAGTAGTCGGCCGCGTTGGCGAACATCCGGCCCCAGTCGGGGGTGGGTTCGACCAGGCCGACGCCGAGGAAGGACAGGCCCGCGATCGAGGTGACGAAGTTGGGGAGCATGTACGTCGTCTGCACCAGGATCGGCGTCATGACGTTGGGCAGCAGCTCGCGCCGGATGATGCGGGCCGGGGAGGCCCCGCTGACCTTGGCGGCGTCGATGAACTCGCGTTCGCGCAGCGACAGGACGGTGCCGCGCAGCAGCCGGGCCAGGCTCATCCAGCCCAGGAACCACAGCACCAGGATCAGGATGAGACAGCGCATCCAGGTCTCCATCGCGTCCTCGGGGGCCACGAAGATCGCGCCGACCACGGGGACGAACGCGACGAAGAAGAGCTGGTTGGGAAAGGCCATCAGCAGGTCGATGACGCGGCCGATGAAGTAGTCGACCCGGCCGCCGAAGTATCCGGCGGCCACCCCCAGCACGATGGCCGTGAGTACCGATACCAGGGTGATGGCGACCGAGAGGTAAAGGGTCGTCCGGATGCCGTAGACGAGTTGCATGAACACGTCACGACCGAGGGTCGGCTCGATCCCGAACCAGAATTCCGAGGAGATGCCTCCGTTGGGCTGGGCGGGATATCCGTTGATCAGCAGACCCGGGGTGATCTGCCCGTACCGGGTGTACGGATCCTTGCCGTACAGCTTCGAGATCAGCGGCGCGAGCAGGCCGATCAGAAAGAACGCGATGACGACGCAGCCACTGATCACCCCGGTCCGGTCGCGCTTGAACCTGATCCACATCAATTGGCCGGGGGAACGGCCGACCAGTTCCCCGTCCTTACGGCCCTTGACTTTCCGCAGCCCTTCGGGTCCGAGTCCGGAGGGGTCGGTCTGCGTTAACGCGGTCTGGGACGGACTGGTCATCGCGAAGTTCCCCCGCACCGAGTTCACTTGCAGCAGGAAGCGGCACTGATTCGCACCGCTGGTTGAGCGGACTTTGGCAAGTGATTTATGGCCCAGTCAAGAGGACGGTGAACGCTCACTTGGGCGGTTTCCGCTTCTTGAGCGAAGATTGCGCAGATTGACGCCATGGCGTGCTTGACAGCGGTGCGCGCCGCACGGCATGGGCGACATTTCGTACCCAACATCCGTAACGCCGGGGCAACTTGACTGTCGTCACGCCGATATACGGACGCGCCATACTCGACAGCGTACGGCCGTGCGGGTGCCGTGAACCGGCCGGGGCGGCCCTGCGACCGCCCCGGCCGGCTGCCGCCCGGCCACCGCCCGCCGTCTGCTGACACACGGTTGTCCCGGTGCGGCGGCTGGAGTAGACCTGTCCGTGCGGGGGCAGGGGGTGGGCCACGTCATGGGGCGGAGAAGGGCTCGCGCGCGCGGTGTCGGCGGGTTCGGCGCGCTGTTGTGCCTGCTGCTCGCGCTGCTGAGCGCCGGATGGATCGCCCGTGACCTCGCCGTGGCCGCACACCCGGCGGACGTCTGGTGGTCGTGGACGGGCGAGCCGGCGCGGCCGGGAGGCCCGGCGGTCCGGGCCACCACGCCACTCGACCCGATGCTGGGACTCGGCTGCCTGCTCGCCGCGGTGGCGGTGCTGCGCCGCTCGCCGTCCGCCCCGGGCGCGCTGACCGCGGTGGCCGTGGTGACGCTGCTGTTCCGGGCACCGCCCCTGTGGAGCCTCGGTACGGGCGGGCTGCCCGGGGCGGGCCCGGGGGTCAGGGCGTGGGCGCTGGCCACGGCGGGCACCGCCCTTGTGGTGAGCGTGCTCCTGCTGATCGCCGCGTCGGCGGGCCGCGGCGGCGCGGACCGCCGGACGAAGCGCCTGCGCCGCGCGCCCGCGGCGGTGGCGGCGCTGGTGCTGGGCGCCGCGGGGCTGGTGCTGGTGGCCTGGCAGATCCACACCGTACGGGAGGTGGGCTGGAGCGCCTACGGGGACAGCGTCATCGGTGACGGCGAAGCGCACCGCGCGCTGCTGGAGCCTCCGGGTGACTGGTATCTACTGTCGCTCGCCCTGCTGTCCCTGCTGTCGGCTGCCGGAGCAGCCCAACGGGCCTCGTCGATACGGCCTTTGGCCCTGCTGGCCGCGACGTTGCTGGCGGTGCACGGCGCTCTGGCGCTGGCCTCCGAGCAGCACGCGGGGCTGCTCGGCCACTTCCGCGCACTGGCCGTACGTACGCAACTGGACGTCGCCACCGGCGCCTTCGCCGCGCTGGCGGGCCTCGTGGCGCTCCTGGCGCTGGCCCGCCCGGCGGACGCGGCGGGGGCCCGCAGGCCCGCGGGCGGGCAGCTGCCGCCGGGTTACGCGCCGCCGCCCCCGCCCTCGAACCTGCCGCCCAACTGGTGAAGCCGGGCCTGCGGACTCAGCCCCGCATCCCCAACGACCTCTTCAAGAAGTCGACTTGCAGCAGCAGCAGGTTCTCGGCCACCTGCTCCTGCGGCGTCATGTGCGTGACGCCCGACAGCGGCAGCACCTCGTGCGGCCGGCCGGCCGCCAGCAGGGCGGAGGAGAGCCGCAGGGTGTGCGCGACGGCCACGTTGTCGTCCGCCAGGCCGTGCACGATCATCATCGGCCGGTGCTGCTCCGCCGCGCCCACCAGGCCCCCGTCGCCGACCAGGGAATTGGCGGCATAGAGGGCCGGGTCCTCGCCCGGGTGCCCCAGATAGCGTTCCGTGTAGTGGGTGTCGTACAGCCGCTGGTCGGTGACCGGGGCGCCCACGACGGCGGCGTGGAAGACGTCGGGGCGGCGCAGCACCGCCAGCCCGGCCAGGTAGCCGCCGAAGGACCAGCCCCGGATCGCGACCCGGTCCAGGTCCAGCGGGAAGCGTCCGGCGAGCCCCTGGAGCGCGTCGACCTGGTCCTGGAGGACCACCGCGGCCAGGTCCCGGTGGATGGCCTTCTCCCAGTCCGGGGAGCGGCCCGGGGTGCCCCGGCCGTCCGCGGTGATCACCGCGAAGCCCTGGTCGGCGAACCACTGCCCGGTCAGGTGGGCGTTGTGCGCGGCCACCACCCGCTGCCCGTGCGGCCCGCCGTACGGGTCCATGAGGACCGGCAGCGGCCCGTCGCCCTCCTGGTAGCCGTTGGGCAGCAGCACCGCGCAGGGAATCCGCCGCTCACCGGAGAGGGCCAGCCGCGGGCTGGTGGCGAGCACCGGAGTCGCCGCGTACGAGCCGACCGCGGCCAGCCACGTCTCGCCGCCGTCCGCCTCCAGGCGCACCACCTCCGTCTGCGCCCCCGGCCGCTCCAGACAGGCGTGCGAGAGCACCGTCACGGCGCCGCCGCGCACCGCGGAGGACACCGACGGGTACGGGCGCTGCCCGACCCGCTCCCAGCCCCCCTGGTCGCCGCTGCCCCGGTACCAGGCGCGGTAGACGCCGATGTCGTGCAGGTCCTCGCCGCTCGCCGAGAACAGCACGTCGTCCTCGCCGATGTCCAGGACGGCCCGTACGTGCAGCGGCGCCTCCGTCAGTGCCCGGTCGCCGACGAAGAGCCGGCGCGCGCCGCCCTCGTCGGCGACCCGGACCAGCCGCCCGTCCGGGGTCCAGGCGGGCGACCCGGTGGCCAGCTCGACCCAGCGGGCGTCCTCGTCGGCGTGCAGGGTGCTGGTCGCGCCGGTCTTCGTGTCGACCGTGAGGTAGCGCTGGGCGCGCTGGTCGCGGCTCTGGACGAGCAGGAGCGGCGGGCCCGCCGCCGACCAGTGCACGCGCGCCAGGTACGGGTAGCGCTCGTGGTCCCACGTCACGTCCGTGCGCGAGCCGTCCAGACCGAGCAGGGCCAGGCCCACGGAGGCGTTGGGCGTACCGGCCGCCGGATAGGCGACCTCGGCCGGTTCGCGGTCCGGGTGGGCGGGATCGGCGATCCACCAGCGCTGTACGGGCGAGTCGTCGGCGCGCGCGGCCAGCACGCGGTCGCTGTCCGGGGACCACCAGAAGCCGCGGTAGCGGCCCATCTCCTCGGCCGCGATGAACTCCGCGAGGCCCCAGGTGACGTCCGGCCCGTCCGGCTCGGCCAGGGAGCGGTCGCCCGGCGTGCCGGCCGCGTCCGTCCCGGCCCCCGGTGCGGCATCGGCCGGCACGACGCGGAGCCGGCCCTGCGACACGTACGCGATGTGCCGCCCGTCGGGCGACGGCCGGGGGTCCACCACCGGGCCCGGCACGGGCAGTTCACGGGCCGTTCCGGCGCGCAGTTCGGCGGCGAACAGCCGGCCCGAGAGGGCGAAAGCGGCGATCTCCACCGCGGCGTCCACGGCGTACCCCACCACGCCGGACGATCCCTCGCGCGTACGTTCGCGGCGCGCCCGCTCTTCGGGGGGCAGCTCCTCGTCCGCGCCGGAGAGGAGCGCCGCCGGGTCGGCGGCGGCGTACTCCCGCCCCTCGTCAAGGTCCAGCACCCAGAGCAGATTCGCTCGATCGGTGCCCGTACGGGAGCGGAGGAAGGCGACGCGTGAGCCGTCCGGCGCCACCGCGAAGCCGCGCGGCGCGCCCAGCGAGAAGCGCTGGGTACGGGCGTGTTGCCGGGGAAAGGAGAGCGGTGCGGTCATGCGGACGAGCCTACGTGGCGGCGCCCCGGCCGTGACCGTAGTCGCGATGATCGCGTGCGCCCCCGTTCTGCTCCCGTGCTCCGACATATGCGCGAGCGCGGAAAGTTATGATCCCCTCCGCGGAGTGGGTATGGGAGTGGAGCGTGACATCCCCGTGCCCGCGGGGCCGTCAGCCGGCGGCCCCGCGCCGTTCCAACGCTGTCCGGACCGTGCGTACTTGGAGGTGAGCTGCCGTGGCACTGACGATTTCGGCGGTGGTGCTGCTGGCGATCATCGTCTTCCTGCTCGTCAAGAAGTCCGGGCTGAAGACGGGACATGCGCTGGTGTGCATGCTGCTCGGCTTCTATCTGGCCAGTTCGTCGATCGGCCCGACCATCAAGCAGCTGACGACGAACGTCGCCGGGATGCTGGGGGGCATCAAGTTCTAGACACGCAGTTCCCGGGGCGTGCCCGCGCGGTGCCGGGTGCCTGCCGGGGCCCGTGCGCCGGAGCGGTGGCGCAAGCCCCCTGAGCGGGGGACGGGCCGGGCGGGCCGGATCGGGATGCAGGGTCCCGGCCGCCCGGCTCGTACGCTGTCTCCATGACCGACCTTCCCGCCCGCCGGCTGCTGCTCGTGCACGCGCATCCGGACGACGAGTCCATCAACAATGGCGCCACGATGGCCAGGTATGCGGGCGAAGGAGCCCTGGTCACGCTCGTGACCTGCACCCTCGGCGAAGAGGGCGAGGTCATCCCGCCGGACCTGGCCCACCTCGCGCCGGACCGCGACGACGCCCTGGGCCCGTACCGCGTCGGCGAGCTGGCCGCCGCCATGGAGGCGCTCGGTGTCACCGACCACCGCTTCCTGGGCGGCGCGGGCCGCTACCGCGACTCCGGGATGATGGGCGCCCCGCAGAACGACCGGCCGGAAGCCTTCTGGCAGGCCGACCTGGACGAGGCCGCCGGACACCTGGTCGCCGTCGTCCGCGAGGTGCGGCCGCAGGTGCTGGTCTCCTACGACGACAACGGCGGATACGGCCACCCCGACCACATCCAGGCGCACCGCGTCGCCATGCGCGCCGCGGACCTCGCCGCCGACCCCGCCTTCCGCCCGGAACTGGGCGCGCCGCACCGGATCGGGAAGATCTACTGGAACCGCAACCCGCGCTCGGTGGTCGAGGAGGGCTTCGCGCGGCTGCGCGCGGCAGGCATGTCGTTCCCCGGTGTCGCCGGGGTGGACGACGTGCCGGGGGTCGTGGACGACGCCGTGGTGACCGCTTCGGTCGCGGGCGGCGGGCGCCACGGGGCCGCGAAGGCCGCGGCGATGCGCGCGCACGCCACCCAGATCGCCGTCGAGGGCCCCTTCTTCGCGCTCTCCAACGACCTGGGGCAGCCGCTGTTCGCCACCGAGCACTACCAGCTCGTACGGGGCAGGTCCGGCGCCGCGGAAGGGGAACGTGAGGACGATCTCTTCGCGGGTGTGGCGGACGACGAGGGAGACGGGGAGCGCGACGAGGAAGAGAAGGAGACGGCGGTATGAGCGGCGCGAAGAAGCGCACCAGGGCCACGACGGGCGGCAAGGGGCCGAAGACGGGCGCGTCGGCCGTCCCCAAGGGCGGCCGGGGAGCGGCGGCCGGGGCCGGTGCGGGGAAGGCGGGCACCGGGAAGGCCGTAGCCGGGAAGGCGGGCACCGGCGGCACGGCGGCCGCCACCGGCCTCGCCGCGCCGCTGAGCCCCGGCCGGGTGGGCGCGTACGTCCTGCTGTTCGTGCTCGGCGCGGTCGTGGCGACCGCGGGCGGGCTCGTCCAGGCGGCGTGGTTCCCCGGCGGGCTGCTGCTCGCGCTGGCGGCGGCCGGCGCCCTCTTCTACGGGGGCGCGCTGGCGCTCGGCCGGACGGGTGGCGTGCTGGCGCCGGGCGCGGGCTGGCTGGTGAGCGTGATCCTGCTCAGTGACTCCCGTCCCGAGGGCGACTTCCTCTTCGGCGCCGGGCTGGGCACGTATGTCTTCCTCGTCGGCGGCATCGTCCTGGCTGTGATCTGTGCCACCGGTTCGCAGATGCGGGCCAACGGTGCGCAAGCGGCCCGACTTGGCAAGTAAGTACCGGACCGAGTGATCATTTTCAGAACCGCACGGCGGTTCGGGAGCGGGGTGTTGTCCTGCTCCCGGGGTGTCCGCCGACAGCGGCCAGTATGGTGGTGCGCGCCGCCGAGCCGCCCAAGCACCGTACTGACGAGCGGCGGAGCCAACCGGGAGAACCTGCTTTGAGTCGTGAATCTGACAGTTCGTCCTCCGGCGCCCCGGGGCGCGGCGGTGCCGCGTACCCGTCGGGGACACCGCCGTACGGAACGCCTCGCACCGAGGCGGACGAGGCGGTGGCGGCCGACGCCGCAGCGAAGCCGGAGGAGCCGAAGACCGAGACCACGCTGACCACGCGGATCAAGATCAACATTCCGGGGTCCCGCCCCATTCCGCCGGTCGTCGTGCGCAAGCCCGTCGGTGAGGAGTCCGGGATGAACGGATCCACCGGTGCCGGTCCGTCCGGTACATCCGGTACGTCCGGCCAGGGTGCGTCCGGCGGAAGGCCCGCCACGGGAGCCGACCGCACCGGCGAGCGCACCGGCAGCACGCGCAAGCCCGACGCGCCGGGTGCCGACGGCGCCAGGAGCGCTCCGGCCGAGAAGACCAGCGACTGGTTCGCGCCCCGCAAGCCTTCGGCGGCCTCCGCCGGTTCCCCGGCCGCCCCGCCCCCCTCGCAGGCGGCCACGCCCGACCCGGCCCCCGCCGCGCCGCAGAACCCGGCCGACGGCGGATCGTCGCGCCCGGACCTGCCGTACTTCTCCGACGGGCCCGCGCAGGGCGGCGGCTCGCCGTTCGACCCGGCCCCGTCGCCGTTCGACGCGCCCGCCGGTCCGTTCGACGGGCCTGCGGCGCAGGGCGGGACGAGCCCGTTCGACACGCCCGGCGGCCGGGACACCGGCCGCACCGGCCACGGACCGAGCGGACCGAGCGGACCGACGTCCGGCCCGGCCACCGGCGACGCGGCCTTCGGCCTGCCCGCCGGCTTCCACTCCCCGGGAGCCCCGGGCACCCCGGGCGCGGACGGCGCTCCGGGCATGTCCGACGACACGGCGGTGCTCACCCCGCAGCCCCCCGCCCCGCCCGCCGGACCCGGCAGCGGCATCGGCGTCACCGGCGGCATCGCGGGCGGCGTGCCGGCCGGCGGCAACGGTGGCGCGCCCGCCGGACCCGGCAGCGGGTTCCCCGGCGGCGCGCCCGCCGGACCCGGCAGCGGGTTCCCCGGCGGCGGGCCCACCGGCCCGGGACAGTCCGGCGGCGGCGACCAGCTCTCCAGCGACACCCTGGTCGGCGGCATCCCGACGGTGCCCGCCGACGCCGTGCCGAAGAAGGCCGCCGCGGCCTTCCCGCCCGGCCCCGGCGCGGGCCAGGACGCCCCGGCCCCGCCGCGCGCCAAGATCCCCGAACCGATCAACCCGAAGAAGAAGGGCCGCAACAAGGTCGTCCTGCTGGGCGTCGCGGTCGTCGTGCTGGCCGGTGTCGCGTACGGCGCGGGGCTGCTGCTCGACCACGCGGACGTGCCCAACGGCACCACCGCGCTGGGCGTGGACATCGGCGGCGCCACCAAGGAAGAGGCCGTCAAGAAGCTGGACGCGGCCGTCGGGAAGTTCCGTACCGAGCCGCTGAAGCTGACCGTGGACGGCCAGGAGCAGACGCTCGTGCCCGCCAAGGCCGGGCTGAACATCGACACCCAGGCCACCGTCCGCGACGCCTCCGGCCGCGACTACAACCCCGTCTCCGTCATCAGCTCGCTGTTCGGCGGCACCCGGACCGCCGAGCCCGCGATGATCACCGACGACGAGAAGCTGGACATCGCGCTCAAGGCGGTGGCCGGTCCGGCCGGCTCCGCCAAGGACGGCGGCATCACCTTCGAGAACGGCAAGGCCGTCCCGCACTACGGCGCGCCCTACAAGGCGGTCGACGTCAAGGCGTCCAAGAGCAAGATCGAGAAGGCGTATCTGGACCGGGCCGCCACCGGCAAGAACACCCCGGTGGTGCTGGCCGCCGTCGAGCAGCAGCCGAAGGCGGACAAGGCGGAGGTCGACCGGGCCATGAAGGAGATGGCCGAGCCGGCCGTCTCCGGGTGGGTCTACCTGTCGGCGGGCGGCGTCGAAGTGCCGTTCAGCCAGCGCTCCATCGGCGAACTGCTCACCTTCACCGTCGCTCCCGACGGCAAGCTCCAGCCGGTCATCAACCTGGCCAAGCTGGAGGACAAGTACGGCCACGCCTTCGACAACGTGACGATCGACGGCGGCGCCGGCAAGGTGAAGATGACCCCGACGCACGCCGCCGCGGCGATGCAGCAGGCGCTCAGGAAGTCCGCGCCGCCCGCACCGCAGAAGCGCGTCGCCAAGGTCGAGGGCGCCTCCACGGGCTGACCCGCCCCGCTCCGGTGCCGGTGCGTCGAGCCGGTGCCGGTGCGTCGAGTCGGTGTCGGTGCGTCGAGTCGGTGTCGGTACGTCGAGCCGGACCTGGTACGTCGAGCCGGTGCCGGTACGTCGAGCCGGTCCCGTACCGTCCGTACGGGACCGGCTCGACGTCGTCCGGGCGCCGCACCCGGAGCCCGGAACGGCCGGAAAACCCGACCAACGTCGGGCCCTGACCCTTACTTTCGTCGATACTGCGCGGCCCCCGGCCCGCCGTAGCGTCCCCGCCATGATCTCCGTAACCGACCGCCCCGGCGGTACCGCCGGAAGCACCGCGGCCCGCACCTCCACGTTCCGCTCCGCCACCACCCGCGCCACGGCCCTGGCCCTTGCCCTGACCGCGGTCCTCGCCACCGGCCCGGCCGCCGACGCCGCGTCCCCCGACCGCCGCCCGGACGGCCACCAGGCGACCCAGGAAGCGCTCCGGGCCGTGGTGGAGAAGGCCGGACTCCCCGGCGTCGTCGCCGAAGCCAGGGACGCACGCGGCCGGTGGTCCGGCTCGGCCGGGGAGGCGGACACCTCCACGCACCGCGAACGGACCAGCGCGGAGCACTTCCGCGCCGCCAGCGTCACGAAGACCTTCCTGGCCACCGTCCTCCTCCAGCTCGCGGAGGAGGGCAGGCTCAGCCTGGACGACACCGTCGAGAAGTGGCTCCCGGGCGTCGTCCACAACAGCGACACCAGCGACACCAGCGGAAGCGACGCAAAAGACGGCAACGACGGCCGCGCCATCCCGCTGTGGCGGCTGCTGAACCACACCAGCGGCATCCGCAACCACACCGCCGACCCCGGGTTCGCCCACCGCGCCTCCGGCCCCGGCTTCCTCGAACACCGCTACGACACCTACCGTCCGGCGGACCTGGTGGCCCTCGCACTGCGGCAGACCCCGCCCGGCACCTTGGGCACGGCCCTGTACAGCAACACCAACTACGTACTCGTCGGAATGATCATCGAGAAGGCGACCGGCCACTCGTACGCCCACGAGGTGCAGCGGCGCATCCTCACCCCGCTCAAGCTGCGCGAGACCTCGTTCCCCGGCCTGGACCCCCGGCTGCCGCTGCCGCACCCCACCGCCTACTCACGGCTGCGGCAGAAGGAGCCCGGCGCGCCGGTCGTGGACGCCACCGAACAGAACATGTCGTGGCTCGGCGCGTCGGGCGACATCATCTCCACCACCGGCGACCTCAACACCTTCTTCCGGGCCCTGACGCAGGGCCGGCTGCTGAGCCCGGCCGCCACGCGCGCGATGTTCACCACCGTGCCCGCGGACACCCAGGGCTACCGCTACGGACTCGGCATCGAGTCGATCACCCTCTCCTGCGGGGTGACCGTGGTGGGCAAGACCGGCCGCGCCAACGGCTCCGTGTCCGGGGTCGTCGGCACCAGGGACGGCAGCCACCAGCTGACGTTCAACATCAACGGTGACTGGATGGGCGACGCCTCCGCGTACGCGGGAGTCGTCGAGGCCGAGTTCTGCGGCCCGCGGAAGCGCTAGACAGCGGCCAGGGCCCCGGCCCGGCGCACCGCGGGAACGTCCCTCCGGCTCAGGCGAACAGGCCGCCGTCGACCCGGAGGACCGTGCCGGTGACGTAGGAGGCGCGGTCGCTGAGGAGCCAGGCGGCGGCCTCGGCGATCTCCTTCGGCTCGGCGGCACGGCCCAGCGGGGTCCGGAGGTTGAGCTGCTCGATGGTGCCGGGCACCTCCTCGTCCCACGCGTGCAGCATCTCGGTGAGCGTGGTGCCGGGCGCGACGGCGTTGACGCGGATGCCTTCCGGGCCGTACGTGACGGCCGCCGAC
This sequence comes from Streptomyces sp. CB02923, assembly GCF_001905005.1. Taxonomy (GTDB): domain Bacteria; phylum Actinomycetota; class Actinomycetes; order Streptomycetales; family Streptomycetaceae; genus Streptomyces. Next base: position 762,401 of record NZ_LWKZ01000001.1, on the reverse strand, counting down.
TCGGTGAGGCTGTTGACCGCCCGCTTCGCCGCGCCGTACACGGGCAGCTGCGGGTTGCCCGTCAGGCTGCCGACGCTGGAGGTGTTGACGATGGCCCCGCGTCCGGCGGTGGCGCGGATGGCGGCGACCTCGGCGGTCATGGCCAGCCACGGGCCCTTGAAGTCGACGGCGCTGACGACGTCGAAATCCGCTTCCGGCAGCTGGTCCATCGGGCCGGGCGGCTGCCCCGTAGCGCCGTTGTTGAAGGCCACGTCGAGCCGGCCGTACAGCTCCACGCACCGGTCGACGGCGGCCCGGACACTCGCCGCGTCGGCCAGGTCGCACACCACGTGACCGGCGGTGCCGCCGGCCGCGCGGATCTCCTCGGTCACCGCCTTGAGCTGCGTCTCCGTGCGTGCGGCGAGGAGCACCCGGGCGCCCTCCCGGGCGAACAGCCGCGCCGCCGCGGCGCCGATGCCGCGGCCGGCACCCGTGATGAAGGCGACCTTGCCGGTGAGCAGGCCCGCGGTCGTGGTGGACGGGGTCGGTGTGTTGTTCATGCCGACGAGCCTGTGCCCGGCCGTCCCGCGCATCCAGGCACCGGCAGTACCTGGCTGAGCGCCGCGCCGCCCGCGCACACTGGGGAGGTGGACCGACACGTACGACGAGAACTCGGCGACTTCCTGCGCAGCAGGCGCGAGCGCATCACCCCCGCCGACGTGGGGCTGCCCGCCGGTACGCGCCGCCGCACCCCGGGGCTGCGCCGCGAGGAAGTGGCGCAGCTGGCGTTCATCTCGACCGAGTACTACACGCGGCTGGAGCAGGCCCGCGGCCCCCGCCCCTCCCGCGAGGTGCTGGCCCAGCTCGCCCGCGCCCTGCGGATGCCGGACGCCGAGCGCGCACACCTCCACCACCTCGCCGGTGCCCCGCCCGGACCCCCGCCCGGCCCGTCGCGGGAGGTGCGCCAGAGCCTCGTCGACCTGCTGCGGCGGCTGCCCGAGGCCGCGGCGGTCGTGGTGTCGGCGACGTACGAGGTCATCGCCTGGAACGAGCTGGCCGCCGCCCTCATGGAGGACTTCTCCGCCCTCCCGCGCCGGGACCGGAACCTCGTCCGGCGAGCCTTCCTCGGCCCGTACCGGGACGGCCGGCGGCTGTACGGCGTCTCGGACGCGGACGAGTTCGCCCGGACCATGGCCCGGCAGCTGCACGCCGCCGCGGCCCGCTACCCCCGGGACCCGGAAGTGACCGCCCTGGTCGACGAGCTCCTCGACGGCAGCGCGGAGTTCGCCCGGCTCTGGGCCGCCCACGACGTGACGTCCCGGCCCACCCTCTGCAAGACCTTCGCGCACCCCCTCGTCGGCCCCGTCAGCGTCAGCTGCGACGTCCTGGACGTCGCCGACCGGGACCAGCGCGTCTTCCTCTACACCGCCGCTCCCGGCTCGCCGTCGGCAGAGGCACTGCGGCTGCTGTCGGTGATCGGCACACAGCGCATGAGCGTGCCCGGCTGACCGCCCTCCCCGCCGTGCCCGGCTGACCGCCCTCCCCGGCCGTGGCCGGAGCCGCCGACCGCCCTCCAGCCGCGGCCGGAGCCACCGGACGTGGGCCCTAGGGGACACCCCCCATGACATCTGTCATCCCGGAGATGCGACAGCCGACACTGCCGCGGGCGACCGCCCCGCTGTGAAGCTGGAACACATGACGAGCACAGCCACCAGCACAGACCGCGCCGCCGGGCGCCGGGCGGGCCCGGCGCCCGTGGTCAGCTTCCGGAAGGTCAGCAAGAACTACGGCACCGTACGGGCGGTGGCCGACCTCGATCTCGATCTGTACCCGGGCGAGACCGTCGCCCTCCTCGGCCCCAACGGTGCCGGCAAGTCCTCCGCCCTCGACCTGCTCCTGGGCCTGCGCAACGCCGACGCGGGCGAGGTGTCGCTCTTCGGCACCAGCCCGCAGCGCGCCATCGAGCAGGGCAAGGTCGGCGCCATGCTGCAGAGCGGCGGGCTGATGACCGGCGTGAAGGTCCGTGAGCTGGTCCGGCTCGCCAGTGATCTGCACCCCGGCGGCTTTCCGGTCGAGCAGATCATGGAAGCCGCCGGGATCACCGAGATCGCCGACCGGATGGTCGACAAGCTCTCCGGCGGCCAGGAGCAGCGGGTGCGCTTCGCGCTCGCCACGGCCGGGGCCAACGACCTGATCGTGCTGGACGAGCCGACCACCGGCATGGACGTCACCTCGCGGCAGACCTTCTGGGGCACCATGCGCGCCCAGGCCCGCCAGGGCCGTACGGTGCTGTTCGCCACCCACTACCTCGAAGAGGCCGACGAGGTCGCCGACCGCGTGATCGTGCTGCACCGCGGCCGGGTGCTGGCCGACGGCACCGCCGCCGAGATCAAGGCGAGGGCCGGCGCCCGCCGGATCGCCTTCGACCTGGAGGGGCCGGTCGACCACGAGGCGCTGCGCCGCCTGCCGTTCCTGACCTCCCTGGAGGTCTCCGGGCGCACCGTACGCATCCAGTCCGAGGACGCCGACGCGACCACGCACGCCGTCTACGGGCTGGGCCTGTACCCGTACAACCTGGAAGTGGCCGGACTCGGCCTGGAGCAGGCGTTCATCGCCATCACCGACGCGGCGACCGCCGAGGAGGCGGCACGATGACCACCCTGATCAAGCTGGAGATCGTCCGCGCCCTGCGGAACAAGAAGTTCATGTTCTTCTCGGTGATCTACCCGCCGGTGCTCTACCTGATCATCGCGGGCGGCGCGAGCAACAAGCCGGTCCTGGGCATGTCCCTGAGCATGCCCCTGTACTTCATGGTCGCCATGGCCGCCTTCGGCGCGATGACCGCCGTACTGATCGGCAACAGCGAGGCCATCGCCAAGGAGCGCGAGAAGGGCTGGGTACGGCAGCTGCGGCTGACGGCGCTGCCCGGACGCGGCTACGTCGCCGCGAAGATGGGCGCCGCCGCGACGGTCAGCCTGCCGTCCATCGTGCTCGTCATGCTGGTCGCCGCCACGGTCAAGGGCGTACGGCTGGAAGCCTGGCAGTGGGTGGCCATCCTCGTCGCGACCTGGCTCGGCAGCTTCGTCTTCGCCGCGCTCGGCGTGGCCATCGGCTACCTGGCCAGCGGTGACGCGGTCCGCCCCATCTCGATGATGATCTACTTCGTGCTGGCGTTCCTCGGCGGGCTGTGGATGCCGCTGACGCTCCTGCCACAGTGGGCGCAGAACATCGCCGAGTGGCTGCCGACCCACGCGTACGCCGCGCTCGGCACGGCCATCGAAGGCGGCCACGCCCCGGACGTCAAGGACCTGGCCCTCCTCGCCGGCTACCTGATCGTCTTCGCCGGCGCCGCGGGCTGGCTCTACCGGAAGGACACGCGTACGGCATGAAGGAAACGGAGACCGAGCGCAGCCCGGTGCTGATCGGAACGCCGCCCCGCACCCGCCGGCAGGCGCTGGTGAAGAGCGTCTGGATCGTCATCTGGTTCCTGTACCTGACGGGTCCGATCGGGGACCTGATCGACGGGGACATGTCCCCGGCGCGCGAGGTGCTGGGCTGCGCCGGTCTCCTGCTGTTCGTCGGCGTCTACTTCGCCCTGCTCTTCCGGCACATGGTGCACCGGTCCTGGCCGGACTGGGCGATCCGGGCGGCCGTGACCTTCATCGCGGCGATCGCCGTCCTGCTGTCCTCCGTCCTCGGGCCGAACTGGCTGGTGCTCTTCACGTTCGTGTGCGTCGCGGTGGCCGTCTCGCGGCCCTGGAGCACCGCCCGGTGGGCCGTCCCCGCACTGACCGCCACCCTCGTGCTGATCGGCCTGCGCTACGGCGAAGTGCGGGTCTACCTCTTCGCCTACGCGCTGCCCTGCCTGCTCAGCGGGTTCGCGATGGTCGGCGTGCAGCATCTGATCCGTACGACGAAGGAGCTGCGCGAGGCGCGGGAAGAGGTCGCGCGGCTCGCCGCCAACGAGGAGCGGCTGCGGCTCGCCCGGGACCTGCACGACCTCCTGGGCCACTCGCTCTCCCTGATCACGCTCAAGAGCGAACTGGCCGGACGGATGCTGCCCGCCGAACCGGACGGCGCGGCCAAGCAGGTCGCCGACATCGAACGGGTCAGCCGCCAGGCGCTGGTGGACGTCCGTGAGGCGGTCACCGGCTACCGGCGCCCGCGCCTGGTCGTCGAACTGGCCGGGATGCGCGCCGCGCTGCGCACCGCGGCGATCACGGCCGACATCGACCCGGCCCTGGAACAGGAGCACCGGGGCCTCACGGAGGACGGGGAGAGCGCGCTGGCCTGGGCGCTGCGGGAGGCCGTCACCAACGTCGTACGGCACAGCGCGGCCGGCCGCTGCGAGGTGCTGCTCACCGAGGAGTGGGAGGCCGACGAGCGGCGGCTGCTGTGCCTGTCCGTCATCGACGACGGCACCGGGCCCCCGCGCGGCGGGCACGACGGGAACGGCCTGAGCGGCCTGCGCGAACGCCTCGCCCTCGCCGACGGGCGCCTGGAGACCGGCACCGCGCCGCGCGGCCGCGGCTTCGCCCTGCGCGCGTACGTCCCCCTCGGCAGCCCGCCGGTGTCCGGGGCCGCCGCCCGGCCCGCGGAGCACAGCCCGTCGGAGGCGTGAGGTGGGAGGCATGCGGCTGGAGGCGTACGGCGTGAGGTGGGAGGCGTACGGCGCGAGGCGTGAAGTGGGAGGCCGTGCGCCGTGTCCGTGCGCCCCTCGGCTCCGGCGCACGGGCGTACCCGCCCCCGCTCCCCCCGATGGAGTGGCCCGGCGCGGAATCCGGCGCCCCGGCGCTCCGGGCGGTGCACGCTGGCGCCATGCCACCCATCGACCCGCGGGCCGTCGTCCGTCCCCTCGCCACGCCCGGCTGCCCGGCCTGCCGCGACCGGCGCCGCCTGTGGAAGGACACCAGCGACTCGGGCCGGGGGCAGGAGACCTGGCACTGGTGGTGCTCCGGCTGCCTGCAGACCTTCGAGCCGACACCGCAGCACAAACGCTTCTACGTCTGACCTGTCCGACCCGTCCGACCCGTCCGGCCCGCCGCTGCCGCCGCCCCTGTCTCCTCCGCCCCCTCCGCCTCCTCCTTCGCCGCCCGCTGACCTGCGCTTTCGCCCGCCTGGCTAGGGTGTCCGCATGACCGACCCGCACGGCGAGCAGCCCATGAAGAAAGTGCGACTCCTCCTCGCCGAGGACCAGTCCATGGTCCGTGAAGCGCTGGCCGCGCTGCTGGGGCTGGAGCCGGACATGGAGGTCGTGGCCCAGGCCGCGCGGGGCGACGAGGTCGTCGGCGCGGCGCGGGAGCAGCCGGTGGACGTGGCGCTGCTCGACATCGAGATGCCCGGCCTCAGCGGGCTGGACGCCGCCGCGCTGCTGCGCGACGCGTTCCCGGCGCTGAAGGTCGTCATCCTCACCACCTTCGGGCGGCCCGGCTACCTGCGCCGCGCGATGGAGTCCGGCGCCGACGGGTTCCTGGTCAAGGACGCACCGGCCGCCCAGCTGGCGGACGCCGTACGACGGGTGCTGCGCGGGGAACAGGTCATCGACCCGGCCCTCGCGGCCGCCGCGCTGTCCGGCGGGGCGAACCCCCTCACCGACCGGGAGTGCGACGTGCTGCGCGCGGCGGCGGACGGCTCCACCAACGCCGAGATCGCCGCCGCCCTCCACCTCTCCCACGGCACGGTGCGCAACTACCTGTCCACCGCCATCCAGAAGACCGGCGCCCGCAACCGGGCCGAAGCCGTCCACACGGCAGGCGACAAGGGCTGGCTGTAGCCCGTACGCGGGCGGCCGGGCCGCTGTAAGGAGTCTCACCCGCGACCCGCCCCCACCAGGACCTTCGACTCTGGGCGGGCCGGTACGGCGGACGCAGGCTGGAAGGGTGAAGACTCTCCAGCGATCCCCGGCGCGCGACCGCGGTGTGGCGGCGCTGCTGGTCGTCGTGACCCTGGCCATCACGCTGGTGGACGCGATGACCGGCCCGCAGCTGCACTTCGCCCTGTTCATGGGCATCGCGCCGCTGATCGCCGCGCTGCGCTGCACCTACCGCTGGACCGCGGTGGTGGCCGCCGAGTACGTCCTGTGCCAGGTCTTCATCCAGGTGCGGCTCGTGCCGGACTGGTCCGTGGCCAGCAAGGTCGTCGGCGTCTTCGGGTCGCTGCTCGTCGCCGTGTTCGCGCTGGTGCTGTGCCGGACGCGGCTGGAGCGGGAGGCCCTGTTCGCCCGTACGAGCATGGTCGCCGACGCCGTGCAGCGTGAGATGCTGCGCGAGCTGCCGCTGACCGCCGGGCCGCTGGAGGCGTACGGGTTCTACGTCTCCGCCCAGGAGGGCGCCCGGGTCGGGGGAGACATCTACGAGGCCGTGGAGACACCGCACGGGCTGCGGCTGGTGATCGGCGACGTCCAGGGCAAGGGGATGCCCGCGATCGGCGCCGGGCACGAGGTGCTGGCTTCCTTCCGGGAGGCGGCGTACTACAAGGACAGCCTCGAAGCCGTCGCCGAGCGCATGGAGCAGGCACTGTCCCGCTACAACGTCCGTTCCGCCGAGCGCGGCGGGCAGGAGCGGTTCGTCACCGCGCTGCTGCTGGAGGTGCGCGGGGAGGACGACGCCAGGGTCCTGTCCTGCGGCCACATCCCGTACTACCTCGTACGGGACGGCCACGTCACCGAACGCAACGACGGCGAGGGCGGGCTGCCGCTCGGCCTCGGGTGGCTGACGGGGGAGGGGCGGCAGAGCGTGGCCGTCGAACCGGTGGCGGACGACTGGATCGTGCTGTGCACCGACGGCGTCACCGAGGCCCGCGGCGCGGACGGCGAGTTCTACCCGCTGGCCGACCGCCTGGCCCGCTGGACGCACCTGGAGCCGGACGAACTGGCGCACACGCTCCGCGCCGATCTGGAGCGGTTCACCGGCGGCGACCTCAAGGACGACGCGACCGTACTGGTCGTGCGCCGCAGCCCGCAGGCCGCCCGGCAGGGGACGACGGACGTGGCAGACGTGGCAGACGCGGCCGGGAAGCAGGCCCCGCAGGATCAGTTGAGCATGGCGCGGGCCGCCGCCGCCTGACGGCGCACCGCCGCCGCGGCGGCCGGATCGACCGCCTCCACCACCTTCGCGTACTCCTCCAGCCCGGCCGCGCCGCCCAGGAAGTCCCCGCGCTGCACCAGCAGTTGCGCGTGGTCGTGGCGCAGCCGCGCCGGGTGGCTGGGCAGCAGCAGGGACAGCTCGACCGCCCACAGCTGCACGTCGCTGCGCTCCGGCCGGGCCGCCGCCCACGCCCGGACGTTGTTCAGGATGCGCAGCACGATCTCCAGCGGGTCGGCCGGCGCCAGCATCTGCTCGGTCAGCGGCGCCCCGGTCGCGCCCGCGACCAGCACGCCCGCGTCCTCGTCGGTCAGCAGCCGCCCGCCGTCGAAGGGGTCGACGAGGACGTGCGCGCCGTACGGGTCCCCGAATCCGACGACGAAGTGGCCCGGCAGCGCCACCCCGTACACCGGCGCGCCCGCCCGCCGCGCGACCTCCATCCAGACCACCGACAGCAGGATCGGCAGGCCCCGGCGGCGCCGCAGCACCTCGTGCAGCAGCGACGACTCCAGCCGCCGGTAGTCGGTGGGCGTCCCGCGGAAGCCGAGGCGCGTGCCGAGGAGTTCGGCGGTGTTGCGGGCCCAGGGGCGCGGCCCGCCGGAGGGGGCGTACGGCAGCCGCCCGGCCAGCGCGTCCAGTTCGATCTGCGCCGCGTCCACGCCCGCCTCGTCCAGCGCGGGATCGGCCTCCGCCGCGATCAGCAGGCACAGCCGGGCGAGGTCCGGCCGTTCGTCGCGCGCGGCCTCGGCGAACTGTCGGCGCCGCTCGGCGGACGCGTCGTCCCCGTCCGGGTCCGGGTCCGGATGCATACGAGGTTCGTACCCGTTCAGCTCGGGCCTCCCTGGGGGGCGCGCCAGTGGTGGTAGTGGTGGTGGGTGACGAAGCCCAGCCGGTCGTACAGCGCGCGGGCGTCGTGGTTGTCCGTCTCCACTTGGAGGTACGCGGCCGAGGCGCCCTCGTCCAGGGCCTTGCGGGCGAGCGCCGCCATCACGGCCGTCGCCAGGCCGCGCCGCCGGTGCTCCGGGCCGACCTCGACGGCCGCGAACCCGGCCCAGCGCCCGTCCACCACGCACCGCCCGATCGCGGCCGCTCCGCCCGCCTCGTCCGGCACGCTCGCGAACCACACCGACGGGCCGCCGTGCAGGACCGCGACCACCTCGGGCCCCGGCTCACCGGACCGCCGGTAGCGGGCCAGCCACTGCGCGTCGGTCTCCCGCGTGAGCGCCACCCGGGACACGTCCGCGTCCAGGTCGCCTACGGGGGCCAGTGCGGCGGTCCGGGTCTCCGCCGTCACCTCACGCGTCCAGCCGCGCCGGTCCAGCCCGGCCGCCAGGTCCTCCTGGGTGCCCTGGGCGCCCGTACTGACCTGGATGTACGCGGGCAGCGAGCGCTGCGCGTACCAGGAGCGGACCTGTTCCAGTGCGGTGTCCAGCGGCAGCCCGGGATCGCCCAGGGGCGCCACCGAGTTGGCCCGCCGGGTGAAGCCGGCGCTGGCCCGCAGCTGCCACCCGCCCAGCCACTCGCTCTCCACCGGCGGCCAGCCCCGGGCGGCCACCCGGTCGAGCTCGGGTGCGCTCGTGGCGGGGGAGCGGCGGCGGGCGGGCGCAGCGGGCACCGTCTTCCCGGCGACCAGAGCGGCCTCCGTGATCCGAATGATCTCCCCAGTCCTGCGTGTGACGCTCAGCACACCATTGTCCCAGGATGTGAGAACGCCGACCGTGTCAGTGAACCTCTCAGGCCCCTCTCCGACGCCGCTCAAGCGTCGGACAGATACCCTTTTGCCCACGTCAGCACGGGTGATGTGGACCTCCAGCCGTCCGCCGGTAGTGAATTCCACGGGTCTACCCGCCCCTCTTGTTCGTCTCCTGCCCGGGAACGGAGATACTAGGTGCGGGCATCGACGACGCCGCGCTCCCGCGCGCCCAGCGGCGGAACTGCCAATCGGTCCGCCAGCCCTACCGAGGAGGAACGACAGCGTGACCTACGTCATCGCGCAGCCTTGTGTCGACGTCAAGGACAAGGCGTGCATCGAGGAGTGCCCCGTCGACTGCATCTACGAGGGCTCCCGGTCCTTGTACATCCACCCGGACGAATGCGTCGACTGCGGCGCGTGCGAGCCGGTCTGCCCGGTCGAGGCGATCTTCTACGAGGACGACACTCCGGAGGAGTGGAAGGACTACTACAAGGCGAACGTCGAGTTCTTCGACGAGCTCGGTTCGCCCGGTGGTGCCAGCAAGCTGGGCCTGATCGAGCGCGACCACGCCTTCATCGCAGCGCTGCCGCCGCAGAACCAGTAAGCGGCCGCATGGCGCCGCCCCGGTCCCGTACGGCCGGCCTCCCCGTCACCTGAGACCGGGACGCCGACGCCGCACGGGGCCGAGGCGTTTCCAGCCCTGTGCCGCCCGAGGAACGTGAGGAAAGAGAGCAACGTGGGCACCGTTTCGTCCCGTCTTCCGGTCTTCCCCTGGGACCGGCTGGAGCCGTACAAGACCACGGCGGCCGCGTATGCCGACGGCATCGTGGACCTGTCCGTCGGCACTCCGGTCGACCCCGTGCCCGCGCTGGTCCGCAAAGCCCTCACGGACGCCGCCGACAGCCCCGGCTACCCGACGGTGTGGGGCACCGCCGCCCTGCGCGACGCGATCACCGGCTGGGCCGGGGAGCGCCTGGGCGCCACCGGCCTGGACCACGCCAACGTGCTGCCGGTCGTCGGCTCCAAGGAACTGGTGGCCTGGCTGCCGACCCAGCTCGGCCTGGGCACCGGCGACCGCGTCGCCTACCCGCGTCTGGCGTACCCCACCTACGAGGTCGGCGCGCGCCTGGCGGGCGCCGAGCCGGTCGTCTACGACGACCCCTGGGAGCTGGACCCCGCCGGCCTCAAGCTGCTGTGGCTGAACTCGCCGTCCAACCCGACCGGCCGCGTCCTGAGCACCGCCGAACTGCGCCGTACGGTCGCCTGGGCACGCGAGCACGGCGTCCTGCTCTTCAGCGACGAGTGCTACATCGAACTGGGCTGGGAGGCCGACCCGGTCTCCGTCCTGCACCCGGACGTCTGCGGCGGCTCGTACGACGGCATCGTGGCCGTCCACTCGCTGTCCAAGCGCTCCAACCTGGCCGGCTACCGCGCCGCCTTCCTCGTCGGCGACGCCGCGGTCCTCGGCGAGCTGCTGCTGATCCGCAAGCACGGCGGCATGATGATCCCCGCGCCCGTACAGGCCGCGACGGTCGCGGCGCTCGGCGACACCGAGCACGTCGGCGAGCAGCGCGAGCGCTACGCCCGCCGCCGTACGGCCCTGCGCGAGGCCCTGGAGGCCGCCGGCTTCCGCGTCGAGCACAGCGAGGCGTCGCTCTACCTGTGGGCGACGCGGGACGAGTCGTGCTGGGACACCGTGGCCGACCTCGCCAAGCGCGGCGTCCTGGTCGCGCCGGGCGACTTCTACGGGAGCGCGGGGGACCGGTTCGTCCGGGTCGCCTTCACGGCCACCGACGAGCGGGTGGACGAGGCGGTACGGCGCCTGGCGCAGTAGCCCGCACACGCGAAGAAGCCCGGAGCGGGCGCCTGGGATACGGCGTCCGCTCCGGGCTTCGCTGTCCGGTGCCCGGTCAGCGTGCGGTGCTCGGTCAGCTGACCGGCAGCCCGTTCGTCGGCAGCAGGTCCGAGGCCAGGCCGCTGCCGCCGATCGCCTGGGCCAGGCCGTCGGTGGACAGCGAGTCGGTCAGCCCGTCGGTGGACAGCCCGTCACCCGGCAGGGAGTCGGTCAGGCCGTCGGTCGGCAGGCCGTCCTCGGTGGCGGTGTGCAGGGTGTCGGTGAGGATGTCCCCCGCGCTGTCCGCGGTGTCGCCGGCGGCGTTGCCCGCGGCATGCTTCGCGGCCGGCGCGGTCTCCCGGAGCGTCTTGCCCGCGGTCTTGCCGGCGGTCCTGCTCACCGCCGGAACGGCCTTGCGGACGACCTTGCCGCCCGCCTCGGCGGCGTTCGCGCCGGTCTCACCGGCGAGGTCGCCGGCACCCTGTACCGCGCCGTCGGCGGTGTCGGCGAGGCTCGCGGTGTCCACTGCGGTCAGTCCGCCCAGGTCGGAGGACTTCGGCAGTTCCACGGCGCTCGCGGAGCCTGCCGCACCGACCACGGGGGCTGCGCCGGCTGCGACCAGCAGCGCGGCTCGGGCGATCCGACGCGAGAGGGGGAGGGACATGGTGCTCCTTTTACGGAGAGGGACTGGTTCTTCTGACAGACGTGCCGTGTGCGCCGGGCGGGGCGCGGAGGCTGCCGGGCGCACAGCGTGACTACCGCGTCAGGCCCGGGAAGGTTGCGGCACGGCCGGTAAAGAATCAGTGGGGGGTCACATAATCTGCTCCGGAGGAAACCGGGCAAACTGCGCCGGGCGCAGTACGGCGCTGAAACGTCACGCCTCAGTGCCCGCAGGGGCTCCATGCCGTTCGGGTGACCCCGTGGACGGTGACTCGGCACCGCTGCCCGGGGTTGACGACGTTAACTCGGCCGAGGGACCCGCCGGACGGCTGCGCGGTGACCGCAAGGCTGACGGCGTGACGGCCGTCCGGGGTACGGAGCGCCGCCGGACCGCCTCCCGCGGCGGCCGCACAGCCGCGCTCCCGGACCCGTCGAAGACGCCCGGCCCGACCCGCCACGAGAGGCGCCCCGAGGCTCACTTGGCGGTGACGATCCGTACGTCCGCACCGGGAGCGCGCGCCGCCGCACCGGTCGCCTTCTGCCAGCCCTTCCCGGAGTCGGCCGCGGACCACATCTTCCCGGCGTAGGAAATCTGCTCGATGCCCAAGGCACCGGACTGCGCCATCGCCCAGGTGGCCAGCTCCCAGCCGCGCCGCTGGGACCCGGAGCCGTCCCCGTCCGCCGACGTGCCGCCGGCCTGCCCCGCACCCGGGGCCCGGCCGCCCGCCGCGGCCTCGTCACCGGCGTCCCCGGAGGAGACCGGCCGCGCGGGGACCGTCAGGACCCGGCCGCCGTCCTTGCCGCCGTCCTTGTCAGGAGCGGTCCCGTCCGTGTGCGGCAGCACGTCGGCGCCGAACTCGCGCACCAGCTGCTTGCGCACCCCGTCCGTGCCGCCCGGGTGCTTCCGGTCCGCCGGACGGTTCACCGAGCACGTCATCGCGGCCCCGTCGCGCCCGGTGAGGGCACCGGTCAGCAGCGCGGCGTCCGGCTCGTGCTTGGCGTACGCCTGCGGGTAGCCGCTGCGCTGCACCTTCTGCGCGGCCACCGTCAGCGGCAGCCGCGAGTAGCCCGGCACCTTGGCCAGATGCGTGTAGAACTCCCCGGCGGAGTAGACCGGGTCCATGATCTGCTGCACGGTGCCCCAGTCCTGGGACGGCCGCTGCTGGAAGAGCCCGACCGAATCCCGGTCGCCGAAGCCGATGTTGCGCAGCCCCGACTCCTGCATGGCGGTCGCCAGGGCGATCGTCACGGCCCGCTCCGGCAGCCCGCGCGAGGAGCCGACGGCCGAGATGGTCGCGGCGTTCGCGGCCTGCTCCGGCGAGATCTCGTACGGCGCGCCGCCGTCCGCGGTCCGCACCGAACAGCGCGGTGCCCCCGGCCCGCCCGTGACGTACTGCACGACGAGGTACACGGCCAGTCCGACGAGCACGGCGAAGGCCGCGCCGGTACGCAGGAGGCGCTTGCTGCGGGCGGGAGCGGTGGGCTGGGGGGACACACCGCCAACGGTACTGGAGGGGCGCCGGTAGGGTCGGCCCCATGGAGACCGTTACGCAGACCCCCGCACTGGACCTCTCCCTCGACGCGGCCGGGCTCACCGCTCAGCTCATCGACATCCCGTCCGTCAGCCGGGACGAGAAGGCCATCGCGGACGCCGTGGAGAACGCGCTGCGTGCGCTCCCGCATCTGACGGTGGAGCGGGACGGCAACTGCGTCGTCGCGCGTACGGAACTGGGCCACGCCGAGCGGGTCGTCCTGGCCGGCCACCTGGACACCGTGCCGATCGCGGACAACGTGCCCTCCCGGCTCGACGAGAACGGCGTCCTGTGGGGCTGCGGCACCACCGACATGAAGTCCGGCGTCGCCGTCCAGCTGCGCATCGCCGCCACCGTCCCCGCGCCCAACCGCGACCTGACCTTCATCTTCTACGACATGGAGGAGATCGCCGCCGAGTTCAACGGTCTCGGGCGGCTGGCCGAGGAGCACCCGGAGTGGCTGGCGGGCGACTTCGCCATCCTGCTGGAGCCCTCCAACGCCGAGGTCGAGGGCGGCTGTCAGGGCACGCTGCGGGTGCTGCTGCACACCGAGGGCGAACGGGCCCACTCCGCGCGCAGCTGGATGGGCAGCAACGCCATCCACTCCGCGGCGCCGATCCTCGCGCGCCTGGCGTCCTACGAGCCGCGGCGGGCCGTCATCGACGGCCTCGAATACCGCGAGGGCCTGAACGCGGTCCGCATCGAGGGCGGCGTGGCGGGCAACGTCATCCCCGACGCCTGCACCGTCGCCGTCAACTTCCGTTACGCGCCCGACCGCAGCGAGCAGGAAGCACTCGACCACGTCCGCGAGGTCTTCGCGGACTGCGGCGTCGCCGCGACGACCGTCGACGACCACTCGCCGGGCGCGCTGCCCGGCCTGTCGCACCCCGCGGCCGCCGCCTTCATGAAGGCGGTCGGCGGCATCGCCAAGCCCAAGTTCGGCTGGACGGACGTCTCGCGCTTCAGCGCCCTGGGCGTGCCCGCCGTCAACTACGGCCCCGGCGACCCCCTGCTGGCACACAAGAAGGACGAACGCGTCGCCACCGAGCAGATCCTGCACTGCGAGGAGCGCCTGCGGTCCTGGCTCACCGCGTAGGGCACGCCCGGCACACGCGCCCCCGCGGTGTCCCGGAATCCGGAATTGCCCTGCCCGCCACCTGCGCCGATCTACCCTTGCCGGACACTGACCGGCAGCGGAGGGAGCACGATATGGCCAGCCCCGAGGAAGAGCGGGCGTGGGAGGAACAGCGTCTGGGACCCGTGGTGCGCCGACGCGAGCAGGTGCAGAAGGGCACCACGGACCAGCGGCTGCTGGACACCGCCGAGGGCGACACCGACTGGGTGCACACCGACCCGTGGCGGGTCATGCGCATCCAGTCGGAGTTCGTGGAGGGCTTCGGCGCGCTCGCCGAACTGCCGAGCGCCATCAGCGTCTTCGGCTCGGCCCGTACACCCGTCGGCTCGCCCGAGTACGAGACGGGCGTCGCGCTCGGCCGGGCACTGGTGGAGGCCGGCTTCGCGGTGATCACCGGCGGCGGGCCCGGCGTGATGGAGGCCGCGAACCGGGGCGCCCGGGAGGCCAAGGGCGTCTCCGTCGGCCTGGGCATCGAGCTGCCCTTCGAACAGGGCATGAACCCGCACGTCGACATCGGCGTCAACTTCCGTTACTTCTTCGTCCGGAAGACGATGTTCGTGAAGTACGCGCAGGGCTTCGTCGTACTGCCCGGCGGCATGGGCACCCTCGACGAGCTGTTCGAGGCGCTGACCCTGGTCCAGACGCGGAAGGTGACCCGCTTCCCGATCGTGCTCTTCGGTACGGAGTACTGGAACGGCCTGGTCGGCTGGCTGCGCGACACGGTCGTCGCGCAGGGCAAGGCGTCGGAGCACGACCTGCTGCTCTTCCACGTCACCGACGACGTGGACGAGGCGGTCGCGCTGGTCTCCAAGGAGACCGGGAAGTAGCGACAGGCGCCGACAGGGCCTAGGCGAGTCCCCGGCGGGCCACCGCCGGGGGCCGGTGGCCCGCGATCGAGGCCACCATGTCCAGGACCTGTTTGGTCTCGGCGACCTCGTGGACGCGGTAGACCTGCGCGCCCAGCCACGCCGAGACCGCGGTCGTCGCCAGCGTGCCGAGCAGCCGTTCCTTGACCGGCTTGTCCAGCGTCTCGCCGACGAAGTCCTTGTTCGACAGCGAGACCAGCACCGGCCACCCGGTGTCCGCCATCTCGCCGAGCCGGCGGGTCGCCTCCAGGCTGTGCCGGGTGTTCTTCCCGAAGTCGTGCCCCGGGTCGATCATGATCGCGTCGCGCCGTACGCCCAGCTCCAGCGCCCGTTCGGCCAGCCCCAGCGTCACCCGCAGGATGTCCGCCAGCACATCCTCGTACGCCACCCGGTGCGGCCGGGTACGCGGCTCGACGCCGCCCGCGTGGGTGCAGACCAGCCCGGCGTCGTAACGGGCCGCGACCTCGGCCAGCTTCGGGTCCACCCCGCCCCACGCGTCGTTGAGCACGTCCGCGCCGGCCTCGCAGACCGCCTCGCCGACCTCGTGGCGCCAGGTGTCCACGCTGATGACCACGTCCGGGTACCGCCTGCGCACCTCGGCCACGAACCCGACCGTGCGCCGGGCCTCCTCCTCGGCGGTGACCTCCTCGCCGGGGCCCGCCTTGACGCCGCCGATGTCGATGATCGCGGCGCCCTCGGCCACCGCCTGCTCCACCCGGGCGAGAGCGGGCTCGTCGGTGAAGGTGGCCCCCCGGTCGTAGAAGGAGTCCGGGGTCCTGTTCACGATGGCCATGATCACCGGCTCGTGCGCAGTGAACTCTCGATTCCCCAGCCGCAGCATTGCTTCTCCCTCTTCGTGGTCCGCCAGCGACCCTAACGGTCACACCCGCATGGCACGATCAGTGCCAACGCATAGCTCGGGGAGATGGTCGTGTTCTGGTTCCTGCTGATCGCGATGGTCGCGGTGGTCGCCGCGGTCACGCTCGCCGTGGTCGGCGGCGGTGACGAGGGCGGGCTCGGCGAGGCCGCGCCGGACCGGCTGTACGAACCGCTGCCCGCCGACCGGCCCGCCTCCCGCGCCGACGTGGAGGCGGTGCGCCTGCCGGTCGGCGTGCGCGGCTACCGGATGAACGACGTCGACGACGTGCTGGACCGGCTCGGCGCCGAGCTCGCTGAACGGGACGCCCGGATCGCCGAGCTGGAGGCGGCCCTCGCGGGCGAGCACGCCGCGGCGATGGGCCCGCCCGGCCTGATCAAGGACGCCCCGGAGGACGGCTCCGGGGACCGGGCCGGGACGCGGACCGGGGACCGGCCGGCCGCACCGGCCGGAGAGGAGCCCCTGGCCTCCGGGGGCGAGGACGACGGGAAGAGCGCCTCATGACGGCAGTGAGCACGGCTCCGGACGGGGTGCCGCGGTGCCCCTGGGGCATGGAGTCGGAGAAAATGGCCGACTATCGCGCCTACCACGACACCGAATGGGGCCTGCCGGTCCACGGTGACGACGCGCTCTTCGAGCGGATGTGCCTGGAGGCGTTCCAGTCCGGGCTGTCCTGGATCACGATCCTGCGCCGCCGCGAGGGCTTCCGGGCCGCGTTCGCGGACTTCCGCATCGAGGCGGTCGCCCGGTTCACCGACGCGGACGCCGAGCGGCTGCTCACCGACGCCCGCATCATCCGCAACCGCGCGAAGATCGGCGCGGCGATCAACAACGCCCGGATCGCGGCCGAGCTGGCCCCGGGCGAGCTGGACCGGCTGATCTGGTCGTACGCACCCGAGCGCGCCGACCGGAAGGCACCGCGCACCCTGGCCGACGTGGCGCCCGTCACACCGGAGTCCACGGCACTGGCCAAGGACCTCAAGAAGCGCGGCTTCCGCTTCGTCGGCCCCACCACGGCGTACGCGACGATGCAGGCCTGCGGCCTGGTCAACGACCATCTGGCGGACTGTCACGTACGGGACGCGGTGGAGGCGGCGGCACAGGCCTGAGGGGATGCCCGGCCGTCTCCGGCCGGGCCTTCACCTTCCGAATTGCCTAGCGCCCCAGGAACCGCGGCTTCTCCTTCTTCATGAACGCCTCGACCGCGATGTGGTGGTCCTCCGAGGCGCCTGCCCGCGTCTGCAGTTCCTCCTCCTTGGTGAGCGTCTCGGTGAGCGTGTGCCCGGCCCCGTACGCGAGGGACTCCTTGATCGCGGCGTATGCGGCGGTCGGCCCCTCGGCCAGCGCGCGCGCCACCGCGGCCGCCTCCGCCGCCAGCTCCGCCGCCGGGACGATCTTGTTGG
The DNA here is from genome assembly GCF_001905005.1 of Streptomyces sp. CB02923. GTDB lineage: Bacteria > Actinomycetota > Actinomycetes > Streptomycetales > Streptomycetaceae > Streptomyces. The sequence goes on along the minus strand of NZ_LWKZ01000001.1, from coordinate 745,340 downwards.
CGATGCCCAGCTCGTACGCCTCCTGCGCGGTGACGCTGCGCGGGAAGAGCAGCAGGTCGGCGGCGCGGCCGTGGCCGATCAGGCGGGGCAGCGTCCAGGAGATCCCGGAGTCGGCGGTGAGCGCGACGCCCGCGAAGGAGGTGTTGAAGGACGCGGTGTCGGCGACCACCCGGTAGTCCGCGGCCAGCGCGAAACCGGCACCGGCGCCCGCGGCCACGCCGTTGACGCCCGCCACCACCGGCTTGGGCATGCCGGCGAGCGCCGTGACGATGGGGTTGTAGTGCTCGCGCACCGTGCTCATGGTCTGCCCGGACCCGGTCTCGCGGTCCCGGGCCAGCAGCCCGATGTGTTCCTTGAGGTCCTGGCCCACGCAGAAGGCGCGCCCGGTGGCGGTCAGCAGGACGGCCCGTACGGCCGGATCGGCGGCGACCTCGCGCAGGATGTCCCGCAGGGCGGCCTTGGCTTCCGTGTTCATCGCGTTCATCGCGTCGGGACGGTTGATCGTGATCGTCCCGACGCCGTCGGTCACGTCGTAGAGCACGGTGTCGGCCATGGTGAGGGGTCCCTCCGTCGCGGCTCGCGCTGCCCGGAAGTGGCAGCCGTCGCTCAGAATGCCGGAGATCATCGGCGCCCGTCATGTGACGTACGTCAAACAAACGGCGAGGACCGGACGCCGGACGATGGCGAAGTATCGCAGCCCACTCCCCGAATTGGGTGGTTTTGCGAGAGCGCGTTGCCGAAGGGATGCTCCCCGATGTTGGTCATCGGGTCGTGCGATGCGGGATAATGGCCTGGAAGCAATGTGTTCGATGCCGGTGACACCTGGGTTGTCGGCTGCGTGAGCTGGTTTCAGGAAGGGGAACGAGCATGGCGGCCATGAAGCCGCGGACGGGCGACGGCCCGCTCGAGGTGACCAAGGAGGGGCGGGGCATCGTCATGCGCGTTCCGCTCGAAGGCGGCGGTCGACTCGTCGTCGAGCTGACTCCCGACGAGGCCAAGGCTTTGGGCGAGGCCCTCGAGAAGGTCACCGTCTGACAGGGCAGTCGCCCTGATGCTGCGGTTTCCCGGGGCTGACCCCTGGACCCCCAGCCGAATACCCGGGCCCCGGTGGGCGGCGCGCGAGAGCGCGCCGCCCACCGGGGCCGCGTCCGTTCCTCGGTGCCCCCGTGGGCGCCGTACGCGCTGTACACCTACGCGGTACACGCGTACGTGCCCGGGTCCCCGCTCAGCCGCGCTTGACGGCGCACAGCAGGCCGTCGCCCACCGGCAGCAGGGACGAGATCAGCGCGTCCGTCTCGCGGAGCGTCCGCAGCAGCTCCCGCAGGCGCAGCACCTCCGCGGGCTGGGCCGCCGAGTCGACCGTACGGCCGTCGGCGAAGACGCCCTCGAAACAGACCAGGCCACCGGGGCGCAGCAGCCGCAACGATTCAGCGAGATAGTCCAGGCACTCCATGCGGTCGCCGTCGCAGAAGACCAGGTCGTAGCCGCCGTCGGCGAGCCGGGGCAGGACGTCCAGGGCGCGGCCGGGGATGAAGCGCGCGCGGTTGCCGGCGAAGCCCGCCTCGCGGAACGCCTGCTTCGCGAACTGCTGCCGCTCCGGTTCCAGGTCGACCGTCGTCAGGACGCCGTCCGGCCGCATACCGTGCAGGAGGTAGATGCCCGACACTCCCGTGCCGGTGCCTATCTCGGCGACCGCCTTGGCGTCCGCCGTCGCCGCGAGCAGCCGCAGCGCGGTGCCGGTGCCCGTGGACACCGCGCGGATGCCCGCTTCCCGCGCCCGGTCCCGGGACCAGTGCAGGGCGGCGTCGGCCTTGTCGTCGATGGTCCCGGCGCCGTACGCCTCGGCGAATGCCAAGCTCGTCTGCCGGTTGCCGGTAATGGCCCTCTCCTGTCCCCGTAGTTGACGCAACCGTGACTGTATCCGCTGCGTGCGGGAACCCGCAGATGGGACCGGGCGTTGAAGCACAGCAGGGGGGATGCATCGGTGAAGACCCAACGAGACGTGTGGCATGACGCGAAGCCAGGCCAAAAGCAGGTCAAATCTGCTTATCCGGAGCTAACGGGCGAGGTGGATATGGTAGGGGCTCTACTGGACACCACCAGAGCCACCAGGGGAGGTGCGGCTGCGACGGGTGACCGATGGGCGCGAAGGCGCTTCAGGCGGTCGGCCGCCGAGCCGAAATCCGTGACAGACACTGCTGACCGTTCCCGCTCCCACGGCCTCAAGGGTAGGGGAGGGGCCTTTGACACCGCTACGACAGCGACGTTCGCCGCCGAAGCGGATGCGCAGGCCTGGACCCCGCCCAGCTGGGAGGAGATCGTCAGCACGCACAGCGCGCGGGTCTACCGTCTCGCCTACCGCCTCACGGGCAACCAGCACGACGCCGAGGACCTGACGCAGGAGGTGTTCGTCCGCGTCTTCCGTTCGCTGTCGACGTACACCCCCGGCACCTTCGAGGGCTGGCTGCACCGCATCACGACCAACCTCTTCCTGGACATGGTCCGCCGCCGCCAGCGCATCCGCTTCGACGCGCTCGGTGACGACGCGGCCGAGCGGCTCCCCAGCCGCGAGCCCTCCCCGCAGCAGCATTTCAACGACACCCACTTCGACGCCGACGTCCAGCAGGCGCTGGACACCCTCGCGCCCGAGTTCCGCGCCGCCGTGGTGCTCTGCGACATCGAGGGCCTGTCGTACGAGGAGATCGCCGCCACCCTCGGCGTGAAGCTGGGCACGGTCCGCAGCCGCATCCACCGCGGCCGCTCCCACCTGCGCAAGGCGCTCAAGCACCGCTCCCCGGCGGCGCGCGCCGAGGAGCGCGAGCGCGAGCAGCGGACGCTCACCTCGGTCACCACAGGGGAGGTCGGAATCGCGTGAGCGGTACAGGCGGTCCGTCCCCCGCCGAGCATCATCTCGGCGACCGCCTCGCGGCTCTGGTCGACGGGGAGTTGGGGCATGACGCGCGCGAGCGGGTGCTCGCGCATCTCGCTACGTGTGGAAAGTGCAAGGCGGAGGCCGACGACCAGCGCCAGCTGAAGAACGTCTTCGCGGAAACGGCGCCCCCCGGTCCCTCCGAGGGGCTGCTGGCGCGCCTCCAGCAGCTGCCCGGAGGTGATGCCGACGGCTCCGGAAGTCGGCTGGGCCCCGGGAGCTTCGGCAGGGGCGCGTTCGGCGGCGACTTCGCCGAGGGCGCCGAGTTCGAAGCGCGCGGCGGTTCCTTCCGGTATGTCCCGTCCGGCAGTCATGCCGTCAGCGGCGTGCCCCAGCAGCCGCGCCCGCGCGGCTTCCGTATCCACGAGCCGGACCGGCCCGCGCCGCAGCGCCGCCGGTTCGCCTTCGCGGCGGCCGGGGCGGTCTCGCTGGCGGCGTTCGCGCTCGGCGGCGCCCTGCCCCTGGAGGCGGCGGTCGACACTCCCAGCGGCCGCGCCGACGGCACGGGCAGCCAGATGACACCGCTCAGCGCCACCCAGGGCCCGGCCACCCGGCCGGGCCTGTCCCGCGGCGAAGCCCTGCTCTTCGCGACGGGACACCCCTGGACGCGGTCGCTCCCCGGCGCGGACGTCACCCCGGAACCGGCACCGAGCTCGCTCGGCATGACCGGCCCGTCGATGCCGTCGGCCGCGCGCCCCTCGCCGTCGCTGCCCCTGTCCCTGTCCCGGGTCGCGCTGCCGTCCGAAGGCCGCTCCGCCCTGCCCGCGCTGACGCTCCAGACCGGTCAGCTCATGCCGCACCACCCCGCACGAGGCACCGCGCCGGTCCCGCAGTCCGGCGCGCGCATCGTGGGGCCGTACGTGCCGTCCGAAGACGCCGGGCGCCCCCAGGGCGGGACCGCCGTACCGTCCGGCCCCGCCTCCCGGGAGACGATGGCCGCCCGGTGGCCCGCCCCGCGCTGACCGGGCTCTGCGCGCGGCCCCACGGACCTGGTTGAATCGCTGCCTGGGCGGCGCCCCCTGCCGGGGCATGCCGCCACGAGGTGGTGGTGCCCGCCTGACACAGCGGGCGAATCGGTGGGGAGAACATGGACGAGGGGACGGCCGCCGGGCCGAAGCGGAACTGGTGGAGCCGGTCGGGGCAGCGGCCCCCCGAGCCGGCGGCGCAGGCGCCCGCCGCGGCCGAGACCGCGGCGCTCGAAACCGAACAGACCGCCATAACCCGGGAATTCGCGGCCCCGCCTGCCGAGGCGGCCGGTGCCGCGCCCGCCGGGCAGGAAGCGGCCGCTCCGCCGCGGCAGCAGCCGCTGCACCCCCAGGACCCGTACGGCACGCCTCCGTACGGCGATCCGGGCCCCTGGGCCCCCGCACCGCCCGTACAGCGCCCGACGGCCACCCCGGCACACGGCACGTCCGCCCCGGCACACGGCACGTCCGCCCCGGCACACGGCACGGCCACCCCGGCACACGGCACGGCCACCCCGGCACACGGCACGGGCATCCCGCCGCAGAGCACGGGCGCCACGGGTGCCATGGGCGCCGCCCCGCAGAGCCCTGTGCCGCCGCCTCCCGGGCAGCAGTCCGCCTACGCCGGGCAGCAGTCCGCGTACGGCACCGGCGCGCCCGTACCGCCGCCCCAGCAGCCGTTCCCCGCCCAGCCGCAGCCGCCCGCCGGCCCGCAGCCGCACGAGGTCACGGCCCGTACGCCGATGCCGCAGCCCGAGCCGCCGTCGGCGCACGCCCAGCCGCCGCACGCCCCGTCCGCGCCGGACCACCGGACCGCGACGACACCGCCGTCCGGCACCGACACCGCCCTGCCCGCCGCCGCGGACGGCGCCCGGCTCCCCGCCGTATCGCACGACGCGTCAGGAGGCGCCCCGCTCCCGCCCGAGGCGCACGGAGCGCCGCCCCCGGGCCTGCCGCACCACCAGCCCCAGCCGCACGTCCCGCAGCCCCTGCCGGGCGGCGCGGAGCCGTACCCGGCCGGAGCCGCAGGCCACCAGCAGGGCGGGCAGCAGGGCCACTGGCAGCAGTACGACCCCTGGCGGACGCCGCAGCACGGCGCGGCGATGCCCCTGGGCACGCTGCCCCCGCCCCCGCCGCCGGGCCCCCGCCGCAACCGCCGCGGCACACTGGCCGCGGGCGCGGTGGCCCTGGCGCTGCTGGCCGGCGGAATCGGCGGCGGCGTCGGCGCGTACATCGAACGCAACGGCGGCCTCGGCGGTATCGAACTGCCGCAGGACACCGGCGACCAGGGCGGCCGCAAGCCGGACAGCGTCGCCGGCATCGCGCAGGCGGCCCTGCCCAGCGTGGTCACCCTGCACGTACGCGGCAACAGCGAGCAGGGCACCGGCACCGGCTTCGTCCTCGACAAGCAGGGCCACATCCTCACCAACAACCACGTCGTCGAGCCGGCCGGCACCGGCGGTGAGATATCGGTCTCCTTCAGCGGCGGCCAGACGGCCAAGGCCAAGGTCATCGGCCGGGACGGCAGCTACGACCTGGCCGTCGTGCAGGTCCAGGGCGTCTCCGGGCTGCGTCCGCTGGCGCTCGGCGACTCCGACTCCGTACGGGTCGGCGACCCCGTCGTCGCGATCGGCGCCCCGTACGACCTCGCCAACACCGTCACCGCCGGCATCATCAGCGCCAAGCAGCGGCCCATCACGGCGGGCGGCAAGAAGGGCGACGGCAGCGACGTCTCGTACGTGGACGCCCTGCAGACCGACGCCCCGATCAACCCGGGCAACTCCGGAGGCCCGCTCGTCGACTCCCGGGCGCGCGTGATCGGCATCAACAGCGCCATCCGCGCGGCCGACAGCTCCGGCGGCGGCCTGGAGGGCGGCGGCCAGGGCGGCAGCATCGGCCTGGGCTTCGCCATACCGATCAACCAGGGCAAGTGGGTGGCCGAGCAGTTGATCAACAAGGGCAAGGTCCTGCACCCGGTGATCGGCGTCACGCTGGAGATGGAGTACGCGGGCGACGGCGCGCGGGTCAGCTCCAAGAGCAAGGACGGCGGTGCCCCCGTCACGCCCGGCGGCCCGGGGGCCAAGGCGGGCGTCAAGCCGCGGGACGTGATCACCAAGGTGGACGGGCAGCCCGTGCACAGCGGCCAGGAGCTGATCATCAAGATCCGCAGCCACCGGCCCGGGGACCGCCTCACCCTGACCCTGCGACGCGACGACAAGGAGCTGACCACCCCGCTCACGCTCGGCGCCGAATGAGCGTTTGCGCGGTGTTGGGGCAGGCGCCTCCCACCGGACGCCATGGGCCAGGTACCGTGATAGGCGGCCTGGCCCATAGGCCCGACACGTCCCCCCTGGCCCCCCTGGGACCGGGTAGGCCACGGATTACCCAAGGAGCTGCAAGGTGTTCTTCGACATAGGACCCCTAGAGCTGATCGCGCTCGTGATCCTTGCGGTACTGATCTTCGGGCCGGACAAGTTGCCCAAGGTGATCTCGGATGTCATGAGTTTCGTGCGCAAGGTGCGGGCGTTCTCGGACAACGCCAAGGAGGACATCCGCAGCGAGCTGGGCCCGGAGTTCAAGGACTTCGAGTTCGAGGACCTCAAGCCGAAGAACTTCGTGCGCAAGCACGTGCTGGAGAACGACGAGTACGGCCTTCAGGAGATCCGCAACGGCTTCGACCTGAAGAAGGAGATGGCCGAGCTCACGGACGCGGTGCACGGCTCCGACGGCACCGACAGCGCCGCCTCCGCCTCCGCCGACCGGGTGTCCGCGCCCCGGGTGAGCTTCACCAAGGGTTCCCCGGATGCCGCGGCGGGCTCCGGCGGCGGGTCCGCCGCACCGGACATGTTCAAGAAGGGCGCGAAGCCGTCGCAGGGCGAGCGCCCGCCGTTCGACCCCGATGCCACCTGACTCGTCTTATGCAAGCCTTATGCCCGCTGGTGCCGACCGGGTTGACTATGCTCCCCGTGTCCGGGGTGAGGTCGCCTGAGGGGGGCGGGCCGCCCACGACGCAGGGCAACTAGGAGGCTCCGCGCAGATGGAGACGACGAGTCGGGCAGGAGTTCAGGCGGTCACCGCCGACGCCGGGCGGAAGGTCGACGGGTACCTGTCGGCCGCTTTCCCGTGGTACGGACTCGACGACGCGTTCACCGGTCCCCGCTGGCTGCTGCAGGTCGGCGCGGCCGCGGACGGCACGGTCGAGCACGGCGCGACCGGCCACGGCCAGGAGCCCAGCATAAAGGTGGAGAGCACCCCGGACTCGGAGCGCTTCGCGGTCGTGGTGACGGTGGCCAGCCGGCCCGTCCGGCGCAGCGCCGACGGCACGGGGGTCCTGGACGCCACGTCCACCGCCACGGCGGCCTGGCTCGCCGGGTCGGGCCTGCTCTCGCGCACCTGGCCGACGCAGATGGACCGCACGCTCCGCCAGGACTGGCTCGACCAGCAGACGATGCTCGCCTGGGAGCTGGCGGACGACCTCGGCGGCGAGGGCTGGAGCGCGCTGACGCTGCCGGTGGACGGCGTGCCGACGCCGTTCCGCTACCGGGAGTCGGAGTACGGCTGGGTGCTGGCCGGCTCGGCGGGCGACGCTCCCGAAGGCGTGCACATCGGGGCGTACGGGCGCGGGATGAGCGCCTACGGGCTGGGCTTCGCGGTGGTCAAGGACATCGCCGCGTACGAGAACGGCGTCGGCGGCGCACCGGCGCGGGCGAGGGCGCAGGACACCGGCGACGCGCGGGCGGACGAGGTGCCCGCGGAGAGCGCGACGGCGGACTGAACGCGCCGGCCGCGTGACCGGGGTCCCGCGGCCCGGACCGTGCGACGACGAAGGGGCGAGCCCGACGGGCCCGCCCCTCCGCACGTCCCGGCCGCCGTCCCCGGCCGCCGGACCTCTCAGAACTTGTTGCGCGGCGTGATCCCCAGCGACAGGCCCGACAGGCCGCGCTGCCGGCCGCCCAGCTTGCCCGCGATGGCGCGGATCGCCGCGCCCGCGGGGGACTCCGGGTCGGTCAGCACGATCGGCTTGCCCTCGTCGCCGCCCTCGCGCAGCCGTACGTCGATCGGGATGGCGCCCAGCACCGGCACCTGCGTGCCGGTCGTCTTCGTCAGGCCCTCGGCGACCCGCTCGCCGCCGCCGGTGCCGAACACGTCCACCATCTCGTCGCAGTGCGGGCAGGGCAGCCCGGACATGTTCTCCACCACGCCGACGATCTTCTGATGGGTCTGTACGGCGATCGAGCCGGCCCGCTCGGCGACCTCCGCCGCGGCCTGCTGCGGGGTCGTGACGACCAGGATCTCGGCGTTGGGGACCAGCTGCGCCACCGAGATGGCGATGTCGCCGGTGCCCGGGGGCAGGTCGAGCAGCAGCACGTCCAGGTCGCCCCAGTACACGTCGGCCAGGAACTGCTGGAGCGCGCGGTGCAGCATCGGCCCGCGCCAGACCACCGGGGCGTTGCCCGGGGTGAACATGCCGATGGAGATCACCTTCACGCCGTTGGCCGACGGCGGCATGATCATGTTTTCGACCTGGGTGGGACGGCCCTCCGCGCCCAGCATCCGGGGCACCGAGTGCCCGTAGATGTCGGCGTCCACCACGCCGACCTTCAGGCCGTCGGCCGCCATCGCCGCGGCCAGGTTGACGGTCACCGAGGACTTGCCGACACCGCCCTTGCCGGAGGCGACCGCGTACACCCGGGTCAGCGAGCCCGGCTTGGCGAACGGCACCTCGCGCTCGGCGGTGCCGCCGCGCAGCGAGGACGCCAGCTCCTTGCGCTGCTCGTCGCTCATCACGTCCAGCTCGACCGAGACCCCGGTGACGCCCTCGACGCGCGCCACGGCGTCCCGCACGTTCGAGGTGATCGTCTCGCGCATCGGGCAGCCCGCGACCGTCAGGTAGACCGCCACCGCCACCGCGCCGTCCGCCGCGATCTCCACCGACTTGACCATGCCCAGTTCGGTGATGGGGCGGTGGATCTCGGGGTCGTTCACCGTGGCGAGCGCGGCGCGGACCGCGTCCTCGCTGGGCGCTGCGCTGGGGGGTGTGTCGGTAGCCATGCCGAAATACTACGGCCGCGCGAAGCGCGTCCCAAAGGGGTGGTGGTCGGGCGACGGGCGGGCCCACGGGGCCGGTGGCGGCCTCCGGAAAGGCCCGGTGACGGTCGTGTTCGTCACTCCCGGCGTCCGCGCTACTCCCGGCGCCGGTACTCCTGCTCGCCCTCGGCGTCCACCATCTGACGCAGCTCCAGCTCCTTCATCATGTCCTGGAGTTCGGAGCGGATCCAGTCGCGGGTGGCCACCTCGCCCAGGCCCAGCCGCAGCGCCGCGATCTCCCGCGTCAGGTACTCGGTGTCGGCGATGGCGCGCTCGTTCTGCTTGCGGTCCTGTTCGCGGGTGACCCGGTCCCGGTCGTCCTGCCGGTTCTGCGCGAGCAGGATCAGCGGGGCCGCGTAGGACGCCTGGAGCGAGAGCATCAGGGTCAGGAAGATGAACGGGTAATGGTCGAAGCGCAGATGACCGGGCGCGGCGATGTTCCAGATGATCCACAGCACGATGATCACCGTCATCCAGACGATGAACCGGCCGGTCCCCAGGAAACGGGCGATCTTCTCCGACAGCCGCCCGAACGCCTCCGGGTCGTACTCCGGCAGCAGACTCCGCCGCCGCGCGCGGGGCTGGTCCAGGCGCACCCGGGGGCGCCCGCCGCCCGCTCCGGGCCCCGGCGTGGCGCTCAGCGCCCGCGCACGCTCCTTGACACCGTCCCGTTCCTCAGCGCCCATCGTCCGGCTCTCCTTCCCGGTCCGCCGCCGCGCCCGGCGGGCCGTGCATCTCCGCCTCACGCCAGTCGTCGGGCAGCAGGTGGTCCAGTACGTCGTCGACGGTCACCGCGCCCAGCAGGGAGCCGCTCTCGTCCACGACCGGCGCCGCCACCATGTTGTACGTCGCCAGATAGCTGGTCACCTCGTTCAGCGGGGTGCCCGGCGGCAGCGGCGGCAGATCGGTGTCCGCGACGGAGCTGACGAGCGTGAACGGCGGATCGCGCAGCAGCCGCTGGAAGTGCACCAGGCCCAGGTACTTGCCGGTCGGCGTCTCGTCCGGCGGCCGGCACACGTACACCTGCGCCGCCAGCGACGGCGAGAGGTCCGGGTCGCGCACCCGGGCCAGCGCGTCCGCGATCGTCGCGTCCGGCCGCAGCACGATCGGCTCGGTCGTCATCAGACCGCCCGCGGTGCGCTCCTCGTACGCCAGCAGGCGCCGTACGTCCGCCGCGTCGTCCGGCCGCATCAGCCCCAGCAGCCGCTCCTTCTCCTCCTCCGGCAGCTCGGAGAGCAGGTCGGCGGCGTCGTCCGGGTCCATCGCCTCCAGGACGTCGGCGGCCCGCTCCTCCTGGAGCTTGCCCATGATCTCGACCCGGTCGTCCTCCGGCAGCTCCTCCAGGACGTCCGCCAGCCGGTCGTCGGCCAGCGCCGCGGCCACCTCGCCGCGCCGCTTCGGCGTCAGATGGTGGAGCGCGCTGGCCAGGTCCGCCGGGCGCAGCTGCTCGAAGGTGGCGAGCAGGTTCTCCGCGCCCTGCCCGTGCTCCTCCAGCGAGAACCCGGTCACCCCCGACCAGTCCAGCGTCAAGGTCTCTCCCTTGCGGCGCAGCGCCCCGCCCTTCCCCTTCCGTACGAAGACCTTGTCGATCTCCCAGTCGCGGCGGGCCGGCAGCTGGATGATGCCGATGTCCAGGACGGTGGCCTCCTCGCCCGTCTCGACCAGGCTCACCCGGCGGTCCAGCAGCTCACCGAGGACCAGGGTCTCCGACGCGCGCTGCTCGAAGCGCCGCATGTTCACCACGCCGGTGGTGATGACCTGGCCGGACTCCACGCCCGTCACCCGGGTCATCGGCAGGAAGATCCGGCGGCGGCTGATGACCTCGACGACCAGGCCCAGCAGCCGGGGCGGCCGCCCGCCGACCCGCAGCATCGCGACCAGGTCCCGGACCCGGCCGACCTGGTCGCCGTTGGGGTCGAAGACGGCGATGCCCGCGAGGTGGGAGACGAATACCCGGGGGGTGACCACCGCCATGCCGAGTGCCTCCGCTTCCGTTCCGCTGCGCCGTACCGGGCCGCCGCGTCGCTCCGCGGCCGCGCCCCCTGGACCCTGGCGTTACGTGTTGCCGCTTCTTCGCAGGTGAAGCCCCTCAAACGGGCTTGATCCGAAATCAGGCTAACGTGCGCCACCCGGTGCCGCCCCGGGGGGAAGGGCCGTACGGTGTCCACCGCGCACTCCGCCGTACGACGTGCACGGGCCCGGGTACGCTGCCGTACTGCCGTCGAGGTCATCCGCATCAGGAGGCAGAACCGTCGTGACCGCTTTCCCCTCGGCAGGCCCCGCCGGGGCCTGCTCCCGCCGCCCGGCCGTACCCCACCGCGGACGCGGTGCGGCGCTGACGGCGGCGGTGAGCGCGGTGCTCGCCGGGGCGCTGACGGGATGCGCGACGGAGGACCCGGACGCCGGGACCAACGGGGTCGGCAAGCTGCCCGCCGACGCGATCCAGACCAAGGCGCAGACGGCCGCCCGCGGCGCCGGGACGGTACGCCTCTCCGGCAACCTCGTCAGCCAGGGCCGCACCTACAAGCTGGACATGCGGCTCGGCCCCGAGGGCGCCCGGGGCGAACTCTCCACCAAGGCGGCCACCTTCCAGCTGCTGCGCGTCGGCGACGCGCTCTACCTCAAGGCGGACGCCGGTTTCTGGGCCCGCGAGAAGAACGCCAACCCCTCGAAGAACGACGAGGCGGCCGCCGCCAAGCTGGTCGGCAAGTACGTGAAGGTGCCGTCCAAGGACCCCGTGTACAAGCGTTTCAGCGGCTTCACGGACAAGGACGTCCTGCTCGGCAGCCTCCTCGGACTGCACGGCAAACTCGCCACCGGCGACCGCGGCACCCTCGACGGCACCCGCACCATCCGTATCGCCGCCGCTCAGGGCGCGGGCGGCACCCTCGACGTCTCCCTGGAGGGCAAGCCCTACCCGCTCCGGCTCCGGCGCGCGGGCGGGGCGGGCGAGGTACGGCTCACCGACTGGGGACAGCCGGTGCAGCTCCAGGCACCGGCGGACAGCCAGATCATCGACTACGGAAAGTCGATCACGATCGGCGACTGAAGCAGGAGCTGCCGCTGTTCGACCCGGCGCCGCTCGCCGACGGTTCCGGCGGGATCCGTGAGTTGCCGCCGGAGAGGCCTGAGACGCCGTTCTGAGGAGGACGCCCCCCTCAGCGCCCGCGCCGCTTCCCCCGCAGCAGCTTGGGCAGGGCCGCCGGAACGGGCTCGCGCGTGGTGGCCGGTGTGGGCAGCGGGCGGGCGGCCTGCGAGGTCTCGTCGAAGTCGGTGCGGGCCGCCGCGTCCGTGACCGGCTCCAGGCGCAGGACGCGGCACTCACGGGCCCAGCGCCGCGGCATCGTCTCCGCGTCCGGCGCGTTGAGCCGCTTGCCCTTGAGGTCTTCCACGGCGGCCTGCCACGCCTCGCTGTCCGGCACCAGCTCGGTGACCCGGGCCTGCCAGGCGACCAGGCGGCCGCCCTTGTCCTTGCTGCGCAGGGTGACGGTCGCGGTGCCGCCGTCGACGAGGCCGAGGTCGTGCAGCGGCTGCTCGTCCGCCGGTCCGGCCGCCCGGTCCGCGGCGCCGGAGCCCGCTCCGACGAGGCACGCGGCGCCGTCGTGCCAGACGTGCCACAGGGCCCGTGCCGGGCCGGTGGTGCCCCGTACCCAGATGAGGCCGGACTTCTTGGTGGCCTCTTCGATGAGCGCGCGGTCCAGCAGCGCCTGCGACACGGTGTCCGTCATGGACTCAGCCTAATGGGCGGCGGGCGGGGCGCCCGGACCGCTCCCCGGACCGTTCGGGGCCGGGTCGGGTCGGGTCACAGCCAGCCGTTGCGCTTGAAGCCGCGGTGGATGCCGAAGCAGATGCCGACCGTGACGACCAGGACGAGCGGATAGCCGTACTTCCACTTCAGTTCGGGCATGTACTCGAAGTTCATGCCGTAGATCCCGGCGATCATCGTCGGTACGGCGAAGATCGCCGCCCATGAGGTGATCCTGCGCATGTCCTCGTTCTGGGCCACCGTCGCCTGCGCCAGATTGGCCTGGAGGATCGAGTTGAGCAGGTCGTCGAAGGAGAGCACCTGCTCGTTGACCCGGGCCAGGTGGTCGGCCACGTCCCGGAAGTACTTCTGGATGTCGCAGTCGACCAGCCGCATCGGCCGCTCGCTCAGTACCTGCATCGGGCGCAGCAGCGGCGACACCGCCCGCTTGAACTCCAGCACCTCACGCTTGAGTTGGTAGATCCGCCCGGCGTCGCCGCCCTTCGCCGAGCCCTTGCCGGAGTGCGCCTTCTTGCCGTCCGAGCCGGAGCTGAAGACGTCGATCTCCACCTCGTCGATGTCGTCCTGCATCGCGCCGGCCACCGCGATGTAGCCGTCCACGACCTGGTCGGCGATGGCGTGCAGCACCGCGGACGGGCCCTTGCCCAGCAGCTCCGGGTCGTCCTGGAGGCGGTGGCGCAGCGCGCGCAGCGAGCCCTGGCCGCCGTGCCGCACGGTCACGATGAAGTCCCGGCCGGTGAAGCACATCACCTCGCCGGTCTCGACCACCTCGCTGGTGGCGGTCAGCTCCGCGTGCTCGACGTAGTGGACCGTCTTGAAGACGGTGAAGAGGGTGTCGTCGTAGCGCTCCAGCTTGGGCCGCTGGTGGGCGTGGACCGCGTCCTCGACGGCCAGCGGGTGCAGCCCGAACTCCCGTGCGATCTCCGCGAATTCCGCCTCGGTGGGCTCGTGCAGCCCGATCCAGGCGAAGCCCCCGCCGCCGCGTACGCCCGCCATCGCCTCGGACGGCGTGACGTGGTCGCTGACACGCCGGCCGTCGCGGTAGACGCCGCAGTCCACGATGGCGCTGTTGGTGCGGGCCGCGCGGCGGTCGGTCTCGTACTTGTACGGGGAGTCCTCGCGCCGCTTGGAGGGGCGGACGGCGGCACGCAGGTCGCGGATCATCGACATGGGCAGGCTCCTTCACGGGCCGGCCGCCAGCCGCGGGCGCGCGGCGTAACGCTGCCCGGAACGTGGGCGTACGCGACGGCGCTGTCCGTACGTCCGCAAAGCGGGCGGCGCTCCGTGCGCAGGTCTGACGGCAGTTCGCAGAAAACGCAGAAAACACGGAAACGAGAGTCGAAGGCGCTCTTCCGTCATCTACTTCCGGCGCGAAGGCACTTCACGGGTTTGACCGCGAGCGGCGGGGGTACGGAAGCCCCTGGATCAAGAAAGCCGCTGGGCGCGCTGGGGGATGACAGGAGAACTGTCGGTACTGCACGGTCGACTTGGATCCACCGCAGCCCCACCTCCTCCGGCCGGTCCCCGCTGGGGGACGACGTCATTCCCTGACCAGACGGCAAGGCTATCAGCCGTCAGAACCGATCCGGTGCGCCTTTGCCCGTTCCATACGAACGGCCGTCACCGGTGCCCCGAGGCCATCCGCCGGGCGGCGGCGGCCGGGCGTCGGGCCGGGCCTATGCTCGCGGCATGTCTGACGTTCTTGAGCTGGTCGAAGCCCGTCTGCGCACGACTCTGGGCGAGCCGGACGCGCGCGCCGCCGTCACCTTCCTCGGGACCGACCGCATCGAGGTCCTGCGCTTCACCGGCGGCGGCCCGGACGGCGACCTGGTGCGCTACGTCACCCTCGGAATGTCGGACCACCCGATGACCGACCCCACGGCCGTGCTGGCCGACCCGCTGCGCGGCCCGCGCGCGGAACTGGTCCTGTCGGTGAAGGCGGGCCGCGCCGGTACCGACAAGGTGCTGCGGCCGCTCGCCGTCCTCGCCGCCTCCCCGCAGGTCGAGGGCGTGGTCGTGGCGCCGGGGGCGTCGCTGGACGTGGGGGAGCCGCTGTGGCCGGGCGCGCCGTTCACCTCCGTACTGGTCGCGGAGCCCGGCGGCCTGGTGGCGGACCTGGAGCTGGACGAGCCGCTGGACCCGGTCCGCTTCCTGCCGCTGCTGCCGATGACGCCCAACGAGGCGGCCTGGAAGCGGGTGCACGGCGCCGAGGCCCTCCAGGAGCGGTGGCTCAAGGCCGGTACGGACGTGCGGGATCCGCTGCGTACGGGAGTGGCGCTGGCATAGCGGAGTACGGCGCGCCGGCCCGGGTGGGCGGCGCGCCGTACCGCGGTACCGAGGGCCTGTCAGCCGGCGAAGGCGGAGACGCCGTCCTCGGTGGCGTGCTGCGGCTCCAGCTCGTGCGCCCGCAGGGTCAGCGCCCGGCGCCGTACGGCCACGACGCCCGCGCCGGCGAGTGCCGCCAGGGCCGCGACCACGAACGGGATGTGGATGTCGGTCCACTCCTCGATCTTCGGCGCCAGGAACGGCGCGGCCGCGGCGGCGAACCAGCGCACGAAGTTGTAGCCCGCGCTCGCCACCGGACGCGGCGCGTCGGAGACGCCGAGCGCCAGCTCCGTGAAGACGGTGTTGTTCAGGCCGATGAAGGCGCCGGACAGGACCGTGCAGACGACGGCGGTGGTGTGGCTGCCGTACCCGAGGACCAGGAGGTCCGCGGCGAGCAGCACCAGTGAGCCGCCCAGGACCTTCAGCGACCCGAAGCGCTCCTGGAGGCGCGGCGCCACCAGCACGGAGAAGACGGCGAGCAGCACGCCCCAGGCGAAGAAGACGCCGCCGGACTTGTACGGGCTCATGTTCAGCACGAAGGGCGTGAAGGCCAGCACCGTGAAGAACGCGTAGTTGTAGAAGAACGCGGAGACGGCGGCGGAGGCCAGGCCGCCGTGGCCGAGGGCCTTGATCGGGTCCAGCAAGGAGGTCTTGCGGGCCGGCCGGGGCTGTTCCTTCAGGAACACCGTGATCGCGACGAAGCCGACGGCCATCAGGACGGCGGTGCCGAAGAAGGGGTAGCGCCACTTCATGTCGCCGAGGACCGCGCCGAGCAGCGGCCCGCAGGCCATGCCGAGACCGAGCGCCGACTCGTACAGCAGGATCGCCGCGGCGCTCCCGCCGGCCGCAGCGCCGACGATCACGGCGAGCGAGGTGGAGACGAACAGCGCGTTGCCCAGGCCCCAGCCGGCCCGGAAGCCGACCAGTTCGCCCACCGAGGAGGACGTGCCGGACAGCGCCGCGAAGACCACCACGAGCGCCAGCCCGGCGAGCAGGGTCTTGCGGCCGCCGATCCGGCTGGAGACGAAGCCGGTGACCAGCATCGCGACCGCGGTGATCAGGAAGTAGGAGGTGAACAGCAGGGAGACCTGGCTGTTCGAGGCGTGCAGGCCCTTGGCGATCGAGGGGAGGATCGGGTCGACGAGGCCGATGCCCATGAAGGCGACGACCGAGGCGCCCGCCGTGGCCCAGACGGCCATCGGCTGGCGCAGGATGCTGGTGCCGCCCTCGTCGAACGGATCGTCTCCGGCGCCGCCGTGGCCGCTCTTGCCGCTTGCCGACATGCCGTTGTCCCCTTCCTGCTCCGGTGCCACTGAAACGTTGCTGTCTACACATAATAAGTTAGCCGCTCTAATGAATGCAAGCTACAACTACATGGGTGGGGCGGGGGAGCTGCCGGGCCGGGACGCCGGATGGGTGATCGTCCTTGACGCGGCGCCCGGCCGGGAGGACCGTGGGGCTCTATGAGGGGCGAACCCAGTTGCCCGAAGTGCGGTGGCCGGGTGCGGGCGCCCGGTCTCTTTGCCGACTCCTGGCAGTGCGGCGTGCACGGCACCGTGCATCCTCTGCAACCGGTCGTCCCGCCGAGCGTCGAAGCGCTGGCCGTGGTCGTACGCCGCGCCCAGGTGCCGGTGTGGATGCCGTGGCCGCTGCCCGTCGGCTGGCTGTTCACCGGCGTGGCCTGCGCGGGCGACGACCGCAGCGGCGGACGCGCCACCGCGGTGGCCTGCTCGGGACCCGGACCGCTCGGCGGGCCCGGCGAACTGCTGCTGATCGCGGAGGAACTGGGCGTCGGCCTGGGCGCGCGGTACGCGGGCATCGACGGCCCCGACCCCGGCCCGCACATGTGCGTGAACAAGCCGCCGCACGTCAAGGTGCTGGCGGCCGGGCGCCCGACCCCGCTGTGGCACGTCGAAGGGGCCCCCGAAGACCGCGCGGTCTTCGCCGGGGAGGCGCGCGGACTGTGGCTGTGGGCCGTGGTCTGGCCCGCCGAGTCCGGACTGCTGCTCTACGACGAACTGGTGCTGACCGACCTGCGGGACGCGGGCGCCGAGGTCGATCTGCTGCCGTGCGGGGCGCTGTCGCCCCGGCTGCTCACGTGAGGGACGGCGCAGGGGCGGCGTCGTACGGGCGGGGGCCGGGAAACCGGGCCTGGTGGCCGGGCCGGTGCGCGGCCGGCTGTGTGACGGGGGCCGCGCGGGCGCGTGTTCGAGGGGCCGGTGGGCGGCCGGTATCCTTCTGATGTCCCCCTGGCCGGCCCCGCAGCAGTCTGGAGTTCAGCGTCGTGCGCATCGATCTGCACACCCACTCCACTGCTTCCGACGGTACGGACACCCCTGCTGAGCTGGTGCGCAACGCCGCGGCAGCCGGGCTGGACGTCGTCGCGCTGACCGACCACGACTCCGTCGGCGGCCACGCCGAGGCCAGGGCCGCGCTGCCCGGGGGGCTCACGCTGGTCACCGGCGCCGAGCTGTCCTGCCGTATCGGCGGCGTGAGCATGCACATGCTGGCGTACCTCTTCGACCCCGACGAGCCCGAGCTGGCCCGCGAGCGGGAACTGGTCCGCGACGACCGGGTGCCGCGGGCCCGGGGCATGGTGGCCAAGCTGCGCGAGCTGGGCGTCCCCGTCACCTGGGAACAGGTCGCGCGGATCGCCGGGGACGGCGCCGTGGGACGGCCGCACGTCGCCGCCGCGATGGTCGAACTGGGCGTCGTCGAGACCGTCTCCGACGCCTTCACGGCGCAGTGGCTCGCCAACGGCGGCCGGGCCCACGTCGACAAGCACGAACTGGACCCGTTCGACGCGATCCGGCTGGTCAAGGCCGCGGGCGGAGTGACCGTCTTCGCGCACCCGATGGCGGTCAAACGCGGACAGGTCGTCCCCGAGAGCGTCCTGGCCGAGCTGGCCACGGCGGGGCTGGACGGCATCGAGGTGGACCACATGGACCACGACGACGCCACCCGGGCCCGGCTGCGCGGCCTCGCCGCCGACCTCGGCCTGCTGACCACCGGCTCCAGTGACTACCACGGCAGCCGCAAGACCGTCGCGCTCGGCGAGTACACCACCGACCCCGAGATATACGGCGAGATCGTGCGCCGCGCGACCGGCGCCTTCCCCGTTCCCGGCGCGGGCGGCTGACCCGTACCGCGCTCCGGCCGGCGGGCAGTGCCCCGTCCCGGCCGGGTGGGCACGACCGTGCTCCGGCCGGCGGGCGTCCGCCCCGCCGAGCCCTGTCCGGGCCACTGCCGCCCGCTCACGCGCCCGCGCGCGTAAGCCCGTGCGCTCTCCCTCTCCTCCCCACCTTTCTCCTCCCCATCCTTCCGACCGCTTCCCCTACCTACCTCCGCTCTCTCGTACCACCTCCGGCAAGGCCATCACTGTGTTCGACTTCGCTGTCTTCAGTACGCTCTTCGTCACCCTGTTCGTGATCATGGATCCCCCCGGGATCATCCCGATCTTCCTCGCCCTCAGCTCCGGCCGCCCCGCCAAGGTGCAGCGGAAGATGGCCTGGCAGGCGGCCACCGTCGCGTTCTGCGTCATCGCCGTCTTCGGTCTCTTCGGCGAGCAGATCCTCGGCCGGCTGCACATCACACCGCCCGCGCTGATGATCGCGGGCGGGCTGCTGCTCCTGCTCGTCGCGCTCAGCCTGCTCACCGGCAAGTCGGAACAGCCGACGCAGACCAAGGACGTCAACGTGGCGCTGGTGCCCCTGGGCATGCCGCTGCTGGCGGGGCCGGGCGCGATCGTCTCGGTGATCCTCGCGGTGCAGCACGCCGACGGGATCAGCGGCGAGCTGTCGGTGTGGGCGGCGATTGCCGCCATCCACGTGGTGCTCTACCTCGTGATGCGCTTCTCGCTGGTCATCATCCGGGTGATCAAGGACGGCGGGGTGGTGCTGGTGACCCGGCTGGCCGGCATGATGCTGTCCGCGCTCGCGGTGCAGCAGATCATCAACGGTGTCATGCAGGTGGTGCGCGGCGGCTGACCCGTACGGCTGTCGGCCGTGTATGCCGTCCGGGTCGGCGCGCTGGCGGGGACGGTGTACTGGCCGGGTCGGCGTACTGGCCGGGGCGGCGCGCTGTCCCGGGGGCCTGCGTGCTGTCCGGGCCCGCACGCGCGAAGCGCCCCGCGCGAAAGGTTTCGTGCGGGGCGCTCCGTGCGCCGGACATGGCGCTTCAGGCGCGCATGAGTGACGCTCGGTGAGTCATCGGGCGGCGGTATCGGCTGGGCGGATGTAGATGCGCTGGCCGACTGCGGCGGCCTGCTGCACGATCCGGTTGACGGAGGCGGCGTCCACGACGGTGCTGTCCACGGCGGTGCCGTCGACGTCGTCCAAACGCATGATCTCGAAGCGCATAGCGGCTTCTCCCTTCGTCTGATCCTCCTGCGGAGAACTTTGATGTTGTACGGGGTGCGCGCGGGGCGTCGGTGCCCTGCGTTCCCAGTGGGTACAACGACATGCTCCCTGCAATCATTCCCTACGCTAAAGAAATTTTTCGGCCGTCTAAGTACTGGCGGGTAGTGAGAGCGGTTGTGCGCGCTGAGTGACCGGCCGGACAATGGGCCCGTATGAACGACGACGCCCGGCCCACCGGCCCCTCACCCGACCTCGCCGCGGTCCTCGCTGGTATCGACCGCACCAACGAGCTGCTCACACGGGTGCTCGCCGAGGTCGCCACCACTCCGTCGACCCACGCCGCCTTCGTCGACGCGGGGTACGTGTACGCGGCCGCCGGACGGCTGGTCGCCGGGACCGAGGACCGCAGGGCCTTCGAGCTGGACGCCGAGGGCCTCATCGAGGCCTTCATCGACAAGGCCCGCATGATCTTCCCGGACAGCCGGCTGCTGCGGGTGTACTGGTACGACGGTGCCCGGCGCCGCATCCACACCACGGAACAGCAGCGCGTCGCCGAGCTGCCCGACGTCAAGGTCCGGCTCGGCAACCTGAACGCCAACAACCAGCAGAAGGGCGTCGACTCCCTGATCCGCTCCGACCTGGAGTCGCTGGCCCGGCACCGCGCGATCAGCGACGCGGTCCTGATCGGCGGCGACGAGGACCTGGTCTCGGCGGTGGAGGCCGCGCAGGGCTACGGCGCCCGGGTCCACCTGTGGGGCATCGAGGCCGTCGGCGGGCGCAACCAGGCCGAGCCGCTGCTGTGGGAGGTCGACAGTCAGCGCACCTTCGACCTGGAGTTCTGCAAGCCGTACGTGACCCGCCGGGCCGTCGCCCACGACCACGTGGACCCGGCGGCCGACGGCAACGGCGGCACGGCGCCCACCCGCTACGAGGTGCGCTTCGTCGGCGCGCGGATCGCCGCGCAATGGCTGGCCGAACGCGGCGTCCCCTGGATCGCCGAGCTGCTGCCCGGCCACCCGTACCTGCCGGGCACGGTCGACCAGGAGCTGCTGACGGCCGCCGAGGCACTGCTGCACCACTCGCTGCGCGGGCACGCGGACCTGCGCAGGGCGCTGCGGGACGGCTTCTGGGAGCACGTACAGGCGCAGTGCTAGCGGGCGCGCGCCCCGCTCAGGGCGGGCCCCGCTCGGTGCGCGCCTGGCTCGGTGCGGGCCCCGCTCGGTGCGTGCTGCGTTCAGAGCTTGCTGCGCTCAGGGCGCGCCCTTAACGCGTGCTGCGCCAGAAATCCACGAGTGCCGCCGCCGTCTCCTCCGGGCGCTCGGCGTTGGGGGAGTGCTCCGTGCCGTCGACGACCGTACGCCGGGCCCCCAGCCGCTCGGCCATCGTGTCCATTTCCCGTACCGGCCAGACGTAGTCGACGACGCCCGACACGACGTGCTTGGGCAGCGGCACGGCGGCCAGCTCCCCCACCTCGTCCGGTTCCGTCGACATCTGCCGCCCGGTGGCGGTCAGCTGCTGCGGAACGGTGTTCATCCAGCGGCGGTGGAGGAACGCGCCGATCTCCGGGGCGGTGGACGCGTCCTCGGCCTCCGGTGGGTCGAGCTCGCGCATGGCCAGCCACACCGCCTGCATGTCCAGCTTCCCGAGGGCGTCGATGAGCATCCGCACGCGGGCCTGCTGGGCCGCGCAGATGGCGGCCGGGCCCGAACTCATGACGGTCAGGGAGCGGAAGGCCGCGGGGTCGCGCAGCACCGCGGCACGGGCGATGAGACCGCCGAGGGAGTGCCCCAGAAGGTGTACGGGGCCGGTGTCCAGGGCGCGCGCCTGGGCGAGCACGTCCTGCGTCAACTCGCCCTTGGCGTAGGCGGATTCGTCATACGGGCCGGGTGTCTCGTGCTGGCCCCGGCCGTCCACGGCCACCACCTGGAAACCCGCGGCGGCCAGCGGCTCCAGGAGGGCGATGAAGTCCTCCTTGCTGCCGGTGAACCCCGGTACGAGCAGCGCGGTCCCGGCCGGAGCCCCGTCAGGGCGGGCCTCGTGGACGGCGAACTCGCCGCGCTCGGTGACGAGTCGGCGCGCGCGGGCGCACGAGGGCAAGGTGAGGGTGGGCGGCCTGCTCATGGGACGAGGGTATCCGGGGGCGCGGGACCCTGGCGCGAGCGGGCGCACACGCCGACGGCCCGGCCCCCGCTCGCGCGGGAACCGGGCCGTCGGTGCGGTCGGATCAGCCCTCGGCCGGGGCCTCCGCCGTGGCCTTCTTGGCGGCCGTCTTGCGGGTGCCGCGCGGCTTGGCGGGCGCCTCGTCCGCCGCGGTGTCGGCCTCGGCGGCGGGAGCCGTCTCGGCCTTCTTGGCGGCAGCCGTCTTGCGGGTGCGACGGGGCTTGGCCGGAGCCTCGTCCGCCGCGGTGTCGGCCTCGGCGGCGGGAGCCGTCTCGGTCTTCTTGGCGGCGGTCTTGCGGGTACGGCGGGGCTTGGCCGGAGCCTCGTCCGTGGCCGTCTCCGCGCCCTCCGCCGTGTCCACGGCGGCTTCGGCCTTCTTGGCGGCAGCCGTCTTGCGCGTACGGCGCGGCTTGGCAGCAGCCTCCTCCACCGCGGGCTCGGCGGCCTCGGCAGCGTCCTCCGCCTTCTTGGTGGCGGCGGTCTTGCGCGTACGGCGGGGCTTGGCCGGGGCCTCGTCGGCGGCGGGCTCGGTGCCCTCGGCCGTCTCGACCGCGGTTTCGGCCTTCTTGGTGGCGGCGGTCTTGCGGGTGCGACGGGGCTTGGCCGGAGCCTCGTCCGCGGCGGCCTCTGCGCCCTCCGCGGTGTCCACGGCGGCCGTTGCCTTCTTGGCGGCCGTCTTGCGCGCACGGCTCGGCGCGGCCGGAGCCGCGTCCGCGACCGGCTCCGCGCTCTCCACCGTCTCCACGGCGGCTTCGGCCTTCTTGGTGGCGGCGGTCTTGCGCGTACGGCGCGGCTTGGCCGGAGCCTCGTCCGCGACCGGCTCGGCGCTCTCCACCGTCTCCACGACGGCCTCCGTCGCGGGCTTGGCGCTGCGCGTACGGCGACGCGGCTTGGCGGGCGCCGCTGCCTCGTCGGCGGCCGGTGCTTCCGCGGCGGCCGGAGCCTCGCCGGTGGCCTGCGCCGGAACCTTGACGGTCTCGGCGGGGGCCTCGGCCGTGTCCACGGTGGTGGTTGCCGTCCCGGCCGTCTCCGTCCTGGCGGCGGCGTTCGCGGCGCCCCGCGTACGGCGGCGGCGCGGCTTGGCCGGGGCCTCGGCGGCGTCGGTGGCCTGCCCGGCCTCCGGCGCGATGCTCTCGGCGGCCCGCGCGGCCGGCGCGGCCTCGTCACGGACCGGCGTCACGGCGGCCGGCGCGCTGCCGGAACCGCCGCGCGTACGGCGACGGCGGCGCGGCTGGCGCGGCCCGTCCGTGGCGGCGCTGCCGCCCTCGGCCGTACCGGACGCCTCGGGAGCGCCCGCCCCGTCCACCGGCGCGCCGTTGCGCGTGCGCCGGCGCTGGCGCGGCGTACGGGTGCGGCGCGGACGCTCCTCCTCGACGACGGGCGCGGCGCCCCGGCGCGGACCGCCGCGGCCGCGGCCGCCCGTCTCGCCGAGGTCCTCGACCTCTTCCGCCGCCAGCCCGGCCCGCGTACGTGCCGCGCGCGGCAGGACACCGGTGGTGCCCTCCGGGATCTCCAGCAGCTCGTAGAGGTGCGGGGAGGTGGAGTACGTCTCCTCCGGCTCGTCGAAGGGCAGGTCCAGCGCCTTGTTGATCAGCTTCCAGCGCGGGATGTCGTCCCAGTCGACCAGCGTGACCGCGGTGCCCTTGGCGCCCGCGCGGCCGGTCCGGCCGATGCGGTGCAGGTAGGTCTTCTCGTCCTCGGGGGACTGGTAGTTGATGACATGTGTCACACCCTCGACGTCGATGCCGCGGGCGGCGACGTCGGTGCAGACCAGCACGTCGACCTTGCCGTTGCGGAACGCGCGCAGCGCCTGCTCGCGCGCGCCCTGGCCGAGGTCGCCGTGGACCGCTCCGGAGGCGAAGCCGCGGCGCGCGAGTTGATCGGCGATGTCGGCCGCGGTCCGCTTCGTACGGCAGAAGATCATCGCGAGGCCGCGGCCGTTCGCCTGGAGGATGCGGGTGACCATCTCCGGCTTGTCCATCGAGTGGGCACGGAAGACGTGCTGCTTGATGTTGGCGACGGTCTGGCCCTCGTCGTCCGGCGCGGCGGCGCGGATGTGCGTGGGCTGCGACATGTAGCGGCGGGCCAGGCCGATGACCGCGCCCGGCATGGTCGCGGAGAACAGCATGGTCTGGCGGCGGGCCGGCAGCATGTTGATGATGCGCTCGACGTCGGGCAGGAAGCCGAGGTCCAGCATCTCGTCGGCCTCGTCCAGGACGAGCGCCTTGACGTGCGAGAGGTTGAGCTTCTTCTGGCCCGCCAGGTCCAGCAGGCGGCCCGGGGTGCCGACGACCACGTCGACGCCCTTCTTCAGGGCCTCGACCTGCGGCTCGTACGCACGGCCGCCGTAGATCGACAGCACCCGCACGTTACGGACCTTGCCGGCGGTCAGAAGGTCGTTGGTGACCTGCTGGCACAGCTCGCGGGTGGGGACCACCACGAGGGCCTGCGGGGCCTCCGTCAGCTGCTCGGCCTTGGCCCGGCCCGCCTCGACGTCCGCGGGGACGGTGACGCGCTCCAGCAGGGGGAGGCCGAAACCCAGGGTCTTGCCGGTGCCGGTCTTGGCCTGGCCGATGACGTCGGAGCCCGACAGGGCCACGGGGAGCGTCATCTCCTGGATGGGGAAGGGGGACGTGATGCCGACGGCTTCAAGGGCCTCGGCGGTCTCGGGGAGGATCCCGAGGTCTCGGAACGTAGACAGAATCTTGCCTCTTCTGTGAAGACGCGGCGAGAGGCGGCCAAGGGGGTCGTACCGCGCCCTTGTACGGTTTCGTACGGGCCGGCCTCGATCGGCCGGACGGGCGTGGGACCACTGCCTTCGCTCAAGCACTCGAACCGCGAGCGGTGTCCCTCCCGCTGTGCGTACGTCGCGTACGCGCCGCGCGAGAGGGCGGTCGGGTTGGAGCCGATCGGGCCACCGACCGGGCATCCGCATGCGTGGAACGACCCACCGATACTCGGCGGGCGCATTACCACCATACCCCGGATAGCCACACGTGTGTCCGGGCAATCGTTCGGTCGGGTGGGACGGGAGTGGCTGACCAGCCACTTACCCCGGTTGCGCAGCGGGCTATTGTGCGCTTCATGGAGACGCCTGACAACGCAGCGCAGACCGCCGCCGACGCTCAAGAACACACCGGGATCGCAGCCCAGGACTGGGCCGCGGCCTCCGCGGAACCGCAGTACCGGGCCGCGGTGATCGACCTGCTGGGTGCCCTCGCCTACGGGGAGCTGTCCGCCTTCGAGCGCCTCGCGGAGGACGCGAAGCTGGCGCCGACGATGGACGACAAGGCGGAGCTGGCCAAGATGGCGTCAGCCGAATTCCATCACTTCGAGCGGCTGCGGGACCGGCTCGCGGAGATCGAGGCCGAGCCGAACGAGGCAATGGAGCCGTTCGCGGCGGCGCTGGACGAGTTCCACCGGCAGACCGCGCCGTCGGACTGGCTGGAGGGCCTGGTCAAGGCGTACGTCGGCGACTCGATCGCCAGTGACTTCTACCGCGAGGTGGCGGCCCGGCTGGATTCCGACACCCGGAACCTGGTCCTCGGCGTCCTCGACGACACCGGGCACGCGACGTTCGCCGTCGAGAAGGTACGGGCCGCGATCGAGGCCGACCCCCGGGTCGGCGGGCGGCTCGCGCTGTGGGCGCGGCGCCTGATGGGCGAGGCGCTGTCCCAGGCGCAGCGGGTCGTGGCCGACCGGGACTCGCTGTCGACGATGCTGGTGGGCGGTGTCGCGGACGGCTTCGACCTGGCGGAGGTGGGGCGGATGTTCTCGCGGATCACCGAGGCGCACACCAAGCGGATGGCCGCGCTGGGCCTGGCCGCGTAACGGCCGGGCGGGCCGGATCGGGGGCGCGCCGACCGGCTCAAGGGTGCGCCGACCGGCTCCAAGATGCGCCGACCGGATCAGGGGCGCGCCGACCGGCTCGGGGGCGCCGACCGGCTCACGGGCCGGTGGGTGCCCCGATGGCTGCGCCCCCACATGCGGACACATGCGGACGGGCTGGACCTTGGTCCAGCCCGTCCGAAGTATTTTTTCGAAGTATTTTTTCGGCTTTTCCGGCAGGGCCGGCGGCGCCCGGCCCCGGCCCTCTACCGCGCCATCTCCCGGATCGGCACCAGCCCGCCGCGCGGCCGGACCAGCAGCGAGAGCATCGCCACACTCAGGGCGGCGGCGGCCAGCAGCGTCTTGAAGAAGTGGTCCGGGCCCAGGATGGAGTGGGCCAGGAAGGCGCCCAGGAGGGCCGCTGCGGGGCCCGTCGCCAGGGTCAGCGGGCGTGAGGGGAACCGGCCCGGCAGCCGTCGGGTGGCGGCCAGTGTGATGGCGAGTCCGACGATCACGGAGCCGAGAGCTTCCCAGATCATGGTGTATCCCTCCCGCGGTTACGACCGGTTGGACGACACAAATCGGTCGTAGGCCGTCGTACCCAGCGGGAATGCGTGGCAACCCTCGCCGGCGCACGGAGTCGGCGGGATGCCACGACACGGAGCGGCGGCCCGGAGACGATCTCTCCGGGCCGCCGCTCGTGACGGGTGCGCACGGGCCCGCCCAGGGGCCCGCGGCCGGCTACAGCGCGCCGAAGCCGACCTTGCGGGCGGTCTGCTCGCCGATCTCCACATAGGCCAGCCGGTCCGCCGGGACCAGGACCTTGCGGCCGTGATCGTCCACGAGGCTCAGCAGCTGCGACTTGCCGCCCAGTGCGTCCGCCACCGCCCGCTCGACGTCCTCGGCGGTCTGCCCGCTCTCCAGAACGATCTCGCGGGGTGCGTGCTGCACGCCGATCTTGACCTCCACGGCTTTGTCCCTCCGACGGTCTCGGTGCCCCCTGGCACGGCCACGGGGCAGGTGCGCGGCAATCCGCGCCGTACGCAGCACACATTAGCCCGGTGAGCGGACGGACAGGACGCCGCGGAGCACGCCCGCAGCGAACAGAAGGGGTACGAGTGCGGGACGTGGCCCGCCTCACCGGCCCGCGGCAGGGCTCACTGGCCCTCGGTGCCGTGCAGCGGGAAGCCCGCGATGCCCTTCCAGGCGAGCGAGGTCAGCAGCTGTACGGCCGTCTCGCGCGGCACGGTGCTCTGCGAGGAGAGCCAGTAGCGCGCCACGACCTGCGAGACGCCACCCAGCCCGACGGCCAGCAGCATCGACTCGTCCTTGGAGAGGCCGGTGTCCTCGGCGATGACCTCACTGATCGCCTCGGCGCACTCCAGGGAGACCTTGTCCACCCGCTCGCGCACGGCGGGCTCGTTGGTCAGGTCGGACTCGAAGACCAGCCGGAAGGCGCCGCCCGGGTCCTCGACGTACGCGAAGTAGGCGTCCATCGTCGCGGCGACGCGCTGCTTGTTGTCGGTGGTCGAGGCGAGCGCGGTGCGCACCGACTGCAGCAGTGCCTCGCAGTGCTGGTCCAGCAGCGCGAGGTAGAGATCCAGCTTGCCCGGGAAGTGCTGGTAGAGCACGGGCTTGCTGACGCCGGCGCGCTCGGCGATGTCGTCCATCGCGGCCGCGTGGTAGCCCTGCGCCACGAAGACCTCCTGGGCCGCGCCCAGAAGCTGATTGCGCCGGGCTCGGCGTGGCAGGCGTGTGCCCCGCGGGCGTGCCGCCTCGGTCTGCTCGATGGCGCTCACGCTGCCTCCCAGGTGTCGTTCCGTACGCGGCGTACGTACAGCCGTACGCCGCGCCCGCCATCGTACTTTTGGGTAACCCGGCTGTGCGTGGTCACGGGCGAGAAAATCTGCCGCCGAACGCTGTGGGAAGCCGACATATGGCCCCAGGTCATCGGTAATCGTCTTCGTCGAGATCCACGACGCGGGCCTGCTCGGCGACGTCCGCCTCGTTCGCGGCGGACGGATCGATGCCGGTCAGCGGCTCGTCGTGGTGCGGCGCGAGGTCCGCCTGCTGCTCCGCGGCGTCGGCTTCGGGCGCCTCGACATCGAATTCCGCGGGGTCCGCATCGTCCTCGAAGGTGTCCGGGTCGGTCGGGTCGACGGGCATGGTGGCTCCCTTTCTCTCACGTACTTCCGGAGGCCAGGGCGAGCGTCCGCACGCGAGCGCTCATCACACGGGTGCCCTTCCTGACCGAGCCTAAGAGAGCGGGTTCCGAAACGCGACGCAGTGTGTGAGCGCGAACACACGATCGGCGGCGTGATCGTCTCGTAACATCGACTTCATGCCTTCGACGGAGTCGACCGGATCGCCGGACACCCGCGCCGTCCTCCCGGTGCCCCCGGCGGGCCGTCCCTCGCGCGTCGGTGCCGGGGAGACGGTGCGTTCCGTGAGTCTGCCGGGCCTGACGCTGAGCGTGCGGGGGGTGCCGGGCGAGCGCGCCGGACTGCCGCCCGCGCTGTACGTCCACGGCCTCGGCGGCTCCTCCCAGAACTGGTCCGCGCTGATGCAGCTGCTCGCCGGACGGGTCGACGGCGAGGCACTGGACCTCCCCGGTTTCGGTGATTCACCGCCGCCGGACGACGGGGACTACTCGGTCTGCGCGCAGGCGCGGGCGGTCATCCGGCACCTGGACGCGGCCGGCCGCGGCCCGGTGCACCTGTTCGGGAACTCGATGGGCGGCGCGGCGGTCACGCGGGTGGCGGCGGCCCGGCCCGACCTGGTGCGGACCCTGACACTGATCTCGCCCGCACTGCCCGAACTGCCGCCGCAGCTGACCGCCGTGCCGACCGGGCTGCTCGCGGTTCCGGGCGTGACCCGGCTGTTCAGCCGCCTGACGCGGGACTGGACGCCGGAGCGGCGCACCCGCGAGGTGCTGGCCCTGTGCTACGGCGATCCCGCCCTGGTGACCCCGGACGGCTTCACCGCCGCCGCGGAGGAGTACGCGCGGCGCCTCGAACTCCCGTACTTCTGGGAGGTCATGACCCGCTCCGCGCGCGGCATCGTCAACGCGTACACGCTCGGCGGGCAGCACAACCTGTGGCGTCAGGCGGAGCGGGTGCTCGCGCCCACGCTTCTCGTCTACGGTGGGCGCGACCGCCTGGTCTCCTTCCGTATGGCACGCCGGGCGGCCGCCGCTTTCCGCGGCTCCCGGCTGCTGACGCTGCCGGAGGCGGGGCACGTGGCGATGATGGAGTGCCCGGAAACGGTGGCGCGGGCCTTCCGCGAGCTGTTGGACGACGAGGCGGCGGTGCGGGGCGCTGCCGGGGCGGGCGGGAGCGCCGGTGCGGGACGTCCCGCAGCCGACGACGCGTCCATCGACGTGGGTAGGAGCTGACAGGCCGAGTGGGACGTCACAGCCGCCGGGGCCCGGCCGCAACCGCCGGTGGCACCTCCGGAATAGCTGAGGTGGGCGAGGGGGACGGAGCCGGCGCTTCAGGCGGCGCCGGAACCGCTCCCGGGCCGGGCACGGGCCGCAGGCGCCGCCGCGCGGAGCCCGGCGCAGAAGGCGGCGGGGAAGCCGCGGGGACGGGCGGCCGCGAGGCAGCCGCCCCGGAGACGGGCGGCGCCGAGGGCGCTCCCCGGGACACGACCGCGTACGGCACGCTCCGGCAGGAGCCGCGGCAGCGCACGACCGGGCACGCTCCGCAGCAGCGCACGCCCGGGTACGAGCCCGCGCAAGGCGCGGTCCGGCACGGGACCGGGCGTCGCACGCCCGAGCACGGACCCGCGCAGGGCGCACCATGGCAGGCACCCGCACGCCCCGCGCCGCAGAACGCGCCCGCGCAGGACGCACCCCGGAACGCGCCTGCGCAGGACGCACCCCGGAACGCGCCTGCGCAGGACGCACCCCAGAGCCCGCCCGTGCAGGGCACCCCCCGCGTACCGCGCCCGCGCGACGGGCAGCCGGACGGCCGGCGCCCCGAAGGCGGCCCGCAGGCGCCGCCGTCCGCACCGGCGCACGGATTCGCCCCGTTCGGGGACGGCAGCGAAGGCGCGGCCAGGCCCGCCCCCGCGGCCGACGGCCCGTCCGTCCTCGGCCCGACCTCGACGGGTACGGGATCGGCCGGATCGCCGTTCCTCCCGCAGGACCGGGTGCCGACGCCGCGCCAGGAGTATGTCGACGCCTTCGGAACGGCGCCCGGGGGGCACCGCCCCGACGGCCTCGAAGACGCGGGTGGCGATGTGTCCGCGGCCGGTGCTCCGGAGCGCGGCCAGTCCGGAGCGGGGCGTTCCACCGGCCGGTCGGTGGTCTTCCCCCGGGAGGGCGAGGGCGCAGCCGGCGCGCAGGCGGAGGACGACCGGGACGCCGGTGAACTCGGCGCCCAGGGACCCCAGTTCACCTCCCGCAAGAAGATCTCCAAGGGCCGTACCTTCACCGGTGTGGCCGCGGCGGCCGTGACGACCGTGCTCGCGGTCGTGGTGGCCGGGCAGGTCGCCGACCAGCAGGACGACGGCGCACCGCGGGCGCTGGGCGAGAAGAGCCGGGCCGCGGGCGGCGACGCGGCCTCACGCTCGAACGCGCGGCCGACGCAGCAAGCGGCCCCCCTCTCGTACGACGAGAAGATGGCGAAGGCCTACCCGCTGGACGAGAAGTCGACGGCCGTGGGGCGGCTCAAGCCGGCCGGCGGGGACGCCAAGGCGCCCGGCCACGGCAAGGTGTGGCGCTACCGGGTGGACGTCGAGGAGGGCACGGGCCTCGACGGGCAGCTGTTCGCCGACGCGGTGCAGAAGACCCTCAACGATGAGCGGAGCTGGGCGCACGGAGGGCAACGCACCTTCGAGCGGGTGGGGTCCGGCGACGCCGACTTCGTCATCACCCTGGCCGGTCCGGCGCTCACCGCCAAGTGGTGCGCCAAGTCCGGGCTCGACACGACCGAGGACAACGTGTCGTGCGACTCGGCGGCGACCGAGCGCGTCATGATCAACGCGTACCGGTGGGCGCAGGGCGCCAAGACCTACGGGCCGGAGAAGATGCACGCGTACCGGCAGATGCTCATCAACCACGAGGTGGGCCACCGGCTCGGCCACAACCACGAGAGCTGTGCGCGCCAGGGCGCCCTGGCGCCGGTGATGATGCAGCAGACCAAGTTCCTGACGACCGGCGACGCGACCTGCCGTCCCAACGCCTGGCCGTACCCCGACGGGCACTGATCCGGGATGCCCGGCCGGGTACGGGACGGGTGCGCCGGGAGGGGCGCGCCGGAACCGGGGTACGGAGCGGGCGCGCCGCCGGGCCGGAGCAGCGGTCGGGAGCGCCGGGCCGGACCGCGACGCGGTCGTGCCGGACCGCGACCCGGTCGTGGCGGCCCGTGACGCGAGAGCGCTGGTCCGCGATGTGGAACGCTCCGTCTCTCATCATGGGACACCTTTGCCAGCGAGCGCACATTCGTGGAGTCTTCGGGACATGCCGCGCCCTGCCACCGCCTTCGAACACGCCGCTTTCGAGCTGGCGCTGATCGGTGTGTCCGCGCAGTCCGTGGCCGACATCCGCTGTCGCTGAGGCCCGTCCCCGGCCGCGCGGAAGCGCGCCGCGACGGCCCGCGTACCCCGGGGCCGTGAAACGCGGCGCCATGTGACCTCGGGCCGGGGCATCCCCCGCGTATCCACGTATCTCACCCGAACGTGTCCGCAGGGGCGGTCCCGCGCCTCGTCGCGCTCCTGCTGCCGCCTTCCCCGCGGGTACGTCCTGCTGCGAAAGGCACCCAACTGCCATGGCCGAGCCGTCCCGTGACCGCCGCCTTCCCACCGCCAGACGCGTGGCCGCCGCCGCGGTGACCGTCGCGCTGGCCGCCGGCGCCACCGCCTGCGGCCCCAAGGACACCGCGGCGGGTGACGGCGCGGGCGCCGCGCCCGCCAAGGGCGGCACGCTCACCGTGCTGAACTCCAAACCCCAGACCGACTTCGACCCGGCGCGCCTCTACACCTCCGGCGGCGGCAAGGTACCGACCCTCGTCTTCCGTACGCTGACCACCCGCAACCGGGAGAACGGCGCGGCCGGCGCCAAGGCCGTACCGGACCTCGCCACCGACACCGGACGGCCCAGCGAGAACGCCACGGTGTGGACCTACACGCTCAAGGACGGGCTGAAGTTCGAGGACGGCTCGCCGATCACCAGCGCCGACGTCAAATACGGCATCGAGCGTTCCTTCGCCGCCGAACTCTCCGGCGGCGCCCCGTATCTGCGGGACTGGCTGGTGGGCGGCGAAAGCTACCAGGGCCCGTACAAGGACAAGAGCAAGGACGGGCTCAAGTCCATCGAGACCCCGGACGAGAAGACCCTCGTCTTCCACCTGAAGAAGCCCGAAGGCGAATTCCCGCTGCTCGCCACGCAGACACAGTTCGCGCCGGTGCCCCGCGCGAAGGACACCGGGACGAAATACGAGGAACACCCGGTCTCCTCGGGCCCGTACAAGGTCGTCAAGAACACCGGGGACGGCGAACACCTCGTCCTGGAACGCAATCCGCACTGGTCCGCGAAGACCGACTCCGAACGGCACGCCTATCCCGACACCATCGACGTGAAATCCGGCCTGGATTCCGCGGTCGTCAACCAGCGGCTGGCCACCGGCGCCGGTCCGGACGCCGCCGCGGTGACCACCGACACCAACCTCGGCCCGGCCGAACTCGCCCAGATCAGCGGCGACGAGGGACTCGGCAAGCGGGTCGGCACCGGCCACTTCGGCTACACCAACTACCTCGCCTTCAACCCGAAGGTGAAGCCCTTCGACAATCCGAAGGTGCGCCAGGCCGTCGCCTACGCCGTCAACCGGCAGAGCGTGGTGAACGCCGCGGGCGGCTCCGCGCTCGCCGAACCCGCCACCACTTTCCTGCCGAACGGAAAATCCTTCGGTCACACTCCGTACGACCCGTTCCCGGCGGGCCGTACCGGAAATCCCGCGAAGGCGAAGGAACTGCTCAAGGAAGCCGGATACGGGAACGGGCTGAACATCACCCTCACCCACTCCACCGCCAAGAACTTCGAGACCAGCCCGGACATCGCCACCGCCGTCCAGGAAGCCCTCAAGAAGGCCGGGATAACCGTCCGCCTCCAGGGCCTGGAGGACAACGACTACAAGGAGAAGGTGCACAGCGTCGACGACGAGCCGGGCCTGTTCATCGGCGGCTGGGGCGCCGACTGGCCGTCCGGCGGCCCTTTCCTCGCGCCCATCTTCGACGGTCGGCAGATCGTCCGCGACGCCTTCAACTTCAACCACGCGCAGCTCGACGACCCGGCGGTCAACCACGAGATCGACGAGATCAACAAGCTGACCGACCTGGGTGCGGCAGCCACCCGGTGGGGCGCGCTGGACAAGAAGATCGGCGCGCAGGCCCTGTCCGTGCCGCTCTTCCACCCCGTCTACAAGCGCCTGTACGGCAAGGACGTCAAGAACATCGTCATCAGTGACTGGGACGGCGTGCTGGACATCTCCCAGGTAGCGGTCAAGTGACGACGACCGGCCCGACACTCCCTCGGAACAGCACGGTGTGGCGGAGGCTGCGGCGGCGTCCCGCGGCCGTGGCCTCCGCCGCCGTCCTGCTCGCCCTCGTCCTGCTCGCCCTCGGCGCCCCGCTGCTGGCGGCGCTGGAGGGCCAGGACCCCACCACGTACCACGACGGCCTGATCGACTCGGCGCGCGGCGGCGTCCCCCTCGGGTCGTACGGCGGCATCAGCGGCGACCACTGGCTGGGTGTCGAGCCCGGCACCGGCCGGGACATGTTCGCCCGGCTGCTGTACGGGGCCCGCGTCTCGCTGCTCATCGCCCTCGGCGCCACGGCCGTACAGGTCCTGATCGGCCTGGTGGTCGGCCTCGCGGCCGGGCTGGGCAACCGGCTCGCCGACCAGGTGCTCTCGCGGTTCACCGAGGTGCTGACCGCGCTGCCCATGCTCGTCATCGCGATCTCGCTGACCGCGATCGTGCCCGCCGACTTCCCGCGCCCGCTGCTGCTGGTGCTGGTCATCGGGCTGCTCAACTGGTTCGGCACCTCCCGGATCGTGCGCGCCCGCACGCTGGCCCTGAAGAAGCTGGACCACGTGGCGGCGGCCCGGCTCGGCGGCTCCGGGCCGTTGCGCGTGGCACGGCGCGAACTGCTGCCGTCGCTCGCCGCGCCGGTGATCACCTACGCGGCGGTCCTGGTGCCCGGCAACATCGTCGTCGAGGCGTCACTGTCCTTCCTCGGCATCGGCGTCCGGCCGCCCACCGCGTCCTGGGGGCAGATGCTGTCGTCCGCGACGACCTGGTTCCGGGCCGACCCGACGTACGTCCTGCTCCCGGCGGCCTGCCTGCTGGTGACCGTGCTCGCGTTCACGGTGCTGGGCGACGCGGTCCGTACGGCGCTGGACCCGCGCGAGCGGTCCCGGCTGCGGGTCGGCACCCGGGCGGGCCGCAAGGGCCCCTCCGCGGACGCCGCCCATGAACAGCGCGAGAAGGAGGCGGCCGTATGACCGGCTACGCACTGCGCCGTCTCGGCGGCGCGATCCTGGTCCTCTTCCTGCTGACCGTCGCCGTCTACGCGCTCTTCTACGTCGCGCCCGGCGACCCGGCCAAACTGGCCTGCGGCCCGCGCTGCAACCCCGCCCAGATCCAGCAGGTCCGCGAACGGCTGGAGCTGGACGCGCCCGTCCTGACCCAGTACCTGCACTTCCTCCAGGGGCTGGTGGCCGGCCGCGACTTCTCGTCCGGCACCGCCGTACTGCACTGCGACGCGCCCTGCCTCGGCCTCTCGTACCAGAACAGCACCCCCGTCACCGAGCTGCTCAACGAGCGGCTGCCGGTCACCGCGTCCCTCGCCCTCGGCTCGATGGTGCTCTGGCTGCTGCTGGGCGTCGGCACCGGCCTGCTGTCCGCGCTGCGCCGCGGCGGTACGACGGAACGCGTCCTGACCGGCCTGACCCTCGTCGGCACGGCCACCCCGGTCTTCATCACCGGGCTTCTGCTGCTGATGGTCTTCTGCGCGTACCTGCGGTGGCTGCCGTTCCCCTCCTACGTCCCGCTGTCCGAGGACCCCGAGCAGTGGGCCTGGAATCTGCTGCTGCCCTGGACGGCGCTGGCGCTGCTGGAATCCGCCAAGTACGCCCGGCTGACCCGCTCCTCGACGCTGGAGACGCTGGCCGAGGACCACATCCGCACCTTCCGCGCGTACGGCGTGCGGGAACGTTCCGTCGTGACCCGGCACGCGCTGCGCGGCGCGCTGCCGCCCGTCATCGCGCTCACCGCGCTCGACCTGGGCACGATGTTCGGCGGCGCGATGCTCACCGAGGAACTCTTCGGACTGCCCGGCATCGGACAGCTCCTGGTCCACTCGGTGCGCGTCGTCGACCTGCCCGTGGTCGTCGGCGTCGTGCTGGGCACCGGCGCGGCCGTCGTCGTCGCCAACGTCGTGGCGGACATCCTCTACGCACTCGCCGACCGAAGGGTGGCCCTGACATGACCTCCGAGCACACATCCGGAGCGGCGCCGGACCTCCTGGTGGAGGTCCGGGATCTGTCGGTGGCCTTTCCCGGCGGGGGCGGGGGCGGGGGCGGCCGGGCCGGGGGTGGCCGGGCCGGGGGAGGGGGACCCGGCGCCGGGGGCGACGTGGCCGCAGTGCCCGGTGCCGAGCCCTCTGCCGAGTCGGCTGCCATGCCCTCTGCCGTGCCCGCTGCCATGTCG
Source organism: Streptomyces sp. CB02923 (assembly GCF_001905005.1). Classification (GTDB taxonomy): domain Bacteria; phylum Actinomycetota; class Actinomycetes; order Streptomycetales; family Streptomycetaceae; genus Streptomyces. The sequence continues at coordinate 710,211 of NZ_LWKZ01000001.1, read as the reverse complement.
TCTGTCGTGCAGGCCGTGGACGGCCTCTCCTTCTCGCTGGCCGCGGGCCGGGCCCTGGGCATCGTCGGCGAGTCCGGATCCGGCAAGTCCACCGTCGCGGCGGCGCTGCTGGATCTGCACCGGGGGACCGGGGCGCGGGTCCGCGGCACGGTCCGCGTCGCCGGTACGGACGTACGGGCGGCGGACGAGCGCGAGCTGCGGCGCCTGCGCGGCGGCCGGGCCGCCATGGTGTTCCAGGACCCGCTGTCCTCGCTCGACCCGTACTACGCGATCGGCGACCAGATCGCCGAGGTGCACCGGGTGCACCGGCCGGACGTCTCGCGGCGCGCGGCACGCGCCCGCGCCGTCGAGGTGCTGGAGCGCGTGGGCATCGCGGACGCCCCCCGGCGAGCCCGCTCGCGGCCCCACGAGTTCAGCGGGGGCATGCGCCAGCGCGCGTTGCTCGCCATGGCGCTCGCCTGCGAACCGCGCCTGCTGATCGCTGACGAGCCCACCACCGCGCTGGACGTCACGGTCCAGGCGCAGATCCTCGACCTGCTGCACGACCTGCGGGCGGAGACCGGCATGGGGCTGCTCCTGGTCACCCACGACCTCGGCGTGGTCGCCGGAAGCGTGGACGAGGTGCTCGTGATGCGCGGGGGCCGGGCCGTGGAACACGGCCCGGTCGGCGAGGTGCTGCGCACGCCGCGCGAGCCGTACACGAAGGAGCTGCTGGCGGCGGTGCCGAGGGTGGAAGCGGAGCAGCCGGCCGCGCGTGCCGTGCGCGGCACGGGCAGCGGCGACGGCGTGCTGCTCGAAGCCGTCGGGCTGCGGCGCGAGTTCGGCGGACGGAGGCACCGTACGACCGCGGTCGACGAGGTCTCCCTGACCGTACGGGAAGGGGAGACCGTCGGCCTCGTGGGGGAATCCGGCAGCGGCAAGACGACGCTCGGGCGGATGCTCGTACGGCTGCTGGACCCGACCGCCGGGACGCTGCGCTACCAGGGCCGCGACATCGGGACCCTCGGCGACCGTCAACTGCGCCCGTTCCGCAGCGAACTGCAGATGGTCTTCCAGGACCCGGTCTCCTCGCTCAACCCGCGGCGCAGCATCGGAGAATCGGTCGCCGACCCGCTGCGCGCGGCCGGCGACCGGGACGACGCGCGCGTCGTGCGCCGGGCGTGCGAGCTGCTGGAGCGGGTCGGCCTGGACCCGGCCTGGTACCACCGCTATCCGCACGAGTTCAGCGGCGGACAGCGGCAGCGCGTCGGCATCGCGCGGGCGCTCGCCCCCGGCCCCCGGCTGCTGGTCTGCGACGAGCCGGTCTCGGCACTGGACGTCACCACGCAGGCGCAGGTCATCGACCTCCTCGGCGAACTGCGGCGGGAACTGGGCCTCGCGCTGGTCTTCATCGCGCACGACCTGGCGGTGGTACGGGCGGTGAGCGACCGGGTCGCGGTGATGCGCGACGGACGCATCGTGGAGGAGGGCGCCACCGGCGAGGTGTACGAACGCCCCCGGCACCCGTACACGAAGGGCCTGCTGGCGGCGGTGCCCGTACTCGACCCGGAGGTGTCGGCCGGGCGGCGGGCGCTGCGCGCCGCGGCGTGACGGTCACATAGCGCGCCAGAACGCCCACCGGGGTGGAAAGTTACGTCTCTTCACCCCTTCCGGTGGCGCGACGGACAACCGTCCGCCGTGTCACCGGAATCTCTGCGTAGCTTCTTCCTGCAGGTAGCGGCGGGCCTCCCGGGGCGGCCGCCGTCGTTGGACGCCGATCAGGAAGAACGGGGTGCGCTCGTGCGGATCGCTCTGCTCACCGAGAGTGGCGGCCCGGATGCGTCCGGTGAGACGCGTCCGTGGCGCGACCGGCTCGTGCGCGGGCTCCCCGGCCACGTATTCGAGGTCTACACCCTCGACAGCGGCCCCGCGGACGCTCGCGGGAGCGGGCCGGGCCGGGCCCGCGAGCCGCGGACCGCGCCGCTGTACGGGGAGCTGCCCGGCGCGCTGCGATGGCGGCCCGCGGGGCGGCGCGCCGGGGCGCGCGGACGGCGTGCGCGGGGGCGGTTCGCGGAGTGCTTCGGCGCTCTCGCGGCGGGGTTCACCGCGGCGGAGGCACCCGGCGGCCCGGCCTGTCCGTGCGCGACGTCGGCGGCCGGTGACGGGGACGGCGCAGCCCAGGCGGACCGTTTCGCCGCCGGGCTCTACGGACTCGCGCAACTCGCCCGTGACCACGGCGGTCTGCCCGAACTCCTCCGCTCCGAACAGGCCGTACGCATCCTGGAGAGCGCCTGCCGCACCCCCGGCGCGCTGCGTGCCGCGCACGGCGCCCGCGTGGGCGACCTGCTGACCGTGACCGAAGAGCTGGAACGCGCCCTGCGGCCCCTCTCCCTGGACTGGTACGGCGACGCCGCGCACCCCTCCGGAAGCGACTCCGGCGGGCTCGCCGCGGCCGACCTCTGCCACGCCACGGCCGGCGGAGCCGCCGCCCTCCCCGGTCTGCTGGCCAAACGCTTCTTCGGTACGCCCTTCCTGCTCACCGAGTACGGCGTGCGCCTGCGCGAGCATTACCTCGCGCGCTCCGGCGCGCACCTGAGCGCCCCCGTCCGCGCTCTGCTGGGCGCCTTCGACACCGCGCTGGCCACCGAGACGTACGCCCAGGCCGCACTCGTCACCCCCGGCAACGCCCACACCCGGCACTGGCAGGAGCGCTGCGGCGCGGACCGGGAGCGCCTGCGCACGGTGTACCCGGGCATGGACGCGACCGGCTTCGCCGCCGTCCCGGACGCCGCGGCCGACCGCTCCACCACGCTGGTGTGGACCGGCACCGTCGAACCCGCCAAGGACCTCGTCTCGCTGCTGCACGCCTTCGCGCGCGTCCACCGGGCCGCACCCGACGCCACGCTCCGCATCGTCGGCGCCGCCGGGCCCGGCCCGGAGGACCCCGCCTACCTGGCGCACTGCCGGGCGCTGGCCGCCCAGCTCTTCCCCGACGAAGCCGCCGACGCGCAGAGCGACGGTGACAACCCGGTCTCCTTCGACGAGATCGGCGGCCCCGACATGCCACGCCCGCAGGACGCCTACGCGGCCGGTTCGGTGGTGGTCCTCTCCAGCGTGTCCGAAGGGTTCCCGCGCTCCCTGGTGGAGGCGATGCTCAGCGGTCGCGCCTCGGTCTCCACCGACGCCGGAGCGGTCTGCGAAGTCATCGGCGGTACGGGCCTGGTCGTGCCGCCCCGCAACCCGCGCGCGCTGGCCGACGCGTGCCTGGCGCTGCTCCGCGACCCCGGCCGCCGCGCCCGGCTGGGCGCCGCCGCACGCGCCCGCGCACTCGAACTGTTCACGGTGGAGCAGAACATCGCGGCATTTCGTGGCATCTACCTGGAGCTGATGTCCCACGCGCCGCGCCGCCCCGCCGCTGCCGCAGGGCCGGGCGGGGACGGTGCGCCCCGCCTCTTCACCCGGCCCGCCGAGTCCCGCGTCCCGGGCCGCTGGGCCGTGGCGCGCGGCGCCGCACAGGCCGCGCCGCCGACGGGCCGCGCACCGAGCTGGGCGGCTCCGGACCCGGCCGGGGACGGCGCGCGGCACACGACCGCGCATGCCACCGGAAGCGCACGCCCCGCGGTCGAGAAGAGCGCGCGCCCCCCGGCCACCGAACGAGCCGCCGCCGGAGCCGGGGCCGGAGCTGGGGCTGGGGCCGGAGCTGGGGCCGGAGCCGGAGCCGGAACCACCGCCGGAGTCTCCGCCGGTACCGACCGCCAGAGAGGAGCCCGACCGTGACGACAGCCGAGACCGGTACCGGCGCGGCCCCGGAAGCGGGAACGGGCCTCCGGCCCACCGCCGTCCCGGAGCCGGGCACGGACGTCCGGCCCTCCACCGCTTCGGAACCGGGGCCGGAACCGGGCACGGACCCGCAGCCCTCCACCGCTTCGGAACCGGGGCCGGAACCAGGGCCGGACCCGCAGCCATCCGCCACCCCGGACCCGAGGACGCCCCCTCGCCCCCGGCCCACCGCCGCCCCAACCCCCCTGCCCCTACGCGACACGCCCGTCCGGCCGTCCCGGCGCGGCCCGGCCGACCCCGTGAAGACGCTGATGCATCAGCACCGGACGCTGTGCGAACGGGCCGTCGACCCGATGGAGATCGCCGCCGGGCTGGAGGCGCACGGCGTCACCGACCGCACGGCCGCCCGCTTCCGGCACCGCGACGTCTTCTCGCTGGCCGAGGAGCTGTACGCCCGGGTCCCGCGCGCCGAGGCCCCCCCACCCACCGTGCCCGCCCCCGGCCCCGTACGACGGGGCAGAGGCGTCCGTGCGGTGCTGCATCTGCTGCCCGGCGCGGTGTGCGCCGCGACCGTGGCCGCCGTCACCGCCGCGGGTGACGCGTCCACGCCCGTACCGGGCCGACTGATTGACGGTCCGTCAACCGGACTCGTACAAAAGGCCGTCGCACTGACCGGAACGGGCCTGGTCGCCCTCGCCCTGCGCCTGTGTGTCCGCCACGGCCCGCTGCGCGCGCGGTATCCGTCCGCCCGCGCAGCCGCACTGTGGACGTGCTGGCTGGCCGGATACGCGCTGTGCGGCGACTGGCTGCTGCGCCAGATCCTCGCCGGGGGACCGGACTTCCCTTACGTACAGCCTCAGTTCGCCACCACCACCGCCCTGGCCCTTACGTGCGCCGTCGTGCCCGCCGCCTGGTGCGCGCACTGGTTCGCGGCCCGCGCGCGCCGCAGGCTGGCGGACAGCCGGTGCCTGACCGCATTCGCCTCCGGCGTACGGCCGTTGCTGCTGGCCGCGGCCACGATGCAGCTCGCGGCGCTGCTCGCCCTGGCGGCCACCGTGGATGCGGTCGGCGGCGGTGGGGGAGCGGGCCCGGTGGCCGCCGCATCGGCCCTCGGCGCCCTGCTCTTCCTGGCGCGGCTGCTCGCCCGGCACGGCTTCCCGGCCGCCGCCACAGCGGGCCCGGCCGCAGCCGTCGCGCTGGAAGCCGCCGCCCTGGCCTGCGTCCTGGCCGCCCGGCTGCCGGGCCTGGCGCCGCTGGGCAGGCCCGTCGAGGCCGCCGTCACCCACCTCGGCCCGGCCGCCGTACCGGCCGTCGCCTGCGCTCTGCCCGCCCTCGGCCTGCTGCTGTACGCGCTGCGCGCCCTCACCGGCGCCTCGGCGCACGCACCGGCCCCCGCCGCGGCCCCCGCCGCCGTACCGGCGGAGGCGGACCGGCCGTGACCCCGCACACGTCGCCACCCGCGATACGCACGCAGCTTCTCCCGGCACGCACGCCACCACTCCCGGCGCGCGTGCCATCGCCGCCTGCGCGCACGCCATCACCCCCGGCGGGCGCGCAGGCCTCCGCAGGGCCGGCGCTCCCATGGCGCCGGCCCTCACCGTCCGGACGCCCGCCACCGTTCACGCGGCGTACACCGCCACCGCCCGGCCCCCGCGGCGGCGGTCATCGCTGCCGGTGCCGCATCCCGTCCGCAACCCACCGCATGAGGAGAACGACATCATGAACGTCCATCCCACCGAAGCACACCGGGACCGGGGGGTCGCGCGATGAGGGTGCTGCTCATCGGTGCCAACGGGTACCTCGGGCGCTATGTCGCCGACCGGCTGCTCGCCGACCCCGCCGTCCAGCTGACCGCCCTCGGGCGCGGCGACGACGCGGACGTCCGCTTCGACCTGGCCTCCGGCAGTCCGGGCGCGCTGACCCGCTTCCTGGACGCCGTCCACCCCGGCGTGGTCGTCAACTGCGCGGGCACCACCCGCGGCGGTGCCCGCGACCTGACCCGGCACAACACCGTCGCGGTCGCCACCGTCTGCGAGTCGCTGCGGCGCAGCAGCTGCGGCGCCCGGCTCGTGCACCTGGGCTGCGCCTCCGAGTACGGGCCCTCGCAGCCCGGCTCCTCGACCGCCGAGGACGCCGTCCCGCGGCCCGGCGGCCCGTACGGCGTCAGCAAGCTGGCCGCCACCGAACTCGTCCTCGGCTCCGGCCTGGACGCCGTCGTGCTGCGGGTCTTCTCCCCGGTCGGTCCGGGCACCCCGGCGGGCTCGCCGCTCGGCCGCCTCGCCGAGGCGATGCGGCGCGCGATGCAGGCCGGGGACAACGAGCTGAAGCTGGGCGGCCTGGGCGTGCAGCGTGACTTCGTGGACGTACGGGACGTGGCGCGGGCCGTGCACGCCGCCTCGCTCTCCGCCGCGCAGGGTGTGGTCAACATCGGTACGGGGCACGCCGTACGGCTGCGCGAGGCCGCCGCCCTGCTCGCACGAGTCGCCGGGTTCGGCGGGTCGCTCCACGAACTGGACACCCCGCCCGGCTACGCGGGCGGCGGCCCCGCCGCGGCACGTCTCGCCATCCCCGGCCCGGCCTCTGAACACGGGACCGTGCCCCCTGCGTATCCCTATCCGGACGGGTGCGGGAGCTGGCAGCAGGCGGACGTGCGCACCGCCCGCGACCGACTGGGATGGCGGCCGCGGATCGGGCTGGAGGAGTCCCTCGCCGACATCTGGATGGAGGCCGCATGTCGTATCTGACGACGTCCGTGGGCGCCGGGCCCACCGTGACCGGAGCCGCGCCGCTCGGCGTCGGCGTCCCGGGGTTCGCCCACCCGCTGCTGGCGCCCGCCGAGTGGGCCGAGGTGCTGCGCCTGTCCCGGGGGGCGGCCTGCACCGGGCCCGCACGCCGGGCCCCGGGGGCGCGCGGCGGCGCGGCGGCGCTGCACTGGGTGGTGCTCGACGTCGCACGCGGGCCGGGGGTGCGGCCCGATCCGTACTGCCTGCCCGCCGCCGCCCAGTTGCGGGACGCGGGGGCCCGGCTGCTGGGCCACCTCGATATGGGGCACGGCGCCCGTCCGTTCGGCGAGCTGGTCTCCGACGCGCACCGCTTCCTGGACTGGTACAAGGTCGACGGTTTCTATCTGGACCGCTGTCCCACGGACCGGACACTGCTGCCCGGGACCCGGCGGCTGACCACCACCCTGCGGGCCCTCCGGGACGGCGCGCACCTCGTCACCGGGCACGGCCGCCACCCGTACCCCGGTTACGCGGAGGTCGCCGACCAGCTCGTCACCTTCGCCGGGCGCTGGTCCGACTACCGCTGGTCACAGGTGGCGGAGTGGACCGCCGAACACCCGGCGGAGCGCTTCTGCCACCTCGTGCACGGCGTCCCCGGCACCCACCTGGAAGAAGCCCTGCGCATCGCCCGCTGGCAGGGCGCCGGAACGGTCTACTTCACCGACCGCATCGACCACGGAGGGAGCGCCTGGGAGTCGCTGCCCGGCTACTGGGACACATTCGTCTCGCGTATCGGACCTGGTGTCTCGGAATGAAGAAGGGCGTGGCAGTGTTACGGGAAGACCACCGTCCCTTGCTCCGGGGTGCCCCGGGGCGGGGGGTCGCCCATCGAGATACCGACAAACGGAGTCCCCGTGTCGCTGCCACCCCTGGTCGAGCCCGCATCGGAGCTCACCGTCGACGAGGTCCGCAGGTACTCCCGCCACCTGATCATCCCGGATGTCGGGATGGACGGGCAGAAGCGGCTGAAGAACGCCAAGGTGCTGTGCGTCGGCGCCGGCGGACTGGGCTCGCCCGCGCTGATGTACCTGGCCGCGGCGGGCGTCGGCACCCTCGGCATCGTGGAGTTCGACGAGGTCGACGAGTCCAACCTCCAGCGCCAGATCATCCACAGCCAGGCGGACATCGGCCGCTCCAAGGCCGCGTCCGCCAAGGACACGGTGCTGGGCATCAACCCGTACGTCACGGTCAACCTGCACGAAGAGCGCCTCGACTCCACCAATGTCATGGACCTCTTCGCCCAGTACGACCTGATCGTCGACGGCACGGACAACTTCGCCACCCGTTACCTGGTCAACGACGCCTGCGTGCTGCTGAACAAGCCGTACGTCTGGGGCTCGATCTACCGTTTCGACGGCCAGGCCTCGGTCTTCTGGAGCGAGCACGGCCCCTGTTACCGCTGCCTGTACCCGGAGCCCCCGCCCCCCGGCATGGTCCCCTCCTGCGCCGAGGGCGGCGTGCTGGGCGTCCTGTGCGCGTCCATCGGCTCCATCCAGGTCAACGAGGCGATCAAGCTGCTAGCCGGCATCGGTGACCCGCTGGTCGGCCGCCTGATGATCTACGACGCGCTGGAGATGACGTACCGCCAGGTCAAGGTCCGCAAGGACCCCGACTGCGCGATCTGCGGCGAGAACCCGACCGTCACCGAACTCATCGACTACGAGGCCTTCTGCGGCGTCGTGTCCGAAGAGGCCCAGGAGGCGGCGGCCGGCTCCACGATCACTCCCCGGCAGCTCAAGGAGTGGATCGACACGGACGAGAAGATCGAGATCATCGACGTCCGCGAGCCGAACGAGTACGAGATCGTCTCGATCCCCGGCGCCAAGCTGATCCCGAAGAACGAGTTCCTGATGGGCAGCGCCCTCCAGGACCTCCCGCAGGACAAGAAGATCGTCCTGCACTGCAAGACGGGCGTCCGCTCCGCCGAGGTGCTCGCCGTCCTGAAGTCCGCGGGCTTCGCGGACGCGGTGCACGTCGGCGGCGGCGTCATCGGCTGGGTCAACACGGTCGAGCCGGAGAAGCCGGTCTACTGACCGGCTCCCGGCCGCACCGCGCACAAGGGTCCGCACACCAGGTGGTGTGCGGACCCTTTGCCGTACGGGCCGCGGCCCCTTCGCCGTACGGGGTGTCCGGCTCGTACGGGGTGTCCGGCTCGGACCCTCGGTTCAGATCTGGCCCTTGCGGGTCAGGTGCGTGAAGGAGATCCAGCCCGGCAGCACCGGCAGCCAGAACGTCATCAGCCGGAAGAGCAGCACCGCGGGGAAGGCGATGTCCGGGGTGAGCCCGGCCAGCGTCAGGGTGCCGGTCAGCGCCGTCTCGATGGCCGCCACACCGCCGGGGGTGGGCGCCGCCGACCCCACCGCGTTGCCCGCGAGGAACACCACCGCGATGGCCGCGTAACTCAGCTGCCCGCCACCGCCGAACGCGCGGATCGAGGCGTCCAGGCACATCACGTTCGCCGCCGTGAGCAGCAGCGTGCCGCTGATGCCGACCGCCAGCTTCTTCGGGCGCTGGAGGACGTCGAGTATCCGCGGCACCACGCCCGCGAACAGCGACCGTACGCGCGTGGCGATGAACTTGCGCAGCACCGGCACGGCGGTGACCACCAGCACCAGCACGGCGGCCGTCAGCAGGCCCGCGATGACCGCGCGGGACGGCGACAGCGACGGCGTGCGCTCGGTGCCGGTCAGATAGCCGAAGGTCAGCAGCAGCACGATGTGGCAGCCGAGGCCGAACAGCTGGGACGCGCCGACGCTCGCCACCGCCAGACCGGGCCGGATGCCGGAGCGTTGCAGGAAGCGGGTGTTGAGCGCCACGCCGCCCACCGCGGCGGGCGCGACCAGCTTGACGAAGTTGCCCGCCACCTGCGCGATGGCCGCCCGCAGGAAGGACACCTTCTCCGGTACGAAGCCGAGCAGGCTCATCGCCGCCGCCGGGTAGGTCAGCGCCGAGAAGGCCATCGCCGCCACCACCCACAGCCACTGGGCCTCGCCGACGACCTGGCCGAAGTTGGCGTGGGTGATCTGCGAGAGCAGGAAGTACGCGGCGAAGACACCGGCGATCCAGCTGACGAGGGTGCGCGGCCGGACCCGTTCCAGGCGGGCCGGCTCGACCGGCGCCGTCGGCCGGATCAGCAGCACCTGCTGGCGGATCTGCGACAGCAGGTCCTCCTCGCGGGCCTCCTCCAGCGCCTCGTCGACCGCCCGCCGCTCGGCGTGCTTCTCGGCGCGCTGCGCCTTGCGGTTGCCCGGCCCCGCCTCGGCGTGCGCGCCCTCCCGCCGGGCCGCCTCGGCGGCCTTGCGTTCCTTGGCGGCGCGCGACGCCTCCAGGACCGCCTCGCGCTCCCGCGCGGAGCGTTCGCGCGCCAGCTGACGCAGCGTGGACCGGGTGGTGCGGCTGAGGGCGATCGGCTGGAGCAGCGGCAGGCTGTCGGCGACCGCGTCCGGGCCGAGCGCGTCGAGGGCGGCGGCCACCGCCCGCTCGGCGCCGACCCGCAGCGCGAACGTGGTCAGCAGCTGCGCGATGTCCATCCGCAGCACCAGGTCGCCCGCCGCGATCTCACCGCCGCGCAGATCGGTCAGGAAAATCCTGCCGGAACGATCCACCAGGAGGGCGTCACCCACCAGGCGCCGGTGCGCGATCCGCCGCGACTGGAGCGCCGCCACCTGCCGCCAGGCGTTGCGCATCAGCTCGCCGGTGATCTCCTCGTCCGGCAGCGAGTCCATCGGCCGGCCGTCGATGTGCTCGTATACGAGCATCACGGCGTCCGGGCCCAGCTCGGAGGTGGCGATCAGCTTCGGCGCGTTGGCACCGGCCGCGATGGCCGCGTACGCCAGCAGCGCCTCCTGCTCCAGCGCCTGGCGCAGGGACTGCAGGCTGCGGCGCTGATTGATGCCGCGCAGCGACAGCCGCCGCCAGACGCGGTAGAAGAAGCCCTGGGCCTGCCGCTCGCGGTCCACGACGGTCACGTCGATGGGCGGGCCGTCCTCCAGGGTGACGATGTAGCGGCGGCCGCGGTCGGCGTGCTCCGGGTGCTCGGGGTTGCCGATGTCCTCGGCGCGCACCGCGCTGACCGGGTGGAAACCGACCCGGCGCAGGCCGGCGAGGAGGTTCTGGCCGGTGGGCCGCACATTGGGCGAGCCCACCGCGTAGAGCGTCCCGAAGGCCACCGTCCAGCCGATGAGGATGGTGGTGACGATGGCGAACGGCGTCGTGTAGCGGCCCACGAGCACGGCGAAGGCGTCGAGCAGCAGCACGCACCACATCGCCACCCGCCAGCGCGGGCGCCGCGACATCCCCACCGCGGTCATGTACGCGATGACCGGCGCGAGATAACTGTGCACCGGCGGGGTCAGCCCGCCGTTGGCCAGCGGCTGCGTCAGCGCGACCTGGATGGACTTCGGGGCGGCCTCGGCGACCCACAGATCGGTGGCGAGCGAGACGCCGTGCGCGAGGACCGCGGCCAGCACACCGTCCGCGATCCGCAGCCCGTCCCGTTTGATCAGCCGTTCGACGGCGAAGGCCACCGGCACGATCAGTACGGCCACGCTCGACGCCAGCCCGGCGAAGTTGATCAGCAGCCGCGGCGCCATCCCGGCGCCCTCGCCGATGTCGCGCTGGAGACCCTGGGTCGTGCCGTGCGCGAAGGTGGCCAGCAGCAGCACCAGCGCGATGCCGACGATGCCGAGGAGCAGGCGCATCAGGTCGGACGGGCGGTGCACACGGGCCGGCAGCAGCGGCTCGTCCCCGGAGACCTGGTCGACGTGGAACTCGCTGCCCACGTGGTCGTGGGATGGGGCGGGCCGTTCGGACCTGTCGGAGCGGGCGGGTCTGGCAGATTTGGCGGCTTTGCCGGTCGTGCCGGATACGTCGGTGCCGGCTGCTCCGTCGGCGGCGCGTTCCGCTACGTCGGTGCCGGCCGCTCCGTCGGCGGTGCGTTCCTCTTCTGCCGCGTCCCCCGCTCCGGTGGAAGCGGTCGCCGTGTCGGCCCGGCGGGGCTGGTCCGGCCCCTGCGGGGTCGCGGACTCGTCGGCTCTTCCGGCCTTCTCGATCGTGCTCGCCTTTTCGGTCTCGGAAGCCTGTGACGGCTTCCCCCGTGGTTTTCCGTCCCCCCGGGCGGGGGTGGCGGAGGACAGCGCCTCAGGGGTGCCGGCCTCCCATGGAGGCACCGCACCCTGCTGTTCGGCCGTCTCTTTTTGATCTCGTATCACCAGTCACCGCCCGGAAGATGGTGGCATGGCCGCGAGGCGGTGGGGGGCATCAGGGTGCATTTCGAAGGGCCGGGAAACGGAACATACGCCCCCGTGCCCGCCCGCGCACGCCGTCGGCGGGCCACGGCGCGGGCGGGGCGGGACTGTCGGTGGTGTGGTGCAGGATGGGCCGAATGAGTGGGACAGCGGGAGACATTCCCGAGTGCGGCGGCGAGCGCGACGGGGACCCGGCCGGGGCCTCCGGCGCCGGGGAGGGCTCGCCCGGCCCCGGCGCCGAGGAGATCCCCGAATACGCGGAACGGGTCCTCGGCGTCGCGGAGCTGATTCCGTCCGGGCGGGTGATGACCTACGGCGACGTCGCCGAGTGGCTCGCGGGGGAGGAGCCGCCCTCCGGCGAAGACCCTCCGGGGACCGGCGGCCGGCGGACCGTGGGCGGACCGCGCCAGGTCGGGCGGGTGATGGCCCTGTACGGGGGCGCCGTGCCGTGGTGGCGCGTCGTGCGCGCCGACGGGCAGTTCCTGCCGGGCAGTGAGCTGCGCGCGATGGCGCACTACCGGGAGGAAGGCACTCCGCTGCGCGAGGCCGCCCGGTCCGCCGAGGGCCACGTCCCGCGCCTCGACATGCGGCGGGCCCGCTGGGACGGGAGCGATCCGGGGGCGGGCGGCTGAGGGCGCCGTTGCCGCGGCATTCCGGGGACGTGAGCGTGGGAGGGGCCGGGACTGCGGGAGGCCGGGGGTGGCGGGGGCGGCGCGCGGGGTTCGGTGGGGTGCCGGAGGGGAGCGCGTGACTCCGTGGGGCGGCCGTTCGGGGGACGTGGGGCCGGCGCGCGGTGGTCCCGGGAGGTTCGGTGCATCCGGCCTGTAGGGCGCTGCTGACCTGTCCGGCGGGCTTGACCCGTTCGGCGCACCTGGCGCGCCTGTCCCGTTCGGCGCACTTGACCCGTCCGGTACATCTGTCCCGTTCGGCGCACCTGACCCCTCCGGTACACCTGACCCGTCCGGCGTATCCGACACGGACGTACGCATCCGTCGTACCGTCGTGGGACGGACTGCGGCTCGTGCGCCACCTGGCGTAGCGTCGGGCACGGCCCGCACCACCGCCCCGCCGCCCGGCGACCGGCGCGGTGGCCGCACCGGCACGCCCCGCACCGCGGTGCGCACCACGACCAGCACCTCCTCCCAGGACCGGCGAACCACGTGAGTTCCTCCTTCTCGGCCTCGGCCTCGGCCGTGCCGTCCGCGCAGCCGCGCCGGCGGTCGGCGCGGCGGGATGCCACCGGCGCGTACCGACTGGTGCGTACCCGGCCGGGACCGACGGACCCTCCTGCTTTGGACGCACGCCAGCGCGCTGTGGTTGACCATGGCACCGGGCCGCTGCTGGTGCTCGCCGGTCCCGGTACGGGCAAGACCACGACACTCGTGGAGGCGGTCGCCCGCCGGGTACGGGACGGTGCCGACCCCGAACGGCTCCTCGTGCTGACCTTCAGCCGCAAGGCCGCCGTCGAACTGCGGGACCGGATCGCCGCCCGCCTGGGCAGCTCCGCCGCCCCGCAGGCCACCACCTTCCACTCGTACTGCTACGCGCTCGTACGGGCCCACCAGGACGCCGACCTGTTCGCCGACCCGCTGCGGCTGCTGTCGGGCCCCGAGCAGGACCTCGTCGTGCGCGAGCTGCTCGAAGGGCAGGCCGGACTGGCGGCCGCCGGGCGGGCCAGGGTGCGCTGGCCGGACGAACTGCGGGCCTGCCTGACGACGCGCGGCTTCGCCGACGAGGTCCGCGCGGTGCTTGCGCGCAGCCGCGAGCTGGGGCTGGGCCCGGACGCGCTCGCCGACTTCGCGCGCCGTACGGGGCGGCCCGACTGGGGAGCGGCGGCCGGATTCCTCACCGAGTACCTGGACGTACTGGACGCCCAGGGCATGCTGGACTACGCCGAACTCGTGCACCGCGCGGTACTCCTGGCGGAGCGCGACGAGGTCGCGGCTCAGCTGGCCGCGCGCTACGACGCGGTGTTCGTCGACGAGTACCAGGACACGGACGCCTCACAGGCACGGCTGCTCGCCGCGCTGGCCGGAGGCGGCCGTACGCTCGTCGCCTTCGGCGACCCCGACCAGTCGATCTACGCCTTCCGCGGCGCCGACGTCAACGGCATCCTCGACTTCCCGGCGGCGTTCCCGCACAGGGACGGCACACCGGCCCCGGTCGAGGTGCTCGGCACCTCCCGCCGCTCGGGCGCGGCCCTCCTGGCGGCCACACGCCGGCTCACCGCCCGTATGCCGCTGACCCGCCTGCCGGCCCGCGCGGTGCGGGCGCACCGCGACCTCGCGGCGGTACGGGACGGGGGCCGCGTCGAGGTCTACACGTACCCGACACCGGGTGCCGAGCTGGACAACGTCGCGGACATCCTGCGGCGCGCGCACCTGGAGGACGGCGTGCCGTGGCGCGACATGGCCGTCCTGGTACGCGCCGGCGGCCGGTCCCTCCCCGGCGTGCGCCGGGCCCTGACCTCGGCCGGTGTGCCCCTGGAGATCGACGGCGACGAGCTGCCGCTGCGGCAGGAACCCGCGGTGGCACCGCTGCTGACGGCCCTGCGGGTGGCGGCTTCGGCGGTGACTGCCGGGGGGACTGCGGGGGTGACTGCGGCTGGTGCTCCGGCTGCGGGTGTCCCGGCTGATGGCGCCTCGGTCGATGATGCTGTCGCTGTTGACGTCCTCGCCGACGAGGCTCTTGCCGATGGTGCCCCCGACGACGAGGCCCTCGACGACGAGGCCTCCGCCCACGAGGCCTCCGCCGACGAAACCGCTGCCGATGACGCTGCCGATGACGCCGCCGTATCGGGGGATCAGCCCCCCGAGGCGGCGCACGGACCCTCCGAGATCTCCGAACTCTCCGGGCCCTCCGGCATCCCCGGGTCCTCCGGCATCCCCGGGCTCTCCGCCGAAACCGCCATAGAGCTGCTGACTTCCCCCCTCGGCGGTATGGACGCCGCCGACCTGCGCCGGCTCGGCCGGGCGTTGCGGGAGGAGGAGCGGGCCGCCGGACAGGACGTACCGAGGCCCTCCGACGAGCTGATCGCGCGGGCGCTCGCCGAACCGGAGCGCCTGGTCGCGCACGATCCGGCGTACGCGCGGGGCGCACGGCAGCTCGGCGAGCTGCTGCGCACCACCCGCGTCCTGCTGGCGCGCGGCGGCACCGCCGAAGAGGCCCTGTGGACGCTCTGGGACGGCACACCCACCTGGTCGCAGCGGCTGGAGCGGACCGCCCGGCGCGGCGGCGCGGCGGCCCGCAACGCCGACCGCGACCTGGACGCCGTCGTGGCGCTGTTCGAGACCGCCGCCCGCGCGGAGGCCCGTACCGGCGGCCGGGGCGCGCTGAACTTCCTGGAGGAACTGGACGCCCAGGACATCGCCGCCGACACCCTGACCCGCCGGACCGTCCGCCCGGACGCGGTGCGCCTGATGACGGCCCACCGTTCCAAGGGGCTGGAGTGGCGGCTCGTCGTCGTGGCCGGTGTGCAGGAAGGGCTCTGGCCCGACCTGCGCCGTCGGGGCTCGCTCCTGGAGGCGGACCGGATCGGCCGTGACGGACTGGCCGAACCGCTGCCCCCGGGCGCGCTGCTCACCGAGGAGCGCCGGCTGTTCTACGTGGCGGCGACCCGGGCCCGCGAGCGCCTGGTGGTCACCGCCGTCAAGGCCGCGTCGGACGACGGCGACCAGCCGTCCCGTTTTCTGACCGAGCTGGGCGTCGAGCCGCAGGACGTCACCGGGCGCCCCCGCCGCCCGCTGTCGGTCGCCGCGCTGGTCGCGGAACTGCGCGCCACCACCGTCGACCCGGACGCCACCCCGGCGCTGCGGGCGGCCGCCGCGCAACGGCTGGCGAAGCTGGCGGCGCTGCGCGACGACGAGGGCCAGCCGCTGGTGCCGGCCGCCCACCCCGACCAGTGGTGGGGCCTGTACGAGCCGACGCACAGCGCCGTGCCGCTGCGCGACCGCGACCGTCCCGTGACGCTGTCCGGCAGCGCCCTGGACCAGCTCGCCAACACCTGCGCACTCCAGTGGTTCCTGGGGCGCGAGGTGAAGGCGGACGCGCCCGCGACCGCCGCCCAGGGCTTCGGCAACGTCGTCCACGTACTCGCCGACGAGGTCGCCTCGGGCCGTACCCCCGCCGACCTGTCCGTCCTGATGGAACGCCTGGACTCCGTATGGGACGCGCTCGCGTTCGACGCCCCCTGGAAGTCACGGCAGGAGAAGGACAACGCGCGCGCCGCGCTGGAGCGCTTCCTGCGCTGGCACGTGATGGAGCGCGGCACGCTGGGCCGCGAGACCGTCGCGACCGAGCACGGCTTCGACGTCACCCTTGAGGCGGGCGAATACGCCGTCCGTATCCGGGGGAGCATGGACCGCGTCGAGCGGGACGCGGAGGGCCGGGCGTACGTCGTCGACTTCAAGACCGGCAAGCAGAAGCCGACCGGCCCGGAGGTCGCCCGGCACCCGCAGCTCGCCGTGTACCAGCTGGCGGTGCGCGCGGGCGCGGTGGACGCCGCCTTCGAAGGGCAGCGCCCCGCGACGGGCGGCGCGGAACTCGTCCACCTGCGGCTGGGCGCCCCGCAGAAGGAGGGCGGGGACGCGCTCCCCGCCGTCCAGGCACAGGGGCCGATCGACGTGGGGGAGCCCCCGGCGCAGCCGGGCGGGGAGTGGGCGGGCGAACTGCTCGCCACGGCCGCCGGCCGCGTACTGGAGGAGCGCTTCACCCCCACCACGGGGCAGCACTGCACCCACTGCGCGTTCCGCAGGGCCTGCTCGGCGCAGCCCGAGGGTCGGCACGTGGTGGAGTGACGGACGCGTCCCGGGCCCGGTGATCACCGCGCCGTACCCGCCTCCGGCGCCCTCAGCTGGGGTTTGCCGCGATTGTCAGTGGGGGCCGATACGGTCTCGGATGTGTCAGCTCGTATCACCGACCCCGAGCAGCTCAAAGAGCTCCTCGGCATCCCGTTCACCCCGGAGCAGACGGCCTGCATCACCGCACCGCCCGCCCCGCAGGTCGTCGTGGCCGGCGCCGGTTCCGGCAAGACCACGGTCATGGCCGCGCGCGTGGTGTGGCTGGTCGGTACGGGCCAGGTCGCCCCGGAGCAGGTCCTCGGCCTGACGTTCACGAACAAGGCGGCGGGCGAGCTGGCCGAGCGCGTCCGCAAGGCCCTGGCGGCGGCCGGGGTGACGGAACCGGCCGACCCGTTCGGCGCGGCCGCCCCCGGGCCGCCCGGCGTCCAGGCCGGCGCGCCCGCCCCCGGCCCCGGTGCCCCGGCCGACGCGGACGGCGTCCCCGGCGAGCCCCGGATCTCGACGTACCACTCCTTCGCGGGCCGGCTCCTCAAGGACCACGGCCTGCGCATCGGCCTGGAGCCCAGCGCCCGCCTGCTCGCCGACGCCACCCGTTTCCAGCTCGCCGCCCGCGTGCTGCGCACCGCCCCCGGCCCGTATCCGGCGCTGACGAAGTCGCTGCCCGCCCTAGTGGAGGACCTGCTCGCGCTCGACGGCGAGCTGGCCGAGCACCTCGTGGAGCCGGACCGGCTGCGGGCGTACGACACCGAGCTGCTCGCCGCCCTCGACCGGGTGAAGCTCTCCAACGCCGACCTGCGCAAGGTGCCCGAGACGGCCCGCGGGCGCCTGGAGCTGCTGGAGCTGGTCCGGGCGTACCGCGGCGAGAAGCAGCGCCGCGAGCTGCTGGACTTCGGTGACCAGATCGCCCTGTCGGCGACCCTCGCGACCACCCGCGCCGAGGTGGGCGCGCTGCTGCGCGAGGAGTTCAAGGTCGTCCTCCTGGACGAGTACCAGGACACCTCCGTGGCCCAGCGGATCATGCTGTCCGGCCTGTTCGGCGGCGGTACGGGCCATGCCGTGACCGCCGTCGGCGACCCCTGCCAGGCCATCTACGGATGGCGCGGCGCCTCCGTCGCCAACCTGGACGACTTCCCCGACCACTTCCCCTTCGAGGACGGCAGCCCGGCCCGGCGCTCCGCCCTCAGCCAGAACCGCCGCAGCGGCGGCCGGCTGCTCGACCTGGCCAACGGGCTCGCCGCGCCGCTCCGCGCCATGCACGCGGGCGTCGAGGCGCTGCGCCCGGCCCCCGGCGCGGAGCGCGACGGCGTGGTGCGCTGCGCGCTGCTGCCCACCCACGCGGAGGAGATGACCTGGCTCGCCGAGAGCATCGCCCACCTGGTGCGCACGGGCACCCCGCCCGGCGAGATCGCGGTGCTGTGCCGGACCGCCGGAGATTTCGCCCGTATCCAGGGTGAGCTGGTCGCACGGGAGGTCCCGGTGGAGGTCGTCGGCCTGTCCGGGCTGCTGCACCTGCCGGAGATCGCCGACCTGGTGGCGGTGTGCGAGGTCCTCCAGGACCCCACGGCCAACGCCGCCCTGGTGCGGCTGCTGATCGGCCCGCGCTGGCGGATCGGCCCCCGTGACCTGGCCCTCCTGGGCCGCCGGGCGCGGCTGCTGGTCCACCGGGACGGTCAGTCCGAGGACCCCGAACGGCGGCTGGCCGAAGCCGTGGAGGGCGTCGACCCGGCCGAGACGATCTCGCTCGCCGACGCGCTCGACACGTTCCTGGAGGCGGACGGCCGCCCCGACGACGGCCTGCCGTTCTCCCCGGAGGCGCGCGTCCGCTTCGCCTACCTGGCACGCGAACTGCGCGACCTGCGGCGCTCATCGGCCGACCCCCTGATGGACGTACTGCACCGGGTGCTGACCGTCACCGGCCTGGAGGTCGAGCTGTCCGCCTCCCCGCGCGCTCTGGCGGCCCGCCGCCGGGAGACCCTGAGCACCTTCCTGGACATCGCCGCGGGCTTCGCCGCCAAGCAGGGCGGCGCGGCCCTGGACGGCGACGCGACGCTCCTCGCCTTCCTGGGCTTCCTGCGCACCGCCGTCCAGCACGAGAAGGGCCTGGACAGCTCCCTGCCCGGCGGTGAGAACACGGTCAAGGTGCTCACCGCCCACAAATCCAAGGGCCTGGAGTGGGACGTGGTCGCCGTCCCCGGCCTCGTCGGCAAGCAGTTCCCCAGCGAGCAGGCCCGCGACTCCTGGCTCACCCAGTCCAAGGTGCTGCCGCACGCCCTGCGCGGCGACGCCGCGACACTGCCGGACGTGGCCGACTGGAGCAGCCGCGGCCTGAAGTCCTTCAAGGAGGCGATGAAGGACCACCAGTCGGTCGAGGAGCTGCGCCTCGGCTACGTCACCTTCACCCGCCCGCGTTCCCTGCTGCTCGGCTCCGGCCACTGGTGGGGCCCCGACCAGAAGCGGCCACGCGGCCCTTCCGCCTTCCTGGAGGCGCTGCGCGCACACTGCGAGGCGGGCCACGGCGAGATCGAGGAGTGGGCCGAGGCCCCGGAGGAGGGCGCGGAGAACCCGTCGCTGAAGGAGGCGGAGGCCGAGCTGGAGTGGCCGCTGCCGCTGGACACGACGGCGCGGGAGCGCCGCCGCGCGGCTGCCGCGACGGTCCGGACGTACCTGGACGAGCTTCTGGCGAACGCCCCGGGCGATGCCACCGCACCGCCGCACACCGCAGCCGCCGACGGCCCCGAGGCCGCCGTCGCTCATGACGCCCCGCATCCCGCGGCGGGGGGCGCCGCCTCCGTACCCGCGCAGGCCGGGCCGGTCCACGACCCGGATTGGCCGCCGCCGCCCGAGGACGACCCGTTCGAGGGCGGGTACGGAGACCCGTACGCCGCTCCGCACGAAGACCCGTACTCCGACCCGTACTCCGACCCGTACTCCGATGGGTACGCCGTCGACGATCCCCAGAGTCCTGGGCCTGGCCCCGTACCCGGTTCCGTACCCAGCCCCAGCCCCAGCCCCAGCCCCAGCCCCAGCCCCGCCCCCGAACACGACCTGGCCGACTGGGACGCCTGGAGCGGCGAGCGGCCCACGCATCCGGGGGCGGGGGGCGAGGCAGGCCCGGACGCCGCCGTACGAGCTGACGCCGCGCTCGCCCACGTACCGGCACAAGCCCCCGCCACCGAAGCCGCCCCGGACCCCGGCCCCACCCCCTTCCTCCCCGAGGAGCGCCGTACCGTCGCCTCCTGGGACCGCGACCTCGACGCCCTCGCCGACGAGCTGCGCCGGGCCCGCGCGACCGTCCGTGAGGTCCCTCTGCCGTCCTCGCTCAGCGCCTCGCAGCTGCTGTGGCTCGCGTCCGACCCGGACGGCTTCACCCGGGAGCTGGCCCGCCCCATGCCGCACCCGCCCCGGCCCGCCGCCCGCCGCGGTACGCGCTTCCACGCCTGGGTGGAATCGCGCTTCGAGGAACTGACGCTGCCCCTGCTCGGCCCCGACGAACTGCCGGGCGGGGCGTACGGCCACGAAGCGCGCGCCCAGGAAGCGGCCGGGGAAGCGGCCCCGATCACGGACGAGGACGACCTGGAGGCTCTCAAGGAGGCCTTCGCCCGCACCCCGTACGCCCGGCGCACCCCGTACCGCATCGAGGTGCCGGTGCAGCTCACCCTCGCGGGCCGGGTGATCCGCGGCCGTATCGACGCCGTCTACCGCAGCCGCGGTCCGCACGGGGACACCTACGAGATCATCGACTGGAAGACCCACCACGCGCAGACCGCCGACCCGCTGCAGCTGGCCCTCTACCGGGTGGCCTGGGCCGAGCAGCACGGCCTGCCCCTGTCCGCCGTCGACGCCGCGTTCCTGTACGTACGCAGCGGCGAGACGGTCCGGCCCCAGCGGCTGCCCGACCGGGCCGGACTCGAAAGCATCCTGCTCGGCGAGCCCGCACGGGCCGCCGGCGAAGCGGACACCGCCGGGGGAGGGCAGAGGTGACAAGATCCAGGAGACCGGCAGCGGACCGCGCCCCGCGGCCGGATAGGCTCGGACACATGAGCACCACCTCGGACAGCGCCGTCCGCGCGTACATCGACGTCCACCGCGAAGAGTTCCTCGACGACCTGGCCGCCTGGCTGCGCATCCCCTCGGTGTCCGCGGACCCGGAGCGCGCCGCCGACGTGCGCCGCAGCGCCGAATGGCTGGCAGAACGGCTCACCGCGACCGGCTTCCCCACCGCCGAGATCTGGGAGACGGACGGAGCCCCCGCGGTCTTCGCCGAGTGGCCCTCCGGGGACCCGTCGGCCCCCACCGTCCTCGTCTACGGCCACCACGACGTGCAGCCCGCCGCCCGCGAGGACGGCTGGCACACGGACCCCTTCGAGCCGCAGACCGTCGACGGCAAGCTGTACGCCCGCGGCGCCGCCGACGACAAGGGCCAGGTGTTCTTCCACACCCTCGGCGTACGCGCCCACCTCGCCGCGACCGGCCGCACCGCCCCGGCCGTCAACCTCAAGCTCCTCATCGAGGGCGAGGAGGAGTCCGGCTCCCCGAACTTCCCGGCGCTGATCGCCAAGCACGCGGACCGCCTGGCCTGCGACACGGTCATCGTCTCCGACACGGGCATGTGGTCCAAGGACACCCCCACCGTGTGCACGGGGATGCGCGGCCTCACCGACTGCCAGATCGACCTGTACGGCCCCGGGCAGGACATCCACTCCGGGTCCTTCGGCGGCGCGGTGCCCAACCCCGCCACCGAGGCCGCCCGCCTGGCCGCCGCCCTCCACGACGAGGACCGCCGCGTCGCCGTCCCCGGCTTCTACGACGGCATCGTCGAGCTGACCGACCGCGAACGCGAGCTCTTCGCCGAGCTGCCCTTCGACGAGGCCGAGTGGCTGCGTACGGCCCACTCCCACGCCGCGCTCGGCGAGACCGGCCACAGTACCCTGGAGCGCATCTGGGCCCGCCCCACCGCCGAGGTCAACGGCATCGGCGGCGGCTACCAGGGCCCCGGCGGCAAGACCATCGTGCCGTCCTCGGCACAGGTGAAGCTGTCCTTCCGCCTGGTGGCGGGCCAGGACGCGGCCGCCGTCCAGCAGTCCGTACGGGACTGGGTCGCCGCCCGCCTGCCCGACGGCATCCGCCACGAGATCACCTTCTGGGGCGCCACCCGCCCCTGCCTGACCCCGCTCGACCACCCCGCCCTGCAGTCCGTCGTACGGGCCATGGGCCGCGCCTTCGACCAGAAGATCCGCTTCACCCGCGAGGGCGGCTCGGGCCCGGCCGCCGACCTCCAGGACGTCCTCGGCGTACCGGTCCTCTTCCTCGGGATATCCGTCCCCTCGGACGGCTGGCACGCACCGAACGAGAAGGTCGAACTGGACCTGCTGACGAAGGGCGTCGAAACCGCCGCGCACCTCTGGGGCGACCTGGCGGAGAACTGGCGCGTCGCTTGAGCGGTGACCGAGCCGTACCGGCGTCCGCGTCCGCGACCGGGCCGACGGCCCACTCCGGGGCCACGCCCGGGGCCCGTCCCCGGCCGGAGGCCGCGCCCTGCTCGCGACCGGCGAGCGGGAGGGCTGTGCCGGTGATCGGCACGGCAGTGCAGGTGACGGGCGGGGCCGTGCCCGTGGCCGGTGCCCCAGGCGCGCCGAAGCCCGGTGCCCCAGGCGCGCCGAACCCCGGCGCACCGGACGGGAATCCGTCCACACACCACCGCCACTACCGCCCTCACCATCGCCACCGCCGCACCACTCACGCCGTCTGTACCGCCGTCTGTACAGCTCGTACCGCCACCCGTGCGCCTCGTACCGCTACCCGCCCGGCGGCCGTGCGGCCCGTACCGCCACCCGTCCGGCGGCCGAGCCCGCGGGCAGCAATCACCCACGCCCATAGGGGGAGTTGGAAACCGCAGTGACCACCTGGACCGACCACAGCGCCGACCGGCCGATCACCTTCAGCGCGCCGAGCGGCATCGACAGAGCCGCCGGCCACCGTCTCGACGAGGCCTGGCTCGCGGCGGCCTGGAGTCACCCGACGACGCGCGTCTTCGTGGTCTCCGGAGGCCAGGCGCTGGTCGACGACACCCCCGACGGCCGCACCGAACTGGTCATGACGCCCTCCTTCGAGGCGCCGCTCACCGAGACGCACCGCTACTTCCTCGGCACCGACGAGGACGGCGTGCGCTACTTCGCACTCCAGAAGGACTCGCTGCCGGGGCGCATGGACCAGTCCGCGCGCCCCGCCGGTCTGCGCGAGGCGGGCCTCCTGCTCTCCCCGCGCGACGCCGGGCTGCTCGTCCACGCCGTCGCCCTGGAGAACTGGCAGCGCCTGCACCGCTTCTGCTCCCGCTGCGGCGAACGCACCGTCATCGCGGCCGCCGGCCACATCCGCCGCTGCCCCGCCTGCGGCGCCGAGCACTACCCGCGCACCGACCCGGCCGTGATCATGCTCGTCACGGACGAGGAGGACCGCGCGCTGCTCGGCCGCCAGGTGCACTGGCCGGAGGGCCGCTTCTCCACCCTCGCCGGTTTCGTCGAGCCCGGCGAGTCCATCGAGCAGTCGGTGGCCCGCGAGGTCTTCGAGGAGGCGGGCGTGGTCGTCGGCGACGTCGAATACGTCGCCAGCCAGCCGTGGCCCTTCCCCTCCAGCCTCATGCTCGGCTTCATGGCCCGCGCCACGTCCTCCGAGATCCAGGTGGACGGCGAGGAGATCGAAGAGGCCCGCTGGTTCTCCCGCGAGGACCTCCGCGCCGCCTTCGAATCCGGCGAGGTCCTGCCCCCGTACGGCATCTCCATCGCCGCCCGCCTCATCGAACTCTGGTACGGCAAGCCCCTGCCCAAGCCGTAACACCACCCCGGCCGGGGCCGCATCAGGCCCCGGCCCCACCCGTCTCCGCCCCGGCCGCCGTCCACTGCCTGCCCCTGGCCACACAGATCCCACAAGGAAACGGACACGGCGGAACCACCCCGCCCTCCCCCCTCACAGCGGAAGCGGAATCTCCCGCCGATGCGCCTCCCTCATATGCCGCCGGTACCGCACCCGGGCGTCCACCTCCATCGACTGATCCCGACCCTCCCGCCCCTCGACTTCGAGCGCTTTCAGCAGTTCGCATGCCTCGCACGCCTTGTACCTGTCCGTCGGGTTTTCGGTCATGGCGCTCATGTTTCCGGGCGGTCGCGTGCCACTGCGACGGCGCCAGGACGTCCGTCAAGTGTCCAAGTGGCGTCACACGCAAGACGTCAAACCGGTGTCATAACGCCCGAGTTGGGTCTAGCTTGGATCTATGACGATCGCGCCGGACCTCACGGCGAACGAAGCCCTACGGGCTGTTCGCCTCTCGCTTCGGATGAGTCAGGACGACATGGCCCGTGCGCTGCGGAAGGCGGGCGTCGAGGCGGGCGAACCGAACGACGCCAACAAGCGGCTCGTACAGCGCTGGGAGGGCGGTACGACCCGGGTGCCTCGGCCCGTATACGTACGCGCCCTGGAGAAGGTCACCGGGCTGCCCATCGAGTCCCTCGGGTTCGCGCTGCCGGTCATGATCCGGCTCCGCGACGATGGTGCCGGAGGGCACGACCTGGCCCCTGGGGCGGACGGCGTCGCCCCCGCCTCCGCCGATGCCGAAACGGCAGCCCGGACAGCCGGTCGCGCGCACTACGCGGGCGTGTGGCTCAGTCGATACGAGTTCTACTCGTCCGGGAGGGGACAGACCTTCGCCGGTGCCCACTACGTCGTACTGGTGCAGAACGATAATCGGCTCACCGGCCAGTCACTCCCCGGAGCGTCTTCCCGCCCCGACTCCGCGCTGTCCCTGGACCTCACCGTGGACGGCAACGTCATCACGGGCACCTGGGTGGAGCAGACCGCGACGGACGGCTACTACGCCGGGGCCCGCTACCACGGCGCCGTCCAACTGCTGGCCGAACCGACCGGTAGGCGTATGGCCGGGAAGTGGGTCGGATTCGGCAAGGACTTCGACGTGAACACCGGACCGTGGGAACTGATCTTCAAGGAAGCGTCCACATCGAAGGAGACGGTGGAGCGCTACAGCCGCCGTCCGGAGTGACCGGAGACGGTCCCTGTACGTCGCCGTCTCCTGCTTTACCTGGTCACCCTCATCCGGCGCCGGAGCCTCGTACGGCGGGGACCTCAACTCGCTGACATCGGCTTTCATGGACCCATGCCCATCGGGGATCTGATCAGAAGCCTGCGCACGGCTCGCGGCTGGAGCCAGGGACGTCTGGCGGCGGAGGTCAACAAGGCATTCGGCACCGGGCTGACGCGGGAGTACGTGAGCCGGTGGGAGTGTTCCAAGGTGGCGCCGGGGGCCTACCACCTGCGGCACCTGTCGGCCGTTCTGGACGTTCCTCTGGTCACCCTTGAGGGCGAAGTGGACCGGCGTACCTTCATCAGCGATGTCGCCGCCACCGCGATAGCTCCTGTGGTGGCTTCGGACCTGCTCAGTGTGGGGTTCGCCGCCCGCTTGCGCGGCGGCCCGTCGGCGGAACGCTGGGAAGCCACCCTGGCCACGTACGGCACCGACTACATGTCGATGGGGGCCGCTGACATCCAGCGTCGCGTGGCGGGCGAACTCGTCGTGGTGCAGCAGCAGCTCGACGATCCCCGCCTGTGGTCGGTGGCCGCACGGCTCATGACCCTGTACGCCAAGACGTTCCCCGGCTCGGACGGCTCCAAGGCCGTCTCCTGGTACCGCACCGCTGCCCGGGCCGCCGACCGGTCCGGGAACGAACAGGCCCGTGTATGGGTCCGCGGCCGTGCCGCGATTGCCCTCGGATACGAGGGCGCTTCACTGGGAGTCGCCGACGTACTGGCGGACCAGGCCATGGCCATCTCTGAGAAGCCGTCCCTCGGGCTCGTGAACGCCGTGATGGGCAAAGCGCACGCGGCAGCCGTCCGAGGCGACCGAGCGACCGCCGTACGTCTCGCCGATCACGGCCGTCGCCTCTTCGACCGTGTCGGTAGCCATGAGCAGACGTCGGATTACGCGGTCCCCTGGTGGCGTATGAACGTCTTCCTGTCCCTGCTGCTGGCGCGGGTGGGGGACGAGAAGGGAGCGGTCGAGGCCCAGGAGCGGGCGCGCCGCGAGCTTCCGGGGAGTCTGCCGAGGTTCGCCACGCACCTGGAGATGCACCGGGGGCTGATGCTGGCCCGGTCCGGTGACCGCGCCGGAGGGGTGTCCTTCGCGCAGGCGGCGCTGGACCGGCTGCCGCCCGAGAAGCACTCGCTCACGCTGCGGATGCTCATGGACGAGGTCAGGGCATGACGAGCCCCGCAGTCCGGACACGACGGAACCCCCGGTCACCACGACCGGGGGTTCGCCCGCGAAAACCCGCGAAGACCCGGGATCAGACGCCGAGAGCCTGCTTGACCTGGGCCAGGGACGGGTTCGTCATGACCGATTCCTCGCCGGAGGCGGGGACGACCAGGACGGTCGGTACGGTCTGGTTGCCGCCGTTGGCCTTTTCGACGAAGGCTGCGGACTCGGGGTCGTGCTCGATGTTGATCTCGGTGTACGCGATTCCCTCGCGGTCCATCTGGCCCTTCAGCCGACGGCAGTAGCCGCACCACGTGGTGCTGTACATCGTCACAGTGCCCGCCATGGGTCCTCGCGCTCCTTCAAGCTCGGCTCGTTTGCAGTACGGGAACGTCTGCCTGCCCCGGACCATTCCCGGCCGGACCGGTCCCGTGCGCGAACGGCTGCGCGCGGTCCCGCGTCCGTGATTCCGCATCCGCGGTTCCGCGTCCTGTGGGTGCGGGCATTCGTATGACCGCGGGGTGGCGGCTGTGGACAACTTTCCCGGCTGCCCCGGTCGACCTGGCAGCATGGCGGGGTGACAGCAGCATCGGACTCCACTCTCTTCCCGCAGGTTGCGGCCGCGACCCAGTTCCCGGCCACGCCTGAGGGTGCCGACGCGGTGCTCGACGGCCTCGACCCCGAGCAGCGCGAGGTCGCCACGGCTCTGCACGGGCCCGTGTGCGTCCTGGCCGGTGCCGGGACCGGCAAGACCCGCGCGATCACCCACCGCATCGCGTACGGGGTGCGGGCGGGCATTCTGCAGCCCTCCACGGTGCTCGCCGTCACCTTCACCGCCCGCGCGGCGGGGGAGATGCGCGGGCGGCTGCGGCAGCTCGGGGCGGCCGGGGTGCAGGCCCGGACGTTCCACTCCGCCGCTCTGCGGCAGCTCCAGTACTTCTGGCCCAAGGCGGTCGGCGGCGAGGTGCCGAGGCTGGTGGAGCGCAAGGTCCAGCTGGTCGCGGAGGCCGCCGCCCGCTGCCGTATCCGCCTGGACCGCAATGAGCTGCGTGACGTCACGGGCGAGATCGAGTGGTCCAAGGTCACCCAGACCGTGCCCGCCGACTACCCGGCCGCCCTCCACAAGGCCGGCCGCGAGGCCCCCCGCGACCCGGCCGAGATCGGGCAGATCTACGGGACGTACGAGCAGCTCAAGCGCGATCGGGGGACCATCGACTTCGAGGACGTGCTGTTGCTCACGGTCGGTGTTCTCCAGGACCGGCACGACATCGCCGAGCAGGTCCGTGCCCAGTACCAGCACTTCGTCGTGGACGAGTACCAGGACGTCAGCCCGCTCCAGCAGCGGCTGCTGGACCTGTGGCTCGGTGACCGGGACAACCTCTGCGTCGTCGGCGACGCCAGCCAGACGATCTACAGCTTCACCGGCGCCACCCCCGACCACCTGCTGAACTTCCGCACCCGCCATCCGCAGGCGACAGTCGTCAAGCTGGTCCGCGACTACCGCTCCACCCCCCAGGTCGTGCACCTCGCCAACGGCTTGCTCTCCCAGGCGCGCGGCCGTGCCGCCGAGCACCGTCTGGAGCTGATCTCGCAACGGGACGCCGGACCCGAGCCCGCGTATGTGGAGTACGGGGACGAGCCCGCGGAGGCGGAGGGCACCGCCCGGCGTATCCGCGAGCTGATCGCGTCCGGCGTGCCGGCGAGCGCGATAGCGGTCCTCTTCCGTATCAACGCGCAGTCCGAGGTCTACGAGCAGGCCCTCGCCGACCTCGGCGTGCCGTATCAGCTCCGCGGCGCCGAGCGGTTCTTCGAGCGGCCCGAGGTGCGCGAGGCGGGCGTCAAGCTGCGCGGCGCCGCCCGCTTCGGCGCCAACGACGCCCTCCTGGACGACGCCGTGGACCTCCCGTCCGAGGTGCGGGCTGTACTGAGCGACATGGGGTGGACGAGCGTGCCCCCGGCCGGGTCCGGTGCCGTGCGCGACCGCTGGGAGTCGCTGGCCGCGCTGGTCCGCCTCGCCGAGGACTTCGCCAAGGCCCGGCCGGCGGCCACCCTCGCCGACCTGGTCGCCGAGCTGGACGAGCGGGCCAACGCCCAGCACGCGCCGACCGTCGAAGGTGTGACGCTCGCCTCGTTCCACGCGGCGAAGGGCCTGGAGTGGGACGCCGTCTTCCTGGTCGGCCTCACCGAGGGCATGATGCCGATCACCTACGCCAAGACCGACGAGCAGGTCGAGGAGGAGCGCCGTCTGCTGTACGTCGGCGTGACCCGCGCCCGCCTGCATCTGGGCCTGTCGTGGTCCCTGTCGCGCTCTCCGGGGGGCCGGGCGGTCCGCCGCCCCAGCCGCTTCCTGGACGGTCTGCGGCCCGGATCGGCAGGCGCGGGGCGCCGTGCGGCGGCAGGCACCGCGGGCGGTATCGAGCGGGGCGCCGGGGGTGCCAAGGGCGCCGGCAAGCGGCGGAGCCGGTCGCCCGCCCGCTGCCGGGTCTGCGGCAAGACGCTCACCGACGCGGGCGAGATGAAGCTCATGCGCTGCGACGACTGCCCCTGCGAGCTCGACGAGGCGTTGTACGGGCGGCTGCGCGACTGGCGGGCCGAGCAGGCACGGCAGCTGGGTCAGCCGGCGTACTGCGTCTTCACCGACAAGACCCTGATGGCCATTGCCGAAGCCGTCCCGGGAACCGAAGGGGAGCTGGCCGGCATCCCCGGTGTGGGGGGACGCAAGCTGGGCCGATTCGGTGCCGACGTCCTCGCACTGTGCGCAGGTGAGGAGCTCGTCACGGCAGCGGACGAGCCGTCGCCGGACGATCTCCCGGAGGGCACTGCAAGAAGCTCCGGAAAGTCGTCAGAAAAATAGTTTGCGCGCGCGGAGCGCATCCCCATAGCCTTCACAGGCACGAGAACAACGGGCCTTCCGGGATCCGCTGGATTCGTGTTGTACTGAACAAGCCCGGACCGGGTTTCCCGGTCCTTCGAGACGCCGAGAGGAGGCGAGACCAGTGATCAGCTTCATCGAGACCCAGAAAATGACCGATCGTTCGGTCGTCGCCACCTGCCCGCTCGGTGCCTCGCTTCTGGGTACCGGTCTGTCCGGCTCCGGTCGACTGTCCGGTCTTCAGGTCTCCCGTGCCGCTTCCTCGGTGTTCCTGCCCGAGGCCAAGTGCGACGAGCGACCGACCCAGGCACCCGCAGTAGCAGCGACGGCACAGGCAGCGAATACGCATGCCTTTGCCCACGCGGCGGCCAACGGTGCCGAATCCCGGGAGCAGTACGAGACGCAGCAGGACATGTGGGCCCACCGCGGGCACGAACCCTGGAGAGATCCAGCCTGATTGGCATGATCAGGTCGGCACCTTCCAGGGCCGCGGAACCCACACCGGGATCCGCGGCCCTTTTGCTTTGCCCACGCGCCCAGCCACCAGCCGGGCCGAACAGACGAGGAACACACCACCGTGCAACTCCAGACGCACACCCCGTCCGTCGCCACCGACCTGATTCCCCCGCCCGACTCCCAGGAGACCCCCTTGCTGCCCCTCACCGAGCTCGACGACGAGATCGACCGACTCGGCGCCGCCGTGCCGTGCCGTACCTACGACCCGGAGGTCTTCTTCGCCGAGACCCCGGCCGACGTGGAGTACGCCAAGTCCCTGTGCCAGACCTGTCCGGTGCGCGAGGCGTGTCTCGCCGGCGCCAAGGACCGTCGTGAGCCTTGGGGCGTCTGGGGCGGCGAACTGTTCGTCCAGGGCGTCGTGGTGCCCCGCAAGCGTCCGCGTGGCCGTCCGCGCAAGAACCCGGTCGCGGCATGAATCTCAGCGGCACCTACACCAGCGGCACCGGAACGATCGACCGTCCCGCCCAGCGGGACCCCCAGAAGCAGGACCCGATGAACAACCCCAGCCTGACCGACAGCACCGCACCCGCGAACTCCGGCGTGATCGAGTCGCGCCAGAACAGGACCCGTGAAATGCAACTCATCCCAGAAGCCCTGGCTCGCGCACATATGCAAGAGCGCTTGCGGGAGGCCGAGTCCGAACGCAGGGCCCAGCACCTCGCCACGGCCCGGCGCATGCAGCGCCGCGCCGAGCGGGCGTCGCTGCGCGCCCGGCGCGCTCTGGCCATGGCCGTCATGCAGTGACCCACCGGCAGCCCGGCATCCGTACGGTGCCGGGCTGCCCGGCGGTGCCTTCGCCGCATCACGCGACCACGCAACACCACGTACCTCAGGGGCTGTCCAACTGGGCGGCCTCTGAGGCGTTGTGCCCCCTTTCCCGGCAGTGACGGGGATATTGTCGGCTGATGAACCAGAAGACGTATGAACAGGCGGAGTTGACCACCGGCAACGCGGTGTGCGCCCAGTGCGGCACCACCGCCGAGGGCACTCCGCCCACCTGGACCTGCACCATCGCCCACGGCACCCGCCAGCACCTCTGCGACACCTGCACCCGCGCCAACCTCCGCGTCATCGAGTCCCACTTGGACCCGATCCCGACACGGTGAAGGCGGTCCGCAGTACGCCCCGCAGTACGCCCCGCAGCGGGCCACGCGCGGTGGATCGCCACGCGGTGGATCGCCATGTGGTGGATCGCCATGCGGCGGACCGATATGCGGTGGATCGCCACGCGGTGGATCGCCATGCAGTGGACCGCCACGCGGCGGGCCGTCATGTGGGGGCGCCGCGTGGGGGGAGTCGATCCTCCGTACGCGTCAGGCCGGTTTCTCCTCCGCCGTGGGGTGGTGCTGTTCGGGAACGGACGGGCCGGAGGCGTCGGCGGGGCGGAAGCCCGGGAGCCAGGCCTCCAGCTCGTCGCGCAGGCGGACGGTGGCTCCCAGCTGGCACAGGACGCCGATCGTGCTCAGCGTCACGCGGTGTATGAGCAGGTAGGAGGGGGGCAGGTTGAGCTGTCGGCCCAGTTGGTGGGCGGGGGAGCGGGGGTCGGCGATGCGCGCGGCCTGGGTGCGCATCCAGGAGCGGGTGAAGGTGAAGTCGTCCACCTGCGCCGGTTCGATGATCGGGAGCAGGTAGTCCAGCACCGCGTCGGGGTCCAGCTCGATGGACTCCTTCACGAAGCCCTCCTCGCACAGCAGCTCGTAGACCGCTTCGGCCTCGCCGTCGAGGGTCATGCGCAGTGAGGCGCCGATCGTCGACGGCAGACCGTCCGGCAGCCGGTCGACCGTGCCGAAGTCCAGGACGCCCAGCCGCCATGTCTCCGCCGGGCCGTCGGGGGCGTCGCCGGTCAGCAGCCGGAAGTTGCCCGGGTGGGGGTCGGCGTGCAGCAGGCCCGTGCGAGCGGTGCCGGAGAAGAGGAAGCGGGCGAGGAGCTGCCCGGCCCGGTCGCGCTCCTCCCGGGTGCCGTTGGCGATGATCTCCGAGAGGGGGACGCCGCCCATCCACTCGGTCACCAGCACCTGGTCACTCTGATGGACCACCGCGGGCACCAGCACGTCGGGATCGTCGGCGAACTCCTCGGCGTGGGCCTGCTGGGCCTCCGCCTCCAAGGAGTAGTCCAGCTCCTCGGAGACCCGGTCGCGCAGCTCGGAGATCAGCGGCTTGATGTCCATGCCGGGGATCAGCGGACCGAGCAGCCGGGCGAACCGGCTCAGCTGCGACAGATCGGACAGCAGCGCCGCGCCCGCTCCCGGGTACTGCACCTTGACGGCCACCGCGCGGCCGTCGTGCCAGACCGCGCGGTGCACCTGCCCGATCGACGCGGCGGCCGACGGCTTGTCGTCGAACTCCGTGAACAGCTCGCGCCAGTCCTCGCCCAGCCGCTCCGCCAGTACGGCGTGCACCGAATCGGTCGGCATGGGCGGCGCGGCTTCCTGAAGTTTGGTGAGCGCGGCGCGGTACGGACCGGCGATCTCCTCCGGCAGCGCCGACTCGAAGACGGACAGTGCCTGCCCGAACTTCATGGCTCCGCCCTTCAGCTCGCCGAGCACCCGGAAGAGCTGTTCGGCGGTCCGCTGTTGGAGCTCACGGCCGACGATGTCGGCCGATCTGCCGCCGATCCGCTTGCCCAGCCCCCAGGTGGCGCGGCCGGCGAATCCCAGTGGCAGCGCGGCCAGCTTGGCGGTACGGGTGACCGCCTTGCGGGGAAGATCTGACATTCGCCCCTCCAACTCACACTGTCCCCAACCGGGGTTACTCCGCCATTGTTACGTGTCGCCGACGCGGATCCGAGGCGCCCGTGGTGCCGGACGGTCCCGCCGCGCCGCAGCCGCACTCCGGATGCGGCGCGATCCGCGTCGTCCGCCAGTCCGCACAGGGCAGCGCGGCCTCCATCCGGGCACCCGTGCAGGGTGGCAACTGACCGTCCAGAAACGCCAGCGCCTGTACGGCAGCCAGCCCCGCCACCGTCGTCGCCAGAGCCGCGTCGCAGGCCGGAACGGCCGGCGCGCCGCGCCCCGACCGCCACTGGGCCAGCAGCCGCGGCCAGGCCGGCTCCGCGTCCGTACGCCGCAGCTCCAGGCAGCCCGCGCAGGACGAGCCGCCCGGCAGGACCAAGGGACCCACCACCGCGGTCCCTTCGACCACCCCGGCGAACAGATGGGGGATGCCCGCCGCCAGGAAGGGCTCGCACAGGGCCGGATCGGGGGCATAGGCGGCGAGGCCGTCGCGCGGTGCGATCACGACGAGCCCGAGGCCCGGCTCGCCCGCTTCCGAAGACCCGCCGCCGGGGCGGGGCCCACGCGACCAGGGCGAGGCACGGTGGACCAGACTGCGGGCGGCGGTGTCCCGGCGCACACCGATCTGCTCCGCCCGCACCCCGCCCGGCACGACGTCCCAGGGCTCGACCTTCCCGCCGTCCTGCACCTCCACCCGCCCGATGCCCGCCGCCGACAGCAGGGCCGCGACCGAGGCACCCACCCGGCCCGCGCCGCGCACCCGCGCTCGTATGGCGTGGCGCGCCCCCATCCGCTCCAGTCCGCCCGCGACCTCGGGATGCCGCACGGACAGCGACGCGAGATCCGCCCGGAGCCGGCCGAAGGCAGCGGAGTCCGCGCGCACCGTGTCCGCCGCCGGTCCGCCCGCCGACGGGGCGTCGAGCAGGCCGGCCCGCCCCAGCCGGTCCACCACCCGCCGCGCGCTCTCGGCCGGCAGCCCCAGTGATTCGGCGGCGTCCCCCAGCTGCTCCAGACTGCGTGTGCCGTCGATCAAGGCCAGAAAACTCCCGGTGGCCGTGTCCACCGGGCCCAGTTCCACCGCGTGTGCCGGCGCCACGCCGAACCGCACCGTTTCCCGGTTCCGCCATCCGCGCCGCAGCGCGGGCTTGAGCATCGGATACATGAGCCGCCCCCCGTCGATCGCATTCCGTCCAGCGGCCTTCAGCATCCCCCGGCCGCCGCGCGGGCATCGGAAGTTATCCACAGCCGGCAGGCAATAGTCGTACAAGCCGTACCTGCCTCTGAGTGTTTCGGGCGCATGGCAGAACCCGAGGGCGGGACTTCCCGTGCGGGCAGCGGGTAACGTCGGGGCGTGCCCGCCGACCCTTTGCGCCGAGCCGCAGATCCCCAACGCAGGACCGCCGCGCGCCCCGCGACCGAGGGCTCCGTGGCGAGCGCGGTCGAGGTCCGCAGAAGCTCGCGGCGGCGCCGTACGGTCTCCGCCTACCGCGAGGGCGACCGCACCATCGTGCTGATCCCGGCCCGGATGTCCGAGACCGAGGAGCGGCGCTGGGTGACGGTGATGCTGGACAAGCTCGCCGCGCAGGAGAGCAGGCGCAAGCTCGGCGACGGCGAGCTGGCCGAGCGCGCCGAGCGCCTGTCGGAGCAGTACCTGGGCGGCCGCGCGCGGCCCGGCACGGTGCGCTGGGTCACCAACCAGAACACCCGCTGGGGCTCCTGCACGCCCGCCGAGGGCAGCATCCGCCTCTCGCACCGGCTCCAGGGCATGCCGGAGTACGTCGTCGACTACGTACTCCTCCACGAACTGGCGCATCTGCTCGTCCCCGGTCACGGACAGCGTTTCTGGCAGCTCCTGGAGTCATACCCGCGTACGGAGCGTGCGCGCGGCTATCTCGAAGGGGTGGTCGCGGCGGAGCGGCTGCCGCAGTTGCCCGCGGCCCGTACGGAATAGGGCCCATTCCGCCCGGTTCGCGCCGCTGCCCGGCATCGCCCGCTGTCGGCGGCAGCGGTTAGCCTGGCGCGACGTCATCAGAGCGCGGAGCGGGAGCGGGGGACGGTCGTTACGTATGGCCAGGGAATTCCAGCGGGGCCACAAGGCCAAGATCAGTGACCTGACGGCCGGGACGGATCTGTACGTGGGTGTGCAGATCGCGGGTCCCGGGCTGACCTTCGACATCAGCTGCTTCGGTCTCGACGCGAACGAGCAGCTCTCCGACGACCGGTATTTCGTCTTCTTCAACCAGCCCGCGTCGCCCGAGGGGTCGGTCCAGCTGCTGGGCGCCCAGGCAGGCGACACCGAGTCCTTCCGGGTCACGCTCGACCGGATTCCGCAGCACATCCAGAAGCTCTCCTTCACCGCCACGCTCGACGGCGCGGGCCAGATGTCCCAGGTCGGCCCCGGCTACCTGCGCATCGTCGCCGGCGGCGAGGAAGTCGCCCGCTACGCGTTCAACGGCGCCGAGTTCAGCACCGAGCGCGCCGTGATGCTCGGCGACTTCTACCTGAAGGACGTGTGGCGCTTCGCCGCAGTCGGGCAGGGCTTCGACGGCGGCCTGGAGGCGCTGCTGAAGAACTTCGGCGGCGAGGTCGCGGAGGAAGAGCCCGCGGCCGAGCCCGCGCCGCAGGGTGACGTGCCGGGCTTCGCGCCGCCCAAGGCTTCCGAGCCGCCGCCGGGCTTCGCCCCTCCGGCGGCACAGGGGCAGCCCGCCCCGGCTCCCGCCGTACCGCAGCAGCCCGCCCCGGCCTTCGGCGCGCCTCCGAGCGCGCCTCTAGGCGGTCCCCAGGGCCAGCAGCCCCCGCCCCCTCCCCAGCCGCAGGTTCCGGCCCAGGCGCAGCCGCCTCAGCCGCCACCGCAGGCCCAGCCGCCTCAGCAGTCGGCGCCGCAGGTGCACTCAGCCCCGACCATCGCGGCTCCGATCGCACCGCCCGGCCAGTTCCCCGTGCAGCAGCCGCCGTACGGCCAGGACCCGTACCAGCAGGCACCGCCGCCGTACGGCCAGCCGGGGCAGCCGCCTCAGGCGCCCCAAGCTCCGCCCCAGCTCCCGTACGGCCAGCAGGGCCAGCAGTTCCCCGGCCAGCCCATCCCGGCCCCGTATGGCGCGCCCCAGGGGCAGCCCGCCCCGTACGGCCAGCCCACCCCGCACGGTCAGCCCCAGAGCGGGGGCCCCGGCCTCAGCGTCGTCCTGGAGAAGTACCGCGAAGCTCCTACGGGGCAGCGCTGGACCCCGCAGAACGAGAAGCTGATCCGTGCCGACCTCGGCGTCGACGGCCAGCCGGTGCTCGCCCGCCAGGGCAGCATGGTCCTCTACCAGGGCAAGGTCGACTTCAACTACAAGGGCGCCGGCATCCGGGGCCGCATCGTGGGCAACGCCACCGGCCAGGAGATGCAGCTGATGCGCTGCACGGGTCAGGGCCAGGTGTTCTTCGCGGACAACAGCGCCCACGTGCACCCCATCGAGCTCCAGGGCGACGCGATCTGCGTGTCGGCCGAGAGCGTGCTCGCCTTCGACGGGTCGCTCCAGTACGAGACCCGCCGTATCGAAGGGCACGGCATTCCGGGCGGCGCGCTGTTCACCATGCAGTTCCAGGGCAGCGGCACGGTCGTCGTCAAGACCCAGGGCACCCCGGTCGTCCTCCCGGTCACCCCGACGACCTTCGCGGACGCCAACGCCATCGTCGCCTGGTCGGCCGCTTCCCAGGTGATCATCTCCAGCCAGGTGAGCCTGCGCCGCAGCGCGTATCCGGGACACTCCGGCGAGACCGTGAACCTCCAGTTCCGCGGCGCGCCCGGAAACTTCGTCGTCGTCCAGCCCTACGAGGTCTGAGGGAGCCCGCCATGTACGAACAGCAAGTTCCGGGCCACGCCCCGACCGCACCCGCCGCCCGTATGGAGAACCACGGCAGCGCGATGGTGAAGATCGCCATGCAGAGCGGCCAGGACGTGTTCGCCCGCACCGGCTCGATGGTCGCCTACGAGGGCTTCGTCCAGTACGAGCCCAACCCGCCCGCCGTGCGCCAGATGGCCTCCCAGTGGCTGACCGGCGAGGGCGCGCCCCTGATGAAGTGCACCGGAGACGGCCTGCTCTACCTCGCCGACTACGGCGCGGACGTCGTCTGCGTCAACCTCGACGGTGACTCGATCTCCGTCAACGGCACCAGCCTGCTGGCCTTCGACGCCCATCTCCAGTGGGGCGTGCAGCGCGTCAAGGGCATGGCGAAGTTCGCCGGCCAGGGGCTCTTCAACGTGGGCATCTCGGGCACCGGTTGGGTGGCGCTGACCTCCCGTGGCACCCCGATCGTGGTGGACTGCGGCCGCGGCGACGACGAGACGTACGTCGACCCGGACGCGCTCGTCGCCTGGTCGACGAACCTGAAGATGAAGGGCAAGCGCAGCTTCAAGGCGTCCTCGATGATCGGGCGCGGCAGCGGCGAGGCGTACCAGCTCGGTTTCTCCGGGCAGGGCTTCGTCGTCGTACAGCCCAGTGAGGACAGCACCGACCGGCTCCGGGCCCGGGGCTGAGGGGGAGGACGTCAAGCCATCATGCAGAGTCCGCTTTTCGCCTACACCGAGGCGCAGACCCAGGACCGGTACGCGCTGCAGAACCCGCAGCTGCTGCGGGTCGCCCTCCAGGGCCACGAGGACCTGCTCGCCCGTAAGGGCAGCATGGTCGCCTACCAGGGCCTGCTGGAATTCGACGGGAACTATCAGACGCCGGGGCAGCAGCGCGCCCGCGCGGCCTCCGGCGAGGGCCTGGACCTGATGCGCGTCTCCGGGCAGGGCACCGTCTACCTGGCCAACCTCGCGCAGTACGTGCACGTCATGGACGTCGACCACGACGGCCTGACCGTGGACAGCAACTACGTGCTGGCGCTGGACTCCGGCCTCCACTGGGAGGTGATCTCGGTGGACAGCCAGTACGGGATCTCCGGCACCGGCAAGTACCAGCTCAACATCTCCGGCCGGGGCAAGGTCGTGCTGATGACCTCGGGCCAGCCGCTGATGATGCAGGTCACCCCGGACAAGTACGTCAACGCCGACGCGGACGCGGTGGTCGCCTGGTCCGCCTCGCTCCGGGTGCAGATGCAGGCGCAGACGCACTCCTCGGGCGTGTGGCGGCGGCGCGGCAGCACGGGCGAGGGCTGGGAGCTGAGCTTCTTGGGACAGGGCTACGCGCTCGTCCAGCCCAGCGAGCTGCTGCCGCCGCAGAACGCCGTCATCGGCTCCGGTCTGGCCGCCCAGTTCGGCATGGGGCAGCAGGGCGCCCACGGGCAGAACCAGGGCAACATCTTCACCAACTGAGGCGTGCCGGCCGCCGGGCGCGTACCGGCGCGTCGGCCGCCCGCACCGCGCACCGGCCGCGCGTACCGGCCGCCGGCACCGTGTACCGGCCGCCCGCATCCTCCGTACGAGAGTGCGCGGGCGGCCGCAGCGGGTCCTGGAGACGCGTCCTAGAGAAGCGCGCGCGTGCGCTCCACGAGGCGGACGACCGAGTCGTCCGCCACGCCCGCCACCTCGTCGTACGGGAACCAGCGAAGATCCAGCGACTCGTCGCTGATCACCGCCTCGGCCCCGGCGGGCGCCAGCGCCGCGTACTGCACGTCCAGGTGCCACGCGCACGGCGTCGCATGCCGGTCCAGGCGCACCGGCCCGCCCAGCAGCGTCAGCCCGGACGCGATCCCGGACTCCTCGCGCGCCTCGCGTAGCGCCGCGTCCGCGAGCGTGGCGTCCTCCGGCTCGCAGTGCCCGCCCATCTGGAGCCACATCTTGAGCTTGCGGTGCAGCGTCAGCAGGACCCGGCCGTGCGCCGGGTCGATGACCAGGGCGCTGGCCGTGATGTGCCCGTCCTTGCAGGGCTTGCCCATGCCGTCGGGGTGGGCTGCCAGGTGGTCCAGGTAGGCGAGCCGCAGCCGCTCCTGCTCAGGGGACGGCGCGGGCCACTCCTTGAGGACCCGCGCCGCGTCGTCGTGAAGGGTCACTTGTCGCTGTCGCCCTTGTCGCTGTTGCCCTTGCCGTCTTCGCCCTCGGGCTTGCCGCCCTCGGCGGAGCCGCCCTGACCGGCGCCTTCACCGGTCTCCTTCGTCAGGTCGGGCTTCGAGGCACCGCCGCCCGCCGCCTCACCGAGCATCTTGTCCAGCTCGGAGAAGTCCGGCTGCTCGTGGTGGACAAAGCCGTCCGGGTCGTCCAGGTCGCCGGCCGTCGGCAGCATGTCCGGGTGCTCCCACAGCGCGTCGCGGCCGTCCAGGCCCCGCGCGTCCGTCAGCAGGGCCCACAGCCGCGAGGCGTCCCGCAGGCGCCGCGGACGCAGCTCCAGGCCGATGAGCGTGGCGAAGGTCTGCTCGGCCGGGCCGCCGGTGGCCCGGCGCCGCCGCAGCGTCTCCCGCAGCGCGTCGGCCGACGGCAGGTGCGGGGAGGCGGCGGCGTGCACCACCGCGTCCACCCAGCCCTCGACGAGGGCCAGTGCCGTCTCCAGGCGGGCCAGCGCGGCCTTCTGCTCCGGGGTGTCCTCGGGCTGGAACATGCCCTGCTGAAGGGCGTTCTGCAACTCCTCGGGGTGCTGCGGGTCGAGCTGGCCGACCACGTCCTCCAGCTTGGTCGTGTCGACCTTGATCCCGCGGGCGTAGCCCTCGACCGCGCCGAACAGGTGCGAACGCAGCCACGGCACGTGGGCGAAGAGCCGCTGGTGGGCGGCCTCGCGCAGGGCCAGGTAGAGCCGCACCTCCTCCTCGGGCACGCCGAGGCCGGAGCCGAAGTTGGCGATGTTGCCCGGCAGCAGCGCGGCCTTACCGGCCGGCCCCAGGGGCAGCCCGACGTCCGTGGAGCCGACGACCTCGCCGGCCAGGACGCCCAGCGCCTGCCCGATCTGCGTACCGAACATGGCGCCGCCCATGGAGCGCATCATGCCGAGCAGCGGGCCCGCCATGGCCTGCATCTCCTCGGGCAGGACGTCGCCCATGGCCGCGCCGACGCGCTCCGCGACCGGGTCCACCAGGTCCTTCCACACCGGCAGGGTCTCCTCGACCCACTCGGCGCGGCTCCACGACAGGACGGTGTTCGAGCCCGACGGCAGTGACGTCACGCCGTCCAGCCACAGGTCGGCGAGGCGCACGGCCTCCTCGACGGCCGCCCGCTCTCCGGGGGAGACGCTCGCGTCCTTGCTGCCGTCCTCGGCGCCCTGCGCGACGGTCTGCCGCGCGATGTCCTTGGCCATGTCCCAGTTCACCGGACCGCCCTCGTACGAGAGCATCTGGCCCAGCTTCTGGAAGGCGGCGCCAAGGTCGCCAGGGTTCATCTCGCCACCAGGACCGCCCATGCCGCCGAAGAGCGCCGCGAACGGGTTGTCCGCGCCGCCGCTCCCGCCGCCGAATCCGAACGGGTTCGCGGGGCCCTGGCTACCTCCCTGGCCGCCCTTCTTCTTGCCGTTGTCGCCGTCCTCCGGCTCCTCCGGCGGAAGGCCGAATCCAAATGGGGTGTCACTCACGGGTTTCCTCGGCTCGTAGGGCC
Source organism: Streptomyces sp. CB02923 (assembly GCF_001905005.1). Lineage (GTDB taxonomy): Bacteria > Actinomycetota > Actinomycetes > Streptomycetales > Streptomycetaceae > Streptomyces. The sequence goes on along the minus strand of NZ_LWKZ01000001.1, from coordinate 670,744 downwards.
GCCGGCCCGGGGCCGGCGGCGGCTGCCCGACATTCTCTTCCAGCCTAGACACCCGCCCCGCTTCGGGGCTCGGTGCTCCGCCGTCCCGGCGCCTGCGGCAGGATGGACGCCACCTGGTACGTACGCGTCAGCACGCCTACGCACTGAAGACAACCGCTGGAGACGCCCGGTGAGTTCCCCAGATCCGACCGTTCGCGCAGCGCGAAACGCTGCGGCCGAGACCGAGAACGCAGGAAAACAGGCGGGCGGCGCGCCCGGCCGGCCGCTGCGCCGCCCCGTCGTCGCGGTCACCGGCGCCGCCTCCGGGGTGGGCGCCCTGCTGACCCAGGCGCTGACCGAGTCCGACGAGGTCAAGCGGGTGGTGGCCATCGACGAGCGGCGCGGCGAGGCCGCCGAGGCGCACTGGCACGTCCTGGACGTCCGGGACCCGGCCATCGCCGACAAGCTGCGCGGCGCCGACGTCGTCGTGCACCTGGCCGTCGACCTCGACCTGGAGACCGACGCCGCGGCCCGTACGGCGTACAACGTGCGCGGTACGCAGACGGTCCTCACCGCCGCCGCGGCCGCCGGCGTGCACCGGGTCGTGCTCTGCACCTCCGCCATGGTCTACGGCGCGCTCCCGGACAACGACGTACCGTTGGCCGAGGACGCCGAGCTGCGGGCCACCGCCGACGCCACCGGGGTCGGCGACCTCCTGGAGATCGAGCGCCTGGCACACCGCGCGCCCCGCGCGCACCCCGGCCTGAACGTCACCGTCCTGCGCCCCACCGTCCTGGTGGGCGGCACGGACACCGCGCTGACCCGCTACTTCGAGTCGCCACGGCTGCTGGTCGTCGCCGGTTCCCGCCCCGCCTGGCAGTTCTGCCATGTGGAAGACCTGGTCAGCGCCCTGGAGTACGCCGCGCTGGAGAAGGTCGAGGGCGAGCTGGCGGTGGGCTGCGACGGGTGGCTGGAGCAGGAGGAGGTCGAGGAGCTCACCGGCATCCGGCGCATGGAGCTGCCGTCCTCGGTGGCGCTCGGCGCCGCCGCCCGGCTGCACCGTATCGGCCTCACCCCGTCGCCCGCGGGGGACCTGGCGTACACGATGCACCCGTGGGTCGTCAGCGGCAGCCGGCTGCACGAGGCGGGCTGGCGCCCCCGGTGGACGAACGAGGAGGTGCTGGCCGAGCTGCTGGAGGAGGTCGCGGGCCGGCACACGGTCGCGGGCCGCCGCCTGGGCCGCAAGGACGCCACCGCGGCCGGCGCGGCCGGCGCGACGGTCGCCCTCCTGGGCACCGCCGCCCTGGTACGCCGCGCCCGCAAGGCCCGCCGCCGCATCTGAGCCCCGATCGATGGCCGGTGGCCTGCGTCGGGCCGCGGAGGTGCCTCTGCACGGCCGTGCAGAGGCACCGTGCGGCTCTGGGAGGGCTTTCGTACGGTCGTGGGGAGCCCGTACGGCCGTCCGTCTGTAGGAGCCTCCATACGGGCTCGCGCAGAGCCGGTGGAAAGGCCGTTCCCCGCGCCGCCTCCGCGTACGGCACGATGGAGCCATGCCAGGCACGAATGACCACCCGGGCGAGCAGGGAGCCGCGGACGCGATCCGCCTCCTCGCGGTCCGTGACACCCCGCTGTCCTTGGACGAGGTCTTCGCGGCCGTCGGCGATCCGGCCGCCGGCGGTACGGCCCTGTTCGTCGGTACGGTCCGCTCCCACGACAGCGGCGCCGACGTCGACGCCCTCGGCTATTCGGCGCACCCGAGCGCCGAGGCCGAACTGCGCCGCGTCGCGGAGAAGGTGGCCGCCGACCACCCCGTACGCGCGATGGCCGCGGTGCACCGCGTGGGCGAGCTGGCCGTGGGAGACCTGGCCGTCGTCGTGGCGGTCTCCTGCCCGCACCGGGCGGAGGCGTTCGCGGCCTGCCGACAGCTGATCGACGACCTCAAGCACGAGGTGCCGATCTGGAAGCACCAGCGTTTTTCGGACGGTACGGAGGAGTGGGTCGGCGCCTGCTGACGGCCGGTTCCGGGCGGTGGTGACCGTTCCGGGCGGGCTTCGGTAAAGCCTTTACGCGCGCTCCAGTTGCGTAACCCGGCCCCTGGCGTAAGCGTTGACCCGGCAGATGGTTAATCTGCTTATTCGTCGTTGCGGTTGTTACAAGGGGTCGGGAGGCCGCTATGGGAGCGCTCCTCTGGTTGCTGATTCCGGTTCTCGCCGCCATCGCCGCCGTCGTGTGGAGCAGTTGGGCATCACGCAACCGCAGGACCGGCGATGTCGCGGAACTGGCGGGCTACGCGCGCTTCCGGGAGGCGATGGAGAAGCCCGAGAAGGCGCACTCCGGTTCCGACGCGGCATGAGCATGGCAGATTGAGCCGGGACCGTGGCCGCCGTACGCGGTCGCAAGCGGCCGCCGTGGCTCCGGTCGGCCGCCGTCCCCGCCGGGCTGTGCCCGTCCCCGGACGGACGGCCCCGGGGACCGGGTGACACCGCCGTCCCGTACTGTCGTTCCATGCCACGCCGCACCGCGACGCTGCTCGCCTCTCTCGTGATGCTGATTGCGCTGATCTGCGCCGGGATGGTGATTCCCGTTCCGTATTCGAAGATGTATCCGGGGCCCACCACCAACACGCTGGGTGAGCACAAGGGCGAGCCGGTGCTGCAGATATCCGGCCACAAGACGTACCCGACCTCCGGCAACCTGAACATGGTCACGGTCCGGGTCACCGGCGCCGAGTACCGGATGAACCTCTTCGAGGCGGTCGTCGGCTGGCTGGAGCACGACAGCATCGTGGTGCCCCACAAGACCCTCTACCCGGAGGGCCAGACGGCCGAGCAGTCCGACCAGCAGAACGCCGAGGAGTTCTCGCAGTCCCTGGAGAGCGCCAAGGTCGCGGCGTTCAAGCAGCTGAACCTCCCGGTCGGTTCCCAGACGGTGGTGGCATCCGTCGTCAAGGACGCACCCGCGGACGGCAAGCTGCACGCCGGTGACGTGATCAAGGCCGTGGACGGTACGGAGATCAAGGCCAACACGGACGTCGCCGAACTGGTCACCCGGCACAAGCCCGGTGAGCAGGCCGTCTTCACGGTCATCCCGGCCAAGGAGGCGGCCGCGGCCCAGAAGAAGGGCAAGCGGCCCGAGGGCCCCACCAAGGACGTCGCCGTCACGACCGCGAAGGCGAAGAACGGCGGGCGGGCCATGGTCGGCATCCAGGCCGGCATCGACTACACGTTCCCGTTCAACGTCGACATCAAGCTGGCCGACGTCAGCGGCCCCAGCGCCGGGCTGATGTTCGCCCTCGGAATCATCGACAAGCTCACGCCCGACGACCTGACCGGCGGGAAGTTCGTGGCCGGTACGGGCACGATCGACGCCGAGGGCAAGGTCGGCCCGATCGGCGGCATCGCGATGAAGGTCGTCGGCGCGCGCAACAAGGGCGCGGAGTACTTCCTGACCCCCAAGGACAACTGCGCGACGGTCGTCGACGACCACCCCGAGGGCCTGCGCCTGGTCAAGGTGGACACCATCAAGGACGCGCTGAAGTCCCTGGAGAAGATCCGCAAGGGTGACACGGCCGGCCTGCCGAGCTGTCCCGCGAACAAGTAGGCGGCCCGTAGGAGCCCGGACCCTGCCGTACACCCCTGCCGTACAGGGACGCGGCGGCCGGGCGTCTCCCAGAATCCCCGGGAGGCCACGGCGGGCCGGGCCGGGGCAGGCCGCCCCGGCCCCGGACAGGCCGCTCCGTCAGCTCTCGAAGGTGGCGGCCAGCGCGTCCGCCAGCCCCGGTACGAGCTCCGAGCCGGTCAGCACCTCGGACGTGGAGTCCTTCTCGCGCAGCCGCAGCGCCGACTCCCGGGTGCCGTCCCGCAGCACCGCCACCGTCATCCGCACCTCCTGGCGGTCCGGGTGGTCGGCGACCCACTTCGCGAGCTGGGCATCGTCCATGCCCGCCGGTACGGAGTCCTCGGCGGACGGCGGCAGCATCAGCCGCTCCACGGTCATCGCGCAGCCGGCCACCGCGTCCGGCCAGCCGATGGTGGCCAGGAACTCGTCCAGCGGGGCGCCGGCGGGGATCTCGTCCTGCTCGACGGGGGTCAGCGAGGCGGTGGTGGAGTCGTCGATACCGAGCTGCTCGGCGAGCGAAGGTTCCTGCTCACGGAGCTGGGCGGTGTCCACGAGGGCGAAGAGGCGGGCGGGCTGGTCCCAGCCGAGCCCGGCGGCGTACTCGTCGATTTCGAGTACGGCGCGGGTCAGCGGGCTGGCGGCGAGGGGGGTGCCGTCGACGGGAAGGTTGTTCATGCCCAATATCGTGCCCTGCGGACCCCGGAAAACGGGAACCGAGTAAAGCCTTAGTAAGTTGCAACAGTGGGTCCTACTATCGCCGGGCCTGCTCAACACGACAGCGAACTTCGAGGTGCGCACCTTGGCTTTCCAGATGCCGGACCGCGGCGGAGGCTCGACAGGGCCACGGATCAGAGTCGGCCGACCGTCCCGGCGGGTCCGGACCCTGCTCATGACATTGGGCGTGCTGGCCGTGCTGGCCATGCTCTTCGTCATGTTCTCCGGGTTCTGGACCGACTGGCTCTGGTACCGGTCGGTCAAATTCTCCTCGGTCTTCACCACCACGTTGTGGACCAAGATCGGACTGTTTTTCGCCTTCGGCGTCCTGATGGCCGCCGCGGTCGGAGTCAACATCTGGCTGGCGCACCGCCTGCGGCCGCCGCTGAGCGCGATGTCCATGGAGCAGCAGAGCCTGGACCGCTACCGGATGGGCATCGCGCCGTACAAGAAGTGGGCGCTGATCGCGGTCACCGCGGTGGTGGGGCTGATCGCCGGTGCCTCGGCCTCCGGCCAGTGGCGTACGTGGCTCCAGTGGGTGAACGGGGTGCCGTTCGATCAGAAGGACCCGCAGTTCGGCAAGGACGTCTCGTTCTACGCCTTCGACCTGCCCTGGTTCCGCTTCCTGCTGAGCTTCGGCTTCGCGTGCGCGGTGCTGTGCCTGATCGCCGCGGCGCTCACGCACTACCTGTACGGCGGGCTGCGTGTCACGAGCCCCGGCTCGCGCGCGACGGCCGCCGCCACCGGACACCTGTCCGTGGTGCTGGGCATCTTCGTGTCGCTCAAGGCCATCGCGTACTGGCTCGACCGGTACGGCCTGGCGGTGAAGTCCAGCGGGCTGAAGTCCGCCGACGGCTGGACCGGTCTGCGCTATGTGGACGCCAACGCCTATCTGCCGGCCAAGACGATCCTGTTCTTCATCGCGGCGATCTGCGCGGTGCTCTTCTTCGCGACGCTGTGGCGCCGCACCTGGCAGCTGCCGGTCATCGGCTTCGGCCTGATGGTGCTCTCCGCGGTCCTGATCGGCGGCCTGTACCCGGCCATCGTGCAGAAGTTCCAGGTCCAGCCGAACGAGCAGGCCAAGGAAGCGCCGTACATCAAGCAGAACATCAAGGCGACCCGTGACGCGTACGACATCAACGGTGTCGACGTGCAGAGCTACAACGGCAACTACAAGCCGAAGGACGACACGGACCGGCAGAAGCTGCGGGACGCGGCCGACACCACCGCGAGCGTGCGTCTGCTCGACCCGAACGTGGTCTCCCCGGCCTTCCAGCAGCGCCAGCAGGTCCGCAGCTACTACCAGTTCCCGTCCACCCTCGACGTCGACCGCTACAAGGACAAGGACGGCAAGGACCAGGACACCGTCATCGGCCTGCGCGAGCTGAACCTCGCGGGTGTCTCCGAGCGGAACTGGATCAACGACCACTTCAAGTACACCCACGGGTTCGGCGCGGTGGCGGCCAAGGGCACCACGTTCGCCGAGGGCGGCGAGCCGGCCTACACCGAGAGCGAGCTGCCCTCGAAGGGCCAGTTCGGCCCGTATGAGCAGCGTGTGTACTACGGCGAGAAGACCACGCAGTACTCGATCGTGGGCGGCCCGCAGAAGGAGCTGGACTACTCCTCCGACAAGAGCGGCGAGAAGAGTTACAGCTACACGGGCAAGAGCGGGGTGAATCTCGCCAACCCGATCAACCGCGCCGCCTACGCGGTGGCGTTCGGCGAGCCGCAGATCCTCTACTCGGGCGCCATCGGCGAGGGCTCGCGGATTCTGTACAACCGCACGCCCAAGGAGCGCGTGGAGGCGGTCGCCCCCTGGCTGACCATCGACGGCGACGCCTACCCGGCGGTCGTCGGCGGGCGCATCCAGTGGATCGTCGACGCCTACACGACGAGCAACGGCTATCCGTACGCCTCGCGCACCACGCTCGGTGACACCACGGCCGACTCGCTCACCGACGGTCAGCGGGCGGTCGTCGCCCAGCAGAACCAGGTCAACTACATCCGCAACTCGGTCAAGGCCACGGTCGACGCCTATGACGGCTCGGTCAAGCTCTACCAGTGGGACACCAAGGACCCGGTCCTGAAGACCTGGATGAAGTCGTTCCCGGGGACGGTCGAGAAGAAGAGTTCCATCAGCAAGGACCTGATGGAGCACATGCGCTACCCGCAGGACCTCTTCAAGGTGCAGCGTCAGCTGCTGACGACGTACCACGTCACCGACCCGAACACCTTCTACACCGGCAGCGAGCGCTGGCAGGTGCCGAACGACCCGACGAACAAATCGGGCAACTCGGTGCCGCCGTACTACCAGAGCCTGAAGATGCCGGACCAGAAGGCCCAGACCTTCGCGCTCACGACGACGTTCACCCCCAACAAGCGCGACAACCTGGGCGCGTTCATGTCGGTCGACGCCAACGCCACCAGCGGTGACTACGGCAGGATCAGAGTGCTGAAACTGCCGTCGCAGACACCGGTGCCGGGGCCACAGCAGGTCCAGTCGAAGTTCAACTCCGATCCGAAGATCGCCAACGAGCTGAACATCCTGAAGAAACTCGGCGACTCCGAGATCGAGTACGGCAACCTGCTGACGGTCCCGATGAACGGCGGCCTGCTGTACGTGGAGCCGGTCTATCTGCGCGGCGCGGGCACCAACTACCCGCTGCTGAAGAAGGTGCTGGTCAGTTACGGCGAGAACGATCCCGTCCTGGGCAACAACCTGGCCGAGGCGCTCGACGTCGTGTTCGGCAAGAAGCCGCCGGGCTCCGGTACGGAGCAACCGCCGTCCGGTGACGGCGACACGGGCAAGCAGCCGCCGGCCGACCAGACGGTCCAGCAGGCCCTCGACGACGCCGTGAAGGCGTACGAGGAGGGCGAGAAGGCCCGCAGGGACGGCGACTGGGGCGGCTACGGCGAGGCGCAGAAGAAGCTGAAGGCGGCCCTGGACCGGGCGGCCGAGGCGGAGAAGAAGTCCGCACAGAAGGGTGACGCCGGCAAGAACGGCGGCACCGGCGGAGGCTGACACCGCGGCCCGGCCCCTCGTGGGTCGGGCACCACCTCTGTGCCGTGGTACCTTGGTTACACAACGGCGCGGGGTGGAGCAGCTCGGTAGCTCGCTGGGCTCATAACCCAGAGGTCGCAGGTTCAAATCCTGTCCCCGCTACTGAAGAAGAAGGCCCGGATCCTTGGGATCCGGGCCTTCTTCATGCGTGGCGCGACACGCCCGGGTGCGTGTGTCTTTTCCAGATGTGAACGGGAGTGGGGAGAACGGAGTTTGGCATGTCTCTGTATCGGGAAGTCGACAAAACGCTGTAGTGACCTCACTGGCTGCGGTATACCAGGTGTACGCGGGTTGCGGGTGGTGCGACGATGGCCCTCATGGGGGACAAGGCAAGGTTGTTGGAGACAGGCAGGTTTGTGCGTGCGCCCGACAACGGGCGCGAATCCAGGACTCCGGACGGACGGGACACCGTGCTTCCGGACCAGCGTGATGCCGACATGCCGCTGGACGTGATCGAGGCCGACGCCGCCGCCGAGGCGTCCGAGGCCGTCACCGAAGCGGGCCACCGCCGGGCCGCCGAAGCCGGCGACACCGGAGCCATGAGCGTGCTGGGCGCACTGCTGCTGCGCCGCGGCGACCTGGACGGCGCCGAACCGTACCTGCGCTCCGCCACCGCGGCGGGCGACCGCGCGGCCGCCAACAACCTGGGCGTCCTCCTGCACCAGCGCGGCTACGCGGACGAGGCGGCGGGCTGGTGGCGTGTCGCCGCCGTCGCCGGATCCGCCGCGGCCGCCCACGCGCTCGGCCGCTACTACCGCGAGCGCGGCGACGAGCCCGCCGCCGAGTACTGGCTGCGCCAGTCCGCCGAGTCGGGCCACTGCCTGGGCGCCTACGCCCTCGCCGACCTCCTGGAGCACCGCGGCGACGTGGGCGCCGAGCGCTGGTTCCGTACCGCCGCCGAGCGCGGGCACCGCGAAGCCGCGTACCGCCTCGCCCGCCTGCTGGACGACCGTGCCAACGCCCTGGGCGGCGGCGGTGCCCCGGACGCCGAGGCCGAACAGTGGTACCGCCAGGCCGCCGCCCGCGGGCACCGCCGCGCCGCCCTGCACCTGGGCACGCTCCTGGAGGAGCGCGGCGAAAGCCAGGAGGCCGGACGCTGGTACCTGAGCGCCGCCAAGGGCGGCGAAGCGCGGGCCGCCTGCGCCCTCGGCTTCCTGCTGCGCGACGCGGGCGACGAGGAGAGCGCCGCCGAGTGGTGGCGCCGCGCCGCCCAGGACGGCGACGGCAACGCCGCCAACGCGCTCGGCGCGCTGCACGCCGACCGCGGCGAGACCCAGACCGCCGAGCGCTGGTACCGCGCCGCGCTGGACGCGGGCGACGTGAACGGCGCGTACAACATCGGCCTGCTCTGCGCCGAGCAGGGCCGGGAGGGCCGCGGCGAGCAGTGGTATCGCCGCGCCGCCTACGCCGGGCACCGCGAGGCCGCCAACGCGCTCGCCATCATGCTGCTCCAGCGCGGCGACTCGGCCGGCGCCGAGCCGTGGTTCTCCAAGGCCGCCGAGGCGGGCAGCGTGGACGCCGCCTTCAACCTCGGCATCCTGTACGCCGAGCGTGGCGCGGAACGGATGGCGCACGAGTGGTACGAGCGTGCCGCGGCGGCAGGGCACACCGAAGCCGCACTCCAGGTCGCCATCGTCCAACTGCGCGACGGCCACACGTCGGCCGCCGAACGGAACCTGCGCTGCGCGGCGGAGGGTGGCAGCGCCGAGGCGGCGTTCCGCCTCGCCGACCTGCTGGACCGCCGCGACGGCGGCGCGGCCGGGGGGCGCCAGGGCGACGAGTGCACCCGCTGGTACGAGCACGCCGCCCAGCAGGGGCACCGGCGCGCCCAGGTCCGGGTTGGCATGTTCGCGGCGGCGCGGGGCGATGTGGTCGAGGCCGCGCGCTGGTACCGCGCCGCGGCCGAGGCGGGCAGCCGCAACGGCGCCTTCAACCTCGGCCTGCTCCTGGCCCGCGAAGGCAGCCTGCCCGAGGCCGCGCTGTGGTGGACGCGCGCGGCCGAGGACGGGCACGGGCGCGCCGCCCTGCGCCTGGCCCTGCTCGCCGCCCGGCGCGGCGCCCTCGCCGAGGGCCACCAGTGGTGCCGCCGGGCGGTGGAACTGGGGCCGCCCGAGGTGGCGGAGCGCGCGGCGCGGCTGCGCGAGGCGCTCCAGGAGGAGCTGACCGCTTAGGGCACGCCGTACGGGGCGACGCGGGGGGCCCTGTACGGCGCTCCCCCTCCCGCCGGCCGGTACGGCGCGACCTCCCGTCCGGCCCCGTACGGCGTGCCCTCGCGGCCGGTCCCGCGCGCGCCGCCGACCTCTGGCCGGCCCCGCGCATGCCGCTGGCCCCGGGGCGACGGACAGTGATTTGCGCTGGTCGTCGCGGTGCGGTTACAGTAGACACACAACGGCGCGGGGTGGAGCAGCTCGGTAGCTCGCTGGGCTCATAACCCAGAGGTCGCAGGTTCAAATCCTGTCCCCGCTACTGAAGACGAAGGTCCGGATCCTTAAGGGATCCGGACCTTCGTCGTTTGGGTCGGCGATGGGTACGCGCGAGAAAAGGTGCGCGCACGCCGAAGAGCCCGCGCCGGTCGGGGCGGGCTCACTCCTCCGTGCGGCCGGAGTCGGCGATCAGCTGTGCGAGTGGCAGTTCGGGCAGATACCCCGGTAGGTCACCGACACCTCGGAGACCTGGAAGCCGAAGCGCTCCGGCACCGGCAGCGCGTCCAGCGGGTCGCCGTCCACGTGCACGTCCCTTATCGTCCCGCACCGCGAGCACACCAGGTGCTGGTGGTCGTGGTGGGCGTTGGGGTCGTACCGCTTGGCGCGGCCGTCCGTGCTGACCTCCAGCACCTCGCCGAGCGAGACCAGCTCGCCGAGCGTGTTGTACACGGTCGCGCGCGAGATCTCCGGCAGGCGCTCGATCGCCCGCGCGTGCACTTCGTCGGCGGTGTAGTGGACGTGGTCCCCGTTGAGGACCTCGGCGACGACGCGTCGCTGGGCGGTCAGCCGCCAGCCGCGTCCCCGGAGTCGTTCCAGCAGGTCACTCATGCCAATCACCTATCAGTCAGATAAGGGCCAGGGTAGCAGTGGCTCGTCCATCACCGGATTCGGTACGAGTTTCCAGTTCTTCTTGACTTAGACATTGTCCAATGTAGGATCGGTTGCGGCGCAAGCCAAGGGCAGGTTCACGACTCAGGAGGCGCACGTGTCGGTACAGAGCAGCACCGGACCGCTGACCACGGAGGCCGGGGCTCCGGTCGCGGACAACCAGAACAGCGAGACGGCCGGCATCGGCGGCCCCGGACTCGTCCAGGACCAGCTCCTGATGGAGAAGCTCGCGCACTTCAACCGCGAGCGCATCCCGGAGCGTGTGGTGCACGCCCGCGGCGCCGGTGCCTACGGCACGTTCACGCTGACCGCGGACGTCTCGCGGTACACCCGCGCCGGCTTCCTCTCCGAGGTCGGCAAGCAGACCGAGACGTTCCTGCGGTTCTCCACGGTCGCCGGCAACCTCGGTTCCGCCGACGCGGTGCGCGACCCGCGCGGATTCGCGCTGAAGTTCTACACCGAAGAGGGCAACTACGACCTCGTCGGCAACAACACCCCGGTGTTCTTCATCAAGGACGCCATCAAGTTCCCCGACTTCATCCACACCCAGAAGCGCGACCCGTACACGGGCTCCCAGGAAGCGGACAACGTCTGGGACTTCTGGGGCCTGTCGCCCGAGTCCACCCACCAGGTGACCTGGCTGTTCGGCGACCGCGGCATCCCGGCGTCCTACCGCCACATGGACGGCTTCGGCTCGCACACCTACCAGTGGAACAACGAGGCCGGCGAGGTCTTCTGGGTCAAGTACCACTTCAAGACCGACCAGGGCGTCAAGAGCCTGACCCAGCCCGAGGCCGACAAGCTCGCCGGTGAGGACCCGGACAGCCACCAGCGCGACCTGCGCGAGTCCATCGAGCGCGGCGACTTCCCGAGCTGGACCGTCCAGGTGCAGATCATGCCGGCGGCCGACGCGGCGACGTACCGCTTCAACCCGTTCGACCTGACCAAGGTCTGGCCGCACGCGGACTACCCGCCGATCGAGATCGGCAAGCTGGAGCTCAACCGCAACCCGGAGAACGTCTTCGCCGAGGTCGAGCAGTCGATCTTCTCCCCGCACCACTTCGTGCCGGGCATCGGCCCCTCGCCCGACAAGATGCTCCAGGGCCGCCTGTTCGCGTACGGCGACGCCCACCGCTACCGCGTCGGCATCAACGCCGACCACCTGCCGGTCAACCGTCCGCACGCCACCGAGGCCCGCTCGCACGGCCGCGACGGCGCGCTCTACGACGGCCGGCACGGCGGCGCGAAGAACTACGAGCCGAACAGCTTCGGCGGCCCGGTGGAGACCGGCCGGCCGATGTGGCAGCCGATCGCGGTGAGCGGCACGACCGGTGAGTCCGAGGCGCCCTCGCACGCCGAGGACAACGACTTCGTGCAGGCCGGCAACCTGTACCGCCTGATGACGGAAGAGGAGAAGGAGCGCCTGGTCGGCAACCTGGCCGGCTTCATCTCGAAGGTCTCGCGCGACGACATCGCCGAGCGCGCGATCGAGAACTTCCGCAAGGCGGACCCCGACTACGGCAAGCGGCTGGAGGCCGCGGTCCAGGCCCTGCGCGGCTGACCCCTCCCTTGCCGTAACACCGAAGAGGCCGGACGCCAGTGGGCTCCGGCCTCTTCGCGTGCGCGCAGGGCGCCGTACGGCCGCCCCGGGCCGCCGCGCTCGGCGGCCACACGGCCACACGGACACGGCCACACGGACACGGCCACACGGACACGGCCACACGACCACACGACCGCATGGCCACACGGCCGCACCCCCGCGCCCGGGGTGCCGTCACTCCCGTGCGTGTGCCGTCACGCCGGTACGGCGCCGACCGGCTCGCGCCGTTCCGGGACCGCGGCCCGGCACCGAATGATGTCGCGGACCGACACGATCCCCACCGGCTCCCGGTCGTCGAGCACGATGAGGTGCCGGAAGCCGCCGTGCACCATGGCGTTGGCGGCCTCGTCGAGCGTCCAGCCGGGCGCGGCGAAGACCACGTCCGAGGTCGTGTGGGCCTGCGCGGTCTCCCGGTCCGGGTCCTCTCCCGCGCCGAGGGAGTTGAGGATGTCGCGCTCGGTGAGGATGCCGAGCCCGCTGGTGTCGGTGTCGAGGACGACGGCCGCGCCGACGCGGCGCGCCGCCATCAGGTGGGCTGCCTGACGCAGCGTGTGGGCGGGCCCGATGGTGAGGACCACCGTGCTCATGGCGTTGCGCACGTACATGGGCATGGAATGGAGCCACCTCCTTGGCGCTTGCGGGTGCACCTTGCGAATCGATTCACAAGTTCACAAGCCTGGGTGTTCTCATGTTCACATGGGTCCGTGGGCGCAACAAGGGGCGCGGAACGGAAGGTTGCCGTTCGCACGCCCCCGAGGGTCGCTTCGTATACGAGTTCGAGGCGAGTGGGCGCTCAGCGGCGCCCGTCACCGACGTAGTTGAGCAGTTCCTCGTGCAGCAGACCGTTGGAGGCCGCGGCGTTTCCGCTGTTCGGACCCGGTACGCCGTCCAGTCCGGTGAACCGGCCGCCCGACTCCTGCACGACGACGGCGCAGGCCGCCATGTCCCACAGCGACAGCTCCGGCTCCGCGCAGATGTCCACCGAGCCCTCGGCGACCATCATGTACGGCCAGAAGTCGCCGTAGCCGCGGGTGCGCCAGCAGTCCCGGGACAGTTCGAGGAACCCGGGGAGGCGGCCCTGCTCCTCCCAGCCGGTGAGGGAGGAGTACGCGAAGGACGCGTCCTGGATGCGGCCCACCTGCGAGGCCTGGAGGCGGCTGGCGGACGTCAGGCTGCGGCCCGTGTACGCGCCGAGGCCCTCCGCCGCCCACCAGCGGCGGTTGAGCGCGGGCGCGGACACGACGCCGACCACCGGGCGGTCGCCGCCCGCGCCGCGTTCCATCAGGGCGATGAGCGTGGCCCAGACCGGAACCCCGCGTACGTAGTTCTTCGTGCCGTCGATGGGATCGATGATCCAGCGGCGCGGGCCCGAGCCCTCGTTGCCGAACTCCTCGCCCAGGACGGCGTCGCGCGGACGGGCGCGCTGCAGATGACCACGGATCAGTTCCTCGGCCGCCTTGTCGGCCTCGCTCACCGGAGTCATGTCCGGTTTGGTCTCGACCTTGAGGTCGAGTGCCTTGAACCGCTCCATGGTCGCGGCGTCGGCGGCGTCCGCCAGGACGTGGCCGAGGCGGAGGTCATCGTGATAGTCGGGCATGTGCGAACAGTATCGATTGGTATACGGCACGAGCCACATGCCCGCGATTCCCCGGCGCGTACGGACCCTTGACAGCCCCTGGCGGCGAGTCAATTCTGTGCGGCACACCGGCCATCTGGGCCGGCGGCCTGGGAGGCGACGATGCCTACAGCGCGTGAATCCCTGCTGGACGCCGCCTACGCGGCGCTCGCGGCCAGGCCGTGGGCGGGTGTCCGGATGGTCGATGTCGCGGCCGAGGCCGGGGTGTCCCGGCAGACCCTCTACAACGAGTTCGGCAGCAAGGAGGGCCTGGCCAGGGCCTTGGTGCGGCGGGAGACGGAGGGCTATATCGCCGGGGTGACCCGGGCCCTGGCGGAGCCGGGGCCGGGCCCCGGCGCGCCGGGCGGCGACGTGGAGTCCCGGGTCGTGGCGGCGGCCGCGTGGACCGTACGGGCGGCGCGGACCAATCCGCTGGTGCGGGCGGCGCTGACGGGCTGCTGGAGCGAGCGTCTGCCGACACCGGCGGGCGGAGTGCCGGGCCAGCGCGCGGTGTATCCCGGGGGCGTGAGCACCCAGCCGGGGGCGCGCGCCGACGGGCCCCCGCCGGGGCCGACCGATCTGGTGGTCCGGTTCTGCGACTGCGCGGTGGCCGCGCTGGAGGCCGACTGGCCCAAGGAGGACCTCCCCGAACTGGGTACCGCCTGCGCCACGGCGGCCCGCCTGACCCTGTCGTACGTGGTGGCCCCCGCCGAACCGGAGGACCTCGCCCGCCAGCTGCACCGGGCCTTCGCCCACGCCGCCCACCGCCCGTGACCGCCGTCCACCGCCCCTGACCACCACGGGCCCGGCGCGGAGCCCGACAGCTCCTAGTGCGCGGAGCCCGACAACTGGAGGCCGATGACGCCGACGATGACGAAGGAGATGGACACCAGCTTGAGGGTGGAGACGAGGTCGCCGAGGAAGATCATGCCGTAGATGGCGGTGCCGGCGGCGCCGATGCCGGTCCACACCGCGTAGGCCGGGCCCACGTCCAGCTTCTTCAGCGAGAGGGTGAGCAGGCCGAAGCTGCCGAGGGCGAAGCACGCGAAGGCGACGGTGGGCCAGAGCCGGGTGAAGCCGTGGGAGAGCTTGAGACAGACCGCGAAACCGGTCTCCAGGAGCCCTGCCACCACGACGAGCAGCCACGCCATGTCCATTGCCTCCGTACGGTCCGTGACCGCTTCGCCAGCCTTGGTGTGATTATGCATTTACCTCGGCCGCAGGGCAGCAAACCCGGGCGGTCAGTCCCCTTCGCGTCGCTCCCGTGTGGCCAGCAGACGGCGTAGCGAGTACAGACGCGCCGGATCCGCGTGGCCGTCGGCCACCCACTGGTCCAGGGCGCAGTCCGGCTCGTCGTGGCTGCACGCGCGAGGGCAGTCGGCGGTGCCGGGCACCAGGTCGGGGAAGGCGAGGACGACCCGGGCCGGGTCCACGTGGTGGAGGCCGAAGGAGCGGACGCCGGGCGTGTCGATGACCCAGCCGGAGTCGTCGGGCAGGGGGAGCGCGAGGGCGGAGGTGGTCGTGTGCCGGCCGCGGCCGGTGACCGCGTTGACGTGGCCGGTGGCCCGCTTGCGGTCCGGCACCAGCGCGTTGACGAGCGTGGTCTTGCCGACGCCGGAGTGCCCGACGAAGGCGGTCATGTGTCCGCGCAGCCGCTCGCGTACCCGGTCGGCGGCGGTGCCGTCGGTGAGTTCGTCGCGGTTGGTGACGATGTACGGGACGCCGAGCGTGCCGTAGGACTCCAGGAGGGAGTCGGGAGAGGCGAGGTCGGACTTGGTCAGCACCAGCAGCGGGTCCAGGCCCGCGTCGTACGCGGCGACCAGGCAGCGGTCGATCAGCCGCGGCCGCGGCTCCGGGTCGGCGAGCGCGGTGACGATCGCGAGCTGGTCGGCGTTGGCGACGACGACGCGCTCGAACGGGTCGTCGTCGTCCGCCGTACGCCGCAGCGTGGAACTGCGCGGCTCGACCCGGACGATCCGCGCGAGGGTGTCCTTCGCGCCGGACAGGTCACCGACGACCGCGACCAGGTCGCCGACGACGACGGACTTGCGGCCCAGTTCGCGGGCCTTCATCGCGATGACCGTGCGGTCCTCGATGAGACAGGTGGTCCGGCCGCGGTCGACGGTCAGGACCAGGCCCTCGCTGGCGTCCTCGTGCTTGGGCCGGATGTTGGTACGGGGGCGGTTGCCCTTGCGGTTGGGGCGGACGCGGATGTCGTCCTCGTCGGGGTTCTTGCCGTAGCGGCGCATGGTCGAAGGAGCCTCAGCCTCTCCGGGCGGGGGCCGCCGCTTCGCCCAGCATCCCGGTCCACAGGGCGGGGAAGTCGGGGAGCGTCTTGGCGGTCGTCGCCACGTTCTCGACCTGTACGCCCGGTACGGCCAGGCCGATGATCGCGGCGGCGGTGGCCAGCCGGTGGTCCTCGTACGTGTGGAAGATGCCGCCGTGCAGCGCGCGCGGCCGGATGTGCAGGCCGTCCTCGGTCTCCGTGACGTCGCCGCCCAGCTCGTTGATCTCCTTGGTGAGCGCGGCCAGCCGGTCGGTCTCGTGGAGGCGCAGATGGGCGACGCCGCGCAGGGTGGAGGGGGAGTCGGCGAGGGCGGCGACCGCTGCGATGCCCGGGGTCAGCTCGCCGACCTCGCTCAGGTCCACGTCGATGCCCTGGACGCGGCCGGTGCCGGTGAAGGTCAGCCCGCGCTCGGTCAGCTCGCAGGACCCTCCCATGGCGGTGAAGATCTCGCGCAGCGCGTCACCGGGCTGGGTGGTGCGCTCGGGCCAGTCGGGGATGGTGACCCGGCCGCCGGTGACCAGCGCCGCGGCCAGGAACGGCTGGGCGTTGGACAGGTCCGGTTCGACGATCAGGTCACGGCCCAGCAGCGCGCCGGGGGTGACCCGCCAGACGTTCGGCTCGCCGCCCGACTCGGGGGTGTCCACCTGGGCGCCGACGCTGCGCAGCATGTCGACGGTCATCCGGATGTGCGGCATCGAGGGCAGCGCCGAGCCGACGTGCCGTACCTCGACGCCCTGGTTGAAGCGCGGCGCGGACAGCAGCAGCGCGCTGACGAACTGGGACGAGGACGAGGCGTCGATCTCCACGGCGCCGCCGTCCAGGGCCCCGCCGCCGTGGACCGTCATGGGCAGCGCGCCGCGGCCGTCGTCGTCGATACGGGCGCCGAGCGAGCGCAGCGCGTTGATCACGCCGTCGAGCGGGCGCTCGTAGGAGCGCGGGTCGCCGTCGAAACGGATGGGGCCGTCGGCGAGGGCCGCGACCGGGGGCAGGAAGCGCATGACCGTACCGGCGTTGCCGACGTCGACGGTGGCCGGGCCGTGCAGTCCGGCCGGGATCACCCGCCACGCCTCACCGCCGCCGCCGTCCGCGCCGGCCGTCGAGGCGTCGCTGGAGGGGGCGGTCTCCTCGATGCCGACGCCCATGGTGCGCAGCGCCTCGGCCATCAGCAGGGTGTCGCGCGAGCGCAGCGGGCGGCGCAGCCAGCCGGGTTCGGAGGACAGGGCGGCGAGGACGAGGCCACGGTTGGTGACCGATTTGGAGCCGGGCACGGTGACGGTGGCGTCGACCGCTCCGGCAGCGACGGGGGCGGGCCAGAGGGCGGGATGCACGGGGCTCTCGGTCATGTCCCTCACTTTAATGGCTGAGACGGGGTGCAGATCTTGATCAAAAGTGGCGCAACCTGCAGGAAACACGGCACTGATAGTGCAGGCCGGGTCACTGTCCGGCGCCGCGCTCCCGGCCTCGCGCTCCGGGGCGCGTCCGGCGGGCTCCGGCGCACGGCCCTCGGGGCCTCGGAGCGGGCACCGGTCTGCGGTCCGCATCGGATCGGAATGGGGGCCGACCTGCGGCCCGCACCGGCTCGCGCGGGCTCCGGCGCGCGGCCGGAACCGGCTCAGAGGTTGAGCAGCCAGCGCCCGCCGCCGGCCAGCGAGCAGAGCGTCACCAGGTGGAAGAGCCCCAGCCAGACGGCCGCCGGTAGGCGGGTGAGCCGGGCCAGCTGGTCGGGGTCGGAGTCCCCGGCCCGGCCGCGGCGCCGCTTGCCCTGGAGTTCGAAGGGCGGCCGCACGCCGCCCAGCAGCAGGAACCACACCACCGCGTACGCGAACGCCGCCTGCACGTCGGGGGCGGTCAGCCAGGAGACGAGGAAGAAGGCGGCCCCGGCGAGCACGACGGTCAGCACGCCGTACGCGTTGCGGATCATCAGCAGCATCGCGGCGAGCAGCGCGGTGGCGCCCCACAGCAGCGCCGTGATGTGCCCGGAGGCCAGCAGCCAGGCGCCCAGGAGTCCGAGCAGGGACGGGGTGATGTATCCGGCGGCCGCGGTGAGGATCATGCCGAGGCCGGTCGGCTTGCCGCGCGAGACCGTCAGCCCCGAGGTGTCCGAGTGCAGCCGGATGCCGGACAGCCGGCGCCCGCTGAGCAGGGCGATGAGCCCGTGCCCGCCCTCGTGGGCGATGGTGATGGCGTTACGGGACAGCCGCCAGGCGCGGTACGGCGCGATGGCGCCGAGGGCGAGCACCGCGGTGACGACGACGAGCCAGGGCGGCGGGTCGGGCTGGATGCCGAAAACCCTGTCCCATACGTCGGTGATATGACCGGTGTCCATCTCTCCCCTTGGTGTGGCGTGGCACTGTGGCATACATGTGCGGACGGTATGGAAGCCGTCCAGCTAACACGACTCCCCTGTGACTCCAGCCCCGCAGGTCACAGGCTCAGAGCCCCGGTTCGTTACGGGGCTCTTTGCGTACCCGTGCTGACTCCGTGCTGGGTTTGGTGGAGTCCGTTTCGGAGTGGTCGGGGGCACTGCGATGGTGTCGTGCTGACCAAGACGCTCTGCCGGGGAGCGCGGTTTCCTGTTCTCTCAACTGGCACACCTTGACCCCCTGTCACGCGCTCGGGAGCATCGGACACACAACCTCACATCAGGGGGAAGACATGCCCGCCAGGCGACTCGTCGGTGAATGCGAGGGCGGCACCTGCGCCACCCTGTACGCCGTTGACGGCACCGGTGACTTACTTGTCCAGGGGTACAACACCAGCGAAGCGGAGACGGCTGGAATCGACGTTCCGGCGGGGGAGTCCGTAGTCCGCATCCCCGCCCACATCATCGAGAGGTACGCCCGTGAATATCTCAACGGATGAGTTCGGGAAACTCTTCACCACCTTCGAGCGGGAAGCGTTTCGGCTGGAAGCGCTGGACGATTACAGCGGTTCATCCAACCCGGAAATGATCCGTGCTTTCCTGGCCGGTGAATCTCAGCCTGCCGAGTACAACCAGCAGTGGGTGGACGACGTACGCGCAAACATCGAAGCGGGTAAGCGCATGTATCGCGTCCACGTGGTCTCGCGACCGCTTACGGATTACCTTCGATTCGAACTCGGATGGGGCTACGTCAAAAATCAGAAGGCGGGGGAAGAGTTCTTCATTCTCGACACCACCGACCAGGGCAACCCGGTTTACGGCGTACCGGATTTCTGGATGTTCGACGAATCCCAGGTAGCCTCGATGAACTACGTCGAGAATGGAAGGTTCCTCGGAGCTGAGCTACAGCCCGAAGCGTCCGAATGGATCGAAATTCGGAATGTCGCGATGCGACAAGCTGTGCCGTTCTCCGACTGGTGGGCGCAGCACGGCGAGTGAACAGCGTTGATATCGGGCAGTCGCTGCGGGAACTGCGAGAGGCCGGCGGAAAGCAGGCCAAAGTCGTGGCCCGTGGCGCTGCCATGTCGCCGAGCAAACTCAGCAAGCTTGAAAACGGGGTACTGGCCCCCAGCATCATCGACGTAGAACGCATTCTGACGGTCTTGGAAGTCTCGGGGGAGGCGAAGGTTCGGCTCATGGAGGTTGCCCGGCAGGTAGCCACGGAGGCTACCGCGTGGCGCATCTACCGGCGCTCGGGACTCCACAAGCATCAGGAAGAGATCAGGGCCATTGAGGCCAGTACAACGCTGCTCAGGCTGTTTCAGCCGTCATGCATCCCCGGGCTGCTTCAGACTCCCGAATATGTGAGGGGAATCCTCAAAGACTGGGATCTTACCGAAGATGCACTAGAGAAGATGGTCGGCGCTCGGCTCAAGCGGCACGATGTGCTGCACCAAGAGGGGCGAAGTTTCCGTTTTCTTATCACAGAATCAGTGCTCCGCTGGGAGATCATCGGGGCGCGGTCGATGGCAATGCAGTTAGACAAAATCATCAGCATGTCGAGATTCCCTAACATCGCCATCGGTGTGATTCCGCAACGAGGAGGCAAGCCAGGATTGCCTACATCGGCATTCGTCCTCTTCGATGCTCGGCTGGCCACTGTCGAAGTACCGCACGCGGAGATCACCACTACCGAGCTTCCAGATATCGACCTGTACCTGCGCAAGTTCCAGAAATTCGAGCGAGTGGCTGTTACCGGCGACGACATGCGGGACCTCGTGGCAGGCATCCGTGGTGACTTCTTGAGGCAACAGGAAACGGACTAGAGGATTCGCCGTGGTGGCCCGAGGATGTACTCATGCCGACCGAACCGAAGAGCCACAGGCAGGGAGTCCCGCAGGGTTGGCGGATGGACCCGATTCCGAGCCGTCAGGCGTACCGGGATGATGATGGGAACATTCGTGTCCCGATGTGGTTGACGAAGAACGGTCGGCACATGGCAGACACAGAAATGGTCCTGCTTCCGTCCGAGGCCACTCTATTGGCCGAGAGTCTGACGAATGCCATGCGGGACGGTCCCAGGCCGATGCTGGACGAACTCTTCCGGGAGTCCGCGACGGCTCTTGCCCCTGGGGTTGTGTACGTGCGGAAGCCGGAGCAGTACCCGTTCTGAGCCTGCCCCTTCACTGATCTCGCAGGAAGGCGCACCCATGTCCCGAACCGACCTTTACAGCCTGCCCATCGACGGAGTCACGTTCCTCAAGGCGTGCGGAGGCAACACGCACCCGGACGGCGAGTCCTGCGCGACCCTCGCGAAGATCGGCCCCGACGCGTGGGCGCTGGGTGACGGCAAGCGGCCCGGTGCGGAGCCGCTGAGGTTCACCACCGCCGAGCTGGCCGCGGCCGGTATCGACCCGGCCCGCTTCGGCCTCTCGGCCTGAATGGCCGCTCCCTGGCTGGCGGCCTCTGTTCTCTGGGGAGGCGGGGGCCGTCTTCAACTGCTCTGGCGAGGATCATCAGTTGCACTACCACGGCTATCTGTGGACCGGCTCCAAAAAGCGGTTCGACGAGGAGGCATTGCGGCGGCCTCCCCAGCCTGATCCGCCCCCGGCTCCGGCGGGTGACGACGACACCGCAGGGAAGCGGCTGGTTGAACGCTATCGAGAGGTGCGGACAGAGTTCCCCGTCGTGGACCTGCCGCCGCTGGAGACGGCCTATTGGCTCGTCAAGCCCGGCAGGCTGGTACGGGGCACCTGGGACGAGCCGAAGGAAGCCGCGCAATGGCTCGGGGAACAGCTCGCCGCTTACGCGCCCCGGTTCGCGTCCGAGACGGACCGCGACACGACGCGACTGGCGATACTCGTCAGCTCCGCCACCGAACGCCTGGAGCGGGGTGGCGACGTGTCGCATGGCTTCTACCTCGAACGGCCCTCGTTCCTGTCTCTGGCTCTGGTGTGCTGTTCTCCGAACCAGGCCGGGCCGGAACCAGAGTGTCCGTTGCGGTAGGTCCTCGGTAAAGATGCCTCGGCCTATCTCGGGCCGGGGCTGTCGCTTCGCTTCGGGACTCCGGGATTGCTTGGCGGAACGGCCAAGCGTCCATCCGCCCGCCATAGGGCCTGCTGACCTGCCGGGCGGCGGGGCAAGGGAAGTGGGTACCTGCTGGACCCGTCGCCCGGCACACGTCACGCACCGGTTCGCCTCGACGGCGCTCAGCAGCGGTCTGCCATTGTTGGACGTGTCCGGGTGGCTCGGACGCAAGTCCATCAACGAGACGGCCGACACGTACGGCCACCTCACGCCGGACTCGACCGGGCGAGCCATCACGGTCATGGATGTGGCGATTACCCAGCACCGTGCCGACTTGGTGCTGACTACGGCGGCCTGACTCGGGGAATCCGCAGGTCGGAGGGGTGGTTCACGATGTGCGGACGGTATGCAGCGAGTCGCAGCCCCGAGGATCTGGCGGGGCTTTTCGAGGTCGAGAAGTGGGAGCCGGAGGAGACCCTGGCGCCCGACTGGAACATCGCCCCGACGAAGCACGTCCACGCGGTGCTCGAACGTCCCCTTAAAGACGCGGAAGAACGCCGTCCGGTTCGCCAGCTGCGGAGACTGACCTGGGGGCTGGTCCCGTCCTGGGCGAAATCGCCTGATGTCGGGGTGAAGATGATCAATGCGCGGTCGGAGACGGTGCACGAGAAGCCCTCGTTCCGGCGGCCGTTCGCGGCCCGCCGCTGCCTGCTGCCCGGCGACGGCTACTACGAGTGGGTCACGGCGGCGGCCGAACGGCAGCTGGAGGAGCAGGGGAGGAAGAAGCGCCCCCGCAAGCAGCCGTACTTCGTCACCCCGGCGGACGGCCAGGTGATGGCGCTGGCCGGGCTGTACGAGTTCTGGCGCGACCGCACGCTGCCCGACGACCATCCGCAGGCATGGTGGGTGACCTGCACGGTCGTCACTACCGAGGCCGAGACCACCCCGCTGGCGAACGCGGACGGCGGCGAGGGCCCGCAGGCGCTCGCCGACATCCACCCGCGGATGCCGCTGGTCATGACGCCCGACAAGTGGGACGCCTGGCTCGACCCGGCCCGTACCGACGTGGACGACCTGCTGCCGCTGCTCGCGCCGCCGCCCGCCGGGCTGATGCGCGCGTACCCGGTCCCGTCCGAGGTGAGCAACGTCCGCAACAACGGCCCGGAGCTGGTCAAGGAGCTGGCGGCGCCGGAGGCGGGCACGCTGTTCTGACGCCGGGTCGCCGGGTCGCCGGGTCGCCGGGTCGCTGGGTCGCCGGGCCGCCGTGCGTCCGGCGCCGGGCCGCCGCGTGCCCCGGCGCCGCTCCGGGCGGGCGGGACGGCAGGATGAAGGCGTGAGCGAAACAGTTGAGACTCCTGTGGGCGAGGCGCGCATCACCTGGCACCCGGCGGAGGACGCGCGGGCCGTCCTCGCCGTCAGCCACGGCGCCGGTGGCGGCATCGAAGCGCGTGACCTGCGCGCGCTGGCGGCGGAGCTGCCCGCGCGCGGGTACACCGTGGCGCTGGTCGAGCAGCCGTGGCGGGTGGCCGGCAAGAAGCTGGCGCCGGCCCCCAAGACACTGGACACCGCCTGGACCGCGCTGTGGCCGGCGCTGGAGAAGCCGGGCCTGCCGGTCGTCGCGGGCGGCCGCAGCGCGGGGGCGCGGGTGGCCTGCCGTACGGCGCGCGGCCTGGGCGCGCACGGCGTACTGGCGTTGAGCTTCCCGCTGCACCCGCCGGGCAAGCCGGAGAAGTCGCGCGCGGACGAGCTGACCGGGGCCGGGGTGCCGACGCTGGTGGTGCAGGGCGCCCGTGACCCGTTCGGGCGGCCGCCGGAGTTCCCGGAGGGGACCCGTATCGTCGAGGTGCCCTACGGGGACCACGGTTTCGCCGTGCCGAAGAAGGCGGACCTCGACGAACCGGCGGCGATGGCCGTGATCACCGACGCGGCGGGGGAGTGGCTGGACGGCCTCTTCACCTGACCGCTGCGCCCGCCCCGGCCGCGCCCGGCTCCGGCCGCGCCCCGACCCGACCGCGCCCCGCCCCGGACCCGGCTGCTCCGGCCGCAGCCCGCTCCGGCCGCAGCCCGTTACGGCCGCAGCCCGTTACGGCCGCCCCGACCCCGCCCCACCCGGCTCCCAGGCTCCCCATACGCCTCTCAGTCGCCCTCCCCCTTCCCCCGCGGCCGGGCGCGTACGTGCATCCGCTCGCCCTGCCGCCCGAAGAGGCTGAGCACCTCCACCGGTTCGTCGCCCGCCGGGCCGAACCAGTGCGGCAGCCGGGTGTCGAACTCCGCGGCCTCGCCGGACCGCAGCAGCACGTCCCGGTCCGCGAGCAGCAGCCGCAGCCGCCCGGAGAGCACGTACAGCCACTCGTAGCCCTCGTGGGTGCGCAGGTCGGGCGGGCTGGTGACCGGGTCGATGACCATCTTGTACGCCTGGAGTCCGCCGGGCTGCCGGGTCAGCGGCACGACGGTCATGTGCTCCCTGCGCTGCGGCACCGCGCGCACCCGGGGATCACCCACCTCCGGCGCGCCGACCAGCTCGTCCAGCGGCACCTGATGGGCCTGGGCGAGCGGCAGCAGCAGTTCGAGGGTGGCTCTGCGGCCGCCCGATTCGAGTCGGGAGAGGGTGCTCACCGAGATGCCCGTCGTCTCCGACAGGGCGGTGAGTGTCACCCCCTTGTCCTGCCGCAGCCGCCGCAGCCGCGGCCCCACGTCCGCCAGCACCCGTTCGTACGCCTTGTCGTCCATCTCTTCATTGCTGAAGCGGCAAGCGCATTTGTCAAGGCCCGGCCGGCTGCCCGGCCGATTCCGCAGGCCGGCGTGACCATGCTCACGGGGCGGGCCCGCGGTGCGGGAATGACGTGCGGGGCGCGGCTGTTGTGCCGGTTGTAGGAACGCCGAGGGAATCTTCGAAGAAGTGGAGTCCGCCGCATGGGAATCGCTTGCCCAGCCCGCCCGCAGGCCGCTGACCTGCAGTGGTCACAGCTGAGGGGCGCCCAGGCCGCCATGGCTGGAGCGGCGGCGATACCGGATCGTCGTCTATTCTCCGAATCGAGCGGGTCCGCGACCGGATCCGTCACGGTGTTGGAGGAGGTGGGTCCGGTCACCGGTACCGACGCAGGGACCGACGGTACGGCAGAGGAGCACGTCGGCAACGGGAAGCGGGAGACGGACGCCGAGCGCAACGCGCGCTTCGAGCGGGACGCGCTCACCTTCCTGGACCAGATGTATTCGGCCGCGCTGCGCATGACGCGCAACCCGGCCGATGCGGAGGACCTGGTTCAGGAGACGTATGCGAAGGCGTACGCGTCCTTCCACCAGTTCCGCGAGGGGACGAACCTCAAGGCGTGGCTGTACCGCATCCTCACGAACACCTTCATCAACTCCTACCGCAAGAAGCAGCGCGAACCCCAGCGCAGCGCCGCCGAGGAGATCGAGGACTGGCAGCTGGCGCGCGCCGAGTCGCACATGTCCACGGGTCTGCGTTCCGCCGAGTCCCAGGCGCTCGACCACCTGCCCGATTCCGACGTGAAGGCGGCCCTTCAGGCCATTCCGGAGGAATTTCGCATCGCGGTCTACCTCGCGGACGTCGAGGGCTTTGCGTACAAGGAGATCGCCGACATCATGGGTACGCCCATCGGCACGGTGATGTCCCGTCTGCACCGCGGCCGGCGCCAACTGCGCGGCATGCTGGAGGATTACGCCCGTGAGCGTGGGCTGGTCCCCGCCGGGGCAGGCGCCGCGACGGCGCAGTCGTCGCAGCCGCACGATCGGAAAGGCTCGGGATCATGAGCTGCGGAGAGCCGCACGACAAGGACTGCTCAGAGGTCCTCGACCATCTGTACGAGTACCTCGACCGCGAGATGCCGGCCGGTGAGTGCGAGAAGTTCCAGGAGCACTTCGACGAGTGCTCGCCCTGCCTGGAGAAGTACGGGCTGGAGCAGGCCGTCAAGAAGCTGGTCAAGCGCTGCTGCGGCCACGACGACGTGCCGGTCGACCTGCGGTCGAAGGTCATGGGCCGGATCGACCTGATCCGGGCGGGCGAGGCGGTGCCCGAGCAGAGCGTGCTCGAACAGGCCAAGCAGGAGCAGGCGGCGGCCCGTGCCGCCCAGGCCGCCAAGGCCCCCGAGCAGGCGTCCGGGCCCGGCCCGGACAGCACGCTCGACGCGCGTGGTGAGACCGCGCGGGCCGAATAGGGCGGCGTATCACCCCAAGGGGTGAGGGGCGGGACGGTTCGTCCCGCCCGATCCACTGATCGCGGCGGTGTGTGCCGCGTCCGCGCCGCGTCCCGTGAGCCGCGGACGCCGTTCCCGCGAGCCCCGGTCCGTGCGGCCTTCCCGCCCGCCGGACCCCAACTTCCGTACAACGGACACCCGTTCCCGTACGTACCGCTGCCCGCCCGGCGCGCCCCGGCGCCGGGGCACTCCTCCCGGATCCACACAAAGGCCCGCGCAAGGTCATGGAACCGATGGGTAATGAGCGGCCCCGGAGATGGGCATGGTTGGATGCGAAGGAACCCCCACGAACGGGGATTCAGGGGGTCGGCGAAAGGCAAGGAGCCGATGAGGGGGTCGGTGGCGGGCCGCGGGCGCCGCGGCAACCGGGCTGAGCCCGGCGGCAATCTGTGGCAGGTTGTCGAGTGGGCCCCCGAGCGTCCCCCGGCCTCCGCCCGGGAGACCGTCCGGGGCGGCATCCAGGAAGCAACCAGCAGGCGGGAATCGTGAAGATCTTCGGCAAGGTACGGCACCGGCCCTCCGCCTCGTGGCGGCAGGCGACCGACCGCGCTTTCACGCTGATCGGTGACGGCCGTTACGAGGACGCGGGCGCACTGCTGACGCGGGCGGCCGACATGGAGCCGTGGCTGTCGGAGTCCTGGTTCAACCTCGCGCTGCTGCACAAGTTCCGGCACGACTGGGAGCAGGCGCGCGCCGCCGGACTGCGCGCGGTCGCCCTCCTGGACCGCGAGGCCGGGGCCCCCGACTGGTGGAACGTGGGCATCGCGGCCACCGCCCTCCAGGACTGGCCGCTGGCCCGGCGGGCCTGGCAGGCCTACGGTCTGAAGGTCCCCGGCGAGGGTTCGCCGTCAGCGGAACCGGTCGGCATGGAGCTGGGCAGCGCCGCCGTGCGCCTGTCCCCGGAGGGCGAGGCCGAGGTGGTCTGGGGCCGCCGGCTGGACCCGGCCCGTATCGAGGTGCTGTCCATCCCGCTGCCGTCCTCCGGGCGGCGCTGGGGCGAGGTGGTGCTGCACGACGGCGTGCCGAACGGCGAGCGCACGACCGCCGCAGGACCGTCCTTCCCGGTGTTCGACGAGATCGAGCTGTGGGCGCCCTCCCCGGTGCCGACCTGGGTGGTGCTCCTGGAGGCCGCCACGGAGGCCGACCGGGACGCCCTGGAGCGGCTGGCCGCCGACGCGGGCTTCGCCGCCGAGGACTGGTCGTCGTCCGTACGCCTGCTGTGCCGTACGTGCTCGGAGAGCCGGATGCCCAGCGACGAGGGCGAGGGCGAGCACCTGGACCCGCACGACCACAGCGAGCCGGGCCACCCGGGCCCGCTGGGCCACCGTACGGCGGGCTCCGGCTCGCTGTGGGTGCCGGAGCGCGAGTGCGGCATCGCGGCCCCCGCCGGGCTGGTGCGCGGCCTGCTGGACGGCTGGGTCGCGGACAGCCCGGACACCCGCGAGTGGCGGGACCTCGAAGAGGTCTGCTGAGGCCCGGCGCCGGGCCCCGGCGCACGACGTCCTGTGCGCCCTCGGAGCGAGCCCTGCGCGCTCCCGGAGCGGGCCCGGCGTGCTCCCGGAGCGCGGCCGGAACAGGACGCGGTCCCCGCGAAGCCGCAGGGCGCCCCGCGTAGGCTGGAGGGCGAATATTTCGGGTTTCCAGGAAGGCGTACGGCGGACATGGCGCAACAGCCTGTTTTTGACCACAACGAGGAGCGGGCGGCGGAGGGCTTCGTCGACGACGTCACCGGCGCGGCGGAGCGGGAGGAGGCGCACCGCGAGCGCGGCACGTCCCGCCCGATCACCGTCGTCGGCAACCCGGTGCTGCACAAGGAGTGCAAGGACGTCACCGAGTTCGACGACAAGCTCGCCCAGCTCATCGACGACATGTTCGCCAGCCAGCGCACCGCCGAGGGCGTGGGCCTGGCCGCCAACCAGATCGGCGTGGACCTGAAGGTCTTCGTCTACGACTGCATGGACGACGAGGGCGTACGGCACGTCGGCGCGGTCTGCAACCCGGTCCTGGTCGACCTGCCGGTCGAGCGCCGGGTGCTGGACGACTCCAACGAGGGCTGCCTGTCGGTGCCCGGCGCCTACGCGGAGCTGGCCCGTCCGGACTACGCGGTCGTCCGCGGCCAGGACGCCGAGGGCAACCCGGTCACCCTCGCGGGCACCGGCTACTTCGCGCGCTGCCTCCAGCACGAGACCGACCACCTGTACGGGTACCTGTACATCGACCGGCTGTCCAAGCGCGACCGCAAGGACGCGCTGAAGCAGATGGCCGAGCGCGAGCCGCGCTACCCGGTCGTCGCCAACGACTGACCCGCGGCCCGGCCGGACCGCGCTCACGTCGCCGTGCCCGTGGCGTACGCGCCCCAGATCCGGGGCGGTATCCCGTTGCCGAACCGGGCGTCGCCGCCCACGCCCTCCATGGGCAGCAGCCGCGGCGCCCCCGGCTTGGCGCGGAAGACGGTGACGGCGGTGGTCAGCCCGCCGCCGGACGCGCCGTCGTTGCCGATGAACCACGCCGACCGCATACGGTCGTCCGGGCCGGTGCCGCCCGCGGCGACACCGCGCGGCAGCTTGGCGATGATCTCCTGGGGCAGCGACTTCCAGGCGAAGGCCCGCAGGGCGAAGCTGACGCCGCGTGCCGCCTCCGGGGTCAGCACGCGGCGCGGCGCCGGCGGCTCCAGGCCCGGCAGTGTCTCGCCGTCGTGCACCACCTTGGTGACCGAGTACGGCTCGGTCCGGTTGCCTTCGTTGCCGAACAGCGAGTACGCGCCGGCCAGCCGGATCGCGCTGGGCGTGGAGGTGCCGAGCGGGAACGTGGGCTCCAGGCGGGCGAGGCTCTCCTTGCGCAGGCCCGCCTCGACGGCCAGGTCCCGGATCCGGTCCAGGCCGAGGCGCTTGCCCGCACTGACGAACGGCGGATGGGCGGAGGTCACCAGGCCCTCGTACAGGGCGGACGGCAGCGCGACGGCAGCCTCCCCCGTGGTGGGCAGCCGGCGGCCGGGGGCGGCCTCCGCAGGCGCGTCGCTGCCGTCGCGGACGGCGGCGGCCAGCACGAACGGCTTGAAGGCCGAGCCGGCCGGCACGCCCGCGGTGTCGGCGTTGTTCGAGAAGTGCTTCGTGGCGTCCGGGCCGCCGTAGAGCGCGACGACCGCGCCGTCCCGGGGCCGTACCGACGCGGCGCCGAATTCCGCGTACGCGTCGGCGGGGCGCTTCTTCGGATCGATGCTGCGGCGCCGCTCGTCCTCCACCGCTTTCGTCAGCCGCGCCACCTTGTCCTTCTCGAATGTGGTGTGGATGCGGTAGCCGCCGCGGGCGAGATCGCGGTCGGTGAGGTCGGTACGGCTCCTGAGGTATTTCTTCGCGGCGTCGACGAGATAGCCGGTCTGGCCCTTCTGGCTGGTCGGGGTGACGGGTTCGCGGGGTTCCGGGAACTGTGTGTAGCGGGCGCGTTCCTCCCGGCTCAGCATTCCGGTCTCGACCTCGCGGTCCAGAATCCACTTCCAACGCTCCACGGCCCGCTCGTGGTTGGCGTCGCTCAGTGCCGGATCGTACTGTTCGGCGCCCTTGAGCAGCGCGGCCAGCGCCGCTGCCCGGCTGGGGTCCAGGTTCTTGGCCGGAATGCCGTAGTAGGCGTTCGCGGCGGCCTGGATGCCGAACGAATGCCGCCCGAAATAACTGGTGTTGAGGTATCCCTGGAGGATCTCGTCCTTGGACTTGCGGTTGTCCAGCTTCAGCGCGATGAAGAATTCCTTCGCCTTGCGCTTGAGCGTCCGGTCCTGGGAGAGGTACGTGTTCTTCACGTACTGCTGGGTGATGGTGGAACCGCCCTGGGCGTCCTGGCCCTTGACCATGTTCACCGCGGCCCGCGCGATTCCGGAGAGCGAGACGCCGGAGTCGGAGTAGAAACTCGCGTTCTCGGCGGCGATCACGGCGTGCCGGACGGAGTCGGGCACCTGGGAGAGGGCGATGTTCTGCCGGTTGACGTCGCCCTCGCTCACCATCTGGCTGCCGTCCGCCCAGTAGTAGACGGTGGCTTCCTGGCGCGCGGCGGCGTTCTCGTCCGGGATGTCGACCTGTGCGTACACGAAGACGAAGAGCCCGGTGAGTCCGGCCGCGCCGACGGCGGTGGCGCCGAGCTGCTGTCTCCAGGACGGCAGCCAGCGGCGCCAGCCGCCGCGGCCCCGGCGGGGATAGTCGATGAACCGTTTCTTCGGTTGCTCGCTGCCCTTCATGCAAGGGGAGAGCGGGCGGGTGGGGGCAGGGTTGCCGCCGCCCGCCCGTTGTCACCGACTCATCAAATCCGGTCCGGATTCGTCGGACATAAAGAAACGGACGGGGCCGGTCCGCACCCGCGGCCCGGCCCCGTCCGGCTCGGTCGAACCGATCAGAACTCGTCGTCGAAGGAGACCGAGCCCTCGACGGCGACCTGGTAGGCCGAGGCGCGCCGCTCGAAGAAGTTGGTCAGCTCCTGGACGTTCTGCAGCTCCATGAAGGAGAACGGGTTCTCCGAGCCGTACACCGGCGCGAAGCCGAGGCGCTGCAGACGCTGGTCGGCGACGCACTGGAGGTACTCGCGCATCGACTCGGTGTTCATGCCCGGCAGGCCGTCGCCGCACAGGTCACGGCCGAACTGGAGCTCCGCCTCGACGGCCTCCTTCAGCATGGCGGTGACCTGGCCCTCCAGCTCGTCGTCGAAGAGCTCCGGCTCCTCCGCGCGCACCGTGTCCACGACCGAGAACGCGAAGTCCATGTGCATGGTCTCGTCGCGGAAGACCCAGTTGGTGCCGGTCGCCAGGCCGTGCAGCAGACCGCGCGAGCGGAACCAGTACACGTACGCGAAGGCGCCGTAGAAGAAGAGGCCCTCGATGCAGGCCGCGAAGCAGATCAGGTTCAGCAGGAAGCGGCGGCGGTCGGCCTTCGACTCCAGGCGGTCGATGGACTCGACCGAGTCCATCCACTTGAAGCAGAACTCGGCCTTCTCGCGGATGGAGGGGATGTTCTCCACCGCGGCGAACGCGGCCGCGCGGTCGTCCGGGTCGGGCAGGTAGGTGTCCAGCAGCGTCAGATAGAACTGGACGTGCACGGCCTCCTCGAACAGCTGCCGGCTCAGGTACAGCCGCGCCTCGGGGGAGTTGATGTGCTTGTAGAGCGTCAGGACGAGGTTGTTCGCCACGATCGAGTCGCCGGTCGCGAAGAACGCGACGAGCCGGCCGATCATGTGCTGCTCGCCGGGCGACAGCTTGGCGAGGTCGGCCACGTCGGAGTGGAGGTCGACCTCCTCCACGGTCCAGGTGTTCTTGATCGCGTCCCGGTAGCGGTCGTAGAAGTCCGGGTAGCGCATCGGGCGCAGGGTCAGCTCGAAGCCCGGGTCGAGCAGGTTCTTGCTGCCGGTGGTGGCGGTGTGCGAGGCGGCCGCGGACGTCTCGTTCTTTTCAGGTGCGGTAGTCATTACTGGCATGCCTCGCAGGACTCGGGGTTTTCCAGGGAGCAGGCGACGGCCTCGGGATCGGCCGCCTGAGCGGGGACGGGAGCGGTCTGCGCGCTTCCGCCCGTGCCGCGCGCGGACTGGGCGATACGGGTCGCCGGACGCGAGCGGAGGTAGTACGTGGTCTTGATGCCGCGCTTCCAGGCGTACGCGTACATCGAGCTGAGCTTGCCGATGGTCGGCGACGCCATGAACAGGTTCAGCGACTGGCTCTGGTCGAGGTAGGGCGTACGGTCCGCCGCCATGTCGATCAGCGCGCGCTGCGGGATCTCCCACGCCGTGCGGTACAGCGCGCGCGTCTCGGCGGGAATCCAGTCCAGCTCCTGCACCGAGCCGTTGGCCTCGCGCAGTGCGTCACGGGTGCGGGCGTCCCACAGGCCCAGCGCCTTCAGCTCCTCGATCAGGTACGCGTTGACCTGGAGGAACTCGCCCGACAGCGTCTCGCGCTTGAACAGGTTCGAGACCTGCGGCTCGATGCACTCGTACACGCCCGCGATGGAGGCGATGGTGGCGGTCGGCGCGATGGCCAGCAGCAGCGAGTTGCGCATACCGGTCGCCGCGATACGGGCACGCAGCGCCGTCCAGCGGTCCGCCCAGCGCGGCTCGGCGTTCGGGTAGTGGTCGGGGTGCAGCACGCCCCGGGCCGTACGGGTCGCGGACCAGGCCGGGTGCGGGCCGTGCCGCTCGGCGAGGTCGGCGGACGCCTCGTACGCCGCGAGCATGATCCGCTCGGAGATGCGGGTGGACAGCTCCCGCGCCTCGGGCGAGTCGAAGCCCAGCCGCAGCCGGAAGAAGACGTCCTGCAGGCCCATCAGGCCCAGGCCCACCGGGCGCCAGCGGGAGTTGGAGGTGCCGGCCTGCTCGGTCGGGTAGAAGTTGATGTCCACCACGCGGTCCAGGAAGGCCACCGCCGTACGGACGGTGGCGTCCAGCCGCTCCCAGTCCATGGCCTCCTCCCAGCCGTCGGCCTCGTTGCCCAGGTGGGCGGCGAGGTTGACCGAGCCGAGGTTGCAGACGGCGGTCTCGCCGTCGTCGGTGACCTCCAGGATCTCGGTGCACAGGTTCGAGGAGTGCACGACCTTGCCGGGCTCGGCGGTCTGGTTCGCGGTGCGGTTGGCGGCGTCCTTGAAGGTCATCCAGCCGTTGCCGGTCTGCGCGAGGGTGCGCATCATCCGCGAGTACAGGACGCGGGCCGGGACCTGCTTGGCGGCGCGGCCCTCGGCCTCCGCCTTGCGGTACGCGGCGTCGAACTCGTCGCCGTACAGGTCGACCAGCTCGGGCGCGTCGCTGGGGGAGAACAGCGACCAGTCGGCGTCGGCCTCGACGCGGCGCATGAACTCGTCGGGGATCCAGTGCGCGATGTTCAGGTTGTGGGTGCGCCGGGCCTCCTCGCCCGTGTTGTCGCGCAGCTCCAGGAACTCCTCCAGGTCCGCGTGCCAGGTCTCCAGGTAGACGCAGGCGGCGCCCTTGCGCCGGCCGCCCTGGTTCACGGCCGCGACCGAGGCGTCCAGCGTGCGCAGGAACGGCACGATGCCGTTGGAGTGGCCGTTGGTGCCGCGGATCAGCGAGCCGCGGGCGCGGACCCGGGAGTACGACAGCCCGATGCCGCCGGCGTGCTTCGACAGGCGCGCCACCTGGTGGTAGCGGTCGTAGATCGAGTCCAGCTCGTCCAGCGGGGAGTCCAGCAGGTAGCAGGAGGACATCTGCGGGTGCCGGGTGCCGGAGTTGAACAGGGTGGGCGAGGAGGGCAGGTACGACAGCGAGCTGGTCAGGCGGTACAGCTCGGCGACGTCGTCCAGGGCCCGCTCGCTGTGGTCCTCGGCCAGGCCGCAGGCCACGCGCAGCAGGAAGTGCTGCGGGGTCTCGACGACCTGGCGGGTGATCGGGTGGCGCAGCAGGTAGCGGGAGTGCAGGGTGCGCAGGCCGAAGTAGCCGAACCGGTCGTCGGCGCCGTCCGCCAGGGCGCGCTCGACCAGCTCGTCCAGGCGGGCCGCGTGGGTCCGTACGAACTCCGCCGTGGCGTCGGCGATCAGGCCCTCGCGGTGCCCGGTGGCGACGGAGGCCGAGAAGGCGACGGCCCCCTCCGCGGCCGCCTCCTCCGCGATGGCGCGGGTCAGCAGGCGGGCGGCCAGCTTGGAGTACTGCGGCTCGTCGCCGATCAGGCCCGCCGCGGCCTCCATGGCCAGCGAGCGCAGCTCGGCCTCGTCGGAGCCGGGGTGGCGGCCGCGCAGCGCGGCGGCGGCGATCTTGCCCGGGTCGGTGGCGGGCAGGTCGGCGGTGAGGTCGGTCAGCGTGCGCAGCAGGGCGGCGCCGGGGCCGTCCGCGGCCTGGCCGCCGGTGCCCTGCCGGGGCTGCGTGTCCTTCGCGGGCTGCACGACCTGCTCGGCTGCTGCGGGCTCCGTTGGCGCGATGGTCACGTGCTGCTCTCCCTCACTCGGCGGGGGCCCAGGGGGAGCGGAGGCCGCGTGCGGGCGTGCGGCACCCCCGGCACGGCAAGGGGCGCGCGGGCACACCGCGCAGCGTCCACCGGTCCAACCCGCGAGACCCGGACGTATCGACGACCGCGCCGGTCCTGGCGCGGGCGTGCTGTGGGCAGGTCTTCGGACTCACGGGTGCGGTTTGCGCACTTCGTACACCGTTGCGGGACAGTTCCGGATTCGCACCGGATTCCCCTGCGACGACAGCGAGCACGAGCATACATCTTGTGCCGCCTCGTGCACCCACCCCCATATCTTGT
This sequence comes from Streptomyces sp. CB02923, assembly GCF_001905005.1. Lineage (GTDB taxonomy): Bacteria > Actinomycetota > Actinomycetes > Streptomycetales > Streptomycetaceae > Streptomyces. The sequence goes on along the minus strand of NZ_LWKZ01000001.1, from coordinate 636,957 downwards.
GTCGCGTTGGCGAGGGGTTGTCCGGAGCCGTGGTATTCGGCGGGCGTTCCGGGCGTGTTCCCGGGGGTGTTCGGGGGCCTCGAAGAGGGTGTCATGAGGCGGCCGGCAGGCCGTTCCCGGGGTGTTCCGAGGCCGTTCCCGGGCCGTTCGGGGCGGCCTGGACGGGGGCTGATGCAGGGGGCGTATTGGTGGCGCGGAATGTCCCTGATGCGTTGACCGGGACTCCTGAAGCGTATTGGCTCCTTGTCTGCTCCGTCGGCCGGCGGGGCGGGTGGGGGACAAGTGTGAGGGGGGAGACATGCGAAGAAGCGGTGCGGGGCGTGGCGCCGTGCGCGTCGTGGGTCTGCTGGCGGGGGCGTGCGTCGTGGCGGGGGTGCTGCCCGCGGCGGCCGTTGCCGCGAACCCGGCGGCTCCGGCCACCGAGCGGGTGAGCGTTGCCGCGGACGGCACGCAGGGAAACGGTTTTTCAGGCGATCCGAAGCTCAGCGCGAACGGGCGGTTCGTGGCATTCAGCTCGGAAGCCACCAATCTGGGACCCGCCGACACCAACGGCCACCAGGACGTCTACGTCAAGGATTTACGGACGGGAAAGGTCGACCTGGTCAGCGTCGGCAGTGACGGCACCCTCGGCGACGGCCTCTCCGGCTCGCCCGAGATCAGCGCCGACGGCCGGTATGTGGCCTTCTACTCCGGCGCGGCGAACCTGGTGCCCGGCGACACCAACGGCGAGGGCGACGTCTTCGTCCACGACCGCCGCACCGGGCGCACCGTGAGCCCCACGGCGGGCCCCGGGAAGTCCCCGTACGGATACGGCGTCCAGAACTTCGCGATCAGCGGCGACGGCCAGCGCCTCGCCTTCGGCTCCTACCGCCCGGACCTGGTACCCGGCGACACCAACGAGCGCCTGGACATCTTCGTCCACGATGTGCAGAAGGGAACGACGCGGCGGGTCAGCGTGGCGGGTGACGGCACCCAGACGGACGCCGCGTCCGCCTTCCCGTCGATCAGCGCCGACGGCCGCCGGGTGGCGTTCACCTCGAAGGCGACGAATCTCACTCCCGCCGGGCCCGGCCTCCGCCGCCCGCCGCCGCAGGACCCCATGTACGTCCACGACCTGGCCACCGGGCGGACCCGGGCGGCGAGCCTGAGCACCACGGACGCCGTCGTCGGCGTGTCGCCGTTCCCCCGGCTCAGCCCCGACGGGCGGTACGCGGTCTTCTCCGCCGTGGCCGCGGACGTGGTGCCGGGCGACACCAACGGCACGTACGACCTCTTCGCCCGCGACCTGGAACAGGGCACCACCCGACTGCTGTCCCGCGCCCACGACGGCTCCCAGGGCGACGGCTGGTCCTCCGACGGGCGGCTCAGCGCCGACAACCGGCGGCTCTTCTTCACCTCCGCGGCCGCCAACCTGGTGCCCGGCGACACCAACGGCCAGGTGGACGGCTTCGTCCGCGACCTGCGGACCGGGCGGGTCGAGCGGATCAACGTCGGCGCGGACGGCGGCCAGTCGGCGTCCTGGACGAACATCGCGGCACCCGACGCCACCGGACAACTGGCGGCCTTCGACTCGCGCGACGACGGGCTGGTGCCCGGTGACACGAACGGGACGGGCGACGTCTTCGTCCGTCGGCTCCAGCACTGACGTACCGGTGCCGGGCGCGCGGACAGAACCGGCGCGCACCGGCACCACCCGGACACCGGCGCACCGACCAGGAGGGGAACCGACCATGAGGACCACCCGCACCACCGCACGAAGACTCGCCGCCGTGACGGGCGCGTGCGCGCTCGCCGCGCTGCTGCCCGCCACGACGGCCGGCGCCCAGCCCGCGCCGCAGCACGGCACCGAACGCGTCAGCGTCGCCGCCCACGGCGCCCAGGCCAACGACGGCTCGTCCGGCTCGGCGATCAGCGCCGACGGCCGCTTCGTCACCTTCGTCTCCGCCGCCACCGACCTTGTGCCCGGTGACACCAACGGGCAGTCCGACATCTTCGTGAAGGACCTGAAGACGGGCGCCGTCCAGCGCGTCAACGTGGCGAGCGACGGAACGCAGGCCGACTCCTACTCGTTCTCGCCCTCCCTCAGTGCCGACGGCCGGTACGTCGCCTTCGGGTCCGGCGCGGCCAACCTCGTGCCGGGCGACACCAACGCCGACACCGACATCTTCGTCCACGACCGCCGGACCGGACGGACCGAGAGCGTGACCCTCGACGGACGTCCCCCGCAGGGCAAGCAGGGCGCCCAGATGCCGGTGATCAGCGCCAACGGCCGGTATGTGGCGTTCGCCTCCAGCCGCGAGGACCTGGTGCCCGGCGACACCAACGGTGCCCAGGACATCTTCGTCCGCGACCGGCGGACCGGCACCGTGACCCGGGTCAGCGTCTCCGTCACCGGCGGCGAGCAGGCCGCCGGCCCCTCCGCCAACCCGGTGATCAGCTACGACGGCCGCAGGGTCGGCTTCACCTCCAAGGCACGGAACCTGCCCCCGCAGTCCGCCCCGGCCCTCCGCGACGAGGCCGACCCGCGCAGACCGCACAGCTACCCGTTCTTCCTGCACGACCTGGACACCGGCCGCACGAGCGTGGCGAGCCTCAGTTCGACCGGTGAGACGGTCGGCGCCTGGAACGCCTCCCTCAGCCCCGACGGCCGCTACGCGGTCTTCTCCAGCCAGTACGGGGACGTGGTGCCCGGCCATCCGACGGGCCGCGCGGACCTGTTCGTACGCGACCTCGTCAAGGGCACGACGGAGAAGGTGACGTACACCTACGACGGCAAACAGACGCAGGAGGGCCGCTCCAACCACGGCGTCCTGTCCGCGGACAACCGCCGCCTGTTCTTCGAGTCCTCGGTTCCGGACCTGGTGCGGGGCGACACCAACGGCACGGAGGACATCTTCGTCCGGGACATGCGGACCGGCGTGATCGAGCAGGTCAGCCGGGCCGCCGACGGCACACTGGCCCTGGGCTACTCCTCCAGCGCCTCCACCGACGCCACCGGCCGCCTCGTCGCCTTCGACTCCGACGCGCCGAACCTGGTCGTGGGCGACACGAACGGGGCGCCGGACGTGTTCGTGTCGAGGGTGGCGCCGTAGGGCGCGGGATTGGCCGGTCGCCGGTTTCTTTGTATTCTTGAAAGGAACCTGGATGTATCGGCTGCCTTTCAAGGTGCATACAAACGGAGTGGGTCATGACTGCGACGCAAATCGACCTCGACGACTCGCTGGTGCGCCAGGCAGCGAAAATACTGGGCACCACGACCAAGCGCGCGACCGTCAACGAGGCGCTGCGACGTCTGGTGGCGACCGATACGCAGCTCCGTCACCTCGACGAACTGGCTTCCGGTGCGCTGCCCGACCTCGGTGACCCGGAAGTGATGGCCGAAGCGTGGCGGTAGCGAGGTACCTGGTCGACAAGAGTGTCTGGGCGCGTGTGGCCAAGCCCGCTGTGCGCGCGGCGCTGGAGCCCCTGATCATCCGGGGGCTCGTCGGCACGACGGGCGTGATCGATCTGGAGATGCTCTACAGCGCACGCAATGGCGCGGAGCACGACCTGCTCCAGGACCGGCGCCGGGCGTTCGAGTGGTTCGCGACGAACGACGACATCATCGGGCGGGCGATCGAGGTCCAGAACGCTCTGGCGCACCGCAACGAACACCGTGCTGTCTCGCTCCCCGACCTGCTCATCGCGGCCACGGCGGAGCGTCACGGTCTCACCGTCCTGCACTACGACGGCGACTTCGATCTGATCGCCAAAGCCACGGGCCAGCCCGTCGAGTGGGTGGTACCTGCGGGAACGGCCGACTGACCGGCCGTCTCGCACGTGGAGAGCCGCCGTACCCCACGGGTACGGCGGCTCACCCGCACACTCCGCTCCGACGTCTCAGCGCCCCGCCGGCACCCCCGCCGTCGTCGGCGGCAGGTCGACCTGGACGCCCTTGTCGCCGACGTCCGCCGTGTAGTCCTCCGGGGACGTCTCGTCGATGCCGTCCGGGGCCTTCGTGGCGCGCAGGATCACCGTCAGGACGACCGTGACCAGGACGTTCAGGACGAACGCGGTCAGGCCGATGTAGCCGATCTCGCCGATGCCGGGAATCTCCGCGCTGGAGCCGCCGAAGTGCTCCTGCGTGGGGCTGGCCACCCCGTACGCCGCGAGCGTGCCGTAGACCATGCCGACCGCCCAGCCGGCCAGCAGCGCCCACCGGTGGAACCAGCGGGTGAACAGGCCGCCGACCAGGGCCGGCATCGTCTGGAGGATCCAGATGCCGCCCAGCAGCTGGAAGTTGATGGCGACGGTCTTGTCCATCGTCAGGACGAAGACCAGCGCTCCCACCTTGACCAGCAGCGACACCAGCTTGGCGACCTTGTGTTCCTGCGCCGGTGTGGCGCCGGGTTTGAGGAAGTCCTTGTAGATGTTGCGGGTGAAGAGGTTCGCCGCGGCGATGGACATGATCGCCGCCGGTACCAGCGCGCCGATGCCGATCGCGGCGAACGCCACGCCCGTGAACCAGTCGGGGAACATGTCCTCGAACAGCTGCGGGATCGCCAGCTGCCCGTTCTGCACCTTGATCCCGGCCGCCACCGCCATGAAGCCGAGCAGCGCGAGCAGCCCCAGCATCAGGGAGTACAGCGGCAGGATGGTGGTGTTGCGGCGGATCACGTTGCGGCTGCGGGAGGACAGCGTCGCGGTGATCGAGTGCGGGTACATGAACAGCGCGAGCGCCGAGCCGAGGGCCAGCGTCGCGTACGCCCACTGCGCGTTCGGCCCGCTGGCCAGTTCGCCGCGCGGCTTTCCGGTCGCCGGATTCGGCTGCGCGAAGGTGTCCTTGGCGACCGCGAAGATGTGGTCGAAGCCGCCCAGCTTGATCGGGATGTAGATGATCGCGACGACGATGACCAGGTAGATCAGCCCGTCCTTGACGAACGCGATCAGCGCGGGCGCCCGCAGCCCGGAGGAGTAGGTGTACGCCGCCAGCACGCCGAAGGCGATCAGCAGCGGCAGATCCTTGACGAACCAGTGGGTGTTCTCGCCGCCGCCGACGCCCATCACGTCCAGGACGGCCTGGATGCCGACGAGTTGCAGCGCGATGTACGGCATCGTGGCGAGGATGCCGGTGATCGCCACGGCCAGCGACAGGCCCTTGGACCCGAACCGGCCGCGCACGAAGTCGGAGGTGGTCACGTACCCGTGCTTGTGCGAGACCGACCACAGGCGCGGCAGGAAGGTGAAGATCAGCGGGTAGACGAGGATCGTGTACGGGACCGCGAAGAACCCGGCCGCGCCCGCCGCGTAGACCGCCGCGGGCACGGCGACGAAGGTGTACGCGGTGTAGAGGTCGCCGCCCAGCAGGAACCAGGTCACCCAGGTGCCGAAGCTGCGGCCGCCCAGGCCCCATTCGTCGAGGTTGTCGGACTGCTCGGCCTTGCGCCAGCGCGCCGCCAGGAAGCCCATGACCGTGACGGCCACGAAGAAGAAGATGAAGACGGCGAGCGCGACGCCGTTCACGCCGTCCTTCACCGCGACGCACCCCCCTTGCGCAGGCGCTGCTCACGCTGGACCAGCTTGTAGGCGGTCATCGTGAGCGCGGTCGAGATCAGCACCCACAGCATCTGGTACCAGTAGAAGAACGGGACGCCGACGAGCGTCGGCTCCACCTTGGCGTACGAGCTCACCCACAGCATCGCCACGAAGGGCGCGACCAGGCAGAGCCCGGCGATCACGCGCGTGGGCGTGACGACCGGGGCGGCTCTGCCCGCTGGTGTTCCGGCTGATTCGGACGGCTCTGGCATGGCCGTGGCTCCGTTCCCTGGCGGTCCCTTGTGATCACGTGTGCAGTGGGCAGGAAATCTAAGCCAGGGAAGTTGTACGCGTCACTACCTGTCCGCATATCGGTACGGCAACGAAGCCGGCCGGCTCCGGTGCCCGACGCCCGCCGCCTCAGCAGCAGCGGAACCCGGAGCGGGGATCGTCCTCGCGCGCCGCGGCCCGCCGCCGCTCGAATTCGCGGCGGCTGAGCACCTGCGCGCCGGGCGCGTGCTGTCGGGCATGTGCGACGTACCGCTCGTAAGCGCTCTCGCCGGTCAATTCCCGTACGTACCAGCGGATGTGGCGCAGTGCCCGCCGCGCCCCGCTCACGGCCCGCTCCGTTCCGCCGCCGCCAGCTCGGCCTTCTCCTCCTTGGAGGCCAGCAGCCCGGCGGGCGCGACGATCGCCGACTCCTTGTACGGTGCCTCGCTGAGCCGGGTCGCCGCGGGGTTGCGGACATGCCGTACGCAGACCCGGGCGGCGTCCGCGATCACCACCACGATCAGCAGGGCGAGCACCGCCGACAGCACGCCGTCCACCGTCGAGTTGGTGACCACCGTGTGCATGTCGCCCATGTTCTTGGCGGGCGGCAGCACCTTCCCGGCGTCGATGGCGTCCTGGTAGAGCGAACGCTGCGTGAAGAAACCGACCTTGGGGTCGCCGGAGAAGACCTTCTGCCAGCTCGCGGTGAGGGTCACGGTGGCGTCCCAGGCGAGCGGGACGCCCGTGATCCAGGCCCACTTGAGGCGGCCGGACTTGACCAGCAGGGTCGTGCAGACGGTCAGGGCGACCGCCGCCAGGAGCTGGTTGGCGATCCCGAAGACCGGGAAGAGCTGGTTGATGCCGCCGAGCGGCTCGTGCACGCCGACCCACAGGAAGTAGCCCCACAGCGCGACGACGGCCGCGCTGCACAGCAGCAGTCCGGGCTTCCAGCTCACCCGCCGGAACGGCTTGAAGACGTTGCCCAGCATGTCCTGGAGCATGAAGCGGCCCACGCGGGTGCCCGCGTCCAGCGCCGTGAGGATGAACAGCGCCTCGAACATGATGGCGAAGTGGTACCAGAACGCCTTCATCCCGGCACCGCCGAAGACCTGCGAGAAGATGTCCGCGACCCCGACGGCGAGGGTGGGCGCGCCGCCCGTACGGGACAGCAGGGTGTGCTCCTCCACGGCCTTGGCCGCGGCCGCCAACTGGTCGGGGGAGATGCTGTATCCGAGGTGCGCGACGGCCTGGGAGGTCGACTGGACGGTGTCGCCGATGACGCCGGCCGGCGCGTTCATCGCGAAGTACAGGCCCGGGTCGATGATCGACGCGGCCACCAGCGCCATCACGGCGACGAACGACTCCATGAGCATCGAGCCGTAGCCGATCATGCGGATCTGCGTCTCCTTCTGCACCATCTTGGGCGTGGTGCCGGAGGAGATCAGGGCGTGGAAGCCGGAGAGCGCGCCGCAGGCGATGGTGATGAAGACGAACGGGAAGAGCGAACCGGCGAAGACCGGTCCGTCACCGCGCCCGGCGAAGTGCGTGACCGCGTCCATCTTCAGGTCGGGCAGCGTGACCAGCACGCCGACCGCCAGCAGCCCGATCGTGCCGATCTTCATGAAGGTGGAGAGGTAGTCGCGGGGCGCCAGCAGCGTCCACACCGGCAGCACGGAGGCGATGAACCCGTACGCCACCAGCCAGATCACCAGCGTCTTCGGCTCCAGCGTGAACGTGTCGGCCCAGGACGAGTCCGCGACCCAGCGGCCCGCGATCAGCGCGAGCAGCAGCAGCGCGACGCCGATCAGGGAGACCTCGGTGACCCGGCCGGGGCGCAGCACCCGCAGGTAGAAGCCCATCAGCAGGGCGATGGGGATCGTCATGCCGATGGAGAAGGTGCCCCAGGGGGACTGGGCGAGCGCGTTGACGATGATCAGCGCCAGCACGCCCAGCAGAATGATCATGATGGCGAAGGCGGCGAGCAGCGCGGCGGCCCCGCCGAGCACGCCGATCTCCTCGCGCGCCATCTGCCCCAGCGACCGGCCGTCGCGCCGGGTGGAGAAGAACAGCACGACCATGTCCTGGACCGCGCCCGCGAAGACGACACCGACGATGATCCAGATGGTGCCGGGGAGGTAGCCCATCTGGGCGGCGAGCACCGGCCCGACGAGCGGCCCGGCGCCCGCGATGGCCGCGAAGTGGTGGCCGAGCAGCACCCGGCGGTCGGTGGGGTGGAAGTCGACGCCGTCGTTCAGCCGCTCGGCGGGGGTGGCCCGGGTCCGGTCGAACCTCAGGACGCGGGTGGCGATGAAGCGCGCGTAGAAGCGGTAGCCGATGGCGTACGAGCCGAGGGCGGCGGCGACCATCCAGGCGGCCGAGACCCGCTCGCCGCGGGCCAGCGCGAGCAGCGTCCAGCCGGTGGCGCCGACCAGCGCCACGGCGGTCCACAGAGCGATCTTCCGGGGATTGGCGGCGGTTCGGGTCCGGCCTGCTGGGCGCACCTGTACGTCCTCCCGTCGACGCGACGACGGAAGGACCGTAGAGGCTGGAGGGCGGATCGCGCCATACCCCCGGACGTGCGGCGGGGCGGCGGGACGCCGGGAGACGGGGCGCGCCGGGCCCCGGGCGTACGGCCGCGGGGCCCGGCGGACCCGTCAGTCGGCCGGGCGCCGCAGCCGGGCCACGAACTTGTAGCGGTCGCCGCGGTAGACCGAGCGCACCCACTCCACCGGCGCGCCCGCGGCGTCCAGGGAGTGCCGGGAGAGCATCAGCATCGGCAGGCCCACGTCCGTACCGAGCAGCCCGGCCTCGCGGGGCGTGGCCAGTGACGTCTCGATGGTCTCCTCGGCCTCGGCCAGCCGGACGTCGTAGACCTCGGACAGCGCCGTGTAGAGCGAGGTGTACTTGACGAGGTTGCGGCGCAGCGCGGGGAAGCGCTTCGCGGACAGATGGGTGGTCTCGATGGCCATCGGCTCGCCGCTGGCCAGCCGCAGCCGCTCGATGCGCAGCACCCGGCCGCCGGCCGCTATGTCCAGCAGCCCGGCCAGCCGGTCGTCGGCGGTGACGTAGCCGATGTCCAGCAGCTGCGAGGCCGGCTCCAGGCCCTGGGCCCGCATGTCCTCGGTGTAGGAGGTCAGTTGCAGGGCCTGGGAGACCTTGGGTTTGGCGACGAAGGTGCCCTTGCCCTGGATGCGTTCCAGCCGTCCTTCGACGACCAGTTCCTGGAGGGCCTGGCGTACTGTCGTACGGGATGTGTCGAACTCCGCGGCGAGAGTCCGTTCCGGCGGGACGGGTGTGCCCGGCGGAAGGGTCTCGGTGATCTCCAGCAAGTGGCGCTTGAGGCGGTAGTACTTGGGCACGCGGGCGGTGCGTGCGCCGCCGCCGTTGTCCGCGCTGCCCCCGTCGGTCTCCATGACCCGCCTCTCCGACTCCTGTCGCGCTGCCGTCACCGGCTCCTCCGTACGTAGCGGCTCATCGTGGCACGGGTGGGGTCCCGATGCTCCCTTGCTGGTCCGTGCCCGCTCGCGGGGCCTGACGCCAACGTAGCGTCTGCCGTGCGGACGGACGCCGCCACGGCGGCTGCAGACCCCAGATGTCGGTCCGGTAACGGACCCGACAGCGACTCTTATACACCCTTGACACCCCAAAAGGTCTAGGCCAAGCTGCGGGCACTGGTCTAAACCATTAAAGACCACTCACGGCCTTTAGGGGAGAGCGCAATGAAGCGTGGACTCATAGCGGCGACGGCAGTCGCGGGAATGTTGGTCAGTGTCGCTGCCTGTGGGTCCAGCGACAGCAAGTCGGCGGGGGCCGACGGCTACAAGGGCAAGAAGCTGATCGTCTGGGTGATGGACGGCTCCAACCCGGCACAGTGGACCAAGCAGGTCTCCGAGGACTTCAAGAAGAAGACCGGTGCCACGGTCGAGTTCCGCGTCCAGCAGTGGAACGGCATCCAGCAGAAGCTGACCACCGCCCTGTCCGAGGACAGCCCGCCCGACGTCGTCGAGATCGGCAACACCCAGACCGCCGCGTACGCCAAGGCCGGCGCGCTCGCGGAGCTGGGCGACCTGAAGAAGGAGATCGGCTCCGACTGGAACGACTCCTTCAACAAGGCGGCCATGGCCGACGGCAAGCAGTACGCCCTCCCCTGGTACGCGGGCAACCGCGTGGTGATGTACAACAAGAAGATCTGGGCCGCGGCGGGCATCAAGGAACTGCCCAAGACCCGCACCGAGCTCTTCAAGGCGTTCGACACCATCAAGCAGAAGACCGACGCCGAGCCGCTCTACCTCCCCGGCCAGAACTGGTACTTCTTCGACGGCCTGACCATCGGCACCGGCGCCGAACTGGTGAAGAAGCAGGGCAGCAAGTGGGTCTCCAACTTCAGTGACCCCAAGGTCTCCAAGGCCATGGACATCTACAAGCAGTACCAGGCCTTCAGCACCGCCCCCAAGAACAAGGACGAGGCCACCCCGCAGCAGGCCGAGATCTTCTCCAAGGGCAAGACCGGCGCCATCATCGCCATGGGCTACGAGGGCCCCACCGCCGTCAAGGCCAACCCGGCCATCAAGGACGACATCGGCTTCTTCCCCATCCCGGGTGAGACCGCCGACAAGCCCGAGGGCGTCTTCCTCGGCGGCTCCAACTTCGCCGTCGCCGGCGGCGGCCAGAACCAGGAGCTGGCCAAGGAGTTCCTGAAGGTCGCCCTGTCCAAGAAGAACGACGGGCAGATGGTCAAGGAGGTCGGCTGGAGCCCGAAGTCCCCCGACCTCCAGCCCGCCACCAAGGGCAACCCGGCCGCCGAGGCCGCCGCGCCCGGCGCCGCCAAGTCCAGCGGCACCACCCCGCTGATCCCCGAATGGGCCCAGGTCGAGAACACCCCGAACCCGATCAAGAACTACATGACCGCGGTGCTCAACGGGAAGGCGCCCGCCGACGCGGCCAAGGACGTCGAGGGCGAGATCAACAAGCGGCTGTCGCAGAAGCAGTAGTCGGGCGGCAGCACTGAACGCGGTCCCCGCGGCGGCGCCAGCCGCGGGGACCGCCACCGTACGGGTTCCGTACGGGAGCCGGCCGTCCCGGCCCCCGTACGGAACCACCAGCGTGAGCACGACCAGGTGATGGGGAGAAGCGGGACATGTCAGTGCAGATCGAGGACGCGGTTCGAGACTCCGCGCCGCGGATCGGCAAGGGCGGCGCCCCGCCGCCCCGGCGCGGCCGCGGGTCCGGCAGGGCGGCCAGAAGCGCCCCCTACCTGCTGCTGATCCCGGCCCTGGCCGCCACCGCGGTCTTCCTGGGCTGGCCCATGGTGCGGAACCTGATCATCTCGTTCCAGAACCTGAACATGAAGCAGCTGATCCAGCACCTCACCGAGTGGCGCGGATTCGGCAACTTCCAGGAGGTCCTGGGCGGCGAGCAGTTCTGGCGGGTCACCCTCCGCACCATCGTCTTCACCGCCGTCAACGTCACCCTGATCATGGTGCTGGGCGTGCTGATCGGCCTCCTGCTGGCCCGGCTCGGCAAGCGGATGCGCCTGACGCTGTCCGTCGCGCTCGTCCTGACCTGGGCGATGCCCGTGATCGCCGCCACCACCGTCTTCCAGTGGCTGTTCGACGCCCGCTACGGCATCGTCAACTGGGTGCTGGACAAGCTGGGCTGGCACGCGATGGCCCACTACGACTGGGTCGGCAGCCAGCTGTCCACCTTCTTCGTGATCACCGTACTGATCGTGTGGCAGTCGCTGCCGTTCGTGGCCCTGAACCTCTACGCCGCGACCACGACCATCCCCAAGGAGCTGTACGAGGCGGCCCGGATGGACGGCGCCGGCACCTGGAAGGTCTTCACCAACGTCACCTTCCCGTTCCTCAAGCCGTTCTTCATGGCGACCACGTTCCTGGAGATCATCTGGGTCTTCAAGGCGTTCCCGCAGATCTTCGCCATCAACGAGGGCGGCCCGGACCGGCTCACCGAGACCCTGCCGATCTACGCCTTCACCGAAGGCGTCGGCAACCTCCACTTCGGCATGGGCGCGGCCATCTCGCTCCTGACGATCGTCGTACTGCTCGCCATGACCGCGTACTACCTGCGGCTGACCCTGAAGCAAGAGGAGGACGAGCTGTGAACCGCTCACTGCTCGGCCGCATCTGGCCCAACGCGACGGCGATCGTGCTCGCCATCGGCTTCGTCTTCCCCGTGTACTGGATGTTCACCACGGCCTTCAAGCCGAACCGCGACATCATCACCGAGGACCCGGTGTGGTTCCCGTTCCACGGCACCTTCGAACACTTCACGACCGCCGTGAACGCCCCGAACTTCTGGACCCTCGTCGGCAACTCCGTCACCGTCACCGTGCTGGCGGTCGGCCTCTCGCTGCTGATCGCCCTGTGCGGGTCCTTCGCCATCGCCCGGATGCGCTTCAAGGGCCGCAAGGGCATCATCCTGACCTTCATGATCGCCCAGATGGCGCCCTGGGAGGTCCTGGTCATCTCGATCTACATGATCGTGCGCGACGCCGACATGCTGAACAGCCTGGTGCCGCTGACCTTCTTCTACATGCTCATGGTGCTGCCCTTCACCCTCCTGACGCTGCGCGGCTACGTCGCCGCCGTGCCCAAGGAGCTGGAGGAGTCCGCGATGGTGGACGGCTGCACCCGCCGGCAGGCGTTCGTGAAGGTGATCTTCCCGCTGCTGGCGCCCGGCCTGATGGCCACCTCGCTGTTCGGCTTCATCACCGCGTGGAACGAATTCCCGATGGTGCTGGTACTCAACAAGGAGCCGGACAAGGGCACACTGCCGCTGTGGCTCTCGCAGTTCCAGAGCCAGTTCGGCGACGACTGGGGCGCCACCATGGCAGCGGCCTCCATCTTCGCCGTACCGATCCTGGTCCTGTTCCTGTTCCTCCAGCGCAAGGCCGTCAGCGGACTGACCGCCGGCGCAGTGAAGGGATGACGCGCGCCATGACGACACTCCTGCACCCGGCCGACACCCTCACCCGGGACGCCCTCACCGTCCTCCAGCCCGGCTTCACCGGCACCTCGGCACCCGACTGGCTGCTGCGCCGCCTCGGCGAGGGCCTCGCCTCGGTGGGCCTGTTCGGCCGCAACGTCGACTCACCCGAACAGCTCGCCGCGCTCACCGCCCAGCTGCGGGCCGAACGCGAGGACATCCTCGTCGCCATCGACGAGGAGGGCGGCGACGTCACCCGCCTCGAAGTACGCGGCGGCTCCTCCTTCCCCGGCAACCTCGCCCTCGGCGCGGTCGACGACACCCGGCTCACCCACGACGTCGCCCGCGAACTCGGCCGCCGCCTGGCCGAGTGCGGCGTCAACCTGAACTGGGCGCCGTCCGCCGACGTCAACTCCAACCCGTCCAACCCGGTCATCGGCGTCCGCTCGTTCGGCGCCGACCCCGGCCTGGTCGCCCGGCACACCGCCGCCTACGTCGAAGGACTCCAGTCCGCCGGCGTCGCCGCCTGCGCCAAGCACTTCCCCGGCCACGGGGACACCGCCGTCGACTCCCACCACGACGTGCCGCACATCGCCGCCGAGCTGCGCACCCTCCAGGAACGCGAGCTGGTGCCCTTCCGGGCCGCCATCGCCGCCGGCACCAAGGCCGTGATGAGCGCGCACATCCTGCTCCCGGCCCTGGACGGCACGCTGCCCGCCACCCTCAGCCGCAACGTGCTCACCGGCCTGCTGCGCGCCCCCGCCTCCGAAGGCGGCCTCGGCTTCGACGGCCTGATCGTCACCGACGGCATGGAGATGCAGGCCATCTCCGCGACGTACGGCATCGAGCGGGGCAGTGTCCTGGCCATCGCCGCCGGAGCGGACGCCATCTGCGTCGGCGGGGGACTGGCCGACGAAGCCACCGTGCTGCGGCTGCGCGACGCCCTGGTGAGGGCGGTGCGCGACGGCGAGCTGTCGGAGAAGCGGCTCGCCGACGCGGCAGCACGGGTCCGCGCCCTGGCGCGGTGGACCCGGAGTGCGGGCGCTCCCCAGGGAGGGGTCGCGCCCGCACCCGAGGCCGGTCTCGTCGCGGCCCGCCGTGCGCTGCGCATCACCCGCGACGGCCCGTTCGAGCCGGTCACCTCGCCCGCCTACGTCGCGGCCTTCACGCCCGTCGCCAACATCGCCGTCGGCGACGAGACCCCCTGGGGCGTCGCCGCCGAACTGGCCCGCCTCGTCCCCGGCACCGAGACCGGTACGTACGGGGACGCCCTCGCCGCCGAGTCCGGCACGCCCGCCTGGACCGAGGAGATCCTGCGGGCGGCGGGGGAGCGGCGGATCGTCGCCGTCGTCCGCGACGTGCACCGGCACGCCTGGATGGCGGGTGCCCTGGACGCCCTGCTCGTCGCCCGCCCGGACACGGTGGTCGTCGAGATGGGTCTCCCGCAGGCGCCCCCGCGCGGGGCCCTGCACATCGCCACCCATGGCGCGGCCCGCGTCTGCGGCCGCGCCGCCGCCGAGGTCATCGCGGGTGGGTGACACCCCTGCCGGGCCGCGGAAGGGGAGCCGCGGCCCGGCAGGGGACACACGGCCCGGCAGAGGTCCGGGCGGATATGACCCGACCCGGCCGGGGCGCCTTCACGGGGGCGCCCCGGCCGGGTCGTGTGCGGTGGTGTGCGGCCCGGCTTCCCGCGGGCCCTGCCACCCCGGTCCTACAGGCCCTGCCACTCCGGCTTGGCGGCGTACGTGGCGCGGAAGTAGTCGGCCAGCTTGAGCTTGGACGCGGCGGCCTCGTCGACCACGACCGTGGCGTGCGGGTGCAGCTGGAGCGCGGAGGCCGGCACCAGCGCCGAGACCGGGCCCTCGACGGACTGTGCGACGGCGTCCGCCTTGCCCTCGCCGGTGGCGAGCAGCACCAGGTGACGGGCCTCCAGGATGGTGCCGATGCCCTGCGTGATGACGTGGTGCGGCACCTCCTCCAGGCTGTCGAAGAACCGGGCGTTGTCCTCCCGGGTCTGCTGCGTCAGCGTCTTGATGCGGGTACGGGACGCGAGCGAGGAGCACGGCTCGTTGAAGCCGATGTGCCCGTCGGTGCCGATGCCCAGCAGCTGGAGGTCCACGCCGCCGGCCTCGCTCAGCGCACGGTCGTACGCCTCGCAGGCCGCCTGCACGTCCTCGGCGCTGCCGTCCGGCCCCATGAAGGCGTCCTCGCCGAGGCCCAGCGGCTCGACGACCTCGCGCAGCACCACGGAGCGGTACGACTCGGGGTGCCCGGCCGGCAGCCCGACGTACTCGTCGAGCTGGCAGATACGGGCACGCGAGACGTCCACGCCACCGCCGCGGACCGTGCGCGCCAGCGCTTCGTAGACGGGCAGCGGAGTCGATCCAGTGGCCACACCCAACAGAGCCTCGGGCTTGCGGCGCACCAGGGTGGCGATGGCCTCCGCGATCAGCTCGCCGCCTGCCTTGGCGTCCGGGACGATGACAACTTCCACGCTGTGCCTGCCGATCTGGAGAATGGACTCGTGTGGTATAGACCAATCTACCAGAGGCCGCCCCACCGCCCCCGGTGACATCAGGCGGCCCGCACCTGAACAGACGGCGAATCCCGGGGGCCGGGGAGGGCGCGGGCGGGGGAGCCGGGGGCGGCTCGCCGGGGACGTGGCCGGAGGGGCGCGGTGGCGGGGGCGGGGAGCCGCGTGGTCGACTGGGGGGCACCGGGCGCCGCGGCATCGGTACGCGGGCACGGTCGGCCCGCGGGAGGCGGTCAGGATGTCCGGCACGGAGAACCGCACACCGAACGACACGTCCGACGAACGGCCCGGCCGCCACATGGCCGCCGAGATGGCCGAACAGCCCGACGTCCTGCGCCGCATCCTCGACGAGGGCGCATCGCGCATCCGCGCCGTCGCCGAGCAGGTCGCCGCCCGCCGGCCGCGGTTCGTCCTGTTCACCGCGCGCGGTACGTCGGACAACGCGGCGCTGTACGCCAAGTACCTGTTCGAAATACGGCTCGGCAAACCCTGCGGCCTCACCTCCATGTCCACCACCACCGCCTACGGCGCGCGGCCCGACCTCAGGGACTGCCTCGTCGTCACGGTCAGCCAGTCCGGTGGATCACCCGACCTCGTCGCGTCCACCAGGGCCGCCCGCGAGGCCGGCGCGATCACCCTCGCGGTGACCAACAACGCCGGGTCGGCGCTGGCCGGTGTCAGCGAGTTCCACCTCGACGTACTGGCCGGCCCGGAGCGCGCCCTGCCCGCCACGAAGACGTACACCGCCGAACTCCTCGCCCTCTACCTCTTCGTCGACGGCCTGCGCGACAGCTGGGGCCACCCCGGCCCGCGGGCCGCCGGCGACCTGGCCGCGAAGGCGCTGCCGGACCTCGCCGAGTCCGTCCTCGCCCGCCACGACGAGGTCAAGGCCCTCGCCGCCCGCTACCGCTTCGCGGAGCGGATGGTGCTCACCTCACGGGGCTACGGCTATCCGACCGCCAAGGAAGCGGCCCTGAAGCTCATGGAGACCAGCTACATCCCGGCCCTCTCCTACTCCGGCGCCGACCTCCTGCACGGCCCGCTCGCCATGGTCGACAACATCTCCCCGGTGATCGCGATCGTCACCGACGGCAAGGGGGGCGAGGCGCTGCGGCCCGTACTGGAGCGGCTGCGTGACCGGGGCGCCGACCTGGTGGTCATCGGCAGCCACGCCGAGGTCGGCCGGGCCGCGGCGGGCTTCGCGCTGCCGACCGACGGGGTGGCCGAGGAACTGCAGCCCGTCCTGGAGATCCTTCCTCTCCAGATGCTGGCCTACGAGGTGACCCTCGCCCGCGGCCAGGACCCTGACGCGCCCCGCTCCCTCGCGAAGGTCACGGAAACCCACTGACGGGGGCCGGACGGGCCCGGAAACACCCGCGGGCCGCGGCGCCGGGACAGGACCCTCAACCTGTCCGGCACCGCAGCCCGGAGCTTCATCGGCCGGCCCGGCGGCGGGAGGCGCCCCACGTGCGGCAGGAACACGCACCCGCCCAGAGGCCGGTCGACCGGAGGCCGCCGCGCAGTCAGGGCAGAGAGCGCTTGGGCCTCTATCCACTCTCCTGTGCGGGGAGAGCGGAGGTATCTGGAGGTTCTCGAAGACTTGGTGCCGGTACCGCGGGGCCCGGAGGCCGCCCTGAGCGGGGTGCGATACCCATTCATTGTGGACTAGACCATTTAGATCTGTCCATGCCCTTGCGGGCACAACACCTACACCGTACGCCGGTAGGCTCCAGGGCGTGCCCTCCATGAACGATCTCGTACGCCAGCACACCGCCCTCAGCGACTCCGACCTGGAGTGGCTGCACCTGCTGGTGTCGGAGTGGCAGCTGCTCTCCGACCTGTCCTTCGCCGATCTGGTGCTGTGGGTCCCCACCCTCGACGGCACGCGGTACGTGTCCGTCGCCCAGATGCGGCCCAACACCGGGCCGACCTCCTACCAGGACGACATGGTCGGCCACCTCGTTCCGCGCGGCCGCCGCCCGATGCTCGACTCCGCCCTGGACGAGGGACGGATCGTACGTGAGGGCGACCCCGAGTGGCGCGAGGAGGTGCCGGTACGGGTCGAGTCGATTCCGGTCCGCCGCGAGGGCCGGGTCCTGGGCGTGATCGCCCGGAACACGAACCTGCTGACGGTGCGGACGCCGAGCCGGCTGGAGCTCACCTACCTGCAGAGCGCCTCGGACCTCGCCCAGATGATCGCTGCAGGATCCTTTCCCTTCCCCGGCCAGCAGGTCGACATGGACGCCTCGCCGCGGGCCGGCGACGGGCTGATCCGGCTCGACGCGGACGGCGTCGTCCAGTACGCCAGCCCGAACGCGCTGTCGGCCTACCACCGCCTGGGCCTCGCCGCCGACCTCGTCGGACACCACCTCGGCCAGGCCACCGCCGAGCTGGCACCCGCCCGCGGCCCCGTCGACGAGGCCCTGGTCAAGCTGGCCAGCGGCTGGGCGCCGCGGGAGTTCGAGGTGGAGGGCGAGGACGGGGTCATCCAGCTGCGCGCCATCCCGCTCAAACCCAAGGGCACGCACATCGGTTCGCTGGTCCTGCTGCGCGACGTCACCGAACTCCGCCGCCGCGAACGGGAGCTGATCACCAAGGACGCCACCATCCGGGAGATCCACCACCGGGTGAAGAACAACTTGCAGACCGTGGCCGCCCTGCTGCGCCTGCAGTCCCGCCGGATGGACTCCGAGCAGGGCCGCGAGGCGCTCAACGAGGCGGTACGCAGGGTCGGTTCGATCGCGATCGTGCACGAGACGCTGTCCCAGAACCTCGACGAGCGCGTCGAGTTCGACGAGATCGCCGACCGGGTGCTGGCGATGGTCGCCGAGATCGCGCCGGGCGCGGTCACCACGCGCCGTACGGGCCGCTTCGGCATACTCGACGCCGAGGTCGCCACCCCGCTCTCCATGGTCCTCACGGAGGTCCTGCAGAACGCCCTCGAACACGCCTTCGTGCCGGGTGACCAGGGCTCCGTCGAGGTGGGCGCGGTACGCGGCGGCAGCCGTACGGAGCCCCGCCTGCTGGTCACGGTCCAGGACAACGGCCGTGGCCTGCCGGACGGGTTCGATCCGCACCGGGCCGGAAACCTCGGACTGCAGATCGTACGGACGCTGGTGGAGGGCGAGTTGGGCGGAAAGTTCGACATGGTGCCCGGCGCCGACCGGGGCACTCAGGTGATTCTCGACATTCCCGTACGAGCGGAGAAGCACTGATGAAGACATCGCTCATCAAGTGAGCGGTGAACGTGCGGAATTCGTGAAACCGGGAGGAAAGTCCGCACGGAGTACCGGGTCCGCCGAATAGCCGTACAGCAGATCGGCGTAACGGAAGAGTGACGGCGGAGGCGGCGAATGGACAACGGTGGGGCGGGGCAAGTCGCCGGTGCCGCCCGGGAGATGAAGGTCCGTACCTTTACGCGGGGCGCCTCCGGGCGCTCCGGCCGCCCCGGCCGGCGGCGGACCCCGGACAGCAGTAAGCCCCGGACCCATCCGGTCCGGGGCTCAAAGCTCACATTGCGTGGGGAGCTCCCAGGTGCGCGGGGCGCTGGGGGAGCATCGGGGGTACTGCGCGCTGCGGCTCGGGGGCCACGGGGGCGTCTGGCGGTCAGGCGCTGGCGTTGCGCGCCCGGTTGCGAGCTGCACGGCGCTTCATGGCGCGGCGCTCGTCTTCGCTGAGACCACCCCAGACGCCGGAGTCCTGGCCGGACTCAAGCGCCCACTGCAGGCACTGCTCCATGACGGGGCAGCGGCGGCAGACGGCCTTGGCTTCCTCGATCTGCAGCAGCGCAGGACCGGTGTTGCCGATGGGGAAGAAGAGCTCGGGGTCTTCCTCGCGGCAAACGGCGCGGTGACGCCAGTCCATGGCTGCTCCATCTCCTCGTATGACGGGATCGTTGCTTGTGAATGTGAACGCTTTCACGAATCCCTCCACAAGGGAAGGGCCGAACCCCAGTTGAGAACTGGTGCGGTCCTGAAGAATGAGGAGGAGGATTCGGGCTCTCAAGGGGGCCGGTAGAAACGGCCGTCCCGATCGCCATGAAGAGACTCGCAAACCTCGGCGACGGATACAACCCCTTCCGGAAACTTTTTTTTGATTCCTTGGTGTCGCCTAGGTCACAGCCGTACTTCTAGGGGGTGGAAGTCAGTCTAAACGTTCGACTGAAAGGACTTTAGGCCCTACTGCTCACACAATCACACGCAGTGCACGGCGAACGCCTGTGAACGTCACGCTCGTACGGAGCCCCAGGTGGTCACCGTCCATCTGGAAGGGCAGTGGAGCCTGCGAATGCAAGGTGAAGTCCGTCAAGTCATGGAGCGAGACCACATGCTTGCCCCGGGGGCCGCGCTCCGGTGTTGACGCCAGGAGCTGGGTTGCGTAGCGGGTCACCGCAGATGCGGACAGTTTGGACAGGGCGAACACGTCCAGCGCCGCGTCGAAGGACGCCGCCGGAGCCGGGTAGACCGGGCGATTGCCCAGGTAGGTCCAGGGAGCGGTGTTGCAGATTATCGACATGACCAGCTGTTCCACCGGGTCCTCGCCCGGCCGCTCCAGCGTGATGGTGCCGTGCCGGCGGTTCGACTCGCCGACGTACTGACGCAGCACCTGCCGCATGTAGAGGGAGTGCGTCGAACGCTTGCCGCGCTCCCGCTGCTGTTCGACCCGGCCGACCACGCCCGCGTCGAAGCCGAAGCCCGCGCAGAAGGTGAACCAGCGGGCCGGTACGCCCTCGTCCTCCGTGCCCGGAGTGCCGGCGGCCAGCCCCAGGCCCACCGTGCGTTCGCTGCCGTCACGCAGCGCGTCCAGAAGGGCGCCGGTCGCCTCGACCACGTCGTTGGGCAGACCGAGGGCGCGGGCGAAGACGTTGGTGGAGCCGCCGGGGACGACGGCCAGGCGCGGGAGGGAGTCGGGGTCGGGGCCGTGCGTCAGCAGACCGTTGACGACCTCGTTCACCGTGCCGTCGCCGCCGAGCGCGACGACCAGCTCGATCTGGCCGCCCTCCGCCGCCTGCCGGGCCAGGTCGCGGGCGTGCCCCCGGTAGCGGGTTTCGGCGACCTCCAGCTTCAGATCGCTGGCCAGCGCGTGGGTGAGCACTTCACGCGTACGCGCACTGGTGGTGGTAGCTGCGGGATTGACCACGAGAAGTGCGCGCATGGTGAGCAGCGTACCTACCTGCCGGTACCCGCCCCACTCCCTGCCCGCCGTGGAAAGGGGGCCCCGGGGCTACCCTGCTGGGGTGAGCAGTAAGCAGAAGCGGCCCGCGGGCAAGGTGGCCGGACCCACCCGTCCGGCCGAGGCGACGCAGGGCGGCAAGGCGGACGGGGAACACGTACGGGCCGGAGGCGCGAAGGCCGGTTCGGGCGGGAAGCCCGGAAAGAGTGGTTCGCGCGGCGCCCCGCAGGGCACCCGGGCGGACGGGAGCGGCAAGGCCGCCGGGCCGGGGAAGGGCGGCAAGGCCGCCGGCACCGCCGCCCCCGGGCCGAGCGGTCCGCGGCCGGCCCGGCTCAGCGCCGCCGCTGTGCTCGCCGCCGTCGAAGGTGTGGCGCTGGCCGCTCTCGGCGTCTACATGCTCGTCGAAGGGCTGACCGGTTCACCCGACAGCCCCCGCCAGGCGGAGACGGGCGGCCTGACCGTGATCGCGCTGGCGGTGCTGCCCCTGGTCGCGGCGCGCGGACTGTGGCTGCGGCGCCGCTGGAGCCGCGGACCCTCGCTGATCACCCAGATCGTGGCGTTCCCGGTCGCCTGGACGCTGATCAACGGCGGCGGCGCGCTGATCGCGGCCGGTATCGGCCTGGCGATGGCCGCCCTCGCGGTACTCGGGCTGCTGGTGAACCCGACGGCCACCGAGGCGCTGGGGATCACACCCCGGGACTGAGCGGGCGGCTGCGGGCCCGGAGCGGGCGGACCGGGTGGACCGGGCGCCCTGCGCGGCCCACGAGGCCGCCGGACGGTGCCCCGGGCCCGGAGCGGACGCACGGCGCATCCGGCCCTGGGCGACGCATGGCGCCCCCGGCCCGGAACGGACGCACGGCGCCCCCGGCCCGGAGTCGACGCACGGCGCCCCGGGCTCGGATGCCGAGGCCGGGGCGGTGGCGAAGATGAAGGCGGAGGCCGCTTCGGGGCTACTCCTCCACCAGGAGCTTGTCGCGGAGCTGGGCCAGGGTGCGGGCCAGCAGGCGGGAGACGTGCATCTGGGAGATGCCGACCTCCTGGGCGATCTGTGACTGGGTCATGTTGCCGAAGAAGCGCAGCAGCAGGATCTTCTTCTCCCGCGGCGGCAGGTCCTCCAGCAGCGGTTTGAGCGATTCGCGGTACTCGACGCCCTCCAGCGCCTCGTCCTCGGCGCCCAGGGTGTCGGCGACGGCCGGCGACTCGTCGTCCGTGTCCGGGACGTCCAGGGACAGCGTGCTGTACGCGTTCGCCGACTCCAGGCCCTCCAGGACCTCCTCCTCGGAGATCGCGAGGTGCTCGGCCAGCTCGTGGACCGTGGGGGAGCGGCCGTGGCGCTGTGAGAGCTCGGCGGTCGCGGTGGTCAGCGACAGCCGCAGTTCCTGGAGGCGGCGCGGCACCCGGACCGCCCAGCCCTTGTCGCGGAAGTGCCGCTTGATCTCGCCGACGACCGTGGGCGTGGCGTACGTGGAGAACTCCACGCCCCGGTCCGGGTCGAAGCGGTCCACGGACTTGATCAGGCCGATGGTGGCGACCTGGGTCAGGTCGTCGAGCGGCTCGCCGCGGTTGCGGAAGCGCCGGGCCAGATGCTCGACGAGCGGCAGGTGCATCCGTACGAGCGTGTTGCGCAGCTCGGCGCGCTCCGCCGAGCCGTCGGGCAGCTTGCGGAGCTCGTAGAACATCGCCCGCGCGCCGCTGCGGTCATGGGGGTCGTGAGGGTGGTGCGGGGTGTGCGGATCGCGCTCGTTCCGCTGGTTCTCGCTCTGGTCCATGTGGTCCGCCCGCTCTGCCTGCTCCGCCGCGTCCAACCGGCCGCCGTGGCCATCCGCGCCCACCGGTTGCGGCCGGGCATGATGCTGCTCGGGGATGGCCACGCCGGGCGCCATCCGCGTGCCGCTTTCAAGATCCTTCACGGGGCCCCCTGTTCGGTCATGACGGTCCGGGACCGGCGCCGCGCTCCTTGTACAGGCTGATCGTGACCGTACGGTCCTCCGCGACGGTGGAGTCGACCTTGCCGGCCAGCGCGGAGAGCACCGTCCAGGCGAAGGTGTCGCGCTCGGGGGCGCGGCCGTCGGTCGTCGGGGCCGAGACGGTCACCTGCAGCGCGTCGTCGATCAGGCGGAAGACGCAGCTCAGTACGGAGCCCGGCACGGCCTGTTGCAGAAGAATCGCGCACGCCTCGTCCACGGCGATGCGCAGATCCTCGATCTCATCGAGGGTGAAGTCCAAGCGGGCTGCGAGGCCGGCCGTGGCCGTACGCAGCACCGACAGGTAGGCACCCGCAGCGGGCAGCCGGACTTCCACGAAGTCCTGGGTCCCGGGCTCGCCTGCGATCTGGGACACCCTCACCTCCAAGGTGACACAAGCTGGTTGAGCTGATATTCGCGCCGGTCGCGGCCCCTGTCGTGACAAGAGGGCAACGATCCGGCGCGGCACATGGTTCGCCTGCGACGCTATCGCGATCTGCGGGGCGGTGTCGCCCGGAAGAGGCAGGGCCGGCTTCCGGCACGACGGTCGGTCTCGCAGTGTCCCGCAGTCCCACGACTGTCACTCATTGTAAGCCTACGGGTACGGACAGTGGCTAGGGGTCTGCACTGCCAAATCGGAACTGATTACGCTGCGTTGACGTTCGAGACGCCCGCGAGGTTGTGCAGTGCATCTCCAGTGAGCCGGAAGACGGTCCATCCGTCCATGGGTTCGGCGCCGATCGACCGGTAAAAACCGATGGACGGTTCATTCCAATCCAGGACTGACCACTCGAAACGCTCGTAGCCGCGCTCCGTGCATATCTCCGCGAGGGCCGTGAGGAGCGCCTTGCCGTGGCCGCCGCCGCGGGCCTCGGGGCGGACGTAGAGATCCTCCAGATAGACACCGTGCGTGCCCGTCCACGTCGAGAAGTTGCGGAACCACAGGGCGAAGCCGACGGGTCCTTCCGCGTCCTGTGCCATGAGCGCGAACGCCGCCGGATGCGCACCGAAGAGGGCCTCGCGCAGCTGCGCCTCGGTGGCCTTCGCGGATTCCGGGGCGCGCTCGTACGCGGCCAGCTCACGGATCATCGTGTGGATGACGGGTACGTCGTCGACCGTCGCGGTGCGGATCATGCCTGAAGGCTAGCGGGCCGCACTGACATCCGGCCCCGGGGTCCGGGAAACCCGCCGGACCGGGCCCCGGAGCTGCAAAAAGGGGACGGAAGGCGCCGAGACGGGCGGGACCGCCGCACCCGGGCGGGCGGTGGCCGCCGGGAGCGGCGGTCGCACCCGGGAGGGCCGGGCGGGCGGTCGCCGCTCAGACGATCGTCTCGTCGACGAAGCACCACCGCCAGCTCTCGCCCGCTTCGTACGACCGCATGACCGCGTGGCCGGTCGTCGCGTAGTGGCTCGTCGCGTGCCGGTACGGCGAGGAGTCGCAGCAGCCGACGTGCCCGCACACCAGGCACAGCCGCAGCTGCACGGGGTGGCTGCCGACGGCCCGGCACTCGGGGCAGGTGTCGCTCAGCGCGGCGGGCTCGGGGCGCGGCAGTTCGGGAACATGCGGGCACTCGCTCATGATTGCCAGGTTAGATCGCGGGAGCGGGCGCGGCACGGGCCGGCCACGGTGAAACGGGACAGGACGGGCGAGGCCGATGGACGTGATGCCACTACTGCTGCTGGTCGCGGGGAGCGCGGCGGTCGCCGGGGCGGCCCGGCGCACGCCCGTGCCGGGGCCGCTGCTGCTCGTCGCCACGGGGCTGGCGGCGGCGTACATCCCCGGCGTACCGGACTACACGCTCGACCCGCACATCGTGCTGCCGCTGCTGCTGCCCCCGCTGCTGCACACCGCGGCGCTGGAGAGCTCCTACCTCGACCTGCGGGCCAACCTGCGGCCGGTGGCACTGCTGTCGGTCGGGTACGTGCTGTTCGCGACGGTCGCCGTCGGGTACGTCGCGTACCTCGTCGTACCGGACCTGCCGCTGGCGGCGGCGCTCGTCCTCGGCGCGGTGGTCGCGCCGCCGGACGCCGTGGCGGCCACCGCCATCGCCCGCAGGCTGCGGCTGCCGAACCGGATCACGACGATCCTCCAGGGCGAGTCACTGGTCAACGACGCCACCGCGATCACCGCGTACAAGGTGGCGGTGGCCGCGGCGGCGGGGGTGGGCGCGACCTGGACCGACGGCATCCGCGAGTTCGCGGTCGCGGCGCTCGGCGGCATCGGGGTCGGGCTGGTGCTGATGATCCCGCTGCACTGGCTGCGCTGCCGGCTGCGGGACGCGCCGCTGCTGGAGAACACCCTGTCGCTGCTCATCCCGTTCGTGGCCTACCAGGTCGCCGAGGAGTTCGGGGCGTCCGGTGTGCTGGCGGTCGTCGTGGTCGCGCTCTATCTGGGGCACCGCTCCTGGCAGGTCGACTTCGAGACGCGGCTCCAGGAGGAGGCCGTGTGGAAGATGGTCTCCTTCGTGCTGGAGTCGTCGGTGTTCGCGCTGATCGGCCTGCAGCTGCCGGTCGTCCTGCGCGGGCTCGGGGAGTTCAGCGGCGCGCAGGCCGCCTGGTACGCCGTCGTGGTCTTCGTGGTGGTGGTGCTCACGCGCTTCGTGTGGGTCTTCCCCGCGACGTTCCTGCCGCGGGTGCTGTCGGAACGTATCCGCACCCGCGAACCCGGTACGAACTGGAAGGCACCGGTGATCGTCGGGTGGGCCGGGATGCGCGGTGTGGTGTCGCTGGCCATCGCCTTCTCGATCCCGGTGACCGTCCAGGACTCCGGCGACGGCTTCCCGGCCCGCAACCTGGTGCTCTTCCTGACCTTCACGACCGTCATCGGCACGCTCGCCGTCCAGGGGCTGACGCTGCCGCCGCTGATCCGCGCGCTGCGGCTGCCCGCGCGGGACGTACGGGGCGAGACGCTCGCCGAGGCGCAGGCGCAGAACGAGGCGTCGCGGGCCGCGGAGCAGCGCCTGTCCGAACTGCTGGAGGACGAGCGCAACGCGCTGCCGGGACCGCTGGCCGACCGGCTGCGCACGGTCATGGAACGGCGGCGCAACGCGGTGTGGGAGCGGCTGGGCACGGTCGACGAGGTGACGGGCGAGTCGGCGGACGACACGTACCGGCGGCTGGCGCGGGAGATGATCGACGCGGAGCGGAAGGTGTTCGTGCGGCTGCGGGACGAGCGGCGGATCGACGACGAGATGATGCAGGTGCTGCTGAAGCGGCTGGACCTGGAGGAGGCCGCGGCGTACCGGGAGGGGGCCGATTAGGCGGCGGGCTTGGGGCGCCCAGGGCTCAAGACCGCCGAGGGTTCAGGCCGCCGGGGGTTCAGGCCGCCGGGGGTTCAGGCCGCCGGGGGTTCAAGGCCGCCTCACGAGACCTCCGACGGTGCCCCCGTGACGACCGCGGTGAGGGTGGTGCCGGAGGGGAAGGCGCCCTCCTCGGCCGACGTGGTCAGGCCCAGGAGGAGCTTGGCCACGTAGAGGCGCTCCAGGGGTATGCCGTGCCGCTCCTCGAAGTCGGCGGCGAAGGCTTCCAACTCGGGGGTGCGGCGGGCGTATCCGCCGCAGTGGAAGCGGGCATCCAGGTCCCACGTGCCGCGCCGGCCGCCGAAGGCCGCGTACTGGAGGCGCTCGGTCTCCGCGGCGAGGAAGTGCGGGGTGCCGCCCTTGAGGACCGGGAAGCCGAGGGCCCGCTGGTCCGGTGCCAGCCCGGCGGCGAGGCCGGCCAGGGTGCCGCCGGTGCCGCAGGCGACGGCGACCACGTCCGACGCGCCGCGCAGTTCCCGGCCGAGGGCCGTGCAGCCCTGGACGGCGAGGGAGTTGCTGCCGCCCTCCGGGACGGCGTAGTGCGGGCCGAAACGTTCCCGGAGCGCGGCGGCGACCTCCGGTTCGGCCTTGCGGCGGTAGGTGGCGCGGTCGACGAAGTGCAGCCGCATGCCGTCGGCGGCGCAGCGCGCCAGGGACGGGTTCAGGGGCTTGTCCGCCAGTTCGGCGCCGCGTATGACGCCCACCGTCGCGAACCCCAGGAGGCGGCCGGCCGCCGCGGTGGCCCGCAGGTGGTTGGAGTACGCGCCCCCGAACGTGAGCAGTGTGTGGGCCCCGGCCTCGGCCGCCGCCCGCAGGTTGGGCTCCAGCTTGCGCCACTTGTTGCCGGGCAGCTCGGGATGGATCAGGTCGTCCCGTTTGAGCAGCAGCCGCACACCGCGGCGCGCGAACCGTCCGTCCTCGATGTGCTGGAGGGGGGACGGCAGGCGCGGCCGCAGTGCGGCGAGGCCGGGGGCGGGGGAGGTCACACGGCCATTGTCGCGTGACGGCGGCTCCTGGACACCGGCGCCTACTTCAGCCGGGCACCGATGCGCGCGCGCATGTCCTTCATCGTGAAGCCCTTGGGGTCTATTTTGTCCGCGCGCCATTCCAGGTGGCCGACGACCGAGTACTCGTTCCAGCCATGGACCCGGCACAGCGCCGCCGCGGCCTTCTCGATGGCCTCCAGCTGGGCCTCGGGCCAGGGGTCCTTGCCGTCGCCCAGGTTCTCGCACTCGAAGCCGTAGAAGTGGACGTTGCCGTCGGCGTTGTACTGGTTGGTGGGGGGCAGCTGCTTCTTCTCGGCGACCACGGCTTTCAGGACGTCCCGGTCGCCGCTGCCCGCGTGGTTGGAGCGCCCGCAGCCGACCAGGTGGACCCGGCCGTCCTTGGTGATCACGCCGTGGCACAGCGGACCCGGCAGCGCCGGGGTGCCGTCGTAACACAGGCGTACCGTGCTCTCGGTCCCGGACGTCACGGTGTGGTGGATCACCACGCCGTGCACCGGGCCCCAGTCACCGTGACCGGCGCGGTTGTGCGTGCGCCACTCGCGGACCTCGACGACCTCCAGGCCTTCGTCTCTGAGCGCTTTGAGGAAGGTGTTCGCGGACATGGGTGGGGCCATGGCCGACTCCGTTCGGTGCGCGGCGGCCGCTGACCGCGCACCGCCTCATAAAACGCTTGTACTGGAACGTCAGGTCTCAGACCAGCCGTTCGTCGCGTGTACGAGCGGATGAGCGAGCGGTTTCAGCCGCTTTCCACCGCTTTCAGCCGCGCAGAAAACCGTCCCCGTGGGTGGCGATGTGGGCCTCCAGCGCGCTCAGTGCCTCCTGGGTGGCCTGTTCCGAACCGTTGCCACGGCGCTCCGCGTAGTAGGCCGCGCCCAGCTTCTTCAGCAGGTCGTTGCCCGCCCGCTGCTGCTGGACCTCGTCGACCTTCTGCTTGCCCTGGTTCAGCGCGCTCTGGGCCTGCTCCTTGGCGCGGTCGAGAAAGCCTGCCATTGCTGCCTCCGGTGAGGTTGGGGGGAGGGGCGGACGGCCCCGCTGCGGTGGCGGTGCCGTACCGGATCAACGGTCCGGACGTTACCCGCGTTCCCGTGCCAGTCTGGGGATGTGGACAGTGCCGTGGACGGGGCGACGGGCGCGGGCGGCGACACCGGCGCGGGGGAGGGCCTGGGCACGGACGGCCGCCCGGACGGGTACCGCGAACGGGCCTCGCGGCTGGCCGGCGCGGTCGTCTGGGCGAAGCGGGAGCCCGGCGGCGCGGTGCGGGCGCCGCAGCGGGTGCTGCCCGACGGCTGCACGGACCTGCTGTGGTGGGGCGGCCGGCTGACCGTGGCCGGGCCGGACACCACCGCGTACACCCCCGTGGCGCGGCCGGGCGCCACCGTCGTCGGGCTGCGCTTCGCCCCTGGTCAGGGGCCTGCCGTTTTCGGCGTACCGGCACACGTGCTGCGCGACCTGCGGGTGCCCCTGGAGGAGCTGTGGCCCCGCGGCCTGGTGGACCGGCTGAGCGCGATGGTGGCCGGGACCGGTTCACCCGGACGGGTGCTGGAGGAGATCGCCGTACGTCGCCTCCGGGAGGCGGCGGGCCCGGCCGACCCGGCGCGGAAGGTGATCGCCGGGGCCCTGGGCGGCGGCCGGTCCGTGGCGGAGGTCGCCCGCACCGTGGGCGTCGGCGAGCGGCAGCTGCACCGCCGGTGCCTGGATGCCTTCGGGTACGGGCCCAAGACGCTGGCCAGGGTGCTGCGGCTCGTCCGCGCGCTGGAGCTGGCCCGCGGCGGGATGCCGTACGCGGACGTGGCGGCACGGGCCGGATACGCGGACCAGGCGCACCTGGCGCGCGAGGTGAAGGCGCTGGCGGGGGCCCCGCTGGGGGTGATCGTGGCGCCGGGGTAGCTTGTCCGTCATGGACTACCAGGCCGTTCTTGAGGAGGTAGCGGCCTATGCGAGGCCGTATGTCGGACATGGGCAGGTTGCCGATTACATACCGGCGCTGGAGAACGTGCCGGGTGACCGCTTCGGGATGGCGGTGGCCGACATCAACGGCGAGGTGTACGGGGTGGGGGACTGGGAGGTCCCGTTCTCCGTGCAGTCCATATCGAAGACCTTCTCGCTGGCGCTCGTCATGGCCAGCGACAACGAGGACATCTGGAAGCGGGTCGGCCGTGAGCCGTCCGGGACCCCGTTCAATTCGCTGGTGCAACTGGAGTGGGAGAACGGCGTACCGCGCAACCCCTTCATCAACGCGGGCGCGCTCGTGATCACCGACCGCCTCCAGACGCTGACCGGCGACGCCAGCACCACGATGCTGCACTTCCTGCGCGAGGAGAGCGGCAACCCGGACCTCGCCTTCGACCAGGCCGTGGCGGACTCCGAGGCCGACCACGGCGACCGCAACGCCGCGCTCGCCCACTTCATGGCCAGCTTCGGCAACCTGGAGAACCCCGTCCCCAGCGTCATCGAGCACTACTTCTGGCAGTGCTCGATCGAGATGAGCTGCCGCGACCTGGCGGCGGCCGGCGGATTCCTGGCCCGGCACGGACTGCGCGCGGACGGCAGCCGCCTGCTGGAGGCCCGCGAGGCCAAGCGGATCAACGCGGTGATGCTGACCTGCGGCACGTACGACGCGGCCGGGGAGTTCGCGTACCGGGTGGGCCTGCCCGCCAAGAGCGGCGTCGGCGGCGGGATCGTCGCCGTGGTGCCGGGACGCTGCACGCTGTGCGTGTGGAGCCCCGGCCTGGACAGCCGCGGCAACTCGGTCGCGGGGGCGGCGGCGCTGGACCACTTCACGACGCTGACCGGCTGGTCGGTGTTCTAGAGCGGGACGGCGGTACGGGACGGCGGTACGGAATGGCCGTACGGGACGGACGTACCGGCCCGTGCGTCTACGGCAGCGCCGCGAACAGGTCGACCCCGTGCCCGTCCGGGTCCTGGACCACCGCGTACCGCTGCCCCCAGGGCGCGTCCCACGGCTCCTTCCCGCCCGGATACCCGGAGCCCGTCAGCGCTGCGTAGACCTTGTCGACCTCGGCCGGGTCCGCGCACTCGAACGCCAGGCCCGTCGGAGCGCCGTCGGCCGGCGGCGTCCACTCGGGATCGATGGAGCGCGCGACGGCGTACGTGTCCCACATCAGGCGCAGGCCGCCGGGCAGCGTCGCCTCGGCGTGCGGGGCGGAGTCGGCCTCCGCCGGGACCGTCAGGCCCAGACGGCGGTAGAAGGCGAGCGAGGCCGCCATGTCGGCGACGACCATGCCGATCGCCGCCAGGCGGGGAGTCGCGGGGGTGGAGGCGGGGTGGTGCGATGCGTTGCTCATGTGAGGAGCGTAGGAAGCACCGGGCGGCCGGGGCTTGAACGAATCGGACACCGTTACGGGGAGGCGGGGCAGGCCCGTACCGCTTACGGGGAGCCGGGGCAGACCCGTACCGCTTACGAGGAGGGCGGGCAGGCCCGTACCGCTCTCCGTCTCACGGGCAGCGGATGACCTGCCCCGCGTACGACAGATTGCCGCCGAAGCCGAAGAGCAGCACCGGGGCGCCGGACGGGATCTCCCGCCGCTCCACCATCTTGGACAGGGCCAGCGGCACGGAAGCGGCCGAGGTGTTGCCGGACTCGACGACATCGCGCGCGATCACGGCGTTGACCGCGCCGATGCGCTCCGCCAGCGGCTCGATCAGCCGCAGGTTGGCCTGGTGCAGCACGACCCCGGCCAGGTCCGCCGGCCGGATCCCGGACCGCTCGCACACCTGGCGGGCGATGGCGGGCAGCCGGGTGGTGGCCCAGCGGTAGACGGCCTGGCCCTCCTGGGAGAAGCGGGCCGGGTTGCCCTCGATGCGGACGGCGCCGCCCATCTCCGGGACCGAACCCCACAGCACCGGGCCGATCTCCGCCTCGGCCGACGCCGTGACGACCGCGGCGCCCGCGCCGTCCCCGACGAGCACGCAGGTCGAGCGGTCCGTCCAGTCCACCACGTCGGTGAACTTCTCGGCGCCGACGACCAGCGCGTTGACGGCCGACCCGGCCCGGATGGCGTGGTCGGCGGTGGCCAGGGCGTGGGTGAAGCCCGCGCAGACGACGTTGAGGTCCATGGCGGCGGGGGCCGGCAGGCCGAGCCGGGCGGCGACCCGGGCCGCGGTGTTGGGGCTGCGGTCGACGGCCGTGCAGGTGGCCACCAGTATGAGGTCGATGTCCTGCGCCGTCAGGCCGCTCGCCGCCAGCGCCTTGGCCGCCGCGGCCGCGGCCATCGCGTCCACCGTCTCGTCGGGGGCCGCGACGTGCCGGGTGCGGATGCCGACGCGGCTGCTGATCCAGGCGTCGTCGGTGTCGACGATCTTCGCGAGGTCGTCGTTGGTGAGCACCTCGGAAGGCTGGTAGTGGCCGAGAGCCAGGACACGTGAACCCGACATGGGAACCCCTGTGCGTGTGCGGACGGTACCTGTTCAGTGTTAGGGGTGCGGCTCCCGGGAGCATTGCGCGATACGCCAATCTTCCGGAGCGAGTTCTGGAGGGAACCCCACGTACGGCCGGGGGCGGGCGCGTGCGGTGGCCCCCGGCCTCCGGGCGCCGCGGCCGGTGAGGGGCATGAGGTGCCGCACACGCCACGGCCGGTGAGGTGCCCCACACGCCACGGCCGGTGAGGCGCCGCACACGCCACGGCCCGGCCCGTACAGCGGGTCGCTGTCGGAACCGGGCCGGCGGGCGGGCTTCCCGAGGCGGGCTTCCCGGGCGGGCCTGCGCCGCTCAGGTGAGCGGCTTGAAGCGGCGCAGCCGGAGGCTGTTGGCCACCACGAAGACCGAGGAGAAGGCCATCGCGGCCCCGGCGATCATCGGGTTGAGCAGCCCGGCGGCGGCCAGCGGGAGCGCGGCGACGTTGTAGCCGAAGGCCCAGAAGAGGTTGGCCTTGATGGTGCCGAGGGTGCGGCGGGCGAGGCGGATGGCGTCCGCCGCGGCGCGCAGGTCGCCCCGTACCAGCGTCAGGTCACCGGCCTCGATGGCGGCGTCCGTGCCGGTGCCCATCGCCAGGCCCAGGTCGGCCTGGGCGAGCGCGGCCGCGTCGTTGACGCCGTCGCCGACCATGGCCACCGACTTCCCCCGCGCCTGGAGGTCCTTGACGACCGAGACCTTGTCCTCGGGCAGCACGTCGGCGATGACGTGGTCCGCGTCGATGCCGACCTCGGCGGCGACCGAGCGGGCGACGGCCGCGTTGTCGCCGGTGAGCAGGACCGGGGTGAGGCCGAGGGCGCGCAGCCGCCGGACCGCCTCGGCACTGGTGGGCTTGACCGCGTCGGCGACGACGAGCACGGCGCGCGCCGCGCCGTCCCAGGCGACGGCGACCGCGGTGTGCCCGGCCTCCTCGGCGGCGGCCTTGGCGTCCGCGAGGGCGGCGGGCAGCTCGATGGCCCACTCGGCGAGGAGCGAGGTACGGCCGACGAGGACGGCGTGGCCCTCGACGACGCCCTGGACACCGCGGCCGGGGACGTTCGCGAAGTCCTCCGGGGCGGGCAGCCCGCCCGTGCGCTCGGCTGCCGCGGTGGCGACGGCGCGGGCGATGGGGTGCTCGGAGGAGTGCTCCAGCGCCCCGGCCAGGCGCAGCGCCTCGGTCTCGGAGACGCCGTCGGCGAGGTGGACGGCGGTGAGGGTCATCGCGCCGGTGGTGACGGTGCCGGTCTTGTCCAGGACGACGGTGTCGACGCGGCGGGTGGTCTCCAGGACCTCGGGCCCCTTGATCAGGATGCCGAGCTGCGCGCCGCGGCCGGTGCCGACCATGAGCGCGGTCGGCGTGGCCAGGCCCAGGGCGCACGGGCAGGCGATGATCAGAACGGCGACCGCGGCGGTGAACGCGGCGACCGCGCCCCCGCCCGTGACGAGCCAGCAGCCGAGGGTGGCGAGGGCCAGTGCGATGACGACCGGGACGAAGACGGCGGAGATCCGGTCGGCCAGGCGCTGGGCGGCGGCCTTGCCGTTCTGCGCGTCCTCGACCAGCCGCGCCATCCGGGCCAGCCGGGTGTCCGCGCCGATCCGGGACGCCTCGACGACGATCCGGCCGCCCGCGTTGACGGTGGCGCCGGTGACCGGGTCGCCGGGGGAGACCTCGACGGGTACGGACTCGCCGGTGAGCATCGAGGCGTCCACGGCGGACGACCCGTCCACGACCGTGCCGTCGGTGGCGATCTTCTCGCCGGGCCGGACCACGAACCGGTCGCCGACCGCCAGCTCACCCACCGGGACGCGCACCTCGCGCCCGTCCCGCAGCACCGCGACGTCCTTGGCGCCCAGCTCCATCAGGGCCTTCAGCGCGGCCCCGGCCCGGCGCTTGGAACGGGCCTCGAAGTAGCGCCCGGCCAGGATGAAGGCGGTGACTCCGGCCGCGGCCTCCAGGTAGATGTTGCTGCCGCCGTCGCCGCGTTCGATGGTCAGCGTGAACGGGTGGGTCATGCCGGGCATCCCGGCGTGCCCGAAGAACAGGGCCCACAACGACCAGCCGAGCGCGGCGAGCGTGCCCAGGGAGACCAGGGTGTCCATGGTCGCCGTGCCGTGCCGCAGGTTGGTCCAGGCGGCCCGGTGGAAGGGCCAGGCGCCGTACGCCACGACCGGTGCGGCCAGGGTCAGCGACAGCCACTGCCAGTTGGTGAACTGCAGTGCCGGGACCATCGCCATCAGGATGACCGGCACGGCCAGGAGCACGGAGACGGTCAGGCGCTGCCGCAGTGCGGCGAGGGGGTCGGTGCCCGGCGCGGGCGCCGGGGCGGCGTCGGGATCCGGTGGCGGCGGGGCGGGTGCCGGGGGCTCCGGTACGGCGGCCGTGTAGCCGGTCTTCTCGACGGTGGCGATCAGCTCCGCGACGCCGATGCCGGCGTCGTCCGCGTAGGTGACCTCCGCTTTCTCCGTGGCGTAGTTGACGGTGGCGGTGACGCCGTCCATCCGGTTGAGCTTCTTCTCGACCCGGGCGGCGCAGGAGGCGCACGTCATGCCGCCGATCTCCAGCTCGATGCGGTGCCCGTCGACGGTGGTGGTCATGACTTGCTCCTTCGGAGGCGGGGGTGGCGGTGGGGACCGCCGGCGTCCACTGTCTGGACTGTATACCCCCTAGGGGTATGGATGCTACCCCTCCTGGGTATCCGGTGACGCGCCCGCGGCGGTCCCGTCGGCGCCGGTGGGACCGGTGGGACGGGTAGGGCCGGTGGGGTCGGTAGGGCCAGTGGGGCCGGTGGGGCCGACGGTCCCGTCCGCCGCCCGCAGTACCCGCCCGCCCAGCCGCCGCAGGCACTCCGCCAGCTCCGGGGGCTCGTGCACCGTGAACTCGCTGCCCAGCATCGCCAGCCGGAACGCCGTCCACTCCAGGGAATCGGGCCGGGTGCGCACCCGGCACGACCGTTCGCCGAGGGGCTCCACCACGGCCGCCGCGCGCCCGAGCCGGTCGCACACCTCGACGGCGGGCGCCTGCACCGTGACCACCGCGGAGCAGCCGGGGCCCATGCCCTGCATCCGCTCCGCGACGAACGCGGCGGCGTCCTCGGCGGGCAGCTCGCGCGGCGTCATGCGTACCCCCGTGGGGTACGGCGAGCTCAGCCGGTCCACCCGGAAGATCCGCCAGTCCGCGCGCTCCTCGTCGTACGCCACCAGGTACCAGCGGCGCCCTGCCGCGACCAGCCGGTGCGGCTCCACCAGGCGCTTGGAGCCGACACCGTCGCCCGACCGGTACGTGAAGCGCACCCGCTCCTGGTTGGCGACGGCCGCGGCCAGGGTGGTCAGGTGTGCCGGGTCGACGGTCGGCCCGTCCCCGGCGGGCATCGGGACGGTGGCGGTGCCCAGCGCGCCCACCCGCCGCCGCAGCCGGGACGGCAGCACCTGTTCGAGCTTGGCGAGGGCCCGTACGGACGCCTCCTCGACGCCGTCGACGGTGTGCCCGGCCGTCGAACGCAGCCCGACGGCGATGGCCACCGCCTCCTCGTCGTCCAGGAGCAGCGGGGGCATCGCGGTGCCCGCCGCGAGCCGGTAGCCGCCCTCCGCGCCCATCGTGGCGTGCACCGGGTAGCCGAGGTCGCGCAGCCGCTCGATGTCGCGGCGGATGGTGCGGGTGGTGACCCGCAGGCGGCCGGCCAGCTCGCTGCCGGGCCATTCGCGGGGGGTCTGGAGGAGGGACAGCAGGTTCAGCAGGCGTGCCGAAGTCTCGCTCATGGTGCCGATGATGCCCGGACGTATAGGACTGGAGCCGTCCTACACGGACACTAATGTCGAACCACACCGACCTCCCGGAGCACTTGAGACCTTTCGAGCCCCGCACACCGACCAGGAGACCGCGCCATGCCCACCCCGCCCACGACCGCTACCGGCCCGACCGGCGTCCCAGGCCCGACCGGAGAGACCGGCGCGACCGGCCCGACCGGAGAGACCAGCCCGACCGGTCCGACCGGCGCGGTCGACCGCAGACGCTGGTTCGCGCTCGTCGTCGTGCTGACCGCCGCCTTCATGGACCTGGTGGACGCGACCATCGTCAACATCGCCGTGCCCAGCATCCAGCGGGACACCGGCGCCTCGTTCAACGCCATCCAGTGGATCACTGCGGGGTACGCGCTGGCCTTCGCCATCGGCCTGATCACCGGCGGCCGGCTCGGCGACATCCACGGCCGCCGCCGGATCTTCCTGCTCGGCATAGCCGGGTTCACCGTCGCCTCCGTGCTGTGCGGCGTCGCCGCCGACCCGGGGATGCTGATCGCCGCCCGCGTCCTCCAGGGCGCGATGGCCGCCCTGATGGTCCCGCAGGTGCTGGCGATCATCCACGTCACCTTCCCCGCGCACGAACGCGGCAAGGTCTTCGGCCTGTTCGGCGTCGTCATCGGGCTGGGCGCGGTCTGCGGTCCGCTGATCGGCGCGCTGCTGACGCAGTGGGACATCCTCGGCCTCCAGTGGCGGCCGATCTTCCTGATCAACCTGCCGGTCGGTGTCGCCGGTGTCCTCCTCGGGCGCCGCTTCATCTCCGAGTCCCGCGCTTCCCGGGCGCTGCGCCTGGACCTCGTCGGCATGGTGCTGGCCGCGCTCGGGCTCCTGATGGTGCTCTACCCGCTCACCCAGGGCCGCGAAATGGGCTGGCCGGTATGGGGGTTCGTCTCGATGGCCGCGAGCCCGCTCGTCCTCGCCGTCTTCGTACGGTACGAGCAGGCCAAGGCCCGCAAGGACGGCTCGCCGCTCGTCGAACTCTCCCTGTTCAAGCTCAGGACGTTCGTCGCGGGCGCCGGTGTCCAGCTCACCTTCGGTGCGCTCTCCGGCCTGTTCTTCCTCGTCTGGACCCTGTGCATGCAGCTCGGCCTGGGGTGGAGCCCGCTGCGTGCCGGACTGACCGGGGTGCCGTTCTCGGTTGCCTGTGCGGCGGCGGGCGGCGTCTCCGTGGAGCAGCTGGTGCCGCGCTTCGGGCGCAAGGTGATGCAGGCCGGCGCACTGATCATGCTGCTCGGCGCGCTGCTCTACATCGTGGAGGCCGACCGGTACGGCACGGAGCTGACGTCCTGGCAGCTGGCCCCCGCCCTGCTGCTGATGGGCGGCGGCATGGGGCTGATCGTCGCCCCGATCACCGACGCGGCCCTCTCCGAGGTGCCGGCCGAACACTCCGGCTCGGCGTCCGGGGTCTTCCACACCACCAGCCAGCTGGGCATGGCGTTCGGCCTCGGACTGGCGTCGGTGGCCTTCTTCGGCGTCCTCGACGGGGCGGCCGGCCGGGACCCGCGGGCGGCGATCGTCGAGGCGACGGTCACCTCGCTGTGGTGGGTGGCGGCCGGTCTGGTGGTCATCTTCCTGCTGCTGTTCGCGCTGCCGGGCAAGCCGCGTAAGGGCGGGGACGCGGACCGGCCCGCGGCCACCGAAGGGGAAGACCGGACTCCGGACGCGGACCGGATCCTGTCGCACTGACGCCGTCCCGGCCGGACCGCGCGCCGCGGAGATCCGTGGGAAGCGCCCTACGCCCGCGGCGCGCCTACGCCCCCGGCGCGTAGTCCTTGCCGTTCAGCGCCCGGTAGAGGAACCGGGTGGTCACCTCGACGGCCTCCTCCTCGGGCATCCCGGGCCCCAGCTGCGCGGGCGCTTCCAGCAGCGCGCTCATCAGCGTCAGGGTGGTCCCGGGGGAGGCCGGCAGGTTCTGTACGTGTTCCAGGTGATCGGCCAGGTCGGCGAGCTGCGCGCGGCGGAATTGGTCGAAGGTGCGGGCGAAGTCCTCGCTGACGAGCGCCGCCTGGCGCAGCGCGAGCATGGTCGGCGCGTGGTCCCGGTACACGCGCCAGCACGCGGTCACGTGGTAGCGGATCGCGTCCGGGTCGGTGAAGTCGGACTTGTGCCCCTCGGCGTCGGCGTAGGTGTCGCTCGCCGCGGCCAGCTCGGCCAGCAGCGCCTGGAGCAGCTCTTCCTTGCTCGCGAAGTGGCGGTAGAAGGAGCCCGCGGCCCGGCCGGCCTCCGCCGTGATGTCGGTGATCTTGGTGTTCAGGTAGCCGCGGGCGGCGAACTGGCGCTTGGCCGCCTCGATCAGCGCCGCCCTCGTCTCGACCGCCTGCTCCGCGCGCTTCACGTTTCCTCCAGCTCCCTTGACGGCGCACGCTAGCAGGCCACATGATGAATCTGAATTCAGTGAATGGAGATTCATCATGCGAGTGCTTGTGGTGGGCGGCGGGCCGACCGGACTGACACTGGGGATCGAACTGGCCCGGCGCGGCGTCGGGGTACGGGTCGTCGACAAGTCGACCGCGTACTTCGACGGCTCCCGCGGCGACAGCATCCAGCCGCGCACCCTGGAGGTCTTCGACGACCTCGGCGTGCTGGACGCCGTACGGGCCGCCGGGGCACCCCTGGCGCCGCTCCGCGTACACCTCGACGGCCGGTACGCGGGCGAGCAGTGGATGGCCGAGCCGCGCGAGCCCGGCCCCGGCGTCCCGTACCCGAACCCGTGGGTGCTGGGCCAGTCGCAGACCGAGGGGATCCTGCGGGCGCGGCTGCTGGAGTTCGGCGTACGCGTCGAGCTGGGCACCGGGCTGACCGGCCTGGAGCAGGACGCGGACGGCGTGACGGCGCGGTTCGCCACCGGTGCGGCGGACCGGTTCGACTACCTGGTCGGCGCCGACGGCGGTGCCAGCCTCGTCCGCAAGGCGATCGGCGTGGACTTCCCCGGCACCACCGACGAGACCTTCCGGGTGCTGGTCGGCGACGTGTCTGCGCCGGACCTCGACCCCACGGTCGGGCACTGGTTCGCCGATGCGGACAGCCCGGCGTTCGGCACCGCGCTGACCCCGCTGCCCGGTACCGGGCGGTTCCAGTTCATCTCGCCCCTGGGCGAGGGCGACGACGCCTCCCTGGAGACGATGCAGGCCGCCCTCGACCGCTTCTCGGCCGGTGTGCGCCTGACCGGACACGGCTGGTCGACGGTGTGGCGGCCCAACGCGCGGCTCGCCGGACGCTACCGGTCGGGACGGGTCTTCCTGGCCGGCGACGCCGCCCACGTCCACCCGCCGACCGGCGGCCAGGGCCTGAACACGGGCGTGCAGGACGCCTACAACCTGGGCTGGAAGCTGGCCGCGCAGACCGCACTCGACAGCTACGAGGCCGAGCGGCGGCCGGTCGCGGCCGACGTCCTCGGCGTGAGCACCGAACTGCTGGACAAGTACGCCGGGGGTGCGGCGGATGCCCACCGGCGCGGCGAGGAGGGCTTCGGCCTCGCCATCACCTACCGGGCGCCGGACGCCACCGGCCCCCTCGTCACCGGCGACCGCGCCCCGGACGCCCCGCTGCTCGACGCGGACGGCAAGCACATCCGCCTCTTCGACCTCTTCCGCGGCCCGCACTTCACCCGGCTGGTCTTCGGTGCGCCCGCCCCGGACGAGGAGCACGCCTACGCCGTACTGCGCCCCGGCGAGGAGCCCGGCCGCGGACGGTACGCCGTCGACGCCGAGGGCCACGCCTTCACGGCCTACGCGGCAGCGCCGGGCGACACCGTCCTGATCCGCCCGGACGGCTACCTGGCCTGAACGGCCCCGGGCCGAGGACGCCCTACAGCCACCCGTTCCGCTTGAACCCGCGGCGGATGAGGTAGCAGAGCGTGAGCGTGACGGCCATGACCAGGGGATAGCCGAAGCTCCAGTGCTTCTCCGGCATGTACTCGAAGTTCATGCCGTAGATGCCGCACACCATCGTCGGTACGGCGAGGATCGCGACCCAGGCGCTGATCCGCCGCATGTCCTCGTTCTGCGCCACGGTGACCTGCGCGAGGTGCGCCTGGAGTATGGAGTTGAGCAGTTCGTCGAAGGCGTTGATCTGCTCGGTCACCCGCTCCAGGTGGTCCGACACGTCACGGAAGTACGTGGTGATGTCCGGGTCCACCAGCGCCATCGGCCGGGTGGCCAGCGCGTCCAGGGGGCGGGCCAGCGGCGCCACCGCCCGCTTCAGCTCCAGCAGTTCGCGCTTGAGCTGGTAGATCCGGCCCGCGTCGGTGCCGGAGCCCTTGGCGCCGCCGGGCCGTTCCTCGCCGGAGGTACGGCGCGGGTTCTCGGCGAAGACCTCGCTCTCGACGTCGTCGATGTCGTCCTGCACGGCCGCGGCGACGTCCAGGTAGTCGTCCACGACCAGGTCCGCGATGGCGTGCAGCACGGCCGACGGGCCGATGGCCAGCTGGTCCGGGTCCGCCTCCAGCTGCTCGCGCAGCGGGCCGAGCGAGCCGTGGCCGCCGTGCCGGACGGTGATGACGAAGTCGGCGCCGGTGAAGACCATGATCTCGCCGGTGTTCACCACCTCGCTGGTCTCGGTGAGCCGGTCGTGGTCCACGTAACAGACCGTCTTGAACACCGTGAACAGCGAGCCGTCGTAGCGCTCCAGCTTCGGCCGCTGATGCGCGTGCACCGCGTCCTCGACGGCGAGCGGGTGCAGCCCGAACAGCTCGACGATGCCGGCGAACTCCTTCTCCGACGGCTCGTGCAGACCGATCCACACGAAGCCGTCGCCCGAGTCGCGGACCCGGCGGACGGCGTCCTCGGCCGGGTGGTCGCCGGGCTGGCGGACCCCGTTCTCGTAGACGGCGCAGTTCACCACGGCGGTGCCGAGCGGCGAGCGCGCGGGGTGGCTGAGGTCGACGCCACGGCGGCGCTGCTGCGGCAGACGGACCGCTCTACGGAGGTTGCTGATCACCGACACGGCACCAGTATGGCCCGGACGTGCGGCAGGGCGGGAGGCGTCGCGGCAGCTCCGCACACCTCCCGCCCGTACGGATCGCCCCGCTCCGCCCCGTACGTAACCGGAGTCGGCGCCCCCGTACGTACCGGAGTCAGCGCCCCGCGACGTGCCGCGGACGCGCGGCACCGAGGCCCATCGCCACCTGCGGGACGAGCAGGACCAGCAGCACGACCACCGGCACCGCCCAGCCGCCCGAGGCGTCGTGCACGGCACCCAGCACCGCGGGCCCGGTGGCCGCCAGGATGTAGCCGAAGCACTGGGCCATGCTGGAGAGCTGCGCGGTGTGCCGGATGTCCGGGGCGCGCTGGACGATGAACAGCAGGGCCAGGCTGATGGCCGCGCCCTGCCCGAGGCCCAGCAGCGTCATCCACACGTACGCGCCACCGGCCGGCGCGGCCAGCATCCCGGCGAACCCGGCCGCGCAGAGCACCGCGCCGAGCGTGGCCAGCGCGCCCGCCGGGAGCCGCCGCCCGACGATCACCGGCGCGAGGAAGGAGCCCACGATGCCCAGCAGCGAGGAGAACGACAGCATCCAGCCCGCGTCGCCCGCGCTCATCCCGGCGTCGGTGAGCATGGTCGGCAGCCAGGCGGCCGCCGCGTAGTAGCTGAGCGACTGCAGGCCCATGTACGCGGTGACCTGCCAGGCCAGCGGGGAGCGCCACAGGCCGCGCACGGGGTGGGCCGCCTCCCGGGCCGCGGCCGCGGAGGTACGCGTACGGCTGCGGGTCTGCGGCAGCCACACCACCAGCGCGACGACCGCCAGCGAGCCCCAGCACGCCAGCGTGGCCTGCCAGCTCAGCCCGGCCGCGCGCTGCACCGGCACGGTCACACCGGCCGCCAGCGCCGCGCCGCCGAACAGCGACATCGAGTACAGGCCGGTCATCAGCCCGGACCTGGCGGCGAAGTCGCGCTTGATCAGACCGGGCAGCAGCACATTGGCCACGGCTATGCCCGCGCCGATGACGATCGTCCCGGCGAACAGCGCGGCCACCGAGTCCAGCAGCCGCAGCGCCGTACCCGCGCAGATCAGCACCATGGTGCCGAGCAGCGAGCGCTCCATGCCGAAGCGGCGGCCGAGCCGCGGCGCGATCGGGGCGAGCAGGCCGAAGCAGAGCAGCGGCAGCGCGGTCAGCAGGCTGGTGGCCGCGGCCGACATGCCGCTCTCGTCGCGGATGGTCCCGGCCATCGGGGACACGGCGACGAGGGCCGGGCGCAGGTTGAGGGCGAGGAGGATGACACCGGCGCCCAGGTAGAGGGCGCGGCGCCCGGTGGCACCCGCGGGCGGGGCGGGCTGGGCGGCGTCCCCGGCGGGCGCGTCCGGCCGTGCGGCGCCGCCGGTGCCGGGGGCGCTCAGGGTGGCGGCCGGTCCGTCGTCATGCATGGTCTTCTTCTCCTGGGCTTGCTTCGCGGGCGCGGGTGTCCGCCGCCGGGCCGCCGCCGTCATCGTCCGGTCGCGCCGCGCGCAGCGCGTCCATGGCTTCGGTCAGGTGGGCCAGCGCGGCCTGCTCGGCGGCGTCCGGGTCCCGGGCCTCGATGGCGTCGGCGATGGCGGTGTGCGCGTCGAACTGGTGGCGTACGGAATCGGGCAGCGGCCTGCGGATGACGGCCTGGAGGGTGGCGCGCAGCGCGTCGCTGAAGTGCTCGTACAGGTCCGCGAGGACGCTGTTGTGCGCGGCTGCCGCGACGGTCCGGTGGAAGTGCATGTCCGCGTCGATGAACGCGGTGACGTCGCTGTTCTCCCAGGCCCGGTCCCGCTCGGCCAGCGCGGCCCGCAGCGCCGTCAGGTCCTCGCCGGTGCGGCGCAGTGCCGCGTAGCGGGCCGCGTCGCGCTCCAGCGACGCGCGGACCTCGTACGCCTCCAGGTCGGCGGCCCTGCGCAGCCTGCGCTGCACCGCCGCGCCGAAGTCGCTGTTGGCCCGTACGTACGTGCCGTCGCCCTGCCGGGGCTCCAGCATCCCGGTGTGCACGAGGGCGCGGACCGCCTCGCGGACGGTGTTGCGGCCCACGTCGAGCGTCTCGACGAGGACGGGTTCGGCGGGGATCTTTCCGCCGATCTCCCACTCGCCGTCGGTGATGAGCCGTTCCATCTGCTCGATGACCAGGTCCACCAGGCTGGTGCGGGCGGTGCTGCGCAGGGGCATGGACGCCGTCCTCCCTCTCGATTCCACCGGTGATGGGAACATCCCATGTTTGGCGGTGTCAAACAGCCGGGGTTAGCCTGGACGTACCGGTGATCTTCGGATCACGGCACGGCGGTGGGGCCCGCCGGACCACAACCGCGGCCGTCGGAGGCCGCCAACGGTCCCTGCTTGCAGAGCGGAATGCAGAGACGCACGCACCGCGCGAGTAGGGAGACGTATGCGCACGCGCACCGGAGCGGTCATCGGAGTGGTGGCGCTCGGCGGCGGCATCGGAGGGGCAGCCCGCTACGGCGCCGCCCTGCTGTGGCCCACCGCCCCCGGGACCTTCCCCGTGACCACCTTCCTGGTCAACGTCGTCGGCTGTGCGCTCATGGGCGTCCTGATGGCGCTGATCACCGAGCGCGGATCGCCGCATCCGCTGCTGCGCCCGTTCCTCGGCACCGGGGTCCTCGGCGGGTTCACCACCTTCTCCACGTACACCGTGGACATCGGGCACCTCATGGACACCGGGCAGCTCGCCCTCGGCCTGGCCTACCTGGCCGCCACCCTGCTCGGCGCGCTGGCGGCGGTGGGTGCCGCCTCCGCGGGCACCCGGCACGTACTGACCCGGCACGGACGGGGGCGGCGAGCCGCTCGCCTCGGTACCTCGGAGGGGGGAGGCGCACGGTGAACTGGCTGCTCGTGGTGGCCGGCGCGATGGCCGGTGCGCCCCTGCGCTTCCTGACGGACCGCTTCGTGCAGGCCCGGCACGCCTCCGCCTTCCCCTGGGGGACGTTCGCGGTCAACGTCGCGGGCTCGCTGGTGCTGGGCCTGGTCACCGGCGCGGTGGCGGCGGGCGCCGCTTCCTCGCACCTGTACCTCCTGCTCGGGACGGGGCTGTGCGGGGCGCTGACGACGTACTCGACCTTCTCGTACGAGACGCTGCGGCTGGCCGCCGGCGGGGCGCGGTGGTACGCCGCCGCGAACGCGGTGGCGAGCGTGGCCGCCGGTCTGGGCGCGGTGTTCGCCGGT
The DNA here is from genome assembly GCF_001905005.1 of Streptomyces sp. CB02923. Lineage (GTDB taxonomy): Bacteria > Actinomycetota > Actinomycetes > Streptomycetales > Streptomycetaceae > Streptomyces. The sequence goes on along the minus strand of NZ_LWKZ01000001.1, from coordinate 593,912 downwards.
GTGGCCCTCGCCCAGGCGCTGTGGGCCTGAGGCGTACGGACGGGACCGGGAGCGGCTGGTGGGCTCACCCGTGCGACAAAACCCCCGCACGGGTGAACGATTGGGGCCGACTTTCGAACGGAACCTTTCTTCACCGCCACCCGACGGCCTGCCGGAATACGCTGATGGCGCGGTGCCCCGGACCCCGGTTCGCACGAAAGACAGTCAGTGCGTGCACGAGTGACTTCAGGGGCGGGATCGCTATGGACCTCCACCGCCGGATCGGCGTGAACCAGATCAACGTAGTGCGGCCCGAGGGAGAGCTCGACCTCATGACGGCGCCACGCTTCCGGGATCTGCTGCGCAGGGGCCACGGCCGCGCCACCGGCCCTCCACGGGTGATCGTCGACCTCGGCGCGGTGACCTTCATGGACTGCTCCGCACTGCGCGAACTGTGCGCCGCGCAGAACTGGGCCGTGGAGCAGGGCGGCTGGCTGCGGGTCGTCCACGCCCAGCGCGGCATCACCACACTGCTCAGGGCGACGCGGCTGACCAGCCGCTTCCCCCGCTACGCGAGCGTGCGGGACGCGCGCTGCGACCAGATGGCCAACTGCTCGCCCTAGGCGCGTCGTTCCGGGAACCGCTCCATGCGGAGATCCCCGGCGAGTTGACGGTCAAGATCAGCACAGTATGAACGCGTAGGCCGCAGGAACGGGTTCCGGGGTCCTGGGCGGGTCCCCGGCGCGCGGCGTCGGCGGTCTCCCGCCTGCGCCTTGCCGCAGGCATAGTAGCCGTGCGGCGTCGATCCGAGAGACGATGGACACGGGCCACGAACGGCCGACGGCGGAAGGGATGGTTTCCATGGCCCGTGAAGAATCTCCGGCGCAGACACCATGGGCGGACGTGCCCGCGGGGCTCATCGGCGACGCCGACTGCGGGGAGTTGCTGCGCCGCGCGGTCGCGCACTGCGCCGGGCTGCTCGGCGCGGACGCGGCCGTCGTCCTGCTCGCCGACGCCTACCACCGGCTCCAGGTGATCGCGGAGTACGGCGACGCCGCCCGCCTGCTCGGCCCGGACGGCGCACCGGACGCCTGGGGCCCGTTCGCCGACTGCTACCGCAGCGGTACGGGCGAGACGGACATCGCCCTGTCCGACCCGCACACCGCCGCACGGTGGCCGCGGTTCACCGGCCTCGCGCGGGAACAGGGACACCTGGCGGCGCACGCCGTACCGATGCGCCTGTGCTCCCAAGTCGTCGGCGTCCTGGCCCTCTTCTCCGGCGCCACCGCACCGCGCGCCGAGCGGGACGGCGTGTTCGCCCGGTCGCTGGCCGACCTGCTGGCCGTCACCGCCGTACAGCACCGGAGCCTGGAGCGCAGCAACATCGAGCGGAGGCAGTTGCAGCGCGCGCTCGACTCCCGCGTCGTCATCGAACAGGCCAAGGGGATGCTCGCGGAACGCTGGGGGACGACCGTGGACGAAGCGTTCACGGTCGTCCGGGCCTACGCGCGCGCCCACCGCCGCAGACTGCCCGACCTGGCCCGCCAGGTCGTCGACGGCACGCTCGACAGCGGCCTCGTCAAGGAGTACTTCCTCAACCGAAGGTGAATCCTGGACCTGTGGAGGACCGGATGGCAGAAGTCTTCTTGCGGCGCCTGAGCAGGTGGCAGGCCGAGGCACAGCGCGAGGCCGTCGCCGACCTGTACGTCGAGGCGTACCGCGGCCCCTCGGGCGAGGAGTTCCGCGGACGCGGGGCCTTCCTGCAGCGGTTCGCCGAGCACATCCAGCGCCCGGGCTTCGAGATGGTCATCGCCAGCGACCCGGCGCTGGTCGGCTGCGGCTACGGCTTCCCCGCCGAACGCGACGGCCGGTGGTGGCAGGGATTCAACGGTCAGGTACCGCGTGACCTGGAGGAACTGACGGCCTCCGGCCGGGTGTTCGTCGTCGCCGAGCTGATGGTGCTGCCCGCGCACCGGCGCGGCCACGTCGCCACCCGCCTCCAGGAGACACTGCTCATCCGCAGCAACGCCACGATGGTGGTCACCCTCGTCGAGACGGCGAACGGCGCGGCGCGCTCCGCGGTACGGGCATGGGGGTGGCAGCCCACCGGCCGGCTGCGCCGGTCCGACGACGGGGAACCGGAACTGGAGGCGTGGAGCCGGGCGCTGGCGCACTGAGGCACGGCGCATCGGTACGAAGAGTGCCGGGCGCGCGGCGCGGAACGCGTACGCGCGCGGCAGGGCTCCGGAGAGCCCGCCGCGCGCGTAGACGCTGTCGGACCGCGGTGCTCGCGCACCGTAGTTTCCCGGGGCCGCGGCGTGGTCACGCCTTACGGGACCTGCCGGGGGAGGGGCCCGTCAGAGGCGTACGCCCTTGAGGCCGTTGGCCCAGAGCTGGTTCACCTTGGACCGCTCGGTCTGGTCCGGCTGGGAGTTCGTGCAGGACGGGCCGGGGCCGCCGCCGGACATCAGCTCGCTGCACGGGCCCTCGTAGTGGTCCGGCAGACCCAGCACGTGGCCGGTCTCGTGCGTGGTCACGCGGGTCGAGTCGTATTCCTTGTTCTGCTTGTAGTCCAGGAAGACGAAGCCCTGGCCGTGGCCGTCGGTGCTGGCGTACGAGCCGCGAGCGTCGTTGCCCTCGCGGTACTGGAAGTCGCCGCCGCTGCCTTCCTGCAGCTTGACGTTCTCCACCGCGCCGTTCCAGATCTGGGCGCTCTGGGATATCTGGCTCTTGAACGTCGGTGCCGCGCTCGCGTCGTAGGTGACGGTGACGGCCTTCAGGCCCGGGTGCGCCGCCTGCTTGGCCTTGACCGACTTCATGACGGCCTCGAAGAACGCCTTGGTGTCGGCCTTCTCGGCGGCCGAGCCGACGTACGCGGCGGCCGTGACCCGGTGGGTCTGGGGGGCGGAGGAGACGGAGGTCGCCGTCGCGGGGGCCGCGGCGGCCAGCGTGGCGACGAGGCCCAGGCCGAGCACTGCCGACAGTGCCGTCTTGGGAGATCTCATGGGGGGACTCCTTATCGTCCGTCGGCCGTACGGCCGCCGTGTGGGGCGGCGGCCGGGGCCGTGCGGATGAACTCTTGGTGCCGGAGAGTCTGTTCGAGAAGATCCCGGGCGCGGAGATGCCAGGTGGCGATAGCACCAGGTGATACCCCCGCGGGGAAAGAGGCCCCTGCGTGCCCGAAGAGTCTGGTGTGACGTGCGCAAACGTCGTTATGCTCCGGTCGTGGAGCTCGAAGTGAGGCACCTTCGTGCGCTGTGCGCGATAGCCGACGCGGGCAGCGTACGCAAGGCCGCGCGGCAGCTGGGCATGACCCAGCCTTCCCTGACGACCCAGCTCCGCCGCATCGAGAACGCGCTCGGCGGCCAGCTGTTCTTCCGCGAGCGGACCGGCAGCCGGCCGACGCCGCTGGGGCATTCGGTGCTGAGCCGGGCCCGGCCGATCGTGGCCGACATGCGGGCGCTGGTCGACGAGATCGCCTCCGCCTCCCTGCGGTCCGGCGTCTCCCGGCTGCGCATCGGCAGCACCAGCAGCCGGGCCGTGGCGGGCTGGCTGCGGCGGCTGCGGGCCAGGCTGCCCGACACGGACACCGCCATCCGGATCGACGTGTCCGCCAACGCGCTGCTCCAGATGGTGGCGATGGGCCAGCTCGACGTCGCCTTCGTCCACGAGGTGGAGGGGGCGCCGCTGCGGCGGCCCGACGGGCTGGTCGAGCGTGAACTCATCGCCCGCGAACCGCAGTTCGTCGCGCTTCCGGTCAATCATCCGGCGGTCCGCAACCCGGTGGTCTCCCTCGCCGAGCTGGCCGGTGACCAGTGGATGGTCGACCCGTCGGTGGACGGCGAGTGGACGGGGCTGCGCCGGGTCTTCGCGGCGGCGGGCCTGGACCCCCGGGTGGTGCACGGGGACTACCTGACCGCGGCCGACCTGGTCGCGGCCGGCGAGGTCGTCGCGCCCTGCCAGCCGACCTCCCGGCCCCGGCACGGTATGGCCATCCGCCCGCTGAGCGGCGACCCGCTGGCCGTCCGCCTCTTCATGGCCCACCGCCCCGGCGCCGCCCCGGCCGCGCCCGCCGACGCCCTCTTCGCCGACCTGACCGCCTCGTACATGGAAGTGGCCTGGGAGAGCACGGCGTACCGCGAGTGGCTCGTACGGCACGACGGGCCACTGCCGATCGCCACGTGAGAAGGGCCGGCGGGGCGGGGTGGCGCCCGGCCGGCCCTGTCGCCGTCTCCGTCAGGAGGGCATGCACACAGGTTTGGCTTCTTTCGAGAACAAGCGAGAGGTCTCGCTACTGGTCATGACGACTATTGACCGTGTTCCGACCGTGGTCGGTGTCGGTTCGACGACCGGAGTCTCGCGAAGCTCGGCCTGCGGTGGCGCCGGATCGGCCACCACGGCGACCTGAGAATGTTCAGGACCTATCAACTTGCTTCAATCTCCTGGCAATCCGCGTACGTGATCGTTAGGACGCGGCCAGGAAAGCCGAAGAAGTGATCAGTGTCAAATCCCGTGCCCATTCAGGCTGTTCGGGTCATCTATTCGCGTAGATCGATGCATCCCGCTTCGGCCACCCGCGCCTCCAGGCGGCGGAATTCGAACAGATCGAGGCGTTCGAACGTGTCCAGCGCGATCCGCCACAGCGTGCCCGCCTTTTCCCGGTTCCCGTTCGCCAGGTGGAGTTCGGCGAGCGCGTCGCAGGCGCGGGCCTCCTCCTCGGGGGAGCCGATCCGGCGGGCGACACTCAGTGCCATCTCCAGGTGCCCGGCGGACAGCTCCAGCAGTCCCAGCCGGCGCCCGATGACCCCCAGGCCGCGCAGCGCCTGTGCCTCCTCCAGGCCCGCACCGATGGTCCGGGCGAGTTCCAGCGCATTTTCGTAATGCCGTCCTGCTGCCGTCAATTCCTCGGAATCGCGCAGCGCATTACCCATGTTCACGAGAGTGATGGTCTCGTTCCTGCGGTCGCCCAGTTGCTGGAAGGACAGCAGTGCTTCCGAGTAGAGACCAAGAGCTTCGCCGAGTTCCTGAGGCATGCGGAACGTGGACGCGAGATTGATGCGTGCCATGGCCTGCTCCGAGCGGCTACCGAATTCCGCTGCGATGGCGAGTGCCTGCGCGAAGGACGCTCGGGCGGCTTCCTTCTCCCCCGTGTGCAGCTGTGTATCTCCCAAGTTGTTCAGCGACTGGGTCTCGCCCCGCTTGTCGCCGGTCTCCCGGAACATGGCCATGGCCTGCCGGAAATGCCGCATCGCGGTGGCGGGGTCGCCCAGATGCAGCTGGGCGATGCCGAGGTTGTTGGTGCTGCGCGCCTGGTGCCAGCGATCCCCGGACGCGATCCGCAGTTCCAGCGCCGCGCGCTGCACCGCGAGCATCGGGCGGTACTCGCCCCGGTGCCAGTGGAGCACGCCCAGCTGCTGGAGCGCCTCCGCCTCGGTCTCCGTGTCGTGCACCGCGCGGGCCAGCTCCAGCGCCCGCCGCCCGGCCGCCTCGGCCTGCGCGTACCGGGCGGCGTGCGCGTGCGTGGTGCTGAGCTCGGTCTGCGCCCTGGCCTCCGCGCGCCGGTCGCGGCACTGCTGCCAGTACAGCGCCGCGTGCCGGTGGATGTGCTCGGCCTCGGCCCAGTGGCCCTCGGTGTCCAGGAAGACGGCGAGGACGTGGCCGAACCAGGCCGCGCGGCGCGGCGCCCCGTGCGTACGGGCGTGCTGCTCGGCGGCGAACAGCGCCTGGTGCTCCGCCGCCAGCCAGTCCCTGGCCTCCTGGGGCCCGCTCCAGCGGGGCAGCAGTTCGGGATCGACGGTGTACGGCACGTCCAGGCGCGAGCGGCGCGGGTTGACGAGCCGGTCCGCCCGGTCCGCCGCGCAGAGGTGGAACACGGACAGCCGGTGCAGCGCGGCCTCGCGCTCCTCCGGCGGGTCCTCGGCGGCCAGCGTGAGCGCGTACTCCGCGATCAGGTCGTGGTACTGGTAGCGGTCCGCCTCCGGCTCCTGGACGAGGTGCGCGTCCAGCAGCGTCTCGACGATCCGCTCGGCCGCGGGCAGCGGCAGCCCGGTCAGCGCGGCGGCGGCGTGCGGGCCGAACTGCGGGCCGGGGTGCAGGGCCAGCAGCCGGAAGACGGTGCGCTGGTCGTCGTCCAGCGTGTGGTACGACATCTCGAAGACGCGGGCGATGTCCCGGTGGACGCTGCGGATCTCGCCGAGGCGGCCGTGCCCGCGGGACAGCCGCTGGATGAGGTGGCCCGTGGTCCAGGACGGCCGGGAGACCAGCCGCCCCGCCGCGAGTTCGACCGCCAGCGGCAGGCGCCCGCACAGCCGTACGACGGTGGCCACCTCGCCGGGGCCGCCCGCCCGCTCGGGCCCGACCAGCCGCACGAAGAGCGTGGCGGCGTCCGCGGGCGGCAGCACGTCCAGGAAGACCGGACGCAGCCCCGGGACGCCCGCCATCCGGCGGCGGCTCGTGACGACCGTCAGCGAGCGGGAACCGACCGGGAGCAGCGGCCGCACCTGCTCGGGCCCGGCCGCGTCGTCCAGCACGATCACGGCGCGCCGGGCGCTCAGCAGGGAGCGCCACAGGGACGTCAGCTCGTCCAGCCCGCGCGGGAGGCCCTCGGCCGGGACGCCCAGCACGCGCAGCAGCGCGGCCAGGGCCGCCTGCGGGGTGAGCGGCGGGCGGCCGGGTGCGTGGGCGCACAGGTCGAGGTAGATCCGGCCGTCGGGGTAGCGCTGCTGGAGCCGGTGGGCGAGGTGTACGGCCAGCAGCGACTTGCCGATGCCGCCCATGCCGGAGATGGCCTGGAGGGCGATGACCGCGCCGTCCCGCACGGGGGCGGTCAGGAGGCGCAGTTCGTCCTCGCGGCCGACGAGTTCGCCGTGACTGGGCAGGTTGTCGGGCACCGGAGCCGCCATGGGGCCCGGTGCGGGCCCGGCGCCCGGTGCTGGCCCGGCGGTGCTCGGCGGTTCGCGGCGGGCGAGCAGCCGGGCGACCGGGGCGCCGTCGAGGATGTGCCGGTGGATGCGGGCCAGCGCCTCGCCGGGGTCGGTGCCCAGTTCCTCACCGAGCCGGCGGCGGGTCGCCTCGTACGCGCGAAGGGCGTCCGCCTGCCGCCCGCAGCCGTAGTTCGCGATCATCAGATGGGCCACCAGGTCCTCGTCCGTGGGGTGCTGCTCCCACAGCGCGGCGAGTTCGGCGGTGAGTTCCGCGAACCGGCCCCGGTGCAGCTCGATGGCGATCCGGCACAGCGTGGCGGCCAGGCGGTGTCCGGCCAGCCGGGCCCGTACCCCCTCGGCCCACAGCCCGTGCAGGCCGCAGAGCGGCTCGCCCCGCCACAGCGCCTCCGCCTCCTCGAACACGGCGAGTGCGCCGGGGTCGTCGCCCGCGTCCGCCAGCGTGCGGGCCCGTGCGGCCAGCTCCCGGAAGTGGTGGCAGTCGACCTGGCGGGGCTCGACGTCGAGGGTGTAGGCGTGGGCCTGCTGGGTGAGGGCGGCGCTCTGATTGCCGGTGCGCAGCCGCCCGCGCAGCCGCGCGGCGTACGAGTGGAGCCCGGCGCGGGCCTTCGCGGGCGGGTGGTCGTCCCACAGGCGGGCGATGAGCGTGTCGAGCGGCACCGGCCGGCCCGCGTCCACCGACAGCGCGGCGAGCAGGGCCCGTTCCTTGAGTGATCCCAGCGGGTCGGGGCGGCCGTTCAGCCGGATGTCCACAGGGCCCAGTACCCGGATGTCGACGTGCACGAGCGAACCTTCTCTCCGGTACGCCCCGCTCACTTGCGGTAAAGAATGACACGGCGTCACCTGACGCCACCAGAGACCGTTTCTTGATCCTGCGGGGTGGCCGGAATATGCCGGTCGGGTGAGCCCCGGGCCTGTTTCCTCGTGACGCGGGTAGACCTTCCGCACCGGTCGTTCACCGGTTCCCGGGGACGAGGGTTCGGGAAAATGGACGGGGGAGGCGGCGGGAATGGTGCCGATGACGGTCGAGGAACTGACCGCGGTGCTGGCCTGGGCGGCGCGCCGGCCGGCCGAATGGCGGGCGGTGACCGCCGGACTCCGCGCGGCGCTCCCGGCACCGGAAAACGCCGCCACGGACCCCCTGGCACCCGCCGGAACGGCACCGGACGACCCGGTATTCCTCCGGGAACTGGCGGCCCTGGCCACCGCCCGCGCCCGGGAGGCCCCGGCGCTCGCAGAGTTCCTGGCGGCATTACGGCACCGGATGCCCGGCCCCGCGGAAGAGGCACCGGATGCCAGGCACCGGACCAACGTCATCCAGGGCTCCTCCGCCGTCACCGGCCACGTCATCCAGGCGGGCACGATCCACGGCGGCATCCACCTCCAGCCGGTCGCCGGACCGCGTCCCGTACCCCGGCAACTCCTCGGCACGCCGCCCCACTTCACCGACCGGACCGCCGACCTCGCCGCGCTCGACGCCCTGCGCGCCGGGCACCTCCCGGCCGGGCCGCTGCTCATCGCCGTCACCGGACCCGCCGGGGTGGGCAAGACCACCCTCGTCTCCCGCTGGCTGCGCGGCCTGAGCGAGCACTACCCCGACGGCCAGCTGTACGCGGACCTCGGCGGCCACGCGCCCGGCGGACCGGTGCGGCCGGGCGAGGTCCTCGGGCAGTTCATCCGCGCCTTCGGCGTCGCGCAGGTCCCGGCGGAGACCGCCGAGCAGGCGGCGCTGTGGCGCACCCTCACGGCCGGGCTGCGCATCGCGGTCATGCTCGACAACGCGGTCAGCGCCGCCCAGGTCCGCACGCTGCTGCCCGGCGCGGCCGACAGCCTGGTGGTGGCGGCCGGCCGCAGCAGGCTGACCGGCCTGGGCGTGGACGGCGCGGCCTTCCACCAGCTCGGCACCCTCGACGCGAGCGCCGCCGTCGAACTCTTCGGCCGCCGGGTCGGCGGCGGCCGCGTCGCCCGGGAGCCGGTGGCCGCCCGCGAACTGGTCGCCCTGTGCGCCGGGCTGCCGCTGGCGGTGTGTGTGGCGGCGGCCCGGATGGCCGCCCGGCCCCGGCAGACCGTCGCCGCCCTCGCCGGGGCGATGACCCAGGAGACCGGGCGGCTGGAGGCGCTGCACCTGGGCGGCGAGCACGCGGTGCGCTCGGCGCTGGAAGAGTCCTACCGCTGCCTGCCGCCCGCCACCGCCCGCGCCTACCGCCTGCTCGCGCTGCCCCCGCTGACCGTCCTGACCGGCCCGGTCGCGGCGGCGGCCTGCGCGGTCCCGCCGCCCGAGGCCGAACGCCTGCTGGACGAACTGGCCGAGGCCCACCTGCTGGAGGACCTGGACCCCGACGACCCCACGGGCGCCGGCCGCTTCCGCTTCCACGACCTCGTACGGCTGCACGCCGCCCAGTGCGCGGAGCGGGAGGAGACCGCGGCCGTACGGGAACGGGCCGCGCGGCGGGTCGTGGAGTGGTACCTGGCCACCGCCACGGCCGCCCGCGCGCTCCTGTCCCCGGCCCACCGCGTACTCCGCCGCGACTACGAAGAACCCGTCACGCCCCTCGCCTTCGCCGACGCGGACGCCGCGCTGCGCTGGCTCGACACCGGCCGCGGACCGCTGATGGCCGCCGTACGCACCGCCGCCGGCCACGCCTGGCACGCCCTCACCTGGCAGCTCGTCGACTCCCTCCAGCCGCTGTTCCTGCGGCTGCGCCCGTACGACCTGTGGATCGAGGCCCACCGGACCGGCCTCGACGCCGCCCGGCGCTCCGGGCAACCGGAGGGCGTGAGCCGGATGCTCACCACCGGCGGCAGCGGCCTGTACAACGCCGGGCAGCTGGACGAATCGATCACCTGGTTCGACGAGGCCCTCACGGACGCGCGGGGCGCGGCGGACCGGCGGGCCGAGGCCCAGGCACTGCACGGCCTGGGCCAGGCCCACCGGCTGGCCGGTCGGCTGCCGCAGGCCGAATCGCTGTTCGCCGAGGCCCTGCGGTTACGGGAAGCCATCGGCCACGACCGCGGCGCGGCGCTCTCCCGCCTCTGCCTGGGCGACGTCGCCCTCGCCACCGGCCGCCCGCTGCAGGCCCGCAGCCTGCTCGCACGGGCGCGCGCCGACCTGCTGGCGGTCCCCGACCCGTACGACGCGGCGCGGGCGCTGGCCTACCTCGGCCGGGCCCACGCACACGAGGGGATAGGGGACCACCCCACCGCCGAACGCCTGCTGGGGGAGGCGCTGGAGGAGTTCCGCGGGACCGGGTCGCTCCACTGGCAGGCCCGGGTCCTGGAGATGCTGGGCCAGACCGCCGAGGACCGGGGCGACGCCGCAGCGGCCCGCGACCGCTACGACGCCTCCCTGTCCCGCTACGCCTCGCTCAGCCCGAGCGACGCGCGGCGCCTGAAGGAACGTATCCGGAACCTGGCGTCCCCGGCCGGAGAGCCCTGACCGGGCCCGTGCCGCGCGCCGAGGAACCGTACCGACCGCAGCGCCTCCACGGGCAGCCCCTCCGCCAGCCAGCCGTGCAGCAGCGAGGCCAGCAGCCGCAGTTCCCGGCGCCCGGCCGGTGCGGGCCCGGCCGCGGTCACGGCCAGCCGGGTGCCGTCACGGACCACCGCCTCCGCCGTACGGGCGGTACGCCGCCGGACGACGACGAGCGCGCCCGGATGCCGCCGCAGCGTCAGCACGGCCGGCTCGGAGCCACTGCTGTGCAACGCGTCGGCGCACGCGCGCTGCCGCTCGTCCGCACAGCGGTCCAGGTCGACGGTCAGCAGCTCCCCGGAGCCGCCGTACGGGAAACCGGGCAGCACGCCGGTCTCCGCCGCCTCGCCGATCAGCACCACGTACGTACGCTGCGGCGTCTCCGCCAGCGCCACCACCGCCGGATGCGCCACCGGGCCCGCGAGCACCGCGACGGCGGCCGGCGCGGCCCCCGGCGGGCGCTCCGCCGTCACGCGGACACCTCCGCGTCCCCCCGGCCGGGGCGCCCGGCCAGGGCCGCCGGGTCCAGCGGCGCGGGCAGCGGCAGCGGCGGAGTCACCGGCGGGCAGGCCGGCTGGCCGAGGCCCAGGATCCGGTACATCAGACGGCGGAAGTTGCGGTGGCAGCGGCCGGGTTCGGAGGTGATGCGCGCCGCGATCCGCGCATAGTCCGCGGGCCGGTACTCGTCCGCCGCGTACCGCAGCTGGGCCTCCAGCGGATGGGCCGGGGACACCGCCGGAGCGGTCAGCGCCAGCTCGACGCCGGGCGAGGCCGGATTGGCGTCCCGGTGCGGAAAGCGGTTCAGCAGGATGGGCGCGCCGGTCATCGCCCCGTACAGCGTCACCGACCCGTAGTCCCCGATGATCCAGTCGGCGGCGATCAGCGGCGGCCGCCAGTCGGCCTCCGGCGGCAGGACGTGCAGACCCGCCCGACGGCATCCGGCCAGCCAGGCGCGCAGCTGCCAGTGCCCGTACCGCGACCAGACGTTGGGGTGCACCAGCAGCGCCGTACGGTAGGTGTGGCGCGGCAGTTCGGCCAGCAGCCGGGGCAGCAGGGCGTCCAGCCGGTTGAAGGCCGAGCGCTCCCCCCAGGTGGAGGTCACCAGCACCAGCTTCCGGCCGCGCGGCAGGCCCAGCGCCGCCCGGTAACGGCGGCGCAGCGGCAGGCTCGCACGGATCCGGTCGTGGCAGGGGTCGCCCACCACCTCGGCGGCCGGCAGCGCCTCCGGGCACCAGCGCGCCAGCTCCGCCAGGTCGTCGCGGTGGGCCAGCGCCACCGCCCTGGGCACCACCTGACCGCCCCACATCAGATACCGCCGCCCCGTGATGCCGCCGGGGCCGCGCCGCTCCCCGGGCCGCACCCCGTCGGCCACCCGGGCCAGGGACAGGTGCCCGGCGCCGTGCGAGATGCGGATCAGCGGCGCCTTCACCTGTTCCATGCCCTGCGACCCGGCGGCCAGCGCCAGGTCGAAGCCGGTCCGTACGGCCGTGTCCCACGGGACGACGGTGGCGCCCAGGGCGCGCAGCAGGCGTTCCGCGCCCGCGTTGAAGGCGTGCGGCGGGACGGTGAAGACCACCTCGACCCGCAGGTCGGACTCCAGCAGCGGCAGCAGGTCCAGCAGCCGCTTGCCGTACACCTCGGTGTGCACGATCACCAGCACCCTCTTGGCGTCGGTGACCGTCAGCCACTGCCCCGGGTCGCGTCGTACCGCGTGCTGCCGCGCCGGGCCGGAGCGCGCCGGACGGTGCCGGTCCGCGGTGTCGCGGTCCCGCGGGTGCGGTGACCGGCCGGTCGTGGCCGTGAGGTCCGTGACGGACATCTCAACTCCCCCATGTCGCGTCGGAATCCTCGGTCGGATCCCGTACGCGGGCAAGCTGCCCGGCCGTCGCGGCGGACTCCTTGCGCCGGCCTTGACGAACCCTTGCACGCCAGGTCACGCGGGACCGCGGTGCGCGGCCCCGCGCGGCGTCACGGGCGCGGCTGCCCCGGGTCGAGCCGGCCCTCGACCACCTCGCGGGCCACCTCGGTCAGCAGCCGCTGGTGGGAGCGGGCGTAGCCGCGCAGCACGGTGAAGGCGGCGTCGGGGGACAGCGAGTGCCGGGCGGTCATGGCGCCCTTGGCCTGCTCGATGACGACCCGGGTGGCCAGCGCGTGCTCCAGCTGGGCGGCGAGGGCGCGGCCCGCCTCGACCTCGTGCTCACGCAGCAGCGTCACCGCGGCGAAGTCCGCCAGCGACTGGCCCAGCGCCATCAGGTCCTCGGTCAGCGGGGTCCGGCGGGTGGCGAGCAGCACCAGGGCGCCGACCGGCCCGGTGTGACCCCTTATCGGCAGGGCCGCGGCGTGGGTGCAGCCCAGCGCGAGCGCGCGGGGCGCGTAGCGCGGCCAGCGCTGCCGGGCCACCGAACCGGTCAGGGCCGTACCGCCCAGCGCCGTACCGGTACGGCGGCAGTCGGGTCCGGGGCCTTCGCCCCAGGCCACCGCTTCCTCTTCGAGGCGGCGCACGTCGGCGTCGGAGGCCGCCACTTGAGGGGCGTCGCGCGCCCCGGCGGCGAAGGCGACCGCTGTCGCGTGGACCGTGAGCAGTTCCTTGCTGCGCCCGGCGAGCCGGGTCAGCAGCGTGGGGACACCGGGCGGCCCTTGTCCCCCGCCGCCCGCCAGCTCCACGAACACGGACGCGAGATGATGCGGGGCGGTGGTCATGGGTTGAGATCCCCTCGATGGGTTCAGATGCCCTGGGCGAGTTTCAGCGTGCCGCGTACGACCTGCTCGGCGATGGCGTCCGGTGTCTGCCCGTCGGTGAAGGCCCGCGCTTTGATCATGGCGAGCGCGTCCTGCACCCGGCAGCCCGCCTGCACGGAGAGCACGCCGGCGGCCTGCTGGACGCGGTCCCGGTGGTCGGCACCTTCGTACAGTTCGGGGTCGGCGTCGGGGCCGAGGAGGACCGTACGGGTCAGCGCGTCGGCGATCACCACGAGCGTGTCGGAGGCCCCCAGGCCGTCGCCGGGATCGAAGACCGCGAGCGCGCCGATACAACTGCCTTCGGTGCGCAGCGGAGCGGTGATCACCTCGCGGATGCCCAGGGAGGCCAGCGCGGGTCCGTAGGCGGGCCAGCGGCTCTCGATGGCCCGCCCGGCCGCCGAGACCAGGCGGCCGCCCGCCGAAGCGTCGTGCGCCGGCCCCTCGCCGAGCATGAACTCCAGGTCCTGCGCGGCCCGGGAGGGCTGGTCCGACGAGGCCACGGAGAGCTGGCCGTGGTCGGTGCCCATCAGCGTGAGCGCCGCGCTGGAGGTCCCGCACGCCTCCGCGACGCCCGTCATGAAGCGCGGCCGGTTGATCTCTTCCCCGCCCCACGCCGTCATCCGGTCGGCGTACGCCTCCTGGAGGCGCGCGGAGGACAGATGGCACTGCGCGGATCGCCGGTAAGCCTGCGCCATGTGCAGATGCAGGTCCCCGCCGGTCGAGGCGGCCAGGATCTCCTGCTGTTCGGCGCAGGCGGTGGCGTGCTCGGCGCGCTGGCGCGCCCTGGCCGCACGGCGACGCGCCAGCTGTGCCTGGACGTCCCTGCGTGAGCCCCAAACCATGCTCTCAGCGTACGCCCATGGTGGCGCTCAGTCGCTGTTATCGCTGCGGTCCGCCTCCAGCAGCAGGACGACGCCGCCGTTGTGCCGGTCGAACGGGGAACAGAGCACGTTGCAGGTGATGGGCCGTCCGATCCGGTTGACGGCCGAGACCCGTGAGGGAGCCGTACGCTTGCCGGATTCCAGGCACTTCTCCACGGCCGGGCGCAGCATCTCGGTGGGCAGCCCGAAGTCCAGCGAGAAGAACGGCTCGTCGATCACCTCGTCCGGGCGCAGGCCCCACATGTCCACCGCGCCGCGGTTCCAGCTCTTGACCTTCAGCTCCTTGTCGAGGACCACCACACCGGCGGCGATGGAGGTGACGACCCCTTCGAGAAACGCACGGGCCTCGTCGAGCTCCTCCGTGCGGGTGCGCATCTCCTCGTTCATCGTCTCCAGTTCCTCGTTGCCCGACTGGAGTTCCTCGTTGGTCGTTTCCAGTTCCTCGTTGGTCGACTGGAGTTCCTCGTTGGTGGTCTCCAGTTCCTCGATGCTCGACTGGAGCTCTTCGTTGGTGGTCTCCAGTTCCTCGTTGGTGGACTGGAGCTCTTCGTATGCCGTTTCCAGGTCTTCGCGCACGCGCTTGTTCTCGGCCTTGAGCTGGGTGGAGACCGTGACGTCGGTGAAGGTGATGTTGGTGGCGGCCAGCAGGCCGTTGGAGCCCATCAGCGGCTGGATGAGGATGTCGAAGTACTGGATCTCCTCGCCGACCCGCCGCTCGGCGCCGTTGACCCGCAGGGTACGCCGCTCGTGCGTGGCCTGCTCGATCAGCGAGCGCAGCTCCACCGGGCGGTAGGAGATCTCCAGATCCTGGAAGGGCCGGCCGATGTCGTTGGAGGTCAGGCCGAACTGCGTCCGCGCCTGACTGTTGATCAGAACGGCGGTGCCCTCACCGTCGACCGAGATGGCCGGGGACGGGGCGGCGTCGAGGATCAGGTCGCGCAGCTGCCTGCTGCGGGCGGCGGTGGTCAGCTTCTCGGTGCCGGCGCCCACCCGGATCTTCGCGGGTGCCGAGTGGTAGGGCGGACCGGACTCCCCGGGGCGCCGCCGGAAGGCGCGCTGGCGCATGCTCAGCACCTCGAACCGGTCGGCGTCGTTGAGCAGCATCTCGGCCTTGCCGAGGAAGAGGAAGCCGCGCTCGCGCAGGGCGAAGTGGAACCGGTCGATGATCTGCCGCTGCGCCTCGACGTTGAAGTACATCAGGGCGTTGCGGCAGACCAGCAGGTCCAGCCGGGAGATCGGGGCGTCGCGGGTGATGTCGTGCCGGCCGAAGATGACCCGGCGGCGCAGGTCGGTACGGAAGTTGAAGCGGGTGCCGTTCTGCTCGAAGTAGGTGTCGCGCAGCTCAGGGGAGAGCGGCTCCAGGGCCTTCGCCGTGTACAGGCCGGAGCGGGCGTCGCGCAGCGCCTCCTCGTCCACGTCGGTGGCGTAGATCTTGACCCGGTTCAGGGCCTCCTCGATGCCCATCGCCTCGGCGAACATGATGGCCAGCGAGTAGGCCTCCTCGCCGCTGGAGCAGCCCGCGCTCCACACCCGGATCTCCTCGTCGGAACCGCTGTCCGCGAGCAGTTCGGGCACCACCTCGCGCTGGAGGAACGTCCAGGCGTCCGGGTCGCGGAAGAACGACGTCACGTTGATCAGGATCGTGTTGAAGAGCGCGTTGAACTCGTCGGCGTTCGTCTCCAGACGGTCCCGGTAGTCCGCGTAGGTCTCGATCTCGACGTCGGACATCCGCTTGCGGATCCGCCGGCCCAGTGACGAACGTTTGTAACCGGTGAAATCGAATCCGCGGGCGTCCCTCAGAAAACCGAGCAGCTGCTCCAGTTCCTCATCCGCCTCGACATCCCGAGCTTGCCCCATTACTGCCTCTTGGTCTCGACAAGACCGCGGATGACCGCGGCGATCTCTTCCAGAGGCAGCACGAAGTCCACCGATCCCGTGCCCACCGCCGCCTCCGGCATTCCCTTGAATTCAGCCGTACGGGGATCCTCGGAGATCACCGTGCCGCCGCGTGACTTGATGGCGTCCACGCCCATGGCGCCATCACTGCCGGTCCCGGTCAGCACACAGCCGATCGCCTGCGCCCCGTAGGCCCCGGCGACCGACTCGAAGAGCAGGTCGGCGGAGGGACGCAGGAAGTGCACCAGTTCGCTCCCGGAGAGCGTCAGCGTACCCCCGGGGCCCACCAGCAGGTGCCGGTCGGGGGGCGCGATGTAGACCGTGCCGGGCCGGGCCCGCTCGTCGGCCTCGGCCAGCTTGACCCGCAGCTCGGTGCGCCGGGCGAGCACCTCGGCGATGATGGTGCGGTGGCGCGGGTCGAGATGCTGGACCACCAGGACCGGAACCGGCAGGTCCGGACCGAGGGAGTCGAGGACCGCGGTCAGGGCCGAGATGCCGCCCGCGGACGAAGCGACGGCCACAACCTCGTAGTGGTCCGCTGCACTGCGGTCTGTCGTCACGTTCCGAGCCTATCGAAAGCCGGGCCCACCGGCGGGTACGCGGACGTGCCAACGTGCGGAAACAGCCGGACCCGGCCCGCGCGGGCGCCCAGGGCGGTGCCGCGCGGACCGGGTCCGGTGGTGGAACGGGGCCGGGACGGGCGCGGTCCCTGGTGGGGGACGCGCGGCCGGCCCGGCGGCGGGCGGGTCAGCCCTTCTTGGTCTCCCAGAAGATCTTGTCGATCTGGGCGATGTAGTCCAGGGCCTGCTGACCGGTGGCCGGGTCGTTGGAGCCCTTGGCGGCGCTCAGCGCCTTGAGGGTGTCGTTGACCAGCTGGTGCAGCTCCGGGTACTTCTCGAAGTGCGGGGGCTTGAAGTAGTCGCTCCACAGCACCGAGACGTGGTGCTTGGCCAGCTCCGCGCGCTGCTCCTTGATGAGGACGGCGCGGGTACGGTAGTCCGCGTCCTCGTTGGCCTGGTACTTCTCCTGGACGGCCTTGACCGACTCGGCCTCGATACGGGCCTGGGCCGGGTCGTACACGCCGCACGGCAGGTCGCAGTGGGCGCTGACCTTCACCTTGGGGGCGAACAGGCGGGAAAGCATGTTCAGTCCTTCCTCGTGATCGTCTTCTCAGGTGCGAGATTACTCGCCGGGGGAAGGCTTTTCTCGGGTGGCCCGGGGGTCTTAGGGCAAAAGGCCGGTTCCGGGCCGGGACTGATGGAGGATGGGACCGGTGACGGGCGGCCGGGGCACGGCGGTCACCGGGCCGGAACCGGGAGGTGTGACGGGGATGCCGGAGCGGGTGGAAGAACGCGGGCCGGAGCAGGGTGAGGAGCACGGGCGGGAGCGCAGAGGACTGCTGCGGGCCTTCGGCCTCGCCGAGGTCTACAACCCGTCGATGGTGCCGACGCTGCGGCCCGGCGACCAGCTGGTGGTCCAGTACGCGGCGGTGGTACGGCCGGGTGACGTGGTCGTCCTGCGGCACCCGTTCCGGCAGGACCTGCTGATCGTCAAGCGGGCCGTGGAGCGGCGCGGCGGCGGCTGGTGGGTCCAGGGGGACAACCCGTTCGTGGAGAACGACAGCCGCGAGTTCGGGGTGGTGCCCGACGAGCTGGTGGTCGCGCGGGCCTGGGTGCGGGTGCGCCCGCCGCGTGATGTTCAGCGCTCGCTGTCGGGCGCGCTGTCCTGGGTGGTCTCGGCGGTCCGGCCGGTACGGGCCGACCGTTCGCTGTCCAGGCGCTTGCGGGCCCGGTAGGCGGCGACGTTGGCGCGGGTCGCGCAGCGGTCCGAGCAGTAGCGCCGGGAGCGGTTGGTCGAGGTGTCGAGGTAGGCGTTGCGGCACGGGCGTGCCTGGCAGATGCCGAGCCGGTCCACGCCCAGGTCGGTGAGCTGGAAGGCCAGGCCCATGGAGGCGGTGGCGGTGTAGCCGGCGGTGGCGTTGGCCGCGTGGTCGGCGATGTGCAGGTGCCACTTGGGGCGCCCGTCCTCGTCGCGGAACTCGTGCCCGGAGACCTGCGGGCTGACCGGGAACTCCATCATCAGCGCGTTGAGCAGGTCGACGGCCCGTACCTCGTCGCCCTCGTCCGCGGCCTCGAAGACGGCGCGCAGCCGGGCGCGTACCCCGCGCAGGCGCGTCACGTCGCTCTCGTTCGCCCGGCGGGCCATCTGCTGGGCCGGGCCGAACAGCTCGCGCACGGCCTCGACCGAGGTGAGGGTGTCGCCACCGCGCTCGGGCTGCTCGGTGTTGACCAGGCGAACGGCGTAGTCCGAGTAATAGGCCAGTTCCACTTGTAGTCCTTACGGGCGCGGTCTAGGGTTCGTAATAGGTGTTGTTGCTACGAGGGTATTACGGCTTGGAGGTAACGGTATGACCGAGACCGTCGTCGGTGCTGACTGGCAGGGATGGCAGAACAGTTGGGACCGCCAGCAGGAGTGGTACATGCCGGACCGCGAGGAGCGGTTCCGCGTGATGCTGGACATGGTCGAGGCGCTGGTGGGCACCGAGCCCCGGGTACTGGACCTCGCGTGCGGCACCGGCAGTATCTCCGACCGGCTGCTCAAGCGTTTCCCCAAGGCCGTCAGCGTGGGCGTCGACCTCGACCCCGCACTGCTGGCCATAGCCGGAGGGTACTTCGCGGGGGACGACCGGGTGACGTTCGTCCGCGCGGACCTCAAGGACCCCCGCTGGACCGACGCCCTGCCCCACGACTCCTACGACGCCGTACTGACCGCCACCGCCCTGCACTGGATGCACACCGGACCGCTGCGCGGACTGTACGCGCAGCTCGGCGGACTGGTCCGGGACGGCGGCGTCTTCATGAACGCCGACCACATGCCCGACGGGGGCACCCCGCGCATCGACGCCGCCGAGCGCGCCTTCCGGCACGCGCGGCAGGACGCGGCCAAGGAGGCGGGCGCACTCGACTGGCGCGACTGGTGGGAGCGGGCCGCCGCCGACCCGGTGCTCGCCGCCCCGACCGCCGAGCGCTTCGAGATCTACGGCGAGCACGCCGACGGCGACACCCCCTCCGTGGCATGGCACTGCGAAGTGCTGCGCGAGTCCGGGTTCGGCGAGGCGCGCGCCGTGTGGCGCTCGCCCAACGACGCGCTGGTCCTCGGACTGAAGTAGGTCCGGACGGCCCTCCGAGCGGGGCCGCGCCCATGACGGGCGGTACGTACGAAGGCGGCTGCCGCGCCCGTACGTACCGCCCGTCATGTGTGTCCCGCGGCTTCCCCGGCGCTGTCAGAGCACCTTGGACAGGAAGGACTTGGTGCGCTCGTGCCGCGGCTTGCCCAGTACGTCGCGCGGGTGCCCGGACTCGACCACCACACCGTCGTCCATGAAGACCAGCGAATCGCCGACCTCCCGCGCGAAGCCCATCTCGTGCGTCACGACGACCATCGTCATGCCGTCCGCCGCCAGGTCCTTCATCACGTCCAGCACGTCGCCGACCAGCTCCGGGTCGAGCGCCGAGGTCGGCTCGTCGAAGAGCATCAGCTTCGGTTCCATGGCCAGCGCGCGGGCGATGGCCACGCGCTGCTGCTGCCCGCCGGAGAGCTGCGAGGGGTAGTTGCCCGCCTTGCCGGCCAGGCCGACCCGGTCCAGCAGCTTGCCCGCGCGCTCCCGGGCGGTCGCCTTGGACTCGCCCTTGACCTGGACCGGCGCCTCCATGATGTTCTCCAGCGCCGTCATGTGCGGGAAGAGGTTGAAGCGCTGGAAGACCATGCCGATGTCGCGGCGGCGCGCGGCCACCTCGCGGTCGCGCAGCTCGTACAGCTTGCCGTTGGCCTCCCGGTAGCCGACCAGCTCGCCGTCGACCGACAGCCGGCCGGCGTTGATCTTCTCCAGGTGGTTGATGCAGCGCAGGAACGTCGACTTGCCGGAACCGGAGGGGCCGATCAGGCAGAACACCTCACGGGGCGCGACCTCCAGGTCGATGCCCTTGAGGACGTGGGCCGCGCCGAAGGACTTGTGCACGCCCTCGGCCCTGACCATGGGGGTGGACTTGCTGGTCATGCGGCACCTCCGGCCGACGAACGGTTGGCGCCGCCGGACAGCCGGGCCCGTATCCGCTGGACCGGGGTGGGCGGCAGCTGGCGGCTGGCGCCGCGGGCGTAGTGACGCTCAAGGTAGTACTGGCCGATGCTGAGCACCGTGGTCGCGATCAGGTACCAGGCCGCGGCGAGGATGAGCATCTCCACCACGGGGCCGGCGTCGCGGCCCACGTTCTGCGCCGACTGCAGCAGGTCGTAGTACTGCACGGCGATGACCAGCGAGGAGGTCTTGAGCATGTTGATGACCTCGTTGCCGGTCGGCGGCACGATCACCCGCATCGCCTGCGGCACGATGATCCGCCGCAGCGTCTTGCCGTGGCTCATGCCCAGCGCGTGCGCCGCCTCGGTCTGGCCCTCGTCGACGGCGAGCAGACCGCCGCGGCAGATCTCCGCCATGTACGCGGCCTCGTTGAGCCCGAGGCCCAGCAGCGCGCACAGGAACGGGGTCATGAAGTCCGACCACTCGTCCTTGTAGATCGGCATGATGTCGATGTACTGGAAGACCAGGCCCAGGTTGAACCACAGGAACAGCTGGACGTAGACCGGCGTACCGCGGAAGAACCAGACGTAGAACCACGCGACCGTCGAGGTCACCGGGTTCTTCGACTGCCGCATCACGGCCAGGACCACGCCGAGGACGATGCCGATCACCATCGACAGCACCGTGATCAGCAGGGTGTTGCGCAGGCCCCGGAGGATGTCCGGGTTGAACATGTAGTCGGGTATCGCGCCCCAGTTGACCTTCCCGGAGGCGAAGGCCCGCACGAGCAGGGCGAGCAGCCCGATGACGACCAGCGCCGCGACCCAGCGTCCGTAGTGGCGGACGGGGATGGCCTTGATCGGCTCGGGAGCGGGCGGCGGGGGGTCCGCCGGCGGCTGGGCCGGCTTGTCGACGTCAACTGACACGGGTGTTGCCTTTCAGCGTTCGGCGGGAGGGACGGGCCGTGCGCGCGCCAAGCGGGGCACGCGGCCGGACGGGCTCGGGCAGGCGCTCAGCCGCCGCCGTTGAGCTTGACTTCCTTGACCGCGGCGTCCGTGACGTTCCACTTCTTGAGCACCTGGGCGTAGCCGCCCTTCTTGACGATGGCCTCCATGGCCGCCTTGAGGGCGTCGCGCAGCTTCGGGCTGTCCTTGGGCACCGCGATGCCGTACGGGGCGGCCTTGACCGGCGCGCCGCCGACCATCTGGAAGTCGTTGCCGCCGCCGGAGCTCTTGACCGCCCACGCGGCGACCGGGTAGTCGCTGGAGACCGCGTCCACACCGCCGGTGCGCAGCCGGGTCTGGGCCTCGGTGTCGTTGTCGAAGGCCTCGATGGAGATCGCGTCCGTACCGGCCTCCTCGCACTTCTTCGACTGGTCCTTGGCCAGGTCGTGCGAGACGGTGCCGCGCTGCACCGCGATCTTCTTGCCGCACAGGGCGTCCCAGCCGTCGATGCCCTGGGTCTTGCCCTTCTGCGTGTAGATCGAGACGCCGACGTCGAGGTAGTCGATGAAGTCGACGCCGTCGCTGACCTTCTTGCCGGTGGTGCTGTCCACGCCCTGCTGGCGGTCCTTGGTGTCGGTCATCGCCGACATGGCGATGTCGTAGCGCTTGGACTTCATGCCGCCCATGAGGGTGTCGAAGGTGGCGTTGTTGAAGTTGAGCTTGACGCCCAACTCCTTGCCCAGGGCCGCCGCGAGGTCCGGGTCGATGCCGGTGACCTCGCCGTTGGTGCGGAACTCCACCGGCTTGTACGTGATGTCCGAGCCGACCTGGATCATCGCCTTGTCCTGGATCTCCTTGGGCAGCAGCTTGAACAGCGGGGCGTCGGGGTTGCGGTTCTTGGCCGCCTCGCGCTTGGCGACGGCCGCGTCGGTCTGGTCGCCGCAGGCGGTGAGCAGCAGCAGCGAGGCCGCGACCGCGGTCGCGGCGGCCACGGCTGAACGAGACCTGCCGGGGGCCGGGCGACGGGTGGGGCTTGCGGTCATGCTGATCCTCCTGCGGATGAGGGAGAAGCCGACTGGCAGGGGCCGTGCACACACCTTCGGGCGTCGCGACCTCGTTTGGTGACGGAATCTTGCCATCCGGACACCGCTATCCGGACTGTCGTACAGGTCAAAATCGGATAACGGACGTGGACGAAGCCGTACATCCCAGGTGTCCCTTGGGGAACGTGCGCCCGACGGTGCCCGGAGAGGCCGGTGGCGCGGGTCCGCGTCTCGCAGTACGGACAACTCGCAGGGCACTTCCTATGATTAGCGCTGTTCGGGCATATTGTCGGAGTTACGAACCGGTGGGTAACGAATCCGACTCGTCGGCGCCCACACCCGTCCGGTAGAAAGGTGCGTTACACCCCTCATCCGGGGCTCAGGGCGCGCGTGCGGCGCGCCCGGCGTCCGTACCTCCCCCCGTGGGACGGCCATCCGTCACGCAGGGCACGGACGCGGTGCCCGCCCACCCCTTGACCAGGGAGTGGTCACCCTCAACTGTTTGACGAACGAAGGGGTTGAACCAGTGACAGCCAAGACCGCCCAGGCCCACGACGGCGGGAACACGCAGGCGAACGCGGGAGCGGACACGGCCGCCAAGGGCGCGGCCGGCCCCGGCAGCGGGGAGCAGTGCCAGGACCCCGCCTTCCTCCTGCACCGCGGCGGCAAGATGGCGATCCAGGCGACCGTTCCGGTGCGTGACCGCGAGGACCTCTCCCTCGCCTACACCCCCGGCGTCGCCAAGGTGTGCAGCGCCATCGCCGAAGAACCCGAGCTGGTGCACGACTACACCTGGAAGTCCCAGGTCGTGGCCGTCGTCACGGACGGCACCGCGGTGCTGGGCCTCGGCGACATCGGCCCGGAGGCGTCCCTGCCCGTGATGGAGGGCAAGGCCATCCTCTTCAAGCAGTTCGGCGGCGTGGACGCGATGCCGATCGCCCTCGCGACGACCGACGCCGACGAGATCGTCGAGACCGTCGTGCGGATGGCGCCGTCCTTCGGCGGCGTCAACCTGGAGGACATCTCGGCGCCCCGCTGCTTCGAGATCGAGCGCAAGCTCCAGGAGCGCCTGGACATCCCGGTCTTCCACGACGACCAGCACGGCACCGCCGTGGTCACACTGGCCGCGCTGCGCAACGCCGCCCAGCTGACGAACCGTTCGCTCGGACAGCTGCGCGCCGTCATCTCCGGCGCCGGCGCGGCCGGGGTCGCCATCGCCAAGATCCTCGTCGAGGCGGGCATCGGCGACGTCGCGGTGTGCGACCGCAAGGGCATCGTCACCGCCGACCGCGACGAGCACCTGACCGACGTCAAGCGCGAGCTGGCCTCCTTCACCAACAAGGCCGGGCTGTCCGGCTCCCTGGAGTCGGCCATGGACGGCGCGGACGTCTTCATCGGCGTCTCCGGCGGCACGGTGCCGGAGGAAGCGGTCTCCAAGATGGCGAAGGACGCGATGATCTTCGCCATGGCCAATCCGAACCCGGAGATCCACCCGGACGTCGCGCACAAGTACGCGGCGGTGGTCGCCACCGGCCGCAGCGACTACCCGAACCAGATCAACAACGTGCTGGCGTTCCCCGGCATCTTCGCCGGCGCGCTCCAGGTGCGCGCCAGCCGCATCACCGAGGGCATGAAGCTGGCCGCCGCCGAGGCCCTGGCCTCGGTGGTCGCCGACGACCTGAGCGCCGAGTGCGTCATCCCGTCGCCGTTCGACGAGCGGGTCGCCCCGGCGGTCACCTCGGCGGTCGCCGCCGCCGCCCGCGCGGAGGGCGTCGCGCGCCGCTGACCCGAGGACCACGAAGGCCCCGCCCTCCGCGGCGGGGCCTTCGCGTGTGCGCCGAAGCGGCGGCGCGGCGCGTTTCACACCGCGGCGCGGTACCGCCCGGACCCCGTGCGCCCTACGTTGGGATCATGTTTGCTGCCTACGCCGCCCGCATCGACCGCGACCAGCCGCTGAACGGCCTCGAACTGGGGGAGCGTCCCGCCCCCGGCACCCGCCCCGGCTGGACGACCGTCAACGTCAAGGCCGCCTCCCTCAACCACCACGACCTGTGGTCGCTGCGCGGCGTGGGCCTGGGCGAGGAGGCGCTGCCCATGATCCTCGGCTGTGACGCGGCCGGCACCGACGAGGACGGCAACGAGGTCGTCCTGCACTCGGTGATCGGCCAGAGCGGCCACGGCGTCGGCCCGGACGAGCCGCGCTCCATCCTCACCGAGCGCTACCAGGGCACCTTCGCCGAACAGGTCACCGTCCCCGCCTGGAACGTGCTGCCCAAGCCGGAGGAGCTGTCCTTCGCCGAGGCCGCGTGCCTGCCGACGGCCTGGCTGACCGCGTACCGGATGCTGTTCACCAACGCCGGGGTACGGCCCGGGGACAGCGTGCTCGTCCAGGGCGCGGGCGGCGGCGTGGCCACCGCGGCCATCGTGCTGGGCGCCGCGGCCGGTCTGCGGGTCTTCGCCACCAGCCGCAGCGAGGACAAGCGCAAGCGCGCCGTCGAACTGGGCGCCGAGGCCGCCCTGCCCACCGGCGAGCGGCTGCCGCAGCGGGTGGACGCCGTGATCGAGACGGTCGGCGCCGCCACCTGGTCGCACTCGGTGAAATCGCTCAAGCCCGGCGGCACGCTCGTCATCTCCGGCGCCACCTCGGGATTCAACCCCGAACGCACGGAACTCAACCGCATCTTCTTCCTGGAGCTGAAGGTCGTCGGCTCGACCATGGGCAGCAAGGACGAACTCGCCTCGCTGCTGAACTTCTGCGCGGCCAAGGGCGTCCGGCCCGTCATCGACACCACGCTGCCGCTGGACCGGGCGCGTGAGGGGTTCGCGAAGCTGGCCGAGGGCGAGATGTTCGGCAAGGTCGTCCTGACGGTCTGAGGCGCGGGAGACGGCCCTGTGCACGGACGAGGACCCGGGCACGCGAGTACGGAAGAGAGGGCACACGTGCGGGTGCTGCGCGCGGCCGGACGTACGGCGACGGCCTGGAGCAACGGCGGCGGGGTGACGCGGGAGATCGCCGCCGCGCCGCCCGGAGCGGGCTGGGACGCCTTCGACTGGCGGGTGAGCCTGGCCGAGGTGGGCCGGGACGGCCCGTACTCCGCCCTGCCCGGCGTGGACCGCGTCCTGACGGTGGCCGAGGGCGCCGGGCTGGAACTGACCGTCGACGGGGCCCGCCACGTACTGCCCGGCCCGTACCGCCCGTTCGCCTTCCCCGGCGACGCCGCGACCGGCTGCCGCCTCTTGGACGGCCCCGTGGTCAACTTCAACGTGATGCTGCGGCGCGGGCGTTCGACGGCGGCCGTGGAGATGGCACGCGGCCGGTACACCGCCGAGCCACGGCCGACGGCCGCCGCTCAGCCGCCGGGGGAGCGGCGGTCACGGCTGGTCGTCGCGCTGTCCGGCCGTACGGCACTGGACGGGTACGGGCCCGGCTCCGACTCCGCGCTGACGCTGGAACACCACGACGCGGCGCTGATACCGGCGGACGCGGGCATCTCGCTGCGCACCGACGGTGTCGCGGCCGTCGTCACCCTCACCGTACGGACGGCGCCGACCGGAGCCCGGCCGGACTGAACCGCCCGTCACCACCGCGTCCGGCGGCCGGGGGAGCGGGCACGCCGTCCGTCACCGGGGCGCCGTCCGTGACCGGCACACCATCCGTGACCTGCGCTCCGGTGGCGCCGCCGCGGCGCAGGGTGTGCCGCGCGTGGGCGGTGAAGGCGGCGGTGGCGGGGTGCGTGGCCGTACGGGGCCGGGCCAGCAGGACCGTGACCGGCCCGGCGTCGGTGATCGGCAGGTAGCGGACTCCCGGGTGCGGATGGCTGTGCACGGTCGCCTCGGCGGTCACCCCGGCCGCCTCCCCGGTCGCGATCACCGTCAGCCACTCGTCGACGTTGGCGACCTCGAAGGTACGGCGCGGACGCCGCCCGGCGGGCCACAGTTCGGCGCTGGTGGTGCACGCGGTGGCGCACAGCGCGATGGCGTGGTGTGCCAGGTCGGCCAGCGTGACGGCCGCCTCCCCGGCCAGCGGGTCGCTCTCGCACACGGCGGCGATCCGGCGTTCGCTGTACATCGCCACGGTGTCCAGCACCCCGTCGTCCGCCGGGACCGTCCGCAGGAAGGCGAGATCGACGGTGCCGCGGCGCAGCGCGGCCTCGGCGTCGCCGAGCCGGTGCACCTCGACGGGCTCGCCGGGGTGCTCGTGCCGCCAGTCCCGCAGCAGCGGCACCGTGTGCCGGCCGAGCGCGGCCCAGGCGAAGCCGACGCGCAGCGGGCGCGGCCCGGCCGCCGCCTCGGCCAGCGCGTCGCCGAGCTGGGCGAGGATGCGGTGGGCGTGCTCGTACAGCCGCTGCCCCGCCGGGGTGAGCCGCAGCCGGCGGGTGGTGCGTTCGACCAGCGAGGTGCCCAGCCGCCTCTCCAGCTGGTCCAGCGTGCGCGAGAGCGCCGGCTGGCTGACGCGCAGGGCCGCCGCCGCGCCGGTGATCGTGCCCTCGTCCCCGATGGCGGCCAGGGCACGCAGGTGCCGCAGTTCGACGTTCACCGCGTACCTCCGCCCGGCCCCGCAGCCGCCCGCCCGATTCCGCGCCGCCCGATTCCGCACCGTCCGACAGTCATAACTCCCGAGCATAGATCCCGTACGGAAGGTATTTCCCTCCCCCGAACGCCCCGGCCTAGCGTCGGCGGCATGAAGATTCTGCTGATCGGCGCGACCGGGAAACTGGGCACCGCCGTACACGAGACGCTGGCCGGACGCGGCCACGAGATCATCACCGTCGGCCGCAGCGGCGGCGACCTGCGGCTGGACATCTCCGACCCCGCGCAGGTCACCGAGGCGTACGACCGGGCCGCCGAGCGGGCCGGAACCCTGGACGCCGTGGTGAGCGCGGCCGGCGACACCCCGTTCAAGCCGGTCGCCGGGATGACCGCCGAGGACTACGCGGCGGGCTTCCGCGGCAAGGTGCTCAGCCAGATCGAGCTGGTGCGCCAGGGCACCGCCCGCATCGCCGGGCGCGGCTCCTTCACCCTGATCACCGGAGTGCTCTCCCGTGACCCCATACCCACCGGCAGCGCGGCGGCGATGGCCAACGGCGCGGTGGAGTCGTTCGTACGGGCCGCCGCGATCGACATCGCGCCGCAGCGCGTGAACGCGGTGAGCCCGACCGTGGTCACCGAATCGCTCGCGGACTACGGCGGCTTCTTCCCCGGCATCAAGTCCGTTGACCTGGCGCAGGTGGCCGCGGCGTACGTGCGGTCGGTCGAGGGCGGGCAGACCGGCCGGATCTACGAGCCGGTGTGACGGACGGCCGGGGCCGCGCTCAGCCCGTGTGCGTGCCCGCGTGGGCGCGGGCGGCCCCGGCGTCCCGTGCGCGGGCGAGCGCCTTCTCGCGCCCCTTGTCCAGCACGGCGAGCAGGGCGAACGCGAGCAGGGCGATCACGCCCGAGGCGACGTAGTTCCACGGACTGTCCAGGTAGTTGACGGCCCGCATGGGGGTGCCGTGGTCGTCGCCGAAGACGCGGTAGAGGACGGCCGCCGGGCCCTCCCAGAAGCCCGCGGTGAACACCAGGATGGACAGCAGCCGGTACCAGCCTTCGTTCATGATCTTCTCCCCGTTCGTGTCGGCCGCTCGTCGAGCGTGTGGATACGACCGTATCAAAGATTCTCACCCGAATCCTTGACTGCGCTCGCTGATTCTGATATTCGTCACGCTTCACGTGGCGCGGTACCCTCACTGTGTGCGTGACGAAAAGACGAACGGATGCCGGGTCTGCGGTACGGGGCTGCCCGCGGCGGTACGCGGCCGCCCGCCCGCGTACTGCTCGCGGAGCTGCCAGGCGAAGGCGTACCGGCAACGCAGGAAGACAGCCCGCACAGCAGCGGAGAGCCGCTCTCGGCAGCCGCCACTCCCGCCGCCCGGCGGCGCGCGGGAGCGGCGCAGGCGCGAAGTCGCCGAGGCTGTCTGGCGGATCGCGGCCGGCCGCGGCCTGGAGTCCGCGAGCATGCGCGAGGTCGCGGCGGAAGCGGGGGTCTCGCTGCGGGTGGTCCAGTACTACTTCGGCAGCAAGCACCGCCTGCTGGTCGAAGCGCTGCGGATGCTCCACGAGGAGAACGACCGCCGCGCCCGCGCGCGGATGGCGCACCTGCACGACGCCGGGGACCTGCGTGCCGTACTGCGCGCCGTGCTCGTCGAGTTCCTGCCGCTGGACGAGCAACGTGCCGTGGCGCTCCGCGTGTTCACCGCCTACTTCGTCCGCAGTCTGACCGACCCCGCGGTGGCCGAGGTCTTCCTGCACGGCGAGCAGGAGATGGAATCCCTGGTCGCCACCCTGATCCGTGGGGCGGGCGCGGTCCGGCCGGGCGTCGATCCGGTGCGGGAAGCGGACCTGCTGGTCTCGGGCGTCACCGGGCTGGGTCTCGACGTCCTGTACGGCCGCCGCACGATGGCCGGCGTCCGGGCCACCATCGACTACCACCTCGACCGGATCTTCGCCTGACCGCACCCGCGCGGCGAGCGCGATGCCTGCCGGGCGTCGCCCGGGGGTCCCCCGGGGGGCGTAGCTGCGGTAGCGCGTGCCGGGGCGCTCCGGGCTGCCGGATGCCGGGAATCGATTCGTCGATACGGCTGACGGCGGCGGACCGCCGATGACGTAACCGGCCCGGTGCGCGTGCCGATGTCAACCAGCATTGACACCAGCCCGCACGTCAACCAAAATTGACACCATGAGCGAAGCAACGAAGCTCGCCGAACGGGCGGGCGACCAGGACCCCCGGATCGGCCTGCGGGCCGTCGCCGCGCTCCGCCGGCTGCTGGAACAGCTCGAAGCCGTACAGGTGCGCAGTGCCCGCATGAAGGGCTGGTCATGGCAGGACATCGCCGCCGAGCTGGGAGTCAGCAGGCAGGCGGTCCACAAGAAGCACGGGAGGCGTTGATGTTCGAACGGTTCACGGCGAGCGCCCGCGACGTGGTGCGCGGCGCACCCGCCTACGCGGCCCGGCCGGGCCCCGGCACCGTCGGCGAAGGGGAACTGCTGCTCGCCCTGCTGGACGGCAACGGCTCCCCGGGCGCCGAGGCGCTCGGCGCCCTCGGGGTGCGCGAGCGCCGGGCGTCCGTCGAGGACGCGCTGCGCCAGGCACGCCGCCGGGGCGGCCTGACGAACTCGGACGCGGAAGCGCTCGCCGGGCTCGGCATCGACGTGGCGGAAATCGTCTCGCGGGTGGAGCGCGAACACGGCCCCGGCGCCTTCGACACCGCCTCCCGGCAGCCCGCGCGACGCGGGCGCTCACTCCGCGGGCCGTTCGGCCCGGAGGCCAAAGCCGTACTGGAACGGTCGCTGCGCGTCGCGCTCGGCCGCGGGGACAAGCACATCGGTGACGAACACCTGCTGCTCGCCATGGTGGCCAAGCCGGGCCTCGCCGCGTCCGTGCTGGCCGAACACGGCGTCACGCACGCCGACGTCGTACAGGCCCTGGACCGGCAGAAACAGGCCGGAGCGCGCTGACGAGGGCGGCGGGGACGAACTGGCGAGGGCGGCGGGGCGCGTCGGCGAGGGCGGCGGGGCGCGCCGCCTACGGAACGCGCCCTACGGATACGCGACCTGAACCGCCCCGATCCCCAGCGTCCCGTGCCGTGGCAGCAGTCCGGCCTCCGCAATCGCCCCGAGCAGCGGGTTGAGCAACTGGGCGAGCCGCTCGGCACGGGACCGGCCCAGCGCCCGCCACGGGGCGGCGGCCAGCCGGTCCGTCATCCGCTCGACCTCGTCACGCCCCTCGCGGGCCCGGTCCGTGGGCCGGCCGGCCGGGTCGATCCAGCCGCGCGCGGCGAGCCGGTCGTGCGCGGCGCTCCACTCCTGCGACGTCCAGCCACGCCCCTTGAAATTGGCCTTCGGAGCGGCACCGATGGCGGCGAACGACACCAGCGCCTCGCACGGTTCGAGGTCACAGGTCAGCAAGGCCGCCAGGTGGCCGTCCCCGCGGTGCTCGCGCAGCACCGTGATGGCCTGCCAGAGCTCCAGGTGCGGAGCGTCCGGCCAGGGCAGGTCGCGGTTGGCGGCGGCCAGTGGGCGGGCGGCCGTGGAGGCGTTCTCGGCGGCCTGGCGGGCCAGTTGGGCCGCCTCGGCGATCTGCGCGGCAGGCAGTCGGCCGGATCTCATCAGGCCCGTCAGTATGCGGTCGACGGCCTGCAACCGGGCGTCGAGTATCTTGCCGGGCGCCGCCGTCGACCAGATCTCCGGCACGTACCGGGCGATCATCCGCGGGCTGAAGCTGTAGAACGTCGCGGCCACCAGCTCGGGACCGGCGGCGCCGAGCGGGGCCGAACGCCAGGCGAAATAACTGGGCCAGCGGGAATCGGTGTCGTAGCCGAGAGCTGCCGCCTCCTCGAACGCCTCGGGTGCGAAGTAGAGAATGGCGTGGACGGGCTCCAGCTGGCGCCACATCCGGCGGGCCACGGCAGGGTATTCCGACATCGCTTACCTCTTGGCCTTCAAGATCCGTTCAGACAAGGAGAGTTGACTGTAAAGGCGGACACGGCCACAGGTCTGCGATTTCTCGCGGCAGATCCCGTCGTCGGGCAAAAAGCCGTGCGAGGGACTGAGTTCCCCGATTACGTGCGGTGAACCCAGACCCCCGCTGACAACTGTGCGTGACCGACGGGTGAGCTGCCGAAGAGGTCAGTTCGGGGGCTCCTGCCGGGCCGCATATGCCTCCGGGTCACGCAACAGCGCTCCGACGTGCGCAGCAGTCGAAGACAGACGGCGGCGTACGTCCTTCAACTGTTCGCCGCTGACCCCGTGGTCGCGGGCCGCGTCCCGCAGGTCGTCGCGGAAGCGGTCCAGCAGCCGGTCGAAGTCCCGCACCGGGTCGCCGGAACCGGGCTCCGACGCCCACGCGGGCTCGGGCAGCGCACGGTCACCGCCCTCCGGCCGCACCGCCCCGGAGCCGTCCGCCCCGCCGGCCCCCGCCGCGGCGTCCTCCTTGGTGAGGCCCACCCGTACCGCGCCCGACGGCTCCCGCCCGCCCGGACCGCCGGAACGGTCCGCGTCCGCCTGCCCGCCCCCGGCCGGCTCCGCCCCGGCGCCGAAACGGCCCATCTCGCGCGAGACCTCCGACAGCGCCTCGCGCAGCGCCCCCGCCCAGTCCCCGGTACGTACATGCTCCTGGGCCTGTTCCTGTACGCGCTTGATGGCCTGCTGCACCTCGTCGCGCACGAACAGCTGCGTGTCCCGGGCCTGTTTACGGGCCCGCTGCGCGTCCTGCTTCGCCCGCCGGCTCTCCTCCTTGGCCCGCCGGGCCTGCTCCTTCCACTCCTCCTTGGCGCGGCGGAACTCCTCCTTCGCCTGCCGCCAGGCCTCCTTGTCGCCGAAGCGGCCCTCGAAGTAGTCGGCGGCCTCCGGGAACCCGTGCTCCTCGCCGCCGTTCCCCTCGGCCGCGCCACGCCCGCCCGACCGGCTGTCGCGCGCCTGCTGGGCCGCCTCGCGCATCTCACGGCGCAGATTCCGCGCCGAGCCGCTCACGTCCTCCCGGATGTCCGAGGCCAGCGCCGCCACCGACTCCCGGATCTCCATCTCCAGGTCGGCCAGCTCGCCGCCCCGGTTCGCCAGTTCGGCGCGGCCCGCCCCGGTGATCGCGTAGACCTTGCGGCCACCCTCGGTGGTGTGGGTGACCAGGCCCTCGGCCTCCAGCTTGGCCAGCCGCGGGTAGACCGTGCCGGCGGACGGCGCGTACAGCCCCTGGAAGCGCTCTTCCAGGAGTCGGATGATCTCGTAGCCGTGCCGCGGGGCCTCGTCCAGCAGTTTGAGCAGGTAGAGGCGGAGGCGGCCATGGGCGAAGACGGGAGGCATGGTTGTCAGAGCACCTTCTTGTCGGCGGGGGAGGGGGTTTCGCCGGTGCCGTTGCGCGCGGCCCCGGCCTCCGCGTGCGGCCCGGTGGCCCGCTCCTCGGACGGCGGGCGGCGCAGCAGGGCCAAGGCCCCGGAGACCGTGGTGACCTTCAGCGTGCCGCTGCCCGAGCCGAGGCGGCCCGTGATCCGCGTGGCCCCCCACCGGCCGCTGACGCGCAGATCCTCGAAGGCGTTCGTGACCATGCCGCTGGTGGTGTTCGCCTCCACCTCGGTGTCGCCCGGCGCGGGCAGCCGGATGGCGACCTCGCCGGAGACCGTGGCCAGCCGGACGAACGCGCCCTCGGCTGCCGGATCGAGATCCAGGACCATGTCGCCGCTGACCGAATCGGCCTTCACGGTGCCACCGGAGCCGTCGACGAGCGTCAGATCCCCGGAAATCGACTGGAAACTCAGGTCGCCGGTGACGGCCTGGCCCTCGACCCGGCCGGAGACCGTCTCGGCCCGCACCGGGCCGGTCAGACGAACGAGGGTGCTGTCGCCGGAGACGCCGCGCAGCTCCGTACGTCCCGAGATCCCCGAGACCACCGCGCTCGCGCCGACCGTGCCGATCGCCACCCGGGTGGCGGCGGGCACGGTGACCGAGACGACCGCGCTGCGGTTCCAGGCCGCGCGGCTGATCCTCTTCAGCGAACCCTTCCAGGGCAGATCGTCGTATGTGACCGTGAGCGTGCCGGCCTCCCGGCGGATGGTCAGCGGCGGGCCGGACAGTTCGCCGACCTCGACGCGGGCCGGGCCGGCGTCTGCCGTGCCCACGACGTTGACGGTGCCGCCGACGATGCGCACTTCGAGCGCGGTTACGGAGTTCTCGATCTCCAGCGTGCGTGGATCGGAGACCGACCACTCTGTTCGGTCCGGCATGTCCTGGCCTCCCCTGGTGTAACAACGCAACATATCGCGTATCTGCCAACACGATATATCGCGCTGCGGGGGGTTCCAAGTGTGCGGCGCGCTGCGCGCGCGGTTTTCGGTTTGTGGTTCACCTTGTGCGGGGTGGGCGCATTGCGCTTCGGGCTTCGCGCGAGGGGGTTCGCTGGCGCGCGGGGTCGTATGGCTTTCGCTGTGGGGCGGGGGCGCGCAGGGGGCCAACTCCTCGACACCGTGTACGGCAACGGTGATGTAGTCGTGAACCCAGATACCCGGCTGCTCTGCGGGGATGGCCCCCTACGCACCCCCTCACGTTGTTTGGCGACTGCGGCCAGCTGGGGGGAATTCTTCGATCACCGCCGTGCCCGCCCACCTGGCGGTGAGGCTCACGGGGGGGAGGCGGGGGGCGGCTATGGCGTCACCCGGCGGCAGGTGCGCACCCACGCCAACCTGATCGGCGCCCACCTAGCGGTGAAGCTCACGGTCGCGGGGGCAAGCGCGGCCATGGCGTCACCCGGCGGCGGGTGCGCACCCACGGCGTGCCTGACCCAGCCACCGCGCTGCGCGCGGCGGGCACCGGCCCCTGCGCTGCGCGCAGGGGTATTGCAGCCACGATGGCGGGAGAGCCGCAATCCGGCCGGGCTCGGGTCCACGCAGGGGTCTCCCCGCAGAGCAGCCGGGTATCTGGGTTCACTATGTAGTCACCGTTGACGTACACGGTGTCGAGGAGTGACCCCTGCGTGGGCCCGAGCCCACCCCACCACCGGCCAGACCGCGCACAACCCGCACTCCCACCGGGCCGCTGCGCGTCAGTCGTCGTCCTCGTCGTCCAGGCGGGCCAGCCACGTGGCCAGGCGTTCGACGGGGACCTCGAAGTCAGGGTTGAGGTCGACGAAGGTGCGCAGCTGTTCGGCCACCCAGCCTAGGGTGACCTCTTCCTCGCCGCGCCGGCTCTCCAGCTCCTCGATACCGCGATCCGTGAAATACACGTGCTCTCCACCAGGTTTTCGGGACGTTCCCGGCCAGGATAGGCAGGCGTCGCGACCCCTCGCGTCACTCGCACCCTGGGGCTAACCTGATCACCTGTCAACGGCCCTGGGGCAGTGCGACATTGCCGCTCAGGGGGAGCAGGAGGCCGTGATGCGTGATCGCGCACATCTCATCGAGCTGCCCGACGGGACGGAGGTCTGGGCCCGGGTGTCCCGGCTGGACGTCGCGGGGGAGCCGGACGGGGAATACGACGACGTGGGGGCGTGGGAAGCGCTCGGAGCCCGCGTGGAGGGCCTGCGGGAGCTGGTCGGCGGGGTCGCGGCGAGCCTGCGCGCCGCGACGGAGCGGGTGGCGCCGGACGAGACCAGTGTGAGCTTCGGCGTGGAGGTGGCGGCCAAGCCGGGCCGGGCGGTGGCGCTGCTGGCCGACGGTGAGGCCAAGGCGAACCTGTCGGTGACGCTCACGTGGCGGCGCAAGGAGGCGCCGGGTGAGGGCCGTATTCCGGATGGCGGCCGGGGCGACGGCCGAGGGCCGCACGATTCGGGTGCGTGATGGCGGCCCCGGAAGGCGGTCAGGGGTCCGTACGCGGTGAGCGCGCGGACCGCGAGAGGTACGCGCGCCTCCTGGGCCATGCGGGCCGGGCCACCGTCGCCATCCGCCCGGCGCCCGGTGTCCGGCCGGCTCCGTTGTGGGGCAGTGGGGTGTTCGTCGCTCCCGGGTGGGTGCTGACCTGCGCGCATGTGCTCGCGAGCGGGGACGGCCGGCGCCGTCCGACGGGCCCGGCCGGGGAGGTGGGCGTGGCGTTCGGCGGCCGGGTGGTCGCCGCGCGCCTGGAGTACGACCTGAGCCGCCCGGCGCCCGCGGGGGAGGCCGCGCCGCCGTACGGGGCGGCTGTGGATGAGAGACCGGGCTCGGCCACTGCCCTCGGCGACGCCGGGCACACCTCTGGGCCCGCCGCCCCCACCCCGCGCGTCGACCTCGCGCTCCTGCGGCTTCTCGACCCGGAGACGCCGCACCCGTGTGCCTGGCTCAGTGACCAGCCGGCCGCGCTCCTGGAGGACGCGTTCATCTTCCGCGGTCACGATCAGGACCGGCCCGGCGCGGCGGAAGCGGCGTACGGCGAGGGCGGTCCGGACACCGCCGCCGATGTCCACCCCTTCATCGCCGTCCGCTTCGGTGCCCGCGACGCCCGCGGCCTCCAGTTCGGCAGCGATGTCCGGGTGACCCCGGGCGCGTCCGGCGGGCCGCTGCTGGACTGCGACCGCGGCGAGGTCGTCGGCATCGTCAAGGGCAGTCACCGTGAGGACCGGCTCGGCCTCGCGGTGCCGGTCACCGAGTTGCGCGGGCTGGCGCCGCACCATCTCGTGCCGGGCGCCACCGGGCTCGGCGACGACCCGTACCACGCGCTGATGGGTTTGCACGACCGCTGGCACTGGGCGGGGCAGGACCTCGGCGGGCCGGGCGAGCCCACGTGGTTCGACGCCCAGCACGCGATCATGTCGGGCCGCGGCCGGCTGTGGGGCGTGCAGGAGCGGCTCCAGGCGCTCGACCTGCTGGCGTCGCTGCCCGCGCCGTGCGACCCGCTCGTGGTGGCCGCCGCGGTCGCCGAGGCGCTGGGCCGCGCGGACCCGGAGGGCCGTACGGGGCGGGCCGGGCCGTGGACGCTGCGTACCTGGCGGGACGGGCACGGCGCGCTGTACCAGGGCAGCGACCCGTACACGGAGCTGTGTGCCTTCGTGCACTACCTGCGCATCGTCGCGCAGCGGACGGCGGACGAGGCGCGTGAGGCCCCCGGCGACGCGGGTGCGGTGATGCGCGCGGCGGCGGAGCGGCTGGAACTGTTCGTGACGGCCAAGGCGGTCGTGCTGCTGCCCAGGGATCGGGAGCGGATCGGGCCGGTACGGCGCCGTCCCGACGCGCTGCTGGTGGAGTTCGAGCCGCTGTTCTACGACGGCATGGGCGGCCGGCAGCTGTTCAACTGGTCGGTCAGCGAGGGGTACGGGCAGGGCCGGTGGCAGCGCGTGGAGATCCAGGAGTCGCGGGACGGGATGAGCTTCGAGCAGGCCGTTGACCAGGTGCTCCGGCGGCTCGGTCCGCGTCTGCTGCGGGCCGACGACGCGGCGGGCGGCGCCCGGGTGCGCCTGGAGGTCGCGGTGCCGGAGGAGCGCTGGCACACACCGGCGGACCGCTGGCGCGTACCGGCCTCGACGCGCCGTGCCGCGCGCCTGCGCCCGCTGGGCCCGGCGCGCGCGGTGGTGCTGCGCGACCAGGGGCGGCGCCAGGAGGTGGACCCGGCGTGGCTGCGGCGCTGGCAGGGCCTGGCCGCGGCGGGGCGGCTGACCGGGCTGCGGGTGCCGGCCGGTACCCGCGCCTCGACGTCGGGTCTGTCGCGGCTGCTGGAGGAGGCGGGGGAGGGCGCGGTGCCGGCCCTGTGCCGGTCGGTGGCGGGCGGGACCGGGCTGGAGGCTGTCGGCTGGGCGCTGGACACCGGCCACCCGGTCGCGCTGTGGCTGGCGGAGGGGCACGACGAGCGGGACTGCGACCGGGTGTGCGACGAGTTCCACCGGGAGGTGCGGCAGCTGCTGGGGGCGCCGAAGTCGGTCGCCGAGCTGCCCGAACTGGTGCGTGAGCTGCGGGCCAAGGCGGCGGAGGGCGGCGTCTCCTGGGCCCGCGACCTCGTGCTCCTCTACGACGACCCGGGCAACCCGATCCCCCAACTCTTCTCCCAGGCCGCGCAATTGTCGCCCCAATGACGTCCCTGGAGACCGGAAAACGCCCCGTATCCTTCCGTCCGGCTGGCTACTGTCCTAGCGTCGTGAGAGATTGCTAGGGGGACGGGTCCGGGGAGGGCGGGAAGCGGATGCCGACGCTTGCCGGGGTTGCTCTTCCGCGGCCCCTTCGCCTCTGCCCGATGGCCGGCCGGCGACGAGGAGTTCCGACGTGAGCGACTGGCTCATCTACCGTGGCGCGGGGGCTCCGCACGACGGCATCGAGCAGTTACCGCCGCCCCCTCCGTGGCGGGATTTCGACGGCGGTCCGCCGGTGGCGCCGCCCGCCGCCCTCGACCACGCCTCCGAGCGCAGGCTCGGCGTACAGCGCCGCGAGGCCAGCTACCACCGGCCGGGGGAGACCGAGCGTGAGCTGGTCAACGCCGCGCTCTACCTGCGCCGCCCGCTGCTGGTCACCGGTGCGCCGGGCAGCGGCAAGTCCACCCTCGCGCATTCGGTCGCCTACGAGCTGGGCCTGGGCCGGGTGCTGAACTGGTCGATCGTCAGCCGCAGTTCGCTGCGCGACGGGCTGTACGAGTACGACGCCATCGGCCGCCTCCAGGACCTCCAGATCGCCCGCGCGGCCCGGCCGCAGGCCGGTCCGGTCCCGGGCGGGGGGAGCCCGGAGCCGCAGGACGAGCCGGGCGGCGGCATCGGCCGCTACATCCGCCTCGGCCCGCTGGGCACGGCCCTGCTGCCCGCCGCGAAACCGCGTGTCCTGCTCGTCGACGAGCTGGACAAGAGCGACATCGACCTGCCGAACGACCTGCTCAACGTGCTGGAGGAAGGGGAGTTCCGGATTCCGGAGCTGGAGCGGCTGGCCGGATCCGCCCCCGAGGTGCCGGTGCTCGGTGACGACGGCGGCCATGTCACCGTGCGGGACGGCCGGGTGCGCTGCCGCGCCTTCCCGTTCATCGTGCTGACCAGCAACGGCGAGCGGGACTTCCCCGCCCCGCTGCTGCGCCGCTGCATCCATCTGAACATCCCCACGCCCGACAAGGAGCGGCTCGCGGACATGGTCCGGGCGCACTTCGGCGAGAGCGCCGCCGCCGACTACGAGTCGCTGATCGACCGCTTCCTGGACCGCGAGCCCGGCGACGTACGCGCCGTCGACCAGCTGCTCAACGCCATCCACCTGACGCAGAAGGCCGGCTGGGCGGACGAGGACGAGGAGGAGACGCGGCGGCGCCTGACGGCCGAACTGCTGCGGCCCCTGGATCGGACCAGGTGATCCGCGGTGCCGGCCGGCGGACCGGGCTTCGGCCCTCTCGGTGAGATCGTCGCGCGGCTGCGCGCGGCCGGGCTGCCCGCCGACGCCCGCGCCATGGCGGACGCGCTGTGGCTGGCCCGGTGGATCACCCCCGCGCCGCCCCGCGACGACGGGGAACCCGCCGAAGGGGCCGTTCCGTCCGCCACGCAGAGGCCAAAACCGGCCACTTTCTCCGTGGACCCCCGCAGCCGCGAGCCGTCCCAGGACGCCCCGTCCCGTACGGAACCCGCCGCGCGCGACCGCCCCCGCCGCCCGGAGGTGGAGCTGCTGCCCGCGCCGGACGACCGCCCCCTCGGCCCCGGCCAGGGCCGGCTGGGCGAGGTCGGCATCCCCGTCGCCTCCGCCTTCCCCGGGCTGCTGCCGCTCCAGCGCGCCCTGCGCCCGGTCCAGCGCTACCACCCGCCGGTCGCCCCGGCCCGCCAGGAGCTCGACGAGGACGCCACCGCCGACCTCTCCGCGCACGCCGAACTGATCATTCCCGTGCTGCGCGGCATCCGCCGCCGCGCGGCGAGCCTGCGCCTGCTGATGGACGGCTCGTCCTCCATGGCCGTATGGGAGCAGATGCTGCACGACCTGCGGCAGGTCTGCGAACGGGTCGGCGCCTTCCGCGACGTCACGGTCCACTACCTCCACCCGCACGGCGACGAGGTCGGCGTCGCGGCGGGCCCCGACCGGAGCGCCCCGCTGCGCCCCGCCGACCAGCTGCACGACCCCACGGGCCACCACCTCACCCTCGTCGTCAGCGACTGCGCGGGCCCGCTGTGGCGCGACGGGCGCATCCAGCGGCTGCTGTACCGGTGGGCGGCCGACGCGCCGCTCGCCGTGGTGCAGCCGCTGCCGCAGCGGATGTGGGCGCGCTCACTGCTCCCGGCCGTCGCGGGCACCCTCGTACGGCGCCAGGGCCCCTACCGTGCCCTGGACTTCAGGCCCGCCCGGCGCCGCCGCGCCCCCTCCGCAGCCGGGCGCCCGCAGGACGGCATCCGTGAGCGCGCCGTACCGGTCCTGTCGGCCGCGCCCGCCGCCCTCGGCTCCTGGGCCCGGCTGGCCGCGGCGGAGTCGGGTCTCTCGCTGCGTGGCGCCGCCGCCGTCGTACGCTGCGACCACGGCCTCGGCACGGACCTCACGCGCCGACCGGAGCGCCCCGAACCGCACCGGCTGGTCGCCGAGTTCGAGCAGAGCGCCTCACCGGACGCCCGGCACCTGGCCGTCCACCTGTCGGCCGTACCGCTCGCGCTGCCCGTCATCCAGCTCGTCCAGCGCGCCATGCTGCCCCAGACGGGCCCCGCCGAGCTCGCGGAAGTGCTGCTCAGCGGCCTGATCGAGCAGCTTCCCGACCCGGCCGCCGCGCCCGGCCGGGAGAGCGTGGCAGGTGGTCCCTGGTACGAGTTCGTGCCCGGCGTGCGGGACGAGCTGCTGAGCCGCCTGAGCGCCGGCGAGGCCGCCCTGGTCCTCAAGCACTGCTCCCTGTACATCGAGCGCACGTTCGGCCGCAGTGCCCGCAACTTCCCCGCCGTGGCGGTCGCCATGCTCTCCGGAAGCGGCCGGGAACCGACGACCGGGCAGCGCGCGGTGCCCGAGCCGTTCGCGCGGATATCCGAACGGGTCCTGCGCCGCTTCGAACCGGCCCTCAGGACACCCGTCCAGCTGCCGTACGCACCCGACGGGCCCGCCGCCGAGGGCGCCGCACTGCTGGAGCGCTACGAACAGGACGCCACGGTACGCGACTTGATCGAAGCGGTGCGCCTGCTGCGCGCCGCGGCCCGCCAGCTGCCCGCCGCGGGCACCGACCTCGCCCGCGCGCTGCTGCACGCCTGGGCCGAGTGGCGGCAGCCGGACGCCCTGGAGGAGGCCGAACGGGCGGTACGGGCGGCAGCGGAAGCCGTCGGCGGGGATCCGGCGCAGACGCCGGACGGGGACGGCGAGGCACGCATCAGAGCCCTGATCGTGCTCGCCCGGGTGCGCTACGCCGGTGCGCAGGAACGCGGCGCCGCGGGGTACCCGGACGGTGAACGGGGCGCGCTGGAGGACGCCGCGCGCCACCTCGACACCGCGTGCGGGCTGATGAGCCTGCTCGACCCCCGCGTATTGGAGAGCATGGTGCTGCGTACCGAAGTGCTGCGACGGCTGGCCGCGCTGCCCCCGGCCGCCCGGACCGGAACCGGAACCGGCCGGCCCGGCGACCCGCTCGGCGACGCCGAGCACGCCCTGACCACCCTCCTCGAACAGTGGCCCAGCGGCGAACAGGTGCCCGGCGAGATCTACGCCGCGCGCGGCGGCGTCCTGCTGGACCAGGCGCGCCGCGCCGCCGGGGAGGACACGGGCACCGAGACGCACACCGGGGCGCTCGCCCTGCGCGCCACCGCCGACCTGGACACCGCCACGGTCCTGCTGCGCCGCCGGGGCGGCTCCGCCGACCGCAAGATCTGCGAAACGCTGCTGGAGCTGGCCCAGGCCCGCTCGCTGCTCGGCCCCGGCACCGGCCCGGACACCGTACTGCCCGTCCTCCAGCGCGCCCGCGCCCTCGCCCGCGAACTGCGCGACCCCGCCCTGGAGGCGGAGAGCCTGAGCCGTACGGCCACGGCATACCGGACCGTGCACACCCGCACCGGCGACCCCGGCGCCCTGGACTCCGCGATCGACGCGCTGGCCGCCGCACTGCGCCTGACCACCCCCGACTCGCCCGAGCACAGCTCCCTGCTCGCCGAACGCGGCGCGGCCCTGCTGCTGCGCGCCCGGCTGGAGCCCCCCGGCGAGCAGGGCAAACGACTGGCGAACGAGGCCGTGCACGTCCTGCGCGAAGCACTCGGCCGCGTCGCGCCGCACGACCCCGAACTGGGCTCCCACCGCCTCCTGTTCGGACGCGCCCTGCGGCTGCGCCACGACCGCCAGCCCTCCCTGGCCGACCTGCACGAGGCCGACTGGGTCCTGGAGCTGGCGGCGCGCAGCTCGCACGACCCGGCCGTCGGCGCGGAAGCCTGGCTGGAGGTCGGCGACGTCCAGCTCGCGCTCGACCGGCGCTTCGGCTCCCGGGAGCGGCACGACCGCGCCGCCGCGTGCTACCGCCGGGCCGCGGCCGACGCCGACCGCGCGGGCAGCCCCCTGCTGGCGGCGCGGGCCCACCACCGGCGGGCCGGCGTCCTGGAGGACACGGCGGGACCGCAGGCGGCGCTGGTGGCCTACCGGGAGAGCTGGGAGCAGTGGCAGCGCGCGTCCGAGGAGAGCGGTCCCGAGGCCCGGCGCACGAGGGAGCGGATGCGCGCCCTGGATCCGTCCGTATGAACGGCTGACCCGGCCGGCCGGGTGTTTCCGTGCTCGGACGCGCGGGCAGACACCCGTCCACCAGGCCCAGAGGAGAACAGCGTGGCGACAGTCCCCGTCATCGGTACGGCCCCGGCCGCACCGGCCGAGCCATCCGGCCCGCCGGCCGAGCCGCTGCCGGACTTCGGCGGTGTCGATGTGGCTGCGCTGGCCGCACGGACGGGCCATCCGGTGCTGGGGGAGGTGACGGCCCTCCTGCTGCGCAACTGGGCATCCGCCGCGGAAGCGGTGGCCTACTACGACGACGGCCCGGGGGACCCCGACCCCAACCCCGACCCCGACCGCTGAGAGCCGTACGCCGACCGGGCCCGGGGCAGCGGTATCCGGACAACCAGGCCGCGTATCCGGCCAGTTGTCGATGCCCTGTGCATGTCTCCCGGCGGCCGAGCCATGTATGGCGACAGCGGGCCGTCTCCGGGGTGCCCGGACGTCGGACGCGGGCAAGGGGGGCGGCGTCGTGGTGTGCCAGAGCCTGCACCGGACCGCGGTGCCCTTCCGGCAGTTCGTCCTGAAGACCCACAGCCGCTGCAACCTCGCCTGCACCTACTGCTACATCTACGCGGGCCCCGACCGCAGCTGGCGCGACCGCCCGACGCACGCCCCGCCCGGCACCGTACGCCAGACCGCGCGGCGCATCGCGGAGCACGTACGCGCCCACGGCCTCGACGCGATACGCATCGACCTGCACGGCGGCGAACCCCTGCTCACCGGCCCCGGACCGCTCCTCGCCCAGGCGGCCGCCCTGCGCGCCGCCCTGCCCGCCGGCTGCCGCGCGCACCTGGGCGTACAGACCAACGGCACCCTGCTCACCCCGCCGGTGCTCGACACGCTGGCCGGCGCGGGCTTCCGCATCGGCCTCAGCCTGGACGGCGGCACCCCGGGCCTCAACCGCCGCCGCATCGACCACGCGGGCCGCCCCTCCTGGCCCGCGGCGTCCCGCGCCGCCCGGCTGCTGGCCGGCCGCCCCGGCGTCTTCGCGGGCATCCTGTGCACCATCGACCTCACCTCCGACCCCGCCCGGGTCTACCGCTCGCTGCGCGCACTCGGCCCCCCGATGCTCGACTTCCTCCTCCCGCACGCCAACTGGACGATCCGCCCGCCGCTGCCGCCGGGCCCGGCGGGCCGCACCCCGTACGGCGACTGGCTGTGCACCGTCTTCGACCTGTGGTGGGCCGAGCGGGACCCCGCACCCCGGGTCCGCCTCTTCACCGAGATCATCGGCCTGCTGCTGGGCCGCCCCAGCACCAGCGAAGCGGTCGGCCTGTCACCCGTCGTGGCCGTCGTGGTCGACACCGACGGCGCGATCGAGCAGGTCGACTCCCTCAAATCGGCGTACGAGGGAGCCGCCGCCACCGGTCTGGACGTCTTCCGCAACAGCTTCGACGAGGCGCTCGGACACCCCGGAATGACCGCCCGGCGGCTCGGCGCCGACGGCCTGTGCGACCGGTGCCGCGCCTGCGCGCTGATGACGGTCTGCGGCGGCGGCAACTACGCCCATCGCTACCGGGCAGGCGGCAGCGGCTTCCGTAACCCGTCCGTGTACTGCGCCGACCTGGAACGGGTGATCCGGCACATCGCCGCCCGGCTCGACGCCGAGGTCCGCGTGGACTGACCACGCGGCCACACCCCGCCGCGGCCGGTGCATACGTCAACTGGCGTACCGCAAACACGACCTGACGTGGCATCGCCGCGGGGGATGATACTTGGGCTATCGTGCCGAACAGCCAGCTCGCGCACGCGCGAACCACCGCATACCGAGGAGACGGTCGCATGGCCGATCAGTCCGGTACCACCGGCTCCGCAGAACACATCACCATCAGCTATGCGGGGTTCAACCGGCCGTGGGCGGCATGGATTTCGCACCAGCTGGAACAGCTCGGGCACGGCACCACCATGCTCCGCTGGGACCCCCCGGCCGACAGCCCCCTCACCGAGGAACTGGCCGGGCTGCTCGCGGCCGAGGGCCGCCTGCTGATGGTGCTCGACGACTGGTACTTCAAGCTGGGCCCCAAGACGCACGACGAGTGGACGACCGCCCTCCAGGAGGTCGTACCGGACCACGCCGACCGGTTCGCCGCCGTCAGCGTCGCCACCCAGCGGCTGCCCGCCACCGCCTCCGTACTGCGCCCCGCCGACCTGCGCGACCTGGACGCCGTCGAGGCCAACCGCCGCGTCCTGAACCGCCTCGGCGTCCCCACCGCCGGCCGGCGCCCCGCCGACCCCGCCGCCAACGCGCCGCGCTTCCCCAACGACCCGCCCGAGATCTGGAACATCCCCCGCCGCAACAACCGCTTCACCGGCCGCGACACCGCGCTGGAGGAGCTGCACGGCAAGCTGGCGGGCCCGGTGCCCGGCCTCGGCCAGCCGCTGGAGACCCGGATCGCCCTGTACGGCATCTCCGGCGTCGGCAAGAGCCAGATCGCCGCCGAGTACGCCCACCGCTTCGGCAACGACTACGACGTCGTCTGGTGGATCAGCGCCACCAACCGGGGCGCGGCCCGCGAACAGCTCGCCGAGCTGGCCACCCGCCTCGGCCTGCCCGTCGGCCAGGAGCTGGGCGACCGGATCCGCGCCGTCCACGAGGCGCTGCGCGTCGGCCGCCCGTACCGCCGCTGGCTGCTGATCTTCGACAGCGCCGACGACATGGAGCAGATCGAGGACCTGGTACCGGACGGCCGCGGGCACGTCCTGATCACCACCCTCACCCGCGACTGGTCCGGATCCGGCAGCGCCCAGGAGATCGAGGTGCTGCCCTTCACCCGTATCGAGTCCGTCGCCTACGCGCGGCGGCGCGCCCCGCGCCTGACCAACATGGAAGCCGACCTGCTCGCCGACGCCGTGCAGGACCTGCCGCTGCTGCTCGCCCAGACCGCGGCC
The DNA here is from genome assembly GCF_001905005.1 of Streptomyces sp. CB02923. Taxonomy (GTDB): domain Bacteria; phylum Actinomycetota; class Actinomycetes; order Streptomycetales; family Streptomycetaceae; genus Streptomyces. The sequence goes on along the minus strand of NZ_LWKZ01000001.1, from coordinate 549,965 downwards.
TGGCTGGACGCCAACCCGATGGCGCCCAAGGAGTACATCGAGCTGATCCGCCGCGGCGAACCGAGCCTGGTCGGCATCCGCATCTCCACCGACTACCCGATGGCCTTCCAGACCAGCTGGGCCATAACGCTGAACACCCTGCGCGAGCGCAGCCCCGCCGCCGTCGAACTGCTCAAACTGTTCGCGTTCTTCGCACCCGACGCGATCCCCGTGCCCATGCTCGCCCGCGCCCGGCGCGGCGACCTGCCCGAATACCTCGCCGACCTGGCGGCCGAGCCCATCGCCTGGAACACCGCCCTGCGCCGGCTGACCGAGTCCACCGCCGTACGCCTGGACTACCAGGTCGCCCAGACCACCTCGGACCCCGCCGTCGAGACCGCGCAGATGCACCGGCTCTACCACCGGTTCCTGCGCAGCGACATGGCCGAGGACGAGCGGGACGGCATGTCCGCCACGGCCTGCCGGGTGCTGGCCACCGCCGACCCGCAGAGCCCGTCCGACACCCGGACCTGGGAGCAGTACGCCGCCCTCATCCCGCACCTGGAGCCGGCCGGCGTCCTGGACAGCCCGGAGACCTCCGTCCAGGAACTGCTGCTGAACTGCGTCGAGTACCTCCGGGTCCGCGGCGAGTACCGCATCGGCCTGCGGCTGTGCGAGCAGTTCCTGTCCCGCTGGCGTACCCGCATCGCCCCCACCCAGCGCACCATGCTCGTGGTCACCCACCAGCACGCCAACATGCTGCGCAGGCTGGGCCGCTACCGGGAGGCCGAAGCCGTCGGCAGCGCCATCGTCGAAGAGCTGACCGCCGAACGGGAGCCGGGCGACGGCGCGCTGCTGCGCGCACAGGACGGCCTCGCCGGCACCCTGATGGCGCTCGGCTCCTACGGACAGGCGCTGGAGATCTTCGATTCGGTCGTCCGCGGCCGTACGGAACTCCTCGGCGCCGAAGCCCCGCTCACGCTCTCCTCACGCAGCAACCTCGCCTCGGCGCTCAGCGCCGTGGGCCGCTACCAGGACGCCCTGGAACTCTTCGGCGAGGTGCTGCTCGTCTGGGAGCGCGAACTGCGCGCCCGGCACCACCTCACCCTCGGCGCCGCCTACTCCTACGCCCGGATGCTGCGCCTGCTCGGCCGCTACACCGACGCACTGTCCCGCCAGGAGCTGAACGTACGTCTCTACCACCAGGTCATGGGTAAGCACACGCCGCTCACCCTGCGCGCCGAGCACAACCTCGCGCTGTGCCTGCGCCGCTCCGGCGCCGTGACCCAGGCCGACGGACTGATGGGCGACGTCGTGGACCGCTCCCGCCGGGTGCACGGCCCCCGGCACCCGGAGACGCTCATGATGCAGACCAACTACGCCACGTTCCTGCGGGAGCACGGCGACCTCGGCAAGGCCAGGGAACTGGGCGAGGAGGCCGCCGCCCGCTACCGCACCCTGGTCGGCGAGGCCCACCCGTTCACGGTCGGCGCGCTCGGCAACACCGGCCTGGTGTGCTGGGAGTTCGGCGAGCGGGACAACGCGCTGGCCATCGCCGAACAGGCCCTCCGCGGCATGACCCGGGCGGTGGGCCCCGACCACCCCTGGACGCTGGGCTGCGCCCTGAACGCCGCCGGCGCCCGCAACCGCGTCGACGACGAGGAGAGCGCCGCGCAGCTGAGCCGGGACACGCTGGAGCGCGCCAAGCGGGTGCTCGGCGACACCCACCCGCTGACGCTCTCCGTCCGGACGGCACTCGCCGACGACCTGCGGGCACTGCGGCGCGGCCAGGAGGCGTCCAAGCTGGAGCAGCAGGCCGTACAGCAGCTCACCGAGACCCTCGGCGCCGAACACCCGCACACCCTCTCCGCACGCCGCCGGCGCCGCCCGTACTGGGACTTCGAGCCCCAGCCGGTCTGACCCCGCGCACAGAACGGCCCGGGGCCCCGCAGCGAACGTCGGTCGTTCGCGGCGGGGCCCCGGGCTTTCACACCGGTGGTACCGGCTTTACGCGTCGAACGTCTCGGCGATCAGCGCGGCCTGCTCGGCCTGGTGGCGCTTGGCCGAGCCCACGGCCGGCGACGAGGAGTGCGGCCGCGAGATGCGGCGCAGACGCTCGCCGTGCGGCACATCGGCACCGACGGACAGGTCCAGGTGGTCGATCAGGTTCAGACCCAGGAACGGCCACGCACCCTGGTTCGCCGGCTCCTCCTGCATCCACAGGTACTTGCCCGCGTTCGGGTACTTGGCGATCTCCGCCTGGAGCTCCTTGCCGGGCAGCGGGTACAGCCGCTCGATACGGACCAGCGCCGTGTCGAACGCACCGCGCTTGACCCGCTCCGCCTCCAGGTCGTAGTAGACCTTGCCGGAGCAGAAGACGACCTTCGTGACGTCCTCGGCCTTCGCCGCGTCGTCCGAGATCACCGGCCGGAAGCCGCCCGTGGTGAACTCCGCCGTCTTCGACGCCGCGGCCTTCAGACGCAGCATCGACTTCGGGGTGAAGACGACCAGCGGCTTGTGGTGCGGGTTGTGCACCTGCCAGCGCAGCAGGTGGAAGTAGTTCGACGGGAGCGTCGGCATGGCGACGGTCATGTTGTTCTGCGCGCACAGCTGGAGGAAGCGCTCGATCCGGGCCGAGGAGTGGTCCGGGCCCTGGCCCTCGTAGCCGTGCGGCAGCAGCAGCGTGACGCCGGAGGTCTGGCCCCACTTCTGCTCGGCCGAGGAGATGAACTCGTCGACGACGGTCTGCGCGCCGTTGACGAAGTCACCGAACTGCGCCTCCCACATGACCAGCGCCTCGGGGCGGGCGAGCGAGTAGCCGTACTCGAAGCCCATCGCCGCGTACTCGCTCAGCAGCGAGTCGTAGACGTTGAAGCGCGCCTGGTCCTCGGACAGGTAGAGCAGCGGGGTGTAGTCCTCGCCGGTCTCCCGGTCCACCAGCACCGCGTGGCGCTGGCCGAAGGTGCCGCGGCGGGAGTCCTGGCCCGACAGGCGGACCGGGGTGCCCTCCATCAGCAGGGAGCCGAAGGCGAGGGTCTCGCCCGTACCCCAGTCGATCGTGTCGTCCTCCACCTGGGCCGCGCGGCGCTGCAGCTGCGGCAGCAGGCGCGGGTGGACGGTGACCCGCTCGGGGATGTTGACCTGGGACTCGGCGATCCGCTTGACGACCTCCTGGGAGATCGCGGTCTCCACCGTGACCGGGAACTCGGCCTGCGGCTCCGGCACCTCGGGGGCGGCCGGCGCGGTGGTGGCCTCGCGGACCTCCGTGAAGACCTTCTCCAGCTGGCCCTGGAAGTCCTGGAGGGCCTGCTCGGCCTCCTCCAGCGTGATGTCGCCACGGCCGATCAGCGACTCGGTGTAGAGCTTGCGCACCGAGCGCTTCTTGTCGATCAGGTCGTACATCAGCGGCTGCGTGAAGCCCGGGTTGTCGGTCTCGTTGTGACCGCGGCGCCGGTAGCAGATCAGGTCGATGACGACGTCCTTGTTGAACGCCTGGCGGAACTCGAAGGCGAGGCGCGCGACCCGCACCACGGCCTCCGGGTCGTCACCGTTCACGTGGAAGATCGGCGCCTCGATCATGCGGGCCACGTCCGTGGCGTACATGGAGGAGCGGGCCGACTCCGGCGCGGCGGTGAAGCCGACCTGGTTGTTGATGACGATGTGCACGGTGCCGCCGGTGCGGTAGCCGCGCAGCTGCGACATGTTCAGCGTCTCGGCGACCACGCCCTGGCCCGCGAACGCCGCGTCACCGTGCAGCTGGACGGGCAGGACGGTGAAGTCCGTGCCGCCCTTGCCGATGATGTCCTGCTTGGCGCGGGAGATGCCCTCGACGATCGGGTCGACCGCTTCGAGGTGCGAGGGGTTGGCGGCCAGCGAGACCGTGATCTGCTCGCCGTCCAGGCCGGTGAAGGTGCCCTCGGCGCCCAGGTGGTACTTCACGTCGCCGGAGCCGTGCATCGACTTCGGGTCGAGGTTGCCCTCGAACTCGCGGAAGATCTGCGCGTACGACTTGCCGACGATGTTGGCGAGGACGTTCAGCCGGCCGCGGTGGGCCATGCCGATGACGACCTCGTCCAGGCGCGACTCGGCGGCCGAGTCGATGACCGCGTCCAGCAGCGGGATGACGGACTCGCCGCCCTCCAGGGAGAACCGCTTCTGGCCGACGTACTTCGTCTGCAGGAACGTCTCGAACGCCTCGGCGGAGTTCAGCCGGCGCAGGATGCGCAGCTGCTCCTCGCGCTCCGGCTTGGAGTGCCCGCGCTCGACCCGGTCCTGGATCCACTTGCGCTGCTTCGGGTCCTGGATGTGCATGAACTCGATGCCGGTGGTGCGGCAGTACGAGTCGCGCAGCACGCCCAGGATGTCGCGCAGCTTCATCATGGTCTTGCCGGCGAAGCCGCCGACGGCGAACTCGCGCTCCAGGTCCCACAGCGTCAGCCCGTGCTCGATGATGTCGAGGTCGGGGTGCTTGCGCTGCTCGTACTCCAGCGGGTCGGTGTCGGCCATGACGTGGCCGCGCACCCGGTAGGCGTGGATCAGGTCGAAGACCCGGGCCGCCTTGGTGACGTCGTCGTCGTGGCTGACGTCGATGTCGCGCAGCCAGCGCACCGGCTCGTAGGGGATGCGCAGCGACTTGAAGATGTCGTCGAAGAAGCCGTTCTCGCCGAGCAGCAGCTGGTTCATCACGCGCAGGAACTCGCCGGAGGCGGCGCCCTGGATCACGCGGTGGTCGTACGTGCTGGTCAGCGTCATGACCTTGGCGATGCCCAGCTTGTTCAGGGTGTCCTGCGAGGTGCCCTGGAACTCCGCCGGGTAGTCCATCGCGCCCACACCGACGATGAGGCCCTGGCCGGGCATCAGACGGGGCACGGAGTGGACGGTGCCGATGCCGCCCGGGTTCGTCAGCGACGCGGTGACCCCGGTGAAGTCGTCCATCGTCAGCTTGTTGTTGCGGGCGCGGCGGACGATGTCCTCGTACGCCTGCCAGAACTCGAAGAAGCTGAGCGTCTCCGCCTTCTTGATCGCCGCGACGACGAGCTGGCGGTCACCGTTGGGCTTCACCAGGTCGATGGCCAGGCCGAGGTTGATGTGCTCGGGCTTGACCAGCGTCGGCTTGCCGTCCTTCTCCTGGAAGGAGTGGTTCATCGACGGCATGGCCTTGAGGGCCTGCACCATCGCGTACCCGATCAGGTGGGTGAAGGAGACCTTCCCACCGCGGGCGCGCTTGAGGTGGTTGTTGATGACGATGCGGTTGTCGAACAGCAGCTTCACCGGGACGGCGCGCACGGACGTGGCCGTGGGCAGCTCCAGAGAGGCGTTCATGTTCTTCGCGACGGCCGCGGAGGGGCCACGCAGGGTGACCAGTTCCGGGCCCGCGGGCGCCTCGTCGGCCTTCACGTCGTCCTTCTTGGCAGCGGGCTTGGCGGGTGCGGTCTTCGCCGGAGCGGCCTTGGCGGGAGCCGGGGCGCTCGCGGCCGGCTTGGCCGGAGCGGCGGGCTGCGCCGCGGCGGGCGCGGCTGCCTGCGGCGCGGGCTGTGGTGCGGCGGGTGCCGCGGGCGCGCTCGGCGCCGCCGGAGCGGCGGCCTGGGTCGTTCCGGAGGCCGGAGTGGCGGGGCTGCCTTCACTCGCCGGGGCCGGCGTCGTGGCGCCCGCTCCCGGCTTGTAGTCGGCGAAGAAGTCCCACCAGGCTCGGTCTACCGAGTTCGGGTCCTGGAGGTACTGCTGGTAGATCTCATCGACGAGCCACTCATTCGGACCGAACGCGGCAGCAGGGTTCTTACCCTGCCCCTCTTGGTCAGTCGAAGTGCTCGAGCTGTTGGGGGACTGTGGCGACACGGCGGCAACCGCCCTCTTCCGCTTCCTAAGGTGGTGGACAGCGGGAATAAAGGCTACGCCTCTCCGGACCTTTGGTGCAGTCCGGGGCCGTCAGTCGTCGTGCACGTCACATTCGGCAGCGGGTTTCGGGGCATGACGGGATGGGAAACACACCAGGTTCACCTGCGTGCGGGTAGGCGGCATCGCCGCCGCGCCCGGCACGGTGTGTTTCCGCCACCGACCCTACGTCACCCGACGTCAACCTCGGATGGCGTCGCTTCCCGGAAGAGTGACGCGGATGCGGCAGCCGCGAGGCGATTCCGCCACCCGGATCCGCCCGCCGTGCAGATCCACCGCCCAGCGCGCGATGGCCAGACCCAGCCCCGTACCGCCGTCGCTGCCCGGCCCCGGCGCCGCCGGGTCGCCCCGATTGAAGCGCTCGAAGACGTGGTGCCGCTCGGCCTCCGGGATGCCCGGCCCCTCGTCCTGCACCTCCAGCTCCAGGCCCCCGGGCGTTTCGCCGTGCCGCGCCAGCACCGTGACCCGGCCGTGCCGCGGGCTGTGCTTGATGGCGTTGTCGATCAGGTTCGCGACGACCTGGTGGAGCCGCTCGGCGTCCGCGTACGCGGTCAGCTCCGGCGGCGAGACGTCCAGATGCAGATGCACGTCCGTACGGGTGTGCGTGCCGGAACCGGCGAGCCCCGAGAGCGTGGAGGCGCCGCGGCTCATGTTGGCCTCCTTGAGCACCCCGGAGAGGTACGGCCACACCTCGAAGCGGCGGGAGTGCAGCGGCACCACGCCGTTGTCCAGCCGGGACAGGTCGAGGAGGTGCTCGACCAGCCGCCCCAGCCGCTCCGTCTGCTTCAGGGCCGTGCGCATCGTCTCCGGATCGGGCTCGCAGACACCGTCCACCACGTTCTCCAGGACGGCGCGCAGGGCCGCTATCGGGGTACGCAGCTCGTGCGAGACGTTGGCGACCAGCTCCTTGCGGTGGGTGTCCACCGCCTCCAGGTCGGCGGCCATCCGGTTGAAGGCGTCGGCCAGGTCACCGAACTCGTCGCGCCGCCCGCCGCGCACCCGGCGGGTGTAGTCGCCGTCCGCCATCGCCCGCGTCACGTCCGTCATGTCGTCCAGCGGCGCGGTCAGGCCCTGCGCGACGAACTGGGTGACCAGCAGCGAGGCGATGATCGAGAAGACCGTGATGACCCGCAGCTCGGTCTCGGAGTGGACGGCGACGAACACCAGCAGCGTCGTGAGGATCACCGAGACGATGACCAGCGCGCCGAGCGCCGCCTTGACCGAGCGGTACGGGTCCAGCGGACGCAGACCCTCCCAGATGCGCCGCCACAGCGGGATCCAGACCCGGTCCCGCAGGCTGTCCAGCCCGTCCCAGGGACGCTCCCGGGCGCGCTTGCGGGCCCGGTGTCCGGCCCGCTCCTTCTCGGCGGCCGGCCGGCGGCGGGTGGGTGCCGTCATACCGGCGGGGTCTCCAGCGCGTACCCGACGCCGTGGACCGTACGGATGCGCTCCGCGCCGATCTTGCGGCGCAGCGCCTTGATGTGGCTGTCGACCGTACGGGTGCCGGAGGCGTCCGCCCAGTCCCAGACCTCGGCCAGCAGCTGCTCGCGGGAGAGCACCGCGCGCGGCGTGTTGGCCAGGCACACCAGCAGGTCGAACTCCGTCGGCGTCAGGTGTACGTCGGTGCCGCGCACCCGCACCCGGCGCTGCGCGTGGTCGATCTCCAGCTCACCCAGGCGCAGGATGCCGCTGCGCGGCGTGTGCGCGGCCAGCGCCGCGCGCTCCACGCGCCGCAGCAGCACATGCACCCGGGCCGCCAGCTCCCGCATGGAGAACGGTTTGGTCATGTAGTCGTCCGCGCCGACGCCCAGGCCGACCAGCATGTCCGTCTCGTCGTCACGCGCGGTGAGCATCATGACGGGCACCGGCCGCCGCGCCTGCACCCGGCGGCACACCTCCAGCCCGTCGAAGCCCGGCAGCATCACGTCCAGGACCAGCAGGTCCGGCTGCCACGCCTCGGCGGTGTCCACCGCGGACGGACCGTCGGTGGCGGTCTGCACCTGGAAACCCTCGGCGCGCAGCCGGGCCGCGATGGCGTCCACGATGGTCGGGTCGTCCTCCACGACGAGGATCCGGCGCTGGGCGCCGGGCATGGCCGCGGCGGTGCCGCCCTGGGTGGTCTGCGTCTGATCCATCGCCCGCCCCTGCGTGTCCCCGTGCTGCATGGTCGCGTACTGCTGGGCAGCAGCGTAAGGGCAGGGTGTGACCGTCGGCTACGCGCCCTTGCGCGCGAGGTGCACCACGTCCGGGACGCCTCGGACAACGGGGATCTCTTCGGTACGTACACCGGTGAACCCGGCATAACGCAGCGCGTCCTCGAACGCGGACGACGGCTGCGCCGACCACACGGCGAGCACACCGCCGGGCGTCAGCCGCTCCCGGCAGGCCGCGAGACCGGCGGGGGAGTAGAGGCCGCCGTTGTCCTCCGTGACGGTCCACTCCGGCCCGTTGTCGATGTCCAGGCACAGCGCGTCGAACGTGCGCGGCCCGGCGCCCGCCCGCACGTACCCGACCAGATCGGCGGCGACGATCTCGGTACGGACATCGGCCAGCGCCGCCCCGGACAGGGCGGACAGCGGCCCGTCACGGTGCCAGTCGATGACCGCCGGCTCCCTCTCCACCACCGTGATCCGCCCCCACCGAGCCCCCTCCACCGCCCTGACCAGCGAAAACCCGACCCCCAGCCCACCGATCAGCACATGGGGCAACGGCCGCGCGTCATCCGCCCGACCCGCCAGTTCCGCAAGCGCCGCATCCACCAGAAGCCGCTCCGACCGCCCGTCCGAGGTGTCCATCAGAAAGCACCCGTTGGCGATGATCTCGAAGTGCTCGCCCCGCTGCCGCAGGACGACCTCGCCGTACGGGCCCTCCCGCCGGTCGAGGACCCGCGGCCCGCTGCCGGGCGAGGGCGGACCGGGTACGTGCAGGGCGTGCGCGGGGTGAGACATGGCGGCCATCCTGGCCAACCGAAGCGGCACGGGTCCAACGGGTTAACAGCCGCGCGCCGCGCACCCTTCACGCGTGACACACATCACGGACACAGCTCGCTCATGGATTGAGCGTGCAGGCTGTCCCTCACGTAGATCTTCAGTGGACGGGGGCCCACACAAGGACGCACGCCCGCGGGAAGCGTCAGCGCCAGGAACGGAAGGGGCCGGGCACCAGTGAGCCGGGCAGACACGGCAGACGCCTCCGAGGAGACGACACCCTTCGGGGGAGCCCCCACCGGGCAAACAGCCTCTTTCGCGGGAACGGCGACGAGAGAGGCGGCACCTCTCGACGGAGTACCCAGACAGCGCGCAGAGCCACCGGCGGCCGCGGCCACTCCGGCCGCCGCCCCGGCCTCCGCGGCCGCCCCGGCCCCGGCCTCCGCCGCCATACGGCTCTTCCAGCCCGCACGGATCCGCCCCTGGCGCCTGCTCCCCGGCCCCCGCAGCACCCCCTTCACCTTCGTCTACACCCTCCTCCTCGTCGCGACCTCACTCTTCGCCGAGCACGCCGACCCCGAACTGGTCCACGCCCTGCTCCAGAGCTCCAGCACGGACGTCGAGCACCTGGCGCAGGCGCCCCTGGCGGTACTCGTCGCCAGCGCCCTGTGGATCGCCGGCGGCATGACCTCCGCGTACGCCATCGCCTTCCTGCTTGTTCTGACGGCCCTGGAACGCCGGGCCGGTGCCCTGCGGACGGCCGCGGTCTTCTTCGGCGGCCACGCCGTCGCGACGCTCGCCACCGAACTCCCGGTCGGCGCCGCGGTCGCCCTGGGCCACCTCCCCGCCGACTCCCTGCGACGCCTCGACTACGGCATCAGCTTCGGCGTGATGACCTGTACGGGCGCACTGGCGGGCCTGCTGCCCGCCTGGGCCCGGTGGCCGCTCCTGGCGGGCGTGACCTGGTTCGCCGTCAGCAACCTGCTGGTGTCCGGCGACCCCGTCAGCGACTCCGGCCACTTCCTCGCCCTCATCCTCGGAACGCTCGCCTGGCCCCTCCTGCGACGCCCCCGCGCCCCGCGCCCGAAGCCGATTGTCAGTGCCCGTTGCTAGCTTCCTGAACACGCTTCTCCACCGCACGACGGGGAGGTGGAGCGAGGGTCGCACCCGGCCGCGAAGGCCGGGGCCCCGCTCCGTCAGGAAGAGGCACACCATGCGAATGATCTTCGTCAACCTGCCGGTCAAGGATGTCGCCGTGTCCCGCGACTTCTTCACCCGCCTCGGCTTCGAGTTCAACCCGCAGTTCTCCGACGAGCAGACGCTGTGCGTGGTCGTCGAGGACAACATCTGCGTGATGCTCCTCCAGGAAGCCCGCTTCCAGGAGTTCATCAACGGTGACATCAGCGACGCCGCCAAGACCAAGGAAGTCCTCACCTGCCTGTCCTGCGACAGCCGCGAGGAAGCCGACACCCTCCTGTCCAAGGCCCTGGCCGCCGGCGCCACCCCCTGGAAGCCCGCCATGGAAGCAGGCCCCATGTACGGCGTCAGCTTCCAGGACCCCGACGGCCACGTGTGGGAACTGATGCACATGGCGCAGGGCTGACACAGCTGAATACCGGCCGGGCCGGCGCCTGAAGTCTGTGAAGCGCCCAGCCATAGCGGCGGGGTAGCCGCAATCCGGCCGGGCTTGGGTCCACGCAGGGGCCTCCCCGCAGAGCAGCCGGGTATCTGGGTTCACACCTACATTCCCCGTTGCCGTACACGGTGTCGTGGGGAGTCCCCCGGCCGAAGGCTGGGGGAGAGTGACCCCTGCGTGGGCCCGAGCCCCCACCACCGGACCCCGCGCGCAACAACGCCCACCCCCGCCGGGCCGTAGGCGTCGGGCGAGCCCCGCCCAACCCAGCCCGCGAATGATCGCTCACAGCGAACACTCCCAGGGGAACATCCCACGACTCACAAGCATTGAGTGAGTACTGCTCAACTTGCCTGCCGGAGGGAAGATCATGGCTTCGACGCCCACCCCGCTCACCCTGCCCGTGCTGCCCCTGGACGACGAGGTCGTGCTGCCCGGCATGGTGGTGCCCCTGGACCTTTCCGAAGCGGACGTACGAGCCGCGGTGGAGGCCGCGCAGTCCGCCGCCTCACCGGGCAACAAACCGCGAGTGCTGCTTGTGCCCCGCGTCGACGGCGCATACGCGGCCATCGGCGTGCTCGGCCGCGTCGAGCAGGTCGGCCGCCTCTCCGACGGCGACCCCGGCGCGCTGATCCGCGGTCTCGGCCGCGTGCAGATCGGCGCGGGCACCACCGGCCCCGGCGCCGCACTGTGGGTGGAGGGCGCCACCGTCGAGGAGACGGTGCCCGAACCCCTGCCCGGTGCCGTCACCGAGCTGGTCAAGGAGTACAAGGCGCTCGCCACCGACTGGCTCAAGAAGCGCGGCGCCTGGCAGGTCGTGGACCGCGTCCAGCAGATCGAGGACGTCTCGCAGCTCGCGGACAACTCCGGCTACTCGCCGTTCCTGAGCACCGAGCAGAAGGTGCGGCTGCTGGAGACCACCGACCCGGTGGCGCGGCTGAAGCAGGCCACCGAAGCGCTGCGCGAGCACCTCGCCGAGCAGGACGTGGCGGAGTCCATCGCCAAGGACGTCCAGGAGGGCGTCGACAAGCAGCAGCGCGAGTTCCTGCTGCGCCGCCAGATGGAGGCCGTCCGCAAGGAGCTGGCCGAGCTGAACGGCGACCCGGAGGACGAGGGCGAGGACTACCGCGCCCGCGTCGAGGCCGCCCAGCTGCCCGACGACGTCCGCAAGGCGGCCCTCAAGGAGGTCGACAAGCTGGAGCGGTCCAGCGACCAGAGCCCCGAGGGCAGCTGGATCAGGACCTGGCTGGACACGGTGCTGGAGCTGCCGTGGAACGAGCGCACGGAGGACGCGTACGACATCCCCGGCGCCAAGGAGATCCTGGACGCCGACCACGCCGGCCTGGAGGACGTCAAGGAGCGCATCACCGAGTACCTGGCCGTGCGCAAGCGGCGCGCGGACCGCGGCCTCGGTCTGGTCGGCGGGCGCCGCGGCGGCGCCGTGCTGGCCCTGGTCGGCCCGCCCGGCGTCGGCAAGACCTCGCTGGGGGAGTCCGTGGCCCGCTCCATGGGCCGCAAGTTCGTACGGGTCGCGCTCGGCGGCGTACGGGACGAGGCGGAGATCCGCGGCCACCGGCGTACGTACGTCGGCGCGCTGCCCGGCCGCATCGTGCGCGCCATCAAGGAGGCGGGGTCGATGAACCCGGTCGTCCTCCTCGACGAGATCGACAAGGTCGGCTCGGACTTCCGGGGCGACCCCGCCGCCGCCCTCCTCGAAGTCCTCGACCCGGCGCAGAACCACACCTTCAGGGACCACTACCTGGAGGTCGAGCTGGACCTGAGCGACGTGGTCTTCCTGGCCACCGCCAACGTCCTGGAGGCCATACCGGAGCCGCTGCTCGACCGCATGGAGCTGGTCCGGCTGGACGGCTACACCCAGGACGAGAAGGTGGTCATCGCCCGGGACCACCTGCTGCCGCGCCAGCTGGAGCGGGCCGGCCTGGAGTCCGGCGAGGTCACGCTCACGGACGACGCGCTGCACAAGCTGGCCGGTGAGTACACCCGCGAGGCGGGCGTACGGAATCTGGAGCGGGCCGTCGGGCGGCTGCTGCGCAAGGCCGCGGCCCAGAGCGAACTGGGCGAGCGCGACCTGCCCTTCACGGTCGGCGTGGACGAACTGCGCCCGCTGATCGGGCGGCCGCACCACACCCCGGAGTCGGCACAGGACCCGGCCGAGCGGCGGACGTCCGTACCGGGCGTGGTCACCGGCCTCGCGGTCACCGGCGCGGGCGGCGACGTGCTGTACGTGGAGGCCTCGCTCGCCGACCCGGAGACCGGCGCGTCCGGTCTCCAGCTCACCGGCCAGCTGGGCGACGTGATGAAGGAGTCCGCGCACATCGCGCTGTCCTTCCTGCGCTCGCACGGCGCGGAACTGGAGCTGCCGGTCGGTGACTTGAAGGAGCGCGGCGTCCACCTGCACGTACCGGCGGGCGCGGTCCCGAAGGACGGGCCGAGCGCGGGCGTGACGATGACGACGGCGCTGGCCTCGCTGCTCTCCGGGCGGCAGGTGCGCCCGGACGTGGCGATGACCGGCGAGGTCTCGCTGACCGGCCGGGTGCTGCCGATCGGCGGCGTCAAGCAGAAGCTGCTCGCGGCGCACCGGGCGGGCATCACGACCGTGGTCATACCCAAGCGCAACGAGCCGGACCTGGACGACGTCCCCGCCGAGATCCTGGAGAGGCTGGACGTCCACCCGGTCTCCGACGTCCGCCAGGTCCTCGACCTGGCCCTGACCCCGGCCTCGGCCCCGGCCGCCCCGGAGGTCCCGGTCGCGGCGTGACGGACGCGGCCGGCCACGGTGGCCCGGGGTTCCCTGACACGGGGGCTCCGGGCCGCGCGTGTCCCGGTCACCGTGCGTATCGTTGTACTGCGCGACTGCCCGCACTTCGCGGCGGTGGGGAGGAGCGCACGGTGACCATCGAGCTGACCGACAACGGGATCGAGATCGAGATGGCCGAGAGCGACGAGTTCAGCCTGGACGCGATGTTCGACTGGCTGGAGCGGATGCCCGTCCCCGAGGGCTTTAAAGCAGAGATCGTCGAGGGGGCCGTCGTCATGTCGCCGCAGCGGGACAACCACTGGGACATCATCGCCGCGATCTACGATCAGTTGCGGACCCGCTATCCGAGGAAGCGGGTCAAGTCCGATGTCCGCATCGACTTCCCCGGCCGCCTCAACGGTTTCGCTTGCGACGTGGTCGCGCTACGGGAGGGCGCGGAGAAGGAGAAGGGGCTCTGGCAGTACCAGGACATCGAATTCGTTGCCGAAGTCATCTCCAGGGGTACCTCGCGCAACGACTACGGCCTCAAGCTGAAGGCCTACGCGGTGGCCGAAGTCCCGGTCTACCTCATCGTCGACCCCTATTCGGGCACGTGGCGTCGTTACACGCTGCCCAAGGACGGGAAGTACCACCACTACCTGACCCTCGACTTCGGTGAGCCGGTCGATCTGACCGAAACGGTCGTCGGCCTGACTCTGGACACGGCGGAGTTCGACCGCGGGTGACGGCGTACGCCGACCCGGGCCCCGGCGCGCCCCGCGCCGGGGCCCGTCGCGTGGCTCACCCGTTGGCGAATGCCTTCAACCGCTCATACGCCCCGTTGAACCGGTTCCGGTCGCCGACCGTGGTGCCCGACGACGTGTACTGCCAGATGGTGTGGAAGTCCCAGCCCGCCGGGAGTTCGCCGGCCGAGGTGCCGTAGCGGGGGATCCACAGGGGGTTGACGGAGCCGAAGCCGGTGTAGTTGCCGGTGCACTGCTTCCACCAGTTGGTGGAGGTGTAGACGGGGGCGTCCCTGCCGGTGCGCGCCTTGTAGGTGGCGAAGAAGTCCTTCATCCAGCTGACCAGGCCGGACGGGCTCTTGCCGTAGCAGGTCGAGCCGTACGGGTTGTACTCCATGTCGAGGGCGCCGGGCAGGGTCCGGCCGTCCTTGGACCAGCCGCCGCCGTGGTCCACGAAGTAGTTGGCCTGGGCCGCGCCGCTGGAGGTGTCCGGCGTGGCGAAGTGGTAGGCGCCGCGGATCATGCCGACGTCGTAGGAGCCGTCGTACTGCTGCGCGAAGTACGGGTTGGTGTAGCTGGTGGACTCGGTGGCTTTGACGTAGGCGAAGCGGACTCCGCTGTTCCACAGGGTCTGCCACGCGACGTTGCCGTTGTGGCTGCTGACGTCGACGCCTTCGACGGAAGCCCGGGTGGGCGGCGGCGCCTCGCCCGGCGCGTCGCCCTCGTGCCGGGCGATCTGGGAGCCGGTCCAGTCCTGGCCGGGGTGGGTGGGTTCGGGGGCCGGGCCGTACGGGGCGGCGTCGGCGGTGCCCGGCAGCCCGGCGAGGAGGGCCGCGGCGGCGAGGAACGTCCCGGCCAGGGCCGCGGAGGAGCGCGGGCGGCGGGTGGCGGGACCGGATCTGTGCACGGGCATTCGTGCCTCCGGGGATCTCGGTGACTGACCTGAGGGGGACCGGCGGGGCAGGCCGCGGCGCACCGCGGGATACTGCGGAGGGCGCGGAGCGGAGCGGGACAGGTGGCCACGCCGGAGGGCGTGGAGTGGGTCGTGCCGAGCGGTCGTGTGGCCGAGCTGTCGAGCGGCGTGGCGTGGTCATGCCAGAAGCGCGTCAACGACGGTACGCGCGTAGATGCATGCGGCAAAGAGGGGAGCCGGGCTTCCGTTGGTCTAATCCTGCGAAATACTGGTCAAGCTGCGGCTTCGGCCGACGCTGGAAGAAACTTTCACGGTCCGGAAAGCGGAGAGGGCGCTGACGTGCACAACACCGGAGCCGACGGGATGGCCGGGACGGACGAACCCAGTGGTGTGGACCAGGTGTTCCTCGCCCTGGAGCGGGAGTTGGCGGTCTTTCTGCGCCGCGCCCGTGCCACGTCCGGCGAGCTGGCACGGGAGGTCCACCCGGAGCTGGAGGCGGCCGCGTACGGCCTGCTCGTCGGCCTCGCCGACGCGGGACAGCAGCGGGCCACCGAACTCGCCGGCTACTTCGGCGTGGGCAAGGCGACGATGAGCCGGCAGCTGCGCGCCCTGGAGGAGCTCGGCCTGATCGCCCGCGAGCCGGACCCGGCCGACGGGCGGGCCGTGCTGGTCCGCCTCACCGACGAGGGGCGCGCCCGGTTCGGCCGCGTACGCAACAGCCGGCGCGCCCAGTACGCGCGCCGGCTCGCCTCCTGGGACCGCCGCGAGGTCGCGGAACTGGCCCGGCTGCTCCACCGGTTGAATGCCGAGCAGGACGCGGAAGAGGGCTGCGGGAAGGGCTGCGAGAAGGCCTGACCGAGGGGCCGGGTGCGGGTGGAGGTGCGGGTGCGGGTCCGGGCGGGGGTGTGGGCGGCCCGCCGGTCCCCGGTGGGAGACGGCCGCCTCCTCCGCGGACGGCCGGCCCCTCTCCGGTACGGATCACGCCACCGGGCCCCGGACGCAGACCCCGGACGCAGGCCCCGGCACGGGCCACACCACCGGGCCCCGGACACGCTCGGACACGGGCCCCGGACACGGACCCGGCCCCCGGTGCGGTCTACGCCTCCGGTTGCAGCCTCAGTGGGAGGCGGCGCAGCCGCCAGGCGCCCGGCTGCCGCATGCGTTCCTGCTCCTCCAGTTGTTCCGGCGGGAGGGCGAGCGCCAGGTCCGGGTAGCGCGCGAGCAGCTTGCCGTAGGCGACCTCGGCCTCCTGCCGGGCGAGTGTCGCCCCCAGGCAGTAGTGCATGCCGTGACCGAAGCCGACGTGGTCCTCCGCGCGGCCGGCCGGCTGCCGCGTCAGGTCGAGCCGCTCCGGCTCGGTGTAGTGCCGCGGGTCGTGGTTGGCCGCGACGAGGCTGAACATCAGGGCGTCGCCCCGACGGACCTGGACACCGGCCACCTCGGTGTCCTCGGACGCGTACCGCAGCTGGGTGGCCTGGATCGGCCCGCACCAGCGCATCAGCTCATGGACCGCGCGCGGCAGCAGGTCCGGGTCCTCGTCGAGCAGGCGCCGCTGGTCGGGGTGGGTGAGCAGGGCGAGCGTGCCGTTGCTGATGAGGTGGGCGGTGGTCTCGTGGCCGGCCAGCACCAGCGTCAGGACCATGGTGACCATCTCGGTGTCGCTGAGCCGGCTGCCGTCGTCGTCCTGGGCCCGGATGAGGCCGCTGAGCAGATCGTCCCGCAGGGCTTCGCGCCGCTCGCCGATCACTGCGTGGATGTGCTCGATCATGGCGGGCATGGTGGCGCCGATGCGCTTGGGGTTCAGGGAGGCGAGGTCGGCACCGAACCGCCGCCACAGGGCCCGGTCGTCCTCGTCGATGCCGACCAGCTCGCATATGACCGTGATGGGCAGCGGGTACGCGTAGTGCTCGATGAGGTCGACGACGCCGTCCTCGGCGTGGCCGGGCAGCCGGTCCAGCAGTTCGTCGGTGATCCGCTCGACGCGCGGCCGCAGGTCCTGGATGCGGCGGGCGGTGAAGGCGCGGGAGACCAGGCGGCGCAGCCGGGTGTGGTCGGGCGGGTCGCAGGTGAGGATGGTGTCCGTGAGGTAGGGCACCAGGTGCTCGGGGATGCCGAACAGCTCTATCAGCCGGGCCCGCGGGTCCTGGTCGCCGCCGCCGGACACCAGGCTCGGGTTGTTGACGAACCGCGGGTCGCGCATCACCTCGCGTACCACGTCGAAGCGGGTGACCAGCCAGACCGGCGAGTCGTCGAGGAAGCGGGCGCGGACGAGCGGGGCCTGCTCGCGCAGCTTGCCGTAGCCGGTGTACGGGTTGTCGAGCAGCTCCGGTTCCATCACGTTCGGCTCGCCCGGGTGCAGGCCGACGTAGTCGGGCAGTGAGCCGGGCGCGGGGGTGGACCCGGTAGTGGTCGAGGGGGAGGCGGTGGAGTCGGGCGGGGTGACCGCCGTGGACTCGGTGGGCGATGTGGTCATCGTGCGTACTCCTCCTGATCAGGGGTGTGACCGGAAGTCACTCGCGGAGCCGGCGCCGCACTTCCTGCCGGCTCAGCTCCTCAAGACGCGCGTAGCGCGTGATGATGCCGGGCGCCGCCGCGGCGGTGGCCCGTGGGTCGGGCTCGCCGTGGAACTCCAGCGCCGTGCGGATCGAGTGGCAGAACAGGTCGGCCCGCTCCTCCGGCGGGGCCGGTGCGCGTTCGGGGAACAGCACCTCGGCCTGGAAGTAGCCGGTGGCCGTCGCCATGCAGACGTACATCTGCTGGTCGACGCTCAGGTCCTCGCGCACCAGGCCGTGGGCGCGCAGGTCGACGAGCTGCGAGCGAAGCGTCTCGGTGCTCATCGCCACCAGCTCCGCCATCTCCTTCTTGGCGACGTCGTTCAGGCGTCCGAGGATGTCGGAGTCGTCGAGGTAGAGGGCGCGCAGCACCGGGTCGTCCATGAAGTCCAGGAGCGAGGCGCGCAGGCCCCGGCTGGGCAGGATGTTCCGGCTGTCGGCCCGCATCCGTTCCACCTGTCTGCGGTGGTCGGCTGCCTTGGCGCGCAGCACCACGGCGAGCAGCAGCGCGTCCTTGTTCTTCCAGTGCAGGTAGACCGTGCCCTTGCCGACGTCCGCCCGGCGGGCGATCTCGTCCGCGGTCACGCGGCGGTAGCCCCAGGCGAGCAGCAGCTCGCACGCGGCGTCCAGGATGCGTTCGCCCCGCTCCGTACGCTCGTCGGCTTCCACGACCCCTCCTGACTGCGTGACCAGATATCGAATCTGGTCACGTGGTCAAAGCTAGGCGGGGCGGTGCCCGACGGGTAAGGCTGTTTCCAGCCGTACGGCCGGTTCAGCGGCAGCCGACCGCAGCCCCGCCCGGCAGTCGACCGCCGCCCCGCCCGGCAACCAACCGTCACCCCTCCCAGCAGCCAACCACCGCTCCGTCAGCTGGAGTTACGGCTCGACCAGCACCACCGTCGCGTCGTCCCGGGACTTGCCGCGCGGGAACCGCGCCCCCTCCGGGTCGGCGGCCTCCAGGTCCCGCACCCGGTCGAGCAGGGCCTGCGGCCCCTCCTTGCGCACCACCGCGAGGCAGTCCGCCCACGAGCCCTCGCGAAAGACCTCGACCCACCGTGACGCGCCGTCACTGAGGGCGGTGAGCGACCGCACTTCGGAGCGCGGGAGGGACCCGGTGACCGCGCGTGCGGCCACCGACGGGTCGGCCGCGGCGGTGAAGAAGCCGCCCTCGGCGTTGCGCAGTGCCTCGACCGCCGCTCCGTACTCGCGGCCGGCGGCGGCGCGTTCGGCGGAGCCGCGCGGCAGGGCCCGTACCGCGTCGCGCAGGCCCTGCACGGGGGGCGGAAGTTCGTCCAGGCGGGTGTCCAGAATGGGGCGTACCGTGCCGTCCGGGTGGCCGACGAGCAGTACGGAATCGGACAGGACCAGATACTCGACGGTGTCCGGCGACCACCGGACGGCCACCGCGGTTGCCTGTGGCGTGCGGGGGTGAGAAAGGTCACAGGTGGAGCGGTGAACTTCGGCCGTCCGGGAGATGGCGGCCGAAAGTGTCTCAGTGAGCGTCATATCCCGGAACGAACCGGACAGTTCGAGCATCGCGCCCCCGAGGCGCGCGGTGTACCACGGCACGCCGTGTGTGCAGCCGACGTCGTCCGGCGGCGGGGTCACGCCGTCCAGCAGGACCAGGACTCCGCCCTGGCCGGAGGCGGGCAGGGCGACGGACGCGTAGTCCTCGTTCGGGTGTTGGGGAGCTCCCGGACCGGTGGCCAGTTCGATGCGCATGGGAACAAGTCTGCCGCAGCCCGCCCGGTTTCCCGCGGTGTGCGGACTTCGCCGGGCTCCGGGACGTATCAGCAGGTCAGGGGCGTGATGCGGGGCCGGAAACCGCGGTCGCCCGGGATGCGGGCGGGCATCTTTCCAGGAGCCGCACGGTTCTCCAAACCCGCTCGGGGGTTGCGCGAGGTTGCATCCCGGAACGCTCTTGATCGCAAGTTGATGGTCAACTTCCGATTGATGTTCACTCATTCGAGTGGCCGGGTGTACGTTGCCGGGCCGCTGCGCGATGCCGGTGGAATGGTCGTGGCCCGGATCTTGGGAGGCGCCAGAACGCTCGTCGCGACGCGCAGAGCCGGGCTGCTTCCCTCGCGGACGTGTGAATTGCTGCGGTCTCCGCGCAGGTACGCGCCGCGAGCGAGAGCGAACCGGGTCCGCGGGACCACACGGTGTGGGCAGGCGAGACAGGAATGCGAGCAGCGGTGCGCAAGAAGCGGCTTCGGGACGGTGCGGTCGGGCCGGGATCACCGGCCGGTTCGTTTTCGGGTACGGCTCCGGGCGCGGGCCGCCCCGCGCGGGTGCGGAACCGGCTGGTCGGTGCCGTGGCCGTCGCCGCGCTCGCCGTGCTCGGGGCCGGCGCGCCCGCCGTCGTCTCGGCCGTGGACGACGCCCACGACTCCCAGCGGCTGGTCGACCTGGCCGGACTGAACGCGCACGCGGTCACCCTCGCGCACTCCCTCGCCGACGAGCGCGACGCGATGACCGAGCACGTCGCGGGCGGGCGCTCCGCCAAGTCCGGCGGCGCCGGGGTCTCGGAGTCCCAGCGGGCCCTGGTGGACCGGCAGATCCGGGAACTGCGCGCCGAGTCGCACGGCGCCGCCGGTGCCACCGAGGCGTACCGGGCGGCCGAAAAGTTCCTCGGCGCGCTGCCGCAGATCCGCCAGACGGCGCTGTCCGGTCCGGGCCAGGTCACCGAGACCTTCGACGCCTACACCGCCGCCGTGCAGGCGCTCGGCGCGCTTTCCGACGCCATCGCCCGCGACCTGCCCGCGCGCGCGAGCGGCGTCGCCCCGGACGTACGGGCCCTGCCGCAGCTCGGCCGCGCCACCGACCAGGCGGCCGCGGCGCGCGCCCTGCTCGTCCCGGCGCTCGCCGCCGGGGGCCCGCAGGCCCGGCTGACCGCCGCCGCGCAGCAGGCCTCCGTACGCGAACAGGCCGCGCTGGCCGCCTTCAAGCAGTCCGCGAGCCCCCAGGCCCGGGACTCCTACGACCGCACCGTCAACGGCGGTGACGTGAACACCGCCGAGGGCTACCTCGCCAAGCTCACCGACCAGCCGCGTCTGGACTCCGACGACCAGAAGCTGAGCAGCGCGCGTGTGAAGACCGCGCTCACCGCGCGGATCGGTCTGATGCGCGGCGTCGAGGCGTCGATGGCCACCGCCGACATCGACCGGCTGGGCGCGCTGCGCGACGACGACGTGACGGCGATGGAGATCCGTATCGCCCTGGTCGGCGTCTGCCTGCTGCTGGCGGTCGGCGCCAGCGTCTCCGCGTGGCGTTCGGTGACCCGGCCGCTCGCGGCGCTGCGGCTGGGCGCCAAGCGGGTGGCGGCCGACCCGGCGGGCGAACCGCCGGTCGCGTTCAAGGGCCGCAACGACGAGTTCGCCGACGCCGTCCGGTCCGTCAACGCCCTGCACACCCAGGTGGGCGAGGCCGCGCACCGGGTCGCCGAACTGGAGGGCGAGCGCACCCGGCTGGCCGGCGGGCGCCGACGGCTGGCCGCCGAACGCGAGGTGCTCCAGGAGGAGCGGGAGTCGCTGCGCCAGGAGGTCGCGGACCTCACCGCACGGATGGCGGAGCTGCGTACCGGCGTGCACGGCCGGTACGTCAACCTGGCGCTGCGCACCCTGAACCTGGTGGAGCGCCAACTGACCGTCATCGAGTCGCTGGAGCAGAAGGAACAGGACCCGGACCGGCTGGAGACCCTCTTCAAGCTGGACCACTTCGCCGCCCGGATGCGGCGCAACAGCGAGAACCTGCTCGTGCTGGCCGGGAACGAGCACGGCACCGGGCACCCCGGGCCGGTGCCGCTGCTGGACGTGCTGCGCGCCTCGATCAGCGAGATCGAGCGGTACGAGCGGGTCCGCGTCCAGTCGCTGCCGCCGCACTCCCAGGTCGCCGGGTTCGCCGCCGACGACGTCAGCCACCTCGTCGCGGAACTCCTGGAGAACGCCACCGCGTTCTCGCCGCCGGACGCCCATGTCGAGCTGTCGGGCTGGCTGCTGGAGAGCGGCGAGGTGATGCTCTCGGTGCAGGACGAGGGCATAGGGATGACCGCGGACCGGCTGGCGGAGCTCAACGGCCGGCTGGCGGACGCGTCCGGGAACGACGACAGCCTGGACACGGCGGACGAGACCTTCGGGCTCGGTCTGTACGTCGTCGTACGGCTCGCCGCGCGGCACGGTGTGCGCGTACAGCTGCGGGACCAGAAGCAGGGCGGGATCACGGCCGTCGTCGTGCTGCCCGCCGCCATCCTGCCCACCCGTCCGGCGCCGGGCTCCGTCGCGCCGCCGCTGCCCGGCGAGGGCGTCGTACAGAACCTGCCCGGCTCGGTCGCCGAGGCCAACTCCAACACGCTCCAGACGCGGCTGCCGCGCCTGGAGCAGAGCGGGACGGCCGATCGTACGGAGCCGGACGCCGCGGTGCCCGACGCGGCCCCGGAGGCGCAGGCTCCCACCGGTACGGACGAGGCGGCCGACGCGAGCCCGTACGGACCCGCGTCGCCCGGCCCGTACGCCAAGGCGACGGAAACCAAGGCCGCGGAAGCCAAGGCCGCCGAAGCCAAGGCCACGACGGACACCGGCACGGACACCGAGGACACCAGAGACGGCGACGGCGCCGACGCCGACGAGCACGCCAGGGCCGCCCAGGAACCCGCGCGCCCGGCGTCCCCCGGTGCCCCGGACGCGGACACGACCAGCGGGACCGGCGACGCGGCAGGCCCGTACGCCGCCGGGACCGGTGAGCACGAGCGGCCCCGGCTGACCGACCAGGGCCTGCCCAAGCGCACGCCCCGGATCGTGGCGCAGAAGCCGCCCGCCACACCCCGTACGGGCAGTGCGGCGGCCACCGCCGAGACCCTGCGGGCCCGGCTCGGCGGCTTCCAGCAGGGGGCGCGGGACGGCCGCCGCGACGTCGAGGCCGAGATCGCGGAACGTACAGCGGAGCAGACCATCCCACAGACGGACACCGACGGAGCGGGGGCCCCGGGACAGAGCCACGTTGTCGAGGAGGCACGCGATTGAAGGCGCAAGCGCCCACTGCTTACGGACTGAGCAGTGAGGCACGGAATCTGCACTGGTTGCTGACCGATCTGGTCGATGAGGTACCGGGCATCCGCTCGGTGGCCGTGGTCTCCTCCGACGGACTGCTGCTGCTCTCCTCCGACCCGGAGGCCGCCGCCGCGGCCTCGCCGGCCGGGCAGCGGCCCGGTGCGCCGGCGGGACCCCGCGGGTCCAGCGCGGACCTCGCGACCATCGTCTCCGGGCTGGGCAGTCTCACCACGGGGGCCGCCAAGCTGATGGACGGCGGGGCGGTCAAGCAGACGATGGTCGCGATGGACGAGGGCAGCCTCTTCGTCATGGCGGTCAGTGACGGCTCGCTGCTCGGGGTGCACGCCGCCCCGGACTGCGACATGAACGTGATCGCCTACCACATGGCGCTGTTCGTCGGCCGGGCCGGCCATGTCCTGACGCCCGAACTCCGCAGCGAGCTGCGCAAGTCGATGGAGAACGCCCAGTGAGCACCGCACCCGAGCTCCCCGTGCGCGGCGGGGACAAGAAACCTTCGCGCGTGCGCCCCTACTCGCTCACCGGCGGGCGCACCCGCTTCGGCCATGTGCTGCTCGTGGAGACGTTCGTGGCCGCGCTGGACGCCCCCGAGGAGCGGCGGGAGCTGACCTCCGGGGGCTGGGGCGACCGGGTGATGCCGGAGATGCGGGCGATCGTGGAGCTGTGCCGCCGGATGCGTTCGGTGGCGGAGATCTCCGCGCTGCTCAAGATGCCGCTGGGCGTGGTCCGCGTCCTGCTCAGCGACCTCGCCGACCAAGGAAAGATCCGCGTCTACGGCACCGGGCACGGCACCGGCCGGCCCGACCGCGCGCTGCTGGAGAGGGTGTTGGGTGGACTTCGCAGGCTCTGACACGATGACGGCCACCGCGGCCGGGGCGGCCGGAGCGCCGCACGTGTCCGCCGACGCCGGGGGGCCGGCGGCCGCCGAGGAGGCGGGGCTGCAGAGCTGGCAGACGGATCGTTCCCGCGCCCCCATCGCGACCAAGATCGTGGTGGCGGGCGGCTTCGGCGTGGGCAAGACGACCTTCGTCGGCTCGGTCTCCGAGATCACCCCGTTGCAGACCGAGGCGGTGATGACGCAGGCCAGCGAGGGCACCGACGACCTGTCCGCCACCCCGGAGAAGACGACGACCACGGTCGCGATGGACTTCGGGCGGATCACTCTCGACTCCGACCTGGTGCTGTATCTGTTCGGTACGCCGGGGCAGCAACGTTTCTGGTTCATGTGGGACGACCTGGTGCGCGGCGCGATCGGCGCCGTCGTCATGGCCGACACCCGCCGCCTGGACGACTGCTTCCCCGCGCTGGACTACTTCGAGAGCTGCGGCCTGCCGTACATCGTCGCGGTCAACCACTTCGAGGGGACGGCCGAGTACGCCGTCGAGGACGTACGCGAGGCCCTGACCGTGCCGCCGCACGTGCCGGTCGTGATCATGGACGCGCGGCGGCGGTTCACGGTCATCGAGTCGCTGCTCGCGCTCGTCGCCCACGCCCTCGAAGACACTCCCGAATAGCCCCGAGCCGCCCCCCCGTACCTGGGAAGAGAGCACCACCATGCGGAAGATACTCATCGTCGGAGCCGGCCAGTCCGGTCTCCAGCTCGCCCTCGGCCTCCAGTCCCAGGGCTATGAGGTCACCCTCATGTCCAACCGCACCGCCGACGAGATCCGCTCCGGCCGGGTGATGTCCACGCAGTGCATGTTCCACACCGCGCTCCAGCACGAGCGGGACCTGGCCCTGAACTTCTGGGAGAGCCAGGCCCCGCGCATCGAGGGCCTCGGCGTCTCCGTGGCCGCCCCCGGCAGCCACGCGGAGCCCGGCGGGACGCAGCGCGCCATCGACTGGGTCGGCGCGCTGGACGGCTACGCCCAGTCCGTCGACCAGCGCCTGAAGATGGCCGGCTGGATGGAGACCTTCGCGCAGCGCGGCGGGCAGCTCGTCATCCACGGCGCCGCCGTCTCCGACCTCGACTTCTTCGCGAGCCGCTACGACCTGACGCTGGTCTCCGCCGGCAAGGGCGAACTGGTGTCGATGTTCGGCCGGGACACCTCCCGCTCCCCGTACGACGCCCCGCAGCGCGCCCTGTCCGTCGCGTACGTGCACGGCCTGGGCCCGCGCCCCGAGCACCCCGACTTCGACGCGGTGCGCTGCAACCTCGTACCGGGCGTCGGCGAGCTGTTCATCATGCCGACGCTGACCAACTCCGGCCGTGCCGACATCCTCTTCTGGGAGGGGATACCCGGCGGCCCGCTGGACGTCTTCGCGGGCATGCGGGACCCCGGCGAGCACCTCGCGACGACCCTGGAGCTGATGGAGCGCTTCACCCCCTGGGAGTACGCGCGCGCCACGAAGGTCGAGCTGACCGACGCCAACGGCACCCTGGCCGGCCGGTACGCGCCGACCGTGCGCAACCCCGTCGGCCGGCTCCCCTCCGGCGGGCTGGTGCTCGGCGTCGCGGACGTCGTCGTCGCCAACGACCCGGTCACCGGCCAGGGCTCCAACTCGGCGGCCAAATGCGCCGCCTCCTACCTGGCTTCCATCGTCGAGCACGGCGAGCGGCCCTTCGACGCGGAGTGGATGCAGTCCGCCTTCGACCGCTACTGGCTGACCGCCCAGCACGTCACGAGGTGGACCAACGCGATGCTGGCGCCGCCGCCCGAGCACGTACTGAACCTGATCGGGGCGGCGGGACAGCTCCAGCCGGCCGCCGACCGGTTCGCGAACGGGTTCGACGACCCGGCGGACTTCGACAACTTCTTCTTCGAGCCGGAGAAGACGCAGGCGTATCTCGCTTCGCTCGGTTAGCCGGTGGCCGCCGGTGCCGGGCACGTGGTGTCCCGCGCGGGCGCCCCGCCCGTCATCAGGTAACGGTTCACGAGGGTGTCCACGCATCGGTTGCCGTTCCCGTACTGGCCGTGGTCGCCGCCGCCGACGGTGACCAGGCGGGAGCCGCGCAGGGCGCGGTGGGACCGCTGGACGCCTTCGTAGTGAGCGGCCGGGTCGTGCCGGGAGGCGAGCATGAGCGTCGGCGGCAGGCCCTTGCCGGTGACGCGGACGTGCGGAGCGCGGGAGGCGGGCCAGGCGGCGCAGGTCGCCGCGAAGGCCAGGGCCCGCGCCCCGACCAGCGGGTACTTCGCGGTGTAGGTGGCGGTACGGCGCACCCAGCCGTCCATGTCGTGGCTCCACGGTGTGTCGTTGCACGTCACCGCGGTGTACTCGGCGAGGAACTCCGGGCTGAGGTAGTCGCCGAAGACCGTCTTGGCCATGCCGCGCCCGGCCGGTGCGGCGGTGTCCCAGTGGTCGAGGGCGGCGAGCGCGGTGGCCAGCGGGGCGAAGCCCTGGGCCGCGTTGTAGAGGGCCTGGCCGGTGCCGAAGTCCAGGCGGTTGGGGGTCACCGGCCGCCCGTCGTCCAGGACGGCCGGGTGGTCGCGCAGGGCCCGGCGCCGCGCTTCCCACATCGCCTTCACCGCGGCGGCCGTACGCCCGTAGTGGTACGTGGCGTCGCGCGCGGCCAGCCAGGGCAGGAAGTCCCGCTCGAACCGGCGCTGGAAGCTGCGCGGCTGGTCCACCAGGAAGGACTCCCAGGTGCCGTCGAAGGCGACGCTGCTGTCGAGGACGAGCCGTTCGACGCGGTGCGGGAACTCCGTCGCGTAGTAAGCACCGATCATGGCCGCGTACGAGGGCCCGTAATACGCGATCGTGCGGGCGCCGAGCAGCGCGCGGAACAGATCCATGTCGCGGACGGTCTGGCCGGTGGTGACGTACGGCGCCAGACCGCCGCCGCGCTCCTGGCAGGCACGGGCCAGCTGACGAGAGCGCCGCACGGTGCCGCGTACCGCCGCGGGCGAGCGGTCCCGGGAGTCGTCGCCGAAGAACGCGTCGAACTCCGACCTGGTCTGGCAGGTGACGGGCGTGCTGAGCGGCAGCCCGCGCTGGTTGAAACTCACGATGTCGTACGCGGCGGCCACCGCGGGCGACTTCCCGGCGAAGCCCGCCGGTCTGTGCAGGCCCTGCCCGCCCGGCCCGCCCGCCGCCATCATCAGGACGCCCCGCCTGGCGGCCGGACCGGTCGCCCGGTGCCGGGACACGGAAACGCCGATGTCCGGGCCGCTCGCGGGGTGGTGCCAGTCGCGCGGCACGGTCATCGTCGCGCAGTCCAGCGACGGTGCGCCGTCACAGGTGTGCCAGTCGAGCCGCTGCTCCGTATAGCGCGCGGGAACGTGCCCGTCGCCCGCAGCCGC
Source organism: Streptomyces sp. CB02923 (assembly GCF_001905005.1). GTDB lineage: Bacteria > Actinomycetota > Actinomycetes > Streptomycetales > Streptomycetaceae > Streptomyces. The sequence goes on along the minus strand of NZ_LWKZ01000001.1, from coordinate 523,264 downwards.
GGCGGACCCGGTGGCCGTCGGCAGCAGAGCGGCCGTCGCCACGGTCACCAGTCCTGCCACGGGGGCCCTTCGCCACCGGCGCTTTCCGAACATCCGCATACGTTCCTCCCCTGGACACGCGTACGGCCGTGCTGCCGTACAGGGAAGATGCTGCGGTGCGGGGCGGACGGTATCGATCACCCAGGTTTCACTTGTGCGGGTGGCACCAGTACCACCCCCGGTTCAGGCCGGGCCCGCCGCCGAGCCGTAACCCGTGTCGGCGCCCGCCGTCGCGTCGGCCGGCAGCGGCGGCGGGACGTAGGCGCGCAGCGCCGCGGCGTCCCGGTCCGGGCGGACGGCTCCCAGGAGGGGGTTCGCCGCGATGGGGGAGACCTTGACCCGGGCGCCGGGGCGCGGCGCCTGCACCACCCTGCCGTCACCGAGGTACATCGCGACGTGCGTGGCGCCGGGGAAGTAGATCACCAGGTCACCGGGGCGCAGCGCCCGCAGCGGTACGTGCGGCAGCCGCCGCCACTGCTCCTGACTGGTGCGCGGAATGGCCCGTCCGGCGTGCGACCACGCCTGCGAGGTGAGGCCGGAGCAGTCGAAGGAGCCGGGGCCCTGCGCGCCCCACACGTACGGCTTGCCGACCTGCCGGAGGCCGTACCGGACGGCCCGGTCCCCGTTCGCCGACGGCGCCCGGGACCCGCTCAGCTCGCCGGAGGACAGCAGGCCGCGCTGCGCGTCGTCCATGCCCTGCTGTTCCATCCGGCCCAGTTCGCCGAGCTGGTCCTCGGAGAGGCCGGAGAGCAGTTCCTCGACCTCCTTGAGGCGGCCCTCGACCGCGTCCCGCTGCTGCCGGCGCCGCTCGGTGAGCACCTGCTGTCCGTCCAGCGCGGCCCGCGCCGCCTTCGCCAGCTCGTTCGCGCGCTTCTCGTTGCCGGTGAGGCGGGCGACGGTGGCGGCCTGGCTGCCGGCCGCCTCCTGGAGGAGGTGGCCCTCCTCCAGGACCTCCTGCGGGTCGGCGGAGAGCAGCATGCGCAGATACGCGGACAGTCCGGCGGCGCCGCTGCCCTGGTACTGCTGGCGGGCCAGCCGCCCCGCGTCGGCCTGCCCGTCGGCGAGCCGCGTACGGGCACGGGCCAGCCGGAGGCCGAGGTCCTGCGACTCCTTGCGCTGCGCCTTCAGGTCCTCCTCGGTGGCGTTGTACGCCTCGGTGGCCTGCTCGGTCCGCCGGTAGAGCTCCTGGAGCCGGGTCAGCAGACGGCGCACGGAGCCGTCGCCGGAGTCCGTCGCGGAACCGGAGCCCGTCCCGTCACCGGGGTCCGTCCCATCACCGGAGTCCGTCTCGGCACCGGATTCGGACGCGGCACCGGAGCCGGTGGCGTCGCCCGGATCCGTCGAGCCGTCGGGGCCCGTCGCGTCGTCGGCGGGCAGTTCCCGTGCCCCGGTCGCGGCCGGGTCCGGTTCCGGGACGGCGTGTACGGGGGTGGCGGGCAGCGTCAGGGTGACCGCGCCCGCCAGCGCCGTCGCGCAGACCGACCGTACGATCCGCCCCGGCCGGGACCGGCCCGGCGTGCTCCGCTGCGACACGAACCCACCTCCGAACGGACGGCTGCGGTCCGGCGGACCCGCGGTCCGCCGCCCGGTTCGTTCGGATCGTGCCACGGTGGTCGTATCTTCGCCGTGGGGGTGGGGCCACCGGAGCGGTACGGTCACCCGATCGGCGGCCGGTGGCGTGTCCCGGCGCCCGGCGGCGGCCCCGGCGTGCTGCTGAGGCGGTGTCAGCTCCCGTAGTAGGCGTCGAAGTTCTTTTGGAACTCCCAGTTGCCGAACCGGTCCCAGTTGACGGACCAGGTCATCAGGCCGCGCAGGTCGGGCCAGCGGCCGTGGGTGCGGTAGCTGCCGCAGTCGGAGCCCCGGGTGAGGCAGTTGAGTGCCTTGGTGACCTCGCGGGTCGGGGTGTGCCCGTTGCCCGCGTACGGGGAGGCGGGCAGGCCGATGGCGACCTGGGACGGCTTGAGGGCCGGGAAGACGTTGTTCTGCTTGCCGGCGACCGGGAAGCCGGTCAGCAGCATGTCGGTCATGGCGATGTGGAAGTCCGCGCCGCCCATGGTGTGGTACTGGTTGTCCAGGCCCATGATCGGGCCGGAGTTGTAGTCCTGTACGTGCAGCAGGGTCAGGTCGTCGCGCAGCGCGTGGATGACGGGCAGGTACGCGCCGGCACGCGGGTCCTGGCCGCCCCATTGGCCCGAACCGTAGAACTGGTAGCCGAGCTGGACGAAGAACGTCTCCGGCGCCATCGTCAGGGTGAACCCGGCGCCGTACCGGGCCTTGAGGGTCTTCACCGCGGAGATCAGGTTGACGATCGACGGTGTCTTCGGGTTCTTGAAGTCGGTGTCGCCGGTGGCCAGCGAGAGGGAGTGGCCCTCGAAATCGATGTCCAGGCCGTCCAGGCCGTACCGGTCGATGATCGCGCCGACCGACTGCACGAACCGGTCGCGGGCGGCGGTGGTGGTCAGCTGCACCTGTCCGTTCTGCCCGCCGATCGAGATGAGCACCTTCTTGCCCGCGGCCTGCTTCGCCTTGACCGCGGCCTTGAACTCCGCCTCGGTCTCGACGCCGGGACACTCGGCCTTGGGGCAGAGCGAGAAGCGGATGTCGCCGGAGGTGACGGAGGTCGGCTCGCCGAAGGCGAGGTCGATGATGTCCCAGCTGTCGGGGACGTCGGCCAGGCGGGTGTAGCCGGAGCCGTTGGCGAAGCTGGCGTGGAGATAGCCGACGAGGGCGTGCTCGGGGAGCGCCTGGGTGCGGGCGGCCGGTGCGGAGTGGGCGGCCGCGGTGGGCGGCGGACCGGCCTGGGCGGGGGAGACGAGCAGGGCCGTGGCGCCGAGGAGGCCGGCGGCCGCGGCGGCCAGGGCGGAGACCAGGGGTCTCTTGGACAGACTGCGACTGCGACTGCGACTGCGACTGCGGCTGTGGCGCATGGGGGGTGCTCCTTGTCGACGGCGGTACGGAGGGGACGTACGCGGGTGCCGAAGGTGTGGGAGGGGGCCGCCCCTGCGGGAGTGGGGCCTCGCCAGAGAGGCGCAGGCACGGCTCCCTCTGGGCAGGCAGCAAACAGGACTAGACCAGTACTGTCAATGGTCCGGACCAAGTCCGGTGGGGTGGGGGCGGCCCGTCAACGCCGCTTCGACCACGGCCACTTCGGCCCGCCCTGCGGCCTGCCCGCCGGGTCGTACTCGTACTTCCACCCCCGGGGCAGCCCCAGGCGCCCCACGCGGCCCGGTGCCCGCCGGTACAGGTGCACCGTCGGCGGGCTGCCGTCGTCGTTCGGCACCGGGATCTCGTACGTCTTCGGCGGCTGGCCGGTCGCTCCGACGAGGACCGGCAGGATGCGCCCGTCGAGCGGACCGCCGAGGAACGGGGTGTTCTCGCTTCTCACCCCACCAGTCTCACATCGATGGGCGGGACGGTGAAAGCGCAGGTCAGGCTGCTCGAAAGGGAGCCGAGTCCGGGAAGACGGGGAAGGGCGGGGGCGGGAGGGGTGAGGGCCGGGAGGACCGCGAGGGCGGTCCGCTCACAGGAGGTGGGCCGCGTCGGCCACGATCGGCAGGATGCGCCGGGCCAGTACACCGACCGGGCCCTCGGCGGTCTCCCTCTCCAGTGCCGCCCGCGCCGCCCGCGCGGCCTGCTCGTCGGTCGCCGCCGTCGCGGTCAGCAGGGCGACGAAGTGGTCGACCAGCCAGTCCCGCAGTTCGTCCAGCGGCGGCTGCTTGTCCTCGTCCAGCCAGATCAGGGAGGCGGCCTCGACGGCCGTGATCCACGTACGGACCGCCATCCGCAGCCGGGGGGACGGGGCGTCGGCGCCGAGGTGGTGCAGGATCTGCTCCGCGGCGGTGCGCCGCACCTCGTCGACGATCGCGGACGTCCGGGCCGTCTCGACGACGCTGCCGCCCTGGAGCAGAGCGCTGAACCCCGCGTCGTGCCCGTCGACGAACGCCAGGTAGCGGTCGAGCGCCCGGCCGAGGCGCTGCGTCAGCGGACCGTCCTCCGGCTCGTCGAAGCAGCCCTCCAGTATGTCGGCCGCGCTGCGCAGGGCGGCCTCGTACAGCTGCTGCTTGCCGCCGGGGAAGTAGCGGTAGACGAGCGGCCGGGACACCTGGGCGGCTGCCGCCACGTCGTCCAGTGAGACGTCTTCGGGGGCGCGCTGGGCGAACAGGCCCAGGGCCGCGGAGAGGAGTTGGGAGCGGCGCTGCTCGACGCTGAGCCTGCGATAGGCGGGTCGGGGTACTGCTGGGGCGGTGCCGCTGCCGTTCATCCCAGCAGCGTAACCGGCCTGCCGTGGATGCGCCGGGGCGGGTTCGGGGGCTCGGAGCGCGTTCGCGTGCACGGACCCGCGCAGCGCCGGTGCGTCCGGGTCCGGGGCGCACCGGCGCTGCGCCGGCTGCCCCGGACCCGGACCGCATGCGCGTTCCGGGTATCCGCGTTCCGGTGGTCAGGCCAGCAGGCCCGAGCTCTTCCAGAGCTTGCGGCCCACGCCGCGCAGGACGCCGATGTCGTCGAGGAAGTCCGTCAGGCGGCCCGCGCCGGACTGCATCACCTCGCGGCGGTGGCCGCTGGCCTTCACCTGGGCGACCGCCTCCCGCCGGTCCAGTCCGACGTTCGTGTACACCTGCGGGTTGACGAAGGCGATCGAGAAGACGCGGGCCGCCTCGCCGCAGCTGACCCGGGTCAGTTCCTGCTCCCAGCGCGGTGCCGTGACCATCTGGCGGCGCAGCTCCTCGCGGGCGTACCGGACGTGCCGGGCCTCCTCGACGACGTGGATGCGGGTGACGCCGCGCACGATCGTCTGGACCCGCTCGTCCGGGAAGGTCAGCCGCTGCATCCAGTCCAGGATCTCCTCGCCGAGCAGCGTGCAGGCGAACGAACCGGGCGTCGTGGAGACGGTCTTGAGGATGCGGGCCAGGTTGTGGTTGAGGCGCGAGACGGGGTACGAGGGCGCCCCGCCCTTCTGGATCATGCGCGCGAACATCTTCGAGTGCCGGCACTCGTCGGCTATCTCGGTGAGGGCGTAGCGGACGTGCGCGCTGGTGACGGACTTGTCGTAGATGTGCCGCACCAGCAGCTGCATCAGGATGATCTCGAACCAGATGCCCAGCGAGGCCAGGGAGGCGGCCTCGTGCCGGGACAGCTCCATCCGCTGCTCCTCGGACATCTTCTTCCACATCGGGGTGTCGTAGAGGGACACCAGCTCCGGCGGCCAGAACCACTTGCCCTCTTCCAGGGGTGCGTCCCAGTCGAGTTCGGTGTCCGGGTCGAAGGAGTGCTTGGCGGAGGAGTCGAGCAGTCGTTCCGCCACCTGCTCGCGGTCCTTGAGCAGCCCGAGGGCGTCCCGGAGGACTTCCGGCTCCGTCACGGTGGTTGCTGTCGTCACGGTCGTCATGGCTGTGGTTACCTCGCTCGTGGGTTACCCGCGGTCACGTCTTATGAGACTGCTTGTCAGCAAGCTCGTCAATCCCCTGTGCACGACTTATTGACCCGCCGGTAAGTCCCGTGTGAGCCTGCCAACGACCGCCTCCGGTACGGGGGTCAGGCGCGAGCGAGGAGGCACGGGTGTCGAGCCGCGAGCTGTACACACAGGACCCGGGCGCGTATCTGTGGACCGTACCGGCGGGCAGCGCGGCCCGCTTCAGCTGGGAGTACGACGACGGCCGGGAACGGCTGCTGGCCCTCTACCAGAAGGGCAAGGACAAGCAGTGGGACGCGAACCTGCGCATCGACTGGGCGCAGGAGGTGGACCCGTACGACCCGCTCGGCACCCCGGACGAATCGGTCTCCCTGTACGGCACCCCGTACTGGGACCGGATGTCGGACAAGGAGCGCGGTGAACTGCGGCAGCACTTCGCCGCGTGGCAGTTCAGCCAGTTCCTGCACGGCGAGCAGGGCGCGATGGTGTGCGCGGCGCGGATCGTGGAGACCGTCCCCGACCTCGACGCGAAGTTCTACTCCGCGACCCAGAGCATGGACGAGGCCCGGCACGCCGAGATCTACAGCCGCTTCCTCAAGGACAAGATCGGGATGCTCTACCCGGTCAACGACAACCTCCAGGCGCTCCTGGGCGACACCCTCCGGGACTCCCGCTGGGACATGCCCTACCTCGGGATGCAGGTCCTGATCGAGGGCCTGGCACTCGCCGCCTTCGGCATGATCCGCGACACCACCACCCAGCCGCTGCCCAAGCAGATCCTCGCCTACGTCATGCAGGACGAGGCCCGCCACGTCGCCTTCGGGCGGCTGGCGCTGCGCGACTACTACAAGCAGCTCTCCGACGCCGAACTGCGCGAACGCGAGGAGTTCGTCATCGAGGGCTGCTACCTGATGCGCGACCGGTTGCGCGGCCTGGAGGTCCTGGAGAACTTCGGCGTCCCCCGCCAGGAGGCCGCCGACATCACCGAGAACTCCGAATTCCTGCACCTCTTCCGCAAACTGCTCTTCAGCCGCATCGTCCCGTGCGTGAAGGACATCGGCCTGTGGGGCGAACGCCTCCAGCGCGCGTACGTGGACATGGGCGTCTTCGACCTCGGCGACTCCAGCCTGGACCAGCTGATGGCCCAGGACGAGGAGCTGGCCGAACAGCTCGACGCGGAGCGCTTCGCGAAGGAGGAGCGCGAACGGACCGGGGAAGTGGCGGAGGCGATTGCGAGGGGGGCGGAGGACGCGGCAGAGGCGGAGGCGATTGCGAGAGGGGCGGAGGACGCGGCAGGGGCGGCGGGCCGGGGGACGGACTGACAGCGCGGGCGGCCGGTCGCGTACCGCGCCGCGTTGTCAAGACCGGCCGGTTGGACGGTCAGCGGTGCCCGGAGCGCGCGAGCCAGCGGCCGTCGTGGCGGGTCACCTCGATGGGCCGCCCGAAGCAGGCCGTCATGCGCTCACCGGTGAGGACGTCCGCCACCGGGCCCAGCGCCTGTACGCGGCCCTCGCGCAGCAGCAGCGCGTGGCCGATGGCGGGGGACAGCTCTTCCAGGTGGTGGGTGACGGTGACCGTCGACAGGCCGGGGCGGCCCTCGGCCAGGCGGTACATGGTGTCGATCAGGTCCTCCCTGGACGGCAGGTCGAGCGCGTTGAACGGCTCGTCCAGGAGGAGCAGTGACGGGTCGGCCATCAGCGCGCGGGCGATGAGGAGACGGGCCCGCTGGCCGCCGGAGCACACGCCGTACGGGCGGTCCGCCAGATCCTTGCAGTCCAGCTCGCCCAGCAGTTCGTGCGCGCGCTCGCGGGTGGCGTCGTCGTACTTCTTCCACAGCGGCTGCACGGTGCCGGTCGCCCCGGTCAGCACCACCGTGTGGCCGGTGGCGTCCTGGGGGACCTTCTGCGCGCTGGAGACCAGGCCGATCGCGGCACGCAGCTCGCGCACGTCCACGCTGCCGAGGCGGTGGCCGAGCACCTCGACCGTGCCGGTCGTGGGAAACATCAGCGCGCCGATCAACCGCAGCACGGTGGTCTTGCCCGCGCCGTTGGCGCCGAGGAGAGCCCAGTGCTCACCGGTGCGTACGGTCCAGTCGATGCTGTCGAGGATGACCTGCCCGGTGGTGAAACGGCGGACACTCGCGTCGTGGAGGGCCGCGATCACACGGTTTCCAGGGGCCGAGGGGGCGGTGGGGTCCGAAGGCTCCGAGGTCGTCATGGCGGGCAGGTTAGCTGTACAGGGCAGCTTTGTGGGGTGGTGTCCGGGGTGTGGACCGGGGGCGCCGGCCGCGCCCTACGCCAGCCCCAGCAGGCTCCGGACCCGGCGGTACTTCACGGTCAGCCGCTCCCGCGTCGCCGCGTCCAGCACCGAGAGCCGCACCGGGTCGGCGTTGTGCGCCAGATCCGCTTCCTTGATCAGCAGGGCGCCCGGCGTGGCCAGGATGCGGGCCGTGTACGCCTCGACCGGTTCGCCCCGCCGCTTGGTCACCGCGCGGATCATCGCCTTGGTGCGCACGGTGAGCGCGGCACCCTCCAGCCACGCGGGCGGCAGCGCGTCGTCCTCGACGGCGTCGTGCAGCCAGGCGGCGGCGATCTGTTCGTCGCTGCCGCCGTGCGCCCGCACGCCCTCGGCGACCGCGGCGAGGTGCTCCGCATAGGGGCGGCCGGCCTTGTCCGTCTGCCCCTCGTGGGCCCGCCGGGCCAGTGCCTCGACCTCGGCGAGGGACAGAAGTGCCCGGTCGCCCGTCCGGTGTGCGTCGCCCGGCTGTCCCACGCGTCCCCCTGCGCATCGTGGCCCTGTGTCCCGTACGTCACCGTAGCGCGGCCCGCATCACCGCGCGGGCGATCGGTGCGGCGCTGCCGCCGCCGCTGATGTCCGCGCGGTCGGCCGCCGCGTCCTCGACGACCACCGCCACGGCCACCGCCGGGTCGGCCGCGCCGTCCTTCTTCGCCCAGGAGACGAACCAGGCGTACGGCGTGCCCTTGTTGTCCACCCCGTGCTGCGCGGTGCCGGTCTTGCCGCCGACGGTGGCGCCGTCGATCGCCGCGCCGGTGCCCGTCCCCCGGGTGACGACGCCGGTCATCATCTCCTGGAGGCGCTTCGCCGTGCCGCGGCTCATGGCCCGGTGCAGGGTCTTCTGCCGCGTGGTGGAGACCGTCTTGCCGTGCGCGTCGGTCACCTTGTCCACCAGATAGGGGGATCTGACCTCGCCGTCGTCGGCCACGGCGGCGGCGACCATCGCCATCTGGAGCGGGGTGGCCGTGGTGTCGTACTGGCCGATGGACGAGAGGGCGACCTGCGCGTCGTCCATGTCGGTGTCGAAGACGCTGCGGGCGGCGGTGGAGGGGATCTTCAGGTCGTCGTCGTTGAAGCCGAAGTTCCGCGCGGTCCCGGCCATGCCGTCCAGGCCGACGTCCACGCCCAGGTGAGCGAAGACGGTGTTGCAGGAGACCTCGAAGGCGTGCCGCAGGGACGCGTTCGCGCAGCCGCCCGCCTCGTTGGTGAGCTGCGTGGACGTCCCCGGAAGGGTGTACGGGCTCGGGGTGTCGGTGGCCGCGTCGATGTCCGTGACCTTGCGGTGGTCCAGCGCCGCCGCGGCCGTGACCACCTTGAAGGTGGAGCCCGGCGGGTAGGTCTGCTTCAGGGCCCGGTTGATCATCGGCTGGTCGGCGCTCCGGTTGAGCCGGGCCCAGGTGTCGGCCACGGACTGCTCGGTGCCGGCGAGCTCGTTCGGGTCGTACGACGGCGTGCTGACCAGCGCGAGGATCTTGCCGGTGCGCGGCTCCACGGCGGCCACCGCGCCCTTCTTGCCGCCCAGCCCCTCGAACGCGGCCTGCTGCGTCGCCGCGTCGACGGTGGTGACCACGTCACCGCCCGGCTGCTGCTCGCGGCTGATGTCGGTCCACAGCGGCACCGGGGCGAGCCGGGGGTCGGTCCCGGACAGCACGTCGTCCTCGGCGTTCTCCAGGAGCGAGGTGCCGTAGATCTGGGAGGCGTAGCCGGTGACGGGGGCGTACAGCGGCCCCTCGGCGTACGTCCGCTCGTACCGCAGCCGCCCGCCGCTGTCGCGCGAGCCGGTGACCGGATCGCCGTCGACGAGGATGCCGCCGCGCGGCTGGCCGTAACGGGCCAGCACGGTGCGCCGGTTGGCCTGGTTCCCGTCGTAGGCGTCGGCCTCGAAGACCTGGACGCGGGCGGCGTTCAGGAGCAGCGCGACGAGCAGGACCAGGCAGAAGGCGCTGGCGCGGCGGATGTAGCGGTTCACCGGTCTTCGCTCCTGTCGTCGTTCCGGTCGTTGTCCCGGTCGTCGTCCCGGCCCCTGCCCATGCCGTCGTTCCGGTCGTCGTCCCGGTCCCCGCTCCTGCCGTCGTCCCTGTCGTGGTCCCTGTCGTGGTCCCGGTCGGTGCCGGGGGCGGGCGCGGCGGTGGCCCCCGCCGCGACGATCCCGGGCTCCGCGGCGTCCGGGTGGGGTCTGCGGGCACTGTCGCTGATCCGGATGAGCAGCGCGACGATGATCCAGTTGGTGACGACGGACGAGCCGCCCTGCGCGAGGAACGGCATCGCCATGCCGGTCAGCGGGATCAGCCCCATCACGCCGCCCGCGATGACGAAGACCTGGACGGCCAGGAGGGAGGCGAGGCCCACGGCCAGCAGTCGGCCGAAGGGGTCGCGCAGCGCCAGGCCCGCCCGGTAGCCGCGGGCGACCAGGAGCGCGTACAGGAGGAAGAGCGCGGTGAGGCCGACCAGGCCCAGTTCCTCGCCGTAGGTGGCCAGGATGAAGTCCGACTTCATGGCGAAGCCGATCAGGGCGGAGTGGCCCTCGCCCAGGCCGGTGCCGAGCAGGCCGCCGGCGGCGAAGGCGAACAGCGACTGGGCGAGCTGGCTCGCGCCCCGGCCCGCCGTGATGCTCGCGAACGGGTGCAGCCAGTCCGCGACCCGGCTGTGCACGTGCGGTTCGAGGAAGCCGACGGCGGCGGCGCCCGCGGCGGCGAGCAGCAGGCCCATCGCGATCCAGCCGGTGCGGCCGGTGGCCACGTACAGCAGGACGACGAAGACCCCGAAGAAGAGGAGCGAGGTGCCCAGGTCGCGCTCCAGGACCAGGACGCCGACGCTGACCAGCCAGATGGCTGCGACCGGGCCGAGCACCCGGCCGGTGGGGAACTGGAGCTTCCACATCCGCTTGCCCGTGTGGGCGAGGGCCTTGTGGTTGGCCGCCAGGTACGCGGCGAAGAAGACGGTGATCAGGATCTTCGCGAACTCGCCGGGCTGGAAGGAAAATCCCGCCACCCGGATCCAGATCTTGGCCCCGTTCACGGCGGGGAAGAAGATCGGGACGACCATCAGGGCGAGGCCGGCGGCGACCGACACGTAGGCGTAGCGCTGGAGGGTGCGGTGGTCGTGCAGCAGCAGGACGACCGCGGCGAAGAAGGCGACGCCGAGGGCGGACCAGACCAGCTGGGTGGGTGCCGCCTGGTCCCGGGGCGTCTCCAGGTCGAGCCGGAAGATCAGCACCAGTCCGAGCCCGTTGAGGAGGATGGCGATGGGCAGCAGCAGGGGGTCGGCGTAGGGGGCGCGGAACCTGACGGCGAGGTGGCCGAGGAGGGCCAGGGCCGCCAGGCCCGCCCCGTAGGCCGCCGCGTCGCCCGGGACGGCGTTCTGCCGGGCGAGCCCGACGTCGATGTACCCGTAGACGCTGATGAGGACGGCGCCGACGAGGAGGGCCAGTTCGGTGCCCCGCCGACCGGGCATTCTCAGGCCCGGCGGGGGAGCGTCCGCCGTGGTTGCGGTCATGCCAGGCAACGTAGCAAGTGCGGGGGCATATGTCCTTTATGTCGTGAAGGGTGGGGTGTGTGTGGTGTGGGGGGTGCGGAGTGTGCGGCCGGTGGCCGGTGGTCGGTGGTCGGTCGGGGGTGGGGGTCCGGGAGGTGTGTGTGCAAGGGGCGTGCGGGGGTGGTCGCCGGGCGGGTGGGGTACGGGCCGCTCCGGCCCCGGGGGTCGGGTGGGCACGGTTCCGGGGCTGGGTGGGCACGGTTTCCGGGTCGGCGAGGTGCGTGCGGGGGTCCGGTGGTGCCCCGGCGGGCCCTGGACGGGTGGGTCGGACGGGGGTCCGGCGGGGGGCGGACGCCGGAAACGGTGTGTGGGTTGCCTCGTTCGCCCATGACGGAAACGGGGGGCCGCATACCCGGCGTACGGTTGGCTTTCGCCCATGACGGCCGGTACCTCCACAGCTCTGGCGGCGCGCCCCGCGGTGGCGGCCTACTGGCCCACGGGCCGGGCCAGTTCGCCGCGGGCGGCGCGGCGCTCCGGCCGCCTCCGGGAGGGCCCCTAGGGGAGGAACAGGGGTTGTTCCGTGATTGGGCGCAATGGCAGTTTGTAAACTCGCCCTCAGACCACGCGCACACATAAGCAAGGCTGAGCTCGTCACGCTGGATGCGGCCGACCGGTCCATGGCGCACGTCACATCCGCGAACGCCGAGCGGATGTCCCGGCGTTCGGCAGCCCTTACCGGGGTCCGCCGAGGGCGGGTGACCGTCCCCCTCGACGAAAGGCAGTATTAGCGTCATGACGACTCTCCGTTCCCGGATCATCGCCTGGGCCGGCCGCCTGTATATGGCAAGGACGAGGAAGAAGGGCTTCGACCTGTCTCGGATGTCTTTCTTGCCCGAGTCTGTGCTGATGCCTCTGCGGCGGGACGGGCTCGACCCGGTGGGCGAGCTGGCTACGGTGCGTGAGAAGGAGCCCATCAGCAAGCTGCCGGTGCCCATCGCCGCCAACGTCTGGCTGGTCACCGGTTACGACGAGGTCAAGGCCGTCCTGGGCAAGGGCAACGCCTTCAGCTCCGACTTCACCAACCTCATCGGGCAGGCCGGCGCCAGCACCGACCAGAACCCCGGCGGCCTCGGCTTCGCCGACCCGCCGGTGCACACCCGGCTGCGCCGCCTGCTGACACCCGAATTCACCATGCGCCGCCTCGGCAGGCTCACGCCCCGTATCCACGAGATCGTGGAGGAGCGGCTGGACGCCATGGAGAAGGCCGGCTGCTCCGGCGACCCGGTCGACATCGTGGAGCACTTCGCCCTGCCGATTCCGTCGCTGGTCATCTGCGAACTCCTCGGAGTGCCGTACGAGGACCGCGCGGACTTCGAGCGGCTGAGCGCCGCGCGCTTCGACCTTTTCAGCGGCGCCAACGCGTCCTTCGGCGCCATATCGGAATCGCTCTCCTATTTCCGCGAGGTGGTCAAGAAGCAGCGCCGGAACCCCGGCGACGGCCTGCTCGGCATGATCGTGAAGGAGCACGGCGACTCGGTCAGCGACGAGGAGCTGGCGGGCCTGGCCGACGGCGTACTGACCGGCGGCTTCGAGACGACCGCGAGCATGCTGGCGCTCGGCGCCCTGGTGCTCCTCCAGGACTCCTCGCACTTCGCGGCCCTCCAGGACGGCGACGAGGCGGCCGACCGCTACGTGGAGGAGCTGCTGCGCTACCTCACCGTCGTGCAGGTGGCCTTCCCCCGGTTCGCGCGGGAGGACCTGGAGATCGCCGGTGTGCCGATCACCAAGGGCGACGTGGTGCTGTGCTCGCTGAGCGGCGCCGACCGGGACGGCAAGCTGGGGCCCGACATGGAGCGCTTCGACCCGTCCCGCAACGTGCCCTCGCACCTCGCCTTCGGCTACGGCATCCACCGCTGCGTCGGCGCCGAGCTGGCCAAGATGGAGCTGCGCGCCGCCTACCCCGCGCTGGTGCGGCGGTTCCCCAACATGCGGCTCGCGGTGCAGCCCGAGGACCTGGCGTTCCGCAAGCTGTCGATCGTGTACGGGATCGAGTCGCTGCCGGTCCGTCTCGACGGCTGAGCCGGATTCCTCCCGCCCCCGCTCCCGGCGGCGGGGCGGAATGCGGCCGTTCTGCCGGAAGGGCCGAGGAATCGATTCCTTTTCGACGACCGGGCACCTGGCCGAAAGGCCGAGTGTCCGGTCGTTTCCTTTCCTCCTTATGGACGAGGCGTGCAGAATTCTTCCGGGACCAAAGTCCCGGAGTGTGCGGGAGTTGCGTTCCCGTACCTTCATCTTCGGCAGGCTGTTACCTGTCCGGAGAAATTTCGTGATGCGGGATGAATAGCTTCATCGGTGTCGCCGCCGCACCGGGCGGACAGCGATCCCCACTCCGGAAAACCGCAAAGGAACTCCTGATGGCCCTCACCCGCCGCCGCACCCTCGTCCGTAGCGCCGCCGTCGCGGCCGTCACCGGCTCCGCGCTGCTGCTGCCCGCCGCTGCCGCCTTCGCCGACAGCCCGCAGCCGACCGGCAGGTCGTCGGAGAATTCCGCAGAGAAGTCCACGGAGAAGTCCACTGAGAAGCCTTCGACGGAGAAGCCTTCGGAAGAGCTGATCGGTACGCAGCGCCTGTCCGGCGGGTTCACCGCCAAGATCTACAAAGTGGGCCCGCACCATTTCCGGGCCGACATGTTCGCCAAGGACCCGGCCACCGGCAAGCTCGTCGCGATGGACACGCTGGAGACCAAGGACGGCAAGCCCGCTCGCGGGCAGCACAATGGCGCGCACTTCGTTCTGCGGTCCGACGGCTCCATGACTTCGTGGGTCCAGGACGGTGACAAGAAGAACGACAAGAAGAGCGACAAGAAGAACGGTGAAAAGGAGAAGGGCGGAAAGGAGAACGGGAAGCGCGAGGAGGGGAAGAAGCACGCCCAGCAGGGCGGCCGGCAGACCCAGGTCACTCCCAAGGGCGGTGTGAAGGCCGGTGCGGAGGGTGTCAGCGAGGCGCCGGACACCCCGGCCGTGCTGCTCGCCGGCGGCGGGGCCGCGGCGGCCGCCGGGGGCCTCGGCTTCGCGCTGCTGCACCGCCGCAAGTCCGGCGAGGGCGCCTGAGCCGCGGCGCCGCCCCGGGGGCGGGCCGCTCCCCCTCACCGGAGCGGCGCCGCCCCGCCCCGCAGCCCCACCGCTGCCCCCGTACGCACCAGGAGCCACCGTGACCCCGCCCACCACGAACCGACACGGCCGCCGCATTGGACGCAACGGACGCACCGGACGCACCGCCGCACTGAGCGTCCTCGCGCTCGCCGTCAGCGGGGCCCTGACCGCCTGCGGCGGCGGCCCCGGCCCCGGCCCGGACGTACGGATGGACAGCGCCGCCGCCGGCCGGACCGGACCGGCCGCCGCGCCGATGAAGCGGTCCGAGCCCACCCGTCTGCAGATCCCGTCGGCCGGGGTCGACAGCCGCCCGGTCCTCCCGCTCGGGCTCACCGGCGACGGTGAACTGGACGTACCTCCCGTGGACCGGGCGGACCGGGCGGGCTGGTTCACCAAGGGCGTCACCCCGGGGGAGAAGGGGCCGGCCGTCCTCGTCGCGCACTACGACACGGCCCGGGGCCCGGCGCTGATGAAGAACGTCGCCAGGATGAAGACCGGCGACGTCATCAAGGTCGGCCGCGCGGACGGCACCACCGCCACCTTCAAGATCCGCGAGGTCCAGCAGGTCGGCAAGGAGCACTTCCCGACGGACCGGGTGTACGGCGACACCGACCGTCCCGAGCTGCGCCTGCTCACCTGCGGCGGCCCGATCGTGGACGGCCACCGCTCGGACAACATCGTCTTCTACGCGGACCTGGTGAAGTGACCCGCGCCGGTGAAGTGAACCGCCCCGGTGAAGTGACCCGCCCCGGTGAGGTGACCCGCCCCGGCGAAGCGCCCCGCCCCGGTGAGGTGCCCCGTGCCCCCTCCCCGTCCGGGCGGTCCGGGTGGGCGGGCCGGTCCCGGCCGTGGCGCCCGCGGTACCTGCTGCCCGCCGCCGCGCCGGCCGCCGGTCTGGCGCTGCTGCTCTGCGGCTGCGGCGCCCCGGGCGAAGCCCGTGCCGCGGGCCCGGCGGCCGCCGCCTCGGCCCCGGTCCGCGTGTGGCCGGACCGTCCGGCACCCGGGCGTTCCACGGGCGAACCCGCTCCGGTGCCGCCGGACCGGGTGCCCGGCATGCCCGAGGTGCCCGGCGGCGACATCCGCGCCTTCTCGGCGCTGGCCGTCGTCCAGGCCGAGGTCGCCGCGCACCCGGGTGCGGTCACGGGCGTGGACGGGATGTACGAGGACACCGCCCGCCGGATCGCGGCGTGCACGCGGATCGGCGCGCCGGGCTGCCCGCTGCGCGAGCCCCGCTTCCACGACCTGACCGGCAACGGCAAGGACGAAATGATCATCGGCTTCGAGGACGGCCCCGGCGACGGCGGCCCCGGCGACGGCGGCCATGGGAACGCCGCCTCCGGGAACGGCCGCCCCGGAAACGATGGCGACGGGAACGGCTCAGCGGCCGGGAACGGCTCCCCGGCCGGCTCCGGCGACGGCGCACGGGCGGACACGCCGGACGAAGCACTCCTGGGCCTCCGCGCATACACCCTCGACCACGGCGTCCTCGTCCGCATCCTGTCCACCCATGTGCGCCCGCTGTCCGTCGGGGTGGCGGGGCGTGAGGTCATCGTGCGCGAGCCCGCCGGGCTGCCCGGCTACGAGAACCGCTCGGTGTACGCGTGGGATGCGGGGCTCCGCGCGATGACACCGCACCGTGAGGAGATCCGCCGGGCCCGGCCGTGACGCACGCCGCCGTACGTCCGGGCCCGGCGCCGCCTCACTCCGCCCGCAGTGCGACCGGGAGGCTGGTGACGCCGCTCAGCAGGTTGGAGTAGTTGCGGCGGGTGTCCCCGCGCAGTTCCACCGAGGCGACGACCTCGCGCAGCCCGGTCAGCATCGCGGCGATCTCCGCCCGGCCCAGGTAGGCGCCGAGGCAGAAGTGCGGGCCGTAGCCGAAGGACAGGTGCTTGTTGGGGGTGCGGCCGAGCAGGAAACGCTCCGGGGCCTCGAAGACCTCCTCGTCCATGTTGGCCGAGTCGTTCCACAGCGTGACGATGTCCCCCGCCTTGATCACCTGGCCCTGCTCGCCGACCGGGACGTCCTCCAGCGCCGTACGGCCGAAGTGCAGCGCGGGCGTCGTCCACCGCAGGATCTCGTCGACGGCGGTGGCGATGTCCGCCTCGCCGCTCTTCAGCGCCTGCCACTGCGCGGGGTGTTCGACGAGGGCGAGCACCCCGCCGGTCATCGACATCCGGCTGGTCTCGTCACCACCGATGATCAGGCTGTAGCAGTTGACCACGATCTCGTCCATGGTCAGCGGCCGGCCCTCGATGGTGCCGGTGGCCAGCACGCTGACCGCGTCGTCGCCCGGGTTCCCGCGCCGTTCCTCGGCCAGGGTGCCGAAGTACGCGAGGATGTCGTTGCGCGCCTGCCACGCGGCGGCGGGCGACTGGGCGGCGCCGTCGTTGCCGAGGGCCGTCGCGGTCAGCTCCAGCACCTTCGCGCGGTCCGCCGCCGGTACGCCCATCAGGTCGCAGATCGCGGTGAGGGGGATGTCCGCCGCCACGTCGCGGGCGAAGTCGCACTCCTCGCGGGCGACCGCGTCGAGGAGCAGCGCGCGGGTGGACTGCCGGATGTTGTCCACCACGCCTTCCAGTGCGCGCGGCGAGAACGCCTTGAGCAGGATCTTGCGGATGTCGGAGTGCCGCGGCCCGTCCGTCACGGCGGCCATCATGCCCGCGGCGGAATCCCCGCCCATGAGCAGCGTGGTGAGAACATTTCCCTTCTCCGACGTGAACCGTTTGTTGTCGCGGTAGATTTCGGATACGTCCGCGTGCCGGGAAACGACCCAGAAACCGGGGGACCCGCCGACGGAGGGGTGCCAGTAGAACGGCTGTGTTTTCCGCAGATGGCGCCAGACCTCGCTCAGGTCGTACTCGGCGTGGGTGCGCGGGTCCGTCAGGTCGAGTGTCGCTATGTCACCCGGACTCAGCATGATGCGGCTGGGCATGGATTCAACTGCTCCTTAGGCTCCTTGGCAGGCGCCGGCGGTGTCGCCGTGATCGCCGCTTTCGAATCTGCGGCCCCGGCGTTCGTCCGCCGGCAGCCGGCCATGGTCCCCCGGTCGCCCTGTGGCCGGAGTCGCCCATGCGGCCGCTCCGCATTTTCACAGTAGCAACTCGGCGTGTATCGGAGGAGGTCGTGCCCGGTGTCCAGGGGCGATTTCCGCCGCGCGGCCGACGGCAGCCGGAAAGCGAAGACCGCGTTCCGGTTCGGGTCCGTTTCGGCCAGGGCGCCCGGCATCGCCACCGGGCCGGAGCCCGGCGGAGGTTGCCCAGGGCGAAGGTCGGCCGGGGGCGCGCGGTGCCGGGGCTGCCGGTCTGACCAGCGCATATCCGCGACGCGGCGGACCAGTTCGACGGCCGCCGGGGCGGCGGAGGCATCGCCTTGACGCTTTCGCAGGACTGCTGATTAACTCGCGATGGCTTGATCGATGGGCCCGGAGCGGGTCCGGATGGTGTGCACTTTCGGGGGTTGTGTATCCATGCCACAAGGCGTACGAGCGAGACCGTGGCCCGGCCACGCCCATGAGGTCGCGGCAGTGTGGCGCGAGGTTTCCGTCCGGCCGTACCCACTGCCATCGCCCTGATTTCCCGAACGGCTCCACCGGAGCGCCGTCCCACGGAACCGTGACGGACCGCGCACCGGCTGCGGACCTCGGCAATTCCCTGCGTCAACGGTAACGACCACGCCCGGCACGGCAGTTCGCCGAACGGGTGACCGGCAGGGTGCCCAGGGGAAAATCTGTTCACCCTTGACCTTCGTCCCGGGTGTGTGAGAACACGGCATCAGAACCCGGCCCGGCCGGATTCCTGTCCCTTTCCCCGCCGATTTCCCGTCCGGACCGACCACCGGAGCGGAAAGCACCGGAAATCACCGGACTTCTCCCTGTGGGGCGGGCCCGGCACCGTCGCTGACCGCCTCCGGCTCTCTTTCCGTTCTCTCCCACTCGGCGCCGCCTTTTCGCCGGGCGTCACCGTCCTGCCTCCGGGCCGCCGTGCGCGGTGCGTCCGCCATGCCGCGCGCCGGGCGCCGCCCCCCGACGCCGTCCTCGCCCCATTCCCCGACGCCGTCCCTCCGACGCTGCTCATCCCACCCGGCCGACGACCGACCAGTGCCGCATTGCCCTGTGCGGGGCAGGAAGAAGGAACCAGCTCATGATCCCGTTGTCCTTTGCGCAGCGCCGGCTGTGGTTCCTGCACCAGCTGGAGGGCCCGTCGGCGACGTACAACATGCCGCTGACGCTGCGGCTGAAGGGTGCGGTGGACGGCGAGTCCCTGCGGTCCGCGCTGCGCGACGTGATGGCCCGGCACGAGACGCTGCGTACGGTCTTCCCCGAGGTGGACGGCGAGCCGCGGCAGGTGGTGCTGGACGCGGCAGCAGCGGACTTCGGCTGGGAGCACCGGCAGATACCGGAGGCGGGGCTCCGGGCGGCGCTGGAACGGGCGGCCCGGCACCACTTCGACCTGGCCACCGAGGTCCCGGTCCGCCTGTGGCTGTACGAGACCGGCCCGCAGGACCACGTCCTGCTGCTGTTGATCCATCACATCGCGGGCGACGGCTGGTCCATGGGGCCGCTCGCCCGCGACGTCGTCGAGGCGTACACCGCACGGACCGAGCAGCGCGACCCGGACTGGCCCGAACTGCCGGTGCAGTACGTGGACTACACCCTGTGGCAGCGTGAACTGCTCGGCGACGAGGCCGACCCGGACAGCGTCTTCGCGCGACAGGTCGCTTACTGGCGCGACCAGTTGGGCGGCCTGCCCGACCTGGTGAGCTTCCCCACCGACCGCCCGCGGCCCGCGGTGGCCTCCTACGAAGGCGAGCGCCTCACCTTCGACCTGGACCCCGCCCTGCACCGGCGGCTGGTGGAGCTGGCCCGGCAGTCGAACACGACCGTCTTCATGGTGCTCCAGGCCGCGATGGCCGCGCTGCTCACCCGCCTCGGCGGCGGCCACGACATTCCCCTGGGCAGCGGCGTGGCCGGCCGCACCGACGAGGGCCTGGACGACCTCATCGGCTTCTTCGTCAACACGTTCGTGCTGCGGACGGACACCTCCGGCGACCCGGCGTTCGAGGAGCTGCTCGGCCGCGTACGGCGGACGAGCCTCGCCGCGTACGAGCACCAGGACGTACCGTTCGAGCACCTGGTGGAACGCCTCAACCCGCGGCGCTCCACCGCCCACCACCCCCTCTTCCAGGTCGCCCTGGTCCTCCAGAACGCGCCGAGCGAGGACTTCCAGCTGCCCGGCCTCCAGGTGCAGGCCGACGTGGTGAGCGCCGGGACCTCCCGCTTCGACATGCTCATCTCCCTCACCGAGGGCCACGACGCCGCGCACGGCCCGACGGGCATCGAGACCGTCGTCGAGTACGCGACCGAGCTGTTCGACCGCGCCACGGTCGAGGGTCTGCTGGCCCGCTGGGTCCGGGTACTGGAGCAGGTGACGGCCGACCCGTCGGTGCGGATCGGTGAGGTCGAGCTGCTGTCGGGTGCCGAGCGGGACCAGGTGGTGGCGGAGTGGAACCGGACGGCCGTCGGGGTACCGGCCGCCACGCTCGCCGGGCTGTTCGCCGCCCATGTGCGCCGGGACGCGGACGCTAGTGCGATTGTTCGCGGTGGCGAGTCGCTGTCGTACGGGGAGCTGGACGCGCGGGCGAACCGGCTGGCGCACTGGCTGCGGGGGCAGGGTGTGGGTCCGGAGTCGCTGGTGGGGGTGGTGTTGCCGCGGTCGGTGGAGATGGTGGTGGCCGTCCTTGGCGTACTGAAGGCCGGTGGCGCGTACGTACCTGTCGACCCCGAGTACCCGCAGGAGCGCCGGGAGTTCATCCTCGGTGACGCGGCTCCGGTGCTGGTGCTGGACGAGGCGGCGCTGAGCCGGGACCTGTCCGGGTTCCCCGACACGGCCCCGCCGGGTGCGGTGGAGCTCGACCACCCGGCCTATGTCATCTACACCTCCGGCTCCACAGGGCGCCCCAAGGGCGTCGTGGTCTCCCACCGGGGTGTGGCGAGCCTGGCGCACGCGCAGGCCGAGCGGCTGGGGGTGACGGCTGACAGTCGGGTGCTTCAGTTCGCGTCGCCCAGTTTTGATGCGGCCTGGTGGGAGCTGGTGATGGCGTTCTCGTCGGGTGCCGCGCTGGTGGTGCCGGAGGAGGGCCGTCTGGTCGGTGAGGCCCTGTACGCGGTCCTGGAGCAGCAGCGGATTTCTCACGTCACGCTGCCGCCGTCGGTGCTGGGGGCGTTGCCGTCGGGTGCGGAGTCCGGGCTGTCGGGGCTAAAGGCGGTGGCGCTGGCGGGGGAGGCGGTGCCGCCGGAGCTGGTGGCCCGGTGGTCGGTGGGCGGCCGGGTGGTCGTCAACGCGTACGGGCCGACGGAGTCGACGGTGTGCGTCTCGATGAGCGCCACGACAGACGAGTTGGTCGCGCCGATCGGCCGTCCGGTGACCAACACCAAGGCGTACGTGCTGGATGCGGAGTTGCGTCCGGTGCCGGTGGGTGTGGTGGGTGAGCTGTACGCGTCGGGCGCGGGTCTGGCGCGTGGTTACGCGAACCGGCCGGGGCTGACGGCGGAGCGTTTCGTGGCGTCGCCGTTCGAGGCGGGCGTGCGGATGTACCGGACGGGCGACCTGGCGCGCTGGCGCGCGGACGGGCAGCTGGAGTACGCGGGCCGGGCTGACGAACAGGTCAAGGTCCGGGGCTTCCGCATCGAGCCCGGCGAGATCGAGTTTGCGCTGACGGCCTCGGAGGGCGTACGGCAGGCCGTGGTCATCGCGCGCGAGGACACGCCCGGCGACCAGCGGCTGGCCGCGTACGTGGTGCCGGACCTCGACGCGGCGATGCGCGCCGGGGCGGAGGCCGACGGGGACGCGCAGGTGGAGGAGTGGCGGGAGATCTACGACTCGGTGTATGCCGAGACGGGTGCCAAGGGCCTCGGTTTTGGTGAGGACTTCGCGGGCTGGGACAGCTCGTATACGGGGGAGCCGATCCCGCTGGGGGAGATGCGCGCGTGGCGCGATGCGGTCGTGGAGCGGGTGCGGGGCTTTGGTGGTGCGCGGGTGCTGGAGGTCGGTGTGGGTGCCGGTCTGCTGATGGCGCACCTGGCTCGCGATGTCGACGAGTACTGGGGTACGGACCTGTCCGGTGCGGTGATCGAGCGGCTGTCGGTGCAGGTGGCGGAGGCGGGGCTGAGCGATCGGGTGCGGTTGTGCGCCCAGGCGGCGGATGACGTGGACGGTCTGCCGTCCGGTCATTTCGACACCGTACTGATCAACTCGGTGGTGCAGTACTTCCCGGACGGGGCTTACCTGGCCACGGTCGTCGGACAACTGCTCGACCTCCTGGCTCCCGGCGGCCGTCTGGTGATCGGTGATGTGCGGCACGCCGGTTCGCTGCGGGCGCTGCACGCGGCTGTCCACTCCGGCCGGAGCGCATCCGCACGGGCCGTGGTGGACCGGGCGGTGCTGCTGGAGAAGGAGCTGGTCACGGCGCCGGAGTTCTTCGCGGAGCTGGCGGCGGACGACGACCGGGTCGGCGCGCTGGACATCCGCCTCAAGCCGGGTGCGTACCACAACGAGCTGACGCGGCACCGCTACGAGGTGGTGCTGCACAAGGCCCCCGAACAGATCGTGGACGTAGCCAGTGCGCGTCAGCTGGGATGGACGGCTGACCTGGATCTGGGCGCGGTGCTGGCTCGCTTCGACGGTGTGCCGCTGCGTGTCACCGGGATTCCCAGTGCGCGGCTGGTTGCCGAGGTGGCGGCGGAGCGGGCGCTGGACGGACTGGACGCCGAGGAGTTCGGCAGTACGGCCATCGATCCGGATGACCTGATCGTGCGGGGCCGTGAGCACGGGCTCCGGATTGTTCCTACCTGGTCGTCGCGGTCGGTGGCGCTGTTCGACGCGGTGATCCTCCCGGCCGACGCGGAGGACGTGGCACTGTCGGGCGTCTACGTGCCTGCTGCCACCGGCGGCCCGTGGACCAACAACCCCGTCGCGGCCCGTGGCATCGGCGCCGTCGTGAAGGCGGCCCGCGCACGTCTCGCCGAGCGGCTGCCGGAATACATGGTCCCGTCGGTGGTGATGGTCCTGGACCGGCTGCCGCTGACGCCCAACGGCAAGCTGGACCGCAAGGCCCTCCCGGCACCCGAATACGTCACCACCACAAGTGGCCGCATGCCCCGCACCGACCAGGAAGCCACCCTGTGCGCCCTGTTCGCCGAGGTGCTGGGTGTGGACCGGGTCGGTATCGACGACAGTTTCTTCGACCTCGGCGGGCACTCCCTGCTCGCCACCCGCCTCGTCAGCCGCATCCGCAGCGCTCTCGACGTCGAGATCCCGATCAAGGATGTCTTCGGCGCGCCGACGGTCGCCGCGTTGGCCGGCCGTCTTGCGGCGGCGGGGGAGCGGGCCCGTACGGCGCTGGTGCGGCTGCCGCGCCCCGAGCGGCTGCCGCTGTCGTTCGCGCAGCGCCGCCTGTGGTTCCTGCACAAGCTGGAGGGGCCGTCCGCGACGTACAACATGCCGCTGGTGCTGCGCCTGACGGGCGGTGCCGACGCGGACGTCCTGCGGGCGGCGCTGGGCGACGTGGTGGCGCGGCACGAGTCGCTGCGTACCGTCATCCGGGAGAGCCGCGAGGGGGAGCCGTACCAGCTGGTACTGGACGCCGCCGAGGCGGACTTCGGCTGGGAGCGCCGTACGGTCACGGAGGCGGAGCTGCCCGCCGCCCTCGACGAGGCGGCGCGGTACGGCTTCGACCTGGCCGCCGAGGTTCCGCTCCGGGCCTGGCTGCACGACATCGACGACGACACCGGCGTGCTGCTGCTCCTGATGCACCACATCGCGGGGGACGGCTGGTCCATGGGCCCGCTGGCGCGCGACGTCATGGCGGCGTACGGCGCCCGCGTCCAGGGCGGTGCTCCGCAGTGGGCGGAGCTGCCGGTGCAGTACGCGGACTACACCCTGTGGCAACGGCAACTGCTGGGCGACGCGGCCGACCCGGACAGCGTCTACGCGGAACAGGTGGGCTACTGGACCGGTCAGCTGACGGGCCTCCCCGACCAGGTGACGTTCCCCGCCGACCGGCCCCGCCCGGCCGTCACGTCCCACGAGGGCGGCCACCTCGCCTTCACCATCGACGCCGGTCTGCACGGGCGGCTGGTGGAGCTGGCGCGGCGGTCGAACACGACGGTGTTCATGGTGTTGCAGGCGGGTATGGCGGCGTTGATGACGCGTCTCGGTGCGGGGACGGACATTCCGCTGGGGTCGCCGATCGCGGGGCGTATGGACGACGCCCTCGATGACCTGGTGGGTTTCTTCGTCAACACGCTGGTGCTGCGGACGGACACGTCCGGTGATCCGAGCTTCGAGGAGTTGCTCGGCCGCGTACGTGACACCAACCTGGCCGCGTACGCGCACCAGGACGTCCCGTTCGAGCACCTGGTGGAGCTGCTGAACCCGGAGCGTTCCACCTCCCACCACCCGCTCTTCCAGGTGATCCTCGGCCTCCAGAGCGGTCAGGAAGCCGCCTTCCGTCTCCCCGGCCTCCGGGTCGAGGTGGAGGGTGTCGGCCTCAGCGTGGCCAGGGCCGACCTGGTCTTCAATGTGGCCGAGGGGTACGACGGGGCCGGTGAGCCGACCGGCATCGAGGCGCTGGCCGAGTACGCCACGGCGCTGTACGACCGTGCCACCGTCGAAGGCTTCGCCGCGCGCTGGCTGCGCCTGCTGGAGCAGGTGACGGCCGACCCGTCGATGCGGATCGGCCGGGCGGAACTGCTGACGGCGGCGGAGCGCACCCGTCTGCTGGCCGAGTGGAACGCCACAGGCGCCGACGTGCCCGCGAAGACACTGGCCGGACTGTTCGAGGACGAGGTGCGCCGCGCCCCGCAGGCCCCCGCCGTGCTGTCCGGCCCCCTGACCGTGTCGTACGGGGAGCTGGAGGCGCGGGCGAACCGGCTGGCGCACTGGCTGTGCGGGCAGGGTGTGGGTCCGGAGAAGCTGGTGGGGGTGGTGCTGCCGCGCTCGGTCGAGATGGTGGTCGCGGTCCTCGGCATCCTCAAGGCCGGTGGCGCGTACGTACCCGTAGACCCCGAGTACCCGCAGGAGCGCCGGGAGTTCATTCTCAGCGACTCCGCGCCGGTCCTCGTCCTGGACGAGGCAGCGCTGCGCCGGGACCTGTCCGGGTTCCCGGACACCGCCCCGGACGTGCGCGTCGCACCGGAGCACCCCGCCTACGTCATCTACACCTCCGGTTCCACCGGCACGCCCAAGGGCGTCGTCGTCTCCCACCGTGGCGTGGCGAGCCTGGCCCGTGCGCAGGGCCGCCCCATGGGGGTCGGCACGGACAGCCGGGTGCTCCAGTTCGCGTCGCCCAGCTTCGACGCCGCCTGGGCGGAACTGGTGATGGCGTTCTCGTCGGGCGCCGCGCTCGTGGTCCCGGAGAGCGGCCGTCTGGTCGGCGAAGCCCTCGCGCGGGTGCTCGCGGAGCACGGCGTGACGCATGTGACGCTGCCGCCGTCCGTACTGGGCGCGCTGCCGCCCGGCACGGAGTCGCGTCTGCCCGCGCTGCGGACCGTGCTGGTGGCCGGTGAGGCGGTGCCGCCGGAGCTGGTGGCCCGCTGGTCGGCGGACGGGCGGGAGGTCGTGAACGCGTACGGCCCGACGGAGTCCACCGTCTGTGTCTCGATGAGCGACCCGGTGGGCACCACGGACGTGTCGGCCGCGCCGATCGGCCGCCCGGTCCCCAACACGCGTACGTACGTGCTGGATGCCGGGCTGCGTCCGGTGCCGGTGGGTGTGACCGGTGAGCTGTACGCGTCGGGTGCGGGGCTGGCGCGTGGTTACGCGAACCGCCCGGGGCTTACGGCGGAGCGCTTCGTGGCGTCGCCGTTCGATCCGGGCGTGCGGATGTACCGCACCGGTGACCTGGCGCGGTGGCGCGCCGACGGGCAGCTGGAGTACCTGGGCCGCGCCGACGAACAGGTCAAGATCCGCGGCTTCCGTATCGAGCCCGGCGAGATCGCGTCGCGGCTGGCCGCCGTGGAAGGCGTACGGCAGGCTGCCGTCGTCGCGCGGGAGGACGTTCCCGGTGACCGGCGTCTCGTCGCGTACGTCGTGCCGGACGGTACGGCCGCGACGACCGGGCCCGCCGGGCTCACCTCGTATCTTGCGGAGCGGCTGCCCGCCCACCTGGTCCCGTCGGCCGTCGTGATCCTGGACCGGCTGCCGCTGACCCCGAACGGCAAGCTGGACCGCAGATCCCTGCCCGCCCCCGAGTATGCGGCCCCGGCCGACGGCCGTGCCCCGCGCACCCCGCAGGAAGAGGTCCTGTGCGGCCTGTTCGCCGAGGTGCTGGGCGTGGACCGGGTCGGTATCGACGACAGTTTCTTCGACCTCGGCGGGCATTCGCTGCTCGCCACCCGCCTGGTCAGCCGGGTCCGCAGCGTCCTCGGTACGGAACTGCCGATCAAGGACGTGTTCGGCACGCCCACGGTCGCCGGTCTGGCCACACGCCTGGGCGCGTCCGGCGGCCGGCTGCGTACGGCACTGGCGCCCATGCCGCGTCCGGCGGCCGTGCCCCTGTCGTTCGCGCAGCGCCGCCTGTGGTTCCTGCACAAGCTGGAGGGGCCGTCCGCCACGTACAACATCCCGCTGGCCCTGCGGCTCGTGGGCGGGGTGGACACGGAGGCGCTGCACGTGGCCCTGCGGGACGTGGTCGGGCGGCACGAGTCGCTGCGTACGGTCTTCCCGGAGCGTGACGGCGAGCCGTACCAGCGGGTGCTGGACCCGGCCGGAGCGGGCTTCGGCTGGGAGCGCCGTACCGTCACGGAGGCGGAGCTGCCCGCCGCCCTCGACGAGGCGGCCCGGTACGCCTTCGAGCTGGCCACCGACGTTCCCGTGCGCGCGCTGCTCTTCGAGTCCGGCGCGCGGGAGAGCGTGCTGCTGCTCCTGCTGCACCACATCGCGGGGGACGGCTGGTCCATGGGCCCCCTGGCCCGTGACGTGGTCGCCGCCTACACGGCCCGCGTCCAGGGCGATGCCCCGCAGTGGACCGGGCTGCCGGTGCAGTACGCGGACTACTCCCTGTGGCAGCGCGAGCTGCTGGGCGACGAGGCCGACGCGGACAGCGTCTACGCGAAGCAGGTCGACTACTGGCGTACGCAGCTGGCGGGCCTGCCGGAACAGGTGTCCCTCCCCGCCGACCGGCCGCGCCCGGCCGTCGCCTCCTACGAGGGCGCGTCCCTCCTCTTCGAACTGGACGCCGGTCTGCACGGGCGGCTGGTGGAGCTGGCGCGCCGGTCGAACACGACGGTGTTCATGGTGCTCCAGGCCGGCATGGCCGCGCTGATGACGCGTCTCGGTGCGGGGACGGACATTCCGCTGGGGTCGCCGATCGCGGGGCGTATGGACGACGCTCTCGATGACCTGGTGGGTTTCTTCGTCAACACGCTGGTGCTGCGGACGGACACGTCCGGTGATCCGAGCTTCGAGGAGTTGCTCGGGCGCGTACGTGACACCAACCTGGCTGCGTACGCGCACCAGGACGTCCCGTTCGAGCACTTGGTGGAGCTGCTGAACCCGGAGCGTTCCACCTCCCACCACCCGCTCTTCCAGGTGATCCTCGGCCTCCAGAACGCCCAGGAGGCAGGCTTCGACCTGCCGGGCATCCAGGTGGACATCGAGGGCGTCGACCTCGGCATCTCCAAGGCCGACCTCGAACTGAACGTGGTGGAGCGGCACGGCACGGACGGCGGGCCGCAGGGCGTCGCCGCTGCCGTCCAGTACTCCACCGAGCTGTTCGACGGGCCGACGGTCGAGGGGCTGCTGGTCCGGTGGAAGCGGCTGCTGGAGCAGGTGACGGCCGATCCGTCGGTGCGGATCGGCAGGGTCGAGCTGCTGTCGGGCGATGAGCGTAGGCAGATCGTCTCCGAGTGGAACCGGACGGCCGCCGAGGTGCCCGCCGCCACGCTCGCCGGGCTGTTCGCCGCTCACGCGCGCCGGGACGCGGGCGCTGTCGCGGTCGTCTGCGGTGGCGAGTCGTTGTCGTACGGGGAGCTGGAGGCGCGGGCGAACCGGCTGGCGCACTGGCTGCGCGGTCAGGGTGTGGGTCCGGAGAAGCTGGTGGGGGTGGTGCTGCCGCGCTCGGTCGAGATGGTGGTCGCGGTCCTCGGCATCCTCAAGGCCGGTGGCGCGTACGTACCTGTCGATCCTGAATACCCGCAGGAGCGGCGGGAGTTCATTCTCGGTGATTCCGCGCCGGTCCTCGTCCTGGACGAGGCAGCGCTGCGCCGGGACCTGTCCGGGTTCCCGGACACCGCCCCGGACGTGCGCGTCGCACCGGAGCACCCCGCCTACGTCATCTACACCTCCGGTTCCACCGGCACACCCAAGGGCGTCGTCGTCTCCCACCGTGGCGTGGCGAGCCTGGCGCACGCGCAGGCCCAGCGGCTCGGTGTGGCGGCGGGCAGCCGGGTGCTCCAGTTCGCCTCGCCCAGCTTCGACGCCGCCTGGTGGGAGCTGGTGATGGCGTTCGGCTCCGGTGCCACGCTGGTGGTTCCCGAGGGTGGGCGGTTGGTCGGCGAGGCCCTGCGGGAGGTGCTGGCCGGACAGCGGGTGACGCACCTGACGCTGCCGCCGTCGGTGCTGGGCGCGGTCCCGGCGGGTGCCGAGACGGCGCTGGACGCGCTCGCGATGGTGGTGCTGGCGGGCGAGGCCGCGCCGCCGGAGCTGATCGCCCGCTGGTCGGCGGGCGGCCGGGAGGTCGTCAACGCGTACGGCCCCACGGAGTCGACGGTCTGTGTCTCGATGAGCGGGACCACGGACGAGACGGCCGCGCCGATCGGGCACCCGATCGCCAACACGCGTACGTACGTGCTGGATGCTGGTCTGCGTCCGGTGCCGGTGGGCGTGACCGGTGAGCTGTACGCGTCGGGTGCGGGCCTGGCGCGCGGTTACGCGAACCGTCCGGGGCTTACGGCGGAGCGCTTCGTGGCGTCGCCGTTCGAGCCGGGCGCGCGGATGTACCGCACCGGTGACCTGGCGCGGTGGCGCGCCGATGGCCAGTTGGAGTACCTGGGCCGGGCCGACGAACAGGTCAAGCTGCGTGGCTTCCGTATCGAGCCCGGCGAGATCGAGTCCGTGCTGACCGGCTTCGACGGTGTACGGCAGGCCGTCGTCATCGTGCGTGAGGACACGCCCGGTGACCAGCGGCTCGTCGCCTACGCCGTGCCGGACGCCACGGGCGGCTCCGCGCCCGCCGACCCGGCGGCGCTCCTCGCGCGCCTGGCGGAGCGGCTGCCGGAGTACCTGGTACCGGCCGCCGTGCTGCTGCTGGACCGGCTCCCGCTGACCCCGAACGACAAGCTGGACCGCAGGGCCCTGCCCGTACCGGACTACGCGGCCGGTGCGGCGGCCGACGGAGGGCGTGCCCCGCGCACCCCGCAGGAAGAGACGCTGTGCCGTCTGTACCGCGAGGTGCTGGACGTGGACCGGGTCGGTCTCGACGACAGCTTCTTCGACCTCGGCGGGCATTCCCTGCTCGCCACCCGGCTCGTCAGCCGGGTGCGCGCCGAACTCGATGTGGAACTCCCCTTCAGGGTGCTGTTCGAGGCGCCGACGGTGGCCGGACTGGTCGAACAGCTCGGCCTCGGCGGCCCGACGCGCACCGCGCTGGGCCCCATGCCGCGCCCGGACCTGATCCCGCTGTCCTTCGCGCAGCGCCGCCTGTGGTTCCTGCACCAGCTGGAGGGCCCGTCGGCGACGTACAACATGCCGCTGCCGCTGCGGCTGAAAGGCACGGTGGACCACGAGGCGCTGCGGGCCGCGCTGCTCGACGCGGTCGGCCGGCACGACGCGCTGCGTACGGTCTTCCGCGTCACCGACGGCGAGCCCCACCAGGTGGTGCTGGACGCCGCCGACGCCGGTTTCGGCTGGGAGCGCCGTACGGTCACGGAGGCCGAGCTGCCCGCCGCCCTCGACGAGGCGGCCCGGTACACCTTCGACCTGGCTGCCGAACTTCCCTTCCGGGCACGGCTGTTCGAGCTGGGGCCGGATGACTGCGTCCTGCTGCTGCTCCTGCACCACATCACCGGTGACGGCTGGTCCATGGGGCCGCTGGCCCGCGACGTGGTGACGGCGTACGAGGCGCGCAAGCGCGGTGCGGCGCCGCGCTGGGAGGCCCTGCCGGTGCAGTACATCGACTACACGCTGTGGCAGCGCGAACTGCTCGGCGACGAGGACGACCCGGAGAGCATGTACGGACAGCAGGTCGCCTACTGGCGCGAGGCGCTGGCCGGGCTGCCCGAGCAGATCAGCCTGCCCGCCGACCGCCCCCGTCCCGCCGTGGCCTCGTACACCGGCGCCTCGGTGCCCTTCGAGCTGGACGCGGCGGTGCACGCGCGGCTGGCGGACCTGGCCCGCGCCTCCGGCGGCACGGTCTTCATGGCCCTCCAGGCCGCCCTGGCCGGGCTGCTGACGCGGCTCGGCGCCGGGACCGACATCCCGGTGGGCTCCCCGGTCGCCGGGCGCATGGACGACGCGCTCAACGACCTGGTCGGCTTCTTCGTCAACACGCTGGTGCTGCGCACGGACACGTCCGGCGACCCCGGCTTCGAGGAGCTGCTCGGCCGCGTACGCGACACCAACCTGGCCGCCTACGCCCACCAGGACGTGCCGTTCGACCACCTCGTCGAACTGCTCAACCCCCGGCGCTCCACCTCCCACCACCCCCTCTTCCAGGTGATGCTGGTCCTCCAGGACGACCCGTCCGGCGGCTTCACGCTGCCCGGCCTGGACGTCAGCGGCGAGACGGTGGACATCGGGACCGCCAAGGCGGACCTGTCGGTCAACGTGCTGGAGCGGCACGGCGCCGACGGCGCGCCGGCCGGGATCGCGGGCTCGGTGAAGTACGCGGCCGACCTGTTCGACCGGTCCACGGTCGAAGGGCTGCTGGCGCGCTGGAAGCGGCTGCTGGAGCAGATGACGGCCGACCCGTCGCTGCCGCTCGGCCGGGTCCGGCTGCTCGACGAGCGGGAGCGCGGACAGCTGCTCACCGCCTGGAACGACACGGCGGTCGAGGTGCCGGAGTTCACCGTCGCCGAGCAGTTCGAGATCCAGGTGCGGCGCGCCCCGGACGCGGTCGCGGTGGTGTGTGGCACGGAATCCGTCACGTACGGGGAGCTGAACGCGCGGGCCAACCGGCTGGCGCACCGGCTGATCGGGCAGGGCGTCCGGCCGGAGACGCGGGTGGCGGTCGTGCTGCCGCGGTCCGTCGGCCTGGTGGTGGCGCTGCTGGCCGTACTGAAGGCGGGCGGCGCGTACGTACCCGTCGACCCGGAGTACCCGCGGGAGCGGCGGGCGTTCGTCCTCGCCGACGCGGCGCCGCTGCTCGTCCTCGACGCGGCGGCACTGGACCGGGACCTGTCCGGCTACCCGGACGACGACCCCGAGACCGACGTCGCGATGGAGCACCCGGCGTACGTCATCTACACCTCCGGCTCCACCGGCACCCCCAAGGGCGTGGTCACCGAACACCGCGCCCTCGTCAACTACCTCAACTGGGCCGCCCACCACTACCCGGCGGCCCGCGGCGCCACCCTGGTGCCCACCTCCATCGCCTTCGACCTCACCGTCACCGGCCTCTACACGACGCTGACCGTCGGCGGCCGGGTCTGCCTGGGCAGCCTGGACGACGTCGCCGGGCAGGACAACGCGGTGCCGGTGGCCCTGCTGAAGGCCACGCCGTCGCACCTGCCGCTCCTCGGCGACCTGCCCGAGCGCTGGTCGCCCGGGGAGATGTTGATCCTCGGCGGCGAGCCACTGACCTCCGCGGCCCTCGCGCAGTGGCGCGCCGGCCACCGCCGGGTGACCGTCGTCAACGCCTACGGGCCGACCGAGACGACCGTCAACTGCACCGAATTCCGCATCGGCCCGAAGCAGAAGCTGCCCGCCGGGCCGGTGCCCATCGGCCGCCCGTTCTGGAACATGCGGGCGTACGTCCTCGACGCGCGCCTGGAACCGGTGCCGACCGGCACGGCGGGCGAGCTGTACGTGTCGGGCGCCCAGCTGGCCCGCGGCTACCTCGGCCGCGCGGGACTGACCGCGGAGCGCTTCGTGGCCTGCCCGTTCGAGCCGGGCGTACGGATGTACCGCACCGGTGACCTGGCGCGGTGGCGCCCGGACGGCCAGCTGGAGTACGCGGGCCGGGCCGACGAACAGATCAAGATCCGCGGCTTCCGCGTCGAGCCCGGCGAGGTCGCCTCGGCCCTGCTGGACCACCCTGACGTGCGACAGGCCGTCGTCGTGGCCCGCGACGCCGGGCAGGGCGACACCCGCCTGGTCGGCTACGTGGTGCCCGAAGGGCAGGCGGCGTTCGACGCCGCCGCGCTGCGCGCGCACGCCGCCGGACAGCTGCCGGAGTACATGGTCCCGGCCGCGGTGGTGGCCCTCGACGCCGTACCGCTGACGCCCAACGGCAAGCTGGACCACCGCGCGCTGCCCGCCCCCGACTTCGGCGCCCTCAGCGAAGGGCGCGCACCGCGCACCCCGCGGGAAGAGCTGCTGTGCGCCCTGTACGCCGACGTGCTCGGCGTCGCACGGGTCACCGTCGACGACAGCTTCTTCGACCTGGGCGGCCACTCCCTGCTCGCTACCCGGCTGGTCGGCCGCGTCCGCGCGGCCCTCGGCATCGAGCTGCCGCTCGGCGCGGTCTTCGAGGCACCGACCGTCGCCGGGCTGGCCGCCCGGCTGGACGCCGCCGGGGGACAGGCCCGTACGGCACTCGTGCCCATGCCCCGCCCGCAGGCCGTACCGCTGTCCTTCGCGCAGCGCCGCCTGTGGTTCCTGCACCAGCTGGAGGGCCCCTCGGCCGCCTACAACTGGCCGCTCGCGCTCCGGCTCACCGGCACCGTGGACCGGCAGGCGCTGCGCGCGGCGCTGAACGACCTGGCCGGGCGGCACGAGTCGCTGCGCACCGTCTTCCCGGACGTGGACGGCGAACCGCGGCAGGTGGTGCTCGAACCGGCCGACGCCGTACTGGACCTGAGGGCCGAGGAGGTGACGGCGGAGCGGCTGCACCGGGCCGTGCAGGAGGCGGCCGGACACCGCTTCGGGCTGGACAGCGAACCGCCCGTACGGGCCTGGCTGTTCGAGCGCCCGGATGGCGGCGCGCCGGTCCTCGTGCTCGTCATGCACCACATCATCGGTGACGGCGCCTCCCGCGCCCCGCTGATGCGCGACCTCAGGACCGCCTACGAGGCCCGCCTCGCGGGTACGGCCCCGGACTGGAGCCCGCTGCCCGTCCAGTACGCGGACTACGCGATCTGGCAGCAGGAACTCCTCGGCCGGGCCGACGAGCCGGACAGCATGGCCGCGCGCCAGCTCGCGTACTGGAAGGACGCCCTCGACGGCATCCCGGCCCAGCTGGAACTGCCCACCGACCGGCCGCGCCCCGCCGTCGCCGACTACCGCGGCGGCCTGCTGCCCTTCACCCTGGACGCGGAACTGCACGCCGGGCTGCGGCAGCTCGCCGCGGACACCCGCACCACTCTGTTCATGGTGCTCCAGACCGGTTTCGCCGCGCTGCTGTCCCGGCTCGGCGCCGGCCACGACATCCCCGTCGGCGTCCCGATCGCGGGCCGCACCGACGAGGCCCTGTCCGGCCTGGTGGGCTTCTTCGTCAACACGCTGGTGCTCCGTACGGACACCTCCGGCGACCCCCGGTTCGGCGACCTCCTCGCCCGCGCACGGGACCGCTCCCTGGCCGCCTACGCCCACCAGGACCTGCCGTTCGAGTACCTGGTCGAGGCGGTCAACCCGGTGCGGTCGCTCTCCGGCAACGCGCTGTTCCAGGTCATGTTCGCGCTCCAGAACACCGAGGCGCCGACGCTGACCATGGCCGGCGCCGAGGCCGAGCCGTACCCGCTGGACAGCGAGAACTCCAAGTTCGACCTGTTCCTGAGCATGGGCGAGGCCCTGACGGAAGCGGGCACCCCCGACGGCATCGGCGCCACGCTGGAGTACGCCACCGAACTGTTCGACCGGAGCACCGCCGAGAAGATCGCCGCCTGGTACACCGGCTTCCTGCGCGCAGTGGTCCGCGACCCGTCCGTCCGCCTCGCCGACGCCCGGCTGCTCTCCGACGCGGAGCACACCGAACTGCTCCGGACGCGCAACGCGACCGGCGGCGGCACGCCCGCCGGGCTGCCGCACGAACGGTTCGAGCGGCAGGCGGCCCGCACCCCCGGCGCCCTCGCCGTGCGCGCGGGCGACCAGGAGACGGCCTACGCGGACCTGAACCGCCGCGCCAACCGGCTCGCGCGCCACCTGCTGGACAGCGGCATCCGCCGGGACAGCGTGGTGGCGCTGGCGCTGCCCCGCACGGCGGACCTGGTCGTCGCGCTGCTGGCCGTCTGGAAGACCGGCGCGGCCTACCTGCCGCTCGACCCGGCCAACCCGGCCGACCGGCTCGCGTACGTCCTCCAGGACGCGGCCCCGGCCGCCGTGATCACCACCGCGGCACTGCACGGCGCTCTGCCCGGCCCGCTGCCCGAACCGTGCGTACGCCTCGGCGACCCGGACACCGAGGAACAGCTCCTCGCCCGCCGGGACGACGACGTGACCGACGCCGAACGCGGCACACCGGCCCACCCGGCGGACGCCGCGTACGTCATCTACACCTCGGGATCCACCGGCCGCCCGAAGGGCGTGGTGATCTCCCACGCGAGCATCGCGCACTTCCTGGACGCGGTGCTGACCCGCGTACCGATGACGCCCGACGACCGCATGGTCGCCGCCACCACGATCACCTTCGACATCGCGGCCGTGGAGATCCACGCCCCGCTGCTGTCCGGCGCGAGCGTGGTGCTCGCCCCGTCCGGGACCGCCAAGGACCCGCTCGCCCTGCGCCGCCTGGTCGCGGAGAGCGGCGCGACCCTCTTCCAGGCCACCCCGTCCGTCTACCGGTCGATGCTGGGCGGCTCCGGCGACGGCCCCGACGAGGCCGCCGCGGACCTCGCGGGCGTACGGCTGCTGGTCGGCGGCGAGGCGCTGCCCGCCGCCCTGGCCGAGCGGCTGCACGCCCAGGGCGGCGGAGCCGTCAACCTCTACGGGCCGACGGAAGCCACCGTCTGGGTCACCACCGGCGACGTCACCGGACCCGAACGGCCGCCGATGATCGGCCGGCCGCTCCCGAACGTGCGGGTGTACGTCCTGGACGAGAAGCTGCGGCCGGTGCCGGACGGCGTCGCCGGTGAGCTGTACGTGGCCGGGCCGTTCCTCGCCCGCGGCTACCTGAACCGCCCCGGCCTGAGCGCCGAACGCTTCGTCGCCGACCCGTACGGCGGCCCCGGCACGCGGATGTACCGCACCGGCGACCTCGTCAAGTGGCGCGGACAGCACGGCCTGGAATTCGCGGGACGGACCGACGACCAGGTCAAGGTCCGCGGCTTCCGCATCGAGCCGGGCGAGATCGAGGCCGCCCTCACCCGCCAGGACGGCATCGCCGCCGCCACCGTGCAGGTACGCGAGGACCACGACGGCACCCCGCGCCTGGTCGGCTACGTCGTACCCGACCAGGACGCGACGGCGGACGGCGAGGACGGCCGCCGGGTCGCCTCCTGGCAGGAGGTGTACGAGGAGGTCTACCGCGGCCAGGCGGGCAGCGGCGGCTTCTGGGAGGACTTCGGCATCTGGACGAGCAGCTACGACGGCTCGCCCCTCCCGCTCACCGAGATGCACGAGTGGCGCGCCGCGGCGGTCGGGGGCATCCGGCGCCTCGCGCCCCGCAACGTCCTCGAACTCGGCGTCGGCAACGGCCTGATCCTGTCCCGGGCCGCCCCGCACTGCGCGGCCTACTGGGGCACCGACTTCTCCGCCGCGGCCGTCGAGACCCTGCGGGCCCGGGTGGCGGAACGCGACGACCTGCGCGGCCGCGTCGAACTGCGGGCCCAGCCCGCCGACGACACGACCGGGCTGCCCGAAGGATTCTTCGACACCGTCGTCGTCAACTCCGTCGCCCAGTACTTCCCCGACGCCCGCTACCTGACCGACGTCATCACCAAGGCCCTGGCCCTGCTCGTCCCGGGCGGCTCGCTCTTCCTCGGCGACATCCGCAACCTGCGCCTGCTGCGCACCCTCCAGGCCGGGGTCGCCGCACAGGCCCTCGGCGCCGACGCGGACCCGGCCGCCCTGCGCGCCCAGGTCGGCCAGCGCACCGCGGCCGAGGAGGAACTGCTCCTCGCACCCGGCTTCTTCACCACGCTGGCGGCGGACCTCCCGGACGCCGGCGGCGTCGACATCCGCCTCAAGCGCGGCACCTCCGCCAACGAACTGTCCCGCTACCGCTACGACGTGGTCATCACCCGGGCCCCGGCCGCACCCGACCCGGCCGACGACCTGCCCGCCGTCACCTGGCAGCAACTGGGCGCGGACCTCGACGGCCTGGCCGGACCGCTGCGCGAGCACCCCGGCGGCCTGCGGCTGACGGACGTGCCCAACAGTCGCCTGGACGCCGACAGGGCCGTACTGCGCCGCATCGACGGCGGCACCGGGCCGGGCACCGGAACCGACCCGGAAGCCGTGCACCAGTACGTCGAACGGCTCGGTTTCCACGCCGTCGCGACCTGGTCGGCCCGGCACGACGACCGCTTCGACGCCGTCGTGCTGCCGGGCCCCGACGTGCCCGGCACGCTCGTGGCGGCCTACCGCGGCACCACCCCCGGCGACCGGACACCGGCGGAGTACGCCAACAGTCCGGCCCGCACCGACCGGACCGCCGAACTCAGCCGCGGCCTGCGGGCCGGGCTGCGCCGGTGGCTGCCCGAGTACATGATCCCGTCCGCGTTCGTCGTGCTGGACCGGCTGCCGCTCTCCCCGATCGGCAAGCTGGACCGCAAGGCCCTGCCCGCCCCCGACTACGGGCTGCTCAGCGGCGGCCGGGCGCCCCGCACACCCCGCGAGGAAGCCCTGTGCGGCCTGTTCGCCGAGGTGCTCGGACTGGAACGGGTCGGCATCGACGACAGCTTCTTCGAACTGGGCGGCCACTCCCTGCTCGCCACGCGCCTGGTCAGCCGCATCCGCAAGGCGCTGGGCACCGAGGTGCCGATCGCCGCGGTGTTCGAAGCGCCCACGGTGGCCGGACTCGCCGGGCGGCTGGACGCGGGCGGCCGGGCCCGTACAGCCCCGGTGGCCGGAGCGCGCCCGGACGCCGTACCGCTGTCGTACGCGCAGCGCCGCCTGTGGTTCCTGCACAAGCTGGAGGGCCCGTCCGCGACGTACAACATGCCGCTGGCGCTGCGCCTGAAGGGCCCGCTCGACCAGGAGGCGCTGCGCGGCGCCCTGCACGACGTGACCGCCCGGCACGAGTCGCTGCGCACCGTCTTCCCCGAGGCCGACGGCGAGCCGCGCCAGGTGGTCCTGGAGACCGCGGCCGCCGGCTTCGGATGGCGGGTACGCGGCGTCACGGCGGCGGAGCTGCCCGGCGCGCTGCGGGACGCGGCGGCCCACCCGTTCGACCTGGCCGCCGAACCGCCCGTACGCGCCGAGCTGTTCGAGGAGAGCGACGCCGACGGCGGCCCCGGCCACGTCCTGCTGATCCTGCTGCACCACATCGCGGGCGACGCCTGGTCCGCGGGCCGCCTGGTCCGCGACCTGGCCGCCGCCTACACCGCGCGGCGCGACGGCGGCACACCCCGCTGGCCCGCCCTGCCGGTCCAGTACATCGACTACGCGCTGTGGCAGCGCGACGTGCTCGGCGACGAGGACGACCCCGACAGCGCCATCTCCCGGCAGATCGCCTACTGGCGGAAGCTGCTGGACGGCGCACCGGAGGAACTGGCCCTGCCCGCCGACCGGCCGCGCCCGGCCGAGCCGAGCTACGCGGGCGGCGCCGTCACCTTCGCACTGCCGGCCCGCACCCACCGCGGCCTCGCGTCGCTGGGCACCGCCTCCGGCGCGAGCCCCGCCATGGTGATCCAGGCCGCGGTGGCCGCTCTGCTGGCCAAGCACGGCGCCGGTACGGACATCGTGCTCGGCACCCCCGTCGCCGGACGGACCGACGAGGCGCTGGACGACCTGGTCGGTTTCTTCGTCAACACGCTGGTGCTGCGCGCCGACCTGTCCGGCGACCCGTCGTTCGGCGAGCTGATCGACCGGGTGCGGCAGGCCGGCCTGGAGGCGTACGCCCACCAGGACCTGCCGTTCGAGCGGCTGGTGGAGATCGTCAACCCGTACCGGTCGACGGCCCGGCACCCGCTCTTCCAGGTCATGGTCGACTTCGGGGTGCAGGGCACCGAAGGCCCCGGCCTGCCCGGACTGGACGTCGAAGCGGTCGAACTGGAGGCCGGTGCGGCCAAGTTCGACCTGGATTTCACCTTCAACGAACGCGTCGCGGACGACGGCACGCCCGGCGGCGTCCTGGGCACCCTGCGCTACGCCACCGAACTGTTCGACCACGCGACGGTCACCACCCTCGCGGAACGGCTGGTGGACCTGGTCGGCGCGCTGGTGGCCGACCCGCGCCAGAAGGTGTCCCGGCTCGACGTGCGGACCGCCGGCGAGCGCCGGCTCATGGCGGAGCAGACGGCCCGGAGCCAGCAGCGCACCGCCGCACCGGACACCGTGGTCCGCCTCTTCGAGCGGCAGGCGGCGGCCACACCCGGGGCGCCCGCCGTGACCGCGGCCGACGGCACGCTGACGTACGGGCAGCTCAACGGCCGCGCCAACCGGCTCGCCCGGCGGCTGGCCGGGCTCGGCGCCGGACCCGGGCAGGTGGTGGCGCTCGCGGCGCCGCCGTCCGCGCGGGCGGTCGTCGCGCTGCTGGCCGTCCTCAAGGCGGGCGCGGCGTACGTGGCACTCGACGGCCCGGACGAGCCCGCGCCCCACCGGGACGCCCTCGACGCGGCCGGTGCGCTGCTGGTCGTCGCCGGGCCGGGCTTCGACGCCGCGGCCGCGGGCGGACGGACCGTCGTCCCGCTGGACGAGACGCACGCGGACGCCCCGGCTGAAGCCGACCTCACCGACGCCGAGCGGACCGCCCCGCTGCTGCCGGACCACCCGGCGCGCGCCGCGCACCGCCCAGCCCACCTCCCCGTACCGCATGCGGCGCTCACCGAGCTGTTCGCCCACCACCAGGAGCACCTGTTCGCCGACGCCGTGAGCGCGGCGGGGCGGGAGCGGCTGCGCGTCGCCCTGACCGTGCCGCTCTCCGCACCCGGCGCCTGGGACGCTCTGGCGGCCCTGCTCGCCGGGCACGAGCTGCACCTGCACGACACCCGGCCGGACCTCGGACTGCCGACGCCGGAGGACACCGCCGCGCAGCTCCGCGCGGCCGGTGCCCACCTGGTCGCCACCACGCCACGGCAGGCCGAACAGCTGCTGGACGCGGGCCTCTGCACGCCGGACGGCGACCGTCCCGCCCCCCTCGGCCTGGTGCTGTCCGGCGAGCCCGCCGGAACGGCGCTGTGGCACCGGCTGCGGGCGCTGCCGACGACGCGGGCGTACGCCGTGCACCGCCCCTCCGGGTGCGCGGCGGCCGCGCTGCCGTGCCGCGTGGCGGATTCGGCGGCACCCACCCTCGGCAACCCGTCGGCCGGTACCGGGGCGTACGTCCTGGACGCCGGTCTGCGGCCGGTGCCGCCGGGGGTGACGGGTGAGCTGTACGTCCATGTCCCGCAGCGGCACGCGGCGTACGCGGGCGCGGCCGTGCTCACCGGGGAGCAGCTGGTGCCCGACCCGTTCCGTCCGGGCGCGTGGATGTACCGCACGGGCGAGCTCGCGCGCCACCGCACCGGCGCGGACGGGCCCGCCCCGGCGCCCGTCGCACAGCCGGGGGAGCGCACCACCCTGCGCGGCCTGCGGATCGAACCGCGCGCCGTCGAGGACGTGCTGACCTCCCATCCGGCGGTCGCCGCGGCCGCGGTGGCCGTCCACGACGACGGTGACGGGGAGGAAGTCCTGACGGCGTACGCGGTGCCCGCGCGCGCCACCGCCGCCGCCCCCGAGCCCGCCGCGCTCCGCGCACACCTGGCCGAGCGGCTGTCGGAACACCTCGTCCCGGCCGCCGTGGTCCTGCTCGACCGGCTTCCGCTGACCGTCCACGGCACGCTCGACCGGGCGGCACTGCCGCTGCCGCAGACCGCGCCGGACGGTTCCGGACGCCCGCCGCGCACGCCCCGGGAAGAACTGCTGTGCGGCCTGTTCGCGGAAATCCTCGGCACCCCGCAGGTGAACGTGGACGACAATTTCTTCGAACTCGGCGGACATTCCCTCTCGGCGGTACGGCTGCTCGTCCGCATCCAGGCGGTACTGGGCGTGGAATTCCCGGTGAAGGCCATTCTGGAAACACCGACGGTGGCCGGACTGGCCCGGCGCCTGGACGCGGACACCGAGGACGGCGCACTCGATGTGCTGCTGCCGCTGCGGACACACGGCAGCAAGCCGCCGGTCTTCTGCGTCCACGCCGGAAGCGGCCTCGGCTGGTCGTATTCGGGACTCCTGCGGCACCTCGACCCGGACGTACCCGTGTACGCCGTACAAGCGGCCGGACTCGACGGGTCGGGAAACCTTCCCCATTCCGTCGAGGAAATGGCCGCGCATTACGCCGACCGCATCACTGAGCTGCAGCCGGACGGCCCGTACCACCTGCTCGGCTGGTCGTTCGGCGGAATCGTCGCGCACCGGATGGCGGACCTGCTGGAGAAGCGCGGCAAGCGCGTCGGACTGCTCACCCTGCTCGACTGCCACCCGGCGAGCACGGTCGCCCGGGAGGAGGTCGAGGAGTCGCTGGCGAAGGTCGGCACGGCCGACGTGTACCGCGCCATGCTGGCGCTCTTCGACATCGAACTCGACGACGACGCGGCGGCGCGGCTCACCCACGAGACCACCGTGGACCTGCTCCGCTCGGAGAACACCGCGCTGGCCGGCCTCTCCGAGACCGAGGTCAGGGCGATGACGGAGGTCACGGTCAACAACGCGCGCATCGGACTGGACGTGGTGCACCGCCCGGTCGCCGCGCCCGCACTGGTCCTGGCCGCCGCGGAAGAGACCGGGCACCGGCTCCGGCCGGGCATGTGGGACCCGTATTTCGAAGGCGGCGTCGATTTCCGGGAGATTCCCTGCAAGCACACCCACATGATGAATCCCGGGCCGCTGGAGCTCATCGGGGCCATCGTCTCCGAGAAGCTGCGGAACACCTCCCGGGAGGGGACGGCGGAGTGACCTGACAACGGCGAACTGCCGTACCAGCAGGCGGCGACAAGGGCCCGGACGTCCGCACCGCGGCGACCGTTCCCGCGGTTTTCGGCGCGGCGTGGGCGCAATTGCCCGCGCCCGCGGAAAAGACGGTCGCCCGACGGCCGGACGGCGCACGGGATTTGTCCGCGCGCGGAGATCTGCGACCTTGACGCCGCCCCGGGCGGCTGGTTGACTCAAGTGAGATCCAGGCAGCCGGTCGGCCGGCCGGATCGGATAGCGACGGTGTGCATGTCTACGGGGGATTTCGATATGGCACGAGTCAAGCGGAGAGGGCCGCGACCACCGGCCTTTGCGCAGCGGGAATTCAGTACGGCGCCGCGTTCGGCGAACCGTCCCGGGTGACACCGGCCAGGCGCCCGCACGCGTCCGTACGAGGACGCTGACGCGACACCACCTTTCCGCGAGCCCATCCGGGTGTGTTCGCGTCTTTCCCATCGCCGTACGGCTGTTCCGCATCCGTACCTGAACCGTACGCACCATCCTGAACCGTACGCACCATGAACCGGTGTTCCGCGGCGCCCTGCCCGGCGGACCGGACCTCCGGCCCTTCGCGGGCCACTCACCGCTCCCCGGACGGCGGGCCGTCCGGCCCTGCCGTCCGCACGACGGCCCCCGCCCACCGACCACCGAACGACCTGCCCTCCGTCGGCCGAGCCGCCGTGCCCAACCGCCCGGCCGCCGTACGGACATCACCGCCAGGAAAGCGAGCGAGAAGTTGGACGCCACGCCATCGTCGACACCGGACCCGACCGCCCCCGGAGCGGCCGGCGGGCCGGCCGGGTCGCGCGAGGAGACACTGTGCGCGCTCTTCGCCGAGGTGCTGGGCGTTCCGCAGGCCGGCCCGCACGACGACTTCTTCGCACTCGGCGGCCACTCGCTGTCCGCGATCCGGCTGCTGGTCCGCATCCGCGGCGTGCTGGGCGCCGAGCCGCCGATCAAGGACGTGTTCGAGCACCCGACCCCCGCCGCGCTGGCCCGGCGCATCGGCGCGCAGGCCGGTGAGACCGAGCAGCGCGCGGCGCTGACCCCGACGGCGCGCCCCGAGCGGCTGCCGCTCTCGTTCGCGCAGCGCCGACTCTGGTTCCTGCACCAGCTGGAAGGCCCGTCCGCGACGTACAACATGCCGCTGACGCTGCGGCTGAAGGGCAAGGTGGACGGGGAGTCCCTGCTCTCCGCGCTGCGCGACGTGACGGCCCGGCACGAGACGCTGCGTACGATCTTTTCCGAGGTGGACGGCGAGCCGCGGCAGGTGGTGCTCGACGCCGCCGAAGCGGACTTCGCCTGGGAACACCGCCAGGTCACAGCGGCCGGACTGCCCGCCGCCCTCGACGAGTCGGCCCGGTACGGCTTCGACCTCGCCGCCGAGATCCCCGTGCGCGCCTGGCTCTTCGAGCTGTCCGAGGACGAGAGCGTGCTGCAACTGCTGCTGCACCACATCGCGGGCGACGGCTGGTCGCTGGCGCCCCTGGCCCGGGACATCCTGGCCGCCTACACCGCCCGCGCCGACGGCGCCGCGCCGCACTGGGCCCCGCTGCCCGTCCAGTACGCCGACTACACCCTGTGGCAGCGCGAACTGCTCGGCGACGAGACCGACCCGGACAGCCTCGTCAGCCGCCAGGTGGGCTACTGGCGCGACCAGTTGGACGGCCTGCCCGACCTGGTGAGCTTCCCCACCGACCGCCCGCGCCCCGCCGCGGCCTCCTACGACGGCGCACACCTGGAGTTCACACTCGACGGCGCCCTGCACCAACGCCTGGCCGCCCTGGCCCGGCAGTCCAACACGACCGTCTTCATGGTGCTCCAGGCCGGTATGGCGGCCCTGCTGACCCGCCTCGGCGCGGGCACCGACATCCCGCTCGGCAACGGCGTCGCGGGCCGTGCCGACGAAGCCCTCGAAGACCTCGTCGGCCTCTTCGTGAACACGTTCGTGCTGCGGACGGACACCGCGGGCGATCCGACCTTCGAGGAACTCCTCGGCCGCGTCCGGGAGTCGAGCCTCGCCGCGTACGAGCACCAGGACGTCCCGTTCGAGCACCTGGTGGAACTGCTCAACCCGCACCGCTCCGGCTCCCACCACCCCCTGTTCCAGGTGGCGATGGTCCTCCAGAACACGCCGGAGGAGTCCTTCCGACTGCCGGACCTCGACGTACGCAGCGAGTTCGTCTCCACGGCGACCTCCCGGTTCGACATGCTCGTCGAGATGTTCGAACGCCACGAGGACGTGCACGGCACCTCCGGCATCGAGACCGTCGTCGAGTACGCCACGGAACTGTTCGACCGCACGACGGTCGAGGGCCTGCTGGCACGCTGGGTCCGGCTGCTGGAGCAGGTGACGGCCGACCCGTCGCTCCGTCTCGGCCAGGTGGAACTGCTCTCCGGCGCCGAGCGCGAAACCCTGCTGACCGGCTGGAGCGGCACCGCCGTCGAGGTGCCCGACGTGACGCTGGCCGAAGAGTTCACCGCCCACGCCCGCCGCACCCCGGACGCGGTGGCCCTCGTGACGGGGGACCTGCCCCTCACCTACGCGGAGTTGGACGCGCAGGCGAACCGGCTGGCGCACTGGCTGCGGGGGCAGGGTGTGGGCCCGGAGAAGCTGGTGGGGGTGGTGTTGCCGCGCTCGGTGGAGATGGTCGTGGCGATTCTCGCCGTCCACAAGGCGGGCGGTGCGTACGTGCCGGTGGACCCGGACTACCCCGAGGAGCGCCGCCTCTACATGCTGTCCGACGCCGCGCCCGTCCTCGTCCTGGACGAGGCGGCGCTGCGGCAGGACCTGTCCGGCTTCCCGGACACCGACCCCGGCGTATCCGTCACGCCGGACCACCCGGCATACGTGATCTACACCTCCGGCTCCACCGGCCTGCCCAAGGGCGTCGTCGTCCCGCACCGGGGCACGGCGAGCCTGGCGCACGCGCAGATCGAGCGGCTGGGGGTGACGGCGGACAGCCGGGTGCTTCAGTTCGCGTCGCCGAGTTTTGATGCGGCGTGGTGGGAGTTGGTGATGGCGTTCTCGTCGGGTGCCGCGCTGGTGGTGCCGGAGGAGGGTCGTCTGGTTGGTGAGGCCCTGTACACGGTCCTGGAGCAGCAGCGGATTTCTCACGTGACGCTGCCGCCGTCGGTGCTGGGGGCGTTGCCGTCGGGTGCGGAGTCCGGGCTGGTGGGGCTGCGGGCGGTGGCGTTGGCGGGTGAGGCGGTGCCGCCGGAGCTGGTGGCCCGGTGGTCGGTGGGCGGCCGGGTGGTCGTCAACGCGTACGGGCCGACGGAGTCGACGGTGTGCGTCTCGATGAGCGGGACCACGGACGAGACGGTGGCGCCGATCGGCCACCCCGTCATCAACACGCGGGCGTACGTGCTTGATGGGGAGTTGCGTCCGGTGCCGGTGGGTGTGGTGGGGGAGTTGTATGCGGCGGGTGCGGGTCTGGCGCGTGGGTATGCGGGCCGTCCGGGGCTGACGGCGGAGCGTTTCGTGGCGTCGCCGTTCGAGCCGGGCGTGCGGATGTATCGCACCGGTGACCTGGCGCGGTGGCGTGCGGACGGGCAGCTGGAGTACGCGGGCCGGGCCGATGAGCAGGTCAAGGTGCGTGGCTTCCGTATCGAGCCGGGCGAGATCGAGTCGCTGCTGACCGCTGCGGAAGGCGTGCGGCAGGCCGTGGTGGTGGCCCGCGAGGACACCCCCGGCGACCAGCGCCTCGCCGCCTACGTCGTACCCGACTTGGACGCGGCTGCGCGGGCCGGTGCCGACGTGGACACGGACGCGCAGGTGGAGGAGTGGCGGGAGATCTACGACTCGGTGTACGCCGATACGGGCACCAAGGGTCTCGGTTTTGGTGAGGATTTCGCGGGCTGGGACAGCTCGTATACGGGGGAGCCGATCCCGCTGGGGGAGATGCGCGCGTGGCGCGATGCGGTCGTGGAGCGGGTGCGGGACTTCGGCGGTGCGCGGGTGCTGGAGATTGGTGTGGGTGCCGGTCTGCTGATGGCGCACCTGGCTCGCGATGTCGTCGAGTACTGGGGTACGGACCTGTCCGGTGCGGTGATCGAGCGGCTGTCGGTGCAGGTGGCGGAGGCGGGGCTGAGCGACCGTGTGCGGCTGCGGGCTCAGGCGGCGGATGACGTGGGCGGTCTGCCGTCCGGTCACTTCGACACCGTATTGATCAACTCGGTGGTGCAGTACTTCCCGGACGGGGCCTACCTCGCGCAGGTCGTCGGACAACTGCTCGACCTCCTGGCTCCCGGCGGCCGTCTGGTGATCGGTGATGTGCGGCACGCCGGTTCGCTGCGGG
Source organism: Streptomyces sp. CB02923 (assembly GCF_001905005.1). Taxonomy (GTDB): domain Bacteria; phylum Actinomycetota; class Actinomycetes; order Streptomycetales; family Streptomycetaceae; genus Streptomyces. Next base: position 478,392 of record NZ_LWKZ01000001.1, on the reverse strand, counting down.
CGCTGCACGCGGCTGTCCACTCCGGCCGGGGCGCGTCGGCGCGGGCCGTGGTGGACCGCGCGGTGCTGCTGGAGAAGGAACTTGTCGCTGCCCCCGAGTTCTTCGCGGGCCTCGCGGCGGACGATGACCGGGTCGGTGCGCTGGACATCCGCCTCAAGCCGGGTGCGTACCACAACGAGCTGACGCGGCACCGCTACGAGGTGGTGCTGCACAAGGCCCCCGAGCGGATCGTGGACGTGTCCGGGGCCCGGCAGATGGCCTGGAGCGACGGTCTCGACCTGGGGCAGCTCCCTGACGGGCCGTTGCGCCTCACCGGCATTCCCAATGCGCGCCTGGTGGCCGAGGCGGCCATGGAGCGGGCGCTGGACGGCCTGGACGCCGAGGAGTTCGGCGGCCCGGCCGTCGACCCGGACGACCTGATCGCGCGGGGCCGTGAGCACGGGCTCCGGATCGTGCCCACCTGGTCGTCGCGGTCGGTGGCGCTGTTCGACGCCGTGGTGCTGCCGGGCGGCGCGGACGCCGCCGCGCTCTCCGGCGTGTACGTGCCCGCCACCGCCGGTGGCCCCTGGACCAACACCCCGGTTGCCGCCCGTGGCATCGGCGCCGTCGTGAAGGCGGCTCGCGTGCGTCTCGCGGAGCGGCTGCCGGAGTACATGGTGCCGTCGGCGGTGATGGTCCTGGACCGGCTGCCGCTGACGCCCAACGGCAAGCTGGACCGCACGGCGCTGCCCGTACCCGAGTACGCCGCCACCGCGGACGGCCGCAAGCCGCGCACCCCGCAGGAAGAGGTCCTGTGCGGCCTCTATGCCGAGGTGCTGGGCGTGGACCGGGTCGGTATCGACGACGGTTTCTTCGACCTCGGCGGGCACTCCCTGCTCGCCACCCGCCTCGTCAGCCGCATCCGCAGCGTCCTCGGCACCGAGCTGCCGATCAAGGACGTGTTCGAGGCGCCGACCGTCGCCGAACTGGTGGCACGGCTGGCGCCCGGCGGGCGGACCCGTACGGCGCTGACCCGGGTGGTGCGCCCTGAGCGCGTCCCGCTGTCGTCCGCTCAGCGCCGCCTGTGGTTCCTGCACAAGCTGGAGGGGCCGTCCGCGACGTACAACATGCCGCTGGCGCTGCGCCTGACCGGCACCGTGGACACGGAGGCGCTGCACGCGGCCCTGCGGGACGTGATCGGGCGGCACGAGTCGCTGCGTACGGTCTTCCCGGAGACCGACGGCGAGCCGTACCAGCGGGTGCTGGACCCGGCCGAGGCGGACTTCGCGTGGGAGCGCCGCTCGGTCACCGGGGCGGACCTGCCGTCGGCGATGGAGGAAGCCGCCCGGTACGGCTTCGACCTGGCCGGTGAGCCGCCCGTGCGGGCCTGGCTCTTCGAAGCCGGGGCGCAGGACAGCGTGCTGCTGCTCCTGCTGCACCACATCGCGGGCGACGGCTGGTCCATGGGCCCGCTGGCCCGTGACGTGGTCGCCGCCTACACCGCCCGCGTCCGGGACGCGGCCCCGCAGTGGCCGGAGCTGCCGGTGCAGTACGCGGACTACACCCTGTGGCAGCGCGAACTCCTCGGCGACGAGGCCGACCCGGAGAGCCTGTTCAGCCGCCAGGTCGCCTACTGGCGCACCCAGCTGTCCGGCCTGCCCGAGCAGGTGACGTTCCCGGCCGACCGGCCGCGCCCGGCGGTCGCCTCGTACGAGGGCGCGTACGCGGAGTTCACCCTTGACGCCTCGCTGCACCAACGCCTGGCGGACCTGTCCCGCGCCGCGGGCGCGACGGTGTTCATGACGCTCCAGGCCGGTATGGCGGCGTTGCTGACGCGGTTGGGTGCGGGGACGGACATCGCGCTGGGCAGTGGTGTGGCGGGGCGTACGGATGAGGCGCTGGACGACCTGGTGGGGTTGTTCGTGAACACCTTTGTGCTGCGGACGGACACGTCCGGTGACCCGAGCTTCGAGGAACTGCTCGGCCGGGTACGGGAGTCGAGTCTCGCGGCGTACGCGCACCAGGACGTTCCGTTCGAGCATCTGGTGGAGCTGCTCAATCCGCAGCGGTCCACCGCCCACCACCCGCTCTTCCAGGTCGCCCTCGTCCTCCAGAACACCGACCAGGGGGACTTCACCCTGCCCGGCCTGCGGGTCCGGATGGAGGAGGTGGACGCGGGCACCTCCCGCTTCGACATGCTGCTCTCGCTCACCGAGCGGTACGACGCGGCGGGGAACCCGGCCGGCATCGAGACGCTCGTCGAGTACGCCACCGACCTCTTCGACCGGCCCACCGTCGACAGCGTCGTCGCCCGCTGGGTCCGGCTGCTGGAGCAGGCGCTGACCGCGCCGGAACGGCTGCTCAGCCAGGCGGACCTGCTCACCGGGCCGGAGCGGCGGCAGCTGCTGACGGACTGGAACGACACCGCGGCCGACGTCGCCCAGGGCACCCTGGTGGACCTGGTCGAAGCACAGGTGGAGCGCTCGCCCGGGGCCGCCGCCGTGCTCTTCGGCGACACCACGCTCACGTACGCCGAACTGAACGCCCGCGCCAACCGGCTCGCCCGCCACCTCGTCGGCCTCGGCGTCGGCCCCGAGCGGCTGGTGGCGGTCGCCCTGCCCCGCTCGGCGGAGACCGTCGTGGCCCTCCTCGGCGTTCTCAAGGCGGGCGGCGCCTACCTGCCGCTCGACCCCGACGACCCGGCCGAGCGGCTGCTGTCCACCCTCCGCGACGCCCGGCCCGAGCTGGCGCTCGTCACCCGGGACAGCGGCCTGGACACCGCTGCCGCGGGCGTCCCCGCCCTCGTCCTCGACGACGCGGAGACCGCCGCGGCCGTCACGCGGCACGCCGACGGCAACCTGGCGGACAGCGAGCGCAGCACACCGCTGACCCCCGCCAGTCCCCTGTACGTCATCTACACCTCCGGCTCCACGGGCCGCCCCAAGGGCGTGCTCGTCGAGCACCGTGGCCTGGCCAACAACCTCCAGTGGATGCAGGCGGCCCACCCGGTGGGCCCCGGCGACGTGCTGCTGTTCCGCACGTCGGTGCGGTTCGACTCGGTCGGTCTGGAGATCTGGTTCCCGCTGCTGTCCGGCGCGGCGATCAGCGTGGCGCCCGCCGACGTGATCCGCGACCCGCAGCGGCTGGTCTCGCACATCGCGGAGAACGGCGTCACCGTCGCCCAGTTCCCGCCGTCCCTGCTGGCCAGCCTGCCCGCGCCGCCCGCCGCGCACGCCGTCACCCGCATCTGGTCCAGCGGCGAGGCGCTGCGCCCCGGCCTGGCCGCGCACATCAGCACGGCGTGGAACAGTGAACTGTCCAACCTGTACGGCCCCACCGAGATGACCATTCAGGTCGCCTCCGCCGTCTGGACGGGCGAGGACGACGGCGGCCACGCCGTACCGATCGGCCGGCCCACCTGGAACACGCAGGTCTTCGTCCTCGACGCGGGCCTGCGGCCGGTGCCGGTGGGGGTCGTCGGCGAGCTGTACGTCTCCGGCGTGCAGGTGGCGCGCGGGTACGTGGGGCGCGCCGCACTGACCGCGGAACGGTTCGTCGCCTGCCCGTTCGTACCGGGCGCGCGGATGTACCGCACCGGTGACCTGGTGCGCCGTCGCGCGGACGGACAGCTGGAGTTCGCGGGCCGCGCCGATGAACAGGTCAAGCTGCGCGGCTACCGCATCGAGCCCGGCGAGATCGAGTCGCTGCTGACCGCTGCGGAGGGCGTGCGGCAGGCCGTGGTGGTGGCCCGTGAGGACACTCCCGGCGACCAGCGGCTGGCCGCGTACGTCGTACCGGACCTGGCCGTGGCCGCGCGGGCCGGTACGGGCGTGGCCGCGCGGGCGCAGGTCGAGGAGTGGCGCGAGATCTACGACTCGGTGTATGCCGAGACGGGTGCCAAGGGTCTCGGTTTTGGTGAGGACTTCTCCGGCTGGGACAGCTCGTATACGGGGGAGCCGATCCCGCTGGGGGAGATGCGCGCCTGGCGCGACGCGGTCGTGGACCGGGTGCGGGACTTCGGGGGCCGACGGGTGCTGGAGATCGGTGTGGGGTCCGGTCTGCTGATGGCGCACCTGGCCGGTGGCGTGGACGAGTACTGGGGTACGGACCTGTCCGCCGCCGTCATCGAGCGGCTGACGGCGCAGGTGGCGGAGGCGGGGCTGAGCGACCGGGTGCGGTTGCGGGCCCAGGCGGCGGACGACGTGCACGGCCTGCCCGCGGGCTCCTTCGACACCGTACTGATCAACTCCGTTGTGCAGTACTTCCCGGACGGCGCGTACCTGGCCCGCGTGGTCGGCCGGGCGCTGGACCTGCTCGCGCCCGGCGGGCGCCTGGTCATCGGCGACGTACGGCACGCCGGTTCGCTGCGGGCCCTGAGAGCCGCGGTGCAGTCCGGGCGGGGCGCGGCGGCGCGGACCGTGGTCGACCGGGCCGTTCTGCTGGAGAAGGAACTGGTCGTGGCGCCCGAGTTCTTCGCGGGCCTGGCGGCGGACGACGACCGGGTCGGCGCGCTGGACATCCGCCTCAAGCCGGGCGCGTACCACAACGAGCTGACGCGGCACCGCTACGAGGTCGTGCTGCACAAGACCCCCGAGCGGGTCCTGGACGTGGCCGCGGCGCGGCAGGTGCCGTGGACCGCGGGCCTGGACCTGGGCGCACTCCCGGTCCAGGACGGGCCGCTGCGCCTCACCGGGATTCCCAACGCGCGCCTGGTGGCCGAGGTGGCGGCCGAGCGTGCTCTGGACGGGCCGGGCACCACCGGTTTCGCGGACGGCACCGCGGTCGACCCGGACGGCCTGGCCGCACGGGGCCGGGAGCACGGCCTGCGGGTGATCCCCACCTGGTCGGCACGGTCGGCGGACCTCTTCGACGCCGTGGTCCTCCCCGGCGGCGCGGACGAGCGCGCCCTGTCGGGCCTGTACGTACCCGCCGCCTCGGACGGCCCCTGGACGAACAACCCGGTGGCCGCCAAGGGCATCGGCACCATCGCCGAAGCGGCCCGCGCACACCTGGCGGAGCGGCTGCCCGAGTACATGGTGCCGTCGGCGGTGATGGTCCTGGACCGGCTGCCGCTGACCCCGAACGGCAAGCTGGACCGCAAGGCGCTGCCCGTACCCGAGTACGCCGCCACCCCGGGCGGGCGTGCCCCGCGCACCCCGCAGGAAGAGGTCCTGTGCGGCCTGTTCGCCGAGGTGCTGGGCGTGGGCCGGGTCGGTGTCGACGACGGTTTCTTCGACCTCGGCGGGCACTCCCTGCTCACCACCCGCCTCGTCAGCCGCATCCGCAGCAGCCTGGGTGTGGAGGTGCCGATCGCCACGGTCTTCGAGGCACCCACCGTCGCCGGACTGGCGGCGCGCCTCACCGGCCACGGCCGTACGCGTACGGCCCTGGTCCCGATGTTCCGCCCCGACGCGGTGCCGCTGTCCTTCGCGCAGCGCCGCCTGTGGTTCCTGCACCAGCTGGAGGGCCGCTCCGCGACGTACAACATGCCGCTGGCGCTGCGCCTGACCGGCGACGTGGACGCGGACGCGCTCCGGGCCGCCCTGCGGGACGTGATCGGGCGCCACGAGACGCTGCGCACGGTCTTCCCGGAGCGCGACGGCGAGCCGTACCAGCGGGTGCTGGACCCGGCCGAGGCGGACTTCACCTGGGAGAGCCGTACCGTCACCGAGGCGGAGCTGCCGGCCGCCCTCGGCGCGGCGGCCACCTACGGATTCGACCTCGCCGGCGAGATACCGGTACGCGCCTGGCTCTTCCGCACCGGCCCCCGGGCCGGCGTCCTGCTGCTGCTCGTCCACCACATCGCGGGCGACGGCTGGTCGATGGGCCCGGTCTCACGCGACCTCGTGACCGCCTATACCGCTCGCGTCCGGGATGCGGCCCCGCAGTGGCCGGAGCTGCCGGTGCAGTACGCGGACTACACCCTGTGGCAGCGCGAACTCCTCGGCGACGACAGCGACCCGGAGAGCATCTACACCCAGCAGGTCGCCTACTGGCGGCGGCAGCTGGCGGGCGTACCGGAGCAGGTGACGTTCCCGGCCGACCGGCCGCGCCCGGCGGTCGCCTCGTACGAGGGCACCCACCTTGACCACGAGCTGTCCGCGGAGCTGCACCAGCGTCTGGTGGCGCTGGCCCGCCGCTCGAACGCGACGGTGTTCATGGTCCTCCAGGCCGGTATGGCGGCGTTGCTGACGCGGTTGGGTGCGGGGACGGACATCGCGCTGGGCAGTGGTGTGGCGGGGCGTACGGATGAGGCGTTGGACGACCTGGTGGGGTTGTTCGTGAACACGTTCGTGCTGCGGACGGACACGTCCGGTGACCCGAGCTTCGAGGAACTGCTGGGTCGCGTACGGGAGTCGAGTCTTGCGGCGTACGCGCACCAGGACGTCCCGTTCGAGCATTTGGTGGAGCTGCTCAACCCGCAGCGGTCCACCGCCCACCACCCGCTCTTCCAGGTCGCCCTGGTCCTCCAGAACACGCCCCGCGGCGGCTTCGAACTGCCCGGCCTGCACGTCGCCCCGGAAGCGGTCGGCATCGGCAGGTCGCGCTTCGACATGCTGCTCAGCCTGGACGAGAGCAGCGGCGAACAGGGCATCAGCGCCACCGTCGAATACTCCACCGACCTCTTCGACCGCGCGACGGTCGAGGGGCTGCTGGCCCGCTGGGTCCGGCTGCTGGAGCAGGTGACGGCCGACCCGTCGCTGTCCGTCGGGCAGGTGGAACTGCTCTCCGGCACCGAACGCGGCCAGGTGCTGTCCGGCTGGAACCGGACGGCCGCCGACGTACCCGGCACCACCCTCGCCGGGTTCGTCGCCGGGCACGCCCGCCGGGACCCGGACAAGGCGGCCCTGGCCGCCGGTGACCTCTCCCTCTCCTACGGGCAGCTGGACGCGCGGGTGAACCGGCTGGCGCACTGGCTGCGGGCGCAGGGTGTGGGCCCGGAGAAGCTGGTCGGGGTGCTCCTGCCACGGTCCGCCGACATGGTGGTCGCGGTCCTCGCCGTGCTGAAGGCAGGCGGCGCGTACGTGCCGGTGGACCCGGACTACCCCGAGGAGCGCCGCCTTTACATGCTGGCGGACGCCGCGCCCGTCCTCGTCCTGGACGAGGCGGCGCTGCGGCAGGACCTGTCCGGCCTCCCGGACACCGACCCGGGCGTGCGCGTCGCACCGGAGAACCCGGCGTACGTCATCTACACCTCCGGCTCGACCGGCCTGCCCAAGGGCGTCGTCGTCTCCCACCGGGGTGTGGCGAGCCTGGCGCACACCCAGCTGGAGCGGCTGGCCGTGACGGCGGACAGCCGGGTGCTCCAGTTCGCCTCGCCCAGCTTCGACGCCGCCGTGTGGGAACTGGCCGTCGCCTTCGCGGCGGGCGCCACGCTGGTCGTGCCGGAGGGCGGACGCCTCGTCGGCGAGCCGCTGCGGAGCGTCCTCGCCGCCCGGCGCATCACCCACGCGCTGATCCCGCCGTCGGTGGCGGCCACCCTGCCCACGGGGGCGAGTGCCGCACTGACGGACTTCGCCTGCCTGGTCGTGGGCGCCGAGGCGGCGCCGCCCGAGCTGGTGGCCCACTGGTCGGCGGGCGGCCGCAAGGTCGTCAACGCGTACGGCCCCACGGAGTCCACGGTCTGTGTGTCCATGAGCGACACGTTCACCGGCGGCGTGGTGCCGATCGGCCGCCCGGTGACCAACACCAAGGCATACGTGCTGGATGCCGGGCTGCGTCCGGTGCCGGTGGGTGTGGCCGGTGAGCTGTACGCGGCGGGTGCGGGGCTGGCGCGCGGCTATGCGGGCCGTGCCGGGCTGACGGCGGAGCGTTTCGTGGCGTCGCCGTTCGAGGCGGGCGTGCGGATGTACCGGACGGGTGACCTGGCGCGGTGGCGTGCGGACGGGCAGCTGGAGTACCTGGGCCGGGCCGATGAGCAGGTCAAGGTGCGTGGCTTCCGTATCGAGCCGGGCGAGATCGAATCGCTGCTGACCGCTTCGGAAGGCGTGCGGCAGGCCGTGGTCATCGCGCGCGAGGACACGCCCGGCGACCAGCGCCTCGCCGCCTACGTCGTGCCCGACCCGGCCGCCGCCGTGGCGGCGGGAGCCGCCGAGGAGACCGCGTCCGGCATCGACGCGCAGGTGGGGGAGTGGCGGGAGATCTACGACTCGGTGTACTCCGGTCCGGGCACCGGGAGCTTCGCGTTCGGCGAGGACTTCTCCGGCTGGGACAGCTCGTACACGGGTGAGCCGATCCCGCTGGACGAGATGCGGGCCTGGCGCGACGCGGTCGTGGCGCGGGTACGCGGCTTCGGCGGCCGGCGCGTCATGGAGATCGGCGTCGGATCGGGCCTGCTCATGGGGCACTTGGCCGGGCACGTGGACGCGTACTGGGGCACCGACCTGTCCGGCGCGGTCATCGAGCGGCTGACCGGCCAGGTGCGGGCCGCGGGCCTGGACGGCCGGGTGCACCTGCGCCGCCAGGCCGCCGACGTGACGGACGGGCTGCCGGCCGGCACGTTCGACACCGTACTGATCAACTCGGTGATCCAGTACTTCCCCGACGACGCGTACCTGGCCCGGGTCGTCGACCGGGCGCTGGGGCTGCTCGCGCCCGGCGGCCGTCTGGTGATCGGTGATGTGCGGCACGCCGGTTCGCTGCGGGCGCTGCACGCGGCCGTCCAGTCGGGGCGCGGTGCGTCGGCGCGGGCGGTGGTGGACCGGGCGGTGCTGTTGGAGAAGGAGCTGGTCACGGCGCCGGAGTTCTTCGCGGAGCTGGCGGCGCGGGACGAACGGGTGGGTGCGCTGGACATCCGCCTCAAGCCGGGTGCGTACCACAACGAGCTGACGCGGCACCGCTACGAGGTCGTGCTGCACAAGGCCCCCGAGCGGATCGTGGACGTGGCCGGGGCGCGGCAGGTGGGATGGACGGCTGAGCTGGATCTGGGCGCGGTGCTGGCTCGCTTCGACGGTGTGCCGCTGCGTGTCACCGGGATTCCCAGTGCGCGGCTGGTTGCCGAGGTGGCGGCGGAGCGGGCGCTGGACGGGCTGGATGCCGAGGAGTTCGGCGGCCCAGCCATCGATCCGGACGACCTGGTCGCGCTGGGCCGTGAGCACGGGCTCCGGATTGTTCCTACTTGGTCGTCGCGGTCGGTGGCGCTGTTCGACGCGGTGATCCTCCCGGCCGACGCGGAGGCGGACGGCGCGGCCCTGTCGGGTGTGTACGTGCCTGCTGCCACCGGCGGCCCGTGGACCAACAACCCGGTCGCGGCGCGCGGTATCGGCGCCGTCGTGAAGGCGGCCCGCGCACGTCTCGCCGAGCGTTTGCCGGAGTACATGGTCCCGTCAGCGGTGATGGTCCTGGACCGGCTGCCGCTGACCCCGAACGGCAAGCTGGACCGCAAGGCCCTCCCGGCGCCCGAGTACGTCACCACCACGAGCGGCCGTAAGCCGCGTACCGACCAGGAAGCCACCTTGTGCGGCCTGTTCGCCGAGGTGCTGGGTGTGGACCGGGTCGGTATCGACGACAGTTTCTTCGACCTCGGCGGGCATTCGCTGCTCGCCACCCGCCTCGTCAGCCGCATCCGCGCCGCGATGGGCACGGAGGTCGCCATCGGCACCGTCTTCGAGACACCGACCGTCGCGGGGCTGGCCGAGCGTCTGGCGGCGGCGCCGAAACCGGCGGCCAAGCGGCCCGCCCTGCGCCGCATGCCGCGGCCCGCCGACCGGACCTGATGCCCCGAACGCACCACCGTGCGGCGCCCGTCCGGGCGCCGCACGACCACCGAGAAAGAGTGAGGACCGACATGACCAACCCGTTCGAGAACCCGGACACCACCTACCTCGTCCTCGTCAACGACGAGCAGCAGCACTCCCTGTGGCCCGCGTTCATCGAGGTCCCCGACGGCTGGACCGTCGCCAAGACCGCGGACACCCGGGACGCCTGCCTCGCGTACGTCGAGGAGCACTGGACCGACATGCGGCCCGCCAGCCTCGTCGAAGCCATGGCGGCCGCCGGATCCTGACCCGCGCCCGCGCGGCGCAGCAGCCACGGGGGCGCCCGCCGCGCGCGGCGCCCCCGGTCACCACCCCTCCGGCGAAGGCACAGAGACCATGGGCACACCGACAGACACCGGCTCCCTCAGCGGGCCCGGGACCGTTTCCGCCATCCCGCGATGGCTCACCGGGGCACGGCGGGACGCTGGGCCCGCCACCGTGTACACGTGCCGGGTCCCCGACGGCCCGGCCACGGCGCTCGCCGGGCTCGCCGTGCGGCTCGGTGTGCCGGCCGGCGCCGTCCTGCTCGCGGCGCACGCCAAGGTGCTGTCGGCGCTCACCGGCGAGACGGACGTGCTGACGGGCCGGACCGCGCCCGGCGGCGACGGCGCGCACCGGCCGTGCCGGGTGCCGGTGGCGGACGGCGACTGGGAGCAGCTGGTACGGGCGGCCCACCACGCGGCGGACGAAACGGCGGGCACCGGGGACCCGGCGCAGCGGTACGAGGTGGTGTGCGACCTGTCCACGCTCGGCACCGCCGTCGGGCCGTCCGGCCCCGAACTCAAGGACCTGGCCGACGCGGGCGCGCACCTCGTACTGCGCGTCGCCTTCGGCGGGACGCCGGAGGACGGACTGCACCTGCGGCTGGACGGCCGCGGCGACGTCGTCGACCTGCCGTACGCGGAGCGGATCGCCGGGTACCACCTGGCCGCCCTGGAGCATCTGGCCGCCGACGCGCGGGCCGCGCACCACCGGCAGAGCCTGCTGTCCCCGGACGAACTGGCCCACCAGACCGACGGCCTCGCGGGCCCGGAGCGCCCGGTGCCCGACCGGCGCGTACACGAACTGTTCGAGGAGCGGGTACGGCTCCACCCCGGCCGGACCGCCGCCGAGCACGACGGCACGGCGTGGACGTACGACGAGCTCAACCGCCGGGCCAACCGCGTCGCCCACGCGCTGCTGCGCCGCGGTGTGCAGGCCGAGGACGTGGTGGCCGTCGTCACCGAACGCACCCTCGACTGGCTGGCCGCGGTCCTCGGCGTCTTCAAGGCGGGCGGCGTCTATCTGCCCGTCGAGCCGCACTTCCCGGCCGCCCGCATCGCCGCCATGCTCACCCGCAGCGCCTGCCGCTTCGTACTGACCGAACCCGGCGCCACCGCCACCCTCGACGAGGCACTGACGGGCCACGACGTCATCGCGCGCCTGCTGGTCGCCGAGGGGGCCGACGCGGCGGCGGACGGCGCGGACGACACCGACCCCGGCGTGCCCGTCACCGCCGGACAGCTCGCGTACATCTACTTCACCTCCGGCTCGACCGGTGAGCCCAAGGGCGCGATGTGCGAGCACGCGGGCCTGGTCAACCACCTCTTCGCGAAGATCGACGACCTGGAGATCGGCCCGGAGCAGACCGTCGCGCAGACCGCGCCGCAGTGCTTCGACATCTCGCTGTGGCAGCTGGTCGGCGCCCTGCTCGTCGGCGGCCGGACGCGGATCATCGGGCAGCGGGACGTCCTCGACGTGCGGCGCTACGTGGACAGCGTCGTCGAAGGGGACGTGGAGGTCCTCCAAGTGGTGCCTTCCTACCTGGAGGTGATGCTCACCTACCTGGAGGAGCGGCCGCGGCCCCTGGGGCGGCTGCGCAGCGTCTCGGCGACCGGCGAGGCCCTGAAGAAGGAACTGGCCGAGCGCTGGTTCGCGGCGTACCCCGGCATCAGGCTGGTCAATGCCTACGGCCTCACCGAGACCTCCGACGACACCAACCACGAGGTGATGGACCGGGTACCGGAGCAGGAGCGGGTGCCGCTCGGCCCGGCGGTCAACAACGTCCGGGTGTACGTCGTGGACGAGTGGCTCAACCCCGTACCGCTCGGCGCGCCCGGCGAGATCGTCGTCTCCGGCGTCTGCGTCGGGCGCGGCTACATCAACGACCCCGAGCGCACCGCCGCCGCGTTCGGCACCGACCCGCACCGGCCGGGGGAGCGGCTCTACCGCTCCGGCGACATCGGCCGGTGGCTCCCGCACGGCAGCCTGGAGTTCCTCGGCCGGCGGGACACCCAGACCAAGATCCGCGGATTCCGCATCGAGACCGGCGAGATCGAGAACCGGCTGCTGCGGGTGCCCGGCGTGCGGGACGCCGCGGTCGTGGTGCTGGAGAGCCCGGACCACGGCAAGCACCTCGTCGCCTGCTACGCCGCCGACGCCCCGCTCGACGAGGCGGCGCTCCGGCGGTCCCTGGGCGAGGCCCTGCCCGCGTACATGGTCCCCCAGTACCTCCACCACCTGCCGGCCCTGCCGCTGACCGGCAACGGCAAGACCGACCGCAAGGCCCTGGTCCGGCACGCCCGTGAACTGGCCGCGGCTCGCTCCGCGTCCGGCGCCGGAACGGACACCGCGGCGCCGCTGACCGGCACGGAGCGCCGACTGGCCCGGATATGGGCGGACGTGCTGCGGATACCCGTCGAGAGCATCGGCCGCGACCAGCACTTCTTCGCATCCGGCGGCACCTCGCTGGCCGCCGTGCGGCTGGGCGTGGCCATCGGGGACGAGGTGGCGCTGGCGGACATCGTCCGGCTCCCGGTCCTGTCCGAACTCGCCGCTGCCATGGACGCGAACGACCAGCAGAAGGACACGAACGCATGACCCAGCAGCCCGCCACCGCCACCGCCGCCAGCGAAGCCGCGCCGCGCCGCACCGGCACCCCGGCCCCGGACCTCGACAGTGCTTTCGAGAGCGCCCTGGAACTCGCCCCCGGCAAGCCGCCGGTCCTGTACGTGGACCAGGCGGTCGCCGCCGCCGAACTCGATGGCTGGGCCGCCGAGCACGGCCCCGCGCTGGAGTCCCTGCTGCTGCGCCACGGCGCCGTCCTCGTACGCGGCCTGGGCGTGCGCGACGCCACCGCGCTCGGCCGGCTGGCCGGGCGGTTCACCGGGCCCACCGTGCCGGAGCGCGAGGCGTTCGCCCGCCGCCGCCCGCTCGGCGGCCCGGTGTTCTCCTCCCTGGAGTGGCCGCCGGACCAGCCCATGTGCATGCACCACGAGCTGAGCTACGCGCTGGAGTTCCCCCGGCTGCTGGCCATCGGCTGCTTCACCCCGCCCGCCACCGGCGGCGTCACCGGCCTCGCCGACGCCCGCCAGGTCCTCGCGGACCTGCCCGCGTCCGTCGTCGAGCGGTTCACGGCACAGGGCTGGGAGCTGACCCGCTCGTACAACAGTGTGGTCGGCGTGGGCTGGACGGAGGCGTTCGGCACCGAGGACCGCGCCGAGGCGGAGGCGTACTGCGCGGCCAACGGCATCGACTTCGCGTGGCAGCCGGACGGCAGCCTGCGCACCCGCCAGCGCCGCTCCGCGGTGATCAGCCATCCGCTGACCGGCGACCGGGTCTGGTTCAACCAGATCGCGTTCCTCAGCGAGTGGACCATGGAACCGGCCATCCGCGACTACCTGGTCCGCCAACTCGGCCGGGACGGACTGGCGTTCAACACCCGGTACGGCGACGGCACGCCGCTCGAACCGGACACCGTCGCGACCGTCAACGAGGTCTACGAGGCCGCCACCCTGCGCGAACCGTGGCAGGCCGGTGACGTGCTGCTCGTCGACAACATCCGCATGGCGCACAGCCGCGAGCCCTTCACCGGGCCGCGCGAGACGGGCATGGTCCTCGGCACCCCGGTACGGCTCGCCGACTGCTCGCCCGCCCACTCCTGACCGCCCCACCGCCCCTGCCCGACCGCCTTCACCGCGTCTACCGAGAAACGGAGCCACGCTCCCTCATGACCGTTCGGATTCCCCCCTTCGCCGTCGTCCCCGGCTCCCAGGTGCACCAGGTGCTCTCCGGGCAGGAGGAACGCGTCATCGCACTGATCGAAGAGGCCTACCGCGTCCACGGCCGGGGCGACACGGTCAACCCGCCGTCGTACTTCCTGCGCTTCCCCGACCGCCCCGCCTCGCGCATCATCGCGCTCCCCGCCTCCATCGGCGGGCAGAGCAAGGTCGACGGCATCAAATGGATCTCCAGCTTCCCGGCGAACATCGAAGCGGGCATCCCGCGCGCCTCCGCCGTCGTCGTGCTCAACGACCAGGCCACCGGCTACCCGATCGCCTGCATGGAGAGCTCCATCATCAGCGCCGCGCGCACCGCGGCCTCCGCCGCCCTCGCGGCCGACGTGCTGACGAAGGAGCACGGCCGACCGCGCCGTATCGGCTTCTTCGGCACCGGATTCATCGCCCGCTACATCCACACCTACCTGCACGCGGCGGGCTGGACCTTCGACGAGGTCGGCGTGCACGACCTCGACCTGGACCACGCGGGCGGCTTCCGCTCGTACCTGGAGCGCAGCGGCGCCGCCGGACAGGTCACCGTGCACGAGCGGGCCGAGGACCTGATCAGATCCAGCGACCTGGTGGTGTTCGCGACCGTCGCGGGCACCCCGCACGTCACCGACACCGCGTGGTTCGGCCACCACCCCGTCGTGCTGCACGTGTCGCTGCGCGACCTCGCGCCCGGCATCATCCTGGAGTCGGCCAACGTCGTCGACGACATCGAGCACTGCCTGAAGGCCGACACCTCACCGCACCTGGCCGAACAGCGGTCGGGCAGCCGGGACTTCATCGACGGCACGCTGTACGACGTGATGGCGGGCCGGGTCACCCTGCCCACCGACCGGACGGTGGTGTTCTCGCCGTTCGGGCTGGGCGTTCTGGACCTCGCGGTGAGCAAGTACGTGTACGACCGGGTCGCCGCGGAGGGCACCCTGAAGGTCGTCGACGACTTCTTCCACGACACCAGCCGCTACGGCGACGGCCATGCGTGAGGCGGGGTGGCCGCGTTGCCGGTGATCACCTCTCCCCAGGAGTTCAACACCGACGACCTGTACGTCGACCTGCGCCGGGTGCTGGGCACCGCACTCCACCTGAAGTGCGAGGGCTTCAACTTCGCGGGCTCCGTCAAGCTCAAGGCCGCCGCCGCCATGGTGGAGGCGGCCGAGCGCTCCGGCGCGCTGCGCGAGGGGTCGGTCCTGGTCGAGTCGTCGTCCGGGAACCTGGGCGTGGCCCTCGCCATGATCGCGGCGGACAAGGGCTACCGGTTCCTGTGCGTCACCGACGCGCGCTGCAACCTCGGGACCCGGCGGCTGATGGAGGCCATGGGCGCCGAGGTGCACTCGGTCGACCGGCCCGACGAGGACGGCGGCCACCTCGGCGCCCGACTGCGGCACGTCCGTGAACTGTGCGCCGCCGACAGCCGGTACGTGTGGCTGAACCAGTACACCAACCCGTACAACGCCCTCGCCCACCAGCACACCACCGCCCCCGCGATAGCCCGGCAGTTCCCGGACCTGGACGTGCTCTTCGTCGGCGCGGGCACCACCGGCACGCTGATGGGGTGCGCCCGCTGGTTCCGGCAGTGGACGCGGCCGGTGACCGTGGTGGCGGTCGACGCGGCCGGTTCGGTGACCTTCGGCGGCCCGCCGCGCACCCGCATGATCCCGGGGCTCGGCGCGGGCGTCCGGCCGCCGCAGCTCGACCACTCCCTGGTGGACGACGTGGTGATCGTGCCGGAGCCGGAGACGGTGCGGACCTGCCACCGGCTGGCCGCGGCCGGGTTCCTGTTCGGCGGGTCCACCGGGACGGTCGTCGCCGGGGCGCGGCGCTGGCTGGCCGCCCACCGCTCCGGCACTCCCGTCACGGCCGTGGCCATCGCGCCCGACCTGGGCGAACGCTACCTGGACACGGTCTACCAGGAGTCGTGGGTGCGGAGCGTCTACGGCGACGCCGTGTACGGGGTGGGTACGGACGGTACGGATGGCGTGGGCGGCCCGGACGGTACGGCGGAGGGCGGCTGCCCGGCGGTGGAGCCGTGTCCGCCGGTCGCGACGTCGGCGGCGCGGTGACCGGGCGCCGCCGCCCGGCCACCGCGTCCGCCGCCGGTCCCTACGCGGGGGAGGGCGAGGCGTCCGCCTCCGCGGCGGCGCGTTCGGTCAGGGCCCGGCGGTCGACCTTGCCGTTGGCGTTGCGCGGCAGCGCGGGCAGCCGGTACGCGGTCTCGACGATCGCGTACCGGGGCAGCTGCCGGGCGCAGTGCCGCTTGAGGTCGATGAGCGAGGGATCGTGACCGTCCGCGGCGACCACGTACGCCACCACGGCGGCGTCGATGCCGGTGCCGCGCACCACGGCGGCGGCCTCGGCGACCCCCTCGTGGCTCTGCAGGACGGCCTCCACCTCGCCCAGCTCCACCCGGTTGCCGCGGACCTTGACCATCGCGTCGCGGCGGCCGACGAACTGGAAGGTGCCGTCGTCCAGGACGAGCACGATGTCCCCGGTGGCGTAGGTCCGGCCGGCGACCGGCGGGCGGCCCCAGTAGCCGAGCATCACACTCGGCCCGGTGACGATCAGCTCGCCCTCCTCGCCGGGCCCGGCGGGCTGCCCGTCGGGCCGTACCGCGACGACCGTGTCCCCGCAGACCGGGCCGCCGATCGGTACCGGCAGGAGGCGGTCGTCGGGAATGTCACCGACCTCGTGGGCCGTGCAGACGGTGGTCTCCGTCGGGCCGTAGAGATTCATGAACCGAATGTCCGGAAAATGCCGCCGGAGCTGCCGCAGCGGGACGATCGGAAAGGGCTCTCCGGCGAACAGCAGACAGCGCAGCGAAGGCACCTCGGTTTCCAGCAGACCGCCATGCCGCATCATCAGCATCAGAGCCGCGGGAACCGAATACCAGACGGTGATTCCGTGGTCGGTGAGGAATCGCACCAGCGCCTTCGCGTGGTACGCCGTCTCCGGCGGTACGAGATGCACGGAACCGCCGACGGAGAACGGGACGTAAACGTCGATCACCGTCATGTCGAAATGGAAAGGAGCGTGATTGGAATGGCGGTCGGCGGCCGTGGCGCCCTGTACGTGTGCGGCCCACTCGACCCATGCCCACGCGCTGTTGTGGCTGTGGCACACGCCTTTGGGCTCACCGGTGGAGCCGGACGTGTAGAGAATGAAGGCGAGGTCGTCGCCGGTGATGTCCGGCTCCGGCACGTCCGGGCCGGGCCGCACCGGCCCGGACGGCAGTACGTTCCAGCCGCTGCCGTCGGGCCAGCCGGTCAGCACCGGGGCGGTGACGCCGTGTCCGGCCAGTGCGGCGGCCCGCTGCGCAGGGGCCGCGACCAGGGCCGGAGCGAAGTTCCCGACCAGTCTGGCCACCCGCGCCGGCGGCGCCTGCGGGTCGAGCGGCACATACGCGGCGCCCAGCCGCAGCGCGGCCTCCATGAGGGCGACGGCCGCCACCGACTTGTCGAGCCAGATGCCGATCCGGTCGCCCGCGCGCACGCCCCGGGCGGCGAGTTCGCGGGCGAGTCCGTCCGCCCAGGCGTCCAGTTGTGCGTAATTCGCGGACCCGTCCGGACCGGTGACCGCCAGGGCTTCGGGAGTGCGCCGGGCGGCCGTCCGGACGAGGTGGTGCAGTTTCACAGTCGGGTCTCCATGTCTCTCTTGCCCAGCCCGCCCGGAAAGCATCAAGTTCCTTGACAGTCAACCCGGCAGAACAGTAGCGTGATTTACCGTCAGGTGCAGCGCGCGGAGCCGCCCGGTGGGAGAATGCGGCGAGAATGCCGACGGAAACCTGACATCAACTCTGGGGGAGATAAATGAAGGATAGCGAGACCTTTGACGCTGTCAAGGGATTCATCGAGGAGAACGTCCTCAAAGGCCAGGGCGCGGTCGAGTCCGACACCCCGCTGCTGGAATGGGGGATTCTCGACTCGCTCTCCGTCGCCAGGCTCGGCGCCTTTATCGAGAAGCGGTACGGCGTCGTCATGCCCGGCGACGCCCCGCTCGCCGAGAAGTTCCACAGCCTGGACAGCGTCGTGACGTTCGTCGGCGAGCTGCGGGTCGCCGGATGACCGTACGGCTGGCACTGTCCTCGGCCCAGACCGGCGTCTGGGTCGCCCAGCAACTCGACCCGGACGACCGGTCCTTCAACATCGCCGAGTACTGCGACATCGAAGGCCCCGTCGACCGCGCGCTCTTCGAGACCGCGCTGCGCGAGGTGGTGGCCGCGACCCCGGCCCTGCGCGCCCGCTTCGGCCTCGGCGAGGAAGGGCTCTGCCAGGACATCGACGACACGGTGGACGTACCGCTGCTGTACGAGGACGTCAGCGCCGAACCGGACCCGCGCGCCGCCGCCGAGCGCCGCATGCGCCTGGACCTGACCAGGGCGTACGACCTCGCCGCCGGACCGCTGTTCACCTGGGCGCTGTTCAAGGCGGGCCCCGCGCGGTACTTCTGGTACCGCGCCGCCCACCACGCCGTCGTGGACGGCTTCGGGCTGTCCCTCGTCGCCGCGCACGTCGCCGACGTCTACACGGCCCTGGCCACCGGACGCCCGCGCCGCCCCCGCCCGCCCGGCACCCTCGCCGAGGCCGTCGCAGCGGACAGCGCCTACCAGGAGTCGCCGGAGTTCGAGGCGGACCGCCGGTACTGGCTCGCACGGATGGCCGGCCACACCGAGGTCGCGAGCCTCGCGGACCGGCAGCCGCCGCCCACCCGCACCTTCGTGCGGCACGCGGGACACCTCGGCCCCGGCGACGTGGACGCCCTGCGCGCCGCGGCCCGGCGCCTGGAGGTGACCTGGCCCGAGGTCGTACTGGCCGCCGTCGCCGTGCAGCTGCACCGGGCGACGGGCGTCCGCGAAGTCGTCCTGGGCCTGCCGGTCACCGGACGCACCGGCCCGATGCTGCGCCGCGTACCGGCCATGCTGACGAACACCGTGCCGCTGCGGGTCACGGTGACGCCGGACCGCACGTTCGCCGAGGTCGTCGCCGACCTCTCGGTGCGGCTGGAGGAAGCCGTCACCCACCAGCGCTACCCGCAGGAGCGCCTGGTGCGGGAGCTGCCCGGACTGCCCGACGGCCGCAAGCAGTTCGGCCCCGACGTCAACATCATGTCCTTCGGCTTCGGCTCCGGTTACGCGGGCCACCCCGCCACCGTCCACAACCTGGCCGCGGGCCCCGTCGAGGACCTGACCGTCAACGTGTACGACCGGCTGGACGGCCAGGGGCTCCAGGTCTCCTTCGACGGCAACGACGGGCTCTACGACCGTACGGACCTGGCCGGGCACCTCGACGCCTTCCTCGGCCTGCTGCGCTCGGTGCCGGACCTGCTGGAGGGACGGGCCCTGGGCCCGGCCGCCGCGCGGTGAACCGGACGGAGGCCCGCACCGCGCAGGGTGCGGGCCTTCGCGCGCCTACGACGCGAGGGCGCCGTCGAGGCGTTCCACCGGAGTGGTGTCGCGGCCGACCAGGAACTCCGGACGGCTCGGCCGGACCGGCGCGTTGCGCACCGAGTTGTAGGTGACCAGCAGCACCGCGCGCCGGTCGGCCGAGAGGTTGTCGGTGGACGAGTGCACGATGCTCGGGTGGAAGGCGGTGACCGTGCCCGCCGGGCCGGTCATCCTCTCCGGTGGGAAATCGGCCGCGAGTTCGTGCACCCGCTCGTCGGGCACGGTGTGCGTCAGCCGGGCCGACACGTGCTCGTGCCAGTCGCGTCCGGTCACGGCCCGCGCCGTCTCCGGCGCCTCCACCAGGCCGAGGCGGTGCGAGCCGGTGAGCACCGTCAGCGGGCCGTTGTGCTCGTGCACCTCGTCCAGGTTGACGGCGATGTTCACCGCGTCCGCCGACGGCATGCCGTCCTCGTGCGCCCAGAAAGCGAAATCCTGGTGCCAGGGCCATTCCTGGCCTTCGCGTGGGCTTTTGATGTTCACCTTGAACTGGTACACGTACACCCGGTCGCCGACCAGTTCCTCGGCCAGATCCAGCAGCAGGGGATGCCGTACGAGCTGCGCGCACACGGCGTCGTAGCCGTGGCAGCCGTGCAGGGCCCGTACCGTGTCACTGCCCGCTTCGCGCACCACTTCCGGCCGGTCGGTGCGGCAAATCGCCGCGACGCTTTCCCGCACCTTTTCCAGGGCGTCCGAACCGAGCCGGCCGGGTACGGCCAGCCATCCGCTGCGTTCGTATTCCTCGCGTGCGTGGAGCGGCACAGCGGTTCCCCGTGACATGAATGACTTCTCCTCCGTGATGTACCGCTCCCGTGCCGGTCCGTGGACTTCGGGTCAGCGGCGTGAAATGCGGCGGACGGCCGCGAAGAGAGGAATGGCGGTGCCGGGCCGCGTAATGCGCCCGCACCGGTGAGACGGTGGGCCGGGCATGGCAGCCGGCCCCCTTTTCCAGCCCCCGTTCAGCACGACCAGTTAACTCCAGCTGTGATCTGCCGCGCAACCGTCCCCGGGCCCCCCGCCGCACAAACGGAACGCACGCTTCGGCGGGGGCGCGCGCGAAGGGTGGCGCGGCGTGTGCCCCGCGCAGGTCACCGGCCTCGTGCGCGGGCGCCGCCCGCGGACGCGCGCCGTCCGCGCCGTGCCTGCCGGGCGTGCGCCGCCGATGTGTCCAAGCCGCCGCCGCAGGCCCGTGGGACCCGTTCGGACCGCCCCCTCCCGCTTTCGGTTGCTTCGTCCAACTACCCCCTCTGAGCTGGGCCTACGTCGCCGGACGCGACGGCATCGGGTGACATTTCGCCATAGAGCGCGCACCGGGGCGCGTGCTAGCATCCCGGTGTTCGACAGGGCCGGAACAGGTCGTCAGGATCATTGGCCGACGGGGGCGCGAATGATGACAATCGACGAGAGAGCGGACGCGGTGGCGAGTACCGACGACCGCTCCGACGGCGCGATCCGGTGTGCCGCCGGCCGCCGCACCGCACCACCACGCCACCCGGCCGCCGCCTCGTAGCGGGCCCGGTCCGGCGTTTCCGCCGGATCACCGACAGTCGTCCATCTCCGCGAGCGGTCCGCGCCCTGCCGGAAACGGCCATGGCCCGGACGCGCACCGGTGCGTGGCGCGGCACCTGACGCCGTCGTCACACCGGCACAGTGCGTCCGCTCCGGCACGACCACCACCACGGACAACGGAATTTCGCGCCGGGTCCTTTCCACGGGAGAAGACCGAAGCTCTCCCGGCCCGCGGCCGGGACGCGCACCGACTAGGAGCGGAACAATCCATGACCAGTCAAGTAAGCCTCGGGCTGCTGGTGGACCAGGCGTTCTACGGTTCCCCGTATCAGGGCAAGGACGCGTGGCGGGCCGCTGCGGAACTGGGCGCCGAATGGATCTGCATCGTCGAAGAGGCGATGGAACTGGAACAGGAACGGCTGCTGCAATTCCGCAACGACGCGGACGCGGTGGGCCTTCCCATCAGCCTGACGGCCTGTCACGCCTTCGGCCTCAGTGATTTCCGCGACGTCGTACGGGAGTTCCACCTCAAGCGCGCCGAAGCGCACATCGACCTCACCCGGGAACTCGGCGGCGAGGTCATGAAAATGCTCCTCGGCGACTGGTTCTGGCGCGCCATGTGGCCCGAGGAGGCGCAGCGGCAACTGCTGGCCGCGTCGGTCCGCCGCCTCGCCGACTACGCCGAGGCGCGCGGCATCGCGCTCAGCGTCAAGCCCGAGCCGATGCAGACCTCCCTCGTCACCGACGTCGACGACCTCGTACGGCTGCTGGACGACGTCGGCTCCCCGGCCCTCCAGGCGAACGTCGACGTCTCCCACCTGGTCGTCGCCGGGGTGGCCGCCTCCGAGGTGGGCCGGCTGTCCGGCCGGGTCAACAGCGTGGACTACTCCGACTCCAACGGCACGTACCACGAGCACCTGGTGCCGGGTGAGGGCGTCGCGGACATGGCCGCCTTCACCGAACAGCTGCTCGCCGTCGACGCCGGCTGGGTCGGCGTCGAGGTCGGCCCGTTCTCCGACCCGGAGAACGCCTACGACAAGGTCGGCCGGGCGATGGCCCGGTCCCGCGACTTCTTCGACACCGCGGCGGCGCGGCGTGTCTGAAACCGAAACCCTCCCGGAGGCCCCCGTGGCGAACCCCGCAGACCCCGAAGACACCGCGTCCATACCCGCGGACCCGCTCGCGCTCGTCCGCCAGGCGTGGCAGGACGTCCTGGCCACCGACGAGGTGCCCCTGGACACCGGCTTCTTCGAAGCGGGCGGCAACTCGATGCTGCTGGTCATGCTCAGCGACGAGCTGTCCGACCGGACGGGCCGCGAGCTGGAGGTCGCCGAGCTGTTCCGGCACGACACGGTGCGCGCCCAGGCCCGCCTGCTGGACCCCTCGTACGAGACCGAGGCCCCGGCCCCCGCGGCCGCCCAGGCAGGCCGCGGCCGCCTGCTCGGCAGCGCCCGGCGCGGCCGTACGGACGCCGCCGGACCGCAGCAGCCGGAAGGGTCCGCCGCGCGATGAACAGCGAGACCGCCGTAGCGGTGGTGGGCGTCGGCTGCCGGTTCCCGGAAGCCGCGACCCCGGAGGAGTTCTGGAGCAACCTCGACAAGGGCGTGGTCTCGCTCCGGGACATCCCCGACGAGGACCTCCGCCGCTGCGGTGTGTCCGCGCGGACGGCCGCCGCGCCGGGCTTCGTGACCCGGTCCGGCTGGATCGGGGACCCGGAGCTGTTCGCTGCCGAGTTCTTCGGCTACACGCCCGTCGAGGCCGAGCTGATCGACCCGCAGCAGCGCCTCTTCCTGGAAGCGTGCCGGGAGGGCCTGGAGCGGGCCGGCCACCTGCCGGACGGCGACCACGGCCCGCAGATCGGCGTCTTCGCCGGGGCGAGCAACAGCACGTACAACACACTCCTCCAGTACGCCCGCGCCCGCACGGAGGGCCCCGCCGCCTTCGACGACCTGGCCACCCAGCTCGGCGGCGGCATCGACTTCATGGCCCCCCGCGTCTCCTACAAGCTGGGCCTGCGCGGGCCGTCCCTGGCCGTGCAGACCGCCTGCTCCTCCTCGCTGACCGCCGTGCACTACGCGGTCCTCAGCCTGCTGTCGGAGGAGTGCGACATCGCCCTGGCGGGCGGCAGCGGACTGTCGTACCCGTCCGTCGGCTATCAGTACCAGCCCGGCGGCGTGCTCTCCGAGGACGGCTACTGCCGCGCCTTCGACATCCGCTCCACCGGCACCGGCGCGGGCTCCGGCATCGGCGTCGTCGTGCTGCGCCGCCTCGCCGACGCGCTCGCCGACGGCGACCCGGTCCTCGCGGTGATCGGCGGCAGCGCCGTCGGCAACGACGGCGCCCGCCGGCCCGGCTTCACCGCGCCCAGCCCGGACGGCCTGGCCTCGGTCGTCTCCGCCGCGCTCACGGTCGCCGGGACCGACCCGGCGGACCTGCGGTACGTGGAGGCACACGGCTCCGGCACACCGCTGGGCGACCAGGTCGAACTGCGCGGCCTCATCGACGGCCTGCGTGCGGCGGGCGGGCGCGCGTCCGACCGCAACCACTGCGCGCTCGGCACGGTCAAGGCGAACATCGGGCACGCCGGATCGGCCGCCGGCATCGCCGGCCTGATCAAGGCGGTCCACATCGCCCGCACCGGCCACCTGGTGCCGCACCCGATGTTCGAGCACGCCCGGGACCCCGGCGTCCTCGCCGACAGCCCCTTCCGCGTCCCCACCGAGCTGGAGCGGTGCACCGACACCGGCCGCCGGGTGCTGGTGAACTCGATGGGCCTGGGCGGCGCCAACGCCTCCGTCGTCCTCGCCCCGCCGCCGGAGCCGGTACGCCCCTCCGCGCCCGCCCGGCCCGTCGTACGGCTCCAGCTCTCCGCCCGGACCCGCACCGAACTCGACGCGCTCTCCCGCGGCCTGGCCGACGAGCTCGACCAGGACCGCGCCACGGCCGGGGACATCGCCCACACCCTGCGCGTCGGACGGCAGGACTTCGCCGAGCGCCGGGTGGTCACCGCGGCCCCCGACCGGCTGGCCGCCGCCCTGCGCCTGCCCCGCCCGCCCGCCGCCCGCACGGTCCGCGCCGGTACGCGCCGCCCCGTCCTGGCCGTCACGGCGGCCGGCGAGCAGGCCGAGCGGATACGCACCGTGCTGCTGGCGGCCCTCGGACGCCGTACCGAGCAGCACGGCACCGTGCCCGACGCGCTGCCCGCCGACGCCTACCTGCTGATCGTCGGCGACGGCGAGAGCGGCCCGGACCGGCACGTCCTGCCGGTCGCCCCGGACGAGGACCGCACCGCCCTGGACGAGCGGATCGCCGCGGCGCTCGCGGACGCCTGGCTGCACGGCGTCCCGGTGGACACCCGCGCGCTCGACGACGGCACCGGCCGGCGCGTCACGCTGCCCACGTACCCGTTCACCCGGCGCCGCTGCTCGGCGCTGGACGACTCGGTGTTCACGGTGCCGGGCGCCGCCGCCCAGGAGCCCGCACCGCGCGCCGTGGCGAGCACCCCCGCCGACGGCCCCACCGGCCTCGAAGGCGAGCTGGCCGCCCTCTGGGAGGAACTGTTCGGCATCGACGGCATCGGCCTGCACGACGAGTTCGGCGCCCTCGGCGGCACGTCCCTCCTCGGCCTGCGGATGACGCTCGAAGTGCAGGAGCGGTACGGCACGCTGCTCAACCTCCACCGCACCGGCGGCAGCCGGGCCACCGTCGCCCGCGTCGCCGAGGCGATCCGCGGCGCGACCGGCCGTACGGAGGCGTCCGGCCGTACGGAGGCGCTCGTCCGTACGGAGGCAGCGGCCACCGGCCCCGCGGCCGGGCAGGCCGCCGCCACGCACCCCTCCGACGCCGCCCTCATCGACGCCGACCTGGCCCTCGAACTCCCGCCCCTGACCCCGCGCGACACCCCGCCCGGCACGGACGTGCTGCTCACCGGCGCCACCGGCTTCGTCGGCGCCTTCCTGCTGCACGAACTCCTCCAGGACCCCGGCTACCGCGACAGCCGCGTCTACTGCCTGGTCCGCGCCGACGACGAGGACCACGGCCGCCGTCGCCTGCGCGAGGCCGCCGTACGCTTCCGGCTCCCCGAGCCCGACCCGGCGCGCGTCCACGTCGTCCCCGGCGACCTGCGGGACATCGCCGAGGTGTGCGAGACCTTCCGCGACGGCGAACTGGCCCGCCGCACCGGCCACGTCGTGCACTGCGGCGCCCACGTGGTCTTCACCGAGCCGTACGAGGTCCTGCGCCCGGCCAACACCCTGGCCACGTACCACCTCCTCGGCTGGATGCGCCGCCACGGCATCACCGACATCAGCTACATCTCCACCCTCGCCGCCTGCGGCCAGGCCCTCGGCTCCGAAGGCCGGATGCTGGAGCGCCGGGAACAGCCCCTGGACCCCGAGGCCGGCGGCTACGGCATCTCCAAGTGGGTCAGCGAACGCCTCCTGGACAAGGCCGAACGGGACGGCATGCGGGTACGGGTCTTCCGCCCCGGCCTGATCGGCGGCGACACCACCACCGGCGCCTGCAACGACCTGGACATGCTCTGGCGGCTGGTGGCCGCGTGCCTGGCCGTCGGCGCCCACCCGGCGGACGACATGCCGCTGCCGGTCGCGCCCATCGACCTGGTGGCCCGCGCCGTCGTCCAGCTCGGCCGGGAACCCGGCTCGGCGGGCCGCGCCTACCACCTGGTCGGCGAGGAGGCCACCACCTTCTCCGCGCTCTTCGCGGAACTGGGTGCGCTGGGCGCACCGACCCGCGCCGTACCGGTCGCCGAGTGGGCACGCCTCGCGGGCCGCCGGGCGCTGGAGACCGGCGACCCGGTGCTGTCGACCATGGCCCTGTACGAGACCCACGACCTGGACACGCCGCGCGTGGACGTGGAAGGCCGGCTGTGGGGGGAGTGGCTGCGCGAGCGCGGCCTGGACCCCCGCCTGGACGGCGGACGGGCCCTGCTGGCCCTGCGCCACCTCGCCGGACACCCCGCCTTCGCGCCCTTGTTGACCGATGTGACGGAAGGCGCCTGACCAGTGACCACCGACGGGACCACCGATGTGACGACAGACGGGACGACGATGGACGACGGATGGGGCGACGGCCGGCTGGCCGTCGTCGGCGCCGGGGTCATGGGCACCGCGCTGGCCACGCTCGCCGTGGGCCGCGGCCTTCCGGTGCTGCTGACCGACGTGTCCGAGGCGCAGCTGGAGCGCGCCCGCGGCGCGGTGCGCCAGCAGCTGCGGCACGCCCGGCTGCTGGGCAAGCTGCCCAAGGGCCCGGACGGCGAGCTGACCCTGAGCACCTCGTACGAGCAGCTCGGCACCGCGGCGGCCGTCATCGAGGCGGTCACCGAGACCACCGACGCCAAGGCCGAGGCGCTCGGCGCCATCTCCGCCGCGGTCCGCCCCGGCACGCTGATCGCCTCCAACACCTCGGCCGTACCGGTCGACGAGCTGGCGGGCTACACCCAGCACCCGCACGACGTCGTCGGCACCCACTTCATGAACCCGCCCTACCTGATCAGGGCGGTCGAGGTGATCCGCGGCCCGCGCACCGGCGACGCGGCGATGGCGGCGCTGGACCGGCTGCTGGGCGCCCTGGACCGGGAGGCGATCGTCGTCGGCGACGGCCCCGGCTTCGTCTCCAACCGCATCCTGATGCGGGTGATCAACGACGCGGCCCGGCTGGTCGCCGAGGGACGCGCCTCCGCCGAGTCCGTGGACCGCGTCTTCACCGGCTGCTTCGGGCACCGTACGGGGCCGCTGGCCACCGCGGACCTGATCGGCCTGGACAACATCGTCGACACCCTCAAGGTGCTGCACGACCGCACCGGCGACGAGGGATACGTCGCCTGCGGCCTGCTCCTGGACAAGGTGCGGGCCGGCGACTTCGGCCACAAGACCGGTAACGGCTTCTACTCCTACGGAGGAACGCGCGCATGACCACCGTCGACAACCAGGCCGACGCGGCGACCGGACCCGGCGCCGGGGACGACGTACAGCAGCGCCTGGTGGCGTTCCTGGGTTCCCGCACCGGCGGCGACTGGGCCGTGGACCAGGACCTGTTCGCCTCCGGGGCGTTCTCCTCACTGTTCTCCCTGGAACTGCTCCAGCACGTCGAGCAGGAGTTCCAGATCACCGTCGAGGGCGACGACCTCACCCTGGACAACTTCCGTACCGTGCCCGCCATCACCGCGCTGGTCCGGCGGCTGCGCGGCGAAGGAGCGGCAGGGCGGTGACGGCGCAGGCGACCTCGGACGCCGCCACCGCGCTCGGTGAACTCGTCGGCGACCGCGCCGAGGAGTGGGACCTGGCCGGGCGGATTCCCGCGGAGACGGTACGGGAGGCGTCCCGGCGCGGACTGCTGTGCGCGCAGGTCGCCACGGAACACGGCGGCCTGGGCCTGGACAGCCGGGCCAACGGCGAACTGACCGCACACGCCGGGTCCCTGTGCGGCTCCCTGCGGTCGCTGATGACCTCGCAGGGCATGGCCGCCTGGACCGTGCAGCGCTTCGGCACCGCGGCACAGCGCGATACGTTCCTGCCCCGGCTCACCGGGGGAGAGACGGCCGGTGTCGCGTTCTCCGAGAGCGGCGCGGGCAGCGACCTGTCCGCGATGCGCACGGAGATCCGCCGCGGCGGCGACACCGTGCACGTCAGCGGCGCGAAGGTCTGGGTGACCGGCGCCGCCTACGCGGGCCTGCTCGTGGTCTTCGGGACGTACGGTTCCGGCGCGGCCGTGGTGGTCGTACCCGCCGACGCCCCGGGCGTCCGGATCGAGCGGGTGCCGGACCCGATGGGCTGCCGGGCCGCCGGCCACGCCGACGTGCACCTCGACGACGTCCGCGTACCGGCCGGGCACCTGCTGTCCGGCGCCGGCCTGCCGGTCGCCCTGCTCGCCACCGCCGCGCTGACCTACGGCCGGCTCTCGGTCGCCTGGGGCTGCGCCGGAATCCTGCGCGCCTGCCTGGACAGCACGGCGGCGCACACGCGGACCCGGGAGCAGTTCGGCAAGCCGCTCGCCGACCACCAGCTGGTCGCCCGGCACCTGGCCGAACTGGCCGTCTCCGAGCAGATCGCCCTGCGGTGCTGCGAGCACGCCAGCGCCTGCTGGGACGGCAACCGGCCGGAGCTGGGCACCCAGGCCGTCGTCGCCAAGTACGTCGCCTCCAGGGAAGCCACCAAGGGCGCCGCCACGGCCGTCCAGGTGCTGGCCTCCCACGGGGCACGCGACGGCCACCCGGTGGCGCGGGCCTACCGCGACGCCAAACTCATGGAGATCATCGAGGGCAGCACTGAGATCAGCCAGCTGCTCCTCGCGGACCACGTACGGACGGGCCGGGGATGACGACGACGGACACGGGCGGCAGCACGGACACGGCCGTCGGGGTGGGGGCCGTGCACTGCCTCCTTCCCGACGAGCTGACACCCGTCGAGAAGCTGGACGAATTCGGCCAACTGCCGCGCGAGGAAGCCGAGTTCGCCCGCGACTGCGGTATCCGCACGGTCGGCCGGTTCGACGACGGGGCGACGGCCGCCGGACTCGCCGCCCGAGCCGTACGCGAACTGCGCGAGAAGGACCCGGCGGCCCCGGACCCCGACGTCCTGGTGGTGGTCGGCGCCCGCGCCCCCGAAGTGCTGCTCGGCTCCGGCTCCGGCCACGTCGCGCACGAGGCCGGGCTCACCCCGTCGTTCTCCTTCGTCCTGGACGGCCTGGGCTGTACGGGCTCCAGCTCGGCCTGGGCCCTGGCCAGGGACCTGCTCGTCGCCGACCCGTCCCGGCAGTCCGTCATGATCGCGCACGCCAGCCGCCCGGTCGCGCTGGACCGGGTACGCCACCCGGTCACCGTCGTCGGCGACGGCGCCTTCGCCATGACCCTGGTGCGCGGCGGCCGCCCGGTGCTGCGCGCCCACCGCCAGCACACCGACGGCAGGTTCCACGACCTCCTCCAGGTCGACTACAAAAGCGCCCCCTGGTACGAGTGGCACGAGGAGGTCAGCTCCGCCGACCGCTACCGCTTCGAACTGGCCCTGCACAGCCAGCAGCATCTCAAGCGCATGGTCGGTCAGGTGCTGGATGACGCGGGCGTAAGACGGCAGCAGGTCGCCGCCACCCTCATGCAGAACGTCACCGCGCCGGCCTTCCAGTTCTACGAGACCCTGCTCGGCCTGCCCGTCCACCCCGTGTGCGCCGAGCACCTCCAGGCGTACGGGCACACCGGCGCCATGGACGTGGTGCTCAACCTGGACCGGCTGCTGGCCCGCGGCGAACTGGCGCCCGGCGACCTCGTCCTCGTCCTGAACAACAGCCCCGTCGCGGCCTGGGCCGTGACCCTCTGGGAGGTATGACCGGCATGGCGGGCACCGAGACGGCGGAGACCGGGACTTCCACGGACGCGGCGCAGGCAGCCGTACGTCCCGCGGTGAAGTGCCTGGTCTGGGACCTGGACAACACCCTGTGGCAGGGCACCCTGCTGGAGAACGACGAACTGGCCCTGCGCCCCGGCGTCCTGGAGACGCTGAAGGCCCTCGACGAGCGCGGCATCCTCCAGTCGGTGGCCAGCCGCAACGAGTACGACGACGCCTGGCCCCGGCTGGAGAGCCTCGGCGTCGCCGGGTACTTCGTCCTGCCGCACATCGGCTGGGGCCGCAAGTCCGACGCCGTACGCGCCGTCGCCGAGCAGCTGAACTTCGCGCAGGACACCCTCGCGTTCATCGACGATCAGCACACCGAGCGCGCCGAGGTCGCCTACCACCTGCCGGACGTACGCTGCTACGACGCCCCGGAGGCGGCCGGCCTGCCGGACCTGCCCGACTTCGCGCCCACCGTCACCACCGACGCCCGCCGCCGCCGGGCCATGTACCAGGAGAAGTTCCGGCGGGAGGCCGCCCAGAGCGACTTCAACGGCCCGGACGAGGACTTCCTGCGCACCCTGGACATGCGGATGCGCATCGCCCGCGCCCACGAGGACGACCTCGCGCGCGTCGAGGAACTGACCCTGCGCACCAGCCAGATGAACGCCACCGGCGTGCACTACTCGGACGCCGACCTGCGCGCCCTGCTCACCGACCCGGACCACGAGGTGCTGATCACGACCGTCGAGGACCGCTTCGGCTCACACGGCGCGGTCGGCGTGGCCCTGCTGGAGCGGCAGCCGGGCCGCTGGCGCCTGAAGCTGCTCGCCACCTCCTGCCGGGTGGTCAACTTCGGCATCGGTACGCAGGTGCTGCGCTGGATCGCCGACCAGGCCACCCGGGCCGGGGTGCACCTGGAGGCCGACTTCCGGCGCACCGAACGCAACCGGATCATGGAGGTCGCGTACCGGTTCGCGGGCTTCGGCTCCAAGCCCTGCGCCTGCCAGGACGGCAGTGAGCCCGCCGCCGGAGCCCCGGCGGACGTCCAGCGCCTGCACCTGGTCCCGCAGCGGCAGGCCGCCCCCACGACCCTGACCGCGTCCGGACCCGCCCTGTGGTCCGGCGACGGCGCCGACCGACCGTGGGCATGACCGGCGGGGCCGCGGCGCGCCCCGGCCGGGGCGCCTTCGGGCGGCTGTGGGCGTCCACCGCCGTCTCCGCGCTGGGCGACGGCGTACGGCTGACCGCCCTGCCGCTGCTCGCCCTCTCGCTCACCACCGACCCGCTGCTGATCTCCCTGGTGACGGTCGCCAACTGGCTGCCGCTGCTCCTGTCGCCGCTGGCCGGCGTCTGGGCGGACCTGGCCGACCGGCGCGCGCTGCTCATCGGCGTCGACCTGCTGCGCGCCGCCGCCGTCCTGGTCCTCACGCTGACGGTGGCCACCGGCGTGGTGAGCCTGCCGGTGGTCTGCGCGGTGGCGGCGGTGCTCGGGCTGGGCGAGACGGTGCACATCGTCGCGTCCCAGTCGTACCTGCCGATGGTGGTGGACACCTCCCGGCTCGCCGCCGCCAACGGGCGCCTCCACGTGGCCCAGCTGATCTTCCGCGACTCCGCCGGGCAGCCGCTCGGCAGCCTCGCCTTCGTCGCCGGTGCGGGCCTGCCGTTCCTGATCGACGGGGTGTCGTTCCTGCTCGGCGTGGCCCTGCTGGTCACCCTCCCGCGCTTTCCCGCCCCGTCCGCCGGACCCGTGGCGCCGGGCGCCGCGCCGCGCTGGCGCACCATGATCCTGGACGGCGTACGCCTGCTCCGTACCGACCGGCTGCTGGCCACCCTCGCGGGCATGCTCGGCGCGCTGAACTTCTTCATGGGCGTCACCGGAACGCTCGAAGTCCTCTACGTCGTGCGCTGGCTGGGCCTGTCGGAAGCCGCCTTCGGCGTGTTCCTGGCCGTCGGCGCGCTCGGCGGCATCGTCGGCGGACTGCTCAACGCGCGGCTGGCCGCCCGCTTCGGGACGTTCCCCGCCGCGCTCGGCGGGATGGTCCTGATGGGCGCCGCGATGCTGCTGACCGGCCTGGTGCGGCACGCGGCCGTCGCGGCCACGGGCTTCGCCGTCATGGCGCTCGGCGCCGCCGTGTACCAGGCGCTGACCGTCTCCTTCCGCCAGGCCACCACCCCGCCCGATCAGCTGGGCCGACTCAACGGCGTCTACCGGCTGATCGGCACCGGCACCATCCCGCTGGGCGCGCTGGCGGGCGGCGCGCTCGCCAAGCTGGTCGAGGTCAACGTCCCGTACCTGGCCGCCGGAGCCGCTGTGCTGCTGCTGTTCGCGCTGGTCGCCCGCCCGGTGGTGCGGATGGGCGCGGCGCAGCAGCAGCGTGCCGCGGCCCCGGACGACGCCCCGGCGGAAGCCGCCCCGTGAGCCGCCCGCCCGCCGCGAGCGGCACCCCGCACCGACCCTCTCTCCTCCTCCCGCCGAGCCCGTCCCCGTGGAGCCCGTCTTGAAAGACCGCACCCTCTACCAGTGGTTCGCCGATTCCGCCCGCCGGTGGCCAAACGCCCCGGCCCTCGAACTGGGCGAACAGACCCTGACCTACGGCGAACTGCACCGCAGGACGCTGGCCCTGGCGGCCCGCGTCCTCGAAGAGCAGCCCGCCGGTGACGGCCCCGCGCGCCCGCCCGCCCGGATCGCGCTGGTCGCCTCCCGGACGGTCGCCGCGTACGTGGCGTACCTCGCCGTACAGCGCCTCGGCTCCTCCGCCGTCCCCCTCAACGCCGACCACCCGCTGCCCCGCAACCTCGACATCGCGCGCCGCGCCGGGGTCGGTGCCGTCCTCGTCGGCGAGGAGCACCGCGACACGTTCACCGGGCTGCCCGGGGACTTCCGGCCGGTGGTGACCGTCGTACCGGCGGACGGGGACGGCTTCCCGGAGCCCTCCGCCGACGCCCTGCCCGCGCACCCCGGCGACCCGGAGGGCGAGGCGTACCTGCTCTTCACGTCCGGCTCGACCGGCCGCCCCAAGGGGGTGCCGATCCGGCACCGCAACGTCTCCCCGTACGTGGCGTACAACATCGCCCGCTACGAGGCGGGCCCCGGCTGCCGGATGTCGCAGACCTTCGGCCTGACCTTCGACCCGTCCGTGTACGACCTGTTCGTCGCGTGGGGGGCCGGCGCCACCGTCGTCGTACCGGACAAGGACGAGCTGTACCGGCCCGTGGACTACGTGGTGCGCCGCCGCCTCACCCACTGGTTCTCCGTACCGTCGCTGGTCACCACCGCCGAGCGCTACGGCAACCTGCCGCTCGGGCAGGTCACCACCCTGCGCCACAGCTGCTTCAGCGCGGAGCCGGTCACCGCGCAGCTGACCGCGCGCTGGCACGAGGTCGCGCCCGGCAGCCGTATCCACAACCTGTACGGGCCGACCGAACTGACCATCACCTGCACTGACCACGAGATCGCCGACGGCGGGGCCGCCCCGGGCAGCGCCAACGGCACGGTGCCCATCGGGCAGCCCTACCCGCACATGGAAGCGGTCCTCCTCGACGAGGAGGGGCAGCCCTGCGACGACGGGGAACTGTGCGTGCGCGGCGCCCAGCGCTTCGACGGCTACCTGGACCCGGCCGACAACGCCGGACGGTTCGTCCGGTACGAGCCCGGCGCGCCCGCCGTCCCGTACGACGGCACCGGACCGCTCACCCGCGGCCACTGGTACCGCACCGGTGACCGGGTCCGCCGGGAGGACGGCCGGCTGGTGCACCGCGGCCGGCTGGACAACCAGGTCAAGATCATGGGGCACCGGGTGGAGCTGGGCGAGGTGGAGGCCGCGATGCGGCGCCACCCCGAGGTGAGCGAGGCGGCCGTGGTCGTCGTCAAGGTCAAGGACGAGGTGCGCCTGCTGGCCGCCTACCTGGGCAAGGAGATGCGCGCGCACGAGTTCAGCCACTGGCTGCGCCAGCACGTCCCGCTGCACATGGTGCCGCGCCGCATCCGGCGGCTGGAGGAACTGCCGCACAACGACAACGGCAAGCTGAACCGTCAGCGGCTCGCCGAGCTGCTGGCGTGAGGGGCGGCGGTCAGGTGCTCCGGCCCTCCAGGTCGGCACGGTGCTCCGGATCGGTGTGCGGGACCGCCGCGCCGATGCGGGGACGCACCGTGCTCACCACGGCCGCGACGGCGTCCCGGCGCGCGTCCGTGCGGTCGAGCACGTACAGGTCGCCGTGGCGGGCCGGGCCGTCGCTCCTGTCGGGCAGGCCCGCGAGGTCCAGGGCGGCCAGCCCGCCCAGTGTGGTCCTGCCCAGCTTGACGAAGCACTCCTTGCGGACCCACTGGCGCAGGAAGTACGCGTCCGGGTCGGCGTGTTCGCGCATCGCCGACCGCTCGGCCGCGCTCAGTACCCGGCCCGCCGCGCCCCGCACGCTGTCCGGCAGCGTCCGCCGCTCCACGTCCACGCCGACCGGCCCGTGGCCCGCCACGGCGGCCACCACGCCCGTCGTGTGCGACAGGCTCACGTACACCTGCGGCAGCCCGGCGAGGCCCGGCCTGCCGTGCTCGTCGGAGCCGCAGCCGGGGCAGCGCTGCTCCAGTACGAGGGAGTCCGCCGGCCGGTCCAGCAGCCGGGCGGCACAGAGCCGCACCAGTACGTGCGCGGCGATGAAGTCGGCCCGCGGAGCCGGGGCCAGGAACGCGTCCGCGCGCCGCCGCTCCACGCCGGTGAGCAGCCGCTCGTACGCCGGAACACGGCCGAGCACCTCGTCCGTACCCGCCACCACCGCCAGCGGCGGTCCGCCCGTCCCCGTCATGGAGATCACCTTTCCAGTGCGGCCACGCCCCGGGCAAGCCGCCCCCATCAGCGCTTTCGCACCTTTTGAACGGCCCGCTCCAGGCGTCGGCCGACGAGTGGAGGACCAGTGAACGACATGACGCAGGCGGCGGTTTCCGCCGCGCCCTTCCCAGAACTCTTCGCCCGGCAGGTGGCACGCACCCCCGACGCCACGGCACTGGTCTTCGAGGACGAGTCCCTCTCGTACCGCGAACTGGACGCGCGGGCCAACCGCCTGGCGCACTGGCTCACCGGGCAGGGCGTGGGCCCGGAGGCCCGCGTGGCGCTGGTCCTGCCGCGCTCGGTGGAGCTGGCCGTGGCGCTGCTCGCCGTCCTCAAGGCGGGCGGCGCGTACGTACCCGTCGACCCGGAGTACCCGCAGACACGCCGCGCCTTCCTCCTCGACGACACGTCCCCCGTCCTCGTCCTGGACGAGGACACGCTGCCCCGCGACCTGTCCGGCCACCCCGCGGCCGCCCCCGCGGTGAGCCTCACCCCCGGCCACGCCGCCTACGTCATCCACACCTCCGGCTCGACCGGCGTGCCCAAGGGCGTCGTCGTCTCCCACGCGGGCCTCGCCGGGCTGGCGGCCGCGCACGCCGAGCGGTTCGCGGTGACGGGGGAGAGCCGCATCCTGCAGTTCGCCTCGCCCAGCTTCGACGCGTCCGTCGCGGAGATCGGCGTCGCCTGGCTGACCGGCGCCGCCCTCGTCATGGCGCCCGCCGCGCGCCTGCTGCCCGGCGCGGGCCTGGCGGAACTGGTCGCCGAGCAGCGCGTCACCCACGCCACCCTGCCGCCGTCCGTGCTGGCCGCCCTCCCGCCGCACACCACCCTGCCGCAGATCACCGCGCTGACGGTGGCGGGCGAAGCCTGCCCGCCGGACGTCGTCGAACGCTGGTCGGCCGGCCGTCGCCTGGTCAACGCGTACGGCCCGACGGAGACCACGGTGTGCGCGTCGGTCGGCGCACCGCTGTCCGGCCGAGTGGCGCCGTCGCTCGGCACACCGATCGCCGACGTGTGCCTGTACGTGCTCGACGCGTCGCTGCGGCCCGTGCCGGACGGCGGCACCGGCGAGCTGTACGTCACCGGCACCGGGCTGGCCCGCGGTTACCTCGGACGCGCCGCGCTGACCGCGGAGCGCTTCGTGGCCTGCCCCTTCGGACCGGCGGGCACGCGCATGTACCGCACGGGCGACCTGGTGCGCCGCCGCGGCGACGGCGAGCCGGAGTTCGTCGGCCGCGCCGACGACCAGGTCAAGGTGCGCGGCCACCGCGTCGAACCCGGCGAGGTCGAGCAGGTGCTCGGCGCGCACCCGGCGGTCGGCCAGGCCGTGGTCGCCGCCCGCGAGGACCGGCCCGGCGACGTACGCCTGGTCGGCTACGTCGTCCCCTCCGACGGCCCCGTGCCGGACGCCGGGGCCGACGCGCACCAGGTCGGCGAGTGGCAGGAGATGCACGACCTGGTCTACGCGGACGAGGCCAAGGCACAGGCCGACGAGCCGCCGTTCGGCGAGGACTTCAGCGGCTGGAACAGCAGCTACGACGGCAGCCCGATCCCCGTCGGGGAGATGCGCGACTGGCGCGCCGAGACCGTACGGCGCATCCTCGCGCTGAAGCCGCGCCGCGTGCTGGAGATGGGTGTCGGCAGCGGCCTGCTGCTGTCGCAGGTGGCGCCCGCCTGCGAGGCGTACTGGGGAGCGGACTTCTCGGCCCCGGCCGTCGAACGGCTGCGCCGCCAGGTCGCCGCCGTGCCGGAGCTGGCCGGCAAGGTCGAACTGAGCTGCCGGCCCGCCGACGTGACCGACGGCCTGCCCGCCGGCCACTTCGACACCATCGTGATCAACTCGGTCACCCAGTACTTCCCCAACGCCGCCTACTTCCTGCGCGTCCTGCGCCGCGCCGTGGACCTGCTGGCCCCCGGCGGCCGGGTCTTCGTCGGCGACCTCCGCAACCGGCGCCTGCTGCGGCTCTTCCGTACGGCCGTCGAACTGCACCGCACCGGAACGGACACCGGGCCGGACGCCCTCGGCGCGGCGATCGACCAGAGCGTGCGGCTGGAGAAGGAACTCCTGGTCGACCCGGACTTCTTCGCCGCACTGCCCGCCGTGCTGCCGGACGTGACGGGCACCGCCCTCCAGCTCAAGGGCACCCGCCACCACAACGAGCTGACCCGCCACCGCTACGACGCCGTCCTGCACAAGCGGCCCGCCCGTACGGTCTCCTTCGCCGACGTACCGAGTCTGGCCTGGGGCCGGGACGTCACCGACGAGACCACCCTCGAACAGGCCCTGCGCGCCCGGCCCGGACAGCGGCTGCGCCTGACCGGAGTGCCCAACCCGCGCCTGGCGGGCGAGGCGGCGGCGGAGGCCGCCGTCACGGCGGGTCTGCCGGTCACCGAAGCCCGCTCCCGGCTGGCCGCCACCGACGCCGCCACCGGCACCGACGCCGGAGCCGAACCGGAGCAGCTCACCGGACTGGGCGCCCGCCTCGGCCTGTGGACGGCCGTCACCTGGGCGCCCGACAGCCCCGAAGGGCAGTACGACGTGCTGTTCGCACCGGAGGCGGACCTGGCGTCAGCGGTCCCCGTCGGCCTCTGCCGCCCGGCCGGCGACCTCACCGGCCCCCTCGCGGACCACACCACCGACCCCGGCGCCGCCCTGACCACCGCCGCCCTGGTCACCGCCCTCCACCGGCACCTGCGCGACCGGCTGCCCGCCCACCTCGTCCCGTCCGCCCTCGTCGCGCTGGACACCCTGCCCCTGACGCCCAACGGCAAGGTCGACCGCGCCGCGCTGCCCGCGCCCGACCTGGCCCACCTCGGCGCCGAGGCCGGGGGCCGGGCGCCGCGCACCCCGCGCGAGGGCGTGCTGTGCGAGCTGTACGCCGACATCCTCGGCGTGCCGCAGGTCGGCATCGACGACAACTTCTTCACCCTGGGCGGCCACTCGCTGCTCGCCACCCGCCTGATCGGCCGCATCCGCACCGCTCTGGACGTCGAACTGCCGATCACCGCCGTGTTCGAGGCGCCCACGGTCGCCGCGCTCGCCGGGCACGTCGACGCCGCCGCCTCCGGGGGCCGCCCGGCCCTGCGCCCGCTCCCGCGCCCCGACGCGCTGCCGCTGTCGTACGCCCAGCACCGCCTGTGGTTCCTGCACCGGCTGGAGGGCCCGAGCGCCACCTACAACGTCCCGCTCGCGCTGCACCTGTCCGGCGCACTGGACCACGACGCGCTGCGCGCCGCGCTGGACGACCTGCTCGCCCGGCACGAGAGCCTGCGCACGGTCTTCCACGAGACCGCCACCGGCACTCCGCGCCAGGTCGTCCTCGGCCCCGGCGAGCTGTCCGGCCTGCCGTCCGTGTTCTCCGTGGTCCGGACGGGCCCCGGCGATGTACGGCGGCTGGTCCGCGAGGCCACCCGGCACGCCTTCGACATCGCCGCCGAACTGCCGCTGCGCGCGACGCTGTTCGAGACCGGCCCCGACGAGCACGTACTGCTGCTGGTGCTGCACCACATCGCGGGGGACGGCTGGTCGTCGGCGCCGCTCTCGCGCGACCTGGCGGCGGCGTACGACGCGCGGCGCCAGGGTATGGCGCCGCAGTGGGCCCCGCTGCCCGTCCAGTACGCCGACTACACCCTCTGGCAGCGCGACGTCCTCGGCGACCCGCACGACGCGGCCAGTGTCCAAGCGCGGGAACTCGCCTATTGGACGCGGCAGCTGACCGGCATCCCCGAGGAGATCGCGCTCCCTTACGACCGCCCGCGCCCGCGCCGCGCGACCTACCGGGGCGACGCGCTCGAACTGGAGCTGCCCGCCGGTCTGCACGCGAGCCTGCACGCCCTGGCACGCGACACCGGCACCAGCCTGTTCATGATCGTGCAGGCGGGCCTGGCGGCCCTGCTCACCCGCCTCGGTGCCGGTACCGACATCCCCCTCGGCAGCCCCGTCGCGGGCCGCACCGACCAGGCCCTGGACGACCTGGTGGGCTTCTTCGTCAACACCCTCGTCCTGCGGACGGACACCTCCGGCAACCCGACCTTCCGCGACCTGCTGCGCCGCGTCCGCGACACCGACCTGGCCGCCTGGTCCCACCAGGACCTGCCCTTCGAGCAGCTCGTCGAGGCCCTCAACCCGGTGCGGTCCGCGGGCCGCCAGCCCCTGTTCCAGGTGGTCGCCGCCGTCCAGAACGCCCCCGAGGGCGGCTTCGACCGGCTCGGCGTCCGCACCCGCCCCGAACTGATCAGCACCGGCACCGCGAAGTACGACCTCTTCTTCAGCCTCTGGGAGCGCCAGGGCCCGCAGGGCGAACCGCGCGGCCTGGACGGCTTCGTCGAGTTCAGCACCGACCTGTTCGACCGCTCCACGGTCGCGACGCTCGCCGGCCGGCTGGTCCGCGTACTGCGGACGGCCGTCGCCACCCCGGACGTGCCCCTCGCCCACCTCGACGTGCTGACCACCGAGGAGCACGCGCGGCTGCGGCGGGACGCGGCGGCCGACCGCCCGGCGGTGCCGCACAGCACGCTGCCCGCGCTGTTCGCCGAGCAGGTGGCGCGTACTCCCGACGCCACGGCGCTGGTCTTCGAGGACGAGTCACTGTCGTACGGCGAGCTGAACGCGCGCGCCAACCGCCTGGCGCACTGGCTCACCGGCCAGGGCGTGGGCCCGGAGGCGCTGGTGGCCGTGGCGCTGCCGCGCTCGGCGGAGCTGGCGGTGGCGCTGCTCGCCGTCGTGAAGGCGGGCGGCGCTTACGTACCCGTCGACCCGGACTACCCCGCCGAACGGCGCGCCTTCGTCCTGGCCGACACCGCGCCCGTCCTCGTCCTGGACGACGCGGCGATGCGCCGGGACCTGTCCGCGTACCCGGACACCGACCCCGCGACCGCGCTGCGTCCGGCCCACCCGGCGTACGTGATCCACACCTCCGGCTCGACGGGCATGCCGAAGGGCGTCGTGGTGTCCCACACCGGCCTCGCCGCGCTGGCGGCCGCACAGGCCGGACGGTTCGCGGTGACGGGGGACAGCCGCGTCCTGCAGTTCGCCTCGCCCAGCTTCGACGCGTCGGTCTCCGAGATGTGCGTGACGTGGCTGGCGGGCGCCACCCTGGTCATGGCACCGGGGGAGCGGCTGCTGCCCGGCGCTGGACTGGAGGAACTGCTCGCCGCGCAGCGCGTCACCCACGTCACCCTGCCGCCGTCGGTCCTGGCCGCCCTGCCGCCGCAGTCGACGCTGCCCGGCGTCGTCTCGCTGGTGGTGGCGGGCGAGGCGTGCCCCGCCGACCTGGTCGAACGTTGGTCGCCGGGCCGCCGCATGGTCAACGCGTACGGCCCGACCGAAGCCACCGTGTGCGCCACGGCCGGCGAGCCGCTGTCCGGCCGGACGCTGCCCGCTCTGGGCGCGCCGATCGGCGACGTACGGCTGTTCGTGCTCGACGCGCTGCTGCGGCCGGTGCCGGACGGCGGCGCGGGAGAGCTCTACCTCGCGGGCTCCGGCCTGGCCCGCGGCTACCTCGGGCGCTCCGGGCTGACCGCGGAGCGCTTCGTGGCCTGCCCGTTCGGCCCGGCGGGCGCGCGGATGTACCGCACCGGCGACCTCGTACGGCGCCGGAGCGACGGCGAGATGGAGTTCGTCGGCCGCGTCGACGACCAGGTCAAGGTACGCGGCCACCGCATCGAACCGGGCGAGGTCGAGCAGGCGCTCGGCGCCCACCCGGCGGTGCGGCAGGCCGCCGTGGCGGCCCGCCCGGACCGCACCGGCGACCTCCGCCTGACCGGCTACGTCGTGCCCGCCGAGGACGCCGCCCGGCAGACCCTCGCCGCCGACCTCCGGCGCGACCTGCTCGCCCGGCTGCCCGAATACCTGGTGCCGTCCGTCATCACGGTGCTCGACGCCCTGCCGCTGACACCCAACGGCAAGGTCGACCGCAAGGCGCTGCCCGCCCCCGACCCGGCCCGCACCGGCGCCGACGCGGGCGGCCGGGCACCGCGCTCGCCGCAGGAGGAGATCCTGTGCGAGCTGTACGCCGACCTCCTCGGCGTCACGAACGTCGGCATCGACGACAGCTTCTTCGCCCTCGGCGGCCACTCGCTGCTCGCCACCCGCCTGGTCAGCCGCATCCGCGCCGTACTCGGCGTGGAACTGCCCGTCGCCGCCCTCTTCGAGGCCCCCACCGTCGAAGCCCTGGTGGAACGCCTCGGTCTGTCCACCGCGCGCACCCGCGGTGCCCTGCGGCCCGTGCCGCGCCCCGAGATCCTGCCGCTGTCGTACGCCCAGCGGCGCCTGTGGTTCCAGTACCGCCTCGAAGGCCCCAGCCCCACCTACAACATCCCCCTCATGCTGCGCATCGCCGGACCCGTGGACGAGGACGCGCTCCGCGCGGCCCTCGGCGACCTGCTCGCCCGGCACGAGAGCCTGCGCACGGTCTTCCGCGAGACCGGCGGCACCCCGCAGCAGGTCGTCCTCGACCCGGCCACCGACCCGGACGCCTTCGACATCCTCAGCGTCACCGAGGACGTCCCCGACGACCCGGAGGCGTTCCGCGCACTCCTCAAGGAAGGCGCCCGGCACCGCTTCGACCTGACCGCCGACCTGCCGCTGCGGGTCAAACTCTTCCGCGCCGGACCGGACGAGAACGTCCTGCTCCTGCTGCTCCACCACGTCGCCGGTGACGGCTGGTCGATGGCACCGCTGTCCCGCGACGTGGCGACGGCGTACGACGCGCGCCGCGCCGGGCGGGCCCCGCAGTGGACGCCGCTGCCCGTCCAGTACGCCGACTACACCCTCTGGCAGCGGGACTTCCTCGGCGACCCCGAGGACCCCGACAGCGTCTACGGACGCCAGACCGCCTACTGGCGCGAACAGCTGAAGGGCATCCCGGAAGAGATCGCCCTGCCCTTCGACCGCCCGCGGCCGCAGCGCGCCTCCTTCCGCGGCGACTCGATCACCTGGGAGATCCCCGCCGCACTCCACCAGCGCCTGCACACCCTCGCGGGCGAGACCGGCACCAGCCTCTACATGGTGCTCCAGGCGGGCCTGGCCACGCTCTTCACCCGGCTCGGCGCCGGGACCGACATCCCGCTCGGCAGCCCCGTCGCGGGCCGCACCGACCAGGCCCTCGACGACCACATCGGCTTCTTCGTCAACACCCTCGTGCTGCGTACGGACACCTCCGGCGACCCCACCTTCCGCGCACTGCTCCAGCGCGTCCGCAGCACCGCCCTCACCGGCTGGGCCCACCAGGACCTGCCCTTCGAGCAGCTCGTCGAGGCCCTCAACCCGGTCCGCTCGGCGGCCCGCAACTCCCTCTTCCAGACCATGCTCACCCTCGACAACGCGCCCGAAGGCGAGTTCACCCTCGGCGGCCACGCCGCCCACACCGAGCCCGTGCACGTCGACGCCTCCCGCTTCGACCTGTCCGTCTTCCTGACCGAACGGCGCGGCGCACACGGCGAACGGCCCGGCATGGACGGCGCGATCGAGTACAGCACCGACCTCTTCGACCGGCGTACGGTCGAGGCGCTGGCCGCCCGGCTCGTCGCCCTGCTCGACGCGGTGACCGCCGACCCCGACCAGTCGCTCGCCCACCTCGACGTGCTGACCGCCGACGAGCGGGCCCTGCTGCTCGGCGAGGTCAACGCCACCGACCGGCCCCTGCGGCGCACCTCCCTCGCGGAGGCGTTCCAGGCCAGGGCGGCCGAAACCCCGGACGCGCCGGCTCTCACCGCCGACGGCGAGACCCTCACCTACGCCGGGCTGAACGCCCGCGCCAACCGCCTCGCCCGGCACCTGGCCACGGCCCACGGCGTCGGCGCCGAGAGCCGCGTCGCCGTCCTCCTGGACCGCTCCGCCGACCTGGTCGTCGCGATCCTCGCCGTCCTCAAGGCGGGCGGCGTGTACGTACCGCTCGACCGGCGCTACCCGGCCGCCCGGATGCGGCTGATCGCGGCCGAGACCGAAGCCGTCGTCGTCCTCACCCGGCAGGACCTGCCGGCCTCCGCCTACCTCCCCGGCGTCCCGGCCCTGGCCGTCGACGCCTGCCCGGAGGCGCTGGCGGACCTGCCGGGTACGGACCTCGCCGGGCCGACGGCGTACGCCGACTCCGTCGCGTACGTCATGTACACCTCCGGCTCGACCGGCACCCCCAAGGGCATCGCCGTCACCCAGGGCGACGTGGTGGCCCTGGCCGCCGACCACTGCTGGGGCGCGGACGAACCGGACGGCGCCCGGCACACCGTCCTCGGCCACGCCTCCACCGCCTTCGACGCCTCCACCTTCGACCTGTGGGTCCCGCTCCTCAACGGCGGCCACCTGGTCATGGCCCCGCCCGGCGACCTCACCCCCGACGACTACCGCGACCTGCTCACCACCCACCGCATCACCGCGGTCCTGCTCACCACCGCCCTGTTCAACCTGCTCGCCGAGGAGTGCCCCGGCGCGCTCGCGGGCGTACGGCAGGTCTGGACGGGCGGCGAGGCGGCCTCCCCGTCCGCCGTGCAGAAGATCCTCAACGCCTGCCCCGACACCAGGGTGTTCAACGTCTACGGGCCCACCGAGGTCACCATGTCCGCGACGTACCACGCCATGCGGGCACCCCAGCGGATCGCCGGAACGGTCCCCATCGGCCGCCCCATGGACAACATGCGCGTCTACGTCCTCGACAGCGCCCTGCGCCCCGTCGCCCCCTCGGTGACCGGCGAACTGTACGTGGGCGGCACCGGACCCGCCCGCGGCTACCTGAACCGCCCCGGCCTCACCGCCGAACGCTTCGTCGCCGACCCCTTCGGCGCGCCCGGCGCCCGGATGTACCGCACCGGCGACCTGGTCCGCTGGACCCCCGAAGGCCGGCTGGAGTACGCCGGCCGCGCCGACTCCCAGGTCAAGATGCGCGGCTTCCGCATCGAACTCGGCGAGATCGAGACCGTCCTGGACGCCCACCCCGCCGTCGCCCAGGCCACCGTCAGCCTGCGCGAGATCACCCCGGGCGACGCACGCCTGGTCGCCCACCTCGTCCCCGTCTCCAGGGAAGCCTTCGACTCCACCGCCCTGCGCCGCCACCTGCGCGACCGGCTGCCCGCCTACATGGTGCCGTCCGCCATCGTGGCCCTCGACACCATGCCGCTCACCCCGAACGGCAAGGTGGACCGCAAGGCCCTGCCCGCCCCCGACCCCCGCTCCGAACTCGGCGGACGCGGACCCCGCTCCCCGAAGGAAGAGATCCTCTGCGAGCTGTACGCCGACGTGCTGCGCGTCCCCCGCGTCGGCATCGACGACA
This sequence comes from Streptomyces sp. CB02923, assembly GCF_001905005.1. Lineage (GTDB taxonomy): Bacteria > Actinomycetota > Actinomycetes > Streptomycetales > Streptomycetaceae > Streptomyces. The sequence goes on along the minus strand of NZ_LWKZ01000001.1, from coordinate 435,238 downwards.
GCTTCTTCGTCCTCGGCGGCCACTCCCTGATGGCGACCCGCCTGATCAGCCGTATCCGCACCGCCCTGAACGTCGAACTGCCCATCGGCGCCCTCTTCGAGGCCCCCACCGTCGCGGCCCTCGTCCAGCGCATCGACTCCGCCACCGCCCAGGCCCGCCCGCCGGTGAAGCCCGCCGTACGCCCCGAGGCCGTACCCCTCTCCTACGCCCAGCGCCGCCTCTGGTTCCTGCACCGCCTCGAAGGCCCCAGCCCCACCTACAACATCCCGCTCGCCCTGCGCTTCTCCGGCAAACTCGACCACGAGGCGCTGCGGGCCGCCATCGGCGACCTCGTCGCCCGGCACGAGAGCCTGCGCACGGTCTTCCCCCGCAGGGCCAGGGCCGCCCAGCAGATCATCCTGCCTCCGGACTCCGGCCGCGACCTGCTGACGGTCGTCGAGACCACCCCCGGAGACCTGGCCGCCGACCTCCACGAGGCCGCCACCCACTCCTTCGACATCACCACCGAACACCCCCTGCGCGCCACGCTCTTCCCGCTGGGCCCGGACGAGCACGTCCTGCTGCTGCTCCTGCACCACATCGCGGGCGACGGCTGGTCCATGGCCCCGCTCTCCCGCGACCTCGCCGCCGCCTACGACGCCCGCGGCGCGGGGGAGGACCCGCAGTGGTCGCCGCTGCCCGTCCAGTACGCCGACCACACCCTGTGGCAGCAGGACTTCCTCGGCGACCCGGCCGACCCCGACAGCACCTACAACCGCCAACTGGACTTCTGGCGCGCCCAGCTGGCGGGCCTCCCCGCCGAAATCCCCCTGCCCCTCGACCGCCCCCGCCCGGAGGTCACCACCTACCGCGGCGACATGTTCCCCCTGCACCTCCCCGCCGGCCTCCACCAGGGCCTGCACGCCCTGGCCGGCGACACCGGCACCAGCCTCTACATGGTCGTCCAGGCCGGCCTGTCCGCTCTGCTCACCCACCTCGGCGCCGGTACCGACATCCCCGTCGGCAGCCCCATCGCCGGCCGCACCGACCAGGCCCTGGACGACCTCGTCGGCTTCTTCGTCAACACCCTCGTACTGCGTACGGACACCTCCGGCGACCCCGCCTTCCGCGACCTCCTCGCCCGCGTCCGCGACACCGACCTCGCGGCCTGGGCCCACCAGGACCTCCCCTTCGAACAGCTCGTGGAGGCCCTCAACCCGGCCCGTTCCACCTCCCGCCACCCCCTCTTCCAGACCCTCCTCACCCTCGACAACGCCCCCGAACGCCACTTCACCCTCGGCGGCAACCACGCCCGCCCCGAACCGGTGGACCTGCACGTGGCCCACTTCGACCTCTCCATCGGCCTCACCGAACAGCGGACCGCGCAGGGCACGCCCGAGGGCCTCACCGGCTTCGTGGAATACAACACGGACCTCTTCGAGCGGGAGACGGTCGAAGGGATGGCGGCGTCCCTGATCACGCTGCTGACCGCGGCCGTCGCCACCCCGGACGCACCGCTGTCCGAACTGCTGCCGTAGCGCCCGGCCCGCTGGGCCGAAGGAAGCAACCGCCCCTGCACGGTCTCCGTGCAGGGGCTACACCTGTCCCATGCAGACCTTCCTCCCGTACCCCGACTTCGCGGCCTCCGCCGCCGTCCTCGACGCGCGCCGCCTCGGAAAACAGCGGGTGGAGACCCTCCAGGTCCTGCGCGGCCTCACCGTCCCCGGCTACGGCTGGCGGCACCACCCGGCCGTACGCATGTGGGCGGGCTACGAGGAGGCCCTCGTCCGGTACGGCCTCGAAATGTGCCGCGAATGGACCGACGCCGGCCGCCAGGACACCTGCGCCACGACCCTCGGCCGGGACTTCACCGCACACCGCCCCCGCACCCCCGTCCGCTCCTACGCCGAACTGGCCGGGGCCGGTGAGCTCCCGAACTGGCTGGGCGACCCGGCGTTCCACCGCAGCCACCAGTCGGCCCTGGTGAGCAAGGCTCCGGAGCACTACCGCGCACTCTTCCCCGGGGTCCCGGAGGGCCTGCCGTACGTGTGGCCGTCGTCCGACCGGGGAGCCGCCCGGAAGGGCTGACACCCGGACGCGGCAGGCGCGCCGGGCGTCAGCCCCGGCCGAGCCGCCGCAGCGGACCGGTCAGGAAGACCACCGCGACCAGCACGGCCGACACCGTGAACACCAGCGCCGGAGGCAGGCCCGCAGGATGCCCACCGACCCGGATGGCGCCCATGTAGTCGAAGAGCGGCAGACCGTTGGCGACCGTGTACCACAGGGGGAGGTAGACCGCCTGGAAGAGGCGGTGGGTACGGCCGAGAGTGCCCAGGGCCAGCGCCAGCGACGGGACGAACAGCGCGCCTCCCGCCCAGCACGCCACCCCCGCGACGTCACCCGCGACGACCAGCCGGACCAGCGGGCCCAGGCCCACCGCCGCGGTGAGCGTGACGCCCGCCGCCCACTCGGCCGCCACCCGGCGGTGCGCCGAGGGGTACGCGCCGAGGATGCCCTCGACCGCGTGCTCATGGCGCTGGGTGCCCAGCCGCGACCAGACCAGGACCGGCCAGAGCCAGGACACCGGCAGCATCAGCCGCGTCGTGCCGGGCACCGGCGAGGAGACGCCGAGGACCAGCCACAACCCGGCACCCCACCACCACCACTTGGACACCCCCTGAAGCAGGATGCGCAGCTCACCGGCCCACAGGCGCAGCAGGACGCGGCCCGGCCGCGGCGGTGTCCGCAGCAGGGCCGCGGCGGCACCCCGCCCGCCCGCGGAACGCGGCACCCCGTCCACGTACGCCTCTTCCACGTACGCCTCGTCCACGTACACGGCGGGGACCGCGTCCGCCGCCCGGCCGTTCTGCCGGGGAGGCTCGGTCGGCTGCGTGGCGCGGGCCGGGTCGAAGCGGCGGAACCACAGGGCGGGCAGCAGGGCGACGACCACCGCGATCCCCAGGAACGTCAGCCGGGCCAGGACATAACCGGCGGTCGGCGTGAAGCCGTGCCAGTCGAACACCCGCAGCGGCTTTTCCAGGTAGGTCAGACCCAGGCTGAAATCGCCGTCCACCGTGATCCCCTGGGCCGACAGGTCGCGGTACATCGACAGGGCGACGCTGTGCACACCGATGCCGCCCAGCGGCAGGCCGGGCCCCTGGCCGCCCGTGACGAGCACCGCCCAGAGGCAGAACCAGACGATGTTGCCCAGCCCGCCGCGCAGCAGCGGCAGCGCCTCGAAGAGCAGGGCGCAAGCGGCGGTCAGCGTCACCAGCGGCACCGCGAGCAGCAGGAACGGCTGCCACAGCGCGATCGGGTCGACAGCCGTGGACTCGCCGCGGACGAGCTGCATCACCAGCGCGGTGACGGCGAGCACGCCCACCATGGAGGTGAGCACCATCAGGTTGCTCAGGAACTTCCCGGCCAGATACGCCCAGGTCCGCACGGGGGTCGCGGCGAGCAGCTGCCCCACCCGGGTGCGGCGGTCCCGCTCGATGGAGTTGCGTACGACGTAGAAGCCGCCGAGCGAGATCCACAGGCCGCAGGCCAGCGCGGTCGCCGTGCCGACGTACGCGCTGTTGTAGACGCCGCGGTGGTCACCGAGCTGCATGATGACCCACGCGGCGCCCGCGTCCGGCACCGCCACGTACCCCAGGGCCACGGCCGCGGCCAGCGTCACCACGTAGGCGGGCCGCCGTACCCGGTCCTTGAAGTCGGCGACCGCCAGACCGGAGAGCACCCGCGTCACCGGTCCCACCGCCCCGCCCGCTGCCCGGCGGTTGCGTAACCACCCTGGTCAGGGGCGCTGTTGATGACGTGGAGGTAGGCGTCCTCAAGGTCGGGGGTGAGCCGCACCGCGCCCTCGTACGGCTGGGACGGGGACAGCAGGCGCACCTTCACGCCCTGCCTCGTGCGCACCATGCGGCTGACGACGTACCGCTCCTGCACCCGGGGAACGGCGGCGGGGTCGACGAGGGCCTCCCACACCTGCCCTTCCACCTCGTCCAGCAGCGCCTCCGGCGTGCCGCGGCGCCGCAGCCGACCGTTCGCCACCACCGCGATGTCGGAGGCCACCGACTCCACGTCGGAGACGATGTGGGTGGACAGCATCACGACCTTGTCCGAGGCCAGCTCGCTGAGCAGGTTGCGAAACCGCACCCGCTCCTCGGGGTCCAGCCCCGCCGTCGGCTCGTCCACGACGATGACCTGCGGGTCGCCGAGCAGGACCTGGGCGATGCCCACCCGGCGCAGCATGCCGCCGGAGTACGTGCCCAGCGGCCGCCTGACCGCCTCGGTGAGGTTGACCAGCTCCAGCAGCTCGTCGATACGGGTCCGGGCCGACCGGGCCGACACGCCCTTGGCGGCGGCCAGGTACCGCAGGAACTCGCGCGAGGTGAGGTTCGGGTAGACACCGAAGTCCTGCGGCAGGTAACCGAGGGCCCGGCGCAGGACGTCGGGCCTGGCCACGACGTCCTCGCCGTGGAAGAGGACCCTGCCGCCGGTGGGGCGGGTAACGGTGGAGGCGATCCGCATCAGGGAGGACTTCCCGGCGCCGTTGGGGCCCAGCAGCCCCAGCATCCCGGGCTCCATGTGCAGGGTCACGGAGTCGACGGCGCGCTTGCCGCCCTTGTAGACCTTGGTGATCTCGGAGAGCTGGAGCATGGTCAGCCCTCGCCCCGCAGACCGGACGTCCGGCCGGTCCGCGGCACGGTGACGCCCTGGGGCACCTCGACCGGGCAGTCGGCCGGACGGCCTGCCGGGCCCGGCGCCGCCTCGGCGGACGGCACCACCACCGCACCCGTACCGCCCCGTTCCGCCATCACACCGTTGAGCATCTGCCCCTCCAGGTCCACGTTCCGCAACTGCCGCCGAGCTTTCCAACCCGGGGCAGCGGGCACATCTCCCGAACGGCAGATATCGCGGAGCGGCCGACGGCTCAGCGGACCGCGGGTGCGGGGAGTACGCAGCCGACCCGCCAGCCCCCGCCGTGCGGGCCCGCCCGCAGCGTTCCGCCCAGCGCGTCGACCCGCTCGGACAGCCCGGCCAGGCCGGTGCCGCCTCCGTGCCGGGTGCCTCCCGGCGTTCCGCCGCCGTCGTCGGTGACCGTCACCTCGACCGAACCCCCGGCGGTACGGCGGGCCGCCACCACGACCCGGGTGGCCTGCGCGGCATGCCGGCGGACGTTGGTCAGCGACTCCAGGACCACGCGGTACGCGGCGTCCCCGGCCTCCCGCGACAGCGCACCCGCCAGGCCCTCTTCCTGGGACAGCCGCGTCTGCGCACGCGTCATGGAGGAGAACCTGTCCAGCAGCCCGGCGAGGTCGGCCAGGCCGTACACCCGGGTGGCGGGCGCCTCCTCCCACGCCCCGCCGTCCGCCTGGCGCAGCGCCCGCACCGTCTGGTCCATGGAGTCCAGCGCCCGCAGGCCCGCCGCTTCGACGCGTTCGAACAGCTCGCGGGTCTGCTGCGGAGCGTCCCGGTCCAGCTGGGCCGCCTGCGCCTCCAGCACGATGCCGGTCACCTCGTGGGCGACGAAGTCGTGCAGGTCACGGGCGACCTCCAGGCGCTGGTCGCGCAGCGCACGGGTGACCGCACGGGCCCGCCGGGCGTCCAGCGACCGGAGGTAGAGCCCGACGCCGGTCACACACGCGGCGGGGAAGAATCCCAGGAACACCACGAAGACCGATTCGCGCCACCCCTGCTGCGGCATGTGCAGCGTGATCCGCAGCAGCAGGCAGACCGTCGCGGCACCCACCAGGCCCCCGGCCCAGGCGGCCCGGGGAACGGGCTCCCGTCGCGTCACCCGGTAGAGGAGGACCAGCAGGGCGACGCCCTCGAAGGGGAGCCAGAAGCCGATCGGCTTCGGATCGCCGGAATAGGCGAAGTCGAGCACGAGGGACGCACTCGCGGTGAAAACCGCGCCCCGCACGAGCGGGACACGCCGCAGCCGCAGGCCCGGCATCGCCGCCGCCGCTGCCACGGCCGCGCAGAGCGCCAGGGGAAAGGCACCGGGCGAGGCCCCCAGCGCGGGCAGAAGAATCATCGCCACCAGCACCACGCACCCAGCACGGCGCTTCCCGCCCGCCGGTTTCACATCGTCGCCCATGCGCCGAGGCTACGCAGATGCCGCATCCGGCGGCACGGGCAGCACCGTTGCCGGTTTCCCGCATCTGCCGTACGGCGGATATCCGGCGCGCGTCAGCGCGGACCGCGGCCGTCCGCGTACCCCAGCTCCCAGGCGCGCACGGCCACTCCGACGCGATTGCGCACCGCGAACTTCCGCTGAATGCTCGCCACGTGCGTCTTGACCGTGCCGGCCGAGATGAACAGCTCATCCGCGATGTCGGCATTGGTCTTGCCCTCGGCGACCAGCGCGGCCACCTCGATCTCCCGCCCGGTCAGCGGGGAATTCCCCTTCTTGCGGCGCGAGTCGGCGCCCCGGACGTGCCGGAGCAGCCGCACAGTGATCTCCGGGCTGATCAGACTGTCCCCCGACACCGCCGCCCGTACCGCCTCCACCAGCAGCGTCGGCCCCGACCGCTTCAGCAGGAACCCCGAAGCCCCGTACCGCAGTGCGGGATACACATATGCGTCCAGGTCGAAGGTGGTCACCACGACCACCTTGGTCGGATGCCCCGCCGGGGAGCCGGCGAGCAGCCGGGTCACCTCCAGGCCGTCCATCCGCGGCATCCGGATGTCCACCAGCGCGACATCCGGTTCCAGGGCGCGCGCCATTTCCACCGCGTCAACCCCGTCCGCAGCCTCGCCGACCACTTCCATGTCCGGCTGGCTCTCCACTATGCGCCGCATTCCGCGGCGGACCATCTCCTGGTCGTCGGCAATCAACAAGCGAATGGTCACGGCGGACATCTTGCCGTACGGGTCCGCGCACCCCCGCCGCGGCACGGTGTCACACCGTCACAACGTCCGGTGAGCGCAGGAAAGGTGAGCGGAAAATCGTTTCACGCTGATGCGTAACTCCTGTGGCAGGACGGGCGGGTGACGCTTGGTATGGTTACGCGCCTGCGGCGGAAAAGGCGCTCCGCGCGGCCGCGGAAGGGGCATGGCGTGGGCGGGAGCCCGGATGCCGCCCGGACGATTACCACCGCTGCGGGAGCTGAAGGGACCGATGATGCGAGCGAGGCTAAGGGCCGCCGCGAATGCGCTGTACGTGAAAAGGCTCTCCGCGAAGCTCGCAGGCCGGCCGCGCCCCCGGCACATCGGCATCATGCTCGACGGAAACCGCCGCTGGGCGCGGATGGCCGGGCACGACGACCCCAGCGAGGGCTACAAGGTCGGCGGCGCGAAAGTGGTCGACTTCCTGAACTGGTGCGGTTCCGCGGGCATCGAGCACGTCACCCTCTTCATGCTCTCGGACGACAACCTGCACCGCCCCCAGGCCGAGCTGGTGCCGCTCATCGGCATCATCGAGGACGTCGTCGAGCGGCTGGCGGCCCCGGACAACCCCTGGCCGGTGGAGGTCATAGGGTCGCTGGACCTCCTGCCGCAGGAGTCGGCGACCCGGCTGAAGCAGGCGGCGTCACGGACGTCGGACCGCCGCGACGGCACCCGCGTCGACGTGGCCGTGGGGTACGGCGGGCGGCGCGAGATCGTCGACGCCGTCCGTTCCGCGATGAGTGAGCACGTCACCCAGGGCGGCGACATCGAGGGCCTCATCGACACCTTCGACGTGGACCACATCTCGAAGCACCTCTATTCGAAGGTCAGGTCGGAGACGGACCTGATCATCCGTACTTCGGGCGAGCAGCGCCTCTCCGGTTTCCTGCTCTGGCAGTCGGCCTACGCGGAAGTGCACTTCTGCGAGTGCTACTGGCCCGACTTCCGTGAGCTCGACTTCCTGCGGGCCCTGCGTTCCTACTGCGAACGCGAGCGCCGTTACGGGCGGTGAAGCGGCGCGGTGACCGGTGGTCCGGAAGCCGCCCCGTCGTTCGTGGTTCTCTGTGCCGTCTGCGCATCCGCGCAGGCGGCACACGTGTTTGCGGGGTGGCAAGTCCCTCTGGTCCATGCTGTGTTCACGTGCCTCACGTCATACCAGCGACGTATCCCGTGACCCGGCCGTACGCCGGAAGAGGGAGGGGACGGACCGCCCCGGGCTGATGCCCGGGAACTCGGTGTGACGGGAGCATGGGGTGTTTCGCCGTACGACGCAAGTCGAACAGGAGTCCTCCTCTATGACCACACGCCAGCACGCGACGCAGGCCAGGATCCCGGGCGCCGACGCAGCGCGGGCCGAGAAGCTCACCAAGATCTACGGGGACGGTGAGAGCAGGGTGGTCGCGCTGGACGCCGTGTCGGTGGCCTTCCCCGCGGGCGAGTTCACCGCGATCATGGGCCCGTCCGGCTCGGGGAAGTCGACGCTCATGCACTGCATGGCGGGGCTCGACGCCGCCTCGGGGGGCTCGTCCCGCATCGGTGACGTGGAACTGACCACGCTGAGCGCCCGGGACCTGACGAGATTACGCCGCGACCGGATCGGGTTCGTCTTCCAGGCGTTCAACCTGCTCCCGACGCTGACCGCGCTGGAGAACATCACCCTGCCGCTCGACATCGCGGGGCGCCGCCCCGATCAGGCGTGGCTGGACCTCGTCGTCGGCATGGTCGGCCTGGCCGGGCGGCTCACCCACCGCCCCTCGCAGCTCTCCGGCGGGCAGCAGCAGCGGGTGGCGGTGGCCAGGGCCCTGGCCGGCCGGCCGGAGATCGTCTTCGCGGACGAGCCGACCGGCAACCTCGACTCCCGCGCCGGTGCCGAGATCCTGGGCTTCCTGCGCAACTCCGTCCGGGAGTTCGGGCAGACCGTCGTCATGGTCACGCACGACCCCGGGGCCGCCTCGTTCGCGGACCGGGTGGTCTTCCTGGCCGACGGGCGGATCGTCGACGAACTGCGCGAGCCGACGGCCCACGCCGTACTGAACCGGATGCTGGCCTTCTCGGAGAGCCCGCTGCCCGCGGGCCCGGGACTCCCGGGCGGCGCCCGGTGACACCGGCACCCGGACGCGTACCGCCCCCGCCTCCCCGCCCCGCTCAAGGAAGAACCTCATTCCCCATGTTACGAGCAGCATTACGCAACGTCCTCGCGCACCGGGCACGCCTGTTGATGACCGGCCTCGCGGTCATGCTCGGAGTGGCCTTCGTCTCCGGCACGCTGGTCTTCGCCTCGACCATCTCGGAGGCGTACGAGAAGGGCTCCGAGAAGAGCCTCGACGGCGTCACCGTGGCGATCCGGCCCGGTACGGACACCGGCACGGCCGCTGTCCGCCGCCTCGACCAGCGCCTCCTCGCCCGGACCGCCGCCCTGCCCGGAGTCGAATCGGCCGTCGGCATCGTCTCCGGCACGGTCGCCGTGGCCGACAAGCAGGGACAGCTGATCGGCAGCGGCTTCTCCACCCAGGGCGGCAACTACGCTCCCGGCGCGGACGGCAAGGACGCCCGCTACCCGATGAAGGAAGGACGCCCGCCCCACACGCAGGGCGAGGTCGCGGTCGACGCCAGAACGGCGGAGGGCGCGCGGTTCACCGTCGGGGACAGCGTGCGCATGTCGGTCGACGGGCCGGTGCTGAACCGCAAGGTCGTCGGGATCTTCGACACCGACGACGGCAACGTGGCGGCGGGCGGCACACTCGTCCTGTTCGACACGGCCACGGCACAGAAACTGCTGACCGCCCCCGGCCGGTTCAACGAGATCCACCTCGCCGCCCGGCCCGGAACGCCCGAAGCCGCGCTGACGGCGGAGGTCACCAAGATCCTGCCGACCGGGACCGAAGCGGCCTCCGGCGCCGAACTCGCCCGCGAACAGGCCCGCTCGATCCGGTCCAGCATGGAGAACATCCGTACCGGACTGCTGGCCTTCGCCGCGATCTCCCTGTTCGTCGGCGTCTTCATCATCGCCAACACCTTCACCATGCTCGTCGCCCAGCGCACCAAGGAGATCGCCCTGCTGCGGGCGGTGGGCGCCAGCAGCGGCCAGGTGACGGGCATGGTGCTGGCCGAGGCATGCGCCGTCGGCGCGGTCGCCGCCGCGGCGGGACTGGCGGCCGGCATCGGCATCGGTGCCCTGCTGCTCCCGCTGATGCGCGCCACCGGAGCGCTCCTCCCGGACGGGCCGCTCGTCGTCTCCCCGGCCGTCGTGCTGGTGGCGCTGGGCATCGGCGTGGGAGTGACGATGCTGGCGGCCTGGCTGCCGAGCCGACGGGCCGCCAACGTCCCGCCGGTGGCCGCGATGCACAGCGTCCACGCACCGGCCGCGCCCCGCTCGATGCTGCTGCGGAACGCCGTCGGCGGAATCCTGGCCGTACTGGGCACGGCGTTGATGCTGTTCGCCGACGCCAGGAAACCGGTACCGATGGGGCTGCTGGGCCTGGGCGGGCTGCTCCTGCTGGTCGGCGTCATCGTCCTGACCCCGGCGCTGTCCCGGCCGTTCATCCGGCTGCTGGGCCCGGGGCTGCGCGCCTTCGGCCTGCCCGGGAAGATCGCCCAGCGGAACGCGGTCCGCAACCCGCGCCGTACCGCCGCCACCGCCTCCGCGCTGATGATCGGCCTGACCGTGATCACGAGCCTGACGGTGATCGGCACCGGCATGCAGAACGGTCTGAAGGCCATGGCCGCGGACGGCATCAGAGCCGACTACGTCGTCTCCATGGTCACCAAGAAACCGCTGGCCCCTTCGGTGGAACGCACCCTGGCCCAACTGCCCGACGTCACCGCCACCAGCCCGCTGCGCACCTCTCCCGCGCGGATCGAGGGACAGCGCCGGGCCATCGGCGGTGTGCACGGCCGGGCGATGGACGGGCTGACCAATCTGGAATTCTCCACGGGATCGTTCCGGAAACTCGGCGGCGACCACGCGGTGGTGGACAAGAAAACCGCCGGCCTGTTCGGCTGGAAAGCCGGGGACTCGTTCTCCCTGACGTACGAAGACGGCACGAAAGGCACCCTGAAGGTGTCCGGCATCTTCACCGGAAACAACCTGATCAGCGGAATTCTCATCGATACGGCGACGCTCTCCCGGCATCAGCTCCACATCGACGACTCGCTGCTCATGGTGAAAACCGCACCGGGCGTCTCCGAGAGGACAAAGGCCGTTCTGGCCAAGGCACTGGGAGACAATCCGGCGGTAAAGATCCGCAGCAAGCAGGAGATGACGGATTCCATCTCCCAGACGGCCACCCTCCTGCTGAACGTGCTCTACGCACTGCTCGGAATGGCGGTGATCGTCGCCGTGCTGGGCGTCATCAACACCCTTGCCCTGTCGGTGTTCGAGCGGACCCAGGAGATCGGCATGCTCGGCGCCGTCGGCATGGAGAGCCGGGACATCCGGCGCATGGTACGGCTCGAATCACTGGCCATCTCACTGTTCGGCGCCGTGCTCGGCATCGTGCTCGGCGTGCTGCTGAGCGGGCTCGGCGGCGCATTGATCGCGGAGCGCATGGACGCGTACCGGTTCTCCCTGCCGTGGGACCGGATCGGGCTCTTCTTCCTCCTGGCCCTGCTGGTCGGAGTGGTGGCCGCGCTGTGGCCGGCCCGAAGCGCCACAAAGATCAATTCATTGGTGGCCATCAAGACCGAGTAGCCGCCGGGGCGCGGACCGGGCCGGGAGAGGGGAATCCGCAATTCCCCTCTCCCGCAACTCCATTCACCTGCGAGGCTACTGACCGGCTACCGATCTGCTACGCCCTCCGTTGCAGAATCATCAGGAAGCGGATGCACCTCGCTGGTTCAGTTCCGGTGCATCCCGGCTCTACAACAACGGAGGTAACCATGAGCACGGAAGCAGCTGCCTGGAAGACCGGTGCCCAGGACGTCACCAACCCGGCGGGCGCCAACTTCGGCGAGCTTTCCCTGGCGGATCTGCGTGAGGACCAGTCCGCCCACATGATCAGCAGTGGCTACTTCTGCACCATCACCACCGAGTGCTTCTGCTGAACCGGTTGAGGAAAACAGTTCCACGGCACGCCCGGTGAACTGACTTCTTCTCCTTGATGTTCCTCCGGGCCGGTGCCGACAGCCCGGCCCCGAGGAGCGGTAATCCGTGGTGGGCGGTCCTGTGACCGCCCACCACGCGATTTCGCCGGATTCGATGTCGACTGCTCAAGACGGAGTGCACGAGCCACCATGACAGTCAAGCGCACGGTACACCTCACCGGTACGGACAACGCGGCCTACAGCTACGAGCGCCTTCCGCCGAGCGGCACCACACCATCGGACGAGGCGAAAGCCGCCGTGGTGCGGTGGCGCGAATCGGCGTTCATGTCCGAAAGTGCCTTCCGGCAGCGCTTGGCCCGTTCCGGAACGACGGCGGAAGAGTTCGCCGTGGCGATCACGGCAACGGACTTCGCCGTGCTGCCGGAGGCCATGTCCTGGACCGCGGAGCTGTCCGAGGTGCTCGCGCGCCCCGCGGAGGCGGAGGACACTCCGCGGTTCACGACGAAGATGTTCGCCGAGGTGTTCCCCCGGCTCCCGTTCGAGGGCCTGCTCGGCAGCTTCCTCGGGTACTTCGAGGAGCGGTTGCTGGCCGAGCTGGCGGACGGCCCGGACGTCCTGACCAAGCTGGCCGGGCGGCTGCGCGCGGACCTGCTGGGCGCGCTGGCCAACCGCCTGCTGCGGGTGAGCGCCCGCACTCTCGTCCTCGAACTGAACGTCGCCCGGACCGAAGGCGTCCTCGAAGGCGGCACCCCGCACGAGCGCTACGACTGGTACGCCGGGCAGATCCTGCCCGCCACCTCCTACCGGCAGCGGCTCTTCACGGAATACCCCGTACTGGGACGCTCCATGATCGAGGCCGGGAACCAGTGGACCGCGCACATCGCCGAACTGCTGCGGCGCCTGGTGGCGGACGAACGGCTGCTGCGGGACGCGGGTCTGACCACCACCTCGGCCGACAGCCTGGCCGGCCTCGGCCTGGATCTCGGCGACAGCCACCACCGCGGCCGCTCCGTCGCCCTCCTCACGTTCGACGACGGCACCCGACTGGTGTACAAACCCCGGTCCGTGGCGACGGAAGCGGCCTACCGCGCCCTGGTGGACACCGTCAACGCGTACGGCCCGCCCCTGGAGAACACGGGCATGCGGGTCCTGGAGCGGGACGACTACGGCTGGTGCGAGTACATCGACCACACCCCCTGCGCCACCCGCCGGGACATCGAGGACTTCTACTGGCGGACGGGCAGCACGCTGGCCATCCTGATGACCGTGGGAGCCATCGACTTCCACCTGGAGAACATCATCGCCGCCGGGCCGTTTCCCGTGCCCATCGACCTGGAGACCATCTTCCAGCAGACCGCCCAGCCGGAGGGCGAGGTGGTCACCGCGCACCACAAGGCGATGAACACCCTGTTCCAGGGCGTACTCGCCACGGGAGTCCTCCCGGCGCGCGTCTTCGGCGACCGACGGGTGGAGGGCGTGGACCTCAGCGCCATAGGCGGCGGAGCGATCACGCGCACCACCCGCCCGGTCCCCACCCTCGTGGACTCCTACCAGGACACCATGCGCCTGGAGGCCCGCCTCGCGCAGATGAGCGGAGCCAAGAACCGCCCGTTCGGCGAAGGGCTGGAGGTCCGGCCCGAAGACCACCGGGAGCGGGTCGTCGCCGGGTTCCACGACACGTACGAGATCATCGAGCGGCACCGCGACCGGTTCCGCCACCTGCTCGACGACTCGGCGGACATCGAGATCCGGCACCTCGCCCGGCTCACCCGCCGCTACAGCCTCTTCCTGACCGAGAGCTACCACCCCGACTACCTGCGCAACGCGCTGGACCGGGAGCGCCTGCTGGACAAGCTGTGGGCGACCGCCGAGACCCGCCCGGACCTGATCCCTCTCGTGGACAGCGAGAAGCGCCAGCTGATCAGCGGTGACGTGCCGTGCTTCCGCACCCGGCCGGCCGCCACGGAGATCCACGCGCCGGGCTACGGACCCCTGGGCGCGTTCTTCGAGGAGCCGAGCCTCGCCGGTGTCCGCACGAAGCTGGACGGCTTCGGGGAGGCCCACCGGCAGGGCCAGGAACGCATCATCCGCGAGACGCTGAGCACCCTCCTCAAAGGACAGCGGCGTCCGCAGTGGCGTCCCGCGCCGGACGCGCCGGAAATCGGCACCCAGGACGCGGCATCCCTGGCCCGGGGCCTGGCCACCCAACTGGCCGACCGTGCCCTGCTCGGCACGGAGGACTGCAGCTGGCTCGGCGTGAGCCTGGACGGCGGCCGTGAGGACTCGCTCACCTACCGGCCGGTCGGCACCACGCTGTACGACGGACTCGCCGGCTTCGCCGTGACGTTCGGCTACGCGGCTTCCCTCTTCCAGGACGACCGCTACCTGGACCTGGCGCGCCGCTGCACGGTACCGATGCTGGACCACCTCAGGGACATCCGGGACAACGGGATCGCCGACACCGCCGGTGCCTTCGACGGCATCGCGGGCCTGCTGTACGCGCTCGACCACATGGCGCACGTCACCGGGGAGCCGGACTTCGCGGAGCACATCGAGAGCTTCGTGCCCGTACTGCGCCGGGCAGCCGAGGAGGAGCAGTCGCCGGACGTCATCGGAGGGCTGGCCGGCTGCGCCGTCGTCGCCGTCAACCTGCACCGCCGCTACGGGCACCGGCAGTTGCGCGACATCGCCGCGCTGTGCGCCCAGCGCCTGGTGGAGACCCAGGTGGACGTCGAGGGGACCGCGGGGTGGCGCCCGGCCGAGAAGTCCGACCCGCTGGGCGGCTTCTCGCACGGCTCCGCGGGCATCGCCTGGGCACTGTCCGAGCTGTCCGCCTTCCTCGGATCCGCCGAACTGGCCGAACTGGCCGACCGGGCGGCGGAGTTCGACCGGCGGCTGTACCTTCCGGAGCAGCGCCGGTGGCGGGACCTCCGGCAGGACCTGGACGTCGGCACGAAGGCGTCGCTGACCGCGTCCAACTGGTGGTGCAACGGAGGCGTGGGGGTCGGCATGTCCCGGCTCCTGATGCTGCGCGCCCGGGAGGACGCCGTACTCCGGGCGGAAGCCGGTACGGCGCTGGCGGAGACCTACGCCGGTGAGTTCGGCCGCAACCACAGCCTGTGCCACGGGGACCTCGGGAACCTGGAGCTGTTCACCCTGGCGGGCGATGTCCTCGCGGATGCCGCGTCGCCGGAGCCGTGGCGACGGGCCAGGGAGGAGATCGCGCACGGCGTACTGGCCCAGGTGAAGTCGGCGGGGGCGATCTCCGGTGTGCCGGCCGGGGAGATCGACGTACCGGGCCTGATGATCGGCACGGCCGGGGTGTGCCTGGGGCTGATGCGGCTGGCCGCTCCCCGCCAGGTCCCCGGTGTGCTGTGGCTGGAGTCGCCGGACCGGCTGACACAGGAGACCACGTCCGGGCACCGGACCTGAAAGTTCCGGGTGCCGGGCTTTCGGGGTTTCGCCCCTTGTTGTCCTGCGGCTTTTCGCGGGCCCGTAGCCGCCTGATGTGCGGCCGTAATGACCGCGGGCCACCGCCTGAAATATACATGCAATATTCGGAGGAGTTGATATATGATGCGGCGATAACGGAAACGATCGTGCAGCGGGGGCGCGGTATGCAGAGTTCCGTTTGCCTGCCTCTGCGTAAGTGGAGGGAAACCGTGGAGATACGGCTCTTGGGAACCGTGGAGGTTCTGGGCGACGACGGGGGGATCCTTCCGATACAGGCTCCGATGCTGCGTACGACTTTGGCCGCACTGGCACTCAGGGCCGGCCGCGTCGTCCCCACGGAGGAGCTCGCCGATCAGCTGTGGGGCGTCAAGACGCCCGCTACCGCACGGGTTACTCTGCGTAATCACATAAAGCGTCTCAGGAAAATACTTCCGGCCGGGCGCATTCACACCGAGTCCGGCGGATATCGCCTGGCCGCCGAACTCTACGAGATAGACGTGGAGAGATTCCGCAGGATGTTGTTACTCTCCCGGAAACTGAGCCGGGAAGCGCTGCGCGAGGCAGCGGACACCCTGGACGAGGCACTGGTGCTGTGGCGCGGCACACCGCTCACCGACCTCGTCGACAGCCCGTTGCGCGTGTTCGAGCAGCCCAGGCTGGAGGACATCTACCTCACCGCGGTGGAGGAGCGCTTCGCCCTCGGTCTCGACCTGGGCGACCACGAGAAGATCGTGGACGAGATCATGGTGATGGCCCGCGGGCATTACGCGCGGGAACGGCTGACGTATCAGCTCATGACGGCGCTGTACCGCTGCGGGCGCACGGCCGAGGCGCTGGCCGCCTTCAGGGCGACGCGGGAGCGGATGGTCGACGAACTCGGCATCGAACCGACCGCCCCGCTGCGGGAGCTGGAGCAGGCCATTCTCAGGTCCGACCCCGCGCTGACACTGAACCTCGCCGCCGCCGCGACCTCTCCGTGCCTGTCGGCGGGCGGCGGCGCCTGACCCGGCCGGGTGCCGCTTCCCCGCGGACCGCCCGCGAAGCGGTCCGGGCGCGGAAGAAGGTGTGACGGGTACCGGTCGCGGCCACCGGGCCGCCGCCGACGGAGGACGGACCCTTACATCGGACTGGAGCAAGCATGCGGCCATTGACCTTCATCGTCGGAACGGGCCGGAGCGGTTCGACCGCGCTGTCCCGGATCATCAATCTCCATCCGGACGTCCTCAGCATCAACGAACTGTTCACCTCATTGGGGCGAGCCGAAGCGGTACCGCGGAAAGACATCACGGGGGAGGAGTTCTGGGAACTTCTGGCCCGCCCCAGCCCCGGGCACGACGCACTCGTCCGCAACGGCGCACAGATCGCCGAGTTCCTCTACCTCCGGCGCCCGGGACGATTCACGGTCGAGGGCACCGGAATTCCCGCACTGTCCATGATGGTGCTGCCACATCTGACGGACGACCCCGACGGCCTCTTCGACGCACTTGCCCACGAAATATGCGCATGGCCACGCAGGCCGGCCGGACAGCATTTCGAAGCGTTCTTCGACACGCTCTGCGAATGGCGGGACAGGACGGTGGCCGTCGAACGTTCCGGTTATTCACTGCACTGGGTCCCGCAGTTGCGCGCGGCGTTTCCCGGGGCGAAGTTCGTTCACCTGTTCCGCGACGGCCCCGACTGCGCCGTTTCCATGAGCCGCCACCCCGGCTTCCGGATGATCGCACTGACGGCGGAGATACTCGGCCTGACCGGCGCCGCGTCGGTCGCCGAGCTGACCGGAAGCCAGGTCGACGCGTTGCCGCCCGATCTGAGGGAACTCATGACCCGCCGATTCGACCCCCGCTGGGTGGTCGAGCACGAGATCTCACCCGCCAGGCTCGGGCGCCTGTGGTCGCGCAGTGTCGTGGACGGCGTGCGGCACCTGGAACAGGTACCGGCGGACCACCGTACGTCGCTCGGCTACGAGGCGCTCCTGGACGACCCGGAACGGGAACTGACCCGCCTGGCCGCCTTCATCGGGGTCGCACCGCTGCCCGACTGGCTGGCCGCCGGGCAGGCGCTGCTCGACGGCGGCAGGCGGGGCAGCGCTCTGCGCCTTCCCGCGGAGGAACTCACCGCACTCCGCGAGAGCTGCCGACCGGGCACGCTCGCCCTCCGGCACAGTGAGCCACGTGCCGATGCCGCCGTGAACTCGTCCGCTTCCCGGTGAAGGCGTGAAAGTCATCGAGAGGGACGTCGGCACCCCGTATGCGCTGAGTCATCTGGATGCGCTGGAGTCGGAGGCGGTGCACATCTTCCGTGAGGTGGCGGGGGAGTTCGAGCGGCCGGTGATCCTCTTCTCCGGCGGCAAGGACTCCATCCTGATGCTGCACCTGGCCCTGAAGGCCTTCGCCCCCGCGCCGGTGCCGTTCGCGCTGCTGCACGTCGACACCGGCCACAACTTCCCCGAAGTCCTCGACTACCGCGACCGCACGGTGGCCCGGCATGGCCTGCGCCTGCACGTCGCCTCCGTCCAGGACTTCATCGACCGCGGCGAGCTGCGCGAGCGCCCCGACGGCACCCGCAACCCGCTGCAGACCGTGCCGCTGCTGCACGCCATCGAAGCGAACCGCTTCGACGCCGTCTTCGGCGGCGGACGCCGGGACGAGGAAAAAGCCCGCGCCAAGGAACGCGTCTTCTCCCTGCGTGACGAGTTCGGCGGCTGGGACCCGCGCCGCCAGCGCCCCGAACTGTGGCAGCTCTACAACGGCCGCCACTCACCCGGCGAACACGTGCGCGTCTTCCCCCTGTCGAACTGGACCGAACTGGACGTGTGGCAGTACATCGCCCGCGAAAAAATCGAACTGCCCGCCATCTACTACGCCCACCAGCGCCAGGTCTTCGCCCGCGGCGGCATGTGGCTGGCGCCCGGCGCCTGGGGCGGCCCCAGGGACGGCGAGCGGGTCGAGACGCGGCAGGTGCGCTACCGCACCGTCGGCGACATGTCCTGCACCGGCGCCGTCGACTCCGACGCGGCCACCATCGAGGCCGTCATCGCCGAGATCGCCGCCTCCCGCCTGACCGAGCGGGGCGCCACCCGGGCCGACGACAAACTGTCCGAGGCCGCCATGGAGGACCGCAAGCGCGAGGGGTACTTCTAATGAGCACGATTGTCGATCCGGTCGACGTGGCCGGTACGGCCGCCACCTCGCTGCTGCGCTTCGCCACCGCCGGCTCGGTGGACGACGGCAAGTCCACGCTGGTGGGGCGGCTGCTGCACGATTCGAAGTCGGTGCTGGCCGACCAGCTCGAAGCGGTCGAGCGGGCCTCGCTGGGCCGCGGCCAGGAGGCGCCCGACCTGGCCCTTTTGACCGACGGGCTGCGGGCCGAGCGGGAGCAGGGCATCACCATCGATGTCGCCTACCGCTACTTCGCCACGCCCCGGCGCCGCTTCATCCTCGCCGACACCCCCGGCCATGTGCAGTACACCCGCAACATGGTCACCGGCGCCTCCACCGCCGAGCTGGCCGTGGTGCTGGTCGACGCCCGCCACGGCGTCGTCGAGCAGACCCGCCGCCACGCCGCCGTCGCCGCCCTGCTGCGCGTCCCCCACGTCGTCCTGGCCGTCAACAAGATGGACCTGGCCGCCTACGCCGAGCCGGTCTTCGCGGCCATCGCCGCGGAGTTCACCACGTACGCCGCCTCGCTGGGCGTACCGGAGATCACCGCCATCCCGATCTCCGCGCTGGCCGGCGACAACGTCGTGACCCCGTCCACCAACATGGACTGGTACGGCGGGCCGACCGTGCTGGAGCACCTGGAGAGCGTGCCGGTGGTGGCCGACCCTTCCGAGGACCCGGCGCGCTTCCCGGTGCAGTACGTCATCCGCCCGCAGACTCCCGAACTGCCCGACTACCGCGGCTACGCGGGGCAGATCGCCTCGGGTGTGCTGCGCACCGGCGACGCGGTGACCGTCCTGCCGTCGGGCCGGACCAGCACCGTGGCGGCGCTGGACGTGCTGGGCCAGGCGGTGGACGTGGCCTGGGCGCCGCAGTCGGTGACCGTCCGCCTCGCCGACGACCTGGACATCTCCCGCGGCGACCTGATCGCCCCGGCCGCCGCGCCGCCCGCCGTCACCCGCGACATCGAGGCCACCGTCTGCCACGTCGCCGACCAGCCCCTGAGGGCCGGCCAGCGGGTCCTGCTCAAACACACCACCCGCACCGTCAAAGCCCTCGTCAAAACCATCCCCTCCCGGCTGACCCTCGACGACCTCTCCCAGCACCCGGCGCCCGGCGAACTGGCCGCCAACGACATCGGCCGCATCGTGCTGCGCACCGCCGAACCCCTCGCCCTGGACCCCTACGCCGACTCCCGGCGTACCGGATCGTTCCTGCTCATCGACCCCGCCGACGGCACCACGCTGACCGCAGGAATGGCCGGAACGGCCTTCCCGGCCAGCGCCCGGGGCCCGGCGCGCGGCGGCAGGACGGCGGCATGAGCGGCGGCGGCATGAGCGGCGACGCGACCGCGCCGCACCTCGCCGTCGCGGTCATCGGCGCGGGGGCCGCGGGCTGCCTGGTGGCGGCCCGGCTGATCCAGCACGCCGGGCGCCGTGGCACCCGGCTGGACCTGTGGCTCATCGATCCGGCCCATGACAGCGGCCGCGGGACCGCGTACCGGACGGATGACCTCCGGCATCTGCTCAACGTGCCCGCGGGGCGGATGAGCGCGTTCGCCGAAGACCGTGACCACTTCGTCCGCTGGCTCACCGGCCGGCACCCCCGGTACGCCGATCCCGACGCCTTCGTTCCCCGTGCCCTGTACGGCAGTTACCTGGCGGAGGTCCTGGAGGACGCCGCCGTACGCGGCACATCCGCGCGGCTGCGCCGCGTGCACGAGCGGGCCGTCGGTGCGCAGAGACGCGGAACGTCCGTGGTGTGCCGCCTGGATTCGGGGCGCACCGTCCGGGCGGACGCCGTCGTCCTGGCCGTGGGGAGCCCGGCACCCGGATGCGACTGGGTTCCCCGCGCGCTGCGGACGTCGGACCGCTTCGTGCTGTCCCCCTGGGCACCGGGGGCGCTCGCCTCCGTACCGCACGACGCCGATGTGCTGCTCGTCGGGACGGGGCTGACCATGGTCGACGCGGCCCTCAGCCTGGAGCGGCCCGGCCGGCTGCTGACGGCGGTGTCCCGCAGCGGCCTCCTCCCGCACCCGCACGCCCCGGCGCCCCTGCCACCGGTGCCGCCGCCCGCCGTCACCGGCCGTGCCGGACTCGGCGCGCTCCGCCGTGAGGTGCTGGCGCAGGTCTCCCGCAGCAGGCATCGGCACGGCGACTGGCGGCCGGGTTTCGACAGTCTGCGGCCGCTCACGTCGTCCCTGTGGCGACAGCTGTCCACGGCCGACCGCAGGCGGTTCCTCACCGATCACCTGCGGCTGTGGGAAGTCCACCGGCACCGCATGGCGCCGCCGACCGCCGCCGCACTGGACCGGGCACGGGACCGCGGCCGGCTGCGGATGCGCGCCGGCGAGGTGGCCGACGCGCTCGTGACGCGGGACGGCGTCCGGGTGAGCCTGACGGACGGTACGGCCGTCGAGGTCGGCGCCGTGGTGAACTGCACCGGGTCGCAGCCCGATCCGAGCGCCGTCGACGATCCGCTCCTGCGGGACCTGCTGGAGTCGGGGCGGGCCCGGCCGCACCCCACCGGGCTGGGATTCGACATCCTGGACGACGGTCGGCTGCGCGACGGGCGGACGGACACGGCCGCTTCGATATGGACCATCGGAGCGCTCCGCCGGGGCGAGCTCCTGGAGAGTACGGCCATTCCGGAGATACGCGTACAGGCGGACGAGATTGCCGGTGCGATCACCGCCGTGCCACGTTCCCGGCGCCCCGGGGACGGAATTCCGCAATGGCGCGGAATCAGCTTTGCCCGAGGCGGTTGGCCACATCGCGGCTAGCTATTCATGTGCGTTTTCCCTAGGCTGCACAACGGCGATGGAGGGAATGCCTCATCGCCTTGTGTTCGCTACATCTTCAGTCGGAGAGGTGTACGATGCGAAAACTGACGAGAATTGCCGCCGGTATGGGATTCACCCTCGCAGCCGCGGGGCTGACCATGGTGGCCGCGGCCGGTCCCGCGGCTGCCGGAACCGTTTCCCTCACCTATTCCTGCAGCGTCGGCGGCACCACCGTCGCCTACCCGGGAGCGGTCACCATCACCGCCCCTGCCACCGCCAAGGCCGGTGACGTCGTCACGCTCCAGGTCGACCTGGAACGTGAACCCCATGCCGCCCAGGACATCCCCGCACACGCCATCACCGGTCAGCTGACGATCGGCCTGGGCGGCGCCGGAACGGGTTCCGTCCAGGCCGCCGGGCTGACGAACCTCCAGGCCGTGCCGAAGGGCGGCGCGGTGGTGCTCAGCGGCAGCACGAGCGCCACGCTGTCCACCGCCGGAGACGTGACCTTCACACCCGCGGGCCTCCAGGTCGCCTTCAACGGGGCCGCCGCCACCTGCTCACCGGTCGGAGCCGTGGCCCCGGCCGCGACCACGACCGTCTCCTGACCCACGCCCCCACGGACGGAAGAGGGCCCACCAGCCGCGCTGCTGGTGGGCCCCCTTCACGCGCCGCGACGGCCCGCCGTACGCCGGGCAGTAGCGGCTGCCCGGTGCTCAGGCACCGGACGGCAGGGACTCCCGCCGGGCTTCGATGGCCCGGCCGAGCAGGTTCCGGGCCCGGTCGGCCGCCTCCCGGTACTCGGCCGCGGTCAGCCGGCGGCCCGGGGCCCCGGCGGCGCCCTGCGTGATGACCAACTGCACCGCGTCGTCCGACTGCTGCACGGAATGCAGGGTCCCGGGGTGGCACGCGTAGACGCTCTCGGGGGAGAACTGCCGCACGTACCAGGGCGTGTCCTCGTCCACGTCGCCGGCGTGGCGGAACGCCTCCAGCTCCATGGTCCCGCCGAGGGTGAGGACGACCGCCTTCTCCGCGGGATCGCGCGGCACGGCGTCCCCTTCACCCCGCATTCTCAGATGGACGGAGTAATTCTCCGCCTGGTCGGACGCGAGAAACACATGAGTGAGGCCATGACCGGTGGTCGACTCCAGCGCATGCGTTTCCCGGTCGGCGCTCTGCAGCAGGGACCGGGCGTGTGCCAGTGCGGGCTCCAGCCAGTTCCCGTTGAATATCTCCGGATCGGCGGGTACGTCGTAAGGGGACGAGGTCTGCCCCAGCAATTGGACGACCGGCTGGATGTGGAATTCAGGCGACGGCATGGGGTGGCCTCTCCTTGGCAATGATTCCGCGCTGTTCGAGATCGGCCCGTACCGCGTGGAACTGGTCGGGCGAGAGCGGTACCGAACCCTGGTGGCTCCGGCCCCCGGGCCGCGGTGCCTCGTATCCGTCGAGGAGGTGCAGCATGTCACCGGCCGCGTGCCACCGGCTCTGGCGCTTCGGGCCCCGCAGGAAGAGGGAGACCGTGTCCGGCATGACGATGGTCTGGTGCACCAGGGAATGCTGGAACGTGTAACAGCTGCCCGGACGTTCCAGCGCGACGACCCCCGCTGCCAGGTCCCGCGAGGTGAACTCGCCCGAACAGGTCGCGTCCGTCCGCCGGTTCCACACGTGGACGTACCCGCCGGCCAGAACGTAAGCGCTGAAAGGGTATTTGTGGTCGTGCGGCACCAGGTCGCGCTCGCGTCCGGTGAAGGCGTGCAGCCGCAGCTGGCAGCGGCGCTCCGGGTCCTCGTAGAGGCAGAGTTTGCTCATCAGCGGGTGGCTTTCCGAGCGCCCGAACCGCCGGGGGTCCCGCTCGGTCCCGCGCACCAGCTCCGTCAGCAGTCCACGGTCCGCGGCCAGCCGGCCGAGCAGACCGCGGCACTGGCGGGCGCTCTTGCGCGGATCGTCCCAGTCGATCCGGGAGATCTCCTCGGTCAGGTGGCGGACAGCCGGTCCTGGACTGTTCGTCATTCCCCCTCACTTTCCGAATCTGCGGTGTCGGTGGGCGTACGCTCCCAGCGCCGCCAGGAGGTGTTCGCGGGTGAAGTCGGGCGCCGGAACACCGGCGAAGTGGAACTCCGCGTACGCGGCGTGCCAGGGCAGCACGCCCGCCGGGCGCCGGCTGCCGGAGGTGCGGATCACCAGGTCCACGGGGGGCAGCGCCGCGCTCGGCAGGTGGGCGCCGAGCCGCTCGCTGTCCAGCCGCGAGGCGATCTTCCCGAGGTCCTCTCCTTCCTCCTGCGCCGTGTGCAGCATCGCCCGTACGGCCTGCACGATCTCCGCCCGGCCCTCGTAGCCCAGTACGAGGTTGACCCCGAACCGGCCGGGGACGCTCCGCGTGTCGAACCGGGACTCCGACAACTCCTTGGCCAGCCGGTCGGGCAGCCGCGACAAGTCGCCGACGTGCCGCAGTGTGACCTCACCCGTGCCGGACCGGGGATGCCGGATGCCGTCGATGACCCGGCGCCACAACGAGGCGGTCCACTCCTCGTCGAGCCCGGGGCCCGGCGGCGCGGGCACGTACAGGGTGACCTCCGCGACGCCCTCGGCGTGGCACCAGGCGGCCACGTCGACCTGCTTGGTGAAACTGCGCCGGTACGCCTCGCTCTCCGGCTCGCCGTGCGCCGCGGCCCACGGCCCGTACCCGTCCAGGACGACCGCGATGTGCTGCGGAGTCATCGCGGCTCCCGCTCTCGCGGAACCGCGTCGATCAGTCCCTGCCGGACGAGCTGCGCGCACATGCCCCGGTACTCCTCGATGGTCACCGGCCGCTGGCCGTTGGCGTGCTTGGGCTTGCCCAGCTCCGACGGGAGGGGCCAGTCGTCGGCCTGCGGCAGCATGTCCATGGCGGCGTGGGACCGCTGCTTCGTCCGCGGGCCCCGCATGAAGAGCGTGACCGTACCGGGCAGCATGATCGTCTGGTGGATGAGCGGGCTGCCGAACGTGTAACACGTCCCCGGCCGTTCGACCGACACGATGCCGGGCCGGATGTCCTGGCTGGTGAACTCCCCCTCGGCGGTGCCGGTACGCCGCCGCCACACATGGACGTACGCCCCGGCCAGCACATACGCCGTGAAGCTGTACTTGTGGTCGTGGGGCACCAGCTCCCGCGAGCCGGGCGACATGTGGAGCCGGACCTGGAAGTGCCGGGCGTCGTCCTGGTACAGGATGAGCCGGTTGATCAGCGGATGGATCTCGCTGGTCGCCAGCCGTACGGGATCGTGCTCGATCTCGGCGACCAGCCGGCTCAGCAGCCCCCGGTCACCGGCCAGGCGGTCCAGCACCGAGCGGCACCGGCGGTGCGCGTCGCGCAGGTCGTCCCAGTCGAAGGGCGGCAGCTCGTCGATCCAGTGCGGACCGGCGTACGGGACACAGGCGGAGGTCACGAGGCGGGCCCTTTCGTCAGGGTGTCCTTGGCGGCGAGGATCCGCTCGACTCCGGCTCGTACGCCGTCCTCCTCGCCGCTGGGGGAAAGATCCAGGTCCAGGCACTGCCAGCGCTTGCCGATGTCCTCGAAGACCGTCTGGCTGTCGCGTTGCAGCTCCAGGTACGACTCGCGTCCGGCCGGCCGTCCCGTCGGCCCGAAGTGCTCCATCCCGCCCACCCGGCCGTGCTGCGCCACCCGGCGCGCGTAGGCGACCTCCGGGGCGACCCGCACCAGCACGGGAAGAGACGTTTGTGCGGGCGGCTGCAACAGCGTCATCGCCAGTTCCAGCACCGCGTCCAGCGACACACGCGCCTCGTCCAGCGGATCCAGCAGGGAACGCGCCAGCAGGTACTGCTTCACCACCATCTTGATCCCGTGCGTGTCCTCGACGACGGTCCGGCCCGCCGCCACGGCGGGCTCCACCACCGCCCGGCGGAACATCAGGTGCCCGGCGACCTCGCACAGCATGGAAGCCATCAGCGCGTGCGGACTGTTGCCCGTGATGGCCGCGTCGTTCAGCGTCCGCTCGAACTCCGGGGCCAGCAGGTCCCCGGCGGGCGGCGGGAAGCTCCGGCCGAGCTGCCCGCCGCCCGCGACATCCGCGAAGCCGTAGAGGGTACGCAGCGACGCACCGTAGAGCGCCGCCATGGTGTCTCCGACGAAGCCCTCCGGACGCGTCTTGAGGTAGTGCCGTCGCGAGAGGAGGACGGCCGGCTCGTCCCGCGCCGCCAGCCGGTCCCGCAGCGCGCCCGCCAACGTGCTCTTGCCGGCGCCGTCAATACCGATGAGTGCCACGGCACAGCCCGGCACGGTCGATCCGAAGGGCATGTCGCACCCGTCCTGTTCCATGTCACGCGGCCGTCGCCCGCACGTGCCCGGCGGACGACGTCCTGTACTGCGCGAGTGCCTCCGACAGCTCGCGTCGGGAGAAGTCCGGCCAGTACACGGAGGTGAACGCGTACTCGGTGTGCATGCCGGACCACAGCAGGAAGCCGGAGGTGCGCTGCTCCCCGGAGGTACGGATGACCAGGTCGGGGGCCGGTACGCCGTTGCTGATGACCTCCGAGACGGCCCCCGCCGTGAGCCGCCGGGCGGCGTCGGCCGGTGAGCACCGCGCCGAGGCGTAGGTGCTCAGCAGGGTGCGGCAGGCGTCGACGATCTCCTGTTTGCCGCCGTAGCACACGGCGAGGTTGGCCAGCGGGCCGTCGACGCCGGCCGTGGCCGCGATCATGCGGTCCAGCGGGTCGAGGAAGCGCCGCCACGGGTGGCCCGGCACCCCCACCCGGTTCAGACGCCACCGCCCGCGCGCACGGAGGTCCTCGACGGTGGCGTAGATGATGCTCTCCAGGGCCGCCACCTCCGCCGGGGCGCGGCGCATGTTCTCCGTGGACAGCATCCACAGCGTGACGGTCCCGATGCCGGCGTCCTCGCACCAGCCCAGCACTTCGGGAATGCGTGCGAAGCCCGCCCGGTGACCGTCCACGGGGGACAGCCCGCGCGCACCGGCCCAGCGGCGGTTGCCGTCGAGGATGATGCCGAGGTGCTGCGGCACCGCCGCGCCGCCGGTCGCCGTCCCGGAGTCGGCCGGCGCGGTCAAAGCGACCGCTCCACGCCCCAGACCGGCACCTGCTCGAAGAAGGCCACGGCCTCCTCGCGCCAGCGGGGCCGCCAGCCGGCCGCCTCGGTGCACGCCTGCTCGGCGTAGTGGTGCATCCGCGTGCGCAGCTGCCGGTCGACTCCGTGCCGCTGCGCGATGGAGCGGATGGTGTCGACGTCCGCGTCCGTGCAGCCGGGGTTGCCCAGGGCCCGCTCCACCTCGGTGCGTTCGGACGCCGTCGCGGCGGCCAGGATCGCGCGGACGGCGTAGGTGCGCCGCCCGTCGCGTACGTCGGCGGTGGCCGGCTTGCCGGTGACCGCCTCGTCGCCGAACAGGCTCAGGTAGTCGTCACACATCTGCCCGGAGATGCCGAACAGCAGGGCGTAGCGGCGCAAGGTCGCGTCGTGGGCGGCCGGGTCCTCCCCGGCTGCCAGGAGGCCGAGCTGGAGGGGGGCCAGCGCGGACGAGCGGGACGCCTTGTACTCGGACACCGAGTTCAGCAGGTCCTCGGTCACCGGTCCCGGGAAGTCCCGTTCCAGGTCGAAGACCTGGCCCACGAACGTGGCCGCCGCCGCGCGGGTCTGCACGTCCACCATGGCGGCGCGCAGCCCGACGGGCAGATCGGCGTCGAGCAGCACCTGGAGGGACAGGAACGCCGCCAGGTCACCGGCCAGCAGGGCGAGCCCGAGAGCGGTCTGCGGGTGGTCGGGGAACTCCGCGCGATAGGCGTAATAGGTGGACGGCCCGCCGCGGCGGGTGGGCGCGTCGTCGATGATGTCGTCGTGCACCAGCAGGTGGCTCTGGAGGAGTTCGATGCTCAGCGCCGCTTCGTCGAGCCCCGGTACGTGGTCGGGGGTGACGAGCCGGGCGGCCTCGTACATGAAGGCCACCCGCTGCCGCTTGCCGCCCCGCAGGGACAGTTCCTGCAGCAGGTCCAGGCAGCGCGGGGTGAACCTGCTGAGCGGCGGGCCGTCGAAATCCTTCCGTAACGCGGCGAAGTAGTCCGCGAACAGGGTGCCGAAGTGTTCCTGGTAGTGGGCGATGCGTTTCTGCATCTCCCGCGTCACGCTGTCTTCGGTGTCCAAGGGGGTCGCCTTTCGGTCCGGTCGGATCTCAGCTGGTCAACTCCCTGGGCGGCGCTACGACGCCCAGGGAGGCCAGCCGCCGGCGCAGGCCGGTGTACTCGTCGAACGTGAGCCCTCGCGCGCCGTCGGTGTGGCGCTTGACCGGCTCGTCGGAGGGGTCCGGCGCCACGAGGGGCGCCAGCCGGCCGAGCATGTCCGTCGCGGCGTAGGACCTCGCCTGCTCGCGCGGCCCGCGCATGAACAGGGTGACGGTGTCGGCCTCCATCACCGTCTGGTGGATCAGCGTGTGCCCCAGGGTGTAGCAGGAGCCCGTACGCTCGACGCTCACCAGTCCCAGGGGAGCCTGGTCGGACGTGAACTCCCCGCTGTAGGGGGCCTGTCGGCGCCGCCACACGTGGGTGTAGGAGCCGCGCAGTATGTAGGTGGTGAACGCGTACTTGTGGTCGTGCGGGATGAGTTCGTTGGTGCCCGGGGACACGTGCAGCCGCAGGTAGACGCCGCGTTCGGGGTCGCGCCACAGCGTCAGCCGGTCCATCACCGGGTGGTGGTCGGCGTCGGCGAGCAGTTCCCGGTCGTGGGCCGGCCGGTCGACCAGCCAGGTGAGCAGGGTGCGGTCCGCGGCCAGCCGGCGCAGGACCGACCTGCACCGGACGTGTGCCGAGCGCAGGTCGCGCCAGTCGACGGTCTCGGCCCGGAGCCAGTGGTCCACAGGTGTGTCCGTCGGCATTCCGCTCCTTTCGAAGGGGCTGCGGTGACGCGCGGAACGCGGCCTACCAGCCGCCGGTCGGGTTCAGCCGCCGGATCGTCGGCCGGGCCGCCCGGAGGACGTCGTCGAACCAGCGGGAGAAGGGCGCCGAGGCGAGCCGGTCGTCGAGCTGTCCGGCGGTGACGAAGGCGGTGTCCGCGACTTCCGCCGGGTCGGGGGCCGGGCGGGCCTCCAGCAGTCCGACGAAGAGGTGGTTGAACTCGTGCTCGACCAGCCCGGACAGCGCGTCCGGATGCCGGTAGGTCACGGTCCCGGCCTCGGCCAGCAGCGCCGGGGCGACTCCCAGTTCCTGCCCGGTGCGCCGTACGGCCGCGTGGAACGGTGCCTCGTCCGGATAGGGGTGACCGCAGCACGCATTCGACCAGACGCCGGGCGAATGGTATTTCGACAGGGCGCGGCGTTGCAGCAGCATGCGGCCGTCGGAGTCGAACAGGAAAACCGAGAACGCCCGGTGGAGCTGCCCCGGAGGCTCGTGCGCGGACATCTTCTCCGCGATTCCGGTGGTGGTGCCCGACGGGTCCACCAGCTCCAGCAGAATGGTCTCCTCGGCGCCGGGAGAAAACGTCTTCACCGGTCGGTTTTCCGGTACGCCGGACTTGAGTGTCACTCGATACCCCCCGTTGTTCCCCACGGCATCACTTCAGGACTCTGACCGGGAAAAGGTAATTCCGGTCGGCCGAGTTCCGCTTTCCGGGCCCCCTGGGGAGCCGGCAGTGCCGAACTCCGGTGGCCGGTGGGTTGAGACGTATGCTCTGTGTGTCGACCTTTTCCTGTCAACCCCTTGTTCATCCAAGAGATCGCCACGCCCTCGCGTAATCGGCGGGCGGTTCGGTGCCGGAATTCAGGGCTTCGGCAGGTGGGGGACGGCGGAATGTTCCGCTCCTCCTTCGGCGTGGTCCGGCCGTCCCTGGCGCCCCACCGGCCACAGGAGCTAGATCGAATGACATCGCCCTGGCCCCACTGGTGCCGCGGCGGCACTCGGGACGCGTGACCCCCGCCGGAAGTTGATCTCACCCCCGGCTCCCGGGGGCTACTCTTTCGCCGCGGGCATTCCGCTGCGCCGGTCCGGCGGGGGAACCCGCGGCGGCCGGTGATCGTGAAATAGCCGGTGCTGCGAATATCGCGACCACGGCGCAGGTGGAGTGGTTGAATGAAGCGGACCGCGGCAAGCTGAAATGATCAAACTGGGTGTGGACGGGGAGATTGACAACTCATTGCGTGATCATGGAAAGTGCACTCCCAGGGGGCGTTGAGCCTTCTCCGGAATGCCGAAATCAGCGCACAGGGGGTGCTGTATGATGCGGGCCGAAGCAGGCAGCCCGGAGGTATTACCCGCCGAGACACCGGCCGACCGGTTCGACGCCTATCTGAAAAGGCACGGTCTCGCTCGCGAACGGGTACTCGAACAGGTCGACGACGCCTTCGGAGAACCACTCCTGGTGGTGGCGGCCGGCTCGGTCCTCGCCGGATTCGGGAATTCCACCAGTGACCTCGACATCTATGCGGTCGTCCCCGGCGAGGTGGCCAGCACCCTGCCGCTCATGTCCTATGCGGAAGACGCCCGCATCGATGTGGTGCTGCACGGCGCCGACCGGCTCGGCGAACGGCACCGGACCGTCGTCACGGGCCAGTGGCCGCCCCCGGACATCGGCCCCGGCGACCTGGGATCGCGCCGCCAGCTCCTGGACAGCCTGAGCCGCTTCGGCATGGGACTGCCCTTGTCCGGAGTGCCGAAGTGGTGCGACTGGCAGGCCCTGCTGGACGGCCAGCTGACCGGCTGGCTGCGCACGTGGTACGCCGTCGAAGCGGTACGCAAGCGCACGGCCGCCCGCGCGCTCGCCGGACGCAAACCGGTGCTCGCCGCGCTCCGCGCCGGGGAAGCGCTGACAGCCGCCCTGGAACGGCACGCCGTCGACCAGGGGGAACGCTACTTCAAAGGCAAGTGGCTGGGCGAGAAGCTGCGCCGGCTCGGCGACGACCGGGGCCTCGCGGCGTTCCGGCTCGCCATGTGCCCCCCGCCCACCGCCGAAGCGGTCCCGTCGTACCTCGCACGCGTCGGCGACCTGCTGGACGACTACCTCCGCGACATCGGCACGGCACCGTGGCGGGCCCACCTGAAGCCCGCCGCCGGTACGGCCTGGTCCGGCTTCGGAACCACCGCGCTCGTGTCCCGGTGGGGCCTGCGCGTGGCCGCCGTGGACGCGGGCGGCCCGGCGGCCCACGAGACCTCCTGGGACTACGCGCTGGACGAACCCTGGCCGCCCGATGTCGAGAAGCTGTTCGCCGAGGACATGCTGTGGCTCGGACTGCGGAGCGCGTCATGAGCGGCCGGCCGACCGGCGACCTGCGCCGGCACGTCACCCACGCCAGCCACGGAGCCCTGCTCATGATGGTCGGCGCCCAGTCGGCGCTGGACGACATCGAAGGCGGCGTGCGCGCCGGCCAGTGGCAGCTGGTGCTGGCCCAGACCCGCACCCTGGTGATGATCTGCTGCCAGGTACACGGCCTGGCGTCCGGGGCCGAGCCCTACGTCGCGGAGGACGGCGCCGCCATCGACCCGTACACCGACACACCCGCCAAGGAGTGGGACGAAGCCGTCAGGCTGCTGTACGGAGCCGCCGAGCTGGCCGCACACCCCGACCGCGCGCCGCGCTGGCTCGACGAACTGCACACCTGGGTCGACGCCGCCGAAGCGTCCCTGGGCCTCGACGCCCCGCTCCCGCAACTGCGCTCCTCGGGCGGCATGTTCGCGGCCCTGCGCCTGGTGCGCGGCTGGAACGACCTCATCGAGGAACTCGCCCTGCCCTCCCTGCTGCCGAGGGAATGGACCAAACCCCTGTGAGCGCGCGACAGACCATGCTGGTCACAGGAGCCACCGGAGTCGTCGGAGCGGAGATCGTCGAGCGGGCCGGCGCGGCAGGCTGGTCGGTCACCGGCTGCTCCGCGCGGGGCGGCCCGCGTACCGTGGCCTGGCGCATCGGCGCGGAACCGGTGCCGGACACGCTGCGCCGCCCGTGGGACGTGATCGTGCACGCGGCCGCCCGGCCGCGCTGGAACCTGCCCGCCGAGGACGCGATGGCCTCCAACGTCGCCCCCGTGGCGGAGCTGGCTCCCCTCGTCCGCCCCGGCACGCAGGTCATCCACATCTCCACCGCGTACGCGATCGGGCTCAAGGGCAGCGTCGCGTCGCGGGACCCGGCCGACTACCGCAACACCTACGAATGGTCCAAGGCCGCGGCCGAACGGGAAGCGACCACCCGCTACCAGGCCACCATCATCCGGCCACCGCTGGTGGTCGGCCGGCGGTCCGACGGCGCGGTCAGCCGCTTCACCGGCCTGTACTCCGTCATGCAGTCCGGCGTGACCGGCATCCTGCCCGTCTTCATCGGCGAGGTGGACGCCCCCGTCGAGATCGTGTCCACCTGCGACATCGCCCACTGCGTCCTGGAGACGGCACGTACCGGACCCGCGGCCGAACCACTGGTGCTGGGCCGCGGGGAAGAGGCGCTACGGCTCAAGGAGGTGATCGAAGCGATGTACCTGGCCGTGAACCGGTGGCGCGCCCGCGGCGGCCACCCGGCCCTCGACGTGCCGGAGTTCATCACCCCGGAGCAGTGGTACCGCTTCTACCTCCCCTTCGCCCGGCCCCACCTCACCGCGCGCCAACTGCGCCAGATCGACCTGCTCGGCGAGTTCATCCCGTACATGTCGGTCGCCGACCCCGTAGGCGTGAACTGGAAAGTCGCCCCCACCGCCCCCGCCGTGGAAACGGCCATCGAGCGATGGGCGCAGCAGCGCCCGCACCTGGCCAAGGGAACGCCGCGGCCGTGGACGGGAACAGGGGCGGGGGAGGAGGACGCGTGAGCACGGCGTACGACTACCGGAACGGCACGGCCGCACTCTGGCCGGACACCCAGCACCTCGTACCGGACACGGCGATCAAGGAGCTGACCGCCCTCGCGGCGGAGAACGACCGGCGCGGCAGGCTGGCCGACCGCAGCATCGACGTGCTGCGCGACTGCGGGTACTTCGGCGCCCCCGTACCCCGCGCCTTCGAAGGCGGCGGCGCGTCCCTGACCGAGTGCTGCGCGCTCCAGCGCAGGATCGGCGCGGCGGACCCCGCGCTGGCCGTCGCCGTCAACATGCACCTGTTCTCCGTCGGCGTCGTGGTCGAGAACTGGCACCGCGAGCGCGACGACTCGTGGTTCCTGCTGGAGGCCATCGCCAGCCAGAACCGCATCGTCGGCTCCGCGTTCGCCGAACCGGGCCTGGGCGGCAGCCTGACCCGTTCCAACTGCCGCGCCCGCAAGGACGGCAACGACTGGATCGTCAACGGCGTCAAGGTCCCGTGCTCGCTGGCCGAGCGCAGCGACCTGCTCTGCCTCCAGATGATCGACGAGGCCGGCGGGCCGGAGAGCCTCCTGGTGGCGCTGGTCGTGACCGACAGTCCGGGCATCGAGGTCGAACGGACCTGGAACACCCTGGGAATGCGGGCCTCGGAGTCCGACACCGTACGGTTCACGGACTGCCGGATACCGGACGACGTGGTCTTCCACCGCAGCCCGCCCGGAGAGACCGGCGACGAGGTGTTCGCCGCCGGCCTCGGCTGGTTCTGCACCACGGCCACCGCCTGCTACCTCGGCGTCGTGTCGGCCGCGGTGGAAGAAGCCCGTACCGCCCTCGGACGCGCCTCCATCAGCCACCTGAACGCGTCACGGGCCGACCTGCCGTCCTTCCAGTCCGCCCTGGGCGAGATCCTCTCCGCCGTCCTGCCGATGGAAGCGGCCTGCGCCGGCCTGGCCCGCCGGCTGGACGAACGCATCACCGATCCGCGCAGCCTCACCCCGGCGCTGCTGGCCCTCAAGCACCAGGCGGCCGAGACCGCGGTACGGGCGGTCGAGACGGCCGCCGAACTGGTCGGCGTCGCCTCGTACGCCGCCGACGGCACCGCCGCGCGCCTCCTGCGGGACGTGCACGCGGCCCGCTTCCACCCGCCGACCCGCTTCGCCACGCGGCAGCTGCTCGGCCGCTGGGCACTCGACCTGCCGTGGGGCTTCGAGCTACGGGAGCGCCCGGCCGAGGGGGACGCCTGATGGACCTGCTCGATCTCGTACGGGAACACCAGTCCGCGGGGCGGGCGATGCTGTTCCGCATGATGGGCGCCACCGACCCCGAGGTCCACGGCCGGGACTCCTGGGTCACCACCGCGTCCGGCGCGCGCTACCTCGACCTCGGATCCTTCGCGGTGTTCCTCCTCGGCCACGGCCACCCCCGCGTGGTCCGGGCCGTCGGCGACCAGCTGGCCCGGCTGGCCGGTTCGACCAGGACACTGCCCAACGAGCCCGCCGCCCGCGCCGCCGCGGCCGTCGCCGCGACGGCACCGCCGGGGCTGGACAAGGTGCTCCTGCTCAACTCCGGCGCCGAAGCGGTGGAAGCCGCGATCAAACTCGCCAGGGCCACGACCGGCCGCGCCACACTCGCCCACCTCACCGGCTCCTTCCACGGCAAGACCGTGGGCGCGCTGAGCCTGACCGACGCGGCACCCTTCCGCGACGGCCTCGGCCCGCTGCTCGCCGATGTCGTGCGGCTGCCCCGCGACGACGCCGACGCCGCCGCCGAGGCGGTACGCGCACACCGCCCGGCGGCCGTCTTCGCCGAACCCGTACAGGGCGAAGGCGGTGTCCACCCCCTCACCCCCGGCTACGCGGCAGCACTGCGCGAAGCCTGCACCGAAACCGGAACGCTCCTCGTCTTCGACGAGATCCAGTGCGGACTCGGCAGATGCGGCACCCTGTGGGCACACGACACACTCGGCGTGGTGCCGGACATCCTGCTCTCCGGAAAAGCGCTCGGCGGCGGCGTCGTCCCCGTCTCGGCGCTGATCGCGACACACGATGCCTACCAGCCCTACGACCGCGACCCGCTGCTGCACACCTCGACCTTCGGCGGCAACCCGCTCGCGGCGGCCGCCGTACTGGCGACCCTCGACGTGATCGCCACCGAGAACGTGCCCGCGCGCGCCCGGGACACCGGCGCCGAACTGCGCGGCATCCTCGACGAACTGGCCCAGGAGTGGCCCCGGCTGTTCGAGCGGGTGACCGGGCGGGGCGCCCTGCTCGGACTGCACGGCACCCGGCCCGACGTGACAGCCGAGATGATGCGGGCCGCACTCGCCGACCGACTGCTGCTCACGCCCTGCCTGACGGCCCCCTCGGCCCTGCGCTTCACACCCTCGGCGTTCATCGCCCCCGACGACCTCGCGTTCACGCGGCGCGGCCTGCGGGCCGCCGCCGCACGGACCCAGCGCGAACTGGACTGACACATGGAGGTGGCGACGTGCCGAAAGTGACCGTGAGCGAACGCCTGACGGCCACGCCCGACGAAGTCTGGGCCCGCATCTGCGACATCGAGTCCTACCCCGACTTCATGGACTCGGTCATCCGTACGAAAGTGCTCTCCCACCACGAACACGACGACGGCATCGTCGAAGCGGTCACCGAATGGGAGGTGCTGCTCAAGGGATCGGTGCTCAAATGGAGCGAGCGGGAACACCGCGACGCCGCCAACCGGCGCCTCACCTACGAGCAGGTCGCCGGCGACCTCGAACGCTTCGAGGGCTACTGGCAGGTGACCCCGTTGGCCGACGGGCTCACCGAGGCCACCCTGGAGGTGGACTTCGAGATCGGCATCGCGATGCTGCGGCCGATGCTCGAACCGGTCGCGATCCGCGCGATCCAGCGCAACTCCTCGGACATGCTGCTCTCCCTGGGCAAGCGCGCCGCCTGATGCAGACCGACCTGGAAGTCCGGGGCCTGGTCAAAGCCTTCGGCCCACGGAAGGTCCTGGACGGCGTCGACCTCACCGCACACCGCGGTGAGATCCTCGCCGTACTCGGACCCAACGGAGCCGGGAAGACCACACTGATGTCCATCGTCGCGGGCCTGCTGCGCCCGGACGCGGGCTCCGTACGGGCACTGGGCGCCGACGCGCTCGCCTCGCCACGGGCCCTCCGCGGCCGACTGGGCCTGGCCGGCCAGAACATCGCGTTCTACCCGGCGCACACCGCCCTGGAGAACCTCCGCTTCTTCGGAGCCGTGGGCGGCCTCCGCGGCCGCGCCCTGACGGCCTCCGTGGACGAAGTGCTGAGCATGCTGGAACTCACCGGCCAGCGCGACCAGATGGCCGGCGAACTCTCCGGCGGCCAGCAGCGACGCCTGCACGCCGGCTGCGCACTGGTGCACCGCCCCGACCTCATCCTGCTGGACGAACCGACCGCGGGAGCCGACCCGCAGACCCGCTCACGCCTGCTGGAAACGGTACGCGAACTCGCCACCAGGGGAGCGACGGTGCTCTACACCACCCACTACCTGCCCGAGGTCGAGGAGCTCAAGGCCACGGTGGCGGTGCTCGGCGCCGGCCGCATCCTGGCCCGGGGCAGCGTCGACGACCTCATCACGCGCCATGCGCGCAGCGAGGTGGCCCTGCGGTTCGAGGGCGGGGTACCGGAAGTCGACTGGCAGGAAGCACGGACCTCCGACGACGCGCTGTACCTCCCCACGTCCCGCCCGGCGGTCGACATCATCGAAGCACTGCGGTCACTGGGGGACCACCAGGACCGGCTGCGGGCGGTGGAGGTCAACCAGGCCGACCTGGAACGCGCCTACGTGAACATCCTGGCGAGCGAGGGCGTCTCATGACCCGCGTCCTCACCCTGGTCCGCCACGACATCACCTGGCTCCGCCGCGAACCGGCCCCCCTGGTGACCCTGTTCCTCACCCCGTGCCTGCTCATGCTGTTCATCAAGCCCCTGTACACGGGCGCCCTCGGCCAGCTCGGCTACGACCACGTCAACGGCGCCGACCTGGCCGTCCCGGGCATCACCGCGATGTTCTCGTTCTTCATGACGGGCATCCTCACCGAGTCCTACTACCGCGAACACGGCCTGCGCACCTGGGAACGCCTGCGCATCTCGCAACTGCGCGACTGGGAGCTGATCGTCGGCAAGTCGATGCTGTGCGTCCTGCTGGTGCTCACGCAGTGCGCGGTGCTGTTCCTCCTGGGCGGCCTCGTCATCGGCCTGCACGTCAAGGGAAGCCTGCCGGCCCTCCTGGCGGTCACCGTCGCGCTCGCCGCGTGCGTGGTCTCCTTCGCCCTGGTGCTGTGCGGCATCTCGCCGACCCGCCGCCAGGCGTTCGCCTACGAGCGGATGGCCACCCTCACCTGGACGGTCTTCGGCGGCGCCCTGGTACCGACCGAGCTGATGGCCGACTGGATCGGCTGGGTCGCCCGGATCACACCGGTGTACTGGGTCGTCCGCGGATTCCGCGCGGTCGTACTGGACGGAGCCGGCCTCGGCGACGTCCTGCCGCACATAGGAGCACTGTCCGCATTCACCGGAATATTCCTCGCACTGGCCCTCTGGCGACTCAACTTCAACACCGACCGACGGCACTGGACGTAAGGACGGGCAAGCGTGAACGAGCAGCTCCAACGACTCGCGTCGTACGGACTGGCCTGCCGCGACGGAAACATCCTGATGGCCCGCATCGGACCGTCCTCCAAGGACGACCACGGAAAATGGATGCTCCCGGGAGGAAAAGTCGAACACGGCGAACACCCGCGCGCCACCGTCATCCGCGAATTCAAGGAAGAAACAGGCTACGACATCACCGTCGGCCCCCTCCTCGACTTCGACGCCGAACACCGCCTCCTCACCAACGGCACCGACCTCCACGCAGTATTCGCCCTCTACGAGGTCGAAATAACCGGCGGCACCCTCACCCCCACCGGCCACGGCAGCGTGGACACGTGCACCTGGCACCCCACCCCAACCCTCACCACCCTCCCCATCCTGCCCCCGATCCGGGAGATGCTCGGGCGTCTGCTTCCCGAATCCCGCTGACGGTCACGCGGCGACTGTCAGCTGGTCATTCCTCTGCCCACTCCTCGCTCACGCCCTGCTTCTTGTGCGACGGCTTGGGCTGACGGTAGAAGTCGACGACACCGCCGTTGATGTCCCCTGTGCCGACCAGGACGAGGGTCCCCGTGTCGTGAGCCGAGGCGTTGAACGTGTTCTGCCCCGGAGACACGTCCGCCTTGTTCAGCAGGTCTCGAACCGTCCGCGCCACAGGCGAGAGATGGAAGAGCGAGTAGGCAAGAAAGGTGACTCGCGTAATCGTCGCAAGGGACTCCGAGATCGGCACGTCAATCAATGACGAGCTGAGAGTGTAGGGAACGGCCAAGAAGAGGAAAACAGAAATCAAAAACGGCTTGACGTGCGCCCGGTCCTCTTTCTTCTCGGCGGCCCCACGTTTCTGTACATCCACGTCACCCTCTTCATTCGAGGGCACGGCCTCCCACCTGTTCGCTGCTTCCCCGGCTGTCACGAACCTGAACTGCACGTCCTGGTTGCGTTCGAGGTGACCGATTTTGTAGATCACGTCGCGAGGGCTCGGTGCAGACGTGCGCTCGACTCTGAGTTCCGGCTCCGGGGTCGGCGACAGATACGCTTCGAGTACCTGAGTGTCTTCCGGGAAGGAGAACCGGATCTGCTGACCCTTGACAACCCGGTTGCCTGTATTCGAGATTCTGTATCTGATGGAGAAGATGTTCTTCACGGCCACGTGCCCGTACGTGATGCTCAACTTGTCCCGGATCTCCGGATCATCGATCGCCGCGAATCCCGGATCGGTACTGGAGTCCCAGGAAATTCTCTTTCGCGGCTCGGACCTGGCTTTGAGGAAATGAACAAGAAGCGTTGCGCCCGCTCCGATGATCGCACTGACCAAGGCGACGACGAACTTCTGCTGCAGATCCGAAAGGCCCTGGCCGGCTGCGAGTTGCAGCGTCGTCATGAGCTCACTCCCTCGTCTCCGTGAGGGCCACATCGTAGGGGCGGCCCCCACGCGAGGCGCGGGTCTGCCGCGATCAGCGCGAGCCAACGACAAAGAGCGGGAACCAGTGAGACTGATTCCCGCTCTTCATGCTCGGCACTGCGCTGCTCAACCGCACGATCCGGCTGACTGAAGCGAAGTGCCCCCGGCAGGATTCGAACCTGCGCACACGGCTCCGGAGAGCATTCGCCGTTGCGCGCGCACAAGCCTCTGACCTGCGCCGGAGTCGGTCGTGGCCGCCGTTCGCGTCCGGATGTGTCGGGCATGTGTCGTAAGGCGCCCGAAAGGCGGTCACGGGACCCGGCCGCACCCCTCTAGCGCTAGAGGGGTGCCTCTCTAGCGCTAGACCCTTCGCTATCGCCCTGAACGGCTCCTGATCAGGCCGTTAGACGTTAGAGGCCGCCCGTCGCCACCCGGCTGTTCACGGGGCCCGGCGGAGTCGCCGGCGTAGCGCCGCACGGTGAGTTCGCGGGCCAGGCCAGGGGTTGCGTACCCGCCCAGGATCACGCCGCAGGACACCGCGAACGCGAGCCAGACTCCGGCCAGTTCCCGGAGCAGGAGCGTGCAGCCGACCAGCAGCAGTAACCCGAGTGTCACGGCCAGCGCTTGCCGTTCGTTCCTCACCGTGTTCACCTCCTGGTGCACCGGCATCCGGAACCCCAGAGGTTAGGCGCGTCACGCGAAGGAGAGCACCCCTCAGCAGCCGCTATCGATAGCGGCAGCTCTATCACCCCTTTCGGGGCGTGGCCAGGGTATTAGCAGCTAGCGGCCGGGTCCGCCGCACCCCAGAAACACCCCGAAACACGGGACCCTGGTCCCCTCGGCGCAGCTGCTATCGGCCTGCCGGTGTGCGGCTGTGCGACCATCTGTCGCCTCTACGGGCTGCCTGCTGCCCTCCGGGCGCGGACGCGTTCCGGGCAGCCCCATGCGATCCCGAGGACGCGCGGCAGCCGTGAGTCTGGGCGGCCGGGGTGATGCGCTTCGGCTAACCGCCAGGCTATGGTGCCGCACATGGAGGTGGTGCCCTATGACACTTTCTCTGATCAATGACGCCTAGGCTATCTGGGAGTCAAAAAACGCACGTGGAGGGTTCGCACTTGCCCGCGACACCTGGAAGCGTGAAGCCCCTCGTGGGCATCCCTGTTCAGCAATGAACAGGCACTTCCCTAGCGGGATACGTGAGTCAACCTCGGTAGCGAGCAACCCTCGCGCGGCAAAGAGGTTAGCGGCACCGCCGCCCAACGGCACCGTCGCGTGGGGCGCCTCCTTGTGAGGCGCCCCTCTTCCCTGTTGCACGACCCAACCGCGCGCACCGCGCAGCGATGGTGCGTTCTGTCGGCGCGCGGTCGGGTCACCGGCCGCCTGCGGCCTGGCCGTTGTCCTCGTTGTCGGCAGGTTCGGGGACGGTGCCGGTTCCGTCGCACCGCTCGCACTGGATCGTGTACTCGCTGCCGTCGGTGTCCTGCACGGTCACCTGGCCGCCCTGGCAGCTTCCGTAGATGGGCACCGTGCGCTCCCGCTGTCGTTCGCGTTCCTCCGCGAGGCGCTGCACCAGGTTCAGCAACCGCCCGTACCGACCGTCCTCCCGCAGTGCCGGAATCCATTGTGGATCGATCACGCCCATACCGTTCGCCTCCGCACGCCCGTCTCCTTCCCTTCATGGTCCCGCCCGGCGGACGGTCGTTCAACGCTCAGAGGGTCACGCTCCGTTGCTTGTGGCTTGTAGCGACAACAAGCTGAGGGGGCCCCGAACGGCCCTCAAGGGCCGTTTTGGGCGGTGTCGCTTGTTGTCGCTACAAGCGGCAACAAGCAACACAGAGTGACGACGGAACAGGGGGAGGCGGCGAGGGAGACAGGGAGTTCTCCTTAACCACCTCCCTGGCGCACCTCCCTGGGTCTGGCCTGCGTCAAGGCCGTTCAGGGAGGCAGGGCTCCACGGCCACACGAAAGGGCCCCCAGGAGGCGTCTTCGGACCCTGCCCGCCTCCCTCCCCGCGCCGGGTGCGGGTCAGGGCGGGAAGGACGAGAACGGGCGGCCTTCGGCCGCACGACCTTTGGCAGGCTCGCTGCGCTCGCGCGCGGCGGGCCGCCGTACGGGCCGGGCGCCGCCGCGAGGTGCGTGTACTCCTCTGGGAGTTTTTCGAATTTGCCCGGTTCATCCGGCTCAAGTCGTCTCAATGCAGGTCAGAGGCATGGTCAAGGATCTCCGCCATCCGGCTCACACCCGGCTCAGCACCCGGCTCAAGCCCGAAAAACGGCTCTTAAGGAGGGCGGCCGTCCGGTCGCCGCAGACCTTCTGCCGGTGCTCGAAGAGGCCGCCGCGCGGTGCGGGAGCTCCCGCACCAGGGTCGGCATTTCAGAGGGGGCACGGCGGCCCAGCGGCACGTCGCCACCTGGCGGCCGGACCGTGGACCAGGACGGCCTTCCAAGACGGGGGACCACGCCCGGCCGCACCGCCGCCGGCCAACCGCCACACCGATCCTGGGCACCGTGTGAGTTGAGTGGGCGTGAGACCAAAGGCCAAGGTCACAGACTATCTCCGTGGTCGATGCGGGTCGTGCGGCATGAAGTCGCCTTCTACTTGCAGACTTTCGCGAGCTTCTGCCGCGAATGCATCGCGGAAACTGAGGCACTCCTCAACTGCGTCAGCGGCATCGTCGAACGGGGCGAAACCCTCGATGAGAGAGATCACCTCCCAGAGCGCTTGATGGAGGTCAGCGGCGGCGCGCGCCTCCGCTGAAGCCCCAATCAAAGTGATTTCTGCGACCAGCTCTTCCAGTTCGTTGGCTCTCTCCGTGGCCGCGTGTAGGTCTTCGATCAAGATGGTCCTAGTCAGAGGAGCGAGGACGCCAGGTACCCCCTCCTCCGGCGTGCCGACTATCGAGGTGTATCCCGGGAGTCGTTCCGCGCGGGACTGCCGGTCGAGGTGCGCGCAGCTCGACCAGAGACTGCGTTCCAGGGAGAGCGCGCCGGCGAGGAATTTGGCCCCGACGCGTTGTCGTTCAGTGAGCCATCTGGCTCGGTCCTCACGCACCTGTCGTTCCCGCTCAGCCTTACGGGCATGGCGCTGAGTCAGGAGAGCTGCGGTCAGCGTGCCGCCGACACCGATCGCGGTTGTGAGGATCTGCACCATGTACTGGGCTTCCATGAAGACATGATTCGATAACCAGAGCCTCTTGTGTGCTGTGTGATCGCTTTGTTGTCGCTCACTGTGGCCGACTTCGGGCCGGAGGGCTGGCCCTGGAGGCTGCGTCGAGACTGCCTCACCCCCTCACCAAAGGGGCGTTTGCTCAGGTCAAACGCGGTGGGATGCCTTGGTGTGGCGGCTGGTGGAAAGTCACCGGCCCCCTGGCCGTCTCACCGGCTGCCGTCGAACGCAAGAGGAGCACCCGGGGCGTGGCGCGGGGTGCTCTTCTTGCTGTTCGACGGCAGCCGGTGAGACGGCCAAAGCGGTGCCTCACCCGCCATCCCCCAACTAAGACGGTGTCCTATGTGGTGAGGTGTTGGAGACGCTTGTAGCAGGGCAGGGCAGGGCAGGGCAGGGCAGGGCAGGGCAGGGCAGGGCAGGGCTGTGGCGAGGCCGAGGAAGGCCAGGTAGTTGCGGGCTTCTCGCTCGTAGCGGAGGCTGAGTCTGTGGTAGCCGGACAGCCAGGAGAGGGTTCGTTCGATGACCCAGCGGCGTCGTCCCAGTCGCTGGCTGGATTCGATGCCCTTGCGGGCGATACGCACTCCGATGTGCTGGCCCCACAGCCATTTCCGCAGGTGGGGGATGTCGTATGCCTTGTCGGC
This sequence comes from Streptomyces sp. CB02923, assembly GCF_001905005.1. Lineage (GTDB taxonomy): Bacteria > Actinomycetota > Actinomycetes > Streptomycetales > Streptomycetaceae > Streptomyces. The sequence goes on along the minus strand of NZ_LWKZ01000001.1, from coordinate 393,328 downwards.
GTGCAGGCGGCGGGGCTTGAACCACCGGCCGCGGGGTGGGTCGTGCCGCGTCTGGAGGCCCAGGACCATCGGTTTCAGTGCCTGGGCGTCGTGGGTGTTGGCGGCCGATACGCCGACGACCAGGGGCAGTCCGTTCGCGTCCGACAGGATGTGCATCTTGGAACCCGGCTTGCCCCGGTCCACGGGGCTCGGGCCGGTGAGGTCGCCCCCCTTTTCGCGCGCATGTGCGCGGAGTCGAGGACCACGCGGGAGAGGTCGACCAGGCCCGCGTCGTCGAGCTGATGCAGGACTGCCTCGTGCAGCCGGCCCCAGACACCGGCCCTCGACCAGATCAGGAACCGACGGTGGGCCGTCGATTTCGAGATGCCGAAGCACGGCGGCAGATGCCGCCAGGCACAACCGCTGACCAGCACATAGACGATTGCCGCGAAGAGGGTCTCGTCAGGCGTGTTCGGCGTCCCGCCGCCTTGCGGCCGCACCCGGCCCGGTGGGATCAGCGGTCCGGCAATCTCCCACAGGCCATCCGGAACAATCCAACTCCACGTACCCCGCCCCATACACAGGGGATACCCGCCTCACCACATAGGACACCGTCTAAGAGCTTGGTGTGGCGGGTTGCCAGCCGCGGCGGTGCGGCCGTGGGTCGTCCTGGTCCACGGACCGGCCGTCAGGTGACGACGTTCCGTTGGGTCGCCGTGCCCCCCGCTGAGATGCTGACCAGGCCCAGGTGCTCCCGCACCGCGGGCGGCGCGCGGCGCAGTCGTCGCGGGCGCGGGTGGCCTCCACCAGCTGTCTTCATCGGTCTGTGGCTACTCTGAGCCGGGTGAGCCGGGTGAGCCGGGTGAGCCGGGTGAGCCGGGTGAGCCGGGTGAGCCGGATGCTGAGCCGGGTCTGAGCCATGGCAGAGATCCTTGATCAAACCTCTGACCTGCGTTGAGACGGCTTGAGCCGGATGAGCCGGGCAAATTCGAAAAACTCAACTCCCATGGGAGTACCCGTGCTGCGCGTCGGCGCCCGGCTCGTACGGTGGCCGTCGCGCGCGAGCGGAGCGAGCCTGCCAGGGGTCGTGCGGCCGAAGGCCGCTCGTTAGGAGGAGATGCCGCCCGACCGGGAACTGCGGCTCGCGATGCGCTGGGCGCTGGTGCCCGCCCACCACGGCCAGGAGCCGCCGGCGGAACTGAAAGCCGCCTACGACTGGCTTGAGACGGAAGCGCGGGCCGTGACGGACCTGGACAAGCCAGAGGTGTTCCGGGACGTGCAGTACCGGCTCAGCTTCCGGCTGGACGGGAAGCCTTCCGGCGGAGAGACCTTCCGGCGCCGCCGCCGGGCCCTGAACGCCGCCCTGGAGTACGCCGTGGCGGCCGGTGTCCTCTCAGAGGACCCCCTTCATCGGGTGCACATGGCGCGGCTGACCGCCAATGACGCGGTAGATCCACGCGTACTGGTCAACGCCAATCAGGGGCGGCAACTGTTGGCGGCCGTGTCCTACGTCGGGTCATGGCACCGGGCCCGCGGGCGGCGGCTGGTGGCGTTCTTCGCGGTCATCTACTTCGCGGCTCTCCGGCCGGCGGAAGTGGTCGGACTGCGCCGGGCCGACTGCCACTTGCCGGACGCGGGATGGGGGACCTTGACGCCCCGGGAGACGCGGCCGGTGTCCGGCAAGCAGTGGACCGACTCCGGGGAGCGGCACGACCGGCGGGGGCTGAAGGCGCGGGAGGCGGACACGGACCGTCCGGTGCCCATTCCGCCCGTGCTGGTCGCCCTGCTTCGGAACCACCTGTCGGAGTTCGGCACGGCCAAGGACGGGCGGGTGTTCGGCAACGAGCGTGGCGGGGTTGTCGGATCATCCACGTATTGGCGGGTATGGGAGGACGCGCGGGAGTTCGCACTGCCCCCGGACCGGGTGGCGTCACCGCTGGCCGGGCGACCGTACGACCTTCGGCACGCCTGTATCACGCGGTGGCTGAACGCCGGGGTGCCCATTGCTGAGATCGCACGACGGGTCGGCAACTCGCCGGAGGTGATCCACCGCCGGTACCACGGCTGCATCGACGGTCACGAGGAAGCGGCCAACGCGAAGATCGCAAAAGCGCTGGAAGAGGAGGGCGACACGGTGTAGCCGGAGTGTGTCGCGTATGTGTCGCGATCAGTGAGAGAGAATGAGAGAAAGCGGGAGTCAGTGAGACTGACTCCCGCTTTCTGTACCTGGCATCTACGCTGGTCAACCGCTTGATTGTGCTGGTTGAAGCGAAGTGCCCCCGGCAGGATTCGAACCTGCGCACACGGCTCCGGAGGCCGTTCGATTCCCAGACGTTTTCGCTGGTCAGCGCCTTACCTGACGCCACGTTAGGTGAGCGATCCCGCGCATGTCCCGCGATTTGGAAATGCCCCTTTTGATGCTATTGCAAAGATTGGGCGGTCCCGAGTGGCCCCGGACTCAAGCTCGGATCCTTCGGAAATAAATTCGACTGCATCCGCTGTTGAGCTCTGGCCACACTGGACGCACGGAGAGGCGGTGTCGACCCTGAAGCTCTACAGCACGGAGGGCGGCGTGATTGAGGTCACGCCGCGTCTTGCTGAGGTCGAAGCCGATGTGCAGCATCTGATCGAGGCACACATGGAGACGATGCTGGGCGTGCGGTTCCTGGCGAGCGAGTACAGCACCGGGCCGGTGCACGGCGGACGGATCGACTCGCTGGGCCTGGACGAGAACGACGCACCGGTGGTCGTCGAGTACAAGCGCGGCACGGATGCGGGCGTGATCAACCAGGGCCTGTTCTACCTGGCATGGCTGATGGATCACCGCGCCGAATTCGGGCACCTGGTCCGCGAGCGCCTGGGGGCGGCAGCCGCCTCCCGGGTGCGGTGGAGCGCGCCGCGGCTGATCTGCGTGGCGGGCGACTTCACCCGCTACGACGCACACGCCGTACGCGAGCACCGGCGCAGCATCGACCTGGTCCGCTACCGCTTCTACGGCGAGCAGCTCGTCGGCCTGGAGACGGTGGCCTCCGCCACAGGGCAGACGGTGACAACCGGGACGGCCCGTCGCCGGCGCGCGGCCGAAACGACGCGCGGGCACCTGACGCAGGGGGCGACGGCGGAGCTGGCCGCCGCGGTCGACGAGACACTGCTGGGCTTGGGGCAGGACATCACCAAGACCGAGAACCGCCTCTACCGGGCATACCGGCGGCTGCGGAACTTCGCCTGCGTGTGCCCGCCACAGAAGACCAAGCTGCTCGTCTACCTCAAGGCCGACCCGCAGGAGGCCGGCCTAGTGCCCGGCTTCACCCGGGACGTGACGAGGCTGGGCCACCACGGCACCGGCGACCTGGAGGTCCAGCTGCGCTCGGAGCGGGACCTGGAGCGGGCCCGGGACCTGTTCCGCCTCAGCTACGCCGCGGCGTAGCGCGAGACGCTGCGGGGCCTCTTCCTACCCGGGGGTGAAGTCGTGGGCAGGTCTGGTGTCGGCTGCCTCTCGATGGCGGGGCAGAGGTGGCGGTGGACTTCCAATGATGCGGCGATTTCCCGGTTTGGCTCACCGGGAGGCCGCTGATACAAAACGCCGGGTAGGTGCTCGGTGACGTCGAGTGCCTACCCGGCTGTCGCCTATTCGAGGGGAGCGTCACGGTATGCATTCCGACCCTCCACCGTCTTGGTGGGATTGTCCCCTGTCGCAGGGGGCCCGGGTGGCCGTCTTCGCCTTCATCATGGCCGTGCTGGCGCTGACGGGCGGCCTCCTGCTCGTCGCCCTCACCGATCAGTGGCTCGCCTGGGTCCGGTGGGGCCTGGAGACGGCCGCCATCCTCACGGTCTTCGGGATCGCCTGCGCCCTGGTCATCCGTTGGCTGAGGCCCGGTTAACCCCTGCGCTGGAGGCGGACGGGCCCTGGTCCGCGATCGGCTCGGGGCGTCATCCGCAGCTCGTGTCCTGTGGAGCGCGCCCAGGCCGTGCGTTTGGCGCTTGTCTGTGGTCGTCTGGGGGTGCCTCTCGACGTACGAGCAGGTGGTGGCGGTGGACTATCAATGATGCGTGGGATCGCCGGTTTGGCTAACCGGCGATCCCGCACTATGTTGCCCCGCTCTGACGTGCTCGCGATCAGCGTGTGCGGCTGACTGCCGGGGCCAGCTGTGGCCGCCGCGGGAGGTGTCAGCGACTGAGGCGGCGGACGAGCCCCAGCTCGGGATCCAGACGAAGGACGTGCTGGGAGGCTTCGTATGCTCCGATGGAGCCGTCCTGAGCGACGGGGTGGGGCAGCAGCCGCAGGTCGCGGGCGGTGGGGGTGCGTTGCCATTCCTTCGGCGGGAAGGTGTGCTGGTCGTCGTGGGGCAGGTAGCTGCCGGGGGCTTGGACGGTCAGGCGCACCAGGCGGGCGACGGTGTCGCGGTCCAGGCGCTGCTGCGGTGCTGGGGGCGCCGGCAGTGGCTGGGAGCATGCCGGGTCAAGCCAGCGGCGGCCGTCGGCGGTGGTGTAGATGGGCAGGAGCCGTTCGGAGTCGGCGCCCAGCCGCGTGGTGACCGCTGCGGGATCGATCTCGCGGTCGGTCAGCGGGTAGAGGTCCGTGACCTGGTGCGGGGCGGGGATGGCGACGGCATCGGCCGCGGCGGCCTGGGCCGTCTCGCGCACCGCTCGCTGCCGGTCGTCGGACAGCGCCTGGTCGGCCAGGTCGTTGAGGTCGGCGTAGACCGTTTCGATCGCCTCGGCCACCTCGCCGGGCACCTCCAGGGGCCGTCCGGCCCGGTCGGCGAGCAGTTCGCGCGTGCGGCGCAGCAGCGCCGCGTCGTAGACCTCCCCCCAGGCCGGCGGCGGCAGCGATCCGCTGGGGGAGCAGACCACCAGGCGGGGTGCACCGGCCCAGGAGGGGCGCGCGCCGCGTTCGCCGAGCTGGTGGCGGTGTCCGCGACCGGCCCGCTGCAGCAGCTGGGCCAGCGGCGCCAGGTCACTGACCACCAGGTCGAAGTCCACGTCCAGGGACTGCTCAGCCACCTGCGTCGCGACGACGATCAGCGGCTCGTCCGGACGCGGCGCTGTGGGCCCCAGCAGGCCCAGCAGCATCTGGGTGGTGGCGTCGCGCTGCCACACCGGCATACGGGCGTGCAGCAGCAACAGCCGCGGCTGGCGCGATCCCCGGCGTTCTGTCAGGGCGAGGTACGTCTGCTGGGCATCCGGCACGGTGTTGCACACCACCAGGACCGCCCCGGGATCCTGCCCGGCCTCGTAGAGCGGAGCGATCTCCTCGGCCAGGCGCCGCGCCCGGCCGTCACGCCGGTCCGGATCGTGCGTATGCCGTGCCTCGTGCAGGTCGATGACGAGCGAGCGCTGCCGGCGGCTTTCGATCACCGGCGAGGCGGTCACGGTGCCGGATGAGGCATCGGCGAACAGCCACCCCGGATACGCGGGGGCGACCTCAGTGGCGCCCGGGTGCCCGGCCCCGCGCAGGTAGGCGTCGACCAGACGGCGCGCCAGCGATCCGGCCAAGGTGGCCGACAGCAGGACCACCGGCACCCCCAGGTGCCCCAGCCACTCCAGCAGACGCACGGTCAGCGCATGCCCGTACGCGTCATACGCATGGGCCTCATCAATGATCAACGTCTTGCCGGACAGGCCGAGCCAGCGCAGCACATTGAACCGCACCGGCAGACTCGCCGTCGCCGCCTGATCCCACGTACCCACCGCGACGCCGGCGACAAGCCCGAGGTGACGCCCGCGCACGAACTCCCCGGCCGTGGTGGAGACACAGCCCTCCCCGAGCACGGCGTCGCTGCCGTCCTCGGCGTATTCCTCATTCAGCCACGCCAGGCCGTGCAGCAGCGTGACCGGTGTGTCCGCCTGGGTGCTGCCCGCGACGTAATCGCGTACACGCCGCCACATCGCCTCGGTGGTGGCCATGGTCGGCAGCAGCACGGCCAGGCCCGCCCGGCCCGAGGCGGCCCCCAGCACCCGGGCCCCGTAGAGACCGACCTCGGTCTTGCCGTCCCCGGTGGGAGCCGTCACCAGCAACAACCCCGCCCCCTTCGATACGACCTTCGGCAACCGCACTCCGACGTCGCTCTGCAGCGGATAGGGCTGACGAACGGCAGGGAAGACCTCGCCGAAGGATTCCGCCGGGTTCCACAGGGGCGCAGCCAACTGGGCATCCGCCACCGCCTGGGCCGCATGGCCAACCGCCCGCCGGTAGTGCGCCTGCCAATTCCCGTCGGCAGCCCTCCATTCGGCGAGCCGGGCACGTACCCAGCCGGCTTTGGAAGCCAGCCAGTCGGCCAGCACCACCAGAGCGGTGACCATGACAGCCGCACCGGCCGGCGCCACCTGTACCGGAGCCACCGGCCGTCCGGTCGCTTCGTAGAGCATCCCCACCAACGCTGCCCGCTCCCGCGCCCAGCCCGCGGCGGCCCCCACGCGCGGCTCACCCTGCTCCGGGCCGGCCATCAACACCCGGTCGAGCATCGCCCCGTACACCCCGTGATGCCCACCAAGCATCTGCGCCACCTGGTGCGCCACCGACCTGCCCGGACGCGACTCCGCGTCATACCCGTATGGTGCCAGAAGCGAAGGCAACACCAAATGCGTCACCCGCTCGTGCCGCACCGCCCCCTCAAACATCCAACCGGGAGGAGCAGCGAAATCCGGTGTTGCGAGGAATGCCGGATTGGGGCCCGACGGCTGTCCCTGAAACGCGGGGCAGCACTTGCCCAAGTCGTGCAACCCGGCCCAGAAACAGACCATCCCGCGAGCATCCGCCACCGGTACACCGAATGCGTCGGCGACAGCGGCACGTTGTTGCTCCGTGAGATAGGCGTCCCAAAGTTCCCCTGCTATTGCGGCAGTATCGAGGAAGTGGCAGCCCAAGGGGTAAGGGAAGAGGAGGCCGTCCCACTTTCCCCACACGTCTTGGTCAGGGTTGAAATTGTCAGGCATAAAACCTCCAAGTGAAGCCAAACCGTTCTGGCGAACGGCAGGGGTATCGACGGTGAATATTTCAATTGGTATAAGCAGACGCCTATGCGTGCGGTCAGGAGCCGCTACGTCGGCGTCGAAGAGGGCGGACGGCACCCGCGCGTGCGGGTCGGACGCTGGGGTCGTCACCGCATCACCTCGTCGGCCAGTTGATACCTGCACGTGCGGGTCGGGCCAGGCTCTAGCTGGATGAACGCAAATGGGCCTCGGTTAACACCTGCGTGTGCGGGCCGGACTTCGCGAAGTGGCAGGACGCCGCCGCAGGAGCCGGTTGATACCTGCGCGTGCAGGTCGGACTCGTCACTGAATGCCCGCAGGTGCTCGATGACCGGTTGATACCTGCGCGTGCGGGTCGGACGATCTGCTCCGCCATGACCTGCGGGCCGCCGACGGTCGATACCTGCACGTGCGGGTCGGACGCAAAGCCCGAGCGCCCCAGCTCGGCGTATGCCGGTTGATACCTGCGTGAGCGGGTCGGACCCGGTGTTGGTCGTACCGCCCATGGTCCTAGGCGGTCGATACCTGCGCGTGCGGGTCGGACGACGCGGTCCGCAGCAGGAAGACGTGGCCTTCCGGTTGATACCTGCGCGTGCGGGTCGGACGTCACCGTGCCGATCTCGGCCGAGCAGAAAGCCGATTGATACCTGCGCGTGCGGGTCGGACCGGCCAGCGGTCGCGGTGGAGCATCCGGCGCGCGGCTGATACCTGCGCGTGCGGGTCGGACGCCCTCGCCCTCGTCATGGCGCTGGTGGCCACCGGTTGATACCTGCGGGTGCGGGTCGGACGAGCCGGACCTGTCGCAGGCCGAGCCGGTCGACGGTTGATACCTGCGGGTGCGGGTCGGACCTCGCCCGCCGGAGGCTGCCCAACTCGACGCCCGGTTGTTGATACCTGCGTGCGGGTCGGACGATCAGTTCCGTGACGAGCGCGGCGGCACCGTCGGTTGATACCTGCGCGTGCGGGTCGGACCCCGAAGCCGCGGCGCAGCAGGTGGCCGCCCGCGGTTGATACCTGCGCCGTGCGGGTCGGACCGCACCCCGACATCCTGGTCAAACGTAGGGGCCGGTTGATACCTGCGCGTGTGGGTCGGTCACGAGTGCCTCACCCAGGAGTCGGTCAGCTTGGGGTCGAAACCGGTGCGTGCGAGTCGGACGTCAGGGGATGCCCACGGCCTCCAGCTCGGCCGACTGATACCTGCATGTGCGGGGCGGACCTCGTGGAACGTCGTGCTCATTTGGCGATCTCCGACTGAAACCTGCGTGTGCGGGTCGGACACCCCGCCGCCGGCCCCGCAGGCCGATCCGCTCGGTTGATACCTGCGCGTGCGGGTCGGCCGTGTCGATACGGGCGATCACCGGAGCGGCGTCCGGCTGATACCTGCGCGTGCAGGTCGGACGCGTCGAAACTGACCTCGCCAAGGGCACCGTCGGCGGTCGATACCTACACGTGCAGGTCGGTCCTCGGCCGCGCATCGACCGGGCTCCTCAGCGGTAGCTGATATCTGCGCGTGCGGGTCAGACGAGAGGTCCACCAGCCAACTGCCCGGGGTGTGCGGTCGATACCTGCGCGTGCGGGTCGGACCTGCGGTTCGGCGTGGGGATGGCCGCCCGGGGCGGTCGATACCTGCGCGTGCGGATCGGGCGCCGACGCGGGCGGCCGCTGGTCCGCGGCCGTCGGTTGATGCCTGCGCGTGCGGGTCGGACACGTGTGGCAGTGCGGGGATGGAGAACCCCGCCGGTTGATACCTGCGCGTGCGGGTCGGACACGGCGGCGATCGTGGCCGATGCGGTAGCGGACGGTCGATACCTGCGCGTGCGGGTCGGACTCGGCCCGCGCGCCGGTCTCGGCGGCGTCGAACGGTCGATACCTGCGCGTGCGGGTCGGACACCCGTACCGAGCCCAGGTTCATGGACGCGATCGGTCGATACCTGCGCGTGCGGGTCGGACCGCTCGGCGAGGGCGGCGGCTACCTCGCCGGCCGGTCGATACCTGCGCGTGCGGGTCGGACCCCGATGTCGGGGCGACCCGCGCGGAGGGATACCGGTCGATACCTGCGCGTGCGGGTCGGACACGCCCCAGCCCGTCGACGGCACCTGCACCTGCGGTCGATACCTGCGCGTGCGGGTCGGACGTCGGGCCGCTACATGAGCGGCTGGGCGTCGGCGGTCGATACCTGCGCGTGCGGGTCGGACGAGCGCTTCACACTGGGGGAGACGTGGCATCTCGGTCGATACCTGCGCGTGCGGGTCGGACTCAGGGACTCGTCGCCTGAGTAGGCGGTGTTGAGGTCGATACCTGCGCGTGCGGGTCGGACGACGGTCTCGTCCTAATCGCGGAAACGGACGGCGGTCGATACCTGCGCGTGCGGGTCGGACAACACCCTCATGGAGGTCATGGGCAAAGCCGGCGGTCGATACCTGCGCGTGCGGGTCGGACCCTTCGCGACCTGCGGTGCTTGGGTGGCTTTGCTGTTTCGTTATCAAGGTTCGTGTCGGGGGTTGGTGCGGGGGCGTGGTCGTCGGGGTTACCGGGAGGGGGCGATGGACAGGAGTCCTGCTCCGTAGGCGCGGGCTCGGCCTATTCCGGTGGTGATGGCTGTGCGGAGGGCGTCGGGGTCGGTGATGGTGGCGTGGCCTTCGAAGCGCGATACCGGCATGTGGAAGCGCATCCGGCCGGGCTCGTGCGGGTGTTTTTTGCGGCCGAAGATCGCGGGCTGGCTCGCGGCGAGGAGGGTGTCGGGGTCGAGGGTGAGGCCAGCTTCGGTGGCTTTGTGGTGCCACCAGGCGGTGGCCTCCTCGCCGTACAGGGGGAAGAGCTTGCCGCGGTGGCGGCGGCCTTTGGCGTCGGTTGTGGTGGAGGGCCGGGAGCGTTGGGGGGCTGCGTCGAGCCGGTAGCGGATGGCATGGCCTTCTTGGCACCAGGTGAGCAGGGGGGTGATGTCGCGGTGGTCGGTGGCGGTGGCGTAGTCCGCTGGCAGCTGGGTCAGGTCCAGGGGCGCGGTGGACTGGATGAGGAGGGTGTGTTTGGTGCGGTCGCGTTCGAGGCGGTAGAGGACCCCTGCCGCCTGCCGTGTTTCGGTGCCGGACGGGTCGGGGGTGAGGCTGAGGACCCGGTGGTGGAGACGTTGGGCGTTGGTCAGGTCCGGGCCCGCATCGTCGGATCGGGGGTTGATCTGGATCTTGGTGAGATGTGCGGTCGCGGGCGGTGCGAGGGTGGTGGTCATGTCGGGTTCCGTTGCGGTGCGGACGGCGGGCTCGGTGGTCAGCGGCCCTGGCGGTACTGGGTCAGGCGGCGCAGGTAGGCGGTGCCGGTGCCGGCGCACAGGGTGCTGGGCAGGTGGCGGCGGGTTTCCCAGAGGTTGCGGGAGCCGAAGGCCCGGTCGGGCAGGGGCACGTCGCGCACGGTCCGGGTGGCCGGCAGGGACGGCTCGTCTTCGGGCGGGGCTTCGCTGAGGAAGACGGTCTCGACGCAGTCGGCGCGCTGGGGCGCCTCGCGGTGCAGCGGCAGGTGATGCAGGGCGTGCTCGGCGTCCTGGGTCTGTTCGATGAGCACCGGGGTGTCCGGCGGGCAGGCCCGGCGGCCCAGGTGCGGCGGGTAGACGGGGTGGCGCAGGGCGGCGGCGGCCTGTGTGATGAGGCTGGCGGGTCCGGTGACGGCGACGCTGAAGGCCGCGTCGTTGAGGTACCAGTCCTCGAAGATGAGGGCGGTGCCGCGCCGTCCGCCATTGGCGTTCATGACGGTGTGCTCGGCGGGGTAGCCGCCTCCGACGGTGTGGAAGTCCAGCAGGCGCTGTCCGGGCCGGTCGACGCGCACGGTGAAGCCGAGGCAGGCCAGGTCACTCAGGTCGCTGCCGCGGGGGCGTCCCTGGGCGGCGGCGATCAGCCCGGTCAGGCCGCTGCGGGTGGGGTGGGCGTGGGTGTCGCGTACCCGCCCGCCCTGGCCGCCGCCCCAGCACTGCTGCGGCGCGGACAGGTGCAGCAGGAGACCGGCACTCACTTCGGCTCCTCCGCGTCGAAGGCCGCGGTGGTGATGGTCTCGGCCAGGTCGGACAGCTGGGGTATGTGCCGGCCCAGCGAGGTCAGGGAGGCGAGACCCGCGGCGGTACCGGTGTAGGCGGCGGCGATGACGGGCTCGGGACCGAAGAAGGCGTTGACGGCCTGGGCGTGCTCGTCGAGCTGCTTGATGCTGGGCGAGGTCCAGCCGGTGCTCTCGTCGGCGACGACGGGCGCCTCGAAGGCACCGGCCAGGCTGACGGGCCGGTCACTGCGGACGGTGACGTAAGCCAGGGCCGGCGGCGTGAAGGGCGCGGTGCTGTTCTTCTTGGCCCGGGGCACATGGACGGCGAATTCGGCGAGGTAGGCGCGCACCAGCTCCCGGGCGGCATCGCGGTCGTGGCCCAGGTTGGTGACCAGGCCGTCGAGACTGATGGAGCTGTACTTGTAGAAGCTGCCGGAGGTGTAGGCGCCGTGGCCCATGTGGGCGGAGCCGTTGTCGTCACCGGGGACGTCATCGACGGCGGTGAAGAAGTCGCTCTGTTCTTCGGTGGCATGGGTGGTGATGGCGTGCGCGACCGAGATGGCGCCGTCGACGGTGACCTCGGGCGCGTTGGCGAGCATCCGGCCGAAGGCGGCGATGGAGGCGTTGCGGGTGGCCAGCACCTCCTGGATCCGCTTGGCGATTTCCCGGTCCGCCTTCGTCCTGGACTTCTTGCTCTTGCCGGCCTTGGCTTCCGCGAGGGCGCCCTTGGCGGCGGCGTCGATCTGCGTCCGCTGGTCTTCCACCAGGTCGGCCAGGGCGCCGATGGCCGCGGCCGGCAGGTAGAGCATGACGTTGGTGGTGCCGGCCTCCTCGATGCCCAGCCCGCCGACGTCCGCGGCCAGCGCGACGTTGCGTCCGGCCTCGGCGGCCTCCTCGGCCGTCCAGCCGCGCGTTTCCAGCTCGGCCGCGACCTGGCCGGGCACCCGGCGGGTGCGCAGCGCCTTGTCCCCGAGGAACTTCTCGATCTCGGTGCGTGAGCCGCGCTTGAGGGCGGCCGAGGAGATGCGGCCCCGCTCCACACCTCCGTAGACCGCCACCTTCGGCGATCCGTAGTAGTCGCGGTTGAGGTTGGACAGCGGGAAGCTGTGGACGATGTGGATGTCGATGAAGATGCTCACGCGGTGTGCTCCTCGGCAGTGTCTTCGGTGGTGTCGGCGGGGTCGTAGTGGCTGGACATCCACTGGTCCGCCACCTCGGTGCGGTAGCGCGTCCAGCGGGTCAGGTCGCGCAGCAGGTGCGGCCACGACAGCGGGACCTGCTCGGCGGCGAGCCGGTCGACCAGGGGCTGCAAGTGGTGCAGCAGACCCGTCAGGCGGCGCTGGCGGGCCATCAGCTGCAGCAGTTCGGTGGCGGTGTCCTGGCTCAGCAGCCCGCTGCGCACCGCCCGGGCCAGCGACCAGCCGAGGTTGCCGCGCCGGGCGTCATACACGCTGGCCGCCTGCGCGGTGGTGCTGGCCGGGCTGGGGGCGTGGGCGGCGAACATGGCCGCCGCCGCCAGATAGGCCGTCTTGCGCTCTGGCAGGCCGCGCGGGAGGCGGGACTGCAGGTGCGGGAGCATGAGCCACGGCTCGGCCAGCCCCCGGCGGGTCTGCCCGGTGCGCAGATCACTGCGTCCCCCGGGGCTGCTGCACACCTCGGCCACGTGTTCCATGAAGGCAACGTGGCGGGCGAGCCATGTCGGAGGCACGGGCGCGCTGTCGGTATCAGCGGTGGCGGCCGTGGTGCTCATCGCGTCCTCTTCCTGGTCGAACGGGGTGCGTGGGTACGGAGGAACGGGGTCATGTGCGGGGCCGGGTCAGCCGGGCTCGGGCCTTGGCGACCGCGCTCATCCCGTGCACGGTGGTCTTCAGCGTCGCGGTGGCCTGGTCGAACCGTTCGAGGGCCAGGCGCCGGAAGGCGGGCCGCCGGCCCGGGGCCGGGGCACGGACGGCCTGCCAGAACTCCTCCTCGGCGCGTTCCCAGAACTGGGTGCGCGCCGCCTCCACGAAGCCGTGCCGCTGCTGGGGATCCCGCTTGGCGTGGATGCCGAGCCAGGCAGCCGACAGGGCGCGGGCCAAGTCGCCGGCGGTGGCCTCGGCGCTGCGCCGGGCGGCGGCGATGGCCGCTGCGCCCTGCGCGTCAGACTCTTCGATGTGCTGCAGGACGGGGGGTGTGGTGGCGGCGTACCACTGGTTGTCCTTCTCCTGGCGGTGCTGGTCCCAGGCCAGGACCCGCACCCCCAGCTGCCGCTGGACGGCCGGGGCAAGCTCGGCTACGGCGTCGAAGACCGTGGGGCGCCGCAGCGTGGTCTTCGAGCCGGGCTGGGTCTTCAGCAGCAGGGCGTCCAGGTCGCGCCAGGCCGAGCGGGCCCGGTCGGCCCGCAGTGGCCCGCCCTTGGTGCGCTCGATGACGTAGGGGTCGACGGCGGCCGGCAGGTCGACCGCGGTGTTCCAGGTGATCTTGCAGCCGGTGGTCTGCCCGGCGTCGTCGCCGGTGAGCAGCAGCGCGTGGGCGGTGCGGCCGGTCAGCAGCGACACCGGCCCGCACGCCGGGGCCGGGGCCAGCGGGTCGGGCAGCTCATCGCTCTCCCACGGCGCCAGGTCCGGGCCCGGACCGGTGGGCCAGGCCGACGGGCCGGGCACGGACGCCACCAGCGACAGGAACAGCCGCTCTGGCGCGTGCGGGAAGTAGGAGACGAGCGAGCGGTACGGTCCGGCCTTACAGGAACCGCTGCTGCGGGAGGCGTGGGTGCGGGGCGTGGCGGTGCCGGACGGGCCGTATCCGTACCAGGCCAGGAGCCACTGCACCGCATCCGGCCCGGGCACCGGCACGTCCTGGGCGAGGTGCGTGGTCCACACCGCGTTGTTCCCCGAGGGGCGGTCCATCACCAGCCGGCCGGGCGCCTGCCCCTTGCCGCACTCCTGCGCGAGCCGGATGTCCTGGAGGAACGGCTGCGTGCCGTCGTACAGGTTCAGGCGGTGCGCGTGGGTCGTCAGGTACTTGTCCACGCGATCCGCGTCGAACCGCCCGGTGGCCAGGAGGTCGTCACGTGCGTCAGGCCACTGGCGGGAGGTGCCGGTGTCCAGGCCCGACACCCGTGCGGTCACCGCGGCGAGCAGGCGACGCGCGACAGCCTCGACCGGAGGGACCGTGAAGTCGAGGTCGGTGAACAGATGGGCGCCCTGGAAGAGACAGCGCAGACCCACCCGGACGCATCCTCCGGGGCTGGCCTCCGGCACCAGGGACCGCAGTTCCTCGGTCTCGCCGGCGTCCAGGTCACAACGGACCCGCACGGGAATCCAGCCATCATCGGCCACGGAAAACGGGTAGGACATGCCGCCTTCTCTTATTGAATGGACAGACAAAGGGGCCCGCCGGCGTCACAGGGGCGGCGAGGTGACCGACATGCAAGCAGGGCCGATTGGAGCACGCAAAATGATCTTCAGGCGGCGATTGAGGCGTTGTCAGCGGCAGCCATTAGGGTCCGCGCGCCATTGCGCAACCACCTCGCGACCAAAGGGGCGAAGTCGTCGCGACGGCTATGGGAACGCACGGGCTCGGGCGGCGGAGAGAGCTTGTGATGCCTCATCAAATGGCTATCCGAAACAGGAAATGATGGCGAATCAGCGGCGCGGATGCGTCAGTATTGAGGTTCGGCGTAGTCCACTGCGTTCCGCTTCGGTGCAGCAGGTTGTACGACGCGCACCTTGCTCACCCCTTGCCGTTGGCGCTTCGCCGGACCGGTGGCACCACGCCTGGCTGCCGGGACGTGTGGGATTGCGCACAGGGAAGCGCCCTGACGGTGTGGGCAGAAGCGACGGTGGTCCTTCATGGTGCGGGACTCCCCAGGTTGGCTAACTGGGTATTCACTGCTAGAAAGCACAGGAAAGGTGCCCGGACCCGGGCACCTTTCCTGTCGTCGTCGCTTGGCGGAAGGGAGCGTCACGATAAGCGCAGCGGAGCCGCCCACCGCCCGTCGCTGTTGGATGCCCCCCTGACACGGGGAGCCCGCATTGCCGTCTTCGCCTTCCGCCTGGTCGTGCTGACGCTGTTGGGCGGTGTCGCACTTGCCGCCCTCACTGATCAGTGGCTTGCCTGGGTACGGTGGGGCCTTTCGACGGTCGGCTTCCTGACGGCATTCGGACGGGTCTGCGTACTGGCCTTCCGCTGGGTGTTGAGGCCCGAATAGTCCAGGTGGGCGGGCAGCGGTCTGCGCTGGTCTGGAGCAACGGTGGCCCGCCGGACATGGGTACCTTTACGCCGCTGCCGGACGGTGCCCTGTGATCCCCCAACCTCCGCCCGGCTCATGCCTGTAATCGGCAACCGGCTGCGGGCCGTCGGCACTCTGGCGTTCTCCGCCGACCGAGACCGCTCCGGCGAGCTGTCGGCCGCCGGGTGGGCAACCTGTCCCTCAACGATGGCCCAGCTCCCGGCCGCCTATTACCGCTCTTTTCGGGCGGTGGCTGGACTACGAGGGCGCCACCGGCGGGCTCGGGGTCAGCGGGAGATGCGTGCGGCGGGTGGAGCTGTGGTCGGCGGACCGGCCCGGGGCGCAGCTTTGGACCGGGTGTGCGCCGGCTTCCTCGACGGCTCAGGTGAGGTGGCGTGCTGCCACCGGGTACGTACGGCGGAAAGGTCGGCAAGAGCGCGGCGGCTGCCGATGACGAGCTGGTACGGGGTGGTGGCCGAATCGTTGGTGAACGCCTCGATGCGCCTGCCGATGTGGTGGGCGGCCCCGAGGACGGACCGCTGGAGGATGCGCTCGCCCCAGTGCTCCGGCGAGCCGACCGGTCCGGCGAGCAGAACCAGCAGCCCCCTCGGCTCGGCCCCGGCGTCCAGAAGGCCGCGGTGCTGCGCCTCCCACAGGACCGTCACGGGGTCGACGGGAGTGCCGCGCCGGGTCAGGGCGGTCAGGCACTGCCACAGCCCGGCGTGCAGCGGATGCGTGAAGTCGCCGGGGGCCAGCCACCGCATCTGAGCGACGCTGCTCGGGCAGGCGGTGGCGGTCGCGAGCAGCAGTCGTTCCTCGTCGCCCGCCTGTTCGTCGTGGTTTGCGGCGAGCGGCGGTGCGGGGGTGCGGGGAAGCGATCCGGAGTGCGGCGGAAAGCGGGCGGCGATGTCGTCCACCACGGCGGCGAGGGCATCGGCTTCGACGAGGGTCGTGGCCACTCGTTGAGGGAGCGAGGTGTTCCGCGCGGTGTACGTGATGCGCTGGGCTGCGGCTTTCAAGCGGCGCCGTGCGTGCTCTGCTTCGATCATCCGCGCGTACGCGGGCGCGTGCCGGGGCCACGGACAGACCTGGACCAGGGCGTGCAGATAGGTGGCGGACAGCCCGCACGCCTGGTGGTGGGCGGCGGCGAGCACCTGGTCGAGCCACTTGGTGTTCTTCGCGTGCTCGGCCGGGTCGGGGGCCGGCAGGGATCCGATCGCGGCGAACAGGGCGGCGTGCGCAGCGGTGGAGAACGAGTCGGGGCAGATCCCGGTCACGCTGGCGAGTCGCTGCGGTTCGAGGAGGAGCGCGCCAAGGAGGGCCTGTTCGACATGGAACACCGGGTGCGGCGGCGGGATGGTGTCGAGGTCGTCCTCGACGGGGTCGGGAGTGCGGGGCATCAGGCGGCCAGGGAGAAGTCGTCGGGGCCCAGGGTGCGGCCGAGGTGCGGGGACAGCAGGTGGGCGGCCAGCCGGGGCGGGACGGCGTTGCCGATCTGGGAGAAAATCTGGCCCTTGTTCCCGGCCCAGGGGTAGTCGGCGGGGAAGGTCTGCAGCACACCCGCCTCCGGGGCGGTTATGCGGATCGTCTCCGGGGCCGTGCCCTGTTCGTCCGCCTCGCTGGTGGCGGGTTCGGCGACCCAGATGCACTCGTTGGCGCGGTGCCCGAAGAACAGGGTGCCGGCGGGCTCGTCGGCGCGGCGCACGGTGGCGTTGGTCTGGCTGTTGGTGCGCAGCGCCCACGCCCAGCCAGGCGAGGTGCCGGCCGGTGCGCCGGTCCGTGTGCTGCGCCGCGGGCGCCGGGCGCCGGCGGCGGGGGGTGGGTGCTGCCAGGTGCCGCGGTCGCGGGCGTCGGCGAGGGTCTTGCGCGAGCCGGAAGGAAAGGGCTCGGGGCCGCCGCCGGGTCCGCCTCCGGCGCACAGGGTGGGCACGGGGCGGTCGGTGGCGCCCCAGCCGAGGGCCTCGGCCATGGACACCCAGCGTGCTCGGCCCGGGCCGAAGAGCGTGGGCGGTTCCGGAACGCGGGCGTGCGTGGGCTCCGGCGGTACGGCCGGGCGGGTGCGGGAGGCGAGCAGGATGGCCCGCCGCCGCGTCTGGGGCACGCCGAAGTCGGCCGCGTTGAGGATCCCGGCCCACACGGAGAACCCCCACGAGCGCAGGATGGCCGCGTACTGCTTCCACAGGGGCAAGACGTCGGGGACCTCCTCCATCACGACCCATTCCGGCTGGCCGACTGGGTTCAGGGCGTGGAGGTAGCGCATGGGCTCGGCGGCCAGCAGCGAGCGCTCGTCCCGGCAGCGGGCGAGCAGCGCTTCGCGGGTGTCGCGTCCGGCGGCGAGGTCGGTGACGGCCTGGTGAACGAGGGGCTGGTCGAGGAGGCCCAGGCGTTTGCCGGCCATGGACCATGCCTGGCAGGGCGGCGAGGCGATCACCCCGGTGGTGCGGCCGACGAACGGCCGCACCGGGTAGCGGGCGACATCGGTGCGCAGCGTCAGCTGGCCTGCCGCCGCCCGGGTCCGGCAGGCCCACTCGTCCCATTCCAGGCCCACGTCCCGGACGCCGAGCAGCGACAGGGCGTGTGACCAGCCGCCGGGCCCGGCGAACAGGTCCACGATCACGCGGCCAGCCCGAGGCCGTCCCGTGTCGGCTGCTCGCCGCGGCAGGCCCAGGGCGAGCAGCCGTCGGCCACGCCGTCGTCCTCCAGCGCGACGAGGGCGTCGGGGTCCGGGTCCGGGTCGCCGGGTTCGGCCTGGCGCGTTGCCCGTTCGGCGGCGGTGACGTGGTCGATGGGGGCCTGGTCGAGCGGGACGCGGGAGCGGTGCAGGAACGCCTGGCCGAGCAGTCGGTTGCCGGCGGCGTTGGCGCGGGCGTTGCCGGCGCGGATGGCCACGTCCGACAAGGCGAGATGCAATGCGCTGGATTGAGTTCCGGCGCCGAGCGGGATGGATCTGAAGGCGAGGGTGGCGGAAATCGGGTGTCCTTGCGGTGAACGGGGCGCCCGCAGGAGGGGCGGGGGTCAGCGCCGGGCGGGGGCAGCGCGGGGCGGGGCGGGTACCGGCGGCGGAAGGGGTGTGGCGGTGGGGGCGTGCGGTGTGGTGAAGGAGGGGCGTACGGCGTCGAGGCCGTCGGCCAGGTGGCGGGTGGTGTCGGTGGCGTCGCGCAGCCATTCCCAGGTGGGGGTGGGCAGTTGGCGCGCGTTGTCCCGGGCCCGTTCGAGGATCTGGGCGGCGTTGCGGAGCTGTTCGGCGAGCTGGGCCAGTACCGCCTGCTGCTGATCGCCGTTGTGCACGGTCCCGAGGGCCTGGAGGAGTTCGTCGAGGGCTGTGGGCAGCGGCGTAGGTGCGGTCGGCAGGCCGTATAGCCGGGCGTGCAGGGAGCGGGCCACGACGGTGACCGGGCCGCCGGAGCCCCTGTAGCGGAAGCGGGGGTCGGCAAGGCGGCGCGCGCTGAAACTGGCGATCACGTCGCGGGGCGCGGCGTTTGGGTCGAGCTGGGCGGCGAGGGCGAGGGCGATGTCGTGCGGGGTGGGTGCGTCGTCGGTGGGCGTGAGGTCTCCTGGGGCGGGGTCAGTGGGACCGGGGGCGGTGGTTATGGGCGCTGGTGGCGGCGGTGAGCGCTGGAGCCTGTGGCTGGATGCGGTCGTACGGTTTGCCGCCGGTGATCGTCATCTCGCTCCGTTCGGCGGCGCGCAGCGCGGCCTCTTGCGCAGCGGAAAGGGCCGGCGGCTGGCGATGCCCTGACGGCGCCGTTCGGTGACGGACACTCCGGCGGGTGTTATCGCGTTCGGGGTGCCGGTCGCGGTCAGTGTGTTCTTGGCGCGGCTGTGCGGGGTGGGGGGGGGTCGGACATGGGCCGTTGGCCGCTGTACGTGCTGCTGTGGCTGGCGTGGTGGTGGCCGGGGGGTTGGCGAGGGCGCGGTCGATGAGCTGTTGGTCCTCGCGCTGGGCGGCGGTGGAGGCCAGGCGGCGGGAGAGCCGTTGCGCCAGCGTGCGGTATGCCTTGGCAGAGGCATTCATCCGCTCGGCGGCGTCGTTGAGGATGCGTCGGCTCGCCTGCGGGGTCTCATCGGCGTCCTCGTACAGCAGCACTTCGGTGCGGGTGTGGATGGCGAGGGTGCACATGGCGGCGGCGAGCGATACCTGGGCCGAGACCTCGGCGAGTTCGGCGAGGTTCTCGTGCCCGTCCTTCATGAGCGCGTACTGGCTGGTCGACAAATCCGCGAGGTGCTGCGTGCACCGCGTCGCCAGCTCCTGTGCCCGGACGGCGACCGGGGCCAGCTCGCGAACCGGTTTGGCGATCTTTCCGGCACGGACCTGTTCCACCTTTGACCGCAGCGATTCCAGGGTGGGAGCCACTTGACCGAGGAAGCGAGTCTGCTCGGCCAGGTCGATGAAGACCACGGTGCTCTCCTGGCGGCCGTTCGCGTGCGTCATCGGCGCACCGCAGATGACTTCTCAGTGACGTTGGGTACCGGCGGCGGAAGGGGTGTGGCGGTGGGGGCGTGCGGTGTGGGTGCGTCGTCGGTGGGCGTGGGATCTCCTGGGAAGCAGGGGTCAGCGAGAGCGGCTGGTGGTGGCTTTGGGCGCCGGTGCCGGGCGGGTGGCGGTGCGCGCGGGGGCCGGGGGCCTTCCGAAAGTGGCGGCCAGGTCGCGGCGGCCGTCGGTGCTCAGGTGCACCCGCTCGTCGTGGAGCCACAGCGGGCACCTCTCGCGGGCGACGAGACCGCGGGCTTCCAGCGAGCGCAGGGTGCTGATGGTGATGCGCCGGTCATCGCGGCGCCGGTACGGCTTGTCATCGGCGATCGTCACCTCGCCGCGCGCCACCGCACGCAGCGCGGCGTGCTGCGCGGGGGAGAAGGCGGGGGGCTGCCGCGGGGGGATGTCGCCCTGGCGGCGCTGTTCGGTGACGAAGAGTTCGGCGGCTGTCAGCGTGTCATGGGGGGCCGGTGCGGTCAGTTTCCGGACCAGGACGAGGCGGCTGTTGGCCATCTGCAGGGCCTGCCGGTAGGTCAGCAGGGGGCCGTCGCCCTTGACGGGCACGCCGGCGTAGGTGTCGTCGAGGATGTCCTCGGCGTCCAGGAGATGGTCGGCTGCGTCGGTGGCCAGGTGGGCGAGCCGCCGGACCCGCGCGTACACGGTGCGGATTTGCGGGCTGTGGTGCATCTGCTGGGTGTTGAGGCCATCGATGATGTCCAGCGCCGATCGGGCCAGGTGCTGGGTGGAGGTGGCCTGCTGCGTGAGGGCGCTCGCGGGACTGAGGCTGTCGAGCCGCAGGCGGGACAGATAATCGTTGTGGCGGGCGAAGTCGCCTCCCAGGAGCAGGAGCTGTTCGGCCGGGGCGGTGGGTGTGGTCATCTGCGGCGGGGCGGTTCCGTTCGATGCGGGGGCTGCGGCGGGGCGTTCACGATGGTCACCGGCGCGGCGCGGACGGCTTCGCGGTCGGCTCGGGCACTGGCGGCGCCTTGGCGGGAGCGGGGGATGCGTGCGGCTCCTTCTGCGCCAGCTGGTTGATCTCGATGAGGGACCGGCCGTGAAAGGTCCACTGGTGGAGGTAGAGCCAGGCTTTGGCATGGAACTCAGCGAGCGGCTCCTCGTACGCCGCGTTTCCCGGCACGGCGGCCTCCGGCAGCTTGTGGCGGTCGTCGAGCCAGGCATCGCGGGCCTCGTACAGGCGCTGCGTGCTGACGTTGAGGAGAACAAGCCGCCAGGCGTAGTGCCGCGTGCGGTCGGAGGCAGGCAGTTGGAGGAGCTGTTGCTCCGCGAGAGACACCAGCTCGTCGGCGTGGTAGTACACACGGCCGAAGGCGGCCAGGGTGGCTTCGGCCCGCTGGCTTTGCCTGCGGCCGTAGGCGTCGTCGTCGAACGGCTGGTGAGTCTCCGGATCGCTGTGCTCGGCGCAATAGTGTTCCCAGGCGGTCTGGATCTGCTCGCTGTTGTGCAGGTAGTCGGAAAGCTGGCTCAGATACAGCCGGTGCGCGGCACCGGCAGGTGGAGTGGAGATGCGCAAGCGAGGTTCTCAGTGGTCGGGGTGTCGCCGCGGAGAGGCGGGGCGGGGCTGGAGGTCTGCTCGGCACGTCGCCTGAGCTGTCAGCGGGTACGGCGCGGCCGGTCAGGAGCCGGGGCTGCGGGCGGTGTGGTCGTGTGGCCGCTCGTGCGGGCGGGGGCGGCGGGGATGTCGGCGGGAGTGCGGAAGCCGAGCCCGATGCGGCCGCCCAGGTTCTCCATGTACAGGGCGATCTCCGCTTGGACGACCGCGCCGAGCTGTCGCGTTTCCTCCGCGTCGGCGGGCAGGGCGTATCCGTCCTGGCTGGCGGTGAAGCCGTGGCGGGCCAGTATGCGGCGCGCGGCGTCGGTGCGGGCGGTGGCGGTGACGCGGTCGCCGGAGACGTCGAAGTGGACGTCCGGTTCGGGCAGCGGCTCGCTCGGGCTCCAGCGGGTGGTCCAGCTCAGGTCGGACACGTCCCAGGTGTGCTGGAAGAGGAAATGCATGGCTTCGCCGGTGCGGGTGTGGGCCTGCTCGCCGGCGTAGGCGGGCGGCAGCAGGTACAGCGGGCGGCCCGGACCGCTGGGCTGATGGGAGGTGAAGCCGTGGTCGGTCAGGATGCGCTGGGCCGCGGGGAGGGCCCGGTTGAGCAGGACGAAGGTGTGGCCGTCGTCGGTGGATCCGATGACGACGTCGTTGTGGTCGATAAAGGCCATGGTCTCCGAAGGGGCAAAGCGGTGGTCGCGTGCGGGGAGTTGCCGCCGTTGGCGGTGGCAGCGCCGGGGTTCAGACGGCCGTGGTGAAGTCGGACTTTGCCGGGGCGGCCTTGGCGACGGCGCGCTCGGTGATGGCCTTCGAGGCGAGGGCGGAGGCGGCGGACAGCTCCTGGGCGCCGGGCTCGGCATACCAGGGGCGCAGGTCGAGCATGGCGGCGCGCATACCGGTGGCGAAGCACAGGGCGGTGCCCTTGGCCAGGGCGCGGATCGCATCGGCGGGCAGGATCCGCTCCTGGCGCATCGAGATGGAGGTCGACTTCCCGGACTCCGAGTGCGAGGTGGAGGTGGTCTCCACGTCGTGGTCGCCGATCATGCGGCTCAGCTTGTCCGCGAAGTCCGGATCGTCGATCCCGCTGCCGATGACCTTCACGGTCGAGGCGGACCACATGGCGTCCATGCCCGCGTCCCCCCAGACCTTCTGGCCCTGCCGGTAGGACTGAAGGATGGTGAGGGGGATGATTCCACGGCTGCCGAGGTGGGAGTACAGGTCCGGCAAGTCGCTGATCTTGCACACGTTGGCCGCCTCGTCGAGGATCGCGAGGGCCGGGGGGTCCAGGCGTCCGCCGGCGCGTTCGGCCTCGGCGGTTGCCGCCCGCATCACCGCGTCCGCACACGCCGCGATCAGTGCCGAAGCGCCGCCGCCCCCGTCCTTGCTGAGCAGGTAGAGGGTGTCGGTGGAGGTGACGAACTGCGACGGCCGGAACTCGGCGACGTCCTTCTGTGGCGTCACCCATTCCGAGATCTCTGCGTTGAGCAGGGCCGCGGCGTACTGGCGGGCCGTCTCGAAGATGCCGTCCCTGGTCTCGGGCGGACCCTCGACAGTGCCCTTGAGCTGGGCGGCGACGGCGGCGAAGCCGTGATCGCGCAGGATGTCCAGCGGGGTACGGTCGGCGGGGAAGGCCAGCCAGGCCATGATGTCGGTGATCGGCCGCTCGTCGAGGGCCGCGGCCAGCAGCAACTGCGAGAGGATGTTGGAACCGGCCTTCGACCAGAAGTCGCCCTGCTGCGAGGCGTCCACGGAGGCGGAGACGAAGTGGCCGGCCAGCCTGTTGGCACCGTCCAGGGTCTTCGCGGTGGCGAGGGGGTTCCACCACATGGCGCGGGCGGCGTGGGCGATCTGCTGCGGGTCCATCGACCACACCCGTCCTACCTGCGCCCGGGCGTCGAGCGTCGTGGTGTAGGCATCGCCCGCCGCCTTGTTCGAGGTCAGCAGGACGGGGCCGGGGGCGGACAGGATGGAGGGGATCGCCAGCGACGTGGTCTTCCCCGATCGCGGAGCCATGATCGCAACGGCGACGTCCTCGTAACCCATCCGCACCTCGTGCGGGGTGCCTTGGAGATTGCCGAGAAGGATGCCGGTGTCCCTGGCGGCGATGTGCTTGGTGTCCTTCAGACTCGGGCGCAGGGACCGCGCCTTGGACTCGATCGCCTTGGCCATCAGCGGCTCGATATCCCGCGCCTTGGCCATGCCGGTGATCTTCTTCTTCCGGCTGCTGCCGCGGTTCTTGTGGCGGGACCACAGGACACCGGCTGCGGCGCCGAGGGCGAGGAGGACCGCGACGGGAATGACGCGGGCGCCGACGAGCAGGGACGTTTCTGTGGCGTGGGGCCAGAGCTGGTCAGGGTGGAGCAGGGCTGCGGTCGGCTGGTAGGGCGCCCACGGGAGGCCGGTGAGGTGGGCGGTGATGTTGCCGGACAGCCAGGCGAGGTTCGAGAGGGGGACGACGACGGCGAGGACTCCGAGGAGGAGCCGGAAGGCGATGTCGTACCCGTCGGAGCTGTTGGAGGAGGGAGGCAAAGGGGCTACGTGCTTCCGGGCGGGGATGAAGGGGGCGGCTGTTCCCGGTCGGTGGCCGTGGCGGAGCGCTCGGCCCGCCTGCGGGTCGTCGCGGCACATGACGGGGCGCGGACGTGGTCCTCCAGGGCGGCGGCGACCTGTACGGGGACGTCCCGATGCGTGTGGGGCACGAGATGCGGGCTGCTGGTCGCGGTGCTGAGCGGACTGCCGGTGCACGGCAAGACTCAGATCGGTGAGCGCGGTGGCCCCGCGTGTTCCGGTGCCCGGGCGCCCTTGTTGCGCGCCGTCGCGCTGATGCAAGCAGGTCTTCCGGCCGGGCGGCGCCGAGCAGGTGCCCACTTGCCTCGTGCCGCGCCACCCGGCAGGGCTGTGCACAGGCGGCGGAACAGACGGAGAATCAGTGCCGTGGCTTGCCGCCTTTGCCAGCGGCTGCCTGGTGAGCCGGAGACTGCTGCCGGAGGGCAGCACGAGATGCACGTGGTGCAGCAGCCGGACGACGGTCGTCGTGGCGCGCCTCTTGGGCCCGATCGAGCCGAAGCCCGGTGGGCGCCGGTGGCAGCCACGATGACGGCCTTGCGCTCGGAGGCGGCAACGGTCACCGGGCAGAACGCTTCAGCGGCGGCCGGGCCGGACGCCAGCATCCCGATTCGTCCAGGACGAGTAGGCGGCAGCGGGTGGTCTTCGCCCGCCGGGCAGGCGGCGCGGGGCGATGGAGCCGGCCTCGAAGGTCTCGGGTGCCGCGGGCACGGTCACCTCCGTACCGAGGGGGACCGGCCGGGCGCGGCGACGGCGGTCGGGGGTGGGGCCAGGGGCGTGGAGGCGCACCGGGCTGCGGAGTTGATGTCCTTAAGGACGTGGCCGTGGGTGGCCCAGTCGTCCAGGTAGCTCCAGGATTCGGCGTGGTGCTCGGCGAGGGCGTCGTTGAAAAGGGGGGTGCCGGGTTGGGCGTCGGCGGGCAGGCTGTCGCGCGTGAGCAGCCATTGTTCGTGCAGGGCATCGAGGCGGTCGAGCGCTGTGTGCAGGACGCCGAGCCGGTATATCCAGTGGCTCTGCACCGCACCGGTCGGCATGCTCCGCAGCTGTGTGTCGGCGGTGGCCAGCAGGTGGCGGGCTCCTGCCCGGATGTTGTCGAATGCTTCGGCGGTGTCGGCGTCGCGCTGGCTCTGGCGCAGCCCGTAGGTGTGGTCGTCGTGCGGCCAGCCGTCGAGGTCGGTGTGCTCGTCGGAGTAGGCGTCCCAGGCGTCGAGGATCGTCTTGCTGTCGCGGACGTAGTCGTCGAGGTGCTGCAGGAATTCGCGGTGAGTGGTGGGGTCGGGAGAGACGGC
Organism: Streptomyces sp. CB02923; assembly: GCF_001905005.1. GTDB lineage: Bacteria > Actinomycetota > Actinomycetes > Streptomycetales > Streptomycetaceae > Streptomyces. Next base: position 368,267 of record NZ_LWKZ01000001.1, on the reverse strand, counting down.
GGGGGTCCTAACGGGGCAGCGGCGGGCGGCCGGACAGGCGGGGCGCGCCGGCCGTGGCGGGGTGGGGCGGTTGCTGTCGGCGGGCGGCGCGGGCCTGTGTGCGGATGGCGGCGAGCCGGTTGGCGTGTGCGGCGACGACCTGTTCGGGGGTGTGCGGGCTGGGTTCCTGCACGACGCTGTGGTGGGCGGTGCGGTCGAACATGCCGCGCTGGAGCGGGGCGGGATCGGCGAGCCCGGTGATGAAGGCGCCCACGAGGTGGTCGGGGACCTGGCCGTCGAACCGGGCGTGCCAGATGCGGGGGCCCAGCAGCGTGCCGTGTCCCGGCTCGCAGGTTTCGACGTGCCAGAACCCCCGGAGGTCCTCCTGATCAGGACAGCGTTCTACGTGGCACATGCGGTCAGGGGAGTGGGCCGTCCTCGCGTCGCTCAACAGCCATCCCGCCGACTTCAGGGCCTGGAACGGGTCCGGCGGCCGGGGCGGCGGCGGGGTGGTGAGAGCGTCGGTGAGGCGGCCGAGGATTTCGGCGGGCACGAGTTCACCGAACTCGGCGTACCAGCCCGGCTCGGTGTCGGTGGACTCGGCCCGCAGCCGCCACCATGCGGAGGTGACGGACTGCGGGTCGAAGTGCAGGGTGCACCGGCCCTGCGGGCTGCGCAGGATGATCTCGGGGCTGAACGGGTCGGAGGTGCGGGCCCATCCGGCCGCGGCGAGTGCGTGGGTGACGTGCCGGGCATCGCCGGCGCCGGCGAGGTGGCGGGGGCTGGTGTCGAGGGGGATGTGCCGGGGGAGCTGGTCGGCGAAGGCGGCGAGCTGCTGTTCGCTCACCGGCACGGGCCGTGCTCCGCTTCGGTGCCGGAGGCGCTGGCGTGCAGCGCGCGCAGGTCGTCGAGGACGTAGTGGAGGGTGTGCTGGTCGGCCTGTTCCCATGCGGCGGTGCGCAACTCCGTGACCAGCAGGTCGGTTTCGAGGCTGTGCGGGATGTCCGGGTGTTCCTGTACGGCGCGGGCCAGGGCGCGCAGGGCGTCGGCGAGCTGGACGGGAAGCCCCGTGTACTCGTCCAGCAGCGGCTCGGCCAGGGCGAGCGCCTGCTTCGGCTCGGGGGTGTCGCGCAGGTAGTCGGTGAGGCGGGACAGGGTCTCGGTCGCGGTGCGGACGGCATCCGGGGTGAGTGCGGGCACGGGGCTCCTTGGGAGGTCAGCGGCGGGCGCGGGGGGCGCCCGCGTGAGCGTGGGGGTGGGCCGCGGTGCGCGGACGGGGGCTGCGGGCGGTGTTGCGGGCCCAGGTGGCGGCGCGGGCGGCAGTGATGCGGGCCTGCTGCCAGGCGCTGAGCTGGGACGGCAGCACGGACACTGAGGTGGTGCGGATCTGCTGGGAGGGCGGGACGTGGCCGAGCTGGCGCATCACCGGCTGCGGGTCGGACAGCGCCGTGCTGAATGCCTGCACGAGATGCATCGGCGTGGTGGGCGTGAACACCGCCTGCCACACGCGGCCGTGTTCGTTGCGGGCACCGGCCCACCAGTGCGCCTGCCCGGGGCCGTTCTGGTGGAACCGGACGAAGGCGGTGCCGTCCGGGCTGCGCGCGGTGACGTGCCGGCCCTGCTCGGTTTCCCAGCGGTGTGCCGCAAGTGGTTCCCACACGTTGGGGGCGTGCGCGGAGCGCGGCTGGGTCAGCGCGTCGGTGACTCCCGCCACGATCTCGACGGGCACCTGGCGGGAGAAGGTCGCGTGCCATGCCACCTGCGCAGCGGTCCGTTTCCCGCTGATGGTCCAGCCGCCGGGCTGGGTGAACGGGTCGTATCCGATGCGCACGGACTTGTCCGGGCTGTCGAAGACGGTCGGCCCGCCGCTCTTGGATTTGTCCTTCCAGCCCGAGGCGCGCAGGAACTCGGTGATATGGCGCAGGTCACCGCTGCCGGCGAGGTGACGAGGCTCGACGAGGTAGTGCTGTTGGGCCTGCTCGCCCGGCCCCCAGTTCTGCCACTGCTTCTTCTTCACCGGCGCCGCCGGACGACGAGCGGAGCGGGGACCGGCGGCTTCGCGGTTGCGGTGGTGGGGCGTGCGCTGATGCGTCGGAGGGCCTCGCAGTGCTCGTCCAGGTCCAGCGCGATGTCGTTGAGTTCGTTCGAGGCCCGGCCGAGGGCGAGCCACACCTCCGCCGGCAGCGCTCCCCGCTCGGCCTCGGTCTTGGCGAACACGCTGCCCGTGGCGACGAGGTGGGTGACGCCGCCGAGGACCCCGTCGTCGGGATCGAGGATGCGGGCGATGGCCTGCGGGGCTTCATGCGGGGGCAGTTGAGCGAGGTGGTCGGCGAGCTGGCCGAGCTGGCGGGTGATCTCATCGGCCAGCTGCCCTGCGTACGGGGTCGGATGGGACATGCTCCTCCAGGTCGGGGACGGTCAGTGGCGCTGGCGGTGTCCGGTCCGCTGCGACTCGGCGAGGACGGCCTCCGGGCGGGCACCGGCCAGCGGGGAGCCGTGGTCCGGCCCGGTGGGGATGCAGGCACGCAGGTAGCGGCGGAACAAGGCGGTGGCCAGGCGGGGCTTGAGACGAAGGGTGGTAGGTGGGGGCGTGCGGGGTGCTACGGGTTTCTCCGAAGGGTCGGGCGGTGCCGGCGGGCGGCCCCGGCGGAGGGCCGGGCCGCCCGCCGGGCCTCATGGGGTGCGCCGGGACGGCGTGGATCGCGAGGGGGTGGCGGCCGGAGCCGGGCGCTGCGCCGCGGGGTGAGGCTGGGCGGCGCGGATTTCGCGCACGGCCTGCTGGTAGGCGGCCTCGTCGAAGACGGCGGAGGTGCAGTTGACCTTGTACCCGGCCTGCAGGAGGGCGGGGATAGCCCGGGTCGCCACGCGCTTTTGCTCGTCGGCGGCGAGATGTTCGGGCACCGTGTGCCAGATGTAGACGGGGCCGGCGGTGCGGATCTCCTGGCGTTCCAGGCCGAGCTGGTCGAGCAGGTCGTGGAGCTTTTCGGGGGCGCCGGTGGGGGTGTCGGCGTGGATGGTGGCGGTCGGCGGCTTGACGTAGATCTCGACGTCGGTGCCGCATTCGTCGGCCAGATTGGCCACGGTCGGCCTCCAGCTCAGCGGCGGTGGGACGTGGGGGCGGACGGCTGCCGCGCGGGACTCGGCGGCAATGTCGTGGGTGCCGAAGCCTCCAGGGTGCGCGCGGCGTGATTGCGGGCGAGAAGGATGTGGTGGGCGGCGCGCGACAGGACGTCTGCCGTCTTCCCCAGCTGGGAGACCGGTTCGGGGTCTTCGCCGACGGCGTCCAAGTGATGGGACCAGGAGATCCAGGCACTGACGACAGCCTCCCGGGTGAGGGGCAGCAGGCCCTCGGCCGGCCCGGCGATCTCGGTCAGGACCTCGGCGATCTCAGTGCTGCTCTCGGCGCGGGAGGCCCGCTCGGACAGCTGGGCGAGATAGCACAGAGCTGTTTCGCGTTCGCTGTCCGGCGTGGCCAGCGCGTTCAGAGCGGGGTCGAGGTGGACGCTGTGGCCGGCGGCGAGCAGGGCGTGCGCGGCGGCGGTTGCCTTCAGGCGCTGCTGCTCGACGGGCAGGCCGTGGGGAAGACGGTGGTAGCCCCCGCGGGGCCCGGGAGCGTCGAGGAATCCGCCGGTTCGCTGGAGGATGTCTGCCGCCCGCTCGGTCCCGCCGAGGGCGACGATCAGCCCGCTGCGGGGGTCCTTGGTGATGGTGACGTACTCCAGGACCAGGAAGTCGGGCTCCCTTTGCTTCATCGGGCCCTGGCGCCCGGGATACGGGACGCAGCCGGGGACGGCGGCACGGCGGCCGGTGTGGCGGTGGGCGGGATCCGGCCCGAGGGGTGCTGGAGCGCGGTGGCGATTCCGCGCGCGCCGAGTTGGCGGCCGGTCTCGCGCACGGCGCGGGCCTGCACGGTGGTGTCGTCTCCGGTGAGGCGGTAGATGCCGCTGTGCTGGTCCGGGACGAAGCCGTTGTCCGCCAGGACGGCGGCGGCCGTCTCGCCGACGGGTGCGGCAGCCAGGCTGCCGTCCGGCTGCCAGGTCAGGACCACCCGGTCCGGCTGGGACGGCTGGACGTCGGCGGCCGCGTTGTGGCGGGCCTGGGCGAGCGCGGTGTCGTAGCGGGCGAGCAGATCGCCGGCGACCTGCTCGGCGCTCAGGAAGGGGTCGTCGGTCAGCGCGATGCCGTTCGGCTCGGGTACCGAGCGGTATGCCTCGTCGGGCAGGGCGCGGGGGGCGACGGCGGCGATGAGGAAGCCGTCGCGTTCACCGTGCCGGTCAAGGACGGCGAGCTGGGCGCCGTCCGGGCGGCTCAGGACGGCTGCGTGCTGCAGCGGATGCTCGGCGAGGGACTCGGCGACCAGGTCCAGGTCCCAGATCCGGTCGGTCAGTTCGGCGAGGGCGTCCTTGGCGTCGGGCGGGTGGTAGGTGCTGGTCCAGGGGTCGGGCAGTTCACCGGCGAGGACGTCGGCGTACGAGGCCAGGCGCTCGGAGTGTTCGTGGTCGTGCATGGTGTCCTTGGGCGAGGTGGGGATCAGTGGCGCAGCCCGGCGGCCACGGCAGGCGGCGGGGCCGCAACCGTGCGCGGCGGGGGCGGGCAGGCGCACACGGCAGAGCGCTCGCGTTCGGTGGCGGGGACCTCTTCGGCGCAGGTACTGCGGCCGGGGTGCGGGGCGTGCCGGTCGGCGAGAGCGTTGCGGGTATCGCACAGGTCGGTGCGGATGATGCCGAGGCGCTCGTCGGCGAGGTAGCGCAGCCGCCGGGCGATGTGCGGGTCGGCCGCACCGCCGAGACCCTCGTGGAACTCGGCGGTGACGGCCAGGACTTCGCCGAGAGCGGCGAGGATGCCGTCGTGGGCGGCGGTCAGCTCGGTGAGTACCTCGGCCGCTTCGTCCGTCGTGGTGGCCTGGTGGATGCGCTCGGCGAGGTGGGAGACGGAGGCGCCCAGCGGGAGGTAGCCGAGTGGGCGGGCCTCGGTGTCGAAGCCCTCGTCGCAGCCGACGTGGTATCCGGCACTTCGCAGCCGGGCGACGGCTTCGGTGGCGATGCGGCATTCCTCGTCGCGGGCGAGGCCGGCCGGGGCGCGATGGTAGGTCTCGTGGACGCGGACGACGGGTACGAGCCCGGTTCGCTGGAGGAGGCTGTGCGCCTCCGGATCGCCGCCGCGGGCGATGACCTCCTCGGAGTCCGGATCGCGGCGCACGGTCAGGAAGCGGTCAACACGGGGCAAAGAAACGTTTCTCCTACGGTGAGCGGCGCGCAGCCGCCGCGGCGGCGGGCGGTGTCGGGACGGCCGTGTGTGAACGGGTTGGAGGGGCCAGGCGGGTGGCGGTGGTGTGGAGGTCGTGCTGGATGCCGTAGAGGCGGCGGGCGATCAGCTCCACGCCGTGCGCGGTCTCGGAACCGGCAGCGCCGGGCTGGTCGGCGAGGCGGTGGGCGGTGTGTTCGACCAGGCCGCGCACCGTGGCCAGCGGACCGCCCTGTTCGTCGGCCAGTTGGGCGAGAACCGCGGCGAACTGCACCGAAGCGCTCGGCACGGCCCGCTGGCTGCCCCGCTGTGGGGCGACGGCTGGGGCGGGGGTGAGGTGCAGGTCCGCTTCGATGCGGCGGGCCTCCTCCGAGAGCCGTCGCATCTGGTCGACGGGCCGGCGCTGCCAGGTGCCGTCGAGACGGATGAGGTTGGCGATCACATCGAGGCGTCCGGGTTTGCCGTGGACGGCGATCCAGTGGCAGCCGCTGCGGTCGCCCGGCGTCTCGATGCCGGCGGCGCGGGCGAGGCGGTGGGCTGCCTCGGCCCACTCCGCACCGCGCAGGTCCCCGTCGTTGGGGTGCAGCCGGGCATGGAGGTGGAAGATGGCCCGCCGGTCGCCGTGGGGGCTGGCGGCGAACGGATGCTCCAGCAGAGGGTCTTCGAGGTGTTCGGCCCACTGGGTGGAGGTCCACGTCGCCTGCTCGTCGTCCAGGGTGTAGGAGTCCAGGCCCGGCCAGTAGGCAACGACGGCGTGCTCGGTCAGGCCGCCCTCGATGGGCACCGCGTGCCCCAGCGCCTCGCTGAGCGGGTCGAACGGGTTGTGGGTGCGTTCGTTGATACGGGGGATCACGTCGGTGTGCCTCCGAAAGCGCGGGCGGGCAGGTGCTGGTGGAGGTCACGGGCGGTGCAGATCAGGGAGCGCTCGCGCACCAGATCGGCGTGCACCGCGAGGTCACCGGGCGGCAGACGGTCCAGGGCCCGGTCGATGGCGGCGAGCCCTTCGGCGTAGCGGCCGAGGCGGCGCAGGGCGCCGGCCCTGCGGAAGAGCACGAGCGGATCGGTGCCGGTGGCGAAGGCCGGCCGGGCACTGAAGGCCAGGAGCCGCTCGGCGCCCTGGTCCAGGTCCTGGCCGAGCCACAGCCCGTGCAGCAGAACGTGCAAGGTCTTGGTGTGCTCCCCGGCCTCCGCAAGGACCTCGTCCATGACGGCCAGGCCCTCGGGGCGGGACTGGCCCAGCAGCGCGAAGGCGTACAGGGCGCGGCTGTAACAGTCCAGAGAGCGCAGCGCGGTCTCCGGGAGCTGTTCGACGACGGCTTGGAGGGTGGGGCAGCGGAAATCGAACCGCAGGGCGCTCAGGTACAGGTGCCGGAAGGTGCGGGTGGTGACCGGGTCAGGGCCGGCGGCGGTGACCTGGGCCGGGCTCAGCAGGCCGAGGACGCTGTGCCCCGCGGCGCGTGCCGTCCAGGCGGCATCCGCGCACACCGCCGCCGACTCCCGCCAGTCGGCATCGAGGTCGCGCAGGTCCTGGGCCAGGCGGTCCGGCCAGGAGGCGGCACTGGGATCGGCGGTGGCCCGGGCCTTCGCCTTCAGGAGGGTGAGAGCGTGGCCGGGGTGGCGGACGGGGAGGGTCACCGGCCGCTCCGGGCGTCGGCGATGTGCACGAGCTGGCCGAGCGCCGTGGTGGTGTACCAGCCGCAGTCGGTCAGCGTGTTGGGCGCGGGGTACTTCGTCAGCAGGTGGTCCTCCATGGCGCGGAGGTGGATCAGGCAGTCCGGGCAGCGGCGCGAGAGGTGTACGAGGTAGCGGGGGTGGGCGGTGACGTAGGTCTGGGCGCCTCCGGTGGCGTCGCGCAGGCGCCATCCGTCCTCGTCGGTCGGGGTGTGCCAGGACGGGGCGACGACGCGCATCGCATCCCCCCACAGCTCCCCGCCGGCGACCCCTTTGAGGACGACGACCTGGTCGCCCGCCTGGAAGTGCTGGTGGGTGATGTCCCGCGCGGGGGTCAGCGGGTCGTGCGTCGGGGCGAAGGCCGGGGTCGGCGGAGGCGTCCGGGACGGCGGGGTCATGCAGATCCTTCCACGCGGAGCGGGTGGCGGCGGGAGGATCAATAGTCCGGACGATCGCCGGTTTGGCTAACCGGCGATCCCCGGCTATGTTCCGGCCGCACTCAGCGGAACGGGTTCTCCGTCCCGCGGTCGGCCTCGGTGGCGGCATCGAGGAGTTCGAGCAGGTCAGATCCCTCCGCGTCCCTCTGGTCGAGCCACCATCCGGCGCTGGTGACCACGCGCGCCTTCTCCTCCAGTTCTGTCCAGTCCGCCTCGTCCCAGGTGTCCTCGACGACCAGTGCGGTGTGCGCGGCCGTCATCAGCCGGTGGCGGGACCGCTCGCCCCAGTCCAGGGCCCGCTCGGGGCCCTCCAGCGGCGGCATGTCGAACTTCTCGGCCCACTCGGCGGCGGCCTGCTGCTCCTGGGCGCGCTTGGCGGCGAGCCATTCTTCCTTGGAGCCGGTGTCGGCGTCGCGCGCCGCCTTCCAGCAGTCGCTGCAGTCCTTTCCCGCCAGCCAGCGGGCGAAGCCGGCCCGGCGGTCGGCGGGACGGTCGGACAGGTCATGGGTGATCGAATGACCGCAGCGGTGCTCGACGGGGAACTGGGTGTGGACAGCCATAGACGTATCTCCTTGAAGACGTGTACAGGGGAGTCGGGGTGCCTGCTCGGGCGTGTTAGCGGCAGGCGAGGAGCAGGACGGGAAGAGTGCCGCCGGCGCCGCGCTTAGGTGATGCGTGGACCGGGGCTGACGAAGCGGTCGGGGGAATCGGGAGTTCCCCGCGGGTACGGGCCGTTATGGGTGGCGCGCAGTCGTCGTGGTGCGCTGGGGCGGCGCGGGCGGAGGCGTCGTCTCCAGAGCGGGGCGCGGGCGGATCCGCGGCGGTTTCGGGGCGCGGTGCGGCGGCAGAACGGCGACGGTGGCCCCGAGGTCCTCCGCCGCGTCGTGAACCTCCTGCGCCAGGAAGGCGAGTTGCCTTTCAAGGGCGTCGAGCCGGGCGCCGATCTGCCGGCCCTGTGCGGTCTCCAGGGCGTGGGAGAACTTCGCGGCGGTGGACAGGACATGCTGCAGACGGACCATCGGGCCTGCGTCGTAGCCCTGTTGTGTGGCACTGAGCAGGGTCTCGCAGACATCGCCGGCGGCGCGGGCCTCGACCACCTCCTGGACCAGCTCCTGCAAGGACCGCTCGGGGGCGGGCTCCGGACGGTTGAACCGGGACGCGGCATCGGGGCGCAGGACTCCGGGCGGGACCGCGCGCGGCAGCGCCTGCCCGGCGGCGTACTCGTGGGCGTAGTGCCCGATGACCTCCCAGCCCGGCGCGCCCGGGTCTCCGGCGAGCGCGACCACGACGGAGTCGTCGTCCTCGACGAGGTGGGCGAGCGTGATGTGGCGGCCATCGGCCGCGTACCACGACTCGGTCAGGTCCAGCGCGCCTCGCCGCCGCGCGGCCTGGGCCATTTCGGTCCACATCTGCCGTTCCTCGGCGGTCAGCTCGGGCTCGGGCTGGTGATGCTGTTCGGCGAGGTCGGCGGCGATGGAGCCGTAATCTGCCCAGGCGGCGAGGTGGGGCCACACCAGGGTGTGCTGCTCGCGCTCGGCGCTCGAGCCGGGATGGGCGGGCCGGTCGAGGATGCGGGCGATCTCCATGTGTGAGGCGGCGAGCGAGTCGAGCAGGTCGCGCCACGCACGTGTGTGCTTGGCGGGCGGCAGCCCGTCGACGGCGCTGCGGGCCGCGTCCAGCAGGGGGCCGGCGTGCGGGGCCAGGTGCGTCGTGTACGCATCGACGGCCGTGTGGTTGCGGCGGGCGCGGGCTGCCGCGGCGACCTGGTGGTGGACCGTGTGCCCGTAGCGGTCACGCGCGGTGTCGAGGGCGGCCTCGGTCTCGCGGTCCAGGGCAGCCATGCGCAGCCGGAAGTCGCGTACCCGGGAGGCCAGGGCGGCGATATCGGTCGTGTCAGGGTCGGGGATCAGTTTCTCCTGCTGGTGTCGGCATCAGCGGCGCGGCGCGCGGCCGGGCGGGGGCTGCGCGGTCATGGCCGCCGGACGCCTCGGCCCGGACGCAACAACCGGCGCGGGGGCGTCGTGGCGCAGGTCCGGGTCGAGGCGCACGGGGTAACGGGCGGCGCTGAGCATCTCAGCCGCCCAGCTGGCGTGTTCGTTCTCCCAGCCGCGTCCCATGTCGAAGGGGAGGCGGACCCATGGGCCACGCAGAGACGGCTCGAAGAGGAAGCCCGCCCGGCTCAGGACGTCTCGGGCCAGGGGATCGAGGGCGCCTTCGGCTTCGACCTGGCCGCCCTGCCCGCGGGTGATGCTGATCGCCTCGGCGTCGGGCGTCACCGCGACCGCCCGGTGGCGGCGGCGGGCAGGTGGACGGTGGGCGCGTAGGCAGGCTTCGGAGGGACCGGCCGTGCGGTGGTGGGCGCCGAACGGCGCTGCGATGAACGGCCGGCGGCCTGTGCGATCCGGCTGCGCTGCTCCGAGAGCCCGTGGGGCCTGACGGGACGCGGTGGGTCGGCCGATGCAGCGGGATCGAGGGCGACGTCGGCGTGCACGGCGTACCCGTGGCGGCGCAGGTCGTGAACGGCCTGCCGGGTGCGGCGCGGGCCGTCGCGTTCAGGCTCGGCCAGCCGGAACAGGCCCGGCTGACCGTCTACGGGCTCGAACTGCTCCCTCACGAGGAGCCAGTGAGCCCAGCGCGAGGACATGTGGGAGGTGGCGGAGGCGACGAAGCCGTGGTGCGGATGGGTGCCGAAGGCGAAGTGGGTGCCGGGGTCCAAAGAGAGGGGGCTCCTAGCGTTCATGGCCGCAGTCAGCGGCGGGGTGCGGGCCGGGCCGATGGGAGGGCGCGCGGCGTCGCCGTGGCCGTGAGGACGGGCCGCGGGTGCGGTGTGGCGGCTCGTGCCTGCCGGAGGAACGATTCGCCGCAAGCCAGCCAGGTTTCGACGGCCGGCCACATCCGGGCGTTGCGCTCTGCGGAGGTGAGTGAGGTACCGCGGGCCAGGTCCTCGTGCACGGGTTCGGCATCGGTGAGGGCATGGGTGAGCTGCGCGAGCGTCTCAGCGTCCTCGGGCCAGGGGGTGGCGGTGGGGAGGCACCGGGCGAGCACGGCGGGGGCGTGGTCGACAACGGTGAGGAACTCGCGCCAGGTGGTGTCCAGGAACTGTGCGGTGGCGGTGCCGAGCGCGTCGAAGCTGAGCGGAGTGGCGTCGCTGTAGCGGCCGGAGGCCACCATCGCGGTCCAGGCGCGGTGCTCGGTGCGAATTCGATCGAGAGCATCGGCGACGGCCGTGGTCCGGCGGGCGTGGAGGGCCCGGTCGAAGGCTGGCAGGTACCGCTCCGTGATGGCCCGGGCCGCCCGGCCGGGAAAGGACGACAGGACGATGCTGGCCGGAGCGTACGGATCGCCGTAACTCTCCTCGAACGGGACCGGGGAGAACGCGCCTACCAGGTAGTCGAGTTGGTGGCCTGGGCGCTCCGCCAGCAGCAGCGTGGTCTCGGACGCCCCGTCGGTGAGGGTGAGGGTGGCGGCGTACGGGATGCGCTCGCTTTGGACCGCGCGGGCGAGTTCTCCGCTGTCCCACAGCCAGGGCACGAGATCCTCCTGCCAGAGGGGGTGGGAGTAGAGCTCCACCTGCGCCTCCCACTGACCGGGCAGCAGGCGGGCGAGGTCTTCGGCGGTGTCGCCGATGAAGCGCCGGCTGCTGGTCGTCACCGTGGCGCCGTGTGCCTCGGCGCGGCGGACCAGGCCGGCCACGGTGGTGCGGGAGACGTCCGGATCCTCGGCCGGCAGGCGGTACACCCCGGCCTCACCCCGCTGGAAGCCGGATTCGACCAGCGCCTTGCCGGCGGACTCGTACTTTTCGCCGGATGCAAGGGCGACGATGCCCCGGCCCCGGCTGTGGGAGAGGGTGATCTGCGCGTCAGCCATGGCGGGGCTCCCCATGGCGGACGGCGGCGCGCAGGCTGCGCCCGTAGTGCCAGGCGTGCTCTCTGGCCGCCGCCTCCAACTGGTCGTACAACGGGGTCTGGGTCATCTGACCTGCGTGTTTGCGGTAGCGATAGACCGGCAGGGGCAGCAGGATCCCGGGGGCCAGGCAGGTGACGCCTACGGCCGCGCAGTAGTCCTCCCCTTGGACCAGGCCCCCCATCGGGGCCGCGCGGACCAGGTCGGTGCGGGCGAGGAGGGTGGTCGGCCCGACCGGGATGGTGTCGGCCGGGGACTTCCAGTACGTCCACACGTCACCGGCCTCATGCCGGCCGGGCGGTGCCGGGCAGCGCCACAGGGTGGTCGAGCCGTCGCGGTGAAGATCCTCACTCCATCCGGCGCACCAGCCCACACCGGTCGTCTCCAGCGTGCCCAGTCGCGCGGACATGGCGTCATCGGTGAACAGATCGTCATCGTCGGCCCAGTTCACGTAGGGGGTGCGGACATCGTTGAGAGCCAGGTTGCGGGCACAGGCGGCACCTACGGGCCGGGGGACGGCGAGGGTGCGGATGCGCGGGTCGGCTGCGAGCGGCGCTGGCAGACGGGCAGGGTCGGCTCCGTCGATCGCGATCACCGCCTCCCAGGGAACGGACTGCCGGGTCAGGCTGGCGTGCATGGCGGTCAGGTAGCCGAGGCGGTCCTCGCGCAGGCGGGTGGCGATGACGACCGTGATCAGGGGCGTGGGCAGGGCGATCTCCGGGAAGCGGGGACAGACGGGGTCAGCGGCGGACGGCCGGGCGGGACTCTGCGGGCGCTGCCGCGGGAGCGGACCGGGGCGGCCGTACGGCGCGGGCGGACAGGCCCGGTGTGAGGACGGGGGAGGACCAACGGCCCGGGTGGTTGCTGAATGCCGTGCGCGGATCGGTGTCCCAGCCGATGACGGGACCGGCTTCGGCGTGGGGTACGGGGAGCACTTCGATGCCGTGCGGGCGAAGGATGTAGCCCCACTGCACATCCTGGTCGGCGGCGGTCTGTTCGGTGACCGTCATACGGACCGGTGGCGAGCCGTCAGGGGTGATCAGGTGGTCCAGGGTGCTGCTGAACCACTGCTGCCCGCCGGTCAGGGCGCAGATGATCTCGTGCGGGGCGCCGTCGAGGAGGTCGGTGCCCAGCTCGTCCCAGCCGACAGCGACGCCGTCCACGAGGTGCTGCGCCATGACCTCGACGTCCCGCCCGAACTTGTGCTGGAAGGCGGCTAGGAGCAGCGGCAGCTTCTCGCTCGGCTGGCCGTCGAGATGGACGTAAATGCCGTCGTAGCCGGTCTGGGTGGGCCGGGCAATGAAGGAACGGGTGGACAGGAGGCTCTCCAGAGATACGCGGGTGCCGGTTCGCGGAACGCGGTCGGTCTACCGGTGGCGGGCAGTCACGGGAACGCCGGCGGGTGAAGGGACGGACGGCCGCGCGGTTGTGGTGGGGGGTGCCGTTGCTCCCTGCGGTGTGGCGCGGAGGTTTACGCCGATGCCCTGGGCGGCGAGCTTCTGTGCCACGGCTTGGACGCGCAGTGCGCGGCCGTCCTCGCCGTACGCGGCAGGCAGGAGGAAAGCGGCCTGGTGCGGGTGGTACTGGAAGCCGTGGGCGTACAGCGCCAGGCGGGCCTCCGCAGGCACGCTCTCGTACGGCACGCCCAGGGCCCCGTCGCTGTAGTAGGCCAAGGTGAGGGTCTGGGAGACCTGTGGCGGTGCGGGCCGGTGCGGGGGCTCGGGCTCGTCCGCCGCATTGCGGAGCACCCTGTGCAGGGCCTGCTCGTAGCGGGGCAGTACCCGGCGGGTGACCTGGAAAGCAGCCCGGGCGGGCTCGTTGGGAACGGCAATGCCGTTCGGTTCCAGGACGCCGGCGAAGTGGTGCGGCTGGATACCGTCGCTGGCGGGTTCGAGCGGGGCGACGACGAACTGGCGGGAATACAGGGGCCGGTCGGAGACGTAGAGCCGCTGGTCCTCGGGGCCGTGGAGGACGGCGTCGTGGGTGAGGACGTACTGGCTCACGATGTGGTCGATGTGGCCGAGGTCCCAGAGCTGTTCGGCGGTGGGGAACTGATCTTTGTACGAGGCGTGGCGGTGATAGGTGCTGGTCCAGGCGCCGGGCAGGCGGGCGGCCAGATCGGTGGCGAAGGCGGACAGATCGGTGCGTGGCGTGGGCATGGGCTCCTGGGGGCACTGGTCTGGAACGGGGGCGTCAGCGTGCGTGGTGGGGCGCGGCGCGGGCGGCGGCCCTGGTCGGGCCTTGCGTGATGTCTCTACGGGCGGGTGGTTCCTGGGTTCGCAGGGGGCCGTCGCGTCACCCCGCCGCCTCCCACAATGTGCGGGCGACGTACTCAGCGCTGTGCGAAACCCGTGGACGGGCCGGGGTGTGCCACCCGGGGCGGGGGCGTCGCTGCGCCACGATTCGCCAGTTGGCGCCCCGAAGGCTCGCGCCGCTCTCCCCGGCCTGGGTGTAGGTGATCAAGCGGGTGTAACCCAAAGCTTTCGCGGCCCGCCAGGCGGCGCCGTACAGCAGCGAGTTCGCATTTCGAGTGCCGTCGCTGCAGGTGCGGGTGACTTCGAGGGTGGCTTTGTCGTCCAGGGGGCGAGCGACAGGCCGGCCGACAATGGCGACGGCCCGGAGGATGCCGTCCTCGTCGGCGGCGCCCACGGCGAAAATCTGCCCGGTGGGTGGCGGGTGATGGCGGTGCCAGTCCCGAACGAACGCCGCGGCCTCGCGGGATCGGACCGGGACCAGGTGCAGGCTCATGTGCCATCACCGGGCCCACCTATGATCAGGAGACCCGCTACCCGGGGTGGCCTCTTCATCGGGCCACCACCTCTGAGTGCATCGGAATGACGGGCGCAGAAACCGGCAACTCGCGGATCTCGCAATGCATACGGGCATCTGTGTCGAACAGTGCCAATTCGTGCGGATGGAGATGGTGCTGCACGACGAAAGACCGGCCCGCCACCTTCCAGAGCCCTCTGCCGCGGTTGAGGTGGGAGACGGCGTCTGTCTCCACCGAGGTCAGTCCCAGCAGGGCTGCGGCGGGCGGGAGCTGGTCGGTTTCCTGGCGGTAGATGATGCGGGTGGAGCAGTCTGCGAGGAGTCCCTCGGCGAGGGCGCGTCCGCGGGATCCGGCATCGCCGGCGGTGAGCAGGTCGGAGAGCCGGTGGATCACCATGAGGTTGGCGATGCCCAGGCCGCGGCTCAGCTTCCACTGGGACTGCATGCGTTGCAGCAGGCCGGGGTGGCGCATCAGCCGCCATGCCTCGTCGTAGACGATCCACCGCCGGCCGCCGCGGGGGTCGGTGAGGGCGGATTCCATCCAGGCGGAGGCGCAGGTCATGGCGAGGACGAGGGCGGTGTCGTCGCCGGAGCCGCCGAGCCGGGAGAGGTCGATGGTGAGCATCGGGGAGCCGGGGTCGAAGCGCACGGTGGAGGGCGCGTCGAACATGCCGGCCAAGTCACCGTGGATGAGCCGCCGCATCGCGTGCGCGAGGTCGCGGGCCGCCTCGCCGAGGCGCCCGGACATCATCCCGGCGGCCTCGTCGAGCTGTTCGGTGTTGTTGAGGATGGCGGCGACGTGGCCGAGCAGCGGCGCCCGGCCGGAGTCGGCGGCGCGGGTGACGGCCGCGTCGAGGGCGACGTCCAGCGCGGTGTGCTCCATGGGCATCAGGTCCCGGCCGAGGACGGTGCGGGCCAGGGAGCCGAGCAGCAGCAGACGGCGCTTGCGGATCTCGCTGTCCCAGTCGGCCTCGGCGATGCTCTCGGGCCGGGGCGCGGCGTCCAGGGGGTTGAGGCGGCCGGGCAGTCCGGGGCCGAGGGCCACGGACATGCCGCCCAGCGCCTGGGCCACGGGAGTCCACTCGCCCTTGGGGTCGCACGGGACGTAGATGCGGTAGCCGAAGGCCACCGAACGCAGCGCGAAGGATTTTGCGAGCGCGGACTTGCCCTGCCCGATCACCCCGGCCAGCAGGATGTTCGGGTTGGTGAAGCCCTCGATCTTGCCGTACAGGGCGAAGGGGTCGAAGACGAACGAGGCTTCGGCGTGGACGTCACGGCCGATGTAGATGCCCTCGGCGCCGAGGCCGCCTTCGGCCAGGAAGGGGTAGGCGCCGGCCGCGACGGCGGTCGTCATGCGGTGGGCGGGGAGCTTGAGGCGGTTGCCGCGGGCGGAGCCGCGCCCGGGGCGTCCGCCGGGCGGATACACAGGCGCGGACGCCTCGTGTTCGACGGGAGCGGTGCCCGCCGGGTGGGCGGTTGCTTCGGCGCGGGCTTTGGC
The DNA here is from genome assembly GCF_001905005.1 of Streptomyces sp. CB02923. Classification (GTDB taxonomy): domain Bacteria; phylum Actinomycetota; class Actinomycetes; order Streptomycetales; family Streptomycetaceae; genus Streptomyces. The sequence continues at coordinate 352,766 of NZ_LWKZ01000001.1, read as the reverse complement.
CGAGGCTTCGGCGAGCTGGCGGCGGGCGGCCTTGCGGCTGGCCCGGTCGGTGCCGTGCGGGGTGAACAGGGGGGATGCGGAGGCGCGGCGTGCGCGGCGGGCGGGCCGGTGGCTCATCGGGGCCCTCGTTTCGTGGTCCTCAGCGCACGCATGCGGTGGTGTGCGGTGCACCGTTCAGGTCGGTGGGGGTGGTCTTGCGGCGGACGCTGTGCCCGGCGGCGAGGTGGCGCTGGCAGATGGTGAGGAGTGGCGGTCCTTCCGGGAGCCGCTCGGGGCGGCACTCGGCGGAGTCCGTGGCCGAGGAGGGCAGCAGATGGAAGGCCGAGTGGGCCTCGGCGGTTGCCTGCCACAGCCGGGTGTGCGCGGCGGCCAGGTGCCGTCCGGCGCCGGGATGCGCCGGACGGGCTGCCTCGGCAAGCTGGTCGAGGAGCCGGTGGAGCGCGGTGAGATGCGCGTGGAGGACGTCGAGGTGGCGGCGGTCCACCGGCCGCGGCGGCACGGTCCGGTCCAGAGCACGAGCGTGGTGGCGGATGCCGGCGGTAGCGGCGCGGAGATAGGGGTGCGCGTCGCCGGTGGTGTTCGAAGAGGTCAAGAGGGTCCTTGCTGCCGTGGGGCGGCCGGTGCGCTGGTGGCACTGGGGCGCCGTGTCAGCGGGAGCGGCGCGGTGCGGGAGCGGCTGTCGGAGCGGGGAGGCGGCCCGGGGCAGCGGGCTCGGCCAGGGCGCGGGCCTGCTCGTCACGCAGATCTATGTACGTGCCCGGGGCGCTGGTGCCGGGGTGGCATTCGTCGGCCACCAGCTCCGCGTCGCCGGGGCAGGCGTCGGGGGTGCGGATGTCGCGCAGCCACTGGTGGTAGGTGGGCAGGCGCGTCAGTGTGCGGTAGGCGGTGTCGCGGTCGGTGGCGTTGACGACGAACAGCCAGGGGCGTGCGCCTTCGGCGTGGCCGGGACCGGTCAGCGCCACGGTGAAGGCCCGGCGGGCCGGAACGGCGACGAGCTGTTCCAGCCGGTGGATGACGCTGTCGAGCCGGTCGCTGGCCTCGATGGCGGTGTTCTCGCGTTCCTCTTCGTACGCGGCGCGCTGGGCCTCGATGACCTCGCCTTGGGCGTCGCGGTAGGCGTCAAGGCGCTGTTGGTGGCGCAGCTGCAGTTCTTTGAGGTCGGCCAGCAGCTCGTTCAGGTCGTCGGTCGGGTGCGGGGAGGGGGGCAGGTCGGCCTCCGGTCACAGGGTGGTTCGGGCGAGGGGCAGCGCGGCGACGGCGAAGGCGTCGGGCTGCTGGTAGTTCAGGCGGCGCAGATCGACGCCGGCGGTGACGGCGGCGGTCTCGATCTGCGCGCAGGCGGCGTCCAGGAGGGCGTCGGTTTCGGCGGTGACGGTGACCAGGCCGGTCAGGGCGACGTCGGCGTGCCCGGCGATGAGCTGCCGCTCGCGCTGCTTGACGTCGGCGTACTCGACGGAGTCCGCTTCGTTGTCGACCTGGCCGCGCCGGGCGCGTTCGCTGGCGTCCGCGACGATCTGTGCCTTCTTTCGCTGGACGTCGCGCAGCGCGGACTCCAGCGCCTGTGGTACGTAGATGAGGGAAAGGCTGCGGCGGACCCCGGCTGTGAACATCAGCCCGTGCAGGAACCCGGCGCCCATCTCGGTCCGCGGCCAGTTCTCCACCCAGTAGGTCGCGTGCCGCGCGCTGTCGGTGGCGAGGCGGTCGTACTCTTCAACCTGGACGACGGGCCCGGCGGCGGCCGGGTCGGCTTCCGCCCGCCCGGTCTCGGACCACTGCTGCAGTGCGGAGAGGGCTTTGGGGTCGTAGGCGGTACGGATGACGGCGGCGACCTCCCGGGCGCTGAGCCACCCGGTGACCGTCAGCCCGGCGTTGCGGGCGGCCTGGGCGACGCTGGCCGTGGTCTGCTGCATGACGGTGAACGCTCCGGGCAGTCCCCCGCCCGCCTGCGCTATCAGGCGCCGGGCGGCTTTGAGGTCCAGGGAGATCGCGAGGTACGTCTCGTGGGGGGCCGCGGCGGGTCCGGCGGCGGCGACCAGTTCGGAGTAGACCTGCCCGGCGACCGGTGTTTCCGGCCGGCCGTGCTGGGACCAGTGCCGGGCGAGGGTGTCGCCGGAGTCGGGCACGGTGCGCTCCAGGACCTGCACGGTGGCCACCTGTCCGGTGCGGGCGAGGCCGGCGAGCGCCCGGCCCCAGCCGTTGACGTTGTGGTTCTGGGTGGCCGCATCGAGCAGGACGAAGGCCCGGGAGGAGACGCGGGCGATGGCGGTGAGCGTCTGCTGGTGCGGGTCGTGGACGGCCGCGGCGTCCGTGGCGGAGTCGCCGGGGGTGACCACCTTGAGGGAGGCGGCGGTGCCGGGCAGGTGCAGGACGCCGTCCTGGCGGGGGCGGGTGACGGGCCGGGCGAGCCACAGGGTCTGCCCGGTGCGGCGGCGGTGTGCGTAGCGGGCGACGACCGGTGCCCAGTCGATCAGGGACCGGCCGTGCCGGCGGACCGCTACCAGGGCGGCGACCGCGGCCCACAGCGGGGCCAGGGCGAGGGCGCCGAGCAGCCCGGTGGAGACGACCGTCAGCAGCAGCAGTGCCAGGGCCGCGGAGACGAGGACGAGTTGAGGAAGGGTGAGCCCCAGGAGGATGCCGCGGCGGCTCCGGTGCGGGAATTTCACCGTGGCGGGGGCGATGGCTGGAGCGGACAAGAGGTGGTCCTGGAGGCGGGGGCCGGGGGCGGGAGGTGAGGAGCTCCCGCCCCCGGGGAGCGGGCAGGTGGTCAGAGGCCGGCCGGGGGAGGCGGAGGCGAGGCGGGCCCGTTCGTTCCGGAGCCCTGCGTGCCGGTGGACGGCGGGGCGCCCTGCGGCGGCGGGGACGTGGTCGGCGGGCCGGACTGCCATCCGCCGGCCTGGCCTTGTGCGGCGCCCTGTCCGGAACCACCCGGTCCCGGGCTGCCGCCCGCCTGGCCGCTGGTGTCGTCCCTGACGCTGGTCGGCGGCGGCTGGACGGCCTTGTCCAGGCTGGTCTTGGCCGCGTCACCACCGGGCGAGAGGCCGGAGGCTGCGCTCTGCGAACTGTTCTGGCCTCCGGAGGAGGCGGGGGCAACGTCCCCGGGGAAGCCTCCGTCCGGGCCCTGCGGAGCGGCGCCCGCTCCCGCACCGGCTCCGGCGGCCGCACCGCCCGTCCCGGCGCTCGCCGCGGCGGAGGCGGCCTTCTTGCCGGCGCGCCCGGTGTGCTGCTTGGCGAGCTGGGCACCGGCTCCGCCGGCGCGGTGCAGCGTCTCCCCGTCGCTGCTCTCGGCGGCCCAGTGGACGAACTTAAACGTCATGTACGGGCACAGCAGGATCAAGGCCATGATCACGATGCCGGCGAGGACGTCGGCGAGTGCGGCCAGGCCGTCCTTGGCTTCGGTCTTGCCCATCGCGGAGATGCCGAGCACGAAGATGATCGTCATCAGGAGTTTGCTGACGACCAGGGTGGCGGTGGCTTCGATCCAGCCCTTGCGCCAGCGGCGGGCGGCCTCCCAGCCGCCTCCGGCCCCGGCGAAGACCGCCAGGGTGACCATGACCAGAATGCCCACCTTCCTGACCATCATGACGCACCAGTACAGGATGGCGCCGATGGCGACGCCGAGCCCGGCGAAGACCATCACGAGCCACCCGAGGCCCGACAGGGAGGTGAGCTGGCCGACCTTGACGATGCGGCGCACCGCGGACTCGATGTTCAGGTTTGCGGCTTTGAGCAGCCCGGCGGACAGGGCGTCGACCACTTCGATGGCGACGGTGGTCAGGGCGACGGCGGCGAAGGCGAAGATCACGCCGGAGACGGTGCCGGTGAGCGCCTGGCCCAGGGCCTGTCCGTCGCGCCGGACCGCGGCGCGGATGAGCTGGGCGCAGAACGTGGCGACCAGCAGCACGAGGCCGATGGGCAGGATCGTCTCGTAGTTGTCGCGGAACCAGCTCGCGTTGAGGTCGACGCGGGTGGTGCTGTCGACGGCCTTGGCCGCCAGGTCCGCGGCGGCAGCGGCGAGTTCACCCGCGGACTTCGCGAGCCAGTCGCCGATGGCCTTGCCCGGGTCGGAGGCGAAGTCCACGGCCTCGCCGACGGCGCAGACCTTGTCCGCGAGGGGGAGGTCACAAAACCCCATGGGAACTCACTCCTTTCGGTCAGGGCGCGACGCGCGGGGCGATGGCGACCAGCGAGCAGTCGTTGGACGGGCGGCACTGCACGGCCAGGGTGATAGAGCGGTCTTCGGCTCCGCCGCCGCCCTTGGCCCAGGTGATGGTCTGCTTGCCGGTGACGGTGACGGCGTAGATATACGCCTTGGCGATCTCCGAGGGGTTCTCCGCCAGGGCCTGTTTGAAGGCGGCCGGGTAGTGGGCCTCGGCGACGGTGGCGCCGGCGTGCTGCTGCTGGTCGGCCATCCGCGACCACAGGAGCGGGTCGGGCAGCTGCGCGGAGACCGAGGCCCAGTCGTTGTACTGGCCCTCCTTCGTCATCCACGCCTGCATGCCGGCGGACTGCTGGCCGTGGCTGGTGGTGCGGGTGTCGTATGTCCAGAGCATCTCGGCGGCGGCCTTGGCGAACTGGACCGGATCGGAGATCCGCGGCGGGCGGGCCACCGGTCCGCTCCCGCTGTCCGGGCCCTTCGCGGGGGGAGGCGAACTCTGCGTCGGCGACGGCGTACTGGAGGGGGCGCTGCGCTCCTCGCCCCGGCCGGTGAACAAGGCGGTCGCGGCAGCGACGGCCAGCAGGCACGCCAGACCGATCGCCACCAGGGCGATGCGGCGGTTGGGCGGCAGGCTGGCGCCGTATCGGAAGAATCGATTCTGCATCAGTGGACCTGCGCGCCCAGGGCCGAGAAGAAGGCCACGGCGCCGTTGGCGGCGCCGAGGCCGAGGGCGGCACCGGCGGCAACGGTGGCGCCTTTCTTGCCGGTGGCTTCGGCCTGGTGGCCACCGGTGTGGTGGCCCCAGGCCCAGACCGCGAGGCTGACGGCCAGGGCGCCGACGGCGGCGATGATGCCGAACAGATTGATCGAGTTGACGATGTTCTTCAGGACGGCCAGGCCGGGCAGGCCGCCGCCCTTGGGGGAGATGCCCGGGTCGTAGGCGAGCTGGATGACGTGGTCGGCGAGTGGTGACACGGGGATGGCGGGCTCCTTGCGTGCCCGGGGCAACAGGGCCCGGCGCACGGGAAGGTCAGAAGGGCGGGAGGGGCGCGCGAGCGGCGCGAAAGGGGTGGAGGTTCCGGCTGGATTCGCCGTTCGGCGCGGCGTTGGCCAGCGGCCTTGGGTGAGCGTCCGGGCACCTTGTCGGCGGAGACGTCCAGCCGATCCGTCGCTTCCTGCGCACCGCCCCTGGCCGAGAGCAATGGCCGGACAAACCGTCCGGTCAGGCTGCGTTGGCACGAAAGAGGGACAACCGGCCGGAAGGTGGTGCGCCGGCCTCCGGCCAGGGTTAACCTGCCGAAGAAGACGGGGCAGCCTGGATCAGAATCTGTAAGAGGAGGTCCGGCTCAGAGGACGCGGCGGGCGGCGAGGACGTCCATGGTCTTGATCGGCACGATCCGGACGGGCTTGCCGGTGCGCGGGGCTTCGATGACCAGGCCGTCGCCGAGGTGCATCGCGACGTGCTCGGGGGCAGCGGCGCTGCCGTGGCTGAAGACCAGGTCACCCGGCTTGAGCGCCGTCGTGGATACGGCTTTGCCGTTGCGGACCTGGTCCTGGGTCACACGGTCGAGAGTGACACCGACGTGCTGGTACGCCTGCTGCATCAGCGAGCTGCAGTCGCAGCGGCCCATCGGGTCCGGGCCCCGGGGGGCGGTGCAATGGCCGCCCCACTGGTACATCGTCCCGAGTTGCTGCATCGCCCAGACGATCGCCTTGCGGGCCCGCGGGTCGGTGCCCTTCGGAATCGTGTAGCCCTTCGGGACCTTTCCCTCGGGGATGTTCCCGAACGACGAGCCGTCGCTCGCGCTGCCGCAGCCGGACGCCGTGGGCGGCGGCTTGGCATCGGAGCCTGCGCCGTCCTTGCCGCCGCCGGGGAAGGTCGTGGCGATGGCCTTCTGCAGCGCGGTGGTCAGCTGCTCCCACTGGGCATAGGCGTGCGGGTAGCCGGACTTCTGCACCGCCTGCGCAGCCTGCGGGACGGTCATCTGCTGCCAGCCTTTGACCTTGAGCAGCGCCTTGTAGAAGCGCTCGCTCGCGTACACGGGGTCGCGGATCTGCTCGGGGGTACCCCAGTCCTGGCTGGGCCGCTGCTGGAACAGTCCGATCGAGTCGCGGTCGCCGCTGGCGAGGTTGCGCAGCCGGCTCTCCTGCATCGCGGTGGCCAGCGCGACGATCTGGCCGCGCCGGGGCACCTTGAGGCTGATGCCGGTGGCGACGATGGTCTGGGCGTTCGGGACCTGCTCACCGGGCAGGTCCAGGCCCTTGATCCGGATGTCGGAGGCGTTGGCGCCGTCCAGGATCTTGGTCACCTGCTCGGTGACCTTGCCGGTGTCCAGGCTCGGAAGGCACGGACTGGTGGCGCTGGTGTTGGTGGCGGCTTGACTGGAGCCGGCCATCACCATGGCCGCGCCGCCGAGGAGAAACGGGCAGAGGACGACGACGCCGAGGCCGGCGGCGAGCGCCTTCAACCCGGGGTGCCCACCGGCCGGTCACGGCTTTCGGGCAGGGGTGGGTAACGAGAGGTCATGCAGGTGTCCTTGAAGTGCGGTGTCCGGCGCGCCGTGTGCGCGTGGCGTGGTGGTGGGGCACGGCGGCCGGGATGGGTGAGCGAGGGTGTTGGTCGGCGTGGGCGGGTTGCCGCTCGCTTGCAGGTGTGCCGGGGCAGGGGAGCCCCGCGAGGCAGGGGGTGGGGTAGCCAGCGGCGGTGTGCGCCGGGCGGTTCAAAAACAGTAGGACCGGATCGGCGGTTGACCAAAAAGTCGGCGTGAGGTGCCGGAATCCGGCACCTCGGCAATGGACTTTTTGGTCGTCGGCGGACTCGGCCCTACAGTTTTGGAACTCCCCTCGCCTCCTCGGTCTGCGGCCCCGGGCTTCTGTATGCCCCATTCCGGCCCGCGGGGTTCCACATGCGAGACGAGTAGTTCCTCTGTGCCTCCACACCCGAATTGGGGTTCCTCTTTGCCTTTTTCCCTGCACCAGGGCGATGCCCTCAGCGTTCTCGCCGGCCTCCCGGACGGCTGCACCGACTCCGTGATCACCGACCCGCCGTACAACTCGGGCGGGAGGACCGCGAAGGAGCGCACCAGCCGCTCGGCGAAGCAGAAGTACACCTCCGCCGACGCCCAGCACGCCCTTGGTGACTTCACCGGCGAGAACATGGACCAGCGAAGTTATGCGTTCTGGCTGACGCAGATCATGACCGAAGCCCACCGGCTCACCCGCCCCGGTGGTACCGCGCTGCTGTTCACCGACTGGCGTCAGCTTCCCGTCACCACGGACGCGATCCAGGCGGCCGGCTGGCTGTGGCGAGGGGTGCTGGCGTGGAACAAGCCGCAGGTCCGGCCGCAAAAGGGCAGGTTCAAGCAGTCGTGCGAATTTATCGTCTGGGCCAGCAAGGGGTCGATCGACGGGGCACGCAATCCGGTCTACCTGCCGGGCCTCTACACGGCGTCGCAGCCCAGCGGCAAGGCCCGCCAGCACATCACGCAAAAGCCCGTCGAGGTGATGCGAGAGCTGGTCAAGATCAGCCCCGAAGGCGGCACGGTGCTCGACTTCTGCGCCGGCTCGGGCTCCACGGGGGTGGCTGCCCTGCTCGAAGGCAGGGACTTCATCGGTGTGGAGAAGACCGAGCACTACGCGTCTATTGCGGCCGACCGCCTCACGGAGACGGTGCGCGAAACCCTCACCCAGGACGACGTGGGCTTGAGCGCCTGATGCCCTAACTGCACTGCCTGCCGCGGCCTTCGATACCGCCTCAGTCTCCAGGAAAGCACCTGGCGGCGAATATGTCGTGGCGGACGGGAGGGCTGTCCGGCACCGCTTCTGCTTCCCCATTTCCATGCCTTCTAGGAGGCCATCCGTTTATGTCTGAACCCGTAGACCCCCCGGCTGATGGAGAGTTGGATCCGGTCAGGATCCCGGACCCCCAGCTGGAGGGGATAGAGGCCAGCGTCCGGCGGCTGATGGACCAGTCGGCGCAGCAGGCGCAGCAGCTGGACCACCTGGCCTCCGCACCGGCCCCCGGCGCATCGCCGTTCGCGGCGTTCGGCATGCCGGGGCCCGGCGGACCGCCTCCGGCAGCGCCGCCCGAGCCGCGCCCGATCCTGGAACTGAACGGTGAGGAGCGCGAGGACGAACTCGACGCCCTCTCGGACTGGGTCGACGACTTCCTTCTGCCGGTCTACGGGGCGGAGGTCACCACGGCGGCGCCCTGGTGCCTGCAGTGGCAGGAGCACGACGACGTCGTGGCGTGGCTGCACGCCCTGTGGCTGGCCTACCAGCAGCACAAGGACCCCGAGGCGGGCCTGTCCGGCCTGTTCGTGTGGCACCGGGACTTCCTCACACACGCCATCGCGGCGATCCGCTCGCCCGGCGGGCCGCTGTCGGCCTGTATGACGTCCCCGGAGCGGCCTGCCCACCGCATCCTGCCCGGCCCGCCGCCCTCCGCCCGCGCGGAGAAGACGACGGCGAGCCAGGCGGAGCCTTCCGGGAGCGGTAAGCCGTACGAGCAGGCGGCATGAACGGGGGGCAGCAGCGGGCGGCCTTCGGCCTGAGTTTCGACCCCCGCGCGCTGACTGATCTCCTCCAGGCTCCCGGCGATGTCCGCGATCTCACCCTCGCTTACCTGCAGGAAGTGGTGAACGCCGAGCGCTTCGGGCTGCGGCTGACCGGCGACCTGGAGGGCTACCGCAAGCTGTTCGTGGATTCCCGCAAGGACTGGCGCGTCGTCTACGGCGTGCGTCCGGCACCGGAGACGTCCGTGCACCGGCGGGAGATCCATGTCGTCGCGATCCGGCCGCGGGCCGGCAACGACGTCTACGACGAGGTCGGACGCCGCCTGGGAATGAACCGCCGGCCGCTCAGCGCCCGCACCCACGCGGCCCGCTCCCGCTCCCCACAGCTCACGACCCGCGATGCGGCGCCGAGGCCGGGACCGCTGCCCTCCGCCATGCCGGGCCTCCTGCGACCCGCGCAGAACCCCGCGCACCACCGCTCCCGCTGAGCACCTGGAGCCTTGCCCATGTCCCCTGATCCCGCCCCGGCAGCGGCCCGTCGTGCCGCTTCCCCGCTCGACCACCGCATCGAGGCCGCCCTCGGCCACGACATCGACACCCTGCGGGCCCACCGGGACCGCGGCGTCCTCGACGAGCCGTATGCCCGACTGGCCGACCAGCACCGCCAGCTGGCCCAGGCCGAGACCGGGGTGACCTTCTACAGAACCCTCCTCCACCGCCTGACCAGCGGCGCATTCCCGGTCGACGGCGCCCTGTTCGGGCGCATCGGCCGCACCGTGGGCCAGCTGAAGGAAGCCGCCGACGTCCGCGACGCCGCCGCCCAGCAGGTGATCGCGGCCCTGGAGCCGATCGAGACCGCCACCGCCACGCCACCAGCAGCCGGGAAAGAACCGCTTTCGGCCGCCGACCAGGCGGCGCTGCTCGCCATCGCCGGCGGAGCCAAGCTCTACGAGCACCTCCTGACCGGCCGGATGTCGGTGACGGCTGCCTCCGGCACCCGCATCCCGCACGCCGAGCTGCAGCGGCTGGAAAGCGCCGGCCTGGTCTCCCGGGACACCAGCCACCCCGTCCACGCCGGCCAGCCGGTCGCCCTGACCGAGGCCGGACGCGCCGCGCTGACCACCGTGCACCGGACGACCGCGAACCAGGCGCCAAAGACGACGGCCCGGCCCGGGGCATGGCCCTCCACCCCAGCGCGCCGACGCTGACCTCGATCGAAAGGCCCTGTTGCCCTCTCCCGAATCGACGCCCTCGCCCGACCAGCACCCGCCCGAACTCGACCTCCGGCTGGACGGCTTTGATGCCGACGAGCAGACCGCCGAGGCATTCTGGCTCCAGATCGAGATACAAGCCGACATGCTCGTTCCGTTCGCCGAGCACCACACCGCCGACGGCGTGCACAGCTTCTACGTCCTGTTCGACCGCTCAGCCACCTTCGACCACCCAGGTGTTCCCCAGTACGTGGCCCTCCACCTGAAACGGGACCACGAAAAGCAGTCGTTCGACTATGAGCGTGCTGAGCTGCCACTGCCTGCGATGGCACAGTCCTGGCTCATCCACCGCGGCTGCCCTCCCGACGCCATCAGCCTCGATCCCGAGCTGGGCCATGCGCCGGCGGACGAGCCGACGCGGGCACTGGAACGGCGCCTCGCGGGCGACGGAGACCACTTCGCGATGGGCTACTCCTACACCCGCGACGGCCCGAACGACTGGGTCACCGTGGTGGCCCTGCGCGCCCTCGACGAACGAGCCCCCGCTCCGTTCCGCGTCGTGGCCGAGGAGGTCGACACCGAAGCGTGGACCCACACCCTGCGCGAAGGCGGCTTCGCCACGGTCCAAGAAGCCCTGCAGTGGTGCCGCGACCGGCTCGCAGGAACGGCCGGCCCTCTTCCGCCCGTCCGGCCTGCCGCGTCGTCCACCCGCCCGGCCAGTACGCCGAAGACGCCTGCTCCGCGCCCGCCGGGCCGATCGCGCTGAGCAACACCGCAGTCGGGCGCCGCGAAACATAGCCGACGATCGCCGGTTGGCCAAACCGGCGATTCTCCGGACTCTTATATGGCCGCCGGGACGACAACCCAGGCTGCTCCTCCAGACGTTCCCCCTTTCCTCAAGGAGGTCTCTTTCGCATGCGCTCAGCCCGGTCGCAACATTCACCGCGAAGCGCGGCGCGCTTACGGGCTCGGTCTTCGCAACTGCGTCTGCCGGGATGCCTCCACGCGCCGTGACTGAGCCAACGCTCGCCTCAAAACCTTCACGCCGCTTCACTTCACCTGTTAGGAACACTTCCTTGCGAATTCCCCGCATTGCCGCCGCCGCTGCCGTGACCGCAGCCCTCGCGCTGCCCGTCGTCACCGCTGCGACGGCCAACGCCGCGGCCCCGGCCGCTGTCTCCGCCTCCGACCCGTGCAACAAGACCGGGCCGTACGAGATCCACGACGCCAGCGCCGTCACCATCCGCTCGAAGGCGACGGCGAAGTCCACGGCGCTCGGCACGCTTTACAAGAGCCACGCTTTCACCGTCCACCAGACGACCAAGACCGGCTCATGGGTCTACCTCACGGACAAGAAGACCGGCGTCACGGGCTGGGTTTCCGGCACCTACGTCTACCCGGACGTCTACACCTGCCTCCACTAACAGGGAATGCCCGGCCCTTCGCGACTGCCGGCGAAGCCTCACAGGACGTCTGCAAACGAAAGGAATTCGCTGTGCTTGATGATGCTGACGACGTCATGGGCGTCATCACCGGGCAGATCGAGACCCGCTTCGATATGAGTTTCGCCGAACTGCAGGAAGCCGTCACGGCGGCTCCGCAGGCCAACCGTGAGGCCACCGAGATCGTGCACTGGCACGGCATGCTCGCCGAGTCCCAGCACATACTGGAAAGGGCCGAGGACCAACTCGTCGCCGAACTCGAATCGCAGCCGGACGAACTCGACGATCAGGCCATGGAACGGGCGCACCGAGTCAATGCGGCCGTGACCGCGCGGGACGGGCGGGCCATGGTCGTGCGGTGGCTCCTCGACCCGGCAGCCGTCGGGAAGCAGGGCCTGGCCGCCGAGCGGCTGGCCCGCCTCAGCCGCGGGGCGCGCCAGGGCCCGGCCGTGCAGACCAGCGCACCCGCCCGGACGGCGCCTGCCCCGGGCCCGGGAGCCGCGCGAGGCGTCCGCCGGTGAGCGTCCGGCTCAAGCCCAGCACCCTGGACGGCCGGCTGCAGGAGTCCTTCGCCGCCCCGGCCGCCGAGCTGTACGCGAGGGCAACGGGTCCGGACGCCTCCGCCGCGTTGATCCGCGCCGTGGAACTGCGTTCGTTCCTCGCCCTGGCCGAGGAGCAGATCCTCCGCGTGCGGGATCGCGTGCACGACGCCATGGCGGCCGGGCGCGACATGGATGACCTGTCCGCCGATGCGCTGCGCATGGACGCGCAGTGGCTGCAGGCCGCGCTCGATGCCCGCGACGGCTATCGGGGCGCGCTCGATGGCCTGTTGCGCACCATGCCGCCTCCCGGCCGGCAGCCTCGCCCCGCCCCTACGGCGCAGCCGGCGGTCACCGCCCCGCTGCCTCCGGCCGCCCCGGCACCGCAGCGTGCCGGGGCGGCCCGGGCCCGCCGACCGTGAAAGCCCCCGATTGCCGCACCCCACCTCCACCGAGATAGCCGCCCGGATCCAGGACCTGTACGGCGCGCCGCTGGCCGAACTCCAAGCCCACGCCCAGAGCCGGCCGCCCGGCATGCTCTCCGCCCTGCTCGCCATGCACCACGACCTCGCGTACGCCGAGCAGAGGATCGCCTTCCACCGCGACCGCCTCACCCAACTTGTCCACCCCGAGCGGCAGATCAGCGCACACGAGGCATCGCATGTCCTGGACTGCGCCCGTCAGCTCGCCGAAGCGGTCACCGTCCGTGACGTCCAGGCCAAGGCGGTTCCCGCCGTCCTCCAGAGCCTCGGCCGCGTCGCCGCGCCCGCGCCGTCCCCCGCCCCCGCGCCGACCGTACCTGCCGTGCCTGCTGCTCCGGCCCCGGCGGCGAGCACTGCCCGCAGCCGCTGACCTCCGCGGCCCCTTTCCCCACCCAGGAGTTCCCCCCTTGGCCACCACCGGTCTGCCTCCCGACACCGCCGCTGACGTTGCCCGGGTCACCGAGTCCCTCGCCATGATCACTCCGCGATGGAACGTACGGATCATGCTGGCCCTGTCCGGCCCGCCGCTGCGCTACAGCCAGATAGCGGGCAAGCTGTCCTGGCTGCAGAACGGCCAGCTCCACCCCAAGCTGCGGGCCCTGTGCGATGCCGGCCTGGTCCAGCGCACCGAGCACACCTCGCGGCACGTCACCTACGGCCACACCGACCGCGGGGCCGCCCTGCTGCCGGTACTCCCGCTGATCGTCACCTGGGCCGAGGAGCACCTGGAAAAGACGGACCGGCAGCTGCCCGCCATCGAGCAGATCGAGGACAGCCTCACCCTGCTCACCCGCCGGCACGCCGCCGCCCTCCTGTGGGTGCTCAAGTCCCGCGAAGAGGCCAGCGGCCGGGCCCTGGCCCGCATCGTCATGCCCGGCAGCGACTGGACCAACATCTACCCGCCGCTGCGCCAGCTCGTGAGCGACGGTCTGGTCGACACCGACGGCACCGGGCAGCCCTATCGCCTGTCCGAGGCGGGGGAGAGCCTGGCGCCCGTCTTCGGGGCCCTGTCCGCCTGGTCCGCCGGACACCCCCTCGCCCAGGCCGCCCGGCACCCGATCTGGGGGCGCGCGGACGCCGTACCCGCTCCGAAGCGATGGCTCAGCAACCAGACGCGTCTGCCCGCCCCGGCGGCAGCGCCGGCGCCGGTGCGAGCAGGGCAGACCGCCTGGCAGGGCCGTGACCTGTTCTCCCACGCCACGCCGGCCCACCCGAAGACCGCACTCACGGCGGGAGGTCCGCGCCGGTGACTTCCTCCTTCACCACGGCCGAACTCCGGGACACCGTCACCATGCTGTCCTCGCCTGCCTTGATCCGTCTGGTCACCGAGATCGACGACAACGGTCCGATCCCGCCGCGGGGGATGGCCCGCACGTTCGCCGACCTCCCGGTGCACCAGCTGCGCCAGTCCACCGACGCGGCCCGCGCCCTCAATCTCGTCCGCGGCCGTCCCGGCGCCGGGCTGGGCCTGACCGCGGCAGGCGTGGAACTGGCCGACGTCTACGACGCGTGCGCCCGGTGGGCCCGGCGCCACGCCTGCCCGACCGAAAGTTCGGACTTCACCAGCCGCGTCCAGCACACCCTCAGCCTCATGTCCAACACGCTCCACCCCGTCACGCTCGACAGGCTCCGGCGAGGCGTCCAACCGCCCGGGGCGCAGGCCGCCGCCGACCTGGTGCGACCGCACGACCTGCTGCGGCAGTGGCTGACCGCGTACCCGCAGGCCGCCCGGCTCGCCGCGCCCGAGCCGGCCGCGTGAGCGGTCACACCACTGCCCGGCACGCCCGCCACACCGCAGGACCGCTGCGCGGCATCTACCTGCCGCGCACGGCCGATGCCCTCGCGTTCGCCATGGCCACCTACGGCATTCCGCTCCTGGTCCTGGCCACCACCGCCTCCGCCGCGCTCACGGGACTGGCGTTCGCATTGGAGTGGATACCGAGGCTGGCGGCGTTCGGATGGGCCGGCGCGATCGTCGACCGGCGCGGGGCCGCGGTCGTCTTCTTCCTGGCCTCCCTCGGCCGCGCACTGGCCGTCGCCGCCGGAGCGGTCATCCTGCTCCTCTGGCCGTCCGGCACCGGGGCGGGCGTGACGGTGATGGCCCTCGCGGCCATCACCGGGGTGCTCACCCAATTCAGCTACATCGCGGCCGAGACCGCTGGCGCCGCCGCCGGCCGCAGGGCAGGGACGCAGGCCCACCATGTCCAGGCCGCCCTGCTGGGGATCGACCAGACCGCGACCCTGGCCGGCCCGGCGCTCGCAGGAGTGCTGCTGCTCGCCGGCCCGCCCTGGATGCTTGCCGTGATGACGGTGCTCTCGCTGCTCGCCGCGCTGCTCGCGCTGCGCACCCCGCCGTCGCCCCTCGCTGCGGCCCGCGCCCCGAAGCGCAGCCCGGGCGCCGGGCTGCTCACCGGCTGGCGCACCATCCGCTCCCTTCCCGCGCTGGGCTGGCTGGTCGCCGGCCTGACGTTCTCCAACCTCGCCGTCGGCTTCCTCCAAGCCGCCGGCCCCGTGATCGTCGTCCACCACTACGGGCAGTCCACCACCGCCGTCGGCCTGGTCTGGTCCGCCGCCGCAGCGGCCACACTTCTCACCGTCACCGTCTGCCGGTTCGCGATCGACCGGCTCGGCCTGTGGCCGGTCGGCGCCGCCTGCGCCGCTGTTGCCGCGCTCACCGGTCTGGCCGCCGCCCAGGCCCCCGACTACCTCTCCTACCTGGTCCTGGTCGCGGTCCTGATGGCCGCCGACGGCGGCATGACCGTGGTCTTGCGCACGCTGCGCTCCCGCCTGATCCCCACGGACCGGTTCGGCAGCACCTTGTCGGCGACCATCCTCATCCTCCTGCTGCCCTTTCCCGTCGCTGGCGTGCTCACCGCCCTGACCCCGCCCGACGCCCTCGCGCACGTTCTCACCGGCTGCGCCGCACTCCAGGCCACCGGCCTGCTTTGCGCCTTCGCCCACCTGCGCACCGACCCCGCCCTGCGCACCTGACCCGACGCTCTTTCCCCAGCCTGTGGAGAAACCCCCCATGCCCCCTGCCAGCCCCGGGGCGATCCGTGCGAGCGGTCGCACCATCACCGAGCAGTTCCACGCCTTCGACGCCCAAAACCCCCACGTGTACCGCGAGCTGGAACGCATGACCGCCCGCCGGCTCGCCACCGGCGCCACCCGCATCGGCCTCAAAAACCTCTTCGAAGACCTGCGCCGACACCTCCCGTACGGCGTGGACGGACTGAACAACAACTTCACCGCCCTCTACGCCAGGCGGCTGCTCACCGCGCACCCCGAGTGGGCCACCGCCTTCGAACTGCGCCGCCGCCGCGCCGCCTGACAGCCCTTGCCCTGCCCGCCGTTGATTCGGAGAATCCCTTCTTGTCCGCTCGCCCCCAGGTGCTCCTCGTCGACCCCGGCGACCAGACCTTCCGCGGCTACTGTCTGGAGCAGGTCGCCGCCGCCTACGACGTGGTCCTGCTGACCGGCACCGAACCGTCGTGGGAAACGCCGTACATCGTCGACCACGCCGTCGCCGATCTCCGCGACAGCACCGCCCTGCTCGCCGCCGGGCGGACCCTGGCGGCACGGCACGACCTTGCCGGTGTTGTCACCTGGTCGGAGTGGCACCTGGTTGCCACCGCTTGCCTCGCCCGGGTGCTCGGTCTGCCCGCGCACTCCTCCGAGGTGATGCGGGCGTGCCGCAACAAGGCCACCGCCCGCAGCCTGTTCGCCCGCCACGGGGTACCGTCGGCCGCCGCGGTGACGGCCCGGTCCGTTCCGGAGGCCGAGCTGGCGGCGATGGCCGTCGGCTACCCCGCCGTGCTGAAGCCCACGGCCTTCGCCGGAAGTATCGGCGTGGTCCGTGTCGACCGGCCCGAAGAACTGCCCGGCGCCTTCGCGTTCGCCTCGGCCGGCGCGAGCCGGAGCCGGGAGGACACCGCCGTTCTGGTCGAGCAGTACCTCGACGGCCCGGAGGTCTCGGCCGAGTGCGTCACCCACCACGGTGTGACCACCGCCGTCGCCGTCACCCGCAAGAGCCTGGGCCCGGCACCGCACTTCTACGAGACGGGGCACACCGTCGACGCCGACGACCCACTCCTTGCCCTGGTCAGTCCGGTCGCCTCCACCGCGATCAGGGCCTTGGGCATCACCGATGGCATCCAGCACGTCGAAATGCGCCTGGTCGACGGCCGCCCCCGGCTGATCGAAGTCAACGCGCGCATCGCCGGCGACATGATCGGCCACCTCGTCCGCCTCGCCACCGGCATCGACCTGCCGAAGGCCGCCGCCGCCCTCGCCTGCGGCCACAGCCCGGACCTCACCCCGACCCGCCGAGGCGCCGCAGGCATCCGGTTGCTCTACCCGGCCGCCTCCGGCACCCTCACCGAACGGCAGGTCAACCAGCCGTTCGCCGCCCGCACCCCTTGGCTGCAGCAGGTCCAGTGGACCCGCCAGGTCGGCGATTCCCTCCTCCTGCCGCCCGACGGTGACCTGTTCACCGCCAGAGCCGGGTTCTACATCGTCACCGGCCGCGACACCGCCGAGGTCAACGAACGCCTCGACACGGCCGCCGAGGAGATCACCCTGACCACCCAGGCGGCCCGATGAGCCCTCAGCCCGACCCGCGCCACGACATCGACGGGGACGTCTACGTCTCCCCGCGCCACCTCGCCAGCACCACCGGGACCGGCGACCCCGCCCTCGCCCCGCTTCTCGATCTCGGCTGGGACCTTCAGTACGACGACCTGGCCAACGTCTTCGTCCACGCCCCCGACCAGCGGGTGCGTCTTGGCTACCTCCCCGAAGGCGAGGACGACGGACTCTGGCGCGTCAACGCCTACAACGACCCGTTCGGGCAGCCGGCCTGGGGCGTCTGCTTCAACGACCGCTGTCCCACCGAGTTCGTCCAAGCCTTCACCACCGCTCTCGCTGCGGCGTACGAACAGGGGCCGGACGCCTACCTCGCCCGGCCGGTCTCCGGGACGGACGAACACGAGCCCTTTCTCGCCGTCGTCCCCCTCCTCCAACAGGGCTGGCAGATAGACCGCCCCCGCTGGGGCGTCTTCGCGGCCCAGGCGCCGGACGGCCATGCCGCACTGGAGTTCACCGCCGGCGACGTCGATCCGGAAGCCGAACTGAGCACGCGCAACGCCCGCTGGCAGCTGTGGGCCGGGAAGTCCGTCGACCGGCCCACCTGGTACGCGACTGCCAGCACCGACACCCCCGTCGCCCTGCTCACCGCCGTCACCCAGTGCGTCGCCGACCCGGCCCCGCTGCCCCGGTGGCGACAGGACACCTACAGCTACCTCAAGGGCATGGCCCAGCTCACCCCCATCCTCCCGCCGCAACCACCGGCCCCCACCCCGCTCGACGTCCAACGGGCCGCTGCCTCCCGCCGCCCGGCCGCGCTCCCCGCACCCAGCGTCCCGCGCTGGAGCACCACCAGCCGACCGGCCCTGCCCGGCCCACGCCGATAACGCCGACGCGACCTCGACCGGAAAGCCCCTAATTGCCCTCCCTGTACGCCCCCGAGTTCTTCGCCGAACTGTCCCTCCCGTTCACCGACAGCACCGTCGTGGGCAACACCTACTACGCCACCCCCGCCCCCGGTACACCGCTGCGACTGCGGATCGAATTCACCCGCACCATCCACGCGGATACCTACGGCGGCCTGCGCCTGACAGCCCTCCACGCAGACCAGGGCGAGATCGACGCGGTAGCCCTCAGCTTCGCGGACCACGGCACCTTCCGCCGCCGCGACGAAACCCACGGCACGCCCGCGAATACCAAGCGGTACGGCACATTCGACAAGCACCACCGCCCAGGCCAGCCACCGTGGGAGGGCGCCGTCACCACCGGGCTGCGCGATGCCATTGAGCAGTACACCGCCGTCTGGTTCCCCGGCGCGTGGACGACATCCGCACCGCGTCGAGCGGCGGGCCGTACGGCTCACCAGACGCCCGCCCCGCTGACCACCCACAGAGGAGGCCGCTCCCGCTGAGCCCCGTCCGCACCGTCACACCCGGCAGCGGCCGGTGACCGCCGCCCAGTACCGGGCTCGGCCGCACTCGCTGAAATCTCCGAGCAACTCCGTCCGCCCACCATCGCCGGATCGCCCGTTCCAGGAGTTCGTTCTTGCGCATCCATTCACCCCGCCGTACCACGGCGGCAGCCATCACCGTCGCCGCTGCTGTTGCCGGGCCCCTGGCCTGGACCCCGGCCGCCGCGGCCCACGCTCCCGAGCCGACCTCGTCCGCCTCCGCACCCGCCGTACGTCACCTGCCCGAGACCGGCGGCGTGCAGATCCTCAAGAAGGACCCTGACGGGCACCGGATGCCGGGGGCCGCGTTCATCCTGCTCGACGATGCCGGCAAGGAAGCCGCTAGCGGCCGTACGAACGCCGAGGGACGACTGGCCTTCGAAGACCTTGCCACCGGCGTCTACCGGCTCAAGGAGACCAGCAGCGGCAGCCCGCTGCACACCGTCGCCGCCGACCAGGACGTCATCGCCACCCCCGGCCCCGCCGTGCCGCTGACGGTCACCGACCCGTTCAAGCCGGCGAACCTGACCGTGAAGAAGACCGACAAGAGCAGCGGCAAACCCCTTCCCGGAGCCATCGTCAACGTCACTCCGGTCGACAGCAGCGGTAAGACTGTCACGGTGGCCACGGGCAAGGACGGCACCGCCACGGTTCAACTGCCCGTTACCACCCGAACCGGCACCCCTTACAAGATCACCGAATCCAAGGCTCCCTCGGGATACGAGCTGGACAGCGCCCCCGCCAAGATCACCGCTAAGCCTGGGGCGCCGGAAACGGTCACGTTCGCCGACACCCCGAAGCGCCCCCCGACCCCCTCGCCGACCGAGACTGCCCCGACGCCGACTGCACCGGCCAAGCCTGCGCCGGAGCGGACGCCCGGGAAGCAGAACCAGGCCACGCCGCATCCCGAGGCGAGCGCTTCCGGCGCGGCGGCGCCGACGCACTCCTCCGCACCCCCCGCCCCTCAACAGGCAACTGGATCGCTCGCCCACACCGGAGCCGATTCCACCCCCTGGCTCCTGGGGGCCGCCGGGGTTCTGCTCGCCGGTGGCGCAGCCGTCGTCATCGCAGCCCGACGACGGCGTTCGCAGGACGCCGTACCCACCGATGGCAGGTAAGCCCCGAGACCCTCAGCCCCGCAGCCGGAAGCCATGAACAGCAGCGCATCAAGGCCCCGGAGAACTTCCGTTCTCCGGGGCCTTGATGCGCGCTTCGAGGTGCCACCCTGCGCCATGCGCGCTGGTCTGAGCGGGCGATGGTGTCCATCCGCGCGTACGTAGCTTCGGTTGGCGTGGGAGCGGCACGTACAGTGATCCGCTTTCGAACAACCCTGCGTGGGCCTTCGTACACGGAGACCTCTTAGGGCTGGGCAGCGCCGGAGCCTTGCGCCGGTCGGCAGGCCCGGCACGCCGGCCGCGCCCCGCCAGGGTGGGCATACCGCCCTGGTTACACCAGGCGCCGCGGCGAAGAAGCACGTCAGGTGCTGGAAGTGCCGGCAGCAATGGCTTGCCTCTCCGGCCAGCAGCTACGTCAGCCGACACTCCGCTGGCACCGGCGCGCCCACCGCGGCCGCTGGCAGAAAGGCACCTTGGAAGGCTTTCGGCTTGATTTTTCCTACAGCTTGACGAGCATCTGGCCGGTGTTCGCGCCGCTGAGGAGGCCGAGGACGGCGTCGTAGGCGTGCTCGATGCCGGTGGTGATGGTGGTCGGGCAGGTGATCTGTCCTGAGAGGAGCCAACTGGTCATCTCGTCGGTGAAGTCCGGGAAGCGCACGGCGTAGTTGAAGTCGTGCACGCCGGTGATGTGGAGTGCTTTGCCGATGACGAGCAGAAGGTTGTCGGGCCAGTGAACGGCCGGTTGGGTGTATTGGGAGCTCATTCCGCACAGCAGGACGCGCCCGTGGGGACGCAGGTGGTCGAGGGCCACCGCCAGGTGGTCGCCCCCGACGGTGTCGAAGTAGAGGTCGATGCCGTCCGGTGCTGCCTTGTGCAGTTGTTCGGCGAGTCCGCCGGTGGTGGGGTTGATGGCGGCGTCGAAGCCGAGTTCGTCGGTGAGTGTGCGGGACTTGGCGGCGCTGCGGGTAGAGCCGATGAGGGTGCCGGCGCCTTTGATGCGGGCGATCTGCCCGGCGAGGCAGCCGACCGCCCCGGCGGCGCCGGAGACGAAGACGGTGTCGCCCGGGGTGATGCCGCCGGGGCTCAGGAGGGCGCCGTACGCGGTGAGGCCGTTCAGGCCCAGCGCGCCGAGGTAGGCGGTGGGTGGCAGTCCGCTGTCCGGGAGTTTCTCGGCTTTGGTGCTGGGCAGGAGGGCGTGCTGACGCCAGGCGAGGTCGTGCCGGACCAGGTCGCCCTCCGCGATGCTTGCGTGACGGGAGGCGATCACCTCGCCGACGGCCGGTCCGGTCAGCGGCTCGCCGGTGGTGTAGGGCGTATACGCGGAGCGGGGGTTAAGCGGTCCCTGGACGCCGCAGTATTGGGCTGCCGGGGTGGGCAGCATGCGGCCGAGCATCGCCGAGTGTACGGACATGTGGGTGTTGCGTACGAGGATCTGTCCCGGGCCTGGTTCCGGCAGGTGTCGGCTTTCGAGGCGTAGATGTCCGGTGTCGGTGCGGTGGGTGGGGCGCCGGGTAAGTATCCAGGTGCGGGTCTGGGTGGGGAGCACGGACACGGGTGCCTCCTCCTGCTTGCGGGGGCGTGCTGTCAGGGCGGCGGGGCGGGCTTTGCCGGGGCGTGGGGCGGGAGACTAGGTGCGTTCGGCGGGATCGGGTCCGGTGCGGTAGGCGGGCTCTGGTGTGGCAGGTGGTTGAGGGTGTAGTCGGTGAGGGCAGTGACGGTGGGGTTGGCCCACAGGACGTTTTGGGGGATGGTCAGGCCCACGCTCTGCTGAAGCCGGTTGAGCAGTTGGGTGGCGATCATGGAGTCCACGCCGACGGTGAGCAGAGAAGTGTGGGGGGCGATGCGGTCGGGGTCGCAGTACAGGAGTTCGGCGGCTTGTGCGGTGATGAATCGGGCCAGCAGGGCGGGGCGCCGTGAGCTGTCCGCGGAGCGAAGGGCCGCCAGCGGGTCCTCGTGGCGTGACGTGGTGAGGGCGGCGGTGCTCTGCCGGAGCAGGTGGGAGAAGAACGGGGCCGCTGCGGCTTGTGGGTAGGGGGCCAGCCACTTGTCGAAGTCGATGTTGACGAAGCTGCTGTGGGTGCGGTCGTGGGTGAGCAGGAGTTCCAGGCCGTCGAGGGCATCGGTGAGGGGGATGGTCGCGAAGCCGCGGTCGCCGATGGTGCGTGCGCCGATCCCGACTTCGGCCCAGGCTCCCCAGTTGATGCCGAGCGCGGGCAGGCCGGCGGCTCGGCGGTGGGTGATGAGTTCGTCGAGCCAGGCGGAGGCGGCGGCGTAGGCGGCCTGTCCGGGGGATCCGATGATGGGGACGAAGGAGGAGAAGGCGACCCACCAGTCCAGGTCGTAGCGGGTGCTGGCCTGGTGCAGCAGCCAGGCGCCGTTGGCCTTGGGCTGCCAGACGCGGTCCAGGAGGCCGGGGGTGATGCGGGTGACGGCGGCGTCGTCGACGACGGCTGCGGCGTGGATGATGCCGCGCAGCCGGTGGCCGTGGCGTTGGGCGGCGTGCAGCAAGCGTTCGGCGGTGCCGGGTTCGGCGATGTCGGCGTTGATGATGTCGATCCGGGTGCCGGCGGTGCGTAGGCGCTCGATCGCGGTAGTGGCTTCGGGGGTCGGGCTGGAGCGGCTGCTGAGGATGATGGTGCCGGCTCCGTGGTCGGTGAGCCAGCGGCACAGCACGAGGCCGAGGCCGCCCAGGCCGCCGGTGATGACGTAGCCGCCGTCCGGGCGTATGAGGGGGATCTGTTGCGGGGGGATGTGAGCGGTAAGGGGGCCGTGCGGCCAGCGGTATGCGGCAGGGCGGGTGTCGGGCGGTGTGGCGCCGGGCGTCAGGGCGAGGTCGGCCAGGGGGTGGTCTGTGTAGGGGAGCGGGGGGAGGGTTTCCTGGACCAGTGCCTGGCCGATCTCGGCCAGCAGGGCGCTGGCGGTGTCCGCGTCGTCTCTGAGGAGGCCGGCCAGATTCAGGGTGCACGTGAGCGTGTTGTGGTTCGTGACGGTGGGTGGGCGGCGGCTGCCGGCCCGGCAGGTGACGAGACGGCCTCCGGGGGCGAGGAGGGATCCGAAGTCCGGGGCGGCGCGGCCGTCGGTGTCGAGGATGACGTCGAAGCGCCGGTTGACGCCGGCGAGCTGATCTGCGCGGATGGTGCCTGGTGTGTGGGGGAGGCGAAGGCCGGGCTCGTTGTCGGGGGCCGAGACGCTGATGTCGGCGCCTGCGGCGGTGGCGGTGTGCCGAGCCGCGGCTGCGAGGGTGCCCGTGGCGCCGTGGAGCAGGACGCGTTCGCCGGCGGCCAGGCGGGCGAGGTGGTGCAGGGCGTAGTGGGCAGCCAGGTAGGGCAGGAGGGAGCAGGCGACCTGCGCGGCGTTGCTGGTGGCAGGAACGGGGACGGTCCAGTGCGCGGCGGCGGTGGTGCGGCTGGTGGGCGCTGTCGTCGGGACGAGGGCGGCCACCGTGCCGTGGTCGGTGATTCCGGCACAGGGCATCAGGGGCAGGTCATACCCCAGGTCGGTCGAGCAGGTGGCCGTCACGGTGATGGCGGTCTCGTCCGGCGGGGCGTCCACGTTCGGCTGGACCGTGTAGGTGAGCGTGGTTCCGTCGGTGTCAGCTTGCAGTGATGTTGTGTGTGGCGTGCATGAGATGGTTCGGCGTTCGTGAGGGGTCAGGGGCGCGGGGACGATGCGTAGGACGTATCGCTGGTCGGACCGCCAGGCGACTTCGTCCTCGGGGTCGTCGGCGAGGAGTTGGGCGGCGATCTTGCCGGGGCTGGTGAGGGTGTCGGTGTCCAGCAGGACGGGGCGCAGGGCGGGGTGTTCGTAGGTCAGGACGCGGTGTAATCCGCGGATGCCTGCGTGGGCCAGGGCCACGTGCTGGTCGCAGGGCAGGCTGTGGGCGTGGTGGGTGATGAGGTGGAGGCGGGTCGCGGGCCGGATGCGGTCCAGGTGCTGGACGGTGGTGATGATGTGTGCGATCCGCCGGTGGGCCTGTTCGACGGCTTGGTCGTCGGTGGCGTCGTCCTGGCGGGCGATCAGCAGCAGGTCGGTGACGGCCGGACCGGTCTGGGGGAGCGCGGCCTCGAGTCGCTCGCCCAGCGTTGCCTCGTCGGCGTCGGCCGGTACGGGCAGCCGGGTGAGGGGCGCCCGGGCGGCGAGTTCGGCCAGGAGCTGTTTCTGCCAGCCCTGGGGCTCGCCTTCGGTCACCGCGAGCCAGCTGCCCGTCTCGGTGCGGGCGGGCGCGATCAGGTCCTGCTGCTGCCAGTGGAGCTGGTGGAGGTAGGGCTGGAGGCGCCGGGCTGCGCGGGTGGGCTGGTGGACAAAGCGGATGCCATCGGCGTGGGCGAGGACGGCGCCGTCGGCGTTCAGCAGGCACAGCGATCCGGTGATCTGGTGGGTGTCGAGGGAGGTGGCACGCACGTGGCACCACACTCCGTCGGCGGTAGCGCCATGCACCTGTAGTTCGCCGATGCCGAGCGGATAGGCGCTTCCTGGCGGGAGGTCGACGCGGGTGGTCCACAGCGCCAGGAGACTTTGCAGGCAGCCGTCCAGCAGGGCCGGGTGCCATTGAAAGCGCGCGGTCAGCGACCGGGTGGCGTCGGGGATGGCCACAGCGGCGAGGGCCGCCGGGCCGTGACCGCTTGGGGAGACCTGGAGGGTGGCCATGACATCAAAGGCCGGGCCGTAGGAGATGCCGCAGCTGGTCCTCCACCGCTCGCGAACCGCCGTGACGTCGATGGACTGCGGGCAGGCGGCGCGCAGCGAGTCAAGCCGTGCGGGCGGCGGGCCGCCCGCCTGGGGGACAGCGGTCAGGGTCGCGTGACTGTGCCGCTCGAAACTTCCCCCCTCGGTAGGGGAGAACACCTGCCACGCCGCCTCGCGATCCGTGCGCACTTCACTTTGCGAGGTCAGGCGTATGCCTGCCGCCCCCAGAGGAAGGAAGGCATCGAACGTGAGGTCCCGTACGCGTGGGCACAGCCCGCCGGGGGCGATGGTCCGGGCGGCGCTCAGCGCCATCTCCGCCCACGCAGCGCCCGGCATCGCGGGGGCGCCCGCGGCGTGGTGGTCCCTCAGCCATGCCGTCACGTGCGGTGCGAGGTCGCACTGCCACAGGTGACGACCCGGCTCGCGGGGGTCGCGAATCCTGGTCCCCAGCAGCGGATGCGGCGGCTGACCACCAGCGTCGGCCACGGTGCCACCGCGGGTCAGTGCGCTCGGCTCGATCCAGTGATGTCCGGGGTCCCAGCACGTGGCCGGTACCTCTGCCAGCCGGCCCCGGCCGTACTGCCGTCGCCAGGCAACGGGCACCCCGTGGCAGTGGAGGGCGGCGACGTGGGTTTCGAAGTCCAGCACTTCGTCACCATGGCGCAGCAGGGTCGGCGTCACGAAGGCATCGCAGTCGGCAAGCGTCGCGGTGATCGCACGCGCCAGCATCGAGTGGACATTGATCTCGACGAAGGCGCAGTGTCCGTCGCCTGCTGCGGCTTCGACGGCTGCTGCGAATCGCACGGGGCGCCGCTGGTTGGCCACCCAGTAGTCCGCGTCCAATGGCAATTCCGCTCGGGGGTCGTCGGCGACCGTGGTGTAGAAGCGGCAGCGGGGCCTGCCCGGGGCGAGTTCCGCCAGGCGCTTGCGCAGGTCATCGAGGACCGGGTCCATCTGGGCCGAGTGCGAGGCGACCTCGACCTGGATCCGGGCGACGCCGACCCCCTCCCTCTCCCACAGGCCGACGAGCCGCTCGACGGCGGCGGCGTCGCCGGAGATGACCGTGCTTTCGGGGGCGGCGAGCACGGCAACCTCCACCTCCGCCGCCCGACGCTCCACCAGCGCGCGCCGCACGTGGTCGGCGGACAGATGAACGGCCGCCATCGCGCCTCCGGTCACGCGGGTGAGCAGCCGGGCGCGGCGGCAGATCACCCGCACACCGTCCCGGATGCTCAAGGCCCCGCACGCGACCGCTGCGGCCACCTCGCCCATCGAGTGGCCGATGACAGCGGCCGGCTGCACTCCGCGCGCCCGCCACATCGCCGTCAGAGCCACCTGCACGGCGAACAACGTAGGTTGCACCCGCGCCACCCCGGTAACGGTGTCCTCGCGGCCGAGTACCCCGCGCAGGGAGAAACCGGCCTCCTGCCGCAACAGCGGCTCCAGCTCGTCGATGACGGCCGTGAACGCCTCATCGGTGTCCAGGAGCCCCCGGCACATGCCCGCCCACTGCGACCCGTGCCCGGAGTAGACGAAGACCGGCCCCGGACCGCTGGGCCGCACGCTTCCCGCCGCCGTCCCCCCGGTCTCCTCCTGCGCGCCGAGGTGCCGCAGACGGCTCACCAACTCGTCGCGGGACGCTGCCACCACCGCGGCACGCCGGGCACCGTGAGAGCGGCGTACAGCGAGGGTGTGCGCGATATCCGGCAGCTCAACGCCCTGTCCGTCATCGCTGTCGAGCCAGTCGGCCAGCCGGGCCGCGTAACGGCGTACGGCCGCCTGAGAACTCCCGCTCAGCAGGTACACCGCCCGACGCCCCTCCTCCACGACGCTCTCCAGCCCCCCACGTGTTGCGGCGTCGTCCCCGGCGGCCTCGACGATGACGTGGGCATTGGTCCCTCCCACCCCGTAGGAGGAAACAGCCGCCAGCCGCGGCCCCTGCGGCACCGGCCAGGGCTCCATCGAGGTCGGAACGTAGAGGCGGCACTCTCCCGCGTCGATCTGCGGATGGAACTCGGTGAAGTGCAGCGTCGCCGGAACACGGCCGTGCCGCAGGCTCACGATCGCCTTCAGCAGCCCCAGAACCCCGGAGGCGGCTTCCGTGTGGCCGATGTTCGTCTTGATCGATCCGACTGCGCACGGGTAGTCGCCCGCTCCGTAGACCTCTTTGATCGCCGAGAACTCCAGCGGATCGCCGATCGTGGTCCCGGTGCCGTGCGCCTCGATCATGCCGACCTGCTCGCCCCGCACCCCCGCCCGGCGCAACGCGGCGGCGAACACCGCGGCCTGCGCCTGGGCCGACGGCGCGGTCAGACGCACCGATCGGCCGTCCTGGTTGACCGCCGAACCACGCAGCACCGCCAGGACACGGTCACCGTCCCGGCGAGCATCCTTCAGCAGCTTGAGCACCACCACGCCGCAGCCCTCGG
This sequence comes from Streptomyces sp. CB02923, assembly GCF_001905005.1. Classification (GTDB taxonomy): domain Bacteria; phylum Actinomycetota; class Actinomycetes; order Streptomycetales; family Streptomycetaceae; genus Streptomyces. The sequence continues at coordinate 326,158 of NZ_LWKZ01000001.1, read as the reverse complement.
CCCGCAGGTAACCGTCGGCCTTCTTGTCGAAGGCATGGCAGCGGCCGGTGGGCGAGAACATCTCCCACCGCGACGAAGCGACCGTGACCTCCGGCCCGAGACCGGCCGCCACCCCGCCGGCCAGGGCCATCCCGCACTCGCCCGCGCGCAGCGACTGGCAGGCCAGGTGGACGGCAACCAGCGAGGACGAGCAGGCCGTATCCACCGACAAGCTGGGGCCGTGCAGGTCCAGCAGGTACGCGACCCTGCCGACGCCCACCCCGTGCACACCGCCGGAGAACCAGTACCCCTCGGTCTCTTGCGGCCCCCGATGGCCCCGCAGATAGTTGTCCATCCAGTACATGCCCGCGAACACGCCCGTCTGCGAACCGCGCAGCGCATCAACCGGGATGCCGGCGTGTTCGCACGCCTCCCAAGCGGTCATGAGCAGCAGCCTGTGCTGCGGATCCATCCACGTGGCTTCCGCCCCCGAAATGCCGAACGCCTGCGCATCGAAGGCTCCGAGGTCCCCTTCGAGGAACCCTCCCCGCCTGATCCGGCAGGCCACACGCTCCGGCAGGCCGGCGGCGATCGCGTCGGCGTCCCACCGTTCCTTGGGCACGGGCCCCACGGTCTCGCGTCCCTCAGCCAGCAACCGCCACAACGCCGCGAGGGAATCCACGCCCCCCGGCGCCCGGCACGCGGCACCGACCACGGCCACCGGCTCGTCCCAGGGAGCCGGCAGGACGTCACAGCCATCGCCCCGAATGCTGCTCATGCAATTGCCTCCCTCGTTCCCCGGCCCGGCAAACAGCGCGGCCTGAGATCGCCCTGGCCGAGCACCGCGGCTCTGAAAGCAATGCCGCAAAGGGAGCGGCCGTTGCACGGCAAAACGGCCTCGCCGGAAACGCTGTTGCGTAATTCACCGGACGTCACGCCGCCTGACAGCGTTACCTGCTCAACCATACGGGGAATTCCGAAGGCGCTGAACTGACCCTGCCGACTCCCTGCAGAGGCGCATCCGCGGCCTCATTCGGCCTCAATGATCTGACCCAGGCGTCGGGGTTCGTGGAACATTCACCCCAGGCAGGGGCGCAAGGCGTCGGATAACGCCCGCCGGGGACCAGAGTGCTCAGCCGCCCCGGCCGCCGCCCCTGCCGCACGCCTGGATAACAGGTGACCTCAGTACCGGCGGTAGTGGTGCACGGCTATTCCATCAGGATCCACCACGGACTCTCCCAGGAGGGCCTTTCCGTTCAGTTCCGCGAAAGGCCCTTCGGGTGCGCGCGCCGTCACCATGCCCTTGAAGGTCACTGTGCCGCCAGCCCCCACCTCACCTGTGGCGGAGCCTACGAGAACGAGCTGGCCTTGCCCGGATTCCGACGTGATCACGATTTGCGCACTGGCCGACTCGGTCCCGTCGAGGTATCGCGTCGAGACGTGGGTCCCAAAGTCTGTCACGGCCTGTCCCAGAAACTGCCCCGTGCCAGCCGCCGACAGTTCGAGCACGACAGTGTCATTCTCGACGCTCACCACACGCGTCGCGTTGACGGTGTTACGGAGTTCGCCAATCACCTCGTCTGACATGACACTCCCCTTCACCTAGAGGCTGACTTCATAACCAGAATAATCCGAGAATCTGATTACATAAGGTGCTTTACAGCCACATCGTTGGATGTGCGAAAGTGCCCACGCCAGGCAGAACCGTCAGGCGCATACGCCCGACCGGCACTGCCTGAACGCTAAACAGATGCATCTGGTGCTGGAGTTTTTCGCGAGGGGGCTGATGTAAGCGAGTTTTCTAAATCCCGCTCATTAACAAGGTGCCTCGACGGCGTTGCCGGTGGCTGATTTCGCCACGTTCACATGTCCCCGCCGTCGCCCCCTTGTAAACAATTAGGCATTTCCCTCTTCAATGCATCCGAAGTTCTTAATTGCTTAGATATGCACTCAATCAGCCGGCTCGGGTGATTGAGTGACGCCCTCTGGCTTGGCAGTTATTCAGTCGGGGGTGCCTACTTGCTGCCGGATGCACGTGATCCCTACTTCAGGGGTCGCGGCGCCCGGGCACGGGATAACGCATGATCGGTCATGGGGCAGGGTCAGAGAAGAAGCCCGTTGCGTCACCCACCCTCTCTGCTGCCATAGTTCGCCGGGAGCAGACAAGAAAGATCGCCAAAGGACTGGTGGAAGCCGCAGGGACATGTCAACGTAGACGACCTTCCCCGAAATCCCCAGGTCAGAGAGGTGATGCCGTGGCAGTGGATGCCCTGCAACCTGGATTCGCCACGACCGTCGCGGCCCTTCGGCTCCGCTCCTGGAGGCTCGGACCCGGCCAGCCGATGCGGGTGCTCGACCAGTTCGCAGACGCCGAGTTCACGCACGTCGTGGATGACCGTGCCGATGTCCACATCAACAGCCGTGATGGCCGGTTCTACCTCGGTTGGTTCCCCAACGGCCGACCCGGCGGAGCCGACGAGGGCTGGGTGAAGGACGAAGGATGGGTGATCGCCGTCACCGGCACGGCGAGTGCTCCTGGCTACAAGATGTCCTTCGGGACCGAGACACCGGCCGATATCGTCGCCGCCGCCGCGGCGCGCGTGCTGGAGACTTCCCGGCGCCAGTAACGCTCCGGCTTGAGCCGGGAGTTCTTCGCCGAAGAAAGCCTTTTTTGCGTCCGGCGGCAGCGCAGGCTGCCACTCATCGCGTTCCCTCATGCAAGGAGGATGATTGTCCGTGCCTCATACGGAGTTGACCGTCGGCGATCTCATCGACCTGTTGTCCGCCTGCGGCCGGGGCCTTCCGGTGCGGCTGGCGGTGAACCCGTTCTTCCCGATGGCGCACCGCGTGGAGCAGGCCGTCCAGGCCACCGACGAGACCGGCCGGCGTGTCGTCTACCTCGCCGAGGGGCGGGACGCGGACACCCAGCTCGGACACCTGCCGCCTGAGGTCGCCGTCGAGCTGGCCTGGCAGTCTCCCGTCCAGGCGCCCCCGCGCCGGCCGCGCCGCAGGGCCGGCGGCAACCAGAACCGCATCTAGCCTTTGGAGGCGCCCCTGCATCCCGAGTTCCCGCCCGACCCGCCCACCCCGCACGGCGCCCAGCCCGCGTACTGGGTCGGCCCCCGGCACCTGGCCGGTGACGACGGACGTCTCTACGACACCGTCGCCGACACGCTCGCCGGCCTGGGCTGGACGAGCCTGACGATCGTCCGCGGACGGCAGGAGCCGGACGAAGCACCGCAGGACCGCCAGGTCCTGCGCAGTACCGTCCTGCACATCAGCCCCGACACCCTCCGCTGGGCCCAATGGGTCCTGGCGGACGAGCCATTCCACCTGGGGGAACTGCCCATCGCCTGGCAGGTCTCGGCTCGCTCGGACACCAGCAGCCCGCTCGCGCAGTGGTCCGCCTACTTCACCCCCGACACCCCGGGGGAGGCCCTGGCCGACTTCCTCGTCGCGCTCGACGCCCGCGACCAGCCCGGTGCCCCGCTGGGCGGCCCCGAGCTGGTCCTCGACGCGGTGACCGCGCACGGCTGGTTCCGCGACATCGACCAGCCCCGCGCGGGAGCGATGGACCCGACCTTCGCCACGCACATCAGCCTCGGCGAGGTGCCGCCCCTCATCCAGGACACCGACCCGCGCACCCTGACGGCCGAGGCCGATGAGGCGGGCCCGGCCGGGTGGCAGGCGTGGGCCGAGCCGGCCCTGGGGGCACCGTGCCTGTGGGCCGCGTCCTTCGGCCCCAGCACGCCGCACGACCTCGTGGCGGGCTTCGCCACCGCACTCGGCTCCACCGCACCGGTGCTGCGCCGGGTGCTGCCCGAGAGCACGCGGGAGCGGCTCCTGCGCGCCCCCGCCGGCTGAGACGGGGGCGGCGTACCGTCCCTGTCTCAGTCACGTCCGTTTTCCTTCTGCCATATGGAGGTGGGTAGTTGCTATTTGCGGGGTGCGACTGGTCGGATCGGTGGCTGGACGTCGCTGTTCTCGACCGCTCCGGAGCCGTCCTCGGGGAGACACGAGTTGTCTACGCTGACAGCCCGGACCCGGTGGCCGCTCGCCTCGCAGAATTCCGCAAGCCCGACGTAGACAGGCCCTGCGCCCGTCCGAAACCGGCGAAGCCCGGCCTCCCCGAACAAGGGAGGCCGGGCTTCGCACTTGCTTGCGTGCGACACCTAAACCAACGGGGCCAGACACACCCGCCAGGACGAAACGCTCCCTACGTTGTTCTGCGGGTCAGTTAGGAACGGAGACCCGGCGTGGCTCGTGTTTCATCCTTCTGCACGCCTACCGTGCGCCCCTAGGTGAACCTTCACGCCGGTCAACAGCCCTACATACAAGTTGCTTTGCCCCTTACGGTCGATCACGCTCCCAAGTTCGTGGAAGGAGCGATGCTATGACCCGTCGGGGGCATACGGCGCACGAAGGAGCCCACCTCATGAATGCGTGGAAGAAGGCCGTCCGGGGAATGGCGCTGGCAAGCACCATGGTGGTTGCAACGGGAGCCGGAACTGCCGCTGCTTCACCAGCCACCGGCAACGCGGAGCGCGCCAAGCGGCCGAGCGCGATCTATCACCTCAGCCAGATCAACGGATACGGAGCCAGGGGCTGGGTCAAGGACAACGCCAATGACGGGTGGTGCGTCCAGATCATGATTCGCTGGTATAAGAACGGCCAACTGCGTGACACCGACCTGTCCGCAAGGGTGTGCGGGCAGGGCCGGTGGACCAGCTTCTCCCTGACGCCAGGCGACCGGCACCACTTCAAGGCGAGCGCCTGGAAGACATATCTCCGCTACACCCGCTAGCTCCTGCCCTGCCGCTTCGGCAGGGTAGGGCGAGCGAGACCGAGGCTTCACGGCGGTCAGGCACTGCGCAGGCCCTTCAATCCGGGGTGCTGCGACGGCCGCTGGAACGGGAGACGGTGGCGGCCGGGGCGCAGGGGCCTCTCCAGGTCATCGGGCGGCTGTTGCCTTGGTGAGGGCCTTGGTGAGGTGCTGGTCGACGAGGGCCGGCGAGCCAGAGACGACCACCAGCACGTTGCCGTCACGGACCGCGGTCTGCTTGACCACGGTGTCGCGCCCGCCGGCAGAGAAGGTCATCAACTGGCTCCACCGCTCTTCGCCGGCCTGGGGCGGGGGCAGCTTCTGCGTGGTCGTGTCGACAGCGATGCCGCCTGCGAGAAGCTGGTACTGCGGGCAGCTCGTGATGGCCTCGAAGATCCGGTTGGTGCCGCCGGACAGCTTGCCAGAGGTGTCGCTGTACAGCTCCTCGGAGACCTCCGAACCGCCATGTCCGTAGGTGAAGGTGGCCTTCGCTCGGCGGGGGAAGTCGAGTGAACCTCCCGTGGCCGCGTCACCACCGAGGCCGTTGAGGGCGGGGCAACCGAGGACGGTGACGTCGTCGTGCTGGGCGGGCCGCTCGGGCTTGCGGGTATATCCGGTGCCGAGGTCGCTCACGTCGAGCAGGCGCTTGTCCAGAGCGGCCGAGGGCAGCGGAGCACCGTGCTGGTCGGCGGTGCCCGGCTGCTTCCTGCTGTGCGTGGAGGACGTGGAGGCGGGCTCGGCCTCGGTGGAGCAGGCGGGCAGGGCGAGGACGGTGAGGGCGGTGAGGCCGAGGGCGGTGGCGACGCGTACGCGCATGGTGGAACTGACCCCTTGGTGCTAGGCGACGGGTGGTCAGTACGGGCCCGCGGGCCCGGTGGGGTCGTAGGAGTGGGGGTCAGTGGCCGAGGTGGCGCAGGCAGTCCTCGAACGTCGCGTGCGTCGCGTCCGCGGGGGCGGCGTGCCGGTTGTACCAGGCCGTGTCGAGACGGGGCTCGTGCTGCTGGTGGCCCGTGCGGCAGCGCAGCCAGATCTGGTCGCGGGTGGACAGCACGAGCCAGTCCCGGTAGGCGCCGCACCCGGCGCAGGCGACCATCTGGCCGTCCAGGACGATCGGCTGCTGCCAGGGCATCATCCGGCCGGCGAGCTGGTCACGGCTGGGGATGCGCAGCTCCGGCGGGAGGAAGTCGTCCACCAGCGCGGCCGGCTCGGCGGCCTGCGGTCCGGGCTGCATCCGCTGGGCATCGGGCGGCTCCTGGCCCTCCAGCCACGCCCACATCTCGTAGTGCCGGCGCTGCATCTCGCTGTGCTCCGCCGCCCGGCGGCGGCGTATCCGTTCGAACACCTCGGGTCCTCCCTCACCTCGTCGTGCACGCGTCATGATCGTGCCCTAGTTTCCCGGCCTGCTTCAATTCACGAAGCCGACAGTCACGGTCGCCCGCGCCGGGGCCCGGCGCGTCCCGGCGCCGGCTGTCCCGCCTGGTGCGCCGAGCGCTCCGCCGCGTTCGCCTCGGTCACCTTGTCGCTGGTGTCGGCGGGCAGGCCCGCAGCCCGCCGCAGCCGCCACACCAGGACATCGCTGAGGGCCTCCGCCGTGTCGAGTTCCCGTCGCCCGGCGGTGTGCGCGAGGAGCGATGCCGGGTCGTGGCCGGCGGCCTCGGCGTCGGCGAGGGTCGCGGCGAGCGCGTACCAGCCAGGCTCGGCGAGGACCCGTTCGGCCAGCTCCGGAACGGCTGCGCGCAGCCCCGCCGTCTGCCGCTGGACCACGGGGCGGCCCAGGCGCCGGCCACGCTGGTAGAGCACGCCGAGGGGTTGGGCAGCGGCTGCCTGGTAGGCGGAGCGCAGGTGTTCGGCGGCCTGGCGGGCAGCGGCTGCCTGCTGCGCGTGCCCCTTCTTCGCGTGCCAGTGCACGGAGGCGGTGATGATGAAGAAGAGCATGTCGATCGCCATCGCGGTCGTCGCGCCGTCTTCGCCGCGTCCGAGCGCCGGTCCGCTGTGGATGAGGTCGCGGGCGGCCTGCCGCAGGGCCCGGCCGTGCCCGCGCTCCGCGCGGATGTGGGAGCGGCAGGCGCGTTCGAACGCGAAGGCGGCATCGCGCAGGTCGCGGCGGGTGCTGGCAGGGGAGGTCTTCGCGAGTGCGTCCAGGACCTCGCCGGCCGCCGCGACGTGAGCGGCGGCAACAGCGTCGTCGCCGTGCCCGATGAGCATGACCGCGGTCCAGGCGGCCGATGCGGTCCGCCGACGGGCGCCGGAGGGGCTGGCCGGTGCGGTGCGGCTGGGGGGATCCGCCGAACGGTCCTGCTCGTGGATACCGGCGGACCAGCGCTCCCGGACCCTGGGCAACGACAGGTCCGGGGCGAGGCGCGCGCCGGGGTAGAACACGGGCTCGTTGTCCTTGTTGCGGTCGTCGGGCAGGGCGACCTTGTAGCCGAGCAGGTCGCCCGAGGGGGCCGCGCGCTTGCGGATCAGGAGGCCGGCGGCGGCCAGCCGGCCGAAGAACTCGCCCTCGCTCTGCGCGCCGGCCGCCGCCTGGCGTACGGTCTCGCGCAGTTCTTCCCGCGCGGTGCGCTCGCGGCCCTGGCGCTCGGCTTTGTGGCGCTCGGCGCTGGTCGGGCGCTTCGCGGCGGTGCCGTCGCCCTTGTTCAGGCGGCGCAGGCCCAGTTCTACTTCGAGGGCGCGGGCCTGGGTCTGGACGCGGGTGGCGTCGTTGTCGAGGTCGGGCTTGTAGCCGTTCTCGCGGACGAGGGTGGCGACGATGTGGATGTGGTCGTCAGCGTGCCGGACCGCTGCCCACCGGCACCCCGCCCCTTGCTCGGGGTCGTCGATGCCGGCGGCGGCGACCATACGGCGGGCGACGTCACCCCACTCCTCGTCCGTCAGGACCCGGTCCTCGGCGCCGTTGCGCACGGACAGGTGCCACACGTGCTTCCTCGGCCGCCCTGCTTGGTCGATGTTCTCGACGGGCTGGTCCAGGAGTTGCTGGAGCTGCTTGAGGGTGGCGGCGGCATCGCGGCCGGGGTCGGGAGCGTTGTGGTCCCAGGAGGCGACCAGGTGCGGGTCGGTGTGCTCCTCGAACTTGCCCGGCCCGTAGAGGTAATAGAGGAGGCCGATGGTGCGCTGACCGCGCTTCTGGATCCGGGGGATCATGCTGCTGTCCTGAACCGATCGATCAACTGGGGTGGTCAGCGGGAAGGGCGCGTTCCAAGTTTTCGGGGCGAGAAGCTCCGTGGACGGTGGGTGTCACTGCCCGCCTTCTGCATGTGATGAGAACTGGCGCGGCCGAAGAGCGTGCCGGGTCCGCCGCAGCGGAGTGTGCCAGCCTCGGCGGTACCCGGCAGCGAGTACACGTCCTGGCCTCGACGGCGTTTCGCGGCCTGGGGCGGGTACGCGATGACGCGCCCACCGCGGGCCAGCGGGGTACTCAGGTCTGCGCCTCCTGAAGGGCGAGGCCGGGAAGCTGCGCGACAAGTTCCAAGACATCGCGGCGCACGTGAGCTGCGCGATCACTGCTGCTCCAGCAGGTGGTCGGTGGCCGCCTGCACGCGGGTCACGGCGCGCTGGACCGCGGTGACGACTGCGTCGATCTCCGCTGGCTGGCCCCCGGAGTTGATGGCACGGGCGACCTGGTTCAAGTTGTTGCCGACCTGCCCGAGATGACGGCGCGCGGCGAACAGCTCGGCTATCAGATCTCGGTGGCCTGCGATGACCGCAGCGGTGTTCCGGGAGTCGTCGGCGGCCGCGAGACCGGCGCGCACGAGATAGGCGGGCAGACTCTTGTGTGAGGTACGTGCTGCGGTGGTCAGCCGACTCCACTCATCGTCGTTGAGACGGATGTTGCAGACGCGGGCACGCTTCTTCTTCTGGGGGGAGCGCTTACGCGCGGTGGTTGCCGGAGCGGCGCTCGCGTGGCTTCGCGGCGGCTCTTCCACCCCTGGCTGCGATCCGACCTCGGTCGCTGCCCGACGGTCCAGCGCCCCCCGGTGCTGGACGGCTCCCGCCACCCCTGGGGCGGGAGATGGACAAGCTGCCTTCCCCGACGGGGAAGAGTAGCTTGGCCGATAACTTGCTCGCCGTGAGACCGAGTTGGGAGCGGCGCAAGGTTGCGGGGTGGAGGAGGGCTCGCTCGGGTTCGTCACCGTCCACCGTCCTGCCCCTGGCGGATGATCTCCAGGATGTCGAGGACGAATTCGAAGGCATCCTCGGCGTCGGTCAGGTGATGGACCTGCTCACCGGCGGTGATCTGGACGAACCACTGCCCCTCGGGGCCGTCGACCGCTGAATGGAGCAGCCTGTACTGAAGGAAGGTGTGCAGGAATGCCCAGACCAGGGAGTTCTCGAACTGGTCGGGGGCGGGTGCGTGCGGCATGGCGATCCCCTTCGTTGTCAGGGGCGGTGGCCCGGCGTGGAGCCAGGCCACTCGCAGGTCAGGGCTTTGAGCTGCGGCTTTGCGGGTTCAGCCGCACACGGGGCAGCGTCCGACGTGGCTGCTGAGTGCCCGGGCCATCCGTGTCTTCGTCGATGCGGCGTGTTTCGCGCTGGACCTCGCGGCCGGTCTTCCGGCATGGCGCTCGGAGTGCGCGGTCAGGAAGCCGATCTCCCGCTCGTACTCCGCACGGAGGGTCGCGAATCGCGGGCAGGTCTTCATCGGGCGGTGCTCCTTGTGTCGGTGGTGCTCGCTTCGTTCCGCAGCTGCTGCAGGACGAGGCTCAGCCGGTCGTTTCGGCCGCCTTTGAGGCCCTCGCGCCGGAGGATCTCCCGCAGCTGGACCCGGGTGACGGCCTCGTTGCCGTCTCGTTCGAGTACGGCCGGGACGTGGGGGCGGACCTGCTGGACGAGCTGCTCCACGGACTGCTCCGGCTCGCGCGGCGGACGCTGCGGCTGCGGGCTGCGGGACCGGCCGCCACGCTTGCCCTTGCCCTTAGCCTTCGCGGTCGGCTTCCGCCTCAGGGGGACCTTGTGTCCCCGGTCCCCGGTGGGCTCGGTCCCCGTGTCGGTGTCGTTCGGTCCCCGGTCCCCGGTGGGCTCGGTCCCCGTGTCGGTGTCGTTCGGTCCCCGGTCCCCGGTGGGCTCGGTCCCCGATTCGGGGTCTCTCGGTCCCCGGTGCGTTTCATGGGGCTGAGCAGGCACTTCAACCACAAGGTGGTCGGTCCCCGCGCAGCCGTCAGGCCCCTCGTTGGACTCCGGCTTGACGGCCTCGGTCCCCGCATCATGGTCCCCGGCCCCGGGGACCGGACCCTCCTTCTCGCGCGGTCCCCGGTCCCCTGTCGGTGCGGTGTCCGCGTGCGGATTGTCGGTGGGGACCGCGGTGCTCTGGGCCTTCGGCGAGGGGACCGTGGCGGTTGCAACGCTGCCCTGGTACGGAGGCCAAGGGGAGGGCAGGGGGACCGTGGCGAGCGCGAGGGCGTGCCGGCGCGCGGCGAGCTGGTCGAGCAGTTCGCCTCGCCGGACGGGGTCGGTGCCGACCGCGGCCCGGCCGACCGCCTTCGATAGCCGTCGTGCGAGTCGCCTGCTGCGCCAGCCTTGCTGCTGCTCTGGGGTGCGCTCGGCGAGGCAGGCGGCGAGGGCGACAGCGCGGGCGGTGGCCCGGTCGCGGGTGATCTGTGCGGCATCCCGGTCCCGTGCGGCGATGCCGAGGCGGGACAGCAGCCGCTCGCGCGCCTCCCGTCCCAGGATGGCGATCAGGCCGTGGGAGGCGGCGCCCGGAGTCCGCAGGCGCAGTTCGATACCCATGGCCTGGTGCCACAGGACAGCGGCCATGACCGGGCCGACGATGGCGCGGACCGTGCCGCCCACAGGGCCGCTCTCGGCAAAGGCGGGGATCACCTGTACACCGGTGATGACCCAGACCAGGGTGCCCGGCAGCCCCGGCGCCCCCTGGACAGTCAGGTTCTGCCGGGCCATCAGCGCGGTGGCGAAGAGGGCGAGTTCGGCGACGCCGAACAGCGCGGCACGCTCGGCGGTACCGTCCATGCCGAGGTAGTCGGCGGCGAAGGCCCAGCTGGTGTCGGCGCTGTAGGCGGTGCAGCCGAGCGCGGCGAGGGCGGCGATCTTCACTGCGGGGCTGCCGAAACGTTGCTGCGGACGTGCTTCTCGGCGCCGGATCGCCCAGCCGGCCAGGACCAGGACGGTGGCGGCAAGGGGAGTGCCGACGGTGAGGAGGAGGGACTGGGCCGGTGCGGCATCGAGGGACAGGAGGGTCATGCGGCCTTTCCGAGAGGGGCGTGCGCCGTGGCCGACGTCACCGGGCGGGAGATCGTCTGCTCCGTGCCGGGCTTGGCGGGCGGCCGGCTGGTTGCCGGGGCGGTCTGTGTCCGCTTCTTCTTGTTCTTCTTGCGCCGGGGCACTCCGAGGGTCCGGTCGCGGTCGAAGACCTTGTTGGCGGCCTGCCGCAGCAGGTCCCGGGCGTGCTTGGGGCTGATCTTCAGGGCGGCGGCGAGCCGGTCGGGGCGCCAGCCCCGGACGTAGGCGTGGTCGATGACGACCTGGCGTTCGGCCTCGGTCAGGTGCACGTCGCGTCCGTTGAAGACCGCGATCACGCGGCTGTAGTCGAGGCGCCGGGGCAGTCCGTCGTGCCAGGGGCGCCGCTCGGCCTCGGTCAGTCCGCCCCAGATGCCCTCCTTGAGGACGTTCTCCAGGGCGTAGTTGAGGCAGTCGCGGCGCACCGGGCACAGGCCGCACAGCTCTTTCGCCTCGGCGATGGCCTCGTGGTCCCGGGGCAGCGGGAAGAAGGTGGCGTCGGCGTCCTCGGGGTCCATGCCGTGGCACACCCCGCGGGTGTGCCAGCTGGTGTCGCCGATGCTGCGCAGGCCGGTGGCCGGGGCGTTGTGGGTGGTGATGTGGCGCAAGACGGTCTCCGGTGTGCTGCCGCGTCGGCCGGGCGGGGCCTGGCGGCGGACGGACGCGGCGTCGGGGTGCCGGCGGCGGCGCGGGGCAGGCGCCGCCGCCGGGGCGGGACGGGGGTGGGGACACCGACGGGTATATCGACGGGGCGGGCCGTTCAGGCGGTAGCGGGCTGCTGGACCTGCTCGGTCTCCTGAGCCTGCCGGGCGGCGGCGAGGTCGAGGCGGCCCGGGTGGGGGGTGGCACGCGGGGCGGTTCCGCGTGCTCCGCCGTCGGGGCCGACCCTTCGGCGGCGGCACGGCTCGCCGGCCTGGGCCAGACACCACTCGCAGCGGACATCGAGGGCGTCGGGCTGGCCCTGGGCGACGGCCGCCTCGCGCGCTGCGCGGGCGGGCCGGAAGGGCACGAGGGCGGCCCGGGCCTCCGGCGGTATACAGGAGCCGACCCTCCGCAGCCGCACCTGCAGTTCCGGGTCGCTCCGGCCGCCGGCGATGGCCCGGTACTGCGCGGGTTGCGCGCTGCCGGCGGCCACGGCACGCCGGGTGCCGGCCAGCTCGGCGGTCCAGGCCGCCTGGTCGTCCGGGTCGACGGACGGGGTCGGATCGGTGTGCCGGACCAGGCGGTCGCGCCGGTAGCTCTCCCAGGGACGGGCGATGTCCGCAGGCAGGATTGGGTACGGCGAGATCCGGATGTGCTGCCGGGCGGCGACGCGGGCGTCCCAGCCGTGCGGCGTGACCATCGGCACGTCGCCGAGCAGGTCGTGCCACTGGGCGAGCTGGTCGCGGGCCTCGCCCTCGACGCGGATGGTGCGGGGGTCGAGCCGGCCGATGTAGGCCAGCAGGGCGGCGATCTCGCGGCGGTCCATGGCTACTCCGTTCCGGTCGGCTCGCCGAGGGCGGCGAGCAGGGCTGCGGTGTGGGCTTCGGCGCGGGTCATGCCGCCCGGCTTGGCCGGGCCAGGGCCGTTGCCGGGCAGGGCGTAGAGATTCGGGCGGCCCGGGGGGTGCTCCCGGGCGACCCAGGAGCGCCAGTCGGCAGCCCAGGCCCCTGCCGACCGGGGCTTCCAGGCGGCGCGGTGCACCCGCCACTTCGCATCGGCGGCGGCGAGGCCCTCCTCGCCCAGGCGGTCGAGGTGCCCTTGCTGGCGGGCCCAGGTGTGGGTGGCGGGGTCGACCTGCCACTCGCTGGCCGGGGTGACGCCGGTACCACTGCTGCTGTACCTACGGTTCACCTTCGGTTCACTACGGTTCTGGGGGCCGGATTCCGCTACCCCGCTGTGCCGGTTCCCGGTACGCCGGTGTGCCGGTTTCCGCCGGGAGGTACCGGATTCCGGATGGGCCGGATTCCGGACCGTGCCGGAGAAATCCGGTACCTCACGTGGGCGGATGCCGTACCGCCGTAGGGTCGAGAGCCGCAGCGTCATGCCGAGCTCGGGCTCGTCCGTCGAGGCGCTGCCGTCGTCGGCTTCTTGCTCCCTCGCGACCTGTGCCACAGCCATCGCGGCCAGAGGTAGGCGGTAGACCGTGCTGCGCTGCGGACCGGTCAGATCGTCGAGCTGCTCCAGCTCGCCGCCGTCGAGCAGCCGATCGAGAGCGTCGCGCACTGTGGACCGGGAGGCGTTCGTGCGCTCCGCCAGGCTGGTCAAGGAGGCCCAGGCGATGCACTGCTCGTCGGCCACCCGGTCCGCGATCGACAGCAGGACCAGGCGCGCGGTTCCCCGGCTGGAGCTGTGCTCCCACACCCACTCGCGGGCATCGCTGCTCATGGGCCGCTCCCGCCCACGAGGCGTGACTGGCGGTTCGCCGCCGAGGCGTAGGTGGCTGCCGCGCAGGCCAGGCCGTCGGGCCTTTCGCGCAGGGCAGGGGGCATGCGACAATCTCCTCTGCAGTATTCCCACGCTGAAGCGCCCGGTGGTAAGGGATCAGCGTGGTGAAGGTGGGCAATCTCCGCCCTTCCCGGGGCGGGTTGTGCCGTTCGGCGTTCGGCGTCCGGGAGTTCCCGCTCTCGGGCGCCGCCGCTGTATACGGATCTGTACGTTTGGCTGGTGCCTGCCGCGCTCCTCGCGTTCGTCCTGCCCGGGCAGCGGCCCGGACGACGACGAACATACGCACGCACCCGCGTCAAGATCCAGAGTTGGTTCTTAATCTCTGTACTGGTTGCAGAGGGTGACCAGTAAGACGCGGGCAGCCGCAGAGCTGCGCCGAGCCGTCGAAGATGGTCTTCACCACGCCCTCCCGAGTCCGATGCTTCGTTCCGTAGAAAACGAACGATCGCAATGATTCAAGCCAAGCGGCGAGGAGTCGTCAACGGAGATCGTTTGCCCGATTTTGCCCGTATAAGCTCTCCGTGTGCTGCGAGGTTGCCGGTGGCCCGTCGGGGCGCAAGTCGCCCGCAGCGTAAGGGGAATCGGATATTCCGGTGACCTTCCGGTGAACGCTGGTGAGCGTGGTCTGGACCGGCAACCCGAGTGGGATCGAAAAGCGGCACACATTTGCCGCTTACTCGATTTGATCTTGAAATGCGGGACAAGGGTGTCCGTTTCGCGCGCGAACGCACCAGATCTCCAAGGATTGTTCGCGGATATGCAGGTTGTTCTTGCCTGCCTGTGGTCCGTCGCACAGATGTCCAAGATCGCCTCAATATTGCGTATGGTCTAGGGCGGAGATGACAGGGCGGGGGCTGGCCATTGTGAGCTGACCCTCTTTTTTCATGCCCGAAAGCAGGCGTCTCCAGAGGCAAGACGAAGGAATGAGGAAGGGTCATGGCCGCGAAGGAACCGGACCCCGACGGCGCCACCCAGGCATCTTCGGAACAGGGCGCCGGGCAGCTTGCCGGACAGTTCATGGGATTCGGCGCCCTACTGCGAAGGTGGCGTAAGGCCGCTGGCGTCACGCAAGCGCTGGCCGCTAAGTCCCTGGGAATGGGGGTGCGCACATACCGGAAGATCGAACGAGGTGCCACTCCGCCACGATTCACCCAACCCCAGTGCGACTCGCTGGCTACTTTGTTCGCAATGGACCGTGACGAACGCCACGCATTGTTGTTGTATAACGTCGGCACGTCCCTCACCACGTCGAGCGCCGAGGGCCGCCCCGAGTTGCGGCGTGCACTGCGGTTGCTTATCGACCAGCAGATGCCCAGCCCGACGTACCTCTGCGACCGCTACTGGAACATCATCAGCTTCAACACGGCCATGGCAGAGTGGTGGCCGTGGGTCATGGAGCCCGGCGCCAACCTCATACGCTGGGCACTGACCCGCTCCGAAGCCCGGGCCCAATATCATGACTGGCATCAGCATGCCGCGGCCTACGTGAAAATGCTGAAGTTCGCGGAAGCCACCAACGAGAATGACGCCGAGCTTCGCCAGCTGATCGAGGACGTCAAAAAGGACCCTGATGTGCGGCACATCTGGGAGACCGAGAACGAGCTGGGCGAGACCCGCGACGGCCACGTCTTCCGCATGAACGTGCCGGCCCTGGGTTGGGAGACTGTCGAGGTCGTCAGCCACGTGGTGTACCCAGCGAGCATGCCCAACTGCCGGTTCGTCGTGATCACCTGGGTCGAGAACGACCGCGCTGACGACGAGCACGACGCCCTCGGAGGCGCCCGAAACGCCTGGGCCGCGACCTCAGTTGCGGAAAGAACCCAAGCTGCACCGCCCCGGGCTCGGACGAATGAGGGGCGGGCCGATGCAGCACGTCAGCGCCACGCACATTCGCTCACTGCTCGTCTCATCTTGCATACAGCAGAGGAGGCAGCGGCCCTGGCGGGAGAGGAGGGGATTTCGCTGCCTGTCCTCAGCAGCCTGATAGGTCCGGGCAATCGTCTGACGCTGTCGCCGAGCAACCACTCGGTCATCTGGGCGATCGAAGAGGCGTCGGGCGAATGGGCGGTGACCGAGGTTGATGCGAATGCGGTGATCGCCCGCATGCCGCAGGCAGCCCTCCTTCCCGAGGCGCGTGACGAAGTGAAACTGCTCACGCGCTGCGCCCTGCCAGCCACCCCGGACGCAGCCATCGAGCAAATCCAGAAACTGCTCCCACAACTGCAGCAGCGGATCCTCCTGCTGCGTGAGGTGTGGCGCGACCTGTACGAGCAGGACAATTTGCTGCCGTATGCCTGAACATGACCAACCAGTGGCTGCGGCCTCCGGTTCGACGAGGAGGTCGCCTAGCGGCCCATCGAACCGGAGAGCGGCCCGGCATGTCGCTGCGATCCGTCCCGGCGCAGCCTTCCGCTACGTGCCTTCTTGAACCGCTGGCTTACCTCGCCATAGCTCGCATGGGCTCGGAGCGCGACCGCGATCTGTACGGCAGCGGGAAAGAGACCTTGCGGTGATCAACTTTTCTCTGCCTCTCCGGCGCGGCGCGGGTTCGGCATTTTCGTACCACCACGTATTCGTCGAAGGGATGAGCGGCACAGTGCAGGAACGGGCGGTCAAGACACGGGAAGCCATACTCCGGGCAGCATCCGAGCTATTCGACGAGTACGGTTACTCTGGAGCGAGTATCAGCAAGATCATGAGGCGTGCGGAGGTCACGGCGGGAGCGATGTACTTCCACTTCGCGTCTAAGAGTGACCTCGCTCACGCTGTGATGATTGAGCAGGGCGATGGACTGGAAATGCCGCCGGGCGAAGACGGCTTGCAACGACTCATCGACATCACCCTGTACCTCGCGAGCGAGCTGCAGAGCAACTCGCAACTACGCGCGGGGGTCCGTCTCGCCATCGAACAAGGAGCCTGGGGGGTTCAAGACGACTCCGCTTACCGTTACTGGATAGACACGTTCGCCGAGCAACTGCGGGCCGCCAAAATAGGTGGGCAACTACTGCCAGGGGTGGACGAGAAGGAATTGGCCTGGCTGCTGGTCAGTTCCTACTCCGGCGCGCAGCTTGTCTCCGACATATCCGTTGGCCGAGCCGACTTGCACTATCGAGTGACCACCCTTTGGCGCTACCTCCTGCCAGGGATCGCGACTCCAGCCGTCAAGCCGCGTCTGATCTTCACCGCGCGCTGCGACCAAGCTGCCTGAGAACAGGGCGCCTCCTGAAGGGACCACGGGCCCCGCTCTCCCAACGACTTGCGTCTCGTGGCCAGATCAGGGTATCGGCCAGATTTGGATCGGGTCGACTAAGGTCCGGTCCGTGGGAACAACAGGACCTGAGCTGGTGGCCCGGGCTGCGGAGTTGCGGTTGGGGCTGCTGCGCTATCTCCGAGGGCCGTACGCGTACACGATGACGATGGCCATGCTGCGCGAGGGCGAGCAGTTCGCGATGCCGGCACAGTGGCGTGGGCTTCGTGTGGAGGAGCAGGCCGAGCGCTTGGTCGGCGCGGAGGCTCGGCGGGTATCCGATGCCCGGCTGTTCGCCCTGGAGGCGCCCGTCGTCGAGGCGGTGCGCACGGTGGCTGACCAACCGGTCGCGCTGCCGCTGCTGCCCGCTGTCCTGCCGGCACCCAGCGGCATGATCGTGTTCGCGCAGCCCGTGTCGGTCACGCAGCCCGGGGCAGTCGTCACGGCTGCAACCTGGGGACCGCTGCCGGGGGACTCCGCCGAAGGCGTACACCTGACGTGGTGGTCCGACCACCGTGCGGCGGCGCAACGGGCGGGATCCGCCACCAGCACAGGGAGTGAGCCTGGGGCGGAGGACCTGCTGCGGGCGATCCCGCTGCTGCACGAGTACGGCCTTGCCGTGCACTTCGTACCGGTGATCGACCAGCGCCTGTACGCGAGCGGGCCGGGTGGCGTGACCGGGACGGCGCACGCGCCGGCCCTGCGCGCCATCGTCGCCGCCTGGTACGCCTTGTCCGAGAACATCGTGCCCACACGCGAGCTGCGTGCCGATCCGGTCACCGGCCGGGCGCTGGCCGCGGAGAAGGTGCGACACCGGGGTGTGCGGTACGGCACGGCCACCGATGCGCGAGCTGTTGCCGACGCTGTCGTACAGGCCGCCGCGAAGGTCGAGGCGAAGGCGCGCGAAGACCACCCCGAGGTGGTGGGAGAGCTGTCCAGCCTGACCCGCACCACCACGCTGCCGGGCCTGGACGAGGCGTTCGCCCCCGACCGGGACACCGAGCTGCCGGCCGCATCGCGCTGGCTGCCGCGGCTGTATCGCTCTGCCGCGCAGCCACTGCAGCAACTGGAGGCGTCCTGTGAGGATGCCTACCCCGGCGTCTTCGACGCGTTGGAGGAACTGCGGGCGCGCACGTTCGGGAGCTGGCCCCAGTGGTGCTGGATGCCGGTGGCCCGGGTCGCGGCCGAGCTGGTCACCAAGTTCCGCGTCCCCACGTCGGTGGAGGCGGTCGCGGATGCCACCGTCATCGCGGCGCTGGGCGCCTGGCGCTCCGGCGGCAGGCACGCCCTGGCGATGACCCACATTCCCATGGCCGACCTCCCCGCACCCCCGTGCGAGCTGCCGCACCGGTTGCCCGTGCCGGCCGCCACGCTGATCCACCTCAACGCCGACCTGAGCTATAGCGGCGGCCTGCTGGCGTTCCTGGAGGCCGGCCCCGAACACCGGCCGGAACTCCGGCTCCTCGACTACCACACCCGTGGCCCCCACCTACGCACCTGTCACGACTGGCAGTTGGTGCTCAGCGGCGATACCGCCCAGGAGGCCGCCGCTGCGACGGCGCGCATCGCGCTGCACCCCCTTGGGGAAGACGGGCGGCCGATGACCGATGCCGAGGTGGCCAGCGAGATCAGCAGCGTCTTCGCGCCCTACCTGCCGGCGCTGAACCTGCTGGCCGCGCCCGCGCCCGTCTCGCCGCTGCGTGACGTGGCCGGGGTGCTGCAGCGTCGGCCGGTTCGACGCGGCCCGCCGTCCGTCGGCTGGGCGCCGCACATGACCATGTGGATCTCACCTGTGGCGGAGCAGCCTGCCGATGCCGAGTGACGCGGCCCGGCCAGTGCTGCTGGCTGGCGACGTCGGGGCTCGCAGCTCAGCAGCAGGGCCCGTAAAGGACATCAGCGAGGCGCGGAAGCGTAGCGGGCGATCAGGGCTTGCGCGGCTGCCTCGTCCGCGGCGAGGTGGTGGACGGGCCCGTCGTCGTGCAGGTGGGTCTTGGTGACGACCTCCCACAGGCGCAGTACGGCGGTGGGGGAGTAGGTCTCCGTCACCTGGTACCAGTGCGAGATCACCTGCCAGGTGACGCGGTGGGGCCGTGGTCGGGCCTGGTGATCTTCTTCCTGGTGGTGATGGCTGTGCGCGCTGGCGATCGCCTGTCGCAGGCGGTCGGGAACGGCTTCCGGGTTGCTGGCGCGGCCCAGTACTTCGGCGAGGTGCTCGGCGCAAGAGCTGGCTCGGGTCGCCTCGTCCTCACCCCGGCGCGTCGGCGGACTGGATTTCTGGGGGCCAGGGACTCGCTCGGGCCACCGCCTGACGTCGGTGCCAGGGGTCAGGCATCGGGCCTCGAAGCGCTGCGGGGCGTCGGCCTCGTCAAGGTCCACGAGGTACCAGGCCGGGGGGCCGTCGGCGGCCCGCTGCGCATCGTCGTCGAACACCCAGCCTAGCTGTCGTACGTATCCGTACTGGTTCCTGAAGGCGCCCTCGGCAACACGCACGCGTTGGAAGAGGCGGTATCCGCCGCGCTCCGCGTTAAGAGCGGTCTCCACCGCTGTGGCGGCCCAGCTGGTACAGACCTCGACGGCCGGGTCCGGGAGGGTTCTGCCGATTCCCCGACTCAGGCCATCCCAGCGCGGCCCGGTTTCGACGCCCCCTTGCAACTGGGACCGAATCGGCGCTTGCGGATCCCAGGTCTTGTTCAGCCACTGCCAGCATTTGGCGATGCGCTCATCAGCTGGAACAGCCAGCGATCCGGGAGCCAGGTGGGGCAGCGCCCCCTCGACCAAGGTGACCACGCGGCCGTCGTTGCCCAAATGCCACAGCACCGCATCCCACGGCACGTGCGGCACCGGTCGCTCGTCACCGGCGTGCAGGGCGTAGAGAACCATCGCGACGATGTCGCGGATCGCAACGAAATCCCAGTTCTCCTCATGCCCCCCGAAGTGATGTGGAGCCACCACGTCGTTGGCGCGGGCTATGGCGTCACCCCACGCGTCGGTGGAGCCTGCCTCGCAGCCGCCCATCTACCGCTCCGATACTCGTTGACCCACCTGGCCATCGCATCATGCCGCACCGACTCGCCTCTCTGATGCGGACGCGACGGTGCTCTTCGAACGTGCTCGCAATCCGGTGCTTAGGTGCGCGAACGTAGCGTCACGATGCGCTCCGGCCTCGGGCAGTGCGCGGGGTGGCTGAGCAGACGTTTGGCGGCCTGCTGCGCGACCAGCTGTAGCAGGGCAGCTCCGTACATCCGGGGTTGCCAGCGGACGCACCTGGCACCTTCTGCTCATGGCGCGCTCGTCAGTCCCCCAGATTTTCTGGCGGCACGGTCGCTGTCACCGCTGCGGGCAGCTGGCCGTTGAGGATTGCCTGGCGTGGCAGTGACAGCCCGAACTGCTGTTGCAAGGCGGTCAGGGTCGCGCGCAACGAGTCGAACTCCTCGCTCGCGTCCTCATCGAGGAGTCCGGCTTCCTCGAACGCCGGCAGCAGGAACGCCAGGCCCTCGTCTGGGGTGTCGCCGATGTCGAAGCGGCCGACGGTCTGGCCGTCGCGGTAGTACCAGCATTCCCGGGGCGGGTCGTCCGGCTTCGGGGTCAGATGCAGGACTTCTATCCCGCCTGCGGAGACCTCGGGGTGAGCCCACCAAGCCTTGGAGGGCCATCCCTGTTCCACCGCGTATGACCAGCCCGCGCTTTCACCGAAGCGGGCTACGCGGGCTGATTCGCGGTCGTTGAACGTCAGCCGCTCGGCCTCGGCGAAGGTGATCGGGTCGAGTACGTCTCCGGGGCGGGCACCGAGCCGGACAACGAGGTCGTGTGGGCTGATGCCGCGTGCGAAGGTGACGAAGAGGATGGGGGCTTCTCCGCGCCAGGCGTCGGCCAGCCACGTGATGCCGTCGCTCAATGTCTTCTCCTGGTTTTAAGGGTGCGACTGGGGCGGGAGAGTGTAGCCGCCCCGCCCCAGCCTGTGCCGTGTCCTACCAGCCGTTCACGGTTTCGGAACGGTGCACGACACCGCCGCCTTGGACGCGTCACAGTGCGCGAACTCAGGGAAGGCCACCCAGTACGGGTCCTTGTCCAGCAGACGGTACTTCGATGGCGAGGAGAACGTTCCGGAGAACGGCTGCATCGACTGGGTGTTCTGGTAGTTCGACATCGACGAGCGTCCGCAGACTTCCTTCCACGTCGGAGCGGCGGTACGGGTGTCGTCGTACAGCCTCCAGTCGCCCGGCGCGACGCGTGAGGCGTAGGTCTGCACGCAGTCGTTTCCGGTGTCGACCTCGTTCATGCCGCCCAGGGTGGCCGGCATACCGCCCGAGTTGTAGGAGGCGGCGTAGGCGAACTCGTCACAGCTGACGGTGTCGCTCGTGTCGATCGGGGTGGTGTCTGGACTGCCGTAGTTCTTGGCCCAGCCGCTCGGGCAGATGACCTCCCGGTTCAGGTTCGAATCCCGCACGGACGCAGGCAGGTACTTGATCGGTTTGTCCGCTGCCTTGGAGCCGGGGTGGCTGGGAAGCTTCGACTGGATCAGCCAGGCGTGCGCGACGGCGGCCGGCGTCTTGGCGAAGTTCATCACCCAGGTCGGCTTATAGGCCGAGAACACGCAGCCCGGGCTGGTGGCAGAGGCGACGGCGTCGCAGCGGATATCGAAGTCTGGGGTGGAGTTGCCCAGCCACTGCGGGTCGTTCTCGATCTCTTGGCCGCCACCCTGGACGGTCCCAGCGATGGTCCAGTCCAGCTGAAGGCTGGAGACCTTGGTGGCGGTGCCGCCGGTCCACTCGTGGTTGAAGGTGGCGTACGCGGCGTGGATGTCGCCCTTCGGCTGCCACGTAGGGGACCCGTCCCACACCGGGGCGGCGGTGGTGCACTCCGCAGAGCACTTGAACGTCGGGATCATGGTGAACGGTCCCGGCATACCGATGGTGCCGCGCTGCACGATGAACGGGTCCATCGGCACCAGCGCGAACCGCTGGGTGAATTTCCGGGACACTGGGTTGAGCTTGATCTCGATGGCCGAGGCAAAGTGCGCGTCCGCCGGGTTGTAGATCTTTCCGTCCGGACCCTTGACCAAGTACTTGAACACGATCGGCGTGGCCCACTTCAGACAGGCGCTGTCCCGCTTGAGGTAGTCCTTGCCCACCGAGACGCCTGTGCCGTTGCACCACGGCACCAGATCGCCACTGCCCGCACGGAGCTTGTCCGCGACGTCCTGCTTCTCCTTGGCGCTCAAGTCGGACGGTTTCCCAACTTTGATGCAGGTGATCTTCTGGCCGTGGTCGGTGCAGGTCTCGCTGCCCTTGCCGGCGACCTTCGCGGCGCGTGCGACCTCCTCGGGCCGGTTACGTCTCCCGATCTGCGGCTCCTGGTACTTGTCCAGGTCCACCGCCGGGGCGCTCTTGTTCGGCTCCGGGAGCTTGATGTCCACGGTCCGGCCGCGGGTTTTGAACTTCGCCCATGCTGACCAGTTGGTCTCGTACAGGCCGCCGTCGTAGGCAGAGGTGCGGAAGGCGTAGGTGGTGTTCGCCTTCAGGTCGCCGTAGTGCAGGGTGACCTTCGCGGTGCCGCCGGAGGTGACGAAGCTGGACACCACGACGCCGTAGGCGGCGGGCTTACCGGTGTCGGGGTTGGTGAGCTTGACTTGTTCCTTGGGGTTGCCGTTGGCGTCGGTGGAGTAGACCTCGAAGGTCAGGTTTGCGGTGTCGCCATCACCATCCGTGACGGTGTTGGACAGAGTGGGCGCGGTGCTGTTGACCTGCCACATCCCGTTCGCGCCCTTGACGCCCGGTGCGGCCTTGAGGTTCTTCCCGGACTCGGGCCGGTGGTTGTTGGCCTTGGCCAGGGCCTCGGGGCCTGCCGCGGGGCGGGAGGCCGGCGAATAATCCCACCCGAGTGTTGCACCGCTGCTGTCGGCGGCGGCGATGCCGCCTCCCCCGAGGAGCATGACGGCCACCGTGGCGACGGCGAGCTTGGGCAGAATGCGCTTTCTTCTTGATAAACCAGACAAGAGTGTTTCTCCTTCTGGCCGCCGGGCTCATCCGCGTTCCCCTTGAGCCAGGCGACGGTGGTCGGGATATCGCGCGACCAACATCTATGGGGGCGTCAGGCTCTGCTCAAGGCTGTGAATTGGGGCAATCTGACCCGAAGTTGGTATACCGGACGTGACCCTTGGCACGTTTAGCCACGGTTGCGGCGTGAAGTCTCTAAAAGAGTCGACGGTGCTTCCCCGCTTTCCAACAAGTGCACTTGGGCGGAGCACTAGCACCTCTTGTCCGGCACCGGGTGCCGCTCGGCGAACCGGGCGAGGCCGCGCAGATCAAGCACTCAGCGCCCACTCCCGAAGCTGTGCCAGCATCCCGCACGTCAGCTCCCCCGGCGCGCCGCCGAGATCATCACGGTCGAGTACGGCCTCGTCGAGCTTGCGCCAGTCCACCGCGTCCAGGAATCCGGCCACGACGGGCCGCACGTCCGCCGGCTCGACCACCACATCCGCCAGGCTCTCGAACCGCACGCCGTTCCAGTCCGTGGCCACGTACAGCGCGACTTCGAGCCCCTCGTCCACGGTCTGCGTGATCCGGTACGCCTCCACCGAGGAGGCGACACCGTGGCCGTCGATCTCGATGACGGCGGGCTGCTCGGGTGCGGCGGATATACGGACGCGGTGGTGCTGATCGGACGTGCTCATAATGTGGAGCTAGGTGCGCGAAGGGAGTGCCTTGCCTCCGTACTGGTGCCGCGGAGGAAACCTCCAGCGCCGGAGCGGTACTGACACCAGCCATCGCCGAACAGAGCGTGCAGAGTCGGGATTACAGAAGATCCATCAGCTTCGTGCGGAAAGCGTAGGTGCTGCCTGCGAAGCCGCCTTCCCTCGCCCGTACGTAACCGACGTCACCCGGCTCGATCTGGCGCGCAGCCGGTTGCCGAGCAGGCGGGTCAGACAAGTACGCGTTCAGAAGCGGCCACGTCTGCCGGTCTTCACCCAGCCTTTCGTACCAAGCAACGCGGTGCAGGTTGCATGGCTTGCACAGAAGGCCACGTACACACCGTCGGCAACCAGTAGTACAGCACTTGCACTTGTGGTCGTGATCGATCTGCCACCAGGACACGCCTTCGGCACCGTCGTCCCCAGGACCTTCGCCGCATATGGGGCACATGTCCTCCTGGACCCGAAGGATCGCGTTGACTTGTTCGACGGTAAGTCCCTTACTTCTGGCTTGCCGGTGGGCAGGAGCACAGCCAGAGCAGTGTCTCTTCGTGCTGCCAGGTTCGTCGAAGTCGATAGGGCCGGGGCATAGCTCACACCAGAAGTCAGCGTCGACTTCACATAACTTCCGTTTACGTGCCATAGACAGAACGTAGCGCGGAGCACTGACAGCCCTGTCGATCCAGAGGGCTGCAGGCACGACGGCCCCGCTACCTTGGCTGCCGTAGCGTGAGCGGTATCCATCCATCCGAGCTGCTGGCTGCTCTCGGTCCCAGCCCCGCCCGGCCTCCGGGCGGGGCTGCCCCTTTCACCGGACGCAGACGGTTTGGCCGGCACCTCATGTGACCGTTGGCCCCTTCTGAAGGGGCCAAGGCTGCTCATCATCGTCGGTGACGAACTGCGCGCGCTGGACCCCGTACATGATCCGGAACCTGCCGTCCGGGGCCGTGGCCGGGTTCATCAGCTCGGTGAACGTGCCGGACTCGGCGACCCGGCCGTCTTCCATGAGGTAGATGAGGTCGGCGGAGCGTACGGAGTGCAGGCGGTGGGTGATGAGCACGACGGTCTGCCCGCCGGCGGCGAGGGCCCGGATGTTGGCGAAAGTTCGTTGTTCGGCCTTGGCGTCGAGCGCGGCGGTCGGCTCGTCCACCACGAGGAGCTGCCCGGCCCGGAAGTGGGCGCGGGCGATCCCGAGTTTTTGCCACTGGCCGCCGGAGAGGCTGTGGCCGTCCTGGTAGCCGCGGGCCAGCAGGGTGCCCCAGCCGCGCGGCAGGTCCTCGATCAGGTCCTCGGAGTCTGCGTGCCGGGCCCCGGCGGTGAGCCGCTCTTCGGTCGGGTCCGCGTCGGTGCGGCCGATCGCGACGTTCATGCGGGCGGTCAGCGGCCAGTGGTAGAAGTCCTGGCTGACGTTGGCGATGCGGGAGAACCAGGCGTGCCGGTCGATCTCGCTCGTGGGTACGCCGGCGACCAGGACCTGGCCCTCGTCGGGAAGGTAGAGGCCGGCGAGGAGCTTGGCGGCGGTGGTCTTGCCGGAGCCGTTCTCCCCGACCAGCGCCACGGTCGCCCCGGCGGGAATGTGCAGGTCCACGCCGTCGAGGGCGGGCTTGTTGTCCTTGCCCGGGTAGGTGAAGGACACCTTCTCGAAGCGGACCCCGTCGACGTGCTCGGGTACGGGACGGCCGGTGGCGGGGATGGCGCGCCGGCCGGCCTCGTCCTGGATGTGCTCCAGGTCGCCCACGAACAAGCTCTCCTCGTTCAAGTAGTTGATCTGGTGGACGAGGCCGGACAGGGAGCTGGTGGCGGTGCGGATGGCGATGATGGCGGTGCCGCCCACCGCGAGCGGCATGGCGCCGGTCCACAGCAGCAGGCCCAGGATGCTAAACGTCGCCGCGTACGCGATGCCGGTCAGGACCGAGGCGAGGATCCCGGTGCGGGCGGCGAGGCGGGCGAGGCGTGCCTGCTCCTCTTCGGCGGTCTCGGACATGCTGCGGAAGTGGTGCAGCAGGAAGGCGGCGATGCCGTGCAGCCGGATCTCGGCCGCGGCGTGGGTGGAGGTCAGCAGCTCGGAGATCAGGCGGCCGGCGCGGGCGTGCTGTGTCCAGACCTTGAAGGACGTGTAGCGGCGCCGGGCGATGACGAGGGTGGCCCAGGCGGAGGGCAGCGTCATCATCACGATCATCGGCAGCAGTGCCGGGTGCAGCACGGTCAGCACGCCGATGGAGGCGAGCAGCGACATCAGGGCGTGGATCACCGAGGTGCTGTACTGGATCATGCGGCGGGCGGAGGAGGCGCCGAAGCGGGCGGATTCCGCGCGGCGGTGGTAGTCGGGGTCTTCGAAGGCGGCCATCTCCACCTTGGCGGCGGCGGTCAGGTAGATCTCGGTGGCCACGCGTTCCACCGCGGGCTCCAGCCGTCCGGTGCCGGCGGTGGACACCGCGTGCAGGCCGGCGCCGATCACGCTGCACACCGCGACCGCCACCAGCGCGGGCAGCGCGGCGCTGAGCCGCTGCGTCGTCGGGCCGGGGGACAGGAGCGCGGCGAGGACGTGGTTGATGGCGATCATGCTGGCGGCCTGGACGGCACCGCGGCCCACCTCCGCCCCGAGGACCTGGCGCAGGGCGCGGGCGTTGGCCTGGCGGGCCAGGCGGGCGGTCAGGGCCAGGAGGTGGGGCAGGCGTACGACCATGCCGCGCAGGGTCAGGTCGAGTAAGGCGTCTTCGTGCCGCAGCCAGGCCAGGTCCAGGCGCAGCCGGCCGCCGAACAGCAGCCGCTCGGACTCCGTTACCCCCATGTCGGTGTCGTCGGCCGACTGGGCCTTCGGTGCATGCAGGCGTGGCCACTTCATGCGGTGCCCTCCTGCGGCTGAACCCTGCTGGTCTCGCGTGCACGGGCCGGTCGCGGGTGGCGCAGCACCAGCACGGTCATGCGGTCGGTTTCGTATTCCTCCACCTCGCCCCAGGCGCCGGACACTGCCTTGACTTCGCGGTCGGCCAGGGCTCGGGGGCCGGGCTGGGTGGGTAAGTGGTCGGCGCGGAAGCGACGCTTCGGCTCGGCCAGCGGACGGAAGCCGCGGCCGTCGGCGTAGCGGCGGTGCCACTGGTCGCGGGTGGTGTATTCCACGGTGGTCCTTCTTGTCAAGGTCCGGGACAAGACGCGGGGCTGTGCCGCTCAGTCGGGTTTGCGGTGTCTTCCCCGGCTGCCCGTGCGGGCCGGGCCGGCGGGAGGCGGGATGGGCGGCGGGCCGTGGAGGAGCTGCTGCGCGGCGGCGTAGTCGGTGGCGGTCATGAGTGGCGTCCACTGGTAGCCGTCGTGGCGCAGGACCAGCCGTGGCGCCTTCGGGTGCAGGTGCGCGGCCCGCTGCGGGCCCGGCGCGAGCACGAGGACGCGCAGTTGGCCCGCCAGGTCCCGGTGGGCCTTCGCCTGGCGGGCGGCGAGCTGTTCCAGGGATTCTTCCGGCGGTTCACGGGCGTCGCTCACCGGGTGCGTCCCGCGGTCAGGAGGTGCTGGAAGTCGGTGCGCAGCAGCGGTTCGGGGATCGCTTCGGGGTGGATCGGGACGGCGGGGTGGGCCAGGAGGTAGACCCGTTTCGTGGTGCGCTGCACTTCGTGGACGAGCTGGAAGTGCTGCTGCTGGTAGTAGCGCACCAGGGCCGGGTAGAAGCAGCCGCGCCGCACCCACCGCTGGTCCGCTGTGGCGGCGTGCTGGACGGCCCACCAGGCGATGAGGGTGCCGGGCCGGTGGGCGCGGTAGGCCGGGTCCGTGCACGTGGTGTACAGGTAGTGGGCCGGTTCGGCCAGTTCCTGTGGCGTCCAGCCCCACGGCGGGGCGGCGGTCTGCACGGTGGTGCAGCCGGCCAGGCGGGCGGCCTGCGCGTGTTCCAGCACCCACATGTCACCGTCCCCGGCCTGCTGGGCGATGGTGTCGGCGGACTCGCGCCAGGTCGGCAGGCCGCGTTCCTCCAGCCACCGGGAGCGGTTGAGGATCATGGTGGTGAGGGCGGGGGCGTCGGCGGCGGTGGCCGGGCGCATGGCGAACACAAACTCTCCAGCGGGCAGGGCGGGTCAGAGGAAGGCTTCGGCGGCCAGGTGCAAGGTGGTCACTTCCAGCAGTTGCGCGTCGCCGTCCTCGCGGTAGGCACCGTCGCGGAGCCGGTCGACGGCGCGGCGCAGCCCGTCGGGGTTGACGAGCTTGTTGTCGAACAGCGGGGAGCCGTCGCGCAGCATCCGGGCGAACAGGGGACGGGCGTGGACGGTCAGGGTGTGCTGGACGACTTCGGCGAAGGACTCCCGCAGTTTCGGCTGGACCACCTCCCGGCCCAGGTCGAGGGCGGCCAGGCGGCGGCGCTGGAGCTGCTTGAGCCGGCGCCAGTTGAGCGGCAGCCACTCGCCGAGCTGGACCATGACGGGATCGGCGAACGGGTGCACCGGCCAGATGCCGGCCCGCAGCAGCAGCGGTGCGGTGGTCTCCAGGGACAGCAGCGTCATGCTGTTGACCATGGCCGGTGGGGCGATCCCGATGTCGGCGAACTCGGCCGCGCTGCGGGCGTGTTCACCGACCCAGGGAAGACGGGCGGCGTCGGTCAGCTCGCCCATGGGCCGGTGGGGGTACTCCTCCTGGGAGAGGGCCACCATCTCGTCCCCGCCAAGCCCCGTGACGACGGCGTGGGTGCCCGCGGCGGCCAGGGCCTCGGTGAGCTTGCGGAACGGGTGGTACAGGGGTTCGTCGTAGGGGCTGACGAGTTCTGCGTTGACGCGGGCGCAGTCGCGGTGCAGCGGTGCCGCGACCATCGCGTCCCGCAGCAGGTCCGGGTCGGCGAAACGGACCGCTTCGCGTATCTGCTGGCGGCGGCGGATCTGCTGGGCGCGGCCGGGCCCGCCGATGAGCAGGGCCGCGGTGGGAAAGCGGCCCGGGAAGCGTTCGGCGGCGCGGGTCGCAAGGACGCCGCTGTCGACGCCGCCGGTCAGATGCAGGGCCGTGGTCACTGCGCCGAGGGGCCGCAGGTCCCAGGCACCGTCCATCGCCTCGACGAACGCCCCCAGTACGTCGGCGTCCTCGGCGAGTTCCCGCGGTCCGCTGTGCAGGGCGGGCTCGGGGTAGCGCAGGAACAGGGCGCCGCCGAAGTGGGCGGTGGCCCGCTCGGTCAGGCGGTGAATGCCGGTGAAGGCGGTCTCGGAGCTGTAGCGGGGGCGGTAGAGCAGCAGCCGGGCCGTCTCCCGCGGGTTCAGCCCGCCCGCCCATCTGGCGAGGTCGCCCATCTCCCACGAGCCGTGCAACGTGGCGCCGTCGGCGGCCAGGTAGAGCGGGGTGGTGCGACAGGGGCCCGCGGTGACCTGCACCGGCTCGTCCTGCGTCCACTCGGTCAGCACCCAGTCCGCCGGCCACCGCCCGGCCGCCCGGCGCGCCTGGTCGTACCCGGCCTCCGGTACCTGCCGCACCGCGGCCTCCGGCGCCGGGTGCCCCGCGATCTTTTCCCGGACCATGATCAGCGTGCGGCGGCCGTCGCTGACGGCGGCCTGCTCCACGAGCGGGTGGAGGACGGGCGCCACCTCGCTCTCCCCGCCGGCGGTGGTGTAGCGGGCGCCGTCCCACTGCCAGTCCCCGCCGGAGTACGGGGCCAGCCGCAGCTTGATCATGCAGTCTCCCGGAAAGGTCCACAGGGCCGGGGCGCGGCCACGCGGGCCGGGCCCCGGCGAGAGAAGGGTCATTGGGCGGTCGTGTCGTAGGTCTTCGCCGCGTCGGAGGAGCCCGCCACCTTCTTGTACTCGTGGCACTCCCACGGCGCCTGGACCCGGCGCACGGCCTTGGTGGTGAACAGCTTGTCCGCCCGCGACATGCGGTGCAGCTTCCGCGAAGGCGGGATGAAGTCGTTCATGAACCTCCCTGGTCAAGGTGAGAACACCGGTCCGTATCCGTAGCAGGATCGGCCGGAGGGCGGTGCGGTTCGAGGAGGATCAGGCACAACTGCGCCAGCGCCCGGGTCCGGGAGCGGGCCGTCAGCGCATCGGTGCTCTCGGGCAGGGCCAGCAGCTCGGCGGCGTCCCGGGCGGCGCCTCGGGCCAGCGGCGGCAGCGAGTCCGGATCGGCCGGGAGGAGCAGCGCGAGGTGGCCGCGCAGCGCCCGCGCCGGTTCCGCCAGGCCGGGGCCGGCCGACAGCCGCCGAGGGCGAAAGGCGCGAGCGCAGGTCGCCTCGATGCAGACCACGTCGACCGGCAGGGCATCGGCTTCCTCGGCCGGGATCTGCTGCGCGGGCGGCGCGGCAACCTCGTTCATGCCAACGACGCTACGAGCGGCCCGGGTTGAGCCTCAAGGAAGTTCTACGAAGTTGCACGCCTTCACTCGAACGTGGCACGCGCGGAGATCACCAGGCGGCGGGCCGGGTCCCCGTAGAGGGCCATCCGTTGCAGTGCGTCGAACGCCTTGAGATACACGCCGACCTCGCTGGGGGAGGTGATGTTGATTTCGGCGGAGAGGGTCTCGACCTGGGCCCGCTCCTCATCGAAGATCATGAACGTTTCGACCGGCCACAACGCGCGCCGTCCGCTCACGGGGATCACACCCAGGGAGACGGCCGGATACGACATGGCTTCGAGCAGGAAATCGAGCTGGTCGAGCATCGGCCCCGGGCCGGTGAGGCGGTAGCGCAGGGCAGCTTCCTCGACCAGGAGCAGGAAGCGGTGGCGGCCTTCGCGGATGACGCGGGAGCGGGCCAGCCGCGCGGCGGCGGCCTCGCCGGCGTCGTCGGGGGTGCCCTGGAACCGGTTGATCGCCGAGAGCAGCGCGGCGGCGTACGCGCGGGTCTGCAGCAGGCCGGGGACCACGTTCGAGCAGTACACCCGAAACAGCCGGGTGCGCTCATACAGAGGCACGGCCGCCTCCTGGTAGGGCCGGATGCCGCCGCGGTGCAGCCGGCGCCACTCCACGTACATCGACTCCGCCGTACGCGCCGCCGCGATCAGGTCCTCCGCCTGGTCCGGCGCCCCGCACACCGCGCACCAGGCCCGGATGTCCGCGTCCGATGGCGGCGTCCGGGCATTCTCCAGCCGCGACGCCTTCGACTTGTGCCAGCCGCACCGCGCCGCCACCTCACTGGCGGTCAGGCCGCCGGCACGCCGCACCTCCCGCAGGCGCAGCCCCAGCGCGCGCCGGGCCTCCTGCGCGGCCGGGGACGGGGAAGCGGACACGTGCGGCGTTCCAGTCGCTCAGCGGTCAGGTCAGTTGGTACTGGTCGTGCGGCACCGCCCGTTCCCACACGGCAGCGAACGCCTGCGCGCACAGCCGGGCCACCGAGGTGTCCTCGGTGTACTGGGGGTCGGTGGCCTGGCCGTCGCCGGAGAACACGTTGAAGCCCACGGCCTTCTCGTCGATGAGCCAGAAGTCACTGCCCGGCAGCGCGAGGCCGCAGGCGTGCGCGCGGGGCAGCCACCGCACCTGTTCGCCGGCCGCCACATTGACCGGGGTGATCGCGTGCTCGAAGCGGATGTACTCGCTCACCGGCTCCGAGACGATGCGGGCCCGGCGCATCGTGACCCCGCGCTTAACGGTCCGCGTCACCAGCTCCACCCACTCCCGCCAGAACTCCGAATCGGCCGCCGGCACCGTGCCGTCACGCCGCCAGGCGTCCACCGCCGTCTTCTCCTCCTCGACGGCGTACACATCGCGCATCTCCAGGTGCACGGCCGAGTGCCGGGCGGAGTCGAGCAGTTCAGCGAAGCTCGGTACCGTCTGCGACATCGCACGCCTTTCTGAGCTGGGCCGCCATACGGGCGGGGATACGGACCACGGCCTCGTCCTCGGGCCGGGGGCTGCGTTGCGCGCACTCCTGGAGCGTCGCCTCGTCGGCGACCCAGCCCTGCACGATGATCTCCCGCCGTTCCGCGTCCACCCACAGCGCTGGGCAGTTCCCGCCGCCTGTGTCGGGGTCGATACCGATGAACCGTAGTGCCATTACTGCCTCCCATGCCCTTGCGCGCTATATGCCCTGCTCTGATCAGGGGAATTGGCGGGAGCTGCGCCACGAGGCGGTCCGACGACGGGGCGCCTCCTGGGCCTTAAGGACGCCTCCTCCAGGGAGAGTACTTCGCTCTCCATCACTGAGTCGCTGGCAGAAGGCTGAGGTCGTAGTCGGTGGTGACAAGCAAGTGATCGCTGGCGGCTTCTGCATCCGGCCCGTGGTGAGTGGTGTGAGCATAGGCGGTACGGGCCAGGCGGAGCGTGGCGCGGACGGTATCGATGCGGCCGGGGCCGAACGGGTCGAGGCGACCCTGCTCGTCGGGCCAGTGGCCGCAGGTTGCCTCCCAGGGGACGTCCAGCAGCGGAGCAATATCGTGCAGACCGCCGGGTTCCTGGCTGAGGAAGACGGCCGCATCCCGGTTCGCCACCGGTGGTGCATCAGGGTGTGCCGGGTCGAAGTCGACCTGGAACCGCAGTTTGCGGTGCCGCTGGCCGGCGTATCGGTCTTCGTCGTAGCGGGAACCGTCGGCTCGCCGGGAGGCGTCCAGACTGTTCCAGTCGGCCCCGATCGCTCCCTGCTCGTCTTCGTTCTGGAAGGCGGACAGGACGCGACGCGCCTCTTCGAGTCGACGGACCGGGGAAAAGGGATTCGCGTGATACGCGCCCCACTTGGTGGGCCTCGGTCCGCCGGCATCAAGCATCACCGTCACCATGCCGTGCCAAAGATCCACTCCGCCGTCGTAGCGGCGCAGCGTGCGGGGTACGGCTTCCACATCAGGGGTCCACAGCAGGGCAACGTGGAAGCGGACACTGTCGCACGTGCCCGGATGCTGGCTGGCCAAGGCGGGGATGATGCGGCGCCCCCGCGGCCGGGACGCTTGCGCCACCAAGCCGGTGTCGTCGGCGAACATACGAAGGACTTGGCTGGCGTCAATCCGCCTGTCTCCGGTGATCTCCTGGACCGCCAACGCCCCCCGGCGGTCGCGGAAAGCTTCGCTCACCGTCTCGACGAGTCGACCATACCGCTCCTTTGCTTCGGCTGTGCGGGGAATGCCCAGGTTGAAAAGGTTATAGGTGCCGAACCGGAACTCTGCTGCCATTGGTCCTCCTGAAATGTAGGGAGCTGGCCATGAGGTGTGCGAGCGGGCGGTGTGCCTGCGACGTGCCGGGTGTGTCGGGCCGACGGTCACCAGCGCATGCCGATGTTGGTCAGCGCGGTGACGCGCTCGCGGCTGAGCTTGGCGTCCCGCAGGTTCTGGCGCTGCTTGTGGATCCACCTGCCGAGGCTGACCGGGTCAGGGCCCTTCGCCGTGTACTTGGCCGGTACGCGCAGGTCGCCGTGGGTCTCGTAGTACTCGCGGGCGGCTTCGAAGCCGCGCTGCCACTTGTAGTCGTGGACGGACCAGACCATGCCGAGGGCGTCCAGCTCGCGGATCCGCGCGGGAGACTGCTTGTCTTTGGAGTTGCGCAGCACGCGGAGCCACTGGCCCAGCGGCAGAGGGGGATTGCCGTCGGCGGTGAAGTCAATGGGGACGAGCAGGTCGCCGTGCCGCTCGCGGTAGGCGCGCGCGGCAGCCATGTGCCGCTGCCAGGAGTCGTCGTGCACGCTCCACACCATGCCGATGCCCTCCAGGGCGGCCAGGCGCTCGTCGTCGAGGTGGACGAGCCCCGTCCGCAGGGCCCTGATGAAGGCTCCGAGTTTCACCGGCGCGTCTCCGTCCGCGCTGGGCACGACATGCCCCCTCGGGACGAGCAGGTGGCCGTGCTCCCGGTAATAGGTCTCGGCCGCGGTGAAGGCGTGCTGCCAGTCTTCGGCCTTGGGGGACCAGGCCATGCCGAGGGCATCGAGGCGCTCCTTGCGGCCGGGCAGCAGGTTGCCCTTGCTCTCGGTCGCGCGCTGCCGCGCGATCCACTCGCCGAGCTTCAGTCCGCCGGGGGTGGTGGTGTAGGGCAGGGCGACCCGCAGGTCACCGTGCTGCTGCCGGTAGGCGGTGGCGGCACCGTAGAACTCCTCCCACGACTGAGTGCTGCCGCGCACGGCGTGGGTGGTGATGGCGGTGGCGAAGTGCGCCGGCACTTCAACTCCGGTGATCCGCAGCCAGTCCGGCAGGTGAGTCACGGAAGCGGCGCTTCCGCGCTCGGGGCCGGCACCGGCACCGAGTTGCAGGCGGGCGCTGTCGAGCTGGTCACCGAGGGCCTCGTCGTGCGCGCGAAGCGCCCGGGCGATACGCCACACCTGGTGGTAGGCCGACGACTCCAGAGCCTCCACCGGGTCCTCGTCGGGGCCGAGCAGGACGGGGACGATGATGGAGGCGACCTTGTCCTTGCGGCCTCCCAGGCGCATGGCCCGGCCCAGCGCCTGGATGATGTCGATCGTCGATTCGCGGGGGTCGAGGAAGGCGATCCCGTCGACCGCCGGCGCGTCGACGCCCTCCGTCAGTACCCGCGCGTTGGACACGACGACCAGGCCCTCCTCGTCCCCGCGCAGCCGGTCGAGGACCTTGCGGCGGTCCGCCACGCTCTGGCCGCCGCGCACGTGCCCCGCCCACACCGAAGGGGCCGCGGCGCCGTCCGCCGCCAGCAGGGGGGCCACGGCGGGCAGCGTCTTGGCGAACCAGTCGGCGTCCGCGACCCGGCCGTGGTAGGTGATCAGCCGGCGGATGCCGTGCTGCTCGGCCGCCCGCAGCACGGCGATCTGGCGGGCCAGCATGTCCACCGCGACGGCGGAGCGCCCCACCTGGTAGTGCTGCTGTGAGGCGGCCAGGGCACGGACCTCGTCACTGGTGATGACGGCGACGACGACCTGGTACTTCGCCAGCAGCCCCAGCGCCGAGGCGCGGGCGAAGGACAGCGTGTAGCTCCGGGGCCCATAGATTTTGGGGTCGTCCATGCTCACAGCGAAGTCGCCGAGGCCGGATCCTCCGCGGGTGCCGACGATCCGGGGAGTGGCCGTCAGGTACAGCCGCCGGCCGGCGGGCAGCGCCACGTCGTCGTGGACCTGCCCCCAGGCTTTACCGGCCGCTCCCGCGGTGCGGTGCGCCTCGTCCACGATCCCCAGGCTCCAGGGGCTCAAGTCGTAGGAAGCGTGCGCCTCCTGCAGGACGCGCATACCGGCGTAGGTGCTGACCACCGTCACCCGGCCCGGCCCCGCGGCCAGGTGTGCGAGGTCCGCTGGGCTGGTGGTCACGGCGGCGTGTTCGGCGCGCAGGTCCTGGCCGCGCTGGTCCATCACGCCCGGGTCGGAGCACAGGGCCACGGTGCGGCCCAGCCCGTCGCCGTAGGCTTGACGCCACGCGTGGAGGGTCTGCCCGACCAGCTCGATGCTGGGCACCACCGTCAGCACCCGGCCGGCAGGCGCGATGTCCTGCGCGGCCTCGATGCCCACCCGGGTCTTGCCCGTTCCGCAGGCCATCACCGCGGTGGTGCGCTCGGCCCGGGACAGCGTGTCCGTGACCGCGGTGACGGCTTCGCGCTGATGAGGCCACAGCGCGGGCACGGGCAGGTGAGAAGAAGACGCCATGCAGCTGTTCCTTACGTCATTGATGAGGGGGTGAAGCCGCCACCGGCCGGGCGGCGCAAACGCGGAGAGAGGAGAGGTTTCGCGACGGACTCGACGCCGGTTGTACGCACGGGAGGCGGCGACGGCTGGGCAGGGCACCCGGCGATCGGGGTGGCTGCTCGCTGACTGCCCCGGCGCGGTTCGCTCGGAGGTATACGGCGCTCGCTACAGGTCGGTCTCTTTACGGACGAGCCACAATCCGGACCCGTGGTCGGCGAGCCAGGCCAGCTCGGTGAGGTAGAGCCGGTCGCGGCTGACGGCCGTGCGGGAGGCGGCGACGATGCCGTGCACCCCGCCAGCGGGATCGGCCAGCATGGTGCGCAGCCGGAACCAGCCGGGCCGCAGCCGCGGGGCACTGTCTCCCTGGTCGTCGAAGACCCGGTCGGCGACGTCGAAGTGGAACTGTGCGGCCAGGTTCTGCGCGGCGGCCAGGTCGTGCGCGGGGTCACCGCCCGGGCGGGTCAGGGCGTAGAGGGCCACGCGGAAAACGGTGGGGTGCCGGGCTCGGGCGGCTTGGTTGATGCGGGTGCGCCAGGCGTACAGGGCGCGGGAGTCGGCGGACAGGCCGGAGCCGTCCGGAGCGGGCACGGGCGGTTCGGGGAGCACCGCTGCGGGCATGGCAGGCTCCTCCTTCATTCCGGCCGGACGGGCAGGCAGACGGTCTTGTTCTTGCTCAGGGCGTGCTCGGCGGTTCGGGACATCACGGGCGTTCTCCAGAGGTGGTGCAGGTGGTACGGGCAAGGGGCGGAGGCTCAGGCGGGGCGGCCGTTACGCGGGTGGGGGCTGTCGGGAGCGCTGTCCTGGCCTGGACGGACGGCAGCCGCCACGGCCGGTGACGAAGCCGGCGGCGGGCCCAGCAGCGTCCGCAGCCGCTGCGCCGCCCGCAGGGCCTGCGGTGTGGGGTCCGGGAGGCGGGTGGTCATGCCGCCTGCCCCGCCTGCGCCGGGAAGGGCTCCACGATCAGGTCCTCCTGGCGGGGCAGTACGCGGACCTGGTGGCCGCGGAAGACGGCGTGCTCGTCGCTGCGGGCGCGCAGCGAGGCGCGCATCAGCACCCGCAGCTCCTGCGCCTCGGCCATGGTGAGGGCGGAGGCGACCGCGAACTGCCGGAGCGCCAACCCCGCGGCCAGAGCCGTGAGCAGGCAGCGCTGTGCGAGCGGGATGGTGGCGGCCACGGCCGGAGGGACGGTGCACAGCTCCCGTACAACCGCCAGGTGGATCAGGCGCGGGCGCGATATGTGCTGCCCGCCGGACAGCGCCACGCCCAGGGCCGAGATGGTGAACCGGGCCACCTGCTTGTTGGGACACAGCCCCTGCGCGACAAGGCCCTCGTCTCCGGCGCCGTTGGCCAGCAGGTCCAGGGCCTGCCGGTCTGGGGCGACGGCCGCCGGGCCCGGGCTGAACCGCCACGGGCTCCGCGCGCCGTCCGGCGCGGTGACGCGGGTCCGGCGCTCCGACGGGGGCGCTTCGCGCAGTTTCATCGTGGCAGTCCGTTTCGGCAACGAGGGTGTGGATGGCTGTTGAAGGCGGTGGGGCAGGGGCCGCGCGATCCCGCTCCCCGGGACGGTGGGGGCCCAGGGACGGTGTTGTGCCGCGTCACTGTGTCTCCCGGACGGCGGGGCGCCGGTGGGCAGCGGCCATCGGGAGAAGTTGTGGGGGCCGTGGTGGCTCGCCAGGGTGATGAGCCCTGGTGAGCCGACGGGCCGAGCGTGCCCTTCTCGGCCTGGCTGCTCCCGGCTGTGTTCAGGTAGCAGCCGCACGGCGCCTTTTCCGGCTCTTCCCCGTCGTTCAGCACAGGCGGGGACGGCACGAACCAGGATCGGCGGTGGGTACGGTCGGCACGCCGGCCGTACCCGGCGCGGGTGCACGCGGCCCGCGCCCGTCCTGGGACGCTGCTCTCGCTCGCCCAGGAAGCTGGGGAGGGTGCGCTGGCCGGTGCCGGTGACGCTGGTGGTGAGGTGGCCCGGCATCGCGTACTCCTCAAAAGCGGAAAGGGAAGAGGGGAGAGCCGGCCCCGGTCAGGGGTGCCCCTTGTCAGCCCTGTCGGGGCCGGCTCGTGTGCCGCAGCGCCGGGAAGCCCCACCCGGGCCCGGCGCCGACCCGGCCAGCCCGTCCCCACGGCGGAGCGGCCGGGTGCCTTCCCGGGCGTCGTCGGCCGGGAAGGCTGCGGCGCGGCCCTGCCCGCCATCGCCCACACGAGGCGGGGCAGGGCCGCTGCCTCCCGAAGGGCACGCCCGGCTCGGGAGCAGGCGGCCATCGGGAGGGTGGCGGCCGTCACGGGGGGACGGCCGCCGGGGCACGGAGCCGTGCCCGCCCGCGCGACGGTGGTTGGCCTCACCGCCTGCGGAAGTCGTTTCGTCAGGGCCGTCTTCGTCTTCGGACGCACGGCGGAAGCTGGGCGTGGACGGTGTCGGTCATTCGGGGCAGCCGCCGGGTGCGGCGGCGCAGCAGGAAGGCCGACATGGGGGTGCTGCGCAGGACTTCGAGGCCGTAGCGGTCGCCGAGGTCTTCGGCCACTGCCTGATCGGCGGTGTCTGTGGCTAGCCACTGCACGTGCTCGCGCTCGTGTGCGCCGTAGTCGACGAGCCAGCCCGCCAGACGCGGCCCGTACCCGTCGCAGTCCGGTCCGTCGCGGTCCTCGTACAGGTCGTCGATCCACAGCGCCCTGCCCGGCATGTCCCGCCCGCGCTCATCGCGCATCGGACTCTTGATCACCAGGGCGCAGCTGCGGATGGTGGTGCCGTCCAGCAGCAGCCAGGTCAGCGGGTGTCCCCGGTCGACCGTGCCGAGCATCGACAGCAGCGGGCAGTCGCCGGGCGTGGCGGCTCGGGGCCGGTGGTCCATCCAGTGCGTTGCACGTGCGACGACCTGCGCCACGGCCCGGTGATCGGCGTACTCCGCCGGACGGATGACGTACTCCGGCCGCCGGGGCCGGCTGGTCGCCGCTGCTGCGGTGCCGGGGAAGGTGCGGGGCATCGTCACGCCTCCGTGCGGGTGTCGGCCGGCCGGTCGTCGGCCGGTGCCAGACGGACGGACAGGTTGGCGTAGGAGTTCATGAGCACGGTGGGGGAGCGGCGGGGTGAGCCGGTCACGGTGAGGTCGGGCCACCGTTTGAACAGGCGCTGCAGGACGATGCGGCCTTCCAGGCGGGCGAGCGGGGCGCCGAGGCAGACGTGGATGCCGTGCCCGAACGAGGTGTGGCCGCGGACATTGCGGACGTCGAACTGGGCGGCGGTGGGGCCGTAGCGTTCGGGGTCGCGGCCCATGGCGATGTAGGAGATCATCACCGGATCACCGGCCTGGATGGCGGTATCGCCGAGCGTCGCCGGGCGGGTGGCGAAGCGCAGCAGAAAATTTGCGGTCGGCGGATCCCAGCGCAGCACCTCCTCCACCGCGCGCGACCAGGGGACCTCGCCGGTGCGCAGGAGGGCGAGCTGCTCGCGGTGGGCGGTGAGCGCGCGCACGGCATTGACCAGCAGATGGACCGTGGTCTCGTGTCCGGCGACGATGAGGACCTGGAGCGCGGCGACCAACTCCGGGTCGGTGAGCCGCTTGCCGCCGGACAGGTTGAGCAGCGCGCTGGTCAGATCGTCCCCCGGCGTGTGCCGCATCCGCTCCAGGTGGCGGTGGAGGTAGGCGCTGAGGCCGGCCACGGCGTCCGTGGGGTCCTGGGTGTCGTCGAAGAGCACCTCGAACCGCTCGCGCAGCATGGCGTGATCGGCTTCCGGGACGCCCAGCAGGTGGCAGATGATGGTCATCGGCAGGGGCCAGGCCACCTGCTTGCGGAAGTCGGCCGTGCCGTCGGCGGATGCGTGCGCGGCGGTGGCCAGTTGGTCCAGGAGCCGGTCGGTGACTTCCTCGATGAGCGGTGTCAGGGCGCGGACGCGTTTTTCGGTGAAGACCGTGGCCAGCGGGCCGCGCAGGTAGCTGTGGTCGGGCCGGTCGACGGTGATCAGGCTGCGGCCCTGGGGGGCGGCCAGGCCCATCAGCGGCCAGTCGGCCGGTATGCCCCCTGCCCGCAG
Organism: Streptomyces sp. CB02923; assembly: GCF_001905005.1. Lineage (GTDB taxonomy): Bacteria > Actinomycetota > Actinomycetes > Streptomycetales > Streptomycetaceae > Streptomyces. Next base: position 287,228 of record NZ_LWKZ01000001.1, on the reverse strand, counting down.
TGCCCGCCAGTTGCGGCGGTCGGAGCTGAAGACGTCGGGTGCCCGCAGGACGGTACGGGCGACGGCGTCCTGGGTGACGGCCCAGACCGGGACGTCCCCGGGCAGGGTGACCGGGACGACGGGCCCGGCGTCACGCATGACGGTGGCGTCGTGGTGGATGTCGGCGCTGTCGGGGGAGAGGCGGTGCACCGGCCGGTCCAGGCTCAGCGGGACATCGTGCGTGCGCGGCAGGCGGGTGTTCACATCCATGGGAGACCTTTCGGGTGGCCGAGGCTGAGGGAGGTGGGGGTGAACTGGACGGGCAGGGCCAGCAGGCCGCGCATCCAGATGGTGGGGGCCCAGCGCAGCTCGCTGTCGTGGCAGGCCAGGGACAGGCCGGGCAGGGCGTCGAGCAGCACCTCGATGGCGGTGCTGGCCATTACCTCGGACAGGTCGCGGGCGGGCCGGGGGCAGCTGTGGGGCCCGTGGGAGTAGGACAGGTAGGCGCGGCAGTCGCGTACTCCCGCGGCCGGGTCCGCATGGAGGGTGGGGTCGGTGTTGGCGGCGGCCAGGCCGAGCAGCACCAGGTCGCCCGCCGGGATGCGGTAGTTGCCCAGCTCGGTGACGCGGCTGGTGATCCGGCCGGCGAAGACCTGGGTGGGGGTGTCGGACCACCGGACCTCGTGCATCGCGTCGCTGACCGACAGGCGTCCGCGGCGCAGGGTGTCGGTGAAGCGGTCGCCGGTCAGCATCAGCCGCGCCGTGTTACCGATCAGGTAGGCGGTGGTGATGTGGCCTGCGATGTAGGTGACGAGCAGGTCCTCGGCGAGCTGCTGGTCGTTCAGCGCGAGGGGGTGTTCTGCCAGCCGGGAGGCGACGTCCGCGCCCGGCCGGCGGCGGACCCGGGCGATCAGCCGTTCGACCACCTTCCGTGCCCGCTGCCGCCCGCCGATCGCCTCCGGGCCGCTGGAGAGCATCGCGGCGAAGTCCGCGGGCAGATCGCGGCTGTCCTCGTCCGGCACGCCCAGGGCCCCGCTCATCGCCAGGACCGGCACCTTGAGGGCGTAGTCGGCCATCAGCTCGGCGGCGCCCGTGGGAGCGACGTGGGCCAGCAGGTGCTCGCTGATGTGCTGGCAGCGCGCGGCGAACTCGTCGCGGTCCACCGCGTCCAGCGCCGCGCTCAGGGCGCCGGCGCGCTGCCGGTGCGCCTCGCCCTCGGCGTACAGGAGGCAGTCGTGGGCCTGCCCGCCGCCGAGCATCGGCCACAGGGGCCAGTCGGGGGGCAGCAGCGGGCCGAGCCGCCAGCGCAGCGTGTTGCGGGCGAAGGTCGCTGTGTCCTCGGTGACGCGCCGCAGGGTCTGGTGGTCCAGGGTGAGCCAGGCGGGGACGCGGCCGGGCAGCAGGACGGGGGCGACCGGCCCGTGCGCCTTATACAGCTCACGGAAGACGCCGCCGGCATCGTGCTGGTAGCGGCCGTCGCCCAGCAGCGGCGCGCGCTCGTGGCTGGCCGGGACGGTGATTGCGGCAATGGCTGCGAAGGTGTCAGGCACGGCCCGCCTCCTGACGGCCGCGGGCCGCGTAGTGGCGGCCGGCGTAGCGGACCAGGGTGATCAGGACCTGGCGTACGGAGTCGCGCTGCCGGGCGTCACACGCCATCACCGGCACCTGCTCCTGCAGCGTCAGGTGCTGGCGGATCTTCTCCGGGCTGTGGCGGGCGTCTTCGTCGTGCCACACGTTGTGGGCCACGACGAACGGCATCTGGGCCTCCTCCACGCGGTCCAGGGCGGGAAAGGAGGCATCGAAGCGGCGGGTGTCCACCAGGACCACCGCGCCCAGCGCGCCGCGGAACAAACGGCTCCACAACTCCTCGAAGCGCTGCTGTCCGGGCACGCCGAACAGGTGCAGGACCGTGTCCGTATCCAGCGTGCGGCGGCCGTAGTCGAAGGCCACGGTGGTGGTGCGCTTGTGCGGGGTGGCGCTCAGGTCGTCCACGCCGATGCTGGCGCGGGTCATTTCCGCTTCGGTGGACAGCGGCGTGATCTCGCTGACCGACCCGATGAAGGTGGTCTTGCCGACGCCGAAGCTGCCGGCGACTGCCAGTTTGACCGCGGTGGGCTCGGCCCGGCCTATGGGGGTGTTAGCGGAGTCGTTGGAGACCACCAAGGACCCTTTCCAGCAGTTCCTGCCCCTGCGAACTGTCGAAGAAGTCGGGGGCGGTGCTGCTTTGTGCGGGAGGAGAGGCGGGGGAATGGTGTACGGAGACCCGGTGCTGGTCGATCAGGCGCGAGAGGACGACCGTGGCGAAGCCCAGCGGGCGGCGCAGGAGCGCGGCGATCTCCACGACCGCCAGCGCCTGGTCCCAGCACAGCTTGATGATCTGGGCGTCTTCGATCTGCAGGCCGGCCACGTCCCTGTGCTCGGTGCGGATGAGCGAGGACGCATCGAGGGCGTGGTCGCTGCTGGTTCGTCCGGCCAGGGCCACGAACGAACGGTCCGGCACGTCCCGTGGGTCGGGGGCCTGGCTCATGGCGTCGGCGTCGGTGCGGTGCGGACGGGGATGTTCAGGTGCCTCCTGACCCGTTCGATCAGCTGCACCATCGCGGCCCCGATCGCCCCGGTGTCGGCTTCGGCGTCCGCCAGGACCGCCAGGATCGTGCCGTCACCCGCCTCCATGACCACCACCTGCCGGTCGCTCAGGGCGACGGTCAAAGAGCGCAGGCGGCCGGCGGCGCAGTGAGCTTCAAAGCCCTCCCCCAGAGCAACCAGGCCGCTGCAGACCGCCGCCATCTGGTCCGCGGCATCGGTGTCCAGCTGTCCGTCGCAGGTCACCTTGAGGCCGTCGGCGGACAGCAGCAGCGCCTCCACGACACCCGGGGTCTGCTCGATCAGGCTCGTCATCAGCCAGGTCAGGTCTTTGCTCACGATTCAGCGCTCCGAAGCGTCGGTCGAAGGGGCGGGCGGGGAAGGCGGCGTGGGACGGGTGGCGCGGTGGAAGGACCCCATGTGCCGGGCGAGAGCCAGGTCCGGCGGCACGGGCGCGGCACCCGGGGCGGACGGTGCGGCAGGCCGCGGCAGTGTCGCCCGGGGAACGCGGGTGGGCAGCGGATGCTGTGACGACGCAGGTGAGGGATGAGCAGCGGGGCGGGGATCGGCTGCGGGAAGCGCACCGGCCGGCGTGTGCGGCGCCCGGGCCGGCGCAGCGGGCGGTGGCGCGGCAGGCTGCCGGGGCGCGCGCGGCGGCGTGTCCGCGACAGGGGCGGCGAGCAGCTGCCAGGGAAGGAACACGCTGGCGCGGATGCCACCGCTATCCGACAGTCCCAGCGAGATCGTGAGCCGGTAGCGCTCGGCGCAGATGCGTGCCACAGCCAGGCCCAGCCGGTTGCCGGACAGGTCCGCGAAGTCCAGCGGGCACGTCCAGTCGACCGTGCGCCGTGCCCGCTCCAGCATCTCCGGGTCCATTCCCAGACCGCTGTCGACGACGAGAAGCACCAGCCCCATCTGGACCTGCTCGACGCCGACCACGACCGGGGAGGGCGGCGGACTGAACCGCAGCCCGTTGTGGATGAGTTGCGACATCACGAGGATGACCGTGTTGACCGTCTGGCTGCTGACCTTGCCCACGTTGTCCGGCACCTGCAGATTCACCCGCTGGAAGTCGGGGGTCTGTCCCACGGCGGCGCGCAGGACCTGCATCACCTGGATCGGCTGCTCGTACGGCCGTCCGATGAGACGAGCCCCGGTGAGCACGAGCACGCTCTGGGACAGCCGCCCCATGGCCGAGGCCCGCATGTCCAGCGCGTCGAGATCAGCCCGGACCGCCTCCCGCGACACCGACGGGCCGTCCGATACCCAGTACGGGCCCTTGCGCCTGTCGATGTCCGCGAGCTGGTCGGTGACCGCGGCGTGCAGACGCTGCGCGTACGTGCGCATCACCGAGTTGAACGCCTTGCGCCGGCGCCGCTCCTCGTAGAGGGCATGGACCACGGCTCCGGTCAGCTCCCGCAGCGCCGGATCGCCCGGCAGCCCGTTCAGGTCGTCGAGCTGTGCCAGGACGGTGGTGGCCGATGCGTCCTTGTCGAACTGCTGCTGGACCAGCGGCAGCACCTCCACCGTCAACCGCTGCGCCTGGGCCCGCAGCTGGTCCCGCTCGGCAGTCACCTGGCGGCAGTGGTGAGCCCGGCCGACCCGGGCCTCTCCTGTCGCAGTCACCACCACGAGGACCACGCTCAAGCACCACATCCCACTGACCGCATCGCCCGTCTTCAAGACCAGCAGCGCAGCTCCACCCACCACCAGCAAAGCCAGCGCCACGGCGAGCCCCACCCGAAACAGCGGACTCGACGGCCACTGGTGACGCGGGACATGCCCATGGGACTGCGGGGAAGGGACGTGGATCGTCATCGGTTCCTCACGGCGAAAGTCGGGCGGGCGGGTGCAGCGAAGGCCACCGGGGCGAACCCGCCCCGGACCGGCGACAACAGGGGCGGCCGCAGGGCCCGGGGCCTCCCCTTCCGCCCCGGCGGCCGGCCGGCGGGCCGTGCGCGCCGCAGACGGTCGGCACCGCGCTCATGAAGCCGCATCCTCGGCACACGGTGGGCGTCAGCAGGCATAGGAGCCACCCGCCGCCGGGGTCTCCAGCGGCCGGGGCGAGCCCCACGGCACCCGGGCCCGCCCGGCAGGACGCTGGCGCCGGGAGAGGTAGGCGTGGTGCAAGGCTCCGCTGTCGGTGGTGGGGCCGCTGTCCCGGTCGGGGGACAGCCACAGCCGGTGGCAGCGGGATCCGGCGGCAGCATTCGCGCAGCGCATCAGCCGGCTGCATACCGACTGCGGCGCGTGCCACCGGTCCGCGGTCTGCGCCAAAACGGGCACCAGCACCTGCTGGTGGGTGACGCAGCACAGTACGGGCCCGACACGGTGATGGCCGGCGAGCAGATCCTCAAGCGCCTGCAGCCCTATACCGAGGCCGAGCTGGACCGTGGCGGGGGGTAACTCCGGCTTGCGGTGCGCTGCCGCGACCCGCTCGTCGAAGCGGACGAACCAGGGCCGAGTCGTGGCTGAGGCTGACATGAAGGTCTCTCCGGTACAGGGGGCCGCGGGCCGGCCAGCCGGGCCGCGGGCAAGGTGAGTGGTGTGAGAAAGGCGGTTTATCGCTGGCAGGCCGTGGGGCCCGCTCATCGGGGCAGGTGCGCGGCCACAGCATCAGCGAGCCGCAGAGCCTGAGCAGGTTCCAGATCGCCGAGATCCAGCCCGGTCGCCTGGCCGCAGTGCCCGCACGGCGCGTCCAGCGTCACGCTGAGCCGAACCCCCGTCGCGAAGTCCGCGACCCGCAAGAAGCGCTGCGGCAGGTCGAGCTGGTCTTCGTCCCCCGAAGCGGCTTTGGACCCCCTTTCCAGGTGTGCCAGCAGCCGACGGGCCGGGTCTGTCTGGATACGGCCCAGCACCACCCGTCCGGCCGGGACCTCGACCCACTGATCGCCGCGCAAGACCTGCAAGCCGTCGACCGTCACACTGGGCTGCTGCAGGCCGGCGGCGCGAAGTGCGGTGCGCAGACGGTGCGCGGCGGCGTACACCGGCGGCAGTTGCTCCACGACGACGGCGGCCAGGCGATCGGCGTCCTCCACGCTGCTCGGACGGACCGCGGTGCGCCAGGCACCGTCCGGGCCGTCCAGGGCGATGATGTGCGCGACGACGCCGCGCCGCAGCAGCGCCTGACGCAGAATCTCGGCGGCCTGCTCCTTGCGGAGAGCCACCAGATTCACGCTGGCGAAGGGCAGCGCCGAGTACCTCAGATGCGCCGTTACCTCCAGGGCAGGTGCCCCGGTGACGTGGGGCTCCACCGTGGCGCCGGCAGCCTCCAGTGCCCTGACGACGGTCTGGCGCGCGAGCATGTGTGCCGGGCTCGCCACACCGGGCGGCGCGGGGATGTCCGTGGTCATGTGGTCGGCTTCCTGGATAGAAGGGGGAGGTGGGGTGCGGATCTAGAACAGGCATCGGCGCCCGCCAGTTCGCACCAGGTCGCGGCGCCGACATCGCTGGTGCCCCACGAGCCGCCTCGCCCGTGGGCGATCGACTGCACGAGGGCCAGGCCGAGGCCGTGCTCGTCGGCGTCACCGGACGAAGCGGGAACCGGCTTGTATCCCGGGACTCCGTCGCGCACGACAATCCGCAAGAAGCCACCGCGAAGGGCGAGGATCACTGTGATCTCGCAGCCTCCGCTGTGCACGACGGCGTTGGTGACCAGTTCGGAAACGACCAACTCGGCTTCGTCTGCGAGGTGCCTCAGACCGCGACCGATCAGGCATTCGCGGGCCCGGCGCCTCATGGCGCTGACCTGCGCGCTGTCCTCAGTGGAGGGCTTCTCGTGGGGAAGCCGCTGCTGGATGGTGAACTGCTCCTTCATTAGTTCGGCGTCACGATGGGGGGCGCGACGCCGCCGTGTGGCAGTCGTTGTCATCACGTCCTCTGGGGGGCTCGGACGGCCGCTCGGGCTGCAGAAACCATCCTGCTCGCGAAGGATCCGCTCGCCGTCGGGGGAGAGGGAGCACACTTCGACGAGGGACCGGTCGAAAGGGCGCGCCGGAATCGACACGCCGAGCGCTACGGCGTCGCGTTCTGACGACCGGCCCCGAGACGAGGCTGTGCCGTCCCCAACGCGTCTTCCCCCGCCGGCGTACTGCCGCGGCTGGCACAGAGCGATCCGGCGATGTCGCCGGCGCCGGGTTCATCCGGCGGCCCGGCCACATAGGCGGCGATGGCGGCCTCGCTGTAGCCGTAGTGGCGGCCGTGCATGGTGTCGTCCTCTTGGGGCGGCGGATCGGCACCCCACCGCACGACGTGGCGGGTGTTCGGATACAGGGACCAGTTCAGCCGTGCGTTGGGGAAGCCCGGACGGCCCTTGAGGACATCGCGGATCAGCAGGCCGCAGCGCAGGCAGCAGGAGGAGGTGTAGCCGCCGCGGCGGGCACCGCCGACTGGGACTGCCAGCGTCGCACCCGTGTGGACGTGCAAGGCCAGGCTGCGGCGCAGAAGCGCCGGGTCGGCCAGCCTGTCCCGGAAATAGGTGTAGTCCAGAGCCTGTGTCACCGGTACGACCATCACCCGCGGGGGCCCGTTTCGCCCCATCCGGCGCCGTGCGCTCCGCAGTGCCCCAGGAAGCGGGCGGCGGGCTCGGCCCAGCCGAGGGCGAGGCGCTGCGCGGTTCGTTCGCAGGGCTCGCGGCCACGGGCCTCGACGCCTCGATATGAGCCTCATCATCAGCCCACCGCCAAGTCGCACCAGGTGGTGGCGCCGTTGCCGCTGATGCCCCACGCGCCCTTTTGTCCGGCGGCGATGGATTGGACGAGGAAGAGGCCGCGGCCGTGTTCGTCGGCGTCCTCAGGCGGCGTTGGAAGTGCCGTGTTCCCCGGGGTGCCGTCGCCCACGGTGATCCGCAGACAGCCATCACGGAGGGTGAGGGCCACTGTGATCTTGCGCCCCCCGCTGTGCATCACCGCGTTGGTGACCAATTCCGAGACGACCAGCTCAGCATCGTCTGCGATGTAGGGCAGGCCGCGGCCGACGAGCGCCTCGCGGGTTCGGTGCCTCATGGCGCTGACCTGCTTGCTGTCCTTGTGGGAAGGAGGCACGTCAGGCATCCGCGTCTGGATGGTGAACTCGGCCTTCAGCAGGGTCTCGTGGCGGGTAGCGCGGCGCACCACTGGCAGGTGGTCCAGACGCCGGTAGATCCGCTCCACGTGTTCCCAACGACGGCGCCGCCCGGTTTGCAGGCTGGTACAAGGCAGATGCCGGAACTTCTTGAGTGCTCTCGCGGAAATCACCTGGGTCACCTGCTGTCCTGGTGCGTACGTTCGATGTACTCCAGGAGCGGCTGCGCACAAGATGCGAGGCAGACCGCATGGGCAGTGGCGCTGACCAGCCCGCACCCGGGGTCCGCGCGAGTGGCTTCGATGGCGGCCACGGCCGCCCCTCGGACACCGGTGTGTGCGGCTCCATCGCGTTCCGGATGAGACAGCAGCCCTGTGATGCAGGAACACATGCCGCGGATCGAGTCCGTCAGGGCGGCGGTGACCATGACGAGCGATTCCGGGTGGGGGTAGGTCCCAGGAATGCGCCACTCACGTGTGACTTTCACGCTCTCGTGGACCAGGCGCGAGGAAAACCCGGCGGGTGCGCCGTCCACGTCACCGTCGCCGAGCAGAAGGGACAGTACCTCCTGACCAACCTGGGCCAGGCGTACCAGTTGGATGCGAACCCCGAGCGGATCGGCGACGATCTCGGCACCTGCCTGAGCGCGGGCCCGGTCGATGGCTCGCAGCCGTTGGTGTGTTGCCGGGCCCGCGCCCGGAGTAGGCGCGTCGGCCAGTACCTGAGCGAGATGCGGCAGGTACTCGTGCAGCCGCGCGGTCAGGTACGTGACCTGTTCGCCCTCCGGCAGCGGGTTTTGCTCGCTCAGCACGGTGTCGACCAGGTGTGACGTACCGAGCACCATGTCGGCGGGATGATCCGGAGCCAGGCGCGCCGGGTTGCCGGCACCGAGGAAGTAACGGCCCTGCTGCTCCGGGGCGAACGGCAGCGGAGAGACCGGCGCGAGTGCGGACGAAGGGGGTGCCATCGGTGGTCTCCAAGGTCAGGTGCTTACGGATCACGAGTAGGACGAGGCCCGCGGGCACGGCGAAGTGGGTCAGGCCGAGCGCTCGCAGGCACAGGTCGGTGGTCGGTGCACGCCAGCCGCCCGCCGCTGAAGATCGGAGAGCGGGTAGACAGAATCTCGCCAGGGAGGCGACACCGCCATCTCGCGGAGGTGTCACTTCGCCGATCGCCAGCGGGCCGTAGTGACACGGGCGTGTCACTCGGGTATCACCACGCGCAAAACGGTTGCGCGTACGCCGCAGTAGGGAAAAGTGACGGAGGCGGCGGGCCTGCACCTCAGAGCCCGTCGACGTTGAAAGGAGCTTGCGTGGCCCCTCAACCCGCCCCGACTTTGCTCAAGCGTCTGGTGGATGAGGCCCACCAGACCTACGGGACCTTCGTGCAGGACTACCAAAAGGCCGCACGGAAGGTCGCCGACACGCGAGGCGACCGCAGCATCGCTACGGCGACCGTCTCGGAAATCACCTTCCGACGCTGGACGTCGGGAAAGGTCCAAACGCTGCCGCAGCAACCCGCTCCGTGGATCTTGGAGCACATGTACGGGTGCCCGGCACACGCCTTATTCCAGCCCGCCCCGGACGACACCACGCGGGCTTTACCCGCGATCGACGAAAGCGAACTGACCATGACTGCTCGCGACGCTGCCGCCCACGCGGAGGACGCCGCCTCCCTCACGGTGCCCGACATAACCCTCGACCGGCTGCGCGACACCATCCTCGATATCGCCCGCACCTACAACAGCACCTCTCCGCCCGAGGTATACCGCACGGCCAAGGAACTCCTCCTCGACACCCAGGAAAAGCTCGACCGCACCCAGGTCCCCCGCCAGCGTGAACACCTCTACCTCACCGCCGGCCAGGCCGCGGCCATGCTCTCCGCTGTCTGCTTCGACCTCGGCGCCCTGCAGCCGGCCGTCCAGCACTCCCGGACAGCGATCCTCTACGGACAGGTCATCGAACACGGGCCGCTCCAGGCGTACGCCCACGGAGCCCTCGCCTTCCTCGCCTACTGGAGTGGACGCCCCGCCGCCGCCCTCACCCTGGTACGTACTGCCCAAGGCTTCGGAGGGCTGGGCGCCACCGCTTGCTCCCGCCTCGCCGTCATCGAAGCCCGCACCCACGCCCACCTCGGCGATCACGAACAAGCCGTCCAGGCCATACGCGACTCCCTCGACATCCCCCACAGCAACCGCGACGACCTGCACGACGACATCGGCGGAGAATTCGGCTTCAGCTCCGAACGCCTGGCCATGAGCAACGCCACCACCTACCTGCTCATCGGCGACGCCACCGGAGCCGAAGAAGCCGCCACCCAGGCCCTGCACCTCCTCGATCAGCGTGACGCCGGCTCCCGACCGCTGCTCATCTCCTCACAGGCCGCCACCGACCTGGCCCGCGCCCGCCTCCTGCGCCAAGAACTCGACGGCGCCTGTGACGCTCTGGCCCCGGTCTTCGATGTGCCCCGCGACTGGCGCGGCGCAGGCGTTCTGGAACGCCTGGCCGCAGCCCGCGCCCAGCTCACCCGCCCGGTGTTCCGCACTGCCGCCAAGGCCACCGAACTCGGCGAGCGCATCGAGGAATTCTCCGCCAGCTCCGTCTCCCGCAACTTCCGCGGATCAGAGCCTCTCGCCCTCGAACCCTGACGCGACGCGCTCGGCGAACTCCTCAAGAAGACGCTCTTCCTTCCGCGCCGCGATACCGTGCTCGTCCGCCCGCGGGTGGGCCACCGGCAGACCGCCGTCACGCAGCCACCGCCACGTCGCCTCGACCGTCTCAGCCAGCGGCCGGCACACCAGACCGGCCGCCTGCGCCCCGTCGGAGGCGATGTTCCACACCCCCGCGTGCGTACGCCAAAGCGGCAGCTCCGTCCACTGCTCGACACCGGCCTTGACGAGGAAGGCATCCGGCACCCACGACAGCTCGCCCCGGTGGCCCGTCACCTCCAGACACGCGTTGAGGAAGCCGCCCATCGTCTCCCGGCCGATCGGGGCGACGACGTTGTACGCCCCGCCCACCGGCGCCGCGGCTTGATCCAGGGCGAATACGGCGACATCCCGCACGTCCACCGGCTGGATCGACTTGCCTGGCAGGCCGGGCGCAAGGACACGGCCGCCCCGCTCGGCCCGGCGCAGCCACCACGGCAGGCGCCCCACATACTCTCCTGGCCCCAGGATGACGCCGGGCCGCAGCAGCACCGAACACTTCTCGCCGAACGCCTCCAGCACCGCGCGCTCGGCCCCCGCTTTCTGCCGCCCGTAGTACCAGTCAGGGCCGGTCCAGTCCTCCGGCAAGCGGCCGTAATCTGCATCTGCGTCGGGCGGTCCGTCCAGCAGCTCCGACGCCTCAGTCAGCGGATCACCGGGCCAGCCCCGGTAGGCATTGACGGTCGACACGTACACGTACCGCTCCGCCGCCGCCTTCAGTGCCCGCGCCCCGGTCAGCACGTCTTTGGGAGGCAGTGCCGCCGACGACGTGTCCACCACCGCGTCCCAAGGGCCGTGCGAGGCCAGCTCGGCCAAGTCCTCTGCCGCGGTGCGATCCCCGCGTACCGGCCGTACGCCCGGCACGTCCTGCCCCGAACGCCCGCGGTTGAATGTGCTCACTTCCCAACCGCGCCGCAACGCCTCCTCGACAACTGCCCGGCCCAGAAACCACGTGCCGCCCATAACGAGAATCCTCATGGACGGATCGTGCCCGACCGACGGTCAGGCTCGCCAACTTCCGAAGGCCAGCTCGTCGAAGAAAGGGGTGACAATCAGGTGCAGGCCGGCTGCGGCTTCTGCCTGTAGCTCTCGGCGGGCGCACGCCTCGGGGCTCGCCGCGTCCCCGCGGTGCCCGGAGGACAGGAAGAGGTATCCAGCGCCGTGCCGGGGGAGTTGGCGCTCAGCAGGGGCGCAGCCTGCCGGGTTCTGGACGGCTACTACGCAGGCATCGCGAGTCGGCCCGTCGTCTGTGTGGTTCAGTGCTGCGGCCAGCCGTGCAGGGTGAGTGGAGTGGGGTTCGTCAGGTAGCCGTACAGGCCGGCGGCGGGGTATTCGATGATGTCTTCGGGCAGGTCGTGTACGTCGAAGAAGCGCAGGTCGAGGCACTTGTCGGGTTCGCGGTTGGTGGGTTCGCCCTCCCATCGGGTTGCCAGGAAGAAGAAGCCGATGCGCTCGTCGCCGGGACTCTGCTGGTGGTGGACGGTGTGGACGTGCCGCAGGTGGGCCGGGTCGACGGTGATGCCGGTTCCCTCGTGCGCCTCGCGGGCTGCGCCGACGGGGAGGGATTCGCCGGTGTCGAGCTTGCCCGAGGGCAGGTGCCAGCGGCCGTAGCCGTAGGGGCTGCCGCGTTGGGACAGGAGGATCTTGTCGCCGTCGCGCAGGATCACGTGGGTGTCGATGACGGGGGTTGCTGTGGGCATGGGGTCACCGTGCTCGTCGGGGCCGTTGTGGTCGTCTCGACGCTAGCGGCTGGCGGGGCTAGGGCGCTGGCGATCCGGGCGGCTGCCTCCTGGGGGTGAGGACGTTGGTGTCGATGGTGAGGACCTGTACGCCCAGGCGTTCGAGGGTGGAGGTGGCACTCCGGTAGAGCGCCACCTCGCATGCGGGCACCTCGGGGTCCGTCTCGAAGCGGTGGTGGGCGCCAGCCTCGGGGCCTCGCCGCCCCTGCGGCGGGCGCCGAGCAGGGCGACGCGGCCTGCTGCGTCCTGGGCGACGACCACGGAGGCAACGCCGGTCGGACCGCCGTCTGCCTGGTTCATGGAGGAACGGGTGGGTTTGTCTGCTGTGGGGTGGCGTGGTGGAGGTGGATGGCTTCGACGCACCAGGGTGGGACGCGCAGACGCGGCAGTATCCGGGGGTGGAACCAGGCGAGCATGATGCCCTCGGTCACCTCGATGCGGGTGGCGTCTCCGTTCCAGGAGGCGGTGAAGACCTCGATGTCGGGTCGGCCGTTGCCCTGTTGCACCGTGGCCAGAGAATGCAGGTCGGGGAGGTTGAGGCCGGCTTCTTCCTGAAGCTCGCGCGTGATGGCCTCGTGAGGGGTCTCGTCGGCCTCCATCTGGCCGCCGAGGAAGCTCCAGTGGCCGGGCCAGCAGATGCCGGGGATGTCGTCGCGCAGGTGCAGCAGGTAGGCGCCGTCGCTGTTGCGGATCGCTGCCGCCACACCCATGGGCACTCCTTGGCTCGCCGGTGGGTCCACGGTAGGCGCCTGGGGCGCGGGCGCCCGGCAATGCGGCTGCCACGCCCCAGGTGTCGCGGTGTTATGCGGTGGCGGTGTGTTCTCGGCCGCGCCGGGTGCGGCGGTGCAGGACCTCTGTCAGGGTGGTGCGCCAGCTGTCGGGTTCGATGTAGACCATGGCGATGAGCGAGGCGAGAACGGCGCCGCCGAGGTCGTTCATCACGCCGTCCCAGGAGTGCTGCTTGCAGTCGCAGGTGGTGAGCCCTTTGAGGCCGTGCAGCTGGTGCATGGCCTCGCCGCCTTCTTCGCCGACCTTGCCGACCTGGAGGGCCTTCAGCTCCCCGTCGGGCAGGTCGCTGCCTGCCTGCCGGCACACGGCCGCGAGACGTTCGATGGTGTCGAGGTCGAGGACGTCCAGGAGCTTGTGCGTGGTCATGAGACTCCTTCGGGAAGGCGGGCGGCCGTCCGGTGCCCGGCGATCTAGTGGGGTGTGCGCACCGCGGGGCGGCCGAGCTGGTGTACGCACCAGCCGGCGGCCGTCCAGCGGTGGGGGTCGAGGGCGGTGCGCAGGTCGACGATCAAGGGTTCGGCGGGCAGGTCGCGCAGTGCGGCCGGGTCGGCGTCGCGGTAGTGGGGCCACTCGGTCGCCAGGACGACGGCGTCGGCGCCCTTGACGGAGGCGGCGAGATCGTTGGTGTACTCCAGCTCAGGGTGGCGGGCCAGGGCGGTGGGGACGGCATGCGGGTCGTGCACGGTGATGCGGGCGCCGCGGTCCTGGAGCAGCCGGGCGACGGCCAGGGCGGGGGATTCTCGGACGTCGTTGGTGCCGGGCTTGAAGGCGGCACCCCAGACGGTGACGTCACGGCCGGCCAGACGCCCGTCGAGGGCCTGGGCGATCAGGTCGAGGGCTGCGGCGGGGCGGTGCTCGTTGATGATCTCGGCGGCGCGCAGCAGGCCGGCGGCATCATCGGCGCCGAGCTGGCGGGCCGCGGCGGTGAAGGCGCGGATATCCTTGGGCAGGCAGCCGCCGCCGTAGCCGATGCCGGGGCTCATACCGCCGACCCCGATGCGCGGGTCCATGCCGATGGTGGCGGCGACGGTGGCCACGTCCGCGCCGGAGGCGGCGCACATGTCGGCCACGGCGTTGATGAAGGAGATCTTCAGGCCGAGGAAGGTGTTGGCCGCCCCTTTGATCATTTCGGCGGTGGGCGGGTCGCACACCACCAGCGGCGCGTCGATGGGTGCGTAGAGTTCGCGGATGACGTCCTCGGCGCGGTGGGAGGGGACACCGGCGACGATCCGGTCGGGGCGCAGGGTGTCGGCGACCGCGTGGCCCTCGCGCAGGAACTCCGGGTTCCACACCACCTCGACGTCGCGGCCGGCGGGCGCGTGCCGGGCCAGCAGGCCGGCGAGCTTGGCGGTGGTGCCGGGGGTGACGGTCGACTTGCCGATGATGACCGTGGGCCGGGTCAGGTGCGGGGCGAGAGCACGGGCGGCGCCGAAGACCTGGCCCATGTCGTAGCCGCGGCCGTCCGCGTCGATGGGCGTGCCGACGGCGAGGAAGTGCACGTCGGCGGCCTGAGCGGCCTCGGCGAGGCTGGTGGTGAAGCGCAGCCGTCCGCTGGCGGTGTGCCGCGTGAGCAGTTCGGGCAGCTCCGCCTCGTAGATGGGGCTTTCGCCGCGGTTGAGGGTGTCGATCTTTGCCTGGTCGGTGTCCACGCCGATCACCTCGTGGCCGATCTCTGCCATGCCTGCGGCGTGCGGGATGCCCAGGTGGCCGCAGCCGATGACGGATACGCGCATTCGGGGTGCTCCTTCGAAAGTCCGTCCGGCCCCGGTGCGGGGCCGGGCCGGTCAACGGGCTCGCACGCTAGCGCCGTTGACCGGCCGGGCGGACATTCCGCAGGTCGCGCCGTTGACGTGACCTCAGGCCGCGATCTTCTCCAGCAGGTGCTGGGCGAGGTCGGGCAGTGCCTCACCTGCCGGTGCGGTGCACACCAGGTCGCCGTCCTGCGGACCCTCCAGGGGGTAGGGGTGGAAGACCCCGTCGTGCCAGAAGCCCTCGGGATCGCAGTGGACCACCTGCATACCCCGCTCGCGGGCGCGGGCGGCGACCTGGCGCCGGTCGGCGTGCAGGCCGACCACCAGCAGCGCCTTGGCGCCGTCCACGAACTCCACGTCGGGGACGGTCTGGTCGTAGCGGCGCATGAAGCACTCGCGCAGTCCGACGCGGGCGGGCAGCACATCGAAATTGTTCGTGATCACCGGGCCCGCCATCAGCCCCGCGTCGTGCAGCTCCTTGAGCGCGTACAGCGCCGGAGTGGGGCGGGCCAGGAAGCACGCGCGGTACAGCTCCACGCATTCCTCGACCTTCTCTTCCGGCGCGGTGAGGATTTCGCGCAGCAGCGGGTCATTCTGGGGGCGCAGCACGAAGTCCCGGGTGCCGGGGGCGTCGTCCTCGCGGGTGGTGACCCGGTAGACCTCGTGCAGCCGGTGCAGCGCGGGGATGCCGGCCTCCCAGCTGGTGCCGCAGCCGATTTCCACCTGGAAGGGCAGGTAGTCGGCGAGCGGGGCGAGGTCCGGGATGCGCCGGAAGGTGCCGGGGGCCGCTTTCCGGCGGACGCCGCTGGCCAGGACGTCCCAGGGACGACGGCGGGTCGCCGGGGGCGGCACGTACCCGGACGAGGTGACCTGTACGTCCAGACAGGCGTATCCGTGCGGCAGGGTGCGGCCGGCGCGCAGGTCTTCGGGGTGCGGGGCAGAGTGCAGGGTCGGGGTGACGTGCAGATCGCCGCGCACCCACGCGCCGCCTTCAGGCTTCCAGCCGCCTTCGCGCAGGGCGGCACGGACCGCCTCCCAGTGCGCGCCGATCTCCTCGGCCGGGGCGGCGGCGTGGTGGTACAGGTACAGCTGCCGCAGTGCCAGGGCCGGGGCGCCGGTGGTGGTGGCGAGGCCGTAGCGGTAGCGGTAGTGCACCATGCGGCGCCGTGCGTCGCCGGGCTGCCAGCCGGATTGCGGGGCTGTGGCCGACTCCTGGGTGCGCCGCCAGATGCCTTCTTCGATGTCGCGGGGCCGGTCGGCGCCGGGGGTGCCGAAGTAGGCGTGCCAGTCGCGTTCCTGCTGCGGGGTGAGCTGATCGACCACGATGAACGGAAGTTCCATGGGGGGCCTCTCGCTGTGATCCGTACGCCAGGCTCCGGGGCCGCGGCTCCGGGGCATCATCACCACGGCACCACAGCCACCTGGCCGGGCGAAGCCGGTGAAGCGCGGCGAACGCAGGCTGATGCCGCGGCGCCGCCCCGGCGAGAGAATCGGCGAAGGACCGGCGAATGAACCGGCGTTGTTCCTGCTGGGGGCCGCACCCCTTACGCTCGGAAGGTTCGGCGGTAACCCCACGGAAGGGCCCGAGGATGGCCGGGAACTTGCCCAACACACTCTTGAGCCACTTCATGGAACGGGCCCAGCTCACCAACGCCCAGCTCGCACAGGCGGTGACCGCGGGGGCGCGAGCCACAGGGCACCGGGACATCAATCCGGACGAGAGCCGGGTACGGCGCTGGCGCGGCGGGGAGTGCCCGCGCCAGCCCGTGCCGCAGCTCATCGCCCAGGTGCTCGGTGCCCGTCTGGCCCTGCCGCTCACCCCGGCGGACGTGGGGCTGCCGGGACCGCTACCGCCGACCGGCCTCGGCACCGACCTGCCGTGGCAGCACACCGCCACCATCGCCGCCATCGCTCACCTGACCCGGAGTGACCTGATGCTGCCGCACACCCGCACCAGCCACGACGCCACACAGATCCAGGCCGCCGACGCCCTCCTGGAGCCGCTTCGGCGCTGGCCGTCCGCGAAACCCGCCGCCCTGCCGAATGCGCCGCGCACCGGCACGCTGGGCACCGCGCAGATCGCATCGATCGAGGCGCTGACCGCCGCCTTCCGGGACGCGGACAACCGGCACGGCGGGGTGCTCTCCCGCCGGGCCGTCGTGGCACAGATGAGCGAGATCAACGACCTGCTCGCCACCGCCTCCTACACCGAAGCCACCGGGCGCCGCCTCTTCCGGGCCGTCGCCGACCTGGGCAGTGTCGCCGGATGGATGTCCTTCGACGCCGGAGCACACGTCAGCGCACAGCGGCTCTTCGTCACCGCAGTGCACGCCGCCAGCGAAGGCGGAGACCGGCAGCTCGGCGCGCACATCCTCCAGTGCATGGCCCGCCAGATGTCCCACCTGGGGCACGTCGAGGACGCCCTCGAACTCATCGCCCTGGCCCAGTACGGAGCACGCCGGCACGCCAGCCCCGGCACCCGCGCGGTCCTCGCTGCGCTGCACTCCCGCTTCAGCGCCATGTGCGGCGATCTGGAGGAGAGCCAGCGGGCGGCCCAGGAGGCCGAGGACGCCTTCACCCGCATCCGCCCCGGTGACGAGCCGCCGCACACCGCCTTCTTCGACGAGGCGGAACTGTCGGCCACCCTCGGCATCGCCCACCAGATCGCCGCCAAGCAGACCTCCGGTCACCAGCGCACCCACCGCGCCGAGCAGTCTCTGACCCTGCTGACAAACGCCCTGCGGCTGCGGCCCGCCGGCCGCGTACGCAGCCGAGCGTTCGACCACATCGGCCTCGCTCGTACCCACCTGGCCGTCGGAGAACTGGCCGGAGCCTGCCAGGAGGCCGCCACCGCCCTCACCATCGCCGAGGGCCTGCACAGTACCCGTATCGCCGACCGGCTCAGCGAACTCCACGAGGAAACCGAGCCACACGCGAGCAGCAGCGACATCAGCGCCCTGCGCGAGCGCCTGGAAGACGCGGTCACCACCGCGCGCTGAACGGGACAAGGGTGCGGCCCGGACACGAGGACCGATCGCTTTTCGGAGCCGTATGCCGGCGCCCCGCCCGCCTTGGAGCTGCATCGCTGGCCAGCTTCCGTGTGCGGTGTGTGGGTCGGCGCGGCTTCGCTACCGTCGGCAGTGGCACTGAAGCCCCACACGGGAGGACGGATGGACAGGACGAACGGGGCGGGGGGCGACCCGCCGCAGTGGGCAGCGCGGCGAGCCCGGGCAGGCGTCCGCGGTGCCGGGCGCGGGCGGTGTACCGGAACGGCAGCCGCAGCAGAACCAGGGCGAGTGTGAGCCCGGCTGTGGCGGCCAGGCGCTCGGGCAGGGTGCCGGTGCGGACGGTGGAGTACGCCTCCACACTGGTCACGGCCGCCACCCCCACCAGCGGCGGTGCGTCCGGACCGGTTCCTGGCCGGTGTGGGCAAGGCCCCGCGCGGCCAGCGTATCGGCGACCGTACGGACGTCGGCGGCGGCCTGCTGCACGCCGGTGCCGTACCGCTCGGCGTACTGGCCGGCGGCCTCCTCCTGGCTGGTCGAGGCGAGCAGCAGCATCACCGTGGCCGACGCGGTCGGCGTCAGGTAGGCCCAGCGGCCGGTCCGCTCGCCGAGGATCGCGCCGCCCTCATCGGTGAGCACGGGGTGGGCGCCCTCACACAGCCGCCCACCTCCTGCCACGATGCCGCCCGGGCGACATGCTGCCGCAGCCACACCTCGTCTTCGACGGTGGTCGTGCGACGTCGCTGTGGTGGTCCGCCCCCACGATGGGGTGACGGCTGACGACAACGCGACAGTTGGGGCTCCGGCGTCCTACATTCTCGCTTCCCGGCCGCATCGAGTGAGCCGTCATCCGGCCTTCGCTCACGGCAGACGAGGAAGAACCGCAAAGGACTGGAACTTCTCCCGGCGCTAAGCGAACGTACAACACCCCCGGAGATACAGGGCTTGCCAGCAGCTCGCCGGGCGACATGTGAGGAGTCTGTTCTGTCGACCCGCGCTCTCCGGTTTGTTCGGGTGACTGTCTCAGCCCGCTCGGGTGCTCGAACGCGTACTGACTGACAGAGAAAGAGGATGCGTTCCGGAACGGGAGGAACGCAACATAGCCGACGATCGCCGGTTAGCCAAACCGGCGATCGTGCGGAGTATTGATGCTGTTCGCGCCGACACTTGGCGGTGGCTTCGGTGCGGATAGGTCTGTGTGCGGCGTCTCCTTCAGTGAGGCCCGGACACGTATACCTAGCCCGCACATGGCGTGAACGGTAAGCGCCAGACGGCTCCGTCGTGCGGCGACAGTCACTCTGCAAGGAACCCGCATATGCCACACAAAGCCCGAATTAGTCGCGCGCGCCGGACGGGTGTGTTCGTGACTGATCCGCACCTTAGCGGCTGGTGTGCGTGTGCCATGCCTTCTGGTGCGTAACTCGTGCAGAGGGCAGACAAGAATGACAGGCTTATGACGGTGCCGGAAGTGCTGGCGGAACTGAATGGTGTTTCTCGCCGGACCTTCTACCGATGGCGGGAGCTGGGAACCGGTCCCACTGTTCTCAAGCTCCCGAATGGCGAGCTGCGCGTATGGCGAAGTGCTCTTACGCGTTGGCTGGAGGAGAGAGAGGAAGCGGCAGCTTGAAGACGACCGACGTTCGAATATGGGGCGTCAGGCCGAAGTCCCGGCAAGGAAGGGATACCTACGAGGTCCGTTGGACGGTAGCGGGGCGCGAGATCTCGCGGTCGCGCCGTACTAAAGGACTCGCTGACAAGCTGCGTGCTCAGCTCCTCATGGCGCAGGACAACGGGGAGCAGTTCGATACCGTCTCTGGTCTTCCTCCTTCAATGGAGGAACAGGGGCCTCTTCTTACCTGGTATGCCTTCGCGTTGAAGTACCTGCGCATGAAGTGGCCGCACTCTGCGCCAAATTACCGCGATGAGATCAATGAGGCGCTGAGCGGGGTCACCAAGGCGCTCGCCCCAATGCATGCCGGTCGGCCGTCGGATGCGGCCATGCAGAGGGCGCTGCGCGACTGGGCATTCGTGCTGCCCGGCCCGGACGAGCGCAGCATCCCGCCCGAGGCCAGGTCTGTGATCGACTGGCTGGTGAAGCATTCGCCACCGCTCGCCGATCTGAATAAGCCCGCCGTGATGCGGGGAGTGCTTGAGGCTCTCAAGCTCAAACTCAACGGGGAGGCTGCGGGCAGCGAAACGTTCAAGCGGAAGCGTAAGGTGCTCGTTAACGCGCTCAATTACGCGACCGAACTGGGAGAGTTCGAGGAGAACCCCGTTCACGCCGTTTCCGTTAAGAGGCCACCCAGAGTCATTCCCGTCGACCCTCGCGTGGTCGCGAATCCGCAGCAGGCGTCCAATCTGCTGGGAGCTGTCTCGTATGTGGGCGGCTATAACCGGGCCCGAGGGCGTCGCCTCGTCGGAATGTTCGGCGGCATGTACTACGCGGGGATGCGGCCGGCGGAAGCGGTTGGCGTCGCCATTCAGGATTGCCACCTGCCGGCGGAGGGGTGGGGGCTGGCGAACCTGCACCGAACGCGGCCCACGGCGGGGAAGAAGTGGACGAAGAGCGGTGAGGTGCACGACGACCGCGGGCTGAAGAATCGGGCTCAGGGGGAGGTCCGGCCTACTCCACTGCCTCCCGTCCTGGTGGCCATGTGGCGGGACAGTATCGACACCTTCGGTACTGCAGACGACGGTCGGCTGTTCTTCAATGAGCGTGGCGGACTGGTCGGATCTTCGACCTACTCACGCGTGTGGGGCGAGGCCAGGGAGTTCGCGCTCCCACCGGACCTCGTGAACAGTCCTCTGGCCGACTGCCCGTACGACCTCCGCCATTCGGCGCTCTCAACATGGCTCAACGCCGGTGTGGACCCGACCGAAGTTGCGGAGCGGGCAGGAAACACGGTCGAGGTTTTGCTCGCCCGCTACGCCAAGTGCCTCCACGGCAGGCACCTCGTCGCGAACCAGCGGATCGAGAAGTTGTTGCTCGAATACGCGTGACGATCATCACACTAAGCACCCCGAGGTGAACACCTCGGGGTGCTTCTGTTGTGCCGACTAGTCCCAATGGTCGGTCAATGTCCGATCCCGCGTATGTCCCGCAAGGGTTGTCCTACGGGTGCATTCGCTGGCACTTGGCTGCAGATAGCTGCAGGCCCCTTGACCTGACGTAACGCCTGATCAAGGGGCCTTCTAGGCACCTGAACTGCGGTGCCCCCGGCAGGATTCGAACCTGCGCACACGGCTCCGGAGGCCGTTGCTCTATCCCCTGAGCTACGGGGGCGTGTCGGCTGCTCTCGCGGCGACGGGTAGAACACTACCAGCTCTGACGGGGTGTTCATGAACGGGTTGGAGGAGGGGGGTGTAGCGCATGTGGGGGTGGGGGGCAGGGGGGTCGGGGAAAGGTCCCTCGCACGGGGCGGAAGTGGGGAAAACCCGGACGCAGCCGGAGGCGCGCGCCTAGTCTCAAGGTGTGCCTGGCTTGTCCGGCCGGGTCCTTGTGGTCGACGACAACAAGGTCATCCGGCAGTTGATCAGGGTCAACCTCGAGCTTGAGGGCTTCGAGGTCGTGACCGCGGCCGATGGTGCCGAGTGCCTGGACATCGTGCATCGGGTCGCGCCGGACGTGGTGACGCTCGATGTGGTGATGCCCCGGCTCGACGGGCTGCAGACGGCGGCCCGGCTCCGGGCCGATCCGCGGACGCGGGGGATTCCTCTCGCCGTCGTCTCCGCCTGCACCCACGTGGAGGTGGAGAGCGGTCAGGCGCTGGGGGTGGACGCGTTCCTGGCGAAGCCGTTCGAGCCCATGGATCTTGTGCGTATGGTGCGGCGGCTGATGAGCCGTGGCGGGGAGCCGGGCGGCGAGGGGCTGGCCGATGCGGACGCCGATGCCGACGCCGAAGGGGATGCGGAGTCCGTCGTCCGTCCTGCGGGGTGAGGGGCCGGGCCGTGGCGGAGGGTGAGCGGCCGCCGGGGTGTCCGATGGGTGAAACCTGGTGGCGGTGAGGGACCGTTCCTCCCATACGCTGGGGGCGTGACCCCCGCTGAGCTCTCCCGCGCCGTCCTGCGCTCCGTGCGCGGCGCTGTGGAGGACGGAGAACTCTCCGTGACCGTTCCGGAGCGGGTTGTCGTGCGGGTGCCCGCGCGAGGCGGGGGCGGCGGAGCGGCCGATCTGGCGTGCAGTGTCGCGTTGCAGGTCGCCAAGGAGGCCGGCCGCCCTTCGCGTGAGGTGGCCGCGATGCTGCGTGAGCGGTTGGCGGGTGTGTCCGGGATCGCCGGTGTGGAGATCGCCGGGGCCGGTTTCCTGAATGTGACGTTGACGGGCGCCGCCCGCGCCGGGCTCGTATGGAGTGTGCTGGCGCAGGGGCGGGAGTACGGAAACACCGCCGGGCGCGGCGACGGGCAGGAACCGGGGCGGGGCTGCGGGCCGGTGGGGCTGCGGGCTGCGGCCGGGGTGCGGGCTGCGGTCGTGGCGGAGGCGTTGGAGCGGATTCTGCCCGCGGGGGGAATCACGGCAAAGGCCGAGCCGAGGGGAGAGGGGAGCTCTCCGCACTCGGCGGTGGCCCGGGGCCGTACCGAGGAGGTCGCCCCCCACCCGGTGGAATCCCACCCCCACTCCCCCCATCAAGACTGGCGCACCCTGACCGCCCGCCTGGGCCCCGACGAGGCCCGCTGGGTTCTGCTCCGGGTGGCTCAGCAGGATGCCGTGCGGCTGCCCGAGCGGCCCGTGCAGCGGGAGAGCAACGGGCGGTTCCGGGTGCAGTACGCGTATGCGCGTACGTGTGCGATGACGCGCAATGCCCGGGACCTGGGGTTCGCGGCGGAACCGGGGGACATGGGGGACGGGCGTGCGGTCCGGGAGGTCTGGGCCGCGGTCGCCGAGTATCCCGGTGTGGTCGAGGCCGCCGCGCGGCACCGGGCGCCCGACCGGGTCGCCCGGCATCTGGAAGTGACCGCCGACGCCTGGCTGCGATGTCATGACGTGTGTCCGCCGCTGCCGGTCGGGGAGGAGAAACCCTCGGCCGTGCACCGCGCCCGGCTGGCACTCGCCGAAGCCGCCGGAACGGTGCTCGCCAACGGCCTGCACCTGCTCGGCATCTCCACGCCCGAACGTCTGTGATCCATCCGGCGGCGCCCTGTGCACGGCGACGCCGTACCCGTACCCGAGGGGAACCTCCACGCCATGAGCCGCTCCGCCCACCCCGCAGGCCCCCGTCACGGTGACGTGCTGCCCGAGGGGCACTACGCCGCGCCGCCCGCCGATCTGAACAGCCTCGACCCGCGGGTGTGGGCCCGTACGGTCGAGCGCAACGCCGACGGGGTGGTCACCGTCGGCGGGATCGATGTGTCCGCGCTCGCCGAAGAGTTCGGGACGCCCGCGTACTTCCTGGACGAGGACGACTTCCGGAGCCGGTGCCGGGCCTGGAAGGAGGCGTTCGGCGAGGAGGCGGACGTCTTCTACGCGGGCAAGGCCTTCCTGTCGCGGGCGGTCGTGCGCTGGCTGGCGGAGGAGGGCCTGAACCTGGACGTGTGCAGCGGGGGCGAGCTGGCCACCGCGCTCGCGGCGGGGATGCCGGCCGAGCGGATCGCGCTGCACGGCAACAACAAGAGCACCGAGGAGATCACCCGGGCCGTCGAGGCGGGCGTCGGGCGGATCGTCCTGGACTCCTTCCAGGAGATCGTGCGGGTGGCGCACATCGCGGACCGGCTGGGCAAGCGGCAGCGGGTGCAGATCCGGGTGACGGTGGGCGTGGAGGCCCATACGCACGAGTTCATCGCCACCGCGCACGAGGACCAGAAGTTCGGCATCGCGCTGGCCGGCGGGCAGGCCGCCGAGGCCGTGCGGCGGGTGCTGAAGCTGGACGGCCTGGAGCTGACCGGAATCCACTCGCACATCGGTTCGCAGATCTTCGACATGGCGGGCTTCGAGGTGTCCGCGCGGCGCGTGGTGCAGCTGCTCACCGAGGTACGTGACGAGCACGGCGTCGAGCTGCCGGAGATCGACCTCGGCGGCGGGCTCGGCATCGCGTACACCTCCGACGACGACCCGCGCGAGCCGCACGAGATCGCCAAGGCGCTGGGCGACATCGTGACCCGGGAGTGCGCGGCGGCGGGGCTGGCCGTGCCGCGCCTGTCCGTGGAGCCGGGCCGCGCCATCGTCGGGCCGACCGCCTTTACCCTTTACGAGGTCGGCACGGTCAAGGAGCTGGACGGCCTGCGTACGTACGTCTCCGTCGACGGCGGTATGTCGGACAACATCCGTACGGCGCTGTACGACGCCGAGTACAGCGTGGCGCTGGTCTCGCGGGCCTCGGACGCCCCGCCGATGCTCTCGCGGGTGGTCGGCAAGCACTGCGAGAGCGGCGACATCGTCGTGCGGGACGCGTTCCTGCCCGCCGACGTGGCCCCCGGTGACCTGCTCGCCGTGCCCGCGACCGGCGCGTACTGCCGGTCGATGGCGAGCAACTACAACCACGCGCTGCGCCCGCCGGTGGTCGCGGTGCGCGCGGGAGCGGGCCGGGTCATCGTCCGGCGCGAGACGGAGGAGGACCTGCTGCGTCTCGACGTCGGGTGACGACGGGCGCAGCACCGCAGGGCTCAGCGGGACCGCAGGGCCGGAGGACCGGGCCGGCCCCGCGCGGGCGGCCGGTGACAGGGGAACCCGCCGGGTGACCGACAATGGTGGAACAGATGTCTCGGCATCCGGACCGGGGCCGGAATTCCCGGTCCGGTGCGTGAGACTGGTGCAGACCGAGAAGGAAAGCGAAAGAGGTCGAATGATGCGTACGCGTCCGCTGAAGGTGGCGCTGCTGGGCTGTGGAGTGGTCGGCTCAGAGGTGGCGCGCATCATGACGACGCACGCCGACGACCTCACGGCCCGCATCGGCGCGCCGGTCGAGCTGGCCGGAATCGCCGTACGCCGCCCGGACCGGGTGCGCGCGGGGGTGCCCGCCGAGCTGATCACCACCGACGCCACGGAGCTGGTCAAACGCGATGACGTCGACGTGGTCGTCGAGGTCATCGGCGGCATCGAGCCCGCCCGTACGCTGATCACCACCGCGTTCGAGCACGGCGCGAGCGTCGTTTCGGCCAACAAGGCGCTCGTGGCGGCGGACGGTGCCGCGCTGCACGCCGCCGCCGAGGCCAACGGCGCCGACCTGTACTACGAGGCCGCCGTGGCCGGCGCGATCCCGCTGGTCCGGCCGCTGCGCGAGTCGCTGGCCGGTGACAAGGTCAACCGGGTGCTCGGCATCGTCAACGGCACGACGAACTTCATCCTGGACAAGATGGACAGCACCGGGGCGGGCTACTCCGAGGCGCTGGACGAGGCGACGGCCCTGGGGTACGCGGAGGCCGACCCGACCGCGGACGTGGAGGGCTTCGACGCCGCCGCCAAGGCCGCGATCCTGGCCGGAATCGCCTTCCACACCCGGGTGACCATCGACGACGTGCACCGCGAGGGGCTGACCGAGGTCACCGCCTCCGACATCGCCTCCGCCAAGCGCATGGGCTGCACGGTCAAGCTGCTCGCGATCTGCGAGCGGGCGGCCGACGGCGCTTCGGTCACCGCGCGCGTGCACCCCGCGATGATTCCGCTGACGCACCCGCTGGCCTCCGTGCGCGAGGCGTACAACGCGGTCTTCGTCGAGTCCGAGGCCGCCGGCCAGCTGATGTTCTACGGCCCCGGCGCCGGCGGCTCGCCGACCGCCTCCGCGGTCCTCGGCGACCTGGTGGCGGTCTGCCGCAACAAGCTGGCCGGAACCACCGGCCCCGGCGAGTCGGCCTACACACAGCTGCCGGTCGGCCCCATGGGTGACGTCGTCACCCGCTACCACATCAGCCTGGACGTGGCCGACAAGCCCGGTGTCCTCGCCCAGGTCGCCATGGTCTTCGCCGAACACGGTGTGTCCATCGACACGGTCCGCCAGCAGAGCAAGGACGGGGGTGCCGCCCGCTCCGGTGAAGCCGAGAACGGGGGAGAGGCGTCCCTCGTCGTCGTCACGCACCGGGCGGCCGACGCCGCCCTGTCGTCGACCGTCGGCGCGCTGCGCGACCTGGACACGGTCCGGGGCGTCGCCAGCATCATGCGGGTCGAAGGGGAGTAAAGGAACCCATGTCTGCCATTTCCACCGCGAGCCGTCAGTGGCGCGGAATCATCGAGGAGTACCGCGACCGGCTGCCGGTCGGCGCGTCGACCGAGGTCGTCACGCTGCGCGAGGGCGGTACGCCGCTGGTGCCCGCCCAGGTGCTCTCCGAGCGCACGGGCTGTGAGGTGCATCTCAAGGTAGAGGGCGCCAACCCCACCGGCTCCTTCAAGGACCGGGGGATGACGATGGCCATCACCCGGGCCAAGGAGGAGGGCGCCAAGGCGGTCATCTGCGCCTCCACCGGCAACACCTCGGCCTCGGCCGCCGCCTACGCCGTACGGGCCGGGATGGTCTGCGCCGTCCTCGTCCCGCAGGGCAAGATCGCGCTGGGCAAGATGGGCCAGGCGCTGGTGCACGGCGCGAAGATCCTCCAGGTCGACGGGAATTTCGACGACTGTCTGACGCTGGCCCGCGGCCTCTCCGAGAAGTACCCCGTCGCACTTGTGAACTCCGTCAACCCGGTACGGATCGAGGGGCAGAAGACCGCCGCCTTCGAGATCGTCGACATGCTGGACGACGCGCCGGACATCCATGTGCTGCCGGTCGGCAACGCGGGCAACATCACCGCGTACTGGAAGGGGTACCAGGAGTACGCGGCCGACGGCCTCGCCTCGCGCACCCCGCGCATGTGGGGCTTCCAGGCGTCCGGCAGCGCGCCGATCGTACGTGGCGAAGTTGTCAAGGATCCGCACACGATCGCGACGGCCATCCGTATCGGCAACCCCGCCTCCTGGCAGTTCGCGGAGCGTGCCCGGGACGAGTCCGGCGGCGCCATCGACGAGGTGACGGACCGTCAGATCCTGGCCGCCTACCGGCTGCTGGCCTCCCAGGAGGGCGTCTTCGTGGAGCCCGCCTCGGCCGCCTCGGTGGCCGGACTGCTCAAGGCGGCCGACGAGGGCAAGGTCGACCCGGGCCAGCGCATCGTCTGCACGGTCACCGGCAACGGCCTGAAGGACCCGGACTGGGCCGTCGCGGGCGCCCCGCAGCCGGTCACCGTCCCGGTCGACGCGGACGCCGCGGCCGAGCGCCTCGGCCTGGCGTAACCCGCCTTCCGGAAGGGAGGTGCGCCCGGCCGTGCGGAACGGCCGGGCGCACCGCCCGCACCGGCGCGCGACATCCCCCGAAATAGGGGTTACCGGGACCGCAGGAACCCCGTAACCTCGGATGGAGCAAACCCTGCAAAGGCTGCAAAGGCGGCCGAGAGCCGCGGGCAGCGCGCGACACGCATCGTGCGCCTCCTGTGCGCCCTATGTCGCCACAGAACCTTCCTTCGATAGGCTGGCAGCCAACTCCCCTCCCCACGGCATGTCGCAGTGGTGTGCAGGGCAGGTCAGAACGGTCCCCATGAGCCGGCCGGGCACCCTGGTGCCGCGGCGCTCCGGGGCAGTGCCGCAGCATCACATCAAGGAGAGTCATCGAGCGATGGCCGGTCCAGCGTTCCGCGCCGCCGCCGTCCGGGTGCGCACCCCCGCGACCAGCGCCAATCTCGGTCCCGGCTTCGACGCCTTCGGGCTGTCCCTGGGCCTGTACGACGACGTCGTGGTGCGGGTGGCCGATTCCGGCCTGCACGTCGACATCGCGGGCGAGGGCGCCGAGACCCTGCCGCGCGACGAGAGCCACCTGCTCGTACGGTCCCTGCGCGCCGCCTTCGACCTGCTCGGCGGGCAGCCGCGCGGCCTGGAGATCGTGTGCGCCAACCGCATCCCGCACGGCCGCGGCATGGGCTCCTCCTCCGCCGCGATCTGTGCCGGCATCATGGCCGCCCGCGCGGTGACCATAGGCGCCGAACAGAAGCTGGACGACGCGGCACTGCTGGAACTGGCCACCGAGATCGAGGGCCATCCGGACAACGTCGCCGCCTGTCTGCTCGGCGGCTTCACCCTGGCCTGGACCGATACCGGATCGGCGCGCGCGATCCGGCTGGATCCCGCCGATTCCATCGTTCCGGTGGTCTTCGTACCGGGCAAGCCGGTGCTCACCGAGACCGCGCGGGGCCTGCTGCCGCGGACCGTCCCGCACGTGGACGCCGCGGCCAACGCCGGCCGCGCCGCACTGCTCGTCGAGGCCCTGACCAGGCGCCCCGAGCTGCTGCTGGCCGCGACCGAGGACCGACTTCACCAGGAGTACCGTGCTCCCGCGATGCCCGGGAGCGTGGCCCTGGTGAACCGACTGCGGGCGGACGGCGTCCCCGCGGTCATCTCCGGCGCGGGCCCCACGGTGCTCGCGCTGGTCCAGGAGGACGCGGCCGACAAGGTCGCCGGCCTCGCGGGCGAGGGGTGGGCAGCCAACCGGCTGGCCCTCGACGCGGCGGGTACCTCGGTGCTGCCGCTCGCCGGGTGATCGACGATTGCCGGTCTTCGAGAGGGGGAATGTTTGTTGGATCCGGTAGTGTTAACCTCAAGTGAGTACGTGACGCCTCAGCGGCGCGGTACTCCGTGTCCCCCATCGGGACCACTTTTCTTCCGGGAGCCTCCCAAACTGCTTGGAGCAGTTGCCTGAGCAGAAGCGAGCACGCTCCGGAATCGGCGTGACGGACATGAGTCACAGACATCTCTTCGCGCCGGAACCATGCACTGATCTTTCCGCCATTTCCGGCGGGACCACCGCCCCGGCCAGGTCCGCACGACGGGACCGCAGCCGGACAGCACAACCGGTCGCCGAGCCAGACAGGCCGACGCCCGCTCCAGGGAAGGACCCTTCGTGAGCGACACCACCGATCTGATGGGCGTACGCACCGATGGCAGTGCCACCGCGCCCGCCACGGACGCTCCCGCCGCGCCTGCGCGGCGCCGCCGTTCCGGCACCGGCCTGGACGGCATGGTCCTGGCAGAGCTGCAGCAGGTCGCCTCCAGCCTCGGTATCAAGGGCACCGCGCGGATGCGCAAGAGCCAGCTGATCGAGGTCATCAAGGAGAAGCAGGCCGCCGGCTCCGGTTCCGGCGCCGCTGCCAAGGGCGACGCGCCCGCAGAGACCGAGACCAAGCCCAAGCGCCGGGCGACCTCCAAGGCCCGTACGGGCGAGGACGGCGACGCCAAGGCCGCGGGCAAGGCGGACGGCAAGGCCGCCGCCGACAAGGGCGCCGCCCAGCAGCAGATCGACATCCCGGGCCAGCCCAGCGACGAGCAGCCGGCCGGCGAGCGCCGCCGGCGCCGCGCCACCGCCGCCGCGGGCAGCCCCGACGGCGCCGGTGAGGCGAAGTCCGAGGGCAAGGCCGAGGCGAAGGCCGACACCCGTACGGCACCGCGCGAGGACGCCAAGGCCGAGGCCGCGGCGGACAACGCCGAGGGCCGCCAGGGCAAGGGCGACCGCCAGGACCGCGGGGACCGCCAGGACCGCGGCCAGAAGGGCGACCGCCAGGGGGGCGACCGCCAGGGCCGTGGCGAGCGCGGTGAGCGCGGCCAGCGCGACCGCCGCAACAAGAACAACGACGGCGGTGACGGCAACCAGCAGGGCGGCAACCGCCAGCAGCGCGACAACCGCGACAACCGTGACAACCGCCGGGCCGACGAGGACGGGGACGACTTCGAGGGCGGGCGCCGCGGGCGCCGCGGCCGTTACCGGGACCGCCGCGGCCGCCGCGGCCGTGAGGACTTCGGCAACGAGCCGCAGGTCTCCGACGACGACGTGCTGATCCCCGTCGCGGGCATCCTCGACATCCTCGACAACTACGCGTTCATCCGGACCTCCGGCTACCTGCCCGGCCCGAACGACGTGTACGTCTCGCTCGCCCAGGTCCGCAAGAACGGCCTGCGCAAGGGCGACCACGTCACCGGCGCGGTCCGCCAGCCCCGCGAGGGCGAGCGGCGCGAGAAGTTCAACGCGCTGGTGCGCTTGGACACCGTCAACAGCGTCTCGCCCGAACAGGGCCGCGGCCGCGCCGAGTTCGGCAAGCTGACGCCCCTTTACCCGCAGGAGCGACTGCGCCTGGAAGGCGAGCCGGGCGCGCTGACGCCGCGGATCATCGACCTGGTCGCGCCGATCGGCAAGGGCCAGCGCGGTCTGATCGTGGCCCCGCCGAAGACCGGCAAGACCATGATCATGCAGGCGATCGCCAACTCGATCACCCGCAACAGCCCCGAGTGCCACCTGATGGTCGTCCTGGTCGACGAGCGTCCCGAAGAGGTCACCGACATGCAGCGGTCGGTCAAGGGCGAGGTCATCTCCTCGACCTTCGACCGCCCGGCCGAGGACCACACCACCGTCGCCGAACTCGCCATCGAGCGTGCCAAGCGCCTGGTGGAGCTGGGTCACGACGTGGTCGTCCTGCTGGACTCCATCACGCGTCTGGGCCGTGCGTACAACCTCGCCGCCCCGGCGTCGGGCCGCATCCTGTCCGGTGGTGTCGACTCGACCGCGCTGTACCCGCCGAAGAAGTTCTTCGGTGCCGCGCGCAACATCGAGGACGGCGGCTCGCTGACCATCCTGGCCACCGCGCTGGTCGAGACCGGCTCGCGGATGGACGAGGTGATCTTCGAGGAGTTCAAGGGCACCGGCAACATGGAGCTCAAGCTCGACCGGAAGCTCTCGGACAAGCGCATCTTCCCGGCGGTGGACGTGGACGCGTCCAGCACCCGCAAGGAAGAGATCCTGATGGGCAGCGACGAGCTGGCCGTCGTCTGGAAGCTGCGCCGGGTGCTGCACGCCCTGGACCAGCAGCAGGCCATCGAGCTGCTGCTGGACAAGATGAAGCAGACGAAGTCCAACGCGGAGTTCCTGCTCCAGATCCAGAAGACGACCCCCGGCATGGGCAACGGCAACGGCAACGACTGACGCCCGTACCCCGTAGCGGTCGCCCGCGCTCGTACCGGCGCAGGACACGGCCGTAGCCGCACGGCAGAGCCCTTCCGGTCACTTCGGTGACCGGGAGGGCTTCTCGCTGCCCGCAGAAACCCGCAGATTGTTGCCTTGCGCACACGCACCCGGTCCACGGAGGTCATCACTCCGCTTTCTGACTCCGGACGAAAGTCCTGGTCACCGGGGCGTAAGCCGACGTGTGCCGGAGCCGCGAGGGGCCGGTTTCTAAGAATGGCTCTCAATCCCGTTGTGCAACCCTTCCGGTCTGCCCTCCGTCTTTCAAGGCGCAACAAACCGTGGCTGAACGGTGGCGGCGAGGGGCAGCCGAGAGAACGAGGACTGAGGAGCAGATGGCGGACGACAGCAGCGCCGCGAACGCGGCCAAGAGCCGTTCCCGCGGCATACGTGCCACGGGCCGCCGGCGCAAGGGCCCGACCCGGCGCCGCCGCGCCCTGACGATCACCGTGTGCGCGCTGGTCAGCTGCGTACTGCTCGGTGGCGCGGGACTCGGCTACGTCTACTTCAAACTCAACGGCAACCTGAAGGGCGTCGACATCAACGCCGCCCTGGGCAACGACCGGCCCAAGAACAACGACGACGGGTCGATGGACATCCTCGTCATGGGCTCGGACTCCCGGGCGGGCAAGAACGGCGCGTACGGCACCGACGAGGGCGGCGCCCGCTCCGACACCGCGATGATCGTGCACGTCTTCAAGGGCCACAAGAAGGCCAGCGTGGTCAGCATTCCGCGCGACACGCTGGTCCAGCGCCCCGACTGCACCAAGGACGGCAAGGAGATACCGGGCCAGCGCAAGGCCATGTTCAACACCGCCTTCGAGGTCGGCGGTCCGGCCTGCGCGGTCAAGACCGTCGAGTCGATGAGCGGCATCCGCATGGACCACTTCGTCGAGGTCGACTTCACCGGCTTCAAGAAGCTCATCGACGCCCTCGGCGGCGTGGACATCACCACCACCAAGGCCATCAACGACAACAAGAGCCACCTGAACCTGGAGCCCGGCAAGCACACCCTCAACGGTGAGGACGCCCTCGGCCTCGTACGGACCCGGCACGGCGTGCCCGGCGGCGACGGCAGCGACCTGGGCCGCATCCAGCTCCAGCAGACGTTCGTCAAGGCACTGATGAAGCAGGTCAAGAGCATCGGGCTGCTGTCCGACCCGACGAAGCTCTACGGCATCGCCGACACCGCCACCAAGGCCATCACCACCGACAGCGACCTGAACTCGGTCAACGCGCTGATGGGGCTCGCCAAGGAGATGGGCGGTATCGGGTCGGACCAGATCGACATGGTCACCCTGCCGGTCACCTACGACCCGAAGAATCCTTCCCGCGTGCTGCCGCTGGAGAAGCAGTCCCGGCAGGTCTGGGACGCGCTGCGCCAGGACCAGGACATCCCGAAGGAAGCGATCAAGGATTCCGCAGGTGACAAGGGCGGAACCGACAGCTACGTAAAGTAGCCGAACCGTTCCCTCAGCTCGTTTCCCACGGCCGCGGAACCCCCGGGAATACTTTCCGGACCACCCCGGTTTGGGGAGATGAGGTCAGTCCTGGCAGACTGGACCGTCGGCCCCGGTTCACGTGACGCAATCCGCGGAACGACCCGGAGCCCTCCCGAACCTAGGAGAATCCCTTGAAGCGCGACATCCACCCGGAGTACGTCGAGACCCAGGTCAGCTGCACCTGTGGCGCGTCGTTCACCACCCGTAGCACCGTGGCCGGCGGCACCATCCGTGCCGACATCTGCTCCGAGTGCCACCCGTTCTACACGGGCAAGCAGAAGATCCTCGACACCGGTGGCCGCGTGGCCCGCTTCGAGGCCCGCTTCGGCAAGGCCGCTGCCTCGGCCAAGAAGTAGCGACCAGCAAGGCGCCGGTTCCGTCCCGCCCCGCGAAGGGGCGGCGGACCGGCGTTTTGTCGTCCAGGCCAAGGACCCCGCCGGAGGTCCCGGGGCCGCGGCCCACGCCGCACAGGTGCCGGCAACCGGGAACCCCCGGATCTCGGAAGACTCAGCCAGGTGAGGAACCCCCACGATGTTCGAGGCGGTCGAGGAACTGATCGGCGAGCACGCCGACCTTGAGAAGCGACTGGCCGACCCCGCGGTCCACGCCGACCAGCGCGAGGCCAAGCGGCTCAACAAGCGCTATTTCGAACTGACCCCGATCATCACGGCCTACCGCTCCTGGAAGCAGACCGGCGACGACATCGACACGGCCCGCGAACTGGCCGCCGACGACCCGGACTTCGCCGACGAGGTCAAGGACCTCGAAGCACGCCGCGAGGAGCTGACCGAGAAACTGCGGCTGCTGCTCGTCCCGCGCGACCCCAGCGACGACAAAGACGTCATCCTGGAGGTCAAGGCGGGCGAGGGCGGCGAGGAGTCCGCGCTGTTCGCCGGCGACCTGCTGCGCATGTACCTGCGCTACGCCGAGCGCGTCGGCTGGAAGACCGAGATCCTCGACGCCAACGAGTCCGACCTCGGCGGCTACAAGGACGTCCAGGTCGCCGTGAAGACCAAGGGCGGCAACGGTGCCACCGAGCCCGGCCAGGGCGTGTGGGCCCGCCTGAAGTACGAGGGCGGCGTGCACCGCGTCCAGCGGGTGCCCGCCACCGAGTCCCAGGGCCGCATCCACACCTCGGCGGCCGGTGTGCTCGTCACGCCCGAGGCCGAGGAGGTCGAGGTCGAGATCGGCCCGAACGACCTGCGCATCGACGTCTACCGCTCGTCGGGCCCCGGCGGCCAGTCGGTCAACACCACCGACTCCGCCGTACGCATCACCCACCTGCCCACCGGCATCGTCGTCTCCTGCCAGAACGAGAAGAGCCAGCTCCAGAACAAGGAGCAGGCCCTGCGCATCCTGCGCTCGCGGCTGCTGGCCGCCGCCCAGGAAGAAGCCGAGAAGGAGGCGTCGGACGCCCGGCGCAGCCAGGTCCGCACCGTCGACCGCTCCGAGCGCATCCGGACGTACAACTTCCCGGAGAACCGCATCTCGGACCACCGGGTCGGCTTCAAGGCGTACAACCTGGACCAGGTCCTCGACGGCGAGCTCGACCCGGTCATCCAGGCGTGTGTGGACGCCGACTCGGCCGCCAAGCTCGCGGCCGCCCAGTAAGCCCGTAGAACCGAGCCGGAGGAACAGCGTGCCGTCGCCTTCCGGGGGTCACGACCCCCAGCGGCCCCGCCGCGGGCCCAACCCCCGCACCGTGCTGCTCGCCGAGGTGGCCCAGGCCACCCAGCGGCTGGCCGACGCCGGCGTACCCTCACCGCGTTTCGACGCCGAGGAACTCGCCGCGCACGTCCACGGCGTCAAGCGCGGCGAACTGCACCGGGTCCCCGACGCGGACTTCGACGCCCGCTACTGGGAGGCCGTCGCCCGCCGGGAGGCCCGCGAGCCGCTCCAGCACATCACCGGGCGCGCCTTCTTCCGGTACCTGGAGCTGCACGTCGGGCCCGGCGTCTTCGTACCCCGCCCGGAGACCGAATCGGTCGTCGGCTGGGCGATAGACGCCGTACGGGCCATGGACGTCGTCGAACCGCTCATCGTCGACCTGTGCTCGGGCTCCGGAGCCATCGCGCTCGCCCTGGCCCAGGAGGTGCCGCGCTCCCGGGTGCACGCCGTGGAGCTGTCGGACGAGGCCATGCAGTGGGCACGCAAGAACGTCGAGGGGTCCCGCGTCGTTCTCCAGCAGGGCGACGCGCTGACCGCGCTCCCCGAACTGGACGGCCAGGTCGACCTGGTCATCTCCAACCCGCCGTACATCCCGCTGACCGAGTGGGAGTACGTCGCACCCGAGGCGCGCGACCACGACCCCGAACTCGCGCTGTTCTCGGGCCAGGACGGCCTGGACACCATCCGCGGCATCGAGCGGACCGCGCACCGCCTGCTGCGGCCCGGCGGCGTCGTGGTCATCGAGCACGCCGACACCCAGGGCGGCCAGGTTCCGTGGATCTTCACCGAGGAGCGGGGCTGGGCCGACGCGGCCGACCACCCCGACCTGAACAACCGGCCCCGATTCGCCACCGCGCGCAGGGCGACGCCATGACGAGCCCGGCCCCCACGAGTCATCTGTACGTTCCGCACGAGGAGGTCCGTTAAATGGCACGGCGATACGACTGCAGCGACGCGACCGACCGCGCGACCGGTCTGCGCGAAGCCGCATCGGCCGTCCGCCGCGGCGAGCTGGTCGTGCTGCCGACCGACACCGTCTACGGCATCGGCGCGGACGCGTTCAGTGCCGAGGCCGTCGGAGACCTGCTGGAGGCCAAGGGCCGCGGACGAGGCATGCCCTCCCCGGTGCTCGTCGGCTCCCCGAACACCCTCCACGGGCTCGTCACGGACTTCTCCGAGCAGGCCTGGGAGCTGGTCGACGCCTTCTGGCCCGGCGCGCTGACCCTGGTCGCCACCCACCAGCCGTCGCTGACCTGGGACCTGGGGGAGACCCGCGGCACGGTCGCGGTCCGCATGCCGCTGCACCCGGTCGCCATCGAGCTGCTCACCGAGTTCGGCCCGATGGCCGTCTCCAGCGCCAACCTCACCGGGCACCCGTCGCCGCAGGACTGCGACGCGGCCCAGGAGATGCTCGGCGACTCCGTCTCCGTCTACCTGGACGGCGGCCCGACCCCCGCCGCCGTACCGTCCTCCATCGTGGACGTCACCCGCGAGGTGCCGGTGCTGCTGCGCGCGGGCGCGATCAGCGCGGAGGAGCTGCGCAAGGTGGTACCCGGGCTCGAGGTGGCGAATTGATTGCGCCCCTCGGGCGTGGCATAGCGGGACCCGGCGAGGACAGCTACCGCACGTTCCGCATCCTCCACGTCAGCACCGGCAACGTCTGCCGCTCGCCCATCACCGAGCGGCTGCACCGGCACGCCCTCGACCTGCGGCTGGGCGAGGACCGCGGCGGCCTGGTCGTGGAGAGCGCCGGCACCTGGGGCCACGAAGGCGCGCCCATGGAGACCCACGCCGCCACGGTCCTGGCCGACTACGGGGCCGATCCGGCCGACTTCACCGGCCGGGAACTGCTGGACGAGCACGTCATCCGGGCCGACCTCGTCCTGACCGCCACCCGCGACCACCGGGCCCAGGTCATCTCCATGGGCCACTCGGCGGGACTGCGCACCTTCACGCTGAAGGAGTTCAACCGGCTGGTACGGGCCATAGACCCGGCGACGCTGCCCGAGCCCGACCCGGCGCTGCCCGGCGGCGGGCTGGTCGAGCGCGCCCGCGCCCTGGTCGGCGCCGCCGCCGCGCTGCGCGGCTGGCTGCTGGCGCCGACTCCGGAGGCGGACGAGGTCTACGACCCGTACGGCGCGCCCATCACGTTCTTCCGCTCCATCGGCGACGAGATCAACCAGGCGCTGGACCCCGTCGTGACGGCGCTGACGGGAGTTCCGGCCCGCGCCTGACCCCCTGGGGCGGCGGGCCCCGCGAACGCCGCTCAGAAGGGCCGCGGAGCCCCGCCGTGCGCCGCTCTGAAGGGCCGCGGAGGCCCGCCGTGCCACCGGCCCGCACGCTTCGCCCCCGCCACCCCTGGGTAAGCCCCCGCCGGGGGGACGATCACGTTCGATTCGCCCTGTAGGCGCGCAGCGGGGGTCGGCTCGGCGTGGGCCGGTCTTGGCCCCGGCCTTCGCCTGGCCCCCGGCCCGCGCTTGACCTCTGGGCGGCGGGCTCCGCGAACGCCGTTCTGAAGGGCCGCGGAGGCCCGCCGTGCCACCGGCCCGGACGCTTCGCTCCGGCCGCCCCTGGGTAAGCCCCCGCCGGGGGGACGATCACGTTCGATTCGCCCTGTAGGCGCGCAGCGGGGCCCGGGTCGGCTTGGGCTGACCTTGGCTCAGCTCAGCTCAGCCCAGCCCAGCCCGGCCCGGCCCAGCCCCGCCCCCGGCTCGGCTCTCGCCCCGCCTCGGCCTGGCCCTCGCCCCGCCCCCTGCCTTGGCTCTCGCCCCGCCTCGGCCTGGTCCTCGCCCCGCCCCCGGCTCGGCTCTCGCCCGCCCCCGACCCCCGCCCGGCACATCCGCCGCGCTCGATTGCCGTACCGCGCCTACATTGGGACCACGTTCCCGTACGAGGCCCGGAGCCAGCCATGCCCGCCACCACCGCGTCATCCCGGAGCGACATCACGGCTGCCCGGGGGGAGGCGGCCGGGCAGCGGGCGGGGGAGGGCCGGTACCGGCCGCCCGCCTGGTCGCCCGACTTCGCCGGGTTGCTGCGGGAAGACCCCGAGATCGCCGGGGTGCTGCTCGCCGAGGCGGCCCGGCAGGGCGACGGGCTGCAGCTCGTCGCCGCCGAGAACTTCTCCTCCCGGGCCGTGCTGGCCGCCCTCGGCTCCCCCCTGGCCAACAAGTACGCCGAGGGATACCCGGGCGCCCGGCACCACGGCGGGTGCGAGGTCGTGGACCTCGCCGAGCGGCTCGCCGTGGAGCGCGCCAAGGCCCTGTTCGGCGCCGAGCACGCCAACGTCCAGCCGCACTCCGGCTCCTCGGCCGTACTGGCCGCCTACGCCGCCCTGCTGCGCCCGGGTGACACCGTCCTGGCCATGGCGCTGCCGCACGGCGGGCACCTGACCCACGGCTCCCCGGCCAACTTCTCCGGCCGCTGGTTCGACTTCGCGGGCTACGGCGTCGATCCGCACACCGGGCTGCTGGACTACGACGAGGTGCGCGAGCTGGCCCGCCACCACCGGCCCAAGGCCATCGTCTGCGGCTCGATCTGCTATCCGCGGCATCTGGACTACGCCGTCTTCCGGGAGATCGCCGACGAGGTGGGCGCGTATCTCATCGCGGACGCCGCGCACCCCATCGGGCTGGTCGCCGCGGGCCTGGCGCCCAGCCCGGTCCCGTACGCGGACGTGGTGTGCGCCACCACCCACAAGGTGCTGCGCGGCCCCCGCGGCGGCATGATCCTGTGCGGGGCCGAGCTGGCCGAGCGCGTCGACCGGGCCGTCTTCCCCTTCACGCAGGGCGGCGCCCAGATGAACGCGGTCGCCGCCAAGGCCGTCGCCTTCGGCGAGGCCGCCACCGACGCCTTCGCCGCCTACGCCCGGCAGGTCGTCGCCAACGCGCGGGCGCTGGCCGCCTCGCTGGCCGCGGAGGGCCTGCCGGTCACCACCGGCGGCACGGACACCCACCTGATCACCGCCGACCCGGCGCCGCTCGGCGCGGACGCCCGTACGGCGCGGGGGCGTTGCGCGGCGGCGGGCATCGTGCTGGACACCTGTGCCCTGCCGTGCGCCGAGGACCCGTCCGGGCGGCGTCCCGGGCTGCGGCTGGGGGCCGCCGCGCTGACCACCCAGGGCATGGGCGAGGACGAGGCGGTGCGCGTCGGCGCGCTGATCGCGGCGGCCGTCCGGGAGGAGCCGGGGACCCGCGCGGCGACCGCGGCATTGGTACGGCGCTTTCCCCCATATCCCGATCCGGCCTGAGTCCGGGAACCGTTCGCGGGGCGGGGCTGTCTTCCCTTACGTTCACGGATAGGGGGCGGACACGCATATGGTGTGTGGCTGTGATGGCCAGCGATACCAATGGGGCAGCCCGTGCGTGAATACCTGCTGACGCTGTGCGTCACGGCCGCGGTCACTTACCTCCTGACCGGGCCGGTAAGGAAATTCGCCATCGCGGCCGGCGCGATGCCGGAGATCCGCGCGCGCGACGTGCACCGCGAACCCACTCCGCGCCTCGGCGGCATCGCCATGTTCGGCGGGCTGTGCGCGGGTCTGCTGGTCGCCGCCCACCTCACCAACCTGGAGTCCGTCTTCGAGCACTCCAACGAGCCGCGCGCGCTGCTGTCGGGCGCCGCGCTGATCTGGGTGCTGGGCGTACTGGACGACAAGTGGGGCGTGGACGCGCTCGTCAAGCTGGGCGGCCAGATGATCGCCGCGGGCG
Source organism: Streptomyces sp. CB02923 (assembly GCF_001905005.1). GTDB lineage: Bacteria > Actinomycetota > Actinomycetes > Streptomycetales > Streptomycetaceae > Streptomyces. The sequence goes on along the minus strand of NZ_LWKZ01000001.1, from coordinate 248,782 downwards.
TGATGGTCCTTCAGGGCCTGACGATCCTGTGGATCCCGGTGCCGGGCATCGGGACCGTCTCGCTGAGCCCCTGGCAGGGCACGCTTCTGACGGTCGCTCTGGTCGTCATCACCATCAACGCCGTCAACTTCGTGGACGGCCTGGACGGGTTGGCCTCCGGCATGGTGTGCATCGCCGCCGCGGCCTTCTTCATGTACGCGTACCGCATGTGGTTCGGGTACGGCATCGAGGCGGCCGCCCCGGCGACGCTGTTCTCGGTCGTCCTGATGGGCATGTGCCTGGGCTTCCTGCCGCACAACATGCACCCGGCGCGGATCTTCATGGGCGACTCGGGTTCGATGCTGATCGGGCTGGTCATGGCGGCCGGCGCGGTCTCGGTGACCGGCCAGGTCGACCCGGACCTGCTCAACCTGAAGGCGGGCAGCGTCCGCGAGGCCACCCACGCGATGGTGCCGGTCTACATCCCGCTGCTGCTGCCGCTGACGATCATCGCGGTGCCGGTCGCCGACCTGGTGCTGGCCATCGTGCGCCGTACGTGGAACGGCCAGTCGCCGTTCGCCGCCGACCGCGGCCACCTGCACCACCGGCTGCTGGAAATCGGCCACTCGCACAGCCGGGCTGTCCTGATCATGTACTTCTGGTCCGCGCTGATCGCGTTCGGCGCCGTGGCGTATTCGGTCAACAACGCGAGCGTGTGGGTCGTGATGGGCATCGTGCTGCTGAGCGCGATCGGGCTGGTCCTCCTGCTGCTGCCGCGCTTCACGCCGCGGGCACCGCGCTGGATGGAGTGGATGGTTCCGCCGCGGTACCGGCGCAGTGTGCAGGCCGCGGCCGTGGCGGCGGCCGCCGAGGAGAGCGCGGCGGTCGGGGAGGCCGGGCCGTTGGACGGCGAGGGGGACCCGGCGCGGCAGCCGGTGCCGGCGGGCATCAACGGGGCCACCGCGATCGGTGACCGGTCGCGGTTCACGGACCGCCGGAAGGCCGGAAGTCATCGCTGAGGCGAGTTTTCGCTCGTACGAGCGGCACTCGAAAATACGCCCAATGGGTCACATAGCAGACAGAGTGCCATCGTGTCGCGCTCCAACGCGCGGATTACTGCTCACGTGTGACGGGTAGCACACCGAGCAGGTAAAGACCTCATCAAATAGTTTGTGATACCGTTCACGAAACCCGGCGACAGAGCCGAAGGGCCGTAGTGCGACGGTCTTTCGGCCTCAGGTTCTCCCTCAGGCCGGGTCTACGCTCGTCCCTGACGACACCACCCCCATTTTCTTGCCGGAGCGCCGCCATGCAGTCCACTGACGCCCGCCTACTTGCCAATGTCTCCGTGCCCTCGCTTGCCACCGGCGCCGTGGGCGTCGTGATCAGTGCTGTGGTCGCGGGCGGGCAGGGGGCGGTCGGTGCGCTCATCGGTACGGTGCTGGTGTTGCTGCTGATGGGGTCGGGCCTGGTGGTCCTCCAGCAGACCGCGAAGCGCCTCCCGGATCTGTTCCAGATGATGGGACTGCTGCTGTACGCCGTGCAGATCCTGGCGGTCGCGGTCTTCATGATCGTCTTCAAGGACACCACGCTCTTCAACGTCAGGGCGTTCGCCTTCACCCTGCTCGCCACGGTCCTGGTGTGGATCTCCTTCCAGGCCCGCAGCTATATGAAGGCAAAGGTTCTCTACGTGAATCCCGAATCCGCCGAGTCCAAGAAGGCGGAAACCACGGGGTCGCGGACGTGAGCCGTAGGGCCGGAATAAAAGCCCACGCGAGAGCCTGCTATCGTCCGGTGCCAACTGCGGCGCAGTCGGCGCAGGCGGCCGAGCTTCCCGGTCCCGAGTCAGGGAACCGGTTGCGCGTCCGGCCGATGCCTGTGACCCGATCCGGCCCCGCGCCGATCAGCCGCCCCCCAATCCGTAAGACCAGTCCAGTGCCGCACCGTGGCTCAATGCCGCGCCGACACAACGAGGTTGCCGTACCCATGCGCCACGCTGAAGGAGCTCGCGGTGAGTGCTGAAACGATGCTCGCCCTCGACACGGAGTGCCACCTCTTCATCCCGGGGTGTGGCTTCGAGGCCCCGGGCCTTCATTCGTTCGTCTTCGAGCCCCTTTTCACCATCGGTGGCTACGAGTTCAACAAGCCGATGCTGCTGGCCCTGGTCAGCACGGTGATCATCGTGGCGTTCTTCTGGGCCGCCTTCGGCCGCGCCAAGGTGGTGCCCGGCAAGCTGCAGATGATCGGTGAGGCGGGTTACGACTTCGTGCGCCGCGGGCTCGTCTACGACGCGCTCGGGAAGAAGGAGGGCGAGAAGTTCGTCCCCTTCATGGTCGCGCTGTTCTTCTTCGTGTGGATCATGAACTTGTGGTCGATCATCCCGGTCGCCCAGTTCCCGGTGACGTCGGTCATCGCGTTCCCCATGGGTCTGGCCCTGGTGGTCTACATCACCTGGCTCGTGCTGACCTTCAAGCGTCAGGGCTTCGTCGGCGGTCTGAAGAACCTCTCCGGCTACGACAAGTCGCTCGGCTGGGTCCTCCCGCTGATCATGTTCCTGGAACTGCTGCAGCACCTGATCATCCGGCCGTTCACGCATGCGGTCCGACTGTTCGCGAACATGTTCGCGGGCCACATGCTCATCCTGATGTTCACCGTCGCCAGCTGGTACCTGCTGAACGGCATCGGCATCGCCTACGCGGGCGTCTCGTTCGTCATGACCATCGTGATGACGGCTTTCGAGCTCTTCATCCAGGCCATCCAGGCGTACATCTTCGTGCTCCTGGCCTGTAACTACATCCAGGGCGCGCTCGCCGAGCACCACTGAGCCCCCAGGTACCCCAGCAGTCCCACCAGACGTCCGGTGGCCAACCCCCACCGGTCCATGAAAGAGAAGGAAGACACGGCATGTCCGCGACTCTCGAACTCGCCGCCGGCCTCACTGGCAACGTCGCTTCGATCGGCTACGGCCTCGCCGCCATCGGCCCCGGCGTCGGCGTCGGCATCATCTTCGGTAACGGCACCCAGGCCCTGGCCCGTCAGCCCGAGGCCGCCGGCCTGATCCGCACCAACCAGATCATGGGCTTCGCCTTCTGCGAGGCGCTCGCCCTCATCGGCATCGTCATGGGCTACGCGTACCCGTCCTAATCACGGAACGCACAGACGACGCCACTTAGACGGAAGGCATTGATGTGAGCGCCCTGGTGAACATGGCGGCGGAGGTTCCTGAGAACCCCCTCGTCCCGCCGATTCCAGAGCTGGTCATCGGCCTGGTCGCTTTCTTCATCGTCTTCGGCTTCCTCGCGAAGAAGCTCCTCCCGAACATCAACAAGGTTCTGGACGAGCGCCACGCGAAGATCGAAGGCGGTATCGAGAAGGCGGAGGCCGCCCAGGCCGAAGCCCAGCAGGTCCTGGAGGACTACCGGTCCCAGCTCGCCGACGCGCGCCACGAGGCCGCCCGGCTGCGCCAGGAGGCGCAGGAGCAGGGAGCGACGCTGATCGCCGAGATGCGTGCCGAGGGCCAGCGGCAGCGCGAGGAGATCATCGCGGCCGGCCACGCGCAGATCGAGGCGGACCGCAAGCAGGCCGCGCAGTCGCTGCGCCAGGACGTGGGCAAGCTGGCCACGGAGCTGGCGGGCAAGCTGGTCGGTGAGTCCCTTGAGGACCACGCCCGCCAGAGCCGGACCATCGACCGCTTCCTCGACGAGCTCGAGGCCAAGGCGGCGTCGGACCCGACGAAGGCAGAGGCCGGCCGATGAATGGAGCGAGCCGCGAGGCACTCGCCTCCGCACGCGAGCAGCTCGACGCGCTGACGGACAACACCGCCGTCGACGCCGCGAAGCTCGCCGAGGAGCTTGCTGCCGTCACCGCTCTGCTCGACCGCGAGGTGTCGCTGCGTCGGGTCCTCACCGACCCGGCGCAGGCCGGCGAGGCCAAGGCCGAGCTGGCCGGGCGTCTGCTCGGCGGTCAGGTCGGCGGCGAGACCGTCGACCTGCTCTCCGGCATGGTCCGCTCCCGCTGGTCGCGCTCGCGTGACCTGGCGGACGCGGCGGAGGAGCTGGCGTACGGCGCCGACCTCATCGCGGCCCAGCGGGCGGGCGCCCTCGACGACGTCGAGGACGAGCTGTTCCGGTTCGGCCGGATCGTCGCCTCGTCGACCGGCCTGCGGGCCGCGCTGACCGACCGCACCGCGCAGGGCCCGGCCAAGGCCGAGCTGCTGCGCTCGCTGCTGGGCGGCCGGGTCAACCCGGTCACCGAGCGGATCGTGGTCCGGCTTGTCGCACAGCCGCGGGGCCGTAGCCTGGAAGCAGGGCTGGACGCCCTGTCCAAGCTGGCCGCGGCGCGCCGGGACCGGATGGTCGCGGTGGTCACCTCCGCGGTGCCGCTCAGCGACACCCAGCGGCAGCGCCTCGGCGCGGCCCTGGCGTCGGTGTACGGACGGCAGGTCCACCTGAACCTCGACGTGGACCCGGAGGTCCTCGGCGGAGTGCAGGTCCGGATCGGCGACGAGGTCATCAACGGCAGCATCGCCGCACGCCTCGAAGAGGCGTCCCGGCGGATGGCCGGCTGACCCACCCCACCAACTCAAGAAGTAGTACGGCGGCCCGAGTTGGGCCGTGGACGCAGTGACATCACGGGGGCAACCGCCCCTGCCTGCGGCGGGGGGCGTACACGACCCCCGTAAACGACGACGGGCCCAACAAGGAGAGCAGGGAACCCAGATGGCGGAGCTCACGATCCGGCCGGAGGAGATCCGGGACGCGCTGGAGAACTTCGTCCAGGCGTACAAGCCGGACGCGGCCTCGCGCGAGGAGGTCGGGACGGTCAGCGAGGCCGGAGACGGCATCGCGAAGGTCGAGGGTCTTCCCTCGGCGATGGCGAACGAGCTGCTGAAGTTCGAGGACGGCACGCTCGGTCTTGCGCTGAACCTGGAAGAGCGCGAGATCGGTGCGGTTGTCCTCGGCGAGTTCAGCGGTATCGAGGAGGGCCAGCCGGTGCGCCGCACCGGTGAGGTGCTCTCGGTCGCCGTGGGCGAGGGCTACCTCGGCCGCGTCGTCGACCCGCTGGGCAACCCGGTCGACGGCCTCGGCGAGATCGAGTCCGAGGGCCGCCGCGCCCTGGAGCTCCAGGCTCCGGGCGTCATGGTCCGCAAGTCGGTCCACGAGCCGATGCAGACCGGCTACAAGGCCGTCGACTCGATGGTCCCGATCGGCCGCGGCCAGCGTCAGCTGATCATCGGCGACCGCCAGACGGGCAAGACCGCCCTGGCCGTCGACACGATCATCAACCAGCGTGACAACTGGCGCTCCGGCGACCCGAAGAAGCAGGTCCGCTGCATCTACGTCGCCATCGGCCAGAAGGGCTCCACCATCGCGTCCGTGCGCGGCGCGCTGGAGGAGGCCGGTGCCCTGGAGTACACGACCATCGTCGCCGCCCCGGCGTCCGACCCGGCCGGCTTCAAGTACCTGGCGCCCTACACCGGCTCGGCCATCGGTCAGCACTGGATGTACCAGGGCAAGCACGTCCTGATCATCTTCGACGACCTCTCGAAGCAGGCCGACGCCTACCGTGCCGTGTCCCTGCTGCTGCGCCGCCCGCCGGGCCGTGAGGCGTACCCGGGTGACGTCTTCTACCTGCACTCCCGCCTGCTGGAGCGCTGCGCGAAGCTCTCCGACGAGCTCGGTGCCGGTTCGATGACCGGTCTGCCGATCGTCGAGACCAAGGCGAACGACGTGTCGGCGTTCATCCCGACCAACGTCATCTCCATCACCGACGGCCAGTGCTTCCTGGAGTCCGACCTGTTCAACGCGGGCCAGCGCCCGGCGCTGAACGTCGGTATCTCCGTCTCCCGCGTCGGTGGCTCCGCCCAGCACAAGGCCATGAAGCAGGTCTCCGGCCGGCTCCGCGTGGACCTCGCCCAGTTCCGTGAGCTGGAGGCGTTCGCCGCCTTCGGTTCCGACCTGGACGCGGCCTCCAAGGCCCAGCTCGCCCGTGGTCAGCGCATGACCGAGCTGCTCAAGCAGGGCCAGTACCAGCCGATGCCCGTCGAGGAGCAGGTCGTCTCCGTCTGGGCCGGTACCACCGGCAAGATGGACGACGTCCCGGTGGAGGACATCCGCCGCTTCGAGCGCGAGCTGCTGGACTGGATGGGCCGCGAGAAGAAGGAGCTGCTCACCAGCATCGTCGAGGGCGGCAAGATGTCCGACGACACCATCCAGGCACTCACCGACACCGTCGCCACCTTCAAGCAGCAGTTCGAGACCTCGGACGGCAAGCTTCTCGGTGAGGACGCTCCGGTCAGCACCAGCAAGTGACGACGGAAGGGACCTGATCCATGGGAGCCAAGCTCCGGGTCTACAAGCGTCGCATCCGCTCCGTCACCGCGACCAAGAAGATCACCAAGGCGATGGAGATGATCGCCGCCTCGCGCATCGTCAAGGCGCAGCGCCAGGTGGCGGCATCGACGCCGTACGCGAGTGAGCTGACCCGTGCGGTGACGGCGGTTGCCACCGGATCGAACACCAAGCACGCCCTGACGACCGAGGCGGACAGCCCCACGCGGGCCGCGGTGCTGCTCATCACGAGCGACCGCGGTCTGGCCGGCGGCTACTCCTCCAACGCCATCAAGGCCGCCGAGCAGCTCACCGAGCGGCTCAAGGCCGAGGGCAAGGAGGTCGACACCTACATCGTCGGCCGCAAGGGTGTCTCGTACTACGGGTTCCGTGAGCGCAAGGTCACGGACTCGTGGACCGGCTTCACCGACAGCCCGACGTACGCGGACGCCAAGGCCGTCGCCGGGCCGCTGATCGCCGCCGTCCAGCAGGACACGGCCGAGGGCGGCGTGGACGAGCTGCACATCGTCTACACCGAGTTCGTCTCGATGATGACGCAGACGCCGGTGGGCAACCGGCTGCTGCCGCTCAGCCTCGAAGAGACGGCCGAGGAGGCGCAGGCGTCGTCCAAGGGCGAGATCCTGCCGCTGTTCGACTTCGAGCCGTCGGCGGAGGACGTCCTGGACGCCCTGCTGCCGCGGTACGTCGAGTCGCGCATCTACAACGCGCTGCTGCAGGCCGCCGCCTCCAAGCACGCCGCCACGCGGCGCGCGATGAAGTCGGCGACCGACAACGCGGAAGAACTCATCAAGTCGCTCTCGCGGCTTGCCAACGCGGCCCGCCAGGCCGAAATCACCCAGGAAATCAGCGAGATCGTCGGTGGCGCGAGCGCACTGGCCGACGCGACCGCGGGGAGTGACTGACAACTATGACCACCACTGTTGAGACGGCCACGGCGACGGGCCGCGTCGCGCGGGTCATCGGCCCGGTCGTCGACGTGGAGTTCCCCGTCGACGCGATGCCGGACATCTACAACGCTCTGCACGTCGAGGTCGCCGACCCGGCCGAAGAGGGCAAGCTCAAGACGCTGACCCTCGAGGTCGCCCAGCACCTGGGTGACGGCGTGGTCCGCGCGATCTCGATGCAGCCCACCGACGGCCTGGTCCGCCAGGCCTCGGTGACCGACACCGGCGCGGGCATCACCGTGCCCGTCGGTGACGTCACCAAGGGCAAGGTGTTCAACACCCTCGGCGAGGTCCTGAACGTGGACCCGTCCACGGTCGAGGTCAACGAGCGCTGGCCGATCCACCGCAAGGCCCCCAGCTTCGACCAGCTGGAGTCCAAGACCGAGATGTTCGAGACCGGCGTCAAGGTCATCGACCTGCTGACCCCGTACGTCAAGGGCGGCAAGATCGGTCTGTTCGGCGGTGCGGGCGTCGGCAAGACCGTCCTCATCCAGGAAATGATCTACCGCGTGGCCAACAACCACGACGGTGTGTCGGTGTTCGCCGGTGTCGGCGAGCGCACCCGTGAGGGCAACGACCTCATCGAGGAGATGTCGGACTCCGGCGTCATCGACAAGACCGCGCTGGTCTTCGGCCAGATGGACGAGCCCCCGGGCACCCGTCTGCGGGTCGCGCTGGCCGGTCTGACGATGGCGGAGTACTTCCGTGACGTCCAGAAGCAGGACGTCCTCTTCTTCATCGACAACATCTTCCGGTACACCCAGGCGGGTTCCGAGGTGTCCACCCTGCTCGGCCGCATGCCGTCCGCGGTGGGTTACCAGCCGAACCTGGCGGACGAGATGGGCCTCCTCCAGGAGCGCATCACCTCGACCCGTGGTCACTCGATCACCTCGATGCAGGCGATCTACGTCCCCGCGGACGACCTGACCGACCCGGCGCCGGCCACCACCTTCGCCCACCTGGACGCGACGACCGTTCTGTCGCGTCCGATCTCGGAGAAGGGCATCTACCCGGCGGTGGACCCGCTGGACTCGACGTCCCGCATCCTGGACCCGCGTTACATCTCGCAGGACCACTACAGCTGTGCTTCGCGGGTCAAGACGATCCTGCAGAAGTACAAGGACCTGCAGGACATCATCGCGATCCTCGGTATCGACGAGCTGGGCGAGGAGGACAAGCTCACCGTCCACCGCGCCCGCCGCATCGAGCGCTTCCTGTCGCAGAACACCCACGTGGCGAAGCAGTTCACCGGTGTCGACGGCTCGGACGTGCCGCTGGACGAGTCCATCGCGGCGTTCAACGCCATCGCCGACGGTGAGTACGACCACTTCCCCGAGCAGGCGTTCTTCATGTGCGGTGGCCTTGAGGACCTGAAGGCGAACGCCAAGGAGCTGGGCGTCTCCTGAGGCCCGGCCGCGCCCCGGGGGCGGCCCTGGCCGCCCCCGGTCCGTACGACCACTAGTATTTGACCCAACATCTGCCGTACCCGGCAGGTGGAGACCCGAGGAGCCATCGTGGCTGAGCTGCACGTCGAGTTGGTCGCCGCCGACCGTCAGGTCTGGTCGGGCGAGGCCAGCCTGGTCGTCGCGCGCACCTCGTCGGGCGACATCGGCGTCATGCCGGGGCACCAGCCGCTGCTCGGCGTGCTGGAGTCCGGTCCGGTGACGATTCGTACGACCGGCGAGGACGGGGACGGCACCGTCGTCGCCGCCGTGCACGGCGGCTTCATCTCGTTCGCCGACAACAAGCTGTCTCTGCTCGCGGAGATCGCCGAGCTGTCCGACGAGATCGATGTCCAGCGCGCGGAGCGGGCCTTGGAGCGGGCGAAGTCGGAGGCCGACGCGGCCGCCGAGCGCCGCGCCGATGTCCGGCTGCGTGCGGTGACGGGCGTCCACTGAAGCCCACCACCGACGAGTTCGTCCCTCAGCCGCGGGCTGCGCTGGAATCCTCCAGGGCGGTCCGCGGCTGAGGCAATGCAGGTGCGTTTTCCCCCTCGCGCCCGAACCGGCGCGTGGGTCCCCCCATCGAGGCGAGGAGGTCGGTTCGGATGGTCCTCGCTCTGCTTGTGAGCGGCGCGGTCGTCGTACTGGTGCTGCTGGGGCTCTTCGTCTTCGGACTACGGCGACGGCTCATCCAGCGCTCCGGCGGCACGTTCGACTGCAGCCTGCGCTGGAACGTGCCCGACGACGAGGCCGAGCCCAGCGGCAAAGGCTGGATCTACGGCGTCGCCCGCTACAACGGCGACCGGGTGGAGTGGTTCCGCGTCTTCTCCTACGCGCCCCGCCCCCGCCGTCAACTGGAACGCTTCGCCATCGAGGTACGGGAACGCCGTACCCCCCAGGGCGAGGAAGAACTGGCCCTGCTCTCCGACTCCGTCGTGCTCGCCTGCCGCCACCGCGGTACGAGGCTGGAGCTGGCGATGAGCGAGGACGCCCTGACGGGCTTCCTGGCGTGGCTGGAGGCGGCGCCTCCGGGCCAGAGAGTGAATGTGGCTTAGGCAGGAGAGGCCCGGACGAACGAAGCCCCGGCGCCCCTGGTCGCGGCCGGCGAGCCTGCGGGTGGATCTCGCTCTGGCGATTCCGCTGTTTGTGCTGGAGACCGCGTGGCTCGTGCTGGACTGGATGTTCGGCCTCGGTCTGGAGGTATGGGCGGCCCAGGGCAGGCAGGACCGGGTCGACGCGGCTGCCCTCGCGCACAGCGGGCGGGTGACGGTGCTGCTGGTCGCCGCGCTGGTCATGACGGCTCTCACCGGTGTCTTCCGGGCCCGCTGGACGGCGGTCGCCCATCTGCTGGTGGCTCTTCTGGCCGGCGGGGTACTGATGATCGGACAGCATGAGTGGGAGCGGAGCCACACTCCGCCCGGGTGCGTCCGCCATGCCGCGAACTGCTGAGGCTGCCGGTGCGGCTCGCGAAACCGTGGCCGGGGCCGGGTGTGCAGCGGGCCACCGGCCCGATCGGGGTGCGGTGGTTTTCCGGCTGAACCGGCCGTAGGCCGGGGAGGCGGGGGCGACGCCGCCTCCCCGGCCGGTCCGGGGGAAGTGCCGGGGGTTACTTCAGGCCGCTGTCGATGGCGGTCATCAGTTCGCCGTTGGTCGTGTCACCGCTGAACTCCCAGAAGAACGCGCCGCCCAGCCCCTGCTGCTTGGCGTAGTTCATCTTTCCGGCGATGGTCGCCGGGGTGTCGTAGCTCCACCAGTTGGTGCCGCAGCGGGCGTAGGCGGTGCCGGCGACGGTGCCGGTGGACGGGCAGCTCGTCTTGAGGTTCTTGTAGTCCTCGATGCCCGCCTCGTACCGGCCGGGGGCCGGGCCGGTGGCGGTGCCGCCGGGGGCGTCCTGGGTGACGCCGGTCCAGCCGCGCCCGTAGAAGCCGATGCCGATCAGCAGCTTCTTCGCGGGCACGCCCTTGCCCTTGAGCTTCTGCAGGGCCGCGTCGGTGTTGAAGCCCTGCTTCGGAATGCCGGCCCAGGACGTCAGGGGCGAGTGGGGAGCGGTGGGGCCGGTCTTGTCCCAGCCGCCGAAGAAGTCGTACGTCATGACGTTGTACCAGTCGGCGGACTGAGCGCCGCCGCCGTAGTCGGCCGCGTCGATCTTGCCGCCGTCCGAGCCGTCGGCGGTGATCGCGGCGGTGACCAGCTGCTTGCCGAACTTGTCGCGGAACGCCTTCATCATGGTGCTGAAGACTGCCGGGCCGCTGGTGTCGCAGGTCAGGCCGCAGGCGTTGGGGTACTCCCAGTCCAGGTCGATGCCGTCGAAGAGACCGGCCCAGCGCGCGTCGTTGACCAGCTGGTAGCAGGAGTCGGCGAAGGCCGCCGGGTTCTTGACGGCGTCGGTGAAGCCGCCGGACCAGGTCCAGCCGCCGAAGGACCACAGGATCTTGATGTTCGGGTACTTCGCCTTGAGCTTCTTGAGCTGGTTGAAGTTGCCGCGCAGCGGCTGGTCCCAGGTGTCGGCGACGCCGTCCACGCTCTGGTCGGCGGTGTACGCCTTGTCGGTGGCCGCGTAGGCGTCGCCGACGGTGCAGCGGCCGCCCTGGACGTTGCCGAACGCGTAGTTGATGTGCGTCAGCTTGCTCGCGGAGCCGGAGCTGACCAGGTTCTTCACGTGGTAGTTGCGGTCGTAGACGCCCCACTCGGTGAAGTAGCCCAGCTTGACCGCGTCCACGGGCTGTCCGCCGCCGCCGGTGGTGCGGACGGTGGTGGCTGCGCTGGCGGGGCCGGTCTGGTCGGCGGTGTCGCGGGCGACGACGGTGTAGGTGTAGTCGGTGCCCTTGGTGAGACCGGTGTCGGTGTAGGCCAGCTTCTCGACCGTGGCGACCTTCGTGCCGTCACGCAGCACGTCGTAGTTCTTGACGCCCTTGTCGTCGGTGGCGGCGGTCCAGGTCAGCCGTACGGAGGTGTCGGTGATGTCGCCGGCCGCCGGCTTGCCGGGCGCGGACGGCGGGTTGTCACCGGGCTGTCCGCCGCCGGTGGTGCGGACGGTGGTGGCTTCGCTGGCCGGGCCGGTCTGGTCGGCGGTGTCGCGGGCGACGACCGTGTAGGAGTACGAGGTGTCCTTGGTCAGGCCGGTGTCGGTGTAGGCGAGCTTCTCGACGGTGGCGACCTTGGTGCCGTCGCGGAGGATGTCGTAGTTCTTGACGCCCTTGTCGTCGGTGGCGGCGGTCCAGGTCAGCCGTACGGAGGTGTCGGTGATGTCACCGGCCACCGGCTTGCCGGGCGCGGACGGCGGGGTGTCGCCGGGCTGGGCCCCGTCGCAGGGGCCGCCGTTGAGCTTGCAGCCGGTCACGTCGCCGCCGCCGGAGCCGGTGCCGATGAAGCCGAAGCTGACCGAGGCGCCGGGGGAGATGGTGCCGTTCCAGCTGAGGTTCTTGGCGGTGTAGTGCCCGGCCGAGCCGCTGACCTGCGCGTCCCAGGCGGAGCCGACGGTGGTGCCGGAGGGGAAGTCCCACTCGACGGTCCAGCCGTTGATGGTGGTGGTGCCGGTGTTCTTCACCGTCCACTGCCCCTGGAAGCCGGTACCCCAGTCGGAGACCTTGGTGTACGCGGCGGTCGCCGACTCGGCGGCGTGCGCGGGGGAGGCGCCGGCCAGGCCGATCAGCGCGGCCACGGGCAGGAGGAGTGCGGTGAGGGCCGCTAGGGCTCTTCGTCGGGCGTGGGTGGTGCGTGTCAAGGTTCCGGGTGTCACGGATGCTCCCAGGTAAGGGGGTGGAGGTGGGGGAGAACCTGCGCCGCCCGGTGAGCGCTGTGGGGCGCGCTCACCGCAAAGATGTGAAGGGAGCGTAAAAAGGTCCAGACCTGCGGTCAAGAGGTCTGGACCAAAGTGGGTGGCATCCTCCGCCGCATCCGGCGGGACCGCGACGGCCGTTACCCTTCCGGGCCGCCGTTGACACCCAATTCCTGCGCCAGTACCGCCGCTTGTACCCGGCTGCGCAGTTCCAGTTTCCCCAGCAGCCGGCTGACGTGCGTCTTCACGGTCGCCTCCGCCATCTCCAGATGGTCCGCGATGCCGGCGTTCGACAGGCCCCGGCCCAGACAGCCCAGCACCTCGCGTTCGCGGCGGGTCAGCACGTCCAGCACGGCCGGGTCCGGGGCCGCGGCACCGGCGGGCCGCCGTACGGTACGGGGGTTGGCGAACTCCGCGATCAGCCGCCGGGTCACCGCCGGGGCGATCAGCCCCTCCCCGGCGGCCACCGTGCGCACCGCGTCCAGCAGCGCCGCCGCCTCGCTGTCCTTGAGCAGGAAGCCCGCGGCGCCTGCGCGCAGCGCCCCGAAGACGTACTCGTCGAGGTCGAAGGTGGTCAGCACCAGGACGTCGGCCAGCTCTTCGGCGACGACCGCGCGGGTCGCCGAGACGCCGTCCAGCTTGGGCATCTGTATGTCCATGAGGACCACGTCGGGGCGGAGTTCGCGGGCCAGCCGGACCGCCTCCTCGCCGTCCGCCGCCTCCCCGGCCACCTCGATGTCGGGGGCGGAGCGCAGGATCAGCACGAGTCCGGCCCGTACGGCGGACTGGTCCTCGGCGATCAGCACCCGGACCGGGCGGCCGGTGGCAGCTGTCATCGTCGTTCTTCCTCCTCGCGGGCGGGCAGGGAGGCCCGCACCCGCCATACCTTGCCGTCGGCGTGCTCGCCGCCGTCCTCGGGCCCGGCCTCGAACCGGCCGCCGAGCAGTTCGATCCGCTCCCGCATGCCGATCAGGCCCGCTCCGGAGCCGGGCGCGCGCGGGCCGGGCCGGTCGCCGAAGGGGCTGGTGACGCGGACGGCGAGCGGGCCGCCGCGGTCGTGGCCGATACGGACCTCGACCTCGCCGGGCGCGGCGTGCTTGAGGGCGTTGGTCAGGGACTCCTGCACGATGCGGTACGCGGCCAGCTCCACCGGCGCGGGCAGCCGCGCGCCCCCGCCGTCCGCCCGGGTGTCCTCCAGGACGAACGTCAGCCCGCTGCTCGCCCCGTTGGCGCGGGCCTGCGAGAGGAGGGCGTCGAGCCCGTCCAGGGTCGGTGTGGCCTGGGCCTCCGCCGTCCCGCCGGGGTCCTTGGCGTCCCGCAGCAGTCCGATCAGGCGCCGCATCTCGGCGAGGCCCTGGACGCTGTTCTCGCGGATGACGCCGAGCGCCTCCCGGGTGGCGCCGGGGTCGTCTATGGCCTGCGCGGCCGTGGAGTGGATCGCGATGGCCGAGAGGTGGTTGGCGACCATGTCGTGCAGTTCGCGGGCCATCCGGGCGCGTTCGGCGATGATGGCCTGCGTACGGTCCATCTCGGCCAGCAGCGCGGTCTGTTCGGCCTCCAGCCGGGCGGCCCGGGTGGCGTTGCGGTGTTCGCGGATGATGATTCCGGTCCAGGCGGGACTGACGGTGATCACGCCGACGCCGACGCCGAGCAGCAGGGCCTGCGGGTCGTGCAGGATCGCCACCGGGACGATGGTGGCGACGACGGTGAGCAGGACGCTGATGACCGGCACGCGCCGGGCGGTGCCCGGGGGTCCGTACAGTACCGCGGCGTAGACGATGTCGGTGAACATCACGATCGTGGCGATCAGCCCGCCGCTGCACACGTCCAGCGCGAGTGCGACGGTCGCCAGGCCCAGCGCGGCCCGCGGGGCGGTCCGGCGCAGCAGCTCGGTGCCGGACATGACGGTCAGCGCCACCAGGCCGAGCCAGGGGGGCAGGCCCAGCAGCGGCGGGCTGCTGTGCAGCCCGAGCCCCGACAGCAGCAGACCGCCGAGCAGCCCGCCGACCGCCATGTACACGTCGTGGCGGTGCGGGCGTCCCGGGGCGGCGAAGGGTCTCGCGGTCACTCCTCCATCAAACACGGCGGCGCGGCCCGCTGCCTCCACGCCCCGGACGAACCCGTTCCGTCGCGCGCTACATCGAAAGATGCAGCGCCGGATCATCGCGGGCGACGAGGTGACGGCCGGATTCCCGGGTGAGCCTGGAAGGGACAGGAAAGAAGGTGGGTCCCGTGATCGTTACGCTGATCGTCGTCTGCGAGGTCGGCTTCTGGGTGCTGCTGGCCGGCGGGCTGGCCCTGCGCTATCTGGCGAAGATGCCGCGGACCGGCGCCGCCGTCCTGCTCCTGGAACCGCTGCTGGAGATCGTCCTGCTGGTCGCCACCGCCGTGGACCTGAAGAACGGCGCGGAGGCCGACTGGAAGCACGGACTCGCCGCCGTCTACATCGGGTTCTCGGCCGCGCTGGGACACCGCACGATCAAGTGGGTGGACGTCCGTTTCGCCCACCGCTTCGCGGGCGGCCCGCCGCCGGTGCCCGCGCCGAAGTACGGCAGGGAGCGGATGGTCTTCGAATGGCAGTCGGCGGGCCGCTGGATTCTCGCCGCGCTCATCGCGATGGGCCTGCTCCAGATCGCGGCCTGGTACGTGGGCGACCCCGGGCAGACCGCCTCGCTGCGCGCCTGGCAGACCAAGATGCTCTTCGTCATCGGCATCAACCTGGTGATCGCGGTGAGCTACACGCTCTGGCCGAAGCAGGCCCCGGCGGGCCATCTGCCCACGGGCGCCGCGGATGTCCGCGACCGTGATGACGACCGCGGCCACGACGACCGCGGCCACGACGTCCGCAACCACGACGACCGCGACCGTGCAGGGGCGGGCCAGGGGTCCGGCCGCCAGGGCCCGCCCGCGTCGCGGTAGCCCGGCCTACCGCTCGCCGCCCGGCACCCACAGCACGTCGCCCTGCTCCTTGTTGGCCGTGCGGGCCAGGATGAACAGGAGGTCGGAGAGGCGGTTGAGGTAGGTGGCGGTGAGGTGGTTCATGGTGTCGCCGTGCAGCTCCAGCGCCGCCCACGTGGAGCGCTCGGCGCGGCGTACCACCGTGCACGCCTGGTGCAGCAGCGCGGCGCCCGCCGTACCGCCGGGCAGGATGAAGCTGCGGAGCTTCTCCAGGCTCTCCAGGTAGTGGTCGCAGTCGGCCTCCAGCTTGTCGATGTAGGTCTGTTCGACGCGCAGCGGCGGGAACTCGGGGTTCTCCACCACCGGCGTCGACAGGTCCGCGCCCACGTCGAAGAGGTCGTTCTGCACCCGGACGAGCACCGTGACGACGTCCTGCGGCAGGGAGCCGAGGGCGATGGCCACCCCGATCGCCGCGTTGGCCTCGTTGGCGTCCGCGTAGGCGGAGATCCGCGTGTCGGTCTTGGCGGTACGGCTCATGTCACCGAGGGCGGTGGTGCCCTTGTCGCCGGTACGGGTGTAGATGCGCGTCAGATTGACCATACGGGCGAGCCTACGCCGCGGCCCTGCGGAAGGCGCGGGTGCAGACCGCCGTGGCCGCCACGGCCAGCGCGGCGGCCACCAGCGCGCCGTACAGGACGGGCGTACCCGTGTAGTCGCCCACGTAGGCGGCGCGGACGCCGTCCACGAGGTAGCGCAGGGGCATGAAGCGCGACAGGACGTCGAGCCACCCCGGCGCCAGGGCCATGGGCAGCATCAGGCCGGACAGCAGCATCGTGGGCATGGTGGCGGCGTTGACGACGGGCCCGAACTCCTGCGGCGAGGCGGCCTTCATGGCCAGCGCGTACGAGAGTGAGGACAGGCCCACGGCCGTAGCGGCGACGAATCCGAACCCGACGAGGATGCCTCCGAGCGGCGCCCGGAGGCCCATCACCAGCGCTGCCAGCACCAGCAGCACCGATTGCAGCGTGAGCAGCGCCGTGTCCCGCAGTACCCGTCCCAGCAGCAGCGCGAGCCGGCTGACGGGCGTCACCCGCATCCGCTCCACCACGCCGTACTGCTTCTCGATGATGATGGCGAAGCCGCAGAACGACGCGCCGAAGAGCGCGAGTTGCAGCAGCAGCCCGGGTACCAGCACCTGCCACGAGCTGCCCTCGGAAGCCAGTGGCATACCGGTCAGCAGCGGGCCGAAGAAGAGCAGGTACAGCAGCGGCATCAGCACGCCGAACAGCATCTGCACCTTGGAACGCAGGGTCTGCCGGGCGTAGCGCCCGAAGATCAGGGCGGTGTCGGACAGGACGGAGGACATGCGGGGCTCCTGAGGGGAGGGGCGGTCAGACGGCTACGGGGGTGGTGTCCGCCGGGGCGGGGCCGCGCCCGGTGATCGCGAGGAAGGCGTCCTGGAGGGACGCACCGGGCGAGCCGGCGTACTCGGTCTTGAGCGCGCGCGGGGTGCCCTCGGCGGCCACCACGCCCTGGTCCACGACCACGAGGCGGTCGGCGAGCGCGTCCGCCTCGTCGAGGTAATGGGTGGTCAGGAAGACGGTGGTGCCGAAGTCCGTGCGCAGCCGCCGGACCAGCTCCCACAGGCCGGCCCGGCTGCCGGGGTCGAGCCCCGTCGTCGGCTCGTCCAGGAAGAGCACCGCGGGCCGGTGCATCAGACCCATCGCGATGTCCAGCCGCCGCCGCTGCCCTCCGGACAGCGACGCGCACGTGCGGTCCAGCAGCCCGTCGAGGCCGAGGGCGTGCGCCAGCTCCCCGGCGCGGGCCGCTGCCCGGGGCTTCGGCAGGCGGTAGAGGCGCCCCTGGGTCACCAGCTCCTCCCGTACGGAGAGGTGCGGGTCGACGCCGCCGGTCTGGGCGACGTAGCCGGTGCTGCGCCGGACGCCGGCCGGGTCGCGGACGAGGTCGCAGCCGGCCACGGTCGCGCTGCCCCCGGTGGGGGCGAGGAGCGTGGTGAGCATCCGCAGGGTGGTGGTCTTCCCGGCGCCGTTGGGGCCGAGCAGGCCGAGGATCTCGCCGCGCTCGGCGGTGAGGTCGACGCCGCGTACGGCTTCGACGGTGCCGCGTCGGGTGGTGAAGGTCCGGGCCAGGCCGGACGCGGTGATGACTGCCATGCCGCACAGAAAAACAGAGACACTGAAATTTTGCAACGCCCCCAAAATTTCAGAACCACCAAGAAGGCGTACGATGCGGGACATGGCTGAGGGACTCAGGGAGCGCAAGAAGCGGCAGACGCGCCAGCACATCTCGGACATGGCCACCGGCCTGTTCCTGGAGCGCGGCTTCGACGCGGTGACCATCGCGGAGATCGCCGAGGTCTGCGACGTCTCGGTCAACACCGTCTACAACTACTTCCCGGCCAAGGAAGACCTCTTCATGGACCGCGGCGCCGGGCTGGTGGACCGCCTCGCGCGCTACGTGCGCGGCCGGGACGCGGGGGAGTCCGCGGCCGCCGCCGTCCTGCGCGAACTGCGCGAACAGGTCGAAGCGGTCTCGCCCGCCGTCGGACTGGTCGAGGGCTACGACCGCTTCCTGCGCGTCATCGACGGCGCGGCCACCCTCAAGGCCCGCCTCTGGCACCTCCAGCAGGAACAGCTCACCCGTCTGGAGGAGACCCTGCGTCAGGAGGCCGGCGCGGCGGCGGACGACTGGCTGCCGCTCCTGGTGGCCGGTCAGCTCAACTGGGTGCACGCCACGCTCGCGGCGCACGTCGCCCGCGCGATGATGGCCGGGCGCGCACCCGACGAGGTGTCACGCGAAGCGCTCGTCCTGCTCGACGACCTGGAGGACGCGCTCAGCGCAAAGGTCCTCAACTATGCCGTGCGCGGGGGCGGATGAGGCCCCGCGGTGTGATGTCCGTCATCTGAGACGTGACGCGCATCTCTAACCCTCCTATCGATCGTCGGCGGGCGCTAACGTCACTGCTGAGAGCCGTCGGATGTACAGCGTGTTAGGGGACAGCAAGTGGCAAAGAAGCTCGCCGTCATCGGGGCCGGACTCATGGGGTCCGGCATCGCGCAGGTCTCGGCCCAGGCGGGCTGGGAGGTCGTCCTCCGCGATGTGACGGAAGGCGCGCTGGCCCGCGGCAAGGGCGGCATCGAGGCCTCGTACGAGAAGTTCGTGAGCAAGGGCAAGCTGGCCGCGGAGGACGCCGGGAAGGCGCTCGGCAGGATCACCACCACGACCGACCTGGACGCGGTGGCCGACGCGGACATCGTCGTCGAGGCCGTCTTCGAGCGGATCGACGTCAAGCGCGAGATCTTTACGAACCTGGACAAGCTGGCCAAGGACGAGGCGGTGCTCGCCTCCAACACCTCGGCCATCCCGATCACCAAGATCGCCGCGGCCACCGCGCGCCCCGAGCGGGTGGTGGGCACGCACTTCTTCTCGCCGGTGCCGATGATGCAGCTGTGCGAACTGGTACGCGGCTACAAGACCAGCGACGAAACCCTCGCCACCGCCCGCGCGTTCGCCGAGTCCGTCGGCAAGACCTGCATCGTCGTCAACCGCGACGTGGCCGGCTTCGTGACCACCCGCCTCATCTCGGCGCTGGTCGTCGAGGCGGCGAAGCTGTACGAGTCCGGCGTGGCCAGCGCCGAGGACATCGACACCGCCTGCAAGCTGGGCTTCGGGCACGCCATGGGGCCGCTGGCCACCGCCGACCTGACCGGCGTGGACATCCTGCTGCACGCCGCCGACAACATCTACACCGAGTCCCAGGACGAGAAGTTCGCGCCGCCGGAGATCATGCGGCGGATGGTGGATGCCGGCGATATCGGCCGCAAGAGTGGGCAAGGCTTCTACGAGCACTGATACCGCGTCGGGCGGGCCCGGACCCCGCACCGCACTGACGCTGCGTCAGGCCCGGCCTCCGGCACCGCCAGAGCGTGGCGGCCGGGGCGCCGGCCGCTGGCGGCATGCCCGCCACGGTGGCCGGCGCGTCAGGCGCACGGGCCCGGCGTCGTCACCCTCCGGGGTGAATTCGGTATCGGTTCGCTTACAGGCGGCAACTTCGCCGCATGAGAGGCAGTCAGTTCTGTAGACGTAACGATCGAGCACTCATCACCCGGGGAGCGCATATGCACATCAGGGGCGACCACGCCGAGCTGGTCGTCGGGGGCCGCCTCGACGTCCGCAGCGCGGCGGACGCCCGAACCGTCCTGCACACCGCCGTCGACTCCGGTCAGGGCGATCTCGTGCTGGACCTGACCGGACTCGACTCGTGGGACGCCACCGGCCTCGGCGTGATCATGGGAGCGCACCGCCGCGCCGGGCGGGCCAACCGCCGGCTCGTGCTCCGCGGCGTACCGCCGCAGATGCAGCGGCTCCTGGTCGCCACCCGCCTGCACCGCATCCTCGCCATCGAGGGCGGCATCGCGGCCGAGACCCTGCCGCGGGTCTGACGGCGCCGACGGCAAGATCAAAAAGCCGCATACCCGAAGGATTCTCACAACACTGTGACGTTCCGGGCAGGAACGGACCCCGGCGCATCGTAGATACTGGGCGAAGGTCTAAGGTTCGGTTTTCCGCCGTCCGGTACACCGCACGGCGGGCACCGGACCAGAAGCGGCGGCCGGGGAGCACCCCGGCCGGAGGCTGGGGGAGTGCGGACGGCCGGGACGCAAACGGTCGGTCGGCACGCCAAGCGCATCTGGGGGGCATTTCACCATGGACCCGAACACCAACCGGGGACCTGAGGAGTACGGCGAGCAGGACGCCCCTGCCACGACGCCGGGACCCCCGGCCGGCGGCTCCGCAGCCGCCCCCGGCGGGCTCGCCCGCACCGTACAGCTCGTGTCGGGCCCCTACCTGCTCACCGTCAACCCGGTCGACGGCAGCGAGATCGAACCCTGCCCGCCCGGCGAGCAGCCCGCCGTCCCCGGCAAGCACGGCCCCGCCGAGCGCGCCGAGCTGGCCCGCGCCGCCGAACCGCCCGCGGTGCCGGTCTCCGCGGGCCGCCAGGGCGCGCTCCTGGAGCGCGCCGAGGAGACCGACCGGCTGGTGCGGCTGCTGTCCCGCGGCAGATCCGTACGCGTCACCGGAGCCTCCGGATCGGGCCGTACGCGCCTGCTGGACGCCGCCGCCACCGCCTGCGACGGCCTGGCCCCCGACGGCGTGGTGCGGCTCTCCGGATACCGCCGCACGCCCACCGACGTGATGTACGAGCTGTTCGCCGCCGTCCACCGGGCCCCGCTGCACCGCCCCGACCGCGGCGAGCTGCTGCGGCTGCTCGGCGAGATCGGCGCGATCGTCGTCCTGGACGACCTGGAGTTCGGCGGCGCCGCGCTGGACGAACTGCTGGGCGCCACCCCCGAGTGCGCCTTCCTGCTCGCCGCCACCCCCGACGTCGCCGCCCCCTCGCCCGGCTCCCACCTCGAAGAGGTCGTCCTCGGCGGCATCGGCCGCGGCGCCTGCCGGGAACTGCTGGAGGGCGTCGTCGGCCGCCCGCTCACCGACGAAGAGGCCGCGTGGGCCGCGGACCTGTGGTTCGAGTCCGAGGGGCTGCCGCTGCGCTTCGTGCAGGCCGGAGCGCTGCTGCGGCAGCGGGTGCGCGCGGGTCAGGACGCCTTCGACGGGCACGGCTTCGACGACGCGTCCGGCGACGGCCACGACGCACCGCTGCCGCCCGTCGGCGAGGCCGCCTCGCCCGCGCCGCTGATCGCCTCCCGGCTGAGCGAGGCGGCGCGCGAGACGCTGCGCTTCGCGGTCGCCCTGGGCGGCGAGCTGCCCCACCAGGCGCACCTGCCCGCACTCGCCCAGGACACCCACGCGGACGCCGCCCTCGGCGAACTCCTGGACTGCGGACTGATCACCCCGGCCGGGGCCCACTACCGGCTCGCCGCGACCGTGGCGGACCAGCTCGCCGCCGCCGGGTACGACGACGGCGCGGGCGAGCGGGCCCTGACCGCCGCCCAGCACTACGCCTGGTGGGCCGGCCACCCCTCGGTCACCCCCGAGCGGGCCGCCGCCGAGTCCGACGCGATCCTCGCCGCGATGGGCGTACTGACCGGCAGCCGGGACAGCGGCCACCCCAGCGCCGCCGTCCTGCTGGCCCGTACGGCCGCCCCGGCCTTCGCCGCCGCCCTGAACTGGAGCGCCTGGGAGCGCAGCCTGCGGCACGGCGCGGAGGCCGCCCGGATCGCCGGAGAGGTGGCCGAGGAGGCGTACTTCCACCACGAGCTGGGCGTGCTCGCGCTGTGCACCGGCAACCTGGACCGGGCACGGGCCGAGCTGGAGGCCTCGATAGGGCTGCGCGGTGTGCTCTCCGACCGGCGCGGCGCCGTCGCGGGACGGCGCGCGCTGGCCCTGGTCGCCGACCGCTCCGGCACGTTCACCCCGCCCGCCGGCACGGCAGCGGCGGCCGGCGAGGAGATCCCGGACGCGCGCTCGGAGGAGTCGGCGTCGCCACCCGGCGGGGTGCCCGCCGGACTCGCCGCGGCCCCGGCCGTCGACGCGACCGCGCCCACCGTGGTCACCCGCAGCGCCGTCGCGAGCGGCGGCGCGGGCGGCGGCAAGGCGGGCAGCCGCAAGGCCATGGTGCTCGGCGCCCGTCGCAACCTGGTCGCCGCGGGCGCGGGCGCGCTGCTCATCGCCGTACTGGGCACGGTCGTCACCCTGGGCGCGGTCTCCGGGTCCGACGACGGCACGGGCGAGAAGGTCAAGACCGAGCAGTCCGCCGAACCGGGCCAGGACGGCGACGGCATGCCCGCCGACCAGCCGGGCACCGACCGCACCCGCACCGGCCAGGGCAGCCGCACCGGCACGGGCTCCGGCTCGACGGCACCGGGCACGCCGGGCACCAGCGGGCAGCCGGTCAACGGCACGACCGCCGCCCCCAGCAACCGCCCGACCGACCCGACGACCCGGCCGACGGACGGCACCACCCGCCCGACCGACCCGACGACGCGGCCGACCGACCCGACCACCCGGCCCACCGACACGGGGACGGGGACCGGCAAGCCCACGGACAAGCCGACCGACAAACCGACGGACAAGCCCACCGACAAACCGACGGACAAACCGACCGACAAGCCCACCGACAAGCCGACCAGCCAGGACCCGACCGGGACCACGGGCAACCCGGCGCCCAGCAGCGCCAACGGCAGCGGCTCGGCGTCCACCACCTCCGGCGGCACGAGCGGTGGTACGACCGGCGGTACGGACAACGTCTGAGCGCAGCACGACGGCCCGGTACGCGACCGTCCGCCACCTTGGCGGGCGCTCCCGTACCGGGCCGTCGTCATCCGTACCGGCGGGCCGTCCTGCCCCGCGTGGAGCGGGCGCCCCGGCCCCGCCCGGAGCGGGCGGAGCGGCTCAGAACAGCCGCAGCTTGTCGTCCTCGATGCCGCGCAGCCCGTTGTAGTCCAGGACGACGCAGCCGATGCCGCGGTCGGTGGCCAGCACCCGCGCCTGCGGCTTGATCTCCTGGGCCGCGAAGACGCCCTTGACCGGAGCCAAGTGCGGGTCGCGGTTGAGGAGTTCGAGGTAGCGGGTGAGCTGCTCGACACCGTCGATCTCACCGCGCCGCTTGATCTCCACGGCGACCGTCCCGCCGTCCGCGTCCCGGCACAGGATGTCCACCGGGCCGATGGCGGTGGGGTATTCGCGCCGGATGAGCGAGTAGCCCTCGCCGAGGGTCTCGATCCGGTCGGCGAGCAGCTCCTGAAGGTGCGCTTCCACCCCGTCCTTGATGAGGCCCGGGTCCACTCCCAGCTCGTGGGCGGAGTCGTGCATCACCTCTTCCAGGGTGATGATGAGCTTCTCGCCCCCCTTGTTCTCCACCGTCCACACGCTGCCGTCGCCCTCCTTGAGGGTGCACGGCGGGGACATCCAGTTGAGGGGCTTGTAGGCCCGGTCGTCCGCGTGGATGGAGACCGAACCGTCCGCCTTCACGAGGATCAGGCGGGGGGCCGACGGGAGATGGGCACTGAGCCGGCCCGCGTAGTCCACGGAGCAACGGGCAATGACGAGACGCATGGTGCGCCACGCTACTCGACCGGAGGCCGCGGGCGCGATTCGCCCCTGGACCGCCCGGGGGGGACGGTGGCCGGTTGTCTCTGCAATCTCCTGGTGCGGTCCGGGTGTGCGGCATACCGTTGAAGCGGGGGGTCGTGATACGGACACGCTCCGTCGCGAACCCCCGTCCCATCCCTGAGGCCCCGCCCCGGCGGGACCGCGAGAGGAGAACCTCATGTCGCTCGACGTCTCACCGGCCCTCCTCGAACAGGCCGAGCGAGGCGAGGTCGACGAAGCGGAATTTGTCGACTGCGTCCGGACCTCCTTGCCCTACGCATGGGGGATGATCAGCTCCCTGGCGGCCCAGCTGAAGGTGGACGGCGGACAGTTCGCCGACAACCAGACGCCGCCGCCGGACGAGCAGGCGCGCGGTCAGCTGCTGCGTGCGCTGGCGAGTGACGCGATACGCGGGTCCCTGGAGCGTCACTTCGGTGTGCGGCTGGCATTCCAGAACTGCCACCGGGTCGCGGTCTTCCCGCTCGACCCGTCGGTGGACGGCAGGCTGGCCAAGTTCACCTCCATCCGGGGCCAGCTGCTGAACCAGTCGCCCGAGCTGCGCGACTGCTGACCGGAGATGCTGCCGCTGCGCACGCGCGACGTGCGGCCGTGCGACGCCGGCGCGCCAGCGGCAGCACCGGTCAACTCGGCTCCGGTCACCCAGAGTCGGCGCAGGTGAACGGAGCCTTCCGGTCGCGGGGCCGGATACCGTCACTATCGCGCCAGGCGGCGGACCGGGACCGGGACACCCCACCGGCCGCGCGGGCCGCCGCGCCCCGCGCCACATCCGGCCCGGTGCCCCGCCCCACGCCCGGCTCAGCCGAGCCGCGGCAGCACCTCGGCCCCCAGCCGCCGTACGTTCTCCTCGGTGGCGTCCAGATCGCCGGAACCCTCCACGAGCAGTGCGAAGCGGCGGATGCCCGTCCGCTCGGCCGAGGCCGCGAGCCGGTCGGCGCACAGCTTCGGCGGCCCGACCGGATGCAGGTCGCAGAGCAGTTCCGTGTACGCCAGGGGGTCGCGCATGGCGCGGTAGCGGCCGTCGACCGTCTCGTGGGCGGCCAGCCCGCGCCGCAGCCAGCCCGGCATGGCCTTCGTGAGGACCTCGGCCGCGCCCTGGCGGGTGTCGCCGACCTGCACCACACCGGCCGAGACGTGCTCCGCGGCCGCGACCAGGGCCGGGTCCCGCCCGGCCGCCAGCGAGACGCGGCGCCACAGCGCGACCATCTCCGCCTTGTCCTCGTCACCGCAGTGCATCCCCAGCAGCATGGGCAGCCCGCGCTCGGCGGCCAGCCGCACCGACCCGGGCGAGGTGCAGGCGAGGACGACGGGCGGGCCGGCCGGCATCTCCAGCGACTCGTCGGGCCGCGGCACGACGGCGACCTCCCGGAACGAGTGACGTTTCCCCGCGGCGCCGACCCGCGGCTCGCGCAGCCAGCGCAGCAGCAGGTCCAGCGACTCCGGGAAGTGCTGCTCGTAGGCCGCCAGCCCGGAGCCGAAGACCTCCAGGTCCACCCAGGGACCACCGCGGCCGACACCGAGGGTGAACCGCCCGCCGGAGGTCAGGTGCAGCAGCGCGGCCTGCTCCCCGAGGGCGACCGGGTGCTGGGTCGGCAGCACGCTGACGGACGTGCCGACGCCGATGGTGCGGGTACGGCCCAGCAGCAGGGCGGCGAGCGTCGCCGCGGACGGACACACCCCGTACGGCACGAAGTGGTGCTCCGCCAGCCAGACGGCGTCGAGCCCCGCCTCCTCCGCCACTTCCGCGGACCGCACCGCCCGGTGCAGCGCCTCCCCCTGCCCCTGGCCCGGAAACTGAGCGGCCAGAATGAAAGCCCCAACGCGCATCGCTCTTCTGCCTCCTCGCAGCCGACGCGACATCCCCCTAACAGGCAACAACGTGTGACACGTGCCAAGGGCACGGCCCTGGGCGCAGTTTCCTGATGATCGCAGGATTGTGGTGACCGGCATCGCCCCATGACGGAGCCGCGTAGGGTGGTGACGGCCCGTGACTCCGCAGATTTCCCGAGGTGCCCAGTGTCTCCGCGTCGAAACCGCTCTCGCGGCGGTGAGAAGCCAGCCGACCACGCGGGCGGGGGCCGCTACGGTCTCGAACGTACCGAGGAGTGGCACGGCGAGGAGTGGGTCGTACGGCACCTGGGGGGCGGCGGCACGGCCAAGCACTACCGGTGCCCGGGGTGCGACCAGGAGATCCCGCCGGGGGTGCCGCACGTCGTCGCCTGGCCGCGGGAGGGCGACGTGGACGAGCGCAGACACTGGCACAAGGCGTGCTGGAACGCACGGGACCGCCGGAGCGCACGGCTCCAGCGGTCCCGTAACGCACCGCGGTACTGAACGTCAGACGTCGCGCTTCTCCAGCGCCCCGTAGGCGCCACCGAGGACGACGGCGGTGACCACCGCCAGGACGAGCAGCGGCTGCCAGCCGGCCGGGCCGTCGGGCAGGAACGGCTGGCCGTAGAGCGCGCCGAGGTTGTTCGGGATCGAGTACTCGATCAGCTTGGTCGCGAACGGGCGCAGGCTGTCCGAACCGACCATGAACACGGCCATCAGCATGGGCAGCAGGACCAGGCCCATCATCGCGCTGATCGCGCCGGCCGAGTGCCGCAGCAGCGTGCCCGCCCCCAGGGCCAGCAGGCTCAGCAGGGCGACGTACAGACCCGAGCCGACCGTGGCACGCAGCCACTGGTCACCGGTCGGAGCCGGGCCGTTGAGCATCCCGGCGTGCGCCACCGCGACCAGCGCGTTGGAGACGGTGGTGAAGGCGAACGTCAGGGCGAACAGGACGATCGCCTTGGCGGTCAGCACCCGGGCCCGGCTCGGACAGGCCGTGAACGTCGTACGGATCATGCCGGTGCCGTACTCCGAGGAGATCACCAGCACGCCGAGCGGGATCACGCACAGCGTCCCGAGCAGCAGGCCGAACCAGGCGAAGCCGAGCACCGGCTCGACCACCCGGTCCGGGCCCGCCAGCGCCAGCGACGTCAGCAGCCCGATACCGACGTTCAGCAGGATCATCGCGCCCAGCGTCCACATCGTGGAGCGCACCGAGCGGATCTTCGTCCACTCGGAGGCGAGAGCGTGGCCGAGGTTGGTGCGGCGCACCGGGATCGGCGAGACGTAGGCCGGGGCGGTGCCGCCGGGACCGGCGGCCTGCCAGGCGGCGGGGATCTGCTGCTGATGAGGAGGCTGCTGCGCTTGCTGCTGTGCGGGCTGGTGCGGCTGCTGGGGCGCCTGCTGGGGCGCCTGCGGCGGCGGGAAACCGGCGGGCGGCTGCTGGGCCTGGAGCGTCATCGTGCCCGCGTCCCTGGGCGCGCCCTGCGGGACGTGCGGGCCGGGCGGGACGGGCGCGCCCTGCGGCGCGGACTGGGCCTGCGGCGCCGACTGGGCCTGGAGCATCATCGTCCCGGCCTCCTGGCCGGGCGCGGCGGCGGGCGGCTGCTGAGCCTGGAGCATCATCGTGCCCGCCTCGCGGGCGGGAGCACCCTCCTGCGCAGCCTGGCCCGCCTGCGGCGGCAGGGGCGGCTGGGCCGGGGGCTGTCCGCCGGGCTGCTGCTCCGGCCGGGAGTGCGCGGCCAGCGGCCGGGGCTCCGGCTGCTCGGCGGGCGGCTGCGCGGGCGGCTGCGGGGCCCCGGCCGGGGGCGCCGGGACGCCCGCGCCGGGAGCGTCGGTGTCGTGCGGCTCAGGCTGCGGCTGCGGCTGCTGAGGGCTGGTCATCGGGCGTCCTCGGTGTGCGGCGTGGAGATGTCGGCGGGGGCGGCGGGCTGGGCGGCGTGCGGCATCGGCGCCGGGGCGCCGGCCTGCGGGCCCGGCTGCGGCTGCCCGTACGGGTTCGGCTGTCCGTACGGCGAGCCCTGGCCGGCCACCGGCGGCGGGTAGCCCTGGCCCGGCGCGCCGCCGGGCCCCTGCGCGTACGGGTTCGGCTGTCCCTGGGCCCCGGGGTGGCCCTGCGGCTGCCCCGGGTGGCCGGGGTGCCCGTACGGGCCGGGCTGCGGCGCTCCGGGTGCGTACCCCTGCGGCGGCTGCCCCGGCGCACCGGGGCCCTGCGGTGCGTGGGCGGGCGCCTGCTGCTGGAGGCCGGTCCGCTGGTCGGCCGTCGAGCGGTAGTCCACGGCGCCCTGCGTCAGCTGCATGTACGCCTCTTCCAGGGACGCCTGGTGCGGCGACAGCTCCCACAGGCGGATGTCCGCGTCGTGGGCGAGGTCGCTGATGCGGGGCAGCGGCAGCCCGCTGACGCGCAGTGCGCCGTCCTGTTCCGGGGCGACCCGGGCACCTGCCTCGCCGAGCAGCGAGCCCAGCTTCTCGCGCAGCTCCGGCTCGGTGTCCGGGGTGCGGACGCGCGCGAAGTCGGCGGAGTTGGCCGAGATGAAGTCCTTGACCGACATGTCGGCCAGCAGCTGGCCGCGGCCGATGACGATCAGGTGTTCGGCGGTCAGCGCCATCTCGCTCATCAGGTGCGAGGAGACGAAGACCGTACGGCCCTCGGCGGCCAGCTGCTTCATCAGGTTGCGGACCCACAGGATGCCCTCGGGGTCCAGGCCGTTGACCGGCTCGTCGAAGAGCAGCACCTGCGGGTCGCCGAGCAGTGCCGCCGCGATGCCCAGGCGCTGGCCCATGCCGAGCGAGAAGCCGTTGGAGCGCTTGCGGGCGACGTCCTGGAGGCCGACCACGCCGAGCACTTCGTCGACCCGGCGGGCCGGGATGCCGGAGAGCTGCGCGAGGCAGAGCAGGTGCTGGCGCGCGCTGCGGCCGCCGTGCACGGCCTTGGCGTCGAGCAGCGCGCCGACGTGCCGCGGGGCGTTGGGGACCTGGCGGAACGGGATGCCACCGATCGTGACGCGCCCGGTCGTCGGGGTGTCCAGGCCGAGGATCATGCGCATGGTCGTGGATTTGCCGGAGCCGTTGGGCCCCAGGAACCCGGTGAC
Organism: Streptomyces sp. CB02923; assembly: GCF_001905005.1. GTDB lineage: Bacteria > Actinomycetota > Actinomycetes > Streptomycetales > Streptomycetaceae > Streptomyces. The sequence goes on along the minus strand of NZ_LWKZ01000001.1, from coordinate 220,378 downwards.
GGTGCCCGGCCGCACCTGGAACGACAGGTTGTGCACGGCCGTCTTGGCGCCGTAGCGCTTCGTCAGGCCGAATGCCTCGATCATTCTCCGCCCCTCAAAAATGGTTCGGGGCAGAGGTGCTCTCGTACCCCCGTGAGGGTTAGGAGGTTATCCGCAGGCTGACGGTTCCCGTCAAAACGCGGGCCGGCGGGGCGTGCGGGACCACGGGGACCGGCGCCGGGCAGGCGGCTCCGGAGCCCGGCGTCTCATGCGTCGCGCCGCTTCAACAGGACATACCCGCACAGCAGTACGGCCGCCGTCCACGCGAGCATGATGACGAACCCGCCCCACGGCCCGTACGGCACCTCGCTGCCGGCCGGCGGCACCACCTGCATGATCTTCTGGCCGGCCTGGTCGGGGAGGTACCAGCCGATCTTCTTGGTGGCCGAGACGTTCCCCAGGATGTTGGAGATCAGGAAGAAGAACGGCATCAGGATGCCCAGCGCCAGCATGGGGCTGCGCAGCATCGTGGCCACGCCCATCGAGAACACCGCGATCAGCGTCATGTACAGCCCGCCGCCCACCACGGCCCGCAGGACGCCGTGGTCGCCGAGGGTCGCCGCGTGCGCGCCGAGCAGTGCCTGTCCGATGAAGAAGGAGAGGAAGGCGGTCACGAAGGAGACGACGAGGGCGAGCAGGGCGGCGACGGCGACCTTGCTGAAGAGGAAGGTGCCGCGCTGCGGCACGGCGGCGAGCGAGGTGAGGATCATGCCGGTGCTGTACTCGTTGGAGACCACCAGCACCCCGAAGACGATCATCGCGAGCTGGCCGAGGCCCATCCCGGCGAAGCTGATGTTCGTGGGGTCGAAGGTGAGCCGGTCGCGGGGGGACATGGTGCCGAAGTCGTTCGAGGCGAGCAGGCAGATCAGCGCGCCCAGCGCGACCGTGACGACCAGCGCGATGCCCAGGGTCCACACCGTGGACCGCACCGACCGGATCTTGGTCCACTCCGACCTCAGGACCTGGGAGACCGCCGCCATCGTCAGGACCCCCGCTTCTTGTTCCGCCAGTCGGCGCCCCAGCCGCCGCCGGGCGGCGCGTCCGGTGCTCCCCGCGTGTTCCGTGCTCCCGGCGCGTCCGGTGTTCCCGGCGCCTCCGGTGCGCCCGGCGGTGGGGGCGCCTCCGGCAGGGTGCCGTCCGGCGCCGCCGGCCGTGGCTCCTCCGAATGCGCGTGATATTCCACCGATCCGGCGGTCAGCTGCATGAACGCCTCCTCCAGGGATGCCTGCTGCGGGCTCAGTTCGTGCAGGACGAGCCGGTGCTGCGCGGCCAGTTCGCCGAGGGCGGCGGCGCTCGCCCCGTCGACCTCCAGCGCGTCGCCGGACGCCACCGCCGTGTACCCGGCCCCCGCGAGCGCTTCGAGCAGCCGCTCGCGCTCCGGCGACCGCATCCGTACGTACGAGCGTGAGTTCTGCCGGATGAACTCCGCCATCGAGGTGTCCGCCAGCAGCCGCCCCTGGCCGATGACGATCAGGTGTTCGGCGGTCAGCGCCATCTCGCTCATCAGGTGCGAGGAGACGAAGACCGTACGGCCCTGCGCCGCCAGACCCTTCATCAGGTTGCGGATCCAGTGGATGCCTTCGGGGTCGAGCCCGTTGACCGGCTCGTCGAACATCAGGATCTCGGGGTCGCCGAGCAGTGCCGCCGCGATGCCCAGGCGCTGGCCCATGCCCAGGGAGAAGCCCTTGGAGCGCTTCTTGGACACCGCGGTGAGTCCGACGGTGTCCAGTACCTCGTGGACGCGGGCGCGCGGGATGCCGTTGCTCTGTGCCAGGCACAGCAGGTGGCTGAAGGCGCTCCGGCCGCCGTGCACGGCCTTGGCGTCCAGCAGGGCGCCGATGTGCTTCAAGGGGTTGGACAGCTGCCGGTAGTGGCGTCCGTCGATACGGACCCGTCCCGACGTCGGATGGTCCAGGTCGAGCATCATCCGCATGGTCGTGGACTTGCCGGCGCCGTTGGGGCCGAGGAAGCCGGTGACGATCCCGGGCCGCACCGTGCAGGTCAGCCCGTCCACGGCGAGCTTGTCGCCGTACCGTTTGGTCAGCCCCTCGATCTGGATCATGTACAGCACGCTAAGCGGGGGCCGGAGGGCCCGCATCTCGGGCGTACCGGACATCGCGCACCGGGGGCTGCCGAGAGCCGGGGGCGACCCGTACGGGCCGGTACGACGGTCCGCAGGTCTCCGGTACGACGGTCCGCAGATCTGCTGAAAGCATTCCGCCCGCCCGGCCTCCGGAGAGAGGCGGGGCGGGCGGAAAACGCCTGCGCCGTGCTGCGCGGTACCGGCCGTCACGGAGACGGGCCAAAAAAGCCCGCCGGCCGCACCGGCGTCACCACGGCGAACGGCGCCTCAGCGCGACTGCTGCGCCGGGACGCCGCGGGAGATCGGCTCCTCGTCCGCCGGGGTACCGGCCGCGGCGACCGCCGCACCGGTGAGCGTCGCGAGCATCTCGCGGACGTTCGTCAGCTGGGCGTTGATCGAGTCGCGGCGGTTGGTCAGCGCCGCCAGCTCCCGCTCGGACTCGCTGCGGATCCGGTCCGCCTTCGCGTTCGCGTCGGCCACGATGTCCTCGGCCTGGCGCTGCGCCGTCTCCACCGTCTGGCGGGCCCGGCGCTCCGCGTCCGTCCGCAGCTTCTCGGCCTCCAGCCGCAGCTGCTCGGCCCGGTGCTCGATCTCCGCCAGCCGCTTCTCGGCCTTGGCCTGACGCGAGGCCAGGTCCCGCTCGGACTGCTCGCGGCGCTTGGCGAGGTTGGTCTCGAAGTCCGCGGCGGCCTGCGCGGCCTTGGCGCGGGTCTCCTCGAAGAGGGAGTCCGCCTCCTCCCGCTTGGACTGTGCGTCCTTCTGCGCCTCGGCGCGCAGCGCGGTGGCCTCGCCCTGCGCCTTCTCGACGATGCGGGCGCCCTCGTCCTCGGCCTTGGCCTTGCGGTCCGTCGCGAACTGCTCGGCGTCGTTACGGACCTGCTGGGCGGACGACTCGGCCAGCTCGCGGTGCTGCTCGGCGGCCCGCCGGGCCTCTTCGCGCAGGTCCTTCGCCTCTTCCTCCGCGAGCCGGAGGATCTTCTCCACGCGCGCGCCGAGGCCCGCGTAGGACGGTTCGGCGTCATTGACCTGGGCCTGGGCGTTCTGCGTTTCGAGGTGCAGCTCCTCGATCCGCTTCTCCAGCGAGGTGATACGGGCCAGGGCGCTGTCGCGGTCGGCGACCAGCTTCGAGATGCGGTCGTCCACCTGACCGCGGTCGTACCCACGCCGCACGAGCTCGAAGCCGTAGGGGGAGGAAGTGTCGCTCATGGGGTTCCTGTCGAAAGAGACCGGTGAGGTGATAAAGGGAATCCTAGGGGCCGCAACGGCGTGTCATCGAGTCATTGCACGTTTGGAGTGGAGAATGGCCCCTCATTCGGGTGGCTACCCCTCAGACTGCTTGCCACTCGAACGAGTTGCGCCCGCCCCCGCCGCGGCCTTCGCCCCGTCCTTGCCACCACCGTTGGCCGGGGCCTCGAAAGACTCCAACGCCTCCAGCACGTCCTGGACACGGGAGATCTCCGCGTTGATGTCCTTGCGGCGCCGCACCAGCACCTCCAGCTCGCGCTTGCCCTCCTCCACGATCTGCTCCGCCTCCGCGCGGGCCTCGGTGCGCAGGCGCTCCGACTCCCGTACGGCCGCGGCCTTCTTCTGCTCGGCCTCCTTGAGCAGCCCCTCCGCCTTCTTCACCGCGGCGATCCGGACCTTGCTGGCCTCGCTGCTGGCGTCCGACACCATCCGCTTGGCCTTCTCCTCGGCCTCCGCCTGCTGCTGCGTGGCCTGCGCGATCAGCTTGTCGACGCGCTCCCCGGCGTTCTTCATCGTCTCCGACGACTCGCGGCGGGCCCGGTCGTGCAGCTCCTCGACCTCGCCCTCGATGCGGGTCCGCAGCTCCTCCGCGCGGTCCCTTATGGCGGTGGCGTCCCCGCGGGCCTCGCTCAGCAGGACGTCCGCGTCCGTACGGGACTTCTCGACCCGCGCGTTGCCCTCGGCGGTGGCCTCGGCGACGATCCGGTCGGCCTCCTTGCGGGCCGCGCCCACCATCAGGTCGGACTGCTCCTCGGCGGCGGTCGCCGACTTCAGCGCCTCCTCCTGGGCCTTGGCCACCAGCTGGTCGGCCTGCTCGGCGGCGTCCGAACGGCGCTGCGCCGCGTCCTTGCGCGCCGCGTCGACGGTCTGCTCCGACTCCTCCAGCGCCTCGGTACGCAGCCGGTCGGCCTCCGCCTCCGCGTCCTCCTTGATCCGTTCGGACTCCGCACGCGTCCGGGTGGCGTGCTCCTGCGCCGAGGTGACGGTGTCCGCCGCCTCCGCGCGCAGCCGGTCCGCCTCGGCGGTGGCCTCGGCGATCATCCGGTCGGCCTGCTCGCGGGCGTCCGCCCGGGTGCGGTCCGCGTCCCGCTCGGCGCCCGCGGTGGCCTCCGCCGCGTCCGCACGCAGCTTCTCGGCCTCGCTGCCGGCCTCGGACATCAGCTGGTCGGCCTGCTCGGCGGCGTCCGAACGGGTCCTGTTCGCCGCCTCGCGCGCCTCGTCGCCGGTCCGCTCCGCCTCCTGACGCGCGCTCTCCAGCGCCTCGGCGGCCTCGGTCCGCAGCCGCTCGGCCTCGCCGGTCGCCTCCGCGACCAGCTCCGCCGCCCGCTGCTCGCCGTCGGCCCGCAGCTGCTCGGCGGCCTCCTGGGCCTCGCGGACCGTGCGGTCCGCGTCGTCCTGCGCCGAAGAGGTCAGCTCGGTCGCCTCGGTGACGATCCGTTCGGCCTCGGTACGGGCCTCGGTGATGAGCTGGTCCACCTGCTCGGCGGCGTCCGAACGCATCCGGTTGGCGTCGTTGCGGGCCTCCGCGCGGGCGCGGTTGGCGTCCTGCTCGGCCGAGGCCAGCGCGTCGGACGCGTCCGTACGCAGCTGCTGCGCCCTGGCGGAGGCGTCCGCCACCAGCTTCTCGGCCTGCGCGGTGGCCTCCGCGACCAGGGTGTCGGCCTGCTCGGCGGCGTCCGTACGGGCCTTGCCGGCCGCCTCGCGCGCCTCGTCCAGCGTGCTGTCGGCCTCCGCGCGCAGCCGGTCGGCCTCCGCGATGGCCTCCGCGACCGTCCGGTCCGCCAGCGCCTTCGCGGCCTCGGCCTCCTCCTGGGCCTCGCGCCGGGCGCGGCCCGCGTCCTCGGCGGCGCGCTCACGCTCCGCGTACGCGTCGGCCCGTACCCGGTCGGCCTCCTCCTGCGCCTCGGTCCGCGTACGGTCCGCGGAGTGCTCGGCCGCCGAACGCAGCCCGGCGATCTCCTCCTCGGCCTGCTCGTGCAGCCCGGCGACCGCGTCCCGCACCTGCTGGGCGGTCTGCTCGGCCGCCGCGACCAGCTCGGCGGCCCGCCGGTCGGCCTCCTCGACCAGCCGCTCGGCCTCCTCCTGCGCCTCGGCGACCCGTGTACGGGCCGAGGCGAGCAGCTCCTCGCTCTGCTCACGCGCGGCCGTGCGCTCCTGGTGCGCCTCCTCGCGGGCCTCACCGAGCAGCTGCTCGGCCTCCCGGCGGCGGCGGGCCGCCTCCTCCTGGGCGGCGGCCAGCGCCTCGGCGGCCTCCGCGCCCGTGCGCTCCGCGGCGGCGGCGGCCTCCGCGCGCACCCGGTCCGCGGTCTCCTGGGCCTCGGTCTTCAGACGCTCCGCCTCGGCGGCGGCGTCACTGCGCAGCCGTACGGCGACGGACTCGCCCTCGGCGCGCGCGGCGGACGCGTCGGTCGCCGCCTCCGTACGCAGCCGCTCGGCCTCGTCCTCGGCCTGCTGCTGGAGCACCCGCAGCCGCTCCGCCGACTCCGCCTTGAGCCGGGCGGCCTCCTCCTGTGCCTCCCGGCGCAGCTTCTCGGCCTCGCCACGGGCGTCGTGCAGCGACTCCTCGGCCGCGGTGACCTTCTCCGCGGCCTCCGTCCGGAGCCGGTCCAGCTCCTCCTGCACCTCGGTACGGCGCTCGGCGGCGGCCTCCTCGGCCTCCGTACGCAGCTGCCGCGCGGCTTCCTCCGCCTCCGACCTCAGCCCGGCGGCGGCCTCCTCGCCCTCGCTCCGCAGCTCCTCGGCCTGCGCGCGGGCGCTTTCGAGTGCCTCCTCGGCCTGCTTGCGCAGGGCGGTGGCCCGCTCGACGGCCTCGGTCCGTACCCGTTCGCTCTCCGCGCTCGCGCCCGAACGGGTCTCCTCGGCGTCGGACTTCGCCTTGGCCAGCAGCTCCTCGGCGGTGGCGGCCGCCTCCTCGATCTGCTGGACCGCCTCGCGGCGTGCCTCCGCCCGGATCCGGTCGCCCTCGTCGACGGCCTCGGACCGCAGCTGCTCGGCCTCGCCGCGCAGCCGCCGCGCCTCCTCCTGGAGCTCGACGGTCTTGGCGCGGTACTCCTTCGTGTCGTCCTTGGCGGCGCCCTTGAGCTGCTCGGCTGTGTCGTGCGCCTCACCGCGCAGCCGGTCCGCCTCGGCCTCGGCCTCCCGGCGGACCCGCTCGGCCTCCTCGGCCGCGGCCTTCGTGGTGGCCTTGGCGTCCTCCGACGCCTTGGTCAGCACCTCCTCCGCGGTCCGCGCGGCCTTCGCGAGCTGCGCCGCCGAGTCCTCCGCCGCCTTGGACCTGGCGGCCTCCTGCGCCTCGGCGACCAGCCGCTCGGTCTCCGTACGGGCGTCCGCGCGCAGCTGCTCGGCCTCCGCCTTGAGGGCGTCGGCCTCCTTCGTGGCCTCGCCGACCAGCCGGGCGATCTCCGCCTTGGCCGTCCGCAGGCGCTGCTCCTGGTCCGCCTCGGCGGCCGACAGCCGCTTGGTGGCGCTCTCCTGCGCCTCGGAGACCAGCTTCTCCGCCTCGGCGCGGGCCTCGCGCAGCGCGCGGTCGGCCTCCTGCATCCGGGTCTCGGCGGTCTTCGTCAGCTCCGCGGCCTGCCGCCGCGCCTCCTCGGACTCCGTACCGACGCTGGTGCGCAGCTGCTCGGCCTGGTCCGTGGCCTCCTGGGCCTGGCTGGAGGCGGCGTTCAGCAGCCGCTCGGCGTCCGTACGGGCCCGGCGCAGCACGGCCTCGGCCTCGGTGCGCGCCTGCTCGGCCTCGCTGCCCAGCCGGGTACGGGTCTGCTCGGCCAGCCGCTGCGCCTCGGCGCGGGCTGCGGTCAGCGCCTGCTCGGCCTCGGTCCGCGACTCGTCCATGAGACGGCGCGCCTGCGACTCCGTACGGGCCCGCAGCTGCTCCGCCCAGGCCACGTTCTCGTTGACGTGCGACTCGACGGTCTGACGGCGCTCGTTGAGCTCCTCGTCCAGCCGGCGGCGTCGCTCGACCGCCTCGGCGTGCAGGTCGGACTCCATGCGCGCCTGGCGCTCGGCCTGCTCCTGGAGCAGCCGCTGCGTCTGGGCACGCGCCTCGCGCACCTCGCGCTCGGCGTCCGTACGCAACTGGTCGGCCTGGATCTGGGCGTTGCGCAGCAGCTGCTCGGCCTGGTGGCTGACGTTGTCGTAAGCAGGGCGGGCCGCGATGGTGCGCCGCGCCTCATGGAGCTTGGCTCGCAACACCTCGACCTGGTAACCGAGGTCGTCGGCGTGCTGGACCGCCTTGTCCCGCTCCGTCTTCAGCCGCTCCATCTCGGCCTCGAACTGCGAGAGGTGGTCGTCAGCCTCGTAGCGGTCGTTGCCCCGCACTGCGCGGTCCCATCCGTCCCCTGGTCATGGTGGCGGCCGGCTCCCATCTGCTCGTCCGCAGCCCGAATTGCCTCGTGCCGGGCGCGTACTGGAGCTGACCCTTCCGAAGAAATGGTGTCAGATCATCGGCGGAGTGTGGACCGGGCCCCGACCCGGCCCCCGGCCGAAGATGCACTCTACCGGCCGGGGAAGGGAAAGGTCAGTGCTCAGTCGTGGAGGTAGACGAGGAAGAGGGGGCGGCAGTTCCCTCGTGAGGGGCCGCGGTGACCAGTTCGGTCAGCACGCCGTGGCAGTCCTTGGGGTGCAGAAAGGTGATCCGCGACCCCATGGAACCCGTGCGCGGCTCGTCGTAGAGCACCCGCACACCCTTGTCCCGGACGGCCTCGGAGTCCCCGTCCACATCAGCCGTCCCGAAGGCGATGTGGTGCACCCCCTCCCCGTTCTTGGCGAGCCACTTGCCCACCGCGGAGTCCTCCCGGGTGGGTTCCAGGAGCTGGAGGTACGAGGCGCCGCCGTCCGACGTATCGTTGATCTTCAGCATGGCCTCGCGGACGCCCTGCTCCTCGTTGACCTCGGTGTGGAACACCTCGAAGCCGTACGTGGCGCGGTAGAACTCGACGGTCGCGTCGAGGTTCTCGCAGGCGATCCCGATGTGGTCGATTCGCGTCAGCATGGCTCCAGTGCACCGCTCGCACGCGTGGTTACGCAACGTGCGCGCGATCACACCCGCAGCCCGGTGACCCGGCGCCTACCGCTCAGTACATTGACGGGAACCCTCGTTAACCTCCCTGTACAGGAAGGGCCGCGCTGATGTCGACAGCGAACGGTACGTCCAGCACCACCTCCGTGATCGTCGCGGGCGCCCGTACCCCCATGGGCCGCCTGCTGGGGTCCCTGCGCAGCTTCTCCGGCGCCGACCTGGGGGGCGCGGCCATCAAGGCCGCGCTGGACCGGGCGGGCATCGGCGGCGACCAGGTGCAGTACGTGATCATGGGCCAGGTGCTCCAGGCCGGCGCGGGCCAGATCCCCGCCCGGCAGGCCGCCGTCAAGGCCGGCATCCCGATGAGCGTGCCGGCCCTGACCGTCAACAAGGTCTGCCTCTCCGGCCTCGACGCCATCGCCCTCGCCGACCAGCTGATCCGCGCCGGCGAGTTCGACGTGGTCGTCGCCGGCGGCCAGGAGTCCATGACCAACGCGCCCCACCTGCTGCCCAAGTCCCGCGAAGGCTTCAAGTACGGCGCCGTCGAGATGCTCGACTCGATGGCCCACGACGGCCTCACCGACGCGTACGAGAACGTCGCGATGGGCGAGTCCACCGAGAAGCACAACGCGCGCCTGGGCATCGGCCGCGCCGCACAGGACGAGATCGCCGCCCGCTCCCACCAGCGGGCCGCCGCCGCCCAGAAGAACGGCCTCTTCGAGGCCGAGATCACGCCCGTGGAAATCCCGCAGCGCAAGGGCGAGCCGGTCGTCTTCAGCAAGGACGAGGGCATCCGGCCCGAAACCACCGCCGAATCCCTCGGCAAGCTCCGCCCCGCCTTCGCCAAGGACGGCACGATCACCGCCGGCTCCGCCTCGCAGATCTCCGACGGCGCCGCCGCGGTGGTCGTGATGAGCAAGGCCAAGGCCCAGGAGCTGGGCCTGGAGTGGATCGCCGAGATCGGCCCGCACGGCAACGTGGCGGGCCCGGACAACTCCCTCCAGTCCCAGCCGAGCAACGCGATCCGGCACGCCCTGGGCAAGGCCGGCCTCGCCGTGGAAGATCTTGACCTGATCGAGATCAACGAGGCGTTCGCCGCGGTGGCCGTGCAGTCAATGAAGGACCTCGGGGTGTCCCCGGAAAAGGTGAACGTCAACGGCGGAGCCATCGCGCTCGGTCACCCGATCGGCATGTCCGGCGCCCGCATCGTGCTCCACCTCGCGCTGGAGCTGCGGCGGCGCGGCGGTGGCGTGGGGGCCGCGGCGCTGTGCGGTGGCGGCGGCCAGGGCGATGCGCTGATCATCCGCGTGCCGGGGAAGTAGGCCGGCGCTGCGCGGGGCGGTGGTCCGGGGCCGGGCGCCGTTACGGCGATCGTGCGACGCGGTGCCGCCGACGGCCGATCACCGGCTCCGCCTTCTGCCCGCCGCCGTACACATGCTCCACGTGGAACACAATGGGAGGAACTGGTCGATGGTGGACGTCCCCGAGCTGGTGGAACAAGCACGGCAGGGCCGGCCACGGGCCGTGGCCCGGCTGATCTCGCTGGTGGAGGGCGCGTCCCCGCAGCTGCGCGAGGTGATGGCGGCGCTGGCTCCGCTGGCCGGCCAGGCGTACGTGGTCGGGCTGACCGGGTCGCCCGGCGTCGGCAAGTCGACCTCCACGTCCGCGCTGGTGAGCGCGTACCGGCGGGCCGGAAAGCGGGTCGGGGTGCTCGCCGTGGACCCCTCCTCCCCGTTCTCCGGCGGCGCGCTGCTCGGTGACCGCGTCCGCATGTCGGAACACGCGTCCGACCCCGGCGTCTACATCCGCTCCATGGCCACCCGCGGCCACCTGGGCGGCCTCGCCTGGTCCGCGCCCCAGGCCATCCGGGTACTGGACGCGGCCGGCTGCGACGTCGTGCTCGTCGAGACGGTCGGCGTCGGACAGTCCGAGGTCGACATCGCCGGCCAGGCCGACACGACGATGGTGCTGCTCGCACCGGGCATGGGGGACGGCATCCAGGCCGCCAAGGCCGGAATCCTGGAGATCGGCGACGTCTACGTCGTCAACAAGGCCGACCGCGACGGCGCCGACGCGACGGCCCGCGAGCTCAACCACATGCTCGGCCTGGGCGAGGCCCGTGCGCCCGGCGACTGGCGGCCGCCGATCGTCAAGACGGTGGCCGCGCGGGGCGAAGGTACGGACGAGGTCGTCGAGGCCCTCGAAAAGCACCGCGCCTGGACCGAGGAACACGGCGTCCTCGCGGAGCGCCGCCGCGCGCGGGCGGCCCGCGAGGTCGAAACGATCGCCGTCACCCGCCTCCGCGAACGCATCGGCGACCTCCGCGGCGACCGCCGCCTGTCCGTCCTGGCGGAACGCATCGTCGCGGGCGAGTTGGACCCGTACGCGGGGGCGGACGAATTGGTGGCGGGGTTGACGGGGGAGGATGCGGGGGGTTGATCGCGGTTGGCCCGGTGGGGGTGGGCGTTGTGCGCGTGGGGTCCGGTGGGGGTGGGCTCGGGCCCACGCAGGGGTCACTCCTCGACACCGTGTACGTCAACGGCGAAAACATAGTGAACCCAGATACCCGGCTGCTCTGCGGGGAGACCCCTGCGTGGACCCGAGCCCGGCCGGATTGCGGCTTTCCCGCCATCGTGGCTGCAATACCCCTGCGCGCAGCGCAGGGGCCGGGGCCGTGTCCACCGCGCGCAGCGCGGTGGACTGGGCCCGCCGCGCGGAGCGTGGCGGCTGGGCCAGGCACGCCATGAGGTGCGCACCCGCCGCTGGGTGACGCCATGGCCCGTCCCCGCCCCGCCACCGTGGGCCTCACCGCTAGGTGGGCGCCGATCAGGCACGCCGCGGGTGCACATCCGCCGCCGGGTGACGCCATAGCCGCCCCCGCCCTCCACCCCATGAGCCTCACCATGTGGTGGGCGGGCACGGGGGTGATCGATGAATTCCCCCCAGCTGGCCGCAGTCGCCAAACGACCTGAGGGGGTGCGTAGGGGGCCATCCCCGCAGAGCAGCCGGGTATCTGGGTTCACGATGACATTCCCCGTTGCCGTACACGGTGTCGAGGAGTTGGCCCCCTGCGCACCCCCGCCCCACGAGTCACACAATGCGACCCGCCCGCCAGCACACCCCCCGCGCGAAGCGCAAACGCCCACCCCGCCAGGGGTGAACCTGACGAATCAGGTCCAGCCCCCCGGGGGCCTAGTCGTCGTCCGAGCCCTCCTGCGGAGCAACCGTCACCCGCGCACTCTTCGGGTCCACGAGAACCTTGTGCTCCTTGCCGTCCTTGGTGACGGTTTCGACCTCCCAGGCGGCACTGGCCCGGTGGTCGTCGTCCAGGTCGACGGAGGTGACCGTGCCGTACGAGGCGGCGGCCTTCTGCGCCGCCTGCGTGGCGTCGACCGTGGCACCCTTCAGCTCGGCGCGGGCGTGGGCGACGCCGTGATCGTCGTCCCCCTCGTGCTCGACGCGCTGGTTCAAGACCTTCGCGTTGCCCGCGTCGAGCGTGACCTCGTGCCACTTGCTGTCCTTGCCGAGGATGTCGACCTCCCAGACCAGGCCGGGCCGGTCCTGGTCGAGGTCGATGCCGGTGACGGTGCCGGGAGTGGCCTTGAGGGCGGCCGCCGCGGCCTGCGGGGCGGTGACGGACGCGGCCTTGGCCTCCCGTGCGTCCTCGGTCATACCGTCGTCGGGGACGCTGACACTGGAGCGCGGCGTCGACGACTGGGACGGCGTGGCCGAGTCGCCGCTGAAGGCGACGGCGGTTGCGGTGCCGCCGCCGACGAGGGCGGCCGCGGCCACGGTGGCGATGACGATGTTGCGCTTCATCTCGGTTCGTTCTCCCCGGTTGGTGAGGTGTTGCTCGATGACGTGGTCCACCGTGGCCGAACGAAGCTGAAGGCAGGCTGAAGTCACCTGAAGGGTTCTTCAGGCGGGCGGTGGCATCGTGTGCGTATGCGCCTGTTGATCGTGGAGGACGAGAAGCGGCTGGCTCTGTCGCTGGCCAGGGGACTGATGGCCGAGGGGTACGCGGTCGACGTGGTGCACGACGGCCTGGAGGGGCTGCACCGGGCGGGTGAGGGCGCGTACGACCTGATCGTGCTGGACATCATGCTGCCGGGGATGAACGGCTACCGGGTGTGCGGCGCGTTGCGCGCGGCCGGGAACGACGTGCCGATCCTGATGCTGACGGCCAAGGACGGGGAGTACGACGAGGCCGAGGGGCTGGACACCGGCGCGGACGACTATCTGACGAAGCCGTTCTCGTATGTGGTCCTGGTGGCCCGGGTCAAGGCGCTGCTGCGCCGCCGCGGCCGGTCGGCGCTGCCGGTGCTGCGGGTGGGGGAGTTGACCATCGATCAGGGTTCGCACCGGGTGGAGCGGGGCGGGGCGGAGGTGGTCCTGACCGCGAAGGAGTTCGCGGTGCTGGAGCAGTTGGCGCTGCGCGCGGGGGATGTCGTGTCGAAGGCGGAGATCCTGGAGCACGTGTGGGACTTCGCTTACGAGGGCGACGACAACATCGTCGAGGTGTACGTGAGCGCGCTGCGCCGAAAGCTGGGCGCGGCGGCGATCGTGACGGTGCGCGGCGCCGGTTACCGGCTGGTGTCCGGTGCGTAGGTTCTTCGGGAAGGTACGGGTCCGGGCCGCGGCGGGCGCCTCGCTCGTGGTGGCGGTGGCGCTGGTCGCGGCGGGAACGGCGTTGCTGCTGGTGCTGAAGAGCAACCTGGTGGGGCAGGCGGATCTCCAGGCGGAGAACGCCGCGCGGGAGGTCGCGACGCAGATCGCCACGGGCAAGCCGTACCGGAAGCTGGATCTGCCGGACGGGGAGGACCGTCCGGTGGTGGTGCTGGCCGAGGACGGGCGGGTGCTGGCGGCGGGCGAGGACGTACGGGCGGTGGACGGGAAGGCCGTGACGGAGCGGCATCCGCCGGCCGCGCGGCAGCCGGACGACGACGATGACGGTGACGACGAGCAGGGGATCAAGCCGGGGGAGGTCGAGGACTCGGCGCGGCACAGTGCCGGTACGGCCACGGTCGGGCACCGCACGGCGGATTACCGGTTCGCCACGGTGGAGGCGAAGGACACGCGGGGCGACAAGGCCGTGGTGCGGGCCGGGGCGCCGCTGGCGGCGGAGCGCGAGGCGGTGGGTTCGGTGCGTACCGCGATGCTCATCGGGCTGCCGTGTCTGCTGCTGGTCGTGGCGGGGGTGACCTGGCTGGTGACGCGGCGGGCGCTGCGGCCGGTGGAGGGCATCCGGCGGGAGATGGCGGTGATCACGGCGAGTACGGACCTGTCGCGGCGGGTCCCGGAGCCGGGGTCGCGGGACGAGATCGACCGGCTGGCCCGTACGACGAACGAGACGCTCGGCGCGCTTCAGGCGTCGGTGGAGCGGCAGCGACGGTTCGTGGCGGACGCCTCGCACGAGCTGCGCAGCCCGATCGCGAGCCTGCGGACGCAGTTGGAGGTGGGCATCGCCCATCCGGAGCTGCTGGACGCGGAGGGCGCCGTGGAGGACACCGTACGGCTGCAGAATCTGGCGGCGGACCTGCTGCTGCTGGCGCGGCTGGACGCGGGGGAGCGTCCGGCGGACGCGCGGATCGATCTGGCTGCGCTGGTCCGCGAGGACGTCTCGCAGCGGGTGGGGGACCGGATCGCCGTGCAGGTGGGGGAGCTGGCGGGGGTGGAGGTCGCGGGGTCGCGGAGTCAGCTGGGGCGGGTGCTGGGGAATCTGCTGGACAACGCGCAGCGGCATGCGGAGGGCGTCGTACGGGCGAGTGTGGTGTGCGACGGGCGGTGGGCCGTGCTGCGGGTCGAGGACGACGGGCCCGGGGTGCCGCCGGAGGAGCGTGAGCGGATCTTCGAGCGGTTCGTACGGCTCGACGACGCCCGTAGCCGCGACGACGGCGGGGCCGGCCTCGGCCTCGCCATCGCCCGCGACGTCGCCGAGCGGCACGGTGGCACGCTGGCCGTGCGTGCGGGCTCGGTGTTCGAGCTGCGGCTGCCGGTGGTGTAGCCGTCAGACCTTGCCGCGGCGGCCTCGCAGGTGCTCGGCCACCGGGGTCAGGGAGTCCCGGAGGGACGCGAGGTTCTCGGGGGTGAACAGGTCGATGAAGTGCCGGCGTACGGACGCGACGTGGTGCGGCGCGACCCGGCGCATGGTCTCCCAGCCTTCGTCCGTGAGGACCGCGTACAGACCGCGGCGGTCGGACTCGCAGCTCTCACGGCGTACCAGGCCCGCGTTCTCCATGCGGGTGATCTGGTGGGACAGGCGGCTCTTGGACTGGAGGGTGGCGGCTGCCAGGTCGCTCATGCGCAGCCGCCGGTCCTCGGCCTCGGAGAGGTTGACCAGGATCTCGTAGTCGTTGATGGTCAGTCCGAACGGCTGCAGGTCGCGCTCCAACTGGTGCATCAGCAGCCGGCTGACGTCCAGGTGGGTACGCCACGCTCGCTGCTCCTGGTCGGTCAGCCAGGGAGTGTCGCTGTCGGTCGTCATGAATGAATTCTACCCGTGAAAGTTGAATATCGAATTAGTCATGGCTGTGACATGGCCCAGGGCGCTCGGTCGGGCACGTGCTCAGACGTTCGAGGTCACCGTCCGCAGACTACCGCTCACAGCCCGAAGCGGCGCTGGAGGCCCCCGAGCCCGCCCGGAAGCTGGGGCAGTTGTGAGCCACTTTGGCGAGTTGCCTCGCCCCCGCCCGGCACCCCCGCCCCGGCCGTGACCTCGCCCGTGGCCACCTCCGGCATCAGCTGCTCGGTGGACTGGAGCAGCACCGTGCCCGCTCCGACGAACTCGAACTGGTGCTCCTCGCCGGAGACTCCGCCCAGGCCCGTGTGCGCCCGGACACCGCCGAGGAATCCGCGCAGGTACTGGTGGTCGTAGTGATGGCAGGGCGAGGGGCAGTCGGCCCAGCCCACCAGGGCCTGCGGGTCCACCCGGATCGGCGGCTCCATGAAGACGACCGGGCCGTTGGAGGCGGCCACGAACTTGCCCGTGCCGATCAGCGTGAGGAAGCCCGGGACGATCGACTGCTTCAGCGACAGAGATGGCTGAAAGGCGAGCAGGTTGCCCGAGCGAATGGTCAGGTTGCCGTCTTCCAGATCGTAGGAATTGACGTCGAACGCCCGGTCGGCGAGGAGCATCTTGCCCTGGCCCTCGGCGACGACCCAGTCCGCCGCGTGCAATGGCGAATGGAAACTGTGGGCGATCAGGCGCTCCAGCGCGCCGTGCCCGATGCCCTGGAAGTCGATCCGCCCGTAGTAGGCGATCATCTTCCCCTTCTGCAGGAACCACTGGCCGTTCAGGTCCACGCTGAAGGTGTACTCGTTGACGTTGTCGTCCGAGGGGAGCGTGTGGGGGTCGAAAACGACGGGACCGGTCACAGTTTCTCCTCCGACGCCTGTACGTAGACGGTGCCCTGGCCGGACAGCTCCAGCTGGAACGCCTCGCCCGAGCCGCGGCCGACCATGTCCCGCCAGCCGAGGGCCGTGGACAGCTTGTTGCGGACGTCGCCGCGGTGCGCCACGTACGCCTGCGGGTCGACGTGGACGGACCCCTGCGGGGTGATGGGCAGTTCGATGACGCCGCCGTGTGCCATCACGGCCACCGCGCCCTGCCCCTTGAGGGTGGTGGTGAACAGGCCCTGGCCGGTGACCTGGCCGCGCACCATGCCCATCACGCCGCCCTGCGAGCCCATGAACATCGTGCCCTGCTGGAGCGTCCCGTCGAAGGCGAGCAGCCGGTCCGCCTCGACGTACAGGGTCTCGCCGGTCAGGTCGACGACGTGGATGTGGTGGCCGCCGTGGCCGAAGAGGACGGTGCCGGTGGGGGCACCTCCCTGGCCCTCAAGGCCTTGGGGGACCTCCACGGTCATCAGCGGCGTCGCCTCGTTGGCGATGCGGCGGCCGATCATCGAGCCGATGCCGCCCTGGCCGCCCTGGATGTTGGGGGTGAAGCTGACGTCGCCCTGGTAGGCGAGCATCGCGCCGCGCTGGCTGAACATCCGCTGCCCCGGGCCGATCTGCGCGCGCACCATGCGGGAGTTGACGGCGGTGAACGGCATCAGACCTCCCCGCCGACGGTGTTGCGCTCGCTGGGCTGTACGTACACCAGGCCCTCGCCCTCGAAGCGGATCTGGAAGGACTCGCCGGAGCCCTCCCCCATGAAGGTGCGGAAGTTCACCCCGGACTGGAAGTGCTGTTTGAGGTCGCCGGTGTGCGCGACGTACGCGCCCGGGTCGACCTGGAGCGGGTACTGCTTGGTGACGCGCAGCACCACGGCCGGGCCGTCGGAGACGATCGCGGCCTGGCCGCTGCCCTCGACGGTGGTGGTGAACAGCCCGTTGCCCTGCGAGGCGCCGCGCAGCCCGGTGAAGGTGGTGCCGGTGCGCAGCGCCGCGTCGGTGCACAGCAGGTTGCTGGCCTCCACGTACAGCTTCTCGCCGTGCAGCTGTACGAGGTTGATCTCGCTCGCGCGGTCGGCGAAGTAGCAGGTGCCGTGGCCCTTCACCTCCATCACTTCCATCTGTTCGCCGGTCAGCCGGCGGGTGACCATGCCGCGCAGCCCGTCACCGCCGCCGGTCATCTTCTTGAACGTCATCCGGCCGTCGTAGGCGACCATCGCGCCGTTCTTCGCTTTCACGGCGTCGCCGGTCATGTCGACGGCGAGCACTTTGCTCCCCTGGAGCCGAAACTGAGCCACAGGATCGAAGGTATCCGGCGCACCGACCCCTGAACAGTGATCCTTTGCGGGCCTGCAACAATGGGGGCGCCCTTGTGAAATGTCGCACAAGCGCATCGTGCCGCCTCCTGCCACCCGAACGAGGTTCCCGTGGACATCAAGACCGCTTCCGCCCTGCGCCGGCTCCGCCTGGTCTCCGCCCCCGAGGCGGTGTCCTTCCTGCTGCTGCTCGTCTGCTCGGTCCTCAAGCGGACCACCAGCTTCGACGGTGTGATGGCGATGGGCATGGTGCACGGCATCCTGTTCATCCTGTACGTGGTGTTCTGGCTGGACGCCTGGAACCGCACCAAGTGGCAGTTCAAGACCGCCGCGCTGTACTTCGTGCTCTCCGTCCTGCCCACCGGCGGCTTCTTCGCCGAACGCATGCTCAAGCGCGAGGCCGAGGCGAGCGTCATCGCCGCCCGCGCCCGCAAGGAGGGCGTGGTCAACGCATGATCGTCGCATTTTCGGTGAGCCCGCTGGGGGTGGGTGAGGACGTCGGGGAGTACGTCGCCGACGCCGTACGGGTGGTCCGCGAGTCCGGGCTGCCCAACCGTACGGACGCGATGTTCACGTCCGTCGAGGGCGAGTGGGACGAGGTCATGGACGTCGTCAAACGCGCCGTGGCCGCCGTCGAGGCGCGCGCCGGGCGGGTCTCGCTCGTCCTGAAGGCCGACATCAGGCCCTCCGTCACCGACGGCCTGACCTCCAAGGTCGAGACCGTCGAGCGCTATCTCTCGGCGGACTCCGGCAACTAGGGCGTACGCGCTCAGCGCGGCGGCGTACCGCCCGCGCTGAGCGCGATACCCAGCGGCGTGCGCTCGTACAGCACCTCGTGCCCGTGCCGGCACGACGTCAGCAGCCCGGCGCCGCGCAGCACCGACAGCTGCGCCGACACCGACGAGGGCGCCAGCCCCAGCCGCTGCGCCAGCGCCGTGGTCGACGCCGGCTCGTCCAGCGCGCCGAGCACCGCCGCCCGGTTCGCGCCGAGCAGCCGGGCCAGCGCCGGGCCCGTCTCCGGCTCCTGCCACAGCCCGCCGATGCCGCGCGCCGGGTAGACGACGGTGGGCTGCCAGTGCGGCTCGTAGGCGCTCACCACGTCGGGCCACACGAAGACGCTCGGCATCAGCAGCACGCCCCGCCCCGCGAGATCCTGGATCTGCAGGAAACGGGGACGGGTACGGACCGTGAGGGTGCCGCCGGACCAGGTGATCCGCGGGCTGAGGTCCGCGAACAGCTTCTCCAGCCCGTCGCTCGCCAGCTGCCGCGACCGGTAGGCGACCTCGGCCTCCAGCAGGGCGCGCAGCCGCGGCCAGTCCGGGGCCAGCAGCGCGTGCCAGGCCCGCTCGGTGGCGTCGGCCAGCTCCTGTACGGCGCGCGCCGGGTCCGCCAGCATCGCGCGGCCCCGCGGGGACTCGGCGGCGCCCGGCGTACAGGCGAGCGACTTCGCCAGCTCGGCGCGGGCGAGCGCGGGGTCCGTGGCCCGTACGCGGGCCAGCTCCTCGTCGAAGGGGGCGAGCGACGCCTGCGGCGGCGGCCCCAGGAAGTCGGGGGTGTAGCCGGGCTGCGGGGACGGCATCAGGAGCCACAGCGCGGACAGGTCCAGGCCCGCCAGCGCCGCGCGCATCCGCCGCAGCCAGGGCAGGTGGTAGCCGTGCCGGTCGGTGCGCCACAGGGTCCGTACGGCTTCGTGGGTCTCGCACAGCGGCGAGATGGCGAAGCGGATGCGCAGCAGGTCGTCCGCGCCGAAGCGCATGTCCAGCGGCATGGCCGAGGCCCCCCTCTCCTCATTCCTTCACTCTTCCCACCGGGCGGCCGGTTCCGTCATGGATTCGGCTGCCGCCGAATGACTGGGGAGCGGAGGCGCGGCCCGGCACGCTGCCGTCATGCCCGCACCCTCCGGGCCCGCCGCCACGGGCCCCGCCGACCCGCGCCCGGAGCCGCCGCCCGCCGGGGCCGGTTACCGCGCCGTCTTCGCCGTCCCCGAATTCCGCTTCGTCTTCGCCGCGCACCTGATGTCCTCGCTCGGCGTCGTCGTCTGCGAGATCGCGCTGTCCGTGCTGGTGTACCGCCTCACCGGGTCGCCGCTGCTGAGCGCGCTGACGTTCGCGCTCGGTCTGCTGCCGTACGTCGTCGGCGGCACGCTGCTCTCCGCGGTCGCGGACCGCTGCCCCGCCCGCCGCGTCCTCGTCGTCTGCGACCTGCTGTGCGCGGGCTGCGCCGCCGCGATGGTGGTCCCGGGTACGCCGGTCGCGGTGCTGCTGGCGCTGCGCTGCGCGACCGCCGCCATCGCGCCGGTCTTCGCCGGTACGCGGGCCGGGACGCTCGGGGACGTGCTGGGGGAGGGCGACCTGTTCGTCCTGGGACGTTCGCTGATCCGCATCGTCAACCAGAGCGCGCAGCTCGTCGGCTTCGGCGCCGGGGGCCTGCTGCTGGCCGCCGTGGCACCTGGTGCGGTGCTCGCCGTCACTGCGGGCACGTTCCTCGCGTCGGCGCTGCTGCTGCGTCTGGGCACCCGCGCCCGCCCCGCGCGCGGCGCGTCCGGCGGCGCGCTGCTAAGCGCCTCGCTGGCCAGTGTCCGGCAGCTGCTGGCCGACCGGCGTATCCGGGCGCTCCTGCTGCTGACCTGGCTGCCGCCGGCCTTCGTCGTGATCCCGGAGGCGCTGCTCGTGGCGTACGCGGACCTGCTGGGCGCCGGTCCGGCGGGGGCGGGGCTGCTGCTGTGCGCCATGCCGGTCGGTGCGGTCGTCGCGGAGACGCTGGCCGGTACCTTCCTCGGCCCCGCGGCCCGGTCCCGGCTGACGTTCCCGGTGGGCGTCTTCTGCGTGCTGCCCTCCCTGGGTTTCGCCGCGCGGCCCTCGCTCGGCTGGGCGGTGGTGCTGCTCGTGCTGACCGGTACCGGTATCGCGTACAACTTCGGCGTGGACCGCTGGTTCGTCGCCGCCGTACCCGAAGCCCTGCTGGGGCAGGCGATGACGGTGATGCAGGCGGGACGTATGACGATCATGGGTCTGGCGATGGGGGCGGCGGGCGCCGCCGCCGAGTACGCACCCCTGCGGGTGGTGATGCCGGCCGCCGGGGTGGTGGGGGTGGTGTCGGTGCTGCTGGTGGTTCGCGAGGTGCGGCGGAGCCGTGGCGACCGGCTGCCGCTTCCCGGGGCGGCGGCGATGGCGGGGGCGACAGGGGCGACGGCGGGGACCGCGGGCATCGCGGCGCCCCCGAAGGCCGCCGATGTCAAGAGGTGATTCACCTAGGTACCGAAACCTGAGACAGGGCTGACCACGATATGACCGAACGGTAGGGTCGAAGACGTGCCGAAGCCGCTCAGCCTTGCCTTCGATCCCATCGCCCGCGCCGACGAACTGTGGCAGCGACGATGGGGAGCCGTGCCGTCCATGGCCGCGATCACTTCGGTCATGCGGGCCCATCAGATCCTGCTGTCCGAGGTGGACGCGGTGCTCAAGCCGTACGGGCTGACGTTCGCGCGCTACGAGGCGCTGGTGCTGCTCACCTTCTCCAAGGCGGGGGAGCTGCCCATGTCGAAGATCGGCGAGCGGCTGATGGTCCACCCGACCTCGGTGACCAACACCGTCGACCGGCTGGTGCGCTCCGGTCTGGTCGACAAGCGGCCGAACCCGAACGACGGGCGCGGCACGCTGGCGTCCATCACGGAGCAGGGGCGCGAGGCCTGCGACAAGGCCACCCGCGACCTGATGGCGATGGACTTCGGCCTGGGCGCCTATGACGCCGAGGAGTGCGCGGAGATCTTCGCGATGCTGCGGCCGCTGCGCGTCGCGGCCGGTGATTTCCAGGACGGCTGATCCGTGGTAGGGGCGGCGAAGATCGCCCCGGAACGGACGGTTACGCTCGGACCATGAAACGAAGCGTGCTGACCCGCTACCGGGTGATGGCCTACGTCACCGCCGTCATGCTCCTCGTCCTGTGCGCCTGCATGGTGGCCAAGTACGGCTTCGGCACGGGCAAGGACCTCACGCTCGTGGTCTCCCAGATCCACGGCGTGCTCTACATCATCTACCTCGTCTTCGCCTTCGACCTGGGCTCCAAGGCGAAGTGGAAGTTCGGCAAGCTGCTGTGGGTGCTGATCTCCGGCACCATCCCGACCGCCGCCTTCTTCGTCGAGCGCAAGGTCGTCCGCGAGGTCGAGCCGCTGGTCACGGACGGTACGCCGCAGCCCGCCAAGGTCTGAGGCGGTACGGACACACGGCCGCCGGGCCCGGCCCGGCGGCCTTCGCGTACCGCCCGGCAGGGGCCGCATGGCGGGGGCTTCACGGCGACTTCCGGCCGTCAGCCATCGACAATTACTAGGACGTCCTAGTAAATTCGAGGGTATGAACGCTGACGCGATCGAAGAGGGCCGCCGCCGCTGGCAGGCCCGGTACGACTCCGCCCGCAAGCGGGACGCGGACTTCACCACCCTCTCCGGTGATCCGGTGGAGCCGGCGTACGGCCCCCGTCCGGGCGACACGGTCGACGGCTTCGAGCGCATCGGCTGGCCGGGCGAGTTCCCGTTCACCCGCGGCCTGTACCCGACCGGCTACCGCGGCCGTACGTGGACCATCCGCCAGTTCGCCGGCTTCGGCAACGCCGAGCAGACCAACGAGCGCTACAAGATGATCCTGAAGGCGGGGGGCGGCGGACTCTCCGTGGCCTTCGACATGCCGACCCTGATGGGCCGCGACTCCGACGACCCGCGCTCGCTCGGCGAGGTCGGCCACTGCGGCGTCGCCATCGACTCGGCGGCCGACATGGAGGTCCTCTTCAAGGACATCCCCCTCGGCGACGTCACGACCTCGATGACGATCTCCGGACCGGCCGTCCCGGTCTTCTGCATGTACCTGGTCGCCGCCGAGCGCCAGGGCGTCGACCCTGCCGTGCTGAACGGCACGCTCCAGACCGACATCTTCAAGGAGTACATCGCCCAGAAGGAGTGGCTCTTCCCGCCCGAGCCCCATCTGCGCCTGATCGGCGACCTGATGGAGCACTGCGCGGGCGGCATCCCCGCCTACAAGCCGCTCTCGGTCTCCGGCTACCACATCCGCGAGGCGGGCGCGACGGCCGCGCAGGAGCTGGCCTACACCCTCGCCGACGGCTTCGGATACGTGGAGCTGGGCCTCTCCCGCGGCCTGGACGTCAACACCTTCGCGCCCGGACTGTCCTTCTTCTTCGACGCCCACCTGGACTTCTTCGAGGAGATCGCGAAGTTCCGGGCCGCCCGCCGGATCTGGGCCCGCTGGATGCGCGACGTGTACGGCGCGACGAGCGAGAAGGCCCAGTGGCTGCGCTTCCACACCCAGACCGCCGGCGTCTCGCTGACCGCCCAGCAGCCGTACAACAACGTCGTCCGTACGGCGGTGGAGGCGCTGGCCGCGATCCTCGGCGGGACGAACTCCCTGCACACCAACGCGCTGGACGAGACCCTCGCGCTGCCCAGCGAGCAGGCCGCGGAGATCGCGCTGCGCACGCAGCAGGTGCTGATGGAGGAGACCGGCGTCGCCAACGTCGCGGACCCGCTGGGCGGCTCGTGGTTCATCGAGTCGCTCACCGACCGGATCGAGGCGGACGCCGAGAAGATCTTCGAGCAGATCAAGGAGCGCGGCACCCGCGCCGTGCCTAACGGCCAGCACCCCATCGGCCCGATCACCTCCGGCATCCTGCGCGGCATCGAGGACGGCTGGTTCACCGGCGAGATCGCCGAGTCCGCTTTCCAGTACCAGCAGGCACTGGAGAAGGGCGAGAAGAAGGTCGTCGGCGTCAACTGCGCCCACGGCTCCGTCACCGGCGACCTGGAGATCCTGCGCGTCAGCCACGAGGTCGAGCGCGACCAGGTGCGGGTCCTGAAGGACCGCAAGGCGGCCCGGGACGACGCGCGGGTGCGCTCGTCGCTGGCGGCGATGCTGAGCGCCGCGCGGGACGGCGGCAACATGATCGAGCCGATGCTGGAGGCCGTACGGGCCGAGGCGACGCTCGGCGAGATCTGTGACGTGCTGCGCGACGAGTGGGGCGTGTACACGGAGCCCGCGGGATTCTGAGTGGGCGTCCACCGGGGGCGGGGCCGTGCGCGGCCCCGCCCCCGGTGCCGTGTCAGACCACCGCTCCGTTCCCGGTCCTCGCCTTGTCGCGGGGCCGTGCGGCGGGCGCCTCCGGCGCGGGATGGCGGCTCTCCAGGACGACGGCGGCCGGAGTGGCCGTGAAGACCGTCGAGGCGATGCCGAACAGGACGCCCGCGAGCAGCGCCACGGAGAAGTCGGCCAGCGAGTCGCCGCCCAGCACCGCGAGGGCGGCGAGGACGAACAGGGCGCCCATGCCGGTGTTCACCGTGCGGGGCACGGTCTGCACGATCGCCCGGTCGGCGAGCCGGGCGAGCCCCTCCGCACCGCGCGCGGCCCGGCCGTCCTTGGCGCCGCGCCGCAGTTCCCGTACGCGGTCGAAGAGCACGACCGTGTCGTTGACGGAGTAGCCGACGACGGTCAGCAGCGCCGCGAGGAAGACGCTGTCCACCGGCTTGCCCAGCCAGGCGAACAGGCCCACCACCAGCACCACGTCCTGGAGCATGGCGAGGACGGCGGCCGTCGCGAACGTCCAGCGGAAGCGGATGCTCAGATAGACCAGCTGGGCGGCGACCGCGATGCCCAGCGCGATCAGTGCCTTGCCGCGCAGCTCACTGCCCATGCTCGGCCCGATCAGCTCGTCCCGTTCGACGTCGACCGTGCCGCCGGGCGCCTGGAGGGACGTACGGATGCGTTCCTGCTCGGCGTCGGTCAGCAGCTCGGTCCGTACGGCGATGCCGCCGTCGCCCGACTCCTGCACGACCGCGCGCGGGAAGCCCGCCGCCGAGACCGCCTCGCGCGCCGTCTCCGCGTCCACGGTACGGCTGGTGCTGTACTCGACCAGGCGGCCGCCGGTGAACTCCACGCCGAACTCCAGGCCGCGGACACCGATCCCGGCGACGGCGAACAGCAGCAGCCCGGCGCCGATCCCCAGCCAGGTGCGGCGCCGCCGCATCAGCCGCGGTTCGCGGCGGGCCAGCCATCGCCGTACCCGCCCCTCGGACGCCATGCCGGTGATCGCGGGCCGCCGCCGTACGGCGCCCCGGCGCACCGCCCACCCCGCCAGCACCCGGGTGATGACGAGCGCGGAGACCATCGAGGCCAGCACGCCGATGGACAGGGTGACGCCGAAGCCCTTGACCGGGCCGGTGGCGAAGAAGAAGAGCAGGCCGGCGGCGAGCAGGGTGGTGACGTTGGAGTCGACGATCGCGCTCCACGCCTTGCTGAAACCTTCGCGCAGCGGGCGCCGCAGGTCGCCGCCGGAGCGGGCCGCGCGGCGCGCGTACTCCTCCCTGGCCCGCTCGAAGACCAGCACGTTGGCGTCGACCGCCATGCCGATCGCGAGCACGAAACCGGCGAGCCCGGGGAGGGTGAGGGTGGCGCCCAGGGCGACCAGCACGGCGTACGAGATCAGTCCGTACGCGGCGAGCGCGACCGTGGCCAGCGCGCCCAGCAGCCGGTAGACGACGATGACGAACGCGCCGGTGCACAGCAGGCCGATGACCGCCGCGGTGGCGCTCGCCTTGATCGCGTCGGCGCCCAGCGTCGGGCCGACGGTGCGCTGTTCGACGACCTCGACGGGCACCGGCAGGGCGCCGCCCTTGACGAGGGCCGCCAGGTCGCGGGCCTCGGCGTCGCTGAACCCGCCGGTGATCTGGGCACTGCCGCCGGTGATGCCCGCCGTGCACGGCACGCTCTGCTGCATGCCGGGAGCGGAGACGATCCGGTCGTCGAGCACGATCGCGACCCGCCGGGCCGGATCGCCGGGCGCCGCGCACGCGGCCTGGCCGGTGACCCGCGCCCAGGCGTCGGCGGCGGCGCCGCGGAACGCCAGGTCGACGGTCCAGCCGCGGCCGCCCTGCGGGTCGAAGAGCGCCTCCGCGTCCTTGACGCCCTCGCCGGTCAGCGCGGGCGGGCCGAGCCGCAGGGCCTGCCCGGGGGCGTCGGGGTCGGGGAGGGTGCGGGTGGTGTCGCCCTTGGCCTTCGCCTCCGGCGTGCCCTTCGGGTCCTGCGTGGTCCCGAGTACGGGGTGGAACGTGAGCTGCGCGGTACGGCCGATGACCTCGACGGCCTCCTTCGGGTCCTGGACCCCGGGCAGTTCGGCGACGATGCGCTGGGCACCGGAGCGGGACAGCGACGGCTCGGCGACGCCGAGTGCGTCGATCCGCTGCCGCAGCACCTCCAGGGCCCGGTCGGTGGCGGCGGAGTCGGCGCGGGCGGTGGGCGAGTCCTTGGTCTCCAGGACGATCTGGGTGCCGCCGCGGAGGTCGAGTCCGAGGCGGGCGGGTGTGGTCAGGGCGAAGAACAGCGACACGGCGACGACGGCGAGCGCGATCAGCGCACGCCAGTGACGCCGCGACGGAGCGCGGGACGGCATGGGTCTCCCCTTCAGGGATACGGAGGCGGGCGCCGGCCGGCCGCGCGCACCGGGCCGCGGCGGCGCGCGAGGGCGTCGCCGGGCGTGCGGATGCTGCGGGCCGCCGTACGCCTGGGGCGTCAGCTGCTCCGTACGGAGGGAGGGCCGCGCGGGCTGCGCGGGGAGTACCGGGCCGGGGGCGGCGCCCGTTCCTGGCGGGGGCCGACGGACCGCCCGTACCCGAAGGGGGAGTGGTGCGGCGCCGGAGCCGCGGCGGGCAGTGCGCCGGGGAGGCCGGGGAAGCGCGGGTGCGGGAGGACCGCGTACGCCTGGGCGCCCGCGGACTGGCGGGCCACCGGGCGGTCGGGCGCGGTGCGGGCGTCGGCCCGGGGACCGGGCGCGGTGTGCGCGGTGAGCACCTGGGCCGCGGCGGCGGACGATGGCGGGGAATGGACCGCGGCGGCGGACGATGGCTGGGAAGCGGTGGCGGCGGGGCCGGAAGCGGCGGCCGCCGGCAGGCCGGGCCCCAGCGGGCCGGACGCGGCACCCGCCGTACCGGAGGTGCCTGCCAGCACCAGCAGGACGGCCCACAGCCCGGCCAGCGCGCGGGGCAGGAAGCCCGGCAGCGCACGGCGCACTCGTCTGCTCACCGCCCGCCCTCCCGGTCCGTCCGCTCGGCCTGCGTACCGGGCCGTGATTCCGGCCCAGGGTAGTACGCCGTTCCCGCCCCGGCGGGGCCCCGTCCGGCCCCGCCGCGAACCCCTGTCCTACCCCGCCGGGAAGCGGAGACGGAAGAGCGCCCCGCCGCCGGGTGCCTGCGCGGCCGTCAGTTCGGCGTGGTGCGCGCGGGCGATCTGGCGGGCCATGGCCAGGCCGAGGCCGGAGCCGGGCAGCGCGCGGGCCGCCTCGGCGCGGTAGAAGCGGTCGAAGACGTGCGGCAGGTCCTCGGTCGCGATGCCGGGGCCGTGGTCGCGGACGGTCAGCTCCAGGCCGTCCGCGGTGCGGGACAGTTCCGTCTCGACCGGGCCGCCGGGCGGTGAGAACTTCGCCGCGTTGTCCAGCAGGTTGGACAGCAGCCGGGACAGCCGCGCCGGTACGCCGGGGACGGTCACCCCGGCCGCCGCCCCGTCGGCCCGCGCGGTGAACGTGATCTCCGGCCAGTGGCCGCGGGCCGCCTCCATCGCGTGCTCCAGCAGCGCGGCCGGGCGCACCTGCTCCACCAGCGGCTGCGGCTCCTCGTCCCGGGCCAGTTCGATCAGGTCGTTGACGAGCGTGGTGACCTCGCGCAGCTGCCGGCCCAGGGCGCCGGACGCGCGGTCGCGCTGGGTGTCGGTCAGCCGGTCGGCGCGGGCGAGCAGTTCGGCGTTGGTCCGCAGCGCGGTCAGCGGCGTACGCAGCTCGTGGGAGGCGTCCGCGACCAGCCGCCGCTGCGCCGCCACCGACTGCTCCAGCTCGCCGAGCATGGTGTTGAAGCTGGCGGCCAGCCGGGTGACCTCGTCCTCGCGGCCGGGCGGCCCGGCGGGCAGTTCGATGCGGTGCCGGGCGTCGCGGGTGGCGGCGATGCGTTCGGCGGTGGCGGTGAGCCGGGCGACCGGGGCCAGCCCGGTGCGCGAGACCCAGTAGCCGAGTCCGGCCGCCAGCAGGACGCCCGCGCCGCCCGTCCCCGCCAGCGCCACCGCGGCCTTCCGCACGCCGCGCTGCACGGTGTCCGTGCGCAGCGCCACCTGGAGCGCCTCGTCCTTGCCGCGCAGCCGCACGGTGTACATCCGCACCGGGTAACCGGCCACGGTCAGTTCGCGGTAGTACGGGGCGTGCCGTCCGGCGGCGACCGCGCGAGTGGCGTCGTCGACCGGCAGCGCGTAGGGGTCGCGCGGGTCCCGGGCCTTGTCGGCGGGGACCGACTGGACGCAGGGCACGGCCTGGAAACGGCAGCTCGTATCGCCCGGCGTCGGGCCCCACGAGCGCATCTTCTCGGAGTACTGGGCCGCTGTCTGGGCCAGGTTCAGCTCCAGCTGACGGGTCATCTGGTAGCGGATGATGAAGAACGCCGCCGTACAGATGCCGACCGCCACCAGCGCCACGGCGGCGGACGCGGCGATGGCCAGCCGGGTCCGGAGCGGACGGCGCCGACGCCAGCGCGCGCCCAGACCGCGCCGGCCGCTCACGCCCGTCCCGCCTTGCCGTCCCGGCCCGCCTCGCCGTCTCGTACGGCCCTGGCCTCGCGGGCCGAGTGGTCCGCCTGGTCCAGCCGGTACCCGACGCCGTGCACGGTGTGCACCAGCCGTGACTCGCCGCCCGCCTCCAGCTTGCGGCGCAGGTAACCCACGTACACGGCAAGGGAATTGGAGTCCGGCCCGAAGTCGCGCCCCCAGACCCGCTCCAGAATCATCTCGCGCGGCATCACCTGCCCGGGGTGCAGCAGGAGCAGCTCCAGCAGAGCCCACTCCGTACGGCTGAACTCCAGTGGCCGGCCGGCCCGGTGGCCGGTGCGCGTCACCGGGTCGACGACCAGGTCGGCGAAGGACAGCGAGGTGTCGTCGGCGGCGGTGGCCGACGCGCGGCGCAGCAGCGCCCGCACGCGTGCGACCAGCTCGTCCAGCGCGAACGGTTTGACGAGGTAGTCGTCGGCGCCCGCGTCCAGCCCGTCCACCCGCTCACTGACCGAGTCCAGCGCGGTCAGCACGAGGATCGGCGTACGGTCGTCCAGCGCGCGCAGCCGACGGCAGACCGCCAGGCCGTCCAGGACCGGCATCATCACGTCCAGGACGATCGCGTCGGGCTGCCAGGAGGCGACCTCGGAGAGCGCGGCCAGCCCGTCGGCGGCGCCGCGTACCGCGTACCCCTCCACGCTGAGGCCGTCCTCGACGGCGGCCCGCACCTCCGGTTCGTCGTCGACGACGAGGATCTTCGGCGGGGACGCGGCGGCGGGCTGCTGGGGAGCGCTCCGGTGCGCGGGCTGCGGTGCAGGCGAGGACGGCATGCACACAGGCTGCCAAACCTGTGTCTTAGAACCTTCTTAAGGCGCTTGGCGAGCGTGGCGGCCATGCGCACACCACTCTCAGTCGTCATAGGCGCGGGCGGTACCGGCGGTCACATCTACCCCGGGCTCGCCCTCGCGGACGCCCTGCGCCGGGCCGTGCCCGACGCGGTGGTCTCCTTCGTCGGTACGGAGCGCGGGCTGGAGACGCGGCTCATCCCGCAGGCCGGATACCGCCTGCACACCGTGGACATGATTCCCTTCGACCCGTCGCTCGGCGCCAAGCGCTACCTGCTGCCCGCCGCGCTGCTGAAATCGGGCGCCCAGTGCCGCTCGATCCTGCGCACGCAGGAAGCCCAGGTCGCGGTCGGCATGGGCGGCTACCCGAGCGCCCCGGTCATCGTCGGCGCGCGGATGGCCGGGCTGCCCAGCCTGGTCCACGAGTCCAACGCGGTGCCCGGCCGGGCCAACAAGTTCGCCGCCCGGCTCACCCCGCACATCGCGCTGGCCTTCGACCGCAGCCGCGCGCACCTGGCGGGCGGCGAGCGCGCCGAGACGGTCGGCATGCCGCTGGTCGGGCCGCTGGCGAGCCTGGACCGGACGGCCCTGCGGGAGCGGGCGCGCCGCGAGCTGGGCGTGCCGGAAGGCGCCCGGCTGGTGCTCGTCAACGGCGGCAGCCTGGGCGCGGCCCGGCTCACCGAATCGGCGGTCGGCCTCGCGGCCCGGTACCGGTCCCGTACGGATCTGCGGCTGCTCATCAAGACCGGGCCCGCCGCCCTGGACGAGACCCGGGAGCGGCTGGCGGCGACGGGCGGCGCGGCGGTCGCCGAGGCCGTCCCGTACCTGGACCGGATGGATCTCGCCTACGCCGCCGCCGACCTGGTGGTGTGCCGGGCCGGTTCGGCGACCGTCGCCGAGCTGGCCACGATCGGCATGCCGGCGGTCCTGGTCCCGTACCCGCACGCGCCCGGCGACCATCAGACGCACAACGCGCGGGTGCTGTCCGACGCGGGCGCCGCCGTGCTGCTGCCGGACGCCGAGACCACCGCGGAACGCCTGGACGCGCTCGTCACGCCGCTGCTCGACGACCCCGCCCGGCTGGCGGCCATGGGCCAGGCCGCCGACCCGGGCACCCACGCGCACGCCGCCGACCTGCTGGCCGCCAAGGTCCTGAAGCTGGCCGGCCACCCCGCAGCCCACCCCACCCCCACCCACCTGAGGGAGACCGCATGAGCACCACCGACCACGCCGTCATGGAAGCCCGCTGGAAGGGCCGCACCGTCCTGGTCACCGGCGCCGAGGGCTTCATCGGCTCGACGCTGGTGGACCAGCTCGTCGGGTACGGCGCGAAGGTCCGCGCCTTCGTGCACTACAAGCCGTACGCCGAGAAGGGCCACCTCGCCCGATACCTGGGCCCGGACAGCCCCGTCGAGATGATCGCGGGCGACGTGCGCGACGCCGGCCGGGTGGCGGACGCCGTGGCCGGCTGCGACACGGTCTTCCACCTCGCCGCCCTCATCGGCATCCCGTACAGCTACGACTCGCCCGGCGCCTACGTCCAGACCAACGTCGTGGGCACCGAGAACATCGCCGAGGCCTGCCGCCGGCACGCCGTGCGCCGCCTGGTCCACACCTCGACCAGCGAGGTGTACGGCACCGCGCTGACCGCGCCGATCAGCGAGGACCACCCGCTGCAGCCGCAGTCCCCGTACTCCGCCTCGAAGATCGGCGCGGACATGATGGCGCTCTCCCACTGGCACGCCTTCGAGCTGCCGGTCACGGTCGTCCGCCCGTTCAACACCTACGGCCCGCGCCAGTCCGCGCGCGCCGTCATCCCCACCATCCTGGCGCAGCTGCACTCCGGCGCCCGGCAGGTCAGGCTGGGCTCGCTCGCCCCGACCCGGGACTTCACCTACGTCACCGACACCGCGGCCGGGTTCCTGGCGATGGCCGACTGCGACCGGGCGCTGGGCGAGGTCGTCAACCTCGGTACGGGACGCGAGATCTCCATCGGCGACCTGGCGCGGGCCCTGATCGCCGCGTCCGGGCGGGACGCCGAGGTGGTGGTGGAAGGGTCCCGGCTGCGGCCCGCCGGCAGCGAGGTCCAGCGACTGCTTTCGGACAATTCGCGGGCGCGGGAGTGGGCGTCGTGGACGCCTGAGGTGTCCCTGGAGGAGGGGCTGAAGCGGACGTCGGAGTGGGTCGCGGAGAACGTGCACCTGTTCGCGGCGGACCGGTACCAGGTCTGAGCCGAGGACCGGTACCGGGTCTGAGCCGGGGGCCGGTACCGGGTCTGAGCCGGGGGCCGGTTCCGGTTCCGGGCGGCCCGGAGCGTCACGCTCCGGGCGGGCCCGGGTCCGCGAGTCCGCCCATCCCGGTCAGCAGCAGCGTGCTGAACTGCTGCGCCCACAGCTCGTCCACCGGCTCCGCGCTGACCAGCGCCCGGTGCACGACCGCACCCGCGATCACATCGAAGATCAGCCCCACCGCCCGCCCGGCGGCTGCCTCGCCCTCCGCGCCGGCCGGGTCCGGCGGCAGCTCGCCGCGCGCCTGGGCCCGCTCGCGCCCGAGCACCACCAGCCGCTTCTGCCGCTCCACCACGGCGGAGCGGATACGCACCCGCAGCGCCTCGTCGGTGGTGGACTCGGCGACCACGGCCATCAGCGCCGTCTTGGTCTCCGGGCGGGCCAGCAGCGAGGCGAACTGCAGGACGACGCCCTCGATGTCCGACTGGAGGCAGCCCCGGTCGGGGAGTTCCAGCTCGTCGAAGAGGACCGCCACGGCGTCCAGGACCAGTTCGTTCTTGTTGGCCCAGCGGCGGTAGAGCGTCGTCTTGGCCACCCCGGCGCGGGCGGCGACGTCGCTCATCGTGAGCTTGCCCCAGCCCAGCTCGACCAGTGCGGCGCGGGTGGCGTCGAGGATCGCGCGGTCCGCCTCGGCGCTGCGCGGCCGGCCCGTACGGCTCCGGGAGCCCGCACGGCCCGCGGGGGAGCTGGTGCCGGTGAGGGGGCAGCGGTGCATGGGGGCGACCATACCGGCCAGTAGCCTGCCGCGGGCCCGCCCTCGTGAGGCAGATCACTCGTACGGTTCGCGGCAGGGGTTGCCGGGTCCGGGCGCCGGACAGTTACGCTACGGGTCGTAGCGAAAGGGTGGGCCGCCCGGCCTGCCCCGGACGCGACAACCACAGGCCGCGGGTGGGGACCCGGGGCCACGAAGGTGTCACCGGCCCGCGCGGCCGGTGGAAACGCGGCACTCCCGTCCTGCGCCGGCACACCGGCAGGCCGCACGGACGGACCCCGCGCCGCGCGTTTTTCGCGCACCGTGAATTTTCGGCACCGCTTTTCGCAACGGTACGCCGGAGGGGGGAGGATAGGCGCATGCAGCCACGCAACATGTCCATGAGTGGAGCCGTCGACCTCGCCGCGGTGAAGGCGGCCGGGGAAGCGAAGCAGAAGGCGGAGCAGGCCCGCGCCGAAGCGGTCCGCTCCGGCCGGCCCACGGGCGGCGCCCCTCTGGTGTTCGACGTCGACGAGGCGGGATTCCAGCAGGACATCCTCCAGCGCTCCACCGAGGTCCCGGTCGTCATCGACTTCTGGGCCGAGTGGTGCGAGCCGTGCAAGCAGCTCGGCCCGCTCCTGGAGCGGCTGGCGGGGGAGTACGCCGGCAAATTCGTCCTGGCCAAGATCGACGTCGACGCCAACCAGGCGCTGTTCCAGCAGTTCGGTGTGCAGGGCATCCCGGCGGTCTTCGCGGTCGTCGCGGGCCAGCCGATCCCGCTGTTCCAGGGCGCGGCCCCGGAGGCGCAGATCCGCCAGGTGCTGGACCAGCTCGTCCAGGCCGCCGAGCAGCAGTTCGGGATCGTGGGCGCGCCCGTCGACCCGGCCGGCGCGGCACCCCAGGAGGACGCCCCCGAGCCGGTCGGCCCGTACGACGCCCTGCTGGAGACCGCGAACCAGGCGCTGGACAACGGCGACCTCGACGGCGCCGTCCAGGCGTACCGGAACGTGCTCTCCGACGACCCGGGCAACCCGGAGGCCAAGCTGGGCCTGGCGCAGGCCGAACTGCTGCGCCGGGTGAGCGACCTGGACCCGCAGGAGGTGCGCAAGGCGGCGGCCGACGGCCCCGGCGACGTGCGGGCCCAGATCAAGGCGGCCGACCTGGACCTGGTCGGCGGTCATGTCGAGGACGCCTTCGGGCGGCTGGTGGAGACCGTCCGGCGCACGGCGGGCGAGGACCGCGAGGCGGCGCGCGTACGGCTGCTGGAGCTCTTCGAGGTCATCGGCACCGACGATCCGCGGGTGATCTCGGCCCGTACGGCACTGGCGCGGGTCCTGTTCTGACCCCTCGGTGTCCGGTCTCCCGCGCCTCCTGAAGCGCGCGGGCCCCACCCTCAGCGGCGGCCACGTTTTACCAAATCTTGGCAATCGTGGCCGCTGTTACTTGGAGTAAGAGGAGGGTGGTGGTTTGTCGGCATTCCTCCCCGATTCCCCGGCATCCCCTCGCTGAGGGCGACAACCCTGGGTGCCCGGTCGATTTCGCGCCGTCGTGGCGCGGTTACCTCTCCGTTACTCGCAAGTAACGAACCCCTTGTGCGACAGCCGCCGATGCACCACGATCGGCCACGCTCGGTCCATTCCCGCCGCCCGGCAACCGGTCGGCGCCGCGGGGTTCATGGGTCCCCACCGAGTGGCCGGCGGCACCGCCACCGGTCCTGGACAGGGGGGTTCCTGCTCACCCGGCAGGGCCTGTCCGACAAGGGCCGCGCGTCAGCGCGGCCAGTGGTTGTCGCTCGGGGGTGATCGCCGGTGCTTCGGAACGCCGTACGCCTGTACGCCTTTTCGATACGGGCGCTCTCCTTCCCGAGGACGTAGCACTTCTCCCATCCCAGGTACGGCCGCCGTCTTCCCAAGACCCGGACCGCAACCGGAGATGTACGTCCGAGAAGGAGGAAAGTCATGGAGTCCCTGGCTCGTGGCGGGACCAGATGGAAGCGGTTCGCCGTTGTCATGGTGCCGAGCGTCGCGGCGACGGCTGCCATCGGAGTCGCCATCGCGCAGGGTGCGCTGGCGGCGTCGTTCAGCGTCTCCGGTCAGCAGTTCAAGGTCACCGCGTCGGAACTGGACGGTGACGGGTTCGTCCAGTACGGAGCCCTCGACAAGGGCAAGACGGGTGCGCACCCGGTGGCCGTGGTCGGCATGAACTCCGCGGAGATCACCGACCTGTGTCAGTCGGTCGTCGTGCCGGTGCCGATCTTCGGCGACGTGACGATGCGGCTGGAGGCGGGCAGCAGCAAGAATAAGGACCCCCGGGTCTACGCGAAGACGCTGTACATCGACGCCGACGACCTGAAGACCAACGCGACGTTCACCAACGTGGACATCGGCGTCTCGGTGGACGACACCACCAAGGGACCCGGCCCGGCCAAGCGCGGCGAGGGCGGCAGGGGGGACTACCTCCCCGGCTCCTTCGCCCAGCAGGCCGACAAGGTGCACTTCGAAGACGTCAAGCAGCGCGCCTGGGCCACCACGGCCGGCACGTTCAAGCTCAGCGGCCTGCACATGAACGTCAGCCGCGGCAAGAACGAGTGCTACTGACGCACTGAGCGTACGGGTGCGGGGCGCGCGCCGGGCGGCGGCACCGCCCGCCGCCCCACCCGCCCCGCACCCGTACGCCCACAGCCGGTGCAGCAGGCACGCACCCAGCGCACGTACCACCGATTAGCCAGTCCCGAGGAGCTGTACGACATGAGCGCCGACACGCGACCACGGCTGAACGCAAGCATCGGCCGCAAGCGCATTTCGTTTAGGGAGTGGCGAGGTCAGCGCCCGTTCTGGGGCGGGGTGCTGACGCTGCTGGCCGGCTTCCCGATCATGTACATCCCTTACGCGAACCTCACGATCGGCTCCCTGACCGTCCGGATGGCGACGACCGCGGGCGCCGGCTCGCTGATCATCGGCGTACTCCTGGTCGTCCTCGGCCTGACCATGTGGTTCCAGCCCGCCTCCCGCGTCTTCGCGGGCGTGGCGGCGATCCTGCTGTCCCTGGTCTCCCTGGTGGTCTCCAACTTCGGCGCCTTCCTGGTCGGCTTCCTGCTGGGCCTGATCGGCGGCGCGCTGGGGGTCTCCTGGGCGCCGGGCAAGCCCCGCGCCTCCAAGGGCGACGAACCGGCCCGGTCCGCGGGCGGCACACCGGACCACCTGTCAGGAGCGAGCCCGGTCGACGGGGCGAACGGGAGGCACAGTGCCGGGTGACGAGCTGCACGAGACGAACGCGGCGGCCGGCGCGAGAACGGGGCCGCGCCACGCGGCCCCGCGCAAGCCGCTGCTGACCCGGCTGCACGTGCCCGCCGGCAAGGCGATAGCCATAGCCGCGATGCCCTCCGCCGTCCTGATGGGCATGGGCCTGACACCGCAGCTGGCGATGGCCAAGCCGCAGCCGGAGAACCCGTTCAAGAAGGGCCCGTGCGTCAGCGCTCCCGACACGGCGGAGCAGCAGGCGAAGGAGAAGGCGGAGAAGGAGAAGGCGGAGAAGGACAAGGCCGCCAAGGACAAGGCCGAGAAGGAGAAGACGGGCAAGGACCAGGCCGCCGAGGACAAGGCGGGCAAGGACAAGGGCTCCGCCGAGGGCACCGGTCCGGACACCCCCGCCCCCGGCGCCTCCACCCCGGCCCCGGACAAGAGCGGGTCGGCCCCCGAGCCCGACCCGTCGCCGTCCACGGGCAAGCAGGCATCCCCGTCCCCCTCCGCCTCTCCCACGGAGCGCAATCCCTGGTACGACCCGCTGGGCGTGGGCAAGAAGCTGCACGACGTCTTCCACCCCGGCGACGACGGGCCGGGCACCCCGGGCTCGTCCCCGTCCCCGTCCTCCTCCGCACCCGCGGACCAGGGCTCCGGCGGTACGTCCGGCAAGCCCGGCGGCAAGGCCACCGGCCCGCTGGAGGACACCACCGGCAAGCCGGGCGAGGCGGCCGGTGACGCCACCGGCAAGGCCGGAAAGCCCGGAAAGACCGGGGACGACGCCAAGGACTCCAAGGACGCCGAGGACGCCAAGGACAAGGCGGACGACGCCCTCCCGACGCCCTCCCCGTCCCCCAGTGG
Source organism: Streptomyces sp. CB02923 (assembly GCF_001905005.1). Taxonomy (GTDB): domain Bacteria; phylum Actinomycetota; class Actinomycetes; order Streptomycetales; family Streptomycetaceae; genus Streptomyces. The sequence continues at coordinate 184,783 of NZ_LWKZ01000001.1, read as the reverse complement.
CAGCGCCGACCCGAACGCCCCCGACGCGGACGGCAAGAAGCCGTTCCCCTGCGTCGAGGAGAAGAAGGCCGCGGGCAAGGACGAGCAGGCCCCGGCCACCGTCCCGGTCCAGCCCTGGTACCTGGAGTCCAGCGGCCTGACCCTGCGCGGCCTGGACTACGAGGGCGTCGTCAACCTCACGATGCCGAACGGCCGCACCAAGCAGGCCCTGAAGTTCACCGCCGACAGCATCGACATCGGCGACCTCCACCAGATCGTCGACGGCCAGGCCGGGAAGAAGTACCACGTCCAGGCGGCCCAGGGCTCCACCTCGACGATCCGCGGCGGCAAGGTCACCATGTACACCGAGCGCCTCCAGGGCAACCTCTTCGGCCTCATACCGATCGTCTTCGACCCGGAGCACCCGCCGCCCCTCAACGTCCCGTTCGCGTACTTCACCAAGGTGAAGATCACCCAGGCGGGCCAGTTCGGCGGCACCCTGACCATTCCGGGGCTGCACCAGTCGGTCACGGACTGAACCGCCGCCCCCGGCGTACGACAGTGGGCCGCACCCCGTACGGGATGCGGCCCACAGCCGTGTTCAGTCCTGGCGCGTCAGGCGCGCTCGCCGCCCAGGTGGTGGACGCGGACCATGTTGGTGGTGCCGGGGACGCCGGGGGGCGAACCGGCCGTGATGATCATGGTGTCGCCGTCGTTGTAGCGCTGGAGCTTGAGCAGCTCGGCGTCGACCAGGTCGACCATCTCGTCGGTGTGCTCCACGTGCGGGACGACGAAGGTCTCCACGCCCCAGCTCAGCGCGAGCTGGTTGCGGGTGGCGGCGTCCGTGGTGAAGGCCAGGATCGGCTGGGCCGAGCGGTAACGGGACAGGCGGCGGGCGGTGTCACCGGACTTGGTGAAGGCGATCAGCGCCTTGCCGTCGAGGAAGTCGGCCATCTCGGCGGCCGCGCGGGCCACCGCGCCGCCCTGCGTACGGGGCTTCTTGCCCGGGACCAGCGGCTGCAGGCCCTTGGACAGCAGCTCCTCCTCGGCCGCCTCGACGATCTTCGACATCGTCTTGACGGTCTCGATCGGGTACTGGCCGACCGAGGACTCGGCGGAGAGCATGACCGCGTCGGCGCCGTCCAGGATCGCGTTGGCGACGTCGGACGCCTCGGCGCGGGTCGGCCGCGAGTTGGTGATCATCGACTCCATCATCTGGGTCGCCACGATCACCGGCTTGGCGTTCCGCCGGCACATCTCCACAAGGCGCTTCTGCACCATCGGGACCTTCTCCAGCGGGTATTCCACGGCGAGGTCGCCACGGGCCACCATGACGCCGTCGAAGGCCGCGACGACCTGCTCCATGTTGGCGACCGCCTGCGGCTTCTCCACCTTGGCGATCACCGGGACGCGGCGGCCGACCTCGTCCATGACGCGGTGCACGTCGTTGACGTCCTTGGCGTCCCGCACGAAGGACAGGGCGACCAGGTCGCAGCCCATGTTCAGGGCGAACTTCAGGTCGTCGATGTCCTTCTCGGACAGCGCCGGGACGTTGACCGCCGCGCCGGGCAGGTTGATGCCCTTGTGGTCGGAGATGACGCCGCCCTCGATGACGATGCAGCGCACCTGCGGGCCGTCGACCTCGACGACCTGGAGCGCGACATTGCCGTCGTTGATCAGGACCGGGTCGCCCTTGGAGACGTCGGCGGGCAGGCCCTTGTAGGTCGTGCCGCAGATGGTCTTGTCGCCGGGCACGTCCTCGGTGGTGATGACGAACTCGTCACCGCGCACCAGCTCCACGGGGCCGTCGGCGAAGGTCTCCAGGCGGATCTTGGGGCCCTGGAGGTCGGCCAGCACGCCGATGGCGCGGCCCGTCTCCTCGGCGGCCTTGCGAACGCGGTGGTAGCGCTCCTCGTGCTCCGCGTGGGTGCCGTGGCTCATGTTGAATCGGGCCACGTTCATGCCGGCCTCGATCAGCGTCTTCAGCTGGTCGTAGGAGTCGACGGCGGGGCCCAGGGTGCAGACGATTTTGGAACGGCGCATGGCTCAATCCTATCGTTTGTTTCGGAGCGGAATTATTGGGGCTCGGGTGCCCGGGTGCGAGGTCCGGCCGGGCGCCGTACGCAGGGGCGCCGGCACCCGGCCGGTTGTGCCGGAGGTCAGTTGCCGACCAGGGCGTATGTTCAGTTGCCGACCAGGGCGTATGTCTGGTCGGCGATCTCCAGCTCCTCGTCGGTGGGGACGACGGCGACCGCGACGCGCGCGTACTCCGGCGATATCAGCCGCGCCTCGTCGGACCGTACGGAGTTCAGGTCGGCGTCCACCGCCAGCCCCAGCTCCTCCAGGCCGGTGACCGCGGCCTCGCGCACCGGGGCGGCGTTCTCGCCGACGCCCGCGGTGAACACCACCGCGTCCACCCGGCCCAGCACCGCGCTGTAGGCGCCGATGTACTTCTTCAGCCGGTGGATGTAGATCTCGAAGGCGAGCGTCGCCCGCTGGTCGCCCTCGTCGATACGGCGGCGGATCTCCCGCATGTCGTTGTCGCCGCACAGCCCGACCAGGCCGCTCTTCTTGTTGAGCAGCTCGTCGACCTCGTCCGCGTCCATGCCCGCCACCCGCTTGAGGTGGAAGACCACGGCCGGGTCGATGTCACCGGAGCGGGTGCCCATGACCAGGCCCTCCAGCGGGGTCAGCCCCATGGAGGTGTCCACGCAGCGGCCGCCGGCCACCGCCGAGGCGGAGGCGCCGTTGCCCAGGTGCAGCACGATGACGTTGACGTCCTCGGGCGCCTTGCCGAGCAGCTCGGCGGTCTTGCGCGAGACGTAGGCGTGCGAGGTGCCGTGGAAGCCGTACCGGCGGATGCGGTGGGTGTCGGCCGTCTCCACGTCGATGGCGTAGCGCGCCGCGTGCTCCGGCATCGTGGTGTGGAAGGCGGTGTCGAAGACCGCGACCTGCGGGAGGTCGGGGCGCAGCGCCTGGGCCGTCCTGATCCCGGTGATGTTCGCCGGGTTGTGCAGCGGCGCCACCGGCACCAGCCGCTCGATCTCCTTGAGCACGGCGTCGTCGATCACCGTCGGCTCGGTGAACTTCAGGCCGCCGTGCACCACCCGGTGGCCGATCGCCGCCAGCTCCGGCGAGTCCAGGCCGAGCCCGTCCGCGGACAGCTCGTCGGCGACCGCCTTGAGCGCCTCCTCGTGGTCGGCTATCCGGGCCTCGTTCTCGCGCTTGTCACCGCCGGTGGCCAGCGGGGTGTGCGCCAGGCGCGAGGTCTCCTCACCGATGCGCTCGACGAGGCCCACGGCGAGCCGGGAGCCGTCGCGCATGTCGAGCAGCTGGTACTTCACCGACGACGAGCCGGAGTTGAGGACGAGGACGCGGGTGGCGTTGGCAGTCATGAAGCAGCCTTCGGTTGGGTGCGGGGGGCGGGCGGCGAGGGGCGTCAGGCGTCGGCGGCGGGCGAGCCGCCCGGCGCCGCACCCTGCGCCTGGATGGCCGTGATGGCCACGGTGTTGACGATGTCCTGGACGAGCGCGCCGCGCGAGAGGTCGTTGACCGGCTTGCGCAGGCCCTGGAGCACGGGCCCGACGGCGACCGCGTTGGCCGAGCGCTGTACGGCCTTGTAGGTGTTGTTGCCGGTGTTCAGGTCCGGGAAGACCAGCACGGTGGCCCGCCCGGCGACCTCGGATTCCGGCAGCTTCGTCTTCGCCACCGCGGCGTCCACGGCCGCGTCGTACTGGATCGGGCCCTCGACCAGCAGGTCGGGGCGGCGGTCGCGGACCAGCTCGGTGGCCTTGCGCACCTTGTCGACGTCCGCGCCGGAGCCGGAGGTGCCGGTGGAGTACGACAGCATCGCGATCCGCGGCTCGACGCCGAACTGCGCGGCGGTGGCCGCCGACTGGATGGCGATGTCGGCGAGCTGCTCGGCGTCCGGGTCCGGGTTGACGGCGCAGTCGCCGTAGACCAGGACGCGATCGGCCAGGCACATGAAGAACACCGAGGAGACGATCTGCGCCCCCGGCTTGGTCTTGATGATCTCGAAGGCGGGGCGGATGGTCGCCGCGGTGGAGTGCACCGCGCCGGAGACCATGCCGTCGGCCAGACCCTCCTGCACCATCAGGGTGCCGAAGTACGACATGTCCGCGACGACGTCGTACGCCAGCTCGTAGGTGACGCCCTTGTGGGCGCGGAGCTTGCCGTACAGCTCGGCGAAGCGCTCGCGCAACGGGGAGACCTGCGGGTCGATGATCTGCGCGCCGTCCAGGTCGATGGCGAGGTCGGCGGCGCGCTTGCGGACGGCCGCCTCCTCGCCGAGCAGCGTCAGGTCGCACACGTCGCGGCGCAGCAGCACGTCGGCGGCGCGCAGCACCCGCTCCTCGTTGCCCTCCGGCAGGACGACCCGGCGGCGGCCCGCGCGGGAGCGCTCGATCAGCTCGTGCTCGAACATCATCGGCGTGACGCGGCCGGAGCGGGCGACGGAGATACGGTTCGTCAGCTCCGCGGTGTCCACATGCCGCTCGAACAGGCCGAGCGCGGTCTCCGCCTTGCGCGGCGCGGCGGCGTTCAGCTTGCCCTCGACGGCGAACAGCTCCGCCGCGGTCGGGAAGGAACCGCCGGACACCGAGATCACCGGTGTGCCGGGGGCGAGCCGGTTGGCCAGCGCCATGATGTCGGGGCCCGGACGCTCGTCGAGGGTCAGCAGCACGCCGGCTATGGACGGGGCCCCGGCGCTGTGCGCGGCGAGCGAGCCGATGACCAGGTCGGCGCGGTCGCCGGGGGTCACGACCAGGCAGCCGGGGGTCAGCGCCTTGAGGAAGGTCGGCAGCATGGCGCCGCCGAAGACGAAGTCGCGGGCGTCGCGGGCCAGCCCGGAGTCGTCGCCGAGCAGCACCTCGGCGCCGAGCGCGTGCACGATCTGGCCGATGGTGGGCGCGGAGAGGGCGCCGTCCTCGGGGAGCGCGTAGCAGGGCACGGGCAGGTGGGCGGAGAGCTGTCCGGCGACGACCGGGTGCTGTGCGGGCGCCACCCGGTTGACGATCAGCGCGACGACGTCGCAGCCCAGCGAGTGGTAGGCCTGGTAGGCGTTGCGGGCCTCGGAGCGTACCGACTCGGCCTCCTGGCCCTGGCCGCCGACGACGGGCAGCACCGCGGCGCCGAACTCGTTCGCCAGCCGGGCGTTGAGGTTCAGCTCGGCCGGCAGGCTGGTGGCCGCGTAGTCGGAGCCGAGCACCAGCACGTACTCGTGGTCCCTGGCGACCCGGTGGAAGCGTTCGACGAGCTGGGAGACCAGCTCGTCGGTGCCCTGCTCGGCCTGGAGGCGGGCGGCCTCCTCGTAACCGAGACCGAAGACGGTTTCGGCGGGCTGGGAGAGCCGGTAGCGGGCCCGCAGGAGTTCGAACAAACGGTCGGGTCCGTCGTGCACCAGCGGGCGGAAGACGCCCACCCGGTCCACGTGGCGGGTCAGGAGTTCCATGACTCCCAGCTCGACGACCTGCCGGCCGTCGCCGCGATCGATACCGGTTACGTACACGCTGCGCGTCACGCGTGCTCTCCGATCCATTCCGTCGCTTCGCAAGGTCAAATTTCCCGTTATGGTGAGCTTGCCCCTCTTGACAATACCTGCGGCTGTGGTTAAGCCGCGCCTCCAGTTTTACGCATGTGTCAGCGGGCAGCCGCAGTGGTGCCCGACGCTGTGAGGGCAACGCCTGTCGGCCCGTGAAACAATCGGACCGGCTCACAAGAACCAACAGCGAGCACACAGGAGACACAGCACCATGCGTATCGGAGTCCTCACCGCGGGCGGCGACTGCCCCGGCCTCAACGCTGTGATCCGTTCGGTGGTGCACCGGGCCCTCACGGGCCACGGCGACGAGGTCATCGGTTTCGAGGACGGATTCAAGGGCCTGCTCGACGGGCGGTACCGCAAGCTGGACCTGGACGCCGTCAGCGGCATCCTGGCCCGCGGCGGCACCATCCTCGGCTCCGCCCGCCTGGAGCGCGCCCGGCTGCGCGAGGCGTGCGAGAACGGCAAGGACCTGGCCCGTGAGTACGGCATCGACGTGCTCATTCCCATCGGCGGCGAGGGCACGCTCACCGCGTCGAAGATGCTCGCCGACGCGGGTCTGCCGATCGTCGGTGTGCCCAAGACCATCGACAACGACATCTCCGCCACCGACCGCACCTTCGGCTTCGACACCGCCGTCGGCGTCGCCACCGAGGCCATCGACCGCCTCAAGACGACCGCCGAATCGCACCAGCGGGTCATGGTCGTCGAGGTCATGGGCCGGCACGCGGGCTGGATCGCGCTGGAGTCCGGGATGGCCGGCGGCTCCCACGGCATCTGCCTGCCGGAGCGGCCCTTCGACGTGAACGACCTGGTCAGCATGGTCGAGGAGCGTTTCGACCGGGGCAAGAAGTTCGCCGTGATCTGCGTCGCCGAGGGCGCCCACCCCGCCGAGGGCACGATGGACTACGGCCACGGCGAGATCGACCAGTACGGCCACGAGCGCTTCCAGGGCATCGGCACCGCCCTCGCCCGCGAGCTGGAGCACCGCCTCGGCAAGGAGGCCCGCCCGGTCATCCTCGGCCACGTCCAGCGCGGCGGCACGCCCACCGCGTACGACCGCGTGCTGGCCACCCGCTTCGGCTGGCACGCCGTCGAGGCCGCGCACCGCGGCGACTTCGGCCACATGACCGCCCTGCGCGGCACGGACATCGTGATGAGCCCGCTGGCCGACGCGGTCACCGAGCTGAAGACCGTGCCGGTGAACCGGATGGACGAGGCCGAGTCGGTCTTCTGACCCGCCCGCATCCTGAGGCGCGCGTTCCCCTGCCGGGGAGCGCGCGCCTTTTGCGTGGCCCGGCACCCGTCTGTGCGCGGCCCGGCACCCGTACGTGCGCTGTCCGGCACCCGTACGGGCCAACGTTCCGGTTAACCGGCCCGGGAAGAGGTACCCGGCGCGCACGAGGAAGGAGGCGTGACCGGGATGAGCGATTTCGTGGATCACCGGACGGACGGGCCGGCGGGTCCCGCCGCAGCCGGAGCGGGCGGCACGGCCCGGCGGGCCTGCCGGAACAAAGGACACGACTGATGATCAAACTTCTCTACAAGCCCCTGGGGACGGTGTTCGGCGTCCTCGGCGGGGTGCTGGCCGGGATGGTGTTCAAGCGCCTGTGGAAGGTCGTCGGCGGAGAGGAGGACGCGCCGAAGGCCATGGACGAGGAACGCCGCTGGCGCGAGGTGCTGCCCGCCGCCGCGCTCCAGGGCGCGACGCTCGCGGTGGTCAAGGCGGCCGTGGACCGCAGCGGCGCGGTGGCCGTCCGCAAGGCCACCGGCACCTGGCCCGGCTGAGTCCGTACGCCGTCACGGCCGGGGGTTGGTGCGGTGCCAGCGGGGGCGGGCGTCGCCGCCCCGGCGCCCGGCGACGGACGCGCAGCGCGGGCACACCCGCTGGACGCGGTCCGCGGCCCCGCCGGACTCGGGCAGGATGTCGGGCCATACGACGTGCGGGAAGCGCGCCAGCTGCGAGCGGCTGAGCGAGAGGCCGCACACGGTCTGGTTCAGCCCCTGTTCCCAGGCGTGCACCTCGCCCGCGGGCAGCCGCCGCCCGTCTTCGTCGTCCACCCACTGCCCCGATGCCGCGACCGCGTACCGCTTCGCCGCTGCCATGCCCGATCGTTCCTCCTCCCGTGGCGCCTCTCGCGCGTCAGGCGGGGAGGGCCACCCTGGTGCGCACGGAACACGGCCCCGCCGGATCGCCCGCGGGGCCGTGCCTCATGGCGTCGTCCGTGCGTTCACCGTGCCCGTCAGGAGGGGACGGTATGCCGCGTGTCGGGTACGCAGTGGGTCATGGTGAGCCCGGAGACGTCGCGCGGCGGGTTGTCGCCGAGGCGGGACAGCCGCTCGTGGTCCTCGTCCGTCAGGTCCTGGCCCGTCAGGGGCTCCAGATGGGCGACGTCCTTCGGGCCGATGCCCATCCCCTCACCGACGCGCAGGCCGAGCTCGTTCTCGACCAGCAGGAAGTGCCACACCATCCGCTCCTGGACCGGCCGGGCGGCCTGGGAGATCAGGTCGGTGAGGTTCTTGACGAGGTCGTCGCGCTCCCAGCCCTCCATGAGGCGGAAACGCTGCCCGGCCTGGAGGTAGTCGTTGGTACGCGGGACGCGCTTGCGGGTCAGCCGGCCACGGATCTCCGGCCCCTGCTCGTCGTGGGTCGGGTACGTGCCCTCCCGCAGGCCCCCGGTGACCGACGGCTCGTAGTTCACCTCCGGGTTCTGCCCGTGCTGGTCCTGCTCGTACGCCATCAGGCCGTCGCGCTGGTTGGTGTGCACGGTGGCGTGCTTGGCGCTGTTGACGGGGAGCTGGAGGTAGTTCGGGCCGACGCGGTAGCGCTGGGTGTCGCTGTAGGAGAAGGTCCGGCCGACGAGCATCTTGTCGTCGGAGAAGTCCAGGCCGTCGACGAGGACGCCGGTGCCGAAGGAGATCTGCTCGTTCTCGGCGAAGTAGTTGCCGACGGTGCGGTCCAGGACCATGCGGCCCACCGGCCGGGGCGGGAAGTCCTGCTCGGGCCAGGTCTTGGTGTCGTCCAGCGGGTCGAAGTCCAGCTCCGGGTGGCCGTGGTCGTCCATCATCTGGACGACCAGCTCCCACTCGGGGTGGTCACCGCGGCGGATCGCCTCGTACAGGTCCTTGGTGGCGTGGCCCAGCTCCCCGGCCTGGACGGCGGCGGCGTCCTCCTCCGTCATGCTGCGTACGCCCTGCTTGGGCAGCCAGTGGTACTTGACCAGGACGGTGTCGCCCTTCTCGTTCACCCATTTGTAGGTGTTGACGCCGAAGCCCTGCATGTGCCGGTAGTCGGCGGGGATGCCGCGCGGGCTGAACAGGTTGACCAGCATGTGCATCGACTCCGGCGTCTGCGACATGAAGTCGAAGATGCGGGCCGGCTTCTGCTCGTGCGAGACCGGGTCGGGCTTCAGAGAGTGGATGACGTCGGGGAACTTGATGGCGTCCCGGATGAAGAAGACCCCCAGGTTGTTGCCGACCAGGTCCCAGTTGCCGTCCTCGGTGTAGAACTTCACCGCGAAGCCGCGCGGGTCACGGGCCGCCTCCGAGGAGTCCCGGCCGCCGATCACGGTGGAGAACCGCACGGCCACCTCGGTGCGCTGGCCGGCGTCCTGGAACAGTCTGGCGCGGGTGTAGCGGCCGACGGGCTCGTCGCCCCACTTCCCGTAGCTCTCGAAGTAGCCGTACGCGGTCACGCCGCGGGCGTGCACGACCCGCTCGGGGATGCGCTCCCGGTCGAAGTGGCTGATCTTTTCGAGGAACTGGTAGTTCTCCAGCGTGGCCGGTCCGCGCGCGCCGACCGTCCGTTGGTTCTGGTTGTCGTAGACCGGATGGCCTTGCCGGTTGGTGAGCACCGGGCGGTCGTCGCCGGGTGCCGGTCCCTGGCTTGCTACGTCTGTCACTGCTCTCGGTTTCCTTCAGCACTCGAAGGCGCTCGGGTCCGCGCCGTGGGTGGGGCTCCGGAAGGTCAGAGGTACCCGCTGGGGGCGGCGGTGGTGCAGACGCTCACCTTTTTGGGGCAGTGCCCGTTCGGGGGACGGCGCTCCCGTGGCACGGGCTCTCAGAGGTCCGGCGACGGCTCGCGCGCCGTACGGCGGCGCCGTCGCGGCCACCGCAGGCGGTCCGGCCAGGTGCGCGTGTCGCGCGGCTCCACGTACGGCTCCTCCCGCGACGGGCGGCCCTCGGCGATGGCCCGCTGCCGGGCCAGCTCGGCGTCGAACTCCAGGCCCAGCAGGACCGCCAGGTTCGACAGCCACACCCAGACCAGGAAGATGATGACGCCCGCCAGGGTGCCGTACGTCTTGTTGTACGAGCCGAAGTTCGCCACGTACAGCGCGAAGCCCGCCGAGGCGGCCAGCCACAGCGCGACGGCCAGGAAGCTGCCGGGGGTCAGCCACCGCAGTCCCTGGTCCCGGACGTTGGGCGTGGCGCGGTACAGGATGGTGATCATCAGCACCACGAGCAGGACCAGGACGGGCCACTTGGCGACCGACCAGACCGCGAGGCCCGTGTCGCCGATGCCCAGGCCGCGGCCCGCCTGCCGGGCCAGCGAGCCGGTGAAGACCACGATCACCGCGCTGGCGGCCAGCAGCATCATCAGCACGACCGTGACGCCGAGCCGCAGCGGCAGGGTCTTCCACGCCGGACGCCCCTCCGGCAGGTCGTAGACGGCGTTGGCGCTGCGGATGAAGGCCGCGATGTAGCTGGAGGCCGACCACAGCGCGGCCAGCAGCCCCAGCACGGCGAGGACGCCGCCCGCGCCGGGCCCGTCCTGGAGCTGGCGCACCGCGCCGCGCAGGATCTGCTGCGCGGCTTCCGGCGTGATCTCTTCGAGGGAGCCGAGGACGGCGTCGGCCGCCGACTTCCCGATCACCCCGAGCATCGAGACGAGCACCAGCAGTGCGGGGAAGAGGGAGAGCACCCCGTAGTAGGTGAGGGCGGCGGCGCGGTCGGGAAGCTCGTCGTCCACGAACTCCTTGGCCGTACGCCGCAGTACGGACCACCAGGAGTGGGCGATGAGGGCGGTGGGTTTCTCGGACGTGGGTCCGGCTTCGGCTGCCATGCCGGTGCGGGTTGCCCTTTCGGGGCGGGCGAACCCCCGGCGCCCTGCCGCGTACGCAAAACGTCTGCCCCGTCCCTGGGGGAGAGGGGACGGGGCAGACGGCGGGGGTGCCTTCGGCGCGGTTACTGGGCGCCGATGGACTCCAGCATGTTCAGCCGGGCGGCGCGGCGGGCCGGCCAGGCGGCGGCGAGGACGCCGACGACCAGGGCGATGGCCAGGAAGATGCCCAGGCGGCCCCACGGCAGGATCATTTCGTACATCGGCATCGAGGAGGCCGTCAGCTTGCCGCCGGCCCAGGCGAGGAAGATGCCCACGCCGATGCCGAGCACCGCGCCGAACAGCGAGATGACGACGGATTCGAGACGGACCATCTGCTTGATGCCGCTGCGGGCCAGGCCGATGGCGCGCAGCATCCCGATCTCCCGGGTGCGTTCGAAGACCGACATGGCCAGGGTGTTGACGACACCGACCACCGCGATGATCACGGCCATGCCGAGCAGCCCGTAGACCATGTTCAGGACCGTGTCGATGCTGCCCGCGTTCTCCTTGCGGAGCGCGTCCTTGTCCTGCACCTTGAGCAGCGGGCTGTCGCCGAGGGCCTTGCGGATCTCCTTCTCCAGCGCGGCGTCGGGCCCGTTGGCCGTCTTGATCAGGACCTTCTCGTCCTTGAGGGGCTTGACGTGCGGGTCGACCAGCGCGGTGGGGCCGAACAGGTCACCGATGGTGGCGTTGTCCTCGTAGATGCCGGCGACCTTGAGCCGGGCCTTCTCCTTCTTCTCCGTGCCGGTGAAGAAGCCGACGTCGTGGGTCTCGCCCGTCTTCCAGTGCAGCTTCTCCGCCCGGCTGCGGGAGACCGCGACCCCGCCGTCGCGCACGGCGTCCAGCGACCCGCTGACGAACCGGAGGTCGGCGACCTTGTCGAGGTGCGCGAGGTCGGTGCCGGAGATCGAGCCGTAGCCGTCGCCGCCGTTCGTCTCGAAGGCGGCCGAGCGCAGGGGTACCGCCGCCTGCACGCCGGGCAGCTTCGCGGCCTTCTTCGTCAGTTCGGGGTCCAGGCCGAGGAAGTTGGCCGTACCGACCTGGTAGTCCGCGGTCAGGCCCTGGGCGGCCATCTCGTCCGAGGCCCGCTGGCCCGAGACGCCGACGACCGTCATACCGGTGATCAGGGTGAGGCCGATCATCAGGGCGGAGGCGGTGGCGGCGGTCCGGCGCGGGTTGCGCAGCGCGTTCTCCTTGGCCAGCTTGCCGCTGATGCCGAAGATCCGGGTGGTGACCTTGCCGGCCAGCGTGACCAGCGGCCGGGACAGCAGCGGCGCGAGGATGATGACGCCGACCAGGGTGAGCGCCGAGCCCGCCATGGGCGTCATCATGTCCTCGGCGTCCTTCAGGGTGGACACGTAGAGCATGATCGCGACGCCGAGGCCGGTGACGACCGCGCCGATGGTGTTGCGGACGACCAGGCCGCGCAGCTTGGGCGCCGCGTCCACCGTGTTCAGCGCCTCGACCGGGGCGATCTTCGCGGCCTTGCGGGAGGGCAGCCAGGCGGCCAGTACGGTCACCAGGACGCCGACGCCGAGCGCGGACAGGACGGCGCCGGGGCTGATGACCAGCGGGCCGTCGGGGAAGCCGGCGCCGTTGGCGTTGAGCACGGAGCGCATGGTGACCGCGATGCCGGTGCCGAGGGCGAAGCCGATGACGGAGGAGACCAGGCCGAGCAGGCCCGCCTCGGCCAGCACCGAGCGCACCACCTGGCGGCGGGAGGCGCCGATCGCCCGCATCAGCGCGATCTCGCGGCTGCGCTGGGAGATGAGCATGGTGAAGGTGTTGGCGATGATGAAGATGCCGACGAACAGCGCGATACCGGCGAAGACCAGCAGCGTCTTGCTCATCGCCTGGTTGCTCTGCTCGACCATCCTGGCCTGATCGGCGGCGAGGACGGCGCCGCTGGTCGCCGTCGCGCGGTCCTTCGGCAGCAGCTTCTCGACCGCGGCGGTCAGCGCCTTCTCGTCGGTGCCGGGCTGGGCGGCGACCACGAGTTCGTCGTACTGGCCGGGGTGCACGAACAGCTTCTGCGCGGTGGCGGTGTCGAACAGCGCGAGGCTGCCGCCCGCGGTGACCTGCGGGTCCTCGGAGTGGACGATGCCGACGAGCTTCTTGTGCAGGGCCGGTCCGTCGGTGGCGAAGCGCACGGTGCCGCCGAGCTTCAGGCCGCCCTTCTCCGCGGTGGCCTCGTCGAGGGCGATCTCGCCGGCCGCGGCCGGGCCGCGGCCCTGGACGACCGGGTAGCGGCTGTCCTTGCCGCCCTCGCCCGGCTGGTAGTTGGTGGCCACGTTCTGCCAGTCGTTGCCGATCGGCTGGTTGTCCTTGTCGGCGACGGTGGCGCGGCCGCTGACGTTGGCGTGTACGGCGGCCACGCCCGGCAGGGAGCGGACCTGGTCGGCCAGCCGGTCGGTGAGCAGGGTCGAGCGGTTCTGCCCGTCCTCGGGGATGCGGGGTCCGTCGCCGGAGGTGGACTGTACGGAGACGGCGACGTCCTTGAAGCTCTTGGCCGAGGCCTTCTTGACGGCCTCGCCGACCGTGTCGCTGAAGATCAGGGTGCCGGAGACGAAGGCCACGCCGAGGAGGACCGCGAGCGCGGTCATCATCAGGCGGGCTTTGTGCGCGAGCACGTTGCGCAGGGCGGTTCGGAACATGGTGGTGGTGTCAGTCCTGGGGTGAGGTGTCGGCGGCGGGCGTCAGTTCGTACGGTTCTTGGCGTCGAACAGCCGCATCCGGTCCAGGACGGCGTCGGCGGTCGGCTCGTACAGTTCCTCGACGATGCGGCCGTCGGCGAGGAAGATCACCCGGTCCGCGTAGGCGGCGGCGACCGGGTCGTGGGTGACCATGACGACGGTCTGGTCCATCGCCCGTACGGACTCGCGCAGGAAGCCCAGCACCTCGGCGCCGGAGCGGGAGTCGAGGTTGCCGGTCGGCTCGTCGGCGAAGATGATCTCGGGCTGGGAGGCCAGCGCGCGGGCCACCGCGACGCGCTGCTGCTGGCCGCCGGAGAGCTGCGCGGGCCGGTGCGCGAGGCGTCCGGACAGGCCGACGGCCGAGATGACCTGCTCCAGCCACTGCCGGTCGGGCTTGCGGCCCGCGATGTCCATCGGCAGCGTGATGTTCTCGGCGGCGGTCAGCGTCGGCAGCAGGTTGAACGCCTGGAAGATGAAGCCGATCTTGTCGCGGCGCAGCTGGGTGAGCTTCTTGTCGTTCAGGCCCGTCAGCTCGGTGTCCCCGATCAGCGCGGAGCCGGACGATATGGAGTCCAGACCCGCCATGCAGTGCATCAGCGTCGACTTGCCGGAACCGGACGGGCCCATGATGGCGGTGAAGCGCGCCCGGCCGAACTCGACGGACACGTTGTCCAGGGCGACCACACGGGTCTCGCCCTCGCCGTAGATCTTGCTCAGGTCCGTGGCACGGGCGGCGACGGCCGCGGTGGCTCGGGCGGGGGCGGGGAAGGCGGCCGCGTAGGACACGGGAGAACTCCAGGGAAGGGGACGGGCGGGCTGCCGGGGTAGGCGGGCCCCGGCGGAACACCGGTTTCCGGGGGCCGGGAGGGCCACGGGAGCCGGGTGAGTGGTGCAGTTCCATTCTTCGTCGGGCGGGGCCGCCGATGCCTCAGCCCGAAGAGTGGAAAGCGGTACCGGCCGGAAGTGCGACCTGCGCGGGACCCGTCATCCCGTGGAGGGACGGACGTCCGACTTATGGCCGACGTAAGGGCCCGCCGAATCCCGGCCGAATCCCGCCCGCGTACCGGCCGAATCCCGCGCGCATCCCGGCCGGGTGCCCGCCGCCTACTCCGGAGCAGCGCTCTCGGCAGCAGGCGCGGGGCCGAAGTCCGGTTCCGCGGCGGCCGGGCGGCGCAGCTCGTAGAAGCCCGGTACGGAGGCCATCAGCAGCGCGCCGTCCCACAGCCGCCCGGCGGCCTCTCCCCGTGGCGCGGGGGAGACCACCGGCCCGAAGAAGGCCGTGCCGCCCACCGCGATGACCGGCGTACCGACATCCGCGCCGACCAGGGCGACGGCGCGCGCGTGCGAAGCCCGGATCACCGTGTCGTACTCCGTGGTCCACGCCGCCGCGGCCACCTCGCGCGGCAGCCCCGCGTCCGACAGCGCGCGCTCGATCCCGTCCCACTCGCCCCTGTGGTGCAGCCAGGTGCCGAGCGTGCGGTAGAAGCGGCCCAGGGCCTCCTGCCCGTACCGCTGCTCCACCGCGGCGCACGCCCGCACCGGGGCCCACAGGTACGCGCCCCACTCGCCGTCCGGGTCCTCCGGGTTGACCTCCCGGTCCTCGTTGAGCACCTGGAGGCTCATCAGCCGCAGACGCACCCGCACCGGGCGGACCCGGGCCACCTCCCGTATCCACTGCGCGGCGACCCACGTGTACGGGCAGACAGGATCGAACCAGAAGTCCGCCGTGACGCCGCGGCCGGAAACCGCCGCGCCCGCCTCACCGTCCACCCGCGCCCTCCCCGCCGTCGGGACCGGGCGCGGTCAGCCTCCGCCGGCGCGCGCCCGGAACGTCTCAAGGATGCCATCGGGGGCGATCTGCCCGGTACGGCCGGGCCGACGTGTGTGTCCGGCGTGTGTGTCCGGCACGCCGGGGGTGCCGCGGTGCGAGGACGTGCGTACTCGCACCACCCCCGTTTGCCACCCCGACGGCGCCGGAGACTACGACTGTGCAACGCCGCGGAGTTGTCCGAAAGTGCAGCTCGTACGGGACAAACAAGTCGGACAATGGGGAGCCGGGCCGCGGGGGCGGTCCCGGCGCAGGGAAGAAGGTGGCGGGGATCGCAGGGGGAGGGCAGCACAAACCCCGGCTGGGGCGGCCCGAACGGCCGGTGGACCCGCAGGCCGGGCCGGTGGAACGGCTCGCCTGGGAACTACGGCAGCTGCGGGAGCGGGCCGGGACGCCGAGCTACCGCACGCTCGCCAAAACGGCGCACTACTCGGCCAGTACGCTGGCGGAGGCGGCCAAAGGGGAGCGGCTGGCAACCCTCGATGTCGTCCTGGCCTACGCCCAGGCGTGCGGCGGGGAGCGGGCCGAATGGGAGGCGCGCTGGCGGGCCGCGGCCGGGGCCGGCGACGACGAACCGGTCACCGCGCGGTGCCCCTACCCGGGGCTGGCCGCCTTCGAGGCGGCGAACGCCGCGGAGTACTTCGGCCGCGCGGCCCTCACCAAGGAACTGTCGGTGCGCGTCGAACAGCACGCGCTCACCGTGGTCTTCGGCGCCTCGGGAAGCGGCAAGTCCTCCCTGCTGCGGGCCGGGCTGCTGCCCCGTCTCGGTGCGCAGTGGCACCCGGTGCTGCTGACCCCTGGTGCACGGCCGCTCGACGCCCTCGCGGCGGCGGTGGCCCGCCTGGCGGCAGAACCGGAACCGGAGCAGGACCAGGACCAGGACCAGGAACCGGAACCGCCCGGAGGTGACGACAGCCCGGCCGCCCCGGCCGAGCTGCCCACCGACACCCCCGCCCCCACCATCCCCGTCCCCCCACCCGATCCCGCCACTCCCACCACCCCCGCCACCCCCACCCCCCAAGACCACGCCGCCGCCCTCCGCCGCCGTACGGACGAGGACCCCGCCGCCCTCGACCTCGCCCTGCGCACCTGGCTCGCCGCCCGGCCCGACGCCGACCGTGCGCTGCTGGTCGTCGACCAGTTCGAAGAGGTCTTCACGCTCTGCGACGACGAGGACGAACGCACCGCCTTCCTCGGCGCCGTGGCCGGACTGGCCCGCTCCGCCGACCGGCGGATCCGGGTCGCCATCGGCATCCGGGCCGACTTCTACGCACGCTGCTTCGTCCACCCGGGGCTGGTCGCCGTCCTCCGCGCCTCCGCCCAGCTGCCCGTGGGGCCGCCCAACCGCGCCGAGTTGCGGGACATCATCGCCGAGCCCGCCGTGCGCTCCGGCGTCCAGGTGGACGCGGACCTGGTGGAGGCGGTGCTCGCCGAGGCGGCCGGCCAGCCGGGCGCGCTGCCGCTGGTCGGGCACGCGATGCGCGAGGCGTGGCACCGCCGCGGCGACGACACCGTACGGCTGGCCGACTACCGCGCCTCCGGCGGCATGCGCGGCGCCGTCGCACAGACCGCCGAGCGGATGTACGAGGAGGCCGCGCCGCGGCAGCGCGACGTGATGCGGGCGGTGTTCCTGCGGCTGACCGCGCTCGGCGAGGGCACGGAGGACACCCGGCGGCGGCTGGCCCGCCGCGAACTGGACGGCCTCGCCGACCCGCACGAGATCGACGGGCTGCTGCGCAAGCTGGCCGCCGCCCGGCTGGTCGTGCTCTCCGAGGGCACGGCCGAGGTGGCCCACGAGGCCGTCATCCGGGCCTGGCCCCGGCTGCGGCACTGGCTCGACGAGGACCGGGAGGCGCTGCGCACCCACCGCAGGCTCACCGCCGCCGCCGAGGCGTGGCACGAACTGGGCCGGGACGCGGGCGCGCTCTACCGGGGCGCGCAGCTGGCCGGTGCGCGGACCTGGGCACATGAGCACGGCTCCGCGCTCAACGCCCTGGAACGGGACTTCCTGCGCAGCGCCACCGGAGCCGACCGGCGGCGGGGCCGCCGCGCGCGCTGGCTCACCGCGTCGCTCAGCGCCCTCCTCGTCCTCGCCCTCATCGCGGCGGGCATCGCCATCCAGCAGTGGTCGGACGCCGAGCTCCAGCGCCGGATCGCGGTGTCCCGCCAGTACGCCGCACAGGCCGGCGAGCTGCGGCAGCAGCAGCCCCAGGCGGCGGCGCTGACCGCGCTGTACGGCTACCGGCAGGCGGAGACGGCGGAGGCGCGCGGCAGCCTGCTCAGCGCCTACGCCGCCTACCGCGCCAACCAGTTCACCGGGCACACCGGCGTCGTGAACGCGGTGGCCTTCGCGCCCGACGGCCGCACCCTGGCCACCGCTTCGGTGGACCGCACGGTCAAACTGTGGGACACCGCCGCCGACCGGATGCTCGGCACCCTCATCGGCCACACCGGCCCCGTGTACGCACTCGCCTTCAGCCCCGACGGCAGCATCCTCGCGACCGCCGGGGACGACGGCTCCGTACGCCTGTGGGACGTCGAGACCCGCCGCGGGTTCGCCGAACTGGACGGCCCCTCGGGGCGGGTGGTGTCGCTGGCGTTCTCCCGTGACGGCGCCACCCTCGCCTCCGGCGGGATCGGCAGGGCCGTACGGCTGTGGGACGTGGCCTCGCGGCGGCCCGCCGCCGACCTGGCCGGACACACCGGCAACGTGGTGGCGGTGGCCTTCTCGCCGGACGGCAAGGTGCTGGCGTCGGCCGGCGACGACCGCACGGTCCGGCTGTGGGACGCGCGCACCCACCGGCCGCTCGCCACCCTCGACGGACACCTCCAGCCGGTGCTCGCGCTGGCCTTCAGCCCGGACGGCCGGACCCTCGCCAGCGGCGGCGGCGACCGTACGGTTTTGCTGTGGGACGTCGCCGGGCGCCGCAGAACGGGTGAACTCACCGGGACCGCCGACCGGATCACGGCCCTGGCCTGGGCGCCGAACCGCACCACCCTCGCCGTCGGCAGCTACGACGGCATCGTCCGGCTGTGGGACGTGAACTCCCGGAACGCGACGCAGAAGTTCGCCGCGCGCGTCGAGACGCCCGGCGCGCTGTCCTGGGCACGGGACGGCTCGGCCCTGGCCGCGCCCTCCGACGACGACACGGGCACCGTCCGGCTGTGGCGCTCCGCAGGCGAACGGCAGGAGACCCTCGGCGGTCGGCAGAGCGCGGTGACCTCGGTCGGAGTGTCCCCGGACGGCCGGATCATCGCGGCCGCGGGCAGCACGCTGACGCTGTGGTCGGCCGACCGGCCGCGGCCGCTGCGGACGCTCGACGCGCCGCCCGGCGTCATCACCGGCCTGGTGTTCTCACCGAAGAACGACGTCTTCGCCACCGTGCACGCCGACCGTACGGTGCGGCTGTGGGGCGCGCGCACCGGACGGATGCTCGCCACCCTGCGCGGACACACCAACACCGTCCGGCAGGTGGCCTTCTCGCTCGACGGCAGGAAACTGGCCACCGTCGGGGACGACCGCAACCTGTTCCTGTGGGACGTGGCCGGCCACCGCCGGACGGCCGCGCGCAAGCTGGCGGGCAGCGGGTCCACCGTCACCTTCGCGCCGGACGGCACCACCCTGGCGGTCACCGAGAACGCCAACAACATGGGCTCCGTCGCCCTGTGGGACATGGCCGGGCTCCGGGAGACCGCCCGCCTGACCGGCCGCTCGTACCCCATCTTCGCCGCCGCCTTCACCCGGGACGGCAAGACCCTGGCCACGTCCGGCACGGACCACGACGTCCAGCTGTGGGACGTACCGGGCCGGCGGAAGACCGGCACGCTGCGCGGCCACGCCAGCAGCGTCGCCTCCCTGGCGTTCAGCCCGGACGGCCGCACCCTGGCCTCGGGCGGCGACGACGACACCGTGCGCCTGTGGGACGTGGCCGCCCGCCGCACGTCGGCCGTGCTGTCCGGGCACACCGGCAGCGTCCTGTCCCTGTCCTTCTGGCCCGACGGCCGGGCGCTGGTCAGCGGCAGTGCGGACGGCACCGTACGGGAGTGGTACACCAAGGTGGACGAGGCGGCGCGGACGATCTGCGAGCTGAGCCGGAAGGGCCACTGGGCGGCGTCGGCCCTCGGCGTGCCGGCCGACTGGTACTGCCGGTGAGCCGCCGGGTCCGCGCCCGCCGGACCGGGCGCGGAGGCGGCGGGCGGGCCCGTCAGTGCAGGGTGAGGCCGTACGCCTGGAGTACCGGGACGACCGGCTGGAGGTAGGTGGTGCCGCCGGATGTGCAGGTGCCGCTGCCGCCCATGGCCAGGCCGATCGCGGTGCCGCCGGAGACGGCGGGGCGGCCCGCGGCCGTTCCCGGATCGGTGCAGGCCGATGTCCGGGCGATGCCGGAGACCGTGCCCTCGGGGTAGTTCACGCTGACGTTCACGGCGTCGACCCGCCCGCAGCGCTGCCCGGCCGCGGGGCCGGCCAGGCACACCTGCTGTCCGACGGCGGGCCGGGCGGCGCCCGTGATGTCGAGGAACCGGCCGCCGAGGTCGACTTCGCCGGGGTAGGAGACGGCCGGGTTGGTGTAGCGGATGAGGGCGTGGTCCTCGCCGGGGAAGCGGACGGCTTCGGTCACGCCGACGTGGACGGTACGGGCGGCGTCGGCGTACCAGTCCCGGGCGCCGCCCGCACACCGGCCCTCCATGATTGCGTAATAGGTGTTCCCCTTGGTGGCGTTGAAGCCGACGGTGCAGCGGCCCGAAGCGCTGTACAGGACGTTGCCGCCGCGGACCGCCGTCGCGGCGGCCGTACGGGACGGCCCGGTGCCCGGGGCGGCACCGGCGGAGGGGGCGGTGGCCAGGAGAGCCGATACGGCGGTGGCCAGGACGGCCGGCACGGCGACGGCCTGCGCGGCCACGGAGCGGGGCACTGCGGTGGGTCTCGGTCTCACGGGTCCTCCTCCGGAGGGAGTGGGGGTCAGCCCTTCACCGCGCCGCCCAGCGCGAACCCGCCGCCCAGCCGGCGCGAGATCAGCACGTACAGCAGGACGACCGGCGTCGAGTACAGGATCGAGAACGCCGCCAGCTGGCCGAAGGCGATGGCGCCGTAGTTGCCGAAGAAGGTGAAGATGCTGACGGAGGCGGGCAGCTGGTCGGGCGTCAGGAGCAGCAGGAACGGGACGAAGAAGTTGCCCCACATGATGGCGAACGTGTAGATCGTCACGACGGTGACGCCCGGCCCCATCAGCGGCAGGATCACCCGCCACAGCGTCTGGAACCAGGAGGCGCCGTCGGTCCAGGCGGCCTCTTCGAGGACCCGGGGGATGCCGTCCATGAAGTTCTTCATCAGCCAGATGGCGAACGGCAGCTGGGCGGTGGCCAGGAACAGCGCGGTGCCGTACACGGTGTCGATCAGGTTGACCCGCACGTACAGCGCGTACACCGGAACCATGATCGCGGTGATCGGCAGGCAGGTGGAGAACAGGATGGTCAGCAGGTACGGGCGGCTGAACCGGGAGCGGTAGCGGGACAGCGGATAGGCCGCCAGTGCCGCGCAGGCGACCGTCACGACGGTGGCGCTGCCGCACAGCACCAGGCTGTTGAGCATCGGCGTGAAGGTGATCTCGTCCGTCAGGACCGCCGAGAAGTTGTCCAGCGACGGCGACCCGGGCACCTTCACGCGGAGCGTCGCCCCGGTGTCGAGCGAGGAGAGCACCAGCCAGGCGAGCGGTACGGCGAAGGCGGCGGCGACGGCGAGCAGGGCCGCGTCGGCGGCGAGGCGGCGCCGGGCACGGCGGGTCAGCAGGGGCCTGGCGGACCGGGCGGGCACCGCGTCACACCTCCTCGCGCAGCAGACGCAGATAGACGACGGAGAAGAGGGCGCCCACCACGAGCAGCAGCAGGGCGACGGCGGTGCCGTACCCGATCAGCGACTTCAGGAACGCCTGGTCGTACATGAACACCGGCAGCGTCTGGCTCCGGCTGCCGGGGCCGCCGCGGGTCATCGCCCAGATCAGCCCGAAGACGGAGAGCGTCTGGAGGGTGTTGAGCATCAGGTTGGTGCCGATGGAGCGGCGGATCATCGGCAGCGTCACATGCCACAGCCGCTGCCGGCCGCTCGCCCCGTCCACCTCGGCGGACTCGGTGACCTCCTTGGGGATCTCGGAGAGCGCGGCCGAGTAGATCAGCATCGAGAAGGCCGTGCCGCGCCAGACGTTGGCGAACGACACGGCCAGGATCGGCAGCGTGAACAGCCAGTTCTGCGACGGCAGATGGAGCTGGTCGAGGATCGCGTTGAGGGTGCCGCGCCGCTCGAAGAACGTGTACAGCAGAAAGCCCGCGACGATCTCCGGCAGCACCCAGGCGGTGATGACGACCGCGCCGGTGACCGTGCGCACGGGCTTCGAGGCGCGCTGCATCAGCGCGGCGAGCGCCAGGCCCAGGGTGTTCTGGCCCAGGATCGACGAGACCAGGGTGAAGACCAGCGTCAGGACGACGGCGTTCAGGAAGGCGGGGTCGCCGAAGGCGTGCCGGAAGTTGTCCAGGCCCACGAAGGAGGTGGACTCCTGGCCGGTCAGCTGCATGTCGGTGAAGGCGATGTAGACGCAGTAGCCGATGGGACCGGCGAGGAAGAGCAGCAGCAGGACGGTCGCGGGGGCGATCGGCGACCAGCGCAGCAGGGCCCGGCGGCGGGACCGGGCGCCGCGGCCCGCCGTGCCGTACGCGGTGGCCGTCGTGGCGGCGCGGGTCATGGCTTGGCGACGACCTGGCCGTCGGTGAGGGTCTTCAGCTGCTCGTCGTAGTCCGCCGCGGCCTTCGCCGGTGTCGCGGCCCCGGAGGTGACGGCCTCCATCGCCTCACCGATCGCCGCCGAGACCTTGGGGTAGACGGGCAGCGCCGGCCGGTACCGGCTGACCTTCACCAGAGCGGTGAAGAAGCCGATGCCCGGCACGGACTTCAGGTACGCGGGGTCCGCCGCCACGTCCTTGCGTACCGCGATCTGCGCGCCGCGCACACACCACTCCAGCGCGTTGCGCTGCGTCTGGAACGTCTCGATCAGCTTCCAGGCCAGGTCGGGCCGCTGCGACTGCCGCGGTACGGACCAGGTCCAGCCGCCCGCCAGGCTGACCCGGCCCGGCGCCGCGCCGGTCTGCGTGGGGAACGCCGCCCGGCCCAGCGTCCGCGGCCACTCGGGCCACGGTTTGCCGCCGCCCTTCGGCTGCCACTGCTGGCCCAGCCACGAGCCGTCCAGGTTGATCGCGAGCTTCTCCTCGGGCATCAGCTCGGTGGCGACGTTGGTCTGGATGTTGGGGCTGAGCGCGTCGGACAGGTCGGGCCCCAGCTTCTCGCCGTACACCGTGCGCAGGAACTCCAGGCTGTCCCGGAAGCCCTTGCTCCCGGTGACCCACTTCTTCGCCGCCGGGTCGTAGAGCTGGTCCTTGCCGGTGCCGTACAGCAGCATCTCGAAGCCCTGCATCACGGCGGCCTCGCCCGCGCCCTTGCCGGTGTAGACGTTCAGCGGGATGACGCCGGGGACCTCGCGCTTGACGGTGCGGGCCGCGTCCAGCACCTCGTCCCAGGTCTTCGGCCGCCAGTCCTGCGGCAGCCCCGCCTTCTTGAAGATCTTCCGGTTGAACCACAGGCCGCGGGTGTCGGTGCCGTCCGGTACGCCGTACGTCCTGCCGTCCTGCGCCCGCGCGGCGGCCTTCGCGGACGGCTCGAACTGCTTCCAGTCGGCCCACTTGGCGATGTAGGGGTCCAGCGGGCGCAGCAGTCCGGCGGTGATGTCGGAGTTGATGAGGAAGGTGTCCTCGTAGACCAGGTCGGGGGCGGTCTTCGGGGAGCGCATCATCTGCTGGATCTTGGCGTAGTAGTCGTTCTCGGACGCCTGGATCGGGATCAGCTCGACCTTCTTGCCGGGGTTGGCCTTCTCGAACGCGCGGGTCACCATCTCGACGTAGTCGTCCCGGAGCGTCACCTTGTTGTTGGTGTCCTTGGGGAAGGCGACCTTGAGGGTGTTCTTGTCGCCTCCCGGGCCGCCGCAGGCGGTGAGCGTGCCTGCGGCCAGCACGGCGGCGGTGAGCAGAGCCATCGGAGCGGTGCGGCGCACGGCATGACCTCCAACTAGCCACGGCAGGCTGCCCGGTGACCGTAGGTCAGGGATAAAGGGAGGTCAATGCCCCATCCAGCGGTACCGCAATTCGGGACGGCCCACCTGACCGTACTGCGGGGAGCGGGCGGCGCGCCCCGCGTCGACGAGGTGTTCGAGGTAACGGCGGGCCGTGATGCGGGAGATGCCGATCTCCTCGGCGGCCGCGGCGGCGCTGAGACCGCCGGGGGCGGCGCGCAGCGCGTCGGTCACCGCGCTCAAGGTCGCCGCGGTCAGGCCCTTGGGCAGCGCGGCGGACCGCGGCGAGCGCAGGGCCGCGATGGCCCGGTCCACCTCGTCCTGTCCGCTGGCCTCGCCGACGGCCGCGCGGTAGGCGGCGTACCGCAGCAGACGGTCGCGCAGCGTGGCGAACGTGAACGGCTTCAGCACGTACTGCACGACCCCGAGCGAGACCCCCTCCCGGACGACGGCCAGATCACGCGCGGAGGTGACGGCGATGACGTCGGCGCCGTGCCCGGCCGCCCGCAGCGACCGCACGAACGCCAGGCCGTGCCCGTCCGGCAGGAAGAGGTCCAGCAGGAGCAGGTCGACGCCGTGCCGGTCCAGGTGCCGGCGGGCACCGGCGACGGAACGCACCGCCCCCGACACGGTGAAGCCCGGCACCCGCCCCACGTAGAGGGCGTGGGCGTCGGCCGCCACGGGGTCGTCCTCGACGATGAGCACCCGCAGCGGTGGCGCGGCGTCGGCGTGCGGCCCGGTCATCCGGCGCCGCCCGTCCCGGCCGTGGCGCCACCGGCCGTGCTGTCCCCGGCCGTGACGCCCCCGTCCGCGGTGTCTCCCGCCCGCAGCGGGAACCGCACCGTGAACTCGGCGCCCCCGCCGGACGCCTCGCCCACCCGCACGGTCCCGCCGTGCCGGAGCACGGCCTGCCGTACGAGCGCCAGCCCGAGGCCGCGGCCCGCGCCGCCCTTGGTGGTCCACCCCCACCGGAACACGTCCTCGGCGTCCTCCGTGCCCTGTACCCCGTCGCCGTTGTCGGCCACCCGCAGCAGCAGTTCCCCGCCGTCGGCCAGCGCGGTGACCCGCACCCGGGCGCCTTCCGGTGCCGCCTCGATCGCGTTGTCGAGGAGGTTGCCGAGGACCGTGACCAGGTCACGCGGCGGCAGGGACGACGGCAGGACGCCGTCGTCGATGCGGCTGTCGGCGGTGAGGACCAGCTCGACGCCGTGTTCGTTGGCCTGGGCGGCCTTGCCGAGGAGGAGGGCGGCGAGGACGGGTTCGGCGACCGCGCCGACGACCTGGTCGGTGAGGGCCTGGGCCAGCTCCAGTTCGGCGGTGGCGAAGTCGACGGCCTCGTCCGTACGGCCCAGCTCGACGAGGGAGACGACGGTGTGCAGCCGGTTGGCGGCCTCGTGCGCCTGGGAGCGCAGGGCCCGGGTGATGCCGCGTACGGAGTCCAGCTCGCCGGAGAGCGTCTGGAGTTCGGTGTGGTCGCGGAGGGTGACGACCGTGCCGCGCCGTTCGCCGCCGGAGACCGGCGAGGTGCTGACGACCAGCACCCGGTCGTCGGTGAGGTGGAGTTCGTCCGCGTGCGGAGCGGGGGAGGCGAGGGTGGCGGTGAGGGGCGCGGGGAGGCCGAGCGCGGTGACCGGCCGGCCCCTGGGGTCGCCGCGCAGTCCGAGGAGCTCGCGCGCGCCGTCGTTGAGGAGCGCCACCCGCCGCTCCCCGTCCAGCATCAGCAGTCCCTCGCGCACCGCGTGCAGCGCCGCCTCGTGGTAGTCGTGCAGTCGGCCCAGCTCGGCGGCGTTCATGCCGTGGGTGTGGCGGCGCAGCCGCGCGTTGACGAGGTACGTGCCGAGTCCGCCGAGCGCGAGCGCCCCGGCCCCGACGGCGGCCAGCGTCGTGACCTGCTGCCGCAGCCCGTCGCTGATGGTGGCGACGGTGATGCCGGAGCTGACCAGGGCGACGACGCGGCCGCCGTCCTCCTGGTCCCGTACCGGCGTGATGACCCGTACGGACGGGCCGAGCCTGCCCCGGTGCGTCTCGGTGTACGTCCGGCCGGACCGGGCCTGCGCGGTCCGGCCGAGGTAGGTGCGGCCGATGGCGGACGGTTCGGGGTGGGTCCACCGCTTGCCTGCCGTGTCCATGACCACAATGAAGTCGACACCGGCGTCCCGCCGCAGCCGCTCGGTGTACGGCTGGAGCTCCGCGGTGGGGTCGGCCGAGCGCACGGCCCGCGCCACCGCCGGGGCGTCGGCGACCGCCGCGGCCACCGCCGTCGTCTGCCGCCGCGCGGTCTCCTCGGCCTGCCGCCCGGCGCTGACGTACGCGAACACGGCGTACCCCGCCACCACCACGCCGACCAGCACCACCTGCACGGCGAACAGCTGCCCGGCCAGGCTGCGCGGCCACCGGACGCGCGGGCGGCGCGCACCGGTCGCATCGGGTGCGCGGCGTACGCCACGCGTCGGAACCCCCCGTCGGGAACTTGGCATGGGCACCAGTCTGCCCGGTTATTTATGCGTGAACGAAATGCACGCAAGGGTGACGGGCGCCACAACGGCGTGCATAGTCACCGGGACTGTTCTGCGTACGGGCCGCGTACCGGCACCGACTCGGGCCGCGTACGGGTTGCAGAGCCGCAGACCGGCGCAGAACCGAGGACCGAGGAGTCAACCGTGGCCGCACAGACCCCACCGCCCGGGGGGACGACCGAGGAGACCGCACCGAAGCGCAAGCGGGACCGGACGCACTACCTGTACATCGCCGTCATCGTCGCCGTGCTCGCCGGCATCGCCGTGGGCTTCGCCGCCCCCGGCTTCGCCGTCGGGCTGAAGCCGCTGGGCACCGGCTTCGTGAACCTCATCAAGATGATGATCTCGCCGGTGATCTTCTGCACGATCGTGCTGGGCGTCGGGTCGGTCCGCAAGGCCGCCAAGGTCGGCGCGGTCGGCGGGCTGGCGCTGGGCTACTTCATGGTGATGTCCACGGTCGCGCTGGCCATCGGCCTGGTGGTGGGCAACGTGCTGGAGCCGGGCTCCGGCCTCCACCTGACCGAGTCGCTGCGGCACGCGGGGCAGGCCCAGACCAAGGGCGGCGCCGAGTCGACCTCGGACTTCCTGCTCGGCATCATCCCGGAGACGCTGGTCTCGGCCCTCACCCACGGCGAGGTGCTCCAGACGCTGCTGGTGGCGCTGCTCGTCGGCTTCGGCCTCCAGGCGATGGGCGCCTCCGGCGAGCCGGTGCTGCGCGGCATCGGGCACCTCCAGCGCCTGGTCTTCCGCGTACTGTCCATGATCATGTGGGCCGCGCCGGTGGGCGCGTTCGGCGCGATGGCCGCGGTGGTCGGCGCGACCGGCGTGGACGCGCTGAAGTCGCTCGCCGTCATCATGGTCGGCTTCTACGTGACCTGCCTGCTGTTCGTGATCGTCGTGCTCGGTACGCTGCTGCGCCTGATCGCCGGGGTGAACATCTTCGCCCTGCTGAAGTACCTGGGCCGGGAGTTCCTGCTGATCCTGTCGACCTCCTCCTCCGAGTCCGCGCTGCCGCGGCTGATCGCGAAGATGGAGCACCTGGGTGTCAGCAAGCCGGTCGTCGGCATCACCGTGCCGACCGGCTACAGCTTCAACCTCGACGGCACCGCCATCTACCTGACGATGTCCTCGCTGTTCATCGCGGAGGCGATGGGCAGCCCGCTCTCCATCGGCCAGCAGGTGTCGCTGCTCGTCTTCATGATCATCGCGTCGAAGGGCGCGGCGGGCGTGACCGGCGCCGGACTGGCGACGCTGGCCGGCGGCCTCCAGTCGCACCGGCCGGAACTGGTGGACGGCGTCGGCCTGATCGTCGGCATCGACCGCTTCATGAGCGAGGCGCGGGCGCTGACCAACTTCGCGGGCAACGCGGTGGCCACGGTCCTCGTCGGCACCTGGACCAAGGAGATCGACAAGGCCCGGGTGGGCGTGGTGCTCGCCGGGCAGCTGCCCTTCGACGAGCGGACGCTCAGCCCGGACGGCCACGCCGCGGCGGCGGACGGGCCGCCGCCGCAGCGCACGGACGGTTCCAAGGAGCCGGCGAAGGTCTGAGATCCGAGAAGAGCAACCGAGAGCCCCGGCGGGCGCACCCGCCGGGGCTCTTCCGCGTTCCCGGCTGCCCGGCTGCCCGGCTGCCCGCCCTTCAGTCCGTCGCCTCCGCCACCGGTGACGCTCCCGCCACCGGCGTTGCCCCTGCCCCCGGCGTCGCCTCCGCCTCCCGTACCGCTTCCGCGATCCGCCCGGCCGGTACGCCCGCCGCCGCCAGCACCGTCTCCGCCGCCGCGTGGCCCGCGGCCTCGGCGTCCAGGTCGCCGTCGTTGACCGCCTGCATCAGCCCGAACAGCATGTGCTCGTGTACGTGTGCCAGCGCGCGCGGCGTGAGCGGGGAGTGGAACACCCCCGCCTCCAGGCCGCGCGCCAGGATGGTCGTCGCCCGGCTCCGTACGGGCTCCAGGCGGGTCCGGATGCCCGCGTCCGTGACGCTGCACTGGGCGAGTGAGACCAGGAGCCGGTAGCGGTCGGCGCACTCCCAGGCGGCGAGCGTGGCCCGCGCCAGTGCCGCGTCGGCGGGCTCGGCCGGGTCGGCCGTGCCGTCGGCGAAGGCGGTCGTCACATCGTCGACGGCGGCGTCCGTCAGTGCGGTGATCAGCGCCTCCCGGCTCGGGAAGTGGCCGTAGACGGTGCGCCGCACCACCCCGGCGGCGCGGGCGATCTGGTCCATGGTCGCGTCCGGGTGCCGCAGCAGTTCGGCCAGCGCGATGTCCATGATCCGGCGGCGGTTGGCGTGGGCCCGGCTGGTGAGTGCGGTCATGGCGGGGCGGCTCCTCGGTCGGCGGACGCGTGCGGTCACGGTCCCGCTCCCGATTCATTTTGCACATCGCTGTGCAGCAACGTAAATTGCACACGGCTGTGTAATTGCTCATTCGTGTGCAAGAGCGTGCGTGCCTGCGTACGCGGACCGACATCGTTTCGAGAGTCAGGGGTGAATCGGGTGGCTCCCACGGAGACCCGGCCGGACCACGACAGGGACCGGCCCTATACGAAGCGCTGGTGGGCACTGGGCGTGCTGTGCCTGAGCCTGCTGATCATCGTGATGGCGAACACCTCGCTCACCGTCGCGGCCCCCGACATGACCGCCCACCTGGGCCTGAGCAGCTCCGACCTGCAATGGGTGATCGACGCCTACACCGTCCCGTACGCGGCGCTGATGCTGATGCTCGGTGCCGTCGGCGACAAGTACAGCCGCCGCGGGGCCCTGGTCCTCGGTCTGCTGGTGTTCGCGGGCGGCTCGGTCGCGGGCGCCCTGGTGGACAGCTCCGGCGGCGTCATCGCGGCGCGTGCCGTGATGGGCGTGGGCGCGGCCATGATCATGCCCGCGACGCTCTCCCTGCTGGCCGCCACGTTCCCGCGCAAGGAGCGCGCGCTGGCCATCACCATCTGGACCGCGACCGCCGGGCTCGCCATCGCCGTCGGCCCGCTCGTCGCCGGCGCGCTCCTGGAGGACCACGGCTGGTCCTCGTCCTTCCTGATCAACGTGCCGGTCGCGGCGCTCGGCATCGTCGGGGCGCTGCTGGTCGTCCCGGCGTCCAAGGCGGGCCACAGCGACCGCCTCGACTACGTCGGCGGCCTGCTGTCCGTCGTCTGGGTCGGCTCGCTGATCTACATGCTCATCCAGGGGCCGCACTTCGGCTGGGACGCCCGCGCCGTCGGCGCCGCGGTGGCCGCCGGTCTCGGCCTGGTCCTGTTCGTCGTCTGGGAACTGCGCCACCCGCGGCCGGTCCTGGACGTCCGCCGCTTCGCCCACCGCGGCTTCGCCGGTGCCAACCTCGCCGTGGCCCTCTTCTTCCTCGCGGTCTTCGGCGCGTTCTACTACCTCACCCAGCACCTCCAGTTCGTCCTCGGCTACTCCCCGCTGGACACCGGCATACGGATGCTGCCGCTGGCCGGCGCGGTCTTCGTGGGCGCCGCGCTGACCGGCTTCCTGACGCCGCGGCTGGGCATGAAGATCACGGTCACCACCGGCATGGTCGGCGGCACCGTCGCCCTCGCCCTGCTCACCCGCGTCGACGCCGGTTCCTCGTACGCGGACTTCCTCGCCCCGCTCATCGTCCTGGGCCTGGCCATCGGCCTGTCCCTGTCGCCGTGCACGGACGCCATCATGGGCGCCTTCCCCGAGGACCAGCTCGGCGTCGGCGGCGCGGTCAACGACACCTCCATCGAGCTGGGCGGCTCGCTCGGCATCGCCATCCTGGGCTCCGTCCTGGCGAGCACCTACTCCGCCAAGCTGTCCGACGCGGCGGCGTCCGCCGCGGCACACGGCGGCCCGAAGCTGCCCGGCAGCGCCCTGGACACTGCGCAGGATTCGGTGGGCGCCGGACTGGCGGTCGCCAAGGAGGTCGGCAAGCAGGTCGCACAGGGCGCGGCGCCCAAGGTCGGCCCGGAGAAGGCGCAGGCGCTCGGCCTCCAGCAGGCCCAGGCGGTCGCGGACGCGGTGCGCGGCGCGTTCTCCGACGCGGTGGCGCACACCAGCCTGATCGGCGCGGTCGTCCTCGGCGTGGGGACGGTACTGGTCGCCGTACTGCTGCCGCGCCGCCGCCGTACGCCGGAGCCGGACAGCGGGCCCGCGGCGGCCCGCGAACCGGTCGCGGCGGGCAGCGGCAGCGCTTCCCCGCGCGACTGAGCCGCACCCGCGCGGTCCCGCACGTCTCCACCGGGTCGATTGTCAGTGGCAGATGCCACGATGCAATCGGCCCGGTGGTTGGTTCGGGCGCGTGGGTGGTGACGAGTGAGGGGCGAAGGCTGATGGGGACCTGGGGCATGGGGCTGTTCGACAACGACGGGGCGGCGGATCTGCTGGACGACCTGGCCGCCATGCCGGTGGACCGGCGGCTCGGTGCCATACGGGGCGTGCTGTCCACCGCCGCCGCCGAACGGGACTATCTCGAAGCCCCGGAAGGCGGGATGGCCGTGGCCGCCGCGGCCCTGACGGCCGCCGCCCGTGCCGGGAGCGCGTCCCCGGCCGCCCCCGATCTGACGGTCCCCGAACCGCCGCCCCAGCTCGCCGTGCTCGCGGTGCACGCCCTGGACCGGGTGCTCGCGCCGCACTCCGAGCTGGCCGAGCTGTGGGGCGAGTCGGACGACGGTGCGCAGTGGCGGGCGGGCCTGGCCCGGCTGCGCGCGGAGCTGACCGGGCGTACGGACTGAGCAGCCGGTGTCCGGGCGCCCGGCCGTACGGACCGGGGAGCGTGACCGGGTGCCCGGCGGTGCGGACCGGGGAGCGTGACCGGGTGCCCGGCGGTGCGGACCGGGAAGCGCGTCCGGGCGCCCGGCCGTACACCGCCACGCCACGCGCCGCCTGCCGTGCGCCGCCTGCCGTGCGCCGCGGCACCCGGCTCCTACGGTTGATCGCGGAGCGTCACCGGCCCGCAGGGCCCGCCCCCGTCACACCGGCCGCAGCCAGAGCGTCGCCAGCGGCGGCAGCACCGGCGTGATCGACGCGGGCCGCCCGTGCCACGGCACGGACGCGTCGGGCACCAGCGGCGCGGGGTTGGCCACCCCGCTCCCGCCGTACCGGTCCTCGTCCGTGTTCAGGACCTCCCGCCACGCCGCCACGTCCTCCGGCACCCCGAGCGGGTACGCGTGCCGCACCACCGGCGAGAAGTTGGAGACCGCCAGCAGCGGGGTGCCGTCCGTGCCGTAGCGCAGGAAGGCGAAGACGTTGTCCTCGCTGGCGCCGCCGTCGATCCAGGAGAAGCCCTCCGGCACGGTGTCCTGCTCCCACAGCGCGGGGGTGTCCGTGTAGCGGCGGTTCAGGTCGCGGACCAGGTCCCGTACGCCCCGGTGGTCGGGCTCGGCCGAGTACGACGGGTCCAGCAGCCACCAGTCGGGCCCGTGCCCCTCCGCCCACTCCGCCCCCTGCGCGAACTCCTGCCCCATGAACAGCAGCTGCTTGCCCGGATGCGCCCACATGTACCCCAGGTACGCCCGGTGCGTGGCCCGCTGCTGCCACCAGTCGCCGGGCATCTTCGACACCAGCGACCGCTTGCCGTGCACCACCTCGTCGTGGGAGATCGGCAGCACGTAGTTCTCCGAGTACGCGTACACCATCGAGAACGTCATCTCGTTGTGGTGGTACTTGCGGTGCACCGGCTCCTTGCTCACGTAACCGAGCGAGTCGTGCATCCACCCCATGTTCCACTTCAGCCCGAAGCCCAGCCCGCCGAAACCGCCGGGCCCCACGTGGTGGGTGGCGCGGGTGACGCCGTCCCAGGCGGTCGACTCCTCGGCGACGGTGACGGCGCCGGGGCAGCGCCGGTAGACGGTCGCGTTCATCTCCTGGAGGAAGGCGACGGCGTCCAGGTTCTCCCGCCCGCCGTGCACGTTGGGCGTCCACTCGCCGCTCTCGCGGGAGTAGTCGAGGTAGAGCATGGAGGCGACGGCGTCCACCCGCAGCCCGTCGATGTGGAACTCCTCGCACCAGTACACCGCGTTGGCGACCAGGAAGTTGCGCACCTCGGCGCGGCCGTAGTCGAATTCGAGGGTGCCCCAGTCGGGGTGCGCGGCCCGTGCCGGGTCCTCGTGCTCGTACAGCGACCGCCCGTCGAACTCCGCCAGCGCCCAGTCGTCGCGCGGGAAGTGCGCCGGAACCCAGTCCATCAGCACGCCGATCCCGGCCCGGTGCAGCGCGTCGACCAGGAACTTGAAGTCGTCGGGGGTGCCCATCCGGGCGGTCGGCGCGTAGAAGCCGGTGACCTGGTAGCCCCAGGAGCCGCCGAAGGGGTGCTCGGCGACCGGCATCAGCTCGACGTGGGTGAAGCCCAGGTCCGCGACGTAGGCGGGCAGCTGCTGGGCGAGCTGCCGGTACGTGAGCCCGGGACGCCAGGACGCCAGATGCACCTCGTACACCGAGAACGGCGCCGCGTGCACCGGGCGGGCGGCCCGCCGCTCCATCCACGGGGCGTCCTGCCACCGGTGGTGCGAGGCGTGCACGACCGAGGCGTTGGCGGGCGGGCACTCCGTACGGCGGGCCATCGGGTCCGCGCGCAGCGTCTTCGAGCCGTCCGGCCGGGTGATCTCGAACTTGTACAGCTCGCCCTCGCCCAGCCCCGGCAGGAACAGCTCCCACACGCCGGACGAGCCGAGCGAGCGCATCGGGAAGCCGGTGCCGTCCCAGTAGTTGAAGTTGCCGACGACGCGTACGCCCAGGGCGTTCGGCGCCCAGACGGTGAAGCGGGTGCCGGTCACCTCCTGGTGGACCATCGGCCACGCGCCCATCGCCTGCCACAGCTCCTCGTGGCGGCCCTCGCCGAACAGGTACAGGTCCAGTTCGCCGACGGCGGGCAGGAAGCGGTACGGGTCGTGCACGGTCACGTCGTTGTCGTCGTACGAGACCAGCAGCTCGTACTCGGGGACCGCGGACAGCGGCAGGACACCGCCGAACAGGCCGTCGCCCTCGTCGTGCAGATCGGCGCGCAGGCCCTTGGCGAGGACGGTGACGGCCCGCGCGTACGGACGCAGCACGCGCAGGAGCACCCCGCCGCGCACCGGGTGCGCGCCGAGCAGGCCGTGCGGGTCGTGGTGCGCGCCGGACAGCAGCCGGTCGCGGTCGACGGCGCCGAGCGGCGGCGCGGTCCGCACGCCACGGCTCCCGCCGCTGGGCTCCGGCAGGGGCTCGCCGTGGTCACGCTGGTGCGGCGGCCGCTCGGTGGCCCCGCCCGGGTCACCCGGCCGGCCGGTCTCGCCGGGCGTGGCGTCCCCGCCGGGCCCGGCAGGCTCGTCCCGCGCGGGCAGGAAGGTCGCCGGGACACCGGACCGGCCGGCGGTTGCCTGAGGGGGCCCGCCCCGGACGGCCGTGCCACGGGCGGGCGCGGTTTCTTGCGATGGGCGGCGGGACGACGAACGGGCGGTCACGAGAGGAGCCTCCTCGGCCAGATGTCAGGTGTCAGGGTCTGCTGAGATGTCTGAGGTGCAGGGGCCTGGTGCGCGCCGGGTCCGCGGACGGGGCCGCCGGTGCCGCACCCGCCGGTGCCGGTGCTCCACGGGGCTCCGGGTGGCCCGCTCCCGCCGTTTCATGCGCGCCCATCGGCCACGTCCAGGTCCGGGCCCGCACCGGGGTCGGTGCCGGTGGCCCCCCGGGACGCCTGCGCCCCGGCGAGCCGCCGCACCGCGGCCATCGGTACGGGCAGCCAGTTCGGCCGGTGACGGGCCTCGTACAGCACTTCGTAGACGGCCTTGTCGGTCTCGTACGCCCGCATCAGTTCGGGCGCCGAGCGCGGGTCGAGCCCCCCGGCCTCCGCGTAGCCGAGGCAGTAGGCCGCGCGGGTGCGCCGGGCCCACTCCAGCGACCACGGGTCGCCGCCCGAAGGGCCGCTGCGTGCCGCGTAGTCGAAGGAGCGCAGCATGGCCGCCACATCGCGCACCGCGGGCTGCGGGCGCCGCCGTTCGGCCAGCGGCCGGGACGGCTCGCCCTCGAAGTCGATCAGCGACCAGCGGCCCTCGTCGGCGGACCGCAGCGTCTGGCCCAGGTGCAGGTCGCCGTGGATGCGCTGGGCGGACCAGGCGCGGCCGTCGTGCCCCAGCGCCGCGAGTTCGTCGAAGGCGGTGCGCAGGCGGGAGCAGTACGGACGCAGGGCGGGCACCACGCGCGCGGTGGCGACCAGCCGCTCGTTCATCTGCGTCGCGATGGCGTCCAGCTGGGGGCGGCGCAGTTCGGTGGTGGGCAGCGTCTCGGCCAGCGCGGTGTGCACCTCGGCGGTGGCGTGCCCCAGGGCCCGCGCCGAGCTGGTGAAGTCGGCCTGTACCGCGAGCGCGTTGAGGGCGAGCTGCCATCCGTCGGCGGAGCCGCTCAGGAAGGGCTGGAGCACGCCCAGCGTCACCGGCTCGCCCTCGCCCGCCTCCGGGTCGGTCTCGAACCACGCGGCGGGCGGCGGGACCCGCCCGCACTTGGCGCGGGCCAGCGCCAGCGGCAGTTCCAGGTCCGGGTTGAGGCCGGGGGCGGTACGCCGGAACACCTTCAGGATGTACGAATCGCCGTAGATCACCGAGGAGTTGGTCTGCTCGGCGGTGACCGGCCGGGCGGGCATCCCGGAGGAGATGGTGCTGTCGGCCACCCGGCAGAACCGCAGCCCGCCGAGCCGGCCGGGCACCCGCAGCCGTTCCAGCAGGAGGGCGCACAGCCGGTTGTCCAGCAGGGCGTCGTAGACGGTACGGCCGTGCAGGGGGCCGCCGCCGGGGCGGCCGATCACGGCGGGGGCGAGCTGCGGCGGCAGTGCGCTGTGCACGCCGAGCAGGAGTTGGTAGCAGTCCGCGGTGGCCGCCGGGCTCCCGGGCGGCGCGGCGGCCTGGTCGGCCGGGTTCTCCGGTGGCGCCGGGTGCGGGGGCCCGGCGGGAGCCGCCGACTGCTGCGCCCGTACGAGCAGATGCAGCAGCCCCGGTGTGGCGCCACCCGCCGCGCACGGCAGCAACTCGGTCGCCGACACCAGCTGGAACCCCGTGATCGGCCGCCCTTTGCCGGCGAACCACCGCTGTCGCGGCAGCCATTCGCTCAGCAGGGGGACGAGTGAGGACAACAGCGCGGGCGCGGTGATCGAGAGGCGGTCGTGCGTACTGCGGATGGCACGGGTCGAGGCGGTCTCCGACATGACGTCGCGTCCTTTCCCCGGGCACACGACAGATAGGGCAAAGTGTCCCGGAATGCGGCCTTGACTGTGCGGCGGTGCGGGACGTGTCGGGTGAGGATCGTCCGTACGGCAGCGGCGTCCGTGGGGATTACCCCTGACGCCGGGGTTTCGGCGCTGGCTCACCCGGCCCGTGCGGTAGTAGGGAGACTGCCCGTGGGGGCGGTCGGAAAACGCCCGTACCCGCTTCGCGGGGGGATACGGGCGGCGGTTTTCCGCCGCCCTGCACGTGCGTCGGTACGGTCCCTAGACCGCCCCCCTCCGCAGCCGGAACCAATAGAACCCGTGACCCGCCAGGGTCAGCAGATAGGGCCATTCGCCGATGGGCGGGAAACGGACGCCGCCGATCAGCTCCACCGGATGCCGCCCGTTGAATGTCCGCAGATCCAGTTCGGTGGGCTGCGCGAAACGCGAGAAATTGTGCACGCACAGCACCAGGTCGTCCTGGTATTCCCGCAGGAAGGCCAGCACCGCGGGGTTGGACGAAGGAAGTTCGGTGTAGGTGCCGAGACCGAAGGCCGGGTTCTGCTTGCGGATCTCGATCATGCGCCGGGTCCAGTGGAGCAGCGACGACGGCGAGGACATCGACGCCTCGACGTTGGTGACCTGATAGCCGTAGACCGGGTCCATGATGGCCGGCAGGAAGAGCCGGCCGGGGTCGCAGGAGGAGAAACCGGCGTTCCGGTCGGGGGTCCACTGCATCGGTGTGCGGACCGCGTCCCGGTCGCCGAGCCAGATGTTGTCGCCCATGCCGATCTCGTCGCCATAATACAGGATGGGCGAGCCGGGCAGCGACAGCAGCAGCGCGGTGAAGAGTTCGATCTGGTTGCGGTCGTTGTCCAGCAGGGTGGCCAGCCGGCGGCGGATGCCGATATTGGCCCGCATGCGCGGGTCCTTGGCATATTCCGCGTACATATAGTCGCGCTCTTCGTCCGTGACCATTTCGAGCGTCAGCTCGTCGTGGTTGCGCAGGAAGATGCCCCACTGGCAGTTGGCCGGAATCGCGGGGGTCTTGGCCAGGATTTCCGAGACCGGATAGCGCGATTCCCTCCGTACCGCCATGAAGATGCGCGGCATGACCGGGAAATGGAACGCCATGTGGCATTCGTCCCCGCCCTTGGAGTAGTCACCGAAATAGTCGACGACGTCCTCCGGCCACTGGTTGGCCTCGGCCAGCAGCACCGTGTCCGGGTAATGCGCGTCGATCTCCGCCCGTACGTGCTTGAGGAAGGCGTGCGAGGCGGGCAGGTTCTCGCAGTTGGTGCCCTCCTCGGCGTACAGGTACGGCACCGCGTCCAGGCGGAACCCGTCGATGCCCAGGTCGAGCCAGAAGCGCAGGGCGGAGAGCATCTCCTCCTGGACGGCCGGGTTCTCGTAGTTCAGGTCCGGCTGGTGGGAGAAGAAGCGGTGCCAGAAGTACTGCTTGCGCACCGGGTCGAAGGTCCAGTTCGAGGCCTCGGTGTCGACGAAGATGATCCGCGCGTCCTGGTACTGCTTGTCGTCGTCGGCCCAGACGTAGTAATCGCCGTAGGGGCCGTCCGGGTCGGTGCGGGACTCCTGGAACCACGGGTGCTGGTCGCTGGTGTGGTTCATGACGAAGTCGATGATCACACGCATGCCGCGCTGGTGCGCGGCGTCCACGAACTCCACGAAGTCGGCCAGGTCGCCGAATTCCGGGAGTACGGCGGTGTAGTCCGAGACGTCGTAACCGCCGTCCCGCAGCGGCGACTTGAAGAACGGCGGCAGCCACAGGCAGTCCACGCCCAGCCACTGGAGATAGTCCAGTTTGGCCGTGATGCCCTTGAGGTCGCCGATGCCGTCGCCGTTGCTGTCCTGGAAGGAACGCACCAGGACCTCGTAGAAGACGGCCCGTTTGAACCAGTCGGGATCGCGGTCCTTGGCCGGCGTGTCCTCGAACTTGTCCGGGACGGGCTCGTTGACGATCAATTGGGTGACCCTCCGATCGGTGAGGACGGTCGCACGGAGAACAGGTGCGCGGGCGCCGGTGAACGTCCCGGCTCCAGGCGCACATAGTTGTCCCTGCCCCAGTGGTAGGTCTCGCCGGTGAGCTCGTCGCGCACCGGGACGGAATCGTGCCAATCGAGGCCGAGTTCCGGCATGTCCAACGACACCGTCGCCTCGTGGGTGTGGTGCGGGTCGAGGTTGACGACGGTGAGCACCGTGTCGGCCCCGGCGCCGTTCCCGGCCCGTTTGGAATAGGCGAGGACGGCGTCGTCGTCGACGGTGTGGAAATGGAGGTTGCGCAGCTGTTGGAGTGCCGGGTGGCGGCGTCGCAAGCGGTTCAGAGCGGTGATGAGAGGTGCGATCGTACGTCCCTGGCGCCCCGCTGTCTCCCAGTCCCGGGGCCTGAGTTGGTACTTTTCGGAATCCCGGTACTCCTCGCTGCCACTTCGCGCCGGTGTCGACTCGCACAGCTCGAATCCGGCGTAGACACCCCACGCAGGGGAGAGGGTGGCGGCCAGTACGGCCCGTACCTCGAACGCGGGCCGTCCGCCGTGCTGCAGATAGGCGTGGAGGATGTCCGGCGTATTGACGAAAAAATTCGGCCGCATGTACGAGGCTGTTTCACGCGACAGCTCGGTGAGGTACTCGGTCAGCTCGTGCTTGGAGTTGCGCCAGGTGAAGTAGGTGTAGGACTGCTGGAACCCGATCCGCGCCAGCGTGCGCATCATGGCCGGTCGGGTGAACGCCTCGGCCAGGAAGATGACGTCCGGATCCGTGCGATTGACGTCCGCGATGACCTTCTCCCAGAAGAGCACCGGCTTGGTGTGCGGGTTGTCGACACGGAAGATGCGCACCCCGCGCTCCATCCAGAAGCGCAGCAGCCGCTCCGTCTCCCGCACCAGGCCGTTGAGGTCGGTGTCGAACGCGAGCGGGTAGATGTCCTGGTACTTCTTCGGCGGGTTCTCGGCGTAGGCGATGGAGCCGTCCGCGCGGTGGTGGAACCACTCGGGGTGCTCGGTGACCCACGGGTGGTCCGGCGAGCACTGGAGGGCGAAGTCCAGCGCCACTTCCATGCGCAGGTCGCGCGCCGTGCGGACGAAGTGTTCGAAGTCCTCGAAGGTGCCGAGGTCCGGGTGCAGCGCGTCGTGCCCGCCCTCGGGCGAACCGATGGCCCACGGCGACCCCACGTCGTGCGGGCCCGCGGAGAGCGCGTTGTTGGGGCCCTTGCGGTAGGAGGTGCCGATGGGGTGCACGGGCGGCAGATAGACGACGTCGAAGCCCATGGCCGCGACCGCCGGCAGCCGCTCGGCGGCCGTCCGGAACGTGCCGCCGACCGGCGCCGCGTCCGTCCGTACGACCGCGCCTTCCGAGCGCGGGAACAGCTCGTACCACGACCCGAACAGAGCGCGGCGGCGCTCGACCAGCAGCGGCACCGTCTGCGAGGCCGTGACCAGCTCGCGCAGCGGGTGCCGGGCGAGCGCGCCGGTGACCTCGGGAGTGAGCGCGGCGGCGAGCCGGGTGGCGGCGGGCAGCCCCGGGTCCCGCAGGGCGTCCGCCGCGGCCAGCACCGCTTCCCGGCCATCTCTCTTGGGCACCCCCTCGGCGGCGCGCTCGTGCAGGGCGGCGCCCTCGGCGAGGACGAGTTCGGTGTCGATGCCGGCCGGGATCTTGATGCCGGCGTGGTGGCGCCAGGTGCCGACCGGATCGGACCAGCCCTCCACGCCGTACGTCCAGCGGCCCTCCACGTCCGGGGTGACCTCGGCGCCCCAGCGGTCCGTGCCGGGCGCCAGTTCGCGCATGGGCGTCCAGGGCCCCGGCCGGCCCAGGGGATCGCGCAGGACGACATTGGCGGCGACCGCGTCGTGGCCCTCGCGGAAGACGGTCGCGGAGATCTCGAAGGTCTCGCCGGTCACCGCTTTCGCCGGGCGACGGCCGCAGTCGATCAGCGGGTGGAGGTCCAGCACGGGGATGCGGCCGATCATGGGGTCACCTGAAGGTTGGGAGGTGCTACCGGATTCTGTCCTTTCTATCGTTTTTGTGACGGATGGACGGGCTGCGGGCATGGGCTCTCCTGTCCGCTTTCACTCGGTTGGCGGATGGGGGCGGTGCGGGAAGCCGTGCGGCGCGGTGGGGCGCAAGAGCGGTACCGCACAAGCCTTCCCGCGGCGCACGGGCGGGCAATCCGGCCGTCCGCGCACTACCGGCACGTAACCGCGGAACGGAATATGACCGGGGCTCCGGCCACGCCCGGCGGTGGTACGGGCGCCCGCGGACGCCTCGCCCCACCTCGCTCGCACGCGGCGCGCGCCGGTGTCACCCGGACCTCACCAGCGGGGTCTGACCTGCAATAACGCGGTCGGCGAACCGGGGCCCGCCGCCGTGATCCGATGCCTGGCCGCTGCGCCGGCCAGGGCGCTTCGCACCTCCTTCGGCCCGGCCCGGCGGTGGGACGACAGATAGAGCGCAGCCGCGCCGGCTGCGTGCGGAGCGGCCATGGACGTGCCGGAGAGGGTCCGCTTCGCAGTGTCTCCCGAGTTCCACGCGGACGTGATGCCCACACCCGGTGCGAACAGGTCGAGTTGCGCACCCCAGTTGGAGAACGCCGCGCGGCGGTCCCGGGCGTCGCTCGCCCCGACCGTCACCGCCTCGCGCACCCGGCCCGGCGAGGACGTCTGCCCGCTCCGTCCGCCGTTTCCGGCCGCGACCGTGAAGGTGACACCGGCCGCGACGGCGTTCCGTACCGCCTGGTCGAGCTGCGGGCTGGGCGGGCTGCCCAGGCTGAGGTTGGCGACCGCCGGGCGCCGCGCGTGCCGGGCGACCCAGTCGATACCGGCGATGACCTGCGCGGTACTGCCGGTGCCGGTGCTGTCCAGGACGCGCACGCCGACGACGCGGGCCCGCTTGGCGACGCCGTGGCGGGTCCCGGCGACCGTGGCGGCGACGTGTGTGCCGTGACCGTTGGCGTCGTCGGCGTCCGCGTCGCCGCCCACGAAGTCCCAGCCGCTGCGGGCCCGCCCGCCGAAGTCCCGGTGGGTGGTGCGGATGCCGGTGTCGATCACGTACACCGTCACCCCCGCGCCGCCCGACGGCGGCGCGGCATAGGCCCGGTCCAGCGGCAGGTTCGCGCGGTCGAGGCGGTCCAGGCCCCAGGAGGGCGGACGGTGCTGCGTACGGGCGAGCGAGACGGTGCGGTTCCTGGTCACGGACGCCACCGCGGGGTCCGCGGCCAGCCGCTCCGCCTGCGCCCCGGTCGCGCGGACGGCGAAGCCGTTGACCACCGTGCGGTACGTGTGGCTGACCCGCGCCCCGTACCGCGCCGCCAGCGCCCGGCCCGCCGCGGACGACGCGCGGATCTCTCCGGGGCCCGGCGTGAGGGTGACGATGTAGCTGCTGCGGGCCGTGCCGGCGGCGGTCTGGGGTCTTCCCGTGGCCGGAGCGGCGTGCGCGGGCAGGGCGACGGCGGTGAGCGCGGCTGCCGCGGCGGCTGCCAGGGTGACCGCGGCCGGGCCACCGCGGCCGGTTCGTATGGGTGACATGCGTCCCGTTCCCCTCCTCCAACTCATACGGGAGCCGCCGGAGTTGCGGGTGGGAAGCCGGGGAGCGCACCCGTCCCGGCGGCGCCACACGGCAGCCTTCCGCCCGGCGCGGGCCCGTACAAGAGTGCACGCGGGTGGGGAACCGGCCATATCGGCCGAAGGGGCGAGCGAGGGGCCGGGGGCGGTCCGGGCCCCGGTCGCCGTGCTGTGCCCCGCCGCGCCTCCGGCTCCCCGGAAGGCGCCCTCCGGGGGTCCGGCTCGGCCGAACGGGTGACGGGTCAAGAGCCGTGCCGGTCATGGCAGTTGGCGCCCGGATCCGACCGGATTCCGGGGTACCGGGCGAGTCGGGCGGGGGTGCGCCGCTACCGTCGTAGCGTGAAGGCCATTCGTCGGTTCACCGTGCGCCCCGTCCTCCCGGAACCCCTGCGACCGCTCAGCGACCTGGCGCGCAATCTGCGCTGGTCCTGGCACCCCGAGACCCGCGAACTGTTCCACGCCATAGCCCCCGCCGGCCGGCGCCGGGCGGGGCTGGACCCCGTACGGCTGCTGAGCACCGTCTCCGCCGAGCGGCTCGCGGAGCTCGCCGGGGACCGCAGGTTCCTGCGCCGGCTCGGCGCGGCCGCCGACGACCTGCAGGACTACCTCACCGGGCAGCGCTGGTACCAGGGCGCGCAGCAGGGCGGCCGGGACGGCCGGCTGCCCGACGCCGTCGCCTACTTCTCGCCCGAGTTCGGCATCACCGCCGCGCTGCCCCAGTATTCGGGCGGCCTCGGCATCCTCGCGGGGGACCACCTCAAGGCGGCCAGCGACCTCGGCGTACCGCTGATCGGGGTCGGCCTGCTCTACCGGCACGGCTACTTCCGCCAGTCGCTCTCCCGCGAGGGCTGGCAGCAGGAGCACTATCCGGTGCTGGACCCCAACGAACTGCCGCTGGACCTGCTGCGGGAGGCCGACGGGACACCCGCGCAGGTCGCCCTGGCACTGCCCGGCGGGCGGCAGCTGCGCTCGTCCGTCTGGGTGGCGAGGGTCGGCCGCGTACCGCTGCTGCTGCTGGACTCCGACGTGGAGGAGAACGGGCCGGGCGAGCGGGACGTGACCGACCGGCTCTACGGCGGCGGCAGCGAGCACCGCCTGCTTCAGGAGATGCTGCTGGGCATCGGCGGGGTGCGGGCCGTACGGACGTACTGCCGGCTCACCGGCCACGCCGCGCCCGAGGTGTTTCACACGAACGAGGGACACGCGGGATTCCTCGGCCTGGAACGCATCCGGGAGCTGGCGGACGCCGGCCGCGAGGGCGGCCCCGGCGAGGCCGGCGGGCCGGTCGGGCTGGATTTCGACGGTGCCCTGGAGACCGTACGCGCCGGAACGGTCTTCACCACCCACACCCCGGTCCCCGCGGGCATCGACCGCTTCGACCGCGAACTGGTCGCCCGGCACTTCGGCGAGGCGGCGGAACTGCCCGGCATCGACGTCGAGCGGATCCTCGCACTCGGCCTGGAGACCTACCCCGGCGGCGAACCCAACTGCTTCAACATGGCCGTGATGGGGCTGCGGCTGGCCCAGCGCGCCAACGGCGTCTCCACCCTGCACGGCCGCGTCAGCCGGGAGATGTTCGCCGGACTGTGGCCCGGCTTCGACCCGGAGGACGTACCGATCACGTCGGTGACCAACGGGGTCCACGCGCCCACCTGGGTGGCGCCCGAGGTCTTCCGGCTGGGCGCGCGCCAGATCGGCGCCGGGCGCACCGAGGACGCGCTGTCCGTCGGCGACTCGCGCCGCTGGTCGGCGGTGGCCGACATCCCGGACGCGGACGTCTGGGACCTGCGGCGGGTGCTGCGCGAACAGCTCGTCGAGGAGGTACGGCGGCGGCTGCACGTCTCCTGGCGGCAGCGCGGCGCCGGGGCCGCCGAACTGGGCTGGATCGACGGTGTCCTGGATCCGGACGTCCTGACCATCGGGTTCGCCCGCCGGGTGCCCTCCTACAAGCGGCTCACCCTGATGCTGCGCGACCGCGACCGCCTGATGGACCTGCTGCTGCACCACGAACGGCCCCTCCAGATCGTGGTGGCGGGCAAGGCCCACCCCGCCGACGACGGCGGCAAGCGCCTCGTACAGGAACTGGTCCGCTTCGCCGACGACCCGCGCGTACGCCAGCGGCTGGTCTTCCTGCCCGACTACGGCATGGCCATGGCGCAGAAGCTCTACCCCGGCTGCGACGTCTGGCTGAACAACCCGCTGCGCCCGCTGGAGGCGTGCGGCACCTCCGGCATGAAGGCGGCGCTCAACGGCTGCCTGAACCTGTCCGTCCTCGACGGCTGGTGGGACGAGTGGTACGAACCGGACTTCGGCTGGTCCATCCCGACCGCCGACGGCCACGCCACCGACGAGAACCGGCGCGACGAGCTGGAGGCCAACGCCCTGTACGAGCTGCTGGAACAGCGGGTCGCGCCGCGCTTCTACGACCGCGACGAGAGCGGCGTCCCGCAGCGCTGGGTCGAGATGGTCCGGCAGACGCTGGTCAACCTGGGGCCGAAGGTGCTGGCGGGCCGCATGGTGCGGGAGTACGTGGAGCGGCTGTACGCGCCCGCCGCCCGCTCCCAGCGTGCGCTGACCCCGCAGACCGCGACCGAGCTGGCGGTGTGGAAGACCCGGGTGCGGGCCGCGTGGCCGCGCGTCGCGGTGGACCACGTCGAGACCGGGGCCCCGGTGGTGGACCGCGCGGAGCCCGTCGGCGTGCCGGGCGCCCCGCCCAACGGCAGCGCCGAACTGGGCGCCACGCTGGCGCTGCGGGTCCGCGTCGGCCTCGGTGACCTCGCCCCGGACGACGTGGAGGTCCAGGTCGTCTCGGGCCGGGTCGACGAGTCGGACCGGATCACCGACGCGGCGACCGTGCCGCTCAAGCCGACCGGCGGCCCGGACCTGGAGGGCCGCTGGCTCTACGAGGGCCCGCTCGCCCTGGACCGTACGGGCTCCTTCGGCTACACGGTGCGCGTCCTGCCCGCTCACCGGCTGCTGGTGTCCGCGTCCGAGATGGGCCTGCTCGCGGTGCCGTCGGAGGCGACGGGGGAGGAGGCCGGGGTGCTGATGCGCTGAGGGCGGGCGCCGCCCGTACCCGGCCGGGGCTCCGCACGGACGCCGTGCGGAGCCCCGGCCGGGCCGTTCAGCGGGACCGCAGGAAGTGGACCTGGCGGGGCCTGACCTCCAGGTCGCTCAGACCCTCGGGCGTCGCGCCCAGCTCGCGGGCGACCTCGGCCGCCGCGCGGAAGGTCTCCTCGGACTCGTAGGCGCCGGTGGTGACGACGGCTTCGCCGTCCGGGGTGACCCAGACCCCGACGGACAGGAAGCCCGGCTGCGACCGCGCCGCTTCGGCGACCTGGTGGCACTGGCCGACGAACTCCTCGACGTGCTCGGGGGCCGGGTAGTGGAAGGCGACGAAACCGAATGCCATGGCGGTATCCCCTCTCGGGCGAACGGTGCCGTACGAGCCGAAGCTAGACCGGCCGCACGGCTCCGTACAGCCGTCCGCGGTGCGCTACGGGCGGAATCAGCCCGCGCGGACCACCGGCTGGTCCGCCGCCGGGCGCGGTGCCCGGAACGTGCGCCGGTACGTCTGCGGCGAGACGCCGATGGCGGCGTGCAGATGCTGGCGCAGGGACGCGCCCCCGGCGAAGCCGACCTGTCCGGCGATCAGGTCGACCGGCAGGTCGCTGGTCTCCAGCAGCTGGCGGGCGCGCAGCAGGCGCTGCTGGATGAGCCACCGCCCGGGGCTGACACCGGTCTCGTCGCGGAAGCGGCGGTTGAAGGTGCGCAGGCTCATCCCGGCGTGCCGGGCCAGCCGGGCCAGCGTCAGCGGCTCGTCCAGGTGCTCCAGGGCCCACTGCTGGGTGGCCGCCGTGCCGGTCGCGGTCGGCGCGGGCACCGGCTGCTCGACGTACTGCGCCTGGCCGCCGTCGCGGAACGGCGGCATGACGCAGGCGCGGGCCGCGTGGTTGGCGACCGCGCCGCCGTGGTCGGCGCGCACGATGTGCAGGCAGACGTC
The DNA here is from genome assembly GCF_001905005.1 of Streptomyces sp. CB02923. Classification (GTDB taxonomy): domain Bacteria; phylum Actinomycetota; class Actinomycetes; order Streptomycetales; family Streptomycetaceae; genus Streptomyces. The sequence continues at coordinate 140,283 of NZ_LWKZ01000001.1, read as the reverse complement.
GATGCCGGACGCGGCGCCGGACGAGGTCAGGACGTCACCGTCGTCGACGAAGAGCACGTCGGGGGTGAGCCGGACCTCCGGGAAGCGCCGGCGGAAGTCGTCGGTGAGCTGCCAGTGGGTGGTGGCCGGGCGGCCGTCCAGCAGCCCGGCGGCGGCCAGGACGTACGCGCCGGTGCAGATGGACACCAGGCGGGTACCGGGCCGGACCGTCGCCAGCGCGGCCCGCACCGGCTCGGACAGCTCGGTGGGGACGCGGCCCGGGGCGATGGACGGGATCACCACGGTGCCGGCGGTGCGCAGGATCTCGGGGCCGTGCTCCACCACGATCGAGAAGTCGGCGCCGCTGCGCACCGGGCGCCCGTCGGCCGAGCAGGTCAGTACCTCGTACCGGCCGTCGGCGGCATGGAACACCCGGGCGGGGATGCCGAGTTCGAAGGGGTAGACGCCGTCCAGGGCCAGGACCGCCACACGATGAGGCTGCATGGCACGATTCTATCGGATGATGGCCATCGTGCCATTGTCGTGGCTCCCGCGGCCGATGATGCTGGACGGCATGAGCGAAAACACCATGCGTGCCATCAGCCAGGACGTCACCGGCGGCCCCGAGGTCCTGAAGGAGACCGAACTCCCGCGGCCCGAGCCGGGCGTCGGCCAGATTTTGATCGCGGTCCGTGCCGCCGGGGTCAACCCCACCGACTGGAAGCACCGCGCGGACGGCCTGTTCGTCAGGACGCTGCCCCGCGTCCTGGGCTGGGACGTGTCCGGCGTCGTGGCGGCGGTCGGCATGGGCGTCACCCTGTTCGAGCCGGGCGACGAGGTCTTCGGCATGGTCCCGTACCCGTACGGCGTCGGTACCCACGCCGAGTACGTCACCGGCCCCGCGCGGGCCTTCGTGCACAAGCCCGCCGCCCTCGACCACGTCCAGGCGGGCGCCCTGCCGCTGGCCGCGCTCACCGCCTACCAGGCCCTGGTGGACACCGCGGACGTACAGCCCGGACAGCGCGTCCTGATCCACGCGGCGGCGGGCGGCGTCGGCCACCTCGCCGTACAGATCGCCAAGGCCAGGGGCGCCCATGTGATCGGCACGGCCAGCGCCGCCAAGCACGGCTTCCTGCGCTCCCTCGGCGCCGACGAGGTGATCGACTACCGGGAGACCGACTTCACCGAGGCCGCCGGCCCGGTCGACGTCGTCCTGGACACCATCGGCGGCGACACCCTCACCCGTTCGCTGGACGTGGTGCGCGAGGGCGGAACCGTCGTCTCCATCCTCGCCCGCAGCGCCCCTGAGGACGCCGCGAAGGCCGCCGAGCGAGGAGCCCGCCTCGCGCTGCTGATCGTCGAGGCCGACCAGGCGGGCATGCGCGAGATCGCCGCCCTCGCCGGGTCCGGCGCGCTGCGCGCGCACATCGCCGCGACGTTCCCGCTGGAGCAGGCCGCGAAGGCGCACGCGATGGGCGAGAGCGGCCGTACGCAGGGGAAGATCGTCCTTGAGGTGAAGTGACGGCCCGGCCTCGCGCGGGACGGCCGACGGGCCCGGGTCACCCGGACGGCGGCCGGTCCCGCCGGTGCACCAGCCCCTTCGACGCCAGCCGGCCGTCCGCGAAGCACAGCTCGTAGGCCACGTCGTCGGCGTACGCGCGGAAGGTGTAGTAACGGCACGTGTGACCGGGCGGCGGCGCGGGCGTGCCGTCCGGCGGTACGTCCAGGGAGAAGAACGGCAGCCGCGACTCCACCGCCGCCCGCCCTTCGCCGACGCGCAGCGCGTCGTACGTGCCCCGGTCCAGCACCGACCAGGACGGGCTGATCAGCGCGAAGACGCCCATGAGCAGCAGCAGTCCGGTGAACAGTGCCGCCGGTACGGCCACCGTCTGCACCAGCCGACGGCGTACCCGGCGCCGCGCGGACGCCAGCTCCCGCTGCGACAGGCTCCACTGCGCACCGTCGCCGGGGCCGCGTACCGGCGCTCCGTCCGTCGTCGGCAGCCGCGCCGCCACCTCGAATCCGCCGCCGGGCGTCGGCCCGGCCCGCAGTTCGCCGCCCGCGAGCCGCACCCGTTCGTCCAGCCCCACCAGCCCGTTGCCGCCCGACACCAGGACGGGTACGGACGCCGCGCCCGGCCTCGGACCGCCGGGCGGCGGCGCGCCGTTGGCCACCGTGACGTCCAGCCGCCGGTCGCCGCCGGTGAGCCGTACCTCCACGGGCGCGCCCGGCGCGTGCTTGGTGGCGTTGGTCAGCCCCTCCTGGACCACGCGGTACACCGCACGGCCGCCCATCACCGGCATGGCGTCCGCACCCGTCGCCGCGGCCCCGTCACGCCGCAGCGAGACATCGAGGCCGGAGGACCGGGCGCGTTCGACGAGGGCCTCGACGCTGTCGTCGGCAGGCAGCCGGGACGGCTCCGGCCGGTCGTCGGCGCGCAGCACACCGATGATGTCCCGCAGGTGTTCGGCGGCCGCACCGGCCGCCGCCCGCAGCTCGCCGACCGCCGCCCGCTGGTCGGACGCCAGCCGCGGATCGACCTCCAGCGCTCCGGCCCGCAGGGTGAGCAGCGCCAGTTCGTGGCCGAGCGAGTCGTGCATGTCCCCGGCGATCCGGGCCCGCTCGCGCAGCCGTGTACGGTCGGCGACCGCCTGCTGCTCGTACTCCATCCGCTCGGCGAGCTGCCAGCCGGTACGGACCAGTGCCGCGTACTGGCGGCGGTAGCGGCCCAGCAGCCACGGCAGGACGACGTTGAACAGCAGGGTGAGCACCGCGGTGAACCACGGCCACATGTTGCGGGTGACGACGACACACAGCGGCAGACCGGCGGCCGCGGCACCGGCGAAGAACCAGAGGGAGGCGCGGGCCCGTTCGACCCGTACGCCCGCCAGATAGGCCAGGACGGCCAGCGCGGCGGTGTACTCGAACGTGAACAGGTCGCGGGCCGTCACGAGCGCCAGCCCGACGGGCACGGCGAGCGCCACGAGCGGCCACTTCCGGCGCACCGCCACCGCCGCGCCCAGCAGCGGGATACCGGCCACCGCCGTCCACATCCGCATCTGCGGCACCCCGTCGAACGCGGCGGTGAGCGGGGCGGACAGCGCCAGCCAGAGACAGACGTCCAGCAGCCGGGCCACCCACCTGGGATGTTCGGTGGCGGGCGGCGCGGTCCGCGTCAGACGAGTGAGCATGGCCTCAGCTTCGCCGATCGGGGCCGGTGCGCGCCCCTGACGAAAGTAAGCCGGTTCATCTCCCGCCGACCCAGAACGCACCTCCGGCCGCGCCGGCCACGCTGCTCAGGACGGCGAGCAGCCGGTAGGGCATGTGCTGGACCACTACGTGCACGCCGCCGATCCGCAGTTCCAGAAAGGGGGTTGGCGGCTTCTTCTGCTGCTGGCGTGGTGTCATGAGGCCCTTCGATCGGTCCGGGGTGTTGGGTACAGTCCAAGCTCAGCAGCGGCGTGCGATGTTGCGCCAGCGCGCGCGGAGGCCTTGCGTGAGGCGGGCGCAAGGTGCGGGGTCGGCAACTTCAGGGGTGGCGATGAGCCCAGAACTCGGATCAGGGCGTGCGGGGCGGGGGCCGGACAGGCTCGCCCTGCTGGACAACGTGCCGGAGGGGCCGCGGAGGGTGCTGGTTGCGCGGCTGCGCACCTTGCGTGAGGCGTCCGGCCTGACGCTGGCGCAGCTGACCCAGGGGCTCGCGGAGCAGGACGTCGTGCTCAGCGTGTCGCGGCTGTCGAAGTTCCTCAACGGGCACGAACTCCCCAGCCGCGCCCAGATCGTGGCCCTCCACCAGGTGTGCGACACGGCATCGGAGGCGGCTTGCGCGCAGGAGGCCGTCCGGGCGACCCAGAAGATGCTGTACGCCGTCGTGGACGCCGAGCGGGACAAGAAGCCGCTGCGGGCGCACGAATTCGACGTGGAAGAGGCCCGCGAACAGCAGGAACTGCTGCGCGCCGAGGCCGCGGCCACGCTCGGCACCCTGCGTGCGGAACTGGAGCACGAGCGCGCCTTGCGGTGCAAGGCGGAGGAGGCGCTCCAGCGCCTGGCCGAGCAGGCCGGCGACCACGCGCGGGAGATCGGCGAACTCACCCGGGAACGCGACGCGGCCCGGCTCCGGGTGGCCGAGCTGGAGGACGAGATCGCGCAGGGCGAGGCGGTGGTGCGGCTGCGGCGGTCCGAGGCGCGGCACCTGGACGAGATGGCCGCCGAGACGGCGCGGGAGATCGCCCGGTACGACGGGACGGACCTGCCGCCCACGGCGCCTTCGGCGGCTGCCCTCTCCGTGGCGGACCTCTTCGCCCTCGTCGAGAAACTCCGTGACGAGGACCGCGACGTGGCCGCGGACTCCGCCGTGGACACCTTCTGCGAGCAGTCGCCCGACGGCATCCCCGCTCTGTGGGAGGAGTTCCGCGGGCACAGCCGGAGACTCGACGCCGACCGGCTCCTCGCCGCCGCGGCCCGGATCTGCGGCGGGGTCCGGCTCTACCACCTGTGCCGGACCGGGACGTTCCGCCGTATCGCGTACATCCTCAACACCGAGACCGTCACCGGTGACCGCCTGATCGACTTCATCGGCGACATGGCCCCCGCCGGTGAACTCGCCCGGTTCGTCAAGGCGTGCCACGAACGTGACGACCAGGAGGCCCTGGGCTTCCTTGCCGACGCGTGCCGCAACCGTCCCGAGGAAGCGGTACGGGAGTTCTGCCGTGAACGCGACCTGTGGATGACCGCGTCGCCACCCGGGCGTCCGCGGTCCAGGTGGGCCTTCTGGCGCTGACGCCCGCCCTGCCGCCGCCCGGCTCACACGTCCCGCACCAGCCCCGCCTCGTACGCGAGGATCGCCGCCTGCACCCGGTTCTTCAGCCCCAGCCGGGCCAGGATCGCGCTGACGTACGCCTTGACCGTGCCTTCGACGACGAACAGCCGCCCGGCGATCTCCGCGTTCGACAGCCCGGCGCCCACCAGCGCGAGCACGTCCCGCTCCCGCCCGGTCAGCTCCTCGGTACGCGACCGCGCCGCGGCCGCCTTGCCCAGCGCCGCGCCGCCGAACTGGCTGATGACGCGCCGCGCCACGGACGGCGAGAGGTACGCGCCGCCCTCGGCGGCCGCCCGTACCCCGGTGATCAGCTCGCGCGGGTCGCCGGTCTTCAGCAGGAAGCCGCTGGCGCCGGAGCCCAGGGCCCCGGCCACGTACTCGTCCTCGGAGAAGGTCGTCAGCATCACCACGGCCGTCTCCGGCAGCGCCTGGCGCAGTTCCGCCGCGGCGCCCAGGCCGTCCAGCCGCGGCATCCGGATGTCCAGCAGGCACACGTCGGGCCGGTGCCGCAGCGCCAGGTCCACCGCTTCGCGCCCGTCGGCCGCCTCCGCGACCACCTCGACGCCGGGCGAGGCCGTGAGGATGGCGCGCACCCCGGCCCGGATCATCGCCTCGTCGTCCGCCAGCAGCACCCGGACGGTCGCCCCCGCATCGCTCATACGGGTCACCCTAGCCATCCGTACGGTGCCCGCCCGCCGCCGGGCACATGGAAGGGCGGTGTCCGAAGGGAGGTTGGGAGCCTCCGGACACCGCCCGGTCATGGGGTCACACTGCCCCGGAAGGTTCAGCCGGCCGTCGGGTGCGGCCGGTCGGTACCGTCGTTCACTTGACGGCGACGCCCGTCCACGCCGCCTCGACGCCCTTGACCTCGGCGCCGTCCGCGCCGTACAGGTCGGTGGCCGCCTTCACGGTCGCCTCGCGGGCGCCCTTGTAGTCGGTGTTCGAGGTCATGTACGTGGTCAGGGCCTTGAACCAGATCTTCTCGGCCTTGTCGCGGCCGATGCCCTCGACCTTCTTGCCGTCCGCGGTCGGGCTGTCGTACTTGACGCCGCCGATCTCCTTGGCGCCGCTGCCCTCGGACAGCAGGTAGAAGAAGTGGTTGGCGATGCCGGAGGAGTAGTGCACGTCGACGTTGCCGGCGTCCTCGCTCCAGCTGTCCAGCGACTGGCCGTCCTTGGAGGGCTTGTCCATGTAGCGCAGCGGCTTGCCGTCACCGGCGATGTCGATCTTCTCGCCGATGAGGTAGTCACCGGCGTCCTCCTTGTTCTTGGCGAAGAACTCGACGGCGGTGCCGAAGATGTCCGAGGTGGCCTCGTTCAGACCGCCGGACTCGCCGCTGTAGGTGAGGTTGGCGGTGGCCGAGGTGACGCCGTGGCTCATCTCGTGCGCCGCGACGTCGATCGAGGTGAGCGGCTTCTTGTTGCCCTCGCCGTCGCCGTACGTCATGCAGAAGCAGCTGTCGTCCCAGAACGCGTTCGAGTAGTTCTGGCCGTAGTGGACGCGGGAGGTCGCGCCCTTGCCGTCGCCCTTGATGCCCGAACGGCCGTGCACGTTCTTGTAGTAGTCCCAGGTCAGCTGGGCACCGTAGGCGGCGTCGACGGCGGCGGTCTCGGGGTCGTCGGCCTTGCCGTTGCCCCACTTGTCGTCCTTGTTGGTGAACAGCTTGCCTTCGCCGCTCTCGCTGCCGCTCAGGTTGAACGTCGAGTGGCCGCCGCGGGCGTCGTCGGTCAGCTCGTAGCCGCTGCCGCCCTTCTTCGAGCCGATCTCCACCGAGCCGCTGTAGGCGCTGGTGCCCGCGCCGTTCTCGATCCCCTGGTACTGGAAGATCTTCTTGCCGGTGTCGGCGTCGGTGATGACGTGCAGCTGGTTGGGCGTGCCGTCCTTCTGGAAGCCGCCGACCACGGTGTCGTACGCGAGGACTGGCTTGCCGGAGGCGGCCCAGACGACCTTCTTGGGCGTCACGGCGGCGGCCTGCTTGGCGCCGAAGGACTTCGCGGTGCCCTGGGCGGCCTGCGCGGCGGCCTTCGGGGCGATCTTCGGGGTGGTGGAGGCGACGGCTATCTTCGCGCTGTTGGCCTTGGTGGTGCTCTTGACCGCACCGCCCTTGGCCCGGTGCACGATCAGGTCGCCGCCGAGGACGGGCAGCCCGGCGAAGGTGCGGTCGTAACGGGTGTGGGTGGTGCCGTCGGCGTCCTTGACGACGTCCTTGACGACGAGCTTCTCCTGGGCACCCAGGCCCAGTTCCTTCGCTGCCTGCGCCTTGGCGGCGCTCGCGTCGCGCAGCAGTTCGGCGCGGTGCGAGGCGGTCATCTGTATGGGCGAGGCGGCCGCGGCGCTGGTGGTGTGGGGGCCTGTGGGGGAGGCGCCCGCGGTACCGGCGGTGACGGCGGCGGCGACCAGGGCGCCGGCTGCTGCCAGCGTGGTGCCGGTGATACGTGCCTTACGGGAAATGTGGGGGGACACGCGTGTGCTCCTTCAACTTTGCCAAGGGTGGGGGTGCAAAGCGATGCGGGTGATGCTTGCGGGGGAGACTGCCATTCGAACGCGTGCATGTCAGGAGGGGGCCCAAAAGTTGGCGTGAAATCGTCCGTAGAGCGAACATCACTGTTCGTATAGCGGAGCTGCACGCAAAGAAACGGGCGCCGCCCCTGGTGCGGAGCGACGCCCGATCGGCTGGTCACCTAACCTCCCGGCAGGTCACGGCGGTTGGACCGCGCGTGGCCCGCCGTCACCTCAGAAGGTCAGCTTCCAGCTGTTGATGTAGCCGGTGTCCTGCTGGTAGACGTCCCGCACCCGCAGGTTCCAGGTGCCTTCCGCGGCCTCCGAGGAGGCGTTGACGGTGTACGTCGCCTTGACGTTCGCCGTCGAGTCGGCCGCGTTGGAGTTCTTCAGCCGGTAGGCGGTGCCGTCCGGGGCCACCAGGTCGATCACCAGGTCACCGCGGTAGGTGTGGACGATGTCCACGTCCACCTTCAGGGCGCTCGGCGCGTTGCCCGCCCGGGTCACCTTGATCGGCGAGTTGACCGCGGTGCCCGCGTCCGGGATCTGCACGTCGTCGAGGTTCTCGAAGACGTCGCCGCCGACGGCCGGCTTCACGGTCCAGGTGAAGCTGGCGGTACCGGTCTTGTTGGCGGAGTCGGTGACGGTGACCGTCACGTTGCTGGTGCCCTCGGTGGTCGGGGTGCCCGAGATCAGCCCGGAGTCCTGGTTGATGCTCAGCCCGGCCGGCAGCCCGGTGGCCGCGTACTTCAGCGCGCCCGCGTTGCCGCTGGTCGCCTTGATCTGCAGGCTGGCGGGCTGGCCGACGGTGCTGGTCTGGTTGCCCGGGTTGGTGACGCTGACGCCGGTGTCCGGGACGCGCTGGCCGACGTTGACCGCCGCCCAGGTGTTGGCGACCGTGTTGTACGTGCCGCTGCCCTGGCCGAACAGCTCGGCGGCGGCGGACAGCGTCGCGGTGCGGGCGGCCGCGTAGTTGGTGTTCGCGTTCATGAACTTGGTCAGCGCCGAGAACCAGATCTTCTCGGCGTTGGACCGGCCGATGCCGGGCACCGGCAGGTTGTCGTAGGTCGGGCTGTCGTAGTGGACGCCGTTGATGTCCTTGGGCCCGCTGCCCTCGGACAGCAGGTAGAAGAAGTGGTTGGCGACGCCGGAGGAGTAGTGGACGTCGATGCCGCCGATGCCGGAGTACCAGTAGTCCTTGGAGCGGCCGTCCTTGCTGGGCTTGTCCATGTAGCGCAGCGGCGTGCCGTTGCTGTTGATGTCGACCTTCTCGCCGACCATGTAGTCGCCGACGTCGGTGGGGTTGTCGGCGTTGAACTCGACCGCCGCGGCGAAGATGTCCGAGGTGCCCTCGTTCAGGCCGCCGGGCTCGCCGCTGTAGGTGAGGTTGGCGGTGGCCGAGGTGACGCCGTGGGTCATCTCGTGGGCCGCGACGTCGATGGAGGTCAGCGGCTTGACGTTGCCGCTGCCGTCGCCGTACGTCATGCAGAAGCAGCTGTCCTGCCAGAACGCGTTGACGTAGTTGTTGCCGTAGTGCACCCGGCTGTACGCACCGACACCGTCGCCCCTGATGCCGCTGCGCCCGTGCACGTTCTTGTAGTAGTCCCAGGTCAGCGCCGCGCCGTAGTGCGCGTCCACGCCGGCGGTCTGGGCGTTCTGCGGGGTGCCGTCGCCCCAGACGTCGTCCGTGTCGGAGAACAGCGTCCCGGTGCCGGAGGTGCCGCGGTTGAGGTTGTAGGTCTTGTGGTTTCCGCGGGTGGTGTCGGTCAGCGTGTACGAGGGCGCGGTGCCCAGCGTGACCTTGCCGCTGTACATGCTGTTGCCGGTGCCTTCGTGGACACCCTGGTACGCGTGGAGCTTCTCGCCGGTCGTGGCGTTCGTGATCACGTGCAGCTCGCTGGGCGTGGTGCCGTCCTCCTGGACGCCGCCGACGACCGTCTCGTACGCCAGGACGGGCTTGCCGTCGGCGACCCAGATCACCTTGCGCGGCTCCCGGGCGTCGGACTTCTTCGCCCCCTGCGCCCGCGACGCCGTCAGCGCCTTCTCCTCCGCGGCGGCCGGCGCCAGCTTCGGGGTGGTGGTCGGCACGTCGATCTGGGAGCGGATGTCCTTCGAGACGCCGCGGAACGTGCCGTTGGCCGCCTCGTGGACGACCAGCCCGCCGCCGAGCACCGGCAGCCCCGCGTACGTGCGCTCGTAGCGGGTGTGTGTACTGCCGTTGACGTCCTTGACGACGTCCTTGGCGACCAGCTTCTCCTTGGGGCCGAGCTTGAGCTGCTTCGCCGTTCCGGCGGTGGTGGCCGCGGCCTCCCGCAGCAGCTCCGCGCGCTGTGCCGGGGTCAGCTTGGCGGGCAGCGCGCCCGGATCGGGCTGCGCGTGGACCTGGCCGGGCCGGGGGGCGGCGGCCGTGCCGGCGCCTGCCTGCACGGTCACGGTCAGCATCGCGGCCATGGCGACCACGGCGCCGGTCGCGACGGCGCGCCTATGGGGGGTGCGTCTCACACTGACTCCTTCTGCGGTGGCCGCGACCGGAGGGTGGGCGGCCGAGGGGGACCGGGCGGCGGAGTGACCGTCCGGGCAGAGCGAGGCAGAACACGTGGAACGTGTGGGGGGAGACACCAGGTGCGGGTGGTCCGGGCCTTCGAGCGTCGGGCATCGAGCGTCGGGCATCGAGCGGGCCGTGGGCGCGGAGTGGTGCACTGTGGGGCTCCGCGTAACGGATGCGGGGAAGAGTGCCACCTGAGGGCTGCGATTGTCAGTGGCCGGTCAAGAGTTGGCCGGAAAACGTCCGTAGAGCGGGGGGCCGGGTCCGTATACAGGACGTGACCGTACGTCCATCCCCACCGGCACCCCGCCCCACGGACGGCGCCTCACGCCACGGCGCGCCCCGGCACGTACGCCAGCCCGTGCGCCCCCGGCCGGCCCGGCCCGGTGGCCTCCAGCGTGCCGACCGGACGCAGTGACTCCAGGTCCACCACGGTGACGGAGTTGGACAAGGCGTTGGCCACGTAGGCCAGCGCGCCGTCCGGCGACGAGGTGATCGTCAGCGGGAAGACGCCGACCTCCACCCGGCCGGCCGGCTCGTGCGTCCCGGCCGCATACACGTTCAGCACGCCGTCCGTCTGCCCGTCCGGCGACGAGCCGCCGTCTTCGGCCACCCGCGCCTCACCCGCCAGCACCAGCCCGCCCGCGGTGGTGTGCACCGGCGTCACGACGCCCTCGGTGGGCAGGTTCCGCACGAGCTGCCCGGTCGCCGTATCGATCACCCGCACGCCCGTCCCCCGCGGGGACTCCGCCGTGAAGTCGGCCAAGGGCGCCGCCACGTACAGGTACCGGCCGTCGGGCGAGACGGCCAGACCCTCGCTGCTCGGCACCTCGATGCGGTCGAGGAAGGCCCCGGTCTCCGTGTCGACGACCGAGACGAACGGCGCCTCCTTGTTGACGGCGTAGCCGCGCCGGCCGTCCGGGGCGAGGGCGAACCAGTGCGTCCCGCTGGCCCGGGTGTCGATGCGCCGTACCCGCTTGCGCGTCGCGGTGTCGTACACCACCACCCCGCCCGTGGAGGTGTCGCCGGCCTCCACGGTCACGTACAGCAGGCCGCGCTCCCGGTCGAGCGCCAGGCCGTGCGGAGCGTGCTCCGGGGAGGTGTCGATGATCTCGACGAGCTCCCGCCCGTCCGGGTCGATGACGCAGACCTGGTGGTGGCGGCCGGTGTTCTGGTGGTAGTGGCCCGAGTGATAGGTGATCGTGCAGTACAGCAGGCGCTGCCGCGGGTCGAACAGCAGCTCGTGCGGTTCGCTGGGAACGTCGAGCACCCCCAGCCTCTCGTACGTGGCGACGTCGAAGAACCCGATCGACGCCCCGCTCTGGCCGCCCACCGCCAGCACGTCCCCGGCGCGCCCCCGGCCGCCCCGCTCCGCTGTCCGCCGCCCTGCCGATTCCGGTGTCATGGCCTACTCCATCCGTCGCGCGTGAAGCCGCTCCGCCGCTTCACGCCTGGTTCTGTGAGCAGCCTGCTGCGGACGGCGCGACGACTCCACTGCATGTGCCGCAAGGACTCCTTGCACCCGGCACAAGACCGAAGGCCGGACGGTACGCACCGCTCCCGCACACTGCCCCGGACGTGACACGGATCACCGCCGGTACGGCCCGGGGCGGGCACGGAAAAGAGATGCGGTGCCCCGGTGCGCCCGGCAGGATCGGCGCCGTCGAAAGGAAGCAGATGACCACCGAACGGCCCGCCCCGCCACTGCGCGCGGGCGAGCGCGAAACCCTCCGCGCCTACCTCGACTTCCACCGCGCGACGCTCGCCATGAAGTGCGACGGCCTGTCCGACGAGGAGCTGCGCAGCCGGTCCATGCCGCCGTCCACGCTGAGCCTGCTCGGGCTGGTACGGCACATGGCGGAGGTGGAGCGCACCTGGTTCCGACGCGTGATCAACAAGGAGGACATTCCCCTGGTGTGGTCACCGGACGGCGACTACCAGGCGGCGTACGACCCCGGCACGGCCACCCGCGCGCAGGCGTTCACCGCCTGGCAGACCGAGGTCGGCCACGCCCGCCGCATCGAGAGCGCCGCCCCCTCGCTGGACGTGACCGCCCACCAGCCCCGCTGGAACGCCGACGTGTCCCTCCGCGTCGTGCTGCTCCACGTCATCCTCGAATACGCCCGCCACAACGGCCACGCCGACTTCCTGCGCGAGGGCATCGACGGGGTGGTGGGCCCGTGAGGGGCCGCTGACGGGCGCGGCCTCGCGGCCCTCGCCGGACCGGCCACGCGGGTCCCCGTACCGGTCCGCCGGCCCGCTGCCCCGCCTGCCATGCTGCGGGCATGACCACGGACGCAGCCGCCGAGTTCGAGACGCACCGGCCCCGGCTCTTCTCGCTCGCTTACCGGATGCTCGGTTCGGCGAGCGATGCCGAGGACGTCGTGCAGGACACGTACCTGCGCTGGAGTGCGGCCGACCGGTCCGCCGTCCGCATCCCGGCCGCCTGGCTGACCAAGGTCATGACCAACCTCTGCGTCAACCGGCTCACCTCCGCCCGCGCCCGGCGGGAGCTGTACGTCGGGCCCTGGCTCCCCGAGCCGGTCCTCACCCGCACCGCCGCCGACCGGCTCGGCCCGATGGAGACCGCCGAGCAGCGCGAGTCCGTCTCGCTCGCCCTGCTCACCCTGATGGAGCGGCTCACCCCCGCCGAACGCGCGGCCTTCGTCCTGCGCGAGGCGTTCGGCCACAGCCACCGGGACATCGCCGGTGTCATCGGCGTCGAGGAGGCGCACGCGCGGCAGTTGTACCGCCGGGCCCGCGAGCGGCTCGACCGCCCGCGACGCCGGTTCGACGTCGACGACGCCCGGCGCCGGGAGATCGTCGAGCGCTTCTTCGCCGCCACGCTCGACGGCGACCTCGCGGGACTCGAACGGCTGCTCGCCGACGACGTCACCGCCTGGGCCGACGGCGGCGGCCGGGTGACCGCCGCGCGCCGTCCCGTCACCGGACGCGCGAAGGTGCTCCGCTACCTGCTCGGCCTGGGCGCCCGTCCCGAGGCGGGGCGGGCCGGTATCGAGCCGGCCGAGGTCAACGGCGCGCCGGCGGTTCTCGTCCGCGTGGACCGGACGCTGCTGGCCGTCGTCGTGCCGGAGGTCAGCGAGGGACGGATCGTCGCGGTACGTACCGTGATGAACCCGGATAAACTCGCCTTCGCCGCCGCCCAGCTCGCGTGATCCACCCCACTCCGTGAGCTGTCACGGACGCACCCGCCCGCCGGTTCAGGACACATGACACATCACATCGTGGTCCTGGGAGCCGGATACGCCGGACTGATCGCGGCGAAGGGCACGGCCCGCCGCCTGCGCCGCCGCGGCGACGTGCGCATCACGCTGGTCAACGCCGCGAGCCACTTCGTCGAACGCGTCCGGCTGCACCAGCTCGCCGCCGGACAGCCGCTCAGGAACCTCCCCCTGAGCACGCTGCTCGCCGGTACGGGCATCGACCTGGCCGTCGCCCGCGTGACCGCCGTCGACGCCGCTGCCCGTACGGTCCGGATCGACGCCGCCCCCTACGAACTCGCCTACGACACCCTCGTCTACGCGCTGGGCAGCACGGCCGACACCACCGCCGTCCCCGGCGCCGCCGCATACGCCTCGGCGGTCGCCACCCACCAGGACGCGGTCCGCCTGCGCGCCCGCACCCGGGACGCACGGTTCGCGCTGGCCGTCGCCGGAGGCGGCCTGACCGGCATCGAGGCGGCCGCCGAACTCGCCTGCGCCCACCCGGGACTGAAGATCCATCTGGTCACCCAGGGCGACGTCGGACCCGGACTCTCCGAACGCGGCCGGCGATACCTCCGCGGCGCCTTGAACCGGCACGGCGTCACCCTCCGCGAGCACACCCGCGTCCGCGAGGTCGCCGCCCACGGCCTGGTCCTCGCCGACGGCGGCGAGATCCCGGCCGACGAGGTCGTCTGGACCGCCGGATTCCGCGTACCCGCCCTGGCCCGCGAGGCCGGGTTCGCCGTCGACGACCGCGGCCTGATCGCCGTCGACCCGGCCCTGCGCTCCCTCTCCCACCCGGAGGTCTTCGCGGCGGGCGACGCGGTGGCGGCGTACGGGCCCGACGGCACCGCGTCCCGCATGTCCTGCCAGACGGGCCTGCCGATGGGCGCCCATGTCGCGCGCGGCGTCGCCGCCTCCCTCACCGGCCGCTCCCTGAAACCACTCCGTCTGCACTACGTCTGGCAGAACATCAGCCTCGGCCGGCACGACGGCCTCACCCAGTTCACCCGCGCCGACGACAGCCCGGTGACCGGCATCCTCACCGGCCGCGCCTCGGCCCGCTTCAAGGAGGCCGTCACGCGGGGCACGGTGGTGGCCCTGCGCCGCTGATCCCCGTCCGCCCGCCGGTAATTGGCTGGCGCATCGTCCCGGCGCGGCGGGACGATGCGGGGTGTCCGGGCCGCCGCGAACCTCTGTGCTCGCGCCGCATCCGTCCGGAGGGGGGAGAAGGCGATGGCCGCTGTCGCGTCCGATATGTCCGGAGACCGGCCCGAGGTCCGCGCGGCGGCCGGGACACTGCGCGGCAGCCGGGAGGCAGGAGCGGCGGTCTTCCGCGGCATCCCCTTCGCCGAACCGCCCGTCGGCCCGCTGCGATTCGCCGCACCACGGCCGGTGCGCAGGTGGGACGGGGTGCGGGAGGCGCTGACGTACGGACCGCCGCCCCCTCAGGGCGGGCACTTCGGCATGGCGGAGCTGTCCCGCGGGACGCCGGGCGACGACTGGCTGACGCTCAACGTCTGGACGCCCGCGCCGGGCCCGGCTACCGGGCTGCCGGTGATGGTGTGGGTCCAGGGCGGCGCCTACACGATCGGCACCTCCGGTCTTCCCGAGTACGACGGCGGCCGTCTGGCGCGCGCGGGCTTCGTCGTGGTGACGTTCAACTACCGGGTGGGGTTCGAAGGGTTCGGACAGGTCGAAGGAGCGCCCGCCAACCGGGGCCTGCTCGACCAGATCGCCGCTCTGGAGTGGGTGCGGGACAACATCCGGGCCTTCGGCGGCGACCCGGACCGCGTCACGGTCTTCGGCCAGTCGGCGGGCGGCGGCTCGGTCGCCGCGCTGCTCGCCATGCCGCGCGCGGCCGGGCTCTTCGGCCGGGCCGTCGCGCAGAGCGCGCAGGGCACGTTCTTCTCGCCGGAGCTCGCCGCCGACATCGCCGCCGCCTGCGCCGCCGAGCTGGGGCTGGAGCCCACCGTGGCCGACCTGTCCACGGTGTCCCCGGCCCGGCTGTCCGCCGCCGGTGACGCGGTCGGCGCCACGATGGACCGCCCGGGCACACCGCTGGGGGCGGATCGCGTACCGGCCCATCCCGTTCTCGCCGGTCGTCGAGGGGGACACGCTGCCGGCCACGCCGTGGCAGGCCCTGGCGGACGGTGCCGCGCGGGACATCGGGCTCCTCGTCGGCCACACCCGCCACGAACAGCGGCTGCTGACCGCGCTGGACGGCCTGCTCGGCCAGGTCACGGACGAACAGGCGGCAGCCGCCCTGCACGCCCTCGGCCCCGGCCGGGACGGCGCACGCCACTACCGCGACGGCTTCCCGGACGCGGGCCCGGACGAGCTGTACGAACTGGTCCACTCCGACTGGCTGTTCCGCATGCCGTCCCTCCACCTGGCCCGCGACCAGGCAGCGGCGGGCGGCCGCGTCCACGTCTATGAGCTGACCTGGCACGCGCCGGGCATGGGCGGCGTCCTCGGCGCCTGCCACGGCCTCGACGTACCGCTCGTCTTCGGCACCCTCGACCGCGGCCAGCCCGCCGCGCTGATCGGCGAGGAACCCTCCGCCGAGGCGGAGGCACTGTCCGCCGGAATGCGCGCCGCGTGGACGGCGTTCGCCGCCCACGGCGACCCCGGCTGGCCCGCCTACGACCCCGACCGGCGCCTCGCGCGCCTCTTCGACACCCCGCCGGCCGTCACCCCGTACCCGGAAGACACCTCCCGCCGCATCTGGCAGGACCACACCTTCCCCGTGCTGCGGCCGACCGACGGGTAGAAGCGCCCCGTCCGGTGCGGGGACCGCGGTTCCGTGAGCACCGGCTCCTGTGAGGGTGGGGCTTTCCGCAGGGGATGAGCACAGCTTGTGGCCGCGGAACGGCCGGGCGGCAGGCATGCCGGCCCGGCAACGCTATGACTCCCCGGTGATCCTGGCCGACCCGATCGTCGCCGCGGCGATCTCCCTGGCGGCGGTCCGGGTCGACGAGCTGGAGTTCAGGTTGGTCAGCGACGCCTGGTTGAGCGCGTGGACGACGAACTCGTAGGTGTTCACCGTCGAGGGCGAGCACGGTCCCTGATAGCCGTAGAGGCTCGCGCTGCCACGGTAGTAGACCTGCCTGGCTCCCGCCGGGGTCGAGGGCCGGTATGCATGGTCGACGTTCTGGGGGAGCGAGGTCGCGCTCGCCGCGATGTCGTAGATGACCCAGTGGATGAGGCTGGCGTTGTCGAGATCGCGCATGACGATCGCGTAGCTCTTGGCGGCGGTCGGTCCCCCCGACCAGATCAGGGGAGGGGATTCGTTCCTCGTGCCGGGGTCGCTTCCTCCTCCGCTGGTGCACTCGTGGACCTTGGGGATGACGCCGCCGTCGGCGAATGCGGTGCTGGACAGGGCGAACGTGCTCCGGCTTGCCGACGAGGCCGACGAAGCGGCGGTTGGCGAGAGGCCGACGGCCCCGCTGACGAGCAGCGCGCAAAGCGCAATTCCTGCACTTCTCACTGGAGGCTCCCGAGATGCTTGTGGTCGCTTGGTCGTCCGTGGCGTGAGAGTGGTATGCGTGGGGCGGAACCAGCGTATGCACCTTGGTTTCTGGCGTCAGGGTACTTGTCGATCCGATCGGGGTACTTTTCACTTCCGGCTTTGTCATCTCGGACGGGACTGTCCATTCGACGGCCCCGGTGCGCGTTCGGTGGTGACGCAGAGGGATGCTGACGCGGAGAGGTGCTGACCGAACGTCACCGCTGCCCACGATCACGCGGAAGTGCCCGAACGGTGCTCATGTTCACGCGGAAGTGCTCGCGAAACCGCGAAACCTGGACCGGGAGCGGGTCACACCACGCTCTCCCGCCACGCCTGGTGCAGCTCCGCGAAGCGGCCGCGGTCCGCGATCAGTTCGGCGGGGGTGCCGTCCTCGACGATGCGGCCCGCCGACATGACCAGGACGCGGTCGGCCGTCTCGACGGTGGACAGGCGGTGGGCGATGACCACCGCCGTACGGCCGCGCAGGACCGTGTCCATGGCGCGCTGCACCGCGCGTTCGCCGGGGATGTCCAGGGAGCTGGTCGCCTCGTCGAGGATCAGTACGGCCGGGTCGGCGAGCAGGGCGCGGGCGAAGGCGACGAGCTGCCGCTGACCGGCGGATATTCGGCCGCCGCGCTTGCGTACGTCGGTGTCGTACCCGTCGGGCAGGGCCGCGATGAAGTCGTGCGCGCCGATGGCCCGCGCGGCCCGCTCGACCTCCTCGCGGGTGGCGTCGGGGCGGCCCATGGTGATGTTCTCGGCGACCGTGCCGGAGAACAGGAACGCTTCCTGGGTGACCATGACCACCGAGCGGCGCAGGTCGGCGGTGGCCAGGTCGCGCAGGTCGACGCCGTCGACGCGGACGCTGCCGGAGGTGGGGTCGTAGAACCGGGCCAGCAGCTTGGCGAGGGTGGACTTGCCGGCGCCCGTGGAGCCGACGACGGCGACCGTACGGCCGGCGGCGAGGGTGAGGTCGAAGCGCGGCAGCACCTCGCCGCCGGTGCGGTAGGCGAACCGGACGCCGTCGAAGGCGACCTCGCGGCCGGGCCGGGAGCCGGGCCGGTCCGGCAGCGGCAGCGGTCCGGCGGGCTCCGGGACGCTCGGCCGCTGCGCGAGCAGCCCGGCGATCTTCTCCAGCGAAGCGGCCGCGGACTGGTAGGAGTTGAGGAACATGCCGAGGCGGTCGATCGGGTCGTACAGGCGGCGCAGGTACAGCACCGCCGCGGCCAGGACGCCCAGCGCCAGACTGTCCGAGGCCACCCGGTACGCGCCCCACAGGACCAGTGCGGCCACCGCGACGTTGGCCACCAGGCGCGAGGAGACGACATAGCGCGCCATTTCCAGTATCGCGTCGCCGTTGGTGCGCTCGTGCCGGCCGTTCAGGCGGGCGAACGCCGCGTCGTTGGCGCGCTCGCGCCGGAACGCCTGCACCGGGCGGATGCCGTTGATCGTCTCGGCGAACTTCACGATGACGGCGGCCATCGCCGACGACTTCACGCTGTAGACGCGCTGCGAACGGCGCTGGAAGGAGCGTATGAGCAGGTAGAGCGGTCCGGCGGTGGCGACGGCGGCGGCGCCCAGGCCCCAGTCCAGGTAGAGCAGCGTCGCCGTGATGTAGACCGTGGCCAGCACGATGGAGATCAGCTCCTGGAGGCCCTCGGTCAGCAGCTCGCGCAGCGCCTCCACGTCGGTGGTCGCGCGGGAGATCAGCCGGCCGGACGTGTAGCGCTCGTGGAAGTCCAGGCTCAGCGCCTGGCCGTGCCGGAAGATCCGGCCCCGCAGGTCGAGCAGGACGTCCTGGCTGATCCGCGCGGAGAGCCGGATGAAGACGTACTGGAGGCCGCCGGAGGCCGTCGCACACAGCAGATAGGCCGCCGCCACGGCGACCAGCGGGCCGTGCGAGCCCGCGCGCAGGGCGGGCACGGCACGATCGATGGCGAAGGCGACCAGCAGCGGCCCGGCCTGTACCGCGGCCTGCTGGACCAGGAGGAGGACCGCCGCTGCCCAGGCGGACCGGGTGTGCGGGCGCAGCAGCGAGCCCAGCAGACCGCGGGAGGCACCCTTGGCGGTGGGAAGAAGGTCCTCTTCGAAGGCTTCGGGGGAGGGGGCGGCCGGGGGCGGGGAGCCCGGCCGGGGCGCGCTGCCGTCGTCCGGCGCGTCACCCGCGGCCGTACCGGTATCCGTGGTCGTGGTCATCGCACGCTCTCCCCTTCGCCGCGGGCGGTGCTCGCGCCGTCCGCGGCGCCGGACATCAGCGCCGCGTACTCGGTGTTCTCCCGCAGCAGCCGGTGGTGGTGGCCGACCGCCGCTATCCGGCCGCCGGACAGCAGCGCCACCCGGTCGGCGAGCAGGACCGTGGACGGACGGTGGGCGACGACCAGGGCGGTGGTGGTCGCCAGGACCTGCCGCAGCGCCGCCTCGACCAGCGCCTCCGTATGGACGTCCAGCGCCGACAGCGGGTCGTCGAGGACCAGGAAGCGCGGCCGGCCGACCACCGCGCGGGCCAGCGCGAGGCGCTGCCGCTGCCCGCCGGACAGGCTCAGCCCCTGCTCGCCGACCTCGGTGTCCCGGCCGTCGGGCAGCGCGTCCACGAACCCGTCGGCCTGGGCGACGCGCAGCGCCCGTACGAGGTCGTCGGGGCCGGTGCCCTCGCCGCCCATCAGGACGTTCTCCGCGGCGGTCGCGGAGAACAGGGTCGGCTCCTCGAAAGCCACCGCGACCCGGGTGCGCAGCTCGTCGCGCGTCAGCGCCGTGATGTCCGTGCCGTCGAGGGTGATGCGGCCGCCGGTGGGGTCGTGGAGCCGGGGGACGAGCGCGGTGAGGGTGGTCTTGCCGCTGCCGGTCGCACCGACCAGGGCCATCGTCTCGCCGGGGCGTATGTGCAGGTCGATGCCCTGGAGGGTGGGCGGAGCGTC
Source organism: Streptomyces sp. CB02923 (assembly GCF_001905005.1). Classification (GTDB taxonomy): domain Bacteria; phylum Actinomycetota; class Actinomycetes; order Streptomycetales; family Streptomycetaceae; genus Streptomyces. The sequence continues at coordinate 120,791 of NZ_LWKZ01000001.1, read as the reverse complement.
GGCAGGTGCGTCCGGATAGCGGAAGGTGACGCCGTGGAAGGCGAGGCCCGTGGCTCCGGGGGCGTCTCGGGGGCCGTCTCCGGGGCTGGTTTCGGGGCCGCTTCCGGGATCGCTTCCGGGACCGGTTTCGGGACCGGGCACGGGACCCGCTCCGGCCGCGTGCTCCGCGGACCGCCGGGTGTCGTCCCGGTCCGCCACCGGCTCGTCCAGGACCTCGTGATACCGGTCGGTGGCCGCCGCCGCGTCGTTGCTCATCGCGAGCAGGAAGCCGATCGACTCCACCGGCCAGACCAGGGCCAGCGCCGTGGACAGGAACGCGACGAGGGTGCCCGCCGACATGTCCCCGTCGGCCACCTGGACCGTGCCGAGCACCAGCGCCGCCCCGATGGCCAGCTCCGGCAGCGTCATGATGAAGGCCCACAGGGCGGCCAGCAGCCGCGCCTTGCGCAGTTCGGTGGTGCGCAGCCGGGCCGTCAGCGTCCGGAAGGCGCGGGCCTGGCTGCGGTGCCGGCCGAACCCCTTGATGATCCGGATGCCGAGGACCGACTCCTCCACGACCGTGGTCACGTCGCCGACCTGGTCCTGGGCCCGGCGCGCGGCCACCGCGTACTTCGCCTCGAAGACCGAGCACAGCACGATCAGCGGCACGATCGGCGCCAGCAGCACCAGCCCCAGCGACCAGCGCTGGACCAGCAGGATCACACAGCCCACCAGGATCGTGGTCGCGTTGACGACGAGGAACGTCAGGGGGAACGCCAGGAACAGGCGTATCAGCTGGAGGTCCGTGGTGCCCCGGGACAGCAGCTGGCCGGAGGCCCAGCGGTCGTGGAAGGCGACCGGCAGCCGCTGCACGTGCCGGTACAGGCTGTCGCGCATGGTGGCCTCGACGCTCGCCAGCGGCCGGGCCACCAGCCAGCGCCGCAGCCCGAACAGGCCCGCCTCCGCTAGGCCGAGCAGGAGCAGATACCCGCCGCCCAGCCAGGCCCCGGCCGGGTCCCGGTCCGCGATCGGCCCGTCCACCAGCCACTTGAGGACCAGGGGGATGACCAGCCCGATGCAGGACGCGAGCACCGCCACGAACGCCGCCGTGAACAGCCGCGCCCGCACCGGCCGGACGAACGGCCACAGCCGCAGCAGGGAGCGCACGGCGGAGCGCCGGGCCGCCGGGCGCGGCCCGTCGGCGGGGGCAGGACCGGGTCTGTCGGGCTGCCGCTGACTCGTCACCTTCGCTGTATCGGCCATCAGCACCGAGAGTACGGCTCACCACTGACATCGCTCACCGGGTTTTCGGCGGAACGCCAGGGGAAGCAGGGGCAGTCGGGGCGTCAGCCGGCCCTCGCGCGGAGCAGCAGTACCGACCGCTCGGGGACGGTGAGCCGGGCACCGGCGCGCAGGGTGGTCCCGGGCGGCCCGTCCTGGTCCTCGCGGGAGGTGTCGACGACCAGTTCGTACGCGTCGGCCCAGGGCGGCCCCGGGAGGGTGAAGGCGGCCGGGCGGTGGCCGCTGTGCAGGACGGCGAGGAAGCTGTCGTCGGTGACCGGGCGGCCTTCGGGGTCGCGCTGCGGGATGTCGGTGCCGGAGAGGTACATGCCGAGCGCGGAGGTGGGCGCGTACCAGTCGGGTTCGGTCATCTCCGTGCCGCGCGGGGTGAACCAGGCCAGGTCGCGCAGGCCGTCCGGGCGCTGCGGGCGGCCGGAGAAGAACGCGCGGCGGCGCAGTACGGGATGGTCGCGGCGCAGCGCGATCAGCCGGGACGCGAGGGTGGCCAGGGCCCGCCAGCCCGGGTCGCCGAGCAGTGACCAGTCGACCCAGCCGGTCGCGTTGTCCTGGCAGTAGGCGTTGTTGTTGCCGCCCTGCGTACGGCCCATCTCGTCGCCCGCGACCAGCATCGGCACCCCGGTGGACAGCAGCAGGGTGGTGATCATGTTGCGCAGCTGGCGGCGGCGCAGCGCCTGTACGGCGGTGTCGTCGGTCTCGCCCTCCGCACCGCAGTTCCAGGAGCGGTTGCCGTCGGTGCCGTCGCGGTTGCCCTCGCCGTTGGCGGCGTTGTGCTTGTGCCCGTAGGAGACCAGGTCGCGGAGGGTGAAGCCGTCGTGCGAGGTGATGAAGTTGACCGAGGCGTACGGGCGGCGGCCGCCCCACGCGTACAGGTCGCTCGACCCGGAGAGCCGGTAGCCCAGGTCGCGTACGTCGGGGTGCGCACCGCGCCAGAAGTCCCGCACGGTGTCCCGGTAGCGGTCGTTCCACTCCGTCCACAACGGGGGGAAGGCGCCGACCTGGTAGCCGCCGGAGCCCACGTCCCAGGGCTCGGCGATCAGTTTGACGCGGCGCAGCACCGGGTCCTGGGCGATCACCGCCAGGAACGGCGAGAGCATGTCCACGTCGTGCATCGAGCGGGCCAGCGCTGCCGCGAGGTCGAAGCGGAAGCCGTCCACGCCCATCTCGGTGACCCAGTAGCGCAGCGAATCGGTGATCAGGCGCAGCACGTTGGGCTGGACGACGTGCAGGGTGTTGCCGCAGCCCGTGTAGTCGGCGTAGCGGCGGCTGCCGTCCGCCGGCCGGTAGTAGCCGCGGTTGTCGATGCCCCGGAAGGACAGGGTGGGGCCCAGCTCGCCCGCCTCGGCGGTGTGGTTGTAGACGACGTCGAGGACGACCTCGATGCCGGCGTCGTGCAGGGCCCGCACCATCCGCTTGAACTCGCCGACCTGCTGGCCGCGGGTCCCGGAGGCGGCATAGGCGGCGTGCGGCGCGAAGTAGCCGATGGAGTTGTAGCCCCAGTAGTTGCGCAGGCCGCGGCGGAGCAGGTGGTCCTCGTGGGCGAACTGGTGCACCGGCATCAGCTCGACGGCGGTCACGCCGAGGCGGGTCAGGTGGGATATCGCCGCGGGGTGCGCGAGGCCCGCGTACGTGCCGCGCAGCTCCTCGGGGATGCCGGGGTGGAGCATGGTGAAGCCGCGGACGTGCGTCTCGTACAGGACCGTGTCGGACCAGGGGGTCTTGGGCCGCCGGTCGTCCATCCACTCGTCGCCGCCGTCCTCCGGGCCCTCCTCGCCGACCACGACGCCCTTGGGGACGTACGGCGCCGAGTCGCGGTCGTCGCGCACGGTGTCGGCGACATGCTGCTGCGGCCAGTCGCGGACGTGCCCGTACACCTGGGCGGGCAGGGTGAACTCGCCGTCCACGGCGCGCGCGTACGGGTCCAGGAGCAGCTTCGCCGGGTTCCAGCGGGCGCCGGTCCACGGGTCCCAGCGGCCGTGCACCCGGTAGCCGTAGCGCTGCCCCGGCCGTACGCCGGGGAGGAAGCCGTGCCAGATCTCGTGCGTCAGCTCGGTGAGCGGGTGGCGGGTCTCGCGGTCCTCGTCGTCGAAGAGGCACACCTCGACGGCCTCCGCGCCGCCCGCCCACAGGGCGAAGTTGGTGCCCGCCACGCCGTCGGGGCCCGTACGGCAGCGGGCCCCGAGAGGCTGCGGGCTGCCGGGCCGTACCGGCACCGGGAGCGGCGCGGCGCGGGCCCCGGCATCCGGCGCGGCGGCCGGGCCGGGCGGCCGGGCGGGGGACACGCGGACCCGGTGGCCGTTGACGGGCGCGGCGCCGTTGCCGGGCTCCGTGCCGTCGCCGGGCTGCGTACCGTTCGCGGCGTCCGGGTACGGTTCGCGCGCGGGCCCCGGCTCCGTACCCGCGGGCGGCGCCGTGCGTCCGGGGCCGCCGTCGTGCTGTCCGTTCCGCACGCCGTCCTCGCCCCGCACGTCCGGTACCGACTCCTGCTCGGGTGCGCTCGACACAGGCCAGCCTCCCGCGGCTCATGGCTCGGTCGGACGGGGGCCGTGCGGCGTCCCGGCCGCGCGCCCGTCCCGTCCTCCCCTGAGTTCTTCCCGCAACGGGCCGCCGCCTCACGTTTCCTCGGTGCTGGGGGCCTCGTTGAGCTGTCCGTGACCTATTGCGGCGTGACATATCGGGACATGGGGCGGCGGATCCTGGCGCAGCGGACTCCGGAGCGGGCCGCCTCCGTACCGGCGCCTGACGTGCGACGGGCTCCGGCGGGGAGCCGCCCGGTGCGCCTGCCGCTCCGGGGCAGGGGGCCGTCCTCCATGACGGCCGTCACCGTCGCCGTCCTCACGGCCGCCGTGGCGCTGGCGGGCTGCGGGCTGCCCGACGCCGTGACCGGGGGCAAGCCGCGGTCGCCGAAGGAGGCGATCAGGGTGACCCCGGACGACGGCGCCAAGGACGTACGGGACACCGACCACATCGCCGTACGGGTGCCGGACGGGCGGCTGGAGCGGGTCGCGGTCAGCCGCACCGAGGACGACGGCAGTACGCCGGTGCCGGGCCGGATCGCCCCGGACGGGCTGAGCTGGCGCCCGTCCGGAACGGCCCGCCTCGCGCCGGCCGCCCGGTACACGGTGGACGCGGTGGCACTGGACGGGCACGGCCGCCGGTCCGCCCGGCACACCACCTTCACCACCTTCGTGCCCCCGCACCGCCTCGTGGGCTTCTTCGCGCCCGAGCACGGCGCCACCGTCGGCACCGGCATGATCGTCTCGCTGGAGTTCAACCGGCCGGTCACCGACCGCGCGGCCGTCGAGCGCGCCGTCTCCGTCACGGCTTGGCCCGCCGCCGAGGTCGCCGCCCACTGGTTCGGCGCCCGCCGCCTGGACTTCCGGCCGCGTACCCGCTGGCGGCCGGGTACGCAGGTGACGATGGACCTGCGGCTGCGCGGCGTCCGGGCGGCGCCCGGAGTGCTCGGGGCCCAGCGCAAGACGGTCCGGTTCAGGATCGGCCGGGATCAGACCAGCCGGGTTGACGCGGCGGCGCACACGATGACGGTGTGGCGCGGCGGCCGGCGGCTGGCCACGCTCCCGGTGACCGCCGGCAGCCTCACCAGCCCCACGTACAACGGGAAGATGGTGATCCTGGAGCGCCACCCGGTGACCCGCATGGACGGGGACACGGTGGGCTTCGGCGGCGAGTACGACATCCCGGACGTGCCGCACGCGTTGCGCCTGACCACTTCGGGAACGTTCCTGCACGGCAACTACTGGGCGCCCCGGCGGACCTTCGGCGGCACCAACACGAGCCATGGCTGCATCGGGCTGCGGGACACCCAGGGCGGCGGCCCGGACACCCCGGCCGGCTGGTTCTACGACCGGTCGCTGGTCGGGGACGTCGTGGAGGTCGTGAACTCCCGGGACCGGGCGGTCGCGCCCGACAACGGCCTCGGTGGCTGGAACATGCCGTGGCGGATGTGGCGCGCGGGCTCGGCGCTGCGCTAGAGACGCCGCGACGCGGGGACGGTTCCGGCCGACTTCGGGGCGAACCGGACTCCCTTTCGTGCGATCCCGCCCCACGCATATCACTTGAGGCCGAACGGTGACATCGCCGGGTGAAGCCACTGTCAGTGCGGTGTGGTTATCTATCGGCTGAGCGTGCGTGGGTAGATATGCGCGTACGGGGGATTGCGGGCCGGGCGAGGGAACAAAGGGGCCAGTCGTGAACGTGCAGCAGGGGCAGCCGGTGCCGGGGCAGCCGGTGCCGGGGGAGCGGCGGGCAGGACCACGCAGGAGCGGCGGGACGCTCGCGCTGCTGCTGTCGGCCCTGCTGATACTGGTCACCGCCTGCGGAGGCGGTGACGACGACAAGCGCGGCGGGACCGACGCGGACAAGCAGCCCTCGCAGGCCGGTGTGACGATCACGCCCAAGGACGGCGCCAAGGACGTGGCCACCGACGGCGCCCTGAAGGTGAGTTCCTCGCGAGGCCGGCTGACCTCGGTCAAGGTCCAGGACGACAAGGGCAACCCGGTCGCCGGGAAGCTGACCGGCGGCGCGCTCTGGCAGCCCACCGGCAAGCTGCGCGCCGCCACGACGTACAAGGTCGACGCCGTCGCGGTCGACGACCAGCTGCGCGAGTCCGCCCGGCACGCGACGTTCACCACCCTCGTCCCGGAGCACACCTTCGTCGGCCGGTACACCCCGGAGAACGGCCAGACCGTCGGCGTCGGCATGCCGGTCTCCGTCAACTTCACCCGGGGGATAACCGACCCCGGGCGCGTCGAGAAGGGCATCAAGGTCACGGCCAAGCCCTCGGTGCCGATCGTCGGCCACTGGTTCGGCAACGACCGCCTGGACTTCCGCCCCGCGAAGTACTGGGCTCCCGGTACGAAGGTCACGCTCGACATCGACCTCAAGGGCGTCGAGGGGCGGCCGGGCGTCTACGGCACGCAGTCCAAGCGGATATCCTTCACGGTCGGCCGCAGCCAGGTGAGCACGGTCGACGTCAAGGCGAAGGAGATGTCCGTCGTCCGCGACGGCAAGAAGATCAAGACGGTCCCGGTGAGCGCGGGCGGGCCGGGCACCGAGACGTACAACGGCCAGATGGTGGTCAGCGAGAAGCACGAGGTCACCCGGATGAACGGGGAGACCGTCGGCTTCGGCGGCGAGTACGACATCCCGGACGTGCCGCACGCCATGCGCCTGAGCGCGTCCGGCACCTTCATCCACGGCAACTACTGGACCGGCAGGTCGGCGTTCGGCTCCCGCAACGCCAGCCACGGCTGCATAGGCCTCTTCGACCAGCGCGGCGGCGGCGACAGCTCGACCCCGGCCGCCTGGTTCTACGCCAACTCGCTGATCGGCGACGTGGTCACGGTCAAGAACTCCCACGACGAGACGATCGCGCCCGACAACGGCCTCAACGTATGGAACATGTCCTGGGAGAAGTGGCGGGCCGGCCGGTAGGCGCGGCGCCGCCGCCGGCGCCGGCGGCCGTTGGCCGAAGGGCGCCGGTCCGCCCCGCGTTAACGACGGCTAACCTGCCTCCATGACTGTGAACTTCGAGGTCGCCGAGGGCGTCGGCACCATCCGCCTGGACCGCCCGCCGATGAACGCACTGGATGTCGCCACCCAGGACCGGCTGTACGAGCTGGCCGCGGAGGCCACCCGCCGCGACGATGTGCGCGCCGTCGTCATCTGGGGCGGCGAGAAGGTGTTCGCGGCCGGCGCGGACATCAAGGAGATGCAGGTCATGGACCACGCGGCCATGATCGAGCGCGCCAAGGCGCTGCAGGACTCCTTCACCGCCGTGGCGCGTATCCCCAAGCCCGTGGTCGCCGCCGTCACCGGGTACGCGCTCGGCGGCGGCTGCGAGCTGGCGCTGTGCGCCGACTTCCGGATCGCCGCCGACAACGCCAAGCTGGGCCAGCCGGAGATCCTGCTCGGCCTGATCCCGGGTGCGGGCGGCACCCAGCGGCTGGCCCGGCTCGTCGGACCCTCCAAGGCCAAGGACCTGATCTTCACGGGCCGCCAGGTCCGGGCCGACGAGGCGCTGTCCATCGGGCTGGTGGACCGGGTCGTGCCCGCCGCCGAGGTCTACGGGCAGGCGCATGCCTGGGCGGCCCGGCTCGCGGCCGGTCCCGCCATCGCGCTGCGGGCCGCGAAGGAGGCCGTCGACGCGGGCCTGGAGACCGACATCGACACCGGCCTGACGATCGAGCGCTCCTGGTTCGCGGGCCTGTTCGCCACCGAGGACCGGGAGACCGGCATGCGCAGCTTCGTCGAGGAAGGTCCGGGCAAGGCCAAGTTCCGGTGAGGAATCAGGTGTTGGCGGGGCCTGTGATGTTTGGCTGACTGTAGGTGCCTCGTGTGGGGGAATCGCGGAAATCGCCCGCACGCCCCGGAAGGAGCCCGTCCAGGGCGCCCGATGATCGGGTAGGCACATGAAGTCACCGCAGGTCAGCATGGTTTCGGCCGGGCTTCCCCTGCCGTGGGCATATGCCGCGGCAGGGTGTCGGAACCGGTTATTCCGGACAGGGTATTCCCACGGTTCCGCCCCCGTGACTCCGCGGTAACGGCCATGATGGGGGGCATGGCGGGCCTCGAAGGAATGGAGCAGCCGCGGCCGCGGAGCGGCACGGCCGCCGCACGCTGGGGACTTCCCGGAGGTCTCCCCGGTGCGGGCGCGGAGAGCGGCTCGTCCGACGACGAGCTCGTCGCCAGGGCGCTGGAGCTGGTGGGCGACCCCACGCTGGACGAGGTGCGCCTGCCCTCCCGTCCCGAATCCGCCCTCACCGCCCGTCGGCTGACCCAGTCGGTGCTCCTCAAGCGCTGGAACGTCTCCCCGCAACTGGCCGAACACGCCGTGCTGTTGGTCTCCGAACTGGTCGGCAACGCCGTCCGCCACACCGGCGCGCGCACCTTCGGGCTGCGGATGCTCCGCCGTCGTGGCTGGATCCGTATAGAGGTGCGTGACCCGTCCCGCGGTCTGCCCTGTCTGATGCCGGTCCACGAGATGGACGTCAGTGGCCGCGGCCTCTTCCTCGTCGACAAGCTGTCCGACCGCTGGGGTGTGGATCTGCTGCCGCGCGGCAAGACGACCTGGTTCGAGATGCGGGTCATCGACCGCTGAGCGGGCACGCCGGGCCGCCGCGGGCCGCGGGGATACGGGCGTCCGGAACGCGACTGGGGCCTGCCCGCGGTGTGTGCGGGTGAGGCCCCAGTGTCGACCGCCGGCGGGCGAAAGGGGTGTGCCCGCGGGGTCTGGACGACCTTGGCCCGGGTCAATGGGGGGTCGCTGGACCGACTATGGCAGGCCGGTCGCAGCCTTGCCAAAGCGGCATTTATGGACAAAAGCCTGCGAATATTGATCAATCACTACGCGATCAAAGGTGAGCTACGACACTGGCCTTGCATTTAGCGGTTAAGTAATCGATTCCCTCAATGGTTATGCGATCAAGAGGGTGGGCTATGCACGTAACTCGATGGCGGGGAGGGACGGTCGGTAGCGGGACGGCGGGCCCGCGGTCCGTAGAATGGGCGGCTCACACCGAGAACGCCGCCGCCGCGCCGCCGGAACACCGGACACCGGACCGCGACGGAACCCGGCGCGGCTCCGGGGGACGGAAGCGGAAGGAGACCAGGGCATGGAACGCGTACGCCGCTCGGCCGTCGCGACCTTGCTGCTCCTGCTCGCCGTGACCTTCGGGCCGCTGCTGTGCCGGGTGGGCGGCGCCCAGCCGGCCCTGGTGCAGCCGGCCGCCGCGGCGCAGGCCGTCACGCAGGCCGCCGACGGAACCGGAGACCGGACGCCCGGCGGCGGCGCGGACGGCGAGCGGGCCGCGGGTGGTGAAGGGCCCGCGGATGGTGAAGGGCCCGCGGATGGTGAAGGGCCCGCGGACGCCGAGGGGCCCGCGGCCGGCCGCGCTCCGGCCGTCCGCGCGGTGTCCGGTTTTGGTGACACCACGTCCGGCCAGCCCGGACACCAGGCCGTCGCCCAGGCGCCCAAGAAGTGCTCCGGGCAGCACGCCCCCAGCCAGAACGAGTCGGTCCCGGTGCCGACCCCGAACCGCGGCGAGCCGCTGGCGCCCGCCGCCACGGCCCCCGCCCCGCTCGCCGCCGCCACTCCCGCGTGCTTCGGGCTCGCCCGCCCGCCCACCGGAACGGCGCCCGCCACCGATCACACCGCGCTCCTGCCCGTACTGCGGATTTAGACCGTGCCCGTACGCACGGCCTGACCCCCTTTTCCTCCCGGTACGTCTGGAGCATTCCCATGCCCACTTCCTCGTCATCCGCTTCACCCACACGCAAGATCGCCGCCATCGGTGCGGTCGTCGCCCTGGTGGTGGCGCTCGTCGCCATCGGCGTCGCCGTCGGCAAGGCCGTCGAAGGCGATACGGACAGCGCCGCGAACACGCCCGGCGCCGCCGCGTCCGTCTCTCCCCAGGAGGACGACGGCCAGCAGAAGCTGTACGACCAGCTCGCGCAGCAGACCAGCCGCCGCACGGACGGCGACCCGCTCGCCGTCGGCAAGAAGGACGCCCCGGTCGTCCTCGTCGAGTACGCCGACTACCAGTGCTCGTTCTGCGGGCGCTTCACCCGTGAGACCCAGCCCGAGCTGATCAAGAAGTTCGTGGACGACGGCACCCTGCGCATCGAGTTCCGCAACTTCACCATCTACGGCGCCGACTCCGAGCGGGCCGCCCGCGCCTCGTGGGCCGCGGGACAGCAGGGCAAGTTCTGGCAGATGCACGACGAGCTGTACGCCAAGACCAACAAGGGCAGCGCGCTGGCCGAGGACAAGCTCGTCGAGATGGCGCGCAGGAGCGGCGTGGCCGACCTCGACACGTTCCGCGCCGACCTGAAGAGCCCCGCCGCCGCTGCCGCCCTGAAGAAGGACCAGGAAGAGGGCTACGGCATCGGCGTGCAGTCCACGCCGTCCTTCCTCGTCAACGGGCGTCCCATCGCGGGAGCCCAGCCCTCCGGCGTCTTCGAGCAGACGATCCGCCAGGCCGCCGAGCAGGCGAAGAAGGCCGGCCCGTCCGGCGGCGGGGAGAAGGGCCGGGGTTCCGGCACGGCGGAGGAGGCGAAGTGAGCGACATCGGCTTCCTCGCCGCCTTCCTGGGTGGCGCCCTCGCCCTGCTCAGCCCGTGCAGCGCGCTGCTGCTGCCCGCCTTCTTCGCCTACTCCCTGTCCCACCCGGGCCGGCTGCTGGCGCGTACCGGCGTCTTCTACCTCGGTCTGGCCACCACCCTGGTCCCGCTCGGCGCGGCCAGCACGGCCGCCAGCCGGCTGTTCAACGGCCACCGGGACCTGCTCGTCGCCATCGGCGGCTGGGTCGTGATCGCGATGGGCGTCGCCCAGATCCTCGGCATCGGCTTCGCCTTCAAACGCGCCCAGCAGGCGGCGGCCCGGATCACCCCGCGCTCGGCCCTGTCCACGTTCCTGCTGGGCTGCGTCTACGGCCTCGCGGGCTTCTGCGCCGGGCCGATCCTGGGCGCGGTGCTGACGGTCACGGCGGTCAGCGGATCGCCGGTCTACGGCGCCTCCATGCTCGCCGTGTACGCGCTCGGCATGGCCCTTCCGCTGTTCGTGCTCGCACTGCTCTGGGACCGCTTCTCGCTGGGCCGCCGGGGCTGGCTGCGCGGCCGGGAATTCAGCGTCGGAAAGCTGCGGCTGCACACCACCTCACTGGTGTCCGGCCTGTTCTTCATCGGAATCGGCGTCCTGTTCCTCACCTTCAACGGGACCAGCGCGCTGCCCGGAATCCTGGACGCGGACGCGGAGGTGCGCGTCGAGGAATGGGCCACCAGGATCGGGAATTCCGTACCGGATTACGTCCTGATCGCTCTGATCGCGCTCGTCGTGGCGGCGGTGCTGGGCCGCATCGCGCTGCGCCCGGAGAAGAAGCGGCAGGACTGAGCGGCCCGGCCCCCTGAAACGGCCGGGTGACCGGCGGCGCGGAAGGGGCCATCCGGCCCACGGGCGGTCCGGCGTCCCCGCACGATGCGGGATGTCGGACCGCCCGTGCGCTGTCCAGGCGCTATTTTCGCGAGCCATGGACACCCTCGTCTTCGCGGGCCTGCTCGTCGCGCTCCTGGCGGTCGCGGGCAACAAGAGCCGCGCCGTGGTCCTCGGGTGGTGGTGGCTGATACTGGCCGCGACGCTCGCCCTGCTGGCCCACCACATCACCAGCGGTCTGGCCCTGTCCCTGAATTACTGACCCGGGAAATACCCGGCTCCCCGGACGCCGCCTTCCCTTCCCCTACCGCCCCGCCGCTTTCCACTATCCCCCGCCGCTTTTCACGATCCGGAGTTGCCGGCTTTCATGAGCGCACCTTCTCTCGCAGACCTGGAACCGGGGCCGCCCGCGATCGTGGCCCGCGGCCAGTACGGATTCGCCTGCCTTTTCGTCATCGGCTGGACCGGCATCATCTGCGGCGGCCTCTATTACCAGTTCGTACGGTGGGAATACCCGTGCCCGCTCTGCGTCGTCCAGCGGATGTTCATGATGCTGGCCCTCCTCGGCCCCGCGTACATCGTGCGGCAGGGCCTGAACGGCACGGTCGCACGCCGCGACTGCCTCATGGGCTGGGGCCTGGCCCTCATCGGCTGCGTCGCGGGGTCCTTCGCGGCCTGGCGGCAGACGATGCTGCACATCCTGCCCGGGGACCGGGGATACGGCAGCGAGGCGCTCGGCCTGCACCTCTACGTCTGGGCGTGGATCCTCTTCCAGGCGTCGGTCGTCGCCATCGGCGTCGTCATGGCCTTCGCGTACAGCACGGCGGCCGACCGGCGGGTCCCCGCCACGGGCCCGTACCGGGCCGTGGGGCGCTTCGCCCTGTCGTTCGCCGCGCTGGTCATCGCGGTCAACGTCGTCGCCGTCCTCCTGGAAGAGGGCTTCCACTGGTTCCTGCCGGACGATCCGGCCCGCTACGAGTTCTTCTACGACCTCGGCTTCCTGGACTGAGCAGGCCGGAGCCGGCCCGGTCGGACGGCCCCCTAGGCGCTCCGGCGCACGGAGTGGTCCTGCCGGTCCCAGTGATACGGCTGGTGAGGGCCGGCGTCGGCGCGGCGGCGGCGGTCGTTGCACAGCAGGCACTTGCCGTACCCCGGAGGCAGCGGGTCCTCGGGGTCGCCGTACAGCGGATCGACCGCGCCGTTCGGATGTATGGCGCAGCCGGTCGGGCCGGTCAGGGTGCTGAGTGAGCTGGCGGCGGTCAGCGCCTGCCGCAGGACGTCGACGAGCTCGTCGGCGTCCCGCCGGGTGGGCGCCGCCTGGAGGGAGGAGGCGATGTCGGATGCGGTCGTCAGCGCGGTCTGGAGTTCGCGCAGGTCTGCGTAACCCATGCTCCGGAGCGTAGAGGGCCCCACTGACAGTTGATCTTCCGATCGCATTTCACGGCTTCGCATGCCCCATCCATGCCCGCCGCGGGCCACGATTGAGCACACCTCGGATGACCGTCCCCTTGCCGGAGCATGACAGGCGGCACGGGGCCGGGCGCGAAGGCGGCGCGGGGGCCGGTCCGGCCCCCGCGCACAGCCCCGCTCGGGCAGCTCAGGGAGCGGTCGGCAGCTCGCGCTTGTGGGCCGTGGCGTGGTAGCGGCGGACGATCGACTGGTACGCCTTCTCGGCGACCGGCCTGCCCTCCAGGAAGTCGTCGATGTCGTCGTACGTGACACCGAGGGCGTCCTCGTCCGGCTTGCCCGGGTCCAGCGTCTCCAGGTCGGCGGTCGGCACCTTGCGGACCAGCTCGGCGGGAGCGCCCAGCGCCTCGGCGACCGCGCGCACCCGGCGCTTGGTCAGGCCGGTGAGCGGCACCACGTCCGCCGCGCCGTCGCCGTACTTGGTGAAGAAGCCGGAGACCGCCTCGGCGGCGTGGTCGGTGCCCACGACCAGGCCGTCCTGGGCGCCCGCGACCGCGTACTGCGCGATCATCCGCTGCCGCGCCTTGATGTTGCCCTGGACGAAGTCCTGGTGCCGCTCGTCCCGGAAGGTGACCTGACCGGCCAGCGCCGCGTCCAGCATGGCGTCGCTCGCCGGGCGGATGTCGACGGTCAGCACCTGGTCGGCCTTGATGAAGTCCAGCGCCAGCTGCGCGTCGTGCTCGTCGGCCTGGACCCCGTACGGCAGCCGCATCGCGTAGAACGTCGCGTCGTGCCCCGCGTCACGGGCCCGCTCCGCCGCCAGCTGGCACAGCCGGCCGGCGGTGGTGGAATCCACACCGCCGCTGATGCCCAGGACGAGCGCGCGCAGGCCCGTGGACGTCAGCCGCTCCGTGAGGAAGGACACCCGGCGTTCGATCTCCGCCTGGACGTCGAACGACGCGGACACCTGGAGGTCCCGGGCGATCTCCTGCTGCTGGGACGTGGACGCCGGGTCGGTCACGGCTGCTCCTTCGGACGGAGGGGCCAGCCCGGTACTCAGGGTGCGCGGTGCTGGTGCGGACAGGGTCGACTCTATGACGGAGCGGCCCAATCCTTCAGAGCGGCCCTGTCCGGGAAATCGGCCACGTCCTTGTCCAGCGGGCGGTCCGTGTACTGATGGAAGCGCCACGGCGCCTTGATGCGCGGGTGCCCGGCCGCGACGTAGTCGGCGATCCACAGGCCGTCGGCTGCGTACGACGTAGTGTCGTGGTTGAGCCAGAAGTCACGGTTGCAGTACAGGATCACGCGGTGCGTGGGGCGCAGCCGTTTGACCTCCTTCAGGAACTGGTCCTTCTGCGCGTTGCTCGCGTACGTGCCGCCGCCGGTGCGCTCCCAGTCCGCAGCCAGCAGATCGCCCTCGACGGACGCGCACTTGTCGACGAAGTACTTCGCCTGCGCCGCGATGTTGCCCGGCCACAGGAAGTGGTAGAAGCCCACCACGCAGCCCGCGTTGCGGGCCTTGGCCGCCTGAGCGCTCTGGTGCGGGTTGATGTACGAGCGGCCCTCTGTCGCCTTGATGACGACGAAGTCCAGTCCGGTCGCCGAATACGAGGGGTTGTGGGAGCTGACGTCGACGCCATGCAGCATGTGCGGCCTCCTGCCGACCGAAAACGATCGATTACGATGCGTCACGTGGTGTTATCAGCAGTTCAACATGTTCACGGTGTCCCGCGCCAGAGTCCGGCGGCGAATTTCCGCTGATCAACGCGTTGTTGACGGGCGTACGGTGGCGGATGACGTTCTTCGACCGGGGATGATCGACTGCCGTTCCGGTAGCGATACGTAGGGGCCGGTGCCCCGGAAGCGGGGGAGGGGCGCACGGTCCGGCCACGGAAGGGGCGCGCATCGGCCAGAGAAGCGCCGGAGTCCGGCCAGACCCGGCGCCCCCATGTTTCGGCCGCCCGCCGGCGTGCGCGGCGCGGACCGGCGGGGTACCCGGCCGGAGGGCCGCGGTGCCGCCGGAGCAGCTGCCCCTGACATATATGCCCGGCACGAACCATCTCTGACCTTGGCAGACTTGCCGGATGACGCATGCAGCACGACGCGCCCGGGGCGCTCGCTCCGGCGGCCCCTCCGCGGCCCGGCAGACCCCCGCGCCTCCGCGGCCCCCGGGGAGCGCTCCGTGACCCCGTCCGAAACGCGCCCGCGCCGACCGCGCTTCTCCGGCCCGCTCCTCCTCGCCGCACTGTGCGTCCTGCTCCTCGCCGCCACCGCCGCGCTGCTCGCCGCGCACGGCTGGGTCCCGCTCGGGCCCGAACAGACGGCGCACACCTGGGCAGTGGACCACCGGCCGGGCGCGGCGGGCGCGGCCGCCCTCGTGGTGACGGCCACCGGCACCGGCCCCGCACCGTACGCACTGGCCCTGCTGGCGGGCGCGCTCGCCGGGCGGGACGCGCGCGAGCGGCTGCGCGCGGCCGCCGTCGCGCTGGGCGTACTCCTCCTCGGCCAGGCGGTCCGGTACGGCCTGATGGAACTGATCGCCCGCCCACGCCCCTCCGCAGCCGACTGGGCAGGCCGGGCCACCGGCCACTCCTTCCCCTCCGGGCACTCCACGACCTCCCTCCTGGTGGCGGGCATCCTCGCGTGGGCCGTGCTGACCCGCGTCCCCCGCAGGCCCGCCCGCTACCTGGTCTGCGGGCTGGCCGGCGTGTGGGCGGCGTCGGTCGGCCTCACCCGCATCCACCTGGGCGTGCACTGGCCCGGCGACGTGCTCGCGGGCTGGCTGCTCGCCGCCGCCTGGCTCTCCCTCGCCCTGCACCACGTACGGACGGGCCGCCTCCCGGCCCCACCCGCCCCCGCTTCCCCGCACGACCCCGGTGTCACCACGTGACCCCTGAACGGTTCACGACCTGCCCAGATGTTCACCAAGGGAGGCATGGACCGGCACGAGGGCGAGCACCACCCCCGTGAACGCCGGTGGCCCGCGCCGCCGTCCACCGGCACCGTGCGCACCATCCGCCCAGGGGGAGGCCCTCCATGGAACACCGACACCGCTGTGCGCAGACACGCTGCCCCGCCGCACCGCCACAGGACCCGACGCCCTGCGAAGGACCGCACGAAGCGGCCACGATCATCTACCCGCACGGCCGGGAGGTCGCCGGGTGCGTTCACCACTGCGCACGGGTGCTGGCCGGTCTCGAAGGTGCCCGCGTCCACCCGTTCGTCCCGGCCGGCAGCGCCATGGAGGTCTACCTGCGGGCCCGTGAACTTCCGCCGTTCGCCTGGGAAATAGGCAGGTGAGGCGGGGTCGGGCCAGCAGTCGCGGAGGCACTGTCAGTGCCCGGCCGTAGTCTGCGGGTATGACGACGACGAGCGGGGGAGCGGGCGGCGGCACGGGCGCTCCACAGCAGCAGACGGCCGGGGGAGCGTTGCCGGGCGTCCAGGGCTATTACGCGCTGGCCGCGGAAGCACTGGCCGAGCGGTACGAAAGCGTCTCCTTCGAGACCGTGCACCAGGACTTCCTGCCCCTGCTCCCCGCGGCCCCGGCCCGCGTGGCCGACATCGGCGCGGGCACGGGCCGGGACGCCGCGGCGCTGGCCGCCCGGGGCTACGACGTCCTGGCCGTCGAACCCGTACCCGAACTGCGCCGCGTGGCCCGCCGCCTGCATCCCACCCCGGCGATCCGCTGGCTGGCGGACTCCCTCCCCGCCCTGCCCGGCCTCGCCGGTGAGACCGGCTTCGACGCGATCCTGCTCTCCGCCGTATGGATGCACTTGGCGGAAGAGGACCGCCCGCCTGCCATGCGGCGCCTCCACGACCTCCTGGCCCCCGGCGGCCGCCTCTTCCTCTCCCTCCGACACGGCCCACCCCCCACCAACCGCCGGATGTACGACATCCCCACCCACGAAACCGTCACCCTCGCCGAGCAGCACGCCCTGCGCTCCATTCGCCTCCGCGACAACGGGACGGACCACCTGGGCCGCGGTGACATCCACTGGACTGGGCTGGCCTTCGAGAAGGGCCACCTCTGACGCGCCGGTGGGGCAGCCGACGACGTACCCCTAGGGGCTGGACCTGATTCGTCGGGTTCCCCCCGGCGGGGTGGGCGTTTGCGCTTCGCGCGGGGGTTCGCTGGCGGGCGGGTCGCATTGTGTGACTCGTGGGGCGGGGGCGCGCAGGGGGCCAACTCCTCGACACCGTGTACGGCAACGGTGACTACATCGTGAACCCAGATACCCGGCTGCTCTGCGGGGATGGCCCCCTACGCACCCCCTCAGGTTGTTTGGCGTCTGCGGCCAGCTGGGGGGAGGTTTTCGATCACCGTCGTGTCCGCCCACCGCGTGGTGAGGCTCACGGGGCGGAGGCGGGGCGGCTATGGCGTCACCCGGCGGCGGACGCGCACCCTACGGTGTGTCGTGCCTGGCCCAGCCCACCACGCTCCGCGCGGAGCTGGACGCTCGTTGGAGCATCGTGGAGAACAGCTTCGCGACCGGTATAGGCCGCAGTCTGATGACGGAGGGGGTGCACGTCGACCGGGCCACCCTGCACCTGACGGACCGGCACCGACGCCGCCCGGTCACCGGTGTCGCCGGTGCCGTGGCCGGGTTCCAGCACGGACGCTGCCACATCTGCGACGAGCCGGTGGACCCCGGCGCCCGCACGGCCGTCGACCACGTCTTCCCGTACGCGCTCCTGCGGCGCTTCGAGAGCGTCGGTGGCTGGCGCGGACCCGACCTGGATGCCCTGTGGAACCTTGCCGTAGCCCACCGGAAGTGCAACGGGGAGAAGAGCGACCGGATGCCCACCGGGACGGAACTGGCACGGCTGGCCCACCGCAACGAGGCGATCATGCGCTCGCCCTACCCGTTGCGGACCACCCTGCGGCTCACCCTGAAGAACGCGATCCCCGGCCGCCGAATACCGAACTGGCCCACATTCCTGCGAGAGGTGGAGAAGGCCTGCGAGTAAGCCCTCCGCGCACAGCCGTTCACATCTTGTACGGCCCCCGTCGCAGAGGCAGAGCCGCCGCTCAGACCCGTGAGGCCCGGTCTGTCAACCACGACGGTGGGAAACCCGCCCACGGCACGGGCTCGGGACCACGCAGGGGTATCCCCGCAGGACAGCCAGGCGACGTGGTGCACGATTACGGCACCGCGGTCTTAGGGGTCCTTTCAAGGAGCTGGGAGCTTGCGAGCGAGGGTCTTGCAGTGAGCAAGTTGGAGGAAGGCGTTGTGCATGTCGTCGCGTGCTTCCCAGCGAACGCGCAGTCGGCGTGGTCCGTGGAGGTGGGCGATGGCTGCTTCGGCGACCCGTCGCACCCGACCCAGTCCCGAGCCGTGCGGCTGTCCTCGATGAGCGACCTTGGGAATGATGTTCCGCTGTCGCAGGCGGCGGTAGACGTCGTGGTCATAGTCGGGGTTGGAACCCGGCCGTCCCCGGTCGACCGGGCTCGGGCCGACTTCTGGGCGGCTTCGCCCCCGCTTGGCCTGCACGTGCGAGGCATCGACGGCGGCGCGGGAGAAGTCCAGCCGGTCCGCCGCCCGTAACCGGTCCAGCAGCACCTGCTGCAATTCCTCCCAGACGCCGGCCTGCTGCCCTTCGGCCAGGCGCCGCCAGCGTGTCGGTCCGGACCCGAAGCCCAACTCCTGCGGTTTCCGCCGAGCCGTCCTCACCCTCAAGGAACGACGTCACCGCCCCTCCACCGCGCCACACGAAGATCGTTCTGCAAGGACGCCTTGAGGGGGCCGTGGGAGCCCTCGGCCGAAGGCTGGGGGGAGAGTGGCCCCGTCCGCGTGGGATCGAGCCCCCACTCACTGGACCCCACGCGCAACAACGCCCCCCGGAAAAACCGGGCCCAAAGGGCCCTCAGCACTCGATGATGTTGACCGCCAGGCCGCCCCGGGCCGTCTCCTTGTACTTGACGCTCATGTCGGCGCCGGTGTCCTTCATGGTCTTGATGACCTTGTCGAGGGAGACGTGGTGGCGGCCGTCGCCGCGCAGGGCCATGCGGGCGGCGGTGACGGCCTTGACCGCGGCCATGCCGTTGCGTTCGATGCACGGGATCTGGACGAGGCCGCCGACGGGGTCGCAGGTCAGGCCGAGGTTGTGTTCCATGCCGATCTCGGCGGCGTTCTCGACCTGCTCGGGGGAGCCGCCGAGGACCTCGGCCAGGCCGCCGGCCGCCATGGAGCAGGCCGAGCCGACCTCGCCCTGGCAGCCGACCTCGGCGCCGGAGATGGAGGCGTTCTCCTTGAAGAGCATGCCGATGGCGGAGGCGGCGAGCAGGAAGCGGACGACGCCTTCCTCGTCGGCGCCGGGCACGAAGTTGACGTAGTAGTGCAGGACGGCGGGGATGATGCCGGCCGCGCCGTTGGTGGGGGCGGTGACGACCCGGCCGCCGGCCGCGTTCTCCTCGTTGACGGCCATCGCGTAGAGGGTGGTCCACTCCATCGCGTGGGCTTCGGCGTTGCCCTCGGCGCGCAGGGCCCGCGCGCCGTTGGCGGCGCGGCGGCGGACCTTGAGGCCGCCGGGCAGGATGCCCTCGCGGGACGTACCGCGGGCCACGCAGTCCCGCATGACCTGCCAGATCTCCAGCAGCCCGGTGCGGATCTCGTCCTCCGTGCGCCACGCCTTCTCGTTCTCCAGCATGAGGGAGGCGATGGACAGCCCGGTCTCGCGGGAGAGGCGCAGCAGCTCGTCGCCGGTGCGGAAGGGGTACTTCAGGACCGTGTCGTCGAGCTTGATGCGGTCCTCGCCGACCGCGTCCTCGTCGACGACGAAGCCGCCGCCGACGGAGTAGTAGGTCTTCTCCAGGAGGGGCGCGCCGGCCGCGTCGTACGCGAAGAGGGTCATGCCGTTGGCGTGGTACGGCAGGGAGCGGCGGCGGTGCAGGATCAGCTCGGTCGACTCGTCGAAGGCGATCTCGTGGTCGCTGCCTATCTCCGCGCCGAGCAGCCGCAGCCGGCCGCTCTTGCGGATCCGCTCGACCTGTTCGTCGGCGGTCTCGACGTCCACGGTGCGCGGGGAGTGGCCCTCCAGGCCGAGCAGGACGGCCTTGGGGGTGCCGTGGCCGTGGCCGGTGGCGCCGAGCGAGCCGAAGAGTTCGGCCCGTACCGCCGTGGTCTGCGCGAGGAGACCGTCCTTCTTGAGCCGCCCGACGAACATCCGGGCGGCGCGCATCGGGCCGACGGTGTGGGAGCTGGACGGGCCGATGCCGATGGAGAAGAGGTCGAACACGGAGATGGCCACGGTGGCGGACTCCCTTGTCTGCTCGTGGTGGACGGTGGAGCAAATGGAGCTGAAGGGGCGGGCGAAACAGGAGGTACGTTTCTGCGCCGACTGTCGAGCCTAACCCGGACGGCGCACAGACTCTCAGACGGAGGCCATCGGACGGTTGTCCTCCGGCGCAACGGCAGAAGACGCAGCGGAGCCGGTCCCGGCGTCGAGCGCGGAGTCGGTGCCGGTCAGGCCGGTCTCGTGGGCCCGGATTCCGGCGCGTACGGCCCAGTGGTAGAAGGCGACGGCGGAGAGTGCGACGAGGGCGATGTCCAGGCCGCCGGGGATGACGCCGTGGCCGCCGAAGTCGGGGCTGCCGAGCGCGGAGACCAGGGACATCCACGCCAGGAAGCCGACCAGCCACCAGGCAGGCGCGAACTGCTTGCGCAGATTCGTTTCGCCACGCCGCCGCAGCACCACCGCCGCGACCGGCGCGGCGATCAGCGTCAGCAGTGCGACCTTGCCGGTGTCCGGCCACTTCGACCAGTACAGGGCGCACGCCGCGAAGGCGAAGGTCACGGGGCACAGCACCGCGGCCGCGGGCAGCCGGAACGGGCGCGGCAGGTCCGGCCTGGTCCGCCGGAAGACGCCCACCGCGATCGGGCCGATGAGGTACGAGATGACCATGGCGGCGGAGATCACGCTGGCCAGCGCGTTCCAGCTGTGGCCGACGGTGATCAGCAGCAGCACGGAGAAGCCGAGGTTGAGCCACATCGCCGGGCGGGCGGTCCCGTACCGGGGGTGCACGGCGGCCAGCTTCTTGGGGAAGAAGCCGGTCTCGGCGAGGTTCTGCACCATGTACGCGGCGGACGCGACGTTGGCGATGTTGGAGCCGGCCGGCGAGATGAAGGCGCCGAACTGGAGCATCGTGACGACCCAGTGCAGCATCAGCACCTTGGCCAGGTCGGCGAAGGGCGAGTTGAAGTTCACCCCGTGCCAGCCGCCGGCCTGTGCCAGCTGCTCCGGCGGCACGGCGCCGAGGAACGCGGTCTGGAGGGCGAGGTAGATCACCAGGCCCAGCGAGAGCGCGCCGACCAGGGCGACGGGAATGGCCCGGCCGGGGTTCTTCGCGGCGCCGCCGAGGTTGACCACGGCCTGGAAGCCGTTGAAGGCGAAGACCACGCCGCAGGTGGTCACGGCGGTCAGCACGGCCGGCCAGCCGTACGGGGCGAAGCCGCCGTGCGCGGTGAAGTTCGAGGTGTGGAAGCCGGAGGCGATCAGCGCGGCCACGGCCAGCACCGGGATCGCGAACTTGACCAGCGTCAGGACCGCGTTGGCGCGGGCCAGCAGCTGCACCGACCAGTAGCAGGTCAGCCACAGCACGAAGGTCAGCAGCAGCGCGACGCCGCTCCCGGCCGCGGTCAGGTGGTTGGTGGCCGGGTCGACCAGGCCCCGGGCCCAGCCGAAGCCCCAGGACGACATGTACTGGGTGGCGGCGATGGACTCGATCGGGATCAGCGAGGCGACCGCGATCCACACCGCCCAGCCGGTCAGGAAGCCGAGCACGGGGCCGTGCGAGAGGTGGCCGTAGCGGGCCATGCCGCCGGGGATCGGGTACGCGGAGCCGACCTCCGCGTAGGACATCGCGATCATGCCGATGAAGACGGCGCCGATGACCCAGGCGACCAGCGCGGCGGGCCCCGCCACCTGCGCGGCGGAGCCGGCACCGAAGAGCCAGCCGGAGCCGAAGATCGAACCGATGCCGATCATGATCAGGGCGAAGAGACTGATCCCCTTGCGGTTGCCCGCGCTCATGTCCATGCCGTGCGTGTTCCGTCCTGCTGTGGTGCGAAGGGCCCCGCGTCGTTGAGGGGCCGACCTCAGCCTATGTGGCGCAAAATCACCGTAAGGCGGACGGAAAAGCCGTGCGCCCGGGGCCAACGACCCCGGGCGCACGGCCTGTTCACCCCGCGGACACCACCTCGGCGGCACCTCGCGGGGCGCACTTCATGAAACGCGTCACACGGCCGCGGCGGACGCGTCACACGGCCGCCGCGGACGCGCCGCAGGGGCACGCGGTCACGGTCCGGGTGGCGCGGGTCACAGCGACAGCTGCCAAGCCGGTCACAGCAACAGCTGCGAGCCGGTCACGGCGACGGCTGCGAGCCGGTCACAGCGACGGGTACAGCGGGTGCTTGCCGGCCAGGGTGGTCACCCGGGCCTTGAGCGCCTCGACGTCGTACGCCGGCTTGAGCACCTCGGCGATGATGTCGGCGACCTCGCGGAAGTCCTCCGCCTGGAAACCGCGGGTGGCCAGGGCCGGGGTGCCGATCCGCAGGCCCGAGGTGACCATCGGGGGGCGCGGGTCGTTCGGGACGGCGTTGCGGTTGACCGTGATGCCGACCTCGTGGAGGCGGTCCTCGGCCTGCTGGCCGTCCAGCTCGCTGTTGCGCAGGTCCACCAGGACCAGGTGCACGTCGGTGCCGCCGGACAGCACGGAGACGCCCGCCTCGGTGACGTCGGACTGCGTCAGGCGCTCGGCGAGGATGCGCGCGCCGTCCAGGGTGCGCTGCTGGCGCTCCTTGAACTCCTCGCTCGCCGCGACCTTGAAGGACACCGCCTTCGCCGCGATGACGTGCTCCAGCGGGCCGCCCTGCTGGCCCGGGAAGACCGCCGAGTTGATCTTCTTGGCGAGCTCCTGGGTGGACAGGATCACACCGCCGCGCGGACCGCCGAGGGTCTTGTGCGTGGTGGTGGTCACGACGTGGGCGTGCGGCACCGGGTTGGGGTGCAGCCCGGCCGCGACCAGACCGGCGAAGTGCGCCATGTCGACCATCAGGTACGCGCCGACCTCGTCGGCGATCCGGCGGAACGCCGCGAAGTCCAGCTGGCGCGGGTACGCGGACCAGCCGGCCACGATCAGCTGCGGACGGGTCTCCTTGGCCAGGCGCTCGACCTCGCCCATGTCGACCTGACCGGACTCCTCGTCGACGTGGTAGGGCACCACGTTGTAGAGCTTGCCGGAGAAGTTGATCTTCATGCCGTGGGTCAGGTGCCCGCCGTGCGCGAGGTTCAGACCCATGATCGTGTCGCCCGGCTTGAGCAGCGCGAACATCGCGGCCGCGTTGGCCTGCGCACCGGAGTGCGGCTGCACGTTCGCGGCCTCGGCGCCGAACAGCGCCTTGATGCGGTCGATGGCGATCCGCTCGACCACGTCGACGTGCTCACAGCCGCCGTAGTAGCGGCGGCCCGGGTAGCCCTCGGCGTACTTGTTGGTGAGGACCGAGCCCTGGGCCTCCATGACGGCGGCCGGGGCGAAGTTCTCCGACGCGATCATTTCGAGGGTGGACTGCTGACGGTGGAGCTCGGCGTCGACGGCGGCGGCGACGTCGGGGTCGAGCTCGTGGAGGGAGCTGTTCAGAAGCGACATGACTCTTCCTGGGGTTCCGCGGGGCGCACGGCCCCGCCGGGCGGCGGGTGGGCGGGTCAGCCGGTGAAGGCGGTGTACTCGTCGGCCGTGAGCAGGTCGTCCGGCTCGCCGCTCACCTTCACCTTGAACAGCCAGCCACCCTCGAACGGGGCGGTGTTCACCAGCGAGGGGTCGCTCACGACGTCCTCGTTGATCTCCGTGACCTCGCCGTCGACGGGGGAGTAGAGATCGCTGACGGACTTGGTCGACTCCAGCTCACCGCAGGTCTCGCCCGCCGTGACCGTGTCGCCGACCGCAGGAAGCTGCACGAAGACGACGTCGCCGAGCGCGTTGGCGGCGTGCTCGGTGATGCCGATCGTCGAGACGCCCTCCTCGCCGGCCGACAGCCACTCGTGCTCCTTGCTGTAGCGCAGCTGCTGGGGGTTGTTCATGTCTTGATTCTCCTGGATGCGAGGGCGTGCTCGGTGCTGGGGTCTTGACAGATGAGACGGACAAGCGTCCGGAACGGAGGGACGCGCGTCACTTCTGGCGCTTGTAGAAGGGCAGCGCCACGACCTCGTACGGCTCATGGGTGCCACGGATGTCCACCGCCACACCGGAGGTGCCCGGCTCGGCGTACGCGGCGTCCACGTACGCCATGGCGACGGGCTTGCCGACGGTGGGCGACGGGGCACCGGAGGTGACCTCGCCGACGACGGCGCCGTCCGGGCCCACGACCGGGTACCCGGCGCGCGGCACGCGGCGGCCCTCGGCGATCAGGCCGACCAGCTTGCGGGGCGGCCGGGCGGCGGCGCGGTCCCGGGCCGCCTCCAGGGCGGCGCGGCCCACGAAGTCGCCGCCGTTCGTCGTCTTCTCGAACTTCACGACCCGGCCCAGGCCCGCGTCGAACGGGGTGGTGTCCGTGGTCAGCTCGTGCCCGTACAGCGGCATGCCCGCCTCCAGGCGCAGCGTGTCCCGGCAGGACAGGCCGCAGGGCACCAGGCCGGCGCCCTTGCCCGCCTCGGTCAGCGCCTCCCAGAGGGCGGGCGCGTCCGCCGGGCGGACGAACAGCTCGAAGCCGTCCTCGCCGGTGTAGCCGGTACGGGCGATCAGCGCCGGTACGCCCGCGACGGTGCCGGGCAGCCCGGCGTAGTACTTCAGGCCGTCCAGGTCGGCGTCGGTCAGGCCCTTGAGGATGCCGGGGGACTCCGGGCCCTGCACGGCGAGCAGCGCGTACGCGTCCCGGTCGTCGCGCACCTCGGCGTCGAAGCCGCTCGCACGCTCGGTGAGCGCGTCCAGCACGACCTGGGCGTTGGAGGCGTTGGCGACGACCATGTACTCCGTCTCGCCGAGGCGGTAGACGATCAGGTCGTCCAGGATGCCGCCCCCGGCGTCGCAGATCATGGTGTAGCGGGCGCGGCCGACGGCGACCCCGCCGATGTTGCCGACCAGCGCGAAGTCCAGCAGGTCGGCGGCGCGCGGTCCGGTGACGGTGATCTCGCCCATGTGCGAGAGGTCGAACAGGCCGGCGCGGGTACGGACGGCGACGTGCTCGTCACGCTCGCTGCCGTAGCGCAGCGGCATGTCCCATCCGGCGAAGTCGGTCATGGTCGCGCCGAGAGCGCGATGGGTCGCGTCCAGCGCGGTCCGGCGGGGGGCATCGGTCATGGTGGTGGCTCCCGGGCATGGGTGACAAGACGGTCTCCCCATCTGTCATCGGAACCTGAGAGGTTCACCGGAAGCCGCACCGGCCCCGGTTTGCACCTTGGGTGGAGCCACACCACGGCGGCCCGCTTTTCAGATCTGCCTCGCCCGCGCGGTATCGGGGCCTGAGAGATTCAAGGGAGGACTTGCTCCTTCGGCGCCCCGCCGTGACGGCCGGGGACTCTCCCGCGCGGATTCAAGCGGCCGGTATGCAGTTGGCTGAGCGTGGCACCCGTACGGAGACGCGCACGAAAGAGGTGCGGTCCCGCACATGGCGCGCACATCATCGCACGGGATCGCCGGATACAGGAGCCCTGTTCGTACCGGTGTTCGCGGTGGCGTCACGACACTGTCCGGGGAATGTACGGATCACGCGGTTTCCTTGAAGCGCATTACCTTTTCTTGACACTCTGCGGGTAAGGGGACGGAACCACCGGACCGGGAGGGGCGATCACGGTGCACACGCACGCCGCATTCGCGACAAGTCCAGGAGGCGTGCCCCCGGGCTGTGTCCCGGAACCGGCCCCGGCCCCGGCCGCCGTACCGGGACCCCGGCGGCTGACGCGCGGGGTGGTCCGCCCCGGCCGGACGCCCGCGGCGGCGGATGCCCCGGTGGTGGACGTCGTCGACCTCAGGGACCGGCGCGCCCCGCGTGAGGCGGCCGAACTGCACTTCGTGGCGGGCGATGTGGTGGTGGTCTCCGGTCTGCCGGGCAGCGGCAAGAGCACGCTCATGCTCCGGGTGGTGCCCGCCCTCGACGGCCAGGGCGCCGCCGTGCACCGGATCGATTCGCAGGACGTACGGGAGCGCTGGGAGCGCGGCAGGCTGCGCCGGTTCCCGTACGCGCTCTACCGGCCGCTGGTCAGGGGGGCCCATTATTCGGGGCTGCGGCGGGCGCTGCGTTCGGGGCGGAGCGTGGTGGTGCACGACTGCGGCACGCTCGCGTGGGTACGCCGCTGGCTCGCGCGCGAGGCCCGGCGCGGCGGGCGCGGACTGCACCTGGTGCTGCTCGACGTACCGCCCGAGGTCGCGCTGTCCGGGCAGCGTTCGCGCGGACGCGGCGTCTCCGGTTACGCCTTCGCCCGGCACCGGCGCGCGGTGCGCCGGCTGGCCGCCCGCGCACAGGCCGCCCGGCTCCCGGCGGGCTTCACCTCGGCCGTCCTGCTGGACCGGCCCGCGGCGGGCGCGCTGCGGCGGCTCGGCTTCGAGTGAGACCGCTTCCGTGAGGTTCCGTAGGGAATGTGGTCGCTTCCGTAAGGGGAGCGACTGCTTCCGTGAGGAGCGCGACTGCTTCCGTAAGGGGCGGGACCGCTTCCTCAGGGGGTGAGACCGCTCCCGTACGCCTGACGGGCCGTACGGGATGTCCCGCACGGCCCGTCGGACCGGTCCTAGCTCTGGCGTATCTCCCGCATCCGCGCCTCCTCGGGACGCTCGGTACCGGGCCGATCTAGAGGCCCAGGGCTTTGAGCAGCACCGTCGGCAGCGTCAGGACGGAGTTGAGCAGCGAGTCGCCGGACTGCTTCGTCGCGTCGGCGGCCGGCTGCCCCTCGGCCGCGGGCTGCCCCTCGGCGGCCGGCCGCGGTTCGGCGGCGGGCTGCTGCCGCGGCGCGTCGTCGGCCGGCTGCGGGTCGCTGGTCGGCGCCTTCTGCTGGGCGGTCGACTGCCCGTCCGCCTCCTCCGCGGGCCCGGCGGCGGGCTCGGCGGCAGGCTCGGCGGCGGGCTGAGCCGCGGGCTGGACCGGCCGGTTGGCCGCCTGGCCGGCGGGCTGCGCCGCGGGCTGCTGACGCAGGTCGCCGAGCAGCTTGTCGACGCCCAGGATCTTGAAGATGTCCGTGACGGACCGGGAGACCGAGCTGACCACGCTCACCTGGTCGGTGGCCTCTTCCGGCACCGGGGCCCGGCGCTCGGCCAGCTCGTCCACCTGCGTGCGCAGGTGCTGCGAGACCCTGCGCAGCTGTACGGCGTCGGCCGACACCGTACGGTCGGAGTCCGTGTTGAGCATGTCCGCCAGCCGCTGCGCGTCCGTCAGGACGCTGTCCAGGTGCGTGCGCGCGGCTCTGACCTGCACGGACTGGCCGCGGCTGTCGGCGGCCTTCTCGGCCAGCTCGGCCGAGGCGTCCGCCAGCCTGCCGATGTCGTCGACGGTGACGCTGTGGTTGCGGTCCGGGGGCTTGGGACCTTCCGTCGCGGTCGCGGAACCCGCGGCGCCGAGGGCGAGGGCGCCGGCGGTGGCGGCGCAGACGAGGGCGGTGGCGGTCCGGTGCGTTGCCATCAGGAGACGTGCCTTTCTGTAGGAACGGAACGGCAGGGCAAGATCACCCTGGAGCCACCTTCGGAGCGGTGTGCACGGTCCGCAACCGCTCGCGTGCGTTCGGTGGTCATCCGGACGCACCAGCCCCCCTCCCGCCTGCTGGCGTTAGGGTCGTCGACCAGGTAAGGCGCGGTACGAGCGGTACGGAACGGGTGGGTGGACATGGACTTTCCGGAGCAGGGCATTCCGCAGCTGGAGTGGCCCGCCAACGAACTGGAGGAGGTGCTGGCCGCCTCGGTGGGGCACCCCGGGGCGGGCGCCCGCATCGTCGAGGTGCTGGGCCGCAGCCTCATATGGGTGCCGCTGCCCAAGGGCGGCGGCCCGGAGAGCGCCGGAATGGGCCGGGCGGGCCTGGACCTGCCCACCGTCGAGATCGACTCGGCCGCGTACGTGCCGGTCTTCAGCTCCGAGCAGGAGTTCCGCCGGGTGGCCGGGCCGCACCTGTCCTTCACCGTCGCGCCGGCCGCCGAGTTCGCGCGCGGCCTGCCCCCGCTGATCGGCCTCGCGGTCAACCCGGAGGGCACGGTCGGGGCGCCGCTGCCGCCGGACGCGGTGGCCGCGCTGTGCCGCGCCGGCCGTCCGGACCAGCCGGGGGTGCCGAGCGGTGCCCGGGTCCGGCTGTTCGAGCCGGACTGGCAGGAGGAGCCGGTGGACTTCCTGGCGGCGGCCGGGCTGGAGTTCTCGGCGGCGGGCTTCGTGGTCGCCGCGCGCCGCGTGCTGGCCAGCGTCGAGGGGGACGCGCCCGCGCTGTTCGTCGGCGTCCAGGTGGACGCGGCGGCGGTCGCGCCGCACGACCCGGCCGTACGGGACGCGGTGACCGCGGCCCTCGGGCGGGCCCTCGGCGGGGGGCCGCTGACCTGGCCCGTCCAACTGGTCATGCTGGACCTCGCGCAGGGCGACCCGGTCGCGGACTGGATGCTGGAGCGGGTCCGCCCCTTCTACTCCCGCGACGCCGTCTGAGGGCCCGCGCCCCGGCGCCCCCGGCTCGCCCTGAGCGCTCCCTGCCGGGACCGCAAGCGGCGTGTGCTGATCCGACCGGGGCCCGGACGCAGGCTCTAAGCTGTTGATGCAACCGGCAGGCGTACCCCACGTGCCTGCCGACACGAAGGGACGGACCACGTGAGCGCGGGTGCGCATCAGGGAGCGGCTGCCGGGCAGGTCGAGCAGATGCTGCAGCAGGTCTCGCCCGGCCGCTACGACGCCTATGAGGCGTTGCTGCAGGCGCTCGCCGCAGGTCAGGTCTGGATGCTGCTCTGGCATGGCCAGGCGGGTTCGCCCGATGCGCAGTACGGCAACATGGAGGTCGACGGGCTCGGCTACGCGCCGTGCGTGACCTCCGCCCCCGAGCTCGCCGCCAGCGGCTGGAACCGTGCCCACGAGGTCGTCTACGGGCGGGACATCGCGGCTACCCTCTTCCCCGACCGCTGGGGCCTGTGGCTGAACCCGCACGCCCCCGGCGGCGGCGTCGGCATCCCGTGGCTGGACCTGCGGCGCATCGCGGGCGGCCTGGACCGGCTGCCGGCCGGTCCGCTGCGGATCACCGAACCGGCCATCGAGATCCCCCAGTTCTACGCCCTTCTGGGGCAGAACGCGCACCGCACGCCCGCCGTGCGCTCCCTGCGCCGGGCCTGGGTGCAGCCCGCCCTCGGCGCCCCGTACCTGGCGATCGGCCTGGACCTGTACGACACGGGCCAGCCGGCCGTGGACTCGGTGCGGCTGATGATCCAGCAGTCCATCGGCGCGGTACCGGAGGGGCTGCCCGTCTCGACGGTCGCGATGAACGACGAGTACGACCCGGTCGGTATGTGGATGCGGGCCAACGCGCGGCCGTTCTTCGACCGGGACGCCTACGCGGCGGGTCCGGTGCCCGCGCCCGCCCCTGCCCCCGCGCCGTCGTACGGATACGGCTACCCGCGCCCGTACTGACCCCGCGGAACCGGCCTCGCCCGTACCGGTCCCACGGTCCGGCCGTGCCGGTACGCCGTCCCGGCACGGGCCCGGCCCGACCTGGCCCGCTCCGGTCCTTCCTGGCCCGGTCCGGCCGGTTTTCCCTGCCGCTCGTCGGTTTCCGCCTGCTCTCCAGCGATTCTTTTCGGCCGAAGTGGCCGTCCGTGCGCGTGAGTTGTTCGCTGTGCGTGCCGGTGCGGACCGCTCAGTCGGGGCCGGTGTCCGCATAACGGAAGACCGTGGGCCACATCACAGTTGCGCATCCTTTCCCGGTCAGGGCTGGTGAGTGATCGCGACTCGGATGAAGACTCCCGCAGCAGAGGGTTTCGGCCCTGTGTACGAGAGATTCACCGCTCGTCGTTTGCGTGACGTTCCGCAACATCTGTACCGCCTGCAACACCTGCAACACCTGTTTCTGCAACGCCCGCTTTCTATGCACCAGTTGCTCCAGCTGTTCCAGAGTTCTCCCAGTTGCACCAGATGTACCACTCGCACCAGTGATGTGAACCAGGCCGCCACCGCGGCGCGCACGGGCCGGCGACGCCGGCCGAGAGGGGTCAAGGCACCGTGACCGCACCGATCGAGACCACCGGGGCGGCTGCCGAAGCGCAGCCGGAAGCGGTGCTGGAAGGCGTCGAGAGCAAGAAGATCGAGGGGCGTTCGCTCGGCCAGATCGCCCTGCTGCGGTTCCGGCGCGACAAGGTCGCCGTCGCGGGTGCCATCGTTGTCATCCTGCTCATCGTGATCGCGGCGCTCTCCCGGCCGGTCCAGTCCTGGCTGGGCCTGGACCCCAACAGCCCCCACCAGGACCTCATCGACCCCAACACCACGCTGCCCAAGGGCGACCTGGGCGGCATGAGCCTGGACCACCCGCTCGGCGTGGACCCGAAGTTCGGCCGCGACCTGCTCGCGCGGGTGCTGGAGGGCTCCTGGGTCTCGCTGATCGTGGCGTTCGGCGCGACGCTGCTGTCGGTGGCGATCGGCACCGTGCTCGGCGTGGTGGCCGGCTTCTACCGGGGCCGGGTGGACTCGCTGATCAGCCGCCTGATGGACGTCTTCCTGGCGTTCCCGCTGCTGCTGTTCGCCATCGCCATCTCGGCCTCGCTCCAGGGCGGCGCCTTCGGCCTCGAAGGCCTGCCGCTGCACATCTCGGTCCTGATCTTCGTGATCGGTTTCTTCAACTGGCCGTACATGGGCCGGATCGTGCGGGCCCAGACGCTCTCGCTGCGCGAGCGGGAGTTCGTGGACGCCGCACGCGGCATGGGTGCCCGCGGCCCGTTCATCCTCTTCCGGGAGCTGCTGCCCAACCTGGTGGGCCCGATCATCGTCTACTCGACGCTGCTGATCCCCTCCAACATCCTCTTCGAGGCGGCACTGAGCTTCCTGGGCGTCGGCATCCAGCCGCCCCAGGCGTCCTGGGGCGGAATGCTCAACCAGGCGGTCAAGTACTACGAGGTCGACCCCCAGTACATGCTCGTCCCCGGCCTCGCGATCTTCCTCACCGTGCTGGCGTTCAACCTCCTCGGCGACGGCCTCAGGGACGCGCTGGATCCGCGCAGCCGCTGACACCGCCCGGACCCGTACACCCGGCAGCACCCCATCCACGTTTCCGACCCATGAAGGGGAAACCGACCATTATGCGAAGGTCAGTCCCGGTCGCGGCGCTCGCGGCCCTCACCAGTGCGGGCCTGCTGCTGTCCGGCTGCAGCGGCAAGAGCTCGGGCAGCGGCTCCGCGGAGGCGAACGCCGCCACCAAGGGCATCGTCAACGCCTCGGACGAGAAGGGCGGCACGCTGACGTACGCGAACAGCGACGCCCCGGAGTCCTTCGACCCCGGGAACACGTACTACGCCTACGTCTGGAACTTCAGCCGCCTGTACGCCCGCGCCCTCACCACCTTCAAGCCGGGGCCGGGCGTCAAGGGCAACGTGCTGACGCCCGATCTGGCGGAGTCGAAGGGCAAGTCCAGCGACGGCAACAAGACCTGGACGTACAAGATCCGCAAGGGGCTCAAGTACGACGACGGCTCCGTGATCACCTCGAAGGACGTCAAGTACGCGGTGGAGCGCAGCAACTTCGCGCGTGACGTCCTCTCGCTGGGCCCGAACTACTTCCAGACCTACCTCAAGGACAACGAGGGCGGCTACAAGGGTCCGTACAAGGACAAGAGCCCGGAAGGCCTGAAGTCCATCGAGACACCGGACGACCAGACCATCGTCTTCCACCTCAACCAGCCGTTCGCGGAGTTCGACTACTTGGTCAGCTCCCCGCAGACCGCGCCGGTGCCGCGGGCGAAGGACAAGGGCGCGGACTACACCAAGAACATCCTGTCCTCCGGCAGCTACAAGTTCGAGAGCTACGAGGAGGGCAAGCAGGTCATCCTCGTCCGCAACCCGCACTGGTCGGCCGCGACCGACCCGCTGCGCAAGCAGCTGCCGGACAAGATCGTGCTGAAGCTGAAGGTCGCCCAGTCGACGATCGACAAGGACCTGAAGGCGGGCAACACGCACGTCGACATGGCCGGACGCGGCGTGGACGCCCAGACCCAGGCCCAGCTCCTGACCAGCTCCAAGGAGAAGGCCAACACCGACAACGCGCTCGGCCAGCGCCTGGTCTACACGGCGATCAACACCAAGGTCGCGCCGTTCGACAAGCTGGAGTGCCGCAAGGCCGTGCAGTACGCGATCGACAAGAAGGCCGTGCAGACCGCGCAGGGCGGGCCGGTCCGCGGCGAACTCGCCTCCACGGTGCTCCCCAGCGACATCCCCGGATTCCAGAAGTACGACATCTACCCGCAGAAGTACGACGGTGAGAACCTCGACCTGACCGAGGCCAAGAAGCACTGGCAGGCGTGCGGCGCCGGCAACGTGAGCACCACGATCACCGCCCGCAGCGACCGGCAGGACGAGGTGGACGCGGCGACCTCGGTGGTCAACTCCCTGAAGAAGATCGGCATCAACGCCAAGATCCAGACGTACCCGAGCGGCAAGTACTTCTCCGACTACGCGGGCGTCCCGGAGTTCACCAAGCGCAACAACGTCGGTCTGATGATGATGCAGTGGGCCGCGGACTACCCGAGCGGCTTCGGCTACCTGAACCAGATCGTCAACGGCAAGGCGATCCAGAAGTCCGGCAACTCCAACATCTCCGAGCTGGACGACCCGAAGATCAACGCGCTGCTCAACGAAGCCATCGCCACCAGCGACCAGGCACAGCGCGAGAAGGACTACGCACAGATCGACAAGCTGACGATGGAGCAGTCCGTCATCGTCCCGCTGACCTACTTCAAAATCCTGATGTACCGCTCCCCGAAGGCCACCAACCTGGTGTCCACCTCGGCCTACAGCGGTGAGTACGACTACCTCAACATCGGCGTCAAGAAGTAGCAGCCCCGGAAGGCAGGTGAAGGCATTGGTGTCCGCGGGCCGGCCGGTCCGGTTCGCGGCGCCGACGCCGCAGTCCCGTGTTCGCGTACATCATCCGCAGGTTGATCAGCGCGGTGATTCTGCTGCTGATCGTCAGCGCGGTCACCTTCGGCATCTTCTTCGTGCTGCCGAAACTGGCCGGACAGACCACCGACCAGTTGGCCGGGCAGTACATCGGAAAGGCCCCGTCGGCCGCGGACATCGCCGCGGTGAAGAAGAACCTCGGCTTGGACAAGCCGGTCTTCGTACAGTACTGGGACTTCGTCAAGGGCATCTTCGTCGGTGTCGACTACAAGTTCGGCCCCGACGCCGCCACATGCAACGTGCCGTGCTTCGGCTACTCCTTCAAGACGCACATCGAGGTCTGGCCCGAGATCCAGAACCGGCTCCCGGTGACCCTCTCGCTGGCCGCCGGCGCGGCCGTGGTGTGGCTGGTCTCCGGCGTCGCCACCGGCGTGCTCTCCGCGCTGCGTCCCGGTTCGGTCTTCGACCGGATGGCGATGGGCGTCGCGCTGGCCGGCGTGTCGCTGCCCATGTTCTTCACCGGCGCGCTGGCGCTGGCCCTGTTCACCTACCAGTGGCCGATCATCGAGCGCAGCGACTACGTACCGCTCTTCGAGGACCCCTTCATGTGGGCCCAGACGATGGTGCTGCCCTGGATCACGCTGGCTTTCCTCTACTCCGCCCTCTATGCACGCCTGACCAGAGCCAGCATGTTGGAGACGCTGAGCGAGGACTACATCCGTACCGCGCGTGCCAAGGGGCTGGGCGAGCGCAAGGTCGTGGTGCGCCACGGCCTGCGTGCCGCGCTCACCCCGATCGTCACGGTGTTCGGCATGGACGTGGGCCTGCTGCTCGGCGGTGCGCTCATCACCGAACAGGTCTTCTCCCTCAAGGGGGTCGGCGCGTTCGCCGTCGAGGCGATCAACGCCAACGACCTGCCGAACATCCTCGGCGTCACCTTGCTCGCCGCGTTCTTCATCGTCATATGCAACCTGGTGGTGGACGTTCTGTACGCCGCCGTCGACCCGCGGGTGAGGCTCTCGTGACCGACTCCCCAGACTCCACCGCCGGCCCCGGCGCCGGACCCACCACCCCGGACACCGCCAAGGCCGGTCCGACCCCCGCCGCGCCGGACCTGATCGAGACCGGCGCCGCGGTCGGCGAGCCGGCCCCGGCCGGCGAGGGGGCGCCGCCCACGGCGTTCCTCGAAGTGCGCGACCTGAAGGTGCACTTCCCCACCGACGACGGTGTCGTGAAGTCCGTGGACGGCCTGTCCTTCACCCTGGAGAAGGGCCGCACCCTCGGTATCGTCGGCGAGTCCGGCTCCGGCAAGTCCGTCACCTCGCTCGCCGTGATGGGCCTGCACCGGGCCTCCCGGCAGCAGCGCGCCAAGGTGAACATGTCGGGGGAGATCTGGCTGGACGGCAAGGAACTCGTCGGCGCCGACCCGGACGAGGTGCGCCGGCTGCGCGGCCGCGAAATGGCGATGATCTTCCAGGACCCGCTGTCCGCGCTGCACCCCTACTACACGGTCGGCGCCCAGATCGTGGAGGCGTACCGGGTCCACCACGACGTCGACAAGAAGACCGCGCGCAAGCGGGCGGTCGAGATGCTGGACCGGGTGGGCATCCCGCAGCCCGACAAGCGGGTGGACGATCACCCGCACCAGTTCTCCGGCGGCATGCGCCAGCGCGCGATGATCGCCATGGCGCTGGTCAACAACCCCGAGCTGCTGATCGCCGACGAGCCGACCACCGCCCTGGACGTGACGGTCCAGGCGCAGATCCTCGACCTGATCCGCGACCTCCAGAAGGAGTTCGGCTCGGCGGTCATCATCATCACCCACGACCTGGGGGTGGTCGCCGAACTCGCGGACCAGCTGCTGGTGATGTACGGCGGCCGCTGCGTGGAACGCGGCCCGGCGGAGAAGGTGTTCTACGAGCCGCAGCACCCCTACACCTGGGGTCTGCTGGGGTCGATGCCGCGCATCGACCGGGAGCAGACCGAACGCCTGATCCCGGTCAAGGGGTCGCCGCCCAGCCTGATCAACATCCCCTCCGGCTGTGCCTTCAACCCCCGCTGCCCGTACGCGGACATCCCCGGGGACGACGTCACCCGTACCGTCCGCCCCGAACTGCGCGACGCGGGCGGCGGCCACTTCGCCGCGTGCCACCTGGCGCAGGAGGAGCGGGAGCGTATCTGGACCGAAGAGATTGCGCCGAAGCTGTGACCGAGACTGAGGAGACCGGCGTGGCCGCCGGTACGACGGGCGGGACCGACGAAGGCGCCGACGCCGCGCCGCTGCTGAAGGTGCGCGGCCTGGTACGGCACTTCCCGATCACCAAGGGCGTGCTCAAGCGGCAGGTCGGTGCGGTGCAGGCGGTCGACGGCATCGACTTCGACGTACGGCCGGGGGAGACCCTGGGCGTGGTCGGCGAGTCCGGCTGCGGCAAGTCGACGATGGGCCGGCTGATCACCCGGCTGGACGAGCCCACCGGCGGCACCATCGAGTTCGAGGGCCGGGACATCACCCACCTCTCGACGGGCCGGCTGCGCCCGATGCGCCGCGACGTACAGATGATCTTCCAGGACCCGTACGGCTCGCTGAACCCGCGGCACACCATCGGCGGCATCGTCGGCACCCCCTTCCGCCTCCAGGGCGTCGAGCCCGAGGGCGGCGTGAAGAAGGAGGTGCAGCGGCTGCTGGAGCTGGTGGGCCTGAGCCCGGAGCACTACAACCGCTATCCGCACGAGTTCTCCGGCGGCCAGCGGCAGCGCATCGGCATCGCGCGGGCGCTGGCCCTCAAGCCCAAGCTGGTCGTGGCCGACGAGCCGGTCTCGGCGCTGGACGTCTCCATCCAGGCGCAGGTCGTCAACCTCATGGACGACCTCCAGGACGAACTGGGCCTGACCTACGTCATCATCGCCCACGACCTGTCCGTCATCCGGCACGTCTCGGACCGGATCGCGGTGATGTACCTCGGCAAGATCGTGGAGCTGGCCGACCGGAAGTCGCTGTACGAGGTGCCGATGCACCCGTACACCAAGGCACTGCTGTCCGCCGTGCCGGTGCCCGACCCCAGGCGGCGCACCCAGCGCGACCGGATCCTGCTCACGGGCGACGTGCCCTCGCCGATCAACCCGCCCTCCGGCTGCCGGTTCCGTACCCGCTGCTGGAAGGCGACCGGGGTGTGCGAGACCACCGAGCCGCCGCTGGTGGCGCTGCGCGGCGGCCACAAGGTCGCCTGCCACCACCCGGAGAACGTGCCGGAGAGCGCCGCGGCCGGGACTCCGGGCGCCGCCGGGAGCGGCGGCTGAACCGGAGGACGCGCGGGGCGCGGGGCCGGTGCGGGGCGCGCG
This sequence comes from Streptomyces sp. CB02923, assembly GCF_001905005.1. Lineage (GTDB taxonomy): Bacteria > Actinomycetota > Actinomycetes > Streptomycetales > Streptomycetaceae > Streptomyces. The sequence goes on along the minus strand of NZ_LWKZ01000001.1, from coordinate 84,784 downwards.
GTGACGCGCCCGTGCACCGGCCCTCCGGCGTCCGCTGCCGCCCTTGACCGGCCGGTTTTGCCGACCATAGATTCAAGCGCGCCCCGGCGGCGCCCGCCGCAGCAACCGGGCGGCAGCCGCACCGGTGCCCGCCGGCCGGTCCCTTGGAGAGGTAGTGCCTTGTCCGCGCAGCACGAAGACCACGACCCCACGGCCCCCGACCCCGCGCTGACCGCGTACGAGGCGGTCGCGGCGGAGTACGACACCATCGTCGAGGACCCGTACCTGCTGCGCTGGGTCACCTTCTACCGCAAGCTCATCGAGCGGTACGGGACGGACGGCAAGCGGCTGCTGGACGCGGGGTGCGGCACGGGACGCGGCACCCTCGCCCTGCGCGACCGCCTCGGATTCACGGTGACCGGCTGCGACCTCTCGCCGCGGATGATCGAGGCCGCCCGCGCCAAGCCGGAGGCGGCGGGCACCCCGTTCGTCGTCGCCGACCTGCGGGACATGCCCGCTCTCGGCGCCTTCGACGTCGTCACGTGCATGGGCGAGCCGCTGAGCTATCTGTCCGGCGGGGAGCTGGCGACCGCGTTCGCGGGCCTGGGACGGCAGCTCGCGGACGGGGGCGTCGTCGTCTTCGACATGACCACGCTGGGCAGTTTCCGGCGCGACTACGCCGTGACCAAGGTGACGGACCGGGACGGCCGGTTCGACGTGTGGCGGGGCGGTCCGGTACCGGCCGGGCCGGACGCGGTCGTGGACGTCACCCACGACTACTTCGCGCGCACCGGCGACGACACCTGGCGGCGGGTGTCCTCCCGGCACCTGTATCACCATCATTCCGATGCCACGGTGCGCCGGCAGCTGGCCGCCGGGGGCCTGCGGCTGATCGCGGCGCACGGCGTCGAGGGCCGCAAGCTGACCGACACCCCGGACGAGGACGCCTGCCGCAAGATTCTCTACGTGGCCGGAAAACGGTCTGAGTGAAGCGTCAACTTGTCAGTAGGGCATGACGAGTTGGCAAAGTCCGGAGTGAACAGCGACAGAAGAGTGCAGAGTCGGCGCGGTTGTACACCAGACGACATCCGTGTGTTCGAAGGGACGGCTCATGGCACTCTCCCGTTCAGCACGTCGCTCCGCTCGTCTGCTCCCCCTCGCCACGGCGGCGGCCGCCGCCTTCACCCTCGCCGCGGCCCCCGCCGCCTCACCCGGCGCCCCGGGCGTCGGCGACCCGTACTTCCCGAACCTCGGCAACGGCGGCTTCGACGCCCTGCACTACGACCTCGGCGTCAGCTACGACCCCGGCACCAGCCGCCTCGACGGCCGTACGGAACTGACCGCGCGCGCCACCCAGGACCTCAGCTCCTTCCACCTCGACCTCCAGAAGCTGGAGGTCACCTCGATCGAGGTGGACGGCAGACGCGCGGCCTTCACCCGCTCCGGCGACGAGATCACCGTCACGCCGAAGCAGCGCCTGGAAGAGGACGAACGGTTCACCGTCGAGGTGGTCTACGGCGGCGTGCCGCTGCCGCTCAGCGGCCCCATCGTCTTCGGCTCGGACTACGGCTGGATGAAGACCGACGACGGGGTCTTCGTGGCCTGCGAGCCCAATGCCGCGTCCACCTGGTTCCCCTCCAGCGACCACCCGGGCGACAAGGCCACCTACGACATCCGCATCGACGCGCCCGAGGGCCTGACCGGCGTCTCCAACGGGCGGCTGGTCGACCGCTACGACGAGGACGGGCGCTCGTACTTCCACTGGCGGGAGCGCAGGCCGATGGCGACGTACCTGGCCACCGCCACCATCGGGAAGTTCGACGTCCGTACGGGCGCCACCCCCGGCGGCGTCCCGATCTACGTCGCCACCGACCCGAAGCTGCCCACCGGGACCGTCGACGTCTACGGCATCACCGCCGCCGCCACCGACTACTTCGCGAGCGTCTTCGGCCCGTACCCGTTCGAGGAGACCGGCGCGATCGTCGACGACATGCCGCAGGCGGGCTTCTCCCTGGAGACCCAGACCAAGCCGGTCTACTCGGCCGTCCGCAGCGAGTCGGTCATCGCCCACGAGGTGTCCCACCAGTGGTTCGGCGATTCCGTCACGCCCCGCAACTGGCAGCACATCTGGCTGAACGAAGGTTTCGCCTCGTACGCGCAGTGGCTGTGGGACGAGCACAAGGGCACCCGCACCGCCCACGACGCCTTCCGTGCGGCGTACGCGGCCCGGCCCGCCGAATCCGACTTCTGGAAGGTGAAGGTCGGCGACCCGCAGCGGGACACCATGTTCGCGCAGGCGGTCTACACGCGCGGCGCGATGACGCTCCAGGTGCTGCGCGAGCGGATCGGCGACCGGGCGTTCTTCGCGCTGCTGCCCGCGTGGACGAAGCAGCACCGCTACGGCAACGCCGACACTCGGCAGTTCGTCGCACTGGCGGAGAAGATCTCCGGACAGCGGCTCGGCGACCTCTTCCACACCTGGCTGTACACCACCGGCAAGCCCGCGCTCCCCTAGGTCCGGTCGTCAGGACCTGGTACCGGCGGGTCCGCGCGGCGGAAATCCTCCGGCGCGCGGACCCGGCCCCGGGGTGCGGCAGGGCGCGTCACGTACCGTCGGGGGTGGTACGCGTGGTGAAAGGGGACACGGATGAGCCTGACCGGAACCCCGTTCTTCGTGGTGCTGGTGATTGCGACGGTGCTCGCCGTCCTCGCCACACTGCTGCTGTGGGGGAGAGCCCGGGGGCCGCGGCCCCTGCGCTGGCTGGTGCGGGTCCTGCTGATCGGCCTGTGCCAGCTCACCGCCATCTGCGTCGTCGCGGTCGCCATCAACAACAGCTACGGCCTCTACGCCTCCTGGGACGACCTGCTGGGCACCGAACAGGACGCGGTCGCGATGCCGGGGCCGCCGGCCGGGCGCGCGAAGTTCAACGACGGGCCGGACGGCATCAAGGACACGTACTTCCGCGGGATGAAGTCCCACCTGTCCGGGCAGGTGATGGTCTGGACGCCGCCGCAGTACGACGACCCGGCGTACCGGAAGACCAGGTTCCCGGTCGTGATGCTGCTGCACGGCGTGCCCGGCTCGCCGCAGTCCTGGCTGGAGCAGGGCGGGATGCCCGGCGACCTCCAGCAGCTCGTCGAGGGGAACGCGGCGCACCCCTTCATCCTCGCCATGCCCGTCGTCAACCCGGGCAGCGTGGACACCGACTGCTCCGACACCCCGCACCGCAAGACCGCGACCTGGCTGGCGGCCGACGTCCCGGAGCTGATCAGCCACCACTTCCGTACCGCGCCGGGGCCGAAGAACTGGGGGCTGCTGGGCTTCTCCACCGGGGGGTTCTGCGCGGCCAAGCTGCCGCTCCAGTACCCGAAGACGTTCGGCGCGGGCGTGGCCTTCGACCCCGACCCGCTGACCGGCGACCCGGACGTGCTCACCGACCCGGTGCTGCGGCAGCGCAACAGCCCGCAGTGGCTGGTCCGGCACGCCGGGGCCGGGGTGGGCCTGTTCCTGGCGACCTCGGCGCAGGACCCGATCAGTCCGCCCGCCAACATCGAGCGCTTCAAGAAGGCCGCCGAAGGCACCAGGACCCGGGTCCGGACGATGGTGCTGCCGACCGGCGGCCACAACTACGGCACGTGGACGCGGATGTACCCGGCGGCCTTCGGGTGGCTGAGCGAGGAGCTGGCGGAGCCGAAGCCGTCGGCGTAGCCGGGGGAGGGAGCGGGGCTCAGCGCGGCTTGAGCTGCTGCGGGCGCGGCAGGTGGAAGCCGAAGTAGACGGCCGCCATCCGGAGTGCGAAGACCAGCCCGGCGCAGACCACGGCGGCGATGTCGGCGCGCACGTGGAGGTGGTGCAGGCCCAGGTAGGAGGCGGCGCCGGCGAGCGCCGCGATGGCGTACACGTCCTCGCGCAGCAGCAGCGGCGGGAACTCGCCGCACAGCACGTCGCGGATCACCTCGCCCGCCACCCCGCTCATCACCGCGAGGATGATCACGGCCAGCGGGGTGGCCCCCGCGGAGATGGCGGCGCGGGCGGCGATGACGGTGACGACGGAGAGCCCGACGGCGTCGACGACCAGCAGCGACTTGCGGGGCAGCTGCCAGTACCGCAGGTAGACGATGGTGCCCACGCTGACGCAGATGATCAGTGTGAGCAGGACCCAGTCGTGCGTCCAGTACAGGGGGTGGTCGTCGAGGATCAGGCTGCGCAGGGTGCCGCCGGAGGTGGCCGCGGCGAACGCGAGCACCAGGCCGCCGAACGGGTCCATGTTGGCGCGGTACGCGGCCAGCACCCCGCTCGCGGCGAAGGCGGAGACGCCGACCAGGTAGAGCACATGAAGCATGGACCCATGATCTCAGGCCGCCGGGGCGCGTCGCGCGGCCCGCGGACCGACACCGGCTGCGACCTGCCGCGCCGCCGTGCGCGGCGGTTGAAGGAAAAAGGGTCTACCGGTCAGTAACAAATCCGTGTAGCGTGCCGCGCATGGCACAGGTGACCATAGGTAACAGTGAATTCGACCGCGACACGGCGGTCGTCCGCCGCGCCCCCGGCACGTACGGCGCGGACCTCTCCGCAGGCTGGACGATCATTCACGCGGTCAACGGCGGCTACCTGCTCGCCCTGACGGGCCGGGCCCTGGGCGACGCCCTGCCGCACCCGCACCCCTTCTCGGTCACCGCCCACTACCTGACCGCCTCGGTCCCCGGCCCCGCCGTCATCCGCACCGAGGTCGTCCGCACCGGCCGCACCATGTCCACCGGCACCGCCACCCTCGTCCAGTTCGAGGAGGACGGCAGCGAGGTCGAGCGGCTGCGGGTGCTCGCCGCGTACGGCGACCTCGACACCCTCACCGACGACGTACGGACCACCGCCAAGCCGCCCGCCATCCCCCCGTACGAGCACTGCCTGGGCACGGACAGCGCGCCCGAAGGACAGCCCACCATCCCCGGCAGCACCGCCATCGCCGACCGCCTCACCATCCGGCTGGACCCGGCCACCTGCGGCTGGGCCGTCGGCGCGCCCTCCGGCAAGGGCGAGATGCGCGGCTGGTTCGGCCTCGCCGACGGCCGCGACCCCGACCCGCTGTCGCTCCTGCTCACGGTCGACGCGATGCCGCCCACCGCCTTCGAACTCGGCCTGACCGGCTGGGTGCCCACCGTCGAGCTGACCACCCACATCCGCCGCCGCCCGGCCCCCGGCCCGCTGCGCGTCGCCATCACCACCCGCAACCTGGCGGGCGGCTTCCTGGAGGAGGACGCGGAGATCTGGGACAGTGCCGACCAGCTGGTCGCCCAGTCCCGCCAACTGGCCCGCGCGCCCCGGGCGACCGCTTCCGTGGCGTGAATCGCTGCCCCAAAGGGGGCGCGGCGGCCCCGGTGACGTGCCAGACTGATCACATGGGGGACATGGCACTGAGTATCGACGAAGGCACCGGCGAAGACGCGGTCGTCTGGCTGCACTTGGCCCCGGCCGGCGCACCCGGCCCGGACGGCCCGGCGCGGCCCGCGGGGGCGTCGCCCGAAGAGCCGAGGAAGCCGGACGACGCCGGACTGGAGCTGCCCGACGGCTTCGGCCACTCCCGCCCGGTCAGCGTGGACGGGCGGGTCGCACGCGCGCTGACCCGGGGCGGCGAGACGCTGGAGGGCGCACTGCGGCCGCTGGGCGCCGTACTGGGCAGCATCCACCGCTCGCTCGCCGCGGGCGACCACCGTCCGGACGAGGTCACGGTGGAGTTCGGAGTCACCCTCGGCTCGGACCTGAGCCTCGGGGTCTTCTCCGGCAACGGCGAGGCCAGCTTCAAGGTCTCCGCCACCTGGAACCTCGGCAGCGGCAGCACGACCTGAGGACGGCATGGTGGTGTCCGGCGTGGATCAGCCGCTGTTCCGCTCCTTCGTCTCGGTACGCGACGCCGGAAGAGCCGTGGGCGCCGGCGTCCTGCTCGCCGACGACCTCGTGCTCACCTGCGCGCACGTGGTCAACAGCGCCCTCGGACGGGACCGTTACGACCAGACCGCGCCCGGACCGGGCCACACGGTCCGCGTCCGGCTGCCGCACGTCGCGCCCGACCGCGACCTGACCGCCGAGGTCGAACCCGCCCTGTGGAGCCCGCCGCGTGCGACGGCGGGCGGCCGGGCCCCCGTACCGCCCGGCGCGCTGCTCTACCACGGTGACCTGGCCGTACTCCGCCTGCCGGGCGCCGCGCCCGCCGGCGCCGAACCGGCCCCCTTCCTCCCGCACGCCTACGGCAACGAGGTCATCGCCCTGTGGGCCAGCGGCCACCCGCTGCCCACCGTGCGCGCGGTGCCCCGGGTCTCCGCGCCGCCCTGGGTCGCCCTGGACGTGGCCGGCGGCACGGAGGTCAAAGAAGGGTTCAGCGGCGGGCCGCTGTGGGACCGCGAACGGCAGGCCGTCGTCGGGCTCGTGGTGGCCGACCTCCAGGCCCCGCCCGGCGCCCGCACACACGGGGCACCCCCGGCCGCGGCCACCCTCTACGCGATCAGCGTCCCGGCGATCGAGGCCGAACTGCCCGACCTGCCGCCGCCCGTGGTGCCCACCGCCCGGCGCGGCGTCCAGCAGCTCCTGGCCGTCCTGGAGACGATCCTGACCACCCCCGACGCGGTCCGCGGCTGCGAGGAACTGCTCGCCTCCCGGCTGCGGCGGCCGTCCCTGGGCCCCGGCGCCGACCTCGACCGGCTGGTCGGCCTGGCCGTGGGCGTCCGGCGCGGCGTCCCCGAACTGCTCCAGGCCGTACGGGAGCTGATGCCCCCCGGCAGCGGGCCGCAGTGGGAGCGGCTGCGCAGGGTGGCCCGCGCCGTCAGCCCCGGCGAAGCCCTGACCCACGGCCAGCGGCGCGGCCTGACCGGCCTGCTGGCGCACTGCGGCCGCACGGACCCGCGGGAGCTGCTCAACGCCGTACTGCCGCACGCCATCGAACTTCCCGCGGTGACCGGCCTGGCGGACGCCCTCGACGTCCTGGAGGGCTTCGAGGCCCAGGGTGCCCAGCCCATGCCGCCGCTGCTGCAAGGCGTGGTGCGCATCGGCGTCGACGAGGACGAGGCGGGCCCCTACCCGGCCGAGGACCTCGCGGCCTGGGCGGAGCGCGCCGCCGCACGGCTGGGCGTGGACGTGGCCGCCTTACGCCAGTACGCGGCCGACATGCGCGGCTACCGCGCGGAACGCGCACGGTACGCGGCGGCGGAACACCACCCCGCCCCCCACGGAGCCCGGCCACCCGCCGGCTGGGCGGGGACCGGAAGCGCCGGGGTGGGAATGGCCCAGGCCGGGACGGCCCCCTCGCCGAACGGTGCCCGCCCGCACCGGCACGGGCACGGCCACCCGGGCGGCGCACGGCTGTCGAAGGTGCCGCGCGTCCAGGTGGAGCTGCTGCCCACCGCCACCGGGCGGCACTACACGTACCAGGTCTGGGCGTGGAGCGGCGGCGACGCACCGCACCACCTCGTCCTCGCCAGGGACGCCGAGGTGACCAGCGAACAGGTCGTGGACGACATCCACCGGGTGCTGGTCGACGAGATCCGGGAGGACCCCGAGCCCGCGCTCGTCGAGTTCTTCCTGCCCGCCGCCTGGCTCGGCCTGCCGGTGGACCGCTGGGAGTCCTTCGACAGCGACGAGGACGGCCCCTTCGGGCTGGGCTTCACCCGCCGGGTGGTGATCCGCACCGCCCGGCGCTCCCGTGAGAGCTACGCCGGGTGGAAGCGCCGCACCGCCGCGCTGGACACCGCCCGCAGCCTCGTACTGGACCACGACTGCACCGACCGCAAGGTCGCCCGCGCCCGGCTGGAGATGCAGCCCGAGGTGGGCACGGTGATCGTGTGCTGCGAACCCCGCCACCACGGGGCGCTGCTGCGCCAGTGCGTCCAGGCGGGCGTGCACACCATCCTGTGGCACCGCGCGGAGCACGGCGAGAACATCGCCGCGGACCTGCTCGAACTGGTCGAGGGCGGGCACCACACCCAGCTCCCCGAGACGGTACGGCTGGAGCGGGCCAAGGCGGTCGCCGAGGTCGCGTCCACGAACCACCGGGGACGCGAACTCTCCCTGATGTACGACGCGCCCGACCACCGGCCACCGCAACTGGCCCCGGACGCCTGGGTACTGACCCAGCCGTGACGCAGCAGCTGAGCAAGGACGAAGGAGAACGACCCGTGGCCCGACAGAGCACACCCGACCACGGCCCCGGAGCCGGGCCGGAGCCCGAGGGCTGGTGGGTGTTCCGCGGTCCCGCACCCCTGCCCGCGGCGCCCCCGTGGCGGTACTTCGCCGCCGCCCGCAGGAGGGCCGAGACGCCCGCCCCGTACCTGATGGACCGCAACGAGGTGTCCGTCGTCAACGCGGCCCTGCATCTGCACCGCCCCCTGCTGGTCACCGGCCGTCCGGGCACCGGCAAGAGTTCGCTGGCCCGCGCCGTCGCCTCCGAGCTGGGCCTCGGCGACGTACTGCGCTGGTCGGTCAACTCCCGCTCGACCCTCGCCGACGCGCTCTACCGCTACGACGCGGTGGGCCGGCTGCGGGAGGCGTCGCTGCGCCGCGAGCGCGAGGCGGCCCGTACGGCGCCGCGCCGGCTCAAGGACCACCGCGGCTCCTTCACCACCGACATCGGGCACTATCTGCGCCTGGGACCGCTCGGTACGGCGCTGGCGGCCACCGAACGCCCCCGGGTGCTGCTCGTCGACGAGCTGGACAAGTCGGACATCGACCTGCCCAACGACCTGCTGGTGGTCCTGGAGGAGGGCGAGTTCGAGATCCCGGAGCTGGCCCGGCTGTCCGAGCAGCACCAGGACGTGCACGTGCTCACCGACGGGAGCCGGGAGCGGGTACGGGTGCACCGCGGCGTCGTCTCCTGCGCGCACTTCCCGGTCGTGGTGATGACCAGCAACGGCGAACGGGAGTTCCCGCCCGCCTTCCTGCGCCGCTGCGTCCGCCTGGACCTGCCCGACCCGACGCCCGAGCGGCTGCGCGAGATCATCGCCCACAACCTGGGGCCGGCGGCGCTCACCGAGGCCGAGGACCTCATCGACGGCTTCCTCCAGCGCTCCAAGACCGAGACGCTCGCCACGGACCAGCTGCTGGCCGCCGTCCACCTGCGCGTCACCGGTGCCGACCTGACCAAGGACGAACTGCTGGCCGCGGTCATGCACCGCCTGGACGAACCCATGTCGCCATGATCGACCGGCTGCGGCAGGTCCTCGCGGGCCAGGGGTACGACCTCGGCGCGAGCGAACTGCTGGACATCCTGTGGCTGGCCCGCGCCGTGCGCGAGGGCGAGCACCGGACCGCTGCGCCCGGTGCGACCGCCGCGGAGGAGGCCGGGCCGGGGGCGGACGGCGGCCCGGAGCTCGCGGAGGGACCGGCGGACGCGGGCCCGGACACGGCCGATGGCGGCCCGGGGGAGGCGGACGTCCCGGACGGTACGGACGGTCCGCAGGAGAACGGCGAGGCCGGGGACCTGCCCGACGGCGGCCCGGCCACCGCATTTCCGGCCCAGCGGTCCCTGTACGCCATGGGCAGCGAGGGCGGCAGCACGCTCAGCCGCCGGGCGCGGCCCGCGCGGGCGCCCGGCCGCCGCGCGCTCGCCAGGCCCCAGCACCTGTCCCGGGCCCTGCGCCCGCTGCGCCGGTCCGAGCCGCACCCGCACCGCTCCCTGCCCGACGTGGAAGCCACCGTCCGGCTCGCCGCGGAGACCGCGCTGTTCGACGTCGTCTCCCGGCCGGACCGGGAGCACCGCTGGTCCGCCGTCCTCCTGGTGGACGACGCGCCCTCGATGCAGGTGTGGAACCAACTGGCCGGTGAGCTGCGGGCGGTGCTGGACCGCGGCGGCATGTTCCGCAGCGTCCGCGTGCGCACCTTCGATCCCCGGGAGATGGCCGTCGCGGGCCGGCTGCCGTGGGCCGTGGGGCCCACGCTGACCTTCGTCCTCACCGACGGCACGAGCCCGGGGTGGCGGACCCCGGACGCGGCGCGCGCCGTGCGCCGCTGGGGGCGGTACGGCCCCGTGGCGGTACTGCACCCGCTGCCGCGGCGCCTGTGGCGGGGCACCGCGCTGGACGCCCAGCCCCGGCTGCTGACCTCCCCGGTGGAGTTCGGCGGCCCGGACCGGACCACCGTGCTCGACCCGCTGACGGGCGAGCCGGACCCCGACGCCGAGGAGCCGGGCACGGTGGCGCTGCCCGTCGTCCCGCTGACGCCCGGCGGACTCGGCCAGTGGGCCGCGCTGCTGACCCGGCCCGGCGTCCCGCACCTGATCGACACGGCGCTGCTGGGCGAGGACCCGGAACAGGACCCGCCGCGCCCCGCGGGCACCGCGCAGGACCTCGTCGCCCACTTCCGCGGCGCGTTCTCGCCCGAGTCCTACCGCCTGGCCGTACGGCTCTCCGCCATCAACCCCCTCACCGTGCCGCTGATGCAGCTGGTGCGGGCCGCCACGATGAGCGACGCCGGACCGACCCAGGTCGCCGAGATCCTCCTGGGCGGCCTGCTGGAGCGCGTCGCCGATTCACGCGGGGCCCGGCCCTTCGGCGCGTACGGCGGGCCGCTGGGCACCGGACCGGGGCAGCCCGTCTACGACTTCCGGCCCGGCGTGCGCGAACTCCTCTTCAGCGGCCTCGGCACCCAGCAGTCCCTGGCCGTCGTCGAGGCCGTCGGGCGCGCCCTGGAGCCGTACATGGGACGGCTGCCCGACTTCCCCGCCCTGGTCGCCGACGCGACCGGGGAGATGCGGCTCCAGGAGTCGGCGCAGGCGTTCGCGGTGCTGGCCAGTCCCGTGCTGGAGCGGCTGCGCGGCGTCGTGCCCGGAGGGACGGACGGCGCGGCCGCGGGGGACGGGGACACCCTCCCGCGTACGGACGACGGATTCCCGGATTCCGATGGCGGAACGGCCGTACCGGACGCGTCCGTCGGCACCGCGGGACCGGTGACGGCGCCCGTGGAGGCGCCGGCCGAGGACGCACCGCCCGCCGGAGAACCCGCCGGTACGGAACCGGACGCGCCCGCGGAGCCCGCCGCCGGACCCGCCGCGCCCGCCCCGGCCCGCCCCGCCCCCGTACTGCCCGTCGAGGAACTGCGCGAGCCGCTGCGCTTCACCGTGCTCGGGCCGGTCCGGCTGTGGCGGGGGGACCAGCGGATCGAGATCCCGGCCCGCCTCGACCGGGGGCTGCTCGCGGCCCTCCTGCTGCGCCACGAGGGAGTCGCCTCCGAGGCCGAACTGCTCAACGCGCTCTGGGGCGGCGACCCGCCCCGCAGCGCCCGCTCGATGCTGGACCACAGCATCGCGCGGCTGCGCAAAGCGCTCGGCGAGGACGAGCACATCCTGGTCAGGGAGCGTGTCGGCTACGCCCTGCGCGGCGACGCCGGGACCGACATAGACATGGACCTGGAACGCGCCGAGGGGTACGAGCGGGCCGCCCGCGCCGCCCGGAACGCGGGAGAGTGGTACCGCGCCCGCACGCTGCTGAACGCGGCCCTCGACCTGTGGCGCGGCGAGCCGCTGGCCGGGATCCCCGGCCCGTACGCCCAGACCGAACGGCTCCGGCTGGCCGAGTGGCGGCAGACCCTCGTCGAGGACCGCATCGAATGCGACCTGCGGCTCGGCCTGTACGACGAAGTCCAGACCGAGCTGGCCGAAATGCTCGCCCGTGACTCGTCCCGCGCGCGCCTGCGCGAACTGCTCGCGCTCGCACGGGACCAGAACAAGGCCGGGCGGAGCACAGCGGACACGCCGCCTCCGCGCGAACCGCTGCGCATCACCGTGCTCGGACCGGTGCGGATGCTGCGCGGCGACGAGTATCTGGCGATCGGCTCACCGCAGCAGCGCGCACTGCTCGCCGTCCTCGTGCTGCGGGCCGGACGCGTCATCTCCGAGGCCGAGCTGGTCGACGCCCTGTGGGGCGACGATCCGCCGCGCGCCGCGCACGCCGCCTTGCACACCTACGTCTCCCGGCTGCGCAAAGCCCTCGGGCCGGACGCCGAAGCCCTCGTCGGCGAGCACGGCGGGTACGCGCTGCGCCGTACCGCCGACACCGACCTCGACGTGGACCTGCGCCGGGCCGACGACCTGGTCGCGGCGGCCCGCGACGCCCGCGCCGCCCGGGACTGGGACCGCGCCAGGGACCTGCTGGATTCGGCCGTCGCCCTGTGGCGGAGCGGTGAGCCCCTGACGGGCCTGCGCGGCCCGTACCTGCGCGCGGAGTCCCGGCGGCTGGCCGACCGGCGCCGCACCCTGGTCGAGGACCGCACCGAGATGGAACTGCGCCTGGGCCGCTACACCGAGGCCGGGGAGGCGCTGACCTGGCTGCTGTACCTCGACCCGGCCCGCGAACGCACCCGCGAACTCCTCGCGCAGGCCCTCGCCCACGACGACGCGGTCACCCCGGGGCTGCGCAGCCTGCTGCGGGCCGGCCGGTACGGGCCCCGGCAGGACCGCGGAGGAGGCGGCCGGACGGCCGAGGTGGACCGGCTGGCGGGGCACCTGACGCGGGAGCGTCCCACGGGGGGGAACGCCTGTGTCATCTCCGGGGACGCGGGCGTCGGCAAGACGAGCCTGGCCGCGCGGGTGGCCGACGCCGTGCAGGAGCGGTTCCCGGACGGACGGCTGTACGCGATCATGCCCGCGGCCGGCGACCCGGAGGACGCGGCACCGCACCTGGCCGCCGTACTGCTGCGGCAACTCGGCCACCGCGCCGAGGACATCCCCGCGGCCGGTGCGGAGCGGGTGGCGTTCTACCGGTCGGTGGTCCGCGGCCTGCGCCTGGTCGTCGTCCTGGACGAGGTGCGCGATGCCGCGTCCGTCCTGTCCCTGCTCCCGGACGGCGCGGGCGCCGCCCTGGTCATCGCGCGCGACCGGCCGCCGGCCGCGCTGCCCGGCGTCCTGTCCCTGCACCTGGAGACCATGAGTTCCGCCGACGCGATGGAACTCCTCGTGCTGCGGGTGGGGGAGGAGCGGGTGGCGGCCCGCCGCGCGGTGGCGCGCGCGGCGCTGGAGGCGTGCGGCTGTTCGGAGGCCGCGGTCGACGCGGTGGCGGCGGAACTGATGCTGGACGGGCCGGCCGGCCGTACGGCGGCCGAGGCCATGATCAACAGCACCGCGCTGCGCCTCACCCACGACCTCGCCCCACCGGCGCTCGTCGCCTTCCGGCTGCTGGCGCTGCCGCACTGTCCCGACCTCCCGGCGGCCGCCGTGGCCGCCCTGACCGGCACCACACCCGGCGCCGCCCGGGAGCACCTGGACACCCTGGTGCGGACCGGCCTGCTGAAGACCTCGGCCCCCGGCCGCTACCGGCACCGGGAAGCGCTCGCCTCCTTCGCGTACGACACGCTGACCCGCCACAGCCGCCCGGAGGACCGCTACGCCGCGCTGTCCCGGCTCCTCGACTGGTACCTCGTCACCGCCCACCGGGCGTACGGCCTCGACGCGCCCGGCGCCCTGCTGCTCGACCACACCGCCACCCCCGCGACGCCCGTCACGGCCCTCCCGCTCGCGGACCGCGGAGCGGCGTCGGCCTGGTGGGCCGGGGAGGGCGCCGGCGCGCTCGCCGTCGTCCGGCAGACGGTGGAACTGCCGTCCGGGGCGCACGCCGCCCGGTGCGCCGACACGCTGCTCCTGCTCGAACCGCTCCTGGGGGGCGGGCGCCTGACGGACCGGTACGAGCAGACCGCACTGGCCGTGACCGCCCGTGCCGTCGCCGGACGCGACAAGCGCGCGGAGGCGCGGGCCCGGCTGGCCCGCGCCCGCGCCTGCCTGACGGCCGACCGGTTCGCCGAGGCGGAGGACGAGGCCCGCCGCGCGTACCGGCTGGGGCTCGACGCGGGCGATCCGGTGACCAGCGGCCGGGCCCCGCTGATGCGCGGCGTCGCCGCGGTCGCGCTGCGCAGGTCCGACGCCGAGCAGCACTTCACCCTGGCCATGAGCCACTGCCAGGTGCAGGGGGACCGGCTGGGCGAGGCCGCGGTGCTGGTGGAGCGCTCGCGGCTGTGCGTACGCGACCGCAACGCGGAGCGGGGCATCGACCTCGCCCGGCAGAGCGTGGCGATCTACCGGGCGACCGGGCAGGGGCTCCGCCTCGGCACGGGCCTGTACTTCCTCGCCGCCGCGCATGCCGAGGCGGGCCACCACAACGAGGCGCAGCGCATCCTCCAGGCGGCCCTGCCCCCTTTCGAGGAGGCCGGACAACGCCTCTGGGCGGGCCTGACCCAGCTGCGGACCGCCGAGGCCCGCCTCGCCATCGGCCGGCCGGACGGCGCCAAGCTGTCCGCGGAGGAAGCGGTACGGCTGCTCGCGGAGGCGGGCAGCGACCGGCGGAGGGCCGACGGGCTGAGCCTGCTGGCGAACGCGCTGGAGGCCCTGGGCGAGCTGGCGCGGGCCCAGGAGCACCGGCACGAGGCGCTCGCCCTGTACGAAGCGCTGAACGTGACCGATGCGCCGCTCCCGCAGGCGCGGCTGCGGCTGCCTCTGGAGCCGGGCGGGATGTAAAGGGCGTAGGGGCCCCTACGCCGCGAACGCGGCCAGCGCCGTCGCCAGCTCTGCCGGGGCGTCCTCCTGTACGAGGTGTCCGGCCCCCTCGAAGAGACGCAGGCGGGCGCCCGGGATCGCCGACACGAGGCCATGTGCCCAGGTGACGGGCAGCCAGGTGTCCTGCGCGCCCCAGCACACCAGGGTGGGCACCGCGATCTCGCCGTAGCGGCCGTCGAGGTCCGCGGTGGTGTCCAGTCCGTTCTGCTGGATCTGGCGGTAGAAAGCGGGCCGTCCCTCCTCCGTGCACCACGGTTCGACCAGCTGTTCCAGTACGGCCGGGTGCAGGCCGGGGTGGCTCCCCGAGGAGATGTACTCGGTCACCAGGGCCCGGTGCAGGCCGGCGGGCAGCTGGGCGAAGACGTCGCTGTGGCTGCCGAGCAGGCGGTAGGTGGGGGAGCCCCAGCCGGTGAGGGCGACCGCGTCGACGAGCGCGAGGCGCCGGTAGCGCGCGCCGTGCACGAGGTGGGCGCGCAGTGCCACGTAGCCGCCGAAGTCGTGCGCGACGACGGTGGGTTCGCGGTCGCCGAGCCCCCAGTGGGCGAGCAGTTCGGTGAAGACCTCCGCCTGCCGGGGCAGGGACACGTCCTGGCCTGCGGCCTTCTCGGAGGCGCCGTAGCCCGGCATGTCCCACACGTACACCCGGAACCGTGCGGACAGGGCCCGCGCGACACCCCGCCAGACGTACGAGGAGAACGGTGTCCCGTGCAGCAGGACCAGGGGCGGCGCCCCCTCCTCCCCGAGCGCGGTCCAGCGCACTTCGCCGGAGGTGCTGCGGTACGTACGGTCCAAACGCCACTGTGTCATGACCGTAACCGTAGTGACTCCTTACATGGGTGTCGAGGGGATTGCGGAGACCCGTGTGACACCGGCCCCGGCGCGCGGCGCGGCCAGGGGAGTGGGGCCGAGCCTCCACGCGCCCGGCACGCGCCCCCGCGCCTGCTCGTAGAATCGTGCGCACCATGGTTTACCTCGACCACGCCGCCACCACCCCGATGCTCCCGGAGGCGGTGCAGGCGATGACCGCCCAGCTGACCGCCACCGGCAACGCGTCCTCGCTGCACGCCGCGGGCCGGCGCGCCCGGCGCACCGTCGAGGAGGCGCGGGAATCCCTCGCCTCCGCGCTCGGCGCGCGCCCCAGTGAGGTGGTCTTCACCGCGGGCGGCACCGAAGCCGACAACCTCGCGGTCAAGGGCCTGTACTGGGCCCGCCGGGACGCCGAACCGGCCCGTACCCGCGTCCTCGCCAGCCCCGTCGAGCACCACGCCGTCCTGGACGCCGTGGAATGGCTTGCCGAGCACGAGGGCGCGCAGGTCGAATGGCTGCCCGTCGACGCGTACGGGAGGGTGCACGCGGACGCGTTCCGCGCGGCCGTCGCCCGCGATCCCGACGACGTCGCGCTCGCCACCGTCATGTGGGCCAACAACGAGATCGGCACGGTCATGCCGGTCCGGGAACTGGCCGAAGTGGCGGCGGAATTCGGCATTCCGCTGCACTCCGACGCGGTCCAGGCGTTCGGACAGCTGGAGGTCGACTTCGCGGCCTCCGGCCTGGCCGCGATGACCGTCTCCGCGCACAAGATCGGCGGACCGTACGGCGTCGGCGCACTGCTGCTGCGGCGCGAGTACGCGCCCGTACCCGTCCTGCACGGCGGCGGCCAGGAGCGCCAGGTGCGCTCCGGCACCCTGGACACCCCCGGTATCGCCGCGTTCGCCGCCGCCGCGCGGCACGCCGTCGCGCACCGCGAGGAGTTCGCCCGCGACATCGGCGCCCTGCGCGACGACCTCGTCAAGGCGGTACGGGCCGCCGCCCCGGACGCCGTCCTCGGCGGCGACCCCGACCCGGCGGGCCGCCTCCCCGCCAACGCGCACTTCTCCTTCCCCGGCTGCGAGGGCGACTCCCTGCTCCTCCTCCTGGACGCCCAGGGCATCGCCTGCTCCACCGGCTCCGCCTGCACGGCGGGCGTCGCCCAGCCCAGCCACGTCCTGCTCGCCGCGGGGATGGACGCGGACCTCGCCCGCGGCACGCTGCGCTTCTCCCTCGGCCACACCACCACCGAGGCGGATGTGGCGGCGGTGGCGGAGGCGATCGGCCCGGTGGTGGAACGGGCGCGGAGCGCGGGGCTTAGCTGAAGCCGTCACGCCGGGCCCTAGCCGTCACGCTTAGCTGAAGCCGTCGCCGGGCTGAAGCCGTCACGCCGGGCCGGAGCCGTCATGCCGGGCCGGGCGCGGGGCAGGGGTGTCGTCCGGGGCGGGGCTGACGCCCGGGGTCACCTGACCCTGTCGAGCGCGGCCTGGACGAGCAGCCGCCAGGCCGGCCCGGCGCCGGTGCCGAAGGCCGTGGCGAGGGCGTACCCGATCGCGGCGTCCTCCGGCAGCGGCGGCGCCACGTCCGGATGCCAGTCGGCCCAGACGTGCCCGGCGCCGTCCGAGGAGAAGTCCGCGATCCGGCGGCCCTCCTTGACCAGCCGGCTGCCGTTGGGCGAGTCCGGGCGGAGCCGGTACACGGCGCCGCCGTAGATCACCTCCACCCGGTGGGAGCGCCGGGTGAGGCGCCCCTTGGCGGGGGTGAGGTGCGCGGGCCGGCCGTCGACGGACAGGTGCAGGTACGCGCCGTCGCGGGTGCCGACCGGTACGTGGCCCGCCGCCGGAGCGCCCGGCGCGCGGCGCAGCTCGGCCGTCGCCACCCGCTCGCCCCGCACCGTGAGCAGGCCCGCGTCGGCGTCCAGGTCCAGCAGGACCCGGCCGAAGGTGCGGTCCTCGGCGAGGCCGGGCGGCCCGGCTCCGGTGCTCCGGTGCGCCGGTCCGGCGGCCGGGGCTCTGTCGTACGCCATGAGTGGTCCGTTCCACGAGGGGCGCGCGGTGGCGCCCGGACGCCCCGGCGGCCCCGTGTCACGCCCCCGGCGTCGAGGTCGGCCGGCGCAGCTCGGCGCGCACCAGGTCCATGTACAGCCTCCAGTTCCAGTGTGGCCCGGGATCGGTGTGGTCGGTGCCCGGTACCTCCACATGGCCCACGATGTGTTCCCGGTCGGCGGGGAAGCCGTAGCGGCGGCAGATTCCGGCGGTCAGCCGCGCGGATGATGCGTACATGGCAGGGGTGAAGGACGCCGGGCGGTCCACGAAGCCCTCGTGCTCGATACCGATGCTGCGCTCGTTGTACGCGCGGTTGCCCGCGTGGTACGCCACGTCCAGCTCGCGGACGGTCTGCGCCACCTGCCCGTCCTTGCGCACCACGTAATGCGCCGCCGCGCCGTGCAGCGGGCTCTGGAAGACCCGCAGGGCGTCCGTGTAGCCGCCCTGGACGACGTGGACGACGACCCGGTCGATGGTGTAGTCGTCCGGCCGGTCGGCCTGGCGCCAGTTCGCCGTGGCGGCCGGGACCCAGCGGGCGCCGCCGTAGTCCACCGCGCCGTCCGTCCGCGGCTTCTTGCGGCCCGGCAGGCGCCACCACCAGCGCAGCAGGTCGTCGTGCAGTGCGTACGCGGCGCCGCCCGCCAGTGCCGTGCCGACGCCGCCCAGCAGCAGGGCCCGTCTGCTGAAGCCCCCGCCGGCCGCCTGCCCGGAATCCCCCGCTTCTCCCATGAGCTGCACAACGCTTGGGGCCCTGTCGGTGGTTCCGTCTACCCTGGAAGGGTTATGACGACTGACGCTCCCCGCCGCCTCCGCGTGCTCGCCGCCATGTCCGGCGGTGTCGACTCCGCCGTCGCCGCCGCCCGCGCCGCCGAGGCGGGCCACGACGTGACCGGCGTGCACCTCGCGCTCTCCGAGAATCCGAAGTCCTTCCGTACCGGAGCCCGCGGCTGTTGCACGATCGAGGATTCGCACGACGCCCGCCGCGCCGCCGACGTCATCGGCATCCCGTTCTACGTATGGGACCTCGCCGAACGCTTCCGTGAGGACGTCGTCGAGGACTTCTTCGCCGAGTACGAGGCGGGCCGGACGCCCAACCCCTGTCTGCGCTGCAACGAGAAGATCAAATTCGCCGCGCTGCTGGACAAGGCGCTCGCCCTCGGCTTCGACGCCGTCTGCACCGGCCACTACGCCACGGTCGTGGAGCTCCCGGACGGCGGCCGCGAGCTGCACCGCGCCTCCGACATGGCCAAGGACCAGTCCTACGTCCTCGGCGTGCTCGACGACCGGCAGCTCGCGCACGCCATGTTCCCGCTCGGCGACACGCTCACGACCAAGGCGGAGATCCGCGAGGAGGCCGCCCGGCGCGGCCTGTTCGTCGCCAAGAAACCGGACAGCCACGACATCTGCTTCATCGCCGACGGCGACACCCAGGCGTTCCTCGCCAAGCGGCTCGGCACGGCCGAGGGCGACATCGTCGACGAGTCCGGCGCCCGGATCGGCACCCACGAGGGCGCGTACGGCTTCACCATCGGCCAGCGCAAGGGCCTGCGCATCGGCACCCCGGCCCCCGACGGCAAGCCGCGCTACGTCCTGGACATCTCCCCGGTCGACAACACGGTCACCGTCGGCCCGGTGGAGGCCCTGGACGTGACCGCGCTGACCGCCGTCCGCCCCCGCTGGTGCGGCGCCGCGCCGTCCGGCCCCGGCACGTACACCGCGCAGCTGCGCGCCCACGGCGGCGAGACCGAGGTCAGCGCCGAGCTGGTCGACGGCGAGCTGCGCGTCGCCTTCACCGAGCCGGTCCGCGGTGTGGCCCCCGGCCAGGCCATCGTGCTCTACGACGGCACACGCGTGGTCGGCTCGGCGACGATCGCCACGACGGACCGCGCCCGCGCGGCGGCGTGACGGCCGGGCCGCCCACCGCGCGGCGTGCGCGGTGAGCGGCGCGGTCCGCCGGGCCGGAGCACCCCGGGTCAGAGCACCCCGTGGACCGACCGCCGGTAGCCGGAGCGCCGGTCCTCGATGGCGGACCAGCGGTCGCCGTAGACGTTCTGCGTGATCGCGGGCTCCGCCAGGAAGTCGTGCGGGAAGCCCAGCGGTACGGCGCTCACCTCGTCGAGCCGCTGCCGGGCCCCGGCGTCCAGTTCCACACCGACGCTCGCGAGGTTGTCGGCGAGCTGGCTCTCCTTGGTGGCGGCGATGACCGGGATGATGTTCCCGGGCCGCTGCCGCAGCCAGGCCAGGGCGACCTGCGCCGGGCTCCAGCCGCCCTGCTCGGCGACCTCCAGCACCGCCGAGACGGTCGCCTCCTCGTTGTCCGCCGGGCGCCCGCCGTCGCCGACGACGTCCAGCCGGCCCCGCTCCCCGCGCCGGTACTTGCCGGTGAGTTTGCCCGCCGCCAGCGGGGCCCACGCCAGGACGGCCAGGTCGAAGGCGCGTGCCTGGGGGAGCAGCTCGCGCTCCGGCGTGCGCTCCAGCAGGCTGTAGCGCAGCTGCGAGCCCGCGAACGCGGTCCAGCCGCGCAGCTCGGCGAGGGTGTTCGCCTGCGCGATCTCCCAGGCGGGCCAGTCGGACACGCCGACGTACAGCACCTTGCCCGACCGGACGACGTCGTCCAGCGCCCGCATGGTCTCCTCGACGGGCGTGAAGTGGTCCCGCGCGTGCACCCAGAGGACGTCGAGGTGGTCGGTGCGCAGCCTGGCGAGGCTCTGCTCCACCGACCGCACCAGGCTCTTGCGGTGGCTGCCCGCCGAGTTCGGGTCGCCCGCGCGGGTCGCGCACGTGTACTTGCTGGCGAGCACGAAGCGGTCCCGGCGGCCTTCGAGCAGCTTGCCGAGGATCTTCTCGGAGCTGCCGTCGGTGTAGTTGTTGGCGGTGTCGATGAAGTTGCCGCCCGCGTCGTCGTAGGCGTCGACGATGCGCGCGCTGGTGTCCTCGGGAGCGCCCCAGCCCCAGTCCGATCCGATGGTCATGGTGCCGAGGCTCAGCTCGCTCACCCGCAGACCGGTCCTGCCGAACAGTGTGTAACGCACGAAGAGTTCCTCTCCGGTGGTCGGTTGCCGCGTCGGACACTAGGAGCTGGAGAGCACTCCAGCGCAAGGGCCCGGCCGGCCGGGTGCCCCGGGGACTGACAAATGTCACGGAGATGTGCTTACACCCGGTCCTGCCGGTGCACGGGGCCCGGGAACGAAGCTGAACGCATCGCAACGGACGGCGCGGACAGCGACACGGAGGCCCCCATGAACAGCCAGACCCCGCACGGCACGGCACCCGGCACCGGCACCGGTATCGGCAGTGCTACCGGTATCGGTACCGGCGAGGAGCCCCGGCCCGGCGGGCAGCTGGAGGGCCCCCGGGCGCTGCTCCTGGACGCGGGCATCCCGATCGCCTCGTACTACCTCTTCACCGGCGTCTTCGGCATGAGCACGCTCGCCGCGCTGGCCTGGAGCGGCGCCCTGCCCGCGGCGCGCTCCGTATGGAGCCTGGTCAGGGAGCGCCGCTTCAACGCCGTGGCCACGCTGATGACGGCGACCAACATCATCGGTCTGCTGCTGAGCCTGATGGCCGGTGACGAGCGGCTGATGATGGCCAAGGACAGCGCCGTGAGCAGCACCTTCGGGCTGGCGGTGCTGGTGTCCGCGCTCATCGGGCGGCCGCTGATGGCCCCCATGCTGAAGCCGTGGATCACCAAGGGCAACGCGGCCAAAGGCGCTGCCTGGGAGCGGCTGACGGCGGAGTCGGCGGCGTTCCGGCGGGTGCAGCGGCGGCACTCCGCCGTGTGGGGCGCCGCGCTGCTGGCCGAATGCGTGGCCCGGGTGATCGGCGCGTTCACGCTGCCGGTGGACGTCATGGTGTGGCTGGGCACGGTGATGCTCATCGTGGCCATCGTCCTCGCCATCCTGGTCAGCGGGGTGCTCGGCATCGACAAGATGGAGAAGGTGGTTGCCGCCGAGGTGGCGGCGCAGGCGGAGGCCGAGGCGGCGGCAGCCACCCCGGCCCCGGCCGTCAGCGCAGCCCCGGCAGGGACCGCAG
This sequence comes from Streptomyces sp. CB02923, assembly GCF_001905005.1. Taxonomy (GTDB): domain Bacteria; phylum Actinomycetota; class Actinomycetes; order Streptomycetales; family Streptomycetaceae; genus Streptomyces. The sequence goes on along the minus strand of NZ_LWKZ01000001.1, from coordinate 63,399 downwards.
CTCGGTGATCCGCAGGACGCGCGCCAGGAGGAGGAAGAGCAGGGCCATGGTCGCGGTCCCGGCGGCCAGGGCCAGGGCCGTGGACCAGAAGGCGTTCCCGGCGGCACCGGCACAGGCGTGCGCGGCCGCCCAGCCCACCGCCCCGGCGGCCAGCGCGGCACCGGTCAGCTTGCCGTACGTACGGCTCAGGCGGCGTCCGTCCAGCCGCCCGTCCAGCCGTCGGCGCAGGAGGTACGCACTGGCCAGCAGCCCGGCGCCGTACGACACGGCGTACGCGGCGGCCATCCCGACGACCGCCCACCGGGCCGGCAGCAGCAGGTGGCAGGCGGTGGCGAGCGCGATGTTCACGCCGGAGATCCAGGCGGCCATCAGGAACGGCGTACGGGTGTCCTCGAAGGCGTAGAAACCGCGCAGCAGCAGCGACTGGGCGGAGAACGGGATCAGGCCCAGCCCGAGGGCCTGGAGCATCTGCCCCAGCGGCACGGCGGACTCGGCGCTGGCGGCGCCGTGCGCGTACAGCAGCTGCGCCATCTCCGGGCCGAAGGCCACGAAGAAGACGGCGGCCGGGACGATCACCGCTCCGTTGACCCGCAGCGCGCGGGAGAGGTCGTCCCGCAGGTCGTCCAGGCGCTGTTCGGCGACCGCCCGGGTCATCCGCGGCAGCAGCGCGGTGATCAGCGAGACCGTGACGACGGACTGCGGCAGGCCCCAGATGTTCTGCGCGTACGCATACGAGGAGAAGCCCGCGCCGGCCGTGGGAAGTTCCTGGTCGGTGAGGGTCGCGTAGTGCGTGACGACGGTCATCGAGACCAGGTTGACCAGCACGAACAGCAGCGTCCAGCGCGCCGCGTTCGCGCTCTTGCGCAGTCCGGTGCCGCGCCAGTCGAAGCGCGGCCGGAAGCGGAACCCCGCCTCGCGCGCGTAGGGGATCAGCGCGAGTGCCTGGAGGGCGATGCCGATCGTGGTGCCCACGCCGAGCATCCGCACCTGCGCCCCGGTGATGTCCGCCACCGTCTCCGGGACGGTCAGCAGACCGACGTACGCGCCGAACACGGCGATCAGGACGACGTTGTTGAGCACCGGCGTCCACATCATCGCGCCGAACTTCCCGCGCGCGTTGAGCACCTGCCCCAGGATGCCGAACACCCCGTAGAAGAAGATCTGCGGCAGCAGGAACCGGGCGAAGACCACGGTCAGTTCGTAGGCGGCGTGGTTCTCCGGCGAGTCCGTCGTGTAGAGGCTCACGATCTCGGGCGCGGCCCACACCGCGAGCAGCGTGCCGAGGCCGAGGACGGTCAGCACGAGCGTGACGAGCCGCTGCTCGTGGGCCCGCCCGCCGTCCGCGTGCTCCCCCCGGGCCCGGACGAGCTGCGGCACGAGCACGGCGTTCAGGGCGCCGCCGATCAGCAGCGTGTACAGGCTCATCGGGACGAGGTTGGCCGTGTTGTACGTGGTGGCCAGCAGGCCGGTGCCGAGGGCACCGGCCTGGAGGACGCCCCGGATCAGGCCCGTCGCGCGGGAGACGGCCGTGCCCGCCGCCATCAGGAGGGAGGAGCGGCGCAGGCTGCCACCGCCCGTCTCCGTGGCCCCGTCGTCGGCCGTGGGGGAGCCGTCCGTGGGGGAGCCGTCGGTATGGGAGCCGCCCGTATGGGAGCCGCCCGTGGGTGAATCGTCCGTGTGTGACATGTGCGCGTTTAAACGCGTTCCCTCCGCCATGACCGCAACCTAAACCCAGAGGTTCACGGATCGCGACTCCCGCCCCGGTGGCCCCGCGCCGCCCCCGGCCCCCTAGGCTCGGCGGCAGCGACGGGACGCCCTGGGCCGCCCCGGCCGGAATCCGGCGCCACGCGCGGTTCCGGGCCGCCGGCGGCCCTTCGTCGGCCACGAAGGGAAGTAGAGACATGTCGACAGTTCACGCCGGGGCCGGTGCGACCGGCCGGAACACCTCGGTGTCCCTGGAGCTTCTGCACAGGGAACTGGTGCAGCGCAACCCCGGAGAGCCCGAGTTCCACCAGGCCGCCCTCGAAGTGCTGCAGACCCTCGCCCCGGCGCTGACGGCCCGTCCCGAATACGCCGAGGCCAGGATCCTGGAGCGGATCTGCGAGCCGGAGCGCCAGCTCCTCTTCCGCGTACCGTGGCAGGACGACTCCGGAGACATCCACGTCAACCGCGGCTTCCGGGTGGAGTTCAACAGCGCGCTCGGCCCCTACAAGGGCGGCCTGCGCTTCCACCCGTCCGTCAACCTCGGCATCGTCAAGTTCCTCGGCTTCGAGCAGATCTTCAAGAACGCGCTCACCGGGCTGAACATCGGCGGCGGCAAGGGCGGCAGCGACTTCGACCCGCGCGGCCGCTCCGACGCCGAGGTGATGCGCTTCTGCCAGTCCTTCATGACCGAACTGCACCGGCACCTGGGCGAGCACACCGACGTACCGGCGGGCGACATCGGCGTCGGCGGCCGGGAGATCGGCTTCCTCTTCGGGCAGTACCGGCGGATCACCAACCGCTGGGAGGCCGGGGTGCTGACCGGCAAGGGGCTCGACTGGGGCGGCTCCACGGCCCGCACGGAGGCCACCGGCTACGGCAACGTGCTGTTCACCGCCGAGATGCTGCGGCAGCGCGGCGAGGACCTGGACGGCCTCCAGGCCGTGGTCTCCGGCTCGGGCAACGTCGCCGTCTACACGATCGAGAAGGCCCAGGCCCTCGGCGCGAACGTGCTGACCTGCTCGGACTCCGGCGGCTACGTGATCGACGAGAAGGGCATCGACCTCGCCCTGCTCAAGCAGATCAAGGAGGTCGAGCGCGGCCGGATCGAGGAGTACGCGGACCGGCGCGGCGCCTCCGCCCGGTACATACCGGGCGGACGGGTCTGGGACGTGCCGTGCGATGTGGCACTGCCCTCCGCGACCCAGAACGAACTGGACGCCGACGCCGCGCGCGTCCTCGTGCGCAACGGCGTCAAGGCCGTCTCCGAAGGCGCCAACATGCCGACGACCCCCGGGGCGGTGGCCCTCTTCCAGGAAGCGGGAGTGGCCTTCGGACCGGGCAAGGCGGCCAACGCGGGCGGCGTGGCCACCAGCGCGCTGGAGATGCGGCAGAACTCCGGCCGCGAGTCCTGGAGCTTCGAACGCACCGAGGGCGAGCTGGCGGCGATCATGCGCGGCATCCACGACATGTGCCACGAGACCGCGGAGCGGCACGGCGTGCCGGGCGACTACGTCACGGGCGCCAACGTCGCGGGCTTCGAGCGGGTCGCGGACGCGATGCTGGCGCAGGGGCTGATCTGAGCGGTGCGGGTGCCGGGCCCGGCCGGCACCCGCACCGGTGTCGGTGCCGGCTCGTAGAGTGACCGGCATGAACATCTGTGTCTTCTGCTCCGCCGCCGACCTCGACGCCCGCTACACCACCCCCGCCCGGGAATTCGCCCGGCTGATCGGCGCGGGCGGCCACGCACTGGTGTGGGGCGGCTCGGACAGCGGGCTGATGAAGGTCATGGCGGACGGCGTGGAGGAGGCGGGCGGCCGGCTCGTCGGCGTCTCCGTGGACTTCCTCGCGCACAAGGTGCGCGAGGGGGTGGACGACATGGTGGTCACCAAGGACCTCGCCGAGCGCAAGGCCGAGCTCCTGAAGCGCGCCGACGCCGTCGTCGTCATGGTCGGCGGCACGGGCACGCTCGACGAGGCCACCGAGATCCTGGAGCTCAAGAAGCACGGACTGCACACCAAGCCGGTGGTGCTCCTGAACACCGCCGGTTTCTACGACGGCCTGAAGGAGCAGTTCCAGCGCATGGACAACGAGGGCTTCCTGCCGCTGCCCCTCACCGAGCTGGTGTTCTTCGCGGAGGACGGCGCCGGGGCGATGGCGTACCTGGAGGAGCAGGCGGGCATCCAGGGCTGAGGCGTACGGAGGGGCGTACGGGGCGTACGGGGCCGGGCGGGGCCGCGCCGGGGCCGGGCAGGGCGGTGCAGGGCCGTACGGGTTCGGCGGAATCCATGATTCCGCTTGACGCGGACGGTGCCGTGCCGCACCCGCATCCCTCGTTAGGATCGGTCCCATGGGTACGCACTTGATCACGGGCGCAGGATCGGGCATCGGAGCGGCGGTCGCGCGGCGGCTCGCCGACCGCGGCGAGGAGCTCTGGCTGCTGGCGCGCGACGCCGGCCGCGCCAAGGAACTCGCCGGGCAGTTCCCCGGCGCCCGCACGGTGGTCGGCGACCTCGCCACCCCCGAGAAGCTGGACTGGGCCTTCGGCAAGCAGTCGCTGCCCGACCGCCTCGACTCCCTGCTGCACATCGCGGGCGTCGTCGAACTGGGCGCGATCGGCGACCTCGGCCCCGCGGCCTGGCAGCGCACGCTCGCCGCCAACCTCGCCTCGCCCGCCGAACTGACCCGCCAGTTCCTCCCGCAGCTGCGGATCGCCAAGGGCCACGTCGTCTTCGTCAACTCCGGCGCCGGCCTGAACGCGGGTCCCCAGTGGGGCGCCTACGCCGCCAGCAAGCACGGCCTGAAGGCGCTCGCCGACTCGCTGCGGGCCGAGGAGCACGGCAACGGCGTACGGGTGACCTCCATCTACCCGGGCCGCACCGCCACCCCCATGCAGGAGAACGTCTTCCGCCAGGAGGGCCGCGACTACGACGCCGCCCAGTGGATCGACCCGGAGTCGGTCGCCACCACCCTCCTCACCGCCATCGACCTCCCCCGCGACGCGGAGATCAACGACCTGACGGTACGTCCGGGCCGGTGACGGTAGGTCCTGGCCGCTGACGGTACGTCCGGGCCGGTGAGCGGCTGCCGAGGGGTTCCCGGTCCGCGCCATCCAGCCCGTCCGGCGTTTGAGGACAGGGGTGACGGACCCATGGCCCGGCCGTCACCGGGGCCCGCGGCCGCGGGCCCCGGCGGCCCACCCGGACCCCCGTGGCCAAAGGCCACAGCGCCGCACCACTTACCCTCGGACGGTGACCGAGAACAACACCCCCGCCCGCCTCGCCGGCCACGCCGGCACCGGTACCGCCACCGGTGTCGGATCGATGCCCGGCGGCGACGCCCGCGAGGCCGCCAGGACCGTGACCGGCTCCCTGGAGACCCTCCCGTACCTGCCGGAGCTGCCCGCCCGCGGGCCCGGCGCCGACATGATCGGCCGTACCGTCGGGCTCCTCGCCGAGATGTACGCCCACGTGGAGCCGAGCGGCTGGCGGATCAGTGACCGGCCCGGCCGGGACACCCGGCGCGCCCGCTCCTGGATGGGCGAGGACCTCGACGCGGTCGAGGAGTTCACCCAGGGCTACGAGGGCGACCTGAAGGTGTCGGCGGTCGGCCCGTGGACCCTGGCCGCCGCGCTGGAGCTGCGCAACGGCGAGGCGGCCCTCAGCGACCCCGGCGCCTGCCGGGACCTGCGGGCGTCGATGGCCGAGGGCCTCCGCGTACACCTCGCCGACGTACAGCGGCGGGTGCCCGGCGCCCGGCCGGTGCTCCAGCTCGACGAGCCGTCGCTGACCGCCGTGCTCCAGGGGCGGATCAGGTCCGCGAGCGGCTACCGTACGCACCGCGCGGTGGACCGGGGCGTCGTGGAGGACGCCCTGCGCGACCTGGTGGCCGTCGCCGGTGCGGCCGGCGCGCCGGTGGTCGTGCACTCCTGTGCTCCCGAGGTCCCCTTCGCCCTGCTGCGGCGGGCCGGCGTGACCGGCGTCTCGTTCGATTTCGGGCTGCTCACCGAGCGTGAGGAGGAGACGATCGGCGAGGCGGTCGAGGGCGGCACGACGCTGCTGGCGGGCGTGGTGCCGGGCGTGGACGGCCCATTGTCAGACCCTGCCGGTAGCGTCATGGGTGTCAGGACGCTGTGGCGCAGGCTGGGGCTGTCGCCGGGGACTCTCGCCGAGTCCGTGGTGGTCACCCCGTCGTGCGGGCTGGCGGGCGCTTCGCCCGCATATGCCCGCTCGGTGCTCGCCCACTGCGCCCGGGCCGCGAGATCGCTCGCAGACAACCCTGAGTGACGGCACTCAAGGACCACGGGAGGACGTAACGGTGGCCGGCGAACAGCACACGGCGGGGCACGCGGTGCCCGCGAAGGCGCGGGAAGAGCACGCCCATCTGGCCGAGCAGATCGAGGAGCACCGCTTCCGCTACTACGTGCGGGACGCCCCGGTCGTCAGCGACGCGGAGTTCGACAAGCTGCTGCGGTCCCTGGAGGCCCTGGAGGACGAGCACCCCGAGCTGCGGACCCCGGACTCCCCGACGCAGAAGGTCGCCGGGCAGTACGAGACGGAGTTCACGGAGGTCGCGCACCGCGAGCGGATGCTCTCGCTGGACAACGCCTTCGACGACGAGGAGCTGGCGGCCTGGGCCGAGCGGCTCGCGACGGAGCTGGGCGGCGACCCGAAGAGCGCCGGCTACCACTTCCTGTGCGAGCTGAAGGTCGACGGCCTCGCGGTCAACCTGACGTACGAGAGCGGGCGGCTGACCCGCGCCGCCACCCGCGGCGACGGCCGTACGGGCGAGGACATCACGCCCAACGTCCGTACGATCACCGAGATCCCGGACCGCCTGAAGGGCGACCGCGTCCCGGACCTGGTGGAGGTGCGCGGCGAGGTCTACTTCCCGATGGAGAAGTTCCTGGAGCTGAACGAGCGGCTCGTGGCCGACGGCAAGCCGCCGTTCGCCAATCCGCGCAACGCCGCCGCCGGTTCGCTGCGCCAGAAGGACCCGAAGGTCACCGCCACCCGCCCGCTCCACATGGTCGTGCACGGCATCGGCGCCCGCGAGGGCTTCGACATCGACTGCCAGTCGCACGCCTACGACCTGCTGCGCGAGTGGGGCCTGCCGACCGCCGACCACAACGAGGTCGTCGACTCCCTGGCGGCCGTGCGCGACTTCATCGAGCGCTACGGCGACCCGGAGACCCGGCGCACGGCCGTCGCCCACGAGATCGACGGCGCCGTGGTCAAGCTGGACGAGATCGCCCTCCAGGGCCGCCTCGGCGCCACCTCGCGCGCGCCGCGCTGGGCCATCGCGTGGAAGTACCCGCCGGAGGAGGTCAACACCAAGCTGGTGGACATCCGCGTCGGCGTCGGCCGTACGGGCCGCGTCACGCCGTACGCGGTCGTCGAGCCGGTCACGGTGGCCGGCTCCGAGGTGGAGTTCGCCACCCTGCACAACCAGGACGTGGTCAAGGCCAAGGGCGTCTACATCGGCGACACGGTCGTGCTGCGCAAGGCGGGCGACGTGATCCCGGAGATCCTGGGCCCGGTGGCGGACCTGCGGGACGGCAGCGAGCGGGAGTTCGTGATGCCCGCCGAGTGCCCCGAGTGCGGTACGGCGCTGCAGCCCGCCAAGGAGGGCGACATCGACCTCCGCTGCCCCAACGCCCGCTCCTGCCCCGCCCAGATCCGCGAGCGGCTGTTCTACCTGGCCGGCCGCAAGTCGCTGGACATCGAGAACTTCGGCTACGTGGCGGCCACGGCGCTCAGCCAGCCCCTGGAGCCGGCCGAGGCGCCGCTGAAGGACGAGGGCGACCTCTTCAGCCTGTCCATCGAGCAGCTGCTGCCCATCAAGTCCTACGTGCTCGACCCGGACAGCGGCCTGCCCAAGCGCGACCCCAAGACGGGCGAGGAGAAGGTCGTCACCTTCTTCGCCAACCAGAAGGGCGAGCCGAAGAAGAACGCCCTGGCGATGCTGGAGAACATCCAGGCGGCCAAGGAGCGCCCGCTGGCCCGCATCCTGACGGGCCTGTCGATCCGTCATGTCGGCCCGGTGGCCGCCCAGGCGCTCGCGATGGAGTTCCGTTCGCTGGACCGGATCAGGGACGCGAGCGAGGAGGAGCTGGCCGCCGTCGAGGGGGTCGGTGCGACCATCGCGGCCTCGCTCAAGCAGTGGTTCGCCGAGGACTGGCACCGCGAGGTCGTGGAGAAGTGGCGGGCCGCCGGGGTCCGGATGGAAGAAGAATCCTCAGGAGACGAAGGTCCGCGTCCACTTGAAGGCGTCACCGTCGTTGTAACGGGCACACTTCAGTCACACACCAGAGATGGCGCGAAAGAAGCCCTGCAGCGTCTCGGAGCGAAGGTGACCGGTTCCGTTTCGAAGAAGACCGGTTTCGTGGTGGTGGGAGACAATCCTGGTTCGAAGTACGACAAGGCCATGCAGTTGAAGGTGCCTGTGCTAGACGATGACGGCTTCGCGGTGCTGCTGGAGCAGGGTCCCGATGAAGCACGAGCGGTAGCTGTCACTCCGCCTGAGGGCGAGTGAGGAGTCACCTCATCGGCGCATAGCAGATGGTTCCGGATGGCCGGGTCGCATTCGGGCAACCGCTGCCGATCGCTGCCCGCGGCGGCCTTCTGCGGCCTACTGTTGAGGTGTGCGCCTGCCGTGGCGCGGGCACAGCCGGCTGTGAGAGGTATCGGAATGAAACCGACCGACAGCGCCGCTCCGGCGTCGCGGCTCCGCCGGCTCGTCGTGCCCGCGCTGCCCGCGGCCGTCGTGCTGGTGGCGGGCAGCGCACTCGCGGCGGGAGTGATCCGCACGCTCGGCGCCGGCCGGGCCCTGTTCCCGGAAGGCGCCGTCGGCTGGGGCCTGGCGATCCTCACCGGCGTCATCGTCGGCCATCTCGTCGCGCTCGGCCGCGACCGCTGGTGGGGCGGCACGGGCTCGGGCGCGGCCCTGGCCCTCGCCGTCCTGCTGCTGTACGGCTGGGTGCCCGCCGTCCTGGTGAGCGTGGCCGTCGTGCTGCTGGTCGGCGCCGCCCGCCGGCACCGCTGGCGACAGGCCCTGCTGCACGGCGCGGTCGACATCCTCGGGATCGGCGCCGCGGCGCTGGGCCTCGCCGCCTTCCACGTCGTACCGACCGTCGAGCACCCGTGGCAGCCCGCGGCCTGGGACCTGTCCGTGCTGCCCGACATCCTGGTCGCGGCCGCCGCCTACCTGGTCGTCACCCGCGCCCTGCTGTGGTTCACGATGGCCTCGCGCAGCGGCAGCCTGCCCACCATCGCCCGGACGGCCCTGGCCCGGCAGGCCCTGGTCGGCGTGGCGCTGCTGGGCATCTCACCGCTGATCGTGGTGGCCGCCGTGCACGCGCCGTTCCTGCTGCCGATGTTCGCCGTGCCCCTGATCGCCCTGGACTCCACCCTGTGGATCGCCCGCGCACGGGCCGAGGAGCAGCTGCGGGACCCGCTCACCGGCCTGCCCAACCGGCAGTGGCTGCTGGAGCGCACCTGGACCGCGCTGGACGACGCCGAGCGCATCGGCGCCCGCTCCGCGCTCGTCCTCATCGACCTGGACCGCTTCCGCTCGGTCAACGACACCCTCGGCCACCTCGCGGGGGACCGGTTGCTGCTCCAGATAGCCGACCGGCTGCGGCACGCCCTGCCGCGCGGCGCGGAGGTCGCCCGGCTCGGCGGCGACGAGTTCGCGGTCCTGCTGCCCACCGCCGACTCCCTGACCAGCGCCCAGCGGGTGGCCCGCAACCTGGTCGCGGCCCTCGGCTCACCGCTCGACCTGGACGGACTCACCCTCGTGCTGGAGGCCAGCGCGGGGGTCGCGGTCTTCCCCGACCACGCCCTGGACGCCGAGGGACTGCTGCGCCGGGCCGACGTCGCCATGTACCAGGCCAAGCGGGACCGCAGCGGCGTCGAGGTCTACGAGGCCAAGCGGGACGGCAACACCCCGGACCGGCTGGGCCTGTTGGGCGACCTGCGCCGCGCGCTGGACGCCGGTGACGTGGAGCTGCACTACCAGCCCAAGGTCGGCTTCGACGGCCATGTGGCCGGGCTGGAGGCGCTGGTCCGGTGGGTCCATCCGGAGCGTGGCAGGGTCCCTCCGGACGAGTTCATCGCCATCGCCGAGTCGTCCGGGCTGATGCCGCGCCTGACGGAGTACGTCCTGGAGACCGCGCTCGCCCAGGTGGCCCGGTGGCGCGCGTCCGGCCTGGAGGTGCCGGTCGCGGTCAACGTCTCACCGCGCGACGTGCACACCCCCGGCTTCGCCGGTGCGGTGGCCGCGCGGCTGGCTCGCCACCAAGTGCCTCCCGGGTCACTCCAGTTGGAGATAACGGAACACGTCCTGCTGGAGGACCCGCAGCGGGCCGCCGACACGCTGGCCGGGCTGACCGGGCACGGCGTCAAGATGTCCCTCGACGACTTCGGCACCGGCTACTCCTCCCTCGTCCACCTGCGGCGTCTGCCGGTCAGCGAGCTGAAGATCGACCGCTCCTTCGTCGCCCGGCTCGCCGTGGACAACGAGGACGCCGAGATCGTCCGCTGCACGCTGGACCTGGCCCACTCGCTCGGCCTGCTGGTGGTCGCCGAGGGCGTCGAGGACGACGAGACCTGGGAGCGGCTGCGCGACCTGGGCTGCGACGCCGTACAGGGCTGGCTGGTCGCCGCCGCGATGCCGCCGGACGAGACCACGGCCTGGCTGCGGGCCCGCGGCGAGCGCGGCTGGCAGCGCGAGGCGGAGCGGCCCGCCGCCGCGGCTCAGCACGAACCCCAGCACGAGCGCGCCGCGGCCGCCGAGGAAGCCGACCAGCGCGTCATCTGACCGGCCCGCCACCGGGCCCGCCACCGGGCCCGCCGTCCGGCCCGGCCACCCCCGGGCCCCGCGCCACAAGACGGCCGCCCTGCCGCAGCCCCCACCGGCCGCCCCCGGCCGATCCCCGCCCACCGGCTGCCTTCGGGCGTTCCCCGCCCACCGGCTGCCTTCGGGCGTTCCCCGCCCACCGGCTGCCTTCGGTCGTTCTCCGCCCACCGGCCGCCCCTCCCGTTCCCCGCACACCGGCCCCCCGGGCCCCCTCCCCGCGTCCCTCCCCACGCCTCCACCGGCCACCCGGGACCCCTCCCCGCAGCCCTCCGGAAGCGACTCGGACGCGTCCCTCCGGGAATGCGTTTCGAACCCCTATCGGCTACGCAATAGGATTGGCCCGGACAACACAGCCAAGACACTCACCCTGAGGATCGCTGCATGCCTGGCATCACGCGCGAGGAGGTTGCCCACCTCGCCCGGCTGGCGCGCTTGGAGCTGAAGGACGAAGAGCTCGATCACTTCGCCGGACAGCTCGACGACATCATCGGCGCGGTAGCCCGCGTCTCCGAGGTCGCCGACCAAGACGTACCGCCGACCTCCCACCCGCTGCCCCTGACCAATGTCATGCGGCCGGACGTGGTCCGTCCGTCGCTGACGCCCGAGCAGGCGCTGTCCGGCGCCCCGGCCCAGGAGCAGCAGCGTTTCAAGGTGCCGCAGATCCTGGGGGAGGAGTGACCGACATGGCAGATCTGATCAAGCTCACCGCCGCCGAGACCGCGGCGAAGATCGCCGCCGGTGAGGTCACGGCCGTCGAGGTCACCGAGGCGCACCTGGCCCGCATCGAGGCCGTCGACGAGAAGGTGCACGCCTTCCTGCACGTGGACCGCGAGGGCGCGCTCGCCCAGGCCCGTGCCGTGGACGCCAAGCGCGAGCGCGGCGAGAAGCTGGGCCCGCTGGCCGGCGTCCCGCTCGCCCTGAAGGACATCTTCACCACGGAGGGCATTCCCACCACCGTCGGTTCGAAGATCCTCGAAGGCTGGATCCCGCCGTACGACGCGACGGTGACCAAGCGGCTCAAGGCCGCCGACGTCGTCATCCTCGGCAAGACCAACATGGACGAGTTCGCCATGGGGTCCTCCACCGAGAACAGCGCCTACGGCCCGACCGGCAACCCCTGGGACCTCACCCGTATCCCGGGCGGCTCCGGCGGCGGCTCCTCCGCCGCGCTCGCCTCCTACGAGGCGCCGCTCGCCATCGGCACGGACACCGGCGGCTCGATCCGCCAGCCCGCCGCCGTCACCGGCACGGTCGGCGTCAAGCCCACCTACGGCGGGGTCTCCCGCTACGGCATGGTGGCGTTCTCCTCGTCCCTCGACCAGGGCGGGCCCTGCGCCCGTACGGTCCTGGACGCGGCCCTGCTGCACGAGGTCATCGCCGGCCACGACGAGCTGGACTCCACCTCCATCGACGCGCCGGTCCCGCCGGTCGTCGAGGCGGCCCGCAACGGTGACGTCAAGGGGATGCGCGTCGGCGTCGTCAAGGAGTTCTCCGGCGAGGGCTACCAGCCCGGCGTCATGCAGCGCTTCAACGAGTCCGTGGAGCTGCTGCGCGAGCTGGGCGCGGAGATCGTCGAGATCTCCTGCCCGTCCTTCGACAAGGCGCTCGCGGCGTACTACCTGATCGCGCCGTCCGAGTGCTCCTCGAACCTGGCCCGCTTCGACGCCATGCGGTACGGCCTGCGGGTCGGCGACGACGGCACCCGGTCGGCCGAGGACGTCACGGCCCTGACCCGCGAGGCCGGCTTCGGCCCCGAGGTCAAGCGCCGCGTCATGCTCGGCACGTACGCGCTCAGCTCCGGCTACTACGACGCGTACTACGGCTCGGCGCAGAAGGTCCGCACCCTGATCACCCGGGACTTCGAGAAGGCCTTCGAGCAGGTCGACGTGCTGGTCTCGCCGACCACGCCCACCACGGCCTTCCCGATCGGCGAGCGCGCCGACGACCCGATGGCGATGTACCTCGCCGACCTGTGCACGATCCCGACGAACCTGGCAGGCAACGCGGCCATGTCGCTGCCCTGCGGCCTGGCCCCCGAGGACGGGCTGCCGGTGGGGCTGCAGATCATCGCTCCTGCCATGGCCGACGACCGGCTCTACAAGGTCGGTGCCGCGGTCGAGGCCGCGTTCACCGCCCGTTGGGGGCACCCGCTGCTTGAGGAGGCACCGTCCCTGTGAGTGGAAAGCTCGCGAAGGCCAAGGGCTTCAAGAAGTCCAAGGCCGGTACGTATCTGTCCATCGGCACCACGCTGTTCGGTGCGGTGAGCGTCGTCAAGCAGGCGAAGAAGGCGAAGGGCGAGCAGGACCGGCTCCAGCTCCTCGACGCCGTCGTCTCCGCCGCCGCCATCGCCACCGGAGTCGCGCTGCTGGTCCGTGATCTGCGTCGGCTCGCCGACGACGACGTGCTCGCGGGCTGAGCGGGACTGAGAGGTTAGTTTTCCGTGACCGTCACTGAACTGGTGTCGTACGAGGACGCGCTGGCCACCTACGACCCTGTGATGGGTCTTGAGGTGCACGTCGAACTCGGCACCAAGACCAAGATGTTCTGCGGGTGCTCCACCACCCTGGGCGCCGACGCCAACTCGCAGACCTGCCCCACCTGCCTGGGCATGCCCGGCTCGCTCCCGGTCGTCAACGCGATCGGCGTCGAGTCCGCCGTCAAGATCGGCCTGGCCCTGAACTGCTCGATCGCCGAGTGGTGCCGCTTCGCCCGGAAGAACTACTTCTATCCGGACATGCCGAAGAACTTCCAGACGTCGCAGTACGACGAGCCCATCGCCTTCGACGGGTACCTGGACGTACAGCTGGAGGACGGCGAGATCTTCCGCGTGGAGATCGAGCGCGCCCACATGGAGGAGGACACCGGCAAGTCGACGCACGTCGGCGGCGCCACCGGCCGTATCCACGGCGCGTCCCACTCCCTGCTCGACTACAACCGCGCCGGCATCCCGCTCATCGAGATCGTCACCAAGCCCATCCAGGGCGCGGGCGAGCGGGCTCCGGAGGTCGCCAAGGCGTACGTCGCCGAGCTGCGCGAGCTGATCAAGGCGCTGGGCGTGTCCGAGGCCCGCATGGAGATGGGCCAGATGCGCTGCGACGTGAACCTGTCGCTGCGCCCCAAGGGCATCGAGAAGTTCGGCACCCGCTCCGAGACGAAGAACGTCAACTCGCTGCGCAGCGTCGAGCGGGCCGCCCGCTTCGAGATCCAGCGGCACGCGGCCGTGCTGTCCTCCGGCGGCACGATCGTCCAGGAGACCCGCCACTTCCACGAGGAGGACGGCTCCACCACGCCCGGCCGGATCAAGGAGGAGGCCGAGGACTACCGGTACTTCCCGGAGCCCGACCTGGTCCCGGTGGCCCCGTCCCGCGAGTGGGTCGAGGAGCTGCGCAAGGGCCTGCCCGAGCTGCCGCGCGTACGCCGCAACCGGCTGCGCGAGGACTGGGGCGTCTCCGAGCACGACATGCAGTCGATCCTCAACGCCGGCGCCGTGGACCTGATCGTCGCCACCACCGAGGCCGGCGCGGACTCCGCCGCCGCCCGCAAGTGGTGGATGGGCGAGCTGGCCCGCCGCGCCAACGAGGACGGCGTCGACCTCGCCGCCCTGCCCATCACCCCGGAGCAGGTCGCGCGGGTCGCGGCGCTGGTCGCGGAGGGTTCCCTCAACGACAAGCTGGCCCGCCAGGCCATCGAGGGCGTCCTCGCGGGTGAGGGCGACCCGGACACCGTCGTCGACAAGCGCGGCCTGAAGGTCGTCTCCGACGAGGGCGCGCTGGGCAAGGCCGTCGACGAGGCCATCGAGTCCAACGCCGCCATCGCCGACAAGATCCGCGGCGGCAAGGTCGCGGCGGCCGGCGCGCTGGTCGGCGCGGTCATGAAGGCCACCCGCGGCCAGGCCGACGCGGCCCGTGTCCGTGAGCTGATCTTGGAGAAGCTGGGCGTCGAGGGCTGACACCCGGTTCCCGTACGCGAGGGGCGGCACACCACCGGTGTGCCGCCCTTAGCCGTATGGTCGTGACGCGTTACGGCAGGTTGTGCACGTGCGGGCCCACCGCGTTGGACCAGGCGTTGCCGGTCGCGGCGTCCCAGTTGGTGGACCAGGTCATGGCGCCGCGCAGGGACGGGTAGGTCTTGGCGGGCTTGAAGGAGCCGCAGCCGGTGCCCTTGGTGAGGCAGTCGAGGGCGTTGTTGACGACGCTGGGCGACACGTAGCCGCCGCCTGCGGCGCGGGTCGAGGCGGGCAGGCCCAGGCCGACCTGGGACGGGTCGAGACCGCCTTCGAGCTGGATGCAGGCCAGGGCGGTGAGGAAGTCCACCGTGCCCTGCGAGTAGACCTTGCCGTCGCAGCCGAGCATCGAACCGCTGTTGTAGTACTGCATGTTGACGACGGTGAGGATGTCCTTGATGTTCAGCGCGGTCTTGAAGTAGCCGCCCTGGGTGGACTGCATGTCGATGGTCTGCGGGGCCATGGTGATGACCAGCTTGCTGCCCGCCTTCTGGGACAGCGAGCGCAGGGCCTGGGACATGTAGGTCGGGTTGAGGCCGTTCTCCAGGTCGATGTCGACGCCGTTGAAGCCGTACTCCTGCATGAGGGCGTAGGCGCTGTTGGCGAAGTTGTTCGCGGACGCGGAGTCGTTGACGGAGATGGTGCCCTTCTCGCCGCCGACGGACAGGATGACGTTCTTGCCGGCCGCCTGCTTGGCCCTGATGTCGGCCTTGAACTGGTCGACGGTGTAGCCGCCCAGACCCGCCGAGTCGAGGTTGAAGGTGATCGCGCCGGGCGTGGTGGTCGCGTCGGCGAAGGACACCGCGATGATGTCGCACTGGTTCGGCACGTCGCTGATCTTCTGTACGGTCGCGCCGTTGTTGAAGTTCTGCCAGTAGCCGGTGACGGCGTGCTTGGGCACGGACGGGCCGGGATCGCCGCCACCCGGGGACGTGGTGGCGGTGACCTCGGCGGACTTGGCGGACTCGCCCGCCGCGTTGGCCGCGGCGACCTGGAAGCGGTACGCGGTGGACGGGCTCAGGCCGGTCACGGTGGCCGACGTGCCGGTGACCGACTGGACCTTGGCGCCGTCGCGGTAGACGGTGTAGCCGGTGGCGTACTTGGCGGGGCTCCACGACAGCGCTACGGAGGACGAGGTGACCGCGCCGACGGTCAGCCCGGCGGGCGCGTCGGGAACCGGATCGCCCGGGTCGCCGTTGCCGCCACCGTCCGGCCCGAAGACGCTGATGTCGTCGGCGAAGTAGGCGGACTGCCCGTACCAGCCGTGGGTGTAGACGGTGACGGAGGTGGTGGAGGGGCCGGTGGTGAAGGTGGTCTTCAGCTGCTGCCAGGTTGTGGCACCGGGGGCCCAGGTGGACACGTCGGTGGTGCCGGTGCCGCTCGCGCCGAGGTAGACGTAGGAGCCCTGGACGTACGCGCTGAGCGTGTACGTGGAGCCGGGCTTGACGGCCACGGTCTGCGAGCACTTGGCCTGGTCGGAGCCGGCCGGTGTGGCCTTCAGGGCCGATGTGCCGCCGTGCACGGGGGAGGACACGGTGGAGCCCGCGCCCGAGGAGCAGGTCCAGCCGGAGAGCCCGGATTCGAAGCCCGGGTTCTTGGCGTTGTTGACGTCGGCGGCGGCCCGGGGGGCGGCGTGGGGGGCCGCCGAGGCGCCGGTCTGAGTGCCGGTCACGGCCAGGGCGGCGCCGGCCAGCCCGGTGACGGCGGTGGTGAGCCACCGTCTGTGCCGGGAGCGGGGGGTGCGGGACATGAGGGGGTGCGGCATGGCTGTCTCCAAGTAATGGGCCCGGAAGGGCCGCCCGCCCGGTCCGGAGGTGCAGCGGGCGTTGGGCACAAAATGGTCCAGACCAATGCGGTTGTCAAGAGTTCGTGAAGAGTTCGCCCGCGCAGGCCCGTTGCCGCGCGGGGAGCGGCGAACCCTTCCTGCGGAGGATGTGCGCCCGCCGCGCACCCTCCTGGGGGACCGGGGGCGCCGCGCGCCGTACATCGTTCTTCCTACGGGGCAGTTGGTCATCGTGGACGATGCTCCGGCGCCGGACGGGGCCGATGGTGGAGATGTGCAGCATCAACCACCGCCGGAACCACCACAGTTACAGGAGCGGACCATGGGTGAAGTGACGCGCCGGAGCCTGCTCGCGGGCGCGGCGGCCCTGGGAGGAACGGCTGCGGCCGTGGCCGCGCCGGGCACCGCGAGCGCCGGGCAGGCCGCCGCCCCGCCTGCCGCGCCCGCGGCTCCGCCTGCCGCGCCCGCCGCCCCGGCGGCCGGCCGCCCGCCGGGCCAGGGCCTGGTCACGGTCGGCCCCGAAGACCCGCGCTACCCCTCGCTCACCCGCCGCGGCACCAACGCGCGCTTCACCGGCAAGCCCGCGCGCGTCCACGTCGTGAACACCACCGAGCAGGTCGTCACCGCAGTGCAGCAGGCCGTACGGGACGGCAGGCGCATCGCCGTACGCAGCGGCGGCCACTGCTTCGAGAACTTCGTCGACGACCCGTCCGTCGGCGTCCTGATCGACACCTCGCCCATGCGGGCGATCCGGTACGACGCCGCCCGGCGGGCGTTCGCCGTCGAGCCCGGCGCCCTGCTCGGCGAGGTCTACCGCGCGCTGTTCCTCGGCTGGGGCGTGTCCATCCCGGCGGGCGCCACCGCCGAGGTCGGCGTGGGCGGGCACGTTCTCGGCGGCGGGTACGGCACGCTCTCCCGGCGGTACGGGCTGTCCGTCGACCACCTGTACGCCGTCGAGGTCGTCGTGGTGGACCGCTCCGGCACGGCCCGCAGCGTCGTGGCCACCCGCGACCCGGAGGACCCGCACCACGACCTGTGGTGGGCGCACACCGGCGGCGGAGGCGGCAACTTCGGCATCGTCACGTGCTACTGGTTCCGCGATCCGGCCGCGAAGGGCGACGACCCCGCACAGCTCCTGCCCAAGGCGCCCGGGACCGTCCTCAGTTCCTACGCGGTCTGGGACTGGAAGAACCTGGACGAGCGTGCCTTCACCCGCCTGCTGCGCAACCACGGTTCCTGGTACGAGCACAACAGCGCGCCCGATTCACCGTACGCCGGTCTCTTCAGCGTGCTGATGGTCAACGCGCGCGGCAGCGGCGACATCCTCCTGACCGGCCAGCTGGACGCGGCGACGCCCGGCGCCGAGCGGCTGATGCAGGCGTACGTGGACGCCGTCGGGCGCGGAGTGGGAGCCCGGCCCGTCTCCGGCCACGAGGAGACGCCGTGGCTGCAGGCGGTGGCCTCGGTGCAGGAGACCGCCCCCGCCGCGTTCAAGAGCAAGGCGGGCTACTTGCGGAACCGGTTCACGGATGAGCAGATCGGGGCGGCCTACACGTACCTGGCGGGTGGCGCCGGTGGGGCGGGCAAGGAGGCGAGCGCCGGAGGAGCGCTGTGGCTGGTCTCCTACGGCGGGCAGGTCAACGCGGTCGCGCCGGACGCGACCGCCGTCCCCCAGCGGGACTCGATCCTCAAGGCGATCTACCTGACCAGCTGGGAGGCGGGGGAGGCGGGCGCGCCGCGCCTGGCCTGGGTCCGGGACCTCTACCGCGCCGTGTACGCCGACAGCGGCGGCGTGCCGGTGCCGGGGGAGGTCAGCGACGGGGCGTTCGTCAACTATCCGGACGTGGACCTGGCCGACCCGGCGCTGAACACGTCCGGCGTCCCGTGGCACACGCTCTATTACAAGGGCAACTACCCGCGGTTGCAGCGCGTGAAGGCCCGCTGGGACCCGCGCGACGAGTTCCGGCACGCGTTGTCCATCCGGCCATCGCGGTGATCGTGCCCGCACCCGGGCTGCCCACGGGCAGGCCGGGTGCGGGCGGTCAGCTGCCGCCGGGGGGACGATGAAGCCTTCTGCCGGGGTGCGGCAGCTTAGCTGTCCTGGCCGCCGCCATGTGTCACGCATCTGCCTGTGCGGGTCGACCCGCTCCGGCCGCTCGACCTGTCCAGGGTGAGGGCGGCCGGAGCGGGGGCTCAGCGGGGCGCCGGGAGCGGTGGGACGGCCGCTTGGCCCTCGTTCAGTTCCAGGCGGCGTACGAGCGCCACGTCCTCGAACGTCCGGGCGAACGTCGGGTGCCCCGTACGGCCCGTGTGCGCCATGGCCGCCAGGTCGGCCGCCTTCAGGTCGGCGGTGACTGCCAGCGTCCAGAGGCATCCGCCGGCCAGGCAGCGCGCCGAAACGGTGACGTCGCTACGTGGGTGCGTGCCGATGGCGTGCTGCACGGCGCGGATCACGCTGCGGGTGCTCACGGGCGCACCGCCGGGGTGCCGACCGGCAGGCCCGTCACGCGCGGCTCGTGCGGGTGGTTGCGGATCTCCAGGGAACAGTCCACGGCCGCGGAGTGGTTCGTACGGCCGTCCGCGGTGCCCTTGCCCGTCCGGTACGCCCGTCGCCAGGCCGCGGCGCTCGCGCACACCTTGCAGCCTTCGACCGGCGCCGGTTCCAGTGACGGGGCGTGCATCGGGAGGGTGACCGGTGGCTCCGGGTAGCTGCGGTGCGGTGGGGGATGGGGGCGGTTCATGACCGGCTCCCGACCGGGCGCGTCCAGGTCCGGGCCCGTGCGCGTTCCTCGTCGGTGGGCTTGCGCAGCTGGTGGGGGCTGACTGTCCACTCGGCGCCTCCGCCCGGCGGAACGAGGCAGGCGGCGTCTTCGAGCAGTCTGCGCACCTCGCCGAGCCGGCCGTTCGTCGTGTCTACCGCGTACGTGCCCGTGGCGGGCGCCCAGTCGTGGGCCATGGTGCATCGCCGTCCCTCGCGTGATCCGATGACTCAACGCTAGGGACGGCCACTCTCTGTTGTCTGTGGCACTTCGGAGACCCGCCGAGGGGAAGTGCCACAAGTGCTAGAGCGGCAGGCCCACCACGTCGGCCATGGCCCGCATGTCCGCCGTCAACGTCCGCCGTCCTTGGGCCACCCGGCCGAGGATGTCCCGGGCATAGCGCTGGTTCGGCAGCCATTCCGGGCTGTCGGCACGGATCTGCTCCAGCTTGCCGAACGCCTCGGCGTAGTCGCCGGTCTTGGCGTACGCGTCGGCCACGTCCAGCAAATGGCGGTTCCGGTTGTTCGACGTGGGCTTGAGGCTGAAGACGGGCACGCGTTCGGCGATGCGGAGCACCATGTCGGGCCGGTCGGTCACACTGGCGTTCTCCGCGGCCTTGAGTTTGACCGTGGTGGGCCCGAACGTGCGGAGGAAGTCGTTGTTCGGCGCGTGCTCACGCCCCAGCGCGACGGCTGCCGCTGTGGCAAGCCGCAGTGCGTCCTCCGCGTCG
Source organism: Streptomyces sp. CB02923 (assembly GCF_001905005.1). Classification (GTDB taxonomy): domain Bacteria; phylum Actinomycetota; class Actinomycetes; order Streptomycetales; family Streptomycetaceae; genus Streptomyces. Next base: position 43,564 of record NZ_LWKZ01000001.1, on the reverse strand, counting down.
CCGGGCCGAGAGTTGCGCACGGCGGCAGCGGACACGCGCAGCAGCATCCAGCCCCATGTGCTCAGCTCCGCCGGGGTCGCGCGGGAAAACCGGGGCTCGGTCTCGTCGGCCCACTTGACGGCGAGGTCGTAAGCTTTCCCCAACTCGCCCTGCCGGAGCAGCAGCCAGCACAGTGTGTTGACTGTGGCGGCCCCCTCCATACGGTTGGCCGAGTCGTCCAGGGCTCGCTCCAGGGCCGTCTCGGCGGCCTTGAACTGCCGGGTCTGAACCATGAGCCACCCGGCGAGTTGCAACAGCCGCACGCGGACCGCGCGGCCCTCCGTGCCCAGCGCGTCCGCGTCCCGCAGCAAGGGTGGCAGGAGTGCCGACAGTGCCGCGTACTGGTCACCGGCGAACAGCGGAGCCGCGTCTGCCAGGGTGGCGCGTACTCCGCTGACGGTCGGCGGCTCGTCGTCCGGTCCGAGGGTGACGGGGGGACGTTCCAGCGCGTGCCGGACCGCTGCCCATCGATCCACTGTGTCCGCGCTGGCGCCCTCCGGGTTCGGTTCCCCGGCCAGACGCATTGTCGGCACCCTCAGCGCTTGCGCGAGCTTGCGCAAGGTCTCCAGGCGGGCGGTTTCCCGCTCTCCTTGTTCGAGTTTGCGGATGGCCGAGAGCGAGACTCCCGACGCGTCCGCCAATTCACGCTGTGACAGCCCGCGACGCTTGCGGACTTCTTTGACCCTCTGCCCCGCAGTGCTCATGTTCCGAGCGTACGACGCGGACCCTGCCCCGGACATGCGAAAGGCCCCACCCCCACTCGTCCCGCTGTTTCACAACCGGAACCGGACCCATCTGTTCTCGAAAACGTCACTCCGACACCTGTCGCCCGCCACCCCGCTCCACTACCGTCCCGCTCGCATCAACCAAATGGGCTGTATGTGAACCATTGCCCGACCGCGGGCAGTCGACTGGGAGGTCGAGCGTGGCATCCGAGGTATCTCGCAGACGGGTCATGGGACTTGGCGCGGCGGCGGCGGGAGCGGCCGCCGCCGCGTCCCTGCTGCCGCCGTCGCTGCAACAGGCGCTGGCCGCCGAACCGGCCGCGGCCGGGCGCGGCCGAGGCCGGGGCCGGGGCGGGCTCGGCGACATCAGGCACGTCGTCGTGCTGATGCAGGAGAATCGTTCCTTCGATCACTACTTCGGAATGCTGCGCGGCGTACGCGGCTACGCCGACCGCAACGCCGTCCAGCTCCCGGGCGGCAACCGGAGCGTCTTCGAGCAGCCGGGCGCGCTCGGCGTCGGCACCGTCCTGCCCTTCTCCGTGCGCGAGGCCGCGGCGGCCCAGAAGAAGGACCTCCAGTACATCGGGGCGCTCAACCACGAGTGGTCCGGCGGCGCCAAGGCGTGGCACGACGGCTGGATGGACAACTGGGTCACCGCCAAGACGGCCGCCACCATGGCCCACTACGACCGCCAGGACGTACCGCTGCACTACGAGCTGGCCGACACCTTCACCGTCTGCGACGCCTACCACTCCTCGATCCACTCCTCCACCAGCCCCAACCGCAACCACCTGGTCAGCGGCTGGACCGGTTTCGAACCGGGCTCCGGCAAGCGCGCGGTGGGCAACGACGCCTACGCGGAGGACACCCACACCGGCTACACCTGGCCCACGTACGCCGAGCGCCTGGAGAAGGCCGGGCACAGCTGGCGCGTCTACCAGGAGTGGGACAACTTCACCGACAACAACCTGGAGTTCTACGCCACCTTCAAGGCGGTCATGAAGAAGGCGCTGGCCAAGGTGGGCGGCGTACAGAACATGACCGCCTTCTACGGCAAGGTGGCGGCGGCAGGCGAGGCGGAGCGCAAGCGCTTGCAGGGGCTGCTGGACGAGGGCGTACAGGCGCTCAGTGAGGCCGACCGCAGCCTCTTCGAGCGCGCGCTGCGCCGCGGCGAGCCGGACTCCACGGCCACCGCCTTCGCCGCGGACGTCGCCGCGGGGAAGCTGCCGGAAGTGTCCTACATCGTCCCCTCTGCCGCGGACTCCGAGCACCCCGGCTCGTCCTCGCCGGTCGCCAGCGCCACCATCGTCTACAAGGTGCTCGACGCGCTCGGGAAGAACCCGGACGTGTGGCGGCACACCGCGCTGTTCCTGACCTACGACGAGAACGACGGCTTCTTCGACCACGTGCCGCCGCCGGTGCCGCCGCAGGGCACGGACGGCGAGTTCTGGGACGGCAAGCCGACCGGGCTCGGGATGCGCGTACCGATGCTCGTGATCTCGCCCTGGACGGTGGGCGGCCACGCCTGCTCGCAGGTCTTCGACCACACCTCGATCATCCGCTTCCTGGAGCGCTGGACGGGCGTGCGGGAGCCCAATATCAGCGCCTGGCGGCGCACCGTCTGCGGCGACCTGACCACCGCCTTCGACTTCTCCCGCGGGCGTCGGCAGCCCGCCGTCGAGCGGCCCGGCGCGATCCCTGCGTTCAGCGGACGCTGGGCGCCGCGCCCGCCGCGTGAGCAGCAGCTGCCGCGCCAGGAGCCGGGCACCCGGCCCGCGCGCCCGCTGCCGTACCAGCCCGACGCGGACGGCGCCTACGACGCGCAGGGCAAGCGCTTCCGGCTCGCGGTGCGCAACGACGGCCGGGCCAGCGCGCACTTCGCGCTGTACCCGTACGCGGGCGAGTACGGAACGCCGCAGCACCGCGACGTGCTGGGCCGGGCCGACTGGGAGGTGCCCGTCAAGGACAGCGCGTACCACTTCACCCTTACGGGCCCCAACGGGTTCCGGCGCGAGCACGCGGGCACGGCCGGCGGCGCGGCCGCCGCGGTCCGGATCGGCACCCGCCTGGACGCGCACCGGCGCGAGCTGCACCTCACGCTCGTCAACAAGGGGAGCGCCGACCTCACCTTCACCCTGGCGCCGCTGGCGTACGGCGACGCCGCGCCGCGCACGGTCACGGTGCGGGCGGGCAGCACCCGCACCGTCGCGCACTCCGCGGCGCAGGCCCACGGCTGGTACGACCTGGACCTGTCCGTCGCCCAGGACACGTCCTTCCACCGCCGCTTCATGGGGCACATCGAAAACGGAAAGGAATCGATCACCGGCTGACCGGATACGGACGGAACCGGCGGCGTTCTGTCCGGCGGCCGGGTTCCGCTTCCCGGTCCCCTTGTGGGGAAGTCCACAAAGAGGGCAAAGGATCTCTTCGTACTGTCACTCTGCAAGAGGTACGGGCCCGCCGCTCCTTCGTCGGCAGGCGGCGGTCCCGTGCTTCCCCCTCCCTTACGCGTACGGCACCACGGGTATATCCCGGGAGACATCGGCGCCTGACCCGGGAAGCAGACGAAGAGCTTGATGACCGCACTGACCCGGTGGTGCCTGCGGCGCCGCATCGTCGTGATCGTGCTCTGGCTCGCCGCCTTCGCGGGAGCCGCCGCCGCGGCCGGAGCCGCCGGCTCCGCCTACTCCGACCACTACGACGTCCCCGGTACCGAATCGGGGCAGGCCGGAGCCCTGATGGAGCGGGCCTTCCCGGACCGGTCGGGGGACCGCGACACGATCGTGTGGCACACGGAGTCCGGCACCGTCCGCGCGGGCGCCGTGCAGAAGGATCTCCAGCAGACCCTCGACACGGTCTCCCGGCTGCCCGGGGTCGCGTCCGTACAGAGCCCGTACGGACCGCAGGGCGCCGGGCAGATCAGCCAGGACGGGCACACCGCCTACGCGGGCCTGGCCTTCGACGCCCCCGCCGAGGACCTGGACAAGGCGCAGGTCCAGCGCGTCGTGGACACCGTCAAGGCCGCCGCGGGCGACGGACTCCAGGTGGAGCTGGGCGGCGCCGGCATCGCGGTCACCGAGACCTCCGGGGCCCAGCTCGCCGAACTCATCGGCCTCGGCGCCGCCGCCGTCGTCCTCTTCCTCGCCTTCGGCTCGCTCGCCGCCACCCTCCTGCCGCTCGTCACGGCGGTGGTGAGCGTCGGCACCGCCTCGGCGGGCATCACGCTGCTCGGCCACGCGATGACGGTGGCCGACTTCGCCCCGATGCTGGGGATGCTCATCGGCCTCGGTGTCGGCATCGACTACGCGCTCTTCATCGTGACGCGGCACCGCAGAGGGCTGAGATCCGGCCTCGGCGTCCAGGAGGCGGCCGAGCGCGCGGTCAGCGTGTCGGGGCGCGCGGTGGTCTTCGCCGGGGCCACCGTCTGCATCGCCCTGCTCGGCATGCTCGTCCTGCGGCTCGGCTTCCTCAACGGCGTCGCCATCGCCGCCTCGCTCACCGTCGTCCTGACCGTCGCCGCCTCCGTCACCCTGCTCCCGGCCCTGCTCGGCGTCATCGGGCCGCGGGCGCTGAGCCGGCGCGAACGGCGGCAGCTGGCCGCCGACGGCCCCTGCCCCGCGCCGCCCGCCGGCTTCGCGGCGTGGTGGTCCGGCTTCGTGGAGCGCCACCCCAAGCTGCTGGGGGCGGCCGCTGCCGTCGTCATGCTGGTCCTCGCGCTGCCCACGCTCTCCCTGCACCTGGGCACCTCCGACCAGGGCAACAACCCCGCGACGAGCACCACCCGGCAGGCGTACGACCTGCTCGGCGAGGGCTTCGGGCCGGGCTCGAACGGGCCGCTGACCCTGGTCGGCGACCTCGACGGGGCCAAGGACCGGCTCGCCTTCGACCGGCTGCCGGACGAGCTGCGGGGCACCCCGGGCGTGGCGCAGGTCCAGGGGCCGGAGTTCGACGGCAGTGGCAGCACGGGCGTGATCACGGTCGTACCGGATGGCTCCCCGCAGTCGCGGCAGACCTCCGACCTGGTGGAACGGCTGCGCGACGAGGTGCTGCCGAAAGCCGGGGAGGGCACCAGCATGCGCGTCCACGTCGGCGGCGTGACCGCGAGCTACGACGACTTCGCCTCCGTCATCGTCGGCAAGCTGCCGCTCTTCGTCGGCGTCGTCATCGGCCTGGGCTGCGTCCTGCTGCTCCTCGCCTTCCGCAGCATCGGCATACCGCTGAAGGCCGCCGCGATGAACATCGCGGCCGTCGCCTCCTCCTTCGGGATCGTGGTGGCGATCTTCCAGTGGGGGTGGGGGAGCGAACTGCTCGGGCTCGGCAGCGCGGGCCCGATCGAGCCCTTCCTGCCCGTGATCATGGTCTCGGTCCTCTTCGGGCTGTCCATGGACTACCAGGTCTTCCTGGTCAGCCGGATGTACGAGGAATGGCGGCTGACCCGCGACAACCGTCGCGCGGTGCGCGTCGGACTGGCCGAGACCGGCCGGGTCATCAATTCGGCGGCCGTCATCATGATCGCCGTCTTCGCGGCGTTCGTGCTCAGCGGCGACCGCATCATCGCGATGTTCGGCATCGGCCTGGCCGCCGCCGTCGCCCTCGACGCCTTCGTGCTGCGCACCCTGCTCGTACCCGCTCTGATGCACCTGCTCGGCGGCGCGAACTGGTGGCTGCCGGGGTGGCTGGATCGGCGGCTGCCGCGGATCAGCATCGAGCCGCCGCCGGAGCGGGACCCGGCTGCGGATCCGGCCGAGGACCCGTCGGCGGGTCCGGGCGCGGGCGGCGCGCCGGGGGTTCCGGTTGCGGTTCCGCTTGCCGTTCCGGGGCCGCGGCGGGGCGGCGACGGGCTGGTACGGAAGTAGCGGGCGGGCGCGTCGGGGCGGCACGGGCGGGGCGGTGGCGTGGGACGGGGAAGCGGTGGCGCGGGGCGGGAGGCGCGGACCGGACCGCGCGCCCCGCGGAGCCGTCGCGTCCGCCGTCGTGGCCGGTTTCCCGTGCGCCCCGGCCGTTCTCATACGTCTCTCAGACGCGACGCCTACGGTCGCGCCCATGGACACCACCAAGACCGAAGAGCGCACCGACGACACGAAGGCCGACGAGGCCAAGGCGGCCACCGGGACGACGGAGGCCGACGGGACGTCCGAGGCCGCAGAGAAGGACGGGAAGACGCCGTCCGGCGCCGCGGCCGACGCGGACGCCCCGCACACCGCGGACGCCGACGACGTGGACGGGGAGGAGGCCGGGGACGCCGACGCGCCGCCCGCCGCCCCGGCCGCCTCGGTGGCGTCCGGCGCCGGGGCCGTCGCCGCAGCGGGCCTGGGCCTCGCCTCGCTCACCGGCACCTGGGCCGGCACGGTGCTGGCCGAGCGCCAGACCCTGCTCGGCCAGATCAAGCTCCAGACGGGCAAGGCCACCGACCAGATCGGCACCGTCTACGGCGCCCCCTGGCACACCCACGCCCTCGTCAACGGCATCTTCGCGCTGCTCGCCATCGTGGTCGCGGGCCTGGTCCTCACCTGGCCCCGCCCGACCTGGGTGCGCGCCGTGGCCTGGGGCGGCATCGCCCTCGGCGTCGTGGGGATCATCGTCTCCGCCGGCATGTACTTCGACCTCTTCGCGAGCATGCCCACGCTGCCCAAGACCGGCGGCGCCGGAACCCCCGGCTCCTGAGGGCTCGTACGGGCCGAAAGGCTCCCCGCGAGCTGACAGCTCTCCACGGGCCGACAGGTTCTCCACGAGGCGACGGGCCCCGGAATCCGGCAGTTCCCGAGGCCGTACGCGGCCTCCCGGGGAACCGCCGGTCCGGGGCCCGGCCGCCGTTCAGCCGTCCCGCGCCGGCGCCTGCTCCGGCCCCTGCTCCGGCAGGCGGACGGTGACCCTGCCCGAGGACAGGTCTATCGGTCCCTTGCCCGGATCGCTGTCGCCGGTGTCGGTGACCACCAGGGTCAGCCGCCGCCGTTCCTCGTCGGTGTGTTTGCGCCCCGGCGCGAACAGCTCCTCCACCAGGTTGAACATCCTGCCCCCTGACGACGTGGCCGGTCCCGTACGACGAGTGTAGGCACCACCGGAATGAAACGGACGGCTGCGGGCGAACCCGTACGCCCGGGGCGTCCCGTCCGCCCCGGCAGCTGTCCGCCCCGGCCGCCATCCGCGCACGCCGCCGTCAGCGCACGTCCAGACGCAGGATCCGGTCGTCGCCGTTCTTCGGATCGCCGCGCCCGTCGGTGTTGCTGGTGACCAGCCACAGCCCGCCGTCCCCGGTCGGCACGACCGTACGCAGCCGCCCGTACTCGCCCTGGAGGAACGCCTGCGGCGCGGCCGACGCCTGCCGGCCGCCGAGCGGGATCCGCCACAGCCGCTCGCCGCGCAGTCCCGCCATCCAGACGGAGCCCCTGGCGTACGCGATGCCGCTCGGCGAGGCCTCCGCCGTCCCCCACTGCGCCACCGGGTCCACGAACCGGGCGTCGCCCCGGCCCTTGCCCTCGACCTCGGGCCAGCCGTAGTTCCTGCCCGGCTCGATCAGGTTCAGCTCGTCCCAGGTGTTCTGGCCGAACTCCGCGGCCCACAGCCGGCCCCCGGCGTCCCAGGCCAGGCCCTGCACGTTGCGGTGCCCGTACGTGTACACCACCGAGTCGGCGTCGGGGTTGCCGTGCACCGGCTCGCCGTCCGGCGTCATGCGCAGGATCTTGCCGCCCAGCGACTTCCGGTCCTGCGCGAGCCCGGTGTCGCCGGTCTCGCCGGTGCCCGCGTAGAGCATCTTGTCCGGGCCGAACGCGATCCGGCCGCCGTTGTGGATCTGTCCGCTGGGGATGCCCTTCAGCACCGTGTCGGGAGCGCCCAGTTGGCGGCCCGGCTGCTTCTTCGCGTCGTAGTTCATACGGGCGATGCGGTTGTCGGACTCGGTGGTGAAGTACGCGTACACCTGGTGGTCCCGGCCGAACGACGGGGCCACCGCGATCCCCAGCAGGCCGCCCTCACCGCCCGGTGCGACTCCCGGCACCGTGCCCAGCTCGGTCTTCCGGCCGCCGTCCGCCGCCACCCGGAAGATCTTCCCGGTGTCGCGTGAGGACACCAGCAGGTCACCTCCCGGCAGCGCGGCCACTCCCCAGGGTGAGGTGAGATCGGTGGTCAGGGTGCTGACCACCTTCACCGAACCCTTGGCGGGCGGTGCCGAAGGGGACGGGGAGGCCGGTGTGCTGCCCGGGGCTGAAGGGGAGGAGACGGCGGGGGAGCCGGCCGGGGCCGGCGATCCCCCGGTGGAGCACCCCGCCGCCAGCAGCAGCGAGGCAGCGGCCAACACGGAGGTCACGGAGCGTCGTTGCACGGCGAAGTCCTCTCGTCGACGGAACCCGCCCTACGACACCACACCGCACCCCTCGCGTCAGGCCCCCGCTCCGGCCCGGTCGCCCCGGACCCGCCACCCGGCCCCGGCGGGCCCGCCGCACTCCGAGGCCCCGCGCCGTGCGGCCGCCCCGCCGCCTTCAGTCCCACGACCCCCGGGCCGGCGGCAGCGCGGCGATCTCCGCCAGATCGCGGCGGTCCAGCGCCAGCCCGGCCGCCTCCGCGTTCTCGGCGGCCCAGCGCTCCTGCTTCGTCCCCGGTACGGGCACGACGTGCGGCCCCTGCGCGAGTACCCACGCCAGCGCCACCTGCCCCGGCGTGGCCCCGTACCGCGCACCGACCCGGCGCAGCCCGGCCACCACCGGCTGGTTGGCGGCCATCATCTCGGCGGTGAAGCGCGGATGGCGGGCCCGTATGTCACGCGGTTCGAAGCCCTGACCAGGAGTCAGCGTGCCGGTGAGGAAGCCGTTGCCCAGCGGCATCGCGGCGAGGAACCCCACGCCGCGCGTCACGCACCACGGCAGCAGCGCCTCCAGTGCCTCCTTCGACCACACCGACAGCTCGGCCTGCACGCTGCTGACCGGGAACACTTGCTGGATGCGTTCCAACTGCCGCAGTGTCCCGTCGTACAGCCGTGTGCCCCGGCGGCGGCCGGCGCGCGCGCCCACCGCGCACAGGCCCAGCGACCGCACCTTTCCGGCTGCCACCAGCTCCGCCATCGCACCCCAGGTCTCCTCGATCGGCACCTCGGGGTCGGTCCGGTGCAGCTGGTACAGGTCGATGCAGTCGGTCTGGAGGCGGCGCAGTGAGGCGTCACAGGCCCGTTTGACGTAGCCGGGGCGCCCGTTGGCGACGATGTGCTGTTCGCCCACCAGCAGGCCGACCTTGGTCGACACGAAGGCCTGCGCGCGGCGCTCCTTCAGGGCCCGTCCGACGAGCAGCTCGTTGGTGAACGGCCCGTACATGTCAGCGGTGTCCAGCAGGGTGCAGCCCTGGTCGAGGGCGGCGTGCACGGTGCGCAGCGATCTCTCGCCGTTGCGCTGCGACTCGGTGTATCCCCAGCTCATCGGCATACAGCCGAGCCCGATTGCACCCACTTCGAGCGCTGTTGCCCCTATTGTCCTGCGCTCCACGTGGTCGTGCCTCCATCCCCTCGCCCCCGATCAAGGGCCTGACCAAACTAACGTCTGAGCACAGGGAGGAATCGCATAGCCTCTGGCCATGGCTTCCGCAGACCCGCGCACCGCCGCGAACGACGTATGGCTTCCGATCCCTCCTGATGAGGTCGGTGGACTGCCGGACGGCTTTCACTACGTCCATTGGGACGCCGGACCGGAGTTCCCCGCAGACCCCGCCCACTGCGCCTTCTACGTGGTCCCGTACATGAAGAGTCCGCAGGCGTGTGTACGACCGCTGCCGGAGATGACCGGGCTGCGCGCCGTGCAGACCCTGACCGCCGGCATCGAGCACATGCTGCCCGCGTTGCCCCAGATGCCTCCCGGTACCCGGTTGTGCAACGCCCGCGGTCTGCACGACGCCAGCACGGCCGAACTGGCGCTCACGCTGACGCTCGCCTCGCTGCGCGGCATCCCGGACTTCGTCCGCGGCCAGGACGCGGGGCAGTGGCTGGCCGGATTCCGGCCGGCGCTCGCCGACAAGACGGTCCTCATTGTGGGTTACGGCTCGATCGGAAGTGCTATCGAGGACCGGCTCACTCCCTTCGAGTGTGCGCGGGTGGCGCGCATTGCGCGCACCGCACGTGAGACCGTGCGCGGGCCTGTGCTTCCGCTCGCCGAACTGCCCGCCGTGCTGCCCGCGGCGGACGTCGTGATCGTCACCACGCCGCTCACCGACACCACCCGCGGCCTGGTCGGGAGCGATTTCCTGGCCCGTATGAAGGACGGAGCGCTGCTGGTGAACGTCGCGCGCGGCGCCGTCGTCAACACCAAGGCACTTCTCGCGGAGTTGGAATCCGGGCGGCTGCGGGCGGCCCTGGACGTCACCGATCCGGAACCGCTGCCCGCCGGGCACCCGCTGTGGCACGCTCCCGGCGTGCTCATCACTCCGCACGTCGGCGGCCCCAGCTCCGCCTTCATGCCCCGCGCGAAGCGCCTCATGAGGGATCAGCTGGCGCGCTTCGCCTCCGGTGAACCCTTGCGCAACGTCGTGGCTACGGCCGGGTGAAACCTGCCGGGACCCCTTGCGGGTAGCTCTACGGGGCCGTACGACTGCACTGGGTATCCGCATCCCACTGACAGTCACGCTGCGTAGAGAGGCTATGTCCCTGAGTGACGAACCTGGTGTATCGTCCGAGCGGGGGCCGTGCCGGGCAGTGATCGGCGCAGCGCGAAAGACCGGAACCGAGGGGGGCGACGGGCGATGTACGGCCGATGGACGATTCGCGAGACAGGCATTCCGCGATCCCCCGGGGGGACACCTCCGGGATCCAGGGCGCGCCGGGCGCCATGCGCGCACCGGCCACGACGATGTCGCGCGGCGGACGGGAGGAGAGGGCGGTGAGCGCCACGGGCGCGGTCCTCACCCGGCCGCCGGTCCAGGCCGGCGGTGCCCCGGGTGTGGTGCCGCAGGTCGTGCTCGCCGTCGTCTGCGGCGGCTACGCGGTGGGCGCCGCCCTGGGCTGGGGCTCTCCCGAACTCGCGCTCTTCATGGGCGACTTCGGCCTCAGCGTGGCCGCCTTCGCCGCTGCCGTCTCCTGCTTCCTGTACGCCCGCAGGCACCACGGCCGGTTTCGACCCGCCTGGCTGCTGTTCGCCGCCTCCTCCGCGATGGCCGGGATCGGCAACGGCGTCTGGGGCTGGTACGAGGTCGTACTGCGCGAACCGGTGCCGAGCCCGTCGCTCGCCGACTTCTGCTTCCTGCTCTTCGCGCCACCGGCCATCGTCGGCCTGCTCGTGCTCGCCAAGAGGCCCGTGACCAAGGCCGGCTGGGTCTGCCTGGGGCTGGACGCCTGGCTGATCGGCGGCTCGCTGCTGACGCTCTCCTGGAGTCTGGCGCTCGCGCACACCGCGCACTTCCAGGGCCAGAGCGTGCCGCAGGGCGCGCTCGCGCTGGCGTATCCGCTGCTGGACATCGTGCTGGTGAGCATGGTGCTCGCGCTGCACTTCAAGCGCTCCTCGGCGCACCGCTCGGCCATCAACACCGCCATCGCGGCGCTGGCCCTGACGGTCCTGTGCGACGCGCTGTTCAGCTCGCCGCTGCTGCGCGAGCACTACCGCTCCGGACAGATCCTGGACGCCGGCTGGTTCGCCGGCTCGATGCTGCTCACGTACGCGCCCTGGGTCGCCCGGCGGCTGCCCGGCGGCGACACCGCCGACGTCCCCGAGCGCGCCGCGCCCCGCACGCCGCCGGCCGCGGGGACGACCGCGGCCCAGCGGCCCATCGCCGGTTCGCTGGCCGCGCTCACCCCGTACCTGGCCGCCGCCGTCTGCACCCTGGGCATCCTGTACAACGTCCTGGACGGCCGCCGCATCGACCGCGTGGTGCTCTTCACCGGCTGCACGGTCGTCCTCGCCCTGGTCGTGCGCCAGGGCATCATGCTGCTCGACAACATCACCCTCACCCAGGAACTGGCCCAGAAGGAGAACCACTTCCGCTCGCTGGTGCAGGGCTCCAGCGACGTCATCATGATCGCCGCGCCGACCGGGATACTGCGCTACGTCAGCCCCGCCGCCGCGGGGGTCTACGGCCGGGACGCGGAGGAACTGGTCGGCTCCGAGCTGGCCTCCCTCATCCATCCCGAGGACCTGGGGCGCGTGGTGCACGAGGTGCGCAGATTCCTCGCCGCCCGCCCCGAGGACGAACCGACCACCCGCATCGAGTGCCGCTTTCGCGCGGGGGAGCACCGCGCCGGCGGCGAGAAGTGGCTCAACGTCGAGTCCACGGTCAACCGCCATCACGGCGGCCTCATCTTCAACTCCCGCGACGTCACCGAACGCGTCCGACTCCAGGCCCAGCTCCAGCACAACGCCTCGCACGACGCGCTCACCGACCTGCCCAACCGGGCCCTGTTCACCGAACGGGTCAGCCAGGCGCTGACCGGCCGCCGCGCCACCGATCCGGGCACCGCCGTGCTCTACATCGACCTGGACGGCTTCAAACAGGTCAACGACACCATCGGCCACCAGGCCGGGGACGAGCTGCTGATCCAGGCCGCCCGCAGACTGGCCGAATCCGTACGGGCCGGGGACACCGCCGCACGGCTGGGCGGCGACGAGTTCGCCGCGCTGATCATGGGCGACGGCTCCCGCGACCACACGGCCCGCGAGCACCGGGTCCACGAGATCGCCGACCGGCTGCGGATCCGGCTCTCCGACCCGTACAAGATCGACGGCCGGGACGTGCGGGTCGCCGCCAGCATCGGCGCGGCCTTCGCCGAACCGGGCATCACCCCCGGCCCCCTGATGCGCAACGCCGACCTGGCGATGTACCGCGCGAAGCAGGCCGGCAAGGGCTGCGTCAAGCTGTACGCACCGCAGATGCAGGCCGACGTGGTGCGCCGCGCCGAGCTGGCCACCAAGCTGCGCACGGCCCTGCACGACGGCGAGTTCGCGCTGCTGCACCAGCCCGTGGTGGAGCTGGCCGGCGGCCGGATCACGGCGGTCGCCGCACTGGCCCGCTGGCGCTCCGCCCAGGGCATACTCTTCACCCCCGCCGAGTTCCTGCGGGTCGGCGACCGCGGCCGGCTCAAGGAGGACGGCGACCGCACCGCCGAGCTGGGCCGCTGGCAGCTGGAGGAGGCGGTGCAGCAGGCCGCCGGCCGGCACCGGGCGGGCCATCCGGTCCCGGTCGCCGTCCGGATCTCCGCGCACCGGCTGCTGGACCGGGCGCTGCCGCCCAAGAGCATCGAGGCGCTGCTGTCCCGGCACGGCCTGCCGTCCGGGGCGCTGGTCCTGGAGCTGGCGGACACCGATCCGCGGATACCGCTGGAGGAGCTGGAGCGCCGCCTGGTCGCCCTGCGCCGTCTGGGGGTACGGATCGCCCTGGACGGCTTCGGCAGCGGCGCGGCCGCCATCGGAGCGCTGCGGCGGCTGCCCGTCGACGTCCTGCGGCTGGACCGCGACCTGGTCGACGGGGTGGTGGACTCCGCCCGGCTGCACAAGATCACCTCGGGGCTGCTGCGGATCGCCTCCGACCTCGGCATGCAGTCCGTCGCCGACGGCGTCGACCTGCCCGAGCAGATCGTCGCGCTGCGCTCCATGGGCTGTACGCACGGCCAGGGCATGGCCTTCTCCGGGCCGCTGGACGAGCACCGGCTGCGCCACGCGCTGGCCCAGGGCGTCTATCCGGTGCCGGGCCCGGGGAGCGAGGGCCGGGCGGTGATGCTCAGCGGTACGGGCCTGCCGGTACGCCACGTCAAGAAGGGCCGCGAACCGGTGTCACCCGGACGGGTGCTGGGCGAACTGCCCAGGCGTTTCGCGCCCGGTGACAGCAGGGACGGAGCGGAGGCGGCGTTGGCGCGGCCTCCGCTGCGCCCAAATAGTGAGACCTCCGTCCCACCCACTTGACACCCCCCTGGCGGCAGGGGGAGGGTCAGTTCCATGCGCACCCGAATTCTCGTACTTGGAAAGCGCGTCGGCTGAAGCTGGGTCACCCAAGGAAACCCAGCGCTCCGCACCGGCGCGCTCCCCTCGCTTGCCTCACGGCACGAGGGGTTTTTTGTTGCATCACCACCCCCATACCCCATCAAAACCCTCAGCTTCGAGAAGAGACGCAGATGACCGAGCAGGCCACCGGGGCCCACCATCCGCAGCCGCGGGCCCGTAACTCCGGCGGAGCACCCGGGACCGCCGTGGAGCACGTCACGGGCGCGCAGTCCCTCATCCGTTCGCTCGAAGAGGTCGGGGCCGACACCGTGTTCGGCATTCCGGGGGGCGCCATCCTCCCCGCGTACGACCCGATGATGGACTCCTCGAAGGTCCGCCACGTCCTGGTCCGCCACGAGCAGGGCGCGGGCCACGCCGCCACCGGCTACGCGCAGGCCACCGGCAAGGTCGGCGTCTGCATGGCCACCTCGGGACCCGGTGCCACCAACCTCGTCACCCCGATCGCCGACGCCCACATGGACTCCGTCCCGATGGTCGCGATCACCGGCCAGGTCGCCTCCAAGGCGATCGGCACGGACGCCTTCCAGGAGGCGGACATCTGCGGCATCACGATGCCGATCACCAAGCACAACTTCCTGGTCACCGAAGCGGCCGAGATCCCCCGCACCATCGCCGAGGCGTTCCACATCGCCTCCACCGGCCGTCCGGGACCCGTCCTGGTGGACATCGCCAAGGACGCCCTCCAGGCGCAGACCACCTTCTCCTGGCCGCCCCACACCGACCTGCCCGGCTACCGCCCGGTGACCAAGCCGCACGCCAAGCAGATCCGGGAGGCCGCCCGGCTGATCACCGAGGCCCGCCGCCCGGTCCTCTACGTCGGCGGCGGTGTGATGAAGTCCGGCGCCACCGCCGAGCTGAAGGTGCTGGCCGAACTGACCGGCGCGCCCGTCACCACCACCCTGATGGCCCTGGGCTCCTTCCCCGACACCCACCCGCAGCACGTCGGGATGCCGGGCATGCACGGTGCGGTCGCCGCCGTCACGGCCCTGCAGAAGTCCGATCTGATCGTGGCGCTCGGCGCCCGCTTCGACGACCGCGTCACCGGCAAGCTGGACTCCTTCGCCCCGTTCGCCAAGATCGTGCACGCCGACATCGACCCGGCCGAGATCGGCAAGAACCGCGCGGCCGACGTGCCGATCGTCGGCGACGCCCGCGAGGTCATCGCCGACCTGGTCGTGGCCCTCCAGGCCGAGCACGCGGCGGGCCGCGCCGGCGACTACACCGCCTGGTGGAAGGACCTCAACCGCTGGCGCGAGACGTACCCGCTGGGCTACGACCACCCCGCGGACGGGAGCCTGGCCCCGCAGCAGGTCATCCAGCGCCTGGGCGAACTGGCCCCGGAGGGCACCATCTACGCGGCCGGCGTCGGCCAGCACCAGATGTGGGCCGCCCACTTCATCGACTACGACAAGCCGTCCACCTGGCTGAACTCCGGCGGCGCGGGCACGATGGGGTACGCCGTTCCGGCCGCCATGGGCGCCAAGGCCGGGCAGCCGGACCGTACGGTCTGGGCGATCGACGGCGACGGCTGCTTCCAGATGACCAACCAGGAACTGGTCACCTGCGCGCTGAACAACATCCCGATCAAGGTCGCGGTCATCAACAACGGCGCCCTCGGCATGGTCCGCCAGTGGCAGGCGCTGTTCTACAACCAGCGGTATTCGAACACCGTGCTGCACCGCGGCCCCGAGGACTGCCTGGCGACCGCGGACGTCTCCGGTGGCGGCACCCGCGTCCCGGACTTCGTCAAGCTGGCCGAGGCGATGGGCTGTGTGGCGATGCGCTGCGAGGACCCGGCCGAGCTGGACGCGGTGATCGCCAAGGCGAACGCGATCAACGACCGCCCGGTGGTGGTGGACTTCATCGTCCACGAGGACGCCCAGGTCTGGCCGATGGTCGCGGCCGGCACCTCCAACGACGAGGTCATGGCGGCCCGCGGGGTGCGCCCCGACTTCGGCGACAGCGAAGACGACTGAGACGCCGGGACGCGAGACACGCGGATAGAAGAGAGAAGACCGACCATGTCCAAGCACACGCTCTCCGTCCTGGTGGAGAACACCCCCGGCATCCTGGCCCGGATCGCCGCGCTGTTCTCCCGCCGCGGATTCAACATCGACTCGCTCGCCGTGGGCGTCACCGAGCACCCCGACATCTCCCGTATCACCATCGTCGTGAGCGTCGAGTCGCTCCCGCTGGAGCAGGTCACCAAGCAGCTCAACAAGCTCGTCAACGTCCTGAAGATCGTCGAGCTGGAGCCCGGCTCCGCCGTCCAGCGGGAACTGGTGCTGGCCAAGGTGCGCGCCGACAACGAGACCCGCTCGCAGATCGTCGAGATCGTCCAGCTCTTCCGCGCCAAGACCGTCGACGTCTCCCCGGACGCGGTGACCATCGAGGCGACCGGCAGCAGCGACAAGCTGGAGGCGATGCTCAAGATGCTGGAGCCGTTCGGCATCAAGGAGTTGGTGCAGTCCGGAACCATCGCCATAGGGCGCGGCGCCCGGTCCATCACGGACCGCTCGCTGCGGGCGCTGGACCGCTCGGCCTGAGCCGTCCGGCCCGCCCGGACCGTATCGCGAGACCCCCGATCCTTTCCTTCCCCGCCCGACGTAATGTGTCGGGCAACCAGCTAGATCCAAGGAGATACCCGAAGTGGCCGAGCTGTTCTACGACGACAACGCCGACCTGTCCATCATCCAGGGCCGCAAGGTCGCGGTTCTCGGCTACGGCAGCCAGGGCCACGCCCACGCCCTCTCCCTGCGTGACTCCGGCGTCGACGTGCGGGTGGGTCTGCACGAGGGCTCGAAGTCGAAGTCCAAGGCCGAGGAGCAGGGGCTGCGCGTGGTCAGCCCCGCCGAGGCGGCCGAAGAGGCCGACGTCATCATGATCCTGGTGCCGGACCCGATCCAGGCCAAGGTCTACGAGGAGTCCGTCAAGGACCACCTCAAGGACGGCGACGCGCTGTTCTTCGGCCACGGCCTGAACATCCGCTACGGCTTCATCAAGCCCCCGGAGAACGTCGACATCTGCATGGTCGCCCCCAAGGGACCGGGCCACCTGGTGCGCCGCCAGTACGAGGAGGGCCGCGGCGTGCCGTGTATCGCGGCCGTCGAGCAGGACGCCTCCGGCAACGCCTTCGAGCTGGCCCTGTCCTACGCCAAGGCCATCGGCGGCACCCGCGCCGGCGTCATCAAGACCACCTTCACCGAGGAGACCGAGACCGACCTCTTCGGCGAGCAGGCGGTGCTCTGCGGCGGTGCCTCGGCACTGGTCAAGGCGGGCTTCGAGACGCTGGTCGAGGCCGGCTACCAGCCGGAGATCGCCTACTTCGAGTGCCTGCACGAGCTGAAGCTGATCGTGGACCTCATGTACGAGGGCGGCCTGGAGAAGATGCGCTGGTCGATCTCCGAGACCGCCGAGTGGGGCGACTACGTCACCGGCCCGCGGATCGTGAACGACGCCACCAAGGCCGAGATGAAGAAGGTGCTCGCCGAGATCCAGGACGGCACCTTCGCCAACAACTGGATGGCGGAGTACAACGCCGGCCTGCCGAAGTACAACGAGTACAAGAAGGCCGACGAGGACCACCTGCTGGAGACCACCGGCAAGAAGCTCCGCAAGCTCATGAGCTGGGTCGACGAGGAGCAGTAAGCCCGTAAGGCACGGGGCCGCGGCAGCCGCCGCGGCCCCGTTCGCCATGACCGGCACCGCGGCCCGCGGTGGTGTTGTCCATCCCGTCACACCACTACCGGGTGATCCTTCCGAAACGGCGGATGAACAGGTGGGGGCCGCCACTACACTGCACACCACAAGCGCGTCAGGCTCACAGCGTCGTGCGTCTTCCACGCGGCTGCCCCCTTCACCGCCTTCGGCCGTCGGGACGGCCGTCCTCGCCCGTAGCCACAAGGGGCACGGGAGGGGCCCCCAGGACTAGTGAGGACTGAAGACCACGTGAGCTCGAAACCTGTCGTTCTGATCGCCGAGGAACTGTCGCCCGCCACCGTCGACGCACTCGGTCCGGACTTCGAGATCCGGCACTGCAACGGCGCCGACCGCGCCGAGCTGCTCCCCGCCATCGCCGACGTCGACGCGATCCTGGTGCGCAGCGCGACCAAGGTCGACGCCGAGGCCATCGCCGCGGCCCGCAAGCTCAAGGTCGTCGCCCGCGCCGGCGTCGGCCTGGACAACGTCGACGTCTCCGCCGCCACCAAGGCCGGCGTGATGGTCGTCAACGCGCCGACCTCCAACATCGTCACCGCCGCCGAGCTGGCCTGCGGCCTGCTGCTCGCCACGGCCCGCAACATCCCGCAGGCGAACACCGCCCTGAAGAACGGCGAGTGGAAGCGCAGCAAGTACACCGGCGTCGAGCTCTCCGAGAAGGTGCTCGGCGTGGTCGGCCTCGGCCGGATCGGCGTGCTGGTCGCCCAGCGCATGTCCGCCTTCGGCATGAAGATCGTCGCCTACGACCCGTACGTGCAGCCGGCCCGCGCCGCGCAGATGGGCGTCAAGCTGGTCTCCCTGGACGAGCTGCTGGAGGTCGCGGACTTCATCACCGTCCACCTCCCCAAGACCCCCGAGACCGTCGGCCTGATCGGCGACGACGCGCTGCACAAGGTCAAGCCGTCGGTCCGCGTCGTCAACGCCGCGCGCGGCGGCATCGTCGACGAGGACGCGCTGGCGAGCGCCCTGAAGGAGGGCCGGGTCGCCGGCGCCGGTCTGGACGTCTACGCCACCGAGCCCTGTACGGACTCCCCGCTGTTCGAGTTCGACCAGGTCGTCGCCACCCCGCACCTCGGCGCCTCGACGGGCGAGGCGCAGGAGAAGGCGGGCATCGCGGTCGCCCGGTCGGTACGCCTGGCGCTGGCGGGCGAGCTGGTGCCGGACGCGGTCAACGTCCAGGGCGGCGTGATCGCCGAGGACGTCAAGCCGGGCCTGCCGCTGGCCGAGCGCCTGGGCCGGATCTTCACCGCGCTGGCGGGCGAGGTCGCGGTCCGTCTCGACGTCGAGGTGTACGGCGAGATCACCCAGCACGACGTCAAGGTGCTCGAACTGTCCGCGCTCAAGGGCGTCTTCGAGGACGTGGTGGCCGAGACGGTCTCGTACGTCAACGCCCCCCTGTTCGCGCAGGAGCGCGGTGTCGAGGTACGCCTGACGACCAGCAGCGAGTCGGCCGAGCACCGTAACGTGGTCACGGTGCGCGGCACCCTGGCCGACGGCGACGAGATCTCCATCTCCGGCACGCTGGCGGGCAACAAGAACCAGCAGAAGATCGTCGCGGTCGGCGACCACTCCATCGACCTCGCGCTCGCCGACCACATGGCCTTCCTGCGCTACGGCGACCGCCCCGGCGTCGTCGGCACCCTCGGCCGGATCCTCGGCGAGGCGGGCATCAACATCGCGGGGATGCAGGTCTCGCGGGCCGACGAGGGCGGCGAGGCCCTGGTCGCGCTGACCGTCGACGACACGATCCCGGCGCCGGTGCTCGCCGAGATCGCCGACGAGATCGGCGCCACGTCGGCCCGCGCGGTCAACCTCACGGACTGATCCACGGCCGGACACGCTCCTTCACCGGGCCCGGACCCCGCTGCGGCGGAGTCCGGGCCCGCTGCCGTATACGCCCGGCCACGGCGGGTGGAGGTTCCGGGTCGCGGTGGGTGGGTGCTCGGCCCACCGTGGGTGAGGGCTTCGCCCGTCACCCGTTCGGCGTAGTGCGGGCCGAGGGCGGGCGCCCTGCAAACTCGCCGTGCGGCCGGTGTTCCGGGGGATTTCCGACTCGCTGCGCGCGGCGGGGCGACGCGCAATGGGAACTGCGCGTGCCCCCTGCCGGCGCGTGCGGAAGGAGAGCGACGCCATGAACGCACCCCTGGGTGGCAACCCTCAGGATCTGACCGGCATGAACGTGGTCGACGCGGAGGGCACCAAGGTGGGCTCGGTCCAGCAGATCTACCGGGACGACGCCACCGACGCGCCCGAGTGGATCACCGTGCGCACCGGTCTGTTCGGCATGAAGGAGACCTTCGTTCCGCTCGCCGGGGCCCGGCGGGTGGGCGATGAACTACAGGTTCCGTCCACCAAGGACCAGATCAAGGACGCGCCGCGGATCGACGCGGACGGCCATCTGGAACCGGCCGAGGAGGAGCGGTTGTACCGGCACTACGGGATGGCGCGGCCGGGTACCGCACCGTCCGGCACGGTTCCGGGCCGCACCACGGCCGCCGGCGCCGGAATGGGCACCGCCGGTGCCGCGGGCGCGGCCGGCACGAACCGGCCCGGGGACCGCCGCCGAGAGCGGACCGAGTCCGCGCCGCTGGCCGGGGCGGGAGCCGGGGCCGGCGCGATGGCCATGTCCCGCGGCCGGGACGCGGACGCCGCCCGCGCCAAGGAGCAGAACCCGGAGATGCTCATCTCCGAGGAGCACGTCGAGATGGGCACCGAGACGCGCGAGAGCGGCCACGCCCGGCTGCGCAAGCATGTGACGACCGAAGAGGTGCACCGCTCCGTACCCGTCAGCCATGACGAGGCCCGCATCAGGCGCGAGAAGATCAGCGAAGCGGACCGCCGCAAGGGCCGGGACCGGCAGCCGGAACTCGGTGACGGCGAGCTGGACGTCACGCTCTACGAGGAGCAGGTCGTCGTCCGCAAGGAGAACGTGCCGGTGGAGCGCATCCGGCTGGAGACCGAGCGGGTCACCGAGCAGCAGGAGGTCAACACCGAGGTCCACCGGGAAGAGGTGGAGTTCGACGACGGCAAGGGCACCGGCCGGCGCGACCGGCGGGGCCGGGGCGGCCAGGGACCCGAGCGGGGCCGTGGCGGACCGGGCCCCGAGCGGGGCCGGTAGGCCGCCGACGCCGCGGCGCCGCCCCCGGCAGCGTCCGCCGTCCCACGGGCCCGGCCCGCCGCACCCTCAGCGCGGCGGGCCGGGCTCCGTACTGTGCCGCGCGCGGGAGCGGAAGCACCGCCGGTGGACGGCCGTACGGAACGCCCGACCGGAAGGCCCGACCGGAACCCCGGTCAGGACGCCCGTCCGGTGCCGGTGTCCGCCGGGCATAGGCTGACCGCATGGGACACCGTGAAGACCTGCTGGAAGGGGCCAAGCGCTGCCTCCTGGAAAAGGGGTACGCGCGCACCACCGCCCGCGACATCGTGGCCGCCTCCGGCACCAACCTGGCTTCGATCGGCTACCACTACGGCTCCAAGGACGTCCTCATGCGCAAGGCGCTGGTGGAATCCGTCGGGGAGTGGGGTGCGGCGCTGACCGGCGCGGAGGAAGCCGGTGGCGGGGAACCGGCCGGTGATCCCGTGGAGCGCTTCACGGCCGTCTGGGACCGGATCCTGCGGAGCTTCCTGGAGCAGCGCGACTTCGTGGCCTCCCAGGTCGAGGTGCTCGGCCTGCTGCCCCGCGATCCCGAACTGCGCGCTGCGCTCGCCACGGTCCTGCCGGAGGGCGGCGAAGGGATGGTCGCGGTCTTCGAGAACGTACCGGACACCGAGGTGGACGCGGAGACGGCGCGCGTCGTCGGCTCCTTCTACCAGGCGCTGCTCACCGGCCTGATGGTGCAGTCGCTGGTCACCCCGGCGGCGCTGCCTTCGGGCGGTGACCTCGTGGAGGCGATGCGGCGGGTGCTGTCCGGCTCGGTGCTCGCGCCGCGCGAGGAGCCCGCGGACGGCGGACCGGCCGCTTCCTGACCGTACGCGGTCCGCCCGCTTCCTGACCGTACGCGGTCCGCCCGCCGGCCGGGACGGTGTCCGGTCCGTCGGCCAACCGGCCGATACCGTTCGGTATTTGACCGCTGCGCACTTGTCCGGCCGCGCCGCCGCGTTCTACGCTCCCCGTACGGGACCAGGCAGCAGCTGCCGCCGGACCCGGATCTCCCAGACCCAGAGGTCGCCGAGCAGTACGCACCCATGATCGGCCGGAGATCCGCGTCACGCAGCGAACAGGCGACTCCGGCCCCGCCCTTCCCGGCCTGTCCAGCCAGGGGTCCTCCCGCGCACCCCCGGCCCACCAGGAAGGGCGGTCAGTGCCAGGTGAGGGGGAAGAGGAGCCCCGTCGCCCGGCAGCCGGTCGCCGCCGGTTTCCGGTTCTTCTCCCGGCGGCGGCCGCACCCTCTGCGGGTACCCCGTTCTCCCGGCCGGTCCCGGGCTCCCACAGATTCTCATCGTGCGTCCGGACCCGCTGCCTGTCCAGTACTCAACAAATCTGCGTTCGCGGGCACCGGGAGTGCTCGGGGCGTACCGCGCGCCCGGCGGCCCGGCCGCCCCGGACCGGCCGGGCCGTTTCACAGCCGTGCCGTCTTCAGCGCCATGTGGAGCAGCAGGCGGTCACTGCCCTCGTCCAGGTCGAGCCCGGTCAGCTTCTCGACACGGCCGAGCCGGTAGTACAACGTCTGGCGGTGGATGCCGAGCGCCTGGGCGGTGCGGCCCGCCTGGCCCGCGCAGTCGAGGAACACCTCGGCGGTACGGGCGAGTTCACTGTGCGAGGGGGTCAGCAGCGGACGTACCGTCGTGTCAGGTTCGGCCGGCGGCAGGCCCGTCAGCAGGCGGTACGAGCCGATGGCGTCCCATTGGGCCACCGGGCCCAGCCGCGGTTCGGCGCGCGCGGCCCGCGCCGCGGCCAGCGCCTCCTGCCAGGCGGTGGGCAGACCGGCCAAGTCCCGTACGGGCATGCCGAGTCCGGCGGCCCCCGGCAGCATACGGGCTTCCGCCCCGGACGCCGCCAGGCTGCCGCCCGCGCGCGGCGAGCGCAGCAGATGCTCGGCCGCCGTATGCGCCGCGGCGAGGGTGGACGGCGAACGCAGCCGTACGAGAGCCGCCAGCGACGGGGCGTCGGCGGTCGCGCGCGGCGGCGGGGCGGCGGCCACGGCCGGGCCCTCGGCGCCGTCGGCGGCCCCGTTCGCGGCAGGCAGTGTGCAGGCGGCGAGCAGCCCCGGCAGGTTGGGCAGCGGCGCGTGATCGGCTTCCGGGACGTCCCACGGCGTCACCGCGACCACCATCAGGTGCGCGTCCGCCGCGGACCGCAGCCCGTCGCGCAGCGCGGCCGCCGCGGTCGTCCGCTCCGCCGGGCGCGAGACCAGCAGCGCGCGCAGCAGGTCACCCAGCTCGGCGCCCGCGCGGGCCTCCGCCGCCAGCAGCGCGCCGATACCGGCGGCCGACTCCATCGCCTGCTCGATACGGGGGTCCGGCGGTGCGCCGCCGCCCCCCAGCTCCAGGTCGGTCAGGTGGCCGTCGTCCAGCAGCCAGACGTATCCGTGCACGATGCCGCGGTGGCGTACGGGCAGGCAGATCCGGCCCTTGAACACCCCGGCCGCCGGATCGGGCGGGATACGCAGCGCCGACTTCGCGCGGGCGATGCCGAACGCCTCGAACCAGGCCCGTACCGCCGCCGTCGAGCGCCGCTGGAGGATCGACCGGGTCCGTACGGGGTCCATGACCAGGTCGTCGTCGCCCTCGTGCGCCCCGAAGGCGATCAGCCCGAAGTCGCGGTCCTCCAGGGTCGCCGGGGCACCGAGGGCGGCCGAGATCTCGTCCACGAGCTGCTGGTAATCGCCCCGCATACGCCGCGTGGCTCCTTTCGGGTCGCGCTCCCGGGCCGTGACGGCCCCGGGTGTCCGTGCGGTCACCGGGGGGAGTGGGTCCGCCGGTGCCGTTGTGGCCTTCCCCCATTCTCATACATCTGTCTGAGATCCCGGCCACGAAGGCCAGACAGCTGTCGATGGCCGCCAAGTAGCGAGATCCTTAAGTTTCAGGTGGCTCATCTCGCCGTCGCGCCCGCCTGCCAGGCGCCCGCCCGGCTTGTCATCTTGAATCGTGGAGGTGCCCCGTGCTGGGTCCCGTGCTTCTCGCAGCAGCCCGCAGCGACAGCATCCGCCGTGTCGTCTCGGCCGCCCCGGTCACCCGTCCGGTCGTCGACCGCTTCGTGGCCGGTGAGCGGCTGGACGTGTCCATGGCCGCCGTGCGGTCCCTGGCGGACCGCGGTATGGAGGTCACCCTCGACCATCTCGGTGAGGACATCACCGATCCGGCCGAGGCGCTGCGCAACCGCGACGCCTACCTCCAGCTGACCGCCGCCCTCAAGGACCTGGGCCTGGGCGCGCGGGCCGAGATGTCGGTCAAGCTCTCCGCCTTCGGGCAGGCGCTGTCCGGCGGCCACGAACTGGCGCTGAAGAACGTCACGCCGGTCGTCGAGGCCGCCGCCGAGGCCGGCACCACGGTGACCCTGGACATGGAGGACCACACCACGGTCGACTCCACCCTGGCGATCCTCGGCGAGCTGCGCGCCCGCTTCCCGCAGACCGGCGCGGTGCTCCAGTCCTACCTCTTCCGCACCGAGGACGACTGCCACGCGCTCGCCGGGGAAGGCTCCCGCGTGCGCCTGGTCAAGGGCGCCTACAAGGAACCCGCGACGGTCGCGTTCCAGGACAAGCGGGAGGTCGACAAGGCATACGTCCGCTGCCTGAAGATCCTCATGGCCGGCAAGGGCTACCCGATGATCGGGTCGCACGACCCGCGCATGGTGGCGATAGGCCAGGAACTCGGCCGCCGCTTCGGCCGCAAGCCCGCCGAGTACGAGTTCCAGATGCTGTACGGCATCCGCGAGGCCGAGCAGCAGCGCCTGGTCGCCGAAGGACACCGGATGCGTGTCTACATCCCGTACGGCACCGACTGGTACGGCTACTTCATGCGCCGCCTCGCCGAGCGCCCCGCCAACCTCGCGTTCTTCCTGCGCTCGCTCGTCACCAAGGGCTGAGCCAGGCGTCCGGCCCCGGCCGGACCGCACGCGCCGGGCCCCCGTACACGGCCCGGCGCCCACAACTTGACGCACCCGCACACCCCCGAACCGAAGGAGACGGCCGACATGGACGCCGTGACCCACGTACCCGCCCCGTACAACGAGCCGGTGCACGGCTACGCCCCCGGCTCCCCGGAGCGCGCCCGCCTGGAGGCCAAGCTCAAGGAGCTGGCCGGCAACCCGATCGACCTGCCGATGACCATCAACGGCGAGAAGCGGATGGGCGGCGGCGAGCGCTTCGACGTCGTCCAGCCGCACAACCACAAGGCCGTCCTCGGCACCTACGCCAACGCCACCCGCCAGGACGCCCAGGACGCGGTCGACGCCGCCCTGGCCGCCGCCCCGGCCTGGCGCGCCATGTCCTTCGACGACCGCGCCGCGATCCTGCTCAAGGCCGCCGACCTGCTGTCCGGCCCGTGGCGCGAGACCATCGCCGCCTCGACGATGCTCGGCCAGTCCAAGACCGCCCAGCAGGCCGAGATCGACGCGCCCTGCGAGCTGGTGGACTTCTGGCGCTTCAACGTCCACTTCGCCCGCGAGCTGCTCCAGGAGCAGCCGCCGATGCAGCCGAACGGCGTCTGGAACCGCCTGGACCACCGCCCGCTGGAGGGCTTCGTCTACGCGATCACGCCCTTCAACTTCACCGCCATCGCCGGCAACCTGCCGACCGCGCCCGCCCTGATGGGCAACGTCGTCGTCTGGAAGCCGTCCCCGACGCAGACCCACTCCGCGATCCTGCTCATGCAGCTCCTGGAGGAGGCCGGCCTGCCCAAGGGCGTCATCAACCTCGTCACCGGTGACGGCAAGGAGGTCTCCGAGGTCGCGCTGCCGCACCCGGAGCTGGCCGGCGTCCACTTCACCGGCTCCACCGCCACCTTCCAGTACCTGTGGAAGGCGGTCGGCGAGAACATCACCGGCTACCGCTCCTACCCGCGCCTGGTCGGCGAGACCGGCGGCAAGGACTTCATCGTCGCCCACCCGACCGCGGACCCGGCGATCCTGAAGACCGCCATCACCCGCGGCGCGTTCGAGTACCAGGGCCAGAAGTGTTCCGCCGCCTCCCGCGCGTACATCGCCCGCTCCCTGTGGGAGAGCGGCTTCAAGGACGACCTGGCCGCCGAGGTCGACGCGCTGACCATGGGTGACGTCACCGACCTGACGAACTTCGTCGGCGCCGTCATCGACGACCGCTCCTTCGCCAAGAACAAGGCCGCGATCGACCGCGCGAAGCAGGACCCGACCTGCGAGATCGTCGCGGGCGGCACGTACGACGACTCGGTGGGCTACTTCGTGCGCCCGACCGTGATCGCCTGCTCGGACCCGGAGAACGAGGTCTTCAAGACCGAGTACTTCGGCCCGGTCATCGCCGTCCACGTCTACGAGGACGCCGACTTCGACGCGATGCTGGAGCAGATGGAGTCCGCCTCGGCGTACGCCCTGACCGGCGCCGTCCTCGCCCAGGACCGCCAGGTCCTCGTCGCGGCCTCGGAGAAGCTCCGCTTCGCCGCCGGCAACTTCTACCTCAACGACCGCCCCACCGGCTCGATCGTCGGCCAGCAGCCCTTCGGCGGCGGCCGCGCCTCGGGCACCAACGACAAGGCGGGCTCCAAGTTCAACCTGATCCGCTGGATGTCCCCGCGCGCCATCAAGGAGACGATGGTCGCCCCGACGGACTACCGCTACCCGCACATGGGCTGATCCGGTAGCCACGTCATGCCGACGGCCCGGCGCTCCCTTGGTTGGGGTGCCGGGCCGTCGGCGTGACGTCAGCCTCGGGTGCGCAGCGGTCCGGTGATCGACTCGCCGATGACGAAGCCCTTGGCGGGGCCTTCGGGGATGGTGAGGCTGGTTCCGTAAGGCACGCGGTGCTCGGCGGCGTAACTGGCCTCGTCGGGGCGGGGGTCGCTGAGCATGGTTACGGTACCCAGATCGTCGTAGTCGTCGATGATGACGTAGATCGGGATTCCGGCGCGCGCATAATCACGGCGCTTGCGCACACGATCGCGTGTCCTGTCCCGGTGGCTGGGTGACACCATTTCGGCGACAAGAGCCACGGCAGACGCCTCTACACCGAGACCGTCAGGGGTAAAGCATGACGCGATGTCCCTGGGGGCGATGTAAAGATCGGGAATCCACACGGTCAGGCCGTGCATCACGTTCATTTCCTGGAAAGAAGCGTGATCGCTGTCGGCCAGGTACGCCACGAGGTGCTCCCGTAGCTGGTTGATGATCATGCCGTGGCTAGAGCGGCCGGTAGGCGACACCTCGATGAACCCCTCAACGATCTCAGCATGGAAGCCCTCGGGGAGTTTCATGGCCTTCCATGCCTCCCACAGGACCTCGTCCAGAACAGGCAGGGACATCTGGGCCTCCGATGCAGTCTCGGGCGCCTCGCGGGCGAGAACAGTCATGGCGTAGCACCTCCTCCTCAAGTGTGGGCGCGCCCGGCCCTGTGGCACAAGCGACGCCGTCACGCTACGGAGTCGTGGCATCTCGACTGCGCCGATGAACAGACGATCACCCGAACGTGTACCTCAGGCCATCGCCTGTCTCAGATAGTAGGAAGCCCAAGTAATTGTGCAGACATCACGGCGTCACTGGCTTAGCTTTGTAGGAGCCGAACGTTCCGCTCGATCGGGCGGTGGCGGGTGCGGCCCGGTGTGTGCGGGCAGGTGATCCCTGCTGATGCCGTGGCCCCCGCGTCTGTCGGCCGTTTCCGGAAGGACGCTTCCGTTCATCTCTCGGGGCTTTGCATTGGAGGCGCATCATGACCAAGACCGCTGTCCGCAGGATCCGCCACTCCGCCCGTGCGACCGGCGAGGCCGACCGTAAGAACGCCGCCGCCGCACTCCAGCGGGCGCTCGACCGCCGGGACAACGGCGGCTCGACCGGGCACTGAGCCCCCGGCCCGCAGGCCCGGGAGCCGTCCGGTGGGCGGGGGTGCGGCGCGGCTGCGCGCGCACGCCCGCTCAGGCGCGCCGGGTGACCTCGAAGCGGTCGATGCTCTCGCCGGATTCGGCGAGCGCGGTGACCTTCATCCGCGGCCGGTGTCCCGGCAGCACCTCGACCGCGATGAAGGAGTAGCCGGTGTAGCGCACCCGCGACCACTGCACGGCTTCCTTGACCTTCACCTTGCCCTTGGCCCAGTGGTACGTGTCCACGTGGTCGAGGTCCTTCACGTGGCCCTCGTAGCTGTCCGGCACCGGGAAGTCGTAGAGCGACTTGCCCGCGCCGCCGGCCGTCACGTACACGATGCCCTCGCGCGAGGAGTCCACCGTCTCGCCGATGGGCATCTCCTTGGAGACGCGGCCGCCCTTGATGGCGTCGGTCCGCTCGTAGACGTGGTTGTGGCCGTTGACCACCAGGTCCACCTGGTGCTTCTCGAAGAGCGGCAGCCACGCGTCGCGGACTCCGCCCTCGGAGGCGTGCGAGTTGGTGGTGGAGAAGGCGCAGTGGTGGAAGAAGACGACGATGAAGTCGATGCCCCTGGCGGCGCGCAGTTCGCCGAGCCTGCGGTCCAGCCACCGGGTCTGCTTGCCGTCGGACACGCCCAGGTTGGCGGGGATCTCGTAGGAGACGTCGTTGGCGTCGAGCGCGACGACGGCGACGTTGCCGTACGTGAAGGAGTAGACGCCCGGCACCTTTTCGGCGTCCGGGCCGTTCTCCGGCAGGCTCCAGCGGGCGTTCTGGCCGCCGTACCCGTTGGGGGAGTACCAGGCCTCCATGTCGTGGTTGCCGGTCGTCACCATCCACGGCACGGTCTTGGCCACCGACTCGGTCTGCGCCAGGAACTGGTCCCACTGGCGCGCGTCGTAGCTGTCGTGCTCGGAGCCGCTGCCGTCCGGGTCGGCGTAGCAGATGTCGCCGGCGTGCAGGTGGAAGGACGGGTTCTGGCCCAGGATGAGCTGGTCGTTGGCGAGCGCGTGGTAGCTGACGCCCTGGTCGCCGAAGGCGGTGAAGACGAACCGCTCGGGGCGGGCCGGGGCGGTGCGGAAGGTGCCGAGGGTGCCGAAGTGGCGGGAGTCTGCGGGGTCGAAGCCGTCGTGGCCGACGCCGTAGTAGTACGTGGTGCCCGGCCGCAGGCCGTCGAGCGCGGCGTGCAGGTAGTACTGGTCGACCGCGGGCAGTTTCTTGGTCAGCGCCGGTGTGTGCAGCTCCCGCACCTCGGCGTGGATCTTCCGGCTCAGGTCCCACGGACGCAGCCCCACGCGCAGGAACGGCCGCCTGACCGCGAACGGCACCTGCCACGAGACGCGCATCTGGTGCTGGGGGTCCGCGCCGAACGCCAGGTGCCGGCCGAACGGCGCGACCAGCGAGCCGTGCACGGCGCCGGTGGCGGGGGAGGAGAGCAGGGTGGGGGAGGCGGCCTGGGCCGGGCCCGCCAGCAGGCTCCCGCCCGCGACGGCGCCGGCGGTGACGGCGGAGGTGCGCAGCAGTCCGCGGCGGGTCAGTTTCGTACGGAGGTACTCGTGCTGTTCGGGCATGCTCATGCGGCTCGCGAGCGGTTCGGGAATGCCCACGCGTGGTGTGTCCATGCTGCGCAACCTCGCATCACCGTTCGACGGGTCGGGGGCCTGCGGGTGAACGGCAGGTGTCCGGCTGCTCATCTGTCCGTATCCCGGACAGCACGTGTCAACCAATGGGACGGAGAGTAGGGTCCAGACATGTCTCGCAGCATTCGCCTCGCAGTGATCCCCGGTGACGGTATCGGCCAGGAGGTCGTGGCCCAAGGACTGAAGGTCCTCGGCGCGGTCCTCCCGCAGGACGTCAAGCTGGAAACCAAGGAGTACGACCTCGGCGCCAGGCGATGGCACGCCACCGGCGAGACCCTGCCGGACGCGGACCTGGAGTCCCTCAAGGACCACGACGCGATCCTGCTCGGCGCGATCGGCGACCCGTCCGTACCCTCCGGAGTCCTGGAGCGCGGCCTGCTGTTGAAGCTGCGCTTCGCCTTCGACCACTACGTCAACCTGCGTCCGTCGAAGCTCTTCCCGAACACCTCGACGCCGCTCGCCGGCCGCCCGGACATCGACTTCGTCGTCGTCCGGGAGGGCACCGAGGGCCCGTACACGGGCAACGGCGGCAGCCTGCGCACCGGCACCCCGCACGAGGTCGCCACCGAGGTCAGCCTGAACACCGCGTACGGCGTGGAGCGGGTGGTCCGGGACGCGTACGAGCGGGCCGACGCGCGGCCGCGCAAGAAGCTGACGCTGGTCCACAAGAACAACGTCCTGGTGTACGCCGGCCACATGTGGAAGAAGATCTTCGACGCGGTGGGCGAGGAGTACCCCGAGGTCACCACCGACTATCTGCACGTCGACGCCGCGACGATCTTCTTCGTCACCCAGCCCGAGCGGTTCGACGTGATCGTCACCGACAACCTCTTCGGCGACATCCTCACCGACCTCGCCGCGGCGGTGACCGGCGGCATCGGGCTGGCCGCCTCCGGGAACATCAACCCCACGGGCGCCTTCCCGTCCATGTTCGAGCCGGTGCACGGCTCGGCGCCGGACATCGCGGGCACCGGCAAGGCCGACCCCACGGCCACCGTCCTGTCCACCGCCCTCCTCCTGCGGCACCTCGGATTCGACGCCGAGGCGGCCCGGATCGAGGAGGCCGTCGCGGCCGACCTCGCGGACCGGGGCGAAACCCCCCGCACCACCGGCGAGACCGGCGACGCGCTCGCCGCGCGAGTAGCGGGCTGAACCCCGCCGCTCGCCGAACGCACCTCAGCTGACGACAGCGCCGGGCCGCACCGACCCGGCGCTGTCGCGTAGGTCCGCGACTGTGCTACCGCCGGGTTGGGTGCGACCATCGACCCCTGGCAGACGCACGCGGATCCGCCTTCGGAACCATGGCGTCCCACCCTGAGCAGCACGGCATTTCCGTCCCCGGCACCTCGGGAGCGATAATCGAACGTGGAGCCGCTGTACGAGGGGAATACCGGACGTCCTGTACCGACAAGGACTCCGCGAGCGCGGCCCCACAACCTCACCGGTGAAGGACACGCACTCATGACGACGCCCACGATCGAGCTCAAGCCCTCCTCCCACCCGCTCTCCGATGCGGAGCGGGAGCGGATCCTGGCCAGCCCCGGCTTCGGCCGTTACTTCACCGACCACATGGTGACGATCAAGTGGACGGAGGGCCGCGGCTGGCACGACGCCCAGCTGGCGCCCTATGCCCCGCTGTCCATGGACCCGGCGAACATGACGCTGCACTACGCGCAGACGATCTTCGAGGGGCTCAAGGCCTACCGGCAGCCCGACGGCACCGTCGCCACATTCCGCCCGGACGCCAACGCCCGGCGCTTCCAGGCGTCCGCCCGCCGCCTCGGTATGCCCGAGCTGCCCGTCGAGACGTTCGTCGAGGCCTGCGACGCACTGGTCAAGCAGGACAAGAGCTGGGTGCCGACCAACGGCGAGGAATCGCTCTACCTGCGCCCCTTCATGATCGCGAGCGAGGTCGGGCTGGGCGTCAAGCCCGCCAACGAGTACCTGTTCATCGTGATCGCCTCGCCCGCCGGCGCCTACTTCACCGGTGGCGTCAAGCCGGTCTCCGTCTGGCTCTCCCAGGAGTACGTGCGCGCCGTGCGCGGGGGCACCGGCGCCGCCAAGACCGGCGGCAACTACGCCGCCTCCCTCGTCGCCCAGGCCCAGGCCGCCCAGCACGGCTGCGACCAGGTCGTCTGGCTGGACGCGATCGAGCGCCGCTGGATCGAGGAGATGGGCGGCATGAACCTGTACTTCGTGTACGGGAACAAGATCGTCACCCCGGAGCTGTCCGGCTCACTGCTGCCCGGCATCACCCGTGACTCGCTCCTGAAGATCGCCACCGACCTGGGCTACGAGGCCGCCGAGGGCCGTATCTCCGTCGAGGACTGGAAGGCCGCCACCGAGGACGGCTCCCTGACCGAGGTCTTCGCCTGCGGCACCGCCGCCGTCATCACCCCCGTCGGCTCCGTCAAGTCCGAGGCCGCCTCCTGGACCGTCGGCGACGGCAAGCCCGGCGAGGTCACCATGCAGCTCCGCAAGGCGCTCCTGGACCTCCAGACCGGCGCCACCCCGGACACTCACGGCTGGATGCACCCGCTGGGCTGAGCCCGCACGCACCGCGCCGAACGGCCGCCCGGCATGTCGCCGGGCGGCCGTTCGGCTTGTTCTCCCGAAGATGACCCGCTTCTCCCGAAGATGACCTGCTTCTCTCGAAGATGACCCGCGCGCTTCAGGTGCGGGTGCGCAGATACCGGTGAATGGCTTCGATATCGGCGCGGTCTTTCTTCCGTGCCAGCTGCGTCTTCCACTCCAGCACTCTCTTGAGCGGGGAGAAATTCAGGCCGGAGAACACATCGGCCTCTTCGATCAGTTCGTCGACGCTGTAGGCGAACCAGCCGTTCAGTACTTCGACGTTCCCCGAGAAGAACAGGACGTGCTCGACGTATCCCAAAGGTGCGGGGACCGGTTCCCCCAGGCTGATCGCCTTCTTCCAGGCGGCTCCCCGGGCCACGATGTCGAGGTCGCCGATTTCCGGCTTGATGCCGTGGGCCAGCATGGGTCCGCTGCCGGCGATGACGAAGTCGGCCGTGGGCAGTTCCAGTGACAGAAGTTCCTGGAACAAGGGAAGTTCGAGTAGATCCATACCCACCCTCAGAGCGGCGGCAGTCCCAGCGCGATCCTGGTCGCACAAGATATCAGGAGCGCCGATCCCACGCTCGCCAGCGTTCCCACCAGGTAATAGTCGCCCACCAGTTTTCCGCCCTGGCTGGAGCCGGGGGACCGGATGAAGGACTTCGCCGCCACGACCAGTGCGGCGGCTTCCGGGTTTCCGGACGCCAGGAACGCGAAAAGCAGTACGCGTTCTATCCAGCCGATGTGTGCGGCGGCGGCGATGAACTCCCGGACCTCGATGCCGAGAGCGCCGGAACTGATGCGGCTCTCGATGTGGTCGACCTGGGGTTTGACGATCCGGGCGACGGTCCGCTGGGAGCCGAATACGGCGATCAGGGCGCCCGAGAGAACCACCCACACGCGATCGTCCTTCAGCGTCGATTCGATCCACGCGACGCCGGTGCCGATTCCCGTGCAGGCGTAAACCGCTGCCGCGGTGAGGAGCAGTGCGATCCCGGCCCAGGTGGCGGCGGTGAACGGTGGCAGCGTCATCGCGATGCGGTACGAGTGGGCCGGCCACGGCCTGGACAGAAGGGCCAGGGCGAGGCTGACCAGCGTTGTCGCGGCCAGTGTGGCCCATGTCTCAGGGGAGTGGCCGGCCGGCAGCAGTGCCAGGGAGAGGTAGGCGAAAGAGAACAGCACCGCATACCAGGGGAGTTTTCTGTGCCAGAACAAACCTGCCGGGACGGCCAATGCGGCCAGCACGGAAAAGGCCGTCCTCTGTAATTCCATGCATTCCTCCACCGCTGGTGCCGTGGCCGGGAAGTCCTCGGTGCCGCGCCCCCTGTGTGCCGGGCTGCCCGGAGCTGCGGGGCGGGGGTGTTTGAACGGTGCTCAATATGGTGCTCAATGTGGACTACGGGTGATGACTGCGTCAATGGCCCGAGCTGGTTGGCTCCGCCGGTGATCAGAGTTAGAGTGCCGCACTAAAGCGACGGTCGACGGCGCGGCGCCGTGCACAGGCTGCCCCCGCACCGCACCGCCCCCGCACTGCATCGCCCCCGCACCCGCCCCGAGCCCGGAGGACCCCATGACCACCCCCGCCGCCGACGGCTTCCGCATGCCCGCCGAGTGGGCCCCGCACGAGCGGACCTGGATGGCCTGGCCCGGACCCAACGCCACCTTCGGCGCGGAGGGCGGCGAGGCGCTGGAGCGGGCCCGCCGGGCCTGGGCCGCCGTCGCCCGCGCCGTACGCGGGTACGAGCCGGTCACGGTCGTGGCGGGCACCGGCCAGGGCGGCGGGGCGCGGCGGCTGCTCGGCCCGGACGTCGAGGTCGTCGAGCGGCCGCTCGACGACGCGTGGATGCGGGACATCGGGCCGACCTTCCTGACGGACGGGAACGGCCGGCTGGCCGCCGCCGACTGGGTGTTCAACGGCTGGGGCGGCCAGGAGTGGGCCCGCTGGGAGCGGGACGCCGGGGCGGGCGCGTACGTGGCCGGGCTGGCCGGCGCCCGCACGTACCGGTCGTCGCTGGTGAACGAGGGCGGCGGCCTGCACGTGGACGGCGAGGGCACGGTCCTGCTGACGGAGACCGTGCAGCTCGACCCCGGGCGCAACCCGGGCCGTACGCGCGCGGAGGTGGAGGCGGAGATCCACGCGTACCTCGGCACCACCAAGGCGATCTGGCTGCCGCGCGGACTGACCGCCGACTACGGGCAGTTCGGCACCCGCGGCCACGTGGACATCGTCGCGGCGTTCGCCCGGCCCGGCGTCGTCGTCGCGCACACCCAGCCCGACCCGGCCCACCCCGACCACGAGGTGTGCAAGGAGATCGCCGGGCTGCTGCGCTCCTCGACGGACGCGCGCGGGCGGCGGCTGGAGGTCGTCGAGGTGCCCGCGCCGACCGTCGTCGAGGTGGACGGCGAGCCGGTCGACTACTCGTACATCAACCACTACCTGTGCAACGGCGGCGTGGTGCTGTGCGCGTTCGGCGATCCGCGCGACGAGCAGGCCGCCGGGATCTTCCGGCGGCTGTTCCCGGAGCGGACGGTGACCCCGGCCGACGCCCGTACGATCTTCGCAGCGGGCGGTGGCATCCACTGCATCACCCAGCAGCAGCCCAAGGTGGGCACCGTGTGACGTTTTTCCCGGAGGTTTCCGTGCCCGGACCGGTCCGCCCGTCACGGCGGCGGCTCGACCGGCCGCGCGAGCAGGTCCTCGCCGCGGCCATGGCCACCATCGCCGAAGCGGGCCTGGACCGGCTGACCATGGCCGGGCTGGGACGCGAGGTCGGGATGAGCAGCGGGCACATCCTCTACTACTTCGGTACCAAGGACGAGCTGCTGCTCCAGACCCTGCACTGGAGCGAGGAGCAGCTCGGCGCCCGGCGCCGGGCCACGCTCGCCCGCCGCGTCCCGGCCCGCGAACGGCTCGACGCGCTGGTGGCGCTCTACCTCCCCGAAGGGCACCGGGACCCGCGCTGGACCCTGTGGCTGGAGGTGTGGAACCGCTCGCAGAACGCGGACGACGAGACCCGCGCGCGCCAGCTCGACCTGGAACTGGCCTGGCACCGCGACCTGGTGGCGCTGCTGGCCGAAGGCGCCTCGAAGGGCGAGCTGCGGACCGTGGACGCGGAGCGCTTCGCCACGCGTACGCGCGCGCTGCTGGACGGCTTCGGCACCCACCTCGTCGTCGGCCTGCCGGGTCTGGACCGGGAGCAGGTGCTGCGGCATGTGGGGGAGTTCCTGGACGAGGCGCTGAGCCCTGCGGAAGGGCCCTGACCGCGCAGACCCGACACCTGACATCTGGCACCCGACACCCGATATCTGGCACCCGACACCTGACACCCGGCCCGGGTTATACGGAAAAGAGCGCATTGACCCTGCCGCGGCTGATGCGGTTGTATCCCCTGGCGCTCCGGCGCAGGGCCGGAGGCGGGTGTTTCCGGGGGGAAACATGGGCGTGCGCACGGGGCGAGGCGGCAGCGGCAGACGTACGGCATCGGGCGCGGCGGTGGCCGCCGTCCTCGCCGGGGCGCTGGCGGCGGGCGGCACCGGCACACCCGCGGTGGCGGCGGGCGGCCACGGCCCCCGTACCGAACGGGTCAACACCGCGCCCGACGGCTCGGAAGCGGTCGGCGGCGGTTCGTACAACGCCGCGATCAGCCCCGACGGCCGGTACGTCGCCTTCGACTCCGGGGCGGACAACCTCCTGCCGGGTGACGACAACCCCGGCCCCATCGTCCACGACGTCTTCCTGCGCGACCGCCGCACCGGCACCCTCCGCCGCCTCAACGCCCCGCTCGGCCCCGGCAACGCCGACTTCGCCACGATCAGCGCGGACAGCCGCCACGTGGCCTTCAACGCCGAGACGAACGGGACATACCACGTATACGTCTACGAAGTGCGCACCGGACGCCTGGAACGCGCCGACCTGGACATGGACGCGGGCTTCACCGGCGGCGAGACACCCTCGCTCAGCGCCGACGGCCGCTACGTCGCCTTCCTGGGCCGGCAGGGCACCGTCCCGCCGCCGAACGAAGACCTCGGCCGCATCTACGTACGCGACCGCAAGACCGGGACGACACGCCGCGCCAGCCGGATTCCCGCCAAGGAAGGCCGCGGCTACGACTCGCCGCGCATCAGCGCCGACGGCGGCAAGGTGGCCTACCGGGAACGCAGCCGGCGCGGCGGCGGCCCCGGCGGCGAGCGCGACTGGGCCGACATCCACCTCGCCGACCTGCGCACCGGCGAGCAGCGGCAGATCGACACCACCGCCGACGGACTGCCCGCCACCTCCGGCTCCACCGACCCGCTGATCAGCGCCGACGGCCGTACCGTCGTCTTCAACTCGGCGGCCAAGAACATCGTGCCGGTGCCCGACGAGGCCCGCTCGTACGTCTTCGTACGGGACGTCCGCAGCGGTGCGATCCGGCGGGTGGACGGCATCGACGGCAATCAGTATGCCGAAGCCGACGCGATCGGTCCGGACGGCCGTCTCCTGCTGCTGCACTCCGCCGGCGTCGAGTACGGCCTGTACGTCAAGGACCTGAAGACCGGCAAGGACACGCTCGTCAGCCCCGGCACCGACGGCAGACCGAGGGCGGCCACCGCCGGGCCGGACGGCATGACGGCCGACGGCCGCGCGGTCGTCTTCGAGTCCCACCTCGCCGACCTGGTCGGCGGCGACACCAACCACGAGAGCGACGTGTTCCTGCGGCACGTCCGCTGAGGGGCGGCACCGTGCCGTACGCGTCCGGGCGCGCAGACGTGTCCGTACGCCGATCGCGCGCATACCCCGCAGGTAACGAAGCGTGATCGTTGCCCGCCGGGCTCTTGCCGCGGCGGGCGGCGTCGGCGACCGTGATCCGTCATGGGACGAGAGCAGTGGAAGAAGATCTGGGTCGGCTCGGCCGGCAACATGGTCGAGTGGTTCGACTGGTTCGTGTACGCCAGTTTCGCGGTGTACTTCGCCGACTCCTTCTTCCCGAAGGGGAACGACACCGCCAACCTCATGAACACCATGGGGATCTTCGCGGTCGGCTTCTTCATGCGGCCGGTCGGCGGCTGGGTGCTCGGCCGGGTCGGTGACCGCAAGGGCCGCAAGGCCGCGCTGACCCTCACCGTCACCCTGATGTCCGCCTCGGCCATCCTCATCGCCGTCGCGCCGACCTACGCGGTGGCCGGGTACGGCGGCGTCGCCGTGCTGCTCATCGCCCGGATGCTGCAAGGGCTGTCGGTCGGCGGCGAGTACGCGGCCAGCGCCACCTACCTCACCGAGGCGTCCGCCCCGGGGCGGCGCGGCTTCGCCTCCAGCTTCCAGTACGTGTCCATGACCGCGGGCCAGCTCCTCGGCCTCGGCCTCCAGATCCTCCTGCAGCGCACCATGTCCGAGGAGGCCCTGCACAGCTGGGCCTGGCGCATCCCGTTCATCATCGGCGCGCTCGGCGCGGCCATCGTCTTCTACCTGCGGCGCAACATGCTGGAGACGGAGGTGTACGCGCAGGACGACAGCGCACACAGCGACCCGGAGCGCGGCACGCTCAAGGCGCTGTGGGCCCACCGGCGCGAGGCGTTCCTCGTCATCGCCCTCACCATGGGCGGCACCGTCGCGTACTACACGTACACGACCTACCTCACCAAGTACCTCTCGAACAGCGCCGGGATGGACAAACCGACCGCCTCGCTGGTCAGCTTCTGCGCGCTGTTCGTCTTCATGTGCATCCAGCCGCTGGCGGGCAAGCTCTCCGACCGCATCGGCCGCCGCCCGCTGCTGATCACCTTCGCGGTCGGCTCCACCTTCCTGACCGTGCCGATCATGACCCTGCTGCGGCACGCGGGCAGCTTCTGGCCGGCCCTCGGCCTCGCGCTGCTCGCCCTGCTCGTCGTCACCGGCTACACCTCGATCAACGCCTGCGTGAAGGCCGAACTCTTCCCCACCGGCATCCGCGCCCTCGGCGTCGCCCTCCCGTACGCCATCGCCAACGCCCTCTTCGGCGGCACGGCCGAGTACGTCGCCCTGTGGTTCAAGAAGGGCGGCATCGAATCGGGCTACTACTGGTACGTGGCGGGCTGCGCGGCGGTCTCCCTGATCGTCTACGTGACGATGCGCGAAACGAAGACGATCGACCTCAACCGGGTGAAGCCGACAAAGCAGGAGCCCATCTCAAGCCCGCAGCCGGCACAATCCAGCCCGTCTGGGGGCACCTCCCAGCGGTAGCTGGGGGAGCTTGAGGACAACAGGACCGGCCACCCCCAGTGGCCCGCACTGTGAGATACCCGGCCGCCCCCCGGGAACCTGTGGCAGGATGCCCCCATGCTCCCGTTCGCCACGATTATTGGCAGCAGGCGCGCCGGTCCGCAGTGACCGCCCCGTACGCACCGAGTACGGCGCGGTCACCGTCGCCCCAGACCCGCGCGCAGACCTCTCGCATCCGCGAGAGGTTTTTTCGTTTCCGGCCCACCTTTCGCCGGCGGCGGAGCGCGCGGGACCATGAGGGGGCGGTGGAACCGGTCATTCCGGTAAACCGAGACCCGACAGGAGCCAGACGAGCATGACGGACGTACCCGAACCCGCGTTGTCCGACGCTTTCCACGTCTTCGACACGACGCTGCGCGACGGAGCCCAGCGCGAGGGCATCAACCTGACCGTCGCGGACAAGCTGACCATCGCCCGGCACCTGGACGACTTCGGCGTGGGCTTCATCGAGGGCGGCTGGCCCGGCGCCAACCCCCGGGACACCGAGTTCTTCGAGCGGGCCCGTGCGGAGATCGACTTCCGGCACGCCCGGCTGGTCGCCTTCGGCGCCACCCGCAAGGCGGGCGTACGGGTCGAGGACGACCCGCAGGTCGCCGCGCTGCTGGAGTCGCAGGCACCGGTCGTCACGCTGGTCGCCAAGTCGCACGTGCGGCACGTGGAGCTGGCGCTGCGCACCACGCCGGAGGAGAACCTCGCGATGGTGCGGGACACCGTCGCCCATCTGCGCGCGCAGGGCCGCC
Organism: Streptomyces sp. CB02923; assembly: GCF_001905005.1. Taxonomy (GTDB): domain Bacteria; phylum Actinomycetota; class Actinomycetes; order Streptomycetales; family Streptomycetaceae; genus Streptomyces. The sequence goes on along the minus strand of NZ_LWKZ01000001.1, from coordinate 4,950 downwards.
GGGTCTTCCTGGACTGTGAGCACTTCTTCGACGGGTACGCCCTGGACCCGGCCTACGCCAAGCAGGTCGTACGGACCGCGAGCGAGGCCGGCGCCGACGTGGTGGTGCTCTGCGACACCAACGGCGGAATGCTCCCCGCGCAGGTCGCGGCCGTCGTGCGGACCGTGCTGGCGGACACCGGTGCGCGCCTGGGCATCCACGCCCAGGACGACACGGGCTGCGCGGTGGCCAACACCCTCGCCGCCGTGGACGCGGGCGCCACGCACGTGCAGTGCACCGCGAACGGCTACGGCGAGCGGGTCGGCAACTCCAATCTCTTCCCGGTCGTGGCGGCCCTGGAGCTGAAGTACGGGCGCCAGGTCCTGCCCGCGGGCAAGCTGGCCGAGACCACCCGCATCTCGCACGCCATCGCCGAGGTCGTGAACCTCACGCCGTCCACGCACCAGCCGTACGTCGGCGTCTCCGCGTTCGCGCACAAGGCCGGACTGCACGCCTCCGCGATCAAGGTCGATCCCGACCTGTACCAGCACATCGACCCGGCGCTGGTCGGCAACAGCATGCGGATGCTGGTCTCCGACATGGCGGGACGCGCGTCCATCGAGCTGAAGGGCAAGGAGCTGGGCTTCGACCTGAGCGGCGACCGGGAGCTGGTCGGCCGGGTCGTGGAGCGGGTCAAGGAACGCGAGCTGGCCGGGTACACGTACGAGGCCGCCGACGCCTCCTTCGAGCTGCTGCTGCGCGAGGAGGCGGAGGGCCGGCCGCTGCGGTACTTCCGGGTGGAGTCGTGGCGGGCGATCGTCGAGGACCGGCCGGACGGTACGCACGCCAACGAGGCGACGGTGAAGCTGTGGGCCAAGGGCGAGCGGCTGGTGGCCACCGCCGAGGGCAACGGCCCGGTGCACGCGCTGGACCGGGCGCTGCGGGTGGCCCTGGAGCGGATCTACCCGCAGCTGGCGGAGCTGGAGCTGGTGGACTACAAGGTCCGCATCCTGGAGGGCCGGCTGGGCACCGGTTCGATCACCCGCGTCCTGGTGTCCACCGGCGACGGGCAGAGCGAGTGGTCCACGGTCGGTGTCGCCGAGAACGTCATCGCCGCGTCGTGGCAGGCACTGGACGACGCGTACGCGTACGGGCTGATGCGGGCCGGGGTCGAGCCGCAGGAGTAGCCCGCGGGGT
>NZ_LWKZ01000001.1:0-3711 GCF_001905005.1 Streptomyces sp. CB02923 | reverse complement strand
CCGCGGGGTCTGCAGGAGCCTTCGGCTCAGGCGGCGGCCTTCACCGCGGAGATGTCGAAGGTGAGCTTGACCTTGTCGCTCACCATCACGCCGCCGGTCTCCAGCGCCGCGTTCCAGGTCAGGCCCCAGTCGGAGCGCAGGATCTCGGCGCTGCCCTCGAACCCGGCGCGCTCGGCGCCGTACACGTCGGTCGCCGTGCCCTGGAACTCCAGGTCGATGGTGAGCGGCCGGGTGACGTCCTTGATCGTCAGGTCGCCGGTGACGCGGTAGGTGTCCGAGCCGACCCGCTCGGCGGCGGTGGAGCGGAACGTCATCAGCGGGAAGGCGTCGGCGTCGAAGAAGTCGGCGCCGCGCAGGTGGGCGTCGCGGTCGGCGATGCCGGTGTCGACGGAGGCGATCGTGACGTCGACGGAGGCGGTGGAGCGGGCCGGGTCGGCGCCGTCGAGGTGCAGCGTGCCCTGGTGGCTGCCGAAGGAGCCGCGGACGTTGGTGACCATGGCGTGCCGGACGGTGAAGCCGATCCGGCTGTGGGCCGGGTCGATGGTGTAGTCGCCGGTCAGGGCGGCCAGAGCCGGGTCGGCGTCGAGGACGGCGGCGGGCCGGTGGGTGGTGGTGCGGCCGGTGTCCGCGGCCGTGGCCGTGGCGCGCTTGCGGGTGAACAGAGCCATGGCTCCTCCTCGGAAGTGGATGGACAGGTTTGTTAAACCTTCAACGAGATTGAGCGTAGCGCGATCTAGTTCAAGTTTCAACAGTTGGGTCGCGGGGGAGTGATGCGGGGTGTTCTCGGCGGACGTGTCATGGGCATTGTCGTGCTGCCGGAGCCCGTGCTAGACCGTCGGTCACCGTTCCACCAGACCGTTTCCGTACGCACTTGACGTTCACGGAGAGGACGGACCGTGCCGCCTTCCCCCGTCTGGTCCCGCCGGGGTTTCCTCGGCTTCTCCGGAGCGGGCGCGCTCGGCCTGGCGCTGACGCCCGCGCTCGCCGCCGGACCGGCCCCCGCCGCGCACGCCGCCGACGGCGACCCGTACACGGCCCTGCGCCGCCGCTGGCTCGGCATCCAACTAGGCACCGGCTTCGACCCCGCCGCCGAACCGTACGCCGCCCGCCTGAAGGAGACCGGCGAACTGGCCCGCGGATTCCGCGCGGCCATGCGCCCGGCCGCCGGCTCGCTCTGGCCCGACAGCCCCTTCGACCCGCCCGCCGGCATCACCCGCAGCTACAGCCGCCTCGCCACCATGGCCCGCGCCCACGCCCAGCCCGGCACCGGCCTGACCGGGGACGCAGGCCTCGCCACCGACATCGTCAAGGGCCTGGACCACGTGCACGACACCGTCTACCACTCCGGTACCGCGCGCTACGGCAACTGGTGGGAGTGGCAGATCGGCAGCCCCCGGCTCCTCCTGGACACCGTCGCGATGCTGTACGAGCAGCTCGGCGAGGACCGGCGGGCCCGCTACCTGGCCGCCGTCGACCACTTCGTCCCGGACGGCATGCTCGGCGACTACACCGGCACCAGCACCGGCGCCAACCGCGTCGACCTGTGCCGCGCCGTGGCGCTGCGCGGCATCCTCGGCCGGGCCCCGGCGAAGATCGCGCTGGCCCGCGACGCCCTGTCCCCGGTCTTCCCGTACGTCACCAAGGGCGACGGCCTCTACGCCGACGGCTCCTTCGTCCAGCACACCTGGGTCGCCTACTCCGGCACCTACGGCTTCGTCCTGCTCGACGGGCTCGGCCGCCTCTTCACCCTGCTCGACGGGACCGACTGGGCCGTCACCGACCCGAAGCGCCAAATCATCTCCGACAGCGTGGAACACGCCTACGCGCCCCTGCTCTACAACGGCCTGATGATGGACAGCGTCAACGGGCGCGCCATCAGCCGCGGCTACCTGCGCGCCGACGAGCGCCGGGTGATGCGCGGCGACCACTTCCACGGCCACGCCCTGGTCGCCGCCGTCGCCCTGCTGGCGGAGTCGGCCGGAGTCCGGGAGCGGGAGCGCTGGCAGGCGATGGTCCGGGGCTGGATCCGGCGCGACACGGCCTACCCGGTGCTCGCCGACCGGCAGTACGAGATCGCCGACCTCGCCCGCCTCAAGGCGCTCGCGGACGACGGCGGCCCGGTCGCGCCCGAACCCGTCGCCCACCGGCTCTTCCCGGCCATGGACCGGGCCGTGCACCGCCGCCCCGGCTGGGCCGCGGGCCTGGCCATGGCCTCGGACCGCATCACGTACTACGAGAACGGCAACGGCGAGAACCCGCGCGGCTGGCACACCGGCGCCGGAATGCTCTACTGGTGGGGCCGCGACGTCGCGAACGACCAGTACACGGACGCCTTCTGGCCCACCGTCGACCCGTACCGCCTGCCCGGCACGACCGTGTCCGCCAAACGGCTCGCCGACAACGAGGGCGGCGGCTGGGGCGAGCCGAAGCCCGCCGCGCGGTGGGTGGGCGGGACCACCGACGGCGAGTTCGCCGTGGCCGGGCAGGACGTGCGCGGCCTGTCCTCCACCCTGCGCGCCAAGAAGTCGTGGTTCTTCGCCGCGGACTGCGTCGTCTGCCTGGGCACCGGCATCACCTCCCGCGACGGCGTGCCCGCCGAGACGGTCGTGGACAACCGCAACCTGGGCGCTGCCGGGACGCAGACGCTGACCGTCGACGGCGTACGGCAGCCCGCGGCCCCCGGCCGCCCGCTGACCTTCCCGCGCGCCCGCTGGATGCACCTGGCCGGGCACGGCGGGTACGTCTTCCCCCGCCTGCCGGGCGGCGGGGAAACGGTCCCGCACGCACTGCGCGACACCCGCACGGGCGCGTGGAGCGACATCAACACCGGCGGCTCGCCCGAACCGTTCACCCGCCGCTACCTGACGCTCTGGCTCGACCACGGCACCGACCCGGCGGACGCCGCGTACGCGTACCTGCTGATGCCCGGAGCGGGCCCGCGCGCCCTCGCCGCCCGGTCCGCCGACCGCCACTGGCTGGCCGTCCTCGCCAACACCGGCGAGCGGCAGGCGGTCGCGATCCCCTCACTGAGCCTCACCGCCGCCAATTTCTGGCAGGCCGGGTCGGCCGGGGGCCTGACCGTGACGGCGCCCGCGAGCGTCCTGCTGCGCGAGCGGCCCGCCCGGTCCGCGCACGGGCGGCGCGGCGGCCGGACGGCGGCACTGTGTGTCGCCGAGCCGCCGCGGACCGGTGAGCCGTTCGAGGTGGTCTGGGACCGCCCGGTCCGCGCGGTGCTCGCCGCCGACCCCTCCGTCAGAGTTCTGGCGACCGCTCCGGCGCTCCGGCTGCAGATCGCCCCCGGTACCGCCTGCACCACCCACACCTGTACGGTCACCCCGCGCTGACCGCCGTTCCGCCTGGCCACGGCGTCGCGCGGGCCCGGACCACGGTCCCGCGGCGACCGGCCGGGCAGTGGACTGCCACAACGCCACGCGGGTGGGCTTTGTAGGGCTCATACATATCGCTGAAGCCCTTTGGCGTGCCCATGCGGCCGGACGCGGGCCGCGTACAGCAGGCTTCTGTGCTGCCTGCCCACCAAATCGCTTCCGACGTTGTACGAAACCGACATCGGTTCCGGAGGCCCCGGCCACGTACCGTCGATACATGACCACTGTCGAAGATGTGCCCGCCGAGGCGAACGACGCCCGCGGGCGGGTCGCCGAGCTGCACGCCATCCGTGAGCAGGCCCGGCGCGGCCCGAGTGAGCGGGCG